>CAWFPJ010000040.1:0-124039 GCA_963817515.1 Bryobacterales bacterium | reverse complement strand
ACGCGCATTAATTTTGGCTGGGCGCCTAACTGATCGCCGTACCCAGACGTCTGTATACTAAGAGGTCTATATATGTCGTTTTGGTCGCGCATCGCAAACGTGCTTCGCGGCGATGGCTTGAGCCGCGAGATCGACGAAGAGCTGGCGTCGCACATCGAAGAAGCCATCCGCCAGGGCCGCGACCCCGCCGCAGCCTGGCGAGCCTTCGGTTCCACGCTGCGGCAGCGCGAGAAGAGCCGCGACATCAGACTGATCGCGTGGCTCGATGGGCTGCGCGCCGACGCTGTATTCGGCTGGCGGCGGCTCAAGAAGACCAAAGTGACTTCCGCCGCCGCAATTCTGTCGCTGGCTCTGGCCATCGGGGCATGCACATCGGCGTTCCGGCTCATTGATGCCATACTGCTGCGGCCTCTACCCGTTGCCGAGCCCGAGCGGCTGTACGTGGTGGCTTTCGCAAGTTCGTCCGCGATGAATGGAAAAATCATTGAATACGACAGCTGCTCGTATCCGATGTTCCAGCAGATGCGCGCTACCGTGAAGGGCCAAGCCGAGTTGATGGCGGTCTCTTATGCGGAACGGATCGATCTGACTTATCGAACCGACCAGGAAATGGAGAAAGCCTACCAGCAATTCGTTTCGGGCTGGATGTTCAACTCGTTCGGACTGCGGCCGGCACTAGGGCGGCTGCTTCACCGAAAGCGACGATCTCAAGCCAGGCGCGCATCCGTACGCGGTGCTCTCTTATGACTATTGGACGCGCCGCTTCGGGCAGGATCCAAAGGCGCTCGGGCGCACTTTCCGAATGGGCAATGATCTCTACCAGATCGTCGGCGTGGCTGAAAAGAGTTTCACCGGCACCGAAACCGGCACCGTGACCGATATCTTCATTCCCATGATGATGAAGAATCCGCGCACGCTCGCCAGTTTTAGCAACTTCTGGCTGCGGACGTTGGTCCAGCTGAAGCCCGGCGTTGCCCCGGAACCGGTTCACGAGAGGCTGCGGGCCGCGTTTCGAGCAATCCAGGAATTCCGGTTGAAGGGCCTCCCCGCCATGCCTAAACCACAGCTGGATGCGTTTTTTAAAGAGAAGCTATTGCTTGAGCCCGCGGCCGCCGGCCGCTCCAACATGCAGCGGGACTACCGCCGTTCACTGGCGGCCCTGGGTGTTCTGGTGGCGCTGGTGCTGCTGATTGCATGCGCCAACGTGGCCAACCTGATGACGGCCCGGGCAGCGGCGAGGGCGCGCGAGATGGCGCTCAGGGTCTCGATCGGCGCGGGGCGATGGCGCCTGGTGCAGCTGGTCATGGTCGAAAGCGCCTGGCTGGCATTGCTGGCCACCGGTCTCGGCGCGCTCTTCGCATGGCGGGCTGCGCCGTTTATCGTAGGCATGATCAATCCCGCTGACAACCCGGCGCGCCTGGTTCTTCCGGCGGATTGGCGTGTGCTGGGATTCGGCCTGGCGCTGGCCGCCGGTGCCACGTTCCTCTTCGGCCTGACGCCGGCGCTGCGGGCTTCGGCAGTCAAGCCGGCCAGCGCGCTCAGGGGCGGGGATCCGCATTCCCGCCGCCGCCTGATGCATGCGCTGATCGCGGTGCAGGTGGCCTTCTGCTTTGTGGTACTGTTCGTCGGCGGCCTGTTCGTGGCTACGTTCGACCGCCTTTCGAAGCAGCCCACCGGGTTTTCCGCGGATCGGATTCTGAATCTGGAAGCGCTCACGCATAGCGCTCAGCCGCCGGCCTTTTGGGAACAGGTGGCCGAACATCTGCGCACGGTGCCCGGTGTGGAGAGGGTGGCGCTGGCAGGCTGGCCCTTGATGAGCGGGGAGAGCGCGGTCAGCTTTATTTCGGTGAACGGCGCACCTCCAACCGAAGTCTTTTCCGACTTCTTGAGTGTCTCGCCGGGCTGGACTGACGCCATGAGGATTCCCTTCATCGACGGCAGGGACTTTCGCGCGGGCGATCAGTATCCCAACGTCGCGATCGTCAACCAGTCTTTCGCGAAGCAATATTTCAACGGCGCGAATCCCATCGGAAAATCGTTCGAGAAAATAGGGTCGGCCGGCGCGCGAGTTCGCGTTCAGATCGTCGGCCTGGTCCGCGACGCCCGCTCCAGAAGCGATATGCGCCTGCCCATCCGGCCGATGGCCTACATTCCGTTTGACACGCTCGACGCCAAGGGAGCACCGCAACCGGTCGGCCGGGGGACGTTCGTCGTGCGCACGGCCAGCGCCAACCCGCTGGCGCTGGCTTCCACGCTGCGTCAGGAAGTGCCGCGCGCGCGTCCCGGATTCCGCGTCAGCAATATTCGCACACAGACGGAGCTAAACCAATCCGAAACCGTCCGCGAGCGGCTGCTGGCGATGCTGGCCATGTTCTTCGCGGCTGTCGCGCTATTGCTGGCGGGCGTCGGCTTATATGGCGTGCTCGACTACTCCGTATTACAGCGGCGGCGCGAAATCGGCATTCGCATGGCCATCGGCGCACAGGCCGGCGGCATCGCGCGGCTGGTGACCGTAGATGTTTTCCGGATGGTGCTGGCGGGCGCACTGGCGGGCCTCGGGCTGGGTATGGGAGCAGTACGATACATCGAGGCGTTATTCTACCAGGTGAAGGCCACTGATTTGGGCGTGCTCGCGCTTCCATCGCTGGCCATTCTGGCGGCGGCATTGGTGGCCGCGCTGCCGGCGGTGATCCGTGCGGTGCGAATCGACCCGGTGACGATGCTCCGGGCAGACTGAAAGGAGTCACGAGATGCCATTTTGGTCACGCATCGCAAATGTACTTCGGGGCGACCGTTTGAGCCGCGAGATCGACGAAGAGTTGGAGTCGCACATCGAAGAAGCCGTTCGGCAGGGTCGCGACCCCGTCGAAGCCCGGCCGGCGCTCGGATCGGCGCTGCGGCTGCGCGAAGAGAGCCGCGACATCAGACTGATCGCGTCCCTCGATTCGCTGCGCGCCGACACCGTGTTCGGCTGGCGGCAGCTCAAGAAGAAAAAGATCGACTTCGGCCGCGGCGATTCTTTCGCTGGCCCTGGCGATCGGGGCATGCACCTCGGCATTCCGGCTGATCGACGCCCTGCTGCTGCGGCCTTTGCCGGTGGCGGAGCCCGAACGGCTCTACGCTCTCACTCGTCAGGGACTCGGTTTCGATGGCAAGCCCCAAACCTTCGACGGCTGGGCGTATCCCGCGTTCCGCCTTGATGCGTGCGGCGGTGAAGGATCAAGCCGAGTTGATCGCGATCTCCTATGCGGATCGGATGGATCTGACCTACAAGTCCGACCAGGAGATGGAGAAGGCGTACCTGCAATATGTTTCGGGATGGATGTTCGGCTCGTTCGGGCTCCGGCCCGCCCTGGGCCGGCTGTTCACCGAAAACGACGATTTGAAGCCGGGCGCGCATCCCTACGCCGTGCTCTCTTATGACTATTGGGCGCGGCGCTTCGCGAAGGATCCGAAAGTAATCGGGCGAACCTTCCAGATGGGCGACCGCCTGTTCGAAATCGTCGGCGTTGGCCCGGAGCGCTTCACCGGCACGGAGACCGGCACCGTGACCGACATCTTCGTGCCCACGATGATGCACGCCGCGGTTGTCCGTGACGATTCCACCTGGCACCGGACGTTGGCGCGTCTGCAGGCCGGGTGTTGCCGTGGAACCGCTTCGCCAGAAACTGCACGCAACCTCGCGAGCATTCGAAGTGGAGAGGGCCAAAGGGTTCACCGGGATGACCCGCCAGAGCATTGACCGGTTCATCAACCAGACGCTGTTGCTGGAGCCGGCGGCCGCGGGCGTCTCCGGAATGCAGCAGGATTACCGGCGTTCGCTGATGGCTCTGGGTGTGCTGGTCGCGCTGGTGCTGCTGATTGCGTGCGCCAACGTGGCCAACCTGATGACGGCGCAGGCGGCGGCGCGGGCGCGCGAGATGGCGCTGCGCGTATCGATCGGCGCCGGACGATGGCGGCTGGTGCAGCTGGTGCTGGTGGAAAGCGTGATGCTCGCGCTGCTGGCGGCTGTCGCCGGTGGACTTTTCGCCTGGTGGTCCGCGCCGTTTGTGGTTGGCAGGATCAACCCGCCGGACAATCCGGCGCGCTTGTTTCTCCCGGCGGACTGGCGGGTGCTGGGATTCGGACTGGCGCTGACTCTCGGGGTGACGCTGCTGTTTGGCCTGGTGCCGGCGCTGCGCGCTTCGGCGGTCAAGCCGTCAAGCGCGCTCAAAGGCGGCTCAGACCCGCACTCGCGGCGGCGCCTGATGCATGCGCTGATCGCGGTGCAGGTCGCCTTCTGTTTTCTGGTGCTCTTTGTAGCCGGGCTGTTTGCCGCCACGTTCGAGAGGCTATCCAACAGGCCCCTGGGCTTTTCCGCCGACCGGCTTCTCACGCTCGATACCATCGCCCAACGCTCTCAGCAGCCGGTCTTCTGGGAACAGGTGGCCGAACATCTGCGCAGCGTGCCGGGTGTGGAGGCGGTTGCGCTGGCCGACCGGCCGCTGCTGGACGGGTCCGCCACCAACAGCTTCATTGCGGTGAACGGCGCTCCTCCCGGCCCGGTCCTGGCCTACTTTCGGAGTGTCTCGCCCGGCTGGATAAGCGCCATGAAGATTCACCTCATCGACGGCAGGGACTTCCGCGCCAATGACAGTTCGCCCGGCGTTGCGATCGTCAATGAAGCATTCGCAAAACAATACTTCGGCGGTGAGAATCCAGTTGGAAAATCGTTCGAGAAATCGTATCGGCACAATGGCTACAAGGTGGTGGGCCTGGTCCGCGATACTCCCTACCGCAGCATGCGGGAACCCATCTTGCCGGTGGCCTACGTGCCGTTCCATGCCATCGACGCCGGGGGCGCCTTGCAGCCGATACGCGAAGCAACTTTCATTGTGCGTACTTCAAGCGCGAACCCGCTGGCGCTGGCATCTACCCTTCGTCAGGAGGTTCCGCGCGCGCGGCCCGAATTCCGCGTCAGCAACATCCATACCCAGAAGGATCTGATTCAGGCGCAAACCGTTCGCGAGCGGCTGCTGGCGATGCTGGCAGTGTTCTTCGCGGCTGTGGCGCTGTTGCTGGCGGGCGTCGGCCTGTATGGCGTGCTGGACTACTCCGTACTACAGCGGCGGCGCGAAATCGGCATTCGCATGGCCATCGGCGCACAGGCCGGCGGCATCGCGCGTCTGGTGACCGTGGATGTTTTCAGAATGGTGCTGGCGGGCGCGCTGGCCGGGTTGGGGCTGGGCATGATGTCGGTGCGATACATCGAGACTTTGTTCTATGAGGTGAAGGCCACTGAGTTGGGCGTGCTGGCGCTTCCGTCGCTGGCCATTCTGGCGGCGGCGCTGGTGGCCGCGCTGCCGGCGGTGATCCGCGCGGTACGCATCGACCCGGCGACGATGCTGCGGGCGGATTGAAAATCAGAACTCCAGCCGCGCCTGGAACGCGATCATCCGGGGCGAGTTGTCTCCGCCCAATCCCGACTCCTAACAGTCCGGTCGGGGGCGATGTCGGGTAGCTGAGTGCTCCGAATCCGGTCTGCGTGGAAGGTTTGCCGGGAATTCCCGCGTACCCCAACACCGGAAGTCCGAAATTCGGATGATTGAAGATGTTGAAGAATTGACCGTCGATGCGCAGCTTGACTTGTTCTGCCAGCAGGAACCACTTGGTAAGATACAGATCGCTCCAGAAGAAATCAGGACCGCGCAATGCGTTCCGGCCAAGATTGCCGAATTGGCAATTCCTGGGACTGTCGCCGCCGGCACAGGCGCCGGTGCTCGGGTCGACGGCCGAAACCAACGCGTCCGGGTTGAGCCACTGGATGGTTCCAGGTTGAGTGATGCCGGGGATTGCGATTGTGTTCGTACAAGCGGCACGCCGGGAATCACGCTGGCGTACTGCGAGCCGCTGCCCTGAACCATGCCATTGCCGTTGGCGGAATAGGGCGCGCTCAAGACCGAAAATGGCACGCCGCTGTGCCAAAACACCGTGCCTGAGACCTGCCATCCGTTCAGTGTCCGGGCCAGTATGCGGTTCCGGAATTTCATCGGCAGCTGATAAACGTACTGGGCTGTGAAGTTGTGGCGCACGTCGTAATCGCACGGACCATATTGGCGGCCAAGGTCACCCGGCAGCGGCGAAAGAATGGCTCCGGCGGCGAATGGCAGGAATCCACCGTTTGAAACCGTGTCCATGCAGCGGCTCCAGGTGTAGTTCGTCTGGACCTGAATTCCATGTCCCAGCCGCTTGTCGGCGGTTAGCTGGAGGCCGTTGTAGTGGCTGTTGGCGCCGGTGCTCAATTGCGTCACCGGCCCGAAGCGCGCGTCTTTCGGCTGCCCGAAAGGGAACGGCGCAAAGCAGCCCTGGCATACCGTCTGATAGCCGTTCACTTGCGTCTGGTATGGCTGGTTGACCGCGCGCGTGCCTACGTACTGAGCCCGCAGATTGAGCGCCGTGCCGAGTTGGCGTTCCACGGCAAAGCTCCACTGCATGAAGTATGGAGCATGCAGCCGGCCGTCCGGAACGGCAGTGATCGAAATCGGCGGAAGGCAGGAGTTGGGATTCGCCAGGGGCGAGGCGCAGGAAAGCTGGCCTTGAGCGAAGCCTGAGTTGAACAGCCGATTCGCGGCCGCGGTCGCATCAATCGCGCTGTTTGGAACTCCCGGCGCAATCGCCGATCCTCCGGCCGTGCCCAGAAGCCCGCCCTGGAAGGTCTTCGAATAGGGAGGATTCGTGCCCACCAGATCGACGACGCTGCCTGGCAGGATGTCGCTGAACAGCCCAAACCCGCTGCGCAGGACCGTCTGCGGCGCGATCTGCCACGCGATGGCGGTTCTCGGCTGCAGGATCATGGCGGGCGTAGCGGCAAAGATGGTGGCCTGTCCTGTCCGAATGACCTGGCTCAGAGGCTGATTCACATCGTGGGAAATGGAATCGAACGATCCGGCGAGCCGCGCCACGGCGTTATGCGGATTCACCGGATTTGAGTTGTAAGTATTGCGAATACCGAAGGTCCAGGTCAGGCTTCGCGTGATCTTCCATGTGTCCTGCGCATAAAAGTCCAGGTTGAGGAAGTTGTATGGCTGCGAATTGGCCAGCGGAAAGGTTGTCGAAGCCGTGGAGGCCACGCCGTAAGATGAACTGGGGCAGGGTTGTGTAGCTCACCAGCGGGACCGCGCCCTCGCCGAAATCATAATCATTCAGGCGGAAGATCCGGCTGTTGGTGCCGAACCGGAGTTCGTGCGAGCCGATCGTCCAGGCCAGATTGTCGTTGATGAAGAAGCGTGCGGCGCGCCGCCCCTGCACCCACGTATTGTCGAGCCCTCCGAGCGTGGTAAACGGCGCATTGGCGCCGCCGCCCTGGAGGACAATCGGAAATGCCGCCAGCGTTTTCTCAAGGTCGGCCGGCCCGAACAGGCTCTGGTACCAGGAGAACGCGGGGTTGAAATAATTCACCAGCCGTCCCGAGAACACATGCGTGTAGCCCGATGCGAACGAGTAGAGCGGCTGCGAAGAGATGGCGTTGAAAATCGGATTAATCGCGTCCGTGTAGGCAGCCTGCAGGCCGGTGTCGGACTGAAACCGGAACCAGGCAGTGTTGTTGGTGTCGATGTTGTAATCGACGCGAGCCGTTTGCAACTGCTCGCGATCGTCACTGGAATGCGAAACACTCTGGCGATTCGCACAACCGTTTCCGTTGGGTGGATTGCCGCCGGCAGCGCTTTCCATCGCTGTTGAACGGACAGCCGAGAACTGCCAGCGGCGTCCCCGCGGTATTGCCGTAAAGCGAAAACAGCTTCTTGTAGAACGGCACCAGTTGCGGCGCCGGCTGATACGTCGATCCGCTCACCGAGTCCACGCCGCCGCGCGGCAGCTGCTCCAATACATAGCTCTGAAATGCCGGGGTGGGGACCGTGGTGGCATTCACGATCGGCAGCGCAATCCGAACCCATTCGGAATCGAAGAAGAAAAACAGCTTGTCGTGCACAATCGGGCCGCCCACACTGCCGCCGAAGTGATTCACAGTAGAGCGCGGCTTGTGATTTCCATCGGTGGCGTTGGTAAAGAAATTGGCGGCATTGAACCTTGAGCCGTTCCACAAATGGTACAGGTTCCCGTGAAATCGATTGGCGCCGGATTTCGTGACATAGTTGACCTGGGAAGCGCCATACCTGCCCTGATCCACCGCGTAGGAAAGGGTGTTGACCGTCACCTCCGCGATCGAGTTCAATCCCAAGCACCAGATTGGTCGAAAGGCCGCTATTCAGGTTGGTCAGCGGATCGTTGGTCTCAAGGCCATCGACGATGTAGCCGTTCGAAAGAGACGGCAAGCCATTGAACTGCACGTTGCCATAACCATTCGTGCCGCCGACGAAATCATTGCCGCTGCCCGCGGTGTTGATCAGGGCGCCGGCGGCAAACTGCAGCGGGTAGGTCATGTCGCCGCCCGGATTCGGAAGGTTTTCAATGGATCGCGGCGTTCAGGGTGGTCGAAGTGTTGGGATTCTCCGGATTGATCAGAGGGGCTTGCTCCTGCACCAGAACGCTTTGGCTGGAGGATGCGATCTTGAGCTGGAAATCGACGGTTTGCTTCTGCCCGAGACCGGCGGATACGGCGTTGTTCTGCCGGGCTTCAAAGCGGTCCGCTTCCGCTTTCACTGAGTATGTTCCAGGCTTGAGCTGCGGAAAGCTGAAACGCCCGGCGTCGTCGGTTCTAACGGATCGCTTCATGCCATTCTCGCTGCTTATGACGGTCACGGTCGCGCCGGGGATGGCCGCGCCGCTAGGGTCAGAGATCGAACCGGCAATCGCGCTGGTGGTCTCGCCCTGAGCCCTTAGCGGAACCCGCAGCGCCACATCGCAGACCAGCAATGCCAGGGGCTGCATCAGGAAGGCCAGATTGCGGTGCAAGTATTTAGGCATACCTAAATATATATGAGTTACTTTGCTCCGTCAAGCAATCGGAGTATTCTAAGATTTAGTGCTACCTAGAAGAACCTACAATACGGAATCGGTAGACGATTATTTGAAAGCCATATTGGAGCTGGGCGGCGCTGAAGACGAGCGGGTGACCAGCAACGCCCTGGCGCGGCATCTCGATATCCGTCGCCGCTTCCGTGACTGGAATGCTTCAAAAGCTGGCGGCGCAAAAGCCGCCGTTTGTGAAATACGAAAAGCACCACGGCGTGCGTTTGACAGCCGCTGGGAGGATGCGCGCTTTGGAGATTCTGCGGCATCACCGCTTGCTCGAGCGCTTCCTGCATGACTTCCTGGACTACTCATGGGATGAGGTTCACGATGAGGCTGAACGGCTGGAACATTTCATCTCGGAACGGCTGGAAGATCGCATCGCAGCGAAATTAGGCGACCCTGAAACCGATCCGCACGGCCACCTGATCCCCGAGCGAAGCGGCGCGCTTCCGGCTCGGGAAGAGGTGCTGCTATCCAAATGGGCGTGTGGCGTCCCCGCCGTGATCAGCAGCGTGTCGGACCGCGACCCCGCCGCTTTGCGCGAGATGACGCGGCTCGGATTGAAGCCCGGCGTGGCCATCACGATGGAACTGGGAACGCGGAATGCCTCTCTGCGGGTCCGAATTGGCGATGGTGCGGATTGTGTGCGCTTGAGCCAGACTCTTGCTTCTGGAATTTCGGTAATCGCCGGGCCCGATAGTCGCATCCGTCCGTGAAATGGCGGCTACCGCAGCCATGCCGCAAGCGCCCGCCGCCGGCTCAGCCCGTGGTTCGCAGAAAATCCTGCAGCCCCTCGAAAGAGATGGCCCAGGCGGTGCTTCGGCCCATCGTACCCCTTCATCGCCACCTCACGCCGCACAAAAGCCGGCGCCGGCAGCTTCAGTTCCTGAAAAGTCCGCTCGCCCAGCGCCACATCCATCCTCAGCCCCTTGGTGGCCGATTCCAGACGGAATGCCACGTTCACGGTGTCGCCCAGCGCAGTGTAGTCCGTGCCGCCCACAATCGCCGGTCCGGTGTTCACGCCGGCCCCAATGCGTAGCGGCGCTGGAAGCGGCAGCGCCAGGCTGATCTCTCTGGTTGCAGTGTTGATTTCATCCACTGCGTGCAGTACGCGCAACAAGTCGGGCCCCAGGATGTTCGGGTTGTCATGCACCCAAACTGCCATCACCGCGTCTCCAATATACTTTTGCGCCCAGCTTCCCAACCGCTGGGTGACTTGTCCCACCCGCAAAAACCACGTCCCGATGGTCTGGGAGAGCACCGACTCCGAAAGCGTCCGCGCCAGGGGTGTGAAATCCCGAATATCCACCACCACAATCGTCGTCAGGCTGTGGGTGCGCAGAGCCGTGGTAGGAGCGTTGCGCGTGTCGGTCTCCGGAGCGGCCAGAACCGAAGCCGCCTGCGATGGGTTGCGGAACAGCAGTTGCTGATCGCCGAACAGAAGCCGGTCCCCATCGTTCAGAGCCACGGGAAAACTGACGCGCCTGGTGTTTATGAACGATCCGTTGCGGCTTCCAAGATCCACCAGCGCCAGATCCCCCGCGTCCCTCCGCTGGATCAGCGCATGCAACCGCGAAACTGAGCGGCTTTCCAGCATGATCGCGCAGCCGTCACCCCGGCCGATGGCCCAAGACTGCCCATCGCGCAGCGGGAAACGCCTGCCGCCGGCCTCCAGCGCCAGGTACGGGGCTAATTCCGAAGAAGTCACGTGTTCCCAATTTAGCAACGAATTGGGCTTTTCCGGCGTGCCGTCGTGGCAGGTATGTTCCCTATAGTAGGCCGCTCCAGACGTTAGGTTTGGAACAGAACTCGCCTGTTTTCTAGTACAGCCGGTACCTTTTCAGCGATTTTTGGTCATCCCGCTATCGCTAAACTATGTGCACTAGGCAGCCGATCAAAGCATAACGGACCAAGAATGGGCATCTATCAAGTTTTCGTTTATCTTCAACTGCTGGATCTGCTTACCACGCTGATCGGCTTCCGAATGGGGGCGTCTGAGGCCAGCCCGTTTATCCGCGTCCTGATGCATGCCGGCCCCGCCGTTGGGGTGGCCAGTTCCAAGGTGCTGGCTCTGGGCTTGGGCGGCCTGTGTGTCTACCTGAACAAACCGCATATCATCCGGTGGGTCAGCTACTGGTATGGCGGCCTGGTAATTTGGAACCTGATGGTGATCCTGGCAGTGCGATGACCGTTGCAAAAACCGTTAAAGAGCGCTCCACGGAGCCAGGCTTGGCAGCGTTTTATGCGGCATGCGTCCGTTGGGCTTGCCCGCCTCCAAAGACCGAATCGCCAGGTTTCCCTGCTTATCCAGATTCACCTGGTACAAAGGCAGATCCTGCGGCTGGACGATGTAGGTGCCCATCTGCATGCGCCACGAATCGCCGTAAGTCGCTGCCACGTAGGGGTTTCCGGCTATCGCGCGAACCCGAAACTGGGCCGTGGAAGGCTCGTAATTCGCAAAACTAAAGCAGCGCCCCAGGCAGACGCGATCAATCATGTGAGTCAGCGCGTTGACATGCAAATCGAGATCGTCCACCCCGCTCACAATCCGCTGTCCCGGGCTGAGTTGCGCCACCGTGTCGGCCATCTGGTCTTCAAACGAGTTCAAAACCCGCTCGTCCCGGTAGAGAAATCCGAAGAATACGATGGCTACTACCAGCAGCGCGTAGCGTTCGAAATTACGCGGAGTGGCCGCGCCCAACAAGGCGCAGACACAGACTGCCACCCCCAGCGACATGCGCTCCGCGATGTATACCAGGGTGTGGTTGAAACCGGGAATCAGAATGGTGGTGGGCAGGATAACAACCGCGGCCGCGCTGATCACGCAGAATTGGAATGGTAGCGAGGACACCACGTAATCCTTGCCCATCTTGCGCATCAACCTGATGAACATCAAGCCCCAAATCAGCAGCAGCCCGACCAGCACCACGTAATACTTATCGTCGAACACCCAAACCTGGTCGGCCCCGGTAGTCATCTTAATCTGCTGCAGCGACCATTGCGAAAACACGGTGCGGCCTACTACCGCATTCAGCGCCACCATCGCCATCAACCATGCCGCAGTCACATAGACGCGCCGCCGCGCCGAGATCCGGCTAGCCAGCCAGAGGTAGAGCAGCAACCCGGCGGTCCAGGCCACCGGCAGGGCATGGGCGGTGTACGCCAGCAACAGCAGGGGGGCGGCAATCGCCAGGCGGCGGCGTTTCAATTCCCAGGCCAGGGATAGCACCCAGAAGCACAACCCCAGGCTTAAATAAAAATTGAAAAATCCCATGTGGAACACCCAGCCATACGCCAGCATGGCGAGAGCGGGCATCAGGTGCCAGGGTTTTCGATCGGATACCACCCAAACGAATGCGAACGCTCCCCATACAAAAGTGAGAACCGCCAGAGACACCGCGATGCGCTGCGCAAACTCGGCGCCCCCCACCTGGAACAGCGCGCTCAAAATGAGGTCGAACAGAACATTGGTGGTCTGGTTCACCAGCACCAGCCCTTGCGCCTTCCCGGTCTCGATCAATTGCGCCAGCCAGGCGTTGTAGATGTGGCTCGAAAGATCGCCGGCCTGCACCCGGGGCTGCCAGAAAACCGGCAACAGCAGCACCAGCGAAACCAGTGCATAGACTGCGCGGCCGCCGCCCAGCGCGGAAATTCGGGTCCACCACCCGCGCTGGGCTGAATCCGGGGAAAGCCCCGCTTCGGGTAGCGGGCCCTTGGTCTCGTCGCGCACTAATCCGCTATCCATTTTCTTTATGCCTCCAAACGCACTTGTTGAAACAGGGGAATCAGTTCGAACGCGGTAGCGACTCTGTCTATCCGCTCGCCGGTCTGCTCGATACTACGTTCCGTGAGGTGCGCATCGGCGCTGCCGGACGCCAACCGCAGATAGCCGATCTTCAACGGATCGATTTTCATGATCCGGCAGCAGGTGGCGTCTACAGCCACCGGGTCCCGTCCGGCCACCAGCACACCGGCATGCTTGGCCGTGCCCTGAATGGGTCCGTTGCCCTCCATGCCCACAATGCCGTCCACAATTGCAAACTGTCTGGGGAACGCCGCGTGCAGATCGGCAACGCACTCGTCGATGCCTGCCCAGTGCAGCACGTTCTTGGGCCACCCGTAGATACCGCTCGGGACCACGCCGAAAAGGTTCTTCATGGAAAGCGTCGCTCCCACCCAGTGGTGCGTCTTCATTTTCGCCATGGAAACCAGCAGGTCCGCGCGCAGCGCCGTGTTGGGGAGATATAGCTTTTTCATCCGTGAGAACTGGCGGGCCGGCCGCACGCGGGTCACGTCATCCAGGTTCAGGTCGACGAAAATGTCTTCGAACCCGGGAATGATGTTGAAGTAACCCGCGGCCTCAGCCAGGTCCAAGGTATTGCGCCGGTGCCCGGGGCCTTCGGCGATGCGCACTGTGGCCGCGCCCATCCCGCGGAAGGCTTCGTATGCCGCATGAACCAGCAGAGGATTGGTGTTGATGCTGCTTTGCGGCTCGAATTCCACCAGGTTGGGTTTGAGCACGATGTTGCGGCCCCGCACGTCGCCCACCTGTTCCCGCAACAGCCGGCGCATGGTGTCGTAGAGACTCTGGTCATAGGCAGGCACACGCAGGATAGCGACGCGCGTGGGGATCATCGGCCGCGGCTCTTCCTTGCCGCACCCGGCAAGCAGCGCACTGCCCGCGGCCACCGACAGCACCTCACGCCTGGTAAGCTTTTTACTCACTCATACTCCTGGAAACATCTGTTTCGTCTCTTGGACGTCGGCCGCCAGCAGAGCCAGCGACATCTCGGGTAGTGTTCGGTAAGCCACCGGCATCGCGGGGGTGAAGCCGGGCTGCAGTCGTCCGTGCGCCAGAAGCCCCAGGCGCAGCCAGTTCAGTGCGTCGGCCGAACGGCAAACCGCCAGAAAGCCCTGCGCCACGCGAAGCCCGCGGTCCACTTCAGGAGCGCGCACACCGCGGAGCGCGGCCAGCGCCATCCCCGTAGTTTCGGGGTAAGGTTTCGATTCGTATCCCAGCGCGCGCACTGATCCGTGGTTCCAGCCCCCTTCGTGGCACGTGCGGGCTAACAAGAACTGGCGGCCTTCCATCAGGCGCTCGCCAATCGCAGCCGTGGGCTTGCGCCGCGCCTCCTTGTCCAACGCCAGAATCGCCAATGACGTAGGCCCCACCCAGGCCGCCGCCCCAGGTATCCACGGCCAGCCGGGAAATTCCTGCTCGGGCATCCTGACGCTGCCCAGAAGCCATTGGCGAAGGCGGTAGGAAGCGGTCGATTCCTGGCCTTGAGTCGCCAACAACCAGGCAATCGCCCGCGCGTGATTACCGGGCCCCAGATGCTCCGGAGGAAGCATTGCCACCAGCGAAGTCACCCACGTGCTTTCGTCCACGCCGGCCTGTGGAGGCCAGCCTCCATCGGGCCGCTGTCTGGCAACCAGCCAGTTCAGACCGCGTTTCGCCGGCTCTATTTCGCCCGCCGCCAGCAGCGCCAGAACGGCATATACCGTAGGCTCGGTCCATGAAACCCCACGAACATAAGGCCAACCACCATCGGGATTCTGTTTGCTAACGACTATCGCAATCGACATAAGACCGGCATGGGCTGGTGGAGCGGGCCTCGCACCAGCCATACTGCGTGAGCACTAACGGGTCAACTGGCGTTTTCGGCGGCGTGACAGCAGGATGATGAGCGTAGCGCCCGCTCCCAGCCAGATCGTTCCCTGTATCGCAAGTTCCAATTGCATGTCTCCTTTCGTAGACTGGTTCATGAACCGGTTGTCCTGCTGAGCCCCCAGACCGCCATGAAGGACCTCATGGTTCTCCTGGAGTTTCCGGGCAAGTTTGCGAGATGTTTAGCGCACGTTTCTGCGAGACTTGCGGCGCCTCAGGAAAACCACCATGATGCCGCCGGCCACCAACCAAATTCCAGCCTGAATCAACGTTTCGTTCATTGTTTTTTGCTCCTGTCGTTTTTTTTAATGCATCTGCTTCATCATCGGGAACAGATACTTGAAGACCTGCAATAGGCCCGGACCTGCCGCGACAACCAACATCGACGGCAAAATGAAAAAGAAGATCGGGAATACCAGTTTCACGCCCACCTTGCCGGCCCGCTCTTCGGCCTCCTGACGGCGCCGCGTGCGCAAGAAATCCGAATGCGTTCGCAAAGACTCACCCATGCTCGTTCCGAAGCGATCGTTTTGAACCAAAATGGCCACCAGCTTTTTAAGCTCCGCCTCGCCGTTGCGCTCGGCAAAATTGCGCAGAGCCTCCGAGCGGCGTTTGCCGGCGCGCATTTCCAGCGTCACCAGTTGCATTTCCTCGCTCAGTACCGGATGGCTGGTGTAGATTTCG
Organism: Bryobacterales bacterium; assembly: GCA_963817515.1. GTDB lineage: Bacteria > Acidobacteriota > Terriglobia > Bryobacterales > Bryobacteraceae > DATMNI01. Next base: position 108,735 of record CAWFPJ010000040.1, on the reverse strand, counting down.
CGGGCCACGTGCTGAATCGCCTGGTCCAGGCCGAGGCCGGCTTCCACCGAGACCACCAGCAGGTCCAGCGCATCGGGCAGCGAAAGGCGCAGCACGTCCTGCCGCTTTTTGCATTTTTTCTCAAGAAAGAAGCGCGGCAGAATCCAGCCCGCGGCAACCCCAGAGGCCATCAGCCCCACCTTCATCATCGGGGTGGGCGGCATCTTGGACTCCAGCATGGTGCACAGGAACAGCATCACCAGTGTGACCACGATGCGGATTCCATAGAACACCGGAAGCGCGTTCTCAGTGCGGTACCCGGCGCGGACCAGGTCGGCCTTGAGAGTGGCGACCTCGGCAGCGGAAGACGGAACCCTGGAGCCGATTTTGTGCAGCACCGTCACGATGGTGCTGGTTTCGGTCTCGCTTCCGCCATCGAGCGTCCGGCGCGCGTCCAGCGCGATTACCGGCTGCCCCAACTGCCGCAGGAAGCGTCCGGGCTTGTAAATCAGCCGGTATCCCACCCAACTGAGCAGGATCATCAACATTAGAAACGCGCAAAACGCAAATACAATTGGCTGAGCCATATTACACCTTGATATTGATAATCTTCTTGATGAAGAAATTTCCCAGGATCTGGGCAAAAATCGCGCCGCCGATCATATACCGGCCTTCCGGTTCACTAGCCATGGTCTGCAGGTAACCCGGCGCCACCATCAGCAGCGCCAGCATCGTGCCCACCGGCAGCAGCGTCAGAATCGTGGCCGTCAGGCGTCCATGGGCGCTGGCGGCTTTCACCTGCCCCTTCAACCGGAAGCGTTCACGGATGACGTATGCCAGGCGCGAAAGAATCTCACTCAGGTTGCCTCCGGTCTGCTTCTGCAGCATCACCGAGGAAGTAAAGAACCGCACGTCCAGCAGCGGCACTCGATTAGTAAAGTTGCGCAGCGCGATATCGAGCGGCGCACCCAGGTTCTGTTCGTTGAACAAAGCGCGGTATTCCAGCCCCAGCGGGTCTGCAATTTCCTCGCCCAGCATTTCCAGGCTGATGGAGAAAGCGTGCCCGGCGCGCATGGAGCGCGCCAGGAAATCCAGGGATTCCGGAAACTGTTCTTCGATATCGGCCAGCCGCTTGGTGCGCTTCTTGCGCACGATTATATACGGCAGCATTCCGAAACCCAGCCCCAGGCCAAGGGCGGTGGTCGGACCGTTGACCACAAGCGGAAACAGCAGCCCTAACCCAAAGCCCGGAATCATGGCCAGCCCCATGGCCGTGATCAGCCGCGAAGGCGACCAGTTCAAACCCGCCTGCTGAATCATTTCCGATACGTGACGCGAGAATTCCATCGAACTGACCAGCCGTTTGAGCCCGGTAGGCGTTCCCGAATCGATTTCCTTCAGCAGGGTGCTGATCGAGACATTAGTCTCCCCGGCCGCGGTGTGAAGCATATTGACCACTTGCTTCTTGCGCCGTGCGTCGAAGAACTTCAGACCCACGCTGACAGCCAGCAGCATGAGCGCGAAGACCACCACGAAGGAGATAATGACGCTGTACGGCATTAACTGATCTCCACTACCGTTTGGAACATCTGTGCCGGCAGCGTGATTCCGCACTGCTTGAGCCGTTCATAAAACTTGGGGCGAATGCCGGTTGCGCGGAACCGTCCCAGCACTTTGCCGGTTTCGGTGATACCCGTCTTTTCGAAGAGGAAGACATCCTGGAGCGTGATCACGTCCTGCTCCATGCCGATGACTTCGGTGATGTGCGTGATGCGGCGGCATCCATCGCTGAATCGCGACGTCTGGACGAACAGGTCCACCGCCGAAGAGATCTGCTGCCGGATGGAGCGAATGCCCATGTTGGCGTTGGCCATGCCGACCATTACTTCCAAGCGGCCCAGGCCGTCGCGAGGCGTGTTGGCGTGAATCGTAGTTAGGGATCCGTCGTGGCCCGTATTCATGGCCTGCAACATATCCAGCGCTTCTTCCGAGCGAACCTCGCCGACGATGATGCGGTCGGGCCGCATACGGAGGGCGTTGATCACCAGTTGGCGGATGTGAATCGCGCCCGTGCCTTCCACGTTGGCCGGGCGGGTTTCCATGCGCGCCACGTGCGTCTGCTGCAGGCGCAGCTCAGCGGCGTCCTCGATGGTCACAATGCGTTCGTCTTCCGGAATGTAAGAGGACAGCGCGTTCAACAGCGTGGTCTTGCCGGAGCCGGTGCCGCCGCAGATCAGGATATTCAAACGGGCCTTGACGCAGGCTTTCAGCAGTTCCAGCATACCCTCGGTCAAAGCCAGCTTCGATACCAGGTCTTCGCCCTTCATGGCGTAGCGGCCGAAGCGGCGGATGGAAAGCAGCGGGCCATCCACAGCTACCGGGGGAATGGCTGCGTTGACGCGCGATCCGTCGGGAAGACGGGCGTCCACCAGCGGCGACGATTCGTCCACCCGGCGTCCCACGCGCGAAACGATCTTTTCGATGATTCGCATCAGGTGCGCGTCGTCTTTGAACTCCACCGGCGTCCGGTACAGTTTGCCGGCGCGTTCCACGTAGACCAGGTGCGGCGTGGTCACCAGGATGTCCGATATCGTCGGGTCCTGCAGCAGCGGTTCGAGCGGACCCAAACCGAAGACTTCATCGAGAATTTCCTCGATGACGCGGTCTTTCTCCACCAGGCTGAGGGGCGTCTTCTCCTCCTCCACCAGCTTGGCGACCGCCGTGCGAATTTCCGCGCGCACGCGCTCGCCCGCCATCGAGGAAAGCACGTCCAGATTGATCCGATCCAGCAGCTTTCGATGGAGCGTGAACTTCAGTTCCTGGTATTCCGGCGTCGATCCTTCCGTTGTAAATAGCCGATTTACCCAACCAGACTCCCGGTTCTCTCCCGGTCTCGACATGGAATCCAATACAGCACCCATAGTGGTTAACCTCTTAGCCAAACAATGCGAAGCGCTTGGTCGTCTTGACCGGCGCCTCTTCTTCCAGGTTCGCCAGTTTCATGGCCAACCTGGCAAGCTGTTTACCCAATTCCGAGTTGCGGTTCAGCATGCGTCCCTCGGCATAGGTTTCGTACAGTTCCGCGTAGTCGTTCGGAACCATGAAGTAAATCGGGAGCCCGAGCATTTTCTCGAGTTCGCCCGGCGTAATATCCAGGCGCTTCGGCGCGCGGTTCAGGATCAGTTTTATCCGGTTTTTCGGGTAGCCGCTGTCCAGCAGCGTCTGAACGATCTGCTTGGACTGATGCAGCGCCGGAACCTCCAGCGTGGTCACCAGGCAGGCTTCGTCGATTTCCTCGAGCGCCGCCATTCCCAAACGGCTCAGGCTGCGGCCCAGGTCCACCAGCGTCCAATCGTAGTGCGGTTTGGCGAAGGCCAGAACCTGTCTGACCTGATCTCCCTGGGGCTGCTGCTTGGAAGCCAGCGCCAACGGAGAAGAGATGATTTCAACTCCCGGAATGCCGTTCGAAACCAGGGCCCGCCAGTAGTGAATGTCCAGGCGGTGCAGGTTGTTGACCGCATCCAGGATGGAGTAGACCGACTTGGTCTTGGTAATGAAGCCGACCATACCCGCGTCAATGTCCAGGTCGGTAAGCAGAACCTTTTGATTCAGACGCCCCAGTTCCGCGGCCACGTGGCAGACCAGCGTAGTAGAGCCGCATCCGCCTTTAGCCGAAAGAAATCCCAGAGCCTTGCCGCCGCTCTTGGTGCTGCCGTCACGGCGCCGGCTGCGTTCCACGCTGCGTCGTTCCAGCGCCTTCCGCAGGGGATCCTGCAGCGGCGGAAACAGGTATTCGTTGACGCCGGCCCGCAGCGAGGACAAGATGGCTTCGGAATCCCGCGAAGTATTCAGCGCGATGATCATGGGGTCGCCGGCGGCCGCGCGAATCGAAGAGACCAGGCCCTCTAACGGTTCCCGCCAGCCGCTGATATCCACCAGAACCACGTCCGGCCGCATACGCTCCAGCCGGTCTAAAAAGTTGGTGACGTCGCCGACATCCTTGTGCTCGACAATGATGCGGAACGGCAGGCCGGCCAACGCAGCCTGCGTCTGGTCCCACAGCTCCTTATTTTCGATCGCAAGTCCAATAGTCAGCGGATACATAACGGGCCTCCAGGCCTCTGCGTCACTTGCCGTTGCCTGCGGGCGCAGCCGGTGCGGGCGGCGCGGCTGGGGCCAGACCCGGGTTGGCATCGGGCATCGGCGCCGTCGGCATAATCAGAAACTGCGGCACGATCGGTGGCGGGGCCGCCTGGCCCTGTTTCTTCTGTTGGACCAGCTGTTCCAGCGGCATGGTCTCGTGCGGTGCCTTCACCGGAACCGGCCCGGTCTTGTCCATCCCCGGTTGGGTCATGGGAAAGCCGCTGTTGGATTTCATGAACGGCTGCGGCATCGCCAGCGACGGAATGGGCATGTCCGCAGGCAGGGGTCGAACTATTTCCGGCGTCACGATCACCAGAAGCTCGGTGTTGCTGCGCTGCTGCTGCCGGCTCTGAAACAGCTTCCCCAGAAGCGGGATAGCGGAGAGGCCCGGAATCTTGTTTAAGGTCTCTGTCATCGAATTGTCCATCAATCCGGCGATCACAAAGCTCTGCCCGGTTTCCAGTTCCACCGTGGTCTGCACGCGGCGCGTGGTCAGGGCCGGAATCGTATAACCCTGGAAGGTAACGGCGTTGGCGTAATCGAGCGCGCTCACTTCCGGAGTCACCGACATCTGGATGGTTCCCCGCGGCGTGATGGTCGGCAGAAAATTGATGCGGATGCCAAATTGGCGGAAGGCAATGCTCACCGCGCCGGCGCTCGCTCCGCCCTGCACCATGGGGTACGGAAACTCGCCGCCCGAAATGAAGCTGGCCTCTTTTCCGTTAATCGCCAGCACATTGGGCTCGGCTATGGTTTCCAGCAGCCGCTTGCTTTCGAGGGCCTTGATGGCGGCGCCCAGGTTGAGATCTCTGCGGAAGAGGAAAACATTGAGGGCATCGGCAAGGCTGACGGTCCCCCCGGTAGATACCGTCGCACCCGGATACTGTCCGGTGGTGACCGCGGTCGATTGATTGAATGCGCCGGTGGCGAAGCTGAAACCGAGGTCCGTGCTGAGGCCGCGCTCCACGTTGGCGAAGCGCACTTTCAGCAGGATCTGCGTCTCTGCCGGGGGTATGTCTACCTGCAGCAGGTTCACGGACTTGCCCAGCGTGGAAACCATTGCCATCACGCGGTCCGCGGCAATTACGTCCTTGACCCTGCCGCGCACGAAGGCGGTTTCGTTTTCGTATGTAACGTTGATTTCATTGTCCGGGAAATCGCGCGCCAGTTGCTGGCGGACCACCTCCAGGCGGACCGGGCTCATACGGACCGTGAGATCGTACAGAAGCCGCGTGCCGTTCTCCTGCCAGATGATGACCGATGTTTCTCCGGGAGCCTTTCCGTTGATCAGAACCTCTTTGGGGTTGACGGCAACCGCCTCCATCAACTCGCCGTTGGCGACGGAGATGCGCTGGATCTTCAGCGGACTGTCGATGATCAGCGACTTGCCCACCGTCACCACCAGCTTGCCGGGCGTACCGGAATTGGGCGGGCTATCCTGCGGCGGGGCTGCGCTCTTGGCAGGCTCGTCGGCGCCGCAAGCGCCGGCTGGAAACCAGCAAATGCAAGCCAACGAAAACAAGACGCTTATGACCTTCTGGGATATCGACACCTATTTACCCTCCGGATTGCTGTCGAACTTTTTCTCTGTCTTGGCCGACCCGGAGATGATCTCCATGGTGAAAGATTCCTTCTTCGCTGGCGCGGCAGGTTGCACCGCCGGACGCGGCGCGCGGCGCTGAACGCGGACGCGGGGCTTGCCCTTCGGGTGCCGGCGGACGCACCGGCGCAATTCCCTTCGCTCCCGAGAACAGGTTCGCCAAAGCGGTGCCCGGTGTCGCGGTCACCTCGTGGTCCAGGCGGTTGCGCAACACCAGTTGGATGGTGGTCTGGTTGGAGGCCAGGCTCAATTGCTCGGCCTGTTCCGGAGTGACCAGCAGGTTGACCACCTGAACCATCATCGGTTTCCCTTCGTTATCCTTCTTAAAGTCCTGACCGGCGGACAGCACTTCGATGTCTTGCAGCATGGTCTTGGTGACTGTGCCAAGGCTGCTGCTGCCGGGGGAATTTCCCGAGATCAGGATATCCACGTGCATGCCGGCGACCACGAATCCGGCCACCCCTACTACCTCATTGACGCGCACGGCCACGGCGCGCTTTCCCTTGGGAATCATCGCCGACAGACCGCCGCCGGAGCCCTTCGGGGCCAGGCGCGATTCGATCACCGGTTCCTTGGCATAAGTCGGCGTTAACACGTCGCGGCCCACCAGGTCTTTGACCTGCGTGGCGGCGCCTATCGGAACGGTGCCGGGCCAGTCCATCAGCGTGACGTCCTCCTCTTTCAGGACTGTGCCGGCTTCCAGATCGTGCGCGGCCACTGCGACGCTCACCGTGGCCACGGCTGCCTTTGCAGTGCTCTGCGGCCGATTCAGCAGCACACGGTACAGTATCAGGCTCGCGCCCAAAGCAACGACAAATGCAAACGTCAACACGCCGATAAATCTCTTATTCATGCAAGCTCCCCGTTCCGTCTACTACTGACACCGGCTTCCAATGCCGGAGCCGATTCTTTCCGCGGCCGTTCCAGTCGCCAATCTGCGACGTCCAGGTAATCATGCCGGACGGCGACCGCGAGGTCCGCCGGCAGCGCCGAGTTGCTAGCTGGCTCCTAAGTCCTGGATCTTGTTTCCGTGATCGGCAAATCGCAGGATTGAATTTTCCTGATCTCGCGATTTCGGCCTTTTCCACGAAAGGCCTCGGTTGCCGATGCTGCTACGGCTGCGGCCGCGGCCTTCTGGACCGGCCGGAACACCACCGAAATACCATCGTCATACACCACACTCCAGTGGCTCGATTCCTTTAACGCACCGGCTAGAGCCGTGCTGGGAGGCATCAGGATCATGTCCACGCCGAACCGGTTCAGGGTCTTCTCCCATCCGTACTTTACGTTCAGGACGTCAATGTACTTCTCTTCAAAATTGTCGCCGTAAAAATCGCTGCGGCCGTCCACGAACACCTTGTGGCCGGTCCAGATAAGGTAGTCGCCCCATTCATCGTGTGTAAAAATGTGGGCGGCGGGGTTGCGGCGCAGCGTCGCCAGCGCTCCAGCCGGATAAGTGTCGGGATCGAATTCCGAGCGGAACTTTTTGGGCGGATGCGGCGCGTATAGCAGGACCGCAACCAGCGCCAGTCCGGCGGCGCTCACCAGATGCAGCCGGCCGATGGATTCGGTTTCGCCCATCTCCGCCGCCACCAGATTGAATTTCCGGCCGGCCGCGCGCAGCCATTCCGCCGCGTGAATCCCGGGCAGGCGCAGCAGCCATTCCTGAATCGCCGCGCCTACCGGAGGCGCCGCCGCAATAATAAAAATTGGGATGTTGCGCGCCGCCAGCAATCCGCCGTGTGCCCATACCAGCATCAGTAAGGGTTCGGTGAAGCGGCCCTTCGAGATGCTCCAGACGGCTGACGCCGCCGCCAACACCAGCATGGCCTCGAAGAATATCGCCATTGGATGGTGGAAGCTGGGCGAGAGGAACTCCGCGATGTGCAGTGAATTGAATGGATCGCGCAGATACCGCACCATGTGCACGTGCAGGTGCCAGGTGTAGGGATTGATCAGGCTGGCCGCCAGGCAGGCCAACGCGCTCAGAAAGTAGCCCCGCGCATTGCGCCATGCCGGCTGACGCGCGGCGGGGTCGGCCGAGAACGCCATGGTCATCAGTTCGCCGGCGCCGAAAGCCCCAATCGTCAGGATGCCGACAAAGAATCCGCCGTGCAGGTTGGTCCACAGTATCGTCGCCACCGGGAAAATCGCCAGGTAGGGCACACCCGCCAGCCGCGTGCGTCCCTCCCGCACCCGTTCGAGCGCGGCGTAAAACAATACCAGGAAGAACAGCGTGAACAGATGCGGCCTGGCCATCCAGTGGATCGAGGATGCCGCGGCAGCCAGCATAGTGATGGCGATGGACACGATAGCGTTGGCCCGGCGCTTCACCATCAGGAACAAGAGCGCAAAGGTGGCGCACAAAAGCAGGATGCTGAAAAGCACCACCGCCTGCAGCCCGCCCACGGCGTTCAACTTGGCGAACAGCACGTCCGACAGCCACTCCCACGCGAACCAGGGGTCGCCCGGTTTCGAAAACGAAAAAATGTCGTACGTGGGAACCCAACCGTGGGCCAGAATCCACTCGCCCGTGCGAATGTGCCAACCGGTGTCGCAATCGCTCAGCAGCGTCTTCACTCCATCCATGCGCCCGAACAGGAAGGCAATGGGCATCAGGAAGGCGAAGTCCGTCAGCGACGGCATTAGCTTGATCGCGAATTGTGAATTTTTGGTTTCCATTGGATCAGGCCATCCACGAACCGGCGGCCGGCGGCACGGCTTCCCACATCCGCATCCGGTCATCAAATGAACGAAAATCCATGTAATTCACGCGCAGCGCAACCCTTGGAAATTCATCCGTGAGATTGAGGCGGGCCACTGTGCCCTGGCAGTGAATGCACTTCTGGCCGAAACTGTGGTTCGCCGGCAGTTCGATCTCAATCGTGATGATCTGGCCGCTGGAGGGCGTTGGCGGATTGGTTTCGGTTCCGCGCCAAGCCACCAGAATACCGCTGCGGCTGATGTTCTCGGTATACATCGCGCTATTCATCCACAGCGCCGGCGAGGTCACATGGCAGCGAAGCTTGATATCGATACGCGGGCTCTCTCGCCTGTTTATGTTTTTCATTTAGCGTGCTGGGACTATCGTGAATTTAGCGCCGCAGGGATGAGAGTAACAAGAGTGTAAATGGGCTATAGCCAACTGCTTCACAAGGTTATCAAACAAAAGGACCACTTGGTGTGTAGCCTTAATGTGCATTTTTACTCCCTTCTGGCTACGTAACCGCCGAAGCCGGCTATAATTCAGTTTTTTTGGTGAGGTTATTAGACGTATATTATCCCTAATTTTCGATAGCTCCCATATGGCCTAGTCCTGGCACCGCTAGCATCAGTATAAGCCGTACAAACAATATGACTTAACCAGTATCCAGTGGATTTTACATTAAGTACTAATTCTGGGTGTTTACAGGTAAATCAATATGCATTTTCGGTATTTTAAGGGAAATATTATTGACAAACATAAGTAGATAATCGCATAATACTAAGAGAAAGCTTGGTCGAAACACAGTGTGGCAAGTAGTACGGGGGCACTGCAAGGTAAAGAAATTTTGGCGGACCAACCTTTTCAAGAGGTACATAATATGACGCGAATTCTTCTTTACAGCGACGAGCCGATCTTGGCCAAAGGGCTCGAATCGGTGCTCCGGCAAGTGGAGGGTTTCGAACTCCTGCCAACCTGCGGTACATTGGCCGGTCTCATGGAACAAATCAGCCTCGGCTCCCCGGATCTGGTCCTGATGGACCTGACGTCGGAGATTACCTTCGCGGTGCTTAGCGACATGAAGCACACCATGACTAATTCCAGGACTGTGCTCTGGGTGAATTCAATTTCCACTGAGCTGGCGTTCCAGGCCATGGGCCTCGGGGTTCGGGGCATCCTTCGCAAGACGCTGCCTACCGAACTTCAAGTCAAGTGCCTCCAAAAGGTGCAGGCCGGCGAACTCTGGTTTGAAAAGGCGCTCACCGACAGCTTCCTGTGCGCTCGCCGTGTGGCGTTGACGCAGCGCGAAGGCCAGCTTGTGAGCTTGCTCTCGCAAGGCCTGAAGAATAAGGAAATCGCAACCACGCTGATGATTTCCGAGGGCACCGTAAAAGTCTATCTCTCACGTCTGTTCCAAAAGGTCGGCGTGAAGGACCGCTTTGAGTTGGCCTTATTTGGTCTGAAGAACTTGACGACGGGCCAGTTGCCGGTCGGCGAAAAGGGTCAGCGGGCCGGTCCCAGCAGCATGCCGGGTCTGCGTTCGCTGGTGCTCGACAGGCCGTCTGAGCGCACCCCGCAGCCGGAAGCCCCCCGATTCAGCGCGCCGTTGCGCCCCGTGGCTACGCGATACTAATTCCACTTCTCTGATGGTGGTCCAAGGGGCAGCCAGACCGGCTGCCCCTTTTTCTATTGGTAGCAGCCAATAATCAGCCGCCCTTTTTTTAGTGCCAGCCACTGTGGGGCAGGTTGTAAACCTGCGGCGGGTTGTTAACCCGCCGGTTTGGATGCCATCCTGCCCTACTATTTCTAATTAATTTAGAACAATTTTACTGAACTGGAATTAGAACTGTATTGCTATCCTGGCCATTAATTGTCACATGCAAAGTGGCGTTGGTTGCGGTCGGGGCCCCGTCGCCCAGCCGGAACTGCACGGCGTCGATCCCCATTCGCCCGGGCGCGGCAAACGCCGTATCCGCGGCAAACACCGCATCGCCCACCTGCACGTTCACCCCATCCGCCAGGAGGTAAGGCGGAGACTGCGGAACCGCGAAACCCTCCGGCCGCAAATGATTCACCGGCCCCAGACCAGTTGCATAGAGAGTCAGCAGTTCCCCGTGCAGCGCCGGCGCATCCGTCGAAACCGGCGATCCGTCCTCATGAATAACCAGTGCAAACGCCTGCCCGTTGATCACCTGGGGGAACAGTCCGGGCGCGTTCCTCACCACCGAAAAGGCGGCGCGTATATCAGGTTGGCCTGGCGAACTGACGATCATGGTCTGGCTGCCCAGCGCCAAATCGTCCGGCAGTTGCACGTTGAGCTGTCCCGGTGAGACGAAGAACAGCGCCAGCAGCCGGTCGCCGGCGACAACCGTAATTCCGCCCAGAGTTTGCGGCAAGATGCCGTCCGGCGCCACTGCCACGGATGAGGCCAGGTTGGCTCCAAATATGGACACCACCGAACCGGCAGCCACACCGGTTTGCGGAGTGATTCCAGCGCCGTTGCTCACGCCCGCGGGCGCGATGTATGGAATGGTATCCAGCAGCGCACGTACCGACCGCGGAACGGTCATGGCCACAATGCCCGACGGAATCGTGCCGTTCAGATCCCCATCCCACCGGTGAAAACGATATCCGGGTAACATGGTCAAACTCACCGTAACCATGGTCTTCGAGTCGTAATAATTGTCCGGCGACGCGGGCAGCACGCTCCAGGTAGCGCCCTTGGGCGGGTCCGACGCCTCCAAAAGACGATTCATCAAATGATACGTTGCGCCGGTGGTCTGCGCGTCCGGACCCAGCGTCAACGCCAGATCCGCCAAGCCGTGGCCAGTCCAGCCGCTGAAATCGGAACGCGATCCGTCGCCTTGCGGCACTGATGGCGGCGCGCTCACCAACACCTGCGTACCCAGCGGCCGCACGATATCGACAGGTGTAGCCATGGCGGTGCCGTCCACAGTCACGCTAAGGCCCGAAAGCGAACTCGTGATGGTCAGTTTGCCCAGTTGCTTGTAGGTTGCGGTCAGCAGCACGCCGGTGGTGTCCGCGCCGGGCGGAACCTGGAAATCCTGCACCGCCGCCGGGGCGCCGTTCGACCAACTGCTGAACGCCCAAATCCGTCCTTGTGCGTCCGTCTGCTGTGCGGGGGCCTCCAGATGATGGATCTCGTTCACTCCCCAGTTCATAAAGTAGGGCTGGAGCAAATTGTCGCGCCCGTCAATCTTCAGCTTCAGCCCCAGCGGCGACGTGTTCAATTGGACATTCGCCGAGGGCACATAGGTCGCGGTCAAGGTATCAGGAGCGTTGAACTCTGTCACTTTATAGGCATGATTGGCGATACCGCCATCGCTCCAGGAGGAGAACGCCCACCATTTTCCCTGTAAATCCTGCTGCGGAGAAACCGGCCCGACGCTGTGGGTGGTGTCCCAGCCCCACTCCACGAAATTGGGCGTAGGGACCTGAATCCGGTCCGCCAGCACCAGAAGACCCGGCGGCACCGTCGCCAGGTTGATCTGGCGCGCCACCTGAAACTTGGGGTAAACCTGTGTCGGCCCGTTCAGCGTCACGATATTCTGAAAGCCAGTAATCGCCTGGCCCGGAAGCGGTTGCCACCCGACAAACACGAACCCCGGGTTTGGTATGGCCTGCAGGGTAACGCTGCCTCCGGCGCCAATATAGATGTCGGTGGTGGATGTGATGGGTGCGGTACCCACGTAAATAGTCCCCGGACCCGCACATGGGTTGCTATCCGGGCAATTGAAGAACACCACGCTCAACGCATACTCCACGTTGAAGATAGCCTGATAGTCTCCGATGGAGGCATCGGCCGTCACGACCCCCGGATTTGTCGGCAGCGTTCCGCCGGCGAATTTCCACGCTTGAAAGGTCAATCTCGTCTTGCTAATGCTGTTCTGGATAGTGTCGCCGACAAACAGAGTGTGTTTGCTCCCAATCGGCCAGACGGCGCTGGCGGCGTGGCTGTAGGACTGGCCGTCAACCGAAAAATAAGCGCCATCCGGGACCGGCGTAATGTGAGTTACCGAGCCCTGGATCTGCGCATACGATGCAGGAGCGATCGCAACCTGAGCGGCGATCACCGCGAAAATCGATACAAAGCTTGAAAGAAATTTCTTCATGACCGTATATTCCGGGCACCCTATTGATTGATTAGTACGCATTAAAGACAGCCTTCTCCTACGCGTGAATTATATGAACAAATCTTTGGGAATACACGACTAACTTTGGTAATGCGGCTTCTAGTAGCCATTTCGATCATTGCTTATTAGGCTGCAACGGCATTTAATCGTAATGTCTGAAGACCCAAGCGAAAAAACCTTAAATATGAGCTGGAAATGTTCTATACTCTCGATTGCGATTGCGGCTCTGATGAGCACGGCGTCGCCCTCTGTTGCAGCCACGTTCGGAACCGTAGTTCCGATCGGCGGCCACGCCTCGGATATAGCCCTCGATGAATCGAGAGGCTTACTCTACGTTGCCAACTTCACAGCCAACCGGATCGAAGTGATGTCCACGGCCGACCATTCAATCCACACTTCGATGAATGTGGCGGCGCAGCCTGGCGCGATTTCGATTTCGCCGGACTCGAAATTCCTGCTGGTGGCGCACTACGGCTTTGTCACCCCGGTCGACCCCAGCCAGAATGTCGTCACACTGCTCAATCTGACCGACAATACCCGGCAGACCTTTACCACCGGTGATACACCGCTCGCCGTCGCATTTATTTCCGATGGCACCGCCCTGATCGTGACCAGCACCAGCCTGCTCCGGTTCGACCCCATCTCGGGCGCCATGACCGTGATCGATACCTTCGCCAACCTCGGGAAGCAGCTACCGGTCGCGCTCGGCACATTTCCTGCGCAGGTTATCCTGGCAGCGCTTTCCACCAACGCCGACCGCAGCATTGTTTACGGAATCGCGGACAGCGGCGCCCTGCAGGCTTTTTACCGTTACGATGTGAGAAGAGGCCAGATCTACGCGATTGGCATTGTAGCCGCGCCCAAGCCATTGCCCCGCATAGCTGTCGCGGCTGACGGTTCGTGGGCCATCGTGGGCCAGTACAAACTGGATCCGCAGGCTCTCAACCTGGCGCAATTCCCCAACTCCATTGCCTCTACCAGCGTCGGGGGAGTTGCGATCGATTCGGCGGCCAACGTCGTCTACTCACAGATTCTAGTCGGACCCGCAGCCACCGCGGCAACCGGAGCGGTCGGAGCTACAGGAGCCACCGGAGCAACCGGAGCTACCGGAGCCACTGGCGCAACCGGGGCCGTGGCAGTAGTATCGGGCCCGCCGGTGCTCAACATTTTGGATGCCGACAACCTGTACGTCAAAGAGAGCCTCTTGATGCCCGAAAACATTACGGGCAGAGCCATCCTGAGCGCTGCCGCGGACGTGTTGTACACGGTTTCCGATAGCGGCGTCATGATATTTCCGGTCGGCAAACTGAATCAGCAGCACCGGCTGACCACCGCCCAGACCAGTGTGGCGGCGCGCGGCACTTTCTGCAATCGCAGCGTGATCATTCAAAGCCTGACGATCACCGACCCGGGCGGCGGCCACACCGATTTCCAGATTTCGCCCAACACCAACGGCGTCACCGTGTCGCCCTCTTCGGGCATAACGCCCGCCACCGTGCAGGTGCTGGTGGACCCGACCGCGTTCCAGAGCCAGACCGGTACTTTAACGGCACAGTTGACCATCAGTTCCGCCACCGCCGTAGACCTGCCGCAACTGGTCCGCGTGTTGATCAACAACCACAATCCCGATCAGCGCGGCACGTTTGTCGACATCCCCGGAACTCTGACCGACATCCTGGCCGACCCGGCCCGCAATCGCTTCTACGTCGTGCAGCAGGACCGCAACCAGGTGCTGGTTTTCGACAGCGGCACCTACTTACAGATCGCAGCCCTGAAGACCTCCGCCACGCCCACCCAGATGGCGATCAGCTTCGACCGGAAGCACCTCATCGTGGGCCACGACAATTCGCAGTTCGCCTTCGTCTACGACCTGGACACACTGCAGACGGAGATTCCGATTCAGTTTCCGCAGGGACATTATCCGCGCTCGATCGCGGAATCCGGCAACGCAATCCTGGCGCTGGTGCGCAACGTCGCCACCGGCGGACCTGGCGTAATCGACCGCATTGACCTGGCGGCACGCAAAGCCGCCCAGTTGCCCAGCCTGGGAGTTTGGGTCAACAGCGTGAACCCTGGCGGAGTGCTGGCGCCGTCGCCGAATGGCGGGTCCATCCTGTTGGCCATGCCGGACGGCAACGTGATGCTGTACGACGCCAATGCCAACACGTTCACCGTATCGCGCCAGGATTTCAAATTGCTCAGCGGCGCTTACGCTGCCTCCAGCTACAACTCCTACGTGGTGGGCAACAACCTGCTAAACGCGTCGCTGGTGCCGCAGGGCGCGCTGGAATCGGCCACCGGAGCGTCATCCGGATTTACCTTCGTGGACCAGGGCGGCTTCCGCACCACGGCCGCGCTGGCATCCAGCCCCGGAGTGATTGAACGCTTCGACGCCTCGCAAGGCACCAGCACCGGAAAGCCCACGAATCTGGTGGAAGCGCCGCTGCTTCCAAGCGGCATCATGTCCTTCATCCGGACCCTGGCTCCCATGTACGATCGCAGCGCGGTGATCTCGCTGACGGTCTCAGGCTTCACGATTCTGCCTTGGAATTATGACGCCGCTGTGGCGCCGCCAAGGATCAGCGCGGTGGTGAATGCAGCCGACGGTCAACAGGCGGTTGCGCCGGGCGGACTGATCAGCGTCTACGGCCAGCAGATGAGCCCGGTCAATATGGCCACCAGCCAGATCCCGCTGCCGACGGCGTTGGGCGATTCGTGTCTGACGGTCAACGGCGTGGCAGTGCCGATGCTGTTTGTTTCAAGCCAGCAGATCAACGGCCAGCTTCCGTTGAACGTGGACGGCAATGCGACCATGACCCTGCGCACTCCCGGCGGCATCAGCGACAACTTCAATTTCACGATCCTGCCGGCGGCGCCGAGTATTTTCCGCACCGGCTCAGCCGGGCCGCAATCCGGCCTGGCAACCGTCACACGCGCCGATAACGGCGAACTCATCACGCCTACCAACCCGATTCATCCGAACGACAGCATCGTGATCTGGGCTACCGGCCTGGGCCGCACCTCGCCGCCCATCGATTCCGGAATGGCTGCGCCTTCGGACCCGCTGCCCAGCGCCGTGATTGTACCTACGGTCAGTCTGGGCGGAACCCCTCTCGACATTAAATACGCCGGCCTGGTTCCCGGCTCGGTTGGCCTTTACCAGATCAATGCCAAGGTGCCCGCCAGCGTTCCGAATGGGCTGAGCATTCCGCTGGTGGTAAAGCAGGGGGCCAGTTCCACTGCCCTAAGCCTGCGGGTTGTCAACTAGAACGGCAAGAGGATATTCAGAAATGAGAACACTTGGACTAACGGTTTTACTTTTAAGCTCTTCGGCGGTGTCCGGCTTCGCCCAGCAATGGGAGGTCGGAGGCATGGGCGGCGGCAGTTTTCTAAACACCGTCGCCGTCAGCAGCCCGGATGGCTCTGCCAGGGCCGGCTTTCAACCGGGCGCGGCATTCGGCGCATATGTCGGATATGACTCGTATAAACACATCGGCGGCGAATTGCACTATGAGTTTCTCCAAAGCAACCTGAAGCTCTCAAGCGGCGGGTCGACGGCTACATTTTCCGGGATCTCGCAGGCAGTGCATTACGACCTGATCTTCCACACCGCGCGCAGTGAATCCAAGGTGCAGTGGTTCGCGGCCGTGGGCGGCGGCATGAAGGTGTTCCGCGGTACCGGAACCGAAGCATCATACCAGCCGCTGAGCCAGTTCGGCTATTTCACCAAGACGCAGGCGCTCAAACCGATGGCCAGCGTGGGCGGCGGCCTGAAGTTGGCTCTCACGAGGAGGGTTTATCTGCGCATGGAATTCCGTGACAACATCACGGCATTCCCCAAGGAGCTCATCACGCCGGCACCCGGCACCAAGTACGGAGTTCTGCTGCACGATTTCGTGCCGATGATCGGCTTTGGCTTCGTGATGTAGCGCCGGCGTCTAAACGACGCGGCGCTACTATAGTTGGGAATGAGGCAGTTTACCGCTCGACCGATTTACCATCCCCCCAGCGATGAGCTTCGCTTCCTGCCGGAATGTCCGCGGGTGCTGCGAAACCTGCCAGGCAGCGCACCGGTGGTCGGCTGGGTCGCCATTCAGCATGGCGTGGATCTCCGCACCGGAAGCGTCAATCTGCTGAATCTGTCGACGGGGCAGAATACCAGCATTCCCTTACCGGGACGCCCGGGTTTTTTCGTGGAGACGGAGCAGCCGGGCCTGCTTCTGATCGGCCTCGAGCGCAGGCTGGTGCTTTTTGATCTCCTCGCCCGCCGGCAGATCGAAACCGGAGTCCGGCTCCCCGAGGACGAACGGGTCATTATCAATGACGGGCTTGCCATTGCGGGCGGCTTGCTGTTCGGCACAAAACACCTGGAATTCCGCGAGCCGATCGCGGCCCTGTATCACTTCGACGCCAGGAGTAAGGAACTCACTCAATTGGTGGCGGGGGAGACCTGCTCAAACGGCAAGCATTTTGTTCGCGAAGCGGATGGCGCGGTCCTGATCGAAATCGATTCCCTGCCCAAAACCATTACCAGGTATCGCCTGGATGCGAAGCTGCGGCGCGTGCTCAAACAATCGCTGGTGGCGGCGCCCGCCTCGCTGCCGGCCTTTCCGGACGGGTTGCGAGCCACGCCTGACGGCGCCGGCATCGTGGTGGCGTTTTACAATCCCGCGCCTCTAAGCACAGGGTTGGCGCAGGAGATTCGGCTGGCGGATGGAGAGGTGCTCACCGAATGGCTGCTGCCCGGCTCGCCGCGCGTGACTTGCCCGGAGTTCGCCTGGATTGACGGCAGGGTCCAACTAATCTTTACAACCGCTACCGAAGGCATGGCGCCCGAGATCCGGGAAATCGCTCCGGAAGCCGGGACCATGTTTTGCGCGGACACGCATTTCGAGAAATTACCGGAAGCGCCGCCGCTGCTCGCGGTGTAGGCCTTTACGGGGCTACTCTGAGACAACGGGCTGACATAACCGTGCAATAGTGCCACAACCTGGTAGATTTACGGGGTTCCCGCTGCGAACGGCCTTTCGGGGCAGGCCGGGTGTTATCGTAACGGGAGGATGAGCGAGGGCTACATTCGCGCGCGCGGTCTGACCAAGAAGTACCGGTCCGGAAATTCGGACCTGATTGTGTTTGAAGGGCTGGACCTGGACGTGGAGCGCGGGGAAATGCTGGCCCTGGTGGGGGAATCGGGCGCGGGGAAATCTACGCTTTTGCACCTTTTGGGCGGTCTGGACAGTCCTTCCGACGGTGCGATATACTACGGTAGTACAGAGATTTCAGGGCTGTCACACGCGGAACAGTCGGATTTTCGTAACCGGGAAATTGGGTTCGTTTGGCAGATTCACTATCTTTTGCCTGAGTTCACGGCACTGGAGAATGTGATGATGCCGCTGCTGATTCGGGGCTGGTCCCATGCAAAGGCCGCTTCGGAATCGCTAGCGAGGTTGGATGAGGTCGGTCTGCACGCGCGGTCGACGCATCGCGCCGGTGAATTATCGGGAGGCGAACAGCAACGGGTTGTGCTGGCCCGGGCCTTGGTTGGAAAACCGTCCGTTCTGCTCGCCGATGAGCCTACGGGCAACCTGGACTTCCGGACTGGCGAAATGATCTTCGAACTCCTGGAAGGGCTGCATCGTTCTCATCAGCTCACTTCAGTTTTTGTCACGCACAATTGGCATTTCGCACGCCGTTGCGACCGTATTTTGAGCCTGGATAAGGGTGGCCTGGTACCGGGTATTCCGCCGGACACGCAACCAAAAGGCCAGCGGGAGTATCTTTAACTGTAGGGGGCGTCACTTTTTATGTTTGAGCGTTACACGGAGAAGGCAAGGAGGGTGATCTTCTTCGCACGGTATGAGGCCAGCCAGTTTGGCAGCCCTTACATCGAAACAGAACACCTGCTCCTTGGGCTGCTGCGCGAGGATAAGGCTCTGGCGAACCGTTTCCTGCGTTCGCATGCCGCGGTCGAATCCATCCGGAAGCAAATTGAAGGGCACACCACCATTCGCGAGAAGGTATCCACGTCCGTGGACTTGCCCCTGAGTCATGAATGCAAGCGCGTGCTGGCTTACGGAGCCGAGGAGGCCGAACGGCTGAATCACAAGCACATCGGCACGGAGCACCTGCTGTTGGGGCTGCTGCGCGAGGAAAAGTGTTTTGCCGCTGAGATTCTCCACGAACGCGGGCTGCGGCTTTCGACAATCCGCGAAGAGCTGGCGCGTTCGCAGAGTGAAAAAGTGGCGTCCGCCCGGCCCAAGGAAAGCTCGCTGCTGGCCGAGTTCAGCCGCGACCTCACCCAGGCCGCTATGGACAATACGCTTGATCCGCTGATCGGGCGCGACTACGAACTGGAGCGCGTGGTCCAGATCCTGTGCCGCCGGACCAAAAACAACCCGGTGCTGATCGGCGAGCCCGGCGTAGGCAAGACGGCGATTGTGGAGGGGCTGGCGCAGCGCATCGCGGAGGGAGACGTACCGTCTTTCCTGGCCGATAAGCGTATTCTGGCGCTCGACCTTTCGCTGATCGTGGCCGGCACCAAGTATCGCGGCCAGTTCGAAGAGCGGCTCAAGACCATCATGAAGGAGCTGATGGAGAATCAGAACGCCATCATCTTCATCGATGAGCTGCACACGCTGGTGGGCGCGGGTTCGGCCGAAGGGTCGCTCGACGCCGCTAATATTCTGAAGCCGGCGCTCTCGCGCGGCGAAATTCAGTGCATTGGCGCCACCACGCCTTCGGAATTCCGCAAGTCGATCGAGAAGGACCGGTCGCTTGAACGGCGCTTCCAGGCGGTTAAGGTTCCACCGCCGAATGAATCCGACGCCATCAAGATTCTTTTCGGCATCAAAGATCGCTACGAGAAATTCCACGCGGTGGCTTACACCGACGATGCCATCGAAACGGCGGTCTATACTTCCAGCCGCTACATTCCAGACCGCTACCTGCCGGACAAGGCGATTGACCTGATCGACGAAGCGGGCGCGCGCGTGAAGCTGCGGCAAACCACGCTGCCGGCGGACCTGGCGGATATTCAAAAGCGCATCAAGTTCATTGTGCATCGGATGGAGAACGCCATCGCCAACCACGAGTTCGAGAAGGCGCGGTTCTATTCCGACGAAGAGCGCAAAGAGCGCGAGAACATGCGGCAGCTTCGGGAGAAGTATAACCTGGACGATTCTTCCACGGGCTGCGTGACCAAAGACGATATCGAAGATGTGGTGGCGCGCTGGACCGGCGTGCCTATGACGTCGATCAAGGAAGAAGAGATCGCCAAGCTGCTGCGCATCGAAGAAGAGCTGCACAAGCGCGTGATCAGCCAGGAGAAAGCCATTTCGGCGCTGGCCCGGGCCATCCGCCGTTCACGTGCCGGGCTGAAGGCCAGCAACCGTCCGGCCGGCAGCTTCCTGTTCCTGGGGCCGACCGGCGTGGGCAAGACGGAAGTCGCCCGGGCGCTGGCCGGGTTCCTGTTCGGCAGCGAGAAGAGCCTGGTGCGCTTCGACATGTCCGAGTACATGGAGAAGCATTCCATCTCCAAGCTCATCGGTTCTCCTCCCGGATACGTGGGTTACGAAGAGGGCGGGCAGTTGACCGAGCGCGTCAAACGCAATCCTTATTCGATCATCCTGCTGGATGAAATCGAGAAGGCCCATCCGGACGTCTACAACATCCTGCTGCAGGTATTCGAGGACGGCCAGTTGACCGATGGACTCGGCAACCAGGTGGATTTCAAGAACACCATCATCATCATGACGTCCAACCTGGGCGCGCGCTTCCTTGAAAAGCGCGGCCACCTGGGCTTCTCGGCGCCGATGGGCGAAGGCGTCTCGACCAAGATCGAGGAAATGGTGCGGGCAGAGGTGAAAAAGGCCTTTAACCCCGAATTTCTGAACCGGCTGGACGAGGTGATCCTGTTCACGTCGCTGACGGATGACGACCTGATCCAGATCATTGACCTGTTGGTCAACCAGGTGAATGTCAACCTGGTGGCCAAGCAGATCAAGATCAAGCTGGCGCCCGATGCCTCGAAGTATCTCCTCGAAAAAACGTGCGGCGATCGCAGCTACGGCGCGCGGCCATTGCGGCGGGCGCTGCAGAAGTACATCGAAGATCCTCTAAGCGAGGCGCTTATCCAGGGGACGCTGCCGCGCCCTGCGGAACTGGAAGTTTATCTCGGCGATACGGGAATCTATTACCGCCAGATCAACGTCGAGGTGGAAGCGGCCGTTACCGCGGGCGGTCCGGCCGAAGTGGGGCCGGGGACGCTGCTGTACACGTTCTAAGTACCGAGCAACTTCAGAAGCCGTATTCGTGGAACAGAAAGTTGCGCACGCGCGGCGTACCGGCAGTGCGCTCTAGAGCGTGACCTTTTCGCCGGTGCGGCAGGAGCGGTAGACGGCATCCACCACTTCGAGCGCCTGGTAGCCTTCTTCGCCGGAGACCAAGGGCTTGCGGCCTTTGGCGATGGCGTCGGCGAAATCCCGGAATTGGCGTTCGAACGGTTCCACCGAGATCGCCATGGGGTCGGATGAGCCCGAGGCCACTTCCTTCGACACCGGAGCGGGATCGCCGGAATCGTTCTCAACATCCCAGGTGGTGAGCTTGTCGCCGGAGATGATGGCAGTTCCCTTGGTGCCGTGGAACTCGGTGCGTTCGGTGTAGCCGGGCCAGAAGGCGGTGGAGGCCTGGAGCACGCCGGTGGCGCCGCTGGCGAATTGCATCACGGCGTTCACCACGTCCTCGGATTCGATCTTGTGCAGCGCGCCCAACTGCCACATGCCGAACAACTGCTTCAAGGGACCGGCCAGCCAGCGCAGGATATCGATGCCGTGAATCGCCTGGTTGATCAGCGCGCCGCCGCCCTCGGTCTGCCAACTGCCTTTGATGGGCCGCGAGTAGTACTCCGGCGACCGGTACCACTTCACATAGCAATCGCACTGCAGCAGTTTGCCCAGGCGGCCGGCGGCGATGGCCTTGGAAAGGAACTGGCTGGCGTCATCGAACCGGTGCTGGCTCACCACGCCCAGCACAATACCGCCGCGGCGCGCGGTTTCGATCATCTGGCGCGCGGTGTCGAGGTTGGTGGAGATGGGTTTCTGCACCTGGACGTGCTTCCCGGTTTGCGCGCAGATCTCGATGGGCTGCAACCGGAAATCCGGAAACGTGCAGACATCCACGTAGTCCACTTTGGGGTGGCGGCAGACCTCCTCATAGGTGGAGACGAACTCCGCGCCGTGCTGGGCGGCGAACTTCCGGCCGTACTGCTCGTTGATGTCCGTGCAGACGGTCAACTCAAATCCGATGTTCTTGTAGGCGCGCGCATGCATGTGGGAAATCGCGCCGGTGCCAATCATTCCGACTCTCATGTGTAAATCCATTCTAAGCGAACAGGAGCGCCCACGGTACTGTCAGTTACAATAGTGGATCAACAGAATGAAGCGTACACTCGTGTTCCTAGCCGTGGGACTTGCCGCTCTGCTCCCTGTCTCCTGCAAACGGAAGCCGCCCGCCAATGTCGCGGCGGAGGTGAACAATCACGCCATCACCTACGCCGAACTCGAAAAGGCTTACCAGCAGAATGCCCAGCAGCCCGAGGGAGCCAGCCAGGACCAGATCATGGTGCAGAGACTGGATCTGCTGGGCAGTCTCATCACCAACGAGATCATGATGCAGAAAGCCGAGCCGCTGGGCCTGACTGCGATCGATGCCGACGTGGAAGCCGAACTCACCAAGATGAAAGCGCCTTACACCAAGGAGGAGTTCGAGAAAACGCTGGCGGCGCGGCATATGACTCTCGACGACTTGCGGGCGCAGGTTCGCAGCAAACTCACGGTCGAGAAGCTGATCAACAAGGAGATCACGTCTCACATCACCATCACCGATGCCGACGTGACCAACTTCTATAACGCCAATAAAGCCAACTTCAATCTGGCTGAGCCGCAGGTCCACATGGCGCAGATCATGGTGACGCCCTTCCCTGACCCCAACATTCGCAATCTGAAGAACAGCAAGGCGCAGAACGATAAAGACGCCCGGACCAAGATCGAGGACATCGCGGCGCGCCTGAAGCGGGGCGAGGATTTCGCCATGCTGGCGCAGAATTACTCCGAAGACGCGAATTCCGCGCCTAACGGCGGCGACATGGGTTTCGTTCCGGAATCGGCGCTGGAGAAGGCCAATCCGGAGCTGCGCAAACTGGTGATGTCACTGCCCCTGAACGGCGTCTCGCGGCATCATCCATACGCAAGAGGGCTACCGCATTCTGAAGGTGATCTCGAAGGAACCGGCCGGCCAGCGCGAACTGAACGATCCCCGCGTCCAGCAGAACATTCGCGACACTCTGCTCAACAGCAAGGACCAACTGCTCAAGGCTGCCTACTATGAGACCGCGCGCAACAACGCCAAGATCCAAAACTACCTGGCGCGCAGCGTGGTGGAAAACGCGGGTAAGACTAAGTAGTGAAGATCAGGGTCGCAAACGCCCGATCTCGTAGACGAAGATGGTGTGTTCCATTTTGCCGGATTTCACGCGCACCACTTCCGTCGGCTTCCAGCCTCGAACCGGAAATTCGTTCGACACCACACGCGAGCCGATCTTCAAATGCTTTTCCAGGTTGGGCTTCAGCCGCTCGTTGGAGATAGTGGTAAAGAACATCGTGACCACGTTGGCCGGGCTCAGATCCACGCGCAGCGCGCTGCCCTCCACCATGCGGACGCGATCCGCCAAACCAAGGGCGCGAATCCGATCCTCGGTTTTCCGGCAAAGGTCGGGAAGCAGTTCCACTCCCACCGCGGTCGCGCCGAACTTTTGAGCGGCCGTGATCACCACCCTGCCATCGCCGCTGCCCAGGTCATAGACCACGTCGCCCGGCTTCACATGACCGGCTTCCAGCATTCTCTCAACCACAATCTGAGGGGTCGGAACGTAGGGGGCCAGGTTCTCGGCGCCCCCAAACTGCTGGGCAACGCCGGGAAATGCTATTGACGCGATCAGCAGCGAAAAATGCAGAACCCGCATGAACTATTGAGCGGCCGACGGGCTTGCGAGCGCCGTCCTCCCAAACTTCGATTTTACAATACGGCCGATGATTTCGCTCCACGCAAAAAACAGGTCGCGCGGTCGGCTAATTGTAAACTCAGCGCCTTTGAGGTACCGGACGGCGTTCCCGATGGCATCCCGCCACGGATTGGCCTGCGGATTCAGGTTGTAATTCATGTAGAAGACGGGGTATTTCACGTTGTCCCCGAGCTGTTTCAACGTGTCCTGCGGGAGGGCGTTATCCAGCATCACCTTCGGCCCCGCGATGATCACCGCATCCGGCCGGTCTTTGTCTTCCTGGATCTCCTGGGTAATGAAGTTGGTCAGGAACTCCGTGTCGCCGTGCTTCTGGCTCAGGCGCTTGAGGTCCACGGTACCGAGGTTGAGTGAGTGCAGGGCTTGTCCCATGGCGGGAAAGTCGATCTGCGAGGCAGCTTCCTGGCGGTAGATGACCCGCTGTTCCTGCATATTGAAGGCGACAATGGAGAACTTGCTGATCCGCGGCTCGCGCGCGATATTGCGCAGAATGGAAACCAAGGCGTTGGTATCAACCGGCTGCAGGCTGGCAGAATAGGAATCCTGCGGCGCGAAGTTCACCATAACCTTGACGTTCAGCGGGCCGTCGGACGATACCCGGTTCACGGGCGGCTCCTGTTTGAAGGGCTCGGTATCGCCGGGCTGGACGGCATTGGCCACGATGTCCAACGCCATCTGCTTGTCCTTCGAAGGAAGCGAGGCTTCCAGTTCCCAGTTCGAAGAGCAGATGCGCTCGGCGCGGTCGCGCATCAGCCAGTCCACGTGATACTTTCCTTCACCCATGTCGATCATTCCGGACAACAGCGCGTTGCCGCCGGCATCCGCCTCAATCATGGGAACAGGGAAATGCTGCGAGAAGTAAACGGGCTCGTCCGGATGATGTTCCGGAGTGACGCGGAACACCATGGTCAACTGGTTATCCGACCCGGCAAGCTCTTTCAGCGGGATGCTGACGTCGTAACCGGCGTGAAACTTGAGGTCGAAGCCGAGCACAGGCTTGACGGGAGTGGCGGTGCAGGGAATATCCTTGCGGATCTCCTGGGCTTCCAGAATGGCCGCATCCGACGTGAAGAGCCGGACTACGCCGCCAGGGCCCGAGGCCGGCATCAGGGTTTGCGCGGAAAGGGCCGAGGCGAAAACCAGCGAACAGGCGAAGCACTCCGCTCTTCCCACCCACCCGCCGTTAGTCACGAACCTAGGTACCATCGCCATGGCTCTGAGCACCTGCGATACCAGTGTTCTCGGGATACACCCGAGAAGTCTTGATAAGGTATTATGGCGCAAATTTCGGAAGGCGCAAGGAGCAAAAGCCGTATCATGTATTAAAAGTACTATTGCTCAGAAAGGCTACCCAGTGGACCGGCAAAGGTGAGTGCTATGTTCGGCATGGACCGAAGTAAGAACCAGGATGACGAGATTTCCTCCCCCGACGGCCTTTCGACGGACGTCATCGTAAGCGTCGACACGCGGCGTCCGCAGCGGATTCCACCGGGCCAGTCGCGCACAAAGAAATGGCCCGTGCTGGATGCCAGCGGCCCTCCGGTCATCGATCTTGACCGGTGGCGCTTTAGATTGGCTGGCCTGGTAGGAAAAAATGTGGAGTGGAATTGGAAAGATTTTCACCTCCTGCCGCGAGTCAAGGTATTCGCTGATTTTCATTGTGTGACGCGATGGTCACGCCTCAGCAATCTTTGGGAAGGGGTCACCACCCGCGAGTTGGTGCAGCGCGCCGGCGGCGCCAAGCCCGAAGCAAGGTTTGTCACCGTCCACGGATACGACCGCGGATGGACCACCAACCTGCCGCTTGCGGACTTCCTGGCTGAAGATGCACTTGTTGCAATTTTGCACGACGGCCAGGCAATTTCCGTCGAGCACGGCGGCCCCGCGCGTCTGATTGTGCCGAGGCTCTACGCCTGGAAGAGCGCGAAATGGGTAGCCGGTGTGGACCTCACCGACAAAGACCAGCCGGGGTTTTGGGAGGCTAACGGCTACCACATGCGCGGCGATCCATGGAACGAAGAACGCTACTCGGTGTGATGGCTGGCGAATCCACCGGCCCCGCCACGGTGCTTGACGCGGTACCGCGCCACGTAGTTCGCTCCCGCGGGCGCCAGTTCAGGCTGGTAATCCGACTGAATCTGGTCCAGCATGCTGGTCACCTGTAGACTCGCCGGATCGAACCGGTAACTCTCCATGTCCCGGCGCACCTTGTCCAACTGGCCGCGATACGCGGGGAATTCCACCAGGGTGGTAGCTTCGGTCTCTTCCCGGCCGTCCGGGTAAAGGTAGACCAGGGCGGCATCGTGATAAATCTCGGGGTTGATGGGGAAATCGACTTGCGCCAGAGCTTCCAGAAGGGATTCCAGGTGGCGCGGATCCACGCTGATTGAGACGGAAATCAGATCGCCTTCAAGGCCTGAAAGCGAAGGGGACGACAACGTCTTGGGCCAGACGCTCATGCAAACCTCCAGCATCCGGCGAAGGGGGGCAGCCCGAACAAAAAACCCTGGAACCGAAAAAGGCGCCAGGGTCGAAATGTTATCGAACAGACCGACTCGCCTTTAGCACTTTTTTTCGTGGTTGCAATTAGCTGGGCTCAAAAAGCCCTAAATCAATCCACGTCAATTTCAGCTTATCACCAGGTGTGCATCCAGGCAACGGTTTTAATGTTGGCGCCCAAAGCCTTATCGGGCGGGTCTATCCGGGGGCGACCTCGGTAATCTCCAAGACCAGAAGCGCCCCGCATTTCCCGCAAACTATAGAGCCATCTTCCCCCATATATACGGCAATGGAACTGCATTTGGCGCATTCCGCGGTAGGGTCGGTGGAATCGGGAAGCGGGTCGGGCGGTATGATGCCGCCGGCGGTTCCGCCCTTGAGCGTGGTGGCGGGTTCAAACGTGGTTCCACAGTCGCCGCACACGTGATTGAAACAGCAGTTGGGTGTGCAACTGTAGAAGACATCCGCGGACCCGCAGACCGGGCAGGCAATTTCCAGCTTTCGCGTCTTCACGCTACTTTTTGGCCGTCCCGAAGAATTCCGGGTCCAGCACCGCGCCGGACTTAGCCGCCAGTTCTTCCACGGTTTTCTGCGCTTGCTCGGGCCGCATTTTCTTTTCCAGCTCGGGCCGCATCTCCTCGAAAGTTTTCAACTCCCTGACTTCCACTCTGATGATGTGATAGCCGAAGGGCGACTTTACCGGCCGGCTCAACTCTCCCACCTTCAAGGCGAAGGCGGCCTCTTCAAATGAGGGCACCTTCTGGCCGCGGCGAAAGAAGCCCAGATCGCCGCCATTAGCGGCGGACTCGGCATCGTCGGATTCGGCTCCGGCCAGCGCCGCGAAATCGCCGCCGTCCTGAATCTTCTGCCGGATGTCCCGCGCCTTCGCCAGCGCCTCGGCTTCGGTAAGATCCTTCTGGCCCGGGTTCACCGGCAGCGGCGACCCCTGCATGCGAATCAGAATATGGCGCGCCCGCACGCGTTCGTGCTCCAATCTGTGCTCGTCATAGTAGCGGTGCAGTTCGGCTTCATCCAACTTTACGTCCTTCTTCAGATCGTCGGCCGTTAATCCCGCCAGCACACTGGCCGCCGAAAACATCGACTGACTCTTGAAGGCCGGGCTCTCATCGATTTTCCGGCGGCGGCCTTCATCGGCCAAGACCAGAATCCGAATCAGATTGTCGGCGAATTGTTTCCGTCCGGGGCCGCGCGCCACGCCGCGATAGTTTTCCGGCAGCGCATCGATCATCTGGTCGAACTCGGCGGCGGTGATCTGGATGTCACCGATGATTATGACGGCCCGGCCCGGCGGAACGGCCGGCAGCACTTGGGATTTAGGGTCCTCGACGGACAGTGTAACCGTCGGCTCATTGGCCGGAGCCGGCTTGGGTGGGGGCGTCTGAGAAAACACCATGCCGGCCAGCCCCACATACGGCAAAGCTCCGAAAAACCTCATTTTCCAATGATACCCCCGCCGGCTATCCCACAGGCTCCGCGGCGAACCGGTACCGGCTATTGCGCGCCCCGCGACAATAACATGGCCTTCAAGGTATGAAAGATGATGAGATTGTCGAGCGAAATCGACATGTTCTTGATGTAATACAGGTCGTATTCCAGCTTCTGGATGCTGTCTTCAAAGGTGTCGCCGTACTTGTAATTGATCTGCGCCCATCCCGTTATCCCTGGACGCACGCAGTGGCGCTGCCGGTAGTACGGGATCTGCTCCGAAAGAGCCTTCACAAACTCCGGCCGTTCGGGGCGCGGACCGACGATCGACATTTCGCCCTTCAGAACGTTGTAGAGCTGCGGCAGTTCGTCGAACCGGATGCGCCGGATGATGCGGCCCACGGTGGTCACGCGAGGATCGTCTTTGCTGGCCCAAACCGCGCCTGTGATGGCTTCGGCGTCGACCCGCATGGACCGGAATTTGTACACCGTGAACAGGGCGCCGTCCAGGCCCACGCGCACCTGCCGGTACAGCACCGGCCCGGCCGAAGAAACCTGCACCGCCAGCGCCGTGAGCAGCATGATCGGAGACGACACGATGATGCCCACGACCGCGACCACCATATTCAACAGGCGCTGCAGTACGAGGTTTTGCGGCCGCGGGCCCAGTTCGCCGGCGAAAATGAGCTGCGACGGCCGGAGCTCTTTGACGCATACCCGCCCGCAAATGCGCTCATACGTGGTGGCGACCTCTTCGATGATGTGGCCGCCAAAACGCAAGTCCAGCAACTCAATCACCGGCATGCGGTTGCGGCGCTCAAACATACCGATCACCACGCGATTGGGTTCCGCAGCGCGCACAATCTCTCGCAGGGAACTCATGGGCCCCAGCAGTTTGGCTCCGGCCAGCAGTTCATCGCTCTCATGCCGGTCATCCACGTATCCGGCAACCTCCAGTCCGGACTCCGGATGCTCGGCGATGTACTTCCCGATATCTTCCAACAGCGGGCTGCCGCCCACCAGCAGGAGGCGCTCCCGCCCCACCACGTTCATGGCGTAAGCGCTGAAGAAAATGCGCCATAGGAAGATGGCCACGATCGCAATCCCGCTGCCCCATACCATGACCCAGATCGGTACGCGCAGCCTGGTGTCCAAATAGGCAATCAGGCCTTGGCTGAGGAACGCGATTCCCATTACGAGGCATAGTTGCTGCAGAAGCACGATCGGCGATTTCACGTAGAACTGAGAGTAGAGGTCGTGAAAATGCAGCCCGACCAGAATGGTCAAGACCACCAGGATGATGGGGAACAGGCCGCCTTCCAACAGGTAAACCGTAGGATCTACTTTGAGATCGATGTAGGTCGCCAGAATGAACGCTGACGTTACCAGGGCAGTCTCGGAAACCAACAGCGTGAGCGTGCCAACTGGTATGAAGACCTTGAGTAAACGAAGCATCGGATCGGAAAGGAAACTGGGGGTACCCCTTCCGATATTAAGACAATTATACTCGGGATAGGCGGTTACCAAATCGCCGATGGGGCGATGATGTACAAACCAGTATACCTCGATCATCAGGCTACCACTCCGGTTGATCCCCGAGTGCTGGATGTCATGCTTCCCTTCTTCGGGGCGAAATTCGGCAACGCGGCCAGCCGGAGCCACAGTTTCGGGTGGGAAGCCGAGAAATCGGTAGAGGCGGCCCGCAAGAGAATCGCGGAACTGGCGGGCGCGGCGCCGCGCGAAATCGTCTTCACCAGCGGCGCTACGGAGTCCAACAACCTGGCGCTCAAAGGGGTGGTGGAGGCCTACCGCGATCGCCCGAACCAGATGGCGGCCAGCGTTCACATTATCACCATGGCTACCGAGCATAAAGCCGTGCTCGATCCCGTAAAACACCTGGAGCGGATGGGCTGCCGGTTGACCGTGCTTCCGCCGCTGCCCGATGGACGCATGGATCCCGACCGGCTGCGCGACAGCATCGCCGAAGACACCATCCTGGTGAGCGTGATGTATGCCAACAACGAAATCGGCGTCATCCAGCCGGTGCGCGAAATCGGCGCGATTTGCCGGGAGAAGGGCGTCCTGTTTCACTGCGACGCGGCCCAGGCGTTTGGCAAGATCCCGATCCGGGTGGACGGCGACGGCATCGACCTGATGTCCGTCAGCGCGCATAAAATGTACGGACCGAAAGGCGTTGGAGCGCTGTATGTGCGGCGCCGCAATCCCCGGGTGCAACTGGCGGCGCAGGTGGAAGGCGGGGGGCACGAGTTCGGCCTGCGCTCCGGGACTTTGAATGTGCCCGCCATCGCCGGTTTCGGGGAGGCCTGCGCGATCTGCGCGCGTGAGATGGAATCGGAAGGCGTGCGGACGGCCGGATTGCGCGACCGTCTCAAAGCGCGGATTGAAGCCGCGGTGGAAGGCGTGCGGGTCAACGGCTCCATGGAGCACAGGCTCCCCGGCAACTTGAACCTGAGCTTCGAGTATGTGGATGGCGGATCGCTGTTGATGAGCCTGCCCGACGTCGCATTGTCCACCGGCTCGGCTTGCAGTTCGGCCACGGTCGCGCCCAGCCACGTGCTGAGAGCGCTGGGATTGAGCGAGGAGCAGGCGCATTCTTCGCTGCGTTTCGGAATCGGCCGGTTCAATACGGAAGAGGAGATCGACTTCGTGGGTACACGGGTGGCGGAGGCCGTGCGGAAATTGCGGGAGCTGTCGCCGGTATGACGCAAACGGGGGGTTCGCGGAACGAAGCCAATTGATGCATAAGAGATTCTGTTTCAGTAGGTTACCGACATAAGCCGTGTATTTACCGCAGAGACGCGGAGACGCGGAGAACGGCGCTGAGGTAGAGCAAGCGGGTCAAGACCTGAGAACGTGGAGGAAGCGGAGGGTATGCAGGCGGATGCCCCACTCGGCTGGAACAGAACACGGTAAATGCGTTTTAGATCAGGACTAGCGAGAAATGTTTCCTAGGATTTCAGGCCCGGATTTAGCCGCCGATGAGCGGCTTCAGGTATTCTCGGATACTTCCCTCGGATCCCCTTTCCGTAATCAGGCCGATGTAGCCGTCGGGCCGTATGAGGACGAGGGTGCCGTCCTGGGCGTCATAAGCACGGCGCGCGTGGCCTTCCGTATCAACCATGACGCTATCAATAATGGCTCCGGCTTCGGCGGCCTCTCCGGCGCGCACGATTAAGCAGTTGCGGACAGACGATCCGAAATGCTGTGTTATCGCAAGCGGTTCAAAACCAAGCAGCGTGAAGTGCGGGCCTCGGAATACGTCGAACAGGCGGAGCGGGGCTCCGGCGGCGGTGTGACAGGGCGCGTCGGGCGCCCGGTCACCGGCTCTAACGCTTCCGGGAGACTCCCGCTGTTCGCGAGTTAGTGAACTGTTGCGATAGTTGATGCCAAGCTGCAGCGTCTCAGGGCGCAGCCGGTGCTGGTAGTCCCTGACTGTCCCCTGCAGGCTATCGCGATGCAGCTTGGATGTGATGCCGAGCATCCACGCGGCCACAGGCAGCCTTTCCTCCTCGTAGGTATCGAGCAGTTCCGCGGGCGCTCCATTTAAGACCTGACCTAGTTTCCAGCCGAGATTGTACGCATCCTGAATGCCGGTGTTCATGCCTTGACCGCCGGCCGGCGAGTGGACGTGAGCGGCGTCGCCGGCAAGGAAGACACGGCCCACGCGATAGCGATCGACCATGCGCACGTTGGCACGATACAGGGACAGCCAGGTGGCATCCTTTAGCCGGATGCCGACGCCGCCGGTACGCTCATCGATAATTTGCTGGAAGCGATCGAGTGAAGGTTCGTCCGGCTCTTCGGGCCCGATCTGCGCCTGAAACTGAAATGAATCGGTGGCGGGCAGCGGGCAAAGCGCCACCCATCCGAGTTCCGTACTGGGCCAGGAATGCCAATGTTCGCGGTCCAGGCCGTCCACGCGGACGTCGCCGACCAGCATGCGCTCACTGGCCCAGGTCTCGCCCTCAAAGCCTACGCCCAGCGCACCGCGAACGAAGCTGCGGCCGCCGTCGGCCCCCACCAAATAATGCGCAACCACCTTTTCGGACCGCCCGCCGCGGCTCAACGTGGCGGTCACGGTATCGGCGTTCTGTTCGAAACCAGTCAGCTCAGTTGCCAGTTCGACACGGCCGCCGGATTCGGCAAGCCTGGTTCTTAAGATCTCTTCAACGCGCCACTGGGGGATGAATAAGGTACTTGCGTACGGGACATCCGGGGTGGGCACGCGACCCTCATGCATGTCGCGGTCGCCCAGTATCCTGGCTCCTTCGTAGGCTCGAAAAGGAAGATGAAACCGGCCATTGGCCAGAACCTGTTCGATCACGCCGAAATCGTCGAGCACTTCCAGACTACGGGGCTGCAATCCCTTGCCGCGCGATCCAACGAAGTAAGCCGCGGCTTTATCGACAATCCGGAAGGACACGCCGCGGCGCGCCAGATCGCAAGCCAGCGCCAGACCGGTTGGGCCGGCTCCGGCGATCAGTACGGCGACGTCCCCGGAATGAATCATTGTTTATCCAAGACCATGGCTGGATTATCCCAAACCATGGGCTGCCTAGAATGTAATTCCGACCAGGAATTCGGCCTGATTCAGGTTGCTGTGCAGCAAACCGTTGGGGTCCACGAAGTGATGCGCGCCCCAGCGCGTGTAGCGGATTTCAGGCGAGACGTGAATCACCAGCGCTTTGATACTCAGGCCGGCGCCCAGCACGAATCCCCGGCTGACGTTGTTAGTCAATTCCAACGGATTTGAAGTGCTGGTGCTGCTGGTGATGTTGGCCACCGTCTTGGTTACGGCCTGGCTGAGGCCGCTGAGTTTGTCCCAGGCTACACCGGCATCCACATAAGGGTGCACAATTTTCATGGGGAAACGGTACTTGACCAATAACGGGAATTCCCAGGCGCCGGAGGTGGTGTCGGTGCTGGTTAAGGCGGTGGTAATCCCGCTGATGGTGCCGTTTCCGTTGTAACTGAACCGGCGATAGAGCGCATCCACCTCAACGCCGAGGCCGAACGGGAGCTTCAACTCCGCGGTGGGACCGATTATGTAGCGATTCGTGCTGGTGGTAAAGCTGAAGGTTTGACTCTGGGCGGCGTTCAGGAACTCAGTCATCGGAACGCCTCCCTTCAGGCCGAAGGAGAACGGTTGGGAAAATGCTGAGGCGGCGCTGAGCAGGAACAGACACAATGATCTCATGGTCATGGTTACGGTTGAAAGAGAGCCCCGGTTTCGATTGTATGAAAACGCAGGGCGCGAAACCTCACATTGTTAGAGAATGTCTAAGGATCTTATGCATCCACGCAGGATACGAGCGTGAACTCGACAGAGCAGATGCTTCCGGGCCGCGACCGGCACGCCGTCGCCATGCCATACCAGGGTAGCGGCGAGATGGCGCAGCGCATTCGTGCGTTCGACTGGTCGACCACGCCGCTGGGTGTTTTGGACCGGTGGCCGCAAAGCCTGCGCACGGTGGTTAACATTCTGCTCACCTCGCGTTACGCCATGTGGATGGGCTGGGGTACGGAGCTCACCTTTCTTTATAACGATGCGTACCGGCCGACACTTGGAATCAAACACCCCTGGGCGCTGGGCAGCCCGGCGCGCGAAGTCTGGGCGGAGATCTGGCCGGATATCGGGCCGCGTATCGAGACCGTGCTGACTTCGGGCGAGGCCACATATGACGAGGGACTGTTGTTGTTATTGGAACGTAGCGGCTTCCCCGAAGAGACCTATCACACCTTTTCATACAGCCCTTTGACGGACGACCAGGGCCAGATCATTGGCATGCTCTGCGTGGTCACCGAAGAGACCGAGCGACTGATTGGGGAACGGCGAATCGCGACGCTGCGTGATGTGGCGTCGGCGCTGGCGGGCACGAACACGGAAGACGAGGTGCTGGAGGTGCTCAGGCGGCAGCTTAGCCGAAACAAGAAGGACCTGCCCTTTACGCTGACCTACCTTTTCGATGAAGGAGGCGCCGCGCGTCTGGCGTCGGTGAGCGGTATAGAGGCAGAGCATCCGCTGGCAGCCGGAAGGATCAAAGCGGGTTCGAGTTTTCCATGGCCGGCGCACGAGACGTATCTCCATCCGGCACCGCGACTGATCGAAGACCTGACCGGGCAGAGCGAGCTAGGAGCCCTGCCGACGGGAGATTGGAACAAACCGGTGGGGCAGGCCGTGATCGTCCCCATAAGACAGCAGGGCCAGGAGCGGCCGGCGGGATTCATGGTGGCAGGCACGAATCCATACCGGCGTTACGATGTGGCTTACAGCGGCTTCATCGATCTGCTTGCCGGGCAGATTGCCGCCGGTCTGGCCAACGCACAAGCCCACGCAGCGGAGCGGCGCCGCGCCGAAGCGCTGGCTGAGATCGACCGGGCGAAGACCACGTTTTTTTCCAACGTAAGCCACGAGCTTCGCACGCCGCTGACCTTAATATTGAGTCCTGTCGAAGAGCTTATCACTCGAGACGGAGCGGGCGCGGATTCGGATCAACGGCACCTTCTGGACCTGATTCATCGCAATGGATTGCGGCTTCAGAAGCTGGTTAACACGCTGCTTGATTTTTCCCGTATTGAGGCGGGGCGCGCACGGGCAGTCTATGAGGCCACCGACCTGGCGCATTACACAGCAGAGCTGGCCGCGAACTTCCGTTCCGCCATGGAGAAGGCGCGCCTTACTTTCAATGTGGAGTGCGAACCATTGGGGATGCCTGTCTTCGTGGACCGCGAGATGTGGGAGAAGGTCGTGTTGAATCTTCTTTCGAATGCGCTCAAGTTCACGCTGGAGGGCAGCGTGACGGTATCCGTCCGCCGGTGCGGCGAGCAGGCCGAATTGAGGGTTCGAGACACGGGAACGGGCATTCCGGCTGCTGAGCTGCCGCGTATTTTTGAGCGCTTCCACCGGGTGGCGGGAGCCAGGAGCCGAACCATCGAGGGGACCGGTATCGGGCTGGCTTTGGTGCAGGAGCTGGTGAAAGTCCACGGCGGCTCAATTCGGGTGGAGAGCGAGATAGACGCGGGTACAACGTTTACGGTGAGTATTCCGTTCGGCACCGAGCACCTGCCGACGGAGCAATTGCGGACGAAGCACGAATCCCTTTCCAATGCGCGGCGCTCGGATGCCTATGTGGAAGAGGCGCTTCGCTGGCTGGCCGACGATGCGCCGGAAGTGCGCGGGGGTGGGCCGGGGCATTCCCAAGCCGCGGGCACCGAACCGGTTTCGACGCTGGCCCCGGTAAATACGGCGGCCGAGCAGGTTCTGTTGGCGGACGACAACCCGGACATGCGAGAGTATGTTGCCCGGCTGCTCAGTGAGCGCTATAAGGTAGTCGCGGTTTCGAATGGCGAGGAAGCATTGAATGCGGCCATTTCAAATCCGCCGGATCTGATTTTAAGCGACGTGATGATGCCTGGCCTGGATGGGTTTGGGCTGCTCAAGGAATTGCGAAATCGTTCGGAAACGCGAACCATTCCTGTGCTGCTGCTATCGGCCCGCGCCGGGGAAGAGAGCCGGCTGGATGGGCTGGGAGCGGGTGCAGATGATTATCTGATTAAGCCATTCACGGCGCGTGAACTGCTGGCGCGAGTGGCGACGCATCTCTCAACTCGAAAGAGACGAAGAGAAGCCGAGGATGCGATGAAGCAGAGTCAAGCGACGCTGCAAAGCTTCTACGACAGTTCGCCTTTTCTGATGGGTGTGATCGAGATCGAGGGTGAGGAAATTGTCCCCATTTACTGCAATGCCGCGACCGCGAATTTCTACGGCACGGATGTTGAAGCGCTGCCGACGCAATCGAGCAAAGAGTTAGGGATACCGAGGCCGGTTGACGATCTCTGGGTCAACAAGTATCGGCAGAGCCGGAGCGAAGGCCGTTCGGTTGGTTTTGAATACCAACACCCGAAGCCGTCCGGCAGTGTTTGGCTGAGCGCCCACGTGAACTATCTTGGCGAGGGCCCGGGCGGCAGGCCGCGTTTCAGTTTCGTGGCTGAGGATATTACCGGCCGGAGAATGCACGAAGAGCTGCTTCGACGATCCAACGATGAGCTCAGGCGCGCCAATGCGGATCTGGAGCAGTTTGCGTATTCGGCCAGCCATGACCTGCAAGAGCCATTGAGGCAGGTGGCGATCTACAGCCAGCTGCTGGAGAGAAAATATGCATCCAATCTGGATGGCAAAGCTTTGGAGTACCTGAGCTACTGTGTTGAAGGCGCGCATCGGATGGAGATGCTAATCAGCGACCTTCTGGCTTACTCACAAGCTACCAGGGGCGCCGACTCAACTTCTGAATTAGTCGAGATGAACGAAGTGGTGGAAGCGGTTAAGAAGAACCTTGCTACCACGATAAGCGAGACGGGCGCGGTGATATCGGCCGCCGGCCTGCCTGTGGTGCAAGGCGACCAGGTTCCGCTGATGCATGTCTTTCAGAATCTGGTTTCAAACGCTCTTAAGTACCGGAGCCAGGAACTGCCGCGCGTGACCATAACCGCAGCCCGGGACAACGCCCATTGGCGGTTTGCGGTGGAGGATAATGGAATTGGTATCGAGAGAGAATTCCACGAACAGATCTTTGGGATCTTTAAGCGGCTACACGACCGGAAGCAGTATCCCGGAACGGGAATGGGGCTGGCGATTTGCCAGAAAATTGTGGAGCGCTACGGCGGCCGGATTTGGGTGGAATCCGAGCCGGGCAAGGGTTCCACATTTTTCTTTACAGTTCCCTATGCAAGAACCAACAGCTGAAACACGGCCGGTAGTCCTTCTGGTTGAAGACAGTGCAGCCGACGCCAATCTGGTGGAGGAGGCCCTGGCCGAAGAACGGCTGGACTGCGGCCTTTATGTTGTGCGAGATGGTGCAATTGCGATTGATTTCATAGAGCAGGTAGACGCGGATGACGGGCATCCGTGTCCGGATCTGGTTCTACTGGATTTGAATTTGCCGAAGGTGAGCGGCGAAGAGGTCTTGAAGCGTGTTCGGGTGAGCCCGAGGTGTGGGAGAACCAAGGTTCTGATCATCAGTTCTTCCAATGCACCTTCGGACCGCGAGCGGGCCATGGCACTCGGAGCCACGGGTTACTTTCGCAAGCCGTCGAGCTTGGATGAGTTCATGCAGCTTGGGCCTAAGGTTCGGGAAATGTTGTCGTAGGGCAGGTGCGGGGGCTGTTTCTTTACCGCGGAGACGCTGAGACGCGGAGCAAAACGCAGAGAGAGCAACTCCAGGATTACTTTGGTCGATCTTTCTCCGCGCCGGTCTCCGCGTCTCTGCGGTTAATATCTACACTCGCAGCGTGAACGACTCACCCAGGTAGATGCGCCTGACTTCGGGGTCGCGGGCCAGGGCCTCCGGACTGCCGGCTCGAAAGATCCGGCCGCGGTCCATTATGTAGGCCCGGTCGGTTACCGCCAGGGTCTCGCTGACGTTGTGATCGGTGACCAGAATGCCGATGCCGGCGCGCTTCAAATCGAAGATGATGCGCTGCAGTTCCAGCACCTGGATGGGGTCGATCCCGGAGAATGGCTCGTCCAGCAGCAGAAAACTGGGGTTGATCACCAGGGACCTGGCGATCTCCACGCGGCGGCGCTCACCGCCCGACAGCATGTAGCCCTGGCTGCGCCGCACCTGCTCCAGCCCCAGTTGATCGAGCAGCCGTTCCATGGTTTCGCGGCGTTCGCGGGGGCGAATGGGGAGGGTTTCCAGAATCGCCAACAGGTTCTCTTCCACCGTGAGTTTGCGGAAGACCGAAGCCTCTTGCGGCAGATAGCTGATGCCGCGGTGCGCGCGCTGATACATCGGCAGGTCAGTAATATCCTGCTCGTTCAGCAGAATGCGACCGGAATCCGGCGTGATGAGCCCCACGATCATATAGAAAGACGTGGTTTTGCCGGCGCCGTTGGGACCCAGCAGACCGACTACTTCTCCCTGCTGCACGAAAACCGTGACGTCGTCCACCACACGCCGGCCGCGATAGCTTTTTGAGATGCCCCCGGTTTCCAGTTTGCTCATGCGGATTGGCGCCGGCCCACTATCGTTTCTTGCGGTTGATACGGCTGTTGGCCGGTTCATGAGGAGCGCCCGTTATCAGCAGCCTATCATCGTTAACAAAGTAGGTCAATTCGGTACCCTCCGAGGTGCTGGGTTTGGCAGAGATTTTCGGCGTCTGCACCATCCTGGCCGTGGTGCCGGGCGCAGTCGATCTAAGAATCACTTTCTGCTCATCGGTGTAAAACTCGCCATGCCCCCCGGTGCCCTTGCGGGTGTGGTCTTTGGACGACTGCAGAATCTCAACGGCGCCTTCGGCGAAGGCCTTTTCCAAACGGGAGTCAGCTCCGGCTTCGGCCAGGAAGGCGCGCAGTTCCCTGCCCTTCACCTGAAGCCCCGGCCGGGTAAGCTGCACACCGCCGGTGTAGACGGCCAGGCGGTTGGCCTCGGTATAGACCAGATGCTGCGCGTGCACTACGGTCAGCACGGGGGTGGTGGATTTCTTCTGGTTGGTTTTATCAGGGTCGCTTTTAGCATCCTTTTCCGAGCTGCTCTTGGCATCCTTTTCCGAGTCGCCCTTAGGGTCCTTTTCCGAATCGCCTTTGGGCTCTTCCCAAAGGCTGCGAGATCACATTGCCGTCGGCCACCAGGCCGCGGGTGATGCGATCCACGTCGATGGTGTCGGCCTGGATGCGGTTTGCGCCCTGCCACATGGTGGCGCCGCCTTCGTAGTGAATCGTGCGGTTGCGGTTCCGCGAATCCATTTTGCGCGCCTGGGCTTGCAGCGGCTCATCACCCGAGAGCATTTCGGAATTCTTCTTCTGGTCTTTGTCCGGAAGGCGGCTGGAATTCACGGAGCCTTCGGCGACGAAGTCACCGGTACGCTGATCCATGCGGATGCGGTCGGCGGAGGTGAAGCCGGTGGCGTCCCACATGCGCGCGCCGGTATCGAGCACGATGATGTTCTGGTCGGAATCGAGCGTGGCTTTGGCGGCGCGGGCCTTGCGGTCGCCTTCCTCGTAGGCGAAATCGCCGGTCTCTTCCATGGCGGACAAGCCGCTGGTTTTGGGATCGAAGCGCGCCCGCAGATCGCGGCTGGCGGTGGTGGAGACGGTGCGGTTGCGCTTGCGCTCATCGGCGGTGGGCTCGGTGGTGGTCTTCACGTCCTTGGCGGTGAAGGTATCGATGCGGTTTTGCGGGCCGTAGGCGATCACCATGTCGTGGCCGTCGAGAGTGCGGTGACGCTGCACCGGCCGATTCGGTATAAACTCCAGGCTGCCCGGAGCCTTAGTCACCACGCTTGCGATTTCGCGCCCGCCCGGCCGCATATTCATTTCGAAAGCATCGCTGCGCAGAATGTGAGTTTCGGTGAGCAGCCTGCCGGGCGCGGGCAGAGGCTTCGAGGCGATCACGCCGTTGCCGTTGGCGATAACCTGCGAAAGGACACTGTCGTTATCGCGCGGCTCAAAGTTCATCTCCACGCGGTTGGCGGTAACGGTTGTTTCCGAAGCGTCGCTGGTTGAAACCAGTTGGGCGTTGTTCTGACCCACCACTTTCTGGGCTTTGCCCTGGTCGTTGAAATCCACCCAGAGTTCGTCGGCCTGGTATCGCAGCTTGCGGTTGGGATAGTCGTCGGTGCCGTGCGCGTGGGTGGCGTCCACTTTGCGGATTTTCTGATTTTCCAGGTGCAGCACCGCGTCATTGCCTTCGATTATGGTGTTCTCGCGCGTCATGCGGCCCCAGGGTTTGAGCCAGATCTCAGCGGTAGTCTCATGGTAAGTGAGGCTGGCGGCTTCGATCTTCATGGGCTTGGCATTCGGCCCCACCGGCAGCCATAGCACCTCCACGTCGTGCTTCATCACCAGCTCGTGCGTGGCCGGATCATAGAAAGCGCCGGTGGATTTGCCGGTGCCGTTCTCGAAAGTGAAACTGCAGGGGCGTTCGGTATCCACCTGATTGCTGGTGGTGTCGAAGCCGACGCCGGAGGATTTCACGGTCACGAACTGGTGGTGAGGCTGACTCTGCACCGGGATGCCGAGCGTCATTTCCACCTCGCCCTCAGAGTAGAGATGGTGATCACCGGCCGAGAAAGCCGCAGCGGCGCTCTTCACCAGATCGTACTTGTCGCCCGGTTTGTTGTAGAGCTTCATGGTGACGTTCTTGAGATCGACGCGAGAGGAATCCTTCACCTGCTGCATCGATTCGGCGTCGATATCGGCCATGATGCGGCCCGTCTTGTGGTCCGCGTCGCGGTATTGCCAATGCTGGGCGGAGGAATTCAGATCGGTGGACAGGGCCGCCGGTGTGGGAATGGCCTGGTCGTGCTGTGCCTTTTTTGAAGCCCGATATTTGGCGGCGACACCGCCAAGAATCGCGGCAATAGCCACCAGCAGGAGCCAGCGCGCGCCTCGCATGGAGATACTACTAATATACCAATGCGACCATCAGCGCCGGAGATGCCGCCTGATCAGAGCAATTTATAAGATTGGCGGAGCCAAACGATGAGCTGCCCATTCACCGGTGTAGAATGGGCGCGACCTTTCACTGTTGAGCAACGAACCCAACAAGCGAATGCCCTCCTGGATACGCTGCTCATTTTCAGCGGCGAAACTCAAGCGCAACGAATTGTAGGCCGGCGAGCGAAAATGAAAAACAGAGCTGGGCAGAAACTGTACGCCCCGTTCCTGGGCAAGGCGCGAGAGTTCGTCCGTGTTGCATTCGGGCGCCAGCGAAACCCATATGGAAAGCCCGCCCTCCGGCACGGTCCAGCGGGCTTCGGACGGGAACCAGCGGCGGAGGGCCTCGGCCATTGCATCCCGACGCCTGAGAAAAACTCGCTTGGCGCGCTTCAGGTGCCGATGTAAAAGATCCCGGCGGCAAAACTCATCGAGGGTGGCTTGCATCAGCAGATTAGTTTGCAGGTCGCTGGCCTGCTTCACGGCGCATAGCTGCCGGATGACAGGGCGCGGCGCCACCACCCAGCCCACGCGCAGCCCGGGATTTAAACTTTTTGAAAAACTGCCAATGTGGATGACCAGCTGCGGGCAGAGCATTTTCAGAGCCGGGAGCCCGGCGCCCTGGTAGCGCAGGTCGCCAAACACATCGTCCTCTATGACAGGGATTCGCATCCGGTTGGCGAAGGCCAGAAGCCGCAGACGGCTTTCTTGAGGCATGGTCTTCCCGGTCGGGTTGTGAAAGTTGGGGACCGCGTAGATCAGCTTGCAGCGGTTGCGCCCGCACAGGGAATTAAGAGTGCTGAGGTCCGAGTCTTGCCCTTGTACCGGCAGTTCCAAGCGCTCAGTCGAAGGACCAGACAGGGCCGCGATGGCCCCGGGATAAGTTGGATTCTCAAGCATCACGGCATCGCCAGGCGCCACCAGCACCCGGCGGATCAGGTCCATGGCCTGCTGGCAGCCGCTTGTGACCAAGACTTCGTCTTCGGACACGTTGATGCCCTTATGCGCAAACCAGCGCACCAGATAGGCTTTCAAAGACGGCAGGCCGTCGCAGGGGCCCAATCGGCTGATGTCTTTCATCCGGCGCTTGATCACGAAATCCACGCAGCGACGAAACTCGCCCGCTGGGAATACCTCCGGGGGCGGCGCCGCGGCTGCGAAGGAAATCATGGCGGCGTTCGGCCGCGGGATGGTGGTTGGAATTCCCGCCGGCGCCGATCGGAGATCGTTGAACAGGGGGCCCCAGAGATATGCCACAGCCTCCGGATCGTGGGCGGCGTCGGGCGCCTTCTCCTCAACCGGCAAGTTCACGCGGCTGACAAATGTGCCCCGGCCAACGTGGGAAATGATCAGGCCATCGGCCTCAAGTTTATTGAACGCAGCTCCTACGGTGATGCGGTTCAGGCCCAGGGTTGTTGCCAATTGGCGCATGCTGGGCAGCCGGTCGCCGGGACGGAGCCGGCCCTGGCTGATCAACTTGCGAATGGACTCTTCGACCTGTACGTGAATCGGAACGTGGGCTGCACGGTCGATCGAAATGAATA
The DNA here is from genome assembly GCA_963817515.1 of Bryobacterales bacterium. Taxonomy (GTDB): domain Bacteria; phylum Acidobacteriota; class Terriglobia; order Bryobacterales; family Bryobacteraceae; genus DATMNI01. The sequence continues at coordinate 67,135 of CAWFPJ010000040.1, read as the reverse complement.
CGTCAGTCATTCTTAAACTGTCCTAAGTTATCAATACACCAATTCCAGGATCTGTCGAATGCCAAGATCGACCATGGTAGGCCATTTTGATGGATTTTAGCATATGCCATCAGTTTACTTGCGGCGAAAGATCTTGACTTAGCACCCCTGGCTGCGTAATTCTCTACTACAAGATCTTGAGGGCCGACTGGAGGCTTTTTGAATTAGGGGTTGAGGTTCTTGAACTGGGGTTTTCCGGAGACTGCCTTTGGTGTAGTCCGCTAACCCACTGCGAGCAAGAATTCCCTAAGTCAATTTTTCCGCTCCGTCTTCCTGCCCCGGGTTACGTGAAGGGAGAGTTATGCGCTTCGCGAGTTATATGGCAAGTCTTATAGTGCTGTGCCTGCCCGCCATGGCACAGACAACCGCGGGGAATATTGTGGGCCAAGTCCAAGACGCAACAGGCGCCATGATCCCACACGCCAAAGTCACCCTGGTGCACTCAGCCACCAAGGGGAGCCGGACCGTTTACACCAACGAGCGAGGCGAATTTCTAGCTCCGGTAATGGCCATCGGAGAATATCAGGTTTCGGCGGAGTTCCAGGGCTTCAAGCGTGAGACTCTATCGGGGATTGTCCTGGCGGTTGACCAGACGGTGACCTTGACACTGAAACTGTCGCCTGGCAGCAATACAGAAACCGTTGAGGTGATGGCGACGGCTCCGCTGGTGGACGCGGCAACTTCGTCATTGGGCCAGCAGATTGAAAATAAGAAAGTGCTGGATATGCCCCTCAACGGGAGGAATGTTTTTGCGTTGGGCCTGCTGGCGGGCAATACCACCGAGGTTGTCGGGATTGGCTCCAACCAGACCTTCGCGGCCGGCGGCGGACGTTTTTCAGGGAATGAGATCCTGCTGGATGGCGTGGCGAACGATACTACTTCCAATCAGGGATCGATCGGCCGCAACGGTGTGCTCTACACGCCTTCGGTGGATGCGCTTGAGGAATTCAAAGTCAACACCAACAGTTTTTCGGCAGAGTTCGGCCACTCGGCGGGCGCAGTAGTGAGTGCCACGATAAAGGCGGGTACGAACAACCTGCACGGAACCCTCTTTGAGTTCCTACGGAATGACAAACTGGATGCCAACGCCTTCTTCGCAAATGCCGCGAAGAGTCCGAAATCGCCATTCCGGCAGAACCAGTTCGGCTTCGCCCTGGGCGGACCCATCTTTCTGCCGAAGCTCTATAACGGCCGCAATCGCACCTTCTTCTTCATCGACTATCAGGGGACCAGGCGGCGCACCAACGCCAGTTCGAGTATTTCCGATCTACCTCCGATGTCGTTCCGGACGGGCAATTTTGCGTCTCTTGGGACCACCATATACGACCCGCAGGCCCGGCGCATCGGGCCCACGGGAGCCGTGATCTCCGATCCCTTCCCGAACAATCAGATTCCGGCGAACCAGATCAACCCTACCAGCCTGGCCATCGAGACGCTGATTCCAGCGCCGAATTTCGGGCCTCCGAACGCAGCCAGCCGCAACTACTTCCAAAATCATGTACAGAGGATGAACGGCGATCAGTTCGACATTAGAGGAGACCAGAAGATCAGCCAGCAGAACAGCCTGTTTGGCCGGTTCTCATTCGGCAATGTGGTCCAACCGACGCCGGGCGTATTTGACAATGTGCTGGGCGGGGGCACCACGAATGTGACATTCGCCCGACATGCCGTGCTCAGCGACGTGGAGGTGTTCGGCCCCGGAACGATCAACGAAGCCCGCTTCGGGTTCTCGCGCTCGAATGGCAGCGAGATCGGCCAAGGGCAGGCGGGCGCGAACTTCGCGCGGCAAATAGGACTGGCGCTGTCTCCGTTTTCGGTGCAGGGTTTTCCTTCGATGGTCTTCAGTCCGAGCGGCCAGATCAGCGGGAGTACGGAATACAGCGGCTTCGGCGGAGGAGCTAGCGTTCTCAGTTACGAGACTACCTTCGAAGGGCTGGACAACGTTACGGTTGTGCGGGGCAATCACGCCGTGAAGTTCGGAGGCGACGTGCGCCGCATCCGCTATAATTTTCTGAACAATAACTTTGGGGAGAACCTGTTCGGCTCGATCTTCAGTTCCAGCTCTAATGCTCCGGGTTCAGGCGATCCGTGGGCGGACTTTCTCATGGGTTTTCCCGCCGTACAAAACCCATTTAGTCTTCCGATGATCGACTGGGCCAGGCAGCGATCCATTTACGCCGGCCTGTTCGTTCAAGACGATTGGAAAGTGACGCCACGCCTGACCCTGAACCTTGGGTTGCGCTACGATCTATATACTCGCCCGGTGGACGCGCGAGACAGGGGCTCATTGTTCAATTTTGGTTTGCAGCAATTCGTTCTGCCGGGCCAGAACGGCTATTCCCGCGCCATCATCGACGGCGCCCACCACGACTTTTCACCACGGGTTGGTTTGGCTTACCGGCTGAGTTCGAAGCTGGTACTGCGAACCGCCTATGGCATCTTTTACGGCCTGCGCGATCAGAACGAGCAGACATCCGTGTTTGCGGAGAACCCTCCGAACGTTGCTTTAATCGTGAATCCCACGGTGACTGCCGCCGGGACGGTGAAACCACCGAATACTATAAACACTCCCATCGTGCTGGCGCCGGCGGATCCGACCTTGAAGGCGTTCTCGGCGAGCAATCCGTTGGCCTACACGATTGAGACGCTGAATTTCGCCAATGCGAGGGACCCCTATTTGCAACAGTGGAACTTCACACTCCAATACGAGTTCGCGCGCAACTGGCTGGTTCAGGCGGCCTATTCAGGCGCCAAGGGCACCCTGTTAGACGCCAGGAACAATCTTGGGCAAGTGCCTTTTCAGTATGCCCTGGTGGGGTTGAATACCCAAGCGAACAGGGGGGCTCCCGCAGTCAACGGGATACAGGCGATCAGCTCCAGTGACGCCAATAACAAGTACGAGTCGGTTAATTTTAAGGTGCAAAAGGAATTCTCTTATGGGTTCTACATGCTGCTTAATTACACGATTTCGAAAAACCTGGAAACCAACGGCTCCGGGGACAGCTCCTACAACCAAAACGGCGGCACGACTAACCCACTCTACTCCTTCGATCGTAGTCGAGACAACGGTCCGGCGCCGCTCGATATCCCGCAGCGGTTCGTGGTGAGTTACGGCTACGAATTGCCTTTTGGCCAGGGGAAGCGGTTTCTCAACGTAAGAGGGCCGCTTAACAAAATCTTCGGCGGATGGCAGGCGAATGGCATTACGACGTTACGCGGCGGCTTTCCCACTGACATCCGTGTGGGAGTGGTTCCTCCGACATTCGCCACATTCAACGTCCCCAACCGAGTACCGGGCGTCGACATGTATGCGCACCAAGGAGTGGACCAGTACTTCAACCCCGCGGCTTTCACGATTCCCGGAACGGTCCTAAGCAATACAGGCGTTCCGATTCAGCTTTTCGGAGATTCCGCCAGGCATGTGGCACGCGGCCCAGGATCTACGAATTTCGATTTTTCACTCTTCAAGAACACGGTCCTGAAGGAAAGAGAGACACTCCAGTTCCGGGCCGAATTCTTCAACCTCAGCAACACTCCGACCTTCGTACTCGGATCGGCAACCAGCGCGGAGAGCACGGTCGGTAAACCGACCTTTGGCCAACTCTCCAACTCAAGTGCTGTCGGGCGGCAAATCCAGTTCGGACTGAAGCTCATTTTTTGAGCGTCACTCGCTCATGCCTGCCAACGGCCCTTATCTCGTCAGCATAACGGTAGCTGCCATCGGCCTGATGCTTGTTCTGATCCTGGTGCTGAAGCTGCACGCGTTCCTGGCGCTGATGGTTTCCAGCGTGGCGCTGGGCCTGGCCGCGCACATGACGCCGGCGGAGGTGCTGCGGTCCGTTCAGTTTGGGTTCGGCGATGCGCTGGGATTCATCGCGGTCGTGGTGGCGTTAGGAGCGATGATTGGCCGATTTCTGGAATACTCCGGCGGAGGCATTGAGTTGGCCGACTGGCTGCTGGCGATCTTCGGCCGCGACCGTGCGGTTTGGGCTGTGCTGGGGGCCGCCTATCTGGTAGGCCTGCCCATCTATTTCGAAGTCGGCTTCATCATTATGGTGCCGCTTGTATGGAACCTGGCACGCGAATCGAGACGCTCAGTGTTGCTCTACGGTTTGCCGATGGCGATAGCTTTGAGTGTCACTCATAATCTTGTCCCACCTCACCCAGGTCCAGTGGCGGCGACGCAACTGCTTGGGGCCGATCTTGGCCGCATCATTTTGTACGGGACCCTGCTCTCAGTGCCGCTGGCCATTTTGGGCGGCATCTTCTTCGGAGGCTGGATCTCCAGGAAGATGTACATCACGTTGCCGGAAATGGCGCAGGTCAAAGCCGGAGATGAGGCCTCCGGCACCCCGCCAAGCGTGCCTTCGGTCATTCTGATTCTGATGCTACCCCTGGCGCTGATCTTCGCCGGCACTTTTTCCGGCATGGCGAACCTGCCTGGAAAGACTCTGCTGAGCTTTGCCGGCCACCCATTCATCGCCCTGATCGCGACACTCGGAGTTGCCATGTACTTTTTTGGAGTGCGACGCGGGCTGAACCGCGATCAGGTGCTAAAGATGGCCACTGACTCTCTCATACCGGCGGGCACCTTGCTGGTCATCATTGGCGGCGGCGGCGCCTTCAAACAGATAATCGTAGACTGCGGCGTGGGGCCCTATGCAGCCAGGATGATGGCGGCCGCTGGCATCTCACCCATCATTGTGGCTTACGTGATCGCCGCTGCGCTGCGTTTTGCTACGGGCGCTGCCACGGTAGCGGATATTACGGCTGCCGGCATTATGGCCCCGATCCTGAAGTCTATGCCCGGGTATTCGCCGGAGATCATCGTGCTGGCAATCTGCAACGGGGCCTCTCTGCTCTCTCACGTCAACGACTCCGGGTTCTGGCTGGTGAACAACTATTTCGGCATGACGGTCACCCAGACACTGCGGAGTTGGACCGTGGCAAGGATCATTGTTTCGCTGACAGGCCTTGGAATTATCCTGGCGGCGCAGGTTCTGTTGGGCCATCATTTGTAGACGGCCGTGCGTGGTCAGGCGGCCACTGTCGCAAGCAGGCGGCGCTGTCTCATGAAGCAGAGACAGTCAGCCATTGAGAGGGGGTCTGCGTTTGTGCCAAGCTGTTGCCGATTGGTAAGCATGGCTAAGCCGGAATAGAGTTGCCTCGTCGAAAGGTTTGGCGCAGAACTGGATGCCGAGGGGGAGTGACGGCGGACCGGCAGTGAAACCGCAGGGCAGCACGATGGCGGGAATCCCAGTGACGTTGGCGATGTTGAAGGAGTCAGGGCGCGGCGGTAGCGGCGGATCGGAAGGGGCGTCGGTACCGACGATTTCGGCGTCCAGTTTGGGGGCGGCATTTCCGGCTGGAAGCATCAAGACGTCACAGGTCTGGAACACTCTCCGCATTTCCTCCATCAGGAGCGTGCGAACGCGCAGCGCCTTAATGTAATCAACGGCGGAGTTGAATGTAGCGACTTCGAGGCGTTCTCGAACCAGTGGTTCAAGAAGATCCCCGTTCTGCCTGAGCCTTTTCTCGTGGAATGCAGCGGCCTCGGAATTGAGAATGATTGAAGAAGCGGCGCCGCACAGAGCAGCGTCGCGCACTTTGACATCCACCAAGACAGCCCCCAGGTCCTTCAGGAGGGAGATGGCGCGGCGGAGAGCGGCCTCTGTCTCGGCATGGACCCGGTCGAAGAAGTACTCGGTCGGGATGCCAATGCGCAAACCCTTGACACTGCCGGCGAGCGTCTTGGTGTAATCGGGAACTGCGGCAGCAGCCGCGTTATGGTCTCGAGGATCCGGACCGGCCATGACCTGCAGCATGCACGCGACGTCGGCAACGGTCTTGGCCATTGGCCCGACGTGATCGAGAGTCCAGCTAAGCGTGGTCACTCCGAAGAGGCTGACCCGTCCATAGGTCGGCTTGAGACCTACAACGCCACAGCTTTTCGCGGGACCACGAATTGAGCCCCCGGTGTCGCTTCCAATTGCCAGAGGTACCATACCGGCGGCTACGGCCGCGCCGGAACCGCTCGATGAACCCGATGGAGAATAGGTAAGATCCCAGGGGTTGCGCGCGGGCCCGACCAATCCCTTCTGTCCGCTGCCCATCGCGAACTCAAGGAGATTGAGCTTGCCGATCAGGATGGCACCTGCCTGGTTGAGGCGCGCGGTGACTGTGGATTCGTAGTCCGGGATCCAGTTGGAAGTCACTTTCGACCCGTTAGTGGTGCGGATATTTTTGGTGGCGAGCAGGTCCTTGGGGGCGTAGGGCAGGCCGTGCAAGGGTCCGCGATAATGACCGGCGGCGATCTCTTGTTCGGCTTTCCGCGCACGCTCAAGCGCCTGCTCGCCGGTGACTGTGATGAAGGCATTCACCTGCGGATTCAAAGCTTCGATCCGATCGAGGAAGGCACGCACCACCTCTACCGGCGAGAGCTTACGCGCCTTAAGCAGCGGCGCCAGTTCGGCAACGGACTTGAGAGGGATTTCAGAAGCAGCCACGGCTCAGACCTCAGGCAGGGACTTCGAACATCATTTGCCCAGGATTCCCTGGGTGGGCGCGACGGTGTCGTCGATTTGGAGGTCACGGAGAACTCGCAACTGTGGGAGGCCTTGTTCGAGGACCGGCGCGATGACCCGTAGCCGATCGTCAGTCAAATTGATTCCATGAGCCGCGGACACATTGCGAAGAACTTCCAGGGACATTGGCGGCTCTGCCCCCTCTACCTCCGTGATGCAGCCACCGGTGAGTGCAAGAGTCTGGAATAATCGCCTTCTGCTAACGGTCATGACACTCCTTTGTGCGGCCGTTTTCCTAGACCAGATCCGGACGCACTTGCGGATGATCTCCATGGCCAGAGGTTCAACCCGCCGTCTTGCGCATCAGGTCGGCGACCTGCTCAATGATGATCTCTTCCACCGCGGCGCCGAAGGGCGCTGGCTGGCCGTAAGGAATCATCGCGCCTCCACCTTCATACCCGCCTTCGTGCAGCACACGCAGGGACGGGATATAGGCGAAAACGTCGTTCGAGTATCCTGCTACCCAGGTATCGTCCCAACCGTACTCGCGCTTGAGCCGCAACGAGTAATCGGTCACCACTTCGCCGCCCATCACTATGAGCTTGAGACTGTGCCCGAATTGCCAAACCTGAACAGGATAGGGGTAGCGATCCGCCAGTTTGCCGTCCTTCGCCATCTTATCCAGCATGTACTGCGCCCATCGGCGCTCGGCTACGCTGGCGCTCTGGTCGTGCGCACGCGTTTCGAGGTCCTGGCGGCTGGGCACGTTATGGAATGGCACGTCCACCAGCGAATACGCCGCGCGCACGGGACCTTCCACAGTTTTCATTTTGTTGTGTAAGACGAGATCGACCGCAACGGCCGCGATCTTTCCGTAGTCTTTGGCAAGTTCGACCGCGTACGTCTGAAGCCGTGGATCGCTGCCTTGATAACGGGGGAGAGGATTGATGTCGGCCCCGCAGCCCTGGGCATAAAGAGCCACGGCGCCCGGATAGCTCTGCTCCAGGTGGGCCTGTGCGAAGCCGGCCCAATCGCCGTTGATCTGATAGTCACCGAGAGTGGTGTTATGGCAGGCGTAGCCGAACAGCACTGCGCGCAACTGCCCGGCGGCATCGCGGACGCCCAGCACCGGCACATCGGGATCGACCGGCCCCGGCAGGTGCCGCAGAGTGACACGACGCCGGTTGACACCGAAGCCCGCCTCGCCTTGTCCGAATGCCAGCGCGGCCGGCGCCAGGTTCGCTATGGCAGCCGAAACGGTCTCGACGACTTTTACAATTAGTTCGGCGGTATACCGCGTGATGACGTCCTGCTGCTGCGCGGTCATCGCCGGGTAAGCCGGGCGCAGCATGTCGCCGATGACCGGACCGCTATGCGTGTGCGATGAGTTGAGCGCCAGGCGCTCGCGGCTGAGGCCGAGTTTCGCCTGGCACTCGCGCGCAATCGGCTCGGCGACCACGCGCGGGAATCCCAGCAGGTCCGACGTGACCATTACCGACTTCGCCCCTGTCTGATCCTCCAGCGCCAGCGCCTTCACGAACAGCGGCTGCCGCACACCTTCGGATGGATGCGTGCGCACGCCGTACCCTGCCATCCAAATCGACTCCCGTGGAGTGATGTCCGTTTTAGCGGTGCCGGCGCGCCAGGCTGGCCGGTCCGCCGCGCCCGCATATTTGGCCGCCGCCGCAAGTTGAAGAAATGTTCGTCTGTACATCTGGTGCCCGAATCGTATCGCGCCGGCAAATCGCATGTCAAATCCGTCCGCTTACAGGACGGCCTCCACGCTGATGAGGTCGGTCCGGAATGGGCCGTCCGCATGACTGATTCGCACGAGCGTGTAAACCGTGCCGTCGCCGATGCCGGCGGGTGCGAATGTGGACGGGTCGAAGGCCGGCATATCGGCGAGGTTTAATTCATCGCAGGGCACGGCCGCACGGAAGCTGATATATTCGGCTGGGGTGACTGGATGATTCGCGGACCTGCCTGTTGCTGCACCTGGTCAATTTCACCGGTGAGATGACCAGGCCTATCCGCCGAGTGTTGCCGCTGGATAATGTAGTAGTGGGGTTTGGCGACATCGGACCCGTGAAAAAGGCTTACACATTGGTGGGGCGCCAGGCCGTGGCCGCCAGGAAGAACGCGCAAGGCAGGATGGAGTTCGCGCTTCCGCGCATCGCAGAATACGAAGTCTTAGTAATCGAGAGGTGATGATATGCAGAAAGATGTGACTCGTAGAGTATTTCTCGCAGCCGCGGGTGCCGCAACGGCGGCCAGGGCTGCTGACCAACCCGCTCTGCTGGGCGGCGGCAAGGTGCGCACCGCGAAATGGCCCTCGTGGCCAGTATTCGACCGGGTGGAAGAGGAGGCGGTGCTCGGAGTTCTGCGCAGCTCCTTCTGGAATCGCGGGGGAGGAGGCCAGTATGTCGATAAGTTCGAAAAAGCCTACTCCACACTCACCGGCGCCAAGGGCTGCCTGGCGACGGCCAATGGAACGAGCGCGCTGCTGGTCTCGCTCTCGGCGCTCGGCATCGGCCCCGGCGACGAGGTCATCCTGCCGCCGTATACGTTCATAGCGACGGTGAACGTCGTCCTGGCGCTGCATGCGCTGCCGGTATTTGTGGATAGCGACCGCGAGACGCTTCAGATTGACCACCGCAAGATCGAGGCGGCCATCACCAGCCGCACTGCGGCGATCATGCCCGTGCACCTGGGGGGCAATTCCGCGAACCTGGATGCGATCCTGGAGACCGCGCGTAAGCATAAGGTCCCAGTGGTGGAGGATGCCTGCCAGGCGCATCTTGCGGAATGGCGCGGCCGCAAGCTGGGGACATGGGGCGCCCTCGGCTGCTTCAGTTTTCAGGCCTCCAAAAATCTGAACTCCGGTGAAGGCGGCGCGATTCTGACCAATGACGAGGACCTGCTTGAGAAATGCTACGCGTTCCACAACAACAGCCACGGCCGGCGTTCTGCCGGGTACGACTTCTCATATCAGAGGCGCGGCCTCAACCTGCGCATGGCTGAATTCCAGGGCGCTCTGCTGGTGGCTCAGATGACGCGCCTCCAGAAGCAGTCGAATACGCGCAGCGAGAATGCACAGTACCTGACCTCGCTGCTGCGCGAGATTCCCGGCATTGCACCCGAAAAGCAGTATGACGGCTGCACACGCAACGCGTATCACCTTTACATGTTCCGCTACGACAAAGAAAAGTTCGCCGGGCTGCCCCGCGCCAGGTTTCTCAAGGCCATGGCGGCGGAGGGCATTCCGTGTTCCGGAGGCTACTCACCCCTGAATAAGGAGCCGTTTCTCAAGAGCACCCTGCAATCCACGGGGTACCAGAAACTCTACCCGAAGCAGGTTCTCGCCGAGTGGGAAAGCCGCAACGCCTGCCCGGAAAATGACAAGCTTTGCGAAGAAGCCGTGTGGTTCACACAGAACATGCTGATCACGGCGCGAACCGACATGGACCAGATCGCGGAGGCGGTTCGAAAGATTCAGGCCCACGCCGGGAGCCTCGCCAAGGCTTAGCCGGAGGTTACTGTTCACCACGTAAATACGAGATGATGTCGGCCAGATCCTGTTTCTTCAAGTGCTCTTCGAATCCATCCGGCATCAGCGAAATTGACGACGCGCGCACTCCGGCGATATTGCGTCGCAGCACCGTCTGGTCTGCGCCGTCTTCAGAGCCGCCGCGCAGCGTGATGGAGCCGGGGGTCTCATTGGCAATCACGCCGTCATACATGCGCCCGTCCTTCGTGGTGATCACGTAATTGATGAACCGCGGCTCGATGGCATAGCTGGGATTAAGAATCGAAGTCAAGAGCTCTTCCCTGGTCTTGTTGTTGATTCCCGAAAGATCGGGGCCTACGCGCCCGCCCTGCCGCCGCGGCATATGGCACCGCGCGCAGTTCTCGTCGAACAATTGCTTGCCATGCGCCGGATTTCCGCGAAGGTTCACCGCCCCGTGATTCGCGCCGACAACTTTTGCCCGATCGCTGTCAGCGTTTTCGAGGAGCGCGCGAGCTTTCTTCGCGATCGCAGGATCGGCGTTGTCATAGAGCCGCGCGGCGGCCGCGGCGTCGATTGCCGAGCGCTCGATGGTGCCGCCCTCGATCCCTTCGAGAAGTATCGGAACCCGGTTCTTTTGTGTGAGGAGTGCGCTCACGGCCGCGTTCCGGCCGGCCGGACTGTAGCCGCGCCAGTTGCCCAGGATCAGTTTGCCGGCAGCCGGCTCATCGAATGCCGCCAGAGAATTGAGCGCGGCAACTTCGATCTCCGGCGCCGCGTGCGCCTGCAGAACCTTTTCGAGCACCGGTGACACGGCCTCGAAGTGTCCGCCGCGCAGGGCGCGTATCGCCAGGATGCGCTTGGCGGGCGGCAGGTCTGGATTGACGGCGTCGTTCGCAGCCCTGTGAATCAGGCCCTCCAATTCGAAGTAACGCGAAACCTCCCATGCGGCGCGCTCCACCGGTTCGTTGGGCGAGGAAAGCAGCTTCGCCAGCACCGCCTCCACGCCCGGCACTTTAAGATTGCGCGCATCGGAGAGCTGCAATCCGTGCGCCAGGCCTTCGAGTGCCTGGTCGGGCCGGCTCAGCCGCGGGAGCTCCGCGAACCACGCGGATATCTCGCCACTCTTCTGCCGGGCCCCAATCAGGGCGGAAAGAGCGGCCTGCATCTCGTTCGCCGTCCAGCCCTCGCCCTTGGCCACCAGCATATGGAAGAATGAAGACGCTTCGTCGGCCGTGGAGCTCAGGATCGCGATCCGAAACCACTGATCGGCCGACCGCTGGTGCGCCAGTTCCGCCAGCGCGGGCAGTACTCGCGCCGACTTCAGAGTGCCGAGGGTCATCGCGGCCTGGAATTGCACGTGCGCGTCGGCATCGTGCACCGCCCGAAGTGCGGCGTCCCCCAGCGGCGCCGATTTCGCCAGGAATGGTTCGCTCAATTGCAGCGCGTTTTCGCGAATGCGTCCATCGGGATCTTTCATCGCCCTGGCGACATCATCCGCCCCCAACGCACCAAAGGCGTTCAGCAGCCACAACGCATGCACGCGCGCCTCCGGCATCGCGTTCTGCGCCAGCTTCTTCAGTTCCGGCACCGCCGCCCGGTCCTGCCGCTCAAGCAGCAGGCGATGCGCGGTCTGCCGGTGCCATCCGTTCGGATTGGCCAGTTGCCCGACGAGGCCGGCAGAGCTCATAGCTCCCAGATTGCGCTTCAAGTCGCCCTGCCGCAGCGGATGGTTCGGCACGATGCGGTAAATCCGGCCCAGCGTATCGCCGTTGAAGAAGTTGATCTTCTTGCGAATCTCTTCCGGAATGGACTCCGGAGTTTCGATCACCTGCCGGTAGATATCCATCATGTACAGGTTGCCGTCGGGCGCATTGGCGAAGTGACAGGGGCGAAACCAGACGTCGGTGGAGGCCAGAAATTCCACGCCGTCCTCGCCGCGGTGCGCCAGAAAAGTGGCGGCATCCGGCCGGATCAGATCGCGATGCACCAGGTTGCCGCTCACGTCTCCGGTGAAGACGTTGCCCACGTACTCCGCGGGAAACGCATCGCCGCTGTAAATCGTGCCGCCGGAGGCCGCCGTGAACCAGCCCGACAATTCCTCTTTCTTGTTCAGGTTGTTTTCGTCATAACGTTTCTGCCGAAGCTGCGTGCGCGCCTTACGCCACTCTTGCGGTCCAGTCAGCGGGTACATAGGCGCCGAGGGACGGCCATGATCGGAGATGTCCTGTGCCTCCGCGCCCACCTCAAGCAGGGGCGCCCGCAACAGGTACTGCATGGGCACCACCACGTGGCGGATATGCGTTGTGTTCTGGGAGATGTACCGGTTGCCGAAATCGTCTATGGTGGAACCGAATTGAGCCGGGCCGGAAGCTGCTTCGAATCGTCCGTTCACGGGGTCGAAGCGGAAATCGGTCCCGCGGATCAGCACCGCGGGCATCTCCGGATGATCGGGCGAAGTCACGCGGCCGTCGTTGCCCGAGTTTGAGCAGTAGATCCAGTTGTCGGTGGCCAGCCGCGGATTGGTGATGCGCGACTCCTGGTTGGATTTCGGAAATCCCGTATAGAGCACCTTGCGGACGTCGGATTTACCGTCGCCGTTGGTGTCTTTCATGTATAGAATATCCGGCGCACTGGTGACAATGAGGCCGCCTTTCCAAGGCAGCATCCCGCTCACCGCGAGAACATTATCGGCGAAGATCGTGTTGCGGTCGATCTTGCCATCGCCGTCGGTGTCCTCAAGCAGACGGATGCGCGAACGGGCCGGCTTGCCCGCGGGCGGGTCGTCGGGATAGTCGAGCATCTCCGCGACATATATTTTCCCGCCCTCATCGAAGACCATCTCCACCGGGCTCATCACGTCGGGTTCGGAAACGAACAACTCCACGTGGAAATCGCCGTGGAGGTGCATGGCCTTCAAGGAGTCCTGCGGGTTCATGGCGCGCCCTTCCGGATTCTTCTTCCCGCATCCGAGAAGAATCAGCAAGGGCAAGATCACAACAAGTCTGGAGTTCATGTCTGCACGAATATTTTACACGTCCCCGATATTTTACAGGTCCCCGATATTCTACACGTCTGTGATATCCTTGCGCCCATGCAAGCTAGAACTAAAGGATTTTTGACGGGCTGCCTGTTCGGCGCATTGATAGGCGGCGTCTGCGGCGTGTCGGCGAAAGTGAAACCGGTGAAGCAGTTTCTGAACACCGGCAGCGAGAAGCCTCCAGGATACACCCACGTGGTCACTTCACCGCCGGGAAAGACGATTTTTCTCTCCGGCCGCGGCGGAACCGGAAGCGACGGCAAGCTACCGGCCGATTTTACAGCGCAGGCAACCAACACGTTCGAGGATCTGAAGCGCTGCCTGGCGCTGGGCGGCGCGAGCTTTAAGGACGTGGTCAAAATCAATTACTACGTAACGGATATGGCGAACACGGCGGAGCTGCGCCGGATCCGCGCGCGCTATCTGGACATGGAGCACCCGCCGGCGGCCACCCTGGTCCAGGCGGGGCTGGGTACCGGCGCCCTGCTGGAAATCGAAGCCATAGCCACGCTGCCGGAGTGATTGCCTGCCCGGCGTCAAAAGCTGAGTTTGGCGCCCACCTGAATCACCCGGCTGCCGCTGCCGCCGGTGATTAGCCCGCTCAGAGCGTTGGGCGTGCCGCCATCTCGTGTGTCGGCGATCGTGGCAGTTGGGTTGTTCAGATTAAAGTGATTGAACGCGTCCAGAAAATCGGCGCGCACCTGCAAACGCACGCGATCCTGAATGTGGAAGTTCTTCGAGAGCGAGATATCCCAGTTCCAGGCGCCGGGTCCGAACAGCATATTGCGCGAGGAATTGCCCCACGCCCAGGGCGTGGGCGCGGCGAACGCGGCAGTGTTGAACCAAGGGATGCCGGCGATGATGTTGTGCCCGCTTCCCTGGCTTGAATACAAATTCGACCCGGCAACCGTATCCGCCCGGCCGCCCCACCAACCGGTGTAGTTGGAGGGCACTGAGAAGCTCACAGAGAATGGAGTCCCTGTGTAGTAGTTGGAGATGCCGGAGAGTTGCCAGCCGCCAATCACGCCGTCGGCTACCTTGCCTATTCCCGGCAGGAACTGGCGGCCGCGGCCGAAGGGCAATTCGTAAACATAGTGAAATACCAAAGTGTGGCGGCGAATGCCCGTGCTGTTGCCGTAATCCAGGCCGGGGAAATTTGGGTTCTGCGGGCCGCCGGAAGACTCCACGTTGTCCAGGCTGCGCGTCCAGGCATATTCGGCCTGGAACATGAAGCCCTTCGTGAAACGTTTGGTCAACTCCAATTGCAACTGCTCGAAGTTCTGTGACCCGCCGCTGCGCGTGGAATTGATGGTTGCCCAGGGCTGGTAAGGCCGCTGGTTCTGTGTCGGGACGTTCGGAACCTGGACAGCGGGAACATTGAAGTCGCCGAAGAACCATTGGATGTGATGCGTCTGGCTTCCGGCGTAGGACGCGCGCGCCGCCCAATCATTGGTGAATTGATGCTCCAGGGTCGCATTCCACTGCTGCGTAGCCGCGTTTGTGAAGTCGCGCTGAATGGAGTACACGTTCGGATGCGCCGAGACTCCGGTCGAAGACGAAAGGCTTGTCGGGAAGGGATTGTCGAAAGTGACGTCCGGAAGGTACGGAGCGGTGGGCTTGCCGGGCAGTTGCGAGCTGTAAGTCGAACTGGAGAAGCCGCTCAAACTGCTCAACCAGGGCGGATTCAAGATATCGTCGCGCGATCCGGAAAACGCGGGATTGAAGTTGTAGTAGACACCGTAGCCGGCGCGAAATACGGTCCGGCTATCCTGGAACGGACGCCAGGCAATGCCGACACGCGGAGCCCAATTGTTTTTGTCGCCAATCATGTAATCTTTGGGGATGCCTAACGCCTGAGTGGTCGTAAAGGGATACGCAGCAAACTGCGCAGCCGAGGCTCCGAAGGGCGGCAGCGTCGGGGTGGCCGAGTTCTGCGGCAGCGCCAGCTTATTGGTGGTCGGATCCCAGTAAGTTGAGTAACCATTCTGCCACTGCCATGGCGTCTGATACATATATCTCAGGCCGTAGTAGATCGTTAATTTCGAGCTGGCCTGCCAGGTGTCCTGAAGGAAGAATTCGTAATCCCAGGAATGATAGACGGGATCAATCTGCGCAGCGTAGCCACTTGCCGATGTGTTGGCCACACCTAGCAGGAAGTCGGCGTAAGCGTTGCCCTGGGACTGCGGCTGGCCCGGCCAGCCTTTGTTTCCGGTCCACTGGCCGTTGAAGGTGAAGGTGCCCAGAGGAGCTCCGGGGTTCGGTTGAGAACTCTTGTACGTAGTGATGTTGGCGCCGAACTTAAATGTATGGCGGCCTCGCACGTAAGTCAAATTGTCAACGTATTCAAGGTCGAAAGTATGGTTGTAAAAGCCTAAGCCGTAATCGTAGAACATGCCGGTGTAGCCGGACATGGTCATGGTGGGCAGGCCGCGGTTCGGGCTCTGACTGAGCTGCGGAAAGAGCGACGTCGGATCAAAATTCAGGTTCTGTCCGGTGCGGATGCTTGGGTGGTCGAACCAGGAGAAGCGAAAGTCATTCAGCAGGCGCGGCGTGAAGGTGTGGGTTTCCACCAGGCTGTAGCCGAAAGTTTTGTAACCGAAGTTACTTCCCTGTCCATAAGTGGATGGATAGTTTTGGATCACTCCCATGGGGTCGCCGACGTTGCGCGTGTAGACTCCGTAGAGTTGGTCTTTCGCCGATATCTGGTAGTCGAGCCGCAAGTTCATTTCGTTGACGGTTTGAGCCGCACCGACCAATCCAAAGTAATTGGCGCCCCCGCTGGGGAGTCCGGCGGCGTTAGTGGCCTGAGTGGGCTGCGGGAGAAAGGTATTCAGCTTTTGAGCCTGAGAAGTGATCAGGCTGGAGGGAATTTTGTTATTCGGAAACGGATTGCCTGTAAATGGGTTGTAGAGCTGGGTCCCTTTCGGATCAACGCAAATGCCACTGGCGTCGAAGGTGGGGCAAAGGGACGAGAAATCACCCTTCTGCATGGCGGTCGCCCGGAATGGTGAGCTGGTTCACCTGGTAGAGACGGTTGCGAAGTCCGGAGTAGTTATAAAAGAAGAAGGCCTTGTTCTTCTTGATTGGACCGCCCACATTGGCGCCGAATTGATTGCGGATGAAAGGCGAGCGCGGCTTACCGCTGGCGTTATTCACGAACGTGTTGGCGTTCAGATCTTTGTTTTGATTGTATTCGTAGGCTTCGCCGTGAAACGAATTCGAACCGGCCTTAGTTACCATGGTGACGGTACCGAGGTCGCGGTTCTCGGCGGAGGTGTTGAACGCCTCCACCTTGAACTCCTGCATGGATTGGATCGAGGGTAAACTCACCAGCCCCATGTTGTAGGAATAAGAGGCCCCGCCGTTGCCGTTATCGTTGGCCTGAACTCCATTGATGTTAAAACTGAACGCACCCCAATGAGTAGCGCCGCCGGTTTGCGGTGCTGAACCATTGACCTGCGCGCCGGGCACCAGCGCCAGCAGCGTGTCGATCGATTGTTGCGCCAGGGGCAGTTCGGACATTACGCGAGCCGTGATGGTACTGCCAATAGTGGCACTATCGGTTTTAATCAGCGGCGCTTCGCCGGTCACGCTGACGCTCTGCTGCATCTCGCCCACTGCCAACTGCACGTTGATGCGTACCGACTGTGCTGCGGGCACTTCCGTCCCCGTCGTGCGCGACGTCTGAAAGCCTGGCTTGGCTGCAACGACAGTGTAGGTCCCGGCTTGCAGATTGGTAACCGAATAGGCCCCGGAGCTATCCGCCAAGGTCTTCAGAGAAATTCCGGTACCTTCGTTCGTGACGGTAATTTGAGCCTCCGGCACGGCCGCTCCCGAAGCGTCGGTTACCAGCCCGAGAATCGAACTGGAGATGTTTTGTGCATTCATCCCGGGGAGGAACAGTGTGAGCGCGAGCATTGCCGGGAGCACGACTATTTTCGAAAGCTTAGACATTTTGTTCCCTCAACCAAGAGTTTTACGTGAGACTAGTGTTGCCGACACTTGTAACAGAATGCACGGACCGGTTGCAAATGCAAAGCGCCTGGGCATTGCCTGCTTTGCGATTCTGAAATGAGGCCGCAGCCCCATTAGGCTTCGAATATCAAGCCAACAATTCGCGGACGCCGCGCAGCGCTTGCTCCACGTCCTCCATGGTGTTGTAGACGTGCGGGCAGAGGCGTAAACCGCCGGTGGCGGCGCCGGCGACGCCGTATTTGGCATACAGATCGTTGACCAGGGCGGCCATCTTCTGGCGATCGAAGCCGTCCACCTCCGATACCACCACTCCACCGCTCAGCCGCGGGTCGGCCGGCGTCACCAGGCGGACGCGATTGATTTTCGCCAGGCCCGTTTTCAGGGCGCCCGCCAGTGCCATGGTACGCGCCTCGATCTCGGCGAAGCCGAGTATGCGGTGAAAGTCGACCGCGGTGCCGACGGCGGACAAACTCCCGTCCTCGCGCTGGCCCAGCGCTTCGAACTTGCGCGCGCCTTTAGCGGTGGTCTCGGTGGACAGGCCCCACCCCACCGATACAATGTTCGGCACGATTTGCGCGATGCGCTCTTTGCGGACGTAAAGAACTCCCACTTGCTTGGGCCCCATCAGCCATTTATGGGCGCTGGCCGCGTAGGAATCGCAGCCAATGTCGCTGAGATTGAGGTTCAGAAATCCCCACGTCTGAGCGCCATCCACATGGCAGTGAGCGCCGCGCTGGTGGGCCATGGAACACAACTGCCTGGCCGGTAGCCGAAAGCCCGAGGTGTTGGAGATGTAGGTGATTGACAGCACTTTGGTCTGCTTCGTCATGGCGGCTTCGAACAGCTTCACGACATCATCGGGGTCCTTCGGGGCAGCAGGAACACTGACCCGTTTGACCGTGAATCCGAAGCGCGCCGCACGCACGTCCCAGGCCACGTTGTTGCAAGGATGATTCTGCTCCCAGAGCACCACTTCATCTCCAGGCTTCAGCACACAACCGTTGTTGATGACGTTGTTGGCTTCGCTGGTATTCCGCACCAGCGCGATTTCATCCGCCGAAACGCCCAGTTGCTCCGCCACCTTGGTTCGCGATTCCTCCAGTTGCGCGGCAAATTTGGCGCGGTTGGGAAACGAGACATCGGAATCTTCGTCGCGCGTGAGTTCCGTCACCCGATCCGATACCACGCGCGGCGCGGGGCACAGGTTCGCAGCGTTCATCATGATCTTGCCCGGGCGGTAGGGAAACTGTTCCGCCACCAGTTTCCAGTAGCCCTCGGCGCCGGGCGATACCGCCGCAAGAATCGGCCGCAGGTTCCTGGTGGTGGCCGCCGCCGCGGGCAGAAAGTTGAGGCCGCCAACGGCTCCGGTGAGGCCGCCCAAAAAAGAACGTCGTGAGTTGATCATCGAAAATCCCCCTTGGTATGGACACATATCAACACAACCGCGCGCTTCTTGCAACACAGGCCAGCCCAGGTTGGGTGTATTCTGATAGCCATGATCGTGGGCGTCCGCCTCCTTATCATCGCCAGCCTCTTTTGTGGGACCCTTCCGGCGCAGGACATTGCGGGACGCTGGACCGGTGTCGCCGACACCACCGACGAGGCGAATACCAGGCGTCAGGAGCCGCAGGGCTTTGAGATCAAGAGCGTCGATGGCAAGCTCACGGCCGTTTCGATTGGCCGGAACGGCAACCCCGGTGCGGCGCTCCAGATACAGCAAGACGGGGCGAAGATCAACCTCTACCGGTTCCTCGACTTCGAAGGCGGTGAGCACCTTCGCTGGAAAGTCGAACTCAAGGACGGTAAATTGGTGGGGACATTTTCGGCGCTGCACGATAATCCGAAGAAGTGGATTTACGATCGCATCGGCGCGATTACACTCTCCAAAACGGATCCCCCGGCGCCGTCGAAGTAACCTTTGCCAAGAGCCTCCACCGCGAGTATTACTCCAATGATGGTGGCATCACGACCGCGACGATGATGGTTGTATCGCGGACTCCGCACCCGCTAGTGGCCTGTCGCAGAGACAACGTAAGCATAATCGCTCCCTCACGGTCGCGGCTCGGATTGGTTCCGCGCGCTGGCGTCTGCTAACGAACTCACCGCGACAGGCCGCTAGAATCCGAATCGCATCATGAACTGGATCTGGCGTGGTGTTCCGGTGCCGATTGGAGTGGTGTTGATGGTTGACTGAATCACGCCGAATTGGGACAACACAGTGAAATCGCCGATGGGGTCGCCGTACTGCGCGCGATTGAAGATGTTGAAGGCCTCCGCGCGGAATTCGATGGCGGATCGCTCGCGTAGGGCGACCCGCTTCGAAAGGCCGAGGTCGAGTTGATAGAGCGACGGCCCAAGCGCCAGGTTGCGTCCAGCGTTTCCCCACGTGCCAGGTGCCGGAACACGGAAAGCGGCCGGGTTGATCCACAGCGCCGGCGTGGAGCCGCCTGGTGGGATCAGAGAGACGCCGGGTACAAGGTCTGGGCGCTGCGTCATGTTGTATCCACCCGGCACAACCGATGCAGCGCGGCTGATGGTTATGTTCACCGGACGCCCGCTGCGGGCCGTTTCAATGCCGCTAAGAGCCCAGCCGCCCAGGATGGAACGTAGGGCACCCGGTTTCGCCAGGAACGCCTTACCCGCGCCGAAAGGCAGTTCATAGACTGAGTTCGCGGTGAAGAAATGACGGATGTCGGACGAGCTGGACGCTCGTTCGCAGGCCCGGCAGAAGACATTTTCGGGCGTGGTGGCATCGGTCTCGCCACCGCCGAGCGAGCCATCGTTAATGGCGTGGGACCACATGTAGTTGACGCCGATCAGCCAGCCCGAACTGAGCGCCCGATGCGCTGAAAGTTGCAATGCGTGGAACGTGCTGTTGCTGTCGTTGGTACGATATTCCACCTGCCCGAACTGTGGATATGGAGCGAGTCCCGTGACCGGGTTGGGCACATTGGCCTCGGTAATTGTCTGCAAATCCGTCCCTTTGTTACCGGTGTAGGAGACGGTTCCGGTGAAGTGCTGCGGCAGCGCTTGCTGTAACGACAGGCCCCACTGCGAGGCGTACTCGTCCTTGCGATTCCGGTTCTGCGCACGGGGCGACAAGATGCCCGGAGCGGTGGCGAGGAACGGATCTATGGGATAAGTGAAGCCGTTGATCTGCCGCGAATTAAGCGAATACCGCGGAACGTCGTTAGAGGCCGGAAGGTTCTGATCTTCCATCTGGCCGTCACCGTGGTAAATCCCGAAGCCCGAACGAACCACGGTCTTGCCGCCAAATCGTTTCGGCGCCCACGCCACTCCGACGCGCGGATCGATATCCTTAGTGCGCGGATTCGAGAACTGAGCGCCAGGCTGGCACAGACCGCCGCAACTGGCGAAATCGAAGGGCACGGCGCGCCCCTCAGTTTCGTGAAACACGTTGAAAAACGAATAACGCACACCGGCGTTGAAAGTCAGATTGGATGCAGCTTTGTACTCGTCCTGCAGGAACGCGAATACCTGGGACTTGCGGAGTCGCTTGAGGGGCAGGGTGGCCGTCACGCTGGCTGAGTCCAGCACGTTCGCGGCGAAATTGGCGCGGCTTGTGTAGGTGAGCGTGCCATCGGCCGAGCTTGCCGGGTCCATGAAAATCCGCCGCACTTCAACACCGGTCTTGATGGTGTGACGCCCGCGGGTGAGTGACAGGTTGTCGATGATGGCCGCCGAAGTATCGTCCTCCTCCCTGGTCCGGGCACTGCTGACCGAGGTAAAGCCGGCAACGCTGAGGGTATAGGGAAGTGGAGTGACGTTCGAGGTGCGGGAAAACACCTGGTTGAATCCGAGGCGCGTTTCATTCAGGGTCGACGGCGACAGGACATGCGTTAGCGTGAGCACACCATTCAGCGGCCGCGTGTCGGTGACGGTGCGGTCGCGCAGGTTTCCCAACGGAACGTCGGTCACCGATTCATCGGCGTTAACGCGCAGGAAGGCGCTGGTGTTGGGGTTGAACCGGTGATCGAACCGTACCATGCCCGATGTCTCGTCGGCGCGCTGCGGACTGAGCCCGACGAACAGGTCGGTAGTCGGATCGTTGGCCTGCGGGCGGGCGCCGGCCGTGGGGAACGCGGCGATCAGTGGGGCGAGCGCGGGGCTCTGGGTTTCCACCGAAGAACGGTAGGCCGCGCTCGGGACAAAACCCTGCAGGGCCTGATCCAGCCGCTGGCGCAATCCTTCGAAGGCGGCAAAGAAGAAAGTCTGGTTCGTCTGGATCGGTCCGCCGAAGTCCGCGCCGAATTGATTCAGGCGAAAGGGCTGCTTGCCGGCAGCGAACGGATTGCGCGCGTCGAGCGCGTCGTTGCGTAGAAACTCGAAGAGATCCGCATGATACTGGTTGGTGCCTGCCGGCGATGCCAGCACGATCTGCGCTCCGGAGCTAACGCCCGTTTCCGCGGTAAACAGGGTTGAATCGACCTTAAACTCGGAGATCGCCGACGTCGGGGTGGCGAGCCGGACAGCCGACTTCTGCGGCTGATTGGAAATACCGCCCGCGTCGACTCCGTCCAGGGTGAAATTGTTATCGTCGCGCCCGTGCCCGGCGAAGCGGACGCTGCGCTGATCCGAGGTCCCCGGATCCACCGCGCCGGCGATTAGCGGCAACATGGAGGCCCAATTTCGTCCATTCAGCGGAAGCGAGTTGATCTGGCGCTGCTCGATGCGATTCCCGATCGCCGCGGATTCCTGGTCGACCTCACTCAACCGCGCCACCACCGACACCTGTTCGGTCTTCCGGGCAAGCGGCAGCGTGATGTCGAGAGTGCGGGTCTGCCCGACGGACAAGCGAATCTCAGGCACACGCGCCTCGCCAAAACCCGGACCGGATATGACGGCGGAGTAAGTGCCGATCGGCAAACCGGCAAGAAAGTAAACGCCGGCGCTGCCCGTACGAGTGGTGCGGACAAGGTTCGTCTGGACCTGCTGCAATTGCACGGTTGCTCCGGGAATCGGCCGGCCCTGCACATCCTGAACCGTCCCGGTGATGTCGGCCTGTTCGTTCTGGGACCAGGAAACAATGACGATTCCGAAAAACAGTGAGACCAATGCGTACATTCTTACCATAATCGTACAGAGTACCGTCGACTGGTTACGAACAAATGAACGCGGGCAACTGTAGCGAAATACTGTGTGTTGACGCTGAGGGCACCTGCATGGGATCTTCCTGCCCCGGCTTAAACTGGAGTGGGGAATCGATGGGAGCGTTTGGGAGACAAAGAAGGTCTACATGGATAACAACGGCTTGAAATCCTGCCGCCGCGGGAGAGCCGGCGCACTTGGGACTCTAGCGCGGCCCTGGACGCTTTCGTTACTATCCCTCGCGTCCGACCGCCACTGTCGGAGCATGGTACGGAGCCGGCGATAGTCGATCGCCCGGACGTGCCCATCCAGGTATTCATTGGTTTCGAAATGCAGATGATGTCCGTGGCCGGGCTGTGACGCGTTTAACCCACTGTGTCCAACACCCCCAACGATTTGGCTTGCCGCCACAAGTTCTCCGGAAGATACCTGCACCGTGCCCATGTGGCAGTACCGGTAGAAGCGATCATGATCCGGGTCGAACACGATCACCGCGTTGCCACCCTTGCGCGAAGTGGTTGAGAACAGGTTTGCCGGGCTCCAGTCCCGGTCAGCCAGAACTACAATGCCTCGGGAAACTGCGTGGACCGCGGCGCCCTCAGGCGCGAACAGGTCGATCGCATACCGATGGCTTCGCCGTCCTGCGCCTGCTGTCGAGTAGGCTACCGGTTCCGCCGATCGCTCCGGGCCCGCCGGGCCGGACCGTACCCAGACCTCATGCAGCAGTCGAATAAAGCGCGCCTTACGTTCCGGGGACAACATATTACTGATCTGCCCGATGATACGCCGTTCGGGGTCGGCGCTGGTCCGGTCCACCGGGAAACCGCTCAGGAAACCGTCGTGGTAATAAATCGCGGAGACCACGTACGGGCTGGCGAGAAGGTTGTCGGTATTCAGGTCGTCGAGAATTCGCCTCGCCTTCGCGACCTCCTCCGCCACCTGCGCTTCAATTTCCGGCGTGGGCTGCACGTCCAGACTCAAAGGACGCGAAACGGGACGGCGGCGAGTGGTTCGGTACGCCTCGGCTGGTTGCGAGAAGCAGACGGCCACTGCGATGAGTACTGCCAGCTTGACGATTGGAACCGAGGTCGCGAAACCTCTCAGTTCAGCACCCAGGCACCGAGTGGTTGCCTGGGATGACGAATTCATGTTTGAGCGGTGCGACTGGAGATACGCTTCGAGCACGCCACCTACCGGCCCTATTCTAGCGTGTTTCGTCACATTCCACGATCCATTAATTAATCGCGGCTTCCGAAAGACTGTTAGTGAGGATGAACGCGCTTCCAGACGCGGGTGCCAAACCGGCGCAGGTCGGGACCGAATTCATCCAACATGTTTGTCTGTGCCTGGTCGAGGATAGACCAACCGAGAGACTGCACTAACCACCGCGGTTGAATAGGGTGCCCGGTGCACCGAGCCGTTGTCACGCTGGCGAGTTCGCTGGCAAAGAAGCGCGAGTACGCGGGCCGTTTTGTTCCATCGGGCATCTGCGCCGTAACAGAAGCTCGCCAGGCAGTCCAGAGCCTTCCCTGAATCGAGAGCGATCGCGACCGCCGATACCGTAAGTCCTCGCCTGTCAGGAGGCCGGTGGCCAGTTCGACACTGTTTTTGACTACGCGACGCTGGAACGCCAGGGCATACCGGCGTCCGTACGAACCGGCTGTCATGTCCCAACAGGCAGGCTCACGCAACATCTGGTCGATGACCGTGTCCGCAGCCATAGATCCCAAGCGGGCCGGTCCGAATGTGCGATGAAGGTAAAGCGACCACCGGTCTGAAGCGGTGAATGGTTCCGTCAACGGCTGTGCAGAAGCCAGCGAAGCCCCGGCTACCGACAGCATCAGCGTCAATCCGATTGGCAGAAGGGGATGTGTAACCATTGGTCGTCCGCCTCACGCCGACGTGGACGATGGGCAGGACTGTGCCCAAGGATTATGGCGGCCGGTCCGGATGTTCAGGCGCCCTGTTTGCATGTCGCCCCCGATCCGGGGGTACAGTCTGCCGGGGATCGCTCAAGGATTTCCTGCGCTTGAGCATTCCAGTAAAGCTTCTTGCCTTCCTGCTGGGATCGGGCCGCCATGATCACAGCCACGGATTGGGCCAGGCCTTGCTCGACTGAAGCGTTGGGCTGGCTGCGCGTCCGCAAACATTCCAGCCAGTTTCGCATGTGGCACGGGTTGGAATCGGAAATGAACGGAAGTGGTCCGTAGGTTTTCTCCACGGCGCCGGCTAGCAACTTCTGAGACCACGACATGCTTTGCCGTTCATTTGAGCTCAGTTTGATAAGTCTCTCCTGGCGGCGAAGGAACGGGTTGCGTTCATGCGTGCCCTTCTCTTCGATGAGTTTCCAGCGTTGGCTCCCTTCGCCTCCGATATTCACGAGAGTTCCTTTGTCTCCCATGATGCGTGTGAAGCTATCAGAATCATTGCCGAAGCTGGTTGAATAGCTGACTAGAAATCCCTTCGGATATTCCAGAAGTGCTTGAAAAGTGTCGGGGTTTTCGCGGCCATCCGGCCAGGCGAAGACGCCCCCATGAGCTACGGCCGAAAGCGGGAGCGGATCACCCGTCAGGTGGTGGACCATGTCGATGGCATGGCTCATCCATTGATCGGGAATTCCACTGGAGAAATCGCGGTAAAGCCGGAATTCGAAGTAGGCGCGCGGATCAAACGGCCGGTAGGGCTTGGTAAGCAGCCATTTGCGCCAGTCTGTGTCTTCTTCGCGGATCTGCCGAACTTCGGGCCGGCCGCGCCATCGCGGACCGTGATAGTTCCAGACGATCTCGACCTTACTGATGCGCCCGAGTACGCCTTTTTCCACCAGGTCCCGGACAGCGGCCTGGTAGGGTTCGCTGCGATGCTGCGTCCCAATCTGCACGATCAGCTTACGTGACAGAACCTCATCGCGCGCGGCAATGGCTTCCTGTAGATCATTTGCCATCGGCTTCTCGCAATAGGCGTCCTTGTCAGCTTGGGCGGCCAACCGGAGAAGGGGAGCGTGCTGGAAATCTGCCGTGGAGATGATGACGGCATCCAGGTCCCTGGCTGCCAGCAGATCATCCGCGTACTGAAACGTCAGGGGAGGCCTGCCGTATTCGTCTGCCGCGGTCTTGGCTGCTCGCTCGCGATTCACACTCCACAGGTCGCAGACGGCGATCATTTCGACGTTGTGACTCGATTTGAATCCAGCGACAACGGAGGCGAGTTCGCGGCCGCGACTGCCTATCCCAATGTGACCGAGATGGATGCGGTCGTTCGCCCCGCGGACACGGGCGTAGGATATCGCCGTGGCCCCCAGAAGCGCAGGCGCAGCCAGAAGCAGGGATCTGCGGCTCATATCCTGGGAAGGCGCGGAAGGAGTAGGCAATTCTTCGGGGCCCGACGGTGCCGCGGGCCGGCCGGTTCCGGAAACGGATGGTAGCAATGACACGGCGGTCTCCTGCTTCGGGGAGAATTCAACACGGCACCCTGGGGAAGGCAACACCACACTTGGTGCATCCACAATTCCGAATGGCACGCCCCGATGTGCCACCGGTACATGTGAATGTTATCACGAATAGCTCGAAAGGGCTATGGAAAAAGACAGACTTTTCAGCAGCCGAGGCCGTTTCAGAACCGGATTCTGCCTTGAAGCTGAAAGAAGCGGTTCACGGTTGAAGTCGTGCTGCTGACCTGGCCGAAGGTCGTGTTGAAGGGGTTGGTGTCGGGCCCGCTGAACTGCGAGCGGTTGAGAAGATTGAGCGCGTCCATGCGAACCTCAAGGGTCATTCCTTCCCGCAATCGGAAATCGCGGCGGAGGTTGGCATTCCACTGGTTAAGCCCGTCGGCCCGCACGCTGGTGATATCCACGGGAAACACGCGCGCCTGGAACGACGCCGGCCCGTTGGCGGAATTCCGCTCGAACGGCGCGCTGGTGTTGAACCATTGATTCAGAGTCTTCGTGCCTTGAGTCAGGGTTTGGCTTACAGTGTTCAGATCGCCGTAATAGAAGTTGTTGCCCCAGGTAAGAAACGGGCCCTGTTGGAAATCGTAGGTCAAAGCCACCTGCCAGTTGCCTACAATGTGGCTGAGAATTCCGGACGTCAAGAATGCCCGGCCCGGGCCGAAGGGGAATTCGTAGATGCCGGTGACGTTGACGCGATTCGGCAGTGGGATATTGGTCGGTGTCCACTGTCTCGGCACGGCGTCGAATTCATTGATGATCATGTTCCAGGTGTACGCGTTTGAGTAGGTGTAATTGGCGGTGACGTTAAAACCCTTGGAGAGTCTCCGCTGGAAAGTGACCTGCAACGAGTTGTCTTTGGCCTTGCCGTAATACTGACTGGTGGTAAGCGAGCTAAGTTGCGGAAAGGCGCGCAGGAGCTGGTTCTTCTGGATGGTGGCGCTGGTGAAGAAGCCAAGCGTGGACATCTGCTGATAGAGCGCCGGATTGGAGGTCTTGAGGGACGCAAAATTATTTATGTAGAAGGGGTTCGACACGTTCTGCGTCAGATTGCTGGCGAGGCTGTTATTGCGGACCTCAGTGGTGTTCCAGTACTGCGCCGGCAGCGCATCCAGTTTGTTGCTGACCGCGAGATGGTCGCCCCACATGCCCCAGTAATAAGCCTCCACCGACATGTTGGGACTCAACTGGCGCTGCACGCCGACCCTCCACTGCTGCTCCCGCGGATGCTTTCGGTTGAAGGGCGAGTAGGAAAAGCTTTGTCCGGCGACATACATGGCCCCCAGCGAGCTTCCTACAGGCGAATCGAAGCGAGTCCCGTCACTGCGGACAGGAAAGGGATCCGCGAGCGGAGATATGCCGGCTCCGGGGTTTCCGGCCAGCCAGTTCACCCCGAAGTCGTTCGTCAGGTTGGTGGAAGTCGTCCTCGAGAAACCCGACTGACTGAGGGTTACGTTTTGCACGTTGATCGAATCGTAATAGATGCCGTAACCGGCGCGGAGAATCATCTTGGGGTTGAACTGCCAGGCGGCCGATAGCCGCGGCAACCACATCAGTTCGTTCTGCCAGGCCTGGCGCGGGGCGCCATTCACACCCGCGTAGACCGACCCACCCTGAACAGTGAAGGCGCTGGCCGCAAGTTCCGGTATCGGGTTGGCGGCATAGGCGGCCTGAGCGCCAGCCGCGATGGGCAACTGGGCGGTGGGGTCGAAGTAAGTCAGCGCCCGGTTATATCGCTCCGTGGGGGCCTGTTCGTACTCAACGCGAAGCCCGAGAGTGACAGTCAAGTTCCTGGTCACGCGCCAGGTGTCCTGACCATACCAGGCGTAATAGGGATTCATCAGCGCATAACTCGCGTTGTTATCGGTTGACATGGAACTCGGTATCCCGAGCATGAAAGCCGCATAGCTCAACCCGAGACTACCCGCCGCGGTAAAGTTGTCGTCATTCTTTTGCACATACTGGCTATTGAAGGTGAAACTCCCCATGGAATTCCCGGCGCCACCCGTACTGGTTGCGTAAGCCTGCCGGAAATCGATACCGCCCTGGATAGAGTGTGCGCCGCGGACATGCGACACACTCGCCTTGAGACCCTGGGAGCGCTGGCGAATGTCGGGGGAGAGAGTCCGGCCCATGACGAGAGTGTTGTTTGCACCGTAAGCCGACGTGTATCCGTTCCACGTCACCAGGGGCACGGCGCACCCGCCCAGAGCCTGGCAGCGCTGATCCAGGTATGTGGGGAACCCGACATCGCTGGGCTTAAACTTTCTAGCGCCAGTAGTTTCCTGTACGTTCAGCCATTGGTTGGCGGAAATGCTTGCGGTAATCACGGTTGCGGAGCTTTTGGAATACGTCCAGTTCAGGATGCCGCCCCTGGCTGTCCGGATGTTATCCCAGTCCTGCAGGCCGGGCGAGCTGGCATAGGTCCAGTCCTGCGCGTTTTCGATGAAGTGGCTCCAGTTCCATGAGAACGACACCCGGTTCTTCAAGTCGGGCGCCCAGTCTTCCCGGCTGGCCAGGCCGGTGTAGTTGACGTTGTCGGCTTGGCCTAAAGCCAGGAAGTTGTTGAACGGCTCGCTGAGGGGATTGGATGGGTTGTTGTTGGGATCTGGCAGCCGGCTGGTGTACCAGTTGAAGACCGTAGGATCGCTGATTCTGCTTTGGGGAATGATGTTTCCCGGAATGGGCGTGCGGACGTAGTGTCCGGGCCGGGCGGGGTCGGGCGTCACGCTCAGCGGATCGTAGATCTGGTATTTCGGACTAATCGCCAGCAGGTCAGAGAAGTTGCCCTGCCGCTCCGCCATGGTAGGGACCGTATTGGTGATTTCGCTCGAACGGGCCGGCTGGCGAGTCTTGTTCCCCGAGTAGGAAAAGAACCAGAAGAGCTTGTTCTTTCCGTTGATCACTTTGGGGATGTAGACCGGTCCGCCGAGGGTGAACCCGTAGTCGTTCGCATGCCCGCCGGGCTGCATCGGCTGCGATGCCAATTGCTTTGCCAGCGCGGAATTGCCAGCGGCGTTGGCCGCGTCGATGTTCTGGAAGTACTTCTGCTTGACGAAAAACGACGCCGCATTCCAACGCGTGTTCCAGTATTGTTCGGTAGCCGAGCCATGCAGCCTGTTGGTGCCGGACTTAGTTTGAAAGGCGATATTCAACCCTATGGAATGCCCGACAGAGGCGTCAAAACTAGTGGTGTCGATCTTAAACTCGGCTATCTGGTCGGTGAAGGGCGTGAAGGCAATCCCGCCGCTGCCGAGATTCGGCGCTCCGTCGATGGTCCACTCGTTCTGGCCAAGAGAGAGCGGCGCAAAAAAGCTCGAGGAACCGCCAACCTGGCCCTGAGTAAGGTATTGAGTAGTTCCCTGATTCACCACGCCGGGAGCCAATCGCGCCATCAGGACAATGTCGTTAGTCATGATGGGGAGGTCCATAATTTCCCGGGTGGTCAGCGCCTTTCCCATACTCACCGTGCTGGTATCAAGGATGGGCGATTCGGACGTGATGGTGATCGATTCGCTCGCCCCGCCAACCTCCAGTTGGAGATCGATCTTGAGCTGACCTCTCATCGTGAGAGTCAGCTTCGATCGAACAGTCTTCTTGAATCCGGGGGCCTCAACGGCTACCTGGTAGTCCCCACTCGGCAGCAAGGGCGCTTCATAATAGCCGCTGTCGTTGGTGGTCAGCGGCGTCGAGACGTTCGTCTCGGTGTTGGTCACCAGCACCGTGGCGCCGACTACGACGGACCCCCGCTGGTCAGTCACCGTTCCAGAAATCCCACCCCTGGTGTCCTGGGCCCGCGAGGACCACACAACCAAGGCAAAAAGAGCTGCGACAAACCGAATCCTCACGCTAGCCTCCTCTAAGGACAGGTAACGTTAATCCGCCAAACCCGGGCGGGGATTTTTTGTTTTGACGTCTAAGTCGGATTGATTATACATCCAACCGTCCGTCGTCGTTTCGTCGCCGTGGATTAGCAATAGTTGGCCTGCTGACCCAGGCCGGAAGAGAAGCTGCGCGTCGGGAATGAAGCCGGCCGCGCGCAGACGGCATGATCGGCTATGTGAAACAGATCGAGATTTTGGGGCGTATTGTCAGAAGCTGTACTTCAGCCCGAACTGGATGTTGCGCGGCGTGGTCACCTGTGTGGTGATCTGGCCGAAGCTGCCAGCCGTAGTGATGTCGCGGCCCGGCGGCCCGAAGCTCACATGGTTGGCCGCATTGAAGAACTCGGCGCGGAAGTCCAGGAATTGGTGTTCCGTGACGTAAAACTTCTTGCCGATAGAGGCATCGAAATTGAAGTAGCTGGGAGCACGGACGGTGCCGACACCCGCTGTGCCGAAGGTGCCAAGCGCGGGCACGCCGTAGGCGCAGGTGCCGTTGTCCACACCGGCAGCGCAGAAGGTGTTGGCATCCACCGGCCCGAAGAAGCGATCCACTGTCTGCGAGGTGACGTTCATCACACGGTAGTAGTTGGCGCGCACGTTGCCTCGCACGGACTGTCCGGTGTTGTTCTGGGCGGCGCTGGCGGTAATGGTCACCGGGAAGCCGGAATGCGCGGTCACGAAGTAGTTGGCGTTCCATCCGCCGAAAATCACGTCTGCCAACTTGCTCATGCTGGGGCCGAACTTCTGGCCCTTGCCCAACGGCACCGTCCACAGGCCGCCCACGGAGGCATTCTGGGCAGCATCAAAGCAGGCGGGTCCGAAATTTGCATGGCGGTCGTAGGCGTTCTGCCAATACGCGCCGTCCGAGTTCACGGCCGCGCAGCCGTAGTAGCCCAGGTTGTCGGTCAGCGTCTTGGAAAAAGTGTACGCGGCAATCAGTTCGAGACCGCCGGATGCCTTGTGGCGCAGCATCATCTGAAGTGAGTTGTAGTGGCTGGTGCCGCTCGATTCCGTCAGCGCAATATTGCCGACGTTGGGCAGCGCCTGGGCCAGCGGCCTGCGGTCATTGAGCGGCGTCCAGGTGGCGAACGGCCCGGTGCCGGGCAGCGGCTGGTTGGCTTCGTGAGGCACGATCAAGTGGGTCGCGCGGTTGCCGACGTACCCGACCGAGAGCGAGGTCGCGCGCGCCAACTGATATTCCACCGAGAGGTTGAACTGATTGGTGAACTGCGGGCGGAGGTCCAGATCCCAGGCGCGCGCCTGGTAGAACGGCGCGGAGCCGGTACGGGGACCGGTCAGGTCGCCCGCGCCGATCACGTCCGAGAAGCCGGTGCGGATGTCGCCCGGTGTACGGGCGTCGTAGTTGACGTTGGACTCGATGAAGAAAGGCGGGTTGAGCGGCAGGCGGAGATTGGCGCCAGTGCCTTCGAGGAAGCTGGAGAAACGGTACCCGGCGCGGACCACCAGCTTGCTCTTGAAAAGGTCCGGCGTCCAGGCGAAGCCAACAGTCGGCATGAACTGCTTGTAATAGGGCTTGTACAGGCCGCGCCCGTAGTCGCTCTTGCCGGGGTAGATAAGCGCGCCGGTGTAAGTGTTGATGTTCACCTGGCGGTCGGCGACCTCATACAGGGGCGAGATGTACTCCCAGCGCATGCCAAGGTTGATGGTCAGGTTGTGGCGCGCTTTCCAATCGTCCTGGAAGTAGACGGCGTTGCGCCAGTGGCGATGTCCCCATTTCCCAGTGACGGCGCCGCGGCCTTTGGCGGAAAGCTGGTTGAGCAGGAAGTCGCCATAGTCCAGACCGGTGTAACCGCCGGAATAAGTGAAGAGGCCGAGAGCGCCGTTGTTGCCGGCGTAGTAGTGGTTCTGCTGGACGCGGAAGAGCTGGCCGCCGAACTTCAGAAGGTGGGCGGAAGCCTGATAGGTGAAGTGCGTCTGAGCCTGGTAATTATTCTGCTTGGAATCGGCAATGCTGGCGCCGGCGCCGATGGCGGTCAGGCCGCCGCCGAGAGTGATACCGCTGAGGCCGGGAATGGGCTGGCCGCCGGCAATGCCGAACTTGGAGTTGCCGTCGGCGCCGAGTTTGCCAGACCAGTCCAGAGTCTGATCGGCGACACCCGTGCGGCTGTAGGAGACACGGGATTCATTGACCAGGCGGGGACTATAGGTTCGAGTCCACGTGACTACGGCGCTGGTGGTGGGGCCGTCCGTACCTGTAGTCATCAGCACCGGCAGGGCGGCGCCCGAACCGAGGAAGGTGTAACGGCCAATCGACCAGCGTCCCGAGATGGCGTCGTTGTCGGTGAGGCGGTAATCGACTTTGGCGTCGGCCTGATGGTTGGAGATTTGGCTGGACTGGGAAGCAATGTAGTTGTTGGTGACGCCCAGGGCTCCGGTGCCGGGGTTGTTGGGCAGCGGATAGAAGTCGGAACTGCTGAATAACTTGAGTGCGACCGGATTGGTGATGCGGGCAGCCGGCACGATGTTGCCGGGGAATGGCGTGTTGTTCAGCGGATCTTTGACCACCTGGTTCTGGGTGAGGAACTGCGAGAGGTTGCCGGTGCGCCAGTCCTGCGGCGCCACGCTGGCGGTAGCGGGACCGGAGGTCCGCTGCTCCGTGCCCTCGTAGTCCATGAAGAAAAATGCTTTGTTCTTCTTGATGGGGCCGCCCACAGTGCCGCCGAAAATGTTACGTCGGAAGGCATTGCGCTGGGCGCCCGCACGGTTGCCGAAGTAGCCGTTGGCGTCCAGTTTGTCATTGCGGAGGAACTCGAAGACGTTGCCGTGCAGTTGGTTGGTTCCGCTCTTGAGCGTCATCACCACGCTGGCCCCTCCAACGTTTCCGTATTCGCCGCCGCCGTTGCCGGTGATCACCTTCACTTCCTCCAGCGCGTCGACGTTGGGCTGGTAGCCGATGCGGTTGCCGACGGTTTCGCCGGTCTCGACGCCATCCAGGAGGAAATTGTTGGTCTGCTCGCGGTTGCCGTTCACCTGCGGGCGGCTGCCGCTGCTCTGGAAGCGGGCGGAGGTGCTCATCACAGTAGGCGACGTGCTGATGGCGCCGGGGATGAGCAGCGTGAGGGTGGCGAAGTTGCGGCCGTTGAGCGGGATCGAGGTGAGCTTGGCGGAGTCTATCGCGTCGCCGGTGGCAGTGGATTCGGTTTGCAGAATCGGTGCGGCGCCGGTGACTTCCACAGTCTGTGTCAACTCGCCGATTTCCATTTTAAAATCGACGCGCGCGATCTGGTTGACTTCCAGGCTGAACGGGCCCACCGACGTCCGCTTGAAGCCCTGGTTCTCCGCCACGATGTTGTAGTTGCCGACAGGTAGAAACGGCAGATTATAGACTCCCGCCGCATTGGTTGTGGCTGAGTACGGCACACCGGTACCGGTGTTGGTGGCAGCGATTTTGGCGTTAGGAATGGCGGCGCCCGCTGGGTCAGTGGCCGTTCCCGTAATGGATGCGGTGATGGTCTGCGCGGCCCCGACCGAACAGAAAACACCGATCCCCAGTAAAGCAAGTAAAGGGGTTCTCATCGAAGTACGGCTACTATACAGCAGACGGATTGTGCGGTCAACGAAATTAAAGTCAGTAGGCGGCCTATCGAAAGATCTGCTCAAGAGTTGTTGACCTCCCTCACGAAAGGGCTTGACGATCCAATAGAGTAATGCCTACTCCAAATCCAGTGCGCTTGGGGTATCATCGGCTTCAATTGGGCATGAAGAACTTTAAGGTCAGGCGTGCTATCTCTTCAGACTGTGACGAGTTGTCGCGCATGTATGAGGCGCTTTGGCCAGAGGCACCAGCGGCGGAGTATGCCAAGGAAATTGCGCCACTCCTTGCCGGTACGCCAACCGGAACCATGCCGCTAATCATTTTCGTCGCGGAGCCCTTGGCAGGGCGGCATTGCGCCTCTGGCGCAGCGGCCTGCTCCAAAGGAAAGGTAACACGGTCGGAGCGTGTTACCGGAGAGACAGCCGGCGGAGTTCTTGCCGGTTTCATCGAGGTAGGTTTGCGTTCGCATGCCGACGGGTGTGACACACGGCAACCCGTGGGATTTCTGGAAGGATGGTTCGTTCTGGAAGGCTACCGGAGACAGGGCGGAGCCACTCAGTTGCTGCTTGCGGCGGAAGACTGGGTACGGGGCCAAGGCTGCATCGAGATGGCTTCGGATACGTGGATTGATAGCGACGTATCGCAGCGCGTTCACGAATCTCTAAAATTCGAAGTGGTTGACCGTTGTGTGCATTACCGGAAGGCATTGTAGCTTGGCGCTTCTAAAATCCCGTGACATGACCGCGCCGCCTGGATGTTGGCTTATGAAACCAATCGCTCTGCTTCTGCTTCTTACCCCTCTCGCCGCCGCCCAAACCGGTCCGGGCCAGTCGCTCTTCAGCCAGCATTGCGCCGTCTGCCACGGGGCCGCGGGCGAAGGCGGCTCCGGACCCGATCTGACCAATCCTCGGTGGCAGCGCTCCATTGCCGACGATCAATTGGATCGCGCTATCCGTGATGGCCGCCCGGGGACGGGGGGCGGCCGCACCATGCCAGCCTTCGAGGATCGCATCGATGCCGCGGGCCGCGCGGCTCTGATCGCTCATCTGCGCAGCCTCGCCGCCTCCGCTATCCAGCCCAGTAGCCCGCTGACGGCGCCCGAGATTCAAGTTACGTGGGACAGCCTGAAGAATCCCGATCGAGAGCCCGGCCAGTGGCTGATGTATGGCCGCGATTCCGGCAACCAGCGTTTCAGCCCCTTGCAGGAAATCACCCGCGCCAACGTGCGTAACCTGGTCCCCGTCTGGAGCTTTCAGACCGGCACGCCCGACGGTCTGGAGGCCACGCCCCTCTTCGTCAACGGCGTCCTTTACCTCAGTACCTCTTGGGACCACGTTTTCGCCATCGACGCCCGCACCGGCGCTGAGCTGTGGCATTACCGGAGGAGTCTTCCGGAAAAGTTGAAATACTGTTGCGGCCCCGTGAACCGTGGTGTCGCCATCCTCGGCGGCACCCTCTACCTGGGCACGCTGGACGCGCACATAGTGGCCCTCAGCGCGCGCGATGGCCGTGTTCGCTGGGATGTGGAGGCAGGCAAGGTGGACGACAACATCAGCATTACTTCCCCGCCCCTGGTGGCCGGCAACAAGATCATCACTGGAATGGCCGGCGGCGATTATCCTTCGCGCGGATTCCTGGACGCCTACGACGCGGACAGCGGCAAACGCCTCTGGCGCTTCTACACTGTCCCAGCCGGGGGCGAGCCCGGCGTCGAGACCTGGTCCGGGGATTCCTGGAAGACCGGCGGCGGCGCCACCTGGATGAACGGCTCCTACGATGCGGCGCTCAACCTCGTCTATTGGGGCACCGGCAATCCCAATCCCGACTACGACGGCGATGTCCGCCAGGGCCGCAATCTCTATTGCAATAGCGTGGTCGCCCTCAATGCCGATACCGGCAAGCTGGTCTGGACCTACCAGTTCACACCGCACGATGTCTGGGACTACGATGGCGTAAACGAGATGGTCTTCGCCGACAGCCTCCCGGCGCAGGGCCGCCGCGTCAACGCGCTGCTGCACGCCGACCGCAACGGCCACCTGTTCGCGCTGGATCGCGCTAACGGCACGTTCCTCTACGCCAAGCCCTTCGTCCGCGCCACCTGGACCACCGGCTTCGATGCCGCCGGCCGGCCTGCCATCAATCCCCGCGCGATCCCCAGCTACGAAGGCGTCGAAGTCTGTCCCGGCGCTGCTGGTGGCAAAGAGTGGAACGCCATGGCCTACTCACCTTCGACGCGCCTGGTGTATCTGCCGGTGATCGAAAACTGCGCTCTCTTTTACAACTACGGTAGTGAGGCGAAGAAGAAAGGTCTGCCGCCGGGCCCCAACGGTTTCCGCTACCTTCCCGGCCAAGCCTATGGAAAGGTGATGGCTATCCGCGCCGATTCCGGGGAAGCCGCATGGGAAGTCAGAACCCGCACTCCCATGGGCGCGGGCATGCTGGTCACCGCCGGCAATCTGCTCTTCACTGGGAATGCTGAAGGCAGCTTTCAGGCTTTCGATGCCGAAACGGGCGCGCAGTTATGGGCTTACCAAACCGGCTCCGGCATGCGCGCTGCGCCCATCTCGTTCCGCCTGGATGGCCGCCAGTATGTGGCCATCGCCTCCGGCATGAGCGGTGCCGTCGGCGGCTTCACCGGCGCCGGCGCTCCGTGGATGCGCAACTACCGCTCCGGCGCCACGCTCTACGTCTTCCGCCTGTTCGAACCCGGCGCGTCTACCGGCTTTCACGGCGGTGCCGAAGTCAAATGACCCAGTTGATCTCTCTGGGCGTACGGAGGTAACAAGACGCACTGACCGCGACGATTACCGGAAGCCGTATCGTTTGGCGAAGGGCCTCTGGACTTCAGACCACCAGACATCCAACGCCTCTCCGGCTTCTTTGGCTTGCGCACGCGTCACATCCGATACAAGGACACCGGCATATTTGGGCAAATCCGCCAGTCCCTTCGGAGCAAACGCCTCCACCATTAGCATTCCCAGAGCCGCCTTGGGACTGGGATCCGTATAGTACAGATATTCCGGTTGTGTCTGGCTTAGATTTTCCAGATCCACCGCCTCCCATTCAACGCTTCCCCCGCGTCCCTTACAGAGCCGGTCAAGGATATCAATGGCGCGCTCTCCAGGTACTCTCTGCCCAAAAGCCATTTCTGCTTCGCAACCGATTACTCGGCCAAGGTTCTGATTGTCCATCTATCTTTATCCGATCTGAGGCGGGATGAATGAATGCACGGCACTCAACCCGCCGATTTCACAGCAGCCTGATCCGGCGTGCCATATCGCCAGCTTATGCCGGCGCCCTGTGGGGCGTCAAAGGTCAAAAAGCATGGCGATGTGCAATTCACACCGCTGTTATTAAGTAGTCGGTAATACTTCGCACGAAGTGCTTGCCTTGCTGTCGTCTACCGGTTGGAGTCAGAGAGTTTTCGGTCCCTTGGACTTCTGGTGCGCGCTGTTGGACGCCTCGTGAGCCTTGGTGGAATGCTCGTTTGCTAACTGTGAATGCTGGGTCGCCTGCTCCTGGTCGCCCTGTTCATGCGCCTCTGCGGCTTTCCGATGTGCTTTGGCGGCTTCTTCGTGGTGCTGGGCTGCTTTGTGGTGATCGTGTTTAGGCATTCTCGCTCCTGCTGTTCCTGAGCACTCCACTGGCCTATACCGGTGCCGAACGCAAATCCCGTCTGCGGCCCGTAGGAGGGCGTCATTTCGTCGTGTTGGGCCCCAGAATATTCTGTCCGCTCCAGCGGGCCACCATCTCATGCAAGTCTCGGGTTCGGATTGGCTTGCTCAGATAATCGTCCATTCCGGCCTCAACGCAGGTCTCACGTTCACCCTTCATCGCGTGAGCGGTGAGCGCAACGATAGGGGTATGCCGGTGGGTTCGTTCCTCGCGCTGGCGAATAGCGCGGGTGGCTTCATAGCCGTCCATCACAGGCATCTGTACGTCCATGAGAATCAGATCGAACGGTTCCAGAGCAGACGCATCAACGGCCTCAGCGCCGTTCGAGACCAAGACAACGGAATGGCCCTCCTTCTTCAAGATCAACGCCGCCACCTGTTGGTTGACCGGATTGTCTTCCGCCACCAATATGAGAAGCGGCTTGCCAGAAACCAATGGGACCGGACGGGACGCCCGAATGCCTGTCTGCTGCCGCTTGCCGACGACTTTCAGGATGGCCCTGAGTAGATTTGCGCGAGTGACAGGTTTCACTACGTAGTCAGCCAGGCCCATCTCTTTTATACGCAGCGCCGACGGCACATCCACCGAACTCAGCATCATGATCCTTGGGCCGGCCAGATCGGGATCTTCTTGAATAGTTCGGGCAACCGCAAAACCGTCCATGTCAGGCATCTGGCCATCCAGCAGCACCACGTCGAACTTCTCTCCAAGGTTGGCGCGACGTCGCAGAATATCCAGGGCCCTTGCTCCCGAATCGGAGAGCGTCGGCTTCATTCCCCATTTGAGCAAGGTCTCCCTCAGTATTCGGCGGTTGGTTGCATTGTCATCCACTACCAGCACTTCAAGGCCTTGCAACACCCCTGCATCCGAAGCAGGAACGTCACTTCGACCTGAAACCGGAACTCCGAAGTTCGCGGTGAAGTGAAAAACGCTTCCTTGTCCGGGCTCGCTATCGACCCAAATGCGCCCGGCCATCAGCCCCACCAACCTTGAGCAGATTGCCAAGCCGAGACCCGTGCCGCCGTAGCGTCTGGTGTTCGAGCCGTCCGCCTGTACAAACGCCTCGAATATCTGCTCCTTCCACTCCTTCGAGATTCCAATGCCCGTGTCAGAGACGGCGAAGTGCACGGTGAGAGTGTTCTCTTGTAGTCGCACCTCGCACACGCCCAACGTTACTTCCCCGGATACGGTAAACTTCACCGCGTTGCCGAGTAAGTTGACGATGATCTGGCGGATTCTGCCGGCGTCCCCGACGACGAGTTCCGGCAGCGCCGACTGATTGTCATACAGTAACTCCAACCCTTTCGCCTGAGCTTGGACGGCGACAACCCGAATGGTATCTTGAAGTACGTCGTCAAGATTGAATTCAGCCACGTCTAAAGAGAACTTTCCAGCCTCAATCTTCGAAAAGTCCAAAATGTCATTAATGATGTTCAGCAACGACTCGCCGGAAGTCTGTACGGTCTTCAGATAATCGCGTTGTTCGTCGGAAAGGTCGGTATCCATAGCGAGTTCGGTCATTCCGATGATGCCGTTCATCGGAGTGCGGATCTCATGACTCATATTGGCCAGGAACTCACTCTTTGCCTTGTTGGCGGACTCCGCTTTGTCTTTTAATACGACCAGATCCGCCGTGCGCCTGGCGACCTCGTGTTCCAGATGGTCCTGATGGGCCAGCAGTTCAGCATCCCGGCGCTCAATCTCGCCTAACATGCCGTTAAAGGTATCGGTGAGCTGCCCCAGGTCGTCTTCAGCCGTCTTTTTGGCCCGCGTCGTGAAGTCTTTGTGGACAGAAACCAGCTGCGCCGTTTCGGCCAAATGGTGTATCGGCTGCGATACGGAACGC
Organism: Bryobacterales bacterium; assembly: GCA_963817515.1. Lineage (GTDB taxonomy): Bacteria > Acidobacteriota > Terriglobia > Bryobacterales > Bryobacteraceae > DATMNI01. Next base: position 28,540 of record CAWFPJ010000040.1, on the reverse strand, counting down.
TGAAGCCTGCTTGCGAGTAAGAACGCCAGCCCGGAAGCGCCTAGCAGAATCACTAGCAGGACCGCCCCCGAGCGCCTGAGCCGGCGATGCGCATCGTCTAAGTCCGCCTCCAGATAGATGACGCCGACGGGCTGTTTGTCCAACAAGATCTGCTGGAACATTTTGAGACGGTCGGCTTCAAACCATATTACGTCGGATCGGCTCCGCGGGATTGTCGAATTCACCGCGTCGCTGCGACGATAGTGGGCAATGGCGACACCGTTTGCCGAATAAATCACGGCCAAGGCTATCTCTCGTTGCGTAGCGAGGCTAGCCAGCAGTTCACCAGCAGCTCGTTGATCGCCAAAAGTGAGCGCTGCCGTTGCGTTCGCACCATATACCACCGCGAGAGTGCTAAGATCGTGCTGCGAACCGTCGCGAAGCTCGAACTCGACATAGGTCAGGATTGCTCCACAGGAGGCAAGCAATGCCACGGACACCGTAGCCATGATGATCAGTTGAAGCTTGTGCTTAACAGACAAGTTTCGATACTTAGTCATCAGCATCATGGCGCTTTTCGTACGACCTCGGCTAAGCTCAGGAGCTTCGCGCTAATGTGGATGTCCGTGTACTCAGCCGCCGTAACATTGATTTCCAGACGGATGTTTCCGTGCTCCACCTTCAAATTGATGACACCACCGTCCGCGGTGAATCCCTCGGCTTCTCCGACACTCAGGACGCCAGCGCCCTTGATGCGTCCAATAGCCGACCGAAACTGCTTCCGTTCGGATGAATTGACAAAGAGAATCTGGCAGCTCCACGGACGTTGAGTGTCCGAGATCGCTCGTACGCTAAAAGTCCGGCCGCCGACGATTTTCCCCTTGATGGTCTCTTCGAGCGCATTGCCGAAAGGGTTCTGTCCGAGGATACAGATTACGATTGGGTCAGCCGGAGTCTTGAACGTCTGTGCCGGCCACTCCACAAATTTGGCAAAGTTAAAGAGAAAGGCTGCTTTCACATGGTATTCGTCCGCTTGAGCTTGTGCAGATACTTGGAAGACCAAAGCCACTGCCAGGGCGAGCGCCAGTTGAGTCCCCAAAGGCTTCGGTCTTTCATCTCGAATTTCGTTCTCTCTTGGCGTCCCACGGCGTTTCGAACCAGTCTTCAGGCCCGCACGACCATCAGCACGCTGCAGACGAACATCACTCATTGAAATCTGTATCCGATCTTGACTCGAACGGTCCGGCCATCCTGCAAGATAGTGTCCTCCACCAGGCCGTTGCCGGAAGGATCGGCATATCTGTGGTTAAGCCAGTTATAAACGCTGGCAGAGATTTCCCAACCGTTTAAAATATTTCGGGTGTATAGTGTAAAATTGGGAACGACATAGGCAGCCGACTGTTGGCCAGCCAGGGTTACTCTCTTACTGACGTATTGAAGATCCGTACTCGCGAAGACTTTTCGTTTGATAAGGGGGACGCTAAGCCTCGCCTGAACAACGTGTTTCGGAGAATTCGTTAAAGGCGTTTGAGAGCTCGAGTTCACTGCGTCCTGGAAGGAGTAACTAACCGTACTTTCCAGGCCAAGTGTCAAACTTCGCGACATGGCAAAGTCGATACCTCGAAGGTTCAGGGATCCGGCATTGACGAACAACGCATTTCCGTTTGCCGGATCAGTTTGCTGGTTGATCAGGCTATGGACCGGATAATAGAATCCTGAGACCGTCATTCGAAAATGGTTGGCAAAGTATTGCTCCCACACCAACTCCATGGTCTTAACAGTTTCGGGCCGGAGCGACGGATTGGCTTCGTTTCCGGGCGCATCGTAGAAAAGTTCAAATAAATTGGGAGCACGAAAGGATTGGCCGTAAAGGAGCTTGAAGGTGGTTTTATCCCAAGGATTGTAGATCAGGGCAGCACGCGGGTTCGTCGTACCGCCAAAAATCGAATAGCGGTCATAGCGAAGTCCCAGGTTCAGTATGAGGTTGTTGCGAAGGTGAATGTCGTCCTGAGCATAAACGGAAAACACATTCGAGGTTTTGCGGTCACTAAAATATTGAACAAAGGGTTGAAGGTCATAATTTCCTTGATTCTGCTGAAAGTTGTCCTGGATTTCCGCACCGACACTCAGCCGGTGGGTCTCGGATACCTGCTTGGAGATCGTGGCCTCTTCACCCCACCATTTGCCGTGGGCGAAGTTTTTGTTTAGCACTCGTGAAGGCCCGCCCAACGCGGAATAATCGTACACATAAGTGCCGTCGTTATTGAACTGATCGTAATACGTCCGGCTGTTAAGGTTCCATCCATGGCCAAGGGCGCGTTCGTAGGTCAGGTCGAGGTAGCCGCGAGCGTCGATGGTGTGGGTGTCGGTGACGTTAAAGGCGCTTCCGAAGGAGGCAGTCGGAATTCCCTTATCACGTGATCCGAATAGTCCGTGCAACGTGAAGCCACCCCATGAGGCAGTAGCAAAGAGTTGGTGAAATTGGTCATTGTCTGCGTTCCGTGCTATCCCATTGTTGGTGGCCGGGCTGCCGAATTCCTTGAAGAATAGCCGATCCTGTCCATGGGAGTCATAGAAGGACCCGGAAAGAAGCAATTCCAAGCCGTTATGAAATTTCTTGCCATAGCTGATGCGGCCCTGGTAAGTACCGTAGCTGGCCACATCCGCCGTCGCATTCACCATAGGCAGGTCCCCCGCTCGTTTTGTAATGATGTTAATGACCCCCAGGAAGGCGCTGGCGACATAGAGGGAGGAATTAGGCCCACGGATGACTTCCACGCGATCAATCAGGTCGATATCAAGCGGGAACTCCGTTCCAATCAGGGCCCCGTCGTAAATGTTATCGTTGAGCCGGTGACCATCAATCAACAACGTAATGCTACTGTTATATTGTCCTGGAAGTCCATAACCACGTACTTCCAGGTAACTATAATTTCGGTCATACGAGACATAAAAGCCCGGAACGTTCCTTAAGATGTCGGCAAGAGTCCGGTAGCCGTACCTTTGGATTTCGTCGGAGGTAATGATGGTGATGGAAGCGGGCGCTTCGGTCACCTTTTGCTTGAAACCGGAGGCTCCGTAAACGGAGTCTACATGGATCAACATCAATTCCTCGATACTCATGTCTGTCAAATTCGGAGGGGTGGGCACATTTTGAGCCAGTGCGCGCGTGGAGCTGAAGAAGGTTAGCAGAGAAAGCAGGGCCAGAATAGGTGCCCTCCGGACCACCGGCCGGGCACAGGTGTGCGGCATGCCTCTGCCAAAACCCTTCGGTTTCTTTTCGGCTTCCGCGGACTCAAACGAGAACAGACTTTGTTTTGTCTTCATTTGGCCCTTACGGCATCGGCAGGACGTGCGCCGAGTTGGATTGGACTTTCAGCGCAGGTCAACCCTTGTTTTGTATCGGCGCTTGGCCCGATGCGCAAATGTACTCCGTGGAGTCGTCCATAGGCACGAATTGACTTCCAAAATCCAACGGCGGATTGCGGTGGCTTATCTGATCAGGTTAAGAGCATTTCCCGGCCGCGTCTGCTCACAATTGCACACTATAGCGATTCTCTGAGGGCTGCGGATTATTCATCGAAGGGAAGCGCCGGGCTATGCGAGCCGTCGGAGGACGCCCGGAATCTCGGGCCTACCCTGACGGATGGCGCGCTGGCTCTCTTCGCAATTCCCGGCTGGGCCATCTGGAAATATGCGAAGGCCTCCCAGGGGCTAAAATGGCTTCCAATGACTTTCCTTTCGCGCCTGGTTTTGACGCTTCTGGTGCTGATTGCCTGCAGTTGCTCTCGAAGGAACAATCAGGCGCCCGATCCGCTCTCTGCCGACAAATCTCTGCAAACCTTCCGCCTCAGCGAGGACTTCCACGTGGAGCTGTTCGCCAGCGAGCCGAACGTGGTCGATCCCGTGGATATGGCCTTCGATGAGAATGGCAAGATCTACGTGGCCGAGATGATCGACTACCCCGATGACCCGCCTCCGGGCAAGCAACCGCGCTCGCGCATCGTTTTGCTGGAGGACCGCGACGGCGACGGCCGCATAGACCACAGCACGATCTTCGCCGACAACCTTCTGGCCGTGAGCGGGTTGATGCCCTGGAAGGGCGGAATGATCGTCACCGCCGCGCCGCAGATTCTTTACCTGAAGGACACAGATGGCGATGGCAAGGCCGATGTGCGCCAGGTGCTCTATTCCGGATTCCGCCTGCAGAACCCGCAGCATCGCATCGCCAATCCCCGCCTGGGCATGGACAACTGGATCTATGTGGCCAATGACGGCGCCGACGGCAAGATCGCTTCGACCGAACACCCGGAACGGCCGCCGGTGCTGGTTCGCGGCGCCGACTTCCGCTTTCAGCCGATCAGCGGACAGGCGGAGGCTGCGTCGGGGCCCACGCAATTCGGACTCTCCTTCAATGACTGGGGCGACCGCTTCGCCACCAGCAATACGTTTCATCTGCATCATGCCGTGGTTCCGATGAAGTACCTGGCTCGCTCGCCGGCGCTGACTGTTCCGGCCGTGTCCGAATACCTTTACCCTGCGACCGAAGAGGCGCTGCGCGTTTATCAGCTCACTCCGCCGCAGCGCTGGCGGCAGGAGCGCACGCGCGTCCGGCAGCAGCGCTACCAGGAGAACGGCGGCAAACGCGTGGAGCAGTTGTCCGGCTATTTTACGGCGGCCAGCGGCGGAATTGTATACACAGGCGACGCTTTCCCGCCCGAATATGTGGGCGACGTTTTCACCGGCGAGGTGGCCGGCAATCTGGTCCGGCATGACAAGCTGACACCCAAGGGCGTGACGTTCGAGGCGCATCCAGCCAAGATCGGCGTGGAGTTCCTGGCTTCAACGGACGTCTGGTTCCGGCCCTGCAACTTTGCCAATGCACCCGACGGCAATCTTTACATGCTGGATTTCTATCGCGAGGTAATCGAGTCGCCCGAGTACATTCCCGACGCCATCAAGAAGCTTATCGACTTCCATCACGGCGACGATAGGGGGCGTATCTACCGCATCGCGCCCAACCATCCGCCGCGGCGCGGCGACCTGAAAGTGAACCTCGGCCGGGCTTCCGTTGCCGAGTTGGTAAAGCAGCTCGAAAACCCAAACGGCTGGAACCGCGAGACCGCGCACCGGCTGCTTCTGGAGCGCCAGGACCGCTCGGCAGCCCCCTTGCTGGCGGACCTGGCGCGCCGGGGCGCGACAGCCGCAAGCCCGCTTACAAGCGCTCTGGACCCTGGAAGGTATCGGTGGATTGGAGCCAGAGTTGGTAATGTCGGCCCTGCGCGATCCCGATTCGCACATTCGCGAAAACGCACTGCGCCTGGCAGAGGAATTTCTCCCGCAGCAGAAATCCATGGCCGATGCCGTGACGGCATTGCAGCGGGATCCGGACGCGCGAGTGCGTTTTTGGCTCGCGCTGACCCTGGGCCGCGTAGATGGCCCTCATGCGCTCGACACACTGGCCGCGCTCGCCATCGCCGGCGGAGCGTCGGATCGTTGGTTTCGCATTGCAATTCTCAGCTCGGCCGCCGATCGCCCCTTCCAGCTCTTTGAGCGTCTGCCCGAGCGCGATCGCCGATGGCAGGATCCGGCGTTTCTGGCCCAACTGGCGGCGCTGATCGGAGCGAAGCACGACCGCCGGGAGTTGGCGGCGCTGGTCTCCGCACTGCCTCGCCTCAGTCATCCCGAGGCTGGAGTCACTGGCCTGGCGCGAGGATTGAAGCTGTCCGCCGTACACAATCTGGAAGCCCCGGAGGTTGAAGCAGCGCTCAGCCGCCTGCTCGCCGGAGGCAGCGCCCAGCTACAGAACGCCGCCTGGGAAGTGGCGTCTTACATGGAACTGCATACCCTGTTGCCAAAGGCGGCCTCGGAGGCAAAGGACCCGAAGACTCCGCCGGCGCTCCGTGCCGCAGCCATTCGAGCTTTGCGAGGCGGACCCTTTGCCGGCGCTCAACCGGTACTGCGGGCCGTGCTCGATTCGAATCCTCCACCCGAAGCACAACGAGCCGTGGTGGACGCTTTGGCCTCCTTTAACGATGCTGCCGCCGGGACAATGTTGCTCTCCTACTGGCGCACATACCAGCCCCCCGCCCGGGCCGCGGCTCTCGAGGCGCTGCTCAATACCGGTGAGCGCGCATCGCTGTTGCTCGATGCGATCGAGCATCGTGAGATCCCGGCGGCCTCGCTCGAGGTGGCCGTGCGCAACCGCCTTCTGGAGTATCCCGGCCCCACGGTGGCTACTCGCGCCAAAGGGCTGCTGCATACAGCCGGCGAAGATCGGGCCAAAGTAGTTGCCAGCTATCGCGACGTGCTCAACATGACCGGCGATGCGGCGCGCGGCAAGCAGGCCCTGGAGAAAACCTGCGGCCGCTGCCACCTGGCGCGTCGTGGTAATGCGCAAGTCGGCCCGGACCTTTCCGGCGTCAACAACAAGACGAAGGAGGAGCTGCTGAACTCGATCCTTAACCCCAGCGCCGCGATCGAGCCGCGCTTCATCAACTATCTCATCACAACCAAAGATGGACGCCTCCACGACGGCGTGATCGGCAGCGAAACGCCCGGCATGATCACTCTTCGCAACGGCTCGGACGAAGGAGACGAACTCATTCTGCGATCGAACATCGTCGAGATGCGAGCGTCTACCGTCTCGCTCATGCCTGAGGATCTGGAACAATCGCTGAGCAAACAGGAGCTGGCCGACGTGATCGCGTATTTGCGAGGGGGAACCTAGAGAGGTTCGTGTTGACTGCCGTTGGAATTGCTGGTAGTCTACTGCCGAGTGTACTAACGGGGTGGCTCGCGTGATGTGGTGTCCGGTTTACCCTTCATCACGCCCATGTAGATCCAATAACGAAATCGCTGCACTAATTCAAGGAGGTATGTAAGATGCGCAGGCTGCTTACGTGTCTACTGTACGTTATTTCGATCGCGACGCTCGATCCGTGCAGACTTGCATTTAGCCAACAGGGAGCTTCGGCGGGCGTATATGGCAGTGTGCTGGATTCGCAAGGCGCCGCTATGCCCAGAGCGCGGGTGACGCTCTTGCACGTCACCACGAATCAGGCCCGCACGACAACCACCGACGCGGCCGGCGAGTTTCGGTTTCCGTTGCTCCCGGTAGGCGCTTACAAAATTACGGTGGAGCAGCCTGGATTCAAAAAATATGAACAGACAGGCTTGCAGCTGCAGGTGAACGACAACGCCAAGATCGACGTGAAGCTCGAGGTGGGCGAGGTATCGACTCAGGTCACCGTGGAAGCCTCCGCGGCGACGGTTGAAACCAGCAACGCCACGATTAAGGAAGTCGTCGATTCGCGGCGCGTGGTCGATCTGCCGCTTAACGGCCGCAACCTCGCCGACCTGACGCTCCTGGTTCCCGGAGTGCAGCCCGTTGGAGCCCCCAACGGCGACGCCGGCCTGGCGTCCTATTCAGCTCCTGGTGTGAAAGCGCTATCGGTTAACGGCTCGCGGCAGAATCAGCTCGGCTACACGTTGGACGGGGGAGACAACACCGACAATTTGTTTAACGGCAATGTCGCGTTTCCCTTTCCCGATGCCGTGCAGGAGTTCAGTATGGTAACCAGCAACGCTGGTCTCGAAGTGGGGAGGAGTTCGGCCGGCACGGTGAACATCGTAACCAAGAGCGGGACCAACGTGATACACGGGGACGTGTTCTGGTTCTTACGGAATACGGACCTCAATGCGAACGACTTTTTCTCCACATCGCCGGACGGTCAGCAGCGCAACCAGGCTGGGGTCACATTGGGCGGTCCCATCATCAAGAACAAGTTGTTCCTGTTCGGCGGCTACCAGAGGACGTGGCTGCGGCAAATTGCCGGCGGCGGAAGCAATCCGACCATGCCGCAGGCCTTCCGCAATGGCGATTTCTCGTCACTTCTGCCGGGACGAGTCATCAACGATCCTTTGACTGGCCAGCCATTCGCTGGAAATATTATTCCGAAGTCGCGCCTTTCTCCGGCTGCGCAGAACCTGTTGGCATTTGCGCCGCTGCCCGGCCCCGATGGATTGATTCACTACAGCCTGAGCACGCGGGCGGACACCAGCGACTATGTAGCGCGCGGCGACTACCGGCTCAACGATCACCACAATTTTTTGGGCCGGTTTTTTCAGGAGAACTACGCCCAGACAACCCCGTGGATTCCGACTAACATCTTATCGACGCGTTCCGGCATTGATGCCCCGACAACCACCGCCACCCTGGGATACACATACGTGGCGCGATCGAATCTCATCTCCGACTCGCATATCACGATGACGCGGGAAGTAGGAGTTCGGACCATGCCGTTTTCCGAGACAATCGCCGATTTGGGTGTGGCCATCCATCCCCAGTCGAACGAGGTGAACCTGGCGATCAACGGAACCAGCGGCCTGAGCCTGAGCACGGGCGCCAAGCCGGCGACGTTTTCCCGCACCAACATCGAATTCCGGCATTCCTGGCAATGGGTGACGGGCCGCCACAGTCTCACCTGGGGGGCGGAAGTCATGTTCTCCCGCTATAACGAGTACAATCCGAATTCGGCATCGGGGATTTTTCAATTCAACGGGAGATTTAGCGGATTCGACCAGGCGGACTACGTCCTCGGGGCGATGAGCTCATTCCGGCAGGGCAATGGCGAGATCGAATTTCGCCGCCTGCATTACCAGGGCTTCTATGGCGGCGACACGTTTCGCGTCACGCCGCGACTGACGCTGAATTTCGGCCTGCGCTGGGAACCGTTTACTCCGATGACCGATTTGTTCGATCGAGAGGATCAATTCATCCAGGAAATGTACGTCAAAGGAGTCGTCTCGCCGCACTTTGTCAACGCTCCTCCCGGAGTCTTCTACCCCGGCGACAAGCTGCCCAACGGCTACGTGATCCCCAAGGCCGGCACCGAGGGGTCGATGAAAAACATCAGTCCTCGCTTCGGTTTCGCCTGGGACGTGACGGGAGGCGGAAAGACCAGCGTCAGGGGCGGCTACGGTCTTTTTTTCGACACGCCGGAGACGTGGATCCTGAACAACATGAACGACTATACGCCGTTCGCCTTTTCTGTGCGCTTTACCGACGGCCAGTTCGACGATCCCTACGCGGGACGGCGGAACCTCAACATATTCCCGTATAGCGGAGATTTTGATCCGAAGATTCCGTACCAACTTCCTTTTCAGTTCGATTCGCTGGAGCATGAGTTCAAGCTGCCCTATACGCAAAACTGGAACCTGACCGTGGAGCGGAGACTGGGCGCGGACTGGCTGCTTCGCATAGGCTACGTCGGATCGAAGACTACGCACCTGATGGTTGGATACGATTCAAACGCCCCGTTCTACAACTTCTCCCAAACGTTGAGCCAGAATCAGGCCACGATCGACCAGCGCCGCCCAAGAGCCCAGTACGGAGCTATTTTCACGATGAGCAATCCGCTGGGCCAGTTCTACAACGGACTGCAGCTTTCACTCAACAAGCGGTTCAGCCGCGGGTTTAGCGTGCTGGGAAGCTACACCTGGTCGAAGAATATCGACTACAATTCTTCCAACAACAACATGGAAGACAGCACCATCCTCGACCCGTTCAACTTCAACCATTCGCGGGGACTGGCAGACAGCGACCACCCGCAACGGTTCGTGGGCTCCTTTGTCTGGGAATTGCCCGATCCGGGGAAGCAGATGCAGTCGAGTCTGCTCAGCGCCGTCTTAGGCAATTGGCAGATGAGCGGCATCGTCACCCTGCAATCGGGGCGGCCCTTCACCGTTTTCAGCTCCGGGGATCGCACAGCGGGTGCAGCCAACGGCGGCAATGGGGACGCCTTCGCCGACCTCGCCGGCAATCTCACCGTGACCGGCGGTAGCCGCGGCCAGCAGGTTGCGAAATACTTCAACACATCGGCGGTGGCTCAGGCAGTGGCCGGCACTTACGGCACGCTGGGCCGCAATGTCCTGCGAGGTCCCGGTTTCAACAACACGGATCTGAGTGTGTCGCGCGCATTTCCTCTGCACTTCCGTGAAGGGGCCAAGCTGGCATTCCGGACGGAGTTTTTCAACCTGTTCAACCGGCCGCAACTGGGTTTGCCCAACGCCACGATCGGTAACAGCACATTCGGAAGGATCACATCGTCGGCCAGCGGCCCAAGGATTCTACAATTGAGTCTCAAAGTGCTGTTCTAAAAGGAAGCGTCTGACAATGATCCAGCCGCCGAGCTGCCCTGGCGGCTGCCGCGGAGTGCGTGGGCTCATCACACCGACAGGGCTTCGCGCAACCGCCTGCCGACGACCTTGTATTCGTCACCGCGCATCATCCAAACGGAGATCAGCAGCTCTCCTTTGTCCGGCCGCTGGACGTGGATGGGAGGATCTCCCGTGAGCAGTTTCTCCGTGACTTGTGCCGCGGACAGCCCTCGTGCGGATTCGTCCCACCGGACTATAACGTGGGGCACTTCATTGGCAATGACGGGCACGTGCCGCTCGGTCTTAACGCCGGAAACGCCGTTGAGTGCCGTGCGAATCGAAGCCACGCGTGCTTCCAGCTCGCGGATTTCCGCCTCATGATCCACCTTTAGATATCGCTCTACCGCCGCGAGCAGCCCGCAAATCTCCTCTTTACCGACTTTCATGCCCCGGCCGATTCCGCCGAAAGGCGACATCGCCGGCAGAGAGGCCTCAATCAGATCCTTGCGGCCCAGCAGCAAACCGCTGGCCTGTGGGCCGCGAAGAGCTTTACCGCCGGAGAAGATCACCAGGTCAAATCCCTGCTTCGTGTACTTCCACAAGTTCTCCTTGGGCGTCGCGTCTGAGGCGGCGTCGTTCATCGTTGGCACGCCTCGTGCTTTGCCGATCTGAATGAATTCGTCGGACTTGATCTGCCCGTCCGGCTCCGCTTTGTTGAGAAAGAACATCATGCCGGTCTTCTCATTTATGGCGGATTCCAGCTCTTTGCGCGTTTCCACGGTGACGACCTTTGCACCGCACTGTTCCATCTGATGCTCGTAGCCGGAACGATGCGATTTTTGCTGGATCACTTCAAAGCGGATCCCTTCGCGATTCGGCAACCGCTGGAGCTTGGCGGGGTCGCCCTGCGACAGGCATGCCGCCGTCCCGACAGCGATCGCCGAGGCCGCGCCGCAGGTCACCATCGCGGCGGGAGCCCGCAGCAACTCCGCGATGCGCGCGCCTGCTTTCTTTTCCAGTTCCGGCAGCGGGATGAAGAAACGCGACGCTTCCTCCATGGCGCGAATGACTTCGGGCGGCATGATCGAACCGCCAAGCACAGTCACTACTCCCACTCCGTTGATGACAGGTTTGATGCCCAGGCTGGCATATAGGGATGACGGTGAGGTGGCGGTAAGGGTCGTGCTGGCTGCGGCGATGGCAGCAGCAGGTGACAATGCGGCAGTTTGCAGCAGGCGGCGTCGTGTAGTCATGACTGTACATTATAGTGCTTCGCCATCTATAGAGCTTCATCATCGGTTAAGATGGTCCCTACCGCTATGCGCCTGTCGATTTTTATTTTGCTGGTGAACTCGCTGTTCGCCCAAACCCAATACGATCTTCTCTTGAAGGGCGGCCACGTTATCGACCCCAAGAACAAGCGCAACTCCGTGCAGGATGTAGCGATCCGGGATGGCCTGATCGCGGCGGTTGCGCCCGATATTCCGGCCAAACAGGCGCGCAAAGCGATTAATGTCTCCGGGCTCTACCTCGTCCCTGGCCTAATCGATCTGCACTCCCACGTCTTTGCCGGATCGGACGGAGTGGGCCTGGCGGGCGGCGACGCCAGCATCTTCCCCGACGCCTTCGCCCTGCGTGTGGGAGTCACGACCGTGGTGGACGCCGGCTCTTCGGGACGACGCAACTTCGCGCAATTCAAGAAGACCGTCATCGATCGTGCGCGCACTCGCGTGCTGGCCTTCCTGAATATCGGGGGCGTCGGCATGCCCGGTGACCCCCAGGAACAGAATGTCGCCGACATGGACGCCAAGGCCGCGGCCGAACTCGCCATGGCCAACCGCGACACCATCGTCGGCATCAAGGTCGCCCACTACCGAGGTCCCGACTGGACTCCTGTCGAGCGCGGCGTCGAAGCCGGCACGATCGCCAATATTCCGGTCATGATCGATTTCGGCGAATTCCGCCCGGAGCGTCCGTTTCAGGAGCTGGTGCTGAAGAAGCTTCGCCCGGGCGATATCTACACGCATGCTTTCTACGCCCCCGTCCCCATGTTGGATGAGCAAGGCCGTCTGTTACCGTACTTGTTCGAAGCACGCAAGCGCGGCATCCTGTTCGACGTGGGGCACGGCGGCGCTGCGTTCGAATTCCGCCAGGCGGTCCCCGCAGTGAAGCAGGGCTTTCCGCCCGATTCCATTTCCACCGACGTCCACTCCGGCAGCATTAATTCAGGCATGAAGGACCAGCTAAACGTCATGTCCAAGTTCCTGAACATGGGGATGTCCTTATATGACGTCGTGTCCTGCTCTACCTGGAACCCGGCGCGCATTATTCACCGCGAACAACTCGGCCACATCTCGGTGGGCGCCATTGCCGACCTAGCCATCCTGCGACTGGACAAGGGCCAATTCGCGTTTGTGGACTCATTTGGGGCGCGCATGGACGGATCTCAGAGTCTGGTCGGCGAGCTCACGGTTGCCTCCGGGCGCGTCGTGTACGATCTCAATGGCCGCTCGCGCGACCGCTGGGATCAGCTTGGGAAGTACCAGTCCCAGGGTGACCCCTCGTGGGATGGCACCAGGGGAGGCGGCCGTCCGCGCCCCCTGCCTCCCTTGCATTAGGCCGACAGCGGGCCGATCGGTCGCATTAACAGGTCGCATTCCGCGTGGCATCAAACGCATAAAACGATTGACAAGGCCTTGCCCTAAGTGTACGATTAACCAACTGAATTTCTCTGCAGAGGGGTGAATGCATGAGACTGATACCCGTAACAGCCGTACTATTTGTGTTCCTGGGCGTTCTTAAGTTGAACTCCCAGACAACTTCCACCGCCGTTCTCGGCACAGTGACTGATCCCAGCGGGGGACTCGTGGCAGGGGCCAAGGTCACTCTGCTTCAGGTGCAAACCGGCATCAAGCGCCAGGATGTCACCTCCAGCACTGGCGACTATACCTTTCCGCTGCTCGATCCTGGCGAGTACGCCGTGACAGTCGAGTCGAAGGGCTTCAAGACCGAGACCGTCAAAGGCATCGCTCTCGAGTTGAACCTGAGGGCCCGCATCGACGTTCACCTGCAGGTGGGCACAGAGCTCCAAACCGTGGAGGTCACGACCTCCGCAGCTCTGCTGAGCACCGACCAGGCCACTCTGGGCCAGGTGGTGGATACGCGGTCCATTGAAGAGCTGCCAATGGCCGGCCGCAACCTGGCGGCGGTGGCTGTCTTGCAGCCCGGCGTTCAGTACGGCGGCCGCATGGGGCTGACCAATGTGAACGGCGCTTCCGGTGGTGTGCCGATTCCGGGCGACTCCATCACGTTGAGCGCCAACGGCCAGCGCGACGCGGATTTTCACGCCACGATCGATGGTGTCTCGGCCACCGAGGCGCGTGTAAACACCCTTCCATTCACTCCGTCTCCGGAAGCGATCCAGGAGTTCAAGGTATTGGCCGGCACCTACTCTGCCGAGTACGGCACTCACTCCGGCGCCCAGCTCACCATCGCCTTAAAATCCGGCGGGAACCGGTACCATGGTACCGCCTTCGAGTTCCTGCGCAACGATAAGCTCGATGCAGCGGACTATTTCCAGAACTACTTCACGCCCGCGGGCAAGGCACTGGTTCCGAAAAACCAGCTGCGCCAAAACCAATACGGAGGAGTCTTCACAGGCCCATTGACGATCCCGAAGATTTATAACGCCAAGGATCGAACGTTCTTCATGTTTGACTACGAGGCGCACAAGATCCGCCAGCCCAATCAAGCGGGCACGTCGAATGTTCCTACGCAGGCTTTTCTAGCATGGCGATCTCAGCGCTCTGCTGAACCGGCATAGCCCGACCGGCGCCGCTCTGCCGGCCATCCAGGTCATCGACCCGTTCACCGGCGTACCATTCCCCAACAACCAGATCCCCGCCTCGCGGATTTCCCCGATCTCCAAGAATCTGTTCAGTTTCTTCCCGGCGGCACAAATCGCCACACCCGACCCGATCAGCGGCGTCAACTATTTCGGCATCGGCAGCACTGCAATCAACGACGATCAGCGCTACGTGCGCATCGACCACCAGCTCTCCAGCAAGGACAAGGTGTTTGGCCACTATGCTTTTGACGACATCAGCTATGTGAACCAGTACGCACCCAATCCCAACTTCCCCTACTTCGTGGCCGGGCGCAACCAGAACGCCGGCATAAACTGGATCCGGATCTTCACGCCCTCAATCATCAACGAGGCCCGGGTGGGCTACATGCGCTCGGTCGATAACACGCTAAACCCGCGTACCAACACGAACTTCAACCTGGCCGCGCTGGGCATGACCGGTTTCCGTGTGCTGAACGATAACAACCGGCAGCTCAGTGTGCGCGAAGCGGGTTTGCCCCCTATCACCTTCTCGAACTTCACTCAACTGGGCGATCGCGACGGCGGAAACGGGTACGACTTCAACAACCAGTACGAAGTTAACGACAACCTCAACATCACCCATGGCTCCCACAACTTCAAAATGGGCTTCGCCTTCACGCGGATCGGGCTCAACCGGGCCGCCGCCAATGTGGCTCGCGGCGATGTTAACTTCACCGACGACGTCGCCAACAGCTCCTGGGCGGCTTTCCTGCTGGGTGTTCCCACCACCTCCGATACACCCGAAGGCCTGCCCCTTACCTATCCACGGCAGAATCGCTTCGCCGGCTATGTCCAGGACGATTGGAAAGCCACCCGGCGGCTGACGATCAACCTCGGTTTGCGCTATGAGTACAATGCCGCGGCCACCGATATTCGCGGCCTCTGGCGCAGCCTGAGCTTCACCCAGCTCGAAAAGGGGTACCCCACCTTGGTGCCCAACATCGGTACTAAGTATGCGTTTTACAACCCGGAAAAGACGCTCTTCCAGCCGCGACTCGGCCTGGCATATCGCCTGAGCGAGAAGACCGTCATACGCACCGGCGCCGGCATTTATTACAACATTCACCAACTCAACAACTACACCATTCTGAACCTGAATCCGCCGCTTTCCGGCAGCGTGGCGTTTGCCAACACTGCTGCCAGCGGCGTCATCACCAACTCGAACCCGATCAGCTTCGCCAATCCGTTCGGCGTTCTCAGCCCCACCAGCATCATCAACGCCAATACGCTCAACCCGGACAATTTTGAACCGCGGATGCTGCAATGGAGCTTCGGTCTCCAACAGCAATTGCCTGCCAATTCTGTGCTTGACGTCACCTATGTGGGCAGCAAGGGAGTCCATATCGACAACACGGTCGAGCTGAACAATCCCGACCCGGGCCTGAGTTCGCTCCCCACGACCCCACAACAGCGCCGGCCCTTCCAGTTTGTGGTTGACGGGTCAGGCGGCCCGGTGCGCCCGCTTTCCCGTATCCGATGGCTCGACTCCGGAGGCAATTCCTGGTATCACGGATTGCAGGTCAACTATCAGAAGCGTTTCAGCAAGGGCCTGGTGGCGAACCTCGCTTACACCTACAGCAAGTCTGAGGGGGAAGGCTATGGCCGCAACGAGAGCTTTGGCTCAACCAATAACGGCTCTTACCAGAATCCCCGCCTGCGTTCGGCGGATAAGTCTGTCTACCCGTTTGACGTGAAGCACAATATCGTCATCAGCTGGTTGTACGAGATTCCGACGGCAGCAGCGCTCAGTCACGGCTTCGCCAACCAGATCTTCGGCGGCTGGCAGGCCAACGGCATCTGGACTATTCACACCGGGCTTCCTTTCGTGGTGCAGCAGAGCAATACCCTGAACACCTTCAACAGCCCGGTCCGGCCGGACCGCGTCGGCAGCGGCGCGCTTTCCAATCCAACCGTCAACCAGTGGTTCAATCCCGATGATTTCCACGTGGTCACCTGCCAGGTGAACAGCCTTTCCTCCCTCTGCCACTACGGCAACTCGGGCAACGGAATTCTGCGCGGGCCGCAGTTCCGAAACCTGGACTTCTCGCTGTTCAAGAACTTCCCCATCCGCGAGTCCGTGAAGGTGCAGTTCCGGGCCGAGCTCTACAACATCTTTAACAGCCCGAACTTCAATCCGCCGGCTAATTCGCTGACCACGTCCACGGCGTTTCTGCCCTCGACGCCCGGCGGGGCTTTCCCCACCCAGGCGGGACGCGTGCAAGGCCCGGGCGCCCTCACCTCATTGGCATCGACGATGCGCCAGATTCAGTTCGGCTTGAAGTTCCTTTTCTGATACCTGCTCAGTAATAGTATCGAAGAGTCTGGACACGGCACGCAAGAATACGGGCGCTATCCTTTTCGCGCGAAGATCTCACGCATGCGCCGCGCAACGATCTTCTCGTCGCCCGGATCATTCATCAGTATCGTGAACTGGATCGCCCGGCCGTGAGTCAGTACCGCGATTCTCGGATCGCCCTCCAGAAGCTGTTTTTCGCACTCCTGGCGGCTCAACCCGCGCGATTGCTCGTCCCACTCGGCCAGCACTCGATAGACGCGCCGGGTTCGATCGTGCGGCGCATAGCCTACTTGCATGCCGGGAATTTTCTTCAGCTCGCCCGCCAGATAAGCAGCCTGGGCCGCGCACTGCCGGTCGGCAGCGGCGAAATCCAGCTTGGCATACCTCTCAGCCGCCAGCCAGATCCCGACCATCTCTTCACGTCCCACCTTCAACGGCCGCCCGAGAGCGTCCGGGTGTGGGCTGGAATTGAGCCGCGCCGCACGTACCAGATCCTTGCGGCCGGCGAGAATGCCAGAACATTGCGGACCTCGCATGTGCTTTCCACCGCTGGTGCAGATCAGGTCCGTCTTCAAGGCGGCCAGCTTGCGGATATTCTCCCAGGGCGGCAGCATGTTGGCGGCGTCGACCAAGACGGGGAAGCCCGCCTTCCGGCCGACGTCCAGACAGTCCTCAAGTGAAATCGGATCGGTCGTCCACTCCGCGTCGCCGCTTTCCCCGCCCAGGTAGTACATCATCGCCGTGCGTTCACTCGCGGCGTTTTGCATCTGCTCCTTACCTTCGACCTCAATGATCTTGAGCCCGGCGTTGCGCACCGCATGATCGTAGCCGTTACGATGGATCTTCTGAATGATCGCTTCCGACTTCATGCCGGAGAGATCCGGCAATTGCCGTACCTTGGCCACGTCATTGCCGGTCAGGCAGGCGGCGGTCCCCAGCGTGATCGCGCCAGCGCAGCCGGTGGTCACCATCGCGTCTTCACTGCCGATCAGAGCGGCGAGTCTCGCGCCTATCTTGTCGTGCAGCTCATCCAGAACCACATATTCGCGCGAGGCCTCGGCCATGGCGTCGTGGATCTCGGGCCATATCTTCGAGGCGCCCAGGACGGTATGAGTCCCGCGGCAATTGATGATCGGGCGAATGCCCAGTTGTTGATAAATGTTCGTTGGGGAGTGGTTTGCCGCCAGGCTCAGCCTCGAAAACGGCCAAAGGCCCAACAGGCCGCCCGTCCCCTGAAGTACGGATCGGCGAGTCGATTTCATCCACAACCTCCTGCGGTGAAAATCCGAATCGCAATGATTATAGCAGGCGCTGGCGAAACGTTCGCCGGCTGTTAGAATCGCTCTCATAGCTGTTGACAGCCTACCGGTAGGTAGATGTAGTATATAGATGTCGACTGCCAACATGTCTGAAGACAAGACCGACGTCCCTTACGGAACGCTGGATCTCCTGATCCTGAAAACACTGGATACGATGGGGCCGATGCACGGCTACCGCATCGCCAGGAGAATTGAACAAGTTGCAGAGAACCTCTTGCGATTGAACCAGGGGTCGATTTATCCCGCCCTCATACGCCTGGAACAACAGGGTTGGATTCGCACTCAATGGGGGATCTCGGAGACAAGACGCAAGGTGAAAGTGTATTCGCTGACCAAGGCAGGGTTGAAGCAACTCAGCATCGAAGTGGCGAACTGGGAAAGGGCGACTGCCCTGGTGGCCCGGTTCCTGGAGGCAGAGTCGTGAAGCTGTGCCCGGCAGTAGCTCGTCTGCTGGCGCTGTTCAGGAGACGGAGACTAGATCGGGAGTTGGACGATGAAATCGTTGCTCACCTGGAGTTGGCGGAGCGGGATGCCATTGCCGCCGGCCTGATACCAGCAGAAGCCCGTCAAGCGGCCCGGCGCAATTTCGGAGGAATCGAACAGATGAAGGAAGATCACCGTGATCACCGCAGCGTCCGGTGGATGGAGAATCTACTGAGAGACTTTCGGTATGGGATGGGTTCGCTGGCGCGGGATCCCGGATTCGCCGCGGTCACCGTCGGATTGCTGGCTCTCGGCATCGGCGCCAACACGGCCATGTTCAGCATCGTCGACGCGGTCCTGTTGAAGCCGCTTCCTTTCCCCGAGCCGGAGCGCATGGTAAGAGTGTGGGAATCCCCTCCCGTGGGGCGCAACGGCACCACCACACTTACCTTTCTGGACTGGAAGCGGCAGGGCGATATCTTCGAGGCGTTGTCGGTCGAGTGCAGTACCAGAGCCGCGGTGGCGACGGGCGGCAATCCGGCGCGCGTTTCGGGCAAGCTGGTGTCGGCCGATTACTTTCACGTATTCGGTGTGAAGCCTCAAACCGGGCGGACCTTCGCACCGGGGGAAGATCAGCCGGGAGCGGCGCGGGTGGTGGTGCTGAGCCACGCATTCTGGCGAACGCAATTCGGAGGCGACCCCGGTGTTCTGAAACGCGATTTGGTGCTCGACGGTGAACCGCACAGGATCATCGGGATTCTACCCGCGGGCAGTTTCGATCGCGACGAAGCTGTGTTCTGGAAGCCGCTGATCTTCGCACCGGATCAACTGAATCGCGGTCAGCATTGGCTGACCCCCGTTGGGCGGCTGCGCGCAGGCGTAAGCCTGGAGCAGGCGCGAGCCAAGATGACTATGTTGAGAGCCAGTCTCAATGGGGTCATTTTCCAGAAGGACTGGGGCTTCGCGGTGGATCCCTTCGCGCAGATGCTGGTTGGGGATACCTTGCGCCGCTCCATCTACCTGGCGTTCGGAGCGGTTCTGATGGTGTTACTCATCGCCTGCGCGAACGTGGCGAACCTGACGCTGGCCAAAGGAGCAACGCGGCAGAAGGAGATGGCGCTTAGAGCTGCTCTGGGAGCCAGCCGTGGCCGTTTGATCGGGCAGTTGCTCACCGAGAGCCTGGTTTTGTGTCTTCTGGGAGGCGCGGCGGGTGTTGCCTTGGGCGCACTGCTGCTTCATGCCGCGGCCCCGCTGGTGGCGGCATCGCTGCCGTTTACAGCCGATCTCAGCATGGATCTGCGCGTCCTTGGCTTCGCGGCGGCGGCCGTCATGACTGTCTTGATACTCGCGGGTCTGCTTCCTTCCTTGCGGATTTCCTTCGGCAAGCTGTCCAACGCATTGAGTCAGGCGGCACGTGGATCGTCTGGTTCGAACACAGCCGTGCGCCGGACGATCGTCATCGGTGAAGTTGCGGCTTCCGTCGTGCTGATCTGCGGCGCGGCGCTCCTGTTCAAGAGCCTGGCAAAACTTCAGCAAGTCGATGCCGGCGTAAGAATCGACCACGTAATTACAATGTCGGCCGATCTTCCATCGGCGGCATACCCGTCTCCGGACAGCGCCGCCAGATTCTATGAAGCCGTGGTTCAACGGCTCCAGGCGGTGCCCGGAGTCGAGCAGGCATCCGTCTCGCAGGGCTTGCCTCTTCAAGGTGTGCAATGGGGCGAAAGTATGGGCTTGCCCGGAGTGAGGCAATCTTTCCTGGTTCGTTTGAAGCTTGTCGATCCCTGGTATTTCGGCGCGCTGCAAATTCCAGTAGAGAGCGGGCGCGGAATTGAAAATCGGGATCGCGCGGGCGCCCCGCCGAGTCGTGGTCATCAATCAGGAGGTGGCCCGGCAATTGTCGAAAACATTCGGAATCGCAAGTCCCGTTGGGCGAACCGTTGGCACCTGGGTGCCTGGCTACGGCCCAATCCCGGAGTCTTTGGTGAGCCTGCAGATCGTGGGGGTGATTCGCAGCGAGCGTACCGCCGGATTGCACGAGCCGCCGGAGCTGGTAGCCTATCTACCATTGGCCCAGGCCCCGCGGCAGGACATCAAACTAGTGGTTCACACACGGAGCGGGCCGGCGGCGGCAATGCCCGGCATTCGGGAAGCCGTGCGGCAGGTCGATCCCAACCTGCCCCTGGGGGACGTTATGACGATGGAACAGGTCAAGGAGCAGAGCATGCTCTGGGCGAGGCAGCCCACCTGGGTAGTTGGCGCCTTCGCCGGGGTTGCGGCTCTGCTGGCCGCGCTCGGGCTTTACGGTGTTCTGGCGCATGCGGTGACGCAGCAGCGCCGCGAGATTGGCATCCGCATGGCGTTGGGCGCGTGTTCGGGCGACGTGCTGTCGCACATTTTGCGCAGCGCCTTCTCGATGCTCATCGTGGGGCTTGCCGGCGGACTGGCTGGAGCCTTTGCGCTGACGCGGGTCCTGAACACTCTCTTGTTCCAGGTGTCCACGCTAGACCCGGTAGCACTCGCCGTCGCCTGCGTCCTGATGACTCTTGTCGGCATATTCGCGGCCTGGATTCCGGCGAGCCGGGCGACCCGCGTGGATCCAATGACAGTGCTTCGCGACGAAGGCTGATGGGACCAAAAGGCGGCTAGCGTAGTCCGCGTTTGAAGTACAATGCGGAGACTACGCGTTCATATGGCACCTGAGGCCGAGTTTGAACTTTTCGGTTCTCCAACCGGTCGCACTGTCCCATACAAGATGGCGATTAGGGTGGAAGACAGGAGCATCAGTTGGGTCAGCCCGCAAGGCCCTGGCAGCATGGCGTTCGATGACATCGCTGTCATCGAGCTGGTGCTTGGCGATCCAGACGGGAATGAGCGGCCAGACTACTGTACCATTCACACGTCCGCCGGACCCGCCTTCAGGGTGTATTGCGAGTATGCAGGTATGCGCAAGAATGTTCAGGATCGTCGAAAGGCCTATTCTGAGTTCTTAGTATTTCTCCACCAGCGACTAAGTCCCCAAGACCGGGAACGAATCTCCTTCAAAACCGATGGAAAGCTTACTCCGAAGGCCGAGCGTTTGATAGTGGTTCAGTATCTGGTATCCACGGCGCTGTTCTTCATGCTTTGGTATTTCTTTGGGCACCCGGTGGCATTTTGCCTTGTAATTGTCGGCTTTCAGATAGTCTTCGCTATTGCTGTTTTCAACCTCATTCCAAAAGCGCCGCTTAGCTACTCTCCAGATCCGTTGGATGACAGATACCTACCGCGTTGAGGCGAAGCCGATGTCGTGGAACTGATTGGCGGAATTCTGTGAGGCCGCAGTAGTGTACGCTAGAGCACCCAGGTGTAAACGCGGCCTTGGGGTCGGGTCAACCGCACCATATCGCATCAACCAGGAAGTTACCACCGCTTCTCCGAGGTCCAGGACGTTTAACGGCCTTGACAGTCCTATTCAACAGAGGAATAATCTGCATAATCTCATCGTTGGAGGTTGATGCATGGGTTCCGTACGATTGCCTGGTTTCGCATCCAACACGGCCATGAAAGCCGCTTCACTTCTCTGCTGTTTTCTCTTCCTAGCAGGCGTCCAAGTGGTTTTAGCGCAGACCGAGCGCACCAGCATCACCGGCGCGGTAACCGATTCGACCAAAGCCGCCGTTGCTGATGCGGTTGTCTCGATCCGCAATATCGCCACGAATATTGTCAACCGGGCCACCACCAATTCGTCAGGTCTTTACTTCCTGACCTCCTTGCCACCTGGATCCTACGAACTGACGGTCGAAAAAACTGGTTTCCGGTCCGCCAAGGTCGAGAACATCCCGCTGACCACGGGATTGGCTGCTACGCAAAACGTGTCCCTCGAAATTGGGGCCGTCCAGCAGGCTGTCGAAGTCAGTGCCACCGCGGTCCAACTGGAAGCCCAAAGCTCTGACATGAATGGTGTCGTCACAAGCAGGGCCGTTGCCGAATTGCCGATTCTCTCGCGCGATCCCCTGGCATTCGCTGCCGTGGTTCCGGGCGTTATTCCCACTCAGGGACAGCAGTCGAATCCCGGCATCATCGGCCGGGTCACGACAGCCCAGATCGGGGGCGGGCTGGCGCAACAAAATGGTGTGCTGATCGATGGCGCGGAAAGCCGCGGAGCCACCGAATCGGGGCTCGCCTACTCTCTGCCCATCGAAGCCGTCTCCGAATTCAAACTCGAAACGGCAAGCTTCAACGCCGCCTATGGCCGGGTGGCAGGCGGAGTCGCGATCCTATCCACTAAATCCGGTACGAATCAGATTCATGGCGCCGCATGGGACTTCCTTCGCAACGACCACCTGAACGCGAACAGCTGGACCAATGATCGTAATGGTATTAGGAAGGCTTTGTTCCAGCGGAACGCGTTTGGGGCGAACATCGGCGGCCCCATCGTGATCCCCAGGCTGTACCACGGCAAGAATAAAACCTTCTTCTTCTTCGATTACGAAGGTACCCGGCAGGGCAGCCCACAGCAGATTCTGGACACCGTTCCTACAGCAGCGCAGCGCGTCGGCGACTTTTCACAGACGTTGAATCGTCTGGGACAACTAGATGTCATCTACGATCCAACGACCACCCGTGCGGACCCCAGTAACCCGGGCCATTATCTCCGCACGGCGTATCCGGGAAACATGATCCCGGCGAGCAGCATTAACGCCATTTCCCAGAACGTCGTGGGATATTATCCTCTGCCGAATTTCCCCGGCCAAACCGCACAGTTGGTGAATAACTACCTGACATCGGGAAAGTCAATCACAAACACGGATAATTACCTTGCGCGGATCGATCATTACTTTAGTGAATCGGAGCGTATTTTCGGGCGCGTTGGCTATGCGCCATATACAAGCTTCAGTTCCATCAAGAACCTGGCGTTCGCGGAACAGACCATTTCGTCGCAGCCCAATACCACCGCGCTCATCGGCCTGACGTCAACCTTCAGCCCAAACTGGCTGGGCGAATTCCGCCTCAGCTACACGCGGCTGCAAGTCAACAATTATCCCCAGAGCCAAGGATTTAGTCCCTCGCAATTGGGGTTCGGTCCTGCGTTCACCAATTACGTCGGCTACAATCAATTTCCAGCGATCAGCGTCCAGACTTACAACGCTGGTTCGGGCCTGGTAGTCACCGGAGCTTCCCCGAACGATTTCGGCATGCTCGGCGGTCCAACCCGCACCCTGGTCCCGCAGGATACCTGGCAGGGGCAGTATCAATTGAATTGGATCAGAAAGCGCCACAACCTCAGGTTTGGAACCGATCTCCAACTCGTCCGCATGAACGCTTACAACTCCCAGTATGCGGCTGGACAATTCAATTTCGACCGCACCTACACACAGGGTCCCGACCCGACCAGCACCACGCTCAACGGAGGCAACGGCTTGGCGAGCCTGCTGCTGGGTGTTCCAGTAGGCGGAACTATCACCATTACAAACCCGCTCTTCCTTTACTACAAATACTACTCGGCATTCGTCCAGGACGACTACCGGATTACGAACCGGCTCACGCTGAATCTGGGAGTGCGCTGGGAATACCAGACGCCCTACGCCGAGAAGTTCGGCCAGATCGGCTACTTCGACTTCGGCGCCGTCGAGCCTACCACCGGCCAAAAGGGTATGTTCAAGGAAGATCCACCGGGCGGCTATGAGGAGAATCCGCACCGCCACAATTTCTCGCCGCGCCTCGGTGTGGCCTGGCAGGCCGCGCCAAAGACGGTGGTTCGCGCCGGCGCCGGGATCTTCTTCACCACCTACGTGGGTGTGAACGATGCCGCCACTGACTTCGGCAACGGCGGGTTCATTTCTAATTTCCTTTTCCTGGGACCGCCGAATCCCCTGCCGAACACTCCGCCGGTGAACGGATCCTGGAACAATCCGTTCGCCGGGGGTATTACGAGGCCCTCGCAGAGCTCGGACTTCGTTGGCCAAGCGGTTCGCGCCGACAACCGCAACCGTCCGTCGCCCTACCTGAGCGACTACACCCTGAGCATTCAGCGCGAGATCAGTTCCACGCTGCTGGCCGAGGTCGCCTACGTAGGCTCCAAGATGACCCATCTGTTCTGGAACCGCCAGAATGACGAGAACAATCCGCTTGAGCTCAGCCTGGGATCTCAGTTGCTCCAGTCCGTGGCGAATCCCTTCTATGGCCAGATCACCACCGGCGCCCTGAGCACGCCGACAGTGCAGTTGCGACAGCTTCTTCGGCCCTATCCGCAGTATCAGGACGTGCTGATCTTCCGCGATGCCTATGCCGACATGCGGTACAACAGCATGACGGCGCGGGTGCAAAAACAGTATTCGCACGGGCTGCTGTTTCAGTTGGGCTACACGCTCTCGAAGACCATCGCCAACACGGCGCAGTCGAACACGTGGGTGGTGGGACCGTCAAACGGCCTGTACAATCCGAACTACAATCGCAGCATCGAGGCTAACGATGTGCCGCAGCGGCTGGTTCTCAGCTACATTTATGACATCCCGCTTGGAAAGGGGAAATCGTATCTCAGTCATGGCGTCCCGGCCGTCATGTTCGGAGGCTGGGAGGTGAGCGGCATCTCGGTGCTCCAGAGCGGCCGTCCGATCCTGATCACGGCGCCCGACCAGACCAACCTCTACGACTTTTCGTACACCAATGGGCGCGCAAACCGCATCTGCAACCCAGTTCTATCGACCGGGCAGACCGACAGCCACTGGTTCAACACCAGTTGTTTTCAAGCCGCGCCTCCGTTCACAATTCCGAATGACTCGTTGAGCCAGCCCAATCTGCGTTCGCCGCGCCGTATCAACACCGATTTTTCACTGATCAAGAACACGCGATTCCTGGAGCGGTGCAACATGCAATTCCGGGCAGAGTTTTTCAACCTATTCAACCATCCAGCGCTGAGTCCTCCGATTACTGACATCACCAATGCACAGTTCGGGCAGATCACATCGGCCATCGGCGGCAGCGAACGCAATATTCAGTTCGGCTTGCGCTTCGTGTACTAGCTTAGAGCGCCTCGAGCTCTCTGCTCCTAATATCGAAGAAATCGGGAATACGGCAGAAAGGTAGGGTATTTCACGGATTCCCGATGCCGTGGCGTACGACGGAACAAACGCCCGGTCCAGGTCAAGACCGTGGCGGACCCATTCGATTTACCAGGTAAATCCCAAGAGTAGAGAATCTGCAAGCGGCAAACTCACGCGGTATTGGGTTATATCCCGAGCGTCCGGTGGTGGGAATTGTTTCTGGTAATACGAAAGATAATTTAGCTGAGGATCAAAGGACGGCGCTTGGGTGTACACTGTAGCCAAAATTCGCGAGTCCAAAATGGAAATCGCGGATAAGGCGGGGAATTCATGCGAGAAATGCAAACAATTGTAAAGACAAGTTGGAAGATAGCTGCCGCCCTGGTTATCGCTTGCCTTCCGGTGCCGGCGCAAACCCTTGACACAGCCATTCTTGGAGTGGTCACCGACCCAAGCGGCGCCATCATTCCAGGAGCAGCAGTAACTATCACGCAGCCGGCGACTGGTTTCAGTCGCAAGGTGAATACCAACCAGGAGGGCGCGTTTGAAGTACGGTACCTGTTGCCAGGCGAATATTCCCTGGAGGCAAGTGCCGCTGGTTTCACCACGGAGCGGCGCACTAGCGTCCTGTTGCAGACCGGACAGCAGGCGCGCCTGAACTTCATCATGCAGGTTGGGCAGGTGGCAGAGCACACCGAAGTGATCGCCGAGAATCCCCTACTGCAGACGGAAAACTCAAGCCTTGGCGAGGTTGTGTCCACGGAGCGCATAGCCAACATGCCGCTGAACGGCCGGCGTTTTATCGATCTGGCGGCGCTCACACCCGGGGTAACCGTGCGCACGGAAACGCAATTCAGCCTGGTGCGGGCCAACGGCACACGCGACACAACCATGGCTCTGACATTCGACGGGGTGAAGGCAACCGCCAACCGTTGGGCGTTCGTTGCCATTTTCCCTCCCCTGGACGCCATCCAGGAGTTCAGGGTGCAAACCGGTAATTACAGCGCCGAGTATGGAGGCAATGGCGGGGCGAATGTGAACGTCCAACTACGTTCCGGGGCCAACGCCCTACATGGCAGCCTCTATGAGTTTCTTCGTAACGACGCCCTGGACGCCCGCAGCTATTTCAGCCCGGCCCCTTTGCCCAAAGACGTTCTGCGGCGAAATCAGTTCGGCACCGTGGTTTCCGGCCACATCATCAGGGACAAAGCATTCTTCATGGTCGGATGGGAGAGCCAGCGCAACAATCAGGAGTCCGCCGGCAGCGATATCGTGCTGACGCCGGCACAGCGTCAAGGGAACTTCTCTGCCATCTCTACGCCTGTCATTGACCCGTTCAGCGGAAGTCCTTTTCCGGGTAACATTATCCCCGCCAGCCGCCTGGATCCCGTTTCCGTGTCCCTGGCCAGCCAGTATCTGCCGCTCCCAAATCGCCCCGGCGACTTGAACTACGCTTTCCTGTCCCGTGCCAATACCAATTGGGACCAGGGCCTCTCGCGCATCGACTACCGGCTGAGTGATCGCGATCAGATTTCGGGGCATTACATGATTCAAAACTGGAAGCAGGTCGTCATACCGGAAGTTCCGGTGTTCCGGTCAGAGTCCCCATACTTAAATCAGAACGTTCAAGGGCAGTACGTTCATACCTTCAGCCCGAACCTGCTCAACGAACTGCGTTTTGGCTACCATCGGGGCAATCGCAATTCCACCAACCCGCGCAAAGATACGAATTTTACCGCTTCGCAGATCGGCATCAACGGGTTAAAGCAGGGCGGCCCGAATGGTCGTGAACTCACGCAGGCCGAGGCGGGGTTTCCGACCATCAACATCTCCGGTTACCTGGGATTCGGTGAGACCGGCGGTTCCGACGTGGACAAGACGCAAACCTATGAAGTAGTGGATAACGTCAGCATCTTTCGCGGAAAACATGCTTTGAAGATGGGCGCGGACATCGGCCGTCACATATCGAACGCCAACACCATCAACTGGCCCTACGGCCAGATCACCTTTACAAGTGACATAGCCGGGGAGGCCGGTGCGGCCTATATGCTCGGCTATCCGCGAGAAACCTTGACTCCGGAAGGACAGCCTGTTTCGGCGGTACGGCAGTGGCGCAATTTCTTCTACTTTCAGGATGACTGGAAGGTCAGCTCGAAGTTGACTCTCAATCTGGGAGTGCGCTACGACATGCTGACGCTGCCCCACGAAATCAACGGCAACAGCCGGACACTTCGTTGGGACCTTGGCACCAGTGGCCCGGTGCTGTGGCCGCCGGACAATCGGACTTCCGCCGCAGGCAAGGGGCAGGTGGTAGACCTCTGGAAGAACGAGCACTGGCACCTTGTGCCGCGCGTGGGAATGGCTTACCGGCTGAATGACCAGACGGTATTTCGGGGAGGATACGGTATCTTCACCGCTACAAACCAGTTCGATCACGTGAACGTCCTGCAGTTAAATCCGCCAATGGCCGGTAGTATTACGGTGATCAACCCTACGACCAACCCGATAGCGACCATCCAGAATCCGGTGCCATCAGCACTGGTCTCCAGCACACCGCTCTATAACGTGGTTTCGATGCCGCCTGATCGGCGCCATATCAATCCCTACATCCAAAACTGGAATTTACAGATTTCGCGCCAGTTTGGCGGTAACAACGCTCTGGAAATCGGGTACGTTGGCACGAAGGCAACGTACCTCGACACCAGCCAGCTCAATTACAACAGCCCTGATCCTGGGCCGGGCGACATCCAGGCACGCCGGCCATATCCGCAGTTCAATCGCATCCGCCTGCTCACTACGGACGGCAACAGCACCTATCATGCCTTGCAGGCCCGCTTCGAGCATCGATTCGCTAAGGGCTTAAGTTTTACGACAGCCTACAACTGGTCGCATATGATCGACGATCAGGAGGACGAGACCAACGGGTCGCGTTGCCAGTGTCAAGATCCGCGGCATCGTGGGATCAACGAGAAGGCGAGCAGCATCCTGGATCTGCGCCACCGGCTGGTCATCGGCTACGTCTGGGAAATTCCGTTCACGCAGCGCCTGCGAGGCATCCCTCAAGCGGTGCTCGGCGGCTGGTCGATGGGCGGCATCGTTAATCTGCAGAGCGGATCTCCATTCCGCATTAATCAGGCGTCAGACACCCAGAACAACGATTCGGTCGGCGCTGCCCGGCCGAACCTGGTTCCAGGCCAGACTCCTTCCATCTCGTCGTCGCAACGCGACCCCAGCCGCTGGTTCAACACCGCCGCGTTTACGCCCAGCGTCTTCATGTACGGCAACACGCCTCGCAACCCGCTGGTCGGTCCAGGTTTGAACACGTGGAACCTTTCGGCGCAAAAAGGGTTCAAGATGCCATGGCGGGAGAACCACCAGCTACAGTTTCGTGGTGAACTGTTCAACGCTTTCAACACGCCGCAATTCGGGAATCCGGGTAGTAGCGTAGGCA
>CAWFPJ010000039.1:0-579030 GCA_963817515.1 Bryobacterales bacterium | reverse complement strand
GTTTACATCGGCGCCTTTGTTCCGTCCGTGGGACAGCCGTATTCGGGAACGCTGAAGAGCAATGACCCCTCGTATCCGAGAGATTTTTATAGCGGCAAGGCAGTGCAGGTGATGCCTCGCTTCGGCTTCGCCTACGATCTGTCTGGAAACGGCAAGACCGCCATCCGGGGCTTTCGGTACGACGAAGAAACCATGCCGACTTATGGCGGATCGTCCGGGCGCACGATATTCAACGCACCCTCACAACTGAGCCCTGGAGGCTCTCATGGCAGCATGGATACGCTCCTGCAGTCCAGTTCGGTGCTATTCCCAAGCACTTCCGGGGCCTTTGAGAAGGATTTTAAAGTCCCCAGTATGTACAACTACAGCATCAGCATTCAGCGACAAGTAGGCCTGCACAAACGGTCGTGGAGACGTCGCCTACGTCGGCAATGTCGCGCGACACCTGCTGCAGACCGTGAACCTGAATACTCTTCCCTACGGAGCGCACTTCCAGCCCCAGAGCCAGGATCCTACGACGGGACGGGCGCTTCCCGACGTCTTCCTGCGGCCATACCTCGGATACCAGAGCATCACTCTTCGGGAGTATAACGGGTACTCCAATTACAACGGTTTGCAGGTTACGGCCAATCGCCGCTTTACGGCGTGCTTCCAGATCGGCTTCTCTTACACGTACTCGAAGTCCATGGGGGTCGGAACCAGCGAGGGGGGCAGCGTGCCGCTGTACATTTCCGAGCGCGTCTGGTCTTATGGTGCAACGTCTTTTGACCAGACGCACAACCTGATCATCAATTACCTTTACGATTTCCCCAAGCTAAGCAAGGTGATACCAAATCCCGTGGTGCACTACATTTTTGACAACTGGTCCTTCAACGGGATCGGTCCGAGACTTTTGCCAGTGGATTCCCGCGGGGCATCGGCTTCATCACCACCGATGGAGCCGATACACGGGTGGCGGAGATGGCGTGCGGCCGCTGGTGACCGCCGATCCGCGGATCGCGCACGGGGACCGGACTCTCAGGCCTGGTTCAACACCGCCGCATTCGCGCGTCCGCCCCAAGGTAGCTTTGGAAATGCTCCCATCGCCAACGTCCGGGGTCCTGGCTTCAACAATTGGGACATGACCTTCCTCAAACACATCCCACTGGGGAGAGAAGCGCGTTTCTTCGAGGTCCGCTGGGAAATGTATACAACGCGTTTAACCATACGCAGTTCGGGCAGATCGATACAACCGCACAGTTCGATCCCAACGGAAAGCAGGTCAGCGGGCGCTTTGGCCAGGTAATCGCCAGCCGTCCCTCGCGCGTCATGCAACTCGGGCTGCGTCTGGCCTTCTGACGCCTCATGCCCGCCGCCGCGATCGGGAACCCGCAATGAAGTGGCTTGCGGTTTTGGCCGTCGCGCCTCTGTTCGCGGCCGAGACGGTCACCTTCAACCGGGATATCGCTCCGCTCATATTCCATAGCTGCTCGTCATGCCATCGCCAGGGAGAAGCCGCCCCGTTCCCCCTGCTCACTTACCAGCAAGTGCGCAACCATGCTTTGCAGATTGCCGCCGTCACGGCACGCCGCTACCATGCCGCCGTGGCCGCCAGAGCCGGGATACGGTGATTTTCTGGGGGAGCGCCGGCTCACTGCGGATCAAATCCGCCTAATCGCCGAGTGGGTCAAGCAGGGCTGTCCTGAAGGTCAACCGGCTGACCTGCCGCCCCAGCCGGTTTTCACTCCGGGCTGGCAGTTGGGCCCTCCTAACCTGATCGTCGAGACGCCCCAGCCTTACCGGCTGCCGGCCGACGGGGGCAATGTGTTCCGCAATTTGCTTGCCCGTCAAGCTGAATAAGACGACGTACATTCGCGCCATTGAACTGCGGCCCGGCGCAAAGCAGATCGTGCATCATGCCAATCTCTGGATCGACCGCCGACAGTCGCTGCGCGGGCGCGAGGGAGAGGATGGCCCAGCCGGGTTTCCCTGGCATGGAGCTCATTTCCGAAGCTCGCTCCGATTTCTTCGATCTGGACTCTCACTTCCTGTTTTGGAAGCCCGGCTCGGTGGTAGAGCCCGAACCGCCGGACATGAGCTGGCGTCTCGATCCAGGTACCGATTTGATTCTCAACGTGCACACTGCAGCCCTCCGGCAAGGAGGAGCGAATCCAGCCTGCCGTGGGCCTCTATTTTTCCGCCCGACCGCCGAGCCGCTTTCCCATGCTCGTTCAGCTGGAGAATGATGGCGCCCTGGACATTCCACCGGGTGCCGCCGGCTTCGCGGTTACGGATCATCTGACTTTGCCCGTCGATGTCGAGGTGCTGGCCATCTACCCGCATGCTCACTACGTCGGTAAGCAGGTGGAGGCGTGGGCCACGCTCCCCGGCGGAGGCCGCCGCTGGCTGATCCGGATCGCCGATTGGGACTTCAACTGGCAGGCGGTGTATACCTATCGACGGCCTCTTTCCCTTCCCAAGGGTGCCACGATCACGATGCGCATCACCTATGACAACTCCGCCTCCAATGCGCGCAATCCCAACCAACCTCCAAGGCGGGTTCGAACCGGTCCGCGCAGCGAAGATGAAATGGGCCATGTCTGGCTCCAGGTTCTGCCCAGGAAGGAATCCGCCGAAGATCCTCGCATCACCTTGCAGGAAGCTCTCATGCGGCGGCGCCTGGAAAAATACCCCGGGGACTTTATCGCGCACTACAACCTGGGGGCGTTGCTCATGACTCGCGGAGCATCTGGCGAGGCCGTTCTGCTGTTCCAGAAAGCCGTGGGTGTGCGGCCGCTCAGCGCCTCAGCGCGCAACGGACTGGCCGGCGCGCTGATGGCCCAAGGCCGCAACCAGGATGCCATTGCCCAATTCCGGGAGGCGCTGCGTATCGACCCGGTCCATACCAACGCCCGGTTGAACCTGGCCAGGGCTCTGATGCGTGCCAGGGCGACCTGGCCGGCGCTGCGGCTGAGTTGGATACCTTTCTGAAGCAGAAGCCGGACCACGCCGACGCGCAGCTTGCCTTGGGTACGGTCTATTTTATGCAACACCGGAATGAAGAAGCGCTTCTCCATTTGCGGCAAGCGTCACGCCTGGAGCGCCGGGAACCCGGAAATCAGGGACTGGCTGGCGCGCACACAGGCTGCCCTGGCAGGCAAACGTTAGCCGCGATTTCAAGTCCTCTCTATCGGGCGCAAGCTTTTTCAGGCGCATGCGGGCGGACCGCTATCGCTGCTTCTCGATCAGCAGTGCCCAATCGAGCCAACCGGGGGTTTTCGGAGAGGTCCAGGAGGGTCCCTGCACGGCGGCCTGCAAGGGAATCCGCTCCCCGGTGAAGGCGTTGAACCAGGTCGCGCGATAGTTGCCCGGTTCCAGTTTGACAGTCACTTTTCCTTCCTTTGGCAGATAAATGGCGTAGATCTCGCCGGGCTTCGAGAGACAGTAGGCGCCTTGATCGACGAGTTCGTCATGCGGTTCGGTCTTCCACCATTCGAAGCTGGTGAAGAACTCCACCATGTGCGCATAACCCCGGAGCATGGCCTGGGTGTCGTCGCCGCGACCGTTGATCCAACCGCCGCCGGTGTCTGGCCAGATGTTCGTGCCGCGGCGGAAACTCTCGCCAGCCGTGCCGTAGGCTCCCGCCATTGCGATTTCCCAGGCCATCTGGCGAAGGGCCTCCGCCGAATCCGACCCCTGGCCGGGTGCCCAATGCGGGTAGTGATCCTCGTACCCATACTCCTCGTTGGTCTGGGGAATAATCCGTCCTGTTTTCTTCTGAATCTCGCGTTCTTCCAGCATGAGCGCATGTTGTGGACGGCGCCAGTCCTGGATGGACGTGAATCCAAACCAGTCCGACGCGCGGTCCTGGTTTTCCCGATGTACCGGGTGGCTGGTGGCCAGGCGTTTGTACGGGTCCCAGCCCATCAGGAGCGTTCCGGTCTCGTGAGCCCACTTCTCGTCGCGGAAGCTGTCCAGGTCGTCGCCGAGATCCCAGGTGACGTTGGAAAATGCTGCCAGCCGCGCGGCTGCGTACCGGAGATAGCGCCGCTCATCCTCGCCGCCCGCCGCAGGCTGGGCTTTGTGCGTGGAAATATCCTGGATTACCGAGACGATCATGTCGCGCTCGCGCGCGTAACGCAGCATGCGCTCCCACTTCTGCCAGTAAGAGACATCGAAGCGGGTGTAATCGATGCCCGGCTGACTGAAGTTCTTCGGATCTTTCGCGATCCAGGGGCGCAGGAAATAAGTAAAGTTGTCGCCGAGCATAACAGGTTCGCCCCAAAAGATGTTTGCCGCGCCGGCCAGCAGTACCCGTATCCGGTTGATCTTGAGCCCGGTGAGCCGGTCGATGACATAATCGATAACCCGGTCCTCCTTCCAGCCGACCAGCCAAAACGCGGTTGTGCCGTTGAAGAAGTAGTGCTCACCCGTGCCTTCCCAGATGAAGTGCCATGGGTATTGAGGGTCGACCTTGACAGGTCCGCGCCGATGGCTGGCGATCGCCTGGAAAATCCCGGTTTGGGTCTTCTCGAAGCTACCCTGCCGGTAAGTGACGGAGTACCTGTACTCGCCCGGCGACGAGGGCATCAACCGGATCCGAAACAGGCTGCCATCGGGTGAGTCGCAGAAACCGTCAACGTCGAGGCGCTTCCCGCCGCCGGTTTTTTCGAACCAACCCCGAACCGCGGCATCGGTAAACGGGTTGGCGGCGTCTGCGCCTTCAACGCGGATGGCGAGATCGACGAAGTCATACCCTTCGGAGCTGGAAGGCGGTTGCGAAATCGACACGGCCCGGGGCGCGGCGAGCAAGCGTGGCGCCAAGGCCAAAGCCAAAAGACAAGTGTTCCACCAGACCACGCGGCTGAACATAACCATCACGTTATAGGAGCGCGGCGCCCTCGTCAATATCTGATTGAAGATGACTCCATGCCTGGCGGGAGGGCCCCTGAAATACGGGTTTTCTCAACAACGTTTCGTGGAATCTTCATATCCTCCGCGCGCGCACCGGGCTACCCTGATCAGAGGGCTTCGATCATGCACCTGTCCCTGCGCTGTTACATGAGCCTCATATTCGCGGCGGTCTTGTTGCCGGCCGCTCCCCAGGCGGTATCCTTCTCGCAAAGCCAGGCGAGCGTCGATGCCTATGCCGTCGTCGAGGTGGAGATGCGCGTCTCGGCGCCGGATGCCGCCAACCCATTCACAGAAGTGACCGTCGAGGCCGATTTCGGACTAAAGGGCTCGCCGCGCTTGACTGTGGACGGCTTCTGCGATTCGCCTGACGGCTCGCTCTACCGTGTCCGCTTCATGCCCGCCAAACCTGGCGAATACGAATATTCCATTCGCTTCCGCCAGGGCGCCTTTGAAAAGACCCATTCCGGCGCGTTCCGGGCCGTAGATGGCCGGCGGCGGGGCATTCTGAGAGTGGATTCGAACTACCCGTGGCACTTTCTGTGGGAAGGCACGGGCGAGCACTATTTCTGGAACGGGACCACCGCGTTTCTCGTGATGGGATGGCAGGACGAGGCAACCATCCGCGGCATCATCGACCGCCTGAACCGGCTGCAGGTGAATCGCATGCGCGTCATGCTGGCCGCGCGAGTTACCACCTTTTGGGGCGAACCCGTCACGCAGACAGCCGAGTTCCGCACGTGTCTGAACCCCTGGGTTTCGCCGCCACCGCAGACCGAGTGCATGCTTCCCGCGATCGATTACACCCGCTTCAATGTCGCCTACTGGCAAAAGGTCGAGCGGATGCTGCAATATGCATGGACGAAAGATATGAGCATCTCGGCGGTCTTAGACTGGAACGACTCTCGGGTTCATCCGGTGGCGGGCAGCGAGGACGAACTGCGCTACTTCCGTTACGCCGTGGCCCGGCTGGCCGCCTTTTCCAACATTAACTGGGACCTGGGAGACGACATCACCGCATATCACGATGACGCGTGGGCTCACCTGACCGGCAGGCTCCTCAAGAAATGGGATGTCTACCGCCACCTCGCGACCAACCATCCGAACTCGGATCGTGAACCGCTAGACCGGGCCTCGGACTGGATGGACTATACCTCCTTCCAGTCCTGGCGGCGACCGCAGCATGAGCGGATGCTGGCCCAAAGGCGCAAGCAGGAACAAATGGGCCGGATCATCCCGCAAACCAACGAAGAGTACGGCTACGAGGATCACTATCCGCGCGGCAGCAGCTTCGGATACCCGGACCTGCAGTCGGCCGACGCCAACCGGCGCGAAGCTTGGGGAATCGCCATGGCTGGAACCTATCAAACCACGGGAGAGACGGCTAAACGCGGGACCGGAGTCTGGCCGGACACGGGCGGCGGATGGATCAACGGCCGCGGCGACGACAGCATGGTGATGCTGAACGGAATGGCTCACATGGTCGATTTTTTCACATCGTTCGAATGGTGGAAGCTCGATCCACACGACGATCTTGTCGATGAAGGCGCTTACTGTCTGGCAGCTCCGGGCCAGAAATACGCCTTGTACCTGCGCACCGGAAGACCGGTTACCGTCCGGCTCGCGCCCGGCGAATACGAAGCTGAGTGGTTCAACCCCAGAACCGGGAAACGCTCTCCGGCGGGCACGGCCAAGGGACCCGCGTGGAAATCGCCGGCCAGTCCCGACAGTGCCGATTGGGCGCTGCTGCTGACGAAACGATGAAGGAGATGGCTTTTGAGACTGCGTGGCAAAGTAGCGATTGTGACCGGTTCCGCGGGGGGCATCGGGCGGGGCATCGCGGAAAGGTTCTGCCGCGAGGGGGCCTCGGTAGTCCTCACCGACATCGACGCCGTCAATGGAAAGGAGGCTGCCAAGACGATCCGCTCCGGAGGCGGGGAGTGTTTCTTCGCGCAGGGCGACGTTTCGCGGGAGGATGATGTCCGGCAATTTGCGAACCAGGCCCTGCAACGCTATCGGAAGATCGATATCCTGTGCAACAACGCTGCCATCCTGCTGAGCGGTCAAGAAGCGCGCGCGCACGAACTGAGCCGCGAAGCGTGGGATCGGACGCTGGCAGTGAACCTGACCGGATACTGGCTGTGCTCCAAGCACGTGATTCCGGCCATGCTGGAGCAGCGTTCCGGTTCGATCATCCACGTGGCCTCTCCTACGGGGCTTCTCGGCTTCCCTAAACTCACCGCGTACAGCACCAGCAAGGGAGGCGTTTTCGCGCTGATGCGGGCCATGGCCGCCGACTACGGTCCCGACGTTATCCGGGTGAATGCCATCGTCCCGGGTACGATCGACACCCCTATGAACGCGACCACTCTGGCCACCGCCGAAAGCCGCGCCCATTTTTCGGCATTGGCTCCGTTGGGTAGGTTGGGTACGCCCGACGATCTGGCCGGTATTGCGGTATTCCTGGCATCTCAAGAGTCGGCCTATTGCACCGGCGCCGTTTTCACCGTGGACGGCGGGCTGACGGCTACGGTTTAGGAAGTTACGCCCGTCGGTAGCCCGAATCAATTTGGAGTCTTCGGAGGGCAAAGACAGGATCGCTCTTGACGTCGCCATGGGGCGGCATCGGATGCCTTGGCAAATCAGCTAACTCGCAATCAGTGGCCGCCGGGCGCGACCAGTTGCATCACTTGAGCGGCCCACGGACGCGGACCGTCGTTGCTCTTTAGGCGGGCGTTTTGAATGACGTCCCATTTGTCATCGGCGGAAAGTCGCTCCATGCTCAACACGGCCACCGTGTCCCGACTCGGGATGACAAGAAGTAGAGTTGCCCGTTTGGGCTCACCCCAGCCATACGCGTAAAAGGCATCTTCGGGGACATCCGGAAGATGTATCTGTTTGGTGTTGAT
Source organism: Bryobacterales bacterium (assembly GCA_963817515.1). GTDB lineage: Bacteria > Acidobacteriota > Terriglobia > Bryobacterales > Bryobacteraceae > DATMNI01. The sequence continues at coordinate 571,231 of CAWFPJ010000039.1, read as the reverse complement.
AAACCACCAATATCCGTAATGCGCAAACCTTCCGTCTCCTAAATCAGGCGACCAGTCAGTCACTGCGTCGCGATAGTAGTCCTCATTCCAATATCGAAACGCATTCTCGTCGAGATCCTTCAATTTTCCCTGGAGGAGCGCTGCGCCTAATACGGTCGCCTGCAGGGGCTTTAAGATACTTCCGCAGTCGTTCTTTTGACGTACGTGACAGCGAGGTCCGTGGCTGGCGCATGGCTGCCTGTGCCGCGTCGGCCCTCACCAGTGACAACCGCCATCAATTTAAACTGCAAAGACCTGAATGGTCGTTATGAAATTGACGGAGGGCGGGCTGTCAACGTCGGGTAAGGCCGACTCGATGTTGATGGGCGGCCCACGGGATGCAGCCGCGCCAACCTGCACGAAGAGGATATATACTACCCAGAGTCCGATTCGACAGGAGGAACCCATGCAGGCGGCTACTCTGCTGGTGCTCGTGTTCGTTCTCAGCTCCGGCGCCCAGACTACGAACCCCCACGCCGCGCCGGCCGACCGCGAATCCGGCGCCCGGATCTTCCGATCCCACTGCAGCTCCTGCCACGGCCTCCGCGGAACTGGTGGGCTCGGACCTGACCTCACCAGCGGCTCGTTCTTCCACGGCTCTTCGGACGCTGACCTCTTCCGCAATATCGCCGAAGGCATCCCGGGCACGGCCATGCCTGGCGTCTTTTTCGAAGGAACGCAAGTCTGGCAGATCGTCGCCTTCGTGCGCTCGCTCAGTGGGTCTGGCGCGGCAAGTTCCGTCACCGGCGATGCCGCCCGCGGCGAGCGGCAGTTCCGCCGGCAAGGTTGCATCGGCTGCCATCTGGTGCGCGGCGATGGCGGCGTCAAAGGGCCCAATCTCTCTGTCATCGGCTCGCAGCGCTCCGCCGCCTATCTCCGCGAGTCGATTCTCGATCCCAACAGTATAGTCTCGCCAGACTTCTGGGTTGCCAGGATCATTAATAAGGATGGAACCGCTCACTCCGGCTTCGTCATGAACCAGGACACCTACACGGTCCAGATCCTCGATTTCTCCCTTGGCCTCCAGACATTCCCGCGGAGCGGGTTCAAGGACTTCGGCATCGACCGCAGCTCCATCATGCCGGCCTACAAGGGCAAGCTTAGTGATCAGGAGTTGAACGATCTGGTGAGTTATCTGCTGTCGCTCAAACGGCAACCTGGGAGGTCCGAATGATCGGGATTTTTTTGCTTCTGTTTCTGGCCAGCGCTTCCCAACGGCTCACCGCGCAGGTGACTTACGAGCGCCTGCTCAGGGCGGACTCCGAGCCCGGCAACTGGCTCACGTATTCCGGCTCGTACCACAGTTGGAGGTACAGCGCGTTGGAACAGATCCATCGCCAGAATGTGGGCAGTCTGAAAGTCGCCTGGGTGCACCAGATGCCCACAAGTCACCGCATCGAGTCCACTCCGATCGTGGTCGATGGCGTCATGTACGTCACTGAACCGCCCTCCAACGTGTTTGCCCTGGATGCCGCCACCGGCCGCCCCTACTGGCACTACAAGCGCAGCCTTCCGGCCAAAATCAACGTCTGTTGCGATGCCGTCAACCGCGGTGTGGCGGTGCTTGGCGATCGCGTATTTCTCGGTACCGTGGATGCGCACCTGGTCGCGCTGAGTGCGAAGACGGGCACGGTCCTATGGGACGTGCCGGTAGCCGACAGCCAGACCGGCTACTCGATTACCGGCGCGCCGCTCATCGTCAAGGACATGGTGATCACCGGGATCGCAGGCGGCGAATACGGCATTCGCGGCTTCCTTGACGCCTACGATGTCTCCACCGGGAAGCGCCGCTGGCGATTCAACACCATTCCCGGCCCCGGCGAAAAAGGTCACGAAACCTGGGGTGGAACTGACGCCTGGAAGCAAGGCGGTGGCCCCACCTGGGTCACCGGATCCTATGACCCCGAGCTGAACCTCGTCATCTGGGGCGTCGGGAATCCCTCGCCGGATTGGAACGCCGATGTCCGCCCTGGCGACAACCTCTACTCCGACTCCGCCATCGCGCTCGACGCCGACACCGGCGCACTGAAGTGGCACTTTCAGTTCGTGCCTCATGACGCCAACGATTGGGACGCCGTTCAGGTCCCGGTTCTGGTCGATGCCGAGTGGCAGGGAAGGCCGCGCAAGCTGATCTATTGGGCCCACCGCGGCGGCTTCTACTATGTGCTTGACCGGACAACTGGCGAATTCCTGCTCGGCAAACCTTTTGCCAAACAAACCTGGGCCAAAGGGCTTGACGCCAAGGGACGGCCGGAGCGCCTTCTGAACTCCGTGCCCACCGAAGAGGGGGTCTACGTCTGGCCCGGCGTGCAGGGCGCTACCAACTGGTATTCGCCGTCTTACAACCCGCTGAACGGCTACTTTTATCTAACCGTCTGGGAGAACAAGGGCTACTACCTTAAAGGCGAGCCGAAGTACACCCCCGGCAACCGCTACGTGGGAAGCGTGCCGGATATTGATGTTCCCGAAGATCCGGGCTTCGGCGCAGTCCGCGCCCTCAATCCCAAGACCGGCGACAAGGTCTGGGAATACAGGACGCATACCAAGCCCTGGTCGGGAGTGCTCACCACCGCCAGCCGTCTCCTGTTCGGCGCCAACGGCGGCTGGCTGAGCCGTGGCCGCGAAGAAATGGAAGCTTATTTTTTCGCGCTGGACGCGGATGACGGAAAAGAGCTGTGGCGCATCAGTCTGGGCGGCACCATGGCCGCCAATCCAATTACCTACATGGCCAACGGCAGGCAAATGGTGGCCATGGCGGCGGGCGGTGCCATCTTCACCTTCTCGCTTCCCTAATAAAACTTCCTGAATGGGCCTTCCCTTCGCTCGTCGTCTCGAACAAACTCCATCCGGTTTTAGTACCCACACCAATGGCCTCCTCAAGCTGGACGCAGGCACCTGAAGAACGAATCACGACTATGAGAAAGAAATCCTGCGGAAGCTGGCGGAGATTGCGGAGCACAGGCGTCGGCCCTCCGTCCCCGCACCCCCCGCTGCATGATCGTCTCCCATTTCTCATCCGTACGGGGTTCGGCTTTGTTCACCAAAGCGAATACTGTACCGGCGGTCGGTCCGTGGTAGGGTCCAAGTGTTGTTATGAAATCGCTCACCATCACCCTTGCCCTTCTGTTTGCTTCCCTGGGATTTGGCCAAACCGTAGCGCCCCCAACAATGACCGGCGACTTCAGTAATGGGAGGCTGTGGAACGTGTTGAACTCCGGGGAGAAAACCATTTACGTGCAAGCCTTCATAGAAGGCTTATCCGCATCGGGTGTAGAGCGGAAAATAATAGACGAGTACACAGCTAGCGCCGCAACGGTAGGCGAAGCAAAAAGGGGGATCGATCAGTTCTACCAGAAGCCCGAAAACCTCGCGCTTCCAATCTTTTTTGCGCTTCGAACGTTCACAGACAAAGTAAAAGGCGTTCCTGCTGCCGACATCGATGCCAAGCTTGCCGCAGTGCGTAAGTATTACAGTTCTATTGTCGTAACTCCCGCCACCCCTGACAAGGAAAATTGAACTCCGATACTCAACCAGTCCAGGGGGAGAAAATGTCGAAGACAAAAGTGTTGCTGATCGTGTTCCTGATCGTAGCGGCCGCCGAGCTCAACTGGCCGGTTCTCTGTTTCACATTATCGCTTGCGGTCGCGGCAGGAGTGCTTTTTGGGCTGGCTCCCGCCATTCAATCCACCAAGATCGATCGACCCCGGCGGTTTCGTGCTGAGAAAGGTCCTGGAAGTTTGAATACCGGTCGGCCATGTCTGTGCCCTCCTTGCGGTGCAATGGTCAGAGACTAGCAGTGATAAGTCGAACTCGGCTATCTCCGCTTCTCGTGAAGGTTGAGTCTGCGCTTCCACTCGGAACGCGCGTGTATAACACGGCGGCAGCAGTGGCTCGTCGAACTACGTCCCGGCGTGAAAGCCCGCGAACACGTCGGTCAAAAATACACTTTAAGCGATAACTGCAGAATTCGTGGATCGCCATCTGTCGACGTGATAGCCCCGAATAACGGATTCGTCAATCCGGTGACGGGAAGACTCAAATTCGTCCGGTTGAAGACATTGAACGCCTCAAATCGAAATTGCCCCATTCCCGCTTCACCGAACGGCCTTATTCGAAAGCCCTTGACTAGTGATACATCGATGTTCGAGTATCCCGGCCCGATCAATGCATTTCGACCTAATGTGCCGAAGGTATCCGGCGCCGGATTCGCAAAGCGTTTCACATCGAAATATTCCGCGATCTTCTGTCCCTTGCTTCGGCTGGTGTCCAAAATGGGGCTGCCGCCGCCGATCAGATCCGCTCGGCTGGTTCCTGCTCCGGCTGTGGAGGAATTCGTCGAGGCGATCGTGAAAGGCCGTCCCGACTGGAATGTGGTTATACCGCTGAACTTCCACTCTCCGAGCACCGATTTGACGGCCTTGTTTTGGTTAGACAGCTTCGGCAGGTCCCACACAAAGGAGGCTACCAGCCGTTGGGGCCGGTTCTGGTCGGACACGCTGCGGGCGAAGAAGAAGTCGAATGGATTCGAGACGCGATTGGACCCGGTGTAACCGTTCACCGATACATAGTCTAACGTCTTCGACCACGTGTAGGAAGCAAGAAGGGTGAAGTTCTTGCTATACCGTTTATCGATCGAGACCTGCAAGCCGCTATAAGTTGAGTTCAATCCATGAAACCACTGTGAGATACCCTGGTAACCCTGCAGCGGACGCCGGCCGTCGATATTGGCACGGTTCTGGGCTAATGTCAGGCTCGTATCGTATATAGGGGCATTGGCATCGTACTCGGACTTCAGGTGCGTGCCCTTCGTCCCCACATAGCCAACACGCACGCGCGTGTTAGCCAGGAACTCCCGCTCCAGCGTGAGGCTCCAATTCTGGGCATAGGCGCTGACGAACTGCGGATTTTGGACGATGGTCGAATAAGGAGATGCGAACGGTGTATCCGGCGGGAATCCTTTCAGCGGATAGCGATTCAGGTCCTGCCGGCCGCGATAAGGATCATCGAATAGCCCGTCATTGAACTGCACGCTATAGCTCCACGGTGTCAGGTCGGTCGCATCATTGAAGGCCTGCATCGAAGGCACATCGTAAAAAATCGCGTAGCCGCCGCGCACACTGGTCTTGCCGTTGCCGAAAGGATCCCACGCAAACCCAAACCGAGGAGCGAGGTTGTTGTTATCCGGCGCCGTCGCGGCGTCAGGAATCGTACCACCGTTCGGGTCGGGGTCGCCTGGGAACAGCATTCCGGGAGGCGCATTGACGAACTTCGTAGAGCGGATCCCTTTCAGGTAGTTGCTCATGCTGAAGGTCATGTTACGGCCCTTCGTATCCGTGAAGAACGAATAGGGCTCGTATCGGAGGCCGAAGTTGATCGTGAGATGCGGCTGGATTCGCCAGGTGTCGCCGATGTAGTAATTTCGTAGCGGCTGCCGGCGATTCTCGAATTCGCCGTTATTTTGGATAAAGTTCGAGAATAGGCCCAGCATGAAGTCGGCCCGGTCAAACCCAGGTTGATTTCCCGATGCTGTGGCATGCCCATCAAACGTAAACGCGCCCGATGTCTGGAAGATGGTGTTGTTGTTGTATTGCTTCCAGGAAAACAAGACACCCCACGTGACCGTGTGGTTCCCTTTCGTCCAGGTCCAGTCATGGGTAATCTCTTCCGCGGCTCTTTGAAAGAACGTCCGGCGAGGCGTGGTCACGCCGCCGCCGCTGTTGGCGAGACTCACCGTGATATCGTTGGCGGGAGCGTACACATTCACGCCGATATTGTCAAAAGTGTACGGACTGTCGCTAAAGGCTTGGCTCCGAAGGTGCGTGCCCGTCAACTGCGTATGCATCAGCAGCGATGGGCTGACAATAAAAGTGTGGGAAAGCGAGGCGTTCCGGGAAGGCTGCAGAGACGAAGGCTTTAAGGCGAAAAGATTGTTCGTCGGCGAGGCGAACGGATCCGACTGATCCACCCGGAAGTACCGGAACATCAAGCTGTGCTTCGCATTAACCACATAGTCGCCCCGCACGATATATTGCTTTTCCTTTTCCGCAAAGGCGATTGTGTACCGTGCAAAGCCATCGGGATCAGGCACGGGAAGAAGCTTTAGCAAATTCAGCGAAGCCGGGGATAAGCGGCTGGTTGGGATCGTGTTCTGCGGAAACGGCTGTCCGCTGAGCGGATCATAAATTATCGGGTCGCTGCTGAAATCGCCTCGCCGCTCCGCGGCCGTCAGACTCTGGCTTTGGCTGTTGCCGGGGGCCGTCCGGATGTCGAGATCCTGAAATCCGCCAAAGACAAACAACTTGTTCTTCAAAATCGGTCCGCCCAACGTAAAGCCTGCCTGATTGCGTTTTAAGTTGTCCTGCTGCTTGGAAAAGAAATTAGTCGCGTTCAGCGCCGTGTTCCGAACGAACCAGAAAAGGTCTCCATGAACTTGATTGGTGCCGCCCTTAGTCACAACATTGACTACACCCGCGGAGCTGATACCGTGCTCCGGGGACATGTTGCTGGTCTGCACACTGAACTCTTGAAGAGCGTCCGGGAATGGGAACGGCAGATTGAAGTTGCGCAGGCTATCCATGTGCTCGCCGCCGTCCAATGTGAAACGCAGGTTGTTATTCCGCGAGCCATCGACAGTTAGCTGCTTCTGTCCTCGCGGGTGATACGGGTCCGCGAAACTACTATCTCCCGTATTGTTCGTCACCCCGGAAACCACCCCCGTGGACAGCAGCGCCAGATCTGCGGCGTTACGGCCATTTAGAGGCAACTCAACCACACGCCGCGAGTCGACCGTATCCTTTACTGTCGCCACCCGGGTCTCCACCTGGGAAGCCTGCGCATCAACCAACACCGTCGACTGCACGTTTCCGACTTCCATCTCGACGCTGACGTTCACATTTTCGTTCGCCTGCAGCACGACGCCCGTGCGCTCATATTTCTTGAACCCAGCCTGTTCTACCGAGATAGAATATGCGCCTACCGGCAACAACGAGAACAGATATCCGCCGCTTTCGCCGGTTTTTATGACCCTGGTCTGTTGTGTGTTTGAACTTGTCAGAGTAACAGTCGCCCCAGGTATCCGCGCACCCTGAGTATCCGTTACCGTTCCAAAAACAGCCGCGGTATCTCTCGTTTGCCCGTCCGCAAGGCCAGCAAAAGCGATCACGCTCGCCACGACCACAGCTGCAGGGGCCCAAGAAGTGTGTGATCTCACAAGTCCTCCCCAAATTAGGCTCACTTTGGCCAGTTTCGAGGAAGTTTACCATACAACTTTCCGTATGCAAACAATTTCTTTTGTTCTGTTACGAAATTTTGCCCCGAAGAATGGAACCCATATCGAAAAAAAGCGAACCGCAGGACTTCCGTAACACTTCAGGCGGTCGCTACGGAATGGTGTCGGGGAAGCAGGGAGTTCCGCAAGGAGGGGTGATGACTCCCCGAACGCAAAAGGTAACTTCGAGTTTCAACGACGGCTGGAATTTCGGCGGAAATCGGGTGCGGATTGACGCGTGTCGCATGTGGTTGTATGTTTATGACAGATGCCACGCGCCAGCGAGTCCCAGAAGGCCGATCACTGAGGGCAAGCGGCTGCAATTCCGCGCTGAAAGTTTCAACTTCGCCAACACCCCCGCGTTCGGGCAGCCGGGGACAACGCTGAACGGGCTCGGGGTGGGGCAAATCACCAGCGCCGGTGATCCGCGGAGGATCCAGTTCGGGCTCAAACTTATCATGTAGCTCGGCTATGCTGTTTGAAGAGGATAATACAACTGAACATGACCAGACGAGAGTTGTTGGCGATGGTTCCCGCCGCCGTTGCCGTGAAGACCGCCCGGGCCGCGGACGTTTCCTTCGAACGGATCGACACGCATAACCATATCCACCGCAGCGCTCCCATTCTGATCGCGGCGATGGCGAAAGCCGGCTGGCGAGGTCTGAGCATTTGCGATTCCCGGGAAGTCGGCGACCAGGTGTCCGTCCTGCCGGAGATGATTCGCGGAACCGCTCAATTCCATCGCGAGAGCCAGGGCCGCTGGGCCTGGGCCACTACCTTCGATGCGCGCGACTTTGAGAAGCCCGGCTTTGCCGATCGAGCCATCGCCGGACTGCAGCAGGGCTTTGCGCAGGAAGCCATTGCCGTGAAGGTCTGGAAAAACGTCGGCATGGGTATTCGCGCGAAGTCCGGCGAATATCTTTTACCGGACAACCCGGCCTTGCTGCCCATTTACGAAGCCGTCCAAAAAGCCGGCAAGACTCTGATCTGTCACCTTGCCGAGCCCAACGGAGCATGGTTGCCTTTGGATGCCGGCAATACCGAATCCGGGTATCTCAAGAACCACCCCGAATGGCTGATGTATGGCCATCCCGAAGCGCCATCCAAGGATACAATTCTGGCGGCGCGCGATCGCATTGTGGCGCGCTATCCGAAGCTGCGGGTGATCGGCTGCCACCTGGGGAGTAATGAGGAGGACCTGGACCGGCTGGCGAAACGGCTCGACGCTCTCCCCAATCTGGTGGTCGATGTGGCCTCACGGGTCCGCTACCTGATGGCCGGCGATCATGAAAAGACCCGGCAGTTCGTCCTCAAATACCAGGACCGCCTCCTCTACGCTACCGACTTCACACTGGGTACCGGAGACGAAGAGCGCGCCGCTCAGTCCTTGCAGGCGACCCATGACCGCGAATGGAACTTTTTCGCTACCGGCGACATGGTTCAAGCGCGCGATCGTCAGGTCCAGGGGCTGGCACTGCCCGAAACCGCACTGCGTAAAATCTTTCGCGAGAATGCCGTGCGCTCTCTGCCAGGGATCCTAAGCTAGTGGCCTGTCGCAGTGAGTTCGTTAGCATCCGCCAGCGCGCGGAACCAATCCGAGCCGCGACCGTGAGGGAGCGATTATGCTCACGTTGTCTCTGCGACAGGCCACTAGTTTTCGGTATCCGCTGAGATGTCATCTCCAGAACCGGTGAGCCCCCGGACCGGGCGTCGGGCGAAGATCAAGGCCGTGATCCGCGTCGCGACCGGTAACTTCCTCGAAATGTACGATTTCTTTGTCTTCGGCTATTATGCCGCAGCCATCGGCCGGACATTCTTCCCCGGCAACAGCGAATTCGCCTCGCTCATGCTGTCGTTTGCAACCTTCGGCGTGGGCTTCCTCATCCGGCCCCTGGGCGCGCTCGTGTTGGGCTCTTACATGGATCGCCGGGGCCGCCGCGCAGGCCTGAAGCTCACCCTTGCGCTCATGTCGTTCGGCACCCTTTCGGTCGCTTGCGTGCCCGGGTACGCGGTCATTGGTCTGGCCGCTCCGCTTCTGGTCGTCGCCGGACGGCTGCTGCAGGGATTCTCCGCAGGTGTGGAACTCGGTAGCGTGTCGGTCTATCTCTCGGAGATCGCCTCTCCGGGTCACAAAGGTTTCTACGTGAGCTGGCAAAATGCCAGCCAGCAGGTTGCCGTCGTCTTTGCAGCCTCGCTCGGCGTGGTGTTGACCACGCTGCTTACGCGCACTCAGATGGAATCGTGGGGATGGCGGATTCCCCTGCTGGTGGGCTGCGCAATCATTCCGTTTCTGCTCTTGATACGGAAGTCGCTCCCTGAAACGGCCGAGTTCCTGTCACGCAAACATCACCTGTCCGGCAGGCAGGTCATGCGCACCCTCGCAGCCAATTGGCGAATCGTCGGCGTCGCCATAATGCTCGTCGCCTTGTCCACATCGTCGTTCTACCTGATCACCGTCTATACCCCGACATTCGGCCACAGGGTGCTTCACTTGTCCGATTTCGACAGTCTGATCGTCACAGTGTGCGGCGGCATCTCAAATTTCCTCTGGTTGCCCTTGATGGGCGCGCTCTCAGACCGCGTCGGCAGGCGGCCCCTGCTGTTCGCCTGCACCATTCTCGTGCTACTCACCGCCTACCCTTCCCTTGCCTGGCTGACCACGGCCGCCTCCTTCTCGCGTCTGCTGACTGTCGAGCTTTGGCTGTCCTTCCTGTATGCCAGTTACAACGCCGCCATGGTCGTTTACTTAACCGAGTTGATACCTGCCGAAGTGAGAGCATCGGGCTTCTCTCTTGCGTACAGTCTGGCGGCCGCGGTCTTCGGCGGATTCACGCCCGCCATCTGCACGTATCTCATCCAAATGACCGCCAATCCTGCCGCGCCGGGTTTATGGTTATCCCTCACTGCCGCCATCGGCCTGGTTGCCACCTACCTCAGCGGCAGGCTGCGGCCGCAACCGTCTGAAGTATTTTCTTAGCGTTCTTTTCGTCTTTCCGAGAAACAGTTCTTGGTGGTCAGATTCCCTTTTTACGACGCCGCGCGATCGTGACCGCGATCATAGTGAAGGTCCATCGGGCCGACGTAAGCGGATTGCGGCCTGATCAGCCTGCCTTCACGAAGTTGCTCCAGGCAATGCGCGGCCCATCCCAGGACGCGTCCCACGGCAAAAGTCGGAGTGAACAATTCGGTCGGCAATCCCAGACCATGCAACAACAACGCAGTGTAAAATTCGACATTGGTGTCAAGGCGCCGGTCCGGCTTGCGTTCGCGGAGCAGTCGAAGTGCGGTCATTTCTACGTTCCGTGCGAGGTCATAGAGCCGCCGGTCGCCTCCGTTTGAATAGAAACGTTCCGCGGCCTTGGCCAGAACATCCGCGCGCGGATCCCGCACTCTGTAGACGCGGTGTCCAAATCCCATCAGGCGCTCTCCCCGGTCGAGTCTGGCGCGGATCACGGTTTCGGCGCGCTCGGGTGTGCCGATTTCAAAGACCATATTGAGCGCGGGGCCGGGCGCTCCTCCATGTAGCGGGCCCTTCAGCGCACCCACCGCGCCGGTGATCGCGGAGATGACATCGGACCGCGTCGAGACAATCACTCTTGCCGCAAAGGTGGAAGCGTTCAGGCCATGATCGCAGACCGTGTTCAGGTAGGTTTCGAGCGCGCGGGCTCGCGCCGGCGTTGGTTCGGCGCCGGACAATTGATGGAGGTAATGCGACGCGTGCGGCAGATCGAAGCGAATCGGGACAGGCGCTTCACCATTGCAAAGCCGCCAATAGACACCCACAATCGTGGGGAAGGACGCGATTGCGGTGAGGGCGTCGTCCCAGGGATTTTCCTCGCGGCCCAGGCTGAGAATGGGCGCAGCCATGCGTAAGGCGTCCATGGGCGGAGTCTTCACCGCCGCTGCCTCACGAAGAACTTCGATGGCCGCACAGGGCAACCCACGCCGCGCTGCCAGGGCCTGCGCGAATTCTGCATGCTCCGATGGGTCCGGCAAGCGGCCCTCCAGGAAGAGGTAGGCCAGTTCCTCGAAATCAGCGTACGGCGCCAGGTCTTCCACCGCATACCCGGCAAGGGTCAACCGCCCGGCCTCGCCATCCACGCGGCTTAACCGGGTAGAGGCCGCCACCACGCCTTCCAATCCCTGGGTCACTCCTTAATATTCGGGCTGAGACCATTGTATTGTCAATATTGATTGTATAATCAATGTATTATGCAAACTGAACCACGTCACCTGACCGCCAGTCAGGCGGCTGACGCGCTGGGGGTGACGCGGGCAACGCTGTACGCCTACACAAGCCGCGGCCAGTTGCACTCAGAGCCTGTGCCCGGCCGGCCGAGGGAGCGCCGCTATTGCCGCGAAGACATAGAGCGGTTGCGGGAACGGAAAGAGACGCGGCGGGATCCCGCAAAGGCGGCCGAGCGAGGGCTGCATTGGGGCAGCCCCGTACTCGCGTCGGCCATCACACTGATACAGGATGGCAAGCTGTACTACCGCGGTCGCGATGTGATGAACCTCGCACAGCAAGCCAGCTTGGAACAAGTGGCGGAGCTGTTGTGGGCGGCGGAACCGGCGGAACACGGGCGGCTATTTGAGCAGCCATGCGCGCTGTCGCTTCGTCAATTGGCCTGCCTTCGGACCCATGCCGAGGATCCACTAACCTTCCTGCAAGCGGGATTGCCGGTTGCTGGAGCCGCGGACCTGGCGTCCTACGATCTACGTCCGGCGGCGGTCCGCCAGACCGGAGCGCGTATCGTCCGTTTGTTGACTATGATCGTCGCAGGCCGCCAATCGCGGGCCCCGGTTCACCTGGCCCTCCAAGCCAGATGGGCGCCGAAGAGAGCAGTCGTTGGCGAGGCCATTCGGATGGCGCTGGTGGTCTGCGCGGACCATGAACTCAATGTCTCGGCATTTACCGCCAGATGCGCGGCCTCAGCCGCTGCATCGCCTTATGATGTGGTATCGGCTGCCATGGCAACCCTGAAGGGGCGGCGGCACGGCGGCCAGACGGAACGTGTATCGGCCCTGTTTGCCGACACCGAAACACCGGGACACGCACGCGCCATACTGGCAAATCGGCTGCGACGTGGAGAGAACGTACCCGGATTCGGCCATCCGCTCTACCCAACCGGCGATCCCCGCGCCGCGCTCCTGATGCGCTTGGCCGAAGCCGGCGGAAATCCGGCGGAGTGGCGGCGGGCTCGCGCCCTCTCGAAGGCAGGGTATGAGTTGCTGCACGATCATCCGAATCTGGACTTCGGATTGGCGGCGCTGGCACGCAATTACGGCTTGCCCGGCCACGCGCCCCTGGTCCTGTTCGCTTTGGGCCGAACCGTCGGCTGGATCGCGCACGCGATCGAGCAATATGCCGCAGGACAGCTAATCCGTCCACGCGCCCGTTATACGGGGCCGGCGCCCGAGAGTGGCGCGCACGGCCCTAGGTAAACAAATCCGTCTAGCCCCAATACTGTTCACTTAATGATCCTGATCCGCTTGGCTACATCCAGCCGTCGCGTGCGCTGGCGCTTGCGGGGCCGCAGAGGGTAGTTGCTCATCTTGCGCTTCACGCCGCGCAGGTTGATCCGATTGCGGCTCGATACAACCCGCTCTTCAAGAATTTCGTCGAGGGTCGCTTCGTGGAGTACTTTTCTCTGCCGAGGGGGGAATAGCGCCGTAACGCGCCATCCGTCGCTGGACAACGTGCACGGAGTGGACGAAGGACAGCCGATCGGGGTCTTCATCAGCCTTCAGGGCGGCTTCGTGCATGAGGCCGCGGATGGCAAAATGCGCCATCAGCAGACCGAAGAACTCCTGCTCGACCAGTTCTGGCGTCTTGCTGCGTAATACAATCTGAGCGCCGCGCAGATGGGTCTTCAATTCGTCCAGGGTGGTTTCGATCTCCCAGCGCTCGTGATACAGGGCGGCCAATTCCTTGGCCGGCGCCTGCTCGTGATCGAGGATGGTGGTGATCAGCCGGTACAGGGGTTCGGCGTCGGCGACGTTTTTCAAACGGTAATCGATGACACGGACCACAATCCCGTTGCGCTTCTTCCGCCGGTCCTTAGTGGAGGCGTAGATGCGGCTGAGATAGGAGCCGTCGGGCAGGCGCTTTTCCACGTCCAGGCGTGCATTTTGGCGCGTGCGCCACAGCAGATCCGCTCCCGTCTTTGCGGCTGCACGCCAGAGTTTGTAACCGGGGAAGAACCGGTCGGCCATACACAGCATTCCTTTGCCTAGCAAAGGAATCACTTTCTCAGCCAGCGTGAGTTCATCGGTGGCGTATCGATCCATGTGCGCGCCCCACAGCACATGTGTCCCATTCTCCAGCAGTGCTACAAACCGTATCTTGGGGAAAGCACTGGACTTCGTTCCCGCCGATCGGCGACTCCAGCGTGCTGCCATCCAAACTGACCAGCGCCCTTGCCGGCAGCGCCTTTGGTGCGCTTCTCCGCAATGGCCACTACGTCTAGCCCGTTATTAACGGCGGTTTCGACCGAAGCTGAAAAGCTCGAAAAGGTCGCTGATTGCCGGCGTATTGTTAGGCACATACGGGTTGGCCGGGCTCACAGTCGGGTTGGGGAAATTGTCCCGGCTTCGTTTTGTAACCGGACTCAGGTTCCAATTCCTTTCGATGAATTTTAGGATTGAGACATGGTCCGAATAGTCGTGCGAGATGTGGCCGGCCTGCGTGTAGGGAGACACCACAATCAACGGAATTCGTGTACCGTCGCCGAAGAAGTCGAGCGGCTGAACATAACCTGAGTCGTAATAGCCGCCGCCTTCGTCGAAGGTGATCAGGATCGCCGTCTCACTCCAGAGACTGGGATTGGCCTTCACCGCGTCCACGATCTTCTGCGTGAAGCCCTCGAAGAGGTTCAGTTTCGAGGATGCTGGATGTCCGTCCACCAGTCCGCTGGGCTTGACGAAGGAAACCGCCGGCAAGCTTCCGAACTGGATGTCGGTGTAGAGATCGGCCGTGTCCTTGAGGTGCGCGGTGCGGACCGCGGCATTAGTCATGATGGAGGTGTCGTATTGGAATGGGTTGCAAATGTTGCAATACTCGTCAGTGGTCGCCCCCATCGCCGCAGCGGATCAGCCCCATCATTCCCCCGTCCTCATGTTCCAGAAGATGGCAATGGTATAGAAACGTACCCACAGTATTCGGGTCGCGAAAATCCATTCGTAGTCTGATGCTGGGGTATTCGAGAGCTCTGCCATTGTAGTAAGGTACGTTGACCGTATCGCGGAGAAACGGCTCATTCACGGGCCTTCCGAGGTAGTTGAGCAGCATGAAGTGCAGTTGATGGATGTGGAACGCGTGGAGTTCATTCGACCGGTTCTCAATGATCCAGTCTTCAACCGTTCCCTGCTTCGCAATGATATTTGGCAGGCCCGATGCCGGATCGAACGCTACGGGCGTTTGGCCGTCGACAGTGAGGTAAAACTCAATCGCGAAGAAGCACTTAGCCGGAGCTTCATCTCGACACGTCAATTGTTGATTATCGAAAAGAGAAGTTAGAAACTGATGACAACCGGATGACAGACCGCGCCAAAAATGTGGTTGGATCCCACCGGTCCCAGGTTCCTGCCCGCCCCAGGTTTGTGCCCGCCACCGCAGCCCTCTGGTCCGGCCACGCCTTGGGGGTCGACAACATTAGGGGGCCGAGTCACGAAGCCGGCCGGTTTACGTTATCGTAGCCACATGAGGTCCATTTCCCCGCACTCCGTTCGCGCTCGTGCCGTCGCGCCTATATTGGCCCTGTTCATGGTGGCCGCTGCCTCTTCCCGTGCCGGCGCCCAGGAAACCAAGCCCGTGCCTCCGCCGGCTCCCGCCGATGCCAAGGATAAAGATAGAACGCCCGACAAAGAGGCTCCCCTGCCCGCCGACGCCCATGTGGCGCAAAGCATCCAGCTCGATGGCAAGCCGCTACACTACACAGTCACCGTGGGCGCGCTGCCGGTCCATGACAACAACAAGAAGATTGGGGAGGTGGTCTTTACCGCGTATACCATCGAAGGCCAGGACCGGCCTGTCACCTTCGCGCTGAATGGCGGCCCGGGCGCGGCTTCCGTGTTTCTGAATTTCGGCGCCATCGGGCCCAGGCGCCTCCAGTTCGGTGAAGAGGGAAACAGCCCGTCGGACCCGCCTAAGTTGACAGACAACCCGGGTACATGGCTGGATTTCACTGACCTGGTGTTTCTTGACCCGATCGGCACCGGTTACAGCCGGTCGCTGGTTCCCGTCGACGAGACCAAGAAGCAGTTCTACAGTACCGACGCCGACATTCATTACCTCTCGCGCATCATTTACGATTGGCTCGTGAAGAACGGCCGTATGGGTTCGCGAAAATATCTGGTCGGAGAGAGCTACGGCGGCTATCGCGGCCCGCGGATCACGCATTACCTCCAAACTCAGCTCGGCGTGGCGCTGAACGGCCTGGTGCTGGTCTCGCCGTATCTGAATCCGGCGCTGGCTGACAACGGCGACGTCTCTCCCGTTCCGTGGATGCTGACGCTGCCATCGATTACGGCGGCGCATCTCGAGCGGCAGGACAAGCTCACGCCGGAGGCAATGGCGCGCGTAATTGCCTACACTCGCGGTGAGTATGCTACCGACCTGCTGAAAGGCCGCTCCGATCCGGAGGCAACCACCCGAATTGTAAAAAAAGTGACCGACATGACCGGCCTGGAAGAAGAGTTCGTTCGGCGCGCTGGCGGGCGGCTGGAAATCGGCGCATACCTGCGCGAGGTCCATCGCGAGCGCGGTAAGATCGGCAGCGTGTACGATTCGAATGTCACCGGGTATGACCCTTTTCCCTTCGCTCCCGAGCAGCGCACCAACGATCCGCTCCTGGAGAGCATCATCGCGCCCACCACTACTGCGATGGTGGATTTTGTGACGCGCGCCGTCGGTTGGAAAATCGATGCGCGCTACAACACGCTCAGCTACGAGGTCAACTCCCAGTGGGATCGCGAAAGCCGCGCCCTACGCGTAGGCGCCGTGCCCGATCTAAGACAGGCAGTGGCTGCCGACCCCAAATTGCGCGTCACCATCGTGCACGGCTGGAACGACCTCTCCTGCTCTTTCATGGGCTCGGTGCTGACGGTGGACCAGATGCCGGTGATGGGCGATCCCACGCGTGTCGCCGTCCATGAATACCCCGGCGGCCACATGTTCTACAGCCGCCCGGGCAGCCAGGCTGCCTTACGCAAAGACGCCCAGGCAATGTTCGCCAAACACTGAAAGCTATAGGATGCGCGTAATCGAAGCGCAGTCCGAGCCACGACCGTGAGGGAGTGATTTCCTGGACGGGCAAGTTATCAAGCGGTCACAGTGCCAGCGCGCCTTTGTACACCATGTCCTTGAGCGGAAACTTGACAGACAAATGAAATGGGCCAAAGCTGCTTTCGAGCGTCACTACTTTGTCGCCAATGGTGATCGGATCCGTCCCGCGCGCGAAGAAGAGCAGTAACTCTGTCGCCGTCTCACCCGATCCAATCAGCAGATGGGCACAAGCAATGGCGGCCTTGCCTTTGCGTTCGATTCGGCTGCTTTGCTTAATGGCCTCGAGCATGCCCTGGTTGGGATTGGGCAAGCTCTCTCCCTCCTTGCCCTTGCGCGGCGGCAATAGAGGCATTCCTCGAAGCCGGATGACATAGAACCCCGCCGTTCCTTCGGGCAGTTCAGGCCCGCCGGCAAGGCGGACCGGCTCCGCGCTTTCCCAGCGCGCCAGCGCCCTGAACTGCAGGGACTGGCCCGTGTCGGTGCTCGGAACCGGCGGTATCTTTTCACCGATCGGCACACTTGGCGCAGCGCCCGGCATGCCGCCCAGCCTGGCCACG
Organism: Bryobacterales bacterium; assembly: GCA_963817515.1. Taxonomy (GTDB): domain Bacteria; phylum Acidobacteriota; class Terriglobia; order Bryobacterales; family Bryobacteraceae; genus DATMNI01. The sequence continues at coordinate 554,082 of CAWFPJ010000039.1, read as the reverse complement.
GGAACATCTCCTCCCAGTCTCCCATCGGAGGATCCCGCAGCCGTGCGATTCCCTTCGGCCTCGAACCGCACAATTCCCTCCCGCGCCCATGGGGACTGCCCCAGCAGAATTCGCTTCTCCTCGGTTGTCCAATCGGCTGGGTCTTTGCTACCCCAGAATTCCTTGCGCGCGGCTTGTAGAGCGTGGAACGCCGGCCACATCATCGCCGCCTGCAGCAGGCACCTTCGTGTTCGGAGCACAGGTTCGTCCTTGTTCTATGGTAGCTGGACAAGGGCTGCGGCCACAATCGGTATAGTGTTCAGGAAACGAATTGATATAATAGCGAAATCTTGGAAATGCGCTCGGAGGTGACTCGTGGAAATATCGCGCCGCGGCTTCCGCGATGTCAGTAGCGCCCCTGTGCCGGACGCGGCATCCGCCTCGGACCAACCCCAGGATCATCAGCACCAGTTGGTGCCGTCCGACATTAGCTTGCGAGTCAAGTCGCTCGAATCCCTGCTGGTAGAAAAGGGCTTGGTGGATCCGGCCGCTCTCGATGCGCTGGTCGACACCTATGAAAACCAGGTCGGGCCGCGCAACGGCGCCAAAGTTGTCGCGCGCGCATGGATCGACGCCGCCTACAAGAAGCGTCTTCTTTCCGATGCGGCGTCCGCCATTGCGGAACTGGGATTCTTGAGCATGCAAGGAGAACATATGCTCGTCACGGAGAACACCGCCAAAGTACATAATGTCGTGGTGTGCACGCTGTGTTCCTGCTATCCTTGGCCGGTTCTCGGTCTCCCGCCCGTCTGGTACAAGTCCTCGGCATACCGTTCAAGGGCGGTAATGGATCCACGAGGCGTCCTCATGGAGTTCGGACTCGACCTGCCGGAGGACGTGGAGGTGCGGGTATGGGATAGTACGGCCGAGCTGCGATACCTCGTGCTTCCCGAGCGTCCCGCTGGAACCGACCACATGAACGAGGAAGCCCTGGCCGGCCTGGTCACTCGCAATTCCATGATTGGCGTGGAGAAAATCAAACTTCCCCAGTCCGAGGGTGCTCGATGAACGGCGTGCACGACATGGGTGGGATGCATGGGATGGGACCCGTCCATGCCGAAATCAACGAGCCTGTCTTTCACGAACCATGGGAAGCTCGCGTTCATGTTTTGACTCGGGCTATCGGCGCGTGGCGAAAATGGAACATCGATACCGGGCGTTTCTATATCGAACAGATCGCTCCCGCCGACTATCTGCGCATGAGCTACTACGAGAAATGGTTCGTGAGACTCGTGGAATTGCTTGTCAAGACGGATCTGGTATCGCGGCAGGAAATCGAGACCGGCATACCGGCTCCCGGCTCTCCAAAACTGACGCCGCCGCTCCTCGCGGAACACGTTCCCCCAATGGCGCTCAACCGAAATATCGAGTCCAGCCATGAGCCTGCGGTGCGGCCGCGATTTAAAACCGGGCAGCACGTGCGCGCGCGCAACATACATCCCATAGGCCACACGCGTCTGCCTCGATACGCGCGCGGCAAGACAGGTAAGATCGAACGCGACCACGGCGTCTACAATTTCCCGGACACCAATGCCGATGGCCGCGGCCCCAACCGCCAGCATGTCTATTCCGTTCGGTTCGCCGCTCGGGAACTTTGGGGTGAGCAGGCATCGCCGCGCGACTTCGTCCACCTCGATTTGTGGGATGACTATCTTGAACACGCCTGACAATCCCGGGTGCTATCCGGAGTTGCAGAACCTGCCGCGCGACCAGCAAGGCCCCGTGTTCGCGGAACCGTGGCAGGCCCAGGCATTCGCGCTCACGCTCCGCCTTTCCGCTCAGGGACATTTCACCTGGAAGGAATGGGCCGATGCGTTGGCCGCGGAACTCGCCGCCGCCGCCGAACGGGACGAAGCTGACGACGGCACCGAGTATTATCACCATTGGGTGGCCGCTCTCGAAAAGCTTGTGGCTTCCAAGGGTCTGGCCGGCGAACCGGAGCTGTACGAACGAAAGGAGGCATGGGCCGATGCCTATCGGCACACTCCGCACGGCAAGCCGGTGCAACTCCGGCCCGGGTTCCGGATCGGTTATGAATACCGGCAGAGCCCGTTGATGAGGGTCACGCGAGCCGATGGCGTCTCCAAGGAAATCCGAATCCAGGACGGTCACCTGTTTGTGTGCAATGGATGCTGTTGCGGACGTACGGAGAAGGGCTTTCCGGCTCTCCCCCTCGAAGAATTCAAACACCAGTGGAAGCAGCGCGGATTCCGGCGGCGATTTCACCTGACTGTCTCTGGATGTCTCGGTCCCTGTCCTTTGGCGAATGTCGTCCTCTTGCAGTTTCACGGCCGCTCCATGTGGTTTCACTCCATCAATCACGCGAACGATGTAGACTTGATCTACAATTACGTGGAGCGGATGCTGCAAGGGGAGACCGATCTTGATTTGCCGGCCGAATTGGCCGGCCGCCACTTTCAGCGGTACTTAGTCGAGTCATTTGCGGAAACAGGAACACCGGGATCTTATGCTATACAAGAAGATGTAGAAAGGCCACGGCAATGAACAATCCTCAGTACGGTTCTATTACGATTCCGGCGCGCGTGAGCATCAGTATCCCCATCGCCGGTAAGATGCCGGCAATCGCCCTGCTGGCGTTCGGCCTCATCACCCTCTACTGCGTTGGCTTTTCAACCGCGTCCGTCGCGCATAACGCCACCCATGACACACGCCATGCAAGTGGCTTTCCCTGTCACTAGAGTGCTGTGCGGCAGTTTCAGCAATTGATGCGAGCGGCGCTGCTGGCCGGCGTCATCGCGGGAACCGTCCTTTTCGTTTACCAGCACGTAATAGTCGAGCCACAGATCGTTGCGGCAGAAGTGTACGAGGCGCGCGGCGAAGGCGCTCAAGCGGAAGCGGATCATCACCAGCATTCCGAATGGAAACCGGACAACGGCCTGGAGCGAAGCCTCTTCACCGCGGCAAGCACGATCCTCACGGGAATCGGTTTTGCCGCCCTGTTGTTAGCCACCGTCACCCTGAGCGGCTTCAGTCTAGATGTTCGGCGGGGTCTGCTCTGGGGTCTTGCCGGCTTCGCTTGCTTCGCGGTTGCTCCCGCACTCGGGCTGGCCCCGGTGCCCCCTGGCGTCCCCGTGGGCGACGTTCGGGCACGCCAACTCTGGTGGGTAATGACCGTCGCCGCTACCGCCCTCGGCCTCTCCCTGATCTTCGGGTCCCGGCGTGCCTGGATCTCCCGAGCCGCTGGCGGGTTGCTCCTTTTGCTGCCTCACGCAATCGGCGCGCCGCAGACAATCGGACCACCGATCGTTCCCGCTCACCTGGTGCGCGTTTTTGCTCTCGCCTCAATCGTAGGCAATGGGTTGTTCTGGCTCGTTCTCGGCGCGGCAACTGGCTTCTTATTTCAATTCGCAAAGCCGCGTGGCTCGACATACTGAACCTCACCCGATAAAGCGGCCCTCCTGAAGAGGGGCATGCTGAGGCTTGCGCCGTTCTAATAGCACGCCCCACTTCATAAGGCCAGCCAAACGGGAGTTAGTCCAGGTTGACAGCTCTCTTTGCGCCGAGCTCAGGCAACGTCGTAGCGATCAAGGTTCATCACCTTGCTCCACGCTGCCACGAAGTCCTTCACAAACGACCCCTTCGAGTCGTCAGATGCATAGACCTCCGCAAGTGCTCGGAGCTGCGAGTGAGAACCGAAGATAAGGTCAACACGGGTGCCGGTCCACTTGATTTGGTCCGTCGCGCGATCGCGCCCCTCATACACCCCTTCGGATGTAGGGGAGGCCTGCCACTTCGTATTCATGTCGAGCAGGTTGACGAAGAAATCATTCGTCAGCGTCTCGGGTCGCTTGGTGAATACGCCATGTTTGGACTGCCCGAAGTTAGCATTCAAGGCGCGCATGCCGCCGACGAGAACCGTCATCTCGGGGGCAGTCAGCGTCAGCAACTGCGCCCGGTCCACCAGCTGCTCCTCGGCCGGTCTTTGGTGTCCGTTCCCGTTGGTTCCGCTCCCGCTTGTTCCGCTCCCGAAGGGCCCGCTCCGGAGATAGTTGCGGAACCCATCAGCGATCGGTTCGAGCGGCGCGAAAGAGTGCGCATCGGTCTGCTCCTGCGAAGCATCCATGCGCCCCGGCAAGAAGGGAACCTTCACATCGTGGCCGGCCTTTTTCGCAGCTTCCGCAACGGCTGCGCAGCCGCCCAGAACGATCAGGTCAGCCAGCGAGACCTTCTTCCCGCCGGACTGCGAGCTGTTGAAATCCTTCTGGATCGCCTCCAGCTTCTGAAGGACCTTCGCCAAGTCGGCTGGTTGATTCGCGTCCCAATCCTTCTGCGGCGCCAGGCGAATGCGTGCCCCGTTAGCCCCGCCGCGCTTGTCGCCGCCGCGGAACGTTGCCGCCGACGCCCAGGCCGTCGTGACCAGTTGTGAAATGGAAAGTCCGGATGCCAGAATCTTGGCCTTCAGGGCAGCCACGTCCTGCTCGCCGATCAGTTCATGATCCACTGCGGGAATCGGGTCCTGCCACAGCAGCGGCTCCGCGGGAACCAGCGGGCCAAGATAACGGGGCCGTGGCCCCATGTCGCGGTGCGTCAGCTTGTACCAGGCCTTGGCGAACGCATCCGCGAATGCCTGCGGGTTCTCGTGGAAACGCTTCGAAATCTCCGCGTAGCTCGGGTCCGCCTTCATTGCGAGGTCCGTCGTGAACATCATCGGGGCGTGCTTCTTCGACGGATCGTGCGCATCCGGCACGGCGCCCGCGGCAGATCCATTCTTGGGCGTCCATTGCTGGGCACCGGCGGGACTCTTCGTGAGTTCCCATTCATAGCTGAACAGGTTGTCGAAATAGTTGTTGTCCCACTTCACCGGGTTGGTGGTCCATGCACCCTCCAGCCCACTGGAGATCGCGTGGACGCCCTTGCCGCTGCCAAAGGTGTTCTTCCAGCCCAGGCCTTGCTCTTCGATGTCGGCGCCCTCGGGTTCCCGGCCGACATGCTTGTCCGGTTCGGCAGCGCCATGGGCTTTGCCGAACGTGTGTCCGCCGGCGATGAGGGCCACCGTCTCCTCGTCATTCATCGCCATGCGGGCGAACGTCTCTCGGATATCCCGTGCCGCAGCGACTGGATCCGGCTTTCCATTGGGCCCTTCCGGATTCACGTAAATCAGCCCCATCTGAACAGCGGCGAGAGGATTCTCCAGCTGACGATCGCCGCTGTAGCGCTCGTCCGCCAGCCACTTGCCCTCAGGTCCCCAGTAAATATCATCCAGGGGCTCCCAGACGTCCTCGCGCCCGCCGCCGAAACCGAAGGTCTTGAACCCCATCGACTCCAATGCGACGTTACCGGTCAGAATCATGAGGTCGGCCCAGGAGATTTTCTGGCCATACTTCTTCTTGATCGGCCAGAGCAACCGGCGTGCCTTATCCAGGCTCACGTTGTCTGGCCAGCTGTTGAGGGGCGCAAATCGCTGTGCTCCAGACGCCGCGCCGCCTCGACCATCGGCGATACGGTATGAGCCTGCGCTATGCCACGCCATACGAATGAAGAAAGGCCCGTAGTGGCCGTAGTCCGCGGGCCACCACTCCTGCGACGTCGTCATCAAGGCATGCAGGTCCTTGATCACGGCATCCAGGTCGAGGCTCTTGAATTCTTCAGCATAATTGAAGTCCTTGTCCATGGGATCGGACAGGGATGAGTGCTGATGCAGAATCTTCAGATTCAGCTGATTCGGCCACCAGCCCGCATTCGTCTGGGCCCTGGCCGCCATGTGTCCGCGAGCCCCGTTCGTTACCGGGCACTTGCTTTCGGTTTGCTTCTGATTATCGGGGGTAGGCTCCCCTATTGCGGTGGTGAATTGTTTCTCCAGCTCCATATGATCATCTTCCTTTGAATTAGTCAAAAAACTGTAACGAACTACGAACCCATCCTGACTTTCCCTGCGCGCCGTCGCCGCCGGCCGCGCCATTCATCCGGTATCCAACGCCTACGGCACTTAACTGGAAGCGTGCCGTGGAGCGCACTTCGTGCAGAGCCCCCGAAAAATGAGTTCGAATTCGCGAAGAATCCGCTTACCGAGGGAGCCCGAGGCAGGCCTGGGCACGTTGTACCACTCAATGTCCTCAACATTGCCGCAGCGGTCGCAGATGAAGTGGTGATGCCGCGTACCTTTCGCATCGAATCGCGCGGCGCGGCCCTCGACGGCCACTTCACGCACCAAACCCGCCTGTACCAAGTCCCGCAGATTGTTATAAGTCGTGGCCCTCGAAGAGCGCGGATCCACGCGATTCACGCCTTCGAAGATTTCCGCAGCCGTGGGATGCCTCTTATGTTCCATCAAGAATGCCATCACGGCGTAGCGCTGCGGAGTGCACCGCAACCCGCTGCCTTCCAAGGACTGTTTAATCGCCTCGGCGCCCATAAAAAATTTAGATTATATCTAATGTGATATTTTGTCAAGGCTTATGCTTTTGGTTGTTGCCGCCTACGGTCAAGTGCTCCTAAATGGATTTCGCACGCGCAACATTGTACGACTGCCGGCGACAATAGAGACTAAGGGTGCAATCCCCCATCGAACATACGGACCTGAAGAAAGTGAGACTTTTACCCCCTGATTGACTGATTCAGGTAACTGATTGACTGATTCACCCCTGTCGTAGGGCGGAGTTTAGAATGTCAAGGCATTGGGCGAAAGGTCTGCTTGGCAAACGGTCTGCTCGGCTGGTACCTTCGGCTGTCGCCGCAGTAGAAAAAACTCTTGACGTAACTAAATAGTCACGTTATTATTGAGTCACGTAAGGAGCAAAACCCGTGAAATTCGACGAAATGACTCTCGACGTCGCCCAGCAGATTAATGTCAAAGCCGACATTGGCGATGTCTTCAAAGCCGTCCTGCACCGCTTCGGCGAGGGCAGCACCAATCCTGACGGCGAATCCATGCATATGATTCTGGAGCAGTGGCCGGGCGGCCGCTGGTTCCGCGACCGCGGTAACGGCATCGGCCATCTTTGGGGGCATGTGCAGGTAATCAAGCCCCCCGTGCTGCTGGAATTGAGCGGCCCCATGTTTATGTCATACCCCGCGCTCAACCACGTCGAGATCAAGCTGGACCAAGCCCCTGGCGGGACCAAGGTCACACTTCGTCACCGCGCGATCGGCTTCCTGGACGAAACGCACCGCCAGAATGTCGGGAAGGGCTGGAAGCATTATCTCGATAGCGTCGGCAAGGATTTCTCGTAGGCTCCGGCCTGGTGGAACCGATGGACAACGACCTCGACGCCGTCTGGAAGGCGCTCTCCGATCCGACGCGGCGGGCCATTCTCGACCTGCTGCACAAGGGCCCGCAGAGGACCACCCAGATCGTCGAGGCGTTTCCTCAATTGACTCGTTTTGGCGTGATGAAGCACATCGACGTGCTGCGCGACGCCGGCTTAATCATCACCCGCGAAGACGGACGGCAGCGGGTGAACTCTCTGAATGCGGTGCCCATCCGGCAGATCTACGAGCGGTGGGTTAGCCGTTATCAGGAATTTTGGGCGGACAGTCTGCTCCGCCTCAAAGACGACCTTCAGACAGGCAGCGGTTCCAAACGCGGCCCGTCCGATCGACCCAAACACAACAAATAGAACCGCGGACTGCTCCGCGGCGCCAATCACAACAGGAGAAGTGTATGTATACAAAAGACGCAATTCGTTACTCGCTCAACATGGCCGACCAGGCCGTGATGCGATCGCTTGAAACCATTGAGGACGCTCCGCTGACGTTTCCGACGGAGAATGGCGGATGCCATCCGCTGTGGGTAGTGGGCCATCTCGCTTTCGTCGAGGGACTCGCGCACGAGATGCTGAGCGGCGGCGGCAATCCGGTGGCGCACTGGGCCCCGATTTTCGGGCAGGACACGGTTCCCACCGCGGACGCCGCGCAGTACCCGGCGCTCGCGAAAGTCCGCGACCAATATGTGCAGCTCAGGAAGCGCAATTTGCAGCTTCTGGAATCCATGACTGAGGCGGATCTGGATAAGCCGACGCCGTGGCAGCCCAAGGGACTGGAGGAGCACTTCTCGAACTACGGGAAGGCCCTGTTGACGATCGCGCTGCACCAGATGGCGCATCGCGCGCAGATTACGGACGCCATCCGGGCGGCCGGCCGCGCCGCGCCCGTTCTAGCGGCCGCGCGCGCCTGAGTCAGTCTCGGCCGCGACCAATGCTGGCGCAGCGCCATCGACGGATCGATTCGCGCTGCGCCCAAAGTAGTGGTGCAACGGTCCAAGCGTGAAGAACCAAGCGCTGCATCGCCGGCACCGTTGCGTTTATCGCCCACGAATTCCCAGCCGCCGGATCAGCAGCCTGCGGGCATTTTCAGAGGGAACCCTCGGGTGGATCGTGCCTCGTCCGTCATGGGCGTCTTCGCCATCGCTCGGGGTCGCCAGAAAACCGTGGACCTCGCCGTTGATAGTCTGCCCGAACCCTACAATCTCTCCGCTGGCATTGATCGATGCGGCGAGTTGCAGATACAACGGCGAGTTCGCCGGAATCAGGGTGTTGAGGTCGGTCATGACGCCATTCCGCCAGAGGAACGCGCGGAACACAAACTCCGTATTGAAAGACGAGCCCACCACCTCGCCTCTGTCGTTGATGCTGAGAGCGATGCTCGCAAAATCCCCGGACGGTGGTAGAAGGGGGTGCATGCCCGTCTCCTTAGTCCACAGGAAGGCGTACGTCGTGGTGTCGCCCGTCACGTCCGAATGACCCACCACTTGACCCCGGTTATTGATCGCACACGCGTGATTGCCCGCGAACGCTCCCGTCCCGCCGAAGCTGCCGAGGTTTGTCGCAGCGGCGCGCACGCCCCCGGTTTGCCACAGCACCGCGTGAGATTCGAAGAGATAAAGCTGGCTGTTTGGGTTAAAGGGCGCGCAACTGCCCGACACACCGACGGCCTGCCCGTTGTCGTTGATCCCAAAGACTCCTCCGTCCGGGTCTCCGCCAAATGTAGGGAGTTGCTGCATCACTCCGTTTTGCCAAATGACCGGCGCAAACCGGCTCACCGGGCAGCCCGGCTCATGCTGATTGGTTTCGGCAAACCCAACCACGTCGCCTCGATTGTTGATCACGTTGGCGACGGCGTTTGCGCCGCCCAGGGTGTTCGGTAGCTCAGCAATCATCCCGTTTTGCCACACGAAAGGGCGGCACGCAGTGGCGGAGGGCGGAAGCCCGAGAAAGTTGAAGCCGCAAAAGTCCTCACCATTCGAAACCGAGGTTTGCGCTTCACCCACAACCTGGCCTCTTTCGTTGACACCAAACGCCTGACTGTTCGGTCCTCCGAGTCTGTTCGCTCGGATGTCTGCTTTCAGTCCTCTGTACCAGAGGACCCCGTGCATTGTGCCGTCGGGCATCTGCGCCGTGCCGGCTGCCAACCCGGTATTGGCGATGGAGTACGGCTGGCCCGGCGGAGGGCCCACCGGACCGAGGTCGGTGAGTTTATAGCGCTGTGGTTGTGGTTGTGCTAGCGCGAGCGCAGCAAACCAGCTAAGGGCTGCAATTGACGTCACGACTGATTTCATAATTCATCCTCTATTCCTGATAGGCGCGGAGCGCTCCGCGAAACGCTCATCCGCGAAAGGTAAATTTGAGGCGGCTTCGGCCCGCGATATAATCGATGGGCCAATGGAGCAGATGCCGACCCATGAGGCGCCCGTGGACGAGGTCAGCCGCCTGCTGCGCGCGTGGGGCGATGGAGATCAGAACGCGCTCGAAGGACTGACCCCCATAGTCTATGCGGAACTGCGCCGGCTGGCTCACCGCTATATGAAACGCGAGCGCCCCGGCCACAGCCTCCAAACCACCGCGCTGGTCAACGAAGCCTACATGCGCCTGGTCGATTACAAACGCATGCACTGGCAGGATCGGGCTCACTTCTTCGCGGTTTCGGCCCAGTTGATGCGGCGCATTTTGGTGGAGCACGCGCGGCGTCAGAACCTGAAGCGTGGGGCCGGCGTGCAGCACGTGCCCCTGGACGAAGCAGCCACGGTGAGCGGTGGCCGCGCCTCGGACCTGGTCGCGCTCGACGACGCCATGAACGCGCTCGCGCGCCTCGATCCCCGCAAGGTGAAGGTCGTCGAAATGCGCTTCTTTGGCGGCCTCAGTGTGGAAGAGACCGCCCAGGTACTGAAGGTATCCCCCGTCACCGTGAGGCGCGATTGGAGCTCAGCGAAGGTCTGGCTTTATGGCGCACTGACCAGCGGGGCGGGCGATGGATTCTGATCGGTGGAAACAACTCGATAGTCTATTGCAGTTATTGCTGGAGCATCCGCCCGGGGAGCGCGACGCCTTCCTACGGCAGGTCTGCGGAGGCGATCAGGCACTGGAGCGGGAACTCCGCGCTCTTCTGAAACTACACCACGACGCAGGAAGTTTTCTCGATACCCCTGCTATCGAGGTCGCCGCGCGGGCTCTCGCTCTCCTCCCGAACGAGGATGCGCAGGACGGCAGTGATTTTCCTATCGGCCGGACCCTCTCCCACTACTGCATCAAAGAAAAACTGGGCGGCGGCGGGATGGGCGTGGTCTACAAGGCCGAAGACCTCGACCTGGGACGTTTTGTAGCTCTGAAATTCCTGCCCGAACAATTAGCTCGCGATGCCCAGGCGCTGGAACGCTTCCGCCGTGAGGCCCGGGCGGCCTCGTCTCTCAACCATCCCAACATCTGCACCATCCACGAAGTCGGAAGAGACGGTGGCTTGTCCTTCATCGTCATGGAGTTCCTCGACGGGACTACCCTGAAGCACCGCATCGCTGGTCGTCCGCTCGAAATCGAAACGCTGCTTTCGTTCGCGATCGAAACCGCCGACGCCTTGGATGCAGCTCACTCCGCGGGGATTATCCATCGCGACATCAAACCGGCGAACATCTTCATCACCGCGCGCGGTCACGCCAAGATTCTCGACTTTGGACTGGCGAAAGTAGGTTCCGCCGCCGATGAGCGCGCATACCTCGGCGGAACGGCGGCACCCACTCGGACCATCGAAGATCAACTCACCGGCGCAGGCAGCGTGCTGGGCACCGTGTCGCACATGTCGCCGGAGCAGGTCCGCGCTGAGCCGCTGGACTCACGCACAGACTTATTCTCGTTCGGCGTGGTGCTCTATGAAATGGCTACGGGTACGCTGCCATTTCGCGGAGAACGCCCAGTGATGATATTCGACGCTATTCTCAACCGCGCTCCCGTCCCTTCGGTGCGCCTGAATCCCGGCTTGCCACTGGAACTGGAGCGGATCATTGACAAGTGTCTTGAAAAAGAGCGCAGCCTGCGCTACCAGCACGCTTCGGAAATTCGCGCCGACCTCCAGCGCCTGGAACGCGCCACGGATTCTGCCCCGGCCTCAACCAGCGCTCTCGGCGTAGTCACTGCCAAACGCTGGGCCGTCATGACTCTGGCTGGTGCAGCGGCGCTGGCGCTTCTGGCCGGCGGGCTATCTCTATTCTCATCGCACCCCAAGGCTCACGGACAAAGATACAATCATCCTCGCCGATTTCCGGAACACCACAGGCGACGCCGTCTTTGACGAAACCCTTCGCCAGGGGTTGGCGGTACAGCTTCAACAGTCGCCGTTCCTCAGTCTGGTCTCCGATGAGCGCATCCAGCGGACTCTTCGCTTGATGGGCCGGCCCTTGGATACGAAGCTAACACCGGACCGCGCCAGTGAAATCTGCCAGCGAACCGGAAGTGCGGCCGTGCTCGATGGTTCGATTGCCCCCCTCGGAAGCCAGTATGTGTTGGGCTTGCGCGCCAGGAATTGCCGCACGGGAGACATCCTCGATGAGGAGCAGGTGCAGGCGGCAAGAAAAGAAGACGTCCTGAATGCCCTGAGCCAAATTGCTAGTAAGTTCAGAACCCGGGCCGGCGAATCGCTCGCCACCATCCAAACCCATTCCACTCCGCTCGCTGAGGCGACCACGCCGTCGCTCGACGCCCTGAAGGCGTACACCACAGCTTTGAAGGTCGTCTTATTAACTGATGATGAGGCCGCCTCCGTTCCGCTTTTTCAGCGCGCCATTGAAATCGACCCCAAGTTCGCGATGGCATATGCGTGGCTGGGGCGCGTGTACGGAGATTTTGGAGAGTCTGTATTGTCGGCGGAGAACACCAGCAAAGCCTATAGGCTACAAGATCGCGCCAGTGACTCGGAAAAGTTCTTTATCGCTGCCTCCTACGATGTACAGGTGACCGGAAACCTGGAAAAGGCGCACCAGACCTGTGAGTTGTGGGCGCAAACCTATCCTCGTGAAGTAAATCCACACGCGATGTTGTCGGCGTTTGTTTATCAACCATTCGGCGACTTTGAAAAATCGGTTCAAGAGGCCCAAAAAGCCATCCAGCTCGATCCGGATTTCTTCCCAGGCTATTTCAATCTTGCGGAGACTTTTGTTTTCCTGGATCGCCTGGGGGAGGCCGAGCACGCCCTTCAACAAGCCTTTGAACGCAAACTGGAAACCCCGTTCTTTCTGATCGAGCAATACCAGATCGCTTTCTTGAGGGCGGACCTGGCGGGACTGGAACGCGAGGCGGCCATGGGCCGGAGAAAACCCGGAGTGGTCGAATGGATGTCCGACCAGGAATCTCTTACCCTGGCATATTCCGGTCACTTGCAACAGGCAAGGCAGATGTCACTGCATGCGGTGGATGTGGCGCAGAAATCGCGCCGGCGGGAACTAGCCGCTCTGTTCTACGCCGGAGCGGCCGTGCGGGAAGCCCTTTTCGGGAATGCGCCTGAAGCACGTCGAAGTGCTATCGCAGCGTTACAGCTTTCCACGGGGCGGGATGTGGAGTACGGCGCCGCCTTTGCACTGGCCCAACTGGGGGATTCTTTCCAGTCGCAAAAACTCGCGAATGAACTGGAAAAACGGTTCCCTGAGGATAGTGAGGTCAGATTCGCGTATATTCCGCAGCTTCGCGCACTTCTCGCATTGAAATCTAATGAGCCTTCAAAAGCTGTCGAACGGCTCCAAATCGCCGTTCCTTATGAGCTGGGCGCGCCGATGAGTACCATTTTTGGCTTCTTCGGTGCCCTCTATCCTGTCTATGTGCGTGGCCAGGCATATCTGGCCGCACACCAAGGTGCAGAAGCCGCCGCGGAGTTCCAGAAAATTCTCGATCACCGCGGCGTCGTGATCAACGATCCGATCGGCTCACTCGCGCGATTGCAACTCGGCCGGGCGTTCGCGTTGTCGCGGGATAACGTCAAGGCAAAGGCTTCCTACCAGAGTTTCCTCACAGTTTGGAAAGATGCCGATCCCGACATCCCGATCCTCAAGCAAGCCAAAGCGGAATACGCCGCGCTGCAGTGAGCGGCGCAAGAGGTTTGCGGGCTCAGCATACGGTTCGCCGCGGCTGGTAAAAGAATCGGGCTGCGGTACAAGCACGGTATTGTTTGCCGGTTCCGAAAACAGGCTCAGAGTCTCAGCCGAAGTTGAGTCTGTATCTACGAGGCGCTTGTGGCAGCTGCGTCATGATGCGAATGGAACGGCAGACGATTGTGCCTCTTGGAAATCCGCGCCTGGCTGTGTCAGGATGCGGCAAATCGTCCAGGATGCTGGCGCCGGAAGGTGGTATCCCGGTGATGGATATGCCCGAGAAAATCCATCCTCGACCGCCCGGCGGAGCAGCTACGCGACGGCCGACCGTCGAATGGATTCTGGATGCAGACGAGTTGGGGGCGGGTGTGGTCTGAAGCCGCGCAAGTTCAACGGAAGCGTAGTAGATTTGGGATGCAGATGCAGCATCGACGCCTGAGCGGGGATGCGGTGCCTGCCGATCTCATGCTCGGCTTCGAGCCAATCACTAAGGGCATCGCCTTTGCGTCCGGTTTGCATACGCTCTTGGAAAATATCCTGCGCCCGCTGGCGGATCTGCGGGTGCGAACTGGTGCATATCATGGATTCCTCCTACCGCTTTGGCTGTCTGGTGAAACGCCCGCCGCAATTACAGCACTTCAGGGACCTTTCTTGATGGATCAGGCCAGCCAATGACTTTCCCTCGCGATTGCAGGAATATATTGATAAGAGGCGGCCTTTTGACTGTAGTTTTCTTTCACTCTAGGAAGATTTTTCTTTGGGGAACCGGAAGCTGGAGGTCGTTCCAGCTTTTCAGCCAAAGTCAAGCTGACGCAGTAACGCCCTTATCCGGCCAATCTCTGCCCGTTATTCTGCGGGGTTGAGTTTGCGGCTTTCGGAGAGGATCTTGGTCAGCCGATTGGAGAGCTGATCGAGGCGATGTCTCGGAAGGCCGTCCGGCAGCGACCGACGGAACATCTCAATGGCGTGTTGAGCGAAGAGTAGAGAATCGACAACACCTTCCAAGCCGGCGCGAGGCAAAATGATTGGCGCCTTAGGCTGTGGCACCAGATGCCGGGGTTGAGAGCGGGCCAGGTGAAACTCACGTTGCAGGTCGGTGCCAGCGACTTGAACGTACTTCATTGTCATCTCCGCTTTAACGTGGCCCAGTAGCGCCATCAGCGCAGGCAGGCTTACGCCCGCACGGATCATTTCCGTGGCATACGTGTGGCGAAACTGGTGTGGGACGATGTGGGTGGAGATGCCGACAGTGGCAGTGACATCGTACAGGTAAAGGCGCAGTCGTTTGATGAAGGTCTGCTTTCCGCTGTAGCGCGCCAGCAGGCGGCCATCCGCGGGGAGCGGGTCAAAAAAGCGGAAGAAGCGCAATCGCTGGACGAGTTCACAGACGAACGAGTCTACCGGGATCATTCGTTCCGTCTTCAACTTGCCCAGGGGTACATGAATGGCCCAGCGATCCGGGCCCACATGGTGGAGGCAATCATAGGAGAGGTCGGCGCATTCACCGATGCGTAGGCCGGCGTGGCGCAGCAGCAGGAAGACGTTGCCCGGCAGGTCGTTGCGTCGCAGTAATTCCCGCTGGATCAACTGATCTTGGTCCGCCGTCAATGGCCGGGGCAGGCGTTGCGGGATGCGTGGAATGTCCTCGCGGCGGATCAGATGAGCCAGTTCGGGAATCTGTGCAGTCCAGGCAAGCTCCTCCAGAATGGCGCGCAGAAACAGCAGGCGACAACTGTAGACAGCCGAAGCCAGCGGCGGTTTGCGTGAACGCAGATGGGCAAACCAGCCGAGGATGTGCGGGTCGCGGCGCAGTTCGTTTAACGAACAAACAGATGGATAAGCTTCGCCGAGATAGATCAGGAACTGGCGCGCCGCGCCACCGTAGGCACGGACCGAGTCTGGGACGAGAGCGGCTGTAATGGACTCGACGGTTCGCTGGAACTGGTGGACCAACGGATGTTCCAGCGGGGCATAGCGGGAGATCGTCACGATCGCTTACCCGGCACGGGCCTGATGTGTTGCGCGACAGCCCGCGCATATTGCTGATAGACCTCGAGAGGAGTGACTTGCACATAGATCATCGTGGTCTGAATGTGAGCGTGTCCCATGAGTTGCATGAGTGCAGGCAGGCTGACTCCAGCACGAACCATATCTGAGGCGAAGGTATGGCGGAACCGATGGGGGTTGGCCATTGTTACGCCGGTCGTTCGACGATGGTATCGAAACAAGGAGCGCAACCCCGCGGGAGTCATCCGGGCGCCGCGGGCGGATCCCTTGAGAGAAACAAACAGAGCATTGGTCGAAGTCTCTGGCCGCTCCAACCGGAGATAGTGGTCAAGGAGTTGGTTGGCCTCCGGGGCCAGCGGCAGGAAACGGGTCTTGTTGCCTTTGCCACGCACGCGAATCTGCGCTTCGGACAGCAGAAGATCGTCGCGGCTTAGATCCAGGACCTCTTGCGACCGGAGTCCCTGTAACAGCATCAATCCCACGATGGCCAGATCCCGCGAGTTCCGAAAGCTGGACCAAAATCGCGACACCTCGTCCACCGACAAAGGCACGATGGTTCGTTTGGGAGTCTTGACGTGCAACCGGCTCAAGGCGGGACGTGGTTTGCCGACGCCCATTGGCGCTCGTTGCCAGTAGGTCGTCTGTAAGGCAGGAGCAGCCTGGAGGGGCGCGTCAGGGAAGGTGACACGCAAGGCACGATCGACGATGGCAACGCGCTGGTTGATGGTGGCGCCGGTCAACTCGCGTTCCTGGCCGGACTGGAATCGCACATAGTCCAGAAGCGTCGTTTCGGTGAGGGCATCTTTGACTACCGCATCGGTATGGTGAACACTCTCCCACCAGCGGAGGAAGTGCAGCAACTCGTGCGCATAAGTTCGCAGGGTCGTGTCGGCCAGACGGCGAAGGGTTTGATAATCGAGGTACTGGTTGATCCATCCGACCTCACGGCCGGTCGACTGCTCGATAATGCGGTAGGGGCAGTGGGCATGGTTGTTGGAGGACTTGGAAACTACGCGGAAGGTCATCATCGTGCTGCCTCCAGCAGCGACTGAAACTGGCGAGAATCACCGTTTTGGACGAAGAAGCTGTTAGGATCATGGCCATCGGGCAGCGCTACGGTGCGCACGTGTACGCCTTGCTCGGTGAGCCGGCAGACAAGCGATTGAGCCGCCTGCTGACCACTACCGTTGTGATCTGCATCAAAAGCCAGGTAGACGGTTCGTGTGCCGTCGCAGAGTTGGCGGAACTGGCGCGCATTGAGATTGGTGCCCATCGAGCAGGTGACGTTGTAGAAACCGGCTTGCCACAAGGCGGCGTAGTCGAACAGCCCTTCGACCAGAATCACCTCTGGATATATCCGGGCCTGCTCCCATGAGTACAGGCCACCCTTAACGCCCGGCAGGAAACGATGAGGTGGCGCCGCAGCAGACAGACTACGACCATAGAGGTTCTCTTCCAGCGGGAAGACCACGCGAAGTCGGTAGGTGTCGTAGCCGGAGGCCGTCACCAAACCCGCTTGCCGCAAGATGTGAAGCGGGTAGCCCATCTGTGTCAGCCAACCTCGCAGACATCCGCCAGGTGCGTAGCCGATTCTCATGTGTTCGATCACTTCCGGCGAGCGGACACCGCGCTGGTATAAGTAGGCAACCGCGTCAGCATGGCGGTGTAGCTGCAAGCGGTAGAAGCCGGCGGCTTCGTGCAATAGCGGCGGCAAACCGCGCCATAGCTGCAGCAATGCCACCGCTTCTGGAAACTTCACCTCATGGTAGAGTTCGACGAAGCGAATGATGTCACCGCCGCGACGGCAACCATAGCAGTGGAACAGGTTTTTGCTGGGGTCAACGAGAAAGCTGGGCTCATGGTCGGCGTGCAGCGGACACAGCCCCAAGAAACGGCCGAAGCCGATGGGGCGGGCATTTTGCCAATCGTGAGCCTGCAGATACTCCAGCAACGGAACCTGCTGTTTCAGTTCATCAAGGGCCCTTCGGGTCACGGACTGCTTGCCTCGATTCGCAGAATACGGCACACCGCGCCGACATCCCAGGCAAGGATGGTGGGCGTTCGAAGAAAGTGCGTGCCTGGAACCCTGGCCCTCAGCCAGAAGCACACGCTGAACAACCGCCGGTGTGCCCATCGGCGCAAGGTGGAGGGATCCGGCAAACGAGCTGGGTCTTTGCAGTGCAGCGCGGTTTGTTCAACGGCTTCCCCTACGGCGATCCGCTCGCAGGCCACCTGTCGACAGCGCAGGGTGTAGTGGGCCGATGGTGCGAGCCACTCGGGCAAGATCGTGAAGGTCTTCTTGCACGGCTGACAGATCCCGCGCCGAACCCAGAGACCTTCGTGCTGCTCGTCATGACTCTGGCGGAGTCGGCACCCGTGGCCGATGATCGTGTCGTTTTGGCAGAACGGACATCGCCGCGGTAGGCGGTCCAGCGGGATCACCCCGGGTCGATGTTGTCTTTCGACTCTGGCAGTGAGATAAAGATAATCACGGCTGGCGTGAAGGCCCGCCGGTGACCGTTCTCTGCCAAGGTTTCGATCGGCTGGCCGGGCCTTCACCCTCCGGCTAAATCAGTTTCGAACGAAAAGAGAATACAGCTTTCCGTTGCTCGCCGCGAGCCCTCAGCGGTACGCAACTACAATGAGACTGTGACAAGTCGGCAATTTGCATGCCTCGACTGCAAACAGTACATCAACGCCGGGTATCGCTGGTGTTATACCCATTTGGAACGCCCTGGGATCGTTACAGTGGGTGAACTCTTAGACGTGGACAAAATCTTGGCAATGGCCGAGTACTGGACGATCCCGGCCGCGGGCCAAACTACATCGGCCTGGCTCGATAGCTTGCCTCCTCACGTGAGCGCATTCCTTCAGACTTCGCCCTTAATTCAAACATCAACAGGATGGTTGGAAAAACTACTTCCGGAGGTTCGTGCCTTTCTGCTGCTCCATCGAAAACACGAACTGCGGTTTGGGGAAGCCGCCAACGAACATTTCTATTCCGGCAACGAGTTTCTGGAGTGGGATGATGTTGAAGCCGGAGAACCACACGACGTATCCATTCAAAGCCTATGCACAAAAGGCTGTCGCGAATGGGCCGATGTCGAAGTCTATATGATGTCCCGCCAGTTGCCAGTCTGGTGGTGGGGTCAGCCTGAGATTATGGATGATGCCCAAAGGCGATTTGCGGTGTTCGTCAGTCGGCCAAAACCACAACAACCCGAGGCTACAACGTAGCAACTGCCGAGCCGCGTTCCCAGAACGCCGACGGACCGGTAAGGCCGACCCTTCGCCGATCTCCCTCACAACATTGGCCGGTTATTTTGCCCGTTGCTGACATTTGCTGGCATTCCGGTAAAGATCCTGCGTGACGGCGCAGCGTTTAGAAAACCGGTAGCAGGCCGCGAAACCCCATCCCATTACCAAAAGAACGCGAAGTCGCGTTGGAGGAAACGCCAGCCGATCTCAGGTCATCTCTTGTCTGGGCCATCAATAGTAAGCTGTGGCTATGAAGCTCACAATCGAGCTCGACCACGAAGTCGATGGCCGTTGGATTGCCGAAGTGCCGGCATTGAACGTCCTCCTCTACGGGGACTCGAAGCAGGACGCGATTCAACGAGCTCAATCAGCCGCCCGCGAGATTGTTCTCGACCGGATAGCCCACGGCGAGTTGCCTCCCGATTCGGCGAATGCCACATTCGACATTGCCGCATGAGCTCTTGGCCTTCGGCGAAGGCGCGTCGTGTGTTCGCCGCTCTGAAACGGATCGGGTGGCGTCACTGCCGCGATACTCGTCCGCGCTTGCCCATTGCAAGCCGGCAACACCTCAATCCCACATTGGACCACCGGTTTCGGTCAGTAGCTCGTCGCGGCGGGAATCTAACAATTTCCGGTGACGCAAAGCTTTAAAAAATCATCCGAATCCCATCAGCCACTTACCGGCAATCCGCCCCGTCAGCCCTAAGTCTCCCACTTACCCTGAACTTGAGGGTAAGTCCCCGGCTAAGTCCCCGCCTTGCCCGCCAAAGGGAAGCTACACAAAAATGCCTACACTTAGTCAGATCGAAGCTAACCGCCGCAACGCTCAGCGCTCCACCGGCCCCCGCACTGTCGAAGGCAAGGCCGCCTCCAGCATGAATGCTCTCAAGTCCGGAATCGACGCCGAGTCTACCGTCATCCCCGGTGAGGATGCCGCCGCTCTCGCTGCCCTCACCGAACAGTTCTACCAGGATTGCCAGCCTCAAACCGTCATCGAAAGCGTTCTGGTCGACAACATTATCCACGCCACCTGGCGTCTCCGCCGTTTCGCCAGGATTGATGCCGAACTCCTGATCCATATGACGGAGGACACCAATTACCCCAGCCCCAACGCCCCCGCCGGCAAGGCCTTCCACCAAAGTTCCACCACCCAATCCCGCCTCCAGCGCCGCATCAATGACACCAGCCGCTTGCAAAGGGAGGCCATCAAAGACTTCCAGTACATCCAGGCCGAACGCCCCCAGCCCCAGCCTCAACCGGTCCCGCAACCCACAGCCATCGATTCCCTTCAGCCTCCAATTGGCTTCGTTTCGCAAACAGGGATACCGGAACCGTTCAGCGCCCCTGTCGCTAGCCCCCAACTCACTGGCCCTGGCCCCAATCTACCGGCCCCCAACCCACTGGCCCCCGGCCCCCGGCATCCGGCATCCTGATTGCTCTCACTGATACAATGCTTGCAGTTCAAAGATGCCCGCCCCGGATTGTCGTACGATCATGACCGTTCTTGCGATGGCCTCGTTGGCCGGCGCGGCCGAATTGCCGAACGCCACCGCGATCCTGCAAGAGAACTGCCTCAAGTGCCACAATCCATCCGTCAAAATGAGCGGGCTCTCTCTGGCCTCCGCCGCCGATGCCGCAAAGGGCGGCCTGCACGGACCCGCCATCGTGCCTGGAAAACCGGACGAAAGCCTGCTCCTGCGCATGATCTCCGGCGAGAAACCGAAAATGCCTATGCAGGGCTCCGCCGCTTTCCGCCGCCCAGGTGGCGCAGATCCGCAGCTGGATCGAACAAGGTGCACCCTGGCCTGAAGAACTGCGCCCCAACGGCAAGCCCGATAGCAAAAATGATGGAAGAGGCAGCGCGCTATGGTCGCTCCAGCCTCTCCGGAAGCCGTCGGTTCCGCGCCTGGAATCAAGTTGGGTGCGCACACCCATCGACGCTTTTGTGCTGGCCAGGCTGAATGAAATGAAGCTGACCGCATCGCCGGAGGCTGGCCGGGCCACCCTGATCCGCCGCCTCACCTACGATCTCCATGGGCTCCCACCCACCTGGGAAGAGGTTCAGGCCTTCATCGCCGACAAATCTCCCAATGCCTATGAGAAACTGGTCGACCGGCTGCTGGCCTCGCCGCGGTACGGCGAGCGGTGGGGACGCCACTGGCTCGATGTGGCGCACTACGGCGAATCGCATGGATACGATAAGGACAAGCCGCGGCGCCATGCCTGGCCGTATCGCGATTACGTAATCCGGGCCTTCAACCAGGACAAACCGTACGCCCGCTTCGTGGAGGAACAACTCGCCGGCGATGTGCTTTGGCCGGACGATCCCGAAGCCATCGTGGCCACCGGTTTCATCGCCGCCGGCCCGTGGGATTATGTCGGCCACGCGGAACTGCGCGAAGGCACCACCGACAAGAAGATCACGCGCCTGCTGGACCGCGACGATATGGTGATGAGCACGATGTCCGCCTTCGTCAGCATGACGGCGCATTGCGCCCGCTGCCACGATCACAAGTTCGACCCGATTTCGCAGGAGGATTACTACAGCCTGCAGGCCGTGTTCGCCGGTGTGGACCGCGCCGACCGCCCCTATGATCTGGACCCGAAGGTTCACGCGGCACGCCGTCCGCTGCTCGAAAAACGGCGCGCTCTGCTGGCGCAATTGCGGCCTCTGCAGGAGCAGGCGGCCGCCGTAACCAGCGCGGAACTCAAAAAGCTGGACGACACTCTCACCGAGGTGAAGTCCGAGTTCGCCCAAACCCAGAAGGCCGAATTGCAGCCGCAGATCGCCAGCTCTGACGGCTGGCCGCAAGGCATTGTGGCAGTCGCTGGTCAGCCCTGAGACGCACCGGCAGATAGCGCGAGCTAACCGCTGCTGTGCAGTCTGTCGACCGGGATCTCGAAAGCCTGGGCAAACCGCAATTGGTCTACGCGGCGGCGAATGCCTTCGATTCGCTGGGCACGTTCACCTTCGCCATAGAGCCGCGGCCCGTTGCGGTGTTGCAGCGCGGCAGCGTAGATAGCCCGGGCAAGCCGGTTGGTCCGGGCGCCCTCAGTTGCGTTCCCTCGCTGGCCTCGCGGTTCGCCGTGAAGAATACCGAACCCGAGGGCGCCCGGCGCGCGGCGCTGGCCCATTGGATCACCGCTCCGGACAACATGCTGACATGGCGGTCCATCGTCAACCGCGTCTGGCAGTACCACTTCGGCACTGGGATTGTAGACTCCGCCAATGACTTCGGCCACATGGGTTCGCCCCCCACGCATCCCGATCTGCTCGACTGGCTGGCAGTCACCTTCCGCGATCAGGGCGGGGCGTTCAAGCCCCTCCACAAGCTCATCGTGATGAGTGCCGTCTATCGCCAGCGCTCTGTAAACAGCCCCGCCAATGCTCAGGCCGATTCCGAAAATCGTTATCTGTGGCGCATGAACCGGCAGCGGCTGGACGCCGAATCGGTGCGCGATGCCGTGCTTTCGGTGAGCGGCAAGCTGGACCCAACCATGGGCGGTCCATCCGCCGAACAGTTCTGGTTCAAGGACGATCATTCGCCGGTCTACGACTATGCCCGGTTCGATGTCGATAGCCCCGCCAGCTACCGCCGCAGCGTCTACCGCTTCATCGTGCGCAGTGTTCCCGACCCGTTCATGGACCGGCTGGATTGCCCGGACGCTTCGCTGATCACGGCCAGGCGGAACACCACCATCACCGCCATACAGGCGCTGGCGCTGCTCAACAATCCATTCATGGTGCGGCAGGCGGAGCATCTGGCGGCGCGCGTGGCCGGCCTGGCTGCGGAACCGGACCAGCGGATCGCCTGGCTCTACCGGCTCGCATTGGGACGCAATCCCGATCCGCCCGAGACCCGCCGCCTGGCGGAATTCGCGGCGCAGCATGGCCTCAAAAACGCGGCCCGGGCCATTCTGAACAGCAACGAGTTTCTTTTTGTGGATTGAAGTGGATTGAAGGAGAACATGGACCGGCGGCAGTTTCTTTGGAATTTCGGCGGCGGGTTGGGCGGCATCGCGCTGGCTCAGATGCTAACTGGGGAGTTGAATGGCCAGACGCATTTCCCGCCCAAGGCCAGGCGCGTGGTGCAACTGTTCATGTCCGGTGCCGCCAGCCAATGCGACACCTTCGATTACAAGCCGGAGCTGATCCGGCGCAATGGCCAAAAGTTCGATCCCGGCGGCAAGGTGGAGTTGTTCCAGAGCAGCCCCGGCGCGGTCATGCAGAGCCCTTGGGATTGGAAGCCGCGCGGCCAGTGCGGAAAATGGATCAGCGACCTGGTGCCCCACATCGCATCCTGCGCCGACGATATCGCCTTCGTGCATTCCATGGTGGCAAAATCCAATGTCCACGGTCCGGCCACGTTCATGCAGAACACCGGTTTCGTGCTGCCCGGCTTCCCCTGCATGGGGTCGTGGGTCTCCTACGGCTTGGGCAGCATGAACCAGAATCTGCCAACCTTTATCGTGCTGCCCGATGCGCGCGGCTTCGCTCCGAATGGGCCCGGAAACTGGAGCGCCGGTTTCCTGCCGGCGTCGCATCAGGGCACCATGATCCGCGCCAGCAGTCCGAATCCCATCTACGATCTGTTTCCGCCCAAGGATGCCAACTACATCACACCGGCCAGCGAAACCCGCACCTGGGACCTCCTGCGCGAGATGAACCGCGATCACATGGCGCAGCGTCAAGGCGATTCCCGGCTGGAGGCGCGGATCGCATCCTACGAAATGGCCGCCAGGCTTCAGTTGAGCGCGCCTGAGGTCCTCGACGTCACAGGCGAATCCGAGGCCACGCGAAAGCTGTATGGTCTGGACGAGAAGGTCACTGAAGATTTCGGACGAAATTGCCTGATTGCGCGCCGTCTGCTGGAGCGCGGTGTACGCTTCGTTCAAGTGTGGAGCGGCGCCGATAACGGCTTCCCGCGGCGCAACTGGGACAGCCACGAGGACCTCGCCAGGGACCACGCCGTTATGGCCGCCGGCATGGACAAGCCCGCCGCCGCCCTGATTAAGGATCTGAAATCGCGCGGGCTGCTGGACGATACCATCGTCTTCTGGACCACCGAGTTTGGCCGCATGCCGTGCAGCCAGGCAACCAAAGGCAGGGATCACAATCCCTTCGCCTTCACGGTCTGGCTGGCCGGCGGCGGCATCAAGGGCGGTGTCAGCTATGGCGCCAGCGACGAATGGTCATACAAAGTGGCCCAGAACCCGGTCTACTGCTACGACGTCCATGCGACGGTTCTGCGCCTGTTGGGTATCGACCACACCCGGCTCACATACCGTCACAACGGCATTGACCGCCGCCTGACAGATGTCCACGGGAACGTAATTCAGGAGTTGGTGGCTTGAGACCCCGGATTAGGGACGTTAGGGCAGATTAGCACTTGCGTGTAACTGTTTGGTGACATACAATCCCACTAAACGTCGTACGGTTGTCAGGAGACTCATATGCGCCAGATTCGGGTTGTCATAACGGCGGTTCTTCTTGTTGTGGGAGTATACGGGCAGACCAGTACGGGGTCCATATCCGGCGCCGTCACCGATCCCAATGGGGCGGTTGTGCCTGGGGCGAAAATAGTCGCGACGCATGAACCGACTAACAGTAGTTTCACTGCTGTAGCCACGGATTCCGGCCTTTACGTCTTTCCGGGTTTGCCGGTCGGTCCGTACTCGGTCACCGCGGAGCATCCGGGATTCAAGAAACTGGTTCGAACCAATATCGAAGTCCGCGTCGGTCTGCGCATCTCTCTCGATATCCAACTCGAAGTCGGCGATGTGCAGCAGACCGTTCAGGTGGATGCTCAAGTGTCTCTACTTGAGACTTCCAAGCCCGAACGCGGACAGAATATCAGCCCGCAAATGATGAACACCTTGCCGCTTTTTAATGGGTCGCTGCGCAACGCCGAGGCCTTCGTCGGTTACATGCCCGGTGTGAATGGCAATGGTGAGACGAGTATTAACGGTTCCAATGGGCGTGCCAAGGAAGTCGAAATCGATGGCGGCAGCCTCACCATTCCGGAATCCGGCGGCGTATCCTTCAACTTTCCCGGATTCGAGGCCTATGGCGAGTTCAAGCTGGTGACGTCCAGCTTCAACGCCGAGTATGGCCGGCTGGGCGGCGGCCTGGAGCAGTTCACCACTAAGTCCGGAACCAACCGGATTCACGCCGCGGCATTTCTCAATATCAAGCGCGACGTATTAGACGCCGACGCCTGGGCCAACAACCAGAACCCGGCTAACCCTGTGGGCTATCGGCCCAAGGAGCGCTTCAACGAAGAGGGCGGCACGGCTGGCGGTCCCGTGTGGCTGCCCAAGATCTACGACGGCCGCAACAAGAGCTTTTTCTTCTTCACGTATGCCAAGATCATCCAGCCCGCATCCATCTCCATCAACAGCGGCGAAACCGTTCCGACGCCTTTAATGAAACAAGGCAATTTCACCGAAGTCGCGCCCATTTATGACCCCACTTCCACATCCGGGACCACGCGCACGCCCTTCGCCGGCAACATCATTCCTCAGAGCCGTTGGAGCAAGGTCAGCAGCAACATTCTTCCGTTCATTCCGGCCCAAAACCTGCCAGGAATTACCGGCAACTACACCTACACGAATCTGCAGTCCACTGACGATTACATCTGGACGTTGAAACTGGACCATGCCATCACCTCGAAAAATCGCATTGCGTTCTGGCTGTCTCGCGAGAACCAGCTCATCACCACCGACCAGTATTGGCCCGGACCGCTAAGCAATGGACTGCTGACATACCAGTTGCCGGATAACTATCGCGTAACTGACGACCACATCTTCTCGCCCACTGTTCTGCTGCACACCACATGGGGTTTCACCCGGCAGATACAGAATTGGAACAACCCGCTGCAAAGTGGTTTCGCGTCGAAGATTGGGCTGCCTCTGGCGGGCAAGGCCGATGCCACTCCCATCATCGCTTTCGAAACCGACCTTCCCATGCCGGGCGGGCTGAATGGCGGGTACACAACCTGGGGCATGAACCAGGGCAAAGTCGATCAGGGCGGCCAGAGGAACTGGACCACGCACGTCACCCAGCAGTTGAGCTGGGTTCGCGGCAAGCACGAAATCAAGATGGGCTGGGACATCCGCCGTCTGCGCACTTTTGGCAATGACTGGGCGGGCACCAACGGCACGTATAATTACTCCCGCCATCAGACGGCGCTGCCGAGTGCGCTGAACACCACCGGAAACGCGTTCGCCAGCTTCCTGCTGGGCGCCGTGGATTCCGCCAGTACCACCGCCAGTCCGGTAACCGGTTATCAGATTCGTTACGGCTACCACGCCGGGTTCTTCCAGGATACCTGGAGGGTTTCGTCGCGCTTTTCATTCGATTACGGCGTTCGCTACGAAGTGCCGATCGGCTGGCATGAGGTGGTTGGCAACTACGCCAGCATCGATCTCAACAAGCCGAATCCGGGCGCGAACAACCTTCCGGGCGCTCTGATCTTCATGGGTGTGGGCGCCGGCCGCACCGGATACAACCGGCCCTACCCGACCGATTTCACCGACATCGGTCCGCGCGCCGGCTTCGCATACCGTGTTGGAGATAAGACCGTCATCCGTGGCGGTTTCGGCATCTACTACCAGGCCTTGGGCAACGGCGGTTGCGGTTGCACGGACGGCTTCAATGGCAGCTACTCACAGGCCTCCGACGGCATCAATCAGGCGTTCAACTGGGATCAGGGGGGCGTCAAGCCGCCGGCCAGCTTCAAGTCTCCGCCTTCGGTCGATCCCAGCTTTGACAATTTCAACAACGCGGCTTCTACCACATGGGTCCGAATTTCGGCAAGGCACCGCGCATCTACAACTGGAGCTTGACCATCCAGCACGAGTACAAGAACTGGCTCTTTGAAACGGCCTACGTGGGCAACCGGGGTCACGGCCTGAGTTCCTCGGTGTACCTGAATTCCCTTCCCGTGAGTTCCCTCTCGCTCGGTTCGCTGCTCACCAAGAACATCCTGGATCCGGCTGTGGTGGCGGCCGGATACAAGGAACCGTTCCCCGGTTTCGCGGCTGGCTGGGGCGGCGGCGCGACGCTGGCGCAGGCATTGCGTCCATTCCCGCAATATGGAATTGTTCTCGACGCCAACGCGGGAGTCGGCAAGACCTGGTATGACTCCTTGCAGTCCAAGGTAGAGCGGCGTTTTGGCGACTTGAACTTCGTCGCCAGCTACGTCTGGTCCAAAACCCTCTCGCAGATGACCTATCGCCAGATCTTCAGCCAGGGATCCAATGCCAACGCGCAGGACGCCTACAATATCGCGGACTCCAAGAGCTACGCATTCGAGGACTTTCCCCACTTCGTCAACATCCTGGCCACGTACAACCTGCCCTTCGGAAAAGGAAAGAAATTCCTGAACTCCGCCAGGGGTCCTGTGAACGCCATCGTCAGCGGCTGGACCATTACGGGTACCGGGCAGTACCGCAGCGGCAGCTTGATCCAGATCGTGACTCCCGGCAACCCGCTGGGCAACTTGACCTTCGCTCCGCTTACCAAGGCCAATTCTACGGGTTCAGCGATCCGAACCGGAGTATCGGCTACTGACCTTGATCCGAACAATCCCAACATTCGCTGGCTCAATGCAGCAGCTTGGGCGGTGGCTCCCGCCAACAGTCTGGGCAGCGCGTCTTACTACAACAGCCAGTTCCGCAACCCGTGGCTGCGCAGCGAGAACCTGGCGATCGTCAAGACCTTCGCAATCTGGGAATCGGTTCGCTTCACTTACCGTGCTGACGCATCCAATCCTTTCAACCGCACGGATTTCGGCGGCATCAATGGGACCGTGGGGAATGTGAACTTTGGGCGTCCCACCGGCGCGCAGCTCGGTCCGCGCAATATCACCATGGGTTTGCGCGCCGAGTTCTAATCGTTAAAGTAGCCGGATATGAATTACTCGCGACGTGATTTGTTGCTGGCAATCGCAGCATCCGCTCTTCCAGGCCGAGCCGAAACCGTCAAACTGCCCCGCAAGGTAAGGCTCGGCATCATCGGCTACGACGGGCACGTGGAGGAAGTCCTGCGGCCGCTGGCCGATTTTCCCGACGTGGAACTGGTGGCCGTGGCCGATGCCGGTTCCGCTTCCCGCGCCATCGCATCGGCTCTGCGGAATCCCTTGGTTTCGAAAGCCGCGCACTACACTGCATACGCCGAGATGCTGGACCGGGAGCATCTGGATTGCGTGGCTGTCTGCAACAACAATGGCGAACGCGCAGCGGCCATTATCGCCTGCGCTCAGCGCAAGCTGAATCTGATTGCCGAGAAGCCCTTCGCCATCAACCGCCGGGAACTTAACTCGGTGGTCGCAGCCGTTGAGAAGAATGGCGTCCACGCTGGAATGCTGCTGGATATGCGTTTCACTCCGCCGTTTCTTGCCATGAAGCAGATCGTCGAGTCCGGCGAAATCGGCGAAGTCGGCCAGATCGACGCCCAGAAGAGCTATCAACTGGACACCCGGCCCGACTGGCAGAAGCACGCGCGGACCTACGGAAGCACGATCCTATGGATCGGCATCCACATGATCGATCTCATGACTTTCACCAGCGGCCGGACCTTCTCCCAGGCGGCATCGTTTCAGTCGCACGTAGGGTTTCCGGAACTGGGTGACATGCAAAACGTCACCGCCACCATCTTTCGTCTGGACAATGGGGGAACCGCGACGCTGCGCATGGACTACCTTCGGCCCGCCTCGGCGAAGGGCCATGGCGACGACCGCCTGCGGCTCGCGGGCACCCGGGGAATCGTCGAATACCAGGAGGAAACCGGAGTGACTGTGATCGGCTCCAGCTGGAAAGCGCGTGTTGACCGAGCTGCCGCGCAAGGGCTCGGTGTTCGTCGACTTCCTGGAATCCACCTACCTGGGCGCCAAGGCCGCCTTGTCCTGGCGGGAGATTGTGCGGGCCAACGAATGGACCATGGCCGCACAGGAAGCCGCCGAAAGCGGCATGGTGGTTCACATCCGGTAACGCCGGTGGTCTTTGCCACCGGTGGTCTTTGCCATTTTATAACCTGCGCCGGCGGCCGTCACGAAATGGCAAATCGGGCCGATAAGAAACTTTGCACAGCATGGACAGTACGGCTACGCGAGCCCTGCTCTGGTCGATCCTGACCAAGACGACCCTGAGCGAGCACGCGGCACAAGAGACGATTCTCAAGATCGCGGCGCCCGATCCGGCGCTGTTCTTCGAAGTAGGAATCTCCGTGTTGGACTCGCAACCGGCTTCGCCGCGGCGCGTGAGGGCGTTTGTGCGGCTGGTGGAATGTCAGGCGTTTCTAAAAGAGCTGATCCGCATCGGCAGACATAGCGACAGGGAGTTCAAGCGTCTATGTGCCGCCTGGATCCAGATCGACAGCTTCCTGGATGTGCGTCTGGCTCGTCTGCTACCGGGACGGACTGAGGACACGGCGGGACTAGCTCCAGAACTTGTGGCGCGGGTATTGGAGGTTCTGCATCATATCTCGACAGGTCCGCGGCTGATCCATATGGTGAACCATTTGAGGCACCATCCCCATCCATTGGTGGCGGAGAAGGCCACGGTGCTGGTGGGGCGGCGCATCCGGAACCTCGCTTGGGCAAGACGGCAGCTGGCGTCCACGGATGCGCGCATTCGGGCGGCCGCGGTGGAGGGTTTGTGGGGCAGCGACACGCCGTCGGTGCGCTTGCTGTTGTGGCAGAGCGGAAGAGACGAAAACAGCCGGGTCGTGGCCAATGCGCTGCTGGGCCTTCACTTCCTTGGCGATGTCACCGCAAGCTCATCGGTGAAGCAGATGGCGACCGACAAGCGGCCCGCATTCCGTCGCAGCGCAGTGCGGGCCATGCGCCATTTTGCCGAATCGGAATTCCTGGAGCCGTTGCGCGCGGCACTGGCCGATTCGGATGCGGAAGTGAGGCTGGAAGCGAAACAGGCCTTGGCCGCCATCCGAAGGCTAGCTACGGAAGCGCCGGAAGTGCCGGCCCAGGCGGCGGAGACAACAGTACCGGTAGAGGCTGAGACACCGGAAGCGAAGGCTTTCCGTTTCAAGTTCGACGGCTCTTCCACGCGGTAGAGCTATGCCAGCAGTTCCTTCACCGGCGAACCGGTTCTGTCGTCCAGCGAATTGGCAATCTTCACCGGCCGGCCGATGGGGCTTCTGTATTCCTTCTTCCAGTCGATGCCCAGTGTCTGATAGATGGTGGCGTACAGGTCGCCCATCGTCACTACGCGGTCGGTCACGTTGGCGCCGCGTTCGTCGCTCGCGCCCACTACCTGGCCGGTCTTGATACCGCCGCCGGCCAGCGCGAGGGACCAGCAGTTCGGCCAGTGGTCGCGGCCCAGATTGGGGTTGATGATAGGAGTGCGGCCGAATTCGCCCATCGCGATGACCAGTGTCGATTCCAGCAAGCCGCGTTCTTCCAGGTCTTCCACCAGCGCGGTTAGCGTTCGGTCCAGAGGCGGAGTCAGACGGTCGCGATGGCCCTTGTCGTTGTCGCTGTGGGTGTCCCACGAAACCGAGTGGTACCCTGCCGCCGTAACGAAACGGCTGCCGGCTTCCACCAGTCTGCGCGCCAGAAGACAGGACTGGCCGATCGAATCCTTGCCGTAGCGCTCCTTCATCTTGTCGGATTCCTTCGAAAGGTCGAAAGCATCGCGCACCGCCGGCGTCAGGATCATCTTCCAGGCCTGCGCGGTGAAGGCGTCCATGTTGGCATGTTCCGCAGTGTCATTCAGCGCGCGGTATTGCCGGTCAACGGCCTTCAGAAAAGCCGAGCGGCTTTCCACCGCTGCCTGCGAAACGCTCTTCGGCAGACTCAGGTCGGTAACTTCGAAACCCGGCTTCGCTGGGTCCGGGATGCACATCGGATCGTAATCGCCGCCGAGAAATGCGGCGCGAAAGTATTCTTCGTATTGGCGGTTGCGGTCCCACTTGGGAACCAGCACGTGCGGCGGCACGGCGTTGCGCGGGCCCATCTCCTTCGTGATGATCGAGCCCAGGCTGGGGAACTGCATCGCCGGATTGATCTCGTGGCCGGTGATGGCGTAATGCGTGGCTTGCGGATGGTCCGTGCCGAGGGTGTGCATGGAGCGGACCAGCGCAAACTTGTCCATGCGCTTGGCCATTTTCGGCAGCAGTTCGGAAATCTGGATGCCCGCCACGTTGGTGGAGATCGGCTTGAAGTTGCTGTTGCTCTTGGGGTCCCACGTATCGATGTGGCTGGGGCCGCCCTCGAGCCAGAAAAGGATCACGGCCTTGGCTTTGCCGTTCACGGGAGAATCGGTCTCAGCCGCGGCCGCGAGCGCCTCGCGCAGAGAGAGTCCCAGAAAGCCGAGCGATCCGGCGGTGATGAAACTTCGGCGGGACGTTGGATGTTGCATCGGTTCTCCTTTAATGATTCTCCGCGAATTCACGGGAGCTAATCAAGGCCCAGACAAATTCGCGCAGTCCGGCTTCGCGATCGCCGCGCTGCGCCAGAATGGTTTTCAACTCCTGAACTTCATCCGTCGGCCGGCGGACGGCTGAGCGCGGCGAGGTAGAACTCGCTGAAAATCTGCTCATCGGTTGCGCCCGATTGCAGCAGCTTCGCCAGGCGGCCATTGGGCTGGCTGAGGCGGTCCACATAGGTGGATCCGGCCAGCACGTGCATCGCCTGGCTGAGGTTCGCCTTGTTGTTCCGTTCCGGAACGGCGCCGCGATTGGACGCGCCCGTACAGTTCCAGGAAGCGCGAGAAGAAAGTGTCGGGATCGCGCAACTGAATCGCGCGCGTGCCGGCCGGGGCCTGCCCCACGGTCGCGCCCTCCGTTATGGCCGTCGAAAAGGTCTCGGGAATTCCGGTCACGTCGGCCACCGCATCCAGCAGCACCTCGGCGTCGAGGCCCGCGCGAGAGAGAGCGCGAGTAATTGGTCACGTCCTCGCGATTGGTGGCGTTGGGCCGGTGCGACAGTTGGTAGGTGCGCGACGAAACGATGGTCTTCATCAGGCGGCGCAGGTCGTAGCCGTGGCTCGCGAAAGTCCGCCGCCAGCGCCGCCAGCAGCTCGGGATGCGTGGGCGGATTGGTGGAGCGGAAATCGTCCACGGGATCGACGATGCCGCGCGCGAAAAAATATCCCCAGATGCGATTCACCGCCGCTTCGGCGAAGTAAGGATGCGACGTCATCCAGCGCGCCAGCTCTTTGCGCGGATTGCCCTCCGGAGTGATGTTCAGCGGCGAATTGTCGAGCAGGGCCGGCTTAACCACGGCCTTGGTGCGCGGATGCAGCAGGTCCATGCTCCCGCCCACGTCTTTGCGTGCCGAGGTCCATATTGGTGGGGTGGTCCACCACCACCTGGCCCATGCGGAACATACGCGAGAAGAATGCCGCCATGCCCCAGAACTGGTCCTGGCTCCAGTTTTCGTAGGGATGATTGTGGCACTGCGCGCAATCGAGGCGGCGCCCCATGAAGACGCGGACCTCTTCGGCCATGGCGTCGGCCGGAGTTCCGATCTGGTTGTACGGCAGGAAGTGGCGCGACGGCGGTTTGTAGCCTTCCACGGCGATGCGCTCGCGCGCGACCTCGTCGTAGGGGCGGTTGCTCTCAACGTTGGCGCGAATCCACTCCCAGTATTCCGCCATCCACTTGGGAGACAGGCCGTTGCCAAAGATGGAGACGCGGAAAAGGTCGGAGAAGCGGAAGGTCCAGTAGTCGACGAACTCGGGCGATGCGATCAGCGCGTCGATCACGCTTCTCGCGTTTCTTCGGATCGGTGCTGGCCAGGAAGTCGCGCACGCGCTGCGGCGGCGGAAGAGTGCCGGTGAGGTCGAGACAGACGCGGCGCAGGAATTCGGAATCGCCGGCAAGATCGGAAGGAATGATCTGGAAGTTGCGCAGCTTTTCAAAGACGTATTCGTCAATGAAGTTGCCGCGCGGGATTTTCGGGTAGTCCGGCACGGGCGGGCCGATCACGCCGACCCCGACGCTGGCAACCTGGCCGGCCGCGCGGACCAGAATGGAAGTTTCACCGCGCCGTTTGGCGCTGACCACGCCGCCCGCGCTGACCGCGGCGACTTCGCCGTCGTTCACCGTGTAGAGCGCCTGGTGGGTGTAATCTTCCGTGTGGCCGTCGCTGAAGTGCGCGGTTACCAGCAGGCGCTGCTCCGCTTCCAGGGGCAGGATCGCCATGGGAGGAAACAACTCCAGACGCGTCAGTTTCGCTTCTGCCGCGGCATCTGCCGTTGCTATAAGGAGCGCCGCTGCGAATCCAGCCCAGGATGGTCTTGTAGTCCTCGGAATTCGCTTCGAAGCGCTTGCCGCCTCCGTGCGGGACGGCTATCAGTGGGCTTGAGCAGCAGAAGGCTTTTGTCGGGGTTAGCCAGGTTGATGCGCGGAGATGCGTTCGCCTTTTACCTCGGCGGTGAGCACCTGGTAGGCGCCGCCCTTGGTGATCCATTCGTAGTCATCCGCCGGGTAGAGTGCGTTGGCGGAAAGCTTGAGGCCGCCCTGTCCTTTGACGCCGCCATGGCAGATGGCACTATTGCAGCCGCGCTTGGTGAGGATTGCGCCAGATCTCGCGGCGGAAACTGACGGGTTGCGTGACTGCCGCATCTTCGATCGTTAGCGTCGATTTGGCTTCGTTCCCGGAAAGTACCGCGGTCAGCGTGAGGTTGCCGTCCGCCGATGGCGCCACGCGCGCCGGTGGACATGAACTTCGCCAGAGCGGGTTTCGAAAGACGCCATTCCACTTCCGCGGTGACGTCGCGCTCCGTGCCGTCTGAGTATTTTGCGATGGCGAGGAACTGTTGACTGGCGCGCGCGCCCTTAAGCGAAGCCTGGGCCGGCACGGTG
Source organism: Bryobacterales bacterium (assembly GCA_963817515.1). Classification (GTDB taxonomy): domain Bacteria; phylum Acidobacteriota; class Terriglobia; order Bryobacterales; family Bryobacteraceae; genus DATMNI01. Next base: position 520,645 of record CAWFPJ010000039.1, on the reverse strand, counting down.
CGCAGGGAGACGATGGTGGCCGGCCAGGCCGCGTTGGTAATGAGCAGGAGTGCGAACAGTAGTCTCACGGTTTTGGTAGCACCATCATGGGAAGTGTTTTGGTCGAAGAGAATATCGCCGGGCTTGCCGTCCACCAGCGGACGCACCATCAGCTGTATCTCTTGCGGCTGTGTGGAGACCGGTGCATCGGCATCGGCGGTGAGCACCAGAACCACGCGCTCGGTTCGCGGGGTGTAGCGCTCGCGCTTGCCGATGGACGACGGTGGATCTTTGTCAGGTTCAAAATCGGCGCCGGCTACCGCCGAGACACCGGCCGGCAGCGACTTCGCGGCCACCATCACGCGCGCCGCGATAATCTTCTTCGCGATCGAATGCGACGCGAATAGTTTTCGCCTGTCCCTGCGCAAGATTCACGCTGTCGGCATCGACTTTCACTTGACCTACGTGCGGAATCTGCGGCCGGACCTGCACGCGGTACTGAAAGTCCGCGCCGGCGAGATCGGCTGTGGCATCGCGGATCTCGAGCGTGTAGTCGCCGGGGTCACGCAGCGGCAGAATGGTCTTGGCCTGCATCGATTTGGTCATGGCACCGCTACAGGCGCCCTTGCCGGCGAAGATGCTGCTGGCCACTTCTTCGCCCGCGTTGTTCAACAGACGGAAGATCGGATTGAAAAACGGTGGCGCGGCGGCGGGCGTTTCGATTTCAATGGCGATGTCGGCTGGACTTATCCAAATGGAAGCGCGCGCGATGTGTTGTGCCGGGGTGCGCCAGCGTGCCTTCGAGCGTGCCGGGCAATTTGAAAACGGCGGCTTCGGGCCCGGCGCGATAGGTTTCAATCGGCGGTTGCTTGCCCTCTTTGCCGCCGCGTTTCGCGAGTTGATTCAAGCGAGCCGCATCCAGGCGCCGCATCCAGCCCCGCTCGTCCCAGCCTCCTTCAGCACCAATCGCCTGATCCTGCGGCAGCGCGCCTGGCGCGATCTTCAATTCGTAGCTGTAGTCCGGCCCGCCCTGGCCTGCGAAAGCTTCGACGCGCAGCAGGTAATCGCCGGCGCTGGCGAAGCGGTGAACCAGGTGCGCGTCGGTGGGCTTGCCGAACACCCATACCGGCTCGTCATTGTATGCGATGCGCTTCAGGCGCTTGGGGTCAAACCAGCTTCCGGCAGGCTCGTAGATGGTAAGCGCCGGATCGAAATTGGGCACGGTTGCGGCGGAACCAGCAGCCGCGATCTGCGGGAAACCGGAGATCACTTCAAATGTGAGGAGCTGGCCGGCCTCTGCGTGGAAAGAGTAGTAATCTACCTCGCCGCGGCGTGCGATGCGTCCGGCGTACACTGCCGGCAGCCTGCGCGATGGCAACCGCCGATTCCTGTGTTTCATGCGCGCCCGCCGGCTCGGGGAGCACGGGAAAATCCACGATATGCAGGGGCAGCGCGTTCGAAATGCCGTTGCGAGTGACCAGTCGGATCGGGTACCGGCCGGGCTGCGCGTCCTGCCGCACCTCGACGCGCAGTTTGACCAGATCGGTAGCGCTCTTGTTACGGCCCTCGCTGGGCGCTTCTGCTTCCTGGCCCTCCACCGTTACGGTGAACGGTGCGCTGGCTATGCTGGCGATGCTGGCGCCCGCTAAACCACTGCCCCGGACGGTGGCAATGAATGTGGTGCCGCGCTGGCCGGCGAAGGGGTGAATCGAGGTGGCGTGCGGATCGATGCGCGGCTGCGCGATTGCCGGCAGACTGGCGACGATGGCGAGCAAGCCTACAACACGTAACATCAAATGCCTTGACTCCAGATGTGTTCAACCATATCATATCTGGAACTCTCAGGGAGTTCAGGATGAACCCGCCTCTGAAGAGTTTCGGCGGTCGAACGCGTACCGGAGCCAAGCCGCCTGAAAGGCGGCAGCGGCCAAGATTGTCTGCCTCAAGACTAGTTGTTTCTGAAGTTCGCGGATTTCGCGTCCCAGGGTCCGGAATAGATGAGGATCTTTGGTTTGGCCGCACGCAGCGCCGCCAGGCCTTTGTCGGTGACGCTGGTGCCCTTCAGGTCCACTTCGCGCAGGTCAGGAAAAGCGGCCAGGACGTGAATTGAATCGTCGTTCACACGACTGCAACCCTGCAACTGCAGCTTCTCAAGCTTCGGAAGGCTCTTCATTTTTTCCAGCCACGCGGTCGAAACATCCATGGCACTGACGGTGGCGAACCTGGCGCCCTCTATGCCGATTCCTTTCGAGGTGCAGGCGAGGCGCAACTCACTCAACTCTTTGAGCGAGAGAACTGCGTCCAGACCCCGCTCCGACATACTGATGGCCCAGATGTTCGAATCGGTTCCCTGCCTTCCGCTGAGATCCAGATAGGTCAGGCTGGGAATCTGCCGAAGGCCTTGCAGGCCGGGATCGCCCAACTCATTTCCGCCGATCGTCAACTCCTTGAGTTTCGTGAGCGCGGCCAGGCGTTCAATCCCTACATCGGTTATCATGGCGGACCCGACATTCAAATACTCCAGGGTAGTGATGCCGGAGATGTGGTCGAGAGTGGTGTCGCTGACTTTCGTACCGTGCAGGTTCAAGCGCTTCAACTTCTTCCAATTCTTCACTGCCGCCAGCCCTTCGTCGGTGACGTACTCAGCGAAGTAGAGATTCAAATCCACGATGCCCGGCGCGTTCTTGAGCTCCTGCATTCCCTGATCGGTAATTCGAGTCAGCGAAAGATCCAGGGAGCTGAGATTCGGCAGCAGAAGCAGCTTGCGCAAATCCGTGTCTGTGACCCAACTGGCTCGCAGATTCACGCCCGTGATGCGGCCGGAAGCGTCACGGATGACGGAGCCGCCGGCATCTTCGATCCACTGCGCGTCCCCACCGGACTTGATATCCGCCGCCGATGCGGACCCACTAAACGACACTCCAGTTACCCACACCATACAGCCCAGCAAGGCAGTGACGGCCGCTCCTTTTGGTTGATGCATATTACTTGCTCCTTCGAGTTGGTAGCGCCGAATCGCGATCGAAAACGACCTGACAGGAAGGGAGGGAGCTTTTCAGGTCCTGAAGTCCCTTTTCCGTAACCAGCGTGTGATATAAATTCAGCGACTTCAGGCTGGCGATCGATTTCAACGCCTCGGCACCGTTATCCGTAACGCCGGTCGAATCCATGCTCAGTTCGCGAATTCGCGGCAGACTCAACAGAGGCCCGAGGCCCTTATCGTCAACCGACGTATAGTCCAATTTCACCACCGTCAGATTCTTCAACGAGCCCAGGACTTCCACGCCCGCGTTGCCGGCGCGGGTCCGAAACATCTCAATCCGCTCCAGATTTTCTAGCGGTTTGAGCAGGAGCAGACCCTTGTCGGTGAAGCGGGTATGATTCAGGTAGAGCTCGCGCAAATTCGTCAGCGTGGCAACCTGCGCCATCGCCTGGTCCGCTACGTCGGTGCCGGACAGGTCGAGAACCTGGAGCTTGCTCAGGCCCGCGAGCTGCTTGATTCCGTTGTCCGTAATATCGGTGAAGCTGAGCTTCAGACGCTCCAACCCTGTAAGCTTTGCGATCTGCGCCAACACCTGGTCATCCACGTGAGCCCCAGCCAGGTCCAACTCCCGCAGGCTGGTCAAGCCGCCCAGGTGTGCCGCACCCCGGCCTTCAACCAAGGTTCCAGCCAGCTTCAAGACTTGGAGCTGACTCAATCCTGCCAGCTTCGCAAGGCCAGCGTCCGAAACCGTGGTTTGACTGAGATTGAGATCCTTAAGGCCGGTAAGATGCTGCAGCGCTGTTACGCCCAAGTCGCCGACCTGTGTGACTTGGAGATCCAGCTTTTCAAGACTCGTCAGACGCGATAAATTCGACAACTGCGCGTCGCTCACCGCGGTGGACGACAGGTCAATGGTTTTCAAGCGATCGCCCGCGAAGTCGGCCTTGCCGCCCATCGCCTGGACCCAGGCGCCGATCGCTTTATCCGTATCCGCTGAGGGGTGGTCCGCCGCTGCAGTCTTCGGCCGGATCGTCGAGGAACCGGCGAACTGTACTTTGGATTTCGGCAGGGCTGTACGCAGGGAGTCGACTCCGTTCGACGTGACGCGGCTATAGCGCAGATCGACATCACTCAGTTCTTTGAGACCCTGAAGACGCGCCGCGCCCGAGTTCGTGACCAGCGTGCGGTATAAATTCACAACCTGCAGATGAGGCATCCCCGCCAGGACATCCATGCTGGCATCGGTTGCCTGCACACCCTGGAGATTCAGCTTACGCATGGCCTTGAGGGGGCGCAAAGCCTCGACGCCTCTCTCGGTGATCCGGGTTCCGCCCAGATCGAGTTCTTCCAGGTTTACCAGCCCGCTCAGATGCTTCAGTCCATCGTCGGTGATCATGCTGTCGCGCAGCATTAGCCGCCGCAATTGGTTCAGCCCCACCAACCCTTCAAGGCCCTTGTCAGTGAACGGGCTGTAGTTCAAATCCAGACTGCGAAGTTTGACCCACGGCGCAAGACTAAGGTTGGTAATCCGGCAGCCCGCACAGCGAAAATCCGACATATTCGTCATCCCGGCCAAGTTGGCAATCCCGGTGTCGCGAACGTTGATCTGGGCGTTGAAGTGCCACCCTATATAAAGCTTTTCCAGATTTTTGAGATTAGCCAGAACTTTGAAAACCGGATTTCCATCTTCATTGCCGCCCCCGGGATTCCAGATGGGGCCTGGAAGATAAAGCTCACGCAGCGACGTCAATTCGCCGAGCTTTGCGAGTTCGCCGGTGACCATAACGGCGCCGGTAAGGTCCACGCCGACAATGCGAAAATCGCCCGGCGGCAGTTGCGTAAGATCATTCACCGGCTGAGGGACGCCTTCAAGCATCACTCGGCCTTCCCACCGGATTACCCACTCCGCCAGATCGCGCTGGGAGGCCGCATGCGCGAGGGTCGACGCCAAAAATAAACTAAGGATTGTTCGAAAGGTCACGCTAGTTTCAACTCCAGCCTGTTTGCGAGGCTAGTATACCACCGGATGGGCTCCCATAAAAACTTGCGCAGGCCGAAAACTTGTTTAACAATAGAGAACGGCGGTTTCATTGACTAAACGTTTAGCTTCTTTTCTCGTTGCTTTGTCTCCCGTTATGGCTCAGGAGACTCCTTTTGGATCGGGCCTTTATCAGGTGATGGAGAAGGCCGCCTGCCGTTCCTGCCATAATCCGGACGGTGTGGCATCGGCCACGCGCCTCCATTTTCCGGAACCCGACTCCCCACCCGAGAAGATCGAGGCATTCGGAAAATCGCTCGTGACGCTGATTGATCGCGAGCGGCCGGATAATTCGTTGCTCTTCAAGAAGCCTACCAACCGGATCCCTCACGCTGGTGGAGAACGCATCAAGCCGGGAAGTCCGGAAGAGGTTATTCTCCGAGACTGGATTCAAAAACTGACGCTGCTTTCCGGTGTGGAGTTGACCAATGCGTTGAAGTACCGGGAGCAGGAGGCAGCGGGGGTGGGGCAAGTGAAGCCGCAGCCGGCACTGAGGCGGCTCACGCACAGCCAGTACAACCACACAGTTCGCGATCTATTAGGGGACCAGACGCGGCCCGCCGACCAATTTCCGCCCGAGGATTTTATCAACGGCTTTACCAATCAATCTCAGGCCCAGAGCCTCTCGCCGCTGCTGATTGAAGCCTACAGCGGGGCTGCGGAGAAACTGGCTCGCAATGCTTTCCGCGGCGGCGATACCCGCGGGCTGATTCCTTGTAAACCGTCGGCTGCCTGCCGCGCGCGGTTCGTGCGCGAGTTCGGACTGAAAGCGTTCCGGCGGCCGCTCGATCCGGACGAGCAAAAGCGGTACGAAACACTTCTCAGCAAGGAAACGGATTTCGTAGCGGGCGCGCAGCTTGTAATTGAGGCTATGCTTCAGTCCTCGAATTTTCTTTTCCGGCCAGATGAAGCCTCAGACGCGAAGGCGAAGGCATACGTAACCGCCAGCAGGCTTTCCTACGCGATCTGGGATAGTATGCCGGATGCGGAATTGTTCGGCGCAGCGGCTCGAGGCGAACTGGCGACTCCGCAAGGCGTCCAAAAGGTTGCGCGGCGCATGCTGGACCATCCGCGCGCCCGCGAAGCACTGAATGAATTCACCAGTCAGTGGCTGCGCTTCGACCGCGTTCTGACTGCCAGCAAAGACCGGCGCAAGTATCCGCAATTCACACGCGAGACAGCCGTCGCTATGACCCAGGAGGCGCGTACATTCGTGAGCGACCTGGTCTGGAACGATCGCAACTTCATGGAGCTTTTCACCGCGAACTACGGCTACGTGAACGCCGACCTGGCTCCGATCTATAAAGTGCCGGCGCCGGCCAAAGAGTTCGACAAGGTGGCCTTCCCGGCCGGATCGGAGCGGGCAGGGATACTGGGCCAAGGGTTGTTCCTGGCCCTCACGGCGAAGCCCGAGGATTCTTCACCCACGGCCCGCGGACTGTTCGTGCGGGAACAATTTCTATGCCAGCACGTTCCCGATCCGCCGGCCGGCGTGAACACCAATCTTCCGGCCGTTACGGAGGCGAAGCCCCAGACAAATCGCGACCGGATGTCTGAGCACGCCACCAATCCGAGTTGCGCAACCTGCCACAAACTGATCGATCCGATCGGGTTTGGTTTCGAGAAATTCGACGCCATTGGCGCCAAACGCGATAAGTTCACACTGGAGTTTTTCACTGGACCCCGGGGAGAAGACGGGCGACGGAAGCCAGCCAAGACCATGAGCCTCGACATCGATGGCACGGGATATGTGGCCGGTATTACCGACTCGCAGTTCTCGGCGCTCCCGCAACTGGGAGCCGTGATGGCCAAGAGTCCGCTGTGCCAGGAATGCGTGGTTAAGCAATACTTCCGGTACACCGCGGGCCGCTTAGAGACGCCCGCCGACCGACCGGCGATTCGCAAAGTTCTGGACGACTTCCAAAAGTCGCAGTTTCACTTCAAAGAGCTAATAGTGTCATTATTGTGTTTGAGGGAATTTCCAAATACGGAAGGGACGGTTCATGTCGCAGATAATCACCAACCGCGTTAGGCTATCTCGCCGGTCTTTATTGAAGGGATTTACGGCATCCGGAGCGCAAGTACTGGTCGGGCTGCCACCACTGGTCTCGATGTTTAACTCGATGGGAACTGCGTATGCCGCTCCCGCCGACGGGGCTGCGAAGGCAATCGAGAACCGTTTCGTGCTCTGGTTCAACGGCAACGGGATTCCGGAGCGATACTGGATTCCAGCCGAGGAAGGCTCGAACTACGCCATCACGCCGTGCCTCTCCCCGCTGGCACCGTTCCGTAAGGACGTTCACGTGTTGAGCGGGGTCGACAATTCGGCTGCCGGCGGAATGGGCAACGGCCACACCAACTCCATGTCCGGCCTGATGACCTGCACGCTGCATACCGGACGGGGTCCGAGCGGACCGTCGATCGACCAGGTGATCGCGATGAAGATTGGCGACGATTCGCGCTTCCGCTCGCTGCAGATCGGCGTGTCGCAGGAATCGTTTGGCTTGACGATGCAGCGAAATATGAGCTGGGCAGGATACGAGCGAGCCTTACCGCCAGAGATGATCCCGCACCGGCTTTTCGACCGCCTCTTCGGCGCGCGCGAGGAAGGATGGGTGAACCGCAAACGCAGCATCCTCGATACCATCCACCAGGACGCCGCCTCTCTGAAGAAAAAGCTGCCCACTGACGATCAGACTCGCGTGGATGAGCACCTTTCGGGGATTCGCGATCTGGAGCGCTCCATCGCCGGCCTGCCTCCGGAATACCATCGCGTCGATCCACCGGATTTCGATGGCGATATGAAGGACTGGCCGCGGATCGCAAAACTGCAGAGCGACCTGTTGGTACAGGCGCTGGCGATGCGGCAGACTCGCGTAGCATCCTACATGTTGACCAAGTGCCAGGGACTCTCCAGATTCCCGTGGCTGGGTTACACGTCCGCACGGCATCACGACTACACGCATGCCGACGGCAAGGCGCCGGGAGCCGACGGAGTGGAAGGCCAGCGCGTTTTGCGCGACATCTGCAAATGGCACGTGGAGGAATTCGCGTATCTGGTGGCCAAGCTGAAGTCGGTACCGGAAGGCGATGGCACTCTGTTCGATCACTGCTGCCTGGCGTATGTGCATGAGCACGCCGAAGCCAATCCGCACAAGAACAGCGGGCTGGCGATGATTGTTGCGGGCGGCATTCCCCGACTGGCGAAAGGGACTCACACCAGAGTAACGGGCACGGTGGGCGACGTTTACCTGACGCTGGCCGACGAAGTGATGCAAGCCGGTATTGGTAAGTTCCCCGCGGCGACCAAGAAGCTCAGCTCGCTGGTGGCCTGAGGCTTTTCCTCTTTAGGCATTATCAACAAGAAACCGCCCCCGACCATCACGATGGTCGGGGGCGGTTTTGCGTTTGGGCGGAGTTGACGGAATCAATCTCTTACACCGCTCCCTAACGGTCGCGGCTCTGCCGACCGCGCTGCGGTGCAATCGGAGCCGCGACCGTTAAGGAGCGATTGTCAATAATTAGGCGGACATGCCGCTAGAATATCAACTTGGCGACGAAGGTCGCGACAAACTGTCCGCCCAGACAGCACCAACCATTCTGCGTGCTGGTAGGTTTGCCGAAGAGTCCCGGGTTCGTGATGTTCACGGTCGAACTCGGATTCACGAAGTTCGGATTCTTGAACACGTTGTTGATGTCATAGCGCAGTTGCAGTGTGGCAAATTCCCGCACCCGGATATCCTTCGATGCCGACGCCTGGGACCAGACCAGGTGCGGTCCGTTGATGGTGTCGCGGCCCAGAGTTCCCAACGTAAACGCCGCCGGATACGAGAAGGCGTTAATGTTCCAGATCGGGTTTTCGATGCTGGTGGCGAACCGGTCGCCGATAGTCCAGTTCGGCACGATCACCGAACTGTTCGGGCCGGCCTGGTTCGGACGCAGCACGCCATTTCCCGGCAGATACTGATTGGGACTGCCGGCCATCGTGAACATCACCGGCAATCCGCTCTGGAACGTCTGTGCCCAGGTTATGTTCCAGCCGCCGAACACATAGTCGAGCACGCCGCCATGGTTCATAAACTTGCGGCCCTTCCCGATGGGCAGCGCGTAGGTCACGTAGGTGACCGAGCGATTGGTGATGTCGAAGTTGGCGCGGCCCTTTTCGAGCGAGCGGTTGTAGAATGTCTCACCGCTGCAGACTTTGTCGTTGTCGCACTCGTCGATGGCTTTCGACCTGGTGTAGAACGACGTCAGCGTAAAGCCCTGAGAGAACCGCTTCATCAGCTTCACCGAGCCGGCGTGATAGGTGGAGTGTCCGAAATTGCCCCACTGGTCGATCTCCCCAAAATTCGGGAACGGACGGTATGGCTGCTGATTGGCAAAGATGGTCTTCAGGGTGTTCGGGTCCGAGGAAATGTTCAGCGGGATGGTGTTGATGTTCCAGCCCTCCAGCAGTCCCACTCCGGCGGAGCCGACATAGTTGACCTCCAGCATCCAGTTCGGGCTGAAACTCCCACTGGTAGGTGGCATTCCAATTCATGGCGTAGGCGTTGCTGCAAGGTTGGGGTCGATACGCTCGGCGGTGCGAGAGCCGCATCCGGTAATCGCGGCGGGGCCGCAGTTCGCGCCCACGAACGGAGAGGTTCCGTTGGCAAGGACGTTGAAGTTCACGATGCCCGGTCCCTGGCTCAGGAAGAATGCCGGCGAGGGGTTGCCGGACGGCTGCTGCACGGTCACGTTGCTGGTGTATTCCTGGAAATTCTGCGCCAGGTTCGGCATGAACAGGTCGATCGTGGTGAGGCCGAATCCGCCGCGCAGCACCATGTTGTCCCGAGTCTGTAAGCCGCGCCGACGCGAGGCTGAAAATGCTTGTAGTCGCTGTTGGCCAGCGCGCCGGTGGGGTGAGTGATCGCGCCAGGCAGTCCCGTGAGAGCATCGGAAGCGGTGGGATTGAACTGGCTCTGCTGGCCGTACTTGGTCTCGAACGGCGTCTCATAGGACCAGCGGAGACCGAGGTTCAACGTGAGCCGGCGGCTGACTGTCCAGTCGTCCTGGAAATAGGCCGCGTGGCTCCACCAGCGCGGAAGCCAGTTGGCCAGGTTCGTGCTGAACGTCGCCTTCGTGACCGACCCGAGCAGTAAAGCAGCGAAGTCATTCCCGGTGTTCGGAGTGATGCTGCCGAGACCGTTGAACGGCGTACCGGTGCCGCCGAAGTAGAAGGTGCCGCCGGGTTGAGCCTGCGGGTAAACGTCGGCGACCGACCGCAGGGTCTCCCAACCCATGCGGAAGCTGTGCCGGCCCACGATCTTGGTTACGTTGTCCTGAAATACGTAGCTCTGGGTCATCTGGCTCAACACGCCGCCAGGGAAAGCCGTGGTGAAGAAGTTGGCCCCGTTGGAGTCGTCGAAGGTTGGGAACGTGACGCCGCTGACGTTTGGAATGCCCAGCTGTTGCGCCCAATTGGCATTCAACCCCGGGGGCTGCCGCGACAGATGCCAGCGATTGAAGCCCAGGCGCACCTCGTTAAGAAACGTCGGGCTGAAAATTTCCGTGTCGGAAACGGCGACGTTTTCCTGGTTGACCGGCTGCAGCACCGCGCTGCCGTCCAGCAGACGCCAGTTGATGCCGATCTGATCGCCCACGGCGCGATTGACCACTTCTGAAGCGCGTCCGAACATGCGGTTTTTCTCGCCAAAGTTGTGATCGACTTTCTCGTCGTAACGGTAGCGATAGGAGTAATACGTGCTCGTGTTGTTGTAGTTTTGCACCGGACCGGTGGCCGTCAGAGCGGCCCCGGCTACGTTGGGCGCAGCCCACGGAGTGTTGGACAGGAACTTGACGATGGCCGGATCGAAGCGGCTTTTGGGGATGATATTGCCGGGGAACGGCGTGTTCTGCCAGAGCCCGTTGACCAGCTTCGTGGTGGCACGGATCGTAAATCGGGTAGCCCTTTCCGCCGAATGTGAAATCGCCGCCCAGTTCATCCGGCGTGGGGACCGTGGTGAAGACGGACTGATTGTAGCGCTCGTGATGCATCGACCAGGCGAAGAGGAAAAACGTCTTGTTCTTGCCGTTATAGATCTTCGGGATAAAGACCGGACCGCTGATAACGCTCGCCAGTTCGTGGTAGCTGAACGGCGCATTGCCGAGATTGAAGTAGGCGCGGTGCAACATGTCGTTGTTGATGTAGCGGTCCTCGCCTTCCCAGTGCAGCCGGTTGGTGCCGGACCTGTAGGTCGCACTCAAAAGGCCGCCGGCGGAATGGCCGAATTCGGCGGGCAGCACGGTGGAGGCGAGCTTGACTTCCTCAATGGCGTTGGCGGTGGTCGAGACGGTTGTGTTGGTCGCCTCTCCGCCGACCACCGGCTGTGTTCCCACAATGCCGTCCAGGGTATAGCCAAGTCCGCGGTCGCGCATGCCGTCGATGTGGAACCCGTTCATGCTGGTCACGTCGGGCATCAGGTACATCGCCATCCAGGTGTAGCGCTGCATGATCGGCAGCGTGTTCATCTCCTTGCCGGCGAGTTGTGTACCTGTGGTGGAGGTGGCGGCTTCCACCAGCGGCGAGGTGGCCTCCACTTCCGTCTTCTGGACCACGTTGCCGACCGAAAGCTGTATGTCGACGCTCGGAGTCTCGTTCGATTGCAGCAGGATGCCGGACCGCTCCACCGATGAGAATCCAGGCTGCGTCACCGTCAGCTTGTAAGTCGCGGGAGCCAGATAAAAGAAGCGGTACATTCCCTCCTGGTCCGTGACAGTGCGGAAGGTCAGACCCTTTTCGGGGTTGACGGCGGTAACTTGCGCGCCCGCAACGACCGCATCCGACGAGTCAGTTACGCGTCCCACGATATTGCCGGTTGCCGTTTGCCCGAACAGGGCCTGGCCGGCGCCCATAGTCAGACACAAGATGGCGATCATCATGCGAGATGTTCGCATCCAGAAACCTGTCAGGTTCGCGAATGTAGACATAACCTCTCCCTTTTACTGCGCAAATTGCAGTGTCCCTAAAGCTTTGTCGTCACCCAGCAGGAGCTCGCAAATCCCGGCGAGCGTGAAGCTCCATGCGCCGCTTCCCGACGAGGGGATCGAGCCGGAACTTCCTCTGGGTATCCGATTTTCTGCTAGTATACACCGAACTGTAACCAGTGTTACTGCAGGTTTGTGATTTTCAATCCGCGGGCCGCAGCGCACGGGCGGTTCGCTCATGGAACCGCGACGATCGAAATCTGTTCCAGCGTCGGCCAGCGGCCCTTGGCGTCCGCCGTCCGCTTGCCCGGCGGCAGTTGCTGGACCGTGGTGCGCGCCGGCGGCGTTTCCTTGAAAGTATTCCGCGTAAACGCCGTTCATCTGCCGTGAAGTCATCCAGGTTGTCCAGATAGACGTTGCTGGCGGCTACGTTGGCAAAGGTCATGCCCGCTTCTTCCAGGCCGTCCAGCAGATTGCGCATGGTCTGCCTTACCTGCGTTTCCACGGTGCCGGCGTAGACGCCGCCATTCACGCCGGGGATAAAGCCCGATTTGGCGGAGCAGAACAGCGTGTCTCCAGCAAAGACGCAGGGGCTGGCGGTGGCGCTCGGCTCCATGTTCTTTGGCCGCACGGCGCGGCGCTTCGCAAGATCGACAACTGCTACGCCGGTGAATTCGATATTAGCGCCGCTGGGCAGGCCGGCCACTTCTATGGTGGCTCGCGCGGGCGTGTTGCCGAATTCGAAGCGCTTCGCGTAAGCGCGGTTCATCACGCCCATCGGAAGATTAGCGGTCAGGTACGGGTTCACGAAAACCATATTGCGGAAGTCCAGGCCGGCGGCTTTTAGCGTGGCCTGCATGCGGTCCAATGCGAGATCCACCTGCGCGGTTGGGTCGGCGGGAATCTGGCCGGTATTGATGTCGCGGCCGAGGAAGCCGGAGAGATAGACGCGGTCGCCTGCGCGCACGGCCGGGGAGAGGGGCGAACTGGCCGGATAGCCTGGCGGCGCAATCGTCTGCTTCTTGCGTAAGATCGCGGACTGCTACCGCGTTCATCTCGACAGGAGTGGCCGGGAGTTTCGCTACTCCTATCGTGGAGCGGGCCGGCGGCTGAGTGGGGAAGTACTGCTTCCAGACTGTGTTCAGCGGGCCTTCGTCGGTAGCGTCGGTCAGGTAGACCTGCGTGTAGACGACGTGCTGCATGGTCAGGCCGGCTGCTTCTACTACGGTCTTCACATTTTCGAAACACTGATGCAACTGGGCCTCGAGCGTCGGCGGAATATCGCCCTTGGCGTCTTTGGCGCCCTGGCCGGAGACGTAGAGGAAGTCTTTGGTGAGCAGGCCCGGGCTATACGGGCCGATCACCTTGATGGCCGGCGGAGAGACTGCCTGGCGGTCGGCTGCTGTGGATGACAGGCAGAGGAAGAGCGGGGTCAGCAGTATCGCGACGTGTTGTTTCATGTGGGGAATTTCCAGATTTTCAGGGCGTTGCGGCCCAGGATTTTCTCGCGGTCTTCCTTGGTGTAAAAGTCCAGCGACTGATTTACGAATTCCAGTTCCTTGTCCATCGGCAGCTCCCATCGCGGCTTCGGATAGCCCGTACCCCAGATCAATTGGCCGCCGCCGAACTCTTCGTAGACGGCTTTGAAAAATGGGAACGTGTCGCGATAAGGGAAGTCTTTGCTCCGTGAAAGCTCGTAGGGTTCAGAGGCGCTGATCCAGACTTGCGGGAAGCGCTTCAGGCGGAACATTTTTTTGAACTCGGGCCAGGGGTCGGCGGCGCGCAGGTCGGGCTTGCCCAAATGATCGACGACGATTTTCACGCCCGGGAATCGGCCGGCCATATCCTCAAGCATGGGCATCTGGTGCGGCAGAATATAGAAATTGAAAACCGCGCCCAGGCGTTCGGCTTCGCGCCACAGCGGATAGTGCTCCTTCGAATTCAGCCAGGTGGATTGGGGATGGTAGAGCGGGCTGAAGCGCATGCCCTGAAAGCCATGCTCCTTCACCCAGTAGCGCAGGCGGCCGGCCGGGTCGGGCTGCAAGGGATCGAGCAGGCCGTGGGCGACGAAGAGATCCGGGTACTTGTGAAGAGAGTAGCTGATGTACGAGTTGTCCCAGCCGAAATAGCGCGGGTTGACCAGAACCGTGTATTTCAGGCCGAATTCCTTCATCTCCGCGACTTCGTTTTCGATGGGACCTTGCACTTCTACACGGTGCAGGTCCGGGCGTTCGGGATGGTGAAAAGGGAACTTAGGGTCGAAGGTCCAGACTTCCAGATGGGTGTCGATAATCGGGGCCTTCTGTTGGGCGCCGGCGGCCGCGGCGGCCACCAGCGCCAGGAATTGGCGGCGGCTGCTATTTACGCGCATGATCCCAATCCTCGCTGTTCATGCCGTTGAGGTCCCAGACGACTCGGCCGTCGCGCAGGGTCAATTCGCTGACCAACTTTTGTTTGCCGCTGAAGCGCCGGTTGGCCGAATCGATAAAGCCGAAATCACCGTCTACGAGGCGCAGCACCGCGACGTCGGCGCCCGAGCCAACCGTAGAGGTGGCCCAGCTCTTCATGATGAATTTCACGCGCCGGGTGCCATGTCGCGCAGGCGATGACGGCGTCCACAGACATCCCCATGGCCAGGAATTTCGACATCACGTTGAGCATGTCTTTCATGCCGGCGTTCATACTTTCCACGTGAAGGTCCGTGGAGATGGAGTCCGGAATGAAGCCCTGCTTGACCGCCGGGATGGCCTGACGCCATGAGAAACTGCCGCCGCCGTGACCGACATCGAAGATGATGCCGCGCTTGCGGGCTTCGAAGAGATAGGGCAGCAGCTTGCCGTTGGGATCCAGCATGGGAACGGCGGTGAGATATTGGTGCGTGTAAATATCGCCGGGACGGAGGTGCTGGAGCACCAGTTCCTGGAACGGGCGCTCGGGGCGGAAGGTGGCGAAATCGACCATGACCGGGATGTTCGCGAGCTTGCCGGCTTCCACGCCGCGGTCCACGGCGATCCATTCGGGGCCGGCGTAGTGCGCCACCTTGATGCCGACTACGACGTCTTTGTGGCGGAGCGCGACCTCGGCGGTGCGCTGCGGCTCCATGTCCTTGGTGTTCTGCTCGACATCCGGGCGGCCGCCCATGCCGCTGCCGACGATGTTGAGCATGGCCAGGACGCGGGTCCTCGAGCGGTTGATGATCTGATCGCGGAATTCGCCGAAGTTGCGCCAGCCGGAACTGCCGGCGTCGACGACGGTGGTCACGCCGCTGCGAAACGTGAAGCCATCGGGACGGACGCAATTCTCGCCGATGTATTCGCGGGCCATGCTGCCGGCGAAGGCGTGCACGTGCATGTCGACCAGGCCCGGAGTGACATAGAGGCCCGTGACGTCGATGGTTTTGCGGGCTTGTGCGGCGGGAATGTTGGCTGCTACCGCCGCGATTTTGCCCTGCGCGATGGCTACATCCAGGATGGCGGAAAGATTGTTCCTGGCGTCGATGACATGGCCGCCCTTGAGCAGCAGATCATATTGCTGCTGGGCGGCGGCGGCTGGAATGAGGAGTAGGAATAGAAGTTGTCGCATGAGATTATGCCCGCGCGTTCTTTTTGGCTGCGCTCAGAATCTCGCGCAAACGTTTGCCCACGATCAAGTCCTCGTCCTGCTGCATCGTCAGGGAGATAATCTGCAGGCGGTTGTGGCGCGGAGTCTTGGGATCGTTGGCCTCGACTGCCGGCACTATGCTGGGGTTGGAGTCGGTGAGCACTTCGATGCGCGGCTCGCCTTCCCGCAACTGGCGGTCGCAATCGGCCACGGTGAACTTCCAGGCGGCTTCATCCCACTGGACGGTGAGCGTCGGGTAGCGATTTCCGTCCTCTGGAATGGTGATATTGGTGGTGACGCCCGGCACGGTTTCCACCAGCGTGGCGATGCGTTTGACGCGCTGTTCCCAGAGCCGGTTGAGGGCGTTGAGGTCCATTTTGGTCCAGGCCTCCACGGCCGCCAGACAGCCCATCACCTCTTCTTTACCGACCTTCATGGCGCGGCAGATGGCGCCTTCCCAAGGGCTGGTGTTGGCGAGCGCGGCTTCGATCAGACTCTTGCGCCCCAGCAGCAGGCCCGAGCATTGCGGCCCGGACAGTCCCTTGCCGCCGCTGAAGCAGTAGAGGTCGACCCCCATGGTGGCGTAGAGGCGCAGATTCGCGATGGGCGGGATGCCGGCGGCGTCGTCCAGCAGCAGCGGCACATGCGCCTTCTTGGCGATGGCCACGGTGCTGCGCAGCTTGTCGCCGAGATCGGTGGTGTAGATCATGGCGGTGGACGGACGCAGCGAGGCTTCCAATTCCTGGAGCGTATTAGCCACCACCAGCTTCGCGCCGGTGAGCCGCACCGCGCTATCGAAAGCGCTGCGCCCGCCCGACATGACGACTTCGTTCTTGAGACCGGTGGTATCGGGCAACTGCCAGATTTTGGCGGGATCGGTGCCGGCCATGCAGCCCGCCGTGGCGGAGGAGATGGCTCCGGCGGCGCCCGAGGTCACCATGCCGGATTCGGCGCCGGAAAGTTCGGCGAGGCGCTTACCCGCGCCGCGCTGCAGCTCGAAGATATCCACGAAATGGCGGGACGCCGCTTCCTTGGCAGCGCGGACTTCCGGCAGTTCGAGCGAGCCGCTGAGATAGGTCCAGGTGCCGCGCGCATTGATGAAAGGGCGCACCCCGATGCTCGTATAGATGTTCGGGGACTTGCCCGCCGCCGCCATGGCTTTCTGCCAGAATGCCTCCGCCGCGATCGTGCCGAACAACGGCAGTGCTCCGGCCCACTTCAGAAAAGCGCGTCTTTCAAACATAAATGGGCTCCAGTCGGTCGATCACATAACGGCCGCAGTGTTCGTAGCTGGTCCGCGGACCGTTGCGGGTGTAATCCAGGTCGACGCAGATCCATCCTTTGAAGGCAATATCCTTGAGGATGCGATGGCAGGCCGGGAAATCGATATCGCCATCGCCCAGATCGTAGATGCTCTCGAAGAATTTCGCCTCGGAGGAATCGCGTTTGTGGACCTTGCCGTTGGGCAGCGTGAGGTCGGCCTTGGGCGTAGTCCAGCGCGCGTCTTTGTAATCCATGAAGACCAGGCGGTCTTTGTATTTCTGGTACATCTTGACCACGTCGCTGCCGCCCAGGTGCAGGTGGGCGGTATCCGGCGCGAAGTGGAAGAGCTTGGGATCGGTGAGCGCCATGCAGCGATCCACCTCTTCCGGACCTTGCACCATTTCATCCAGATGGTTGTGGAGACCGGCCTGAAAACCCATTTCGTTAGCGGCTTCGCCGATGCGGTTGAAGCCGGTGCACATGGCGCGGAATCCGGCATCCACGTCCTGGCCGGCCTTCATGCGCCCGGGCGGAAAGACAACCAGGTGTTTGGCGCCGAATCCCTGCAGGAAGGTCATGGCTGCCTTCGCATTTTCGACCACCTTCGTGTGCTGCGCCGGGTCATTCACCGGGCCGCCGAAGGAGATGGTGCAGACGTTCAGATTGCGCTTGGAAACCTCACGCTCCATTTGCGCGGCGGTGAGGTTGTAGGTTTTGAGGACGCCCGGAAAGCCCGTCAGGCGGACGCCGATGAATCCGGTGTCGCGCATCACGTCGAGAATATCGGTGAACGGCGCCGTTGGGTAATGCGACCAGAGACCGGCGCTGACGGCCCACTTAATATTCCGGTTGGCCGGCAGGCGGCCGGCGGCGGAGGCCAGCGTGGCGGCCATGGAAGCGAGAAAAGCACGTCGTTGCATATACAATCACTCCGAGAGATTCGCGATGCGATGTTACAGATCTGAAATTTCGTGTCTTCGATACTATATCCCAGGCCAGGGTACATGCGAAAGCCTACCAGGCCGCCGCCAACGTGGACCCCTTAGTTTGCCAGGGAGTACAATACGGTTCGTGAGGGGATGGTAATGGGCTCGCGGCGAAGCCTACTGTGCGGGGGGCTCCGGCTGCTGGCGCCGCTGGCGCTGCGTGGGCAGGTTGCGATCAAGCCGCGCCATAAGCCGGCCGCACCGGAAGAGAAGCGTGCGCCGTCGAATATCCGCGTAGATCTGAACCTGGTTCTGGTCCCGGTGACCGTCTGCGACCCTTACAACCGTCCGGTAACGGGTCTGGAGAAGGAACATTTTCGCATTCAGGAAGACCACGTGGAGCAGACCATCACGCATTTTGCGATGGATGACGAACCAGTTTCAGTGGGCCTGGTCTTCGACATCAGCGGCAGCATGGGACCCAAGCTGCGGCGTTCCCGCATGGCCGCCGCAGCATTCTTCAGGACCGGAAACCCGGAGGATGATTACTTCCTGGTGGAGTTTAACGATCAACCGAAACTGGTGGTGCCGCTGACCGCCGCCGCGGAGGAGATTCAAAACCAGCTCACGTTCGCGCAGTCCAAAGGCCGCACCGCGCTGCTGGACGCTATCATGCTGGCGATGCTCGAGATGAAGAAATCGAAGAAGAATCGCAAAGCGCTGCTGATTATTTCCGACGGCGGCGACAACAGCAGCCGTTACACTGAAGGCGAAGTGAAGCGGATGGTGCGCGAAAACGACGTGCTGATTTACGCGATCGGCGTCTTCGAATCCGAGGGCACCCGCGGACGCTCGCCCGAAGAAGCCGCCGGGCCGGGCTTGTTGAACGAAGTCTGTGAGCAGACCGGCGGACGCCACCTGCCGTCGGACCTGGCCGAACTTCCGGATATCGCGGCCAAGATCGGGGTGGAATTGCGCAACCGCTACGTGCTGGGATATTCGCCCGTCAACCAGGTGCGCGACGGGCGGTACCACACGCTGCAGGTCAAGGTGATTCCGCCGAAAGGGCTGGGCGTTCCGACGCTGCGGGCGTTTTTCCGGCGAGGGTATTACGCGCCAACGCAATGACGGCTTCCAGGATGACTAAACGCGGATGACTATGCGCGGAACGATCATGAGCCCAAGGCGAATCGCAGGCAGAATCGCAATCAGCCTGCTGCTTTTCCCCGCTGCGGCCCAGGTTTCCCTGGTCAACAATGTGCGCGCGCTGATCGGCCTCCACAACCTGCCGGCCGCCGACAAGCAGGCGCGAGCCTACCAGCAGCAGGTGGGCGCCACGCCCGAGCTGGCAGCGGCCTTTTCGTGGCTGGCTCGCGGCGCTCTGGATAACAACAAGCTGGACCAGGCCGACGCGTACGCGGACGAAGCCCGCAAGCTGGCGATAGGATTTCTGGGCAATCCCCAGAACAATCGCAAGCTCGACAGCGATGCCTGGCTGCCGATCGCGTTGGGCGCATCCATTGAAGTTCATGCGCAGGCGCTGGCAGCGAGGGGGGAGCGGCCTGAGGCCATCGCCTTCCTGCGCGATCAGATGCGCCAGTTCGCGTCCACTTCGATTGGGGAGCGCATCCGAAAAAACATCAACCTTCTGACGCTGGAAGGCAAACCGGCGCCGGTGCTTGAGATCAACGAATGGCTGGGGCCCAAGCCGCCATCCCTGGCGTCACTGCGCGGCCGCGCCGTGCTGCTTTTCTTCTGGGCGCACTGGTGCAGCGACTGCAAGGCCCAAGAGCCCGTCCTGGTCAACGTGAAAAAGAGATTCGGTGGCGCAGGGCTGGTACTCATCGGGCCCACCAGGTTATACGGTTATGTGGCTGGCGGCGAAGAGGCTCCGCCGGCCGTAGAGAAACGGTACATCCAGAAGGTTCGCGACCAATACTATGCGGATCTCTCGGACATGCCGGCGCCCTTGAGCGCGGCCAATCTGCTTAACTATGGCGCCAGCACCACACCTACTCTGGTGTTGATCGATGCCGCGGGCATCGTCCGCTACTATCACCCAGGCGCTGTTTCGGAAGCGGAGTTGTCCGTCCGAATTCGATCCGTCTTGAAGAAATAGGCGACGCGTCAGACCGTTTCGCGCTTCCGGTTTTCCGTCCCGGCAGTTCGAAATTTATCGTATTCTTCCAGAGATTCAATCAAGTGGTCGATAGCCGATTTGCGGGCGTGCAGGTATTCCAGCTCCTTTCGGTAATTGCGGTCGGAAGAAGGGGAAGCCGGGCTCTTGACTAACATAGTACAGATGTACCAGAAGGGTTAGGCTAACACAATAGAGCACTCCGCATACACCCTACACTATCTTATGGAGTATTATTCTCCATTTGTGGCGAATAACACTTGCATTCAAGGTGTCTATTCGCCCAAGAATGCGGCAATCGCATCGGCGTTGTTGGGCAATACGATTGGAGGGTTTCCGAAACTTGGCAGTACTGAAGTTCCGTCGGGGGCCAGCAATACGCCCGTGTGGTACTGGTGAATGTAGTCCGCGTCCTTCAAAACATTCCCAGTCAAAACCGCCACGACGTCGGAGTCGGGCGCGATCACTTTCGCGGAAGTCAATTTGCGAATTCCGGCGAGAGTTGCGGCGGAAGCCGGCTCACATCCAATTCCACAGCGCCCGATAATCGCTTTGGCATCGGCAATTTCCTGTTCCGTCACCTTCTCCACCACGCCGTTCGAGGCCGTAATCTCAAGCAGGGCCTTGGGCCAGGAAACCGGATCGCCGATCTTGATAGCCGTCGCCAGCGTGCGGGGGTGTTCAACGGCGTTCAAACGGGTGCGATCCCGGCTGCGCATCAACTCATAGAATGGCGCTGCCCCTTCGGCCTGAATCACGGCCAGGCGAGGCAGGCGCGGGATCAGGCCCAGCTCGCGCATTTCGCGCAGCCCTTTACCGAATGCCGAGATGTTTCCCAGATTGCCGCCGGGCAGCACCACCCAATCCGGCACGCGCCAGTCGCGCTGGTCCAGCATCTCGGCCATGATGGTTTTTTGTCCTTCGATGCGGAAGGGATTAATGGAATTCAGAAGGTAGATGCCGAGCCGTTCGGCGAGGTTCCGGACCAACGCCAGAATCTGATCGAAGTTGGCCTCCACCTGGATGGTCCTGGCGCCGTATTCCAGCGCCTGCGCCAGTTTGCCGAATGCAATATTGCCGTGCGGGATGAAGATCACGGGGTGAATGCCGGCGGCGCTGGCGTAGGCCGCCATGGAAGCCGACGTGTTTCCGGTGGACACGCAGGCCACGCGAGTCATGCCCAGCCGCAGCGCCTGCGCCACCCCGCACGTCATGCCATTGTCCTTGAAAGATCCGGTGGGGTTGAAGCCCTGATGCTTGAATGTGATTGCGTCCAGGCCCCCGTATTCCGCGGCCCGCTTTCCCGGCAGCAGAGGCGTGTTGCCTTCCCGCAGCGTCACCACGCCGCTGAAATCGTCCAGAAACGGAATCAACTCGCGGTAGCGCCAGACTCCGCTCTGGTCCAGGGGCGCGTTCGAAGTGCGCCGCTCGCGCCAGAGGGATTTCCAGTGCTCCACGGATTGCGACGGCTGGCTATACTGGGCCTCCAGAAGGCCGCCGCACTTGGGGCAGTTGTAGAGGACTTCGGTGATGGCATAGCGCGCACGGCACGCGCGATCGAAACAGACCAATTCTCTTGACATGAAGCCCTATTATAAAGGGATGCTGGCAGTCTACCTGGAAAACGGCTCCACCCACCTGCGCCGAATAGCCGAGCCCCACCGTCCGCACGGATTTGCCCTGCTGCGTCTTCTTTTGGGAGGCATCTGCAATACCGATCTGGAATTGCAACGCGGCTACTACGGTTTTTCCGGGATCCCCGGCCATGAGTTTGTGGCCGAGGTGATGGAAGCCGACAACGCGGCGCTCATCGGCAAACGCGTGGTGGGTGAAATCAACCTGGCTTGCGCGCGATGCGACTGGTGCCGCAAGGGGCTGGGCCGCCACTGCCCCGGCCGATCGGTGCTGGGAATCGTGAAGCATCCCGGAGCCTTCGAGGAGTTCTTTACGCTGCCAGAGCGCAACCTGCACGTTGTGCCTGAGGGCGTTCCGCTGGAGCACGCGGTGTTTGCGGAGCCGCTGGCAGCCGCCTGCGAAATTCTGGACCAGCTCTCCATTCCATGCTCCGAGCAGGTGGCGGTGCTGGGCGATGGCAAGCTCGGGCTGCTGATCGCGCAGGTGCTGCATGCGCACGGCTACAAGGTCCACCAATTCGGGCGGCACCCGGAGAAATTGCGGATCGCCACAGCTGCCGGAGTGGCAACGGAACTGGCCGGCGCCAATCTCCCGGCGGCCGAATACAAATGGGTAGTGGAGGCTACGGGCAGGCCCGAAGGGCTGCGCTCGGCTGTGTCCATGGTGCGGCCGCGTGGGACTGTGATCATGAAGTCGACGGTTCACGGCACTGCGGGGATGGATACGGCGCCCATCATCGTCAACGAAATCACGATGGTGGGTTCGCGCTGCGGCCGGATGGAAACGGCGCTGCCGCTATTGAGCCGCAATTTGATCCGGCTGGACGAGATGATCGCCTGCCGTTACAGGCTGGAAGAAGCGCCGGCGGCTTTTGAGCGCGCGGCGGCCCCCGGCACGCTTAAGGTCTTACTGGAAGGCGTCAGTTGACGTAAGGCGATTTGGCTTCAATGATTTTCAGCGGCCTTGGCGAGAACGTAAGGGCCTTCGGGTATGACCGCGATGCTGGAGCCCGGCGCCAGTCCGGAGCCGAGCGCCTGGATTGCGGACTCTACCGTGGCGAATGACCGGCCCCAGAGTTTGTCGTGATACTCGGCCGGAATGCCCGGCACGTACCACAGGAGCTGCTGCCGCGTGGTGACCATCGCCAGCTTCTCAAGCTGCCACTGATCGATGACTACGGGCGCGGCTGCAATGCGCTCCAGAAACCCGGCGTCCGATGTGCCTTGGGCCAGCATTCGCTGGAACTCCGGCGCTCCAGCGCCCTCCTGGCAGGCCGCCACCAGCAAAATTCTGCCTCCCGGTTTTACGATGTGGGAAGCTGCGGTCACGCCTTTGATGGCCTGATAGAACGTAAGGTCGAGGGGGTATCCGGCCGAGGTTGTGATGGCGGCATCCACCGGCTCATCGAGTTTCTCCAGCATCACCTGCGAAACGAATTCAACTCCGCTGCGATGCGCCAACTCCGGGTGCCCGGCGAAAACGGCGGCAATCGACCGGTCGCGCGCCAGTGCCACGTCCAGCAGGAAATCATGCCGCGCCATGCGTGCAATTTCCAGCAGTTCGCGATGCAGCGGGTTGTCCTCGATCGAGCCCTCGGCCGCCCGCGAATCCCGCATGAACTTCGGGCTGTGCAGAACCTTGATGGTCTCCTGAGCGGCCAGCCCGGGCGCAACCAGTTTCCGTCCGCCCGAGAAACCGAGCATCAGGTGCGGTTCGATGAAGCCCAGCGTGACGTGAAGATCGGCGCCTATGAACCGGTCGTCGATATAGACCGGGGTAGCGGCGGCTGTCGATCCCAGATGGCGATGCGACGCGAGATCCCGGGCGTCGTGGTTGACAACCCGATAGGCGGCTGCGATTTCCTCACCGCAGATTTCGCGGATTTCGGCGTCGGTGGCCGCGCGGTGCAACCCCGTGGCAATCAGAATCGTCACGCCCTCCCGCGGGATGCCGGCCTGTTCCAGACGGCGCAGCACAGGCGGAAGAGTCTTGCGGTTGGGCGCGGGCCGCGTAATATCGCAAACCGAAATAGCGGCGCTGCGTTTGCCGCGCGCCAACTCAGCCAACGGCCGAGAGCCGATCGGCTGATCGAGGGCCAACTCGAGGGCGGATTGCCAGTCCGGCAGCGGCGTGGCGGCGCGGGCCTCCAGAACGCGATAGCGAAATCCCTCCGGCAGGTTCAGGGCAATGCCGGTTTTCCCGAAGGCAACATTGATGTGCACTACGGCCATCGTACTACGTGTGGCAAAATATTCTTTATGGCCTCTGAAGCTTTGGGATTATCTCCCTCCGAACTGAATACCGCCCTTCAACCCGAGGGGATCGAACTTCGCGGGCATCTGCCGGCGGGCTCGCCTGAAATCCTGACTGCCGACGCGGTCCGATTCGTGGCCGATCTGGCCCGCCGCTTCGAGGCGACCCGTCAGGAACTGCTGCACCGCCGGACGCTGCGGCAGCAGGAGATTGTGGAAGGGCGCATGCCGGAGTTTCTGTCCGAGACGGCCCGGGTCCGCGAATCGGATTGGAAGGTGGCGCCCATACCGGAAGATCTCCGCGACCGCCGGGTGGAAATCACGGGACCGGTGGAGCGCAAGATGATCATCAACGCGCTGAACTCCGGCGCCAATGTGTTCATGGCGGACTTCGAGGATTCCAACTCACCGACGTGGCGGAACAACATCGAAGGCCAGTTGAACCTGCGCGCAGCCGTGCGCCGCGAGATTGCCTTCAGCAGTCCGGAGGGCAAGCAGTACCGGTTGAACGACAAAATTGCGACCCTGATCGTGCGCCCGCGCGGCTGGCATCTATGGGAGAAACACATGCTGGTGGATGGCACACCGGTCTCCGCGTCGCTGTTCGACTTCGGCCTGTTCTTCTTCCATAACGCGGCCGCGCAGATTGAATCCGGCAGCGGTCCTTATTTCTATTTGCCGAAGATGGAAAGCCATTTGGAAGCCCGGCTCTGGAACGATGTCTTTGTCTTCAGCCAGCAGAAACTCGGGATTCCGCAAGGGTCCATTCGGGCCACGGTTCTGATCGAGACTATTTTGGCTGCGTTCGAAATGGACGAAATCCTTCACGAACTGCGCGACCATTCGGCGGGCTTGAACTGCGGGCGATGGGACTACATTTTCAGCTTCATCAAGAAGTTCCGCCATCGGCCCGATTTCGTGCTTCCGGACCGCGCGCAGGTTACCATGGAGCGGCATTTCCTGAAGTCTTATGTGGACCTGCTGATCCAGACATGCCACCGCCGCGGCATCCACGCCATGGGCGGCATGGCCGCGCAGATCCCCATCAAGAACGATCCCGAAGCCAACCAGCGTGCGCTGGATAAAGTGCGGCAGGACAAACTTCGCGAAGCTCGAGCCGGGCACGATGGCACCTGGGTGGCGCATCCCGGCCTGGCGCCGATTGCGAAAGAGGTGTTCGACGCTCAGATGCCATCGCCCAATCAGATCTCGGTGGCGCGCGCCGGGGTGAACGTCAAGGCATCGGACCTGCTGGCGGTCCCCGAAGGAGAAATCACGCAGGGCGGGCTTGGAACTGAACATCGACGTCGGTATCCAGTACCTGGAATCGTGGCTGCGCGGCAATGGCTGCGTGCCGATCTACAACCTGATGGAAGATGCCGCCACCGCGGAGATCTCGCGCACGCAGGTGTGGCAGTGGAGCCGCCACGGGGCGCGGCTCAGCAACGGCCTGCCGGTGGACGCCGAACTGGTGCGCAAGACTATTCCGCGGCAACTGGATAAGATACGGACGCTGATCGGTGCCGAGCGCTTTGATTCGGGCAAGTTCGATCTGGCGTCGCGGCTTTTCGAGCAGATGATGACCTCCGGCGATTTTTCGGATTTCCTCACCTTGTCGGCGTATGAGTATCTGGACTGAAATTACCGGCCGCGAATTCGCGAAGAGATGACTCCGACCCGTATCGCTTAAGGCTGTGCGGCGGATTTCCGCGGCACGGGGCGGCCGTACACAGCAATCCAGTCCACGCGTGAACATGCGGCGCTGGCACCGCCGGTCATCAGGGTGCTCCAGCCGATCTCATCGATGCGGCTCAGGTCCGGATGGTCGACCGGGGCGCCCTCGACCAAGGTGCGAATATCCAGTTGACGCCAGCGCAGATCTTTGACGACAGATTCGCTTTCCTGCCAGTCGGTCGACGCGCCCACCGCCGGATCGCTAACCAGCCAGGTTCCGCCGCCCGTCTTCAGGATGATGTGCAGCCGGCGGAATCCGGACTGCATCGTCCGCCAGTGGATCTTCGCCAGCCCTGTCAGATCGGCGTACGAAGCTTTGTCCCGTAAGGTGGCCGCGCAGTTTCCCTCGCAGGTTCCGTCCCAGACGTAATATGGATCGTCGGCGGGCTTGTCGTGGTGGCTCTTTTTCACGCCATCCTTGCCGGGACCGTACAAGGCCAGCAGTAAGTTCGGACTGCTCAAGTGGTCCTTAGTGATTGGCGTGGCGGCGGGCGTTTCCTTGAAATCTTCCCGGAAGAACAGCGGCGGCCTGGCGGCGGCCGCCACATTGCCCGATTGGGCCGAGACCAGCCCGGCAGCTGCCAGCAAGAGAAGAAGACGGAATCTCATCCGACCATGATCGCAGCCGGAACAAGGCTTCGCAACCGAATTGCTACTGGCAGGAGACGCGGCTTAGGAATTTCCGGATTAAGGTTGGCGGATTATTTGGTATCGCGAATGTGGCGATCAAGCCATGTGCGCAGGAAGCGCAACGTTTCTACATCCAGGCGGGCCTGGCGCTTTTCCAGACGCCGTTCCAACGCTTCTACCTTCTCGGTAAGGCGCGAGTGCTCGCGGGAAATTTGCTCTACGTTGGGGTGACCCTGTTTTCGCAGGATGGCGTCTTCTCTCTCGAAGTGAGCCCTGGTTTGTTCGGCAAGCCGGGAATAGGTCACTTCCAGTTCGTCTTCCGCCGTTCCATTGAGGATGCCCTCGTGCAACTCCTCTGCGATGCGAAACAGCTCCCGGTGCTCAGAATCGATCTCTGCAATACCGACGGAGTATTCATCGTTCCATTCGAAAAGGCTCATAGTTGCTTGAACTCTATAGTACCGCGCCACTCCGCGCTCAGCAGGAAGCGTTGAGCGGCCCTCGCGCCCGAGGGACGACAGGGCTGTGCCACCATAGAAATCATGGCACTCGAGTTCACCACCTCCTACCTTGCCGATTCCCTGGCTGTCTTCCGCCAGTACAAGAAGCTGGCCGAAGGCGCCATAGCCCAGGCAACCGACGAACAACTGTATCTGACCTTGGACCCCGAGGCGAACTCCATCGCGCTGGTAGTGAAACACATGACCGGCAACATGCGTTCGCGCTGGACGAATTTTCTAACTACCGACGGAGAAAAGCCCGACCGCAATCGCGACTGCCGAGTTTGTTGAACCGCCGCCTACGCGTGAGGCGCTGATGCAGGTTTGGGAGGACGGCTGGAACTGCGTATTCGCCGCGCTTGAGCCTCTGACCGACGCGGACCTGGGCCGGACCATCACCATTCGCGGCGAGGCACACTCGGTGATGCAGGCCGTCAATCGCCAGATTGCTCACTACGCGTGTCACTGCGGGCAGATCGTACTGCTGGCCAAGCATTTCCAGCACGACCGTTGGAAGTCACTCAGCATTCCGAAAAACAAGCCGGCGTTAGAAAGAACCGCTCCCTGACGGTTGCGGCTCGGATGGAGGCGGCATTAGAATCCGTAGAGCTTGCGCGCGTTTTCGCGAAGCACCATCCGGGCCAGTTCGACGGCGCGGGCGTGTGAGATCTCGCCGTCCCGCATCATGCCTGTAAGTGCGATAGCCAGCGCCCGTCGTCCGGTTCGCGCCGCCGCCCAGCCCGATTCCTCCCAGCCCATTTCGTTCGAATACGGATATGCGTCGGTTCCGAACATCACCTTCTCCGGCACGTGCTCCAGCCACTCGCGAATAATCCCGGCCAGGGTCGCCGGCGAAAGCAGCAGCGACTGCGCCGAGAAATCCAGATACGCATTCGGCTTTTCGAGCAGCGGCGTGATTTCGCGCGTGAACGGCCATCCGCCATGCACCATCACGAAGTTTGTGCGGCGCAGCGAAGGGTCGTTCAGCACCGATTCCAGATGCAGCGGATTGGCTCCGCCGACATCGAAGTACCCTCCGGCACCGGCCATGGTGTGGAGGTGCACCGCCATTCCCAGACGCCCGCATTCGGCGGCCACGAAGCGGAAAAGGTAATCCTGCAACAATTTGTATTCGGCATCCGGCGCCACGCCTCCCGCCGAAGAATTGCCCATACACACGCTCCGCGGCGGCGCGATCCACCGGGTCAAACGCCAGAGATCGCAAATAAGCCGCCTCGAATTTTTCGGCCACGGCGCCGCCCTGCTTCTGCCGTTCCAAGGTGGGGGTAACCACACGGGCAAGGTACTCTGCCAGCGTTGCCGGCGGACGCTCGAAGCCGGCGTCGGTCAGGTACCTGCGACGCAGCAGATCCTCCAGCGCGAAGAAAGATTTGCGGTCGGAGTTCTTCCCGGCCAGGCTCGAATTGTCCAGCGGAAACAGCAGCGCATCGGCATACGGCACCCAGCGAAATCGCGGCGGCTGAACGGAGGTCCCCATCGCCACGCGATTGGCCAGCATCACGTCCACGCCCATTTGATCCAGCACCCAGGCTGGGTACTGGCTGCCCTTCTCCTGCATGGTGCGGGCCTTGGAAGTGGCGCCGTACAGCGTCTTGGCCGCCTCCATCATCAGCGCGGAGCCGGGCCGCAGGTTCACCGGATCCGATTGCGGCTCCATGTTGTCGACGGGCAGGGCGTCAAACTCGCGATCCGGCGCCGCTCCGTTGGACACGATGCGCATCGGATGTGCGTGGTTGTCGATGGCCTTGATCCGGCCGATTTCAGCGGCCAGGTCCGGGTCTGCCGCGGCTGGCTGCTGCCGGCCGCAACCGGCAAACAACAGCGCGGCTGCCAGCAGGAATGCGCCTCGATCCGTCATGCCGATAATTCTAGACCACTGAAGCTGGTATCATTCTGGTTTCATGAGACTGCGGCTTTTTCTCTTACTTATGTTACAAGCCACCGCGTTGGCGCAGGATCGCTCACAGGCGCGATCGATGGTGATTTCCGACCGTGGGATAGTGGCCACCAGCCAGACGCTGGCCGCACAGGCGGGGGCGCAGGTGCTGGCGCGCGGCGGCTCGGCCATGGATGCGGCTATCGCAACCAACGCCACGCTGAGCGTAGTGGAACCGGAAAGCGCCGGATTGGGCGGCGATCTTTTCGCCATCTATTGGGACGCGAAGACCGGCAAACTCACCGGCATCAATGCCAGTGGATGGGCGCCCAAGGGCCTCTCGATCGACCTGTTAAAGTCCCTGGGCCGGACCACTATGCCGCCTGATGGGATCCACTCCGTGACGGTGCCGGGGTGCGTGGACGGCTGGGCGAAACTTCACAAGCGCTTCGGCAAGCTGCCGTGGAAAGACCTGTTCCAGCCGGCCATTTATTATGCTTCGAAGGGCTATCCGGTAACGGAAATGATCCAGGGAGCCTGGCACGGAGAAATCGCAAAACTCTCCAAAGATGCGAACGCCAGCCGGGTTTTTCTGAAGGACGGCGCAATCCCCCAAGGTAGGCGAGATTTTTCGCAACCCGCAAATGGCTGCCGCCTACGAGTTGATCTCGACGCAAGGACCAGCGGCCTATTATCGCGGCCCTATCGCCAAGGCCATCGTGAAGACCAGCGAGCGGCTGGGCGGGAAAATGTCGCTGGCCGACCTGAGTGAATTCGAGGCCGAATGGGTGCAGCCGATTTCAACCGATTACCACGGGTGGAAGGTTTACGAACTGCCGCCCAACGGGCAGGGCTTGACCGCGCTCGAGACTCTGAACATGCTGGCGCAGTTCCCGATTTCCACCTATCCGGCGCGCGGCGTTCAGGAATTGCATACGCAGATTGAGGCGCAGAAACTGTCTTTCGCGGACCTGCAGCACTATCTGGCTGACCCGCGCTTCAGCAAAGTGCCGGTGGAAGGGCTGATCTCACTGGACTATGGCCGCGAGCGCGCCAGGTTGATCGACCCCGGCAAGGCCCAGTGCCAGCCGGCTCCGGGCAATCCGAAAAACCCGCCGACGAACACCTTTTACCTTTCCGTGGTGGACCGGGAGGGCAACATTGTTTCGCTGATTCAGAGCGTCTACCAGCATTTCGGATCGGGCGTGGTAGTGGATGACTACGGCTTTACTTTGCAGAATCGCGGCGCTCTGTTCGAGTTTGACCCCCATCATCCGAACGCGCTGGCGGGGCGCAAACGGCCGTTCCAAACCATCATCCCCGCGTTCATGGAAAAGGGCGATCTGCACATGGCCTTTGGGATCATGGGCGGGATGAACCAGGGGCCCGCGCACACGCAGTTCGTTTCCAATGTGGTGGACCACGGCATGAACATTCAACTGGCTCTCGAAGCGCCGCGGTATACCAAGCTGACATTCGGCGGCTGCGACGTCCTGGTTGAAAACCGCGTGGCGCGCGAGGTTCGCGACGGGCTTACCGCACTGGGCCACAAACTGACGGTAACCGGAGATTTTTCCAGCCAGATGGGCGGCGGCCAGGCCGTGATTCACGATTCCTCCACAGGCGTGAACTACGGCGCATCGGACCCGCGCAAGGATGGCGCCGCGGTGCCGGAGCCGCCTCCGTACTGGAAGTAGCGAGGCAGAGGAAAACCGCCTGGTAGCGCCGGCAATCTTGTTGCCGGTGGGTTATTCGGATCCGGCAAACACCGGCAACAAGATTGCCGACGCCTACCGGGAAAGCTCGTTACCGGTTCCCTTGGTTCATTGTCTGTTCATGTCCCCGCAGGCACAATAGTAAATAGTGAGAGTGCTGCTGGTGGAAGACGAATCGCGCGTCGCCGGATTCATCGCCAGGGGTCTGCGCGAGCAAACCTACGCCGTGGATATCGCCGCCGATGGAGAACAGGCGCTCTATCAGGCCTCCATCAACGAATACGACATCCTCATTCTCGACGTGATGCTGCCCATCAAGGACGGCCACTCCGTTTGCCGTGAGCTGCGCGCCGCCGGATTCCGGACTCCCATCCTGATGCTGACCGCGCTGGGCTCCGTTGATGACCGCGTCACGGGCCTGGATTCCGGCGCCGACGATTACCTCGCCAAGCCTTTCGACTTCAAGGAACTTCTAGCCCGCCTCCGCGCCCTGCTCCGCCGCTCCGCCAGCCTGCGCCCCCGCGTGGCGCATGTCGCCGACCTCGTTCTGGATACCGGCAGCCACGGCGTCAGGCGCGCCGGCAGGGATATCGACCTCACCGCAAAAGAGTACGCCCTTCTCGAATATCTGATGTTGAATGAGGGCCGCGTGGTAGGACGGGAACAGATCGCGCAACATGTGTGGGACGAAAACTTCGACGCGTTCTCGAACGTCATCGACGTCTACATCAAGCGCCTGCGCGGCAAGCTTGATACCGGCCATGGGCGGCGCCTGATCCACACCCGCCGCGGTGAAGGTTACATCCTGACCGCAGCCCCGGGAGCTGGGGATGATTAGAAGCCTCCGCTTCCGGCTCACCGCCTTATATCTGGCATTCTTTTCGCTGCTGTTCATTCTCTTCAGCGTGTTTCTCTACAGCGTGCTATCCAATGCCCTGAAGGCCCGCCTGGACGAAACCCTCTCCGCGGAAGCCAACACCCTGGCGAGCCTGTTGCAAGATGAGCTGCAGGAGATGAAGGGCGACGTCCCCGCGGCCGCGCATGAAGCTGTCGCCAACCTGCGCCTGCACGGGGGCCTGGTCGCCGTTTTTGCCGGCGGCGATGCGCTGGCGTCCACCACACCGCTGGCGCCGCATGAATTCGACCGCGCCCTCAACTACGCGTCCACCAACACTTCCACCGAATTCGTGGTGGTGCTGACGGAGCTGGGCAAATACGGGACACACGTTGCGGTCCACCGGCTGGCCGGCGGCGGACGGAGCTTTCTGCTGCTGGCCGCCGAATCGCTCGACTCCGTGGCTGCGTCGCTCGCCGTGGTCCGGCGCGTCATCTTCATCTCACTGCCCCTGATGCTGGTATTCGCCGGCATCGGCGGCTACGTGCTTTCCGCGCGCAGCCTGGCGCCGCTCGCCTCAATGGCATCCCAAGCCCGGAAAATCACCGGCAGCAATTTGGAGACGCGGCTCGATATCGGCAACCCCGCTGAAGAACTCGCGGTTCTGGTGGAGTCTTTCAATGAACTGCTCTCGCGCCTGGACCAGTCTTTCGAAAGCATGCGCCGGTTCGTCGCCGATGCCTCGCACGAACTTCGCACGCCCATCGCTATCATTCGCGGCGAAGCCGACGTGGCCCTTTCGCAGGATCGCGGCGCCGCCGAGTACCAGGAATCGCTGGCCATCATTCTGGACGAATCGCGGCGGCTCTCTCACCTGGTGGATGACCTGCTCAACCTGGCGCGCTCCGATGCGGGTCACGTCACGTTGAAGACCCATGACTTCTATTTGAACGAACTGCTTGCGGACTGCTGCCGATCCGTTCAGGCATTGGCCGGCGCCCGCCAGATCGCAATTGAGTGCCGCGCGCCGCGGGACATTCAGTTTCGCGGAGATGAGGAACTGCTCCGCCGCCTGGTAATGAACCTTCTGGACAATGCCATCCGCTACACGCCGCCGGGCGGCCGCGTGGAAGCGGTTCTTGAAACCCTTTCGGATCCCGACCAGGGCAAGTGCGTCCGCATCCGTGTGTCCGATACCGGAATGGGAATCAGCCCCGAAGCGGTCCCGCACATCTTCGAGCGCTTTTTCCGGGCCGATAAAGCCCGATCCCGGCAGGACGGCGGCTTTGGCCTGGGCCTGGCCATTGTCAAATGGATCGCCGAATCGCACAACGGCGGAGTGCAACTGGATACCACGGCCGGCGCGGGTGCGGCGTTCACCGTAACCTTGCCGCGATAGCTACTACTTTGCGCAGCGGAAGCCAGCGCCGGTTGCGTCACCGATGACGCTGCAACGCCTCGCGAATGGGTGATTGAGTTCTGGCGCAGCCCTCGCCTTGACGTGAATTGAAACGGATTCTGCCAGCCGTTCTGATTCCAGGAGGGCGATCGTTACACACTGGTGAATAGTAGGAACGGAAGACTGCAACCTCAGTTAATCCTCTATTCATCTCCCGAATTCTATACTGGTGTTCTCCGATGCCGCGCATCTTCCCGATTGTGGGCCTCAGTCTGATTCTTTACCCCGGCGCATTGGCCCAGACTCCGGCACTGCTGCGACTGACCCTGGATGATGCTATGCAGCGCGCACGGGCCAACAGCCCCCAGATCCTTTCGGCCAACATCAACGCACTTCTCGCCCGGGAGGATACGGTTCAGGCCAAGGCTGCTTTGCTGCCCTCGGTCAACACACTCAACCAATACATCTATACACAGGGTGGTCGCGACGGTACCCTGGTTTTCGTTTCGAACGATGGCATCCACGTTTACAACAACCAGGTCCTGGTGCATGGCGATATCTACGCACCGCAGAAACTGGCCGACTGGCGGCGCAGCCAGGCTGCCGAGGCAGTGGCCCGATTCAAGAGCGAAATTGCGCAGCGCGGCCTGGTGGCGATAGTCGTGTCGAACTACTATGGGATGGTTTCGGCAGAGCGCAAGGCCGCCAACGCGCAGCTCAGCCAACAGGAGGCCGCGCGGTTCCTCGACATCACCCAAAAACAGGAGCGCGGCGGGGAAGCGGCCCACTCCGACGTGGTGAAAGCCGAAATCCAGTTCGTGCAGCGCCAGCGCGACACCCAGGAGGCACAACTGGCGCTCGACAAGGCGCGCATCGGTTTCGCGGTGGTGCTGTTCCCGGATTACCGGCAGGATTTCACTGTGGTGGATGACCTGGATGCGTCCCGGCCTCTTCCGGCCTACGCCGAAATCCAGTCGCTGGCAGGCAGGAACAGTCCGGATATCCGCAGCGCCCAAGCCACGGTGGAGCAGCAGAAGTTGGAGACGCGATCGGCCCGCGCCGCGCTGCTGCCGTCGCTTTCCTTTGACTACATCTACGGGATGAACTCAACCGAGTTTGCACTGCACACTCCCGACGGGCGGTTGAATCTGGGGTCGGTGGCCCAGGCCCAGTTGACCTTTCCACTCTGGACGTGGGGCGCCGGACGAAGCCGGGTGAAGCAATCGGAACTGCGTCTGCAACAGGCTCAGAACGATCTCAGTCTCACCCAGCGCCAGCTTCTCGCCAACCTGGACGAGTTCTATCGCGAGGCCGACGCCGCCATTTCGCAGGTGGCGTCGCTGCGCCATTCCGCGGAACTGGCCGCCGAGAGCCTCAAGCTGACGCTGCTGCGCTACACGGCCGGCGAAGTGACGGTGCTCGAAGTGGTGGATGCGCAGACCACTCTGTTTCAGGCGCGCAATGCCTATGACGATGGCTTGGTCCGCTACCGGCTGGCCATAGCAAACCTACAGGCAATTACGGGGGCCTTCTAGCCGATGAAGACTACACCGCTGTCGATTGCGTATCTGAGTGCGGCCTGCCTCCTGATGTTTTCCGCCTGCAGCAAGAAGGAAGAAAAAGAAGTGGAGGCGCCGGCGCCGGTGCAGGTGACCGCGGTTACGCAGGATACCATTCGCCGCATCGTGGCCGGCGACGGTGTGCTGTTCGCGCTGGACCAGTCCAGCGTGACTCCCAAGATCCAGGCGCCGGTGCAGAAATTCTACGTGAACCGCGGGGATCACGTGAAGCAGGGCCAACTCCTGGCCGTCCTGGAAAACCGCGATCTCACCGCCCAGTCGGCCGAAAGCAAAGGCGCGGTGGATCTGGCTGAATCCAACTTCCGCTCCACCCAGGGCGCCACCGTTCCCGAAGCCGTGGTCAAGGCGCAAACCGACGTGGACGCGGACCGGCAGGCAGCCCAGGCCGCCAAGAAGGTGTTGGACAGCCGCGAGCAGTTGTTCCAGCAGGGCGCGCTGGCGCAGCGGCAGGTGGATGAAGCGCGGGTGAGTTATGTTCAGGCCAACAGTCAACTGGTGTCCGCGCAGGAACACTTGCGGGCGCTGCAATCCGTCTCTAAAGACGAACAGATCAAGACCGCAACCGCGCAGGTGGAATCCGCCAGGTCGCATCTGCAGTCGGTGGACGCCCAGGTCGCCTATTCACGAATTACCAGTCCGATTTCCGGTATCGTGGCCGACCGGCCGCTGTATGCCGGCGAGCTGGCTGTTCCGGGCACGCCGCTGCTGACCGTGATCGACATTTCCCGCGTGGTGGCCCGGGTGAATATTCCGCAGAACCAGGCCAACCTGGTCCGGCTGGGCCAAACCGCCACGTTGACCCAGACCGATAGCACCGAGGAACTGACCGGCAAGGTGACGGTGGTGAGCCCGGCCTCGGACGCCAACAGCACCACGGTTCAGGTTTGGATTCAGATTCCGAATCCCAACGAGCAGCTCAAGCCCGGCGCCAGCGTCCACGCCAAGATCATCACCGAACTGTACAAGGCCGCAACCGTGGTGCCCGTGGCCGCAATCCTTCCCGGCGAGGAAGGCGGCACCGCGGCGCTGGTGGTTACGCCCGACGGTATCGCCCATAAGAGGGTGGTTCAGTTGGGGGTGCGCGAGGGTGACAAGGTGCAAATCCTGAACGGCGTTCGCCCCGGCGAGGAAGTCGTGATCGTAGGCGGCCTGGGCGTGGACGACAAGGGCAAGGTGAAGATCATCGACACCAGCGTCAAAGAGGCCGACGACGATAACGCCGACGAGGCTGCTCCTCCCGACAAAGGCGGCAAGGACGAGAAGAAAGACGAGGCGAAGCCGAAAGCCAAATGAGCGACCTTTCGACACCTCCACCCCCGCCCAACGGGGAAGCGGAGCATTGGACTGCGCGCCACGGCAAGCCCATCATCTTCGTCATCCTGACCCTGGTTGCCGTGGGCGTGTACCTGGCGCTGACGATTCCGGTAGCCGTTTTCCCGGACACCAATTTCCCGCGCATAATTGTTGGCGTGGACAACGGCGTGTTTCCCATCGACCAGATGCTGGTCACGGTAACCAAGCCGCTGGAAGAGGCCATCAACACGGTGCCGGGCCTCGATCACCTGTGGTCCATCACCAGCCGCGGCACGGCGGAAATCGACCTGTTCTTCAACTGGAACGTGGATATGTACCGGACGCTGGAACTGGTCAACGCCGCGGTGGCGCGTGTTCAGTCCACACTGCCGCCAACCGCGAAGCTCACCGCCAACCGCCTCACCTTCGCCGCCTTCCCCATCGCGGGCTTCAGCCTGTACTCCGATAAAATTCCCCAAACCACTCTCTGGGAAATGGCCAATTACGACATGAAGCCGCGGTTGAACCGCCAGACCGGCGTCTCGTCGGTGATTGTGCAGGGCGGCCAGGTTCCGGAATTTCAGGTGCAGCCCGACCCGGCGAAACTGGTACAGGCCGGCGTCACCATCCCCAATATTGTGGACGCCATCGGCCGCAGCAACATGATCGATTCGCCGGGCCTGATTGAGACCAACCATCAACTGGTGCTGAGCCTGGTGAGCGGCCAGACCAGAACCCCCGAAGAGATCGCGAATATCGTCATCAAGACTACGCCGGCGGGCGCGCCGGTGCGCATCGGCGACATCGCTACCATCGGCCCCTCCGTAATGCCGGTCTACACGGTGGTCACCGCCAACGGCAAGCCTTCCATTCTCTTCAATGTGTTCCGGCAGCCCGATAGCAACACGGTGGTGGTGGCCAACGCGGTTCGCGCCGAAATCGAAAACATCAGGAAGGAATTGCCCTCGGGCGTGGAACTGCGGCCCTTCTACGATCAATCGGAAATCGTCAGCGAGTCCATCAAGAGCGTGCGCGACGCGATTCTGATCGGCCTGCTGCTGGCCTCCCTCATCATGGTGCTCTTCCTGCGCGATTGGGGCACTTCGCTGGTGGCGGGGCTGGTGATTCCAGCTACCATCGGAATTACCTTCATCATGCTGCGCGTGATGAACCAGAGCTTCAACCTGATGACGCTGGGCGGCCTGGCGGCGGCTGTCGGCCTGGTGATTGATGACGCCATCGTGGTGGTGGAGAATATCGTCATGCACCGGGATTCCGGTCAAACGCGCGCCGAAGCCATTCGCAGCGCGATCCGCGAAATCCGCGCTCCCCTGGTCGGTTCCACCATCACACCCATCGTGGTTTTCCTTCCGCTGATCTCGATCACGGGCGTCACCGGCGTCTTCTTCCGCGCCCTGGCGGTCACCGTCGGCGTGGCGCTGCTCACCTCACTGGCGCTGGCCCTCACGTGGACCCCTACGCTCAGCCACTACTTCCTGCGATCCCGCCAAGGGGAAAGGGGCCGGATGCCGGGGGCCGGGGGCCGGGTGGATGGCACCCCAGGTACGGAACACAATGGCAGCGTGATGCGCTTCTTGTTGCGAGTCTATGAGCGCGTTCTCCGCTTTGCCCTGGAGCACAGGCTGGTGCTGGCGGCCTTCTGCGTTCTGCTGATTGCCGGCTCATATCTCTGCTTCACGCACACGGGTTCGGACCTGCTGCCCGAAATGGATGAAGGCGGATTCATCATCGACTACATCATGCCGGCCGGTTCCTCTCTGGAAGAAACCAACCGCGTGATCACTCACGTGGAAAAGATCCTGCGCAGCATACCGGAAGTGGAGAATACTTCGCGGC
Organism: Bryobacterales bacterium; assembly: GCA_963817515.1. Classification (GTDB taxonomy): domain Bacteria; phylum Acidobacteriota; class Terriglobia; order Bryobacterales; family Bryobacteraceae; genus DATMNI01. The sequence continues at coordinate 483,426 of CAWFPJ010000039.1, read as the reverse complement.
GCACCGGCCTGCAACTCGGCCTGGCCACCGTAACCGAAGCCAATACCGGCGATATCTCGGTCAAGCTGAAGAAGGACCGCGACCGCGGCGGGGCCGAAGTGATCGCCGATGCGCGCGCCAAGATCAAGAAAGCCGAACCCGTTCTGGACGTCGAATTCCCGCAACTTCTCCAAGACATGATCGGCGACCTCACCAGCGCTCCCGAGCCGGTGGTCATCAAACTCTTCTCGCAGGACCCCGCGCTGCTGGCCCAGTGGGCTCCTCAGGTGGGCAGCGCCATTAAGGCGATTCCGGGCGTGGTGGACGTGCTCAACGGCATCGAGAACACCATCAGCGGTCCGGCCAGGGTCTTCACCGTGGACCAGGTGGTAGCCGCGCGCTCCGGCTTCACGCCGCAGGAAGTGGAACTGGATACCAGCGCCATGCTGCAGGGCGAACCCTCCACCGCGCCGGTAGTGATCAACGACCGCGCCTACACCATTCGCGTGCGCTTCCCGCCGGCGGCGCGCGCCTCGCTCGACGCCATCCGCAACACCATGCTGGTCAGCGGAACCGGTAAGACGGCCACCGTCGGATCGCTGGCGAACATCGTGGAGATCCCCGGCCAAACCGAAATCCGGCGCGAAAATCTACAGCGCAGCGTCAACGTGACCGCGCGCTTTGAAGGCATGAACCTGGGCGACGGCATGAAGAAAGTGCAGCAGGCCATCGACGACTTGAAAGTGCCGCCCAGCATCCGCGTGCAGTACGGCGGCCAGTACGAGGAGCAGCAGAAATCGTTCAAGGACCTGGCGTTCGTGCTGGTGCTGGCGATCGTGCTGGTGTTCACCGTGCTGTTGTTCGAATTCGGCAATTTCGCGGCGCCTATCGCGGTATTGGCCTCCGCGCTGCTTTCCACGTGCGGCGTGTTTCTGGCCCTGCTGATCACCGGGACCACATTCAATCTCTCTTCGTTCATGGGACTGATTATGGTGATCGGAATCGTGGCCAAGAACGGCATTCTGCTGCTTGATGCCGACCAGAAGTTCCGGGCCGAGGGCCTGCCTGCCGAAGATGCCATGCTGCGCGCCGGTGAGCGCCGCCTGCGCCCCATCATGATGACTGCGCTGGCCACTGTGGCCGGCATGGTTCCGCTGGCGCTGGCTATCGGCGCCGGTTCACAAATGCTGCAACCGTTGGCGATTGCTGTGATCGGCGGCATCATCGCCTCGATGGTTCTTTCCCTGGTTGTAACTCCGGCCGTTCACTACTACATTGTAAGGGAGTAAAACAATGAAGAAGGTTCTGACGATAGCTCTGATCGCCACAGTGGCATTCGCCGCTGAAGGCTACAAAATTCTCACCAAGTACAAGATTGGGGGAACGGGTGGTTGGGATTACGTGACCGTGGATAGCGCCAACCGCCGCATATACGCTTCGCACGGCACGCTGGTGGAGGTGGTGGATGCCGATTCCGGCAAGGTGGTGGGCCAGGTTACTCAACTGCACGGAGTTCACGGTATCGCGATCGCGCCCGATCTGAACAAGGGGTTCATCACCAATGGTCAATCCAGCAGCGTGACCGTTTTCGACCTGAAGACCCTTGCCAAGACCGGAGAGCCGGCGGCCGGCAAGAATCCAGATGCCATCTGCTATGAGCCGAAAACCAAGCGCGTCTTCGCGATCAATCATGGCGGCACAGACGTCACCTCCTTCGACGCCAAGACCATGGAGATCGTCAAGACGATTCCCACCGGTGCGGCCGGCGAATTCTGCGCGGTGGATGGGGCCGGCAAGGTTTACGTCAACCTGGAAGCCTCAAGCGAGATTCTGGAGATTGACGCCGCCAAAAGCGAAGTTACGCGGCGGGCGTCCCTGGCGCCCTGCGAGGGCCCGTCTGGTCTTTCGATCGACGTGAAAAACAAGAAATTGTTCCCCGTGTGCGGCGATAGCAAAACGATGGCTGTAGTCGACATTCCTTCTTTCAAGGTGATCGCCACGCCCGCCATCGGCCCGGGAACGGATGGCGGAGGCTTCGACCCGGGCCCCGGCCTCGCCTTCAGTTCCAACGGCGGCGACGGCACGCTCACCATCGTCAAGCTGGTGAATGGCAAGTACGAAACCGTTGACAACGTGCCCACCGAGCGCGGCGCGCGCACCATGGCTGTGGATGAGAAGACCCACAAGGTGTACCTGCTGGCCGCCGAATACGGCCCCACACCCGAGGCGAAGGAAGGCCAGAAGAAGGGCCGCCCTCCGGTACTGCCGGACAGCTTCCACGTGCTGGTAGTGGGCAAGTAAGTGAGATCGAGCGGGGCCGGCTTCGTCGTGGCTTGCCCCGCCATGTTGCAGCTATGAAATAATGAGTTCAAGCTAATGGAAGAAATCACCCTGCAAGTCCAGCGTGACGAGCAGTCGGGCTGGCTCGTGGCATGGTGGGACGATCCGGACGGAGCGGGCGGCATCACCACGCAAGGGCAAGATCTCCGCGATTTGCAGCAGCAGATCACGGATGCCGTTGCCGTTCACTTTGACGAAGGCGCGGGTCCCCGGCGGATCCGCATCCACTTCGTCAGCGATCCGATCCTGGTTCAGGCGTGAAGTTGCCCCGTGACGTCTCCGGAGCCGAGGCAATCAAGGCGCTGGAGCGGCTGGGCTTCTCGACGATCAGGCAGACTGGCTCGCACGTTCGTATGGCCCAAGGGAATCGGTGCGTCACAGTGCCGATGCATCGGGAATTGGTTGTTGGCACACTTCAGAGTATTCTCCGTCAGGCAGGCATCAGCTTGACGGATTTTGTGAACGCGCTTTAGCTGTGCGGGAACGCATCGATCTGCCCTAATCGCGTTCTGGGCTTTGCGGTAGGATTGGCACTTAGCAGGAGCGATCCGCGGTTATCTCCGTCAGTCCGCCGCTCATCCCGCCAACTCGCCCAACGCCTCGGCCAGCACCAGCGCGCCCTGCGAGATCGCCTCGGGTGCGGCATACTCATCCGGCCGGTGGCTCACGCCTGCTTTGCACGGAATGAACAACATCGCCGCCGGAGCAATCCGCGACATAAATAACGTGTCGTGATACGCCCGGCTCACCATCTTCTGAAATGCCAGGCCATGCGCCGCGGCCGCCCCCTCAAGCGCGTCCACCACACGCTGGTCGCACTGCGCGGGCGGGTCCGCATTCACTACTTCCGTGCGCACCACGACCCCGCGCCGCAGCGCCGTTTCTTCGCAGGCGCGCTCAATCTTCGCCAGCACGGCATCGCGCCGCGCGCCGTCGATATCCCGTACATCCATTTCCAGACGCACGCGGCTCGGCACCGAATTCACGGCTCCCGGAAAGACATCGCACACTCCCACGGTGCCCACCGTATCCACGGCGCCTGTCGACCGCGCGGCATTCTCGACGGCCAGCACGATCTCTGCCGCCGCGCAGAAGGCATCCCGCCGCTGCGGCATCAGCACCGCGCCCGCATGGCCGCCTTCGCCTTCAATCCAAATCCGCCAACTGGCCGGCGCCGCAATCGCGGTTACCAGACCCAGCGGAACTCCGTCGCGCTCCAGTTTCGGACCCTGTTCGATGTGCAGTTCCACGAAGGCTGCGAAATATTCCGCGGGCAATCGCACATCTGCCAGATCGCCGGTGAAGCCGGCCGCGGCACGCCACTGGTCCAGCGTTTTGCCGTCTTTATCGCACAACTGTTCGCCCGCCGATTCATCAAGCGACCCAGCCAGCAGCCGGCTTCCGAAACAGCCGATTCCAAAGCGTGTCGGCTCCTCCGCGGTGAAAATCACCAACTCGACGGACCGCCGCGGATGCCGGCCGCTGCGCTGCAATGCCCGTATTGCCTCCAGGCCCCCCAGCACTCCCACAGTTCCGTCGTACCGGCCGGCATGTGGGATGGCATCGATGTGTGAGCCCGTGCCCACCGCCGCCAGTTCCGGTTCCGCCCCCGGCCAACGCGCGAACGTATTGCCCACGGCGTCTTCGCGCACGGCGAGGCCGGCTTCCGCGCACAGACCCTTCACGAATTCGCGCGCGCGCCCGTCGGTTTCGGAATACACCACGCGCGTCACCGCCGGCGCCGGCGCGTCTGAGAAGCCGGCCAGCGTCTCCAGTTCGCGCGTCAGCCTGTCGGAATCAATCGTCAGCGGCGTTTTCGATAGCGTTTTCACATTCAGCGATTCCAGTCTTTGTAGATGAGGTATTTCGCCGGCGTCTTTCCGATGGCGCCGAACCACTGCGGGCAGTACGGCGCCATCCAGATAAAATCACCCTTGGCCACCGGGTACCAATGTTCGCCCAGCCGGTAGATACCACCGCCCGCCAGCATCAGGAGCCCGTGTTCCATCACGTGCATCTCTACCATGGGCAGCGCCGCGCCCGGCTGAAACGTCATCGTATTGACCGCAAAATCGAATGACGAATCCTCGGGCACCAGCGCGCGAACTTGCAAATCCGGATCATTCATCAGCGGCTTGGGCACAACCGCCGGCTCGCTGGCGAGGAACTTCCCGGGCGGTTTCGATGCGCCTAACGGGTGATAGGGCTTCTCAATCACGGCAGCCCGCGATTTGCCAACCGCCCACAGACCAGCGTCGAGACCCGCGGGAATGTAAGCATATTGGTCCGGCCCCAGGGCGCGGCCAAGTACGTTCAACTCGCCTTCAAGCACATAAACGAAACGCTGCTCCGACACCGGCACCATGGACCCGCCGGCTTCGAACTCGGCCGTGTATTGAGTAAACGCGGCGCCTACCGCTGGAGAGACGTGCACAATCGCGGTGGCCCGCTCCATTCCCGGAAGCGGAGCCCTCACAAAGGTCTCTGGCGTCAGCAGCATGTGGTCGCGCTGATGGGAGCTACGTGTCTGTCCGAGTCGTTGCATATTCTGGTCTGACCATTCTGCCTTTCGGCGCTCCCACTATCTTCCCATCCGCGAATACTGTTTCGCCGCGCACCACGGTGCGCCGGACTATTCCGCGGAATGTCGAACCCACGTAGGGGCTGAGCCCGTGCTTCTGAAACAGCGATTGGCGCGCCACGGTGTACTCGGCTCCGGTATCCACCAGCGTGAAATCGGCGTCCTGCCCCACTGCCAGGCTGCCCTTGCGGGCGAGGCCGAAACGCTCCGCCGGCTTGGCTGCCGTGAGCGCCGCGATGCGTTCCACAGGCGCCAGTTCCAGCAGCACGCCCAGCGTAGACTGCACGCCGGCGATTCCGCCCCAGATCCGGAAAAAATTCTGATCCTGCTTCATGGCCGGCGGCGCCGGCGAATGGTCGGAGGCGACCATGTCCACATCGCCGCGCAACACCGAGCGCCAGAGGGCCTTGCGCTCAGCCCCATCACGCAGCGGAGGCGCGCACTTGGCAATCGCGCCCATGCGCAGCATGTCTTCTTCGCGTGAAGTAGAGATAGTGCGCACAGGTTTCGATCGAGATATCCACGCCTCGCGCGCGGGCTTCGAGCGCCGCCGCCACTCCACGGCCGGAACTGACGTGGACAATGTGCAGCCTGGCTCCGGCTTCGTCTGCGAAGAGCGCCGCGCGCCGGATGGCTTCTACTTCCGCCATCACCGGCCGCGAATCCAGATAGTCCCGGACGCCATCGCAGCCTGCGTCCATTGCGCGACACGTCAGCGCGTTGACCAGTTCGTGGCTTTCGGCGTGTACCGCAACCGGCAGCCCCAGGCGCGCGGCCTGGCACATTCCTTCATACAGCGTGAGGTCGTCGGCACGCGGAAATTCCGGCAGCCCGGAATCCGTCATGAAGGCCTTGAAACCGATCGCGCCGCGGGCCGCCAGGTCCGGCATGAGGCCGCGGTTGCCCGGCACCAGGCCGCCCCATATTCCAAAATCGGTGATGGAAGCAGCTTCCAGCGCGGCCCGCTTTTCGTCGAATTCCCTCGGGCCCACGGTGCACGGCGAAGAGTTCAGCGGCATGTCGAAGAAGGTGGTGCCGCCGCCGGCCGCCAGAGCCCGGCTTCCCGTGGCCGCGCCTTCCCAATCCGCGCGCCCGGGCTCGTTGAAGTGCACGTGGACGTCGATCAGCCCCGGCAGCACGGTAAGGCCGCGGGCGTCGATCTCCTCGCCATCACCCTCTAACTCCGGCGCAATCGCGCGGATGCGCCCATCTTCCACCGCTACGTCGGCCGCGATGACGCCCTCCGGTGTGACCACCGAGCCGCCGCGAACAATCACGAAGGCCTCCACGCTTCCAGGAATCTGGTTCCCACGGCGAGAGCCGCATCCACGTCGCTGGCCAGCACGGCTTCGTGAGGATGATGGCTGATGCCGCCGGGGCTGCGCAGAAACAGCATCGCGGCCGGCACCTTCCGCGCCAGGATCATAGCGTCATGCCCGGCGCCGCTCACCATACGATGCGCCGGATGGCCCGCGCTTTCGGCCGCGTTCGACAGCGCCTGAATCATGGAGGCATTCATGGCGGTCGCGGCTTGTTGATTCCGCGGGTCCCACTGCACGCGCACGTTCCTGTCCCTTGCAAAGCTCTTTGCGGCGATTTCCAGAGCGCCCAGGGCGTCAGTTCGGACACGGTCGTCCGCATGGCGCACATCCAGGGTCGCGTGCACCGCTCCCGGAATCACGTTCACTGCACCGGACTCGATCTCCAGTTGTCCGACCGTACCTACCAATCCCTCCGTGTTCCGCGCCGTGCGCTCCACAAAACAAATCCATTCGGCTGCCGCAGCCAGGGCGTCGCGGCGGTGTTTCATGGGTGTGGCGCCGGCATGGTTGGCCTTGCCCATAAAAGACAGAGCCACGCGGCTCTGCCCTGCGATCGCCTCCACCACTCCTAACCGCAGGTCCAGGCTTTCCAGCACCGGCCCTTGTTCAATATGAAATTCCAGGAAGCCGCGCACATTGTCGTCGATCGCGGCCAGCGGGATTTCGCCGGAGTCGAGGCCATACGCGCCGATCGCCTCCAGGATTTCCGGTTCCAGCACCGGCGAGCCAGCCAGTGCGCGGCTGCCGATGAACGGTTTGCCGAACCGCACGCCCTCCTCTTCGGAAAAACCGACCACCTCAAGCGGCGCAACCTGCAACCCGGCTAGCGCGATCCCCATGATGACGCCCAGTACGCCGTCATAGCGGCCCGCGTGCGGTACGGTATCCAGGTGCGAGCCAATCATCAGTCGCGGCCCATCGTCCGAAACTCCGCGGATGTTGCCCACCGCGTCCACCCACACATGCAAGCCCGCGTCTTCCATCCAACCGCGCACCAGCCGGTGTACTTCGCGCATAGGCGGTGAAAGAAATGTCCGCGTGATGTGGCCGGGCTCCTCTGTGCACTTGGCCAGCACACCGCACCGGTGAATCACTTCCTGGGCATCCATCATGACCCCCGGTAGGTGCAGTACCCGTACGGCGACACCAGCAGAGGCACGTGATAGTTCCCGGCCCCGCCGGCCACTCCGAACCGCACCACTACCTCGCCCAGAAACGGCGGCGCGTCGCCTGGCAGGGCGAAGTAGTCTCCGACGCTGAACACCAGTTCGTACACGCCCGCTGACAGCGCATCCCCATCCAGTAGTGGCTCGTCTGTGCGTCCATCTGCGTTGGTGGTCGCAGAATTCAACAGCAGGCGCGCGTCACCGGCGCAAGCATACAGGCGAATGCGCACTCCGCTCGCAGGCCTGCCGTTAGATGTATCCAGAACGTGGGTAGAGAGTCGCGGCATGCGGTTACCGGCGCAGCGTCAGTCCAAGAATTCCGAACGGCGGCCGCGCATCCGTAAAGACGCCAAGTTCCTCGCCGCGTTCCACCACCGTGTCCCACGTGCGGTTATTGGCCTCCAGGCGCACTTCTGTGACAGCAGGCAGGTCTTCCAGCATCTTCCTGCCGATCTGGTAGATCACCTGCTGAATGCTACCCGATTCGAAAGAATGAAACACGCGGTGGACTATCTCCCGCACGTGTGCCGTCAGCGCTGCCGGCGGCGCACAGACCCACTCCACATCCAGCCACATGTGCAGCGGCCGGTTATGGATTTCGGGAAGTGTGGTGTACTGGTCGCGCACGAAGCCGGTGAAGGCGCTGCCGCCCAGGCGCAGCAGTTTGAAGCCGTGGATTCCGGAACGCGCTTCCAGCATTTCCCCGCCCTGCCGCAATTCCACCTGCGCCATGGCGCGTTCCGGTCCACAAGGTGCGAACGCGACGGTGCCATCCACCACACCGGTATATGGGATCTCCACGGCCCGAACCTGAATCCCTTCGGTTTGCGGATATGTGGTCATGAATTTCACGGCCAGGAAATGGCAATAGGCTTGCATCTCATCACCCGTGAAATTCAACGTTTCCCGCTGGATGAAATTCTTCATGGAATCGGTAGCCACCAGGCCGGTGTTGTCCCCGGCGGTGTAGGTGGGCCAGAAGGCATCGCCGTACAACAGCATGGTCACGTTGGCGCCGAAGACGGGCGACTGGCCGCCGGCCGTGACGCCATCGCGGTTCAGCCGGTAGACGATGACGTCGCTCTTGCCGTAATAATTCCGTTTGTCGCCGCTTGCGAAATGCTGCATAAGTTAACCGGCAGTCGAAACCGTCTGCCCCGCCATGGCCTCCAACCGAAACCGCGCGATCCGGTACACCTGTTCCAGCGCCACTCGGAACTCCTCCTCCGGCTCGCCCTCCACCCGCTGTGCCAGGGCTTCCAGGATATCGTGCCTGGTGCTTCCCTTCACGGCAAATAGAAACGGAAATCCAAACTTGTCGCGATATTCCGCATTCAGCCGCCGCAGATCGGCACATTCCTCGGGCGTCAGGCAGTCCAAACCGGCGCCGGCCTGTTCTCCTACCGAAGCCTGGCTCATTTTGGCGTTGGCGCCCAAATCGGGATGGGCCTTCAGCAGTGCCAGTTGCTCTTCGCGGGTGGCGCGCTCCACTTCGCTCTTCATGGCGGCGTGCAGCGCGTCCACCGATTCGAACGGTTGGCGCGGCCAGGCGCGCTCGGCCACCCATGGCGAATCCTCGAAGACCCAACCGACCGACTTCAAGAAGCGCTGACGCTCGATCGCCCAAAAAATGCGCTCGGGTGTTGCCGGGCTGTCTAGTGTAACTTCGACACCTGAGCCGAACGCCGCGATGGCGTCGCGAATCGCTTCGCGCACTGAGATCGCCAGCATCAACGGCGGCTCGCCCACGGCCTTGCTGCCCAGAATCACGCCGGGTTCCGTGGCCCGGGCCAGGAATGCCACCTCGAAAATTTCGGGAAGCTCAGACCAGGCAGGCAGCTTGTACGTAGATGCGCCCGCGCGTTGCCACGCGGCCCTGCTGGTCCCACAGCAGCTCTTCCAGCGTGAGCCATCCCAGACCCTGAATGAAGCCGCCCTCCACCTGGCCGCGGTCGATGAGGGGTGAAACCGAATCGCCCACATCGTGCAGGATGTCCGTGCGCAGCACCCGATGCTCGCCGGTGAAGCCATCGATTTCCACCTCCGTCACCGCCGCGCCGTAAGCGTAGTAGTGGAACGGCTCGCCCTGCCCGCTCTTCTGGTCGAAATGAATTCCGGGCGTGCGGTAATAGCCCTGGGCAAACAGCGGCAGGCGCTGGCGGTAGGCCGCTTCCACTACTCTCGCGAAAGACATGCCGGGCATCGCGGCGGCCACCGGGGCCAGGCGCGCTTTGAGTTGCTCGCAGGCGTCGGCCACCGCGGCGCCGTTGAGGTCTGTGCCGGCCGAGGCAGCGGTAGCCGAGGTATTGGGCACCTTGTCGGTGCGGGTCGGCATAACGCGAATGGCCTCCATCGGCAAGCCCAGGCTGTCGGCCGCAATCTGCCGGATCTTGGTGTGGATGCCCTGCCCCATCTCAGTGCCGCCGTGGTTCACCTGCACGCTGCCATCCCGGTAGATCAGCACCAGCGCGCCGGCCTGGTTGAAGAAGGTGGCGGTGAATGAGATACCGAATTTCACCGGCGTGATGGCCATGCCGCGCTTGCGGTGCGGATGCGATTGGTTGAATTGTTCAATTGCCCCACGCCGTTCGCTGAACCGGCTGCTCTTGAGCAGCTCATCCCAGATGGTTTGGATACGCGCAGCGTCCTTCACTCTCTGGCCGTAGTGCGTGGTCTGGTCTTCGCGATAAAAGTTCCTCTGCCGGACTACTTCGGGCAGCAGCGAAAGCCGGCGCGCCGCGCGGTCCAGAATGTCTTCGATGACCAGCATGCCCTGCGGACCGCCGAAGCCGCGGAATGCCGTTTGCGAAGTCTTGTGGGTGCGGCACACGAAGCCTTCCACATCCACGGCCGGCAGGTAATAGGTGTTGTCCAGATGAAACATGGCCCGCCACATCACGGGTTCCGATAGGTCCAGGCTCCAGCCGGCGTCGGAATAGAGCCGGACGGTGAGGCCGCGGAGACGCCCGTCCAGGTCGAAGCCCGCGTTGAAGCGCGCCAGAAATGGATGCCGCTTGCCGGTGAGCGCCATGTCCAGCACGCGCGGCAGCCGCACCCGCACCGGCCGCCGCGTCTTCCACGCCCCCAGCGCCGCCACCGCGGCATAGGGATTGGCCTGCACTTCCTTACCGCCGAATGCTCCGCCCATGCGCAGGCATTCCACCGTGACCCGGTTGCGCGCCAGGCCCAGCACGCGCGCCACTACGTCCTGCGTTTCGGTGGGATGCTGCGTGGAAGAGTGCAGCGCGACGCCGCCCGATTCATCCAGCCAGGCCAAGGCGCACTGCGTCTCCAGGTAAAAATGCTCCTGGCCGCCCATGCGCAGTTCGCCTTCAATGCGCAGGGGGCTGCTGGAAATCGCTTCCTGAGCGTTGCCGCGGTGCAATCGCAGCGGGCCTGAATGGAAACTCTGTTCGCCGATGGCGGCCTCGGCGATGGCATCTTCAATGCCGAGGACAGCGGGCAGCGGCTGGTAGCTCACCTTCACGCGCGCCGCGCCGCGCTGCGCGGCTTCCAATGTTTCGCCCAGAACCCATGCCACGGGTTGCTGATGGTGCATCACTTCAGTGGGAAAGAGAGGTTCGTCATGACGGTTGGCGCCGGAATTGCCTTCGCCCGGAACGTCGGCTTCGGTCAAAACAGCGGCTACGCCCGGCTCCTCCAGTGCCGGCGCGGCATCCAGCGAAATCACCAGCGCATGGGCGTGCGGCGCCAGCACGGGCCACGCGTGCAGCGCCTGCGGAAAGCGGGCCAGCAAGTCGTCCGTGTAAAGCGCCTCGCCGGTGACGTGTCCACGGGCGCTTTCGTGGGGAACGGCCTGGCCCGCCGTTTTCATGCGGCCGCGGCCTCCGCCTGTTGCTGCCACCAGAACTTGGCCAGCAGGCTTTGCGCCAGCGCCAGGCGATAGGCCGCCGAACCGCGATGATCGCCAATGGGGTGCAGGGTACGCGCCAAAATTTTCTGGGCGCGCTCCACCGCTGCTAAATTCCATGGGGCGTCCAGAAGCGCGTCCTCAGCTTCGGTTGCCCGCAACGGAACGGCCGCCATTCCGCCGTAGGCCAGGCGCGCGCGGCGAACGCGGCCGGCGGCATCCAGATCGATCGCGAAACAGGCGGCCACGGTGCTGATGTCGTCCATGCGGCGCTTGGCGGCTTTGTAAAAGCGGGCGATGGCGGGGAACGGTTTCGGAAGAACGATGGAGACCAGCAGTTCGCCCGGCGCGAGTGCGGTCTTGCGATAGCCGAGGAAAAATTCCTGGAGGGGAATTGTGCGCAGGCCCCGCGGGCCCGCGATCCGGACCTGGGCATCAAGCGCCAGCAGCAGCGGCGGACCGTCGCCGATGGGGGAAGCGGTGGCAATGTTGCCGCCCAGGGTCGCGCGATTGCGAATGAGCGGGGAAGCAAACAAAGTCAGCCATTCCGGTAACGCCGGCGGTCTTGCCGCCGGTGAGAGTTCACCCACCTCGCTCAGCGTCAGCCCGGCGCCGATCTCCAATTCCTTTTCGGAGTCGCGGAACTGGCGCAATTCGTCGACACCTTCCAAGCTGATCAGGTGCGGGAAGCGGCGCAGGCGCAAATTGGATTCCACCACCAGATCGGTTCCGCCCGCAATCAGCCGCGCATCGGAATGCTCCGCCATCTGGGCCAGACATTCCCGCACCGTCTTGGGGCGCAAGAAACTGCCACGCGAGAAACCGTTATAGCTGACCGGCCCCACTTCCGGCGCCGGGGCATCCAACCGGGCGCGGAATCCGTCCGCCGGCGCCCCGCCAAGCGATAGCGCGGCATCGCGGATCGGCCGGTAGCCCGTGCAGCGGCAGAGATTCCCAGTGAGCGCGTGGACATCGCACGGGCCTTCGCGGCCTGGCCGGTACTGCTCCGCGAACATGCTCATCACGAAGCCCGGCGTACAGTAACCGCATTGCGAGCCGCCGAAATCCACCATGGCCTGTTGAACCGCCGCCAGCGGCCCGCCTTCGGCCAGCGCCTCGACGGTATAAATCTCCTGGCCCGCCGCCATGGGCAGGAACAGAAGACAACTGTTGACGGGAGCGTACGCGCTGGCCCCACCGCGCGACCGCACCATCACCACCGCACAGGTGCCGCACTCTCCTTCTGCACAGCCTTCCTTGGCGCCGGTAAGCCCGCGCGAACGCAGGAAATCAAGCAGCGTGGTTTGAACGGGAAAGCCCTCAGCGCGTATTGCGTGTCCGTTCAGAACGAACTCAACGGAAGGAGATGACATGGCCGGCGGCCCCGACGATCTATATCAAAATTGTAGCGCAGTGCTCACTTCTGCGAAGCCGCGATGGCCTGATCCAGGTCCCAGATGATGTCGTCCACATCCTCAATTCCCACCGAGATTCGAACCAGGTCTTTGCTGACGCCCGCGTCCAACTGTTGCGCATCGTTCAACTGCTGGTGCGTGGTGGTCGCCGGATGAATGATCAGGCTCTTGGCATCGCCCAGGTTGGCCAGGTGCGAAAAAATCTTCACGGAGTCGATCAGTTTGCGTCCCGCCTCGGCTCCGCCCTTAATGCCGAAAGTCACAATCGACCCCTGGCCCTTGGGCAGGTACTTCTGCGAAAGGGCGTTGTACGGGCTGGCTTTCAGGCCCGGATACTTGACCCATGAGACCGCGGAGTTTTTCTCCAGCCACTGGGCCACCGCCAGCGCATTGCGGCTGTGGGCGTCCATGCGATACGCCAGTGTCTCGATGCCCTGAATGAACAGGAAGGAATTGAACGGGCTGATACACGGCCCGAAATCGCGCAAGCCCTCCACTCGAACCTTAATGATGTAAGCCAGGGGCCCGAAAACCTCGGAGAATTTCATGCCGTGATACCCGGGGCTGGGCTGGGTGATGGCGGGGTACTTGTCGGTCCATTGAAACTTGCCGCTATCGATAATGATTCCGCCGATTATTTCAATCCATGATCCAAACCTTGCGGCGGGATCCGGAGAGCGTTTTCGACTACCGGTATCGGCAAATCGCCGCCGGGTTTGGCGGGGACGCCGCTTGCCGGTAAACGCGCCCTGTTCACCGATTCGCGAAGGACTTGGAAGCCCTCCGGCTTTACTCTGAGTGCATGGAACCTAATGACAATGACCGTCACCCGGGCTGGCGCTCCAACCATGGCCTGATTCCAGGGGCAATCATCATCGGAATCGGCCTGCTCTTCCTGCTCGATAATTTCCATATTGTTTACGTCAGCGACTTGTGGAGGTTTTGGCCTGTGGCTTTGATTGCCGGCGGACTCGTCAAACTGGTGGATTCCACCTATGGCGGCGGACGCGTGTTTGGTGGGGTTCTCCTCGGAATTGGCGCGATTTTTCTAGGTAGCACTCTGGGACTCTACGACGTGACCATTAGCGAACTTTGGCCGCTCTTCTTGATTGGCGTGGGATTGATGATGCTGGGGAATCGGGTTTGGGGGCCACACGGACCGGGGCACGTTCACGGCCGGTGGGACAAAGGGCGATGGAACAGAGGACAGTGGGACAAATGGAGCTGGGACAAGGGGCGGGAATCCGATGGGTCCGGATCCGATTCGACACTGAATGAAGTCGCAATTTTCGGCGGCGGCAAGCGTAAGGTCACCAGTCAGGATTTCAAGGGCGGCGAACTGACGGCAGTTTTCGGCGGCTTTGAGATCGACCTCCGCTATGCCGGGATGACCAGCGATTCCGCGGTGTTGGAAATCAACGCCATTTTCGGCGGCGCCGAGATTCGCATTCCCGATACCTGGATCGCCGTCGTCCAGGGCGTGGGGATATTCGGCGGATACGGCGACGAGACCACCCATCCCAATCCCGTGGCCGGCCCACAAACCAAGCGGCTTTTCCTGAGAGGCGCGGCGGTCTTCGGCGGCGTCTCCATAAAGAACTGACCGCCAGGAGGCTGATCACCGATGCACCCCCTCCTCGCAGCGCGCCGCCGGCTGCTGCTCTACCTGGCGGCCTGGACCCCCATACTGGCGCTCCTGGTTTACGTCACATGGATGGCGGGCGGCGTCACCTGGTGGGGCGCGGCTGCGGTTCTTACGCCCGCCTGCCTGGTCTACGCTTTCGCATGCCTGTCGCCCTGGTATATCGGCCGCACACGGCCGCTGCGCCTGTCGAACCTGACGGGGCTCCTGTTCACCTGGGGCACGGCTTCAGTGGCCGGCAGCCTGGTGCTGATAGGGAGCGTGCGGTTGACTGCCTTGGCGCTGCGGCTGGCCTCGCCGCAACTAGGGCCGCTGTTCGGTATGGGCGTGGTGCTGTATCTTTTGTCCGGCGGCCTGCACTATGCGGCGTTGGCGGCTGAGGCCTCTCAGGAGGCCGCCCAGCGCGCGGCGGAAGCCCGCACGCTGGCCCGGGACGCCGAGTTGCAAGCCCTGCGCATGCAGCTCAACCCGCATTTCCTGTTCAACAGTCTGCATTCCATTGCCGCGCTAGCCACTCTGGACGGTGCGCGCGCCAGAGAAATGTGCGTTCGGCTTGCGGACTTTCTGCGCACCAGCCTTGGTTTGGGCGATCGCCAGAGCCTTCCACTGGGCGAAGAGCTGGCCCTGGCGCGCAGCTACCTGGAAGTGGAGCACGTGCGTTTCGGCCAACGCCTGCGAGTGGATGAGGACGTCGAGGCGGCCTGCCGGGACTGTGCTATTCCCGCCCTGCTGCTGCAGCCGCTGGTGGAAAACGCGGTGAAGCACGGAATCGCCGGCATGCTGGAAGGCGGCGCCATCCGCCTCCTGGTCCGTCGCTTGGGCGTGGACGTACTGGTGACCGTGGAAAATGGCTTCGATCCGCAAATGCCCCCGCCGCGCAAGCTGGGCCTGGGTCTGGAGCACGTCCGGCGGCGCCTGCAAATCCGCTATGGCGACGACGCGACTTTCAGCGCCGGCCCCAGTGACGGCGTCTACCGCGTGGTGTTGCGATTCCCCTGCGAGTCTCCCATAGCCTCCAGCAATCGGGAATAGCCGGCCCGGCTTACCGGCAGGCGAGCGCCGCCGGCGAGAATCGCTATGCGGCTGTCTTTACCGTAGGGTTCGATACGTTCCACACGTTCCAGGTTGACGATGGCCGAACGGTGAATGCGCACGAAACGCGCGGGGTCCAGAATGGCTTCCAGGCTGGCGATGGGCTGCTGTTTCAAATAGCTCTTGCCGGAACTGTAAAGCGCAACGTAGTCGTCCTGCGCCTGCACATAATCCAGCTTTTCGATGGGAATCACATGCACGCGAGTGCCGTCCTTCACCACGATCCGTTGCGGCTGCTCGCCGGGCGCACGCGCCTCCGGCACAACCTTCGAAGGCAGGCCGCGGCGCTCGCCCAGGCGGAGTTTGGCGCGCTCGAGAGCACGCTCGAAGCGTTCCGCGCCGAAGGGCTTAAGAAGATAGTCCACGGCGTGGGCATCGAAGGCGCGCATGGCGTATTGATCGTAGGCCGTGACGAAGACGATTACCGGGCCCGGATCGATTAGCTCCAGGACCTCGAAGCCATCGAGCTTGGGCATCTGGACATCCAGAAATACGATGTCCGGAGAGGTTTCGGAAATAGCCTTCACGGCCTCGAAGCCGTTAGCGCATTCCGCCGCAATCCCGATCTCGGGGTGCGCCTGCAGCATTTCGCGAAGAAAGCCGCGGGCCAGCTCTTCGTCGTCAACGATTACAGCCGTTAGTGTATCGGAGATCACTTTCTCTGCCAATGTTCTGCCTCCCGATACCAGGGTTAATCCCGTGAGATTAGCTATTCCCGCCAGGTTTCATTTGTGCGACAATCGGAATCAATTCATATATTCTACGGCCACCCGCTCGGGGAGGCGGTCAGAAAGGCGGTTTGTGAGCAATAAATCCGAAACGCCGTTCGACAGTATCGAAGGATCGCACGAGTATGTAGCCCTCCTCGCGGAATCTCTGGATGAGGCTCGCCGCGACGTGGAAGCGGAAGTTATCGCCGCAGAGCGGGATGGCGCCGATCGCCGCAAGGAAGCGCTTCTTCTGGTTTCGTATAATCTGGCCAAGCTGAACCTGCATATCACCTCCAGCCGGCGTATCTTGAACGATCTCCGTACTTTAAGGCGTTTATTGCTTAAGGAACGCGGTCTGCGTGTAAGTGAGGTCACCACCGGCGACGGTAGTTGAACCGGCAGCCGTAGCTGCCAACCACAAAACGGTTACTATACACCTGCAGGAGGTGTATCATGTCCGTGCAGTTTCTGCGCGTATTACCGCCAGTTTCCAACGAATATTTGGGCGAATTGCCGAAAACGCCCATCAGATGGGGATTCTTGCAATACTAACGCTTGACAGAAACCGTTCGTGAGCGTACTATTCAATGGTTGTTCCAACATAATTCTGACAACACTTGACAGCGGTGGTTTTTGTGGGGGACCCCGTATGACCTTTCAGATCGGTGACAAGGTGGTATATCCCAACCAAGGCGTTGGAACCATCGAGAACATCAGCACGCGATCCTTCGGTTCAGCCTTCGAGAAATTCTATCTCCTGCGTTTAGGATGCAACAGTATGACTGTGTTGGTGCCCTTTTCCAACGCAGCCAATATTGGTTTGCGGAGAGTCACGAAGGACCGGGAGATTTCGCGCATTCTTTCTTTCCTGTCCAACGGTTTCTGCCTGATCAACGCAGATTGGAAAGTGCGCTTCAAGGAAAATACGGAGAAGATGCAAAGCGGAGATTTACTCAAGGCCGCCGAAGTCTTCAAAGCGCTTTTGCAATTGCACGTGGATAAACCGCTCTCCTTCCGGGAGAAAAAGATGCTGGACCGCGCCCGCCATATGCTGGTTTCGGAAATCTCAATCGCGCGCAACGCGCCTGAGATTCATGCGCTCGGCATGATGCAGCGGGCCCTGGCGAAGGCGGGATTGACACTGCCGGCGGTGCTGTAGCAGGCGAACGCCCTGGCCGGCGTCCCTGAATACGAGCGGCCCGAAAGTGAGCCGCGCGCCGGCAGACGCGTAACGCCAACACCGATGGAACACCCTCGCTCACGGCTGCGTACCGTTTAGCAGGCATTTGCCCTGTCTTATTCGAACGCAGGGTGGTATGATGCCACGAATCACAAATCTTGGATTCTAGCGGAGCGATCATGTTCTGTCACACTTGCGGTACTCAGGTCACCCAAGACCTCCAGTTCTGTCCGAATTGCGGGCAATCGCTTTCCCCAACGGTCACCGTTCCGGTGGTTGCATGGGTGGCGCCCGTGGGTATCAAAGCGGCTCCCGGCCGCTGGATCGGCGAGGGATGGGAACTGGTGAAGGCCGATCTTGGCAATTACATCCTGATGGCATTGGTGTTCAGCCTGCTTAGTAGTGTGCCGCTGATACAAGGCGCGCTGATCGCCGGCTTCCATATTTTCACGATGAAGAAACTGATGGGACGCCCCGCCGAGTTTGCCGATCTCTTCAAGGGCTTCAATTACTTTGTGCCCACCCTGGTGGCCTCGCTGTTGATCGGCCTGTTCGTGTTCGGCGGCACGCTGCTCTGCTTCATCCCCGGTCTTGTGGTGGCGGCCATGTATAAGTTCACCTACCTGTTCATCGTGGACAAGCGCATGGATTTCTGGCCGGCGATGCAAGCCAGCCACGCCGTGGCCAAGAACGACTATTTCGGCTTCACCATGTTCCTGTTGCTGATGGCGCTGGTGGACCTTCTTGGCGTGCTGTGCTGCGTGATAGGGCTCTTCGTGGCACTGCCGGTGACGTTTGCGGCGATCACCGTGGCTTATAAAGAACTGGTGGGTTTTGACCCGCGAACCATAGAGTCTCTGTAAGAGTGAGGCACGCTGTAGAGTGACCGATTTGGAGCGCGGCCGGATTTGGCTGAAGTTTGCGGCTTGCGGATCTCTGCTGGCAGCGCTCTGGTTCTTCACGGTTCCGGACAGTCCGCCATTTCGGTTTTGTGGATTTCTCTGGCTCACCGGACGGCCCTGCCCTTTCTGCGGTCTCACGCGGGCGATGTTCGGACTGGCTAAAGGCCAGTGGGCGGGCGCTTTGCGATTCAATGCCCTGAGCCCCCTGGCTTTCGCCATGCTCCTCAGCCTGTTCTGGAGCGGCCCGGTTCGCAATCGCCTCTGGACGGCGGGCCTGGGCGCGTTCGCCGCCTACGGGTTGGCGCGCGTGTTTTTCCCCGCTGTGTAGAAAGGCCGCGAGGGGTAGCGGAATCACCAATTCGGAATCGTATCTGATCGTTTGAGTATCCTGTTGAGTACCCTCAAGCACTATCCTTCGTTTAGCTAGACTCCCAGAGAGTGCAGGCTTAACCTATTGAGGTTGAAGCATATTAGGCAGTTGGACGGGATCCGCGGGCTGGCGATCCTCCTGGTGTTGGCGTTCCACGCGCGCGTCGTCTTCGCTACCACCGCGGAGATCCCTTACTTCGGCTTCCGCCTGCTTGGCCTGGGTTGGTCCGGCGTCGATCTCTTCTTTGTTCTTTCCGGGTTTCTGATCACGGGAATTCTCGTCGACAGCCGGGATTCATCAACCTACTTCCGGACTTTCTATGCGCGGCGCATCCTGCGCATTTTTCCGCTGTACTTCTTTTATCTTTTCCTGATTTTGGTATTGAGCCGCCAAGGGTGGCGATGGTACGCGGGCGAGGATCTGTGGCAGTCGGCCGATCCGTGGTGGTATGTCACGTACTTGATGAACTGGAAGCCCGGCGCCGGTTCGGTTGACCGCTCTCTCTCCCATCTCTGGAGCCTCGCGATCGAAGAGCAGTTCTACCTGGTCTGGCCCGCAGTAGTCTGGCTGGTTCCCCGGCGAAGATTGAGTTGGTTAAGTGCGGCACTTGCCGCCGGCGCGTTCGCCACGCGGTGCTGGATGAGTGCCTCCGGTGCATCGACAGAAAGCATTTATCGGATGACGCCGTGCCGCCTGGATTGCCTGGCGGTTGGCGCTTTCCTGGCGATCGGCATCCGGGACTTTCGCCCATTGCTGGACCGTTGGGCTCCGCGCGTTTCCCTCGTGTGCGCCGCCGGTTTTCTGGTCGTGGCGGCGGTGTCGCCGGGTCCCGTCTGGTCCGACCTGCCAATGCGAACGGTGGGCGCTTCTTTACTCGCCGTAGGCTACGGGTGCCTGGTGTTTCGTGCTGCTACGTCCCAAAACGGATGGATGCACCGGTTCCTTTCGAACCGGGCGCTGCGCCAGTTGGGAAAGTATAGCTATGGAATGTATGTGCTCCACGCCACACCCTGGGAGATGACCGCCTTCTTCGTGCGCGACCTGGGCCACGGGACGCTACCTCAAGCATTGATCCTTGCGATCAAGTATGCCTACCTGCCGGGTTTGGTCGCAGGAAGTTTTGCGATAGCCTGGCTCTCCTGGAGATTCCTGGAGCACCCGTTCCTGGCGCTCAAATCGCGCCTGCCATACGGTCCCGGTCCTCCTACCTGCGAAACAGAGTTGCACGTCCTTCTTGGACTGTGATACCGTCTCTTTCACCTTCGAAGAATCCGAAGAGAGTGCATAACCTCGTAGAGGAGCAGCCGGGATGCTACTAGCCCCAGTCGTCTGGGTACTGACGGTCGTCATCTGTTATTTTTTCGTTGTGAAGACATGGTGGTTTCCGCCGCCGATCAACCAGCACGGCCTGGCCTACGATGAGCAGTTCATGCGGACCCTGATTATCACGGGGATCATCTTTTTTGTGGCGCAATTCGCGTTGGGCTACGCGATCTTCAAATTCCGCGCCGATGGACGCCGCGCCAGCTACTCGCATGGCAACGACAAACTCGAAACTTTATGGACCAGCGCCACAGCGGTGCTGTTCCTGGGCCTGGTCCTGATGGGCTCCAAGATCTGGGCCGGCGTCCATTTCGATGAGGCGCCGCCGGATTCCATTCCAATCGAAGTTCTTGGCAAACAGTTCGCGTGGAGCTTCCGTTATCCCGGGCCCGACGGCAAATTCGGCCGCACCGACCTGAAATTGGTGAACGACTCGGCCGGTAATCCGTTCGGACTCGACGATAAAGACCCGGCTGCAAAAGATGACCTGGTCAGCGCGTCGCTCAAGATTCCCGTAGGGAAGCCGATCCGGCTGATCATGCACTCCAGGGACGTGATTCACAACTTCTTCGTTCGCGAACTTCGCGTTAAGCAGGACATCGTGCCCGGCATGGAAATCCCGCTGCACTTCCAGGCCGACAAGATCGGCGTCTATGAAGTGCCGTGTTCGGAACTGTGCGGGCTGGGCCATTTCCAGATGCGCTCCACCATGACTGTCTTGAGCGAAGCCGATTTCGAACAGTGGAAGCAACAGCAACAGGCTCTGAAATGATCTTGAGTAAGACCTCTACCGGCAGTCTCCAATTTCCTGAGGTGATCATATGTCCGCTCCTGTAGCCCACACGGCGCATGCGCCGCAGGGCTTCATCAGAAAATACGTCTTCAGCCTGGATCACAAAGTGATCGGAATCCAGTATTACTTTCTGGGTCTGTTCTCGGTGTTTATAGGCATGTTTCTTTCGCTCCTGATGCGATTCCACATGGTCAACCCGGAAGCCAAAGTGGCATGGTTCGCCAAGCTTTGGCCTACGGGCGCGGCCGGCGGCATGATGACGCCCGAGCTGTACCTTTCGCTCATGACCATGCACGGCACCATCATGGTGTTTTTCGTGCTGACTACTGTGCCTCAAAGCGGTTTCGGAAACTATTTCCTGCCTATACAAATCGGCGCCGAGGATATGGCATTTCCAGTCCTGAACATGATGTCGTTCTGGACTACGTTCCTCGCGCTGGTGGTGATGGTGTCGGCATTCTTCGTGCAAGGCGGCGCGCCGCTGGCAGGCTGGACGGCGTATCCGCCGCTGTCCGGCGCAGGCCCTTTAACCGGTCCCGGGGAGGGCTTGGGCCAGACCTTGTGGATCGTGAGTATCGCAATCTTCTGCGGCGCCTCGCTGATGGGCGCCATCAACTTCATCGCCACCACTGTAGACCTGCGTTGCAAAGGCATGAAGCTGATGCGCATGCCGCTCACCTGCTGGACCTGGCTGGTCACCGCCATCCTCGGCCTGCTCGGGTTCGCCGTCCTGCTGGCCGCCGGCGTGCTGCTCATTCTGGACCGCGAGGCCGGCACCAGTTTCTTCCTGCCCGCCGGAATGATGATCAGCGACCACATCCTGACGAATCACAAAGGCGGATCGCCGCTCCTCTGGCAGCACCTGTTCTGGTTCTTCGGCCACCCCGAAGTCTACATCGCGATTCTGCCCGGAATGGGCGTCACCTCGCACCTTCTATCGACGTTCTCGCGCAAGCCGATTTTCGGATACAAGGCGATGGTCTATGCCATCCTCAGCATCGGCTTTTTAGGCTTCCTGGTCTGGGGCCATCACATGTTCATGAGCGGCATGAATCCATATTCCGCCATGGCGTTTTCGGTTCTCACCATGTGCATCGGGGTGCCGTCGGCAATCAAGACTTTCAACTGGGTTGGCACGCTGTGGGGCAGTAAGATCCACTTCGACACGGCCATGATGTTTGCGCTGGGCTTTGTGTCGTTGTTTGTGACCGGCGGAATCAGCGGCATCTTCCTGGGCCAGCCGGCCCTCGACCTGTACTTCCACGACACATACTTCGTGGTGGGCCATTTCCACATGATCATGGGGGTGGCTGCCATTTTCGGCATGTTCGGAGGAACATTCTACTGGTTCCCCAAGATGTTCGGAAAAATGATGAATGAGCCTCTGGGCAAGCTGCACTTCTACCTCACGTTCATCGGGGTGTACGCCATATTCACCCCCATGCATTACCTTGGAATTGCCGGCAACCCGCGCCGCTATTCGGATTTCAGCAACGTGGAATATCTTTCGCCGCTGATGCCCGTGCACCACTTCATGACCTACGCCGCATACTTCACGGCGGCGGCCCAGATCATCTTCGTGATCAACCTTTTCTGGAGTATCTGGAAAGGGCCCAAAGCTCCCATGAACCCCTGGAATTCGACGTCGCTCGAGTGGAGCATCCCTTCGCCGCCGCCGTTCGATAACTTCGCCGGCGTTCACCCGGTTGTCAATCACGGCCCCTATGAATTCAGTGTTCCGGGTGCGCCCAACGATTACATCATGCAGAACGATCCGCCAGCCGATTCGGCCCACTCTTAGCGCTGACCTATCATAAGGGTATGCCCGGGTCAATCACACACGATATCGTCAAGGGTCCGCCGCCTCCGCCGGTGGGCCGAGGTTGGGGTGGCGGCGATGATTCCGAGGGACGCCCAAAGCTACCACCGGCCTCGGCGCGGCGCGTCTCGTTCACCGGCCTGTATGTTCTGCTGGCCGCCAGCACCATGGTGTTTGCGGCGCTCACCAGCGCGCTGGTAGTGCGGCGCGGCCTTTCCGACGATTGGGCGAGCATGGCCAAGCCGCAGATCCTCTGGGTGAACACGGCCGTGCTGCTGGCATCCAGCCTGGCGCTCGAAATGGCGCGCCGCGCACTCAAAGCCGGCGTTCGCGGCAGGTTCAACACCTGGTGGAGTATTGGCACCGCCCTGGGGCTGCTGTTTCTGGGCGGCCAATTCCTGGCCTGGCAGCAGTTGAAAAATGCCGGTGTCTTTATCTCCAGCAATCCGAGCAGTTCTTTCTTTTATGTTTTGACCGCCTCCCATGCCTTTCACCTGCTGGGCGGCGTGATTGCGCTAATCTATGTGGACGTGCAGGCGCTGCTGTTCCGCCTGGGTCCGGCCAAGCGGACGGCGGTCGACATCAGCGCGGTATTTTGGCATTTTCTGGATGGGCTCTGGTTATATTTGATGCTTCTATTCTACGTTTGGGGGTAAGGGATGTCGTCCCAAGTCAGCACCGTCGCTTCCACATCGCTCTGGGAAGGCGGGGGGTCGCCATACGCGACCAATTCGAAGAAGTTCGGGATGTGGCTGTTCATCATTTCGGACTCGCTCACGTTTTCGGCAATGCTGTTTGCCTATACCTACTGCCGCGTCTCGAATCCGGACTGGCCGAAGCCGTTCCATTTTTCGCCGAGCATCATCTTCTCGAGCGTGATGACGTTCTGCCTGCTCACCAGCAGTCTGACCATGGTGATGGCGGTGCATTCCATGAATCAGGGCAAACGCAAAGCGGCCTGGCTCTGGATCCTGGGAACCATGGCCGGCGGCGCCGGGTTCGTGGTATTGCACCTCAATGAGTGGATGAACCTGATCAACAATGAGCACGTCACGCCGTTCCAGAACCCATGGGGAGTGCCGCTGTTCGGCGGCACTTTCTTCGCGCTCACCGGTCTGCATATGACCCACGTGATCATCGGGCTGATTTACCTGGCCATCGTGGGCCAGGGCGTGGCGCGCGGAAAATTCAGGGCTGAAGATGTGGAAGTTGCCGGGCTCTACTGGCACTTTGTCGACCTGGTGTGGATGTTCATCTTCCCGCTGGTTTATCTGATGTCCGCCAAGATCTGAGAGGGAGCGAACTCATGAGCACACACACCGCTGAAGTAGTCCACGAACACGCCGGCGCCAGCATTCCGACGTTCGCTAAAGTCTGGTTCATTCTGCTGGCCCTCACCGGCGTCGAGGTTTTCCTGGCGTACGAACAGGTTCCGACCCTGATCATGCTGACCGTGCTGATTGGCCTGTCGGTCATCAAAGCGGCGCTGATCATCGCTTATTTCATGCACATGAAATTTGAGCGCCTGAGCCTCTTCCTGACGCTGTTCCCCATGCTGATCTTTTGCGTTGTGCTGATGCTGATATTCCTGGGGGATGCCCTGCGGCTGCCGGGTATGAGGCCGGGCGCATGAAACGCCTTCTGCCGATTGCCGCTTTGTTCACGGCGCTGGCGCTTCCCTCTGGGGCCCAGTGCGTGATGTGTTACCGCACCGCGCACGCGCAGCAGGACGCACGTTCGCGGGTGTTGAATTCCGGCATTCTGATTCTGGGCGCGCCGCCGTTTCTGATTCTGGCGGGCTTCATCGCCTTCGTGTTCCGCCGCGACGAACGCTACCGCGAAGACGAATAGCTTCGGGCTCCAATCAGAGCCATGACCTCTGGAGGTAAGGATGCGCGGAGGTAAGTACGCAAAGCTGTTCTTGTTCCCACTTGCGGCGCTGCTCTGCGCGCAGACGAACCGGTCGCGGATTGCCGAAGGCTTCGATTCCATTCAGAGCGCGCGGCTCAAGGCCGACCTGACGTTTCTGTCGTCCGACGCGCTTGAGGGGCGGAGGTCGCTTGAACGCGGCGATGAGGCCGCCGTTCAGTGGATCGCGAGCGAGTTCGCCAAAGCAGGGCTCAAGCCGCTGGTGGGCGATTCGTATTTGCAGCCCGTGCCCCTGATTGAATTCCAGGTGGACCGCGACCAAACGTCGCTCACGGTGCACCACGGCGTCAACATAAATACCTTCCGGGCGCCCGATGTGGCAGGCAACTTTCCGAACGAGGGGGCGATTGGCGCGGAGGTGGTCTTCGCCGGCTACGGCATCAGCGCGCCCGAACTGGGCTACGACGATTACGCGGGTATCGACGTGAAGGGCAAGGTGGTCCTGATTTTCAACCACGAGCCGCAGGAGAACGATGAGAAGTCGGTCTTCAACGGCAGAGGCAACACGCGCTACACCAACAATTACTACAAGGCGCTGAACGCGCAGCGGCACGGTGCGGCCGCCGTGCTCTCGATGCCGGATCCCAACCATGCGGCCGTGCGCGGGGCGGCGCAGTCGGCTGCGTCTGCGCGCATCCCGCCTGAAGCGCTGGCAGAGGGCGGAGCGACCATTCCCTTTTTCACCGTATCGGCGAAGATCGGGGCCGACCTTTTCACGGCCGCCGGTAAGAAGGCTGAAGATGTTCAGAACAGCATCGACCGCAAACCGAGCCCGATGTCGTTCGCCGTACCCGACAGCCGAATTGAGTTGCACAACGTGGTGAGCGAACGGAAGCGTGGAAACTCTTTCAACGTGGCCGGCCTGCTGGAAGGCAGTGACCCGGCGCTTAAGGCCGAGACCGTCGTCTATAGCGCGCACCACGATCACAATGGCATCAGTCCGCAAGGAGTCATGCACGGCGCCGATGACAACGGGTCGGGCACGGTGGGGGTGGTGGAAATGGCGCACGCCTTCGGGTTGAATCCGGTAAAGCCCAAGCGCTCCATCCTGTTCATCGTATTCGCGGCCGAAGAGCGCGGGTTGCTCGGCGCCTATTACTATGTGGCGCACCCACTGCGGCCGTTGGCTACGACCCGCGCCCAGATCAACTTCGACATGATCGGCCGCAACGAAACGGCCACACCGAAAGCCCCGGCGGTGCCTGAGATTTCGCCGGACACTTCAAACGAGCTGGGGCTGATTGGCACTCACTACAGCCCGGATTACCGCAAGGTGGTGGAGCAGGCCAATGAGATGGTGGGCCTGAAGCTGACGTACAAGTGGGACCGCGATGCGGCAACCCAGGTGCTGTTCCGCAGCGATCAGTACCCGTTCCTGCAGCACGATGTGCCGGCGGTCTGGTGGTTCACCGGCTTCCATCCGGACTACCACGAAGTGACGGACACCGTGGAGAAGATCAACTTCGAAAAGTTGACCAAGATTCTGAAGCTGGCGTATGCCTCGGGTTTTGAGTTCGCCGACACCGCCAATCCGCCGAAGCTCCAGCCCAAGGCCATGAGCCGATAACGCCGGCAGTCTTGCTGCCGGCTGCCTTATCCTTACGGTCGGATACTTGATGCCCAACTGCTCCAGGTAGGTATCGTACTTCGAAGCATCGTAGTAGAACTGCTTCATCTTCGGCCGGTACTGCTCCATGATCCGGGTATTCAACCAAATGGCGGGTTTATCGTCGGGCCGCAGAAAGCTCTGGTACTTCATGTCCTTGGTCTGAACGTTGTTGAAGTAGTCCCACGCGGCTTTGACCAGTTCGGGCTTGGTCAGGATGTCGAGCATCGTCATGGCCTGCACCTTGGCCCCTGCGATCACGCCTTTGTGGGCGATCGGCGTGGCCATGGCGATTCCGTTGGCCCAATTGTGGCCGGGGCCTCCGGGAATGTTGGACGGGTAGCGCAGTGTAATGGTCGGGACATTCCACGAAACGTCGCCGATGTCATCGGAACCGCCGCCCGTGGGCCCCGGACCCTGTCCTTCGCCGCCATCACCGGCGTCGGCCGCGGGTGCAGGCCGGGGCGGACGCATCTCCGCAACCTTCACGGCAAGACCTCGCACCGGCTGTTTCAGCTCTTTCTGCAACCCCTTCGCCAGCGCCTGGTCGTCATCGGACCATTGGGGCAGGCCCACTTTCTTGATGTTCTCGTACATGTCTTCCGCGATCGGCTTGCTGAAGTGGCCGGGCCACGCGCTGCCCAGCAGGCGCGATGTGACAGTGGTGTCTGTCATGAGCGTGGCCGCCTTGGCCATGTTGTCGCCGATATGCCACATGTCCATGATGTGTTCGTAGTCGGCCTCGCGGAAGTAATACCAGACGGCGGCAGTGGGCGGCACCACGTTAGGCTGATCGCCGCCATCGGTGATCACGTAGTGCGAACGCTGCGCCAGGCGCAGATGCTCGCGGCGAAAATTCCAACCCACGTCCATGAGTTCCACGGCATCAAGTGCGCTCTTCCCGCGCCAGGGTGCGCCGGCCGCGTGGGCGCTCTCACCCTTGAACATATACTCGATGGAGACCAGGCCGTTCGTGTTCAGCGCAGGCCCGTAGGATACCGCCAGGTTGTTAGCCACGTGCGCGAACAGGCAGACGTCCACGTCCTTAAACATACCGGCGCGCACGTAGTAGGCCTTGGTGCCCACCAGTTCTTCGGCCACGCCGGGCCACAGACGGATGGTGCCGGCCAGATGCTCGCGCTCCATCACCTTCTTTACCGCGAGTGCCGCGATGATGTTCATCGGCACGCCCGAATTGTGGCCTTCGCCGTGGCCCGGCGCGCCGGCGATCATCGGTTCGTGCCAGCCTACGCCGGGCTTCTGCGAGGCTTGCGGAATGTCGTCGATATCTGAGCCCAGCGAAATGACGGGCTTGCCTGAACCCCAACTGGCCACCCAGGCAGTGGGGATGTTAGCGTAGTTGCGTTCGATCTTGAAGCCTTCCTTTTCCAGAATGCCGGTGAGGTAACGGGAGGTTTCCACCTCCTGGAAACCGAGTTCGCCGAAGCTGAAGACGCTGTCCACCATTACCTGCGCCTGCTTCTTCATGGCGTCGATCTGCCCGGCGAGGTCGGCTTTAATGGCCGCTTCCTTTTCCGGAGTGAATTTCGGTTGGGCGATGGCGCCGGCCGCAATCACGCAAAGAGAGAGACATAATTTCCGCATGGATGATAGTTTAAGTCAGTTTTGTAGTGTAGGCATCTTGGCCTGCGTTCGTGCGTTCTTTTCCGCCAGGCGCTTCCGCAACTCCGCGGTCACCTCGCGGTGGCAGCGCAGGCACAGCGTGCGCATGTTGGACAGATCGCACTCGCCGCCGCCCTCCGCCACCGGCACAATGTGGTCGGCATCCCACAAATGGCGCCGCGGGCCCCAGTCTTTTTCGAACTGCCGCCGCGCCCGGTAGTCCAGCTTCCGCTTATCCCTGCGCATCGCTTCAGTATCGGTGCCGCAGTGCGCGCAGACGCCGCGGTCGCGCTCGAAAACCTGGGCGCGCAGATAACCCGGGTCAGTCCGCAGCTTCCATTCGTGAACGCAGGCCTCGCCGCAAAAGGTGAAGCGCCCCTTGGGGACTTGAACGCCGCACAATCGGCACAGTCCCCGCAGCCGCTCCGCCACCCAGCCACCGGGTTTGACGCGCCGGGTGCTCATCGAACCGCTCACACGCGGAGTTCGTAGCCGAGTTCGCGCATGCCTTCAATGATGCGGTTGCGGATCTCGCTGATTTCTTCCGATGCAAGCGTGCGCTCGGGCGAACCGACCGTAAGCCGGAAAGAAACGCTCTTCGTGCCATCCGCCAGCGGCGGACCGGAATACTGGCGCAGAAACTGAACGGATTCCAGCAGCGGTCCGGCGAAGGATGCGATTGCGGCTTGGAGTGTGCCCACGTGTTCGCGCAGGCCGGCGATCACCGAAAGATCGAAAGCGCTTGACGGGTAGCGGCGGATGGGCGTGTACTTCACGTCGCCGGTGCTGAGTTTCTGGATGAGCTGGAGATCCAGATCGAGCAGCGCCGGACGTCCCGATTCCAATGCCGATTCGATCAAGGAGGGATGCAGTTCGAAGAGCCGGCCGACGGTTTCCCCCTTCCACACGATGTCGGCGGAGCGGGCAGGGTGTTCGAAGGGGCGCGCCGGAGCGGGCTGCGCCTGTGCGCCGGGCATGAGGCATTCGGCCGTGCGCTTCAATTCGAAGAGACCGGCGACGCCGTCGCCGTGGCGGTCGAAGATGGCAGCCACCAGGTGCGGAATCTCGTAGGGCAGGCCTGCGGGCCCGCCTCCATCATCGGGCAGCTTATGAACCTCCAGGCCGATTTCAAAAAGCCGGAACGATTCCCTGTGCCTGGCGTTTTCGGTGATGTTCTTCCAGATACCGGGCAGCAGCGAGGCGCGCATCAGTTCCTGATCGGAAGCGATGGGGTTCGAGACGCGCACATGCGATGCCGCGTCAAAACCGAACGCTCCGGCCGATGCTTCGCTGATGAAGGAGTAGTTATAAACCTCGTTGAAACCCAGGTCGACGAAGACGTTTTGGACCTCATGCCGGAACTTGCGCGCGGGGTTGCCCGGCGGCACTGAGGCCGGCACCAGCGGCGCCTTGGGAGTGATGGAATCATACCCGACCATGCGGCCAACCTCTTCCACAAGGTCGTCTTTGATGGCGACATCTTTGGTGGCGCGCCAACTGGGGACGGTTACCCGGAACACGCCGGGCTTCGGTTCCGACACACCGAATTCCAACCGCTCCAGGATTTGACGCACTTCCGACGCGGCGATGGCGCGGCCCAGCTTTCGCTCCAGCCACTCCAGCGGCAATTCGATGGGAGCCGGAGGCGGAATCTCTCTCTTTTGATCGGCCAGCCCACCCACCAGCCGGATGCCGGGCGAGATCTCCTGCAAAAGCTCAATGGCGCGCGCCAGGCCGCGGACCGTGTTCGCCGGGTCCTGCGCCTTCTCAAAACGCATGGAGGCGTCGGTGCGCAGCTTAAGCGCGGAGGAAGTCTTGCGAATGGACGAAGCCTGGAAGTTGGCGCTTTCGAGAACCACGCGCGTGGTCTTTTCGCCGATGGCGCTTTCGCTCCCGCCGATCACGCCGGCCAGTGCAATCGCGCCGGCAGCATCGGCAATCACCAGGTTGGTGGAATCCAGCCGGTATTGCTCGTCATTGAGCGCGCGAAAGGGCTCGCCGGGCCTGGCCGGCCGGATGAAGATGGTGTCACCCCGGATCAGGTCGGCATCGAAGGCATGCATGGGCTGCGACAACTCAGCCATGATGTAGTTGGTCATGTCGACGATATTGTTGATGGGGTTCAGCCCGACCGACGTGAGCCGGCACTGCAGCCACAGCGGCGATGGCTGCACCGTAACGTTTTCGAATACCAGCGCGCTGTACCGCGGGCAGAGTTCCAGGTCTTCAATCCGGATCTTGATGGCGGCGGGGCCTTCGGGCAAGAGCGCAAGTCTGGCCGGATCCTTAAGCCTGCAGTCCTGCGTGTCCCGGATAATGGCGGCAACCTCGCGCGCCATTCCGTGATGGCCCCAGAGGTCCGGCCGGTGCGTGATGGATTTGTTGTCGATCTCGATGATGCTGTCCGGTAAACAGCCCGGCGCGTCCACCTGCACAATGCCTTCGCACTCGGCGGTCTTCATTGTGATGAGCTTCTCAAGCGGACCCGGGGCATATTCCAGGCCATCCACTAATTCGCGAATCCAGTTATAGGAAAACTTCAATCGTCCCTCGAATAATCCGTTTTACGTTGCCTTTCCGCTCCCTCACGGTCGCGGCTCGGTTAGCGTCGGAAAGCAACAATCAGATCAAAACTGCTCCAAAAATCTAAGATCGCCGCCTTGCAGTTGGCGGATGTCGTCGATGCCGTAGCGCATCATCACCAGGCGCGTAAGCCCCAGCCCGAAGGCGAAGCCGTTCCACTCCTCCGGGTCGATGCCGCTCATACGCAGCACGTTGGGATTCACCAGCCCGCAGGGCAGCAATTCCACCCAGCCGCTCTGTTTGCAGACGGGGCAGCCGGGACCGCCACAGATCAGGCACTGGATGTCCAGCTCAAATCCCGGTTCGACGAACGGAAAATAGCCGGGCCGCAGCCGCACCGTAACCTCGCGCTGGAAGATCGCGGTCAGCAGCGTCTTCATGAAATACAACAGGTGCGCCACGGAGACATCGCGATCCACCATCATGCCTTCCAGTTGATAGAAGGTATGCTCGTGGGAAGCATCCACACTCTCGTTGCGGAACACGCGGCCGGGGGCGATCATGCGCAGGGGCGGCCCCAACCGTTCCATGCCGCGCACCTGTACCGGCGACGTGTGCGTGCGCAGCAGGTTGCCGCCGTCCAGCCAGAAGGTGTCCTGCATGTCGCGCGCCGGGTGGTTCCGCGGAATGTTGAGAGCGTCGAAGTTGTAGTATTCGGTTTCCACTTCCGGACCATCGAGCACCGTGAAGCCGAGAGAAACGAAGAGCTCTTCCAACTCGCGCTGGATGCGGGTGATGGGGTGCAGATGGCCGCGCCGCGGGCCGGGCGCCGGCAGTGTAAGATCCACCCATTCGGCATCCAGGCGCGCCGCGAGAGCGGCTTCTTCGAACTGCCGCTTCCTGCCGTCATAAGCCGATTCCAGTGCCTGCTTGGCCGCGTTGAGCAGCTTGCCGATGCGAGACTTCTCATCCGGCGGCAGCTTGCCCATTCCGCCGCTGACCTGCGCCAGCGCACCCTTACGCCCCAGCGCGTCAACGCGAACGGCCTCCAATTCCTCGGCCGTTTGTGCGGATTGTATTCGCGCCAGGGAACGGGATTCCAGTTCCTGAATGGATTGATCGAGCATTTGTGTGGAGAGTTATATTGTAACAAGGGGGGCTCGCCAGCCTGAAATGCTTTGATTCACCGCAGAGCCGCTGAGACGCTGAGAGAAGCGCAGAGGAAGAGAGCTACTTCAGTGATTTGCTTCTCTGCGTTTGCCTCCGCGTCTCAGCGGCTCTGCGGTGAATACGTTTTTTCAATCCAGGTTTAAAGTCATGGGTGCCGTTCGCAAACCCGAAGTCATGAGTCCCGCAGGATACTGGCCCGAACTGCGCGCGGCGGTGGAGGCGGGGGCGGACGCGGTTTATTTTGGGCTCAAGCATTTCTCGGCGCGCGCCAAGGTCGGTTTCGAAGTGAGCGAATTGGCGGAGGTGATGGCCACCCTGCACCGGCGCGGCGTGAAGGGATATGTCACTTTCAACACGCTGGTGTTCCAACATGAGTTGGATGAAGCGGCCCGCACGCTGGCGGCTATCGCGCGGGCCGGAGCCGACGCCATCATCGTGCAGGACGTGGGAATCGTCAAACTGGCCAAGGCGGTGGCGCCGGACCTCGAGATCCACGGCAGCACGCAAATGAGCATCACCAGCGCCGATGGCGTCCGTCTGGCGCAGAAGTTTGGCGTGAGCCGCGTGACGCTGGGGCGCGAGCTTTCGCTGGCCGAAGTTCGCGCCATACGTGAAGCTACGGACTGCGAACTGGAGATCTTCGTTCATGGAGCGCTGTGCGTGGCATACTCCGGCCAGTGCTTCTCGTCGGAGGCCTGGGGCGGGCGCAGCGCCAATCGCGGGCAGTGCGCGCAAGCCTGCCGGCTGCCGTACGAAATGATGGTGGATGGCAAGCATATGCCGCTGGGCGACGCGCGCTATTTGCTTTCGCCCGGCGATCTCTATGCCTTGAAGCAGGTGCCGGAGATGGTCGAAATCGGCATCCACACGCTGAAGATTGAAGGCCGGTACAAGGGCGCCGATTATGTGGCGCTGACTACGCAGGCCTACCGGCAGGCGGTGGACGAAGCCTGCGCGGGAATGAGTCCGCGAAACGATCGCGCGGCGGAATTGCGTCTGGAGCAGGTTTACTCGCGGGGCCTCGGCCCGTATTTCGTCAACGGCACCAACCACCAGGCGGTGGTCAGCGGGCGCGCGCCGCGGCACCGCGGTGTGTTGATGGGCCGCGTGGTGCGGATCTTAGCCCATGGCGTGCTGATGGAACCGTCAGAGGCCGACGCGATTGCTCCGCTGAAGCCCGGCGACGGTGTGGTCTTCGATGCGGCCGATTGGCGCAGCCCCGAAGAACCAGAGGAGGGCGGCCGCGTTTTCCAGGTTGAACGTCAGCAAGTGGTGCGGCAGGATGGCAAACTGGAACTGCGATTCGGCAACGGCGTGGTTTCGGCCGCACGAATTCGCGCGGGCGATCTGGTCTGGCGCACCCATGATCCGGAGCTGGACAAAATCGTGCGGCCGTTCACGGAAGCCACCGCGCCTGTTCACAAGCAGGCCGTTGACGTACACGTGAGGGCGCGGGAGGGCGCGGCTCTGGCCACGGAATGGCGCGTGGGCGAAACGTGCGTCACCGTGGAATCCGATGCGCCGCTCGGCCAGGCGCGCAACCGCGGCTTGGACCGGGAGTTTCTGCGCGCCCAACTGGGCCGCCTGGGAAACACCGCCTACGAATTGCGTGGATTGGAACTGGATGTGGAAGGTGCGCCCTTCGCGCCCAGTTCGCTACTGAACCATGTGAGGCGGGACGCCGTGGAGCGACTGCAAGCGCGGCAAGCCGCGTCACGGCCGTTGCCAATTCATGATGCTCCGGGCTATTCCAGGGACGGGCTTTCGCCGGTTACCGGGCCTTCCGGCAGCCCCACCCTGCACCTCCTCGTCCGCACGCCCGAACAACTGGACGCGGCCCTTGCCCAGCGGCCCGCCAGCATCACACTCGACTACCTGGATCTTTACGGGCTGCGGCCTTCGCTCGAGCGCGTTCGCGCCGCCGGCCTGGTGGCTCGCGTAGCCAGCCCGCGGGTATTGAAACCTGGCGAGGAGCGCATCGTCGATTTCCTTGTCGGTTGCGATTGCCCGATTCTGGTACGGTCCACCGGCCTGCTGCATGCACTCGAGGAACGGGAGCACCGCGAACTGATCGGCGATTTCAGTTTGAATGCCGCCAATATTATTTCGGCGGCCGAGTTTCTGCGGCTGGGTCTTTCGCGCCTGACGCCCACGCTATGACCTGAACGCCGCCCAGGTAGCCGAACTGGCGCGCCACGCGGGCGCCGGTTGTATCGAGGTGGTGGCCTATCAGCACCTGCCGGTCTTCCACATGGAGCATTGCGTCTTCTGCCGGTTTCTCTCGACCGGCACAAGCTATCGCGACTGCGGCCGCCCCTGCGAGGAACACCGTGTGGCGCTGCGCGACCCCTCAGGCCGCGCGCATCCGGTAATGGCCGATGTTGGCTGCCGCAATACCGTCTTCGGCGCCGAGGCCCAGGAAGCCAGCGCGCACCTGGAAGACTGGCGGGCCGCCGGTATCCATCAGTTCCGGCTGGAATTCGCGCACGAATCAGGCGTTCAGGTGACCGCGGTCGCAGATGCGTTCAGCGATGCACTGGCCGGCCGATGTTCCGCAAATGAATTGACGGAGCGTCTACGGCGTGTCTCGCCGCACGGCGTGACCGAAGGCAGTTTGTACGTTCCGGAAGGCTATCTGACGCTGCCCGTGCTGCAGTAGCGGGAATCGGAAATCTCACTCGTCCGAATCGCCCTGCCCCACCTTCAAAACGGAGAGGAACGCTTCCTGCGGAATCTCCACGCGACCCACGCGCTTCATGCGCTTCTTGCCTTCCTTCTGCTTCTCCAGGAGTTTGCGTTTGCGGCTGATGTCGCCGCCGTAGCACTTGGCGATCACGTTCTTGCGCAGCGCCGTAATGGTTTCGCGCGCCACAATCTTATTTCCGATGGCCGCCTGCAGGGCCACTTCGAACTGCTGCTTCGGAATCAGCTGGCGCAGCCTTGAGATCAGATCCTTGCCGCGCTCAAAGGCGAATTCCTTGTGCACGATGATGGAGAGCGCGTCCACCGGTTCGCCCGCCACCAGCACGTCCAGCCTCACCATCGGCGAAACGCGGTACCCGGACAAGTGGTAGTCAAGCGACGCGTAGCCGCGCGATGCCGATTTCAGCCGGTCGTAGAAATCCAGCACGATCTCGTTCAGCGGCAACTCGTACACCAGCATCACGCGGCCGCCGCCGATGTATTCGAACTTCTTCTGCGTCCCGCGCTTGTCTTCCAGCAGTTTCAGGATGCCGCCCAGGTACTCCTCGTGCGTGATCACCGTGGCGTCGATGATGGGCTCTTCGATATGTTTGATCTCGGAGGGATCGGGAAACTTGGTCGGGTTGTCCACCTCAATCACCTCGCCGGTGGTGGTGGTGATGCGGTAGCGGACGCCCGGCGCGGTGGTGATCAGGTCGATATTGAACTCGCGCTCCAGGCGCTCCTGCACGATCTCCAGGTGCAGCAGTCCCAGGAAGCCGCAGCGGAATCCGAAGCCCAGGGCCACCGAATTTTCCGGCTCGAAATTGAAGGCGCTGTCGTTGAGCCGCAGCTTTTCCAGCGCATCGCGCAGCAGTCCGTGCTCGTGCGATTCCACCGGGTAGAGGCCCGCGAAAACCATCGGCTTGATTTCTTCGAAGCCCGGCAGCGGTTCGGTCGCGGCGTTCTCGAAGTCCACGATGGTGTCGCCGATCTTGGCGTCGGACACGGTCTTGATGTTGGCAAATAGAAAGCCTACCTCGCCGGCCTGCAATTCATCGCACGGCGTAGCCTTGGGGGCCTGATATCCAAGGCCCTCCACCTCGAAGATCTGGCCGTTGGACCACAGCCGGATCTTCTGCCCCATGCGGATGTGGCCGTCAAACACGCGCATCAGAATGATCACGCCGCGATAGGTATCGAACCAGGAATCGAAAATCAGCGCGCGCAGCGGCAGGTCGGGCGATCCCTTGGGCGGCGGTACCAGGTGCACGATAGCTTCCAGAATCTCGTGTATGCCGACGCCCTGCTTGGCGCTGCACAACACGGCATCGCGGGCGTCCAGGCCGATGATGGTCTCGATCTGTTCGCGAATGCGCTCCGGTTCCGCGGCCGGCAAATCGATCTTGTTGATCACCGGAATGATTTCCAGGTTGTGGTGCAGCGCCAGATAAGTATTGGCCAGCGTCTGCGCCTCCACGCCCTGCGACGCATCCACCACCAGCAGGGCGCCCTCGCAGGCCTGCAGGCTGCGCGAAACCTCGTAGGAGAAATCCACGTGGCCGGGCGTGTCGATCAGGTTGAGCTGGTAAAGCACGCCGTCATCGGCACGATAGTTCAGCCGCACCGCGTGAGCTTTGATGGTGATGCCGCGCTCGCGCTCCAGGTCCATGGAATCGAGAACCTGTTCCATCATTTCGCGCTGAGAGAGAGCGCCGGTGGTCTCCAGAAGACGATCCGCCAGCGTCGACTTGCCGTGGTCGATGTGCGCAATGATGGAGAAATTGCGGATGAATTCGCGATCCATGCGGTGTGGGGATACTCTTTACAACCGATTATCCCACACGGCCGCGTCGATCTCACTAGGGCGCAGGCTCAGGCGAATCGGCAGTTTGCACGGCGGTGCTACACTGGTCCGTAATGTCTTACGACCACATCCTGTTGGAGGTTGACGAGGCCGGTATCGCGCTGGTCACCGTCAACCGCCCGGACAAGTTGAATGCTCTCTCGGGGGCAGTGGTTGTGGAATTGGAGGCCGCCTTTGAAAGCATCGCGGCCGATCCGCGGATTCGCGCCGCCATCGTCACCGGGGGCGGCGAAAAGGCATTCGTGGCCGGCGCCGATATCAACGAACTGGCGGCGCTTTCGGCATTCGAAGCGCGCGAATATGCGCTGCGCGGGCAGCAGACGTTCCGGGCGCTCGAAACGGCGCGCAAGCCCTCGGTGGCCGCGGTGAACGGGTACGCACTGGGCGGCGGCCTGGAACTGGCCATGGCTTGCACCGTGCGGTTCGCTTCGGAGAATGCCAGGCTGGGCCAGCCGGAAGTGAAACTCGGCATCATCCCGGGCTATGGCGGCACGCAGCGGCTGCCCCGCCTGGTGGGCCGCGGGCGCGCGCTCTGGAACTGCTGCTTTCGGGCGAGCCGGTAACGGCCGCCGAAGCGCTACCGCATCGGCCTGGTGAACGCGGTGGTTGCCGCAGGCGAACTGCTGAACTACAGCCGCGCCTGGTTGCAGAAGGTGCTGGCCAATGGGCCGCTGGCGCTTGGCCTGGTGGTGGAAGCCGTGGACGTAGGCCTGAATTGCGGCATCGAAGAGGGGCTGCGTTTTGAAGCCGCGGCCTTCGGTGTCGATCGCGGCAACGGAAGATCGTCGCGAAGGCACGCGCGCGTTCCTCGAAAAGAGGCGCCCGGCCTTTGCGGGAAAGTGAAACATGTCGAAAGTATTTGAAGGCCAGCTTTCGGCCGCGGGGATGCGGTTCGCCATCGTGGTCAGCCGGTTCAACAGTTTTATCACGGAGCGGCTGCTGGCGGGCGCGATGGACGCGCTCACGCGGACCGGCGCCAACCCGGATCTGATCGACATCATCAAGGTTCCCGGTTCCTGGGAAGTTCCCCTGGTGGCCGGCGAAGTGGCCCGTCAGCACCGCTACGATGCCATCATCTGCCTCAGCGCGGTGATTCGCGGCGAGACGCCCCACTTCGATTATGTCGCCGCTGAAGCCGCCAAGGGAATAGCCCATGTGGCCTCGGAAACCGGAGTGCCGGTGGCCTTCGGCGTCCTCACCACCAACACGCTGGAGCAGGCCATCGACCGTGCCGGCGCCAAGGGCGGCAACAAGGGCTTCGACGCCGCCATGACCGCGGTCGAAATGGCCAATCTGCTGCGTACGCTGCGGCAGGCTACCTAAGATGCCTTCCCGCCGCAGGGCCCGGCAGCGCGCCCTCCAGATTCTATTTCTCTGGGATGCCCGCAGGCAGCCGGTGGATGAGGCCATCGACGCCTACTACGACACGCTGTTTTCCGAGGAGCGGCCGGACCGCGACCCGTTCGTGTCCGACCTGGTGCGGGGAACCGTGGAGCACCTCGCCGAAGTAGACGAACAAATTACGAAACACGCCGAGCACTGGCGCATGGAGCGCATGCCCGCCGTGGACCGCAATATCCTGCGGCTGGCGGTGTACGAAATGACACGGGCCGGGACCCCGGCGGCGGTTACCATCGACGAAGCGCTGGAGCTGGCGCGTAAATTTTCGAACGAAGAATCCATTCAGTTTGTGAACGGCGTTCTGGACGCTGTGCGGCGCCAAATCCCTTCCCCGCCATCCGATTCCACGTAGCCTTTGCCTGCACTGCCACGTCTAAAAACTGTAGGTACGGTATACTCAACATTAGTAAGGACGGACTCCCGATGGCCCAGAAGAGGCGCTCTCTTTTTGTCTTGCCGGTAGTGGTTTTGGCTTGTTCTATTGCAGGTGGTTTCTACGGACCCCGGATTCAGGTAGCGGCGGCGGCGTCTCAAGCCGATGAATTAGATCGGGATGTCGACGGTTTCAGCAAAGCGCTGGCGATCGTCGAGCAAAACTTCGCCAATCCCGTAAGCGCCGACAAGACGATCTATAAGGGAGCAATTCCGGGGATGCTGCGGACCCTTGACCCGCACTCCAACTTCTTCGATCCCCGGGAATACCAGATCATGATGGAGGACCAGAAGGGCCACTATTACGGAGTGGGTATGCAGGTGGCTCCTCAGCCCAACGGCAAGACTGCGGTCAAGGCGCCGTTTCCAGGATCGCCGGCGTATAAGGTTGGGCTGCGGCCCGGCGACGTGATCATGATGGTCAACGACAAGTCGACCGACAACATGACCACCACCGAGATCGCCGATCTGTTGAAAGGCCCGCGCGGAACCCAGGTCAAAATCGTGGTCTCGCGCGAAGGCGCTCCGGATTATCTCAGCTTCACCGTAATCCGCGATGAAATCTACCGGAAGAGTGTGCAGGACGCCTTCTGGTTCAAGCCGGGGATTGTCTACGTCAAAGTTCTGAGCTTCGGCGAAGCCACCGGCAAGGAACTGGAAGAAACCCTCAAGCGTCTGGGCGAGAACAATATCAAAGGAATGGTTCTGGACCTTCGCGACAACCCCGGCGGTTTGCTGACGCAGGGGATTGCGGTAGCGGACCATTTCCTGCAAAAGAACGCGCTGATTGTTTCCTATCATGGCCGCGCCGCTCCGGAAAAGGCATATGTGGCGCGCAACGGCAACCACGGGCGTGAGTATCCCATCGTGGTTCTGGTGAACCGGTTTTCGGCGTCCGCCGCGGAGATCGTTTCGGGCGCCATGCAGGATCACGACCGCGCTCTGATCATGGGTGAAACCACCTTCGGAAAGGGTCTGGTGCAAACCGTGTTTCCGCTTTCGGATAATGCCGGCCTGGCGCTTACCATTGCGCATTTCTACACCCCCAGCGGAAGGCTGATCCAGCGCGATTACAGCAACAAATCGTTCTACGATTATTACTTCCACCGCGACGAAAACAGCCGCAACCCGGTAGACGTGAAGATGACCGAGGGCGGCCGCACGGTGTACGGCGGCGGCGGCATCACGCCCGACGAGAAGTACGATACCGGCAAGCTCGACCGCCTGCAGACTACGCTGTTCCGCTCAGGGCTGTTCAACTTCACCCGCCGCTACTTCGGCACGCACCCTATCACCCTGCCGAAGGACTGGATGCCGAATGCGCAAACCCTTGCCGAACTGAAGGACTACCTCCAGAAAAACGGCACGGTTGTCAACGACGCCGAGTTCGCCAAGGACCATGACTGGATCAGGCGCTACCTGGCCAAGGAAATGTACACCACGGCTTTCAATGTAGACGAAAGCGACCGCATGTTCTCCCAGACGGATCCCGAAGTAGAGAAGGCCGCGGAATCGCTGCCGAAAGCCGCCGCGCTGATGGAAACGGCGAAGAAGATTGTCGTGCAGCGGATGAACGGGCAGCGCTAACATCAATACTTGAACCCGACCGCACAGATCATCGTCCTTGATGCCGGGGGACAGTATTGTCATCTGATCGCC
Organism: Bryobacterales bacterium; assembly: GCA_963817515.1. GTDB lineage: Bacteria > Acidobacteriota > Terriglobia > Bryobacterales > Bryobacteraceae > DATMNI01. The sequence continues at coordinate 444,029 of CAWFPJ010000039.1, read as the reverse complement.
CGCAAAGTTCGCGACCTCGGGGTCTACGCCGAGGTCCGGCCCAGCGAAACTCCGGCCGGCGCGCTGGCCTTCGCCAGGGGGATCATTATCTCCGGGGGGCCCAGCAGCGTTTATGACCCTGAGAGCCCCACCGTAGACCCCGCCATTTTCGCGCAGGGCCAGCCCGTTCTTGGAATCTGCTATGGCCAGCAGTTGATGGCGCACCTGCTTGGAGGCGAGGTGCGCCGGGGCGACAAAGGCGAATACGGCCTGGCCACTCTCGATCTGGATGCTACCTCAGACCCGCTGTTCTCCGGCCTTTCCGGCCGGCAGCAGGTGTGGATGAGCCATCGCGACGTGGTGGGCGCCGTCCCGCCTGGGTTTACGGTAACGGGCCGCACCGATACCTGCGCCGTGGCCGCCATGGCCGCGCCCGAGCGGAAACTCTACGCCGTGCAGTTCCACCTGGAAGTGGTCCACACAACGCGCGGTTTGGAATACCTGTCCAACTTTGTCTATGCGCGTCTGTGGCTGCCAAAAGGATTGGGATCCGCGACAGCGCGCCCCGCTGCTGGAGGAGGAGATCCGCGAGACCGTGGGCGGCCGCAACGTCTTCTTCTTCGTTTCGGGCGGCGTGGATTCGAGCGTGGCCTTTGCGCTCTGCACCCGCGCCCTGGGGCCGGAACGCGTACGCGGCGTTTACGTGGATACGGGCCTGATGCGCGAAGGCGAAACCGATTTCGTCGGCCGCATGGCCGGCATTTCCGTGGAGCACGCCGAAGAGCAATTCCTGGGCGCTCTGGCCGGTGTCACCGACCCCGAACAGAAGCGCCACATCATCGGTGAGGAATTTGTGCGCGTGCAGGAGCGCGTGATCGAATCGCGCAGCCTGCTGGACGAACACTGGATTCTGGGCCAGGGCACCATCTACCCCGACACCATCGAATCCGGCGGAACCGCCAAGGCCGCCCTGATCAAGACCCATCACAACCGCGTAGCCGGTATCCGGAAGCTCATCGAATCGGGCCGCATCGTGGAGCCGTTGAAATCTTTTTACAAGGATGAAGTACGCCAGGTGGGCCGCGAACTGGATCTTCCCGCGGAACTGCTGGACCGGCATCCTTTTCCCGGCCCCGGCCTGGCGATCCGCTGCCTGTGCTCGGAGTTCGACGCGCCGGTAGCAGAAACCGAGGATGGCATCATGATTCCGGTTCACTCGGTGGGCGTGCAGGGCGACTCGCGAACCTACGCGCCGGTGCTGGCCATCGATTCCATGGACCACTGCGCGAGCCACGGCGCTGATCAATCGGCTCGCCGGCGTCAACCGCGTCATCTGTGACGTGGAAACCCGCGTTCCCCTGGATCTGATGGAAGTGCGCGCCTGTTCGCTGACGCCTGAGCGCATCGGCCGCCTGCGCCGGGCCGACGGTATCGTCCGCCGCCTGTCTCACGAAAGCGGTTACGACCACCGCGTCTGGCAATTCCCCGTGATCTTGATTCCGCTTGGCACCGAAGACGCTCCCGATTCCATCGTCCTGCGCCCGGTGGATTCGGTGGATGGGATGACCGCTCAATCCGTAATGATGGACCTGGACCTATTGGAGAACATTTGCGCCGAAGTGCTGGAAGTGGAAGGCATCGCAGGCGTCTACTACGACCTGACGCACAAACCCCCTGGAACGATTGAGTGGGAGTAGGTGAGCGTTCCGAGCCTGCCGGCCGGATTGCAGGCTGGGGGGCCTACCCTACTTGGCGGCCGGCAGCTTGAAGCCGGTTCCCGATTCCTTATTCAGCCGTTCCGTCAGCGGACGATCAACCAGGGATATGGATGCCTGATTGTGCGTGTTGCCCGCAGTGAAATAGTGCAGCGTGTCGCCATCTACCCAGTAGGCCACCGCCGAATAAATGGTGTGATCCTTGAAGGCGATCAGATAGTGCGCGCCCTCTTCGGCGGGAGTCGATTGATCCGCGGCCGATGGATCTACACTTTGCTGCTCCGGCACTTCATACATATTCGACTGCCGCTGCGTAGTGGTAGAGTACTGGCTGCCTCCGGGACCCACGTTGATGATTACGGGGGTCACCTGCTGGGGCGGCATCACTACCGTCACGTTGGGCTGCTGATTGAATGGCTGGTTGAATTGCTGCGCCCCAGCCTGATCGCCGGGGTAGGAGTTCGGGTAGGAGTTATCGTAGTAACCGCCGACATAAACCGGATAGGCGTAGGTGGTAACCGTGCTGCGCCTGGCAGGCCGCGCGAAACCCGGGGCCACAGCTCCGGGCACCGTAAGGTGTGGGCCGCCGCCGCCGGGATGCACCGAACTGCCAAAGGAACGCGTGAGCCCGGGCGTCGTCGCGGGCGTACCCCCTGGAAACACGGTGCTGGGGAAACCGCCGGTAACGGTCGGAGTGACAGAGCCGCGGGACTGAGCGGAAAGCCCAGTGGCCAGAATCAGCGCGATAAAAAGCCCGCCGAATGTTCTCATGCCTGCATTGTACCAGTAAGGCAGGCCCCCCGGCCTTGCCCAATCCGAGGCATGCTGCCCGGCCTTGCCCCTACTGTTTCTTCACGGCCGGCGCCGGGGGCGTCTTGGTCTGCGGCGGAGGAGCACCCGGTCTGGCCGCCGTCGGAGCAGGCGACTTTGCGGCGGAACCATCAGCCGGGTTGGCCTGGTCGTACAGCTTCACGATGTCGTTGGTGATGTCTATTCCGGAGGCTGCCCACAATACGCCGGTCTGCTGATTGCTGACGTCCAGCACCAGGGCGTAGCCGTTCTGCGTGGCGTACTTCTCGATGATCGCCATCATCTTGTTGCCCAGTTCGTTCATGAGCTTGCCCTGCGCCTCATCGAGATCCGCCTGGGCATCCTGGGTGTCGCGGTTCAGTTTGGTGGTAAGGGCGTCACTGTCGCGCATGAGCTTGGTTCTGGCATCCTCGCTCATGGTGGTGCTGCCCTTCTTCAACTGGTCTTGCAGCGAGGCGATCTCCTGCTGCTTCTTTTCCAGCTCGGCCTTCCGGGGAGCAAAGGTTGTCTGGAGGGCGCCGGCGGCCTTCTGCCCATCCTTCGTGCTCAGAATGGCGTTCTGCACGTGGATGATCGCGATCTTGGTCGGCGTGACGGCCTGGGCATTCGCCAACGCGGCGGAACCCAGAACCAATGCGGATAGAACAATGAGATTCTTCTTCAAGCTGGAAACTCCTAAGTGAGAAAATACTACCATATTGGCGCGCGGCTGCTTAGAACGTCCTGCCAATTGTAAACCGGAACATCGTCCGCTTTTCAAAGAACGGATAGGCCTGTCCGAAGGTGGTGACCGCGTTGGCGAAGGTGTTGTTGTTCGGGAAATAGGAGCGGTCGGCGACGATGGGCGGCTGTATATACTCCCGCACCACGGAAGGATTGTATGCAAAGTAGAGGCGGAACGGCGCGTTGACCACCGGCAGCATCACCTGCAACTCAAGCCCGGTGGAGGCGCGCAATTTCTGTGTGCCTGGTGCGATCAGCACGCGCCCGTCAAAACCAGCCTGCGGAAACTGGTTGTTCAGATCGCCCACGCGGCTGGGATCCATCGTGAGCTGATTGGCACGCAGGATCTTATTGATGCCGGCATCGCCGAATATTGCCAGGGTGACCGGGCCCACAATCGGAATGCGGTACTCGAAGTTGCCCACGGTCTGGGCATCGCCGCCGGGCGTAATCAACTGATACGTGGGAAGGGTCATGGTGACGGGGGTGGCCGTAACGACACCGTTGCTGACGACTTTTTGGGTACGCGCCGACCCGTCGTCGTTCAGCACATTGACACTCGCCGAAGAAGCCACAAATGCGATGGGCGTGATGCCCCAGATTTCAAAACCACGCACATCCTGCTCGCCGCCGATGTATGTTCTGGAGAACGGCGGCACAAATTTCCCGCCGTAACCGGTGACCATCTTGGCCAGCAGGTGGAAGGCCAGGATGTGGCTCCGGTGCCATGGCGCCTGCTTGAAATACTTGACATCAAGCGCGGGACTTATGGTGTTCACGTTGCCGCCCAGAACGCTGCCCGCAAAATCCGTCGAAAGGAATATGCTGTGTCCCGCAGTTGGCGAAATCGGGTGGTTCACCGTGTTGTAGGAGTAGGACGGCACAATGTGGCTGGTGTGGATTCCAGTGAGCGAATTCGGCCCTGACACGCCGCTGAAGTTGATGTACTGGAAATAGGCCGCGGCGGCCGTAGTCTCGGTGACCACGGTCGAAATGTCGTAGCCGTAGGTGATCCCAATCCTCGCAAAACTGCGGCGCAGCGGATAGCTCGCCGAAACATTACCGCCCTTGCTGTTCTGCGTGTAGTTCAACAGGTTCTGCGAGCCCAGTTGGTTATACAAAGGGATCAGGTTAGACCCCGCCAGGATCGAGGCTTCACGGCCCTGGTCGAAATTGAACCGCCGCAGGTAGACCGAGAATCCCAGCTGCAAAGGCCGGTCCAGGAAGTACGGCTCGGTAAAGCCCAGGGTCACATCGCGCAGGCGCGTGCCAAGCTGCGATTCCAGCGAAAGCGTTTCGCCCAACCCCAGGAAGTTGTTGGTGGAGTAATTGAACCCCACAAAGCTGCCTGCAATTCCAGAAACGCCGCCATTCAAACCGACTGAGTTCTTGCCGCGTTCCTTCACCTTCAGCGTGATGTCCACGGTGTTCGATTGCGGGTTGCGCTTGATATCGGCGGCATCTTCCTTCTTCAGCATTTCAAAATATCCGAGCTGGTTCAGGCGCAAAATACTAAGGTCCCAAAGCTCGGTGTTGAACATGTCGCCTTCGTCCAACATAACCTCGCGGCGGATGACTTTATCGCGGGTTGTTGTGTTACCCGAAAAATCGATGCGCCGGATGAAGAACTGCTTGCCTTCATCCGCCGTGAGCGTAAGGTCGATCTGGTCGCTGTCCGGAATGATGTCGAAGTTGGGCTCCGGAACGAAGTCGATGTAGCCGAACTTGCCGTACAGCTTGCGCATGTTCTCAATACCCTTGCGCAATTTGTCGGTGGAAAAAACATCCCCCAGGCCCATGCCGAACAGCGGACGCATCAGCACTTCGGGCGTGCGGAACAGTTTCACCCCCACAAAATTCATGGCATGCAGGTGATACAAACGGCCCTCTTCCACGGGAAGAGTAATGTCGGCGTAAATACCCTGGTTGTTGGGCTTGATCAGCGGAAGCCGCCAGCCGTGGCCGCCCCGGTGCTGGATATCGACCGTCTCTTCCAGAGTCTTGGCCTGGAAGTAACCGTGGTCCTGATACGCCTGCCGCACCCGCTCCTTGTCCTCTTCCAGCTTGGCGCTGTCATAGGTCTTGGCAAAGAGATTCTCAAAGAAGATCGAATAGGGAATACCGAACGGCTTGGTATTCTTCATCTCCCGGACTACCCATTTTTTCGGGAAGGCATTGTTTCCCTGAATGGTGATCTCGCCCACTTTCACCTTGGGCCCTTCATCCACAACGAACGAAACCTTGAGCGAGGATGGTGGGATCTGCTCAATCTGCGGATCTACCGTGGCGTACTGCCGGCCGCGCTCCGAAAGGAATTCTTTGAGCACTACGGCGGCGCGCTGCACTTTGTTCGGGTCGTATTGCGATTCCACCGACAAGCCGACCTTGCGTTCCTTGAAGCGGTCCAGGATTTCGGAAACCGTGACCGATTTCGCTCCAGGATATTCAATCGACCGGATGACACGCCGTTCAGTCACCACAAAGCGCACCAGGAGCCCCGTGCGGCCGGGTTCGGTCTCCAGACGAATGTCGTCGAAGCGTCCGGTATTCCACAGCAACATGAAGTCGCGGCGCAACGTTTCTTCGTTGTAGATGTCGCCGGGCTTGGAGACGATCATCGCCTTCAGCGTGTCTTGCGGAACCCGCTTGGCGCCGCGGAATTCAAAGCTCTCAATCACCTGCCCGTTGGGATTCGGCGCACCAGCCGGCAGCGGCTTGGGCGTTTCCATTGGCTTCCCTGGTTGTGGGGGCTGCCGCGGAGGCTGCTGCTGAGGTTGAGGCGTGGCAGGGGGCTGTGCCGCGGGCTTCTGTTCCTCCGGCACGCTTTCAAACGGATTTTTCTTCTGCTGCGGCGGAGCCGGCTGTTGAGGTGGCGGTTGAGCCGGCGGCTGCTGCTGAGCCGGAGGTTGACCGGCAGGCGGAGAGCCAGCGGGAGGCGGTTGCTGCTGCCCAGCCGGCTGCTGCTGAGACCGCGCGGCAACGGGCAGAAACAACGAAGCGCAGAGACAGGCCGGGATTGCGACCAGGCGCGAACGCCTGAGGAACTTCATGCAAGCATACCTTTCCACTCTGCGTTGTTACGATGACGTTGATTCACGGGATACAGTTTCACTGGGTATAGCCGGTTCCAGAAGACGGTTAAGGCATTATTTTAGCGGATCTTCGAGGCGGCAACAACGAGTTTAGCAGGCTACAGGTGTGAAGTGAAGGCACAGCCTGCAAGATGTCTTGGCTGTAAACTATTAGTTCATGGACTTTCACTTCCGCCATTCCATCTGCAACGAAGCTTTTGAAAAGTGGCCGTTCGCCGACGCCTGCCGCGCGATCCGCAAAGCGGGCTACACGGGTATTGAGATTGCGCCGTTCACCCTGGCGGAGAATCCGGCCGACATCACGCCGCAGCAGCGCCAGGAGTATCGCGACATTATCCGGTCCGAAGGATTAACATTCGTCGGGTTGCATTGGCTGATGGTGAGCCCGAAAGGATTGCATGTTACCAGCCCGGACGCCGAACTGCGCAAAAGGAGCTGGGGCCACATAGACCATCTGATCGATTTGTGTGCCGACCTGGGGCCGGACGGCGTAATGGTTTTCGGGTCGCCCTACCAACGCTCCACCACCGGCGGATTGACGCGCGCCGAGGCCACGCGGAATTATGTTGAGGGTCTAAGAGGCGTCGCGCCCCACGCGGGCTTGCGCGGGGTGACGATACTGGTAGAGGCTCTTCCCGTGGCGCAATCGGACGTGGTGACGACGCTTGATGAGGCGGTGTCCATTGTGGACGGAATCGGCAGCCCGGCTGTGCGGACCATGTTCGACGTGCATAACGCCGTTAATGAACAGGAACCGCATGCCGCGCTGGTGGACCGTTATTTCGACTATATCCGCCACATCCACGTAAACGAACTGGACGGCCGCCACTGCGGCGCCGGCGATTACGATTTCAAACCGGTCTTCGATGTGCTGCGCCGCCGCGACTACAAAGGCTGGATTTCACTCGAAGCTTTCGACTTCACTCCCGGGGCCGAGCAACTGGCCAACGAATCGCTGCGCCACCTGGAAAACGAGATCGGCCAAAGCATATCATGAACCAATACGTTGTTACTGGAGGCGCCGGGTTTATCGGCTCCGCCATCGTGCGCAGGCTGCTGTGCGAAGGCGCCGGGCGGGTGGTGGTGATTGACAACCTGCTGACCGGGCGCGAAAGCAATCTGGACGACGTCCGCGGCGCGGTAGATTTCCAGCGCGCCGACATTCGCAATTATGAAGAGATAGCGCCCATCATCCGCGGCGCGGCCGTGGTGTTTCACGAGGCCGCCATTCCGTCGGTGCCGCGGTCGATCGACGATCCGGTGCCGTCGCACCAGGTGAACGCCGATGGCACGTTCAACGTGTTGCGCGCCGCCCACGAGGGCGCGGTGGGCCGGGTAGTTTACGCGGCTTCGAGTTCGGCTTACGGCGACACCGAGGTGCTGCCGAAGGTGGAATCCATGACGCCGTGCCCCAACTCGCCCTATGCGCTGCAGAAGCTAATGGGCGAATACTACTGTAATGTCTTCACCCGCGTATACGGGCTGGAAACCGTGGCGATTCGCTATTTCAACGTCTATGGTCCCCGGCAGGACCCGACCAGCGCCTACTCCGGCGTGCTGTCGCTGTTCATGAAGGCCGTGCTGGAACGAAAGCCGCCGGTGATTTTCGGCGACGGCGAGCAGTCGCGCGATTTCACCTATGTGGAAGACGTGGCCGAGCTGAACCTGAAGGCTGCGCGCGCGAAAAATGTTTCGGGCAAGTTGTACAACGGGGGCAACGGCGGACGGATCAGCCTGAATCAGGCGTGGGCGCTGCTGCAGAAGTTAGAAGGAGTCCCAATCCCCGCGACGTACGGACCGTCACGGGCCGGTGACGTGCGCGACTCGCAGGCCGACACTGCTTTGGCGATGCGTGACCTGGGCCATGCCCCGCGCTATTCGTTTGAGGAAGGCATGCGGCTCACGCTCGAATGGTACAGACATAACGGTTGAGCTTCCTGCTGTGCGACGTGGCACAGATCAAAATCGGCTCTCAGGTGTAAGCTGGGGGTGTTCCAAATCCATATCAGGAGGCCATCAATGGCAGGCGCAGTAAAAGCGATTCCAGACGGGTATCACACGGTGACGCCGTACCTGGTAATTCAGGATGCGGCTAAGGCGATTGATTTCTACAAGCGGGCTTTCGACGCCACGGAAGTGATGAGGATGGAGGGGCCGCCGGGAAAGATCGGGCACGCTGAAATGAAGATTGGCGACTCAATGATCATGATCTCCGACGAGATGCCGGGGTCCGGCGCCCGATCCCCAAAATCGCTCGGAGGCACAGCCGTCGGTCTATTTTTGTACGTCAAAGATGTGGACTCGGTATTCAACAAAGCAGTGGCCGCGGGCGCCAAGGTTGAGATGCCGCTGGCCGACCAGTTTTGGGGTGACCGCTACGGGAAGCTGGGTGATCCATTCGGCCATTCCTGGTCGATAGCGACACACAAAGAAGATGTTGCACCGGAAGAGATGAAGAAACGCGCCCAGGCAGCCATGGCTAAGATGGGAGGCGCGGAGAAGGCCAAGGCGACGGGCTGAGGCTGCAGTGGTTTACGATGAGATTCGCTCCCTACGGGCGCGGCTCGGTTAGTATTTCTTGAGGACCGCGAGGCAGACGATACCGTCTGCCCCACCGCTAACAGAGTCGCGAACGCAAGGGAGCGAATTTTCCGGCGGGCCAAGCGGAGAAAGCGTCAGACCTTCAGATCGCGAAGATAGGGAACGCTGGCCTGCATCAGGTCCAGGTTCATTTCAACGAAGTAATTCTTTATCCCACCGGTCTTGGCCGCAGTGAAGATCTTCTTCCAGTCGAGCGTGCCCTTTCCCACCGCCATCGTCTGCTTGGTTTCCGACGACCAGTCCTGCACGTGCATCGAAATGAAGCGGCCGGGGTACTTCATGAAATACTCAGCGGCATCGTAGCCGCGGCTGATGGTGGAGACCTGAAACTGAAACTTCACCAGCTTCGGATCAAGCAGGTCGAACAGGATGTCATAGGTCCGCCTGCCGTCAACTTCAGAGAGCTCAAAGCCCTCGTTGTGCAGGCCCTGCTGAATGCCGGCCTTGGCCGCCTGTTCGCCGAACTTGTTGTATTCGTCGGCGGCCCGCTTCACGTCATCCATAGTCGGATTACGCGGCCCGCCGAGGCTTGCCACCAACATTTGCGTCAGGCCCACATCTTTTGCCCAGGCAATTCTCTCCGCCTGATTCTCCCTGAGTTCTTTCATGCTGAAGTGAGAGCTCTCGCACTTGATACCCATGTCGCCCAGGATTTTCCGGAGTTCGGCGCCTTTGTATTTGGCAATCACGCCGAAGCCGGAACTGGTGTAGCCCGCCGGAGAACACAGTTCGATCCGCTGAAATCCGGCGTCGGCAAGCTGCTTGATGGTTCCGGGAAAATCCTGGCCGATCATAGCCCTGACGGGGTACGTCTGACATCCGATGGGCATCCCTAGCGGATTGGCGGCAAGCTCGCGCGCCAGCGCCGGCAGGAACCCCGCCACCGCGGCATCCGCCACCGCTTTCCGGAAAAAATCTCTTCTCGAAACCCCAGCCATGCATGCCTCCAGATGTTCAGCGCCCACTCGAAACTGATGCGTTCAGCCCAGCATTGTCTCACAATTCGCAGATCGTGACCAATGTCGAATTGAGCCGAGTGTACAATTACTAGTCCGGCAGCTTCACGGGTTACACTGGCTGGTTACATAAAATGACTCTCAACAAACTTCTACTGGCGGCGCAGTTCCTGCTGGCGCCGGCCATCCTGATGGGACAAGGCAGCGGGGTGGCTCCGGCCGAACTCCTGAAGCCGTTGAAAGACTCCTGGCCGACTTATAACGGCGACTACTCCGGCAGACGCTACAGCGCCCTAAAGCAGGTGGATCAATCCACCGTAAAACATCTCACGCTGGCATGGATGAGCCGGATGACTCCCGGCGCCGGTAATGCGGGCGGCGGCGGACGAGGCGGACGAGGCGGCGGTGCAGGTGGCGGGAATCTCATAATCGGGGGCGAGGGCACTGGCGGCGTAGATACCGGCGGCGGAACTATCAAGGGCTCCGTGCTCCAGGTGGATGGCACCCTGTACATCGCCATGCCCGACAATGCCTGGGCGGTGGACGCGCGCGACGGGCGTGAACTGTGGCACTACTTCTGGAAGACGAAGGGAGGCACGCATATCGCCAACCGCGGCCTGGCCATGTGGAACAACTACCTGTTCATGGAGACGCCCGACGATTACCTGGTTTCGCTGGAAGCCAAGACCGGCAAGGAGCGGTGGCACAAGGGAATCGCCGATTTGGCTCAGGGATATTTCTCCACGCCCGCCCCCATCGTAGTCGGGAATCACGTGCTGGTGGGCACGGGCAACGATATCGATTCGCCAGGCTTCCTGCAGTCGTTCGATCCCGAGACGGGCGATCTGCAGTGGAAATTCTATACGGTGCCGATGAAGGCCGGCGACCCGGGGTTGGACACGTGGGCCAGCCTTGACGCAGCCCGGCACGGCGGCGCTCAAACCTGGATTCCGGGCGCCTACGATCCCGAGACCAAGCTATACATCTTCGGCACCGGCAATCCGACTCCGGCATACACCACCGGCACGCGCGGCGAGGGCGACAATCTATTCGCCTGTGCGCTGGTTGCGGTGCACGTGGACACCGGCAAGATGGCCTGGTATTTCCAGACGTCGCCCCACGACATGCACGATTACGATTCGGCGCAAACGCCGATCCTGGTGGACGGCGTGTTCAACGGCAAGATGAGGAAATTGGTGTTGACGGCGGCGCGCAACGGATACTACTTCACGCTCGATCGCGTGACCGGTGAGCACCTGGTAACCAGCAAGTACGGGTTGCTGACGAACTGGGCCAACGGCTTGAACAAGTTCGGCGGCCCGCAGCGCGATCCGGCAAAAGATGCCACGGTCCCCGGCTCGCTGGTTTCGCCTTCGGCCGGCGGCACCATCAATTGGGAGCCGCCCGCCTACTCGCCGGACACTGGCCTGTTTTATGTGGCGGAGAACAACGGGTTCGCCATCTTTTATCTGACCGACGTGGACCCGCGCGGATCGATGGGCCTGGGCGGGCAGGAGAGGGCCGAGGCCGGGTCCGGCGGGAGTTTCCTTACGGCGATCGATTACAAGACAGGCAAGGTGGCGTGGAGACATTCCTATTATGGCAACGGCGGCGGCGGTGGCGGATTGTTGACCACGGCGGGCGGGCTGCTCTTTGCGGGCGATGGCGCGGGAAGCCTTGTGGCCCACAATGCGGCCACCGGAAAGCCGTTGTGGAACACGCGCATCGGGCGGATCACGAATGCCCCGCAGACATATATGCTGGATGGACGCCAGTATGTGATCGCAGCCACTGGCGATATGCTCTGGTCATTCGTTTTGTACTGAGGTATTCGCCATACCGTCTCTCTGTGTCCTTTGCATGAAGCCAATGCACAAGGCCAACGACGGGGCCTGAGTAATACCACTCACATTCGAGTTTCACGCGCGGCGATTTCTAAGAGCCCTTCAGTATTGTCTGTAAGACCTATCGCCTGTAAGACCGGGAGTAGGCCGCCGGCGCGCCCACCGGCATGATCGGGTTTTCTTAAATTGTAATTTATTGACTGTGACTGATAATTCCAATTGCGAAGCGCGCGGTCACCGGGTTACAATCCACTAAAATTGTCGCGGGGCTTGGGGAACTGAACGGAGGTTTAGTCATGGCTATTCAGCGAACAGCCCCAGCGCTTTGCGCTCTGGCTCTCTTATGCGGCCGAATTTTCGGCCAAACCACAACCGGAACCCTGCTCGGAACTGTCGCGGACCCCGGCAATGCCGCCGTGGCGGCAGCACGGGTCGAGCTCACGAATACCGCAACCGGGGCCGTCATCAGGACGACAACCGAAGCTGAGGGTATCTTCCGCTTCAATAGCCTGGTTCCGGCGACCTATAACTTGACCATTACGGCCGCGGCGGGTTTCAAGACCTACAGGCAATCGAACATCGATGTCACTGCCAACGAAATCCGCGACCTGGGAAAAATCTCCCTGGCACTCGGCGCCATCACGGAACAGGTATCGGTCACGGCGGTTGCCACACCGGTACAGACGGCCTCGGGCGAGAATTCGAAGCTGGTCGATAGCGCCCAAATGAACGGCATCACCCTGAAGGGCCGCGATCTGTTTGGCCTGCTGGTCATGATGCCCGGGATGGCCACCACGCAGCAGGATACCACCAGCGAGAACTCCATCGGATCGGTCCGGATCAACGGCGGCGGGACTGGTCTGGCGAACTTCACGGTGGATGGAATCTCGGACACCGATACCGCCAACAATACGACTCTCCACTATGAGCCGAATATGGATTCGATCGCCGAAGTGCGCGTGCTCACCGCTAACTACCAGGCAGAATACGGACGCAATTCGAGCGGCACTATCAGCGTGGTTACCAAGGGCGGCAGCCAGCAGTTCCACGGCAGCGCCTGGGCCAACAAGCGGCACGAGATGTTTAATGCCAAGAGCTTCTTTCAGAATCTTAATGGCCAGCCGAAGAGCGTCTACCGGTTCCTCGTCTGGGGCTACAGCATCGGCGGTCCGGTCTATATTCCGGGCCTGTTCAATACCCAAAAAAAGAAGCTGTTCTTTTTCTTCTCGCAGGAGTATACCAAGCAGAAGCCGACCACCCAGTCCGGGTATGCCAATGTGCCCACCGCAGCGCAGCGGGCGGGTGACTTTTCAGGCTACACCGACGCCAACGGCGTGCCGTTTCCCATTACCGACCCCACTACAGGGAACCCGGTGCCGAACAACAATATCGCGGGACTGGCTGCTTTGAATCCAGCGGCGGCCAAGTACGGCCAGGCGATTCTGAACTTTCTGCCCTTACCAAACATCTGCGGCCAGCCCGGCGTCGCCGCAACCGGCTGCGTGGTGGACGCCCAGTTTGCCAGCCAGCGATACCAGCGCAATTACTACTGGCAGTTCAATGAGTCACATCCGCGGCGCAATGACACCCTGCGCTTCGACTACAACCCGACTTCGAAGCTGAACACCTGGGTGCGATATATCAATGACTACGATGTGGACTATACCGGCGGCAACATAGCGCTGCAGAACTCGGCGGGCAATTTTGTACCCTGGTCCAACAAACACCCCAACCCGGGTCATGGCACCGGCGTGGGCATCACTTATACTATTTCGCCCACGATGGTCAACGAGTTCACGTTCGGCAAGAGCTACAATTCCTGGGACTATTATGCCAATGACCCCTCGCAGACAGCGCGTTCCATGATGGGCAATCCGCCCTCGTTCGATAACTTCGCAACGGACCCCCTGTTCACCAGCGACATGAACAAGCAGAGGCCCGCAGGACTCGGAGCCGGGAGCGTCTTCTACCAGACCGCGGTTCCCAATCTCACATTTGGAGGCGGCCAGGAGCCCAATGAAGCCGGCTTCACCCCGAGTTGCAGCGGACAATGTCCCTATTCCAACTGGAACGATATTTACAGCTTCAACGACACCGTCAGCAAAGTAGTGGGCACGCACAATCTAAAAGCCGGCGTCTACATCGAGAGGACCGGCAAAGTCGAAGTCGGCTCCGGCAGCCAGGGCTCGTATCTGGGAGCCTACAACTTTGCCAGCGCCACCGCCATGCCGAACAATACGCAAGACGGGTTTGCCAACGCCTACCTGGGAGATTTCAACAACTACAGTGAAGGCGGAAGGTCCATCGGGAACTTCTGGTATACGGAAGTTGAAGCCTTCGTGCAGGATAACTGGCGCATCAGCCGGCGCGTGACTCTCGACCTGGGTATCCGCTTCAGCCACGTGGTGCCCACGGAGAACCTGAACTACAATACGGCGGATTTTGTGGGGTCCACTTACAATTCCGCGCAGGCCGAACGGATTTACCTTCCCGGCTGCCTGGTCTCCACGGCTGCCAAGGCATGCCCCACAGCCAGCCAGGTGGCGGTCGATCCCGTAACCGGATACACCACGTTCTTCGCTCTGCAAGGTACCCTGGTGCCGCCTTCGGTGGGCGGCTACTCCACCATCCCGAGTGCCACCCCTGGTATGCAGGTGGCCACCGGCAGCAACCCCAACCTGCCGCTTCAAACGTATTCCCACGCGGCGGTGATTCCCGCGGTCCGCCTGGGCGTAGCCTGGGATGTATTCGGCAATGGCAAGACGGCCATTCGGGCGGGCTTCGGGCAGTTCGTCAACCTCACCGATAGCCACTATGCCCAACTGTCCTCAGGCAACCCGCCCGAAACTATCAACCGGACCATCTACTATTCCACCATCGACAAGGTTCCAAGCTTCGCCAACAGCGCCGCGATTACGCCCATCGCTCCCCAGGGGACAGTCGGCAATCAGCCGGTCCAGGAGAACTACAACGGGACTTTCATGATCCAGCAGAAGGTCGGGTTCGGGACGGTTTTGGAGACCGCGTATGTGTTCAATTTGAGCAAGCATATCTGGCAGTCACGCCAGCTCAACGCGGTTCCGTTGTTCTCGGAATATAACCCCGCCAACAACAACCCGACTGTAGATTATCTGCCCGCCAATACCAGCGGCAAAGCTCTCAACGATAACTATTTCCGGCCGCTGCCCGGCTTGGGCGCACTTACTTACAATGACTTGTCGGGGAACGCCAGTTATAACTCGCTGCAGGTGGCTGTGCGGCGTGCCATGACCGCGCACCTGTCTTATGGCTTGGCGTACACTTTCTCGAAGACCATGAGCACCGGCACCGGGACGGCCGGTTCCAGCACCGTCAGCCCCTACTTCCCGGACAAGGACCGGAACTACGGGCCTTCTTATCAGCCCACTCCGCACGTTCTTGCCATCAACTACATCTACGAATTGCCGAACCTCGGGCAGAAATTCAACAACAAACCGTTGGGATGGGTTACGGACCATTGGTCCATCTCCGGCATCACCCAGTGGCACAGCGACATCAGGGTAGGCGTTCCGGGCATCACGTTCACCGGGGCTACTTCCGCCAACCCTCAAATGAATTGGACAGGCAGTTTTGCGACCGGGAACGAAGCGGCCAGGATGATCGTGGTTGGGAACCCGCAGCTTTCCTCGGGCCAGGTATCCTTCGCCGGCAATACGCCGCTGGTCCTGGCCCCCGGCGCCAATGCTAACGGGTCGCCCGGAAATCAGCTCATCAATGAGAGCGCATTCTTGATTCCGAACCCGTGCAGTTATACGCCGGGCCCCGCCCCACAGCAAGGCGTGGGCGAAAACATGTCCTGTTTCGGGAACGCAGGAGCGGGCAGCCTGATTCCCTTGCCCGGCACCCAAATGCTGAACTTCGACATGACGTTCACCAAGGTCTTCCCACTGAAGAGCGAGCGGCGGCAGATCATGTTCCGGGCGGAGATGTACAACATCTTCAACCACACGCAGTTCACCGCGGCCAACATCAGTCCTTCATACTCCTGGCCCCTTTGGCAGCAGGGTATTCTGGAGCAGACTAACGCCAATCTGGGCCGTTACACCGCGGCGCTGCCCCCGCGGCAGATGTCGATGTCGCTGCGGTTCCAGTTTTAAGTGGGCCAGATTTTAGTTAAGTGGTGTAGGAGAGAGACAAGAAAGACAGACCACAAAACACGATGGTCTGTCCCACTTGATTAGAGGTCCGGGCGAGTCTTACATTACGAAAATGTAACTATACCGCCATCATTGCGGGGGCAGTATGTAACGGATATAATCAGCAACCAAGTAAATCACCTACTGGGAAGTTGACGAAAAGGGGGTACTCCGGTCATGTCAGTTAAACGAATGGCGTGGGCGCTATGCGGCTTGGCGCTTCTATGCGGCTGCATTTTCGGCCAAACAACAACGGGAACTTTGATTGGGACGGTAACCGACCCGAGCGATGCCACCGTGGCGGGAGCGCGGGTAGAGTTGACCAATACCGCGACCGGAGCCGTTACCAGGACCACGACCGAAGCCGAGGGCATCTTCCGTTTCAATAGCCTGGTTCCCGCGACCTATAACCTGACCATCACTCCCACGTCGGGTTTCAAAGCCTACAAGCAGTCAAGGATCGACGTCACGGCTAACGAGGTCCGCGACCTGGGGAAAATCTCGCTGGCACTGGGTGCGGTCACCGAACAGGTGTCGGTTACAGCCACTACCACGCTGACGCAGACGTCCTCCAGTGAGAACTCGAAGCTGATCGACAGTAGCCAGATGGGGAACCTTACCCTGAAGGGCCGCGACATGTTTGGCCTGATGCTCACGCTGCCTGGCGTAGCTCTGACCGGCGCCGGACAGGGGGACACTACCAGCGAGAACACCATCGGAAGGGTCCGGATCAACGGCGCCACCAATAGCAGCGCGAACTTCACCGTGGATGGAGTCACCAACCTGGACACTGGTTCGAATGGGACTTCCCACTTCGAACCGAACATGGATTCCATCGCCGAAATGCGCGTGCTCACCAGTAACTACCAGGCCGAATACGGCCGTAACTCGAACGGCGTGATCAGTGTAGTAACCAAAGGCGGAGGCCAGGAGTTCCACGGCAGCGCCTGGGCCAACAAGCGGCATGAGATGTTCAATGCCAAGAGCTTCTTCCAAAACTATAACGGCCAGCAGAAGAGCACGTACCGGTTCTTCGTGTGGGGCTATAGCGTTGGCGGGCCCGTCTACATTCCGAAACTGTTCAACACGCAAAAAAAGAAGCTGTTCTTCTTCTTCTCGCAGGAGTACACCAAACAGAAGCCGGCCACTCTGAGCGGATACGCAAACATGCCGACGGCGGCGCAGCGGGCGGGTGACTTCTCAGGCTATACCGACGCCAATGGCGTCGCCGTTCCCGCTCACCGACCCCACTACCGGAAATCCGATTCCGAACAATAACATCGCCGGCCTGATGGCTTTGAATCCAGCAGCGGCGAAGGCTGGCCAGGCGATACTGAATGCCCTGCCCCTGCCGAATATCTGCGGCCAGCCCGGCGTGCCTGCCACCGGCTGCGTGGTGGATGCCCAGTTCGCCAGCCAACGGTATCAGCGTAACTATTACTGGAGCTACAATGAGACTCATCCGCGGCGCAACGATACTCTGCGCATTGATTACAATCCGACCTCCAAACTGACCACATGGGCGCGGTACATCAACGACTACGATATTGACACCGCCGCCCCTACCAATAGCTTCGCCCTGCCAAACGCCCAAGGCCAGTCCTCTGTTTTTGCCTACGATCATCCCAACCCCGGGCATGGTTACGCGGTCGGGATCACCTACACCATCAGCCCGACCATGGTGAATGAATTTACGTTTGGCAAGAGCTACAACACCTGGGACTATTATGCCCACGATCAGTCGCAGCTTGACCGTTCGATCATGGGCAACCCGCCGTCGTTCGACAACTTCGCGACCGATCCCAAATTCATTGCCGACCAGAACAAGGCGCGGCCCGGGCTTTCGCCGGGCAGCCAAAATCTCCAGATCGGCATCCCCAATCTCACCTTTGGCGGCGGCCAGGAACCCAATGAGGCCAGCTTCGTCGACCCGTGCAGCGGACAGTGCCCCTACACCAACTGGAACGACATTTATAGCTTCAACGACACCGTCAGTAAGGCCTGGGGCAAGCACAATATCAAGACCGGGCTTTATTACGAACGCACCGGTAAGGTGGAGCAGAATCAAGCTACCGGAGCGGGCTCTTACCTGGGCGCCTACAGTTTCGCCAGTTCCACAGCCATGCCGAACAACACACAGGACGGGTATGCCAACGCCTTCCTGGGAGATTTCAACAGCTATACCGAAGGCGGCCGCATTGTAGGGAATTACTGGTACACGGATGTAGAGGCCTTCGTGCAGGATAACTGGCGCGTCAGCAGGCGTGTGACTCTGGACCTGGGCATCCGTTTCTATCACCAACTGCCCACTGAGAACCTGGATTACAATACGACGGACTTTGTTCGCTCCTCCTATAATCCGGCGCAGGCCATGCGGCTTTACTACCCCGGCTGCACCGTTTCCACGGCCGCCAGGGCCTGCCCCACGGCAAACCAGGTGGCGATCGATCCTACCACTGGATTCCAGACGTCCTTCCCCCTCCAGGGTACCTTTGTGCCGGCGTCGGTAGGCGGCTACACGTCTACGCCGACTCCCTTTCCGGGAATCGAAAGAGCCACCGCCAATAACCCCAACTTGCCGCTAACGTTGTGGCACGTGCAATCGGTTCTTCCCGCCGTCCGCCTCGGCGTCGCATGGGATGTTTTCGGCAATGGCAAGACGGCGATCCGCGCAGGCTTCGGGCAATTCTATAACCTGGGCTCTACCCAGATAGCTCAGAACTCCTCCGGCAACCCGCCCGATACGTACAACCGGGCCGTCTACTACTCCACCATCGACAAGATTCCGAGCTTCGCGAACAACGCCGCCATCACCCCGATCGCCCCCATGGGGACCGTCGGCGATCAGAAAGTTCAGGGGAACTATAACGGGAGCTTCATGATCCAGCAGAAGATCGGTTTCGGGACGGTTCTTGAGGCCGCATATGTGTTCAATTTGAGCAAACACCTTCCGGAGACTTACCAACTCAATGCCGTTCCGATATTTTCGGAGTACAACCCCGCCAACAACAATCCGAATGTGGCGTATCTTCCCCCTAATACGGTCGGTAAGAACCTCAATGATAATTACTTCCGGCCGCTGCCGGGCTTAGGCGCGCTCACCTATGTCAACTTCTCGGGGAACGCCAGTTACAACTCTCTGCAAGTGACCCTGCGGCGCAACTTTACCAGGCGCCTGTCTTACGGCGTGGCGTACACCTGGTCGAAGACCATGAGCGCTTTCGGCAGCACCGCCGCTGGGTACCC
Source organism: Bryobacterales bacterium (assembly GCA_963817515.1). GTDB lineage: Bacteria > Acidobacteriota > Terriglobia > Bryobacterales > Bryobacteraceae > DATMNI01. Next base: position 424,888 of record CAWFPJ010000039.1, on the reverse strand, counting down.
GTACACGAATGCCGGTAGCCCTTACTTCTCCGACAGTTTCCGGAATTACGGACCTTCTTATCTGCCCACGCCACAAGTACTGGTAGCCAACTATGTTTATGACGTGCCTAACCTCGGACAGAAGCTTAGCTTTAAACCGCTGGGCTGGGTTACGGACCATTGGACCATCTCCGGCATCACCCAGTGGCACAACGATATCAGGGTCGGCGTACCGGCCATCAGCTTCAGTGGAACTACTTCCACCAACCCTCAAATGAATTGGACCGGCGGGTTCGAAGGTGCCCGGTACATGGTCGTGGGGAACCCGCAGCTTTCCTCGGGCCAGGTCTCGTTCGCCGGCAACACGACGCTGGTTCAATCCCCCGGCGCCAACGCTAACGGTACGCCCGGCAACCAACTCCTCAATGAAAGCGTCTTCGTCATTCCGAACCCGTGCAGTCTTACCCCCGGGGCTACTCCGCAACAAGGCGTGGGCCAATCGATGTCTTGTTTCGGGAACGCCGGTGCGGGCAGCCTGATCCCAATTCCGGGTACGCAGTTGTTGAACTTTGACATGACATTTACCAAGGTCTTCCCGATCAAGAGTGAGAGGCGGCAAATCATGTTCCGGGCCGAGATGTACAACATCTTCAACCACACGCAGTTCACCACGGCCAACATCGCTCCCCAGTATTCCTGGCCTCTTTGGCAGGCGGGCGTTCTGCAGCAGACCAACGCCAACCTGGGCCGCTACACCGCGGCGGCGAACCCGCGGCAAATGTCCATGTCGGTGCGGTTCCAGTTCTGACCAGCGGCGTGCGAATAGCGTCCAGGCCCGTCTTTTGGCAGGCGGGGAGGCTGCTGCTCGATTGGGTGGAAAACCGTTCCCCCATAATTGCGGTTAGGGGAACCACAGTCTGATGGTGTCCTGGCCAGCTCTCGAATGCTATCTTAGAGAAGGTCTATCACATAACTCACGGGAGCTTAGCCCTTTGCACTTTTTTCAGTCCTTCGGCCGTGCGTCTGCTTACCTGACTGTTTGTAGTTGCCTGGCGCTGGCTCAATCGAGCCTTCCTTACCCAGAGCATGAGGTTGATCCTCCGGCGGTGGGCACGTTGCCGGGTGCTCTGTCCTCTGCTCTGAATACGCCCTCTGCGCTCGATACGCTCTGGACGCTGAGCACGCTCTGGCAATTACCGGTGCTCCGGTGGTTGGCGCCGGCCAGTGAGATTTCCTTATTGGCGCCTTCGACGTGCCGCGTCGCAGCTCTGCCGTCCATTGATGATTCGGATGCACTGGCATTCGAGGCCAGCGTGGGCACCCCGGGGGTGATCGATACCGGAGGTCTGACTCCAGCGACGGCACGGGCTCTGACGCGCCTTCAGATCGCAGTGACTTCCGCCGGGGGGAAACTCGACCTGAAGTCCGCCTACCGGCCGCCGGCATATCAGGAACACCTCCAGGCCGTATGGGACAAGTGGATGGTGGAACTGCGCCGTCACCTGGAAAAGGGCTGCCAGGCTCTGCGCGCGGAAGTCAGGGAAGAATTCGAGCGTCATCATTTGCTCGAAAGGCAGCGCCCGGCGTCCTATTCAGACCACACGCGCGGAGTGGGCTTTGACGCGGCAGTCATCATGCCGGCGCGCGCCCGCCTGAAGCGCCGTCGCGTCAGCCTGGATCGGCTGGCCCTGATGGCGGGCGTCCGGCGTCCGGATATCCGGCATGACCCGGTGCACTTCCGGCTCCGGTGAACTATCTCCGGCTAACTAGCCCCACCGGCCCGACAGCGCAGCCGGCGGCTTGGCGATAGATTGGAATCGCAGCAGCCGGGCGGCGTCGCGGTTTTTGATTGAGACCAGCGGCATGTAGCCTTGCGCCAGTATCCAATCCGCGTCGCGCTCAGTCAACAAAACTTCGGCGCACGGCTTCACTTTGGTTTCGCCCAGGGCTTCGTCTTCGTCCTGGTAGACGTGCAGGGGCAGGCCGCCGATCTCCGAATGCACTCCGGGCCGCATCTCCCATCCGTAATCGGCGAACGCCTCCGCCAGCAGTTGAACGCAGGCAAATGCGGGGTTGCCCCACAGATAGTGTTGATGCTCGGGAGCGCCGGGCATCTCCTCGAATTCGAAGCTTCCCACCTCATGCGTCTTACTTCCATAGGGCAGCCGCAGCAGGAATCGCGGCATCGCCAGGCCGATCCACGAAGCATCGGGCGACTCGCGGAGCGCCTCCCATTGCCGCACCGCCTCCTCGTTCTCCGTACGGCTGTTCCCCGGGTCAACCTCACTCAGAAAAGGCGCACCGGCAAAACGCATGATCTTCGCCAGGCGGCCCAGCATTTGAGCGTCGCTCACCGTCCTTGAGAATGCATAATTGCCCGCCACCACAGCCCATGGATCTGCGCCGGGAGTGCCCACGGTTTCCTCAACCAGCAGGCCCCAAGTCCGGCTGTCCCGAACGTCGTCGGACGAGGCCAGATCCGCTTCGAGTTCGGCCTTTGAGATGTCCACCAGATACAGCTTCAGTTGACTGTCGGTATCTATCTCTCTCACCAGCCGGTATACGGCCCGCCAGGCTGCCTCAAGAGACTGGAAAACCGGGTGGTGCAGAATGGCCCGCATGCGTACGCCGGCTTCCGCATCCCCCAACTGCCGGCGGCGGAGAAGTTCGGGATCCTCGGCCTTTACGATGTAGGGCGCCGTCACCTTGTCTACGAACGATTGCAACTGGTCGCGGCTGCGGTGACGAATAGGGTCCCTGGCGGGTTCGGGTTCGGCGGCATCCAACATGGCGTCAAGCAGACTGCCGCCCGGCGCCGGCGCAGTGGGAGGCGGCGGTTCCGATGGCGGCCCAGGCCGTGCAGCGACTGCGCCAGGTGTTGCAGGCAACGATTCGAAGAGCCGGCGGTGTTGTTCGTAGATTGAGTCAGGATCAAAATCGTCCAGTTCCCGGAAACTGATCGACAGCTCAGAAAACTCCACACCAAGGCTGCCGAGCACCTCCTCAAAATTGTCGCGATCGATGCCCAGGGGCTTCCACCGCATGGCTGGCTTGGCCGCCTTCGAAGCGCGCCCGCTGAAGTCTCCGAGCAACAAAATGCGAAACGGTGTTTCGGGTTCGGGTACCGCCGCATAGGCCTGTTTCTCGGAAGGAGCCGCTCCGGCATTGACATCCAGTCGCACGTCGCCGAAGGAGGATTTAATGGTCATGGGAGTCAGATTATCAAACCCAGTGTATCCGGCGGGAATCCTCAATCCAGATTCTCAATCCAAATACCACGGTACGTTGATCACTACGATTCTCCGGCCGCCCTTCACCAGCAACATGGCTTTTAAAAGTGAGGCGCGCTGGTTGTGCAACAGATAGTGATACCAGTGACTCTCCACCAGTTCGGGAATCACAACGGCCAACGTACGTTCGGGGTTCTGCAGCTCCAGTTTGCGGATGTGCTCTACAATAGGCGAGACGACGTAGCGGTAGGGCGACGGGATGATTTCCAACTGCGGCTCCGCGAAGCCGGATTCGCGGGCCGGCTGGGCCACGTGTTTCTGCCACTGCCGCTTCATCTCGACGGTCTCCTCGCAGTCGATGTGAATGGCGTGCACGTCCGGCGAGACGTTCATCGCAAACCGCAAAGCGTTGGCAGCCACCAGGCTCCACCGCTTCAGGGGCAGGACCACCAGGGGCCGCTCGGGCTTGCCCGGAGAAAATTCCATGCGCGCGGCGATTTTGAGGCTCACCGCGTCATAGTGCTTTTTCACCGCGATCATGGTGGTGAGCAGCAGGGGAATCAGAAGTATGGTAATCCACGCGCCCTCGGCAAATTTAGCCACCAGTACAACCATGGCTGTGATGCCGGTGGCGGTGGCTCCAACCGCATTGACCAGCATGCTGTTGCGGGCGTGAAGGCCGCCGGTGCGCCTCCAGTGCATCACCATTCCGGCCTGGGACAACGTAAATGCCATGAATGCGCCGATGGCGTACAACGGGATCAATCGGTCCGTGATACCGCCGAAGATCACCAGCAACAAGCCCGAAATCGCGCACAGGACCAGGATGCCCTCGGTGTAAACCAGGCGGCGGCCGCGCACGCCGAACGAGTTCGGGAGGTAGCCGTTGCGAGAGACAATACGGCACAGCCGCGGGAAGTCCGCAAAAGACGTATTGGCGGATAGAACCAGCACGATGACGATCGAAGAGATGGCAATCGAGTAAAACAAACCTCTCCCGGTAATGGCGCCCAGCAGTTGCGAGAGCGTGCTTTGATAGCCCGCCGCGCCCGGCTCGGTTGCGCCCACACGATACGCTTTTCCGAGGTAAGCGATACCGCCAAGCAACATAATCAGGATGGCGATGACGGCCGCCAGGGTTCGCTGCGCCGTTTTCACCGTGGGTTCGCGAAAGACGCTGACGCCGTTGCTGACCGCTTCCACGCCGGTGAGAGCCGCGCAACCGCTTGAGAAAGCTTTCAGCAAAAGCCACACCCCCACCGCGGCGGATGGCGGCCCCAGCGCGGGCGGCGCCACTACCGGAACCGGCGACCCACCGGCGGCCAGCGTCTTGCCGATCCCGATAACTATGGCGATGAAGAGTGAGCCCACGAAGAGATAGGTGGGGGCCATGAACACCAGGCCGGCTTCCCGAATCCCCCGCAGATTGATAAGGGTAATGGCCGCCAGGATCGCCAGGCATATGGAGAGCGTATGCGGCTGCAGCCCGGGCATCGCCGAAACCAAAGCGCCGACGCCCGCCGAGATTCCCACGGCCACGGTGAGAATGTAGTCGATCATCAGGGCGGTTCCGGCCAGCAGCCCTGGAAAGTCGCCCAGATTTTCACGCGCTACAGTGTACGATCCACCGCCGCCCGGATAGGCTTCAATGGTCTGGCGGTACGAGAAGAACACGATCGTCAGCAGGGCGATGATGCCCAGGCTGATGGGGACGATGTACTGATTGCCCAGAGCGCCCAGCGGCCGCATCACGGTGAGCGCGGCCTCCGGTCCGTACGCCGCCGAACTCAGGGCGTCCAGGCCGAAGATCGCAATCCCCGCGAGTACACCGATGCGCTGGCCTTCCTCTTCGAAGGTGGAGAGGGGCCGGCCTAGCAGAACGTTAAGAATGGACATAAGGCGTAGTTGCGACGTAGCTGCGAAAACCGTCGACGCGCACGGATTTCCCTTCTGAGTATAAAGGGCTGGCGCGCCCGGCATAATGCGATAGCGACCCTAAATTGGCCCTTGGTTTGCTAATCAAGAAGTATGTCTAAGATCACTGAAGCCAGCCGCGATCATATCGCCGATGAAAACTTCGCTTTCCCCAAGGAACGTAAAGAGCCCATCCATGACGCTGCTCACGTGCGCAACGCCGTCGCGCGTTTCAAGCAGGTGCAAGGAGTGACAGACGCTGAGCGCGACGCCGCGTGGAAACGCATCAAATCCGCCGCCAGCAAGCACAAAGTAGAGTTGAATGAACAAGACTGGCGAGAGCTAAGTTAGCGACGCGGGTTTCCCTTTGATATTAAGGGCTGGCACCGCGACCCATGATATTCTGTTCGAATGTCAAAACTTGCCGGTGCGTGGTTTGGGTTCCTGCTGAGTGCGGGACTTGCGCCGGCGCAAAGCAACAACCCGCCTTGTGCTCCGCACAAACTTGTGGATGTTCTCACTCACCGGAACAATAATTTCCGGACCGGCGCAAATCTCGATGAAACCTGTCTGACGCCGGACAATGTTAATGCCCGCACCTTCGGCAAGATATTCACGCTGAGTGTGAGAGGCCAGATTTACGCCCAGCCGCTGGTGGTTACGAATATCGAGATCCAGGGGAAAGCACGTAATGCACTGTACGTGGCGACCATGGAGAACTGGGTCTATGCGTTTGACGCCGATGGCGGGAACCGGGATGAGAACGGAATTCCACAACCCTTGTGGAGCAGGCCGTTAGGTCCGCCGCTGCCCGTCAATCGGATTCCAAGGGATGCCGGGGCGTTCCTTGGGAGATACAATATCGATCCTCTTATCGGAGTTACCAGTACGCCGGTAATCGATAGAGAGACAAGCACGATTTTCCTGGTAGCCAAGATCGCCAAGGTTGTCGCGCGGGAAGTGGACTGCGACAAACAAGTGGCAACCCCGGCGTGCCCTGTGGAGAACAGGATCTTCGCGCTCGACCTCAGCACCGGCGATATTCGCGACTCGCTCGAGATTCGCCTGCCCGCCCCGGAACCCACGCAGACAAATGGACCCGACGACCATCCCTGCAGCCCCCTGGACGATCGCAAGCCGACTTCAGCCGACGCCGGCCGCATCAATCTACAGCGTGCGGCATTGTTGTACACCAGCCGGGCCGGGGATCAAAAAGCGCGCATCTACTTGGGGTTCGGCTCCCACCAGGACGCGCCTTGTCCGATGTACCACGGAATGCTGGTTGGCTTCGAGTTTGACAAAAGCATACGTAAACTCAGCCAGTTCGCTGACCCGTTCCTGGTTTCAAAACTGGGCCAAACGGATACGGAATTTATCAAAGATCCCACCAAACTCGGAAAGGGAGGAATCTGGCAGGCGGGAAACGGCCCGGCCGCCGACCCTGATGGCAACGTCTACGTGATGACCGGCAACGGCAGCTTTGAAGCCGACCAACAGTACGGCAGCAACTTCGTAAAACTCAGCCCCACTCTGAAGGTAGTCGATTGGTTCGCGCCCTGGGATGTCAACCTCCTCAACTCGGATCCTCTCGATATCGACTTGGGCTCCTCCGGACCTGTTTTGCTGCCGGGTACCGATGAACTGGTCGGCGGAGGAAAGCAAGGCAAACTGTATCTACTCAAACGTTCGTCGCTGGGCCACTTGCAAAAATGGGGTTGGCCTCACGTCCACACTAATCCTCCAATTCAGTTTTTCTGGGCCGCCCGCCGTTGGATGCCCGAGTTCATTTATGGCTGGTTTCCGATCAGTATTTTCGCATTCGCCACCGGCTATCATCACATTCACGGGGCGCCCGCGTTTTGGGGTGAATCCGATTCGCAGGGAGTCTTGCACCAAGGGTCTCTCTACGTTTGGCCGGAACGGGACCACGTCAGGTCCTTTGCTTATAAGAAGGACCCGCCGGACAAGGACGGCAAGTTCCAAACCAAGCCGGCTGCGAAAGGTCCAGAGGGCGGAAAGGGAATGCCCGGCGGCTTTCTATCGATTTCAGCGAACCACATGCAAAATGGAATTCTTTGGGCCGCTCTGCCCATGCATGACGATGCCTGGATCGACATTGTCCGCGGCGCCCTCCGAGCCGTCCAAATTACGCCGGATGGGAAGACTCTTAAGCCGCTGTGGACGTCTTACTGCGCCGACCGGGAAGACCGGTTCAATTTTGCCAAGAATGTTCCGCCCACGGTTGCGAATGGCAAAGTTTACTTAGCGACTTTCTCCGGCTTCGTGAGTGTGTACGGGCTTCTTTCAGCCGACCGGCCCGGCGCCGGGGCCACACCGGACTGCAGCGTTTCGGACTTCATGATGGAGCCAAGCTACAAGAAAACGCATCAGGCGGCAAAGGCGCACCAGCATTAGCACGCACCAGCCTTAGCGCTTATTCTCGATTCGGATCTCATTCAGAGTCGCTATGTCGCTCGCGAGTTCCTTGTCGCCTGCCGGAAACTCGTTCGAGCCGAGCAGGTATGCCACAATATCCGCATACTCGCGGCGGCTCAGATTTCCAGGGTCGTCGGAGGGCATCGTTTTCCGAATCAATTCGAAAAGATCGCCGGCAGTCTTGCCGGTCCATTTCGGAAGGAACTCATTTCCAACCAGAGCGGGGGCCGCTTCGCCGCCCATCAGGTTTTCAGCGTGACACTTCGCGCAGTCCTCGCGGTAGCGGGCTTGTCCGCGGCTGGATTGCGGCTTGGTATAAACGCCGTCCCAGACCGAGCGCGAGTTTGCCGCCGGGATTGCGGTAATCACGCCTGCCGTGTAGAACAACAGAATCGAAGTTCGCGCGCGATGCATAAGGGCCTCGTCTTCTATGACAGCGGAATTTGATCCACGATTTCGATGCCGAAGCCTTCCAGCGCCACGATTTTCCGCGGATGGTTGGTAAGCAGCCGGATGGTATGCAGGCCCAGATCGGACAGGATTTGGGCGCCGATGCCGTGCTCATGCTGTAGCTGGCGCTGGCCGGCTTCGCCTGTGTAGTGCATGAAATCGCTGCTATGCGAGACCATGCGGGGCGCGCCACTCTCGCGCTCGATGCGGAAGCCAGGGCCGGTTTCATGCAGGTATACCAGCACTCCGAGACCCTCCTCGGCGATGGCGCGAAGGGAACTGCGCACCAACCGGCTGCAGTCGCAAGCCGTCGAGCCGAAGACGTCGCCGAACAGGCAGCGCGAGTGCATGCGCACCAGAACGCCCTCCTGGCCGGCGATTTCGCCGCGCACCAGGGCCAGGTGATATTCGGGGTTAAGGTCGCTCGCGTAAGCAATACTGCGGAAGTCGCCGAAGTCGGTTTGGATGCAGCCCTCGGCCTCGCGCCGCACAAAGCGTTCGTGCTTCATGCGGTAGCGGATGAGCTCTGCCACCGAGATCATTTTCAGGCCGTGGCGAATGCAGAATTCGCGGAGTTGCGGCACGCGGGCCATGGTGCCGTCGTCGTTCATAATCTCGCAGATCACGCCGGCGGGCGCCAATCCGGCCATGCGTGCCAGGTCCACCGAAGCTTCCGTCTGGCCCGCGCGGACCAGCACTCCGCCTTCGCGGGCGCGCAGCGGGAAGATGTGGCCGGGGCGGGCCAGGTCGGCCGGACGGCACTCAGCATCAATGGCCTGCAGGATGGTTCGGGTGCGGTCGGCCGCCGAGATTCCCGTGGTCACTCCGGCGCGCGCGTCAATCGATTCGCAGAAGGCGGTACCGAAATTGGAAGTGTTGGTCGGGCTCATGAGGGGCAGGCGAAGATGATCGCAGCGGTCCGGCGTGAGGGTAAGGCAGATGAGTCCGCGGCCGTGGGTGGCCATGAAATTGATGATTTCGGGCGTGACCTTTTCGGCCGCGATGGTCAGGTCGCCTTCGTTTTCCCGGTCCTCATCGTCCACCACCACCAGGATGCGGCCGGCGCGGATTTCCTCGATGGCATCGGGGACGGAGACAAAGGGCATAATCCATTGTAAATGCTCAAATGATGCACTAAGTTAAGATGGGTTCTAGAACATAGATGCTGGGCCAGTTGCGATTAATGCCGTCCTTGCCGAACCTGAGCCTCACCGGGGTCATCGACATCCTGGTGGTTGCGTTCGTGGTGTATCAGGCTTTGATGGTGGTGCGGGGGACGCGCGCGGGGCATATCCTGATTGGCATCCTGACCATGGTTTCCATCTATGCCATCGCGCTATGGGCCGGCCTGGAAGCGCTGCGTTCACTGCTCTCGTTCATCGTGCCTTATCTGGGCCTCGCCATCATCGTGCTGTTCCAGTCGGAGATCCGGCGTACTCTGGCGCGCATCGGGCGAAGAAACTGGTTTGGGTTGAGGAAGGGTTTCCGCGCGCCCGAATCCACCAGCGAAATTCTGCTGGCGCTGGAGCAGTTTGCCCAGGATAAGACCGGGGCCTTGATCGTGATGGAGCGCGACATCGGGCTGCGCACTTTTATCGAGAGCGGAGTTCGCCTGGAAGCCCACATCTCGCGCGATTTGTTGCTTACCATCTTCCACACCGGAGTGCCGTTGCATGATGGCGCCGTCATCTTGCTGAAGGAGCGCGTTGCCGCGGCCGCGTGCTTTCTGCCGCTGACCACTAACCCCGTGCTTTCGCGGACTCTCGGCACGCGCCACCGGGCCGCTATTGGAATTACAGAGGAGACGGATTGCCTTTCGCTGGTGGTTTCCGAGGAAACCGGGCGGATTTCGTTGGCGGCCTTCGGTGAACTGATTCAGGGCCTTTCGCTGCCCGAAGTGGAGGGGCGCATCAACCGCCACTTCGGCGTGCAGCGGCCCATGCGGCTTCTGGCGGATGACTTCGCCGGCGATATTCCCCTGGCTTCTGAAACCGGCGGAACCGTTTCCGACTCCAGGCCTTCAGAGCGGGTGCAGCCATGATACTGGGGACGGCGATCCGTGCGCTCAAGTGGGTTGGGGCGCTGTTGTTTGAGAACCTCGTTTGGAAGCTGCTGGCGCTGGCGGCAGCAGTGGTGATCTGGGCGCTGGTAGCCAGTGAGCCGGAACTGGCGACGTTCGCCACGGTAAGGCTGGAATACAAGAACCTGCCGGACGATTTGGAGATCAGCTCGGAGCCGGTGACTTCAGTTGTGTTGGAACTGCAGGGTCCGTCGGGCGAACTGCGCGGGCTTGGAGAGGGCGTGCGGCCGGCAGTGGTGCTGGATATGTCCACCGTACAGCCGGGCGAACGTACTTTCATGGTAGGAGACGGCAACGTCAAACTGGCGCGCGGCCTGCGCCTGGTGCGATCCATACCATCTGAGGTGCGATTCGCTTTTGAGGAACACAACTTTCGCTCCGTGCCGGTGCAGGTGCGTTTCACCGGCGAAGGGCAGAACGGATACGCCGTGGCGCACTATGAGGTGTCGCCCAGCCAGTTGGCGATTGCCGGCCCCAGAAGCCGCGTGGACCGGATTGCCGCCGTTGCCACGGATCAGGTGGATGTTTCTTCGGTGGTCGGTTCGTCGGAGTTCCGCGTGAATGCGTTCGTAGACGATCCTTACGTTCGCTTCAGTGAATCGCCCCTGGTAACGGTAGTCGTTACCATGAAGAAACAGTGACAGAACCGCGACCGTAACAGAGCCGCAATCGTAACAGAGCCGCGATCGTAAGGGAGCGGTAGTCTAAGGGGACATAGTGGGTAAAGAACTTTTCGGTACCGATGGAATTCGAGGCGTGGCAGGAGAATATCCGCTGGACCCGGCGACGGTCTATGCGTTCGGCGTGGCCCTGGGGCACGATGCCGTAGCGGCTTCCGCCAATCCGAAGAACCTGATTGGCCCAGAGATTCTAATAGGTATGGATACGCGCGAGAGCGGCCCGTGGATCGCGGCCATGGTGGCCGGCGGTCTGGAAAGCGTCGGCGCGCGCGTCCGTTACGCGGGCATAATCACCACTCCCGGTGTGGCGTACCTCACGCGAACCGGCGCGTTTCTTGCGGGCGTCATGATTTCGGCTTCGCATAATCCATACCAGGACAACGGCATCAAAGTATTCGGCCATAGCGGATTCAAACTGCCGGACGCGGAAGAGCACACTATCGAGCAGGATATTCTGCGGCTGCGCGTAAACGGCGTGCAGCCGAAGGCGGCGGTGCTGACCGTAGATGACGCGCTGGACCGGCTGTATCTGGAGTTCCTGATATCGGTTTCATCGGTCCGGCTGGATGGAGCGCGGCTGATACTCGATTGCGGAAACGGCGCAGCCTCCCGGCTGGGGCCCGATCTGTTTGAGCGGCTGGGCGCCGCGGTGACGCCTCTCAACTGCGCGCCCAACGGCCGCAACATCAACCTGAACTGCGGCGCTTTGCATGTGGAAGGCCTGCGGGAAGCCGTGCTGGCCAACGGCGCCGATTTCGGCGTGGCGTTCGATGGCGACGCCGATCGCTCCATTTTCGTCGCCAGGAGCGGAAAGATTGTGAACGGTGACGGAGTGCTTCTGGCCTGCGGACGGGCGCTCAAGGCTGCCGGACATCTGCACGGCGGCACGATAGTATCCACCGTTATGGCCAACCTCGGCCTGGAACAGGCGCTGCAACGCGAAGGCATCCGCATGGTTCGTACTCCGGTGGGCGATAAATACGTGCTGGAGGAGATGGTGCGTCTGGACGCCGCGCTCGGCGGCGAACAGAGCGGCCATGTGATCTTCCGCGAATGCGCCACCACGGGAGACGGGCTGCTCACCGCGCTGCGCTTATTCGAGATTGCGCGCCAGGCCGGCGTGGGCCTGGATGAGTTGACGGCTGACCTGGAGATCTACCCGCAGAAGACTGGTCAATGTTCGCGTGCGCGAGAAAACATCGCTCACGGAGTTGCCGTCCGTAGCCCGGGAAATACGGCTGGTGGAGGAAGCTTTCGGCGGTGCCGGCCGCGTGCTGGTCCGGTTTTCCGGAACCGAGCCGCTGGCGCGCGTCATGGTGGAAGGGCCGGACCTGCAGCAGGTGGAAGACTTCAGCGCGCGAATCGCCGAGGCGATTCAGCGGGAGATGGGCGTGTAGGTGCCGCACCGGCGCCTCTTCTATTGCGATCACCACGCCATCCCTCTGCCGGCGGGGCACAAGTTTCCCGCGCAGAAGTACGCCTTGCTGCGGGCTGCCCTGGAAGCCGGCGGATTTTACGAGCTGCAACCGGCGCCGCTGGCAGGGGCTGAGACCATCGCGCTGGCACACGACGCCGAATACGTCCGGCAGTTTCTCGACGGCACGGTGGACGCGCGGATCATGCGGCGTATCGGCTTTCCCTGGTCGGAGCAATTGACGCAGCGCACACTGGCTTCGGTTGGAGGCACGCTGGCTGCGGCCGCCGATGCGCTGGATACGGGCTTCGGAGGCAATCTGGCGGGCGGCACGCATCACGCGCATCGCGCCGAAGGGTCGGGCTTCTGCGTGTTCAACGATCTGGCGGTGGCCACCCAGGCACTGCGGCGGGAAGGCCGCGTACGAAGGGTGGCCGTGCTGGATCTTGATGTTCATCAGGGCGACGGCACGGCCAGCATCTTTAGCGGCGATGCGGACATGCTGACCATATCGCTGCACGCGGAGAATAATTTTCCGTTTCGCAAACAGCGCAGCCGCATCGACATTGGCCTGCCGGACGGTACCGGTGATGAAGAGTACCTCTCGCGGTTGCGTGATGTTTTGCCCAGAGTGGTAGCATTCCGGCCGGAAATTGTTTTCTACCAATCGGGCGTTGACGGACTAGCTGGCGACCGCCTGGGCCGGCTGGGGCTGTCCCACGCGGGCCTTGCGGAGCGGGATCGGCAAGTATTCGAAATCATTAAGTTGCATGGAGTTCCCGTAGTGGTCACGCTGGGCGGCGGGTACGCGGACCCGATCAGGCTAACTGTGGAAGCGCACTTCAACACGTTTCGGACGGCTGCCGCAATTTTGGGACCGAGATGAAGGCAATGCAACCTTTCAGGGGTTCCATTACGTCATAATGAATGTAGATTTTGTGCGACTGGTTCCGCAGAGAAGCAGGTTTTCTGCGGGCCAACCCGGCGGGCGTCTATCCTCCGAGCGTCCGCCGGTCTTGTAAATTCTACTCTGACCGCAGCGCTGACATAGGGTCAATCCTGGATGCCCGCCGCGCCGGCACATAACCAGCCAGCGCCGCCACCGCAGTCAGCACCAGCGTCATCGCCAGAAACGTAACCCCGTCCCCCGGCTTCACTCCGAACAGCAGCGACTCAAGCAAGCGCGCCACGCCGATTGAGCCGGCCACGCCCAACAGCGTGCCCAGCAGCGCCAACCCGACTGTTTCGCGCAGCACTCGAAATTGCACGTGGCCGGCGGACGCGCCCAGCGCCATGCGAATCCCAATCTCCTGCGTCCTCTGATTCACCGAGTACGATACCACCCCATAGATCCCCAGCGACGCCAGAAACAGCGCCAGCACCGCAAACCCGCCTAGCAGCACCACCACAAAGCGCCGCGGCGATACCGCGCGGTCCACCACATCCTCCAGTGTCCGGAATTCGGCCGTGGGCAAACTCGCGTCCACCTTGCGCAGCGCCGCCCTCACTTCAGGCGCGATGGCTTCGGGCGGCAGTTTCGTTCGCACCACCAGTTCCACGGAGCTGGCGCCGATCTGCGCCACCGGCAAATACATCTCCGAGCTGCCGGCTTGCTCCAGGCTGCTGTGGCGCACATCGCCCACCACGCCAACCACATGCCACGGGGTATTATCCGTGATCAGAGCCTCCTGGCCCACCGGATCCCTGCCCGGCCACGCGATACGCGCCAGGGTTTCATTGATCAGAACGGCGCGTTGGCTGTCGGCCGTATCGCGATCGGTGAAATCGCGGCCCGCACGCAGCGGAATCTTCATGGTCTTGATGTATCCCGCGTCGATCATGCGTGGATAAACCAGCGGCGTTTGTCCCGGCCCATAGGTCACGCCCTTAGCTCGAAATGTCCAGCTGCGGTTGCGCCCCAGCGGCAGGCAATCCGTCACACCGGCCGACTCCACTCCGGGCACTTGCTCCACGCTGCGCTCCAGTTCGCGATAGAAAGCGGCTTGCTGGGCATCCTTCTGAAACCTCCGGCCGGTCTCGATGGTCCAGACCGCGGCCCTTGCGGGCTGGAAGCCGAGATCCACGTCCAGCACACGCAAGAAGCTTCTCATCAGCAGGCCCGCGCCTACCAACAGAACGCAGGCCAGGGCAATCTCGGACACCACCAGCGCCCCTCGAATCCATGCACCGCGCCGGCCTTCGCTCGATCCGCGGTTGCTGTCCTTCAATGAGTCATGAATGTCCGAGCCGGATAGCTGCAGAGCCGGCGCGATCCCAAACAGCAACCCCGTTGCCAGCGCCAGCAGCACCGTGAACAGAAGCGCCCAGCCGTCTACACGAACGGCCTGCAGCAGCGGAATATTCATGGCGTGAAGACCGCTCAGCGCGCGCGTGGCCGCAAATGCCAGCAGCAGCCCGAGCGCCGCTCCGCAACCGGCCAGCACCATGCTTTCGGTCAGCATCTGGCGGATCAGCCGCCCGCGCCCCGCGCCCAGCGCCGTTCGAACCGCGACCTCCTTGCGCCGCGACGCCGCCCTTGCCAGCAGCAGGTTCGACAGGTTGGCGCAGGCAATCAGCAGCACAACGCCCACCGCGCTCAACAGCACCACCAGGGCCCGGCGGAAGCGGCCGCTGACCTGTTCCTGCAGGCCGCTCAGCCTGGCGCCGAACGTCCAGCGGTCCTTACGGGAACTCAGTATTTGCTGGCAGAGCAGGTCGAACTCGGCCTGCGCCTTCGCGCACGCGTAATCCCGGGTTTCAATCGCCCGATCACCGCCAGCGTGTTTCCCCAGCGGTCGGTTTCATCGCTGATCGGAAACGGCACCAGCATGTCTACCTTGCCGCCCGGAGTGAAGACCGAGGCGAAATCGAAGGACCGCGGCATGACCCCGACAATCGTGGTGGCTTCGTTGTTCAGCGTAATGCGCCGCCCCACTATGTGTGGGTCAGACCCGAAGCGCCGCTCCCAGAGCCCCTGGGTAAGGATCACGGCCTTGCGCCCGTTCCATTTGCACTCCGCGCTATCGAAAGTTCGCCCCATCATCGGACGAACGCCCAGTAAGTCGAAGAAGTTCTGCGCTACACCGAACCCAGCCAGCCGCTCCGGTTCTCCGGCTTCGATCAGGTTGTAGCTGCCGTAATCGGAAAATGCGAAATAGGCCGTGAGATCCTCGAAGGACTGGTTCATAGAGCGCAAGTCGCGATAGTTGGCGACCTTGGTGGTGGCTCCCGATAAACCAGTGGTGCCCGTGTTGGCGATCCACACCAACCGGCCCGCATCGCGAAACGGAAGCGGACGAAAGAGCAGCGTATTCACTACGCTGAAGATCGCCGTATTGGCGCCGATTCCAAGCGCCAGAGTGAGTACAGCGACGGCGCAGAAGCCAGGCTCCCGCCGCATCGTACGGAAGGTGTAGCGTAAGTCTTGCATCATGCGCGGACTGTCCCCTCTGATTTATACTCCGCGCCGGCTGAAAGGTTACGCGATACTTGTAAGGTCTCCGCCGAATCCGAAACTCCGCATGGAAATGTTGCCGTAGTGGAAGCCTTCGAAGATGGTCTCTGCGCGCTCTTCCGGATACGCTGCCCCCAACACTATGAAGAGCGGGTCGAAATGTTCAGTGGTAGGCACCGACAGCCGCGCGTGCGGTCCGGCGCTGCGGTATGCCAGCAGGCTTTCGAGCTTGCGGTCCGCCACCTGCGCCGCCACCCACTGGTCGAACTCCGCCGCCCAATCGTCTACCTTCGCGTACTTGTCCTCGAGATGAACGCGCCGCAGATTGTGTACGATGCCGCCGCTACCCACAATCAGCACGCCGTCGTCGCGCAAAGGCCGGAGCGCCCTGCCGAGTTGAAACAGGTCCTGGGGTTCGATAAACGGCATGGACAACTCAAGCACCGGTATCGCCGCCTCCGGCCATGCCAGCCTCACCGGCACCCATGCCCCATGGTCAAGCCCGCGCTCGGTATCGAGCCTGGTCTTCTGTCCGCCTGCGTTCAAGACGCCCGCCACGCGCGCCGCCAGAATCGGATTCCCCGGCGCCGGATAGGTGATCCGGTTCAACTCCTCCGGAAAGCCGCCGAAGTCATACTGCAAAGGCATGTGCTCCCACGCCGTAACGCGCAACGGGCGCGACACCTGCCAATGCGCCGAGACCACAAGGATTCCTTTGGTCCCTGCCTGCTTCTCGCCGAAAGCCCTCAATGCCGCCGCATGCTCATCGCCGCCCAAAGCCGACATAGGCGACCCATGCGCCAGAAAAGCCGAAGGACTTCGCTTCATCATGGGTTAGATGAATTCCGAAACGAAATGATTCCACGAGACCGTTGTGGTTAATTGCCGTAGGTTGAGCGCCAAGCAAGCGCAGAGTCCACATTCCGATACTCCGCGCTTCCTCAGCGACTCAGCGTCTCCGCGGTGAAAACCAGCCCCCTACCAGACGCTACTCTTCCTTGCTCACGATCACAGTCACCACAGCCGTCACATCCCTATGCAGCTTCACCGGCACCTTGAACTCTCCCAATGTCTTAATAGGCTCGTCCAACTGAATCTTGCGCCGGTCGGTGGTAAAGTTCTTCAACGCCAGCGCATCGGCCACGTCCTTCGACGTCACCGAACCGAACAACTGGTCGTTCTCCCCGGCCTTCTGCATAATCGTCACGGTCACGCCGTTCAAGAGCTTGGAAAGATCCTGCGCCTCTCCAATCTCCTTGGCATCTTTTCGCAAATGGGCCTGCCGCTCCTGCTCCACAATCTTCTTGTTGGATTCGGTGGCGGCCACCGCCAGCTTCTTAGGCAGCAGGAAATTGCGGGCGTATCCGGGCGCCACTTTCACCACTTCGCCGCGCGACCCCACCTTGTCGATATCTTGTCTCAGAATGACTTGCATGCTAATTCCCCTTCGCCCCTAGAAGCTTGCCGCAAACGGCAGCAGCGCGATATTCCGCGCTTTCTTGATTGCGTCCGTGAGCCGCCGCTGGTGCGGAGCGCAAACACCCGAAATGCGGCGCGGCACAATCTTGCCCCGCTCCGCCACGAAGGCATGCAGCATCTTCACGTCTTTGTAGTTGATGTCGTCAATCTTCTCGACGCAGAAGCGGCACACTTTCTTGCGCCGGAAATATTGCTTCTTCTGGGTGGCAACAGCCTTGTCGCCGCCAGTGGGCCGCTGCCCGGCACTGCCTGGTCTTCCTTTAGATTCCGGCATGGCTTATCCCTCCGCCTTCGGCATACCCGGCAAAACAGCCGGCGATTCCGTCATCTGCTGCGCCAGTGAAGGCTGCGCCGGAACCGGTGACGATGGACCCGCGGCGGCGCGCTTGGCCGACCGCTTGTCCCGATCCTTCTTGCGCTTTTCCAGGCGCTTCAAAGTCTGGTCGATGCGCACCGTCAGGAACTTCAGGACCACATCCGACACGCGCAAACGGCGTTCCAGTTCCTTCACCGCCGTGGGCTCCGACGTGAACTGGAACAGCACGTACGTGCCTTCCCGAAACTTGTCCACCCGGTAAGCCAGCCTGCGCTTGCCCCATTTATCGATTTTGTCTACCGTGGCTCCGGCCGTGGTCAACTGCACTCGCAGGGTCTCTACGAACTGGTCAACCTCTTCGTCCGGCGCATCCGGTTTTACTATGAACAACTCTTCGTAAATCCTAGTCATGCGTCCTCATTGTTTAAGCCTGGGGCGCGACGATTGAATTTCGTCATGGCCTTTTCGACGCCCTCGGCGATTATGGTACGAACCGCATCAGCCGCATAGCCGACCAGTTCATCCAATTCTTTCATTTGCGAGCGCTTCATCGGCGCCAGCACAAATTCCGCTCCATGCTTCACCGGATGTCCCGGATGAATTCCCAACCGCACCCTCACCAGCTCGCTGGTCTTCAGGCTCTCAATTACGGACTTCATGCCGTTGTGCCCGGCGGCCGATCCTTTAGGTTTGATCTTCAGCGCCGTCCACGGCAGGTCCAGTTCGTCGTACACCACAATCAAGTCGCCCCGCTCAATGGAGTGCTTCTCCATCAGCGGCCCAAGCGAAGCGCCGCTGAGATTCATAAACGTTTGCGGTTTAGCCAGCATCGCCTCGCGCCCTTCGATCTCGCCCACGCCAACCAACGCCCTGGAATCTTTGCGGGTAACGCGGATGCCGTACCGCTCAGCCAGCCGGTCCACCGTGAGGAACCCCAGATTGTGCGGCGAGAGCGCGTACTCCTCGCCCGGATTCCCCAGACCGGCCACCAGGAACATGGCGTCTTACTTCTTCTTGCCCTTTTCCTCGGCTGGAGCTTCTTCGTCTTTCTTGCCCTTCTTGACCACTTCGGGTTCGGCAGTGGCCGCGGGCGCCGCGACGCCTTCCACCGGGGCAGCCACTTCCTCGGCGCGCAGGGCCACAATGTGGGCGATCACACTCTGGGCATCGCTCACCAGCTTGGTGGATCCTTCCAGCACCACGTCACTGGCGCGCTTGCTCTGCCCGATCATCAGTTCGCTCACGTTCACCGTGTAGCTTTCCGGTATCTCATCCGGCAGGGTTTCGATTTCGATGGCGCGCGTGATGATTTCGAGCAATCCGCCCTGCACCTTCACACCCGCCGCTTCGCCCACCGTGTGTACCGGAACGTGAACGCGAATCCGCTTGGTCAGATCGATGCGCTTCAGATCGGCGTGCAGCAGCGTGCCCTTGATCGGATCCAACTGCTGGTCCACCACCATCACCGGCGTGGTCTCGCCGCCCGCGATGGCCAGCGTGAAGATGGTATTGAACCCCGTGCTGCTGCGGACAATCTTGTTGAGCTCGCGCGGATTGACCGCCAGGCTGACCGGGTCCTGGAAGGCGCCGTAAACCACCGCCGGAATTTGCCCGGCCTTACGTGTACGGCGCGCCTCATTCTTGCCGCGCGAGGAACGTACCTCGGCGGTAACCGTAATATCTTTTCTCACTTCGTGATCTCCTATAATCGGGTTCGAAGTCCGTTCACCGGGGCATCTCTATAAAGCCTGTCTTCCCGGCTAACCGTGGGTTCGCTATCCCGCAAAATTTCAACAGCCGCAGATCCTGCCCTACTCAAACCAGGCCTGAGTTACACGAACAACGTACTTACCGAAGTCTCCTCGTGAATCGACCGGATGGCATCCGCCATCAGCCTGGCGATGGACAGCGATCTGATCCGGCTGCTCTGCCTGGCCTCTTCCGAAAGCGGGATCGAATTCGTACAAACCACTTCCTTCAACTCCGATGCTTCGATCCGGCTTACCGCCGGCCCCGAAAGAACCGCGTGCGTGGCGCAGGCCGATACGCTGGCCGCTCCTTTTTCGAGCAGCGCCTCGGCGCCCTTCACCAGCGTCCCTGCCGTGTCGATCAGGTCATCCACCAGCAGGCAGTTCCGCCCTTTCACCTCGCCCACCACGTTCATGACTTCAGCCACATTAGCTTCTTCCCGCCGCTTATCGATAATCGCCAGCGGCGCATTCAGCCTCTTGGCAAATCCGCGGGCCCGTTCCACGCCCCCTGCGTCCGGCGAAACCACCGTCAGATCGGGAATGTTGAGCCCCCTGAAATACTCGATCATCACCGGCATGGCGAACAAATGATCCACCGGTATATCGAAAAACCCCTGGATCTGCGGTGCGTGCAAGTCGAGGGTCAGAACCCGGTCCGCCCCCGCCGTCTCCAGTATGGCTGCTACCAGCCTGGCCGAAATCGGCACTCGGGGCTTATCCTTACGGTCCTGCCGGGCGTACCCATAATAGGGTAACACTGCCGTGATGCGCTGCGCTGAGGCCCGCTTCAGCGCGTCGATCATCAGCAGCAGTTCCATCAGGTTGCGATCCACCGGTGTGGAGGTTGGCTGGATCACGAAAACGTCCGCGCCGCGCACGTTCTCGTTGATCTGGACATAGGTCTCCCCGTCCGCGAAGACCTTCACCATGGCCTCGCCAATCCACTTGTTCAGCGCCTGGCAGATTTCCTCCGCCAGGGGGCGATTGGCATTTCCCGCGAAGACCTTGAGACGCTCGTGACTCATGAAAAGTACCGGCTTTGAGGCGGCCATATGTTCGGCTTGATGTGCGCTTGCAGTGCCCGCCGCCACATAGATCGGTAGCGCACGCGGCTGACCAGCGAAATTCGAAACGCTCTAACCTCCCCCATTAACTCCAAAGCACGGGAGACTCCTGCACGGTCCGCAAACAATCCAAATAGCGCCGACCCGCTCCCCGTCATCATGGCCACGGCCGCGCCGGCACGCACCAGCCGCCTCTTGAGGACACCGAGAGCCCTGTGCTGCTCGAAGACCACCGCTTCAAAATCATTCGCGGCCAGTCCGAGGCGATTCAGATCCCACGTATGCGACTGGAAACTAAATATTTTATTTTGTTGCAATTCTGTTGTCAAACCGGGGTAGTGCTCCAAACCGGGTGCTGCCCCAAACGAGCGCTCAGGTCGCGATACGCCTGCGCCGTGTTCACATGCACCTCCGGGGCCACCAGAAGACCCGGCCACGCCGCGGCATCCGGCAGCGGAAACAACTCCGTGCCGCGTCCAACCCCCACCGCCGTACCACCCAGCAGAAAGAAAGGAACGTCGCTCCCCAGTTCCCCTGCCATGGCGCTCAATTCCGCCAATTCGATCACGCCGCCCGCCAACGCCGGCAGCGCCAGCAGCACCGCCGCCGCATCCGATGACCCGCCGCCCAGCCCGGCGCCCATGGGGATACGCTTTCGAAGCCGCACTGTAACGCGCCCGGTGGCGCGCATCGCGTCCATCGCCATCCGCGCCGCCCGGATCACCAGATTGTCGGGAATGCACAGAGGATCTTCCAGTTCGATGGCTGTTTTTCTTCCGGGGGTGAAGGCGATATTGAGCGTATCGGCCAGCGAGACCGTCTGGAAGATGGTGCGCAGTTCATGGAATCCGTCGGGCCGCCGGCCCAGCACCCGCAGGTCGAGATTGATCTTTGCCAGAGCGCGCACCCGCACGCGGCGCGTAGTGTTCATTGGTCGTATGGCAGCAGAGAGAAGACATCGTAACCGGCCAGCTTTTGACGCCCGTTGAGAAAAGTCAACTCCACCACGAACCCCAGCCCCACTACCACGCCGCCCTGCTCGCGCACCATTCGCGCCGCCGCCGAGGCCGTTCCGCCGGTGGCCAGCAGATCATCCACAATCAGCACGCGGTGGCCATTGCCAACAGCGTCCTTGTGCATCTCCAGGCTGTCGGTTCCATATTCCAGATCGTAGGTGACGCTCACGCATGCGGCCGGCAGCTTCTTGGGCTTGCGGACCGGCACGAACCCGGCGTTCAGCGCGTATGCCAGCGCCGGGGCAAAAATAAAGCCGCGCGCCTCGATCCCCAAAACCACATCCACCTGCGTCTGGCTGTAGTGCGCCTTCAGCCCGTCGATTACTCCATGAAATCCATCCTTGTCCTTCAGCAGCGTCGTGATGTCGTAAAACAGGATGCCCGGCTTAGGAAAATCCGGAACTTCCCTAATCAGCTTTCTTAGATCTGTTGACACAAGTTCTTTTATACCCCGTTTGTACCCTGTATAGCCGGAAGGTTGGAGTATTGACGCGCCGGCAGCCACAGCAGCCAGAAGAGCCCAAAGGCCACCACCGCGCCGGCCACAAGGTACATCGGCCAGGGACCCAGCGCATCCAACAATGACGCATTCCTGGGCTTCCTGCACAGGTACATGAAGTTGGTTCCAGCGGCGGCGTTCACGGCCCCAATCGCCGCCGTGAAGCCCAGCAGCATGGCGAATGCCCGCCACACCGCGCCTGCCCGCAGCGGAGCCGCGCCGCCGAAGACCAGAACGCTAACTGCAATCACGATGCCGCCGTGCGCCACAAAGAAATATATCGCGGGATAGGTGGGCCAGGGCGACCAAAGGTCCGGCGTGAGCAGCGCCATCCCCGCTCCCGCTATTCCCGCGAAGTAAGCGAACTCCACAAGCGGCGAGGCCGGCTTGATGGAGGCCGCGGCCGACATCCACAGCGTGGCATCGCAAAGCTGGAGCGGCAGGTTCTGCAAGTGGATGCCTTCGTGCGAATAGCGGAATTTCCACCAGATCAATTCGTTGACTACCAGGCCGTAACCGATTGCCAGGCGCACCGCCCGCCGCGGAATCCGCTCTTGACGGCACAGCCGGGACAGCACTACCGCGGCGGCCGCGGTGACTACCAGAAGCCCGACGTGAAGGGGACCGAACAGACGCACCGTAACTAGCTTAGTACATCGTCACTGAGCCGCTTGTGAGGATACCGCTTACTCGCGCAACTCCGATCCGAACCGCGACCATTCCGATCCGAGCCGCGACCGTAAGGGAGCGGTCCCACGAAAGGTCTAGCCTTTCTGCAGCCACCGGCTGCGGCTGGTATGGGCCATTATGAACAGCACCAGGAAGCCCACCATTAGCCCGACCGAAGCGCCCACACCGATCAACTCAGGACGGTAAGAGTGCAGCCGAAGCGTGATCGTGACGTTGATCAGCACCGGAAGCATGGCGGCGATTATCGGAGGCCACGGCCGGTCCAGGGCAAACAGCGAGCGCGACGTGATTTCGATCAGGCTCCAACCGACCAGGCTGGGCCCCAGCGCCAGAAACACCGACGCCACCAGGCGCGTGGATTCGGCGGTGAAGCTGCCCCGTTGGAACAACAGCGCGATGGCCTGCTGGCGGAAGAGCAGCGCGAAACCGCAGCCTGCCACCGCCGCCAGCGCCGTCAGTGCGATGGTCTTATCGATCAGGCGGAAGGCTTCCTTCAAGCGAAAGAGGCTGCGCAGCCGGGCAATCTCAGGAAGCAGGGAATTGGAAATCGGGTTCACCAGAATGGCCAGCGGAACGCCCACGCCGCGCATGCAATAATCCAGTGCCGCGGCCATGCCAGGCCCGGCGTGCGTGGCATAAGCGCGGGTGAAGGTGATATTCAGCCCCAGGCCGGCCGCATAGACCATGAAGAATGCCGGCTTCGAAAGAATCTCGCGCCAATGAATTTCGCATTGCGAAGCGCCCGTGGTATCCAGGCCCTGGCGAGCGGCGAAGTAGACGATTCCGAGTTGAGCCCAGGCGCCCACGGTATACCCGATGGCGAAAGCGTACACATTCACGAACTTCCACAGGCAGAGCGCGCCCAAAATTATGAACACGTTCAGAGTGGCCTGGTAGAACGCCGTAGGCGCAAACCGCCGGTGGGTATAGAGCAAGGCGCACTGCACCGCGGCCACACCGGCAGCCAGGGTGGAGAGCGAAAGAATCCGCAGGATAGTTACGGATTGGTCGAAGTAGGCGGCGTCCAATCCCGGGGCCAGCGCCCGCATCAGCCACGGCGCGGTGAGGATCACGACTGCCGCGATGGCAGCGAAAACCCAGGTAAAGCAGCGCGTCAACTTGAGAAACAAAGCCGTGCGTTCGGCGCCTGTGCAGGCCGTAAGCATGGGCACGAAGGCGAACGTCATGCTGTTGATGAGCACGGAATTCAGGGTGTCCAGCGGCCCCATGGCCACGGCCAGCGAATCGGCATGGCTGTGGGTGCCCAGCAGGTAGGCGATAATCGCCACCCGCGCGACACCCAGAATGTTGCCGGTGAGAACTCCCGCGATCAGCGTGAGGCCGCCCCGCACCAGGGGGTTGCCCACGGCGCGGCCGATGACGCGCCCAGCCCCTTCCGGAGACTTCTGCCGGGCCGGAGATGGTTGCGTGGAATTCAGTCAGACCTCAGTTTACGCGACGCCTGTTATTGCGGCGTCTCCTAGGGGCCGTCTCCTATGCACCGTCCTATGCACCACGGGCCGCGGATAGCGCCGCTTCGTAATTGGGGAAGTCGGCGACTTCCTTCACATACTCCGCGTGCCGGACTTTGTTGTCGCTGTCCAGAACGAAAATAGCGCGGCTTTCAATCCGCAGTTCCTTGATCAACGTGCCGTAATTGGAGCCGAACGAACCGTCTTTATGGTCGGAAAGCATCTTCACCTTGTCCACGCCGAACGCGCCGCACCACCGCTTCTGGGCGAACGGCAGGTCCATGCTGACCGTGAGAATATCCACGCCGGGAAGCTTGGCCGCCTCTTCGTTGAAGCGCTTGGTCTGCGCGTCGCAAACCGGCGTATCGAGTGACGGAACCACACTAATAATGCGCACATGGTTGCCTGTATCTTTCAGCGTGACGGGTTTCAACCCGCTGTCCACCAGGCTGAAATCGGGCGCCTTGTCGCCGGGCTTCAATTCCGGTCCAATCAAGGTCAGGGGGTTGCCCTTCATGGTTGTTGCTCCTGCTCTTTCCATAAATTTCTCCTCTTTTTCGATGAATTTATTATTGTATCAACTCGGCAAACCGGTCAGCTTCGGAAACCGGCAGCTGGCAGGTATAATTCCGGCAGACATACGCGCCGGCCCGGCCCGCAAGCTTCGTCATGGATTCAATAGAAGGGATTCCAGCCGCCAATGCCTTTTGTGTCTCCGGGGAATCCACCAGCAGCACGACGCGGTTGGGCACAAATCTTCGCCGCAGCACGCGCAGCAGCGCCCTCGTATCGTGCGCCCTCTTTTTCACCCACCAGGATGATCTCCCGCGGCTGGCTCAGGATCCATTCGCAGGCGGCCAGCATCTGCGGCATCGCCACGGGAACATGCGAAAGCCGGGATGCGAAGGCCGCGAAGGTCTTTTCGGCGGATTTGCGAAATCCAGGCCGGTTGGTCATCTGGGCCAGCCGCAGAAGGTTCAGCACCGCCACCGAATTGCCCGACGGTTCGGCGCCGTCGTAATCCTCTTTGACGCGCAGCACCAGGCTGGTATCACCGGCCGGCGAGCTGAAAAATGCGCCTTGCTCCGGGTCTTCGAACAGCTCGCACTGCTTTTCCGTCAGGCGCACGGCCAGTTCCAGGTGCCGCAGGTCGAATTGGGCCTCGTAGAGATCCAGCAGGCCCTGGACGAATAGCGCGTAGTCGTCCAGGAAACCCGGGATGGCCGCGTCGCCCTGCCGATAGCGGCGCAGCAGTACGCCGGTAGATGCGTTATACAGGTGGGCGATCAGAAACTCGGCGGCACGCCGGGCGGCGTCGGCGTAACGCGGTTCTTCAAGGACCGCTCCGGCCATGGCAAACGCCGAGATCATCAGGCCGTTCCATGAAGTCAGTATTTTGTCGTCCAGATGCGGGCGCACGCGTTTTGATCGGGCCTGCAACAGAACGCTTGCGGCCTGCCCCAGAGCCTCGCGCACCGCATCCGTGGTTTGGGCGAACCGCTGCGCGGTTTCCTCTTCGGTGTGGGCCTCCCAAAGAATGTTCTTGCCGTTGAATTCGTCGTGCGGGTCGTGCTCCACATTGCCGGCGGCCTCCACGCCGTAGCGGTAACAGAACCACTCGGCGGCCTGTGGTGGTAACAGGGCCTGAATCTCCTGAATGCTCCAGATGTAGAAGGCTCCTTCGCCTTTGAGATCGGGATGGTCGGGCGCGATGACGCTGTCGGCATCCTCGGCGGAATAAAAGCCGCCTTCGAGGCCGGTCATGTCGCGCTCCACGTAATCCAGAATCCGGCGCGCGGTGGCCGCGTACTGCGGGTCGGCGGTGGCCTGGAACGCTTCCAGATATGAGATGGCCAATTGAGCCTGGTCGTAGAGCATCTTCTCGAAGTGCGGTACGAACCAGCGTTCGTCCACGGAGTAGCGGTGGAAGCCTCCACCCAACTGGTCGTTCATGCCGCCCTTGGCCATTTCGCGGAGAGTCAGCAGCACCATGTCGAGCGCGTCCTGGTTCCTGGTGCGCGCGTAATAGCGTAGAAGGAAGTTGTGTACCGTCGGACGCGGGAATTTGGGCGCTCCGCCGAAGCCGCCCAGCCTGGTATCGAAGGTGCGGCGAAAGATGTTGAAGCCGCTCTCCACGGTGGCCTGATCGAAGGCTACGACGCCGGCGTGCGCGGGCGCCACGGCCACCTGTTTCTTCAATTGCTCCACCACATCGCGGGCCGAATCCGCAATCTGATCGGGGTCGTTATGCCAGGCGGTGGCCACCTGGTTGAGGACCGAACCGAAACCGGGATGGCCCCAGCGATTCTCCGGCGGGAAATACGTTCCGCCGAAGAAGGGCTGCAAGCCGGGCGTGAGCCAGACCGACATGGGCCAGCCGCCGCCGCCAGTGGTAGCCTGCACGAAGGTCATGTAGATTCTGTCTACGTCCGGGCGCTCTTCGCGGTCCACTTTGATGGCCA
This sequence comes from Bryobacterales bacterium, assembly GCA_963817515.1. Lineage (GTDB taxonomy): Bacteria > Acidobacteriota > Terriglobia > Bryobacterales > Bryobacteraceae > DATMNI01. The sequence continues at coordinate 398,502 of CAWFPJ010000039.1, read as the reverse complement.
CGTAGTCACGGTTCAAGAGCGCGGCGATCTGCTCGTTTTCAAACGACTCGCGCTCCATCACGTGGCACCAGTGGCAGGTGGAATAGCCGATGGAAAGGAAGATGGGCTTATTTTCGGCGCGGGCCTTTTCGAATGCTTCCGGTCCCCAGGCGTACCAGTCCACTGGGTTGTGAGCGTGCTGCAGCAGGTAAGGACTCTTCTCGTTGGCGAGCCGGTTGGTATGCATGATGGTGTATTGGATATTGGCGATCGCGGTTATACCGTCTGGACACTTGGCGATCGAACCAGGAAATTCTCCTGGCCGAGCCGGGCCAGCACGCGGGCCAGCTTTTCCCGGGCCTCAGGCGGAACCGGACCCACCGGTTTGCGGCACGGGCCGGCCGGCAGCCCCACCGCGTTCAGCGCTTCCTTCGTCATGCTGGGGAAGGTATGCAGGCCCGCGGTGGAGCCCAGTTCGTCGGCCAGCGCTTGCAGTCGCGCGGCCTCATCCTGCCGGCCCTCACGGAAGGCCCGGTAGAGATCCACGTACAACTTGGGCGCCACATTGGCGGATGCGTTGACGGTGCCGGCGCAGCCCTGTTCCAATGCGGAAAGCAGCAGGTGGTCGCCGTCCACAAAAACCGCCAGGGGGCGTTCCGGCACCGCATTTTTATAAGCCAGCGCCTGCTCGAGCGACCCGCTGGAATCTTTCACACCCGCCAGGTTCTCGCACTGGGCCGCAATTCGCGCCAGGCTGGCCGCCGTCAACTGAACTCCGCCGTGGCCCGGGAAGTTGTAGGCGAACACCGGGGAATGCACGGCGTGGCAGACTTCGATGAAGTGATCTTCCAGTTCCTGGGGCGATGGCTGAATGTAGTAGGGGGTGACAACCACTATGACTTCAACGCCAATGGCCTCTGCCTGCTGCGCGAGTTGAACGGTGTCGCGAGTGGTGGGGCAGCCTACGTTGCCATAGAGCGTGACGCGGCCCGCTATGGCCTGTTTGCAGAAGCGAAGTGCCAGGATGCGCTCCTCCAGACTGAGCGCATAAGCCTCGCCCTCGGAGCCGGCGGCAAACAGACCATCGACCCCGGCGGCAATGAGGGTGTCGACGATCGTCTGCCAGGCATTGCAGTCGATACGCTCGTCGTTCTGAAAGGGGGTCACCAGCGCGGGAACCACGCCGTAGAATGCGGGATTGGCCACGGCTTATATGGTAGCAAGGGGCCTGGCAGCCGTGGTGAGGAACCGCTTGCCTGACGCGCGGCTCCGAATCAGAGCCGCGCGTCAGCAGGGAATATTCGTTACCAGAACCGGCGGCAGGGACCGCCGGCGTTACTGATCTACCTGAAGCGGCGGAAGCCGCCACGGCCGATCACGATGCCACCACCAAAACCACCCCAGCCCCAATACGGGTAGGCGGGTCCATACCAGCCCGGGTAGTAACCGCCGTAATAACCGCCGTAATAATACGGAGGATAGGGAGCCGGCGCGCCGCCGTTATAATATGGGGCGGCTGGCCGACGAACCTGGGTTTGCATCGGCGCCTGGTCGTATTCATACGGATCCACATAGCGGAAGGCTTGCGGCGCCTGCGTGGTGGAAACCGTCACCGGCGTATCGATGCGGAACGTCAGTAGCGTTTCGGGATAGACCACGGTCGGGTGGCCGCGCGTCAGCATAACGCCGGCCAGACCCGCGACCGCTCCGGCCCCCGCACCGATGGCGGCTCCACGGCCCCAATCCGCGGCAGCACCGATAGCGGCGCCTACAGCGGTGGTGGTGCCCACGGCCGCTACGTCATTACCTACAGAGGTTTGACCATTGCGGGTGATCATCTGCGATTGAATGCCGGCCTGCGTGCCATCGGCCAGCGTCAGACCCGTAAGTTGTAAAGACAGGTGGGAAACGCCCGCGGCGCGCCCGGCCTTTTTAGCTTCGGTAACGCGGCCCATCACGGCTTGCCCACGCTGCGCCACCACCACGCCGTTGACCACAAGCGGCTGCGTCAGAGCGGCGGAGAAGACATCGCCTTCCTGGTTGCGATCGGAGGACAGGAACTGGTTGGTCCGAACCGTGACAAAAGTGCCCGGCTTGATAGTCAGTTGCGGAGGCAGTCCGTAAGGCTGCGAAGCCATGCGTGCGGCGGGTGGCCGATCGTTGCGCTGCGGAGGAGCCTGCTGCTGGGGAAATTCAGATTGTGGCTGGGTTTGCGCCGGCTGCTGGGCCTGGCCAGAAGCATCGGAGCGATCCACCGGCTGCGATGGATCCTGGGCTTGAGACGGCAGCGTCTGTCCCTGCACCGGTGGCGCTGTCTGTTCCTGCGAAACCGGCGGCGGGTCGCCCACGCGCCGCCAGCCCCCGGCAGGCGGCTGATTTTGCGCCACGATCACTCCGGAACCGGCTAACACCAACAGGCTAAAAGTAGAAATCCGTGTCATAGTTACTCGCCTCACACCCGAATTATTGCATGTCGGCTGCCAATCCATAGCATGGGTCAAATTATTGAAAACACTGAGGAACTTAACCAGCTTAGTGGCCGGATTCCACCGGAAGCGGTGGATTTCGGCCACCATAAGTGCCAGGCCCGATAGCCGGGCACGAGTACGCTTACCGCGCGCGGCTGGAAATGACGGACTGGATGGCGGATTCCAGCGCGGCGCGATCGAATTCCTCCTCGGTCAAGCCGCTTGAATAGCGCACCACGCCCCCCGCCGAGATGACATAAACACGGCTCGGCCAAGCCGCATAAGCGCGCTCAGCCGCATTATCCAATCCGTCGACCACCGCCGGAAAACGCAGGCTCAGTTTTCTCTGGCACATCATCGCGTAATCGCGCTTCTGCTCCACCGACGCTGCCGGTGCGATTTGCACATGTTCGCGCTCATTGATGGTGCTTTGCCAACTGTCCGTGGCATGCGCCTCACGAATGTAGACCAACAGAAATGAGGCCTGGCCGCCGAACCGCTCCGACAACTGGTTCAACGCTGCGGACGCTTTGCGGAAGTTGGGGCAGGTGTAGCTGCCAAACACCAGGACGACGGGCTTGCCCGACTCCGGAGAAGTCGCGTTAACCAATCCGCTGCCATCGGCGCGAGCCAGTTGCAGGCGGGGCGCCGGCGTTCCCAGCTTTGGTCCGGCCTCGGTGATGCCGCTGGTCTTGGCCGTGTACCGGGCAGCTAACGATCGCTCGCGGGATGCCTCGGCCGTCAAGCCTGCTTTCGTATAGACGTCGGCCAGACGCGCGTGCGCCGCTCCAAACTCGGGCCACTGGCGAACGGCCGCTTCCAGTTCCTTCCTGGCTGCCGCGCCCTGATTCTGGCCAATCAGTCCGTCCGCAAGCGCCACCAGCACCTCAACGGAATTGGGGCGCAGCAAGGCCGCACGCCGAAGCAATGGCTCCGCCTCCGCGTAACGGCCCCGGCGCGACAGTATGAGGCCAGACTCAAAGTTGGCATCGTAATCATTCGGGTCGGCCGCCAGTTGCTTTCCGAACGCCGTGAGAGCCGCATCCGGATCACCAGTGAAGACCAATGCGAGGCCGTAATACGCGTTGAGATGCGGCAGAGAAGGGTTCAGGTCAATGGCTCGCTCGAAGGCCTTCATCGCCGAAGGGTAGTCTCCCGATGTGAACATGGCCATACCCAAGGCGTAGTTTCCTTCGGCCGACGAAGTGTCCTTAAGGATCGGATCGAGCACGCGCTGGGCGTCCGATGTCCTTCCGGTCTTGAGATAAACAATGCCCAGCACGTACGCCAAACCCTTGTCGTTGGCGGCATCGGCGGCGATTGGCTCCAGCAGGGCCAGCGACTTCGCGGGTTCGCCCAATTGCAGCAGGCAATCGGCCGCCAATAGCGTCGCATCGCGGTTGGCCGGCTGCGCTTCGTGTACGGCAATCAACAAGGGCGCCGCTTCTTGCAGCCGTCCCGACTTGTAATACGCCAGCGCAAGATTCCGCTGCAGATACGGGCGGGCCTGCTCGGGCGCAGCCTTTAACGCCTGCCGATACTCGGGAATGGCCTCATCGTACTGGCCCAATCCGGCCAGTGCGGCGCCCAGATTCGACCGCGCCGCGATGTTGGTTCCGTCCAGTTTGAGAGATTCTTTGTATAGGCCGGCGGCGCCCGCCAGATCACCCTGCTGCTGCCGGTCCACGCCCTGCCGGTAGAGCGTCTGGGCGTCCTGCGCTGAAGCCGCGAGTGCCAGGACGATTACCAGGGAACCAGCGAGTTTCACTTCTGAATTCTACAGCTTTCGCGCTCCGAAGGTAAACCTGGCCGCCAGTTGCGCGCCATCTTGTCGCCGGTCTTTCAGGTAACACCGGCGATCTAGTCGCCGGTCTTTGGGGTAAGGAGATAAGATGTCTGCATGCCATTCCGCTACCGGTTTGCATCCACGGCCTTGACCGCGATCCTGCTGGGTGGCGCCGCGATTGGCCAGGCCCCCAGGAAAGCGCCGCCCACCGAGGTTGCCGGCATCCCGGTCAACTACGATGAGGCGCGGGTTGGAACCTATACGCTTCCGGATCCGCTGCTGATGTCCGACGGGAAACCGGTGCGCGACGCCCAGACCTGGAACGAAAAACGGCGGCCTGAGATCGTGCGGCTTTTCGAGGAAAATCAGTACGGCCGCGCTCCCGGGCGTCCCGCGGGAATGAGCTTTAATGTCTTCGACAAGGGCACACCGGCGTTGGACGGCACGGCAATTCGCAGACAGGTGACCGTGTACTTTTCGTCGGACAAGAATGGGCCCAAGATGGATCTGCTGATCTATCTGCCTAAGAAGGCGAAGAAGCCGGCGCCGCTGCTGTTGAACCTGAGTTTTTCCGCCAATTCGAGCGCAGTGGACGACCCGGGGGTCAAGCCTGGCGAAGTCTGGGGCCGCGACAAGAAAAGAGTACCGGCGCCAAAAGGCGGATTCGGAAGGATCAACCCGGCGCCGTTCCTGGCCCAGGGAATCGGAGTTGCCACCATTTACTACGGCGACATTGACCCGGACTTCCTGGGCGGCGTTCCCCTGGGCGTGCGGGAGCTCTATCTGAAGCCCGGGCAGAGCGAACCCGCGCCGGATGAATGGGGCTCGATCGCAGCTTGGGCCTGGGGTCTGAGCCGGGCCATGGATTATCTCGAAACCGACAAAGGTGTGGACGCTAATCGGGTGGCCATTCTGGGAGTATCGCGGCTGGGAAAAACCGTAATGTGGGCCGGTGCACACGACCCGCGCATCGCCATGGTGATCGCCAGTTGTTCGGGTGAAGGCGGCGCCGCATTGAGCCGCCGCAACTACGGCGAAACCATCGCGCACCTGACCGAACCCAGTCGCTATCCCTATCAGTTCTGCGCCAACTATCAGAAGTTCGCCCACCATGTCGACCAGTTCCCAGTGGACGCGCACATGCTGGTGGCCCTGATGGCGCCTCGCCCGGTGCTTCTGCAGACCGGCGACCAGGATGGCTGGTCCGATCCGAAAGGTGAGTTTCTGGCGGCAGTGGCGGCCGAGCCCGTCTATCGGCTATTGGGCAAGCAGGGGTTGGGTACGGACCAGATGCCGGCAGCCGGCGATGCCATCATGCATGACATTGGCTACCTGATGCATGCCGGGGGGCACGGGACTATTCCCTCGGACTGGGACCAGTATTTGAAGTTCATGCAGATGCATTTCGCCACGGCTCGGGCCGTTAAATAGTTCAGGCTGGCGGCTCGGGCGTCTACTACATTGCCATTACTGGCCCTTTTGGGTCATGGCAAAGCCGCCCTTGCCTGGGCCACAATCGAAGCTCGCGGGGAACCTGGGACGTCGGGTGCTCCCCGGAGGTTCAAAATGAAAGCGGATCCCTACCCTAAGGCAGGCCTGTGGTCTCTTTGCCTGTATCTCTGCGCCGTGCCGCTGGTGTTGAGCCCGGCGCGCGTGTGCGCGCAAACCGCTCCGGCAGAAGCTACCGCCACCGATTCCACGTCCGGCCTGCAAAAGGGATTCGTGGCGAACTACGGCCAATCGCCCGGCTGGTTTCCGAATTTCTGGCGCCCCTACCTGCCACAGCCGGTTCCCCGCCCCGTGCTCGAAAACTCACCGCGGCTTCCAGCCCTCATCCACAACGGCAAGCTCGAACTCTCGGTGGCCGACGCCGTAGCCCTGACGCTCGAAAACAACCTGGACATCGTGGTTCAGCGCTATGTCATGGCCTTTTCCCAGACCGATATTCTGCGCACCAAATCCGGACAGGCGGCCCGCGGATTCACCGGGGCGCTGCTTCCCGGTGAGTTGAATTCGGGCGCAATCGGCGCCGGCGTCACCAGCTCCGGCAGCACCGGCGGCACCGGTAACGCGGGCGGAATCACCGGCGGCGGCGGCGCGGTCTCCATCGGCGCAGCCGGGGCCTTCGACCCTTCCGTCAGCTTCGGCTTCAGTTGGGACCGCGTCACCAGCCCGCTCAACTCCGTGGTGGTTTCCGGAATTCCCACCACCACCAGTTACGCCACGTCGCTTTCCGCCAGCTATGCGCAACTGTTCACCAACGGCGCCAGTTACTCGGTTTCTTTCAGCGGGCTCCGGCAAAGCACCACCCAAAAGAACACGCTGTTTAATCCGGACGTGACTTCGCGCCTCTCCATCGGCTTCAACCAGCCCCTGCTGAACGGCGCCGGCCGCCTGCCCAATGAGCGCTTCATGCTGGTGGCCCGAACCAACCAGCGCACCGCCGAGGAAGTTCTCCGGCTGCAGGTGATCAACAGCGTGGCGCAATTGGAAAACGCTTATTGGGATCTGGCGGCCTCGCAGCGCAACGTGGGCGTGGCGCAGGAATCGCTGAAGGCATCCCAGGAACTTCTGTCCGAGAGCCAAAAGCAGTTCGAGATCGGAACCATGTCCCGCCTGGACGTGGTTACCGCCGAATCGCAAGCCGCCTCCAGCCAGCGCGACCTGATTGTGGCGCAAACCGCTCTTGAGCAGCAGCAGACCACCTTCAAGCAATTGATCAGCAAGATCAGCGACCCCGCGCTCGATGCCGCCGCCACGGTCCTCACCGACCAGCTTCCGGAGCCGCTCGATAGCGACCTGCCGCCGCTGCAGGAGGCGCTCTCGCAGGCGTTTGCCAACCGCGCGGAATTGCGCGAGGCGCATTACAATCTATCCAACCAGGACGTCGCGATTCGCTATACCGAGAACAACCTGCTGCCCAGCACTGCGCTGTTCGGGCTCTATGCCAGTTCGGGCCTGCAGGGGAATACGGCGCTTGTCACCGGAGGCGCGGCTGGCTCATTGGCCCAGTCCTTCGGGGCCGCGTACCCTGAAACCGCCACCGGCTTGAGCTTCAGCGCCGCGATTCGCAATCGCTCGGCCCAGGCCGACAACCTGCGCGCCCAGATGGAGCGCAACCAATTGGAGATCGGGCTGCAGAACACGCACAATCAAGTCGCCGTGCAGGTGCGGCAGGCGCGCATCAACTTGATCCAAGGCAAGGCGCAGGTGGAAGCGGCGCATGTGGCCGTCCGCCTGGCGCAGGTGACGTTGGATGCGGAACACAAGAAATGGGATGCCGGCCTTACCACGGCCTACAACCTGATTCTGCGGGAGCGCGACCTGGTGGCCGCGCAATACGCCGAAGTGCAGGCCGTCGCCACTTATGCTAAATCGCTGGTGGCCATCGACCAGGCATTGGGCACCACGCTCGAACGCAATGGCATCCATATGGCGGACGCCTTCAACGGCTCTGTCGTGGCCGCGCCTGCAAACCGGTTCAGCGGCGGCCCTGCTGGAGCCAGAAAATGATCGGCCGATGGCCAATCCGCTGCCTGTTGCTGGCGATGTGCTGCGCCGCGGCGCCGGCCCAGACGCCATCCGCGGACCCCGATCTTCCCGACTACACCAAACCGGCCAAAGCCTTCCCGGCGCTCTATCAGCCTTACCAGCCGCGCCGCATTCCCCAAGCCGCTTTTCACAATTCCGAGCGCGCACTGCCGGCCATAGAGGATGGAAAACTACGCCTGTCTCTGTCGCAATTAGTGACCGCGGTAGTGGAGAATAACCTGACCCTCGCGTCGGCACGCTACCTGCCATCGATCGCCCAGACTGATCTTCTACGCGCCCGCTCGGGCGCATCGCCGCGCGGCGTGGACGCCAGCCAAATTCCCAGCGGCGTATTTTCGGGCGCGGAAGGCGGCAGCATTCTGGGAACGGCGGGCGGGGCCGGCGGCGGCTCTTCGAACCCGGGCGGCATCACCGGTTCGGCCGGCCGCGTCAGCATCCGGCCCTCCGGGCTCTTCGACCCCACCGTCAGCTTCAACTTCAGCCTGGACCGCACGGCCAGCCCGCTAAACTCCCTGGTGGTGGCCGGCGTGTCCTCGGTCACCAACAACACCGCGGCCTTCTCCGCGAACTACGTTCAGTCCTTCTCAACCGGCACCAGTTTCACGCTTTCCTACGGTCTTCAAAGGCAGGGCTCCACGCAACTGCACCTTCTGTTCAATCCGGCCATCACCCCCGGTTTCACCGCGACCGCCAGCCAGCAGCTCCTGAATGGCTTCGGCTTCGATGTGAACCGCGCCCTGATCAAAGTGGCGCAGAACGAGCAGAAGATCGAGAGCCAATCCTTCCGTCAACAGGTGACCACCGCGCTGGTCACTGCCGAAAATGCATATTGGGATCTGCTGGCCGCGCAGGAAGCCGTTCGCGCCGCGGAACAGGCCAAGGCCATCGCGCTGCAACTGGAAGAGGACAACCGGAAGCAGTTGCTCATCGGCACCATGGCCAACCTGGACGTGGTCAGCGCGGAATCGCAAGCCGCCGCCAGCGAGCGCGATCTGATTGTGGCGCGAACCGTCGTGCAGAACGCCGAGCTGCAACTGAAAAGCATGCTGACCCAGACTCTGGATGAGCCCCTGGCATCGGCGACCGTCGAGATCGCCGACACTTTCCCCGAAGCGGAAGGGGCGCCCATCCCCACCCAGGAACAGGCCGTCGCCACCGCCATGGCGAACCGGCCCGACCTGGCAGTCGCCGAGGGCAATCTCAAGAGCCAGCAGGACGTCCTGCCGTTTATTCGCAATGCGCTGCTGCCCAGTTTCAACGTGTTCGCGCTGGTGACTACCGTGGGTCTCTACAACGTCTTCGGAACCTCCCTCACCGAGGCCATCCACTTCCGCTACCCGGAGGTTGCCTTCGGCGTCAGCCTCAGCTTCCCGCTGCGGAACCGCCAGGCGCAGGCCGATGACGTGCGGTCGCGCCTCGAACTCCGGCAATCCAAAGACACCCTGGTGCGCAGCAAGAGCCAGGTGGAAGTGGACGTGCAAAATGCCCTGATTGCTCTGAGGCAGTCGAAAGCGCAGGTGGCGGCGGCGCGGGAGGCAGTCCGCCTGGAACGCGCCAAGCTGGATGCCGAACAGCAGAAGCTCAACAACGGCATCTCCACTTCGTACAACGTCATCCTGGCGCAGCGCGATCTCTTCACCGCGGAACTGGCGGAAACGCAGGCGCGCGATGCTTTCGCCAAGGCCCGGATCGCGCTCGATCAGGCCACCGGCGTCACGCTCGAAGCCAACCACATCAGCCTGGATGAGGCTCTGCGCGGCAGGCTTGCGACCCATTGATATTTGACAACCCGCTGAGATTTGACAGCGGTATGATCAGATACATGACTCGACGCGATCTGGGCAAAATTGCCGTAGGCGGCGCGGCGCTGCTCAAGCAGCAACAGCAGGCGCGGGCCGATACGCCGAAGTACACCGGTGCTCTCGATGGATTCGAAAGCAAGGTGGACGCCGCGGGCTTCGATCCGGTGCTGTACACCCGGAAGCTGCACGATGCAGCGCCGCTGCAGATGACTTTCCGGGCGGAGAACCGCAGGCAGGCCGAAGCCTGGCAGAAAAAATTGCGGGTCAAGCTGACCGAATTGCTGGGCGGATTCCCACAGAAGCGCTCGCCGCTTGAAGCGCAAACGCTTGAAGTTCGCGATTACCCGGGGTACCGGCGCGAGAAGTTCGTAATCCAAAGCCGTCCGGGTTTATATGTTCTGGGCTATTTGCTTACGCCGAAAACCGGAACGGCGCCTTATGCCACGGTGGTCTGCGTGCCGGGACACGGGCGCGGCGTGGACGACATTGTGGGGATCGACGACAAGGGGCAGGACCGAACCGACAAGGCGGGCTACCAGCATGATTTCGCCATACAGGTGACCGAAAACGGCATGGCGGCCGTGGCCATTGAGCCGATGGCATTCGGCTGCCGGCGCGACCCGGTTACGAAGAAGAAGGGGCTCGGCACCGCGGCTTGCCAGCCATCGGCCGGAGCGGCGCTGGTGCTGGGCCAGACCATGATCGGCTGGCGCGTCTACGATGTGATGCGCACCATCGACTGGATAGAGACGCGCAAGGAACTGAACGCCGGCCGCGTGGGCTGCATGGGCATTTCCGGCGGCGGCACCTGCACGGTGTTCGCTTCAGCGCTCGAAACGCGCATCCGGGCCGCCATGGTCAGCGGGTATCTGAATACGTTCCGCGACTGCATCATGAGCCTCTCGCACTGCATCGACAATTACGTGCCGGGAATTCTGAATTGGGCCGAAATGTACGACGTGGCGGGCTTGATTGCGCCGCGGCCCCTGTTCGCGGAATCGGGTGAACGCGACGACATCTTTCCCATCGCCGCCAGCCGCGAGAGCTTTGCGCGTGTGAAGAAAGTCTACGACGTGTTCGATGCCGGTGCCCTCACCGAACAGGAGACTTTTGACGGGCCGCACAGCTTTTGGGGAAAGCGCGGGCTGCCGTTCATGGCGAAGCATCTGGCCGGATGATGAACGGTTGAAGGTTCCTATTTTTCCGCCGTCGCCCAGCCGCCCTCGCCGTAAATGCGGTCGGGAGCGCGCGTAATCCGGTCTAACTCGCCGTGGTCGAGCCAGTTCAGACGGCATGGCGAGCAATCGTCGATGACAATGTTGCCGGGGCCGCCGTAGAAATGCGTGTCCATTCGGTGGCGGCACTGGGGGCAGTCGAGTCTGCGCGCAAGATCGCGCCGGTCCGGTGCGTGCGGGACGCCATGTGAGACATCCTGGCGCGACCGGAGTTCCTGAACCACGGCCACGAAAACGTCCATGCCGATCAGCATGCCGCGGCACCGGTTGCAGTAAAGAAGCTGCTGTCCGTTCAGCCCGGCAGGGAACAGAGGGACAGCGCAGACCGGGCAGCGCTCGGCGGTGGGCTCGCCAAGAACGCGGACTCCGTCGTCATTCTTCTCCGGGAAGTGGACGTTGCCGCAGTAGTCGCAGGTGAGGCATTCCTTATCCGCTTCCAGGCGCATCGGGGCGCCGCACGACGGGCAGTTCATTGCTGTGGTTTACCGCATTCCCAACAGAATCGGGACTGTTTGGGGATTGTCCGGCCGCAGGCGATGCAGAATCTGGTATCCACCGCGGGTGGAGAGGCGGCGGGTGGAGAGGCGGCGGCGGTTTCGGCCGATTTGACGGCATTCATCATGTTCTGCGCCATGACGGCTCCGGCGCCCATGCCGGCCCCAATGCCCGCGACCCCGCCCGGGTTGGCGGCGGCGACGGGCAGAGCCTGGGCGGTTTCAAATTGAGTCAAGCGGCCCAGATCGCCAACCATGTTGATGCCGATGCGCTGGTCCAGCACCTTCTGCAACTCATCGGGCAGCGAGATGTTCTGGACGATGAACTGGTCCAACTCCAGGCCCAGGCTATGAAACACCGGGCGGAGTTGTTCCGCAATCTTTTGCGCCAGGGCAGCCTGGTTGGCCGCCATGTCGAGGAAAGCGACTTCGCTGGGCGCAAAAATATCGGTCATGCGGGCGACGATAGTGTTACGAAGCTGGCCTTCGAGGTCTGAGACACAGTAAGTTTCGAGCGTGCCGCTGAGATTGGTATAAAAGGCGCGAGGGTCGGAGATACGATAAGAATAGATACCGTAGCCGCGCAAACGCAGGGCGCCGAATTCCTTGTCGCGAATGGTGATGGGGGTTGTCGTGCCCCAGCGCTGATCGATCTGCAGGCGGGTGGAATAAAAATACACGTCGGACTTGAAGGGCGATTCGAAGCCCTTGTCCCAATTCTTCACATCGGTAAGTAGAGGCAGGTTGCGCGTCGCCAGCGTGTAGAGGCCCGGGCCAAAGACGTCGGCAATAGCGCCTTCATTGACGAAAGCGGCCATCTGCGACTCGCGGACGGTGAGTTGCGCGCCGTTCTGAATCTCCATATCCTGCATGGGATAACGCCAGGCGAGAATGCCGTCCTCCGGTTCCGTCCATTGGATTATGTCGATCAGCTGCTTCGTGAGAAAGTCTCGAAGGCTCATAAATGCTCCAGGGTTCCGAACTTAGCATAGTTAGGATTGGATGATAAGATGCGATAACTTAAGCGGGCATAACTTTAGTTAGTGGTAGCGCCGGCAATCTTGTTGCCGGTGGGTTATTCGGATCCGGCAAACACCGGCAACAAGATTGCCGGCGCTACCGGGAAAGCTCGTTACTGGTTCACTTCCCCGAGAAACGATACATCGTAGTGCTGTGATAGGTTTCCCCTGGCTTCAGTTCAGTCGACGGGAACGCCGGCTTGTTGGGGGAATCGGGATAGTGCTGAGTCTCCATGCAGAAAGCGCCGCGCCTGGGGTACACCTTGCCGCCTTTACCCTTAAGCGTTCCGTCCAGAAAGTTGCCGGTGTAGAACTGCAGACCGGGTTCAGTGGTCCACACCTGCATCACGCGGCCGGTCTTAGGCTCGTGAACTTCGGCCGCTTTGGTCAAGCCGCCGCTGCCTTTGTTGAGCACCCAGTTATGGTCGTAACCCTTGCCGAGCTTGAGTTGTTCCTCATCCTGGGCGATGCGAGCGCCGATAGCCGTGGATTTCGTGAAATCGAAGGGCGTGCCCTTAACCGGGCGCAGTTCGCCGGTGGGAATGAGGCCGGCATCCACGGGCGTGAACCGATCAGCGGCGATGGTTACCTCGTGTTGCAGAATGTCGCCCTCACCCGGCCCGGCCAGGTTGAAGTAAGAATGGTTGGTCAGGTTGACCACGGTATTCTTGTCCGTGGTGGCAGCGTAATCGATCCTGAGCTCGTTTTTTCCGGTCAGAGTGTAGACCACTTTTGCGGACAGATTTCCCGGGAAACCCTCTTCGCCGTCTTTGCTGGTATACGTCAACTCCAGGGTCTCGCCATCGGCGCTCTGTCCCGGGGTGGCCTTCCAGACGCGTTTGTCGAAGCCCTTGATTCCTCCGTGCAGTGTGTTTGCGCCATCATTCGCCGGCAGGTGGAAGACCTTGCCATCCAGCGTAAACCGGGCGTTGCCGATGCGGTTGCCATAGCGGCCGATGAGGGCGCCGAAGTAAGGCGGCGGGGTAAGGTAGCCGGCCAGGTCCTGCATGCCGAGAACAACATCCGCATATTTGCCGCCGCGGTCAGGCGCGGTCAACCGCACCACAATGCCGCCGTAAGTCATGATCTCCGCCTGCATTCCCTGGGCATTGGAGAGGGTGTAAAGTTCGATCGGGGAGCCGTCGGGCAGATTCCCGAATGCCTGTTTCTTCACGTCGGATTTTCCCTTCCCGGCAGGAGCCTGCGCCAGGCAAGCGAAAGTAAGAACACCCAGCAGTAGGGCGCCAGCGGTCCAGCGGATATAGCTCATCAACCGTATGGTAAGCGATTACCAGCGTTGCCGGCGATGATACTCTCCGCCACCCAGGCCGCCGACATCCACGATCACCGCCACCACCAGGATGATCAGGTTGATGCCCTCAATCGGCGCGCGCGTGTTGACCAGCCAGGCGTAAACGATGGTGGTTACCGGCAGGAAGAAAAATCCCAGCAAGGGAACCAGCAGATCGTGGTAGGCGCGCTGGAGGTAGTTCGAGAGCAGGAACATCGGACTAGAACCACTCGCGGGAAGGCGGCGACAAGGATGACAAGAAGGCATGGCATAGAGCACTTCCAGAACGGCTGGCTACATTGTCGCAGACTGGTTGGCCTGAGACTGTGCGCGGTTATACGCTCGCCGCCGCGCCTGCCTCAGACCGGTGCCGCGATCGTAAGCGCGGTCGCGATCGCATCTAAGCCAGGTTGCGTTAATCGCGCTTGGTCAGAAGAACCTCGGACTCGATTGCGGCGCCGTTGCGAAGAACTTTTACCTTCACGGTGTCGCCGGGCTTCTTGGCGCGAAGCGCATAGGTGAAATCGTAAAGGTTCTGGATGGGTTTGCCGTCGAACTCAACCATGATGTCGCCGGCTTTGAATCCGGCCTTCCCGGCGGGGGAGCCTTCGCGGACGTCGGCGAATTTCACGCCGGCGATGCCCTCGCCGAAATCGGGAACCGAGCCGAAGTACGGGCCGTAACCGGAGTTTCCGCCCACCGGACCTACACTGCTGTCACCGTGGCCGGTGGGTGGCGCCGCGCGCACAAACTGCGGCCGGTCGGGGGAATCGCGCAGGTGATCGGCAACGTCGGCAATCAACTGCAGCAGCCTGGCGGCGCCCGGGGCGTCGATCTTGTCCCAGGTGTCGCTGGGCTTGTGATAGTCGCTGTGCAGGCCGGAGAAGAAGAACAGCGCGGGCACCTGCTTGGCCAGAAACGACGTGTGGTCGCTTGATCCGTCGCTCGAACCGCCCCCGGCGTAGTCCATCTTCAGTTGATAGTTGGGCGCGATCTGTTCCATCATGGGCCGAAGGTTGGAGCCGGAAGCCACGCCGCCGACGTAGATTTTGGCGTCGCGGATGCGGCCGATCATGTCCAGGTTGATCATGGCCACGGCTCGATCCAGCGGCAGCTCGGGATGGCCGGCGTAGTAGCTGGAACCGAGCAGGCCCTGCTCTTCTCCGGCGAACGACAAGAACAGGATGCCGCGCTTTTGTTTGGGCTGAGTGGAGAACCAGCGCGCCAGTTCGATGACGCCGGCCGTGCCCGAAGCGTTGTCGTCGGCGCCGGGGTGGATGGTTCCGGTCTGGCTCGGCGCCAGCGAATACTGGCCGCCCAGGCCCAGGTGATCGTAATGCGCGCCAACGATCACGTACTCGGCCGTCTCCCCGGGAATATAGGCCGCCACATTGTGCACCGTCTTGACGGCGCGCTCGATATCGAGATTGGCATCCACATGAATGGAGTCGGGGAAAGCGAACGACCGCGGCTTGAGGTCCTTGTCGATGGCCTCGATCGTCTGGTCCAGGTTCTTGCCGGCGTCCGCGAACCAGCTCTCCACGCGGCTGGCTTTTACCTGCACGAACGGAATGCCGGCATCCACGGGACCGGCGGTGGCTCCGAATTTTTCCAGCGTGTCGGGCTCGCCGTGGTGGCGGGCCACGTCATTGATCAGAATAACTGCCGCGGCGCCGTGGATCTTGGCATTCGTGGCCTTGCTGGTAAACTGGGCGTGCTGCGTGAAAGCCTTGCCTTCGAAGACGCTCTTTTCGTCGGATTCCTGAGGCTCATGGCGGATGATCATCACCACTTTGCCCCTGACGTCGATGCCGGCGTAATCGTCATAGTGGTATTCGGGGGCGGTGATGCCGTAACCCACGAAGACCACCGTGCCGGCCATCTTACCGGTGTGGGAGAAATTGAAAGGAATGAAATCTTCGGGAAAGTGGAGGGTGGTGGCGTGGCCGTTCTCCGTGACGCGGAAGCGGTTGGCATGGCCCAGACTGGCATCGGTGGTGACCGGGAAGGCCTGGTAGTAGCTCTTGCCTTCCAGTGGTTTCAGTCCGAATTCGTGAAATTTTCCAGAGATGAACGCCGCCGCCTTCTCCAGTTCCGGGCTGCCGGTGGCCCGGCCCCGCAGTTCCTTGGAGGAGAGGAACTTGATGTCGTTGAGGTAGGTGGCGGGATCTATAGTGGCGGTGGCGCTGTACCCGATCCACGCGATGCACAGGGCGGCTGACAGACCGCGGCAACAAGTTCTCATGGGCGGTTATTTCTTCTTGATGGGCGAAAACGCCGGCGCTTTCGAGGGCAGTCCGGGAACGTCCAGCTTGACTTCGCAGCCGCAATCGTCGCCGGCGTTCTTGGCCGTCTTCTGATATTCAATTTCGTTATCCACAATCACTTTCAGGCTCGGCCAGTCGATGGTGTTGGGAATGCGGCGGCCATTGATGAACATGGTGGGGGTGCCCGAAATATCCAGGGTCTTTCCTTCAGCCACCTCGGCATCCACCTCGGGCTCCGTAGCCTTGGTGTCCATGCACTGGCCCAGTTGCAAGGCGTCAATTTCCTTGGAGCCCTTGGCCCACTCCATCACCTGGTTCTTCAGGTTGTCCGCGGTGATAGCGTCCTGGTGCCCGAAGACGTAGTCGTGGTAGCCCCAGAATGCATCCGGCTTCTGCTTGAAGACGCAGCGGCCGGCAATGGCGGCTGCCTTGGCCCAAGGGTGCAGTGACTCGATAGGAAAATCCTTGAAATAGAGGCGCACTTGGGTGGGGTAGGCGGTGATCAGGTTCTGCCGCAGCATGACGGCTTCGTCCTTGCAGTGGGGACACTGCAGATCGCTGAAGACTACGATCGCAACCGGCGCGCCGGCGGTTCCCAGCGCGGGCTGGAATTGCGACTTGAGCTTGTCCAACTCAGGTTTGAAGGGATTGTTGTTGACGTCGTAAACCAAGCCTTGCAGAATCTTCTTGCCGTCCTTTGAGACCAGCAGGGGGACTTCCTGGGAAGTATTGCCTTGCGACACGCGTACGCGCACTTCCAGAAACCCGGGCAACAATTCGGAGGGCTTGGGGTCGAGGACCTGCACCGTCAACTCGGCCCGCAGCAGAAAGAGGTGCCGGACGTAGGCTTCGAGAGTTGGTTTGTCGAAGGCGGACTTTTGCTGGGGCGCATCGGCGCCGGCCAGCAAGAGGGCGCCCAATAAGGAGAGCAGAAGCGATCGAAACATGCTTACTTTATTGTAATGGAACTGGGGTGGAGCAGGCAGAACCGGGGAATGCCGCATAGTTTTTTCCAAACTCGGACACTCTGCACAGATTGCGGGACGACACTCATCTAGGACGGTCTTCAGTAAACCACCTGGAGATCTGTTACACCGAATACCAAGTGAACCAGTAACGAGCTTTCCCGGTAGCGCCGGCAATCTTGTTGCCGGTGGGTTATTCGGCATTCGGCAAAGCACCGGCAACAAGATTGCCGGCGCTACCGAAAACTAAGTGACGTTGGGCAGAACCGGGTGGCATCGCCGTTGTCGCCACAATTATTGCGGATGTGAGCAGGTTTGAACAGACGGCGGTCGGCGCGTGCCGTATGATCATCTTGCAACATCCTAAGGAGTAACAACCGTGCTTTGGACACTATGCGTGATTCTATTCGTGCTATGGGCGCTCGGAATGGCGACCTCATACACCGCCGGCGGCCTGATCCACGTTCTGCTGGTCGTGGCCCTCGTTGTGGTATTGTTCCGCGTCATTTCAGGACGCAGCGTCGCCTAGGAGCAGCCGCTCCGGGTTTTTGTTAACGCTGGACAGAAATCGATCGTACATGATTTAGATTTCAGAATCTTCTATTTGGGAGCGAGTGAGCAATTTTGACCAGACAGTCCACTTGTCAGCGC
This sequence comes from Bryobacterales bacterium, assembly GCA_963817515.1. GTDB lineage: Bacteria > Acidobacteriota > Terriglobia > Bryobacterales > Bryobacteraceae > DATMNI01. Next base: position 380,993 of record CAWFPJ010000039.1, on the reverse strand, counting down.
CCTAAACTTGATTGGGAGGTTTCTGTCCAGCGTATGGCCCCGACCAAAAAGGTGAAGATTGCAAAACAGCGCTTCAACGTCCAGGCTTTTCTGGCCAAAGTAGGTACTGGCAGAACGCTCGCGGAGCATCGTTCGAACCAGGTCATATTCTCCCAAGGCGACGCGGCGGATTCGATCTTCTTTATCCACAAAGGCAAAGTCAAGCTGACCGTGGTGTCCAATCATGGCAAAGAAGCCGTAATTGCGATCTTAGGGCCGGGCGAATTTTTCGGCGAAGGCTGCCTGGCGGGACAGATCAAGCGCATGGCCACCTCCACCACAATGTCCGCCTGCTCCGTCACTCGGCTTGAAAAAGCGGCCGCTATTCGTGTGCTCCGGAGTGAGCCTACTTTTTCGGAGATGTTCCTCCAGCACCTGCTGGCCCGCAGCATCCGGATTGAGGAAGATCTGGTAGATCAGTTGTTCAATTCCAGTGAAAAGCGGTTGGCGCGGGTGCTCCTCCTGCTGGCCAACTTCGGCAAGGAAGGCACGCCGGAGACTGCCATAGCTAAGATGAGCCAGGAGACCCTGGCCGAAATCGTCGGCACTACCCGGTCGCGAGTCAGCTTCTTCATGAATAAATTCCGCAAACTGGGTTTTATCAGTTACAACGGTCACCTGGAAGTCCACAGTTCTCTGCTGAATGTCGTCCTGCACGACTAATCCGCGGCAGAGTCTCTAACATATCCCACAAAGTGAGTGAGCAATTAGGAACAGACTGGCCGCCGGCTGTCTGGTAGCTTCGTTAGTAGGGCAATAGATATAGGAGCAAATCATGGCAAATACCGCAGTGTTCGGCCTTTTTACCACCCGCGATCAGGTGGAGGCAGCCGTCGACCAAATGAAACAGGAAGGCTTCCGGAATGCCGATATTTCCGTGCTCTTCCCCAAAAATGAAGGCACCAAGGATTTTGCCTTCGAGAAAGACACCAAGGCGCCGGAAGGTGCATCCACCGGGGCCGCATCCGGAGCGGTTCTTGGGGGCACGCTCGGATGGCTGGTTGGCATCGGTGCTCTTGCTATTCCGGGCCTGGGACCTTTCATCGCCGCCGGTCCCATCATCTCCCTGCTCAGTGGAATAGGCGTGGGCGCGACGGTGGGCGGCCTTGCCGGAGCCCTTGTCGGAGTGGGAATACCGGAGTACGAAGCCAAACGCTATGAGGGTCGGATCAAAAGCGGCAACATCCTGCTGTCGGTTCACAGCGATAACGCCGATTGGACCCGCAAAGCCAAGGTCATCATGGAACGGACGGGTGCGGAAGACGTCGCCTCAGCGGTTGAATCCAAGGGCGATTACGCCAACACCGATAAGCCCGGCCTCCGTGCCACTGGCACTTAGGGACATTTTTGGGTGGCACGGGCAGTTCGCCTGCAAGTAGAAGGGGAAAAGGGGAATCAAATGTTCCAAGTCGGAAAAACGGTACGAAACCACTTAGGCCTGGTGTTACTGGCAACTGGAGTGTTAAGTCTGAGCCTGGTGCCGCGTATTGCCGCGGCCGGTGCGGGCGATGTCAAGAAAGTGCAGGAATCCCTGCGCGACAAGGGCTACGATCCTGGCCCGATCGATGGCGTCATGGGTTCCCGGACGCGCCACGCGATTGGCCAATACCAAACAGCCGAGAGTCTGCCTGCCACCGGACACCTGAATCGGCAAACTGCCGGCAAGCTCGGCGTTGGCCCGGAATCGGAAGGCGGCGAATTCAAGGGCTCCGGCAAGGAAGTTGGGCGCGGAGGCAAGGAATTCGGCCACGAAATGAAAGAGGGGAAACCGGTAGCCGCCGGTAAGGAAATGGGAATTGGCATTGGTCGCGCCGGAAAGAAATTCGGCAAGGGCGTCGCCAAGTCGGTCAGCCCGGACAGCGACCGCGCAGACCGCGAAAAGAAAAATCAATAGTCGATGATTAGAGGGAGAAAACCATGAATTGGGATCAAGTGGAAGGCAAGTGGAAGCAGTTTACAGGCTCCGCCAAAGAGCGTTGGGGCAAACTCACGGACGACGACTGGAAGACCATCGCCGGCAAGAAGGACCAGCTGGTAGGCCGCATTCAAGAGCGCTATGGAATTGCGCGGGAGGCCGCCGAAGCAGAGGCCGATGCATGGTCCGCTGCTCTGAAAAACTCCGAATCCGATCCACACGCCGGAAGCCGTCTGTAGGGGGCCGAGCCTTGACAACTCTCTCAAGTTAACTTAAAATAGTTAATGTCTGAGCACCTCTGCCCATTCTTTAGATGGCCTGAACTAAGGCAGGTTATCTCCGCCCCCTCTCTTAGCCAACCGATCCGCCGGGAGGTTCCCATTGCTTGTTCGTAGCGTCTCCATCTTTCTCACCGATCATTCGGTCGTCTCGATGTTATTGATTTGCGCCTGCACGTTGGTCGCGAAGGTGACCTCGGCGAAGAACCGTCCGCTGATTCCCGTATGCTCCGACAGCCATAATCCGGGCGGCAGGGTATCGTCCGAATACTGTTACTGAGTTCCAATTCCGTTCATAAGGAGAACCCTGTAAGGAGCAGCACATATGCCGGTCACAGTGGGCACAATTCTGATTCAGGACGGTACACGCGTGCCGGAGTCCATGCTTCTGGTGAGCACTCCGTATTCGCCAAGCTGGACTTCGGTCACCAACCTGGATCGCAACCAGCTTGAGGGGCAACTGCGCCAGGCCGGGTGGACGTATTTTTTCATGGCGGGCCAGATCCATACCAGCGCTTTCGGTTTTGACGCGCAAAAAAGACTGCGCACGGCGGTGAAGCGCGCCATCAAGGACGTCCAGTCGCTGAATTGCAATTGCGTGGAAATCACCGGCGTGACCACGAAGTCGTTCTTGGGTCTGCCTTATGTGAGCGTCACGGCTCAATCGCGGCACATCCAGTCCGAAAATCAGTTTCGCAGCCATTCAACCTAGACCCATTTAACCTAGACCTATTCAAATTAGACCCATGCAGCCAGCATTAACCGGCAGCGCCAATCAGATCGAACTGGCGGGACAACTCAGGGCCCGGGTGGGTGCGGAGTTCGACCGCGTCGCCAATGCGCTTGAGACCACGGCCCGGAAGCAAAACGAACCCAATCAAATCGCCACCCGGGCCATGATTGCGATTCTCGCCGAGCAGCGCGCACAGGTAATGGCCAACGACCGGGCCGGCTATTTCATTCATGAGTGGCAAGACCTGGACGGCCGGGTGCGGCAAATGCTGGCCAATGACTCCCGGTACCAGTCGATCAAGGCGGCGATCCAAGCAGCCCGGCGCCCCGGCAACGGCGCCGATACTACAAATCAAATTCCAACTGGAGATCAATCATAATGAACATTCGACCACTCTATGACCGCATCGTAGTAAAGCGCATCGATGAGAAGGAAACCCTGCGCAGCGGAATTATCATTCCCGATTCAGCGCAGGAAAAGCCGCAGGAGGCCGAAGTCATGGCCATCGGACACGGCAAACTCCTTGAGGGCAAACTCTTCCCTCTGGATGTTAAAGTGGGCGACCGCATCCTGTTCGGTAAGTATTCCGGAAACGAGATCAAGCTGGACGGGCAGGAGTACCTGGTAATGCGCGAGGACGATGTGCTCGGCGTACTGGAAAAGGAAGCCAAATCTCTCAAGAAGGCCAGCTAGTTCCCAAGTCAACTGAAACGGAGTCATCATATGGCAAAACAAATTGTTTATAGCGACCATTGCCGGCAGGCGATTCTGCGCGGCGTGAACCAACTGGCGGATGCTGTCAAGGTAACGCTCGGGCCCAAGGGCCGGAACGTCGTGATCGAGAAGAAGTTCGGCGGTCCGAGCATCACCAAAGACGGCGTCACTGTGGCCAAAGAGATCGATTTGAAGGATGCGCTGGAAAACGTGGGCGCACAACTGGTGCGCGAGGTGGCGTCAAAAACCTCCGATGTTGCCGGGGACGGCACCACCACCGCCACGATTCTGGCTCAGTCGATCTACCGCGAGGGCGTCCGGGCGCTGGCGTCCGGAGCCAACCCGATGGCCGTCAAGCGCGGCATCGATAAGGCTGTTGAGGTGGTCGTCGCCGAGGTCAAGAAGCTCTCGATCTCGATATCCGGCGACATGATCGTCCAGGTCGGCACCATCTCCGCCAATAGCGACGCCGCTATCGGCACCGTCATCGCCGATGCCATGAAGAAGGTCGGCAAAGACGGCGTGATCACGGTCGAAGAATCCAAAACAATGGTCACTGAGCTTGTGACCGTTGAGGGCATGCAGTTTGACCGCGGATACCTTTCGCCTTACTTCGTCACCGATGCCGAGCGCATGGAGTGCGTGCTCGATGATCCGTACATCCTCATCCACGAGAAGAAGATCAGTAACATGAAGGATATCCTGCCGCTGCTGGAGCAGATTGCGCGCGTCGGCAAGCCGTTGCTGATCGTCGCCGAAGATCTGGAAGGCGAAGCCCTGGCCACGCTGGTGGTCAACAAGCTGCGGGGAACGCTGAACGTATGCGCCGTCAAAGCGCCGGGCTTTGGCGACCGCCGCAAGGCGATGCTCGAAGACATCGCGGTACTGACAGGCGGCAAGTCTCTGGCGGAAGAGACCGGAACCAAGCTGGAGTCTGTGACGCTGGAAGACCTGGGACGCGCCAAACGCATCACCGTGGACAAGGAAAACACCATCATCATCGACGGCGCCGGCGACGCCAAGGGCATCGCGGGCAGAATCAAGCAGCTGCGCACGCAGATTGAAGAGACCACCTCGGACTACGATCGCGAGAAGCTTCAGGAGCGCATGGCCAAGCTGGTTGGCGGCGTAGCGGTGATTAAGGTTGGCGCCGCCACCGAAATGGAAATGAAAGAGAAGAAGGCGCGCGTTGAGGATGCGCTGAACGCCACGCGCGCCGCGGTGGAAGAAGGAATTGTGCCGGGCGGCGGCGTTGCGCTGCTTCGGGCATCGGGCGCGCTGCTCAAATTGAAACTCGAAGGCGATGAGCAAATCGGCGTTACCATCGTGCGGCGGTCGTGCGAAGAGCCCCTGCGGCAACTGGTTCACAACTCCGGCAGCGAAGGCGCCGTCGTGGTGGAAAACGTCCGCAGCCACAAAGACTCGAATTACGGTTTCAATGCGGCTACCGGGAAATACGAAGACCTGGTCAAAGCCGGCGTGATCGACCCTACCAAGGTGACTCGGTCGGCGTTGCAGAATGCCGCCTCCATCGCTTCCCTGATGCTAACTACAGAAGCCATGGTTTGCGCGGTTCCGGATGACGAAAGCGAGTGATTGAAGGTTCCAAGGTTGGCCGAGTCGCGTTTCTAGGTGACTACCTGCCGCGTAAGTGCGGCATTGCAACCTTTACTTCCGACCTGCTTACGGCGGTTGCGGCGGAACACCCATCCAGCCAGTGTTTCGCCGTGTCCGTGAACGATACCAAAGACGGCTATGATTATCCGGCCGAAGTTCGCTTCGAAATCGAAGAACAGGACCTGTCATCGTATTTGCGGGCGGCGGACTTCCTCAATATCGGCAACGTAGACATCGTCTGCCTGCAGCACGAATTCGGGATCTTCGGCGGACCGGCCGGCAGCCACATCCTGGCCCTTCTGCGCGAGTTACGAATGCCCATAGTCACCACGCTCCACACCGTGCTGCGTGAACCCCGGACAGACCAGCGGCGGGTGATGGAGGAACTCATTGCGCTCTCCACCCGGCTGGTAGTCATGTCCGCCCGCGGGCGGCAGACGCTGGAGGAGGTTTACCACGCCCCGCCGGCCAAGATCGACCTGATCCAACATGGCATCCCCGATATACCCTTTTCCGATTCGAACGGCCTCAACGGCCTCAAAGAGCAGTTCGGCGTAGAAGGGCGGATCGTCTTGTTTACGTTCGGACTGCTCTCGCCGAATAAGGGCATCGAGCATGTGCTCAATGCCTTGCCCGCAATCGCCGCAAAGTTCCCGACCGTCGTGTACATGGTTGTGGGGGCGACACACCCCAACGAACTGCGCGAACAGGGCGAAGCCTACCGCGTCAGCCTTGAAATCCTGGCCACCCGGAACAAGGTAGAGAAGAATGTCATCTTCTATAACAGCTTTGTCGATCTCGATACTTTGAAGGACTTCATCGGCGCGGCCGACCTTTATATCACGCCGTATCTCAATGAGGCCCAGAGCACCTCGGGTACCCTTGCCTACACATTCGGCTCCGGCAAGGCAGTAGTCTCGACGCCATACTGGCACGCCGCCGAACTGCTGGCGGATGGACGCGGCGTGCTGGTTCCATTCGGCGATCCCCAGGCCATTGCCACCGAAGTGTGCGCTCTGCTGCTGGACGATCCTCGCCGGACAGGCATGCGGGAAACTGCCTACAAACTGGGCCGGGAGATGGTTTGGAGCAATGTGGCGCGGCTCTACATGCGGTCCTTCGAGCTCTCCCGCCTGCAGGCCCTGTCGTCGCTGCGAAAATCGCTAACCACCAAAACGCTCGACCGGGCGCCTCGTCAAGTGCCCGAGGTGAAACTGGACCATCTGTTGCGCATGACCGATTCAACCGGGATCTTTCAACACGCCATCTTCAGCGTGCCGAACTTCGCGGAAGGGTACTGTACCGATGACAACGCGCGTGCCTTTATCCTGGCGGTGCTGCTTGAGGACCTGGGAGAAGAACCCGAGCGCGTACGGACACTGGCCACCACCTACGCGGCATTTCTATATTACGCGTTTGATCGCAAGACGGGACGCTTCCACAACCACCTGAGCTTCGATCGCCATTGGCTGGATGAGCAAGGGTCTGAGGACTGCCACGCCAGGGCGCTCTGGGCTCTCGGGGTGGGCGTCGGCGGTTCGTCACACCGCGGTTTCCAGGTCATGGCCGGCCAACTCTTCGCGCAGGCGCTGCCCGTGGTAACGGAGTTCAAATCGCCGCGGGCCTGGGCTTTCAGCTTGATCGGCATTCACGAATACCTCCGTCGATTGAGCGGCGACAGCCTCGTGAGGCATACCGGCGAAGCACTCACCGTGCTGCTAATGGAGTTGTACGACAGGAGCGCCAAACCCGATTGGCCCTGGTTTGAGGAGGACTTGTCTTACGACAATGCCAAGCTCGCGCACGCCCTGATTCTCAGCGGGCGCGCGACTGGTCAAAAAGCCGTATTCGAACGAGGCATTCAGACGCTGCGCTGGCTGGTAAAGTTGCAAACCTCGGAAAACGGCCACTTCCGGCCTATCGGCAGCAATGGATTCTTCAAGCGCGGCGGAATGCGCGCCAACTTCGATCAGCAGCCGGTGGAGGCGCAAGCCATGATGTCCGCCTGCCTTGAAGCCTATCGCTCCACATCCGATACGTGGTGGTACGAACAGGCCCAGCGCACGTTCGACTGGTTCATCGGCTGGAATGACCTTGGACTGGACCTTTATTCTTCCGGGACCGGCGGCTGTCGCGACGGGCTGCATGTCGACCGGGTCAATCGAAACCAGGGCGCGGAATCCACGCTGGCGTTCCTGCTTTCGCTAACGGAACTGCGGCTGACGCAGAATATTGTGACCAGTTTTAGAGCGCCTATAGTGATCGAAAATTCGTAACAAGTTGTAGTTGTAAACAGGGCCCATTGAGCACAAAGTCGATTCATCTTACCCACACGGCGATAGCCCTGCGGCCGGACCAGTCCCGGGTTCTGCTGCGGCCATTCACGCCCGGCGATGCCGCGCGAATGGAGAGGATTATGGAGCGGGTTCTTTCGCTCCCCGAAAGCCAGGTTGCTCCTCTTCTGGATGAAGTTCTGGCGGCTTTCTCCAGCCGCCATCAGAACATCGAAGACGTGCTTCTGGAGCGCTTCGGCCAGGTTCACACGCTTCTCTCGATGAACGGAGGGCTGTCCGAATCCAGGAAACGGCTGATCGGCTCCTATTTCGTTTGCGAGTATTCCCTGGAATCCGCGGCCTTGTTTAATCCGTCGATTGTCCAGCACCCGGACCAGTCAGGCGTGCCTGCCGGTGGATTGCGGTTCGTGCTGAGCCTGCGGGCCACCGGTGAGGGACACCTTTCCTCCATCACTTTTCGCACAGGCATGATCCGCGCCAGCGGTCGAATCGAAGTCATGCGCGCAGCCCGTTTTCTCAGCGAACCGCGCCAGATTCCCAGCCAGCTATACGAAAAGGCGCTTTTTGAGCGGAAGCTCTGTGAACTCGGATTGACCAATGGGTTTACGCGCCGTACGATGGACCGGCTCGCGCCGTCATTCAACTTGACGGACCTGCGCAGCCAGGTCAAAGAGGAATTGAGCCAGCCCTGCGAGCCGGATGCCGCCAAGAGGCACCTGATTAGCGCCGAGGCCATAAGGCTGCTGGCGGAATCCAACTACGAGGTGCGGTTCAAGCCCGAACAGAATCTATCCGAGCGCATCATATTTCCCATCTCCGCCTCGCAGCGAAACGGCATCGAAGATGCGCGGTTTGTCCGTTTTTGCAACCACGATGGCACCTGCATGTACTACGCCACGTTCACGGCTTACGACGGCAGGGTGGTCATGCCGCAGTTGCTCGAAACAGCCGACTTCCTTGATTTTCGCTTTATCACCTTGAACGGCCCCGCTGCGCAGAACAAGGGCATGGCTATTTTCCCCCGGAAGATCAACGGCAAATATGTCATGCTCTCCCGGCAGGACAATGAATGCCTGTACCTGGTGTTCTCGGACGATGTTCACTTCTGGTATGACCCCGTATTGATTCTGGCGCCCGAGTTCCCATGGGAGATGGTTCAGATCGGGAATTGCGGTTCCCCCATTGAGACGGAGGCCGGCTGGCTGGTCCTGATGCACGGCGTAGGCCCGATGAGAGAGTATTGCATCGGCGCGTTTCTGTTGGACCTCGACGATCCCACCAAGGTGATCGGGCGCCTCTCCGAACCCCTGCTCAGGCCCACTTCGAACGAACGCGAGGGTTACGTGCCAAACGTCGTCTATACCTGCGGCGCCCTGGTCCACGGCGGCAAATTGATCATCCCTTATGCCTACGCCGACCACGCCACCAGCTTCGCCACCGCACCGTTAGACGAAGTACTTAGCGCCATTCGCTAAGGCTTACTATGCAGAAGATGCCGAACGGAGCCCCGGCTGTGAGGGAAGGGTGGCGCAAAAAGCGTGTGGCCATCCTGTCGCCCGTCGCCTGGCGAACGCCTCCCCTGCGGTACGGCGCCTGGGAAACGGTGGCCGGCAATATTGCCGAAGGGCTGGTGGCGCGCGGCTGGGACGTGACTCTGTTCGCCACCGGGGACTCACTCACCCGCGCCCGCTTGCACGCCGTGGTGGAGCGCGGTTATGAAGAGGACCGCTCCATCGATCCGAAGGTGGCTGAGTACCTGCATATCCCGGAAGTCTTCGAGCACGCCGCGGAGTTCGACCTCATTCACAGCCATTATGACTTTATGGCCCTGGCTTACAGCCGCCTGGTCAGCACGCCGGTGGTTACCACGATTCATGGATTTTCGTCGCCCCGGATCATGCCGGTCTACCGTAAATACGGCGGCGGTTATTTTGTCTCGGTCAGCAATTCGGACCGGGCGCCCGGGCTGAATTACGTGGCCACGGTTTATAACGGAATCGATCTGTCGCTGTATCCATTTCAGGCCGCCGGCGGCAGCGATTTGATTTTCCTGGGACGAATCCATCCGGACAAGGGTGTCCACCTGGCCATCGAAGTGGCTCGCCTGAGCGGCCGGCATTTAATCATTGCCGGAATTATCCAGGATCAAACATACTTCGATGAACAGGTCAAACCGCACCTTGATGACTGCAGGATTCGCTATATCGGACCGGTGGACGTCGCAGGCAAGAACCAGTTGTTCGCACAGGCTGCGGCGCTCCTGCATCTGAACACGATTCCGGAGCGGTTCGGACTGGTGCTGGCCGAAGCCAATGCCGCCGGCGTACCCGTGATCGCGATGGATCTCGGCTCCTGCCGCGAGGTAATCCTCGACGGACAAACCGGCTTTCTGGTCTCGAGCGCCAGCGAGGCTGTCAACGCATTGCAGCGGCTTTCGGAAATCGATCGGTGCGCCTGCCGCCAGCGGGTCCAACAATGCTTCTCAATCGACACCATGGTAGAAGCGTACGAACGCGTTTATGCAGCCATCTTTGAACGCGAGGCCCTCACCAGAGAATGACGGAGAATGCCAAGAGCATGAGACCAGACATCGTCAGGCGGTACGCCGGCAACCCGATCCTCAGCAAGTCCGATATTCCTTACCCGGTCGAGACCGTGCACAACGCCGCCGTGGTCAAGCACGAAGGCGTCTACATCATGCTATTCCGCTCCCACCTTCGCACGGGCCGGTCCATCATCGGTCTGGCACGCAGCCCGGACGGATTCCACTTTACGGCCGACCCGAAACCTTTCCTGGTTCCCGAGACGAACGGTCCTTTTGGGGCCTATGAAGAGTTCGGCGTAGAGGATCCACGGGTCACCTTTATCGACGGCCAATATATCATCACTTACAGCGCCTACTCGCGGAGCGGCGTACGCATCGCGCTCGCCAGCACCAGGGACTTCACCCACGTGGAACGAGTGGCGCTGATCACCGAGGCGGATTATCGAAACACGGTCATCTTCCCTGAAAAGTTCGACGGACTTTATGCGCGCCTGGACCGCCCGCACTCGGAGATCGCTCCCTGGTCCATCTGGATTTCGTATTCTCCGGATCTGCGCTTCTGGGGCAAGTCCGAGCTCATCATGAGGCCCGAGCAGTATCACTGGGACGAAATGAAGATCGGCCCGGGAGCGCCGCCCTTCAAGACTCCACAGGGATGGCTTTCGATTTACCACGGAGTCTTCCGCACCATGGATGGATCCGTATACCGGCTGGGGGTTGCTCTTCATGACCTGGAAAATCCGGCCAAAGTGCTGGGCGTGGGTGAGTCGTGGATCCTGCAGCCGGAAGATCCATGGGAGCTGACCGGATACGTCCACAATGTGGTCTTCACTTGCGGCGCGGTTCCCGAGCCGGATGGAACCGTGAAGATCTACTGGGGCGCCGCGGACACCGTGATGTGTGTGGGCGAGGCGAATGTTTCGGACCTGGTGGACCTGTGCCTTCATCACGGCAGGCCGGCCAGGTAAGACGCTAGCAAAAACACCGGCGGCACGACCGCCGGCGCTACCAAGCCGCCGGTCAGGTCATTTGATCCACGGCCTGGATCAGCGCTCGAATGTAACCGTAAGCGAAAGCGAACGACTGCAGCCCGTTCGGGTCATTGGGCGCCACGGGCACATGGTCCGGCATGAGCAAATAAGGATACCCAACTTCTCTGTAGACCTGGATCGCCTGCACGAAATTGACATCGCCCTCATCCGGAAAGACCTCCACGAAATCATTGCGGTGGCCGCGGATGTTCCGGAAGTGCACGTTGAAGATCTTGTTGCGCGATCCGAAATAGCGGATCACGTCGAATATCTCTTTGCCGGGATCGTTGAGCATTTCGGAGACTGTGCCCTGGCAAAAGTTGAGCCCGTGATAAGTGCTTTCCCTGATGGCCACGAACTTCTTCAAACCATCAACCGTACCGAGCACGCGGTCCACGCCCTGATACCCCTCGGGAGGCATACCGGGATCGTGAGGGTGGCACGCCATGCGGATCTTATACTCATTGGCCACCGGAATTACGCGCTCCAGGAAATACGTAATCCGTTCCCAGAACATGTCGGCATTCACGTGACCGGCGCGCGTGAGGGGAGGGTTCGGATGCGACTCCGCCAGTTTCCAGGTGCTGTAGCTCGCGTCACCGCGGCCCGGGCTGCGCCCCGAACGCACCACTCCCAAAATGCTCATGTTGTATTTGATGGATGGCAGGCCCACTTGCGCGCAGTTCTTGATCAGCGTTTGAAGCTGCTCAATGTCACGGTCGCGCTCCGGGCTCTGAGCCAGCATGATGGCGGGATGCTTCTCCCTGTCGATATGGCTGGACGCAAGGAACGGGGGCGCGACGCAATCGATCGCGATGCCGTTCTTTTCAGCCAGGTCGCGCATGCGTGCTGAGTTCCTCAACGGTGGCATAGAGGCGTCCGTCGGCGATTTCGGGGTAGCCACAGATGTTGCGCACGCCATAGCGGGCCAGATATTTCAGGTGCGTATCATTCGTGGGGGCACTCTGGCACCCGAGTTTCATCAGAGCGCGTTTGGCAGGAGCGGCGGCGGCCTGGCTGGGAGCGAGGCTGGAGCTCAAAGTAATTCCCGCCGCACTCGAAGCGGAGATAAACCGTCTGCGATTCATGCTCGGAGGTTATCGCTACAGCCGGGCCAAGTCAAGGCGGCCAGTCCTCCGGCGTGCAACCGGTTAGCGATGCGCTACTTTATCTTGGAAGGCGCGCGCGTTTCGCTCCACCGGCGCGACGTAGGTATTCCCAGGATCGTTCTGGCGCTCGTCAAGCTTCCGCTGAAAGGCTTTTGAAATTCGAGGCAAACTATGTTTGGCGCGCTTGAATTCCCATTTTATGAGGACGGCAAGGCTGGCGATCACGAGAAGGAACAAACCGATAACTAATCCAGGGGGCACGAACCAAGAGTAGAATGTACGCTGCGCCGCTACAAGTCTACTTCAGTAGATCCGGTAATGGAGCGGGGAGTACACGAAGGATAGTACCCCGCACTCAACCGCGCAACAGGACTGATGAAGCCAACACGGCAAATCCCATCAGCAAGAACAAATCGATCTTCGTGGGAGCGAAAGCGAGAATTTGGCGCATGGTGCGTTCCTTTAAACAATGTTCCTTACTCAACGCTACGCTCAGCGCGAGGCTGCGGCAAGTAGACGAAGGTTATCAGTGGCGGCACTAACCAGTTGGAGTAGGGTTGCGATTTGGCGGAGGTCATTTGAGTTTTGCCGCGCTTTGTGCGGGAATAGAGGGTGACAACCTCCGGGCGGTGGGGCGCTGGATCAAGGTGAACAGCGAGCGGTTACGGCACCGGCCCAATTACGTTTTGCCGACGAAGGCGAATTGAAGAGCCAGCCGCCAGTACTGCATGGTAAGTTTTTCCACCCATGAAGATTCTTTAAGAAAACGGTAAAAACTTCTTGAGCGGAGTTGCGTAATAGCCCTGGTAATTCAACAAAATTCATAGGATACGCGGAATGGCCGTGCCCTTGCCCTAGATGGATAACGAGGCCCTGCCATGTGGACGCGCGAAAACCTATTGGAATTGATCCAATCTAAAATGCAGGACTATCGGTTCATCCTGGTGTCGCACCGCGAGCCGTATATTCACAAATACGTGGGAGACGAAATTGAGTGCGAACAGCCCGCCAGCGGGCTGACGGTGGCGCTGGACCCGATCTTGCGCGCCAGCGGCGGAGTATGGATTGCGCACGGCAGCGGTGACGCGGACCGCTGCATGGTGGATTCGGCCGACCACGTGATGGTGCCTCCCGATGATCCCAGTTACACTCTGCGGCGAGTCTGGTTGACCAAGGAAGAGGAGGACGGGCACTACTACGGGCTTTCCAACCAGGGCTTGTGGCCGCTGTGCCATCTGGTCTTCACTCGTCCGTCATTCCTGCCCGAGGATTGGGATTCATACCGCGAAGTGAACCAGCGATTCGCCGACGCAGTGCTGGAAGAGGCCGGCGATGAACCGACGTTTGTGTTCATTCAGGACTATCATTTTGCCCTGTTGCCCGCCATGTTGAAGCAGCGGAATCCGAACCTGGTTGTGGCACAGTTCTGGCACATTCCGTGGCCTAATCCCGAAGTATTCCGGGGATTTCCCTGGAAAGAGGAGTTGCTGGAAGGATTACTGGGCAACGACCTTTTGGGGTTTCATCTTCGGCAGCACTGCCAGAATTTCCTGGATACGGTAGATGCCTCGCTCGAAGCCAAGATCGATCGCGAGCGATTCGAAATCACGCGCGGCGGGAAATCCACTTCCGTGCGGCCGTTCCCGATCAGTCTGGATTTTGAAGCGCACAGCGCTCTGGCGGGGAGTTCGAAAACCTCGCGGGAGATGGTGCACTGGCGCCGCCAGTTGGGCCTGCGCGGCGAAGCTGTGGGAGTGGGCATCGACCGGATTGACTATACTAAAGGCATCTGCGAGCGATTCCGCGCCATCGATCGCTTTTTGGGAAGGAATCCGGAATACCGGGAGCGCCTGGTTTTCGTCCAGATCGGAGTTCCCAGCCGGAGCCGCATAGAGAACTACAGGCTGCTTGAGGAACAGATTGAGAACCTGGCGGAAGAAATCAATCTGACATGGGCCAGCGAAACCTGGCGGCCTATCGTGTTGATCAAAGAGATGGTGCCTCACGCGCGGCTGATTGCGCTGCATCGCCTGGCGGATTTCTGCCTGGTCACGTCGCTGCACGACGGCATGAACCTGGTGGCCAAGGAGTATGTCGCCAGCCGCGTGGATGGCGACGGAGCCTTGATCCTAAGCGAATTCGCGGGGGCCTCTCGCGAGATGACCGATGCGATTCTGGTGAACCCCTTCAACGAGGGCGAAACCGCCGAAGCCATTCGACAGGCGCTCGAAATGCCGGAAGAAGAGCGGCGCAGGCGCATGCAAAAAATGCGGGCCGCAGTGGCGGAGAACAACATCTATCGTTGGGCCGGGAAAATTATTTCGGCTCTTCTGAAGTTTGAGTTCCCGTCCAATGCTCAAGCCGATGTCCCAATCCTTGTCGCCGGCCGGGCTCGCTGAGATCCGGGAGCGCATACGTGAAGCCGGGGCACTTTCCCTGTTTCTGGATTTCGACGGAACGCTTGCGCCTATTGTGAACGACCCCGGCGACGCATGCCTCGCGCCCGAGGTGCGCAAGACACTGGCAGCCCTGGCGGCCCGGAGTGACACGCTGGTGGCGTTCATCAGCGGGCGCGAGTTGGCCGATCTCCGCTTACGGGTGGGAATCGCCAACGCGATCTATGCCGGAAATCATGGACTGGAAATTAGCGGTCTGAAAACCAGCGACCCGGAATCGGACGGAATGCCAGTGTGCTTTGTGGAGCCCGGCGCGTTGGTCCGGCGCGAAGCGCTGCGTGATATAGTCGACGCCCTCAGGGAACGCCTGGCCGGCATACCGGGGGCGCGCCTGGAGGACAAGGTACTCACGGCCAGCATCCACTACCGCCAGGCGGCGGCAGGCGAGGTACATCACATTACGGAGATTGTGCACCAGGAACTGGCGCGCAGCGTGAAGCATCTTCAGGTAAATCATTTTAGACTAAATCATGGGAAGATGGTCCTGGAAATTGTCCCTCGTACCGACTGGAATAAAGGGGCGGCGGTTGGCTGGATCAATGCCCGGCTGGCTACGCCCGGGGCCCGGTCGATCTACATAGGGGACGACCGCACCGACGAAGATGCGTTTGCGCTTATGACGGACGAGATCACTATCCGGGTGGGCCGCTGTGCGAAAACATCGGCCCGATACTTCGTGAAGGACCCGGCCCACGTGCATGCGTTTCTGGAATGGCTGAGTGAGATCCGATGAAGGCAGGCAGCGCGAGTGATCCCCTATGGTACAAGGACGCCATCATCTACGAAACGCACGTCAAAGCTTTCTTTGACAGCAACAACGACGGCGTGGGCGATTTCAAAGGCCTGACGCAAAAACTGGATTACCTTCAACACCTGGGAGTGACCTGCATCTGGCTGCTTCCATTCTTTCCGTCGCCGCTGCGCGATGACGGCTACGATATCGCGGACTACACCGGCGTGCATGCCAGCTATGGAACGCTGGACGACTTTAAGGAATTCCTGACCGCGGCGCACGAGCGCGAGTTGCAGGTGATGGTGGAACTGGTAATCAACCATACTTCCGACCAGCACCCTTGGTTTCATGCGGCCCGCAGCGCGCCGCCGGGTTCCCCGGAGCGCGATTTCTACGTGTGGAGCGACACCGACCAGAAGTACCGCGACGCCCGAATCATCTTCACGGATACGGAGAAATCCAACTGGTCATGGGATCCGGAAGCCAAGGCCTATTACTGGCACCGCTTTTTCTCGCATCAGCCCGATCTGAACTACGATAACCCCGCGGTGATGCGCGAGGTGCTCAATGCCATGCGCTTCTGGCTGGACATGGGGGTGGATGGATTGCGCCTGGACGCCATTCCCTACCTGGTGGAGCGCGACGGGACCAATTGCGAGAACCTGCTGGAGACGCACCAGACGATCAAACAGATTCGCCGGGAACTGGATGCCGGTTACACCAGACGCGTTTTGCTGGGCGAGGCCAACCAGCTGCCGCAAGACGTGCTGCCATACTTCGGCAACGAGGACGAGTGCCACATGGCGTTCCACTTCCCGTTGATGCCGCGCATCTTCATGGCATTGCGCCTGGAGGACAACCACCCGATCCTGGACATAATGTCACGCACGCCCGCAATTCCCGCAAGCTGCCAGTGGGGCCTGTTTCTGCGCAACCACGACGAACTGACCCTCGAGATGGTGACCGACGATGAGCGCGACTACATGTACCTGGCGTATAGCGCCGACCCGCGCATGCGGCTGAACGTGGGCATCCGGCGGCGGCTGGCGCCGCTGATGGACAACAATCGGCGCCGTATCGAATTGATGCACAGCATTCTGTTTTCGTTTCCCGGGACGCCGGTGATTTATTACGGCGATGAGATCGGCATGGGGGACAATATTTATCTGGGCGACCGCAACGGTGTGCGCACCCCGATGCAGTGGAGCGCGGACCGCAATGCCGGATTCTCGCGCGCCAACCCGGCTCGGCTCTACAGCCCGGTCATCATCGACCCGGTCTGCGGATATGAGGCAGTCAACGTGGAGGCGCAGGAGACCGATTCCTCATCGCTCATGAACTGGATGCGCAACATGATCGAGTTGCGGAAGCTGTTCAAGGTGTTTGGAAGGGGCACGCTGGAATTCCTGAATCCCGGGAACAGCAAGGCGCTGGCTTATCTGCGCTGCTACGAAACCGACCAGATTCTGTGCGTGGCCAATTTGTCGCGGTTCGCGCAGCCGGTGGAACTGGATCTCAGCCGCCTGGCAGGGATGACGCCGGTGGAGATGCTGGGCTACACGGAATTTCCGCAAATCGACCAGACGCCGTACAGGTTGTCATTGGCTCCTTATTCTTTTTTCTGGTTTGAGCTGAGGCGGTGATTCACCGCAGAGACACTGGCGGTAACGCCGGCGGTCGTGCCGCCGGTATCTGGTTGCGAAAGGCATCAGCGAAAGGCACCGGCGGCAAGGACCGCCGGCGTTACAGGTGCCGGAACTGCTCTTCGGTCTCTCTTTCGGTCTTGTCGGCCTGGCGCTCCCAGGAGCGGCTTACCATTTCCTTTGACCCCAATCCGACCGCCAGGGCCAAGGTCAGCACTATCCCTCCGAAGAGAATCGCAAAGCCCAACTGCACGATCTGTCCGCCAATCCCGAGGTGATCGATCGCCATGGCGAAGGTCATTACCATCACCAGCCACTTCACCCCCAGGCTCAGCAGGCGCGCCGACTGGATCTGCATGTTGACGGCGCTGATGAGGACGCTGCGGGCCAGGAATTGCGACACCAGGAACCCGAGAATCAGTACTATCACGGCGGCGGCAATCTTCGGCAGATACTCGAAGATCCTAAGCACCAGCACGGAAGTGAGATTGGCATCCAGGGCCGCGATGCCTATCAGGAACCCCAGTGCCAGAATGGTCCAGAACGACAACCGCGCAATCAGATCGGAGGGCTTTTGGGCCGGCTCCCACTCCGCCAGCAGGCCCCACTGATGGACACGATGGTCGAAGTTAAAGCTTTTCAGAGTACGCCGGATGACTGCCCGCACGATAAAGGCGATTACCACGGTAAAGAGCAGAATGATCAGCAGGGCCAAGAGGCCCGGCAGAAAATTCGCGGCGGCAGTGACGATGCGGGCGACCGCATTATTCAGCACCTCGTTTGCATTAGTCCACATAAAACCTCCCGGGGCCGGCGGTTGATCAAGGATTAAACCGGTCGGGCCAACGCCAGCGCGAAATCAAGTAACCTTTTTCCGCCTCATAAGCCAAACACACTTCTTCGATGCGCTGTTCCACCTGCAACGCATCGGCGTCGCGCACCTGTAGAGCGTAAGACGCTACCCAACCGAGATACAGCGGGGTCATGGCCTGCAGAAGATGATTGCGGTCCATGGCCCGCGTTCGATGAGCCAGCGCGAAATCGTAAACGATGCGGGCCCAGAGCCTGTCCGCAAACCGGAAGCCATCCACGGACCGGGCGGCCAGCCTCTTCAGGTCCAAGAGCGTAGCCGGCGGAAGCACCACTCCCCAGATTTCCTGCAAATTCTGATACCCCAACCGGAACGATTCGATCATGGGGTTGACGTCGACCGGCGGCGACTCGGCAACCCCGCGCGAATCCAGGCCGAACGTTGGCACAACTTCGGACGCGCGCAAACGCTGCCACACCGAAGCCATGCGGTTCATACCGGTGTAAAGCGATCCCAGCACCTGGGCCAGCGCCGCACTCAGTTGGGGCGGGGGGTCGGTGTTACTCTGCGTGCGGGTTCCCAAAGAAGCCTGCGCCAGTTTGAAGCCCGCGGCGATGCTTCCGGTGGTGATCCAGGCATCGATTCCCGGCCCGGTCACGTCGCTGTCCCATTGCGGCTGCTCCAGGCAATGGGCGATCAACCTCGGGGAGTATGCGAAATCCGCCCCTATAGGCTGCCGGATACGTTTGCCGTAGAGCGCCCGCATCAGGGGATAGACGATGCCGTTGATCACCGTGCCTTCGTTTTTGTGGCGCAGATAGTATGGCGAGACCAGATCGAACTGGCTTTCCAGAACGGGCCGCACCAGGGATTCGGTCCATTCCGGAGTGAAGCCCGAGATGTCCGCGTCCATCGCCACGCAGGCCTTGGCCTCCAGCTTTTGCGCCATCTCGAAAACCGCGCGGACCGCGTTGCCTTTGCCGGGGATGCCGTGAAAATCCGGGGAAAGCCGGTGAACCGGATAGACGGGATAGGCAACCTGCAGCAGGCTGCTCTTGTCGAGCGCCGCTTCGATAGCCAGATTGGTGGTGCGGTCTTTCGAGCCGCCATCGGCATGCACAATGACGGTGCGGCTGGCAGGAAAGGTGGCCGCCAGACCTTGCTGCGCAGTGCGAACTACCTGGGCGATAGTGGCAGCGTTGTTGTAGCTGAGAATTCCCAGAACGATATCAGCGGTACCGACACGGTCCAATTCCTGCCGCGCATCTGCCGCAACCGAATCCACTTCCGGCATGTATTGATCGAATAGTCGCACGATTCGCTCCAATCCGGGCAAGACTGCGAAAAGGAGCGTGCGCGCCCGTACACAAATGCAGGTTTGCAACGTGGCTGCACGGAAGCCCATGATGCCGTTGTACACTTGGGCGGGGTAACTCACATATGTTGTTGAGCCGCCGCAAAATACTTGCCTGCCTGGCTGCCGCTCCGCTCAGCCGCGCAGACGGATCCGCGGCCCGTGCGGCTGGGCGGTCCCATCTTTCTCAAGTCGGACGATCCGCGCGAACTCGCCCGTGAGCACCGGCGGCTAGGTTACAGCGCCGCGTACTGCCCGCCGGCAAAATCCACCGAAGCCGAAAAAATCCGGGCGATTCGTGACGCGTTCGCGGCAGAGAACGTGGTGATCGCCGAGGTGGGCGCGTGGAAGAACATGCTGGATCCGGATACCGCCGCGCGCCAGGCCAATCTGGAGTACGTTACCGAACGCCTGGCGCTGGCCGACGCGGTGGGTGCGCGCTGCTGCGTGGATATCGCCGGATCCTACAACCCGAAATTCTGGTACGGCATGAATCCCAGGAATCTGTCGAAGGAGTTTCTCGACGCCACCGTCCAGAATTGCCGCCACGTGATTGACGCAGTGCGGCCCACGCGGACACGGTTCACCATCGAGATGATGCCGTGGTCCGTGCCCGATGGTCCGGACTCGTACGTAGCCCTGATCAAAGCCGTGGACCGCCGGTCATTCGGCGTTCACCTGGACGTTTGTAACGTGGTCAACAGCCCGGTTCGCTTCTATAACAACAAGGCTGTAATCGAGGAGTGCTTTCGAAAACTGGGCCAGTGGATCGCGTCGTGCCACGCCAAGGACCTGGCCTGGGTCCCGGAGTACAACGTGCACTTCGCCGAGGTGATTCCCGGCCGCGGCGAGATCGACTACGCAACTTACCTGCGTGAACTGTCCAAGCTGCCGGTTGACGCGCCGCTGATGCTGGAGCACTTGAAGACCGCCGAAGAATACGACGAAGGCCGCGCCTACATCCGGCGCGTGGCCTCACAAAGCGGAGTGGGCTTCGCGGATTGACGATCCGGCTGACGTGCCTACCGCCCAACATCGGCGTACATAATAGAGACTGATGACTTTTTGCAAAACTCGCCTGCTCACGCTGGTCTTTCTCAGCGCACAGTTCCCCGCCCTCGCCCAAAATCACACCACGTGGAGCGACTACAGCGGGGGCTCGGATTCGGCGCAATATTCCGCGCTCAAACAGATCAATCGCTCGAATGTGAGCAAGCTTGAAACGGCCTGGGTCTACCCGACCGGGGACGGCCGGAAGTATTTCTTCAACCCGCTGGTGGTGGATAACGTCATATTCGTTCTGGCAAAAAACAATTCGATTGTCGCGCTGGACGCATCCACCGGAAAAGAGATCTGGACGTGGACGCCCGAACCGCACACTACCGCCATCACGGATCGGGGACTCAATTATTGGGAAAGCCAGGACCGCAAGGACCGGCGCCTGCTGTTTGCCAGCAATCACTTCTTGCGGGCCATTGATGCCCGAACCGGAAAACCCATTCCATCGTTTGGCGAAGGCGGGCAGGTGGATCTCAAACAAGGGCTGGGCCGCGACGCCAAGACCCTTTCGCTGGTTCAATCCCTGACACCGGGGAGAGTCTTTCAGGACCTGCTGATTCTGGGTTCGGCCACTAATCAAGGATACGGTTCGGCGCCCGGCGATATCCGCGCATTCGACGTGCGCAGCGGCAAACTGGCCTGGACCTTTCATACGATTCCGCATCCGGGCGAGTTCGGGTACGACACCTGGCCCAAGGATGCATGGAAGACCGTGGGCGGCGCCAACGTCTGGGGCGAATTTTCCGTGGATGAAAAACGCGGCATCGTGTACGCGCCAACGGCCAGCGCCAAATACAACTTCTACGGCGCCGACCGCAAGGGGGCCAATCTCTTCGGCGATTGCCTGCTGGCGCTGGATGCCCGAACCGGAAAACGCCTGTGGCACTTCCAGATGGTGCACCACGACATCTGGGACTACGACGACGCCACGGCCCCCAAACTCCTGACCTTGCAGCATGACGGCAAGGCCGTTGACGCAGTGGCGCAGGTCAGCAAACAGGGATTCGTCTGGGTGTTCAACCGCGTGACGGGTGAGCCGCTCTGGCCCATCGAAGAGCGTCCGGTGCCCCGTTCCGATATGCCGCGGGAAGAAACCTGGCCCACGCAGCCGTTCCCGCTGAAGCCGCCGCCTTTCGCACGGCAGAAGTTTACGGCGGAAGATTTGAGTCCGTTTCTGGATCCACAGGAGCGCGCCAAATTCCGCGACGAGATTCTGAGCGCCCGGAACGAGGGGCTATTTACGCCGCCCAGCCAGCGAAACACAATTCAGATGCCGGGCAATAACGGCGGAGCCAACTGGGGCGGCGCCGCGGTCGACCCTACCAACGGCACGCTCTATGTGGTGTCCAAGGATCTTCCGGCCATGCTCAAGCTGGAGCCCGATGCCAGGCAGCCCGAATCGGAAGACACCCGGTATACCAGCGGCTTCGGTTTCATGATCGCCGCCAGCGGTCTGTCGCCGATTGCTCCGCCATGGACGTCGCTCACGGTCTACGACTTGAATGAGGGAACGATTAAGTGGAAAATGCCGCTGGGCGATGTCCCGGAGCTTGCCGCCAGGGGTTTCAAGAATACCGGGACTCATTATCCGAAAGTAGGTCCGGTTGTGACCGCCGGAGGATTGATCTTTACCGGAACGCGAGATCGTAAAGTTCGCGCGCTCGACGTGGACAATGGAAAAGTGCTTTGGGAAAAGGAGGTGGACGCCGCGCTCGAAGGCATGCCGGCGGTCTACGAGATCGGCGGGCGGCAATATATCGTCTTCTGCGCCTCTGCCCAGGTGGGACTGACTCCGGCTACGCAAGGCAAGGTCTCCGGCGCTTACGTGGCGTTTGCGCTGCCGAACCCGGTGCGTTGAAGGGGGCTATGAAGGATCGGCCGGGGACATGACGCGCTTGCGGGCATCCAGCCATGCCGGGAAGACTTCGGGGTTTTCCAGCCAGACCAGCATCCATTGCGCCATCTCTTCTTTCTGAGCTCTCTTTTCAGGATCCGTGCGCGGGTTGTGCATCAGGTATCGGGCGCGGTCTTTGGCGCCGATCACCTGGCGGCGGCAGTAGCGGGCGCGCTCGCGATTGCCGCAGGCCGTAGCTTCGGCGTAAACCAACAACATTTCCCGGAGCGATTGTTCCAACTCTTCAAAAGTGTGCTGGCGGATTCCGGCGTAGGGCTGATCAAACGGCAGGCCTGTCGAGCGCAGCAATTCGCGCAGATAACTCTCCGATACCGGCGCCAGGCGCTTTAGCAAATCTTGCCACACGGCTTCGGTGATGGCGGCGGGCTGCTCCGCGGCCAGATAGTCGCGCAACTGCTGCTTGACGGATTTATTGACGATGTCGCACCTTTATTGATGATGTCCACTTTACTGATGATGTCCACGGCGATACTTTTCGACCGCGCTTTCATGGGCGGCGATATCGTTCGAAAACTCGTGGCCCCCGGAGCCGTCGGGCCGTGCCACGAAGTAGAGCGCGTTCAGTTCGTCCGGGTTGAGCGCGGCGCGGATGGACGCCAGTCCGGGGTTGGCGATGGGGCCGGGAGGCAGACCAACGTGGCGATAAGTATTGTAGGGATTGTCACTGTCAAGGTCAGAGCGGTGGATGACGCCGCGATAGCGCCCATCGAGCAGCGCGGCATAGACGGTGGTGGGGTCGCAATCAAGCTTCATGCCGATGCGCAGGCGGTTGGCGAACACGCCGGCGATCTTGGGGCGCTCGGCGGCCAGCTTGCCTTCCTTTTCCACCAGCGAGGCCAGCGTCACGGTGGCGTGTACATCGGCGCCGGCGTGCAGGGTCCGCCAGGCATCGCGGAATTTTGCCGTCATGAGACGGCAGAGGCCGTCGGCGGTGGTGTGGCGGCTTAGCTTATAAGTGTCCGGAAAGAGGTAGCCCTCCAGGCTGCCGCGCCCGCGGGTCCAGGTCGCGGATCATTTCGGGGTTGCGGGCGGCGGTCAGAAACTGGCTGGCTTTGAAGATCCCCAGGGGCTCCGCCAGGGTGGCGATATCGAACATGTTCTTGCCTTCGGGGATGACCAGCTCGTAATAGAAAATGTCGCCGCGCGCCAGGCGGTCAATGATTTCGGTGGGGGTGGCGGGGCGGTCGAAGCGGTATTCGCCGGCTTGCAGAATGCGGCCGCGGTTCATGAGGCGGGCCAGCAGGAAATCCCAGCGGCTGCGGACCACTCCGGCTTTGGCCAGTTCGTCGGCCATATCGGAGGTGGTGGTGCCGTGCGGGAAATCGACGAAGGTTTGCCCCTGGAAGCCCTGGTAGGAGATGGACAGGCGGTAGAGGCAAAACCCGCCTAAGAGAACCGCCAGCACGAACATCAGGCGTATGATTTTCAAAAACTCTCTCCCTGGCGGTCGCGGCTCGACGGGCTGGAATCCAGATAGCTCTGCAACAGAATCACGGCGGAGAGACGGTCGATAGCGGCAGCGCGTTTTTCGATACTGATGCCGCTCGAGCGCAGCACGCGCCCGGCTTCCACGGTGGTAAGGCGCTCGTCCCAGAGCTTGATGGGCAGGCCGGTGCGCTTTTCGAGGGTGTCGGCAAATTCACGGACCCAGCCGGATTGCCGGCCTTCGGAGCCGCGCATGTTGATCGGATTGCCCATCAGAATCAGACCGACCTCACGTTCCCGGGCGAGCAGACCGATGGCATCCAGATCGTCGCGCTTTCTGGTGCGTACCAGGTTGGGGAGGCCCTGGGCGGTGATTCCCAGGGGATCGCTGATGGCCAGGCCGATACGCCTCTTACCCAGATCTAAGGCGAGGATGCGGGGCGCGAGCGTCAATACAATTTCATTATAGACGGCGGCATGCTACATTCGAGTCAAGGGTCGTCTGTGCGCCGTGGCGCTGGTAACCAAGTCTTTGAGCACTCGTGAAGCCGTGCGGGAAGCGCGGCACATCGCTACGCCCATCCTGGCGATGGCGGCGATTATTGCGATCCTTTACTTCGGGCGCGTTTTTTTCATCACGTCTCTGGCCGCCCTGACCATCGCATTCATTCTGGAACCGTTCGTAGTGCTGCTGATGCGGGCCCGTTTTCCGCGCAGCCTGGGCAGCTTCGTGGTATGTACGTTTGCCCTGGCGTGTCTTTACGTGATCGGGATGGGGGCGTATTCACAGATGGCGGGATTGTACGGCGAACTGCCGAAATACGGCCAGCACATCGGCAACATCGTGGACGGCGTACAGCAAAGGATTTCGGGAATGGAAGACCAGACCTACCGCATTCTTGTGCCGGCGCGCCAACGCCAGGAAGAGGAGCGGCGCAAGCAACAACAGGTGGCGGAGGTGACGGCGCGCAAAGGCAAGAGAGGGTCGGCCGCCGCCGTTCCGAGCGGCATTCCGGGCGGCCCTCTAGGCACCCAGCCCGGGGCCATTCCGGAGGTGCGGATTCACGAAGAGAGTACTCCCATCGGCGACTATATCTATTCGCGCCTGAGCTCGTTTTATCAGATTCTGCTGATGGCCTCGTTCGTCCCGTTCCTGGTTTACTTCATGCTGAGCTGGCGGGACCACATCAACCGCAGCTTTCTGCAATTCTTCCGCGGGGAAGACCGGCTGATTGCCGCGCGCAGCATGCA
Source organism: Bryobacterales bacterium (assembly GCA_963817515.1). GTDB lineage: Bacteria > Acidobacteriota > Terriglobia > Bryobacterales > Bryobacteraceae > DATMNI01. The sequence goes on along the minus strand of CAWFPJ010000039.1, from coordinate 356,071 downwards.
AGGGATCGCGGACATGGTGCGGGCCTTCGTAGTGGGAAACTTCCTGCTGGGCCTTTTGCTGGCGATTGTCAGCTCATCCATGTTCTGGATGATGCACGTGCCATATCCGATGCTGGTCGGGCCGTTGAGCGGCTTCATGAGCCTGGTGCCGTATATCGGGCTGCCGCTGGCCATGATTCCACCGCTGCTGGCCGCCCTGCCCCTGGATGCGGTGCCGGTATATGTGCTGGTGGTGGTGACGGTGGGGATGCTGCATCTGATTGCGCTGAACGTGCTCTACCCCAAGATTGTGGGGTCGCGCGTACACCTGAATCCGCTGGTGGTTACGTTTTCGCTGATGTTTTGGGGATTCCTGTGGGACGCTCCGGGGCTGCTTCTGGCGATTCCGCTGACGGCGGGAATTAAGGCGGTCTGCGACAACGTGACGGGGCTGCGCGCGTTCGGGAAGTTTTTAGGGGACTGACGGTCTGCAGTAACTCTCCCGGGCAGGCGCTATGCCGCGGTCAATAAGATCGGCTCATTTTTGGTAATGACCACGGTGTGTTCGTAGTGCGCCGAAAGGCTGCCGTCAGCCGTGCGGATTGTCCATCGATCCGGCTGCAGAGTGCCTTGCCCGCTGCCGGCGGAAATAATCGGCTCAATGGTGATGACCAGGCCCTCGGTGAGGCGGGTTCGACTGCGAGGGTCGTGATAGTTAGGGATGCTGGGGGGCTCATGAATCGTCCGTCCAACGCCATGGCCGCAGAGATCGCGCATAACTTGAAAACCACGGCGCCGCGTTTCGCGCTCAACTACGCGGCCAATTTCGTACACGCGGTTCCCCGCCCGCGCCGCTCGCAAGGCCTCATGAAAAGCTCTTTCCGCGCAATGCGCCAGGGCGTGGGCCGTGGAGCTGACTTCGCCCGCACCGATGGTGACCGCGGCGTCGGCGTAAAACCCGTCCTTCTCGGCCACCAGATCGAGCTTGACCAGATCGCCGGATTGCACCACACGGCCTCCGGGAATGCCGTGGATGGCTTCGTCGTTGATGCTGATGCAGAGCGCCCCCGGAAAACCGTAGACCTTCGGCGGGGCGGATTCGGCCCCGTTTTGCGCCAATTCGCGAGCGCCGATTTTATCCAGCTCCAAGGTAGTGATGCCGGGCCGTACCGCGGCCGCGGTTCTATCGAGCACCTGACGCACGATTCTTCCGATGGCCCGCAGTTTCTCGAATTGAGCTCGGGACTGGATGGACATACGAACCGATTCTCTCACAGCAAACAGCCCTGCTCAATCGTACTTTCCGGTGATGCCGTTCCAGCGGACTTTCACGGGATCCAGGAAAGCCATCATTCCCCGCCAGAGGCTGACCTTGGTGCCCTCCACGTTGTCCCACCGCACCGCCACCTCCAGGCAGCGGTATTGCAGGCGTCGCGCGATAAAGAGAACTTCCACGTCGAAGCCGAAGCCGTCCAACTTCTGCCGCGAAAAAATCTGCCGCCCGGCCGCCGCCTGGAAGAGTTTGAAGCCGCACTGCGTGTCGCGAAACGGCAAGCCCGTAACCAGGCGCATCGCCAGGTTGAATATCCGGCCCATCCATTCGCGCAAGACCGGTTGGTGGACTCCCACCATCCCGCGATCAACTGCGCGTGATCCAATGGCTACCTGCGCCTGTTCCCGCTCCACCGCGCTCCACAGTTTTTCCAGCTCTTCGATGGGTGCGGAGAGATCGGCATCCGTGACCAATGCCCACTCGCCTTTGGATTCGAGCACGCCGTGGCGCACGGAATAGCCCTTGCCGCGATTGCCGGGGTTCTCGAGGACCCGGGCGCCGCCGGCGCGCGCCACGGCCGCGGTCCCGTCGCGGGAACCGTCATCCACAACCACGATTTCGGCGAAGTCCCACGCGCTTCGGTCAAGATATTCACGCACAGCGGCCAGCGTCGCCGGCAGCCGTTTTTCTTCGTTATAGGCAGGAATGATAATGGAAATGGAACGTCGCAATCGAAGCTCTATAATAACGTAATCCCATTGGAGACTCTTATTTGTCGCTAGAAGACGATCTACTCAAGCAGCGCCTGGCCCGCATCCGCGAGATCCAGGCTCTGGGTTACCAGCCTTACGGACGCCGGTTCGATTTCAGCCATACTATTCCGGATATTCAGGCCGTTTATGGTGCCAAGACGGCGGAGGAACTGGCGCCTGAGGTGCGGGTCCGCGTTGCCGGCCGCCTCATGACGCTGCGGCACATGGGAAAGGCCGGGTTCGCCCATCTGCAGCAAAACGGCGAACGCCTGCAGATTTATGTGAAGAAAGACGCTGTGGGCGAGCGCGATTTCCAACTCTTCAAGCTGGTGGATATTGGCGACATCATCGGGGTGGAGGGCTACCTCTTCCGCACGCGCACCGGCGAACTCAGCATTCACGCGGAACGCCTGGAGTTCCTCTCGAAGACCCTGCTTTCCATGCCCGAGAAGTGGCACGGCCTGGAGGATGTGGAAACGCGCTATCGCCAGCGCTATCTCGACCTGATCGCCAACCCCGAGGTGCGCAAGGTCTTCGTGACGCGCGCGCGCATCATTTCATCGCTGCGCCGCCAACTGGAAGCCCGGGGATTCATCGAAGTGGAAACGCCCATGATGCAGCCGCTGTACGGCGGCGCGGCGGCGCGGCCCTTCGTGACGCATCACAACACGCTCGATATCGATCTCTACCTGCGCATCGCGCCCGAGCTTTACCTGAAGCGGCTGGTGGTGGGCGGCATGGAGCGCGTCTATGAGATCAACCGCAATTTCCGCAATGAGGGGCTCTCCACGCACCATAACCCCGAGTTCACGATGCTGGAGTTCTACCAGGCATACACCGACTATCAGGGCCTGATGGATTTCTCGGCCGAGCTGCTGCGGCAGGCGGCGCTCGATGCGACCGGCGCAACCGTTGTCGAATTCGAAGGCCACACGATCGACTTCGGCAACCTGGCGCGGTACAGCATGCGTGAAGCCGTGGTGCATTTCTGGGAGGCGGATGCCGCGCCGACCCTGGAAGACGTCTCCAACCACGAATGGCTTTTTACAGCATTCCCATAAAACCACAGCCGGCGAGGCGCTCACCGACATCTTCGAACGCCACGTGGAAGCCAAGCTGATCCAGCCGACTGCCATCTACGACTATCCGGTGGAGACCTCGCCGCTTTCGAAGAACAAGCCTGACGACCCGGCATTTGTGGAACGCTTCGAAATCTACGCGGCCGGCATGGAGATCGGCAACGCTTACACCGAATTGAATGACCCGCAGGAGCAGCGCCGGCGCTTCGAAATGCAGCTGGGCATGCTTGAGCGAGGAGACGAAGAGGCGCACCAGATGGATGAGGACTATGTGCGCGCGCTGGCCTATGCCATGCCGCCCGCCGGCGGGGAAGGAATCGGCATAGACCGCCTGACGATGATTCTGACTGGCTCGCGATCCATTCGGGACGTGATCCTGTTCCCGCTGCTGCGGCCGGAAGGCCCCATCGGCCTGGTGGCCAGCCTGCGCGAACTCGACCAGGCTTGAGCTCTGAGCTATGACGACACGCTTCGAGCTGTTCATCGCCGGCCGGTATCTGCGCGCGCGCCGCAAGGAAGCGGTGATCTCCGTGATCACGGCGATTTCCGTGGTCGGCGTGGCCGCCGGGGTGATGGCCCTGGTGATCGCGCTGGCGGTGACCACCGGCTTCCGCAATACCCTGCAGCGCAATCTGCTGGGGGCCATGGCCCACATCAATGTGCTGGAGAAGGAACCGCTCAACGGCATTGAGCATTGGGAAGACATGGCGGCCCGCCTGCGCAAACTGCCGCACGTGATCGCGGTGGGGCCCGCGCTCTACACTCCGATTCCCATGTCTGGCGCCACGCAGATCAAGCCGGCACTGCTGAAAGGCATCGATCCGAATTCGGCCTTGGCCATCAATGAGACGCTGCGGCACCTGAAAGCCGGATCGGTGGATTGCCTGCGCGATCCGAACGCTTCGCCGCCCGGCATTATTCTAGGCTCCACCCTGGCTGACGATACCGGCATGATGCTGAATTCCAAGATCGACGTGGTGACGGAGGAGATGGTCGGGATGGGCCTGAGGCCGCGCAACCGGCGGTTCCGGGTCTGCGGCATTTTTGAATCGGGTGTTTACGAGATCGATGCCGCCTGGGCTTATACCTCGCTCGGAGCCGCCCAGAAGGCGCTGTCGCTGCCCGACGTCATCAATCAAATGGAGCTGAACGTTGACGATCTGAACCGCGCCCCGGAGATCGCCCTGGAAGTGGAGAAGGTGGCCGGCAAGAAGTACACCACCACCACCTGGCAGGAGCGCAACAAGCAGCTGCTGGGCGCGCTGAAGATGGAGCGGATCGTCACCATCATTACGATCGGGCTGATTGAAATGGTGGCAGCGCTGAATATTTTCATCACGCTGGTGATGATGGTGATGGAGAAATACCGGGACATCGCCATCCTGATGTCGATGGGCGCGCGCTACGGGCAGATCCGCCGCATCTTCATGCTGCAGGGCGTGCTGATCGGCGTGGTAGGCAGCGCCATCGGGCTCACGGTGGGCTATGGGCTTTGCTACTTCGCCGAAAAGTATCGATGGATTCCGCTGGAAGAATCGGTCTACTCGATGAGATTCGTGCCGTTTGAACCGCACTGGATGGATGGAGTCTGGATTGCCGCTCTGGCGATTCTGGTGAGTTTTCTGGCGACGTTGTATCCGGCCAGAAATGCTACCAGGATTGCGCCCGCGGAGGTGCTGCGGTACGAGTAACGCTCCGCTCCCTGACGATGCAGAGCCGCGACCGTCAGGGAGCGGGGGGTACTTGTCTTTACTGCGACAGCGTGAAGTTCACGTCAATATGCGTCATCACTTCCACCGGCTCTCCATTTAGCAGTGTCTTCTCGTAGGCCCACTGCCGCACGGCCTCGAGCGCTGCCGGAACCAGCAGCGGGTGTCCGCTGATCACGCCCAGATCCTTGATGGTGCCGTCGGCGGCGATCAAAGCCTGCATCTGGACGACGCCTTGGATTCGGGCCTGCTTGGCGAGCGCCGGATAGACGGGCCTGGGCTGCGAAATCAGCTTGGCCTGCTGCACGTTGCCGCCAATGGTAATGCGCCTGGTGCCGTCAGGCGGAGGTGCGGCGATCATCCCACCGATTGCGCCCGATGGCGAAATCGCCATGCCCGGCGCGGTGATCTGCACAACCGGATCGCCGCTGGTGTCCCTGGTGAGAGAAGTATTCAGGTGTTCATCGAATTCGCGGGCGGCTTTGAAAGTCCTGCCCAGCAGTTCCGGCGAATAGATATCGCCTTCATGCACCGGCAATTGGGAAAGCAGATCAGCGCGGGCCTGGTCCGGAAGACCAATGATATTGATCCGCGCAATCTTTCTCCCTTCGAGAGGGTTCCCCATCCGAGTGGTTGGCGGTGGTGGTGGAGGCGGAGGCGCAACTGCGGAGTCACTCATGACTCTGAATGCATTATTGGCTTGTCCTGCCTCAACCACCCGCAGTCCGGACGGCGCAGACACCGTACGATTCTCGTTCTCAACCGGCAACTGGAACGTGATGCGCACCTGGCGCGTGGCCATGGCCGCATCCTTCATGAGGTGCCACTGCAACACCGATTGAATGGCAGCCTTGCGCAATTCCACTGGTCCGCTGAGCACGCGGGCATCGGACACATTGCCGCCGCTGTCCGTGGTCAGTTCCATGGCGATCGTTCCCTGCACGCCCTGTTTGCGCGCCGCCTCCGGATACGTCACCGGGGTGCGGTGCATCACTACGGCGCCGCCCGTATCCACGGCCACGCCGGGCGAATCCGGCGCTTGCGGAGCTGCGGTTAACGGAAAAGTACTGCTCACGAACCAGCATGCCACGGCCAGAATACTCAGGCCCGCGGTGAATGCGGAAATCAGTCTAGTCTTCGACATTCGAACCTCCTTCAAAATCGAAATCACTCTCTGCTTCAGGTGCCGCTTGCGCAGGAACAACGGCGCCGGAGCCAGATCAAGCTGCGGTTTGGCGCCGGCGATGGCCAGCAGCGCGTCCAGATACGTGTCGCGGTGCTGCGTCAACTCAATCACCCGGCGATCCACTGCCTGCTCGCGGGCCAGGCCGATCTCGCCCAACAGCCACCAGATCGCGGGGTGGAACCAGAACACGGCGCGCACCAGCTCTTCGGCCACGGTGAAGAGCCAGTCATGACGCCGCACGTGCAAGACTTCGTGGCACAGGATGGCTTCCTGGATCTGGGTATCCAGTTCCGGGAAACGCGCAGGCAGCAGAACCACGGGCTTGCGGAAACCGAACGTCACGGGGCTGGCAACGGCGTCGGAAATCCGCAGGTCGGCTTCCGCGCTCCAGCTGGTTGCGGGTTCCAGCGGCTGGGAATGGCGCCGGTACTGGCGCAGACGCCACAAGCCCACGCCCAGCCAGCTCAGGCGTAGAACCACGCCGGCCGCCAGCAGCAGAAGGGCAATCTCGCTCTTCGGAATACCGGGCCGCGGCGCGGGTGGCACGGGGGTAAGCAGCGCAACCGAACTCGAGATTTGCACGGTGGACGTATCGGCTTCCTGCGTTCGCGGCCCCAGCACGGGAAGCAGCAGGCAGGCCGCTAACAGGAAATGCCAGTAGACCAGTTTCGCGCCCGGGAGGCGCAGGCGCAGGATCGCCGGCACGAACGCGGCCAGGGCCACCAGGAGCCCGATTTGCAGGCTGTAGGCTACCAGATTGTCCCAAAAGAATTTGGCGGTCATGATTTCCTCCGCAGGTGCGCAATCTCTTCCAGTTCGTCGGGCGTCAGGCCGTGTTCCTCCACCAGGTGCACCAGCAGCGGCTCGGCTGAGCCGTTAAACACACGGTTGACGAACTCCCGGACCATGGCGCCAATCACTTGCCGCTTGGGCTGCGCCGGGCGGTAGACGTAGGCACGTTCGGCCAGCGTCTTCTTGAGATATTTCTTCTGTTCCAGAATTTTCATCATGGTCATGACGGTGGTGTAGGCCACTTTGCGCCGCTCAAGCAAGGCTTCGTAAACATCGCGGACGGTGGCTTTGTCACGCTCCCAAACGATCTTCATGATCTCCAGTTCCTGTCCGGTAAGGGTGGGACTTCGCTTGCGCATACTAAATAATTAGTACTAATCGCGGCTTATGTCAAGGGGGAACTGGACTTTTTTTCGCTATCATCAAAAAATCATGGAAATCGCGCCGTTCCTGCTCGATCAGTGGCTGGAGGAGAAATTTGCCGCGGACCCGCCCATCGAGTTTGACCTGGGCTCAAGCACCGGACCCATCTGGACCCTGCGCGAACTCTTGAAACTGGAAGGCGAAGACGCCCTGGAGCGCCTGCTGGACACCCGCCTGGTCTATACCACCGCCGCCGGAACACCCGACCTGCGCGGCGCGATTGCCGGACTGCAAGGTGTGGACCCAAGCCACGTGCAGGTGGTCACGGGATCGGCCGAAGCGCTGTGGCTGTTGTTCTTCCACGCCGCCGAGCCGGGCGCCAACGTGGTGCTGCCGAACCCGGGATTCCCGACCAATACGGCGCTGGCGGAGACCTTCGGAATCGAGATTCGCCAATATACGCTGCGCGCCGAAAACGCATTCCGCATGGATCCGGATGAGGTGCGCGGGCTGGTGGATGGACATACCCGCTTCGTGCTGGTGAATTCGCCGCACAACCCCACGGGCGCAGTTTTGAGCGAACAAGAAATGGAAAGCCTGCACGATTTTTGCGCCGAACGGGGGGTGCAATTCGTCGCCGACGAGGTATATCACCCCATCTACCATGCCGGCGAAATGCGGTCGGCCGCGCGCCTGCCGCACTCCACCGTGCTGGGCGATTTTTCGAAGGCCCTCTGCTTGAGCGGGCTGCGCGTGGGCTGGATGATCGAGCGCGACGCGAAACGCCGCGCGCGCTACCTCAACGCCCGCAGTTATTTCACGGTCACGAATACAGTTCTGGGTGAGCGCCTGGCAGTGCTGGCGCTCAAACATCGTGAAGCCATTTATGGCCGGGCCCGCACGGTCGCGCAGGCTAACTTGAGCCTGCTGGACCAATTCTTCAGCCAGTTCAGCGAAGCCCTGAGATGGGTTCGGCCAAGCGGTGGAATGACCGCGTTCCCCTGGTTGGCCGACGGGGGCGACGCCCGCGAATTCTGCCAAAGGCTGGTGAGCCATGGTGTGATGCTGACGCCGGGGGATTGCTTCGGAATGCCGGCCCACTTCCGGGTTGGATTTGCAGCCACCGGCGAACGCTTTCCGCGGGCGATCGATCGGTTAGGGGAGATTTTGCGGCACCAGCGCGCCGGCTCAGTGACCGGCATGGCACGCTAAGGGCGCGCTCCACGGGAGCCGGGGCAACAATCGCCAGGGCACAGCACTGGTGAATCCGCAGCCAGACGCTCTTCGATGAGCTGGCGCAGCATGGCGATTAGCGCCGGATGCGTTCCCACGGTTTCGGCGCGCACCAGGTTGATCCCCAGGCCGGCGCAGAGCTGTGCAGCCTCAACGTCGAGATCGTACATCACCTCCATGTGGTCGGAAAGAAATCCGATGGGCGCGGCCACCACATCCTTCACGCCGTTTTCAGCCAGTGAGCGAAGGTGATCGAGAATGTCAGGCGAAAGCCATGGCTGCGCGGGTGGTCCGCTGCGGCTCTGCCAAACCAGATCCCACTCCGGGTGCCCCACGGCTTTCGAAACAGAGCCGGCGGTATGCCGCAGCTGCTCCTCGTAGCGGCAGGTTGCGGCCATCGCCAGCGGGATGCTGTGGGCGGTGAAGACCAGGCGCGCGGCGGCTCTTCGTTCGTCGGGTATTCGCGCCAGGGCGGCGGCCACACGTTCCGCATTAGCCTGGAGAAACAGCGGGTGGCTGCTGAATGGCGGCAGTTTGTGAATCTCCGGCGCCCCATCCCCCACCTCGGTCCGCGCGGCCTCAATATTCTCGATGTACTGGCGGCATCCGGAATACGAGGGATAGGCTGACGTCGCGATCGCCAGGGCTCGCCTCACGCCATCGGCCGCCATCTGCCTCACGGTGTCGGCCAGCATCGGATGCCAGTTGCGGTTGCCCCAATAAATGGGCAGGCTGATCTCCTTCCGCAAGGCCGCGATCAATTCGCGGCAATGGTCGTTGATGGGGCTGCGCCCGCCGAAGTGATAGTAGTGTTCCGCCACCGCCAGCATGCGTTCGCGCGGCACGTTGCGCCCTCGCAGCACGTTCTCCAAAAACGGAATAACGTCCTGAACGGATTCCGGACCTCCGAACGACACGATCAGAATGGCGTCGTATCGCACCGGCGCTAATGCCTCGCAGTCTTGGCCGCGTTGGGGTCGAGCTTGCTGAGTATGCGGTCGTGGATCCAATGCTCGTCCCACCATTCGCGCGGGTTGATCTGCACACCGTCAATCTGCATGCTGAAGTGAACGTGGACCCCCAGGGCCAGGCCGGTTGCCCCCGCCACGCCAAGGCTTTGGTTCTTCTTGACCATATCGCCGGCCTTAACGTCGATGCGGTTCAGGTGCCCGTAGATGGATTGCAGCGCGTAGCCATGATCGACAACCACGCAGTTTCCGTAAATCCCCAAATCGCTGGCCCAGACCACGCGGCCGTCATTGGCAACGTGAACGGGCGCGTTCTGAGTGTCGGAAAGGTCGAAGCCAAGGTGCACTTGCTGGTCCACCTTCTTGCCTTTGTACATGTAGCTGCGCACGTCGGCGAACATCGACTCTTCCTTGCCCCAGTGGAGGAACGGGCCGCTCCACAGAATTTTCTCCTCGGTCTTGAGGCGCAGATCGGCCAACTGCTGATTGTTCTTACGCCGCAACTCTCCGTTGATCTTGAGAAAGCGCGAAAGCGTGTCGGGTCCGGGAGCGAGCGTACCGCCGGGATCGATCTGGCTCACCAGCCGCTCCATGTCCGCGTCCTTGAGTTCGAAATCGCGCGTGCGGAATTTCTTCGGAAACAGCTTGAACCAAAATCGGGCCGTGGCTTCCGTGCCGGCCTGGTTGCGCGCGTAAACCAGCGGCGTCACGCCCTCCGGCAGGTCCCACGGGTAGGCGAACATGGCGAAGCGCTGGTCCGGGCGGCCGGGCAGCGGGAAGCTGCGGAACGTGTACTGGCCCACTTTGACACCGGCCTCGGTCCAAGAACCGCCGGGTGTGAAGGTGGCCAGTTCCATACCGCCCTGGTTGATGTAGTGCTGCGCATCGTCCGGCGTCACGCGCGGCGGCGCCAGGACCACCTTAACGGTTGCCGACACCGAATCGGTGCTGGCCCGCAGATCGTCCGAGACCGCTTCCACCACCAGGCGCGCGTCGCCCTCCTTCAGGTTTGGCACTTTGCTCTTGCCGGCTTCGAAAGCCACCAGCTGCGGCGGTTGATTCCGGCGCCAGAAGATCCGGTGCGTAGGAGTGCTCCTCTGTTCGACCAGCAGGGACCGCACGCCGTTCTGCTCCAGGTAGACGCTCACGTGCCGCACGCCGTGAGGATTGGCGATCTTTACGTTGACCGGAGTTGCCACCCCGATTACCTTGACCTCAGGCGTCAAGGTCAGCACCGAACTCGAGGACATGAGAAAGAGCGAGGCCGTACTAACGAGCAAGAGTAGAACTATGGCTATGATTCTTTTCACTTTTTGGCTTTCACTTCGTGACTTTACTTTTTAACTTTACTTTTTAACCCAGGAATCCATCCAGTCGATAAACGTCTTGTACCAGAGTAAGCTGTTCTGAGGCTTTAAGACCCAGTGGCCTTCATCGGGGAAGAGCAGAAGTTTGGAGGGCACCTTTTGAATCTGCAGGGCGGTGAAGAGCTCAAGCGCCTGCGAATAGGGAATCCGGAAATCCTGCTCGCCGTGGATCACCAGCGTCGGCGTGTGAAAGTCCTTCACGTAATTGCTGGGCGACCACTTGGCGTAGAATTCGGGCTTCTCCCACGGTGGGGCCGCCGAACTCCCACAACGGAAACCAGAGTTCCTCTGTGCCGCCGAACTCACCCGCCAGATCGTAAACGCCGTCATGCGAAACCAGCGCCTTGAAACGCTGCGTGTGCCCCAAGAGCCAGTTCACCATGTAGCCGCCATAGGAGCCGCCCGCCGCGGTCATGCGCCCGGCATCGCAGTAGGGCATCTGATTCACCACGTGGTCGGCCACCGCCATGATATCGTCGAAGGCCTTGCCGCCCCAATCGTTGTTGATCTCGTCGATGAACTTCTGCCCGTACCCCGTGGAACCCCGCGGATTCGGCATTACCACCACGTAGCCCGCGGCTGCGAACACCTGCGCGTTCCAGCGGTAGGTCCAGGCATGGCCCCAGAAGCCTTGGGGCCCGCCGTGGATCAGCATCATCACCGGATACTTGCGCGACGGAACAAACCCGTACGGTTTGACCACGAAGCTCTGCACCTTGGCGCCCTCCGCGCCATCCACCGTGAACTCTTCGAGCGGGGCCATCTGGTAATTGCCCAGCGTCTGGTCGTTCAGGTGAGTCAGCGGAAAAGGCGCACCGCCGCCCGATGAAGCGCGATAGATCTCAACGGGCGAGACGCCGGTCTGCTGCGTGTAGACCATGGTCTTGCCGTTGCGCGTCAACTGCATGTCGTCGAGTTCCCCATCGCCGGTGGCCACGGTCCTGACGGCGCCGCCCGAAATCGAAATCAACTGGATGGGCTGGCGTCCGCGATCGGTGGCCGTAAAGAAGAGGCCGGTGGATTCCGGCGCCCAGGTGAAACTGTTCACCCATCGATCCACGTTCTCGCTCAGGTTAGTCACCCTGCCGGTGCTGCGCTCCAGGATCAGCAGGCGCCACCGGTCGCTTTCGTATCCGCTGCGCAATTGCGAGCGCCATGCGATGTACTTCCCGTCGGGCGAATATTGGGGGCTGGCATCGGCGCCGGCGGTAAGCGTGATCCGGCGCGACTGTCCGCCCGCGATCGAAACCACGTAGAGGTCGGAGTTCGTGCTGACCGCCGGAACCGGGTCCGCGTTCATCGAGTAGCAGACCTCCTGGCCATCGGGCGAAATGTCGTAATCGTCCGGCCCGCCGAGCGAAAACGGCGGCACGTCCCGGGTTCCCGGCGTGAGGTCTTTGGGCGCGCCTTCGGCCACCGGCACCACCAGCAGGTGGCTGCGCCGTTTGCCTTGCCATACGTTCCAATGGCGATACAGCAGCTCGGTGTAGATGCGCGCCTTCACCTTGCTGTGCGTTTCTATGTCCAGATTCTTCTTGTTGCACGCGTCGTCGGCGCCACACTCCGGATAGACCGCGCTCGAGAACAGCAGGTTCTTGCCGTCCGGCGAAAAGGTCACTCCGTCGGCTTCGGTGGCAAGGTTGGTCACCTGCTTCGCATTACCGCCGTTCTCATCCATCAGCCAGATCTGGGACGAGCCGCCGCGGTCCGAAATGTAGGCAATGCGCTTGGAGTCGGGCGACCAACGCGGCCTTTGGTTGGCCTCGCCGTCGTGGGTAATCTGCTGCGGCGCGCCTCCATTCAGCGGCACGGTCCAGATCTGTACCGGTTTGCGGTTGCCTTCGATATCCACGGATTGGACGGTGAAAGCCACCAGCCGGCCGTCGGGCGAGATTTGCGGATCGCCAATCCGCTTCAACTCCAGCAGGCCGTTAACGTCGAATGGCCTCCTCTGGGCGAAGGCCATGGCAGCGGAAACAAGCAGGAGTAGCAGCCGGCGCATACAATGACGATTGTAGCCGGTCGCCATTGACTCCGGAAAGATGTATAACAGGGACGTGAACCGCAGAGAGTTCGTTAAGACCGCCGCGGCGCTGGGATGTGCGGCGCAGATGCCCGGCGCGGAAACCGGCATGTATGTGTCGTTGAATGGGTCGCTGACGGGCGGAAAACCGGGGTGGCCGGAATTCGCGCGGCTGGCGGCGCGTACCGGATTCGGCGGTGTGGACGTGAACCTGAGCGCTGCCATGAAAGAGGGCCAGGATGCCACGCGGACGCTTTTCGACGAATTGAAAATCAAAGCGTCGAACGCCGGGCTTCCGGTACCGTTCAGCCGCGACGAGGAAGCGTTTCAGACCGGACTGAAAACGCTGGACGCGGCGGCCCGGTTCTCGGACACGATCCACTGCCCGACCATGCTGGGCATTCTGCCGCCGGCCAGCCAGACGCCCAAGACGGAACTGCGGAAGATCCTAAAGGATCGCCTGACCGCGGTGGCGGAGATTCTGCAGCGTTCGAAGGTGCGTCTGGCGCTGGAGTTTCTGGGTCCGCTGCATTTCCGCACGGGCCAACCGCACGAATTCATCTGGCGCATGGACGAGGCTCTGGAGTTCGCCAAGGACTGCGGGCCGAATATCGGGCTGCTGCTGGATGTGTGGCACTGGTACCACGCGGGGGCAACCACGGCGGACATTCTGGCGGCGGGAAAAGCGCGGATTTTTCATGTGCATTTGTCGGATTGCGTGAAGCTGGAGCCCGAGCAAGTGAGGGACAACCAGCGCGTGCTGCCGGGCGAGGGCGTCATCAATTTGACGGGGTTCCTGCAGGCGCTGCAGAAAATCGGCTATCAGGACGGCGTCAGCCCCGAGCCGCTAGGTCGAATTCCGAAGGAGATGGCACCGGAGGAAGGCGCACGGCTGGGCTTGGCTGCAACACTGGCGGTGATGCGGAAGGCCGGCGTTGCGTAGGAGAACCGCTGCCCGGCTGCAATCTAGAACTTGATGATGCCGAATGAAACCAGAATGGCACTCCAAAGCCCCGCTCCCAGCAAGGCGCCGGTAATCACCCCGCGCACGGCACGGTTTCGAGTCTGAGGCGCTTCTCGAAACTGCGCACGAACCAGGAAGTGAACGGCGTGTTGCCGGATGCCGGGGTTTCCGGCTGGAATGGACATGGTACGGGAGACCATGAACTAATACTAGGACTTTCGATTGCCGGTGTCTGTACGCAACTAGACCTGTCCTGGTGCAGTGGGGTGAAGAATCACACTAAAGGCAGGTGTTGAATAGCGACGGTCAAGCCAGCACCATTATGTGGCTTAGAATCTATAACTTAATGACGCCAAATGAGACTAGAATGGCGCCCCAGAGGCCGGCTCCCAGCAATACGCCGGTAACCAATCCGCGCGAGCTACGGTTTCGAGTCTCGGGCGACTCTACGAACTCCGAGAGATCGTCGCCAACAAAACGAGCACCAAACTCCTTAATACTGGTACTTCGGCGGGTCACGGGCATGGTAGCCATGTAGGAATACTAGGACTTTGCCTTGCCCGTGTCGAGACTGTCTTTGGTTAACAAAAGCGTTTCAGCGTGCAACGTCACACGAAACGCTTCTAAACAACTGGATTATTTAGGTTTGTAGGCGATGGCGTCGATTTCGATTTTGATATTGGGAAGCATGAAACCGGCTACAACGGTGGTGCGGGTCGGTTTGTCGTCGCCGAAGAAGGTGGCGTAAACCGCGTTCATGGCGGCGAAGTCGCTAGCCTGGCCCAGAAAAACCTGGCATTTCACCACGTCGGCCATGGTGGCACCGCAATGGGCCAGAAGCTTCTGGATGTTGGTCAAAACCTGGCGGGTTTCGTGGGCGATGTCGCCGGTTTCGGGAGGAACCTGCCCGGAAACATAGATGAAATCGCCGGCGCGGACGGCGGGGGAATACGGGGCGCGCGGGGGTGGGGCTCCGGGCAAACTGATACGCTCGATCATAGTCGTTTTTAATGTCCTTCCGCTTCTAAGAATCGTTCGACTTCAATGGCCGCCATACAGCCTGAGCCGGCGGCGGTGATGGCCTGGCGGTAAGTCCGGTCCTGCACGTCACCGGCGTGAAAAACACCGGCGATGTTGGTGCGGGCGCCGCCTTTCGATAGGATGTAACCGTCGGGATCGGTTTCAAGCTGGCCCTTGAAGACCTTGGTGTTGGGAATGTGGCCAATGGCGAGGAAGAAACCGTCGACGTCCTGATTCCAAACTTCATTGGTCTTGACGTTGCGCAGGCGCACGCTGGTGACGAGCTTCTGAGAAACGTCGTGGACCTCTTCGACCGTGGTGTTGAGCAGGAAGTTGACTTTGGGGTTGTGGCGAGCACGGTCGAGCATGATCTTGGAGGCGCGGAACTCTTCGCGGCGGTGCACCAGCGTTACTTCGCTGCCGAAGCGCGAAAGGAAGTTGGCCTCTTCCATGGCGGAATCTCCGCCGCCGATGACCATAATCTTTTTGCCGCGATAGAAAAAGCCATCACAGGTGGCGCATGAACTCACACCGTGGCCGATCAGCTTCTGCTCCGAGGGAAGACCCAGCCAGCGCGCGGAGGCGCCCGATGCGACGATCACGGTAAGGGCTTCCATCCAGTCGCCATCGATATTGAGGCGGAAGGGACGGGTGGAGAAGTCAGTGTCGTTGACGGAACCGTGGAGGAACTCGGCGCCGAAATTCTGCGCCTGGAGCTTCATATTGTCGACCAGAGCGGGTCCGAGAATGCCCTCGGGAAAGCCGGGGAAATTTTCGACCAGGGTGGTCAGGGAAAGTTGGCCGCCGGCTTCGTGCCCGGTCACCACGAGGGGCTTCAGGTTGGCGCGGGCGGTGTAAATGGCGGCGGTGTTTCCGGCGCAACCGGAGCCGATGATCACAACATTTCGCATCTGTAAGTAGGTAGATGTTCAGATTAGCACAGCCTTGGATCTGCGTGAAAACCGCTTGCTAACAGGGTGGAGACTGAACCAAAGAGGGAGGCGTGCCTTCACCGCGGAGACGCGGAGACGCGGAGACCGGCGCTGAGGAAAAGCAAACAGAAAAGCAAACAGGTCACAACCCTGAGAACGCAGAGGAAGCGGAGGCACGGCAGACGGAGGCAACCGCTCCCTTACGGTCGCGGGTCGGTCATGCCAATTTAGCGGCGGGCGATATAGGCGCCCAGCCAGACGGCGCAATAGCCGAACAGGACGCTGCCCAGCACGTTGCCGAGGCCAATCCAAAATGCGCCTTCACGGATGGCGGAGTAGGTTTCCCATTCGAAGGCGGAGAACGTGGTGTAACCGCCTAGAAAGCCCACCACCAGGGCCAGGCGCCAGTATTCGTGGAGTGGAAGGCGTTCGGTAAACAGCGTCATGATCAGGCCGATAAGGAAAGAGCCGGTGATGTTGATGGCCATGGTGCCAAGCGGGAAGCGCGGGGCAAAGCGGGTCATAATGGCGCTGCCGGCAAGGTAGCGGGCCAGCGAACCGGCGCCGCCGCCGAGGAGTATGAGGAGGTATCTCATGGCGCCGCCGCTACCCCTGCAGACAATCGGCGATTTCGCTTTCCTCCACGGCGCCGGTTTTGATAATGCGCCACATGGGTTCGGTGATATCGACTGTGGTGGCGCCAGGGCCCGCGCAAATGCCGCCATCGAGCACCAGATCGACGCGGCCATCCATCATGCCGAAGACATCGATGGCGCTGTGGCAGGTGGGGCTGCCGGAAATGTTGGCGCTGGTGGAGATCAGGGGCTGGTTGAGGATGGAGATCAGCTTGTTGGCGATGTTGGAGCGCGCGTGGCGCAGCGCCAGGCGGCCGGTGTTGCCGGTGACTTTGAGCGGCACCCTGGCGGAGGCCGGAACGATGATGGTCAGCGGACCCGGCCAGAAGCGGCGGGCCAGCAAAAAGAAGCGATCGTTCAACTCGCTGGCCAGTTCCTCGGCCATCATAGTGTCGCGGAGCAGGATGGGGAGCGAGCGGTGCGGCTCACGGCCCTTGGCCTTGAAGACGCCGGCGACGGCGCGCAGGTTGAAGGGATCGGCGACCAACATGTAGAGCGCGTCGGTGGGGATGGCCACCACTTTTCCGCGGCGCACGGTGGCGGCGGCCCGCTCCAGCACCTCAGGCTGGGGCTCTTCGACATTTATCTCAGCCAGGTCGGTTGCCATTTTGTCCGGGTGGATGGATCCGAAATCTTATTGTTCGATCTTAGCGGTCGGCGATGGCTTCGGCAACATCGAGAGCCATCTGGTAACGGCCGAAGGGTGCGCTTAGTTGCACGCCCTGAACCATTTTGCAGACGCGTGCCACCATTTCGCGCCCTATGGCGACGCCCTCTTCGCGGGCCATTTCGGCGTTGTCCACTTTGCGCATCCGCTCCATAAACTCTTCGGGCACCGGCACTCGCAGTTCATTGACCATGAACTCGGCGTTGCGGTAACTGGTAAGCGGCCAGATGCCGCAGACAAGCGGAATCTTGACATGCTCGATGCGTTTGAGAAAAGCTTCGAGAAGATCCAGATCGAAGACCGGCTGCGTGACCACGTATTCCGCTCCGGCTTCCACTTTCCATTCGAACCGGCGGATCTCGTCGTCCATGTTGAGTGCACCCGGGTTGGCGCCCACGCCGATCAGCAACGCGGTCTGCGAGCCCATGGGGTTGCCGCCAATATCCAGGCCGTGGTTCAGGTTCTTGACGATGTTGACCAGCCCGATGGCATCTACATCGAAGACCGCGGTGGCGTCGGGGTAGGCGCCCATGCGGGGCGGGTCGCCGGTGATACAGATGAGGTTGCGCACGCCGACGGTATGGGTACCCAGCAGCTCAGATTGAATCCCGAGGATGTTGCGGTCGCGGCAGCAGAAGTGGTTGACGGCTTCAATGCCGGCGTCCCGCTGGATGAGCTGGCAGGTGACCTGCGCGCTCATACGGGCGCTGGCGCGCGGCCCATCGGGTACGTTGATGGCGTCAATGCCGTGCTGCGCGCACAGGGTGGCGCCGGCGATTTCGCGAGTGGCATCGATACCGCGGGGCGGAAGAATTTCGACGAACGAGACGAACTTACCCTGGGCCAGCTTGGCCCCCACCTTCGACTTCTCCGCCATGGGAACCGGCGCCAGGGCCTGCGCCTTCACCCGGGGTTCCTCCACCGTCACCGCCAGTTTTTTTTTCAACGGCTGCAGCGAACGCGTTTCGGATACGATGAGTTTGATGTGGTCGGGCGTAGTGCCGCAGCATCCGCCCACCACTTTGACGCCGGCCCAAAGCAGGCGGCGGGCGTACTGGGACATGTACTCAGGCGAGCAGAGATAAATATTGCGGCCTTCCACGCGCATAGGCAGCCCGGCGTTGGGCATGGCGCTGATGGGCTTGGAGGAAAACTGCATCATGCGCTCCACGGTTTCGAGCGTGGCCTTGGGGCCCACCGAGCAATTCAGGCCGATCACATCCACTGGCCAGGAATCCATTTCACGAGTGAAGGTTTCGGTGTCGGTGCCGCCGGGAAGGTGGCCGAAATCGTCGATGGTGACCTGCGCGATTATGACCAGGTCTTTGCCCGCGGCCTCGCGCGCGGCGGTGACGCCTTCGCGGAGCTCATCCAGGTTGCCGAAGGTTTCGAAAATCAACAGGTCGACGCCGGCTTCGACAAGCGCATCGATCTGCTCGCGGAAAGCGGCGCGCGCCTCGGCGAATGAGGTGGGACCGAGGGGCTCAATGCGCACACCGAGCGGGCCCACCGCTCCGGCTACGAACACGCCGTCCTTACCGGCAGCGGCTTCACGGGCCAGACGCACGCCGGCCAGGTTGATGGCTTTCAGTTTCTCGGCAACACCGAAAGCGGCAAGGCGTGGGCGGGTGCCGCCGAAAGTATTGGTTTCGAGGATCTCAGCACCGGCCTTGACGTAATCCTGATGAATCTGGCGGACCAGGTCGGGCGAAGAGAGATTGAGCTCATCGAAGCAGCGATTGATAAACACGCCGCGCGAGTAGAGCATGGTACCCATGGCGCCGTCGGCCACCATTACGCGGCGGGACAATCGATCGCGAAATTCCAGAGCGCGGGTGATAGAAGGTGTAGTCATGGGAAAAGATCGCAACAGCCGTTTCGGGTACGGAAATTGCTATTTCTATTAGTTTAGCGCACCTTTTTGCGGCCTTTGCGGCCTGGCGAGACAATCGGAGCCGAATTCGCTTTGGGAGCATAATGGTGGGGATGACCTCAAGACGCGAGTTTCTGCAGGCAAGTTCCCTGGCCGCGGCGCTGGGCGCGGTTGCGCCGGCCAAGCAACTTCAGACCATCGGCGTGCAGCTCTATACGGTGCGCAGCGTACTTCCGCAAAAGCCCGCCGAGACGCTCAAGGCCATTCATGACATCGGCTACCGTGAGGTGGAAGCCACTTACGCCGGCCTGGATAAAATCTGGCCTGCCATTGAGGCTTCGGGCTTAAAACCGGTCAGCATCCATCTGGATTCGACCATGGTCACAAAGGGTAACCCGGATGACCTGGCGCGGGCGCTGGACCAGTTGAAGCAGCGCGGATTCACTTATGCCGTGTTCCCGTACCTGCCGCCGGCGGAACGCGGCGGGCTTGACGTTATCAAGGGCGTGGCCGCGAAACTGAACATGGCCGGCGAGAAGTGCCGCGCCGCGGGATTGCGCTTCTGCTACCACAACCACGCCTTCGAATTCGAGCCGATGGAGGGCACCACGCCGTTCCAGGTGATGCTGGACCACACCGATAAGAAACTGGTGGGCATCGAAATGGACGCCTTCTGGGTGAGCGTGGCGGGCCACGATCCTGTAGAAATGCTCAAGAAGCTTTCCGGACGCGTTCCATTGCTGCACTGCAAGGACAAGGCCAGCGGGACGGAAGTGTTGTACAAGGAATCGGTTCCGCGCACAGCATTCAAAGAAGTGGGCAGCGGCGTGATCGAGTGGCCGAAAGTGCTGAAGGCAGCCGCATCGGCGGGCGCGGCGCATTACTTCGTGGAGCAGGACCAGACGCCGGGAGATCCGGTAGAAAGCCTGCGGCAGAGCTTTGGCTATCTATCTAAGCTTAGCTATTAAGCGCACACTCAAAACCGCGCCGTCGCAATCGTGCCGTTCTCTTCCCAGGCTGCCAGCATGCCGCCATCGGGCAGAGTCACGATCGCTGGGAAGGCGCCCACATCGGACAAATGCGTTGGGGCGGCCGCGTTCGGCGCGTGCATTTCGATCCCGGCCGCAGTGGACCACAGCGCGTAGAAGCCTTGCCGGTTGGCGCCGAATGCCACATCCTGCCCGGTGCCTACTTTGATTTCGGGCTTACCGGGTTCGGCGATGTAGACATCATGATCGCGGCGCCACGCGGTAGCGATGCCGCCATTCTGCACGGCTATTCCGCCGCCATCCATGGGGCAGGCATCCAGCTTCCAGGTGCCTGCGCCGGCTTTCTCCGCCGATCCGGCGGCCTTGCCGTCGCGCAGCCTCAGCGTATACATATCGCGAGATCCATCCACGGCGTTGCGCCACATAGCGGCAAATTCGCCGCGGCCCAGCGCAGCCAGCGACGGCGCGCAGCACTGGCAGATGGTGCCATCGGGCGATTGGTAGAGCACCGCATTCCTGGACCAGGTACGGCCGGCATCATTCGAAAACGTCCCATAAAGGCGCTTGCCGTTCGGTGTGCGGTCATCCAGCCACGTTGCCGCCAGGTGGCCTTCGGCATCGCCCGCCATGGCGTGCAGGCCCTCGCGCGCGGCTTTCGGCTGGTCATTCACCGTGATGGGACTGGACCACGACCGGCCGCCATCGGTGGAGCGCCACACCAACAGATCGCCCGGCTCAGAGGCGATGGCGCTGACAATCATGGCGTTGCCGCTGATCACAACGCGAGGGCCGCGGTGCCGGCCCAGCAACAGCTTGGGCAATTCGGCAACTTTGGTGGGTCGGGTCCAGGTTCGGCCGTTATCGCCGGAGCCGGAGAACCAGATGGAATCGCCGCTGCCGAAAACCAGAGCCACCTGGCCATTGCCAGAAGCAAGCTGCGGCTGGCGGTTGGGAGCGGACGGTGACACGGGTTGCAGGTGAAGCGCCAGGAGCGCCGCGGCAAAAAGCAGCATGTTTCAAGTTTAGCGTAGTGCATCATTTCGCATCCCGAAGAGCATTCGCTCCCTGACGGTCGCGGCTCTGATCGGAGCCGCGCGTAAGCAGCGACACCCCCACTGGACTGGCCCATGTAAAATTAGCCTGATGACTTCAGGGCTGAGGAACGATCTGGTCTACGTTTGCCGGACTCTGCGCGCGCGCCCCGGCTTCGCGGTGTCCGCTGTGCTGCTGCTGGCTATAGGAATCGGCGGTACGGCAGTCATCTTCAGCGTGGTAGATGCGGTACTCATGCGCCGCCTGGCGGTGCCGCATCCGAGGGAACTGGCGCGCCTGGTCAGTGTGATTCCCAGCCGGCCGCCGGTTTCGGCATATCCATTTGAGTTTTACGATGCGTGGCGCGAACGCACCAGAAGCTTTTCCGCCACTTTTGCGGAATCCGATTTGGAACTCTACCTCACGGAGGGCTCTACTAACCGGCCCGTGCTGGCGGGAATCGTTACCGGAAGCTACTTCCCGGTGCTGGGTGTGCAGCCCGAATTAGGACGGCTGCTGACTCAGGAAGACGAGTGGGCGACGCAAGGCCAACTGCCGGCGGTGCTGAGTTATGAGTTTTGGCGCAGCCATTTTCAAGGCGGCCGGGGCGCGCTGGGAAGCGTGCTGCATTTGAACCGCTACCCGTTCGTGGTGGTGGGGGTGCTGCCCAGGAATTTCAACGGGACCTCGGTGGAAACCGGCGCCGAGATACGCGTGCCGTTCATCGCCGCAAAGTTTCTGACGGTCGAACATGATCCGAAATTGTGCTGCTTCTGGGAAGTCGCCGGGCGCTTGCAGAATGGAATTTCACACGGGCAGGCCGAGGCCGAAACCGTAAGCGCCATGCGCGCAGCCATGCTGGAGGCGTATGCGCGAAGGCGGCCGGTCACCGATGAAGACCGGCGCGAGGCGGCGGAGGAAGATATTCGCCTGGAGCCCATCGAGCGCGGCGTGTCGCTGCTGCGGATCCGGTTTGCGGGTGCACTGCTGGCTCTGTTGGGAGGGGCGGTGCTGCTGTTGGTGCTGGCCTGCGCCAATATCGCGGGCTTGCTGCTGGCCCGGGCCGCGGCCCGTGAACAGGAGACTGCGATGCGCGCGGCGCTGGGAGCCACGCGGGGTCAACTGGTTCGTCTGTGGCTGGTGGAAACCGCACTGCTGGCGGCCTTGGGAGGCGTGGGCGGCCTGGTGCTGACGCGCGCCTGCCTGCCGTTGGTGGCGGGCGCGCTGCCTCCCCTGCGGGACCTGGCTACCCGCGCGCTTCCGGTGGCGCTCAATGTGAAATTGGACTGGCGCGTGTTCGGCTTCACGGTGCTGCTGTGCACCGGCGTAGCGGTTCTGGCCGGCGTGAGCCCCGCCTGGTACGCCGCGCGAACCAATCTGCTCGATTCCCTCAAATGCGCCATGCCCGACCCGCGGCGCACCCGCCTGCGCGCCTGGATGGCGGGCGGCCAGATCGCGATCTGCACCGTGGTGCTGGCTAACTCAGCGCTGCTGGTGGAAACGCTGCGTCGGCTGGAACTTGCTCCCACCGGCTTTGACCGCGATCACGTGGTCACGTTCACAGTGGACCCACAGCTTTCAGGGTACAGCCCGGAGCAAGCCAACGCGGCGGTCTTGCGGCTGGAGCGCGAAGTCCGAAACCTGCCGGGCGTGGCGTCGGCCAGCCTTGCGGCCCGGGGCCTGATGCGCGGTTCGGGCTTGAAGACCTCGGTGGGGCTGCCGGGCACACGGAACAGCGAGCGGCTCAACGCCAGCATCAACAGTGTGGCGCCGGAGTACTTCGAAACTATGGGGATGAAGATTGTGGCGGGCCGGAACCTGGAAGATTCCGATGGCGGCGACCGGAAGCCTGGTCGGGTGGTGGTGAACCAGGCCTTTGTGCGGCGCTTCTTTTCCAAGACGAATCCAATTGGCCGGCATTTCGGCGTGGGCTTCAACAGCGTGATCAAGCCGGATTACGAAATCGTCGGCGTGGTATCGGATTCGCGCTACCGGTCGGTACGCGAGGATTTCCAGCCAACCATTTTCGGATTGCTGCAAGGGAACCGGACGGGTGTGAAGGCTTTCTTTGACCTGGGTCACCTGGAGGTGCGGACGTACGGCCCGCCCGAGGCGGTGATCGCCCCCGTGGAAGGGCTGATGCGGCGCATCGATCCGCAATTGGCATTTCGCGAGGTCCACACAATGCGTCAGGAAGTGCAGGACTCGATGTGGGCCGAACGCATGCTGGCGGGCATCGGGTGGGCGTTTTCGGCGGTTGCGGCGTTGGTGGCATGCATCGGGCTGTATGGGCTGCTCTCGTTTACGCTGGCTCAGCGCCGGCGCGAAATCGGAATCCGGATGGCGCTGGGCGCGGGGCCGGCGGAGATCGCCAGAGTGACGATGCTGCGGGCGCTGCTGCTGGTGAGCGGCGGAGCAGCGGTGGGAATGGCGATTTCTCTGGCGACTGCGCGCCTGCTGACCAGCCTGTTGTATGGAGTTGCTCCGATGGATGCGGGCGCCAATGCGGCGGCGGCCGCGGTGGTGCTGGCGACCGGTGTGGCGGCCGCAGCCTTGCCGGCCTGGCGCGCGGCGAGGGTGGACCCGGCGGAAACGCTGCGGATGTAAAAGGGGACGTGTCGGTATGAATACCGACATGGCAGGCTGAAGCCTGCTCCACGGCCGCTTAGATTAATTAGTCTCAACTTTCAAAACCTGACAGGTTGCCTTGGGTTCGACCTGTGGGATCGAAATCGTAACAGCAATCCCACAAACCAAAATTGGAGGCAACGAAACCTATGTTGAAAAACGTGCAGTATTGGTGTGCGCTGTCGGCGACAGCGCTGGCTCTTTCGGCTCAGACGGCATCCGTGGGGCCCGGCATTCGGACATTTGGAATGGTGGGACTTGCCGAAGGCCAGACGGCGCAGTTGAATTTGCTGAATCCGGGAGTGGCCGCGCCCGCAGTGGGCGTGACCTGTTCGGCAAGCGTTGCATTCCTGGATGGCAATGGCACGGTGTTGAAGACCGGTGCGTTCAGCATTGCTCCGGGCAAGAGCGCGGCGCTCGACCTGCGCGCGGATGCCGACCTGGCTCTTTCGACCAATCAACGGCGCGAGATCCGGGCCACCATTATGATCCCGGGGGTCGTCCCGATAGCCAGCAGCGCTGCCGCCGCGCCGGTTTGCAAGCTGTTTCCAACTCTCGAGATATTTGATACGGTCAGTGGACGCACGCTGGTGACGCTGGGCCATACGGAAAAGATATCTCCCACTCCGTAGGTCGCAGTTATCCGGAGAAAACGCACCGTGAGGCGGAGCAGGCTGAGGGCCGGCCTGCTTCGCCCATCAATTCTGCTTGATCCATTGCTCCAGTTCTTCCCTGGGTTCCGATATGCCGCCCTTCTCGTGACTATCCCCGATCCACGCGTCCAGGAGGTTTGAGAACCTCGTGACCAATCGACGGTGGTGCTTAGAACTCGCCAGGTTGTGCACTTCGAAGGGGTCGGACTTGGTGTCGTAGAACTCCACCGGGGGTTTGCCATCGGCCATCCAAAGCTCTTGAATCGCATTCAGCTTACCGGCCGCGTGCCATTCCTTGATCACACGCTGGGTTGGATAAAACTCCTCAATATAGGCATTGGGCTGAGTGTACGGCTGCGCGGGCATATAGTTGCGAATGTATTTGTAGCGCCGGTCGCGCACCGCTCGGATGCGGTCGATGGTTTCGTCGCAGCGGTCGCGCGCGGTGACGATGAACTTGCGGGCCTTCGCCTTGTGGCCGAAAAGCGGGCGTCCCTGAAACTGCTCCGGCAGCGCGATGCCGGCGGCCGTCAGGCTGGTAGCCGTTATATCCAATGCGATCGATGGCGCGCGATGCACGGCTGCGGGTTTGGCCATGCCGGGCCAACGCACAATCAGCGGTACGCGAGTGCCGTAATCGTAGAGCCATTGTTTGCCCCGCAGCAGGCAGCGGCCGTTATCGCCGAAGAGGAAGATCACGCTATTGTCCAACAGCTTGTCCTGGGCCAGTTTGTCCAGCAGAACGCCCACCTGGTGGTCCAGCAGTTGAACCGCGTCCAGATAATTCGCAACCTCATCGCGCACCACCGGATGGTCCGGATAGTACGGCGGCAACTCCACCTTGGCCGGATCCACCAGCACCTTCTGTCGGCGGGCCGCCAGGAACGCCGGGCCCTTGTGCGGAGCCTCAAAATTGACCTGCGCGTAAAACGGCTGGCCTGCCTTGCGCTGGTTCCAATGGGTGCCGTCAAACGGCTTCGGGGCGGTGAAGTTGTAGTCGTTCTTGCCGTCGCCCTCCACGCCTTCCGCAATCTGCCGCACGTTGCAGGTGAAATAGCCGTGCTCGCGGAAGCGGTCGGTAATCAGGCGCGCGCCTTGAGGCAGCGTGTAGCCATCCTGGCGGTGACTGCGGTGGTGCTGAGTCCCAGTGGTGGTTTGGTACAACCCCACGTTGAAAGCGGAACGACTGGCGGAACAGACAGGCGCCGTGGTGTGGAATTGAGTGAAGCGAACGCCCTCGCCGGCCAGGCGGTCCATGTTCGGAGTGTGCACCACGCGGTCGCCATAGCAACTCAGCTCGCAGCCAAGATCGTCGCCGATAATCCAGATGATGTTGGGCCTGTCGGCACGACTACCGCTGCGCGCCCGAATCAACGCCGGAAATGCGATCGAGCCCGCCGCCAGAAACTGTCTGCGATTCAGCATGAGTTTGTCGTTATCATACCTGATGGACTAACAATGAACGGAGCCGAATGCCTTCTCAGAACTTTGACGGCGCACGGGGTGGACACGTGTTTCATGAATCCCGGAACGTCCGAGATGCAATTCGTGTCGGCACTCAACCGGGTGCCGGAGATGCGCGCGGTGCTCTGCCTGTTCGAAGGAGTCTGCTCAGGCGCGGCCGATGGCTATGCGCGCATGCGGGCATCGCATAGCGCCACGAAATCTCAGTTCACCAGGCGGACGGCGGCGACGCTGCTGCACCTTGGCCCGGGATTGGGGAACGCGCTGGCTAACCTCCATAACGCGCGCAAAGCACGGTCGCCCGTGGTCAATATCGTCGGGCAGCACACTACCCAACACCTGCGGTACGATGCCCCGTTGAGCGCCGACATCGAGGCCTTCGCGCGCCCGGTTTCAGGCTACGTTCGGACCTTGGAACGTGCGGCGGATATGGGCCAGGAAGCTGCTTCGGCCATCCGCGCCGCCGCGGCATGGCCCGGTCAAGTGGCGACGCTGATCGTGCCGGCCGACTTTTCCTGGAGCGAGGCCGGCGAACCGGCATCGGCCTCTCCGTCAGCGCCGAGGGCCGCGCCGCCGCTCGAGTCCATCCGCGCGGCGGCTTCTGTTCTGAGATGCGGCGAACCCACCGGACTGCTGCTGGGCGGCAGCACCCTACTGGACGCCGGGCTCGAGTGGGCGGCGAAATTAGCCGCCGGAACTGGCGTAAAGGTGTTTGCCAACCGCTACTCCGGCAGGTTTTCGTGCGGCGGCGGAAGATTTGCCGCAGTGCGGCTTCCCTACTTTCCCGAAGCCGCCGCAACCGCGCTGGCCGGCCTGAGACACCTGATTCTGGTGGAAAGCCGGCACCCGGTTTCCTTTTTCGGATACCCGGATTGCCGCAGCGACCTGGTGCCCGAGGGCTGCTCGGTCCACGTGCTGGCGTCGATTGAGTCCGACGGTACGGCCGCGCTCAGGGCGCTGGCGGAGGAGTGCGATCTGGCATCCGTTCAACCAGAAAGGCCAGGCGGTTCGCACCCTGCCTTGCCCACCGGCGCCGCTTTGACACCAGACGCCATCGGCCGGGCTTTGGCGCGGCTGCTGCCCGACGGGGCCATCATTTCCGAGGAAGCGGTCTCTTCCGGCGAAGCCATTCTTCGCCACCTGGCTTCCGCGGCCTCCTTCGACCTTTTACCGGTTACGGGCGGGTCCATCGGCCAAGGCCTCCCGGTGGCTGTGGGCGCCGCGATAGCCTGCCCCGATCGCAAGGTGATCGCGCTTGAAGCCGACGGCAGCAGCATGTACACGCTGCAATCGCTCTGGACCATGGCGCGGGAGAATCTGGACGTGACGGTGGTGATTCTGGCCAATCGCCGCTACCGCATTTTGGATATCGAGATGGAACGGACCGGCGCCGGTAAAGTGCTGGGAAAGGCGGACGAGATGATTGACATCAGCCGCCCGGACCTGGACTGGGTGAAACTCGCGGAAGGCATGGGAGTGCAGGCCGTGCGTGCCACCACGGCGGACCAGTTCATGGCTCAGTTCGCTGCGGACGTGAAGCAACGCGGTCCGGCCCTGATCGAGGCGGTGATTACTTACTAATTACGTGTCCAGAGTAGTACCAACGATTTAATACTCTTCTACAATTGCCACGGGATTTAAATAGTTTTAATTGCTAATTCTTTCTAGTTAAAGTACTATAAGGTCTAGAATTACCATTTAGTACACGAATTATTAACTCGCCTCCGGGGCCTAAACGGCCACGATCTCAACAGTTCTCCGACCAGGTAATCGGAGCTGGAATTATTATTGATTACAGCCCAGGTGTTTGCAGGTGCGCCCGACGCCGGATCGTTATCGGGTCCGTCATGGTCGGGTCTCGTGAAGCGAATCAGCGCCGCGGACCCATCCGGCATGGAGGGCCTGTATTCCATCCTGTCCAAAGGCGTTCGTTATTACCTGTGGCGTCAACTCGGCCCGCAGGATTTGGACGACAAGGTCCACGATGCCTTCCTGACCATCAATCAATCCATCCGAAACGGTGAACTTCGCGAGCCGGAGCGGTTGATGGGCTACGTGCGCACCATCGTGCGCCGGCAGGTGGCGGCACACATTCACGGCGCGGTACGGTCGCGGCGCACCCAGGTGGATATCGATACCGGAGTGAATCTCTCCGATCATCATCCCGATCCGGAACTCCAGCTGATCGAACGGCAGAACCAGGAACTGGCCAAGCGGATTCTGGGCAGCCTGCACAAGCGCGACCGCGAAGTACTGATGCGCTTCTATTTGCGGGAAGAGCCGGCGGAGCAAATCTGCCGCGAGATGGGGCTGACTGAAACACAGTTCCGACTGATTAAATCGCGAGCCAAGGCACGGTTCACGGAACTCGGACGCCGCCGCTTATCCCTGCAAACCGGCTTTAGCAAGGCAAAGAAGCCATAGCCGCGTGTGGCAGAGGCGCCTCACAGCAGCCCGCCCGAAGGCCGGTCACGCAACATGGTCCGCTCATCCTTGTCCGGGTCGTTCAGGGCTTCGCTCTTGGCCGCGTCGAAGACCATCGTGGCTCTTTGAGCCAGCGTGTACGCGGGCCAGTTCAATCCCTTCTGGCTGGGGTTACCGGTTTTGGCGAACGCCGCCCACGCGCCGCTGAGCTGCCTGGACAACTCCTCAGACTCTGGAAAGCGAACCAGCCGCATGGTGAGCGGAAGATCGGACGTATGGAACGCCTTGATCTTGAGCTTTCCATTGGCGAGCGGAGTGTCCCACTGGCAGTAATACAGGTATACATTGGCCTTGCCCTGCTCAAGCTTCAGCTCCGCCTGGCGGGTGGCGTTGCGGCGCGCGCCACGGTCGCTCGCGATGCGGAAATACAAGTCCGTGGGGCTGTCCTTCGGATGATCCCGGCGGTAGAGAGCCAGCAGCGGATCGACATCGGTTTCAGACACCTTGGCCTTGACGATGCGGTCGCGCAGGCCGGCGTCGTCCAGGCTGAATAGCGCTTCGTCGCGAACTGAGAAGAGGGTAGACTCGTCCTTGTCGCAGCCAATGATCATGGGGACCGCGGCTGAGACTTCTGGCGCATTGGGCTCCCAGGTCTGCTGCGGGATGGATCGGCCATCCACAACGGCGCCGCCCCCCATGCCGCCACCCGCGCCGGCGGCCAGCAGCTTGTCGGCTGGGATCTTCTGCAACTCGTCCACCTGCTTGTCCGTGAGGCTGAGCTTGGCCAGCAACCTCTGAGCCGAGGCGGTCGCGGCTTCCGCTGTGCTGGCGCGAAGGGCAGATCCGCTCTGCACCGCGGCCCTGTGGAAGAGCCCCTTGGCCGCGGGCATGGCCATCAAGGCGCTGACTTTGGCCCCGCCGCCTGACTCCCCGAAAATCATGACGTTGGCTGGATCTCCGCCGAAGCTGGAGATGTTGTCGCGCACCCACTCGAGCGCGGCCACCAGATCCAGCTGCCCGGGATTGCCCACGGCGTACTTCGGGCTCAAGCCGCCAAGGTAGGTGTAGCCAAACACGTTCAGCCGGTGATTGACGCCGACCAGCACGATATCCTGCTCGCGCACATGGACGTCGCCGAAGAGCGTGAGCAGGCTGGAGCCGCCGGTGAATCCACCTCCGTGAATGTAGAACATTACCGGACGCTTGCCGCGCAATCCGGGCGTGAGAACATTGAGACCCAGGCAGTTCTCGCTGTCGGTCTGTTGCGAGAGCTCAACCCGGTTCGGCCGGCCGCCGCCGAAGTACTCTCCGATGACCGGGTCAAGGAAGATGTTCCCCTTGCCCTGAACGCAGCGAGGCCCGGTCACGGTGGCGTCGCGCACGCCGGCCCACCTGGCCGGTTTTGAGGGCGGCATGAAGCGCCCGGCGCCTTCCGTGGGGCCACCGTAGGGAACGCCGCGGAAAATGTGTACGCCATTAACCGAGGCGCCGCGAATTTTCCCGTACTCTGTCTCGGCGGTGGGCGGCGTGTCTGCCGCGCGGGCGGTTCGCGCCATGAAGTGGCTTCCGGAAAGCACCACTCCTCCACTGATGTACGGCAAAACCGCCCGGCGGGTCAGGCCAAGCCCGGGTCTCAATGAATTCCGCATCGGTCTCCTTCGCCCAAGTCGGGCTGGGTCTGAGAATACACCGCCGCCTCGCACGGTGGCAAGGCAATGCCGCCCTGCCAAGGGCCGGGACGCAAACTTCTTGAGAGTCTTGCCGCCCCAAAAGCACTCATGTCTGCGAGAGGGTACTTCAGAATTGACAACAAGGGCCACGGCGCAAGACCTCAATCGTCATCTGGACGAAGGCGAACTGGAACAATACCTGATGGCCGGTCTCCGCGAGGAGGAAGCGGCTGGATTCCAGGAGCACCTTCTCAACTGCGGGGAATGCGAGCTGAGGCTGGCGGAAACGGATGCCTATGTGGCCTCTATGCGGCGCGCGGCGGCGCAGTTTTCGCAATCGGAAAGTCCATCGCGGATGACGCCGGCATCAAAACGGGACCCATCATAAAACCGCGATAAAATAGTGAGATGGCGCGTCCGGACGCGAGCGCTGTAATTTCCGTAGACCGTTTCTTTCAGTTCTCCCTGTTGGGGCTGGTGGCCAGCGGATACCTGGCCGTGGCCGGCTCGGGATATCTGGACGTCCCCACGATTGCGCTCACCACCGCCGGCATTTTATTGCGCGGGCTGTTAATTTGCGGCGTGTGGAGGCTCGACATATCGGAGCGCGCCACGACGCTGGCAACCGTCGGTTATACCGGCTTTTTCCTGTTGGACTACTTCGCGATTTCGCGTGACTTTCTGGCCGCTACTGTTCACCTGGTGTTCTTCCTGGCGGTCATCAAGGTTCTTACCGCCAAGACCAGCCGCGACTATTTATACACCGCGACCATTGCCTTTTTGGAGTTGCTGGCCGCCGCTATCCTCTCCGTCAATTTCAACTTTTTCCTGTTTCTGGCGCTGTATCTGGTGTTTGCCATCGCGGCACTGACGTCGGGCGAGATTCGCCGCTCCATGAATAAGTCCCGGAACACGGCCCGCAGTGGGCTGAAGCGCTTCCATCCGCGGCTGGGACTGCTCTCGGCATCGGTCGCCCTGGGAATCCTGGCGCTCACCGCCGGACTCTTCTTTCTCTTGCCGCGAACCGCGGAGGCGGCTTTCGCCCGCCTGATTTCCCATCGGGTTTTCCTGCCGGGCTTTTCCAACCAGGTGACGCTGGGCGAGATAGGCGAAATCAAAACCAGCTCGCGGACCGTGATGCACATCCGCATCTTCAGCACTCAACCGCTGGGCGGCCTGAAATGGCGCGGTTCGGCGCTGACCGAATTCGATGGCAAGCGCTGGTCCAACGCTCCGCGCGTGAGGACCCCCATCCGGATCGAGAACGGCCACGTGGATCTGAGGCCGATTGACGCGCTGCCGCCGGGCCGAAGCATCAGTTACCACGTTAACCTGGAAGCCTTCGAAACGGATGCGCTCTTCTTCGCCGGCACTCCCGAGAACCTGGACCTGCATTCGCCGTCCCTTTACCGTACCGATACCGAGAGCTACCGGCTGGGGCACCCCACGCCCCAGGGGTTTCACTACGACGCTTACAGCCTGCTCGAAGAACTGCCCGAAAGAGCGCCGCCGATGTATCCTGCGCCGGTGCTGCCGCTGGCTGCGCGAAATCAGTACCTGCAACTACCCGCGCTCGACCAGCGCGTGGCCGACCTGGCGCGCACCCTCACGGCGAATGCGGCGACTGACCTTGAACGCGCGCGCGCCATTGAGCACCACCTGCGCACCGCCTATGGCTACACTCTGGAACTGCCGGACAAGGAAATGGCCGACCCGCTGGCCGATTTCCTGTTCCATCGCAAGAAGGGCTACTGCGAATATTTTGCCTCCGCCATGGCCGTGATGCTGCGCACCGTGGGCGTTCCCGCGCGGATGGCCACCGGCTTTCAGAGCGGCGTCTACAATCCCATTTCAGATCTATGGCTGGTGCGGGCGTCCGATGCGCACAGTTGGGTGGAGGCCTGGCTGCCGGCCCATGGCTGGACCACGTTCGACCCCACGCCGCCCGACCCGAATGCCCACAGCTTCCCGCTTTTGGCGAAAGCGGGCCTCTACCTGGATGCGGCGGAAACGTTCTGGCAGGAATGGGTGGTGACCTACGACATCACCCGCCAGGGTACGCTGGCCTACCGCATGGAACTGGGCACGCGCCGTCTGGGCATCCGTTGGTTCGACACCTTGCTGGCGGTCCGCTCAGGTTGGAATTCTTACGTGGCGGCGCCGTTCCAACGCTTCAGCGGCCGCATCGTGATAGCGCTGGCGATGGCCGCGCTGGTCTGGCTGCTGGGTCCGCCGGCTGTTCGCCTGCTGCAGGTGCGCCGCCGGGTCGAGCGCGTGCGCCGCGGTCAGGCGAGTGTAGCCGACGCAACCTTACTCTATGAGCGGATGCTGCATGTCCTGAAGCGGCGGGGCTATCAGAAACCGGCTTGGTTCACGCCGGCCGAGTTTGCGGCCTCTCTGCCCGCCAATCAGTTTGGCACGGCCGTGGCGGAGTTCACCACTACCTACAACGCGCTGCGCTTCGGGGGCCACACAGAGATGGCGCACCGGTTATCGGTGTTGCTCGATGAACTGGAGCAGGCCGGCCGCCCGTAGCGCAATCAAGCGGTCCGTGCGCTGCGGCCGTGCCGGCCAGGTGGCGCATCAGCCAGGTGACACATGAGCCAGGTGACGTATCAGAAAGCTACAGGCTGCCGCGCGGTCGGGATCCGGGAGGCCACTGCCAATTGCCTCGCTCGTGACCCACTCGCTCCGCATCGACTCCAGAACGCTCTTCAGCACCTCCCTGCGTTCCTCTTCCAGGGTATCCCAGGGCTGCGGTTCGCTTCTATTCAACCATTCTGTAGCCATAAGCCGCCTCAAATTGCTTATCGGTCAGGCTTGCACCTTAGTTACCGATTGGGATCAAAGGATTGGGATTAATGAATTGGACGCGCTCCGCCGATATGATTCCTGGAGCTCAAATGATCCGGCTGACCCGTCTGAACCGCGCACCAATCGTCCTCAACTCGGATCTGATCGAACATATCGACGTAACGCCGGATACTGTGATCACAATGACAACCGGACAGATATTGCGCGTCCGTGAAACCTCCGATGAAGTGGTCAACCGCATCCTGGAATTTCGCCGGCGGGCATCCGGGCCCGAAGTGCGATCCGGCGAGCAGGGGGAAGCGACGCAAGCTCCTGATTCCCTTGCGGACCAGAAACCGTCGATAGAGTTCGGGGTGTCGGGTCCGGCATCCGATTGAGATCTCATGGCTGAAACGGCACAACCACAGAAGAAAGCACCCGCCGCAGTTTCCCAGGCGGCCCCCAAGGCCGCGCTCCGGCCGGACTATGCCACTCTGGGTGGAATTGCACTGGCGTTAGCCGGAATCCTGGGTGGACTCCTCCTCGAGAAAGGGAGCCTTCAAGACGTAGCCCAAGGGACGGCGTTTATCATCGTGGTGGGCGGCACCCTGGGCGCGGTGCTGGTCACCACTCCTCTCTCCATCGTGTTACGAGCCTTCAAGGGGCTGGGCAGCATTTTCTTCGAGAGGGCCGACTCTACGTCGGCGGCTATCGACGCCCTGATTCGGTTCGCCGCCAAGGCGCGCAGGAATGGCATCGTAAGCCTGGAGACGGAGGCCGCCGCTGTCACCGACCCTTTCTTGCGGAAGGCGCTCAACCTGGCCGTGGACGGCACCGATCTTCAGGAAATTCGCAAGATGATGGAGATCGATATCAGTTTGAGCGAGCATTTTGCCGAAGCCGAAGCCAAAGTCTGGGAAGCGGCGGGCGGTTATGCTCCCACCATCGGAATCATAGGCGCGGTCATGGGACTGATTCAGGTGATGAAACACCTGGAAGATATCAAGGAAGTAGGGCATGGCATCGCGGTTGCCTTCGTGGCTACGGTGTACGGCGTGGCGTCGGCAAACCTCTTCTTCCTGCCGGCAGCCAACAAGCTGAAAGCCCGCATGCGAGATGCGACGCTGATGAAGGACATGACGCTCGAGGGGATTGTCGGAATTGTGGAAGGTCTCAACCCGACTCTGATCCGCATGAAGCTGGAGGCTTACAACCAGCATCCCGAGACGGTCAAGAAACCCAGAGAAGCCAGGCCCGACCAGGCTCGAAAACCCCTGACAGCGGCACAATCCGCTGCGGCGCAGACCTAGGAGCTTGATGTGATCCGGAGAAAGACGCCAGAGCCCGAAAACCATGAACGCTGGCTGGTTTCCTATGCCGATTTCATCACGCTGCTGTTCGCCTTCTTCGTGGTCATGTTCGCGACTGCCCAGAGCGACAGGTCCAAGGCGAAGGAGGTTTCCGAAGCGGTGCGGGAGGCCTTCCAGCATGGCCAACTGAGCTCCGCTGTCTCAAACGTGCTACACGGAGCGCCCGAGGCCCACAAACTGGGCAACACTCCGCAGAAGAAATCGCCGGAGAATATGCCTCCGCCGCCACCGCCGGCTGACCTTGCGAAGTCCCTGGATACGCTCGAGCGCGGCCTCGCCGCGGAGCTGAAGAGTGGCAAAGTTCAACTCAAACTAGAGGAGCGGGGCCTGGTGATCAGTATGCGGGAATCGGCGTTCTTCGCCTCCGGGGACAACATCGTGGCGCCAGCGAGCTTTTCCATCCTCGCCAAGATCGCAGCCGTGGTTCAGTCGCTTCCCAACCAGGTGCGGCTGGAGGGATACACGGACTCCATCCCCATCCACAATTCGCGGTTCCGCAACAACTGGGAACTCTCGGCGGCCCGCAGCATAGCTATGCTGGAACTGCTGAGCGATCGCTTCCAGGTGCCACCTGCCCGCATGGCCGTGGCAGGCTATGCCGAGAATGCTCCTGCCGATACCAACGAGACCGAAGAAGGCCGTGCGCACAATCGGCGCGTGGATCTGGTCTTGCTATCGGCGGGAGCGCAGAACTCCGAACCAAGAGCCGCGGGCCATTAGGCTTAGCCCTCCACTTCAGAAGTTCACCAACGTATCGGGTTACCGCTTGCTCACGCGCGCGGCTCCGATCAGAAGCTAATCTCAGAAGCTGGCGCGAACTACGCGATGCGGCTCGGGGGCGGAATAGGAGTATATCTGAGTAAGACGTGCGCCGTTGAGCCTGTCCACCGCACGTGCGCGGAAGGCTCTTACTACAAGCCGGGACCAGTCGATCAATTCGCGGGTCTCCGACAACATGGCTTCCGTCGCCGAACCTTCGAGAATCGCCTGATGGAGTTCGCCGGCATATTCGGTCCAAAGACGCTGCGCTTTAGCGAATTCACCGGAGGCAAAAGCCCTTCGAATAGCTTCCATCGCTTTACGGTGCATGCAGGTCCTCACTTGTACTGCTGGGCAGCTATCTGCTGGGACTGGAACACACTGGCCAGGTAGGAGTATTGCTGCTCCATGCTGGAGATCGCCGCGTCGGCCGCGGCCATCTGGTCCTGAAGCCGCTGCTGGAGCAGGGTCACTTGATCTTGCTTATCGCTGATCCTGGCAGTCGTGTTGTTGATCTGGCTCTGGATGTCGGTCTCCGCGTTCTTGATGAAACCGGAGGTCGGATCTTCCAGACTGGCCATCGCGTCCGTGGCAAGCTTGAGGAATCCCGATCCTGTGGCGGAGCCAAGAAAGGCCGTAACTCCTGAGGAATTAGAAAGATCCGCGGATATTAGGGAAAACTGATTGAAGGTCAGGTGGCCGTCGGTTCCAAGTTCCATCCCAAGGGCTGACAAACCGCTGACTCCGGAGCCGCCAGAGGAATAGGTGGCCAAACCGCTGAGGGTCTGGCTGAGGTTGGATATAAGCGAATTCCCGACCAGGGCCCCGGTCGACTGGCCACGCTGTGCGTCCAAGGCGTCAATCGTCGCATTATATGCATCCGCGAATGTGGCCATGGCGGTGCTCAGCGCCGAGGTCGAGCGCGTCACCGTGACATTCACGGGTTGTCCGGCGTCACTTGAAATCAGGTCCAGCGACAAACCGTTGGCGATCGAGACCGACCGCGTTGTGCTGGAGACCACGTTACCGGAACCGTTCACGACATACTGGGCCAGTTCCCCCGGCGCCTGCTGTGTCTGGAGACTGGTGGTCCCGTCCGACAGATTGAGCGCAATGGGACCGAGCGTCGTGGCTTGCAGCGAGATCCGGTAGTCCGGCTGATCGTTCGAACCAACGTTGACCACCGTAGCGCGAACCTTGTTCCCGGCCGTGGCGTTGATGGCCGCGGCAACCGAAGTGGGGCTGTTGTCGGCGGCTGTGATGTTGATTGGTGTGCCGGTCCCGACCGAGAGCTGGTACGTAAGTTTCTGACCCGGCGCGTTGACCGGACTCGCCCAGGCGCTGGTGGACATGCTGGTGGCGAATGATCCAATGCTCTGCACGTCAATGGAGTAGGTTCCCTCCATGGCGCCATCGCTCACCGTGGCGTTCACCGCCGAAGTATTGGAGATGTCTGTGTCAAACGACGCGCCCCCAATCGCCTGACCGATGCCCTGTATGGCAGTCTGTAGAGCCGTGAATAGCGTGTCGATACCCGTTAACGCTGTGGCCTGGCTCTGGAGATGCGTCACCTCGGTATTCATCTGCGTGATGGGCAGCGAGGCAATACTGACTGCGCGGGTGATGCTGTTCTGAAAATCTTGCGAGAACTGGCTGCTGCCAGTAAAGATAGCGCTGCTGGTTGTCCCCATAAAATACTCCCGGGCTGAATAGACTCATCGTCTGATTCAGCCCGAAACTTTAGATACCGCGGAGCCGATTGGCCCCGCGGGCTGCGTTAGTGGTTTAAGGTTAACCCCTCAGGAGTGCAAGCACTGCCTGGGGAGCGGAATTGGCCTGGGCCATGGCAGCTATGGAAGCCTGCTGCAATACCTGGGCTTTGCTGAGGTTCGCCGCTTCCATCGCCACATCGGCGTCGCGGATTTGCGATTCCGCAGATGAGAAGTTGCTGATCTGCGAGCTTGCCAGACTGATGGCGTAGTTCAACTGGTTCTGTCCCTTACCGACAGCGGCCTGCGCCGATCCCAGTTTCTCAACCGCCAGACCCAGCGCCACTACCGCCTGCTGCCCACCCGCGGCAGTGCTGATATCCATGGTTCCGCTGCTGGACGAATTGACCGTAATGTTCTGCGTGGAGGAGGCTCCGGCAGTACCGTCATACAAGCCCACCGGATTGGCCGTGGTGCTGTCCACCCCGGTGCCGATCTTGACGCTGAATGAAGGATCCGAGCTGACGAACCGTATGCCCTCGGCCGTGCCGGCGGCATTGAGTTCCTTCACCGCTGCGATGCTCATCAGGGACGCGTTGCCGGTTCCCTGTAGCTGTGCGTTGATGTTCTTGATGGCAACATCAATGTTCCCGCCGTAGCTGGCGGTCTGGGCAGCGTCGCCGCTGAGGGTGATGCTGGTGGCTTGCAGGGTGCCCCGCGCGTCCACTGTGCTGATGCTGATCTGTTGCGAGTCGCTGACGTTCCGCATTCCCGCAAAGCTGATCACGTCATTGTTGGTACCCAACCCCGTCGACGATGTGCTCATGGCCTCGGTCGTCACGTTGTTCGTGCTCATTCCGAAATTGCTGGCCAGTGCCGCACCGGCAGCCGTCGAGTCCGCTGCGCCGCTCATATTCAAGCTGCTCCCGCTGACCAGGTTGAAGCGGAACTTGTCGGTAGCGCCTGTGCTGGACAGATCCACCGCACCTGTGTTTTCTGTAGCTGTCAGGTGGGCCGCTTTAAGCGTCACGTTGCTGGCAAAGGCAGCATTCAAATCGGCCGCCGCGTGCACCGACGTGTCGGACCGGACTTGGATCGAAATCGCCTGGCCGCCATTGACCGAGAATTGATACGTGGAAGTGGTTCCCGCCGTGATAGCGGCGCCCGAATAGCTGGCCTTCTGGAAAGCGCCGGCTCCGGAAGAATCTCCCACCCAGGCGCCCAGGCCCAGACCGTTGCCGGTGTCATTGGCTGCCATTACCTGGAAGCTCTTGCCCGAAGTTGAAGTGAATGCCAACTTGCCGGAGCCGTCCAGGCTGGCGGCGATGTCGGTGATGTTCGCGGTTGTCAGTGCGCCGCTAACGGCGGTCAACTTGGCTGCGGCTGTGGTCGCCGCGCTCAAATCGACGGTCAAATCGGCTTCCGTGCCATCGGTCTTCACGACATGCAGTATGGTTTTTGCGCTGCCGACGGCGGAGTTATCCACCACACCGGCGCCAGTGACCGTGGACGCCACATCGGCGCCTTCGGGAGTGGTCGTAGCGGAAACCTTGAAGTTGCCCATCAGCGCATTGGCTGCCTTGGTGCCCGCATCCACCTGGAACGCCGCAGTGGCGGAGGTGAATTGCAGGCGCTGGGCGCCAGTGGCATCGGTTACGACCGAAGCCTGGATGTTGGCTGCGCGGAAAGAGTTGGCGGCAGGCGTACCGGCGTTGCCGGCCGTGGCGATGGCGCTGTTGA
Organism: Bryobacterales bacterium; assembly: GCA_963817515.1. GTDB lineage: Bacteria > Acidobacteriota > Terriglobia > Bryobacterales > Bryobacteraceae > DATMNI01. Next base: position 318,025 of record CAWFPJ010000039.1, on the reverse strand, counting down.
TGCTGCTGGCCAGCGTCGTGGTATCGGTGACGCCGGTGAGACTCACAGATACGGCAGTGCCGTTGAAGCCCGGTCCGGCGAAGTTGAAGGTAGCGGTGGTCGTGTTGTTCGTGTTCCCGGCGATGGAGGCCACGCTGGTGGCAGACCCGGAGCCGATGTCGGTTCCGACAGTGCCCGCGGCCGTGAACTGCGATGATTTCAAGCCCAGGGCTTTAGAGTCCACCACGGAGTTGGCCAAATCCAGGTTGACCGTGCCGTTGCTGGTGCTGCTCGCGCCCGAAGCGGTAGTGCCGCCGCCAATGTAGACGCCCATGGTCTGAGCGAAGTGCCCGCCCGAGGACAAACCAATGCCCTGGGCCTGGCGGTCGATTTCCCCAACCAGTGTCTGGTATTCCTTGTTCAACACCGTACGGTCGCCCGTAAAGGTGTCCGAAGCCGATTGCGTGGCCAGCGTTTTCAAGCGGTCCAACATCTTGCCGATGTTGTTCATTCCGCCGTCCATGATCTGAAGCTGTGAAATGCCGTCATTGGCATTGCGTACGCCCTGCGTCAGTTCGGCTGTGTCGCTGCGGAACTTGTTGGCAATGGCCAGGCCGGCGGCATCGTCACCCGACTGGTTGATGCGGAATCCGGAGGTCAACTGCTGAATGGTTTGGCTCTGGAAGTTGCTGTTGACGCGCAAATTTTCCTGCGCGATGAGAGAGTTAACGTTGGTCTGAATGGAGAAAGACATTGTGAAATCCTTTCGGTTTTTTTGTGCCGGCATCTTGCCGGTTGATAATCTCATCGACTCGGTCTGCAGGAACTTGAAGCGCAGAGAAAAAAACAGGGAGAGTTTGGTTTTCAGCGGGCGTTCAGTGAACAAAAAAATTAGCCGGCGGGAACCCTAATCGGTCCCGCCGGCTGAATAGCTGCTTGTGGTTGGTTTAAGGTTAGCCCTTCAGGAGTGCCAGCACTGCCTGGGGAGCGGAATTGGCCTGGGCCATGGCAGCTATGGAAGCCTGCTGCAATACCTGGGCTTTGCTGAGGTTCGCCGCTTCCATCGCCACATCGGCATCGCGGATTTGCGATTCCGCGGATGAGAAGTTGCTGATCTGCGAGTTTGCCAGACTGATGGCGTAGTTCAACTGGTTCTGTCCCTTACCGACAGCGGCCTGCGCCGATCCCAGTTTCTCAACCGCCAGACCCAGCGCCACTACCGCCTGCTGCGCGCCGGCGGCAGTGCTGATATCCATAGTTCCGCTGCTGGACGAATTGACCGTAATGTTCTGCGTGGAGGAGGCTCCGGCAGTACCGTCGTACAAGCCCACCGGATTGGCCGTGGTGTTGTCCACCCCGGTCCCGATCTTGACGCTGAACGAAGGATCCGAGCTGACGAACCGAATGCCCTCGGCCGTGCCGGCGGCATTGAGTTCTTTCACTGCTGCGATGCTCATCAGGGACGCGTTGCCGGTTCCCTGCAGCTGTGCATTGATGTTCTTGATGGCAACATCGATGTTCCCGCCGTAGTTGGCGGTCTGGGCAGCGTCGCCGCTGAGGGTGATGCTGGTCGCTTGCAGGGTGCCCCGCGCGTCCACTGCGCTGATGCTGATCTGTTGCGAGTCGCTGACGTTCCGCATTCCCGCAAAGCTGATCACGTCATTGTTGGTACCCAACCCCGTCGACGATGTGCTCATGGCCTCGGTCGTCACGTTGTTCGTGCTCATTCCGAAGTTGCTGGCCAGTGCCGCACCGGCAGCCGTCGAGTCCGCTGCGCCGCTCATATTCAAGCTGCTCCCGCTGACCAGGTTGAAGCGGAACTTGTCGGTAGCGCCTGTGCTGGACAGATCCACCGCACCTGTGTTTTCTGTAGCTGTCAGGTGGGCCGCTTTAAGCGTCACGTTGCTGGCAAAGGCAGCATTCAAATCGGCCGCCGCGTGCACCGACGTGTCGGACCGGACTTGGATCGAAATCGCCTGGCCGCCATTGACCGAGAATTGATACGTGGAAGTGGTTCCCGCCGTGATAGCGGCGCCCGAATAGCTGGCCTTCTGGAAAGCGCCGGCTCCGGAAGAATCTCCCACCCAGGCGCCCAGGCCCAGACCGTTGCCGGTGTCATTGGCTGCCATTACCTGGAAGCTCTTGCCTGAAGTTGAAGTGAATGCCAACTTGCCGGAGCCGTCCAGGCTGGCGGCGATGTCGGTGATGTTCGCGGTTGTCAGTGCGCCGCTAACGGCGGTCAACTTGGCTGCGGCTGTGGTCGCCGCGCTCAAATCGACGGTCAAATCGGCTTCCGTGCCATCGGTCTTCACGACGTGCAGTATGGTTTTTGCGCTGCCGACGGCGGAGTTATCCACCACACCGGCGCCAGTGACCGTGGACGCCACATCGGCGCCTTCGGGAGTGGTGGTAGCGGAAACCTTGAAGTTGCCCATCAGCGCATTGGCTGCCTTGGTGCCCGCATCCACCTGGAACGCCGCAGTGGCGGAGGTGAATTGCAGGCGCTGGGCGCCAGTGGCATCGGTTACGACCGAAGCCTGGATGTTGGCTGCGCGGAAAGCGTTGGCGTCCACAGTGCCGGCATTGGCCGCGGTGGCGATGGCGCTGTTCAGGCTGCTGACCAACGAGTTGGGGTCAGAGGCAGTCGTCAGGGTCACCGATACGTTCACGCCGTTGAAAGCCGGGCCCGTGAAATTGAAAGACACGCCGGAACCGTTATTGCTGTTGCCCATGATGGAGGCCACGCTGGTGGCGGCGCCGGAACCGATGTCGGTGCCCATCGCGCCCGCAGCCGTGAACTGCGACGATGTCAGGCCAAGGGCCTTGGAATCTACCACGGAGTTGGCTAAGTCGAGCGTAATCGTGCCGTTAGCCGTATTGGACGCACCCGAAGCGGTGGTGCCGCCGCCAATGTAGACGCCCATATCCTGAGCGAAGTGGCCACCGGTGGACAGACCAATGCCCTGGGCCTGGCGGTCGATTTCCCCTACCAGTGTCTGGTATTCCTTGTTCAACACCGTACGGTCGCCCGTAAAGGTGGCGGAAGCCGATTGCGTAGCCAGCGTTTTCAAGCGGTCCAACATCTTGCCGATGTTGTTCATTCCGCCATCCATGATCTGGAGCTGCGAAATACCGTCGTTGGCGTTGCGCACGCCCTGCGTCAGTTCGGCTGTGTCGCTGCGGAACTTGTTGGCAATGGCCAGGCCGGCGGCGTCGTCGCCCGATTGGTTGATGCGATATCCGGAGGTCAACTGCTGGATAGTTTGGCTTTGGAAGTTGTTGTTGACGCGCAAATTTTCCTGCGCGATGAGAGAGTTAACGTTGGTTTGAATAGAGAAAGACATCTAGAAATCCTTTCGTTTGTTGTTGTTAGCATCCTGCGTCATTGGTTGTTTGCTCTAATACGACAGGCCGGGAGGCCTATCCTACTTAGCGTGGAATGGTCTCATGTGCCGGCTGTAGCCGCGCGATCAGGTCGGTGAGGGCCCTCGCAGCGGGCGGCACGGCTGCCGCGGAGCGGTTCTCGTCTGTCACGAGTTTCACTTCGCGCGCGATTACTGGGGTCTGGCGGGGCGCACGGATTCCCACCTTCACTCGCGTGCGCCCGATGCGGGCAATTACAATCTCAATCTCGTCGCCTATGAGGATGGTTTCTCCCTCCCGGCGCGACATCATGAGCATATGGCCGTCTCTTGCGGCATCATCTCTTGCGGCGGCGTCATCTCTTGCGGCATGAGGGCAAATTGGTGCGAATAATCGGACTCCGGGGCCACGGCCTGAACCGCCTTGCGATTGCGCAGATTTACCACAATCGGAGCCAGAAGGTTCGCCGTCGGTCCGTCCTCCCGAATCGAGAGCACCGTCAGGCACAGGACATCGTCGCCAATACGCGGCTGGCGCGCAGAGTTCAAGCCCAGATGCCCCAGATCTTCGCCGCTCACCTTCAGCCGGTATTGCGGATCGGCGGCCAGAATCGGCATGGTGATGAAGCAGAGCGCCGGGTCTTCCATGCTCTGCAGGTAAATCAACGGGTCGCTTTCCACTAAGCGTACGGCAACGAACCGCTTACGGTCGTCAAACCCCGGAAGCCCCATAGGGAATTCCAGTTCTGAGTCCGCCTCGTATGATAGCTTTCCGAAATGCTTCGTTTCTAACACTGGCATACCACCTCGTTCTGACCGTTAATCGGCACTCCTGCGCAAAACTTTAGTCCGAAGTGGAGAAATCTGGCGGCGAGTTTCTCCACACTTGGGTGGCGGAATGCGTCACAATAGGTAGAGACTGGATGCACAACCTCGCACTGTTCTTTCTCCTGACCGCTGGCGCGGCGTTCGCGGGCGAATATGCCGTTCTTGCCAACGGGTCGCGGCTGCACGTGGACCGGCACGAGACCGAGGGCGCAAAAGTCAGGCTTTACCAGGATAGTGGCTTCGTCGAAATGGACGCGGCGGTGGTGCGCGAATACGAGAAGGATGAACAGGTTGCGGCGCCCGTAGCGCCCTCGATTGCAATCCCCGCAGCCCCTGCGCTGCCCGCCGAGGTGGTAGTATCGCCCGCTCTTTCAGCGGGAGAGCTGGCTGATCGGGCGGCGGACAAGTACGGCTTGCCGCGCGATTTGGTGCGCAGTGTGATGGCCGCCGAATCGGGCTTTCACCCGCTGGCGGTTTCGCCCAAGGGGGCGATCGGGCTGATGCAACTGATGCCGGGGACGGCTGCAGACCTGGGCGTAAACCCTTACGATCCAGCGCAGAACGTGGATGCGGGGGCGCGCTACCTGCGCGATCTGCTGAGCAAGTATGACGGCGGGCTGCGCCATGCACTGGCCGCATACAATGCCGGACCGGCAGCAGTGGACCGGTACAACGGTGTGCCGCCTTATCGCGAGACGGTCAACTACGTCGTCCGGATTGAGACCGCGTTTAAGCGGGCGTCGGGCGGAACGCAATAGCTGCGACGGAACGAACCCAAAAGGTAACCGCCTTCGCAGATGCAATCGCAAGCGAAACCTCCCAATGTCACTTGGTTTTCGGTAGCGCCGGCAATCTTGTTGCCGGTGTATGCCGGATCCGAATAAACCCACCGGCAACAAGATTGCCGGCGCTACCAGGCGAAACCGCCTGCGCCACCCAAAGCCTCCCAAACAGGGCGGTTAGGCGTGAGGTATCTGGTCAATCTTGGCCGCCAGGATGAAATCGCTTTCCGTGAGGCCGTCAATTTTGTGGGTCCAGGTTTTCACTTCGACCTTGCCCCATGAAAGGAACAGGTCGGGATGGTGCCCTTCGGCTTCGGCGATGGCTCCCGCCTGATTCACGAAACTGAGGGCCGTCAGGAAGTCGGGAAACTTGTAAGCCTTGATCAGATGGTGCCCGTCGACGACCTGCCAGCCGGAAACCTGCGCCTTCAACTTTTCCAGCTCTTCGCCCTGAAGAGGAGGAACGCCTCCCCGGCACGGTACACAATGCTTCGTGGCCAGACTCATTTTCCAAACTTAGCATATATCGTTTTCAGCGGCCCGACGAGCCGAAGCCTCCGGCGCCGCGGGTGGAATCGGCCAGACCGCCTTCCAGCCATTCGACCGCCTCGTATCGCGCCACCACCATTTGCGCGATGCGGTCGCCTGCGCGCACGGTGTAGGGTTCGCGGCCCAGGTTCAGGAGGATGACGCGGATTTCGCCGCGATAGCCGGGGTCGATGGTGCCGGGCGCGTTGGGGAGCGTGATGGCGTGTTTCAGCGCGAGCCCGCTGCGGGGCCGCACCTGGGCTTCGTACCCGGGCGGAACCGCGATGGTGAGGCCGGTCGGCACCAGGCGTGGCTCACCGGGGAGGAGCGTCACGTCCTCCACTGCGTGCAGGTCCATGCCGGAATCTTCCAGTGGTCCATGGGCATAGGCGGGTAGGATGGCGGCGGGGTGAGTTCGCTGGATACGGATCTGCATTCCCCGCTATCATAACCTCTTGACACACAACAGACGTGTGATTACCGTGGCGCCCATGCCGCCGGAAAAGAGCGCCTACGCGCTGGCGCGCTATAGCCGGTCGCCCGATTCCATTCGCGATTCGATCGAATGGGTGCGCACCCACGATTCTCAAAAATTCCTGGAGAGCTTTTACTTTCAGTACGGACACGCGTCCATCGCCGACCTGGGCCATACGGTGATGTGCTTCGAGGGCATCTCGGAGTTGGCCGCCACCGAGATTGAAGAGGAGCCGCTTTGGGACGGACAGGCGAAATCGTCACGCTACCAGGATTTCGGCAGCTCCGGATTTGTGACGCCGCCCGAACTTGCGGAGAGTGACGCCGCGGCGTACCAGGAGGCCGGAGAGGCGCTGCTGACGGCTTACGTCGAGGTGAAGGAGTTGGCTTTGTCGTGCCTGTTGAACCGCCTGCCGCAGCCGGCCGACATGAAGCCCGAGGCCTACCGGCGGAACCTGACGGCGCGGGCTTTCGATGTGGCGCGGTATCTGCTGTTCTGGGGCGTGCCGACCAACGTCGGACAGGTGACCAGCATCCGAACCATGGAGAAACAGATCCGCCGCCTGAAGGCATCCGAGTATGCGGAATTGCGCAGCCTGGGCGAGGAGATCGCGCAGGCCTGCGCCGCGGAGCCGGACTGCCGATGGGACCTTAATGCCCCTGCCGAGCCGCTGGCCCCCACACTGGCGCGCCATGCCGAACCCGATCAGCACGCGGCGCAATCCAGGCAGGATCTAAAGCGGTGGGCGGAGCAGAACCTGCCGGCGGCGGCTGATACGGCTCCGGACCGGGTGGACCTGTTGCGGCCCACCAGCGTGCCCGCGGACATTGTCGCAACCTTACTTTACTCCGTAACGGACCGGCCTTTCCGGGAGTTGTACGAACTGGCCTGCGGGTGGAGCGAGCGGCAGCGGGCCGAGGTGATCGACGTGGCGATGGGATCGCGCACGCGGCGCGACGAAATCCTGGGCGGGTTCCGCGGCGGACTTTACGCCTACGATTTCATCATGGACATAGGCGCGTACCGCGACCTGCATCGCCATCGGCGCTGCCAGAAGTTCCGCCAGGCTTATTCCGGCAAATTGGGCTTCGACACGCCCAAGCTGGTCACGGAATCGGGCGCGGGCGAGATCTATGATGCGGCCATGCGGGCGGCATTCGAAACCATGCACCGGCTGCCGGCGCCCGGGGCGGAGTACCTGTTGCCATTCGGCGCGCGGTCGCGGTTCCTGTTCAAGATGGACTTCGCCGAGGCCGAATACATTTCGCGGCTGCGCAGCGGTGTGAAGGGGCATTTCAGTTATCGCGAGATTGCCTGGGAGATGAAGTGCAAGATGGAGCAGGTGGAGCCGGAACTGGGCCGCTTGATTCAGGCGACGCCGCCCTGGGTGGAGGATCCGCTGACGCGGTAGGCACGTTAGCTACAATATCCCTTGACCCTGGAACCTTCTTTGCGCGGCGCCCTCATTGGTTGCGGGCTGATAGGGCACAAACGCGCCGCGGCGCTGCGCGATGGCGCCATCACGGTGTGCTGCGATGTGCAGGAAGACCGCGCCGAGAAACTGGCGGCGAAGTTCCCGGGCGTCTGGCCCACCACGGATTGGCAGGCCGCGGTTGAGCGCGACGATGTGGACTTCGTGATGGTTGCCACCACGCACGATATGCTGGCTCCGGTGGCGGCAGCGGCGGCGGCGGCGGGCAAGCACGTGCTGGTGGAAAAGCCGGGGGCGCGGCGCGCGGCTGAGTTAGACCCAGTGGCCGAGGCCGCCCGCAGAAGCGGGGCGCTGGTCCGCGTGGGATTTAACCATCGCTACCATCGGGCATTTCGCAAAGCCAGGGAGATTTTCGAATCGGGCGCCTTGGGCGAGATGATGTTCATCCGCGGCCGGTACGGCCACGGCGGGCGGCCGGGCTACGAGAAAGAGTGGCGCGCGGTGCCGAAGCGTTCCGGCGGCGGCGAACTGATTGACCAGGGCGCGCACCTGATCGACCTGTCGCGCTGGTTCCTGGGCGATTTTACGGGCGTGCAGGGGCTGGCGCCCACTTTTTTTTGGCGCATGCCGGTGGAAGACAATGGCTTTCTGCTGCTTGAAACGGCGGGCGGCCAGGTGGCTTTTCTGCACGCCAGCTGGACGGAATGGAAGAACCTCTTCTCATTCGAAATTGCCGGCCGTGAAGGCAAACTGGAGATTAGCGGCCTGGGAGGCAGCTATGGCGTGGAGCGGCTGACGTGGTATCGCATGTCGCCTGAAATGGGCCCGCCCGAAACGATGGCGTGGGAGTATCCCATGGCGGACGATTCCTGGGAGGCGGAGTGCGCCGCTTTTCTGGAGGACATCCGGCTGAAGCGCCAGCCGCAGCCAGGCATTGCGGACGCGCAGGCCACGCTCCGTGTGATTGAACAAGTATACAGCGGGAAACGCGCATGATCATCACGCGCAGCCCGCTGCGAATCTCGCTGGGAGGCGGCGGCACCGACCTTCCTTCCTACTTTCGCGAACACGGCGGCTTCGTGCTTTCGGCCGCCATCGACAAGTACGTCTACATCACGCTGCACGAGACCTTCGAGCCCGAATTCATCATCAAATATTCGAAGACCGAGATGGTGCAGACGGTGGACGAGATCAAACACCCGATCATTCGAGAGGCCCTGAAGCTGGTGCCGGTGGAGGCGCCGCACCTGGAAATCGTCAGCCATTCGGACATACCGGCGGGAACGGGACTGGGCTCATCGGGGAGTTTCACCATCGCCCTGCTGCGCGCGCTGCACACGCTGAACAAGGAATTCGTGCCGCGCCAGGTGCTGGCGGAACAGGCCTGCCATATCGAGATCGACGTGTTGGGCGAGCCGGTGGGCAAGCAGGACCAATACATCGCATCATTCGGCGGAATCACGGCGTTTGATTTTCACCAGGATGGCAGCGTGGAAGTGCGGCCGCTGCAGATTTCTCCCGAAACACTCTACAACCTGGAAGACAACCTGGTGCTGTTTTTTACCGGCTTCACCCGCTCTGCCTCGGCGATTCTGGCCGAGCAGGACAGCCGCACGCGCAGCGGCGATGCGGCCATGATCGACCATCTTCACCACATCAAACGCCTGGGGTACGAAACCAAGGATGCGCTGGAGCGAGGCGACCTGCGCCGATATGCAGCCATCATGCACGAGCATTGGGAGCTGAAGAAATTCCGATCGGCGGAGATGTCCAATTCGAGCATCAACGAATATTACGAATTGGCGCGCGCCAACGGAGCGCTGGGCGGCAAGCTGATCGGCGCCGGCGGCGGCGGCTTCCTGATGTTCTATACGGAAGATAAGACCGGGCTGCGGCGCGTGCTGCGCGAGGCGCGGCTGCGCGAGGTCCGCATGCACTTCGATTTCGAGGGCACTACGCTGGTGACGCGTTCCTGAGCCATGCTGCCGATTGCCATATTGGCCGGCGGGCTGGCCACGCGGCTGCGCCCGATCACCGAAACCATTCCCAAGGCGCTGGTGGAGATCGCAGGCGAGCCCTTTCTGGGCCATCAACTGCGCCTGCTGAGCCAGAGAGGATTGGAGCGCGTGGTGCTGTGCGTAGGGTACCTGGGCGAGCAAGTGCGCGACTACGCCGGAGACGGCAGCGCGTTCGGCTTGCATGTGGACTATTCTTTCGACGGCCCGCAACTGCTGGGGACGGCCGGCGCCATCCGGCAAGCCGTGCCGCTGCTGGGTGAAACGTTCTTTGCGATTTATGGCGATTCCTACCTGCCCTGCGATTATGAGGACGTGGCCCAGACGTTTCTTAAATCCGGCAAGCCAGGGCTGATGACCGTGTTCCGCAACGATGGCCGGTGGGACGTGAGCAACGTGGAGTATTCGGAAGGCCGCATTCTGGCGTACGATAAGGCGAACCGGACGCCGCGCATGCGCCACATCGATTACGGCCTGGGTGTTTTTCGCCGCGGGGCGTTTGATGCGGTTCCGGACAACCGGCCCTGTGACCTTGCCGCCGTCTACCAGGACTTGTTGAGGCGCGGCGACCTGGCTGCCTGGGAGGCGCGCGAGCGGTTCTATGAAATCGGATCCCTGGAAGGGATGCGGGAGCTGACGGAGTTTCTTTCGCGATGACGTTTACGGAACAGTTTCTGGCGGAAGCCGCGGAGATTCTGACGCGCATCGATACCGCCGCGGTGGAGGCCGTGGCGGCGCTTCTGGCGGATTGCCGGCGGGGCGGCGGGCGGCTGTTCATTCTGGGAGTGGGCGGCAGTGCGGCCAACGCCTCGCACGCGGTCAACGATTTCCGGAAGATCTGCGGTTTTGAAGCGTACGCGCCCACCGACAACGTTGCCGAACTGACCGCGCGCACCAATGACGAAGGCTGGGCCAGCGTATTCGAGGCCTGGCTGCGGGTGAGCCGCCTGCGCCAGACCGATGCCGTGCTGATTTTCTCGGTGGGCGGCGGCGACCTGGAAAAACAGGTGAGCGCCAACCTGGTGGCCGCGGTTCAATACGCCAGGACGGTGGGCGCCAAGGTGGCGGGGATTGTGGGACGCGACGGCGGCTACACGGCGCAGGCCGCCGATGCCTGCATCCTGGTGCCGACGGTTAATGCCAGACACGTGACGCCGCACGCGGAGGCGTTTCAGGCGGTGCTGTGGCATCTTCTGGTCACACACCCGGCGCTAAAAATGGCCGATACGAAATGGGAATCGATGCCGTGAAGGCTGGTGCCCTGAAGATCAGAGCGGGGAGGGCCGTCTTTCTAGATCGCGACGGCGTTTTGAATCTGCCCGTGGTGCGCGATGGAAAGCCGTTTCCGCCGGCGAGCGTGGAGGAGTTGAGACTGTATCCCGATGCCGCCGCGGCGCTGGCCCGGTTGAAAGAGGCCGGTTATCGGCTGGTGGTGGTGACCAACCAACCCGACGTGGCGCGCGGCACAACGGAACGCGCGGCTGTGGAAGCCATCAACAGCGCGATCGGCGCGGCGCTGGGCGTGGATGATTTTTTGGTCTGCTGGCACGATGACGCGGACCGCTGCGAGTGCCGCAAGCCCAAACCGGGGCTGCTAACGGAGGGAGCCGAGCGCTTTGGGATCGACCTGAGCCGCAGTTTTATGATTGGCGACCGGTGGCGCGATATCGACGCCGGCGCGGCGGCCGGGTGCCGGACAGTGCTGATCGACCGGGGGTACCGCGAGCGGGCGCCTGAGCATGCGCCGGATTTTCGAGCGGTGTCGATTGAGGAGGCTGTTGGGTGGGTGCTGCAGAACGCTTGGCTGACGCGCGCGGCTCGGATGCCCGGTAATCTTTAGTATCATGAACCTGTAATGTCCCAGCGGGAGCGCCGCTTGAAATGTAGAGCTCATCAATGGTAGCCCCGCCGTCTGGATTCTCGCCGCAAATTCTTGGCAAACTCGCCGAGTTGGAAACGGCTCTGGGATCTGCGATTCGCGGCAAGCCGGAGGTGGTGAGGTTTTCCCTGGTCTGCCTGTTGGCGCGCGGCCACTTGCTGATTGAAGACGTGCCCGGCGTTGGCAAGACCACGCTGGCGCATGCGCTGGCCCGCTCGGTTTCGTGCCGCTTTCACCGGCTGCAGTTTACCAGCGACATGCTGCCCAGCGACGTTCTGGGCGTCACAATTTACAACGCGCACGCGGAAGTTTTCGAATTCAAGCCGGGACCCATTTTCAGCAATTTTCTGCTGGCGGACGAGATCAACCGCACCACGCCCAAAACGCAGTCGGCGCTGCTTGAGGCCATGAACGAAAGCCAGGTTACGATTGACGGGCGGTCGCATTCCCTGCCCCGCCCTTTCATGGTGATCGCGACGCAGAACCCGGTGGAACACCACGGCACTTATCCGCTGCCGGAATCGCAGCTGGATCGTTTCCTGATGCGCTTGCGCATCGGCTACCCGGACGCGGCCAGCGAGCGCGAGATCCTGCGCAACTCAGACCGTCAACCGCCCCAGACCCTGACCTCCGATCTGGTGGCCGAAGATGTGGTGCGCCTCCAGGATGCGGTGCAGCGCATCAGCGTGGAAGAGACCCTCATCGATTACATGCTGGCCATCGTGGAAAAGACGCGCTGCCATGAATCGCTGGCGCTTGGCGTGAGCCCGCGCGGATCGCAGGCGTTGTATCGCGCGGTGCAGGCACTGGCCCTGCTGGAAGGCCGCGATTACGCCGTGCCTGACGATGTGAAGCGGCTGGCCGTGCCGCTGTTCGCGCATCGCGTGGTCATCAACACGCGCAACACCCTGGTGCAGCGCCGCGCCGATGTGGGCGAGCGCATCATCGAAGAAATCCTCTCCCAGGTGGAAGTACCCCTGTAGATCGCTCTCATATGAAGACCGCCATTATTGGCCTGCCCATGGTAGGCAAGACTTCCCTGTTCACGATTCTCACCGGCGTCCAGCAGGAGGCCCGAATCGGTTCCACAGCCGTACGCACCGGTGTGGCGAAGGTGCCGGACGCGCGCGTGGAAGCCCTGGCCGGACTTTTCGATCCGCCCAAGGTTACGTACGCGACGGTGGAGTATGTGGACATGCCGGCCATTTCCAAAGAGAGCCTGCGCGATGCCAATTTGCTGGCCAGCCTGCGGGTGGTGGATGCCTTTGCCCACGTGCTTCGCCTGTTCGCCAGCGAGACCGTGCCGCACGAGAAGGGCTCAGTGGACCCGGTTCGCGATCTGGAAGATATCGAAACCGAACTGATCCTGAGCGACCTGGTGGTGGTGGAAAAGCGGCTGGAGCGATTGGAAAAGGACCGCAAGAAAATCAAGAACCCGGAACTCGACCGCGAGTTCGAACTGCTGGTCAAGTGCAAGGCCTCGCTTGAAGATAACCGGCCCCTGCGGCAATTGGAACTGGAAGCCGAGGACGAAAAGCGCCTGCGCGGATTCCAGTTTCTGTCGCAAAAGCCGATGCTGTACGTGTTGAACATCGGGGAAGAGGACGCCGCCCGTTTGCATGAACGCGAGCGCGAATATCGCGAAGGTCCGCTGGCCGGGCGCGCGCACACGGCGGTGACGGCGGTTTGCGGCAAGGTGGAGGCCGAGCTTTCCGAACTGCCGCGGGAAGAGCAGCGGGAATACCTGGCCAGTTACGGGTTGAAGGAGTCGGGCCTGGAACGGATGATTTCGGCTACCTATTCGCTGCTGGGCTTGATGAGCTTTTTGACGGCGGGCGAGGACGAATGCCGCGCCTGGACCATTCCGATGAACAGCACCGCGGTCAAGGCAGCCGGAGCCATTCATTCGGATTTTGAGAAGAAGTTCATCCGCGCCGAAGTGGTGAACTGGAAGACCCTGGTGGACCTGGGCGGCTATCCCGGCGCGCGCGACAAGGGGCAGTTGCGCCTGGAAGGCAAAGAGTACATCGTGAAGGACGGAGATGTGCTTGTGATCCGGCACAGTTAACCTATGAGGCGAAGCCTGGTCTTCTTTTTGGCGGCCGGCATTGTGTGGGGCCAGAGCGGGTCCACGAATGCCTTCGACCTGGTGGTCTATGGCGGCACGGCGGGCGGCGTGGTCACCGCCGTTAGCGGAGCCCGCATGGGTCTGAAGGTTGCTTTGCTGGAACCGCGGCGCAATATCGGCGGCATGGTGTCAGGCGGGCTGTCGCGCACGGATGTGGGCCGGCGCGAAGTGATTGGCGGATATGCGCTCGAATTCTACTGGCGCGCCGGAAAAGTTTATGACATGCCGCAGTACCTGCAGGACATCGCGTGGCTGGTGGAGCCAAAGGTGGCGGAGAGCATTTTCCGGGCCTGGCTGCAGGAGAGCCGGCGTCACGGTGCTGTTTGGGCGACGGCTGCGCCAGAAGGATGGCGTGCGCAAAGAAGGCACGAGCATCACGGCCGTCACCATGGAAAATGGCGAGCAGTTCACCGCCAAGGTGTTCGCGGACGCCACCTACGAAGGCGATCTGATGGCGCAGGCCGGCGTGAATTACACCTGGGGCCGCGAAAGTTCGGCGGCGTATGGCGAAACGCTGGCGGGGGTGCGGCAGGAGACTCCGTACCATCAGTTTCTTGTGGACCTCTCGCCGTATGGAGCGGATGGCAAACTGCTGCCTGAGATTTCCGCCGAGCCAGCGGGCCAACCATCGGGCCAACCAGGCGCGGCGGACCGCAAGGTGCAGGCATACAACTTTCGCATGATCCTGTCGCACGATCCGGCGAACCAGACGCCCTATCCGAAGCCGGCGAATTACGATCCCAAACGGTTCGAGCTGATGGCCCGGATGCTGGCGGCGATGCAGCAGAAACTGGGACGCGCCTCCAAATTGAGTGAGGTGATTTCGATCTCACCCATTCCGCACCAGAAGGCCGACATGAACAACAACGGCCCGTTTTCGACGGACTATATCGGCAAGAGTTGGGACTACCCGAATGGCAGCTACCAGCGGCGCGAAGAAATCTGGCGCGACCATGAAGAGTACACCAAACAATATTTCTGGTTTCTGGCGCACGACGCGCGCGTGCCGGCTGCGCTGCAAAAGGAAACCAACGAGTGGGGTTTGGCCAAGGATGAGTTCGTGGACAACGACCATTGGCCGCATCAACTTTATATTCGCGAGGCGCGGCGCATGGTGGGGGAGTACGTGATGGTCCAGAAAGACATCCAGACGGACCTCACGAAGCCGGACCCGATCGGGATGGGTTCATACAACAGCGATTCACACAACCTGCAGCGCATTGTTAATAAGGATGGGTTCGTGCGCAATGAAGGCGACATGCAGGTGGCGGTGAATCCGTATCAGATTCCTTACCGGGTTCTGCTGCCTAAGAAGAATGAGATGCGAAACCTGTTGGTGCCGGTTTGTTTTTCGGCCAGCCACGTGGCTTATAGCACGCTGCGCATGGAACCGCAGTATATGATTTTGGGGCAAGCTGCCGGGGTGGCGGCGGCGATGGCGATTCGCGCGGGTGCGGCGGTGCAGGATATCGACACCAGGCAGCTTACACGCACGCTGGTGGAACATGGGGCCATCCTGGAGTATGCGGAACCGGCGCAGAGCAAGCTGGTGAGCCGCTTCAAAGGCAAGTGGCCTCCGGTGGTTAATAAGTAGTAGAGTTACCGACTCCCTT
Organism: Bryobacterales bacterium; assembly: GCA_963817515.1. Classification (GTDB taxonomy): domain Bacteria; phylum Acidobacteriota; class Terriglobia; order Bryobacterales; family Bryobacteraceae; genus DATMNI01. The sequence goes on along the minus strand of CAWFPJ010000039.1, from coordinate 303,004 downwards.
ACGGTCGCGGCTCTGATCGGACTAACGGTCGCAGATGTGATCGGAGCCGCGCGCGTCAGCAAGCGGTATCTGGGTTAAATTATTTCGGCTGCCACTGGGTTGACCCGGACTTCGGCTGTCCGGGTGCCCAGATATTGATGCTTCGCCGTGAGCCTTACGGCGCCTCCCGCTTCCTTGGCCTTGAGCCAGACCGCGCCCACTCCGCCCACGATACTCAACGGATTCTCGCCCACTATTTCGGCGGGGCCGGTCACCGATAGCACTACGGCTCCGCTGGCGAATTGCTGGGTGTTGCCGAACTGGTCCGTCACACGCATCACTACGCGCGTGGCATCGCTGCCATTGGCATCGAGCTCGGTATCATCCGGTTCCAATTTCAGATCGGCATCGATTCCCGCGCCCGACAGCGTTTTCGAGATCACCATCTTGCCGCCGATATATCCTTCAATCCGCAAATCCGCCCAGGCTTCCAGCATCATGTTTGAAATCTGAGTTACAAAAGGCGGGTACTTCAGGTTGGCGTAGGCCGTGCGGTCGGCATCCAGCTCTTTCATGAGCCTGCTGCCAAGATACAACTTCAGATGTTCGCAGTTGGAGCAGAACGCGACGTTGCCCGGGCCGCCCGCGGTCGCGTGATCGCCCGCCGACCAGTTGAAAGCCGGTTCGAGCACCACCTCTTCGGCGGGGTCGCACTGCGACTTGTAAAAGCCCGCAGCCTTTTTCGGGATGCGGAAAATATCGCTCACGCCGTGATAGCAGATGCGGTCGCCCGATCCGAAGTTGGCGTGCGTGTTGTAGTCGAAGGCGCACCAGGCGATGCCGCCGGCATAGCGGTCGTCACCGGCCAGTTGATTGTGCACACGCGCGTGCCGCAGGGTGTGCTCCACAACGTGCTCCACGTTATCGACGTTCTTGGTGGAATACATGTGGCCGTTGAACTCCGTGTTCAGATACAGCGGATGGTTGGGCGCCACCAGAGGGAATCCGAAATCATTGCGCGTGAAAACATCTTCCAGCAATTCGGAGCCGGCGAAGGTGCGGACGCCGCCGGTCTGGCGCGAATCGTCCAGCGCGTGCGCCAGTTGATTGGTGCGCGTGTAGAAATCGTGATTATCGGGCGATTCGTTGATGCGAACGCCCCACAGAATTATGGACGGATGATTCCAGTCGCGCCGCACCATTTCGCCCACGTTCTGAACCGCCACGTCCTGCCAGGCTTTGTTGCCGATGTGCTGCCATCCCGGAATCTCTTCGAATACCAGCAGGCCGGCTTCGTCGCAGGCATCCAGAAAATGGCGGGATTGGGGATAGTGCGACGTGCGCACGATGTTACAGTGCAACTCCTTGCGCAGAATCAGCGCGTCACGCCTCTGGACGCGCGCCGGCATGGCGCCGCCCACATAGGGAAAGGTCTGGTGCCGGTTCAGGCCGCGCAGCTTGATGGGCTTGCCGTTCAGGCGGAAGCCGGCGGGCGTAAAGAGGCCTTCGCGGAAGCCGATGCGGGTAGCGTAGTCGTCCGGCGGCCCAGCCCTTGGGCGTGAGCCGCACAGCCACGTCGTACAGCTTGGGCCGGTCCAGATCCCACAGCTCCACGGCTTCGAGCCCGCTCAGCTCCACCTCGACCATGCCATCGCGCACGGCATCGAAGGATTTGGCCGCCTTCTGAATGACTCGATTGCCATCGCGCAGCTCCACCGCCACGTCTACGGGGCCGGCGGCATCGGTTACGTAAGTACGCACCACGCACTTTCGCGCGGACGCATCCATCACGCTCAGTGGTTTTGCGAAAACATTTTCGATGAACGTCTGAGGCACCAGCCGCAGATTCACCTCGCGGTAGATGCCGCCGAATGTCAGGTAATCGATGTTGTTCCCGAACGGCGGAATGTCTTTGCGCTCGGTGGAATCCACTTCCACGGCGAGCACGTTATCGCCGTTCCACTGCAGGTGCGGGCTCAATTCGAACCCGAAGGGCGTGTAGCCGCCAAGGTGCTGGCCGAGCTTGTGGCCGTTGATGGTGACTGTAGCGGCGGTCATGGCGCCTTCGAAGTCCACGAATACGCGCTTGCCTTCAGCCGCGGCCGGCAGTTTGAAATGGCGGCGGTAAATCGACACGTACGCGTAGCGGCTTTCGTCGAAGCTGTGCCACGGCAGCATCACGTTGGTGTGCGGGAGTGTCACACGCTCGAAGTGCCGGTCGTCAAACGCCGGCTCGGCGGAACCGGGCACCGTCTTCCCCCCGAAAAGCCAGTTGCGATTCATGGGCAGAAATCGCTGGGCGGCGCCGGAAGATGGTTTCTGCGCAAGCGCGAGCGCGGAAGAGGCTGCGATTCCTCCCGCGGTCAGGAAAGTACGGCGATTCATCTTATGCCACCCAGTCTACATCGCGCCCATCGCCTGTGGTGTAATCACGTTCATGCGCACCGTTCTTGCTGTTCTGGGTATCCACGCATTTGCGTTCGCGGTTAATGGAGCGGAAAAGCAGCCGATCAACGGCGCGGACCTGTTGAAGATCCGCAACGTAACCAGTGTTGCCGTGGCCTCTAACGGGGCGTTCGCAGTGTATGGAGTTCAGACCATTCACACCGAACCACCGGCTGACCCGAAAGGCGAGCCGGCTTACAAGTACCGCACCAATTTCTGGCGCATCGACTTGAACGATCTCAAAGCCAAGGCCGAGCAACTGACGTTTGGCGACCGCAATGACTCATCGCCGGTTATCAGCCCCGATAGCAGGACGCTGGCATTTGTGCGGGTGGACAACACTCCATCCGCGGGAGGCCCTGCAACCCGGCGGCGACCCCAGATCTGGCTGCTGCCGCTGAGTGGCCCGGGTGAAGCCAAAGTGATTACGAAGTTGGAGAATGGGGCTTTCGCGCCGGTTTGGCGGCCCGATGGCAAGGGGCTGCTGGTGACCTCCGCGATTCCAATTTCAAAGATTGAAGGCAAGCCGCATTTCGATCTGGAGAGCCCCGAACGCGATTGGTTCGATTGGGACCGGCCGAAGGCCAAAGGTGACGCCGCCAAAACGGATGACACCAGAACCGAAGCGCGGCCCGATGGAGACCGGCGCGCCCTTCGCAACTGGCTGGCCCGCAATGCGTCCAAGGATAACCCCACCGTGATCAACCGCATGGATTTCCTGGGCGAACAGGACCTGGAACACGAAATGGAAATCGCGGAGCTGTTCAGCATCGACCTGGCGAACGACCGCATCAACGGCAACCAAGCCACCCAGATCACCAAGGACTTCTACAATCACATGGCAGCGGAATATTCCCCGGATGGCCGCACCATTGTTTATACGAGCACGCCGCCGGGCAATCCGCACCCCGACCGCGTGAAGCGTTCGGCCGTCTGGATGATGGGCGCCGACGGCTCAAATCCGCATACGGTGCTGGACCAGAAAGACTACGCTTTCAACGGTCCGCACTTCACGCATGACGGCGCATCGCTGGTGGTGACGGGCCTGCAGACCGACGAGCCGACGTACCGGCAGAGCCACCTGGCACGCTTCGATTTCAAGGACAGCAAGCTGACCTGGCTAACTGAGAAATGGGATTCGTCCGCACGCGGCGGGCATATCACGACTGACGGCGCCGTCCTCTTTGCAACGCCGTGGCAGGGCGGTGAGCCGCTCTTGCGCGTCCCATTGGCCGGCGGCGAAGTCACGCAAGTAACCAGCGGGCCGACTGGCGTGGGCGCATTCGGCGAAGGCGGCGGCCGCACGGTGTACGCGCTCATTAGCGTGCCCGACCCGAATGAACTGTACCTTCGCGACAGGAACGGATCCGTTCGCCAATTGACCAGCCTGAACAGCGAGTGGCTGAAGGACAAGGAAATCACGATCCCGGAAGAACACTGGATTACGCGGCCCGATGGCTTGAAGGAGCAGTATTGGGTGATGAATCCGACGCATGCGGAAGCTGGGCGGAAGTACCCCTGGGTGGTGGATATGCATGGCGGCCCGAGCGCCATGTGGGGGCCCGGCGAATTCAGCATGTGGTGGGAGTTCCAATTGTTCAACGCGTGGGGATACGGCGTGGTGTATGCCAACCCGCGCGGCTCCAGCGGCTACGGCTACGCATACCAGCGGGCTAACTATCAGAACTGGGGCAAGGGGCCCGATGGAGGATGTGCTGGCCGCGCTAGAAGACGCCGAACAGAACAATCCGCTGATCGATAAGGACCGGCTGTTTCTGACCGGCGGCTCATATGCCGGCTATCTCACGGCATGGGTGATCGGGCATGACCAGCGTTTCAAGGCTGCGTCGGCGCAGCGCGGCGTTTATGACCTCTCGACGTTTTATGGCGAGTCTAACGCGTACGGCCTGGTGGAAAATGAGTTCGGCGGTTTTCCGTGGCAGCCGCAGGCCCGAAAGCTGCTGGACGAAGAAAGCCCGATTACCTATGTGGCGCAGATTCGCACGCCGTTCCTGATCATTCACGGCAGCCAGGATTTTCGCACCGGCTATTCGCAGAGCGAAATGTTGTTCCGCTCGCTGAAGCAGTTGAACCGGCCGGTGGAGTATATTCGCTATCCCGGAATCGGGCACGAGCTGACGCGGTCGGGTCCGCCGCTGCAGCGCATGGACCACATGCTGCGCATTATCGAATTCTTCGAGCGCTATTCGCACAATGACCGCCCGGCGCCCGTGGAACAGAAGCCGGCGTCAAAAAGCGCGACGGAATCTGCCGAGGCGCGCCAGTAATTTAAGGCCGAAGCCGAAGTAATGTAAGGCTGAGGCCGAAGTCCACCGTAAAGCGTTACACTGGATTTTCATGAAACCACTTTGCCTTCTCTCCGTATTCGCGGCGGCCCTGGCCTGGCCGCTGAGCGCCAAGAACCTGTTTGCCGGCCGATGGGATATCACGATCACCCCGCAGGCCAACGCGCAAAACGCGACTAAGAATCCGCAGGCGGCCATGCCTTATCCGGACTGGATGGAGCTTGTGGAGAAAGAGGGCGGCGCCACGGTACGCATCCAGCCGCGGTCGGGCGGCGCGAGAGAGATCAAGGACTTCAAACTGGAAGGTGCGCATCTCAGCTTGAACATGACCGTGCCCAACGGCAAGGGGCCGGCGGCGGGGCCTTCCAGTTGGGAACTCGACGTGAAAGGCGACAAGCTGACCGGCCTTCTAAAGCGCGGCGACACTGCGATTGCCGAACTGACCGGCGTCCGCGCGCCTAAGCTGGACCGCAAGCCGCCGAAGGCCTGGACCGAGCCCGAGCCGCTGTTCAACGGGAAAGACCTCACGGGCTGGGAGCCCATGGGCACGGTTGCCGCTAACCACTGGGTAGTGCAGAACGGCGAACTGGTGAACCAGGAACACGGCGCCAACATCAAGACCACGCGCAAGTTCGATGACTTCAAATTGCACATCGAGTACAACTGCCCGGATGAAGGCAACAGCGGCATCTACCTGCGCGGACGGTATGAGGTGCAGGTGGAGTATGAGAAAGTGGACGCCAATGACAAGTTCCACAGCATCGGCTCTATCTATAGTTTTATCGCGCCGGCCGTGGATTTGCCGCGGAAACCGGGCACGTGGGAGAGCTTCGACATCACGCTGGTCGGGCGCCATTTGACCATCGTTCGCAACGGTGTCAAGACGGTCGACAACCAGGAGATCCCGGGTATTACCGGCGGAGCGCTGGACTGCAATGAAGGCGAGCCGGGGCCGTTTTATATCCAGGGCGACCATACAGGCGGCATGAAGTACCGGAATATTACGATTTCGGTACCGAAGAAATAGTCTTGCCAGACGGCGATGGCTCCCATGAAACGCTGGCTGTTTCTGTTGATTCCCGCGCTGATTCCGGCGGCCGCGGCACTCGCGGCCGATGATGGATTTCAGGAAATCCAATCGCGCATCAGCAGCTTCACGCTCAAGAACGGGATGACGTTCATCGTGGTGGAACGGCACCAGGCGCCCGTCGCCTCCTTCCTCACCTACGCCGGCGTGGGCTCTGTGCAGGAGGTCAAGGGCATCACCGGCCTGGCCCACATCTTCGAACACATGGCGTTCAAGGGTACGCCGACACTGGGCGGCAAGAACTATGCCGAGGAAAAACTGGCCCTGGATCGCGTGGACCAGGCTTTCTTTGCCCTCCGCGATGAGCGCCAAAAGGGCGCCGCGGCCGACCCGCAAAAGTTGAAGGAACTGGAGACCGCCTTCAAAGCCGCGCAGGATGGCGCCGGGCAATTCGTGGTGAAGAACGAGTATGCCGACGCGATTGACCGCGCGGGCGGCCGCAACCTGAACGCCGCCACGGCGCAGGATGGTACGCGTTATTTCTTCAACCTGCCATCCAATTCCAGCGAGCTTTGGTTTTTTCTGGAATCGGAGCGTTTTCTGCACCCGGTGCTGCGCGAGTTCTACAAGGAAAAAGAAGTGGTGATGGAAGAGCGCCGCATGAGCATCGAAAGCCAGCCGGTGGGAAAGCTGATCGAAGAGGCGCTGCATGCGGCGTATAAGGCCCATCCTTACGGCGAGCCGGTGCTGGGCCACATGAGCGATCTGCAGGAGATCACGCGGCCCGATGCGGAAGCGTTTTTCAAGAAGTATTACCAGCCCAGCAACCTGGTGAGCGTGATAGCGGGGGACGTGAATCCCAAGCAGATTCAGGAATTCGCCGAGATTTATTTCGGGCGAATTCCGAGCGGCCCGAAGCCCGAGCCGCTGCGCACAGTGGAGCCGCCGCAGGAGGCCGAGCGCCGTGTTACGCTGCGGCTGCAAGCGGAGCCGCTGGTGTTGGTGGGCTATCACCGGCCCGGCATCAACCATCCGGACAACGCGGCCTATCTGGCCCTGGGCAGCCTTCTGAGCGACGGCCGTTCCTCGCGGCTCTTCCGCAGCCTGGTGCGCGACCAGAAGATCGCCGTGCAGGCATTTGGGTTTAACGGCTTCCCCGGCCAAAAATATCCCGAGCTGTTCATGTTCGGCGCGTTTACGGCGCCCGGCCACAACAACCAGGAGATCGAAAAAGCTATCGGGCGGGAAATCGAACGCCTGAAGAACAATCCGGTCACCGCGGAGGAACTGGCAGGCGTGAAGCGCCGGGCTCGCGCCAACCTGACCAACGAACTGCGCGACAACATGCAGCTTGCCCAGGACCTGGCGGAGGCGCAGGTGCTAACCGGCGACTGGCACAGCGTGTTCCAGGAGATCGAAAAGATTAGCGCCGTGACGCCCGCCGACATCCAGCGCATCGCCAAATCCACGTTCGTCGACAACAACAAGACGGTGGCCACAATCGAGAAGCTCGAAACAGCCGCGGCCAAATAACGGCAGGTTGCGGGGAGGAACTGTGACACGCAGACGGCACATCTCGAACGTGATGATCGCGGCGCTGGCAACAGCTTCCGCAATTCCGGGGCAAACCGCCAAACCTGCGGCGACATATAAGGATCTGAAATATCCGGCGCTGAACCGGCTTCGCGTGCCCGAACCAGTTCGATTTCAACTGCCCAACGGCATTTCGGTTTACCTGGTGGAAGACCACGAACTTCCCACCATCGGGCTTTCCGCCATGGTTCGCGTGGGCTCGCGATGGGAGCCTGTGAACAAGGCCGGCCTGGCTTCCATCACGGGCGCTGTAATCCGGACCGGCGGCAGCAGGGCGCACGGCGGCGATCAACTGGACGACGAACTTGACCGGCTGGGAGCATCGGTTGAAACCGGCATTGATAGCGACATCGGCAACGCGAGCGTGTCCGTGCTCAAGGAGGATATCGACAAGGGCCTCTCCATCCTCGCCGACATTCTGCAGCACCCGGCCTTCCCGCAGGATAAGATCGACCTCGCGAAGATCGCCGAACGGGATAGTATCGCGCGCCGCAATGACGACCCGCAGGGTATCGCGTTCCGCGAATTCGGTAAAGTAATTTACGGCAAGGGCAGCCCCTGGTCGCATCAGACCGAATACGCCACTATCGACGCCATTACCCGTGCCGACGTGGTCGCCTTCCATAAGCAGTTCTTTCAACCGGAGAGTGTGATTCTGGGCGCATGGGGCGATTTCCAAGCCTCCGAGATGCGCGCCAAAATCGAGAAGGCTTTCGGCGCGTGGCAGAAAGGCGGGCATCCTAAACCCGAAACTCCGCCTGTCGATCCGGGCGCGCGCAATCGCACCGGCGTCTACGCCATCAACAAGGACGACATCAACCAATCCACGGTGGTGATGGGTATGTTAGGAGGGCGCCGGGACGATCCCGATTTTTTCGCCCTCGATGTGATGAATAACGTGCTGGGCGGTGGCATGGCGTCGCGTCTGTTCTCGCAGGTCCGTTCCGAGCAGGGCTTGGCCTATGACGTCTTTTCGAGTTGGAACGCGGAGTGGGACCATCCCGGCATTTTCGCGGCAGTGGGAAGCACCAAGTCGGAGACGACCGTCAAGATCATACGGGCGTTGAAACGTGAAATCGAAAGGTTGGGGCAGTCGCCTGTGACCGACGACGAACTGGCGCGGGCCAAAGACAGCATTCTGAAAGGCGCCGCATTCGATTTCGATTCCACCGGCAAGATCGTCAGCCGCCTGATGTTTTACGAGTACTTCGGCTATCCGCGCGATTACCTGCAGCGCTACCTGGATGGCGTGCGCGCCGTGACGCGGGCGGATGTGGATCGCGTGGCCAGGCAGTACCTGAAGACGGACCAGTTTGCGGTGGTGGTGGTGGGCAAAGAGAAGGATTTCGACGAACCGCTTTCGGCGGTCGGGAAAGTGACGGCGACGGATATTACGATTCCGAAGGCGAAAGAAAAGTAAGATCTGCAAACCGCTTGCTCACGCGCGCGGCTCTGACAGCAGGCGAAACCTCCTGCCCTACCGGTGTTTAGAAGGTGAGTTTCATGGCGAGCTGAATCTGGCGCATCGGAGTGTTATACGCCAGGCTTGAGATGACGCCAGCGGTGGCCGTGCCAATGGTTGAGCCGGGGCTGGCAAATTGAGGATGGTTCAGGGCGTTAAACATTTCCACCTTGAATTGGTGCTCGAAGCGATCCTTGAACCGGGTGTTCTTGACAACGGACAGGTCCGCCTGCACGTAGCCCGGCGCTCGTAGAATGTCCCGGCCGGAATTGCCGTAGGTACCCGTGTTATCGGTAGTGGGCTGGAAGGCCGTCAGGTCGAACCAGTGATCGGGCGTTGGATTCGACAGAACGCCTGAACCAATTCGATTCGGCCGGTTGCCTGTCCCGGTGGAAAGCAACCCTTGCTGCTGAGATACGGTAAACGGCAGTCCCGATTGGACCGCGAAGATCCCGTCGATTTGCCAGCCACCGAGAAGTTTCTCGGCCAGCGGGCTCATACCTGTGAAAAACCGGCGTCCCTTGCCGAAGGGAAGCTCGTAGATTCCACTGGTGGTCCAGGAATGCCTGACGTCAAAATTGGCCGGCGCACGATCCTGATTGAAATTCCACGCGTTCAAGGTTCCGGTTTCGGCATCGGATGCAATGTCGATCACCTTGCTGAAGGTATAGGCACTGAGCAGCATAAAGTCACGGGCAAAGCGCTTGGTGACCTTCAACTGCGCCGAATGATATACCGACCAGCCCCGGCTTTGGACTTCCGACAGCCCTCGCAGCAGAGGCGAGATCTGAATGTACGGCCGGTTGACATCCGAATTGCTGACGCCCACCGTGGCCGGCGCCTGATTGATGTCCTGCTTCATCATCAAATGCGTTCCATGTGTGCCGACATAAGCGGCCTCCACCACGAAATCGCGGCCCAACTGGTGCTGAATATTTACGTTCCATTGCTGCGCATAACCGTCCGCGTCGCGAATGTCGAACAGCGACCGGGCCGAACCCTGCGGAGGTAGGCTGAAGTCGATGGGCGGAGGAGCCGGCAGGCCATTCTCCAAATGCAAGGTTGGGAGCAGGGTTGTGGTGAGCGCGGTGGAGACCAGGAACGGCGGGTTCTTAGTCTTGCTGCCGGAGCCCCCGGTAAACGGGTTGCTCCAGGATATTCCATAACCGGCTCGCAGAACGGTGCGGCCGGTGCCGAAGACATCGTAGGCCAAACCCACGCGTGGAGCAAAATCGCGCCTGTATGGAATCTGCAGCGCGCGTCCCACCTTGGTGCCATCCGCGAATGTCGCATCGTCGGAGGCAGCCACAAATCTTCCGATCTGCGGATCGAAATTCGATTGCCGGTTGGCCACCTCGACCGGCGGTGAGAAGTATTCATAGCGCAGCCCGAGATTGAGTGTCAGACGCCTTGTGACGCGATAATCATCCTGCACATAGGCGCCGTACTCCCACTTGCGCTCACCCGCGATGCCAAGCAGCAGGGCGCGGCTGACGCTGGACGGAAGCCCGAGCACAAAACTCGCCACGGAAAATCCGCTGTTGGGGTTGATGGTACATCCGGTGGCTATGCCGGCGCAGTTAGAAGTCAATGGCGAGCCGAAGCTGAAGTTGCCGACGGAATTATCCGGATTGATTTTGTTCTTCCGCCGCCGGATGATGTTGACGCCAAACTTCACGCTGTTCTTGCCTTGCGTGTGGGTCACGTTGTCCAGCCACTGGAACGTGGTGAAGTAATTCAACTCGGGCGCGTTGCCGCCGGAACCGAGGCCGCGCACATCGGAGGGCGAAAAAACGATCTGCGCCATCGCGGATGTCGTATCGCTGATATTTACTCCGGGAAGACCGAGCTTGGTCGCCAGGTTCGTGCCCAGATCGATGGGAGAGAAAATGAGGCCCCAGCGGTTGAGGCCGAAACGAAACTCATTCAGCCAGCGCGGGCTGAATGTGTGGGTGTCGTTCAGGGCGAGGCTTTGCGTGCGGATCAGGCCGCTGCCGTTGCCCGTGGTAGCGCCGGCATCGCCGTGGGGCAGCGACGCCGGCAGGAATTGATCCGATCGTTCGAAGCTGTAGCGCGCGAAAAACTGGTTATTATCCGAGATCCGCTGATTCACTTTCACATCGAACTGATCGTCCTGGCGCTGGAGCACCGGATTGTATAAGAAGTTGTTGATGACTTGTCCCGTAGAAGCCAGCTGGCCGGCGACATTGCTAAGCGGATAGAGTTGATCGATGATGTTCTTCGAGACCGGGTTGATACGGGACGTCGGGATGCGGTTGTTCGGAAAGGCCGTTTGCGAAAGCGGATCGTAGATGATCCGGTTGAGCTCGGAAAAATCGCCGTTGCGCATTAAGGCCGTGGGCACGCTTGAGAGATACGTCTGCGCATTGCGGACCCGCCAGCCTTGATAGTCCATGAAGAAAAACGTGCGGTCATGACGGATGGGTCCGCCCACCGTGCCGCCGAACTGGTTTTGTCTGAAAGCTGGTTTGGTGCGGCCGAACTTATTGTTGAACAGATCATTGGCATCGAACTTGTCGTTCCGTAAAAATTCAAACCCGCTGCCGTGGAACTGGTTCGTGCCCGACTTGATCTGAACATTCACAACGCCGCCGTTGGCGCGGCCGAATTCCGCGGAGTAGGTGCTGGTCTGAACTTTGAATTCCTCGATCGCATCGATGCTCGGAAAGATGATCACAGTATTCAGATTGAGCTCGTTATTGTCGATGCCGTCGAGCAGGAAGTTATTATCGCGGGTACGCATGCCATTGGCGGCGATGGTGGACGACATCCGCCAGCCTTCATTGCTGGCCCCATCGTTGTTGGAGCCCGGCACCCCCCGCGTAACACCGGGAATCAGGCGGGTCAACTGAACAAAATCGCGGCCGTTCAGCGGAAGTTCTTTTATCTGCGACTCGTTCACGGTGGCACCGAGTTCTGAGCTGTCGGTTTGAACCAGAGCCACCGACGCCTGCACCTGGACCGATTCGCTAACATCGCCGACCTCGAGCTTCAAATCGACACGCGCCTTTTGATCGACGTTGAGGCGGATGCCCGAGAGCGAGACCTTCTTAAAGCCCTTCACGGTGGCGGAAGCACTATACGTGCCGGGGGGAAGGGATGGCACGGCATACTCTCCGGCGGAGTCCGTGGCAGCGGTACGGGTCAGGCCCGTTTCGGAATTCACAATGGTTACGGGCGCACCCGGAACAGGGGCGCCGCTCGAATCCTGCACCGAACCCAGGATTGTGCCGCTGACCGCCTGACCCCTGGATACGAATGGAATCATGATCAGAAGGATCGCGACCATCCCCAAATTGCGGAAGGTCTCTGTCAATCGGCAACGGTGGACTCTCTTGTGATCTATCCTGGTGTGATTAACCATGGGAGCCCGCGGGCTGATTACCGGCATCCAAACCTCCTGCGGCCAACCCAGCGTCAACGGCTGGTTTGACGCGCTTCACTCGTAACCATTCTGTGGCTGCTAAAAGACCAACTTCAAGGCCAACTGCAAAATGCGCGGATCGCCCGCCGACGTGATGCGTCCGAACGAGGACGAGGAAAGGCTCGAACTTGGGCCGCTGAAATTCACATTGTTGAAGGCGTTGAAGAACTCCGCGCGGAACTGCGTATTGAGGCGCTCCGTGATCTTTGTGTTCTTGATCAGCCCGAGGTCCGTGTCGAACATACCCGGCCCGCGAAGGAGGTTCTTGCCTTCACTGCCGAAGGTGCCCACGGCATTGCGCGCAAACACGGCGGTATTGAAGTAATTTGCGATGAGCTGCCCATGCGGACGGCCCGGATCGAGACTGACCTGTCCACCCAGGTAGTCGGCACGGTCCAGGCCCACGCCGCTAAACGAGTTGTCCACACCGCTGGTCACGGTGAAAGGGAAACCCGACCGCCACAACGTGATCGCCGTGAGCTCCCAGCCATTCAGGAGGCGATCGGCGGGGCCGCGCACGTTAACTCGCGGAATCTGCCACAGGCCGGAGAAGTGCACCACGTGCGGAACATCGTCGTTCGAAATTCCGTAATCGAACCTGCGATTAAAAGGATTGGTGGTGCCGGAAGGGCCGTAGTCGTCGATCAACTTCGACCAGGTATAGTTGGCCAGGATCGTGAACCCGCGGCTAAACCGCTTCTCCAGGTTCAATTGCAGCGAATGGTAGTGCGAGTTGTCATCCGATGAGAACAGCCCTACCGGCCCGAGTTGTGGATACAAGCGCCGCTGCTGCGTGTTCGCCAGCGTCGACTGCCCTGGAATATAGATCGCCGGATTCTGCTCGCGGAAGCCGAGCACACCGCTGGCCAGGTACGTGCCCTTATTGCCCGCATAAGCGGCACGCAACACCACATCTTTCCCAACCTGCCGCTCCAAAGTCACGTTCCACGTGGCCAGTTCCGGCATGTGCCAGTTGCGCTGGATAGTTCCATAGACCGAGACGGGCAGCGTGAACTGCGCATTGGAGCCGGGCAGGGTGGGGCCGAACTGCGCCGGAAAGGGATTGGCCAGGCCGACGCTGGCGAATGGATCCTGAAAGCTCAGGTTGCCCGAGAAATTGAATCGCGGGCCGAATGGCGCGGTATCCACCAGGCCGTTGGAATCGTGATTGCCGGGAGGCGTGAAATACAATCCGGCGCCGCCACGAATCACGGTCTTCCCGGCCGCGCCCAACCGATAGGCGAACCCGAGGCGTGGAGCGAAGTTGGAGCGGTCGGGATAGGAGCCCGTTTGCGACGGGCAGCCGGCGTCGGCGTTCGATCCGCCATAGAGCAGACCGAGCGGCGCGTTGGGAAAGCGCTTGGATTGCTGGCCCGGCGCGAAGCAGACCACGCGTCCGTCCTTCTCCGTGTAAGGAAAATAGGGGTCCCAGCGCAGGCCAAGATTCAACGTAAGCTGCTGGTTCACGCGCCAGTTGTCTTGTACGTATGTGCTCCACAGAGTGCCGACCAGCCGCTTGAATTCACCGCCGCCCTGCAGAAAGCTGGAAGCGGCGCCGAGCATATAGTCAGAGAGGTTGCTGCCGGAAAGCGCGGTGCCCGCACCGAACGTGAACTGTCCGGACATGGTGAAAGTGTTGACCAGGTTGTTGTAAACGCGAACGGCCTCGCCGCCGAAATGCAGCTCATGCGCGCCGCGCTGCAGGGTGACGTCTTCGCGAAAAGTGTAGTCGCCGCGATCGAAATTGCCCAGGTGGTTGGTCGACACACTAAAGAAGCCGGATACAGACACGACCAGCTCGGGCGGAGTAGGCGCGCCAATGTTGACACCGGCAGCCGAGAAGGGGTACGGCGCACCGGACCGGGAGCCGCCGGTCTGCGCGTCCCATCCGAACCAGGTGTTAAACAGCAGGTGGGGAGTCGCAGTGAAGGAGTGGTTCACCGCCAGGTTCTTGATCCACACCTGGTTTCCGCCAGAGTCGGCCGCCAGAATATTCTGTTGGGCAATGGCAACGTCGGCGGGTTCATTAAATCTGGTGCGGAAAAAACTGCCGCTCAACCTGTGCCTGCCGTGAAGGTAATCGATTTTTCCAAGATACTGGTCGTCATTTTGAACCAGGCTTGGCCCGGTGTAAGTGAGCTGCCCATTAGGCCCGTTCGGCAGAGGGATAGTCTTCAGGAAAAACAGGGAGGGCGGGCTGAACTGGCTCACGGGGATCTGATTTCCCGGGTAGGGAACGCCGGTTTTGGGATCTTTCAACTGCGTGGAGATCGCCGAGAAATCTCCCGCGCGTTCGTCCGCGGTTGGAACGAAGGAGATGCGGCCGGCGGCCGCGCTGCGGATGCGCGTCCCCTGATATGTACCGAAATAAAAGAGCTTATCTTTGATAATGTGACCGCCCACGGCACCGCCGAACTGGTTCCGCTTGAGCGTGTCCTGAACCGGGGCGAAGAAATTTCGCGCGTTCATATCGCCGTTGCGCACGAATTCGAACAAGTCGCCGTGAATCGAGTTGGTGCCGGACTTGGTGATGATGTTGACCACTGCGCCCGCGCCGATGCCGTACTGCGCCGAGAGATTGTTGGCAGCGACGTTGAACTCCTGTATGGCATCGGGATTGGGAAACGGAAGATTCGTATTGAGGTAAGTGTCGTTGTGCCCGGCGCCATCCATCTGGAAATTGACGGAGCGCGGGCCGCCTCCGCCGACGTTTCCGTCCGATTCACCGGGATATACCCCGCCCTGGCAATTCACCAGGCAATACTTGCCGGTTTCGTTCACCGTGGCGGGCGCCAGATAAAGCAGTGAAGACATGTCGCGCCCGTTTAGGGGCAGCTCGATGATGCGCTTTTGATCGATCAATTGACCCACCACTCCGGATTTCGTTGTGAGAATCTCCGCGTCAGCCGCGACCGTTACCTGCTGCTGGACGTCGCCCAGCCGTATGGTAATTTGCAGGTGCGCAATTTGGCTTACAGCGAGCAACACACCGCTCTGCACGTAGGTGGTAAAACCCGGCTTCTCCACCGTGACTTTGTACGAGCCGATCGGCAGGCCGGGAAACAGAAAGGAGCCGTCGGCGAGCGTGGTGCCGACTTTTCTCAAGCCTACATCCTGGTTCTGAATAGTGACCCTGGCATCGCCCACCGCGCCGCCTGAAGCATCCGTCACTGTTCCGCCGAGCGTGGCATTTGTGTACTGAGGAAATGCAGGGCCGACGGCCGTGAGCACGCAAAACAAGCCCGCCAACAGCGACAACCGTTTCGTCTGGAACATTTTTTCCCTTCCCCTTCCCACGTTTTGTTTTGCCTTGCGAAAAAGTATACATCAGGCGGGCTTGCCGAACCGCGATTTTCGGCCGCAGGAAGTGGTGGTATGTACAATTTCGAACCCGCAGGGTGAAAAAGAATCACGCGGCTCGGGAGTATACCTTAGCGTTTCGCCTGCCGGTAAGCTTCTATCGCGGTGAAGTTATGGGCGCCGACACCAGCTTGCCGAAATCGCCCAGCAGTGCGTACTTGTGGAGCCAGGTCGTGTACATGATCCCCTGCGCGCCGGGAGTTTTCGCCAACTCTTCCATCCAGCCGCGTGGATTGTCCAGAGTGTCGGCATCGTAATAGGCCCCCGCCAGCGTGCGGAAGCCAAGCTTGGAAAAGAAGGGCAGGCTCAGGGCGCGCCTCTCGTAATACCACGTCACAATCCCCATCTCTTTGGGCACGTAGTTCCACGACGAGGTGTAGTCGCCATTGACCAGATAGTAATTGCCGTGGGCGTTGTGATTGGGGTCGAGCATGTCGGACCAGACCCAGACATCCACTTTCGGATTGACGTCGCGGAGGATTTTGAATTGCCTGGTCAGGCATTCCCCCAGCAACTGTCCCATGTTGCGGCCGCGGCAGGCCTCACAGGTGCCTCCCTCCCGAATCTCGTCCATGCTCAGGACATAGCGCGGCGGCGCCACGGCGTCATGCATGCGGCGCGCTTCATCGCGCCAGATGTCGTAGACCTTGGGCTCTGCCATGCAGATCGTCGTCTGCCCGTTGTTGATCGAATAGCCGTGATAGTAGCTGACGCGCAACCGCTCGCCGTCCCGGATATGGCCGCCGGGCAGCAGGCGAATTGCCGGGCCCTCATGATCGAAGCGGAAGTTCAACTGCGGATCGCTGATGCGCGCGTAGTCTTTGTCTTCCTGGTACACGCGGCCGCCCTGGTCGCTGCGCACAGTCACCGGCGTGCCGGGGCGCCGCAAAACATTCAGCAGGCCGACCTCCTCCACGCGCACGCTGTCCACCGAAGCTTTGCCGATCTTCTCTCCGGGTACGCCGATCGAGATCCGCACCTTGTCATACCACAGGCTGTTGAAGCCCCATCGAATCTCACGCCAGTCGGTGGTCGCCGGCACCGGCACCTGCCATGGAGTGAGATTGCGCTTGTCATCGGTCTGCACCGTGAGACGAAAAGGTCCGGAACTAAATGGCCGCGATGCAGCCAGGCCTTCAGTCTTGGCGCGAAACACGATACGGTAACAACGGTTGGGATGGACGGCGACTTCGCGGGTCCACACGCCCTCCACCGCCGGACCTCCGTCGGCCACCGGCACTTCGGGTTCGAGATGCGCTTCACCATTCTTGACCACATAGAGAGCGTCTTTAACCGGAAGCCCTTCCGCCAGGTTCTTGTCGTGGGCCAGAATGGCGCTGCCGTAACCAGCCGCGAAAATGCTGGGGATAATTTCCAAATGATACCCGCGGCAGATTTCTTTGACCTTGTCGAGCCGCGCCAGGTATTCCGGAGGCTTCAGGCTGATGGTGTCGAGGCCGGCGGCCAGCATGATTCCGTTGAGCCCGTTTTCCGATGCGGTACGGGCGATCTGGCGGATGTCCTCGACGTCCTGGTCCGAGCGGAGTCCGCGGGAAACGTAGACCCATCGGTGCTCCAGCGGTTTATCGGCCGGTGCCGCAACGCCGGCCAGCAGCATCGCTGCGAAGCAAAGTTTGCGCATGTTGGGTACGATTATACGTCCGGCCCGCAACCCAGGGAGCGGCCATCAGTTCGGTCCCTTGCGCCGTAGAATCGGATTTTGGCTAATCTCAAGTATGACGTATGACGGCATCATACTCGGTTCCGGACACAACAGTCTGGTCTTGCAAGCTTATCTCGGCAAGGCCGGCCTGAAGGTGCTCTGTCTCGAGCGGCGGGACGTTGCGGGCGGCGGACTTTCGACCGAGGAGCAGCCACTCCACTCGGGCTTCCTGCACAACACACATTCCTTCTACCACCGCGGCCTCAATCAGATGCCCTGGTATCGCGACCTCGAACTGGAGAAACGCGGGGCCGTGTATCTGGAACCCGAACTCAACGTGGCGCTGGTCCTGCGGAATGGCGGCACGCTCGAATGGTGGACGGATTTCGAAAAGACGGCCGCATCCTTCGGCCGTTTCAGCTCGAAAGACGAGGCCAGCCTGCGCCGCTGGCGAAACGATTTCCTGCCGATTGTGCAGCGCATTCTTATCCCGGAGAGCCAGTCCCCGCCGCTCCCTCCCCAGAAGCGAATCGAGTTACTCGGTAAGAGCGCCGAAGGGCGGCTGTTGCTCAAGGTCAGCGAGCTATCGCCGCTTGAGTTCATCCTGCGCGAATTCGAGAACCCCGTAGTGCAGGCCGGCTTGCTGTTCTTTAATGGTCTGCGCGAGGTGGACATGAACTGCCGCGGTTTTGGGCATCATATTCCCGCGCTTCTGGCAAGCCCGGGGAAGGCGCAAATGTGCATCGGCGGTTCGGCCGCGCTGGCTCGCGCGCTGGTCTCGGCGGTGACGGAATCCGGTGGCGAGATCCACCTGCAAACAACGCCCCGGAGAATCCTGGTGAAGAATGGCCGGGCCACCGGAGTAGAAACGTCCGATGGCGAGGTGTATGAAGCTCGCCATTTCGTGGCGTCCGGACTCAACCCGCAGCAGACGTTTCTCGACCTGATCGAGGAGGACGTGCTGCCGCGGGAATGGCGCGACAAAGCTCGCGAGTTCAAATACAATTTGATCGCCCCTTTGTTCGGCCTCTATCTGAACTTAAAAGATCCGCCGCGATATTCCGCGAAGACAGAGAAGGCATTCATGGTGATTCTCGGGCTGGAGCATTTTGAGCAGTTCCCGGACATTGTGCGCCATCACGAGAAAGGCACAGTCCCTCCCACCGGTGATGTGGGGCAGTTGCCCAACCGAGTTTGATCCATCCCAGGCGCCCGCGGGGAAGCACACCGCATTCATGTGGGAAAAGCTGCCGTACGCGCTGCACGGCGATCCCCGGCAATGGGACTCCGAGAAGCATCAGCATGGGAAGGCCATGCTGAACGCCTGGTCTCAATATGCGCCGGATCTGAATGACTCGGTGCTGGACTGGTTTGTGCGCAGTCCCCTCGACACCGAGCGCACTTTCCCCAACATGCGGCAGGGTGACTTGTTAGTCGGCGGATTTACGAACGGGCAAGTCGCTTACAACAGACCGTTCCCCGGAGCGGGCCAGTACAGGGGATACTTACAAGGTTTGTATCTGTGCGGAGCTTCTTCCCACCCTGGAGGCAATGTCACTGGTCTAGCGGGCTATAACTGCGCTCAGGTGCTGCTGGAAGACCTCGGCATATCCGCAGCGCAAACCAAGCTTTGACTCGGCTATCGCAAGCTCACCGGCTGGCCGCCGGCGGCCTTGCTGCGCTGCGCGGCATCCATGAACGCGAAGATTTCCAGGGTCTCGCCGTTGGGAAAAGGCGGAACTCCCGTGGTGAAGAATTTCCCGATCTCCCGGGCTAACTGCGCGGAACCGCCGGCCATCTTCGGATTGCTCTGAAGAATCTGCTTGGGCCGGAAGACGATTGCGCCGATTCCTCCATAAGGCCGCAGGGCGCGGACGCTGCCGATTCGGCCGTCTTTCCAGCGGCCCACCAACTCATCGGCGTCCGGCGTGTAAATCCGCGAGACTTGCTCGACGCCGGTGCCCATCAGCGCAAACAGCATCTCGACTTCGTGAATGGCGTACCAGGAAAGATCCAGGTAGTGATGCTCCTCTAGCGGCCCGGGACCCCAGACGATGGCGCCGGTAATGTCCGCCGACTTCATGGAGGTGACCATCCCGTTGTAGCGTTCATCCGAAGAGCTGAACCAGGGCACGCCCGCCGTCTTAGCCAGGCGGGAGATTTCGCGCACGTCTTCCAGGGTGGAGGCCATCGGCTTGTCGATGAACATCGGCTTGTGCGCGGCGATCACCTGCCTGGCCTGTTCCAGGTGCCTGCGGCCATCCACGCTTTCAAGCAGGATGCCGTCCACTTTGCTGCACAATGCCGGAATGTCCGGGACGATCTCAACGTTCCATTTGGATTCCAGCTCGGCGGCAAATTTATCCACACGCGTATAGCTGGATTCGACGTCCGGGCTGCCGCCTTTGTACGCCGCCACCACGCGGAAGCCGGGTACGTGGTCGCGCGAGGAGGGATCGTTAAAGGTCGCGGTCAGTAGCGGGACGTGAGAAGTATCCGTCCCGATGATGCCAAGGCGGAAATCGGCCGCAGCGCCAGCGGAAATCAAAAGCAAAGAGAGTGGGAGGATTTTCATCGTGCCAACTTTATCCGGATTCTAGCAAAAGGATGTGACAAGTGCTTAAATCAAGACTGGAGATCAACTACATGTCCATCCGCCGAAGAGAGTTCATCACCACCGCCGCGGCCAGCGCTTCCCTGCTGGGTACCTCGGGTGCCTGGGCGGGCGCTAACGACCGCATCCGCGTTGCCGTGCTAGGCCTGGGCGGCCGCGGCCGCGACCACATGCGCCAGATTGCCAAGGTCCCCGGTGTGGAAGTGGCTGCCTTCTGCGACCCGGACGAAACCCGCCTGAATGAGAAGGCAGCTGAGTTCGAGAAGCTCGGTTACAAGAAGCCTGTGCTCCAGCAGGACCTGCGGCGCGTGCTTGAAGACAAGAATATCGACGCGGTGACCATTGCTACCTGCAACCATTGGCATGCCCTGGCCGCCATCTGGGCTTGCCAGGCCGGCAAGCACGTCTACGTCGAAAAGCCGGTCTGCCACGATGTCTTCTCGGGCGCGCAAATGGTGGCGGCTGCGCGTAAACACGACCGCCTGGTGCAGGGCGGAACTCAGCTGCGCTCCAACGGCTACGTCCGCCGCGCCATACAAGCGCTGCGCGAGGGCATTATCGGCGACGTCTATATGGCGCGCTGCATCCACTATCAAAAGAGGGAGTCTTTGGGCTTCAAGAATCCCGAGACTCCTCCCGCCAGTTTGAACTGGGATGTCTGGGTAGGGCCGGCGCCCATGCAGCCCTTCAATGCCAATCTGCACCCTTACAACTGGCACTGGTTTTGGGACTTCGGCAACGGCGAACTGGGCAACAACGGCATTCACTATATGGATGTCGCGCGTTGGGGTTTGCATAAGACCCTGCCAGTCAAGATCTACTCGAACGGCGGGCGTTTTGGCTACAAGGACCAGGGACAGACTCCGAACACGCAGCAGGTGATTTATCAGTTCGACGACCAAACGGAGCTGGTGGTGGAAATCCGCGGCCGGTACAGCAACAACGAGGCCGGC
This sequence comes from Bryobacterales bacterium, assembly GCA_963817515.1. GTDB lineage: Bacteria > Acidobacteriota > Terriglobia > Bryobacterales > Bryobacteraceae > DATMNI01. Next base: position 282,157 of record CAWFPJ010000039.1, on the reverse strand, counting down.
ACCACTTCCGGCACCGCCTTCTATGGCTCCAAGGGGTACATGGTGGGCGATACGCAGGGCCGATTCAAAGTCTTTCTCGAAGGGCGCAAAACTCCCGAGCCGGACTTAGGCACCGTGGGCGAAGGGACCGATGAAGAGCCGGCACACTTCCGCAACTTCTTCGAGGCGGTGCGCGCCGGCAAGCAGGAGATGCTGCACGCCGAGATCAATGAAACCTACCTCTCGACGGTGTTCTGCCTGCTGGGCAACATTTCGTACCGGCTGAAACGGGAATTACACTTCGACCCTGCCACGCACCGCTTCAAGAGTGACCACGAGGCGGATGCCATGCTGCGCGATAAGTCCCGCGCCCCGTTCCTGATCCCGGAAATTCGGTCGTAGCCCTACAAGGGAATTCCGACGGGGGAAAATGGCGATGCGCCTATTTGAAAAATTCGCGACAGTGTTCTGCCTGCTGGCATCGCCGGTTTCGCTCGCCGGCGCGGAAGCCCTGAAGAGCACTTCCGACGGTCCACCCCGCAAGGTGATCGTGGGAACGCTCGTGCAATCGTTCTTTGTAGAATATCCAGGCGCCGGAAAACGGCTGGAGGAACTCGAAACCTTCATCGACCGGATGGCGGAGCAATCGAAGAAGACGTATGCCCGCGGCCTGGATTTGGTGGTCCTTCCGGAAGTGGCGGTGACCGGCGACCGCGGCGGCAGCAAGGCAGCTTCGCTCCCGTTTGAAGGCATCGTGAAGGATCGATTCGTCCGCAAGGCGCGAGAACATCACTGCTACATCGTGGTTCCGATGTTCCTGGTGGAGGGTGAGGAGACGAAGCGGTATTTCAATGTCAGCATCCTGATTGGCCGCGGCGGCGAAGTCGTGGGCACGTACCGGAAACTCCACCTGGCGGTTCCGACTGGTAGCGATTCGATGGAGGGCGGCGTCACGCCCGGTAAGGAAGTGCCCGTTTTCCAAACCGACTTTGGCAAGCTCGGCATGCAGATCTGTTTCGACATGGCGTACGACTATGGCTGGAAGGAACTGGCGCGCCAGGGGGCGGAGCTGGTGGCATGGCCCACGCAATCGCCGCAAACTTCGCAACCTGCTTTTCGCGCCAAGCAAGGACGCTATTACATCGTGTCCAGCACGTGGCGGGATAACGCCTCGATTTTCGAGCCGACCGGTAAGATCACGGCACAGGTGAAGCCTCCCCAAGACATCCTGGTGCAGGAGCTGGATCTGAGCTATGCTCTGCTGCCATGGAGCAGCCGGCTGGGCAATGGCGCGGCGCTGCGCAAAAAATACGGCGACAAGGTCGGCTTCCGATATTACAGCGATGAAGACGTGGGTATTTTCTGGTCCAACGACTCTGGGATTCCGATTCGCCGCATGATCGACTCGATCGGGGTAACAGAGGAAGAGGTGGAATTGCAGCGCATCCAAAGCCTCTACCGGAAAGCGGGCGTGCCGGATCGCTGAGCGGCCCATTCGGTTTCGCCAGGCGTGCAGCGGCTGGTTCCCACAAGGAGAAGAAATGTGTAAGACTCTCTGCGCCGCAATTGCGCTGCTGACGGCTGTTTCGCTTTGGGGGCAGGGCGGCCGGAGTCAGGCCCCACGCGATGGCATCATGCGGATTTGCCCGGGGAGCGGGAACCCCTGCGTGGAGGTTCCGGCGGCGGCGTACAAACGCGGTCAGGAACAATTTGTGCAATCCTGCGCATTCTGCCACGGACAGAATGGCGCCGGCGGCGCGCGCGGCCCGAATCTCAACCGGTCGGAGGTGATCCGCCACGACACGAACGGCGATCAGATCGGCAGAGTAATCCGCGAGGGCCGTCCCGACAAAGGAATGCCGGCCGTTTCGTTGACCGAGAGCCAGATCATGGATGTCGCGGCATTCTTACGCGGCCGCGTCGCCGAGTCCGACAATATCAGCGCGCGCCCTCCGGGTCGCGACTATGAAGTGAGCAAGCTGCTGACCGGCAACGTTGAACTGGGCAAAGCTTACTTTAACGGCGCCGGCGAATGCGCCAGCTGCCACTCGCCGACCGGCGACCTGAAAGGCGTCGCCACCAAATATGCGCCAACGTTCCTTCAGGCGCGCTTCCTCTACCCCGCGCGCAAGCGACCCGCGGCCACGGTGACAGAGGCCTCCGGCAAGCAGTTCAGCGGAGAGGTGCTTCAGAACGATGGTTTTGACATCGCCATCAAGACGATGGACGGCTGGTACCGTTCCTGGCCGGTGAGCGCGGTCAAGATCGAGGTGCGCGACCCGCTTGCCAAACACGTTGAACTGCTTCACAAGTTCACGACCGCCGACATGCATAACCTGTTCGCGTATCTGGAGACCTTGAAATGAAGAAGCCGGCCTGGATTCTGGTTTCGGCGATCTGCCTGCATGCGCAGGGTCTCGATCCGGCGGCTTTGCTGAAACCGCCCACCGACAGTTGGCCGACCTTCAACGGCGACTATACCGGCCGCCGTTACAGTACGCTTTCGCAGATCAATCAGAGCAACGTCGGCTCCCTGACGGTGGCCTGGGCCTTCCAAACGCACTCCGCGGCGCTCAAGGCCAGCCCGCTCCTGGTGAACGGGATCCTGTACTTCGGGGTGCCGGACCAGGTGTGGGCCGTGGACGCACGCACGGGACGCGAGATCTGGCACTACTCCCGGCCGAGCCTGGGCGACCACGTCGGGAATCGCGGTGTTTCGATGTACAAGAACCAGCTCTTTTTCGGCACACCCGACGCGCATCTCATATCGCTTGATGCGCGCAACGGAGAGAAGTTGTGGGACGTGGAAGTGGCCGACGTGAAGTTTGGCTACTACATGAGTGTCCCGCCGCTGGTGGTCAAGGACAAACTGATCGTGGGCATTTCCGATGACCAGTCGGACGTAGCCGGATTTCTTCAAGCCAGGGATCCGGCGGACGGCAAGCTTCTGTGGAATTGGTCGAGCGTGCCCAAACCGGGCGAACCGGGGTCGGAGACCTGGCCCAACGCGGACATGATGGCTCACGGCGGCGGCATGACGTGGGTGCAGGGCACCTACGATCCGGAACTGAACCTGACTTATTGGGGAACCGGCAATCCCCACCCGGTGCAGGCCGGAAGCGCGCGGCCGGGCGCCAACCTGTACACCTGTACGCTGGTCGCGCTCGACGTGGATACAGGCAAGATGAAGTGGTATATCCAGACGTCGCCGCACGACACTCATGACCGGGATGCGAACCAGACGCCGGTTCTGTTCGACGCCGAATTTCAAGGCAAGCCGCGGAAACTTCTGGCCATGGCCAGCCGCAGCGGATACTACTTCCTGCTGGACCGCGCCACCGGAGAGAGTCTGGTGACGGTGCCGCTCGGCAGACAGAACTGGTCGCAAGGGGTGGATAAGCGCGGACAACCTATTCCGAAGCCTGACCAGGATCCGACGCGCGACGGGGTGCTCTTTGAGGGCACGACGACGAACTGGTGGTCGCCAAGTTTCGATCCCGTGGCCAAGCTTTTCTTTGTCAACGTCGGCCACAATTTCAGCGTGGGATACCTGACCACAAATGAACAGACCGGGAAGGCTGAAGACCACCAGGGGGGCGGCAGCACGGAGTTGTGGGGCGAGACTATGCTGCTGGCCCTGGACTACCAGACCGGCAAGCCGCGTTGGAGCCGGGTGAGCGGGCGCGGCAGCGGCAGGCTGCTGGGAGAAGGCGGCGAAGGGAACGGCATTCTGACCACGGCCGGGCGCCTCTTGTTTACCAATGAGTCGACCCGTCTGGTGGCGCTCGATCCAGCTACCGGGAAAGTCTTGTGGAGCATGAGCCCCGGCGGGTACCTGAGCGGCGGCCCGACGACATATGAACTGGGCGGCCGCCAGTATGTGCTTACACCGGTCGACAGCGTGCTCTACGCGTGGACGCTGCCGGCGAAGTAAAGTATCTCCTTCAACGTTTTGGCTCAGTGAGACGTAAGCACTGGTCGGCTTTCACGTTTTGCACTCTCTGAACGAGGCCGCTGGGCCAACGAATTTCGAGGCTTGCAATGACTGACTCCGGGCCGAGGCCAAAGTGCACCCGCCGGCTGCTGGAAGAGGCATAGCCGACCGAGGTGGTGACGTGATTGTATTGGGCGCGACCCGACTGTGACACCACGCGGACTTTGGCGCCGATCGCATCGCGATTGCTGGCGCTGCCGGTCAGCAGAAGTTCAAACCAGTGCTGGCGGGCTTCGGAGCTGTTCTGCAGCAGTTCCACCGGGTCATTGAGACTTGCGACAACCACATCGACCCTTCCATCGTTATTGAGATCGCCAAAAGCGCAGCCGCGGTGCGCGCGCTGCCGCCAAAAGTCACGGCCCGATCCATCGCGGGCATCTACAAACTGCGCATTGCCCGTGTTGGCGAACACCGAATCAACCTGGCGGTACGACCGGCTGCTGAAGAGTTCGACGTTATCCATGACCAGGGAATTCGCGGTGAAGATATCCTTAAGGCCGTCGTTGTTCAGATCGTAAATTCCTATTCCCCATCCGGCCCATGGCAGCGTCAGAAGGGCCAGGCGGCTGGAATAGCTGGCGTCTCTGAAAGATCCGCCGAGATTCCGGAAGAAAGGAAACGTCTCGTTCGAAAGTGCGGTGATGACGAGGTCCGGCTTGCCGTCGTTGTCGATATCGCGGAAATCGGCGCCCATACTGGACAGCGCCTTGCCGTCATTGTTGAACGCGACACCGGCTTCCAGGCTGGTTTCGGTGAATCGGCCATTGCCGTCGTTGTGGAACAGGAAGTTCGGCTCGGTGTCATTGGTGACCAGCGCGTCCATCCGGCCATCGTCGTCATAATCGGCGAAGGCTACGGCCATTCCTTTTCCGATGTGCGCGGCGATGCCGGAGGATTTCGAGACATCCGTGAACGTGCCATCCCGGTTGTTGTGATACAGCGCGTTCGGCAAGCCCTCATACATTCTAGGATCGCAGTAAGTCCGATAGCCTGGTTTCCTGACGCCGCAGTAGGGGTCTTTATCGAGCGCCCATTTGCAATAGTTGACTACGAACAGATCGAGCCAGCCATCGTTGTCATAGTCAAACCAGCCCGCCGACACCGACCACGGTTTGCCAGGTGACCCGCCCGACAGGCCAGTGCTCCGTGTGACATCGGAAAAAGTGCCGTCGTGGTTGTTATGAAACAAAATATTTCGATCCACCCCGGTCACGAACAGGTCATCCCAGCCATCGTTGTCATAGTCGCCAACGGCCACCCCCATACTGTAACCCTCGCCCTTCACGCCGGCTTTCAGCGTTACGTCGGTGAAGGTACCGTCGCCGTTGTTTCGGTACAAGCGGTTCCAATAGGATTGATCTGTCTTGGCTAACTGTGGAATGGCGGCTCCGTTGATAAAGTACAGGTCTTCATAGCCGTCATTGTTGTAGTCGATGACGGCGACCCCGCCCGGCATAGCCTCAATCTGATGCTTTTCGGGAGTGGCATGGTTCTTGAGGACAAAGTCGATGCCTGCCTGGCGGGCACGCTCCGTGAAGACGATGGGAACCAACGGCTCCTTTTCCGGAGAGGCCGTCAGGATGAGAGTGGCGCCGAGGATGGCGATCGCCAGGGCACAGATGATATAGCGATTCACTTGCCGGCCATCGCAATCGCCCGGCGCGCGTCGTCAGCGCGTCCCATCCGGTAGTATATTCGGCCCAGTAACCGGTAGACGCGGGCGGCATCGTCACTGCCAGGCTTGGCTATCTGCGTCGCGACCGTGAGTTCCTGGACGGCAGCTTCAAATCGGTCCAGGTCAAACAAGAGCTTGGCCAGCTCAAAGTGCGCCATCCAGTCCTTCGGATTTAGTCCTAGCGCAATCCTGAGTTGCTTTTCGCTTTCATCCAGCTGATTCAGCTTGTGCAGAAATACGCCGTAACTCAGATGAGGTGTCGGCAGCGGTTTCAGAGCTTTGTTGTTCCAGGCAACTGCTTCGGCAAACTCCTTCATCGCGCCGGTCTCATCGCCGGTAGTCTCAAAGGTCAGGGCCAGCAACTCATGCACCTGGGGATCGGCGGGATTGAGCCGCGCGGCCGTGTCAAGGGCGTTCCGTGCATTTTCAAATGAATGATCGAGGTAGTATGCCCGTCCCAGGAAGAACCACGTCTGAGGATCGTTCCCGTCGAGACGAGACGCGTCCACCAGGCTGGCTTCAGCGTGCTTCAGATCGCCAAGACGCTGGTAGCAGATACCCAGCATCTTGGCGGCCCGCGGTTGGTGCGAGTCCAGGCGCAATGATTGGATCAGTTCCGCAGCCGCCTGGGTGTATTGCGCTGCAGCAAAAGACCTGCCGGCCTGTTCGTAGAGTTCCGCGGCCTTCTTCTCTGCGGCGGGATCGTTAGGAGCCGCACCGAGTTGGAATATCACGCATAGGAGGCAGAGTGCCAACAGTGGTGCGTGACTCATCGGCTGATCCTTTTGGAAGCGCCCAGGCGGAAAGTTCGGCGATCAACCTTTTTGTAGTCTCTGGCAAACTCCTGGATCTCCACGAACTGGTTCTTAGCGACTCCGTCAAAACTCTGGCGAGTGCCTGTGGCCGGCCACCAGATCTCCAGGTTCTCAATGCGGCTGGACTTGCCCAATCCGATGTGCTGCTCAAATGGCGAAGCTCCGAAGGAGCCCCCGCTGCCTACCCTGCGATAAATGGAGCGCGTTCCATTCTCCTGGTTTTTCACGGTCACTTTGATTTGAGCGCCTAAGCCGGCGCGGTTGGATTTCACGCCCACCAGGCGAACGTCGATCCAATCATTACCGTTGCCCGGGTTCTCGAAGAGTCGGGCAGTATGCCGGTCCCCCGGCACAGCCCCACCCATCACTACGAACATATCCTCGTCGCCGTCGTTATCGAGATCTGCGAATACGACGCCGTGTCCTTTGGGAAGGATGCCAGTACCAGAGGAGGCCGTGATATCGACAAACTTTTTCCCTTCCTTATTGTGAAACAATACGTTTGGAATGGCAGAGGCGTAAGCCGGGTTGCCGGACCCAAGATAGAAGTCCAGAAAACCATCGTTATCCAAGTCTCCAAAATTCAAACCCATCGGCATTAGGGACCGGTCGAGCCCAACCTCCGCAGTCACGTCCCGGAACGTTCCGTTTCCCAAATTCCTGTATAACCGCAGGCTCTCGCCCCGTTGTGGGAGATGCAGGTAGCCGCGCATGACATCGTCAACCGAAAGAGAGTAACCGGCCACGAACAAATCCTGCCAGCCATCATTATCGTAGTCAAAGAACCAGGCTCCAAAGGTCGCCGACGGTCCCTCAATGCCTGCCTGGCGGCTGACCTCGGTAAACGTGCGGTCATGATTATTGTGATACAGGAAGTGCCGGCCTTTGAAACTGGAAACATAGAGGTCAACATAGCCATCGTTATCGTAGTCAACCGCCACCACGGCCTTGGCGAATGTGGTCTGGTCTACCTGAGCGGTGTGGGCGATGTCCACGAATGTGCCGTCGCCCTTGTTAAGAAACAGTTGGGCCGGAGCGCTTTCATTTCCGACAAACAGGTCGAGCTTTCCATCGTTGTCAATATCCGCCCAGACAGCGGTCTGCGTAGATGTCACTGGCTCCTTGATGCCACTCTCGCGAGTAACGTCAGTAAACGTGCCGTCGCAGTTATTGCGCAGCAGGGATTTGGGCCTGGCGTATTCCCACCCTCCCCTTAAGACCAGAATGTCCTTGCACCCGTCGTTGTTGTAATCGGTCTGGATGATGTTCAATCCACCTGTAAGATTCGTAAGTTTGGCTTGTGCGGCGCGGTTGGTGAACGTGCCATCCCCATTGTTGTGGAAGAATCGCATGGGTTCGCAGTCGTCCAGACTCGACACCACAACATCGAGTAGGCCATCGTTATCGAAGTCGTCGACAATGGCTCCTCCCGCTCCGCCATAGTTGTCCAGACCGGCAGATGGAGCTACGTCGAGAAAGCGCCCTATGTCTTCCTGTGACTCAAGCGAGGCCGGGGGTATAAGGTACTCTTTCGGAACGGCGCCGGGATACGTTCCCGACAAGAGATAGGTTAGATTCAGCAGCCATCTTACTTCAATATTGTCGGGCTGGCGCTTGAGACATCGGTGAAAGTACTCGGCGGCCTTTTCCAAATCGGCCTTCTGCTGCTGAGTCACCGCACGGGGATTAACCGGTACGGGGAAGACAAAGTCGTCGTACAGTTTCGCCCCCGCCCGATGCAAATAGGAGACCCCCAGCGATTCCTCGAGCTGCGCCGCTTGCTCCGGCAACTTTGCCAGCGCGAGGCGATAAGCCGGCTCCCAATATTTGATGGCTTCCCCCATATTCCCACGATAGGAATGGAGAAGGGCAAGAACGGAATTCAAGTAGAAGGCTATGGAGGTCTCAAGGGCCGGCCGGGTGAGATAGGCTTCCGACTGATTGAGAGCTGCTACAACGGCCTGCGTGCGAACCTCGCACGCCTGGCGCAAATCGTGATTCCATCCATCCGGCTTGGGAAAACGGGAAACGGCGAAAAGGGCTTCGGTGAAACCAGAGGGTCCAAGAGTGGGGCGGACGGCGCCTGCGCCTGCCAAGGCCTGAAGCCGGTTGGGTTGAGCGTCCTCCGGATTCACTTTCGGGGCTTCGGCGAGCACCTTCATAATGGCAAATCCGCCAGGTGTTTTAGCAATCGCGCTCAGTTGGCCCGGTCCAACGCCGCGCAGCGCTTCTTGCAATTCCGGCCGCAGCTTCGCGGGGTCCAGTGTCCCCATATAGCCGCCTTGATTGGCAGTTGGGTCCGTAGACATTTCCCGGGCAAGGGCCGCAAAATCTTCGCCATTCTTGAGGCGCTCCACGAGTTTTCGCGCTTCAGGTTCAGAGGGCACTACGATGACGCTCAGAGGAATCTCTCGCGATGCGGTTGTATCTTGCCCGACCGAAGAGTGAGACAGCCCGAAGGAAAGAACCGCCACGGCGGCGACCGCCAGACACGCACGTCTCTTCGTCGGCGGCACCTGCTCTCCTTTCATCGAGCCCGGCTCAAAACGGAATCCAGAAGATCTCCGAGTTGCTCTGCGGTGTATTGATTGCCTTCGATGTTCGCGGCCAATATCCCGCTGCGATCAATCACCACGGTATGCAGGGAATGCGTGAACATTCCCTCGTCCTGCCAGAATCCCACGCCGAACATCGCACAGACGCGCTGAACGGCTGACGACTCGCCTGTCAAAAAATGCCAAGCCTGCGGTTGGGCTTTCCAGATGCGCGCATAGCCGGCCAGAACATCCGGCCGATCGTGGGCGGGATCGAAGGTGACCGTCAGCAAAATCAAATCCCTGCCCATGCGAGTCGCGAAGCGCTTCTGGATGCGCCCGAAATTATTCGAGAGTCGAAAACAGTAGTCGGGGAGAGGACAGCGTGTGTAGACGAAGTTCATCGCCACCACCTTGCCTGCCAACCGGGAAAGCACGACAGGCTGGCTGTTCTGATCGATCAGCATGAAATCCGGCACGGGCTGTCCTGTGGTCAATTCAGTCGCTTGCCTGGATCCGATGATGGATCCCAGAAGTTGCAGGCGGCGGGTTTCGACCGGATCTCTCTCGGCGCTCTTGAACTCTACAATACGGATGTTCTCTGCCCACGAGGAATTCTTCTCGACCACCAGAGTGAATGCAACCTGGTTACCCGGCTGCACGCCGTCGAGGGCTTTCGCCGACCGGACCTGAAATGGCATGACCATGGCATCCATATAACCCGCGATACTCTGGTGCGAGACGACAATAGCGTGATGCGGAGAGTCGACCGCGACCACCAATCCCAATGCCGGATAGCGCTGTGCCGCGGTGGCGATCTGGAGTGTCAATGCCACCACAGCACCGACAACGCAAGTCATGCGCATATCTTGTTTCCATCCTACTGAGATCCTGATACCGCCGCCTGGGATCAGGGTGGTTGTTTTGATTATTATACGCTTAGAGAATTGGCCGGAGAAAGACACCGGCGGCACGACCGCCGGCGCTACCGGTCCGGCGCTACCCTGGCTGTAAAGTCTTGGAGTATCATGACAAATGATGCGGTATAAGTCCTTCGCTCTCGTACTGGTCAGCCTGCCGGCATTCTGTCAGCAATCACCACCGCCTGCCGGAACGCAGAGTCTTGGGAAGCAACTGCTACGAGAGACGTTTCAACGAGGCCTCAATCCAGCGTCGCGTGCGGAAAGCAGCCCGAATGCGTTCGGGGAGAGACTGTTCCTTTCGCCTGGCGGGACGGCGTTGCGGGCCAGGGGCAATCTGACCGCGCTCGGGAAAGCGCCGCTCCTGCTCAGTCAGCCGACGGCGACAGTGTGCTCGATCCCTTTGATCGAGGTTCCGGCCGATACCAATGTGGATCCCAAAATGATCCTGCGACACCAGGGCCCGAACGATCCTAAATCGGGCGATCCTAAGATGGTACTATCACCGCCGCCGGTTTGCTCGAACGATCGCTTGAAGTGACGCCCGGAGCAAGCTAACGCTGAACCAACACCGCTGCGGCTGAGAGCAGGAGAGCGACAGCCCCTATTAGCGTGCCAACCATCACCCGGTGAGGATACCGCAAGGAAGTAATCCAGGTCGGGACGTCATCCGGAGCTGGGCACGCGGACGGTTCTCCTTTCGTATCCCCCTTATCCACGATGATATTCGGGCTCTCTAACGGCGGAGCGTCCGAGCCTTCGAAGAGCCGGATCTCTCTGGCGATGGCATCTTGGATGTTGCCGAGCTGGGCTCTGATCCGCATGCGGGCCCATTCCGGAAGCGCGGCACAGATAACGTCGAAATCCGGAGGCTCGGTGGGCCGGTTCACACCAAAGCCGAGCAGGTCCGCCAGACGACATGCGATCTGCACCACAGTCACCTGATCGAGAGTGCCGGTCGGCGCCTCATGGTGCCGGGCGATGACTTCAACTATCGATTCAGGCAGACTCCACTTCCGGGCAAGCCACAGCCCTACCTCCACATGATCTACGCCGAACTGCGCATGCTCCGTCCGGATTAGATCTTCAGGCTGCCCCTCGGCCCCGGCCATGATCTTTTCGTACTCGGCTGGATAGGCAGCCAGCAGACCGAGCCGCCCGATATCATGCAACAAGGCTGCGGTGTAAGGTTCGGCCGGCGAAAGACCAAACTGGCGCGCTATTTCCGATGCCGCGAGGGCACATGCCAGAGTGTGGTGCCAGCAGGGCCGAAAAACCTCGGTTTTGATTGCGGCGCCGGCGTAGACCGACGTCGCGATCGCCAAAGAGATCTCGCGCGTGCGGTCAACGCCCAGGCTCACCACAGCTTGAAGAACGTTTCGCGCCGCGCAGTACCGCGGCTGGTCGGCGGTATTGGCCCGCTCGATCAATCGGCCAGAGAGCCCCGGATCCATCGCGATACACGCGGCAATGCTGGAAAAGCTGCTTTCTCCATCTGCCAGGAGAGAAAGGAGTTTCATCGCGACGGCCGGAAAGGCAGGTACGCTCCCTAGCCTGGCTGGCATTTCCGACGGCGGCTTACGGGTTACGGTGCACATCTCTAAACATATCGGCATCTTTCACGGCCACTTGAGGCCACCGCCCTTAGCGTCCGGATGTCGTATAACGGAGAGTACGAAATGAAAAGTGAGATGATACCCAAGACACTGCTGTTCTGTTCCTTAACCGTTGCTGTTGCCGCCGGTCAGACACCCTTGGCCGTCATAGACCTGGATGCCGGCGCAACCGGGCAAGTAGTGCTCACAAACGGCAAGGCCGCCAGCGTGAAGCTGATCTCGGCGACCGAGACCCGCGACAAGATCCGGAATGCGGTCCGCTCCGCCGCCGTGGACGTGGAAGTCAACGGCGCACGCGCCACACTCACTTGCGGTAATTATCGTCTGCCGGTCGCGATCGGCGGCGTGCAGGCGGATTGCTCCGTCACCAAAGCCTATTACGACAATTCCAATAGGGATCACTGGAATCTTACGAAACTTGCGCGGCTGCGCTTGTGGCCGGAGGGATCGCCGCTGCTGACGCCGGGTTCGATGATGTACCCGTTGCGCCAGCGCTGGTTCGCCACCCCGACCCAGATGTCCAATGAACCCACGTATGTGGATGGCGGAGAGGGCTTCGAACACGAACGCGTCTACTATCACTCGGGCCTTGATATAGGCGGCGCCGAAGGCCTGACGGAAGTAGTCTCGGCAACGGATGGCGTGGCCGTGGGCGTAGGCCGGGCGATGCTGGATGAACACATAGCGGGCTCATTCGGCCCGCGGTATGATGCCGTCCAGGTGCTCGACAGCCGGGGGTGGTATCACTGCTACCTGCACCTTCAGTCGATCGACCCGGGACTGAAACTTGGCGGGCCGGTGAAGATGGGGCAGCCCATCGGGATCCTGGGCAAGGAAGGGGACAGCGGCGGCTGGTCGCACCTGCATTATGAGATCCGCGGCAGGCAGCCATCGGGAGAGTTCGGGACCGTGGAAGGCTACGCGTTTCTGTGGGAGGCATATGGACGTGAGTACAAGCCGGAGGTGATCGCCGTCGCGCGGCCGCATCATCTGGCGGTTGCCGGGGAGAAGGTGGTGCTCGACGGCTCGCGGTCCTGGAGTTCCGGTGGAAAAGTCGCCCGCTATGAGTGGACGTTTACCGATGGAGGCACGGCTTTGGGAGCGCGCGTTGAGCGAACATACTCAAAGCCCGGCAACTACAGTGAGATCTTAAAAGTTACCGATTCGCAAGGCCGCGCCGCATGGGATTTCGCCATCGTGGATATCGTTGATCCGGCTCATCCCGAGCAGCGGCCGCCCGCCGTTCATGCTGCGTACTGGCCCACAATCAACCTGCATCCGGCCCAGACCATCACCTTTAAGGTGCGCACGTTTGCAACTACGGAGGGAGAGGAAGTGTGGGACTTCGGCGACGGCACGGCCAAGGCCACCACCAAATCGGACGGAGACATCAAGGCGCTGGCGAAAGATGGTTACGCCGCCACAACGCACGCATTCGCCAAGCCCGGGGATTACCTGGTGCGCGTGGAGCGCGCCAATGCACGCGGCGAAAAAGGGGTCGCGCGGCTATGGGTTCGAGTGGGGCCAAACACTCCCTAACGGTCGTGGCTCCGGTCGGATAAGACTCCTTTGCGACCAGAGTGCAAGCGCCGTTAGAAAGTGGGGCAAATGCGGCGGGCCCTGCCGCAATAACTATCGCGTCAATTACCGCGTCAAGCGGCACCGGTGGATTTTTTCTTGGCCCGTTTCGCTTTGGCCCATCGGGCACGTTGCGCCGCGGCAATGCGCGCTCTGCCCTCAGCGCTCACCCGATGTTTTCGAGCACGACGCCCGGCAGGTGCAGGCGCCGCTTTGGATGAAACCGCGGACTTAGCGGCCCCATCGCGCAATAAGAGCCGAACTTCGGCCATCTTGGCTTCGATGTGTTCAAGCTGTTGTTGGTAGCCTGCCAGTGCTGCCCGCAGCGTGCCGGTATCGAGGTGTAATGACATAGACAAACGATTATAGGTTGGTGAACGGGAGCCGACGCTACACGGCAATCCTATTGTAAGTACTATACAATACCTTTAGACTGTTACTAATGTCCAAACATCGACTAGTCATACGTGTAGTTCTGACTTTGATCGCGGCGATGGGTGTGGCGCACACTCAGCCCATGGTGCTTTGGTACACTCACCCTGCGGAGGATTGGCAGACCCAGGCCCTTCCGATCGGTAACGGCCGTTTGGGTGCGATGACCTTCGGCGGCGCGCAACACGAGCACGTCCAACTTAACGAGATCTCGCTATGGACCGGCGACGAAAAAGATACCGGACGCTATCAGAACCTTGGCGACCTGTATCTGGATCTTATCCATGGGCCCGAAACCACTTACCTGCGGCGGCTCGACCTGAGCACGGCGCTGCATACGATTGAATATTCGTCTGACGGCGTCACCTATCATCGTGAGTACTTCGCCAGCTTTCCGCAGCAGGTGCTGGTCTTTCATTACACCGCGAACAAATCCGGGGCTTACTCCGGCACGCTCAAGTTCATTGACGCGCACAATGCACCGTCGACGATTTCGAATCAAACCTTGACGTCCGCAGGCAAACTGGAGAACGGGCTGCTCTACGAAACCCAGGTTCAAGTTCTGCACACTGGAGGCAGCGTGACTGCCCAGGGCGGCGTATTTCGAGTGGAGAAGGCCGACTCCGTTACGGTGCTGGTGGGCGCTGGAACCAGCTACCTGCCGGACCGCGCGAAACTCTGGCGCGGCGATCCGCCTCATGATCGCGTGGCCCGGCAATTGCAGCTTGCCGCCGCCAAGCCTATACAGGCTTTAGAATCCGCTCACGTGGCGGATTTTCAAAACCTCTTCCAGCGCGTCGCGCTCGATCTTGGCGGCAGCAGCGCGGCCCTCCGCAAACTGCCCACGGACCAGCGGCTGGTGCAGTACGCCAGGGGCACTGCCGATCCGGAACTGGAGGCCATGTTCTTTCAGTTAGGGCGGTACTTGTTGATCTCCTCCTCACGCCCGGGCAATCTGCCGGCCAACCTTCAGGGCCTTTGGAACAACTCCAACAATCCGCCGTGGCGCAGCGATTACCACTCTAATATTAATGTTGAAATGAATTACTGGCCGGCCGAGGTAACCAATCTCGCCGAGTGTCATCTGCCTTTCTTCGATTATGTAAACAGCCTCCGCGGCGTGCGCACAGAAGCTACGCGCAATTACTATCTGAACCAGGTGGACCCCGCCAAAGTCGAACGAAAGAGCGTCCGCGGCTGGACCGTCCAGACTGAGAACAACATCTTCGGCGCCGGCAGTTTCAAGTGGAATCCGCCCGGATCGGCCTGGTACGCGCAGCATTTCTGGGAGCACTACGCATTCACGCAGGACCGGAACTACCTGCGAAAAACGGCGTATCCGGTAATTAAGGAAGTCACGCAGTTCTGGGAGGACCACCTGGTTGCCCTTTCCGATGGCAGGCTGGTCACGCCCGACGGCTGGTCGCCGGAACACGGCCCGGAAGAGAAGGGAGTGACTTACGATCAGGAGATCGTTTGGGATCTGTTTACGAACTATATTGAGGCTTCCGCGGCTCTGGGGGTGGATCCCGATTACCGCGCGAAGGTATCGCAGATGCGTGAAAAACTGCTGAAGCCCCAGATCGGCAAGTGGGGCCAACTGCAGGAATGGCCGGAAGACAACGATGATCCGAAGGACGACCACCGCCACGTGTCACACCTTTTTGCGCTTCACCCGGGGCGGCAGATCTCGCCCGTCAAGACTCCCGAGTTAGCGCGGGCAGCGGAGGTCTCGCTTACGGCGCGCGGCGACCAATCGACCGGCTGGGCCATGGCGTGGCGCATCAACTTCTGGGCGCGGCTGCTGAACGGCGACCATGCGTATACGCTGCTTCGGAATCTGCTGCACGTTGTGGGAAAAGGCGCGGGAATCGACTACGGCAAGGGAGGCGGCGTGTACTCCAACCTTTTCGATGCGCATCCGCCGTTCCAGATCGACGGCAATTTCGGCGCTACGGCGGGGATTGCGGAGATGCTGGTGCAATCGCAGGCCGGTGAGATTCAACTGCTGCCGGCACTGCCGAAAGCGTGGCCGGACGGGCGGGTTACGGGATTACGGGCGCGCGGAAATTTCACCGTGGATGTGGCGTGGAAAAGCGGCAGGCTGGCCTCAGCCACGCTGCGGTCAGGCAGTGAGAACCACGCCAAGGTGCGCTACGGGAACAAGACCGCGGCGATTGCGATGAAGGCCGGTGCGGCGGTAACGGTGGATGGCGAATTGGCGGTGAAATAGCCGTCCCGGAATTAAGGCCGCCAGTGACGCGGACCGCCCCAACAACGCCCAAGACTGTGCGTTGCCTTTGATGTATCATGGGCATTCGCGTGCCGGTATCGCGGTTAACAACCATTTCAATTTACTGGCCGGAAGGGACACAACCATGTCAAACCAATCCAGTCAACCAGACGAAAAACCAGGCATCAGCCGCCGGGGACTTTTCGATTCCATCTCGGCAGCGTCTTTAACGCTTACCGCGGCTGCTCTTGCGGCCGGGCGGGCGCAGGCCGCGCCGGCTCCAGGCGATGGCCTCGCGCCCATCGCCAACTTTAAGTTCGATATTGAGAGCGAAAAGGGATGGGTAGGACCCGCGGGCTCCGCCAAAGAAGCCACCGTGGCTGAGTTCCCGGTGTCCCAAAGCATTGCCGGCGTGTCCATGCGTCTGGAGCCGGGCGCCATGCGTGAACTCCATTGGCACTCGCTGGCCGCCGAGTGGGCCTACATGCTGGAGGGCCGCTGCCGGGCCACTGTTGTCATGCCCAATGGGCAGTCTGAGATTTCCGATTTCGGCCCGGGCGATACCTGGTATTTTCCGCGCGGCCACGGGCACGCCCTGCAATGCCTCGGACCGGGTCCGTGCCATTTCCTTCTGGGCTTCGATAACGGCCACTTCTCGGAATACGGCACGTTCGGCATCACCGACTGGATGGCCCACACGCCGCCCGAAATACTCAGCCGCAGCCTGGGGTTGCCGCTATCGGCCATGGCCCAGTTCCCCAAGAAAGAGGTCTACATCGGCCCCGGCAAAGTCCCGACAATTGCGCTTGAGGAAATGCGCGACGCTTCGATGCAATGGCCCCAGGCGACTCACAAGTACCGCCTGGATTCACAGCCGCCTAAAGTATTCCCCGGCGGCATTGAGTACATCGTGTCGTCCAAAGAATTTCCAATTCAAACCACGCTCACGGCGGTGCGCATGGATCTGAAGCCCGGCGCGCTGCAGGAACTCCACTGGCATCCGCATGCCGATGAATGGCACTACTACGTACGCGGCCGCGCTCGCGTCGGCGTATTCGGCTCCCATGGCCGCACCCGAACCGAGGAATTTTCGGCCGGCCACGTCGGGTTCATCCAGCAAGGCTTTGGCCACTACGTCGAGCAGATCGGCAACGAACCCACCGAGATTCTGATTCTTTTTAATAGCGGAGTCTATGAATCGATCTCGCTGGCCAACTGGCTGGGCGGCAATCCCGCTTCGCTCGTCATGGACAATTTGAGCCTCTCGAAGGACATGGTGGATCAATTGCCGAAACGTGAGACCGGCATCATCGCCAAGAAGGCCTGATTCGCATGACTCCCACCAGAAGATCGTTCTTGAAGATCGGCTCCGGGGGCGTGGTTGCCTCGGTGCTGGGTTTCGATCTGCGGCCTGCCTATGCGCAGTCCCGCGATCTGAAAATCTCGCGCACCACCGAAACCCGGTCCACGTGTCCTTACTGTTCGGTAAGCTGCGGCGTGATCATCCACACTCTGGGCGACAAGGCCAAGAACGTGACGCCGCAGGTGGTCCACGTGGAAGGCGACCCGGACCATCCTATCAATCGCGGCACGCTCTGCCCCAAGGGCTCATCGCTGCAGCAGGATATTGTCAATGAACGCCGCCTGCTCAAGCCCCAGGTGCGGCGCCCGGGTTCCGACCACTGGGAAGACATCGCATGGGACACCGCTATCGATGAGATCGCGCACCTGGTCAAGAAGACCCGCGATGAGACGTTCGTAGCGACCGATTCGCAGGGACGCACCGTGAACCGGTGCGAGGGCATCGCGTGGAATGGCGGCTGCACCGATACCAACGAGTTCAATTACCTGGTGGTGAAAACCATGCGCAGCCTGGGGGTCTGCTACCTGGAAAACCAGGCCCGTGTTTGACACGGCCCAACGGTCTCCAGTTTGGGGCCCACGTTCGGTCGCGGTGCGATGACAAATGGCTGGATCGACATCAAGAATACGGACATGATGTTGATCATGGGCGGCAATCCGGCGGAGAACCATCCGTGCGGCTTCAAATGGCCCATTGAGGCCAAGCGCCAGCGCAACGCGAAAATGATCGTGGTGGACCCGCGCTTCACCCGCACCGCGGCCACCGCCGACATGTTCCTGCAGATCCGCTCCGGCTCCGACCTGGCCTTCCTGGGCGGGCTGATCAAGTACGCCATCGAGAACAATCGCATCGCCCAGGATTACGTGCGGCACTTTACGAACGCGGCGTTCATCGTGGAAGCGGACTTCAAGCTGCCGGAAGAGGACGGGCTTTTTTCGGGTTTCGATGCGGCGACGCATACTTACGACAAAGCTACGTGGAACTACGAGGCGGCGGGAACGGCGCCGAAGATGGCGGGTGCTGCCGCCATGCCGGCAAGTCCCGCATACGACCTGACGCTGCAAAATCCGCGCTGCGTTTTCCAGTTGATGAAGAAGCATTACTCGCGCTACACGCCCGAGATGGTAGAGCGCATCACCGGAATCCCCAAGGACCAGTTCCTCAAGGCCGCCGAGACGTTCACGTCCATTCGCAAAGACGGCGACATGAAGAAGGCCGCCACCATCATCTACGCGGTGGGCTGGACGCAACACAGTTCGGGAACGCAGATCATCCGGACCGCGGCCATTTTGCAACTGCTGTTGGGCAACATCGGGCGCGCGGGCGGCGGCGTGAATGCCTTGCGCGGCCACTCCAATATTCAGGGCGCCACCGACATGGCCGGGATCTTCGACAATCTCCCCGGCTACCTGAAGATACCGGTTGTGGCCGATACGGATTTCAAGACGTACATGGAACGGATCACTCCCAAATCGTCCAAACCAGGGCCGTGGGAATCTTTCAATTACTGGTCCAACACGCCGAAGTTTGCGGTCTCATTCCTGAAGGCCATGTACGGAGACGCGGCGAAAAAGGAGAACGACTGGGCCTTTCACTACCTGCCGAAGATCGACCGCCGCTACTCCTGGGCCGAAATCTGGGACGACATGTACAAGGGCACCATCAAGGGCCTGCTGGCGTTCGGCATGAACGGCGTGGCCATTGGTCCCAACTCGCACAAGAATATCGATGCCTTGAAGAAGGCCGAATGGCTGGTGGTCTGCGAGATCTATCCTGATGAGACCAGTGAGTTCTGGAAATCGCCCGGCATCACGCCCGAGCAAATGAAGCAGATTCCGACCACGGTATACCGGCTGCCGGGCGCGGGCTTTGCCGAGAAGGACGGCACGTTCGTCAACTCGGCGCGCTGGCTGCAATGGAAGAACGCGGCGGTGCCTCCGCCCGGGCAGTGCAAGCTGGATCAGGAGATTCTGGCGCGCATTTTTCTGAAAGTGCGGGAGCTGTATCAGAAGGAAGGCGGCAAGTTCCCCGATCCTATTCTGCAGACTTCGTGGAGTTACACGGACCCTCATAATCCGTCACTGTCTGAGGTGGCCAAGGAGCTTAACGGCCGCGCTCTGGCCGATGTTACGGACGCCAAACTTAACCAGACCATCAAGGCCGGGCAGCAGTTGCCGGGCTTCGGCTGGCTGCGCGACGACGGTTCTACCATGTCCGGCAACTGGCTGTATTGTGGATCGTGGACCGAGGCCGGCGCCATGACGCAGCGACGCGGAACGGACGACCCGTCGGGCCAGGGCATCTATGCCAACTGGGCCTGGTCATGGCCGGCCAACCGGCGGGTGATGTATAACCGCGCCTCCTGCGACCCTGACGGTAAGCCCTGGGACGACGACCGCCAACAGGTCTGGTGGAACCAGGCCCAGCAGCGATGGACGGGTAACGACGTGCCCGATTTCAAAGTGGATTCGCCGCCCAAAGAGCACATGGGGCCGTTCATCATGAATGCCGAAGGCGTGGGCCGCCTGTTTGCGCCGCTGTCCGCGCTTGCCGACGGACCGTTTCCCGAACATTACGAACCGGCCGAGAGCCCCGTGGCCAATCCCCTGCATCCCAAACAATCCAGCAGTCCGGTGGCCAAGCGCTTCGCCAGTGCTATGGATAAACTCGGCACGCCGGCCGACGGCTACAACATTGTCTGCACTACGTACCGGCTGACCGAGCACTATCATTATTGGACCAAGAACAATCCCATGAACGTGCAGTTGATGCCGGAGCCGTTTATCGAAATTCCCGCTGAACTGGCCGACGATCTGGGCGTGCATGGCGGCGAAAAGATCAAGGTCAGCAGCGCGCGCGGCCACTACATCGCCAAGGCCATGGTGACGCGGCGCATCAAGCCCATGCAGATCGACGGCAAGAAGACCTACCAGATCGGAATCCCCATTCACTGGGGCTACCGGGGAATTTCCGAAGACGAAGGCAGAACCAACCTTACGCTGGCGAACATGCTTTCGCCGGCGGTTACGGACCCGAACGCATACACGCCGGAGTTCAAGGGCTTCCTGGTTAAAGTGGAGAGAGTTTAGAGTTGAGACAGCTTAAAGTGGAGAGGGCCGATTGAGTTCCGGAACCCTGCGCGTTCAAAAAATTTCGGGCCACGCCGGCCCTGTTCCCGGCCAGGGCACGCAGCGCCAGGAGCAGGTCTGCAAGGTCATCGACACCACCACCTGCATCGGATGCAAAGCCTGCGAAGTGGCCTGCCTGGAGTGGAACGACCTGCCGTTCCGCGAAACGCTTTTTCAGAACACCTACCAGACCATGCCGGAGACGGCCTGGAATTACTGGAACCTGATCAAGTTCAACGAGCACCCACAGCCGGACGGCGGCATGATGTGGCTCATGCGCAAAGACCAGTGCATGCACTGTGCCGACCCCGGCTGCCTGGCCGCCTGCCCCGCCGATAACGCCATCGTGCAATACCAGAACGGCATCGTGGATTTCCAGCAGGATTACTGCATCGGCTGCCAGTATTGCGTGACGGGCTGCCCGTTCAACATTCCCAAGTTCAACCCCAACACCAAGAAGATGTTCAAGTGCACGCTGTGTACGGACCGCGTGTCGCAGGGCCTGGAACCGGCCTGCATCAAGGCTTGCCCCACCGGCTGCCTGCACTTCGGCACCAAAGACGATATGACGGTGCTGGCCGAAACGCGCGCGCAGCAACTGCGCCAGCACACCGCCCATACCAACGCCGGAGTGTACGACCCCGCGGGCGTGGGCGGCACCAGCGTGATCTACGTGCTGCACGATATATCCAATCCCGAAGCCTATGGCGGCCTGCCATCCAATCCGCGCGTGCCGTGGGCGGTGCGTTTGTGGAAGCAGCCGCTTAAGTGGCTGGGCAACCTGGCGGTGATCGGCGGCCTCATCGGCGTCACCCTGCATTACTTTCGCTTTGGTCCGAAACGCGTGAAAGGCGACGAAGAATGATCCAGCGCTACACCCTTGCTGAGCGCGTGGTGCACGGAGTTTCCGGCCTGACGTACATGTACGTGCTGGCGACCGGGATGGCATTTTACTCACCGCATCTTTATTGGATCGCAATACTGTTGGGCGGCGCGTCCACCTCGCGTTATTGGCACCCCTGGATCGCCCTGCTCTTCGTGGCCGCATTGGTTTGGATGCTGCGGGCATGGTTCGACGACATGCGAATCACCCCGGCCGACCGCCAGTGGAATCAGGGCATGGAGCACTACATCAAGAACGAAGATGAAGACCTGCCGCCCATCGATCGCTTCAATCCCGGCCAAAAGTATTTCTTCTGGGCGATGGTGGGAGCGGCCCTGGTGCTGCTCATTTCGGGCGCCGTGCTATGGTTTCCGGAACTGATCCCGTGGCAGTGGCGCGGCCTGCGGTTCGCCGCCATTCTGCTGCATGTGTCGGCGGCGCTGGTGACCACCGGTGCTTTCATCATTCATGTCTACATGGGCACCGCGGTAGTCCGCGGCAGCGTCACCGCCATCATTCGCGGCGAAGTTTCGCCCGAATGGGCCAAGACCCATCACCGCCTCTGGTACCGCCGGGTCACCGGCCGATGACCGCTTCCGCATTGTCTTCCAACTGGGACAAACGCATCGCCCGCGCCGCTGAACTCGAACAGACATACCCGGCCGCCGCCGAACTCCTCGGCTTCTACCGCCAGATCGCGGAATTTCAAAAGTCGGTGGAGTGGGCGCTCTGGCCGGTCTCGCTTGAACCTCTCCTCACTCTAGTCAGACGAGCCGCCCCCGCCCCACTCGCCCAAATCGCCGAAACACTTCTTGGCACGCCAGCCCGCTGGCCAGAGGTCCTGGAATCCCCTGCCACACCCGCTGAAGCCTTTCTTTCCCAAATCCTCCAGCAACCTTACAAGGAGACGCTCGCCCGCCGCAGCATTGCCTCGCGAACCTCGGTCCAGCCGCTCTGTCCCTTTTGCGGATCGAAGCCAGTTGTAGCCGTCCTCCGCCCCGAAGGCGATGGCGGCAAGCGTTCCCTGCTTTGCAGCCTCTGCTTTACCGAGTGGGACTTTCGCCGGCTCCTTTGCCCGCACTGCGGCGAGGAAGACAAGGATAAACTGGCGATCTACGCGGCCGCCGAGTTTCCGCACATCCGCGTGGAGGCCTGCGACACCTGCCGGTGTTACATCAAATCGGTGGACCTTACCCGCAACGGGCTGGCTGTTCCTGAAGTGGATGAAATGGCCGCGGTCGCGCTGGACCTTTGGGCCGCGGACAAGGGCTACACCAAGCTGCAACCGAACCTGTTCGGGTTGTAGGGGAATACGGTTTGCGGTAACATAAGAATATCCTTGCTTTCCATTAATAATCTAACGATGCGCTTCGGCGCCAGACTTCTGTTTGAAGACGTCAATTGTACGTTTCTGGCGGGGCGCCGCTACGCCATTTCGGGGCCGAACGGAGCTGGGAAGTCGACGCTGATGAAGATCCTGACCGGTGAGCTTGAGCCCTCGAAGGGTTCGGTCACCCGCCCGAAAAAACTCGGCGTTTTGCGGCAGGACCAGTTTGCCTTCGACGAATTTCGCGCCATCGACACCGTCATCATGGGCAACGCGCCGCTGTGGAAGGCTCTCGAAGAGCGCGACCTTCTGTACGCCAAGCCGCACGAAGAGCTTACCGACGACGACGGCATGCGCCTGGGCGAACTGGAAGGCATTGTCGGCGAAGAGGGCGGCTACACGGCCGAGTCCGATGCGGCGGTGCTGCTGGACGGGCTGGGCGTGGATGCCGTGCTGCACGAGCGCAAAATGGGCGAATTGCAGGGCGGCCAGAAAGTCCGCGTGCTGCTGGCGCAGGCCCTGTTCGGCAGCGCCGCCGGCCCTGCTGCTGGACGAGCCCACCAACCATCTGGATCTGGATTCGGTCCACTGGCTGCAGGATTACCTGTGCCGCTACGAAGGCGTGCTGATCGTGATTTCGCACGATCGCCACTTCCTCAACAGCGTCTGCACGCACACGGCCGATATCGACTATCAAACCATCATCATGTACACCGGCGGGTACGACGATATGGTGGTCGCCAAAACGCAGATCCGCTCCCGCATCGAAGCCGAGAATGCCCAGCGCGAAAAGAAGATCGAGCAGTTGAACGAATTCATCGCGCGGTTTTCGGCCGGCACGCGGTCGTCGCAGGTGACCTCGCGCAAAAAGGAAGTGGAGCGGCTGCAGACTTCGGAACTGGCCCGGTCCAATATCCAGCGGCCGTTCATCCGCTTCCAGATGAAGCAGCCCTCGGGCCGGCATCCGCTGGAATTCAAGGGGCTGGCAAAGTCTTACGACGAACTGAAGGTGATCCAGAATTTCACGGCCAGTGTTTCGCGCGGGGAAAGGATCGCGTTGATGGGGCGCAACGGCGTGGGTAAGACCACGCTGCTGAAGTCATTGATGCGCACGGCAACGGGATACATTGACGACGCGGAGCGCCAATTCGCGATCGACGGCGGCACCGTGACTTGGGGACACGGAGTGGCCGTGGGCTACTTCGCCCAGGACCACGGCGATTCCCTGGTCAAGGGGACAACCAACGCTCTCGAGTGGCTGCACCAGTTTGATCCCATGGCCTCGCAGGAAGAATTGCGCGGTTTGATGGGACAGATGCTGTTCAGCGGCGACGATGCCCTCAAGCCCACCCGCGCCCTTTCCGGCGGCGAGTCGGCGCGTATGATTTTCTGCCGGCTGATGCTGCAGAAGCCGAATTTTCTGGTGCTGGACGAACCCACCAACCACCTGGACCTGGAATCCATCAACGCGCTCAACATCGCCTTGCAGAAGTACGAAGGCACGGTGCTGCTGGTAACGCACGACCACGATGTGATCGATGAAGTGGCCACCCGCATCTGGCATTTTGAAGGCGGCCACATTGAAGACTTCAAGGGGCCGTACTCGGAGTATCTGGTATTCGCCGAAGAAAAGGCGTCCTAAGACTACGTCTGCATCCCCGCCAAAACGCCGCGCATATAAGCGAACGAACGCTGCATGCCGAGCATCCGGTCCCCGCTGTTGACCTCATATTCCAGATTGCAGTAGCCCTGGTAGCCCATTTTTTCGAGCTGCCGGAAAAGCGCGGGAATCCGGATATCGCCGTCGCCCGCGTCCACGCCGTCCCACTTACCTCCGGTTAGCTTGACGTCTTTGGTATGCATGTCCAGCAACTTCGGTCCGGCTTCGGCGGCCGCGGCCACCGGATCCACACCGGCGCGCATGGTGTGGCCGATATCCATGCACAGGCCCACGCGCGGGTCCATGCCTTTGATGGCTGCCAGCGCTGATTGCGGCGTAGGGAAATGCTTGTCGCTGGGGCCGTGGTTATGGATGGCCACCTTGATGCCGTATTCCTTCACGCACTTTTCGATGAACGGCAATGTCTCCACGGTGGGCCCGATGACGATGAGAGGCGAGCGTAGCGCCTTGTTGAATTCGAAGCGCTGGCGGATTTCAGCTTCGTCGTTCTTGGTCAGGTAAGTGGTGCCCGTACCCACCAGTTGCAGTCCGGCGTCATCCAGCATCTTCAGCGCCTCGGCGATCTGAGCGGGCGAACTGTCGTAAGGCAGGTGGCCTTCCGGCTTGATGTTGATATACCGGACTTTGAGCGCCTTGGCGCCGGCGATCATCTCCGGCAGCTTCACCTTTAAGAGCGAGTACGAACAGAACCCGAGTTTGACGCCGGGCTTCGCGGCAGGCGCGGAAAATCCCGGCCGGGCGGTCACCAGCGCAGCGGTTCCAAGGCCGGTTCCAAGAAATGCCCGGCGCGACGTATGAATATGCATGGGCTGATTATACTCCTCGTAACGCCGGCGGTCTTTTGCCGCCGGTCTTCAGACACGTAGAATAAAAAGGCTTATGCCGGAACTGCCGGACGTTGTCGTCTATGTGGAAGCGCTTCGCGAACGCATAGTGGGAAGCGTGCTGCAGCGCGTAATCCTGAGGACGCCTTTTCTGTTGCGCTCCACCGCGCCGCCGCTCGAGTCCACTTACGGCAAGCGCGTGCGCGAAGTCCGGCGCCTGGGAAAGCGCATCGCGATCGGCCTCACGGTCCCTGCCGGAGACGAGGGTGATCTCTGGGTGGTGATTCATCTGATGATCGCGGGGCGCCTGCATTGGCGGACTTCAGCGGCCAAGACCGGCGGCAAGAACGTGCTGGCGGTCTTCGAATTCGATTCCGGGGTGCTGGTGCTCACTGAGGCCGGCTCACAGCGGCGCGCCTCGCTGCACGTGGCTTCCGGCGAGGAAGGGCTGCGCGCGCTCCATGCCGGCGGACTCGAAGTTATGGATGCGAAGTTGCCGGATTTCGCCGCCGCGCTGATATCCGAGAACCACACGCTGAAACGCGCGCTGACCGATCCGCACCTGTTCAGCGGGATCGGCAATGCTTACTCGGACGAAATTCTGCATCGCGCGCGCCTGTCGCCCGTGGCCCTGACGCAGCGGTTGAAGCCGGATGAAATCGAACGGCTGTACCACGCCACGCAAGAGGTTCTGGCCGAGTGGGTGAACCGACTGCGCTCCGAAGCCGTGAAGGCATTTCCCGAAAAGGTGACCGCCTTCCGCGAAGGTATGGCGGTGCATGGACGCTACGGTCAACCCTGCCCGCGCTGCGGTTCCAAGGTGCAACGGATACGCTATGCGTCGAATGAAACCAACTACTGCGCGCCGTGCCAGACCGGGGGCAAACTGCTGGCCGACCGCGCCTTGTCGCGCCTTCTACGCGAGGATTGGCCGCGCTCGCTTGAGGAAATGGAAGCTCTCAAGAAGCGCTGATTCTCACTGGCCTGCCGGATGCTAGACTTGCCGGAGAGAAGGTGCCCCATGCCATCCACTCGAAGAGACTGGCTGAAAAATATTCCCGCAGCGGCGACCACGGCGGCACTGGCGCAGACTCCCTCCAGCCCCGGCCGCCCCAACATCATTCTGATCATTTCGGACCAGTTCCGCTGGGATTGCGTCGGCGCCATGGGGCTCAACCCGATGGGCCTCACGCCCAACCTGGACCGCATGGCGGGCCGCGGCGTGATGTTCCGCTCGGCGTTTTGCAATCAACCGGTGTGCGCGCCGGCGCGGGCCAGCATCTTCACGGGCCAGTATCCCAGCCGTCACGGAGTTTGGAGGAATGCCATCGGCCTGCCGGAAGATGCCCAAACGCTGGCTAAATCACTGCGACAGGTGGGCTATTCGGCGAATTACATGGGCAAGTGGCATCTGGGCCCTGCGCCGGCGGGCGCCGCGGCGAATTCCCTGGCAGCGCGGGGGCCGGTTGCGGCGGCCCATCGCGGAGGCTTCCTGGATTTGTGGGAAGGCGCCAACGCCCTCGAAATGACCTCGCACGCCTATGAAGGCGATCTGTTCGACAACGACGGCAAGCCGATCCATTTCTCGGGCCAATACCGAACCGACTTCATGACCGGGCGCGCGCAGCGTTTCCTGCGGTCCGTGAAATCGCCGTTCCTGCTCACGCTGTCATACCTTGAAGTTCACCACCAGAACGATAGCGACACCTACGAACCGCCCAAGGAATACAAGGGCCGCTATCCCAATCCGTTTATTCCTCCGGACCTGCGGCCGCTGCCGGGTTCGTGGCCCAGCCAGTTGTCCGATTACTTCGCCTGCGTGGCCAAGATGGATGAAATCGTCGGCACCATCCGGCAGACGCTGGCCGAGACGGGGCTGGACAAAAACACCGTCCTGATCTTCACCAGCGATCACGCATGCCACTTTAAGACCCGTAATGCCGAATACAAACGCAGCCCCCATGAGAGCTCGATTCATATCCCATTGATCGTGGAAGGCCCGGGGTTCAATCGGGGGCTGCAGATCCAGGAACTGGTGAGCCAGGTGGACCTGATGCCGACCCTCCTCGAAGCCGCCGGCGTACCCGTGCCGTCAGGCGTGCAGGGGCACAGTTGGCTGCCGCTGCTGGACCGGCGCACCGAGGCGTGGCGCAACGAAGTCTATTTCGAGATGTCGGAGTTCGTCACTGGCCGGGGGCTGCGCACCCCGCAGTACACCTACGCCGTATCCGCACCGAAACTGCCGGGATGGACCGCCGTTCCCTCGGCCGATAAATACATCGAGTACATGCTGTACGATCTCAATGCCGATCCGTACCAGCATGTGAATCTTGCTGGGCGCGTGCCTTACCAGCAAATAGCCGCTGATCTGCGGCGGCGTCTGCTGGCGCGCATTCAGGAAGCCAGCGGCGCATCGCCCGCGATTGAGCCTTCCTGGTTCCCGTATTCGTAACTGGGGCCGCTTCACGGTCCGCGGTTCCAAGCCCCGGCCCCCGGCCCCCGGCATCCGGCCCCTCTTAATAAGGACTGATCGACTGCATCGCCGGCGCCGGCACTTCGTTGCCAAAGAGCCTGCGCAGTTCCTTCCGCAGCGGCGTCACGCAATGGCGGTACATCATTTTGTAGGCCTGGCAGAAATAATCCAGGTCGCCGAATTGAGCATGCGGGCCATGCCGGAACTTCGGGCATCCGCCGTGGCAAATTCGACTGGTATTCGCAGGCCTGGCATTCCGGGTGGGCCAGCGTCTTCTTGGATGCGAAGCTGTAGCGGCGCGTGCGGCGCGCAATTTCCGGCCAGGAGTCCAGCACGATGTTGCCCAGCTTCCAGTCGCTTTCCACGAAGAAGTCGCACGGATACACGTCGCCGTTATACTCCACCACCACGTAGCTATCGCAGGTTTCGTGCATTGTGCAAGTGCCGGGCTTCTGGCCCGCCAGCGCCTCCGCGATGTTGTCGAAAACGCGTATCCGCACCTTGCGGCGGTCCGGCCACCACAGGTCGAAGATCTCGCACAGGAAGCGGCCATACTGCTCGGGCGTGATGGTGAACGGCAGGGGCGTGCCGTCGCGGTCGAACTCGGCCAGTGGGATGAATTGAAGATTATCGATTCCCAGGCCGCGGTAAAACTTGTACAGCTCTTTGGCGCGTCCCACGTTGGACTGGCTCAGCACGCAGAGAATGTTGAATTCCACCTTATTGACTTGCAGCAGTTCCACGCTCTCCATCACGCGCTTCCATGTGCCGCGGCCTTCTTTGTTGAAGCGATAAAGGTCGTTGATTTCTTCGGGGCCGTCAAGCGAGACTCCCAGCAGCCACGAATACGCATGAAAAAGATCGCACCAGTTCTTATCCAGCAGAACTCCATTGGTCTGCAGCGCATTGCTGACTGACTGGCCATCGCGCCCGTACTGCTTCTGGAACTCCACCAGCTTTTCAAAAAAAGGCAGGCCGGCCAGCGTCGGTTCCCCGCCCTGAAACGCGAACACGCTGTTCGGGTACGAATAGAACAGGTAAGTGTCCACCAGCCGCTCCAGCGTATCGAACGTCATGCGGCGGCCCGGGAGCGCCTGGTAAGGGTCGGCAGCGCGATCCAGGTAGAAGCAATACGAGCAATCCAGGTTGCAGACCGCCGACGCAGGCTTGATCAGCAGCGAAGTGATGCGAGGCGCAGGGCCAGGCGTGTTGCCCAGCAACGGCGCCGCATCGCTGGCGCGTTCCGAATAAATCGGGAATGGATTCACGTTGCTTCCATCTTATGGCTTCTTGACATCCTCCAGCCACTTTTCGGCCAGAGTCGCAAGCTCGTCGACCATGGCGGGGTTCCGGTGGCGCAGGTTTTTCGACTCGCCGGGGTCGTCATCCAGGTTCGAAAGGAACAGCGCGTCATCGCCCGCCAGCGGCTGGCTGCCCTCCGCCGTCCCGTCGAAGAGCCTGCCGTTTTTCACCAGTTTCCACTTACCGCGACGCACCGCAAGCTGCCCGCCCGACGACCAGAAGATGGCATCGTGCTTCGATTTGGCGCCCGATGCGGCCAGCGGCAGCGCATCGTAACCGTCGATTGTGCGGTCGCTTGGAACCGCGGCACCCGCAGCTTTGCAAATGGTGGGCAAGAGGTCCACGTGGTTTCCCATCTGGCGCAAGACCTGTCCTTTGGGGATCGCTCCGGGCCAGCTCATCACCATGGGCACGTGCATACCGCCATCGAAGGCGCTGAACTTATTGCCGCGGAATGGCGCGTTGCTGCCGGCAGTGGCCGGGTTTCCGGCAAGACCGGCGCGGGCCTCGCGGGTGGCGCCGTTGTCGGCCGAAAAGATTACCAGGGTGTTGTCCAGCAGGCGCAGTTCTCTCAGCGTACGCATGACCTGGCCCACGCCGTCGTCAACCGCGGACAGCATGGCGGCATACATGCGGCGCTCGGGTTCCAGGGAGCCCGGAAAGCGCTCGACGTATTTCCTGGGCGCGTGCATCGGGTAGTGCACACCGTTAAAGGGCACGTACAGGAAGAACGGGTTGGCGCGATTGTCGCGCACGAACTGCGCCGCTTCGCGGGCAAAGAGTTCAGTGGCGTACTGGCCGTCTTCGAAGATTTCAGTGCGGTCGCGCCAGAGATCGTGATAGTTGACCTGGCGCGGTTCGCCCCAGTAGTAACGGTGCGAATAATAATCGATGCAGCCCGAATGAAAGCCCAGGAAGCGGTCGAAGCCATGCGCGTTGGGGACGGTTTCGGGGGTCGATCCCAGGTGCCACTTGCCGAAAATGCCGGTGGCGTATCCCGCCGGTTTGAGGAGGGTCGCAATCGTGCGTTCACTGGGGCGGAGGGGCGGGCCATTATCGGGGACGCCGGCGCGTATGGGGTAGCGTCCCGTGAGCAGGGCGGATCGCGAAGGCGCGCAAACCGGCGCGGCGGCATACCAGTCGGTGAAACGGGCTCCGGAAGCGGCCAGGACATCGATATTGGGAGTTTTCAGATCCGCCGCGCCCCAGGCTCCGATATCGTGAGAGCCCAGATCGTCGGCCAGAAAGATGACGAAGTTCGGAGGGCGGCTCGCGGCAGCGCCTGCCTGCGCCGCACTGGCGAATGCGGCAGCGCCAGACAGAAGGTCTCTGCGGGAAAACATGTCTGTCCGCCATTGTATGTCAGTACAGGGGTGCTAGAATTTCCGACATGGATCCGGTTTCACAGAATTGGCGGGAGCACGGTATTCGCATTGTGCGCGCGGGCGAGCTCGATTCCAACACTCCGCAGACTCCTGGTATGACCCGGGCCGCGGCCATCACACACGCCAGCGCCGGGGCACAGAAGTTGTGGGCGGGCACAGTGGTGGTGGAACCCGATGCCAAAACCGGGGCACACCATCACGGCGAACTCGAGACGGTGCTGTACATCGTCAAGGGGCGTGCGCGGTTTCGCTGGGGAGACCACCTCGAGTTTGTGGATGAGGCCGGGCCCGGCGACTTCATCTTCGTTCCTCCTTACGTGCCGCACCAGGAGATCAACGCCCGGCCCGATGAACCCGTAGAGGCGGTGGTGGTGCGAAGCGGCCAGGAGCCGGTGGTGGTGAACCTGGATATTGAGAGCCCTGAGGCGCGAAACGCCACGCCGGATCAGTTTCACCCGGCCCGAAAATGATTCCGCGGCAGCTCCGCCAGCCCGTTGCTATCCATTACTATCGCGGTACTTACTAGCATGGCGTTCGGCCGCGGACCGCTTTAGACTCTCTGTTAGGGGCCAAGACCCACAAGAGGTTGGTTACGAATGACACTGCGGGTCAAATACACGGCGAGCCCGGCTCGGGGGGTGTGGCGGATGGCGGTGGGTTTCGCTGCCCTGCTGGCCGTGTCTTGCTGGGCGTTGAATTTGCAGATTGCCGCCACCGCGCTAGAGGTGGAGCACCGCCTGATCGCGCTGGTTGTAGGAGGCCACCTTTCAGGATGGCTGTTCCTGTCGGGATTTCACGCTGGTAGGCGGATGGGCAGCACTGACCAGGCGCCGGTCACCTCACCAATGGTTCCTGCCGTAGTGATTCAGCGCGCCGCCTGACCGGCTATCGGAAGTCTACCGCGGTGGTATTGGCGCCGCACACCAGAACACCCACGCGTTCTCCCGATTCCGGTTGATATCGGCCTGACAGAAGCGCGGCGAATGCGGCTGCGCCACCCGGTTCGGTCACCACGCGCATGACGTTCCAGAGCGCCGCCTGGGCTGCCTGTATGGCTTGGTCGGGGACCAGCACCACGGAGCTAACGTAGCTCTGGGCAATCGGGAACATCAGTTCGCCCACACGCTTCGGCGCCAGCGAATCGGCGGCGATGCCTCCCGCTTCGGAATCCACCGGACGGCCCGCGGCCAACGCCCTGGTGAGGGTTGGGGCAGCTTCCGGCTCTACCCCGACGATCTTGACCCTGCCGGCGAACCACGCCGCGATGCCGCCGATCAGGCCGCCGCCTCCCACCGCCACCAGCAGCGAATCGAAGTTGGAAGATTGTTCCTGGAACTCCAGACCGACGGTGCCCTGGCCCAGCAGCGTCTCGACTTGTTCGTAGGCATGGATCGGCAGCGCGCCGGACTGCGCCACCCACTCTTCGCTCGCGGCCAGCGCTTCGACATAGCGATCGCCGGATACTACCAGTTCCGCTCCGTATCCGCGAATGCACTCCATTTTGGCGGGTGAGGCAATCGAGGGAACGAAGATTTTCGCGGGCTTCGCCAGTTTCATTGCGGCATAAGCCACGGCCGCGCCGTGATTGCCGCCGGACGCCGCCACAACCCCGGATGAGGGAACCGGGCGCGTCAGAAGGTTGGTGAAAGCGCCGCGAGTTTTGAAAGAGCCGGCATGCTGCAGCAACTCGAGCTTGAGGACCAGCGGGATGCGCCCCAGACCGAAATCCATGCCATCGGCTTCCACTACCGGAGTTCGGCGAATATAGGGCCGGATGAGTTCGTAGGTACGGGTGATCGCCTCGCTAGTCACATTTAGCATCTCAATCATTATGATTGCTGACGGGACGGCGTGCCTTTGAAGCTTCCAGCCAGACCGGTCTGATGGCGCTTGGCGACGCGCATTAGCACTATGCCAACGCGTGTTATATTGGGCGCGCAAGGCCTATGCCACTGGAAGACTGTATGGCCAGGTTGCCCCCCATGACCCCGCGCGGCAGGCACGCCAATGCAACTTGAGGAGGCGCGGGCGTTTGCCGGCCTGTGTGCCGATTGCCGGTTCGCGCGTGTGATTCGAAGCGACCGCGGTACGGTCTTCTACCAGTGCGGCAAATCGTTCGAGGATTCCCGCTTTCCGAAGTACCCGCGCCTGCCCGTTCAGGCCTGCCCGGGGTATGAACCCGCGGCGCCCACCCTGCTAGACTCAAGTTTTCCAACCTGATGGCGGCAATTCCTGAATCAGCAAAACTCTTCATGCCGGGGCTCATTGAGCGGGCCCGCAAGCTGAAAAAAACGATAGCGTTTCCGGAGGGGTCGGAGCCGCGCGTGCTGGAAGCCGCGGCCCGGCTGGCGCGCGAAGGCGTGGTGAAGCCGGTGCTGATTGGTCCTACCCCGCCCAATGCGCCCGCCGGCGTTACGTTCATCGATCCAGCCGATTCGCGATTGGCTGCCCGGTACGCCGCGCTGTATTATGAGCGGCGTCGCGCCAGGGGAGTTACTCAGGTGGAAGCCGCGGCCATCGCCAGGAAGCCGTTATATTTCGCCTCCCTGATGGTGGGGGCGGGCGATGCCGATGGAAGTGTGGGCGGCGCGGTGAACAGCACGGCTGAGACCGT
Organism: Bryobacterales bacterium; assembly: GCA_963817515.1. GTDB lineage: Bacteria > Acidobacteriota > Terriglobia > Bryobacterales > Bryobacteraceae > DATMNI01. The sequence continues at coordinate 249,401 of CAWFPJ010000039.1, read as the reverse complement.
GCGGGCGGCGCTGCACGGGGTAGGCGCCCACGCCAGGGCGCGGCTGGTATCGAGCGTATTTATTATGGCGCTGCAAGATCTTTCGCAAGGGCACAAGGGGCTGATGGCCTTCGCCGATTGTGCGGTGGTGGTGGAGCCGAACGCCATGCAACTGGCCGATATCGCGATCGCGACCGCGGAGAGCGTGCGGGTGCTGATCGGACGCTGAGCCGGCAGTGGCGCTGCTGAGTTTTTCGACCAAAGGCAGCGGCAAAGGGCCGCAGGTGGACAAGGTGGTGGAGGCGCTGAGGATCCTGCAGGCACGGGCGCCGGAGTTGAACGTGGATGGCGAACTGCAGGCGGACGCCGCGGTATCGGCGATTGTGGGCAAGTCGAAGGCGCCGGGGTCGAAGGTGGCCGGGCGTGCCAATGCGCTGGTGTTTCCGAGCCTGGAATCGGCCAACATCGGGTACAAGCTGGTGGAGCGGCTGGGCGGCGCGATGGCCATCGGGCCGTTCATGCAGGGCCTGGCAAAGCCGGCCAACGATCTTTCGCGAGGCTGCTCGGCGGAAGACATTTTCAATGTGGCGGTGGTGACGGCACTGCAATCGCAGCCCTAGCATGCTGCCGTTCCGGTTGGTATATCACGAGCGCTACGACCTGAACCTGGGCGATCACGTGTTCCCTTCCCAGAAGTTCAAATGGCTGCGCGACCGCCTGCTGCGCACGCAGTTCGCAGAGCCCGGCGACTTCGCCGCTCCCGAACCTGCGACCGATGAAGATGTCCTGCTGGTACACAGCCGCGAGTGGGTGACCAAACTGCAAAGCGGCACGCTCTCCTACCATGACATTCTGCAACTGGAGATTCCCTATTCCCGGCCGATGGTGGAAGCCTTCTGGCTGGCGGCCGGCGGAACCATTCTGGCGGCGCGGCTGGCGTTGGGGACCGGCGGTTTCCCCGGCGTTGGGTTCAATATAGGGGGCGGGTTTCACCACGCGTATGCGGATCACGGCGAGGGCTTCTGCGCCATCAACGACATCGCCATCGCGGTGCGCCGGTTGCAGCACGATGGAGCGATCCGGCGGGCCATGGTGGTGGACTGCGACGTGCACCACGGCAACGGTACCGCGGCGATTTTCGCGGACGACCCTTCGGTGTTCACGCTCTCGATTCACCAGCTGGACAATTATCCCAGCGTCAAGCCGCTTTCGAGCCTGGACATTCACCTGCCCAACGGCACTGGCGACGCCGAGTATATCCAACGGCTGGGCAATGGGTATCGCGCGGCGCTGGCCATGTTTCAACCGGAGCTGGTGTTCTATGTGGCGGGCGCGGACCCGTATCGTGAAGACCAGTTGGGCGGGCTGGATTTGACATTCGACGGGCTCCGGGAGCGCGACCGCCTGGTGATCGGGACTGCGCTGAGCCACAAGATACCGGTGGCCATCGTGCTGGCCGGCGGGTACGCGGCGAACGTGGAAGATACCATCACGATTCACGCCAATACGGCCGCAGTGGTCCGGGAGATTCTGGACGAGATTCGACAGCTGAACCCCTGACGCGGAGTCGGGTCAGCCCTTATTTTCCGATGCAGAAGGTCGAGAAAATACGGTTGAGAATGTCGTCCGCCGTAGTGGCGCCGGTGATGGCGTCGATAGGGCGGAGGGCGCTGTAGAGATCCAGCAGCAGCATTTCATGAGGGATGGCGGATTGCACGGCGGCGCGGGCCGTTTCCAGGCAGGCGGCCGATTCGCGCAGCAATTGTTCGTGGCGCAGGCTGGTAATGAAACCGGTTTCCTGCTCGAAGGCGCCGCCAGGGGCCACGGCCTTCAGGATGGCCTCGCGGAGCTGGGGGATACCTTCGCCGGTGAGGGCGGAGACGCAGATCCGCGCGGTGAAACTTTCGGGACCGCGGCCAGGAATGCGGTCGGATTTGTTGCCGACCACAAGATGGCGCGATGAACTGGCGCGGGCGATCAGGGATTCGTCTTCGGGCGTGACGGGCTGTGAGAGGTCGATCACCACCAGGGTCAGGTCGGCATCGGCCATCGCCTGAAACGTGCGCTCAATGCCGAGAGATTCGACCAGCTCGGAGGATTCGCGGATGCCGGCGGTATCGTAGAGCTTGACGGGAATGCCGCCGATAGCCGCAATCTCGGAGACCACATCGCGTGTGGTGCCGGGGATGTCGGTCACGATGGCCCGATCCTGTTCCAGCAAACGGTTAAAGAGGCTGCTCTTACCGACGTTGGGGCGGCCCACAATGGCCAGGGTTAAGCCCTGGCGGACCAGGCCGCCATATTGAAAACTAGCTGCAAGGTGGCCGACGCCTTCAAGGATGGGGGCCAGACGGCGGAGGATTTCGGCGGCCGGGGCCACGCTGATGTCGTCTTCGGCGAAATCGATGCCGGCCTCCAGAAGCGCGATCAGTTCCAGAAGTTGCTCCTTGAGGGGCCCGATGCGGCGGGAGACGGAGCCCGCTGCCTGCTGGGCCGCAACGCGAGCCTGGTAGAGAGTGGTAGCTTCGATGAGGTCCCGGACAGCTTCGGCCTGCGGCAGGTCGATGCGGCCGTTGAGAAACGCGCGCAACGTGAATTCGCCAGGTTCGGCGAGGCGGGCGCCGGCTTCGAGAGCGCGCTCTACCGCGTGGCGCAGAACCACGGGGGAACCGTGGCACGAGATTTCGACCACGTCTTCAGCGGTATAAGAGCGCGGGAGATTCGTAGAAAGTCACCACCACCTGATCGATCAGGTTTCCGCTGCGGTCCAGGAGACCCGCGAACTGGGCCTGCCGCGGATGCCAGTGAATGCTCGAAAGGAAGGCGGCGGCGATGGTTCGGGATTGGCCGCCGGACAGGCGAATTACACCCAGGCCGCCCCGGCCGGGTGGGGTGGAGATGGCCACGATTGTGTCGTACAGATTAGCCACTGGAAAGCGAGCCGGAGCCGCGACCGTCAGGGAGCGGTTACCCTGGAACAAGCGCCGCGGGCGAGTTCAATCACCCGGATTCAATCACCCAGGTTCAATCACCCAGGTTCAATCACCGGCGCGGACCGCCGCGCGGCGGCCCATCCCCTCGCCGTGGCGGCCCATCGCCTCGGCGTGGCGGCCCATCCCCTCGGCGTGGCGCGCTGCCGCCAGGAAAGCGGCGCGCTTCAGGTACATAAGGAGGCTCAGGCAGGCTTGCCATTCCGGCGGGATAGACCACCACATGGCGGCCCGGTCCCGCGCCGGCGCTCTCGCTGCGCAGTGACGTCTCCGTGCGCAGGGCCAGATGGATGACGCGGCGCTCGCGGCTGTTCATGGGGTTGAAGCGGAACGGCACGCCGGTGCGCTTCACCTTTTCGCCGGCAGTCTGCGCGCTGAGCCGGAGTTCCTCGATGCGCAGCAGACGATAATCGTTGGCGTCGAAGGAAATGCGCGAATGGTCCTCCGACGGCATGCGCAACATCTCCATAGTCACGTGCTCCAGGGCCAGCAGCATTTCGGCGCGGTTAGCCAGAAGCAGATCGACATCGGGGCCGTTGAACTTGACCATGATGTCCGGAGTTTCGAAGTCGCCATCGGTGGTCTGGCTATCCTGAATATCGTACTTGAGTTTGAAGCCGCCGCTCTGCAGGGTCTGCCGTAAAAAATCGTCGATCCGGGCACCGGCCGAGGCCACACTGTACTTTCGCTCAGTCACCAGTTATTTCCTGCCTGTCTTCTTGGGAGGCGCCACCGACCGCGCCGCTGCGTCTGCCGCAGCTGTATGGTTGAAGAAGTATTGCTGTCCCATGCTCACTAAATTGCTGGTCAAGTAGTATAGCACCAGGCCGCTGGGAAAATTGTAGAACATGAAGCCGAAGATCAGCGGCATGAACTGCATCATCTTCTGCTGGTTGGGGTCGCCCGCGGCCTGAGGCGTCATCTTCTGCATGATGAACTGGCTGGCGATCATAGTGATCGGCAAAATTTTGATGGCCAGGTGTTCGGGCTGCGAAAGGTCGTTAACCCACAACCAACTGGCGCCGCGCATTTCCACCGCCACTGTAAAGACCCTATAGAACGCAAAGAAGAACGGAATTTGCAGCAGCATGGGGACGCAGCCGCCCATGGGGTTTACGCCATACTTCTTGTAGAGGTCCATGACCTCCTGATTCTGCTCGCCCTTGCGCGGATCGCGCAGCCCGATGTTCTTGTATTTCTCGTTGATCACGTCGATTTGCGGTTTGAGCGCCTGCATTTTCCGCATCGACTTCATGTTGGCGAGCTTCAACGGGAAGAGGGCGAAGTTGATAATTACGGTGACCAGAACGATAGCCCAGCCGAAGTTGTGAACCACGTTATCGTTGACCCAGTTGACGATCAGGAAGAGCGGCTTGGCGAGGATCTTCATGAAGCCGAAATTGACCACCTCCACCAGTTTGGGGTTGATGCGGCGGAGCAGGTCAACATCCTTGGGGCCGACGAATAATTCGAAATTGTTGGCCGCGCCATCGGAAATAGCGGCGCCGGAATAGGGCTGGGGTTTTTCGTCCAGCGGCGTGCGTACCGTGTCGCCGAAGGTCACCATTTCCATCGGCGCATTATTCGCGGGCAGGAATACGGCTGCAAAGTAGGTATCCGCCAGACCGGCGAAGGAGAAGTTCCCGCTGGCCGCGACTGGGCTCTTAGCGGCCTTGGCAGCCGCCACTCCTTCCAGGCTGTTCTTCGTCACATCGAAATACAGGCTGGCCTGGCTGGCCGGGGCGCTGGAAAGAGTGAGGTCGCCGAAGCCGCCGCGCCATTGAATCATGCTGGGGATGGGTTTTCCGTCAATGGCAACCTGGGAGGAAACCGTTGAGAGGTAGCTGTTTTTCTGGAAGCGGAAGACTTTGCGGACGGTAGTGTGGCCGTCGGAAAACTCATAGGTCACGCCCAGGCCGTCGGCGTCGGCGGTCTGCTTGTACCAGACCCAGTTGACATCGGTGGCGGGCTTCTGGCCTTCGAAATAGAGCGAGAAGGGAAAGACGCCGGTCAGTGGATTCATCAGGTCGAGCGGCTTCTCATCGTTGCCGTGATACTTCTTGAGGATCCAGCTTCTCACGGTGGCGCCCTGGTTGCTGAAGCTGACGCGGTAGAGGTCCGTATCGATAGTAAAAACCGGCTCGCTTCGTTGGGGCGTGGCCGCTGAGGTTGGGGCCGAAGCCGTGGGCGCGGAAACCGTAGCCGGCGTGTTGGGCTCAGCCGCCTGGCTTGCAGGCGTTGCCGCAGGCGGTTGCGCGGATGTATTCGCCGCGGGGTTGGACGGGGCGGCGCCAGTGGCGTGGTTGCCCGCGACATTTGGCGGAGGTTCTGGCTTATAAAAAAGCTGCCATACGAACATTACGGCGCCGGTCAGCACGAAGGCGATCAGGAGCCGCACTTCCATGGACATTTCTTTCGACGGCGGAGGTTCTTTGGGCGCCTGGGAAATTTCTTTCAGCGGCTCTGCCTGATTCTTGCTACCGCCATTTACCGGTTCGGCCATGCTTTTGAGATTCCGTTATGAAACTGGCTACTACCGGACGGGATCGAAACCGCCGGCGTGAAACGGATGGCAGCGCACCAAACGGCGCAATCCCATCCAAACTCCCTTTGCGGCGCCATAATGCTGGACCGCCTCGCGCATGTATTCCGAACAGGTCGGATGAAAGCGGCACGCCGAAGGCAGCAGGGGAGAGATACCGAGCTTGTACAACCGGAGAGCTTGCAATATGAGCCACTGGGTAACCATGGAACACCGCACTATGAGCCACCGCACCGGAGAAACAGCCGCTGGACTTCGCGGTGCAATTCCTGCATCGGGGCATCGAACGCCTTGCGCCGTGGATTGATTACGATGGACCACTGTGGGCTCAACTGATCGAGATGCAGCCGGACGGCCTCGCGGACACGCCGCCTGATGCGGTTGCGAACCACGGCTTTGCCGAGGGCGCGGGGTGTAGTGAAGCCGATATGCGGCCCGGCGGCCTGCGGCTCGCGAACGCAAAATGCCGCAAAGAGCGGGCACGAGAAACGGGCACCCTCATCGTAAACTCTTCGGAAGTCTTTCGGCCGCAGCAGGCGAACACGTTTCGGAAATCCAGGGATGGAGCACTACCCTTCGGAGCTGACAGTGAGTTTTTTGCGGCCACGGGCGCGGCGGCGTGCGAGGACGGCCCGGCCATTCTTGGTTTCCATACGCGTCCGGAACCCGTGTGTTTTGGCGCGGTGGCGATTGTTCGGTTGAAAGGTACGTTTCGGCATCTTATTTCAAGTCTTTAGTATAGAACAGGTAGCAGGGGGGCGGCAAATAGGGGGTATCGGTAGGTTTCAGAACGACAGGTCGGCAGGCCCGTCCCACTTTCCTCCATCCCGCGGTAAACCCAGCACGAGGACTTCCCCTGACGGCGTTTCCTCAAACTGCAATTCCTCTCCCTCAGACTTCGCCAGCGCCGCCGTCAGCCTCCTGACCAGGCCCGCCGCAGTGGCCAGAACCACCAGCATCGCGGCGTAGCTCCTGGCGCCCTGCAGCGCTTGGCCTTCCCATTGTGCGCCCTTCATGATCACAGCCATAAGCAGCGCGATGCAGAGCCAAAAGGTGATATGAAAGTTCGATTTACCGGGCAGGTAGGAACAGGTGAAGGGAATTCTCTGAATGCCGCGCAGGCAGTAGTCCGCCAGAATCAGACCCAGAAGTCCTAAAACCATCAGGTGGCCGGCGGCCGGTCGCCACGGCCAAATCGACAGAAACACCGCTGCCGAACCCACCCAAACCGGAGCCACCGAGAGCACCAGGAACGCACGCCGGCGCGCCGCCAGACAATCCGGCCCTCCGCGAACCGGTGTGATGCGAAAGACCCAATTGGCCCGCGGATCGAGCGGCAGGGAGAACACTACGCGGGTGCCCACCACCCAAAAGCCCATCATCACAATGCTCGAAGCCAGCATCGGCATGCTCACCTGCTGCCACCGCTCGGCGGCCGAAAGCTCTTGGGCCAGAGGGGTCTTCAGGAAGAAGATCGTAATAGCGAACCCGGTTCCCAGATAGAAGGCCAGAATCATGCGGTGCTGGCGGCTGCGCAGCAGCGTCCGGATACTGAATTGCACCAAGGCCGTTTGCATCGAATTCCCGAAGCGCGGCAGCCAGGTTGCACTGTTAAGAGAGGCGCCGCGAAAACCGGGTACGATGTCGGGCTCCTCCACGATCTTGCGGAGCGTCCGCAAATAAGACAGCACGTAGGCCACGGCCGTTGTGCTGCCCGCCACTGCCAGGCCCATCCACGCCCGCCGCGCCAGCGGTACCAGCAGTGGGGCAACCAAGGGGTGCATAGATCCATTCAGCTCTTGAAAAAGGCCCAGGAACCAGTACGACGGCAGCCATGCAAGCAACCGCAGATTCTGTGCAGTACTGAGGCCGTTCACCGGTGACGGCTGCAGAAAGTACATGCTCACGAACAGGCAGAAGGCCGCCATTTGCAAAAACGACGACACGCGCAGGAACCAGCGCCGCGGTAGCACTTGCGCCGCCAGCCCTTGTACGCCCAACACACAGCAAAAGACGAATGCACCGGCGGCGAACATGGTGATCCAGTAAACCGCGAACGTCCGGATCAGTCCGGAAATGCCGGAGTTTTGGGGCGCAAAGGCCAGAGGCCAGGCGAGGCCCGTGAAAACGTGCATTGTAGCGACGGTGAGGCTCAATGCCGTTGCCACCGCCGCCACCTTCGCCAGGAAGATCGTGCGCGCGCGTACCGGCAGGGGAGCCAGCACCAAAACGTCGCGCCGGTCCGGGAACGTCGAGTCCCAGCTCAGCACCGCGAACAGGCCCACCACCAACATGGTGGTGGCAATCAGAAAGTGTTCCGCAATCGAAGTGAAGATCAAGCGCGCCGCTGGCCCCATGCGGCCGCCCGCCACGCCCAGGGCCGGTACCGAAAACCACAGGCTCAAAAGGATCAGCAGTGACGCGAATTGTCCGAATAGTTTGTTTACGTCACCCTGGGCATGCGCCGACAGCAGTTCCAAATCCACCATGCGGAAAAGGAACTGCCGGTAGAGCACGCGGAACTGGAGGTTCGTCATGTTGAGCCCTCCCGCCGGACGGTCATGCCCGAATCAAATCCGCGATTTCGCGTGAAATTGCCGCCGTATCCTGCTCCACGGCAAGCTGCGAGAATATGTCCTCCAGGGTCGGCAGCGCCATCAAAGTCCGCAGCCGCTCGATGGAATCATCGGCCACAACCTTGCCGCGATGCAGAATCACCACGTGCGAACAGACGCGCTCCACAGTCTCCAGTTCATGCGAGCTGAACAGCACTACTTTTCCGCGGCGGGCCAGTTCCTGAATCAGGCTGCGCAACACCAGCGCCGTGCCTACGTCCAGCCCGGAGAACGGCTCGTCCAGCAGGATGAGATCTGGATTGTGCAGCAGCGCGGCCGCCAGCAGCACCTTCTGGCGCATGCCTTTCGAGTAGGCCGAAATGGGCGCGTGCCGGTCGCCGTGGAGCGTGAATAACCGCAGCAGCCCATCGATACAGTCTGCCGTGGGCTTGGGGGCAAGATTGCGCAGTTGACCCACCATCACCAGATATTCCAGGCCGCTGAGATGCGCGTACAGATGCGGCTCTTCAGGCACGTAACCCATGCGCTGCTTATAAGCGATCAGGTCGCGCTGAATACGCTCGCCCTGGAATAGGATCTCGCCCGAGGTCATCTCGATCAGCCCGGTGATCATCTTCATCGTGGTGGATTTGCCGGAGCCGTTCGGCCCCAGGTAACCGGTGATTTCGCCGGCGCGCGCCGAAAAGCTGACGTTGTCCACCGCGGCGATGCCGAGGAATCGTTTCGAGACGCTGCGCAGTTCGAGCATGGCGGGCGACTATACTCTGACACCATGGGGTTTCGGAAAGTTCCTCGTGAGGTTTGGAAAGTTCCCCTCAGGGTGGTTTGGAAAGTTGATGCGGGCGCTGCGGAGCAATGCGAAGGTTGCCCTCAAAACAGCACGTCGAAATCCGCTGTAAACCTGCGCCCCCGATGTCCGAAAAAGAACCCGTAAGCCGGATCCGCGGTATTCCGGTGAACCTCCTCCGGATTGAAATGATTGGTCAGGTTAAAGCTGCTGACTGACAGCCGGACCGCATATTTCGGATTCACCTGGATGTCCTTCGAAATCCTCGAATCCACCGACAGAAAATTTGGAAACCGGTTCTGGTTCGGCACTCCAACGTAGTTCTGCGCGGCATCCGTCGCGAAATACGGAAATCCGGTGCGATATTCCACCACCGGCGCAATCCGGAACTTCAGCGGCAGTTGCACCAGCCCCCATGCCAGAAAGCGGTTGGGCAAATCCGCCGGCAGGTTGCCGAATTGATTTGGCCGCACAATCGGCTGCGGAAAGCTTCCCAGGTAATTTCCAAAGTCGTTCAAATCGCCGCGGCCCCTCGATCGAACATACGAAAAAAACAACTGGCGGCTCTCCTTCAGCCTGACCCGCGCCGTGGCCTCGAACTGCCGGTACCGCGCCTCCCCAGACCCGGAAAGCAGATGTGCGCCGATGTGCGTGACCGGGTCCGGCGGCACCGGAAACAGCAGCACCAGCCCGTCGGCATCGTTCTGCAGGAATAGGGCGCGCAGTTTCAGCACCTTCGTGATGGGCTGTTCCACCTGAACGCTCCACGTCGAACTCCTGGGCGAAAAATCTCCGTCCGCGGGCTCCCCGAATACCAGCCGGAACTGCCGGATCGCCCGCCCCAGCGTGTTGGCGTAGAAATCCGGCCCGCCCAACACCTGGCCGCTGCCATCGTATGTGGTGATGATCTGGTCCGGGTAATTGTGGAACGAGTACACATTCAGCGGCACCCGGTCATAAAACCAGCCGAATCCCGCGTGGATCAGCGTACCCTTATCCGCAAAGGGACTCCAGGCCACGCCCGCTCGCGGCGCCAGGCGGAACGCGTCCGACACCTGCTGCGATTCGCTTCGCACCCCCAGGTCCACCGCCAGGCGCGGCGAAACCAGCCAGTGGTCCTGCGCGAAAAACGAATACTCGAAATCCGACAGCTTATAAGGCGCACCCGGGCTATACTCAATCCGCTCCAGCAGGCGGTTCGCCGTGTCCACTATGTCGATCGGGTTGTCGTGAACCTGTCCGTCGTCCGAGCTCGCTGCGAAATACGTGCCAGTCTTCAGATGGTGCGTTCCCGCAGCCTTTAGCGGTGCGAAGGAATAGGTGATGGCCCCGCTGATCCGCGTGGCGGTGTGCTTTTGTTGGGAGAAGTAGTTTCCGAAGTTGCCCGCCGGGGTGAACGTCAGGTCGGCCGACCCTCGCGGCCAGACCGACGCATCGAATCGCGTCACCGATAATGTGGATTCCAGCAGGCCGCCCGCCAGCGTCAGCCGGTGCGCCAGCGTGCCCGTATAGTTATGCGTGCTGGCGTCCGGGGCCGTCGGCTCGGGGTTGAAAAAGTTGATATTCACGAAGCCCAGCCGCTGCGGAGCCACGTGCAGCGTTGCCGTTGCCAGTTGCCTGTCCGACACTACCCAGTCCAGTTGGCTGAAAGAGTTGATGCCTTCCTCCACCTTCTGGTTCTTGGGAAACGGCAGCGTGTACACCTCCGTTTTACGGATCTCGTATTCGAAGCCCTCCGATATAAACAGCTTCGCCGGAATCAGCGGCCCTTCGAAATTCAACCGTGGGGTGGCGTCTTTCAGGCCGCGCAGATGCCAGCTGCGAATCCGGAATTCCGGGAACGGATCGTTCAGTTCCCACTTCCACTTATCGCCGCCCCGCCGCGTCTCCACACTGACCAGGCCCGCCGTGAATCTCCCGTACTCGGCCAGGTACGGCGTCTGGAACACGTTCACCACATCCACGCTGTCGATGGGCACGGTCAATCCGAACTGCCCCGTGGCCGGGTCCGTCACATCGGCCGAATTCACAATCAGGGAACTGCGGTGTTCCGCCGCCGCCGAAATCCGGATTCCGCCTCCCGGCTCGCGGACCACTCCCGGCGTCAAAGGCAAGGCGTCCGCCACAGTCGCCGGCCGCCCCGGAAGCTCCCGCACCTCGCTGGCCTGCAGCCGGTCCGGAGCCGAAGCCCCGGCCTCAACCGCCGTAACCGTCTCCTTAACCTCGATGCTCTCTTTCCGCGCCCTCGCCGGAGTCAGCGTTAGCTCGATCGCCGTGGAAACCTCTTCCACCAGGTCGATATCCCGCTTTTCGATTGCGATGTACCCCTGCTTCCCCGCGGCAATCTGGTAGTACCCGGCTTTCAGATCGGCGAATTTGGCATGGCCCTTGGAATCCGTTTCCGCCTGTGCCACAAGCGCGTTCCCAGCCCTGAGCTGGACCAACACTCCCACAATCGCTTGATTGCGCGGGTCCAAAACGGCAACGTCGATGTTGAGGCCCGCCGGGGGCCCGCCCCATGCAGCCGGCTGGCAAACTAAGAGCGCCAGGCACACGCCAAGCAAACCTGCAATTGCCGTGAAGCTCTTCACCTGGCTTGTCCCCGGTTCCTCGTCCGCTTCCTCCTGTGTAACACAACGGACGCTCCAGCGGCCATAGTAGTTGCCCCATGCTATCGTGGACAATAGTGTCATCGCCGCTCAACTTCCACCTGGAGCAATACGACGGACCGCTCGACCTGTTGCTGGACCTCATTCGTAAACAACAGATCGACATCAAGGATATCCCCATCGCCACTATTACCGCGCAATATCTTCAATACATGGAAAAAGCGCGGGAGATGGATATCGATCTGGGCGCCGAATTCGTCTACATGGCCGCCACCCTGATCCACATCAAGTCCAAAATGCTGCTCCCGCGCGACCCGGCACTGGAAAAGGAAGGTGAGGATTCCGAAGACCCCCGCCAGGAACTGGTCGACCGTCTTCTCGAACACGAGCGCTTCAAGAACGCCGCCGAAATGCTCCAGCAGAAGCGCCTTATCGAAGAGAATGTCTGGTCCAATCCGCAGATCAAGGCTTTTCTTTCCGAAGATGACGACCCCGGCCTCGCCGCCACCCTCTTCGACCTGGTCAAAGCGCTCGGCGAAATGCTGGAGCGCAAAAAGAACCGCCCCGTCTATGAAGTGGAATCGTCCGATGTCACGGTGTCCGACATGATCCGCTACCTGAGAGATCACTTCAACGACGCCGGCGAGGACCAGCCGGTTTTCATCATGCGGGTTTTTGAACGGCAGCCTACCCGCCGCGCCATGATCGCGCTTTTTCTGGCCGTCCTCGAGATGGTGCGGATGCAAGCCGTCGTGGTCACGCAGAAAGATCTGTTCGGCGAGATCGCGCTCCAGCGGCACAAAAACTTCGAAGCCGTTTTTGCCAGCGATCAGCCCATCGCAGCCATCGAGAAAGATTACCTCTAACCAAGCATGGAAGACCTGGAAACGCCCACTCCCGAATTGGCCGCCGAGCCCGAAGCCGACGCGCAACCGAGCCGCGACCGTGAGGGAGCGGAGCCAGAACCAAGCCAAGACGCAGAACCAAGCCTCGACGCCGAAGCGGGAGCGGAGCCACAACCCGCGTCCGTGCCCCTCGATGATGTCCAGCTCCGCGCCGTCCTCGAAGCCGTCATCTACGTCTCCGAAGAACCCCTGACCCTGGCCCAGCTCTCGGCCTCCCTACAGCAACCCGCCGGGCAGATCCACGCCCTCCTGGAGCAACTGGTAGCCGAATTCGATCAACCCGGTCATGGCGTCTCTATTCGCGAAGTCGCCGGCGGCTACAAAATGGGCACCAAGCCCGAGCATCATGAGGCCGTCCGAAACTTCGTCAAGAGCCTGCAACCGCTGCTCAAGCTTTCCCTGCCCGCCCTTGAAACCCTGGCCGTAATCGCCTACAAAGAGCCCGTCACCGCGCCCGAGATCATGGAGATCCGCGGCGTCCAGGGCGCCGGCGTCCTCAAAACCCTGCTGGACCGCAAGCTGATCGTGGTGGCCGGCCGCAAGAACGTCATCGGCAAGCCTATCCTCTATAAGACCACCAAGGAATTCCTGATCCAATTCGGCCTCAAGGACCTGACCGAACTGCCCTCCCTGAAGGAATTCGAAGACATCCGCCGCATGGCCTTCGCCGACGAAGTGCCTGCTGATCCTCCCCCTCCCGCCGCTACTCCGGAGCCGTAAATGCCCGAAGACCGCCTGCAGAAAATTCTCTCCCAAGCCGGTGTCGCCTCTCGCCGCCAGGCCGAGAAATTGATGCTCGAAGGCCGCGTCACTGTCAACGGCGCCGTGGTCAGCGAACTGGGCTCCAAAGCCGACCTGGACAGCGACCACATCAAGGTCGACGGCCGCCTTCTTCACGCCCCTAAGCGCCTCAGCTACATCCTCCTGCATAAGCCGAATAACACCGTAACCACAGTCAGCGACCCGCAGCACCGCGCTACGGTCATGGAATTGCTCCGTGGAGTTAAGGAGCGTGTCTATCCCGTGGGCCGTCTGGATTATCACAGTGAGGGGCTGCTGCTCCTGACCAACGATGGCGAGGTGGCCAACGCCATCATGTCCGCCGCCACGCACCTGCCCAAGACTTACGTGGTAAAAGTGACCGGTACGCTTTCAAGCGACCACGAACAAAGGTTTCGCGAAGGCGTTCCGCTATCCGGGCGCCGCACCAAACCGGCCGGCCTGAAACTTATCCACGCGGCTGAGAATCCCTGGTATGAGGTGCGCCTTTTTGAAGGCCGCAATAATCAGATCCGCCTCATGTTCAAGCATTTCGGCTTGCTGGTGGAAAAACTGCGCCGGGTCCGAATCGGCCCCATCGAATTGGGCCCGCTCAAACCCGGCAAATTCCGTTATCTTACCGATGAAGAGGTACAGAAGCTGAAGCGCGCCATCCGCAGCTCCAGCGAGCGTAAACCCGTATGAACCGGATACCTGAACTCCTCCATTCTTCCCGGACCATCGCCGTCGTCGGCCTCTCGTCCAAACGTTTTCGCCCGAGCCATGGTGTTGCGGAATATATGCAGCATTCCGGCTACCGCATTATCCCCGTCAATCCGCTCGAAACCCGGGTCCTGGGTGAGCCGTGCTATCCCGATCTGGACTCGGTCCCCGGCCCCATCGACATCGTCGACATCTTCCGCCGTTCCGAATTCGTTCCCGAGATCGTCGAAGCTGCCATCCGCAAGGGCGCCAAAGCCATCTGGATGCAGGAAGGCGTCGTTCACGAAGCCGCCCGCCGGCGCGCCGAACAGGCCGGCCTCATGGTGATTATGGACCGCTGCATCTTGAAAGATCACCGCCGCCTGGCCTACGCCTCCTGACCCTCGTGGAGCGAGCTTCAGCTTGCCATGCCGGCTATCGAGCCGGCACCAAAGGAATGATTTACAATATTGTCAGGCTCTCTGGCGGTGTTGGGCAGGGAAAATTATGATTCTAGTGGTTGATGACGATCCCGAATTTTTAGAACAGGTTGAAACCGCACTGGCATGCGATGAGCCGGTATTCGTGGCCCAGGATGGCGAATCGGCGTTGGAACTGATGAAAACCGTGGGCGATGGTCTTAGCGTGGCCCTGGTCGACTTGAATTTGCCAACCGTGGATGGCTTCAGCCTGATCGTTGCGATGCGGAAGGATTTTCCGGATCTTCCGATCATCGCCATCAGCGGGGTGGCTAAGGGACCTGTGCTCGAAAGCGCCAAGGCCGTCGGTGCTAAAGCGTCCCTGAGTAAACCCATTACCCGTGAATGGACGAATACCATCGAGCGGGTTCGAAAGCGTCAAAACACCAGTCCGGCGATTGCATCCAACAACTAAGCGCGCCAGGCAATTCCTTCCCAACTGCGCTTATCCGCATACTCCCGCCGCTAATCTGAAACCCCCGGCGGTACAATGAGATATCCCCTTATGGCTAAAGACTCAACGGGTATGCTTTCCGACATTTTAAAGCAATATGAGCAGGAGATTCTGGCCGACTGGATAGGCCTTCAGTTGGCAGCGGGCACCCGCGGGGCCGGTCAAATCGACGAGCCCGCGCTGCGCCAGCAGTCGCGCGATTTCCTGAGCGCTTTCCGGAAGGGCATCGCTTCCGGCGAATTGCGGGACATCTCCGGGCCGGAATGGGCCGCGGTCCGCGATCTCCTGAGTGATATTTCCGCTTCCCGGGCGAAACAGGGATTCACAGCCTCGGAGACCGCCACTTTTGTATTCTCCCTGAAGCAGCCCCTGTTCCGTAAGCTGCTGACAGAGACCCGCTTAGGGAGTTCGGCGCCGGAAGCCGATATCTGGGACGTCACCCTGCTGTTCGACAAATTGGGTTTGTTTTGCACCGAGGTCTATCAGAAGAGCCGGGAGCAGCTGATCAACCGCCAGCAAATGGAGCTTCTGGAGCTTTCGACGCCAGTGGTCAAGCTGTGGGACGGGATACTGGCGCTGCCGGTAATCGGCACGCTCGATAGTGAGCGCACCCAGGTAGTGATGGAGAGCCTGTTACAGCAGATTGTGGAAACCGGCGCCTCGATCGCCATTATCGACATCACGGGAGTTCCCACGGTAGACACTCTGGTGGCTCAGCACCTCTTGAAAACCGTCGCCGCCGGGCGCCTGATGGGCACCGAATGCATCATTAGCGGCATCCGGCCGCAGATCGCCGCCACCATCGTGCACCTTGGCGTGGATCTGCATTCGGTAGTGACGAAAGCCACCCTCGCCGATGCCTTTGCGGTGGCGTTGAAGCGCCAGGGCCTGACCGTTCAACGCGCCCACAACCGTCCCCAGGAGGCCGCCCGTGGAACGGATTCCCATTCTTAAGATGGGCGAAATCCTCCTGGTGAGTATCCAGGTTGATATGCACGACCGCCTGGCAATGTCTTTGCAGGAGGACCTCACGGAGCGCATCGTGGCCTCGCGGGCTCATGGCGTTCTGATCGACATCTCCTCGCTTGATGTGGTGGATTCCTTTATCGGCAGAATGCTAGGAAATATCGCCGCCATGTCGCGGATTTTGGATGCTGAAACCGTGGTTGTGGGAATGCGCCCCGCCGTCGCCATCACACTGGTGGAGCTTGGCATTTCACTCCCGGGGATCCGGACTGCGCTGAATGTGGAGAAGGGAATGGCTCTTCTCGGCCGCGCGCCTGGTTTGAGCCGCGAAGAAGCCGAGGGGTTCAACGAGGACGGATATGGCCGAGACCGGGGATGAAACTCTGCCGATCCGGTCCGATGAGGACGTGGTAATTTTGCGGCAGCGCGTGCGCGCCCGCGCTGTGCACTTGGGCTTCAGCCTGGTGGAGCAGACCAAGGTCGTGACGGCGGCCAGCGAACTGGGGCGCAACACGCTGGTGCATGGCAAGGGCGGAACCGCCTTTTGCAGTCGTTCAATAGCGGCCGCAAAGAGTTAAAGCTGACATTTGAAGACCAGGGACCGGGCATTGCCGACCTGGCATTAGCCATGAAGGATGGCTACTCCACCGGCACGGGGATGGGTCTTGGATTGAGCGGAGCTAAGCGGCTCTCGAATGACTTCGAAATATGGTCCAAGGTCGGAGAAGGCACGCGCGTAACGATCTCCAGGTGGAAATAGGGTGCGCGATGCTAAGGCTGGGTAGTAATGCCGTCTCCGTGCAGGCAAATACCGACGTCGCCGCCGCGCGCCGGACGGCCTTGGAAGTGGCAGCCGAACTCTCGTTTGATGCTAACCAGACGTCCGACCTCGGCCTGGTGGTCACCGAAGCCGCCAGGAACCTGGTCAAGCACGGCGGAGGGGGCGAGATTATCGTTCGCTCGCTCGAGCAAAATGGGGTCGTCGGGATCGAGATACTGGCGCTGGACAAAGGCCCGGGTATGGATATCGTGCGCAGCTTTCGGGACGGCTACTCCACCACCGGGACGGCGGGAACGGGCCTCGGCGCCATCGCCCGGCTCTCCGGCATCCATGAGGTCTACTCGTGGCCGCAGCGGGGTACCGTGTTATTGGCCCGGATCTGGAGGAGGGACCACGCCCCCGCAAGTGGCCCGCCGCATGCCGCGGCGCGATTCCGCGTGGGTGCGGTATGCGTCCCCATCGCGGGGGAGACGGTCTCCGGAGACGCCTGGATTTTTCAGGAGAGTGCGCGGGGAGCGCGGCTGACGATTGCCGACGGCTTGGGCCACGGCCTGCTGGCCGCCGATGCCTCCCGGGCTTGCATTCGCATCGCGCATGAATATCCCGCGGATTCTCCGGTGGCTCTGATTGAACGCATGCACGATGCGCTGCGTGTAACTCGCGGGGCCGCGGTGGCCGTGGCTGAGATAGACACCGAAGCAGGCGTGGTGCGCTATGCCGGGCTGGGTAACATCGGCGGCGCGGCGATACCGGCGCTGGGTCCGCTGCGGCACCTGGTATCACAAGCCGGCACGGCTGGCCACGAGTTTCGCAAAATCCAGGAATTCACTTATCCATGGGATGCGCGCAGTACCCTGGTGATGCATTCAGACGGCCTCACCACGCGTTGGTCTTTCGATCCGTACCCTGGATTATCGCAGCGGCATCCGGGCCTCATTGCAGGAGTTTTCTACCGGGATTTTTGCCGGGGACGTGACGATGCCACCATGGTCGTCGTGCAGGAGGCGCCGCCCGAGCCCGCAGAATCGAGCAACGTCTGATGCTTCCCATCCTTTCCACCGAGATCCGCTTTGAGCAGGATGTGGTTGCCGCGCGCCAGCGTACCCGTCAAATTGCCGCCCTGCTGGGCTTCGATACACAGCAGCAGACGCGCATGGCAACCGCGGTTTCTGAAATCGCTCGCAATGCCTTCCAGTACGCCGGAGGCGGACGCGTCGAGTTTGCCGTAGAGGGGCAAACCGCACCCCAGATCTGTCTGATCCGCATCGCGGACCGCGGTCCCGGCATTAAGGAGCTGAACCGGATTCTGGATGGCCAGTATTCTTCGAAGACCGGCATGGGCCTGGGAATTATCGGCGCCCGGCGTCTGATGGATCGCTTTGAGATCCAGTGCGTGCCGGGCGGCGGCACCACCATATCCATGCGCAAGCTGCTGCCGCGGAACGCGCCCCTGGTGACGCCGGATACGTCCGGCAGGATGGCCGCGGAACTGATTCGTCAAACTCCCCACGGCCTGCTGGAAGAAGTGCGCCAGCAAAATCAGGACCTGTTGAACACGCTCGGCGAACTGCGGCAGCGGCAGGAGGAATTGTCCAGGCTCAATCAGGAATTGGAGGACACCAATCGCGGCGTGGTAGCTCTTTACGCCGAACTGGATGAGAGGGCCGATCATCTGCGGCGCGCCGATGAGGTCAAGACCCGTTTTCTCTCCAACATGACCCACGAGTTCCGCACGCCGCTCAATTCCATTCTGGCGCTCACGCGGCTGCTGATCGATGGCCCTGATGGAGGCCTGCCGCCGGAGCAGGAACGCCAGGTGTACTTCATCCGCAAGTCGGCCGAGAACCTTTCTGAACTGGTCAATGACTTACTCGACCTGGCCAAGGTGCAAGCCGGCAAAATCGTCATCCGGCCCCTGGAATTCGACGTCCGTAATTTGTTTGGCGCCTTGCGCGGAATGCTGCGCCCGCTGCTGTTGAACACTTCTGTCGATCTGGTCTTCGAAGAGCCGGAGGGCATCCCCCTGATGTGCAGCGACGAAGGTAAGATTTCCCAGATTCTGCGCAACTTTATCTCTAACGCGCTTAAGTTCACCGAAGCCGGCGAGGTTCGCGTGTCGGCGCAACTGGCTCCGGATGGACGGAACGCGATCTTCACCGTATCCGATACCGGCATCGGCATTGCCCCGGAACATCTGCACGCGATTTTCCAGGAATTCACGCAGCTGGAAAATCCCGCGCAACGCAGAGTCCGCGGCACCGGTCTGGGGCTGCCTCTTTCGAAGAAGCTGTGTGAGTTGCTGGGCGGCTCGGTTTCCGTGGCCAGCCGGCCGGGCCTGGGGTCCACCTTTTCGGCCACTGTTCCTTTGGTGTACGCCGCGGCCCGCGCACCATGGGAAGAAGCGGCGGCGCCGGAGCTCGATAGCGAACGCTCCCCTGTGATTGTCGTGGAGGACGAACTCGAAGTCAGGCTGCTTTACGAAAAGTACCTGCGCGGTTCGCGGTTTCAGCCGATTGGCGCCCGCGGCGGCCCCGAGATTCACAAACTGCTGCAGAGTTTCCGACCCGCCGCGATCATTCTGGACATCGTGGTGAATGAAGACGAATCGTGGGGACTTCTCGCCGAATTGAAAGCCGATCCCGAGACCAGCCAGATTCCAGTCCTGGTGATCGCCGGTGTTGCCGACCGGGAAAAGGCTGTTTCGCTCGGCGCCCAGGAATTTGCCGGCAAGCCCCTGGAACGGCGCTGGCTGTTGGATCGGTTGAATGCCTTGACGGGACGGACACCGGTCTGCAAAGTGCTGCTGATTGATGATGAGGAAGTTTCGCGATACTTGCTGCGGCAATTGTTCGCGGATCAGCCGTGCAGCGTAATAGAGGCCGCTAACGGAGCCGAAGGATTGCGCTTTGCCCGCGAAGAACAGCCCAGCCTGATCATGCTGGACCTGCTTATGCCCGATACCGGCGGTCTTCAGGTCTTGGAGCAATTGCGGGCCGATGCCCGAACCGCCCACATCCCGGTGGTCATTTCAACCGCACAGCTTCTGGATAAGACTGAACGTGCGCCCATCGAACGCCACGGCGTGAAGCTCTTGCCGAAGAGCGCGCTGTCCGATGGCACCGCCGCCGGCATGTTGAAACAGATCTGCAGCCAACTCGGACTGCAGGATTTGTTCAATTCATGAGCCGTCAGTGCTGCACGGATAGCAGCACGTCGGATCGCGTCAGCAAACCACGGAGTTCCGCCACAATCGTCCAGTCGCCATCGTCCAAAGCCGGCACCACTACGTTGAATTGGTACAGGCCGGGAGAGATCAGACCCGCAAAGGCGATGGCGCAGTCCACTCCGTTAATCCGCACTCTTAAGTCCTGCGGGCTCGCCAGCACAAGTGGTGAAGGCACCAGCGCAGTCGCGGAGATGGCCGGCTGAGTTGCGCCAAACCCCGTGCCGTACACCACGATGGTTTCGCCGGGCTTGGCCGGCGTGCCTGGTATGCCTTTCTGAACCAGAACGGCTCCCGCCAGGTTGGAGCCATCGGCATGGGTGCCTGCCACGTACGCGGTGGCGCCGAACTGAAACAGAGCCGGCGCGACGGTTTGCTCAAGCGCCAGGGCATTAGCACTGGTCCCCGCCGGAGCCTTCACCTGGACAGACACCAGGCCGGTGGCGGTATCGTCCGGAGCCAGCACGTTGACCTGCGTGGGGCTGACAAAGTCCACCACTGCCGGCTTTCCGTTGATCGTGACGCTCACTCCGTCAAGCGTGGTCGGGAGTATTCCATTGATGATGTCCGCCGCACGCCACAGCCTGGTGCTGGACGACAAATTGCTGCCGAAAATCGATACCCACGTTCCCGGCGAGATGGCCGCACTGAGATTGGCCGCGTTCACCACCCCATTCGGAGTAATCGATGGCAGCGCCGCAGGCGGCTGAACGCTGAATGTAACCGGCACCGTCTGCGCACTGTTTGGAATGCCCTGCACCTGCACCGTGACGGAGCCATTGTAGGTACCGGGAGACAAGGTCTTGGGGTCCACCGAAACCGCGAGGGTGGCAGATGTGGCTGCCGCAGCGGGGCTGACTGTAAGCCACTTTCCGCTCGGCGGCGCATTCACAGTCGACTGGAAGAGCACAACGTCCTTGCCGACAGTCGCCGTCATCGCCGTCACTGCCAGCGATTGGCTGGGCGGAACCACCCCGCCGGTCACGTAAGAAAATGCCAGCGACAGCGGGCTGACTTTCAAGGCTAACGTGCTATCGGTGATCACCGTCAGGGTGACTGAGATTACCGCCGGGTTGCCGGTGCCGGGCGTCACCGTCACCGTTCCGGTATAGACGCCAGGCAGCAGGCCGCTAATCGAATAGGCGATGGTCAGCGCCGCTGGCGTAACGCCGCTTGGGGGTGACACCGCGAGCCAGTTCCCGCCCGAGACTGCAGTGGTTTGTACCGTGAAGGGCACCGACGCAGCTCCAACCGAAGTCACCTGGACCGTTTCGGCAGCCGGTGGAAAGTGGGCCGTATGATAGGTCGGTGCTGACCTGCGTCCGATCCACCATAAGCGATACTGGCGGCGCTGCCGGCGGCTGCACCGTCATGGTCAGGGCCTTAACCGCATCATCGGTACAGGCCTGGTCGAACGGGCTGATTCTGGTGTGAGTCCAGGTAAGGTGGACCGTAAACTGGAACGTTCCGGTGGCGGCAGGAGTGCCCTGAATGTACCATTGTTTGACGCCCGAGAAAGCGACGATCGACAGGCCTCCCGGAAGGGCGCCGCTGTCAATCACGCCGGTCGCCGTGCCCGAACCCATGCACATGCCTCCGCTTACCGTAAGCGGCTGAGCGTACGCGACCCCAACTGACGCGGCCGGCAGGGAATCCGTGACAATTTGGAGCGGTTGGGTGCTCTGCGCCCAAAGATTGCAGGCCGCGGCTAGCAAACCGGTCAAACCAAGCGCCCTGCAAGCATGTCCCATTCCTCCATCATAAGTCCGCGCGCTTCATCATCTGCGCCGCGACGGTAAGGGAGCGTAAGGGAATGCCCATAGCCGAGGGGCGGCTACAATAGTTAAGTGCATTCGAAATTCCGCGTAGGTCTGATTCAAATGTCCTGCGCGCTGGACCCCAACGAAAATCTGGCCAAAGCCGAGTGGCGCATCCGCGAGGCCGCCGGCCAGGGCGCGCAGATCGTTTGCGTGCAGGAATTGTTTCGCTCGCAGTACTTCTGCCGAGAGGAAAAACAGGAGCTGTTCGACCTGGCCGAATCCATCCCCGGCCCCACCACCATCAGCTTCGCCAAGCTGGCGGCCGAGCTTCAGGTAGTCATCGTCGGGTCGGTATTCGAGCGGCGGACCGCGGGTGTATATCACAATACCGCGGTGGTGATCGATGCCGATGGCGCCATCCTGGGCCTGTATCGCAAGATGCACATCCCGCATGATCCGCTGTTTTACGAGAAGTATTACTTCACGCCGGGCGACCTGGGCTTCCGCTGTTTCGATACGCGCTACGCCCGCATTGCTCCGTTGATCTGCTGGGACCAGTGGTATCCCGAAGCCGCGCGTCTGGCCGCCCTCGCCGGCGCGGAGATCCTGTTCTACCCCACGGCCATCGGCTGGCAGCCTCCTGAGAAAGAGCAATACGGTGTGGCGCAGCATGATGCCTGGCGAACCATCCAGCGTTCGCATGCCATCGCCAACGGCATCTACGTGGCTGCGGTGAATCGCGTGGGCTATGAAGGGCCGCCCGTCAAAGGTATCGAGTTCTGGGGCGCGTCGTTCGTGTGCGACCCGTACGGCAAGGTTCTGGCCGAGGCCTCACATGACCGGCGAAGAAACTCTGGTGGTGGAATGCGACCCGCGGCTGATCGAGGAAGTCCGGCGCAACTGGCCTTTCCTGCGCGACCGGCGCATCGACGCCTACGGCCCCATCACCAGCCGGGTGATCGATTGAGCGGGCGGACGCCGCACAGCCTGGGCTTCCGCATGCCTGCCGAGTGGGAGCCGCACGAGGCCACCTGGATCGCCTGGCCGCACAACCGCGAGGACTGGCCCGGCCGGTTCGCGCCCGTCCCATGGGTCTATGGCGAGATCGTCCGCAAGCTGAGCCGCGTAGAGCGGGTGCGGATTCTGGTGGAGAATGCGCAGGCAGAGCGGCAGGCCCGCCGCGTGCTCCGCAAGGTGGATGCGCAGATGGACGCGGTGGAGTTCATCGAGCACCCCACCAATCGCGTCTGGACGCGCGATTACGGGCCGCTGTTCGTCAAGAATCGCCGCGGCGAACTGGCGTTGACGTGGTGGCGATTCAACGCCTGGGCGAAATACGACGACTACGAATTGGATGCGCAGGTTCCGGACACGGTGGCGCTGCACGTCAAGCGGCCGGTTTGGCAAACGGACATGGTGCTTGAAGGCGGCAGCATCGATGTCAATGGCCGCGGGATGCTGCTGACCACCGAAGAATGCCTGCTGAGCCCGGTGCAAGCCCGCAATCCCGGAATGAGCCGCGCGGAAATCGAGCGCCATCTGCGCGACTATCTTGGCGCCACGCGCGTGATCTGGCTGCACAATGGAATCGCAGGCGACGATACTCACGGCCATATAGACGATGTGGCTCGCTTTGCCGGCTCCGGCACCGTCCTGCTGGCCCGGGAGCAGGACCGGGCGGACCCGAACTACGAACCGCTCCGCGAGAACGCTGCCCTGCTGCGCGCCGCCGGTCTGCGTGTGGTGAACTTGCCGATGCCGCGCCCGTTGATTTTTGACGGCCGGCGCCTTCCGGCCAGCTACGCTAATTTCTACATAGCCAATGGTTTGGTTCTGGTGCCGACGTTCAACGATCCGAACGACCGGGTGGCCCTGGCCACGCTGGCCCGCGTGTTCCCGGACCGCGAAGTGGTGGGCATCAATTGCACTGAACTGATCTGGGGCTTAGGCGCCCTCCACTGCATGACGCAGCAGCAGCCGGGATAGACCGGCTGGTACAACAGAAAGAAGATCTGGTGGAGCAGGCGGTTTCGCCGAATGCCGCATAGTTTTCCCCAACTCGGACACTCTGCACCAGATTGCGGGACGACACTCAGGTGGCGCCGGCAACCTTGTTGCCGGTGGGTTATTCGGCATCCGGCAAGTACCGGCAACAAGATTGCCGGCGCTACCGAAAACTAAGTGACATTGGGCCCACCAACTGAGTTGCTCCGGCCTTCAGTGGACCGCGATATCCACCTGGTCGTGGAAAGCATTCGGCGTACTGATTGCCAGCGGCAGCGTTCCGGCCGCGGTCGCCGGCGGCAGCACACTCGGAAGCTGCACGTTAAGCTGGTACAACCCTGGATACTGGGGGGCCAGCCCGCTGAACGTCACGGTCGCCGGCTGGTCCGCGATCAAAACACAGAACGTGGCCGGCGCGCAGGTATTGGCGGGCGCAACCGTGGTATAGCGCAGGGTCGCTCCGGGTATGGCGCCGTCCGCAACCGTAGGATTCACGGTGCCCAGGCCGGTCAGGTAAATCAGCACCGTCTCGCCGCCGATCGCGGGGCTGGCGGCATTCACCAGCGGGTTCTTCGGGTCCGCCGGAACCGCGTGTACGATGGCCCCCAGGCCGCTGCCATCCTGGCTGATCGAGTATACTCCCGGCGAAGTGGCAGCCACCGGAACCGTGACAGTGTTGGAATTGGCGCCCCCGGTCTGCACCACGATTGTCGCGGTACTCCCCTGCGTTGCAAACGGAACCAGCGCATTGATCTGCCCCGGGCTCACAAAATAAAGCGGCGCCTGCTTATTGTTCACCAGCACCGTGACCCCGTTCAGCGTGGGCGGGTACGGCGGCGCAGCCGTCTGGTTGCTCTTCGCCAGCCCGGTACCGAATAGCGTAATAAACTGACCCGGCGAAATGGGGTTGCCCGGAGGCGCGAAGCTGGCGGCATTCACCACTCCCAGCGGGTTCAGAAAAACACCGGTGCCGCTCAGCGCCGGCACCTGCACCCCGAAAAAGATTTCGTAGGCAGCGGTATCGTTCAGGCTGATCGAGGATCCCACAAACGCCTTGCCCCCTGCCCCCAGCCCCACCTGCGTCAGTTCCAGCGTCCCTGAGCCGTCTGCATTCAGCGCGTACGCGTTGATCCCCGTGAAATCGAACGCGCTTTGCCCAAGGGCCTTCTCCCGCTTGGTCCAGGTGACTTTGCCGGTCCCGCGCGCCGCCGCCGAGCCGGAGTATCCGTAGGCTGCGACCGAATCCACCCGCAGGCCCGCCCCCCAGAACGTGTTGTTCCAGGTTGCGTTCGATGCCCCCGAGACAGCCTTCACTGCGATCAGGAAATCGTGCGAGCCCGTCGCCGTGGAGCCGCCGATGGCCACGTTGCCATCCGCCGAAAGATAAATACTCTTCGTCCCGCTGATCAATTGCGCGGTCGAGGCCGTACCGAACGAAGCTGTCCCCGTGCCGTCGGCATTCATCGTAAACGTTGCGCCCGTCACCGGCTGCGTCTGCGGCAGCCCCTGTGAAATATTGGCCGCGTGGCCGTTCACTGTGAAGTCAGCCAGGCGGCCCAGGGCCAGGCTGTTCAGGCTGAACTGGGTGTTGCGCGCATTAGCCGTCGAACCGCCCGGGAATTCCAGCGTCACTGCCCAGTAGGGTCCACCCAGGATGGCATTCCCCGACGGCGCCGGAATCGCCACAAACAGGTCGAACGTTTTGTCGGTCGACTCGGTGCTCGATCCAATCAGCGCCTCCGGTCCGAACCGCGCATTCACTTTTGCCCCGGTCCGGATGGTGCTGTCCAGAAGCACGAAGCCTCCCGGATCCACACTATATGCCCCCGAGCCGGTCTGCGGCGTGGCGGCGTTGTTCCCCACCACCTGCTGGCCCGTGAAGCTATAGCCGCCCCTGCCATCGAACGTTATGGTACCCATCAGGCTGCGCGGGTCCGTCAGGTTGCTGGAACTCACGCCATCCGTCCCCAAAGACACATGCCGGAAAAAGTATTTCCCGCTCAGCGATTGATTGCCAAGAGTTTGTGCGCAAAGCGAGCCGGCCGCCAGACACCCCGCCAGTGCCGCCCATCCCCACCCCTTCCGATTGGTCATGCCCTGATAAACCCCGGTCCTCATGATTTGACCCGCCCCGGCTTACGTTAAAAAATTTAATGGAACCATGGTTAGCAACTCCGCAAGGGCAGTAGGGTTACACTTATCACGTAGGCGCTGGCGCTGGCACAAAGGGCGGCGCCGGGTAACGGTTCGGAGGATGCATGCAAAAGCCTATACAGTGGTTGGTAGGAAGTGGAATTTTAGTTCTGGCTTTCAGCGGCATACTGATCGGACAGACGGCCGACACCGTCGCCTCGTCTTCTGATGACCAACTGACGGTATCCGACTCCAATTGTACGTTTTTCGGTCCGCAACGCGAGCGGTTTGTCACGCCAGGCGCTCAAGGCCCGCGGAGCCAGGAACGCCGATTCCTTCGCGCTTAGTGCCACCACCGAAAAAGTCAGCCAGATGCTCGGCTTCGTTCCGGGCGGCAGCCGCACTTATACCTTCGATCAAACACATCAGGCCGGCTCCATCGACTCCTACATCTTCGCCGACTTCCAAGCCAATGGAATCGCCCCGGCGCCTAAGACTACCGATTGGGAATTCATCCGCCGCGTGACCCTGGATCTGACCGGGCGTATCCCCGCTCCCGCGCGCGTCCTGAGCTTTCGTTGCCGATACCACCTCCGATAAGCGTTCCAAGCTGGTGGACGAACTGCTGGCCAAGCCTGAGTGGGTGGATAAGTGGACCATGTTTTATGGCGACCTCTATCAGAACACCGACACCCGCCCCAGCACTGCTCTCCGCCGCTTTCCGCAGGGCCGCAACGCATTCTACCAGTACATCCACGATGGCGCTGGCCAGCGGAAAACCGTACAACCAGATGGCCACGGAGCTGATCACCGCCGCCGGCGCGAACAGCTATGAGACGGGGCAACTCAACTACCTTCTGAATGGTTACATCACCGGCGGCCCCCTGCAGGACATCGTGGATGCGATGACGGCCGCCACCTTCGACACGTTCATGGGTATGGCTCACGTCAACTGCCTGTTGTGCCACAACGGCCGCGGCCACCTGGATACGCTCAGCCTGTGGGGCAGCAACACCACCCGCTACCAGGCCTGGCAGCTGGCCTCATATTTCTCTCATACGTCCATTCCCCGAACTACTGCCCCGGTGGTTCCCCCGGCCCAGCCGAACAACAATGTGTACTACTGGTCCGTGCTGGACAATGCCAAGGGCTACACCAACGACTATACGTTGAACACCCTTACCGGCAACCGCCCGGCGCGCGTGGCGCCCGCGGGATGTAAGAGCACGCCAGCCCTGCTACTTCGTGCCGCCGCAATACATCTTGAATGGCGATTCTCCCAAGTCCGGCGAAAGCTACCGCGCGGCCCTGGCCCGCAGTATCACCAGCGATTTTCAGTTTGCCCGCGCTTCCGTCAACTACATCTGGGCCCAATTCTTCGGCCGCGGCATTGTGGATCCGCCGGATTCGTTTGATCCGGCACGGCTCAATCCCGACAGTCCGCCGCCCGCGCCCTGGACCTTGCAGCCCAGCAATGCGCGGCTGTTGAACGCCCTGGCACAGCACTTCATCGACAGCGGCTACAACGTGAAGTCGCTGATGCGCGAGATCGCCATCTCCGATACCTATCAGATCTCCAGCCGCTACAACGGCACGTGGAACGCAGCCTGGGAGCCTTACTTCGCGCGCAAGTTCGTGCGCCGCCTCTGGTCGGAAGAGGTCCACGATGCCGTGGCGCAATCAAGCGGCACCTTCCCCTCTTACACCATTACCGGATTCACCGACCAGGGCTTTCCGAAGCCGAGCTACGCGATGCAGTTGCCCGATACCGTGGGGATGCCCGCCGGCGACATCGGCAATAATTTTCTGGATAGCTTCCTTCGCGGCAACCGCGACGACCAGCTCCGCAAGCAGGATGGATCGATCCTGCAGGCGCTCAACCTCATGAACAACGCGTACGTGGAACAGCACGTCGGCTACACCGGCGCCACTGCCAGCCAGCTTATCGTTCAGAACCTGACCAAGAGCAACACCGACCTGATCAACACCCTGTTCCTGGCTATTCTGTCGCGCTATCCGTCGCCCGCCGAAATGTCCACGGCGATGGCAGCCGTGCCCGCGCCCAGCGGTACGGCCCGGTCGCAGGCCATTCAGGAT
Organism: Bryobacterales bacterium; assembly: GCA_963817515.1. Lineage (GTDB taxonomy): Bacteria > Acidobacteriota > Terriglobia > Bryobacterales > Bryobacteraceae > DATMNI01. The sequence goes on along the minus strand of CAWFPJ010000039.1, from coordinate 221,655 downwards.
CTGGCCTGGTCGCTCTACAACAAGGTCGATTTCGTATTCAATTACTGAAGGGATGAGGGGCGTCATGACCAAAGAACAAGAGAAAATCAACGAATTCTTCAAGCATCATCCCTGGGACCACAAGACGTTCTTCAACCGCCCGCACTGGACGCGGCGCCGCTTCTTCGAAGTCCTTGGGGCGGGTGTTACCGGTTCTTTCCTGGCGCAACGGAGCCTGAAGGCGGCGGACGGGTCGGCGGCTGCCGGCGCGGCTCCCAAGGGCACCGCGCAGAACGTGATCTTCATCCTGATGGCCGGCGCTCCCAGCCACACCGACACGTTCGACTTGAAAATGGTCAACGGAGTGACCCCCGCCAGTTTCAACCCCGCCGCTATCAATGGAGCGCAATTTCCCACCGGCCTGCTGCCCAAGCTGGCGCAGAATTTTCAAGACCAGGATTTCGCCATCGTCCGGTCCATGCAATCCCACGCGCTGGTGCATTCGCTGGGGCAGACCTGGACGCAGATCGGCCGCAATCCGGCGGCGGCGCTGGGAAACATCGCGCCCAACATCGGCAGCGTGGTGGCGCTGCGAGAAAGATAGCGAGCGCAAACCGTCCCAGACCTTCCCCACCTTCCTGGCTCTCAACTCGGGCGGCGGCGTCGGTTCGGGCTACCTGCCGGCCGACTTTGCGCCGTTCAAAGTTACCCCCAGCACCGGCGGCATCGCCAACACCACCACGTCAGCGGCCGGCGGCCAGACGCGCTTCAACACCCGGCTCAAGCTGCTGCATTCGCTTGACGACAATCTGCGGGTCAACTCACCCAACGGCACGGCCATGAGCGACTACAACGACTTCTACGGCCAGGCCGACGACCTGATGTATAACCCGACCGTCAACCAGGCGTTCGGTTATGTCGGCGGCGGACAGCGTGCGTTATGGCAGTTCCGTCGCTGGGCAACGCCTGCCTGGTGGCCCAACAGGTGCTGAAAGCCCAACAGGGAACGCGCTTCATACAGATCACCTCCAATGACGGCTGGGACATGCACCAGAACATTTATGCCAATAATGTTTTGCCGGCCAAGGCGGCGATTCTGGATACTGCCGTTTCCAGCTTGCTGAACGATCTTAAAGGCTCGGGCCTGTTATCCAACACGCTGGTCGTAATGGTCGGCGAGTTCGGACGCACTGTGGGTCCGCTTTCGCCCGCCGGGGGCCGCGACCACTGGCCGCAGCAGTTCGCTTTCTTCGCCGGCGGCGGCATCAAGGGAGGAACCATCGTCGGCCAGACCAATGCCACCGGTTCCGACACGGTGGATTTCGGCTGGTCGCAGAAACGCTATGTCTACCCGGAAGACATCGAGGCTACCATTTACTCCGCGATGGGTATCGACTGGACCCAGACTCTGCACAACGATCCGCTGGGCCGCGGTTTCGAGTTGGTGCCCACCACCGGGCCATTCCAGTTCAATCCCGTGCACGAACTCTGGGGCTAGTTTTCGCCTGCCTCTATTTCCGGGCTTGGTTCCGCAGCCGGAGCTGCTGTTCCCTCAGCGTCTTTTTTACGTCGCTGAGCGATTTTTCCAGCTTCCTGGTACGCGCCGCCTGCGCCTCCAGGTCTGCCTTGAGTGCTGCGGCCTGCCGTGCCAGTTCTTCGCGTTGCTTGCGGAATTCCGGGTCTTCCGCCACCGCCGGCTTGCGCTCCGGAAGCTTGCCCAGAAAGGTGGTCACTTCCCGCACATCCTGGCCATTGCGCAAATGAACGACGAGCTTCACTTCTACGCGGTCGCTCTGGCGCGCGTACGTGAAGACGCCGGCCTGGAGATGTTGCCGGTTCATCTGGATGGCTTGCGGCTGTGGGCCGTCGGTGATTACCAGAATGGCATCTACGGCGGTCTGTACCGGCGGCGAATTTCCGTTCCAGCGAATCTGTAGCTGGCCTTCGGTGTCGAGTGTGTTCAGGCCCACCGACGGCGGCGGTCCACCCGATGCCGGCCGCAGTACAGCCATAACCCTCGGCAGCCAGAGCGCGCGAGCTTGGAAGCCTGCCGCGCCCGCGGCCAACCCAACAACGATCGCCAACGCTGCCACCCAGCGGCGTGAGGTCTCGGGAGGCGGCACATCGGGGAGGGCTTCGTTGCGACGCGGAACGAAGTCCCGCGCGTCAGCCAGCGGTGGTTCTAGAATGGGCGGCGCCAGCTCCTCCTTAGCGAGATCTTCCTTAACGAGCACCTCTTTGGGAAGCACTTCTTTCTGAGGCACTTCTTTGGGAACCACCTCTTTGGGAACCACCACGTCGATGATGCCTCGCAGCGGGCTCTTGCTGTCGGATTCGCGGTGGAACGGCAAGGCCTGCGGAGGCTGCGTGGGAATTTCACCCGAGGGCATCAGGTGCGTAGGCAAAGCGTCCAGCTCTATTTCCTGATAGGCCCCGCTGCCGTGGATCGATCCGTCCCGCTCGCGAAAAAAAAAGCCCATCCGCATCTTTTCGAATGTATGCGGCTTCATCACCAAAGCCACCTGCCAAGGCTCGGGGAAGAAGCGCTGGTGGATATCCAGGTCGCCTTCGGAAAGAAAGATCTTGCTTCGCGTATGCGAGTGATACCAGCCGACCACCCTGCCTCGCGATGAAGCCAGCAGCTCCGCGAGCTTAGCGTCATCTTTGCTCGAGAGCGTGAAGGAGGGGCCCAAGGCATGCTCGCAATCGAACGCCACGTAGTCGCCTATCACTACGCGTCCGGGTTCATGCTTGCCTAGCAGGATGCCGCCGATTTCCGCACCACCCCGCGGCAGTGAGAAGAATGCATCCACCACGGCCAACCGGATATTGTCCAGCGCCCGGGAAGAATACTCAATTGTAAAAGGACATTCTGGCGCGCTCCAGGTTACTTCCGTACTGTCCGTCCCGAGATCGGCCATTCGTATATATAGTAACTGGCCTCGGGGCGAAAGATATAATAGAGAGCGAATGCCCAAGGCTAAAGAACTCGAAGTGCGCCTGCAACGAACCGAACAACAGTTGGCGCTGTTCCAAAAGATCAGCCGGTTCATGGTTCGGGACCTGAGCTTGCCGGATGTGCTGAAGGGCATCGTTTCCCTGGTGGTGGAGTTCACGCAATGCGATTCGTGCCTGGTCTACCTTCTGGATGGCGACGACCTGGTGCTGTGCGCGTCTAACCGGCCGCATCCCTCCACCATAGGCAAGTTGCGCCTGCGCTCAAATGAGGGCCTGACCGGCTGGGTGGCGCGCGAGCGGCGCCTGCTGGCGATTTCGCGCGACGCTTATAAGGATCCGCGTTTCAAGAAGTTCGGCGAACTGGAGGAAGACACCTACGAGGCTTTTCTTTCCGCGCCGGTGATTGCGCGCAACCGGGTGGTGGGCGTGATCAACGTTCAGCATCGCCCGCCGCATCAACACACGGGCAGCGAAATGGAAGTGCTCACCACCGTCGGCGAACAGGTGGGGTGCGTGCTGGTGCTGGCCCGAATGCCGGCGGCCGCGCTGGAATCGGCCAACCACGTGGAATTAGTGCTTTCCTCGGGACCCGTTCCAATGAAACAATAGGACCAGCGTGACGGGTTCCCGGTTTCAACTCCACTGGCTTCAGGCGTGCTGCGCGCTCCTGGCGCTGCTTGCCTGCCCGGTGCCGCTCCGCGCCGAGAAATGGCAGGTGCAGTACTTCTACGACAAGGAAAAGTCTGTCTTAGTCTTCAATGACATTCAGTTCGCGTCGCCCACCCGGGGCGTAGCGGTGGGCGTGATCGTCGAGGGCACTCGCAGAAACTCGGTCGCTTTGGTGACCGCCGACGGGGGCGCGCACTGGGACACCGTCCCGCTCAAGGAAATACCGGTATCGCTGTTTTTCCTGAATGACAACTTCGGCTGGATGGTTACGGAGAAGGGGTTGTGGCAGACCACCGAGGCTGGCAAGAACTGGCGCAAGCTGCCCAAGCTTCCGGAGCCCGCCAATCGGGTTTATTTTGCCGATGAAAAGACCGGTTGGGCGGTGTGCCTCAAGAAAACCGTGCTCCAGACGAGCGACGGCGGCGAGACCTGGACGCCGCTCCCCGCGGCCGCCGAACAGCCGGGGTCCAAAGAGTATTCCAGCTTCAACTGGATTGCGTTCGCCACGCCGCAGTTCGGAATGATCACCGGTTTCAACCAGCCGCCGCAGCGAATGTCACGGCAGTTTCCGGCGTGGATGGACCCGGAGGATGCCCTCAGCCATCGCGATACGCCGCACCTTTCCTATACGCTGGTCACCAAGGACGGGGGCAAGACGTGGAGGTCCAGCGCGGCGTCCCTGTTCGGGAATGTGACGCGCGTCCGCTTCGGTCCACACGGTTTGGGCGTAGGGCTGATCGAGTATTCGGAATCTTTCCGCTACCCCAGCGAGGCCTACAAAATCGAATGGACCACCGGCAAGAGTACATCGATCTTTCACGACAAGCACTTTGCCATCAGCGACACGTGGATGGCGTCGGATGGCACGGTGTACCTGGCGGGCGTTGCGGTCCCGGGCGAACTGCGTACCGTGATTCCGGGCAGGGTCCAGGTGCTGAAGAGCAAAGACCTGTCTGCGTGGACCGAAATGGAAGTGGATTATCGGGCAGTGGCCCGGCAGGTATCTTTTGCTGCTCCGAACGACAACAACCTGTGGATCGCAACCGACAACGGCATGATCCTCAAACTGAAGTAGAACAATTTGACGGCGCAATGATTTATCCACAGGTTACCAACGCTGTCGTGCCCGTAACCATTTAGAAACAATACGAATAAAGTATGAGGAAATGGGTTCTTATGCGTCAGAATATCGTTGACGCGCAGCGGCTTCGGGAGCATAGTGAATGAGGTTCCAAGAGGTTTGAGGAACAGCAAGCCTCCGGAAACGTAGCGACCCAGGAACGATGATCCGCAGCCGTAATTGAAAAAGGACCGGCAGCGGGGAGCGAGAGGGAATCGGGCGGATTCGGAAGGCGGACCGACCGGCAGCGAAACCGGCTGAACGCTTTGATCCGAAGGGGGGTAAAAGCCCTGAAGGGGAGTGGAGGCCGGAGAAGCGGCAGGTGGAAGCGGCAAGCGGAACTGTAACGGGCCAGAAGCGAAGAAGCGGCCGGGGCCGGGGCGAACCGGAGCCGGTAGCAGAGCGGAAAGGCCGAACGGACAGGGAAGTTTGCGGTGAGAGAGCGAAGTAGCAGGCCAGAGCCATTGACCCTGGAATGGTAGCTCTGAAAGGGGCAGCTGTTGCAGGCGAGGGAAAGGCCGTTACGAGCGAACGGTCCCGCTTGAGAGAGATTAGGCTGCGGCGAGCCTTGAAGCAATGAACCTGGGGTTGGGAAACCCGCCACAGGGGAGCAGAGAGGCGAAACGTCCGGCGCTCTTAAGCGCAGTGCTCAGTACCGTGCATGCCGGTGGTGAGCAAGGCTGGAAATCAGGTCACTTGGAACCATTTCTTTTTAGACAGACGACCAAAGACGATCGTCTTTTAGACAGACGACAAAAAACGATCGTCTGTCCTACTTTGTCAGTACAGCTTGGCTCTGACCTTCGAAATGCTTTCCATTTTTGCTCGCTTGGCCCGGCAACGCTTCAGCAAAGAAGTATTCGAAGGCTGATGGGCAGCGCGAACTGTGGTCTTCCCCGTGGACTTATTCATATAGTTATCCATCCACACACGTAAACTGCTGCCCGGCGCCGGTCCAAGAGTAACGATCTTGGGAGGACTCTTGGGGTCCACGTATAGGAGTTGCTGCATCTGATCTGTCTCATGGTTCACCCAGGAGATGTAGCCGCCCGGCAAAATCTGCCGCGGCGCCTTGATCGCTCCGGTAAAACTGTAGCGGGTTCCATCCGTAACCACCGGATCATAAAAACGCGGCGTGATGAAGTCGGACACCGCGATGCCCTGGATGGGGTAAGCGTATTTGTCGGCCTCGCAGGGGTCGCACGCCTCCACCAGGTAGCCGAATTGACCCCCGCCATCCTGGATCTTACCGTTCTTGATCTCGATCGAAGTCGAGTTCTGGAGTCTGTTCCCGTAAGGATCTACCAGCATTTCGAGAGTCTCGTGACTGGCATCGATAGTCCATTCGTCACTCTTATTACTGGCGATCACCTGGGCATAAGGCTGGTTGTGTTTATCCAGGTGGAATCCGCCTTCGCCCGGCGGAAGGCTCTTCACCAGAAAAACGGGCCAGACGCCGGCCGGTATCTTGGTGGGGCTAGCCAGATATATCACAGTAGCCTGAATGTTCCAAAACTGCGTGAGATCCCGGGTTACCTGGACGTTCAGGGCCGCCACAGCAGTATGCATTAAGTCGGCGTCGACTTCTCCGGTCTTGTCTACCAGTCCAACTTGAATCACTGACATCTTGCTCTCCTCATTAGTTGTGTTGGATAGCTGTTGTCCGAATCTTCCCCAAGTCTGTAAAAGCCCGCTCGGGTGTGTGATACTATACCACCGATTCGGATCTTGAGTCTGTTAAGAATGGGTATACTGCGGAGCCGTTGAAGAGAATCGACGCTCTCGTCGAGGCTTTGCGAAAGAGGTAAGTCTGGAGTTACCGGACCGCGGCAGGGGCTTTGTGAGCGGCTATGTATTTCTGCAAGAACTCTGAAAATGCCCTGCCCAACGCCTGCCGGGCGCGCTCGGAGCGGCCGATTTTCTTATCCTCAATGTGAAACACCGGCAATAGATCGCGCGTGGTGGAGGTGATGAAAACCTCGTCGGCAAATTCCAGGTCGGTGGGCGTCAAGGCTTTTTCGCCGATGCGGATTCCGGGTACGCGGACATCACCCAGCAGCACTTCGCGCGTGATCCCGGGCAAGCATCCGGAACTGAGCGGCGGAGTCCAGACCTGATTGCCGTCAGCAATGAAGATGTTGGCGGAGGTGCATTCAGCAACTTCGCCGCGCTCATTCAGCAGGATCACTTCGTCGAAGCCGCGGGTTTGCGCCGATTCGAGCCACGTCAGGTTCATGGCCCAGGAGAGGATCTTGGCGCCGGAGAACTGGTTGGCGGCATGCCGTGCGTCGCGCACGTAGGCGAGTTTGACGCCTTCGCCCCACTCCTTGGGATTGGCGGTAAAAGCGATCACGTCGCTGGCGCGACCGTTGGACGGGCCGGCCCACATGCCGCCGCCGTTGCGCACAATTGCAATCCTCAGGGTGGAATGGTGGGCCTGATTAGCTTCCACCAGTTCCAGCACATTACGCCGCACGGCTTCGGAGTCATCGGGCAGCGGTATGTGGAGCGCCTTGGCGTCGCGCGTAATTCGCGCCCAGTGCCGCTCCCAGGCGAAGAGCACGCCCTCGGCAACGCGCAGAGTGCTAAAGACTCCCCATCCGGAAAGCAGGCCCACCTGGCCCGGCGAGAGCGAAAGTTCACTGGCTTCCTGGATGCGGTCGTTGTGAAGAATGAAGCGGTGCACGAAGTCTATTTTAGCGCGGCAGGTCAGAGGTCTGGGTAGCGGCTGTCTTCAAGAACATTGTCCACGGAGCGTGTGACCGCACAAGATAGTCTACGCAGGAACTTATGTCCAGTTGGGAAATGGGTTGGTGCGAGCCTGGCGGCATGCGGCGATGAGCTCCGGCAGCAGCTTGCGCCGCTGGAACAACTTTTCCAGAAGGTGCTGCAGATCGTCCTCTTCGCCTTCCACCCAATCCGGCGGAATGCGCTTCCAGGCCAGGTCCATCACTTCTTCAGGGAAGTGCATGATCTGGTCGAGCCAGGGCTGAAAATCATCCAGGGAGCGGACGGTCTCATAGACCAGGCGGCGGGCGTACAGTCCCTGCAGGGGAGATTCTGGAAAATCCCAGTGCGGACCGTTGAAGGTAAAGCCGTGGTCGATCATACGGGCCACGAAACCGGGCCGTCCACCGCCATCTTCGCGGCGGACCATGGCGCGGTAAAAGACGCACTGGCGGCCATCGGCATTGCCGGTCCACTTGTCGAAGACCAGGATGGCGCGGAAATCCTCCAGGTTGGCTACCTGGGGCAACAGGGCGTCGGGGAGAAAATCGTAGACGGCGATGCGGCCCGGGTCTCCAGGATATTGCGAGCCGAACTGCCAGCCGGGCTCGAAGGGGATGTGGCGGGCGCCCAGGTCGAGGCGGACGTCGGGGTGGTCGGTGAGGAACTCCGGCGTAACGTGAATCAGGGCTGTCGCCGGGGCCGCGATCTTGAGATATTCCAGAAGGGTGGCGGCGATGGCTTCATTCACCAGGATGCGGCGGTGTTGAGGATTGTTGCGGAACTTGACCACGTACCAGTGACCGTCATCCGCTTCCAGCAGATGGGCCTGGGCGCCCCCCCTCATTTTGCGGACATGCCGGACAGCGGTGAGCGGCATCGGAAAGAAAATGCAGTAACCTAGAGTTGTAGCATACGGAGGAATCGATTACAGATGGCCGACACAGGAGCACCCATCACCGCTACCCCAGAAATTGCAGCGGACTCAAAGAGCGGCGCGGGACGCGGCAAGGATGAAGTCGCTCTCGACCTGATGAAGTTCATAGCCGTGGCCACGGGATACGGGAAGGTTCCCCACGTCTCAACGGGTTTTTCGGCCAAACCGGGGAACCGCTCGACGGAGGAACATGTCGAGGCGCTTCTGGAGCTGTTCGAGCGGTGCCGAAAAGTGGTGGGGAAGGACGGTTAGATACCGGCGGCAAGAGATTAGATACCGGCGGCAAAAGATTAGATACCGGCGGCAAAAGACCGCCGGCGTTACCCGGCTACCGCCCCTCGAATAAAGCTGACAATGGCTTCGAGTGATGCGCCCGGCTGAAACACGGCTGCCACGCCGAGCCGCTTGAGCGCTTCGGCGTCTTCATCGGGCACGATGCCGCCGACGATCACCTTCACGTCGGCCATATCCTTCTGGCGCAGCAGATCCATCACGCGCGGCACGATGGCATTGTGCGCGCCCGACAGAATCGAAAGCCCGATCACCTGCACATCCTCCTGCAGGGCGGCATTCACAATCATCTCCGGGGTCTGCCGCAGCCCGGTGTAGATCACTTCCATACCGGCATCGCGGAGCGCACGCGCGATAATCTTGGCGCCGCGGTCGTGTCCGTCCAGCCCCGGTTTTGCCACCAGCACTCGAATCGGTCTTGACATTGTTATAGGTGGGTCGTCTCCGTATAGACGCCAAAAACCGAGCGCAGAGCGTCACAGATCTCGCCGAGCGTAGCATACGCGCGCACGGCATCCAGCAGGAACGGCATGGTGTTCTCAGTGCCCTCCGCCGCGCGCTTCAGTGCATCCAGCGTACGGCCCACGCGGCCATTGTCGCGCCGCGCCCGCAGCGCCGCCAGTTTAGCCTCCTGATGCCTGCCGGAAGCCTCGTCTATGTGGAGCAATTCGATGGGCTGGTCGTCGGCCTGGAACCGGTTGACCCCCACGATGATTCGCTCACCGGCCTCCACCTCGCGCTGGTACCGGTAGCTGGCTGCCGCAATCTCGGTTTGCGGGAAACCGGCATCGATCGCCGGAATCATCCCGCCCATGGCGTCGATCCGCCGGATGTAATCCTGCGCCGCGGCCTCGGTCTCAAGCGTCAACTTCTCCACGAAATAGCTGCCGCCCAGGGGATCCACGGCATTGGTGACGCCGCTTTCATAAGCCAGCACCTGCTGCGTGCGCAGGGCAATGGTCACGGCGTGTTCGCCGGGCAGCGCGTAGGCCTCATCGAGCGAATTGGTATGCAGCGATTGCGCCCCGCCGAGCACCGCTGCCATGGCTTGCAGCGCCGTCCGCACCACGTTGTTGTACGGCTGCTGCCAGGTGAGCGAACAGCCCGCGGTCTGCGCGTGGAACCTCAGTTTCATGCTGCGCTGGCTTTGCGCGCCATACCGCTCGCGCATTACGTAGGCCCACATCTTGCGAGCGGCGCGATACTTTGCGATCTCTTCGAAGAAGTCGCTATGCGCGTTGAAAAAGAAACTCAACCGCGGCGCAAACTCGTCGATATCGAGGCCCCGCTCAATGGCCCAATCCGCATATTCGATGCCATCGCGCAGCGTGAAAGCCAGCTCCTGAACGGCCGTCGATCCAGCCTCTCGGATGTGATATCCGCTGACGGAAACCGGATTAAACCTGGGCGTATGGCGTGCGCCGAATTCGATAGTGTCGGTTACCAGCCGCATCGACTGCCGCGGCGGGAAGATGTATTCCTTCTGGGCGATGTACTCCTTCAGGATGTCGTTCTGCAGGGTCCCTGAGAGCCGCTGCCAATCCACACCCTGCTGCTCCGCCACCGCCAGGTACATGGCCCAGAGCACGGCGGCCGGGGAGTTGATGGTCATCGACACCGTCACGTCGCCCAGCGGGATCCCGCGGAACAGGATCTCCATATCTTCCAGCGATGAAACCGAAGCGCCGCACTTACCCACTTCACCCTCGCTCATGGAGTGGTCGGCGTCATACCCCATCAGCGTCGGCAGGTCGAACGCCACGGAAAGGCCGGTCTGCCCCTGCTGCAGCAGGTAGTGGTAGCGGCGATTGGTTTCCTCCGGCGTGGCGAAGCCCGAAAACTGCCGCATGGTCCAGAGCTTGCCCCGGTACATGTCGGGATGAATGCCGCGCGTGTATGGGAACTCGCCCGGGGCGCCCAGATCGCGGGCCGCATTCAAGCCCCGCAGATCCTCGGGACCGTATACCGGTTCCACGGGAACTCCGCTGATTGTCGTAAACTGGCCTTCGACGGTCTTCATGCCATCCGCTAACGTTATCTTACTCCCGGCAAGCTGATCGACCTGTGCAGCAGCCAACGAATATAATGCTGAAATCTACAATCTTCCGTGAATACGACATCCGCGGCGTGGCCGACGACGAACTTACCGATGCCGGTGTGGAGCAACTCGGCCGCGCCCTTGGAACCTATCTCCAGCGCCAGGCCGGCAAGAAAATCAATCTCGGCCGCGACACCCGCCTGAGTTCTCCGCGGCTGCGCGATGCCCTGATCAGCGGGCTCAAAGCCAGCGGCTGCGAAGTCACCGACATCGGCGTGGTCCCCACTCCGGTTCTCTATTATTCGGTCTTTAACCTGAAGGCGGATGGCGGGGTGATGATCACCGGCAGCCACAATCCAGCCGAATTCAACGGCTTCAAGACGGTTTGCGGCGCCTCCACGATTTATGGTGAAGCCATTCAGGAGATCTACCGCCTTATCGAAACGGGGGACTTCGCCAGTGGCGCCGGCAGCGAAAAATCAGCCGACGTAGTCACACCTTACGTCGATGAGGTGGCGTCCCAGTTCCATTTCCCGCGCCGCATCAAAGTCGTGTTCGATGCCGGAAACGGCACCGGCGGCCCTGTAATGCACCGGATCCTCGAGCAGCTTGACGTCGACGCCACCGAAATGTTCTTCGAGATGGACGGCCGATTTCCCCAACCACCATCCCGACCCCACGGTTCCGGCGAACCTCAAGGCGCTCATCGCCAGAGTGCTCGAGACCGGCGCGGACATGGGGATCGCCTTCGATGGCGATACCGACCGCATCGGCGCAGTTGACGACCGCGGAACTGTCATCTACGGCGACCAGTTGATGATCATCTATGGCCGCGAGATTCTCACGCGTAAGCCGGGCGCCACCTTCATCGGCGAAGTCAAATGTTCGCAATTGATGTATGACGACCTGGCGGCGCGCGGCGGCAACCCCATCATGTGGAAGACGGGCCACTCCCTCATCAAGGCCAAAATGAAGGAGACGCATGCCGAGCTGGCTGGCGAAATGAGCGGCCACATGTTTTTCGCCGACCGCTACTACGGCTTTGACGACGCGCTTTACGCCGCCTGCCGCCTGATGGAAATTGTGTCCCACTCCGGCCACCCGCTCTCGGCCCAGCTTGCCGATCTACCCCACACCGTTACCACTCCGGAAATCCGCTTCGATTGTCCCGACGAATTGAAATTCGAAGTAGTGCGGCGCTGCACAGCGGAACTGCAGGCCAGGTACAAGACCATCGACGTGGATGGCGTGCGGGTTCTCTTTGCGCACGGCTGGGGTTTGGTGCGCGCATCCAATACGCAGCCCGTACTGGTGATGCGTTTCGAAGCCACCACACCCGAGCTCCTGCAGGAATACCGCAGCGAAGTGGAAGAGGTGGTGGCAGCGGCCAAAGAATCGGCACAAACAGCGCTGCCTGGCTGAATTCCCGGAGCCTAATTACGAGGGCCGACGGTCTCCGTCCGTCCAGCCAGCGGCTGCACCGATCCGCTTCCGCAGACCGCAACGCCGGTCTTGTTGAGCGCCGTCAAGAAATTAAACAGAAGGTGATAGAAGACTTGTTCGGTGAGCGGCTGCTTTCCCGGAAGGCGGAAGCTCGCCGGCAATTCCTTGGCAATCGCCAGCCGCACCGCATACAGCTGCGCTTTGCCGCGCACGGTCGCGCTTATTGGCCAGCGTGATGGGCGTCTGCATCACCGTTCCGGTTCGCCCGTCCACATAAAACTGGCAGCGCGAAAACCATCCCAGGTTAGCCGGATCCGCCGCATCGAACAGCAACAGGGGCCCCTGGCGGCCCGGCGAGCTGAGGTCCAGTTGAATGGTGCGTTGACTATCCTTGGCCTTGGTGTCGAACCCCGCCTGGCGCGCAATATTGGCTACCATCTCCGACTGGAGTTCCAGATAGATCAATTTGTGCGGTCCGGCCTGGAGCACCTGCATAGCGAAGGGCCATTGTAGCGCAGTCAAGAATTGGTAAGTATAGAGAGAGTGCAAAACACACCACTGATTGATTTTCAAAATGTGACGGTGCGGCGCGACGAGCGGGTTGTGCTGGACCAGGTAACGCTTTCTATCGCGCAAGGAGAACACGTCGCCATTCTGGGGCCGAACGGGTCGGGAAAGTCCACGCTGATCAAAGTGATTTCGCGCGATTTGTACCCGATCTGGAAAGCCGAGCCTTGGTCTTTGAAAATTCTAGGGCGGGAACGGTGGCACCTGTTCGATCTGCGAAATCACCTGGGCATCGTGTCGAACGACTGGATGCAGATGTGCACGCGCGACTATTCCGGACATGAAATCGTGCTGTCGGGGTTCTTCGGGAGTGTTGGGATCTGGCCCAATCACCAGGTTACGGCGGAGATGGAGCGGAAGGCCGGAGAGGTGATGGAGCTGCTCGAAATTTCCCATCTTGCCGGGCGGGACACCAACGAGATGTCTTCAGGCGAAGCCCGCCGGATATTGATCGGCCGGGCCTTGGTGCACGATCCGCAGGCGCTGGTACTGGACGAACCGACTTCGAGCCTGGACCTGACCGCCACCCACGAACTGCGCGAAATTCTGCGCAAACTGGCGGGCAACGGGATCAGCATCATTATGGTGACGCACCATTTGCCGGATATCATTCCGGAGATCCGCCGGGTGGTGTTGTTCCGCGGCGGGCGCGTACATTGCGACGGGGCCAAGGAACACCTGCTGGAAGCCGGGACGCTGGGCGGGTTGTTCGGTTTGCCGGTAGAGGTGCTCGAGCGCGGCGGGTATTATCACGTGTTGTGAGGGAAAGCCACAACACCGCTTACTCACGTGCGCGGCTCAGAGGTCCCGCCCCGATAGAAACCTACTCCAACAGGTGGCGGTACTCGTCTGGTTCCAGGCCGAAGCGGTCCATGAGGCGCGGAAGGTCGGGGCGCAGGGTTTCGGGCGTGTTACGGACCCAGGCGATGATGACGGTTTCCACGCCGACGCGGTTCTTGCCTTCATCTCCGGCGATGGCTTCGGCCACACCGCGAAGTTGGGATTCGGTCTGGTCGCGCACGGGGTACGGCGTCTGGGCAAGGATCTGGTGGAGGAGGTCTTCGGCTGCGTCGTTCCAGTTCATAGGAGTTCGATTCATCATAGCGGTTGCGAGGGTACAATGAGGCATTGCGATCTCGAATTCATCCTTCTTCTGGCACTGACAACTTCACTCCTGGGGCAGCAGCAGACACAGACCGTTGTGGTGACCGGCACCTTTGAGCCGATGACACTGGAAGAAATCGACCGGGCGGTGCGCGTGCTTCCGGCGCGGAGCCAGGGGCTGGTGCTCAATTCGCTGGTGGATTTGCTGCGCCTCGATCCTTCGATCGACCTGCAGGAGCGGGCGCCCGATGGAGTACAGACGGATGTCTCGATTCGCGGGGCGAGCTTCGGCCAGACACTGGTGCTGCTGAACGGACAGCGGCTGAACGATCCGCAGTCGGGACACCACAACATGGATATTCCGGTGCCGCTGGAATCGGTTTCGCGGGTGGAGGTGCTGCGCGGGTCGGGGTCTACAATGTATGGGTCGGACGCGATAGGCGGAGTGATCAACGTGATCGCGGAGCCGCCGGCGGTGACGGAATTCCGGCTGCGCACGGCGCTGGGGAATCAGGGAATCAACCAGCAGCGGGCGTCGCTGGGATTAGTTTTCAAGAAGGTGTCGGAACAGGTTTCGTTTGCGCGCGATTTTTCGTCAGGCTTCCGTCCGGACCGCGACTACCGCAACCTTGAATTCGCTTCCACCACGCGCCTGGTGAGCAGCCTGGGAACCACCAGCATCACGGCCGCCTATATGGACCATCCGTTCGGCGCGGATCAGTTCTACGGCAATTACAATTCCTGGGAAGACACCAAGACGTGGTTTGCAGGTATACAGCAGCAGGTCGGCGACCAGACCACGTTGAGTTTCAGCTTCAGGCGGCACAGCGATCTTTTCGTGCTGTATCGCGACCAGCCGGATGTTTTCGCGAACCATCATTCGGATGAGAGCTACCAGGCGGCGCTGCGGCGGAAGCAGGAGATTTCGGGGAATGCCACGGTGCTTTACGGGGTGGAGACGCTGCACGAATCGATTATCAGCAACAACCTGGGGAACCATTCGCGCAGCCGCGGCGCAGCCTACGCGGCGATGGACTTTCGAGCGCTGAAACGGTTCTCGCTTTCCATTTCGGCGCGCGAAGAGATTTACCGGGATTTCTCGGGCGCGCTGAGCCCCACGGTGTCGGGCGCCATGTGGCTTTCGCAGCGGCTGAAACTTCGGGCTTCGGGCAGCCGGGCCTTTCGCGTGCCCAATTACACGGACCTCTACTATCATGACCCGGGCAATGTGGGGAATCCAGACTTGAAGCCGGAGAGCGCCATGACTTACGAGGCTGGCCTCGATTGGGTTCCGAGTGCGAAAGTTCGCGGCGACCTGACGGTGTTCCAGCGGCGGGTGCAGGACGGGATTGATTATTTTCGACTGCTGCCCACCGATATCTGGCAAGCCCTGAATATTTCAAACCAGAAATTTACCGGCGCTGAGGCGGCGCTGCACCTCACGCCCTCGCGCGTTCACACCATCGATCTCCGCTATACGGTGATGCGCGGGACCGAGGATACGGTTCCGGTGGGGACCACGAAATACACCTTCAACTACCCGAGGCATTCCGGAGTGATGCAGTGGCAGATTACCCCGAAAGGCAATTTCTTGTTTCGTACGCGGGTAGGAGTTCTGGACCGGCGCTCCGGCCAGACGTATGCGTTGTGGGATGTCTATGCGGCCATGCCGCACGGGAAGGTGCATCCCTTCCTGCAGATTTCGAATCTGGCCAATTCGTCGTATCAGGAAATTCTGGGCGTGCCGATGCCGGGGCGGACAGTGATTGGGGGCGTTGAACTGGTGTTGCGGAAGCGGTAGCCCACACCGGAGCCGGAATGGAGCATTTCTTCGCTTGCCCCTATTGCTGGCAGCAGATATCGATGGTGCTGGACACCTCGGTTAAGGGCCAGATCTACGTGGAAGACTGCGAGGTTTGCTGCCAACCGATCGAGGTGCGGTACACGATAGAGGATGACGCGGTGTGCGATTTTGAAGCCCGGGCGGTGGACTGATCTACCCCGTGGGACTGACCACCTTCCCAGATATCCCGGAGACGGCCATCGAACCCGTAAGGGGGATGGTTAGTTGGGCCACTGTGTTTTGCGGGTCTAACGTGAGCAGGAGTTCGGAGGACGAACCGTAGCAGATTTCGAGACGGCGCCTGACGTTTTGCAGGCCCACACCGGCGCTTTCGGTGGCGCGGGCAGTTGCGGAGGGGCTGCCGCTGTTTTCCACCGAAATCCGGAGCGACCCATCCTGGCACGCGACTTTGACCCGGACGTAGCCGGGCTCGGTGCGCAGCGCCACACCATGCTTGATGGCGTTTTCGACGAGGGGCTGAATGGAGAGCACTGGAATGGGGACTTCGAGAGCCGCCTCCTCAACCTGGATTTCCACGTGCAACCGGCTGCCCAGCCGGGACTGCTCCACTTCAAGATAGGCGCGGACGATCTGCATTTCCTGCGACAGGGGGACGAAGGTCTTGTCGGATTGCAGGAAGTATCGAAAGACATCGGCCAGGTTAAGCACCATGCGGCGGGCGGCGGCAGCTTCGCGGGGAATGGTTCCGTAGAGTGTGTTCAGCGCGTTGAAGAGGAAGTGCGGATTGATCTGGGACTGCAGCGCGCGCAGTTCGGCCTGGCTCACCAGGCGGTTCATTTCCTGACCGCGCAGGGATTCCATGCGCTCTTCGATTTCAGCGGCGGTTTTATCCAACGCTTCCAGATCGTCGCCCAAATAACGCCGGCCGCCGCGGCGGCGCCCCAACAGCAGGAGCCGCGTGTTGCCGGACCCCAGCCGGATGGGCACCACCGCCTCAGCCCAGTTCCACTCCTTACGGGACTGGAGCGCGGGGAGCATGGTGGCGGGCGCCGGGGCATGCAGGCTGGCGGTAGCATCGACATCGCTGAGATTGACGAGCGAAAAATTACTGGCGCCCAGTGTCTCCGCGATTTGAGAAGAGGCCCAGGCGAGATACTGTTCGGCGTTTGAGAATGCAGGGGAGAATGTGGAGGAAAATGCCGGGCTGTCTTTGACGCGGGCTGGAAGGCTGGTGACGCCGCCCTGACGGAATACTGCCTGGGTAAGCCACGTCTGGACCTGGTTTCGCAGCCAGGCGAACAGCACCAGGAAGACGCACACGCTGATCAGGAGGAGCGCTTCGTGGAGCGGGTTTTGTACCACACGGTCAGCCAGCAGGAGCCGAAATCCAACCTCAATCACGAGGCCGGTCAAGACCGCTGCCAGAAGGGCATTGGCCAGGAAGCGGACGAAGGCGTCCAGCAGAATGAAGCGATAGTCCTGGAGAAGAACGAAGAGGGCCAGTGGGATTCCGGCGTGATGCACCACGAGTTCGCTGGACCAGACTTCGCCCGCGTGGCCCGCGCCGAAGTGGACAAACGACATGGCAAACAGAGCCAGACACATGGAAGCGACAATGCGGGCGCCGCCGGGCCGGTGGCGGGCCGCTGCGCCACTGGGGGCAGTCACCGCGGCCGTTCCCACCAGCACCAGAAAACCGATGGTGATGAGCATCAAGGCGGTCTGGTGGAGCGCCTCCCTGTTGCCGGCAATCTCCCGGAAGTGCATCCCGATGGCGACAGCGCTCAGCAGATACCCGGCGCCCACAAGCACCGGGCGGCTATCTTCAAGCGAGACGTGAAGGAGCACGGCCGGCAGAAGACTCAGCACGGAAAAACTGATGGCGACGACGACGTTCAGCGCGTGCGGGGGCAGTCCGGGCCAGGCCAGAACGACGAGAGAGCCCACATTCCATACCAGCGAGAGCCCCGCCGCCAGGCCGGATAAATACCGCCCGCGGAGGCCCGACCATCCGCGGCCGCTGTACAGCAGGAAGAGAAAAATGGCAAAGAGCAACGCGCCGGCTGCGTGGCCGAGCACGTTGATGAGCAGAGGCTGGGTCAGGCCAGGCATAGGTCGGAGCGGCTGTTTCGAGAATACACCGAAACCAACCGGCAGCGACGACGACGGTCAGAACGTCAGGCCGATGCGGGCGATCACTGTTCGCGGTTGCAGGAAATGGGTTCCGCTGAACGTGGACAGGAAGTTGTAGAGCGCGACTTTATTGGTCAGGTTGGCGATGTTGACGGACGCGGTGAACTTCTCGTGCTTTTCGGTATGGAACAGGTTGTCGGTCCCGAAACCCAGGTTGAAGACGTGCCTTGGTTTTACGCGATCGGGATTGTGGTCGTCATTCTCATCCCCGGCCTGCGGCAGAGTGATCAACTTGGATTTGACCACGCCGCTGCACTGAGTAATGGGGCTGGTAAATGTGGCGAAGACATTGCCGCAGGACAGGCCGATAGAAGTCTGCTGGGCTGCGGTCAGAGCCAAGGCTGCATCGGAGTCGGGAACGCCGCTGACCACCAGGCCGCTGTCGTAGCGCCAGGTCAATGCGATCCACTCAAAGTTCTTGTGCTGGTAGCGGAAGACGCCGGTGGACTGAAACGCCTGGTCATGGTCAATCCGGAATACGCTGCCGTTGAGAGGCGTCCCTTGAGTGATCAGGCCGCCCACTTCCGGGAAGAAGTACCGGGCGCGCGTATGGCCGAAGGTCCAATAGGCCTGAAAGCCGTGCAGGTTGGTAGTGCTGACGCGCCCCGTGACTCCATCGAGTTTTGAATTGTGCCAGGAAATAGGAAATGTAAGCGTGGTGTTCAGCAGAGTGCTGAAGTCGTAAGCGTTGTTGGTGTACTTCCAGAAGTAGTCCGCATCCACCAGTATGTACTTGCCGACGGCCTGCTGAAAACCGAGGTTGAACTGATTGCGGTTTCCGGGTTGAAGCGGAACGGCATTGGCTCCAAAGACATTCTGGTCAAGGCCGCCCGCTCCGGTCACGCTCGAGAGCAGGAGGTTCTCGTTAAACGGCGTTTCGAACGTCCTGGCATAGGCGCCGCGCAGCACGGTTCCGGTCTTCTTGATGTTGTACGCGATGCCGACGCGCGGCTCAAAGCCGTTGGCGGAGGTGATGCCGTCGTAGCGCTCTACGCGCATACCCAGATTGAACAGGAAATTGCCGGCCGTAATGGCATCGTGCACATAAAACGCATATTGATTGATGTTGTTGGTGGCGTGGAAGGCGAAGAGGCTGCCGCCGCGAGTGAGGTCGAAGGGAACCAGGCCCGGCGACAAATTGGCGTTGGGGATCAGACCGGCCGCCGGGCACTTCGTGGGATCGATTATCGAGGGCGAGCCGGCGGCGTTGCCATCGGCGTCAACGCAAACAGGGTTGAACGCAAAGTCGGTAATGCCGAATCCGAAATTCTCCAGCAGCCGCGTCTGCTTTAAATCGATGCCGAACTTGACGCTGTGGCGGCCGGCGGTTAAGGCCAGATCGCTCTTGACGCCCCAGTTCAGCAGCTGCCGTTGCTGGTTCTGCGTGGAGGGGCTGTCGTCGAAGGGATCGCGGCTGCTGTAGTAAGTGACCTGATCTTTGCGAATGTAGGGATTGATGGTCAATAGCATGCGGCTATTGAAGGTGTGCTGGAAGCCTGGAGCGATGTTCCAGGTGAGCACTCGCTCGCGTTGATCCTGCGGCAACTGATCGTAGCTGTTGGGGATCTGGAACCAGTTGCGCGCGGTGAAGAGGTTCAGATGGAAAGCGTCGGTCCCGCTGGGTTGATAGTCGAAGCGGTCGAAGATGCTTTCGTTGTTGCCCTTGTCGTGGAAAGCGGTGAACTCGGGCGTGTCCAGGAACCGGCCGCTGCGGGTGCCATCGGCGGTGATGAAGTTCCCTACTTTTGCGGTGCCAAGGCCAAGCCCGGCGCTGCCTCCCACCGTGCCAAAAGATCCATAGGTCGCATCCAGATTTCCAAAGACGCGCCCGGCGCCCAGGCCCGACCGCGTAGTGATATTGGCTACCAGGCTGGTCTTGTCGCCGAACTCGGCGGAAGGCGTACCGGTGACGGCTTCCATGCTCTGAATGGCGCTGATGGGAAGCTGCGTGGAGAAGAGCTTGCTCTGCTGATCGCTGATAGGCTGCCCGTCGATCACGAAGCTGACCTGGGCGTGGTCGCCAAGCGGATGGAAGAAGCCGTTGGCATCGGCGGCCACACCGCCCGTACTATAGACGATCGCCTGGCTTAGGCCTCCGCCGGTGTCGATGGCCGGGATCTTCATGATCAGGGTTCGGTCGGAGTCCACGTGAGCCGAGGGATCAACCTCAAGCATGTCCGCTCCGGCCCCTTCCACCGTGACACTGGTCTTGGCGCCCGCCAGCGTCAGAGTGATCTTGAGCGGCAGCGGCACGGCACTGCGGATGGTCACGTCTGCCGTGAAAACATTAAAGCCCGGAGCTGTCACTTCAATGTGATACGGGTTGGGCGGAATGTTGCTAAAACGGAAGGTGCCGTCGGAAGCCGATGTGGCCGCCTGGTTATACCCGCTGACTGCATTGCGGATAGTGACCGCGGCTTTCGCAACCGCAGCGCCGGAGGGGTCAACCACAGTTCCTTCGATGGTGCCGGCATTGCCGAGCGATTGGGCGGGTACCTGTCGAACGAGACCGAGAAAGAACAAGCCTAGGGCGCTGACAGCGAGCGTTCTCTTCATTCTCCAAGTATTGGAACGGTTTTGGGGCGGAGCCTAAGTCATTCTCACCAGCGGACCTGTTTTCGCCGTGAACGGGCTGAAGAACGCCACCACCGGACTTGGTTTGATCACCATTGAAGCATTTGCCGGACAGTGTGCGCCTGGCGTTTGCTGACAATGAATTCCTGGCTGTTGCTGAGCGTAAGCAGCCAGCGCTGACTGGTAAGCGGGGTCATCTTACGGACGTGATTTACGTTCACCAAAGCGTTGCGGTGGACGCGCTGGAAGACCGAGCCGTGAAGACGGGTTTCGATATTGCGCAGCGTGTTGGTGGCCATGTAGCGACGGCTGGCGGTGACGATCCAGACAATCTCCCGCTCCGCCTGGAAGGCCAGCACGTCCTCAAGGTTCACAAGATAATATTCCTCGCCGGCGCGGCCCACGATTTTGCGGGACCGGGGTGGGGCCGCCGTATCGCCATCTTCATTGATCTGGGCCACTTCATTGAGTTGCATCAGGTTTTCGGCAACCTCGCGATTGCGGCCGCGCAGTGCCCGAGCCCGGTCCACGGCCTTTTCGAGACGCTCCTGGCTGACTGGTTTCAAGAGGTAATCGATCGCCCCGGCTTCGAAGGCGCGGATGGCGTGCTGGTCGTAAGCCGTCACAATGATGATGACCGGTAGAGCATCCTCAGGCAGCCGCTCAATCACTTCAAAGCCGCCCAGTCCCGGCATTTGCAGATCGAGGAGCACGAGGTCAGGCCGGAGTTCCGCGATCTGGCGCAGGGCGTGGTTCCCGTTTTCCGCCTCACCGACGATTTCGACGTCACTAACCGAAGCCAGTTCGTCCCGCAACACCCGACGGGCGACGGGCTCGTCATCGACGATCAAGGTACGGATTGAGCTGGCTTCCATCATCAAGGAGTTAGCCTGAAATGCCTGGATCGCTTACGAAAAACTCACCAGCGGGCTAAATTCCATGATATTCGGGATGAAAACCGCCGCCAGCGGAAAGGGCACTCTACGCGGGCTGGGAGGACTGTGCCACGCTTGTCGCCAGTTCGCCTTTTTCCAGGTGGTGGACTTTGCTGGCGAATTGGGCGGCGTGCGGGTCGTGGGTGACCAGGACGACCGTCTTGCCGAAATCCTTATTCAGTTTGGACAGGATGGTGAGAATTTCCTGCGCGGAGGCGGCGTCCAGATTGCCGGTGGGCTCGTCCGCCAGAATCAAGGCGGGGTCTGTGACAATGGCGCGGGCGATGGCGACACGCTGCTCCTGGCCGCCCGATAGCTGGCGCGGAAAGTGACCCAGGCGGTCTCCCAGCCCCACAAGTTTCAGGGCGGTGGTGGCGTGCTCAATGCGCGCGGCCTTCTTCAGGTTGGTCAGCTTGAGCGGCAGTTCGACATTTTCGAGCGCCGAGAGCACGGGGAGCAGATTGAACTGTTGGAAAATGAAGCCCACGTTCTCATTGCGCCAGTGTGCGATCCGGCGATCGTTGAGCTCGCGGAGGTTGTGACCCAGCACGCGGATCTCGCCGGCGGTGGGACGGTCCATGGCGGCAATCAGGTGCAACAGCGTGGACTTTCCAGAGCCGGACGGCCCCATCAGAGC
Source organism: Bryobacterales bacterium (assembly GCA_963817515.1). GTDB lineage: Bacteria > Acidobacteriota > Terriglobia > Bryobacterales > Bryobacteraceae > DATMNI01. The sequence goes on along the minus strand of CAWFPJ010000039.1, from coordinate 199,679 downwards.
GACGAACTCGCCCTTCTGGATTTCCAGGCTGACCTCTTTCAACGCGATCACATGGAACTCATCGCGCACGTACTCTTTGCTCAGATTGCGGGTTTCAATAACGATTTCGCTCATAGGTTTCAGGCCTTCTGACGTACCTTGTCTCCGTCCTTCAGACCGGACGGCGGGTTAATGATGAGGTCCTCGCCGCCCACAAGGCCTTCTTCGATGCGAATGCCCTGGACGCTCGAAGCGCCGGTCTTCACGGGCCGGCGAACGGCTTTGCCTTCGAGATAAACGAATACCGCGCCGTCATGTACGGCTGCCGCGGGAACGATCACCACGGGCTTGGCAGACGCGGCGCCCGATTCTCGATTGCCTGATTTCTGGTCAGCCACGAAGCCCACACTGGCATTCATCTCGGGGCGCAGATAGCTATCAGGCTTCGCAATTTTGACCTTGATCTGCACGGTGGCTTTCTGGCGGTTGGCTTCGGGAGAGATTTCCTTGATGAAGCCATCGTACTTGCGGTCCGGAAACGCGTCGGTAGTGACGGTGCCGTGCTGGCCGGAGTGGAGCTTGGCGAAATCGTTCTGGCTGATGTCGAGTTCGACCTCGAGGTCGTTGAGATCGGCCAGCGAAACCACGTAGCCTTTGGCGCCGCGGTCGCCGACGAAACTGGTGGTGACGAATTCGCCCTTCTCGACGGCGCGTTCCAGAATGGTGCCGGTGACGGGCGCGCGGATGATGGTGTTGGCGAGATTGGTCTCGGCGTAGTTGAGGGCTCCACGGGCCTGGTCCACCTGGCCGCGCAGCGAGTCGATCTCTTCCTGGCGAGGACCCAGCTTGACCAGCTCGTAGGACTTCTGCAGCGAGTTGACCTTATGCAGCGCGCCATCGTAACGGGCCTGCGCGTCATCGAGCGACTGCAGGGCTACCACCTTTTCGGAGACCAGTTGTTTGGTGCGGTCGAGTGTGATCTTGGCGTTATCGAGATCGGCTTTGGACGAGTTCAGATTGGCCTGGGACTGTGCGATTTCTTCAGGGCGCGACCCGTGCATGGCCTGATCGAGCTTGGCCTGGAGATTGGCGAGCTGCCCCTTAGCCTGCAGGAGCTGCGCCTGATACTCGTCATCTTCCAGGCGGACCAGAACCTGACCTTCGGTAACGCGGTCGCCTTTATCGACGCCGATCCAGTTCACTTTACCGATGACTTTGGCGGCGAGCTCGATTTTGTGAGCGGCCACGATGTAGCCGGTGGCGTTGAGAACCACGCCTTCGAGCGCGGTGGCGGCGCTGATGGATTTCACGCGCTGGATTTCGACAACCGGCCCCGAGTTCAAATTCCCAGAGGTGATGCGCCATGCGCCCAGCACCAGGAACAGAACTACGCCGCCGATGATGATGCGGGCAGACCACCGGGAAGGTCCGGTGGAGCGGCGCTCGGTGCGATCGATTTGCAGATTCTTAAGTTCGGCGTCCATGGCGTTAGGTATTTAAAGTTGCCGGAGGGCGGTGAGGATCTCTTTCCTGGCGGCATTACTGGCCGGGAAAAGACCGCCTACGGCGCCCAAGACAACCGCGAAGACGATTCCGACGAGCATGATTTCGGGCGTAACGTGAAAGTTGAATGCGGTTTCGGAGAAGTTGGAATTGCCGATTCCGGTGGTGATGCCGTTGAGCGGCAGCACCAGCAGACAGCCAATCGCACCGCCGAGGCCGGCGAGCAGCACCGATTCCACGAAAAAGCTGACCAGGATGCTGCCCTTCGAAAATCCCAGGACACGCAGCGTGCCGATTTCACGCGCGCGCCGGGCGACGGCGGCGTACATGGTGTTCATGGCGGCGAAACTGCTGCCCACGGCCATGACAATGGCTACGAAGAACCCGATATATTCGATCGGGGCAGCGGACCGGGTCTGCAAATCGTAGTAATCTTTCTCGGAAAGCGCATTCATGTTGAGGCGCTGATCGTTATTGATGTCGTTGATCAGGGCTTTGGCGGTGACGGCGTCAGTGGCGCGAACCAGCGCGGAGCTGAGCACTTCGAGGCGCTGCAGGTCGGAGCTGACCTGATTGAGGTCGCCCCAGATCTCGCTGCTCTGCGCGCCGCGGCCGGCATCCATCACGCCTACGACGTCCCACATTCCCCGGCCGAACTGAATCTGCTTGCCGATTTGCGCATCTGGAAATCGCGCGGCCACCGACGTACCGACCACCACTTCGCGGCGGCCCGGCTGGAACCAACGGCCCTTTGTGATGTGAATGGCCTGGCGCATTTCGATGCCTGCGGCAGGGAGGCCGCGGACTGTGAGGTTGATGCCTTCGGGGTTATCCACGCTGGCCAGGTTGATCACCGTGACCACCTCAAGCGATGCCAGGGGCTGGCCGTCTTTACCGGTGGCGATACCGGTCTTGAACTTGAGGTCCTGAAACTGGGTGCGCGTGAAGTTGCTGACTATTTCCGATTCCGATCCCTTGCGGAGAACGATAATCTGCAGCGGATCGCCGGACGAATCGAGCGTAGTGCGCAGGCCGTTGACCAGCGCCAGAATGGAGAGCAGGACGGCTACCGTGAGTGCTATGCCGAGCGCGGTCATGAGCGTGGTGGTCTTGCGAACCACCAGGTTGCGCAGGTTGTAAGCCAGAGGAATACCCATAGCGATTAATCCGTGCTCCGCAGCGCTTCCACGATGGGAGTGCGCGAGGCGCCCAATGCCGGGACCAGAGAACTGAGCAGGCCGATCACGGCTGCGGTGAGAATGCACGCCACCGCAACCGCCGGCTGAAATGGCGGAATGGGCGGCAAAAATCCGCCGGCCGGGCTGTGAGCCACTCCGGCTGTGATCACGGTGGATAGCAGGTAACCGATGGTCCCGCCGATCAGAGAGATGGCCACGGCTTCGCCAAGAATCATGCCCAGGATGGTGGTTGGGGTGAAACCGAGGGTCTTGAGCACACCGATCTCGCGAACGCGTTCGCGCACCGACATAGCCATGGTGTTGGCCGAGACCAGCAGAATGGTAAACATAACCGCGCCGCAGATGGCGACCAGAAAAACTTTGACGTTTCCAAGCAAGGCGACGAAGCCCAGCGAAAAGGCCTGTTCGGACTCCGTCTTGGTCCGGGCGGTGGAATTGAGGAACTCATTGTCCACGGCTTCGCCGATGCGGGTAGCGTTGGCGGGATTGTCGATCAGGATGACGAACGACGAGACATTGCCGCGGCGCCGTTCGGGCAGGCTCTGTTCCAGATACTCCCGGTTGAAGAAGAGGATCTCGCTATTGCGCGGGCTATCGAAGATACCGCGAACGGTGAATTCGTAATTACCGGGGAAGATATCGCCCACCAGCGTTATCCGGTCACCCATTTTGAAGTGATACTTGTTGACCAGATCGCGGCCCACCACGCAGGCGGTGCGATCGCGCTCAAAGGCCTTTCTCTGATCGTCGGGAATTTTCAGTTCACTATAAACGTTGAACAGCTTTTCGGGTTCCACCGCCATGCGCGCGAAGAAATTCTTAGAGTCGATATAGGTTCCTCCGAACCATTGGGAGATCATGACTTCGCGGACGCCGGGGATCTGTTTCATTCGTGCCTCATAGGATTGCGGAATGACTACGGTGAGCGAGACCCGGTTGCGTGTCACCAGGCGAAGCGCTTCCTCGGGCGGAGCATCGCTCAGATACAAGGCGTGATACATGGCGATCATCACACCCAGCAGGCACATGGAGACGCCGACGCTGGCAATGGTCAGGAGCGTTCGGCGGGCATTGCGCCAGCAGTTCTTGAGGACAAGTGAAAGGTAGCGGAACATCTGGTAACAAGTTTACGAAGTTTAAAGCCGCCGCGGGAATATGGGACCGACGAATGCACGAAAGCGTGGGACGAACGGCGGCTGTTTACCGACGAATGACGTTACCGGGAAGTGCCGGCCACGATTGCCTGGCTTGGTAGACCGGCCGTTGCAGCCGGTGACCGGCCAGCCGTCTCATACCCCGTGGGCGGGGGCCAAAGAGGCAACCTCCCTATTCGAAAGTGGCCGAATATCTTTGGCAGCGCCTTTCGTGCGAAAATCTTACTGGAGTCTTACCGATGGAAATCACCCGGCTCTCCACCAAGGGCCAGATCGTCCTGCCTAAAAATATACGCACCTCACGTGACTGGGGACCGGGCACAGAGTTCACGGTTGAAGAAACCGGAGATGGAATTCTGCTGCGTCCCACAGCCCTTTTCCCCGAAACCGATCTGGAGGACGTCGCCGGCTATCTGCGGTCGAAACGCAAATCGAAGACTACCCAGCAGATGCGTACTGCCATTGGGCGCGAGGTGATTCGGCGACATGATCGCGGTCGATACTAACGTCCTGGTCCGGTTGCTGACTGAGGACGACCCCAAACAGTCTGCTGCTGCACGGTCCCTGTTTGCAGCCGGACCAATCTGGATCGCGAAAACCGTGTTGCTGGAAACCGGCTGGGTCCTCCGTAGCCTGTACGGATTTGAGGCGGCTGCCATCCGTGATGCATTCAGGAGGCTGCTTGGCCTCAAGAATGTACATGCTGAGGATGGAGCATCTGTGGCGGCCGCACTGGCTCTCACGGCCCTCGGAATTGAGCTCGCAGATGCGATGCATTTGAGTAGCAGGCCGCCCGGTGCCACGTTTGTTTCCTTCGACCAATCGTTCGTTCGCCGCGCGAAGCGTGCGGGCGCAATCGAAGTTTCCGGAATCTGATATTGCAACTTATATGGTAATGAACTGATGTACAATCCACTGGCACGCTACCAACAGCAGCCGGCCCGGTATACCTGTTACCGCGCCGCCGGCCCCATCGTGGTGGATGGAAAACTTGACGAGCCTTCCTGGCAACTGGCGCCCAAGTCCACACCGTTCGCCGACATCGTGAGCGGCGAAGAGGCGTGGTTTGACACACGTGTCGCGCTGCTTTGGGACGATGCGTACCTGTACTTCGGTTTCTGGATACAAGAGAACGACGTGTGGGGCACGCTGACTGAGCGCGATTCCAAAATCTATGAAGAGAACGATGTGGAAGTGTTCATTGCCGGCAAGGACGCTTACTACGAGTTTGAGATCAACGCGCTGAATACGGTATACGAGGTCTTCTGGATCTGGAAGGATATTCTGAAACCGGGGTCGCTCTATTCCGGGAAGGCGGAGTTCGACCCGGCGCGCCAGCGCACCATGGTTCTGGATGGCGTGGGCGGCCACGTGCATCCGCGCGGTGAAAGATGGGGGTTTCTGGATTGGGATTTCCCCGGGCTCAAGACCGCCGTGCACGTGGACGGCGTGCTGAACCGGCGCAACAAGACCGACCGCGGCTGGACGGTGGAACTGGCGTTCCCCTGGCACGGTCTGGCGCCGATTGCGGACGAGCGCGCGCTACCGCCGAACGACGGGGACATTTGGCGGATCGACTGTTCGCGTTTCGAGAAGATCGGGAAGGGCGGCGAAGTGCTGGACCCGAGTGTGGGGTGGACCTGGAACCGGCACGGGCACTACGATTCGCATATCCCGGAAGTGTTTCCTTACGTGACCTTCCGGAGTGCTACCGTGTGAGCCGCACATTAAAGCCACAATTGCCAACCATCACGGGGACCGCATCGTCTAACCTGGTTAGATCGGAGGCTTGATGCTGCAAGACGTCCGCCATGCGTTCCGGATTCTGGCCAAGAACCCGGGGTTCGCCGCCATCGCCGTGCTCTCGCTGGCGCTGGGGATCGGCGCCAATACCGCCATCTTCACCCTCATCGATACGGTGATTCTGCGCTCGCTGCCGGTGAAGAGCCCGGAACAACTGGTGGTGATGGCCGTCAATCCCGAGAAGCCCAGTACGTCCTTCAACTATCCGGACTACGAATATATCCGCGATCATAACCGATCCTTTTCGGGCGTTGTGGCCACCAACAACGGCAGTAGCCCGGTGGCGTTCAGCGTGCCAGGCGAAGGCACCGGCGGGCGCTCTGAGGTGGTCTCGGGCGCCATGGTCTCGGGTAATTTTTTCGACGTGCTCGGGGTCACGCCCGCCATCGGCCGCCTCTTCACTCCCGAAGACAACAAGGCCGAAGGCGCCCATCCCTACGCCATCCTGAGCTACGACCTGTGGCAGCGGCGCTTCGGTGGAGACTCGCGCGTGATCGGACGGGCCATCACGCTCAATGGATCGCCGTTCAGTATCGTCGGCGTGGCCCGCCGCGGCTTCTTCGGGACGTCGGTCGGCAGCAGTTCCGACCTTTATGTGCCGATCATGATGCTGCCGCAGATTAACCGCGGCGTGCGTCAGTGGAGAACGCGCCACTTCTGGTGGCTGACCGTGATTGCGCGCCTGAAACCCGGCGTTAGGATGCAGGCAGCGAACCCCGAGGCCGATCTGCTGTGGCGGCAGATTGTCACCAGCGACCCGGAACGCAAGCCCGCTCCAGCCTACGAAAAGGGACGCGAGGCGCGCGAACATGGCCTGCTGCTGCCGGGCAGCGCCGGCTATTCCTATCTGCGCAATTCGTTTTCGAAGCCGCTTACGGTGCTGATGATCGTGGTTGGCCTGGTGCTTTTGATCGCATGTGCCAACGTCGCCAACCTTCTGCTGGCGCGGGCTGCGGCGCGTCAGAAGGAAATTGCCATTCGCCTGGCTATCGGCGCCGGCCGCGGGCGGCTGATATCGCAGTTGGTTCTTGAGACGCTGGTGGTGTCGGTGGCCGGTGGGATGGCCGGGCTGCTCTTCGCCTGGTGGGGCGTGCATGTGCTGCTGGGGCTGATGCCGAAACGCGCGCTGCCGGTGGAACTCAATGTCACGCCGGACCTGCGCGTGCTGGGATTTGCCTTCGGCGTCTCTCTACTGACCGGCCTGATCTGCGGGCTGGTTCCCGCAATGCAGGCCACGCGTCCCGATCTGGTCTCGGCCCTTAAGAACGAAATCCGCGGCACGGCCGGCGGCCGGTTCGACCTGCGCCGCACACTGGTGGTGGCGCAAGTAGCGATTTCCCTGCTCTTGCTGATCGGCGCGGGCCTGTTCGTGCGCAGCCTCGCCAACCTGAAGACGCTGGACCCGGGCTTCATTCGCGAAAGCGTGCTGATGGTGAACGTCAACCCGCAGGCCAGCGGCTACAAGGGCCAGCGTCTACGCGAATTTTACGAACGGCTCCTGGGGCGCACCGCTGAGTTCCCGGAAGTTCGCGCGGCGAGTCTGGCTAGCATCACGCCGCTGGCCGGGTCCCGCTGGAACGGCGACGTCACGTTCCAGAACTACCAGTGGAAGCCGGAAGAAAGGCCGTATATCGATTTCAACGCCGTGAGCCCGCGCTTTTTCGAAACGCTGGGCATACCCATTCTGCTGGGCCGCGACTTCCGCGACCAGGACAGCCCGGCGTTCACGCCCGATCCGAAACCGAACCCCGGACCCTTGGACCGGAAGGTCGGCCCGCCCCCTGGGGTCGTCATCATCAACGAAACCACGGCCAAGCGTTTTTTCCCGCACGAATCGCCCATCGGCCAGCGGTTGTGCCGGAGCGACAAGTTCAAGATGGAAGAATCCTATGAGATTGTCGGGGTGGTGAAAGACGCCAGGTATTTCGGAGTTCGTGAGGCCGTGGAAAGCATGATCTACGTGCCGGACTGGCGCGACGGCTCAGGCAGCCGGACACTCTGCATGCGCTCCGCATCGAATCCGGAACGGCTGGTTGCGGCGGTTCGGCGCGAGGTGGCCGCCATCGACCCCGCAATTCCGGTTCTGCAGACGCTGACGCTGGCGGACCAGTTCGACAACAACATCGCGCAGGAGCGGATGGTGACCACGCTGTGCGGCTTCTTCGGCATTCTGGCGCTGCTGCTGGCGGCCATCGGACTGTACGGCGTGATGGCCCACTCGGTGGCGCGGCGCGTCCGCGAAATCGGCATTCGTATGGCGCTGGGCGCACGTTCGGGCGAGGTGCTGTGGCTGGTGCTGCGTGAGACGGCGCTGATGGTAGGCGTGGGCGCGTTGATCGGGCTGCCCGCGGCTTTCGCCACCACGCGGCTGGTCTCGAGCTTTCTCTACGGGCTTACACCGCAGGACCCAATAAGCATTGCGGGATCGACACTGGTGCTGTTGGCGATCACGGCATTGGCCGGCTACATTCCGGCCCGGCGAGCGACCAAAGTGGATCCCATGGTGGCTCTGCGATATGAGTGAAGAGTTCGCTGATGGTATCCTGAGTGCCTGATGTACTTGAAGATTCTGGGCCACCCGGTTTTCACCAATTTGAATTTCCACATGCCGATGATTGTGGATCTCTCGCATCCTCTGATCATGCTGCAGGGAGAGAACGGCTCGGGGAAATCGACGCTGCTGCATTCCATCTACTATGCTCTGCGCGGCGAACAGCCGGAGGGCTTCGTCTATCGCCTCGAAACCGGCGATGTGAAACCCGGAAAGATCTTCCTTTTTGACGCCGAGCAGCACAATCCGCGGGTTCAGCTCGATCTCTTCAAAGATCAACCGGAGATGCTGGAGTTTCTCAAGATGGCGAGCCACGGGCAGGTGATGCTGTCGATGTTTCGCGAGACCTTCCCGAAGTTACCGGATGGCACCATTCTGCTGTTGGACGAACCCGAAATGGCTCTATCCGTCTCCAACCAGCAGCGCATTCTGAAGATGCTGATGGAACTGGTGGACCAGAAGCATTTTCGGATCATCTGCGCCACTCACTCTCCCGTGCTGACAGAAGCCGCGGAGACCTATGTGATTAATCTGGATCGTCACATCAATCGCAACGTGCCGACGAGCGATCAGGGTATTGAGGGCGCCAGTACGATTCAATAGGCGCAAGCACGATAGCGAGGCACGATATGAGTTGTTGCGAGGAATTTCAAAAGTTGGTAGACCGGGAACTGGCTCGCTATGCGCAGCCGTATCAATTGTCCAACGGGACGATTATTACGGAGATCGATACCGAGTATTTTTTGGTCTTCGGGGAAGACCGGCATCAGTTTGTCGGAGTGAATTATTGCCCTTTCTGCGGCAGGGTGCTCTCCCGGCAGTTATGGAATCAGGAGAAGAAGAAGTAGCGTGCCGGCAGGCCATGCATGAGGTGGCGACCCGCGGCCTTCGCTGATAAGCTTAAGGCATGTCGACCTTGTTGGAGAAGGCGCTCGAAAAAGTTGGGGCTCTGCCCAGCGATGAGCAGGATGCAATAGCATCGCAAATACTCGCGTCCCTCGCCGATGAGGACGCCTGGAAGAAGCGCTTCGTCGAGAAGCGTGAGATTGTCCGTCGTATGGCCCGGGAGGCACTTGAGGAAGACGCCAGGGGTGAAACCCTTCCGTTGGACGAGTTGCTTTGATCCGGTCGCGGACGACCCGGCAGTTCAGGCGTTTGTTTGCTGATCTGCCCGCGGACGTTCAGCGGGAGGCCAAGCGCGCGTACCGCTTCTTTCAAACTAACGTGGCGCACCCCAGCCTGCATTTCAAGAAACTGGAGGGCGAGGACGGCATCTACTCAGCGCGCATCGGCCTGGACTACCGCGCACTGGCGGTCATGAAGAAAGACCACGTCGTTTGGTACTGGATCGGTAATCACTCCGAGTACGATCGCCTGGTCTAATCCGCTTCGTCCAGTGTCCTTCGAACCCGGCGGAGGCGCTTGCCTGTGCTTCACGCCGCAAGCTTTATCAGGTTCCGGCCGCACATCACGCTGCCTTTGTGTTTGTCGCCCTCGGGGCCGGCCCAATGAGTTTCCAGACTGATCCAGCCGCGGTAGCCGTCGTGGACCAGCGCTGCAATCTGGCCTTTCCAATCGACCTCGCCGGTTCCCAGTTCCAGAAACGTGTACTTGTGGTTCTGCTCAACCTTGCAATCCTTGGCGTGAACGTGAACAATTCGGCCGGGCGGCAGTTTCCCGTAACCATCCGGGAACGGGACTTCGCCCGAGACCAGCGCGTTGGCCGGGTCCCACACGATCTTTAGCTGGGGATGGTCCAGTACGGCCAACAGCCGGGCAGTCTCTTCACCGGTGGCGATGTTGCAGGCATGTTCATTTTCGAGCCCGATTGTCAGGTCGTGCCGGGCGGCCTGATCGGCCAGGCTGCGCAGCGTTTCCACCACCCGATCGAAACAGGCCTCGGGGCGCACCGTGCGCCAATACGAAAACACGCGGATGATCCTGGCTCCGGTGCGCCCGGCGATCTCGAAGGCACGGGCCGTAAGCCGCGGCTGGTCGGCGAACGTGTGTTTGGCGGCAAACATGTCCTGCTGGAATCGCGCATCCACGTCGGGAGCATCCGGCAGCACGCATTTCAGCAGCGGCGACGCGATGCCAATGATCTCCAGGCCGTGGGCGCGCACCATGGCGATGGCGCGGTCGAGTTCTTCATCCGTGAGGTCGATGATATTCTTGCCGAAGACCATGCGGAGCTCAGCGCCGGTCATGCCGATTTCGGACATGGAGCGGACGGCGGTTTCGAGGTCCGGCGAGAATTCGTCGGTGATGGCGGCTATGGGAAAGTGTGCAGGCATGAATGCTCCATTATACTGGCGGAGCAGGTGCGAGAATACCAAGATGCCGAGTATTGCAAGCTCTGTAGAAAAAGTTCCGCGCTCCCGAATTCGCGAACTGGCGGAAGTTGCGATGTCGATGGACGGCGTGTTGCGCCTGTATTTCGGGGAATCCAATCTACCCACGCCCGAATACATCAAGCAGGCCGCAGTGCGGGCGTTACAGGAGGGTTATACCTTTTACACCGAGAATGCAGGGCTGCCGTCGCTGCGGCGTGCCATCGCGGAGAACTATCAGCGGTTGCAGGGGGTAGCGCTGGACCCGGCCAGCGAGATCGTGGTCACCGCTTCGGGCGTGCAGGCCCTGAACCTGGGGATCCGGTGCGCTCTCGATCCGGGCGACGAAGGCCTGGCCCTGACGCCCGCATGGCCCAACGGATCTTGCAGCATCATGATGGCCAACGCCACCGTACAACAGATTCCGCATCCGCTCTGCGGCGAGCGCTACCGTGTGGATTTCGACGCGCTCGAAGCCGCCGTGACGCCGCGCACCCGGCTGCTGCTATACACGTCTCCTTCGAATCCGCTCGGGTGGGTGGCGACAGAAGAGGAACAGCAGGGCTTGCTCGATTTCACCCGGCGCCATGGGCTTTGGCTGGTGGCCGATGAAGTATACGACCGCCTCTATTACTCTGGGGCGCAACTTGGCGACCCGGTGCCCTCCATCCTGCGCAAGGCGACGCGGGAGGACGCGGTGATGGTGGTGCACTCTTTTTCGAAGAGCTACTGTATGACCGGCTGGCGCGTGGGCTGGCTGGTGGCGCGGCGCGACCTGGCCGCGAAGGCCACAGAGCTAAACGAATTCATTGTTTCCCATGCGCCCACCTTCGCGCAGAAGGCAGGCGAGACGGCGTTGGCTGAGGGCGAGGGGCCCCTGCTCGAAATGCTGGAACGGCTCAAGCAGAACCGCGACATTTGTCTGCAGGCGCTGCGCGGGATGAACGGTGTGACGGTCCCCAAGCCGGATGGCGCATTCTACCTGTTCCCGCGGATTGAAGGGCTGCGCGATTCCTTCGCATTCTGCCTGCGCTTGCTGGAAGAAACGCGGGTGGGCCTGGCACCGGGTGTGGCGTTCGGCGCCGGCGGCGAAGGCTCCGTGCGGATTTGTTATGCGGCCGAGCGGTCCATTCTGGAACCGGCCATGGCCCGCTTGACGAAGTTTTTGAATGCAGGGGCTTGAACGAAAAGGAGACACAAATGCTTAAAGGCTTCAAAGATTTCCTGATGCGCGGCAACGTCGTGGACCTTGCGGTTGCCGTGGTGATCGGTGGAGCGTTCGGCGCCGTGGTTGCCGCACTGGTGAAAGACCTGGTCACGCCATTGGTCGCGGCCCTCTTTGGCAAGCCGGACTTTTCGGCGATCGTCTTTGTGATAAACGGCAGTAAGTTCATGGTGGGTGATTTCCTGAATGCGCTGGTTTCCTTTCTGATGGTGGCCACGGCGATTTACTTCTTTGTCGTGACGCCGGTAAACGTAGTGATGGCGCGGATCAAGCGCGGCGAGGTGCCGCTCGATCCCACCACCAAGAAGTGCCCGGAGTGTCTCAGCGAGATTCCGGTTGCGGCCAGGCGATGCGCCTTCTGCACCAGCGTGCTGGTGAAATAGTAGACCAATCCTGCGATCGTCCCATAAATTTAATAGTCGGGCCATAACCTTAGTAACTGCACCAGAAACAGCCCGGTACGACTATAATTAGGTCGCATGATTAGATTGTTTGACAATAGTACCAGCCGGCGAATGTCCGAAAACCAGTGATTCTTTTCCGGGCAATCCCAAGGCTACGCCCGGCCCTATCCTGTCTCGCTTTTGCGCTCGTCTTCATGGTTTCGCCTGGTCGGGCGTATTCCGTGCTCACTCATGAGGCGATCGTGGATTCGCTGTGGGACAACTCCATCCGGGCCGTCCTGCTGGAGCGCTTTCCGAATGCCACCGGCGAGGAATTGATCCAGGCTCACGCGTACGCTTATGGAGGCAGCATCATTCAGGATTTGGGCTACTACCCGTTCGGCAGTTCGTTCTATAGCGATCTGACGCACTACGTGCGGAGCGGAGATTTCGTCATCAGCATGCTCCGCAATTCCCAGGACCTGAACGAGTATGCCTTCTCCCTGGGAGCTCTGGCCCACTATGCCGCGGATAACATGGGCCACAGTATGGCCACCAATATGTCGGTTCCCCTGCTCTATCCGAAGCTGCGGCTGAAGTTCGGAAACCGGATCACGTATGCCGATGACCCGTTTTCGCACTCCAAGACGGAATACGGCTTCGACGTGTTTCAGGCCGCCAAGAGCCGGTACGCCTCGGATATATACAAAGCCTTCATCGGTTTTCAAGTCGCCAAGCCGGTCCTCGAGCGTGCGTTCCTGGAGACCTATGGGATGCCGATCGAAAAGACATTCCTGAATTTCGATCTGGCCGTCGGGTCGTATCGCCGGGCCGTCGGGTCGGTCCTTCCGGCCATGACCAGGATCGCCTGGCAAATTAACAGACAGGAAATTCGGAAGGATGCTCCCGGAATTACGCGCAAGAAGTTCCTCTACAATCTCTCCCGTTCCAGTTACGAAAAAAACTGGGGATCCACGTACACGAAACCGACCTGGCGCTCGCGATTCCTGGCATTCGTTTTTCGCGTCGTTCCCAAAGTGGGTCCGCTCAAACCGCTGGCATACAAACCGCTGACGCCTGAAATCGAAAAATTGTACATGGTCAGCTTCAACGCGACCATCGAACGCTATCGCGTGCTGCTTTCCGGATTAAAGGCCAACCGCCTGGAGTTGCCGAACCAGAATATTGACGTGGGCGAAATCACCGCGGCGGGCAAATACCGGCTGGCGGATGCGGCATACGCCAAGCTGCTCCATAAGCTGAACGGCCATTACGCAGAGATGCCCCAAGATCTGCGGTCGGACATTCTGGCTTACTACCACGATTTGGGCGCCCCTATCGCGACCAAGACGGATACCGGCGATTGGGACCGGCTGGTTGGAGAGGTTGGCCAGTTGAAAGCAGTAAACCTGGACATCGGAGCGTTCGCTGCCGATCTGAAGCCACAGCCGCGCTGATGGCATCCTGCGCGGCAGTTGCCAACCGCCGCCTTATTTCTTCCCTGGCGCGAGTTCCCCTCGCAGGAGTTCGATGTCGAGCGAGATGGAGACCTCGTCGGCCACCGCCAGGCCGCCGGTTTCCAAAACTTCATTCCAAGTGATGCCAAAATCCTTGCGGCTGATCTTCGCGGCCGCGCTGAGCCCCATCTTCTCTCTGCCCTGCGCATCTTTAACCACCGCCGAAGGCCCATCCACATCGAGAACCACCTGGCGGGTTGCGGCATTGATAGTAAGGTTGCCGGTGACGCGGAGTTTGCCGGGTCCGGCCGCCTGCACGTTACGCGAGCTGAACTTCATGGTAGGGTAGCGCTTCACTTCGAAGAAGTCGGGGCCTTTCATTTGTTCGTCGCGCTTAGCCACGCCCGTATGGAGAGTGCTGCAGTCGATCGTGGCTTCCAACCGCGATGCAGGCACATTTTTCGGATCGTAATGTACCGTACCGGTGATCCCGGTGAATTCTCCGCGCACGGTGGAAATCATCAGGTGGCGCACGCTGAAGTAGGCAGCGCTGTGATTCGCGTCAATGCGCCAGACAGTGTCCTGAGCGGGCAAGTGAGCGGCAAAGATCAACGCCACTGCAAGACTGAAGGAGCGAAAGGGATTCGACACTTGACTGCGGCCATTATACAAGTTTGGTCAGGTTGCTTGCCGGTTCCTGAATGCGCCCAAAAATCACGGCGCGCTCGGAAACGCTGAGACGGCGCGCCGCATTCGGAAACCAACTGGGCGCGACAAACCCCGCTACATGGCCGTGCGGACACGAACCTTCACCCCGGACGGAGCACCCGCGCCGCGATAAACACGCTCGGTCGCTTTTGTGAAATCCGTGGTCCTGGCGTTGTAGATGTCGACGAACGTTTGCGGGTTCCGGTCCACCAGGGGGAACCAGGAACTCTGCACCTGCACCATGATCCGGTGGCCCTTGCGAAAACAATTGTCGATGTCCGGCATCAGCCATTCCACCTTTTCCATTTTGCCGGGTGTGAACGGCTCGGGCTTGGAATAGCTGTTGCGGAACTTGCCGCGCATGGCTTCGCCACGCACCAATTGCTGGTAGCCGCCCATGTGGATGCCTGTGGGATTAGGGTCGGGGTCGGGATAATTCTCAGGATACACATCGATCAGCTTCACTACCCAGTCCGAATCGGTGCCGGTGGTGGAGACGAACAGAGACGCCGTCAGCGGGCCGGCAAGGGTCACGTCGCTGGTAAGTTCGTCGCTGGTATATGTGAGGACGTCGGTGCGGCTGGAAGCGAAGCGCTGGTCTTCCACCATGTGCTCGCGGGTCATGCCGGGAGCCTGGCCGCCGATATAAGGCACCGGCTTGGCGGGGTCGCTGATGTACTCGTCGAAAGGGGCGCCCGATTCCGTTGGGGCATCGAAGCTGAGTTTGCCATTGGCCCGCAGGTAGAGCGTTTTCGGCTGCGCGTCCCTGGGCGGCCAGGCGTTCTCTCTGCGCCACTGATTGGTGCCGGTTTCGAAAACGAAAGCTTCCGGCAGCTTGGGATCGGTCTTACCTTTGAGCCAGTAGTTGAAGAACGGAAATTCGATCTCCTCGCGGAAGAAGACCGACGTCTTGGATCCGAACCGGACATTTCCCAGCGCGTCTCCATCGCCGCGCGCCCAGCCGCCGTGGGACCACGGACCCATCACCAGAATGTTGTTGGCGCCGGGGCTGTTCCGCTCGATGGTCTGATAGGTGTTGAGCGCTCCGAACAGGTCTTCGGCGTCGAACCAGCCGCCCACGGTCATCACAGCCGGCTTGATATTTTTCAGGTGGCGGCGCAGATCGCGTGCCTGCCAGAACTCGTCATAGTTGGCGTGCTGCGTGATTTCGTTCCAGAACGGAACATCGTTCTTGAAGTATTTCTCATTGACGTTTGCGAGCGGGCCCAGGGACAGGAAGAAGCTGTATGCATCCTGCGCGGCGGCGGGGGGCTGGACCGGCACGGCCGAGGGATCGATGGGAACGGGACGCGGGTGGCCGAAGCCGCTGAAAAAGCGGAACATATGCGGCAGGTAGAGCGTGCCGTTGTGATGGAAATCGTCGCCGATGAACCAGTCGGCGATGGGCGCCTGCGGAGATGCGGCCTTCAACGCCGGATGCGCGTCGATGATGCCGGCCGATGTGTAGAAGCCGGGATAGGAAATGCCCCACATGCCGACATTGCCGTTATTGTTGGGGATGTTCTTAATCAGCCAGTCGATGGTGTCGAAGGTGTCGGAACTTTCGTCCACGTCTTGCGGCCCGCGCTTGACGGCGAGGTGCGGCGTCATATCGTGGAATTCGCCTTCGGACATGAACCGGCCGCGGACGTCCTGATAGACGAAGATGAAGTTCTCGCGCCCGAATTTCTCGGATGGCCCCAGGTTGGGCTTGAAGTTGTCCACGCCATAGGGGCCGACGTTGTAGGGCGTGCGGTCAAGCATGATGGGGTACTTTTCGGAGACGTCTTTGGGGACGTACACCGACGTGAAGAGATGCTTGCCGTCGCGCATGGGGATCTGAAATTCGTACTTGGTGTAGTGGGCTTTGACGTACTCCAGGCCTTGCGCACAGCAGGCGGAAGCGAGGAGGGGAAGAAGCAGGAAGCGATGCTTGGCTTGCATACCGACCATTCAGGGTACACCAACGGTTGCACCGAGAGTGCCGCCACGACTGCCGGCATGGCGGGTGAAGCCCACTCCACATACAATAGGAGCCATGCGCATTTTGGTCGTACTTCTATTAGCGGCCGCGGTGTGGGCTCAGCCGCCGGCCGCACCCAGCCCGATGCCGCCCGCGCTCGAACCGATCGCACGGCTGATAAACGACTACGGCAATCTGCGGCGTTATGCGGCCGAGAACGCCAAGGTGCAGCCGCCCGCCGCCGGCGAGGAACGGGTGGTGTTCATGGGCGATTCCATCACCGACGCCTGGGGGCGCCACGTAGGTTCGTTCTTTCCTGGGAAGCCTTATATCAATCGCGGCATCAGCGGGCAGGTGACCTCGCAGATGCTGCTGCGATTCCACCAGGATGTGGTTCTGTTGAAGCCGAAGGCGGTGGTGATTCTGGCGGGGACAAACGATATCGGCAGCAATCTCGGATACACGCCCCTCGAGGTTATCGAGGATAATCTGGCCGCCATGGCCGAGATGGCGCGCGCGAACAATATCAAAGTGGTGCTGGCTAACCTGACGCCGGTGTGCGACTATCACCGGCCGCAGACGCAGAGCCGCCCGCCGGAGAGGATTCTGCAGCTCAACCGGTGGATCAAGGAGTACGCAGCGAAGAGCGATGCGGTCTTTCTGGACTATTTTTCGGCCACCGTGGACGATAAGGGAATGTTCCGCACGGAGATCACCGAAGACGGACTGCACCCCAACGCGGCCGGATATGATTTGATGCTGCCGCCGGCGGCCAGGGCGATTGCCCAGGCGCTGGGCAAATGAGGAGAGGGGATCATGAAATCAACCACTAATAACCGGCGAGGCTTTCTGCACCGCATGCTGGCCGGAGGAGGCTTGGCAGCGGCGGCAGCGGCGGAACCCCAGGCGCAATCCCGGGGCGCCGGCCAGGACTTCCAGTTTCTGCCCGCGTATACACGGGCGCAAAACTACAAGTCGCTGAAGCAATCGAGCTACGACCGCACCGGGGGCAATCGCGATTCCTGGAACATTCCGGCCGGCGGAGTTCACGAGGTCTTCAATGCCGAAGGCCCGGGCGTGATCAGCCACATCTGGTTTACCATCGCCGCCCGAAGCAACGACCACCTGAAGGAACTGGTGCTGCGCGGCTACTGGGACGGCAACGCCAAGCCGAGTGTGGAAGCGCCCATTGGCGACTTCTTCGGGCTGAACCTGGGGGTTTACCAGATCTACCAGTCCGAGTATCTGGCCTGCTCGCCGGGCAAGTCTCTCAATTGCTATTTCGCGATGCCTTACCGGAAGTCGGCACGCTTCACGGTGACGAATGAAGGCAAGCTGGAGGTAAGCTCGTTTTATTCCAATATCGACTACATGACGGCGCCGCGGCTGCCGGACGACGCCCTCTACTTCCACGCGCAATACCGCCAGAGCCAGCCGAGCGTGCCGGTTGCAAGCGAGGGGCCCAAGATCAATCTGGATGGCCGTAACAACTACGTCTACCTGGAGACGCGCGGCCGCGGCCACCTGATGGGAGTGACGCTGGGCGTGCTGGAAAACGCCAACGGGTGGTGGGGCGAAGGCGACGAAATGATTTTCATCGACGATGAGACCAAGCCCGCAATCACCGGGACAGGCTCCGAAGATTACTTCCTGGGTAGCTGGGATTTCGGCGGGCGCGACGGGGCGGAACCCTTCGGCCACGCAATGTATGGCGCGCCGCTGATTGTGAATGCCGAGCGCACCGGAGGGCGGTACTGCTGCTATCGCTGGCACGGCGACAACCCGGTTACGTTTGAGCGGTACCTGAAGCACACGATGGAGCATGGGCACGCCAATGACCGGGGCGACAATTTCTTTTCGGTGGGGTATTGGTATCAGGCGGCGCCTTACACGGATTTTCCGGTTCTGCCGGCGGTGGCGGCGCGGGTTCCGGTCGTGAAGACTGCGTAGGTCTGTTCCCATTCGGCGCGGTATGAAATCGCCGCGAGTTCCTGACTGTTAAACTGTAATTTACATGCGGCGCTTGCTGGCTCTGGCTGTATTTCTTTGCAGTTCGCTTGGCGCGGAAACAGCCCTGGTGCTCCCGTTTTTCAACCATTCCAAATCCACCAGCCTGGATTGGGTGGGTGAAAGCATTGCGGAATCCGTGGGCGATTCCCTGGCTTCCGAAGGCCTGCTGGTGTTAGACCGCGATGACCGCCTGGAAGCCTATCGCCGCCTGTCCCTACGGCCCGGAGCCGAACTGACGCTTGCTTCCATCATCAAAATCGGCGAGTCTCTGGACGCTTCGAAAGTGATCTACGGATCTTACGAATTGCGTGCCGCCGAACCCGGCCAGGACCAATCCAAGGGCTCCCTGCGCATCACGGCGCGTATTCTGGATCTCAAGCACACGCGCCAGACCGGCGGGTTCGGCGAACTTGGCGCGCTCGAAGACCTCGGTCTCTTACAGGTGCACCTGGGGTGGCAGGTTCTGCAATCGGTGAGCCCCAAGACGGCGCCCCCGGAACGTCCGTTTCTCAGCGCCCGCCCCGCCGTGCGCCTGGACGCCGTGGAGAGTTATGTGCGGGGCCTGCTGGCAGTTTCGCCCGAGCAGCGCCACCGGTTTTTTACCCAGGCCGCACGCCTGGACCCGGACTACTCGCAGCCCTGCTTTCAACTCGGGAAAACCTATTGGGAAAAAAAGGATTACAGGGTGGCCTCGGGTTGGTTCGAGCGCGTGAAGCGAGCTGACCCGCACTACCTGGAAGCCCGGTTTTTCCTGGGTCTGTGCCGTTTCCACGACGGCGATTTCAAAGGCGCCGAGGAATGTTTTCAGTCAGTCGCCGCTGCCATGCCGTTGAACGAAGTGTATAACGATCTCGGAGTGGTGCAAGCCCAGCGCAACGACAACGCTGCCGCTGCCGCCAGTTTCCGGAAAGCGCTGGAAGGCGACAGCGCCGATCCCGATTATCACTTCAACCTTGGCTACACCCAGTGGCGGTCGGGCCAATATGCCGCAGCGGTTGAGAGCTTGCGGGCCGCCGTGGCGCGCAGCCCTGACGACTCCGAAGCCACCAGCCTGCTGGGGCGCGCCCTTAAACAGGAAGGCCCGCGGCCGGGCGACCCAAGGGCCGAGCCGAGACCGCGCCTGAAGACTACCTATGAGGAATCGGCATACCGGCAATTGCAAGCTGAACTCGCGAAGTAAAACTGTTTCAGGCTAGAATAGTGAACTCAGTGGAGAATCAGATGAAACGGCTATCCTTACTTGTTTTGATCGCTGGCTGCGCAGTGGCACAGACGCCGCCTCCCAAGGCTCCAGCGAAAGCCCCCGCGAAGGCCCCTGCCACCACTCCCACCACACCAGCGACGCCACCGCGCGAGCCAGGCCTTTATGCCATCTTCAACACGTCGATGGGCGTTATCACAGCCAGGCTCTTTGAGAAAGAAACGCCGCTTACGGTGAGGAATTTTACGGCTTTGGCGCGCGGCACCAAGCCTTGGAAAGACCCGAAGACCGGCGCCATGGCGGCCAAGCCGCTTTACAACGGCATCACCTTTCACCGCGTGATTCCGAACTTCATGATTCAGACTGGCGACCCCACCGGCACCGGCTCGCACGATTGCGGCTTCACCATCAAGGATGAAATTGTCCCTACCCTGAAGTTCGACCAGCCGGGACGTTTGGGAATGGCCAACATCGGTTCGCCCAATACCGGGGGCTGCCAATTCTTCATCACGGAAGTGCCGTACCCTTCGCTTGATGGCGGCTATACAGTGTTCGGCCAGGTGGTGGAAGGCCAGGACATCGTCACCAAGATTGCGCACGTTCAGAGGACCGGCGAAAAGCCGACCACGCCGGTGAAGCTGGTGACCGTGGTCATTAAGCGCGAAGGTCCGCCGCCGGCACCGCCCGCCAAGAAATCCACCACCGCTCCGAAGAAGGCTGCCGCTCCGGCGAAGTAGGGGACGCGAGCGTAGCGGTTAGGCCTGCGAAACCGGCGCTGGTGCTGGTTTCGCAGGTTTGACCGCGGCAGCCGGCTTGGCTGGCACGGCCGCCGGTGCCTTGGCCGCTTCCATGGCGCGGTTGATCATGTAGACCACGTTAAGCGCAAAACACAGCGCCATCAGCAAAGCCGTCAAGACCAGAAAGAGACCGTCCACTGTGCCCGCCTGCCCGGTAACCACCAGGTAAGCGGCGGCACCAACCCCGGCCACGATCATGAAAACACTGAATAAGAACAAGAAGCCGCGATCCGACATATTCCGTTAGTTATTGTATAGCATGCCTCACTGGGCCGCCAACTGCCGCAACACATACGGCAAAATTCCGCCGTTGCGGTAATACTCCACTTCTTGCGGCGTATCCACGCGGACATCCACGCTGAACTTTTTCTCCGTGCCGTCTTCCGCCACCGCACGCACGCCGGCCTTGCGTCCGCCGCCGTTCAGAGAACCGGCTACGCCTTCCACGTGAAATGTCTCCCGGCCGGTCAGCCCCAGGCCGGCGGCACTCTCGCCGGCGCGGAACTGTAAGGGCAGCACGCCCATTCCCACCAGGTTGGTCCGGTGGATGCGTTCGAAACTCTCGGCGATCACCGCGCGCACACCCAGCAGTGCCACGCCCTTCGCCGCCCAATCACGAGAAGACCCGGAACCGTATTCCTTGCCGGCCAGAATCAGCAGTGGCACGCTCTCCTGCTGGTATTTCATAGACGCGTCATAGATGAACATCTGCTCGCCATCCGGCAGGTGCAGGGTCCAACTGCCCTCGGTGCCCGGCGCCAACTGGTTGCGCAGCCGGATGTTGGCCAGCGTGCCGCGCACCATCACTTCATGGTTGCCGCGGCGCGCTCCGTAGGAGTTGAAGTCCGCGGGTTGGACACCCTGCGCCATAAGGTACTTTCCGGCCGGGCTGTCCTTGGCGATCGAACCGGCGGGGGAAATGTGGTCCGTGGTGACTGAGTCGCCCAGCATGGCCAGCACGCGCAAGCCGTGGAAATCCGACGGCGGCTGTTTCGGGTCCACCATCTTGTCGAAATATGGCGGCTTCTTGATGTAGGTGGATTTCTCGTCCCACCCGTATATGCCGCCGCCGTCGCCGGTGGGAATCGACATCTGCTGCCAGTTCTTGTCGCCATCGAAAACGTGAGCATACTCATGCTCGAACATCCCGCGGTTGATGGCCCGGCGCACGGTATTGCGCACCTCTTCATTCGAAGGCCAGATGTCGCGCAGGTAGACCGGCTTGCCGCTGGAGTCGTTTCCCAGAGGCTCGTTCGCCAGGTCGATATCGATGGTGCCGGCCAGAGCATACGCTACCACCAGCGGCGGCGATGCCAGGTAATTGGCCTTCACCTGGGCATTGATGCGCCCTTCGAAATTCCGGTTGCCGCTGAGCACCGCGGCCACGATGAGGTCTCCCTTCTGCACCGCCTGCGCCACGGCTTCCTGCAGCGGACCGCTGTTGCCGATGCAGGTGGTGCAGCCGAATCCCACCAGGTGGAAGTTCAGCGCCTCCAGATACTCCATCAGCCCGGCCTCGCGATAATAATCCACCACCACTTTCGATCCCGGCGCCAGGCTCGTCTTCACCCACGGCTTCACCTTGAGACCGTGCTCCACGGCCTTCTTGGCAAGCAGCCCGGCGGCCAGCATCACCGATGGGTTGGACGTGTTGGTGCAACTGGTAATGGCGGCGATTACCACCGCGCCGTTTTGGACATCGAAGGCCTGGCCGTTGATCTCAGCGGCTGAGCTCTTCTTGGCGTCACCGAAGGCAGCATGGAAGTTCTTTCGCACATCGGACAACTCCACGCGGTCCTGCGGCCGCTTGGGACCGGCCATGGAGGGATTGACCGTCCCCAGATCCAGCTCCAGCGTATCGGCGTAAATGGGGTCCACCGTGGCATCGGTGCGGAACAGCCCCTGCGCTTTCGTGTAGGCTTCCACCAGGGCGATCAGCCCGGCGTCGCGGTTGGTGAACTTGAGGTATTCCAGAGTCTCCTGGTCCACCGGGAAGAACCCCATGGTGGCCCCATACTCGGGCGCCATGTTGGCCACCGTCGCCCGGTCGGCCAGGCTCAGCGCGCTCAGTCCGGTGCCATAAAACTCCACGAACTTGCCCACCACGCCCTTCTTGCGCAACATCTGGGTGATGGTCAAAACCAAATCGGTAGCGGTGCCGCCTTCCTTCATCCGGCCGTGAAGTTTGAAGCCGATCACCGGCGGCAGCAGCATGGAAACCGGCTGCCCCAGCATGCAGGCCTCGGCTTCAATTCCACCCACGCCCCAGCCCAGCACGCCCAGGCCGTTGATCATGGTGGTGTGGGAGTCGGTCCCCACGACTGAATCCGGATAGGCCTGGCCGGTTTCGTTGCGGAATACCACGGGCGCCAGGTATTCCAGATTCACCTGGTGCACGATGCCGGTGTCGGGCGGCACCACGCGGAAATTGCGGAACGCCGTCTGCCCCCAGCGCAGCAGGACGTAGCGTTCGCGGTTGCGCTGGAACTCGAGGATGGCGTTGAGGTCGAACGAGTCCTTGGCGCCGAAGTGGTCCACTTGCACGGAGTGGTCGATCACCAGGTCGGCCGGCAGCAGCGGATTGGCGCGCTTGGGGTCGGAGCCCATGGCGGCCAGCGCGTCGCGCATGGCGGCCAGATCCACCACGCAGGGGACGCCCGTGAAATCCTGCAGCAGCACGCGCGCCGGCATGAAGCTGATTTCTTTGGCTTCCCCGGCAGCCGCTCCCGCGGCGACATAGGCCACGTCGGCGGCCGAAACCCGGCGGTCGTCTTCGTGCCGCAACAGGTTCTCCAGCAGAATCTTGGTGGAGAAAGGCAGACGCGCTACGTTGCCTACACCCTGCGCCTCAAGGCGTGCCAGGCTGAAATATTCATATTCCGAACTACCCGCGCGCAGCTTCATCGCCGCGCCAAAACTGTTTTTTGGCATCAGCTTAATTATAAATGGCGGCGACAATTCCGTTTGCGGGATTGATGGCGCTTCGATATGCTGATGGGCGTGCGCAGCGCATCCTTTCACATACTTCTTCTCGCGGTTTGCGGAACTCTTTCGCCGGCGCCGGGGCAATCCACCCATGCTGCAAGCGTGAACAGCACAATCGTTTCTCAGATCCCGCAACGGATACAGCACTTCATCGACACACAGACCGTGGCGGGCGCCGTCACGCTGGTCGCCACCGGCAGCGGCGTCATCGAGTTCCATGCTCTGGGCATGGCGGACATCGAGGAGAACCGGCCCATGCAGAAGGACAGCATCTTCCAGATCATGTCCATGACCAAGCCTGTCACCGCGATCGGCATCATGATGCTGGCCGAAGAAGGAAAGCTCGCACTGCGCGATCCCGTCGAGCAGTATCTGCCGGAGTTCCACAACCAACGCCTGGCAACCAATACTGGCCCGGACGCCGGCCGTCTCGGCACTCCTGACAACCCCATCACCATTCGCGATCTGCTGACCCACACCGCCGGTATACAAGACGCCGCGCCAGCCGCAATCCACGACTATCCGCAGTTGATGAACGTGCCCTTGAATGAGGTGGTGCGGCAACTCGCCCGGCAACCGCTACTGTTTCAGCCGGGCACGCAATGGAGCTATAGCAGCCCCGGCATAGAAATTCTGGGCCGATTGATCGAGGTCTGTTCCGGCCAGAAATATGAGGACTTCATCGCTGAACGGATCCTGCGCCCGCTCGGCATGAAGGACACGTTTTTCTATCCGCCGGCCGACAAGATGGCGCGCATAGCGATGGTGTACGTAGGTAAAAGCGGAAAGCTCGTGCGCGCCCCCGGAACCATTCTGGGCGGTGATCCCACAAAACACAGGCAAGGAGCCGTGTTCCCCGCGCCCGGCTGGGGCCTGTATTCGACAGCCGAAGACCTGCTGCGCCTCTACCGCATGATGCTGAATAACGGCGCTTACGAGGGCCGCCGGTATCTGTCGCCCTTCTCCGTTCACGTTATGACCGAAGCCCACACGGCCGGCATTCATCCGGTGGGATGGATGCGCGGCGCCGGCTACGGGCTGGCATGGGAGGTGGTGACAGATCCCCTGGGTGAACTAGCCGGACATTCAATAGGAGCATACGGCCACGGCGGTGCTTTCGGAACCCAGGGCTGGATCGATCCACGGAACGAGCTGATCTCGATTCTGCTGATTCAGCGAGCCGATGACGGCACCGACAGCCTGCGCAATGTCTTCCTCAACATGGCGGAAGCGAGTGTGGGCAAGTAGCCGGAGACTGCTGCACCACGATGGAATGAGGCGGCGCGCGAATAAAAGTGATAAGATTGCGGCCGTCATGAAGCCTATAGCGCGGTACATGGAAGAGAGCGGAATCAGCGCTGGGCAACTGGTCGCGGCCACGGGCTTGGATGCGAAACTGGTCAAGGCAATCGTAAGCGGCAACTACACGCCCAGCCCGTCGCAGCGCCAGCGCCTGGCGGCTGCCCTAAGCGTTTCGACGGAGGACATTGCGTGGGGACACGCGGTCCCGGTGCAACACATACGCGGCAACGGTCCACAGTGTGGACGCTCAACCTGAGGGCAGCCTGTTGGCCTTGGTTGCCGCCAGGCGGGGTTTGCGCTATTCTGGAAATTCGATCACTGTGTAAGGATTAGATTCAGCAAAGATGGCTAATACATATTCCGCGCTCAAGCGGGTGCGTCAGACCGAACGGCGCACGGAAATCAACAGAAAGAACAAGACCCGCCTTCGCCACCAGATTCGCGCCATGCGGCGCGCCCTGACCGGCAAGGATCCCAAATCGGCGGCCGACCTGCTGCCCAAAACGTTTTCGCTGATTGACCGGTCCGCAAAGATCGGGATCATCAAGAAGAATACAGCGGCCAGGTATAAGAGCAAGCTGCACCTCAGGGTGAAGGCGCTCACCGCTTAACACACCGCCCACTCGTAGGCGAAACCGCCCAATGTTTTCGGTAACGCCGGCAATCTTGTTGCCGGTCCTTGCCGGATGCCGAATAACCCACCGGCAACAAGATTGCCGGCGCTACCGGGAAAGCTCGTTACTGGCTCGCTTGGTCGGCAAACCGCCTGCTCCGCATTTCGCCCTCGCTCACGGCTCCGAAAGCGCATTGATGAATTGCTCCATGACGATGCGGTCGTCAGGCCGGGCGTCGCGCAGTCCCCTGTCAGCTTTGTGGATCAAAATCATGGCGCGCTCCAACTGGGGTTGGCTGAACTTGCTTACCGTCTGGTAGACCTGATCGGCGCGCGATCCCCACATAGCAACTCCCATCCTGGTGAAGTGTCCCTGAATCTGTTGTGAGCTCTTGAGACCGGCCTCGCGCGCCACCAGCGCCATGCGAAATTGCGTGGAGAGGAATGCCAGCGCCAGCGGAAGGTATTCGCCTTCGCGCGTCAGGGTGTCCAGAATGCCCAGAGCGCGTGCGCGGTCGCGGCGTCCGAGGGCATTCACCAGCGCAAAGATCGTGGTGGCGCGGGCGTCGGGCACCAGCGCCGCGATATCGTCAGTTCCTATCACACGGCTTCCGGCGAAGAGCGACAACTTTTCGATCTCCACGGCGATGCGCGCAATATCGGCGCCCAGCGCCTCCACCAGCAGATCCAAAGCCTCGGGTGCCAGGTGGAAACCCGCGCGTTTGGCCAAAGACCCGGTCTCGGCGCGCGCGTCCTGCACCGAGAACTTGTGAAGCTCCACCACGTCGCGGATGGGGGCGAAGAACTTGCGGACCCTTTCCTGCTTGCGCTTGTCTTCGCCTTCAAAATCGAAACGGATGGCTTCGAAAATCAGCGTGACTCCGGGTGTTGGATCTTTCAGGTACCCGGCCAGGAGCGCGGCGTCACCGGAACCCGCCGGTCCGCCTTCTGAATCGGCATCGGCATCACTATCGGTGGATCGGCCGCGCGGAAGAGCGGCTTCCGCATTGGTCACCCAAATCAACCGCTCCGATGCGAATAGAGAAAGCGCCCGGGCATCGTCCAATACCTCGGCCAGGCTGAGTTCCGAAAGGTCGTGCTGGGCGACGGCGGTTTCAGGAAAAGCAGCCAGCAGGGCTTCTTTGATGCGGCGCCGCTCATAGGCCTCAGGACCCAGGAGCAGCGTGGCCGCGGGCACGGAGCTTTGCTTAATTCGCGCCAGGAATTGGCCTGGTGTCAGAAGGCCTCCAGTATGGCGCTTACGATGCTGGTTGATGCGTCGCGGCTCAGCCGGTCCATGGCGGTGCCGCTCTCGTCGAAGTAGGCCTTGGGGTCGAGGGAAACTTCATATCGCTCGCGGAATTCATAGCCGGAGCGCGTGAAAATGACGGTTCCGGTGGCACGGTTCGTCAGCGTCACCTGAACCGTGACGATCACCTGGACGGCGGTGGCGCGGCCGGATGCGGGGTCGGAAGTGATAGGGTACGCGCCGAAATTGGTTAGGGTGCCGGTGAGCACGGCGTCCGCCTGGGAGGCATCGGCCACCACTTTGTAGCGGGTGCGGGAAATGAATTCGTGGCCGATATCGGCAGGCAGCAAGCGGGCCAACTTGTAACGCACCGTGAGGTTCCCGAACGGCATTACGGCGATGGTCTTGACGGTCTTCGGCATCAGGTCGCCGCGGCCGGAAACGTGATAGCCGCAGCCCGCGGTTAGCGTGATCAGCACCAGGGCGATAGTGGTGGCCCGAGTCATAATAGTTGACGAGCGACGGCCACGGCGTTCTCGGCGGCCAGCCGCAGATTGTCGGCGACGAACCAGAACCAGCAGGCCTCGGCATTGTTGCGGTCCGGAGTGATGGCGCCAACCGCGATGCCGCTCTGGCCCGCCTGGCTGAGGTTGGTGGGAGGGTCGAAATCCGCGCCGCGCACCTCAATGGAGCCCATCGTCAGGCCGCTCTCGAGCGCTTCCACTCCTGGATTGACTTCGAACTCCACCCACGCGGAGAAGCTGTAACCATGAAACACGGGCGCCTGGATGAGCCGCAATGAGGGCATGGCCGCACCCTCGCCCTCGCCGGGCATAGCCAGCAAAGTGGCCAGATGCCGTTCGATTCGCAGCTCCGATTCTTCGAGCGAGGCGGGGGCTTCCTCGCCATACTTAGCCAGCATGTTGAAGCTCACCTGGGCATCGAAGACGGCGCGCGGCATGGGCTTGAAGGAGAGCAGGCTGACGGTCTGCTGCTGTAGTTCTTCGATGCCCGGCGTACCGTGCTCGCTGGCCGGAGCGAAGATCTGGATCACCGAACGGCGGATGGGGTCCTTGCCGTGAAGGCGCCGCAGGAAGAGCGCCAGCGCGATGGCCGCCGGGTGGGCGATAACGTGAATGGCGGCATCCAACAGATCTTCGTCCGGCTCAGACTCGGCTTCCGGATCGGACTCTACCAGCGGAGCGCGCAGGCGCGCATCGGGCCGTTCTTCGGCTGTGTAGGCGAGGTCGATCACGGCTGCGCTGTTATCTTGCAGCAGTTCTAACGCCTTGAGGCTGGAGGCTGGCGATCCGGCCAGAATCACCGCCCGCGCGCCCGTGAGATTCTCGGGATTGAGTTCGATCACCACCGTGGGCTCATCGCCTACACGCGTCAGGGCGCCCGCTTGTTCATCATCCGCCGCAATCAGACGCAGGTCCAGACCGGAGTTTAACCCGGAGCCGGAACCAGCGACGATGTCCCGGATTTCGCGGGCCACCAGGGATTCACTACCAACCAGGACGACCGTGCCGTTATTAGCCAATGTGGTGCTCCAGGGCGGCGGCGGAGGAGCGTGGCGCAGGCGCCGCCGGATGATTCCGCCGATGCGGATGACGATCCCGCTGGCCACGTAGCTGGCCGACATCGCCAGCAATAGCGGCTGCGAATAATTCCAAATTCCGTAAATCAAGGCGCCCAGCAGGATCAGCAGCAGCGGCTTGTAAGGCTGGTGGAAATTGATTCCCTTGAAGCTGTAATAGCGCCAGGTGCTGACCATCAGAAAACCCAGCAGCAATAACAATGCCAGCCAGGCGACCGAAATGGGCCACCAGCTAAGCGGCTCGCCGTCGAAGGCATAGACCACGGCGGCCACCAAAGCGGCTGCCGCGGGAATTGCCAGGCCTACGAAATACTTGCGGTCCGGCCTGCCCGGATTCTTGGGTACGGGATTCTTCTGAATGTTGAAGCGCGCCAACCGGCAGGCGCCGCACAGCAGAAAGAGAAAGGCGATGAAAGTTCCGGCGTTGATCAGATGGCCGTAGGCCTTTTCTCCGATACTGGGATCGACAAACTGCACGCCCCAGGCGAACGCCAGGAACGCGGGAGCGATGCCGAAGCTGATCACATCGGCCAGGGAATCCATTTCGCGGCCGAAATCACTGGTCGTGTTGGTCATGCGGGCAATGCGGCCGTCCAGTCCATCCAGAAAGACCGCGGCGCCGATCGCGATGGCGGCCACCTCGAATTGTTTGGGTGCGCCGGGTGCGCCGGCAGCCCCCAGCATAGCCCCTTTGAAGCAGCGCAGAATGGCGACGAAGCCTAGAAAAATGTTGCCCGCGGTGAACAGCGTGGGCAGCGCATAGACGGCCTTGCGGGGCCGGCGGTCCGGAGAGCGCGGGTCCACCAGCCGGTCTTTAATGGACATTGGATTGATCCTTGCCGCGGCGGCGGGCGATCACGCTGGAACCGCCGGACACGCGCATGCCGGGGCTCACCACGATTTCCCATTCCGGGCCGAAAAGTACGTCGCAGCGTGAGCCGAACTTGATCAGGCCGATGCGCTCGCCGGTGGAGACGCGGTCGCCGGGCTTCTTGTCAAAGACAATGCGGCGCGCGATCAGTCCGGCGATCTGCTTGAAGATCACGGCCGTGCCATCGCCTTGGACGGTCACCACGTTTTGCTCGTTCTGCTGGGAGCACTCTTCGCGGCTGGCCACGTGGAACGCGCCCCGCTGATATTGAACCTTGGCGATGGTGCCGCCGATGGGCGTGCGGTTCACGTGCACGTCAAAGACATTCAGAAAGATGCTGATGCGGTTCTGTGTGGGGCTTTCGGGCTTGACCGCGACCACCCTGCCATCGGCCGGCGAGACGGCCACCGGACCGGACGGAATTTCGCGCTCAGGATCGCGAAAGAAGTAGAGGCAGAAAAGGGCCAGAATCCAGAGTGGAATGGCTGCCCACGGGCCTGCCAGCCAGGTGATCAGGGCCCCGGCCGCTGCCAGGGCGAGTGCGTAGTAGATACCCGTGATTACAATCACTAAGTCCTATTTTCCCATACCTCACTTGTCGAACCGCAGTTGCGTGTCCGCGCCGAATTCCCGCGCCGTAGTTTGCGTTTCCTTGATCAGGCGATGGCCCTCGTCGGGATGCCTGACCATAAGCTGGCGTCCCCAGTAATAGAGGTATTCCGCGGACCGGTTCCAGGGCTGGTCGAATTCCTGACGCGTGCAGATCCAGAAGCTGTTGTCCGGGTTTTGGAATTTGTCCTTTTGCAGCGCGTACTCCATATGGAATCTGGCGCTCTTGCGGAACGTGCTGTTCGCCGGTCCCGCCTGAACCGCCGCGTATTGGGTTACCGGCGCGCTCCGCAGGTCGCACCCGGAGTCCATCACCTCGCCATCGAAGTCCAGCGGGAAAAACGTGGATGGGTCCAGTTTTACGGTCGCCCGGATCGAAGCCGCGCAGCGCACGGCAAAGTCGCTATTCTTAAGCTTCGATTTATCGGGCGCGATCAACAGCGTGACGCCGGCGGCAGACCGGGATAGCAACGTGACCGTGGAACTTCCCAGAAGCGCCTCCACCTGAAAGGGAGCGCGGATGGCATCCATGGCCTGGCAGCGGGCATCAGGATCGGCATCAGCCATGAACGGCGCTTTGCCGTCGCCCCAAGCTACAATCGCATTGCAGCGCTTGCCTGTGCTCCGGATGATGGATTCGGAGGTGACGGAGGGGAAGGTTTGCAGAACTTTCCCGGACCTGTCCAGCAGCCTCCGCGTTTCCTGAACGTTCCAGTTCCAGTGTTTCTCACGCTCATGGTTGGCCTGGAACGCGGCCGCGGCCTTCACCAATAGAGTTGCCGCGTCTTCCTCAACGCGGCGCAGCCGGCAAGGCGGCCGTCAGCAGGCAGGCGGCGGTCAACCATCGCGGGCTCATGGATATCTCCAGGCTACCAAGTTCGGATTGAAGCCAGGGACACTTGCCGGGAACTTTAGATCAGCTTTGCTCGTAAGCAGGATTCATGAAGATACTTGTCTGTTTCTTGCTGATGTTAGTGCTGACGTCTGTCCGTGATGGCGGCAGATGTAAACGGGAAGTGGTCGGGAAGTTTCCAAGTCACGCGACCGGATGGTGAAGTGAAGGACGATACCGCGTTCCTCGTCTTGAAACAGAATGGATTGGAACTGACCGGCACGGTTGGCCCGCGCGAAGAGGATCAATTCCCCATTCAGAAAGGAAAGATCGAGGGCGACAAGATCACCATTGAGGCGATGGCCGGTGAGACCCTCATAAAGTTTGAACTGGTGCTGGTCGGCGACCATATCAAGGGTGATGCCGCCGGTTCCCACGACGGCGAGCCCATGAAGGCCAAGCTGGACGTGACGCGCGTAAAATAGAACCGCGGCGGGCCATCGGGGCTTGGGCTTTGGCTGCCCAAAGAATTGTGAGAAATCTCACTCGCCCCCGACACTCCTTTGATTGCAAGACATGACCCGAAGCTGGTGGATGGTCCTGGGCGGCTGCGCCCTTGCGCTGTCGATGGTGGCCGCTGAGCCAGGAGTGAAAGCGCAGTTCATAGGCGGAACCCTCTCCGGGGTGTCGCCCAAATCGAGCATACATATCGACCTGACCGGCACGGAGGGATTGCTCTTCCGTTACCAAAAGACCGACCTGACCATCGCCTATCAGAAAATCAACACCATTGAATATGGCCAGAGTGTTAGCCGCCGCTATGCCGCGGCGATTCTGATTTCGCCGGTTCTGCTGCTGAGCAAGACGCGCAAACACTTCATCACGCTGGGGTACACCGATGCCGATGGCAGACAGCAGGCGCTGGTCTTCCGTGTCCAGAAGGGCGACATCCGGTCCGTGCTGGCGAGTCTGGAGGCACGCACTGGGCGGCGCATAGAGTACCAGGATGACGATGCCCGAAAGGCGGGAAAGGGATGAGAATCGCGATGAAACCACTCTTGACCATGCTGGCCGGACTGGCGATGTTCGCCTCGCGGGCTCCGGCCGCGGCGGATCCGCCTTTGCCGGCGGCCATCGAAGAAAACAATCTGCGGCAGTTGCGGACCGTGCGGCGGGTCTTCGTAGACCACCTGACTGGCGGCGAGACAGCGGCGCAGATGCGGGAGATTCTGATCAGCGGGTTGGAAGCCACCCACCTCTTTGTACTCACCGAGAATCAGGAGCGCGCGGATGCCTCTTTGCGCGGGGGCGCCGAAGACCTGGTCTTTACGGAATCGCATTCCTCATCCGACAGCATCAATGCCCACGCCAACCTGGGGCTACGCACCGGCACATCGTTAAGCAAGAACGGAACCAGCCAAAGCACCGGTATCGGGATGGGGGAGAGTGAATCCGACCGCTCGGCGGAGCGGCGCCACGAAGCCATTGCCGCGGTGCGCCTGGTGAACAAGGATGGCGACGTCATCTGGGCCACCACGCAAGAGAGCCTGGGCGCGAGGTTTCGCGGCGCCAGTTCAGACGCGGCTGAGAAGATTACCGCGAAGCTGAAAGAAGATTTTGAGAAGGCCCGGAAACTCCAGTAGCACGGTAGCGCCACCCGGTAACGCCGGCGGTCCTTGCCGCCGGTGTCTTATGACCGGTGGCAAAGACCACCGGCGTTACCGGTGCAAGTAGTCCCATTCCGCTGCGCCGCGCTCCACCAGTTTTGGCACGTCGGCCGTCAGCAGGTAGCCGGCTACCGCCAGTGATTTCGCCGCGGCTTCAAACTTCGCCAGGTACTCTTCGCGGCTGGTATATCGTTCGTCGATCGAGAGGCGCGGGTCGCCGGTCTTCTTACGGTCGGCTTGCGTGCGCGGGAAGGGGATCCACGACCCCTGCATGCTGAACAGCTCATCGGGCGCTCCGATATCCGGCGCCCGCAAGTTCCAGCCGGTGTAGGTTGCCAGGGGCGCCTGAATTTCGGGCATGCGCACGCCGGCTACCTCGTTGCCATCGTGGTCCACCTGCGGGAAGAGCAGCGGAAAAGGCGCGCCCAGCTTCGGCGGCTCCTGCGTGATCACTCCCTCGGCACGGAAGTGGGGCCCGTAGTCCGCGTGCCAGGCACGCTGCGTGCGCGTGGGGAAGGCAACTCCGGGGATCTTCGGAAACTGCACGGCGCCCAGAGGCACAGCCTGGTCGGAGGCCACCTTGGGATATTGCGAGGCCGGAGGCTCTGCGCCGTCCTTCACCCAGTTATTCATGGCCACCAGCAGGGCGCGCAGCGACCACGTGTACGGGTCGGGATTGGACATGTTCTGGGTGTGGTTTTGCGGCGGCGGGAATGCGGCCGGGCCGTGTTGGCCGCCGGCGAAGAAATAGATTCGGGTTGTCGCCGGCAGGGCCGCATCCTTCTTGCCGTCGATGCTGGTATGGATCAACGACGCATCGCGGCCGTAGTATTCGTACGAGGAGTTCGTATAGAAAACCTTGGGCCAGTCCTGCGGCTTCATGGCATGGGTGAGCAGGCCATCGGTGAGACCGGCGTCGGTCTCGTCCAGGTCGGTGAACGGGAATACATCGGTGGGGTAGAGCGTGTTCAGGAAGGGGTGCCCGTCGCGCGAGGGCTGCGCGAACCGCAGGTTGAAGCTGCCGCGGCCGGCGCCGCCGACGTGAGCCATGATGCCGTCGAATGCTTTTCGGTTTCGCTCGTCCTGGTTAAAGCCGTTGTACAGATACGTGCGCAAATAACGGCCGCTCTGCGAAACGCCGAACGCGAAGGCGCGCTTCAGATAACGGTTCTGGTCTCCCAGCACATCGTCCTTCGCGCCGCCGTATTTGAGGAATGAGATCATGTCCCGCATAGCGGCCATGCCGGCGCCTGCTACCGGAGGATCCTGCGCGGTATATACCAGTTCATAAATCCGGCCCGGCTCAAATCCTTCCGTCATGGCGATGCGGGTGCCATTCTCGATGTGCCAGGCGGCGCGCGGCACGGTATGGCGCTCGCCTTCTACACGGTTGCGAACCGTGAGCTTCAGCGCGGCGTCATCCGGATTGAGGATCGGGTAGGGACGGTGGTTGCGGTCGGCCACGGAATGGCTGAGCTCCTTGCTATCCACAGTGATTTCGGCGCGAACCAGCCCCTTCACGCCTTTGGCGACCGGCGCATAAAAACGCAGGAGATTGGGTTGTTCCGGCACGTCGAATTGCCAGCCGAGCCATACCAGCGTGTAGCCCTGTTCGAAGAGGAAGCCGTCGCCAAAGTCGCGTTCGTTGCGCGGATCGGTAGACCCGCCCGCGCGGTTGAACATGCCCAGCATGCCTTTGCCGCCGCGGTTCGATACCTCAAACAGCACCGAGCCGTTTCCGGCGCGCGGATCTTTTGGTTTGAGGATGTAGATGTCGGACGAGAACTCGACCAGGCCTTCGGGATTGCGCGGCGCTTTGTCTATATCGACGATGATGCGGTTGGCCGGGAGGCTTGGGTCCACCGCGAAGAAGGCGCGCCCAACTACGCGTTCGTAACCTTTGAGGGCGTCGGAGCGCTCTTTGACCTCAATGCGGACGAGGGCGGCCTGAGAGAGAGACGCAAGCAAAAGCGCGGATACGGAGAGACGACGAAACATGTGGATATCTTAGCCGTTTTGGTAGCGCCGGTGGTCGTGCCACCGGTGTTCTTCGCATCTTCGAAGCCGGACCGGCGGCGATGCGACCGCCGGCGTTACCGGGCCAGGTCTTGGATGGTTTCCATCAGGTCCGCCGGCTTCACAGGCTTGACCATGATCCGCGAGACCAGTTGCTCCTCGGGTTGGCCGTACAGGTCAATGGGCCATCCGGAGAGCACGATCACCGGCGCGCGGCATCCTACGTCGCGAATGCGGCGGATCAGCGCCAGGCCCTCGGCGGAATCCGGAACGCCGGACGCATTGGGAAAGCGCAGGTCCATAATGATCAGGTCGGCTTGGCCGTGTTCGAGGTGGCGCATAGTCTCGAGCGCGTCCAGGGCCAGGTCCACTTCGTGGCCCGCCTGTTCCAGCAGGAGCTTGCGGAGGTCTAGCTGCTGCTGATCGTCATCGGCTACCAGGATGCGGCACATCCTGCTCTATCTTAGTAAATCTTCAAGCTGAATCCTGGTGTCGGTCTTAGCGTCGCGGTATTTCACGATCACCGGTGTATAGACGGAGATGCCCCAGTCCTTGCCCGGCCCGCTGGTGATGGCGCGCGAACCAGCGATCACTACGGCGCCTTCGGGAACCACCAGCGGCTCGTCGTCACTGGCGCGGTGGACGGTGCCATGCACTAAATCGTAGACCGGAGTGGAACGGTTGAGGATGGTGCCGGTGCCCAGCACGGCACGCTGCTTGACTACCGTGCCTTCGTAGACCCCGCAGTTGCCGCCAATGAGAACATCGTCTTCCACGATCACCGGCATTGCGCCGACAGGCTCCAGAACACCGCCGATCTGGCTGGCTGCCGAGATGTGGCAGTGCTTGCCGATCTGCGCGCAACTTCCCACCAGCGCGTGCGAATCGACCATGGTGCCATCGTCCACATAGGCGCCGGCGTTAATGTACATCGGCGGCATGCAGGTGACGCCTTTGCCGATGTAGCAGCCGTCGCGGATGCTCGATCCGCCGGGCACGATGCGCACGCCGCTCTGCGCAGTGAAGTGCTTGAGCGGGTAGGTGGACTTATCGAAGAATGGCATGCGGCCATGATCCGCCGACATATCGATCACGCCGCCCATGCGGAAGCCCAGCAGGATGCCCTTCTTAACCCAGGTGTTCACCCGCCAGCCGGTGGGGGAACCGGGAGCAGGGCTCCGCGGAGCGGACGCGGCCTTCGTTCAACGCAGTCTTGAAATCCGCGAAGAGGCGGAAATGCTCGTCGGTATAGGAGGCTGGTTTTTCGTCGAAGAGTTGTTCGATTTCAGTTTGCAACGGACACTCTCCCCACGAGCCCCACGGCCTCAAGAACCTTTTCAATCTTAGCCATGCTGGCCGGACCCGGCGCAACCATCGGCAGCCGGTAGACCGGCTGGAGCAGACCCATCAGGGCCATCGCGGCTTTGACGGGGATGGGGTTCGACTCCACGAAATTGACGTTCATCAAAGGCAGGTACCGGGCCTGAATCTTGCGCGCGGTTTCGAAATCATCTTTCAGGCAAGCCTGCGCGAGCTGCGTCATGGGGCCGGGAATTTCGTTCGAGACCACGGAGATCACGCCGCGGCCACCCAGGGCGGCCAGCGGGATGGTGACCGAATCGTCACCGGAGAGCACCGTGAACGTGGAGGGGACCTCGTTAAGAACCGTAGCCATCTGGCCGATGTTGCCCGAGGCTTCCTTCACGCCAATGATGTTCCTGATCTGCGCCAGGCGAGCCAGCGTGCCCGGCTCCACATTGACCCCGGTGCGCCCCTGCACGCTGTAAACCATGATGGGCAGGCGAGTGGCCTGAGCGATGGCCTTGTAATGCTGGTAAAGCCCTTCCTGCGTGGGCTTGTTGTAATAGGGCGTGACGGAGAGGATGCCGTCGGCACCCAGGTCTTCCAGTTCACCGGCTAGTTCGATCACTTCCGCCGTGTTGTAACCGCCGGCGCCGGCCAGCACCGGAACCTTGCCCTTGGCTTCTTCGATGGTGATTTCCACGACGCGCAGGTGTTCGGCCCGCGTCAACGTGGGACTCTCCCCGGTGGTTCCGCAGGGCACCAGAAAGTTGATGCCTGCCTCGATCTGACGTTGGACGAGTCTGCGCAGCGTTTTTTCGTCCAACGATAAGTCATCGCGAAATGGAGTTACCAGCGCTGTGCCGCATCCTGTAAACATGTACCACCTCCTACGAACCACTCCCTCACGGCCGTGGCTCGGACTGATGCCACTCGTGAAATCCTTTTTTGCCTATCACCCACCGCGCAGCCTTGAGAGCGCCGCGGGCGAAACCTTCGCGGCCACGCGCCGTGTGCCGCAGTGTAATTGTGTCTGAGGACGAATCGAAACCGATTTCATGCGTGCCGGGGTGAGCGCCGGCGCGGCTGGAGCTGACGTCGATGGTCCCGGCGTATCCCGCCTTTTTCATTTCCTCCACCAGCTTCAGTAGTGTACCGGATGGTGCGTCCTTTTTGGTGTGGTGATGAATCTCCCAGGCCCAGGCGCCGTATTCGGGTTCCGATGCCAGCAGGCGCGCGGCTTCGGACACCAGCCGTAAGAAGGCGTTCACCCCTACCGAGAAGTTCGGGCTCCATACCAGGCCAGTCTGGTTCGCGGCAACGGCGGCCTTCACGGCATCGGCATGTTCCAGCCACCCCGTGGTGCCGACCACCAGGTTGACCCCCAGGGCCGAGATGGCGACGACGTTTGGCGGCACGGCGGCGGGAATGGAAAAATCGATAGCCACGTCCACGCCCCGGAAATTTTCGGCGGTGATGCCTTCGCCGGCGGCATTGTTGAACTCGTCCAGCTTCAGCGCCACACTGAAATCGTACTCGGGCGCCAGCGCTTCGATGAGCTTGCCCATCTTGCCGTAGCCTACGATTGCGAGCTTAGGCATGCACCGCCTCTTTGCGTTCGAAGACGGCCGGGTCCAGTTCCGAGAAGAACTCCTCATGCAGCGCCTCTACCGTGCGCACCAGGTCGGCCTCCGCCACTACGAAGCTAAGGTTCAACAGCGACGCGCCCTGCGAAATCATGCGGATGTTGATGCCGTCGAGCGAATTGAAAACGCGGCGCGCAACCCCTGGAGTGTACCGGATGTTTTCGCCCACCAGGCACACGATGACGCCGTCATGTTCCACCGTGGTTTCGGCGAATTGCCGCAGTTCGCCCAGGATGCAATCGATGTGCACGGTGGTATCGATGGTCAGCGAAACGCTGACTTCGGAAGTGGCCACCATATCCACCGGCGTCTCATAGCGATTGAAGACCTCGAAGATGCGGTGCAGAAATCCATGAGCCATCAGCATGCGGGTGGAATGAATGTTGACCATCGTGATCTTGCGCTTGCACGCGATGGATTTCACCACGTTGCCGCACGGGCACGGTTGCGGACGTAATGCGCG
Organism: Bryobacterales bacterium; assembly: GCA_963817515.1. Taxonomy (GTDB): domain Bacteria; phylum Acidobacteriota; class Terriglobia; order Bryobacterales; family Bryobacteraceae; genus DATMNI01. Next base: position 162,261 of record CAWFPJ010000039.1, on the reverse strand, counting down.
TGCCCGGCACGTCGGGCCGCCGCGAATTCAGAATCAGCACCGCAATGTTCTTCTCTATAGCCGGCACCACGGTGGCCGGATGCAGCACCTTGGCGCCGAAGTAGGCCAGTTCCGCAGCCTCCGCAAAGGAAATGGATTTGACGCGATGGCCGCCGGGCAGGATGGTGGGGTCGGCGGTCAACATGCCGTCGACATCGGTCCAGATCTGAATCTCGTCGGCGTCGATTCCGGCGCCCACAATCGACGCCGTGAAGTCGGACCCGCCGCGGCCAAGTGTAGTGGTGACGCCGTCTTCGGTGGAGGCGATGAAGCCGCCCATCACCACCACGCTATGCGCGGCGATCGGCGGAATGGTTTTGGCCAGGCGCGCATACGTCTCGGGGAAATTCGGCGCGGCGTGCGTGTGCCGCCGGTCGGTGATGATGACGTCGCGCGAATCCACGTGCTCGGCCGGCATTCCGAAATGGCGGAAGGCCAGGGTGACGATGTAGCTGGAGAGCCGTTCGCCGTAGCTCGAAATGGCGTCGATGGAGCGCGGCGTCAGTTCACCCAACACCGCCAGGCCCTTGACCAGCTCGGTGAGTTCCTGGAAATGGTCATCGAGAGTGCGGTCTAGCTCCGCGCGGTCGGCCAGCGGCACCACGCGGCGCGCTTCACGCGAATGGTAATCGCGCAACTCATGAAGCTGCCGGATGTACTCTTCGCGCTTGCCCTCGATGGCGGTGTTGGCCAGCGCCAGCAGCTTATTCGTGGTCTTGCCCATGGCGGAAACCACCACCACGGGACGGCGTTCTTCGCGCGCCTTCACAATGCCCGCGACGCGTTCGATGGCGGCGGCCGATTCCACCGAACTACCGCCGAACTTCATGACGATCATCAGTCCAGCATCCCTTCCGAATGCATCAGCTCGGCATTCAACACAGCCGCGCCCGCCGCGCCGCGAACGGTGTTGTGGCCCATGGAGACGAATTTGTAATCCAGCACCGGGCAGGGGCGAAGCCGGCCGACAAAGGCAGCCATGCCGCGTTCGCGCTCCGCATCTTTGCGAGGCTGCGGGCGGTTGGCTTCTTCCATATAGATCACCGGCCGCGGAGGAGCGCTGGGCAGCCCGCGCTGCTGCGGCAAGGCGGTAAAACTGTCGAAGGCGTGGCGCAGATCGGCTTCCGAAGGCTTGGACGAAAATTCCACCGACACCGTGACGGTGTGGCCATCCACCACCGCCACGCGGTTGCAGTGCGCGCTGACTTTAGCGGCCAGCGGTTCAATGTGATCGCCGCGGAATTCGCCCATGATCTTCTGGGTTTCCTGCTGCATTTTCTCTTCTTCGCCGCCGATGAATGGGATCACGTTGCCCATGATGTCCATGGACGCCACGCCCGGATATCCGGCGCCCGAAATGGCCTGCAACGTGGTGGTGACAATCCGGGTGATGCCGAATTGCTTGAGCGGAGCCAGGCCCATGGTCAACACGATGGTAGAGCAGTTCGGATTGGTGACGATCTGCCCTTTCCACCCGCGGGCGCGCTGCTGCGCCGGCACCAGCTTCAAGTGATCCGGATTGATCTCCGGCACCAGCAGCGGCACGTCGCGCTCCATGCGGTGATTTCTGGAATTTGAGACCACTACGTGGCCGGCCTGTGCGAACTCGCGCTCGATCTCCAAAGCCACCGACGCATCCATGGACGAAAACAGCAATCGCGGGGCGTGGCCGGGCTTGCACTCGTCCACAGTGAGATCGGCCACGGAGTCCGGGACAACGCCCAGGTGCCACGTCATGGCGTCCCTATACTTCTTCCCTGAAGAGCGGTCGCTGGCGCCCAGCCACTTCAGGTTAAACCACGGGTTGCCCTGCAGGAACTTGATGAAATGCTGGCCCACCATTCCGGTTGCGCCCAGGATGCCTACGTCGATTTTTTGCATAGATGCCTTACCATTCGCTGATAGATTTGTACGGCTTGGTTAATTTGAGCTTTGGGAACGCGCTCTTCAAGCGTATGCGCCACGTGGATGGTTCCCGGCCCGATGAGAAACGGCTCACCCCACTGGCCGCCGAAGGCTGGGATATCGGTGGTGTACGCCACCACCGTGGTGGGAATGCCCTCCACGGCATTGAGGTGCAATGCAGGGATTTCGATCACCTCGCGCAGTTCGGCGCGGCCTTCCACGGCGCGATGCAGGGCGGCTTTGGTTTCGGAAGAATCGCCCACCAGTCGAATCATGATGTCGGCCTTGGCCTCATCGGCGATCACGTTGGGCGCGCGGCCACCCGACAGCGTCCCGATGTTGAGCGTGCTCGGCCCGAGCAGTGCATCGACGGGAAGGGGAATGCGCCTGATCTCGGCCAGCGCATCGATGAGTTTGTGGATGGCGGAATCGCCCAATTCCGGATAGGCCGAGTGCGCCATCTTGCCGGTGGCCGCCACTTCGTATCGCAGCGCTCCTTTGGAGCCCAGCGCCAGGTGGTTCTCGGTGGGTTCGCCATTGACGATGTACCGCGACCCGCGCGGATTCTGCGCCGCTCGATAAGCACCGGCGCTGTTGCGTTCCTCACCGACCACGAAGAGCAGGCCGAAGCCGCGGTCGCCCGATTCGAGCAGGGCTTCGACGGCCTTGATCATGGAAGCGATGATGCCTTTGGTATCGCAGGCGCCGCGGCCCCAAATGAATTCGTCGTCCTCGCGGGAGGCGACGAAGGGCGGCACCGTGTCCATGTGGGTGGAGAGCGTAACGGTGAGTGCTTCGCCCCACTGCGCGAAAACGTTGAAGCGGCGCGGCTCCACCTCAATACGCTCCAGGTGGCCGTCAAAGCGCGCGGCCAGGGGCTCGAGGTAGTCGTACAGGTAATTGCCGACCCGCTCTTCATTGTTGGTGATCGATTCGATATCGATCAGCGCGCGTGTAAGTTCGAAGACGTTCATGACCCAAATTGTAAGCGGGGCAGAAGCGAAAGAGAAGGAAGGCCACGCCAACCGCGCGCGGTTTCATTCCCGATAGCGCTCCACCCGTTTGAGAACGGGTGACAGTGAGCAGGTCTTAGCCTGACTCCCCAACCGGAAGGAATTGAGCTTTCCATTCCAGTTTCGGCGGAACCACTAATCGGCCCCTTTCGACCCGGGCTTCCGACAGCACAATCGGAAAAACTGCCCGGCTACTGATGGCCGCCGCACCTCTACCGCGAAAAATCCAGGATAGCGAAAGGCACGCGGACAAGTCAAACTGCCGGGGGCCGGATGTCGGGGGTCAGGGGCCGGATGCCGGGGCCTCTTCCTTCGGTTTGCGGGGTGAATGGTGAAACGAAGCCAATTGCGTGGTAAGCCGTTCGTTTTCTTGGGAGATGAGGCTGTTCGGTGCTTCGTTGATTGGCTTTGATTTGTGCTTGCGACATGGTGGGAACCTCGTGTGCGATCGGGGATTTGGGCTCGCGCGCAGCTTTGGCGTGTCCTGTTCCCAGTTAAGCATGGGGGTGCGGGAGTCTCGACGAGTCTTGGAGTGTATGTTGTTGAGGAAATGAGGGGCGGGAATCTTAGAACGTGTGTGACTCGTTTCGGAGAATCTTCGCCCTCACTTGAGCCAGACGGTGACCGTGGGCGCCGCGAAGCCTCCGAGTTCCAGTTCGACGGATGTCAGGCCCGGGGGGACGAATCCTGAAGGGACGCGGGCGTTGAGCTGCAAAACACCGACACCGCCGGGGATGCTTCCGGCGTATAAAAGTTGGGCGTTGACGCCGGCGATGGCCAGGGTGACCGGCAGCAGCGGGCGCGGATAGGGGGCGCCGGCAGCTTGCCCTGCGATATTCGGCCCGTCGGTGAGACCCTCGCCGGTGGCGAAGAATGTGAGGATGGTGCCGCGCGGGGCCGGCGAAGTTTCCGAATTGATCGAACCGTCCTGGTTAATCGTAATGCCGAACAACGCAGGCATTGTCGCGGCCACCGGCAAATCCAGGGTGCCGGATGAGTGGCCCTGGTAAAACACCTCGACGTGAGTGATGCTGTTGGCATTCACGGTGTAAGGAACCTGAACGTTGATCTGGCCGGATTGCGCATAGAACAGGGGCGCGGGCACGCGGTCAAAACGGACCTCTGAACCGCCCAGTACATTGGCCAGCAGACCGGCCGCATCGAACGTGCCGGAGACTCCGGCTTCGGGGCCGATGCCGGCGCCAAAGATGGCTACGATCTCGCCCGGCGCCACCGGGCCCTGGCGCTGGCTGGCGGAATTGACGGCTGTAATGGCGGGCGGAAGGATCACCGGATCGGGCGGCAGCACCGAGTCCGGGACCATGCGGCGTATGCGGTTGTTGTTGGTGTCGGCGACGTAGAGCGCTCCCGAGCCATCCAGAAGGAGACCGGCTGGCGAGTTCAATTGCGCGGTTGTGGCGGGCCCGCCGTCACCCGCGAAGCCCGCCGCGTTCTGCGCCAGGGCCTGCCCGGCAATGGTGTGGACTATGCCATCGGGCGTGACCTGCCGGATGCGATGGTTCCCCGTATCGGCTATAAAGATATCGCCGCTGTCATCCACCGCCACGCCGCGCGGCGCAAACAGCAGGGCGGCTGTAGCGGGACCCTCATCGCCGGAGAAGCCGGAGGCGCCCGCGCCGGCCACGGTGGTGATGGTACCGGCGGAACTGACTTTCCGGATGCGATGGCTGAAAGTGTCGGCGATGAAAAGGTTGCCGTTTGAATCCAGGGCGCATGCGCTGGGCTGGTTGAGTTGTGCCAGGCGGGCCGGTCCGCCATCGCCGGCGTCGCCCGGTGAGCCATTGCCCGCGATGGTTTGGACTACGCCGCCCGCAGGCGCGCGCAGCACGCGGTGGTTAGAGGTGTCCACAATGTACAGAGCGCCGGAACGATCCGTACAAATCGCGCGTGGACCACGCAGAGCGGTCTGCGCGGGCGGCAAGCCTTCAGAACCGATGCCGCCAGTGCCGGTGCCGGCGACGGTGCGAATGATGCGGTCGGCCGCGACCTGGCGGATGCGATGGTTATAGGTATCGGCGATGAGAATGTTGCCGGCCGGGTCAACCGCTACTCCCATCGGCGAATTGAGGCTGGCAGTTGTCGCGGGCAGCCCATCCCCCGAGGCTGCGGCGATACCGGTGCCGGCCAGGGTAGTGATTACGCCGGACGGCGAAACCTGGCGAATGCGCTGGAGGCCGGTGTCGGCAATATAGAGGCTGCCGAAGGAATCGAGTGCGATGGCCGAGGGTTGGAACAGCAGCGCGGCAGTAGCGGCGCCTCCGTCGCCTAAGGCGTGAAGGTAACCGTCGCCGGCCACGGTCTGGATCTGGCCGAAGGAGTCCACGCGCCGGACGCGGACGCCATCGGCTATGTAGAGGTTGCCGTTGAGATCGGGCGCCAGATCGCGCACGGCGGTCACCTGCGCGCTGGCTGCCGGACCGCCATCTCCTGAAAATCCGGCAATCCCCGTTCCGGCGAAATTCGACCACTTTCCGGCCGTGCTGTAGGCGCGGACAATGTTGCTGCTGTCAGCGGCGTAGATGGCGCCCGAGACATCCACCGCCACTGCCAAAGGGCCGAACAGGGCGGTGCCCGCGGAACCGCCCAAGACGGTGGAAATGTTGCCGCCGGGCAGGATCTTGCGCACGCGGTTGTTTTGCGAATCGGCGACATAGAGAGCGCCGGAGCGGTCCACTGCCAGCCCCGCGGGATAGCTGAGCTGAGCGAAGCTGGCGGGGCCGCCATCGCCCCCCAAGCCGCTGATGCCGATTCCGGCAACGGTCGAGATTTTGCCGTCTGGCGAGACCTTGCGCACGCGGTGGCCTTCGAACTCGGAGATGTACAAGTTGCCGGCGGCGTCAACGGCCAGGTTGCGCGGCGTAAGCAGGGCGGCGCCGGTGGCCGCGATGCCGTCGGGCGAGGTGCCTTTGCGGCCGGTGCCGGCCACCGTGGTAATGATGCCATCGGGGCTGATGCGGCGGACGCAGTTGTTGCCCAGATCGGCCACATAAACGTAGCCCGCCAGATCCACCGCCAGCCCGTAGGGAAGGTTCAACTGCGCGGCGTTAGCGGGACCAGCTATCGCCGCTGAAACCGGGAGTGCCGGTTCCGGCCAGGGTGGTCACGATGCCGGTGTTGGAGATTTTTCGCACCCGCTGGTTGTCGGTATCGGAAAGGTACAGGTTGCCAAAACGGTCGGCGGCGATGCCCTGAATATTCGAAATCTGGGCCGCGGTGGCGGGCCCGCCGTCGCCGATCACTGCACTGCCGGCCACGGTTTCAATACGGTAGAGGGTGCGCGGCGCGGCGGCACGCGTGAGAGGCGCCCCGACTACGAACATGCCGATACACAGCAAGGTACAGAGATAGGGCTTCATCGTAGCTTTATCAACTGAGTGCGCGCAGGTTCAAGAAACTCTCACAATGTTCGAAAAGAATAAGCGGGAGTCAAAGTGCTTAAAACCGCCATACCCATGATTTGCCTGCTGTTGACGCCGTGGGCGCAGGCGCAACAGAGCATCCGGCTGAAGGCGCGCGGAGCAACCGGCACGGCCCGCGACCGGGGTTCCCGATATGCCTCGAAGCGAAGCCAGGCCGGAAATCTGCCGCACCACTATGCGCTCGAATTCCGGTCCTATCCCGGGCCGGAGACTCGGCAGGAACTGACGCGGCGCGGCATCCACGTGCTTCAATACTTGCCCGACCGGAGCCTGATGGTTTCCTCGGACGCGCAGCCGGACCTGTCGGGGCTTGGACGTCGCGTGGGCGGGGGCGCTGGATGCGGCGGACAAAATCAGCCCGCAGCTGCAAGCCCAGTCTGCCGGCGCCTACCTGGTGGTTTTCCAACTGGATAGCGATATGCAGAAAGCGCGTGAAACCGTGGGCAGCCAAGGTCTTGAGATCCTTGAGAATCCGGATCTGCTGGCGTGGCAACTGCTGGTTACCGGATCCTATCGGAACGTTACCGGCCTGGCGGCGAACGATGCCGTGGCCTATATCATGCCGGCCTCACCGGACCTGGTGGCGGGCGCTCCGGTTCTGGCGTGCGCGGGCCCACTCACGGAAGCCGGGCCGGTCGGCGAATACGTGGAGGTTGGCCGCGGATGGGCCAAGGATGCGAAGCGGCAGCGTGGCTCTGAATTACGTCTTTCAGTCATTGACCCAGAAACTGGATGAAAGCACGGTGCGCGGCGAAATCGAGCGAGCCTTTCGGGAATGGGCGCGCTATGCCAACATCACTCTGTCGCCGGGACAGCAGGCAGGAGCGGTGCGTTCCATTGACATCATGTTTGCTCGCGGCGCGCACGGCGATGGCTATTCGTTCGATGGGCCGGGCGGAATACTGGCCCACACGTTTTACCCTGCCCCACCCAACTCAGAGCCGATAGCCGGAGATATGCATTTGGATGCGGACGAGAACTGGCACGCGGGCGCCAACGTCGACCTGTATACAGTGGCACTGCATGAGGCCGGGCACGCGCTCGGGCTGGGCCACTCTGATCTGCCCGGAGCCGTGATGTATCCATACTACCGGTTCGGAAGCGTGCTGAGCGACGATGACATCGCGGGGATTCGCGACCTGTATGGAAGCAACTCGACCATGCCTGTTGTACCGCCTGTAGTACCTCCAGTGCAGCCGCCGGTGCAAACGCCCGTGACGCCACCTGTCGCGCCGCCGGTGACGCCGCCGGTTCAACCGCCGGTGCAGCCACCTGTGCAAACGCCGGTGACGCCGCCTGTGCAAAAGCCACCGGTTACGGCCGGAGCCGACACCACGCCGCCATCCTTGAACATCGCATCGCCTGGCTCCACGGTGGTCTCCACCTCTTCGGCCAGTATCATCTTCAGCGGTACGGCCAGCGACAATGTCGGCGTGACGGCCGTGAAATGGAGCAACGCGTTCGGCGACGGCGGCGCCGCGTCCGGCACGGCAAGCTGGTCGGTCAGCGTGCCGCTCTTAACCGGCAACAACGCTATTACGATCCGGGCGTTTGATGCGGCCGGCAATTCGGGGTGGCGCGCCATTACCGTTGTTAAACGTTAAGCGACAAGCGCTAAGCGCTGAGCGCTGAAGTAAGCAAGTACCGCTGGCTCACGCGCACGGCTCCGATCAGAGCCATGACCGGGGGCGCTGGTAAGCGCTGTACTAAGGTAAGCGGTGAAGTTAAGCGCTGAGGATCACGGATTTCTTGCTTAGTACCATGAACTTTTGGGTGGCCGGGCCGATATAGGTACTAGCGCCATGGACCCACAACTTGAAAAACAGGGCATCAATGTACGTAAACGGTTACCTTCCAATTCCATCGCGGTTCGCGATCTGGAATGCTGGAACCGTCTGCTGAGCCTGGGGGGCGGCGCAAATGCGCCGAAACCTGGAGATTGTTCGAACGATGAGACGGAGGGCCTGCTGCTGGCGCTGGCTCAGGCGGTGGAGCAACGGGACCGCCAGACGGCGGGACACTGCGAGCGGCTGGCCTTCATCAGCGTGGCTATTGGAATGGCTCTGCGGCTGGGCAGCGACAGCCTTCAGGCGCTCTACCGCGGCGGCTTCCTGCATGACGTAGGCAAGGTGGGGATTCCCGATTCGATCCTGTTCAAGCCCGGTGGACTCTCCGCTGACGAATGGATCATCATGCGCAGCCACTGCACGCGCGGTGAAGAGATTTGCCGTCACTTGAAATCGCTGGCGCCGGTGCTGCCCATTATCCGGCACCACCACGAGCGCTGGGACGGGAGCGGTTACCCGAATGGCTTGCGGGACGAACAGATTCCCCTGCTGGCGCGGGTGCTCCAGGTGGCTGATATCTACGACGCCCTGACCAGCCCCAGGCCCTATAAGCCGGCATATTCAGCGGAGAAGGCATTGCTGATTATCGAAGACGAAACCAGCCGCGGATGGCGCGACCCGGAGGTGGTCCGAATGTTTCTCCGGGTGCATAAGAGCGTGATCGCGCGGATTGGGTACTACAACAACCGGGCGGATTGCAATCTGGCCGCGCTTCGGAATTCGTTGACGGACCTGCATGCGGTGATGGATGCAGTAGCGTAAGCCGGATGCGGTAAACCGCCCGAACCTGGCTTAGGCTTGGGCTTACGCTCTTTAACTTTTTCCTTGACCGGCGGACATCTCCTGCTTTACACTGAACAGTGTTCAGTAGAGAAACACTGGTCATGAGTACGAAGCAAAGACGGGCGCGGGAAAAGGAGGATCTTCGGGGGGAAATCCTCGATGCCGCCCGCACGCTGTTTGTAAAGGAAGGCTACGAAAGCGTCTCCATTCGCAAGATCGCCGACAAGATCGAGTACTCGCCCGGCACCATCTATCTCTACTTCCGCGACAAGGCCGACATCCTGGACCGCATTTGCGAGGAGACCTTCGCCAAGCTCATTCGCAAGATGGAGGCCATCAAGAGCGACAAATCGGCGCCTGTCGACAGGTTGAAGCGCGGGCTCCGGACATACATCCAGTTCGGCCTGGATAATCCCAATCATTATCTGGTTACCTTTATTCAGGCCAAACTCCACCATGAAGCCGACGCGGTTTTCATCGACGCCGGAATGAATGCTTTTGCTTGTTTGCGGCAGAGCGTACAGGACTGCATCGACGCCGGCGACCTGGTCATCAACGATGCCGACGAACTGGCCCAGACACTCTGGGCCGCCATCCATGGGCTCACCTCCCTGTTGATTACTTACATCAGGTTTCCTTTTGTGGAACAAAACCGCTTGATCGACCGGATGGTGGAGACACTCGTGGAAGGAGTACGAAAGAAACCCAAGAGGTAGTTTTTTTTGGCGTCTTTGATGAACACTGTTCATCAAATGCCTAGCGTTCATAAGAGAGGAATCTTAAATGAATTTCGTCGCGCTGCAAATGCTCATTGGCGACCGCGCCAAATACCTCGGCCTGATCTTCGCGGTAGCCTTCTCGACATTTTTGATGTCGCACCAAAGCACCATCTTCGCCGGAATCATGGATCGCACCACCAGCCAGATCAAAGATGTCAAAGATGCCGGCATCTGGGTGATGGACCCGAAGACGCAGTACTTCGATGAAGTCAAAGCGTTGACCGACGACGACGTCTACCGCGTGCGCGGCGTGCCGGGCGTGGAGTGGGCCGTCCCTCTGTTCAAGGGGCAGCCGCGCGCCAAAGCGCTCGACGGAAATTTCCGCGTGGTGGTCATGATGGGCGTGGACGACGCCACGCTGGTGGGCGCGCCGCGCGACATGGCGATGGGCTCGTCCGAAAATCTGCGCCAGCCGGATGCCGTCCTGGTGGACCGCGTGGGCTATGAGTTCTTCTTCCCCAAGCAGCCCTACGAGCTGGGAAAGACGCTCGAACTGAACGACCACCGCGTCACCATCGCCGGCATCTTCAACTCCTCGCCGCCATTCCAAAATCTGCCGATCTTCTACGCGCGCTACAGCCAGGCCATCACCTACGTGGGCCATGAACGGAACCTGCTCTCGTTCGTGCTGGCCAAGGCACAGCCGGGCCTGAGCGACCAGGAGGTCTGCCGCCGCATCCATGCCGCCACCGGGCTTCACGCCGCCACCGGCACACAGTTCGGCTGGCAGACAATCCGCTACTACCTGGCGCATACCGGCATCCCGGTGAATTTCGGCATCACCATCGCCATCGCACTGGTGGTGGGCACCATCGTGGCCGGGCAGACCTTCTACATTTTCACGCTGGAAAACTTGAAGCAGTTCGGGGCGTTGAAGGCCATCGGTGTGACCAACTGGCGCATCACGGGGATGATTCTATTGCAGGCGCTGATGGTGGGCGCGATCGGCTATTCGATCGGAATCGCCATGACGGCGGCGTTCTTTGAAATCACGAAGAACAATCTCGATCTGCGGGGTTTCGTTCTGTTCTGGCAAATCGCTGCCGGAACGGGGGCGGTAGTGTTGTTCATCGTAATGGCCGCCAGCCTGATGAGCATCCGCCGCGTGTTGGTGTTGGAACCCGCGGTGGTCTTTCGCGGCTAAGGAGCTACTCCATGATTCACGACGTTCAAAGCATGATTCCTCCAGCGGTGGTGTGCCGGGGGATAACCAAAGATTTCGGCCAGGGCGACAATCGGGTGCGTGTATTGCGCGGCGTCAATCTGGAAGTGCCGTTCGGCGAAATGACGCTGCTGGTGGGGCCCAGCGGCTGCGGCAAAACCACGCTGCTTTCGGTGATCGCCGGACTGCTTAATGCCAGCGACGGCTCGGTGGATGTGCTGGGCGAAAACACCAGCCGGTTTTCCGGAACCGCCGGGGTCGTGTTTCGACGGCGCAACATCGGCTTTGTGTTTCAGCAGTACAACCTGCTGCCCTCGCTGACCGCCGCCGAAAACGCCGCCGTGCCGCTTCTGGCCGCAGGTGTGCCCCGGAAGAAAGCCGTACTGGCGGCGTCCGATCTGCTGAGTGAATTAGGATTGGCGCAGCGTCTCAATTCCCTGCCCTCACAGCTATCGGGCGGCCAGCAGCAGCGCGTGGCGCTGGCCCGTGCGCTGGTGCATGAGCCGCGTCTCATCGTCTGCGATGAGCCAACTTCCGCGCTGGACCATGAAACCGGCAACGCCGTGATGGAACTGCTGACCAAGGTGGCGGTGCGCGCGGACCGGGCCGTCATCGTGGTCACTCACGACAGCCGCGTGTTCCAGTTCGCCGACCGCATCGCCTACATGGACGACGGCCGGATTGTTCAAACCCAAAGTGGGGTAAGCCTCCGGCCTGCCCGGCAAGTAATGACAGGAGTGAACTGATGATCAAGTATGGATTGCCCGTTTTCGCGGCGCTCGCTTTGACGTTCGCCGTTTTCAAAGTGGTTCGCACCCAACCCGTGCATGCCAGAATGACGCCGCTGGCGCCGCCTCCGGCAGCGGTCTACTCCAATCAACTGGGAGCCGTTGGCCTGGTGGAGGCGCAGTCGGAGAACATCGCCATCAGCCTTCCGGTTCCCGGCCTGGTGACCCATGTCGCGGTGAAACCCGGGGACCGTGTAAGGAAGGGCGAGCGCCTGTTCTGGCTTGACGATCGCGACCTGCAGGCCGAACTGGCGCTGCGCAAGAGCTCACTGGCGCTGGCCGAATCCAAACTGGAAAAGCTGGCGATGTCGCCGCGGCCCGAGGATCTGCCGCCCGCCGAAGCCAGAGTGCGTGAGGCGGAGGAACTCTGCCAGGATGCCGATGTGCAGGTGAAGCTCATCGAAAGCGTGCGCGACAAGCGTGCCATCCGCGATGAGGATCTGCAGCGCCGCCGCCTGGCGCTGAAAGCAGCGGCAGCCCGGCTGGATGGGGCCAGGGCCGAATTGGCGCGGCTAAAGGCAGGGACCTGGAAGCCCGATCTGGATATCGCTCGCGCCGAAGTGGAGGAGGCCCGCGGCGCAGTGGCGCGCGTGGATGCCGATCTCGGCCGGCTGGTGGTGACGGCGCCGATGGATGGCGAGATTCTGCAATGCAAGGTGCACCCCGGCGAGTACGCCCAGGCCGGCCCGCAAGCGCAGCCGCTGATCCTGATGGGTGCAACGGCCCGGCTCAACGTGCGGGCCGATATCGATGAACAGGACGCATGGCGCTTCAAAGCCCACGCCACAGCCACGGGGATGGTGCGCGGCAACAGCGGGCGGCCCCTGCCGCTGCATTTCGTGCGGGTGGAACCTTACGTGATTCCTAAGCGCAGCCTGACCGGGGACAGCACCGAACGCGTAGACACGCGCGTCCTGCAGGTGATTTTTGCGCTGGATCGGGGTGCGCCGGTTTATGCGGGACAGCAGTTGGATGTCTTCATCGATGCCGGAGGTCAGAAATGAAACGGCTCTTGATTTTGCTCTACTGCGCGGCGGTCTTTTGGAACGCGCCGCGTTCCTGGAGCGCGACGCTGCCGGTCCGTTTCCATTCGGAGGCGCCGGGAACCAACCTGGATCCCGCCGTTGAACGCTGGTGGTTCACATTCCAGGATTCGGAATTGAACTCTCTGATCGAGCGCGCCGTCACTGCCAACCTCGATCTGAAAATTGCGGCCTCCCGCCTTTTGGAAGCGCGCGCCGCGCGCGGTGTGGCGCGGGCCGGATTATTGCCCTCTATAGAGAACAGTGAATCGCCGCAGCATGTCCGCGGCGGCTTAACTTCGGGGATATTCCGGCCCAATGCGGGCAGCCAGTCCTCGCTGCTGGCGCCATTTGAGACCAATATTTTCCAAACCGGCTTCGATGCCAGTTGGGAAATCGATTTCTTCGGCGGCAAACGGCATGCGCTCGAAGCCGCCACGGCGGATGTGACGGCTACCGCAGAGGCCCGCCGCGATACGCTGGTAAGCCTGCTGGCCGAAGTAGCGCGGAACTATGCCGAACTTCGCGGCACCGGGCGGCGCCTGGAAATTGCCGAACGGAACATCAAGCTGCAAGCTGATTCGCTGGACCTGACCAAAGTACGGGCCGAAGCTGGTTTGGGCGATGAACTTGACGTGGAGCGTCAACTCTCGCAACTGGCCGCCACGCAAGCTATGGTGCCTGCGCTCGAATCGGCGAAGCAGATGAGCATCCACCGGCTGAGCGTGCTGTTGGGTGTCGAGCCGGGCGCTTTGTCGGACGAACTCACGCAATCCAAGCCCTTGCCGGCCACTCCGCCGGTAGTACCGATAGGGTTGTCCGCCGACCTTTTGAAGCGCCGCCCGGATGTACGCCGCGCGGATGCAGAAGTGGCCGCGGCCACCGCGCGAATCGGAGTCGCCCGGTCGGACTTCTTTCCCAAGATCACGCTTATCGGCAGCGCGGGACGGCAGGGGACCTCCGTCCCCGGATTGACACTGGGCGCCGGCAACTTTTTTGCCGTCGGCCCCGCCATCAAACTGCCGATCTTCACCGGCGGCCGCCTGCGCGCCAACCTGGAAGTGCAGAAGCAACAGCTCAACCAGGCGCTGTCGGCATATCAGAACACCGTGCTTCGTGCCCTGGAAGAAACCGAGAACTCGCTCACCGCCTACGGGCGGCAGCAGGAGCGGAGCGAACGCCTGATGGTGTCGGCCGAAGCCAGCCGGCAGGCCACCCAACTGGCCAATGAGCTCTACCTTCGCGGCCTCTCGGATTTCCTGGCGGTGCTTGACGCGGAGCGCCAGCAACTGGTTGTGGAAGACGATCTGGCGCAGAGCGAAACCGCCGTGGTCACTAACCTGGTGGCACTATACAAAGCTCTGGGCGGCGGGTGGAACGGGCTGTAGGGGCTACAATTATATTTAGTCCAATCCCAACAAGGAATTTTGCGTGACAGGTCACGAAATCAGACAGCGTTTTCTCGACTTTTTTGCCGCTAACGGGCATCGCGTAGTGCGCAGCTCGTCGCTGGTCCCGGCCAACGACCCCACCCTGCTATTCACCAACGCGGGGATGAACCAATTCAAGGATGTGTTTCTCGGGCAGGAGAAGCGCGATTACTCGCGCGCGACCAGTTCGCAAAAGTGTGTGCGGGCGGGCGGCAAGCACAACGACCTGGAAAACGTCGGGTACACGCGCCGGCATCATACTTTTTTCGAGATGCTGGGCAATTTTTCGTTTGGCGATTATTTCAAAGCCGAGGCCATCGGGTTCGCCTGGGACCTGGTCACCAAGGAATATGGCTTGGCGAAGGACAAGCTTTACATCAGCGTCTTCCGCGAAGATGACGAGGCCGAGGAACTCTGGCAGAAGGTGGCGGGCGTGCCTAAGAGCCGCATCTTCCGGCTGGATGAGAAGGACAATTTCTGGCAGATGGGCGAGACCGGCCCGTGCGGCCCCTGCTCTGAGATCTATTACGACATGGGCGTAGAGGCCGCCGAACCAGGGCGCGAGCACGAAGAGTTTCCGAACGATGGCGGCGGGCGGTTTGTCGAGATCTGGAACCTGGTGTTCATGCAGTTCGACCGCGACAGCAGCGGCAAGTTCACGCCCCTGCCCCGGCCGTCGATCGATACCGGCATGGGTCTGGAACGGACGGCGGCGGTGCTGCAGGGCAAGTTGTCGAATTACGATACCGACCTGATCCGGCCCATCATAGAGAACGCGGCAGGGATGTTCGGCGTAACGCCCGGCGCCGACGCGCGCGTGGACACGGCCCTGCGCATCGCCGCCGACCATGCGCGAGCCACTGCGTTCCTGATCCATGACGGCGTGTCGCCATCCAACGAAGGGCGCGGCTACGTACTGCGCAAAATCATGCGGCGCGCCATGCGGAACGTGCGGCTGATCGGCGTGGAAGACCCGTTCCTCTATAAGATGACGGGCTTTGTGGCCGAGTTGATGCAGCCCGCCTATCCAGAAATGATGGAGAGCGTGCAGCGCGTGGCGCGGGTGGTGAAGGACGAAGAGCATCGCTACGCCACAACGTTTTTGCAGGCCGAGAAGCAGTTCAACGACGCCATCAAATCGGTGGACGGCCGGACCATCCCCGGCGCCGTCGCGTTCAAACTGTACGATACCTTCGGGCTGGCCCTTGATGAGCAGGAAGACATGGCTCGCGAGCACGGACTAGCCATCGACCACGCCGGATTCGAGCATGAAATGGAGCACCAGCGGGAGCGCGCCCGGGCAAGTTGGAAGGGTGCGGAAAAAGGCGCGGTGGTTCCGGCGTACCAAAAATTGCTGGAGCAGGGCCGCACCAAATTCCTGGGCTACGGCGATCTGGAAGCCACCTCACGCGTGATCGGCCTGGTGGTGGACAAGCAGGCGGTGGAGCATGTTCCGGCCGGTTCCAAAGCGGAACTGGTCTTCGACCAGACCCCGTTCTATGCGGAAGCGGGCGGACAGGTGGGCGACCACGGGATTCTATACTCGGCTGCCGGCGAGAAGGTGGCGGACGTGGAAACGACTTTCGCCGGAGTGCCGGGCCTTTCGGTGCATCGCATTGTGACTCATGCGCCGGTGGCGGTGGGCGACGTTTTGCGCGCTGAAGTAGCGGCGCCGCTGCGCGATGCCACGCGGCGCAACCATACGGCTACGCACCTGCTTCACGCCTCTCTGCGCCAGGTGCTGGGCACGCATGTCAAGCAGGCCGGCTCAATAGTGGAGCCCGGACGTCTGCGCTTTGACTTCACGCATTACGCGGGTCTCGATCGCGCCGAGTTGGAGGAAGTCGAGCGGCTGATGAACCAGCAGATCCTCAGGAACACGCCGGTCGAAACCAACATTTTGCCGCTGGAGCAGGCCATCGCCACCGGCGCCATGGCGCTGTTCGGCGAAAAATACGGCGAGCAGGTGCGGGTCGTGACCGTGCCCGGTTTCAGCCGCGAGTTGTGCGGCGGCACGCACGTTCAGCGAACGGGCGATATCGGAGTTTGCAAGATCGTGTATGAGGGAAGCATCGCAGCGGGCGTGCGGCGCATCGAGGCGGTCACGGGCGAAGGGGCGCTGCGGCAATATCAGAATTCGACCGAGGCGATCCGCCGCATTGCCGATATGCTGAAGGGCTCGGAGCCGGAGTTAATCGACCACGTGGAGAAACTGCTGGCGGCGGAGCGTGCGCTCGAAAAGCAGGTAGGCCAGTTGAAGGACAAACTGGCGCAGTCGGCGACAGCCGGGCTCTCGGCACAAGCGAAGCAGATGCCCAGCGGCGTGCGGTATATTGTGGCTCGCGTCGACGGAATGGACCGTCAGCAGATGCGGTCGGTAGCCGATTCGCTGCGCAACTCGTTGAAGTCGGCGGTGGTGGTGCTGGCATCGGCTGAGGACGGCAACATTTCGATTGTCGCGGCCGTGACCAAAGATCTTACCGGCAAGGTCCAGGCCGGAAAGTTGGCCGGAGCCATGGCGCAGGCCGTGGGAGGCAAAGGCGGAGGGCGGCCGGACATGGCCGAAGGCGGCGGCAAAGATGTGGCGGCTTTAGATGCCGCGTTGGCAAAGGTGCGCCAGGAGCTTGAAACCCAACTGTGACTGAATCATTCGACGTAGTGGTGGTGGGGGCGGGGCCCACGGGCCTGGCGTGCGGGATCGAACTGGGACAGCGCGGCGTGAAGACCGTGCTGTTGGATAAGGGCTGCGTGGTGAATTCCATTTATCACTACCCCACCAACATGACGTTCTTCACCACTCCGGAACTGCTTGAAATCGGGAACATCCCGATGACCAGCCTGAACGACAAGCCCAACCGCACCGAGGCGCTGAAATATTACCGCAAGGTGGCGGAACATTTCCATCTCGATATCCACCAGTATGAGCGTGTGGACCGGATGGCGGGCGAAGACGGCGCGTTCCAGGTTTTCACCACCGATCGGCTGGGATGCAACCACATTTATCAGGCGCGCAAAATCATTCTGGCGACAGGCTACTATGACGTCCCCAACATGCTGGACGTGCCGGGCGAGGGTCTGGACAAGGTCATCCATTATTACAAGGAAGCGCATCCTTATTACAACCACGATGTCGCCGTAATCGGAGCTAAGAATTCAGCGGCGATTGCGGCCCTTGAGTTGCTTTGGAACGGCGCGCGCGTGACCTTGATTCATCGCCGCTCCGGAATTTCGAATTCAGTGAAATATTGGATTAAGCCCAATATTGAAAACCGGATTAAGAGCGGCGAGATTCGCGCCTACTTTAATTCCCATGTCGTAGAGATTCTAAAAGATTCAATTCGAATAGCGACGCCGGAAGGTGAAGTTTCATTAAAGAATGATTTCGTTTTTGCGCTGGTGGGTTACAGGCCGGACTTGGTTTTTCTGAATTCCACAGGGATTACGTTAGAGCCGGCGACACTTAGGCCACGCACAAATCCTGAGACTCTAGAAAGCGAGCGGGCCGGTATTTACCTGGCCGGAGTTATAGTCGCGGGTATGCATACCAATGAGATTTTCATCGAAAACGGACGTTTTCATGGCAAGTTGATAGCCCAATCCATCGCCTCCAAACTATCTGCCTGATTAAGTGTTCTGAAGCATACGTGCGTTTAGTACTGCTTTTAGTACTGCCTACGGGACCTGGTTGAAACGTTTAGGCACCACGTCGAATCTAACCAGAGAGGAGGGGCCCCACCTATATGTTTACTTCGATTTTCAATTCCCTGTTTGGTTGTTCTCATCAGCGGACGACATTTCCAATTACGCCTGCCCGCAAGAGCGCGGGGTTCCCGGCGTCCGGCGTCGCCCGGACCGCCACCTATGTAGTGTGTCTGGACTGCGGTAAGGAATTCTCCTATGACTGGCAGTCGATGCGCATCGGTCAGGCGGTTACGGTGCCGATAGCTGCACCAGAAGCCGCGACCGAACCCCAGCCGGTCAGGGTGTAATACTACCGAGAATTACGGAGTGCGCCGCGCCAGTGGCCGAGGGAACGTTTGACGGCCTCCGGCGCCAGGTCCGATGGGCAAGCACGGCGAAAGCAATCGCCTCCTTGGCATCGGCATCGGCGCCATGATCCGTGGACGTGGAGATGGAGACGCCCGGCAGGAAGCCGGCGAGATGCGCCATGATCCGCGGGTTGTGCACGCCGCCGCCGGAAACTATCAGATCGGTTGAGCGCGCAGGCCAAGGTGTTTGCCCGACCGCTATCGCAATGGTGGCCGCCGTGAGAACAGTGGCCGTGGCGATCAGGTCACGCAGCGGCAGACCGGATTTCTTCAGCCGCACGATAAATTCCGATCCGTACTGTTCGCGCCCGGCGCTCTTGGGCGGTTTGCGGCGATAGTAAGGGTCAGCCAATAAGCCATCCAGCAGTTCCTCATTGACCCGGCCTGATGCGGCGATGCGGCCACCGCGATCGCAGGTCAGCTTGCCCCTCGAAAACTCCTTCGCCAGAGCATCGATCACCATGTTGCCGGGGCCCGTGTCGAATGCGGCCACGTCACGCAAGACGGCGGCGGGCGGAATCACCGTGATATTCGCGATGCCGCCGATGTTAAGCGCAATGCGCGTGCGCTTCGGGTGGCGGAAGAGCAGGTAATCGACGTAGGGAACCAACGGGGCGCCTTGTCCGCCGGCGGCGATATCGCGGGCGCGGAAGTTCGCAACCACCGGGACGCCGGTGCGCTCGGCCAGAATTGATGGCTCTCCGATCTGCAACGTGTTGGATCGGCCTTCGTGGTAGATGGTTTGACCGTGGCAGCCGATCAGTTCGATGCGGCCGTACCGGCGGATGGCGCGAAGCACGGCGCGGGCGTACAGTTCGGCAAGCTGGTAGTTCAGGCGGGAAATGGCAGCGGTACTGGTACGGGCATCCGAGACGGCGAGAATTGCAGCGCGCACGGCGGCCGGGTACGGTGTCGAAACGAAGCCAATAGTCTGGACCCGGCGGCTGCCGACCTCGACCACGGCGACATCAATGCCATCGAGCGACGTGCCGCTCATGATTCCAGCGACTCTCACGATCGCTTGAGCTCCTTCTGAAGTTCGCTGAGCAACTGCAGGGCCTCGATAGGCCGCAGTTCATCCAAGTTCAGGCCGCGGATGCGCTCGGCAATTCCATAGCCGACGGGTTCAAAAAGCTGGATCTGCACCGGGCCCTTGGGCTGCGCGCGGTCTTCGGATTTCACCAGTTCTTCGGTGACCACGTGCTCGGTGCGCTCATGGAGTTTGAGAACCTCGCGCGCGCGCTCAATCACAGTGAGGGGCAGTCCGGCCAGGCGCGCTACTTCAATGCCGTAACTGCGGTCGGCTTTGCCGGGCTCCACTTTGCGCAGAAAGATGATGTGGTCGCCGGCCTCCTTCACGGAGACCATGAGGTTGCGAACGCCGCTCAACTGCCCAGCCAATTCGGTGAGCTCGTGGTAGTGAGTGGCGAAGAGGGTCTTGGCGCGCGTGCGGGAGTGGACGTGCTCCACCACTGCCCAGGCCAGGGCCAGCCCGTCGTAAGTCGCGGTGCCGCGGCCGATCTCATCCAGCACGATGAAGCTGCGGGGCGTGGCGGTGTTCAGGATCACGGCGGTCTCAGTCATCTCTACCATGAAGGTGGACCGGCCGCGCGCCAGGTTATCGGAAGCGCCGATGCGGGTGAAGATGCGGTCGATGATGGGCAGGCTGGCCGATTCCGCGGGAACAAACGAACCCAATTGGGCCAGGATAGCGATGAGCGCGGCCTGCCGCAGGTAGGTGGATTTGCCGCCCATGTTGGGGCCGGTGATGAGCGCGATGAGGCCGGTGGAGTCGTTCAGGTAAAGGTCGTTGGGGATGAAGCGGCCGGCTTCCTGCTCGGCCAGACGCTCGATCACCGGGTGGCGGCCGGCCATAATGCGCATCTCGCCCGAGTCTGAAAACGTGGGACGTTGATAGCGATTCTCGGCGGCCACCTGCGCCAGTGAGGCGGTCACGTCGAGCTCGGCGACCGCGGCGGCGGTGGCCCGGATGCGCTGCGCCTGGGCCGCGGCAAGTTTGCGCACCGCGGTGAAGAGTTCCTTTTCAAGCGTGAGGATCTTTTCCTCGGCGTCCAGAACTTTGCGCTCGTAGTCCTTCAGTTCGGGGGTGGTGAAACGCTCGGCATTGGCCAGGGTCTGCTTGCGTTCGTAGTCGGCGGGCGCCAGGTGCTGGTTGGCCTTGGTGATTTCGATGTAATAGCCGAAGACGTTGTTGAACCGGACCTTTAATGACTGGATTCCGGTGCGCTGGCGTTCGCGGGCTTCGATCTGCGCAATGTACTGGCGGCCATTGCGGCTGAGATCGCGCAGTTCGTCGAGCTCGGCATTGTGGCCGGCGCGGATGGCGCCGCCGTCGGCCAGGTTGAGCGGCGGTTCGTCGGCGATGGCTTCAAGAATCAGCTGCGCGACATCGGGAAGCTCGTCCAGGCGGTCGTGAAGGGTGCGCAGGCGGGCGGCCTGCTGGGTATCGAAGCAGCGTTTGAGCGCCGGGATTCTTTCAAGGGAACGGCCGAGCGCCAGCAAGTCCCGCGGGCCGGCGGAGCCCAGGGTCACCTTGGCCAGGAGGCGCTCCAGATCCAGGATGCCGCCCAACTGCTTGCGCAGCTCCGCTCGCAGAATGGTCTGCTGGAGCAATTCGCCCACGGCATCCAGGCGCTGTTCGATCTCGGCCTGGTCCATGGAAGGGCGCAGCAGGCGCTGGCGCAGCAGACGGCCGCCCATGCCGGTGAGGCTCTGGTCGAGCACGCCAAGCAGGGTAGGCTGCGCCTGCGGGCCGGCGGCGTCGGCGGCGAACAGAGGCTCTACGAGTTCCAGGTTGCGCACGGTGACGGCATCGAGAATCATGGAATCCGCGCGGTCGTAATAGGTAGGCCGGTCGAGATGATCGAGTGCGGCGCGCTGGGTATCGCGGAGATAATGCAGAACGGCGCCGGCCGCGCCGACGGCCGCGGGACGATTGGCCAGGCCGCAGCCATCGAGCGAGAGCAGTTTGAAATGATCGCGCAGGGTGCGGTCGGCGTAATCCGCGGTGAAGACCCAGTCTTCGAGTTCGGTGCGGACGAAGCGCGGCGTATGGTGATCTTCGCCGGTGAAGAGCGGGAGGTCGCCGGGGAACAGAACTTCGCGCGCGCCCAGGTGTTCCAGGGCTCCGGCAACCTCGGCTGGATCCATTTCGGTGACGCGGAACTCGCCGGTGGAGATATCGACGTGGGCCACGGCGGAACGGGTGCCATTGCGGGCCACGGCCGCTAAATAGTTGTTCTCGCGCGAGCGGACCAGGCTGGCATCCATCGCGGTGCCGGGCGTGACTACGCGGGTGATTTCTCGTTTGACCAGCTTCGTAGCCGACGTCCTGGCGAACCTGGCGTCTTCCATCTGCTCGCAGATCGCCACGCGGTGGCCCTTCTGGATGAGGCGCGAGATGTAGCCTTCGGCGGCGTGGTAGGGGACGCCGCACATGGGGATGGCGGCGCCTTTTTCCTTGTTGCGCGAGGTAAGCGTGATTTCCAGGTCGCGCGCGGCTATGATGGCATCTTCGAAAAAGAGCTCGTAGAAATCGCCCAGGCGGAACATCAGGAGCGCATTGGGGACCTGCTCTTTGATGCTGTTGTATTGCCGCATGAGCGGCGTGGAGGCGTCAGACATTAGCGTGGAAAGACGTGCCGGCGTGAGTGCCGGCATGGCAGGCTAAAGCCCGCTCCACGGGCGGCGGCAAGAGGTGGGCGGTCAGGCGTAGATTCCCCTGAGTTTGATGGCGCAGGCGACGCGGTCCAGAGCCAGCATGTAGGCGGCGGTCCGGTTGTTGGTCTTGTGGGCCTCGGCGTATTGCACAACGGCGTCGAAGCTGTCATGCATGATTTCCTGGAGGCGCTGGTTGACCAGTTTCTCGTTCCAGAAGAAACCCTGCCGGTCCTGAACCCATTCGAAGTAAGAGACCGTGACGCCGCCGGCGTTGGCCAGAATGTCGGGGATCACGAAGACTTTCTGGTCGGTGAGGATCTCGTCCGCCAGCGGAGTCGTGGGACCGTTGGCGCCTTCGCAGAGGATTTTGCAGCGAAGCCGGTGGGCGTTTTGAGAGGTGATGACGTTCTCAGTGGCAGCCGGGATCAGGACATCGCAAGCCAGAAACATGGCTTCGGTCTTGTCCATGTCCTCGCCGCCCGGGAAGCCCGTGACGGAGCCGGTTTCCTTACGGTGCTGCTGGAGAGCCGGGATGTCCAGCCCATGAGGATTGTAGACAGCGCCGTCATACTCCACGATGGCAATGATCTTGAATCCCATGGCGCTCATCAACTTTGGCAGCCATGCCGCCGACATTGCCGAAGCCCTGAATGACCACGCGCGTGGAATCGGGCGTCATGCCCAGCCGTTCGAGAGCGCGGACGGTGACCATCATGCAGCCGCGGCCGGTGGCTTCGGGGCGGCCGCGCGAACCGCCCAGGGGCATGGGTTTGCCGGTCACCACCGCAGTCACAGTGTGGCGCGCATGCATGGAGTACGTATCCATAATCCACGCCATGGTTTGGTCGTTGGTGTTGACATCCGGCGCGGGAACGTCGCGCTCCGGTCCAATGAAATCAAAAATCTCAGCGGTGTAGCGGCGGGTGAGCTTTTCCAATTCGGTGTCCGAGAGGATGTGTGGATCGCAGATGACACCGCCCTTGCCGCCGCCAAAGGGAATATTCACAACCGCGCATTTCCAGGTCATCCAGGAAGCCAGGGCGCGGACTTCATCCAGGGTTACGTCGGGCGCGAAGCGGATGCCGCCCTTGGCCGGGCCGCGAGCTATGGAGTGCTGGACGCGATAGCCGGTGAAAACTTCCAGGCGGCCGTCATCGAGCTGCACCGGAATATGGACGATGAGTTCGCGGGCGGGGGTGCCGAGAATCTTGCGCATGCCATCGTCCAGCTTCAGGCGCCTGGCAGCTTCCTCGAAACGCGCCTCGGCTGCCAGCCATGGGTTGTGTTCGTTCTCGAATGAAATGGAAACGGGTGCGGTCGACGTGGCCACGGTTCAGCCTCCGGTCTTATTATGCCAGCCCGAGAGGGATTGGCGGGCTTGCCGGCGGGCTCAATGCTCTACGGGATACTGGTGGTCAATCCAGTCCGTAGCGAAGTTAGTCTCCAGGTAGAGCGCTTTTACTTTGGTGAATCCCATTTGCTTGAGCGTGTCCATCGCCGGTTTGATGTTGGGGCAGCGGACCCAGGGGCAGCAGCCACAATAGATCACGATTTCGCGTGTTCGCGGAAAATTGGCGGCGGCGGCGCGCAGCAGGCTCAGGCCTTCGGGCTTCGACCCGGGGCCGGCATAGATGGCGCCCGGAATGTGCTTGCTCCGGTACAGCACGTTGGGTCCGACCTGAAAAATGACGGCCCCGGAATCCAGATGGGATGCCAGTTCCTTGGGTTGGACCCGGGGAACATCGGCGATCTGAAGGAGGAAAAAGGCGATCGTCAAGGCTTTCATTTCCTATTCATTTTACAGAATCGCGGGCGAAACCGCCTGCGCCACGGGCTGAAATACATTCACGCCTGTGAACAATCGGCCCATTCAATTGAGAGCGCAACGCATGGTCTAATAGAGTCTCGTATGCGTGGTCAGTATCTTTTTGGGTTACTCGTGTGCTCGGCCTCATTACTGGGCGCCGCCGATGGTGCCGTTTCGCAAGCCCCGGTTTCGCAAGCTAAAGCCGCACTGGCTCGATTGCCGCTGCGGTTTGAGGAGAACCTCGGCCAGTTCGATCCGGCGGTGCGGTATGGCGCGCGGGCGGGCGGATACAGCCTGCAACTCTCGGCGCACGGCGCTACGCTCGCCATGCCGGGCGCCGAACGCGTGGAAATGCGGCTGGTGAATTCCAACCCGTCGGCGAAGATTGAGGCGCTTGACCGAATGGCCGCACGCACCGATTATTTCATCGGCAGCCGCGAGCGCTGGCACACCGGGATCGCCAACTATTCGCGCGTCCGGTATGGCGGCGTGTATCCGGGGATCGACGTGGTTTACTACGGGAACCAAGGTTCGCTGGAGTATGACTTCGTGGTGCAGCCCGGCGCCGACCCGCGAGCCATCCGGATACAGTTCCGCGGCGGCGCCAAGGCTTCCATTACGGCGGAAGGCGACCTGGCGCTGGAGTTTGAAGGACGCCGCATTCTGCAAAAAAGGCCTGTCATTTACCAGCCTGCACTTTATCAGGGGGGTGCCGGTAACCTGGCGGGCGGGAACTTAACCACCAGCCGCCGTGAAGTGGCCGGGCGCTACACGCTGCTGGGGTCGAACCAGGTCGGTCTGCGCCTGGCGAATTACGACCGCACCCGAACCCTGGTAATTGACCCGGTTCTAGTGTATTGCACATACATGGGCGGCTCCGGCGCGGATCAGATTACGGCGATCAAACTGGATTCCAAAGGGCTCCTGTATATTACGGGATCTACCACCACCTCAGAGATGCAGGCTGTCAACGGCGCCTATAGCAATAATAGTTTCGGGCTGACCGATATATTCATTGCCATCATCGACACCACTGCGGCGGACCAGAGTTTTCCGCTGACTTACTTCAGTTACCTGGGCGGGACAAACGTGGACATACCGACTGCCATAGATGTGAATTCCTCCGGGGTGATCTACGTTACGGGTTCCACCCTTTCAACTGATTTCCCGATCGTGGGCGCGTCCGTGCAGGCCACCGGGGCAGCGTCCACGCAGGATGCTTTCATAGCGGTGGTGGACCCATCGCAATATGGCGGCGTGTCCCTGATCTACTCCACCTATCTGGGCGGCATCACCGGCACCGACATCACGCATGGGATCGCAGTGGATTCGAGCGGGATGATCCACGTGATCGGCACCACTACGTCCACCGATTTTCCGGTGACAACCAGCGCCTATGCCGGAGTGTTGTACGGGCCGCAGGACGCGTTCCTGTGCAAGATCGATCCCAATTCTTCGACCCTGGTGTATTCCACCTACCTGGGCGGCGAACTGGACGACGACGGGCGCGGCATAGCAGTGGGATCGAATGGCCTGGTGTACTTCGGGGCCACCACCAATTCGACGATGTTCCCCATGGAAGGCCCGGGCTACCGGCAGGCGCAACCGGCACCGGTGAGCATCATCATCGGTGTCATGGACATGACCAAATCGGGCGAGCCTTCGCTGGTGTATTCCACGTACTTCGGCGGATCGGCAGCGAGCGAAGTCCGCAAGGTCGCGGTCGATTCGCAGAACCGCGTGATGTTTACCGGGTACACTCTGTCCACGGATTTCCAGACGACGGCGGATGCCGTGCAACCCCAGGCCGGCGGAAATGGGGATGCATTTGTATCGATCGTGAACCCCAACGACCCTCCGCATTTTCTGGTGTACTCGACCTATCTGGGAGGCTCACAGGGCGAGGTGGGGTACGATCTGACCCGCGACACGGCCGGCAACATCTACGTCACCGGGTACACGCTGTCGCCGGACTTCCCGGTGAGCAGTGCGCCGCAGGCGAACTGGGGCGGTGGAACCGACCTGTTCATTACCAAACTGCAGCCAGGGGCGGCGGGCCAAACGGGCCTGCTCTTCTCGACGTATTTCGGAGGCACCGGCGTCTACGTGGGCAACGGAATCGCAGTGGGGCCGGACGGAGCGGTTTACACCGCAGGCTACGCGACCGTAGGTCTGCCGAGTTCATCCAACGGAAACGGTTTCGCGGGTGGCTTGTCGGATGGGTTCGTGATCGTCGTCAAGTAACGCTTCCGGCTCCCTCCGGCCGGACTTACACACCGACTTACAGACTAGGGGCAGGGCAAGTCAGCGCCGCCGTGCGCGCCACTCGTGCTCCAGCATGGACCACATCACCAGATCCAGCCAGCGGTCATTGACCCATTCGCCGTGGCGCACGATGCCTTCGCGGGAGAAGCCGAGGCGCTTGGGGATGGCGCAGCTTTTGGCGTTGCCGGTGCCGCATTCGATCACCACGCGATGCAGGCGCAGGTCATCGAAAAGGTAGTCCAGCAGCCTGGCGCAGCATTTGGTGACGATGCCTTTCCCTTGATGCTCAGGCGCAATCCAGTAGCCGATGCTGCAGTTGCGATTTTGCCAGTTGATGGGGTGGCAACCCACGGAGCCGGCGAGTTTTCCGTTAACCCAGAGGCCCGCCTGCGGCCCCTGGTTAGCTTCAAACTGGCCGCGCACGCGCGCGATGAAATGGCGGATGTCGTCGGGGGAGTGAGTGTAATCCACCCAGGGAAGCCAGTGGCGCAGATACTCGCGTTCGCGATCCACCACGGTATAGACCGCTTCGGCATCGTGAAGCTCGAAGAGCTTGATTTCAATTCCGTTTCCTACGCTGAGGCGAAACACTAGACAGGTTCCGCCTTAGATTGAAGGGCTGCTTTTACCGCAGAGACGCTGAGACGCGGAGTAAAGCGCAGAGAGTCCCATCCAAGCGCGTAAGTCTTCCTCCGCGTTTGTCTCCGCGTCTCAGCGTCTCTGCGGTAAATCAAACCTTTCAAGCTCACGCTCCTTCCGGTTTTTGTGGGTTGATAGACTTTGAGATCGACGGAGTCTCGGGAGTTTCGGGCACCAGACAGTAGGTCTCCAGATTGGTGATGAGAATTTCAAAGGCGGTATGCGGATCGTCGGCGTACTGGAAGAGACTCAAGTCCTCGGGCGCAATCATTCCATATTTGACCAGGGCGTCAAAATTGAGGATCTCCTTCCAGTATTCGGAGCCGTAAAGCAGAATGGACATCTTCTTTGCCAGCTTCTGGGTCTGGGAGAGAGTGAGAAGTTCCATCATTTCGTCGAGCGTGCCGAAGCCGCCCGGAAACACGACCATGGCTTTGGCAAGGTAAGCGAACCAGAACTTGCGCATGAAAAAGTAGTGAAACTCGAAGCTCAGTTCGGGCGTGATGTAGGGGTTGGGGAACTGTTCGAAGGGCAGCCCGATGTTGAGGCCGACGGTTTTTCCGCCCGCGTCCCAGGCTCCGCGGTTGGCAGCCTCCATGATCCCGGGGCCGCCGCCGGAGCAGACCACGAAGCGGTGGGTGCTGGTGGTGAACTGGACGGACCACTCGGTCAGCAGGCGCGCCAAAGTGCGGGCGTCATCATAATACTTCGCCATGGGACCGTCTTCGCGCAAACGGGCCGATCCGAAGAACACCACGGTATCGCGGATCTTCTCGCGGCGAAAGTGGGCGAAGGGCTCCAGGTACTCGGCCATAATGCGAATCAGCCGCGCATCGGGACTGTTCAGAAACTCCTCGTTCAAATAGGCGATGGGATGCCGTGGGCTATGTAGGGGCGTTGGATTTGACATGCTTCTCCATCTGTTCGATTCTCTTTTTCAGGTCGCGCAAACTTTTCAACAGGTCGGGCAGTTTGGTAAAAGCGGTCACGGCTCGCAGCCATTCGCCGGCGGCAAAGGCCGGCGAACCGGAGATGCGGGCGCCGGGCGCCACATCGCCGCCGATGCCGCTCTGCGCGTAAACAATCGCGCCTTCGTGCACGGTCAAATGGCCGGAGGAGCCAACCTGCCCGGCGAGAAGCACATTGCGTTCGAGAACCGTGCTGCCGGCGAGACCGGTCTGAGCGCAAATAATATTGTCTTCGCCGACGGTGCAGGCGTGCCCCACCTGCACCAGGCTATCGATCTTGGCGCCGCGCCTCACGCGAGTTTCACCCGCGGTGGCGCGGTCGATGGAAGTCAGCGTCTGGACCTCCACGTCGTCTTCGAGGACGGTGATTCCGGACTGTACGATTTTGAAGTGGGTACCATCGGCGCGTTTGGCGAAGCCGAAGCCGTCGCCGCCCACCACCACGCCATTCTGCAGGATCACGCGATGGCCGATGCGGCAAAACTCGCGCACCACGGCGTGCGAGTGGGCCAGAAAATCGTCGCCGATTTCGGCGCCCTGGTAAATCACCACGTGGGGATGGATCACGGCGTTGCGGCCGATGCGCACGTGGTCGCCGACAACCGCAAAGGGGCCGATAGAACAATTCTCACCCGTTTCAGCGGTTGGCGAAACGCAGGCCAGGGCGTGGATGCCGGGCGCGGGGCGCGGGGGTTGGTAGAACAGGGCCAGGGCGCGAGCGAAATCGAAGTAAGGGTTCGCGGAGATGAGGAGGGCGATATCGATGGCCGGTTTGGCTTCTGATACGGCGGATTCCGACACCAGGATGGCACTGGCCTTGGTGTGCTTGACCTTGGGAGCGTACTTGGGGTTGGCCAGGAAGGTCAAGTGACCGGGTGCCGCGTGTTCCATGCCGGCCACGCCGGTGATTTCCAAATCCCGATTGCCTTGCAGGCGGCAGCCCAGCGCGGCGGCGATTTCACCAAGTTTCATAAGCCGGTGTCAGTAAGACGGTCAAGTGCAATTACAGGGTAGCGCGGTTACACGCCGCCCCGATACACTTCATCGACGCTGCCAACCAGAGCCTTGAATATGCTAGCTTCGTAACTGGGATGCAACTTTCACATGAGTTGAGAATCGGTGCGCTGGTCGCCACCATTGGCCTCGCCGTCTGCCTGTGTATACAAGGGCAGGACGCTGCCAGTAAGGATGCGCCCGCAAAGGAAGCACCCGGCAAGGACGCGCCGATCGAATCCAAAGGCATGCCTCCCAGAGCGACTCCGGCCGAATATCAGGCCCAGGTTCAAGCAGGCACGGTGACGATTGCGGCTGAGTTCAAGGGACACTCCGTCCCCACGATGCAAGGGCCTCTCTCCACGGAAGACTATGTGGTGATCGAAACGGGGTTGTTCGGCCCGCCGGACGCGCGGATCAAACTGTCGGCCGGTGACTTTTCGCTCCGCATTAACGGGAAGAAGACGCCCTTGCCCAGCCAACCGTACGGGTTGGTGGTGGGGTCCCTCAAAGATCCTGAGTGGGAGCCGCCGGAGCCGCCCCCATCGAAATCCAAGACCAGTTTAGGCGGCGGCGGTGGTGGCGGCGGAAGAGGCGATAAGGGCGACTCCAATGCGCCGCCGGCACCGGTCCACATCCCGATCGGGGTGCAGCGCGCAATGGCACAGCGTGTTCAAAAAGCTTCGCTTCCGGAAGGCGACCGCGCCCTCCCCCTGGCAGGATTAATTTTCTTCCAGTACCGCGGCAGGACCAAAAGCATCCGCTCCATCGAGCTGGTCTACGCCGGTGCCGCCGGTAAAGCCACCTTGACTCTGCAGCCCTAGGGTGGTGTCTCGCATAGTCTCTTACACGCTCCCTAACGGTCGCGGCTCTGCCGGCCGCTTCGATCGCGGGTTAACATCCGTTCATGAATTCGCTGGTTAAATGCGGGATTTCGCTGAGCCGGGTGTCTGAATTTGGGGTTCAATAGAAATGATGAGATACCTGTGTGGGCTGTTGTTCTTGCTTCAGGTGATTCCGGCGAATGCCCAATTCTCAGGGCGCGTTACAGGGTCCGTGATGGACGCCAGCGGCGCGGTGGTGCCGGGTGCAGATGTGGAACTCTACCTGGCGGGCGGCAAGAAACCGCTGCTGACCACCCAGACCTCGACGGACGGCTTGTTCAACTTCAGCGGCGTTCGGCCAGCCTATTATGACCTCGCGGTGCAAGCCAGAGGCTTCCTGAAGACGACGCTGCGCGGCCTCTCGGTTGATCCGTCCCGCGAAACGTCGGTTCCGCCGGTCAAGCTGCAACTGGCCGGCACCACGCAGACGGTAGAAGTACGCGCCGAGGTGCAGGGTGTGGACGCGGCCAGCGCGGAAGTGGCGGAAACCATCAGCATGGAGCAGATCCAGAATCTGCCGATTCAGGACCGCGACGTCCTGGGGATTTTGCAGACGCAGCCGGGCGTGGCTTATAACGGCAATTCAACAACGGTGATCAACGGCCTGCGGACGTCGTACTCGAATATGACGCTCGACGGCATCAACATCCAGGACAACTACATTCGCGACAATGCCCTGGATTACGTTCCCAATAAGCTGCGCGTGAGCCAGGTGCGGCAGGTGACCATGGTCAACTCGAACGCCAATGCGGCGGCTTCGGGGGGCGCCACGGAAGCTGCGTTTTCGACGCCTTCCGGCACCAACGAATTCCACGGCGAGGTGTTCTGGGACAACCGTAACAACGAATTCGCGGCCAATGACTGGTTCAATAACCAGTCCGGCATTGCGCGGCCTTTTCTGAACCAAAACCAGTTCGGCGGGTTGATTGGCGGACCTATCAAGAAAGACAAACTATTCTTCTATGGCAGCTACGAAGCTATCCGCAACCACCAGCAGCAGCCGGTTACGGACACCATTTTGACCAACGACGCGCGCAACGGGATTTTCACTTATCGCGACACCAGCAACACACTGCGCCAGGTCAACCTGCTGACATTGCGCCATCTGACCGGAGTCGATCCTACGATTCAGGCGCTGCTGGCGCAGGTTCCCACGGGTGACAAGATCAACAGCAGCGAGGTGGGCGACGGCAGAAACTTTGGCGGGTACCGCTTCAATCAGGCGGCCAACGAATTGAACGACAATGTTACAGGCAAGGTGGACTATAACTTCAACCCGCGGCACGCGGTGAGCGGATCTTACTCGTGGAACCGTTTCAATTCGGACCGGCCAGACGCGGAGAACGATTTTTCGGTGATTCCGAAAGTCACCAACCCGACACATGGAAGCCTGTTGGCGCTTTCGTGGCGATGGACGCCGTCTGCCCACCTGACCAACGAAGTTCGCGGAGGGTTCAACCTGACGTATGGCCACTTCGATACGTCGCAGCAGTTTGGACAATACTACTTGACGGGCACGCTGTTCTCCGATCCCGTGAACGAGTTCCAGCCGCAGGGCCGGGAGACCAACACGTACGATCTTTCAGACGATGCGGCATACCAGCGCGGACGCCACTACATCCAATTCGGTTTCCACATGCAACACATCGGCGTACACTACTATGATTCCACCGGTGTGGTTCCCACCTACTCGCTGGCAATGGGCGCGGGCCAACCGGCGCTGGCACGCAACGAACTGACGGGCATCACGACGGCCGACCTGGCGACTGCCAATTCGCTGCTGGCCACGCTTGGCGGCTACATTGATGGTTTCAGCCAGACCTACAACGTGACCAGCCAGACCTCAGGTTACGTCGCGGGTGCGCCGTTCAGCCGGCACTTTCTGGACAACGATTACGCTTTCTACGTGCAGGACAAATGGAAGGTGGTGCGCAATCTGACGCTGACGTTGGGTTTGCGGTATGAGCTTCCGGGTATTGTAGATGAGCGCGACTCGCTGGAACTTTCGCCGGTAATTCAGGGCACCGCGGTGCAGACACTGCTTTCCAATGCTACGTTAAATTTTGCGGGATCCTCGGCGGGGCGGCCGTGGACGCATCGCGAATGGAAGGATTTCGCGCCCAATCTCGGTTTGGCCTGGGATGTATTCGGCAATGGCAAGACAGCCGTACGCGGCGGTTATTCGGTGAGCTATGTGAACGATCAGGCTATTCTGGCGCCGGAGAGCACTCTCGAAATCAACTCCGGGCTGCAAGGTATTTCGGCTGCTACCGGGTTAGGCTACCGGGTGGCCACGGGTGTGCCGGGTATTATTCCTCCCGACTACCAGGTGCCGACGACGGCAGCGAACCAATATTTGAACAACCCGTTCAACACTCTGGGGCTGATCGACCCCAACCTGAAGCATCCCTACGTGCAGCAGTATTCGATTGGCATCCAGCACGAATTCAAAGGCACGCTGGTGGAAGCGCGCTATGTGGGCAACCACGTGGTGGGCGCGTACCGGGCGTTCGATTTCAACCAGGTGGTCATCAACCAGAATGGTTTCCTTCCGGATTTCCTGAAGGCGCAGAACAATGGATTTCTGGCGCTGGCGCGAAGTGGAACCTTCAACCCCGCTTACAACGCTAACATTCCGGGCAGCCAGCAGCTCTCGGTTTTTCCCAAGCTGGCGTCGGGCGGCCTGCTGACCAACGCCACCGTCCGCGGTTACCTTCAGGACGGCGAAGTGGCGGAACTGGCGAATCTTTACGAGACCAACGGATTGAACGGCTCCGTGAACTTTTACCAAAACCCGAATGCGTTGGGCACCGATATGCTGACCAACTATTCGAGCTCCAGCTACAATTCGCTGCAACTGGAAATGAAGCACCGTACACGCTCGGGGTTGAGCTTCGAAGCCAACTACACGTTCTCCAAAGTGTTGAGCGATGCCGACGGCGACAGCCAGAACCGGATTCAGCATTTTCTGGACATCAACAATCCGGGGATCGAACGGTCGCGCGCGAATTTCGATCTGACCCACATGATCAAGGCCGACGGCTCCTACGATCTGCCGTTCGGAAAGGGCAAGCTCAGCTACCGTCCTCTAGACCGGGTGATCGGCGGCTGGACATTCGGCAGCATCATGGTGTGGCAATCGGGCGCGCCGTTCTCGATTCTGTCGGAACGAGGCACACTGAACCGCGAGGCCCGGTCGTACTACAACACGGCCGATACGGCGCTCACGGGGCCGCAGCTCGCCGGCATTGTGAAATACCAGATGACTGGGAACGGACCGATGATCGTTTCGCAATCGGCGATTAATCCGGCCGACGGCACAGGTGTGAACGGCGATGGCGCCCCGGCATTTCAGGGACAGGCGTTCTTCAATCCGGGCGCGGGCACGCTCGGAGTGCTGCAAAAGCGGCTGTTTGACGGGCCCTGGACTTTCAATATCGACATGGTGCTCAAGAAGACCGTGAAGATCAATGAGAAGCAAGTGGTGGAACTGAGGATGGATGCCTACAATGCTCTGAACCATGCCACGTTTTGGTCGGGCGACCAGAACATCAATGCCACTACATTCGGGGTGATCAGTTCCATGTTTTACAACCCGCGCGTGATGCAATTCGCATTACGCTACAAGTTCTGATGAACTCACTGCTGGAGTTGCTTCAAGCGGCCAAGGTTTACGACCTGGCGCAGCCGTATTTCACGGGCATGCCGCATTACCCCACACATCCGCCGTTCCTCTTTGGCTTGACCAAACAGCACGGTGACGCGGTGGGGCCAGCGGGGAATAGTTCGGCCGCGGATGCGATTGCAATGGGAAGCCACGTAGGCACGCATATCGACGCGCTCTGCCATTTTTCGTGCGGAGGAAAGCTGCACGGCGGCGACGATGTAGGCCCGCTGCAGTCTTACGGGGGCGGGCTGCGGAAACATTCGGTGGATACCATCGCGCCGATTTTACGGCGCGGACTGTTGCTGGATATCGCGGGCCTGCTGGGTTCAGACCCACTGGCGGCAGACTTCGAGGTTAAGCCGGAGCACTTAGAGGATGCGGCGCGGGCCCAGGGCGTGGAAGTCCGCGCCGGCGATGTGGTGCTTCTGCGGACCGGCTGGGCGCAATACTTTGAGGATGCGCGGAAATTCGTGCGGGATGCCCATGGGCCCGGTCCTTCGCTGGCGGCGGCGCAGTGGCTGAGCGTGCGGAACATCTTCGCGGCGGGGGCCGATACGGTGGCGTTTGAAAAGGTGCCGGCACCCGCGATGCCCGTGCATGTGCATCTGCTGGTAGACAGCGGAGTGCACATAATCGAGTGCCTGAATCTGGAGGAATTGGCAGCGGACCGGGCCTGGGAGTTTGCGTTTTTGGCCGCGCCCATGAAGATTCGCGGGGCTACGGGGGCTCCTATCAGGCCGCTGGCGCTGGTGAGCTAACGCGGAGCCCCGGCGCTGGTTGCCCGGATCATCTTACCCCAAAGCGAACGGCCCAGTTCTTCGGCATCGTCAGGGTGCACCGGCACTACTTCAATGTGCAGGCCGGCCATCTCGTCAGTGGTGCCGGGGCCCCAGGTTACGCGTTTTGGCGGCTGGTTGGGGTTGCGTGGATTCTGAGCCCCGTTGTCGTAGGTGAACTCCATTTCCACGCGCGTGTCCGCCGGTAAGCGGACCGGCGTAGGGTAGCGGTATTGCTGCTGCCAGTTGAAATTCCAGTCGGGAATGCGGATCAGGGTTCGTCTGGAGCCGTCGGGCAGCACCGCGTAGGCGTACATGGCCTTGCAGATGTAGTGGGCGTGGGGGATGATGCCGATGGCGTCGACATCCACAGGCAGCGTGAAGTGGTCAGTGACTTTGTAACTGCGCTCGCCCGCCGGGATGTCGATGCGGTTGGAACCGAGAGGAATATCCATCAGGCGGCGCTGGGGTTTTCGATCCGCGAAATAGAAAGCCACGCGCGTGCGGTCGGTCTCAGGCTTGCCGGTGAGATGGTAGTGCACCTGGAGCACGAGATCGGCGTTGGCGTGGAGGAGTTCGGGAATGTCATCGGGCATGCGCACGGGCTGCGCCCCGGGTGTCCACCCGCCTAGTCCGAGGGCGGGCAGGAAGCCGGGTGTTCCGAAGCAAGCGTAGCCTGCGCCCGTGTCGCGCTGGCGGGCGGTGCGCGTGGTGTCTTGAAAGAGAATCACGTGATGGACGACTCGCGGATTGCCGGGGCGAATGTCGATGGCGCGGAGCCACTGGTCCTTCGACGCGGGGGAAGCGACCACGAAACACCGGTAAAGGTCCGGACCTTCGGTGGGGATTTCAAACGGCGCGGGCATTTCGGCTTCGAGGTCGGGCTTGCCCAGCTGCCAGCCGTCGTTGAATTGCGGCGCTGGCGGAGTCGCAGCAGGATCGCCTTGGGGGGCTCCGGCCGCCGCCCAGCGATTGAGGACCGCGATTTCGGCATCCGTCAGCTTGAGTTCGTGGAGGAAGTGCGGCGTGGAAGGAAGCCAGGGCGGCATATAGCGGCTGGTAGTGACGGTGGCGATCAGGCGGGCGCGTTTGGCGGCGTCCTGATAATCGATCAGGGGGAAGGGCGCCACTCCGCCGGAGCGGTGGCACGAGACGCAGGCCTTATAGAGGATAGGGGCGACGTCGTGAGAGAAGGTGGGAACTGCGAGGAAGGCCAGAAGTAATGGCGAGAGGGGCACTGCTTCTATTCTGGCGCATACGTGGCAGGCCAGGAGGCCTCCCTGCTTGGCTACGCCACCAGCGGAAGTTCGATCCACACCATCAGGCCGGGCTTGACGTTCTCGGCCCACAGGCGGCCGTGATGGATGCCGATGGCGCGATAAGCGATGGCGAGGCCCAGGCCCACGCCCCCGGTAGAGGTGTCGCGCGAATCGTCTACACGGAAGAACGGCTGGAAGATTTTCGGTAGCACGTCCTGCGGAACTCCGGGGCCGTAATCGCGGACGCAGATGCGCGCGGCGTCCCTGGTGGCACCCAGTTTCACGTCCACCGCGCCGCCGCCGGGCGTGTAGCGGATGGAATTACGGACCACGTTTTCGATTGCCCGGCGCAGAAGTTCACGGTCGCCGCGCATGGCGATCTTCGGCTGGCTCTCAAGCGCGATGTGGCAGCCGCGGGCTTCGGCCTCCATCTGGCAATCCTCTACGATTTCGTCCAGCAGTTCATCCAGGCGCAGATCCTCGGCATTACTGGCGGTGGGATCGCCTTCGGCGCGTGTCACCTGGATCAGGCCGCCCACCAGATCGGCCAGGCGGCCGATTTCCTTGTTCAGACGGGTCACGGCGGCGTCGCGGTCTTCGGCCGTGCGAATGAGTTCCGCGGCAAAACTGAGACGCGCCAGCGGAGAGCGAAGTTCGTGCGAGATATCCTGCAGCAGCCTGCGCTCGGCCGTAAGCAGAGTACCGATGCGTTCCGCCATGCGGTCAAAGGCGCGGCTGAGCTCGCCGATTTCATCTTTGCGTTTGGAATTCACGCGCACCGATAGATCGCCGCCGCCGAAGCGATCGACCGTGCGCGCCAGCATGCGCAGCGGCGAAGCGATGTTGATCGCCAGGACCCAGCAGACCAGGGCCACTGCTGCGAGAATCAACAGGTAGTACGGAAGGTATGTCCAGAAGTTCACGCGGCCGGTGAAGCGGATGATCAACCGGTAGCGATCGTCAGGCGAGGCCAGCACCAGCAGCTTCCGGCCAATCACGGGTTTGGGATGGTTGGCATTCATCCCCACCAGCAAAGCCGAGTGGTCCTCGCCGGTAACCAGGTCGCGCCCGCGCTGGTCTGTTAAATAATGGTCGTCGCCAAGGTATCGTTTGTACTTGGCGAGCCTGGCGGCCAACGCCGCGGGGCCACCGGATTCGTAAGCGTTGACGGCATCTTCCAGGTTGAGGCGAAATCCGCCGCCGCGCTCGCCATGCTGCGCCGGAATAGAAACATACACCGAAACGCCGATGAACGCCACCAGCGAGAGCAGCAGCGTGGCGAAACACCAGATCATAATCTTGACGTGGACCGATCTCATGCGTCGCCTCCCGTGGCCGGCGCGAAAAGGTAGCCCACGCCGCGGATGGTGCGGATAAGCGGGCCGTCTTCGCGTTCCAGTTTCTTGCGAAGGTGGCTGATGTGGACGTCGAGCGAGCGCTCGTACGGCGTGGCCCGGCGCTGGTAGAGTACGGCGGCGAGTTCATCGCGCGAAACCGATGCGGCCGGCGGCACGGGCCAGAATTTCCAGGATGTCGAACTCGATGGAAGTCACTTCCACGGGCTGGTTGTGGGACCAGACTTCGCGCGTCTGTGGATTCAGTTTCACGCCCCCGGCCTCCACCATTTGAGGCTCGGCGGCCTCGGCGTGTGCAGTGCGGCGCAGCACGGCCCGCATGCGCGCCAACAGTTCTTCCGGGCCGAAGGGCTTGGGCAGATAATCGTCGGCTCCGGCATTGAGGCCGGCAATCCGGTCGGGCTGTGCCGTGCGCGCGGTCAGCATGATCACCGGGGTGGCCATGCGTTTGCGCAACTGGCGCAGGACTTCGAAGCCGTCCAGTACCGGCAGCATGACGTCGAGAATAATCAGGTCGAAGTTGCCTTCAAGCGACCGCGCCAGGCCGCTGCGGCCATCGTGCGCGGATTCCACGCGGAAGCCGTGCTGCGCGAAATAATCGGTCATTAATAGACACAACTCCGAATCGTCCTCTATAAGGAGGATCGACTTGAGGGACGGGCTGCCGTCTGGCGGTGTGTTCAACGTTACGGGCACGCTACAACCATTGTGGTATCCGAAGTTTGCGCAGGGCAATACCCCTTTACAAAACTTAAGGATGCCCGGGGGCCTTTCCGCGGTCTACTGATACTTGATGAAACAGATTGCATTCCTACTGGCGCTGGCGGCTGCCGTGCTGCAGACGGCGCCGGCGCAGGCGGCCAAATCGTTTGTGGGGACGGTGTCGGCACTGAAGGCGGAAACGGCGGAGATCGAAATCAAGCCGGATAATGCGCCTCCCGTGGCATTGAGGATCGGTTCCAACACGATTGCGCAGAGGATTGCGCCGGGCGAGAAGGATTTGAAAAAAGCCGACGCGATCCAGATCACGGATGTGGCGATTGGCGACCGCGTGCTGGTAACGCCCGAACCGGGCACCACGGATTTGCGCCGCATCATCGTGATGACGGCTACCGATATTGCCAAACGGAACGAGGCAGACCGGCTGGACTGGACGCGCCGCGGCATCTCAGGCATGGTGGCCGCAAAGAGCGGCAGTGAGATCACGCTGAAGATGCGGACGCTGACGGGGGAGAAGCAAGCCGTGGTGACCGTGGAAGAGAAGACCACCTTCAAACGGTATGCGCCGGATTCGGTGAAGTTCGCCGATGCCACTGGGAGCAAATTGGCCGATGTGAATGTGGGCGATCAACTGCGCGCGCGCGGCCGGAAAAGCGAAGACGGCCTCAAGGTGGCTGCCGACGACGTGGTGTTCGGCACCTTCCTGACGAAGGCCGGTTCGGTGATTGCGGTCAACCCGGACACGAAGGAAGTTACGGTCAAAGACCTCAACAGCAATAAGCCGTTGGTGGTCAGGTTCACCGCGGATTCGCAATTGAAAAAGATGCCGGACCTCTCGGCCATGATGGGAACTCCGGGAGCAACGGGGGGCGGAAACGCGGGCGGTATGTCTGGTAAGGGCGGGCCCGCGGGTGGGGCCACTGCTGCGCCGCCGGCAGGTGGAGCGCCGGGCGGCAGCATGATGCGGCCCGGTGGCGGCGGCATGGATATCGCGCAGATGCTGGAGCGCATGCCAGCGGCGAAATTGGAAGACTTGAAGCCTGGGGACACCATCGTGGTCTCGAGCACTAAGGGCGCAAAGGCCGATGAGATTACAGCCATCATGTTTCTCTCGAATGCCGGGATGCTGATACAGATGGCGTCGATGCCGCAGGGCGGCGGGCGCGCCGGTGCCAGGGGCGGCGGAATGTCCGGCGCCGCGGGCGCGGGCGGCATGGGCGGCGGCGGGATGGACTTGGGCGGCATGGGCCTCGGCGGAATTATTCCTTAAGGCTACGGAATTATTCCTTAAGGCTCAAGACAAGAAGACTATATGAAAATCACTTACGTTTGCGCACTCATTCTCTGCCTGTTAGGCGCTGCCTCTGCGCTGCCGGCTCAGGCCCCGGTTCAAGCTCAGGTACCGGTTCCAGCTCAGTCCCCGGTTCAAGCTCGGGCCGCGGTTCAAGCTCAGGCCGGACTGCACGGCACCATCACCGATCCCTCGGGCGCCCTGGTGCCCGGCGCTCTGGTGCAACTCCGCGGCCCGGGCGGCGAGCAACGCAAAACTACCGACATCAGCGGCCAGTATGACTTCCCCTCGCTGCGCCCGGGTAAGTACACGGTCCGCGTGATCGCCAAGGGTTTCAGCGTGAGTGGCAAGCCGGACTTCGATATCAGCGGCCCCACTACGCTCGATGCACAGCTCACCATCGAAGCCGATACCCAGGTGCTCAATGTCGAGGACGAAGCCAGCAGCGTGACCGCCGACCCGGACAACAACGCCGGCGCCCTGGTGCTTCGCGAGAAAGAACTGGCCACGCTTTCCGACGACCCGGACGAGCTCTCGCAACAACTGCAAGCCATGGCCGGACCCGGCGCCGGGCCCAGCGGCGGCCAGATCTACATCGACGGCTTCACCGGCGGCAACCTGCCCAACAAGTCTTCCATTCGCGAAGTGCGCATCAATTCCAACCCCTTCTCGCCGGAGTATGAGCGGCCGGGCTTCGGGCGCATCGAGATTTTCACCAAGCCCGGTACCGACACAATTCGCGGCCAGTTGTTCGGCCAGTACAACAAGGAAGCCCTGAATTCGCGGAGCGCTCTGCTGACGCAATCGACGCGGCCGCAGTACCGGCAGGATATGTTCGGCGTCAACCTCAGCGGACCCATCAAGAAGGCCAAGGCGTCGTTCGGTTTCGATGCCATGCGGCGCAGCACCACCGAAAATGCTTTCATTCTGGCTACCGATCTGGACGCCAACCTGAATCCGCAAAATATCAATCAGGCCATTCTGACGCCGCAAACGTTTACTACCATCAGCCCGCGGCTGGATTATGCCATCAATCCCGCGAACTCGCTTACGGTGCGCTATCAGGACACGCGGCTGGACTACGAAAAACAGGGAATTGGGAGCTTCAACCTGGCGTCAAAAGCCTATAACCAGACCAGCGTGGAGAACACCGTGCAGGCCACCGAAACCAACGTGGTCAGCCCGCGATTCATCAACGAAACGCGCTTCCAGTTCATGCGCAGCAACTCGCTCAGCATCGGGGACAACACCATTCCGTCGATCTCCGTGCAGGGCGCGTTCACCGGCGGCGGCGCCCAGATCGGCAACTCGGGAAGCGTGCGGGACGCACTCGAGCTCTCGAATAGTTCCACCTTCACGGTGAAGACCCACACCATCAAATGGGGCGGCCGGGCGCGCCAGTCGTTCAATGACAATAC
Source organism: Bryobacterales bacterium (assembly GCA_963817515.1). Classification (GTDB taxonomy): domain Bacteria; phylum Acidobacteriota; class Terriglobia; order Bryobacterales; family Bryobacteraceae; genus DATMNI01. The sequence continues at coordinate 122,281 of CAWFPJ010000039.1, read as the reverse complement.
GTCGGTGAGCAACTTCGGCGGTTCCTATAATTTCCTGGGCGGCGAAGGTCCGCTGCTCGATTCAAACAACAATCCCATCGCCGGCACATCCGTTCAACTCAATGCGCTTGAAGTCTACCGGCGAACGCTGCTGTTCCAAAAGGCCGGGCTGAGCGATGCGCAGATTCGGCTGCTGGGCGGCGGCGCCACACAATTCACGCTAAGCGCAGGCACGCCCAGTACGACGGTGAACCAGTTCGATATGGGGGTCTTTGTGAATGACGACTGGCGGGCGCGGCCGAATCTCACATTGAGCTACGGCTTGCGCTACGAAGACCAGACCAATCTCTCGGACCACAAGGACTTTTCGCCCCGTATCGGCCTCGCCTGGGGAATTGACAGCAAGGGCGGCAAGGCCGGGAAGACAGTGCTGCGGGCGGGCTTCGGCATCTTCTTTGACCGCCTGGCTGATTCCGTGACGTTAAGTGCGCTGCGGTTCAACGGCGTGACGCAGCAGTCTTATTTCATCATCGACCCGTCGTTCTTCCCATCCATTCCATCGCTCGGTTCACTGGCCAGCGGCAAACAGCCGCAGAACCTGCAGTATGTCGACAGCGGCTTTGTTGCGCCGCGCAACTACCAGGCCAGCATCGGGGTGGACCGCCAGATCAACAAGTATTTGCGCTTCAGCGTAAACTATATCAACGGCCGCGGCACGCACCTGCTGCGTTCGCGCGATATCAACGCGCCGGTCGGCAATATAAACGGCGCCGGTGCCTTCCCCTTCGGCGATTCGCAATTCCGAAACCTTACCGAATCCACCGGTTTCAGCCGTACCAATATGGTGCAGTTCGCGCCCAACGTGAACTACAAGAAGCTGTTCGTCTTTGGCTTCTACATGCTTTCCTATGGCAAAAGCGACGCCGAGGGCCAGGCCGCCGACCCTTACAACCTACGGGCGGAATGGGGGCCGAGTTCATTCGCCGACGTGCGCCATCGCCTGGTGGTGGGCACTTCGCTGCCTCTGCCGCTGAAGTTCTCGGTGAGCCCCTTTATCGTGGTTGCGAGCGGCACTCCGTACAACATCACCACGGGCCGGGACACTAACGGCGATGGCATCACGGCTGAGCGGCCGGCTTTGATGGCGGGCGTGGGCCAGTCGGCGTGCACCGGGCAGAATTTGATCTATGAAGCGGCGTTCGGCTGCTTCAACCTGAACCCGGCTCCCGGCACCGCTACCATTCCCCGCAACTTTGCGCGCGGGCCGGGGACGGCCAACGTTTCGCTGCGGCTTTCGCGCACGTGGACATTCGGCGGCAAAGGCGAAGGCCCCGCGCCTGGCGGCGGCATGATGGGCGGCATGGGTGGTGGCGGCGGGATGGGTGGCGGCCGGCCCGGCGGCGGCGGCTCGCCTCCCGGAGCAATGATGGGGCCCATGGGCGGCATGATGGGCGGCGCAGGCACTGGCAGACGGTACAACCTGACGTTTGGCGTGAATGCTTCGAATGCCCTCAATCACACCAACTTCGCAGCGCCGAGCGGGGATTTGTCGTCACCCTACTTTGGCGTGTCCCGCAGCCTGGCGGGAGGATTCGGCCCGATGGGCGGCGCGAACTCGACGTTCAACCGGAAGATCGATGTGTCGTTGAGATTTTCATTCTAGAAGCCTAGAAGCTTCGCGATCACAGCTCTGGCCAGGCAGCAAGCCCGTATCCTGCGTGCCCCTTCACGGTAATAGTAAAGTGAAGCCCCGTGCACGCGGAGGAAGCGTTCGATCAGTATCACGAAGCCGTTTTCCGTTTCGTCTATCGGCTGACCGGCCGTGTGGACCTAGCGGAGGACATCACGCAGGAGTGTTTTCTGGCCCTCGTGCGGACCCCCGAACGCTTTGACCGGGCGCGCGGAACTATCAAGACATATCTCTTTTCCATCGCCCGCAACCTGGCGTTGAAGAATTATCGGGACAACCGCGCGGCCGCGCAGTTCGAGCGCAACGATGCGGCGCTGGTGGCCGACCCGCGCGCCAGCCAGGAGTTGTCGTCGGCTGTTGAGCAGGCAGTCGCCGGTCTGCCCGCGATGCAGCAGGAAGCCCTGGTTTTATTCGAATACGAAGGCTTCACGCTGGAAGAAGTTGCGCATGTTGTGGACGCCGATATAGGCACGGTGAAATCGCGGCTGCACCGGGCGCGGGCGCGATTGAAGCGGACGCTGGCGCCATACCGAAAACTTGGAGATCTGCATGGAACCGTTTGACGAGCATGAGTTAACCGATCAGGAACTGAGCGGCATGCTGCGCGAGTGGCAGGCACCGCGGCCGGCCGCGGCAATGCGCGCCCGCGTCTTTCCGGAACGGGTATTCCCTGAACCGTCGCGGCCCTGGTGGCAGCGCCTGTGGACCGCTTCCATTCGGGTTCCGCTGCCGGTGGCCATGGTGCTTGCCGTACTGTTTGCCGTGGCCGTGTGGAGATGGGTCATACCGGTTCCGGGGCGAGTTGTAATCCACGCGGATCGAGTGGAAGTTCCCGTGACGGTCTATAAAGACGGGCCCGCGCCAACCATCTATGGGCTACAGCCGGTGGCCGAGTTGCGGCCCAGAATCATCAGGGGCGGACATGCTAAGAACTAATCTCATTTGGCTGTTTTCGCTGACCGCCGCGGGGCTGGCCCAATCCGGTAAGCAAATGCCCGCGCCGTGGCAGAGGCAGGTCGCGGAGATCGTCGTCAAAGGTCCGCAAGACGGCAACCCCGGCAGGATCGGAGGCGGTTTCTCAACGCTTCGCGCCGGAATCACGGTCCACTATACTACGGTTGCCGAGCCGCCTTTGCAGGCCCCGAACAACACTCACTATGGCAGCGGCTCAAAGATGGCGGACAACCGGCTGCAGCGGTATGAGTTCGACGGAGGCACAAATTCCTTCTTCGGCTATGACCTGGTGGTGGACCCGGCGCCCGGTGGAGGCTTTCGGGTCGCCTTCGCGCCTCTGAGCCTCAGGCCGCAGGATCTGCCCGAGCGGATTCGCAGCAGGTTCCCGAACCTGAGCGCTGTGTCGCTGCCGAAGTATCCGCCCTCGCAAGTGATTCAGGACGGTGACACCATCGCGCTCGACCTGCTGATCAGCCCGGACGGTCAACGCAAAGTTGTGGATTACATTCAAGTGGTGTCCAGCCTGGCTTCTCCTGAACACACCGTGCTTGGACACACCGTGCCCGACTCCGACTCCGACTCCGAGGAGCCTAAAGATTTTACAGTGAACGACGTGACGCTGAATTTCGCCGCCCCATTTGTGTGGCTGGTCAACGGGCAGGAAATGAGAAGCAGGACGGCTTTCCGCGCGGCCGGCGGCTCTGCGCTGTGGCTCTACTTTCCCGGCCATGGGCGCTTCATTCTATCCATCGCACCGTATCCAGGCTACGATTTTCGAAAGGCCGGCGCCATCCGCAACCAGGTTATTTCTTTTCACTGGAAGAACATTGACTACCAGGTGCGGACCGCCGCCCCAATCCTGGGCGAGCGAAAAGCGTGGAATCTTTATGTGCTGGCCGACCCCTCTTACCTGCCGCCGGCCCCAGCCTCGGGCGCTCCCAGCGGTGGCACGGACCGGATCGAGAGACTGCTGCCGAAACCGTAGTATTGGCAGGCCGGGATTGGCAGACCGGGATTGGCAGACCGGAGGCCTACCCTACTTTATAAACACCAACTGCTTGAGCGAGGCTTCCGGTTCGTCCTTCTCGAATTTGACCAGCGTGGCTTTCTCCCGCCCATTCTCCAGCGCCACGCCGCCGGGCACCGCGGGGTTAGGGAAAACCTGCCTGAGCTTTTCCAGGTCGCTCGAAATGTCCATGTGGAGGCCGGTCTCCTGCATGAACTGGGCCGCCCACTGCGGCTGGCTGATGGGGATCCCCACCACGCGCGTATCGCCCCAGTGGTACTGCGACATCCGCTTGGCCGCGTCCAGACAGTGCATGCAGGCGGGGTCGAAGAAGAACAGCAGAATCCTGCCGTGCTGCAGCGAGTAGGGCTTGGAATTGACCGTGATGGTTTCGGGCGCGGGCGTCCCGGTTTGCCGCACCGCGGCCACCCCGTAAGAGACCACGGCGAACACAGCCACCGCGCTCAGAATCAGGCCGGCCGTGCGCAGACTCTCCGACGGTTTCGACCAGGCGCCCGCGAATACCGCCAGCAGCAGCATGGCGCCATCCCCGATAAAGAAGGCTGGCCCCACCGCGCGCTTGACCCACGGGAAGCAACTGCATTCGGCGCCGCGCAGCGCGTTATAGTTCAGTGCGAAGTACGCTAAAAACGCCAACAGCAGAAGTCCGGTGAGAATGGATCCCCATCGGCGGAAGCGCGGGATCAGCACCAGCACCGCGGCCACGGTCTCCACAATGCCGAAGAGGATGGCCGCAATCAGGCTGACGGATTCGGGGATTTTCGCCTGCGCCATCCGTACTGCCGCGCCCTGCGCATCAGTGATTTTCCACAGCCCCGAGGCCAGGAACAGAACGGCCAGCAGGATGGCGGAGACCCAGCTCAACGCAGTCTTCCAGCCCGGCAGTTCAAGCGGAGAAAGCCCCGGCTGCGGCTGTGCCATACTGTCGTTCATGGACCTTATTGTAGTCCTTTCGCAGTTTTGGAAGGGCCTCGGCGGGTCCGTTTCCCGGTGTGCCTGCCTATGATCGCGCTTGCCTGGATTTTTCTGCTGGCTGCCTCCGCCAGGGTGGAACTGGAGAGTGAGGTGTACCAGATTCCACCGGCTGAATGGCGCTATGTGGAACTCGATCTGCGACAGCGGCCCGCGCTGGTTTCCGCGAATTATGAAGTGCAATCCGGATCCCAGCAGGTGCGCGTGGCGCTGATGACGCGTGACGACCTGGAGCGTCTGCGCAACGACCTGCCGCATGGCGTGATCGCGGTGACCGCTCCAGGGAGATCGGGAGCCCTGTCGTACAGGGTGCGCCGCCGCGGCGATTACGTGCTGGTAGTGGACAACCGCGTGGATGGCTCCAAACCGGCCGCGGTGCATGTGCGGATTGCACTGGATTTCGCCGCGCCGTCAGAGCCCGAAGTGACCCAGATTTCGCCCCGGCGGCAGCTGGCGGTAGTGGCGATGAGCCTGGTGTTTTTCGTTGGCGTGGTGACGTTCTCGGCGCGGCGGCTCTGGAGGGCGGTACGGGGGTAACGGCCGGCTGGGGATGGGCTCGGTATGTCCGTGATGCCCGTTAGCACACCGTATATCCGACCGTACTGCTATCCTTTCGTCCGGCTCTGGTAATAACGTTTGGCAAATTGACCCATAGCCCCCTCAACCCCTAGAATCATTAGCAGTTTGAAGAATTTTCGCCGGCTCGAAGTTCTGGTGCCGGAAGGAGACCTGTTGGATGGAGTTTGAACTCGGCCAGACGTACTCCGGCTATAAGTTTATCGATGCCGCGAAGCGGTCCAAGAACGGGATGGAATACCGTGTGCAGAATACGCTCACCCTGCGCATGGAACTGCTCAAGGTGTTGCCCTTGAGCGCCTACGAAGATCGCGAGGAGGCGGAACGCTTCATGCGCGAAATGCGCCTGCGCGCCACGTTGGTTCACCCCAACATCGTGACACTCTTTACCGCCATGCCGCTCGAAGGCCGTTTAGTCATGACCACCGAACTGGTGGATGGAGTGCCCCTAACCGAGCGCCTGCAAATGGGACCGCTTCCCTGGCGCGAGGCCGCAGATTTCGCCCGCCAGGTGCTGTCGGCTGTGGATTGCGCGCACCGGCAGAAAATCGTACATCGCGATATTTCGCCCGACAACATCATCGCCATCCCCGGCGGCGTTGTGAAACTCACCAACTTCCGGATGGCCAAAGCCGCCCACAGCCTTCAACTCACCCAGAGTGGCGCCATCATCGGCAGCCTGAGATATATCTCTCCGGAACAGGTCAAAAGCACCGAAACGCTGGACCACCGCAGCGATCTCTATTCCGTCGGCATTGTGCTATATGAAATGCTCGCGGGCCGCACGCCCTTCAACTCGCCCAGCCAGTTCGAACTGATGCTGGCGCATGTCAACCAGCGGCCTGAGCCGCCCAGCAAATTCAATGCGGCCGTTCCCTCGCTGTTAGACGCCGTGGCTCTGAAGGCCTTGGAAAAACTCCCCGCGGACCGCTATCAGTCCGCCGGCGAGTTTGAGGAAGCCCTGGTTCGGGCCGTTGCCGAGATTGCGCCCGAAGAGATGACGCCTACTGCTGAGTTAGCACTCGCGGCGGAAGTCCCTGCCGAAGTGGTTGCCGAAGTGACAGCCGAAGCCCTGGATCTCGTTGCGCCGGCGGCAGTGGACCGCCCAACTACGGTCGAACCCGAACCCATATTCATACCCGCACTAATCGCACCCGCACTAATCGCACCCGCACTGATCGAACTAGTGACGGCGGAAGCCCCACCCGTACTTATCGTGGCAGCCACGGAGTTGCCCCAGATCCTGGATGTCGAACTCCCGGCCGTAACTGATGAAGCCGAGGTGGCGCCCGAACTTCCGGTGGCCGCTACCGGGATGTCTGCGCCGCTCGAGCTCGAACCCGTCGTCGTATCGGTTGCGGAACTGCCTCCGGCGATCGTACCGGAAACCGTGATCGTGCTGGCGGCAGCCGAAGCGGTGCCTCCGTCCCAGCCGGCCCCGGTTCTTCTTCCGGAAACCGCCATCCATGCCAGCTTGTGGGCCGCCGCCGAAGTCGTCTCGGGCGCCGCCCAGGCCCCCGCGGCGCAAACCCCCGATCCGGCCCCGCCCTTTGCCGAATCGCAGCCAGTTCCCGCCGAAACCGCTCACGCCCTAATACTAGTGCCTGAGGCGGCCGCGCCTGACCCTGCTCCTGTCAGTCAGGTTCCGGACGAGTCGGGGTCAACGCTTTCGCCCTACGCTGCGACTTCTCTCCGCGCCTCCTTCAAGGGACGGTCGGACGCGGTTCAGTGGGCGGTTTTCAGCGGCACTGCCGCCTTCCTCGGTATGGTGTGGGCTGCCATCTGGTTCGTCACCGGCAAGTAATGTGGCCATCCGGCCATGCACAAGTCGTTCAGGAGAATCATTTTTGAGTCTGGATATCGGGACACAGATCGGCGATTACCGCATTATTGCCCCAGTGGGCATGGGTGCCTATGGCGAAGTCTATAAGGCGGAGCATCGCATCACGCATCGCATTGATGCCCTAAAGATCCTCAGCGACCATCAAACCGGGACGGACGAACAGGAGCGGCGCTTTTTACGCGAAATCCAAGTGCAGGCCAGCCTTTCGCATCCCAATATTGCAGCCGTGCACAACGCCTTCTCGATCGGCGAAGGCCTCGCCCTGATCATGGAATTGGTGCCTGGCCAGCCGCTCAGCGCTATTCTCAAGCGTGGCCGCGTGCCCCGCGAAGCTGGTGTGTCCTACGTGCTTGGAATTCTCTCCGCGCTGGCCTACGCCCACGGGCATGGCATTGTCCACCGCGATATCAAGCCCGAAAACATTATCGTGACGCCCGGTGGCACCGTGAAGCTCACCGATTTCGGCCTGGCACGTTTCCCTGACAGCCCGCCTTTAACACAGGCCGGACAATTCAACGGCTCGCCTAAATACATGTCGCCCGAACAGGTGCTTGGCACCGGCGAGATCGGCGCCCGGAGCGACCTCTATTCCACCGGCGTAGTCCTCTACGAAATCGTCACCGGCCGCCCGCCGTTCGAAGGCGCCAGTCCGTTCGCGGTGATGCTGGGCCACCAAAACGCCGCGCCCGCCCCGCCCATCAGCATCGATCCCGCCATCCCGCCCGGTCTCAACCAGGTGATCCTCACCGCGCTCGAAAAGGACCCCGAGCGCCGCTTCGGTTCCGCCGGCGACTTCCAGACCGCGCTGCAAAGTGCTGTAACCAGCACCCCCGCCACCAGCTTCCAGCACACGCGGCCTTTGGTGGCCGCCGCTGTCCTGGCCCTGGCCGCGGTCTATGGATTCTCGGTGCTCTCCCACTACCGCAAATCGCCAGCCGTTAATACCCAGCGGCGACCTCGCGCTTCCAGCTTGTCTGTCGTGCCTGTCAGGTCGGCGTCCGCACCGGTTCCAATATTAGCTGCCACGCAAGCTGCGGCCCAAGTTGCCTCTTTGCCCGAGCCCGTGGTTTCCGTTCCCCCCGTGGTTTCCGTTCCCAATATTGTTCGCGTCAAACTCCGCAATCCCCGCCCGTCGAAAAAGCTAACACCGGCGCCCGTCCAGGCCGCTTCACAACTTCCGCGGTTTACCATGACCTCAGCCGAACCCGAGGCCACGCCATTTTTGCCGGCCGCCCCCCAGGTTCATGCCGGACTCGAAGTCGCTCTTCCGCCATCCCTGGCCGTCCAAGCCGTCGGCCCCGCGCCGCCTCCAGCTTCCGACACTTCGAGCGGAACCGGCAAGCGCCGCAACGCAGTGGTCCGCACGCTGGGGAAAATATTCGGCCGTCACTCCAACCCCGCCAAACAGCCCTGACCCGTCACAGCCACTTCTTTTCGCCCACCGCTGGAACCCTGCAAGCTTCAACCCGGTGAATACATCGGTAAAGTCGGCCACCATGGGAAACAGTCTAGTTGATCATGCGACAGCAGGTTGGAGTAACCTACAAACTGCATGGCCTCTTGCCGGGGTTCAGTCAGCGCGCTGCTGCTTTACGATATTGCCGAAGAGATCGACCTCCATGAGTTGCGGCGGTTGCTGGGCGCTGAGCCGCCTGGCCGGTCGCCGGGCTTCAAACTGCCCGCTCCGGTATACGTGCGGTTTGAACGAACACCCATCGTGGAGGCTTGCGACCCCATTCAACTGGCCACCGGCGAACACGCCGAGGTGCGTCTGCGATATTTCGATTACGGTGTGGTGAGTCTGGAGATAGACCATGAGTTTGAGGGTGACTGGAAAGATCTGATCGCGCTCTCCAACCGCTGGATCGAAGCCGGTGAGTTGGAACAGCGCGCCTTGAAGACGGTGCGCGACCATCTGGAGCGGCTGAAATCGGCGCTGCAAAAGCCGTATGCGGAGTGGGTGGACGAAGCCTACTATGTGGTCCATTTGCGCGAGATTCGCGACTCTGGCGGTAGCACGCTGACCGCGCCCGAGTTGATCGCGCGACACGGCCGCGAGATCAGCCAAGTGATTCGCGGCGAGACCCAGGCCTTGTCCGAAGGCGAGCAGAAGGAAATTCTATCTTCCAGCATGTCTTACTATCCGACCGATCTTCTCGTGGTTGGCTGGCTGGCTGCGTTCGTATACGACACACCCGAGGGCGCCGCCCCGGTGATTCAGTTACTGGAGTACGCCAATACGCAGCTTCTGGAATACCGGCGCTACGATGAGATCCTGACGAAATTGCTGGCTGACGGCTACCGGGCGCTGGAGCGCCAGAGCGGCTTTTTCTCACGCTGGGGCATGGCCCGGGAAGCCGAACGCTTGAACCGCCTGCGCCTGGAAGTGACTGAGCTGACCGAGCGCACCGACAACGCCATCAAATTCCTGAGCGATATGTTCTACGCCCGGGCCTACCGTATGGCCGCGGCCAAGGTGGGTGCCAACGACTATCGCAACCTGGTGGACCAGAAACTGGACACGGCCGGCGAGCTCTATCAATTCATGGTGAATGAGTTTCGCGATGTGCGCGGCTTCCTGCTGGAGCTCCTGGTGATCGTCATCCTTATTGTCGAGTTGGTTCCTATCTTTCGGCAGAGGTAGTATTGACGGGAGGAGCCGTCATCATGAGTCTGGTGCGCTCAGTCGCCACTGTGTTCTTCGTGCTGCTCCCCGGCACGGCCTTTGCCGCTGAAGGCGCCAGGCTCAATTTCGATGCCGATTGGAAATTCATCAAGGCCAATCCGCCGGGGGCCGCCGCGCCGGCATTTGACGACAGCGCGTGGAGCAGCGTGTCGCTGCCGCACACGTTCAATGACGTCGATACGTTCGATGACTGGTCCACCCCGAATCACGTGGGAGAGATGAACCTCTGGTCGGGGCGCACCTGGTATCGCAAGACATTCGTTCCGCCGGAGCCGTTCAAGGGGAAGAAAATCTTCATCGAATTCGAAGCCGTGCGGCAGATTGCGGAGGTCTATCTGAACGGGCAGCTTCTGGGTGTGAGCAAGACCGGCTTCCTGCCATTCGGCTTCGACATCACTGCGTACCTGAAATTTGGCGCCAGGAACGTGCTCGCCGTGATGGCCGACAACCGCTTCACACCCGAAACCGACATGGCCCGGATCGTTAAGACCGACCTGCCGTGGAACAGTCCGCACTGGCACCCCGCGCACGGGGGAATCTATCGCAACGTTTATCTGCACGTGGCCGACCCGCTGCATATTTCTCTGCCGCTCTATAGCTTTCTGCAAACTGAAGGGCCATATGTTTACGCCACGGAGATTTCGCGGAATTCGGCGCGCGTGCACCTTGAGGTGCCGGTTCAGAACGAGCGGACGTCGGCGGCCAATGTGGAACTCGTGGCCAATGTTGTGGGCAGCGACGGCCAGTCCGTGCTCGAATTGAAGACCGCCGCGCTGACTGCCGGCGCCGGGTCCAGCCTGGAATTGAAGGCGTCCGGGACCATTGCCAGGCCGCAGCTTTGGGAGCCCGGCCATCCTTATCTGTACCGCGTGGTCTGCACGCTTCGGGTTGGCGGGCAGGTGGTGGATTCGCGCGAGATCCCCCTGGGCATTCGCACCGTGAAGTGGGATGCCGCGACTGGCTTCTTCATCAATGGCCACCATGAGAAGTTACACGGCTGGGGTCAGAAGCCGACCGACGAGTGGCCCGGCCTGGGCGCCGCCCAGCCCGATTGGATGCACTACTACACTCTCGCCCTGATGAAGGAAGCGGGGGGCAACTTTATACGCTGGGGCCATTGTGCTGGCGGCCCCGCCATGATCGCGGCCGGAGATCGCCTGGGCATTATCGCCGAGCAGCCGGGAGTGGACGGGGAAGGCGACGCCGAGCCCGGGCCATGGAAGATCCGCGCCGATGCGTTCCGCGACATGATCGTTTACTTCCGTAACAACCCCTCGATCCTGATCTGGGAGGGCGGCAACCAGAAGGTGAGCCGCGACCACGCCATGGAATTGCGCGCCCACATGGACCAGTACGACCCGCGCGGGGGCCGCGTCTACGCGCATCGCCGCGCCGACGAAGTCACGGCTGAGTTCATGGATATCGGCATCGGCACCGAAGGCGGCCGCGAGATCGAACACCTGCCGGTTGTGGAAGGCGAATATGACCGCGAGGAATCGCCGCGCCGCGTGTGGGACAATGCATCGCCGCCCAACTTCGGGTACCCGGAAGGCAAGGGCCAAACTTACCAGCTAACGTCGGAGCAATACGCCGTCAACCAGGTAACTCAATACGTGAAGAAGATTTCGGCCGCGAACCATGCCGGAGGCGCCAACTGGATTTTCTCCGACTCCACCAGCGGCGGACGCGTATCGAGCGAGGTGGCGCGCGCGGGCGGAGAAGTGGACGGCGTGCGTTTGCCGAAGGAAGCCTACTACGTTTGCCGCACCATTTTCCGGGACGATCCGCAGGTGCACATCATCGGCCACTGGACCTATCCCGCGGGCACCAGGAAGACCGTCTACGTAACGTCCAACGCCGAGGAAGTGGAGTTGTTCGTGAATGGACGGTCGCTAGGGCACGGAGCCGTATCCGACCGCTATCTGTTCACCTTCGCCGATGTCTCCTGGGAAGCCGGTGAGATCAAAGCCGTGGCGTCGTCCGGCGGCAAGCCCGTCGCAACGCCTGATGCAGCACCCGGTCCGCCGCCCGGTGCACCAGTGGTCGCGACAGTGGTCGCAACTCGGTCGCAACCCAGAGCAAGCACACCGTGGGACCAGCGGTGGCTCTGCGGATCACGCCTATCACGGGACCCGGAGGGCTGCGAGCCGATGGGTCGGACATTGCGCTGATGGATGTGGAGGCCGTTGACGCGAAGGGCGAGCGCTGCCCGACCTTTCAAGCGCGCGTGGATTTCGAAACCGAAGGACCGGGAGTGTGGCGCGGCGGTTACAACAGCGGCAAGATCAAGTCGACTAATAATACGTGGCTCGATCTGGAAGCCGGCATCAACCGCGTTGCGGTGCGCGCCACCAGAGTAGCCGGCACCATCACGGTAAGGGTGAAGGGTGAAGGGCTCAAGTCCGCCAGCGTCACAATTTCCTCTGCCCCGGTGAAGGTGGAGAACGGTTTCACAATAGCGTTGCCTGAGATGCCCGCCGGAGCCGCGAAATAAGGCGGGCCACAGATGAAGGCAGATGAATGCCGATTCCCCGCGCCGATTGCCCGCGCTTGACTTCCGGCCCGGATCAGTGTGATTATTCGCCGTAATGGTCTCCCGTCATCTTCGTGCGACTTTGGCAGGCCTTTCTATTGTGGTCTCCGGCCTGGCCCAGCAGCCCCGGGCGGTCACCGCCGCCGACTATGCGCGCGCCGAAAAGTTCATGAACTATAACACCGCGCCGCGGGTATTGCGGAGTGGCGTGCGCCCTAACTGGCTGGCGAACGATCGCTTCTGGTACCGGGTTCTTACTGAGTCCGGCAACGAGTTCATGCTGGTGGACCCGGTCAAGGGAACCCGCCTCCCGGCTTTCGATCACGCACGTCTGGCGGCAGCGCTCTCCGCGGCGGCGGGGCCCAGGTATGACGCGGCGCATCTGCCTTTTACGGAGATCGATCTTTCCGAGGATAGCCAGACCGTCAAGTTGAGCGCCGCTGGCCGCGCCTGGATTTGCGACGTACAGGGCGCCCGGTGTGCGCAGGATTCTAACCCGGTAGCCGGCGGGCGCGGAGGGCGTGGCGGCCGCGGCGCAGGCGGCCGCAATGAGTCGCTTTCACCCGACAAGAAGCGCGCCGCCTTCATCCGCGATTTCAATCTCTGGGTTCGCGATGTGGCCACCGGCGCGGAGACTCAGCTCACCAAAGACGGCACGAAGGACTTCGGATACGCTACCGACAACGCCGGCTGGTCAAAGAGCGACCGCCCCATCCTGGTCTGGTCGCCGGATTCGAAAAAGCTCGCGACCTATCAACAGGACCAGCGCGGCGTGGGCGAGATGTACCTGGTGGATACGCGTGTCGGCCATCCCAACCTGCAAGCCTGGAAGTATCCGCTTCCAGGCGATGATGTGGTCACAACCATCCAGCGTGTGATCGTGGACGTGGCCGATCCCCACGTGGTACGCCTGCAGATGCCCGCCGACCAGCATCGCTCCTCTCTGTGCGACGACCTGGAGTGCCGCGGCGAGTGGGGCGACGTGCAGTGGAGCCCGGACGGCAGCCACGTGGCTTTCGTCTCCACCTCCCGCGACCATAAGGTGGAGCATCTGCGCGTTGCCGATACCGCCACCGGGGCCGTTCGCGAAGTGCTGGAAGAAAAGGTCGCGACCTTCTTCGAATCCGGCAACGGCCGCATCAATTGGAAATACCTGCCGGCTTCGGGCGAGGTCATCTGGTTCTCAGAGCGCGATAACTGGGGCCAGTTATATCTCTACGATCTGGCAACCGGCAAGCTCAAGCACCAGATCTCGACGGGCGAGGGCAACGTCACGCAGTTGCTTCGCGTGGATGAAAAGAACCGTATGCTGTACTTCCTGGGCGTGGGCAAGGAACCGGGCCGCGACCCTTATTTCATTCACCTTTACCGCGTCGGTTTCGATGGCCGCAGCCAAACCCTTTTGACCCCCGAGGATGCCGCCCACGATATCAGCCTCTCGCCCGATGGCCGCTACTTCACCGACAGTTACTCAAAGCCCGATGTTCCTCCCGTCGCCCTGCTGCGCGATGCCGACGGCAAGTTGATTGCGCCGCTCGAACGTGCGGACATCTCGCGCCTGCTAACCACTGGTTGGAAGCCGCCGGTTCCAATCACGGTGAAAGCCCGCGACGGCGTGACCGATCTCTACGGCCTGATGTTCAAGCCGACCAACTTCGACGCTGCCCGGAAGTACCCAGTGGTCAACCACATTTACCCCGGTCCACAAACCGGCAGTGTGGGCAGCCGGAATTTCTCAGCCAGCCGCGGCGATGCACAGGCGCTGGCGGAACTTGGTTTCATCGTCGTCGAAATCGACGGTATGGGCACGCCGTGGCGCTCGAAGAAGTTTCACGAAGCCTATTTCGGCGACATGGGAGACAACACGCTGCCCGATCAGGTCGCCGGCATGCGGCAACTTGCCCGGCGTTTTCCCTGGATCGACATTGACCGGGCCGGCATCTACGGCCACTCGGGCGGCGGCTATGCTACGGCCGATGCCATGTTTCGCTATCCGGATTTCTTCAAGGTGGGGATCTCTGAGGCGGGCAATCACGATAACCGCGTCTATGAAGACGACTGGGCCGAGAAGTGGCAGGGCTTGCTGGAACGCAAACCCGACGGCACCTCAAACTACGACAGCCAGGCCAATCAGAACCTCGCCAAGAATCTGAAAGGCCACCTGCTGTTAGCGCACGGCACCATGGACACCAACGTGCCCCCGTACAACACCCTGCTGGTGGTCGACGAACTGATCAAGGCTAATAAAGATTTCGACCTCATCATGCTGCCCAACCGCGGCCACGGTTTCGGCAACGAACCCTACATGGTGCGGCGGCGTTGGGATTATTTCGTCCGATACTTGCTTGGCGCCGAACCGCCGCAAGGCTACGAACTGCATTCCCGGCCCGCAGGGTAGGCCTCGTGGCCTACCAATTCATTACAGCCTGCCTCGCGCTACCAGTCGTGCGATTCTTCGACTTCGGCTTTGCGCCGCTCCACGGCTTCTTCCAGCATGGCGTCTTCTGTTAACACGGCGCCGCTGCCCATGGTGCGCACGCGCGGCATAGGTTTGTCCGCATTCGCGAAATCGCCGCGTTTTTCACCGGCCGATCCAATATCCTGCGCGCCGGAACTGGTGAGAACATCCTTGGCCCTGGTCACCCAATCCCCGGTGTCGCAATGGACCGAGAGCAGAACCCCGCCTTCCCGTATGCGCCCTTCATAGCGGTGCGCTTCGTATTCGGGGATTCCCATGCCCACCAGCGCGCCGATGATTCCCCCCAGTGTCCCGACCGCGCCTGCACCAGCCAAGGCGGCGACAATCGGTCCGGCGGCGATAAATGGTCCCAGCCCCGGGATGGCCAACGCCCCAATTCCGGTGAGCCAGCCGAGCACACCTCCGGCGATGCCCCCGGCCACTACGCCTGAGGTTGCGCCTTCCGGCGCCTTGGTATTTTTTTCATGGGCGAAATCCTTGGTGCCCTTATTGTCCGGAAACAGAACCGAAATATCGGTGCTGCGGAAGCCGGCACGGCGCAGATGTTCCACGCCTTCCTCTACCGCTAACCGATCCGGATAAATGCCGAAGACTGCCGTGTTCTTTGCTGACATAGTGGCTCCTTTGTCAGCGCCGTATATTGCACGGCGAGGTCCCATCGCCCGAAACGTGTGAGGGACCACGTATGCAGGCGCACAACACGGCGCGCCACGGAGTAGAATTGGATTTACCTGAAAGAGGGTTTATGAAGATGGAAACGTCGCGCCGTAATTTTCTGGGTGCCGCCGGAGTCGCGGGTCTGAGCGCAGCCGGAGTCACCCCAGCCTTCGCCAAGATCGAGCCTGAGCCCTGGGGCATCAAGCTCGGAATCGCCAGCTACTCCTTCCGCAGCTTCGACCGCGCCAAGGCGATCGAAATGGCGAAAGCCCTCCAGACGCCGTGGCTCAGCGTGAAAGATGTGCACGCCAAGATCGGCAGTTCGCCCGAGGAATTGCAGGCTGACCACGCGCAGTTTGCGGCGGCCGGGCTGAAGGTCACCAGCGGCGGCAACGTCGACATGACGAAGGCCAGGACGGTTGACGACCTGCGGGTTCTCTTCGAGTACGCCAAGAATCTGGGCCTGCCCATGATGGTCTGCGCGCCGACGCATGAGAATGTGGGGATGGTGGAGATGCTGGTCAAGGAATACAACATCAAGATGGCCATTCATAACCACGGCCCCGAAGACAAACACTTCCCCACGCCGCAATCGGTGTTGGAAGTGGTGAGCAAGATGGACCCGCGCTGCGGTCTCTGCATGGATATCGGCCACTCGGCGCGCACCGGGATCGATGTGACGAAGACCATTGCAGGCGCCGGCGGCCGCCTTCTGGATATGCACGTCAAGGATCTGCGCGACCTTTCCAAGAAGGAAAGCCAGTGCGATGTGGGCGACGGCGAAATGCCATTCCCGGCCATCTTCAAACAGCTCAAGAAAATGAATTATCAGGGCTGCGTCAACCTGGAATACGAGATCAACGACAAAGACCCCTTGCCCGGCATGCAGAGATCGTTCAGCTACATGCGCGGTGTTTTGGCCGGACTGGCCGCGGCGTAGCTTCCCAATTCCCAACCATCCGCATGGCCAACATCCCGATCGGCACAAGAGGCGAAAAGAAAATTCTGGTCACTACCGAGGTCGCCATCACTTTCCTGGGAGTGGAGGGCGCGCGCGTGCTTTCCACTCCCCAGATGATCGGCTTCATGGAGATTACCTGCCGGGAGACGGTGCTGCCGTTCCTGGAGCCTGGTTACGACACCGTCGGCACGCACGTCAACGTGGCCCATCTGGCGGCGGCGCCCATGGGGATGGTGGTGACGTTCATGGCCGAGGTTTTGGCTGTGGCTGAGCGGCGGATTCAGTTTCGCGTGGAAGCGCGGGATGAAAAGGAAAAAATTGGCGAGGGCACTCACGAACGCGCCATCATTAACGTTGCCAAGTTCGCCACCCGCCTGGCGGCAAAGAAGGCGTAGGGATTGGGTGCTTACGATCCGACCGTGGTTGACGCCGGACGGAAACCGCCATAGTTTCCACTACCGCCGCTGCCCGGCTGCGATGGGTTCGCATTACCGCTGGCCATCGCCCGGTCATAAACTGCCAGGATGGCACCCTCATCGTAGTCAATGGCTCGCGCGTATTGGCGGATGTAGCTGGTACTGTAAATCCCCCCAGGAAGTTTCCCGAAGTCGCCACGCTCAATTGCCTCCAGAGTACGTACACCAATCTTTGTGGACGAAGAAATCTGCTCCAGAGAGATGCCGCGATTCTCGCGAATTGTCGCTAAACCAAGAACGCCCGTTTCCTCTTTCATCACCGTGCCTTTCCATCGGAAGTACCAGAGGTACGTCCCTAACTAGAAAGTCTTATTTGAAGTTACACTATAACATCTCTCGAAGGTTCTGTTAAACTCTTTTTTTATGCGGATTTGCCGTCGCCAATTCGGCTCCTGGATTCTGAGCGGCATGGCGGCGAATGCCTTGGCGCTGCCCCCTCGCGTTGCTAAACTGCTAGTACTAGTTATATTAGAGCAGCTTCGGCCCGATCATCTGGATGCCGTAGCACCGCAATTCAGGCCCGGAGGCTTGCGCCGCCTCTTGTACAAAGGATCACAGTTCCCGGATTGCCGGCACCTTGCGAGCACGTTTTCCGCCAGCAGCATCGCTACTTTGGCTACCGGCACATGGCCATCCCAGCACGGTATCGTGGCCGGCACATGGTATGATCCGGCGGCGAAGAAAACCGTAAACGCTTCGAGTGAAGCCCTTCTGGCAACCACGCTTTGTGAGCAGGTGGCGGCCGACGCCCGCAATCGTGTCTTCGTGGTTTCCCTGGATTTGTCTCTCGCCTCGCTATTCGCCGGAACCGCGAAAGCGCAGCTGTTCTGGATGGATCAGGCGGGCCGGTTCACTACCCTCGGCGCGCCTCCGGACTGGCTCACCAACTTCAACAATGTCCACCCTATAGAGGACGCGCACAATGCCCCGTGGATGGCCATCGGGGCCCGGCCCGGCGCGCCCCCGATGCGCACCCTCACCTTCGACCCGCAGCATCCCCAGGAATTTCTCGCCCTCTACAAAGCCTCGCATCTCTGCCAGGAGGCGCAGTTTGTATTTCTCAACGAACTGATCGCGCGCGAGCAGATCGGCCAGGGCGACACGTTCGATTTTGTCTGCCTGCTGGCCGGCTCCAGTTCGCTGCTGGGCTACGAGATGGGGGGCGGCTCGCCGCTGATGCAGCAGATGACGCTGCAACTGGACCGGCACATGGAGTATCTGCTCGATCATCTCAACGCCACCCACGGTGAGAACGCCTTCAACATGGTTCTGGCCGGGGCTCATGGCGCCCCGCCCGCGCCTCCGCCGGAACTCCGCCCACGCCTCGCGGTCAACGGCGAGAAACTGGCGGAGTTAGTGGACCAAACCCTTACCGCTACCGGCGCCGGCCGCGTTTCCCGGTACCTGTATCCCTTCCTGTATCTGGATAGCAGCGGCTACCGGGACCCCGAGCCGATTCGCATCACCGCCGGCCGCGCGGCTCTCGAACAAGCCGCCGTTGCGGGCTACTATACAGCCGGCGGCGCCTGCTCCACTCACGACGGCTGGGAGACGCGGTTCCGCAACAGCTTTCATCCCAAGCGGTCGGGCGATGTGATGCTCTCCTACCGCCCGGAGTACATCGAAGACTACGGCCAGGGGCGCGGCATCTCCTACGGGTCACTCTACAATTACGATGTTCGTGTGCCGCTGTGCTTCTACGGACCGCAATTCCGGGCCGGCGTTTTCGAAGGCCCCGTGGAATCGGTGGATGTGGCGCCCACCCTGGCGCGCATCCTGGGGGTGGCGCAGCCGTCGTCGGCCACCGGCCGGGTTCTGGCTGAGGCTTTCGCGGAATGAGCAGTTCCGCCGACCCTGCGCTGGCGACTTCCATCTGCGGCATCCCGTTGCGCAATCCGGTTCTGGCGGCTTCGGGCACCTTTGCGTATGGCGTGGAGTTTGAAAAGCTGGTGGACCTGAATGCCCTCGGCGGTTTGGTGGTAAAGGGTCTCTCGCGCGAACCCATCGAAGGCAACCCGCCGCCGCGCGTCTACGAAACCGAAAGCGGCATGATCAACTCCATCGGCCTGCAGAATATCGGCGTCCGCGCCTTCGTGGCCGAAAAATTGCCGGCGCTGGCGAAATTTCGAACTGCGGTCTTCGCCAATGTTTTCGGCTATGAGACTGAAGACTATGTGGAGGTGGTGCGCGTACTTGAGGACCACGCAGGCCTGGCTGCCTACGAACTCAACGTATCCTGCCCCAACACGGCTCATGGCGGCATCTACTTTTCGAGCGACCCGGCCCTGCTGTCGGAAGTGATCTCCGCGGTGAAGCAAGTGGCCCGCCGCCCCATAGTGGTCAAGCTCTCTCCCAACGTGAGCGCCATCGAACCACTGGCTCAGGCCGCCGAAGCAGCCGGCGCGGATGCCCTCTCGCTGGTCAACACTTTTGTCTCGCTGGCGATCGATGCGCATACGCGCCGTCCGCGGATCGGCGCCGGTTTCGGTGGACTCTCCGGCCCGGCGATTAAGCCCATCGCGTTACGCCTGGTGTATCAAGCGGCGCGCTCTGTGCGGATTCCCGTGATCGGCCTGGGGGGAATCGCCACCGGCACCGATGCCGCGGAATTCATGATCGCCGGTGCCTCCGCGGTTCAGGTCGGCACCGCAAATTTCTGGGATCCGCAATCGCCAAGGCGCATAGCCGGAGAGTTGGCGGATTTTCTCAAACGGGAAAAGGTGAAAAAGGTGGGGGAGTTGGTCAACACGCTGAAGTGGTGAAAATACCTACCGCTTCGGCCGCTCCTCCAACATTACCCTGAGCCGGGCGATCTCCTGTTTCAGCTTGCGTTCGCGCGCCACCATCATCAAAACGTACAGCACCATGATGATCCAGGCTGCCGTCAGGCCGTAGCTCAGAAACTCATAGTTGCGCTGCAGGCGCGCCATCTCGCGTAGCACGGCATCTTCGGGGGAAATCTGCGCCAGCAGAAGCGTAGGTATGAGAGAGTGCATAAGATCTCCGTTACATCGCATGCGCCATGCGGCGCAAAGAATCGATTTCCCGCTGCGACTCTTCCTGCCGCAGGCGGATGGCAGTCAGTACGATACCCAGCAGAATCATCGCCAGCCAATTCCAACCCGCCAGCGCGAACCAGTCCGCAGGAATGCTGCCGCCGCCCCAGAAGACCGGCTGCGGATGCTGCGTGCGCCACCATTTGATGGAGAAAATCACGATGGGCACATCGATAAAAGCAAAGATTGAGAACACCGCCGCGAATGTGGCCCGCTGCGTAGGCTCATCAATGGCGCGCCGCAGCATCAGGTAACCGGCGTAAAGCAGCCAGCAAACCAGCGCCGAAGTCAGCCGCGCATCCCAGGTCCACCAGATGCCCCAGATCACGCGCGCCCAGATAGACCCGGTCACCAGGTTGGCCGCCAGAAAGGCAAGCCCGACCTCAGTCACTGCCACGGCCACGGCATCATACTTAAAATTCTTGGTGGCCAGGAACATCACGGAACCAAGCAATGCAACGAATGAGCAGATCATCGCCGTCATCGCCATCGGCACATGGAAAAAGATGATCTTGAAAATCGCCCCCTGCGAAGCCTCCGGCGGCAACCCGGCAATCACCTGAATATTGCGCGCCAGCAATAGCGCGGCCACTGCCCCTAATCCGTAAAGAATATAGTCACGCATAGGTGAACCTCTTTGGCCAATTTCTACCCTACTAAAACCGTCTCCACCAGCATCAACGATGTTGCCGTATACATCACATCAAAACCGATCAGCAACTTCAGCCACATTACCGTATCCGGGGCAATCGCTTTTCCCATCACCAGGTCTTTGGTCAACAGCATCGACCCCATCAGGGCCGGCACCAGAATCGGATACGTCAGCATGGGCAGCATCACTTCCCGCAACCGGATGTTTACCGTCAGCGCGCTGAAAACCGTTCCGATCACCGTGAGCCCCCAGGTGCCCAGCAACAGCACCAGCATAAGTTCCCAGAACTGCGAAGTCCACCGCACGTTGTTGAAGATTCCGAAGACCGGCAATGACACCAGTTCCACCGCCAGCACCAGCACATAATTCGCCAGGGCCTTACCCAGAAACAGGGCCGCCCCCGAAATCGGCGCAGCTACCAGAGCATCCAGGCAATCATTCGGCAGCTCACGCGCGAAACTGCGGTTCAGAATCAGCGTGCCCGCAAATGCGAAAACGATCCATAGCAGTCCGCCCGACATTTCCTGCGTGGTCTCCAATTCCGGATCGAAGGCAAAACTGAACAGCAGCAGGATCACGATCGCAAAGGCCAGCGAAGCATTGACCGCTTCTTTGGTTCGAATCTCGGCCCGCAGATCCTTCACTGCGATCACCAGCGCTTGCCGGAAGAAACGCATCAACCCTCGCCGTACCGCGCGTATACAAAGCCTGGATCAGCCGCCATTTCGGGCGTGCACGGGCCGTGAAATGCCAGCTCTCCGCGGTTCAGCAGCGCTACGTGCGAGGCCAGTTCAAGAGCCTCCCGCAATTGATGAGTCGAGATCACAATGGTTTTTCCATCGGCCAATGCCTGCCGCAACAGCGTCTGCAGCACGGCGATGGCACGGTCATCTAGCGCCGTAAAAGGCTCGTCGAGCAACAGCACCGCAGGCTCGTGCAGAAAGGCCCGCGCCACAGCCAGCCGCTGCCGCATACCGCGTGAAAACTCGCGCACCAGTCCGTCCCGTACGCGCTCCAGACCGGTTCGTTCCAGCCATTCCAGAGCCGATTTTCGCGGGTTCGCCACGCCGTACAGCTTGCCGTACAGCATCAGGTTCTCGATGGCGGAAAGCTCGTCGTAAACCGAAATCCCGTGCCCGATAAATCCCAACTGACGCCGTGTTTCGGTCTCCCGCGGCTCCTTGCCGAAGATCAGGATCCGGCCGCGCCCGGGCCGTGAAAAACCCGCGATCGTCCGTAGCAGCGTGGTTTTGCCCGCCCCGTTCCGACCGATCAGCGCAAGGCAGGAACCCGGCTCCGCCGCGAGTTGCACGTTGCGCAGGGCCGCGTAGTCGCCATAGAACTTCCAGACCCCCTCAACGGCGAGCGCGCTCATGGCTCTCCTTGGCGCGGATTCCTACGGGCGCACGATAGAGCAGCACAAAACCCAGCGCCAGAATTCCCAGCGCCAGCGCGATGATCAGCTTGGCCTGGCCGAAAATCCGCGGCATGATCTGTTCGATCTTCGGGCCGTTATCCGAATCCCCGGCGCCGGCATCCTCGGTTGGAGCCGCCACCACCGCTCCCGTCAACTGCACGCTATACGCGTTCGCGTTCAGCCCAAAAATATGCGCCTGCGTGCGCGGTTCGGTTCCCAGGTCGTTCAGATTGTCACCCTTCAGCGTCACGCCGTTCGGAACTATGAGATACGTGTTGTCATCTTTGGTGACCACCTTGCCCTTAAACGCCGCCCCTTCGGTATACGGCAGGGCATAGGTCAGGTCGAAGCGCGTTTCCCCCGGCTTCACAGGGAAGTCCGCCGCAAAAACATCGGCCTTCGCCGTCTTCTTCACCGGTGTGCCCAACGGCATACCACCCGGCGCCGTAGCATGCACTTGCACCCTGCCGCCTGTGCCTTCGGGCAGGAAGAAGTGCAGGGTTCCGCCATCCGGATCGTTCCACGCGGTCTTACCAGAGTTCGTCAGAAGATAGGTTTCGTTGACCGTAATCTGTCCGCTGCCGGGTTCGAACAGGATCATGTGCTTCGAGACTTTCGCCGCCCCCGGCTGCTTGGAAGCGTTGAACACATCCAGCGTCAATCCAGTGGTCGGCTGCCCCGGTGGCAGCATGTGGTTGTAAGTCACCCCGTCAAAAGCCGTGCGGATCAGGTGGGGGCCGCGGACTTCCTGATCGATGGTGAACTTTCCCTGGGCATCGGACTTGGCCTGGTCGATCATCTCGAGGCCATTCTGCGCTCCCAATTTATACAGAGCCACCGTGGCGCCCGCTTGCGGCTTCGCCGTCGTCTGGTTGACAACCTGGCCGGTGATGGCGCCAAATGCCACCGTGGAGCAGGCAATCATGCCTGCCACGCCGGCTATCCAGCCGGCGAGTCTGCGCCAGCCGTTCAAGCCTTCACCGCCTTCATGGGCTTCCCGCATTCCCCGCAGAACTTTAATTCCTTCTCGAACTTAGCCCCGCAACTGGGACAAACAAATCCGCTGGCCTTCACTTGCCCGCTGGCCTTCACTTGCTGGGGCGGCGCGGAAGGCGGCGCAGCGCCATTCATTCCAAGCTGAACTTTCAGACGGTCCACTTCACCCAGCACGCCCGCCAGTTCCTTCTGTAAATCTCTCTTGGTATTTTGATAATCGTCATCGGAAAGCTTCCCGACCCGATACTCAAATTGCAAATCCCGCAAGTTCTCGTAGATGGCAGCCTTGCGCTCATCCAAATGCTGAAACGGCGATTCCGGCTCCGCAACCGGCAGATCCCGATCGCGAACTCCGAGGACGAAAGCCAGGACGGCAATCGCGATGATGCAAGTAACAACGATGATCATGAATCCAGATTTGCCATTTGCTTCTCAATCTGATCCTTATACTTGGCCAACTCCGGATCGTCAATGGCCGGCTTCCCGATTTCCGCGCCAATCTCCGGCAGCGGCTTGGGCTTCCGGTACTTCGCCACGAACAGCGAGATCAGCAAGAGCCCTGCCAGTGCCACGGCATACGGCACAATCCACCCTAAAGCATTAGGCGGCGCAAGATAAATAACAGCGCCATTATCCCGCACGAACGCCTGGATAATCTCCTGGTCCGGCTTCCCGACCGCCTGCATCTGCGCAATCCGTTCCTTGGCCGGCTTGGAGAAGGAGCACTCCAGCATGTTGCACGTCGCCACCGAATCCGGGCACCCGCACTGGCAGGCCAGCCGCGCCCCTACTCGCCGCACATCCACACTTGGCTTTTGGGACGCCGTCTGGGCACGGGCCGGCACCGCTAGAGCCGCCGCTGCCAGTGCCGCAACCAGTACGCTACTTTTGAACCGTCGCATTTTTCTTCGTATAACCCACCACTTCCGTGCGGGCATATTGCATCTTCACCTTGCTTGGAACCAGGCAGATGAACGTGCCGCCAATCAGCACCAGCCCACCGATCCAGATCCACGACACCAGCGGAAATACGTAGGCTTGAATCACTGCCCGCTTCTGATCGTCCGACATGCCGCCGAAATTCAAGTACAGATCCTCGTTCGGCCGCTGCCGTATGCCCACTTCCGACGTACCCTGCCGGCTGGCTTTGTAAAACCGCTTCTCCGGTTCCAGCGTTCCCAGGTATTCGCCGTGCTTGGAGACCGCCATGGTGGCCCGGTGCCAGTCGTAATTATCGTTGCCGCCCTGTTGCAGGTCGACCATCTTCAGGTCATAAACCCCCACCCGCATGGAGTCGCCTTTGTTCAGCTCTTTCACCTCGGCCTGGTTGAACGCGTGCCCCGTGAACCCGATGAACATCAGCACAATTCCCATGTGCACCAGGTATCCGCCGTAGCGCCGCGTGTTGCGGTGCGTCAGCTCTACGGTGGCGCGCAACAGGTTCATCGCGTTCTTGGCTGCGATGGCGTTGGCGCCCTTATAGAATTCCGAAATCACCGTCAGCGCCACGAACAGGCAGAAGCCGAACGAGATCAAGGCGTAGACATGCCGCACACCCGCGGCCACCAGCACGCCCACCAGCACCAGTGACGCGATACCCGGCAACTGGAAGTTGCGCCGCAGGCTCTCCATCGAAGTCCGCCGCCAGGCAAATAGCGGCCCCACGCCCGTAAGCAGCAGCAGGAACAGCCCGATGGGCACCATCAGCCGGTTGTACCAATCGGCGTCGAGCGAAATCTTATCGCCCGTGGCCGCTTCCGAGATTACCGGGAACAGCGTGCCCCAGAGCACGGCAAAACAGCTTGCCAGCAGAATCAGGTTATTGAACAGGAAGCTCGATTCGCGCGAGATTACGCTCTCCAATTCGGATTCGCTTTTCAGGTAATCCAGGCGATCCAGAATCAGGTAAATCGTGGCGGCGATCCCCAGCGCCAGGAAGGTCACGAAGTACTTGCCGATCTCCGATCGCGCGAACGCATGTACCGACTGCACCACGCCCGACCGCGTCAGAAACGTTCCCAGGATGCACAGGAAGAATGTGGTTGAAACCAGCACGATGTTCCAAACCTTCATCATGCCTTTCTTTTCCTGCATCATCACCGAGTGCAGAAACGCCGTGCCGCTAAGCCACGGCAGCAGGGAAGCATTCTCCACCGGGTCCCATCCCCAATAGCCGCCCCATCCCAGCACGTGATAAGCCCAGGCCGCGCCCAGCATGACGCCGGTGCTTTGGAACAGCCACGTCACCAGAGTCCAGCGCCGCGTGGTGTGGATCCAGGCATCGCCCGGCTGCCGGGTAATCAGCGATCCGATGGCGAATGCGAACGGCACGGCGAAACCCACGTAACCCAAATACAGCATCGGCGGATGGATCGCCATGGCCGGATATTGCAGCAGCGGACTCAATCCGTTGCCGTCCGGCACTGCCACAATCAGTTTATCGGTGGCCAGCATCTGAAAGGGATTCGCAACGAAATTGTTGAGCACCAGGAAGAAGGTTTGAATGGTGGCCAGCACTCCCACCACCCACGGCATCATGTCGCGGTGCTTGCGCCGGTTGGTGAACACTACCACCGAGGCATACGTGGAAAGCAGAAAACTCCAGAACAGCAGCGATCCTTCCTGGCCGCCCCACCACGCCGCAAACTTGTAGAGCGTGGGCATGGTGCGGTTGGAATGCTCGGCCACGTAGGCGAAGCGGAAATCGCCGGTCATCAGCGAGTAGACCAGGATGCCCGATGCCAGAGCCACCAGCACCCACACCGAGTAAACCGCTCGTTCCCCGCTAACTACAAGAAAAGGCTTCTTCTTGATCCGGCCAATCACGGACGCCAACGTGGCATAGGCCGCCACACAGAAGGCCAGCAGGATGGCCAACGCACCTAGATTTTCCATTTACTCCTCTCTAGATCGACTTGCCGCTGTTGATGTTAGGAGCTTGGCCGGGCTTCATGAGGTTGCCCGGTTTGGCTTCGTATTTGGAGGCGCATTTGGCCTGAATCTTGGCCGCGCGGAAAACGCCGTCTCTGTCGAGCTTGCCGTCGGCCAGCGCCTGGGCGCCATCTTTGAAGGTATCCGGCAGCGGTTCGGTGCCCGTGTAGGCGACTTTCAGCTTGAGTGTTTCCTGAACCAGCACGAACTGAGTCTGGTTGCCAACGCGCTGAATTGACCCGGTCTCCACGTCACCGCCAACGCGCAGCCGCTTTCCATAAGCCGTGTCTCCCATTTTTTGCAACTCGGGAACGGTTTTATAGTAGGTTTGGGTCTCGGTAGAGTTGGCCGTTGCCAGCCAGACCAGAGTACCGATTACGATAACGATCAAAGCCGCGAACTTGCCATATTTCTTCATTCAGCAACCCCTTGAAATCACAGTATAACGCAGCCCGTACCGGTGGCGCAGGCGTTGGTGGCGACGGCGACCGGCGACTAGATCGCCGGCGTTACCTGGCTTGAAGTGCGTTCCACAGATGCTTCGACGAATCTACGGAGCATTTCCTTCCGTCTTTTCAACCATTAAACCATCGCCTCGCCAGTTTGAGCCAGGTAACGCCGGCGATCTCGTCGCCGGTCCCGTCCCCACCAACGCCACGTCAACGGCTTCATCCAGTCCTGTATACTGATTTTCACCGATCCCAAGATCATGTGGCAACCATCTCCATTCGCACTGGCATGGCTCGTCTTTGGCGCCGCCATTCTCACCGCGCAAGGCAGCAAATACCCCGCGACCACGCTCCTCACCACCACCGCGCCGCCAAGCGTGCCAACCGGCCAGCAGATTCCATTGATGGCCTCGGTTGTGGATTCCAACGGTTATGTCATTCCAACCTCGGGCGCCATTCAATTCACCGATGGTGCCGCCAATCTCGGGCAAGCCATAGTCGCGCCCACCGGAGTCGCCACCTTAAGTGTGACGCTCGCGCCCGGCAGCCATAATCTCAGAGCCCAGTTCGGCGGGGATGCGGGCCTGGCAGCCTCTTCGAGCGTCGTCATCGTCCAGACGGCGACCGCCGTCGCCTGCCCGCAACTGGTGTTCATTCAGTCTCCCGGCGCTTCCATGTCCGGCGCCAACCTGGGGCCGGTCAGCGTTCAAGTTGTGTGCGGTCCGGCCGTTCCCACCGTCAGCCTTACACCCCTGGGCCTGGGCGGCTTCAAGCCCGGCAGCGTCACCACGGCCCAGGTAGTGAATGGCGTTGCCACCTTCAACAACCTGGCCATCACCACACCGGGCAGCTATACGCTGGCGGCCGCGGCTCCCGGCGCCACCGGCGCGGTCAGCAACTCATTCTCAATCGCCCCCCCGGCGTCGGCATCCACCTTCCTGGTGACGAACAACACGGATAGCGGCGCCGGATCGTTTCGCGATGCTTTCAATCAGGCCAATCTCCGCGGTGGAGTCATCGTGTTCGCCGCTGGTATGATCGGCACGATTCCGCTGGCCAGTGCATTGCCGCAAATCAACAGCGACATCCAAATCGTCGGTCCGGGTCCGCGCGTCCTGACCATCTCGGGCGCCAACCAGTTCCGCGTGCTGTTCGTTCAGTCCGGTACTGTCACTATCTCCGGGGTCACCCTGGCTGACGGCATATCAGGCGATGCATCCGACGCCATGGGCTCCGGAGTGGAAAACTTTTCGCCGTCCGGGGTGACCATCGACAATTGCATCGTCAGCAACAACTCCAGTCCCCTCGCGGGCACCTCCGGAGGCGGCATCTACAACCACGGCAAAATGGTGATTGCCAACTCGACGGTTTCCGGCAATCGGTCGGGGTCGGGCGGCGGGATCGATAACGCCGGCAGCCTCACCATTAACAATTCATTGATCTCCGCCAATATGTCCACCTCCTCGTCAGGCGCGGGAGGCGCCATCCTGAACGAAACGGGGGCCGCCCTGACCATCCAGAATTCCACGATTTCCGGCAACATCGCCGCGGCCAGCGCCGGGGCTGTGATGAACCTCGGCTCGGTCTCCATCACTGACTCCACCCTCACGAAGAATGAGGCGCATGGGTCGGGTGGCGCCGGCGGCGCATTGCTCAACCAGACTGGAGCCGCCGCCTCCATTGTCCGCAGCAGCATTTTGACGAACCTCTCCCTCGGGGATGGCGGCGGAATCGCCAACACCACCAGTGGAAGCGTCAGTCTGGTTAACTCTACGCTCGCCGGCAACATCGCTTCCGGCATTGGCGGCGCGCTGGACAACAGAGCCACCGGCATCGCCGCCATCAGCAACTCCACGATCTTCGGCAACACTTCACTCGCCGGCAGCGGAATTTATAACCAGGGTAATGGCAGCCAGTTGTCCCTGCAAAACTCCATCGTTTCCGGCAACCTCAATTCCCTGAGTTCTCTGGCCGATGATTGCGTTGGCTGCGGCTTCACCAGTTCCACGAACCTGATTGGCGGCGACGCGGGGTTGGGCACTCTGCAAAATAACGGAGGGCCCACCCCAACCCTGCTCCCTCTCCCGGGCAGTCCGGCGATCGGCGCAGGCACGGCCTCAAGCGCCGCCCCCACGGATCAACGGGGCCTTCCCCGCCCGGCAGCCCCGGGACAAAGCGGCGGCGTGGATTACGGCGCCGTCCAGACCAGCTATGGGCTCGCCTTTCTGCTGCAGCCGGCCAATGCGGCGCTTGGTTCTTTCGTCACCACCGCCGTGCAACTTCAGGAAAGCGGCCGGCCTTTCGCCCCGGCGGCCAATCTCCCCGCCGGCGGCAAACCGCCTCTGGCCTTCACCGTGAATCTGGCGCTGGCCTCCGGCACGGGGGCAGTTTCCGGCAGTGCCGGCAGCGTGGACCCCTCCACCGGCGTGGCATCCTTTACGGCTTTGCAACTGGACACTACCGGAAACAAAACTCTGCGCGCTTCGGTCCCTGGCTTCGCTTCCGCAACCAGCCAGCAGTTTGCCATCAGCAGCGCTCCGACAATTCCAGCCTCTATCCTTCCCACCGCGGGAAATGGACAGAGCGCGGCTGTGAATTCTAATTTCGCCACGCTATTGCAAGTCGTCGTGCGCGACCCATCCGGCAACCCGCTCCCAGGTCTCACTGTCATTTTCACAGCCGTTAGCGGGGCCGCATTTGCCACTTCTTCGCCAACCAGTGCCATCACCGATGCCTCGGGCACCGCCACCGCTACCGCCTTGACCGCGGGCAGCGTGCCGGGGCCCGCCGTTATCACGGCCACCATCCAAGGTTACGGGCTTCAGGCGATGTTCACTCTAACGGTTACACAGGACCCCAATTCGCCTGCGATCACAGCCAGCGGCTTTCTGAATGCCGCCAGCTTCCTGTCCACGCCGGCGGCGCCGAACACCATCGTGGCCGTCTTCGGCACGTTTCCCTGCGGTAGTTCCGCGGGCCTGTTGGTGAACGGCAGGTCGGCCGAGATTCTGTCAGCGGCGCCAACGCAAGTCAACTTTACTGTGCCTGCGTCCGTCGCCGGCAGTTCTACCGCCGCCGTTCAGGCCGCCTGTGGCACCGTGGTCTCACAGACCATCCAGTTGCCCGTGGCTGCCAGCGCTCCGGCCATTTTCACCATCACCCAAACCGGCAAGGGACAGGCCGCCGCGCTAAATCAGGATGCCGTCCCGAACAGCACCCTGAATCCGGCCGCCACCGGAAGCATCGTCTCGGTATACGTCACCGGCTTTGGGCCCTTCAATGCCGCCGGCGCCGACGGACTCGAGCGCACGGCGCTCCCCGTGCAAGCCTTTCTTGGCGGCGTCCAGGCCACCATCCAGTACGCCGGCAACTCCCCCGGCTTCACCCCCGGCCTGCAGCAGGTGAACATCGTTGTGCCGGCCGGCGTATCGGGCCTGGCCACTCCGCTCGTGTTATTGGCCGGCGGCGACAACACCCAACCGGGCGTCACTCTGGCAATTCAATGAATGAACTGGATTGGACCGATGAATGATCTGGACTGGCAAGCCATCTGGCTCAGCATGCGGCTCGCGTTCTTCACCACCGCCATCCTGCTGGCTCTGGGCCTGCCGCTGGCATACTGGCTCACCTGGTCGCCGCGCCGCTGGAAATTTCTGGTGGAGGCGCTGGTCGCCATGCCTCTGATCCTCCCGCCAACCGTCCTGGGCTTCTACGTCCTGTTGGCCATTGGGCCGCGCAGTCCGGTGGGCGCGCTCTATACCAGGCTGACCGGCGGCATGCTTCCTTTTTCGTTCCAAGGGCTGCTGGTGGCCTCGGTGCTTTACAGCATGCCCTTCACGGTGCAGCCCGTGGCCGCTGCGTTTGTCGCTGTCGATCGCAAACTGCTGGAAGCCTCGTGGTGCCTGGGCGTCTCGCGCCTGCAAACTTTCCGCAGGGTGATTGTGCCCCTTTCGCTGCCCGGTATCGCCACCGGCGCCATCCTCAGCTTCGCTCACACGGTCGGCGAATTCGGGGTGGTGCTGATGGTGGGCGGCAACATCCCCGGCGTCACGCGCACGGTTTCGATTTCCATTTACGACCAGGTGCAGGCCCTGAATTACGACGCGGCCCTGGCGACCTCGCTATTTCTCCTCGGCTTCTCATTCACCGTGCTGGCGCTGACCTACGCTCTACAGCGCCGGATTTGGGCAGTATGGCCAGTCCACTGAACGGCCATCTGAACTGCCGCTGCCGCAAGCGGCTGGCATCCGGTTTTGAGCTGGATGCCGCACTTTGCATTCCTCTCGCCGAATCCCCGGTCACGGTGCTCTTCGGCCCGTCCGGATCTGGCAAGACCACGCTGCTGCGATTGCTGGCCGGCCTGGAACAGCCGGATGAAGGCACCATCAGCCTCAGCGGCGCCACATGGTGCGACACTGCGCGGGCCATCTGCCTGCCGCCGCAGCAACGGCGCGCCGGCTTCCTGTTTCAGGACTACGCCCTCTTTCCGCATCTCACGGTTGCGCAGAATGTGGGTTTCGCCGCCACGCCCGAAGCCGCCGGAGAACTGCTCAAAACCTTCGGCCTCGCCGAATTCGCCGCACGCCGGCCGCGCGCACTTTCCGGCGGCCAGCAGCAGCGTGTGGCGCTAGCCCGTGCTCTGGCCGCCAAGCCCGCGCTGCTGCTGCTGGATGAACCGCTCTCCGCCCTGGATGCGCCCGCACGCATGCGCATGCGCCACGAATTGCGCCGCATGCTGCTGGCCGGCGGCGTCCCCAGCATCGTGGTCACGCATGACCGCATGGAGGCCGTGGCGCTCGGCGACTGGATGGCGGTAATCGTCGACGGCCGCATCCGCCAGACCGGCCCCGTGCAGGATGTCTTCCGTCACCCTGCTGATCCGCAAGTCGCCGAATCGGTCGGAGTCGAAAACGTGCTGCCCGCCAAGATCACCGCCTGCGATTCCGGCCTGGTGACGCTGCAAGTGGGCTCCGCGCTTCTGCAGTGTGTCGACTCTCATCTGCAATGCGGCGACCAATCCGGCCCGGTCTTCGCCTGCATTCGGGCCCAAGATGTGGCACTTGCACGCGAAGATGTGGCGCTCACCCGCGACCTGGCGCAGACTTCCAGTGCGCGCAACCGGTTGGCCGGCCGCGTTTGCCTGGTAACTCTGGAGGGCCCCCTGGCGCGCGTTGAACTGGATTGCGGATTTCCGCTGGTGGCGCTGATCACGGCGCAGTCCGCCGGCGAACTGCGGCTAAATCCCGGGGACGCCGTCTGCGCCATCGTCAAGGCAACGTCCGTTCACGTGACGTCTTAGCGGCCTTTCCCGGTAGCGCCGGCAATCTTGTTGCCGGTGGGTTATTCGGTTCGGCGGTTTCGCCTGTCGTCTCGGACGCTTACCACATGAAGCGCAGCGCGAACTGCATCTGGCGCGGCCCGCCAAGCTGCGTGCTCAACTTGCCGAAGCTCGACGATGACAGCGTATTAGCGCTCACCGCATTCCCGGAGGCGCTGCCCGGATCGAACCGCACCGAGTTCGTCAGGTTGTAACTCTCCCACCGGAACTGCAGCCTTTGGTGCTCCGACCACGGCATGGTGAAATTCTTGTAGAGGCCGCTGTCGATGTTGAACAGCCCCTGGCCGCGAAGGTTGTTGCGGCCTCCGGACTCGCCGGCGAAGTCTTCCCGGAACGCCGCGAAGGCCGTCAAAGGATCCTGCCACAAGTTGGGTCCGCCGCCGCCATTTGCATTGCCCGTGCTGACCACCTGCGGTATGGGCTGGCCATTGGGAGTCGCATTGCCGCCCAGGTTCCAATTGGTTGGCCAGCGCTGGCCATTGGTCACGTTGAACGGCAGCCCGGACGTCTGCCGGTACAAGCCGCTGATCTCCCAGCCGCCCACGATCGCGTCCAGCGCCTTGTTCATGCTGCTGCCGAACCGCTTGCCGCGGCCGAACGGGAGTTCGTAAACCACATTGGCGTTCACCGCATGCGTGGTGTCGTAGCTCGACACGCCGCGCATCTGGCTGGGGTTGAACGTATTGATGATAAAGCCCGTGAACGACGCGGTGGCGGTCGGGTTGGTCGATCCGCCGTTTTCCGCCGTGGAGGCGAGATCGATCGACTTCGACCAGGTGTAATTCACGTCGAACAGCAGGCCGCTGCTGAAGCGTTTCCGGACGGTCCACTGCATGCCGTGATAGTCGCCCTTTCCGATAGAGCTGAAGGCCGAGAGCGCCGAGAACTGCGGATTGAAGACCATCCAGGGTCCATATATTCCGCAAGCCATCTGCCTGACGGCGCCGGTGGCGCTCAGCGTCGTCGTTTTGCCGCAGTTACCGGCGTTGTCGGCGTTATTCAGGGTGTTGGTGAAATCGCCGGGATTGCTGTTGGCTTTGATGCCTTTGGTCGGATCTCCGTGGTAATCCAGCGCCCAGATCTGGGTGGCCGTCATGCCACCCGCGGCGGCGCCTGCCCACATGTTTTCAAAGAACGGAATCTTAGGCAGATTGGCGATCGTGACGCCTTGCAGGTCAAGCAGAGTCGCCAGTTGGCTTACGGCCGAAAAGTAGTCCTGGCCGGACTTCGGGTCGCGAAGATCTGTGGGCTCGGCCAAGTCGCGGTTGACCAGCGAGTGCCGCGAGAGACGTCCGACGTAGGCGCCCTGGACGAACAATCCATGGCCAAATTCGCGGCCGATGCTGAAGTCCAGGTTGATGGTATAGGGCGCTTTCAGTTTGTCGTCGATGCTGTTGGTGATCGCAAACGACCCGGTGCCGCTCGCCGGATACGTCACCGGTAATCCGCCCTTCGGCGCCGTGGGTACAAGCACGGGCGGGACGGTGTAGAACGTGCTGAAGCGCGGCGCCTGGGCGGTGCTCAACGTGTTGGGCGGGTTGCTGAGCGAGCTGGAAAGACCGAACTGCGAACCGCTGAACGCCTGAGCCAGCGGCTGGCCGATGATGTCGTAGTACATCCCGGCTCCGGCGCGAATCGAAGTCTTGCCCGGGCCGCCGAAGAGGAACTTCGAGAGTCCGCCCTCCGCCTTTGGCGAATACGCGATGCCGAGACGCGGCGCCCAGTTGTGGTGGGTTGGATACATGGGCCTGCCGCCGGAGGAGTTTTCGGGGATAAAAGTAATCGGGGTCACTCCGTTTTGCGAGAGTCCCTGGTCCGCCAGGTTGACCCGGTCACCGAGCCACTGAGCGATCGGGATGTTGGTCGAAGCCTGCTGGCCGTTGGCCTCATACACCGGCGGTTCGAGCGAGAACCGAAGGCCCGCGGTCACCGTCAGGTTGCGCGTCACCTTCCAGGTGTCCTGACCGTATATTTCGCCCTCGTGGTTGACGAAGTTGCGCAACACGGGGGCGCCGGGGGGAATGACCGTTCCATCCACCAGGTAGTTGTACTTGCCGGTGCCCTGAGCCTGAATTCCGAGCAGAGCCCCCATCCCGTATTCGAAGCTTTGCAGATCGCCGGACGCAATGGCCAGCGATCCGGTCAGATCGTTGCCTGAGCCGGTCAGCCACGAGGGGTTCGAACTTGAGAAGCTATAGGAATTCGCCAGGCTGGCCGATTGGTTCGAAACCAGGCGGACAATTCCGCCAAACCGGAAGTCGTGGGCGCCATGGTTCCAGGAAAGATCCTCGCTGATGGTGTGGACCGGAATGATGCGCGTGGTTCCCGTGGTGGTGCCGTAGGGAGTGTCGAGGCCGCGGAACCATTCGTAGTTGCTGGTCAGCACACCCGTGGTCTGGTTACCCACGCGCGTGAAACCGTAGCGCAAAGTGCTTACCAATGAGTTAGTCAGCACGCCCGTCCAGCCCGCGGCAAAGCCCTTGTTGTTGGCCAGAGTCACTGAGTTCGGCGGCTGCCCCGGGAACTCGGGAGTGCCGTTGGCCGAATCGTTCTGCAGGTTGCCGCGCCAGAACAGGGAGTGTTTGCCCGCGTTGTCCAGCTTGTAATCGAGCTTGGCGATATAGGTGTTTTGATCCGATGCCACCGGCGCATTGAACCGGTAGCCGGTCGTGTTCAGGCCGTCGCCGCCGGTGCTGTCGTTTCCGGCAGGCAAGGTATTCATGAGCGCCAGCCCCGCCGCGTTGATCCCGATTCCAGCCGGGTCGAGCTGCCTGATCTGCGCCGGGCCAACCTGTTGCAGCACCTTGTTGGCGTCGTGGTAAAGCAGGATTCCCTGCTGCATGGTGGCCGCCGGCACAATGCGTGACACCGAAGTCGAACTGCGGTCGCGCCGGCCTTCATAGTTCAGGAAAAAGAAGGCCTTGTTCTTCTTGATTGGGCCGCCCACCGTGCCGCCGAACAGGTTGATCAGCAGAGGCGCGATCGGTACGCCGGAACGGTTGTTGAAGAAGCTGTTGGCCGCGGTTTCAGTGCCGCGCCGGTATTCATACAACGAGCCATGGATCTCATTGGTGCCGGATTTCGTGACCAGCGCAACGTCCGCGCCCGAACCGCGGCCGGCGGCCGCATCGCCATTGGTAGTGGTGCTGCGAAACTCCTCCACCGAATCGGGAGTCACCCGGAGCACCGTGGTGAAGGCCGTGCGCGCGTTTTGATCGTTCACGTCCGCACCGTCCAAAGTCACGTTGGCCTGATCCGATTTGCCGCCGTTTACCGAGCCGCTGCGCGAGTCCAGGTTGTTCACGCCGTTGGCGCCCTGGCCTGCCGAACCGAAGATGGTCACACCGGGCTGCGCCGCCAGTAATCCCACGATGTTGCGCGCAAACATCGGCAGTTCTACGATGGCCTGGGTGGTGATCACGTTGCCCAACGAAGCGTCCGTGGTGTTTATCTGGGTGGCCGCAGCCTCCACCGTAATCGTGGTCGACGTGGCGCCCAGTTTCTGGAACACCAGCGGCACCGTGGCAGGTTCGTTCACCTGCAGTTCCACCTCGTTGATCACCAGGTCGGCAAAGCCCGCCGCCTTGGCCGTCAGCTTGTAAGTTCCCGGCGTCAACTGCGCCATCGTGTAGCGTCCCTGGCTGTCGGACGTAGTGGTGCGCTGGCTGCCGGTCTGAACGTTCGCGATAGCAATCGCAGCGTTTGGAATTGCGGCGCCGGTTGGATCCGTGACCGATCCGTTGAGGGAAGTCGTCTGGGCGAAGAGGCTCATCGCCAGAATGAAAAAGACCGTAAGCAGACCGATTGCGTTGCGCATTTTGTATCCCCTGTGCCGGCGTAGACAGCCATGGCTGTAACGGGCATTGCCAACTAATCTCGGCGAGCCCTGCTCGCCCGTCCAACTAACGGGGTCGGTATTGGATCTTGAGTAACATGGTTTGCCGCAGCCTGTCAATGTTTCAGCGCTAACGATTTACAACAACCTCTGCCGACGACTTACAACACCTTTGATAGACTCGTCCTTATGACGCACTTGAGAATCCTCCGGGTCGGCGCCGCCATATTTGCGGTGTCCCTGGCTTTTGCCCAACCAGCGGCCAGGCGGCTGATCAAAGTGGATGACATGCAGCGCTTCCATGACGTGCGCGATCCTCAGATTTCGCCCGATGGCAAATGGGTAGCCTATACGCTGAACACGGTAGACACAACGGCCGATAAGAGCGACACCGACGTATGGATGGTGAGCTGGGATGGCGCGCAGAATCTTCGCATCACCTCCAGTCCGGAAAACGAGACGGCGCCGCGCTGGAGCCCGGATGGCCGCTATCTGTCGTTCCTCTCCACCCGCCCGGGCAAGGCCAAGGGTAACCAGATCTGGCTGCTGGACCGCAATGGCGGCGAAGCCCAGCAGTTCACGGACTTCAAGGGCCGCCTGGCATCCTACGAATGGTCGCCCGATTCCAAAAAGCTGGTGCTGGTGATGGCGGAGCGCGACCCCAATGACCCTGACGCCGACGGCACCGGACCGGCGGGTCAAGGCTCCCCGGCCCCTGCGGTGGGCGCCAAAGCTCCCAAGCCCATCGTCATCGATCGCTACAAGTTCAAACAGGATGTAGTGGGCTACCTGACACAGCCCGCCGGCAGGCTCTATCTCTTCGATGTCGCCACCAGGAAAGCCGAGCCGTTGATCGCGGCCGGGACCATTGAAGCGGCGTCTCCTTCCTGGTCGCCGGACGGTAAGTCGATTTCCTTCCTCGGCCAGCAGGGCAAAGATTCGGACCGCTACAACACCTGGAATGTTTACGTGATGGAAGCCCTTGCCGGAGCCGCTCCGCGCCAGTTGACTAAGTACGACGGTGTCCATGCATCGGCCTCCCGCGGCCGCGTCGAGTGGAGCCCGGACGGATCGCGGCTGGTCTTCTTGCAGAGCTCCGGCGCCAAGTTGGGCGCTTACAACATGAACCGCCTGGCTACGGTTCCCGCGGCGGGCGGCGAGCCAAGATTTCTCACCGAAAAGCTGGACCGCGGAGTGGCCGCGCCGCGCTTCTCCACAGACGGCGCCTCAATCATGTTCCTGGTGGCCGACGATCGCTGGGAGTATCCCGCCCGCGTGCCGGCCAACGGAGGAGCGGTGCAGGGCATGGTCCGAGGGCCGGGAATGATTTCCACCATCGAGCAAGGCCGCGACGGCCGCGTGGTGCTGGTGGCTGCCAGCGATACCAGCCAGGGTGAAATCTACGCGCTCGAAGACGGCACCCTGCGCAAGCTCACCAACCACAATGACGCGCTCTTCGCCGAATTCAAGCTGGGCACAACCGAGGAGTTCAGTTGCAAAGCCAAGGACGGCAACGAAGTCCACGGCTTGCTGGTCAAGCCGCCGGATTATGAGCCGGGCAAGAAGTACCCCACCCTGCTGCGCATCCACGGCGGCCCTAACGGGCAGGACTCGCACGCCTTCAGCTTCGAGCGCCAGCTTTTCGCCGCCAATGGCTACGTAGTGGTGGCGGTGAATTATCGCGGCAGCTCCGGCCGGGGGGCCGCGTATCAGGCCGCGATCTCGGCCGACTGGGGCAACAAGGAAGTCATCGATCTGCAAGCCGCCATGGATTACGTGGTGTCCGTCGGGCTGGCCGATCCGAACCGTCTGGGCGTGGGCGGCTGGAGCTACGGCGGCATCCTCACCGATGCCATCATCGCCAAGGATCACCGTTTCAAAGCCGCCACCAGCGGCGCGGGCACGGCCTTCCCCATCGCGCTTTACGGCGTGGACCAGTACATCATGCAGTACAACGAAGAGATCGGCGCGCCCTGGAAGGTGGGCCTTGAGCCGTGGATCCGCATCTCTTATGCCTTCCTGCACGCCGACCAGATCACCACGCCCACTCTGTTCCTGGGCGGGGAGAAAGATTTCAACGTGCCGCTGGTGGGCGGCGAACAGATGTACCAGGCGCTTCGCAGCTTGAACGTCCCCACCCAACTGGTGATCTACCCCGGCCAGAACCACGGCATCGCGCGCCCCAGTTATCAGAAGGACCGGATGGAGCGCTATCTGGCGTGGTATGCGAAGTACCTGAAACTTCCCGAAGTCTCGGCCGCGAACGCCAGCCACCAGTTGCCGTAGCCGGGGTTGGTGGCGCAGGCGGTTTCGCCGGTAGCGCCGGCAATCTTGTTGCCGGTGGGTTATTCGGCATCCGGCAAGTACCGGCAACAAGATTGCCGGCGCTACCGAAAACTAAGTGGCAGTCGGCGGTTTCGCCTGCGAGCGGTGTGCAGTTCCGAAATCCTACTTCTGCAAAAAGAAATTGCCGACGAACATGGCGTCAATGCCCGACGAATAGAAGCTGCGCACGGCATCGCGCGGGGAACAGACCAGCGGCTCGCCGAACAGGTTGAACGAGGTGTTGAAGAGCACCGGCAGGCCGGTGGATTTTCCGGCCGCGTGCAGCAGCGTCCAGTAGAGCGGGTTCTCCTCGCGGTCCACCGTGTGCACGCGCACCAGGTCGCCCGATAGCACCGCCGCCGCGAACTGGTCGCGATACTCCGGCCTCACGCGCCCCACGGTGGCCAGGAAGCGGGCATTGCGGCCATCGGCCCCCACCTCAAAATACTTCGCGCACAGTTCGGCCGGCACCGATGCCGCAAACTTGCGGAACGGCTCGCGGTGCTTGATGAATAGATTGAGATTTTCCGTCGAGTAAGGATTCATCGGCGATGCCAGAATGCTGCGATTGCCCAGCGCGCGGGCGCCGAACTCCATCCGGCCGTGCATCCACGCCACGATCTTGCTGTCGTTCAACTGGGCCACCGCGGTATCGATCACCTCGTCGGTGGTCAGCATGTAGCGGAAGCGCAGCTTGCAGTTCTCCAGCACCTGCTTGATCTCGGCAGCGGCGTATGCCGGCCCCAGGGCCAAGGTATTGAGCGGCTTGCGCTCAGGGCGCCGGTAGACCGTGTGCCAGGTTTCGAGCACTGCGCCCACCGCCGTCCCTGCATTTCCCGACGCCGGTTGCACGAAAACGTTTTGGTACCCTGAGCCGTTTTCAAGCGCCGAAACCAGCAGCGCATTCAGCCCCAGTCCGCCTGCAAAGCACAGGTTGGTTCCCTTGCCTGCCATGCGGATGGCCGTGGCTTCCACCGCCCTCTGCACTCCGGCGGCAAGGTGGGGGCGCAACTCATCCGGAATGGGCGCGCCATCGTGCAGCCCCAGGTTTTGGTAGAAACGCGGCCCGAAACCACCGCCGGTCACGCGTTCGGTGTTCAAGAACGAGCGATCTACGCGGGGGCCGCCATCCGAAACGTTGAGAATCTTCAGGAACAAATCGGCGTAGCGTTGATCGCCGGCGACGGACAGCCACTGTACTTTGTGCTCATCGGCATTGGCTTCGAAGCCCAGCAGTTGGGTCACGCGGCCGTAGAGATCGCCCAAAGAATCGGGCGAGTAATGCTCATGGTCGAGCGTCATCTGCGTGCCTCGGGCCTGCCATCGCGAGCCGCAGCGAAAATCGCCGCTGCGGTCCAGAACCAGAATGGTGGCCTCCTCAAAGGGCGAAGCATAATAGGCCGACGCGGCATGGGCCAGGTGATGTTCCACAACCACGATGCGGCTGTTGGGAAACTGCGCGCGCAGTTTCAAGTGAAAATCCGAATCCGGAATTGGCCGCACAATGGCGACCGCATCCACCTGCTCCGGTTTGGCGCCGGCCAGGTTCAAGCAGGCGGCGATGGCCTGTTCGGGCATCTCACCCCGCACGGACGAGCGTGTTGCGCCGCCGCGCGAGCTTGGATTCTTCGACCGCGGCCACCAGTTCCCCATCCTTCAAAATGGCGCAGGCGGCATCGCCCCCGAGCCCGCCGATTCCGAGAATGATCATGCCTTACTGTCCCGCTTCTCAGTCTTGGCCCGCTTCTCAATCTTGGCCAAGGTATCGCGCAGCGCCACGGTGCGGTTGAACACCGGCTTCCCGGGCGCCGAATCCAGGTCCACGCAAAAGTATCCCAGCCGTTCAAATTGATACAGGCCGCCCGGCGCTACATTCGCCAGGGCGGGCTCGAGCTTTCCGTTGGTAATCAGTTCCAGCGAATTGGGATTCAGGTTGGCCGTGAAGTCCTGGCCTTCCTCCACCTGGTTGGGGTCTTCCTTGGTGAACAGGTTGTCGTAGATGCGTACTTCGGCATCGATGGCGTGCGCCGCCGAGACCCAATGAATGGTCGACTTCACCTTGCGCCCGTCGGGTGCATTGCCGCCCCTGGTGGCCGGATCGTAGGTACAGTGGATTTCCAGAATCTCGCCGGACGCCGCGTCCTTCACCACCCCGGTACACGTAATGAAGTAGCCGTAGCGCAGCCGTACTTCGCGCCCGGGAGCCAACCGGAAGAACTGCTTGGGCGGATCTTCGCGGAAATCGTCCTGCTCAATGAACAGCACCTTCGAAAATGGAACCTTGCGCGTGCCGGCGCCGGCATCTTCCGGATTGTTGACGGCCTCCATTTCTTCCACCTGATCCTCGGGGTAGTTGTCGATCACCACCTTGAGCGGCTTCAGCACGGCCATCACGCGCAGTGCGCGCTTGTTGAGGTCTTCGCGCACGAAGTGTTCCAGCAGCCCGAGCTCGATGGTCCCATTGGTCTTCGAAACGCCGATCGCCGCACAGAAATTGCGCAGCGCCTGCGGCGTGTATCCGCGCCGGCGAATTCCCGAGAGCGTGGGCATGCGCGGATCGTCCCACCCGCGCACGTGGCCCTCCTGCACCAGAGTCAGCAGCTTACGTTTGCTCAACAGCGTGTAGGTGAGGTTGAGGCGGTCAAACTCGATCTGCTGCGGATGATAGATGCCGAGCTGTTCAACGTACCAGTTGTAGAGCGGCCGGTGGTCTTCGAACTCCAGCGTGCAGATGGAGTGCGTCACGCGTTCGATGGAGTCGGATTGCCCGTGCGCGAAATCGTACATGGGGTAGATGCACCACTCGTTTCCGGTGCGATGGTGTTCGGCATGGAGAATGCGATACATCACCGGGTCGCGCAGGTTCAGGTTAGCGGCCGCCATGTCGATTTTGGCCCGCAGAGTACGCGAACCGTCGGGAAACTCGCCGGCTTTCATGCGCGCGAACAGGTCCAGGTTCTCGGCCACGCTTCGGTTGCGATAGGGGCTTTCCTTGCCCGGTTCGGTCAGCGTGCCGCGGTACTTGCGAATGTCATCGGCGCTCAAATCGCAGACGAATGCTTTGCCCGCCTGAATAAGCTGCATGGCCCACTGGTATAACTGGCCGAAATAGTCGGAGGCGTAAAAGAGCCGGCATTCCCAATCGAAGCCCAGCCAGTGGACATTGTCGATGATGGAATCGACGTACTCGGTCTCTTCCTTGCTCGGATTGGTATCGTCAAAGCGCAGGTTGGTCTGGCCGCCGAATTCCGAGGCCAGGCCGAAGTTCAGCCAGATGGATTTCGCATGTCCGATATGCAGATAGCCGTTGGGTTCGGGGGGAAAGCGCGTGTGCACGCGGCCCTGGTACTTGCCGGTCTTAAGATCGTCGAGGATGATGTCGCGAATAAAGTTCGACGGGCCCGCCGGAGCGCCGGCAGGCGATTCAGGGTTGGACGGATTCATATAGTTTCAAGTTTTTGAATGGCCGCCTGTATGCGTTCGAGACACGTATCGCGGCCCAGGACTTCTAAAGTTCCAAACAGCGGCGGCGCGGTCTTTCGGCCGCAGACCGCGACCCGGACCGGCTCAAACATCTGGCCCGGCTTGATGCCGAGCGTCAAGGCCGCGGAGCGCAGCGCGGCCTCCAGACCATCGTGCGAGAACTCCGCCGCGGCAAGGGCTTCGGCGGCACTCAGCAGCACCTTCTTCGCCATGGCGGCATCGCCCTTCTTGGGGATGAGCTCCGAGGTTTCGTAAGGCGCCAGCCGGTCCACGAAAAAGAAGTCGGCCACTGTCAGAACGTCGCGCAACAGTTTCATGCGCTCTTGAATCAGCGGCGTGATCTTCAGCATTTTGCCGCTGTCCACCGTGAAGCCCGCAGCCGCGACAACGGGCAACAAATGCGCGGCCAGCTCCTCCACCGGCAGCGTGCGGATGTGGTCCGCATTCAGCCAGACGGCTTTGGGATCGAAGGGGTCGTCTTCCTTAAAGTTGACCACGGCATTGCTGCGATTGATGCCCGCGAAGCTGAAGGCATCCACCATTTCCTGGCGGGTCATGCGTTCGCGATCGTCCTTGGGAGACCATCCCAACAGGCTGATGAAGTTAATGAACGCCTGCGGCAGAAAGCCGGCATCGCGGTACGTGGTGACGGAGACCACCGGGCCGTGGCGGCGCTTCGAAAGCTTGGTGCCATCGGGCGCCATCAGCAGCGGCAGGTGCGCGAACTCCGGCGGAGCCACGCCGGCGGCCTCGAAAATCAGAACGTGCTTGTAAGAGTTCGACAGGTGGTCCTGGCCGCGAATAATGTGGCTGATGCGGAGATCGGCGTCATCGGCGCAGGACGCCAGATGATAGGTGGGCATCCCATCCGAGCGCAGCAGCGCGAAGTCTTCGATATCGGCAAGCGATTTAGTCTGTTCGCCATAGACGCCGTCCAGGAAGCGCACCTGGCAATCGCGGTCATGGGGCACCCGGAATCGCAGGGCGAAGGGCTCGCCTGAGGCGGCGCGGCGGTTGCTCTCTTCGAGTGAAAGTTCGCGCATACCTTCGTTGAACAGCCAGGTTCCCTGGGCACCGGACTTCTCACTATCACCGCTTTGGGCCGGCGTGAAATCGCGATATGCCAGCCCTTTCTGAAAGATCGCATCGGCCATTCCACGGTGCAGCGCAAGAC
Organism: Bryobacterales bacterium; assembly: GCA_963817515.1. Classification (GTDB taxonomy): domain Bacteria; phylum Acidobacteriota; class Terriglobia; order Bryobacterales; family Bryobacteraceae; genus DATMNI01. The sequence continues at coordinate 79,792 of CAWFPJ010000039.1, read as the reverse complement.
GTTCCGACGCCTTGTACTCTTCGTCCCATCCGAGGTCCAGCCAGCCAAGCCCTTCGAAGATGGAATTCACCGAGGCCTCGGTATTGCGCGCCACATCAGTGTCGTCGATGCGCAAGATCATTACGCCGCCGTGATGGCGCGCATACAACCAGTTGAAAATGAAAGTGCGCGCGCTCCCGATATGCAGAAAGCCTGTGGGAGAGGGCGCAAAACGAACTCTGATCATGGAAACGTTCAGTATAACAAGCCTCACCGCGGGGCCCGGTTTTCATCCGCTATTCCGGCGCTATTCTGGCGCTATTCTGGGAGTCGATATGACTGTGGCGATCTCTATGCTCCGGGGCGTCAACGTCGGCGGCCACAACAGAATCAAGATGGAAGAGCTGCGAGTGCTCTATGAGTCCCTGGGACTGCTGGACGCCCAAACCTACATACAAAGCGGCAACGTCGTTTTCAGGACTAAGGCGCGAAACCTGGTTCTGTTAGCCAGACAGATTGAGAATGGGATTGAGCAGAGCTTCGGCTTTCGCCCCGGCGTCATGGTGCGGACTGCCGCCGAACTGCGGGAAGTGATTGCGAGAAACCCGTTTGTGGCGCGGTCCGGCATCGATCCCAGCAAACTGCTGGTCACATTTCTATCGCACGATCCGGATGCGGAAGCTCGGGACAAGGTGCTGAAGATTAAAGTCGATCCCGAGGAACTGCGGATCATCGGCCGCGAACTCTACATCCACTACCCAAACGGCATGGGACGTTCGAAACTGCCGGTGGCGCTGATTGAGAAGACGCTGAAGATTTCGGGTACGGGTAGAAACTGGAATACCGTTACCAAGCTACTGGAGATGGCCGAGAAGCTGTGCCCGGCTGAGGCATGAGAGACCACAAGGCATGACAGACCACAAACTCCGATGGTCTGTCCCACGTGGTCTGTCCCACATTACGGGAGCAGCACCATGGAGCCGCGCCAGAAGGCGAATTTCTGGCCGGCCGGGTCCAGCACGCTTACCTGGCAGGTGTATTTGCCGGCCTGCAGTTTCCCCATGGGCACGCTGAACCTCACCGGCAGAGCCTTGGATTTGGCGTTCAGGCCTTCGGTGATTTGCAGCGGGTCGGTTTCGAAAGCCTTCACTTTGCCGCGATAGAAACTCACGCTGGCGGTGATCGGCTTGGTGGTCTCGGCCTCCGGTTGATAGGCTTCCAGGTACACGTACATATCCTGGTCTTTCCGGAAGACGCGGGTCACGCTGGGGACCAGTTTCTGGTTGTCCTGAATCAGCGGGTTTGAGGCCAGCAGCTTCTTGTCCTTCTCCGCCGTGGCCAGCGACTCTTTCATATCCTGGCGCTGGTTGCTCAACACCACGGAACTGATCGGAAGGTACTTCACCTGAGTGGTGAGATCCGGAATAACGAACTTGCTTTGGAAAGTTCCCATCTTCCCGGTCTCATTCTCACGGGTGAGGAACTTCAAGGAATAAGTCCCGGGAGGCAGCGTGAAACCCGTGTCATAAGCCAGGGTGCGCTTGCTCAACTGCGCCGCCGTCTCGCCCTTCAGCTTGATCTCCTGGTAGTCGCGAACGTTGCCCTGCGTAACGCCCTTGGCGTCCTTGACCTCGCCGATGAAGTCGATCTTGGTGGTTTCGGCGCCGCCGTGCTTGGCCAGCTCCAGTTCGCTGCCTGGAATTTTGACGGTTACGGGCACGAAGTACCGGTCGCGCGCCAGGCGGAAGTAATCCACTTCCACGGCGATGGAAAGGTCGGTCACGGGGTCGCCCAGCATCAGGGCTTCCTGCAGTTGGCGCTCTTTGTCCGACGAAGTGAACTTGTTGAAATTCTTTCCGGCGAAATATCCCGGCCGGTAATCCACCTTGGCGATGGCGGTATTATTCGCGGTCAGCTTGATGCGCCGGTAGCGGCCGTCGAGGGTGGTGTTGGTGCTGTAATAGCCGACGATGTAATAGCTCGAGATGTCCTTCTGCGCCTGCACGATTCCCAGGCCCAGGTCGTTATTGTCCAGAAGGGCCTTGCCGCCGGTGTCCGCGGCCAGTGTGTAAAGCGTCTCCTGCTGGCCCTGGAAACTGCTCTGCTGGGTGCGGGACGAGCTTCCGGAGTACATGGCGGCTCCGCCTGGCGACCCTTTGGTGGCATCGCCCAGCGGTGCCGAAGCAACCAGGCCGCGGGCATCGATGGGATAGAACGCCACGTTGTTGCGGATGGCGGCGTTGATGGTGGCGCGCAACTGGGCTTCGTTGTCGATGCCGGTCTTGGTGACGCCGCTGGCGAAATAGACCAGCGCCTTCTTCTCGGAAAGCGATCCCAGCATCTTGGCGGCGGTTTCGAGCGCAGCCAGTTTCTTGTCGGTGTTGAAGATGTTGAACTCGGTATCGTCGGCGGTGTAGGCGGCGCCTGTATCCTCTTCGTTGTCGGCGCCGGTGGCACCGTCCACCGCCATGTCGCTGCCCTCGCCGATGGTTAGGCCCTTGATCACTTTGGCCAGCGCATCGCGGTCGTCGGTGAAATCCTGCAGCACCTTCAAGTCCGTCGAGTTGGCCATGACCGCCATCAGGTCCGACTGCGTCATCTGGCTTTTGAGAAACTTCTGCGCGGCCGTCTGCGCGCGAATCTGGTCCTGAATGGGCATCGACGTCATGTCGAAGAACATCACCAGCAGGCGGCGATCTTTGTACTTCACTTCACCGGGTCTGGATGGAGCGATCTGGTTGGCCGTCAGGGATTTCACTACGGGCGCTTCCGGAGCTTTAGGCGCTTCCGGAGCTTTCACCTCGGCCACCGCCGGGCGCGGCTGAAGCTTGGGCTCAGGCATTACGGTTTCTTCCAATTCCTGATACTGGAAAACTTTGATGTCCTGCTTCTTGCCGTCTTCGGTGATGGTGAAGTCGCTGGGTTTGAGACCCTTGATGGGGTTACCGCTCTTATCTTTGGCCGTGACATCCACCACGATCAACTGCGAAGTGGCTTCGAACTTGGTCACGCCCTTGGGTGTCAGCGGTACGGGCGCCTGTTGCTGCTGAGTCTGCGGGGGCTGCGCCGAGAGTATCAGCAGGCCGCAAAGAAATGTTGCAATCGTAGCTCGCATAGGACTGGTAGCTCGCATAGGTTAGAACCCCGCTAAAACCGGAACCGCAGCGTGGCGGTCAAACTGCGCATCGCGCTCGGCCCCGTAAGCAGGCCCAGGCTGTTAGAACCAACGGTCGTATTAAAACCGGAAAAGGTCACGTGGTTGATCGCGTTGGTGGCGGTAAACTGAAGGTCCGCGCTGCGCCGCTCCCCGATGCGGAAGACGCGGCTGATCTGCCCTCGCAGATTGAACTGTGCGGGTCCGATAATGGTATCCCGCCCGGCAGTGCCCCACTGGCCGGCGGCCGGCCTCGCGAACGCCGCGAAGTTGAACGGCTCACCTGCCGGAGCATCCTCCGCCGCAAGGCCCGTGGCGTCGGCACGGACGCTTCCCGTGATGCCGGTACCGGTGGTGGTGGAGTTGTTACCGCCCACGATGGGCGTCAGCGGCGCACCGCTCGATACCGTGATCATGTTGGTCACCGTCCAGTCCTTCAGCAGCGCTCCCTTCCAGCCGTTCACCAGCGTACCGCCGCCCCTGCCGACGCCGGTGCTGTATTGCCACATGAAATTGCCCAGGTGGGTGCGGTTGGTTGCCGAAAGCGCGCGCTCCGCCGCCGCGTCCAGGAAGTTCTGCGCCTGTACCGCGTTGTCGATGGCTTTCGAGTAGACATATTGGGCGTTAAACGAAAGCCCGTTGCGGAATCGCCGGTTCAACTGGAAGATAGCGCTGTGATAAATGGAGTCGCCGTTTGACGATTCGTAAATGTAGCCCGAGGGCCAGGGAAGCGCCTGGGCGCCCGGCGGCGCGGAATTCGGCAGAATGCTCTGGTCCAGACGCGTGCCTTTGGTGCCGTTGTATGTGATGGTCCCGACCAGGGAATGTCCCAAATCGTTCTGTACCGAAATCTGCCAGATCTGCGCATAGCCGATGCGATAGTTCGGATCCACCGCGTAGGTGTTGCTGTAGACTTGGCCGGGCGGCAGGATAAAGCCGTTCTGCAGCGTCAGCGGGTTTGCCAGGTTGGTGGCGATGCTCAGGGTAGTCGAAAACGGCGGCTGCTGCGCCATATTGCTGGCGATGGTGTTATACACCTGGGTGTTGTAGTAGATGCCGTAGCCGCCGCGAACCACCATGGATTTCTTGGGAATGGGCCTCCAGGAGAAACCGATGCGCGGCGAGAAGTTGTTGCGGTCAGGCCGCACCAGAGAATTGGGCACGGAGCCGTAAAAGGCGCCGGTCTGTCCGGGCAGCAGGGGCGCGATGGCTGCGAAGCCCGGAGCCACGTCCAGGTTTACCAGGTGGCCGTACAACTCGGAGATAGGCGACGTGTAGTCGTAGCGGACGCCGAAGTTAAGGGTGAACGTCTGGCTCATGCGCCAATCGTCGGTGGCGTAGGCATCATACGCCGTGGTGCGGAAGTAGAGATTGCCGTTGCCGTAGCGGACCGCGCTGGTATCCTGCCGGCCCAGCAGGAAGTCGGCGAAATCGAAGCCGGTCCCGGCAACGCCGATACCGTTGACAATCTCGCTGGTGGTGAGCCCCGTAAAATTGAAAGTGCCGCGCGGGTTGGGGTCGGCGAAACGGTTATTCTGGCGCCGGCTGAAATCGCCCCCGAACACCATGTTGTGCAGGCCGTGAATCCAGATGATGCTGTCACCCACGGCACTGGTCTGGTTGCGGGTGAGCGACGAGTTGGCGTCCGAAAGCGAGACATAGTTGGTGAAGGAAAGGGTGGGCGGGCCCCAGTTCAGCGGTGCCTGCGAAGTCCCCGTAATCCCCAGGTCCGCCTCCACGTTCTCGCGGTTGGCGAAGAACGGCGCCGTCAACGCGGCGGCCCGGCTGTAGGTGTACCGCAGGTTGTTGATCACGCGCGTGGTGAAGTTGTGTCCCCAGGCGACGTTGGCGTTCCAGCTATGGCCGTTGCCGGTATCGATGAAGTTGAAAATGTTGGGCGTGACGTTGTTGCTGCCCTGGTATCCCAGGCCGCCGCTGAGACGGTCTTTCTTGGTCAGGGTCTGATTCAGGCGCGTATTGACGTTGTCCGAGTTCTGAACACTGGTCAGGGCTGTCTGGAAATTGTATTTGTAACCGGGCGCGTTCGGCATTGGGAAAAACTGCAGAAGACCCAGCGATGCCGGGTTGATCCGGTTCGCCGGAACCATGTTACCCGGGAATGGGTTTCCGGTTAGAGGATCGTAAATAGTTACGGGACCCTGGGCGCCGATGGATTGCGAGAAATCGCCGCCGCGCTCAAGCAGCGTGGGCACGGTTTGGGTGCTGGTAGTGCCATTGCGCGTCCGCCCCAATTGATAGTTGAAGGTGAAACTCCCCTTGGAGTTATCGAACAGGTGAGGAATCTTCAAGGGCCCGCCGAAACTCACGCTGGCGCGCGCTTTGGCGTAGGCCGGCTTGGCCGTATCCTGGCCGTTGACGGAATAGCTTCTGGCATCCCAAACTGAATTGTCGAGCGTGAAAGCCGCGTTGCCGTTGTATTGCGCGCGCGGATTGCGGCGCCCGTTGCCGAAGGAATTGACATTTGCACGTCCGCCGCGAGCCTGGCCGCGTCCGCCGCCCGGACCGCGACCACGTCCGCCCGGGCCGCCGCGTCCGCCAAAGCCGCCGCCGCCGAATCCACCGGGGCCTCCGGCGAACGCGCCACCGGGTCCGCCAGGTCCGCCGCGTCCACCTCCAGGACCTCCGGCTCCAGGTACACCGCGGCCGCCGCCCATAGCGTCACCGCCGGGTTGGCCGCCTATGCCTCCCATACCCATGCCGCCGGGGCCTCCCGGACCGCCCATGCCGTCTACACCCATGCGCCCGCCCATCCCGCCGAACCAGTCATTCTGCTGCGGCGCGTCCAATCCGCGGCTGACACTGCCATTGACCATGAAGGAAGCGTCGGCATTCTGGCTCATATCGGCTGCGGCCGTATCGGTTAGGGCGCCTTCGGCTCCGGCGATCGCACTGGGGTCAGCCGAGGCATTCACATCCAAACGTTGAAATCGGTTGGACTGGACAATCGAAGGGCGGCCGCCATTAGCAGTCTGTTGACCGCGGGCGCCGCGCCCTGGCGCAGCCGCTGCCGTAGCGGGCGGCGTTGTAGCCGAAGCCGGATTTGCAGGAGCGGCCGATGCCACAGTCGATGGCGTTGTCAACGGTGCTGCCGGTGCCGCAGGAGCAGCGCCTGTCGGAGGGGGAGCGCGGAGCCGCCATCGCTCCCGGCGGCAGCAACTTCAGCTCCCATTGGGGGCTGGGCGCATCCAGCGCAATCCCAACCTGGCTGGTGAACTTCGCAAAACCCAGCATCTCGATTTCGAGCGTCCACGTGCCATCCGACAGATTGTTGAATGCGTACGCGCCGTTTTCATCCGTGGTGGTGATAATTTTCTTGTCACCCATGGTGGCGGTTACGGTTGCGCCGGGGATAGGAAGCCCGCCGGATTTGACAACGCCGTGGTGTTCCGCTGCCAGCAGGCCGGACACCACGACCCAGGCGGCCAGGACGCGCCCGAGATAAGTGTGGATTGGGTTAAGTGCCATGTGGTAACACTCTTCAAGGCGATGGCCGACCCGGGAATGTTACTTGAAGTATGGGGCTTCTGAGGTGAAAGCGGATTAAATCCGCTGAAAATATAGTGGAACTCTATGCAAGGAAAGACGCTCACCTTACGGTCGCGACTCCGATCCGAGCCGCGACCGTCAGGGAGCGCTTATAGTTAGTCGCCGAAAGAGCCGACTTCTTCGCGCTCTTCCACTTTGGTTACGGGTTTGGCAACGGGCTTTGCAACCACCGCCGGCGGCGCCGCGGCAATGCTGCCGATCTGCACCAACCCGGGGCCGGCTGGCTCCTTCAGCACATGCTCGCGATACAGTTTCGCCATGCGCTCATTCTCGGCGTTCTCTTTGAGCTTGGCGTCGCGGGCACGAATCTTTTCCTCGCGGGCAGTCTTGGCGATTCCCAGCTTGTCCAGATCGTGCTGTATTTCGTTGGTGACAATATCCTCGCGCAATACCAGCGAGTGGTCCTTGTTCTGCAGCGGCACCGCTTTGCCGCCGGCGAAGATCTCGTGCCTGCCATGCTCTTCATACCACTTGGTGAGCGTGGCCGTCATGTGCATCTTCTCGATGATGTTGCGCCAGCCTACGCCGGTGTTGTAGGCGCAGAATGAAATCTCGCCCTCCTGGGTGGCGTACGGAATGATGCATTGCTCGGTGCGGCGGAAGTCGTAGTTGAACAGATCCTGGAACCACATGCCGGCGATGAAGAGGAAGTTCCAGCGGTCGCGGCGGCGCTTTTCGATGTCGTCGAAGGTGCGGTCCTTGCCAACCGTACCGTAGTTTTTGCCGGTGGCTCCGAAGGTCTTGTCGAACTTCTTCATCATGTCGCTGAGCTTGAAGTGCGTGGGCGCCTGGAACGGATCGTAGTTGCGCGCCACAGCCAGGCCCATGCCGACGATGGAGAGCCATTTGCCGCGCGCGGCATCGTTCACCTTGGCTACATCCTTGGCCAGCCGGTCGGCATTCAAAAAGGCAGTTACGGGCGCGCGCTCCTTGGTTTCCTTGTCCACCATCACGGCCATACCGACGCCGCAGTTGGGATGGCAGCCGCAGCTCAGCTGGCCCCATTCGTGTTGCGGTCCATGGACCAGATCGCTCCAGTCGGAAAACGTGGACATGAAGGAGATGGGGAACCAATCGCGGGCCGGTTCGCCCATTCCGGTCTGGTTCTTCACGTCGTGCGCCAGGTGGGAAAGCGTGTAGCGCTGCGCGGCGCGGCGGTCGTCGGTGACGGCCTCATCGCGGCCGGTGAAAGAAACCGGCTGGAAAGAGAGGAACGGAATCTTCTTGGGGTTATCCAGGGCGAACTGCACAATGCGGCCCACCTGCTCATTGTTGATGCCGTTGATGATGGTGATGACCGGAATGATATCCACGCCGTTGGCATACAAATTCTCGATGGCCCGCAGCTTCACGTCGAAGAGATTGCCTACCTTGCGGTGCTCGTTGGCGGCGTTGCCGATGCCGTCAAACTGCAGGTACGCATAGCGCAGACCGGCTTTGGCGGCCTCGCGGCAAAAGTCCGGGCTTTTCGCGAACTCAATGCCATTGGTGGCAGCCTGCACGGAGGTGTAGCCCACTTCGCGCGCGTAGCTCACGGCCTTCAGAAAATACGGCGAAATAGTGGGCTCGCCGCCCGAGAACTGCACCGACATCTGCCGCTTGGGCTTGATGGTGATCGCGTTGTTCAGCAGCGTCTGAATGTCTTCCCAGCTCAGCTCATGCACGAAGCCGACCTGGTTGGCGTCCATGAAACACGGGTCGCACATCATGTTGCAGCGGTTGGTCAGGTCCACCGTAAGCACAGACCCGCGGCCGTGCGTGATGGTGCTGGAGCCGTGCTTGTGCAGTTTGGAATCGTTGTGGGCGCGAATATCGCGGCCGGGGAAAACGTCTTCCAGGTGCTTGAAGAAGGCCGTATCGATGGCCATGACGTCTTCAAAATGGCCGTGAACCGGACAGTCCTTGACCATCAGAATCTTGCCGTCGCGCTCAATCACCTGGGCTTTGATCTCGCCCGGTTTGCCGGTGTAAAGGACTTCAAGCGGCGCCTTGCCGTCCAGAATCTGCTGACGGATTTCGGGGACACAGCGCGGGCAGAGGGAATCCGTCTGGCGAGGCCAGCCCAATGGGGGCTTGGTCTTTTCATAGGACTTGAGAAGCGGCTTATCCGACCACGTCGGCACGAAGCCCGGATTCTGGCCGATCTGATTGAACTTTTCGAAGGCATACCATGCCGCACCCGCAGCGTATGTCAAAGCTTTCTCAGCATACTTAATCGGCTTGTGCATTTCGGTCGAACTCCTCCCTGACTAATATTGCCTTGCGCACAACAACTATCCCATCCAGGAAACAGAAAAATGCGCTTATCGCGAGTATAAGAAAGGCTGGGCGGATGGGACTACCGATTGCCATTAAAACGTTGAAATTATTGCTTGTACGGCAAGCTGCGGGGTTGAACGGAGGATTTGTGGGGTCGAGCGGAAATAGAGGTGTAGCCATATGATAGCGAACGATTTAACCCTCTCTGGTGTAACCTTTCCAGGTGAGGGCGGTATTCAACTACAGCACATGTCTCACTTATTACAGGACGTACGCTTCTCACTCCGCAGCTTCCGAAAATCTCCCGTCTTCACGGCGGTCGCCGCGCCAATGACCCGCTGTCGATTGTCTCGGCTACTCTCCTGCTGGCGGCCGTGGCCCTGCTGGCGGGCTATATACCTGCCCGCCGTGCCGCCGGGTACGATCCAGTGCGAGTCTTGCGCTATGAGTAGCACACCACACGCGCTACACTTCCCACATGGACTCATTCGATAAGCTGTACGAGCAGTTCAAAGTGGCCGGCAAGGATCTGGCCGCGAAAATTCAGGAGCTGATCCACGAAGGCAACGTCCGGCGCATCGTGATCAAGGATGAGAGCGGCCACACCTTCATGGAAATTCCGTTGACCGTGGCTGCCATCGGAGTGATCGCGGCCCCTCTCCTGGCTGCCATCGGCACCATCGCCACCATGGTTGCCAAGTTCGATATTGTGGTGGAACGCAATCCGCCCACCGGTCAGGCCGCCGCGCCTCCGGAGACGGAAAAGCCCGGCCCGCAGGGAGCCTGAGCCATGGCTGAATCAGTTCCGCAACCAGTGCCTCAACCGGTACCTCAAGCAGTGCCGGAACCACTGAAGCCAGGGCAAATCGGCTGGATCGATCTGACCGTTCCCAATGCCGTAGCCGTCCGCGACTTTTACCAGTCCGTGACTGGCTGGACGCCCTCGCCGGTTGCCATGAGCGGCTACGAGGATTTCTGTATGACACCGCCCGGCGCCACTGAGCCGGTAGCAGGCGTCTGCCATGCCCGCGGCGGGAACGCCGACCTGCCGCCCGTCTGGGTGGTCTATATCACGGTTGCCGACTTAGACGAAAGCATCGCCCGCTGCTTGAAGCACGGAGGCAAACTCCGGCGGGCGCCTCAAACCATGAGCAGCCATGGCCGCTTCTGCCTGATCGAAGATCCGGCCGGCGCGGTGGCCGCGCTTTTCGAATCGGCCAAGAGTTAGGCAAGACCTCACCGCAGAGACGCGGAGACGCTGAGACAAAACGCAGAGAACGCCAACCAACCTATTAACCAAGGCTTAACCAAAACCAAGCCCTGGTGGCTGTCTCTGCGCTTTGCTCTGCGTCTCAGCGTCTCTGCGGTTAAACCAAACCCGCCCCAACGCCCGCCAGCCCCAGTTCCGCCGCGCGCGCCTGCATGGCCTTTACGCAGAAATCCACGTGCTCTTCCAGAGCCACACCCAACTCAGCCGCGCCATTCACAATGTCCTGCCGGTTCACGGAGCGCGCAAACGCCTTGTCCTTCATCTTCTTCTTGACCGACGCCACGTCCACTTCCATCACGCTGCGGCTGGGTTTCACGTAGGAGATGGCCGTGATGAAACCGGCCAGTTCGTCGCAGGCGAACAGCGTCTTCTCCAGCGGCGAAACGCGCGGCACCCCCGTGAAATCCGCGTGTGAAAGGATCGCGCGCCGGATCTCCTCGTCGATTCCGCGTTCCGCCAGAATCGGCTCGCCCTTGGTGGGATGGTCCGGCAGAGTCGGATGAATCTCCCAGTCGAAGTCGTGCAGCAATGCGGTGACGGACCACTTCTGTTCGTCCTCCCCCAACTTCCTGGCATACGCCGCCACGCAGGCCTCCACCGCCAGCGCGTGTTTGCGCAGCCCTTCAGACTTCGTAAACTCGCAAAGAATCTCCCAAGCCTGTTCCCGATCGATCATCGGATTTATGATATAGCATCGTCGGATTTATGAGACGGCATCACCCCAGCCGGCTTGCCGCGCCGAACGAAATGCTTCGCGGTCGCGCTTCGCGATTCGCTGCCGGCGCACTCCTTGCGGCGTGCAAGTCTCCAGTTCAATCAATCCCGGCCGATGCTGCGGATGCCGGATGATCCGCGCCCGCGGCAATTCCACCGGCTCCCGCGCCAGCGCCACGTAGCTGAACTTCTCGTCTTCATACCCCAGTTCCGCATCCTTGATCCGCCGGTGCAGGGATGAGCGTTCCACGCGCGCCGCGAAGTGGCACCAATCGGGCGCGATCAGCGGACACGCCGTCGCAGCCGGGCAGGGCGCAGCCATATACGCGCCGGCCCGCAGCAGTTCGTCGCGGATCTGAAGTATTCGCGAATACCCTTGCGGCGTCCCCGGTTCGATCACCACCAGGGCCACCCGCGCCGCCTGCCACAATCGCGCGGCTATAGAATGCGCGGGCCGGTCGAGTTCGCCCAGCGAATAGGCGGCGATCACCAGGTCATGCTGCGGAAAGTTTTCCACGCGCACCAGGTCATCCGTCAATATGCGCGCATCCGGCAGCCACTGCCGCGCGATTTCGGAGAGGGCCGCATCGCGCTCAAGCAGCGTGATGCCTTCAATCTCCGCCCACCATTGCTTTGCGGCAAGCGACGCAGCCCCGGTGCCCGCGCCCACATCCAGCACGCTCTTCACCGCGGCGCTCCCCATCCGCGCCCGCACTTCACGGAGAGCCGCGTGCGCTGCCGCATAAGTCGCCGGCATGCGCGTCACCAGATACGCGGCAATGCGCTCCTCGCTGTTCAAGCGAGGCGAGCGGCCTTCGCGATAAGCTTCCGACATTGCCGCCGCCGCGCGTTTCAGGGCTGCGAATCCAGTAGCATCGGCGCGCTCTTCAATCAGGCGGCGGACGTGCGGCGGCAGTTGCACCCCTCCATCATAGGGGGAACTTGTCGCGCCAGCCTGGTGTCTACTTGGGTGAAGGTTGACACTCACTTGCCGGCGCCAGTGTCAACCTCCAGACTCCCGATTCGCTTCAAGAGGAGTCGTGTGTTCAAAACAGGGAGGGAACATCATGTTTGAAACGGCAACACTGACTTACGGTCCCGCGTCGAAACGGGCCTGGACCACATTCGCCGGATTTGCCGGACAGGCGCTGCTGGTGACGTGCGCCGTGCTGGCGCCCATGATTTCACCGCAAGTGCTGCCGCGCGCCGCGTGGATCACCACCATAACCGCGCCTGGCGCGCCCCCTGCGCCGCCACCGCCGGGGCCAGTTGTCAGGCCCCGGACGGCCGTTGTCGGAACCACACAAATCTTCAAACATCTTCTGATCATGCCGTCGGTAATCCCTCTCAGGGCGCTGGCTATTGAGGATGAGCCGGTGGTGGCCGGCGGCGGAGTTACCGGTGGCATGGTGGGCGGAGATTCAACCGGAGTGGCCGGCGGCCTTCTGAATAGCATCCTGGGCGACAATACCCGCGTGGCGCCCGTGGTGAAACTTCCCGAGCCGGTGGCGGCCGCCGCACCCAAGCCGGTTAGCGCCAGGCCTGCGCGCATCAGCATGATCCAAATGGCGCGGCCCATTCACCGCGTGGATCCGGTATACCCTCCAATGGCCCGCCAGATGCGGATCGCCGGCGTGGTGGAGTTGCAGGGCGTGATCGGCACTGACGGCCGCATTCACGAACTGAAAGTATTGAACGGCCATCCGCTGCTGGTCAGAGCCGCCGTGGACGCCGTTACTCAGTGGCTCTACGCGCCCACCATCCTGAACGGCCAGGCCGTGGAAGTGGCCGCCCCCATCACCGTAACCTTCAGGCTGGGCCAGTAGCCCGCGTGGAGCGGCCTTCAGGCTGCCATGCCCGGATTCATCCGGGCACAAGTTTCTCCCTAACTGACTTGCCCGCGGCGCGTCCTATGGGTTAGCATCTAACCCAACGGCATGTTAAATCCCGAAGAAAAAGATCGCGTCGCACTGCTGCAGGGGACGCTCGACCTCCTCATTCTCCGTATCCTGGTTTTCGGCCCGCAGCACGGGCAGGGTATTGCCCGGGCCATTCAGTTGAACTCCGACGACGTTCTTCTGGTGGATCACGGAGCACTGTATCCCGCCCTGCAGCGTCTGGAAACGCAAAAATGGATCAGCGCCGAATGGGGTGTGTCTGCCAACAATCGCAAAGCGCGCTTCTACATGCTGACCCCCAAAGGCCGCATGCATCTGACGCGCGAAACCAGCCGGTGGCGCAAAGTGGCCACTGCCATGGCGCGCATTCTCGATCTCAAGAGACTGGCGCCTGCGCCTGTGCCAGTCAGGGAGGACTAACCTTCATGTTTGGCCGCCGCCGGTCCCCATCCGATTTCTCGAAAGAACTTCAAGCGCATCTCGATCTGGAGGCGGATCGCCTCCGGTCCGAAGGACTGCCGGAGGACGAGGCATATCACGCCGCCAGGAGAAATCTGGGCAACCTCGCCGCCGCCGGGGAGCGCTTCTATGAATCCAGCCGGTGGATGTGGCTGGAGCATCTCTGGCACGATGCACGGCACGCGCTGCGCCGCCTGCGCCAGGCTCCGGCATTCACGATCACGGCCACCTTAACGCTCGCCCTGGGCATTGGAGCGACCACGTCCATTTTCACGCTGGTGCATGCCGTGCTGCTCAAATCGCTTCCGGTGGCCAACCCCGGCCAGTTGTATCGCCTCGGCAAGGAAACCCATTGCTGTATTTGGGGCGGGTATAGCCAGGGCGACGAGTATTCCATTGTCTCCTACCCCCTCTATAAACACCTTCGGGACAACACCAAGGGCTTCGAGGAACTGGCCGCTTTTCAGGCCGGCGCAACACTGCTGGGCGTGCGGCGCGCGCATAACCCCAATGCCGCGGAGACTTACTCCGGTGAATTCGTATCCGGCAACTACTTCGCGATGTTCGGGGTGAACGCCTACGCGGGGCGCGTCCTGACGGCGGCGGATGACCATGCCGGCGCTCCGCCCGCGGCGGTCATGAGCTATCGCGTGTGGCAGCAGAAATACGCGCTCGATCCGTCGGTGATCGGCGGGGTTTTCAGCCTGAATGACAAGTCCTTCACCGTAGTCGGCATCGCCCCGCCTGGTTTCTTCGGTGACACGCTGCGCAATGAGCCACCCGATTTCTTCCTGCCGCTTGCGATTGAGCCCCTGCTTCAAGGCAACATCTCGCTACTCGAACAGAACGACTCGCACTGGCTGGACTTGATCGGCCGCGTTGGGACGGGCGCCCGTGTCTCATCTATCGAAGCCCAGATGCGTGTCGAGCTGCAACAGTGGCTGCGGTCGCACCTTGGCGACATGGACGCGAACGACCGGGCAAGGCTGCCGAAGCAAACCCTTTACCTGAGCCCCGGAGGAGCCGGAATCACCAGCATGCGCGAGGCGTATGAGCATTGGCTGCAGATCCTGATGATGGTCTCGGGCTTTGTGCTGCTGATAGTCTGCGCCAACGTGGCCAACCTGATGCTGGTGCGCGGTATGGAGCGGCGGCAGCAGACGTCGCTGAGCATGGCACTGGGCGCGCGCCCGGCGAGGCTGATACTTCCGGCTCTTACGGAAAGCCTGGTGCTTTCCCTGCTGGGCGGCGCGGCCGGTCTGGCGGTTGCCTTTGCGGGCACGCGCCTGATTCTGCATCTCGCGTTTCCCAGCCAGACGGCTTCACCCATCAGCGCGTCGCCCTCCATACCGGTTCTGCTCTTCGCCTTCGGAATTTCGCTGATCACCGGAGTCGCGTTCGGCATTGCGCCTGCGTGGATGGCCACCCGCGTCGACCCGGTGGAAGCCCTTCGCGGCGCCAACCGTTCCACTCGCCGGGCCTCGCTCGGCCGCAAGACGCTGGTAGTCCTGCAGGCGGCGCTGTCACTGGTGCTGCTATCCGCGTCGGGATTGCTCACCCTCGCGCTGCACAATCTGGAGCATCAGGATTTCGGTTTCGAACAGGACCATCGCACGGTGGTGAATATCGACCCGGCGCTGGCCGGTTACAAGCCGGCGCAACTGGAGTCGCTGTATCGCCGCATTCACGAGTCGGTACGCAGTATTCCTGGCGTGGCTTCGGTTGATTCCTGTATGTACTCGCCGCTAAACGGCGACAGTTGGAACGACGGCGTCTACATCGAAGGCCGGCCGGCCCCTGGGCCTAAGGAAGACAACAGTGCATCCTGGGATCGGGTTACGGCGGGATACTTTGAAACCATCGGCAACCCGATCGTCAGGGGCCGGCCGATTTCTGAGCGCGACACGGCAGCTTTAACGCATGTGGCCGTCATTAATCAGGCGTTCGCAAAAAAGTTCTTCAAGAATGAGGAGCCGATCGGAAAGCATTTCGGGCATACCGACATAAAGACTGCCGGGGAACTCGAAGTGATCGGTGTCGCCAAAGACGCTCGGTATCTCACTTACGACCTCCAAAAGCCCATCGGCGCGTTTTTCTTCCTGCCCGAATCGCAGTCCACCGTATATGCGAAAGCGGCGTTTAACGTGGGCGAAATGCGATCGCATTTTCTGCACGATATCGTGGTTCGCATGCAGCCCGGCGCCCAGTTGCAAGAGGCACAGGTGCGCCGCGCGCTAGCCGGTGTCGATCCGAATATGCCGGTAGTGAGAATGCAAAGCCTCAGCCAACAGGTGGCCGGCAACTTCACCCAGCAGCGGCTCATCGCGCGGCTTACGTCGCTGTTCGGAATTCTGGCCCTGGTTCTGGCCTCGATCGGGCTCTATGGCGTCACCGCGTATAACGTTGGCAGCCGCACCAACGAGATCGGCGTGCGCATGGCACTGGGCGCGGACCGCGGCAGCGTACTCGCACTGATCTTGCGGGGAGCGCTGGTTCAGATCGCATTTGGGCTGCTGTTGGGCGTACCGTTGACACTGGCGGCGGGCCGGTTCCTGGGAAGCCAGCTTTACGGAATCAACCAATACGATCCGATGATCATTGCGGTGGCGATCCTGACAATCGGTTTTTCGGCGTTGACCGCGGCGCTGATTCCGGCGTTCCGGGCCAGTTCCATCTCGCCGATACAGGCGCTGCGGGCGGAGTAAGCGACTCGCAGGCGAAACCGCCCAATGTCACTTAGTTTTCGGTAGCGCCGGCAATCTTGTTGCCGGTTCTTGCCGGATGCCGAATAACCCACCGGCAACAAGACTGCCGGCGCTACCGGGAAAGCTCGTTACTGCTTCACTTGTTTTAGACGTGGGGCAGGCGTTTCGCCTGCCATTTCACAATGTGCGATCGGAGGGGCTTAGTCCGGGAATGCTAACATCCAGCCATAGCTCATGCCCGCGCCTGCCCGCAGCCTCGCCTTCGATATCCTGCTTCGCGTCGAGGCCGGCGCCTACGCTTCTGAGCTGCTCACGGCCCACACTGCCGCCCTCGATTCGCGCGACGCCGGCCTGGCTGGCCAAATCGTCTTCGGCGTTCTGCGGTACCGCGCGCAGCTCGACTACCTGATCGATCTCTATTCGGGCAGCCGCCAAAAGCTGGACCCGCAAGTTCGCACCGCCCTGCGCATGGGCATCTATCAGCTGCGCTATCTGGAGCGCATCCCGGCTCACGCGGCTGTCGCCGAGAGCGTCGATCTGGTGAAGCGCGCCCGCAAGCGTTCCGCGGCCGGCTTCGTGAACGCCGTCCTTCGTAAAGTCAATCGCGACCCGGTGCCTTGGCCCACCCGAGAGATTGAATTGTCCTGCCCGGAGTGGCTGCTGGCACGTTGGGAGCGGCATTTCGGGGCTGAGTCGGCCGCCGGCATCGCGCGCGCCGCCCTGGAAGAGCCTGAGCCCTACGTCAACATCGGCACCGGCCGCACACAGGACATCGGCTCACAATCCATCGTCCCCCTCCTGCGCCTGGAGCGCGGCCAGAGCTTTCTCGATCTTTGCGCCGCCCCCGGCAATAAGACCGCCCAAGCCCTCGAATCGGGCGTTCACGCCATCGCCTGCGATCTCCACTTCCATCGCATCGCCCAACTCAAATCGCTAACACCCAACCTGGTGGTCCTCGACGGCACCGGGCCGCTGCCGTTCAATCGCGCTTTCGACCGCATCCTGGTAGACGCCCCCTGCTCCGGCACCGGCACGCTGGGGCGTAACCCCGAAATCAAGTGGCGGATCACGCCTGCCGATCTCAGTGACCTCCCGCGGCGCCAGTCCGCGCTTCTGGCCAGCGCCCGCGCTGCGGTTGCACCCGGCGGCCTGCTGGTCTACTCCACCTGCTCGCTGGAACCGGAAGAGAACGAGGAGGTGGCCGCGGGCGATCCCTGCCGGCCTCATCGTGGAAACTATGCGGCGCCTCCCCGGACGCGACCCCGGGGACGGCTTCTATGCGGCTGTGATAAACAACCCGCTGTGATAAAATCTAGAAAGCCTACAAATGATTGAAATTGTTCCCTCGATCTTGTCGGCGGATTTCGCCCATCTGGCGGACGAGATCGCCCGCGTCGAGCGTGGCGGCGTTTCCATGCTCCACCTCGATGTGATGGACGGCCATTTCGTCGACAATCTCACCATCGGTCCGCCCGTGGTCGAATGCGTTCGCAAGGCCACCCGCCTGCACCTGGACGTTCACCTCATGATCGAAGACCCGGGGCGCTACGCACCTGAGTTCGTGAAGGCCGGCGCCAATTCCGTCTCGGTGCATTATGAAGCCTGCCGCCACCTGGACGGCGTGCTCGGCATGATCCGCAACGCGGGCGCCATGGCAGGCGTGGTGCTGAATCCCGGTACTCCGGTGGCGGTGCTGGAGGATATCTTACATGTGGCTGACTACGTGCTCCTTATGTCGGTGAATCCAGGATTTGGGGGACAGAAGCTCATCCCGTACGTGCTTGACAAGGTACGCAAATTGGACCGGATGAGGCGCGAGAAGAAGTTAGCGCTGCCCATCGAAATCGATGGCGGCGTGCATCTGGACAACCTGGCGGATGTGGTCCGCGCGGGGTGTGACTGGATTGTCACAGGGTCGGCTATCTTTCACAGTCCGGACCCGGAGGCTACCGTGCGGGAGATGCGGGAGATCGCGGCCCATGCCACCGCGGTGCAGTGCTGATGTTAGTAAGGTATTGGCTGAACTATAGGGCGAACTATTGGGGTGATAGATTCATTATGTTAAAAAATGCCATTCGTTATATTGCAGTGTTGGCGGCGGCCGCGGTTCTGTTGACTTCGTGCGGAATTCGCCGCAAGAAGTACGACAATCCCATTTCGAAGGATACCCAGCAGCCCGACAAGGTGCTCTTCGATAAGGCGGTCAACGATATCGAACACAGCCGCTTCGAAATCGCCAGGCTCCTGCTGCAGAACCTGATCAACACCTACGACACCAGCGAGTTTCTGGCCAAGGCCAAGCTAGCCATCGCCGACGCCTGGTTCCGCGAAGGCGGCGCGCACGGCCTGGCGCAGGCCGAGGCCGAATACAAGGACTTCATTCTTTTCTACCCGGCCATGGAAGAGGCCGCCGAGGCGCAGGAAAAGGTCTGCGACATCCACTACAAGCAGATGGAGAAGGCCGACCGCGACCCCATGCACGCGCTGCGCGCCGAAGACGAATGCAAACAGCTGATCGATCAGTTTCCCAACAGCAAGTTCGCGCCCGCAGCCCAGCAGAAGCTGCGCGACATTCAGGAAGTGCTGGCCGAAGCGGAGTTCCGGGTCGGAACGCTGTATCAGAAAAAGGGCAGCTACCCGGCTGCCTCCAACCGCTACCAGGCTCTTACGGATCAGTTTCCGCTGTACAGCAAGGCCGATGAAGCGCTCTGGCAGATGGCCGAAACCTATCACCGCATGGGCGACAAATTCGAAACCCAGCAGGCTGCCGCTTATACGAAGATCGTGAAGGATTATCCGCTCAGCCCGCATGCCGAGGACGCCAAGGCGCAGTTGGTCGCTATGAAACGGCCCGTCCCCGAAGCCGATGCCGTGGCTTACTCGCGCATGAAGTACGAACAAGAGAACCGCACCAAGCGCAGCGTAGTTTCAAACGCTTTGAGTATGTTTAGCAGCAAGCCCGATATGAGCCAGGCCGCCAAACAGGGGACTCCGCCCATGCAGGGCCTGCGACCGGGAATCCCCGTTAGCGTGCCGGCATCTGCCCAGGCCACTCTGGGAACCAACGATGTGACCATTTCTCAGCCGGGCGCCAACTCCGCCATTGACACCGGTGCAGAAGTACGTTCGCCGGCCGCCGCAGGCACGCCGGCCACACCCGCCGGTGCCACACCTGCCGAAGGTGCTGCCGGTGCTGCCACGCCGGCAGGCGCTGCGGCTCCGGGCACTACCAAACCGGCCACTACCACCACGCCGGGCATTACACCCGGCACTCCGGGAATGCCTGATGCCAACGCCCCGCCGCAGAACCACACGGGCAGCCCCAAGCAGCAATTGAAAGCCCAGCAGGAGATGATCAAGAAGCAGCAGCGGGACGCGAAGAAGGCGCAGGACCAGCAGAAGAAGGTGCAGGCGAAGAAAGATCAGCAACTGAAGGCGGCGGCAGCGGCCGCTAAGAAGGACAATAAGAAGAAAGAGGAAGAACAGAAGCAGCAGCCCCAGGCGCAGCCGCAGCCGGCGGCTCCCGCCACCACGGGGCCGGACGCAGCTACGCCGCCGAAACAATGAGCCGGATCCTGTTGGTTGACGATAGCCCGCACGCCCAGCGCATGGGTGAGCGCATTCTCACCGAAGAAGGCTTCGAGGTCGTCACCGTCAGCAATGCCGATTCCGCCCTGATCCGCCTGGACGACGTCGATCCAGATGTAGTCCTGGCCGACACCGTGATGCCGGGCCACACCGGCTACGATATCTGCCAGTACCTCAAAATGAGTCCGCGCCACAAGCACGTGCGCGTGATCCTCACGGCCGGTGTGCTGGAGCCTTTCGACGAGGCCAACGTCAAACGCGTACAGGCCGATGGAACGCTGAAGAAGCCCTTCGAAGCCAGCGCCCTGGTTGCGGCCGTGAAGCAGCTTGCCGAAGCCGCTGCGTCGGCGCGGGCTGAGCAGCAAGGGCCAGGTTCTCAAGAGGGTGCGCGGGGCCGGAGCGCTGCGGTTGGTGTGGTGGCGCCTTTCGTCGCGGTGATCGATTCCGAACAAGTGCGGGCGGCCGTCACCATTGCGCTGGATGCTTCCATGGCAAAAATGGCGGATGAAATTACGGCCCGCGTTCTTGCGGCATTGAGTTCGAGCCAAGTGGAGCGTTCGAAGAAATCCGAAGCTGCTGCATCCGAAGCCGCGCTGCCGACGATGAAACTCATGCTTCCCGAACCCGGCGAGGCCTCCTCGCCACAGCCCGCGATGGAGCACCTGGAGCCTGTCCGCCGCGTGCGGCCCCTGCGCATGCGATCCGGTTCCATCCTGGGTCTTGAGATGAGCCGCCCCGAACCGCCGAAGCCTCCGGATGCCGAATAAAAAATATGCCTGACAACAGTTTTGACGTAGTTTCCAAAATCGAAATGCCGGAAGTGATCAACGCCATTCAACAGGCGACGAAAGAGATCATCCAGCGCTTCGACCTGAAGGATTCCCACTCCAGCATTGAGCTCAAGGAAAAGGAGAACAAGATCATCCTGGCAAGCAAAGACGAATTCAAGCTCAAGGCCGTGATCGATATTCTCCAGTCCAAGCTGGTCAAGCGCAACGTGCCGCTCAAGGGCCTGGCATATGGCGAAATCATACCCGCCGCCGGCTCCAGCGTCCGGCAGGAGGTCACCTTGCAGCAGGGCATCGCCATCGAAAAAGCCCGCGAAATCGTCAAGAAAGTCAAAGACAGCAAGCTCAAGGTGCAGGCCTCCATCCAAGGCGATTTCGTGCGCGTCTCCGGCAAGGACCGCGACACTCTGCAGTCCGCCATTGCGCTGCTGCGCGCCTCCGATTTTGGCATCGACATGCAGTTCATCAACTACCGCACGAACTAGCGGTCGGCGAAGACTTTGCCCCGCCGCATCGAGTCGCACAGCATCGCCGGCCCCGCAGGCGTTCTCGAAGCCCTGTTGGAGGAACCCGATGACCAGGAATTACGTGACGGCGGCCCGCCTCGTCTCGCGGCCGTAGTCTGCCATCCCCATCCACTCTATGGCGGCACCATGCACAACAAGGTGGTTTACCGCTTGGCCCGCGGACTGCGACGTGCCGGCGCGGTTGTGCTGCGTTTCAATTTCCGCGGCATCGGCCGAAGCCAGGGTGCTCACGCCCATCTCACCGGTGAGATTGAGGATGCGCGGGCGGCACTTGGCTGGCTCCGCGCCCGCTACCCGAATCTGCCGTACGCCCTGGCCGGTTTCTCATTCGGCGCCCGCGTGATCACGCGCCTGGGGTGTGAATTGGATGACGAATCGAGCCGTGAGCCAGGTCCGCGCTTCCTGCTGGCCGCCGGTTTTCCCACCCGTATGGGCGCCGCTGAGTACCTGGAAAGCTGCGCGGTTCCCAAGATCTTCATCCAGAGCAGCCACGACGAATTCGGCCCGCGCCCCGAACTCGACGCCCTCTACACTCGCCTCCCGGAGCCCAAGCAGTTGATCTATATCGAGGCCGACGACCACTTCTTCGCCGGAGCTCTTGAGGTTCTGGAGGAACGCGTGATGTCGGTGGCTGCCTGTTGATATCCTGAACCATCCCTATGGACGTCTTCACCGGCAATGTCGGATGGATCGAAGTAATCTGCGGCCCCATGTTTTCGGGCAAGAGCGAAGAACTGATCAGGCGCCTGCGCCGGGCCATGATCGCGCGCAAACGGGTGGAGGTCTTCAAACCGGCAATTGACGATCGGTATTCCGATGATGAGATCGTCTCCCATGGCGATCTCCGCATGAAATCCGCAGTGGTCAAGAACGCCCGCGAGATTGCCGACGGGATCGACTGGCGGTCCGAAGTGGTGGGCATCGACGAAGCCAACTTCATGGGCCCCGAACTGGTGGAGGTGGCGCAGCGCCTGGCCGACAGCGGCAAGCAGGTGATCATCTCCGGCCTGGATACGGACTACCTTGGCCGTCCGTTCCCTCCTATTCCGGATCTGCTGGCCCACGCCGAATCCATCACCAAGACGCTGGCCATTTGCGTCCGCTGCGGCAACCCCGCCAAGCATACCCAGCGCCTGCGCGGCTCCGACGATCTGATCGTGGTGGGCGCCTCCGACATGTACGAAGCACGCTGCCGCCGCTGCTTTGAGCCGGGCATTCCGAAACAAACGGAACTGGATTTTGTCAAGGCCAGGCGCCAGCCCTAGCCCGTTATGCGGTGCCCGCAAACAGGGCCTGCAGGTTCTCACCCAGAATCAGGCGCGCATCGGCTCCGCTGATTCCCATGTCCAGTAGCGTTCGGGTTTGCGTCTCGAAAGCTTCGTAGTTCCAACCGCGCGGGAAGAACGACGAGTCCGTGCCGAACAACAGACGCCCGGCGCCGGCGACGTCCATCGCGCGCCGGAACACGGTCTTCAGCTCGAGGCCTTCGTAGCGCATCCAGGAATTGCTGCTGGAGGTATCGAGGTAGACGTTGGGGCACAGGTCGGCCAGCATCAGGGCTTCGCGAAAGTAGCCGGCGCCAAAATGCGGAACTACGAACTTCAGCCCGGGGTAGCGGAGCGCAATGGCATGAAGATCGATGGGGTTGGAGTAACGCATGTCGAAATGCGAGGGAAGCCCCAGCTTCTTGCGCACCCCGACGGTGAGTACGCCGCAATGCACGAAGACCACGCGGCCGGCGCGGCCTGCGGCTTCGTCGAGCACGGCCAGCACTTTGGCATCATGCATCGAATAGCGGTGCATGGCCGGAAAGAGGCTGATGGCCTGCAGCCCGCAGCGGAAGGCCACCTGGACGCGATCGATCGTGCCATCCTCCAGCGGATTGAGCATGAAGTATCCGAAGAACCGGTCGGGGCGCAGGGCTATAGCGGCCGCCACGGAACCCTCATCGCCCGGAACGCTAGAAATCAGCGAGGCCCGCGCCACGCCGTGGGCGTCCAGTGCCGCGGCCCAGACCTGCGCCAGCTGGGCCGGGTCTTCGGGCGGCAGGTCCCAGCCCGCAGCCGCGGCAACCTGCTCGGCGGTGCGGCCCGCCTGCGCCCCGAGCGCTTCGAAGAACCGCCGCGAAAAGAAGTGAACGTGTGCGTCTAAAACGGGGAAATCACCCCAAGGAGTTTGCATCCGGTTTGTTCCAGTGCGTGATTCCGGCGGCCAGCGCCAGTTGCGTCAGGCCGGCCACATTGTTCACGCCGAGTTTCTTCATCATGGTCTTGCGGTAGCTGCGCACGGTTTGCAGGCCCAGGTCCAGAAGCACGGCGATATCCTTACTCGTCTTGCCTTCGGCTACCATCCGCAGCACCTGCAGTTCGCGGGGGGAGAGGGATTCAAGGGGACTGCGGTCGTGGGCATCCAGCTCGCCGCGCTGGATGCGAGCCAGCAGGCGGTCGGAGACCTGCGGACTCAGGTAGGAACCGCCGCGCGCCACCGTGCGCAACGCTTCCAGCAACTCGCCGGACGATGCCTTCTTCAGCACGAATGCCCGCGCGCCCGAGCGGATCGCGCTAACCACGGAATTCTCGTCATCGTACATCGACAGAATCACTACCTTCACTCCGGGGCAGTGCCGCAACAGTTCAGTGGTGGCCTCAATGCCGTTCATTCCCGGCAGCCCGATGTCCATCAGCACCAGGTCCGGAGTGGTCTCTTTACACAGTTGCACAACATCGGCGCCGTTTTCCGCTTCTCCGACTACGCGGAACTCCGCGCCGCGCTCGAGGATCCCCTTCACGCCATCCCGAACCAGCTTGTGATCATCGACAAGAACTACGTCGAACGGCATAAGTCTCTCTGGCCTTCCCGATCAACTGTTCCCAGGCACCGGCCTGCGGGTAACCCGTGGGCGGCCGGCCGCCAGCCCGTCCAGAGCGGGCCGCAAGCCGGACCGCTCCGCAATGAAAGGGTTCAGATGGCCGCTGAACTCGCGGACTTCCTCCATCATGCCGCCCAACAACTGCTGGATTTCCGAAACATGGGCGCAGGTATCGGGCGAGATGCTTTCCAGATCCATGCGAACCAAATCGAGTTGCAGACCGAGGGCCGTCAGGTTCTGCCCGACGGCATCATGCAGGAACCGGACAACCTTGGTGCGTTCAAGGTGGTGGGCTTTGAGCGCGCTCCGTATGGTGCGGCGCAGTTCCTCTTCGGCGGTGCTCAAGGGAGTGCTCTCGTTGGCGAATCCCCCGGCGTGCCGGATTTTCCCATCCACTCGAACGGGAAACACGGTGATGTGCCAGGTAGCATTGCCGTGCTGTTCTCGCAGAGTCAGAGTCTCACCCTGCAAAGCGCGGGCGAACCTTCCTCTCCAGGCAGCCGAGACGTCCTGACTCAGGGCTTCAGAGGCAGCTTGCCCGACCAGCTGCGCCGCGGGCTTTCCAAAAACGGCCGAGGCATCACCGCAGACGCGCTCGAAAACGCCGTCTGCCGAGACCATCCAATGGCACGCCGGGCACTGCTCCAGTAATAGTTCGGAGAGGCCCCTGTCGTCTTCCATGGGGAAAGCTATCGTTTGCGCGCGAGAACTTTGCGCGCCGCGGCGGCCACATCGCGGGCTACCAGGCCGTATTTATCGAGCAGTTCATCAGGCTGGCCCGACTCAGCGTAGCAGTCATGAAGACCGACGAACTCCATGACGCAGGGGTTCGTTTCGGCCGCCACCTGCGCCACTCTTACACCCAGGCCGCCATCCACCAGGTGTTCTTCGGCCACCACAATCGCTCCGGTCTCCGCGGCAGCGCGGCTGATGGCCTCGCGGTCCAGCGGCTTGGCGGTATGCATGTCGATGACGCGCGCTTGAACGCCCTCAGCCTCCAGCGCGTCAGCCGCCAGCATTGCCTGAGCCACCAGCAAGCCGCTGGCGATAATCGTGACGTCCTTACCGTCGGCCACCTGGATCGACTTGCCGATTTCGAACTTCTGGTCGGGCCCGTAGATCACCGGCGCCTTGGGGCGGCCGGTGCGGATGAAAACCGGCCCGTCGTAAGCCGCCGCCGCGCGCACCAACGCCTTGGTGGAGGTCTCATCGGCCGGCGCGATCACCACAAATCCAACCAGAGAGCAGGCCAGCGCAATCTCTTCCACGCTCATTTGCGACGGCCCGTCCTCGCCAATCGAAATGCCGCTGTGCGTTCCCACCACCTTCAGATTGGAGCGCCCGTAAGCCGCGCAAATGCGCATCTGCTCGAAGCCCTTGTTCATGGCGAACACCGAGAAGCTGGCGACAAACGGGATCTTTCCCGCCATGGCCAACCCCGCCCCCACACCAATCATGTTGGCTTCGGCGATGCCGCAGGAAAAGAAGCGATCCGGAAACTCCTTCTGGAAGTAGACCGTCATGGTGGATTTCGAAAGGTCCGCATCCACCACCACGACGTCTTTGTTCTCGCGGCCCAACTCCACCAGCGTGCGCCCGAAGGCTTCGCGGGTTGCAGGCCCAAGCTTGACTTCGAATTTGGTCTTCGCCGGCATGTTAGCTGAGCTCCTTCATAGCAAGCTGGTATTCTTCAGTGTTGGGCGCCGTTCCGTGGAACTTCGGATTGTTTTCCATGAAGGAGACGCCCTTGCCTTTTACGGTGTGGGCCACAATGCAGGTGGGCGTGCCCTTGGTGGCTTCGGCTTCCTGCAGCGCGGCTTTGATGGCTTTGAAATCGTGGCCGTCGATCTCGATGGTATGCCAGCGGAAGGCGCGCCATTTATCGGCTAGCGGCGCCACTTCCATAATGTCCTTTACGAAGCCGTCGAGTTGGATGCCGTTGTAATCCACGATGGCCACCACGTTGTCAGCCTTCAGGAACGGACCGGACATCGCGGCTTCCCAAATCTGTCCTTCCTGAATCTCGCCATCGCCGAACATGGCGTAGGTGCGCGAAGGCCGCCGATCCAGGCGCGCGCCCAAACCCAATCCAATAGCCATGGACAACCCTTCTCCGAGCGAACCGGTGGAAGCTTCCACGCTGGGAATAAACCGCCTGTCGGGGTGGCCTTGATAAACCGAGCCGAGTTTGCGCAGGGTGTTCAGTTGATCCTTGGGCGTGTCGGCATACCCCATTTCGGCCATCACGCAGTAGAGCACCGGCGCCGCGTGGCCCTTGGAAAGAATGAAGCGGTCGCGATCGGGCCATGCGGGGTTTTTGGCATCGACCTTCATGTAATCGAAATAGAGCTCAATCAGGATTTCGACTGCCGAAAGCGAACCACCGGGATGCCCTGATTTGGCCTCATAGATCATCTCAATGATCTCGCGCCGAACACGCCTGGCGATTTCTTGAAGTTCTTCGACGGATTTAGACATTAGAAACTTTGATTTTAGCACCGGGAATGGGGTACTAGATCAGCGGCAGTACCCGGAGGACTATACAGCATCGGAAAAGAAGTTGAGAATGGTTGGTGAGATGAGTTTGACCTATGTCATAGCATCGCTGTTCTGGGGCGCGGCCGCGGTCAGCGTGGTGGCGTGGTTTCTGGTCAGAGCCAAACGTGTGCGCACCCATCGCATCATGGAGGAACGACGTTCGTTCCCCAGACCGCCGCTGGGCTTTCGGGCGACGCTCAAAGTGCAGAAGCAGGACGGAACGCAGGAAACCATACGGGTCCGCGGCTACGACTTGACCAGGTTCGGCGCAAAAGTGATATCGGACTACCCGCTGCCACCGGGTACGGTTGTTTTTCTGGATCTTCCTACCTATCATCTGATGGGTGTGGGGCACATCGTGCATTGCAAAGCGCGCCGCCTCAAATTCAGCATCGGCATGGAATTCCGCAGCCAGCTTATGCGGTCCTATGAAGGAACGTGGACGATCTCCGTCGTCAACCAGTCGTCACGGGAACCGGTCTCTCATGCAGCTGGCACGGGTCTTCGCACCACTTGACCGGCAACCAGGTGACCGGCAACCAGGCCTGTCCCGGATACTGTCATAACCTGGGCTCCTTAAACCTGGCTCCTTACTTCTTGACGGTCACCAATTGATCGCCATCGATGTAGCCGAGGTACTCGGCGCCCGCCGGCGCCACCAGTTCCTTGTCCCTACGACCCGGCGGTTCGAGCGAATGCTCACCTAGTCCGTCAGACCGCCGTCCCGGCTTGGCGGTGACCTTGAGCTTGGTGCCGTCCGCCGCATCCGCCTGAATCAGACGGAAGACCGGCTTCCCGCCGCGGCCGAGAATATTCTTCTTCCCGGGGTCGAGTACTTCGCCGGTGACGGCGGCGCCCTTGGCGATCACCACCGCGCCCCCGATGCGGAAATCCCGTGTTGCCTGGAAGTGCAGGGCCTTCCCGGGTTCCGGATTCAGCGGCACGTCTTCCATCAGTGTGATGCCGAACGGCAAGCCGCCGATCACCCAAACGGAGTTGGCATCGGCGCGGGCAATCTTCGGCACGACAGGGATGCCGTCCGGGAGCCCGGGTATTGGCACACGCGGCGGTTCGGACCTGGCCGGCGGCGCAGGATTGCGCATGGCTTCAACCACCTGTTCCGGCACCCCGGCCTTGGTGAGCCGGATGATCTCGGAAGTGGAGAGATTAAAATTGGTCTTCGACGACCGGATCTGGCTGATGATCAGCGAAGGCGCCACCTGGGCCTTGATCATATCGATCACGGTCTTGTTGGTGAGCACATCATCATTGGATGCCGGCTTCTCACGGGCGGCTGGCGGCGCAGCCGATTCAGGGGCGGCCGGTTCAGGGGCGGCCGGCGGCGGCGTAACCGAAGCCGGCGAACCCGGCACCACCTCGGAAGACGGAGTTTCTATATCTATCCGCAGTGTCCGATGCCGGCTGTTGTTCAACAACCATCGCGCGCCGGCCAGTATGACCAAAGTCGCCAGGACCACACGTGAGATGCGGAACCGCCTTTTCGCCGGAACCGTGTTCGCCGGAACCGCGGCCGGAGGCATCCGTACCCCCGAAGCGCTGATAGAAGGGTCCTTGGCAGTGGGCATCACTATGCCCGATTCGAACTTCTGGCGCAGTTCCGCCAACGCGGCGTGCATGAACTCGACGCGCTGCCAGCGCTCCGCGGGATCTTTGCGCAGGGCGCGGTGGATGACTTGTTCCAGTTCGATCGGCACGCCGGGGACGATCTGGTCGATGGGCCGGGCATCGTCGCGCAAAATCGCCGAGAGCGTCGAGACCGCCGAATCGGCCGAGAAGGCCTTCACACCGGTAATCATTTCGTACAGCACGGCGCCGAAGGAAAAGATGTCGGATCGCGGATCGACGCGTTTGCCCTGGGCCTGCTCCGGCGACATATAACTGACGGTGCCGATAATGGAACCTTCCATCGTCAGCGGCGCTCCCCCGAGGGTTTGCGTATTGTCGGTGAGGCTTGTGGCCACGGTAACTTTCGCCAGGCCGAAGTCCAGAATCTTGACCAGCCCGGTGTCGGTCACCATGATGTTCCCCGGCTTGAGGTCGCGGTGAACGATGCCGGCGGCGTGGGCGGCCTGCAGCGCATCGGCGATTTGAACGGCGTACCGCAAGGTCTTGGCCGCGCCCAGGCCACCCGGCGGAATCAGATCGGACAGGGTTTTGCCGGCGACGAATTCCATCACCATGAACTCGGTGTCTTCCTGGGACACGATGTCGTAAATGGTAATGATGTTGGGATGGTTCAAACCGGAAGCGGCCTGCGCTTCCTGAATGAATCGCCGCCGGCGGTCCGGGTCGCCCGTGCTTGCCGTGGACAGCACTTTGATGGCGACGGAGCGGTTGAGCCGGCGATCCAGGGCTTTATAGATATCGCCCATTCCGCCCGCACCCAGTTTCTCCACAACCTCGTAATGCAGAATTGTCTTACCGAGCATAACCCCCGTTCATGCCTTTAGCCCAACTCACCATGCCTAAATCCCGCAAACCACCGGCGACTAGATCGCCGGCGTTACCGTTTCACAACAATCTTGCCGCCGCTTTCGCAAAGTACGTCAGAATAATTCCCGCGCCTGCCCGCCGGATCGAAGTGAGGCTCTCGAACATGGCCCGGTCGTGATCCAGCCAGCCGTTTTGCGCGGCCGCCATAATCATGGAATACTCGCCGCTCACCTGGTACGCCGCGATGGGCACATCGAAACGCTGGCGCGCCTGTGAGATCAGGTCCAGATAGGGCATCGCGGGCTTCACCATGATGATGTCCGCGCCCTCTTCCAGGTCGAGTTGGATTTCGCGCAGCGCCTCGCGCCCGTTGGCCGGGTCCATCTGGTAGCTGCGCCGGTCGCCGAACTGCGGCGCCGATTCGGCGGCTTCGCGGAACGGGCCGTAAAACACAGACGCAAACTTGGCAGCATAGGAGAGAATCGGCATCTTGTCGAACCCATTGACATCCAAGGCCTGCCGGATGGCCCAGACACGGCCGTCCATCATGTCCGAGGGCGCCACGATATCGGCCCCGGCCCGGGCATGCGAAAGGGCGGCCTTGGCGAGCCATTGGAGCGTGGTGTCATTATCCACATCGCCGTCTTTCACGTAGCCGCAGTGCCCGTGGCTGGTGTATTCGCAATTACAGACGTCGGTCACGATCAGCAATTTCCGCGTCTCACGGCGGACGGCGCGGATGGCCCGCTGCACAATCCCGTTCTCGTCATAGGCGCCCGACGCCATCTCATCCTTGGTTTCAGGCAGGCCGAACAGTATAATTCCGCCGATGCCCAGAGACTCTACCTCATCGCATTCTTTCACCAGCTCGTCAATCGACATCTGGTAATTTCCCGGCATGGCGCCGATTTCGCGCTTGACACCCTCGCCTCCGCAAACGAAGAGCGGGAGAATAAACTGCGCCGGGTCCAGGTGTGTTTCGCGCACCAGATTGCGCAGGGATTCGGTGGCCCGCAAGCGGCGGAGACGGTGGATTGGGAACGGCATACATACTTGGATTGTAACTCCCGCGATCCGGTAACCACCGAGTTGACCGGAGGAACGGCGGCTACCCTCACATTCAGGGTAAGCGCTCGACTTGGGGCTGGCGGGGCGAATTGCTGGTAAGTGGCTGAGGGGATTCGAAAGATCTTTTCAGAGTTCGCGTCATCCGAAATTGTCAGGTACAAGCGGATGGTCAAGTGCGTAACGAAGCCAATCCGCCCGAAAAGGCTGCCCCACATGGAACCTTCACCAACCGCTACCAGCACAGGGGGGCTTGACAAGGCCACGCGGATGGTTAGAATAAACTTCATCTAAGCGCTGTTATGCAACCCGCTTGCGAACACACCCACACCCAGATTCTTGCCCGAAGAGACGGCGTCGATTATGTGGAATGTCTCGACTGCCGTCAGATCTTCGAGGCCGAAGACCTTGAACCGGTGAAAATCGAGGAGGAAGAGGAATAGCACTCCGCCCGTGCGTTAGCATGGAAGGAAATGCACGATCTCGCCTTTTTCCGGAAGGACTTCGACCGCATTGCGGCGCGCCTGGCTACGCGCGGCAACGCGCCGGCGCTCGACCGCTTCCGCGACCTTGACCAGAAACGCCGGAGCGCTATCCGTGAGACCGAGCATGAGAAGGCTCAGGTCAACGAAATAAGCGCCGAAGTCGGGAAAAAGAAACGGGCGGGCGCGGACACCTCCGAAGAGCAGGAGCACGTGCGACAGTTGAAGGCACACATTGCGGCCCTTGACGATCAGGTCAAGTCGGTGGACGAGGAATTCCAGGAACTATTGTCGGGCATTCCCAACGTCCCGCACGAATCCGTTCCAGTGGGGCGGTCGGAAGAGGATAACGTCGAAGTCCGCCGCATCGGAGAGCCGCGACAGTTCGACTTCGAACCGAAGGCTCATTGGGACCTGGGCAAGGAACTGGGCATCCTGGACCTGGACCGCGCCGCCAAGATCACGGGCGCGCGATTTGCCGTTTACTGGGGCCTGGGCGCACGACTGGAGCGCGCGCTGGCCAACTTTTTTCTGGATGTCCACACGCGCGAGCACGGATACACCGAAGTGCTGCCGCCGTTCCTGGTGAATTCGAAAAGCCTGTACGGGACGGGGCAGTTACCTAAATTCGCCGAAGACCTTTTCAAGTGCGAGAACAGCGATTTCTGGCTGATCCCTACCGCCGAAGTCCCGGTCACCAACATTTACCGCGACGAAACGCTGGAAGCCGACGCGCTTCCGATCCAGCTTTGCGCTTACACGGCATGTTTCCGCAGCGAAGCCGGCTCCTACGGCCGCGACGTTCGCGGCATTATTCGCCAGCACCAGTTTCAAAAGGTGGAACTGGTCAAGTTCACACGCCCGGAGCAGAGCTACGAAGAACTGGAGAAGCTGACTGCCGACGCCGAGGACATTCTGCGCAGACTTGGCCTGCCCTTCCGAACGGTGGTTCTGTGCACGGCCGATATGGGGTTCTCGTCGGCCAAGACCTACGACATCGAGGTCTGGCTTCCGGGACAGAATGGGTATAAAGAGATCTCTTCCTGCTCAAACTTCGAAGCCTTCCAGGCCCGCCGCGCCGGCATCCGTTATAGAAACGGAAAGAAAGCGGAGCACGTTCACACGCTGAACGGCAGCGGCCTGGCGGTGGGCCGCACGTGGGTAGCAATCATCGAAAACTACCAGCAGAAGGACGGCAGCGTCATCATCCCCGAAGCGCTGCGGCCGTACATGGGCGAAGAGGTTATCCGGCCCAGGTAGATCAGGAGATCTGTGATGCGACCTGGACGACGAGTAAGAATCACGCTGGCGATATCGATGCTCGGGGCTACGATCGCGAACTGCCAATCTAACGTAGCCAACTCCCAAGCCAATCCGTATCGCACCATCGAGAATTGGGCGAAGCTGCCGGAGCCGAGGACATGGGGGTCGTCGAGCGCCGTGGATATCGATCGCGACGGCAATATCTGGGTGGCCGAGCGATGCGGCATGAACACCTGCGCGGGCCGGACGGATGCGCCGGTTCTCAAGTTCGACGTGTCGGGCAAGCTGTTGAAAAGTTTCGGCGAAGGGATGTTCGTTTTTCCTCATTTTCTGCGCGTGGATGGGGACGGAAATATCTGGGTGGTGGATGGCCAGGGCAACCCAGGCCAGGGTAACTCAGGCAAGGGCCACCAGGCTACCAAGTTCAGCCCGGAGGGCAAGGTTCTGATGACGCTGGGCAGGGCCGGCATCGCTGGGGACGGTCCGGATACGTTCAATCAACCCTCGGCCGTGGCCATTGCTGCCAACGGCGATATCTTCGTCGCGGATGGCCACGGCGGCAATACCAACGCGCGCATTGTGAAGTTCTCGAAGGACGGCAAGTTCATCAAGACCTGGGGAAAGAAGGGGACGGCGCCCGGCGAGTTTGATACGCCCCACGCCCTGGCCTTCGATTCCAGGGGCCGGCTATTCGTGGCCGACCGCGCCAACGACCGCATCCAGATCTTCGATCAGGACGGCAAGTTTCTGGATGAGTGGAAGCAATTCAGCCGGCCGAGCGGTCTCTTCATCGACCGTAATGACGTCATATACGTCTCCGATTCCGAGTCCAGGGAGCGCGAGGGCTACGGGCACCATCCCGGGTGGAAGCGCGGTATTCGTGTTGGAAGCGCCAAGGACGGCACAGTGACGGCTTTCATTCCGGACACGTTTCCGACTCCGGAGAATGCCTCGACCAGCGGCGCTGAGGGCGTGGCGGCGGATGCTTCGGGCACGATTTATGGAGCCGAGGTGGGCCAGAAAGATCTGAAGAAGTATGTGAAGAAGTAATCTGGTGTGGGTTACGGGGCCGTGTATTTTAACGCGGAGACATCTTGATGTAGAAGGAAAAGCCTCCCGCAGTTGGCAACACGTCTCGAGGTAGAGCCCAAGCCCATCCTGGACTCCGAAATCACGAACGCGAGTGTTCGCCGGGCGCACTGGCACCGATGACGATCACGTCGTGGTCGTCATTTCGGCAGCTCTTCGCCGGCCTGCTCGCGCACCATGTACTCGGCGTACCAGTCCGGCCAGTTCGGATCGGCTTGCCCCGTCCGCGCCTCGTGCTGCCCGTGCGCAGCCGCGGCGCGCTGCAGCGCCTTCGACAGGTCGCCTGCTGACGCGTACGTCGTGTTGCCGGCGACCCGCCCGGGCAACCGCGTCGTGACCTCCTGCAGTAGCCAACCATTACCGTCGGGATCGCTGAAGGAAACGAACGAGCGGTAGCTGCGATGCTCGGGATCCGGACCGCTGACCCTGAGCCGCCCAAATAGGTAGGGCTGGTCCGTGCCAGCGTACACGCCGCCGGCGTCGTGGAACACCTTGGTCACATCGACGGCGTGCGCGACGAGTTCGTGGCGCGCAGCCTCGATGTCGGAGACGATCAGGTACAGGCCCTGGGCGGAGCCGGGTGCCGCCGCGGTGACGTTCTTGCCGAAGATGACCGAGCACCCGGAGCCCGGCGGCGTGAACTGGATCACGCGGAAGTCATCACCGTTGTCGTAGTCGGCGTCGAGCCGCCACCCGAGCCTCCCGTAGAACTCCTTCGCGCGGTCGACATCCGAGACGGGGATGACGACCACCTCGAACTTCATGTCGAATCTCACCACTGTTGCGTCGTTAGTACGCATTTCGTTAGTGCTCATGGCTGCCTCCTGGGTTGTCCTAGATCTTGTGTCGAGTGCTCACTAGTGTATTTTGCCTTGAAATAGGGTTTGTCGGAGAGTGGCCACTTGAGTACCCGCAGTCTTGTGTTCCGTTCCGATCGGACCTGGGCCGGCAGCCCTGATCACCTCGAACGCCGTTTGGGGCCAGTCTCCGGATGGCCTACAAAACGATGGTGCCGGCCAGGATGACACTGGTGCCGATGGAAGCCATGACCGGTAGCAGCCGGGTGACCGGCAAGCTGGAGCACAGCAATAGGCTCACCACTGGACGACGTCTGCAGGCGCGTTCAGAAATTTGCCCGAACCAGAAATCCACAAGGCTGTGTCCGCCGTATAACTACCAGGAGGTAATTCCACATGAGCGAACAAGCCAATGCCGCTGTCATTCAGAAAACGTATGCCGCCTTCAATAGCGGCGACATTCAGGGAGTCCTTGCGAACTTGGACTCGAATGCGAACTGGATAAATTATGGACCCGCCGCAGTGCCATACTTCGGCGACTTCACTGGCCGAATTGCGGATTTCTTCACAGCCATCGGACAAACCGACCTGGGCGGCAACGTGGCCATCGACCGATACATAGCGTCAGGTGACACGGTGGTCAGCCAGGGCCGCTATACAGCCACGGTGCGTAGCACGGGAGTAAAGTTCGACGAACCGATTGTGCACGTGTTCACGCTGCGTGATGGCAAAATTGCGAGCTGGAACGGCTACGGCGACACGGCTGCCGTTATCGCTGCGCATACCGGAAAGGCTATGTCCGTCTAGCCACACCGAGTACATGGTGCCGCACAAGACCCGACCAGCGGCGCGGACGACCGCCGATGACCCGGCATCTCGAATTCAGAAGCGATTGTGTCAACAATCCGTCGCGGACCTCGCAATAGCGACGGGCCAGCGAGCCGGACGGAAGCGCTGCCACTTGGTAACTTCGGATTGCCCGTGACTCGCCCGTGAATCGTGTTGATCCTGGGCTTCGAGAGAATTCCAGCCACGTACCATAAAGAGATGGCGCAAGTAGAAGGCGGACGCGGATTCTGGTGGGGGCTACTGGCTGTGATCGTCTCTGCCGGCCTCCTGTCAAGGTTGGCGCACACAGGGTTCCGCCTGTTCGACAAGTACCTGGGAGATGCCCTCTACGCCGCGATGGTTTACGTCCTCTTCCGGTTAACCGGACGGATCACGCGTGTAACCGTGTGGGCGGCGGTGGCGATGACCGCGATTGAGTTCTTCCAGTTGACGCGGGTCCCGGCCGGCATGCTCCGCAGCGCGTACCCGGCCGTACGCGCCTGCGCCCGGCTGCTCGGGACGGAGTTTAGCGTGCTCGACCTGCTGGCCTACGCCGTGGGGATCGGGTGCCTCGCCGCCATCGATCGTGCGGAGTCGAGAATTAGTGGTCGAGCGGCACAGCCACCATAGGTCCCTGATCCACTGCGGATCGGCAACAATGGGGACGTCTATGCGCCCAGCAGTTTCTTTCGTATCCCTTTCAGCAGCCTTTCGGTCCATGCGCCAAACGGCTGGTCGGTCGTAAGATAGGTCCAAACCGCGCCGCGGCCCCCCGGGTCCGCGCAGCCGCTGGCTTCGGCTTCCGCCAGCCGTTTGGCGACTTCTTCCGGTATCGCGGCTTCCAATTTCGGGAACCACTCGTCGATCTGTCGCAGAAACGTGAAATGCGGGTCGCGCCAGTCGGTGCCAACGAAAAAGCCGGGGACCCCGGCGAACGATTGCCACGGGATGCCGGCGCGGAAATCCTCCAACCGGGCCAGGTAGTCCGCCCACAAGTCGTCTACCACGCGCAACGTGATCTGTCGTTCCAACTCGGACCGGCACGCAACCCTGCCCTCAAGTACCGCCTGGCGATACGAATGAATCCTGTTGCGCTGGCCTTCGACGGGCAGATCATACCGGTGCAGGAACTCGCGTTGGTCCAGGTGCTGGCCCTCCACAAGGCGCTGAATGGAAGCCGGGTCGTTGCCGAACCGAATGTCGAGGTCGCCATACTTCACCATCAACGGGTCTTCCAGGGATATAAAGAAACGCGAGCATCCCGGATCGCCCTGCCGGCCGGCGCGTCCGCGAAGCTGGTTGTCGATGCGACGGCTCTCGTGCCGGTTCGTGCCGATCACGTACAAGCCCCCCAGCCCAGTCACTCCCTCGCCGAGGCGAATGTCCGTGCCCCTTCCCGCCATGTTCGTCGATAAAGTGATGGCCCCGCGCTGGCCGGCCTGAGCGACGATGGCCGCCTCCACTTCATCGTTGCGCGCGTTCAATACGCAGTGCGGAAGGTCGGCCAACATACCGCTCAGCCTCTCGGATTCCTCCACGCTCGCTGTCCCCACCAGGATAGGCTGACCGCTGGCGTGCACGCGCCGGATTTCGTCCGCGACCGCCCGTTCCTTTTCTGCCTTCGTTGGGAACAAGACGTCCGGATGATCCACTCGAATTACCGGCCGATTGGTGGGTATGGTCTCCACGTAAAGGCCGTACACGGTACGAAACTCGATCGCCTGGGTAGCGGCCGTTCCGGTCATGCCGCAAACCCGCGGATAGAGCGCCACCAGGTGTTGGATCGTCGTTGAGCCGAGGACCATTCCCTGCGGCTTCGGTGTGACACCTTCCTTGGTCTCCACGGCAGTATGGAGTCCGGCCGGCCAGCGGCGGTTGAGCGCGATCCGGCCCTTGAATTCATCCACCATCTCGATGGAGCCGCCTTTGACCAGGTAATCCACGTCGCGGCGAAGAAGCGCATGGGCTTCGAGCGAGTCCTGCACGACTGTGTGGAGTTCCAAATTGCGCTCCTCGAAAAGATTGCCGCAGCCGAATGCGTCTTCAACCGCGCGAATGCCGCCGTCCGTCAGGGAGGCGTTATGGGCGCCCACATCGACCGTGTAGTGCATGGAAGGCTGCAAGCGGCGCACCACCTGGTCGGCCACATATGCCAGGGCACCGGCGCCTCGATCGCCGCCGGCGATGACCAGTGGTATGCGCGCCTCATCGATCAGAATGGAATCCACCTCGTCGATAACGGCCGTGGAAAAGGGACGGTGCACCTGCTCGTCCAGGCGAAGCGCGAGCCGGTCGCGCAGGACGTCGAAGCCGATCTCGTTGGCGGTAGCGTACGTAATGTCGCAGGCGTACGCAGCGCGGCGCTCGGCGGGCGTCATGCCCTGCTGCACGTAGCCTGTGGAGAGGCCCAGAAAACGGTAGACGTCCCCCATCCAGCAGGCGTCGCGGCGGGCCAGATAATCGTTGACGGTCATGACGTGCACGCCCTTTAATTCCCGCGCCAGCCAGGCCACCGCCGGAACGGCGGCCAGCGTCTTGCCTTCGCCCGTCTGCATCTCCGCGATGCTGCCGCGGGTGAGGGCTAACGCACCGCGAAGCTGTACATCGTACAGGTCCTGCCCCAGAGTCCGCGACGCCGCTACCGCCGCGACCGCCATGAATTCGAGTAAGTCGCTCGTTCCCGCACTCAAGGCACGGAGTTGGTCATCGCTCAAACGGGCGAATTCCGCCCGCATGGCAGAGATCCGCTGAATGGCGGACCCGTCGCGATCGAGAGATGTAAGTAAAGAACGTAGAAATTGGCGCACGGCGCCCTCCTGATTTCCCAGACACCAGCTTGGACTTATGCGTGGACGAGAAGCGCGGTGGGCGGAGGGCGTTGGAAGACCCAACGCAGAAGGTAAACCGTGGCAGGTCGCGGGTCGGACCGCGAATTCGTGATGCGGACCGGCCGCACGCGGAGCGCGGATTCACGCTGTTCCGGAAGACGATGCGGAGCGCGCCGCGGCCGTTGCCGGGTCCAGACGACAAATTGCGAAATCGAGGCCGAGCTTGAGCCGGCGACACCGAATGCCGTCAGCGCAAACAAAAACGCCGCCAATAGCCGGGCTGCGAACCGCGATCTCACTCGAGAACAGTATGGCATGTCTACACTAACCGGCGCTCCTTAGGTCTTGGCCAACCCTTCAATTATAGGGACGTGGAATCCAGCCGGCAGTTATCAAGCCACGTTGTCTCGCGGGATCGACATCTCGAACTTGACGCGCAACCGGTCTCGTATGTAAGCTAAGAATTCTTGGTATGGGGCGCAAGGCGAAAAAGAACGATTCGTTACCCGGTTCACTGGACATGTTGATTCTGCGGACACTGTCACGGCGCGACCTCCACGGATACGGCGTCGTCCAGTTTATTCAGCAATCGTCCGACAACGAGCTTCTGATCGAGGAGGGCTCGCTGTACCCCGCTCTCCAGCGCCTGGAACTAAACGGCTGGATCGAGGGTGTCTGGGGCGTGACGTCGAACAATCGCCGGGCGAGGATCTACAAGATCACGGCGACTGGCCGCAAACAGCTGGTCGTCGAAACCCGGAAGTACGCGAAACTCACGCTGGCGATCGCCCGTGTGATGGGAGCGGAGTGACGGACATGTTGATACGACGGCTGAGGTATTGGATGGAGAGCGGCAGGCGCAGCGAGGCGCTGCGTGAGGAAATGGAACTCCACCTTGCGGAAAAAGCCGCGGAACTGCAAGCAGACGGTATGACGGCGGAGCGCGCCCGGGCTGAAGCGCGCCGGCGATTTGGCAACGTCGGACTGAAGCACGAAGAGTCACGGGAGATTTGGATGACACGGTTTTTGTCGGAACTTGGCCAGGATGTCCGCTATGGCTGCCGCACCATGACCGCCAACAAGGCATTCAGCGCCCTGGCGGTCTTGTCGCTGGCGCTCGGCATCGGGGCCAATACTGCGATCTACAGCTTCATGGAGTCGATTCTGTTGCGCTCGCTGCCGGTGGCCGATCCCGAGTCGCTGGTGGTCTTGAATTGGCATAGCCGGCCGCCCCGGGACGGCAGCAAGGAGTCGGTCCACGTCATGCACGGGGTACAGGGCATGGCGTGGCCGGGCGATAAAGGCGCCATGGTCAGCGGCATGTTCCCGTACGGCGCGTTCGAGACGCTTCGCGAGGAGAATCCCGTCTTTTCCACGCTTTTCGGATACTTCAACGGACAAAACCGTACCCTGGCCATCCGCGGGCAGGCCACGAGCGCCAGCACGGAGTACGTCACCGGCGAGTATTTTCGCGGCCTGGCAGTGTCGCCGGCTGCGGGACGTCTGATCGACTCCGAAGACGACCGTCCAGGCGCAGCGCCGGTCGCGGTCATCAGCTTTGCGACCAGCCAGCAGCGCTTTGGGGGACCGTCGAGTGCGATCGGACAACCGGTTCTCGTCGATAATGTGCCCTTCACGGTGATCGGCGTGGCGCCGCCGGAATTCTTCGGAGTCGATCCTGCGACGGCGCCGGACCTCTACCTTCCGTTGCACACGAATCTGCTCGTGGACGGTGCCCGAGCGGCTCGTATGTATCCCGACGGAAACTTCTACTGGATCGAAATGATGGGCCGTCTGCGTCCCGGCGTAAGCATGGCCCAGGCGCAGGCAGCGCTGGCTCCTCGTTTCCATCAATGGGTTGCCGCCACCGCGACGACCGACGGTGAGCGCGCCAAACTGCCCGCGCTGGTGCTGAATCCCGGCGCCGCTGGTCTGGGCAGTTTGCGCCGCCAGTATTCCAAGCCTCTGTACGTGCTCCTGACGATGGTGGGATTGATCCTGGCGATCGCGTGCGCGAACATCGCCAATCTGCTGCTGGCAAGGGCCGCCGCGCGACGCCGCGAAATGGCTGTCCGGCTCAGCCTGGGAGCGGGACGGTTCCGCGTCGTGCGGCAGTTGCTTACCGAGAGTGTGATGCTGGCGTCGCTCGGCGGAGCATTAGGGGTCTTGTTTGCGATCTGGGGCGTGCGATCGCTGACGTTTCTGCTCTCCAA
Source organism: Bryobacterales bacterium (assembly GCA_963817515.1). GTDB lineage: Bacteria > Acidobacteriota > Terriglobia > Bryobacterales > Bryobacteraceae > DATMNI01. The sequence continues at coordinate 40,458 of CAWFPJ010000039.1, read as the reverse complement.
CGGGCGGGAGAACTTTACGCTGCACGCGGAATTGAACTGGAACGTGCTGGGCGTGACGGCGGCGCTCTCTGTGGTTTGCGGCCTGTTATTTGGCCTCGCTCCGGCGATTCAGTCGACGCGTCCGGACGTCATGCCCGACGCTAAAGAATGGCCGCGGGGGCGGACCGCGCCGCCGCGCGCAGCACGTTCTGGTGGTCGCCCAAATCGCGATCTCTTTTCTCATCCTGGTCGCCGCGGGTCTGTTTGTCCGGACACTCAACAACCTGCACTCCATCCAACTGGGATACGCCCGCGAGAACATCCTTCTGTTCTCGTTGAATGCGCGCCAGGTCGGGCATCGCGCCCCGGAGATCGCCACTTTTTACGCGAACCTGCGCAAGCGCTTCGAATCGATCCCCGGAGTGAGCAGCGCGACGCTTTCGCAATCCTCGATCATCAGCGCCGGCCGTGTCGGGTCGCCGATCCGCGGGACAATGAACATCGGCGCTGTTACCATCGAAGACGCAAGCGTCCTGGTCGCCGGACCGCGTTACCTCACGACGATGCAGATTCCGATCCTGGCCGGGCGTGAGATTGACGACCGCGACCAACCGGGCTCCACGCCGGTTGCAGTCATCAGCGAGGGGCTGGCGCGGACTTACTTCGGGCATGACAATCCGGTCGGCCGGCGCATCACGCTCCCGGACGAGAAGCGCGATCTCGAAATCGTCGGCGTGTCGGCTAACCTGCGGTACGGTGATCCGAAAGATGAAGAGGAGAGTCCAATGATCGTGTTCGTAGCGGTCAGCCAGTTTTCTCCGGACCGAATGACCTACGCGCTGCACACTGCGGGTGATCCGCTGAGGTATGTCAAGAGTGTGCGTGAGATCGTGCGGGAGGCGGATTCACGCATACCCGTCACCAACGTGGTCACACAGGCTGCGGAAATCGATCGCACGATCAGCCAGGAAGTCACGTTCGCGAAACTATGCACGGGTTTCGCGGTTCTCGCTCTCCTGACCGCGTGCGTGGGACTCTACGGGACGATGTCCTACAGCGTCGCGCGGCAGACCGGCGAGATTGGAATCCGTATGGCTCTGGGCGCGCAACGCGGCGCCGTGGTATGGATGGTTCTGCGCCGCGTTCTACTACTGGCGGCGGTGGGACTCGCGATCAGCGTGCCTGCCGCGTTGAGCGCGTCCCAGCTTGTCAAATCGTTTCTGTTCGAGACCCAGCCCAATGATCCGGGAACCCTGGCGCTGGCCGGTGTCGTCCTCCTAAGCGCCGCGATTCTCGCTGGCTATGCGCCGGCAAGGCGAGCGTCCCGAATTGATCCGCTGGCGGCTCTGCGGCACGATTAGTCCTCTCCCGAGTTGTCAACGCTCTTCATCCGTTCGTGACTATGTCGGATTGGGACAATGCTCCCTCCGGCCGGCCTTCATCCTTGTAAAGTCAAGCTCATGCCAGGTTCCACCTGAAGGGTCCTATGGCCGGAATATGAGCGCATCCCGAGTGGATCGTCGGTTATCCGGACGGGATCCTTTGCTTACCATCATCCTGTCCGGATGGCGCGTCATGCGTGGCGCGGGAAGCCGGAGTGAGCGCGTTGGTCAACATGTCCCAGATCACAGTCTCCGAGATGAGCATCCAGAACACCACCCCGAGCCATCAGCAGCGGCAGCACTGGTTGAGCGAGCAGGTGCTCGCGTGGTCGGGCCTGCCTGTCGTAACGATCCGGCCGACAATGTTCCTGGAGAGTTTTTTGCAATTAGCCGCTCCGAGCGTCCGCAACCGAGACCACATCGAACTGCCGTTCGGGCGGGGCAAGACCTCTCCGGTTGCAGCGGCTGACGTCGCTCAGGTAGTCACTACCGTTCTCGCCGGCCCGTTGCCGTGACCGGCCGGCCGGCGATGAGCGTCCGGGAATTTGTGTCGCTTTACGCGGAGGAGTTCGGCGGACGTCGCTCCTAAAAGGCACACCGCGCCAAGAGCACGGCTGCAAGCCTTCTCGTTTTAAACAGGGATTTCACAAAGAGTATTGAGCATCACCCTTAAGGCGAACGAGCTTTTCGGACTGCTGGCAGCGTAGCGAGAAGTATACTAGTCAAATCGGAGGAACGATGAGCACCGTGCCTATCCCCTCTCCCATCCACCGTGAACCGGAGCTCCTTGGGCAGACCGTTGTTGTGATCGGCGGTAGCGCTGGCATCGGATTCGAAACGGCACGTCGTGCACGTGCAGAAGGGGCCAAGGTGATCCTCACGGGCCGGAATGCCGAGCGCCTCCAGCACGCTGCCAGTGAGGTTGATGCCCTGAGTACCGCGGCCTTCGACGCCGCGGATCCTATTGCTCTCGATCGGTTCTTCCGTGACCTCCCGACAATCGACCACGTGATGGTGACAGCCGGTCGGCCTTACTACGGACGCCTCGCCGATATGGACTTCGCGAAGATTCGCGATCTTATCGGCGAGCACCTCTTGCTGGCACTTTACGTCGCGCGCAACGCGGCCAACAAAGTGCGACCGGGAGGAACACTGATCTTCATGGGCGGCACTGGTGGTCGACGCCCAGCGATCGGCATGAGCATCGCTAGCGCAGTCACCGCTGCGCTCCCCGCCCTCACCGCTAACCTGGCGCTTGAAATCGCGCCCGTGCGAGTCAACCTCATCGCCGCGGGATTCGTGGACACGCCTTTGTCCGCGGAACTGCTGGGCGATGAGCTCGAAAAACGTCGCAACCAGCTTCGCACCACGCTTCCCATCGGACGCGTGGTCGGACCGGCGGACGTGGCCGCGCTCGCCGTACACATTATGACCAACACCGCCCTCACGGGCGCAACCTATGACATCGACGGCGGACAGCAGTTCGTCGCCGCCTAGCCAAAGAAGCCAGTATGAGCAGTATCGTTGACAGGAGGTGTCTGTGAATCGTTTCACTGGAGTGCAACCGTATAAAGTGCACTTACTGCTCAATCACAAATTGGTAACGTTAGGAGTTAGACTGACTCTGGCACCCTTATTCTCACTGGTGGCGCTCCTGGAGCGCCGATATGCGCACCGGGGGACCGTCAGCTCGGATTGGAAGTTTGTTTCTGAGAGATCGGCGATACAATATGCAGAGGATTCTCACCATCGCGATTATTGTCTGGTTCGGCCGGCTCCACGCCGGCGCGCAGAACCTCCAGATTTACTTCGTTGACGTGGAGGGTGGTGCGGCCACCCTGATCGTGAGCCCCGGCGGGCAGGCTCTGCTGGCAGACGCCGGCAGCATGGTGACCGGCGACCGGGATGCCAAGAGGATTTTCGAAGTCACTAAACTGGCCGGTCTGAAAAAGCTTGATTATGTGCTGACCACTCACTTCGATTCGGACCACGTGGGCGGCACGCCAGCGCTGGCCAAGTTGATGCCGGTAGAGAAGTTCCTGGATCACGGCGACTCGATCGAGACCTCGGCCGTCCGGGATATGACGCGCTGGCAGGCGTATCTGTCAGTTGCCGAGGGCAAGCGCATGAAGATGAGGCCGGGCGACCGGATTCCTCTGAAAGGCGTCCGAATTACCGTGGCATCTTCGAACGCGGAAGTGCTGGCAAAACCCATTAACGGTGGTAAGTCCAATGCAGCGCTTTGCACGGTGGCGGAGCACAAAAAGCCGGATGTGAGCGAGAATGAACGCAGCCTGGGCTTCCTGCTCACCTACGGCAAGTTCAAATTCCTGGACCTGGGAGATCTCACCTGGGAAAAGGAGTTGGAGTTGGCGTGTCCGGTAAACAAACTGGGCAAGGTAACTCTTTATCAGCCTTCCTGGCACGGTTTTTTCAATGACGCTTCGGGACCACCGGCACACGTGACGGCCGTTGAGCCCGAGGTGGTCATCGTCAACAATGGCCCGCGCAAGGGGATCGCGACGTCGGCCCTGTATGAAAGGCTCAGCAAGATCCCCGGTATCGAAGGGATCTGGCAGATGCACAAATCGCTGATCAATGAAATGGATACTGGGCACAACACCAGCGAAGAGATGATGGCAAACCTGGAGCCGACCGCGGAGTGCCTGGGTCATTGGCTGAAGGTTACGGTCGAACCGAGTGGCAAGTTCACCGTCACCAACAGCCGGAACAATTTCAGCAGAACCTACACTGCGCGATCCCGTTGACGCCACAGTGGAGGCCAGTCGTCTGCTTGTGCTCCGGACTAAATCCTCTCGGTTTAGAACAACGAGTTGGCAACAAATGCACAACGTTGTTACGTCGCCACTCGGCTGACGTTACGTTGGCAAAACCTCGGTCCTTACGGATCGTGGTTACGTCTACGGACCGGTGGCTCTTGGCAGGTGAACCTTCCTCGCCAGCCCCAGCCTCTTCAGAAGTGCGATGCACAACCAGTTCACGTCGAGCTCGTACCAGGCCAAGCCGTGTCGGACGCAGCGGGGATCGGCATGGTGATTGTTGTGCCAGCCCTCGCCGAAGGTCAGTAACGCGACCCACCAGTTGTTGGTCGAATCGTCGCTGGTGGCGAAGCGGCGGCTACCCCAAGTATGCGCCGCCGAGTTGACGAGCCAAGTGCCGTGCAGCGCCACCGTTGTACGCAGGAATATGCCCCAGCTCACCAAGCTTGCAGCCAGAAACGCTCCACCGTCCCACCAGCCCCACAGGAACAGACCCACCGCCAGCAACATCAACGGAACGAAATGCCATTTCTCGATAGCGCAATGAAAGCTATCGCGGCGAAGGTCCGGCACATAGGCGCGCAGGGTCTCGTCCAGCATGGGATCTCCACGGACCAGCCAGCCGGCGTGCGACCACCACCAGCCGTCGCGCGGTGAGTGTGGATCGCCGTCCCGATCGGCATTCTGATGATGCAGGCGGTGGGCCGCCACCCAGAAAAGAGGTCCGCCCTGCAACGCCATCGCGCCGCAAATCGTGAGGCAACGCTCGACCCACCTGGGCGTCTCGTATCCGCGATGTGTGAGCAGGCGATGGTAACCCATGCCGATGCCCCAGCCGCCCGAAATCCAGAGTAGCGCGATGGAGATCCACAGCGCCCGCCAAGTGAAGACAAAGAATGCAGCTAACGCACCGACATGAAACAGCATCAGGGCAAGAGTGGTGATCCAGTTCACCTGACGAATGCGGTGTGAGGCGACGCTGGTCATTTCACTGGTCACCACTTTATGTGGTTCCTTGCGGACGAGTCAATCATTGACAACAGTGCCGCCGCCCGTCGGCGGATTCCGAACTCCCGCTCCGCGCGGACTGAGGTTGAGCGCGCGTCACCGTCAGGCGCTGCTCGGCGATTTTCGTCGGCACTCGCGCCCACGCGCCAGTGAGGATTCACGTGTGGTTCCTCGTCGAGCCGAGTGACGAGAGAGCGTGCCCTTTGAAGCGCGAGGTCGAAGTTCGCTTCCGGCCATATGCTGAACGTCCCGGTTCTGGATCGAACGGAGTTGAGCGGGCCGTTCGATTATAGGCAAGCTGTGCCCGATGACGAACCGGCTTATAGCGGCCCCAGCCATCAAGCCGCTTTCATCAATATGCTCTCGGCGGTTGGGTTTAAGCTGGAGCGCTCGAAAGGGCCGGTCGAAGTTCTCGTGATTGATCACGCAGAAAAGCCATCGTCCAACTGATCTAGAATCAGGCCTTCAAAGCGATCGTCGAGAGCCTTTCCATTACGGTGCGCAACCCGATGCGACAATAGACGACGTTGTGGCCGTACGTCGTTCCTTTGAGTGAACTCTCCACTCCACTTCATCGCCTGGGCGCGGCGTTATTTTGAAGTCCCGGCCCACCGGGCGTGACCCCCGCGAAACCGTAGTCACGGCGGAATCGACCTTTTCCTTCCCCCAAATTCAATCGGTTACAGACAGTCGCCCCCGAAACCCCTTAACGCCGGTGCTACCTTCAAATCAGGGAGGTCTCGCCCGGAGTGCCCTCTGGGCCGGATTCCTTCGACGGCTTTCTTCCTGGCCGGGAAGCGTTGCATAGTGTCTCCCCTGCCTCCACGCCCTCAGGTTCTAATTTTCAAGACTTCCCACAAATGACACCCAAATGACACGCAGGAAAACATTGAAAGCGTCTTCACCACGATCTGCTCCGCCTCGCAGTGACCGCCGGGTCCGCGTCCCACAATTGGCTTCGTTCCGCACATCAGCCTTCACCCGCTCCCCAACCATTGGGTTCGTTCCGCCACTCGCGCCCGATCCCCGGCGCCGCCATCCGGCAACCGGCATCCGACTGCCTTGGCCTCACTTCCACCTCGCTCCCCGCCCGCATAATTGGCTTCGTTCCGCAAATCATGCTTCGCCCGGCCCAGGGTCGCGACTACTGCCCGCGGAAACCTGCGAAAATGGTCCTCTGCGATTCACCGGGTTCATCCTAGTCCTGCTGGTTGCCGCCGCCAACGGCCAGCCGCCTGCCCCCGCCGGCATTTACCGTCTGGACGACCAGTTCAAATCTCCAGCCGCCGCCTCTGCCGCTGCTCCCATCGCTGAGATCGCGGCTCCCATCGTCTGGCAGAACTTCCTCTCGGAGAACGATATCACCTGGGGTTTGCTGCGCGGGCGCATCGGCTACCGCAAGGGAGATCTGATCGTCAAGGGCGATGGCAGCACTCCGGTCATCGTTTCGCCCGACGCCCAGCCCATCGATTGGACGCTATACGAAGCCGTAGAAATCCGCATGCTCGCCGAAGGCGGCGGAGAAATCAAGATCCGGATCGGCAGCACCGAATTCAAGCAGCCAATCGGGTCCCCGCGCGAGTATCACGATTATCGCTTCGATGTGAATGTGGGCGATGTGAATAGGAGGAGTTCGCGGTAGCAGGCCCCTCGCGGTCATGCCTACCGACAGCCTGACTGATCCCGTGGCCATCAGCTCGATCAAGCTGGTTCCGCGCAAGGCCAATTTCCCGGGCGCCGCCGGCAAGCTCTACTTTGGCAAAGGCGAGGAATACCGCAACGTGCTTTACGCGCACGCGCCGTCGTCGCTCGATTTCGACCTGCCGGTTCCCCGCGACGGGCGCCTGCATTTCGGCATGGGCGTGACGGCGGACGGCGCGCCGGTAACCTTCCGGGTGCAGGTCTCAGGCAAAGATCTGTACTCGAAAACGGTCTCCACGGCCGCCGCCTGGGAGGATGCCGACGTGGATCTCTCGGCTTACGGCGGCAGGAATCTGAAACTCGTGCTGCGCACCGAATCGAGCCAGGCAGGCGCCGTGGGCCTGTGGGCCAATCCGCTGCTGAGCACGCGTCTTCCTAAAGCCCGGCCGAACGTTCTGATCTACATGATCGATACCCTGCGCGCGGATCACGCCAGCCTCTACGGATACAAGCGCGACACCACTCCGTTCCTGAAGAAGCTGGCCGCCACGGGTGTCGTTTTCGACGATTGCCAGGCGCAGGCCACCTGGACCAAGCCGTCCATAGCCTCGCTGCTCACTTCGATTTATTCCTACACCCACGGGATTTTCAACGATTACGACACCATCCCCAAGGGTGCGGCCACCCTGGCGGAACTGCTCCGCGCCGCTGGATATGTCACCGCCAACATCGCTGCCAGTCCATGGGCCGGGAAGATCACCGGACTGCAGCGCGGCTTCGACTACGTGATGGAGTTTCCCGTCATCCAGCGCCACAGGACGGATGCGGCGGATCGCGGGACCGATTCCGCGGCGGTCAACAAAGTGCTGTTCCCATGGCTCGAACTCCATCGCGACGAACCGTTTTTCCTGTACGCGCATGCCACTGACCCGCATGCGCCGTACCGTCCGCCGGCGGGCTTTGAAGGAAAGTTCGCAAACCCCGCGGAGACAGCCGAGTTCAATCGCGACTACGCCAGCCTTCGCGATAAGGGTCAATACGGCGGCGGCACGGTCGTGAGCCGCGAGGGCTGCAAGAAGAACGGCATCGATCCGGACAAATTCATCCGGCGGGCCGTCGACCGCTACGACGGCGAAGTCCTGCACAACGATGCCAATCTGGAGTTGCTTGCCGCCAAGCTAAAGCAGCTTGGAATCCTGGACAACACGCTGATCATCGTAGTCTCCGACCACGGCGAAGAGTTTTGGGATCATGGCTGGACGGCGCATGGCCATTCCTTATACCAGGAGTTGTCTCACTGTGTGTTCCTGATGTGGAACCCGAAGCTGCTGCCGGGGTCGCGGCGCGTGGCCGAGCCGGTGCAGTTAATCGATGTGATGCCCACGGTTCTCGATTTGCTGAACCTGAAAGCTCCGGATATCTTGCAAGGCCAGAGCCTGGTGCCGCTGGCCAACGGGCGTCCCTTCCATCGCCGCACTCCGGTGATGACTTCGCGATTTGCGCACCCCAATGCCAAGCCCAACGGATTTGTGCCGGAAAACCGGATCAACACTTTTGCGTTGATCGAGGCAAACTGGAAACTGATCTATCGCGAAAAAGGAAAAGACGTCGGACTCAACAGGGTGGAACTGTATGACCGCCGCACCGACCGCGCGGAAACCAAAAATGTGGCTGGCGCGCATCCGCAGGACGTGGAGCGGTTGATGGCCGAGCTTGGCAGATGGGTGGACGCGCAGAAGCAGATCCGCGCCCTTCTGGGGAAAGGCGCGCGATCCACTTTGGACCAGCAGACCCTCGATCAATTGCGCAGCCTGGGGTACATCGGCGGAAAGCAGTGAAACGTTGGTGCGGCAGGCATTCAGTCTGCCGGGACTTCTGCCTCGGGCTGTTAGCGCTGGTTGCCATGGCCGGAACCGGTTGTCACCAATCTGCGGCGCACGGCAAACGGGTCATCGTTCTTGGCGTAGATGGGATGGATCCCGGCTTCCTCGATCGTCATTGGAAGGAATTACCGAATGTCGCTCATCTTCGGGACACCGGCGGTTTCCGGCGGCTCCGGACCACCACGCCTCCCCAAAGCCCTGTGGCCTGGTCGACGTTCATTACCGGCCTCGATCCCACCGGGCACGGCATCTTCGACTTTGTTCACCGCGATCCCCGGAACATGCTGCCTTACTCGTCGATGAGCCGCACGGAGGAGCCCCGCTTCAAGCTCCCTCTTGGTCCTTACCTGCTTCCGCTATCTTCCGCCCGGGTCACAACGCTGCGCAAAGGCCAGGCCTTCTGGCAGATCCTGGCAGATCGCCATATTCCGGTCGCCGTCATACACATGCCCACGAACTTTCCGCCGGTGAAAGTGGGGGAGGCCTTGGCGGGGATGGGCACGCCGGACCTGCGCGGGACCCAGGGCACGTTTACTTACTTCACTGACGATCCGGAAGAATTGACTCGCGCCGTGCCAGGCGGCCGCATCGTCAAGGTTCACGCGGAGCCCCCGGCAAGTGGGGCGGCAGGTGGTGTGTCAAGCGGCGCGGCAGGTGGCGGCACTGGGCGATTCATCCTGCCCGTGGAAGGGCCGCCCAACTCGCTCCGCAAGGATTTGCGATTCGCGACGGTGGACCTCGTGGTGGAGGTCGACGCCGAATACAGCGCAGCCCGCCTATCCATGGGCGGCCCGGTTGCGGTTGTGAATCAGGGGGAGTGGTCGGGCTGGCTGACCGCGGATTTTCCGCTGCTGGGATGGTTAGCCGGCGCACGCGGAATGTTTCGGGTCTACGCCAAGGAACTACATCCGCGCCTGGCGATGTATGTAACGCCGGTCAATATCGATCCGAGTTCTCCGGACCTTCCCATTTCGGCTCCGTCTTCCTACAGTCGCGATGCCGCCCGGGACATCGGCCCGTTCTACACGCAGGGCATCGCCGAAGACACATCGGCCTTACGCCAGGGCATCTTGACGATGGCGGAGTTTCAGCGGCAGAGCGCCCTGGTGCAAAGCGACGAACTGAAGCTTCTGCGCTATTCCCTGGCCCATTTTCGCGAAGGGCTGTTGTTCTTTTACTTCTCCTCCATCGATCAGAATTCGCACATGCTCTGGGGAAAGCACGAACCGGAATTGCTCGCCGTGTATCGCGCCATTGATGCCGCAGTTGGCGAGGTGATCAGCCGCTTTCCAGACGCCGATATCATTGTCATGTCGGATCACGGCTTCAACTCCTTCGATCGCAGCGTTAACCTGAATACCTGGCTATGGCAGCAAGGCTTTCTCGCCTTGCGGGGGCCGCCCGCGGGCGATGATGAGATGTTCGCCAACGTGGACTGGTCCAAGACTCAGGCCTATGCCCTGGGGCTGAACGGCTTGTACCTGAACGTCGCCGGGCGCGAAAAGAACGGCATCTTGCATCGTGGTGCAGAGAGCGAGGCAGTCATGCGGAAGCTCGGTGAAGAACTGGTCCAGTTTCGCGATCCTGCGAACGGGCGTCAGGTGGTGGAAGTGCTTTCCCCAACCCATGCGGAGCTTGGTCCGGATATGATCGTGGGCTATGGCCGCACGTACCGCGGCTCCTGGCAGACCGCCCTGGGTGCGGTTCCCCCCGGAGTATTGGAAGATAATACGGATGCCTGGATCGGGGATCACTGCATCAACCCGGATGATGTGCCCGGCGTGCTCTTGAGCAATCGGGCCCTGCGCGCCGGCAGTCCGGGATTGAAGGATCTGACTGTCACGATCCTCGGGCTGTTCGGTGCCGGCCCGGCAGCGGGGATGAGCGGAAGGAGCGTCTTCTAATGCGCCTGCGCCACTGGATTACGACTGCGTTAATTGGGATGCCGGCCATCCTCCTTGCATCGTCCGCATTCGCGCAGCAGCCCTTCTTCGATCGCACACACGATTCCAAGGTCTTCGGCGAAGCGCGCCATTACCGCATCTTTCTTCCGCCCGCCTACGAGACTGGCGGCAAGCGCTACCCGGTGATTTATTACTTCCACGGGCATAGCGACCGTTACACGGTGGAGAAGTATGACAACGGGACTGACACTGTCCCCAAAATGGCGGACTGGGTGGCGAAACACGATGCCATCGTCGTCAGCGTGGATGGTTACGTCGCCTCCGCGTACACCGGCTTTTACGGCGGTTCTCCCTGGGACATCTTGGAAGAGGGTGGAGATCATGACTTCGGCCCTTACTTTCTGGAACTGGTCAAGCACATCGATTCGACTTATCGCACCCTCACCGACCGCCGCCACCGCGCCACGTCCGGCTTGAGTATGGGCGGCTTCATGAGTCTCTATTTGAGCGCCAGATATCCGGACTGGATCGGCAGCGCCTCCGCTTTCAATCCCGGCCCCGAGTTCTACGTGGGCGAGAAAGGACGCCGGGTCTTGTGGAGCCCTATGGATCACCTGGCGAGCCACACCCACACTATGGTGCGGCTGGTACGGGCGAGCGGCGACTACATCAGCCAGTATCACGAAGAAACCCGCGCGGCATATGCGCGGGCGGCAGCCGTCGATTTCGAATACCGGCAGGACGAATACCACCGCCACTGGGCCACCTCGATTGCTGAAACGTTCGATTTTCACGGCCGGGCGTTTGGAAATCCGTCGCTCGACAACGTACCCGAAACCTGGAGCTATTCCAGCCCTTATCGAACTTTCGATATCTGGGGATATGGGGCGAACGTAGATGCGGCCGGCGCCGGCATCGTGTATCTCGAAAGCGTGCACCAAGGCGGCCTGCGTGTAACCACTCGCCGTTGGGCGCCGGACGGCCCGCCGATAGAGCACGCCGCCGTTCGGCTGGCTACCGCTCCCGTGTATGCGCCGGGCCAGATCTATAAACTGCTCGACTACAAACTGTCCGGCGGCGCCGCGCCAGTGCGCACCGTGACCGCCGATGCCAACGGCAGAATTAGCTTCACGCTCGACGGAGAGGGCCACCAGATTAGCTTCGTGGGCCCTGGGACGGGCGGCGATGCGCCAGTCCTGCTGCCTCTTACATCGGGTGACCGGTTGCGTGTGCCGGCGGGAACGGAAGTCCGCCTTCCAGTGCGTATTTACAATCCACGCGCAGCGGCGCTGACGGATGTGGCCGTCGCTCTCTCTTCGGATTACCCGACCGTGAAACTCCTCTCGAAAGCCGTGACCGTTCCGCGTATTGAGCCGGGCGGAGTGGCCGACCTCACGACCAGGTTCGCGGTCCAGTTCACAGCCGGCGGCGGATACTTCGCGCCCACGCTTCTGAATCTCAAGCTCACGTATGACGGCTGGCACGAAAGCCTGGAAGACATAGACGTATTGGTTACGCCGGATCGATTGCCCGCGCCCGTGGCGTACCAGATTCTCGACGGACGCACCGTTACGTTGCCCGTCTTCCATCAGAAAGGGAATCAAGGCGGCGGCGGCTCCGTAGCCAGAAGCATCACTGAAGGCAAAGGAAACGCCAACGGCAAGCTCGAGCCCGGCGAGGAAGCCTCCATCTGGATCCAACTGGATCAGGGTCTGGATCCGTTCGACAAGGGCAACTGGTATCGCGCCAAGGTGTATTCGGGCTCCCCCTGGATCACGGAACCGGCGCGCCTGGAGGAGCAGAAGCAACTCGAGTGGACCAGCGCCATGGAGCGCACCAGCATCATCCGGCTAGCTCCTGGGACGCCGCCAGGGACGGAGATTCCCTTGCTGCTGGACAACGAAAGCTGGAGCTTCACGTACACGCCGGACGTGCGTTACGGAAAGGAGCGGCTCTACCAGGCCTTTCAACTCCACCAGCACCATCTGCACCGGCTCACGCTAGTCACCGGCGGAGACAAGCAGGCCGCTTCGGGCCGATAGCACCGGATTTGCTCAAGGCTCATCTCTGTGAGAAAAAAGCCCGCGACGGACCCATCTTGTATAAGACAAGACTTCTCAAAGTTGACAGTACGCCAAATGCTTGTTAGGCTCAGCACAAATTGCTCGTGACGTTGGGAGATTCACCCATGTTTTCGACTGCTCTCTTTCGACATCTCAAGAAGTCGGTGATGATATTCGCCCTGATGGCTGTTCCCTTAACGGCCCAAACCGGTCTCGGTGTGGTCCGAGGCACCGTGCAAGACGCCTCGAAGGCTGTCGTGCCTCAAGCCAAGGCTATCTTGAACCAGACGGCCACTGGAATCGAGCGGGTTACCACAACGAATTCGGACGGCATCTACTACTTCGAAAGTGTCCCCGTGGGGCCCTACAAGCTGGCGATCGAAGCCACCGGCTTTAAGAAGTGGGAGGGCACGCTGACCGTGCAGGCCGGCCAAACCATCTCCATCGATCCCGCCATGGAAATCGGCAGCCTGGCGAACACGGTCGAGGTCACCGGGGCGGCGGCCATGATTGAAACGCAGGGCGGCCAGGTGAGCGATGTCAAAGACGCCCTTACCATCCACAACCTGCCTCTCAACGGGCGCCAGATTTCCAACCTCTTTGATCTAACGCCTGGCGTGGTGGGCGGCGGCAACCCTCGCACCAATGGCATGAAGGTGGGGTCCACGGAGATGGTTCTGGACGGCATGTCTTATGTGGACCGTTTTGGCGGAGGGATATCGCGTGTGCAGCCAGGTCTCGATACGGTGCAGGAATTCCGTGTAGAGACGGCCGGTTCCGGCGCACAGTTCTCGCGTCCCGCCACCATTGAGATGGTCACCCGGAGTGGCACCAATGAGCTTCACGGCGCGGGCTTCGAGACCTTTCGCTCTAACGCGGATGGGCTGCGCGCCCGCCAGCGCCAGGATGGCAACACCGCCGCCAAGTACATCCGCAACGAATATGGCGGCTATCTGGGCGGTCCGGTGTGGATCCCCAAACTCTACAACGGCAAGAACAAAACCTTCTGGTTTTTCGACTATGAAGGACTGAAACAGCGCCAGGACCAATTTGCCACCACGGCTACTCCCACAGCGGCAATGTGGAATGGCGATCTTAGCACCATCACGGATACCAACGGCGATCGTTTCACAGTCTATGACCCGGCGACCACCACCGGGCCCAACGGAGCGCGAATGCCGTTTCCCAATAACGTGATTCCAGCCAGCCGCATCAGCCAGACCGCCAAGACCTTTCAGAGCATCACCCCCACGCCGAATATCGCCGGCAACCTGAACCCGTGGACCGAACAGAATTTTCAGGCATACTATTCCGTACCGTCGGATCAATACAGTTGGACCATCAAGATCGACCAGACGTTTTCGCAGAAGGACAGCATCTCGGGACGTTTCACCAGTTCCCCATATACCAACTCCCAAGCTGGCGGCCGCTACGGCTATCCTCCGGTAGGCTGCACGAACTGCGGTGGCACGAAAGCAGAGGATGCCAAGGTCCGCTCGTCATTTGTCCGATGGAACCACGTTTTTTCGCCGACCTTGCTGAACGAGTTGCAAGTCTCCAACCACCGCTCACCGACGCACTATGGCACTCTCGGCGATAGCACAAATTGGGCCGCCAATCTGGGCCTGCCGAACCCCTTCGGCGTGACCGGCTGGCCCACGGTCTACGCAGCCGGCTCCGGCGATCCCTTCGGCAACATGCTGTACTACGGCGGCTGGGACGGAGACAACAATCACCACCAAAACCTGACGTCGTTTCAGATTGACGACAACGTCACCTGGGTCAAGGGCAAGCACACTATCAAGTTCGGATTCAAAGGACGCCAGGAATACAACAACGTCGAAGAGCTGCAGCAGGCGGAAGGCTCGCACAGCTTTTACGGGGATTGGACGCAGTTGTACGATCCGTCAGCGCAGGCAGCCGCACCCTTCACGGGCACCGGATTCGGCAGCCTGCTGCTGGGCCTGCCTACCTACCTGAGCAACCAGTACAACCGCGGTTATTTCTACTTCCAGCAGAAGGAATTCGGCCTTTACGTCGACGATACCTGGAAAGTAACTCCCAGGCTGACTGTCGGACTCGGGCTTCGCTGGGACCACTGGAACCCGTACAAGGAGAAGTATGACCGGCTTGTCAATTTGGATCCGGCGAACCTCACCGGATTCACGGTCATCACTCCGCACGGCACTTCGCTCGACACCATTCCGGGAATTCCCCCTGGAGTGTTGGCGTCTTGGAAGGCGCGCGGGCTATCGTGGGTGACGGCCAATTCACAGAAAGGTTTTCCGGGCGCCCTGATTCCGCAATACTGGAAGGACTTTGGTCCGAGACTCTCGCTGGCCTACCAGATCAACAACAAGTTTGTTCTGCGGGCAGGTTACGGAATGTTCTACTGGCCCATGCCTCTTTCCCAGATTCTGCAGGGCGCCCGCACCAATCCCCCGCTGAACCTCAGATTCCAGAACGGCGTGGCCGATAAGAACGGCGCGGTGCCCAATTACGATCTGCTGAATGCGCCCGCCGCCAGCGACACCTTGCCCAATGCAACCGTCAACATTAACGGCGTTGCGGGCATCGGGAGCACCTCTCAGGGCATGTGGGTTTTCGATCCCCACAACTGGGCCGACAACCGGATGCAGCAGTGGACCGTTAGCCTGGAGTACCAGTTACAGAAGAACACGGCCCTTCGGTTGAGCTATATCGGCAACCACGGCAGCAACCTGGAGCAGCGGGTGGCGTTGAACCAGCCTATATCGGCGTGGAATTATCAGACGCAATCCGGACTGCAGGTTCAACCCGGGTCTGCAGGAGCCGACGCGCGGCGAGCGAATCCCAACTGGAACCCCACCATGATTTCCCATGTGGGCTACTCGAATTCGACTTCGTTCCAGGCGCAACTGCAGCACCGCTTCTCGAACGGATTGAGCTTCCAATGGTTCTACGTCTACAGCCACATACTTACCACCAGCGATTCCGGCGGCTTCAGCGACGGGTCCGACGGCGCTGCGGTGCCTCAGAATTCGGGCATCCTCGGCAATCCAAATCTGTCCTTGAGCCAGAGGCTTAAGCTGGTGTACTACAACACCGCTTCGGTTCCTCCCCACCTCATTAGCTGGAACGGCATATACGAGCTGCCGTTCGGCAGGGGCAAGCATTTCGCCGGGAACATCTCGAAGGCGGCCAACCAGCTAGTGGGCGGCTGGCAGGTGGCGTTCATCGGCACCTGGCGCAGCGGCTTCTGGATGGGCGTAACCGGCAGCGACTATCTGTTCGGGAATCCGTCGCTCAGCTCCAGCCAGCGTCTGACGATGGATATCTTCGGACACAATCAGCAGCTATATTTCGCGGGCGATTTCAGTCCGACGACAGCCACCAACGTCGACTTAACCAAACTGCAGTCCCTGGTCCCGGTGGATCGGTCGAAGCGTATTTTGAGACCGCTGGGCGCGGATTTCAGCAACAGGCTTCCGTTCACGCTTCCGAACGGTCAGGTTGTCAGCACCACGGTCACGGACAACCTGAGTTGGAATTCGCATAACTTCTTCCAGGGCCCGCGGTCGTGGAATGCGGATGCCACGATCTTCAAGTATTTCGCATTTACCGAGAAACTGAAACTGCGGCTGTCGGGTGACTTCTTCAACTTCCTGAATCACCCCAATGACCTGAACCCGAACACGACCACGGGGCTGATCAATCTGAGCCAACAGGCCAACGATCCGCGCATCATTCAGATCGGGGCGCGGTTGGAATTCTAGGTTCCATATCAGAACAGGAACTTGGCTCCAAGCTGCATATAACGCGCCGTATTTGCCGAGGTGATCGTGCCAAACTGTGAGCTCGCAATATTGTTATTCGGACTGGAGTAGTTCACACGATTGAACGTGTTGAACGCCTCCCACCGCAACTGCAGCATCTTCCTCTCGGCTATCCGGAATTGCTTGGACAGAGCCGTGTTGAACTGCAGGAGGCCGGGCCCTTCCAGAATCCCCAGCGGGGCGCTCCCCCACGTATACAGCGCGGGCCGCGCGAAGGCCGCGGTGTTGAACCACTTCGAGGGGTTTGGATTCGCGATGTGCGGATCGCCGACGATATCTGCCCGCGTACTGTCGCCATTGCCGAGATTCGCGTACCCGCCGCTGACCGAGAACGGCCCCCCCGACCTCGCCTGCTCAGTGAGCGTGAAGTTCCACCCTCCCGCCACCCCATCCAGCAAACGCCCCGCCGTGGAATGGAACCTCCTCCCCTGCCCGAAGGGAACCTCCCAAAGCAGGGTTGCGAATTCCACATGCCGGTAGTCGAAGGGCGTCCGGCCGCGATTGTACCAGTCGGGCGAATACGAGAGAATCGACGCCGATTCATCGACGCCGTTCGATGCTTGTCCCATGCTGCGCGAGAACGAGTAGGAGAACGTGTAAGCGACTCCGGCCGCGAACCGGCGCTCCACCTTGGTCTGTAGCCCGTGGTACCAGTTCCGCCCGTAGTTCTCCAATCGCGAAATGCTGCCGATCAGGGGATCGGGGCGGTCGGCTTGCAAGTTGGTGTGCGGCCCGATGGGAGGAGCGTTGTACGGAATCAGAACCACTTCCCGGTCCACCTTCGTGCCCACATAGCTGACTGTCAGAGCGGTCTGAAAAGGCAGGGCCGTCTGGATTGTGGTATTCCATTCCTGAGTTCGGGCAGGGCGAATCCGCGGGTCCTGGGACTCGCCGATGCTGAAAATGCCGAACGCATTGGGATCGGAACTCCACACCGATTGCCACGGCTGCAGCTGGCTCAGGCCGTAGCTGATCGACTCCACCCCCCAGAACGGCAGGTTCGCCGCCGCTGAGGCCGAACGGTTGCCGGTAAAACTGTTATAGAAAAGCCCGTACGCTCCGCGAACTACAAATTGGTGTTTGGCGAATGGCCGGTAAACCAGACCCACACGCGGCGCCCAGTTTCCGTTCGATTCCCAAAGTTGATCCGGATATCCGGCCTTACGCGCCGTCACCCAAAGATTCGCCGTGGCCTGCGCGACATTCGGCGTGGTCAGAAATGCATTCAGGTTGATGTTCCCGTTCGACTCATTGGCCGCGACCACCTTCTGAAGAGCCGGATCCCACGTGCTGGCCGCATCGCGCGAATCGTGCCGCGCGAACCAGCGCTCGTAGCGGAGCCCCAGGTCTAGCGACAGATTAGGCGGTTTCGTTGCGAAAATCGGTTTGGGAAGAGTGAAGACGAGTTGGGGCGAAACGGAGTCAGGACTTTAGGTTGCGAGACCGAATAGCTCGCCAATGAAATTGGCCTGCGTGATGGAGTCTTCCCTTGCCACCCACCTCGCCCGGCCTTTCCGAATCATCTCCACCGCTTCGATCCCCTGTAACGTTCGCCACGCGGTAATCAGCGAGCCGTACCCTTTCGCCAACCACGTCCGCTTCTTCACCGTACGATGGTCCTGTTCCACCACGTTATTTAGATACTTGCACTGACGCAGGCGGACCCGACGAGGCAGGATGCCTTCCGCTTTCAGCGCTTCCACGGCAGGCGGAAAGGCTGGATTCTTGTCTACATTGATGACTCGTGGTATGGGATTGCCGGGAGAACTCAAAGCCCGGCGGAAGAAGCGCTTGGCTGCGGCCGCGTTGCGCTTCGCGGTGAGCAGGAAGTCAATCGTATGGGCCGGCCGAATCCACTGCACGGTACAAGTATTTGTCTTCTCCCTGGACTCTGATGTAGGTTTCGTCGGTACGGTAGCTTTTGTTGGTGGGTTTCAGATGGGGCCGACAGCGTTTGTTCAGCTCGGGTCCATAGGTCTGCACCCAGCGCCAAATGCAAGTGGGATCAACGGCGACGCCACGTTCCGCCAGAAGCTCGGAGACGTGTTTGTAGGCCAAGGGATATCGCAGGTACCACCGAACGCAGAGGAGCATCACCTCGCCGGGAAAGTGGCGCCATTTGAAGGGATCGGTCGGGGTGATCGGCATGAACTTCCACCCTACCAGACTGGTTCGCCTTTTTCGCAACGGAACCAGTTTTCCGGTAGCCGAAGTGGTTCGCCGCTGGTAATTCGTGCCGGGAGTCTTCGATGCGAAGGTACTGCGCAAAGCGGCAGATGGTCTGGTGACGCGTGTGTCGTTGTGCAACCGATTTCGCTTGGCTGGCCGAATCGATGGCTGTTGCAGTGCGGATATGTGCTTCCTTTCGATCAGCCGCGAAGCCCGCAAAGCTTCGCAGGAGATATTCTGTGTTGCTGAGAGTAAACCCGACGGCGCGCCGCACGGCAAGATAGGTTTCGACAGATGCCATCATCCCTTCACCTCCCGCCACGGCTGAGCGATCTGTTGCAGCAGAGCGACATCCGCCTTGGCGTAGTAGGCGGTCATATCAATGCTGCGGTGACGGAGGACGAGGCCTGCCTGATCCAAAGGCACGCCATTCCGCAACATCTCCGTAGCTGCTGTGTGGCGAAGCAAATGCGCACCTTTGGCGGGAGCATCAATGTGGGCGCGTTTGAGAGCGTGCTCCACCACGGAGGGGACCCCATCTCCGGAGGCAAAGGGTCTGTATGGGGCGATGCTTCGAATGAAGACATGATCGGTATCAATGTTGCCGGGCCGGCATTCCAGATAGCGGAGCAAAGCGTCGCCGACATCCTGCGGGAGTGGCAGCCGTACTTGGTATCGCCCTTTCCCCGTTACCAGCAGTGTGCCGTTGTTCCAGTCGATGTCGATGAGACGGAGACACGCCACATCTCCGGCGCGCAATCCTAATCGCGTCAACATGAGTAAGATCGCCCGATCGCGAAGCCGCCTGGGGTTTGTACCGTTGCACGCGGCGATCAACCGGTCTACTTCCCCCGCCGACAAACAATGGGGCAACCTCGCCAGCCGCCAGTGGGCCACGGCGGGTATCGCGAGGGCGAGATCGTCGCGGAATTCGCCACAGAAGTTGAGGAACCGCAGAAACGCGCGGAGAGACGTAATCAGCGCCTGTGTTGTCCGTGTCCCACACTGGCTGGCTCGTTGCAGAAGAAAATCTCGAAGGGCCTGTGCATTCCACTTGCTGATATCTTCGCCGAGCGCCCGGAGTAAATCGATAGCACCGCGAGCGTAGTGCCGGAGGGTCGGTTCCTTGACGCCGCGATGGGTTCGGAACCAGTCACAAAATGCGATCACAAGAGGTGGGTGAGGGGCCAGATTCGGGACTGATTCGGAGGGGCAAATCCCGCGTCCAACCAGATGATGATGAAAGAGTTTCACTCCGAACTGGGCGTGGTAGCTAATCCTTCCGCGCTTGAAATGAGGGCATCGGCAACGCCGAAGATGGCTGCTAAAGGAATCAACCATGGTGAGATCGATATCCTTCAGGGCACCCCCTTTCCGCTGAACGAAGCAGCCGAGATGAGACGCGGCTCGGATATATCGAACAGAGCTTGAAGGTGCGTATCCCTCGCGTTCGAGGTCATCGGCGAACGTGTCGATATGTGGTCCACTGATTCCACCGCGCAACCGTCGCAGCGTCTTGGGCGCGGAGAAGTACGTTTCTAGCATGGGCTCTCCTTGTTGAGCAATAGCCATGAATGGCTGCATCAACGTAGCAGAAGCACCCTGAGTTTATGGTGAGTCGCCGCCCTCCTAATCCGGCCGAAAAGGCCCTTCCAGCTCGATTCCGGGGCCGAACTTCCCATTAGAAAATACTCTCCATAAGGCAGGAGTTGTAAGAGATGGCTTGGTGACCGCAGCGAACGCACTGGTCGCGATGGCCGCCGAGCGCTGCCGTGCGGCAGCGCTCGATGGCTCGAAGCACCTTGAGTTGTGCCCAGGTCAACGACTGGTGATAGCGTTCGATGAATTTGCTGCCTGCCCTGCGGATGACGTCGGCCACCTCCCAGGGTGGCCGGGTCATGACTGATAGTTGTCCGGCCGCTTTCGCGAAACGTTCTGGCTGCCAATCGTGATCTGATCGAGCGGGTTCGGTGCAGCATGCAGGTGGCGTTGCGACAGATGTAAATAAACCATGGTGTGTTCCAGGTGCGCGTGCCCCATGAGAAGCTGGATCGTCCGCAGGTCGGTCCCCGACTCCATCAGCGTTGTCGCAAAACTGTGCCGAATCGTGTGGGCGCCGATCCTTTTCTTGATTCCCTGCACGCTTAGCGGCTTCGCTGCAGACGTACCAGATTGTGTGGTCCGAAAGGGGCTGCTCCACGCCGCGATGGCCGGGGGTGCTGGGGAACAGATAGACCTTGGGCCGCTTCCAGCGAAAATACTCGCGCAGAGCTTCGAGCAGCTTGGGAGTCATCGGCACGTCACGGTCCCGCGAACCCTTGCCCTGATGGACATGAATCACCATGCGTTCGCTATCGACGTCAGTTACCTTGAGGAGCGAGGCCTCGGCCCGGCGGATGCCGGTTGCGTAAAGGACCATGAGGATCGTGCGGTGGAGCAAATTGGGCGCTGCCTCGATCATCCGCGTCACTTCCTCGGGACTGAGCACGACCGGAAGTTTCCGGGGAACCTTCGGAAAGATCAGGTCATCATAGGCGATATCCCGCCGCTTCAAGACCTTCTTGTAGAGGAAGCGCAGTGCGGACATGCGCCCTTCGACGGTGCCTGGGGCCAGTTTCCTGTCTTTGAGTAAGTGAAGCTCGAAGCGGCGTATCTCCTCGCCTCCCAATCGCTCCGGCGATTTACCGAAATACTCGGCAAACTGCTTGATCGCAAGAACGTAGGCACGCGCAGTGTCTTTTGCATAGTTGCGGCGCTGGAGTTCGTCCAGTACCCGTTGGCGTAGTGGGGTCACAGAAATCTCCTTTCTGTGACCGAAACTACCGCTGCTTATGCCTCGGAGCACGCACGCGACTGCGTCCGCCGCGCCAGCGGCTTAGTTCTAACGCCCTATTCGCGGAAGTGAAATCCCATCGATTGTCTCCAAGTCGCCTTGGAGGAAGCGTGGGATCAGTTGCCCGAGAGGTTCTCGAACGCCGTTTCCGTTCCGAGCATGTGTCCGACATGGCGACAAAGCCGTCAACTTGAACGGAACGGCAGATGCAAATGCACTTGCGATACTATCTGCGGCCTGAACGGGCCGTTTGCCTAGCTGCTGCACAATTTCCGACGCTGGGAAATATCGCCTCGGCAACGTTCTCGGCATGGTCCAACGTGGATGTTGCGCGTTTCTACTAAAGGTCTTTTTGAGTTGGATTCTAGTAACTGATGGTAACCACCTGTCTCTGATATTCGGATGACATAGCTTCTTTCAAGAGAAAGGCTGCCACATCCGCCCGTGAGATGCTGGCGAAGGGATGTATATATATATCCCCGCTACGCCACTCTCCGGTTTTGGGTCCGTCAGTCAGGCGGGCCGGCCTGACAATGGTCCAATTAAGTTCGCTCTCCTTAATAAGTGTTTCCTGCACCGGAAGGTCAGCAAAGAGATTTATTAACAGCGTCCTCAGCAGCAACTTTTCCGGCCAAAACATTTTGGCGCTTACTCCAAAGGAGGTTACAAACAACAAACGTTCAACCCTGCCCAGCTGCATGGCGCTAATAATGTTGGGCAAACTGTGAGAAATAATGTTGCTTGGTTTAAATAAGGCCTTCCTGGTGGTATTTCCCAGAACGCTAATAACTGCGTCAACTCCATTTAAGGCATTGGCGATGCTATTGCGGTCCGAAAGGTCACCTTTAACAATCGTTAAATTCGGGTGTTTGGTTGTAAGCGTGCTTGCGGTACGGACAAAAGCAGTAACTTGGCACCCTTGCTCTAAGCCTTGGGAAACCAAATACCTCCCCGTCCCACCCGTGGCGCCAAAAATGAGGAGGCGCATAGAATTATATTCTCCGAATCCTTAGTTGCCGGAAGCCTTCAAGTAAGCAATCAGATTGCGCCGTTGCTCTGCGCTCGCTACATGGAAGTACATATTGTTCATCGGGACGGCTGCATCCGGGTTTGCCAGCCACTTGTCCAGCGACTGCTCATCCCATTTCAGCGCCGCCTTCTTTAGCGCGAAGGAATAGATGAATCCAGGCGCGGTACCACTCGCCCGGCCAAACACACCAGCCAGCTTGGGCCCCTCCCGCTGCTGCTCCAGCGAGTGACAGCCCGCGCAGCGGGATGCGAAGACCTGCTTCCCGCGTCCCGCAACTCCAGGCCCTGCACCTTCCGGAGTCTTTTTCGACTCGCCGAGATTGCTTACCACATCTCCGCGCGCCCAGTCCACTCAACAGCTTTATATCATCATCCGTTAACGCCACATCACCATGGGCCAGCCGGTATTGCAGTGGAGGCATCACGTGCGCCCGCGCCACGCCCGCAATTACCGCGCGCAGCAGGAGGATCTCTTCATCCGGTAAAGACTCCCATTGTGAGAGGTTCATCTGTTCCTGCGCTCCTGTAATATCGCTTTCCATCAACCATGAGACCGGCGCGAAACGCCCATACCACGGCCAACGCGTTTGCGTAGAATGACAGTCCGCGCATTTTTGCCGCAGCACCGACTTCACTTCCACTGGAATCAAAGCATGTTCCAAGAGCAGCGTGGACGGCGCGTCCGTGGGCACCATCGTGGCCGCCCTCGGATTACCGAACGGATGAGCCCGGCCGAGAGCAAGCGACATCACTACCAACACTGCGAGGCCCGCCAGCACAACGATGACGCGCCTCATGCTTTCACCGCCAGCGAGGAGTCAACGATGGCGAGAGGACTATCCTGCGTCACATAACTCACGGTGGTCACTCCTAACACACTCTCCAGTTGTCCAGCGGGCACCGTCATCGGCCCAGCATGCGGAGCCGAACCGGGCGCCGGTTGTGCAAACGCGGTGGACATCGCAGTATGGAAACTCACATTGCCCTCCACTTTCTGCACGATCTGGTGGATGTGCCCGTTCAAAACCGTAACCGAGCCAAAGCGCTTCAACAACGAGAGCGCCTGCGCCCCGTCGTCCGTCCCCCAGCCCCACTGCGGATAGATCATCCAGAGAGGAATGTGCGCGAAAAGGACAATCGGTGTCGAAGAGGAAAGGTTAGAAATATCGTTCTTCATCCACTCAAGTTGTTGCGGTCCAAGATCTCCCAACGAATCCAGCATCAGGACGTTATTGAGGCCCATGAAGTGGACGCCCTTGTGGTCGAAGCTGTACCAACCGCCGCCCCGCGTTCCTTTGCCGAAATGCTCCCGATACAAAGCGCCACCGTCGATGGAAGTATCGTGCTCACCCGGCACATAGAATACACGATCCACCTTCGCGCCCTTGATCACCTGTTCCGCGGTGTCAAACTGAGCCGGCTTCGATATATGGCTTACGTCGCCCGTGTGCAGTATCAAGTCGGCCGGCTGTTTCGACTGCGAAACGTTAATCTTGTCGATGGCGGCCTTCAGTGTCGCAGTCACGTCCATGTTGGCAGGCTTGCTGAACCCGATGTGGCTATCGCTGATCTGGACAAAGCTAAAGGAACCCGCCTTCGCCGGACTGGGCGTCTCTGCAAAGAGCTGGGATGTGGGAACTCCGCCGCTGAAAGTCCACAGCAGTCCTGTGCCCGCCCACGCCATACAGTTCAGAAAGCCGCGACGGTCGATACCGTCGTGCGAGACAAAATCTCTTTCTTCGTTATCGTTTCTAGTTCCGTCATGAGCGCCCATAGCTGTTATTCCTTCTTTCGTCGATGCAATCACCCGGCGGTTTTCTCATTTCACAAGAACGGTGAAATCGCGGTCTTCCCAACGGTTTTCCGTGGGCCAGAAAAACGTGAAGCGAATGGGTAACTCTTGAGTGGCAGAGACTTTAATATCCGTGAAATGGATGCCGAGGGAAGTGTCGAGGGACTGGCTGTCCTCCTGCGTTTGCCATTCATGAATCGACCATCGCAATTGGAACGGGTGCCTGGCATAGACCCGGAGTGTCTCACCCGTTTTGATCGAGCCCGGCTGGAAAGCAAATGTCCACATCACGAGCGGCTTGTACTTCCGCTTCTTATTCAGATACCGGTCCGCCACTTGCGGTATACGGTCGAAAACCTTGCCGTCGGCCGCTGAACGAAGTAACTTGATGTATTCGGAGTGTGCCCATAGCAATGGCATGGCTGCACCTGTCGGGCGGCCGAATCGCATATGCGCCAAGTCCGATTGGTCCCAAATCTGCTCTGAAAGCAAGCCAGTGTCCGAGGCAAAGCGTTCCATGGCCGTGAGAAAGGGCCGGGCATCGCGGCCCGCAGCCAATTCATAGTGCCCGCGCTCCCCGGTGAGCAGCGGCCAAGCGCGACCCTTTCCGTAAGTCACATGCGCCGCGCCATCTTCCTGCTGGCCATAGCCATCGTTGTTGTAGCGATGCCAGCAGGGGCCGAATGGCGTATCGACTTTCAGCGTGTGATCGACGACGCGTAATGAATTGACAACCATTGGATCGTCAGGCGGGAAGATTCCATAACGCACCAGTTCCAGAAAACCAGCGTCCACCACCTCACCAGCCGGGAAGTTGGTCTGGCTGCCGGGTGGACGATTGCCGATCTCGATTACGGCGTCGTCGACCGATATTCCGCCGGTGAGGTTGCCATCATGGTTGGGATTGATGCGAACGAAATGCTGCTTCACTTCGGGTAGAAGAGTACCTCGCCGGGCGATCGTCCAGTCCGGTAGATGGGACCGTAGATAGTCCGCATATTCCTCGAGAAAGGCCGCGCCCGCTTCTTCGGCGCGCTCGCGGGCAAAGCAGGCCGCGCAGATCAGTGCCGCTATCACCGCGGCCAGCGTCGACGGCGAAAAACCGCCGGCCTCTTCCCATCGCTCCTGTGGAGTCACCGGTCCTTGGCTGACCAGAAAAGCAGCGGCCCTCGTCACCATCGTTTGCGGGTCAAACTCCTGAAGCGCTTTCTCCCGGTGCAACCGGCTCGCCAATAAAATCGGGAAAGCGGTCTCGTCCAATTGCGTCTGGGCGCCGAACGGCTGGCCGTTGCACCAGAAGTTCTGCGGAAAACCGCCGTCTGGAAGTTGACTGGCAGCCAGATACATCAGGGCCCGCAGCGGAGTTGTGGTATTTCCGGCCGCCAAGAGGGCCATAGCGCCGTTGACCATGTCCCGCGTCCACACCAAGTGGTAGCCGCCCATCCCTTCGGCGTCACCTCTCACCTGCCCCCAGGGAATTGAGAGCGAGGCGACCAAAGCGCCCTGGTAGGTCTTGTCCTCATGCGCCTGGAGCAGGCTATAACTCACCGAGTACAGGCCGCCTTGATCGCCCGATGCCGCTTCAAGCGGCAGCCGCGACTGGTCCGCGCGCTCCCATTGCTCGACGAAGCGCCGGCACTGCCGCGCAAATGGGATGCCCAATCCTTGAAGGAGCTTCGTGACCGCACTCTGCAGTCCGTCTCCGAAGGCCAGCGCCAGCGTAAACTCGCGATGTTGGGCCAGATCGATCTCGCCAGTCAACGCAACATTGCCGTCCAGTGCCCGATCGAACTCCCAGTCCATCTGGAAGCCTTCGGCCAAGTCCGTCCAGCCATCGCTTTGGCCCACGTAGCCGCAGGAGAGGCGTGAGAATGGGCAACTGGCCGCCAGCGCCATCCAGCAATCGTTCCGGTGCGCCACCAGGCATTCCCGTCCCGCAACATCGATGACAAAGGCGTTGTTGCCCCGCCCCGTTCCGTCCATATGCGGCGCACAAAGCACGTAGAGCTTGCACCCGGCCAAAAACTCCTGGCCGTCCGTTACTTTGACGTGCTGCAGGACGCAGGAGGAATGTGGGTCGCAAATGATCTCCTTAGTCAACCCATACCGTCCTTCCGGACCGGTTCGAGTGACGCGATAGCCAAGCGACGAGGATAAGCGCGCCACCCGGCAGGCCATGTGCCGCTTCTCTTCATGCAGAAAACTCTTCCCATCGGTCAGCAGGAACTGCAGGTCGCGGATCTGCGGCCGGTCCACTGTTGGGTAATAAACTTCCGTCACAATGCCGCGCCAAAGCGTAAACCAAACCCGGCTTGACGCCGCATAGGCGGTCCCCACTCCATCTTTGTCCCCGTGGGTCCATTGGGGTTCAATTCCAGGCGCGCCAAACGCGCCGCGTTCACCACGGAAAATTGCCATAGTTCCTGTGTTTGTCAACGCACCGTTAGATCGAGCGACATGCCATGTGACTTGTGACCTGGCACCGGACAATACGCTTCATATTTGCCAGGTTTCAGTACCACAAGAAGCGTCTTGGTCTCACCAGGATTCAGCTTGCCCACGCGCTTCTCGATCCCGTTCCCCTCGATCTCAAAGTTATGCGACTCCTTGCCGGTGTTGGTGACCTTAAAAGTCGTGCTGCCCGCCGGTACCGTCGCGGGCATGTCGATCTTGTACTCCGACAGCTTGACCTCGATTGCCGCGGCGGCGGAGGTGGTTTGTGCGTTTGCCGCAGGAGTTAGACTGCATCCAGCAGCGCAAACCAACATACCAATAGCAAAAGCTCCGAAGAGCTTCCGGTTCTCATATACACTCATTACCTGCATGTTTTTGATCTCCTGCCGGCCGGTCTCGGCGGGCTCCCGTCAGCTGATACTGGATTGCGGGTGTTCGCGAACGCGGCCTTCCTTCTTGTTGCTGAAGGTTTCAACCTAACTATAGGGCAACGAAAGTCAAAGGGGCATCAAAACGTCCACCGCCAGATACATCGATCTTTGCTATCGATATCCTTCGTCCGGCTGCCATGGTCGTCAAACCCCCCGTACGGCGGCGTCGGCTTTTATTGCAAGGCCCATCATGAAGTCGAGGAATTGCTGACTCTGCCCCTTGAATAGGTTTGCCTTGGTGCCGCTTACGATTTGATTTACCGCGCCGGCTTTTTCCGTGGAGATCGGACGAATCACGCAGACCTGAGGCAGTCCGGGCTGAAGGAACTTAGCGTTGCGTGGAATGTGATGCCCCCCGAGGTGACCAATCTTCACGTCTGGGAAGGTCAGTCCGTCGCCGGAGATTGCGGGCAGCCCTTCGAGCGACTGATGGAACGCGGCGAAGAAATACGCCTCCGTAGGTCCGATGCTGAGGAGAATCCGGAGGACATCGATATTCGTGACTTTCTGGGCCAAAGCCGGATAGATACTCGCTCCGAGCTCTTCAGAGTTGGCGAAATGAAATGCGGCGGAATTGGCGATAATTTGCATGGATAGCTCGGAGATGAAATCCGAGGGTGGGATGACAGCCCTGTCTTTGATTTCGATGAACTGTGGGTAGACATCTCCAAAGTCCGGATTTCCGGGGTCGCGATAGCGCAAATACCAGCTCGTATCCACCGTCAGCTCCATGAGATTGGTGAGCCGGCCCAACTGTTGAGCCCCGGTTGCCCGGCTACTCGGGAGCGTACGGAAATCATCCAGCAGGACGGGCGGATAGCCGTTCGCGACCAGGAATGCGTTGATAAGCTGTTCATGGCTTCGCTCGTTCGCGGCCACGTCGCACGTGTAGGTGACGAGTTCATCCTCGATCAGATTCAGCGCCCGTGCATACGCCACGTTACCTGCGGCCAACTCCCAGTACTGGTCCCATAGATCGGTCTCCAGTGTCTCGGCTGCCGCGAGGAATCTGAGGATATCCACGTCGCCTGGGGTTATTCCCGGTACGGCTGCCAAGGCAGTCCTCCCTCCTACGAGCGCCCCCAATCCCAGGCCCGCGCCGCCGAGGGCCGCGCCCCGGAAAAATGAGCGGCGAGATGTCGGCGGGTTGTTGGGTGGATTGATTTGTCTCGGCGTATCGGTCCTTCCGAAACGGCCAAGTTTTATCTTTTCGCTTTCCATTATCGCTTCACCTTTTTTCGTTGGAAATAACCTTCTTGTTGCTGAAGGTTTCAACTGTAACTGTAGGGCAACGAAAGTCAAAGGTCCGTCAAAACATCCATCGAGAATCCTTACGCCGACGAATTCCGGTGCGAACGTCGATTTCGAGCAGGATCATCTGGATGTTGGAGTTCTGTTCGGTGGCGAGCCGGCGGAACTGCTGCCCATTGCTGGTCGATCTGGCATCGTTTCTTCATAGCGACTCTCCCCTTTTTCTTGGCAGAAAAACCACCCAGCGGCGTTCATCCCTCCAGGTTGAGAGCCGTTTACTTTCTACGAGTTAACGGGCATCCTTGAAGTCCGATTGACCACGGTACATAGTTTCTTTACAGCTGGCTGGTGTTCTCTAAAGCTAAAGAATTATTTAGGTCGGCCGAGCGGTCTACGGCTTCCGATTTGTTAAGGCACCGCGATCGCGGGAGACGGTAAGACAAACCTTACGATCGTCCCCCCCATCGGATTGTTGTCCAGGCTGATCCGTCCACCATGGGCTTCGATGAACGCTTTGCAAATGGCAAGGCCGAGACCGAGACCACCGGATGAACCCAATTCCCCCACTCGATAGAATTTGTCGAAGATCCGGCCGAGGTCTTCCTGAGGAACACCAGGGCCTCTATCAACAACCAGCACCTCTAGTTGGTCATCGATGGTCCGGCCGCGAACCTCAACAGGCCGGTCGGGTGGAGAATACTTGAACGCATTACTAAATAGATTGATGAAGACATGAGTGATCAATCCAATATCCATGGGAACAAGGGGCAAGTCTTCAGGAACGTCGAAGGATATCTGTCTCTGACGTGCCGCCCCGCCCAACTCTTCCAGCGCAGCGCTCACGACGTCCAACAGGTCGTGTGGTTCCGTTTTCACATGCGACGCTCCCATTTCCAGGCGGGTCATGCTCAGCAGGTTATTGACCAGGCGATGCAGCCGTCGCGCCTCTATGTCGGCAGTCTCCAGGAGCTGGCGCTCGGCCACTTGGTTCAGCGCGCCTTCAGAATTCAACAACCCGCTCAACGATGCAGTGATAGCCGCAAGTGGCGCACGGATGTCGTGCGAGATTGCACTGAGCACAGCGTTCTGCACTTTATCCGACTCCTCAAGGAACCGTAGCCGGCGCACCTTCTGTTCCAGAAGTCCCCGCTCGATCGCGAGTGCGACCTGGCTAACGAAGGCGCTTAGAAGCTGACGCTGCACATTCGAGAACCAAGTCCCTCCCTTGACTTCGAGACCGAGCACCCCGATGACTTGTCCCTTCGCCTTAAGGGGCAGATAGTGAGCCTGCGCGCCCGGCACGATCTCGGTTGAGCGGCCAGCGTCTTGGCCATGTTCCAAAGACCAGGTCGCGGCCGCGAGTTCTGCCTCGCTAAGGGCAAACTCCGCGCTACGAAAGCGAGGGGTCAGTCCGCCATTCACCGGCAATAGGATTACGGATTGTCGCTTGAAGTGTGTTTCAATGTGACTGCCTACGACTTCAAGGACCTGATCGAAATCGCTAGTAACGGTCAGGGATGAACTGAACGAGACCAGCGCTGACAGGTTTCGATGCAGCAAGCGATTGTGGATTGCAAGCGATGCGATCTGAGCAGCTGCGAGGCTGTGATCGAGGTCGAAACTGGTAAATTCACGGCCATTTCGCTTGTTGTAGACCTCAAAAAAAGCGATCACGTCGTTTTGGCTATCGACGATCGGCACGGCCAGACCGGATTTCACGCCGAATCGCTTGCGCACCTCCGGAAGAATCACCGGGTCCTTTTCCGCGTCATTGGTCAGATAGTAAGACCCATGGTCAATGAGCCACCCAGCCCAGCCCACTCCGGGTGCGCAATGGTACGTCAGCGGTACCATCTCGGGCCCTTGAAAGAAGTGGCCACTCGACATCCCTTGCGGTGTCCGCAAACCTGCACAACCACTCTCGGCTTCGTTCAGTTCAAGAAGTTGTTCGACCAGCAGGTCGAGCAAATCATCCAGATTCGACGCCGAGTTCAGCTCGGCGCTCATGCGAAGGAGACACCTTAGAGAGTGCTCCATCTTCTTCTGGCCCGTCGCGTCGCGTATGATAGCCATACAACCCGGCAAGCCGTCTTTGTCCCGCCAGGTCGTCGCGGCGACAACGCAATCGATCTGCTTCCCGTCCTTCCGCCGGATCTGAATGTCGCAATCTTTGACCGAGCCGTGTCGTTCGATATCGTATCGGAACCGGCGAAGCTCCTCAGAACCGCCCCAGAAAAGTTGCTCGGCATTTAGACCAATGATCTCCTCTCGTTCATAGCCAAGCAGATCGAGGCAAGCCTGGTTCGCGTCAAGAACCCCGGCCTTACCGGTGAGGATGGTAATCGCTTCTTGGCAGTCTTCGAACAAAGTCTGATATCTCGCGACGGTCTCGCCGGAGCTGTCGTGCATAAGGTGTCCTCATCGTGCTGCGATGAAATTATCAAGAATGCTGCCCCGCCTTCGCCGGGTATCCCGGCTTTTCGGTCCTCAGCCTGTAACCCACACCCGGTTCCGTCACGATGTAGCGAGTTTTCATGGGATCAGGTTGTAACTTGCGGCGTAGATGGCTCAGGGTGACGCGCAGAAGATGCAACACGTCCTGATATTGAGTGCGGCCCCAGAGTTCGCGAATCAGTTGCTGATGCGTCCGAACGTTGCCGGCATGGTGGACCAGCACTTTTAGGAGGTCATACTCGGTCGCCGTCAGTTTCACGGCGGTTTCACCAACAAAAACCTCTCTCCGGACTAAATCGACTTTTAGATCATTCACCGTAAAAACGTCATTCTGTGTTGCGCTGACGCTGCGCAAGGTTGCGCGCATGCGCGCCAGCAACTCTGGCATCGTAAAGGGTTTGGTGACGTAGTCATGCGCGCCGGTATCAAGGGCACTGACCTTCTCGGATTCTTCGTCACGAACCGAGATGACGATAATCGGCGCGATTGCCCACTCTCGTAGATGCCTTATCACTTCCTTGCCGTCCATATCGGGCAAGCCGAGATCGAGAAGAATCAAATCAGGCCGGACCAACGGAACTCTCCGCACCGCTTCTTTTCCGTCGCGGACTTGATACACTGTGTAGCCCGCTGGAGGCAGTACCGCACTGAGCGTTTGCTGGATTGACTCTTCGTCGTCGACCAAAAGTACTCTGGGACCTTGCTCATCCATCAATCACGTCTTTCGAAAAGTGGTGCACACGATCCTAGCAATATTGGATTGCGAACAATTGGTGATCTAAAGAGGCGTGCTGCCCGCCGTACCGTCTTGTGCATGTCAATCTTGTACTCCGACAGCTTGACCTCGATTTTCGCGGCGGTGGGGGTGGGATTGTGCGTTTGCCGCACCAGTTCGACTGTGGTCAGCAGGGTAAACCGACATCCCAATGGCAAAAGCTCCGAAGAGCTTCCGGTTCTCATATACACTCATCACATAAAATTAATGTTGATCTCCTGCCTGGCGGTTTCGCTGGAACTCTATATGCTAATACTGAATTGAACGTGCAAAAATTCCCAGCCAAATTAAGTTCAGGACCGGGAAATGGAGTTGGGGGGAGCCACGCCCAGTATTTTGAATGAGCAATATACCCCGGAATGGTCCCTCGGCCTTGAACCTGCTCGCGGGCGCGGTCCCAACGTTAGTCTGGAGGCCCGAATGTCGAATCTCGACCGCTCAGAATGTCTGGCCACGCGGTCAAAGGTTTCGTTGCGAAAATCGGTTTGGGAAGAGTGAAGACGAGTTGGGGCGAAACGGAGTCAGGACTTTAGGTTGCGAGACCGAATAGCTCGCCAATGAAATTGGCCTGCGTGATGGAGTCTTCCCTTGCCACCCACCTCGCCCGGCCTTTCCGAATCATCTCCACCGCTTCGATCCCCTGTAACGTTCGCCACGCGGTAATCAGCGAGCCGTACCCTTTCGCCAACCACGTCCGCTTCTTCACCGTACGATGGTCCTGTTCCACCACGTTATTTAGATACTTGCACTGACGCAGGCGGACCCGACGAGGCAGGATGCCTTCCGCTTTCAGCGCTTCCACGGCAGGCGGAAAGGCTGGATTCTTGTCTACATTGATGACTCGTGGTATGGGATTGCCGGGAGAACTCAAAGCCCGGCGGAAGAAGCGCTTGGCTGCGGCCGCGTTGCGCTTCGCGGTGAGCAGGAAGTCAATCGTATGGCCGGCCGAATCCACTGCACGGTACAAGTATTTGTCTTCTCCCTGGACTCTGATGTAGGTTTCGTCGGTACGGTAGCTTTTGTTGGTGGGTTTCAGATGGGGCCGACAGCGTTTGTTCAGCTCGGGTCCATAGGTCTGCACCCAGCGCCAAATGCAAGTGGGATCAACGGCGACGCCACGTTCCGCCAGAAGCTCGGAGACGTGTTTGTAGGCCAAGGGATATCGCAGGTACCACCGAACGCAGACGAGCATCACCTCGCCGGGAAAGTGGCGCCATTTGAAGGGATCGGTCGGGGTGATCGGCATGAACTTCCACCCTACCAGACTGGTTCGCCTTTTTCGCAACGGAACCGCCCGAGCAGTCTCAGATCGAGTTTCCGAGAACGACAGACCGTGGGGAACTGTGCGAATGATGAATGCGGCACGAGGTGCGGTGAGTGGACGCGGGCACCCCGAATCCATGGAATGTATCGAAACTTCTTTAAAAGGATGGAAAAATAGTAAGGCAAGCAGCATGCTTCGGATAGAGGAGGCTGAGCAGATCGCCAAAGCGCTGAACCGGGAGGACAGTGGAATTCAATTAATCTTACTCTGCGGGAGGAATCAAGAACTCGCGCACCAATTGTGCGCGATGGATCGGTGCATCCCAATGTTCGTGCAAGGCTTCACGGAAGACGTGCCGTTGTACATGGAACTCGCCGATTTCTTCATCGGCAAGCCCGGGCCTGGTAGCATCAGCGAGGCCCTGGCGAAGCGAGCTACCCGTGATCGTACAGCGCAACCAGTGGACCCTGGCACATGAGCGGTACAACGTCGATTGGGTGGAGGAGATGGGCGTGGGCCTTGTGGTCCGCAACTTCGCGACGGAACTCGTCAGTGCCCTCCGAACGATGCTGGCTCCTCAAAACTACGAGCGCTTGCGTTCGCGCGTAGCGGAGATGCGCAATTCGACCGTGTATGAGATACCGGAGTTGCTGCAGGGTATTCTCTCCAGCCGTCCGCCTCAGAGCGCCGGCACGAGATCCGGAATCCGGTTACCTCTTGCGATCGCTCCCAGATAGCGGGCGCTCGGTTTGATCGTGCGGTCCTGAGTCTGACGGTTGACCGTCACCAGCCCGAACCTGGGCCGATAGCCCATGATCCATTCGAAATTGTCGAGCAGCGACCAGTGGATGTATCCGCGTACGTCGATACCGCTAGCCAGGCAGTTCAGCACACTCGCCAGCGCACGCTGTATGTACTCGATGCGCCGCGTGTCATCATCCGTGCTGACGCCGTTCTCCGTGACGTAAATCGGCACGGGCGCGCGTTCGGCAGCGTAACGCAGACAGGCTTCGAGCGCTTCGGGCCAAAACTCATACCCCATTTGCGTAAGCTCGACTCCCGGCTCCGGTCCGAGGTCGCCGCCCTTGCCAACCCGGCAGCGAGTGTAGGTCTGTACGCCCAGGAAATCGCTTTGTGCGGCGGCGGCCAGCCACGGGTCGTACACTTCAGCGCACTTTTTGTCGCGCTTGCTTTTGGGCCCCACCGCCTGTTCGTCCTGCAGCGAGATGTTGACGCCGACAGGAAAGTCGCCCGGCCCCGACTTGATGGCCGTCACAGCGCGATGATGAGCCGCGATCATCGCGTCCTGCAGTTTGTACGCGTCGCCCAGGAAGAAGCATCCGAAGCTGCCAGAACCCACCGCCTTCGCCGCCTGCCGGCGCATACGCAGCACGGTGGTAAACGGGATGTCGCATGTTCGAGATCCAGCGTAACAGCATCGGCAGATTCGGCTCGTTGAAGGTGGAGGCCATACCGATCAGATCGCCGAAGTGACGGGCTGCGCGCTCGCAGTAGCGAACGTACAGATCCGCATTCGCCGCCTTCTCCCATCCGCCCGCCGCGGCAAACCAGCGCGGCGAACTGAAGTGGTAAAAGGTCACCATAGGAGTGACGCCGTTTTCGTGGCAAACCGCCAGCATACGCCGGTAATGGTCGAGTTCGGCAAGAGAAAAGTGGTGGCGCTCGGGCTCGATGCGAGCCCATTCAATCGAGAAGCGATACGTATTCAGGCCCAGGCCGGCCAACATCCGGATGTCTTCACGGAAGCGGTGGTAGTGGTCGCAGGCATCAAGCGACGGCTCGGCAAAGAGAGTGGGCTGTATGTGCTCAAGCACCCACAGGTCGCTGTTTACGTTGTTTCCTTCTACTTGATGCGCCGCCGTGGCTGCGCCCCATAAAAACCCCGGGGGGAATTGACTCATTACGCTGGGCTCTCCACTTCATTGAAGCATGCCGGCCGGCATCGCCGCAGCGTGAAGGACAGTACCAGGTACAGAACGATTCCCCAGGGGAACGGAGACGCAAAGCCATCCGGCGATAGCCTGGAGCGTGAGTTCACCAAAACTCGGCGCGCCTGCCACGGAGTCCAACAGCATCCTATCCCGAGGATTCGCTCGCTCAGTCTTGCGAATGGGATCAGCAGGACCATTTGCAAAGGAGAGGCAAGCTGGTTCACCACTGAAGCCCCGGCGCGTTCAATCGGAATACCAGAGCCGCCAGCAAACACAAGACAGTAGGACAACCATACACGGGAAATGTGCCGAGAACCAGGCCCACTACGAGAATCATGGCAATGGATTCGCCGGAGAGGCACTGCATCGATGCGGCCAACCGCCGGGCGGCAGTCTTCAAGACAGAAACTCCGCACTACGCGATAGCAGGAACCGTAGCGCCGGGCGCACGCTACGCATTGCGCAGAACTGGAGAAGTCCGGTGACGGGACAGATGACCCACGGAACCCGGTCCTTCCAAACGGCCGACAGCGGCTGCGCGACGCCATCCTCGCCCCGGTAAAAGACTCGATCGGTCCAGAGTTCCCGTTCCGGGTACTCGGGATACGGCCGCAGAATGTCCCAGCTTGCTTCCAGGATGCGCAGCGCCATGGGCTCGCGGTAATGCGGCATGAACAGCACCGTGCTGTGGCCGGCCCGAATCTCGGATACGAACTCGCCGAACGAATTCGCATTGGTGAGGTTCAGGCAGGCGGCTGGTTCGCAGGCGTGGCGATCCCCGCCCGAGATCACCGGACGCGAGTACGCTGCGCGCCAGTTCCATGGTTGCCGCGTTCTCTTGCCACTTCCTGGTGCCGTTCAGCTCGAACGCGTGAAAACACTCTACACACTCGCGCAACAAACGGTCGACCGCGGCCCCGCGGTCCGCCTCCTCGACTCCTTCCTCCAGCCAGAACGGATGATTGAGAACGATCAACAGGTCCGGGATCGAAGATAACTCGCTCAGGATCGAGGAAGACGCGTTTCGTCAGGAGCCGACGTGTACTCCGCCATGATGGACATCCACGCCCGGGCTTCCGCCGCCGGCAGATTGTGAATCCCCAGATGCAAGATGGCCCGTTGGTAGGGCACTGTCCATTCCACCGATATAGGGACTTCCTCGCAGTCCGCCGTAACCTGTAGGGCCATTGGCGCTTCGATACTGTCGTGGTCGGTGAGCGAAACCATTGGGCGCAGCCCGAGATCCACGATCTGCTCCTGTTCGAGACGCAGCGCGGAAGCCGGGGTGAGAGGGGGCGTCCAGTGAGCGCGTGCGAAATCCACCGAGTCACGTCTGCTGGTAGCCGCTGACCAGCTGCGAAACTCCGGGAATATAGTTTCAGGTACCGTGGCAGAAAGGACAGGCACTCCTCGGAATGCATTGTATGGCCGTGGAGGCATACCGCCGAGCTAAACAGCCGGACGGCATTGGAATCCTGCCAGAAGAAAGCTATGCTGCTGTTTTTCAGGTTTCCTCCTGCTCTCATTCCCTAGGTTCGTTCAGAACCGGTTACAATCCGTTCGCAATCTTGTAGTAGTTTGAAAAACATTTCGTGCGATGAATGTTTTGATCCGTCGCAACTCCCGTTGGGAAGTAGAATCTGAGCAGCTGTAGCCGATTTGTAAGATTCCGTACCGGTCGTGGTATAACGAAGGCCTAGGTTTGGCGCTGGGTGCAGACCTATGGACCCGAGCTGAACAAACGCTGTCGGCCCCATCTGAAACCCACCAACAAAAGCTACCGTACCGACGAAACCTACATCAGAGCCCAGGGAGAAGACAAATACTTGTACCGTGCAGTGGATTCGGCCGGCCATACGATTGACTTCCTGCTCACCGCGAAGCGCAACGCGGCCGCAGCCAAGCGCTTCTTCCGCCGGGCTTTGAGTTCTCCCGGCAATCCCATACCACGAGTCATCAATGTAGACAAGAATCCAGCCTTTCCGCCTGCCGTGGAAGCGCTGAAAGCGGAAGGCATCCTGCCTCGTCGGGTCCGCCTGCGTCAGTGCAAGTATCTAAATAACGTGGTGGAACAGGACCATCGTACGGTGAAGAAGCGGACGTGGTTGGCGAAAGGGTACGGCTCGCTGATTACCGCGTGGCGAACGTTACAGGGGATCGAAGCGGTGGAGATGATTCGGAAAGGCCGGGCGAGGTGGGTGGCAAGGGAAGACTCCATCACGCAGGCCAATTTCATTGGCGAGCTATTCGGTCTCGCAACCTAAAGTCCTGACTCCGTTTCGCCCCAACTCGTCTTCACTCTTCCCAAACCGATTTTCGCAACGAAACCTCAAGAAGTCATAAGGGAATCGTCAAGAATCTATCGTATCTTTGTGTCGGTGGCGTTCCGCCACAATAGTGATTTGCATGTCGCGGGCCAGTCGGACGACTTGCTGGACTACGGTCTCGCTGAATCGCTTCCACACCGGGCGGGGCAATGAGCGTCCCATAAAGATTTGCGTAACCTCGTTGGCTCGGGCAAACTCAGTTATGGCGCGAGGCAGGTCGTCGGCCTTCATAGTGTGAGTCTGAATGCGAAGGTTGCGCGCAAAACTCAGATGCCGCTCTACCGTTTCGGGGTCTCTTTCAGAGGGAAGACAGACGTGGAGGGCCAGGCAATCGGCTTGCAGATAATCGGCCACGCGTTTGCCCCTCCGAATCAGATTGGCCGAAGACGGGCGGCTGGTGAGGCAGATCAGAATGCGCTCGTGGCGCGTGGCGTCAGGCGCCGGCTCGGGATCCGCCAGCCGTTCTTCCACCTCGTGGGCAGTATGCCGCATAGCCATCTCGCGCAGCGCGCCGAGGTTGGCTTCGGCGAAGAAGTTCTCCATAGCCCGCTTGGCCTTTTCGGGGGCGTAGACCACACCGCGCTCGATTCTATTGCGCAGTGCGCGCGGCGTGAGGTCCACCAGGACGATTTCGGCAGCCTCGTCAACCACCCAGTCCGGAACGGTTTCCCGCACCCGCACGCCGGTGACGTGCCATACCTGGTCGTTGAGGCTCTCCAGATGCTGCACGTTCATAGTGGTGAGCACGTCGATTCCCGCCGCCAACAGGTCGTGTACATCCTGCCAGCGCTTCAGGTTCTTCGACCCGGGCACGTTGGTGTGGGCGAATTCGTCCACCACCGCAACCGCCGGTTTGCGC
The DNA here is from genome assembly GCA_963817515.1 of Bryobacterales bacterium. GTDB lineage: Bacteria > Acidobacteriota > Terriglobia > Bryobacterales > Bryobacteraceae > DATMNI01. Next base: position 2,413 of record CAWFPJ010000039.1, on the reverse strand, counting down.
CGCAGAATTGCCTCCGTGTCCATCTCCTCAAAATTGGTTCCGCCATAGGCCGCCACGCGCCGGGGAACAAATTCCAGGCCCTCGGTTTTGGCGATGGTTTCCTTGCGGCCGTGCGGTTCGAAATAACCGATAACGATGTCCACGCCCTTCCCGCGCAGGGCTTGCGCCTCTTCCAGCATCCGGTAGGTCTTGCCGACGCCGGCCGCGTATCCCAAGTAGATTTTGAGCTGGCCCGGTTGGCTCATTCGTCACCATGATGCGGGAAGAGGCGGAGGTCGAAATCCTCGGCGGCGTCAATCAGGCGGTCCACGGGGCTGCGCGAAAAGGCGAACCGCTGTTCGCGGCAGGTGTGTCCGAGGAAGACCTGCGTGATGCGCTGCTCACGGGCGAAATCGAGCAAGGTCTCAACGAAATCGGCACCTTTGAGGCAGTGGACCTCGGCGCCAAGCTCACGGGCCAGAGCCAGGTATTGTTCCAGTCTCTCGCGGTCATCGGGGCGCAAGTTCTCCTGTTCCACGTACGCTGCCAGCAGCGCGCCGTGGAACCGCAGGGCATTGCGATGGCCGCTGCGCAGCATCCCGGTGGCGTTGCTATGTGGCGTCAGGCAGACCAGGATGCGCTCCTGTGCGCCCCAACGCGCGGCTACCCCGTGCGAATCGAGATAACTCTGTAACTGGGTGTCCACCACATCGGCCGCCAGCAGAAGCGCCAGTTCGCGCAACTCGGCCAATTTACGCGCGTCGGGAATTCGGCTGTTGCCCGTGCGGCGAAGCAGAATGTCCGGCGGCGCGTCCACCACTTCAATCTCGTCGGCCTCCTTGAGGAATTCCTCGGGCACACTCTGCGGGGCGCGTTTGCCGGTAATGCGCTCCACTGCGTCCTGCTGCTCTCGAATGTGCTGAAGGTTGACAGCGGTGATGACGGAGATGCCGCGGTCCAGCAGTTCCTTAAGGTCTTGCCAACGCTGGCGGTTCCGGCTTCCGGGTGGATTATCGTTAGCCAGTTCGTCGATCAGGCAGACTTCCGGATGCCGGCGGAAAAGCGCCACCAGGTCCATGGCGCCATCTACCAAAGGAATGACTTCGATGCCGGAAACGATCTCGGCCACATCCGGCGTGACATTGCGTTGTATGGCGCCGATGACCACGTTCTGGCCGCGTTCCTTGCGCCGGCGGCCCTCATCGAACATGCGGAAAGACTTGCCAACGCGCGAGGCGTAGCCCAGGAAAACCTTGAGGCGGCCCCGCTGTTCGCGGCGCTCTTCGGCCTGGACGCGGCGCAGGAGTTCTTCGGGGTTGGGCCGGCGATCAACCAGATGGAGCTCCCTGGCTTATTTTGGCACGGGCGCGCCACTATCCAACGCCAGATTCAGCTTCAACACGTTGACCCGGGCTTCACCCAGAATGCCCAACTGGCGGTCTTCGGTGTTAGCGGCCACCAGTTGGCGCACGGCGTCCACCGTCATTTTGCGTGCTACGGCTACCCGGGCGACCTGGGCTTCGGCGGAAGCTGGGCTGAGGTGCGGGTCCAGGCCGCTGCCCGAAGCCGTCAACAGGTCGGCCGGTACCGGTCCCGAGAACGTTGGGTTCGCAGCACGGAATTTTTTCATGTCATCGGTAACCCGGTCGGCCAACTTTTGATTAGTCGGGCCCAGGTTCGAGCCGCTGGATGCCAGGCCGTCGTATCCGTCGCTGCCGGCGGCTGAAGGCCGGCCGTGAAAATACTCGGGACGCGTGAAGCGCTGGCCGATTAACTCAGAGCCGACCGTGCGGCCGTTGGCCTGAATCAAGCTGCCACTGGCCTGGCTGCGGAACAAGACTTTGGCCAGGCCCGTGACCAGCAGCGGATACGCCAGACCAGTCAGCACCGTCAGCAGCAGAGTCGCTTTGAGCGCAATCAGAAGTTGTTTCATGTTAGTTGTCCCTTAGCCCAGATGCAACGCGAGGCCAAGAGCCCGTCCATGATCCAGATCCCGGGAAGGGCGCGATCACGCCACCGACGCCGTATACCACCAGGTTGCGCCGCAGCATTGAAGCCGCGCTCATCGGGCGATAAAGCACACCCGCGCAACGCCAGCGGAATCAGCGCAATAATGATGAGCGCGTTAAAAATTACCGACGCAAGCACGGCGCTTTGGGCGAGCAGACCCCATAATGTTGAGCGGGCCGGGGCCGGATGCGTAAAGGCCATGAACATGGCCGGCAAGATCGCAAAATATTTCGCCATGTCATTGGCGATGGAGAATGTCGTCAACGCGCCACGCGTCATCAACAATTGTTTGCCGATTGCCACCACCTCGATGAGCTTCGTCGGATTGCTATCCAAGTCCACCATGTTGCCGGCTTCCTTGCGCGGCCTGGTGCCGGTGTTCATGGCGAGGCCTACGTCGGCCTGTGCCAGGGCGGGCGCGTCG
>CAWFPJ010000038.1:0-18546 GCA_963817515.1 Bryobacterales bacterium | reverse complement strand
GATATCGCAAGCGGCGGTCTTTGTCGATGACGAAAGCCTCCGGTGTCACGGTCGCGACAAGCAGGTTTGCCGCCTTGTGCTGTGGATCCCGATAACACGGAAAGATGAAACCGTTGTCCTGACAAAACCTGCGTACTTCTTCCGCGGATTCGGCCGGATTCGGAAAAACGGCGATGAAAATCACGCGGTTGCGGCGGTTCAAAGCGTTGAGCCGTTGTATGGTACCCGCCGCGGCCGCCGCCTTATCTGAGCGCGTCGAGAGGAACACTACCACGGTGCCGGTGTGCTCGGCGTAGTTGGAAACTTGAAGTGGAGGGCCATTGAGGCGCTCGACCTCAATCGGACTAATCAAGCGATCCGCGGGCTGTCCACGAAGCGTCGCAACGGTCAATAGCGTTGCCGCTGCGCACAAGCCGCGACGTGAAAACATCTACCTGGTGCCTCTTTGTTGGATTCCGGAATCCGCGGCGCGCCCCCAAGGCGCCAGGACACACACAACGGGGATCAGAGCGATTCGCTCGCGGAGCGACATTTTCCAAGTCTAGGACCACCGCAAATCAATGTCAACGGTAATTTGAAACCGCGTATCAGTATTCGCTCGCCTATTCCGAAGTCAGGTCCCGATCAACTCTAGTGGCGCGGAACCAATCCGAGCCGCGACCGTGAGGGAGCGATTATGCTCACGTTGTCTCTGCGACAGGCCCGAACCTCGTCGAGAAAAGACAACTCTGAGCAGTGTATCGGATCGTATCCTGTATCATCGTAACAATGGGTTTTCCGCCGCCCACAGCTCGAATGAATGCCCGAATGAATGAAAGCCCTGAGCCCGGCGGAGTGCCTCTTGAATCGGGGTCCCGTTCCGGCGGGCGGCGAACCGTCTGGTCCTGGATTATCTCCAGCTTACTGGCCGCCGTGCTCTTATATTTCGCCCTTCGCGGCGTGGAATGGCGGCGCGTCTGGACCATCATCGCCTCCGCGCATTGGCAGTATATCGCCGCCGGGGGACTCATCAGTTGCGGCAACTACTTCGTGCGTTCCTACCGCTGGCGCATTCTGTTGAACGCGGAGGCTCGCCTCGGCGTCGGCACAGTTTTCTGGGCCAACATGGCCGGATATCTGGGCAATAATTTCCTTCCGGCTCGCGGCGGCGAACTGGTCCGCACTTTCATTATCACTAGCCGTTCGTCTTTAAGTACGGCTTACGTTCTGACCACCGCGTTGAGTGAGCGGATGATGGATGCCATCGCGCTGGTCCTATGGAGTTCCCTGGTTCTGCTGGGCGTGAATCCCAAGCCGCGCTGGCTGGAAGATGTGGGTCGCACCACCGCTCTGATCGCCGCTGCCGGCGCCGCCGCCATTTTTTTGCTGCCCCATACCGGAAACCTTTACCAGACGGTGATCCTCCGCCTGCCCCTGCCTGTGGCCATTCGGACCCGTTTGCTGCGCATGGCCGAACAAGTCTTGCTCGGATTGCGCGCCTTCCACAGTGTTCACCGGCTTGTCGGTTTTTCGCTCCTGACCGCGATCATCTGGTCAGCCGACGCGGCGGGCGTGATGGTGGGGTCCCGCGGACTCGGCCTGCATATCCCATTCCGGGTGGCGGCGCTTCTACTGGCAGGCATGGGGCTTGGCAGCGCTCTGCCTTCCACTCCGGGCTACGTCGGCATTTACCAGTTTGTGGCTGTGACGGTGCTCACGCCCTTCGGCATCAGCCGCGATGGCGCCCTGGCCTTCATCATCCTCTCCCAAGCCCTTGGCTACTTGGTGGTGCTGATGTTTGGTCTGCCCGGCCTCTATCGGTTTCAGGGATGGCGGCGAAGCGCGGTTGCTCCTCCGGCGAAGAAATCATGATCCGCACATGCTGCGTGGCGCCCAAGTGAGATCTCCAGCGGCTGGGCCGGCACTGGCCGTACTTTTCCTGGTTAATGTCCTCAATTTCTACGATCGTCAGGCGCTGGCCGCGGTGCTTGAACCGTTGCGCCACGAATTCCAACTCACCGACACGCAACTCGGGGGCCTGGTAACCATGTTCACAGTGGTCTATGCCCTGGCCGGCCTGCCGCTGGGAAGGCTGGCGGATACCGGCCCCCGCAAGCGGCTGCTGGCAATGGGTATCACGGCCTGGACGGCTCTCACGGCGCTGGGCGGGCTGGCCGTGAGTTACACCACCCTGCTGGCCACGCGCCTGGGTGTGGGGATTGGGGAAGCAGTTTGCACGCCGGCCGCGGCCAGTTGGATCGGCGACCTCGTAACAGTGCGGCAACGGGCGCGCGCCATGGCGGGATTTATGATGGCGGTGCCGGTGGGAATCATGCTGAGTTCCGCGATCAGCGGACCCGTGGCGCAGGCCCACGGGTGGCGCACGGCGTTGATACTGGCTGCGGTGCCGGGGCTCGTGCTGGTACCGGCGGTGATGTGTTTGAAAGAGCCGGCGCGCCTGGCAGGTTACGCCGATGGCCGGGGACCTGGTTTGCGCGAATCGCTGCGCGGCTTGATGAGAATCCCAACGCTGTGGTGGATTGCGGCCTCCGGGGCGCTGCTCAACTTCGTGGTGTACAGTTTCTCCACCTTTCTGCCGGCGTTTCTGACGCGGGTCCACGGGCTTTCGGTAGCGCAGGCGGGCGTTTGGACAGGCGTTGGCTCCGGCGTATCGGGGATTCTGGGAGGCATCGCGGCGGGGATCTGGGGAGACCGCATCATCGGCAGGCGTCACAATGGCCGCATGCTGTTGGCGGCGGCCGCGGCGCTAGCCGCCGCTCTCCCGGCATTCGTCGCGATTCAGTTGGGGCAGGGACAGGTATCTGCGGTCGTGCCGCTGTTGATGGTGGCGTACGGTTTGCTTCAGATGTATTACGGCCTGGTGTACTCCTCGCTGCAGGATATCGTGGAGCCGGGGATGCGCGGCACGGCCATGGCGGCATACTTCGTGGTCACCTACTTGGGCGGGGCCTCATGGGGGCCATTGATCACCGGCAGCCTGAGCGACCATTTCGCGCGGGAAGCGGCGCGGGCATCGGGGTTGTCAGTAGTTACCGAGGCATCAAGAGCGATTGGATTGCATCACGCGATGTACGCAATTCCGTTGGCATCGGTGGCACTGGCGGGGATCTTGTGGATGGGGGCGCGGGCCATGCGTTCCGGACTGACGGAGTAGGCTTAGCAGCCATTGAAGCAGGCCGCTGCGCCAGGATCTACCGATCCGCCAGCTTTCTTCCGGCGTCCAGGCTATCGAAATTCAGGATGGCATTGAACACCAGGAAATAACTGCCCTTGGTTTCCGCACGCCAGAAGGGGTTGTCGGAGAATAGCACCACGTGGCCTTCCCCGTAAGGCGAGTCGATCACCGCCGCATGCTGGGCCAGTTCAGCACCGCCATCCAACAGCCCCGATACCAGGAGTTCATTGGCGTTGGCATATCGCAGTACCACGCGGGGCCGCGCCGCCGGAGGAATCACGTTGATCGGGTTGCGCAGTTGCTCGCTATTCAAAGGCGTGGCCTCCCATATTTCAGCATGCGGGTCCTCGGGGATCTCCACCTGCGACCGGCCCTGAGGAATATCGGGATCGTCGGCCGTGCCGCGGCCCGTCGGCCGTTCCCGCTCCTCCGTGGCGCCGCGCCGGCCGCCGCCCCCGCCCGCCATATTCGTAAGGCCGAACACGGGAGGATTCGAAGCGAAGATTGCCAGATTATCGCGGTAGCCGTAGACAATGGGACTGGCCGCATCCACCATTTTGGAACGTAGGGCTGAGCCCGTCACCTTGAGCCGCTGCGTGGTCGCGATGGTGACCCCCGGCGTGAATCCAAACGCCACCGCGAAGTTGGTCGTATCGTTGGCGGTGATCAGCAATCCGCCCTTGCGCACAAACTCCTGCAAATGATCCACGCCCGCCCAGCCGAGCCCCGGACGCATGTCATCGGTTTCATCGATCTTGCCCAGATTCGGCGTAAGCTGCGTGACCTTCCACGGCAGCGGATTGCCGTACATTGGCATCCCGCTGACAATCGTCTGAGGGTTGCCTCGAACACCCGGGGCAAACACGATCACGTCGTACTTGGAACGTAGATCGGCGTTCTTGAATACCGTTTGGGTGCTGATGTAGTCGTACGGAATCTTCAACCGGTCAAACTCCAGGCGCCACCAGCCATCGCCCTGCGTGCTGAGCCAGGTGTGCATGATGGCGACGCGCGCCGCCCGAATGGGATGGGTCTTCACCACCGGAGCTGCTGCGGCGGCGTAAGCCTGCACGCCCAGGTCGGCGCAGGCTTTGGCAAGTTCGCCGGCCGGCACACTTCGCACGATGAACGATCCACGGTTGAATTTTCGCCCGGCCGCTTCAAACGGCTCCTCGACGGCTTCGAAGGAAGCATTTGGGAACCGGTACCTCAGCGTGATCAAAGCGCTATCCGCATTGTGGTTGATCAGGAAAATATCGCCTGTGCTTTCCAGTCCCGTCCGTTCCACTCCACCGGGCGCCCGCACGGGCCCCCCAACCCGATCCATGGCTGCGTCCAGCACCTTGAGGTCGGTCACGCGCGCCACCTGCACATTGCCCAGTTCGCCGAAAGTCCACCCGGTGTCGTCGTAGATGCTCTTCTGCGGATCGTTCGGCGCCCAGTATTGGTAGTCCAGAAGCGTGTCGGCGATGCGGCTATATGGCTGATCCATCCGTAATACATAACTGCCGGCCGGGAAGGTGCGCGGCTGCGGTTTAGGTTTTTCCGCGGGCTTGCTCGGGCCGGATTCGGCGGAGGCCTTGCCGTCTGGGCCATCGCCGTCTCTGGCACCGCCGCCATCCGCCGCCCCGCCCCGTCCTGCCCGCGGAGCCTTCTTGGCTGGCATCATCACGGTGATCGGCGCGCCGGCGCGGGAAATCTCACAGCCTTGATCCTGCAGCATCCTTAACAGTTCCGCCTGCGCGCCCGGCCGCGGATCGTCCGCTGGAAAGACATAGGCCGCCGGCCCCTCCGTGTGCGGCTTCTCAATCGAGCGCCGGGCCTTCAGGTAGAAATTGCGCAGGAACAGCTTGTTGTTGCCGGCGAAATAGTGCAGCGCGGTCAACACGCCGGTCTGTTCGTAGTTGTTATTATTGCGCTGCGACCACTCCGTCTTGGGCAGCGGCGGATTCTGTTTGAACCATGTGCGCGCATATTCGTTGGGCCGGAGCGTGCGCTCCTCGGTATCCGCGCCGCCGTTCCCGAACGTCTCATACAGGCGGCTGATCCCGTTGTGCATGGCGGCAATGAACATCAGGTAGCTCGGCGACCAGGTGTCGAAAGTGCCATGCGTGAACACGCCGGGCATGCCGAGCTTCGTCATTTCGGAAACGTTGTTCCAGCCCATCATCTGCCATTCATCCGCCAGAATCGGGTCTATCCAGGCGTTGTAGGGACCATCCCCCACCGTGTTGTCGTAAAGGTACGGCACGGATTCGTGCAGGTCATGGAGCACCTGCGCTTTCCATCCGACGAACGTGCTCAGGATGTTTCGCGTAAGCTGCAGCGTCAGTCCCATGGAGTCGCGGTTATTGTCATGCGCCACGTAATGGCCCCAATAGATCAACGGCGGAAACTGCTTGCCGGGGTTCTCCCGGTGCCAGCGATAGATGTCCACCATGCGGTCGCGCCCGTCCACTTCGACGATGGGAGTGATCAGGGTGATCGTGTTTTCGCGGATGGACCGGATGTAGGCGCTCTCGTCCACCGCCAGCCGGTATGCCAGTTCCATCAGCGCGGTGGGTGCGCCCGTCTCGGGCGAGTGAATGGTTCCGGTGATGTAGTAGATGGGCGTAGAAAGGGCGATCAGCTTTTCAGCCTCGGCGTCGTCAAGCTTGATGCTGCGCGGGTCGGCGAGCCTGGCCAGCCGCGCGCGGTTCTCTTCGAGCGTGCCCAGCAACCGCTCGGCTGCCACGGCCACGGCGATCATCTCGCGGCCCTCTTCAGTCTTGCCGATGCTGAAAACCTTCACACGCGGACTGGCTTTCTCCAGCATTCGCATATATCGATAGACGTCCTGCGAGTAGGGCAGTATGCCGGGCGCGCCCGCGACATCGCCGAGTACCGACTTGGGAGTAGGCACGGTTTTCGATGCCGGCAGGTAATCCGTGAGCGGCGAGTTGAAGAAGGGCTGGGTTGTGTACTCGCGGATCTTCCTGGTGTACTCTTCGTCAACCGGTTGAGTGGCGTCGCGGCCCGGCGTCACCGGAAGCGTAGCGTTGGGTTGAGCCAGGAGGGGAAGCGCGAGAACCGCCGAAGCAAAACACCAGAGGATATTCATTTAAGAGAATATACCCTAACCTGTGGCTGGTCTGAGCGGGCCAGGTGGCGAGACGGTCTTCGGTAAACACACCGGTAGCGCCGGCAACCTTGTTGCCGGTGGGTTATTCGGCATCTGGCAAGCACCGGCAACAAGATTGCCGGCGCTACCGAAAACTAAGTGACATTGGGCGGTTTTGCCTGCGATAGCTTTTCCCCTTGAGGCCGGCGCCCGCGCAACAATTCAGTGACGCCGGAATTCTAAGAATTTTCCATTGAAAATAAGCCGTTTGCGCACTAAGTGGCGCTGAACGCCAGAGTCCGTCTTCTAGTCTGGAATTGAGGAAACCTCATGACGATTCCGGATTATAAGATGACCGAACCGACGGCAGCCCAGGCCAATCCCCAGGCAGCCCGGAAAGGAAATTAAGCTATGTACTCCAGCAGTTATCTGCTCTCTCAACTTGGCGTCCCTTACGACGATACCGCTGACGTGGATCGGCGATTGAACGACGCCTTAATCATCCTCGCGGCCGCTGCCGCAGGCCCCTATCGCACGCCTGGATTCGTACAGCAGCCCATTACCAGTGCGTCGTTCGACCCGATGAACGTAAACGCTACAGGCGCTTCTATGATCGCCTGCCAGGCGGCTATCAACACCGGCGATGTGGCCACGGCTCATGCCGCCGTCGATGCGCTAAACGGATGGCGCGCGAAGACTGGTGGTGGCGAGTACCTGCCGATGTCCGACCTGGAAATTCTGTCCCATTCCAACCTCAGCGTTGGGTCGCTCGTGCGCAGGCTGGCCGACATGAGCACTCCGCCGCTGCTGCTGTCCGATCCGGTAAGGGCCAAGAGCATAGTGCAGGCTGCCGCTGCTGCTCCTCCACCTCCTCCCTCTCCCCCAGTCGCTCTGGTGATCTCGGCGCCGCCCGGACTGCTCCTGGCAAGCGGGACGGTGATTCCGGCCGCCGATGGTAGCAAGTGGACATTCTTTGCCACTCCGTTCGGCAACATTCTGGTCAAGGGGGTGAACTGACATGAGCTGGTTTACAACCTTCGATTCGATTCTTCATCTGGTGGAAGCCGCGGCCAAGATCGCAGCCCCTATCATCGCGGTTACCGTGGACCCAACCATCGGCGGGCTCATGCTACAGGCTACCAATGCTGCCGTGGGCGTGGAATCCATTCTCACCGCGCCCGGCTCGGGGCCGCAGAAAGCGGCGCTGGTCCGCGCCCAGACCCAGGCGACAGTGGACGTGATCAACGGAATACTGGTATCGCAGAGTAAACCTCCGCTGGCCCCGAATGTCACCGATATCGTCCAGCAGCAGGTGCAGGTAGTCGTGTCCGGACTCAATACCGTGCAGCAGGCGGTGGAGGGCGTGCCGGCGGCGGTTACTTTACGTTGACTTGAATCGGCAGGAACTGGTTGGTTTGTTCCACCACGATGTTGATGACGCCGGGCTTGGCCTTACTGCCGGCCCGCAGCGTCAACACAGCCTTTTCGCCGGCTTTCAGAGTGGTACGGTCCAACTTGCCCTCCACCCCGGGAAGCATGGCGCTCAAGGAAATAACCATCACGCCGGGGGCTCCATTCATCACGGTCACTTGCCCCGGTTCGCCTTCAGTTAGGGTGACCGCTTGCTTGTCCAGCTTCACTTGCGTAAACAGGAAATCCGCCGAAGTCGGGATAGGCGGTAAGGCGGCTGTTCCCGGAGTTTTCCCGGCCGTCATCTTGCCGAAGGGCGAATCGCGCAACGATTCCGCGTCGACGAACCAATACCACTTGCCGTCCACTACCTTCCAGGTGCTGGGGATGGGCGCCTTTATGGGTTTGTCGTTAAAGCCCGGCATCATGACGTACTGCTCTACGATAACCGTGGCTTTGGCCTGCATGAAATTGTCCGCGTAATTGATGCTCCCGATCTCGAAACCGAGGTATTGGGGCTTGTTATGCGAATAGTAGAAATCCTTGGTATCCTCTGCCACAAATGCTTCCGCATGGCGGAAATCGCCTTTCACATGAAGCTGATAGAACTCTGTGATGCGCGCGCGAAGCGCCTGATCCACCTCGGCGGGCGGGCGGTTAAAGGGATTATCGGCTTGCGCAAACAGCAGAGTACTGGCGAAGAGGGCGGGCAGGGTTGGTCGGAGCATCTCTTTTTCCTTGATTATAGGACGGTTGGGCGGCGCAAAAAGACGGCGCTAAAAAGACGCAGTAAAGTAGTAAGGTATGCGCATTGTACTTGGTTCGGATCACGCAGGATTTGAAATGAAGCAGAACCTTCTCGTGTTCATCCACGGGCTGGGCCATGAGGTTCAGGATGTGGGCACCACCAGCACCGCCCCGGTGGATTATCCAGACTATGCCGAAGCTGTGGGTATGGCGATTCGAAATGGCCAGGCGGATCGGGGCGTGCTGATTTGCGGGAGCGGCGTGGGCGCGTCTGTGGCAGCTAGTAAAATCCCCGGTATCCGCGCCTGTCTCTGTCATGATGCATATTCCGCCCATCAGGGCGTGGAGCACGACGACATGAACATTCTGGTTCTGGGCGCGCGCATCATCGCGGATGAACTGGCGCACGACCTCGTGAAGATTTATCTGGGCGCGACGTTTTCCGGCGAAGAGCGCCATCGGCGCCGGCTCCAAAAGATCCGCGATCTGGAAACCCGGTTCGTCGTGCCCTCGCGGTCCTAGGCAGTGGCTGAATTGCTGTCCCGGATCCACGCCCCTAGGGCGTCCCTGCGGAGAGTGATGCCCTTGCGGGAATACTGCAAATATCCCAGTCTTCGGAAATTGGACATGCGGCACGTGATCAGCTCACGCGAGGTGCCCACGTATTGGGCGAGCAACTCGTGCGTCAAGGGCTGCATTACAATACGTCCGTCCGTCTGGGAAGTGCCCAACCGTTCCGCAAAGCGGATCAGCGTACGCGCCAGGCGCTGGTCAATCGAGTCGGCCGACAGGCTTTGGATGCGCTCCGTCAGGCCCAGAGCGCGCTGGCCAAAGGCCTGAAGCAAAGCTATCGCCAACTGCGGCCGCTTCATGATCATCTCTTCGATATCGCCGGCCCGCCAGGCCATGAGTGTGGTCTTCTGGAGCGCAACGGCCTGTTCCGACGTGCGCGCCAGGGTTACAAACGCGGCTTCTCCAAAGAACTCGTCGGCCCGATACAAGTCCAACACCACCGGTGCCCCCTGATCGGGTACGCGGGTGATCTTAACTGTGCCGGAGATAACCAGGTATAAATTACTACATGGTTGGTCATGGCTATAGATCACCTCCCCCTTCCGGTATTCCATGACGATGGAGCGAGGCAGGTATACCAATGGATCTTCAAGAGGTTTCGGCGATGCGGCGGCGAGTGAACTGGATGCCATTGTAATTTCCTCCACAAAAAGCCAACTTGTTCGGTGTGCAACCCTTGCACGATAAGGCCGATATCGGAGCTATCAAGCACGTCCGATGCCACTCGGCGCCGCATCGGCGAAGTATAATAGGACGTTTAATGCTCTCGGCCTCCTCCCCTCGCTCGATAGCCGCTGTTTTTGTGGTTGCGGGCCTCGCCGGACTAAATGGCCAGGCCGGGTTTGTGGTTTCGGCGACGCGCCTGAGCTATCGTATGGTTACTCAGGGTGTTGTTCCTGACAGTCAGGTCATCAAGGTTACGGGTCCGCCTGGTGTGAGTTGGACTGCGGCCGTGGCTCACGACCCGGCCAGCGACACCCCGTTTCTGGTGCTGAACGGCGGCAACGGCCCCGCTACCGGCACTACTCCCGGAACTCTCAAGGTTGATTTACGGGGTTGGATGGCGGCCTCTAAACCGGCTGGCACTTATACGGAAACGGCTATAGTCACTCCGCGCGAAGGAAGCCCGATCAACATAGAAGTAACCTGGACGGTGCTGCCGCGCGCCCCGGGTCCGGCATTTCGCTATATAAGCGGCCCGACGGGCTGCCAAAAGACCCGCGATTTCCCGGATGCCGACACGTGCACGGTTCCGGGAGAATGGCCCACTCCCATGACTCCGCCGGCGATTGGCGGTTCCTATCGCGACGCCAATTTCGGCGCGACGGTTCGCGTCCTGGCGGACCCCGGATGTTCACACGCCTATTCGACGCCTTCCGCGGTGAGCGCGGCGAATTCGTACGTCCTGGTATGGTGTGGCGGGCCGCGCGTGCTGGATGCCAAGACCGGGCGCAAAGTGTTCACTCCGGAGAACCACAACACGTCCGCGCGCTGGGACGCCCATAAAGATTCGGTCTATTACTACATGAATGGCGCGGCGATTCGGAAGGTGGACGTGGCCGCCAAGCGGTCGACCACCCTCATCGACTATTCGCACCGCGAACATCATTTCAGTTCTATCTCGAGCGGCGGCACCGGCGACACCTCTAAAGATAACTGGCTGCCTTTCTGGGCGGCGAAAGAGCATCAGTTGTGCGTGCTCGACATCGACCATCTACAAACGTATTGCGCCGACTATAGTGCGATGCCCGGGCTTCCCGTCAGCGCCATCGATTTCGCAATGGTGGCGAAAGGCGTGGATCACGAGACCGGGAAACGGTACGTGTTGCTGGTTTGTGCGCCTTCCCTGGCAGTCTTCTCCGTGAATCAGGCCGCCAAGCGTCTGGACTTCGAGTATCGCGGACCTGAGAGCCCCGAAAGTAAGGGTAACCACGACGATGTTTGCGACCGGGGAGAAGCCTGCCTGAGCACTCCCCACATGGACACCATGGAGGACTCTTCGGGCACTCAGTATCTGGTGTTCAACAGTCAATCCGCGCCCTGCGAATTCGCGCTGGCTACATACCGCATCAATGCCGGATCGAAAATCCTGATTGACGCCGAGTTGGGCGGTGGCCGGAAGCGGATCATGGCCATCGACAAGTGCAGCGGGTCCGGACCGTGGCCCAAGGACGAACACATTGGATGCGCCAAGAGCGCCCCGTATTGCGCGATCTCAACTACCTACAACGTCGTTAAGAATCCGGATGACAAGAGTCCGATAGTGCGTACGCCGCACCTTTCCGAGGTCTTTGTGATGCGAGGAAACGGCGAGGAGATCCTCCGCCTGGCACAATTGCGGAGCCTCCGCTTTACCAACGAAGGCGACGACGGTTACTGGACCGAACCGCGCGCCTGCCTTTCGAATGATGCTTCGATGATTGTCGCCGACTCCAACTTCAGCCAGCCTGGCTTGAAGTGGCGCACCATTTCCATCGAGACCGGCATTAGTTCCGCCGCTCGATGAAGGCCGGCTTTGGCGCGACGGCGTCAGTCAGGCCGGCCGGCTGTGACGGTGCGGCCGCGGTGTGCGGCTCGTGCATTTGACATTGGACTGCCGGCGCTGTGCCATTGATGAACACGTCGGCACGGACATCGGAGCAGAACGGACCTGCCAGTTCACCGCTTTCGGCGCATACCTGGACGGACTGCACGCCGGAGGGCGCGCGGAAGGCTTTGGCATCGCGATAGGGCCGGAATTTCGCGGCGCGAGTCATGAACTCGGCCCAGATGGGCAGCGCCGAGCGGGCGCCTTCGAGGTTCAGGTCATGATTGTCATCGAAGCCCACCCAGACTACGCACAGCAATTCGCTGGTAAAACCGGCGAACCAGCCGTCGCGGGAGGTGCCGGTCTTGCCGGCTGCCGGCAGCGTAAAACCGAGGGAACGAACCCCCGCTCCCGTGCCCCTGCTAAGGACATCTTGTAACATGCTGACCATGAGATAGGTGACGCGAGGGTCGAGAGCCGCACGGGTTTCCGGCACATGCCGATAAAGGACGCGGCCGTCGCCTGCCCGAATCTGTGAAACCATGGCTGGGTTGACGTGTTGACCTTGATTGGCGAATGCCGTGTACGCGCCCGCAATTTCGAGCGGCGTGGCTTCGTAAGCGCCCAGGGCGACGGCGGGCGTGGGCTTGATGGCATCATTGAGCCCCATACGCTGGGCTGTCTGGACCACCTTGGCATACCCGACCTGTGACGCCAGACTAACGGTCGGGACGTTCAACGAATGCGCCAGCGCATCGCGCATCGTGACGTTGCCCATGAATTCGTGACTGAAGTTGGCCGGTTGGTAGGCTTGGCCGTTGGAGTAGAAGGTGCTCGGGCTATCGTCTAGAAGACTGGCCGGGGTGAAAACCGCGTCTCCGCCTTCGATCGCGGTGTTCAGCGCCGCGGCATAAACGAACGGCTTGAATACCGAACCGGGTTGGCGCATGGCAAGCACGTGGTTGAGCTGGCTGTTGCCGTAATTGCGGCCTCCCACCATGGCCTTCACTTCTCCTGTACGGGGATCGAGCGCGATCAGGGCAACCTGCGGCTGACCGGGCTGCGCGGCCCGTTTCCGTGCGCGCAGCTGCTTGTCCACCTTCTCCATTCCCATGCGCACAGCGGCTTCGGCGGCCTGCTGCAAATCCGGATCGAGCGTGGTGTAAACCAGGCGTCCCTCGCTCTCGGTGTCGTTGAGTTTGGCGTGAATCTCATCCTGCACCAGGTCGACGAAATACTGATTTTCGCGGCCTTCCGAGCCCCCGGGGCAAGGATTAATCGGGGCATTGATAGCCATGCGATAGTCGGCATCGCCAAGGTAGCCATTGTGGCGCATGAGGCTGAGAACGCGGTTGCGGCGTTCGCGGGCGCGGTCCGGATACCGGCAGGGATTGTAGTAGCTGGGCCGCTGCACCAAACCGGCCATCTGCGCGGCTTCGGCGTTAGTGATTTGCGTGAGATCCTTGCCGAAGTAAGCTTGCGCGCCTTCCGCAAAACCGCTGATGCTGAAAGTGGCGCGTCTGCCCAGATAAATCTGATTGGCGTAATACTCGAAGATCTGCTGCTTGGTCAGCCGGTTCTCCATGTGCATGGTGATGATCAGTTCTTCGAGCTTGCGCTTCCAGTGTTTGGCCGGCTCCAGCCAAAAGCCGCGGGCCAGCTGCATGCTGAGGGTGGAGGCGCCCTGAGCTTTGCGGCCGTTCTTCACGTCCACATAGGCGGCTTTAAGAATTCGCAGTGTGTCAAAGCCCGAATGATGGAAAAAGTGCTTATCTTCGACGGAGATCACAGCATGAACCAGCGACGGTGGAATATCGGTGAAGCGTACCAGTCGGCGCCTTTCGCGGTTTTCCGACAGGTTGGTGATGAATTGGGGATCTAACTCAAACGCCTTAAGCTCAGTATGATTCTGCGCGGAAACGATGCGGGAGAGCGTGCCATGCGAAAATTCGAGCGTAGCCGCAGCGTGGCTGCTGTGGGATTTAGGGCCGGGCACAATCTCCACTGCACTGTTCCTGACGTTAAACCAGCCCATCGGATTATTTTTCCCAGTGGTGTAACCGCTGCGCCGCAGTCGCGCAACTAATTCATCCACAGTGAGGGCATCGCCCACGGCCACGCTGCGCGGTGAACTGTAGATGTCCACGGTATCGGCAAACGGGCCCTCGGCCAGGCGCTGATCGATGAAGTGGGCGAGCCGGATGTAATAAAAGAGAAATACGCCCGCTCCCAATAACACGATTCCCAGGATGGACGCGGCCGCAATGCGGGTGCCACGGCGTTCCAGAAATGGAATATGTACGGGATCCGACTTCTCTGGTGGAACGCCCTCCGGTGGATCGGCGCTCTGCTGCAGTTCGGGTGCTTCCGATTCGTTCGGGGGTACCACCATGCCGGCAATGTAAGAGCAACTGCCGGGCCATGTTCGAAATACGGGCAATGGCTTGGGAGGTAAGAAACACTACATTTGGGCGCTGGCGTAGAATAAAATCAATGCCCGAAAATTCCGAAGAGTTTTACCGGATTCAGAAGCTACCTCCCTATGTGTTTGCCGTCATCAACGAGATGCGCGCCAAGGCGCGGACGGCACAAATCGATGTGATAGACCTGGGAATGGGGAATCCGGATGGCGCGACGCCGCGTGTGATTGTGAATAAGTTGATCGAGGCGTCGCGCAACGCGCGCAACCACCGGTATTCGCAGTCGAGGGGCATCCCCAAACTGCGCGAAGAAATCACACGGAGGTACAAAGCCAATTACGATGTGGATCTGGATCCCGATACGGAAGCCATTGTTACGATTGGCGCCAAAGACGCCCTGGCTCACCTGTTGTTCGCGGTGGTGGGGCCCGGCGACGTGGTGGTTTCGCCGAACCCGGCCTATCCAATTCACCAGTACGGCGTCTTGATGGCCGAGGGGCATGCCTGCATGATCCCCATGCCGGACGCGGCTACGTTCCTGCATCAACTGGAGGAATACTACCGCAGGGCTGCCAAGAAGCCGAAGCTACTGCTGATTTCCTTTCCGCACAATCCCACCACGACGTGCGTAGATCTGGATTTCCTGAGTGAGATCGTCCGGCTGGCGCGTGAAAATGGAACCCTGGTAGTGCACGATTTTGCGTACGCCGACCTGGGTTTTGACGGCTACAAGCCGCCCAGCATTCTACAGGTGCCGGGCGCCAAGGATGTGGCCGTGGAGATCTTCTCGCTTTCGAAGAGCTACAACATGGCTGGCTGGCGAGTGGGCTTCTGCCTGGGCAACCGGAGGATGATTGCGGCGCTGGCACGCATCAAGAGCTACCTGGACTATGGCGTATTCCAGCCGGTACAGATTGCGTCGATTATCGCGCTGCGCGAATGCGAAGAAGATACGCGGAAGATTTGCGCGGTGTACCAGAAGCGGCGCGATGTGCTGGTGACCGGGCTCAAGCGCGCGGGCTGGCCCGTGGAAAAGCCGCGGGGCTCCATGTTCCTGTGGGCGCCGATTCCGGAGCGTTATCGCGAGATCGGGTCGCTCGAGTTTTCGAAGCTGCTGCTGGAGAAGGCGCAGGTGGCGGTTTCCCCGGGGATTGGCTTTGGCCCGCTGGGTGAAGGGCACGTGCGGTTCGCATTGGTTGAGAACGAACAGCGGATCAGGCAGGCTACCCGGGCGATCGGGCAGTTTTTGAAAGAGTAAGTTTTTGTAAGAGTAAAAGGCACCGGCGACTAGATCGCCGGCGTTACCGGATTTGATAGGGGATCGTGATTTCTACGGTCTTCGGGGGGTAGCAGGCTTTGTTGCTGCAGGCCTGGTAGCGCAACTTACCGACCGCTGCGCCAGGCCCGGCGGGGGCATTGGCGGCTACTTTGAAGTTAGCCACCAGCTCGAAATTACCGGTGTAGACCGAGAGCGGCTTTTCGGAGAATTCGTACTTCTCCAGTGAGGGCTTGGGATAGGTGACGGAGCCGCCTTCGAGCGCGCCCGTCGAGCTCCAGGTGAGTTTCAGCGGAATCAGATAGTCTTCAATCGGGGCGTTGCTATTAACGTGGTAACCGGACTTGACTGTCACCGGGATCTTCGTCTGTACCGCCGCGTTTCGCGCGCCCGCCACCTTCTCCGGTTCGCCGGCTACGAGATATCCGCTACCTTGAGCGAATAGCGAAGGCAGGCAGAGAAATGCGGTTAGAAGCATCACGCTCGATCCCGCCGGCTTGCAGTAGCTGTTCGATGCCATCTTCAAAATCCTTCTTGGCCGCAAGCCCTACGTGGACTGCGGCGATTTTTCCCGACGTGTCGATCAGGAACGTCGTGGGCAGCGCGTCGACGCCGCCATAAAGCTGAGCCGTGGCATCATTGCCAATCACCACCCGATAATTCACATTCAACTCGGCGATGAACGGCTTAACTACTTCCCATCCCTCATCGTCCATGGAAACCCCGAGGACGGCGAAGCCCCTGTCCTTGTGCTTGCGCTCCATCTCCGTGAACCAGGGAATCTCAATTTTGCAGGGGCCGCACCAGGTGGCGAAAAAATCCAGCAAGACCACCTTGCCGCGATAGTCCGTGATATGGACCACCTTGCCGTCGGCATCCTTGAGCGTGAATTCGGGAGCGTTATTGCGGTCTTTGGACGGTTTGACGCTGGCGGCTCTCACGGAATCGGCGTGCGAATATTGCCGCCAGATCGCCCGCGTATAGGGGCTGGAAAACATCAAGACGAGCGCTACAGTCAGCGCCAACAGGATGAGCGGTTTAGACACGGTTTGCCACCTTGATTAGATTATATCGAGAATCGGCGGCTTTTCACAGCTTCCGCAAACCATGCACGGCGGAGAAGCCGGTAGCGCTGGGCGAGGGTGAACTCGGGGTGGCGCCTCAGTCCGGAGTATAGCCAGGCGGCAGAATCGCAAAAACTTTCACAGCAGTATTCTCGCCAGCGGCGCGTGCGCCCGCTGATATCGCCCGCAGTGAGCGCCGCCTTCCGCCATTCGGCCGACCAGCCCAGTTCGCCGCGCGCGCGGGACTGGAGTTCGGCGCGCAGCAGATTTTCATAGCAATGACGCGCCGGGTTCCCTATGCGCAGCCAGATGAAGTGGCCCAGTTCGTGTATGAAGACGCGAGGGAATTCGGCGCCAGTGCAATCGAAGGCGATGCGGCGTTCGCGGAGAAAAGCTCCGGCGTGGATGGGACCGCGATGGTCGCGGATGCCGGGCGCGGTCTGGATACGGATGGGGGCGCCCGAAAGCGCGGGCAGACGGCCAAGAATGGATTGCGCGCGCATCTGCAGGGCACGGTCTTCGAACAGGAAAAGATTTGAGGCGGGCACCTGTTACGAAAGCTAGCGGGCCTGCACTTCGCTCTGTTCGGTACCGGCCAGTTCGGCGGCGTAGAGCTTCAGGTCCGCGGGAATCACGGTCACAAGGTCCTTTTCCATGTCTTCGCCGGTGGTCACCAGGTGGAGCAGGTGCATGGCGGCCAGACGGGAGCACCAGGGATCATCCATCGGGCGATTGGTCTGGCGGCTTACGCGCTGCAGTTCGGCGTGGGGAAGCGCGATGGTCTTTTGCGTCTGGCCGCCGTTTTCGTCCACGAGAAGGAATTTCACATCGACCGTATCGGAGTGCCGCAGCGAAATCGCAGTCTGCAGCCACTTGAAGAAGATCTGGTATTTGCGGCCAAACGGATCGGGCGGAGCTTCGAACTCGCGGAAATTGAGCATCACCCGTTATTTTACAATGGGGATTCACAGAGGGCTGGATCCGATTGAACATGCTGGTTGCCGAATTGATTTCCCCGCGCGAATTCCGCTTTACGGAGCGAGAAATTGAAGAGCCTGGGCCTGGCGAAGTGCAGGTGAGGGTGAATGCCGTTGGAGTCTGCGGGTCAGACCTGCACTCGTATGCAGAGGGCGCGGTGGGCGATACGCCATGCGAATATCCCATGGTGTTGGGACACGAGCCGGCGGGCACGGTAGTGAAGACCGGGGCCGGTGTGACGGGTTGGGCACCGGGCGACCGCGCCGCGCTGGAACCGGCGCTCTACTGCTACCACTGCGAGTTCTGCCGCACTGGACATCACAATGTCTGCGAGAACATTCGCTTTCTAAGTAACCCGGGGTACGCTGGATTTTTCCGCGAATTCGTCAACCTGCCGGTTGCGAATCTGATCGGCATTCCCAACGATCTGTCTTTGGAAACGGCCAGCCTGCTGGAACCGCTGGCCGTGGCGTTGCACTCCTTGAAGTTTGCGGCAATGCAGCCGGGGGAGACGGTGGCGGTGTTTGGGGCCGGACCAATCGGGCTGTTGACGCTGGCCTGTCTTAAGGTGGCGGGCGCCGGCCGAATCTGGGCGGTGGAACCAGTGGCGCACCGGCGCGACATGGCGAAACGCATGGGGGCGGATGAGGCTATCGACCCGAACCAGGTTGATGTAGTGCGCCAGATTCATGCGGACACCGGCGGGCGCGGCGTGGATTGCGCTATCGACTGCGCCGCTAAGGAACACACCACCAATTGGGCGATTGGCGCGGCAAGGAATGCCGGGCGCGTAGTGATCACCGGGATTCATTCGGGGGCGCTGGTGCCTTTCGAGGTCTCACCCATGCGGCGGAAAGAACTGGCGATCTTCAACGTGCGCCGCTCGAATGATGAAAACCCGGCTGCGCTGGAGTTGCTGGTGAGCCGCACGGCGTGGTTCGCGCCTTTGGTGACGCATACGCGCCGGCTGGATCAGATTGCGGATGCGTTCAGAGTGGCGGAGAACTACGAGGACGGGGTGGGCAAGATGGTGATTGTTTAGGAAAGGCACCGGCGACTTCGATCGCCGGCGTTACCTGGTCGCGCGGCTGGTAGCGCCGGCGATCGAAGTCGCCGGTTCCTTATGTACTGGAAACGAAGACTGCCGCACTGGGTGCCTGATGATATCCCGGTGTTTGTTACATGGCGCCTGGCCGGAACCCTGCCTCAACCTTCCGAAGCGGCGGCTCCGGAGCTGAACCCAGGCCGAACGTTTTTGCTGCAGGATCGGGAGTTG
>CAWFPJ010000037.1:0-40000 GCA_963817515.1 Bryobacterales bacterium | reverse complement strand
GTTACTGATATCTACACAAGAGCAACCTGCTCTTCAGTGGGCTCCGCTCAACAATACCAGGGCTCGGTCAGATAGGGGATGGTTGCCCGCGACGGCATGGGATCGTCAATGGGGAACTCGCCCGCCTGTGCCAGGTTCCAGATCTTCCGGAGAATTTCGCCCCGGCCCGCTTGATGCTGTTCTTCCTTCTTGATTAACGCCTGGATGCCGCCGCACAGCGCATCCACCGCCGGGTCCGCGTTGCGCCACGGATAGTACAGCGCGCGCGCATCGAACTGCCCGATCATGCTCCGCACTTCCGCCAACTCCAACAGCAGCGACCCTTCCGGAATCAGCAGCCGGATCGCCGATTGGATAGGCGCCATTTGTTCCGCCAGACCCAACTCCGCCAGCGCGCGCAGAAATTCGCGGTAACTCTCGAGTGTGGTCCAGGGCGTGAACGGGATAAACGTGGGCGACATGGGCAATTCCGCCGCGCGCATCAAATCCAGCACTTCAAGAAAGTCCGCCGCCGTATGCCCCTTGGCCAGACGCTCGAGCACCGCATCGTCGAGCGATTCCACCGCGCTGGTCACGAATGCGCAGCCGGTTTCCCGCAGCACCGGCAGCAAGTTCCGGTGCTTCAGCAGATGCTCCACCTTGACGGTTACATCGTAAGAAAGCCGCGGCCACTCGCGGTGCAGCGCTTCTACAATTGGCACCGCATGACCCGGACCGTTGAAGAAATCGGGATCTCCGAAGGTGATGTGCTCCGCACCAGCGGCCACCTGACGGCGGATATCTTCGAGCACCACCTCCGCTTGCACGATGCGAAATACGCCGCCATACACCGGCACCACCGGGCAATGCCGGCAAAGATGTTTGCAGCCTCGCGACGCCTCCGTGTATCCGACGCGCCGCGTGGCACCTCCCACCACCAGCTGGGCATAGGCCCCCAGGGGCGGCAGGCCGGTACGGTCGGGGACCAGAAACTGCTGGCGATCGAGCGAAATCAGCCGGGGCATTTCGGGAACCTGGCCGGTATTCAACCTATGCGCCAACTCCACCAGGCCGCTCTCAAATTCCCCGCCCAGTATCGTCCCAACTCCTACTTCGCGCAATATTCTCTCATTCAGGGGCGCGTACAGCCCATAAGCGCATAAGTGAGCCTGCGGATTGACCACCTTCACCTGCTCCACCAGCCGTAAGAACAGCTTCGTGGCGGTATGCATAGGCAGAAAAAAGGCGATCAACTCAGCCTGTTCCACCGGCACGCGCGGCAGGGGCGAGCGCGAAACATCCGCCATGGTCACTTCGTGTGCTTCCGCGCGAAGCCACGCCGCCGGAGACGCCAGCCCGAACGGCTGCCGCCCCAGTTCATACATAGAGATCAAGACAACGCGCACTCCCTCCATTATGACTACTGGCCATGTTTGATAAAACTTCGCGGTGCTCTGATAAAATAAAAAGGAGTCGGTACATTTCCGCCATGCTTGCAACCGCCACCATCGCCGACGAGATCCTAGACCTGAAAAAGCACCGTAGGGCGATCCTGCTGGCCCATCACTACCAGGAGCCTGAGATCCAGGAACTGGCGGACGTCATCGGCGACAGCCTCGAACTTGCCCGCAAGGCCCGCGATTTCTCGGGCGACGTAATCGCCTTCTGCGGCGTCTGGTTCATGGCCGAGACGGCCAAGGTCCTCAATCCCCACCGCACTGTCGTGGTGCCTGATCGCGAAGCCAGTTGCAGCCTGGTGGAAAGTTGCCCCGTGGAACCCATTCGCGAGTTCCGCCTCAACAATCCCGACTACGTGATCGTCAGCTACATCAACACCTCCATCGAGGTGAAGGCCGAGAGCGACATCCTCTGCACCTCGCGCAATGCCGTCCAGGTGGTCAATTCCATCCCCGCTGAAAAGCCGGTCCTCTTTCTGCCGGACTCGAACCTCGGCAACTATGTCAGGAAGCAGACCGGCCGCGCCAACATGAAAATCTGGCAGGGCACCTGCATTGTCCACGCCACTTTCCCGGCGCGCCGCGTGGCTGAAGCTAAGGCCGAATATCCCAAAGCCAAGGTGGTGGCCCATCCCGAGTGCCCCGAATCGGTGCTGGCTATGGCCGATTTCATCGGCTCCACTTCGGCCATCGTGGATTGGTGCGCGGCGAGCGATGCCCCGGAATTCATCGTGATGACGGAAAGCGGCGTCAACTATTCACTGCAACGGCAGTCGCCCGGAAAGCGATTC
Organism: Bryobacterales bacterium; assembly: GCA_963817515.1. Taxonomy (GTDB): domain Bacteria; phylum Acidobacteriota; class Terriglobia; order Bryobacterales; family Bryobacteraceae; genus DATMNI01. The sequence continues at coordinate 37,773 of CAWFPJ010000037.1, read as the reverse complement.
CACTACGTGGCCAACGAGAACTGCAATTGCAGCGAGTGCCCGTACATGAAACTCAACACGCTGGAAAAGCTGCGCGACTGCCTGCGGGACCTGGCACCGCGCGTCGAACTGTCAGACGACTTGATCCGGCGCGCCCTGATTCCGCTCGAGCGCATGCTCGCCATCAAATAGATGCCAGCCGCGCCGCTTATCGATACCTTCGGACGCCTTCACGACAACCTGCGGATCTCGGTTACGGACCGCTGCAACATCCGCTGCTTCTATTGCATGCCTGAAACCGGCGTGAAGTTTGTCGACCGCAGCGAGATACTGGATTTCGAAGAGATCGAGCGCTTCGTTCACATCGCCGTCGGCTTGGGAATCCGCAAGCTCCGCATCACCGGCGGAGAACCCCTGGTCCGCCGCGATTTGCCGGTGCTGATCCGCCGCCTGGCAGCCATTCCAGGGATTGCGGACATGGCGCTCACCACCAACGGCGTGCTGCTGCCTGAACTGGCTGAGCCGCTCTACGAAGCCGGCCTGCGCCGCCTCAACGTCCACATCGATACGCTGGACCGCGAGCGCTTTCGGCATATCACGCGCCGCGACGATCTCGACAAGGTCCTCGCCGGCCTGGCCCTGGCCAAGCGGCTGGGTTATTCGAAGATCAAGCTCAACGCCGTGGCGGTGAAAAATCTGGTGGAGCCCGATATCGTTCCCCTGGCCCGCTACGCGCGCGCGAACGATTTTGAAGTCCGATATATCGAGTTTATGCCGCTCGATGCGCAGAATCTCTGGGACCGCTCCAAGGTTCTTCTGGCCGGCGACATCATCGAAACCCTGTCTCGCGAGATCGCCCCGCTGACGCCCGTGGCAGACCCCGACCCGCGCGCCCCCGCCACCGAATACGCCTTTTCCGATGGCGTGGGCCACGTGGGTTTTATCGCCTCCGTAAGCCGCCCCTTCTGCCTGAACTGCAACCGCATTCGCCTCACCGCCGATGGCAAATTACGTTACTGCCTGTTTGCGATCGAGGAAGACGACGTTAAGACTCTGATGCGCAACGGCGCTTCGGATCAGGAGATTGCGGCGCTGATCCGCCTCAATGTTGGCGCCAAGTGGGAAGGCCACGAAATCAACTCCGCCAAATTCGTGGCTCCGCCGCGGCCTATGTACTCAATCGGCGGCTGAATCTTAGCTGGCGCGCCGGAGATTGTATTCGGGCTTGGTTTCGCGGTGAATGCCGACTTCGAGGCAGCGCATCATGCGCTGTGCGCGCTCAGATCTGCGGTGCCGATGCCGCAGGTACGCGAGGAGGGCGATGTCGGCGATGGCTAACAGGCCAAACACGTAGGCGTCAATGAAGTTCATTACCCGATTGGACCACGTTGTTGACTAAGGTTAACAGGGGTGCTGGTAACACGGTGGTAATGGGACTTTTCGCAAAGTTCACTGCGGTACTTTTTCAGGTTTTGGTTCAGCCGCATGGGCGAAGTAGTGCCAAATGCTAGACTTCTTGTTTAATGCCTAAAGCGACTTATCTGGAGTGCAGCCTTTGCGGGACCAAGCGGGAGGCGGGGGAAGCGGCCAACCTTTGCAGTTGTGGCGGGCCGCTGCTGGTGCGGTTCGATCTGGACACGATCCGCCATCGATGGAGGCGGCGGGATGTGGCCAACGGACCGGCCAGCATGTGGCGGTACGCTCCGGTGCTGCCGCCGGCGGACCAAAACATTGTCACGCTGGGAGAGGGCTGGACGCCCCTGGTTCGCACCGCACGCCTGGGCGCGCGGATTGGCGCGGATGCACTTTGGGTGAAGGACGAAGGACTCAACCCTACTGGGTCTTTCAAGGCGCGGGGCCTGGCGTGCGCGGTATCGATGTGCGTGGAACTGGGGATCAGAAAAGTGGCGATTCCTTCGGCCGGGAATGCGGCGAGCGCCATGGCGGCGTACGCGGCGGCGGCGGGAATCGAGGCCCACATCTTTATGCCGCGGGACGTTCCGCAGGCCAATTACCTGGAGTGCAAGGCTTACGGGGCACACGTGACGCTGGTGGACGGGCTGATCAGCGATTGCGCCAAGATGGTGGCGGAACGCGGGCCGGGGGAAGGCTGGTTCGACGTGAGCACGCTCAAGGAGCCCTATCGCATCGAAGGCAAGAAGACCATGGGGTACGAAGTGGCGGAACAGATGGGGTGGGAATTGCCGGACGCCATCTTCTATCCCACGGGGGGCGGTGTGGGAATGATTGGGATGTGGAAGGCCTTCGACGAGATGGAGAAGCTGGGCTGGATCGGAAGCCGGCGGCCGAAGATGATTGCGGTTCAGGCCGAAGGCTGCCAGCCGGTGGTGCTCGCGTTTGAGGAGAACCAGGAGCGCAGCAAGTTTTATGAGAACGCGCATACCCTGGCGGCCGGGCTGCGCGTGCCCAAGCCGCTGGGCGATTTTCTGGTGCTGCAGGCGGTTCGCGACAGCGGCGGCACGGCGCTTGCCGTGAGCGACGAGGACATGCTGTCTGCGGGGGTCCAACTGGCCTCCGATGAAGGCATTTACGCGGCTCCCGAGGGCGCGGCATGCGTGGCGGCAGCGGCCCGTCTGCTGGCTTCGGGATTTCTTAAGAGCACGGACCGGATGGTGCTTTACAACACCGGCAGCGGGCTGAAATATCCGGAAGCCTATTCGACCCGGTTTCCGCGCACGGCTTCGGGCGAGGCGGACAAGCTGGGCGGTCTGATCACACCGCGATGAAGAAAGGGGCCGGGGGCCGGGAAACCCGATGAAGGACTTGCGATGAAAGACTTGGCTCTGCTGGCCCTGGACGCGGTGGCGCGGCACGGCGTAACGTATGCCGATGTTCGCGCCATTGAGACACGCGATCGCGAAATCGCAACCAAGAACGGCAAGATCGGGCACGTGGGGAGCACAGAATCGGCGGGGGTCGGGATCCGTGTGCTGGCGTTTGGGTGCTGGGGATTCGCGGCCACGGACGATTTGAGCAACTCGGGGGTGGAGCGCGCCGCGGCATTGGCGCTCGAAATCGCGCAGGCGGGCACGGCGGCCAAGAAGCGCGACGTGGCGCTGGCTCCTGAAGAACGGCACGAGGCCACGTGGGTTTCGCCGGTCGGGATCGACCCGTTTTCCATTCCGATCGACCAGAACCTGGCGGTGCTGCTGGCGGTGGATGCGGAATTACGGCGTAATGGCGGCGTGAGCCTGGCGGAAGCGGCGATGCACTTCGAACGGCGGCGCCAGGTGTTCGCATCCACGCTGGGCAGCCTGATCGACCAGACCCGTTATCTTTCGGGAGCCGGGTTTTCGGCCCTGAGCTACAAGGACGGCGAGATCCAGAAACGGTCCTACCCGAACTCGTTCGGCGGCCAGTATCAGTTGAAAGGGTACGAGCTGGTGGACGAACTGCGGCTGCTTGAGAACGCTCCGCGGGTGGCGGAGGAGGCGGTGGCATTGCATGCGGCGGATCAGTGTCCCGAAGGCGAGTTCGATCTGATTCTGGACAGCTCGCAACTGGGTTTGCAGATTCATGAATCCATCGGCCACCCGATTGAGCTCGACCGCGTGCTGGGCAGCGAGGCGAATTACGCGGGCATGAGTTTTCTGACGCTGGACCAGCTCAACCGGCTGCGGTACGGGTCGGACATTGTGAACGTGGTGTGCGACGCGCGGCCGGAACATGGGCCGGGCCTGGGCACCTTTGCGTTCGACGATGAGGGCGTGCCGGCGCAGGGCAACGATATTATTCGCGCAGGCCAATTCGTGGGCTACATGACGTCGCGCGAGACGGCGGCCGAAATCGGGCAGACGCGTTCGAACGGCTGCATGCGCGCGGATGGATGGGCGCGCCTGCCGCTGATCCGCATGACCAACGTGAGCCTGCAGCCGGGGGAGCAAACGCTGGAGGAAGTCTTCGACGTGGATCATGGCATCTACATGGAGACTAACCGGAGCTGGTCGATCGACGACAAACGGTACAACTTTCAGTTTGGGTGTGAGGTGGGCTGGGAGATCCGCAAAGGCAAACGCGTCCGCATGCTGAAGAACCCGAGCTATAGCGGCATATCGACGGAGTTCTGGAATGCCTGCGCGGCGATTGCGGGACGGGAACACTGGACGCTGTGGGGCGTGCCGAATTGCGGCAAGGGGCAGCCGGAGCAGGTGATGGGGACGGGGCACGGGGCGAGCCCTTCGCGTTTCCGCAAGATCAAAATCGGGGGCGCGTATGCGGGATAAGGGCCGGGACATCTTCGGCCAGGTGGTGGATGCCGCGCGCGCCCTGGGCGTCACCGAAATCGAAGCGATTATGGGCAGCGAATACGAGGCCCTGACGCGTTTCGCCAACAACGCGATTCATCAGAACGTGGCCGAGCGCACGACGCAGCTTTCGGTGCGGCCCGTAGTGAGCGGCCGGACGGCACGGGCATCCACCAACCGGCTGGATGGCGACGGCATCCGCAAGGTGGTGGCGCAGGCGGTGACCATAGCGCGGCTGATGGAACCCGATTCCGATCTGCTGCCGTTGGCAGAGCCGGCGGAATACCAGTGCGTGGCCCGGCACTTCGAAGCTACTGCGCGGGCCACGCCGGAGGAGCGCGCGCGGGCGGTGGCGGAGGCCATCGGCGAGGTGGAGAGGGCGGGGCAGACGGCGGCGGGCATCTACTCCACCAGCGAATCGGAGTTCGCGCTTTTCAATTCGCGCGGCGTGTCTGCCTGGCATACGGAGACGATGGCCAGGTTTTCGATCACGGCGATGGACGGCGATTTCGGACGGGGCAGTTCCGGGTGGGCCAAAGCCAGCGCCTGCAATCATGTGGACCTGAATCCGCTGCAACTGGCGCGGACGGCGGCGCGGAAAGCGGCGGAATCGCGGAACCCGCGCGAGTTGCCTGCGGGGCGATACACCGTGATTCTGGAGCCGGCGGCCGTGCTGGACCTGGTGGGACAGATGTTCGCGGATTTCAGCGCCACGGCGATTCGCGACGGGCGCAGCTTTCTGAATGACCGGATCGGAAAAAAGCTGTTCGGCGAAAACATCACGATCCATGACGATGCGCAGCACCCGCTGCAGGCCGGGGCCCCGTTCGATGGGGAGGGCGTGCCGAGAAGGCGGCTGAACCTGGTGAATGGCGGCGTGGTGCGCGAGATCGCTTACAGCCGGCAGGCCGCCGCGCTCGAAGGTGTAGCGCCTACCGGGCATGGATTGCCGTTGCCCAACGAATTCGGCGAAGCGCCCGCCAACATTGTGATTGCGGGGGGCGCGGAAAGCGTGGAGGAGATGGTGGCCTCTACGGAGCGCGGGATTCTGGTGACGCGGCTATGGTATATCCGCGAGGTGGACCCCTACGAGAAGATTTTCACGGGGATGACGCGCGACGGTACGTTTCTTGTAGAGGGCGGGCGGGTGACGGCGGGCGTGCGGAATTTTCGGTTCAATGTGGGACTGATGGAGATGCTTTCGAATGTGGAAGCCATTGGGGAAGCGGTGCGGGCCTCAGGGGAAGAAACCTTTGATATGGTGGCGCCGTCGATGAAAGTACGGGGATTTAATTTTACGGAAGTGACGCGGTTTTAGGTAACGCCGGTGGTCCTTGCCACCGGTGAAGGACAGAAGCGAAGAACACCGGCGGCAAAGACCGCCGGCGTTACCGGGTGATATTCGTGCGTGCTGCACTACTTTTCGTTTTGACATTTTCGTGCCTCGCGGCAGATAACCAGGCTTTAGTGGATCGCGTTGGGACCACTGGGTTCGTGCAACTGGAAGCGCCCAGTTTCGAGAAACTGCCGCTCCAGCAGCAGACCCTGGCCTATTGGCTGACGCAGGCGTCGATTGCCATCGACCCCATCATCTACGACCAGAACTCCAAGTGGGGGCTGCGGCAGAAGCGGCTGCTGGAGGAAATCCTGAGGCATCCGGCCGGCGTGAATCCGCAGGCGCTGCACAAGATTACGGATTTCACCAAGCTCTTCTGGGCCAATCGCGGCAACCATAATGAGATGACGGCGCAGAAGTTTCTGCCGGAGTTCTCCTTCGAGGAATTAAAAGCCGCGGCGGCAGTGGCGCTGCGCAATGGCGGGTTCAAAGGATTGGCGAGCCTGGACCAGGAACTGGGGGCGCTGCGGTTGTCGCTGTTCGACCCGAAGTTCGAGCCCATGATCACGGCCAAGAGCCCGCAGGGAAGTCTGGACATACTGCAGGCCAGCGCCAACAATTTCTATGACGGCCTGAGCATGGCGGAAATCCAGAATTATCATGATGCGCATCCGCTGAATTCGCGGCTGACCAAGAACGCCTCCGGCAACCTGGTGGAAGAGGTTTATCGCGCGGGCACCGCGGATGGTAAAGTTCCGCCGGGAATGTATGCGCCATTTCTGAAGAAGGCGGTTGAATATCTGGAGAAGGCGCGCGCCTATGCGGACCCCGGCCAGAAGGAGGCGATCGGCGAACTGATTCGCTACTACCAGACGGGCGATCCGGCGGACTGGATCCGCTTCGGCATCGCCTGGGTGCAGAACGACGCGCGGGTGGATTTCGCCAATGGCTTCATCGAGGTCTATCGCGATCCGCGCGCGGCCAAGGGCACGTCGCAGAGCTTTGTCTCGGTCACCGATGAAAAGCTGAACCAGGCGATGTTGAAGCTGGCGGCCAATGCCCAATACTTCGAAGATCACGCGCCGTGGCTGCCGCAGTACAAGAAGCAGGGCGTGAAGCCGCCGCTGGCCAAGGCCGTGGAGACTTTGATTGAGACCGGGGATTTCCTGGTCACCACCATCGGCGACAACCTGCCCAACGAAAACGAGATCCGCGAGAAGTACGGCAGCAAGAGTTTCATGCTGACCGGCAGTTCACGCACTTTGCGCCAAGCCACCGGGAACGGAGTACTGGAGGAATTCTCGGCTTCACCGGAAGAAATCGCGCTTTCGAAGAAGTACGGCGAAGAGGCTGCGGATATGATGACCGCGCTGCACGAAGTGATCGGGCACGGCTCCGGCAAGCTCAGCCCGCGGCTTAAGGGGGGCTCCGAAGCTCATTTGAAGCAATACTTCTCCACGCTGGAGGAGGCGCGGGCGGACCTGATGGCGCTGTGGAACATCTTCGATCCCAAACTGCAGGAATTGGGGCTGGTATCGAGCCCGGAGGTGGGCAAGGCCATGTACTACAACGCCGTGCGCACGGTGCTGACGCAATTGATGCGCAACCCTAAGGGCGACACCATTGAGGAAGACCACCAGCGAAACCGGCAGTTGATCGTCAACTACATCATGGACAAGACGGGCGCCATCCAGAAAACGGAGCGCAACGGCAAGACGTATTTCCAGCTGAAGGATTTCGACAAGATGAAGCAGGGGGTGGGCCAGTTGCTGGCCGAACTGATGCGCATCAAAGCCGAAGGCGACTATGCGGCGATCAAGGCCCTGGTGGATCGGTATGCCGTTCATTTCGACCCCAAATTGCGCGACCAGGTGGTGGCGCGCTACCAGAAGCTGAAAGTGCCGACTTACTGGGCGGGGATCAATTCCGAGCTGACGCCAAAGTGGGACGCAGCGGGCGCGATTACGGCCGTCGCCATCTCATACCCGAGGGACTACGTGAAGCAGCAATTGGGATACGCGGCCATGTACGGGGTACAATAACAAGCACTTAAATGGCTGCCCGGCTATATCCGGCCCCTTCGAGGCCGCCGGTGGTTGTCGACCTGCGGCGCTTGTCCGCGCGGGACCTGGAACCTCTGCTCGAAGAAGAGACAGCGGCCTGGCGGGACGAACTGGAATGGGATTTCGACAAATCCGCCGAATTAGTGCGGCGCTTCGTCGACCTGCGGGCGTTGAACGGCAGCGCGCTGATTGAAGACAACGCCGTGGCCGGATACATGTACTACGTGCTGGAGGAGAACAAGGGGCTGATCGGCGATCTTTACGTGCGCCGTGATCTGCGCACTGCGGAGCGCGAGGCTCTGCTGCTGGAAGCGGCGCTTGAGCCGATCATGGCAAGCCCGCCGATCGACCGCATTGAATCGCAGCTCATGATGCTCAGTCATGTGCCGGAACGGGCAACTCCGCACGCCGATTATCTGAGCGTTTACGAACGCAACTTCATGCGGCTGGAGCTGACAGGCGCCGATCTGACGAGGGGCAATGTGCGGTGGCCCATGTATGTGGAGAAGTGGTCGGAGCATTATCAAGACCGCGCATCGCAGTTGATCTCGGCGGCTTATTTCGGCCACATCGACAGCCGCATCAACGACCAGTACCGCACGCCGCTGGGGGCCCGGCGGTTCCTGTACAACATAGTGCAGTATCCAGGCTGCGGCGCATTCTTCAAGCCGGCGTCGTATGCGGCGTTCGAGGGGGCGACGGGCCAGTTGTGCGGCATATCGCTGGCCAGCCTGGTGGCGCCGAAGTGCGGGCATATTACGCAGATCTGCGTGTCGCCGGCGGTGCGGGGAACCGGCATAGGGCACGAACTGCTGTGCCGGTCGCTGACCACGCTGCGGGAGATGGGCTGCCTTTCGGCAAGCCTTACGGTGACGGCGGCGAACGAGGACGCGGTGAGTCTGTACTTGCGAATGGGGTTCCGGACGATACGGACGTTTTCTGCCTTCGTCTGGGAGGGATTCTAGTGTCGTCAACTCCAAGAGGCGATTCAGCGGTTGCAGAGGCGATACACTGTCTTGGAGAGGCGAAATGAGCGACGACAACAAGGTCCTTCGGGAAGGTGGCAGCAGGCCCGTTGTGGTTCATTCAAGGCCGGCCCTTTCCATCGAGGATCTTCTGCAAAACATCGATCCCGCGCCTGATGACGAGACCGAGCGCTTTGTTGCGGCCATCTATGCGGACCGGCGCGAAGCGGCTGCGCCTTCCGATTCGGATTGAGCTAGATCCTGGGCGAGGCTTAGTGATTACGCTCGGACGTCCAGATGACCGTTGAGCCCGCAAGACGTTTTGATCGCGGAGACAGCGTTGGGGCTCGACGTACCACTCGCGCGGACGTTTCAGCCACGGACAGGTAAACGGTTCGCACTTTCTTAGGATGGTGTGCTGCCGGTCGGTAGCGTCAGGAGGCTTACGAACTTGTCGAACTGGTCGGCGAGCCATTCCGTGAACACGAGGGCTTTCGCGACGTTCGTCTCGAACACATCTTTGGTACTGGTGACGCGGTCACCGTCGACATAGGTTGGGAATCGCTGAACGAAATCCTGGTCGGGCTCTTCTGGCGTCCAGGGCTCGTCGCCCTCGATCAGTATGCGGTTCGGTTTCGTTATTGCCTCCCAGAGCATAGCGCCGTTGTGCACGATTTTGTTACGGGCAAGCACCATGCCCTCAAGAAAGATAGTGCCCGTGGGCGCGCTGGAGAGCGTGATGTTGAACCGTTCTGCAAATTCCGCTTCGAGTCGTTGAAGCTCGCCCCGGCCCTTTTTTTTGTAATCGCCCTTAGGCACGATTTCCGTGAGTAGTCCGCTCAGTGCGCGCAAGGCGTCAATCACGCGAGTGGTGAGCATGACGTGTGCCCAGTTGTAGACGAACCGCTCATGTTCTGCCACGTCAGCGACCTTGGCCCACTCGACCTCTGCGCGGTCCTCATGGAGGACTCCAGCGGCTGCGGCGTGCTGGAGGTCCGCGATAATACCGCTTGCGTGCTCATCAAGCGCGTGGCTCATCAGCGTCGTCGTGCCGATAATCCGAAGGTACAAGTCTTCTCGGAACCGTTCGGCTTCGGTGCTTCCCAGCTCCCACATCGTCATTAGCCCAATATAGCCTGCCGCGATTGTGGGCGTTCGGTCAACCGTGCGAACTTAGAGCACTCGTTCACATTTGTTGCTCTCGTTTCCGTTTACGATCCGCAAGCTCCTTGGTGATCTTTGCAGCGACTTCCCCGGCGGTAGCGCCGGGCAAAACGATGATCTGGCAGCACCTGCACAGCGCAAGTTGCGCCTCGCTTGGAGCCTTGCTATGCCACTTCGGCGTTTGGCCGATAGCGGTCTTGGTCCTAAGTAGGCTTCGACCGCCCCGCATCCCCACCATAGAGTCGGCTGCGCGTATAGCCTCCTCGAAGGTAGCTCGCTCTTCGCGCAGATGCCGTTTATTGACGTCGCCGATGATGTACCACTTGCCGAGGCGGTCGCTCAGGACGCAGACCGACTCATTATCAATCAACGCCACGACATAGGCGTTGTCACCGGTCCTGTGCCACTGATAGTTAGAAATCTGGATGATCTCATTACCAAACTTGATAGGCTTAAGTAGGTCCACCTGCTCCGCGTAGGCTTGGAGCTGGTTGATGTCCGCGATCCTGCTTAGATCCAACAGTGGATTGCGTTTCATGACCTGCTCGATCTCCGCCGACACTTTGCTGATGGCTTTGCCGCGAAGGTCGGTACCAACCCCCATGCCTAACAGAGTGGGCAATGTGATCAGACTATGCTTGGAAGTAGCGTCGACGAAGTCCAGAACGATGCAGTCTTCTTTGGCGAGGGACTGCCCAGCCTTGCGCGCCCACATCAGGTTTTCAAGATCTCCCGGGATCCGCGTGCCGCGTCCTACGATTTGCATATACAGTCCCTCGCTCTGTGTGGGCCTCGCCACTCCGACGCAGCTCACACGCCAGTCGTCATAGCCCTCGGTCAGTAGCTGACAATTCGCGAGTACTTTGAGCGTGCCTGCCTGATGGCAAGACAGCTTCAGCGCCCGGTCGGGGTCGCCTCCCCAAATGGCCTCAGCCGCTATGCCGTACAGCCTGAAGGCAGCAGCCAAGTCTTTGGCGTGCTGCACGTCTACTGTGAACATTACCGTCGGTCTGTCCTGTGCGTACTCTATCCAAGACCGCACAATCAGTTGGTTTCGTGCGGGAGTGTTGACGGTGGAGCCTAACTCGGCCAGGTCGAAGTCACCGGCCCGGTTATGAACTCTATTCAGATTCACGCCCGTCCTGATGCGTATGCCTCGCACATCAGCTAGCCAGCCGTTGTTGATGCCATATAGGATGTCTTTATCGTCAACGATCTCCTGAAAGATCTTGCCCAAACCAATGCCGTCTGCGCGGTTGGGAGTAGCTGTGACGCCCAGCAGCAGGCGGTGCTTGTCCTCAAAAATGCGAAAGTGTTCAAAGATCGTTCGGTAGCTCTGCGCTGTGGCGTGATGCGCTTCGTCGACTACAACTATGTCGAAGTCCGCCGCATTGAACTGTGTGAGCCTTGGGCTTCCCTTGCGTCCGATTGTGGCGACGCCAGCAACGATGATCTGCTCACCCGCAGAACGGCGGCCGCCCATTTCCACTCCCACCGTGCGACCTAAGTTCCACTTTTTCAGCTTGTCCAGGGCTTGGTTGGTCAGCTCTTCCCGGTGGTCGATAACCAACATACGGCCAGTAAGGTTTAGATGGTCTGGCAAGGCGGAGAACAGCGGTGTCTTGCCCAAGCCAGTGGCGTACTTGATCAACTGTCGGTTGACGCCAGCTTGTAACTTCGCCCTAATCCTATCGGCTGTGTCCTGCTGGAAGGCGCGTAGTTTCACTTTTTCTGCTCCACCTATGACCAGCGAAGTTTTGGCGTTGCCTCAGGTGGTGGGTCAGTGTTTTTGCGCAACAAGCACTCGCCCGGGCAATGGGTCAGGGTCAGTTTGAAGTGAGTTTGGCGTGGAAGCTGATTATCCGTGAGATGAACCTTCGTGCGTCTTCTTTGTCCATGTCCTGTGCGCGCTCTCCCATTGATTGCAATTCGCGCAACTCCGCTCGCAGCGTGTCCGGGACGTGATGCGGTTCGAGGAATCCAAGTCACTTAAGCGGAACAACCGCGCGACCTGGCAACGATTCGTCATCAAGTGCGGTCTCTTGAATCATCTGTTCGAATTCATAGGCCGCATTCAAATTCATCAGGACTGTATTCTACCATACAATCTTCGGGCTCAACCAAATGATCCTAGGGCGATGTAGCGCCTACTTCACGCCCGACATCATTCGCACCGTCGGCTTAATCAGCAGCGCCAGCACTACGGCGGCGGCGAAAGTAAAGCCTGCCACGTAGCCGAACAGAGTAGGCAGCGGCATTTCGCTATAGAGCGATCCCGCCTTGCCGGCCAGCCAGTTGCCAATGCTGATGGAGAGGAACCAGATGCCCATCATGAATCCGGCGGCGCGTTCAGGGGCCAGCTTCGACATGGCGCTTAAGCCCACCGGGCTGAGCGATAACTCGCCCAGGGTTTGCAGGAAATACGTGGCGACGAGCCACCACATCGCCACCTGTGCACCGTTGGCCACCATCATGGAAGCCGGCACCATAATGGCGAAGGCCAACCCGGCGAGTAGCAGGCCGAAAGCAAACTTCGCCGGGCTGGAGGGCTCCATCCGCCTGCGGTTGAGCGCCAGCCACAGCCACGCGAAGACCGGCGCGAAAGCCACCACGAAAATCGGCTGCACGAACTGAAACCAGCTGGCGGGAAAGACCAGACCAAAAGGCAGGGTGCGATCGGTGTTGCGGTCGGCAAAGAAGCTGAGCGTGGAGCCGGCCTGTTCGAAGGACGCCCAAAAGAAAACGGAAGCCACAAATAGCACCAGGATGGCGACAGAACGTTTGCGCTCGGCAGGCGACCACTCGCGAGAGAAAATGAGCCAGGAGAAAACCGCCACCGAGATACCGAGCAGGCACCAGCCGAGTCCGTCGGAGATGGAATTGGGGGTGAATGCGACTACACCGAGCACGCCTAACAATGCGAGAACGGCGAAAATGGCCAGACCGCTGCCTACGGCCAACGCGGCATTGCGCTTCTGGCGCCGGTCCTGTTCCGGATCGCCAGTGCTGGCAGGGTAGAGCCCAGCGCTTCCCAGATGCCGGCTGCCGAGCACGTATTGGACAAGGCCGGCGAGCATGCCAATGCCGGCTACGCCAAAGCCCAGGCGCCAACTGATGCGTTCGCCCACGTAGCCGCAGATAAGGGGTGAGATCAGGGCGCCGATATTGATGCCCATGTAGAAAATGGAAAAGCCGGAGTCGCGCCGCGGATCGCCGGGGGCGTAGAGCTGGCCCACGATGGTGCTCACGTTGCCTTTCAGCATGCCGGTGCCGAGCATCAGGAGTACGATTCCGATGTAGAACGACGCCTCAGTGGGAACCACCAGGCAGAACTCCCCGGCTGCAATCAGCACGCCGCCAATGAGCACGGCGCGGCGCTGCCCGGTGATGCGGTCCGCCACCCAGCCGCCGCCCAGGCACATCAGATAGACCATGGACCCGTACATTCCGTAGACCGCGCCAGCTTTGGAATCGCTGAAGCCCAGACCGCCTTCGGAAATTCTGTGGGTAAGGAACAGGATCAGGATGGCGCGCATGCCATAGTAGCTGAAGCGCTCCCACATCTCGGTGAAGAAGAGGGTGGCCAAGCCGCGCGGATGGCCAAAGAAACTGGTGTCGGCGCGGGCGGCGTCCAGGGATGAGTCGTGGTCGGTGCGCAATGCCATAGGGTAACCGGCATCGCCAGTTTATATGCTTGGAGGGTGCGGAGGCAATTGCCGGGCTAGAACTTTGCGAGTTCCTGAACCAGCAAATCGATGCCGCGTCTACGGTAGAGTTCGGTCAGGCGCTGCTCTTCGGCCGAGGGCGGCAGGACTTTCTGCAAAATGGCATTGTCCAGATTCTGCCGGTTGGGCACCCACACCCGGCCGTCGGCGAATTCCACCTGGTTCACGAAACCCATCATTTTTTGGACGTTCACGGGCTGGCCCTTGCTGGTGAAGCTCAGCGACGTTTCCTGATCCAGACGGGCCGTCTTGCCGGGAGGAAGATTAAGGGTGGTATCGGATGAGGGAACGGAGGCGGCCATGTACTGGCGGCCCGACTGGTCGCTCACCAGCCACCCCATTTCCACGTACCGTACAGGCTTGTTGGAGTTGTTGCGCACGTTGATATGCGGCGCCCGGGCTTCGTTGCCGGCAAGTTGAGCCCAGCCTTCGAGGGGCGCTACCGGCGAATCGGGAAATTGCAGGAACGCGAACTCGGCCGTGCGCTCCGGGGAAACCGCCGCCGCCGAGACGGCCCGGCCGATGCGCTTGACTGTGACTACCAACTGCGAAAACTCAGATTGGCGGAGAATGCTCTCCAGGATCTCGCGCTGCAATCCGGATTTCCCGCTTTCCGCCAGAACGCGTTTGAAGTGATCGCGGTCGCGCTGCGCTTCCATTTCAGAGGCGGTCATGGTACGCCGGGAATTCAGGCGATCCGGCCCGAAGAAGGAAAGGTCCTGGAACAAAACGCCGTCGAGGTCCACCTGGACCAGGGTTCCGGTGGTGATCTGCGAGGGCCGCATCAATTGCATGTCGATGCGCACGGGGAAGGTTTCCCCCGGCCCCACGTTCAAGCTGGGATAGGTGACCCAGCCTTTACCGCCGAGCGTCACTTCCTGGGAGACCACGCGCAGGGTTACGCCGTGAATGCGATTCTGGCCGGCGTTGCGCAGGGTCAGGGACATGTGGAGGTCCAGCATAAGGGCCGCGCCGCGGGCAGTGGTGTGCGAATCCGACATCGTCACCGACCTCAACTCCAGGGGCGAATTAGCCGGGAGATTGAAATTGACCGACCCGGGCGACAGGGGCGCATCCTGAGCCAGCAGGCTGGCCGCGCTCAGGAAGACCAATACCGCTGCTAGGGTTTTCACTTTACTGCACATAAACGTTATTGATCGTCACGTAGCCCGTTTCGGGATCCACGTAGCGAGCCCCCATGGAACCATCGGCGCTGGCCGAATACGTCACGGTTTTTGCGCCCACATGCATCAACCGAAAGGCCCGGCCGCCCGCCCGGATTTGAATTCCATTTTCGGTGGCCTGTACCAGCGGGCCTTCTTTGCCGGCGACCGGCGACGGCTGTGTCAACATCAACCCGGTTACCACCATCACTACGATACCGGCGAACGCCAGGGCGGCGCGGGCGCCGGTGAACAGGGGCGTTTCGCGGCCAGACTCGCCGCCCGCACCCCGGAAAGCATCACCTTGTAAGACATCAGCGTGTTGTAACACATCGGCCTGCAACACTTTGGCGGCACCGGCGCGGACACACTCGCCGGCCGCAAGCCCCAGCCGGATGTTGGCCCGCATTTCCGCCGCCAGGCGGTTCCACGGCACTTCCGGAATTTCGGCGAGTTCCGGAAGGATTTCGCGAACGCCTGCGAACGCTGCTGCCTCATCACGGCAGAGGCCGCACTTCGAGAGATGCCGCTGCGTATTCCACCGGCCCCACAATCCGAGGTCCCCGCCGGCGTGCAATGCTAAAGTTGCCTGATTCGGGTGTCTCATTTTCTTACCGCTTCCTTCTTTCGATATACCGCCGGAACTTGGTGCGCGCATTGGCGATGTGCGACCGCACGGTGGCCTTGGAGCAATTCAGCCGTTGAGCCACTTCCTCGGCGGGCAAGCCTTCCACGTCGCGCAGCATGAGAGCGGCGCGTTCGCGCGGGCTCAGCAGCCGCAATCCATCCTCCAGGTAATTTCTCTGTTCGGAGCGAAGCAGCGATTGCTCCGGGCTTTCCGCGTGGCTTTCGGGGGCCTGATCGATCTCGCAAAAAGTGGCCCGTCCGCTGCGCCGCATGAAATCGATGGCCGTATTGGTAGCAATCCGCGACAACCAATGAGCAGCCTTTTGTTCGTCTTTGAGCTGCTCCTGATGTTGGAGCGCCTTGATAAAGGCCTCCTGGGTGAGGTCCTGGGCGTCCGAGACGTTGCGCACAATTCGGTAGATCTGGACGAAGATCCGCCGCATGTTATCGGAAACAAAGCGGTTCTGCCGCTCCAACAGCTCCAGGCCGGGTTCGACGACTTCGCTCATTCGGCTGTAGACGGCGATTTTCACAGGTTCCTTAAATGGATGACGCAGGAACCCGGAAAACGTGGATACAAAAGCAGATTACGCCGCCTAGCGCTATTCTACCGCGGAGCCCTGGCGGCCGACTGTAACCGCGCAGGAGACGTGAATGCAGGTGGGGCTGGAACTGCCATCCCGCCTGCGAACGTTGAACAGGACTCAGGGCCCGCTGGAACAACTGTTGTGAATTCCCTTCACGCACACCCTCCCGAGTGCCGCGAGTTTCATACCGGATGGTGCGACACTGCCGCAATTCCGCGCGGCGGTGCAGAACTGCCAGGGCTGCGAACTCTACCGGCATGCCACGCAGGCGGTAATAGGTAGGGTGCAACGCGCGATGGCTGTACAGCGGAGCTTTCGCGCGGAAAAAGGTTCGCGGTATCACACTAGGACATCGGCCCGCGGCGCCCGCGCTGCTTTTTAGGCCTATTATGAAAATGCCCTCGGAGGGCATCACGCAAAATGTGCCTGGCGATACCAGGAAAGATCGTCGAATTTCATGAGAACCACGGCGTACGCATGTCGAAGGTGGATTTTGGCGGCATCACGCGCGAGGCCTGCCTTGAATACTTGCCCGAGGTAAAGCTCGGGGACTACGTGCTGGTCCACGTAGGGTTCGCCATCAGTAAGGTGGATGAGGAAGAGGCTGCGCGAACCTACCGGTTTCTTGAAGCGATGGATCAACTCGGAGAGGTCATGTCCGCCGATATCGACACGGCGCCGCGCCCGGAGGCAGGCGATGAAGTACCTTGACGAGTACCGCGACCATCGTGTGGCGCAGAAGATCGTAGCTGAGATCCGCAGGGCGGTCACGCGGCCCTGGACCATCATGGAAGTTTGCGGCGGACAGACGCATTCCATTGTGAAATACGGGCTTGACTACCTGCTGCCCCGCGAAATCGAGTTAGTGCACGGGCCGGGCTGCCCGGTATGCGTGACGCCGCTCGACATGATCGACCGGGCCCATGCCATCGCCCGGCGACCGGATGTGATTTTCTGTTCCTTCGGCGATATGCTGCGCGTGCCCGGCTCGGATGGCGATCTGTTTCAGGTGAGGGCGGCGGGCGGCAATGTGAAGATCGTCTATTCGCCGATGGACTGTCTCAAGATCGCGCAGCAGAACCCCGATATGAAAGTGGTGTTTTTCGCGATCGGCTTCGAGACCACGGCGCCGGCCAATGCCATGTCGGTGTTCCAGGCCAGGGCGCTAGGGCTGCGAAACTTCTCGATGCTGGTATCTCACGTGGTAGTGCCCCCCGCCATGACGGGAATTTTGCAATCGCCGTTGAACCGCGTGCAGGGCTTCCTTGGCCCCGGCCACGTCTGCGCAGTGATGGGCTGGCAGGAATATGATCCCATCGCAGCGCATTACAAAGTCCCTATCGTGATCACGGGCTTTGAACCGCTGGATTTGCTGGAAGGCGTGCTGCTCACGGTGCGGCAACTGGAGCAGGGACGCGCCGAAGTGGAGAACGGTTATGCCCGCGCCGTTTCGCGCGCCGGTAATGTGGCCGCCAGAAAAATGATCGCCCAAGTCTTCGACGTCGCCGACCGCAATTGGCGGGGCATTGGGACGATTCCCGAGAGTGGCTACGAGCTCAGCTACGCCTTCCGCGATTTCGACGCCGGCCGTATCTTCGATGTGGAGAACATCCGCACGCGCGAGCCCGAGATTTGTATTAGCGGAGAGGTACTGAGGGGCTTGAAGAAGCCTAACCAGTGCCCGGCCTTCGGTGCCGAGTGTACACCCCAAACACCGCTGGGGGCCACCATGGTTTCAGCCGAGGGTGCCTGCGCCGCCTATTATAACTATGGCCGCCATCTGGTGGCGATCGAGGCCGGAGTCTCATAATGCGGCAGCGGGCGACCGGGGGTAATCTAGACCAGGATCTAATCTAACTGCATGGCTCAAGGCTTCGCTATCTCGTGCCCTCTTCCGCTCTCGCAACACAAGACCGTCGTCATGGGCCATGGCAGCGGCGGAAGGCTGACGGCGCAATTGATCCATGACCTGTTCCTGCCGGCCTTCGACAACCCGGTGCTGCGCAAAATGGATGACCAGGCTGTGCTCGACGTCGGGTCCGCGCGCGTGGCATTCACGACCGATTCGTTTGTGGTAACGCCGCTATTTTTTCCGGGCGGAAACATTGGCGAACTGGCGGTGAACGGCACCGTGAACGACCTGGCCATGAGCGGGGCAAGACCGCTCTGCCTGTCCGCGGCTTTCATCATGGAGGAAGGCCTGGCGCTTGACGAACTATCGCAGGTGGTAGCCTCCATGGCCGCCGCCGCGGACTCAGCCGGCGTGCCCATCGTTACCGGCGACACCAAAGTTGTAAACCGCCGGTCGGCCGACAAATTGTTCATCACCACCACGGGCATCGGAATCGTTCCCGAGGGGCTCTCCATTTCCGCCTCTAATGCCAGGGCCGGCGACGTGGTGATCGTCAGCGGGACTATTGGCGATCATGGGATGGCGGTGATGTCGAAGCGCGAAGGGCTGGAACTGGAAGGCGAAATTCTATCGGACACGCGGCCGCTGCACTCACTGGTGGCGGCGATGTTGACGGCTTCCCCCGCCGGTATTCACTCACTGCGCGACCCTACTCGCGGAGGCTTGGGGACGTCGTTGTGCGAGATTGCGTCCTGCTCCGCCATGGGCGTGGAGATCGACGCCCGCGCGGTTCGGGTTCGCGAACCAGTGAAAGGCGCCTGTGAACTTCTGGGCATCGATCCGTTGTTCGTGGCCAATGAAGGCAAGCTGGTTGCGTTCGTCGCGGCGGACGATGCGGAAGCAGTTCTGCAGGCCATGCGTGCTACGGAAGAAGGCCGCGATGCGGTTGCGATCGGGCGCGCCGTGGAGCAGCACCCGGGGATGGTTCTGATGAAAACGGAAATCGGCGGCACGCGGATCATCGATCTTCCCTTCAATGAGCAACTGCCGCGGATCTGCTGAGAACGGTACACAAGCGCACTCAGGTTCATTGACAGGGATTGGCGACCGCGCCCACACTGAATCAGAAAGGAAAACCCATGCCGGCAGAAGCGCCGTATGGCAGATCCACGCAGCGTCCTCCCGCTGTCAAAGAGATCCACGTCCTTTGGATCACAGCCGGTTTAGGCTGCGACGGAGACACCGTCTCCATCACAGCCGCAACCCAACCGAGCGTAGAGGATGTTTTACTGGGAGCCATACCAGGCCTCCCTAAAGTGCATTTGCACAATCCCGTGCTCGCCTACGAAACGGGCGACGATTTCATGAAGTTCTTCTATGAGGCCGAAGAGGGCAAGCTGGAGCCTTTCGTCCTGGTAGTAGAAGGTTCCATTCCCAACGAAAAGATCAAGAAGGAAGGCTACTGGGCGGCGCTCGGCACCAACCCGCAGACCGGGCAGCCCATCACCACCTGCGAATGGATTGACCGCCTGGCGCCCAAAGCGCTGGCGATTGTGTGCGCGGGAACCTGCGCCACCTACGGCGGCATTCACGCCATGATGGGCAATCCGACCGGCTGCATGGGCCTGGCGGACTATCTCGGCTGGAAATGGAAATCCAAGGCTGGCGTTCCGATCGTGAATGTGCCGGGCTGCCCGGTTCAGCCCGACAATTTCATGGAGACGCTGCTCTATCTGCTGTATCAGGTGGCGGGTCTCGCTCCCATGATCCCGCTGGACGATCAACTGCGGCCTACCTGGCTATTCGGTCACACGGTTCATGAAGGCTGCGACCGCGGCGCCTACTATGAGCAGGGTCAGTTTACCAAGGAGTATGGGAAACCGGAATGCCTGGTGAGGCTGGGGTGCTGGGGTCCGGTGGTGGATTGCAATGTCACCAAGCGCGGATGGATGGCGGGAATCGGCGGTTGCCCCAACGTTGGCGGCATTTGTATCGGCTGCACCATGCCCGGATTTCCGGACAAGTTCATGCCGTTTATGGATGAACCTCCGGGAGCCAAGATTTCCTCTGACACCATTGCGATTTATGGCAAAGCGATTCGCGCGCTGCGCAGTTTTACACACGACACGGTGAACAAAGAGCCCAAGTGGCGGCACGCGGGTTCCCGGCTTACTACCGGCTACCAGCCGCGCACCTACTCGTAAGCTAAGGGAGGAATTCTCAAAATGGCGACAATCACCCACAGCGCCAGCGAGACCAGCGGCGGGAAGAGAAACCTGGTGGAAATGTCGTGGGATCCGATCACCCGGAT
Organism: Bryobacterales bacterium; assembly: GCA_963817515.1. Lineage (GTDB taxonomy): Bacteria > Acidobacteriota > Terriglobia > Bryobacterales > Bryobacteraceae > DATMNI01. The sequence goes on along the minus strand of CAWFPJ010000037.1, from coordinate 17,736 downwards.
CGTGGGCAGCCTGGGCATCTACACCAAGATCGATTTCGCAAACCGCGAGGTTGCGGAGTGCTACAGCACCTCATCCATCTTCCGCGGCTACAGCATTTTCATGAAGAACAAAGATCCGCGGGATGCGCATTTCATCACCAGCCGGATCTGCGGAATCTGCGGCGATAACCACGCCACCTGCGCCACCTATGCGCAGAATATGGCCTTCGGCATCAGGCCGCCCGACATGGCGGAGTGGATCGTCAATCTGGGCGAGGCCGCCGAATACATGTTCGACCACAATATCTTCCAGGACAACCTGGTGGGTGTGGATTTCTGCGAACAGATGGTCAAAGAGACCAACCCCGGCGTCTGGAGCAAAGCCCAGCAGACCGATGCGCCGCACGCCGAACTGCACGGCTATCGCAAGATTTCGGAAATCATGACGGCGCTCAATCCCTTCACCGGCGAATTTTACCGTGAAGCATTGCAGATGAGCCGCCTGACGCGCGAGATGTTCTGCCTGATGGAAGGGCGGCACGTGCATCCCTCCACGCTCTATCCCGGCGGCGTGGGAACGGTGCCCACGGTACAGCTCTTCACCGATTACCTGGTGCGCCTGATGAAGTACGTCGAGTTCATGAAGAAGGTGGTTCCGCTGCACGACGACCTGTTTGACTTCTTCTATGAGGCGCTTCCCGGCTACGAGAAAGTGGGCCAGCGGCGCATCCTGCTGGGATGCTGGGGATCGTTCCAGGATCCCAAAGTCTGCGATTACAAATACGAGAACATGAACCAGTGGGGTAACGCCATGTATGTCACCCCTGGCGTTGTAGTGGATGGCGAACTGGTCACCACAGATCTGGTGGATATCAATCTCAACATTCGCATCCTGCTGGGAAGCTCTTATTACGACGACTGGCAGCAGGGCGAGACCTTCGTCAAGACGGACCCGCTCGGCAATCCCGTGGATCAGCGCCACCCGTGGAACCAGAGCACCATCCCGCGGCCGCAGAGGCGCGAATTCAACGATAAATACAGTTGGGTCATGTCTCCCCGCTGGTACCACCAGAAGACCGGCGACTATCTGGCGCTTGATACCGGGGGCGGCCCCATTGCGCGTTTTTGGGCTACGGCGCTGGCCGGAAAGGTGGACATCGGGTATATCAAGGCCACCGGCAGCAGCGTCAAGATTTACCTGCCAAAGACAGCGCTCAAGCCCGAAGTGGAATTCGAATGGAAGATACCCAAGTGGAGCAACGCCATTGAACGCGACCGCGCCCGGACCTACTTCCAGGCTTATTCGGCTGCGGCGGCATTGTATTTCGTGGAGCGCGCGTTGGGCGAGTTACATGCCGGCAGAACGCGAACCTGGACGGATTTCAAGGTGCCGCAAGATGCCATCGGCTGCGGTTTCCACGAGGCTGTTCGCGGCGTGTTATCGCACCACGTGGTAATCCGCGACGGCAAGATTGCCAACTATCATCCTTATCCGCCGACGCCCTGGAACGCCAATCCGCGCGATATCTACGGAACTCCGGGACCGTACGAGGATGCCGTGCAGAACACTCCTATCTTCGAAGAGAACGGACCCGATAACTTCCGCGGCATTGACATCATGCGCGCGGTTCGCAGCTTCGACCCGTGCCTGCCGTGCGGAGTGCATATGTATCTCGGGAACGGCAAGGTGCTGGAGACGCACCATTCACCCATGTTCGGAACTCAGGGCCATTAGAAGCCAAGCCAGGAGGGCGATTCTACGGAGCGCATTCAACAGATCGAAAGCCTGATCCGGCAAATTGAATCGTCAGCCGATCCGGGCACAAAGGCCGGTGTGCGTGAGCTGGTGGAGGCGATTCTCGAGTATCATGGCGCGGGTCTCGGCCGCATTCTCGAAATCGTTCGTCAATCCGGTGGCGGCGATGCGGCGGTTCGCGAGATTGGACGCGATGCTTTGTCGGGCAGCCTGCTGCTGCTGTATGGGCTGCACCCGGAGGATTTCGAAACTCGCGTCCGGCGCGCCGTGGACACGCTTCCCGGCGTGCTGTTGGCGGGCATCGAGGATGGCGTGGTTCGCCTGCGCGCCACTTCCACCGGCACTTCGCGCGAGGCCGTGGAACAGATTATCTACTCGGCTGCACCCGAAGCCGCCGGCCTTGAGATCGAAGGCCTGGGGCCGGCCCCGGCTTTCGTTCCTTTGGAGGCGCTCATTCGCACAGCCTGAGTTTTCGCCATGACCGCACCGCCGCCCTACACAACGCTACGCCGGTACATTGCGACCAAACGGGTGGAGCGCTGCGATATCTGCGGCTCCCACCTGGTGGCTGGCCACCCGCACCTTTTGGAAGTGAAGGTCCGGCGCATAGTCTGCGCTTGCGAGCCCTGCAGTATTCTCTTTCAGCACCGTGAGGACGCCCGCTACAAGCGCATCGGCCGCGACGTGCGCTTCCTGCCGGATTTCCAGATGACCGATGGGGAGTGGGAAGCTCTTCTGATTCCCATCGGCCTGGCGTTCTTCATTCACAGCGGCTCAGAGCAGCGCACGCTGGCCTTCTATCCCGGCCCCGCGGGATGTACCGAATCGCTGTTGTCGCTGGCATCCTGGAATGGAATTGCGGCGCGCAATGCCGTAGTCGGACAGATGGAAACGGATATCGAAGCGCTGCTGGTCAATCGCATGGGCGGCGCGCGTGAGCACTATCTGGTCCCTGTGGATCGCTGTTATCAACTGGTCGGGCTGATCCGGCTTCACTGGCGCGGACTGTCCGGCGGAGAGGAGGCCTGGCAGGAAATCCGGCAATTCTTCGCAGGGTTGCAGGAGGCCGGCCGTGCCTGACCTCAGCTTTGCGGTGGAAGGTGTCGAATCGGTGCGCTTCGCCGCCTCGCCGCTTCTGAATTTCAACCTCCGCATCGAAAATGCGGACCGGGACCAGCCCATTCATACGATCGCGCTGCGCTGCCAGATTCGGATCGAGCCCACCCGCCGGCAGTACCTTCAATCGGAACAGCGCCGCCTCCTGGACATTTTCGGCGAGCCCGAACGTTGGGCGCAGACCGTGCACAGCATGCTGTGGACCCATACGAATCTCGTGGTCCCGTCATTCACCGGAAGTACGCTGGTAAAATTGCCGGCTGCCTGCACTTTTGATTTCAACGTAGCCTCCACCAAGTACTTCAACGGCCTGGAGGATGGCGCTGTGCCGCTGTTGCTGCTTTTCAGCGGAACGGTTTTCTACGAAGCGCACGACGCGACGCTGCAAGTGACCCAGATCCCCTGGAGCAAAGAGGTCGCGTATGCGCTGCCCATCAGCGCATGGAAAGAAATGATGGACGAGTATTATCCCAACACTGCCTGGTTGTGCCTGCGCCGTGACGTTTTCGACCGCCTGCATCAATACAAAATCGATCGCGGTATTCCCACCTGGGAGCAGACCATGGAGAGCATACTGCCGTGAATCTGGAACTGGTGGAAAAGGTCGCGAATGCGGTTCTGTATGAAGGCTACATGTTGTACCCTTACACCGCGTCCTCGGTAAAGAACCAGCAGCGGTGGAATTTCGGAGTGCTATCGCCTCCAGCCTACGACACTAGTCAGATGCAGACCGAATGCCTGGTCTTGGGCGATGCGACGGTCAGCGCCACGGTACGCTTCCTGCAGGTCACGGGATCCGAGACCACCGAACATCGGATCGAACTCGGCAATATCAGCCTGGCTGCCCCGCAGGACCTCGACTTTAACTTCAACTCCAGCCAAGGTGCGGTTCAGGGCCGCGTGTCTGCCGTGCTGGAGAGCGTGACGGCAAGCCCCGAGTTATTTCGCCTCACCCTTCGGATCAGCAACCTGTCCGCGGTACGCCCCGCCACCCGCGACGAAGCGCTGGCCCACTCCATGCTCTCCACTCACGCCATCCTCACTTTGACCAAGGGCGAATTCGTTTCACTGATCGACCCGCCTTCCCAATACCGCGAAGCCGCGGCCGCCTGCCGCAATATCGGAACCTTCCCGGTCCTGGCCGGCCCCGAAGGTGCACGCGACTGCATGCTGTCTTCGCCCATCATTCTGTATGACTATCCGCAGGTGGCGCCCGAAAGCCCGGGCGACCTGTTCGACGCACTCGAAATCGATGAGATATTAACGCTTCGCATTCTGACGTTGTCCGACGAGGAGAAGGCTGAAATCCGGGAGGGCGATCAACGGGCGCGCCAGGTGTTGGAGCGTTCTGAATCTATGCCTCCTGAACAACTCATGAAGCTTCACGGCGCATTGCGCGGTCTGAGGCCTTCTGGCAAAGTGGTAAGCCAGGAGTCCTATTCTACTGAGAAAGGGACACGAAAATGATTGGCTGGAATCCGGATGTGGTCAACGCCAAATTGGATGCCGTGCGCATTCAAGGCATCGAAGTGAAAGCCGGCGAGCTGGTGCGGTTGCGGCCCCGCCGCAGCGCCGATATCCTCGATCTTGTGCTCAGAGGAAAGCTCGCAACCGTGGAGTCTATCGAACAGGACCTGGAAGGCCAGGTGCAGCTGGCGGTAGTGCTGGAGGACGACCCAGGGCGCGATTTGGGAATGATGCGGCAGCCGGGCCATCGTTTCTTTTTCGGTCTTGAGGAGGTTGATCCGGTTCGATGAGCCCCAATCCGATGAGTGCCGATTCGACTGGCAAGATACTGGTGGCCGGTATCGGCAACATCTTCCTCGGAGACGATGCCTTTGGCTCAGAGTTGGCGCGCCGCTTGCTAACCCGTCCGCGGCCGTGCAACGTACGCGTGGAAGACTTCGGCATCCGCGGATTCGACCTTACCTTTGCCCTGATGGATGGCTATGATGTTGTCATCCTGCTGGATGCGACCCCTCGCGGAGGCAACCCGGGCACGCTCTATACTATTGAGCCCGAGTTGAGCGAACTCGATCGCCTGACTCCCGGAGCCGCTACCGTGGAGACTCACGGCATGAATCCCATGCGCGTGCTGGCGGTAGCAAGAACCATGGGCGCGGAGTTCCGGCAGCTGTATTTGATCGGCTGCGAACCGTCTCCTGAAACCATCGATCCCGACGGCCCCGGTTATATGGGCCTCAGCGATCCAGTCCGAGGCGCGTTGGATGAGGCTGTCAACATTGTTGAAACCCTGGTCGCACAGTCTACTGGAAGGAGTCTGAAATGGGAAAAGCCACAAGAATCATCGGCGGAGTGGTGTTGACTCTGGTTGCCCTTGGAATTCTCGCCAACCTGAAAGATGTTAGGCGCTACGTGCGTATCTCAACGATGTAATGCATGAACTTTCGATCGCCATGAGTATTACGGAGATCGCCTGCGAAGAGGCGGAGCGGCACGGTGAGGCGCGCGTGGAAGCGGTATACCTCAACCTGGGCGCGCTTTCGGGCGTCGTGAAGGATGCTCTTCTGTTCTCGTGGGACTTGGCCTGCGATGGCACCCGCATCGCCGGCGCGCGTTTGGCAATTCAGGAAATCCCCGGCAGGGAAATGCAGGTCACCGCTATCGAAATTCTCTCAGTGCCGCAACCGGAGGCTGTCCATGACGCCGCGCCTGGTTGAGGTTCGCAAGAACGTACTCAAGCGTAACGATGAGCTGGCACGGGCGCTGCGGCAGCGGTTCCAAGATGCTGGGGTCTTCGTCGTGAGCCTGGTTTCAAGCCCCGGCACCGGCAAGACCGCGCTGTTGGAATCTGTGCTCGGCCATCTGGGTACGCATCATCGCGTGGCGGCGCTGGTGGGCGACCTGGCCACTGAGAACGATGCCGCCCGCCTGGCTCGCAGCGGGGCGCCGGTACGCCAGATCGTCACTGGTACCGTCTGCCACCTGGAGGCCCAGATGGTGGAGAACGCCCTGGAAGAGTGGAACCTCAATGAGCTGGACTTTCTGTTCATCGAAAATGTCGGCAACCTGGTGTGCCCGGCCAGCTACGATCTGGGGGAGAACCTGCGAGTGGTTCTGCTTTCCGTCACGGAAGGCGAAGACAAACCGCTAAAGTATCCGACCATATTCAATACGGCCGATGTCGCCATCGTGACCAAAATGGATCTGGCCGCCGCAGCCGAGTTCGATCTGGACGCCGCCACGCGGAACATCCTGGCCGTGCGGCCCGGCATTCGGATTCTGCCCGTCTCTGCCAAGACCGGCCAAGGGATGGACGAATTGCTCACCTGGATAGTGGCGAGCTCCAGTTGACCGGCAGGAAGCGCATTCGCGTCCGGTTGCGCGGAATCGTGCAAGGGGTGGGCTTCCGGCCATTTGTCTATAACCTGGCCCATAGGCTGGAACTTGGCGGCTATGTACTGAACTCTTCCGCGGGGCTGATCGCGGAGGCCGAAGGTTCGCCTGCCGCCGTGGAAAGCTTCGCCAGCGCGATTGTCGGCGAACCGCCGCCGTTGGCATGGATTCAGGAGGCCGAGACCGTGGATGTTCCGGCCCTTGGCGAGACGGCCTTCACCATTCGTCAAAGCCTTTCTGAAAACGGCGAGTTCGCGCTGATCTCGCCGGATGTTGCCACGTGCGCCGCTTGCCTGCGAGATATTACCAATCCGCAAGACCGCCGGTACCAATATCCATTCACCAACTGCACCAACTGCGGGCCGCGCTACAGCATCGTGCAGGACATTCCTTACGACCGTCCCCACACGACCATGGCAAAGTTTCAACTTTGCGAAGCTTGCCAAAAGGAATACGAAGACCCCGCGGATCGCCGGTTCCATGCGCAGCCGAATGCCTGCCCGGTCTGCGGGCCTTCGCTTTCGGCTCCCTTGCAAGAAGCCGTCAACCGGCTGGCCGGGGGGCAGATTGTGGCTCTGAAGGGTTTGGGCGGCTTCAACCTGGCGTGCGATGCGCGCAATGAGGCGGCCGTCTGCCGTCTGCGCACGCGCAAACGGCGCAGCGATAAACCCTTCGCGCTGATGTGCCGCGATCTGGCTGCCGTGGAACGCATCTGCGAGGTTGGGGAGCCGGAGCGTTCGGCGCTGCTGAGCGCGGCACACCCCATCGTTGTGATGGAGCGCAAGGAATCCGAAATCCCCGCAGCCGTGGCGCCCGGAAACCGGACGCTGGGAGTGATGCTCCCATACACGCCGCTGCATCACCTGCTGTTCGCCGGCGCGCCTTACGACGCCCTGGTGATGACCAGTGGGAATCTTAGCGAAGAGCCGATTGTGATCTCCAACCAGGAGGCTCTGGACCGATTGTCCTCCGTGGCTGACTGGTTCCTGCTGCATGATCGCGACATCTTCATGCGGGTGGATGATTCGGTGGTCCGGACGTTTGAGCGGCAGACGCGCGTCCTGCGGCGCTCGCGCGGTTATGCGCCCCAGATCATAGAACTGCCCATAGAACTGCCCGTAGAACTGACCATCGACCTGGGAATCCCCATGCCCGAGGTTTTAGCCTGCGGCGGAGAGTTGAAGAACGCTTTCTGCCTGACTAAAGGGCATCACGCCATCCTGAGCCAACACATCGGCGACCTGGAGAATTACGAGACTCTGGTCTTCTTCGAAGAGACACTTGTCAATCTCAAGAAGCTCTTCCGCGTGGAACCGCGCGCCGTGGCGCACGACCTTCACCCCCTCTACCTGAGCACGAAATATGCCCTGGATATGCGGGGCGTGCGCACGATCGGAGTTCAGCACCACCACGCGCACATCGCCAGTTGCATGGCGGAGAACGGGCTTCGATGGCGAAACCATCGGAGTGGCGTTCGATGGCACGGGCTACGGAACCGACGGCCGCATCTGGGGCGGTGAGTTCCTGGTGGCGGGCTATGGCGGCTATGTGCGCCGCGCCCACTTGCGCTACGTTCCGCTGCCTGGCGGCGACGCTGCCGTCCGCGAACCTTGGCGTGCTGCGCTGGCTTATCTAATTGACACTTTCGGCGAAGACCCGCCCGATCTGCTGCGCCGCATTCCCGCGCAGCGGCTGGGCGTGGTGCGCCGCATGATTGAGACAGGTTTGAATACGGTTCAGACTTCTTCGTGCGGCCGGTTGTTCGATGCCGTCGCCGCCATCATCGGCCTGCGCAGTGAGATCACGTTCGAGGGCCAGGCCGCCATTGAACTGGAGAACATCGCTGACCCCCAGGAAACCGCGCGCTACGGCTTCGCAATCGAGCCGGGCGAAGCTATGCAGGTGGACTTCCGCCCCGCCATCGCGGAGGTCGCGGCTGAAGTTGCAAACGGACATTCGGCATCCGCCATAGCCGGGCGGTTTCACAATACCGTAGCCGCGGCGATAGCCGAAACCTGCCGCCGGATTCGCGCTGAGACCCGGTTAAATCGAGTATGTCTGAGCGGCGGAACTTTTCAAAACCTGCGGCTGCTCACAACTTCGGCAGCGGAACTGCGAAGCGCCGGCTTCGAACTCTTCCTCCACGCCAAGGTGCCGCCCAACGACGGGGGCATTGCACTGGGCCAGGCGGCCATCGCCGCCGTCACTCTGCATCACGGCTGTTGAAAGCTCACCGTTTTTTCCACAATCGAATTGTGGCTATCGACGACTGAGTGTAGCCGCGCGGATCTGTATGCAGGCCCAACGCCGTGAGAGAGTTCATGCTGTTGGTCGTCAAGAGCCCCCCAACATATCGCTCAGGAAGACCTGACAGATCGAGAAAGCATCTTGAGAGGAGCAGACCCTTCTCGGGAAAATCAGGCTTGCTGCGGCACTCGCCAGTTCCCTTAAACACGGCGCCACCCAGGACGCCTTCTGCGTAGAAATTAATAATCGCCGGGTCCGAGGTTCGTCCGAAGCAGGCGTGCAGGCTTCCGATCGTCGTCACGTTCATGTCGACCATACGGCCATCAGAAGAGCGAGTAGCTGTCGATCGAAAAGTATATCGATCCTCGAAGGTGGTATCGCCAAAACCGCTTCTCCCCTGCGCGCAGAACTCTGTCGGCGGGATCCGAGACTCGCGAACCGAGCGCGCGATGTAGATTTCCTCTACCTGGGGCGTTGCTGTTTCAGCGGCAACGTGGGGAGCCTGGGCGCGTACCAGCGGCTGATTTCCCAGCAGCGCCCATAGGACGCACAACGCGCCGCCCGAGGCCACTGCGCCTATCACGCGGCTCACGTCAGGTCTCATTCCAATTCTTCTGAGATTTGGAATGTGCATTCTTTGCGCTCTAAAGAACAGGGGCTGCGGTTCATGGCAAGTCGCTTATTTCCAAATCGTACCGCATAGACATGGATTTGACGTAACAGGCGCAATTTGCCGCCACGGGTTTTACCGGATACTGTCCCAGCACAACCCAGGCGGAGCCGATTTCTTCACGACCGGGAAGGCAATTTTGCGTCAGAAAGAACAAAGTGAAACAAAGTGATGACATTTCGGTTGACAGCGATTTCAAGCTCCCCGATACTATCTTCTAGTTCGCTTTGTCGTAGAAGATACGGGGGCCGACTCCGAAGGGTCCCTGTCGACCGACCATCCAAGGCTAATCCGAGACTGACAGGAGGCTGCAATGCTTCAATACGTAAAGAAACTGGGGGGCTGGCTCCCTTACTCGTTGGCTCTTATTCCGGCGCTGGTCTTTGGGCAGGCCAGCTTTGAGGCGCAGGTACGCGGAACGGTTCACGATGCCAGCGGCAGCGCAGTGGCGCGGGCCAAGGTCACCATCACGGATATCGGAACCAATATTTCCAGCTCGACAATCACCGACGAGCGGGGATCCTACATTTTCAACGGACTGCATCCCGCGACTTATGTCGTCAAGGCCGAGATGACCGGCTTTCGCGCGGAGGAAACGAAGAACGTGGTTCTGGGCGTCAGTCAGCATACTAACGTGGACTTTTCGCTCCAGGTGGCCGGCGTAGAGACCTCGGTGGAAGTGCAGGCGTCCGCCCCTACGCTCGACACCGGCAGCGCCGAGATCGGCACCACCGTAACCGGCCAGTATACGCGGGACATGCCGCTGTTTGGCCGCAGTTACTTTGGGCTGGTATTCCTGTCGGGTGGGATTACCGAGTCGGCTGGCAGTGGCATTCGGGACACCTACCCTTCGGGCACTAACTTCGTGTCCAACGGACAACGGAATTCTACCGCTGAAGTGCGCTTCGACGGAGTTCCCATCAGCGCTCCCGAGCAGGGCGAGGGCGGAAATTCCAATGTCTATTACACGCCTTCGGTGGAGGTGATCCAGGAGTTCAAAGTCGAAAACAACAGTTTCTCGGCCGAATACGGCAACAACGGCGGAACAGTTGTAAATATCATGATGAGGCAGGGGGGCAACGGCTTGCACGGCAGCGGCTGGTATTTCGGCCAACGCGACGCGTTCAATGCCAACGATTTCTTCAGCAACCAGGCCGGGCTGTCCAAGCCCCCGCTCACGCACGATCAGTATGGCGGAATGGTCAGCGGGCCGGTGAGGAAGAACAAGACTTTCTTTCTTTTTGATTTCGAGAAGCTGCGCGATATCGGCTCATCGCAAACCGTGGCCACCATGCCGACCGATCTGCAGCGGAGCGGGAATTTCTCGCAGACCCGAACCATCGACGAGAACGGCAACCTGGTGCCGGTAACGATTTATGACCCCCATTCGGCGGCGGCGGACGGCACGCGGCAGCCGCTGCCTGGCAACATCATTCCGGCAAACATGATTGATAAGGTGGCCACCAATCTTCTGGCGTATTTCCCGGAGCCCAACGTGACCGGGCAGGTCGGCACAAATTACAACAATTACCGCAAGAATGTTCAGTCCAGCACCTCGGCCTATCAGCTCGACGCCAAGCTGGACCACCAGTTTAACGACAACAACCGGATATCCTTGCGCTACAGCCAATTGCACAGCAACAGCCCCACCCAGGCCACCTTCGTCGACGACTCGTACCTCTACAAAACCGAGGTGCACAACGCAGTGGTTGACTATACCAGGACAATCACGCCGCGCATTGTCTACACCGGCCGCCTGGGTTTGGATCTGGCGATCGCGCCGGGCATCACCAGTTACCCCGATCTCACGAAGGCCGGCTTTCCCAGCTACATGATCAATAACGGGCTGGCCCGAATGCCGACGATCGAATTCGATTCGGCCTACAGCAACCTGTTCGACCAATGTTGCGTAGACACGCATTTTGCGCACACCTTGTATACCTATTCCTCCGCTCTTTCCTGGGCGAAGGGTTCGCACTCCATAAAGTTCGGCGGCGAACAGCGAACCTTCTTCAACAGTTTCTGGCAGCCGGACAACCCTACCGGTCTATTCACCTTTGGGCAGGACGTAAACAATCAGCAGGCCGGAAACGGTGTAGTGACGCAAGGCGATTCGTTCGCCAGTTTGCTGATGGGGTGGGGCACCAGCGGCCAGCTGCGCATTAAGCCGCCCGTGGCCGACAAGTCCAAAGAAACCGGATTCTATATTCAGGATGATTGGAGGGTAAGCTCCAAGCTAACGGTGAATATCGGATTGCGTTATGAATGGAGCACTCCTTACACGGAACGCTACAACCGGTCTACATTCGCGGATTTTAGCGACAGCACCGGGGTGACAGTGCCGGGCCTGGGACTAATTAAAGGGACCACATTGTTTCCGGTGTCTGGCAATCGCACGATTCCGATCGACCGGAACAATTTGGCGCCGCGCTTGGGACTGGCCTATAGCTGGAACCAGAAGACGGTGATCCGGGCCGGGGCCGGAATCTACTACGGGGCCGACATGCAAACCAATTTCCAGTACACTGGCCCTGCGTATTTCAAGAACGCCGTGTCCTACTTCACGAAGGACAACTACCTGACCCAGTTTGCCACGCTGGAAAATCCGTTCCCCAATGGACTGCCGTCGCCGCAAGGGAACAAGTACGGTCCTTTGGCGATGTGGGGATTCGACAATTCGGGCGATCTCAGTTACGAGTTGAACAAGAATGCCGAGATCTATCAATGGAGCGGCGGGGTTCAGCATCTCTTTCCGTGGGATTTGGTGGTCAGCGCGGATTATTCCGCGAACCGCAGCACGCATCTGCCATGGGGCAGCTTCGCCGCGGGCACGCGGAACCGCAACTACGTTCCGACCGACATACGGCAAGATTATTCCACTCACCAGTTGAACAGCCTGGTGGCGAATCCGTTCCAGCCCTTCTTCACCGGCCCGAACGCGATTTTCAACGAGCCTGATTCCCGGTACAACGACGCGCAGATTCCCCTCATCAACCTCTTGCGGCCTTACCCGCAGTTTGACGGCAATTTCACCGGGCTGCCTCTGCAGACCGCCGTCTCCCGCTACGATTCCCTGCAGCTTCGCTTTCAAAAAAGGAGCGGCAAGTATTTCGTCATCCAGGGCAGTTACACCCTCTCGCGCGCTACAGACAACAGTTCGTCGGGCGCCAACGGCTGGATCGGATGGCTCACCAACGGTGGTCCGCAGGTGTTGGATAACCTGAGCAACGAAAACTCCATCAGCGCCAACAACGCCACGCAGCGTCTGGCGGCCGCTCTTACGGCAAACATCCCAATCGGCCGCGGCCTGCTGCTGGGCACAAATATGAACAAGATCCTCGATGGCGTGATCGGCGGCTGGTCGGCCTCTTCGAATATCACCCTGCAAAGCGGGCAGCCGGTACACATCCAGATGGCCCAGAACCGTATCTCAGGAGGACGGCAGCGGCCTAACGTTACGTGCTCAACCCCGGGTACTGGCGTCAGCTATCACGATGCCGCCGCCGCGCTTTTAAATGGTGCATCGGATGGCCTCGCGGTATTCAACACCGACTGCTTTGCCGACCCCGGCGATCAACAAATCGGGAGCGCACCCAGGTATTTCGAGAATCTTAATTCCCAGGGAATCGCCAATACCGATCTTGGTCTGAGGAAGCAGTTCAAGATTCGCGAAAGCATGCGTTTTCAGGTACGGATGGAGGCCTTCAACGCCTTCAATCGCACTCGTTTTGACCGGGCGGGCTTTACGTTTGGCAGCGGTTCGTTCGGACAGGTGGGCAGCCTGGCGAACGGCTTCCACCCCCGGCAATTGCAAATCGTCGCGCGCTTCGAATATTGATTAGCGGCGCACAGTGACCGCTCCGCGACCCGCGCTTCGACCCCCGGCTCAATCCTGCGGCGGCAGTGCATTCACCGTCCGCTCCAGCCGGTTCTGCTCGGCAGCCGGGAGCGCATCGAAAAAATTAAGGCCCGTGAGCTTCTCCACCTGGTTCACACTGAAGGTATAGCTGCTGATCGCGCCAGTGGGCTTTTCGATGTTCGGCAGCACAAATCCGAACATCTGCTTGTCGCCGTTCGGGTGGATGCACAGAACCACCTTGTACGTGTGAGTGGGTACCGCTACCTTGTCAGGCCCAATCGTCTTGGTGGGCTTTCCCCCGGCGAATACCGGCCCACTGAAAACCCATACTGTCTGGGTAGAGGCTAACGCGTGGACGGCTTCCTCCAATTCGGCCCACTTGCCGGCGTTGACGCCATGTTTCTGCGGCACTGCGTTCGTCAAAACGAAAGTGGCCTTCATCGCCTGTACGCTTCGCGTAAAGTCGCGGGCGGGAGCCATATGGCCTTTGTCATAACCGCTGCCGGAATAGTCTGAGTTCTCGGCCCGTTCACCACGCGGTAGCGCGGCGTCCGCACGGAAGCTACCCACGCGGCTGGTGGCCTTGGATAGGGAGTCCTCTTTGGTGAGGGCGTAGCCAACCCACGCCGGGATCTTGTGGGCGGGGTCGTAGCACACGACGAAAAATTTCTTGTCGAGCACCGGCGCGACGCAGGCGGGTTGGCCGAACTTGAGGTTGTCCTCAGCCAGGAGCGGGGCCAGCAGCAACAAGGGGAGCAGGACGAGACGGCGCAAGCAGATTTGCATTTCCGAATCGTAAAGCATTTACAGCGAGCCACGCAAGGACGGCTTCGGGGAACTGACCGATCCTCCAAGCTCATTCTATATGCGGCGGCGAAAATGTTGCTGCCAGCGTGATCTCGCTAAAACTGCAAGCGTACGATGATCGACGAGTTGAACTCCCCGCCAATTCCGCTGAAAGCGCCGACGGTACCAGTGAAGCGGCCGAAGTTCCCCAAATTCGATAAGTTGTACACCGAACCGGGCGTGGAAAACTCCGGGCGGTTGACCACGTTTTGTACTGCCCAACGGAAGGAAAAAGTCGTCCGCTCCTTAATCCTCCAGCTTTTGACCACCGAACCCTGCGGCCAGTAAAGCAAGGGACCCCGAAATGTATTCCTTCCCAGATTCCCAGCCGTGAACGATGCCGGATAGGCAAACGCGGACGCGTTGAGGTAAGGATTCTGAGCGTTAGTCGGGAACCGGTTGGGACCGATGTGCCAGGGATTTGCGATGGCCTGAGAGTATGGAACCAGAATGTTCGGGCGGGAAACACCGCCGCCGGGCAGATACAGGTTAGGGCTTCCCGCGAATGTTACCGAGAACGGCAGCCCGCTTTGTAAAGTGTCGCTCCAGTTCAACTGCCAGCCTCCGAAAACCGCGTTCAGCACGCCGCCCCGATTCAGGAAGCGACGTCCCCGGCCGACAGGCAGATCCCACATCACCGTGTTGATGAAACGGTGCGTCAGATCGAAGCCCGCCCGCCCCTTCTCCAAAGACCGATTGTAGAAGTCTTCGCCGGTTGCTTGCGATTCACCGTCAGCATTGTCGAGCGCTTTCGAGAAGGTATAGAACGTGTTCAGCCCGATGCCACTGCTGAAGCGTTTCTCCACCCGGACAGTGAGCGCGTGATATGTGCTGTGTCCAAAGTTGCTGTAATTCATGATGCGTCCGAACTGAGGGTAAGGCAGGTAACTCTGCGGCGCCTGGTAGATCTTAGTCAGTACCGTGGGGTCACTGGAAATATTCAACGGAATCTGGTTCATGTTCCACCAGTTCAACAGTCCGACGCCTGAGGTGCCTTCATAGCGGGCCTCCACCATCCACGTGGGCCGCAGCTGAAACTGGAAGCCGGCTGACCAGTTCATGATGCGCGGCATATACATGTTCGGGTCGTACAGAGTCGCCGTCCTTTGGCTGAAGTTACTTCCGACATACGGTGATGTACCGTTGCCGAGGACTGTGAACGGGTGGGGGGGCGCACCCTGCGAGAGATAGAAGGCGGGGGTGGGGTTCCCCGGAGGCGCCTGTACGTTTGCGGTGGCGACATACTCGTCGAAAGCGACGTTGAGATCGTTGGCCAACAGATCCATCGTGGTGAGCCCGAAGCCGCCCCGAAACACCAGATTTTTGCGCAGGTTCCAGGCCAAGCCGAACCGCGGCTGGAAATTGAGCCACTGCTGCTTGGCCAGAGGCCCCGTGGGATGGGTGATCGCTCCCATCATATTGGTAAGCGGGTCGACCACATTCGGGTTGAACTCGGACTGCTGGCCGTACTTAGTCTGGAACGGGGTCTCATCGGACCACCGGATCCCGATGTTGAGGGTAAGATTCCGGGTCGGCTTGTAATCGTCCTGCAAGTAGAGCGCGTTTTGCCACCAGCGCGGCAGCCAGGACGCCTGATTTTGCGTGAACTGGGCGCTTGAGACCGCTCCAAGCAGAAAGCCGGCGAAGGCGCTGCCCGTGTTTGGCTGGAAGGGAAAACTCGTGGAGCCTGAAAAATTGTAAATGCCCGAAGGGGCGTCCTGCGCGATGTTGTTATATCTCGAGCGAATGACCTGCCACCCCATCTTCAAAGTGTGTGGCCCAATTACCTTCGTCAGGTTCTCTGAGGCTGTGAAGTTCTCAGCCACCTGCTCGGCATAATTTCCGAGGTTCACCGGATACTGCGTGTCTGGAAACTCCGGAAATGTGGTTGGCGACGTGTTTGGAATGCCGAGGGTTTGTGCCCAACCCTGCCCGGTAGTGAACGGCGTCAGCGTATATCTAAACCGAGTCATGCTGACGCGAAACTCGTTGATGAGTGTGGGGGTTATCGTCCACGTATCGGAGATTGATGGGCCTAACATGTCTCGCCGCTGGGGGATCGCGCCGGCGTTCAGCAGCAGCCAATTGAATTGGTCGTAGGTTTCATTGCTCCAGCGCCGGTGGCGGTTCCAGGTTACGCGCACGAAAAACTTGTGGGTGGGGGAAAGTTGTTGGTCTACTTTCCAGCTAAACCGGCTGCGATACGATCGGTATCTTGAAGTTCCCAGGAAGTTCTGCTGGGGGCCGGCAGCTGTGACAAATCCCGCCTGATTGGGCAATTGCCACGGCGTATAACTCAAAAACTTCACGGCTACGGGGTCGAACCGGCTGACGGGAATCTGATTGTTCAAAAATGGGCTGGCGGTCCACGCGCCGGTGGCAGTCTGCTTTATGGTGGCCGGATCATATATCGGATAGCCCAAACCGCCGAGGCTGAAGTCCCCATTCAGCATGGCCGGAGTGGGCACGTTGTCGATCTCGGAAAAACCGTCTCGTTCGTTCTGCCGCTGCCAGCCGAAGAAGAAGAAAGTCTTGTCCTTCCCTCTATAAAGCTTCGGCAGCATGACCGGCCCGCCAATGGTAGCCGACAAATCGTGATATGAGATCGGCTGAGTCGCGGTCTGGGTGAAATACGAGCGGTGCGTCATCGATGTGTTCAGGTAGCGGTCTTCCGCTGATCCGTGGAGTTGGTTGGTGCCGCTCTTCATGACCTGCACGACCATGCCGCTTCCTGCGCTCCCGAACTCCGCCGGCACACCGGTGGTCAACACCCGCGCCTCCTCCAACGCGTCGGCCGGCACCAGCAGGGCTTGGTAGTCGCCGACCGGGGTACCTTGCACTGGCATTTTCGCGCTCACCCCGTCTACTTCGTTGCCGATGGATCTGGATCGCTGCCCCAGCATATTGAATGTGGCTTCGGAGGTATTGGCCACGCCCGGCAGATACATCAGCACGTTGAACGACCGGTTCTGCAACAGAAAGAGCCGCTCCATGAATTGTTCGTGGCCCAACGAAGCGGATACCGTCGACGTCTCCGTATCGATCAGCGGTGCCGCGCCCGAGACCATAACGGATTCGCTGACTGAACCTACTTCGAGCTGCATATCGATGCGCGGCGATTCCCCTGCCTGCAACTCGATGCCTGTCCGCACGTAGGCCTTGAAGCCCACAGACTCCACCCTTAATTCGTAGCGCCCCGGATTCAGATAGGGTATAAAGTAGCGTCCCGCTTCGTTGGTGAGCACAGTGGACGCGACCTGCGTCTCCAGGTTGACCACTCTCACTTTAGTTCCGCCTATGACCGCTCCAGTGGGGTCGGTGACGTTTCCCGTCAGCGTACCTGTATGGGCGACCTGTTGCGCGTGAACGCCGGCCGTCGCTAGCGTCAGTACGAATATGCTACGCCACATATTTCCTCCTTAGCTGCTCGCGGCAATCACGCTTGGCAAACTAAATCGAGAATCGGCGTTCTTTCTTACCCAGCGCAATTACACGGATCTTATAGGCTCGTATTGAAAGGGTAATGACACTTTAATTCCTTAGGTCCTGAAAGTCGGAGCCGCCTGGTTGTTCCAAGTGCCGCCGGGATTAGTGTCAACCCTCAACACGGAGCCAAAACGTCATCGTCGTTTTCCTTCTTCGAGGAAGGTTTTGCCGGACTCGGGGGCGGGTGAAAGTTCCAGCACGGGCCGCGGATCCGCACGCCCGCCTGATTAAAGTCTGCGAACCACAAGTCTCCAGGCAGCTTGTGTGTGCAAGCGGCCTGATCACGCCTTCAAAGAACTGTCCTATGGCTATGCGGCCCCGACACGTGCGTGCGAAACAAGCCTAAACCGTTGTATCTTTCGGACAGGAATAATTCTATTGGAGGTGGTTCCGATTGTCAACATAAAAGCAGAAACTTGT
>CAWFPJ010000036.1:0-76528 GCA_963817515.1 Bryobacterales bacterium | reverse complement strand
CAAAACCAGTTCGGCGCTTCCGCGGGCGGCCCGGTCCTGATTCCGAAGCTGTACAACGGCAAGAACAAGACGTTCTTCTTCGGAGCCTATGAGGGCTTTGAGTATTCCCGAGCCGCGAACTCCTTTTTGCACTTACCAAATGATGCGGAACTTAGCGGAAATCTGACGGGCGAGGCTCAGGCTTTCAACCCATTCAGCACGCGGATCGACCCGAATTCGCCAGACCCAACCAATCCCCGATTCCTGCGCGACCCGTTCCCGGGAAACCAGATTCCGGCCAGCCTGATCGATCAGCGATTGGTGGGCCTCGTCAAACAGCTCCGTCCACCGCTATTCAATACAGGTGTTGCCAACAACAATGCAATTGACAACACGCCGTTCCGGCAACATCAGAAAGAGTTTACGGCACGTATCGATCAGACCGTGGGTTCCAAGGACTTCGCCTGGTTCCGCTACAGCGCCATCTATTACGACACCGCCGGTACCGGGGGACTGCCGAACTTTACTCAGAGCATCACCGACAACCCTGGACAGAACTACGGCGCCAGTTGGGTCCACACGTTCAGCCCGAGCCTGGTGTTGCAGGCCCAGTACGGGCGATCTCATCAGGAAACCAACAGCTTTACCGTCTTCACGAACCTGTCAGCGAGCTCAATCCAGGCGCTAGGTTACGACCCCAACTTCGCCGGCAACTTCATCGGCGGTTTCAGCCTGAACCCGGCGATTGGGATCGCCGGGTTCAGCACCCCGATCCCACAAAACAGTAAGTCGCTTAATCCCAATGAAACCAACGTACACCAGTGGAAGGCGAATGTTTCGAAAGTCATCGGTTCTCACACGTTGCGCTTCGGCGGAGAGTTGAATAGCAGCACGTTTGAGTCTCTATACAACAATGCCAACGTAGGATTTGCACTGCAACAGACGTCCGATCTTTCGCCGGCAAGCTCCAGCCCGGGCAATGCCATTGCCTCGTTCCTTCTGAACGTACCCGACAACGCCGGCCGCCGGAACGTGCATGAAACCACGCGATGGGGCGGGGTGATGGGATTTTACGCGCAAGATTCCTGGAAGGCAACTCCCAGACTGACCGTCAATCTCGGTCTGCGCTATGACCGGACGTTCATTCCGCCCTACGGCCTGCCGAGTACGGTGGGCCAGAATGGCGGCATTGAGGCCGGTTCGATCGACTTCAACAACGGAACCTACGTGGTTCAGAAGCTGCCGCCTTCATGTGCCGATAGAGGACATGCTCCCTGCATTCCCGGCAACGGCCAATTGCCCGCTCACGTGGTGGTTTCGCCGAACGGCAAGATTTATCACGACACAACCACCAACTGGGGACCGCGCCTGGGCATTGCTTACCGCATGACCGAGACCACCGCGGTCCGCGCCGGGTTTGGCATCTACTATGACAACTGGGCGGCCGTAACGCAGACTTCGCAGAACTACGAGGGTACGTGGCCCGACATCGGGCAACAACTCGCCAACAACCTGAATGTTCCGGTGCCTTCGCAGCCTACGCCCACCATCAAGGCGCAGAGTCCGTTTGCCGCCGGCGGTGGGGCATTTCCGGCCCCCACACCTTTTCAGCAGGTCCAGTGGTATATGGATCCCTACGCCAAGAACCCCTATTCCATGCAGTGGAATTTCGGGTTGGCGAAACAGTTGAACAACTCCACCACGGTGGCGCTGGACTATGTCGGTTCCGGCAGCCGCAGGCTGGATGTGGGCGGCTACTACAATGTCGCGTTGACTCCCGGTCCGGGCGATCCGACGGCGCGCCAGCCCTACCCGTACATTCACCCTACTTATTATGATCGCAGCATCGGGCGGGGTAACTACAATTCACTGCAGTTCCTGTTCAACAAACGCTACTCGGGTGGCTTGGCCTATCAGGTGTCCTACACCTATTCAAAGTCGATTGATATCGGATCGTCCGGTTGGTATGGTGTGGAAGGCCAGTCAGTCCAGGATCCGTATCATTACAACAATGACCGCAGCGTGTCGGGTTTTGACATCACCCAACTGCTAAGCGTGAATATTGTCTATGACCTTCCATTTGGAACTGGCAAAAGATATGCCTCCGGCAGCCGCGCGGTAAATCTTCTCGCCGGTGGATGGCAACTGAATACGATCACGACGGCGCGCTCTGGCCAGCCCTACAACATCACGGTTCCCGGAGACCTCGCCAACACGGGAAACACCGGCTATCTGCGCGCGAATCTGGTCGGTGATCCAAACATCGCCAATCCGACCGCATCGGGGTGGTTCAACAAAGCAGCGTTCGCGGCGCCCGCGGCTTACACGTTTGGAAACCTGGGCCGTTACGCTATGCGAACGTCAGCGTTCTGGAACATCGACTTCTCCGTTTTCCGCTCCTTCAAGTTGATGGAGAAGCGGTTCATCGAGTTCCGGGCAGAGTCGTTCAATACGCCGAACACAGTGATTCTTGGCACACCCAACGGGAACGTCCTTGATCCCAATTTCTCTACGATCACCGGTACGGCGAATTCGCCCAGGTCGCTTCAACTTGGCCTAAAGCTTACGTTCTGAGATGAGGTCGTGCGCCCGGCCTCACTGATCTTTCTGGCAGCCGCGTGGTGCGCCCTTGGGCAGCCGAGCGGCTGCGATCCTCCCCAGGAACTCACCGCTCAGCGCAGCGGTAAGTCCCCCGCTCAATCCAATAACATGGTGGGTGCCTGGTTTGCGCAACACGGAAACAACTCCTGCGCTATTGCGGCGTTTGAATCCGCCCTGCGTGCCGAGCCCAGTTCAGGCGAGGCACGTTACAATCTCGGACTCGCTCTCATCCAGGATGGCCAGCCGCAGAGAGCGGTGAAGGAACTCGATCTTTTGGTGAAACAGGCGCCGGATTCCCAGCCGGCTCACGTGGCGTTGGGCATGGCGTTGGCGGAGACCGGCGCCCTGGCCGCCGCCGAAGCTCAGCATCGCGCCGCGCTGCGGCTGAATCCAAAATCGGCCACCGCACTCCATCAACTGGGTGAAGTGCTGCGAAGGGAAAAACGCTATACGGCAGCCATCGGTTATCTACGGCAAGCCGGCGACCTGGAACCGGGCGATGTGGGCCACAGCATCGCTTTGGCGGAGGCCCTCTCCGATAACGGCAGCAGTGAGGAAGCGATTCAGGTACTGAATAAAGCGGTGACGGTGCACCCTCGTTCGGCGCTGGCCCAAGCGAATCTCGGCACGCTGTTCGCGCGCTTGAAACGCTACGACGAGGCGGTGGAGTGTTTCCGGGCGGCCATCGCGGCCGATCCGTCCGACGACGTGACGCGCCTGTCACTAGCCAAGGCCCTGATCGGCCTGGACCGGCAGGCGGACGCGCTGCCGGTGTTGAACGAAGTGCTGGAGCATCGTCCGCGGGATGCGGAAGGCCGTTATCTCCGCGGGTTGGCATACCGCGGCCTGGCGGAGTACGAGAAGGCGGTCGACGATTTGCGGATAGCGGTGCAGGAAAGTCCCGGACATTATCCGTCGCAGTATAACTTCGGCTTTGCCTTGGCGCGGCTGGGTAGGTTCGAAGAGGCCCGGCAGCACCTGGAGGCGGCTCGCCGCCTTCATCCCGAGTCGCAGGAGGCCCAGTTTCAACTGGCGAATGTGTTGCGGCGCCTCAACCAAAACGATGCGGCGCAAAAGGAGCTGGCCGAGTTCGAAAAGCGCCAGAAGCAGGATCAACTGGAGAACATCGCCAGTTCCACGGCAAGCCGTGCCAATCAGGATTTGCTCGATGGTGATCCGCGGGCGGCGGTTGATGGATATCAGCGGGCGCTCCAGCTCGATCCGAAAAACGCCAAGACTTATTACAATCTCGCCCTGGCGCAACAGAGACTCGGCGACTTAGACGCGGCGATTACTTCTTTAGAGAAGTCGGTGGCGCTTGATACCCGGCTTGCGGCAGCGCGGAATCAACTGGGACTGCTCTATATGGGTCGAGGCAGGAATCAGGATGCGCAGAAGCAGTTCAACGGGGCGCTCGAAAACGACCCGCAATGTGCCGAGTGCCAGAACAATCTTGGCGTGCTCTATGGCCAAATGGGCGACACAAAGCGCTCAGAGACGCTGTTCCGGCAAGCCATCGAGAATAGCCCCAACTATTCGCAGGCTCGGGTAAACCTGGCGTTGATACTCGCCGGCCGGGGAAACTTCGCTGGGGCACGACAGGAGTTAGAGCAGGCGCTCAAAGCGGCCCCGGACAATGTCAAGGCCCTGACGGCGCTCGGGATGGTGCAGGGCCGCAGCGCCGACCCGGCCAGCGTCGAGACCTTCCGCAAGGTGGCCGCGCTCGACCCACACTCGCCCGAAGCCCATCTCAATTTGGGGATCGCGCTGGCCGATCAGCACCAAACCGACGAAGCGCTCGCGGAGTTCACCGAGGCCGTGAGACTGGCGCCCAATGCGGCGGCTCCCCACTACAACAAAGGACGGATTCTGGGTGACCTGCGCCGGTATGACGAAGCGTTGCCGGAACTCAAAGAAGCATGCAGGCTGGATTCGAAGGTGGCGGATGCCTGGTACCGGCTCGGCATCGCAGAGCGCGAACTGCAGCACTACAACGAAGCGGTGCAGGCCCTTCGTCAAGCCGTGAAGCTTTCGCCCGATAATGCTGATGTTTGGTTCTTGCTGGGGCAATCCCTGCAGAGCGACGCCAAGACAGACGAGGCCGTCAACGCCTGGAAGGCCACGCTCAAGATTGACCCCAATCATTCACAAGCCCTCTATAGCTTGTTCCGGGCTCTGGCCAAAACGAATGCGGAGCAGGCCAGAGAGTACGAGGTGAGGTTCACGGCGCTGCAGGGCCGAAACGCGCAGACCGAGCGTGCCCAAACGCTGAGTAATTTCGCGATCGCGTCGGCGAGGGATGGGAAATGGGACCAGGCGATCGCCCAACTGCGAGAGGCGATTCAGGTCTGCGGGGCATGCCCCGCGCTGCCGGCGCTGCACAAGAATCTCGGGCTGACCCAATGCCAGGCCGGGCGTTTCGAGGATGGAGAAAAAGAACTCCGGCTCGCCCTCGAGAAACTGCCTGGTGACGCCGAGGTCATGAAGGCGTTGGAAATTCTCGCGGGCATGCGATCGAAGCTGAGGTGAATCTAGTGCGGTTCCTGGACCTTCAGGATCTGGTCCGCGGCGACGTCCGTGAGCTTCTGTACGGCACCGCTGGGCCAGGTGATCTCCAGCAATTTGGCATTCTTGTTCCGGCCGAGTCCGAAGTGAACGCGCTTATCGTTCGATGAGAGATAGCTGGACCCGGTGGTGACCATGGCGTACTGCTGGTCTCCCGATTCCGTGACCAGCCGCAACTGCGCGCCAATTCCATCCCGGTTGCTGCGCGTGCCGATGGTGTCGATCAGGAGCCAGTGACTAGCTCCGGCGCGCCGATTTTCAAGAATGACCGCGGGCCCGTTGTTGCAGTTGATAACGATGTCCAGCCAGCCATCGTTGTTCAGATCCCCGACCGCCACCCCACGAGCCGCCAGCGGCTTACGGAACGCCGCTCCGGCGGTGGGCGAGACATCGGCGAATCTCCCCTTCACATTTCGCATCAGCATCGGCGGTTCCAGGTAGCGCAGTTGAGGCTGGGTGAGTTGGATGTTGTCCATCACATGCCCTTGACCCACGAACAGATCCTTCCATCCGTCGTTGTCGTAGTCTAAGAACTTTGAGCCCCAACCCGAATGCAGTATGCTGGCGGCTCCGATACCCACCGAATCCGAGACGTAGTCGAACGATCCCTTTGCATTGTGGAAGAGCGAATAACGCTGTGTGGCGAGGGCATTCGCGAAGATATCGGGCCAGCCGTCGTTATCGTAGTCGGCGAAGTCCGTACCCATTCCAGAGAAACTGTGTCCGTCCGCATCGTAGGCGGCGCCTCGGTCCAGCGCGACCTCCTCGAAGGTGCCGTCGCCTTGATTGCGGAACAATTGCTGCGGCACTGAGTCATTCGCCACAAAGATGTCGGGCCAGCCGTCGCGATCGAAGTCATTCATCGCCACGCCGAGGCCTTTTCCGGCGAATTGGTCCAAGTGCGTCTGGCTGGAGACGTCTTTGAATCCTTTGGCGCCTTCGTTGTGATACAGCAGGTGTGTGATTGGCTGGAACTGGTCGGGATGACAATAGGCGCGCGAACCCGGCTTGCGCTCCCCGCACCAGATGTCCATCGAAAACTCCCACTTCACGTAGCGTGCGACAAACAGGTCGAGCCGTCCGTCGCGGTCGTAGTCGATGAACAGTGCGCCCGTGGACCATCCGCTGCCGCCGACACCCAGGCGCGACGTCACATCGGTGAAGGTTCCATCGCCGTTGTTATGGTACAGCGTGTTGCCATTGAGACTTGTGACAAAGAGATCCGTGTGCCCGTCGTTGTCATAGTCCGCCGCAGCAGCACCCATACCGTATCCCGTGCCACGCACGCCCGCCTTCGTTGTGACATCGGTAAAGGTGCCGTCGCCGTTATTGTGATAGAGCCGGTTCCAGAAACGTGGTGAGGATTTGTCGGGCTGCCCGCCGCCTGGCATGGGATCTGTGAGCGCCGCTCCGTTCACCAGAAAGATGTCCAGCAAGCCATCACCATCGTAGTCAAAGACAGCTACACCGCCTGTCATGGATTCAATCAGGTACTTGCGGGCGACAGGGCTCGATTGGTTCACGAAATCCACTTTGGAGCGCTTCGTCACGTCCGAGAAAAGGGCCGGCAAATCCGGTTGGGCGTGTATGAAAGTCCCGTGTATGAAAAGCCATGGAGTCACCCCGAGGCTTATCCACATCGCTATCCTGACGGCGCGACTAATCATGGCGAGGACCTCTCTGTCACGCTTCCACCACACCAATTTTGGTGTCCTGCACCCGATAGACTATCACCGATTCCGCGTGCGCCTCCATCGACGTGGACCTGCGGTAAACCTTGCTCGCAATGAAGGGATTGAAGGTCCATCAGGATTTGTGTTACTTCAGCTCCAGCACGATTAACTCGACCGCGCGGTTGGACTGCGCCGCGCGGACTGCGGGGCCCGTACTCCACAACGAGTGGCCGGCCGCCAGCGTCACTGTGCGGTCCTCGCCCTTGTGTCGTGGCGTTGAGCTCAACGTCGTCGAGCGCGACCGTGAGTCGGCTGTCGTTGACGTGCTCGTGCAGCGGCTCGCGAAACGTTCGCGGAATACTTGCATCGGAGTATGCGCACGTATTCGTTTTCGAACTCCAAGTTCACGTTCTTCGGGTTCACCTTCAGCAGATCGCGCGCAGTGGTACCGAACGGCTTACCCGATGGCAGCTTCTTCAGCTACACTTCCACGACACGGCCGTGCGGTCGGTGATGTTCTCCCTGTGCATCCTGCTGCCCGTACTCCATGCCACCCGTCCTTTGTGCCAGCTGCTGGCGGTCAACCTCGCCGTCCTGATTGCGAAGCACCAGCTTGATCGGATCGAGATAGATAATCACACGATTGAACTCGTGACGGTGAGTTTCATTTTCCGTCCCGAGTGTAGCACTCGTAGTTGATCTTCCGCGTGAACTCCTTACCGTTGGTCTCGGCGGCCAGGAACCTGGCGACGATCGCGCTTCCCGGGGTAACTTCACATAGAAGTCGAGGGTTGGTAGGGTCGAGGAGGCGCGGCGGCTTAACGCCGAATCGCCATATTGGATTACACTCAACGAGACGGACGAACAGAAGCTCCGGGACTAGGTGCACAACTAATGCAGGATTCAAATGAGCCGTAATCTTACGATCAATGTCGGCTTCCGTTTAGAAGAGGAGACTGCGACGACGGAGCGCTACAACCAGATGGCCGCGATCGATCCATACGTCCTCAATCCGATTTCGAGTCAAGCTGCGAATCCGTTCAACGGGCAGAAGCCTGGAACCTGTACGGCGGATACGTGTTCGCGGGCAATGGGGCGGGCGCTCTGGGCCGCAGGGCGATTCGCGACATCGAAATCAAGCCGAGCCCCCGCCTGGGCGTGGCCTATTCGCTCAATGCAAAGACCGTCATCCGGGCCGGCTACGGTCTCCTGTACGGTGTGGCGTACGACGGCGCGACGCGGGCATTCACCAGGTCCGCATTCCAAACCTCCACGCCCTGGGTAAACAGCGTGGACAAGATTCATCCCACTACCCTGTTCGCCAATCCGTTTCTCGCAGGCTTTGTGTATCCGCCGGGCAGTTCGCAGAGCTTGCTCTCGGCCATCGGCCTGAGTCTGGCGAGCGCTCAGCCTTCCACTCTGCGGACGGCATACAACCAGCAGTGTAATCTCCGCTGGCGCAGCCCCAGATTCAATATGGCCAATTGCTGCTCCCTTTCCCCGCGTGGCAGACTGTCGGCGTCGACGGCATGGCAATCGGGAACTCCGAGTCCGATGCCCTGCAGGCCTCGTATGCAAAACGTTTTTCCAAAGGGCTGAGCATCATCGCCGGTTATACCTGGTCGAAGCTGATGACCGACGTCGCCAACGGCACCTGGGCGGCCAGCATCCCGACGTAGCGGGGGACGAGGTGCTTTCCAACGGCAAGAGCATCGATCAGTGGTTCAATACCGCCGCGTTCGCGCAGCCCGCAAACTTCACCTACGGCAATCTCTGGCGAACCTCCTAAGGAAGGATTCCCTTCCTACCCTCGTTGTCCGGGTTTTACCCGGTCTCGAGCTTCACGGGAGTCCGCCAGGACAAGACGAAGAACCTGGACTTCTCCCTGTTCAAGAACTTCCGGGTAAAGGAGCGGTATCAGGTCGCCCTCCGGGCCGAAACCTTCAATCTGACGAACACCCCAGTGTTCGGCGCTCCCGGCACCACGGTAAACGGAGCGAATTTCGGCATCATTACCGGACAATCCAACGTCCCCCGCAATGTTCAGCTCGCGCTAAAACTGGTATTTTGAGGTAAGCCGAGCACTTAGAGTGGAGGGTCGTTCGTGAGCGTGAGCCAGAGTCGCCGACGGTTTCCGGCCGATGCCGCTCTGCTGTTGTCTATGGCAGCAGCCGTCGTACTGTCCGCGCCCGCGACTTCCTCCGATTCCAGGCAGGCCTTTCTCGACCGTTATTGCGCGTCCTGTCACAATGAAACGTCCAAGACAGCGGGCATCGTGCTCCAAAACTCCGAGGCATCGAATCCGACCGCGCGGCCTGATCTCTGGGAAAAGGTAATTCGCAAGCTCAAGGCGGGCGAAATGCCGCCGGCAGGGGTGCCGCGTCCCGACGGCGCGTCGCTGCGAGCGTTTTCGACGGGCCTTGTCAACGACCTTGACGCCGCCGCGCGCGCGGCACCGTACGCTGGTCGCCCCGTGATCCGGCGCCTGAACCGCCTCGAGTACGCCAATGCGATCCGCGACCTGCTGGCGATCGAATTACCCGTGAAGGACGAACTTCCGCCCGACGGGATCGCCGCAGGATTCGATAATATCGGGGACGCGCTTTCGATGTCGCCGCTCCTGCTGGAGCAGTATCTCAAAGTCGCGCGAAGAGTCAGCGAGTACGCCACAGGCACCGGCGACCCGTCGCCCGTCACGGATAGTTTCCGCGCCCTCGATGCGCAGTCCGCCTGGCTTGGCCCGGGAATGCCGTTTGGAACACGCGGCGGTATTCGTGTTCAGCACTATTTTCCGTTTGACGGCGAGTACAGCCTGCGGGCCTTTCTCGAACGCAATGATCTGCCGAAGAGCGAAGGTGTCCGCTTCTTTCAGACGCGAGTGGACGTAAAGGCCGGCCCGCACGTGGTCATCGCCACCTTCCCCGACGAATTCGCCGAACGGGAGGGTCCGGTTCCGAATGTCGCCGGCCCCGGGGGCCCGCCGCTGGGAGGCCCGCTGGACACGCGTGGTTCGGCGATTCACCCCACTCTCGAGTTGCGTGTAGACAACCACCGCGTGAAGACCTTTGAGATCGGGGGCATGACCGTGGGCGAGGCGGCCTTTGCCGGGACGCCCGGTCCGCCGGCTATGGACCGCCTGGAGATTTCCGGACCTTACAATGCCAGAGGCGCTGATGAAACGCCTAGCCGGCGGCGGGTTTTCATATGCCGGGCCGCGGCTCCGGCAGAAGAGCCCGCCTGCGCGTCGAAGATTCTCTCCACTATCGCGCGGCGCGCTTTCCGCCGCGAAGTAGGCCCGTCGGACGTCAAGCCATTTCTCACACAGTTCGAAATTGCGAGGCGAAAACACAACTTCGATGCCTCCATCGCCGCCGCTCTTGCGAGCCTGCTCCTCGCTCCCGATTTTCTGTTTCGCCTCGAATTTGATCCGCCCGGCGCCGCCGCGGGCAGCGCGCAAAAAGTTTCCCAGCCGGAACTGGCTTCGCGGCTCTCGTTTTTTTTGTGGAACAGCATTCCCGACGACGAACTGCTGGGCGCCGCGCAGGACGGGAAGCTGCGCCGCAAGGCAACGCTCGACGCGCAGGTGCGCCGCATGCTCGCCGCCCCGGCGGCGGCCGCGATGTTCGACAACTTCGCCGGACAGTGGCTGGGGCTGCGCAGTTTGGCGGAAGCCAAGCCGGATCCGATGGCCTTTCCCGATTTCGACGGTGCGCTGGCCGCCGCCTTCGAAGAAGAGACGCGTCTATTCGTGGGCAGCATCCTCCGCGAGAATCGAAGCGTGCTCGACCTTCTCGCCGCGGACTACACGTATCTCAACGAAAAGCTCGCACGGCTGTACGGCATTCCCGGCGTCATCGGACCTGGCTTCCGTCGCGTCTCACTGGCGGCCGCACCCGAGCGCGGAGGAATCCTGGGGCAGGGCAGCATCCTGCTGCTCACATCGCATAAGACCACCACGTCGCCGATTCTCCGCGGCAAGTGGATACTCGACAGCATGCTGAACTCGCCGCCGCCGCCTCCTCCGCCATCCGGCGTGCCGCCGCTTGAAGCAAGCGTCGGCAAGGGCGAGAAGCTCACGGTGCGGCAGCAGATCGAGCGGCATCGCAAGGACGCAGTGTGTGCTTCCTGCCACGCGCGCATGGACCCGTTGGGGTTCGCGCTCGAAAATTTCGACGTGATCGGCCGATGGCGGACTCGGGAGGAGGGCGGCGAAATCGAGGCTTCCGCCAAAATGCCCAACGGCACGAGTTTTTCCGGCCCGCGGGGCTTGAAGCAGTACCTGCTCGGCCGCCCCGATGAGTTCACCTCGGCGACCATCGCCCGCCTGCTGATGTACGCTCTGGGGCGTGAACTGGACGCCCGCGACCAGCCGGCGATCCGCCAGATCATGCGGCAAACCGAAGCCGGCGGATACCGGATTCAGGACGTGATTGCCGCCATCGTGAACAGCGTTCCGTTCCAGATGCGGCAAGTGCAGGCAAAAAACACATCATGATCATTACCCGGAAACATCTTCCCCGACGAACCTTCCTGCGTGGCGCAGGCACTGCCCTGGCGCTGCCTTTGCTCGACGCGATGATCCCCGCCTTAAAGGCGGACCGGTTCACGGCGGCGGCTCCTGTGCGGCGGCTCGGTTTCGTGTTTTACACGCTGGGCGTGAACGTGGACAGGTGGCGGCCCAAAGGCGAAGCCGCCGACTATCAGCTAAGTGAAGCGCTGACTCCGCTCGCGCCGCACAAGAAAAAATTTGTCGTTCTCAGCGGACTGTCTTCGGACCCGGACCGTACGAAGGCCGGCTTCCACGACCGCGCCCTGGCCTCTTTCATGACGGGCGTTGAAATGGTCAGGGGTAAGATTCAAGTCGGCATTTCGGTGGATCAGGTTGCGGCGCAGGCGCTGGGCAAAGAAACCCAGTTTGCCTCGCTGGAACTGGCCACCGAATACAACGGCGCCTTGGGAGGTGTTTCCTACAAGAGCGCCACAACTCCATTGCCGTTCGAGCCCAACCCGCGCCGGGTCTTCGAGCGGCTTTTTGGCGACGGCGGCAAGATCGACCGGGCTGCCGCCGCGGAGCGCCGCGAGGCGGATCAGAGCAGCCTGGATACGGTCACGGCGCGCATCCAGGAATTGAAAGCGCGGCTCGGCCCCAGCGACAACCGCAAGCTGGACGAATATCTTCAGTCGATCCGCGATATCGAGCGCCGCATCAAGGTGGCCCTGGAGAAGAAACCGGTGGACCTTCCGGAAGTGTCCCGCCCCGCCGGGGTTCCGGACTCATGGCCCGAGCACGTCAAGATCATGTTCGACCTGCAGGCACTGGCACTACAGGCCGACCTGACGCGTGTCTGGACCTTCATGATGGCGCGGGAAGCCTCGTCGATGACGTTTCCGCACATCGGCATTTCGATGGGGCACCACGAGATTTCTCATCACAACTTTGAGGCGGACAAGCTCGACGCCCTGGCGAAGATCAACGTGAATCAGTCCGAGTTGTTTGCCTCTTTCCTGACCAGGCTGGACGCCCTGAAAGAAGGCAATTCGACACTGCTGGACCACTCGTTAATCATGTATGGCAGCGATCTGAGCGTACCCACCGTGCACAGCCAGCACGACCTGCCGATCATCGTGGCCGGAGGTGCGGCCGGACGCGTAGCGGGTGGGCGGTTCATCGTGTACCCGGGCGACACCACGCCATTGACCAACCTGTATCTCACGATGCTTGACAAAGTGGGTGTGCCCACGGAGAAACTCGGGGACAGCACCGGCAAACTGAATCGCCTGGAGGTGTAGAGCGTGACGAACGAATTCACTCTCACCCGCGCTGCTGTCTGGTGTTTGCTGCTTGCCGCATTGCCCGTGGCCGCGGCGGAATCCGGTGGCGCGCTGTTCACGGCGGTACAAAACGAAGACCGCCCGGCGGTGGCCGCGCTTTTGCGTCAGAAAATCGACGTCAATGCTCGCGAAGAAGACGGCGCGACGGCACTTGCCTGGGCGGCCCTGCGGTGCAATCGGGAGATCGCATCGCTGCTCGTGAAGGCGGGTGCCAACCCAAATTTGGCCAATGAACAGGGCATCGGGCCGCTCTACGTTGCGATCACCAGCGGCTCTACGGACATCGTGAAGCTGTTGCTTGAGAACCGCGCCGACCCGAGCCTGGCGCGCGAAGACGGTGAGACGCCGTTGATGGCGGCGGCGCGCCTGGGGCAGGTCGAGGTTATGCAGATGCTGCTCGACCACCGCGCGGAGGTGAATGCGCGCGAGAAGAAGTTCGGCCAAACAGCGCTGATGTGGGCGGCCGGGCATCCGGAGATCGTGCGCCTTATGGTGCAACATGGGGCGGACGTGCGCGCCACTTCGAAGTCCTGGGACATCACGTCGACGATCTATACACCAACCACCAGCACGATCGGCAAGACCGGCATTCCCTGGAATAACGATGGAACGTACAACAGCAAACAGGGTGGCCAGAACGCGCTAATGTTCGCCGTGCAGAAGCATGACCTCGACTCCGCACGGATCCTGGTGGATGCCGGCGTGGATGTGAACGCCGCGGCGGCGGACGGGTCTACGCCACTGCTGGCGGCATTGTACAAGTGGGATCCGCTGGGGAAGGAATTTGTCGCAGGGAAGGGCGCCCCTGCGCCGGCGGGCAGTTCCGCGCGATTCGGCGCGGACGTGGCGATGGCCCGCTTTCTGCTCGATCGCGGCGCGAAGGTGAACGTGTCAGATGGCGCCGGCTACACGCCGCTCCACGGCGCCGCGCTGGCTGTGGCGGCGATCACGACGCTCGGACGCGATCGCTCCGCCTACGGCAATGGCCGAGCCACGCGGAGGGCAACGGAGCGTGCCGACCTTCTTCCTGAAGCGAAAGGCCGGCTCGCCGAAGCATTGGCGATGGTTCAACGACTGCTCGACGCTGGTGCCGACCCGAACCGGCAGACGCTCTATCCTACATCCGGACCGGTGGGGGATGTGCGCATCAACCCCGCGCCTCCCGGATCCTCGGCGTTCCACATTGCGGCGAATTCGGATTGTCTGCCGCTGGTCACGATGCTGGCGGAGAAGGGCGCGAATCCGAACCTGCTGCGCAAGGATGGCCATACGCCGTTTTCGGTGGCGGTGCTGTCGACCCACGTCGCGATCGTAAAGGAAATGGTCGCGCGCGGAGCGAACCTGACCGCCCGATACAGTCCGACGGATCACTTCGCCGACCCGGTGAAACCGATTTCGCTACCGCGGCGGGATCAGACCGTCATGCATATCGCCGCCGGGGCAAACGCACCAGAGGTGCTCGAATATCTGTTTTCCATCGGAGTTCCGCTGGACGGGAAGAACCGGGAAGGCGAAACGCCTCTCGACCTGGCGGATCACCAGGAACGCTACCGCGAAGCGCGGTCGCGCGAGGCCGCCGAGGACAAGCCGGACCGCGAGGTGAAGCGCGATACAACAACGACAGACGCGATCAGGAAACTGTTGAAGGGACGGCTGGATACCGACTCCGCGGGCGAAGTTCGGAAATGATCCGAAGGAGTTCAATCGCAAAGATGAAGCAGAACCATTGCAGCCGCAGAGCTTTCCTCGGCGTAGCCACGACCGTCGCCGTATCCAGCGTAGCCGCTGCGGGCGATGAGGAGATCCCGATCATCGACACGCACTTGCATCTCTACGACCCAACCCGTCCGCAGGGCGTACCCTATCCCCCCGGCCCGAATCCGCCTCAAGCCCTGCCGCAGCAGTATCGCGAGGACGTGACCCCGCTCGGGATCACCGGTGGTATCAAAGTCGAAGCCAGCCCCTGGGTGGAGGACAACCTGTGGGTGCTCGAGACCATCAAGGACGCGCCAATCATCGTCGGCATGATCGGCGACCTCGATCCCACGAAACCCGAGTTTCGCGAGTACCTGGAAAGGTACCATCGCAACAAGCTGTTTCTCGGGATTCGGTACGGCAATGTGTGGCCGGGCCACGACCTGGTTGCGGCGGTGCAGAAGCCTGAATTCATCGACAACATGAAGGCCTTCGCGCATACGGGGCTCACTCTGGAAGTGGCGAACCCGCGCTTCGATCTGATAGAGGCCACGGTGCGCCTGACGGACAAAGTTCCCGACCTGCGTGTGGTCGTGGGACACCTGCAGGCGCTTCCCCTGCCCACCGACCCAGAAGTCTTGCGAGGCTATTCGAAGAACCTGAAAGAGCTCCGGGCGAGAAAGGCGTACGCCAAAATCTCGGGACTACCTCGCAGCCCCGCCGCGCAACCGCAGACCGATCCGGCGGTTTATAAGCCGATGCTCGATTTCATCTGGGAGATTTTTGGCGAAGACTACCTTGTCTTTGCAGCAGGCTGGTCGCGAACGCCTGGCACACCGTCGCCCATTGAAAAAATGAGAACCAATATCGAGATCATGCGGGCCTACTTCATGGCGAAGGGGCGGCCGGCGGCAGAGAAGTTCTTTTGGAAAAACTCGGTGCCGGCGTTTCGCTGGGTCAGGCGCGATCCGAAGCAACCGTCGGCTTGACGGGCCCTGTAAGTAGACAGAACTCCCAGATCTCGTGGAATCAATAGGTTGAGATCCGTTGGCCATCGCCTAAGCAGGCAGTGGGCGACCTGGGTCGGGCCGCATCGCCCGGGTTACCTGGCCCGGCCGTAGGTGCCACCTTCACCTCGAAGCCGCCGCCGCCCGGCACCAGCCAGCTTACTTTACTTAACCTCGCGAGCCGTGCGGATCTTGTTCTGACTACGGACAGGTATCTTCATCGAGGACATGCTAGGTAGCGCTGGTGCGCTAGGGGGAGGAAGTGATGCGATGCCCCCATCTTCGGTCTAAACCATTGATTTAGTTGGTGCCCGGGGCGGGAATTGAACCCGCACTCCCGTTTCCAGGAAGAGGATTTTAAGTCCTCTGCGTCTGCCGATTTCGCCACCCGGGCACATTGAAACTAAACAACTTGCAACTTTCTGGCAGAAGCTGGCTCGGACACCGTGCCTAATTCTGTGCCCACTCCGCGCAACCTTACCGAACGCCAGTCCTCCATACGGGCGGCCGCGCTCTCCATGGCCTCGGGGGAGGGATGAACATACCGCTGCCAGACTGTGACCGAGCTGTGTCCCATCAGTTTCATGATAGTAAATGCGTCGGCTCCAGTCTCGCCCAATCGTGTGCCGAACGACGAGCCCGCGGTCGGCCGGCTTGCGGCGCCGCAGGACTTCCACAGCGCGAGCGGTCAGGGGCACATTGCTCGTCTTCGAGTTCTTCGTGTTCTTCCGCCTGACCGTCAAATACCCATGGTGCGCGCCTTCGGCAGGCTCCAAGCGCACGTCCGTCCATTCCGGAGTCCCGGCGGCCGGCGGCGCCGTCGTCGTATCCTCGTTGCCACCCGGCCTGGTCAATTTCGATGCGCAGAGTTGTTGACTACTATCACCCGTCAGATGCTATCCCGGGGCCTCGTTGGTTTTGCAACTCCGTAGCGGTTCGAGCTCAACTCAATAGACGAACGTGAAATCGATCCCGCCCGCGTCGAGCGGCCTTCGCCCTGACGAACGGTATATCACCGTGCCCGACCGGATCAGAACATCCGCCTGCGCCCCGCGCAGCCTCGCGGCGTAGTTCAGCTTCGGACCCCGTCGGGAATTGGGATCAACGAAGCGATAGCAGAACACTTCCTTAAACTCGAGGCCGTTCGCGATGGCAAAGCCGCGCGTTGTCAACCACTTTGTCCACCCGGAAGCGACGGCGCGACTTTGTTTCTCGTACTGCTCATACGCCCTCGCGGCGAAAAACGGAACGCTCTCGATGGCCGCCGGCGCACCCGTGACATTGTCGAGGACCGTTTTCCGGAAATGTCGCGTTCGCAAGGCGGCCGACAGGTGTTGCGCGTCAGCGGCGGACAGACTTCGGCTATTCTGAACGGCATCCATCTCTAGTTCCTTGGGCCCAATCGCGCCAGGGTCGCGGTCGAATGCTTCGCGTTGTAAAAGGACGACATCTCCCGGATACCGGTCAAGGAAATTCTTTCGTATAGGCCCTATGCTTTGAAAAGGCAAGCCCAGGTAAAGACTCAGTATCAGATGGTCATTGGGCGAAGCGTAAAGCCTGGTGTCTCTCCTAAGATTCATGGCGCGAAGACGGCTCGCAATCTGATCAAGTTCCTGCCACGGCGTGCCGTTCATTCTGTGCGGCTGCGAAGAGTACAAAGCTCCCAGCAATAGACCTGCCGCGATAGCCCACTTGGGAAATCGCTCATTGCCGAATGCAAAGACTCCTGACGGCCGTTTTGGTGTGAAGCTTGCCCGCCCGGCTCGGATCAGGGCCGCGGCAATCACTGGGATAATCAGGTGCTCGGGTCCCCAATAGCTGATGGTAATGTTGAAGAAACTGGCTGCGGGCATCAACAAAAGAAACAGCGAATAGCCGCATATTGTCCAGGCTGCTAAAAACGACAGCGGCAAAAGTGAGTCCGCCAGGGGAGCTTTCAGATAGGCCGGAACACCCGAACGCGCCCGCGCAACCAAGAAGAGAAGCACGAACAAACACGGCAGGGCCACCATAAGCGGCCGGGCTATAGGAAACTGAAGAAAGTCCGCTGGCAGCGACAGAAGCGACCATCCTCGCGGGATTCCGGCGTGATGCCGGTAAAAATCGGTCAGGAAAAACCAGGGAAGGGTTCCGGCCGCGACGAGAGCTCCAAAAGCAGCGAACTTTACGAGAGTCCTCGGGCTTCGGTAAACGGTCACCGGCAACAATAGGCCGACCATCGTGCATGCCACCGCGAACGAGAGGAGGTGTGTGTGGAATAGCAACACGAACAATAAACTGCCCCCAAGAAAATGCTTCCATTCCCGTTTACTAACCATAATCCACACCATCAGGCAGCAGCCAGTACTGATCGCAATGGCGGCGGAATAATACCGCGCCTGCGTGAATGAGTCCGCATGCGACGGACTAAATGTTAGCCATAGTAACGCGATCCAACCCGCGTCGCGGCCGTAAAATGCTGTCCCGGCTGCGAAAGCAAAAAAAAGAAATATCCCGAAAAACGCGACGCCGGGGAGACGGCCAGCCCGAGTGATCCGCTTCCAGTCCTCGACCGCATATTTGGCATCCATCGATGCCCTGAGCTCGTCCGGCTTGATATTGTGCAGCGCAAAGGATGCCGCAATGGCGTAAAGCGGCAACCAGGCGTGATAAACGGCAACACCCTTACTGGAATAACTGATGTCCTTGAATTCGTACTCTGGATTGTCCGGCCACCGTTGAACGAGCGTATTCTCGTAAATCGGCAGCCCCAGATACTGATTTGTCGGATACCCTTTCTGAAGAATCGTCAGGGCATTGATAGACGACTCTGCTTCATCGCACCAGAATCCGATCGAGTCCAGCTTGGCGCCTCTGTACGCCAAGCCTGCTGTGATGACGACGCCAACAAGTAGCCACTCCAATGCCATTACATTTGCTAATGACCATTTACGTTTCCGCGTGGTTGACTCGAACAAATGCGTTTGGGTCAGGGATGATTTAGATCCCGTCATTACTGCTCCTGCTCCGCCTTCTTCAACCACTCCGATTGCAGTGTTGAATCCGCCGAGGTTGCGAGCCGCCCCATGTAACAGTCCATTAGCCGCGGGCTGACGAACTCGACCAGCCGGAACAAACGGCCGATCTCTGGCACGTACACTGTCTGCCGTCGGTTCGTGATGCCGTTCAGTATTACCGCCGCCACGGCCTCCGGAGTGACTACCTGACGGATCCGCGCAACTCTGGCTGGCGCGACACCGCCCAGCACATTTAAGCGAAAGTCCGTATCCACAATACCGGGGCAGATCTTCATTACGTGGATGCCGTCTTTTCGAAGTTCGCGGCGAAGCGAGTCGTTTAGCGAGTGTAAAGCAGATTTCGAAGCGCAATAAGCGGCCGCCCAGGGCAATGAGGAGAAAGCGGCAACCGATCCGACGTTGACAATGGAGCCAGATCCGGCAGATCGCATAGTAGGGATAACCGCCTGTGCCATTCCCAAGGCGGCGAAAACATTTACCTCGAGGAGACGCGACATCAAATCCAGCGCTACACCGCTGGGCGGACCGTAGAGTCCGACACCTGCGTTGTTGACGAGAGCGTCAATCCGTCCATAGCGGAACAAGGTTCGTTCGACAATGTCCCGGCGCACCTGGTCTGATGTGATGTCACCAGGAACAACCAAGACATCCGGTCCGCCAAGGCGCTCCAGACCAATGCCGGGAAGGGCAGTGGCGGAGACTTGCCATCCAGCCGCCAAAAACTGTCGGACGCATGCCGAACCGATACCGCCCGAAGCCCCAGTGATCAGGGCAACCGAGGCCCCATTAATCTTATTGCGCTTTGATTTCATAATTTGCGGCGCAGCAGCCACGATGCAGTCCGTAATGCAATGCGGCGGCGATTGTGTGGAGTCTCTTCCCGCTTCGGCACCGGCCTGGCAAAAAAACCAGGGCTATTTCCCTTACTTTCGGGTTTTCAGAGCCGGTTTTACCAGTTATGTAACAGCGTCGGAGCGGTTGTGGATGCCATTCCATTGGTTCAAAGCAAGTGGAAGGCCTTTTTCGCTGATCTATCTCGGGTTAACAGCCGTAATCCTAAATCAAGGAAAGTAGCCCCACGCTCTTCTGCTCGTCCGCGTGGGGAAGAGAACGGCCGCGTGCCTCTCGGTCATTGTGCCGGCCTATAACGAAGAAGCCACCCTGCGCGGGGTCGTGTTGAAACTGTTCAAGATGCCCCTCACCTGCGCGAGATCATCATCGTTGACGATAAGGGTATGCCGGAAGTGCAAAATAACTGACAGTTATTGGCAACGATTAGCGATGCTGAAAGAAAAGAGCCGAAATGCAGTCAGACGGATTTTAAGTCCTCTGCGTCTGCCGATTTCGCCACCGGGCATACTGAAGACCAGAAATTTTAGCTTATCAGACCTGATGTATCAGACATGATATATCAGACACGGTATGTCAGACGTGGTGTGGTAGCTTGATGCTGGCGTTCCGCTAAGCCACCGGCGCGTGAATGTCTCGGAAATACTCTACCGTGTGGCGCAGGCCGTCCTCGAGTAGAATGCGCGGCTCCCAGCCGAGTACAGCGCGGGCCTTGCCGATGTCCGGCTTGCGCCGCTTGGGGTCGTCCTCGGGCAGCGGCTCAAATACGATTGCGGATGAGGTGCCGGTCATGCGGCGGATATGCTCGGCGAATTCGAGAATCGTCATCTCGGTGGGGTTGCCAAGGTTTACCGGATAGCGTTCGCTTGAGAGCATGAGGCGATAGAGGCCGTCCACCAGGTCGGTGACATAACAGAAACTGCGCGTCTGCGAACCCGCGCCAAAGACCGTCATCGGCAGGCCGCGCAAGGCCTGATCGAGAAACGCAGGCACTACGCGGCCGTCATCCAGCTTCATGCGCGGTCCATAGGTATTGAAAATGCGCGCGATATTCGTACGCAGGCCGTGCTTGCGATGATAGGCCATGGTGAGGGCCTCAGCGAAGCGCTTGCTTTCGTCATAGCAGGAACGCGGGCCCACCGGGTTCACGTTACCCCAATAGGTTTCCACCTGAGGATGGACCAGCGGGTCGCCGTAGCACTCCGATGTTGAGGTGACCAGGAATCGGGCGTCCTTTTCGCGAGCCAGTTCCAGCATGCGGCGGGTGCCGATGGATCCCACGTCAAGTGTCTCGATGGGGTACTCCAGGTAGTCCTTAGGACTGGCCGGAGACGCCATGTTGATGACGCCATCCACCGGGCCGTCCACAGCGAACGGCAGCGTGATGTCCTGCTCCACGAATCGGAAGCGCCTGTGGCCTTCCAGATGGGAAAGGTTCCGTGGGCTTCCTGTCAGGAAATTATCGAGAGCCACCACGGTGTGGCCTTCGGTGAGGAGACGATCGCACATGTGCGACCCAATAAAACCGGCGGCGCCGGAGACGGCAATGCGCAAATTACCTCCGAATATCTATTCTAGCGAAGTTCGCGCGGCTTTTAAAAAAAGCCCAACATGCTACAGTCAAAACTAAATTCTATGATGGATGCGTCGTGGACCGAACGGGCGGTGCTGTTACTGCTGCTGGCCATTTCTCTGGGCCTCTTCTGGAGACGCTTCAGTAACGTTCTAGGCCTGATCCGCCGTTCACGCCCGACGCCTGATTTCCAGGTTGCGCCGGTGGGGCCCCGCATCCGGCAATTCCTTTGGGAAGTGCTGCTGCAGGGCAAAGTGATCGAGCAAAGGCCCATGGCCGGGCTGGCGCACGCCTTCGTGTTCTGGGGCTTTCTGGCTTTCGGGCCGATTACCATGAATCACGTTGCGACAGCTTTCGGCGTGCGGTTTCTCTTCGCGGATTCCGGCTTCGGCGGCTTTTATTTCGGCTTTGTCGCAGTGTGGGCGGTGGTGGTGGCGATATCGATTGCGGGTCTGTTCGTGCGCCGGTTCTTCATACGGCCCGTATGGCTGGGAGAAGTGTCGCCGGAATCGGCCTTCATCGCACTATTGATTTTCATGCTGATGGTGACTTATCTGGCGGGCCTCTGGCTGCCGGAGGAATCCATCGCGGGCCAGGCGAACTGGTGGACGCACACCCTCGCGCTGCTGATTTTCCTACCCTTGATTCCAAACACCAAACATCTGCACCTGGCGATCAGTCCAGTTACTGTATTTCTGCGGCGCGCGGGCTTTAGCCGGATTCCGCCGCTCGCGGGCGATGAGGATTTCGGACTGGTTTCAGGCAAGGACGTTACCAGAATCGACGCGCTACAGGCCTTTTCGTGCGTGGAATGCGGCCGATGTACGGAGCATTGCCCTGCCTCCAATACGGGAAAAATTCTGAATCCGAAGGAAATCGTTCTAGGACTGCGCGGCTACCTCAACGAATTCGGTCCGGGGAACGAGGCCGCAGTGCTGGGCAAATATATTTCCGAAGAGGCGGCATTCCAATGCACCACCTGCGGGGCATGCGAGTTTCAGTGCCCGGTGGGCATCCAGCACCTGCCCATGATCGTCGGGCTGCGGCGCGGCGCCGTGAACACCGGCAAATGGGAGGACGAATACGGCACCAAACTCTTCCTGAACCTGGAGCGTAGCGGCAACGCGATGGGCTTCGCGGCCGCCGAGCGGCAGAAGTTCATCGAGAAAAACCAACTGCCCACCTACGATGGCACGCAGGAGTATTGCCTGTGGTTGGGGTGCATGGGAGCGTACGATCCGCAGGGCCGCGAGATCGTGGTAGCGCTGGTGCGTGTGCTGCGGCACGCCGGCGTGACATTCGGCGTGCTGCGCAAAGAGAAATGTACGGGCGATCCGGCGCGGCGGTTGGGGAACGACTTGGCCTTTTCACAGTTGGCAGAGAGCAATATAGAAACGTTAAGCGCGGCCGGCGTTGCCAAAATGGTTTCCATCTGCCCGCATTGCGTACGCACCATCGGCACGGATTGGCAGGAGGCCGGCGGCACGTTTCCGATAGAGCATCACAGTGAACTGCTGGCGCGGCTGGCATCGCGGCTGCCGAAAGCCGGGGGTGCAGGCGAAAATGCTGAGCGCGAAAAGGTGGTGTTTCACGATCCCTGCTATTTGGGACGGTACCGCAACATCTATGAGGAGCCGCGTGCGGTGATTCGGCGGTATGGCGATGTCGTCGACCCGGCGCGCGCCCGCGAACGCTCGTTCTGTTGCGGGGCCGGCGGCGGCCAGATGTTTCTAGGCGAGGAGAAGGGCAAGCGTGTCAACGCGGAGCGCGTGGAGGAACTGGTGGCCACCGGCGCGCCGGTAATCGGAACGGCCTGCCCGTTCTGCCAAACCATGTTCCGCGACGCGCTGGGCTCGGTAACGCAGACGCCGCCGAAACTGCTGGACATTGCGCAAATTGCGGCCGCATCGCTACCCGCGGAACAACCGAAAGCGACGCAGTGACAATCCGAGGCAGAATGGTATAATCTGATCTTGGCTGGGCGTGAATCGCGCCAGGCTTCCAAAGAATTTCCGCAGAGCGGGCGCGTAGCTCAACTGGCAGAGCAACTGACTCTTAATCAGTAGGTTGTAGGTTCGATTCCTACCGCGCTCACCATCCTAACAATCACAAATTAATACGAAGATTTAATTTTGCGGCTCCCGCTTGCGTCGCACCCACAACTCCAAGATCTTGTTCTTCTCGTCGATCTCGTGCCGGTACACGCGGTAGGCGGGCCATTACAGGATTCGAGTGAATTCGTTGTCAGTAGGCAATTTCTGAATTTAACTCAAAAAACCGTTAATGGGATATCTACTTCACTCAGGTGACCCCAAGATCTTGTGGTTTCGAACGGCTCGGCTCGCGCGACAGTCCGGAGAGAGCACGTCTCGGTTCGCGCTGGCGGCGTCCGGACGGTTGGCCGCGGGAGTGGCCATTTCTTGCGGCACGCTCCGTCGCGCGGCGCGTAGTCGGGCTGAGACAGGCGGCCGCGGGCATTCCAATGGCATGGCAGTGTCGAGCCACCAGGAACCGTGACCACAAGCGGTAGTGGCTACCTGAGTGAAGTAGATATCCCATTAAACCGTTTTCCCAGAATGCCCGCCAATTCACCGGTCTTACGAATTCTCGCGCAGAGCCAGGACTCCTCCGCCAGATGGTGTCAGGCGGCGGGTGGTGCTCGACAATAGACCAATCAATTCCTTTGCGAGGCCGAGGGAACCTTATCCGGCCATATTGCTGTCAGTCACGCCAGGCTATTCATCGTTTCTAGTGGCCTGTCGGGGGAGGCGCTGCCGGGCCGCCGGTTTCCTTTGTAGACTAGCATCAGGAACTGTCTCCGGAGGCGAGGGAATGGCGCACCTTTCACTCAAGATAAACGGCAAGAATCATCAGGTGGACGTGGAACCTGAGTGTCCTCTGCTCTATGTTCTGCGGGACAATGTCGGCTTGAATAATCCCCGGTTTGGCTGC
Organism: Bryobacterales bacterium; assembly: GCA_963817515.1. GTDB lineage: Bacteria > Acidobacteriota > Terriglobia > Bryobacterales > Bryobacteraceae > DATMNI01. Next base: position 52,785 of record CAWFPJ010000036.1, on the reverse strand, counting down.
GGGCTGGGGCAATGCGGCGCATGCACGGTGCTGGTGAACCAGGTTCCCACGCGGTCATGTACGTTACCCGTTTCGCGAGCGGCCGGCAAGGACATCACCACGCTCGAAGGGTTGGGAACGCCCGAGCATCCTCATCCGGTGCAGCAGGCCTTTATCCAGGAGCAGGCATTCCAGTGCGGTTACTGTCTGAATGGATGGGTCATGACGGCGAAGGCGCTGCTGGACAAGCATCCACACCCCACCGATGAGCAAATGAAGACCGCGTTCGAAAGCCTGGTCTGCCGTTGCGGCAGCCATGTACAGATTGCCGCCGCGGTACGGCGGGCGGCCGGAATGAAGAGGAGCGCATAGCCATGGCTAACCGAATTTCCACATTCCGGTCAACCTCCCGACGCCAGTTCTTCAAAGCTGGCGGCGGATTGCTGGTCGGCTTCAGCCTGTCCGACTCCGGCACTCTGCCGCAGCTTTTGGCCGCCGATACCGCCGTCACTCCCACGCCCGGCCGCCTGGATGCGTGGCTGCGAATCGGCAAGGACGAGAGCATCCGGGTGTTTACCGGCAAAGTCGACATAGGAATGGGCGTGCAGACCGGCTTGATCCAAGTGGTGGCGGAGGAGTTGGATGTCCTGCCCAGCCGCATTCAACTCACTATGGGCGATACGGCCGCCACTCCCGACCAGGGCGGAGTGGGCGGGAGCACCTCGATATCGGCCGGCGCAAAGCCGCTGCGGAATGCCGCGGCTACCGCCCGGTTCCTGCTGTTGCAGCTTGCTTCGACCAAGCTTGGCGCGCCGCCGGAGCAGCTTGAAGTGACCAACGGAATCGTCCGCCTGAAGGGCGACCCTTCGAAGAGCATCTCCTACGGAGCGCTGGCCGGCGCGGTTGACCTGAACGATGTGTTGCGCGTTTCGGGAGGCGGGTTTGCGTTGAATGTGGAAGGGCAGGGAAAGCCGAAGGACCCTGCGAGCTATACGGTGGTGGGTCAATCCGTGCCGCGCGTCGATCTGCCGCCGAAGATTCTGGGACGCGCGACCTACTCGACCGACATCCGCGTTCCCGGAATGCTGCACGGGCGCGTGATCCGGCCGGCAAGCGCCGGCGCCACGTTGGCGAGTGTCGATGAGAGTTCCGTCAAAGCCATTCCGGGCTATCTGAAAACCGTGGTGAAAGGCAATTTCGCCGGCGTGGTGGCGGAGAACGAGTGGGCCGCCATGCGAGCGGCGAAAGAACTCAAAGTGAACTGGAGTAGCTCGAATAACCCAGGGGCTTCCTTGCCCGAAGATCTTTACCGGCATATGCGTTCGGTGAATCCGAAGGCGACCCGGGAGCTGGTCAAGCAGGGAGATTCCGCCGCTGTTTTGGCGCGCGCGGTGAAGAAGCTCGAAGCCAGTTATGAGTGGCCTTTTCAGGCGCACGCGACCATGGGACCGGGATGCGCGGTGGCGGATTTTAAGGCGGACGGCGTGACTACTGTCTGGACCGGCGCCCAGAAACCGCATGCTCTACAAAAAGGACTGGCGCAGATGCTGGGCGTCCCTGAAGACCGCATTCGAGTGATCTGGGTAGAAGCCGCCGGTTCCTATGGCCGCGCCGGTGACGAAGATGTTGCCGCGGACGCCGCTCTGTTGTCGCAGGCCGCCGGCAAACCAGTGCGCGTGCAGTGGTCGCGCTCGGATATGACGGCGTGGGGCGGGAAGGGGCCCGCGGCCGTCGTCGACTTCACGGCTGCGCTCGATGCGCAGGGTGGCGTGACCGCGATCGATATGACTTCCCGTGCGTTCTCAGGCACCGAAATTATTCCCCAGGCGACCACGGCAGGCAACCTTCTGGCCGGTCAACTGATTGGATTTCCCAACACCAATGCCGGCGACGAGTACGTGCAGTGGGGCGGCAGCACTTTTCCCTATACGTTCCGGAACGTCCATTGCGTGGGGCACATTATTGCTCCGCTTTATGCTTCCTCCTCCCCGATGCGCACCACTCACTTGCGCGACCCCAACGGTCCGGCGGGCACATTCGCCGGCGAATCGTTCATGGATGAGATAGCCGCCGCAGCGGGGGCCGATCCGATCGAGTTCCGGCTCCGCTATATCGAGGACCCCCGGGCAAGGGCCATCGTAACGGCAGCCGCTGAGCGCGCCAAGTGGGATAGCCGGCCATCGCCGAAACGGCACGATTCTTCCGCAAGCGTCCTGACCGGCCGGGGTATCGCGCTGGCGTTACGCGCGGGAACCTATGTGGCGACCATCGCGGAAGTCGAAGTCAGTGCACACACGGTGCGCGTGAAGCGCCTGGTTTGCGCGCACGATTGCGGTCTGATCGTCAATCCCGGTGCGCTGCGCGGGACCATCCAGGCGAACCTGATCCAGTCTATGGGGCGCGCCTTGAAGGAGGAAGTGACTTTCGACAAAAGCGGCGTTACGAGTGTCGATTGGAAGACCTATTCGGTGGCGCGATGGTCGGATGTTCCAGAGGTGGAAGTTGTATTGTTGAACCATCCGGAGGTTGCCCCCAGCGGCGCTGGAGAGCCCTCGTCACGGCCCACGGCGGCAGCCATCAACAATGCTATTTTCGATGCCACGGGAGTGCGGCTTCGCCGGGCGCCGCTTAAGCTTGGGTAAAAGCCGTGGGAGCCGACTGGCTGCAAAAGCAATGGCCCGCGTCGACAGGCCGAAAAAACGATGGCCCCGGCCCGACAGTCCACAAAAAACGATGGCCTGTCCTACTACAGCACCGGTCCGGTTTGTGATAGTGTCTCAATAACGAGCTTGAACATGACGGCACTGAAAACTCTGGCAATCGCTATGTTGCTGGCGCAGGGGTTGGGCTCATCGCCGGCTGCGCCTTCGTTAGACTACTCATTTTTCAAGGAGCGGGTGCAGCCCATCTTCCTGCTGAAGAGGCCGGGGCACGCCCGCTGCGTTACCTGTCACCAGCATGGCAGCCCGCCCCTGCAACCGCTCTCGCCCGGTGCCAGTGGTTGGAACGAGGAGCAATCTCGCAAGAACTTTGATATGTGGAAGCTGTTCGTAGTTCCGCAAAACCCACTGAAGAGTCCTTTGTTGCTGCATCCCCTGACGGAGGCTGCCGGGGGCGACCGCTTCCATGCGGGCGGAAAGCACTGGACCTCGCAGAACGATCCGGAGTGGCAGACCCTGGCTGCGTGGGTGCGCGGCCAAACTTTGGGAGGTTCAAAATGATCCGCTTAGCGCTTGCCGTCATTACCGCGGTAATGTCTCTGACCGCCGCTGAGGTGGTCCGCGTTATCCAAACCAACTCGGCGGGGGACAACGTTCACATTATCGACCCGGCAACTAATCGTGTGGTCGGGGTTATCGAGGACATCGAAGTTCCGCACGGAGTGGCGATCGCGCCGGATGGAAGGCGCCTTTACATAACCGACGAATCACTGAGCACTCTGGATGTGGTGGACGCCAAGACCTTCAAGGTCACCAAGCGGATTCCGTTGAGCGGCCGCCCCAATAATGTCGCCGTAGCCAAGGATGGCGGGCATGTCTACGTGGGTATTGCGGTGGCTCCGGGCGCGGTGGATGTCATCGATACCGTGCAACTCACCAACGTGAAAAGTATTCCCGTGAAGGGCGCGATCCATAATGTCTACGTGACGCCGGACGGAAAATATGCGGTGGCCGGGTCGATACCCACCAGTACCATCAGCGTGATCGATACTGCCACGAACCAGGTGGCCTGGACGCTTCAGATGAGCGCCGGCATCCGGCCAATGGCTTTCACGCGAAATCCGGACGGATCAACGAAAGAGATCATCGTCCAGCTTTCGGAGTTCCATGGATTCGCGGTGGTGGATTTCGCGGCTCGCAAGGAGATCCACCGGGTCACGCTGCCGGACCCGCCGGGTCAAGAGAAGGAGACGCAGGGAATACAAGGCGGACCGTCCCATGGTTTGGCCATCACGCCGGATGGAAAAATTCTGTGGGCCACCAGCAAGCTGTATGACTATGTGGCGGCCTACTCGCTGCCGGACTTCAAGCTGGTGAAGGTTGTGCCGGTGGGGCTTCATCCTGAGTGGCTCACCATTCCACCCGATGGCCACAGCCTGTATATCGCGGTGGCGGGCATAGACGCCACGGTGGTGGTGGACAACCGGACGATGAAGGTGGTGAAGACGATTCCGGTCGGGGCGGTGCCCAAGCGCAATGCCAGCGGTATGCTGCGGACGGACTGAGGCAGCCTGGCGCAGTCTCCTTATCTAAGCGACGATTTGCGGGATCAACTCACCATAGACATCGGTGAGCCGCATGTTCCGGCCGTTGAAAAGATAAGTGAGCCTGGTGTGATCGATGCCCAGCAAATGCAGCATGGTGGCGTGAAGATCGTGCACGGCGATGGGCTGCTGCTCGGCCTTATAGCCGAACTCGTCGCTCGCTCCGATGATCTGGCCGCCTTTGATTTTCGCGCCGGCCATCCACATGGTCATGGTTCCGGGATTGTGATCGCGCCCCACGCCTTTCTGTGAAATCGGCATGCGCCCGAACTCGCCATGCCAGACCACCAACGTTGTGTCCAGCAAGCCGCGCGCCTTCAGGTCCGTCAGCAGGGCGGAAATCGGGCGGTCCACCTCGGCGGCGTGCCGCGTGTGATTATCCTTCACATCGTCGTGCGCATCCCAAGTGTCGCGATTCTGCTGGCCAAGTCCGCCATGATAAAGCTGCACGAACCGGACCCCGCGCTCCACCAGACGGCGGGCCATGAGGCATTGCCTGGCAAACGGCTCGGTGATCTTGTCATCCAGTCCGTAAAGTTTGCGCGTGGCTTCGGATTCGCTATTCACGTCCACCGTTTCCGGGGCACAGCTTTGCATCCGGTACGCCAATTCGTACGATGAGATGCGCGCGGCCAGTTCGGAACTGCCGGGATAGCTCTTCAGGTCCAGCTCGTTCAGTTTGGCCAGCAGATCCAGCCGGTCGCGCTGCTGCTCCGGGCTGACCTCAGCCGGCGGTTTCAGATCGATGATGGGGTCGCCGGCGGAGCGGAAAATGGTGGCCTGGTAAGCCGCGGGCATGTATCCGGCGCTCCAGTTGGACTGGGCCGCCCAATGGTCCGCCGCGATGATCGTAGATCACCACGAATGCCGGGAGGCTCTGGTTTTCCGAGCCGAGACCGTAGGTTACCCAGGAGCCTACGCTCGGGAGCCCCATTTGAATCTTGCCGGTATTCAGTTCGTAAGTGGCCTGCACGTGGTCGTTGGATTTTCCGTACACGGATCGCAGGAAAGCCATCTCATCCACATGCTGAGCCAGATATCGGGAATATCTCCGAAACGTCCATTCCGCATTGGCCGTATTTGCGGAACTGAAACGGGCTGGGCATGAGAGGGCCGGGGTTCCCTTGCCGGACCACCACCTGGCCCTTGCCGGACAACGGCTGGCCGGCATATCGGGACAGGGCGGGCTTCGGATCGAAAGTATCCAGATGGCTTGGGCCGCCGCTCATGAACAGCGAAATCACGCTGGTGGCGCGTGGGGCGAAGTGGGGCTTGCGCGGGGCATATGGATTGTAGCCTACGGCTTTGGCGTTGCAGGCGCCGCCGGTTTCCGGCGCACCCAACAAACCATCCTGGTTCAACAGATAAGCCAGGGCCAAACCGCTCATACCGCCGCCGGATTGAAACAGGAAATTACGTCTGGACCAGAAGTTTTTCATGTTTCACCGCACGTACAAAAACTCATTCAAATTCAAAACCACATGCGTGAAGTCGGCCAGCGATCTCTTTTGCAGGAATTCCACGGCGAGCTTGGCTTCGTCTGCGCGCGGGGGACGCGACAGTGCGATTCGATAAGCCAGGTCGACCTGCTTCGCCGCATCGGCGGGCGCAGCTTCCTGTACGCGATCCGCGAAGAGCTTGGATTGCCGCAGCACGAATTCGTCGTTGAGCAGCGTCAAAGCCTGCGTCGGAACCGTGGAAACATTCCGCCGCCCGCAGCTTATATTCTGGTCGGGCAGATCGAACACCTCGAACATCGGGAACGGCAGGCCGCGCTTGCGATAGACGTAGACGCTGCGGCGCCAGACACGGGGTCCATCTTCTTCCTTCTTCCAGATGCCGTCCGACATTGACCCGAGGATTTCAGCGGGGATGTGCGGGAACACCGGCGGCCCGCCCACGGTCAGGTCCAAAGCGCCGCTCGACGCCATCATGGCGTCGCGAACGATTTCCGCATCGAGCCTCTGGATGCGGAACCGCCACAAGTATTGGTTGTCCGGATCCTTCTCCGCGTCGCCCGTATCCTGATACTGGGACGACATCTGGTATGCCTCGGAAGTCATCATCAGGCGCTGCATCTGCTTGATGCTCCAGCCGCGGTCCATGAATTCCACAGCCAGCCAGTCGAGCAATTCGGGATTAGTGGGTTTCTCACCCATCTTGCCGAAGTTGTCCAGCGTGGCGACGATACCCTGCCCGAAATGGTGGCTCCAGATGCGATTGACGATCACGCGAGCGGTCAGCGGATTCTCCCGCGAGCCGAGCCATTCTGCCAGCGCCCTTCTTCTTCCCGAAGTACGGCCATTCGCGGGCGGATCTTCGACCGGCGGATTGCCGTAAGTGATCACGCTGACAAATCCCGGCTTCATCAATGAGCCGTGGCTTTCGGAATCGCCGCGGATCAGGAAATAGGAAGGCGGCGCCTGGTAACGGCCCGGACCCTTGAATAGAAAACTGCCTTCGGTGGCCTCTTGCTTCACTCCCTTGCCAGGAGCGGGCTCGTCGCCCGGGCCATCAGGAACGAAACGGTAGTCGCCGTCGGTGACGATGGCGGCCAGCGGCAGCGGCGCCGGGCGCTCATTCTGAAGCGCTTTGATCCGATCGTTCAGGGCCTTCTTTTGCGCCAGGTCCTCGGCGGACATCACGCGGTCAATTTCATCGCTCGAAACCGAGGTGGTGCGAATCACCTGCCCAGCCAGCAGGGCTTCTCCCGGCGTCCGCTGAGCTTCCGGAATGGCGATGGCCCGCTGCACGTTGGCCGGATATTTCTTGTACTTCTCCTGCGCCAGCCTCGCGCGATAAGGCTCGTCGATTTGTCGAACGCTCTGCCTCAAAGGCGCGATCCTGGCATCGATCTCAGCGGTCTTCTTTTCATACGCCTCGGCCTGCTCTTTGGACGCCAGCGGATAATCCGTCTCCACGTACCCGAACAGCGAAGCCTGCATCTGGTAATAGTCTTTCTGCGATATCGGATCGAACTTGTGGTTATGGCAGCGCGCGCAATTGACAGTGAGCCCCAGGATTCCGCGCCCGATGGTGCCGATCATATCGTCAAGGTACTCGTACCGGAACTGAGGATTGTCCTTCTCGCGATAATTGACTTTGGCGTAGCTGCGGAGAAACCCGGTGGCGATCATGCTGTCGTCGGTGACCTGATCAAGCTCGTCACCGGCGATCTGTTCGGCGAGAAAGGTGTTGTATGGAATGTCGTTATTGAAAGCGCGGATGACGTAGTCCCGATAGCGCCAGGCGTTGGGCCGGTCATAGTCGTGCTCGAAGCCGCTCGAATCGGCATAGCGCGCCACATCCAGCCAGTGACGGCCCCAGCGCTCACCGTAATGCGGAGATGCCAGGAGCTTGTCGATCAGATGCTCCCAGGCGTGCGGTCCGCTGTCAGCCAGATAATCGGCGGTCTCGGCGGGAGTGGGCGGCAGGCCAATCAGATCCATGTATGCCCGGCGCAGGAGAGTGATTTTGTCGGCGCGCGGCGCGGGCTTGAGGCCTTTGTCACGGCGCGCCTTTTCCAGAAAGCGATCAATCGGATTCGTGAGATTCGCGGAAACCACAGGTTCGGGCGATCGCACGGGCTTCTGAAACGCCCAGTATTTGCGCGCCTCCGGGGAAATCGGCATCTCCTCGAGTGACGCGAGCTGCGCGGACTCTTGCGGCAGGCCTGGCTTGGTTTTGGCTGTGGCATCCCCGGGCGCGGCGTCCCAGAGGGCACCTTGGTTGATCCAGTCCTTGATGATGGAAATCTGGTCCGCTGTGAGTTTGCCGTCCAGCGGCATGGACGGCTTCTCGAGTCCAGCAACCAGGCGGTACAGCCTGCTGTCCTCGGCTTTCCCCGGAACGATCGCAGCGCCCTTTTGGCCGCCCTTCAGAGCGGCGTCGCGGGTCCGCAGATCCAGCTTGGAAAGTTGAATGGCGCCGCCGTGACACTTAAAGCAACTGTTTTCGAATACGGGCCGGATATCGGCAGTGAAGGAAACAGGCTTGTCGGCTGCGGCGGCCGACAGCAATCCTGCGAAGACCCAAGCGAGTGGGAGTTTGAGCGAGATTCGCGACACTGGATTACCTTGAGCGCCGACCGGCATTATAAATCGCCCTGAGTCAGTATAATCCTTATTTAAACCTTGGTGGATCTAGACCCCGATGGCCTGCCTGCGATCCGCGGTACGCTGCGTGGGGCGAGCCCGCATGTTAGCATGGAATTTCCAACCACCTTGATTAAAGCCGTCAAAGGAACCAGGGACTTACTGCCTCCATCCACCGAAGTTTGGAATCGGGTGGAGTCGGCTGCGCGCGCCGTTTTTCGGGCCTACAACTACCACGAGATCCGCACCCCGATTTTCGAGGAGACGCAGCTGTTTGCGCGCGGCGTCGGCTCCGACACCGATATCGTCACCAAGGAAATGTACACCTTCGCGGACCGCGATGAGACTTCCCTCACGCTGCGTCCCGAAAATACGGCTTCGGTGATCCGCGCCTATATCGAACATCGCCTTGACCAGCGGCCGGGCGTGCAGAAGCTCTACTACATCGGCCCGATGTTCCGCCGTGAGCGGCCGCAGAAGGGCCGCTACCGGCAATTTTTCCAGATCGGCGCCGAAGCCATCGGTTCGGAATCGCCGGTGGTCGATGCCGAAGTCATTGAGATGGTGGTCCAGATCCTCAAGGCAGTCGGCCTCAGCGGTTTCAAGCTGCTGCTCAACTCCGTGGGCGACCACAACTGCCGCCCGCAGTATATCGAAAAACTGCGGCAGGAACTCAAGGATGTTGCGCCCTCCATGTGCGGCGATTGCCAGCGCCGCGCCGAGATCGAACCCGCTGCGCGTGCTGGACTGCAAGGTAGAAGCCGACCAGCCCATCATCGAAAAACTGCCCAGCATCATCGACTACCTCTGCGATCCCTGCCGGGCCCACTTTGATTCTGTGAAGATGTATCTTGGCGACCGCGACATCGAGTACGAAGTTCACCCGCGCATGGTACGGGGCTTGGATTACTACATGCGCACAACCTTCGAAGTGGTGCACGGCTCGCTGGGCGCGCAGAACTCGGTATTGGGCGGCGGCCGGTATGACGGCCTCGCCGAGTCATTGGGCTCCAAGGTGCATTCGCCCGGCATCGGCTTCTCCATCGGCGAAGACCGCCTGGTTAGTATTGTGGAAGGCATGAGCGTGGAGGGCGAACAGAGCCCAGCCTCGCTCGATCTTCTGGTAGCGCCGTTGGGTGAACCTGCCTTGCGGCACGCCGCCGTGATGGCGCGCGATTTGCGATTGAGCGGCCATTCCGTGGAACTGGTGGAAGGCAAGCTGAAGCGCGCCATGGAGCTGGCCAACAAATTCGGAGCGCGGTTTGCACTGATCGTCGGCGACAACGAAATGGCCGCCGGCCGCTACGCATTCAAGGACATGGCCACGGGCAAGCAGGAAGACCTGACCCGTGACGAAATTGCAGCCAGGCTGGCTGCGGCCACGAACTCAAACTAATCGATATGGAAACCTCCGTTGTGCTGGATTTTTTAGGCGACCTTCGCCGCACCCACATGTGCGGCGAACTGCGTGCTTCCGATGCGGGTAAAACCGTAGTTCTGATGGGCTGGTGCCACCGTCGCCGCGACCATGGCGCCGTGATCTTCATCGATCTCCGCGACCGCAGCGGCCACAGTCAGGCGATCTTTCACGAAGGCATAGACCCCGCCGTACACAAACGCGCCGAAGAGGTCCGCGCCGAATACGTCATCGCCGTGGAGGGCACGGTTGCCAGGCGTACCGATGCCACGGTCAATCCCAACATGCCCACCGGTGAAGTGGAAGTGGTGGCTTCGAAGATCTGGATTCTGAATGAGTCGCGCACGCCGCCATTTCCCATGGAAGAGTCGGTGGATGTCAACGAAGACGCGCGTTTGAAATACCGCTACGTGGACCTGCGCCGGCCGCAAATGCAGCGCAACGTGATTCTGCGCTCCAGGATTTCCTTCGCCGTCCGCGAGTTCCTCTATTCGCAAGGCTTCCTCGAAATCGAAACGCCCTTCATGACCCGCTCCACTCCCGAAGGTGCGCGCGATTACCTGGTCCCCAGCCGCGTACAGCCCGGCAGTTTCTACGCCCTGCCGCAATCGCCGCAAATTTTCAAGCAGCTTCTGATGGTCGCCGGCTTCGAAAAGTATTTCCAGATCGTACGCTGCTTCCGCGACGAAGACCTGCGAGCCGACCGCCAGCCGGAGTTCACCCAGATCGATCTCGAAATGTCGTTCCCGCAGCAGGAGCGGATTTATGAAGTAGTCGAACCCCTGGTACAGCGCATTTGCAAGGAGGCCGGGTATAGCATTTCCACGCCGTTCAAGCGCCTGACCTATGCGCAAGCCATGAGCAGTTATGGCAGCGACAAGCCCGATGCCCGCATTCCTCCGATGCACCCGGTGGAGGACCTGCTGCCCGAACTGGCAGCCAACGGGTTGCCGCTGGTGGCCATCCACATTCCCGGGTGCGGTGCGATCAGCCGCAAAGAGCGAGACGAATTCAAAGCCTTTGGTCAGGAAAAAGGTCTGCGTGTTTTCGACGACCCCAAGCGCCTGGAGCGCGACTACCCGGACCAGATGGCCAAGGTGCGCGAGCGTTGCGGCGCCCGGGAAGGCGATCTGCTGGTGTTGGCCGCCTGGGCCGGCGACCCCAAAGGACAGCGCCCCGAAGAAACCGTCTTCATGGCCTGCGGCCAGTTGCGCCTGAATTGCGCGCAGAAGTTCAACGACCGCCACAAGCTTCTCGACCCTAAAAACTTCCAGTTCCTCTGGGTGGTGGATTTTCCCATGTTCGAGTGGGATGAAGAAGATCAGCGCTGGAACGCCGCGCACCATCCCTTCACCTCCGTGCATGACGAGGATCTTGCCAAGCTGACAGCGGACCCGGCCCGCTGCCGCGCCCGCTCTTACGACATCGTGCTGAACGGTGTGGAACTCGGCTCCGGCTCCATTCGTATTCACCGCCGCGATGTCCAGACCCAGGTCTTCGCCGCGCTCGGCATGTCTGACCAGGAAGCCCGCAGCCGCTTCGGCTTCCTGCTGGATGCACTGGAATACGGCGCGCCGCCTCACGGCGGAATTGCCTTGGGCCTGGACCGCCTGGTGATGATTCTCGCCGGAGAAACTTCCATCCGCGATGTGATCCCATTCCCCAAGACCGCGCGCGGGACCGATCTCATGTGCGACGCGCCTTCACCAGTCGCCGAGCGCGCACTGCGCGAATTGGGCATCGCCATCCGCGGCCAGTCATAGAAAACACGCCGATCAGAGCCGCGACCGTCAGGGAGCGGTGTTCTAACTATCCTTTTTCCGGTGGGAACTTCTTAAACATCTCTTCCACCGAGTGTTCCAGCTTCTTATCGTTCTTGTCCGGCTTGGACGACAGAGTTTCAGATGACGTGCCGCGCCAGACCAAAGTTTTACGGGTTCCGTCAAAGATGTCGACAACCAGATTGCCCACTTTCTCGGGGACCACATCGGTCGTGACGGTTCCCATTCCTATTCCGCCCCAATGGCGCCATCCCCATCCCGGGAAACCGGTGTAGAAGGATTCCATCGTGTCGCGCTCCGTGGTCTTACCAAAAGCCGATACGGCCGCGTCCCCGCCGGAGGCAACCTTTGACCAGCCCTTAGCGGAAAGCTGATTGTCCACCGCTTCTGTAATTCGATTTTCCCACAACGAATTCCCGGCTTTCACGCCCACCCAAGAGTAGGTTTTGTAACGGCTGAACGGCGCCTTATGATCGTAGTCGGTTTTGACCGAAGCATAAGCCACACAGACAATACCAATCGTCATCGGTATCATAAAACGCGATAATCGAGACTTCATATTTGTATCTCCTCAAAGTTTGGTATCTTTTCAGACCTTAGTCAGGCGGTAAATTACGGTAACTGATACTTCGGCTGCACCGCCATCTCAGCCTTGAACTTGCAGTCTGGCTGCCAGAGTATAAGATGTCGCGATATCATCGAAGGTGATGAAGCTCCTTCTGGTCCTTCTGGCCGCGGCTTCCGTTATGCCCGATCTCACTCAACTCAAACAGATGAACGCCCGCTTCGCGCCGGTCAGGCTCAAGTACGATACTTCCGCACTTTCCCCCGGAGACCAAAAGGCGCTGCCAAAGCTCGTGGAAGCCGCGCGCGTGCTCAACTTCGTTTTCATGGATCAGCTCTGGAGCGGCGATCGCGCCATGTATGAAAAGCTGCAGAAGGACACCACCCCGCTCGGCACCGCACGCCGGCATTACTTCTGGCTCAACAAGGGTCCCTGGTCCGATCTTGACGACCACAAGGCTTTCATTCCCGGCGTGCCGGAACGCAAGCCACTGGGCGCCAACTTCTATCCCGAAGACATGACCCGCCAGGAATTTGAAACCTGGGTTAAGGCTCTGCCGCCGCCCGCACGCCAGCAGGCCGAGGGATTCTTCACGCTGGTCCGCCGCAACGCCCAAAAGCAGCTCAGCCTGGTTCCCTACAGCCAAGCCTACGCCGTCGATCTGGCGAAAGCCGCCGGTCTGCTGCGCCAGGCGGCGGCCCTCACTGAGAACGCCTCGCTCAAGAGATTCCTGACTCTTCGAGCCGATGCCTTCCTGTCCAACGATTACTATGCCAGCGACGTTGCCTGGATGGACCTCAACGCTCCCCTCGATATCACCATCGGCCCCTACGAAACCTACAACGACGAATTGTTTGGCTACAAAGCCGGTTTCGAAGCCTACATCACCATTCGCGACGACGCTGAATCCGACCGGCTGAAGATTGTTGCCTCCCACCTGCAGGAGGTCGAAAACAATCTGCCCATCAGTCCGCAGTACCGGAATTCGAAGCTCGGTGCATCGGCGCCCATCCGCGTGGTCAACGAAGTATTCGCCGCCGGAGACGGCGCCCACGGCGTTCGAACCGCCGCCTTCAATCTTCCCAACGACGAGCGCGTAGTCCATGAGAAAGGCAGCGCGCGCATCATGCTGAAGAATGTCCAGGAAGCCAAATTCGCGACCATCCTGACTCCCATCGCCGCGCGCGTGCTGCCTGAGGCTGCGCCAGGCGGCCTGAGTTTCAATTACTTCTTCACCCACATTCTGGCGCACGAACTCAGTCACGGGATCGGTCCGCACCAGATCCATGTCGCCGGCCGCGCTACCACTCCGCGCAACGAGTTAAAGGAACTCTACAGCGCCATCGAAGAAGCCAAAGCCGATGTCACCGGCCTCTTTATGCTGGAATACCTGTTCGACCACAAACTGATGCCCGGCCCCAATTATGAGAGTCAACTTTACACCACGTTTCTGGCATCGTCATTCCGGTCTCTGCGTTTCGGACTCTCCGACGCGCACGGCAAGGGCATGGCGCTGCAGTTCAATTACCTGTCGGACAAGGGCGCATTCGTGGCCAACGGGAACGGCACGTTCGCTGTCGACCTGGGCAAAATCAAAGGCGCGGTCCGCGACCTCACCCATGACCTGCTGACCATCGAAGCTCAGGGAGACTACGCCGCGGCTAAGAAAATGTTGGATTCCCTCGGCGTTGTGCGGCCGGCCATGCAGCACGCCATCGACAGCTTGAAAGACCTGCCCACCGATATCGATCCGGTTAACGAAAGTGCGAATGAAAACGGCAACCAGTAACGCCATGCGCCGATCCGTCTGTCTACTGCTGATTCTTTCCGCTGCCCTCTTGTGGGCGCAGGGCGTACACCCGGTAAGTGGCCGGAAGTATGCCGGGGTCATGGGACCGGGCGGCGCCGACTGGCTGGTGCGGGCCGAGCGCGAAACCGAAGAGGCTCCCGACGCCGCCCTGGACGCCATCGGCATCGCCAAAGGCACCACGGTCGCCGACATCGGCGCCGGCGCGGGTTACATGACGTGGCGCATGGCGGAACGTGTTGGCCCTCAAGGCAAGGTGTACGCCAACGATATTCAGCCCCAGATGATCGAACTGCTGCGCAAGAATATGCTGCAGCGCAAGCTCGCCAATTACGAAAGCGTGCTGGGTAGCATTGACGATCCCAAGCTTCCCGATGGCGCCCTTGACCTGGTACTGCTGGTCGATGTTTACCACGAGTTCTCCGAGCCGCAGAAGATGCTGCGCCACATCCGCCAATCGCTGAAGCCGGATGGCCGCCTGGTGCTGCTGGAATATCGTGGCGAAGACCCTAACGTGCCCATCCGCCCGGAGCACAAGATGACGGTGGCCCAGGTGAAAACCGAACTCGAACCCGAAGGCTTCAGACTGGACAAAGTTCTCGAGCCCCTGCCGCGGCAGCACATCCTCATCTTCAAAAAGAGCGACGCCCATTAATGTCACCGGCTTCTCCCGCCGTCCTGGTCCGTGACTTGAGAAAGTCTTATGGTTTGAAAGCCGCCGTGGATGGCGTCGATCTGGAAGTGCCGCGCGGCTCGTTCTTCGGCTTCCTTGGCCCCAACGGCGCTGGCAAGTCCACCACCATCCGGATGCTCACGGGCCTGATTCCGGCCGACAGCGGCTCGATTGAGATTCTGGGGTTCCGTCTGCCTGAACAGGAACTCGAAGTCAAAAAGCATATCGGCCTGGTCCCCGACGAATCCCTCCTCTTCGACCGCCTCACCGGCGTCGAGTTTCTGGAATTCGTGGGCCGCATGTATGGCCTCCCACGCCCCACCGCGGTGGAGCGGGCACGCGGCCTCATGGAACTCTTTCAACTGCAGGCCGACCGCAAGATCATCGCCGAATATTCCAAAGGTATGCGCAAACGCATAGCCATGGCGGCTTCCCTCATCCACCATCCGGACCTGTTCCTCATGGATGAGCCGTTCGAAGGCGTGGACGCCGTGGGCGCGCGCCTGATGAAAGATATTCTGATCGACCAGGTGCGTCGCGGCGCCACCATCTTCCTTACCAGCCACGTGCTGGAAGTTGTGGAACGCCTGTGCGACCGCGTGGCCATCATCAACCATGGCAAGATCCTCACCAGCGGCGCCATGGCCGATCTGCGCGCCGGCAGCGAGTCGCTCGAAGATGCTTTCGTCCGCCTGGTGGGCGCCGGTCACCAGATGGACCGCCTGGACTGGCTATGATCGCGGCCATCCTGCGCGCCCAGTTCCTCAGCATGCGGATGGCGGGACGCCGCGGCGCGATCTTCAGCGTAATTACCGGCGTCATCTGGTATTCAATCTGGACCGCGGTCGCCGTCGGCGTTTGGTTCGAAGTCTCCCGCGCCGACTCGAACTGGCTGCGCACCTTTCTGCCCCTCGGCCTGCTGGGTATCTGCGTTTACTGGCAGGCCATGCCGATTCTCTCGGCCAGCCTCGGCTCGTCGCTCGACATGCGCAAGCTGCTGGTGTACCCGATCCCGCACGGCAAGCTGTTTTTCGTGGAAACGCTTTTGCGTCTGACCACTGGCATGGAGATGCTGCTGGTATTAACCGGCGGCGCGTGTGGCCTGCTCAGCAATCGCGCCGCGGGCGGCTGGCCGGGGGCGGCGCGGACCCTGGCGGCCGTGCTGATTTATATTCTCTTCAACCTTTTGCTGGCCTGCGGAACCCGCAGCCTGCTGGTGCGCCTGCTCTCGCGCCGCAAGGTGCGCGAACTTCTGGTCTTTTTTCTGCTCATGCTTTGGACGGTGCCGCGTTTCCTTCTCATGACCGGCCACCTTCACGCCGACAGGCTGCGCGGTGTTGATGGCGCTGTGGGAACCGCCGGCTGGCCCTGGACCGCCGCGGCCCATGTCGCCCTGGGAGATTCCACCTCTATCGCCCTTCTCTCCATCTGCGTTTGGACCTTGCTGGCCGCTTGGTTCGGGCGTGCCCAATTTGAGCGCGGACTGCGTTTTGATGCGGTTGCCGCGCAGGCCACGCCCTTACGCAGCGGCGTCACGCGGTGGCACTCTCTGTCCGAAATCTTTTATCGTTTACCCGGGCTGATCTTGCGCGACCCGCTGGCCGCCATCGTTGAAAAAGAACTCCGCTCGCTCTCCCGCACGCCCCGCTACCGTATGATCTTCGTGATGGGTTTTTCGTTCGGCCTCATGGTCTGGCTGCCTATGATCCTGGGCAGCCGCGCCGAGCGCCACTCCGCACTTTCCCGTCACTTCCTGACCGTGATCTGCGTTTATGCCCTAACCTTACTGGGCCAGGTTTCATTCTGGAACTGCTTCGGGTTTGACCGCTCCGCCGCCCAAATCTATTTCGCCGCCCCGCCGCCGATGTCCACCACCCTGGCAGGAAAGAATATCGCGTCTCTGGTTTTCATCTATCTTGAGGTCGCAGTCCTGGTGGGCATCACGTCGGCGCTGCGCGTGAGTTTGGGATACGCCCAGGTGCTGGAAACGCTGGTGGTGGTAGGGGTCTGCTCGCTCTACATGATGGCCCTGGGAAACATCAGCTCGGTGCAATATCCGCGCGGTCTCAACCCGGTTCAGGTCTCGCAGGGCGGCGCCTCCAGCCGCTTTCAGGCGTTGATCTTCCTGCTCTATCCGCTTTCGCTGATCCCCGTGTTGCTGGCATACCTGGCGCGCTATGCGTTCAACAGCGAAATCGTTTTCAGCCTGATGCTGGCGTTCGCCGCGGTGATCGGCGGCGTGGTCTACTGGATCGCGATGGATTCCGCCGTCCACGCCGCCGGCGCACGCCGCGAAAAGCTTATCCAGGACTTGTCCAGAGGGGAAGGCCCCATAGCCTCTGACTGACGAGCCTCGGACTGACAATCGGGAATGCCGTACAAGTTTCCAGCTTGGGCTCTCCGTCACGGTTAGCAAATTGTAATCGTTACGATATGGATTCTTGCCTTGACAGCAGTGCGCTCACGGGTCGAAAAGGAAGAGAGGCCTATGGAAAAGCTGACAAATATTCGCGAACCTCTGCTGACTACTGCGGCAGTCTCGAAGTGGCTTGGCATCTCCACCAGAACCCTTTGCCTGTGGGCGGAATACCAGGAAATTCCGGCGATTAAGGTGGGCCGCCAATGGAGATTTCGCCAGACCGAGTTGGCCAACTGGCTGCAAAGCCAGGAAGCATCCAAAGTGAAGAAGCTTACCCTCGTCTCTGCTGTCGCGGGACGAAGTTGAATGACTTAGAAGGATTTGCGGCAGTTGCGGAAACTGCGGCAACAGACGCATACGGCTGTTGGGACCGTGTGGCAAGATTGGCCTTAAGACGCCGACTGAGCGGCGTCAAATCCAAAGAACAAATACGGAGAGGAGTCCAAATAATGATGACACACGATCCGTTCCAGAACTACCAGACGCAAGGCGCGTACTCCGGAGGAGCTACGCCATTCGGTTTGCCTTACACGGCATTCCAACCCCCCTTCAACCCCGCGATTACAGGTCAGCCACAGGCGAATCCGGGCTTCGGCGGATACGGCATATATCCGCACCCCTACCAGGGTGTGGGCATCGCCGGCCAATTAGGGCTACTACAACAGCTTTTGGCATTGAACCCGCTGGCCGCCACCGGCCTGCAGAACCCGGCGCTCGCGCCGAACCTGCAGCATCCGCTGGCGCAGGTTCCGTGGCAGAATCCGATGTTGGCCTACCAGGGCTGGCCGCAACAGCAACCCCAGGCCGGTTATCAGCAACAGCAACCGCAATTTCAGGGCTGGCCACAACAACAGCCGCAGTTCGGCTATCCGCTAGCTCCACAGAGCCTGATTGGCGCGGGCGGCATTGGCCAGACCTTTGGCCAGATCCATCCGCAGGTGGCGCAGTTACTGGCACAAGTTGGGTTGCGCCCGGCAACCAGCTACGGCATGTCTCCTTTGGCAGGCTGTTTCTAGGATGTCAGGAGCGAAACAACGGAGCCGCGCCGGTGGAACTGCACCGGCGCGCTCCACCACGGGGCCGGCACCGCCGGGTAACGCCGGTTTACCCGCGGCTTCAAAAGTAAGCCTAAGAGAGGACGGAAAAATGATGCCAGCATACGGAAGTCGAAACCAGACGCAGCCGCTGGAGGGAGTCGCAGTGGTTGGCGAAGCAGTGCGCCGGGTTGCGCCGGAGAGCGCGGAATTTCTGATTGAGATTACAGCTGGTGGCGCCAGCGGATCGCAAGCCATACGCAACCATCAAACCAAAACCACGCAGATCGCACAGGCGGTTGCCACGCTGGGTGTACAACCTCCCGATCTGCAAACGGTCTCGCTGAACGTAGTCAGCGTTTACGCGCCCCTGATGCAGGCGCTGCCCCCGTATGGCGTCCCGCCAATCGGACAAGGCGGCTTAAACGCTTTTGCCGCGCCTGCCGTATTGCAGCCTGACGTCCAGTTTGGAAGCTACCAGGTTGGAGCCTACCAGGCGAGGAGCGTGCTGCGAGTCAGAGTGAGGGAGGCTGCCCGGGCCGGAGAAATTGCCGATGCCCTCGTCAAGGTGGGCGCAACTCTGGCAAGCGGGCTGTCCTATCATGCGGCGGATGAGGCAGGCGCGCGCAAGTCGGCGCTGGATGCAGCGGGCAGGGACGCACGGGGGAAAGCGGAAACATTGGCCGCCACAGCCGGTAAAGAGCTTGGAGATCCGGTGGCCATTTCCGAAGACATCGTGGCTTCAAACGGCGTCTACTCGGCGCTGCGGGCCCAGATGCCATGGGCCTTCGGTCCGGATACTCCATCCGCCGCCGGCGAGTTGGAATATTACGCGCGAGTAACGGCTAGCTTCCGCTTTCAGTAGCCCCAGCCCCGCTGGATGCCAGTTGCGGAACGAAGCCAATCGGCCTCCGCGGAGCCACCGGTTGTGGCCCGAACAGCGTTCCGAGCTGAGCCAGCAGGGACAGAATCTGCTGACTCTGTTCCTGCTGGCGGGCGTCCAGTTCATCGATTTTGCGCGCTATTTCGTGCGCCGAAGCCATGGTTCCGTTGGCTTGGCACGCGGGATTATATCCGGCAATCAGTTCATTGCAGATGGCGCGGCGCTGCGCGGCAGTGGAATACGGCATGGGCAGCGTGGAGACCAGCAGATCGTCGCGGCGGGCGTTCGCCGGCAGACTCGCCCCGCGTGCCGCATCATTGCCGAATTGGCCGAAGTAGAGCGGCTGCAGCGGCTTCGGCGCCCATTGCGGATTTCGCGCCAGGATAACCACGATCCCGGCGCAAGCGGGCGGGCTCCACTGCGCCAGCGGCATAGGTTCGGTGAATACGGAGTCGTTGAATCGGACTCCCAGTGGTGTGTTATAGCACGGCATGGATTAAAACTGAAGCATCACCTCGTACTTGTAATCTAAACGACATTCTGCTGTGACGCAAGCACAAACTTCCCGGCGTCAAGGCAAAGCAGTTCAGGTTTCTACCGGCGTCTATGCCATGCGCGCGCGCCGCGCCTTCAGCTTCACTCAATCACCGCGACCGGGATCGGGTTGCTGGTAAGGCCGTTCACGACGACCAGAGAGAGATTGTTGCCAACAGGTGAATCACGGGGGAGAAGGACGTCGATCTGCCAGCCGCCAGCCGTTCCCGGGGCAAGGCCGCTGAAACCGACCGCCAGTTGACTGGTCCCCAGAAATACATTTGGTGGCACGAGGCCGATTGAAAGCGGCTGCGCTAGAGCCGGTGCGCCGTCATCCACCACGGGCGTAACCGCGCCCACACCGGTTCCGTAAATGTGTAGCACCTCGCCGCGATGCGCAGGCGCCGTCGATGTGTTCAGGCGCCCATCCTGGTTAGCGACGGCGAACAGACCTGGCGCATTGGGGACCACGGTCAGGGGAGCGCGCGCAATCACCTGTCCTCCTACCCGTACCTCGGCCAGCGCCTGGCCGGCCGCTTGCGCCATCGGCACCTGCAGATTGATCTGTGAGGGGGAGGCGTAGAAAAGCGGCACGGTAGTTCCGTCCACCAATACTTCCGTTTCGCCCAGCTTGCGCGGCAGCGGATATGAGTTGATGGCCGTGGTTTGTGAGCCCGTGATCTTCCCGAAAATGGACGCGATCGAGCCGGGAGCCACGGGCGCTCCGGCGGAAAAACTGGCGGAGTTGACTGCAACAGTGTCGGACGATGGCTGCATCACCCAAACCTCGGTCGAGGTCGGCAGCGTACTTTGATTGACCGTAACCGCAGCCGGTTTATAGACCACCGGAGAAAAGGGCGCGCCGGCAGCCGGCAGTGCGGCGAGTTGCGCCGGCCCACCCAAGGCCGTGCGATAGTGCATCAGGATGGCAATTCTGGGCCTCAGTTCGTTCACGTAACCGGCAGCTCGTTCCGGCGAGATAGTGAAGAAGCCCCCGGCCGGGATGAAGAGAATGTCGAGGTTTTGCAGGTCGGCCAGTTGGGCAGCCGTCAGTTGATCCTGCCCCAGGTCGCCCAGGTGAGCGATCTTGAGGCCGGCCTGGTTCCACCTCATCATTGTATTGGGGCCTCGCACCGCGCCGTTTTGATTGTCGTGAAAACCGGGAATCAGGGTAAAGCTCAAACCCGCGGCCGCTAATTCCTGCCGCGTGGTCGCGGGACGCCCATCGATCAGCGTGAACTTACCACCCACACCGGCGGAGTTGTTGTGATCCGTGTGATTGTGCGTAATAGTAACGGCATCGGCAGTGATGTTCGGCAGCGTGTATCCGACCGAGGCAACCGGAGGGTCCGTCACAACAATCGGTCCGCCATCGGTGCGAATCACAAAGCACGACTGTCCGACCCAGGTAATGGAAAGATCGGGGTTCAGCTGCGCAACCGCGGGGCAGCAAAGCGCGATCATGGCAAGAGCAGTTTGTGCGGGTTTCATTCATCAGTCCTCCCTTTCCGATTTAGACACGGCTAGATGGAGCAAGCCAAGCCAAACTTGTAAACTCTGCATCATTCAGGTTGTCCCCGCTGTATTCTCATCAGTGGCGGTTAGAGCCACATGTTGAAACCGGGTTACGGTCGCGGGATTTTCCGGACCGTCCGGGCTCATCACCACTGCCGGGGCCTCTATAATAAATGAGAGACTTATGGCCTAGTTACGGCCATGGGAGAAACCGATGGATCCGACCGGATACCTGCATCTGGCCTACGCGGACTCTCTGTCCGAATTCGGCCCGGCTCGTGCGCTGCCATCTTCTAGAGCATGGATTCTCTCCCGCGCCATTCCCGGCTGTTCTGTAAACGATGGCATGGGATGTTATCCCATTTTCTGTTGCCAGAACTGGTCCGGTCTTCCTTCCGATCTTGCGGATCTCAACGATCTAGTATGCCTCTCTCTGGTCACCGATCCTTTCGGAGACTATGATTCGGCATTGCTGCGGCAGTGTTTTCCGGACTTGGTGCTGCCTTTCAAACGCCACTTCGTAGTGGACCTCAACTCCAAGCCGGATGAATTTGTCTCCGCGCACCATCGTCGCAACGCAAAAAAGGCCCTTCGCGCCGTGACCGTGATACATTGTGAGGAACCTGACCGCTATGACCGTGAATGGATCGAGCTGTATTCACAACTTATCCAGCGCCACACTATCCGAGGCATTCCGGCGTTTTCCGAGTCGGCTCTGCGACGGCAGCTGCGCGTTCCCGGACTGCAAATGTTCCGCGCAGAGCTGGATGGCGAAGCTGTGGGCATGATCCTCTGGATGGTGCAAAATGGGATTGCATACTACCATCTGGGCGCTTACAGCAAGGCGGGCTATCGCGTGCGTGCTTCCTTCGCTCTATTCTGGATAGCGCTAGAGTTTTTCGCCGACACAAGCACCCGCTGGCTCAGCCTTGGCGCCGCCGCCGGGCTCCGCGACGTCGATGACGGCCTGACCCGCTTCAAACGCGGCTGGTCTACCGGAACCCGGCCTGCTTATCTGTGCGGCCGCATCTTGGACCGTGCCGCCTATGCACGTCTGCTCCGGAAGAAAGCCGTCGCACCTCACCACTACTTCCCAGCTTATCGAGAGGAGGAATTTGGATAGCTCGAATAGATACCTGGAGATCGTGGCGCATTATGAGTCCTGCCTGGAGCGCCACGGCGATACCTATAATGGGGTGGATTGGCCGAACGCCTGGGACGCCGAACGCCGATATGACGTCATGCTGGACATCATTCGTCCCGAGGCGCCCGAACGCGTCACGCTGCTCGATTTCGGTTGCGGCGCCGCGCACCTCTACGAGCACATCCGGAAACGCAGCCTGGACCATCGCATCGCCTACAGTGGCCTCGATCTGTCCCCCAAATTCACGGCTCTCTGCCGCCGCAAATTCCCCAACGTACCCTGTTACTGCGTCGATGTTCTGGCCTCCGATGCTGACCTGCCCGATTTCGACTATATCGTGATGAACGGCGTCTTCACAGAAAAACTCTCACTTTCTCAAGCAGAAATGATCGCCTACTTTCAGACCTTGGTCACCCGAATGTTCGCCAAGACCCATGTCGGTCTTGCGTTTAATGTAATGTCTATGCAGGTGGAGTGGGAAAGATCCGATCTCTTTCACCTGTCCTTTGATGTTCTGGCTGCCTTTCTAAGCGAAACGCTCAGCAGGCATTTCGTCATACGGCATGATTACCGGCTCTATGAATACACTGCCTATGTGTACCGGTGAAGAAAGCAGATCAAGATCATGGCAAAAGTTGTGCTTTTCGGTGTCGGCCAGTTGGCGGAGGTGGCGCACTTCTATCTTACGCACGACTCCCCGCATGACATTGTGGCGTTCACAGTAGATAGTAAGTTTCTCAAGGTCGACCAGCACATGGGCATACCTGCGGTTCCGTTTGAATGCGTTGAAGAACTCTACCCCCCGGACGATTTTCGGATGTTCGTGCCAGTCAGCTACCGGAACCGCAACAAACTTCGGGAATCCAAGTACCGGCATGCCAAAGAGAAGGGATACGAGCTGATCAGTTATGTCTGCTCCCGCGCCCTGACCTGGCCCGGGCTTATAGTGGGGGAGAACTGCTTCATTTTTGAAAGTAATGTAATTCAGCCGTTTGTCCGGATCGGCGACGACGTCATCCTCTGGAGCGGCAACCACATCGGCCATCATACTCGGATAGGAGACCATTGTTTCCTGGCCTCTCATGTGGTCATCTCTGGCAGCGTCACCATCGAGCCGTTCTGTTTTCTGGGCGTTAATGCCACCATTCGCGACGGCATTACCATCGCCCGGGAATGTATCATCGGCGCCGGCAGCCTGATTCTCCACGACACCCAGCCGGGCGGAGTCTACGTGGGCAGTCCAGCCACATTGCTGCCGCCCCGGACTGACGCTCAGAAGGAGCCTTGAAGGAAGCGCGCATGCGTTGGATTAGGCAAGGCCTCATCTTCGCTCCGGATGGCCGCTATGAGTGGATGGCCAGCCACGCGCAATTGCCGGTGGTGGACCTGATCGGCGAGCAACGGCTGCGCATTTATTTCGGCACCAGGGACAGTCAGAATCGGTCAGTGCTCACATTTATCGAAGTCTCAGCCGACGAACCACGGGACGTGCTCCACGTTCACGACCGACCCGTGCTCAGACTCGGGGAACTGGGTTGTTTTGACGACAGTGGCGTGATCCCTGCATGGATCGTGAACTGCGAAGGTTTGAAATTTCTCTATTATATTGGTGTTAACGTAGGCACAACAGTCCCGTATAGATACGCTATCGGGCTTGCGATCAGCGCCGACGCGGGTCAAACTTTCACGCGAGCATGCGCGGGTCCGGTTGTGGACCGTTTAGCCTCCGAACCACACCTGTGTACCTCACCTTGTGTGCTCCTGGAAAAAGGGGTCTGGAAGATGTGGTACGCCGCCGGGCTTGAATGGAGGGTTATCGAGGGCAAGCCAGAGCCTCTCTATAATATCCGCTATACGGAGTCACGCGACGGAGTCATCTGGCAACGGCCGGGACGAGTGGCAATCGATCTGCGCTCTCCCGAGGAAGGCGGTATCGGGCGACCCAGCGTCGTACTCGGCCAGGATCTCTATCGCATGTGGTTCTCTGCCCGCGGCGTGAGCGATTACCGCACCAACAGAGCGAATAGCTATCGCATCGGATATGCGGAGTCCTGCGACGGCGTAACCTGGATTAGGAAGGATGAACTGGTCGGCATCGACGTAGCCGGCCAGGGGTGGGACTCGGAAATGCTCGCCTATCCTTATGTGTACCGGTGGCGGGGAAACATGTACATGGTTTACAACGGAAACGGCTTCGGGCGGAGCGGCTTCGGCTACGCGATCGCCGATTCGGCCGAACGCACATGAGAAAAACCACGCCAAACCTGGAGGACCTGGCGGTCTTCGACGGTACCCCCGCTTTTGCCAGCTCACTGCACGTAGGTCGGCCCAACCAGGGAAATCGCGACCGCTTCCTAGCCCGGGTTAATGAGATGCTCGACCGGAACTGGCTTTCCAATAATGGCCCATTCGTGGAGGAATTCGAACACCGCATCGCGGAGAAGGTCGACGGAAAGCATTGTATCGCCTTCGCCAACGGTACACTAGCGCTCGAACTGCTACTCGAAGCCATGAATTTGCGCGGGGAGGTGATCGTGCCCTCGTTCACTTTCATTGCCACAGTTCACGCCCTACGCCGACGTGGGCTGACTCCTGTCTTCTGCGACATTGATCCCCATTCGGCGTGCCTGGATCCGTGTCGAGTGGAGGAGCGCATCACACCGCGCACCTCGGCTATCCTGGGCGTGCATTGCTGGGGTCGCGCCTGCGCGGTCGAGGCACTGCAGGAAATCGCCACGTCGCACGGACTGGAACTGCTCTTCGATGCCGCGCATGCTTTCGGCTGCTCCCACCGCGGGCGTATGATCGGCACCTTCGGAAGGGCCGAGACTTTTAGCTTCCATTCCACTAAGTTCGTTAATTCCTTCGAAGGCGGCGCCATAGTTACCGCTGATGACGCGCTCAACGCGAAGCTGCGCCTCATGAAGAATTTCGGTTTTCAGGGCTATGATCGCGTAGTTTGCTTGGGCACCAACGCCAAAATGACCGAGGTAGCCGCTGCCATGGGACTCACTTCCCTCGAGAGCATGGACGAATTCGTCGCAATTAATGCCCGCAACCGCCGGCTCTATCAGGAAGCGCTTCAGGATATCCCCGGCCTTTCCCTGTTCGTCGAAGATGAAGCCGAGCGGCAGAACCATCAGTACGTCGTGTTGCAGATTGACGAGACCCGAACGGGTTTGAGCCGCGACGCCCTGTTGCAAGTTCTGCATGCCGAAAACATACTGGCCCGGCGCTATTTTTACCCCGGCTGTCATTGCATGGAACCCTATCGCTCCAGTTGCCCGGATGCGGGCCGCTTCTTGCCGGAAACCGAGCGACTCGCTGCATGCGTACTAGTCGTTCCCACTGGTACGCAGATCGAGCCGGGGCACATCGCCAGAATCGGCGATATCCTGCGCATTGCCGTCCAGAATGCACCCGCCGTCCGTTCGCGGCTGGCTATGTGTAGGAGTCCGCGAACGTAAAATCACATTCGCATAGATCTCAAGAACCATTGAGCGCCCTGCCGCTGGTGAACTATATTGGCGCATCTGTGAGGGCCGAGATGGGTAGTTTCTCATGGCATCTGGGCATACTTCTCAATCAGCTCGCGCGCAACGGCATCAGGTCCAGCCACTGCTGCCAGCCTTCACCTGGGACGCGACACACCAGGCGACGCGTGTGGTGGACAATCTGGGCCAGCCGTATTAAAAATCAGAAATCGTAGCCGCTTCGGTCGCGCCGTCGAGTAGGCAACACCCCGGCTGCCAATTCATTCTTTAGAACGTCCCTACTCGACATCCTTACCGACGGATCACGGTTAGCATGCTCGATCAAGCCCCGGTGATACCGTGCAAAACAAGCATGATATTATCCATATGTGCCGGCTGAAATTGAGATTCACATTCCGATCAGCCCCACTCCTACATTCCTGCGGCAGGTGCATTATCTTGCTGCCTCGCTGCGGCGAAACGGTGGGGTGCTGTCTGAAAGTTCTATTGTGGTGACGGCAGGCGAAGATTGCGAGCCGTATGATCTGGTCCGCGCAGAACCTTGGGCATCGGCCTATCCCATCAGGTTCGAATGGGTGCCACGAGCGCTCTTCCAAAAATATGGTTACTTTGCCACCGGGGCCCAGCGCTACCACTATCCATTCCGCGCACGATACGTATTGATGCTCGACGCCGATCTCGTCGTTGCTGGCGGTTTCGAAGAATTGCTGGACCGGGCGAACGCGGCCCCCGCATTGTATGGAATGATCGCACACGCTTCGCCGTGGCAGAACACGGGGCTGCTCAATGTTCGCGGCGATGCCGAATGGTGGCGACTTCTGTTTGAGACGGCCGGACTCGGCGAGCCTCCGATGGATTGTCAGTACACCGGGTACGGCATCCTTGGCAAAGAGAGTTTTCCACGACAGTGCCCGCCATACTTCAACCTAGGAGTTGTACTAGCACCCTCGGCCATGTTCCAGGCACTTGGCGGCATCATGCGCAACGAACTGGATTTTGTGGATCGTATGGTCGAGACCCCGTATCGAGCCCAGATCGCATTGACATTAGCTCTGTTGCGGCTAAGATTACCCTGGCGCACCCTTCCGTTGCGTTACAATTTCACGCCGGGTTTTTCGGCATACCTCGAGGCGCTTCCTGAGGAGTGGACCAACGCCAGGATACTGCACTATACTTGCACACCGCAGTTCGACAAAGACCAGCTTATGAATTCCTATGCCAAAATGGGCGAATGGCTCGAGCAGGAAGATCGCGACCCGATCTCGCAACGGCTACGCGAGGTTTTCAGGCCACTCCATTCGATGGTTCTGGAGAATGCGGGCAATAGCATCGCGGGCGAGCGAGGTTCTCCGAGATTTGCACTTCTCGACGGGGAGCAAATTGCCTCGGTGCACTCCCGGATACCGGCCATCGCCGCGGACAGGACGGTCGGAGTTTCCTATCCCTTTGCGGTGTTCAATATTGAGATCACTAACCGCTGTCCCCTTCGCTGTGTCATGTGCCCACGAACGAACGACATGACCCGGTCGCAAGGCCACATGGATTTCGATCTGTTCCGGAGGATCATCGACGACTTGGTACTGTGGAATCCTACGTGGTCCGAAACTGTACCCGTACGCCTGCACGGATTCGGGGAAAGCCTGGTTCACCCACAGTTCGACCGGTTCATTCAATACGCTGAAAACCAGGGTGTTCGCACCTGTCTCTCAATCAACCCCCTGGTCCTTACCGAGGATGTTCGCTCGCGCCTGTTGGCTGCCGGCCCATCGTTACTGTACGTCTCGCTCGACGGGCACGACGACAAAACCTTTGAGCAGATTCGCGGCATCCGAAAAGCATATGATCGCTCTAAAGCCAACCTGCTGGCCTTTTTAGCCGAAAAGCGGGAGCAGGGAGGCCGTTCGAAAATCGTCGTTTCGATGATCGATTTTGCGCTTAACCGGGAGAGCATCGAGGAGTGCGAGGCATACTGGGCGGCGCTCGATGGTGTGGACGAGTTCCGCTCTAAACCGTTCACCACCTGGGATGGGAATTCAGAGTCCGTGAACCGGCTAACCAGCATCTCGCCCGCCGGCGCACCGAGGCAGCCTCAGGTCACGTGCAGGTGGCCGTGGACCGCTATGACGATACTGTGGGATGGCGACGTGGTCCCTTGCTGCAACGATTTCGACAAGCGCTATGTGCTAGGAAACTTAAACCAGGAATCCCTGAGCGCGGTCTGGAATGGCGTGCGCATGAAGTCCCTTCGCGCGGAACTGATAAATGGGTTCGTGGGCAACAGCCTCTGCCGGGACTGCCAAAACTTGTAGGTGGGTTTGGGGAGCAACGAGCTTCGCTGGGCCGATAACCCTTCTGCGCTTCCTGTCAACGCTCTGATAATGGAGACCATGATTGCTTCCCTTCTTCTTTCGCTTCCGGTCCATGCGTGCCAACTGTTCCCGCGTCGGGTTCTCCTTTCCCGGAAGGACGCGACGCTTTCGGACTCGTGTTAATCCTGGCCGGCTTAGATCTCGCTACGACGCCCGTGGCGAGAGCCAAAGCGCATCGAAGCCGTTTACGATAGTTTTACTTCCTGTATACTGACACCGAGCATTCTGGAGTCGTTCGTTCCCAGTGTGGCCGACGGCTGCCAGAGATGCGGAACTCTAAACAGCAATTCGCACTTCCCCTGGATACCGGACGGGAGAGCTAGCGCCTGGCTCAACCATCCAGGCTGCGACCAACGCAGCACTGCACTCAAAAGGCCGTTCAGGAAGACCTCCGCGTAGTATGAACCAGGGAAGCTGCTGGAGCAAGAGATAGTCAGCGTAGTTTCCCCTGGATTCACTACAACGGTCATGCGCGCCTCGCGGGCCCCAGTCCAGCGATGAGTTGGCTCGCCGCTATGCCATTCCGGCGCAAACGCCGCGCTGCCGCCGGCATAGACGTTGCCTGGCTCCAGAGAATTATACGCGCCACGAGAGCACTTCACCAAAAATGGTTCCAGAGTCGCGGAAGCACTCGCATCCCGTAGCGGTAGAATCGCTAAGACCATCCCAACGCCGGGCAAAATGTAATCGGCTGCGTGATGCCATTGCGGCGTAAAGCACCGCACGATAGCGGAGGTCTTATGACGGTCGGAGCGCGGGGCTACTTGTGAGAGCCCGACCAAAATATCATCGTGACCATAGGCAACTCCCCTGGGGAATGCGCCGGTGCGCAGCACCCATCCGGCGCTAGAGAGCAATAGGCCTTCGGCCGAGCTGCAGGTAGCAACCCCCCCGCCGGCCTGGAAGATGTCATGCGCCTGAACCCCCAATTGCAGAACCGAGCAGAGCTCCAACGATGCCCGGTCGTAAAAGAGCAAGTGGCTCGGTCCATTGTTATGGGCCAGCAGACCGATACGCTCTCCATCGAGAACGATGGTGTTGAAATGGTGCACGTCCCGGTTCCGCGCGGCAGGGTCGATCGCGGGAAACCATTTCGTCCAGCGGCGCGCGGCGATATCGAATACGGCGATCAGATTGTCGAAGGAACTGGTTACCCATAACTTACCGTCAAAGCAGGCGATGCCATGCACATCGCGTAAAGCGAAGTCTTCCGGGCGAAATTCCTCGGTCAGCGACAGCGATGCGGCGTCGAACACGAGAATGCTGCCGGTCTCTCCGGTACGCATCGTCGCGTCATACGGCCCGGTGGACTGGTTACGGCACGATACATAGATGCGCCGGTCGTCCTGCGCGAGCCCATAATAGAGACCGCTTCCGGAGTGGACCAGACCAAACTGATCCTGTCCATCGAATCCGAGCAGATGATGCGTAGTCGCAATCAGGAAACGGGGCGTCATACTTCAAAGGTACCGAGTCTTTGTCATCGAGGCAGAAATCTCGCAAGCAGCGCTTGGGCCTGCGCATGGTTTGGGTGTTCCGGGGCATGCCGGTCTTTGGGAGACGCCGTCCGCCCGGCAATCGCAGTAGGCGGCGTGATTGTGTTCATCGCAGCAATGGTACGTGCGCATCCCGACCCGCCCGAACCCCAGTTTCTCCAACACGCGCACGGAGCGGGCATTGGCCTTGCGAACCAGCGCGGCAACCCGGTCCAGTCCGAGCGTCCCGAAACCATATCCAAGTAGGCCGCTGGCCGCTTCGATTGCGTAGCCTCGCCCCCAGTGCTTAGGCGCAAACTGATAGCCGAGTTGAAGGTCATCGCCGCTACAGGGATCCCGGCCGCTAAGCTTGGAGAAACACACCCAACCGAGGGGCGCCACGTTGTCGCAAGGTTGTACCGACCACATTCCGGTATAGAATCGGGTCTCGGAGAGCTGGATGTCAATACGCGCATGGAGCATTGCGTCTTCAGGCGAATTGGCCCCGTCGTGGACGTACTCCATGACCGTGGGATCTGCGTAAAGTTCAGCGAGGAACACCTCATCGCCGGGGCCGATGGCGCAAATGCAAGCGGTCGGTTTCGATAGCCGGGGGCGGAGTCATCGAGCTGCGCATGGAGGAACGGTAGCTTTGGGTCTGAACTTCTGAGAAGCGCGCCTCACTTCGTTAAGCTCAGCCCCAGATCGTTCCTGATAATCTTTCCGCCCTTCATCACGAACTTCACTCTCTGCAATTCGACTATGTCCGCCACCGGATCGCCCGAAACCGCGATCAGATCGGCGTACTTGCCCTTCTCGATCGAACCGACCTGGTCCTGCCATCCCAGCACCCTCGCGTTAGTCGTGGTTCCCGATTGAATCGCCCTCGCAGGCGTGAGACCCGCGTGCTTCACGAGCGCCTCAAACTCGAGACCCTGCGTCCCATGCGGAAAAGTAGATCCATCCACTCCGCTGCCCATCATCACCTGAATCCCACTCGTTGCCGCAGCCAATCTGGCGGCCTTCTCGAAGATCGGAATGATACGGAACTTGCCGCCGGTATTCTTCGTGTCCACGTCATCCATATACGGCTCCGTGTACCGGACCAGCGTCGGATCATAATACAGCCCTTTCGCGGCCATCATGTTGATCTGCTCTTGATTCAGGCCGAATCCATGCTCGATAGTATCGCAGCCCGCGATGATTGCGTTCTTTTGCCCCTCGCCGCCATATACATGGCAACCTGCTTTCTTGCCGAGTCGGTGCGCCTCGTCGATCAACGCCTCAAGTACGGCCAGCGGGTAAGTGACTTCATATTGGTCCTGACCCGCTGCGCTGAACGAGTAGCTGCTAGCCGGATACAACTTGATCCAGTCCGCGCCGTGCGCAATCTGCTCCTGTACAGCTCCTCGCGCCTCTTCCGCCGAGCGCACCACCGCTGCGGCTAACGGGTTGTCCCTAACGGCCAGATCCGCGGCGCTGGTCCCCCAGACGATGCCTCGTGTCGAAACCTGATACCGTGGGCCGTCGATGCGGCCCTCGTTAATGGCATTGCGAATCTCGATATCGCCGTACCCGTTCCCATGCGAACTCATATCGCGCGCCGAGGTGAAGCCTGCGCGAAGGTCCGCCTGCGCGTTCTGGACCGCGATCAGCATCGCGGAGGGCCGGGTCCGGATTCCGGCGGGAGTCCCGATGATCGACCTGAGTAGTGCAACGGTGCTTCCAGGGCTGATCGACGCGCATACGCACATGTTCAACGCGCGCGGGCCGAAGACGACGACACGAACCGCGAAAGCGCGGGGAGCCGGCGGACACTGATAGACCCCGCCATCCGATCCAACGCAGGGTGTCGCCCCCGCTCCCCGCCAGTTCGATAGCACGACCGGACAGATGCTCAGGAAACAAGTAGTGCTTGTTTCGGGCGAGCGCATCACGGAAGTGGAGCCGGCGGAGGCTGAACCTGCCCCCAAAGCCCAAACGCAGTCAATAAAATCGTACTGAAACGCATTATGTCATCTCCGCCGCATCTGCCCCACAATGTTACATGAACTGTTCTGAGGGCGACAACAGAATACTCCAGTCTCGCGAAGGCTCTTTCCGTGGAACTGCCGCCTCGACCGAACGTCGGAAATCCCGGTTTGACCATGTGAGGACGGCCTTGTAACCGTCCTTTCGCTCACACCAAAACGTAAAACGATGCCGTTGCGGATCGGAGAGCCAGATTGATCCACGACTCGGCCCAAGCTAATGTCGGATGATCACTATTGGATGGGGGTCGAAAGGAGCGGAACGTATTTCCATTTGAACCTTGTAGTGCATGACGGGCCAATTCGTCCGTCCGCCTAGAACGGCGAGACCAGACCTGACCGACGCCTGTCGAGTCACGTTCAATAGCGGCGGCTATGTCGGATGAACAGCCTTGACCGCCGGCGACTTGGCACTGAAAACAGCGCGACCCCCCCAACGCCGTACCTGGTCTTGGGTGGCGGCTGCGTTCAGCTTATTGTGGGCAGCTTCCCGCGTCTGTGTGGAACCTTTCACAGGACGTCTTGCAGTGCACTCCGGTGTCGGGATCTGCTGGACCGTAGCGGTAGCCCGTGCGGTCGGAGACCCAACCGACAGGGCCGTAGTTGATCATTGCGACAGACGTGGTGTAGACGCCGGACGCACCAGGTAGCCCCGCCATGGAGCCTTGTGGCCGTTTAGCCCGCCCTGGCTGTAAACTATATCTGGGCGTGGGGCACTCCGACGATTTCGAGGCCATGGGCGACAGCCTTGATCGCGTTGAGCGATTACTTCAAATCGAAGAGGCGCTCCTGGAAGCGATCAACGCAGATGCTTCGTTGACGGCCTCGGAGCGTGACAGACTCGTTTGAGAAATCGAGGCTCGGGCCGAAACTGCGTTCTGGAATGATGAGGACTTGGGCGACGTGGAACAGTTAATGCCAGCGTTGGATCGTCTAAATCAACCCTGGGCGGCGGATCCGACTGCTGAGGGTGGGGACGACTACCGCATCTTTCTTGCCGACAGCAAACTTAAACTGCGAAAAGCCGTCCGCATCATCGAGCGGGCTTACGAGAAATGGAACGGGGGCGAAGGGCCGGACGTACTGGTGGATGACGCAGAACATGAAGTGCGTAAGGTACCAGACGTCGTCTCAATAGAACATGATTGGAAGCACTGGCAGTGGGAGAACGACGTGCCTATCTTGGCCAGTTTGGGAATCGAACTACAAGTCTCGGAGTTGCCTTCCGCCGCGTTCCGCGTGTGCATGAAGCGGATAGCCAGTGGGAGCAGCGCGAGATCGGCCCGCAAACCCGCCAGTTAGTCAGCAGCACATCCTCGGAACCGGGAAACCGACCAAGTTTGGGAAATCCGCATCGACTCCATCGTGAAATTGGATGGTGCCGCCCAGCGCGAAGTCTCAGGAAGCCTTGAGGAAGTGCTCCGCTAAAGAGGAATCTCCTTTCCACGTTCTATAGCCACCCATTGCCCGTAATATAGACTGACTTCTGCGATCTTCAAGGGAAGCGCCACTCCAGTGTGCTGATTAACCCCTGTCGGGCAAACAAGAATGAGCAATGTGTTCGCCTAGCCCCGAGTGGCCATAAAGGTGCCTGTTAAGTGTCGGGGATCTTTTATGAAAAGCAAAACATTACGAACTCTGGCCGTGACCGCGACGTTTGCATCGGCCGTGTTCGCTCAGAATAATCAACGGCAAGCAACGATTATCGGAGGCGGCGGCCCGGATCGCGGCAAGTGCACCTTGGAAGTCGTTGTGGACGATGTTGCACAAGTCGAGATACGTGGCACGACCGCCACTCTGCGCACACTCTCGGGACAGCCGGCGCAGTGGCGCCGGTTCGAGTGCACTGGCGCTATGCCGGTTAACCCGGCCAACTTCCGCTTTGCAGGCGTGGATGGCCGGGGACGACAGGAGTTGGTCCGCGATCCGCGCAACGGCGGAGTCGCCGTGGTGCAAATCGAGGACAAAGACGGGGGCACTGAAGGGTACACGTTTGACATCAACTGGGACGCGCGCGGGCCCAACACGGGCGGTAACCCCAACGCCGGACCGTTCACTGGCGGCAATCCGCCGAACTATCAGGATCGGGGGCAACGCGGCCCCGGCGATCAGCCGGCATATGACAACAATGATCGAAACCGCTATGGTTCCGAGGAGCAGTACCGGCCCAATTACCGCGACAGCGATTACTACCGGCGGTACGGCCATGGATTTGCTATAGACGAAGCCGTACGCGTCTGCCAGCAAGCAGTGCTCACTCAGGCGACACGGCGATTCCGCACCAACGATATTCACTTTAACCGCTCTGCGATTGACGACAATCCCGGCCGGAACGATTGGGTGACTGGAACTCTGGATGTCCACCGCGGCCCTCGCGAAGAGAGATTCGGCTTCTCTTGTGCAGTGAACTTCGATAGCGGACGTCTGCGGTCAGCCGAGTTAGACCCCCGGCCCCTGCCCGACGACCGCAGGGGGCGCTAATCCATCGCTTGGTTCAAAGCTAGCCGCGGTCCAGGAGATTATTGCCCGGCTTCGGCAGTCGGGGCGTGATGCCCAATATCGCATCTTCATCATACGCGATGGTGCCGACCACGCTTGACCACTCTTCGTTGTGCCAGCGCAACAATGGACGAGCGTGGCCCGGTAATGTTTTCGCCACCAGCAGATTCTGCGCGCGGAGAGATGTCTTGCATATTGCACTTATTCTGTCGAGCAATTGTTTTCGGTAACTTCCGGTGGGAGACTGGAGCCCGTAGTTAAGCCGATTTGCAGCCAGACAAAATCTCTGCTATTTTGCTCGCTTCACTGCCGCTACTAACCCAAGGTATGGGTCGACGGCCTTCCCCTTCCACCACAGCCTTTCCGCCCCAACTCGAAGATCGCAAAATGCAAGTGCCGCGTGCGCGGATCCGCATTTCCAGTCGGTCCGACAAAACCGATAATGTCCCCACGCTCGACCCGCATTCCCTCATGCAACCCTTCCACGTAGCTGTCCAAGTGCGCGTAGTAGTACCAATAAACTCCCATCTCGTCGAACTGGTATATCGTTCAAATGGGCGCTCTTTTTCCTTCCCTCGAGTCCCTTTTTTCAAAGTCGGGGGCCGCGCGGTTGAAGAATATCAGGTCGGTCACGCGGAGTCGAGCATCAATGAAGGATAAGCCCCGGAACAAGTGGGCGTTCTGGCACAACATGAGCGGCGCAGTCGCCGCTGGTAACGGCAACGTACCAAGGGTCTGGCGCAATATAAGCGCATTCGCGGTTTATCCTTGCGTATAATGGCCCGTATGAACCGGACCGGTCTTGTGGCTGCAGCCATCCTGATCTGCGCGGCTTGTGCTCAGGCCCGCATCACCCGCATCGTCGTCGAGCACCGCGAATCGCCGGCCTTTAGCGGGCAGGCGTTCGGCAATGCCGGTCAGTACGAGCTGCTGAGCGGCCACTTTTTCGGCGAAATCGATCCCGCGGACCCACACAATTCCATCATCATGGACATTCAGTTTGCGCCGCGCAACGCTCACGGCATGGTGGAATATTCCGCGACGTTTGCGCTGTCGAAGCCGATCGACATGTCGAAGTCCAACGGCGTCCTCTACTACACCGTGTCCAACCGCGGCCGGGGTGCTCCTGTGGCTTCCGACGACGGCCGCATCAATCTTCTGAGCGGGTGGCAAGGTGATCTTCCACAGCGGCCGGGTTCCCAGACCATTGTGGTTCCGGTGGCGCGTAAGTCCGATGGCTCGCCGTTGACCGGACCGGTGCTGGAGCGCCTAATCGACATTCCGACGGCAACTGCCACCGTCGATCTTGGAGTGACGCCATATGTCGGCCTCACCTACCAGCGCCCACTCACGCTCGACACCGCCAAGGCCAGCCTCACGCGGCGTTCCTCCCCGAATGGGCCGGCTGCAGCCATCTCGAGCAGTGATTGGGCATTCGCCGACTGCACCACGAAGCCGTTTCCCGGCACTCCCGATCCATCGAAGCTGTGCGTGAAGGGCGGGTTCGATTCCAATTCCGAATACGTGCTGGTGTTTACCGCCAAAGACCCCCTGGTGCTGGGCATCGGTTTCGCCGCGACGCGGGACCTGAATTCGTTCCTGCGTTATGCCGCGCAGGATGACACCGGAGCGCCCAACCCGCTCGGTAAGCAGGTCAAGTGGGTGATCAGCCGCGGAGACTCGCAGTCCGGCAACTTTATCCGCAGCTACATTCACCTGGGTTTCAACCAGGACGAAGCCGGGCGCATCGTGTGGGATGGCGCCAATCCGCATATTGCCGCGCGCCAGCTGGCGCTCAACTTTCGCTTTGCAGTGGGCGGCGGCTACGCGGCCATGTATCAGCCGGGCAGCGAGGGCGTGCTCTGGTGGAGCGATTACGCGGACCAGGTGCGGCGCCGTCCCGCGGGCGGATTGCTGGACCGTTGCCGCGCCACCGATACCTGCCCCAAAATTTTCGAGACTTTCGGCGCGCTGGAGTTTTGGTTCCTGCGCGAGTCGCCCGACCTGGTCGGCACGGATGCCAAATCAGACATTCCGCTACCGCCCAACGTGCGCCGTTACTTCTTCCCGGGAACGACACATGGAGGCGGTGGGGGCGGTTTCGCCACAGCGGCCCCGAACCCACCGAATGGTTGCACGCTGCCGGCCAACCCCAATCCGGAAAGCGACACTATGCGTGCCCTGACCATGGATTTGATCGACTGGGTCACCAAAGGAACGGAGCCGCCGCCGAGCCAATACCCGCGCCTGGACCAACGGCAGCTTGCGCCCGCCACCAAGGCCGCCATTGGATTCCCCAACATTCCCGGCGGACCTTCGCCCGAGGGCCTGGTGAACCCGGTTTTCGATTTCGACTTCGGGCCGGACTTCAATTACCGCGACGAATCCGGCCTGATCACCAAACAACCGCCCGCCATCAGGCAGGTTCTGCCGACGCTGGTGCCCAAGGTGGATGCCGACGGCAACGACGTCGCCGGCGTGCCCTCAGTGCTGCTGCAGGTTCCATTGGGCAGTTATCTCGGCTGGAACATCAGGAGCGCCGGGTTCGATAAGGGCAAGATCTGTGCCTTGAACGGGGGCTATCTGCCGTTTGCCAAAACCAAAGCGGAACGCGTGGCCTTGGGCGATCCGCGTCCCTCGCTCGAGGAGCGCTACGGCAGTCACAAGGCATTTGTGGATGCCGTGAAGGCCGCGGCGGAAAAGGCTGTCGCCGAGCGCTTCCTGCTGCGCGCCGATGCCGACCGACTGGTCGCCGAAGCCTCTTCGAGTGACGTTCTCGTGGTGAAACAGTAATCATCTGAAAGTTGAAAGGAGACCATTCGCCATGGCCGGAACATACAAAATCGTCGAACTTGTAGGCACTTCTCCCGTGAGCTTTGCCGAGGCCGTTAAGGCCGCAGTCTCCGAAGCTTCGAAAACCGTCCGTCACATGGACTGGTTCGAGGTCGTCAATGAACGGGGCCGCATCGTTGACGGGCAAGTTCAAGAGTTTCAAGTCACCATCAAAGTCGGATTCAAGATCGAACGCTGATTGCTATCCGGGGCCCATATCCTGAACGTCGTAAACTACGTAGTCAGCAACCATGCGAATCAACTTGTTCGGCAACCTGCGGATCAGTTTCGCGGGACGCCCGGTCACGGCTGTCAACACGAACCGTCTCCAGTCACTGATCGCATA
Source organism: Bryobacterales bacterium (assembly GCA_963817515.1). Lineage (GTDB taxonomy): Bacteria > Acidobacteriota > Terriglobia > Bryobacterales > Bryobacteraceae > DATMNI01. The sequence continues at coordinate 15,631 of CAWFPJ010000036.1, read as the reverse complement.
TCTAATTCTTCATGGCGATGCACCGCAGCCGCGGGAGCGACTGGCTTTCATATTATGGCCGGCCTCTAGTGAACCGCAGGCGCGGACGAATCTGCGGCAACTTCTGCATCATCTGAAACGAGCACTGCCGGCTGAATGTAGCCTGCTCGAGACCGATCATTTCTCGGTTCGATGGCGGCAGGATGCTCGGTGTGTGATCGACGTCGTCGATTTTCAGGCGGCGATTGCCGAAGCCGATTCCGCGCGAACGGACAAGGATCGTGCGCGGGAAATACAATCCCTCACAACCGCAGCGCAACTCTATGAAGACGACCTTCTGCCTGCTCTCTATGACGACTGGCTCACGCCGCTGCGCGATGACTACCGGAGACGGGTCTCAGACGTGTTGCAACGTCTGGCCGTACTCTTCGAAGAGCAGACGGAATACGCAGCGGCAATCCCGTGCGCCGAACGCCTTGTGGCACTGGATTCGCTGTGCGAGCCACATCATCAATTGCTGATTCGTCTGCACGCGGCCAATCACGATCGGTCGAGCGCGCTGCGCGCCTACCACCAGTGCATGCGCGTGCTGCGGCGTGAAATGGGTGTGGAACCGGGTCCGGCGACGCTGGAGCTGTTTGAACGAATTCTGAAAGCGGATTCCGGAGCTTCGGGCAAGCCGACATCCGGATCGTCCATGCCTCCCTCTGCCAAGCCGGTCTCGCAATTGCAGAAAGTGCGAGCGCTGGTTGGTCGCACGACGGAATGGCATCGGTTGGCATCGGTCTGGCAATCGGCGGTGGAGGAAGGTCCACGAGTGGCCGTGATCTCGGGTGAACCAGGGATCGGCAAGACGAGGCTCGCGGACGAGTTATATCAATCGTGCGTTCGGCAAGGGCATGCGGCCGCGCGCAGCCGCTGTTACACCGGACAGGGGCAAGTGGCCTACGCGCCCGTGGCGGAGTGGCTGCGTTCCGATGCGGTTCGGGCGGGCTGGACGAACCTCAGGCCACAACAGCTGGCGGAACTGGCTCGGCTGGTACCGGAAATCCGCGAGCAGTTTCCGAAACTCGAACTGCTCAGGCCCGAACAACCCAATCCGCAGGCCGAAAGCTGGCAGCGCCTTCATTTTTATGAATCACTGAGCGCCGCTTTCGGAAAAAGCCGGAAACCGATTCTGTTGTATCTCGACGATATGCAGTGGTGCGATACCGACTCGTTTGAGTGGCTCAATGCTCTGTTGACTTCTTCCGCCGCGGCCGGCATGCTACTGCTTGGGACGGTGCGGGCGGAGGAGACGGGACGCGAACATCCGTTCACCCGGTTTCTGGCAGGGCTGAGGCAATCGGGGATGGTTCTGGAAATTCCGCTTGAGCCTTTGGATGCCGAGGAGACGGCCGAATTGGCGCGCCTCGAATCTGCGAAACCGCTCGAAAGCGGGAACCTGGGCGAGATCTTCCGGGCCACTCGCGGTAATCCGCTGTTTGTGGTGGAGAGTGTACGGGCCGGACTGCAGAGCACGCGAGTGCATGCCGTAATCGCGGCGCGACTGGCACAGCTTAAGGCAGCGTCTTACGAACTGGCCGGCCTTGCGAGCGTTGTGGGGCGGCCCTTTTCCTTCGAATTGCTTGAGAAGGCTACCGATTGGGACGAAGGCAGCGTTTCGGACGCGCTCGACGAACTCTGGCGGCGGCGTATCGTCGAAAGCCGCGGGGCTTCGGAGTATGATTTCACGCACGACCGCCTGCGCGAAGTGGCCTGCGCGGAATTGAGTCTGGTGCGCCAACGCTATTGGCATCGCCGCGTGGCGCGGGCGCTGGCCGAGGTGCATGGGGCCGACATCGAAAGCTGGAACGGCCAGATTGCCTCGCATTTCGAACAGGCTGGAATGGCGGAAGAGGCGATCGAACACTATTGGCGGGCGGCTGCTTATGCGCGGCAGCGATATGCGGACACGGAAGCGGCGGACCTGCTGAGGCGCGCCCTGGCTCTGTGCCGTGGGTTTTCGGAGTCTGACCGGAGGCTGAAACAGGAGCTGGATTTGCTGGTTACGCTGGGTCCGGCGCTGGTGACGACGGAAGGCTACTCCGCCGCGGAAGTGGGCGAGACGTACGAACGGGCCCTCAATCTTTCAAGACAGCTCGACGATCGCAATATTTTCGTGATTCTAAGCGGCGCGTGGGCCTATCACGCGGTGCGCGGCGATCTGGAAAAAGCGCGGCAGTTCAGCATCGAATTTCTGAAGGCGGCGGAACGGGAGCCCACTCCCGGGTTGATGCTGGCGGGGAACTTCCTTATGGGAAGCAGCCTGTTTCATTTGGGCCAACTGGAAGCGTCGCTCCACCATATGACTGCAGCCAGCCAGACACACGGTGGACCCGCCGAATCCGTACTGGCTCTATTCGCTGGGCCGGACATCGGCGTCTTTTGCCGTTCTTACCTGGCCCATCTCTCATGGCACCGCGAAGACGGGAGTCCGGATAGTCATGCCACTGAAGCCATAGCGGCGGCCACCCGGATGCGCCACCCGTTCAGCCAGGCGATCGCGCTTGACTATGCTACGCTGCTGCATGTCTTCCAGGGCGAGAGCCGCACGGCGCTTGAGCGCGGACGCGAAGCCGTGGACCTGTGCAGCCGCCATGGCTTCGCGTATTACCTGGCGATGGCGAATGTCCTTGCGGGTTGGGCGGCCGCGGCGGAGGGCGACGTGGCTGCCGGCCTGGCACAGCTTCGTGAGGGACTGGACGGGATGCGCCGCCTGAAGGCTGAAATTCGCCTGCCTTACTATTTCACGCTGCTGGCGGAAACATTTGGGCGCGCTGGTTTGGTTGGCGAAGCCTTGGCAAGTCTTTCAACGGGCTTTGCATTCGCCGGCAAGAACGGCGAGGAATGGGCGGTGGCAGAGCTGCATCGTGTGCACGGCGATCTGCTGGCCGCCGAGGGAAAGCTCGAACCGGCGCGCGCCAGCTTCCGGCGTGGCCTGGAGGCAGCGCGGCGCTCGGGTTCGCTGGCGTTCGAGCGAAGATTGTCGATTCTTGCGAACAGAACGGCCGCAACCGCCTCTACAGAACGCTCTTAGAACGCCGCGCCCGGCACACTAGAATTATCCGGCGCGCAAAATGAACTGCGCGCCGGCGATAAGGAGAGCGGCAATGTCATTGCAGCAAGCTATTACTGAATTTCGCGGGCAGTTCCGCGGCGCAGTGATCGAGCCCGAAGACGGGGCGTATGAGGAGGCCAGAAAAGTCTATAACGGGATGATCAACCGCAGGCCCAGGCTGATTGCCAAGTGCACTGATGCCGCCGACGTGATGGCCGCCGTGCGGATGGCGAAAGCCAATGCTTTGCAGGTTTCGATCCGCGGTGGCGGGCACAATGCGGCCGGCCTGGGCGTCTGTGACGACGGCATGGTGATCGACCTGGCGCCGATCAACTACGTGAGAGTGGATCCTTCATCGCGCATGGTGCTGGTGGGTGCGGGCTGCAAGTGGAGCGATGTTGACCATGCGACACACGCATTCGGCCTGGCCGTGCCGTCGGGCATCGTCTCGAGCACTGGGGTTGCCGGCCTGACGTTGGGCGGAGGAATGGGACACCTGACCCGAAAGTACGGGCTGACGATCGACAACCTGATTTTAGTCGATATGGTGCTGGCTGACGGCACCTTCGTGGTCGCTAGCGCAGAGGAGAATTCGGACTTGTTCTGGGCGGTCCGCGGTGGGGGAGGGAACTTCGGCATCGTAACCTCGTTCCTGTTTGAGGCGCACCCGGTGGATACGGTTTGCGCCGGCCCGATGCTCTGGAATTTGGAAGATGCGGCGGACGTGATGAAGTGGTACCGGGAGTTTATTACGCAGGCGCCGGAAGAAATGAATGGCTTCTTCGCAATGATGACGGTGCCGCCGGGGCCGCCCTTCCCGGAGGAGCTGCACATGCGCAAGATGTGCGGGATCATCTGGTGCTACCAGGGTTCGATGGAGCAGGCGAATGCGATTTTGGAACCGATTCGCAGCTACCGTCCACCGGCTTTCGAATTTTTTGTGCCGATGCCGTTTCCTATGCTGCAGGGAATGTTCGACGGTCTGTACCCCACGGGCCTGCAATGGTACTGGAAAGCCGATTTCTTTAGAGAACTCAGCGATGCGGCAATTGAGAAGCATCTCGAACATGCGGCCCTTATGCCCACCTGGCAGTCCACCATGCACCTGTATCCGGTGAATGGAAAAGTGAATCGTGTGGGCGAAACCGATACCGCGTTCAGCTATCGCGATGCTGTCTGGAGCGAGGTGATTGTGGGAGTGGATCCGGATCCGGCGAACTGCGCCAAGATCACCCAGTGGGCCAAGGGCTATTACGATGCCCTGCATCCGTTCGGCGCCGGCGGGGCTTATCTGAATTTCATGATGGAGGAAGGCGAGGACCGGATTCGGGCGACGTACCGGGGGAATTACGATCGGCTGGCGGCGATCAAAGCCAAGTACGATCCGGGGAACTTCTTCCGCGTGAATCAGAACATCCAGCCGGCGGCATAGCCCAGGCTGAATTTTGTGGGGCAGGATGCCATCCTGCGCGCCAGTTGTTTACTGGCGCAATGCTGCCCTGCCAAGGGCTAGCCGATAATGGCTATGAGGAAACCGGACTGAAACTCAAGACCTGGCAAGCCGGAGAAGCCGTCCTACGTCAAAAGGCCCGGCATCTTACAACCGACGAGATTCTGAGCAGCCAAATCCAGGACCTCATCGAATCGATGCGCGAGACCATGCATGACGCTCCAGGCGTCGGGCTGGCGGCTCCACAGGTCGGATTGGCGATTCAGCTCGCCGTAATCGAGGACCAGCTCGAGCTGATCCAGAAGCTCCCTCCCAAGCAGGTTGCGGAACGGGAACGCCGGCCTGTACCGTTCCACGTTGTGATCAATCCGAGGCTCTTGGTTGAAGGCCACGAAACCGTTGAATTCTTCGAGGGGTGTTTGAGCGTGGCAGGTTTTACCGCGATTGTCCCGCGTGCGCGGCGCGTGCGAGTGGACTGTCTGAACGAACGAGGCGAGCCGGTGGTGATCAGGGCCGCAGGCTGGTATGCCAGAATCCTGCAGCACGAGATCGATCACCTGCACGGCATATTGTACATTGACCGGATGAAGTCGCGGTCGTTTTCGAGCCAGGACAATCACGCGCGGCACTGGAAGGACAAATCGATCACGGAGGTCTGGAGTGAGCTGGGTGAGTAAGCTGGGGGAGTGACTGGCTGGTTCACCGGGCGCAACTCGCAACGCCTGGGACATGGCCGGTGACATAATGGGACCGATCGGAGCCTTCATGATTCGTAACGCTCCCCGCCGCAAGTTCGTGCAGTCGACCGTGGGTGCTGGTGTCCTGCCGGCGCCTGTCATGCCGCGCGCCCAAATCAAAGTTGGCCTGTACAGCATCACGTACGGCGGCGTCTGGTACCGCGGCGATGCCCTTACCATGGAGCAGATTATCGGCCGTGCCAGCAAGTTCGGCTATCAGGGCGTGGAGATTGACGGCAAGCGGCCCCACGGCAATCCGCTCGATATGCCCAAGGCCCGTAGCCAGCACCTCCGCAAACTCGCCGCCGACCAGGGCATCGAGATCTACGCCGTTGCCGGCAACAACGATTTCAGCAGTCCCATCCCCGAGCACCGCGAGAGCCAATTGGTTTACCTTCGCGAGCTCATCGCATGACCTCGACCTTGGCGCGAAAATCGTGCGCGTATTTCTGCCTGGCCCGGCGTCACACTCCTGCCCGGCGGTGGCGGCCGTTACGATTTCGCGCAGGAGGTCTGGAAGGCCGAGCACAAGGATTTTAGCGACCAGCAGACCTGGGACTGGTGCCGGCAAACCCTTTCTGAAGCAGCCGCCCTCGCTGGTGATTTCGGCGTGACGCTTGCGCTGCAGAACCACCCGCCCGTTATCAAAGACTATGGCGATACGCTCCGCATGGTGAATGATGTGGCCTCTCCCCATCTTAAGATCTGCTTCGATGCCCGCCTTGAGGCCGGCCTGGACGAAGCTGCCGTTCGCAAGGCGGTCAACGAAGTTGGTTCACTGCAAACGCTGTGGCATTTCGGCGGCGAATACGACCGCGGCCCGGATGGCATAACTGTGAAAGGCGATGAGAAGGCCTTGGCGGAAGCCCTGGGGCTGTACGACATCGGCTATCAAGGCTACACCGGATTTGAGCTGTGCCATCCGCTGCCGGTGGTCAACGGCCAGACCGTCGGTCTCGATTTCGTCGACAAAAACGCCCAACTCGCGGCCGAGTATATGCGTGGCATTCTCGCCCAGGCGAGCAAGGAAGCCGCGTAAGTCCGGACGCGATCGCGCGGACGCTCCCCGAAGCTGCGGCGGTTCGTAGCAGCACTCGCGGTCGGTTTCGAGTGCATCGGAATCCGATCCGCCTTGCGCGAAATGTACACAGGTTCACGGCTGCAGCGTCCAAGAAGATGGAACTTTGCGAAAACGTTGGTCTGCCCCTGGCCCCTCGCAACTTTTTGCCGATTGGGAGCGTTTAATGGTCTATGGAATCCAGAGTGAATTCGTTGTCCAGTGGACTCCATGCCGCGGCGGATGTCGTCATTGCCACCGCAGCCGGTCTAATTGCAGTCCTGGTATGTTACCCGATCTATTGCGCGGCAGTTGTGGTTAAGGCTCCCCTGAAAAAGTTCAGCCGCCGGTACCAGAGAGATGATGTGGTTGAAAATGGGGCGCGGCGAAAGCCTACGGGTTTGTCAGAGCGTCAGCGTGACCTGTTAAGGCCGCTGGACACGGCAGCACCTGCGTCCACCGGTAATCCCGCAAGCCGTCGATCGACGTCCATGTCGGATGGTATCTTCCGTATAAGTCCGCGCCCTTGACTTCTCCCCAGGTGCCATCCGGATTCTGCGCCGACAGCAGATACTCGTATCCTTCGCGAATGAGTTGGTCGTTGAGGGACAATCCGAACGAGCGCAGTGAATCCAGGTACTCGCCCATGGTCTCCGGGTCCTTGTCGGTGATGGCATGCCGCAGAGTGGCCTGCAGGTGCGCGAACTCATCGGGGAAGCATTCGCGGGAGAGACGAAACTGGCTGTAGTCGTTGCTCGTGTAGACTACATGCGTCGCAGTATAGACGCCGGCGTAGTACTCCGCATTATGCCGCTTTTGGCGCGGCGGATAAGGCCTCATCGCCGGCAGCCACTTCAGCACGTCCGCATAGTGAGCGCCCAATGTAATCCCAGCCCGGTCGCCGGTGTAAGTTTCAATCAGCGCGTCCTGGTAAACTTCGTAGCGATCGCGCATCTTAAGTCTTGCACCGCAGCGCGCACAAACCGTGGCGCCCCGCGCGTTTTGCCGGCCACATTTTGCGCACTCCTGCGGGAAATCCGCCGGCGGCGGTTCCTTTACCGCGTCAAACAAGAGGAAATCGTAGACGGAGAAGCGCGCCGCCGCATCGCGAAGTTGCGTGGTCAGTCGCGCGTCAGGAGCGTCTAGCCTGGCGGCTGCATCGTGCCCAAAGACAAGGTCGGAAATGTCTCCTGCGTCCGCGTTTGCCGGCACCGCGGGATGCAGCCGCCGCCACTCAAGCGCGCGTTCGTGGCCTGTGCTCCAGGCAGCGCGGCTTAGTTCCCGGTTCTGTGAGGTCTCCGCGATGTTGTAGAACGCGGAAAGCAGGTCAGTGCCGTATTCGCGGAAGTTCGCCGGATCATGCGCAAAATAGTAAAGGAAAGTGAAGCCGCGCTGGACGGCACGGTCGCGGTCCTCCTTCGTGTAGCGCGCACCCGGCCACAAGGGCGTACGGGGTTGAGGAGTTCCCATCGCCACTACGGCAATCGCAACCGCCGCCACTGTCAGAAATGCGGCGATGCGGCGCATCACCATGGCGCAACCTCCCCCGGTAGTTTCTCACAGAAGATAGGCCGGCTTGAAGTTCTTATAGGTACAGGAGGTGTCGCACGTTGGGTTCACTGAGCACGCAACTGCGCAAGCGATCTTCAATTTGACTGTCCGCCCGGGTAAAGCGGTCATGTTGACGAAGGTGTTCCGACCAGGAACTCACGACAAAGGTTTCGATATAACGGTCGTCGGCCTCAAGGTCTCGACAAATGCCCCATCGCGACGCGCCGTCGCGGCGCCGCACGCGACCGTATTGACGCATGGTCTCGATGAAGTCTGATATCCGGCCGGGGTCCACGTGATATTCAACCGTGACCAGGACCGGGCCCGCTTCGGCGTCCGCGTCGACGATAGAAGGCAGGCGCCAATGATTCCAGGGCGTCAAGTCGTTGCTTGCATCCGGCAATCGCAGGAATAATCCGAACACAGTCGATATGATCGTTCCGATTCCCGCCCACAGGAGCGTCCTGCCAAGGCCGACACGTGCCGCCAGGGCGCCCCATGCGGCACTTCCCGCGGCAACACCTCCTTGAAATACCAACAACGAAACGGCAAGCACGCGCGCTCGTACCCAGTCCGGTGTCTGGTTTAAAACCTGAACATTGAAGAGCGAGATGAAGGAGATCCAAGCCGCGCCTCCGATCAGCATGACGGCACCCAGCGGCGGCACGGCGCGTAACGCTCCGGCGGCGATGGTGGTCAGGCCAAAGATCCCGATGCCGGCAGACACGATCACGTCGGCCGACCACCGGGATCGAGCGCGCTGCATCACCAGCGCACCAAGCACCGCGCCGAACCCAAAGCAACCAAGCAGGACGCCGTATCCGATGGGGCTGCCGCTGATACGATGGGCGATCGAAGGGAGCAAGGCGAGCAGGGCGCTGGCGAAGAACATCGCGGTTCCTGCTCGCAGCAACACAATCCGCACGGTCGGGGAATAGCGGACGTAACGGATGGCAGCCACGGTTGCACCGGTTACTGTCTCAGGCGGTGTGGTTCGTTTGACGACAGATCGCTTCCAGCGAGCCACAACGAGAATGACCCCAACGAAAGACACAGCGTTCAAGACGAATGCGGCGCCAATTCCCGCAAATGCAATTACGAAACCGGCCAACGCGGGTCCGACGGCGCGGGCGAAATTGAACTCGATGCCGTTGAGCGCCGACGCTGCCGGGAGGTCCTCTTTTCCTACCAGCTCTGGCAGCACGGCGCGCCAGGTGGGTGTTTCAAATGCATCTCCAGCCGACAAAGCAAAGGTCAGAATGAGGAGTAGCGTCGGAGACATCGTGCCCGCGATGGTCATCACGGCAAGCACGACTGCGACGGCGGCCATCCACAATTCTGAAAACAGTATCACTTTGCGGCGATCGACGATGTCTCCGATGGCGCCGGCCGGCAGAGCCAGAATGAAGAACGGCAGGGCCGATGCCGTCTGCGTGAGCGCCACGAATACAGGCCCCGCGTTGAGCGATACCATGAGCCATGCCGCGCCCACGCTTTGCATGAACGCGCCGATATCCGAGACCACGTCCGCGATGAGCAAGTTGCGGAAAAGCGATGATCTCAGAGGCCGCCAGAGACTAGCGGAACCGGGATTGGATGGTTGCGCCGACGCCATACACCTTGCATTTCCACGTTATCAGCATTCTTCCAGGCGCCAACCGCGCGTGCCTCTCACTTAGATCTTGCCAGGACACCGCCGGGTGCATATCTCAGGTCAAGGCGCATGACCGGCTGAGAGGAAACGCGACCGGCCACGATCTTGAAACCAGCTCTGAGGAACGTCGACGAATAGCCCGTGAATGATGTTGAATGTGTCAAGTCCGCGTCGAGAGGGTATGCTTCAAGTACACGTGCACCGGCTTCCCTTGCCGCACCGATGGCAGCGTCGATAAACGCGGCAGTAATACCACGTCTCCGCTGGCCTTTACGGATATAGAAGCAAGAGATCGACCAGACTGGAACGTCGTCCACCTGTCTGAGCTTCTCAACGCGATTGATCCAGGGAAGGGCATCGCGCGAAGTCAATTGGCACCCAGCCAACGGCCCTGTTCCCCGAAAAAGCAACGAGCCCCGGGGGAGGACCGTTGCACACAATGTCGTGAAGGTTTGCCTTCTTGGTTTCCGGTGCCAGTCGTCGGTACCCTGGGCCTATCCGCGAATACATACACCAACACCGGCTGCATGGTCCCTGTTGGCTGAAGAGATCCTCGAAAGCCGTCCAGAGTTCAGGCGTCAGCGGAAGGATTCGAAGATTAGTGTTCAACTCCTCCATGGGCACATACTAACGCCGCAGCGCTTCCACTCGAAACTCCCGAACGGTCGTCATGTCTGGAAATCGGGATGCTGACCCAGCTTCGGAGATCGGGATGTCTCGATGGGCTGAGGTGTTGTAGTCTTGGTCTATGGACAAGAGACTAGCCAAGCGACACAAACGGCAGGTAGCCAGAGCCAAGCTGCACTCGAAGACATCGGAGCCCGACGTGAGAACGCACGAGCAGATCGAAGCCGCTCGCGAAGCCAGCCGCCCGGACGCCGGCCGCGGCCCACTTGCCAAGTTTGCCCGGGCGGTCCGTTCGAAGTTCACCGGCTCCAAGGAAAGCGCCGAAAAGGCGGAGAAGTAATTTCGGCGCCGCCTATCCCTTGCCCTGCATAACCATCAGCACCAGGCACGAAGGATGGTCCTTATCGTGGTACACCGTCTGGTTGGCTTTGATCAGCCGGGTGGCGTCGGCGATCACACCGCCGGTATTCGAGTTGCGGTCGAAGCGTGGGAAATTGCTGCTCGAAATCTCCACGCGAATGCGATGGCCCTTCAGGAACACATTGCTGGTTACGCCCGCGTCCACCGTCACCCGATAGATTTCGCCGGCCTTTCCCAGCTCGGGCTTCTCCAGGGAATTGCGGTAGCGCAGGCGCAGAATGCCGTCTGTCAGGTTGCGCGCGGCGCCGTCCGCAAACACGTCCACCAGCTTGGCCGTGAAGTCCGTGTCGGTGGCGCTGGTGGCCACGTACAATACCACTTGCACGGGCCCGATCGCCTCCAAATCATGCTTCAGCGGCCGCGTAGTGTATACCAGCACATCCTTGCGCTGCTCTACCGGCCGCTGATCCATTGGCCCCCATGGAAAAACTTTTGGATTGCAGCAAACCGCACCGCCGCGCGTCGGCACCGGATCGTACGGGTCGAAAACATAGTGGTCCGTGGCGGTCCGTTTCGACGGCTGGTCCGTCAGGGTGCCGTCGCCATCAAGAGAATTGGCGCGGCCATTGCTATCCAGGTAGAACATCTTGTAGCGTGCCTGTTCCGGCGGCCATTCGCGTTCTTCGCGCCACTTATTGGCGCCCATCACGAAGATCTTCAGCGGAGGCTGCGATAACAACGCCGTGTCCTTGCCCATCAGCCACTGGTCGAACCACTCGATTTGCAGCGAGCGTATGGGCACCGAAGAATCGTGCCCGAAATCGGCGCCGTCGAACTGATAAGACATGTTGTGCGGCCACGGCCCCACCACAATCCGGCTCAGCCCCGTGCTCTTGTGCAGCGCGGCGTAAGCCTCCAGGTCGCTCTGCACGAAGTTGTCGTACCACCCGCCCACGGAAAAAACCGGAATCCGGATCTTGCGAAGCTGCTCCCTGGTGCTGATGGCCCGCCAGAAGGCGTCGAAGGCGGGATGGCTGATCACGTCGCGGTACAGCGGCGAAGACCACCCGAGTGCCGCCACATCGGTCGACCGCACGGGCAGATGCAGCACATACTTTGCGAAGTCCTGATGATATCCTGGCGCCCGCATGTTCTCAGCCATCCACTCCAGCCGGTTCCCCAACTTCATGGCACCGCCAGTGGAGTAGTACCGGTCGCGGTAATCGTCGTAGCCCGAAACCACCGGGAAGATCGCCTTGAGGTGGGGATTGTTCAGCAGCGCCGCTTTCCACTGCACGATCCCGACATACGACCCGCCCATCATCCCGATCTTGCCGTCCGACCACGGTTGCCGCGCGATCCAGTTCAGGGTATCGTCGCCATCGGCCGGTTCCTGACGAAGCGGCAGGAATGCACCCTCGGATTCGTAGCGTCCGCGAACATCCTCCACCACTACGGCGTAGCCATGGTCCACGAAGGCCTGGTAATGCGGAGTGATGTCGAGACCCTTGTTATAGGGTGTGCGCACCAGGATGGCGGGCACCGGTGCGTGTCCGGATGGTCGGAATACATTGGCCGAAAGCTGTACGCCATCGCGCATGGCTATCGGCACCTGCAGTTGTTTGATTGTGAGTTTCTGCGCAGCCCCAGCCTGGCCCGCGCAACAGGTCAAGACTACGAACAAAGCTCGTTCAACAAGTCCCAATATCGCTCACCGATCCGGTCTAGCCGGTGATGCGCCCGAATGTGTCCGGCTCCCCCTTGCCCGACCGCATTGGCCACCCCAGATATAGATGTTAGCAAAACCATGTGGTGCAGCAGCGAGTCGCCTTCCGCCGCTCCGATCGCGATTCGCAGGCACGCGCCCTCCGGAAACCGGGAGCACTCGAGGCCATCCGTCAATATCACTGGCTTGCCGATTCCCATCAGGCGGATTCCGATTCCCGACGTCTCCCCCGCCGGAGGGTATCGCAGGTTGATGCAAGCATCCACGGCCTGCGCCGTCATCCAGAACTCACGCTCCGGCAAGTGAGGCAGCCGCACTACGCCGGCTTGGGACAGCATTGGTTCCACCGCCCGCTCCAGGTCCGTGGAGACGAACTGGCCCGCTATCAGCAAACTGGTCCGCGCATTTTGCCGATGCAGTTTGGCGAAGGCCTCAAGCGCCGTGGCCAGCCGCTTGGATTCCCGCAGGTACCCGAATATGCCGAACACAAAGGCCGCCGGGTCCAGGCCCAGCCGCTGCCGGTAGCGCACTGATTCAGCCTCACCAGGCAGCACCCGCTCCTGAAACAAATGTGGAATTTCCACCACCCGTGCCGCCGGTGCGTGTTCCTTGACCGCGCGCGCCGCAGCCGGATTGTGAACCACAACGGCGAGCGACTGCTCTGCTACCCGCCGCAGCATTGGATACGAGAAGTACCGGCTGTCCGCGGCGGAGGCTGCGCGCGCGCGCCATAACTCCCGCGCCAACCCGCGGTTCCATTCCCCATAGTTGTAGACGAATTCTTCCACATACCCGGTTTCACTTAACTGCCCCAACAGGAAGTGCTGCAAGACCGCATCGTGCAGCACCACCACTCCTGGCGAGGCCAAGGCCCGATGGTAGATTTCGGCATGCAGCGCGTTGTTCCCCACATGGTAGAGGGCGATGCTGCATTGGGCGGGTGCAACCTGGACGCTGCCGTGCCGCCGTAATTCCGCCAGCAGCGCGTGGGCATAATCCGCAACTCCCGTTCGGACAGGCGGCAAGGGCGAATAAAAGCCCACGGTCATGGGCGTTGGCTCATCCTGCTTTCTTCCGTTTTCCGAATAGGGCCGTTCCCACGCGCACGCAGGTGGCGCCTTCTTCGATGGCCGTCTCCAGGTCATGCGACATTCCCATGGAGAGGCCGCGGAGCCCATGCTGTTCCGCCAGTTGGCGCAGTCTCCGGAAAAAAGGCCGCGAGGCTTCCGCATCCTCGGTCCAGGGCGGCATGGTCATCAAGCCCGCCAGGCGAAGATTTTGGCACTGGCGCACGGCGTCAATGATCTCTGGCAATTCGGCCGGGCCGGCGCCGCTCTTGGCGTCCTCCTCCGAAAGCTTAACCTCCAGCATCACGTCGAGCGTCGGCCCCGCTTCGTTTAGCCGACGAGCGAGTTTGGCCGAATCGACCGTCTGGATCACCTGGAAAAGTTCCGCCGCCTTCTTCGACTTGTTGGATTGCAAATGCCCAATCAGGTGGAACCGCGCGCCCTCGAGCCGGCCCACCTGAGGCGCCTTACCTTCGAACTCCTGCACGTAGTTTTCGCCGAACTCCCGCAGCCCCAATTGGTAAGCTTCCTCTATTGCTGCTGCCGGAAAGATCTTGGTAACCGCCAGAAGAGTAATCTCCGCCGGATCGCGGTGCGCGCGTTCGGCCGCCCGGGCAATTCTGTCGCGCACCGCCGCCAGTCTTAGGGGCAAGCTCTCCATGGCCGCGGCGATCAGGACTCCCAGGCGCGCTTGGGAACGCCGCGGTCGCGGTCCTTTACGCGGTCATACAGATAGAACGTGGAGACCGTTCCCAACGATTCGTTATAGAGGCTCTCTTCGCCCAGAGCTTCCTTCAGGTCTTCCTCGAAATCGTGCAGCGCCTTCAGTTCCTCGGCCAGGGCCGGCTTCTGTTTCCCGGAGGCAGTCCGAAAAAATTTCTGGTATCCGCCATCCACCAGCATGCCGATCTCGCTGCCCACAAGAATTCCGGCGCAATCGTGGAGATGGACCGTTCCGTTTTCCTCTTTCAAATCCACTGCGCAATTATCACGGCTGACCCGAATGAGCCCGCCCGCTTGTGGAGTTACGGAAAGGCCGACCTTTCGAACATTTTCCAGCCTTTCCTGGAACGTTGGATTTTTGGGCCGCTCGCGGCGAAAGAACATATGCTCCATTTTAGTCGAGGTTCAGAGAGTGAGGGGGAGGCAGAGTTGTGCGGATCAGAAATATTCACCGCGGGCTGTGTCCGCATGAATTCCAGCGTCTCAGTCTGAGAGCCGCTCCACAACGGTCGCGTTTGCTCCCCGACGGCCTCTTGCCCGGCTGAACAATGCTCGATCTCCTCGAGAGACGCAATGGCGCAATTGATCTGTTCGCGGTGCAAGTAAAGCTCTCGAAGGTTTTTGAGTCCAACCGATTCCAGGTACATTTTCTACATCCTTATCTTTCGTCTAAAAGATCCTTCGTCTAAAGCCGAATCCTGAGACAGCAGAACCGGTTGCTCTCGATACGAGCTTAACCAACCGGTCCGCTATGAGTTTGATTATGGGGCTGTTCAGGAGCGGCTGAAAGTGCTGCATGTACGGGGCTACTCCCATACCAGTGGTTAATTGTCGTTCCACAGTTGGACCGCCACGAGGTCGAGTTGACAACTTTTCCCATCACTAGGTGCTACAATTTAGTCGGTCATTTAACCGACATCCATCCTGTTCGGACGACTGGGGTTTTCAGCCCATCCACTTGAACGTCCGGGACGTCTTGCCGGAGAGAGGAAAGCGAGCGGCCGTGCTCCGCTCAACGCCGGCAAGTCTATGAAAATATTGCTATATAACCCAGACAATGGGATCACGAAGAACTTCATGCCCCACCTCTGGATGTTCCTATTGCAGTCACTTACGCCGCCCGGGCATGAGGTCCTGCTGGTGGACGGCAACACACATCCCATGTCGGATGACGATCTGGTAAAGTTCGTTCGTGACCACGGAATCGGATTAGTGGGGATTGGCGCCATGACCCGCATGATCGCCAAGGCGTACCGCGTAGCCGACGCGTTGCGCGCGCGGCCGGGGTCCCAAGTGGTCATGGGTGGGCCGCATGTTACCGAGGTGCCGGACGAGGCGCTGGGGCGCGACGGCGGAACGCGCCATGCGGACGCGGTGGCGCTGGGCGAAGCCGATGAGACGTGGCCGCGGATTGTGGCGGATGCCGCGCGCGGCCAACTGGAAAAGAGGTCTACACTCCGGTCGATGCGTTCGGCCAGGAGCGCAAGCCGAACCTGGATCACTATCCGCAAATCCCATGGCAGCGGCTGGACCTGGACCAGTTCAATCGGATTCCTGGCTTGGCCAGGCGGTTCATGCACCACAACCACTACGAATGGGA
>CAWFPJ010000035.1:0-436879 GCA_963817515.1 Bryobacterales bacterium | reverse complement strand
CACAGCTGAGCGCACAGGATCTTGTGGATCTGTTGGTTTACGTGCGCAATCTCCCCGGAACACGCAGGACCCAGGGCGTCTTTCAAACCACGTCCGGAGCCGACGGCCAGGCGCTCTTCCAATCCAAAGGCTGTGCCGGATGTCATCGCGCAGGTTCTGCATTGGCGGCCCGGATCAAGGGCCGGACGGTCACCGAGATTGCCGCGGCCATGTGGAACCATGCACCCAAAATGTCCGCGGCTGGCGCCCGACCGGCGCGCTTCGAATCCGGCGAGATGGGGGAACTGCTGAGCTACTTATGGGCCAAACAGTTCTTCGAAGATTCCGGCGACGCCGGCCACGGGAAGCGTGTCTTCACCGCGAAACATTGCGCGGGATGTCATTCCAACTCCGCTGCGGGTGTCCCGCGGCTGGAGGGAAGCGGACGCGAATTCTCAGGACCCTCCATGGTCTCGGCCCTGTGGCGGCACGGACCCGCGATGCTCCAGCAGATGAAGAACCAAGGCACGCCCTGGCCGCGTTTCGATGGACGTGAGATGACCGATATGATTGGCTATCTGAATTCCGCAGGCGGGTCCAAATAGATGAGCGATCAACCCAACAGGAGTGTATTTATCCTCCTTACCAGCCATTGGATCAGCATGCTGGGCGTGACGCTGGTCACGCTCGCCGGCTGTTCGTGGCTTTTCCTTCTTCCGGTGCACATGCGCGGGAGTGTCGACAATCCTTATATAGGTCTGTTGATATTCATCGCTATTCCGATCCTTTTCTTTCTCGGACTCGTCCTGATCCCTATCGGGATAATGCTCACCCGGCGCCGCTGGGCGGCCAGTCTGGACACTTTTTCTGATCCGAAGCAGGCATGGCGGCGGGCGGGCGTGTTCTTCGCGGTCATGACCGTGGCGAATATCCTGATCGGCAGCCAAGTCAGCTACCGGGCCGTGGAGCACATGGAGACCGTGCAGTTCTGCGGTCAAAGCTGCCACGTCATGAAGCCGGAGTTCACGGCGCACCAGAGACCGCCGCACCAGGCGTTGGCATGCGTGAGCTGTCACGTGGCGCCGGGCGCTACGGGTTGGGTACAGAGCAAAATGGCAGGCACTCGCCAGCTCATGGGCGTGATCATGAATTCGTATCCGCGGCCGATTGAATCCGCCATGGAAAGTAACCGGCTGGTCTCATCGTCGGAGACTTGCGAGCAGTGCCATTCGAGAGAAAAGGTAATCGGAGAACGTTTGCGCGTTATCACTAAGTTTAAGGACGATGAATCCAACACGCGCGATGAAACCGTCCTGATGATGCTGGTGGGCGGAGGCAGCACTGCCGGTATTCATGGAGCCCATCTGGGACCAGGTGTGCATATTCGCTACGCTGCAGCTGACAAGAAACGCCAGGCGATTCCCTGGGTCGAATACCGCAACCCGCAGACCGGCGCGGCTCGCACCTATCTGGCTAGCGACGCCAAACCAGATTCGATCTCGGCCATGCCCAGATATGACATGCAATGCGTGGATTGCCACAACCGGGCTGCGCACTCCTTCGAAGTGCCCGACCGGGCCGTGGATCAAGCTATGGCTTCCGGACAGATTCCCTTCGGCTTGCCGTTTATTAAGAAGACCGCTGTGGAATTGATCAAGGCCGAGTATAAGACCGACGCGGAGGCGACGCAGAGAATTCCCGCCGGCCTCGAAAGCTTCTATCAACAAAAATATCCAGAGATCAGCGCCAAACGCGGCGCGGACATCCAGACAACTGGATTGGTCCTGCTCGCCATCTACCGCCGCAATATATTTCCGGATTTGAAAGTGGCGTGGCAGACGTATCCGAACAATCTTGGACATGCGGACTATCCCGGCTGTTTCCGCTGTCACGACGACAGCCATACCACCAGTGACAAGAGAACTATCACGCAGGACTGCGGCGCATGCCACCAAACTATCGCCGTGGAAGAAGCATCACCTGAGGTTCTGAAGACCCTGGGCACTTCAGACAGAATCGCAGCATTTCAACGGCAGTAGGAAGACGAACTTAAGAAAGGCTAGGAGGTCTTACATATGCGGACATTGATTACCGACATTGGCTTTGATTGGAATATCAGCCGTTGCAGGCATGGCGGCGGACGCGGCGGCCGGGCAGGCCGTATACGCCAAGTCTTGCAAGGCTTGCCATGGGCCGGACGGCACGCCGAGCGCCGGGATGGCCAAGGCGATGAATCTTAAGGACATGAAATCGGCCGAGGTTCAGGCCCTGAGCGACGACGACATGAAGAAGGCTATTACCGATGGCAAGGGCAAAATGAAGCCAGTCAAGACCGTGAGCAGCGGCGATGCCGATAACGTGGTCGCCTATATCCGCGGTCTTAAGAAGTAAATTCGGCTCTGAGCGAGAATAAGTAAGGAGGTGTCATTTCACGAGGCTTTCTTCACGCTGCTAAGCGATCTCAAGTATATCCGTGAAGAGGCTGCTTTCGAAGTTTCTCTGGAAGTATGACCCTGCGCCACCCGGCGCAAAGCCTGCGCCAATCCCCTACACCGCTGGCGGCAGCCTTTCGATCGTCCCAACGCCCTCTCTCACGATGACGGGCGCGGGACATATCACGCCGCCAGCGCTTTGAAGCTGCTTCCGGGCTGGCCGAGCGGAAGGCCAACACCCAGTACGCTATCTACTAGCTAGTACGCGTCCTTTGCTCAAATTCTACCGATAATAACACTTGCAGCCCTTGTGATCTCGGACTGCAACGAAATACCCGATAGGCCGGAGCCTGCGGGGTGGAAATACCGGAAATCTCGGGGAGTGGCATCGGATGGACTATCTCAAACTGATCTTGAATGCGTGGCCCATACTGTGGGCGGTGCCGTTTTATTTCGGCGTAATGACCTCTGTGGTTGTGGTAAACGAGATGCGGCCCATCGTACGTGCGCTGCTTCGCTCGGACGTTCCACTCTCCGCTACATCGCCCCCGCAGATTGTAGAGGGCGGAACGACTGCAACGGCCAACGCATAAGCGAGTGCATGCCTACCGTAAGAAGAGCTCGCAATTTTAAGGATTCGTAAACCAGTCATGCCGTCCAGGACCGCTCACTTTGTCCAAGCTCCCAGCCGCATCTTGAAACCATTGTGCGTGGATCTGGATGGGACATTGGTGGCAGCCGACACCCTTTTCGAATGCTGGTTTTCGTTGGCCAGAACTAATCCCTGGTTGTTCCTGATCGCTCCTTTTTGGCTGCTGCGAGGAAAAGCGCACCTCAAGGCGCGATTGGCGAAAGCCGCTTCGCTCAACGTCCGCATCCTTCCCTTTCATGGCGAGTTTGTCAAGTACCTGGAAGCAGAACACGCTTCGGGACGGAAGCTGGTGTTAGTTACCGCGGCCGATCAACAGATAGCATCAGCAATCGCCTCTCACCTGGGTTTCTTCTCCAGCGTGCTGGCCAGCAACGGTAAAGTGAATCTGTCCGGCGCTCGAAAGGCATTGGCCCTGAAACAGTTGTATGGCTCCGGGGGCTTTATTTACGCGGGTAACTCTTCGGTTGATCTCCCGGTTTGGGAGTGCGCCGGCGAGGCCATTTTGGTCAACACGCCCAATTCCGTTCGGGCGTCGCTCGATCGTCAACACATCACTGTTCGGCAGCAGTTCGGCGGCAAGGTGCACCCTTTCTCAGCACTTCTGAGCACCTTGAGGACGTACCAATGGCTAAAGAATCTGCTGCTGCTGGTTCCGTTCTTTGCAGCTCATCGAAAGCCCGATCTGGCATCTTTCGCCAACCTGGCCGCGGCCTTTGGCGCTTTTTGCTTCTGCGCTTCGATCGGATACGTGGTGAATGATCTTCTTGACGTAGAGGCGGACCGGCTGCACGTCCACAAACGCCGGCGGCCGTTCGCGTCGGGCGCCATGCCGCTGGCCGCCGGTCTGTGCTTGATTCCGGTTCTGTTAATTTTGAGCGCTGCTCTAGCCTGGCACCTCCCGCCGTCCTTCAGGCTTCTGCTGGTTCTATATTTGGCGGCGACTTTGGTGTATTCGCTGGTCTTGAAGCGGCTGCCGCTGGTGGATGTGATTGCTTTGGCAGGCTTGTACACCATTCGGGTGGGCGCTGGCGCGGCTGCGGTGTCGGTTTCCATCTCGCCCTGGCTCTTGGGTCTTTCCATTTTTCTGTTTGTGAGTCTGGCATTGGCCAAGCGTGTTTCCGAATTATCGCTGGTGGAACGCAACAAGGGCGAACTCAATTCCCGCCGCGGGTATCGCGCAGAAGATCGCGCCCAATTAGCCAGTTTCGGGACATCGAGCGGCTACATGGCCGTACTCGTATTGGCGCTATACGTCAACAGCCCGGAGACTAGCACACTATACTGGCATCCGATGTGGCTGCTTGCGATTTGCCCCCTACTGATCTACTGGGTCAGCCGCATCTGGCTACTTGCGCACCGCGGAGAGATGCACGAAGACGCCCTGCTATTCGCGCTGCGTGACCATGCCAGTTACATAGTGGGATTATTAGTGGGAGTCGCGACAGTGCTTGCCTTGTGAGCGGGCGTCATCATTTGGCGACCACGATCTGCTTGCGCTGGTAGATGGTATAGCCGGTCGACTGGAACACCGGTTTAAACTCCTGGGTCACTAAGGTCTGCACACGCTGGAACATCGCGGCGTCCGCCGTACGCATGAATTCCCAGCCCTCGCGGTAGCTTTCGTCGGCCACGATGAATTGAGGCTGTTTTCCGCTACATGAGCCCAAGCTCACATCGTCCATCAAGACGCTGCCAAATCCCAGGTCGAAACCCAGACCCAGGTTGCCCATCACCAGCATCTTCGACGAATTGTGCTGCTGGAGGTAGCGGATGGTTGGTTGGTAGCTCCTGGCGTAGGGGTTCTGGGAGATTAACCGGACGGTTCCTCCCACAGACATTGTAATCAGGGCCAGCGCGTACCAACGCATCCAGGCGGCCCGCCGCCAGCAAGCCATCAGCAGCACGGCGGTTACGGTGGCGAGCCAGGGCGCGACATACACCATGTAGAACTCGAGCTTGAGTCCATCCACCAGCCATAGGCCCACAACGTAAACCACGGCCAAAAGCAGCACCAGTCGTACCCCCTTTTGTTTGCGAACCGAGGGTAGCAAGAGACACGCCAGAAACGCTCCTAGATAGCTCGCGAGCAGCAGTCCCTTCAACATTCCAACGCGGCTGCCGTGGCTGCCCCAGCCGTAGACGGTAAGATACCTCGTTATTTCGGGCCAAATACTGGCTAGGGGCGCCAGGATCGCTTGGCTGCGAGAGGATGCGTTGGCTGAGAATTGCGCTTGGAACGCTGCCGGGTCCTGCGAGATGTACAAGACCCACAGGCCGGCCCCGAGCACATAGGGAATGGCGGCGGCGGCTAACCACTTCAGAGGCGGCAGGCGGTGGTTGAGGCTCAACGCGAGAGTCCAAAACCCGAGAAAGGACAGCACCCCTCCCACCGGATGAGTGAATGCAGCCGCTGCCACCAGGGTGTTCGCGAGTACCAGCGCCAGCCCCGGGCGAGAGCGAAACAGCAGGATATAGACAGCCATGGCAGTCTCCCCCAATGCGGCGCACAGCATGTCCATCCGTCCAGATGAGGCGCGAGCCAGAACTACGGGATCGAATGCGGTCAGGATCCCGGCGGCTATTCCGGTGGCCGGCGAATCCGTCAGGCGCGTGATCGTAAACATCCAAGCCGCCAGAAACACCAGGCTGGCGAGAATAGAAAGCAGGCGCACTTGAATGAGGCCGAAGCCCACAATTTTGGACCACCCGGCTAAAACGACGGGGTCGAGCGGCATGATCCAGTAGGTGTGCCGGTCGACCCCGCGCAGTGTGTACGGCTTATCGCGAACGAGGGGATACCGGCAGGGTTCGAGCGACGCGGTGCCCATATAGCCATGCGTAGCTAACATGAACGCCGGGCTCGCGCAGTCACCCTCATCCGTATACGGCAGGCGCGTGCGCGCCAAACCACCAGCCAGAAAAAGATACAGCACCAACGCGAAAAAACCTGCGACCAGACCCCTGCTGGATCCCCGGAGGCGGCCAAGCACGGGCTGATTGTAGCAACAGTTGCCGCTACACGATGGAACCTGGTGGCCGGTGTAAACTGAGGTTCGACCCCTGTGCCTACTCGCCCTCTTTCCCTGCAGCCCGGCAACGACCCTTCGGCGGCCGATTTGGAACGTCTCAGCCGGCAGCTATATATTGAGGGACCGTTGCTCTTCCGAAAGATGATGCACTACCGGATCCGGATTTGTCCGTACGAGCGTCTGATCTCGCACGTGCCTCAGGCTGCAAGCGTGCTCGATGTGGGTTGCGGAGGCGGGTTGTTTTTGGGATTGCTGGCCGGCACGGGGCGCTGCTTGACGGCGGTTGGTTTCGACGCATCGGTTCCTGCGATCGCGGCGGCCCAACAGATGGCAGAGCATGCCAGAGGAATTCAGATTCAGGCCACCATGGACTTCCGCCGCCTGTCCGTGGAGGCCGCCTGGCCTGCCGGTTTGTTTGACGTCGTCAGCATCATTGACGTGATGCACCACGTTCCGCCGGCGGCGCAGCGTTACCTGTTCGAACAGGCCGCCACTCATGTGGCGCCACAAGGCATCCTGCTCTACAAAGATATGGCACCCAAACCTCTGCTCCCGGCATTGATGAACCGCTTGCACGACCTGGTGCTGGCGCGGCAATGGATAAACTATCTTCCTGTCGAAAAGGTGGAAAGTTGGGCCAAGCCGCTGGGGTTGACCCTGATCCATAGCGAGCGGATCCGCCGGCTCTGGTATCTGCACGACCTCCGCGTCTTCTGCAAATCGTGAAGAATCCAGGCTTCGATCTGGATCGCCTTTAATGGTGCCCGGGGCGGGAATTGAACCCGCACTCCCGTTTCCAGGAAGAGGATTTTAAGTCCTCTGCGTCTGCCGATTTCGCCACCCGGGCATACTGAAGACTAGAAATTTTAGCTTATCAGACCTGATGTATCAGACATGGTGTATCAGGCACGAACATCAGATATGGTGTGTGATAGCTTGATGCTCGCGTTACGCTAAGCCACTGGTGTGTGAATGTCTCGGAAATACTCCACCGTGTGGCGCAGGCCGTCTTCCAGTAGAACGCGCGGCTCCCAGCCGAGTACAGCGCGGGCCTTGGCGATGTCCGGCTTGCGCCGTTTGGGGTCGTCCTCGGGCAGCGGCTCGAATACGATTGCGGATGAGGTGCCGGTCATGCGGCGGATATGCTCGGCGAACTCGAGAATCGTCATCTCGGTGGGGTTGCCAAGGTTCACCGGATAGCGTTCGCTCGGAGAGCATGAGGCGATACAGGCCGTCCACCAGGTCGGTGACGTAACAGAAGCTGCGCGTCTGCGAACCCGCGCCGAAGACGGTCATCGGCAGGCCGCGCAAGGCCTGATCGAGAAACGCAGGCACCACGCGGCCGTCATCCAGCTTCATGCGCGGTCCATAGGTGTTGAAAATGCGCGCGATATTAGTACGCAGGCCGTGCTTGCGATGATAGGCCATGGTGAGGGCCTCAGCGAAGCGCTTGCTTTCGTCGTAGCAGGAACGCGGGCCCACCGGGTTCACGTTGCCCCAATAGGTCTCCACCTGAGGATGGACCAGCGGGTCGCCGTAGCACTCCGATGTGGAGGTGACCAGGAATCGGGCGTCCTTTTCGCAGAGCCAGTTCCAGCATGCGGCGGGTGCCGATGGATCCCACATCAAGTGTCTCGATGGGGTACTCCAGGTAGTCCTTAGGACTGGCCGGCGAGGCCATGTTGATGACGCCATCCACCGGGCCGTCCATAGCAAACGGCAGCGTGATGTCCTGTTCCACGAATCGGAAGCGGTTGTGGCCTTCCAGATGGGCGAGGTTCCGTGGGCTTCCTGTCAGGAAATTATCGAGAGCCACCACGGTGTGGCCTTCGGCGAGGAGACGATCGCACATGTGCGACCCAACAAAACCGGCGGCGCCGGATACGGCAATGCGCAAATTACCTCCAAATTTCTATTCTAGCGAAGTTCGCGCGGCTTTTAAAAAAAGCCCAACATGCTACAGTCAAAACTAAATTCTATGATGGATGCGTCGTGGACCGAACGGGCGGTGCTGTTACTGCTGCTGGCCATTTCTCTGGGTCTCTTCTGGAGCCGCTTCGGTAAGGTTCTAGGCCTGATTCGCCGTTCGCGCCCGACGCCTGATTTCCAGGTTGCCCCGGTGGGGCCCCGCATCCGGCAATTCCTTTGGGAAGTGCTGCTGCAGGGCAAAGTGATCGAGCAAAGGCCCATGGCCGGGCTGGCGCACGCCTTCGTGTTCTGGGGCTTTCTGGCTTTCGGGCCGATTACCATGAATCACATTGCGACAGCTTTCGGCGTGCGCTTTCTCTTCGCGGATTCCGGCTTCGGCGGCTTTTATTTCGGCTTTGTCGCAGTGTGGGCGGTGGTGGTGGCGATATCGATTGCGGGTCTGTTCGTGCGCCGGTTCTTCATACGGCCGGTATGGCTGGGAGAAGTGTCGCCGGAATCGGGCTTCATCGCACTATTGATTTTCATGCTGATGGTGACTTATCTGGCGGGCCTCTGGCTGCCGGAGGAATCCATCGCGGGCCAGGCGAACTGGTGGACGCACACCCTGGCGCTGCTGATTTTCCTACCGCTTGATTCCGCACACCAAGCATCTGCACCTGGCGATCAGCCCGGTTACCGTATTTCTGCGGCGCGCGGGCTTCAGCCGGATTCCGCCGCTCGCGGGCGATGAGGATTTCGGACTGGTTTCAGGCAAGGACGTTACCAGAATCGACGCGCTACAGGCCTTTTCGTGCGTCGAATGCGGCCGATGTACGGAGCATTGCCCTGCCTCCAACACCGGAAAAATACTCAATCCGAAGGAAATCGTTCTAGGACTGCGCGGCTACCTCAACGAATTCGGTCCGGGGAACGAGGCCGCGCTGCTGGGCAAATATATTTCCGAAGAGGCGGCATTCCAATGCACCACGTGCGGCGGCATGCGAGTTTCAGTGCCCGGTGGGCATCCAGCACCTGCCCATGATCGTCGGGCTGCGGCGCGGCGCCGTGAACACCGGCAAATGGGAGGACGAATACGGCACCAAGCTCTTCCTGAACCTGGAGCGTAGCGGCAACGCGATGGGCTTCGCGGCCGCCGAGCGGCAGAAGTTCATCGAGAAAAACCAACTGCCCATCTACGATGGCACGCAGGAATATTGCCTGTGGCTGGGGTGCATGGGCGCATACGATCCGCAGGGCCGCGAGATCGTGGTAGCGCTGGTGCGCGTGCTGCGGCACGCCGGCGTGACATTCGGCGTGCTGCGCAAGGAGAAATGTACGGGCGATCCGGCGCGGCGGCTGGGGAACGACTCTGGCCTTTTCACAGTTGGCAGAGAGCAATATCGAAGCGTTGCGCGCGGCCAGCGTGGCCAAGATGGTTTCCATCTGCCCGCATTGCGTGCGCACCATCGGCACGGACTGGCAGGAGGCCGGCGGCACGTTTCCGATTGAGCATCACAGCGAACTGCTGGCGCGGCTGGCGTCGCGCCTGCCGAAAGCCGGGGGCGCAGGCGAAAATGCTGAGCGCGAAAAGGTGGTGTTTCACGATCCCTGCTATCTGGGACGGTACCGCAACATTTATGACGAGCCGCGCGCGGTGATTCGGCGGTATGGCGATGTCGGTCGACCCGGCGCGCGCCCGCGAACGCTCGTTCTGTTGCGGGGCCGGCGGCGGCCAGATGTTTCTAGGTGAGGAGAAGGGCAAGCGCGTCAACGTGGAGCGCGTGGAGGAACTGGTGGCCACCGGCGCGCCGGTAATCGGCACGGCCTGCCCGTTCTGCCAAACCATGTTCCGCGACGCGCTGGGCTCGGTAACGCAGACGCCGCCGAAACTGCTGGACATTGCGCAGATTGCGGCCGCATCGCTACCCGCGGAACAACCGAAAGCGACGCAGTGACAATCCGCGGCAGAATGGTATAATCTGATCTTGGCCGGGCGTGAATCGCGCCAGGCTTCCAAAGAATTTCCGCAGAGCGGGCGCGTAGCTCAACTGGCAGAGCAACTGACTCTTAATCAGTAGGTTGTAGGTTCGATTCCTACCGCGCTCACCACACAAAACAAAGAAGTTATACAAAAGATTAAAAGGGGCCGGGTGGTACTCCAGACGGTCCGGGCTTCTAGGCGCAACCTCGTACGCTACGACAGCCGCTCCGACGTCCGCGCCATCTCCCACGAAGGTAGCGCTTGGGAGGGATAATGTCGTGGTGGCCATTGACGAGACTGAAATTGAGGACTTCCGTGCCGAGGTCAAGGAAGCGGGCTATGCTCACGAAGATTTCGATGTTTCGGAAAAGGTGGACCACCCTCAACCTGCCGAGACCCATGGTGTTTTCATCGAAAGAGCCACGGTGACGGTGACGTGGAAGAAGAACGGTATCGACGGCTAGCGCTTCTTCCTGTCGGATTCGAGGAGCATTGAAGCCACGGTTCGGTGCGTTGATAATGCTTCCTCAACTATCTGTGGAGTGCCGCCGCGGGTTTTCAGAGAGAGAACCTTCAGTACGTTCAGGATGGGGATCAGTGCGTCTCCGGTTGGTTGCAAAGCTGGCTCGTGCCCGTTGCCATTTCATCCAGGCTGAGATCGTAGGGCATGTAATTGTCCATGAGCTGCCGACGTTTATCCTCATCCTTCACGGCATCGCTCACGACTTCGGAGAGCATCTCAATTCCCGCCGCTATGTAAACAGTCCGCAACCCTTCCGAAGATCCTTTCCACGCACGACAGTTCAGGAGCCCATGCGTTTTCATCTCTCCGAGATCGGTGCTGGTCGAAGGCGACAGAGGGGCAACCGGCGGCGGGAAGGACGGCAACGCGGGCGCGGCTTGGCTCGCTCGCGTTGCCTCATTCTGGAGCCGGATTTGCTCGTTCTGTAACTGAAGGGCGCGTATCTCCTCAACCTTACTCCTCATCTCTATGGGGTTCCGCATCGGCATCTGAACGTCTGGCATCCTGATCTGAAGGGGGATCGACGGGTCTGTCTGAGCGAAGCCAGTAGACACAGTCATGGCGAGGAAGGCGTACTTGAACAGGTGCATAAGCAGCCTCAACCTTGCCACGTCGCAAGCTGGTTTGCTAGTTCCCTAATGGATAACGTTACCCATGGCAAGGCGGATGTTTAAACGGCGGCCTCTGATACCGGCTTGGCGGCGGCACGGGCTTCAAGGCGGCGTTGCGCTGACCAGGCGCGGCCACCACGGACACACCCGGCGTCCACTTCGGGGTTAGCGGTGTCGAACAACGAGATGTTCGGTTTGACGGCATGGCGGCGCGGCGTGCTTATCGGCGCGAGCACGCGGTCCAATTCCAGCTTTAGCCACGTGTGGAAGCGGTGCCTGGCGGCGCGCAGTTCGGCGTCGTCGGCTACCTCGGGGGAGAGGTCGATCAGCATGGCGGTACTCGTAACGCATCGGCGAACAGTTGTGCCGTAGCGGCTGGATGGATGCCCGAACCTATCACCAGGTCGGCGGCGACTGTCCAACCGTTGCTTTTCGCAATCGACTGAAGAATGCGGTGATCGGCAGAGACCGCGGCGGCCCGAGGGCTCCTGGAGCCGATATCCAAGGACGCGTGCTGGCCGAAGGCCCGGAAAAGCCGGATTTCAGGGACGGCACGCCTTGTTCATCAGTGGCTCGCGCGGTAATGGGCCTTGAGCAGGTCAAGACCGAAATCGTTCTCGTAATCACGCCACACCGAGTGGATATGATTTCCTTCATCCTGCGTGCAATCCATCTCAATCAGGAAGCCGGGCGTCTGGATGCGGTAATAGTGCAGGCCACCGCGTCCAACCGGGCCGGTCCAAGCGAAGAAGGTAGCGTCCTTCGGCTGCTTCCGCGCCAGTTCCAGGCGCTTTTCCGCCATCGCCTGCGGCACGTTCGAAGCATATAGCTCGACGATGGTCATCAGCTTGTCGTACTGCGCGCTGGTCATCTTGGCAGCGGAGAGGCCGTTCGGGGCGCCATTGAGGGCAGCCTTGCGGGAGGCGCCGGTGATGATGTCCTTCAGCGCTGTCTTGTCCACCACAGCCACGTCTTGCTGAGTTTTGTCGAGTGATTCAATCATGTCGTAGCCGTAGTCGTCTTCAAGCGCCAGGACGCGGAGTCCCTTGCGCGGGTCCGATGCGGACTTCGGCCGGATTGGAACCGAAGAACGACGGCGAGTCGGAAACCTTTCCATCAACGATCGTGTAGTTCTGCGCCAGGTGATGGCCCTCGATGCGGTAGCCCCACGTGCCTTTGGCGGAAGGGGTACCGAAGATTGTGATGAAGTAATTATCGGGGTCGCGGCGATTGGCTGGCTTGGCGCCCTCGAGGATCAGCAAAACCTGTTCCAGGCTCATAATCGATTGAGCTTTGATCACACCCTGCTGGCTCAGGCCGGCGGCAAGCAGAGCGGTCGCCAGTTCACGCTGAAAGGGCTGCATCGCGCCCAAGGGCATGCCCTTGCGCAGTTCGCGGTCGCCCGGTTTATAGTTCGCTCCAGTCGGCACAAAGTGCCAGCTGAGGCGTTCGTCGTCGTCAAAGGCGTAGGACGCCTTTGCCTTCTGGTCGGGCCAGAGTGAATTCAGAAACGCATTGGCGGCGTCGGCCATAACGGAAGAGGGCTCGGCGCGCTTATATGCGGCGATCAACAAGAGGGCGGCGACGCCAACGGCGGCCGCGCGGAACCATTCAGGCTTCATGGAGGAATTTTACACCAGTGCTCTGTCTCGCGCCCGTTCTGCTGACGGCAATTGTCCTGGTGGCATCCTTCCCACCAGTGCGTTATGCCTCGCGTATCGATCCGATCAGAGCTCTGCGCGAGGAGTAGCACGAGAGCTGCGCCTCGAAGCATATAGTGCGCACAAATGCTCGCGGTGTCATGCGCGAAACTTCGGCTCTAAAATCTATCCCTGAAGCAACTTCTCGCTGCGTTCGATCATCAAATAGAGACATCATGATACTGAAATGGACCGATGTATTAGAGTTCGCCAAAGTTGGCAATCCTGCCCCAGATCGCAAAGTCATTAAAACGGAGGCAGAATGGCGCCGGCAACTGAGCCCGGAAGAATTTCATGTGACCCGTCAAGCGGGCACCGAGCGCCCGTTCAGTTCGCAAATGTGCGGGCTTTTTGAGCCGGGCATTTATTCCTGCCTCTGCTGCGAAACCGTTCTCTTCGATGCATCGGAGAAATTCGAATCCGGCACCGGGTGGCCGTCGTTTACCCAGCCGGTGAAGGTTAACGCGATCGCATACCGCTTTGACGGACCTGCATTCCTGAAACGGGTCGAAACCGTCTGCAACACCTGCGACGCTCATCTCGGCCATGTCTTCCCGGACGGTCCTGCGCCTAGCGGATTGCGGTATTGCATGAACGCCGTCGCCCTAAAGAAGGTCTCCAAAGATTGACCGGCCGCCAAGGCGAGCGGTAGCCCTTGCAGTCGCAGAATTCCGGTGCAGGAGTGGGTGAAGCTGTCCACTAAGGGTGACCCTGCCGGGATCGTTCTATGTGACCGTTTGCGGAAGTTATTGTGGCAGAACTGATTTATCCTTCACGAAGGCGACGACGCTTCCGATAGCCGATCCGGCCTCGCGTGCCGCGCGCGCTAACGCACCTTTCGGTTCCGTCAATTCCTGCTCGGCTTTAAACCAATCCGTCTCGGGCGATCCCCACGGCTGACCCCGCTCCTGCCAAAGATTGTACGCATGCAATTGGATTTTCTGATGATTCACACCCCCATTATCGCAAGGTCGACACTGCACCTCCATATCGACTCACTCGTGTCCAGTGTGCCTCCGGGTGGAGTGGAACGCCAACCCAAGCTATCCGTTTGTGTGCCAAACTGAGTACAGTACCTTAAACTCGTACGCCCCTTTTCGGAATCGGCAGCTCAACAATTCAGCCGGGCAGAGCGTCGATTTCCCATGAAATGCAGACCGTCCGTCCACGGGCTACCGACCAAATGGTAATCACGGAGAAACGCAATGCCTTGGTTGGAAAACGATGAATTGCGGGCCGTTCGCGGGCGCAGTGTCCTGTTCACGAAATACGTTTTCTGGGCGTTGTCTCTCGCCTTTGTCCTGTTGACCGGAAACGCCTACTTCGCCCTTGTACAGCACTGGCTGGCGCTCCTCCAAACAACCCGTCAGATCCTCGGCATCCCCCATGCACCTTTAGGACCGGACTGGTGGCTCTGCACTGGCTTAGGTATTGCTATCGTCTTGCCGGCAGCCATCATCGGAATCCTATACTGGCTGTACCGGAAACGCTGGGAGCATCGATTGCGCGACACTTGGCAGACCGGGATCATTCCCTCCCACGCTAAAATTCAACGGCTCCATCCTGCAGCACACGAAAGCGAACTCCAGCGGCGAATGGAATACCTGAGTGCCTTGCGGGGAACGCCGGGGTGGGCGACAGCAGTACTGCCAAATTCGGGCGGGAGTTCCGAAGCTTACAAACAAGCGGCGGAAGCCGTACTTGGTGAATTGGAGAAAGACATCAGCCAGAGGGCAATCACACTAGGGCTGGTGGTTGGTGTTAGCCGGAATCGCATCATCGATCTCTTCACAATCGCCGCAGCCGCGCTCGAACTCCAACTGCAGATCCTGACGCGGTTGGGTAAACGGCCTTCGTGGGCAATGTGGCGGCAGATGCTGACACGGACTGCTTCGAGCCTGTTTGCGAACTCATATCTGAATGCAAACGAGTCGCTAGCGTTCAGAATTGCCATCAAGAAGATGGGGATGGGGTTAGAAGTTGCGTCCGATTTGATCGATCATGCCGCGACGTCGATTGGTGATCATCTGGAGAATACGCTCGACCAGCATGACCACCCACTAGGCGATCAGGACGATGTAGATTTCGATGACGTCGACCACCTCCTTCCACACAGTGTCTTTGGGATTGATATCCGTCCGTTCTTCGAGACTCTGCGCCAGGGAACTGGCATGTTGGTGGGCGTCGGTACCTTTGGAATGCGCCAGCTTGGTGTATTCATTGACAAAACAGGAGACGAGCTTCTTGAGGGTGCGATCGCAGGAGGAATTCTCTACTACCACGGCATCGCGGTGGCGGCGGACTGTCTCGCACTTGATCGCATCCATCGTGAGTCCGCAAACATGAACCGGACTTTGCGCCAATGTATGGCAGTTTCATCTGGCTGCGCGGGACAAGTTCTGCTCGAGGGTGCCCGCACCTTGAGGAAGGCCTTGAGAGAGAAGCGGCGGCGTGCGCTTACTCTGGCGGGGGATGAAATCGGAAATCGGGCATCCAGCGTCGCGCGATCAGTTGGGCGAGCGGCCGAGAAAGGTGGTGAACGGCTGCAGACTGCGGTTAGAGACACGGGCGCGGCGATCTCCACGGCATCGGAACACGCCAAGAACTTACCCGGAGAAATCTGGGATGGCGCTAAAACGACAGCCGAAAAAGCTTCGACTCATACTTCTCAAACGGCTTCCACGATCAGGGATTCTGTCACCGAGGCGGCGGGGGCGGTCGGTAACGCTTCGCAAAAACTGTGGCAGCGTACAAAGAAGAAGCGCTCGTGAGTAATTCGCACGCGGCCACTCTACCCATTATCCCCAGGTGGCGCGCTACAAGGGCAGCCGCAGCATCGTCGACGCAGCGAACTTCAGTTGCCGCACCGTAATATTCAGAAGCGGAATTGGCACGCAAACCCTTGGACTAGCCCTGCGCTAACGTCCGGTGGCCGTTGCGGCCTTGCGCGCCTTGCGCCAGCGGCGCAGCCCTTCCGCTCCCAGAATCAGCGCTGCGATACCGGCTTCGGCGGATGTCGACGGCTCGGGCACCCCCGTGTCGCCGGCATGAATCTTCGCTCCGGTGCCATCGAAGGCGTATTGGATGATCGTGACATTCGGCCCGAAGGACGCATTCTGCTGAGTTGTCTTGGTTACACTCAGGCTCGCCTGGATCCAGCCATATTCCGGACCGGAATTCCCGGAAAACTCGAAAAGGAGATACTTGTCCGTGAAAGCGGGTTGCCCAAAGGTGGTGGCAAGCGGAGAATTCCTAAGACCAATCCAACCGGAAGTGGCCTTGCCCGTTACCGCGTTCCACGTAGCGCCAGCCGCAAAGATGGAAATGTCATACCCGCCCCCCTGCTGACGGACGTCAAAATGTGTGTCATGGGCGCCGTTGAATATTGAGGCAAAGCGCGAAGAAGAAGCGGTCCTGAGCCGGACTCCAAAGTTCGGCCCACCCACCAGGCTGTCGAAAACGTGAGTGCCGAAGGTATGAAAGTCTGAGAACGTGTCACTGGTGAACTGGATGGACGTATTCAGGACGTTGGAATCAACGATGCTGGCTTCGGCTGTTTGGCTGGTGAGGACCACGGCGCCCGCTCCAACCGCCGTAATCGACGCAAGTTGCTTCGCTTTCGAAATCATCCGTTACTCCTGACCGCCCGGTCTTTCCAGTCGGGTCTCGACGGTCCAGCTTGCCTTACTGTTAATTAATTCTAATCGATTATTGCGAAAATACAGTAAAATCCATCACTTATCCTTAGACTCCACTATTTATTTTTAGGTATTTACTTTATAGTGTGTGTCTGAGGATACGCTGCGCACGGCCCGCCTGACGGAGACTGGAGTAAGAGCGGACAGCGTCGTTCCCTTCGGTCGCAGAAACGCAGCCGCGCTGCGCCACAACTAAAGTCAAGATCTTTCAATCCCATGAACTCCGCACCCGCCCCGCAACGCCTCCTCCTGGTCGGCTGGGACGCCGCCGATTGGAAGGTCATCGACCCGCTCATGTCCAAGGGTGAAATGCCCAACGTCTCCCGGCTGGTGAGCGAAGGCGTCCGCGGCAACATCGGCACGCTTTATCCGGCGCTGAGTCCGATGCTCTGGACCTCCATTGCAACCGGCAAGCGGCCCTCCAAGCACGGCATCCACGGCTTCACCGAGCCCACGCAGGATGGCCTGGGCGTCCGCCCCATCACCAACCTGGGGCGCAAGACCAAGGCCTTCTGGAACATCCTCAACCAGAACGGGAAGCGTTCCATCGTCGTGGGCTGGTGGCCTTCCAGCCCCGCCGAACCGATTCGCGGGGTCATGGTGTCGAACCACTTCCCGCCCCCCACCGGCGCGGATCCGGACGGGCCCATGATGGCGGGCACGGTACATCCGGAAAGCTGGGCCGGAGCCCTGGCGGAGTTGCGCGTACATGGCATGCACGTCACCGCCGACATACTCCGGATGTTCGCGCCCCGATGGGAGGCCGTCGATCAGGATCGCGATAAGAGCGTCCACGACCTGGCGGGAATCATCGCCGAAACCATGAGCATCCACTGTGCCGCCACCGAGTTGATGGCCAGGGAGCCGTGGGACCTGGCGGCGATTTACTTTGCCGGCATCGACCATTTCTCCCATCGCTTCATGCGCTACCACGCGGGCAAGCAGCTTCCGGAAAGCGCGACCGACCCAAGCATCTTCACCGGCGTTGTGGCCAACGCCTACCGGTATCACGACGCCATGCTGGGGCGCCTTATGGAGCTTGCCGGCCCGGAGTGCCCGGTGCTGCTGCTCAGCGATCACGGGTTTCATTCCGACAGGCTGCTGCCCGACTACATTCCGGCCGAGGCCGCGGGTCCGGCGGTGGAGCACCGCGAGTTCGGCATCTTCTGCCTGCGCGGGGGCGCCGCCGGGCCCCGCGTGCTGCGGGGCGAGCGCGTCTATGGCGGCAGCGTTCTGGATATCGCACCCACCGTGCTGCACCTGTTCGGCCTCCCGGCCGGAGCCGACATGGACGGCAAGGTCCTGATCAACGCCTTCGACGGCAGCACGCTGCCCGCGCCGATTGCGAGCTGGGACGACGTTCCAGGCGAGGACGGCCGGCACGACCCGTCGCGCCAGTACGATAGCGCCGAATCGGCGGAGTCGCTAAAGCAACTTGTAGACCTGGGCTACATCGCGCCGCCGGGCGAGGACGTACGCAAGAACGTGGACGATTGCCTTTCGGAGAACCGGTACAATCTGGCGCGTTCGTACATCGACGCCGGCAGGCCGGACCTGGCGGCGTTGCTCTTGCGGGAGTTGCTGGCGGCCGATCCGGAACAGGGGCGCTTTCATCAGCACCTGGTCCATTGCCTGCTGCAGCAGGGGGACCGCGCCGCGGCCCTGCGCGCGTTGGAGGACTACGACCGGGCGGCGGCGGATTTCGCGCCGCGCGCCAGGGAAGAATTGCAACAATGCCGCGACGCCAGAGCCGACGAGGAGCTGAGCAACGATCGCCATTCGCCCGATCGCCTGGAATATCGCCGGCGCCACGAGTTGGCGGAGAAAGCCGGCGGCTTCGCCTTCGACCGCCTGTTTCTGCGCACGCGCCTGGCATCGTCTGAGCCCAGGGGCAAGAAGAAAGAAGCGGCGCGCGAGATGCTGGAGCAGATGTCCCAAAGCGCAGGCCAGCGGCATGTGCCGGCGCTCTTTCTGGCGGAGGGCTTCGCGGCCTTGGGCGAAAATGAGCGGGCGCTCGAATGGCTGCGGCAGGCGCGGCAGATGGATCCCGACGACTGGCGGGCGCTGGCTCTGGAGGCGCGCCTCCATTTCGCCGCGAGGCGCTACCAGGAAGCCACAGATTGTGCGGTGGATTCGCTTTCGCTGATTTACTTCCAGCCGACTCTCCACCTGCTGCTGGGCGTGTCGCTGCGCCACTTGGGCGACAACGACAAGGCCGAAGGGGAGTGCTGGGTGGCCCTGGCGCAGATGCCCGGGTTGGCCGCCGCCCACTCCGAACTGGCGCGCATTATGCGCCAGCGCAAGCGGATCGGAGAGGTCGCGCTCCACATGGCGCAGGCGCAGAAACTGCGAGAAACAGCCAGGCGGCGGTGCTCCGGGAAGGGCGCCGGGCGCCGGACCGAAGGGGAGGCCGCACGGGCCACCGTGGCCGCCGGGGATCACGCCGTCCCCGCCTTCGAACGCTGGGACGGGGCGGCCCCGGCGGATCGCGCGCGCGTGGTTACCATCGTGACTGGATTGCCGCGCAGCGGCACCTCAATGATGATGCAGATGCTGGCGGCCGCGGGGATGACGCCGCACACGGACGGCAAACGCGAGGCCGACCAGGACAATCCGCGCGGCTATTATGAGCACGAGCAGGCCACGCAGCTGCACCACGACGCCGCCTGGATTCCCCAGGCGCGCGGTAAGGTGGTCAAGATTGTGGCGCACCTGCTGCCATTCCTGCCCCTGGGCGAGGACTACTGCCTGGTATTTATGCGGCGCGATCTGAACGAAGTAGTGGCGTCGCAGAAGGCCATGCTGCAGCGCCTGGACCGCAAGGGAGGCAAGATCGCCGACGCCGCGCTGATGCGGACATACACGGGCCAGCTTGTGCACTTGCAGAACTGGTTGCGCAAGACGACGGGCGTGCAGGTGATGACGGTGGATTATGCCGAAGCGCTCCGCAACGCGGAGGGCGCAGCGGGCCGGCTCGCGGCATTCCTGGGCCCGCCCTTCGATGCGCGGGCCGCAGCCGCATCAGTGGATGCCGGCCTGCGGCGCCAAAACTCGGCTCGCTCCAACACCACGTAGACCCCTCCCGCTTGGCCCACGCTTGCTCTTTACCTTACCTCTGGGCTACCGTTCTGCAGGACCGTTCGGTTTTGTACGATCAAAGAGCTCGCTGCTCCCGACCCCGTGTAAAAGGCATAGAGGGCGCCAGTCTTATCGGAGGCGTATACCATCTTGTTGGAAATGATGATGGAACCCCACGGAGCCGTTCCCTGATAGTAACTCAGCAACGCGCCGGTGTTCTTGTCCAATAAATATAGCTTGTTGTCCGTGCCAGGTACGAAGATTGTATTCCCACTGATCGCAGGCAGTTGCCATTCCGTGAAGGGAGTAGTCAGCGTAAAGGACCACTGCCTCACCGACCCGCCAGTTGCTGTATCAACTCCGTGAACTACACCAGCCGTATCGCTCCAGTAAAGCATACCGTCGCTGACGATAGGGTTCACACCAGCCGCACTCGAGTTTGCGACAGACCACAGCCTTGTCACAGCGCCGTCAACATACTTCAACGCCTGCATTCCAGTGACAGTGCCATCGTAATTATGAAAATAGACCACTCCGTTAGCTGTGGCAGGTGATCTGCCGCGGTTAAAGCCGGTCCCACCACCTGCATATGTCCACAGCACGGCACGCGTAGTCGCATTGTATGCAGTCAGAAGGCCCTGAAAATCCACGTAAACGACATTTAAGTCCACAGCTGGAACCCGAAACAATTGCGCGTAGGTTCCTACCACTCCTGGATAGCCCCCAACGATTCCTTTAATACCGGAAGCCAGTGTTAGATCGGACAGGATGTTGAACTCCTCACCTTGGGGCAAATCGGCCAGGACATAAGTTGCGTAAGCCAGCGATCCATTTACCGCGATGCTGCCATATTCAGCACCGCCAATCGGCATGTAAAGACTGGCGCCACCACCGCCTGTGGAAACCGGCACCGACGCCAGGGAATCACTCGAGATCCACATAATGCGATTGCTTATCGCGGCTGGGTAGCTTAGAAAGTGGTATAGGGTTGAGCCATTGCGTGTACAACACCCATTCGTACCCCACTCTATAGCGGCATGCGTCGCCGGGTCAAACCTGAACAGAATGTTTCCGTTGACTCCGCCCTGGGCATAGATGAACCCTTGGTAGGCGATCGGTTGTAGATAGAAAGACGAGGCAGCCCCAACCGTCGGCAGGGGGCAACCAACAATGCCGGGATTACTAATGCAGTTGTCGTAATTGTTCTTATTGACCCATTTCCAGGCCAGCGTCAAGGGCCCGTAGACGATTTCAGAAGTCGTGCCGGTGTGCTGGCTGTCGTGCATCGCCATCACCCAGTCATCGGCCGCAAGTACAGACGATGATAAGAGTGAGAGAATGATAAGTCGCTTCATTAAACGCCACTCCCTAGTATGGCCGTACAATGCTAAATAATTGGGTAGTGGACCCATTTCCCAACGTAGATTGTATGGTGAATTCCAGAAACCAAGGCACTGTCATGTTAA
The DNA here is from genome assembly GCA_963817515.1 of Bryobacterales bacterium. Classification (GTDB taxonomy): domain Bacteria; phylum Acidobacteriota; class Terriglobia; order Bryobacterales; family Bryobacteraceae; genus DATMNI01. The sequence goes on along the minus strand of CAWFPJ010000035.1, from coordinate 415,822 downwards.
ATGCCGCCGGGCTGCTGGTGAACGGGTTATTATCGGGAAATGTGGTCATAGCTGCCAGACGTGAAACTGCCAGGTCTATTGACATCGTTCCGGCGACACTCATGCCCCCCGAGGTTCCAGTAGCATATGTCTGCCCTTCTATGTTTATATTCCATGGGTTGGCAACAATGGAACCCGAAGCGGCGGTCGTACTGACAAATGTGCCCAGCATGATGACCGTGCCGCCGGAACCACACAGTTTCACAGAGCATAGCTTGACAGTGAAGGTATACGCCGGCGTCCCGGACGGACTATTGTAGTACCCCGCACTTCGTATCGTAAACTGTTGATTGATGGTATTGAAGAAATTCGCAGGGATCACAAGTTCCATCATATGAATTTCCGTCGCCGAAGGAGTCACAGCGTAATTGTTACCAGAATCGACAACAGCAGATCCAGCAGTAGAAACTCCAGTCGGACCTGTCGGACCTGGAGGCCCACCACTCGGGCCTGCCGGGCCAGTCGGACCCGCTATCCCAGCGCCGGTAGCCCCCACTGGACCAGTTTGACCCTTCGGACCAGCGGCACCTGTCCCAATCACAGTCAAGCGATAGTATGTGGCTCCATCCGTCCAGAGGCTTGCTGTCTCACCGTTGAGCAGCGTGAGAGTCGAAACATTCCCACCAAGAGCGTAAATGTACAATCCATTTCCGGAAATGACAAGCGGCGAAACATTGGCATTTTGTATAGCGATGGGACAGTTAGCGGAGAGTGGGGGATTAGGTAAGAGCTGCGACACACCCGTACCATTGAATGTGAGCAGGCTGCCGCAATTTGCCGTTGTAATGGTAGTAGCGGTGGCGAACGAACTGACGGTGCCGCCAGCCGGGGCCGGTCCTGTAAAACCGGTCGCGCCAGTCGCTCCGGTTGAGCCTATGGCGCCTTGAATACTAACGGAAGTACCAATCGGCCCCTGCCGGCCTGCTGTTCCCTGTGGTCCTGTTGGTCCGGTGGGGCCAACTGACTGAATCACAACATCGACAAAGGCCGAGTGGCTGGTGGTTTGGGTCTCCTTACTGTCGAGCACCAGGATCGTGCCGGGCGCTCCGACGGCCGCAGAGATCTGCACGCCGAAGTTCGGAGCTGCGCCAGTGACCCAGTCCTTGACTAACCGTGTCATATCTACCGTGATGTACTCTTTGGACGTCGTGGTTGCGACGCCAGTAGCGAAAGCCGAGAGAAATGTCGGACGATTAGTAGCATTAACCTCGGTCTCGGTCCAGGTGCTGGTAACCTGAGAGATGTCCACAGCTCCGGATGCCGATACGGCGTTCACATAGAACGTCACCGTGGCCTTGTTAATCTGGGCGGCAGTGAGGTCGGCTGGCAATGAGGACAGGTCAAATTGGACCAGGCCGGTGTAGCCTCCGCCGACCTTTACCGCAGTGGCTGTACCGTAGTTAGCGGCCGGCGATGCGGAATTGATGTGCGTGTCGGCGTTCACGTTCGCGCCCACAGCCCAAGCTGCGAGAGGGGCTGACAGAGCGAAAAGTGCCAAGCCGGTGATGCGATATCTTATGGCGGCCATGCTGTTCTCCGTAACCGGGCGTAACCTGACTATTCGTAGCTGCAATGCCTTACTTGAGTTGCATTAGGAAACAGTGCGAAAGTCAGGCAAACCGTTAGGGCTTTCGCAGTGCATCGCAAACTGCGGGAACAGGCAATACCAAAACGATTACCGCAGTCCCGGCGATCCCGAAGCGGGCGTTCATTGCTTGAGAGTAGGCCTTATTACTTATGATAGCAAGAATCGTAAGATGGCTAATGGTTCCCCGATACGATTTTCTATAATATCGGCTAAGAAGCGGTTCTTGACGGCGGAAGTATTTGCAGTAGCGGGTTTAACAGCACTTAGTCGCCGGACTCCGGAGAACGAGGCAGCGTTTACAATCGCCAAACCCAGGTGCGAGTCCAGGTCCTGATAGCCGATCTGCGGTTAATTACATCAGCGCATCAGGTTGGTCTTGGCAAGATCGATGATTTCGTCGCCGCGTCCGCCGAGAACAGCCTTGATCATGAACAGGCTGAAGCCCTTGATCTGATCGACGCTGATGGTCGGCGGCATAGAGAGCTCCTGCCGGCTCACGATGGCCTCAATCAGAGCCGGCCCGTCATGTCTGAGCGCCTGCTCGATCATCGGTCTAACCTGTTCGGGAGTCTCGGCCCGGAGCCCGAGGATCCCTGCGGCCTCAACCATCTTCGCGAAATTCGGGTTATGCAGGTCGGTTCCAAAATCGAGTATCCCGGCGGCCTTCATTTCCAATTCAACAAAGGCCAGCGAGCTGTTGTTAAACACGATCATCTTGACTGGCAGCTGCAACTGGCGAAGCGAGAGCAGATCCCCCATGAGCATCGCGAGTCCGCCGTCTCCGGACAAAGAAATCACTTGACGGCCAGGATGACTGACCTGCGCTCCAATGGCCTGCGGCAGCGCGTTCGCCATGGAACCGTGCACGAAGGAGCCGAGCAATCTACGCTTGCCATTCATGTGGAGATAGCGCGCGGCCCAGATCGTAGGCGTACCCACGTCGCAGGTGAACACTGCATCTTCTGCCGCAAGCTCATCCAGAATCTTTGCGACGTATTGGGGATGAATCGGCTTTTGTCCGGGTTCGCCCGTCGCCAAATCGTCCAAGCCCTTGCGCGCCTCGGTATAGTGCCTGAGCGAAGCACTTAAGTGCGCCTCATCGGACCCGGTGAGAAGCTGGGGGTTGAGCACGGCCAGCGTGGATTTCACATCCCCGACCAAACCTAAGTCTACTTTGGTTCGACGGCCAATCTGCTCACCCCGAATGTCGATCTGGATGATGGTCGCCTTTTCCGGGTAGAACTGCTGATACGGGAAATCTGTACCGAGCATCAGGAGCGTGTCGCAATTCATCATCGCGTGATAACCGGAGGAGAAGCCGAGAAGCCCCGTCATACCGACACTGAAAGGGTTGTCATACTCGACAAACTCCTTGCCACGCAAGGCGTGAACGATTGGGGCTTTCAGCTTTCGCGCGAGTTCGATCAACTCCGGGTGCGCACCAGCGCAGCCGGCTCCCGCAAGAATCGTCGTCTTCTTCGAGCCATTCAGGATTTTCGCCAGCGTTGCGAGTTCTTCCTCGGAAGGGCATACCGTTGGTTTCGGTTCGTGAAAAGTGAGACGAGGTCCTGGTTCGACGGCATCTCGAAGAGCGATGTCACCTGGGATGGCGACCACAGCAACGCCGCGCCGCGAGATCGCGGTCTGCATGGCAATCTCAAGCACACGGGGCATCTGCTCGGGGTGCGAAACCAGTTCGCAATAGTGGCTGCACTGCGCAAACAGATGCTCCGGGTGGGTCTCCTGAAAATATCCACTACCGATTTCGTTGCTTGGAATCTGCGCCGCGATGGCCAGGACGGGGACGCGGTTCCGGTGGCAGTCGTAGAGGCCGTTGATCAAATGCAGATTTCCGGGGCCGCAGCTCCCCGCGCAAACCGCCAACCGTCCGGTAAGATGGGCCTCTGCTCCAGCGGCAAACGCTGCCGTCTCTTCATGGCGCACGTGAATCCAATCTAGTCGCTTCGTTGCTCGAATCGAGTCGGTGATGCCGTTGAGTGAGTCGCCAGAGACGCCGTAAATCCGCCGGACTCCTGCTCCGGCCAGAACATCCACTAACAGCTCTGCTACTTTCTTCTTCGCCATCACGCCATCCTCTCGTGTGGTAACACGCTCCGACCGTGTTACCTCTCCTTTGAAGCAGGCCGCTGCGCCACAGGCGCAATGCCGCCCTGCCAAGGGCTTGTGGGATTGAAAGAGAGACTCATCTCAGCCGTTAGTCTCTCATCGTTATGACAGCCGCCATGAACCGGAGGTTTCATTATACGTTCCCGGCTCGTGTAACCTTGAGATCCCGTTCATACATCAGGACCAGCGACCGCTGGGCAAACGGCAGGTAAACCAGAGTGGCGCTCATTCCCAGTGCCAGACCCACGCTCACGTAATGAACCAGCAGTAGAGGGGATAGCGCCCATAACAGGTCCAGAAGCAAAAGCACCGGGAACATCCGCGCGAACTTCGAATGAAGCTGGCGAAGCTCGAGCGCGACCGCTGCAATCAGAAAAAGCCGTACAGGAATCAGCGTCGCGGCGGTTGCCACCAGAATGATCATGAGCGCGAACGGGGGGAGCAGCCTCGCGTCCGCGAAAATGTCGTCCACCTCCCGAAGGTTTGCGAGAGCGATCAGGTAGAAGCTTAAGTAAAGCCCCTGAACCAGCAGAAGCAGGATTCGTACCAGTTTGCGCGGCGTCGCAGGAAGCTCTTCGGCAGTGGAGAGCACCGAGGGCAAAGAGTGCTCGGGGAGGACGGCCGGGATTGCTTCCGCAGGAGGGTGCGCACTCTGGGCTTGCTGGACCGTAGCCTGTGAAACAGGAGCGATGAATCGGTAGCCCTTCCCTGGAACGGTTTCCACATAGCGCGGCTGGGAGGCGGAGTCCTGCAAGGCTTCTCGAATCTTGTTAACTGCGCTATTCAGCCCGTGATCAAAATCGACGAACGTGTCGTCGCCCCAGAGGCGCTGCCGCATCTCCTCGCGGGTGACTAACGCCGCGGGCCGCTCCAGGAGCATGATCAACACCTGAAATGGTTGGGAATGAAGTTTGATGCGGAGGCCATGCTTGCGCAGTTCCCCTCCGGCCTCGCTCGCCTCGAATACTCCGAAGCAGAAAACGCGGCTTACGGCGTCCCCTGTCATCGACATTCTTCATTTTACCTGCTGATTCGGCGCTAGGACAAGCGGTAGACAACTTGCCGCAAATCCCATCCGTTCAGTGATCTGCACGGTGAGGTGGAAGCGAGAACCATGTGAGGCGCAAAGTATTGTGCATGGCGCTGTACTCGCGCCACAATTCAGTCGCGAGGTGAATCGTGCGATCGAATTTAACCACAGTGGCAGTCTTCCTGCTTGGGTCGGCACTGGCTCCTGCGGCCCGCCTGAGTCAGCCTGCCGAACACGCGTTTGAAACTTACATCACGAACCTGGAGACCCGGCTGGCAAGGCAGCACGCCGCACCGGACACATTTGTTGCCGTGCTTGACCGGCATGGCGAAGCGCGAAGCGTTGAGGAGCGGGAATTGCTTGCGGGCGCCGTTCGCGCCGAACCGGTCAATGGCGGAAGCTGGCGGGTGAATGGTGGGCTCTTGCATCACTGGCGCGCCGCAGCGCTGGTTCCTGGCACCGGTGCGAAAGACATGTTGGCGCTGTTGCGGGATTATGAACACCTTGGCCAGTATTACGCGCCGGACGTAGTTTCCTCCCGCGCTCTGACTGGTGGCGGAGAGAGAGCCACGGTTGCCATGCGATTTAAGAAGCAGCGGGTCATCACGGTGGTGCTGGACGGGGAATTCGAAACCCATTCGGCACTCGCAGAAACCGGACGCGGCTACGGCTTTTCACGCAGCCGGCACATCTGGCAAATCGACCAGCCCGGATTGCCTCAGGAGCGTCGACGCCAGGAAGGCAGCGACGACGGGTTTCTGTGGCGATTGAATTCATACTGGAGTTTCCAGGAGAGACCCGAAGGACTGCTCATCGAATGTGAGGCCGTTTCGCTCACACGCGACGTCCCCACTGGTCTCGGCTGGCTGATTACACCGATTATCGAGAGCCTGCCGCGTGATTCCCTGGAATTCACTTTGACGGCCACGAAAAACGCGTTGGCGGCAAACACCCTGAGGAGGCACTACCATGACCGCACAAAATGAAGTTCGGCTAAGAGTAACCGGCTCAGAAGAACACCGGCGTAGCGGTTTTGTGAACGCGCCGCGAATTCACACCGCACTGACCGCGGGGTTGGAGAAGCGGCTGTTGACATGGATGGCGCAACGCACGCCGCCGGCCATCGGTCCAGACCACCTGACGGCCCTAGGGTTCGTTTCGCAGTTACTCGCAGGTGCGGCATACGCACTGGCTGCCCACGACGCACGCGCTCTCTGGCTGGTGAATGTTTTCCTCTTCCTCAACTGGCTGGGCGACAGTTTGGACGGGACTCTGGCGCGCGTGCGAAACCAGCAGCGTCCGCGTTATGGATTCTATGTGGACCACATGGCGGACACTTTCGGCGCCCTGGCCCTGATGGCAGGGCTGAGTTGCTCGGGTTACCTGCACCCGTCTGTAGCGGCTGGAATGCTGGTAGGCTATTACGTCCTCTCCATCGAGAGTTATCTGGCGACTTATACCGTTGGACGATTTCATCTCTCCCACGGGCTCTTCGGGCCGACGGAGATTCGAATCCTGTTGGCCTTAGGCAACGTTGTGCTGGTCTCGCATCCGTATGTGAATATCGGAGGCCGGCCGTTTCTGTTGTTCGATGTGGGAGGCGTAGTGGCGCTTGCCGGAATGGCCGTGATGGCGGCGGCGGCAACAACGCGGCACATCGTTGCGCTGTACAGGGAGGAGACTCTGCCATGATGGGGGCCGGCCAGCCATGCGTGCGGTTCGGCAGGTTCAGCCTGATCGGCCTGCTAGGTGCCGTGCTGCAGGTAATTCTCTTCAATCTCCTGATCGAAAGCTTTCACCTGCGAGAAGTCGCGGCCATGCCGATCGCAGTGGAGATAGTGCTGTTGAATAACTTCTTATGGCATGAGCGATTCACATGGCGCGATCGCGGGGCTGCCGGGCTTCGGCAAAGGCTCGTCCGGCTGTGGCGCTTCCACGCCGCTAACGGCATGGTATCGCTCGCAGGGAATACCATGCTGGCCTACTGGTTGGTGCAACAGCTCAAGGCTCCCCCCTGGCCATCGGCAGTAGCAGCGATCGCGATCTGCGCCCCCATCAATTTCCTGATAGCGGATCGTTGGGTTTACTGCCAAGCGGAGGCTCCACCAGGAACGCAGGCCGAACGCTCCTGGCAGACAATCTCCTTAAACCAATCAAAAGAGGAATTTCAAGCTCATCTGTCCGATGCGCGGGCTGCGCGCTGCGGTCACGTAGCCGAACAGGCTGCTGCTGAAATTCCCATTCGGATTCAGGAACTGGGCGTGATTAAACACGTTGAAGAATTCGCCGCGGAACTGAATCATCATACCCTCACGCAGCGTAGTATTCTTATGCAGCGACATATCCCAATTGCTGAAGCCGGGGCCGTTGAAGAATCGATTGCTCGAATTTCCGAATCCGCCCAGCGGACCCGATGCAAAGGCGCTTGCGTTGAAGTATTCGTTCGGTCCACTGGGTCCGGGCGACCTGGGATTCTGAACGGTTAGAGGGCCTACGAAATTTGGAACATCGGTGCCGGCGGAGCCGACCAGCGATCGATCCCCGCTCTGCAAAATGGACACCGGGAAACCGTCCGCGAATCGCGTGATACCCGTGATGCTCCAGCCTTGCGTCAGCCGCCTGGGCAGCGCGCGCAGCCCCCGGTCCAGCGGGAGCGCGTACGAGTAGCTGATAACAAAGTTGTTCGGAATATTGAATGCCGACAAGCTCCGGCTCAAGCGATAGTTAGTGAAATTGGTCTGGGCCCTGGTATTGCCGCCGCTAACGTTCTGATAGCCTGAGGCGTCGTCGATGGACTTGGAAAATGTATAGGCAGCCAGAAAAGTGAAGTCACCAGCTTTGCGCTGCAGAGTTCCTTGAAAGGAATTGTAACTGGAGTTCGCCGCGTTTATCTGGTAACTGTCGCTGGTGAAAGCATCACCGAACGGTCCGCGGGTTCCAAATACCTGAGAACCATCCGGCAGGGTGTAAGTCGTGTTCTCGCCATTCGGACCGCACTGTACAGTGCCAGCTTTCACTCCCGATCCCCGCAGGCTTAAACACAGAGCGGCATTCCCAGGATTAGCCTCTACTTGTGTAAGCAACTTATGGCCTTCAGTTCCTACATAGGCTATGGTCATGACTGTCTTAGTCCCGAGCGCTCTCTGCAGAGTCAGGTTGAAATGCTCAGCGTAAGGCTGGCGATTCTGATACCAGTAGCCCGGCGAGCCCCCGATAGGCAGGAACTGCGAGTAATCGAGCGACGCCGCGTGGCCTGGAGTGGGGAATGCGAATGGAAAATGATTCCCGCCTTGGGAGCTTCCGTCCGATCGCGTCAGGAAAGGCGTCTGCATAATAGGCGGTGCCGCCGATACCCAGAACTGGCCATAGGGCGCATCGGCTACGATATCAAACAACGTTTCGTCCTGAATCGCCGTGTAGAAGATCCCGAATGAGGCTCGGATGCTGCTCTTACCCGGGCCACCGAAAATCTTGCCTAGAAGTCCCCCGGAATTACTCGGCGAATAAGCCAGCCCGAAACGGGGGCCGAATTCCTTATAATCGGTGGGCGCGAGCGTACGCGGCACATGCGGATCCCCGGGCACGACCCAACCTGTCGGAGCCGTGGGGAACTGAGTGGACTGCTCACCGGGAATCAGCGTCTCGATTCTATCCTGCGTGTCGTACCATGGCATGCTGGCCTCCCAGCGTAAGCCGTAGTTCAAAGTCAGATTGGGAGTCACGCGGAACGAATCCTGAGCGAAAATGCCGGTATATCGGGTTCGGGAGTCCAGGGCTTGAGCGCCGCTCTGAACGTACTGGCTCGGCGCTCCCAGCAGGAAGTCGGCGATGTCGCTGCCCGATTCCGAACCATTGAAACTGAAGGTCGCAGATCCGGGAACGTTCCTGTCGTTGACCTGGAGATAACTCCAGTTGGCGCCAAATTTCAAGCTATGCTTTCCGACAACCTTGGAGAAGCTATCGGAGAGGGCCCAGGTATTGGCCGGCTGTCCCGAAATGCCCCCCGGGCCAGTGCCGAAGTTATTGAAGCTCAGCCTGGGCACCGCGTCATTCACTGGAAAAATTCCCAAGCCGCTGCCTTCCAAAAATCCCAGGCTCGACAGCGTAACGCCGTTGCCATTCACCGCCCCGTTGGTAACCACCGATGTGCGCATGAAGCTGACGCGGGCTTCGTTGACGGCCGTCGGTCCGAACACATGAATGTTACTCAGCACGGCTTGTTGCGCTCGCGTAAATGTCCCCGTGGGAAACCCAGGCGTAGAGTTGCCCGACAATGGACTCGTAACAGACGAATCGTCGAATACGTAATAAATAGAAAAACTCCCGGATTTTTTGTTCCCCACAACGTCGATCCGCTGGCCTGCTTTATCGTCGTTAGTCACTTGGTTCGCACCGGCGGACGCCAGGGTATTCGTACCGGTGTTGGGAAGCGGAATATATTTCAACAGCGGACCCGTCGTGGGAGCAAACGCGGCTTGCGGGATAATATTGCCTGGAAAGACACAGGCCGCCGTCGTCGTGCAACCCGGCATGCCGTAGGGTTCGCCGCTGCTGACGGTGTAGCCCAGCCGGCCGCTGAGCACTTGCGCCCAGTAAGGGCCGTTTACGGTCGCGGGCTGCCCGGCGATGATGAAGGCGTTGGGCTGGGCAGAGAAGTCCCCGGCGCGCTGGGCGACACTGGGCACCTGAAGATTTCCGGTAGAAATACCCAGTACTTCGCGCGTTCCCTGATAGTCAGTGAACCAAAAGACCTTGTTCTTGAGGATCGGCCCACCCACTGCGTATCCGAACTGATTCCGCTTGAACGCGCCCTTCTTCGGATCGAAGAAGCCCCTGGCATCCAGATCGTCATTCCGCAGAAACTCAAACGCCGCGCCATGGAAACCGTTCGTACCGGACTTCGTAATGGCGTTCATAATAGCGCCGCTGAAGCGGCCATATTCGGCGTCAAAGCTGTTGGTGATCAGCCGGAACTCAGCCACGGAATCGATGTTCGGAATGATCGCCGTCCCCATGGTCCGGCCGTTACTGACGTCTCCTCCGTTCACCAGAAAGGCATTCGACGCCTCCCGCTGCCCGTTCACGGAAATGTTGCCCGAGGCAAGTTCACCAGACACTGTCTTGTTAGTGATTGTGCCCGAGGATACCGGTGCTACTCCAGCCTGCAGACCCAGCAGATCGATGAAGCTGCGGCCATTCAGCGGCATGTCCAACATCTGCCTTCCATCAATCACCGAGCCCAATTGGCTGCTGGTGGATTCCACCTGCAGCGTCGCGGCGCTTACCTGGACCTCCTCTTGCACGCTACCGACGGGTAGAACGATGTCCAGGCGGCGTTGCTCGTTCACAGTCAGGTCAATTCCGACCTCCAGGAATTTCTGGAAGCCCGTGAGCGTCGCTTCTACCTTATACCTTCCGACCGGCAAAGCCAGAAAACGATATTGACCGGCACCGTCGGTTACAGTTTTGTGGCTTGCGTTATTTTCTAAATTGGTCGCTACAACCGAAACGCCCGGCAGCACTGCCGCCGACGAATCTGTCGCCGTCCCCAGGATTGCCCCCGTTACGTCGGCCCGCAATCCGGTCGCAGTCGAAAGAATCAGCAAACTGCAATGCAAGAGTGCAGTGAACGGTTTTCCGCCGAAATTGATCTTCATTCGTCGTGTCCTTAAATTACGGATAAGAAAATTTACGAACAAAAAAACTAATAGCCGTCGGTCGGAGACGAAACGTATGTCGAACTGGGACGAGAACCCGGAAAAAACAATTGCAATGCTGGCCGTCGTTTAAGCCGTCAAACGATCAACCCCTGGCAACTACTTTAACGATATTAAGACCGTCAGTCTGAATATGCAAGCAATTTTAGGTGTGCGATTATCGCCGATGACGAACCGCAGGAGAGGTTTACATAGGGTGGTGACGCGTCGGGTGGATTCGTTTCGCGAGGTTCAATCCGTCGTCATCCCATGCTCCCCAGTCTTGGTGGCGCAGGCGGCTTCGCCGAATGCCGCATAGTTTTCCCAAACTCGGACAACCACTGGAGATCTGTTACACCGAATACCAAGTGAACCAGTAACGAGCTTTCCCGGTAGCGCCGGCAATCTTGTTGCCGGTGGGTTTATTCGGCAGCCGGCACCGGCAACAAGATTGCCGGCGCTACCGAAAACTAAGTGACATTGGGCGGTTCGCCTGCAGTTTCTCGCCTGCGGTATCGTCAAGCCAATCGGCGAACGCCTCCTCTGCTGCGGAACCGTCTATGCTTCTCCGGGCGCGCCACTCTGCCTGTCTCAATTAGCGGCGGTCTTTACGACGACGGCATGCCCGTTAAGGTTGTGCAGCACCACCAGCCCGGGTTGTTTCCGAAGCTCCTGATCGACAAACGTAGCGATCCCCTCACAAGTGAAGAAGCCGTAATCGTCGAAAACGACAATGCCGCCCTCGGCCATTCGGGGCCAGACCCAACGAAACACTTCTTTGGCCGATTGGTAGACGTCCACATCAATGTGGCAGAATCGGAACCCGGCGCTTTCGGGAATCAGGTGGCCCGTGGCATCGGGAAAAATGCCCTGGAGAATGCGCACATTGTCCAGGCTGAGCTTGCCGAGCAGTTCTTCCACCATGCGCTGTGAAGTGTCTGAATGCTCGCCGCCCGTGTATCGGGGATCGTTCGATCCGGCTTTAACCACGCCTTCGAAGGTGTCGCACAGGTACACAGGGTCGGATATGCCGCATAGCTTCGCTTTTGTGCCCAGCAGCGCTCCCGTGCCGCCTCTCCAGACTCCCACCTCGAGGATGCCACCGTTCAGAGCTGCGGTCTGTTCCAGAAGGGTCCACAGTTCCCAACAACGATACATATCCACCAAGGTGTTCGGCCTGATAGTGCGAAACGCGAGCTCGAATTCAGGGTCAGCGCTCCACGGCGCATAGGTGGCCAGAGGCGTTACCGGCTCGTAGATGGAAGACCCGGTTCCAGGCACGCGGTGAACCTGATAACCCATTCGAGACAGGCCATCGGAGATCGCGCGTTTGAGGGGATTGAGCATCTCTCATGTTACATAACGTTGGCCAAATCGAAACCTGTAAACCGTATGCGCGACCACGAAACCGCCGGACAATTTACGCAAAATTACCAAACGCCTCGACAGCAAACTTCCTCGTTGTACGATGACTGACATCGGAGGTTGAATCTGGCATCCCTCCTGCTGAACCGAAGCCCCCTTTCTGCATAACATTGACGGGTGTAAACTAGTTAGCACTGATGAGTCGGCTGCTGTTTGGACTGATACTGGCAACGTGGGTCCTTTGCGCGCAGGACGCGGACCTGGCCTCGCGTGGCGTAAAGGTGCTTGAGCAGCGCTGCTGGGGTTGCCATGGCGCGAGTCTGGCGCAGTCCGGCCTGCGGCTGAATTCTCGAGAGGCTACCCTGCAAGGCGGCGCCCGTGGCCCTGCGATCGTCCCGGGCGACGCGGCGCAGAGCCGGCTGGTGCAGGCCATTCGCAGAACTGCTGACCTGTCCATGCCCCCGGGGCCGAAGTTAGCCGACGCGGAAATTGCCACCATCGAAAGTTGGGTGGCGGGCGGAGCTCCATGGCCGAAAATGGCGCCCGCGGCCTCTAGCCAAACGCCGGAGTGGTGGTCATTCCGAAAGCCGCTACGTCCGCCGGTGCCGGCATTTACGGATCCGTGGGTGCGCACCCCCATCGACGCGTTCATCGCAGCCAAACTGAGTCAGCAGAAACTCAAGCCGGCGAAGGAGGCCGACCGCAGAACATTGATCCGCCGCGCCTATCTCGACCTGCACGGTCTTCCGCCCACGGCTCAGCAGGTGGAAGCGTTCGTCGCGAATCCGGCGCCGGACGCGTATGAAAAGCTCATCGATGAGTTACTCGCGTCCCCCCGGTATGGCGAAAAGTGGGGGCGCCACTGGCTTGACCTGGCCCGTTACGGGGACACCGCAGGGTTCGAACAGGATCCCTACCTTCTCTACGCGTGGCGCTATCGCGATTATGTTATTGACTCGTTTAATAACGATAAGCCCTACGACCGTTTCGTGAAGGAACAGATCGGCGGCGATGAACTCTATCCGGACGATCCGGCTTCCATGAGCGGCACGGGCTTTTACACCGTAGGCCCCAACCGCGACATGCTTTATAAGGTGGAGGACATCAATCGCGTCGAAACGCTGATCGATTGGGTGGATACCACCGGATCGGTATTCCTGGGATTGACCGTTGGCTGCGCGCGCTGCCACGATCACAAGTTCGATCCTATTCCGCAGCGCGACTATATGGCGCTGCAGGCGATCTTCCAGCCGGCCGAGAAGACCCGCGTTTTTTTGCAGTACGATCCGGCGCGTGGTTACGATCTTGCCGAAGTGGGGCGGCAGGTGCGGCTGTACGAGATCAGCGATCAGTTGCAATCACTGCCGCAGCCAGGCGGTGGTCGGCGCGGCGGCGCCCCAGCCGCGGCTAATGCTGTTAATGACGGAGGCAAAGGAGCGCCGCCGCCTGCCCCGCCCGCCATGAAGCCGGAAGACCAGCAGAAGCTGCAAGCCATTCAACAGCAGTTGGTACAGATGTTCCGCAATTATAAACCCGGGCCCTTCGCTCCGGGAATCCACGATGTGGGCCGCGACTCGCCCACAAAGGCCTACCTGCCTGGGCACAATGGACGCCCGCCCGAAGAAGTGCCCGCCGGATTTCTCAGCGCCTTAGGCGGCGGTACCGTTCCCGAGCCGCCCATCGACGCCACCTCCACCGGCCGGCGAAAAGCACTGGCGAACTGGGTGGGCAGCAAGGACAATCCTCTCACCGCGCGCGTGATGGTCAACCGGATCTGGCAATACCACTTCGGCAAAGGACTGGTGGCCACGCCCAGCGATTTCGGCCATCGCGGCGGCCCACCGTCGCATCCCGAACTGCTGGACTGGATGACTACGGAGTTCGTCGAGAAGGGCTGGTCGATCAAGAAACTCCACAAGCTCATCATGACGTCGAGTGTGTATCGCGAGGCTTCTGAGGTATCCCAGGACGCCGTCGATCACGATGCGGATAACGTCTACCTCTCGCATTTCAACCGCCGGCGGCTGATGCCCGAAGAGATCCGCGATGGCATGTTGCAGAGTTCCGGCGTGCTGAATCTCAAGATGGCGGGGCGCCCGGTGGTGCCTGAGGTGGCGCGCGAAGAGCTCTACGGCCTGAGCGCTAACGGAATGTGGGTGCCCACCGCGAATACCGAAGAGCACACGCGGCGCAGTATCTATATGCTGGTTCGCCGCACATTCCGGCCCGCGATGTTTGAGAGTTTTGACGCCCCCGACGGCATTTTGAGCTGTTCCCGGCGAATGGAAAGCAATACCGCGCCGCAATCGCTCACGCTGCTGAATGGTCAGTGGACGGTCAAGGAAGCCACGCGTCTGGCCGAAAAACTCGATGCCGCCGCGGACCCTCGCGAGATCGTCAAAATGGCGTGGCTGGCGATCTATGCCCGCGAACCCAGGGCGGACGAAGTGCCCGGCGTGCAAGCTTTTCTGGAGCGGCAGACTGCGGAATTAGGATCGAAGAAAGCCGCGGCTGCGGAACTGGTGCGGGTTCTTTTTAATACCAACGAATTCCTCTACGTGGACTGAACTGTCATGAAACCATATTCCAGACGTGAGTTGCTGATTCAGTCCGGACGGGGGTTTGGCGCCCTGGCATTGGCCGGGATGCTGGAAGCCGACAGCCCGAACAATCCGCTGGCCCCCAAACCGCCGCATTTTCCGGCGCGCGCCAAAGCCGTGATCCATCTTTTCATGCACGGCGGCGTGAGCCACGTGGACACCTTCGACCCCAAACCCGAATTGGCCAAACACAGCGGCGAGACCATCTCGGCGGAGATGGCCAAGGGGCTTAAGACGAACCGGATCGATTTCGCAAAAGCGCCGATGCGGGGCAGCCCATGGAAGTTCCAGCGCTACGGCCAGTCGGGTATGGAGATCTCGGATCTATTCCCGGGCATCGCGTCTAAGGCCGATGAGATCGCCCTGATACGGTCGTGTTATGGCGACGCGTTTGACCATGCCCCGGGCATGTATCTGCGCAATTCCGGTTCGCAGTTTCCGGGCCGGCCGAGCCTGGGCGCCTGGGTGGCCTACGGTCTGGGCTCCGAGAATCAGAATCTGCCGGCATACGTGGTGATGTCCGACGGCGCCATGAAATCGGGACCGGGAGTTTACAGCTCCGGCTTCCTGCCTGCCGTCTATCAGGCCACGGTGTTTCGCAGCGGAGATTACCCTGTATTGAACCTTGCGTCCCCTAAAGGCATCACCTCCAAAGCCCAGAGGAATTCTCTCGACCTGATCGGGGAGTTGAACCAGCAGCACCTCATGAGCCATCGGGATGGCTCCGAACTCGAGGCGCGGATCGCGTCCTATGAGCTGGCGTTTCGGATGCAGAGTTCCGCTCCCGAAGCTGTTGACCTCACTAAGGAGACAGAGGCCACCAAGAAACTCTACGGCATCGGCGAGACCCTCACTGACGATTTCGGACGCAAGTGTCTCCTGGCACGACGGCTGGTGGAGCGGGGCGTGCGGTTCATCCAGTTATATTCCGGCACCAACATTGGTGAGGATTGGGACGACGCGCACAACGATCTGCAGGGCTCGCACACCAAGATGTGTAAGAAGACCGACCAGCCGATCACCGCGCTCCTCACTGACCTCAAAGCGCGCGGCATGCTCGATTCCACGCTAGTGGTCTGGAACAGTGAGTTCGGCCGCACACCGCTGGCCGAGGGGACCAAGGGCCGCGATCATCATCCCTATGTTTTCAGCATGTGGATGGCAGGCGCGGGAATTCATGGCGGACAGGTGCTCGGCTCAAGTGACGATTTCGGCTTGCGGCCCGCGGATTCGCCCTACAATGTTCATGACGTGAACGCCACCATCCTCCGGCTGATCGGGATGGATCACACGCGGCTCACATACCTCTACCAGAGCCGCGACATGCGTCTCACCGACGTCCACGGAGAAAATGAGTTCACCAGGCGTCTGGTAGGCGCTTAACGGCCATTTCTACCGGCTGCGATCAGAGCCGCGACCGTCACGGGAGCGATCCCGCTAGAAAATAGCAATGGGATTCAGTGGCGATCCTGTCCCTTTTGGAACCGCGAGCGGTGCGGCAGTCAACAGAAACTCCCACCGGCGGCGAGCAGCGGCCGCCTCGCTCAGCGGTTCCAGATCGCAATTGTCGAACATGGGTGTGCCCATGGCGATCAGCAATAACTGATGCATCGGAAAGGGCACGCCTGGGACCGGCGAGGGCATGAGTTCACCGTGGGTATCGCTCCCCACCACCGCCACGTCGCGTTGCCGAAACCATCGCGCGCAGGTAACGTGCATACCCGCCGCGGCGGCTTCCGTGTTCCAGGGACCCTTCTCCGCGCGCCTCGCCCATCGGCCGGTCCGGATGAATACGATATCGCCCGATCCTACCTTGACACCGGCTTTCTTCTCCCACGCCTCCAGATCGGCCGGATAGATGGCCGTGGAAAGTTCCAGGTATTTGAGGCCTTTTAGTCGCGGAATATCCATTAGAATGCCGCGTGAGACGATGCCGTTCTTGAATGCCGTCACCGCCAGTTGCTGCGCTCCTTGCCGATTCACCTGCTCCTGCGCATAGCCGTTATACATTTTCCCTCTATAGAACATGTGGGAAAGCGCGTCGAAATGAGTCCACACCTTGCCGTGGTAGCGGGTGCTATAAATGTCCATTCCGAACATGGCATTAGGGTCGAGACCCGTGGCAATCATCTCGTGACCGAACGGGAATTCGTTGTCAGCCGATTTCACAGTGTCGGCGTCGCTCGAGAGCGAAATCGTATAGCCCTCTTTCACCAGCCCGGCCGCGGCCTTACGCTTCGCCGGCGTGATGAGATTCGCCGTCCCCAACTGGTCGTTCTTGCCCCAGCGGCCCCAGTTCGACAACTCCTGCATCCAGCGATCGAGCGTGGCCTTCTCCACCGGTTGCTCAGCCGCCAACGCCACCATGCCAACACCCATCGCAATCGCCAGGCTTTTGAAATTCATCGACGATCAGTATACGCCTGCTGGGCCGCTCCAGTACGCGAGTCCGGAGAGGGGCAAGTTGATATATACTTGCCTGCAACCGGGAATCCAGATGGAAATCCCGGCTCAGTTTAGCTGGGCGATGGGCCTGGCGGTTTTGGTTTCCCGAAGGGAGTCCGATCATGAAATTCTCTCGCAGAACGGTTTTGGAAGTCCTCGGCGCCGGCGCATTGACGCCTGTCGCCGCAGTGCCGCTGGCGGCAGCCCAGGTTCCGGCTCCGCCCAAGGAAGGAAAGGATACGCCTAAGATTGCCTTGGGCATGGGAGACGGCGGCGGTGGCCGGGGCGGATGCGTAGCGTACTTCCGATCCCACGGTTGGTCCGCGCCGCATCAAACAACTGGGTGTGAATCACGTATTGAGCGGCGGCGGCCCCATTCCGTGGACTGAATTAAGCCTGAACACCACCATGGAACGGTGGAAGGCCGTCGGCATCACCGTGGGTAATCTGATGATCAACCTCTCCCCCGATATTCTCTACGGGAAGGCCGGCAATAAGCGCGATGAGGACATCGAGAAGATCAAACAGTCAATCGTCGCTGCCGGCAAAACAGGACTGCCCGTCGTCGAATACAATTTCTATGCGCACCGCGCCATGGAAGGCTACTTCGAAGAGATCGACACCGACCGCGGGAACTCCGGCTGGACCGGCTTCAATTACGAACTCGTGCAGACTGCCGCCCAGCAATACCAGACCAGGCCGGAGGAAAAAGGGATGAAGTTCAAAGATCTCCCTGCGCTGCCGAACGAGGGCGCCCACAATCTGGATGAGATGTGGAACAACATCACCTATTTTCTGAAGGCGGTGATTCCGACAGCCGAAAAGGCCAATGTCCGCCTGGCCCTGCATCCCAACGATCCACCCGCGCCCATCAGCCGTGGTTCGCAGCAGATCATGGGCTCCGTAGCAGGCTGGAAGAAGCTCATCTCGATCGTCAATAGCCCTTCGAACGGCATCACGTTCGATTGTGGCGTGACGCGCGAGATGGGCGAGGACCCGGTCGAAGTCTGTCGTTATTTTGCTTCCCGGGACCGGATCAACCACGTGCATTTCCGCAACGTGCTGGTGATGAAGCCATACGAGCGGTACACCGAAGTGTGGATCGACGAGGGCCTGAACAACATGTTTGCCGTAATGAAGGAGCTGGTGAAAAACAAGTACACGCGCCAGATCTATCCGGAACATCCGCACCGGCTGGACTACGATGCCGAACGCGGCCGGATCGGCGGCTACCCCGGCGGCGGCGCGTATGCTGCCATCGCCTACAACGTCGGCTACGCCCGCGCGATGTTACAGGCCGCGATGTCTTAGTGCGCGCGGCTCCGATCAGAGCCGCGACCGTCAGGGAGCGATCTCACTCGCCCTTCGCCATCGTGTAGTAGGTGTAAGTGTACTTCCAGCTAAAAACCTTGGACGGTTCCGCTGTCACATCAATGAACGGCTCCACCGAAAGAACACTCCGGATGGACCACAAGGCCGTGCTGGCCAGCGGACGGTCGCCCATAATTCGCATTCCAACGCCCAGCTTTCGGTTCTCGATACGGATATCGTAGTCCTTGGAATCCCCGCCGAATCCCTCGATTGGGAATGCGACCCGCTCCTGATTTTCCAGTGTCTTCCGATAGGCGATCTGCTTTCCGCGGATTTCGGCCATGGCTGCGGCGGGCGGGCGGCTGCTCTTGATCTCGAACGGCAGCGAAATAACGAAGTCCGGGCCGGGCGCTGTCTTGTCTAAGACCAGAAAGTTGTGATCGTAGACATTGGTGTGGATGGGCAGCCGGCCCGTGTTTTCCAGGCTGTGTTCGATCGTCATTTCCGGTTTTCCGTTGGTCAGGCGAATGGTCTTGCGATAGCTGTATCCGTAGCCTGTCGCGGCGTCTTTCAAATCCTGGGTGAACTCCACAAAGTCGGCGCCTTTGCGAACCGTCCATTTACCCGGATCCACGATTTCGTACTTCTCATACGAGGCATAGTTGGCGGCGGCAGTCTTACGTAGAACTCCAACGCCCACCTTAACGAACGTCTCGCCGGCTTTGGCAGTGTCGAACCCCAGTGGTTTTTGGAACTCGTCCACGGGGCCGGTCATCGCGCTGGCGGAACCAACGATGATGTCGGCGTCCTTATAGATGAAGTCCCGGACCGACGGATCATACTGCGTGAACCACGGACCATAGAAATCGTGCCCCTGATACTGCAGGCTGGATATCACCCCCGACCAATCGAACCGGGTGCCGCGGTAGAAACCGTTTTGGGCATCTGGGAGATAGAGCTTGGCCGTGATGTGTTGATTCTTGATCTCGGCCTTCGGCGGGTCCGCCGCCCACGCAGTTGCGAGCGCGAGCCCCATGCTGACCAAAACCAGTGCTGTATGTGTCATCGCTTTTTGCCCTTTATTCCAGAATTCCAAAAGAGAGAATGTGGGACCCGGCCGCGACAGCTATATATTGTTTGCCATCAAACGTATAAGTCATCGGCGATGCCTTCCAACTCTCATTCGTCTGAAAACTCCACAATACTTTTCCCGTAACGGCGTCCGCTGCCATCAGCGCCCCGCCTTCCTCGCCGAAAATAACCAGGCCTGTCGAGGTGGCCAGCGTGCCTCCCCAGGAGGTCGCCGGGCCTTTCTGCGGCAACTCCCAGGCGATCTGACCGGTTCGAATGTTGATGGCTTTGAGAATGCGCTCGGGATTCCCATCGGGCGCCGCTCGCTGGGATCCGCCCAGGTACTGTCTGCCGGATTGCCACTCGCCGGGATCGCGCTTCGTGTAGATACTGCATTTCTCGAAGGTCTGCAAGTAGAACAGACCCGTCGCCGGATTGTAAGAGGGCGAGAACCAATTGGTGGCTCCGTCCTGCGAAGGACAGACCTTGGTTCCCGCCGCAGTCGGTTCCTGGTCCGCGTTCCGGATGGGCCGGCCGTCTGCCCCGATTCCCTTGGCCCAGGTCAGATTCCTTACAAAGGGTTTGGCCAGCAGCAGCTTTCCATCCGTACGGTCGAGTACATAAAAGAAGCCGTTGCGATTGCCGTGCAGCAACAGTTTCCGAGGCTGGCCCTCCCAGTCCGCATCTACCAGCATCGGGGTTTCGGTGGCATCCCAATCCCAGAGATCATGCGGAGTGAATTGGTAGTACCACTTGAGCTTTCCAGTCTTCGCATCCAGGGCGAGGATGCAATCGGCATAGAGATTGTCGCCGGCGCGGTCATCGCCGTTGTACTCTGCGCTGGGATTTCCCGTAGGCCAGTAAAGTGTACCCGTTTGCACATCATATGTCCCGGTGAACCAGGTGGGTCCACCCGGGTGTTCGATCCCTTTTCCCTTCCAGCTCTCTGACCCCGGCTCGCCGGGTTTCGGAACGGTCCAGAACCGCCAGGCCTCTTTCCCGGTTTCCTGATCGTAGGCAGCCAGGAACCCGCGAGCGCCATGCTCCCCGCCCGCGATGCCTGAAATCACGAGGTTTCCCACGGCCAGTGGCGCGGAGGAGAGATAGTAATTGTCGCGCACATCCGCCATTTCAATGTCCCAGGCCAACGCTCCCGTAGACCGGTTGATCGCCAGCAAATGGGTTCGTTTCGCCACTGTGAAGACGCGGTTGCCGGCAATGGCTACACCGCGATTATTACCGCCGCCTCCTCCCCTTCCCCCCGCTGCTGGCATGGCCTGGAACCTGGTAGTGCCAGATCTGCCGCCCCGTGCCCGCGTCAAGCGCGTAGCACTCATTGGGACCGGCCACATACATAATGCCGTCAACCACGGACGGCGTCACCTGCAGGCGTGGTGCGTTGGGAAGATTGAACACCCATTTAGGACCGAGACGCCCCACATTGGCTGGAGTGATCTGGGATATCTTGGTATAGCGGTTGCCGGCGGGGTCGCCGTTATATCCGGGCCAGTCGTTTTGGGATGTCACCTCACGATAGCGGTCGCCCGTCCCGCGCAGCAGGTGGATTCGGAGATCGTCCGTTTGCAATTGAAGATCGTCGAACCCTTCATTCAGGACGACTCCTTCCAGCGTCTTGCCATCAGTCAACTGAGCCTTTTTGCGGACCACGGGCTTGTTGCCGGCGCGCGCCTGGAGCAACCGCAGATAGCGCGTCAGCGGCGCCATATCCGCATCCTCCATTGGGTTTGGAGGCATGCCGCGGCCGGGCACACCGGTGCGAATCAGGACGGTCAATTGGGGATCGATGAGGTTGGCCAGGCGGCGTGCGATGGGCGGCCCCATTTCCGCACCGGCTCCGTCCGCGCCGTGGCATCGAGCGCATCGGTTCTCAAAAGTCACGCGGCCCGGATCGACATCCTGCGCCAGCAGGCTCACGCCGAAAAGCAGTAAGACGATCGAGGTCGCTGCCTGCACGGATGAGATAAACTTGCCGCGTTTCACGGAATCACTATATACGGAAGGAGTAGTCGGGAGCAAGCAAACCTCCCTCCGTGCAACCGGGGCAAAATCGTAGTACAAAGGTGACACTATGTCCTCACGAATTTTGGTGCTCCTTCCCGCCGTGGTCGCACTGGTCGCGCTAACCTGCCGGAACGCCCCGGCTCAAATGGCACAGCCCCTATTAGGAGAAGAGGCCACGAAGATCTCCGATCACGTATGGGCCGTCATGGGTTTCCCGAATGTCGCCATCGTGATCGGCGACCGGGGCACGCTGGTTGTGGACACGGGTCTTGGTCCGCGCAACGGTGCCACGGTCGCGCGCGTAGCAGCCAAGCTGTCAGGAAATAAAAAGCTCTTCCTCACCACGACGCACTTCCATCCCGAGCACGCGGGCGGCGCAGGAGGGTTTCCGCCGAATACGATTCTCATCCGCAACGCGGTCCAGCAACAGGAAATGGAGAAACACGGAACTGAGATGATCGAGATGTTCAGCAGCAGGTCGGCGCAGAATAAGGAGTTGCTTACAGACGTCAAGCTGAGTGCCCCCGACATCGTCTTCGATACGGAGGCAAAGATCGATTTGGGAGGCGTGACCGTGCGGCTCTTGTGGTTCGGTGGAGCGCATACGAAAGGCGATGAACTGACCTTTGTCGAGCCCGATGGCACGCTGGTTTCAGGCGACGTAGTACAGAACAAAGTTGTGCCCAACATTTTCGGCGATGGCGGGACACCCTCAGGCTGGATCGCCGTTCTCGACAAGATTTCGGCTCTGCACGTAACCCATGTTCTTCCCGACCACAGCGCGCCCGGTGATGGGTCCCTGGTCTCGAACGAGCGTGCCTTTATCGTCGACCTCAGGACGCGCGCTCTAAAACTGAAACAGCAGGGCGTTTCAGCTGACGACGCCGGAAAGCAACTGAGCGCAGAGTTCAAAACGAAATACCCGGACTGGCCCAGTATGAATGTGGCAGGCTTCGTCCGGAGCATCTACGCAGAGTGAATCCGGACTTTCGAAGACGAGTCTGTTACGCGGCCGCCGACCCAGGATTCCCACTAGGAACTAGGGGAGCAACGAGAAGCCGGTTAACCTGGCATTGGTCGCGACGAAGACCTTTCCGTTCGCCACCAGCGCAGCGGACCATTTGGCCGCGAAGTCCAGGGCGTCCCGTGATCCGGCGGCTTGGTTGCTATTGTACAATTCGTTGCCAAGGTTGGTGGCATCATACGCGTGAAGAACGCCGGGAGCTTGTGGTCCGCCTCCTCCCGTAGGACCAAAATCTATCCTTTGGATGGCCCACAGAATCCCGCCGCTGGAGCCATTCGCCGACATTGAGAGGGTTGCACCCGGATAGCCTGGAATCAGGGAAGTTTGGGAGGTTGGCGAGGTGGACAACAATCCATTGATGACTTTGAAGCTCTTGATGTTGTCCACATCCGCGCTGAAGTAGACGGATCCGTTGAAATACAGCGGGGCTTTGAAGTTGCCGGTGATAAACGTCCCATTGGGGAAGACGTTCACCAAAGACTGAACAATCTGGTTATCGTTGCTCGCATTGTATCGCCCCATGTTGTCGCGGTCCACTAAATAGATGGTGCCGTTCTTGCCGGCACTGATTGCCAGATGCGGATGCGGACCGCTCTGATCCGGCAATAATAGTGTGCCGCCGGAACCAAGGTCCAAGTCGTTAGCCTGCATATTGGCCTGGTCGTGAGGCGTGAAGCTGTCCAGAACAGCCCCGCTGGGGCTGAGCTTGACAAAGGAATCCCCGTAGCTTGAACCACCGGAATTGGCGTTGAAGTCCCCGTTCCCGGTCACGAAGTAGATGTTCCCCGTCGAGTCGGTCGCCAGGCCGTCACCGCTCTGCCAGATGCCGCCGCCACTGCCGTTGGGCGTGGAATTATAAACCATCACCTGCCGAAGAGTGGCGGCGTTGTAGCCCAACACCCAACCGTGGTAGGGGGGCTTATCTCCATGCGCCGCAAACGCGAAATAGACCACACCATTGCTCAACAGGAGTGCGGCGCGTTGATTCTCGCGAAGAGAAATAAAAGGCACCTGGCCGCCCGAAGCCCCGTCGCCCGATCCCGGCACACTGGCCTGAATGACCACCGGTCCGCCAAACTTCTCGGCGCCCGTCGTGATATCGAGAGCATGAAACCGGTGCACGTAATTCGTTGAGCCGCCGGAAACTTCTTTGGTCTTAGCCACAACGTAGAGAGTCCCCGTCGACCGATCGATGACCGGACTGCCGGTAATGCCGATTTCGGGGGAGATATCACAACACTCGCCGGTATCGCTGGGAGGAACCGTGGTAATACCGCTAGCCGGATTGATAAAACTGACCTTCCACAGCGGATTGCTGCTCAATCCATCCGCGTCAAAGGCATATACGCTATCGTGCTCCGTCGCCACATAAACCACATTGTGGAACCCCTGCCCGGGGATACTCAAGTTGGCCACGTAGAGCGGAGACGCATCCGCCACCCCATCCAACGCATATGAGAACAGCTTGCCAAATTGCGCCGCATTTACATTGGCCGGCGTCAATACCGTTTCGTTCGAATTCAGACCGGTCCGCAGGTTGTCAACATCCCGCGTAAACGTACCCGGATAGTTGGTGACATACACGGTCGCATTAACCGATTGCGACTGATCCAACGCAGTCACGGTGTGGCTGCCAGTGCTGCCCGGGGGCGAGTACAGGCCCGCGGTGGAAATGGTTCCGGAAGCCGCCGATCCGCCCGCCACACCATCTACCAGCCAACTGACAATGCCATTGTTGTTGAGCGCATTGAACTGCTGCGTCCGCGTAAACGTGAGGGTGGACACACGCGGGCTGACCGAAAGCGTGCCGGCAAGAATGCCGGTACCGGTGAGCCCAATCGTGTGCGGACTGCCGGACGCGTTATCCGCAATCGTGACTGTGGCGCTCCGCGCACCCGTCGCAGCCGGCGTGAAAACTACACTGATGGTGCAACTGCCACTGGGCGCAAGGGACGCTCCACAATTGTTGGATTGAGCGAAGTCGGAGCTATTGGCGCCGGAGACGGCTATGCTTGCAATGGTCAGCGATGCGCCTCCGGTGTTCGTCAGAGTCGTGCTCTTCGCGACGCTTGCCGTACCTGTCGCCTGATTGCCGAAGGCCAAACTGGAACTGCTCAACGTGACTGCCGGCGGAGGGTTCGAAACCCCGCTCCCAATCGGCGTATTCATGTCAGCCTGGATTTCCGACTGTGCAAGCGCGCGGTTGTAGATCCGAACTTCGTCGATCACGCCGTTGAAGTAATACCCTCCCCCACGCCTCCCAATATTCACGTTGACACTCGAATTGGCTTGGGAAGCCGGCACTGTTCCGATCAAAACGCCGTTGTCCAGGACGCCGTTGACGTAAATACTGAGAGTGCCGGCAGAGGCATTATACACGCCCGCTACGTAGTACCACGTATTCAACGAACGAACGGTCGTGCTGTATCGCTGAATGAGCGAGCCGTCGCTGCTCGATACAGCGAGCCCAAAGGTCTCTGGGCCCGTATCCGGACTTGTCTTGAACTGCCAACCTAATGCGCCGTCCGACTTCGCGACGATGATGCCATCGTCGGGTGGATTCGAAGCAGCGTTGATCCAGGCGCTCACTGTCATGCTCCCTGTCATCCCGAGTGCGGCAGGGTTGCCGAGGTCGATGTAACTGCTACTTCCGTCGAAAGAAAGGGCGCTTCCGTATTTGCCGCCAGCCGTCCAGCTCGCGCCAACTATCGTGCCTGTGTTGCTGTTTCCGGATGCATCGGCCACACTGGTACCGGTTCCTTCGTTGAACGAATAGGCGCCCACCAGACCCGAAATCGTCGCCGCAGTCGTCGTCGCGCTTGCCGTATTTGAGTATGGGCTCAGGTTGCCCGCCGCATCTGTGGCCCGCACCCGATAGCTGTAACTGGTGCCGGCTGTCAAAGCCGTGTCGATGTAGGTCGTTCCGGTCCCCGCCGGTGCCGCAATCTGCGCAAAGGTCGCGCACCCCGCACCCTGGCAGCGCTCCACCCTGTACCCGGTCACCGCTACATTGTCTGTCGATGCCGCCCAACTCAGATTGATCTGACTGGAACTTGCCGCCGTCGCCGTCAGCGTGCCCGGCGCCGTGGCCGTCTGCGTGTCGGCGGCCGACTGTGTTGTCGCGTTGGCAATGGGCGAATAACCACTCAGGTTACCCGCCGCATCCGTCGCCCGCACCCGATAGCTGTAACTGGTGCCGGCTGTCAGAGCCGTGTCGCTATAGGTCGTCCCGGTCCCCGCCGGTGCCGCAATCTGCGCAAAGGTCGAGCACGCCGCGCCCTGGCAGCGCTCCACTCTGTACCCGGTCACCGCTACGTTGTCCGTCGATGCCGCCCAACTCAGATTGATCTGACTGGTACTTGCCGCCGCCGCCGTCAGCGTGCCTGGCGCCGTGGGCGCCTGCGTGTCTGAAACCACAACCCCTAATGGCGTATTCATGTCGGCCTGGATTTCCGACTGTGCCAGCGCGCGATTGTAGACGTGCACTTCGTCGATTACTCCGTTGAAATAGTATCCTCCAGTCCGCCGGCCAATATTCACGTTGACACTCGAGTTCAACTGCGAGGCCGGAACGGTTCCCACCAATACTCCGCTGTCCAAAACCCCGTTCACGTAGACATCGAGCGTGCTTGCAGAGGCATTGTAGACTCCTGCTACGTGATACCAGGTATTCAACGCAGGAACGGTCTTACTATACCGCTGGGTGCGGGAAGAGCTGTTACCGGACACGGCAACGCCAAATTGGCGTACACCTGTATCCGCACTGGTCTTGAGCTGCCATCCGGACGTGCTGTCCGACTTCGCGATGATGATGCCATCGTTAGGGGGATTCGCAGCGGCATTGATCCAGGCGCTCACCGTCATGCTGCCCGTCAGCCCGAGTACCGCGGGGTTGCCGAGGTCAATGTAACTGCTGCTTCCGTTGAAAGAGAGGGCGCTTCCGTATTTGCCGCCAGCGGTCCAGCTTGCGCCAACTATCGTGCCTGTGTTGCTGTTTCCGGATGCATCGGCCACACTGGTACCCGTTCCCGCGTTGAACGAATACGCGCCCACCAGACCTGAAATCGTCGCCGTCGTCGTCGCGCTTGCCGTATTTGAGTATGGGCTCAGGTTACCCGCCGCATCCGTCGCCCGCACCCGATAGCTGTAACTGGTGCCGGCTGTCAGAGCGGTATCACTGTAGGTCGTCCCGATCCCCGTCGGTGCTGCAATCTGCGCAAAGGTCACGCACCCCACGCCCTGGCACCGCTCCACTCTGTAGCCAGTCACCGCTAGGTTGTCCGTCGATGCCGCCCAACTCAAGTTGATCTGACTGGTACTTACCGCCGCCGCCGTCAGCGTGCCAGGCGCCGTGGGTGCCTGCGTATCGGGTGTCGTCGCGGTCGCAATAGGCGAATAACCACTCAGGTTGCCCGCCGCATCCGTCGCCCGCACCCGATAGCTATAACTGGTACCGGTTGTCAGAGCGGTGTTACTGTAGGTCGTCCCGATCCCCGTGGGTGCTGCAATCTGCGCAAAGGTCACGCACCCCACGCCCTGGCACCGCTCCACCCGGTACCCGGTCACCGCTACATTGTCCGTCGATGCCGTCCAACTTAAGTTGATCTGAGTCGCACTTGCTGCCGCTGCTGTCAGTGTGGCGGGCGTCGTGGGCGCCTGCGTGTCTGAAACCCCAACCCCTAATGGCGTATTCATCTCGGCTTGGATTTCCGACTGTGCCAGTGCCCGGTTGTAGATGCGCACTTCATCGATCACTCCGTTGAAATAGAATCCTCCGGTCCGCCGGCCAATATTCGCGTTGACACTCGAGTTCAGCTGAAAAGCCGGAACGGTTCCCACCAATATTCCGTCGTCCAAAACCCCGTTCACGTAGACATCGAGCGTGCTTGCAGAGGCATTGTAGACTCCCGCTACGTGATACCAGGTATTCAACGCAGGAACGGTCTTACTATACCGCTGGGTGCGGGAAGAGCTGTTACCGGACACGGCAGCTCCAAATTGCCGTGCGCCCGTGTCCGGACTCGTTTTGAGCTGCCAGCCGGGCCCACCATCCGACTTAGCAATGATCTGACCGTCGACTGTCGAATTCGCAGCGGTATTGATCCACGCACTCCACGTCATGCTACCAGTCAATTGGAGCGAAGGGGCGTTGCCGAGATCGACATAGCTGCTCACTCCGTCGAAAGACAGTGCCTTGTTAAACTTTCCGGCCGTCGTCCAGACCGCGCCGATGATAGTACCCGTATTCCCATTACCTGAGAGGTCTGTGACCGTTGTTCCGGCCCCCTCGTCAAAAGAATAAGCGGCGACCAGACCGCTTGCCTGCGCTGATGCACGCTGCGGAGCCAACCATGTCAGGCAAAATGCGACTATCGAGAAGCTGCCGATGGCGATTGCAACCCCATAGCTGGACATATGTTTAGTCAGTGATGAACTCACGATCTCTCTCCCGAACAAATTGGAATCACAACAAGAAACAAAGCCAGCCCTTCGCCGGAGACCGTCTTATGGCTTATATGCCTGTGCGATTCAACCACGTTGACTAAGCGTTGGAATATCGGTCAGTGGTTTCTCTTTGAGTCCTGAACAACGATTAAAGCGTCCTTGATGGCGTCGTGTCTGTTCGAAATCACTCAACTTGGCGGAAATAATTGGAACCCGAAATCGCCCGCTCTCGTTCGGCAGATTCCGATCGTTCTTTGGAATCTGAACAACGTATGAACTTCGTGGACCGTTTTGCACTTGAGTCCTGCGGCAACAGAGTGTTTCCATTATTAGCACAGATGTCACTCGTGCTTGCATCAACTGATATCACTGGTTACTGTCGCTGTAACAAAATCTGGTTTCCGGCGATGCGGCACCTATCACTGACTGCCTCTTTTAGAGTTATCAGCCAGTATTACTAGTACTATCGTGTCGCGCTGCACTCACAGTCCGCCACTAAGACCGTATAAGTTCAAGAACGCAATGGGTCACGCGGCGAATCATGTCATATCAGTGGCACCTACTTGCGATGCAGGGCCACCAACGCTGCGGCATGGGCAAAACTTCCAGTGGATTACAGTTAGGGTTACTGGCAGGTCTTGGGGCCTTCGCAGCGTACCGAGGCCGACCAGCACAACGGCCACGGCCGGCAGCAGGGCCGAGTTCGGCTCCTCCACGGCCAGTTCTTCGCTGGCTGCGGTAACGCCAAGAATATCGACGGCCCAGTTTGCATTCCCCGGAAAGCTGAATGAGCCGACGAACCCGCAATCGAAGCTTCGGTTATCGCCGCCGTCGAAAAAAAAGCCGTCGCTAAGACTCCCATTGGGCCTGTTGGGGCTCTGTGTCAGGGCAAGGATATAGCTCCTGCATTTAGGAAATGACCGAGGGCATAGGCGTCCTGGAAGAAGTCGGGCACCGGCGGGGCGCAAGAGCCGCCTTCGGATCCCGGGTTGATCTCCCCACCGACAACGCTACCGCCGGAAGTGTAGATCTGGAGGATCGGTTCAAATCCGCCGGGCAGGATGGTCTCGCCGGCGACGTTGGTTCCTCCTCCATAGCCCAGGGTCTGCAAAGTGACCAATCCATCGGTTGATGTCCATCGGGGTTCTTGCCCCCTCGACGCACCGCCTCTGCAACCGCAACAGCATAGACTCCTGAAACCGGCTTATGCGCTGATTTAACCATTCCGGAGGCGGCGTGTCTGCTCAGAATTGCTCACAGTGGCGAGGATCGGGGGGCACGAAATTGGCACATTTGCGGAGTTGGCACCCGATTTGCTAAGATGTTATGCAGAATCATTGTGTTATTTCTGCCCGACCACTGCATCCTCAATTATCGGCACGCCATCGGCGACTCTGTCCCCCGCAATCCATCCGAGGAGTAAACCTTAGGTAATCTATGGCTTCCAACAATTTTAACCAGGGTGCCCAAGTCGAACACCTGAAGTTCGGCCTGGGAACCGTGATGTCCAGCAGCGATGAGCGCATCGTGATCAAGTTCGACGACCACGGTGAGAAGAAATTCGTCACCACCATGGTGATGGGCAGTCTAAAGAAGAGCGACCGGCAGCCTCCCGCCGAGAAGAAGGGGACCCGCAGGAAGAAAGCCACACCAGCGACGGTTTAAGACCGCCGGCATTCGAGGAAACATTCGTTGAACGCACGTCAAAAACGGTTATTTGAAGATGCCCGGAAACGCAATCCGGACCTTAAGATGCCATCCGACGCCAAGCCGCCGGCTGACAATTGGTCGGAAGCCGATCTTGCTTTAATCAAGCAAGGGGTCGGAGACAAATCCAGCCGGCCGGCGCAAGCCGCCGCGGAGGCGGGTGACGCCACGGGAGAAGCGCCCACCGGCGAACAGAGCGGCGCCGTGGTCACCTACTTCGAAGCCAAGGGCTTCGGTTTCTTGCGGCCGGACGATGGCGGACGCGATATTTTCTTTCACGTCTCACGCCTGGCTGAGGGCCTGGCCACCGACCTCCGTCCCGGCACGCGAGTGATGTATGAATTGGGCATGGACCGCACTGGCAAAATGGCGGCCAGCAGCATCCGCATCCCACCCGCCGAGCCGGCAGCATAAGGTTTCATGTTCGACAACCTCTCAGACAAATTGCAGCGGGTTTTCAAGAACCTGCGCGGTCAGGGTAAGCTCTCGCCCGAAAACATGGAGGCCGCCCTGCGCGAAATCCGCATGGCGCTTCTTGAGGCCGACGTCAATTTCAAGGTTGTCAAACAGCTCATCGAAAACATCAAGGAGAAGGCTGTCGGCGAAGAGGTGCTGGCCGCGCTTTCGCCTTCCCAGCAGGTCATCAAGATCGTTCAAGAGGAACTGATCAAGATCCTGGGCAGCCACGAAGCCAAGCTGCGGTTTGCGAATGAGCCGCCCAGCGTGTTCCTGATCGTGGGGCTGCAGGGTTCAGGCAAGACCACCTCCACCGGCAAGCTGGCGCGCTGGCTCTCGAAAAACGGACACCGGCCCATGCTGGTTTCGGTGGACGTCTACCGGCCAGCGGCGCGCGAGCAATTGAAAATTGTGGCGCGCGACATCGGCCAGCCGATATACGAAGGGGCGCCCGGCGAAACCGAACCCCTGGATCTGGCGAAATCGGCGCGCAGAGAAAGCGCTAATTCCGGCCGCGACGTGCTGCTGGTGGATACCGCCGGCCGCCTGCACATTGACGAAGACCTGATGACGGAGCTGCAGCAGTTGAAGCAGCAGCTTAACCCCGTGGAGATCCTGTTCGTGGCCGACGCCATGACCGGACAGGACGCGGTGAAATCGGCGGACGAGTTCCACAAGCGCCTGGGAATCACCGGCGTGATTCTCACTAAGATGGATGGCGATGCGCGCGGCGGCGCGGCGCTTTCCATACGGCACGTCACCGGGCAGCCCCTGAAGTTCGTCGGCGTGGGCGAAAAGCTGGACGCGCTCGAGCCGTTTCACCCGGACCGCGCGGCCAATCGCATTCTGGGCATGGGCGACATCCTTTCCTTCATTGAGAAGGCGGAGGAGGCTATCGACAAGAAGCAGGCAGTCGAGATGCAGCGCAAGCTCATGCAGAACGATTTCACGCTGGAGGATTTCCGCGACCAGTTGCGGCAGATCCGCAAGCTGGGGCCTCTGGAATCGCTGCTCGGCATGATGCCCAAGGTGGGGATTCTCAAAGAACTGAAAGACGTGAAGGTTGACGAGAAAGAAATCAATCGCGTGGTGGCGATCATCGATTCCATGACGCCGCGGGAGCGCGACAATCACATGATCGTCAACGGAAGCCGCCGGCGGAGAATCGCCAAGGGCAGCGGGACATCGGTGCAGGAAGTCAACCAGTTGTTGAAGCAGTACGCGCAAGCCAAGAAGATGATGAAGACATTCTCTGGCGGTTTTATGGGAAAGAAACTCGGTAAGATGAAGATGCCGGGCGGGTTTCCGTTTGGCGATTTTCCCGGTTAGTTGAAAAATTTCGTTTGGAGTACAGATGCTGATGATTCGCCTGGCGCGGTTTGGCGCCAAAAAGAAGCCGTTTTATCGTGTAGTCGTGATTGAAAAAGAGTGTGCCCGCAACGGCCGCAACCTGGAGGTGGTGGGCCACTACAACCCGCTCACCAGTCCGCCGCAAGTATTGTTGAAGCATGACCGCCTGGACCATTGGACCAAGAGCGGTGCGCAGATGTCTCACACTGTAAAGCGATTGGTGGAGAAAAACCCAATCGTCCCACCGGCAGCCTGAACGAAGGCCGGAAATGGCCTCTTAAGTGTTAGGAACCGAACCACAACGCTTGTTGTAACGTCATCTTCGAGACCCTGTTCGGGTACCATGATGATGGGAGGCGGGGTGAATGAAGCAGTTGATTGAAGACATCGCGAAAGCTCTCGTAGACATCCCCGAAGAAGTGGCGGTGAACGTGGTGGAAGGTGAGCAGGTAACCGTTCTGGAGTTGAGAGTGGCGCCCAGCGATCTTGGGAAAGTCATCGGCAAACAGGGCCGCACGGCGCGTTCCATCCGCACCATCCTGGGTGCGGCGGGAATGAAGCTCAACCGCCGTTTCACGCTGGAAATCCTGGAGTGAACCGGAGTGGAGTGAACCAGGGTGGAGTGAACCAGGCCCATCCTGAACCGGCCCCGGGGTGGGTTGCAGTCGCTCTCCTCGGAAAAACGCGGGGCCTTCGCGGCGAAGTAACCGCCCTGGCTCTCAGCAGTAAACCCGAACGCTATAGCGAGCTGCGCGAGGTTTTTCTATTCGGCGCAGGGCACGCCGCGGAAGGCGACCGCCTCGAAGTGGAAACCACCTGGTTCCACAATGGCGTGCTGATCTTCAAGTTTCAGGGTGTGGACAGCATTGAGGATGCGGAGCGCTTGAACGGGGCGGAAGTCCGTGTGCCCCTGAGCCAACGGATTCCGCTTGAGCCGGGAGAATACTTTGAGTCTGACCTTCTGGGCTGCGAAGTGGTGGACCGGCGCACCGGCGAATCGCTGGGGCGCGTTACCCGGTGGGATGACGGCGGCGGTTCGGGTCTGCTGGTGGTGGATGGCGATCTGTTGATCCCGTTTGCGCGATCTATCTGCGTGGAGATTGACCCTGCGGCCAAACGCATCGCGGTAGAATTGCCCGAGGGATTGAAAGACCTGAACCGGGGTTGAAGGATCGGAATCGGGCTTAAAGGATTTGACCTAACCGTGATTTTTCATGTGCTGACGATTTTCCCCGAGTTTTTCGAGGGGCCGTTCGCGCATGGCGTGGTCAAGCGGGCCAAAGACACCGGGCTGCTGGATATCCGGATCCACAACCTGCGCGATTGGACCAACGACCGGCATAAGACCGTGGATGACCGCCCCTTCGGTGGAGGCGAAGGTATGGTGCTCAAGCCGGAGCCGATTTTTCTGGCCGTGGAATCCGTCTGGCCCCAGCGTATGCCCGGCCAAAAGGTGCTGTTGCTTTCGGCGCAAGGCGCGATGTTCGATCAGGCGATGGCCAACCGGCTGTGCGGCGAACGCGAACTGCTGCTGATCTGCGGCCGTTACGAGGGCGTGGATGAACGCGTGGCGGAACACCTGGCAGACGAAGAGATCTCGATCGGGAATTACGTGTTGAGCGGCGGCGAATTGGCGGCCGCGGTAGTAGTGGATACGGTGGCGCGGCTGCTGCCGGGAGTGCTGGGAAACCAGAGTTCCGCGGTGTTCGATTCTTTTCAGGAAACGGGGCATGGCGAGGGGCTGCTGGATTGTCCGCACTGGACCCGTCCGGCGGAATTCCGCGGATGGAAAGCGCCCGAGGTGCTGTTGAACGGAAATCATGAGGAAATCCGGCAATTCCGGAAAAGCACAGCGCTCGAAAAAACCAGCCGCCTGCGGCCGGATTTAATGGGGCGGTGAGAGAATTGGGCCACGAATAGACACGAATGAACACGCATGAAAATAGAGCGCGTATTCGTGTCCATTCGTGGCTTCAGTTTACGAAACGTGCGGGACCCACACAATTCGTATAAGATAGAAGTTTAAGGAAATTGTCATGCAGAACGCACTGTTGCAGAAGTTTACCGACAAGAACAAACGGCCCGACGCCATCCCCACATTCCGGGCCGGCGATACCATTAAGGTCCACGTCAAGATCAAAGAAGGCGACAAGGAACGTCTCCAGGCGTTCGAAGGCACTGTCATCGCCCGCAATGGCACGGGCATGGGCGAAAGCATCACGGTGCGCAAGGTCAGCTTCGGCCAGGGTGTGGAACGTATCTTCCCGGTTCACGCTAAAGTGATCGACCACATCGATGTGGTTCGCACAGGCAAAGTGCGCCGCGCCAAGCTGTATTACCTGCGCGCTCTGAAGGGCAAAGCTGCCCGTCTCAAAGAGCGCGAATAGTCGCCTGTGGCCATGCGGCCCGAAATGGCGGGCAAATTACGGTGTGAAGCAACGATGGAGCGTGAGTTGTGCGCGCGCGGATTCCATGCCGTGGCTGGTGTGGACGAAGTGGGGCGCGGTGCGCTGTTCGGCCCCGTAGTGGCGGCGGCTGTGATCCTCTCGCCGGACCGCCCGGTGCGCGGCTTGAACGACAGCAAGTTGCTGGAGCCCGAGCGGCGTGAGGTGCTGGGCGAACGCATCCGTGAGCGCGCGGTGGCCTGGGCCATTGCCGCCGTAGATGCCGCCACCATAGACCGCATCAATATCTACCAGGCGTCGCGCAAGGCCATGCTGATGGCCGTGAGCGCGCTCTCCCCAGAGCCCGATTTTCTTCTGGTGGACGCTGTTCCCATTGACCTGAACCTGCCCCAGCGGGCGCTGATCAAGGGCGATGCGCGCTGCCACGCCATCGCGGCCGCGTCTATCATTGCCAAGGTTTACCGCGACGCATGCATGCGGGTGTGGGATGAGGTCTTTCCGCAATACGGCCTGGCCTCGCACAAAGGCTATTCCACGCCGGAGCATTGCCTGGCCATTGAGCGGTACGGCATCTCACCGCTGCATCGCCTTAGCTTTGAACCCGTGCGGGCGCGGTCTCTGTTCCCCGTGGACTACGATTTACAAATGGATTTGTTCCACACGGCGGGCGCCGCATGATGACTGGTGAGCCCGGCGCGCCCGATCCAGTGGCTGCCGGCGAACCGCTGTCTGGCCCAGTGCCGGTGAACCGCCCCGTTTACCACTGGTATCACAAGATGTCGGCGGTTCTCTTCATTACCTTCTGCCTGGAAATTGGGCTCTTCCTTCTGATATTTCCGTGGACCGAGTACTGGGATACCAACTTCTTTTCGGCCATCATACCGGACCATCTCCAGTATTGGGACAACATGTATGTTCGCGGCGCCATCAGCGGCCTTGGGGTAGTCAACTTATATATCTCCTTCGTTGAAATCCTCCGCCTGCGCCGCTTCGCCAGGCGCTAGACAGCGTTACCATAGTCGATAGGAGTTGCGCCATGCGTTTCGCAATACTCGCCCTTTCGGCTTGGCTTCTTCATGCCGCCGAGATACCCCAGGGCAGTCATGCCCTGCTCCGGCTCATAAACTCGATCAGCACGCGAACCGCCCGCGAAGGCGATTACGTCTACATGCGCACCGCTACTCCTGTGGTTGCCAACGGCTCGATCGTGGTCCCCACTGAGAGCTACGTACAAGGCGTGGTTACTCACTCCAAGCGCAGCGGGCGCGTCACCGGAACAGCCGAACTTGCCATACGCATCGAGACCCTCACGCTGCCCACGCGGTAAGGTGATCAAAATTGCGCCGGTGCTGAATTCCGTGGATTCCGACGACGGCGAACAGAAGGTGGTCGGCAAAGAGAACGAGGTCAAACAGGGTACCTCCCACGGTGAAGATGCCACTACCATCGCAACCAGGGGCGGTGCCGGAGCGGCGATTGGGGGCCTGGCGGACCGCAGTTGGCGCGGTGCTGGAATCGGGGGTGGAATTGGAAGCGGCGTGGGCCTGGCGACGGTGCTCCTCACACGCGGCCACGAAGTGGACTTGCGTCAGGGCAGCACGATCGACGTAACCTTCGACCGGGCGATTCCGATCGAATAAATAAGACCCGAATAAGCCGCGGCCTGCATTATGATGGGGTGCGTGAGCCTTGCGCGCCGACCCTGGTTCGTACTCATCTTATTTGGATTATTGATTTTCGTCAGCCGCTGGCCACTGGCTCCGGGCCAGCTGTTCACTTTTGACGATGTCAACCTGGCCTATTCCATCGGCCACTTCGATGTCCGAATCAGCCAGCCTCATCCGCCCGGGTATCCGCTGTTCGTCATGGAAATGCGGCTGTTGAAGTGGCTGCGCTTCCGGCGGGCGGAAAGCATTTTGCTGGCGCTCGCGCTGGCCGGCAGCCTGGCCGCGCTGCTGCTGCTGGTGTTCTGCGGCGATCGAATGCTGGGCGGCGATTCCGGCTATTACGCGGCCTGGCTCACCGTTTTCCATCCCGTCTTCTGGCATGCCGGAGTAACCTCTGCCCTGCGTTTGCAACTGGCTGTGGTGTCGATTTCGGTGGCCGCCGCCTGCTGGCGTGCCTGGAGCGGCGATGGCCGGTGGGTATTGTGGAGCGCACTGGCGCTGGGCATTGGCGCGGGCATCCGGCCAGAGACCGGTCCGCTGCTGTTTCCGCTGTGGGCGGCCTGCGCATTGCGCGCACCGGTGTCATGGAAAGATCGAGCCAAGGCGCTGGGCGCAATGGCGGCGGCGGTGCTGTTCTGGCTGTTGCCGGCGATGTGGGCGTCGGGCGGACCAGTGCAATACGTAAAGGCCTGCCTGGACTATATCTCGGACCAAGCCTCTGTAAGCTCCGGATTTTTCGGCGCCACCGGCGATAAATGGATCACTACCTTCTGGCGGCTCATGGTCTGGACTTTCTGCGGACTTTTGCCCGTATGCCTTGCGGCCCCTCTGGCATGGCGCGGTCGCGCAGGGTGGGGATTGACGCAGGATCGGATGGCCTTTCTCGCGTTGTGGTTCGTGCCGGCATTTGTCTTCGCGCTCGATGTGCACGTGGAAGACCCCGGCCAGACGCTGGCCATGGTCCCGGTGGTTTCGCTCTTCGGCGGCTACCTGATGAACCGCGCGGTGGACAATATCGAAACTGCTATTTCGCGCTGGCAAACCGTGACGCTGGTTGCGGCCTCCCTAACTGCGGCCTGGATCATTGACCGTCACAATGCGGAGTACGTGGTGATTTCGATACCGCTGCTCTGCCTGGCAACCGGGCTGGTGTTGAAGCTGGCGCAGACCAAGAACATGGGATCTTTGCCGCGCGCTCACGCCATTCTCTTCCTGCTGTTCCCAGTGCTTTGGATTGACATCACCATGTTTTATCATCAGGGCTGGTACTACACCGGGGGGCAGGTATTGGCCAACCTCAATAGCGGCCTGGCCCTGACATCGCTCGACCAGATTAAGAGCACGCTCGCGGTGGACGACCACACGATTCGTGAGATGCAGCGCCTTGCGGCCGATCAGCCAGGGCAGACGGTGGTGGTTTGGGAGCACGGATTGGCAGCTTGGCGTAAGGCGGCCTATTATGCGCCCGGTCTGCCGATTGTGGTGTTGGAGCATAACAAGATCCGATTGGGATCGCCGCCGGTGATCGCAGTATGGAAAGGTCCCAGGATGCAGCAGCGGCTGCAAGGCCCGGCCCCGCTACGGCTCACGCTGCCCGCGAGTACCACGCGCATTGTATGGCTGCTCAACCCACGCACCGAATTCTTCGATCTGGTGCAGCGAAATTTCGCGCCGGCTGCGGCGGATCCGGTTTACTACACCGACCTGCCGCGCCCGAGCGGCTCACGGATTTTGGGCGACTACGAATTAGCCTGGTGAACCCGCTTGCCAACAACGCCCCGTAAGATCAAGATGCCGCTGCCCCGCACCCTGCTCCTGATGCTCTCGTCGCTTTTCCTGCTGGGATTATTCTCACCGGAAATCGCGGATCCGGATTTTTGGTGGCACCTCAAGACCGGCCAGTACATCGTGCAGAAGCAGGCGCTGCCGGTTCCGGACCCGTTCGCATATACAACCGCCCTGGCCAGGCCGTCTTATAACGCCGAACCGCGCACCCGCCAGTTCAACTTGACGCATGAGTGGCTGGCGCAGGCCCTGATATATTTGGTGTACCGCGCGGGCGGTTTCGCGGGCATCGTATTGGCGCGCGCAGCGGTGCTGCTCGCCTTCTGCGCATTCACCGGCCTGGTTGTTTGGCGGCGGCGCGGCGACTTCCATTTAGCGCTGGCATCCGCATTCGCAGCGGCTTCCGTGGCCTACGGTTTCACCGCCGACCGGCCTTACCAGATCACCTTTCTGTTGCTCGCCGTGACCCTGCTGCTGGTAGAGATGCCGCGCTGGCGGTGGCTGCTGCCGCCTGTCTTTCTGATCTGGGCCAACTGCCACGGCGGCTATTTCCTGGGGTGGATCGTGCTCGGCGCTTATTCGGCTGAGGCGCTCTTCGATCACCTGCGAAGAAGACCCCGTGCCGGTAGCCGCCAGTTGTGGCTGGTGAGCGCCATTTGCGTGCTGCTGTGCGGCCTCAACCCGAACGGTTTCCAAATCTTTCAGGTGCTGCTGGATTACCGCGGCAGCTTCCTGCAGGGCAGGCTTCTGGAATGGGCCCGCCCTAACTTATGGCCGCCGCAGGCCTTCTCCGTACTGACGTTCGGCGCGGGCGCAGTGCTGATATGGGCGCGTCGCAGCGTCCGTATGGCCGACTGGCTTCTGTTTACGGCCTTCGCGGCTGCGGCACTTTCGGCACAGCGCAACATCATTCTGATGGGCCTCATGGCGCCCATTCTCATCGCGGTTTACTTGCCCTGGAAGCCGCGTATTCCGCTTTCGGCAGAAATCGCCATGACGGTATTGGTAAGCTTTGGCATCGTAATCGGAGTCCTCCGAGGCAACTTTTTTCAATTGCGCGCGGCGGAATGGAGGTACCCCGCGGGCGCGGCCGATTTCCTGCTGGCCAATGAGATCTCGCAGCCCATGTTCAACACTTACGAATACGGCGGCTACCTGATGTGGCGTCTCTGGCCCCGCGAGCGCGTTTTTATCGACGGCCGGGCGCTGAGCGAATCCGTGTTCATGGACTACGCCCGCATTCTCTACAAC
The DNA here is from genome assembly GCA_963817515.1 of Bryobacterales bacterium. Taxonomy (GTDB): domain Bacteria; phylum Acidobacteriota; class Terriglobia; order Bryobacterales; family Bryobacteraceae; genus DATMNI01. Next base: position 377,438 of record CAWFPJ010000035.1, on the reverse strand, counting down.
CATGACGGCAGCGACGGCAAGAGCGCCGATCAACTGCTGGATCAATACGGCGTTGAGGTCATCGTGATGAACAGTTTCGAGTACACTACGGGCCCGGTCTATCTGCTGGCTCCGGCGCTGGCGGACCCCAAACAGACCACGTGGAAACTGGTTTATAACGACCCGCAAGCCCTGGTCTTCATGCGCCATCCCCCGCCCCGGATTCAACCCTTGGATTCGCTGCAGGTCCTGAACCATATGGAAAGCGAATGCAGCCTGCACATGGAGCGCGAGCCGCAATATCCCCGCTGCGCCCGCGGGCTGGGACAGATTTTTGCGAAGCTAGGCGATTTCAGCCGCGCGCGCAAATGGATCGGTGAGTATCTGGAGCATCCGCACCAGCCGGACCCCGAAGCCGAAAACGCCTACCAGCAGATGATCAATTCGGGCCATTAGTATCGCCTGGCAAACTTCGCGTCCATCAATACCCACGTGTTCGGATCCAACTCTACGGCGGTTGGCTCCTTATCCGCCGCGATCAGAAACTTCTGCTGCTTCCGCGTCATCTCGATCTTTTCAAACTTCGTCTGCCCTGGTCCCTGCGGCCCCGGCGCCGTGACGCCAACCTCCATTGGCAACCGGAACGCCTCGCTCGCCTGTATCTGCGTCAGGTCGATTTCGATCTTCCTGGTTTCCGCATTGTACTGCCAAACGCCCTCCACCACCGGTGAACCGGCGCGATAGAGCCACTGCTTGAAGAACCATCCAAGGTCCGTGCCGGAGGTCTCCTCCATCGCCCTTCGGAAATCGTCGGTCGATGCGTTGCTGTCACGATAGCGCCGATAGTATTCGCGGATGCCGTTCCAGAACTTGTCGGCGCCAATCAGCCCGCGCAGCATGTGCAGCGTCCAGCCCGCCTTTCTGGTAGACCAGCTGGTTCAGCACCTTCGACATGTCTGAAAGGTTGTCGTGGTGGATGGCGATGCCCGGGCTCCGCTTCTCGGTACCAAAAACAGCGGCGCGGCTGCGTTTCAGGCCGGCTACGAAGGCGTCGCGTCCATCGTAGTGCTCGGTGCATAGCAGCGCAAAGTATGTGGCAAAGCCTTCGCTGAGCCATACGTCGTCCCAATCCTTTTCGGTGACCGAGTCGCCGAACCACTGGTGCGCGGTCTCATGCGCCACCAGGCTGAATGCGGGGACGCCGTTCACCGAATCCTGGCCGTAAAAAATGGCGCTGGCGTGCTCCATGCCGCCGCCGTTCGCATTGCCGTTCTGCACCTGCGCCAGTTTCTCGTAAGGGTAGGGACCGATGCGGTCGCTGAAAAATTCGATTGCCTGCCGCGTCGGCCCTTCAAAGGTGACCATGCCTTTGTCGCGGTCCTGATGAAAAACCCAGGTCTCCAGAGGCACACCAGCGGCCGTGCCGAAGTGGCGCGAGGCGAACTGCGCCACGCCAATATTGTTCAGCCACGTGGCGATGGGCACGGACTGTTTCCAGTGCGTCACCCGGCGCCCGTCGCCAAGGTCGATGGCTTCCTGCAGCAGACCATTGGCCACCACCTGATACTTCGCGGGCGCGGTAATGATGAACTCACTCGTTGCCTTGTCGTAAGGGTGATCGATCACCGGCAGCCACTGGCGGGCCAAGTCGGGCCAGTTGGCGCTGAAGACGCCGCGTTCGCCGTACTTGTTCTTCACAAACTTCAGGCCGGCCGCGGGGACGCCGCGATACTTCACCGTGAATTGGCGGCGCTCGCTTGCTTTGGGTGCTACCTGGAGCGTAATTGTCAGACGGTCCGCGGCGTGGGCGTACGTCAACGTAGCGCCGTTCGCCGACACTTCCGATACCGTCATGCCTTTGCCGTCCTTCACGGAAGCCAGGTCAAGGGCGAACTCCGTTACGCCGTCTTTCAGGAAGCGGAGGTCCACTGTGGTTTCGGCCGCGATTTCGTCGTTATCGTCGCCCAGCGCCACACGAAAGATGTAGTGCTGCACATCCACGCCGAACTGCCGGGGATAGGTATCCGCAAAAACCAGCGAAGCGCCCAGACTAAGTCCAGCCAACAGCAACAATTTCATCGACCCACCAGAGATTTCATCGACCCGCTACTATGCGCCTACACTCCTAGCCGCGCCCTTCTACTCAACTCTCCGAGGGTCTGGTTGGTTCCCGGCTGGTAACCCTTCAGCGGAAGAATCCGTTCGTGGATCGCATCCAGGAACCAGCCGGGCTGCGGGAAGAACAGCGCCTCCAGTTCTGCCGCTGGCGTGATCCAGTTCCTCGCTCCAACCACGACCGGCGGCCCATCCAGATCGTCGAAGCAAAACTGCGCCAGGTTCGACGCCACGGTCTGCATCACGCATCCCCGTTCCACCGCATCGCACGCCAGCAGCACCTTGCCGGTCTTCCGCACGGACTCCACCAGCGGATCGTAGTTCAGCGGGTTGGCTGACCGAAGGTCGACTACTTCGGCCGACACACCAAAGCGCGCTTTCAGGTCGTCGGCCGCCGCGATGGCCGTATAGAGCGCCGGCCCCAGCGTGATCATAGTCAGATCGGTGCCTTGGCGCTTAATCGACGGCTCGCACAAATCGATCTCGTAATAGCCTTCGGGAACGCCCTGTTCCTCGAACATTTCTCCGAAGTCGTAGATTTTCTGGCTTTCGAAAAAGATCACCGGGTCGGTGCCCGCGAGCGCGGCATTCATCATTCCCTTAGCGTCGTAGGGAGTCACCGGGTAGACCACTCGCAGGCCGGGAATGTGGTGCACCAGAGCCGACCAATCCTGCGAGTGCTGGGCGCCGTACTTCGCGCCAACCGAGATGCGAAGCACCACCGGCATGGTCAGTTGCCCGGCCGACATGGCTTGCCACTTGGAGAGCTGATTGAAAATCTCGTCGCCGGCGCGGCCCATGAAATCGGCATACATCAGCTCCGCCACCACCCGGCCGCCTTCCAGGCCGTAGCCCACCGCCGCGCCCACGATAGCGGCTTCTGAAATAGAAGAGTTAAAGAGCCGATGATACGGCAATGCCTCGGTCAGCCCGCGATAGACGGCAAACGCTCCGCCCCAATCGCGGTTCTCTTCGCCGAACGCAATCATCGTGGGGTCAATCGCGGAACCGGTGCAGCATGGCCTCAAAGATGGCGTCCCGAACGTTGTACGCCTTCATTTTCGGCACCGGCTTGCCTTCGTGCGTGGGGGTCCGGATCTTACCGCGAATCTGCTGCACCCGGGGGTTGTCCGCCAGATCCTGCAGGAACTCCGGCTGGCGGTCGTCGAACTTTTCCACCCGCTGGTTTGAGAACATCACCGAGCCCACCAGATCGGAGTCCACTGTCACGCGCGGGCTGGCGTCCAGATCGATGGCAAGCTGGAACATGTCGAAGATGGTGGCTTCGATACGCGCTTTGGCGCTATCCAGTTCGGTTCCGGTGACGGCTCCATGCTCAATCAGTTTGTGGCGAAAGGCGGGGATGGAATCGGCCTGCTGCCACCGCTCGATCTCTTCCTTGGAGCGGTAGCTGGAGGCGTCCGAAGGCGAGTGGCCGCTGATCCGGTAGGTCACCGTGTCCAGCAGAACCGGCCCGCGGCCCTCGTTCAGCACCTGCTTCTTGCGGCGGAAGGCGTCGATCACGGGCATCGGGTCGTAACCGTTGATGCGCTCGGCGTGCATCTGTTCCGGGTTGACGCCTGCGCCTACGCGGGCGATGAACTGCACACCCATCGTTTCGCCAACGGGCTGTCCACCCATGCCGTAGAAATTGTTCATGCAGTTGAATATGATCGGCAGGCCGCCGCCCAGGGACTCGTCCCACAGCTTGCGGTACTGGTCCATAGCGGAAAACGTGATGCCTTCCCAAACCGGGCCGCAGCCGAAGGAAGCATCGCCGATGTTGGCCACCACGATCCCTGGTTTCCGGTTGACTCGCTTGAAAAGCGCCGCGCCCGGCGCAACCGACCCGGAGCCGCCCACAATGGCATTGTTGGGATAGATTCCGAACGGAGCGAAGAACGCGTGCATGGAACCGCCCAGCCCGCGGTTGAAGCCGGTTTCGCGCGCGAAGATTTCACTGTACGCCCCGTAAATGAAGAACCGCAGCGCCAGCCCCTTCACAGTTCCTTTGTAGCCTTGCTCCACGGGACGCAGAAGAGCGCCGTCGCGGTAGCGCTGCATGATCTCCATCAATTGCGAATCGCTGAGCTGCCGGATCGCGGAGAAACCCTTGGCCAGAATCTCACCGTGGCTGCGATGCGATCCGAAGATGTGGTCGTCGGGCGATAGCGCGAAGGCCATACCGACCGCAGCCGCTTCCTGCCCGATCGACAGGTGCGCCGGGCCCGCGTGATTGTAAGCGATGCCTTTGTAGACGCCCTTGACTTTGATCTCGTTCAGAATGGTTTCGAATTCCCGGATGCCGCACATGTCCTGCCAGATGTTCAGGAAATCTTCGGGCGAGTAACTCCCCAGTTCTTCCTCCACCGTCTTCTGGTAAGCATTGATCGGAATATCCTGAAGATGAATGGTTCCGCCGGCAAACACTTCTTCCGGTTCTATGATGATTGATTTTGGCATTCCGTCAGACTCCTAATCAGATGACACGCAGTGACTCCACGTTTTCAATCTTGTCTTTCAGTACTTGTAAGAACCTGGCGCCGGGCGCGCCGTCGATCACCTGGTGGTCGCACGTAAGCGACAGCCCAACGGCGTCGATGAATTCGATCTGACCGTTCCGGCGCACCGGCTTCAGTTGGATCGCGCCCACCCCCAGAATCGCCACCTGCGGCGGGTTGAGCAGCGGCGTAAAAGACTCAATGCCCAGACCGCCCAGGTTGCTGATAGTGAATGTGGCGCCTGAGAGGTCATCGGGGGCGATTGTTCCCGCGACTGCGTGCGCCGCCAGTTCCTTGATCCTGACCGCCAGTTCGTCGATGGCCAGCGTGTGCGCGTCCTTCACCACCGGAACCATCAGCCCGCGTGGCGTGTCGCACGCGAACCCGATGTGGATGTCAGAGTGTTCGTGAATTCTGCCATCGATGAACTCAGCATTCAGGCTGGGAACCTCCAACAGCGCTTCCACGGTACAGAACGTCACCAGATCGTTGATATTGATATCCGGCAGGCTTACCGAAGCTCTGAGGCGGGCGCGCAGGGCCAGCAACCCACCGGCATTGGCCGACGTGTTGAGCGTGTACTGCGCAGTGGAGGCCAGTGACTCACGCATTCGCCGCGCGATTTTCTCGCGGACATGTGGGATCGGCCTACCGGGCTGTTTCGCATTCTGGTGGTCATGTAGTTGTCGCAGATCCGCTTCCAGAACCCGACCGCCCGGGCCTGTGCCCGTAACCGCTGCCGGATGAAAATTGTGCGCCTCCGCAAAGCGCCTGGCCCGAGGGCTGAATGCAGGCCCCAACGGCTGGTGGTTCTGCGGTGGCACGGGCGTTTTCAGCCGCTGCTCAGAAGTCGCGTCGGCCTCCGCGCCTGGGTTCTTGGTCCCCGGCCTGAAGCTTTCGATTCCCTCCCCTGGTTCCCCAATCACAAACAGATTCGTAAAAACCGGAACCAGCGCGCCTTCGTCGAAGAACGCCGCCAGCAACGTGCCGCCCACAGGCGCAGTCACTTCGAAGGTCGCCTTATCGGTTTCGATCTCCGCCACCACATCGCCCGCGGTAACCGGTTCACCTTGCCGCTTTACCCATCTGCTGATCAGGCACTCCTCAACCGTGTTCCCAAGCTTCGGCACCTCCACTGCTGTGGCCATTTACCGGTAGCTCTCCATCGGTTTCCAACCCATTTCGCAGAACTGGCTCAGGGTCCGCTGGGTGGCCCCGAAGCTCACGAATTCGCAAGGCGCCATTCCGTCCGGCTCGTAGGAGCGTACGAATTCGGGCATCTGGCGCAGCCGATCCAGCACGTCGTCCGAAATCGGTTCTTCGATCCGTTCCTCGCGTGCGTGATCCTTCGCCACGAAGAGCTCCTGAGAAGACGGATGAATCGACATCACCAGATCGGCCCCGGCCAACTCCGTCAGGTGATAGTCGCCTCGCAGGGCCGCCACCAGTAGCACGGCCTCATAACCGCGGTCTTTGTAGATCGCATACGAGCGTTTAGTAACCGCCAGTCCTGCCTGGCGGATATCCTGTTCGCTGGCCGCCGCCTGATTATCGTGAGCCACTTCGCGCAGGTAGTCGTCCAGGCGGCCGATCATGATCACCGCGAAACATTTCCCCGGTTCAATTTGCTTCTCTCGCGCGCGCCGGATACCGGCGCGATGCCGCTCCGCTATCGCCACCACCTGCGGCACCGTGAAGCTCACCGTGGCGGTCACCGTTATGCCTTCCGCCGCGCAGTCTTCCAGGACGTCCAGGCCGGCGCCGGTGGCCGGCAGCTTGACTGCAATATTCGGGGCCCATGCGTGAAGACGTTTTGCCATGGCGTACATACAGTCGCGGTCGCCGGCGCGCAGCGGGTTGACCTGGGCGCATACGAATCCGGATTGGCGCCCGCTCGACGCGTATTCCGGCATGAGCTTTCCAGCCGCTCTGGTGACGGCGATCTGCATCAGCGCTTCGGCTTTCGATTCCGGCGGCAGATTCCGCGCCAGCACTTCTTCGATGGCGCTGGTCCACTGCCCCCGGTTCTTGTTGAGTGCCGCGCTCGCCAGGAGCGGATTGGTCGTGACACCGACCGCGCCGCGTTGGAGACCGAGGTCCAACTCTGACTCTTCCGCGGAGTCGTGCCACCATTTGGTGCTGGTATGCTCCATGACCCATTTCAAATAGGTATTGTTCACAGTCATGTCCTCAACTATTATCACCCGTATGGTTTCGCGTGAAATATCCGCAATGCTTCTGTCCGCAAGGCTTGTAATTTGACTTCCCACCCATGGCTTGATAGCATCCGTTCGCTATTCGAAGCGAGAGGAGCCCGAAGTTTGGGCTTTGAGGAGCAATGACGATGCGAGCTGTGGTTCTGACAATCGTAGCCGGAGCCGTTCTTGGTTCCGCCCAGACGCCTGGGGGGCGTGGCGCGCCGGCCGCTCCGGCGGTGCCGAACTTGTCGCTACGCCCCACCGGCGCCAGTTTGGGCACGATCCGCGCGGGAGCAGCGGACAACAATATCTGGTTTGGATGGCATGTAGGTATTCCGACTGCCGCCTTCCGGCAACTCACGTTCTCCGATGCTCTGGCCAAGGCCGACACCCTTGGTGTCACCGGCGTTGAGGCCGCCAGTTCGCAAAGGCTCAGTCCGGAAATCCCCAAGAACCTGGACTACCGTCTTCAGCAGGGTGAGCGCGCGGCAGTGGTCCGCAGACTGCGCGAGCTGAACCAGACGATATTCGCCTACCGCGTGGACGATATAGGACAGGACGAGAGCTCGCAGCGGAAAGTGTTCGAGTTCGCCAAAGCCATAAACTGCCCGATGCTGATCGTTACCGGCGCGGCGCCGGCGGCCGCGCTGGCCGGCATCGATAAGCTTGCCAACGAATACGCCATCAATGTGGCGTTTGAGAGCCGGAAGGATCCGGCCCGAACTCTGAGCGCGCTCGAAGGCCGCAGCCAGCGAATGGGCATCGCCGCCGACCTGAGCGGCTGGATGCAAGAGGGCGTCAAGCCGGTAGATGGACTTGCGGTGGTCAAACAGAAACTCATGGCGGTAGACGTAGGTGATCGAAGCGCGCTCGGAGCTAAAGGCAAGGATGTCACCCTGGGCGCCGGCGCTGGTGCACTGCCGGACTTTTTTCTGGCAGCGTATCACGATGGGCTGAAGCCTTTGTTCATCTCGGTAGATGCAACCGGCGCCGCCGACCCATATGCCGACTTGCAGAAGTGCCTGACCGGTTTCGAAAAGGCGATGTGGCCGGCGATGGCGGCGCGCGTCAGGCAGATGGTCGACTCGCCGGCGGGAAAGATCCGCGGACGCGATCGGCTGGATGCCGATATGCAGCGGCAGATCGATGCGGGAGCGCCGCGGAAGGCCATCGTACAGCCCAAAAAGCCGCGCAAACTGCTGGTAACGGATCTCCAGATGTATTCGGGACACGCGACCATTCCGCACGGCAATCTGCTGCTGGAACTGATGGGCAAATACACTGAGGCATTCACACCGGTTTTCAGCAACGACCTGGAACTTCTCAAGTATCCAAAGATCAAGGAATTCGACGCGGTGTTTCTGAATAATGTCTGCGGGATGGTCCACAACGATCCGGAGGTCCGCGAGGGAATACTGCGCTTTGTCCGCGAGGGGGGCGGAATCGGCGGCAACCACGCCGTGACCTTCGCCGACAATAACTGGCCCGAGTTCGCGGAAATGATGGGTGGTTGGGCGGGGGCCCATCACACCGAAAAGCAGGTAATCAAGGTCGACGATCCGAACAGCCCGCTGACCAAGAGCTTCGGCGCCGCCAGTTTCGAGCACACCGACGAGTTCTACCATTTCCCGGTCTACTCACCTTACAGCCGCGAGAAGCAGCACATCCTGTTGAGCCTGGATGTGGAGAAGTCCGACATGGCGACGGCCGGGCGATTGTGCGCCGAGTGTACCCGTCCCGATCAGGATTACGGCCTCGCGTGGATCAAGACCTACGGCAAGGGCCGGACGTATTTTACGCCGCTCGGGCACACCACGATTTTTTATACGGATCCGGCTTGGACCCAACACTTGTTGGCGGCGGTGCAGTATATTCTGGGAGACCTGGAGGCCGACGCAACGCCAAGCGCGAAGCTGGTGTCGAAGAAATGAAGTGGGCGTTCGTGGTATGGGGTTGCCGCCACCGCAACCACTTGTGATGCAGGACGCCTACATGATTCAATACTGAAGGCATCGATTGCCGGAATTGTAAGGAGGAGTTTTGAAACTTGCGGGTAAGGTAGCCATCGTCACCGGAGCCAGCCGGGGGATCGGCCGGGGGATCGCTGAAGTGTTTGCCGAGGAAGGCGCCGACGTTGCGGTGAACTACGTTGCCAATGCCCAAAGCGCAGAGGAGGTGGCCGCATCGGTCCGGCTCAAGGGCCGCCGGGCTATCACGGTGAAGGCTGATGTGGCGGTTCGATCGGAGGTGGAGGCAATGGTCGATCAGGTTTGGAGCGAGCTCGGGCCGGTCGACATCCTGGTGAATAACGCCGGCATCGAGACCATCGTGCCATTTCTGGATTTGACGGACGAACAGTGGACCCGGCTCACGGACGTGAACTTGAGGGGCCAGTGGCTCTGTTCGCAGGTCTTCTGCCGGCGAGCGCTCGCGGCAGGCCGCAAGGGCAACATCGTGAACATCGGATCCATTCAGGCCGGCAAGGTTCTGCCCGGGCGTACGCACTACGCACCCACCAAACTTGGGCTTGAAGCGTTGACCCGCAACATGTCCGCGGAGATGACCCCGCTGGGCATTCGGGTGAATTGCGTCCACCCGGGATTGATCGACACGGATATGACGGCCTGGGTGATGAAGCGGCCAGACCTGCTGCCGGGCATTCTCGCGCAGATCTCGCTGGGTAGGCCTGGGGAGCCGCGCGAGATCGGCACCGTGGTCGCCTTCTTCGCCTCTGAGGAAGCCAGCTATCTGACGGGCCAGTCGATCCACGTGGACGGCGGCTGGGTGGGCAAATAGATGGCCGGGGCGCCCGGAGCAGGCCCGGGACGGTTGTTTCGCTTGGACGGCAAGGTGGCTTTGGTTACCGGCGGATATGGCGGCATCGGAAAGGCCGTGAGTGAGGGGTTGGCCGGAATGGGCGCGCGCGTTGCCGTGGCGGGACACGACGCGCAGAAGGCCGCGGCCTGCGCTACCGAACTGCAGCAGCAGGGCCACGAGGCTTACGCAGCTTCGTTCGATGTCACTTCGGTGGACGAAACGCGGCGCATGACCGACGACGTGGCGGCTCACTTCGGAGCCCTGGACATCCTGGTGAACTGCGTGGGATTGAACCGTGAAGAGAAGGCCGAGGAAGTCACCGAAGCCATGTTCGACCACGTGTTCGACGTCAATCTGAAAGGCGCCATGTTTCAGGCGCAGGCAGCCGCGCGCCACATGATGAGGCAGGGCGCAGGCGGCAAGCAGGTTCATATCGGATCGGTGCGCACGCTGCTGGGGCTGCGCGGGCGGGGCTATGCGGCCTATTGCGCCACCAAAGGGGGATTGGCCATCCTGTGCAAACAATTGGCGGCGGAATGGGCGCCGAACAAAATCAATGTGAATGTAGTGGCCCCGACGTTTGTGCGAACGCAAATGGTGGCGCACATGCTCTCAGATCCTAAGTTCTACGACGCCTTGGTGGCGCGCATACCGTTGGGGCGGATCGCCGAGCCCGACGAAGTGATGAGCGCGGTGTTGTTCCTGGTTGCGCCCGCGTCGGATTTCATCACGGGGCAAACGTTGTATCTGGATGGCGGGATTACGGCAACGCAATAAGTGACGACCTATGGCTCGAAAACTGATCGATCTAAGTATGCCGGTGCACAATGACATGGTCACCTTCCCGCGCGTGGTGCGGCCGGCGATGGTGATGTACGAATCGTGGCAGCAGTTTGCCGAGCGTGTGGGGGCGGCCAAGTTCGGCGTCAACTGGCTCACGGCGCATTACCTGGTGGTGCTGGGTGACCATATCGGCACCCACATGGATTCGCTTCGCCACATGCGGGATGACGCGCCCGGACCCGAAGGGATTCCGCTTGAATACTGCTTTGGCGACGGCGTGTGCCTGGACTTCCGGCATTTGCCGAAAGGCGCGGGGATCACTGTGAGTGATGCCAAGCAGGCGCTGACTAAGACCGGTGTTACTCTGAAGCCGCTCGACATAGTTTTGATCCACACGGGCGCGGGGGCCATCCAGGATAAGGATGCCTACCTGACGGATCACGTGGGGATGACGGGCGAGGCCACGCATTGGTTTCTGGATCAAGGCATCAAGATGATGGGCATTGATGCGGTGACGTTCGATCCGCCGGTCTGGGCCATGTTTGAGCGCAAGCAATTTTGGGAAGCGCACCGCGTAATGTTGGAACGCGAGTATTATCATCTGGAAAATTTGACGAACCTCGATCGCTTGCCGGCGCACGGTTTCACGATCAGCGTGTTCCCGGTGAAGTGGGTTAATACGACGGGAGCTCCGGTGCGTGCGGTGGCGATTGTAGAGGACTAGCGAGATTCCGCCTTTGAAGGGAGCCATGGTTTCACCGCCGAGCCGCGGAGACGCAGAGATTGGTCGCGGAGAAGCTGCAGAACCACGAACCCGAAAGGAGAAAGTGGAGAATTTCCGAGAAAAACCGGCCCACTCATGCCGCGAGATTCTTCGGAATGGTTTCAGCGGGAGTGACTGCCCACGGCGATTATGGAGACGGCGGGCCAGGGCAAGAGGCGATCGATACGCCGCCACAGCGGCACCAAGGCATCGAAGAAACGGAGTTGCATGCGGCCGAAGCTCTGGCGGCGGAGCACCCGGCCGTTGAGCCACCATCCAGGCCGGGTGACGCGGTTGAAGTGGAGAATCCGCTCCACTTGAAATCCGGCTTCCTCCATGCGAGCCCGTAACTGCTGCTCGGAATAGCGGCGATAGTGACCCAGCACTTTGTCGAGCGAACCGTAGATGGATTGGTCGTGCGGCACCAGAATGATGGCGCGGCCGCCGGGCTTGAGGGCGGAATAGATGTTGCGCAAGGCCAAAAGATCGTCCTCCACATGCTCCACCACGTTCAGGCAGACCACGGTATCGAACTGACCGCGAAGATCGTCGAAATCGGCGGACCGGGTCAGGTCGCACTGGCGGCTGGTAAGGAAAGGGCGGCCGCGGAAACGCACGCGCAGGCGGGCCAGGTGCTCCTGGTCAATATCGGTAGCCACGTAGCTTCGGCGGCCGCGCAAGAGGTGTTGGGTCATGTTACCGATACCCGCGCCCATTTCCAGAACGCGCGTTCCCAGCCAGGGACGCACGGTGTCGGCCATCCACTTGTTGAAGCGGTTGGTGCCGGCTAACGAATCCAGGATGCTGGCGCCGCGATCGACATAAATGTCCTGTGAGAAGTAGCAGCGGACGATGACCCAGAGAGCGCTGACCGCATCCTTGAAGCCGATCTTCTTGCCTTCCTCATAGGTGCGGCCGTAATAGCTGATGGGCACCTCGTAAATAGACGCGTGGCGCTTGGCGAACTTGATCGTGATCTCGGGCTCGATGCCGAACCGGTTGCTGCGGATGGGAATGCTGCGCGCCAGGGACAGGCGGAACGCCTTGTAGCAGGTCTCCATGTCGGTGAGGTTGAGGTCGGCCGCCATGTTGCAGGCGGTGGTGAGGAAATGATTGGCCAGGGAATGCCAGTAATAAATCACACGGCGCTCGCCGGAGATCAGGAAGCGTGAGCCGTAAACCACGTCGGCCCGGTTGGCGACCAGCGGGGCAAGGACCTTGGGGTATTCGGCGGGGTCGTATTCCAGGTCGGAATCCTGGATGATGCCGAACTCGCCGGAGGCGTGCTGCAAGGCGGTGCGGATGGCGGCGCCCTTTCCGGAATTCGCCTGGTGGTGAAAGACGCGGATGCGGCCGGGATGGGCTGCTGCCAGTTCCTCCAGAATCTCCGGCGAGCTGTCGGTGGAACCATCGTCGACAGCGATGATTTCGGATTCGAGGTCCTCGGGCAAGGGCGCGTCCATAGCCCGCAGGATGGAGGCGGCGACGAACTCCTCTTCGTTGTAGACCGGGACGATGATGGACAACAGTCGTTTGGAGGCCAACTTGGATTATCGCGGATTTTACGAAAGTGCCGGCGCCGTGCGCTTTGGAGCCGGCTTGGCACGGCGGCCTACGGTCCAGACTACGACGCGGTACGCCAGCAGAAGGCCTATCAGCGTTGCGTAGAGCAACGGCAGGCGGATGTCGGATTTCACCAGCCAGTAGTAATGGATGACGGCGGCGACGCCGGTTACGTAGATCAGGCGGTGGAGCCCCTGCCAACGCTTGCCGCCCATGCGCCGGATCCAGCCTGTGGTGGACGTTACGGCGAGCGGGACCATCGACAGGAAGGCCAGCAAGCCCATCGTGATGAAGCGCCGCTTGGCGAAATCAGCCAGGATCTCATGCATGTCGAAGAACTTGTCCAGCGCGAACCATGTCAGGAAATGGAGGGTTCCGTAGAAGAAGGCGAAAAGGCCAATCAGCCTCCGGAATTTGATCAGGTCGGGCAGTTTGAGGAGCTTGCGCAGCGGGGTGATGGCCAGGGTGAACACGATGAAGCGGATGGTCCAATCCCCGGTAAAATGCGTGATGTACTCGATGGGATTGGCGGTGAGATCCTGTTTCCACGCGCGCCAGGCAAGCCAGAAGACAGGCGTCAGGCTCAATAGCCAAATGGGGACCTTGGCCCAGGGTTTTCGCAGCATGTCCGGTACCTTTCCTGGCAGCCTCTGATCAGTAATTCTTCTTGAGATCCATGCCGGCGTAGAGGCTGGCTACCTGGTCGCCATAGCCATTGAACATCAGGGTAGGCCGCCGGCGGAATTCGCCCAGGCGCCGCTCCGTGGCCTGGCTCCAGCGCGGGTGATCCACCGTGGGGTTCACATTTGAGTAGAAACCGTACTCATGCGCATTGGTGATATTCCAGGTGGTGGGGGGCATGCTGCCCACAAGCTTGATTTTCACAATGGACTTGATGCTCTTGAAGCCGTACTTCCAGGGCACGGTCAGGCGGACGGGCGCGCCATCCTGCGGCGGCAGTGTTTCGCCGAACATTCCGACCGAGAGCATGGTCAGCGGGTGCATGGCTTCATCAAGGCGCAATCCTTCGACGTAGGGCACCTGGATGCCGGCAAGTTCGGGGCGTGCCAGGGGCATCTGTCTCAGATCCAGGTAGGTCTCAAAGGCGACAAAGGTGGCTTTGGGTGTCGGTTCAACTTTCTTGAGGAGTTCGCTGAGCGAGTAGCCCACCCACGGCACGACGATGGACCAGCCTTCCACGCAGCGGTGTCGATAGATACGCTCCTCCAGTGGGGCGGCCGACATAATTTCGTCCAGGCTGAACTTGTGGGGCTTGGCTACGTAGCCCTCCACGGAGACGGTCCAGGGGTTGGTCTTGAACTTTTGGGACGTCTGGGAGGGCTGTTCCTTGCTGGTGCCGAACTCGTAGTAGTTGTTATAGGTGCTTACGTCTTTGTAAGTGTTAGGCGTTTCGTCCGTGCTCAATTTGCTCTTGGTGACGTTGGTCAATTTCGAGCCCGCCAGCGCGTGCGCCGTGGGCGAGAGCAGTTCGCGGGCGCCCAGAAAGGCCGCCGGAATGCCAGCCAGAAAATTTCGGCGGTTCAGGTATACGTGTTTGGGCGTAACCTCTGAGTAGCGCGTGTCCGCAGGCTTCTTGATCAGCATTTGTCTTACCTACCTATATTCTACGATTCGTTCGACCAGGCGGATTGGTTACGGTCTTAAAATTACTTTCATGAGATTGGGTTCATGGCGGTACAGGCGGTCGAACCACGACGGTCCGTCCTGCAATGGCGCCACGGCGCTGATCAGAGTATCCACCCGTATGGCGCCGGTAGACATCAACTCGATACAGGCTGGGTACTCGCCGTTCGAAGCGCAGGAACCCTGGACGCGGATCTGGCGCGTAACCACGGATTGCAGCGGGAAATTCACATCGGGCGCGACATTGCCGATCAGCGTTACGGCGCCGCCTTTGCGTACGGCGGCGATGGCGGTACGGATGGGGTCGGTGGCTCCGACGCACTCCAGAGCCACATCGGCGCCGCGGCCCTCGGTCATCTCGTGAATGGCGGCCACGGGATCGCCGGTTTTCGGATTGACCGTGCCAGTGGCGCCAAGCTGGCGCGCGAGGTTCAGGCGCGAATCGTCGGGATCCACCGCGATGACGCGGCTGCAACCGGCGTGGCGCACTGCCTGGATGGTGAGCAGGCCGATCATGCCGCTGCCCACCACTACCGCCGAATCGCCCAGACGCACCGGCGTGATGTTCACGGCATGCACCGCCACGGAAACGGCTTCGATCAGGGCAGCCTGTTCGTAGCTCAGGTTATCGGGAAGCCGGTACATGATGCGCCGGGGCACGGCCACGTATTCGGCAAATGCGCCGTGGCGGCGATAGGGTCCGGGGGAAACGCCCAGCACCTCGCGGTTGTCACACAGGTTGGCCTCGCCGCGGGCGCAGTGAAAGCACTGGCCGCAATAGACCGTGGAGTCGAAGGTTACCCGGTCGCCAGGGCGCAAATCGCGAACGCGGGCGCCCGTTTCCACCACTTCGCCGGCGGCTTCATGGCCCATCACCAACGGCGGAATGCGCCGGCCGGTCTTGCCGTCGAGACCGTGTACGTCGCTGCCGCAGATGCCGCAGGCGCGAACGCGCACCAGCACATCGTCGGGGCCGATTTCGGGGGTCGGCATTTGGACCAGTTCCAGATTCATGTATTCTTTGAGCAGCAGTGCGTTCATGTAAACAGGATCGCACAGGGGCTCGCCTTCCACCCTGGAACTTCCGGGGGGTGGCCGGCGTCCCATAAACGGAGTAGCTGTGAGCCTTCTCGATCCGAAACCGCCGAATATCGCGGGGCGCGACCGCCTGGCGATATGGCTCCAAGTGGCCAGCCTTCTGGGTACCGGCTGGTTCATCTGGAATACAACCGCCGCGGCGCAATGGTTTCACATATCCGTAAAGTGGCTGATGCTTCAATCCGCCCTGGCTGCCGGTGCGGCGTGGGCGGCCAGCGCGGCGATCACCCTGACGCTTTACGCGCTGGCTATGCAGTGGGAACGCGCCGACGCGATCAAGGCCGCGGTTCGAACCTCAGCGGTGGCGGTGTGGTTTGCCCCGGCGGTGATTCTGTTGTCACAACTATCTCCCATGGCGTTGGCGGGCGCTCTGGTGCTGGTGATCTACACCACCAGGCTGCTCTATTCGCAATGGCGCGTGATTCATCCGCTGGCGGACCTGCCGACCGCCACGGTGCGGGTGCAGGGGCTCTTCGCTTCCAATGAACTGCCGGAACCGCGAATGCTGAAAGAGATGGCGCCGGCACTGACAGCTTCTTTCTGCGTCCAGACGGGTGTGGTGGCGACGCTATTTCACTATCCGCTCTTGGCCGGTATCGGCTATGCCATGAGCGCCGCGGTGGTAACGGTTTTCGCGCTGGGTTCGGGAGCTTATAAATCCGCGCGCGACCCCAGCCTGCCACGTTCCACCCTGGGAGTGCTGGCCACCATCCTGCTGGCCATCGGGCTGACGGTAGGCGGACTGGCGCCGCGCCTGATGCATTCTTTCGGATGGGGAGAAGGCGGAAACGGGGCGTCGCAACATGCTCCGCAACATGGGTTGGTCGAGACCGCACGGGCATTTCTACGCGAGGTTCTTTATGACGAGCATCCGGGCAATAACGACCATCCGGGCGCGCCACCTGGCTTACCTGGCACGCCTAACGGTCCTCGACCTGGAGTGCAGACTACGAAATACGGAGTTCCTGACGGAGCATTGCCCGGTAATTCCAACACCGGTTTCAGCGACGATGGTTTTCCCGGCGTGATTCTGTGGCCCGAAGTGAAGCCGGTCCCGACGCTGATCGCCCCCATGCCCCAAATGGGAAGCGCCGTCTTTACGCCGGCCGATATGCACCCGCTCAGCATTCCGTTCTCCGGCGAATACTGGATGTTCCGCTGGCCTTTCGCGCGCCCTCCGAGAAACTCATACTTCCAGCGCGGCACCCCGGCGGCGCTTTCCTTCAGCACCACGGACCACCGGCCGATGCAAATGGAGGCGCACCACAAACTGCAGCAGACCATCGACCTGAGCTGTTGCAGCAAAATTCAACTGGCTATCCGCAATGCCGACCACTTTCCCGGAACGATTTCGGTGGATCTGTTTCTGCTGAACACGGAGATGCCGGATGCGCGTTCACAGGCTCTGGGAAGGGCTGTGGTGGCTTCCGCACCGGACACAACCAAGGACCCGGTAACGCCGGTGGCAGAAATTCTGGATTTTGCGGTGCCGGCCGCACCCACACTCGAAGCCTTCGACGAGTTTAAGGTGGTGTTTATTCGCGATCGAAAGCGCATGGACAAGAGTGCCAAGATCGCTATCGACCGGTTCATTCTGGTGCCCCGTTAAGTGCTTACTGCTGAAGCCCGCTCCACGGAATGCCTACTCGTAGCGTAATGCCGATAGCGGATCGATCCTGCCTGCGCGGCGCGCGGGCAGCCAACTCGCCAGAAGCGCGACGGCGGCGAGCAGGGCGCCCGCGCCGGTCTGTGTAATGGCGTCCGTGCCGGTCACGCCGTAAAGCAGATTCTGCACCACGTTCGCCAGAAACATCGATGCTGGAAAGCCGATGGCAAGCCCGACGGCGACCAGCCGCAGCGTCTGACGGAGGATGCTCCACGTCACCTGGCCGGGCTGCGCGCCGAGCGCCATGCGAATGCCGATCTCTGAAGTCCGCCGGGCTACTGCATACGCCAGCACGCCGTACAAGCCCACTGCCGAGAGCAGCAACGCCAGTAAGCCGAACGCCGTCGCGAGCGTCGAAATCAAGCGCTCCTGCAACAGGCTTTCGTCGAGCTGCCCGGCGAGCGTGTCCGTACGAACGATGTGGATGTCGGGCCCGAGGCCGCGCGTCCGGCGTTCCACGGCGGCAATCACGGGCTGCGGCCGGCCGGCCGTGCGAATACTCAGCGTCATGAAGGCACCCATGTCGATGGGCTGGCGCAGCGGAATATACACGAATGGAACGGCTTCCTTTCTGAGGTCTGCCTGCCTGGCATCCTGAACCACACCGACGATCCGGTATTGCGGGCGGCCCATCAGTTTCACCACAGTTCCGATCGGATCGCGGCCACTGAAGAAGTGCCTCCTGGCGCTCTCGTTGAGTAGCGCGACATTCGGCGCTCCCGTCCGATCGTTCTCCGTGAAGTCCCGGCCCTGTAATAACTGTGTCCCCAACGTCCTGAAATAACCCTCACTCACGGTATTCAGGCCGATGGCTCTATCCAAATCGGAACCAGGCTGGAATCCCGGCTCTTCGAAACCCACTCCCCGGGAGCTGCCGTCAAGAGGCGTCATCCGCGACAGGCTGGCAGACCGCACGACCGGCAGGCTGCGGACATCCGCCAGCAACCGGTCCCACAAAGCGATCCGGGCGGCGGCCTCGTGGTATGAAGCGTCGGGCAAGTGGATCAAAATCAGGGCAACCTGATCTGCCTGGAATCCAGCACCCACGCTATAGAGGTTGTTGAGCGTGCGGAGGAACAGTGCCGCGCCCGCCAACAGGATCAGCGACAGTGCCACCTGAAAGGCCACCAGAAACTGTCCCAGCTCGATGCGGCCTCGCGATGCCGTAGTGCGCCCGCCATCCTTCATTGCCGCATGGGGGTCGGCCCGGATCGCGCGCACCATCGGGGCGGCTCCGAAAATAAGAGTCGCCAGGAAAGACAGGCCCGCGGTGAAGCCGACTACGCGCCAGTCCCAATAAATGTCGAGCAGGATCGGGCGAGAGCCGCCGGCAAAGAAGGCAATCACGCCGCGCGCCGCCCACCACGCAACTGCGACGCCTGCTGCTGCGCCCGCTGCGAACAGAAGACCGGTCTCCACCAGCACCTGGCGGAATAGCCGGCTGCGACCCGCGCCGATCGCCACGCGTACGGCGAACTCCCTCTCACGCTTCGCGGCGCGCGCCAGCAGCAGGTTGGTAATGTTGGCGCATCCGATCAGAAGCACCAGCCCGACCACTGCCATCAGCGCCCAGAGAGGACGGGAGAAGCGCTTCCTCAACTCGTCCAGTCCGCGGGATGCGGGGCTGAGTTCCATCTGGCGGTAATAGTCGCGGCGGGCATCGGCGGACTGGTGGGAATTCATTCATAAACGCCTGGAAGATAGGGTCGATCTCGGCCCGCGCCTGTTGCGCCGCGACGCCTGGTCTTGAGCCGGCCGATGCTCTTGAAAAACCACGAACTGGTCGACCGCAGCACCCGCGGACCGACAATCGTAATAGGAATCGTTATGTCGTCATGCCGGCCGGGCGTCAGGCCGTTGAAATCCTTAGGCGTGATTCCGACGATGGTGAATCTGCCGCCGTTCAGCGTGCCATCCAGGGAAAAGGTTTTGCCAATTGCGTCCGCCTTACCGCCGAAGCGCCGCTGCCAGAATCCATAGCTGATGACCGCGACCGGAGGATCGAGCCTGTCGTCGCTGGCGGTCAACAGCCGCCCGGCGAATGGAGCCATGCCAAGCACATCGTAATAGTTGCCGGAGACTCCCGTGCCATCCACCTGTTCGATCGCGCTGTCGATTCTGATTCCGAAATCGTTAGGGGAATACGCCGAGATTCCGGTGAAGGATTTTGCCAGCGACCGAAAGCGTTCGAAGCAGGGATAGGGGGGCGACCCGCCAACCTCACGAGCGCCGGCGTTGCTCAGAAAGTAGAGGCTCGCAGGGTCTTTTACCGGCAGAGACCGCAGCAGCACAGCATCAATCAGGCTGAAGATGGCCGTGTTGGCGCCCATTCCCAGTGCCAGAGTCAACACTACCGCCAGCGTGAAACCCGAACTTTGCCGCATGGTGCGGAGGCCGTAGCGAAAATCGTGAAGTAAATCGTCGAACCATACCAGGCGGCCTTTCTCGTAAAAGCGTTCTTCGGCCGCCATGACATTGCCGAACGCCTTTCGTGCGGCTATCCGGGCCAATGCCTCAGATTGTCCTTCGCTCTTCAACTCGTCGGCCTCCAGTTGGAGATGGGTACGAACCTCTTCGTTGAAATCCGCCGCCGGCCGCTCTTTCCGCCAGAACATCACCCCACGCATAAACCTGTTCATAGATCTACGCCTCCTCATCCCGCGGCCCTAAGATCAACCCGATGGCTCGCGCCAAGCGCCGCCACTGGCTGGTCTTCTCCGCAAGCTGTGCCCGGCCTTTCGGAGTGAGCGAGTAGAACCTGGCTTTGCGGTTATTCTCCGACAGGCCCCATTTCGCGCCGATCCAGCCCTTGTCCTCAAGACGTTGAAGCGCCAGGTAGAGCGAGCCATGATCCACGACGAAGACTTCCTCGGAATGCTGCTGGATTGTCCGGGCGATCCCTTGTCCGTGGCGGGATCCAAAGACCAGGATCCTCAAAATGAGAAGGTCGAGAGTTCCCTGGAGCAAGGCAATACGGTCGTCGTCAGGTTTCCGGGTCGGCATCCGACCTCAGTATCGCGTCCTTCGGGTCGGATGTCAACACGTGAATGCGGGGCAAGTCCGGCGCCGGTTATTTCGGATTTACGGATTGATAGGCCGCCACGAAACGGTCGATCAATTCATCCACGCTGCTCATGGATGCGTCGAAGAGCACCTTCGAATCTGCCATGAGAGTGGTTACGACTTCCCACGTTTGGGTCACGCTCCGGATGTTTTTGTCACGGCTAAGCACAACGGGTTGATAGAGGCCGATCGAAAGACACACAGCCACCGGTCCCCGTTTGCCGCGAACCTGGGTGACCCTGAGGCCCAGGAACACATTCGCATCTTTGCCCGGTGGGATGCCGGCCTTTTGCAACCGTTGTTCCATGCGAGATTGGAGGGCGTCCTCAGTGAGATTCTCATGGGCGAGTTCCTTGTCGAGGGTGTCAATCACCACGCCTACGGCTTGGAGTCCCCGGAGCGTGGCACGATCCAACGGCGCATCGTTGGCGGCGCCGAGTTGTAGCGGCAGAGTCAGGACAACTAGAAGGAAAGCGATTTTCCAGTGCATATCGAAATCTTACGTGATTTGGCGGGTGAGCTGTGCCGTGCCATCACTGTGCCGTTCCATGCGTCCCCAGTCGACCCCTGTGATACGATGTGCTCACCATGACCAGACGAAGCGCGTTGATGATGACGCCGGCGCTGGCGCTTATGCCCGGAGCGCGTGAGACCGCTGTATCTCAAACCAGGCCGGCATCGGCCGGGAGACTGAAGCAATCGGCGGCGCGATGGTGCTATGCGAAAATCTCGCTCGAGGACCTGTGCCGCCAGGGCGCCGACATTGGCTTGAGCGGCATCGACCTGGTGAATGCGGATGAGTGGCCGACGCTGCGCAAGTACGGGCTGACCCCGGCCATGACGCCGGGCGCGGGCACGATTCCGGTGGCATGGAACCGCAAGGAGAACCACGACCGTCTGGAAAAGGAGATGCGCGAGAACATCGCCAAGGCGGCCGAAGGCAAGGTGCCGAATGTGATCACCTTTTCGGGAAACCGGCGCGGACTTGGGGACGACGAGGGCAGAGACAACTGCATTCTGGGCCTGCAGCGCGTGAAGAAGGTGGCCGAGGACGCCGGCGTGACCATCTGCCTGGAGTTGCTCAACAGCAAGGTGAATCACAAGGATTACCAGTGCGACCACACTAAATGGGGCGTGGAAGTGATCAAAGCCGTAGACTCACCGCGGGTGAAACTGCTATACGACATCTACCACATGCAGATCATGGAGGGCGATATCATCCGCACTATCCGCGACAATATCCAGTTCATCGCGCACTTTCACACCGGCGGCGTTCCCGACCGGCACGAACTGGATGACACCCAGGAATTGCAGTGGCGCAGCGTGGCGAAAGCGATTGCGGACCTGAATTTTCAGGGCTTCTTCGCGCACGAGTTCGTGCCGGTGAAGGACCCGATCGCGTCACTGAAGCAGGCCGTTACGCTTTGCACGGTTTGAGTTCCTGGGCGTGCGAAGCCTCTACCGAATTGGCGAAAAGGCCAGCGGCCGCAGAATCGAATTGCTGATGTTGGAGACGATTTCGGCGTCGCTCAGGCCCGGCTGCGCGCGGAGTTTCTGCCATTCCGGGTCGGAGCCGAATTTGCCCCAGAGGCGTTCGCGCGAAGCCAGGTCGTCAAACGTCAGCATATAGGTCAGGCTGGGCATGTTGCGGCCCACCAGGGTCTGGGCGAAGAAGACCGGCATCATTCCCAGGCGGCGGAAGATGGCGATCTCACCGTCCTCAAACATTTTGATTTTGCGCCGCGAAGCTTTCTCGTTCACGGATTCATACGTTCGCATTTCGAAAATGCGCGCCGCGCGTTTGCCATCGGAGGCCGGCACTTCAAGCGCCGGCATACCGTTGAAGGCACGCAGCAG
The DNA here is from genome assembly GCA_963817515.1 of Bryobacterales bacterium. Lineage (GTDB taxonomy): Bacteria > Acidobacteriota > Terriglobia > Bryobacterales > Bryobacteraceae > DATMNI01. The sequence goes on along the minus strand of CAWFPJ010000035.1, from coordinate 355,391 downwards.
CGTACTTTCCATGCGGACGTACGGCGGGTCCTGAATATTGTTGTACCCGTCAAACCCGTTCTGAAATTCCTTGTCTTCAGCAAACCTGTCGTGGACGGTTTCCATCGCAGCCAGTGAAGGATACGCGGACAGCGACAGAATGAAGGGGCTGCGCTCACCCACGATCGGGCTGAAGAACCCCACCGGCGCCAAACCCGCCCGTTTAGCCGCGGGCAGGAAAACGCCGCTCAAATATTGCGTGGTGCGCTCCACCTGCGATCCGGTTCGCATATAGAAGTAGATCAAGTGGAAGAACCAACTCCCTGGCGCGGTGGCCGGAGCGCCGGCGGCCAATCCGGCAGCTGCCGAGGCGGTCACGAAACTTCGTCGCTTCATCTGGATTCCTTTATATCAGATGGCTGTTGCAGTATACGACCCGTGATATTCTGTTCTTGGTTCGGCAGAGAGAAAAAGGAGAGGCACGTGAGAGTCGGCGTATTCACCCCGTTGTTGTCGCAACTGCCCATTGAGGGCGTCTTCCAGAAGCTGAAAGGCTACAACATCGACACCGTGGAACTCGGTACCGGAAACTATCCGGGCGATGCGCACTGCAAGCTCTCCATGCTTGAGAACAAGAGCGAGCTCAACGAGTTCAAGAGCAAGCTGGCGGACCACGGTTTCACCATCAGCGCTTTGAGCTCTCATGGAAATCCGCTGCATCCCGATCGGGATCGCGCCAGGCACGATCAGGAAGTCAGCAGAAAAACCATTCGGCTGGCGGAGAAGCTCGGCGTGCCCGTGGTGGTGGATTTCAGCGGCTGCCCGGGCGACTCGCCGAAGTCAAAGTGGCCCAACTGGGTGACCTGCCCGTGGCCGCCGGATTATCTGGAGATCCTGCAATGGCAGTGGGAAAAGGTGGTCGCGCCCTACTGGATCAAGCACGCTAAATTCGCTGAAGACCACGGGGTGAAAGTTGCGATTGAAATGCATCCGGGTTTCGTAGTTTACAGTCCCGAGACGATGCTGAAGCTGCGCAAAATCGCCGGCAAGAGCATCGGCTGCAATTACGACCCAAGCCATATGTTCTGGCAGGCCATCGACCCCATCGCCGCGATTCGCGTGCTGGGCGACGCCATTTTCCACGTCCACGCCAAGGACACCCAGATCTACGATCGCAACCTGCCGCTCACCGGCGTGCTCGACACCAAGAGTTATACCGACGAGAAGAACCGGGCCTGGGTCTTTCGCACCTGCGGATACGGGCACGGAGCAACCTGGTGGAAGGAATTCGCTTCCACGCTGCGCATGTTCAACTACGATTACGTCCTCTCGATTGAGCATGAGGACACGCTGCTCTCCCCGGAGGAAGGCCTCTCTCAGGCGGCCTCGTTCCTCAACGGCCTGGTCATGAGAGAGAAGCCCGCCGCCCCGTGGTGGGTGTAAACAACCTGGTGGGTATAGCCAAGGCGTCTATCAGGCGCTGCCGCCAAAGGCGATCACGAAATACTGAGCCGGCACCGACCCCGGATTGCGCCACCCGTGCAGGTCGTTCGAAGCCATGTACGCTGACGAGCCGGCGGTCATAGTTGAAGTCTGGCCGTTTACCGTGGTTTCGAGCGTCCCCGTTTGCAGCAGCAGCATTTCTTCGTGAACGTGCTTGTGCGGCGCATGCGGTGCCTGGCCGGGGCCCAGTTCGGTCATGTGCATTTCTATCGCATACCCCTGGTGGGTCTCCCCGTTCAAAACGGCGCGGGCCTTGTTCTGGCCGTTGACTTTCACGGGCAGGTCCTCGTACTTGAAAATCTTAGTGGACAGCAGTTTCTTCTGATCCTGGGCTGCGGCCGTGGCAGCGGCTAAGGCGGGAAGAAGCAGGCTCAGGTCGCGGCGGCTATAGTTCATAGCTTTCTCCTGGCACAAGTTTACTACCGCAATTACGAATGCTCCAGCACCCAGTGCGGCTGGTAGGGCTCGGCCAGCGCTTTCAATTCGGCTTCATCCAACTTCACGCTTAACGCGGCCACCGCGTCTTCCAGATGGTTCATCTTGCTGGCGCCCACGATCGGCGCCGTGATGCCGGGCTGCTGCAGAATCCACGCCAGGGCGACTTGCGCATTCGGTATGCCACGCCTTTGCGCGATCTCGGTGAGGCGGTCGACCACTGTGAAATCGGAGGGTTGATAGTAGAGCTTCTTGGCGTAGCCGTCGGTCTTGGCGCGGAGCGTGTCGCCGAAATCCTGGGCGCGCCGGTTGCCTGCCAGAAAGCCGCGGGCCAGAGGGCTCCAGGGAATCACGGCGATGCCTTCCTCGCGGCACAGCGGGAGCATCTCGCGCTCTTCTTCGCGATAGACCAGGTTGTAATGGTTCTGCATAGCCACGAAGCGCGCCAATCCCAATTCGCGGGATTTCGCCAGCATCTTGCCGAACTGCCAGGCGAACATGGAGGACGCACCGATGTACAGCGCCTTTCCCGCCCTCACCACGTCGTTCAAACCTTCCAGCGTTTCTTCGATGGGGGTCTCATAGTCGAAGCGGTGGATCTGGTAGAGGTCCACGTAATCGGTTTGCAGGCGGCGCAGGCTGTCGTCGATGGCGTGGCGGATGTGCTTGCGGCCCAGGCCCCGCTGGTTGGCGTCGTCGCCCATGGCGTTGAAGAGCTTGGTGGCGATCACGACGCGGTCCCGGCTGGGGCCGATATCTTTGAGTGCCCGGCCCAAAATCTCTTCGCTGGCGCCGTCGGAGTACACATCGGCGGTGTCGAAAAAATTGATGCCCAACTCCAGCGCGCGGCTGAAAAAGGGGCGGGACTCGTCTTCTTCAAGAACCCACTCGCGCCATTTTTTGACCCCGTAGGTCATGGTGCCCAGGCAGATGCGCGAAACCTTCAGGCCGGTGGAGCCCAGATTGACGTAGTCCATATATTCTTTCAATACCACGGATCGGCTACACAATCAGCGCGCGATACCGCTCATAGGCGCGGTCCCAATCCGCGCTCGGGCGCGGCTCCACAGCCGTCAGCTCGAAAGAACGTCGCACTACGGCGCGCAGTTCCTCGAGGTTCCCAAGTTCGCCGGCGCCCATAGCCTGGACCAGAATATTTCCGACGGCGGTGGCTTCAGCCGGCCCCGCCATCACACGGCGGCCAGTGCAATCGGCCACAAACTGATTGAGCAGCGCGTTGCGCGAACCACCGCCAACGATATGGATGATCTCGATTTTGCGATGGGCAAGCTTTTCCAGACCCTCCACCACGCGGCGGTAGCAGAGCGCGAGACTCTCCAGAATGGCGCGGGAGAATTCACCGTGTGTCGCGGGCGCTGCCTGGCCGCTCTGGCGGCAATGCTCCGAGATCTTGCGAGGCATCTCGCCCGGTTCCAGAAACGCGTCGGGATTGATGACGGCAGTGAACGGGCGCGCTTCCGAAGCCATGCTGGTGAGCTGGCCATAGCTGTATTCCGCGCCTTCCAGCATCCACGCACGGCGGCATTCCTGCAGCAGCCAGAGGCCCGCGATATTCTTCAGCAGCCGGATCTTCCCCGATACGCCGACTTCGTTAGTGTAGTTCAGCGCCAGGGATTGTTCATTGATCACCGGGGCATCCAGTTCCAGCCCCATCAATGACCATGTACCCGAGCTGACGTAGCACCAGTTTTCGCCGCCCTGCGCCGGCACCGCCGCCACCGCCGATGCGGTATCGTGGCTCCCAATCGCGTAGACGGAAGCATGAGGCGGATCAAGAAGTTTGCCAAGCAGGGTACCGGGCGAAACGATCGGGCACAGAATGCCGGCCGGCAGACCCAGGCGGCTTAATAGATCGGTGGCCCAGGTCATAGTGGTCGGGTTGAGAAACTGCGTCGTGCTGGCAATCGTGGCCTCCGATCTGGCCACGCCGGTGAGCCAGTAATTGAAGAGGTCGGGCATACTGAGCAGCTTGCGCGCGGCGGCCAAAGCGGGCGACCCGGTCAGCTTCATGGCGTACAACTGGCACAACGTGTTGATCTGCATGAACTGAATGCCCGTGGCAGCAAAGATCTGTTGGCGCGGCACCACTTCGAAGAGCTTTTCCAACATGCCGTTAGTGCGCGAATCGCGGTAGTGCCGCGGATTTTCGAGCAGCGCACCGTCGGAGCCGAGCAGGGCGCAGTCCACGCCCCAGGTGTCAACCCCGATGCCGTCGAGCGGGAGTTTGCGTTCACGCGCTGCCACTCCGATGCCATGCTGAATCTCATGCCACAAGCGCAGCGTGTCCCAGTAGAGAGCCCCCGGGACGCGCACGGGAATATTAGGAAAGCGATGTAGTTCCTCCACCGCCAGCCGGCCGCCGGAGAGAGAGCCTAGCAACGCGCGGCCACTCTCGGCGCCCAGGTCAAGTGCCAGATAATGACTCATGAAGTTGCCAGTATAATGGACCCCGTTCTAAGGTGCGGTGCGACATGCCGGGCGGCCGTAGAACTATTTCTCCGGCGGCCCGTAAACCATTCCAACTGCGGCAAATCTTTCTCTTGACACTTATCACATATTGCAATATAGTTATTGCAGATTGCGATAGAGCAATTGAGATAGACCAAAGGATGCGATCATAAAGGAGAAGAATCTAAAACCTATGACAGCCACAACCAGCCCGGAACTAGGGCAGATCCATGCGCTTCTGGCGGAGAAAGGATACGAGGTCTCCGAGCCCGGGCCCGAAACATTGAGAATCCGTGAAGTGCAAAGCGGAGTCGCGCTGCAGGCGGTTCTGCAGGGAGACATACTTTTTCTTTCGCTCACATGCACGGTGGTGCCGGAATCGGCCGTCACGCCCGACGCTATGGGCCGTATGCTGGCGGCCAATAACGGCATCTCCACTTCCCACTTTCAACTTTATGAAATGCCCGGCGGCAAGGTAGCTGTCACGTTGAACAACTTTTGCAAACTGCAGGACATGGGGGCCGATGATGAAGACGACATCCTGTCATGCGTGCATTTCCTGCTGGTGGATGTATTGACCGCGCGGCAGTTGTTGAACGACCTGAAAGCTTGAACGACCGGAAAGCGTAAGGGAGGAGAATTCTATGGCATTTCTAAACGATATGTTCAGCCGGCTGGGCCGCGTGGCGCGCGGACAGGCCAACCAGGGAGTGGACGTCATCGAAGACGCCACCTTCGAAGCCACGGTTCGACAGACCGTGGCCGATATGAAAACCGAACTCAACAATGTGGTTCGCGCTTCGGCCATGGCCATGAGCAACTACAACAGCCTGGAAGCCGAATACCAGAAGTACGTCCGGCAATCCCAGGAATGGAAAGACCGCGCCGGGCAGGCGCTGGACGCCGGCAATGAAGATCTTGCCAAGAAGGCGCTGGCCAAGAAAGCCGAATGCGACCAGCAGGTCAACTCCATGAAGACCGCGGTGGATTCGGCCCAGGCCACCAGCGAGAAGCTCAAGCAGCAGGTGGGCGAACTGAAGCGCAAGATCGACGAAGGCGAGCGCACCGCCACCACGCTGGTAGCGCGCAAGAACGCCGCCTCGGCGCAGCGCAAGGTTTCCGAGGCCATGGCCGGCGTGGGCACGGCCGACAACGCGTTTTCCACGCTCAACCGGTTTGAGCAGACCGTCGCCAAGGAGGAAGCCACCGCCAAGGCTTTCGACCAGCTTGCTTCGGTCGGCAAAGATGATGATCTGGAAGCGCAGTTTGCGCAGTTGGGCGGTCATTCGGTGGATGCCGAATTGGCTGCCATGAAGGCCGAGCGTCAGAAGCCCGCGCCATCGTCGCCGCAGATATCGCCGCCAACCTATCCCAAGGAGTTGGGCGCCGGCGGCCCCTCGATATCCACCGGCCAGCAGACCGGAGAGCGGGCGAAAGCTTAACCGGGCTTGAGGCCCGTCCGGCTGGATACATGATCACAATAGCCAAATGATTACCATAACGATCATCGCCGTTCTGGGCGTACTTCTGGTGATAGTGCTGATGCAACTCTTCAAGAAATCCCCGACCCCGCCGGCGCGTACGCAGCCGGCCGAAGACCTGGCGAACCTGAAAGTCACCGACGCCCGCCCCGGAGACACGCTCTCCATCTCCGGCGCGGGCGACAAAATGACCGACCTCGATTTTACGGCCGACCGCGGGACCCGGTTCGAAGCCGGCTCGCGCAGTTGGCTGGAGTTGAGCGGGCCGTACCTGGAGCGCCGCGTATCGCTGCGCGTGGGCGGCGATGAAGACGTGGAAGTCTTCATCCACAACGATCCGCGCAAACTGACGCTCGAAGACGTGGGCGTTTCCGAAGATGACCTGGCCCAGATGGACGAGCGCCAGAATACAGCCGATTCTTTCGAATTCGAGGGCGTAACCTGGATGTATCGCTTGAGCCGTGAGGTGCAGGCGCGGCGCGACAACCAGGCCCAGGCCGCGGGATCGTATTACTGGGAATTCCGCGATGCCGAAAGCCGGCAATTGCTGACGCTGCGGAAACCCGAAGGCGAACCATTCACGGTTACGCTGTATCGCGCGGTTCCCCCAGCGGATGTCACCGTCTACCGGGGAAGGTAGCCGCGGAAGTGAAGTGAAATCACGCAGGCGAAATCGCCTGCGCCGTTATTGAGGCAGAAATCTCATGAGTAAGTCTACGCTGCGTTTGCTCGCAGTTTTGTTAACAATCGGTATTGTTGTGGTTCTCTTCGCGGGCCTGGATGGCCTGCCGCGCGAAGTCCGGGCGCAGATCGGCACGGAGCGAAAGGCATTGGCAGCGGCGCACGCGCAATTCAGCGCCGCACAGGACGAAGTCACGCGCGACCTCAAGTCAGAGCCCATCCTGTTCCAGGCGATTCCTTCCAGCCAGCAGTACTCAGACCGGCTCGCCGGTGCTGCGGGCGTGCTGCAATCCGCCGCCGCCAAGCTTGACGAACTGGGCAGAATCGAGAAGCGCAACCGCCGGCAGGATCGGCAACTGGCGGAATCGCTGCTTTCGGATGAGCGCCGGCTGCGCACCACGGCGCTGTCGGACGCCTCCGCCGTACAGAAGGACGCCGCCCACTGGATTGACCTGAAGCAGCACTTGCCGCAGGAAGTGCGCGAGATGGAGCGCGACTACGGCGTGGTTCATTCGTTCGACCTGGCGGCCCTCGGCGACCGTTGTGCAGAAGGCCGAAACCGATTGGCCCGGAAAAAAGACCGACCTCGAGACGCGTCTGGCGGCGGTCCGCGCCCTGGTCAGCGATAGCGATCAGGTGTGGCAGCAAACCGCCGACCAGCGCCGTCTGGCGGCGGCCAACGATTACGGGCATCTGAATTTCGCAACATTCTTCGCTGCCGGGGATACGCTCAAGACGGACGCGGCCGAGTTGCCGCAAAAGGCCGAGGCGTTGAGGTCTCTCAGCGCGCAGCTTTACGATTCCTGGGACAAGCTGCTGGTGGACCTGGAAGCCCGCGGCCCGCGTGAAAAAATCCGCACCGTGCGGACCCACCTCACAGACGCTTCGGCCGCGGGCGGAACCACCACGGCGGATGAGAAGTGGGTAGACGTTTCGCCAGGCCAATTCGAGTCGGTGAAGAACAATCTCGGCATGGCCATCGAGCACAAGCCTGCCGGCAAGTACGATATCGAAGCCGAACGCGTGGCGCAGCCTGCGGGATTTGCTTACATGGCGCCCCCGGGCCAATCCAACCAGTACGGCCATTGGGAGAACAACGGCGGGCAAAGTTTCTGGGTCTTCTACGGCCAATACGCGCTCATGCGCGACCTGCTCTTCAATCACAACTACCGCCCGCTGGACCGCTATGAATGGGATAGCTACCGCTATTCGCAGGGCCGGGGACAGACCTATTACGGACGCGATGCAGCTGCCGGCCAGGCGCCTAAATACGGAACCCAAGGCACCCACACCCAGCAGAGCTATTCGGGGAGCACGTATGCCAAGAGCGGCGGATTTCGCGATTCGACCTACGCCAGTAAGAGCGGTGGATACAAGGATTCGAAATACGCATCGCCCTCTGTGAGAGATCCCAACGCCGACCATAGCGGACGCACGTTCGGCAAGGGCAGCAGCCGGCCGGCGGAACCGGAGCACACGTTCAGGCCTTCGAGGCCCGCGCCCAGCTACCATCCGCCCAGCAGGAGCCCGGGGCGGAGTTTCGGAAGAAGGCATTAGAGGCGTATCGGCTTGGGGGAGTCTCGCAAGTTGAAGAATCCCCGAACTTCTCACGCCCGCGGCGCGTATTAGGTACAAGGAACATCCATGAACCTATGGCAAGATATCCGCTACGGCGAACGCATGCTGCGCAAATCGCCGGGATTCGCCGCGACCGCCGTTCTCACGCTGGCCCTGGGCATTGGCTCGACTACCGCGGTTTTCAGCGTCTGTGACGCGCTGCTTTGGAAGCCGGTTGCCTTGCCGCACATGGACTCGCTGGTCATGGTGATGCAGCGTGTTCCCGACAACGCCCAGGACTACGATGGCGTCACCCCGGCCGACCTGGACGATTTCCGCCGCGAGAGCACGGCTCTCGAGGGCCTCGCTGCCTGGCAGGGCGGCCTCGCCAACATCGCCGGCGCCGGCGGCCAGCCTGAGCGCGTTTTGCAGACTCTTGCCAGCGCCAATTTCTTTGACGTCCTGGGTGTGCAGCCAACCTTCGGCCGCGGTTTTCAACCAGGTGAAGATCAACCCGGCCGCGAGCGTGAAGTGGTGCTCAGCGACCGCCTGTGGCGCCGCCGTTTTGCCGCGGACCCGGCCATCGTCAACAAGACCATTCGCCTGGATGATCAGAACTACGTGGTCACTGGCATAATGCCTGCCAGCTTTGACTTTCCGCTGGCCACCGAACTTTGGACCCCCGACGCTCTCACTCCCGAACAGCGCGCGTCACGCCGCAACAATGCATTCATGGGCGCGGCGCGCTTGAAGCCCGGCCGCACCGTGGAACAGGCGTCCGCCGAATTGGAGAGTATCGGAGCGCGGTTGGAAAAACTCTATCCCGATACCAACAAGGGCCGGCGCCTGATGATGTGGCCCGTCCATCGCTTCCTGGTGGAAGGCGAAACCAGGCAGTACCTGATCATGCTGCTGGGTTCGGTGATTTTCGTTCTTTTGATCGCTTGTGTCAACGTGGCCAACCTGCAGTTTGCGCGGGCCACAGGACGCCTGCGGGAAGTGGCGGTTCGGACCGCGCTGGGCGCCTCGCGCTGGCGCGTCATTGCACAACTGATCACCGAAAGCATTCTCCTTTCAGTCACTGGCGCCGCCTTCGGATTGCTGATTGCGAAATGGGGAATGGGCCTTATAAAAGCCGGGATGCCCCCCGAGATCCAGCGCTACATCCTGGGCTGGAAAGACATCCAACTGGACGGCCGTGTGCTGGCATTCACGCTGCTGGCCGCGGTATTGAGCGGTGTCCTGGCCGGCCTGGCGCCCGCCTGGCAATGCTCGCGCCCCAGCCTCACCAACGCCCTGAAGGAAGGCGGCCGCGGCGGCTCGGTGGGCGGCGCCCGCCACCGTCTGCGCAATATCCTGGTGGCCGCGGAGATCGCCCTGGCCGTGGTGCTGCTGGTGGGTGCCAGTCTCATGGTTCGCGGCTTCAGCATGATGGTGAATAGCGGCCGGCAACTGGAACCGGCCACGCTGCTGACTCTGCGGCTGGCGCTCACCGACAATAAGTATCATGAGGGATTCCAGAAAATTGCTTTTTATCGCGACGTGCTGGACCGGCTGCGCGCGATTCCCGGAGTCCACTCCGCCACTGCGGTGAGTGCCCTGCCCTACCAGGATCACTCGAGCGGGCGAGGCTTCACCATCGAAGGCCGCCCGGTGGAACCCGACAAGCTGCCGAACGGTATGTACCAATTGACAACGCCCTCTTACTTCGACACCATGCGCATCCCGCTGCGGGCCGGCCGGCTGATCGGCGAGAGCGACGGCGCCGGCGCGCCCAAAGTGGTCGTGATCAGCCAGCACATGGCCGACCGCTGGTGGAAGAATCAGTCGCCGCTGGGCCAACATATCCGGTTAGGCGCCGCCGATTCCAAGAGCCCCTGGCTGACCATCGTGGGAGTGGTGGGCGACACGGTTCACAGCCCCTACGACCGCGAACCGCGCCGGGTTCTTTACGTCCCGTTTCAGCAAGCTCCGGCGCTGGGGATGGACATTGGGATCCGCACGTCGGGCGACCCTCTGAGGATCGCGCAGGCAGTCACGGCCGCCATCCACTCCGTGGACCGCGAGCAGCCTATCTTCGAAATGCGCACCATGGAACGATCTATCCATAACCGTTCCATCGGCTTGAACTATATGGCCGTTCTGATGGGCATCTTCGGCATCCTGGCGCTGGTTCTATCGGCTATTGGAGTTTACGGGGTGATGGCCTACCTGGTTTCGGAGCAGACTCACGAAATCGGCATCCGCATGGCTCTGGGGGCCGAGCGTGGCAGCGTTCTGACGATGATCTTCCGACGCGGCATGATTACCATTGCCACCGGGCTGGTGGTGGGTCTGCCTATTGCGTGGGCCTTCGCACGCCTGATGACCGCCTTGATCTACGGGGTGACCACTAGCGATCCCCTGACGTTCACGGCCATCCCGATCGCACTGGCCGCGGCCGCCGGCCTGGCCATTTATATCCCGGCGCGGCGGGCTACGAAGATAGACCCCATCATCGCGTTGCGATATGAGTAGCACCGCCGCGAATAGCGACCCGAGGGCGGGCACGGCGGCGCGGTCTTGAAGCTGCGGTAAGCGCCGATTGCCAATCGCGGGCCTGTAGCGTACATTAGTGGGGCGGGCGGAGGGATCTATGGCTTTTTGTACCGGTTGTGGCGCCACGGTGAGCGGCGCGTTTTGTAATCAGTGCGGAACGCCGACAGGCGCCGCCGCCAGACCTGCAAGCCCCGGGCCTGCTGCGCCTCAACCGTTCGATGCACCGGCGTCACAATCGTTCGCTCCACCGGCGCCTCAACCGTTCACACAAGGGCCCCCTCAACCCGTCCCCGGGGCGGTCGCGGCCCGCAAGACCAACCCCATTGTCTGGGTCCTGGTAATCGTGCTGGGGTTGTTTGTCCTGGGCGGAATTGGGGTGGTCGGCACCGGCCTGTTCATCGCCCATAAGGTCAGGCAGGCGGGCCTCGATCCCGAATTGATGCGGCGCAACCCCGGACTCGCCGTCGGCAAACTGCTGGCCGCAGCCAACCCGGACGTGGATGTGGTGAGTACCGACGATGGCGCCGGCACGATCACGGTGAGGGACAAGAAAACCGGCAAAGAAGCCACCATGTCTTTCGACCAGGCGAAGAGCGGCAAGTTCACATTCAGCGCTGTTGGGGACGATGGCAAGACGGCCAGCGTGGAGATCGGCGCCGGCGCAGGTAAATTGCCTTCGTGGGTTCCCGCTTACCCGGGCGCCGAGGCCAAGGGCACATTCTCGGTCAAGGGAGATGACGGCAACGGCACGGGTGAGGGCGGCAGCTTCGCCTTTTCCACCACCGATTCCCCGGCGAAAGTGAAAGCCTTCTACGAAGACAAGTGCAAGGAAGCGGGAATGAAGGTTAACGTGACCATCAACAGCGAACAGGGCAGCATACTCCTGGCCTCCGATGAGGGAGAGCGCCACACCCTGCACATCACGGTAGCGGGGGGCACCGGCGAAACCGGCGTCAACGTGATCTACGGGGCCAAGAGGTAATCAAACCCCAGCAAAACCGGCCCCAGATACAAACACCCGCAGTGATATACTTGCAGCCGTAAAGGCAGAGGGGGTCGGCATGAAACGCGGCAGACGTGAGTTTTTAAAAGACACGCTCACCGGTGCGGCGGGCGTTCTCGGATTTCCGGCGATCATTCCGGCTTCTGCCATGGGAGCCGAAGGCAAGACGCCTCCCAGCGATCGCATCACCATGGCCTGCATCGGCGTTGGCCGGATGGGCGGCGGACATGTCCGCAGTCTGCTCCGGCATGAGGACGCCCAGGTGTTAGCCATCTGCGATGTGCAGGAAACAGCGCGCCAGCGGTCCAAGACTTTGGTGGACCGGCAATACGGCAACACGGCGTGCAAGACCTACAATGATTTTCGCGAATTGCTGGAGCGCAAGGACATCGACGCCTTAATGCTGGCCCCCGGCGAGCGATGGACCCCGTTCATCGGGGCCGAAGCGGCGCGCCGCGGCAAGCACATGTACTACGAAAAGCCGCTGGCCCTCACGGTGGAAAATGCCAAGGCGATTCGCAGCGCGGTCGAGCGCTACGGTGTCACTTTCCAGTTCGGCACACAGCAGCGCTCCAGCGTCTACTTCCGCACCGCTTGCGAACTGGTGCGCAACGGAAAAATCGGCCAACTGCAGAAGGTGGTGATCGGCTGTTCCGGTCCCCAGCCGCCTTCCGGCCCCGAAAAGCCCACCGATCCACCGCCGGGTTTCGATTGGGACATGTGGCTGGGCCCGGCGCCCTGGGTGCCTTACAGCGATCTCCGCACGTCCGTCGACTGGCTGGCTATTTACGACTACGGCCTGGGTTGTATCGGCGGCGTGTGGGGCGTTCACGACATCGACTTCGCGCAGTGGGTCAACAACTCCGACCACACTACGCCGGTCAGTGTGGAGGGCACCGGCAGCCTGTACCAGGACGATATCCGCGATACCATCTGCACCTGGGACATCGAGTATACGTATGCCAATGGCGTCAAGCTGAATCTCATGAACCGGGCGGCCGCCCGGAACCGCTACCGGCAGTATTGGGCCGGCACCGTGGAGAGCCTCAACGGGGTGATTCTGCTGGGCAGCGAAGGCTGGATCTGGGTCAGCCGTGAAGGCATCAAGACGCAGCCGGACTCGCTGGTACGGGCGGTGATCGGTCCCAACGAACATCGCGTCATCCGCAGCAACGACCATGAACAAAACTTCCTGGACTCTATCCGGTCCGGCCGCCCGACGATTTCTCCGATCGAAGCCGCGGCGCACGACGAAATGATCTGCCAGATGGGCGACATCGCGGTCCGGCTCAAACGGAAACTGCATTGGGACCCCGTCAAAGAAGAATTCATCAACGATGAACAGGCCAATCGAAAACTGTCCCGGCCGTGGCGCGGACCCTGGTACACCTGAGACTGCGGGAGAACCGACATGAAGCCGGTTTGCGCCGTTTGGCTCGGTGCCACCTTAATCATCTCAGGCCTGGCGCAGCAGGCGCCCGCTCCGGAGACCCTTGCGCCTGCGCAAAAGAAGCAGGCCGGCCGCCGCACGGTCACTGCGGAAGAGCGCCAGAAGGTGGAGAGCGCGTTGCCGGCGAGGGCACCGGCTAAGCCGCACAAGCCGAGAAAATTGCTGGTGGTAGACTACCGGGGCGGCCATCCCTCGGTTCCCTGTGCCGATCTGGCCGTGGAGCTGATGGGTGCGAAAACCGGCGCGTACCAGGCCATCATCAGCCACGATACTTCACTGCTGTCTGCCGACCAGTTGAAGGAGTTCGATGCGGTTTATCTGAATAACACGGTGGGTGACATCTTCCCACCCGAACTGCGGGAGGGGTTCGCGGCCTATATCCGTAACGGCGGAGGTTTGGTGGCCAATCATGGATCGAGCGTAGCGTCACCCGACTGGCCCGAGTTCGCCGAGATTCTGGGTGCGCGGGGAGCGGCGCATCGCGCGGCCGACGAGAAAATCTTCGTAAAAGTGAACGACCCGTCGAACCCCATCAACGCAGTGTTCGGCGGAAAGGGCTTTGAGTTCACGGAAGAGATCTTCCGCTTCACCGTCATCCCTCCGCGCGGCAAGGTCCACACGCTGCTGAGCATTGACGTGGCGAAGACCGACATGAACCAGGGCCGCTGCACCAGCAACTGCGTCAGTCGAGGATGGCGAGTACCCGATCAGTTGGGTCCGCAGTTATGGGAAGGGTCGCGTGTTCTACTGCGCGCTGGGTCATAACGCTTACGTTTTTTGGGATGCGCGGATGTTGGCCCATTTTCTGGCGGGCATCCAATTCGCTCTGGGCGACCTGAAGGCCAATAGCAAGCCGAGTGTGAAACTGGCGGCGGGAAAGTAATTCCTCGCCGGCACCGGGGAGGTTCGGATGACGATCAAGACATTGCTGGCACTGGTAGCCGCCACCTTCACGTGTGCCCTCGCCGCACTGGCGCAAACGCCCGCCCGAGCCGCGCACACGGTCTCCGAAATGGACGCGCTGCTGGCCAGGATCGCGGCTTACGAATATGGCCAGAGCCGCGAGGCTCCGGCGCAACTCACCGGTTTCGTGGAAGACTCGCAGTCTTCCCCCGCACTGCTCAAGCAGATTGAAGCACGCCTGCTTCAATTCGTACAATCGAATGCCACCGCGGCCGGAAAGGAAGTGGCGTTCCGGGAGCTGAGCCTGATCGCCACCAAGGCGTCGGTGCCGGTGCTGAGCGGGATGTTGACGCACGCGGAGACCGCGGAAATGGCGCGGTATACGCTCTCGAGCATTCCCGGCCCGGCGGCCGATGAAGCGCTGCGTACGGCTCTGAATGGAACTTCGGGTAAGGTCAAAATCGGGATCATCAACTCGCTGGGGCAGCGTCGGGTGGCGGAGGCGGTTCCAGCCTTGGGGGCGCTGGCATCTTCGTCCGATGCGGCAATGGCCGGGCCGGCTTTATTCGCATTGGGCGAAATTGCCAACCGGCCGGCGCTCGATGCCTTGGAGGCAGCCCGCGCAAAAGTCTCCGGCCCTTTACAGCAGCGCGCGCTTGAGGCCTACCTGCAATGCGCCGGGCGTTTGGCGGCGCACGGCGACAAAAATGACGCACTGAAAGCCTATCAGAAACTGCTTGCTCCGCAGGAGCCCGAGATGGTGCGCATTGCGGCCCTGAGCGGGGTGGCTTCAGTCGAAGGAAAGAATGCCCTTCCGACCCTGGCATCTGAAATCGCTTCCACCAGCCCGGCCGTACAGGCTGCGGCGATCCGGCTTCTGGCAGAAATTCCGGGGCCGCAAACTACGGCTGCGTTAATGCGTCCCTATCCCAATCTCGCGGCGCCGGGCCAACTGCGCCTGCTGGCTGCCTTGGCTGATCGCGGCGACGCGACCGCCAGACCGCTGTTGGTGCAGGCCGCCCGAAGCGACACGAGCGCGGTGCGTGTGGCAGCCCTCATCGGATTAGGCAAGTTGGGAGATGAGACCAACGTGACGTTGTTGGCGGAAGCGGCGGCGTCCGCCCAGGTTGCCGAACACGTTGCCGAACACGTTGCCGAACACGTTGCCGAACGCGGTGCCGAACACGGCGCGGAGCAGGCCGCGGCACGTCTGAGCCTTTCGGGGCTCCGCGGTCCGCGTGTTGATTCCGCCATCATTCAAGCCATGGGCGCCACCACCGGTAAGGTGAAGGCCGAGCTGGTGCTGGCCGCGGGCGAACGCGGCAACCCGGCGGCGGCGGATGCCCTGGTTCAGGCGGTCCGCGATCCGGATCCGGACGTGCGGCGCAATGCCATCCGGGCCTTGAGGAATGCGGCCGGCCCGGAGCAGATCCCCGCCCTGCTGGAAATGCTCAAGGCCTCCACGCCAGCCGACCGCCGGGACGCCACCCAGACTTTGGCGGCCGTCCTCAAGCGGTCGCAAACGCCGCAGATCCGCGTCGTCATTGCGGCATACCAGGCAGCCCCTAATCTCGAACTCCGTCTCTCCCTGTTGGAAGCCGTGGGCCAGACTTCGAACGCTGAAGCGCTGCCCGTGTTGCGCGAAGGCCTCAAGGATTCGAAACCCGAAATTGTCCGGGGCTCCATACTATCGCTCACGGATTGGGCCGACGCAGCTCCGCTTCCGGATCTGCTCGCGGCGGCGAAAACCAATACCGACCCCGCGCTGCAGGTTCTGGCGCTGCGGGGTTACCTGAAGCTGGTGGCGCTACCGGCGCAGCGCCCGAATCCGGAGAGCGCTAGATTACTGGCAGATGCGATGGGGCTTGCGCGGCAGGTGGCCGAGAAGAGGTCGGTGCTTTCTCTGCTGCCCACCTATCCGTGCCCGGAAGCGCTCCAGGTGGCGCAGGAGGCCCAGAAGGACGACGGCGTAACGAAAGAGGCCAAAGCGGCTGCGGACCGGATCGCGGATTCTTTGAAACGCAGGTAGGGTCAACATAAATTCCGCACTAAGGAGGTAGTGCATGTACAAGAGCCAGAAAAGTAATGCGAACACGAAGCTGTTGCTGCGCACACTCGGAGCGGTATTGGTGCTGCCAGGGTTTTTAGCGGCGCAGGTTGGGGGCATCAGCGGCAGCGGGTCGATTCAGGGTTCGGTGTCGGATGCCTCGGGAGCGGTCATTCCAGGCGCCACGGTGAGAGTCCTGAACGTGGCTACGGGTCTTGAAAACGTGCGCCAGACAACGGATTCAGGAAACTATGTTGTCTCTCCGCTGCAGGCGGGTGAATACAAGATATCGATATCCGCCACGGGCTTTGAATCGCTGGTGCAGGAACACATCCTGGTGGACGCCCTCAGCGTGGTTGGGTTCAACGCCAAACTCAAGGTGGGGGCGGCATCGGAACAAGTGACGGTTTCGGCCGCGCCTCCGCAATTGAACACGGTCGACGCCAGCATGACCTATACCATTCGCAACGATTTGTACCAGGCGCTGCCCTTGACGATGGGGGTGGGCGGGTCGGCCAATAACATTGCGCGGGATCCCACGCAATTCGTCACGCTGCAGCCGGGCGTGACGGGCTATAGCGGGCAGTCCGGCGGGACGGTCATGGGAATTCCGATCGGGAGTTCAGGGTCCGGCCATTCGGAAGAGGTTTACGTTGAAGGCATGCCGCTGACCAATCCGGTTCTGCAAGGCGAGACGCGCTACCTGCAGGAGGGTATGTCGATCGAAGCCGTGGACCAGTTCCAACTGGTGGGGGCCGGCGCCTCGGTACAGTACACCGGGCAGGGCGCCACCAACTTCACGCTGAAGTCGGGGACCAATGATTTGCATGCCGCGGTGTTCGAATACTTCCGCAACACCGATCTGGACGCCCGCACATTCTTTTCCACTGCGCGTCCGCAGGAGGAACAGAACGAGTTTGGGGTCACAGTCGGCGGTCCGATCAAGAAGAACAAAATCTTCTTCTTTGGGTCCTATGACGGATTCCGAAGACGCACCAACAGCACCCCAGCGGTTTTTACGATACCGACGATGGCGGAGCGAGCCGGGGATTTCAGCGCGCTCCCGGTAGTGAATTACGATCCAGCCTCGCAAATGTGCACGTCTGCCGGAGTCTGCTCGCGATTGCCGTTTACGGGCAATATCATTCCGGCCAGCCGCATTTCGGCAGCCTCCAACTTCTTGCAAGCCAACCTGCCCACTCCCAGGAACAACAGCCTCACGAACAACTTCATATCTTCCAACCCGGTCAACTTCAACATCAACGAAACCACTGACAAGGTGGATTGGAACCTGGGCGACAAACACCGGTTTTATGCCATGTACAGCCACGGGCAAAAGTCCAACACCAGCCTCTACAGCCTTGCCACGCTGCCCCTGCCGTATGGCGACGGCCGGCAGATCAACGAAATCCCGACGATGGCGCAGGCCAAATACACGTGGCTGCCGACTTCCAATCTGCTGAACCAGATCGGCCTGAGCTTTTCACGCCTCTGGGTGCCCATCGTTAACGTGACCATTAACGGGGACTGGATGCAGAAGGCCGGCGTCACGGGTTTACCCCCTGGAGAAGCGGCGTCGGCATTTCCGGTTCTTAGCTTCGCCGGTCCTAACGCGCCCACCAGTTGGAGAGGTTCCAATTCTCCGGCCTTCAACCAGGCAATGAACGACCTTACGCTGTTGGACCAGGCGGAATGGACCAAGGGAAAGCATGCCCTGGTGTTCGGATTTCAGACCCAGTGGATGTCGGAAAATATATTGAATCAAACCTACGGCAGCACCGCCTCATGGGGTTTCAGCAATAACCAGACTGCGGGCTTCGGCCCCACCGGCACATTACTGACAACCACCGGCAACCCCTACGCCAGCTACCTGCTGGGCGCGGTCAATACCAACAACATCACCGATGCTGCGGTCACGGAGGTGGGCCCGAGATTTCGCACCTATGGTTTGTGGGTGCAGGACGCCTACAAAGTTACGCCTCGCCTGACCATCAACCTGGGACTTCGGTGGGAT
This sequence comes from Bryobacterales bacterium, assembly GCA_963817515.1. Taxonomy (GTDB): domain Bacteria; phylum Acidobacteriota; class Terriglobia; order Bryobacterales; family Bryobacteraceae; genus DATMNI01. Next base: position 337,331 of record CAWFPJ010000035.1, on the reverse strand, counting down.
TACAACTCGACCTGGAAGGATGTGGCCGACCACTTGTCCTGGCTGAACCCGACGATTCCAAATGCGGCTGTGGGAGGCTTCCCAGGCATTCTGCAGTTTGCCGGCTACGGGGCCGACAGTTGCCAGTGCCGGGACAACATCGCGGCCTATTACAGGGGCTTCGGGCCGCGTGCCGGAGTGGCTTACAGCCTTGACAGCAAGACCGTACTGCGAGCCGGCTACATGATGACGTACACGCGCCAGGGGGGCTCCGGAGGCTATGGCAGCAGTACCGGAACCGGGCTGCTGGGCTACGTTGCCAACGTGTCATTTGCAAGCCCCAATACATACGATTCGGCCTACAACTGGCAGAACGGCGTGCCGTCCTATCAGAAAGCCCCCTTTTTCAGCCCCTCGTTGAACACCGGCTTTAACACCGCTACCGGCGCCACGGCGGGCTCTATCACTTGGGGCAACCCGCAAAACTCGGCGCATCCTCCCCGGTTTCAGAACTGGAATTTCAGCGTGCAGCGCGCCATCAGCTCCACGTTCACCGTGGACGTAAGCTATGTCGGCAGCAACGCTCACTTCCTGAGCGCCTCGCCGCTGGGCCTCAGCGGTCCAGCCCTGGGATACTGGTCGGACCAGATGCCCCCAATGTATCTGGCCCTGGGGAATCTTCTCAACGCTTCGGCCACACCGGCGAATGTGTCGGCCGCGCAGGCGATATTTCCGGGCATCGCTCTTCCCTACCCGAACTATGTAGGCACGATTTCGCAAATGCTCCGGTCGTTCCCGCAATACTCCAACGTGAGCGTTCCGTGGGGACAAGGGGGCAACGTAAATTACAACTCAATGCAGGTGGTGACCAGGAAGACGCTTTCGCAGGGGCTGGTGGTGCAAGCCAATTTCACGTGGGCCAAAGCCATGACCAACATGAACAGCCTGCGCAGCGGGTACATCACCCAGGAGGCGCAAACCACGGATCCGGCCGCCGCCTTGAACCTGTTGTTCGCATACCGGCTGCCGTTCGGTAAAGGCCACCGCTTCGCGGATGGCAACGCGGTGGTGCGGAAGCTGGCCAGCGACTGGGAATTTTCCGGAGTCTTCACCTACCGCTCGGGGACGGGATTCGGGTTCATCACCGCCGCGTGCAATCTGCCCAACGCGGGGACCTGCTATGCCAACTTCAACCCCAGTTTTAGCGGGCCCGTCAGAATCAATGGCGCCTATGGCAGCGGCGACCTGCTGGGAGCCGAATCCGCCGGCCTTCCTGGACGTCAACGCTTTCGTTTCGCCGGCGGCATACACGTACGGAAATACGCCGCCGGTGCTGGTGTACGGCCTTCGCAACCCGTCAGTGTGGAATCCCAACGTGAGCCTGCGGCGAGAGTTCAAGTTCCGTGAACGGTGGACGCTGAGGCTCCAATGCGATGCCATTAATTTCCTGAACCATCCGATCTTTGGCGGCCCGAGCACGAACATCACGTCCACCAGCTTTGGCAAGATCAGCTCGCAGGCCAATGGGGCCCGGGTGGTCCAGTTCAACGCCAGAGTCAGTTTCTAAGGATGGGCCTCAATTAGTTAGTCCGTCACGCAATCGGTGCCGGCAAACGAATACGGTAAGGATACAATCGAAGTTATCCGTGCACAAACCGAAAGTCTGAACCGAATGCGAGGCTTGGCCGCTTTTCTCGTCGCCTCGTTGGGAGCAGCGCTGCCGTGCGTTTGCCAACCGGCCCCGTCCGGCTACCTCGAGCCCAAGGCTTGTGCCGGGTGTCACCAGCAGATTTACGACGCCTACCAGCGGACAGGGATGGGGAGGTCATTTCACCGCCTGTCGCAAGTGGCCGTCGAAGAAGACTTCTCACGGAATAATACCTACTACCACGAAGCGTCGGACCAGCATTTCACGATGTACCAACGCGACGGCCGCTTCTACCAGCGACGCCACCAGATCGGTCCCGACGGCCGCGAGACCAACATCGTCGAGATGGAAATTAATTTCGTGCTTGGCTCGGGCAATCACGCCCGCACATACCTGCATCAAACGGCCGACGGTCAACTGCTGGAACTGCCGCTCGCCTGGTATAGCGACAAGGGTGGAGCGTGGGCCATGAATCCGGGGTACGACCGTGCGGACCACATGGACTTTCGGCGCAAACTGGATCGCGAATGCTTCTTTTGCCACAACGCCTACCCGCGAACCGAGGACAACGCCGGAGCCGGACTGGTTCTGCGCGGCGCGATTCCCGAAGGCATCGATTGCCAGCGCTGTCACGGCCCCGGACGCCCACACGTGCAAAGCGCCGCCGCCGGAAGACCCCTGGCGGAGATCCGAGCCGCCATTGTGAATCCTGCGCGGCTCACTCCGGAAAAGCAGAACGAAATATGCTTCCAGTGTCATCTGGAATCCACCAGCCGCCGTCTTCCTTACTCGGTGCGGCGCTTTGACCGCGGAGCGTTTTCCTACCGGCCGGGCGAACCGCTGGCGAATTACATCGTCCATTTCGACCACGCTCCGGGGATGGGTTATGACGACAAGTTCGAGATTGATCATGCGGCCTACCGGCTGCTGAAATCCGCCTGCTATCGAAAGAGCAACGGCAGCCTGACCTGCATCACTTGTCACAATCCGCATGCGGAGGCGCGCGGAGACGCGGCAGCCCACCGCTACACCCGCGCTTGCCTCAACTGCCACGATGTTGCCAAGCCTCCCTTATCTACTTTGCATCCGTTGCATACGGCAGAGTCTTCCTGCCTGGAGTGTCACATGGTCAAGCGGCGCACTGAGGACGTGGTGCATGCAGTCATGACCGATCATTACATTCAGCGCGCAAATCCGAAGCATGACGCGGCGGTTCTTCTTCGCGAAACGCACGACACCGACCGGACCGCCTATCGAGGTGAAGTTACGCTGCTGTACCCGCGCAGCCTGCCAGCCGGGGCCGACAGCGATCTTTACCTGGCGGTTGCTCAAGTGATGGATGGCGCCAACCTCGAAGCTGGAATTCCAAGGCTACGGCAGGCAATCGAGACATGGCGGCCGGCGCAGGCCGAATTCTACTTCGAACTGGCAAACGCTTACTGGAAGGCGGGACAGGCTCAGGCGGCGCTGCCGTATTATGAGGAAGCATTGCGCCGCAAGCCTCGCTATCCAGCAGCGCGTCGCAATTACGCGCAGGCCCTGATCGACGCGGGCCGGCTCACGGATGCCATCAAAACGCTGGAAGCCGCCGCACCCCCGGACGCCGCCACGCTGAATGCGCTTGGCGCCGCGTATCTGAGTTCTGGCAGACCGGACCGCTCCGTCCGAACCCTGCGCAGCGCGCTCGGCATCGACCCCGATCTCCCCGAGGTGTACGTCAACCTGGCCAATGCCCTCGAACGGCTGGGCGATCAGGCCGGAGCCATCGGGGCGCTGGGAAACGCCATCCGGCTACAACCCGGGTCGGCCGCCGCCCACAATAACCTGGCCAGCATGTTGTACGCGAAAGGCGACTTCGAGCAAGCCAAGTATCACTTCGAGCGAGCCATTCACAGCGATCCCGACTATGCCGTGGCACGCTACAACTATGGGCGCGCGCTGGCGGAAAGGAAATTCTACGCGGCGGCGGAAGCGCAGTTGTCGGCCGCCTTGCGACTGGATCCGCTACTGGCAGAGGCCGCCGTAAGCCTGGGCATGGTGCTGATCCAAACCGGAAAACCGCTGCCTGCGATCGAAGCCTACCGTCAGGCTATCCGGATCAAACCCAGCCTGACGGCGGCCCACTTTAACCTGGGCCTGGCCCTGATGTCTCATGGTGAGAAGACTGAGGCGAAGCAGCATTTCGAACTGGTGATCCAGTCCACCCCGTACGACTATGAGGCCCATCTGCACCTGGGCAAACTTTTGCTCGGCGAGGGCAGCTACGAATCGGCTATAATCAATCTCCAAGCGGCCTCTCAGAGCCCGAGGCCGGACGTGCGCACCGCTGCGCTGGATGCGTTACGAGCGGCTAAGTCAGGCCGATAAATTTACAAACAAACAGCTTGTGCAGAAGGGACCGGCTCTGCTAGTATCCGTCCAAGTCTCTTCAACGGGGGGAATCGTAATGAGGTTTTGCCGTCTATTTTTTCTCGCTGGGATAGTCCCGGCCATCAGTGTCTGGGGACAGTTGACCGTGTCCACTCTGCGCGGCACCGCTACCGACCCTGCCGGCGCAGTGGTGGCGAACGCCCACATCGCTGCGGTCAATCAGGAAACCAATCTCACGCGCGAAGTTGTAACCACTGAGAACGGCGACTATGAGATTCTCGACCTGCCGCGCGGCTCCTACCGCTTGACGGCTACCCATCCCGGGTTCAAGACGTTTATCGCCGACCATATCGTGCTCGAAAGCAGCCAGGTCCGCCGGATCGATGTCGCGCTCGAAATCGGCGCAGCCACTGCTGAGGTCACGGTGCAGGCCGATGCCGCCGTTATCGCCACAGAGTCAGGCAAGATCCAGGAGACTTTCGAGAAACAGCGGTTCGAAGACTTGCCGCTCATCGGCGATGGCCGCACTCCCGACGCCGTGCTGGTGTCGCTTCCCATGATCCAGAACGCCGGCGGTGTTTACAGCATCCAGATGGCCGGCCAGCCTGTAAGTCAGATTCAGATGGGACAGGACGGCCACACCAATGACGGCTCCACCAATCAGATCAACAACTATCACGACATCCAGGAGGTGGTGGCGGTAGCCGTCAACAATAGCGCCGAGTTCGCTCGCGTGGGCTACTTCGATATGACCACCAAATCCGGCACTAACAAGCTGCACGTGGACCTGGGCTACTGGCACCAGAATTCTTCTCTGGGCGCGCGTGACTTCTTCGCCAGCACCAAGCCCGTCGCCAAGGCCCACACCATGGTCGCCAGCGCCGGCGGGCCTATCCGCAGAGACAAGACGTTCTTCTACGCCTCCTTTAACAGCCAACGCTGGCCGGGCGGCATCTTCTATACGCGCAACGTGCCCACCAATGAAATGCGCGCCGGTGACTTCTCTGAATTACTCGCGCAGTCGAAACCTGTGATCGTCAAGGATCCGCTAACCAATACTCCGTTCCCCGGCAATATTATTCCCACCAGCCGCGTCAATTCGGTTTCGCAGCAGGTGCAAAACGATTATCTGCCCGCGCCAAACCAGGGCGGCCCGCACGACCAGGCCCGCAACTTCGGCTACCTCTTCCCCTATCCCGGCGACGTTCGATGGTGGGACCTTATCACTGAACGCATCGATCACAAAATCTCCGACAAGAATACAATCCACGGCCGGCTGAGCCAGAACTGGGGCCGCTACATTCGCTACATCGACTATCCGGCTCTCATCCGCACTCGCACTCGCCCCAACCTCCACCTCACCGTCGAGGACACGCATGTGTTCTCGCCCACGCTGGTGAACACGGCCCGCTTCGGTATCTATAAAGAAACTCTCAACGACGGCGATACGGTCAACGGCTTCACACCAGTCAAAGGAGACGAGGTGATCAAGAAGTTGGGGATTACCGGAGTGAACCCGCAGGGCCTGAGCGCCATGGGCTTCCCTATTATGGCCATCTCCGGCTTTTCGAATATCGCCATACAAGCGGGCGGAATTACCAACGACGATCGCGATTGGGGCATGGCCGATACGCTCACCTGGGCCAAGGGCAAGCACGTCCTCAAGATCGGCGGCGAGTATAAGCCCCAGTCTTCTTTTAGCTCACTGGTGCCTGACGGCAGCTATGGAAGCTTCACCTTCAACGGGTCGCTCACGGGATTCAGCTACGCCGATTTCCTGCTGGGGTTGCCGTTCCAGAGTTCGCGTTTGAATCCGCTGATCGGGCGCACCAAGACTGACAGCGAACTCGGTATATTCGTGCAGGATTCCTTCAAGGTCTCGAAACGCCTGACGCTGGATCTGGGCATACGCTGGGACCACTTCGGGCCGAGCAACTACAAAGACGGCCTGATCTACAATTGGGATCCCACCACCGGCAACGTGGTCGTCCCGCAAAGCGCCCTGAGCAAGGTGAGCCCGCTTTATCCGATCAGCACCATCAATGTGGTTGCCGGCAATGCTCAGGAATCACCCTCGCTGCATAACTTCGATCCGCGCGTCGGTTTCGCCTGGCGGCCGTGGGGCGACAAGACGGTGTTGCGCGGCAGCTATGGGATCTTCACAGAGACTTTGGGACGCTTTGCCAGGGACCTCTCGAACGGACCGTTTCAGATCTCTGAGAGCTTCTTTAACGCCATCCAAAATGGACAGCCGCTGTTTGCCTTCCCGAACCCGTTTCCGTCCGGCGCCGGGACGGTGGCTTCGCAGAGCATCACCGGCTACCCCACCGACACCAACAACGGGAAGATCCACCAGTTTAATGTCTCAGTGGAACGGCAGGTCAAGGATATCGGCATTCGCCTGTCGTACGTAGGCGCGCGCGACCGCGGCTTGAATTACAACGTCAACATCAATAAACCCCAGGCCAGCCTGATTCCTTTCGCCCAAAGCCGGCGCCCGTATACACAATTCGTGAACGTGACCTACGACCGCAACAATGGCTCCCTCAACTACAATGCGTTTACGGTGGAGGGCCGCCGCAGAGCCGGGCAGGTCACCTTCGATGCGCACTGGACCTGGACTTCGAATTACCTCAACTATCAGAACATTGAGGATCCCTACGCGCCCATGCGCTGGAGCCACGATCAGTACTCCTCGAAGTTCCGGGGAGTGGTCAGCGCCGTCTGGGCCATGCCCTTCGGACATGGAAAGCGGTTCCTTACCAACGCACCGCGCGCGGTCGATTTCGCGCTGGGCGGCTGGCAGGCCGACTGGATCGCGATCATGGAGACCGGCCAGTTCTTCACACCCAGTTTCTCGGGCACCGATACCTCCAATACCAACACAGTAGGAGGGCTTCCGGATCGAATCGGCAACGGGAATCTGCCATCAGACCAACGCACGCTGGAACATTGGTTTGACCAATCGGCATTCGTGGTGCCGCAGGCCGGCCACTATGGCAATGCCTCACCATTCTCGCTGGTTGGTCCCGGGCTATACGTGCACAACCTGACGGTCTCGAAGAGCTTCAAAACGCACGAGCGCGTCCTGACCACGTTTATGGTGGCGGTACAGAACCTTTTCAATCATCCGACCTTCGCGCCGCCTTCGGGAAATATTTCCTCGGCGGGAACCGTCGGCGTGATCACCAGCACCAAAGGCTATCTGGGCGCGCGCACGATCGAACTCCGGCTGCGCATCCAGTTTTAAGCTGTAACAGCCACATCCATGCCGTCCGAAATGGTATCACACAAAGCGCGGAAAAAAGGGGTCAAAAACAGGGACCGACATGCTAATATCCCACTATCTGTGGGGTGAGGCGACGTGCAGGCGGTTTTCATACCAGACCACATTCTGGCTCTCCTGGCCGGCGACCAGGATATCGAGCGCCCCGTCCCCATTCATGTCGACCAGGCGGACTTCGTAGGTCGACTGGTCCTCGTGAATACGATGTTCGGTGAAGTGGCCCCGGCCGTCGTTTTCGAACCAGGCCAGAATCCCCGAATCCTTGGAGCAGACCACAAAATCGGGACGCCCATCGCCGTTGATGTCGCCCGCCGCCAAACCGTGCGGTCCAATGTAGGTTGTGTTGATTTCGTGCGGAGTCCAGTCCGGTGCTTCGAACCAGACCACACCGGTTCCGTGGCCCCGGCTGGCCAGAAAATCCAGCTTGCCATCTCCGTTCAAGTCCACGATCAGAATGTTGGTGGCGCCTTCCTGGTTCCGGGAGATCAGATGCCTGGTCCACGGTTTCGTGACATCGGCCGGCTGCTCCCACCAGGCGAACCAGTTTCCGTCCGGGCCGCTCTTGGCGGCGCTGGCCACGTCGATGCGCCCATCGCCGTTGACATCGCCCACACCGAGATAGTGACCAAATCCGGGGGCATCGCGATTCGCCAGGATGAACCGCTCCCACCGCGCGGCATTGCGCGGATCTTTGGGGATGCGAAACCAGGCGATCGAATCCGGAAAATCGCCGTCGTTCCAGCCGCTGGCGGCCAGCAGTTCGGGCCGTCCGTCGCCGTCGAGATCGGCCAGAGCGAGCCCGTGCACGCCATCCACTCCACCTTTAGTAAAGTCGTCGATCAGGTGGAACGGCCAGGGGTCCGTCATTGGATTCCGGGGATGCTCCAGCCAAAAGATCTTACCCGGCCGGTACTGAGCGCCGATATAGTCCAACCGGCCGTCGCCATCGATGTCGAGCGCGGCACTTTGGATAACGCGAGTGCCTGACCCCAACAAAGTCGGCTTCCAATCGGGCGCGCGGAAGAGCGTAATCTTGCGGTCGTTCTCAATGTCGCCGCTGATCACATCCATGCGGCCGGCGCCCGTGAAATCCGCGGCGGCGGCGCTCTGGCTGCGGAAGCCCTGGGCGATAACGTGCCGCACCCACGGAAGCGCCGTCTCGTTCCAAAATACGGTAGCGCCGGATGCGTCCGGAGCGATGATGTCCGCCAATCCGTCCTGGTTGGAATCGACGATTCGAATGTTTGCGGAGCGCTTTAACGCTGGTACGGCGCCCATGCGAGCCCACGTGCCATCCCCGCTGCGCTTGCAGACGATGGCGGGCCAGCCGATGAGTAGCTCGTCGCTTCCATCGTTGTCGAAATCGCCCCAACCGATAATCTGCGCACCGGCGGGAGCTGCCGCAACGGCCTCGCGGATCCATGGCGCTCCCGCCACCGGCGTGGGGCGCGCCTGTGTGCCTTTCTGTGGATCGGGCGTGATCACCGGTTCGCGCTCTACGGCGGCCGGACTGCCGCTTGCGATGCGGTATCGAACCCGATTGATGAGGCCGAAGTCTTTTACATGCGCCGGCGGGCGTGCGATTTCCTCAGCCGGTCCACGCAATCGTTCGGCCCGGAAGCGGAGTTCCCCGGACGCGGCTAAACCGAGCGAGGCTGTCAAGCAGACCAGCACGCGGACCAGAAGGAATATCTTCATCACCGAATCAGATTATCACCTGTCCACCCGAAACCCAGTCAGCGAGGAGATGCCATGTTAAGCACCAGCAACGTTCGCTTCGCTTTAATGCTGATCGCCGGCGCGATGAGCTGCTATGCACAAATTAGCCAGGCCACTCTGGAGGGCACCGTCAATGATAATTCGGGCGCCGCGATTCCCGGAGTGGCGGTCACACTCCGCAATAAGGGCACAGCAGCCAGCCGGGCCGCCACCACCGACGCTTCCGGCCAGTACTCATTTCCCAACATCGACCCGGCCGAATATACGCTCAGCGCCGCATTCAAGGGCTTCAAGACATTCGTGATCGGCAGCCTGACGCTGCATACCGGTGACCGGTCCACCGTAAACGTCACGCTGGAACTGGGCGACACCTCGCAGGAGGTTACCGTGGATGCCGCAGTGCCGCTGCTTTCGACCACCTCGACCGAGGTCAGCCACCTGGTGCCGCCGTCGCAGGTCGCGGAACTGCCGCTGAACGGACGCAACTTCTGGGAACTGACACAGCTCACTCCCGGCGCCACGTTCATTCCGCGCGGCCAGCTTGCCCAATATAACGGAAGCGAGATCCGGCCTCGCAACGTGAACGTCACGGTCAACGGCCAGGGTTACATTTTTACCGGGTGGTCACTTGACGGCGCCACGGTCACGAATTTCGAATTGGGCGGAACGTTGATCGTGCCGAACGTGGACGCCATTCAGGAGTTTGCGGTGCTCTCCGGCAATATGGCCCCCGAGTTCGGCCACACGCCCAACATGATTGTCGCCTCGCTCAAGAGCGGGACGAATGCATTTCACGGAGATCTTTTCGAATTTCTGCGCAATCAGAAACTTGATGCTCGCAACTTCTTCGTGGCGGACCGCGAACCCCTCAAGCGCAATCAGTTCGGAGGCACCCTGGGTGGACCGGTGATGAAAGACCGGGTCTTCTTCTTCGTCGACTACCAGGGCACGCGGCTGCGGCAAGGCACCCTGTTCAACGAGGTGGTACCGAGTATCCCCGAGCGCACCGGCGACTTCAGCGACCTGCTGCCCGGCAGAACCATCCTCGATCCATTGAACCGGCTGCCCTTTCCCGGCAATATCATTCCGGCCAGCCGCCTTTCGCAGCCCGGCAGCTTCCTGGCTCCATACTTCCCGCTGCCCAATCTCATCCAAGGGACCACATTCCGCTCGTCGTTTTCGACGGGACTCCCGCTCGGGCAAAACCTCGGCGACGCCAGGGTCGATGCGCGGCTCAACGATCGCAACATGTTTATGGCGCGCTACTCGATTTCGAGCAGTTATGAATCCAGCCCGAATCCATTCCCGGCCGTACCCGCGACCAACCTGCATAGCAAAGCCCAGGATTACACCGTGCGCTGGACACGTATCCTGTCGCCGACCGTGCAGAACGTGGCGCAAGCAGCATTTTACGATTCCCCGTTCATCTTCGGCGCCGTGGGACCGGGCGTAAACATCAACGGTCTGGCGGGTATTCAGGGCTTTGAGAATACGACGGTGGTGCCGGAACAAAGCTGGCCCACCATCGCCGTCTCAGGCTACCAGGGATTCCAGGGCTCGCCGTCTGACCAGCGGCCCAAGTACATGCGCATCCGGCACCTTCAGCTTTCTGATGCCATCAGCTTCGTACACGGCCGGCATGACATGAAAGCCGGCATGGAATGGCTGCATCGCAACGACGGTTTTCACATCGGCCAAAACAGCGTCGGCAACTGGAACTTCCTGGGAACGTATACCGGGAACGGCTTCGCCGATCTGCTAATGGGTTTCCCGGACAACGGCACGCGGAGCCCCGTGCAAACTTTGCAGGGCGATTATGACGATTTTAAAGCCTGGCACTTCAACGATACGTTTCGCGTCCGCCCGGGCCTGACGCTCAACCTCGGACTTCGGTGGGACATCAACCCGTTCATGAAAGGCATTCGCCGGACGCGCACCGGGTTCGACCCAGCCACGGGCAAAATCATTGTACCCTCCGGCCTTCAGACCGATCCCACAGCCCAACCGCTGACTGGACAATTGCTGCAGTTGTTTGGAGACCGTGTGCTTTTCACCAATGACCTCGGCCTTCCGCCGTCGGTTACGCCATCCGACCACCGCAACGTGGCGCCGCGCCTGGGCATCGCCTGGACTCCGATGCCGAAAACCGTGATCCGCTCGGCTTACGGTATTTTCTTTGCATTTCCAGATACCAACCTGGTTAACAACACGGTGGTCACCGTACCTTTCGTCGTCAATTCGCAGGTCTTCAATGACCGGCCGCCGGCGGCGCCCGGCCGTACTTTCTCAAACTTCTTCCAAGGAGCGCCGATTGCCGCTGCCAACCCCAATCCCGGCCAGCCCTGTTCGTTCGGCCTGGTCCTGAATTCCTGCGACACACCGACCATTACGTCGGCCCTGGTGAATCTCCGCGAACAGTACACGCAGCAGTGGAATCTGACGGTGCAGCGCGAAATTACTTCGCGGGTCGCATTCACCGTAGCTTATGTGGGCAGCCGGACGGTTCGCCTGCAACAGACCCAACGCCGCAACGATCCACCGCCGGGACCAGGCGCCATCCAGGCACGGCGTCCTTTTCCTCAGTGGGGCTCGATCGGCCTGCAGGAATGGGGCGGCAAGGGAACCTATAATGCTTTGCAGACTTCGCTCGAGGTTCGCGACTGGCACGGTCTGACGCTGATGGGCTCCTATGTTCGCGCCAAGTGCCTGGACACCGGCACGGACGACAGCGGAGCGCCTGCCATGGCTTTGATCGGCCTGAACTACGGGCCCTGCGACTTTGACCAGACCAATACAAGCTCGATCAGTTTCAACTACGGGCTACCTGTGGGCCGGGGCAAACGCTTTCTAAGCCGCCTGCCGGGCGTCGTGGATCGCGTGCTGGGCGGATGGGAACTGGCGGCGGTGACTACGCTCAAGTCTGGCCTGCCCTTCACCCCGACCATAGGTTCAGACCGAGCCAATACCGGCGCCGGCGGCCAGCGGCCAAACGCCATTGGACCGGCATTTGTTCCGCAGACTATCAACTGCTGGTATTACACTTCCGCCAACTCCAGTTGCAAGTCACTCTTCCCAAACGCGACGGACAGCTTTCTTGTCCCCGCTCAATACACCATTGGAACCAGCGGCCGGAACACATCTGCGCGCGGACAATCTCTCTCAGCTGGATTTGTCGATTCTGAAGGACGTGAGGATCAGTGAAGCCAGACGCCTGCAATTCCGCGCCGAGTTTTTCAATATCACCAATCATCCGGTGTTCAACGCACCGGGAACCAACATCGATCAGGGATCCGGCGGGCAGGTTTCCTCGACACTCAACAGCAACCGCATCATCGAATTTGCGCTAAAGTTCTTCTTCTAGGGGGGGACCTATGGCTTATTCCGGGCGTACCATGAAGCCCGCTCTCAAATGGACGATAGCCTTATTGCCGAGTCTCTGCTTTGCGCAATTGGATCGCATGGGACCGCCGAACTCCAACAACGCGCTGCTGAAGAATCGCACGGCGGTTGAGGCCGGCCAGCGGCGGTTTCTGCAGCTTTGTTCCGGTTGCCACGCGCGCAATGGCGAGGGGGGCCAGGGCGAAGGACAAGGTCCGAATCTGGTCACCAGTTGGGAAGTTCGCCGCGCTCAGGATCGGGACCTTTTCGGTTTCATCAAGAACGGCGTGAAGGGGACGGCGATGCCCCCATTTGCCCTTCCCGACGATCAGATCTGGGAACTGGCGGCCTTTGTCCGCAGCCTCAATGCGCCGGCCAGTGGCGTACCGGTCCCTGGTGACGCGGCCGCCGGCGAGGCCATCTTCTTCGGCAAGGAAGGCTGTTCCGGCTGTCACTCGATCCTTGGGCGGGGCGGTTACCTCGGCCCCGATCTGTCGAACATCGGCGCCACTCGCAGGCTGGGCGAAATTCGCGAGGCTATTCTGAATCCCAAAGCTGAGGCCAGTGCCGGGTACCGGCCGGTGCTGCTGGAAACGGCGAAGGGAGAGCGGCTGCGCGGAGTCGCCAGGCACGAATCGAACTGGTCCCTGCAAGTGCTGGATGAACAAGGGAACCTCCACCTGCTCCACGGCGCTCAGATGGGGAAGGCGCAGTTTCAGAGCCGGTCATGGATGCCGGCAGCGCATCTAACGGTAGATGAGACGCAGAATCTGCTGGCCTATCTCTCCCGGCGCACGCTGAAAGGAGGCACGAATTGAGACTTCTGCTGCTTGCCATTTTGGCGCCCACGCTGCTTGCCCAGGTCAGTGACGAGGACCTGCGCAAGGGTCCGAACCAGGACTGGCTCACTTACATCGGCGATTACTCCGCGCACCGGCACAGCCCGCTCACTGAGATTAATCCGCGCACCATCTCGCGCCTGGCGCCGAAATGGGTGCGGCAATTCGCCGGCACAGGCGATCTGGAAACGGTTCCGCTGGTTCACCAGGGCGTCATGTACGCCACCATCACCAACGAAGTTTTCGCGCTGGACGCCGTCACCGGCCGCGAGATCTGGCATTACCGCGAACAGGGTGCGCAGCGCACATCCGTCAATCGCGGCGTCGCCATCCTGGGTGACCGGATCTACTTCGCTACCGCAGATTGCCACCTGGTCGCACTGCGGCGCTCGAGCGGCGCGGTGGTCTGGGATCGTGAGATCGCGGCTTCCGGCTCGCGCTATTCCTGCACCGGTGCTCCGCTGGCCGTTAAGGATAAGATCGTTACCGGCGTGGCCTCGTCCGGCCAGACCTGTTTCATTTCCGCGCTCTCCGCGGAGACCGGCCAGGAGGCGTGGCGCGTGTGGACCGTTCCGCGCAAGGGTGAGCCGGGTTCGAATACCTGGGGCAATTTTCCGCTCGAAAACGGCGGCGCCCCTGCCTGGACTACGGGCACCTATGATCCGGGGCTCAATCTGATCTACTGGGCCACTGGAAATCCCTGGCCCGATTTTGGCGGCGACCGGCCCGGTGACAATCTCTATTCCGATTGCGTGCTGGCGCTTGACGCGGACACCGGCAAGATGAAGTGGTATTTCCAATTCGTTCCCCACGACACGCACGATTGGGACGCCAACGAGGCGCCGGTGCTGGTGGACACGGAGTTTCGGGGACGTCCCCGAAAGCTCCTGGTTCAGGCGAATCGAAATGGCTTTTACTATATCCTGGACCGCACCAATGGAGAGTTTCTTCTGGCCGAACCGTTTGTCAAGGAACTCAACTGGGCCACCGGCATCGACGCCAAGGGCCGCCCGATTGTGGCGCCCAACACGGACCCCTCGCCGGCCGGCGTGCGTGTCTGTCCCACCGTCCACGGCGCTACCAACTGGTGGTCGCCGTCCCTCAATCCGGAGCTGGGCTTGTTCTATGTGGTCGCGCTCGAACAATGCGAAACCTACTACAGCTCCGCGCAGCAGCCCGCGCCCAACAGTGGATTCCGCGGAACCGGGCACACCCTGATCGCGGGTGAGAAGGGCCAGTTCTATCTGCGCGCGCTCGACGTGAAGACCGGCAAGCTGCGCTGGGAATTCCCAATGCCGGGTCCCACGCTGATGTGGGCCGGAACAGTCTCTACCGCCGGCGGTCTGGTATTTTCAGCCGATGACGATGGAGACCTTGTCGGGCTGGACGCGAAGACCGGCAAAGCGCTTTGGCATTTCTCCATGGGCAGTAACCTGAAGGCGTCGCCCATGACGTTCAGCGCCGGCGGCAGGCAGTATGTCACCATAGCCGCAGGCAGGAATCTCTTCACATTCGGGTTGGTGGATTGAGAGTAACAGAGTGGGTTCAAAAAACAAAAGGCTGGCAGAACGCCAGCCCTTATTCACTGTCCCGCTCCCGTCGGTAAATTCCAATCTTGGCCGCTATGTCGTGCCGGCCGGCGAAGTTCTCTCGCCGAGACGTTCCACGCATGTACCGTAGAAGACAAACACCAGGTACATCACCGGCAGCATGAGCATGGACGTTTTCCACCCCACAGTCCGACTTGCCACCACCAACAGCCCCGACAAAGCCGCGCCCGCCAGATAATACGGAAACGACCACAGGTAGCACTGCTGCCACACTTGCATCAGGGGCTTGCTATCGACCAGAGACAAGACACCGGATATCAGAAAGGTATTGATTGTGAAATACAAGCAGGCGGCCAGCGCCAGTTGAACCGATAAGCTCGCGCCGCTGTTACCGGCTAGCCTATGGGATATCTGATAGCTGACCCCGCTGCTGAGTACCAGCACGGCGATGTTGAAAAGGATTTGAATGCCTTTCGGCTTCCGCTTGGTCTTCCACAAACACTGGACCAGGCAAGCGACTGAAGCCAGCACAACAGTTTCTGTCAGGCTGAATACCGCGGTGGCGATCAGCACAAACAGAAAATTCGTAGACATGGTGCCTGTAATCCCCGGCAACCGCACCTTGAGTGCCGAGGAAAGCAGGGCCAGCGCGAAACAACTGATGTAAATCGGCAGGTCGGCAAAGTTGTTGACCCTGCCGAGGCAGGCCACCAGGAACAACGCTCCGGTGGCGATGGTCAGTCCGATGAAAAGCTTCGCTTTTGTAGGCATTGGAGGACTCTTTAGATACCGACTCCCGTCAACCCTACTGGTCACTGTCGTCGTCGGAAGAGGCCTGCAACGGAATTTTCCCGTTCACTGAGTCTCCCCAAACAACGCTAAAAGCTCCAGCTGTCGAGTCTCCCCAAACCACGGAGTCGCCCCAGACCACGGAGAGCCCATTCAATCCCTTGCCTGAGAACAACGCGTCACCCCAAACCACGGAGTCGCCCCAAACCACGGAGTCGCCCCAGACCACGGAGAAATTCCGGAGGATCGACACCTTTCTGGTGGCTGCGTTGTACACAGCGGTGGCGGACAAGGCCGGCTTGGTGGCAAAATCGTTGTTAGCCAACGCCGCGTTGATGTCCAGGTACCCTGACCCAACTGAGAAGATGTCCGACTGCATACTGAAAGAGGCCAGACTGATCGAATCAATCCCCGTGCTATATTGCGGCAGAATCTTCATGGCGGTTTTCATGAGCCGCGCCTTTACCTGGTCCGGAGTAAGGGACGGGTTCTTCTGAATCATAAGAGCGGCGGCGCCGCTTACCACCGGCGTGGCCATGCTGGTGCCACTCAGCTTCATATAAGAGGTAGAGACTCCGGACGCACGGCCAACAAGCTCGTAGTTCATACTTACGCTGGTCTGCGCGGAGTAAAGAGTGCAGCTGGTGCTTGCCAGAACGGAAACCACACCGTTCCCGGGAGCCACGAGGTCCGGCTTCACAATATGGTCGACCATCGTCGGCCCTTTGGAGCTGTAGCTCGCAATCGCGTCATCGTAGGGGCTGGGTGTGCCTCTGGTGTTTGCGGCCCCAACCGTGATCACATACGGGTCGTTTCCAGGAGATGCGATGGTGCCGTAGCCGTGCGTGCCGAGCGAGTTGTCTCGTCCGTAATTGCCGGCCGCCACAACTACGACGATGCCAGCTTTCCAAGCCGCCTCCACCGCCTGGCAGAGGGGATCGACCGTGTAGCTCTCAAAAACCGGGCGCCCCAGCGACAGGTTGATGACGCGGATGTTGTATACATTCTTAAGAAGGATCGCAGTCTGAATGGCATTGATGACGTCGGCTTCCTGCCCGCCGCCATTCTGGTCCAGGACCCTCAGGTCGATCAAGTTCACGTTCGGTGCAACACCTTTGAACGTGCGCGCAAACAAGGAGCCGGTCGAATCGGCGCCATTCGATCCAATGATACCAGCCACGTGCGTCCCATGGCCGTAGCCGTCGGAGGCGTCCATGCCGGCCACAAAGCTCTGGCTGTATACCACGCGGGAGGCCATCCCGTTGCGCGCCATCAGATCGTGCCTCGTCGTGACGCCGCTGTCGATTACGGCCACTCCCACGCCTGTGCCGTCAAGGCCAAATTGCCATGCAAGGTTGGCGTTCACGGTCTGGGCAGTGATGTCCAGGGAACGTTTCATGGGCCGGTTCGGCGAGATATAGGCGACCATCGGAAGGTTCGCAAGCATCGGCAGTACCGCCGGTGGCAGGGTTGTGTGAATGGCATTGATCGCATTGAACGAATGTCTGACCTGGCCGCCGAATGCGCCGACCACTTGCGCGTTGTTCCAGCCCGACATGGGCTTAAATTGAATAATCACATCGATGGGCGGTCCCGATTTCGGCAAGTCGGCTGCCAGCTTGGAAGCGGCAATTCCCAGACTTGGACCGACAATCAGCGCCAGTGTAAGAAGGCTTTTTAACATGTAATCTCCTGAATCCCGAAGGGGCCGTCTAAGTTCGCTGCCACAAACGGGTACAACCGCGGCGCATAAGTGCAGGTTGACCGCCATTGATTAGCAACCGTTTTAGCCTCTGTTTTCAATGGTTTTAGAACTATAAGTACCTGACAGCCTGTCATGTGGCCTAAGTGGGTTGCCGTCAATCTGTCACTGGTTAACCTCCGATATTAGTGGTGTCCCCTATATCGGTCCACAAAGAACTGTTAGCCCTGGGCCAGTCCGAATGGTACAAGCAATAGCATTGCTTAAGCTATGGGCTCGGCGTAGAGTTACTTAAGCCACACCAGACCAGAGCGACAAGATCACGAACTGGGACCGGCCAACAAGGACATGCCGAACAATTTGATGAGACTTAGCGACTGCACAGCAGGGGATAAGGCAAACTCGATGGAAACGCAGGGTCTCCGCTCGTTCCTGGGGATGACGGCTGTGATTTCGAGCGATGCAATGCGAACCGTGATGAGCTTCGTCGAAAAAATCGCCCGGAGCAATGCCGCCGTGCTCATTACCGGAGAAAGTGGCAGCGGCAAAGAATTGATCGCGCGCGCATTGCATTCGTACTCTACGCGCTGCGGCAAACCATGGATCGATATCAACTGCGCAGCCCTGCCGGATCACCTCCTGGAGAGCGAACTCTTCGGCTACGAAAAGGGTGCGTTCAGCGGCGCCGAGTCGGCCAAGCCGGGAATGTTCGAACTGGCGAACCACGGCACGTTGTTCCTGGACGAAATTGCTGAGCTTAATCCGAAGAGCCAAAGTAAAATGCTGCGCGTACTCGACGGCTGGCCGCATTATCGTCTGGGCGGGACTCGCAAGGTCGAAGTCGACGTCAGAATTGTGGCGGCTACCAATGCCGACCTGGCCGCGGAAGTGAAGGCCGGCAGGTTTCGCGCCGACCTCTACCATCGGTTGAATCAGATTTCCGTGACAGCGCCGCCGCTTCGTGAACGTCCTGAAGATGTCGGCCCGCTGGCCAGACTGTTTCTTGCGCAGGAGACCGAAGGGCTAGGCATTTCCGACCAGGCGGTGGCCGCGCTCCAGTGCTACTCATGGCCTGGCAACATACGGGAACTCAAGAACCTGACGGTGCGCCTGGCTGCATTGACCAACTGCATCGAGATTCACTGGGATGACCTGCCCCAGGAGTTTCGGGATGCACAGCAGCAGCGTCAAGACCCACCGAATTTCAGCCTGGACGATCTCGAACAGGAGGTCATCTTCAATGCTCTGGCCCAGACCGAAGGCCGGCGTGACCGCGCCGCTGAGATGCTCGGGATTTCCCAGCGAACTCTGATCCGCCGACTCAAAGAATATGGTGTGCGGCCTACCCGGCCAAACGCCTGCGGCCGGGCGGTAATGTAAGCGATCGATTCCTACGGGAGCGTAAAGAATGAATCTTAAAGCGCGTCTGTTTATCGGGTTTGTCGTGGGAGCGGGGTTGATAGTCCTCGTCCGCGCCGTCGCTTCATGGCATTCCGACGACCCGATGCGATTCCTGTCTTATCTGACGGTGGCGGTTCTTCTGTCCGGGCTCAAGGTCAACCTGCCCGCCTTCCAGGGCACCATGTCGGTAAATTTTCTTTTCATTCTGATCGGTGTCAGCGAGATGACCATGAGCGAGACCGTCGTGCTCGGCTGCGTAGCTACGCTGGTTCAGTGCTTGTGGAAGCCGAAACAGACCGTGAAACCGATCCGCGTCATGTTCAGCGTGGCCAACATGGCGATTGCGGTGATCGGCTGCTACACGTTCTGCGGTCTTCTTCCGGTGCGGAACACCGCCACACTCCTTCTTGCCGCTTCCCTGGTCTTCTTCTTTCTTAATACCGCGTCGATCGCCGCCGTGATTGCTCTGACCGAGAACCGGCGCCTCGGCCAAACCTGGCGCGATTGTTATTTCTGGTCATTTCCTTTCTATGTAGTAGGGGCTTCCATCGCCTGGGTGCTGAATCTCGTCAGCCATCAATTCCACTGGCCGGCTTCTATCATGATGCTGCCTATCCTATTTTTCATACATCGTTCCTATCGAGTGTACCTGGAGAGGCTGGAAAACGAGAAGAGACACGTAGAAGAAGTCGCCGGTCTCCATCTGCGGACAATCGAAGCCCTGGCGCTGGCTATCGAAGCCAAGGATCATGCGACTCACGAGCATCTGCGGCGGGTCCGAACCTATGTCGAAGAGATCGGAAAAGACATGAATCTTTCCGATCTGGAACTGGACGCACTCCGCGCGGCTGCGCTGCTCCACGACATCGGTAAGCTCGCGGTTCCAGAACATATCATCTCGAAGCCCGGCAAAATGACCGCGGAAGAGTTCGAGAAGATGAAGATCCATCCGACCGTGGGCGCCGAGATTCTGGAGTGTGTGGGATTCCCTTGTCCCGTGGTTCCAATCGTCAGAGCGCATCACGAGAAATGGGATGGCACCGGCTATCCCGCCGGCCTCATCGGTGAAGAGATTCCGGTGGGCGCGCGGATTCTAGCCGCGGTTGACTGTCTGGACGCGCTGTCTTCTGAACGCCAATACCGGCGGGCGCTTCCGCTTGATGAAGCCATGGCCCATGTGGAATCTCTGGCCGGAACAAGTTTTGACCCTCGCGTGGTGGAGGTGCTCAAGCGGCGCTACCAGGACCTGGAACGCCTTGCGAACTCGCAGCCTCTGGGTAAGTCCAGGCTATCCAAAGATCTGAAAGTCGACCGGGGCGTGGCTCCCGCGGCCGGGTTTGAGATCTCGCACTCCAACTTAAAGCTACAGCGCGGCGACTTCCTGGACTCTATCGCCGAGGCGCGCCAGGAAGTACACCTCCTCTTTGAGTTGACCCGCGATCTCGGAAGCTCGCTCAGCGTTGACGAAACCCTTTCAGTGGTCGCCGTCAGACTCAAACGCATGATCCCTTACGATGCCATCGTGGTTTATATCGTCAGCGACGATCGCATAGTTCCTCACTACGTAAACGGAGAAGATTTCCGGCTTTTGTCGTCGTTGAACATGCCGATAGGCCAGGGCCTCTCCGGTTGGGTGGCGGAAAACCGCAAGCCCATCCTCAACGGCAATCCCTCCGTCGAATCGGGCTATATGAACGACCCGAAAAAATACAGCTTGCTGCGATCCGCGCTGGCGGTGCCTCTTGAAGGTCTGAACGGGACCGTCGGCGTGTTGACACTGTACCGGCTGGAGAAGGATGCGTTCTCAAGAGACAACCTTCGGATCCTGCTGGCCATCAGCTCAAAGGTATCTCTTTCGATCGAGAACGCGCTGAAATTTCGCCTGGCGGAAGACTCGGCCACCACCGACTACCTCACGAACCTGCCCAACGCGCGCTCCTTGTTCCTCAGGCTTGAGGCCGAACTGGCGCGCTGCAGGCGTGAGCACGGCAGCCTGACCGTGCTGGTGTGCGACCTGAACGGTTTCAAACAGGTCAACGACCGCTATGGGCATCTGGAAGGCAATCGAGTGCTTCGGGATGTGGCCGATGCCCTTCGTTCCCATTGCCGCGACTACGACTACGTGGCGCGCATGGGCGGCGATGAGTTTGTCCTCCTGCTGCCGGGAAATGACGAGACGGCGAGTTCCAAACGCATCGCGGAATTGAAGGAGTTTGCCTGGCAGGCCGGCGTTGTCGAGAACGGCGTTATCGACAACCTTAGTGTTCAGGTATCCATGAGCATCGGAGTAGCCACTTACCCGCAGGATGGCGCCGACGCCGATCAGTTACTGGCCGCGGCCGATCATCGCATGTACAAAGCCAAGCATTCGCAAAAGCTCTTGCTGGCGGCCCCCCTGATCGATCCAGACATGATCGCTCCAGACATGATCGCTCCGGACATGATCGTTCCGGCCATGACCGCTCCGGCAGTCGACGATCTCGAACTCCTTGCCATCCAATGACCCAACCGACCATACAGCAGGCCGGCCTCGTGCGCGGTTTAGGCCGCACCGTGCTTCGCGTCGCGTTTCGTATCGTGGCAACCGCCCTTGCCGCTGGTCTGCTGAGTGCGACCTTGGTGCGCTTCAGCCCGGGATTTGGATTGGGCGAAGAGCAATTCGACATGCGATTAAGCCGGGAAAGCCTGCAGGCGATGCACCACTCGCATGACGCAGAACGCAATCCCGTGCGGTTCTATGCCACATACCTGAAACGCGTCGTCACCGGCGACCTCGGCTTTTCCCAATCGTTGGGCCGGCCCATTCGGGAACTGTTGGCGGAGAGAGCGGCGACCACGGCCGTCTTAACGTTCTGCGGTATCGCGGGCGCGTGGGTCATCGCGCTGATTCTAGCGGTCCCGCCGGTAACGTGGCGGCTGCCAAAGCTGGCTGGCCTGTGCACGGTCTTCAGCGGAATATCCGCGTCCATCCCCGCGGCCGGTATGGCTATCCTGCTATTCCGGTTCGGGGGCTCGGCCAGGTGGATGATCGCCGCAATTCTCTTTCCGAAGTTGTACCTATACCTGCAAGGCCTGCTCCGTCAAAGTTACGGCATGCCTCACGTTCTGCTCGCCAGGGCCAAAGGTCTTGGCAGCTTTCAGATTCTGATGCGGCACGTGCTGCCGCCTGCCCTGGCGCCTTTGGCCGCTCTGGCGGCGGTTTCGATCAACCTGGCGTTCGGCGCCGCCATCGCCGTCGAAGCCATTTGCGATCTGCCCGGCCTCGGCCAACTTGCCTGGAAAGCGGCGCTGGCGCGCGATCTTCCCGTGTTGGTGGCCCTCACCGTAATCGTCACTCTGGTCACACAAATCTCAAGTCTCGTGGCCGATGTTTGCAGCCCGGCCCTTCGGAGTAACACATGAAAAAGCAGCCGGGCATGACTGCTGTGCGCCTCCTCGCTGGCGGAATACTGGCGGCAATTCTGCTTGCCGTCTTGTGGCCTGCCGCCATTACCAGCGCGCCATATGACCGCCAGTTCCGCGATTCGCCGAACGCGCCGATATCGAAACAGTTTCCGCTCGGAACCGATGAATTAGGACGGGACCGTCTATCGAGGCTTCTGTATGGCACACGGATATCGCTGTTGGCCGCGCCGGCGGCCGCATTGGTATCCACCATACTGGCAGCCCTGGCCGGGGGCGCCGCCGGCTTCCTGGGCGGTTGGTACGACCGTGCGGCGTCCGTTGTGCTTGACCTGATGTTGTCCCTTCCGTGGCTCTTCCTGCTGATCATAGTGCGCGCTATGCTGCCTTTGAACATCCCCGCGGTTCTCTCGCTCCTGGTGACGTTCGGCATGATCGGCCTGCTCGGCTGGCCGTCCGCTGCACGGGTGGTTCGTGCCGGCTGCCGGGAACTGCGCGAATCCGACCTGGTGCTGCAAGCGCGGGCCAGCGGTCTTCCGCCCGGCCGTGTATTGCTGAAGCACGTGCTTCCCAACGTCTGTCCCATCCTGGTGGCGCAATTCTGGGCGTCGATTCCTGTCTACATTCTCGCGGAGGCCAATCTGGGGCTCCTGGGGCTCGGCGTGTCCGATCCTCTTCCATCGTGGGGAAACCTGCTACGGCCGCTCGAGAACGCCTTTGCCCCCAGCGTGGGAGCATGGGCGCCCCTGGTGCTGATGGTAATCGTAGTGACTTGCCTCTATCTCGTCCGGCCGTCGGAGGCATTAGTCCGATGACTCGCCTGATTTGTGTGTTCCTTCTGACTTACTCGTGGACCTCCGCGGCGGCACAATACGGCGGCGAACTTAGATTCTGCCTCCACTCCGAACCCAAGACTTTCAATCCGCTGCTGGTTTCCGATGTTTCCTCCGAATCCATCCGATATCTGACCGGCGGAGTTCTGATTCGTGCCAACCGCTCCACACAGGAGTTGGAGCCCGAATTGGCGGTCTCGTGGCGCCTGCTGGCGGGGGGGCGCGGAATTACTTTCAAACTGAGGCAGCACATCTCCTTTTCGGATGGCACGCCGTTTTCGGCGGAGGATGTCGCCTACACCATACAGACCCTGTTCGATCCCAAACTCCATGCACCCACTGCCGATCCCTTCGGCGCCGCGGGTGGCCCGGTAAAGACCGCAACGCGGGCTGCCGATGAAATCACGGTGACGTTTCCGGCGCCTGTTGCCGGGCTCGCCAGACTTTTTGATCAGGTTGCGATCGTGTCCAAACGGTCGCCCAAGAAGGAAATGGCGACGCTGGGCCCATTTTTCGTCGCCGAATACAAGCCCGGTTTTGAGGTGCACCTCACTCGCAACCCATATTACTGGAAGCGGGATGCGCAAGGCCTTCGCCTGCCGCGCCTGGATTCGGTGCGTCTCAGTATCCAGCAGAACCGCGATTTGGAACTAATCCGCTTCCAGCATGGTGAACTCGACCTCATGACCACTGTGTCGCCTGAAATGTTCGACCAGTTGCAGGTGCGAATGCCCGGTTCGGTTCGCGACCTGGGGCCGTCCCTTGAGTCGGAGATGTTGTGGTTCAACCAGACGGCGAAGTCGCCCATTCCCGACTATAAGAAGCGGTGGTTTCAGTCCACGGGATTCCGCCGCGCCGTCTCAGCCGCCATCAATCGGGACGATTTGTGCCGCCTGGTCTTCCATGGCCACGCCCGGCCGTCCGAGGGTCCGGTTTCGCCGGCTAATCACTGGTGGTTCAACTCCAGCCTGAAACCGCACCGCTACGATCCGAAGGAAGCTCTGGACCGGCTGGCAAAGGATGGCTTTCGCCTGCGGAACGGGGTCCTGAGCGACGCGCAGGGGCATCCGGTGGAGTTCTCGCTGATGACGAATTCCGGGAATCAGGCCCGCGAGAAAATCGCGCAAATGATCCAGGAGGATTTGAAGGCCATTGGAATCCGGCTCAACGTAGTACGCCTTGATTACTCGGCCATCATCGACCGCCTGACCCAGAGCTCTGACTACGAGGCCTGTCTGCTTGGTCTGACGAATATCGATCTGGATCCCGACGGTCAGATGAACGTATGGCTGAGTTCGGCCGCCAATCATCAATGGAATCCCAATCAGGCTTCACCGGCTACCCCCTGGGAAGCCGAGATCGACCGGCTGATGATGGCGCAAAGCGCGGAACTCATCCCGGCCAGGCGAAAGGCCTATTTCGATCAAGTGCAGCAGATTGTCTGGGAACAGGCTCCGTTCCTGTATCTGGTGAACAAGAACGCCTTGGTTGCCCTGTCGCCGGCGCTCCTCAACGCTAACCCTGGCGTGTTGCGGCCGCAGGCGGTCTGGAATATCGAGATGCTCGCGCGGGCGCAGCAAGGGGGCAAGCGCTGATGATATTCCCGTCACTGCTTGAAATCAGGCTGACCATCGACTACCCGGCCAGGCCGCGAGTGCTCGACGGCGCCGAGCTCCAGGTCCGGTCCGGAGAGATCGTCGGCCTTGTGGGCAGCAGCGGATCCGGAAAGAGCAGCCTCGCGTTGGCCCTTCTCAAACTCCTGGATCACAAAGGAGGCAGCGCATCGGGCCAGGTGCTGTTCCACGGCAAAGACCTGCTGCCGTTCCGCGAGCGCGACATGCGCGGCTTGCGGGGAAGAAAAATCGCATTCGTGCCGCAGAGCCCCACGTCGTTCCTGAATCCGGCCATGCGCATGGATGCCCAGATGGCCGAGGCATGGAAGGCGCACAAGAAGGGCTGCCGCTCCCAGATGGAAGGCGAAATACGGAGAGCCGTCGAGCAGGTCGGCCTGCCCGCAGACCGAGAATTTCTGCGCCGCTACCCGCGTGAAGTCAGTGTGGGCCAAGCCCAACGCTTGCTGATCGCCATGGCAATTCTTCACAACCCCGATCTACTGATTGCGGACGAGCCGACCAGTTCGCTGGATGTTATCGCCCAAGCCGGCATCTTGCGGCTGCTCGCGCACCTGAACCGAAAGCTGGGCATGGGAATCCTCTATATCTCCCACGATCTGCTTTCTATCGCCGGCTTCTGCCACCGCGTAGCCATTCTTCACGAGGGACGCATTGTAGAGTTCGCGGATACCAGTGTGGTCTTCGAAGCGCCGTCGCACCCTTACACAAAGAAGTTGATCGGCGCTATCCCGGCGATACCCGATTTTTCTATGAGCCGGAATTCTTTATTACTTAGTGAGGCATCATGACGAGCATTCTACTTGCAACCAACGAACCCGTTCTAGCCAAGGGCTTAGAGATATTCCTGGTGGCTGCCGGCCTTCAGATTTCGGATGTCTGTACCGATATTGCTGAGCTGGTCCATGCTTTCCGCAGCAACCCTCCCGACATCGCGATCCTGGATTTTCCCTTCTTGCTCGACCTGGACGTGATTGGCGACCTGCGAAAGCTGGCGCGCAAATGCCAGATCGTCATGTGGTCCCGCCAGCTTTCGAAAGAACAGGCGGATGAGGCGATCCGTCTCGGCGCCAATGCGATCCTTCCGGCATTCTTGCCGCCCGCCCGGCTCATCGAAGCGCTCCAGCTTCTCGCCGCCTTCCCGGAGGCCGAATTGCCCGCAACACTGGTCAACCGTGTCTGCAATTCCACGGAGCGGCAATTCCTCGCCCTTGTCGCTTGCGGATTGAAGAACCAGGAAATCGCCGCTGTCATGCGGTTCGAGCAAAGCTCGGTCGAGAGCTTGATGCGAAGCGTTTCCAGCCGCCTTGGCGCGGCGGATCGCTATGAACTTGCCCTGTACGGACTCTCAACAGTAAGAGAAGCAAATTAACCCAAAGGAGATTCACACCATGGAAAAGAGAAATCGCGATCGTTTAGCGTTGGATGTATTCTGCCGGGTAGCACCTTCCGGACACCGCGGCCAGAGCGCCTGGAAGCGAATTGAAAACATCAGCGGCACCGGCCTGCTGGTTGAGTGGTGCAAAAAAGAGGCCGAAGACGCGGCGCCGAAATTGGGCGATACCTATACGGTTGAACTGCAATTGCCATCGCACCCGGTATTCGGCCAGAGGGTTTTGCAATACAAGGCCATAGTGGTTCGGGTGTCCCGCCAGGCGAGTGGCAGGGTCTCGGCCGGTCTGAAAACAACTAAGACCAGCTTCAAGTCGCTTCGCCCCGGAGCATTGATGGAGACCGGCGGCCCATCCCCCACGGTTCAATAATCCGCTCCCGTCCTGCAGTGCTGGGCAGCGGAGCCGCAACCGTCAGGGAGTGATAGGTTCCCTTACGTGAGCGGTTTCAAGTCTCCCAGCATCGTCGGTATCAGTTCCGAAACTGTCGGGTGGATGTGCACTGCACGCTGCAAAACCGTGTAGGGCGCTTTGGCGTACATCACATCCAGAATGCAGTGGATCGCCTCGTCGGCGCCGGTGCCGAGAATGGATGCGCCCAGGATTTCGCGGCTGTTCGCATCCACCAGAATCTTCATGAAACCGCGGGTTTCGCCCTTTTCCACGGCGCGTCCCACACGCGTCATCGGTCGCGTTGCGATCAAGGCCCGCCGGCCGGATTTCCGGGCCTCTTCCCGCACTTCCGCTTCAGTCATGCCCACCCTTCCGAGCGGTGGATCGATGTAAAGGTTGTACGCCATAATCCGGTCGCTGACGCGTCTTGGGTCGTGATCAAGAATATTGGCGGCCGCAATTTCATAGTCGTTGTACGACGTATGGGTGAAACCACCCCGGCCATTGCAATCGCCCAGCGCCCAAATGCCTGCCACGTTGGTGCGCAGTTCATCGTCCACTGTGATGTAGCCACGCTTGTCGTGGACGACCCCGGCGTTCTCCAGGCCCAGGTCATCCGTATTGGGCCGCCGTCCTACCGCCAGCAGCAAGTGCGAACCACTTACTTTCGGCAAGCTTTTCGCGCAGTTAACCCTCACACCCAGCCCATCGCCTTGCTTGGCTACGCTAATGCACTCTGCGTCTGAGTGGATCCGCATGCCTTCGCCTTCGAGAATTTCGCGGACCGCCGTGGAAACATCTTCATCCTCGCGATTGATCAACCGTGGCCCCATTTCCACGATCGTGACCTCGCTCCCAAACCGCCGGTACATCTGCCCGAATTCCAGGCCGACATAACTGCCGCCAACAATCACCAGGTGCTGCGGCAGAAAGTCGACGCTCATCATCGAAGAGTTCGTCCAGTATTCCACCTCACTCAAACCCGGGAAATTGGGGACAACCGCCCTGCCTCCCACATTGATGAAGATGCGATTTGCCGTGAGCCGCGCCGCACCCACGCTTACTTCGGTTCCCGACTCGAAGCGCGCGCTGCCCTGGTACACGGTTACGTTCGGTGTGCTCCTGAGCGACGATTCCACGCCGGTCCGCGACTTCCCGGAGATCTCATCCTTGCGTGCTTTTACCCGCTTCATGTCCACCGTGACGGGTCCCGTCTGCACGCCGAAATCGCCACCGCGACGCGCCAGATACGCGGCGTAAGCGCTGGCCACCATGGTCTTGGTAGGAATGCATCCGGTGTTTACGCAAGTGCCGCCAAAGAGCTTGCGCTCCACGATTGCCACTTTCATTCCGGCACGCGCCAACCGCGCCGCCAGGGCCGGTCCCGCCTGTCCGGTGCCGATGATGATTGCGTCGAATGCGTCCGCCATGGGGGTATTATCCCATTGCTTTGGCTGGTCACTTGCCCATCTGCCGTCATGCATCCATACACCCTTGCGGCAGCCCTTTTCGCATCAACACTGGTAAGGTCCGTCTCCTTCCCCGGCACCAATCTGCAAGTGAACCTGGCAACACAGGTGGGCGCGCCTTTCGACGCCGATGCAGTCGGCAGAGACGTCCGCTACTTGTGGAGCCTGGGCCGCTTCGAAGATATTCGCGTCGAAACCGAGGAAGACGAAGGGGGCGTCGACGTACGTTTTCGAGTGACCGTGGAGCCGCGCTACGTCCTGCATGAAATTCGCATCCAGCCCAATACTTTCGGCGTGGAAATGAGCCTTCCCGAAGGCACCCTGCTGACTCGCCGCCAGGCCCGGGAACTGGCGCTTCAGGCTCAACGTCAACTGAATGAGCGCGGCTACCGCAAGGCCACTGTGACCTATGCAATGGCGGCCGCCGGCCGCGGACAATACGATCTCAAGCTCACGGTGGATACTGGCATTGCCACCCATATCAAGAGCGTGGAACTCACCGGCAGCCCCGGTCTAAGCCGCAAGGAGTTGAGCCGGCCGCTCCGTGACCTGCGGCGATCGAACACACAGGAGGCCCTGGATGCGGCCCTGGCCCGCATGCTTTCGGTCTATATCGCGAAGGGTTACCTCGACGCCAGCGTGAATGCCAGCGAAATCCCACTCAGCCGGAAAGACGTGAGTCTGCGCGTCGAGGTTGAGGCTGGTCCGCGGCAGACCCCGCCCAGCGTCTGTGGCGGATTGTTCGCCGAACGCCGCCAGACTGAGCGTCAGGGGATTCTCGATTTCCCCGTGACGCTCGACGTACCCACCATGAGCGCCAAAGCCGCGCCCGGCCAGGCTTACGTCGTCGGCCGGATCGATTTCATCGGCCATCCTCACTATACCGATGCCGCCATCCGCCGCAATTTCCTGCTGGACGAAGGCGTTCCGCTGGATCAATATCTACTGCGCAAAAGCATCGCGCGCCTGAACCGCACCAACTTATTCCAGCCCATCGACGAGCGCCAGGTGTCCGTGCGGACCAACCAGCAAACCGGCGTGGCCGGCATCACGGTCCACCTCACCGAACGCAAGCGTAGTGCGTGGAGCCTTTCCGGGCCGGTGGGGCCCATGAGCCTGGCGGGACCGTTGCGCGGCTCCGTCAGTTCGCGCCTGCCGCCGTGGGGACGCGGGCTGTTGGAACTTTCGACTTACACGCTCTCCTTCAACATATTCGCCTTCTCGCGATCGTTCTTGCCCATTCTATCCGTCGCATCGAACAAGCCGTTGTTGGGTGTGGTGGCGCTCGAACGGCCGTTCATGCCGGGTGCTGGCTGGCTTTCCGGCTTCGCCATCGCCCCGCAGATCCGGTGGAAGGTTTCAGCATTGAGTTACGCCTCCACACAAATCCACCAGCGTCTGCAGCCATTGATTGCGGGCGACCGTGGGACAGTTCCAGAGATCCAGGTCGCGGTGAACCGGCCCGCCGGCGACGCCATTCTTTTCTGCCAACCCCCCAGGCCTCGCTTCGCCGCGCTGCGCACGTCCGCGGGTTTCGCACTGCAACTTCTGGGCGCCTTACCGTTGAGCGGGCTTTAGCCTGCCATGTCGGCATTCATGCCGACACCGCTAATTCA
Source organism: Bryobacterales bacterium (assembly GCA_963817515.1). Classification (GTDB taxonomy): domain Bacteria; phylum Acidobacteriota; class Terriglobia; order Bryobacterales; family Bryobacteraceae; genus DATMNI01. The sequence continues at coordinate 307,935 of CAWFPJ010000035.1, read as the reverse complement.
AGAAATACGTCCGATATAACGTATCCCGCTGCTTCGGCACAAACCCGGCGTCGCGAATGATCCGCCGCAGTTCTTCTTCGGTGGTGCGGTGATGCGCGCCCGCCGCGGAAACCACGTTCTCTTCGATCATGATGCTGCCCACGTCGTTCCCGCCGAACCGCAGGCCAAGCTGGCAGGTCTTCAATCCCTGCGTCACCCACGAACTCTGCACGTTGTCGAAATTGTCGAGATAGATGCGGGAGATCGCCAGCGTTTGCAGGTATTCCACAGCCGTGGCCTCCTCCTTCACGAAGTGGCCAAGCGAGGTGTTTTCGCGCTGGAACGTCCAGGGGATGAACGCCGTGAAACCGCCGGTCTCCTCCTGCAGGTTGCGGACCAGTTCCAGGTGGTTCATGCGCTGCTCAATGGTTTCGCCGCAGCCGAACATCATGGTGGCCGTGGTGCGCATGCCTAGCTGGTGCGCTGTGCGATGCACATCCATCCAATCCTGCGTGCGGCACTTCAGACGGCTGATGCGATGGCGCACCGCGTCGTCCAGAATTTCGGCCCCGCCGCCCGGAATCGAGTCCAGGCCCGAATCCATCAGCCGCTGAATGGTGTCGCGCAGGCTCAAACCGCTCACGTCCGCGATGTTGGTCACCTCTGGAGCCGACAGGCAGTGCAGGTGAATCGGGAAGCGCGCCTTGATGCTGCGAAAAAGGTCTTCGTACCACTCGATCTTCAGATCCGGATGCAGCCCTCCCTGCATCAGGACGCCGGTTCCCCCCAGATCAAGCGTTTCCTGAATCTTGTCGAAGATCGCTTCCTTGGAGAGCACGTACCCCTCGGCGTGGCCCATGGGCCGGTAGAAGGCACAGAAGCTGCAATACTCCGTGCAGAAATTCGTGTAGTTGATGTTGCGGTCGATGATATAGGAAACCACGCCCTCGGGATGCCATTTACGGCGCACCGAATCGGCCTCCATGCCAATGCCGATCAGATCGTCGGAACCGAATAAATCCAGAGCTTCTTGGCGTGTAATCATACGGCTAAAATCTCAGAATAGCAGGTAACGCCGGCGATCTTGTCGCCGGTGGGTTCGCTACTGCGCCGGCAGCGGCTCATAAACCACGTACGCGAACTTCTTCGAATCAGGCGACCAGGAGTTCACATTGATAGTTCCCTGCCCTCCGAAGAAAGTAGTCAGCACGTCGAATTTGGCCGGCTTGATCGTTTTGCCCGGCGCCGGCATAACGCGCAGCACCACGCCTTGCATCTTGTCGTTGTGGTTCGAAGTGCCCTTCGGAAAAGAGAAAACCAGCATCCACTTTCCGTTGGGCGAAAAGTGTGGGAACCAATCTTCCAGCTCGTCGTTGGTCACGCGCTCTGCTTTGGCATCATCGGGTCCCGCGCCGTCCGCGGGCATACGCCAGATATCCCAGCCACCAGAGCGGTTCGAATTGAAATAAATCCATTTGCCGTCCGGGCTGTATTCCGGCCCGTCGTCATATCCGCCTTTCGACGTAAGCCGCTGCTCGGCGCCGCCAGTCACAGGCACGCGGTAGAGTTCGAACTTGCCGTCCCGCTGCCCCACAAACGCCAGCCAGCGTGCGTCAGGCGACCAGCCATGGAAGTAGCTGGGTGACGCCGGCGTCATCAACTTCGCGCCCGAGCCATCGGCCTTTGCCAGGTACACCTGCGACTGCCGCGACGCCGGGCTGGACGCCGAAAAAGCCAGCAGCTTGCCGTCCCGCGTGAAGTCATGATCGTTGTTGCAGCGATAGCCGCCGTCGCCCATCTCGATCTTCTCGAGCTTCGGTTCGCCGCCGCCGCTCACCGGCAGACGGTACAGACTGCCGCCGGTATTCACAACCAGGAACTTACCGTCGCGCGACCAGTTGGGGGCCTCGATCACCTGGTCCGCCTGATAGAGCGTCGTCGAGGACCGCGCCGCCAGATCGTACACCGTAACCTTGCTGCGGTAGCGTTGCGCCGGCGCAGCCGCCGGCTGCTGCTCCAACCGGACATTCGAAAACACAGCCGTCTCCAGCACGTTGGCATCGTGCGAACAGATGCCCAGCCCGACGTACACCGGGTCCGTTAGTGGTATCGCCTGCGGCCCCGAAGCCGTAAGCTCTTCGCCAGGCTTGCCCGCAAAGATCGTGAACCGCTCTCCGCGCCGTTCAATCCGGATGCGCGTTGGAGCGGTCACAGTGGAGCGAATCTCCTGGGTGGCCACACCTGAAGCCGGCCGGAATTGCAGCGATGTCAGCCCGTCGCCGTGCAGCGCCACATCGGCATAAGCCGAGCCTGGTGTCAGATCCTGCCGCACCATCAGCACTGCTTTGCGATGCCCCACCGCGCCGGCGCCAATGAAGCGCACATCGGCCGTCAGCGTGACATCCCCCGAGAGGCGCTTCCACGCGAAATACATGGCGTCTTCGGTCGCCCAGATATTCGCTCCTCCGCCGGTCACACGGTATTCCGATGCGGCTGCGTCGTATTGCATTGAGCCGGTCTTCGGCGTAACGCCCAAATCTCCACTGGCTTCAAAAACGCCGACCGGCTGCGCCCACAAACCCGACGCCGCCGCCAACACCGAAACGGAAAGACCGGCAAATGTTTTCATCGCTTGTTCGCCTGCTATTGTCCGCCTGCTCAGGATATTAGATATAGCGCTTATTGCGAATCTCGCTACCCCGTCTGCGCTACCCATCTGCGCTACCCCACCACATTCTGCGGCTTGCCGCTTAAAAAAGCCGCAATGTTTTCCATCGCCACATCCATTAAACGCGATCTGGCTTCTTTCGTGGCCCACGCGATGTGCGGAGTGACCAGGCAATTCTTCGCCGTAAGCAGCGGGTTGCTCTCCGCCGGCGGTTCGACCGAGAGCACGTCCAGCCCTGCCCCGGCAATGCGGCCTGCGTTCAGCGCATCCGCCAGATCCCCATCCACCACCAGTGGCCCGCGCGAAGTATTGATCAGGAACGCGCTGCGTTTCATCAGCTCCAGGCTCCGGGCGTTGATCATTCCGCGAGTCTCCGGAAACAGCGGCGAATGCAGGCTCACCACATCGGATTCCCGCAACACTTCTTCCACTGTGGCCCAACGGAACGCGGGATACGTGGGCGCGTCGCCCTGATACGTGTCGTTGGCAATCACCCGCATCCCCATGGCGTCCGCAATACGTCCGGTCTGCCGCCCGATGCGCCCGAACCCGATGATCCCCATCGTTTTCCCGGCCAGTTCCATGAGCGGCGATTTCCAGAACGACCAGTCGGCGCTGCGCGACCACTCGCCCGCGCGCACCGCATCGGCATGCAGCCTCACGTTGTGGCAAAGCTCCAGCAGCAGCGCGAAAACGAACTGCGATACTGAAGCCGTCCCATACGTGGGGATGTTCGAAACCACGATGCCCTGCTGCCTGGCGGCCTCGACATCCACCACGTTATATCCCGTGGCCAGCACACCGATGTAGCGCAGTTCCGGAAGCTGCCGCAGTGCCGCGGCACTCAACGGCGTCTTGTTGGTAAGCGCGATGGCCGCCCCCGCCGCGCGGCCTGGCACATCCTGCTCAGCCGTCCGGTCGAACACTTCCACCTCGCCGAATCTGCGCAGCGCGTCCCAGGAAAGGTCGCCGGGATTCAGGCAGTATCCGTCCAAAACCACAATCTTCATGCTTCTCCTCCAAAATCCAAATCCTCGGCCAGCGCCGCAAGCAGCGCTTCGCGGTCCGCATTCAGGTAAAAATGGCCGCCGGGAAACATCCGCAAGGCGAAGGAATTCGACGTCTGCCGCGCCCAGGCTTCCAAATGTTCCCGCAGGACATTCGGATCCCCGGCGCCGCCGTACGCGCGGATGGAACAAGGCAACGGGTCGTCCTCTGCATAGACGTAGTTCCGATAGAGCGCTGTGTCCGCCCGTCAGGGCCGGCAGAACCACGCGCAGCATCGCCGGATCGTCCAGCAGATCGCCGGGCATCCCCTGAAGCCGGTGCAGCTCGGCCAGAAATTCTTCGTCGCCAGGCGCCGGCGGCGGAACGTGGTTGCGGCGGTATTGCGGCGCGCGCGCGCCGGATGCAATCAGCATTTTCGGCAGAGGCAGTTGGCGCCTGCGCAAGAGACGCGCCAACTCGAACGCCACAGCCGCTCCCATACTGTGTCCGAAAAAAGCAAAGGGCTTTGCAAGATAGGGTTCGATGGCTGAGCCCAGCGCTTCCACCAACGGCGCCATGCGTTCGAACGGCGCCTCGGCAAGCCGCGATTCGCGGCCCGGAAGCCGGACGGGGCAAATGGTGCCATGGGGCAAGCCTGCTGTCTGCCCAGCCAATGGAGAAGAAGCCCCTCCACCAGCATGAGGGAACCAGAACAGACGCAGGCCCGCGGCTTCATCCACACCGGGGAACCAGGCGGAGGCCGGGGCTTTCTTGCGCAAGCGCAATGCCAACAAACGCCGCTTGTCAGGCGAAAGTCCGTCCAGGCTTTTTTTGCCCGACATGTGATAAGCCCGCCTCACTTTCGGCCTCGACACGGCCTCCTCCAGAATCATTTCAAACGGCCCCACAGTCAGATTCGCAGCGTACTCCAATGCTGCCGCGCGCGAAGCGTTGGCAACTTCCTCGTAGTGCGCCCGGTCCCCCAGCAGCCGCGCCAGCGCCTCACGCCAGGGGCCAGCGTCTTGTGGCGGCACCTCGGCCACCGGCACCATCTGTTCATCCAGGCGGGTCTCATACTTCGCAATGGCCTTCACCGGCAGCAGATATGGAACCCCCATCTTAGCCTCGGGAATGCCGCCCACATCGCTCGCCATCACCGGCACGCCGCGCAGCATGGCCTCAAGCACAATGCGCGACCGCGCCTCGGCCCATAGTGAAGGCACCAGCAGCACCCGGGTACGGGCTAGCAACAGGTCGATGTCATCCACCGGATCCACCACCTGCACATTGGCCCGATGGCCCAGCGCCGCACGGTCCTGGACGTTGGTGCCCCACGTCGGCACGGCCGCGAAGGTGGTCTGCGGAAAAGCATCCGCCAGCGCCAGAAAAATCGAGATGCCCTTCACGGCGCATGGGTTCACGAACGTGACCCACTGGTTGTCGAAGCGCCCCAACATCGGCGCTTGTCCTGACTCCATCAGCGAAATTGGCACGTGTACCGCATCCACACCGGCATGCTCGCGGATGTAAGACGCCACATACTGGCTCACTCCAACTACGGCATCGGTTACGCGAATCCGCTCCGTCTTCGCCTCGCTCGGAAAAGCGCAATCCGGTCCGAACGGAACCGCCAGCGTGGCGCGCGCCAGGTACACCACCCGGGCATTCTGCGAGCGCAGCGCCACTTCGAGCAGAAGCTGCGCCGGGTCGTCGGTGGATGCCAGAATCACATCCGGCTGAAACGTCTCCACCTGGCTCGCGAAATACGCGCGCAGGTTGGTGTTGGTCACCACGTGGACCTCCACGCCGCAGCGCTCGAATGTGACTACACCGTGTTCCGGCCGCTGCGGCGACACCGCGCGCGCCGCCAGATCGGCCAGGTACCGCGCTTCCTCGCTTTCGCCGAACACGCTGATCCGCGCCACTACGCGGCAGGAATGTCTGCGCGCCGCCAGCGCCTCCATCAGCAGACGGTTGGACTTGTCGCCACCGCCGTGCGCCGGATAATACAGCGAATTCTGAGCCAGCAGGATGCGCATCACCGGACCGTGCCGCGCTTGCGCAGCCGCTCCAGAAGCAACGCCCGTTTTTCCGGCGTCAGCGATTCGATGCTGGCCTGTCCCGCCTGCGCCACCGGCGCGCTCGCCTTAAGCGACGTCAAGAGCCGTTCCAGATCGCCCGCATCCAATCCGCTGACGAACCTGCCGGCAGCTTCGCGCGAGGCCGCCGATTCCCGCTTGTATCGGTCGCGGTCCGTCAGCAATTCGCGCACCGCCGCTACCCACGGAGTAACGTCGTTCTCGAGGCACCACCGGCCGGGGCATGGCGTGCTCGTCAAACACCGGCTCGTACCGCTCGATGGTTCTGCACCGGAATCACGTACCCGGTGCCGCGCTTGGCTTCTTTCAGCCCGCCCGAATCGCTGGCCACCACCGGAATTCCGCGCAGCATGCTCTCCATCACGATCAGCCCGAAGCCTTCATACCATAGCGCGGGGTTTAGCAGCAGGCGCGTCTGCTCCAACACATGATCCATGTTCTTCGGGTTCGCCAGAATCCGGATGTTCGGTACGCGATCGAGCTCGCGCAGGTCCTCACCCGTGGTACCCCAGCCTGGCACCGCCGCGAACTGATATTGGGGCAGCTGCCGGGCGGTTTCGAGAAAAATCGAGACGCCCTTTACGGCGCAGGGATTGATCATCGTGATGAACCCGCCCTCGAAGTTGGCATAGGACGGGTACGGAGGCGGCCCGTAAATCGGCGGATGAATCACCACGGCCTTGCGGCCCAGCGCGCGTTCGATATATTCCGCCATGTGACCGCCGATGGCCACAATCGCGGCCGCCTGCGCCACCAGGGCCGCGGCCTGCCGGTCCGGATTCCAACTGGCCGGCCCAAACGGGAAGAATTGCGGCGTGTGCCCCAGGTAGACGATGCGGCCCGAAGCGCCCTCTGCAGTCAAGCTGTGGTGCGCCTCGCGCAACAGGCCGTGGCCCAGATCTTCCGAAGAGACCAGCACCCAGTCCGGCGCAAACTCATGGATCTGCCGGCGCAGCGTCTGGCTCCGGCGCGCCGGGTCCTCCACGGATTCGACGGCGATGGATTCGTGATAACCGAACTCGGCGCCTTTGCCCGGTGCACCGCAAACAATGCGGCACGCATGCCCGGCGCGCGCCATCTGATCCAGCCAGATCAAATTGCTGCGTGTTGCGCCTCCGCGTGGCGGCGCATAAGATGCATTAGCCGTCAGCAGAATCCGCATCGGCTACGTCGCATCCTGCTCTTCGGCCAGCAACGCCCGCGCTTCTTCGTCGGAAAGCCCTTCCAACTCCTTCAGCAGCGCCTGGTAATCGCCGCCCGTCTGTTCGATCTCTTTCAGCTCGACGGCCTTGGCCAGTTCCGCCACGGTGAATTCGCCGCTGTATACCACTTCCAGCGAAAGGTCCACGCCGTAAATCTGCCGGACGCGGGAAAGCAATTGCACCGCCAGCAGCGAGTGGCCGCCGGATTCGAAAAAGTTATCGTGAACGCCCACCGCGGGCAGACTGAGCAGCCCGGCCCAAAGTTCCGCCAGGTCGCGTTCCAGCGCCGTGCGCGGAGGGTCCGCATCGGGCCGCAGGGGTACCGGCCGCCGCGAAGCCAGCCGAATGCGTTCGGCGACTTGCTCCGGATCGCGAAGTTCGCTGGCAATCCTGGCGTAGTTGAGGGTAGGCCTCCGGCCTGCCGTGTTGTTCCTGTCCGGCGTCTGGCCGTGGGGCCCACCCTACGCCGCCCGGTTTGTATCGTGCGCCGGCCGCTGCACTCGCCGGCATCCGGAATACCCCATCGGGCTCCGCAGGTGTCAGGGATTCCAGGAACAATCCGGCCGGCCGATTCCGGCCGCTGGCGACGAATGGTATTTCCACTGAAGCCAGGCCTCGCGCCATTGCAATTTCCCCCAGCCGCGCCACCATACGATGTTCTACGCCGCGGCCCAGCACCCGGCAGCTCAATAGAAAAGTGTCCACCACCACCGCCGCGCCCTGGCATCGGTACAGGATGACTCCCGTCAGCCCATAGCTTCCGAACCGGTCCTTAACGTTTACCGTCAGGCATGCCGCCTGGCCCGACGCGATCAGCGCCTGAATCTCGGCTTCGGAGCGCCGCACGCAGGAAGCGTTCATCTGGTTGGTGCGCCTGGTGAGCTGCGCCACCCGCTCCAGTTGGCCCGGCTCCATGGCGCTGATCGCAATCTCCAATTGCAGCGACGCCAAAAAATCTTCCAGGCTGGCCGATGCTTTTGCCGCCCGTGTCCACTCGGCCCGCTGCGCGTACAACTCCGGCCGCCGGCGGTCTTCTTCCGTCACACGGGCTTGGTCGAAAGCCCACACGTGCTCCAGGAACTTCGGGATTTCTTCCGCCTGCGCGGGCAGCAGCAACGCCAACACTTCGGGGTTACCGGCCTGCGCTTCAGTACATTCTTTGGCGCTGTCGTCCACCAGGATAAAGCTGTCGAGTCCGAAATCCAGCTCCTCGGCCAGCGACGCCAGGTTGGCGCTCTTGGGCTCCCAGTTGACCCGCCGCGCCGCGAAATCAGACAGCCGCAGCGGCATCTCCGGATGCGCGGCGAAAGTCTCCACGACATCTTCCTCGTTGTTTTTGCTGCACAGCGCCAGCAGCATTCCGGCCCGTCGCCGCCCGGCCATGAATTCCTGCAGCGCCCGGCGCGGTTCATCCAGCACCACTCCCTGGGGCCCATCTTCGCCGCAAATGCCGGCCCACAGCGTGTCGTCACAATCGAGCGCGATCACTTTATAAGGAGGCGTGGCGAGGGCATGGATTTTACGCGCGATGGCGGTGCCCAGGGCCACGAAAAACACAGGAGTATACGGCAGGTGGCCCAGTTCGTCGCCGTGCGGATCGTGGACTTCGGCCACCGGGTACATGGCTTCAATTTCGGCTGGAGCGATCAGGTGTACGGTCTGCAGGTCCGCGATGCCCTCGCGCAGCACGCGGCCGGCCTGCTCAAATCCGGAGGCATGCTCCGGCGTGGCAGGACAAATCACCAGAATTAGCGGGGCCGAAAATGAAGCCGCCGCCGTCCGAACCGCCTCCACCAATCGCCGCGAATGTTCCTCCGGCCCGTCCGGCCCACCGGCGCGCAGCCAATCCTCAAACCGCACCAGGGCCACGTTGAAGCCGCCGCGATTGCGCGCGAACAGCCCCGCCGGGTCCAACAATTGCTGATAAAGCTGGCTGTAGCCGGCGAACCGGATTTCGTAATCCAGCCGGAGTTCCGCAATCCAAAAAGCCAGCGCCGGTTGGATGGCTTCGGCCGTGAAAGTGGCACTGATGGCGATCGCGCGATCGTCGTGAGGCATCAAATTCCATTATGTCTCAACTCCGCCGTAACCTACCGACCGTCGCCTGTGTCCTCGCGATCTAGCTCTCCATGCTGAGCACCGCGCGAAACCGTGCCTTGCCGCTCACCATGCGTTCGTACGCTTCGGTTACCCGCTCCATCGGGAAGACTTCATTCATTGACCGCACGCCTGCCAACACGCTGAAGGCCAGCGTTTCTTGCGAATCGATCGACGTGCCGGAATACCATCCCTTGACCGAACGGCTTCCCAAAAGCAACGGAACTGCCGGTACTACCAGCGACTCCGGCCGCCCCAAGCACCATCAGCGTTCCATTTGCGGCCAGGCCGCCTAAAGCCGCGCTCATGGCGTCGCCGTTGGTCACGGTTGCCAGGATCAACCTGGCGCCGCCCAGTTTGAGCAGTTCCGCCGCCGGGTCCTGAGCCTGGCTGTCGATGTAATGCCACGCGCCCAATTTCCGGGCCAGCGGTTCCTTGTCCTGTCCGCGCGCAATGCCCACGGTCTTGAAGCCCATCTTCGCGGCAAACTGAACGCCCAGATGGCCCAGGCCGCCCAGGCCGAGTACCGCTACCAGGTCCCCGGCGCGGGCGCCGCTGTTTCGAAGAGCGTTGAATGTCGTGATCCCGGCGCACATCAGCGGCGCCGCCTCTACCGCGGACAACTCTTCCGGCACCAGTGCCAGCGCATTGCCGGGAGCGATCATGTACTCCGCATAGCCGCCATCGGAAGTGATTCCGGTAACCAGCGTGGACGTCTCGCAGGCAAACGGATCGCCGCGGCGGCAGGTATCGCAGTAACCGCAGGCTCCTCCGTGCCAGCCCACTCCCACACGCTGGCCGGCTGTCCACCGGGCCACGCCCGCGCCCACCGAGTCAACCACTCCAATCACCTCGTGGCCCGGAACCCGCGGGTATTGGATCCCCGGAAAAGCTCCTTCCTTAGTAAGGCTATCGCTGTGGCATACCCCACAGGCCTGCACTTTGATTCGCACGGATCCGGCCGCAGGCTCCGGAATTTCGCGTTCCACAATTTCAAACGGCCCCTTCGGGCGAGGGACCTGAACCACCCTCATCTTCGACATAGTACCTCCAGTCTAATCTTGCCATGCGGTCGGAGCGGGGCGCGGTACGGGATTAAAATGAATCACCGGGTACCCTTGTTTACATCCTGACGGTTGCCTTCCATAATTTGTATGATTTAGAATCACGCAGACTGCTGGTGAACGTGGTAGAGTGATTCACCAGTAACGGAGGATTGTCATGAAGGCGTCCTGGCTTGCAGGCATTATCCTTTTGGCTTCCGCATTGCCCGCGCTCCGCGGATACCAAAATCTCGACCAAATTCAAAAAATGGAATCTTCCGGTGACTCGGCCGGTGCACGTGCCGCGCTGGCCCAGGCTGCGCAGAGTAACCCCAGCGATCCGCGGGCCCTCACTGCATACGCGGAATTCCTGGACCGGTACGGCGACCCGGGCGCGCGCCAAGCGTATTCCAAGCTGCTGGCCGTTTTGCGCAGTTCCGGCGACACAGCCCGCACGGCGGTGATCGCCAGGCGCCTGGCCGTTCTGGACCTGCTAGCCGGAGACCGCGATGGCGCGGCCAGGAACCTCGAGACCTACAATTCCTCCGCCGGCAACAAGCTGACCTTGCCCGGCACTGTCCGCACCGCCACCGCGGAGGGGGCCGGCACGGCGTCCATTCCGGGACCTATCCGCTCCTTCGCGCGCATGGCGGCGCTCTCTCCCGACGCCGCGCCTTCCGATATCCTTCCCGCCCTGGCGCGCAACGTGGTCACCAACGGCTATCAGGCTTCGCATAATAATGAGGCGCTGGAACAGACCGAATATCTCAAACTGGTTCACCGCTATCTCTCGCAGGCTCGTGAGCTGGACAAGCTGGCGGGCGATCAAAAGACCATCGTAGTGGACAACTGCGAGTCGCCCAAGGTGGCCGATCTCCTGCGCATTCTCGGCTTCCGCATGCGCGGCGGCTGCGGGTCGGAAGTAGTCCTTGAGACGGTAAACGCCTCCCGCGCCTTTCTCACCACCGACTCCGGATTCCCCGTTAACGACCTGGAGCAGGCCCTGCGCACCAACCGTCCGTTCAACTACGATTACCACGCTACCCAGGTTCCCGTGCTTTTCGGACCCGAGTATTGGGCCGGTCCGAAAGATAAGGAGACCGCCGATTTCATCGAGTCCTTCATTTCCGATCCGGCCACCTGCCGCCTCTATCTGGGATTTTCCAAACTGGACCGCGAAACCGGTGAGGCCATGCGGAAGGCGGTTACGGTCACGCGCCTGCGGGCCTACTCCCACGTGCTCGATTTCTTCGGCGGCATGTTCGAAATTCGCAACGGCAAGGCGGTGATTCCCGGAGGCCAGCGCTCGGCCGCCGTGTGGGCCGAGCTGGCGGGTGCGCCGCCCGACCAGGGCGCGGCCTTTTTCGATAAGCTGATGGCCAAGGACGACGGATGGCTGGCCAGCCTCTACGATGCCCTGGCCCGCATCCAGGGCCCGGTCCGCGACTACCTGACCGACCCCGCCCGCATGCGGCGTTTTTATACCGCCGTGCGCGGCCGCATCACCAGCCCCGGCCCGGCGCGTCCGGTGTTCCGCTCGAACACCGATATGATGCTGTTCACCACGCGGCTGCGGCTTGATTCGAACGGCAAGCCCCACATCCCGGGCAGCCTGGATGTCTGGAAGAATCTCTTCATCAACCATCCGCAGGGTAAGTACGACGGCAAGCTGACCCGCCTTGCCACCACATGGAAGGAGCCGGACGACGTGCTGGAGGCTCTCTTCGCCCTCTGCCGGAAGACCGTGGAGAACGAGCCGTTGAAAATCTTCATGGCTCTGAGCGATGTGGAACGCAACCGCGATAAGCCGCTCGATGCCGTTACCGTGGACCGCCTGGCGCGCGATTATCACACGTACGGCAGCCAGTATCCCTTGTTCAGCGAGTCGCGCACTCTGAGTGAAAAGTCCATCAACCTGTATCTGGATACCGCGGTCGCCGTCACCCGCATGAAAGAGCCGCTGTTTCATTCCGATGTCGCCGGCACTTCGCAGTCATTGGTAGGGCTCTGGCAAATCCTGGTGCGGCAGCAGACCATTCCGGAAAGCCAGGCCGACGCCGTTTTCGCGGGCGTGGTCACTCCGTTCGGCTCGGTTCGCAACAACCGCGAACTCTTCGACGCGGGCCGCAACGGAGTAAAGCTTCTGCTTGAAGCGGCGGGCAAACAGTCGACCGGCTCCGCCGCCGAACCGCATGAACGCATACTGGATCTGCTGGCCGGGTCCAGTGTCGATACCGAAGCGCATGACCAGGTAATGCAGGAACTCATGCGCATTCTGGAGGCCCAGCGCATCATTTCGCTGGACACCTTGTTCCAACTGGCCGATCACCTGGAAAGCATTGCCAAGGGCGAGAAGCTGAACCCGGCGTTGGTGAACAAACTGTCCAGCCGTATCAGCGAAATCCAACTGCCGCGTGCATCCCTGTCCGCCAACGAAAAGAACGCTATGGGGTTCGGCTACTGGACCGAGCGGCACATCGACGCCGAACGCAAAATCAACCTGCGCGCGGCGGTGGAAAAAGCCGCTGCCGATCCGGAGAAGCTCAAAGACGTCCGGGGCGCGCTGGCTCCGCTGCTTCGCGATACCCTGCTGGCTTTTAATTACGCCCACTACGCGCCACCGGGAGCCCAGGTTCTGTACACTAACCCGGTCTTCGTCCGCAGCCACGATTTCCTTGGCATGCAGGGCACCAACCACACCTGGCGCCCCACCGAAATGTATGGCACGGGCTGGCCCTCGAATGGCGGCGGCCGCCTGGTCGGGTCGCTCTCCGGCTTGGCCTACGCGCTGGCCGAAGCCGAACAGAACTTCCTGATTCCCACGCAGACCCAGGCGCTCATCTGGGGAGACCTGGTTCCGCAAATGATCCTCAGCGCCAAGATTCCGCGCTGGTGGCAGGTTACGCCGTCGCAGATGCACTGGGTCGGGTTGCACATGCACTACGGCCGCGAGCTGTTGGCTGAATCGGCCTTCGACCCCGCCTTGCGCACCATGGTGATCGATGCTCTATCGATGCATGCCGCCCCGGCAAGAACCCGCGAAGTAGCCCTCTTGATCGAGCAGGGCTCGGTGAAGGAGGCCCTCGAACGCGTCACTCCCTCGGAGCTTTACTCGGTGGCGCGCGATGTCCGTTCCAATCGCGTTAACAGCAATTCCAGCATCCCCGCGGAAATTTCACGCCTGGCCGAGTTGCAGCCCAACGTGAACTACGCCGCGATTTCCCGCGCCTTCGGAACGCCCAAGCCGACGCTGGCCAACTCCTACGAACCGCAATTATTGAGCCTTCGCACCTTCCCCACGCTCATGGGTTACTCCAGCCGTATTATGGCGGAGAGCTGGGAATCGAACACGCTTGTACTTCGTGGCCCTGGCCGACGAGCTGAGCATCTCGCCATCGCAACTGAACGTGCGCATTCCGGAGTGGACCCGCAAACTGGTAGAACATATTTTCGCTTCCCATCTGGAGGATTGGCCCGCGCTGTTGAAGTCTCTCCGCAGCGTGGGCGACGAGGTTCGGGAACATGCCCGCGCCGCCGCATCCGCGGAACCCAAAGCGGTGCTTCAGGACTAAACCAACATGACGATCTCTCGACGAGGATTCCTTGGAATGACTACGGCCGGAGCCGTGCTCCGGGCCCAGGATGGCCAGCGCCCGGTGTTTCGGGTGAAGGTGGATATGGTGGTGCTCAGCTACCAGGTAACGGATAGCAAGAACCACTACATCAACGGTCTGAAGCCGACCGATTTCCGAATCTACGAAGACGGCATTCTGCAGAAGATCTCCACCTTCGCCGAGGGCGCCAAAGCGCCTCTGGCCGTGGGCGAAGACGGCTCCACCCGTCCCATGCTGGATGCCAAGAAAGACGCGCTCCCCGGAATGGACCGCCCCGACGCCTTCGTGGGCACCAACGTCTTCGTGCTCTTCGACACCAGCAACTTCATGTACCGCGGTTTCGTCTACGCCGAGGACGCCATCGCGGATTTCGTCCGCGGCCTGGACCGCGCCGACTCCGTCGCCGTCTATACCTTCAGCCGCAACCTTTCGCGCGCCGCCAGCCTGACCCGCGAACACAGCGAGGCCATTGCCGGCCTGCGCAAATCGGTGGCCGGCGACGACACCGCGCTGTACAATGCGCTGTTGCTGGCGCTGCGCGACGCCGCCAAAGTGCCCGGCCGCAAAGTGGTGATTGTTTTCTCGAACGGCCCCGACAACGCCAGCATGGTGGCGCCGGACGATGTCCGCGCCGTGGCCGAAGACGAGGGCATCCCGATCTACGTCATCTCCACCAGCGAAGTCAATAAGGATCCAATCTCGAGCGGCGTATTCCGCCGGATCGCCCAGCGCACCGGAGGAAAAGCCTATTGGGCCAAGACCTGGCAGAAGCAGGTGGAGGCCTTTGAAGATATCCGCGAAGACTTGGGCAACTCCTACACCGTCACTTACTACCCGCAGGCCAACCCCAACGATGGTTTCCGCAAAATCACCGTGGAAGTCGTGAGCGACCCGGGAAAGAAATGGCGCATCCGTTCACGGCCGGGATACCGCCCCAGCCGCGTCTTCTAGCGGAGCGCCACCGCTTGCTAACGCGCTCGCTCTGATCGGAGCCGCGACCGTGAGGGAGCGGTTAGCGTTCAGAAAGCTGCAGCAGTTCCTGGAGATGATTCTGCCAGACCACGGCCCGCGAATGCGTTCCATGCCCGCGTGTCTCATCGCTGGTCGGAATCAGGATGTATCGTCCGCGGGCCACGCGCTGGATCTCCCGCTCCAGAATTCCCAATTCCGGCGGATTCACCACGTCGTCAGCGGAATTGATCGCGAACAGCGGCGCCTTGATTTTCTCGAGCATGCCGGACGGGTTGTAGTCGGTTGACGATTCCACCTGGTACAGCATGTCGTTGGCGTCAGTGCGCATGCCGCGTTCCTTGATCGCCTGCACGGCGGCGTCGGCCTTCTCATGCGTGGGGTTGGTCTTGTGCAATTGCAGCGGGCTGCTGGTCATTGTGAACAGAACGTATTGCGCCGCGATCAATCCGTGCGGCGGGGAC
Source organism: Bryobacterales bacterium (assembly GCA_963817515.1). Taxonomy (GTDB): domain Bacteria; phylum Acidobacteriota; class Terriglobia; order Bryobacterales; family Bryobacteraceae; genus DATMNI01. The sequence continues at coordinate 292,813 of CAWFPJ010000035.1, read as the reverse complement.
GTGTATTCGCCCTCTTTCCACTCCGGATCGCTTCGGATCGCGTCGATAATCATGGCGCGGAACATACGGTTGCGGCCCGCGATTTCCACCGGCGCGCTGGCTAGCGGCATCAGCGCGTCCATGAAATCGGGATACATTTCGCCCCACATCCAGGTATGCATGGCGCCCATGGAGGTCCCCATCACCAGGCGCAGATGGTCCACGCCCAAACCGTCATGCACCAGCAGGTAATCGGCGCGCACCATGTCGTCGTAGCGGTAGTGCGGAAATTTGGCGTGCAGCCCATCGCTCGGCTTGCTGGACTTCCCGTGGCCGATGGCGTCTGGCAGGATGATGTAGTACCTGTCGGCATCCAGCAACTGGCCTTTGCCGAACAGTACGCCGCCGAAGCCCGCGCCCAGAAAGGGCCGCCCGCTGCCGCCCGTGCCGTGCATGATGATGACGGCGTTCTTGACGTGCCCCGCGGCATCGCGCATGGGATGTCCCAGCGTAGTGTAATGCAGCCGCAGTTCGCTCAGCTTTTCTCCCGACTTGAAGGTGAAATCACGGGCGATGTATTCGCCCTCAGTCGGCTGCAGGCCAGGGGCCGGCGCCGTTTGCGCGGCGTCCTGCCCCCACGCCGCTGTGCCGAGCAGAAATAGAGCCAGTCGACGAACCATAGCAGAGAGCTTAGCATTGTAGTCCGGTAGGCCTCCTGGCCTGTCAGGCAAAGCTCCCGCATATAATGCGAGTCTATGGGGCTAGTGCTGGTCAGCGCCGCGTCCGCCGCCATCTGGCTGTATCTGCTGTTCGGCCGCGGAGCCTTCTGGCGTATGCGCGAAGCCCCGCCGGAAGGCACGCTGCCCGCGCCGCCGCCCTCCGTCGTAGCCATAATTCCTGCGCGCAATGAGGCGTCGGTGGTCGGCCAGGCCGTGGCATCCCTTGCCGCGCAGCGCTACCCCGCCGCCTTCCACATTGTCCTGGCCGATGATGACAGTCGCGACGGCACCGCCGATGCCGCACGTGCCGCGGCCAGCCTCGATCTGCTGACAGTGGTTCGCGCCGGTCCCCTTCCCAAAGGTTGGACGGGAAAGCTATGGGCCGTCTCCCAGGGCATTCGTGCCGGCCAACCGTTGTCCCCCGAGTACCTGCTGCTCACCGATGCCGACATCGTCCATCCGCCGGACAACGTGGCCGCGCTGGTGGCCCGCGCAGCTACCGGTGGCTACGATCTAGTCTCTTATATGGTGACGCTGCGCTGCCATACGTTTGCCGAGCAGGCGCTCATCCCGGCCTTCGTGTTTTTCTTTTTCATGCTGTATCCTCCGGCCTGGGTGCATGGCCGCACGCGCGGTCCACGCCGCTCCACCGCGGCCGCCGCCGGCGGATGTATCCTGATCCGCCGCCAGATGTTGGAGCGCCTGGGCGGAATCGCCAGCATTCGCGGCCAACTGATTGACGATTGCGCCCTGGCGCGTGCCGTCCAACACAACGGCGGCCGTGTCTGGTTGGGCCTGAGCCCCACTACGCGCAGCATCCGCGCCTACGCCGGATTCGCGGAGATCGGACAGATGATTTCACGGACGGCATTCACGCAGCTCGGCCATTCCCCTCTGCTGCTCCTGGCCACGGCGCTGGCCCTGACGCTCACGTATCTTGTCCCGCCCGCTCTCACGCTGTGGGCGCCCCGCGGCGCTGCATCCGGCCTCGCCGCCATCGCCTGGCTGCTGATGAGCATCGCCTACTGGCCGGCCCTCCGTTATTACCGGCGCCCGGCGTGGTGGGCGCCGGGGCTGCCGCTGGTTGCCGCGTTTTACCTGGCAGCCACGCTGCATTCCGCGGTGGCGTATTGGCGGGGCGCCGGCGGCATGTGGAAGGGCCGGGCGCAGGATGCGGTTTAGTTCGTGGAGCAGGCTCTTCAGCCGAATGCCGATTGCGGAGACGACACTCATCTGAGACGGTCTTCAGTAAACCACCTGGAGATCTGTTACATCGAATACCAAGTGAACCAGTAACGAGCTTTCCCGGTAGCGCCGGCAATCTTGTTGCCGGTGGGTTATTCGGCATCCGGCAAGCACCGGCAACAAGATTGCCGGCGCTACCGAAAACTAAGTGACATTGGGCTCTTCAGCCTGCCATGCCGGCTATCGAGCCGCACTTTTCCTGTGGTAGACTCAGTTTCGATTCAGAGGTCTCTCTTTGAAACTGGCAGCCATTGATTACGTCATCCTCGCACTGTATTTCGCCTTCGTCCTGGGCATCGGCTGGATGCTGCGCAAGAAAATCTCCACCAGCGGAGACTTTCTCACCTCCGGCCATTCCGTGCCGGTGTGGATCACCAGCCTGGCCTTTCTGGCTGCCAACCTGGGCGCCCAGGAGCTGGTAGGAATGTCCGGCAACGGCGCTAAATACGGCATCATGACCTCGCACTTCTATTGGGTGGGCGCGGTGCCGGCCATGATCTTCGTAGGCATCTTCATGATGCCGTTTTATTACGGCAGCCGGGCGCGCTCCGTGCCGGAATATCTCAAGCTGCGCTTCGACGAAAAAACTCGCGGCCTCAACGCCCTCAGCTTCGCGGGCATGACCATATTCTCTTCCGGCATCTCCATGTACGCCCTCGGCCTGCTGCTGAAACTGGTGCTGGGGTGGAGCTTCACCACTTCCGTGCTCTGCTCGGCGGCGATTGTCCTGGCCTATACGTTCCTGGGCGGCCTCACCAGCGCGATTTACAACGAAGTGCTGCAGTTCTTCCTGATCGTGTTCGGCTTCTCACCGCTCGCCATCATGGCGGTGGCGAAAGCCGGTGGATGGAGCGGCGTGGCTTCGCGCCTTCCCCCCGTGATGACCCACAGTTGGAAGTACATGGCCCACACCAACGAAAACCCCATGGGTATTGAAGTGTTCGGACTGGTGGCCGGACTGGGCTTTGTGATGTCGTTCGGCTATTGGTGTACGGATTTCCTGGTGATCCAGCGTGCCATGGCGGCTAATTCGATGTCCGCCTCGCGCCGCACACCGGTGATCGCAGCGCTGCCCAAGATGATGATGCCGTTCATCGTGATCATCCCGGGCATTGCGGCGCTCGCGCTTTCGAAGATGGCGGTGGGCTATACCCTGCCGATGAAAAACGGCGGCCCGGATTACGACCAGGTGCTCACCACTCTGATGGGCCAGTTCTACCCGGCCGGCATGCTGGGCGTGGGGCTCACCGGCCTGATGGCGTCCTTCATGTCCGGGATGGCGGGCAACGTGACGGCGTTCAACACCGTCTTCACTTACGATATCTACCAGAACTACATCCGGCCCGGCGCGCCCGACCACCATTACCTGACCGTGGGCCGCATCACCACCATCGTCGGCGTGGCGCTGTCCATCTGCACTGCCTATCTGGCGCAGAGCTACAACAGCATCAATGACCTGCTGCAACTGGTCTTCAGCTTTGTCAACGCGCCGCTGTTCGGCACCTTTTTGCTGGGAATGTTCTGGAAGCGCGCCACGGGCCACGGCGCCTTTTTCGGCCTGCTCAGCGGCACTTGCGCCGCGGCTCTGACACACGGCCTGACCGTCGCCGAAGGCAAAGGCGGCTGGCTTACATCAGTGTTCGGCCAGGTGCACGAGTTTCCCTCATCTATGGCGCAGAATTTCTGGATCGCCATTATGGCGTGGACCGTCTGTTTCGTCATGACGATCGTGGTCAGCCTGGCCACCCAACCGCGGCCCGAGCAGGAGCTGGTAGGCCTGGTTTATAGCATGACGCCGCTCAAACATGACGAAGGAGTAAGCTGGTACAAGCGTCCCGTGCCGCTTGCCATCGCCATTGGAGTGCTGGCTCTGATACTGAATATCTGGTTCGCCTGACATGCCTGATTTAAGAGTGCCTGTAGGATCGTTTTTCGTGCTGCTCGGCCTCATTCTTTTGGGCATGGGCATCCTGACGCCCGGCGAGCATGCCTCGCTGACCGACGCCAACGTCAACCTCTATTGCGCGTTCCCCATGCTGGCCTTCGGCGGCTTCCTGCTGCTGCTGGCCTGGCGGGCGGCGCGCAAGCCCTCATGATCCGTCCGTCATGATCGAAAGCTTTCGGAAGCTCTTCGGTCCGGCTCAGGACTGTCGTGTGTTCCGGGCGCCTGGCCGCGTCAACCTGATCGGCGAGCATACCGACTACAATCTGGGATTCGTTCTTCCCGTGGCTCTCGAGCTGGCCGTATACGTAGCTGCCGCTCCCGGCTCCGGCGGCAAGCTGCGCGTCTATTCCGAAGGTCGCCGCGAAATGCGCGAATGGGATGCCGCCGAGGTCAGCCGTCTGCAGCGCGCCGGCCATTGGACCGACTACCCCATCGGGATCGCCCGCGAGCTGGTGGCCGCCGGTTTCGCCATTCAGCCCGCGAATCTGATGATCCGCAGTACGCTTCCCGAAGGCTCCGGCTTGAGTTCATCGGCGGCCCTCGAGGTAGCCTCTGCCCTGGCCTTTCTCAATGGCCGCGACCTGGCCTCGCTCAACCTGGCCTCGCTCAACCTGGCCCCGCTCGAACTGGCTCGCCTGTGCCAGCGCGCCGAACGGAATTTCGTGGGCATGCCCTGCGGCATCATGGATCAGTACATTTCCATCTTCGGCCGGGAACGCTCGGCCGTAGAAATCGATTGCCGCAGCCTGGGCCACCGTTTTGTGCCGATTCCCGATGGTGTCGCGTTTGTCGCCGTAAACAGCATGGTCAAGCACGCGCTGGCCGGTTCGGCCTATGAGGAGCGAGTGGCGGAATGCGCCGCCGCTGTGGCCGCCCTGCGAAGCCGCTTCCCCCAGGTCGAAAGCCTGCGTGATGTTTCACCCGAACAGCTGGCCGAAGCTACCGGTCTGATGTCCGAAAAAATCGCGCGCCGTGCGCGACACATCGTCACCGAGAATGCCCGCGTCAACCGTTTTGTGGACGCCAGCTCCCGGGGCGAACTGGAGCTCATGGGCCGCCTGATGGTGGAGTCCCACCGCAGCATGCAGGACGATTACGAAATCAGCTGCGCTGAAATTGATTTCCTGGTGGATGCCGCGCTCCGCATCGAAGGTGTTCTGGGCTCGCGCATGACCGGCGGCGGCTTCGGCGGATGCACAGTCACCCTGCTGCGCCAGGCTGCCGTCGAAAGTTTCCGCCGCGAGATAGCCCAGGCATACCAGCGGCAATTCAAGGTGACGCCGAAGATTTACAACTGCAAACCAGCCGCAGGCGCCGGCGAAGTCAGGGATTTCGAAACCATTCCTGCCGTCAACTGACTAGAAGCTAGACTTAGATGTGATGCCGAGCTGGGTCAACATAGCCAACCTGTTTACGTTCCTCCGCCTGGCGCTGGTCCCGTTCGTGGTTCGAGCGATTCTTCAGGGCAACCACCTGCCGGCGCTGGTGCTCTTTGTCATCGCCGGCTTTACTGACATCCTCGATGGCGCCTTCGCTCGCGGTTTCAATCTGGCCTCGCAGACCGGCGCTTACCTTGACCCCATCGCCGACAAGTGCCTGCTCAGCGGAATCTTTCTGGCGCTGGGCTCCTCTGGCATCGTTCCCTGGTGGTTCGTGGCAGTGGTTTTCGGCCGCGATGTTTACATTCTGCTGGGGGTGGTGGCATTCATCGGATTAACTAAAGTCAGGAAATTCCCTCCCAGCATCTGGGGCAAGGCTTGTACCTTTGTGCAGATCGCAACCGCCGTGGTGTGGATGACCCGAAATATCCTGAACCTTCCAGTTTTGGATGCGCTCTCGTCCGCAATGCTTTGGGTTTGCGCGGCTTTTACCATTTGGAGCGGACTCCATTACACCCTGCGGGGAATTCAGATTCTACGAGCGCATTGACGGGGCCCTCGCTCGGGAGTAGTCTAAAATTGACGGCCTTTGCAATGACTCGCTATCTCCCGGCACGACACTATCGATGGTTTGGATTCAGTGCTGTTGTGTTGGCCGGCCTGTCCGGCTGGCTGGGCACCCAGAGATACTTGGCCTTAATACCAGCCGCGCTCTTCCTGCTCACCGCGGGCTTCCTTTTTATCATGGCCTTTCGCCCCGCCATCGAAATTCACGAGGGCTACGTTTCTATCGGCGGACGCGTCATCCCGTGGATGGATATCCGTCGCCTGGACCGTACCACCGGCTGGGTTGCTCCGTTAATTGCGCGCATCACGCTCTTTGACGATTCGCGCGTGATTCTGGTCTACCCGGGCGATCTGGATTCCTGTAACAGCCTGCTGCGGCACCTGCGCCGTCTGTCGCGGGATGCCCTCATCGATGGGATCCCTTACCGGCAGTACTGGGGTGAGGTCCTGGCACCCGCCAACAGCGAGCGCAAGCCGGCGCCTTTGCCGCGGTACCGCATCTTGCTGCCCGAAGATGAGGCGGAAGTGGAGCGCCTTTACCAGCGGCTGAAAACAGTCGGCAACCTGGATCAGAAGAATTCGACGGACGAGAAATAGTCCGTGGCGGGCCGCCGTCATTTCGGTTTCAAACTCCTGATCGCCTTCGCGGTCCTGCTGCTCTGCCTTACCCTCACCAGTCCCCTCTGGCTTTCCGCTATGGGCGCAGCACTGGTCCACGATGACGGCCCAGCCAAGGCCGATATCGCCGTGGTGCTGGCTGGAGACTATTCGGGAAATCGCATCGTGACGGCGGCCGGACTGGTTCGCGCCGGTTACGTTCCAGTCATACTGGTGAGCGGGCCGCCCGGCTTCTACGGTGTCAATGAGGGCGACGCGGCTATTCGTTTCGCCATCGGGAAAGGCTACCCGTCCCAGTGGTTCGTTCCTGCGCCGCACAGCGGCTTCAATACGCGGGACGAATCAAGAGCCCTCTTGGAAGACTTGCGCCGCCGCACTGTCCGCAGCCTGCTGCTGGTTACCAGCAGTTTTCACACCGCCCGTGCGCGGCATATCTTCCTGGCCACGGAGCGGGCCATGGGAGGCGGGCCCAACATCCGCATGGTAGCCGCGCCGGACCGGTTCTTCACGGCCGGCGCATGGTGGCGCAACCGCGAGGGCCGCAAGACCGCTCTCATGGAATGGTTCAAAACCATAACCGGCGCCGTCGGAATCTGACTCATCGCCATCCGAACCATGTGGGAATCTCTCAGCACTGTTAAAAAATATCTGAAGCGCTACCGCCGGGGCATGGCGATGGGCGGCCTGTGCCTGGTGCTGAAGGATGTGGCGCAGGCCCTGCAGCCGCTCATGATCCGCGGCGCCGTCGATGCATTTAAGGCGGCCAACACCGCGGCCGTATTCATGCGCTTCGCCGCCTACCTGGTTGGCCTCGCGCTGCTCAAAGGCGTCTTTCAATACTGGATGCGCGTGATCATCATCGGGATTTCACGCGACATCGAATACGACATGCGCAATGACCTGTTCCGCCACCTGGTCTCGCTGGCGCCCGATTACTACGGCCGCACGCGCACCGGCGATATCATGGCCCGCTCTACCAACGATCTCAACGCCGTCCGCATGATGCTGGGCCCCGGAGTGATGTACTGGTTCGAAACCAGCCTCACCTTCGCCCTGGCCCTTCTCATCATGGTGCGCGTGGATTGGCGGCTGGCCTTTTTCGCCGTGCTGCCGGCGCCCCTGGTGAGCCTGGCGGTGATCTTTTTCGGCCGCCGGATCCACGAGCGCTTCGAGCAGCTTCAGGCCATGTTCTCCGACATTTCCAGCCGCGTGCAAGAGAACCTTTCGGGTGTCCGCATGATCCGCGCCTTCGCCCAGGAGAAGGCCGAGATGCGGCGCTTCGAGGAGTTGAACCAACAGTACATCGCGCAAAACATCAAGCTGGTGCGCATTCAGGGCCTGTTCCAGCCGTTGCTCGAAGCGCTCATTGGAATGACGTTTCTGGTGGTCCTCTGGGTGGGCGGCTACCAGGTGCTGGCGGGCCGCATCTCGGTGGGCAGCTTCGTGATGTTCAACACCTACATGGGCATGCTGGTGTGGCCCATGATCGCTCTGGGCTGGGTAGTAAACCTGATGCAGCGCGGCAGCGCATCGCTGAGCCGCATCAACCAGATCCTGCATGAGCGTCCCACCATCTGCGCTCCGCAACCCGGCACGAACTTGGGTGAGGTGCGCGGCGAAGTCGAGTTCCGCGGCGTGACCCTGGATTATGGAACCGGCCCCGCGCTCGATGCGATCGACCTGCGCATCGAAGCCGGCTCGACCCTGGCCGTGGTCGGCCGCACCGGTTCCGGCAAGAGCACGCTGGTCGGATTGATCCCCCGGCTGATGGACCCCACTGCCGGCGCCGTCCTGCTGGATGGCATCGATCTGCGCCAGGCCGACCCGCAGGAACTCCGCCGCCACATTGGGTTCGTTCCGCAGGAGACCTTCCTGTTCAGCGCCACCATCGCGGAGAACATTGCCTTCGGCGTGGACAGCGCGACGCCCGAACAGATCCGGCGCGCCGCCGAACTGGCCGGTTTGTCGGGTGATATCGAGGGCTTCCCCGCGGGATATAAGACCATGGTGGGGGAGCGCGGCATCACACTTTCGGGCGGCCAGAAACAACGCACCGCCATCGCCCGGGCCATCCTGCGGAATCCACGGATTCTGATTCTGGACGATGCGCTCTCAAGCGTGGACACCATGACCGAGGAGCGCATTCTCACCCAACTGGCCGGCGTGATGCGCGGACGCACCGTGATCCTGATTTCGCACCGCGTTTCCACCGTGCGGCAGGCCGACCGCATCGTGGTGCTGGAGCGCGGACGCATTGTCGAGGAGGGCACGCACGCCCAGTTGGTGGAAGCCGGCGGATACTACGCCGGTCTGTCGCAGAAGCAGATGTTGGAAGAAGAGTTGGAAGCGATTTGAATCCAGCCGTTGAATTAAGCCAGCGCAGCCAGTTCTTCAAGCGACAGCCGGCCCGTATAGATCGCCATTCCCAGCGCCGCGTGAACGTTCATAGCCAGCAGCGCACGAACGTCATCCATAGTGGTGATGCCGCCCGCGGCGGTCAGTTCGAGCGAGGTGGCGGCCCGTAGCCGGCGGAACCATTCCAGATCCGTGCCCTGCATCATGCCTTCTTTATCCACGTAGGTGCAGAGGAAGCCGGAGCAGTATGGTTCAAGCGAGCGCAGAACTTCTTCGGCCGTGAAGCCCGTGGCCTCCTGCCAGCCTTTGATCACGATGTGGCCGCCCTTGGAATCGAGCGCGATCAGGAGGCGCTCGCGGCCGATAGCGTCGCTGAGGTTCCCCAGGAATTCCTGGTTGATGCCGGTCTTGGTGAACGCGGAAGTGCCCACGATTACTTTGCGGGCTCCCTGGGCGATCAGCGCCTGCGCGCGCTCCACCGTTCGCACCCCGCCGCCCACGCGGGTTACCGCCTTCAGTGCCAGCATACGCACCAGATCGTCGTTTGAGCCGCGTCCCATGGCTGCGTCCAGATCGATCACCTGGATCTCTGGGAATGCCGCGAATTTGCGCAGCATTTCTTCGGGCGAGTCGCCCTCGAGCGCTTTCTCGCGGCCCTGCACCAACTGCACCACCTTGCCATCCATCAGGTCGATACACGGAAAAATCATGCCGTCACCCGCACCGGAATTCCGCGCTTGTCGAGTTCTTCTTTGAGTTGGTTCACCGTATACGTTCCGTAGTGGAAGATAGAAGCGGCCAGCGCGGCGTCGGCACAGCCGTCGGTGAGCACGCGCACGAAATGTTCCGGCGTCCCCGCCCCGCCGCTGGCGATCACCGGGATGTGGGTGGCGCGCGATACGGCCTTGGTGAGCGGGCAGTCGAAGCCTTCCTGCACGCCATCGGTGTTCATCGAAGTCAGCAGAATCTCACCGGCGCCAAGGGCCTCGCCGCGGGCGGCCCACTCCACCGCGTCGATGCCTTCATCGTCTCGGCCGCCGCGCGTGTAGACGTGCCACTGGCCGGGCGCATGCCTGCGGGCGTCGATGGCCAGAACCACGGCCTGCGCGCCAAACTCCTGGCTGAGTTCGGTGATAAGCTCAGGCCGGCGCACCGCGGCCGTATTCACAGAGACTTTATCGGCGCCCGACATCAGAATGTGGCGTGCGTCGGCCACCGAGCGAATGCCGCCGCCCACGGCCAGCGGTATGAAAACCTTGCGCGCGGTGCGGGCCACCACGTCGGCCATGATCTGGCGCGCATCGCTTGACGCTGTGATGTCGAGGAAAACCAGCTCATCGGCGCCGTCGCGATTGTAGCGGTCCGCCAGTTCGACCGGGTCGCCCGCATCGCGCAGGTTGACGAAGTTGATGCCTTTGACCACGCGGCCGGCAGTTACGTCGAGACAGGGAATGATGCGCTTGGCTAGCATGAATTTCAGTATTACTTTAGCTCCAGAAAATTCCGGACGATCTGCAAGCCGACGTTGCCGGATTTCTCGGGATGAAACTGCACGCCGTACACATTGCCGGATTCGAGCGCCGCCGTATACCGAACCTCGTAGGTGCACGTGGCCGATGCCCGCGGAGTCTCGGGCACATAATAGCTGTGCGCGAAGTAAACGAACGGCCGGGCTTCCAGCTTGCGAATCAGCTTGGATTGCGGGCGCACTTCCAGCTCGTTCCAGCCCATGTGCGGCACGCGGGCATCCAGCGGAAAGCGCTTCACGCAGCCCTCATAGATCCCCAGGCCGCGCACATCCGGGCGCCTCCTCGCTGGTCTCAAACAGCCCCTGCAGTCCCAGGCAGATTCCGAGAAACGGCACGCCGGCCCGGATACGTTCTACCAGCGTCTCGCGCACCGCGAGCGCGTCCAGTGCCCGCATCATCTGCCCGAAATGTCCCACTCCCGGCAGGATGATCTTGGACGCCTGGCTGAGCCCCGCCGCATCGCGAACCAGGGAGTATTGGCACCCTAACTCACCCAGCGTATTCTGCACCGAGCGCAGGTTGCCCGCGCCGTAATCGAAAATCGCGATCATAACAGCCCCTTGGTGGACGGCAGGTCATTCTTCAATCGCGGATCTTTGGAACAGGCGTACTTCATGGCCCGCGCGAAGCACTTGAAAATGGCCTCGATCTTATGATGGTTTGAGCGGCCGTACAGCACCCTGGCGTGCAGATTGGCCCCGGCGTGGTTCACGAAGCCGCCGAAGAAGTCTTCCACCAATTCGGTCTGCAGGTCGCCCACCAGCCGCACCTTCACCAGATCCTTGTAGACCAGTGCCGGCCGGCCGCCCAGGTCGAGCGCCACCACGGCCAGCGTTTCGTCCATCGGCAGAACGAAATACCCGGCGCGGTTGATCCCCTTGCGGTCGCCCAGCGCCTTGGCAAACAACTGCCCCAGAACAATTCCTACGTCCTCCACGGTGTGGTGCTGGTCCACGTCGAGATCGCCGTCGGCCCGCAACTTCAAATCGAAGCCGCCATGCTTGGTGAACAGCTCCAGCATGTGGTCGAAGAAGCGAATACCGCTCGACACGTCGTACTTGCCGCGCCCTTCGATCTTGAGAGTTCCGGAAATTCTGGTCTCTTTAGTATTCCGCTGGATCGTAGCAGTCCTCATTGCGCGAACACCTCTTCCAGATAATTAATGTCGTCCACAATGGCGTAGGCGCCCTCTGCCTGGAATAGAAAGACCAGGTCGATGTAGCGCGGATTGGCCGGCGCGGCAATGCCGATGAACGGCACCTTCGCGGCCCGGGCGCAGCGCGCGTCGTCCACCGTGTCGCCGATGTAGAAGACCTTGCAATCGCAATTCTCCTTCAAGATTCGCAGCAAGCCATCGGGCGCCGGCTTGTGGTTTTCCACTTCGTCCATACAGATCACCGGATCGAAAACCAGGCCGCCCGCGAAGCGCCGCAGCGTGAGTTCGGCTTCCAACCTGGGCCTCCCGGTAAAGACCGAAAATCTAAAGCGTTGGTTGATGTTTTCCAATCTTCCAGGCCTTGCGACCCATTTTTCCATCAGAATAAGGCCATTATTTTCAACACCTAAAAAGATTGATTGGAAGTAGCTCTTCACCTGGTCAAAAGGAACGTCAACGCCGGCACGGGCGACCATATAATGGGAGAGCTTCCAGTCATCGTTCCAGCCTCCGGCATTCTTCAGGTCCTGAATCTGCGCGCGCGTGACGGCCGCGCCGGTAAAATGCTCCACGGTGCGGGCGATGGTTTCCCGGTACGATTCGGTAACGTCCACCAGCACTCCATCCATGTCGAAAACCAGCAGGGGCTTCATAGCTTCCAGATTCCTTCAAGGGCCGTCAGCAGCCGGCGCATTTGTTCGCGCGTCCCCACTGTGATGCGCACGCATCCGGGCGCTTCGTAGCTGCGGTCGCGCACCAGAATCCCCTGGCCGCGCAAGGCATCGCGAACTTCGATGGCGCGCTGGCCGAAATGGCCCAGCACGAAGTTGGCGGAGCTGGGCACATACCGGATGCCCAGTTTTTCCAAACCGAAGCAGAGCAATTCCCGCGCCGCCAGCACTTCTGCCACATAGGTCTCGACGTAGGCGGTGTCCTCCACAGCCGCCTGTGCCGCCACCACCGCCAGCGAGTTCACCGAGTATGGCGACTGCGCCTTGTGCAGGTACGCGATATTGGCCTGGTGCGAGAACAGGCACCCCAGCCGCATCCCCGCCATGCCGAAGACTTTGGAAAATGTACGGCAAACGAAGAGATTGGGGACGCGCTCAATTTCGGCGATCGCAGTCACGCCCGAGAATTCGTAGTAGGCCTCATCCACCATGACAACCGCCTTGCGCGCCCGCGACAGGATGCGCTCTACCGCAAGCAGCGACAGTCCCGTGCCGGTAGGATTGTTGGGATTGGAGATCAAGACGGCGCGGGTTTCGGGCGTGATGGCGTCCAGCACGGCTTCGAGCGGGAACTCCATTTCGGGCTGCGGGTACTCCACTTCTTTAATGCGTGCGCCGGCCACCTCGGCATAGAAGCGGTACATGGCGTAAGCCGGCTTCAGGACCAGAACTTCCTGGCCATCGTCCACATAGGTGTTGATGAAAACCTGGATGGCTTCATCGGTGCCGTTGGTGAAGACGAATTGCTCCGGGCGCACGCGGAAATACCGGGCAACGGATTCCTTGGCCTCGCTATATTCGGGGTAAACCGCCAGCTTCCCGGCGTCGAGTTTTTCCTTCAAGGCGCTGATGACGGCGGGAGAGCAGCCTACGGTGTTCTCGTTGAAATCCAGACGGAGTTTGTCGACACGGCCGCCGGTGGGCGGGGAGTAGGGAGCCATTGAGAGGACGGCGGGCCGCGGTTTGATGGCGCCCTTGGGGAGCTTGGAAGGTTTCATTTGGCGGTACGCATTTCGACAGAGCGCGCATGGGCTTCGAGGCCTTCGGCGCGGGCTAAGGTCGTGATCGCGGGGGCCAGTTTCTTGAGTGCCGATTCACTCAGCTCCTGCACCGAAATCACCTTCACGTAATCGGTTACAGCCAGCCCCCCGCGCTGGCGAGCGGCGCCGCTGGTAGGCAGCACATGATTGGGGCCGGACGCATAATCTCCCGCGGCCTCGGGACTGAACGGACCTATGAACACGCTGCCCGCATGCCTCACCTTGTCGAGCAGCGTGGAATCGGGAATGCTCAGATGCTCCGGGGCGAAGCGGTTGGAAAGTTCCACGGCTTCATCCAGCGACCGCACCACGATCACCGCCGAATTCCTGGCAATCGCCTTGGCCGCCACGGCAGCCGTCGGCAGCACCGCAAGCTGGCGCTCCACTTCCTTGGCCACCGCCGTCGCCAATCGCCTGGATGTGGTCAGCAGCACCGCGGACGCGTCCACGTCATGCTCGGCCTGCGCCAGCATGTCCGCGGCAAGATGGCGCGGGTCGCCTTCCGCCGCGATAATCAGAATCTCGGTCGGACCGGCCACGAAATCGATTCCCACTTCGCCCGCCAGCAGCTTCTTGGCTGCCGCTACATAGATGTTGCCTGGCCCCACGATGCGGTCCGCCCGCGGCACCGTCCGGGTGCCAAATGCAAAAGCCGCGATGGCCTGCGCTCCGCCCATCTGAAAAACGTTGCGGACGCCTAGCAGCTCCGCCGTGCCAAAAACCTCCGCCACCGGCCTGGGCGAAGCTATACAGATATTGGGCACCCCGGCCACCTGCGCCGGCACCACAGTCATCATGATGGTGGAAGGCAGCGGATACCGGCCCGCCGGTATATATGCCGCCACGGTGTCCAGCGGCCGTACGATTTGTCCCAGACGCAGGCCGGGCCGCATCTGGGCCATCCACTTTCGCGGCATCTGTCGTTCGGCATAAGCGCGAATGTTGGCCGATGCCGTTGTGACAGCGCGCGAAAACTCCGGCGACAGGCTGCGGCGCGCGGCTTCCAATTCCTTCTGCGGCACGCGAACGCTGGTGCGCTTGAGGCCGTCAAACCGCCGCGCGTATTCCATCAAGGCCCGGTCGCCGCGCTTACGAACCGCCTCCAGAATTGGACGCACCACGGCTTCGGCTTCGGTGAACCGCTCCGCGCGGCGGGCCAGCAGGCGGCCGGCGTCTTTGCTTTGCAGAATTTGTAGCATTGTCGATCAAAACACAATCTTGTTCAACGGATATTCCACAATTCCCTGTGCCCCCGCGTGCTTCAAGCGCGGAATGATGGTGCGCACCGTGGATTCGTCCAGAATGGTATTCACCGCCAGCCATTCATCATCGCTGAGATGTGAAATTGTCGGCCGCTTCAACGCCGGCAGCACCGCCAACACCGCCGCCAGGCTGTCCTTGTGGACATTCAACATCAGCCCCACTTTGCCCAGGGCGTTGATGGCGCCCTCCAGCAGCATGCGGATATCTTCCAGCTTCTGCCGCTTGGCGGCGCAGTTCCACGATTCTTTATTGGCAATCAGCTGCGTGTTCGATTCGAGCACCGTATCGATGATCTTGAGATTGTTGGCGCGCAGGGAAGACCCCGTCTCCGTCACTTCCACGATGGCGTCGGCCAGCACTGGCGGCTTCACTTCCGTGGCCCCCCAACTGAACTCCACCTTGGCCTGGACGCCATGCGAGGCCAGGTAACGCCGCGTGGTGGCCACCAGTTCCGTGGCGATAATCCTGCCCTCCAGGTCCTTCACGGACTGGAAAACCGAAGCCTCAGGCACGGCCAGCACCCAGCGCACTTTGCCGAAACTCTGCTTGGCGTAGATCAGATCGGCCACGGCCACTACGTCGGCTTCATTCTCCTCGATCCAGTCGCGCCCGGTCAGCCCGGCATCCAGAATTCCGTCTTCCACGTAGCGCGCCATCTCTTGTGCGCGAATCAACATACATTCGATTTCCGGGTCGTCGATACTGGGGAAATAAGAGCGGCTGCTGGTGGTGATGGCAAAGCCCGCGCGCCGGAACAGGTCGATGGTGGCGATTTCCAGGCTGCCCTTGGGAATTCCCAGCTTGAGCTTCATGGCTTGGCTCCATAGACACCGGTCGGATCGTAAGTCCGCGGTTCGGAGACCTTCCACTCGCCGCCTTCCAGACGCCGGAAAAAGCAGCTCTCATAGCCTTCGTGGCACACGCCCGGGCCGACGGCTTCCACCCGCACCAGCACGGCGTCCTGATCGCAATCGGTGGCGATCTCCTTAACCACCAGCCGGTGGCCGGAGCTTTCGCCTTTCGTCCACAACTTCTTTCGCGACCGGCTGTAGAACGTGGTGTAGCCGGTTTCGACAGTTTTGCGGAAGGCTTCCTGGTTCATATAGCCAACCATCAACACGCGTCCGGTGGCGTGGTCCTGAACCACGGCGGTGACGAGGCCGTCAGACTTTTGAAAATCCAGATTCATCGCAGACAATAAAAAAGCCCGCCACTACCGCGGCGGGCGTCCTTTCCAATTGGGCTTGGTTGAGATCAGGACACGACCCGTCGCAGGTGGGCATGGTGTTGATGATGATGCCGCGCGACGGTGCTTGCCATAAATCAAGAGTATAGCAAAAAGAATTGAAGTTCGACTGGCCCTGCCTTACTCTATATGGCCGTGCGGCCCATGCGATAGAATCGCGGGATAACATGCGACTCCTGCTTGCTCTCCTGATTGCATCCACCACTGCCCTGGCCGCCGACCACGTGCTCAAAGCCTCCCCCGGCACGGTGGTAGTGGGCTATTACTCCGCTGCCGCTAAGCCCGTGCTCAAGATCAAGTCCGGTGACACGGTTGAAATCCAGACTATGATCACCAACAGCCCCGACCGTCTCACGGCCGCCGGCGTCAAGCCCGAGCAAGTCGAAGCCGAACTCAAGGCCATCTATGCCGAGGTCAAGGACAAAGGGCCCGGCGGCCATATTCTCACCGGTCCTGTCTTCGTCGAAGGCGCCGAACCCGGTGACACGCTCGAAGTCCGCATCCTCAAAATCAAGCTTTCCATTCCGTACGCCTATAACGGCTTCAGCCCGAACCGCGGAGTTCTCACGCCGGATGATTTTGCAAAACCCAACATCAAGATCATTCCCTTGGACGTCAGGCGCAACGTCGCCAGGTTTGCCAAGAACATTGAGATTCCGCTGCATCCGTTCTTCGGGAGCATGGGCGTAGCCCCGCCCGAATCCGCCGGCCGCATCAGCAGCGCACCCCCCGGAATCCACGCCGGCAATCTGGACAACAAGGATCTGGTGGCCGGCACCAAGCTATTCATCCCGGTGCATGCGCCCGGCGCCCTGTTCGAAGTAGGCGACGGCCACGCCGGACAGGGCAATGGAGAAGTGGATATCACCGCGCTTGAGACATCCCTGGTCGGCACCTTCCAATTCGTCGTCCGCAAAGACATGCACTTGAAATGGCCGCGCGGTGAGACGCCCACGCACTTCATTGCCATGGGCCTGGACCCGGATCTTACCGAGGCGCTGAAAATCTCGGTTCGCGAAGCCATCGATTTCCTGGTCGCCGAAAAGCACATGACTCGCGAAGATGCTTACATGCTGTGCAGCGTGGGCGTCGATTTCAACGTGACTCAGGCGGTGGACGGCACCAAGGGCGTCCACGCCATGATTCCGAAAGTCATCTTCAAGTAAGTTTCAGTTCGCCACTAAAGAACAACAGGTACGACGAAGCACCCAGGCTACCCCAGCCGGGCGATCATCTCCTGAATCTTGTCCTTCTCTTCCTTGGCCGGATTGTACTTTAGGGCTTCCTTCAACTGTTCGAGCGCACGCGATTTGTCGCCCTTCTGGGAGAGCGCCATCGCCAGGTGGTAACGAAATGTGGATTGATTCGGCTGCTTCGAAACCAGCTCCTTGAAAATCTCGATGGCACTTTCGGACATTTGCTTCTTGAGGTAAATCCAGCCCAGGGTGTCGGAGACTTCCGGCAGGTTGGGAAGCAACTGCTTGGCGCGCGTCGCTTTGGTCAAAGCGTCATTGAGATCGCCGCTGTTTTCGGCCAGCAGAAATGCCAGATTGTTGAGCGCTACGCCGTTATTCTGGTCCAGCTTGAGGGTAGCTTCGTACACCTGTTTGGCCTCGGTCTTGCGTCCGCCGGAGTCCAGCACCAGGGCCAGCGTACCCAGCACCACAGTGTTGTCAGGCAAAGTCTCGCGGGCCTTCTGCAGCGACTTGATGGAGTTGCCCAGATCGCCCTTGCGCCGGTACGTTTCGCCCAGGCGGTAGTTAATGTCACCCTGCAATTTGGAATTCTTGTCCAGCGTCCCCAGAACCTTCTGGAAAGTTGTGATCGCCAGGTCGTATTTGCCCGCGCGGACGGCGGTATTGGCCAGCGCCATCAGGAAGTCGATTCGATTTGGCGCCTTGTTGGCTTCCGCCTCCAAGAGGGCCAGGGCGGCTTCCGTCTTGTTTTGGGCCATGTTGGTTTCGACAATGCCCATTAGCCCGCGGGAGTTCGCAGGGTTTAGCTGATAAGCGCGCCGGAAAGAATCCTCGGCATCCTTAAACTTGTTCTCCGCCAGGTTGACCACGCCCAACTGGAACACCACATCCGCTGAAGCAGGGTTGGCCTTCAACATGGCATCCAGCATGACCCGCGAATCGCCGAATTTCTTTTCGCCCAGCAGCGCCGCGGATTGGATCAGCCGCGCGTTCACGTTACCGCGGTCGACGGTCAGCACCGCCTCGGCGGTTTTCAACGCCGCATCAAACTCCCCGCGGCTGACTTGCAGCTGGGCCAGCGCCAGGCGCGCCATCACATAGTCCGGCCGTAACTCGAGGGCCTTGGTAAACTGCTGCCGGGCCTGTTCCCACTCGGAGCGCGCGGCATGGGCACGCCCCAGGTTGTAATGCGCCACCGGATTGTCGGGCGCCCGCGTCACCACCGCCTGCAGCTCGGTCAGTGCTCTGGCGATATCGCCCTTGTCCAGCAGGAACGTGGCTGCCAGACCGCGGGCGTCGTTATCTGTGGGATCTTCCTTCAGGATCAGCGTGTTGAGCTCAGCCGCCTCGGTGCGCTTACCCTGGCGCATCAACACTTCGATGATACGTTTCTGATAGGTGGTTTTCTTCTTGGCGTCCTTGGAGATTCCATCCTTGTACTCACGAATGGCCGAATCGGCTTCACCCATCCGCAGATAGAAATCGCCCACAGTGACGTACGCCTGGTCGTAATCGTTAGCATGCGATTTGATCTGCGACAGCACAGCCACCATTTCATCGCGCCGCTTCTGGCCGTAATAATGCAGCGCCAACATTGGCAGATAACTATACTGCTTGGGGTTGTTCTGGACTGCCAGCTTCAAAACCTGCTCGGCGGCATCCGGCTTCTGTTGGAACCTGAACAACCGGTACAGCTCTGTGTATGCGAACTGATAGGTCTTGTCCTTGTCGATCACCCGGCGATATAGCTTCTCGGCACTCGCTAAGTCGCCGCGGGCCGAATCAGCGCGCGCCAACTGCATCAAAACACCTTGTTGCCCGGGCTTGATGGCATCGGCCTTGGCATATTCCGCGGCAGCGGCTTCCAGAAATTGCCGCCCCTCCTCATTCTTCCGGTTCTTGAAAGCCTCTGTCGCCCTGGCGTAATTCAGGTCTCCCAGCAACCGATGTCCGTCAAATGAGTTGGGGTCGTGCTTCAGCAGTTCGGCGGTGGCCTTCTCCACGTCGTCCATGTACTGCTTGTCGTGGAGGGCAATCTGTAGATAAATCTCGGTCAGCTTGACCAATGCGTCCCAGTGGTCGGGGGAGTCGGCGGATATCAGTTCCACTGCACGCCGCAGTTGTTGCACGGCGTTGCCATAATCCTTCAACTCGAGTGAGGTCAGCGCCCACTTGTAATACGCGGTGCCGTATTTCGGGTCTCGCTTAAGCGCATTGCGATACTGAATGGCGGCTTCTTTGAAGCGGCCTTTCTGGAAGTATTTGTTGCCGCTTTCGAGATATTTCTTCTTGACAACCTGCGGGTCGCGATTGCACGAAGCTAGTCCCAAAAGGGCCGCCAGAATGACCACTAATAAACGAATGGAACGCATGGAAAACCTCACCTAACCAATTCTCTTACACTGTATGCGAAGGCGCATGGCGGAATCACCCAAAATTTTGAGGGTTACATCATTATAGCAGTACTAGTATTTTGATGGATTTAGTACCGGAAGCTGCTAAGTAAACTGGTGTCATTCTACCCAGACTGTGGGAGTGGTCGAACCGCTGGTGGAACTACTGACGCCGCCAATCTTGAGCGTCACCGGCAAGGCGTCGCCATTTATGTGATCACCGGGAATCCGCGCGTGGATCTCATAGACTCCGATGTATCCGGGCTTGAGGCCGCTCCAGTCGACAATGATGCCGGCTTGTTTAATCAGCGGATTGCCGAAATACAGATTCACCGGGCCCGTCACCGCCAGCGGACTCAGCGGAGCCGGTGAGCCTGCCGTCACCTTGCCCCCGGTGGTAGTGCCCATGCCGGTTGCCAGAAGGGTCAACGGCTCATCCCGATGGCCCGGATGGTTGCGATCCACGCGCGTGCCATCGGCGTGAAAGATCGACGGTCCCTGCGCATCGATGAAGATTGCCGGGGCGTATTTGGACACCGTAACGGTGGCCGTATTGGAGGCTGCCAGGTTGGCAATCGAGCGCACTACCAAAGAATAGCGGCCCGCGGCAAGAGTGGGCGGAAGCTGGGCGTTGATCTGGCCGGCTGAGCTTGCCAGCAGCGGCAGCGGCGTATTGTTGAATGTCACACACGTGCCGCCCATGACCGTGGGCAGGGGCGTGCCTGCAGCGCTGCCGTCAGAAGCCAGGTTCTTGCCGAAAATCGAAACCAGCCCGCCCGGCGCCACTGCCGGCAAATAATTCGCCGTGCTCACCACCGCGCCCGCCGCCAATGCAGGCGCCGTTTGTCCCCCGGGGGTGGTAGTGATCGGAATGATGCTCAGGCCCGAAGTGGTCAATACGTAAGCCGCGGTGCCGGCCGGATCGATCGCCATGCCGCGCGCTGCGGTAACATTGACCCGCTGCCCGGTGCGCACCAGCGTCGCCGGACCTTCAAGCGCGTTGGCCGTGGCCGTAGTACGCTGGCTAGACACATCCACCAGTTCCAGTAACCCGGCATCGGTCGCCGCCGCCGTGGCGCTCGCGATCACCGGCGTCGAGAAACGCGCGAAGCTCTGTGCCCCCACCGCCGCTACCGCAGACACGGGCCTGGACGACGGACCGCCCGCCGCCGGCAATCCGCCGCCACCCGCCACCGGGCCGGTGGAGGACGAGCCGATGGGTGTCAGGGCTGCATTCAGAATCTGATCGTTCACCAGGTAATACTGCCCGTTGGCACCCGCCGCCACGGGCCCGAAATAGCCCTGAATGGGCGTCGCTATTACCTGCTTTGCGGCTACAAAATCATCCAGGCTGGCATCGTACAGATAGGCCATCCCGTTGCCGGCAAGCAGCAGCATGAAACTTCCCTCGGGGCTCGCAACCATGGACTGCGGCGCGGCTATGGAACGCGCCGTTCCGAAAATGTTCGGGTTGAGCGCGCGTGGTACTACCGTGTTGCCGACGATCTTCCACAGCGTGCCGTCCGACATCAGCACCTGCGGACCGCGCAGCGTGGAAGCCAGAATCGATGGCGTGATCAGCCCGAAAGACGCATTGAACGGAATGGCCGGAAACTGCACCCGCCCCGTGAGCGTGCCCTGCGTCAAGTCCACGATGCCGATGTTCTCGCCGCCCGTGTGGGCCACGTAAAGCGTGTTGCCGTCCTTCCCGAACGCCATGCTTCGCGGCTGTTGCCCCACGCTGATCGGGCTCAGAAACTGGCGCTTCTGCATATCGAAGACTTCCAGCCGGTTCAATGCCGGATTGGCGATATACAGCCGCTGCCGCGGCACGTCGGACACCATGTCGGTGAGCCCGGTGGCGGTGCCGCCGACGTCCACGGGAAGGATCGTGCCGGCGGATTCGGCATTGCGATCGTTCTGAAAGACGCGGACATTGGGAATAATATTGATGGCCTGGGTGGACTGAATCAGCACTTGGTCCGGCGCCACGGTACCGACGCCGCGCGCGGCCGCGGCGCTGTTGTATTGCACCGTCACGTCACCGCCATACGATTTGGCGGCAGCTCTTACGGCCGCCGACGTGGCTGCCGTGGTCAACACTTGTGCCGTCACCGAAATCTGGCCGCCGCCTGTGTTGCGCACCGGAATCACCGCCGAATTGAGGGCCGCGGTGACGCCGCACTGGTCGGTGGCAAGCAGTGCCACGTTCGAATCCGGAATGGCAATCGGAGCGTTCTTCAAAGTCCCAACCGGCAAGACCATGAAGCCTGACTGCGAAATCGCATAGATGGTAGCGCCATCTGAAGTGATGGCCAGCTTTCCGCCCAGGTTTTCCTGTATCTGCAGGCCCATCTGGATCAGCAGACCGCCCGGAGTGTTGACCGTAAGCTGGCTGGCATTGGTTCGCGCCGCCGGGTTCAGAACCGGCACAATGTTGTATGCCGCAAACAGCGACGACCCGTCGGGATTGAACACTGCCCCGCCCTGGTTGGTCTGCAAATTGAAATTGGCGGTCGCCGGAAAGACGTACGGAGAATTGATCGCGCTCTGTTGCGCCAGCACCGCCAGCGTGGAAGTCTCAAACAGCATGGGCCCCGAGAGAAATGACTTGGCGTCCGGCGCAATCGCCAGGATAGGGGAAATCGTCGGCACATTGCGGCTGGAAAGAACGATCGAGGAAGCTACGTCGAACACGAAAACCGTTCGCGTATTGTTGGCCAGCTCGTTCACCCCGACGATGGTTCGCCCGTCCGGCGAAGCCTGCAGCCGGCTCTTGCCGGCCAGGTACATCAGATTGTTGGGCGGCGGCAACTGCGGCGTGGTGGGCGCTGAGGGAGCCACGATCACCGTTGCCAGGGAGCGCGACGCATCCACATTAGGGTCGTACGTGATCAGGATGTCCTGGCCGTTTCCGGTGCCGATGGTTGTGATCAGCACGTGCTCCAGGCCCTGACTGTCCGCACCCACCGCCACGCCCTCCGGTTTGGCCGAAAGGGTCACAGAGCGCGTCGCGAAATTGGCCGTAGTGAGGTCGATGATATCGAGGGCCGAGGCGTCATAGCAGACCACATAAAGGTACTTGCCTGACCGGGACAAGGCAGCCGCCAGCGGCGTTTTTTCCACCGCGATTTTATTGGTCCCGGGCGCCAGGCGCGGAGGATTCACGTTAGTGACATAGACATCCACCGCGTTGGCGTTGGTGTCTACCACGTAAAGCCGCTTACGAGCTTCGTCTACCGCCAGATCGGCGATCGGGGAGGTTAGGGTTACCAGGGTTCCGAAAGTTGCGCCCAAACAGGGCACCACACTCAAAGCAAAGACCAAAAGGGGCCGACATGCCGACATTGGGATTATCTAATATAACCCATTTGCCGCTGCGTAGTTGCGTTGTAGGCTCTTGCCGGCGCCCACACAAGGCAGGAGAATTCCCCCCGTACGCTGCATCACCAACTCCTGTTCCTGATAGTGGTATAATTTTGCCTTATGTCCTTCCCTTAACTCGACGCTCCGGGGAACCGTAGTTCCCGCTCCGGCCAACCGTGCCCCCGCCTCCATACGGCGGCCACGCCGATATTTCAACTATTTGAGATTAAAGGAGTTATCCGGATGATGAGAGTCTTTGCCAGTGGTATGGTCATGTTTGCGGGAATGGTTTCTCTGCCTTCCCGAGTATCAACCGTGCAGACACAGGCGCAGCCTGCCGACTACCGGAGCGATCCCAGGTTCAGAATCCTGAGTCAGTTCTTCCACAAGACCGAATGCCCGGTGGAGAAGTACTCCGCAGTTTTCCTGGAAGCCGCCGATAATTATGCACTGGACTGGCGGCTGCTGCCGAGCCTGTCTTTCATAGAAACCACTGGCGGCAAATCCGCGCACAACAACAACTTTTTTGGGTGGGATTCAGGGCGGGCGCAATTTCCCTCACCTGCCGCTGCAATCCATGCAGTAGCCTACCGCCTGAAACATTCCAGTCTCTACAAAAACAAGAAACTGGACAAAATCCTGGCGGTTTACAATCCCGATGCAGAATATGGCCAGAAGGTGAAATCCGTCATGCGGCGCATTTCACCCACCGAGTGACGGAATCTATTCCATCAACCGAACGCCCAAGTAAAGGCCGCCGAATAACACAACTGAAAGAAACGCAACCAGCGCCCACCGAAGATACCGTTCGGTGCTGTTGACCGCTTTACGTTCGTCTTCCCGGATCCGATCTGCGAGGCTATCAAACATGGAAACCTCCTAAAAGGCCGGTATAAAAAACCCATCCTCGCTGCCCGGAATTAGCCTGATTGTAGATCCAATTGTTAAAATTTCCAAGTGGTATTTCGCACCTAAACATCCAAATCCGGGAGCGAGTCCGCCGGCTGCCTAGGGGATAATACCGAGGTTTCCCACTACGCCCGCCCGTTGACAAGCCTTAACCACTCGGCGTATATTTGCTAACATACTGATCTCTCAGTGGTTTGCTAAGTGATTCCATGATCTCGACTCAGGTGATGCCCGGTGAACAGGAAGCGCGCCGGCAGCGTAGTGCGCAACATTCGCTGGTGGCCCGGAACGGGCACCCGTCGGTGAATCAGTGATGGGCGGAGGCGTAATGGCCATAGACCATGGCGTTGACCAAAACGACGGGCAAATAGACCCAAACAGCCCTGAGAATTACGAGCACCTTCTCGAGGACTACAGTCACTTCGCCCCACCCGCCGCCGACGAAGTTCTGCAGGGCACGGTTCTAGGAATCAAGACTAAGGACGTCATCATCGATTTCGGATACAAGTCGGAAGGCATAGTTCCCATCGAACAGTTTCAGTCACCCAGCGGTGAAGTCACGGTGAAGGTTGGCGATGCGGTCGACGTCATGATCGACCATAGCGAGCACGTGGAAGGATATGTGCTGCTTTCGCACACGCGCGCCGCGCGTTTGCGTATCTGGGACAATTTGGACAAGGCTTACGAAAACCAGTTGGTGCTCTCCGGCCGTGTGTTGGGCCGCGTCAAAGGCGGGCTGGCGGTGGACGTTGGGATCAAGGCCTTCATGCCTGGATCGCAGGCCGACCCGCGACCGGTACACAATTTGGATTCGCTGGTGGGGCAGGATATTCCGGTCAAGATTATCAAGCTCAACCGGCGGCGCGGCAACGTGGTGGTTTCGCGCAAAATGGCCGTCGAGGAAGAAATCAATGTCCGCAAGAGCGCCACGCTCGAGCACCTGGCGGAAGGCTCAGTGGTCACCGGTATCGTCAAGAACCTGACCGATTACGGCGCTTTCATCGATCTTGGCGGCATCGATGGCCTGCTGCATGTTACCGACATGTCCTACGGCCGCATCACGCATCCTTCCGAGATGCTGCAAGTGAATCAGGAAGTGGCGGTGCGCGTGCTGAAGTTCGATCGCCATAAGGAGCGCGTGTCCCTGGGTCTGAAGCAACTGGAGCCCGACCCGTGGGAAACCGTGATCGAAAGATACCCGGTAGAGGGCCGCGTGATCGGCCGCGTGGTCAACGTGACCGACTACGGCGCATTCGTCGAACTCGAACCCGGTGTGGAAGGCCTCATTCACATCAGCGAGATGACCTGGTCGCGCCGCATGAAGCACCCCTCCAAAGTGGTTAAGCCCGGCGATCAGGTGGAAGCCGTGATTCTGGAAGTGCACCCCAAGGAGCGGCGCATTTCGCTGGGCCTCAAACAGCTTGAGCCCAATCCCTGGACCACCATCGATACGCGTTACAGCGTGGGCTCGGTAGTGGAGGGCCGGGTGCGCAACATGACCGACTTCGGCGCGTTCATTGAAATCGAGGAAGGCATCGACGGCCTGGTGCACGTGTCCGATCTCTCCTGGACCAAGCGCATCAAGCATCCGTCGGAGGCCCTGAAGAAGGGCCAAATTGTGCAGGCGGTGATTCTCAATATCGATTCGTCTTCGCACCGCCTGTCGCTCGGTATCAAGCAGTTGCAACCGGATGCCTGGGAGAGTTACTTCCAAAATCACCAGGTTGGCGACACGGTGCACGGCCGCGTATGCCGGTTAGCCAGTTTCGGCGGCGCTTTTGTCGAGCTCGCCGAAGGCGTGGAAGGTTTGTGCCATTTCTCCGAGGTGCCCGGCTATTCGGGCCGCCGCGGAGCCGAAGAGCCGCCCTTGAGAATCGGCGATGAGTTGGACTTCAAGATTATCAAGATGAGCGAGGCCGAAAAGAAAATCGGGCTCAGTTTGCGGGCTGTGACCGACGACGAAGAAAAGAACCGGCTGGAGGATTACCAGCGCCAGGCGGCGGCGGCAACCACCACCATCGAGGAAGTCATGAGTTTGAAGGACCGCAACCCCGAATAGCAGCTTGCAAATCTCTTGAATTCACGCGATACTGCGGATTCGTAACCGATTGACAACTTAGGAGCATGCGATGACGAAGGCTGATCTGATTGAAGAAGTCTCCCGAGTGGTGGAGATGACCAGAAAGGAGTCCGAGGTCATCGTGGAGGCCATTTTCGACAGCGTAGTAAAGTCGTTGCGCTCCGGCGACAAAATCGAGATTCGCGGATTCGGCAGTTTTCGCACGCGCCAGCGCCAGCCGCGGATTGGCCGTAACCCGAAGACCGGCGCACGGGTGGATGTTCCCGCCAAGAAGATTCCTTATTTCAAGCCCAGCAAGGAACTGAAAGATGTCGTGAACAGTTCCCCCACGCCGCTGCCGCCCACACCTCCGCCGACGCCTCCCGCGTCCGGACAAATTCCCTAAACCGCCAGCGGGCGTGTCGTCAAAACGGCATGGATTACCTCTGGTCCCCATGGCGCTATCAGTACGTGACAGCGGCCGGCGCGCCGGGTGAATGTGTTTTCTGCGCGGCGGCCAAGGCGCATGATGACCGCGAGTCATTGATCGTCCACCGCGGGGTAAGCAATTTCGTCATCCTCAATCGTTTTCCCTACGCGAGCGGCCACGTGATGGTGATTCCCTACGATCACGTGGCGACGCTGGAGGTCATGGACGATGGACCACTGGCGGAACTGATGCTTCTGGCCCGCCGCACCGAGAAGCACTTGCGTGCCATCTACCACCCCGACGGCCTGAACGTGGGCATCAACATTGGATCTGCGGCCGGGGCAGGCGTGGCCGGCCACATACACATGCACGTGCTGCCGCGCTGGTCAGGCGACACCAGCTTTCTGACATGCGTCAGTGAGACACGCGTCATGCCGGAGGATTTGAAAGTTACCTGGGAAAAGCTCAAGGCGGCATTCCAGGCGGGTTAAGCATACCCGCAGCGGCGCCCGTGAATTACGGAGCAAGCTCACGAAGATTTACAGAGCGCTTTTACCGCTGTCCTTCTTGGGAGCTTTGCTGCCGCCCCTTTTACCTGACTTCTTTTTGCCGGTTTTGTCGGGTTGCGCAACCTGCCCAAACGCCGTCGCCGTGCCGAGCACAAACCAAAGGCCGAGGGCCGCCACCATCAGTTTCTTCATCGGATCGGATCTCCTTCATGTGAAACTTTGCAGACATCTGCGCACATGGTCTCAGCGAGACATGAAGCCGCCGTTAACTGAGGATTAAAATTATTTCACGGGCAAACTGAACTTCACTTCCACCGTGGCGAACGCCGTAATCGCCTGGCCGTCCCGTGATGCCGGGCGGAAGCGCCATCCGGTTACGCAATCCATCGCCTTCTGGTCCAGGCCGGCATTGAGCCCGCGGATTACCCGCATGTCGCGCGGCACGCCATCGGTCCCGATGGTCACCGAGAGTTCCACGGTTCCCTGAATCCGGGCCTTTCGAGCCGCGTCCGTATATTCCGGCTCCCGCCTGGAAATCAGCGTGGGGCCGGCGCTGCGTACGACGCTGCGTGCGCCGGTGCTTTGCGCTTCCAGCCTCTCCACAATTTCCTGGTAATTCTGTTTGGCCAGCCCGTCGTCGCGCATCAGTGCGGCGTACTGCTGCTCCAAATGCGGCGTGGCTTGGATGCGTGACTGGTAGGTGAGGATCTGCCGGTTTAACTCCGCCAGTTGCTTTTGCGTTTCCTCCATCTGCAGATCGTTATTCTGCATGTCGGTATTCAAGAGGTTCATCGAGCCTTCGAGATCCAGCATCATCTTCTGATCTTGGGGATCCGCGCGCAAGCCTTGCCTCTCGAGGTCGGCAAGCTGGTTCTGCTGCGCGAGCAACTCTGCCTCCAGGGCCCGGACCTCGGGATGGTCGGGAGTCATCTTCTCCCTGGCAGCATTGAGGCGTGACTGCAACCGGATGGCCTCCGCACCCCGGTCCGCGTCCCTTCTGACATTGAGCAAGCGGTAGTAATTCATCTGAGCCTTGCAATTCTGCAGTTGGGTTTCCAGCATCCGTTTGTGCTGCTGGTTGCGGCTGAGCGATTCCTGTGCATTCGAGAGCTGCAGATGAAGCGCCCCAAGGTGCGTCAGGTTGGCCTGATAATTGCTCCGGCAGCCCGTCCATATTCTCACTCTTGAACTGTACGATGGCGGTTTCCAACTGCTCCACCTTCTCCCGCGCCGCCTTCAGTTCGCCGGCAACAACCTCGCGCGTCTGGCTCGCCTGCGTGCGCGGAGCCGCCACATTCTGCTCCGCCAGCATCCCAGTGCCTGCCGGCAGCGCGGGCCGGGGCCTGGCCTGCTCCTGCGCCTGAACCGGCGCCAGTTGCAGCACCGCCGCCACATAAACCACGGGCAAACCGCAAGCCACCAGCGCCACCCACCGCCGCGGCGTTACGCCCCGCGGAATCTGCCTTGTCTCATCCAGAATTCGTTCGATCCTCATCTTGACCTCCGTTGCCTTCGCCATCGCCACGGCATCCCACGCCATCCGGCCGCCGCCCCGCTTCACGGCAGCGGCCATATCCAACAGCGCCTGAGCATAGGCGCTACGCGAACTCAATCCCAGCAGCGCCGCGTCATCGCAAGCCTGCTCCGCCAGCGCCGCCAGCCGGCCTTCCAGCCACCAGGCCAGCGGATGAAACCAGAAGAGGCAGCGATTCACGGCAGCCATTACCGCGATGGCCCAGTCCGCCCGCCTCACGTGCGCCCGCTCATGCGCCAGTACCGCCTCCAGCTTCGCCGGCTCCCAAGCTTCCCAACCGGCAGGCAGCAGAATTCTGGCGCGCATCCAGCCCACGGTCATCGGTACCGAAATCCAACTCGATTCGCAGACCGCTGGTCCCCTGGCGTCGCGCAGGGCAAACCCGGGAATCGGCCGGCTGGCCCGCACTAATCTTCTGGTGAGCAGATACCCATAAGTCAGCCGCACCAGCAACAGGAATACGCCTGCCAGGTAGATGACCGCCGCCACCGGTTGCCAGGCCACCACGCCATTTGGCGGCATGCTTGGTGTCGCCTGTGCGGCGGATAGCGCGGGCGTCCGGAAATCCGCCAACGGAAGCGCAGCCGCTACAGGCGCCGCCCGAAGCACTCGCAGCGCGAGCGTTGGCAGCGGCATCGCGGTCTCACCCACGGCTGCGAAGGCGGCCAGAAGCAGCATCCCGGCAGTCACGGCTGCGCAGACTGCATGCCTCGACGCAGCTGATTTCAAGTGCACGCCCAACACCACGGCCAGCGCGATGGCAGCCATTCCCGCGGATCTCACCGCTGTGCTTGCCAGAAATGAAAGCAGTGCTTGTGCGCTAAACATTGTAGCGCTACAAACTGTAGCGAATATTTTGATCGGTGTCAAGCGGTAACGCAGCGGCAATGCACTGGCGGCACGACCGCCGGCGTTACCGTGCCTTCGGGGAAATGATTCCGGTCAGCAGATCTTTGGCCGCGGCGTCGCGCACCAGGTGCGGATATTTCTCGCCGCCACGGTACTCCACCCGGTGCGTTTCGTAGTACTCGCCGTTCTTCACCAGCAGTTCCACCGGCTTCCCATCCGAGGCAGTCTTTGCCACAGCCTCGCGCAACACGGTCGGGTTGAACTGCCGCCCGTTCACGGCAATCAGCTTTACCGCCGGAGCCACTCCCGCCTTCTGCGCCGGTCCCTGATACCTCACATCCGCAATGTCGCCGTCTTCCTTAACGCGCAGCCCGATCGAGTAAGTCAGATCCACTTCCTTGCGATCGCCTTCCACCGCCTTCCAGAACTCCGACCGCACACCGTCGTAGACCAGCTTCCACCCCGAATGCTCAATACCGCCCAACGGCGCGTGCGCGTCGGTTGAATGCAGCCGCTGATTCAGAAACCCCGCCCAATCGTAGGCCTGCACTGTATTCAGCCCCGCCACCACGTCCTCAAAGTTGTAAGCCTTCAGCGCCGGCGCTCCACCCGGCCCGCCGTGAAACGCGCGGCAGAAATCGTCCAGGGATTTGGCCCCCTGGCTAAGCTGCCGGATCAGGACATCCACCTCCAGCCAGATCAGCGTTCCCTCGGGATAGTAGTCCACGCCGCGGCGGTAGTTGGTATAGTCATTTCCGGTTTCGTACAGCACCTGCGCCGCCACTGCCGTGTCTTCCAAAGGCCGCCAGGTCCGGCCGAATTTCGTATCCATGTCCGCCGCCGTTCCCGCCAGCGATTCCCGATAATCCTCCACGCTCCACAACCCGCAGCGCGCCGTCAGAATCTCGCCCAGATACTCGGTGAGCCCTTCATACACCCAGAGCAGATCGCCCTTCATGGGCGTGTCATATCCGCCGTCGTGCCCGTTCGAAGTCAGCCCTCCGGGGCGCCGGTACTTTCCGTTCCAGGAATGCACAAATTCGTGCGGCAGCAGGAATCCACCGGCCTTCTGCGGGTCCGGATCGATCAGCGCCCGCTCGCCGTACCGGTCATCGCTCGACTCATGATGCTCCAGCCCGAAGTGCGCCACATGATCGCTGAGCGTGTACAAGAAGTGATACCCGCGGTAATGGCGCGACCCGAACAGCGCTCCCGTTTCCTTCACCAGGTTCTTGTATTGATCGACCACCGCCGGGCTCACTTCAAGGGCGCGGTCGCTGTCGGCTGCGATGTGCAGGTAGTGCGGCGCGCCGCCGTCCGTCCCCAGATCGATGGTGCGATAGTGCGCCCCGGCCGACACCGGCGAATCGATCAGCGTGGTGAGAGGCGCCGGCTGAAATTCAATCTCATTGCCCGACTCCTTTCGAATCGGCAGCGCAGTTCCAAACCGCCACCCGTTGGGCACGCGCAGCGTAGCCTGGTATTGAAAGTCATCGGGCTGCGTTCCCTGCGGATAGAGCAGCAGTTGGTTCCAGTTCAGCACCGCCAGTTCGCTGGTGGTGGAACTCCCCGACGAGAAGCCGTCCGATTCCGGGGCGGAAATGAAATCGAACGCCACCTCAAGCGACGAGACACCGGCCGGAACTTCCAGGTGGAAAGCAAACATGTTGACGCTGTCGCGCTTCCACGCAATGGTCTTACCGCCGCCCTGGATTTTCAACCCCACCAGGTTCGCGATGGGTCCGGTGGGCCCGTGCTCCCCCGGAATCCACTCCGGATACAGCAGCGTCAACGGTCCCTCCTTGGCAGGCATATTCATGCGCACGTGAAACAGCCGCCGCGGCGCATCGGTGGCATCCACGCGCAGGCCCACCGCATTTTGCGCGTGCAAAGGCCACCAGAGCGCTGCCAAAAGGAGACAATAGATTCGCATGTCCCCGATTTTACCGTGTCTGTTCATCCACGCTTGCGGCGCTTCCTGCGTCTGAATTTATAGGAGGACTATGAGAACATTACTGCTCGCGATTTTCGTTTCAACTGGAGCCTGGGCGCAAGCGCCTACCGAGCCGCCGCCCATCATTCAGTTGGTCCGAAAACCGGGAACCGATGCAGCCAACCTCCGCCCTTATGCCGCGGCCCGCGCCGCTGTGGACGTGCTGGGCATGAACGCGATGACCGGTCTACCGGAAACCTGGCTCTTGGAATCGCACCAATCCTTCGCCAGTATTGAGGACCTGGACCGCTCCATGACGGCTCTCGGGCCGGTGCGCACCGCCGCCGAACCCTCCGACCCGATGCACGACGACGTCCTGGCGCCCGCCCGTACCATGATCGCCATCCATCGCCCCGCCTGGAGCTACCGCCCCGACCAGGCCATCCGCCTGTTCCCGAAAGCGCGCTACTTCCAGATTTCGGTGTACCGCATCCGGCCCGGCGGGGAAGCCGACTTTGGCGACCTGGTGAAATTGCGAAGGTTGACGTCCGACAGCGTTAATCTGGATCGACCCGAAATGGCCTACCGGGTGGTCTCGGGCGCCCCCGATGGAACCTATCTCTTCGTTGCGCCGCTCACTTCTCTGCGCACGCTGGATGACGGCGTAGCACAGCTTCCCGTCTATGCGGAACACCTTGCCGCGGCAAGAGCCAAGGACGCCCCGAAAATTGCCGCCGGCACCGAAATCTCGCGCGAGCACCTGCTTTTTCGCATCAACCCCGGTATCAGCTATGTCTCGGACGCCTTCGCCGAATCCGACCAGGAATTCTGGCACGGCAAACGGTAAAAAGTAGAGTCGGAAAGGCCTGCCGGCCTGTCACTTGACCGCGGAGTGGGCCTTCGATTCGAGGGCTTCCAGCAGCCGCCGGCTGGCCTCTGCAACCTCGGCCACTGCGCGCTCAAAAGCTTCCTGATTGCGCGTGGAAGGCTTGTGGTACCCGCTGATCTTCCGCACGAATTGCAACGCCGCCGAGCCTAATTCCTCGGGCGTCGCAGCTTGGTCTGGCTTCCGCAGCACTTTGATGCTTCTGCACATGACTAGTTTTATATTAACTCAGCGAAATCGGCAGCACCTTATTAGGCTTTAGCTTCGGCGTTGGCCCGATTCAACAGCGCCTTCATGTAGGCGAAACCATAGGCCGTCTGTGCGTTGGCGCCGCCCACAAGAGTTGGAGTGTGATCCAGGATCACGATGCCGTCGTAGTTGACGTCGCGCAGGGCCTTCATGATTTTGTACATGTCGTAATACCCGTTATCCATGAAGGTTTCAACGAAATGCGGCAGCGGAGCGCTGACGTTGCGGAAATGAATTTTCCAGACCTTTTGAGCGCCGAAATACCGGATCATCTCTTCGGGATCTTTGCCGGTGAGTTGACGGCCGCCCTCCAACCACGTGCCGCAGCACAGGCAGATGCCCACGTTCGGACTATTGGCAATCTCCATGGCGCGGCGGTAGCCGTCGAAGTTGCCGAAAACGCAGCGCGGCACACCGGCCAGCACGGGGACCGGCGGATCGTCCGGATGGATGCCGATGCGCACGCCGGCCTCCTCGGCCACCGGAGCCACCTGCCGGACGAAGTGAGTATAGTTCTCCCAGATTTCTTCTTTGGTAAATTCGCGGCCGTGCGAAAGCGGCTCCTTAAATGTCACACCATCCCAGACCCCCTGCTTGTTGGGGCTGGCGAGATCGAATTCACGGCCCGATGCTCCGCGAATGATGGCGCGTCCGCTGCTCCAGATGCCGTTACCCATGTGGGCGTAGGTGGTGTAGTAAATGCCGGCCTGGCCCAGGTTGCGAAGATACTGCTTGTACTCCTCGATCTTCTTGTCGCGGCCCGGCAGGTTCAGCGTCACCTCGGGCATGTTGTGCACGCTGGTATTGCCGATATTCCAAACCGTGATGCCCGCGTCCGCGTAGCGCTTCTTGATTTGCATGAAGCCTTCGGCGGTGCGCAAGTCCGGCGTGGAACCGACACTCACATACTCGGCGCCGATCTGCTGGAGATAAAGCAGGTCCTGGTCGGATGGTTTGGCGGAAGACTGCGCGCAGAGTTTGATTCCGGGTTGAATGGTGTGTACGGCGGCAGCACTCCTGCCGGCCGAAGCCAGAAAGGCCGCGGTGCTCACTGCTCCGGCCATGGTGCCCCCGAGGGCTAGCTTGGCGAAATCTCTTCGATCGGTGTCTGACATATGGTTAAGGTTTGGCATGATCGTATGCGTTCTTGGCAGCGGAGTCAAGCGGCTTGAAACCGGCTTGAAACTCGGCTTGAAAAGCTGATCTTCCGTCGTCACTGGAGCGGTATAATGCTCTAGCTCACAAGGAGAAGTCCATGGCAACCTACGTTCCCCTTCCATCCAGCAAGCGCACGCTGTTGGCAAATTCCCGCCCGGCGGGTCCGGTTAACCGCTCCGAAATCGCCAGCCTCTCGATTCGGGTGCGCTCCGCCGGCGACCAGAAAAAGCTCGAACAGAGAGTCTACGAGCAAAGTCAATTACCTCTCGACCAGAGAACCTATCTGACTCGCGAGGAACTGGCCCAGCAGCATGGCGCCGACCCGGCAGACCTGGACCGTGTGGAGGAACTGGCACAGCGCCACAACCTGGTTGTGGTCCATCGCAGCGGAGCCGAACGCTCCATCGTGCTCAAGGGAAAGCTGGGCGATCTCCTGGACGCATTTCCCGCCGACGTACAGATGTACCACCATTCGAGCGGCACCTATCGCGGCCGCCAGGGAGAAATTCAAATTCCCCAAACTCTGGATAAGATTGTGACCGGCGTTTTTGGCTTCGACACTCGCCCCAAGCACAGGCTGGCGCATCGCGCTATCAAACTCGTCGCCGCCGGGCCGGGCGGTGAAAACGGCGTGGCGGCGACTGAATTTGCCAGGCGTTACAACTTTCCCACGCAATTTCAGGGAGTCACTCTCGATGGCTCCGGGCAGACCGTCGCGATCATCGAACTGGGCGGAGGGTTCCGCACCAGCGACCTCCGGGTCTACTTCCAGGAGATTGGTGTCACCATGCCCGTGGTTAGCGCCATCTTGATTGATCATGCCAAGAACAACCCGACTACGTCGGATTCAGACGATGGCGAAGTCATGCTCGACATCGAGGTTGCCGGCGCCGTGGCGCCGAAGGCAAAATATGCGGTCTACTTTGCCCCCAACAACGGGGATCAAGGCTTCATCGACGCCATTAGCGCCGCCGTCCACGATGCGCAGCGCAACCCGGGCGTGATCTCCATCAGTTGGGGCGGCCCTGAGGATGCAACCGACCAGCAGGGAGTGAACGAATTTCATCAGGTGTTTGTGGCGGCGGCCGCCATGGGCGTCACAATTTGCGTGGCCTCCGGCGACCACGGCACAGCGGACCTGGATGCCCAGCATTGGGACAAGAAGATTCACGTGGATCATCCTTCGGTCGACGATCTGGTACTGGGTTGCGGCGGCACCCAGATCGATTCGGGAAAGGATGTCGTGTGGAACGATGGGACGCCATTCGATGCCAACACCCAAGGCGGCGGAGGCTGGGCAAGCGGAGGCGGTATCAGCGAAATGTTTGCGGTGCCCTCCTATCAGGCGGCCGCTAATCTCCCGAATTCCCTGGTGACGGGGAAGCCCGGCCGCGGCGTGCCCGATATCGCCATGAGTGCGACCAATTATTTCACTCGCGTCGACACGTTCGAAGGGGCTTCCGGCGGCACCAGCGCTGTCGCTCCCCTGATGGCGGCCCTGGTTGCGCTTCTGAATCAAGCCAAGAAAAAGAACGTCGGCTTCCTGAATCCGTTCCTCTATGCCAACGCTGCTGCCGGTGTGGTCCACGATGTCACCAGCGGAACCAACGCCATCAAGAATACGATTCAGGGCTACAACGCGGGCGCCGGATGGGATGCCTGCACGGGTCTGGGGACGCCGGACGGAATGGCCATTCTGAACAAGCTCTGAGGGGCTCGGGCTTCGGCCCGCGTGGAGGCCGCCCTATGGTTCCGGCAGCCGCCCACTCCAGTCCAGCCATGCCCAGGCCACCGCGGTGAGGGATCCAAATGCGCCCGCGACCAGGCCGATGGTTCTGGGGCTGGCGTATTGGGAAGCGATACCGGCAGCGGCCATCGATACAATCATCACCGACCAGCGCAGCGATTCCATTGTCGAAAAGACGCGGCCACGGAACCGGTCGGGAGTGTGGCGCAGAAGCTGCGCATTGTTGAGCACGCTGGTCACGGCCATGCCGATTCGTGAAAACATCATGCAGACCAGCGCCGCGGTATACGATTCCACCTGGCTGAAGAGCATATAGGTGGCGCCGTGCACCAGGTAGGAAATGGTGACCGTGCGCTTGTAACCGGCGAAGCTGGCGCCGCGCCCGGTGAGGTGTCCGATGGCGCCGCCCATCATCAGCCCAACGCCCGCCGATCCCCAGATGGCGCCAATGCCGGCAGCGCCGCGATGGAAGACCTGTTCGCCAAATAGCGCAAAGAGAATCTGAGCGGCGCCGCCTCCCATGGCCCAGCCGACGGAGATCATGGCGATCCCCATCATGAGCGGAACCGAGCGCATGTAGGCCAGGCCTTCGCGGAAATCGTGAAAGGGATGTTGATGGTGATTGCCCGCAATCACCTTGGCGCGAAAACCCTCCGGCACCGCGATCTGCCAGATGGCCCAGGCGGAAAAAGCAAACGACAGCGAATTGATGATGAAGGCCCAGTGGTACCCCAAGCTGGCGGCGCTGAATCCGGCCAGCAGCGTACCTGCCGTAATGGTGGCGGATTGCGTGGTTTGGGTGAGCGAGTTAGCGGTATGCAGTTCGTCGTCCGTCGCGATGGTGGGCAGAATGGCGGCGCGGCCGGCACTGAAAAACGGCGAGGCGAACATCAATGCGGCGCTAAGCGCATACAGCAGCCAGGGCCGGGGCTGATGAATGGTGAGGATGAAGGCGAGGGCCACGGCCGCGCGGATGACATCGCTTGCGATCATGATGCGCTTGCGATCCAGGCGGTCCAGAAGCACGCCGGCCACAGGTCCGGCAAGCACGGCCGGGATGGCGCGGGAAAGCATGACGCCGGAAACGATGAGGCCCGAACTGGACTTTTCCATCACCAGCGCAAACACGGCGATGTTGTTGAAATAATCACCCACTTCGCTCACCACCTGGGCCATCCAGGTGTAGCGGTAGTTGCGATTCTGGCGGAGCAGGGCCAGCAGCGTGGTCATGCGGCCTGGGGTTATTTGCCGCCGCGAACGCCGCGGCCGGGCGCAACCGACGGCACCAGTTCCCCGCGGTCCACCACCAGCGTTCCGTTTACCAGCACGTACTGAATGCCTTCGGAATATTGCGCGGGTTTTTCGAAAGTGGCGCGGTCGATCACCCGGGCCGGATCGAAAGCCGTGATGTCGGCATCGGCGCCGATGGCGATGCGGCCCTTGGTTTTGATCCCCAGGCAGTCGGCCGGCATAACGGTCATTTTGCGCAGCGCGTCCATCAGGCTAAGCGACGTGCTGTTCGCGAACGTAGCGGCCCAGCACGCGGGCATAAGTGCCGGCGGCGCGCGGATGGCCTTTGCCCTCCTCCATGATGCCGTCGCTGGCCACCATCACCAGGGGATTGGAAAGCGCCACCACCACCATCTCTTCGGGGATGGAATGCACCGCCACCATGCCGCCCTGCTTGCGGTATCGCGCGAAGGATTCAGCCGTCAGGCGCTCGCCGGTAGCGGCCCACTGCAGGTCGCCGAACCCGGTTCCACCTTGCCGCATCTGCCAGCCTTCCGAGAAGATGGCGGACGCCAGGTCGGTCATGCCGGCGGTGTAAGGGTAAAGCTCGGTGGTGATATCCAGGCCGCGCTTGCGGGCGCCTTCAATCATGCTCAGCAGGAGCGCGGTTTCGCGGATCCCGCTGCTGGTAATGTGGACCACATGCACGGATGCGCCGGTGGCCGCGGCATCGGCAATTAACTCCTGTAGCCCATCGACCGCTCCTGGGTCTACCGGACCGCCGTTGCGCATGTGAACGTAAATGGTGGTCTTGCGCTCAGCCGCCAGCCGGAACACGTCGAGCACTTCAGCGCGGGTCTCAAGCGGGAAATAGGCAATCCCCATGCCGATGCCGGGCGCGCCTTCGTCTAGTCCGCGCCGCAACAGGGCCAGGACCTGGCGGTGCTCCTCCGGTGTGGTGGCGCGGTTGACGGCGGCATCGCGCGGCAGCAGTGTGCCGCTATCGTGCATCACCACCATGTGGGCCGGAATGTCGCCCGCGGTTGCGCCGAAGTTGACCAGGGCCTTGCCTTCGCGCTCGCGATACCATTCCGCAAAGGGAGCTGCGCCGCGTTCCATTTCAAGCGCCGTCGTCACGCCGTCGCGCGCCTTGAATCGATAATTCTCGGGCGTCTGGCCGTGCGAATGAAGGTCGATGAAGCCGGGCGACACCACCAGGCCCTTGGCATCCACGGTGGCGCGCCCTTGTAGAGGCGTCTGGGAAATCGCGGCGATTTTACCGGCGCGAATGCCGATATGGCGCACCGCATCCAGGTTGGTCGCCGGGTCCATCACCCGCCCGTTGGCTATTACGGTGTCGTAAGTCTGGGCCCCCAACGAGCCCGTGAAGAGTAAAACTGGTAGTAGGATCGCGCTTCGCATTATCCTTTATAGTATGCCCCGTGGCCGCTTGAGATTCCGGGGCCGTTCTGATCTGATGGGAAGCAGATGGAGTTTCGCACTCAAGCTCCCGCGCCGCCGCTGTCGCACTTGGTAGAGGTGCTCTGGTATTCGGACGGTCCTGCCGGGCCGCATGCCAGGGAACGCCTGCTGCCGGATGGTTCGATGGAACTGGTGATCAACCTGAGCGAAGACCAGGTGCGGGTTTACGACCGGCTGGATCATTCGAAATTCGAGAAACTACGCGGGGCTGTGATAATCGGGCCGCATTCGGAGTTTTTCGTCATCGACACCGCCGAGCAGCAGCGCGTGATAGGAGTGCACTTCAAGCCCGGCGGTGCCTTTCCGTTTCTGCGCCTGCCGGCCGATGAACTGCACGGGCTGCACGTTTCACTCGAGGACGTCTGGGGACGATGGGCCGGCGAACTGCGCGACCGTCTGCTTGAGGCTCAGACCGTGGACCAGCAGTTTGGCATTCTTGAGGCGTCGCTGATAGCGCGAATTTCGCGGCCTCTATTTCGGCATAAGGCGGTTGAGTTCGCGCTCGGCCAGTTCCACGGCGGTCCGCACACGCGGTCTATCGCGGATGTAACGGAGCAGATCGGTCTGAGCTCGCGCCGCTTTATCGAACTGTTCCG
This sequence comes from Bryobacterales bacterium, assembly GCA_963817515.1. Lineage (GTDB taxonomy): Bacteria > Acidobacteriota > Terriglobia > Bryobacterales > Bryobacteraceae > DATMNI01. The sequence continues at coordinate 254,515 of CAWFPJ010000035.1, read as the reverse complement.
GCAGCAGGTAGGGCTGACGCCGAAGCTGTTCTGCCGCGTACGCCGCTTTCAAAGAGTAGTGCAGCAGGTTCCCCGGGCACAGCACGGCGGGCAGCGGGTGGACTGGAGCGAACTGGCCCTGGCCTGCGGCTATTTCGACCAGGCTCACTTCATCCACGATTTCCGCGCATTCTCCGGCCTGAGCCCCTCCGCATACGCCGAGTTGCGAACCAGCCACACCAACCACGTGCCTATTAACAGCTAGGTCAAATTCTTACAATCCCTGCGGGCGTGGTTTCGGGCAGAATGGAAGCCATGAAGAACAATGTCAAACCAATTCCAGCGGGTTATCACACCGTCACGCCTTACCTTGTGGTTGACGGTGCGGCCAAATTGATCGAATTCGTGAAGCAGGCTTTCGGTGCCAAGGAGCTGCTCCGCATGGCAGGGCCGGATGGCAGGATCGGGCACACCGAGATAAAAATTGGCGACTCCATGCTGATGTTGAGTGACTCCAGGGAACCATGGAAGCCAATGCCGGCCATGCTCTACCTGTATGTGGAGGATGTGGATGCGACTTACCAGCGAGCGCTCGATGCGGGCGCCACCTCCGTAAGTGAACCGAAGGACCAGTTTTACGGGGACCGCAGCGGGGGCGTCCAGGACTCCTGCGGCAACCAGTGGTGGATAGGCACCCACATAGAGGATATCTCTGAAGAGGAGTTACTGCGCCGTCACGAAGCGACGATGGCTGCCGGTTGACATCCCTCTCGTCAACGCTCGCGGCCCGATCAGAGCCGCGAGCGTAAGCGAGCGGTGCTTACCGCGGCCCGCGCTACTGTTGTGACGGCAGCGAAAACGGTACGTGGCGCTCGCGGTTCAATTGCACGCTGAAATCGCGGTCGATCGTATCGAGCGGCACTTGCTTCTCTTCGTGCTGTGTCGTCACATAGTGCAGCGTCCTGCCGTCAACCCAATAAGCGGCGGCGGCGCGGATGCTGTGATCGCGGAAGGCAATCAGATAAAGCGGAGAGCCGCTGGCGTTGGCGTTTCCGCTGGAAGGCTGCCTGACCTCCTGGCCGTATTCGTCATATTGTCGCAGGTTGGGGTTGGCCCGTTCCACGTAGTTGGGCGCCGTTTGTGCCGGCGGCGGATAGACCACCGTCACGTTGGAGGACGGCTGATAAGCCGGATAGGAGGAGTAACTGGGATCGGAGTAACTGGGATAGGAGTAGCTCGGATAGGCGTCGTAGCCGTAACCGTAACCGTAGTATCCGGGCCAATACGAGGAGTAGCCTAAACCGTAGTAGGGCCAAAAGCCGCCACCGAAGCCCAGGCGAATTCCCCCGAAACCGCCGCGAAATCCACCGTAGCCGCCACGAAATCCACCGTAGCCGCCGCGAAATCCACCGTAGCCGCCGCGGAAAGCCGAACCGCCTCCCCTGAATCCGCCGCCGGCGAAACTGCCACCGGCCCGTACCCCGCCGCCGCCGATTCTGGCGCCGCCACCGCCGCCCCGACTACCGCCGCCGCCGCGCTGTGCCACGGCCCCACCGGCCGCCAGGCAGCAGCATAAAGCCACTTGTAGGAAAATTTTCATGACATCTGCCTCTACTTAGGAGCTTACTCCCGTTTAGCAAATTACCGCAAGCCACCGCCAAGGCCTACCATCAATACAGATGATCTACACGTGTTACGAAATGGTGCGGGATTGCCGCGCCGACCTGCCGGAGGGATGGGCCTACTTCATTTCCGATTACGTTCCGCTGGTCCGCAAATTGCTTGCCCACTACAGCCCGGAGCATGCCCGCGACGGCGAACTGCTGAACCGCGTCCTGCTGGCTCTGCGGAAGCCCGAGTCCAGCATGTTTCAACTGTTGGAGCCGGCTCCCGAGCGCTGGTTCGCGGCCGAGTTGCGCCAGAAGGTGCTGGCCGAACTCGCGGCGCCGGTTCCCGAGATCGACATCGACCTTGAAACGGTGGCGGCGGCGCTTGAGCCCCTGACCGTGGTGGAGAAGCAGGCCGCCTGGTTCGAAACCATGAAATACACTCCCGTGGAAACCGGCCCCATGGTGAAGATGGAACCGAAAACAGTGGAGAAAATCCGCGATAAGGCGGCCGAGTTGATTCGCGGAAAGGTGGACCACTGGAGCCGCACGGTGCTGGTGGAAAACGGACCTGCGCTGGGGCGTGCGGCCGCGGCGGGTAAGGGCAAAGACTGCCTTCCCGTCAAAGCGTTTCTTGACCTGATCGACGGCCGCACCACCTGGCGCGGCCGGGAAGAAATGGAGCACCACGTGAACCAGTGCTGGCACTGCGTGGACCACATCTGCCGCATGGTGGAGGTGGTGGAACAACTGCGCGGATTGCAGCCGCTTTCAGAGGCCGAGGGGGAGCCGTTCCGCAAGCTGCTGGGCGTGGTGATCAAGAAGCCGGCGGGTTGGAAGCGTATTTTCACCCGCGCTTGAAAGGCCGTTCGTCACGCGGCTCAGTCAGTACCCGTTCTCGCGGAGCTTCTCCACCGTCAGCCGATCTTTCAGATCCAGTTTGCGCAGTAACTTTTCCACGTGCTTGGCCAGCACGTCGCACTCCAGGTTCAGCCGTGCGCCCGCGCCATACCCGCCCAATGTGGTGTTGCGATACGTGTGCGGAATAATCGTCACCGACAACACATCGCCTTCGAGCGCCGCAATCGTCAGGCTGATGCCGTCGATCGCGATCGAGCCCTTGTACACCAGAAACGCATCGAGGTCCGCCGGCACACGAATCCGCAGCCACCAGTTGTCATCCCCCAAATCCTCCAGCGACAGAAACTCGCCGGTGCCATCCACGTGCCCTTGTACGATGTGGCCGCTCAACCGTCCGGTGGGCGAAAGCGGCCGCTCCAGATTCACACGCGACCCTGCGCGCAGGTCGCCCAGGTTACTGCGCCGCAGCGTCTCCGGCGCCAGGTCGGCAGCAAAGGAGCCGGCCCGCGGATCCACCGCCGTCAGGCAGACGCCATTCACGGCGATGCTGGCGCCCTCCGTCAGATCGGACATAACCGTGGAGCACTGCACCCTCAGCCGGGCTCCTGCCGCCCGCGTCTGCAGCGATTCCACCGCGCCCAGTTCCTCAATTATTCCGGTGAACATCCACGTATCCCTCAACTGCGAACTCGTCCGGCGGAATCGGGTGAATGGTAACGTTGTGCACGCGGATGGCATCTGCCCGCCGCCGCCGGCCGATCCCGCCCGCCAGAGGCAGAGCCTCCATTCCGCCCAGGATCTTGGGGCCGTAATAGAAAAAGATGCGATCCACGATGCCGGTTTCAAGCGCCGTCCAATTCAGCTTGCTGCCGGCTTCAATCATCAGGGAGAGATACCGCTGCTCTGCCAGCCAGTTGACCAGGCTGCGAAGGTCGGCCCGCCCGCCCGGCCCATCGAAAATCAGCACCTGGATGCCGCGGGCCTCGAGCGCCTTGCGGCGTTCCGGCGAAGACGCCGAAGTGGCCACCGCCAGAACGTCACCGGCCGCGGAGCGCGCCATCTTCGAATCCAAAGGTATCCGCAATTGCGAATCCATCACGATGCGCAACAGGGGCCGCGATCGCGCCATTCCACTGCGGTCGCTGAGCAGGCAGTCATCCGCCAGCAGCGTGCCGATGCCGGTGAGAATCGCATCGTGATCGTGCCGCAATTCCTGAACGTGGGCGCGGGCGCGCTCGCTTGTGATCCAGCCGCGGTTGTCGTCGGGCGCGGAAATTTTGCCGTCAAGCGTCATCGCCGTCTTCAGCGTCACCAGCGGTCGGCCCGTCCGCATGTAGTGCACAAAGGCTTCGTTGAGTTTCTCCGCCTCAGCCGCGAATTCGGAAAGCATGACCACTTCCACCCCCGCCGCGCGCAGTTTGCGAAAACCGTCGCCCGCCACCATCGGATTGGGGTCTTCCATGGGAGCCACCACACGCGCCACGCCGGCTTCGATCAGCGCATTCACGCAGGGGGGCGTGCGGCCCTGGTGCGAGCACGGTTCCAGGTTCACGTATAGCGTGGCGCCGCGCGCCTTCGGCCCGGCCTGGGCCAGCGCGATTACCTCGGCATGATCCAAACCGGCATATGTGTGAAACCCGCGGCCCACCACGTTGCCGTCCCGCTCCAGCACCGCGCCCACCATGGGGTTCGGGCTGGCCAGCGATCTTCCCTTCCGCGCCAGTTCCAGCGCTTCTCGCATGAATGCCGGGTCCATCGTGCGGGCTCTACTCAAACAATGACTGGATAAACTTTTCAGCGTCGAAAGGCAGCAGGTCGTCCACCTTCTCGCCCACCCCGATATAGCGGATCGGCAAATTCAATTCGCGCGCGATGGCCACCACAATCCCACCCTTGGCGGTGCCATCCAACTTGGTCAGCACGATGCCGGTCACGCCGGAGGTTTCGGTGAATTTGCGCGCCTGCTCCAGGCCGTTCTGCCCGGTGGTGGCGTCCAGCACCAACAGAACTTCGTGAGGCGCATCGGGAATCACTTTGCGCGCGGTGCGGCTCATCTTCTGCAGTTCCAGCATCAGGTTTTCCTTGGTCTGCAGGCGGCCCGCCGTATCCACGATTACGTAGTCCACTTTTCGCGCCTTGGCCGCAGTCACGGCGTCGAACAGCACGGCGCTCGGGTCGCTGCCCGGCCCCTGCCGGACCACCGGAGTCTTGGTGCGCTCTCCCCAAATCTCCAACTGCTCAATCGCGGCCGCGCGAAACGTGTCCGCCGCGCACAACAGCACCGTACGCTGCTCCTGATGGAAACGGTTGGCCAGTTTTCCGATGGTGGTGGTCTTTCCCGAGCCGTTGACCCCCACCACCAGCACCACCGCCGGCGGCTCGGCCACACGCGCCGGCGCCCGTTCACTGGCCTGCAAAATCTCCAGCAGGTGTTCGCGAATCAGGCCCTTCAGTTGCGCCGCATCCGCCAACTGGTGCCGCTCCACGCGCTGGCGGATGGCTTCCAGAATCTCCTCGGTCGTGCGAACCCCGACGTCCGCCGAGATGAGCGTGGATTCCAGCTCGTCCAGCAGGCCGGCATCGATCTCCTTCTTTCCCTGAAGCGCATCCTCGAGCGCCGTAACCAGCCCCGCGCGCGTTTTCTGCACGCCGCTCTTCAGTTTTTCAAGGAGTGATGGCTCCTGCTCCACGGAGCCAAAAAGAGTTTGGATCATTTTGATCCAGTTTAACAGGAGCTACGGCATACAGATGCTCGCGCCAAGGCGAGATTTAATTCCTGCCTCTGAAATTGTGTCGTGAACCAATCAGGAGCGAACGATCGGATTGCCAACCTCGATCTTGCTGAGGTCCAGGATGTGATTGATCAGCGTGCGTAACTCACCGGAGCAGTTCAAGAGTTCCGAGAGGCGGTCCTGCTGGCCCGCGGTAACCAGTTCCACCGCGCTATCGTGAAACCCTTGCGCAATTCCTACGATCTGGTTCAGCGGTGCGCGGAATTCATGCGAAACCATTCCCAGAAATCTGCTTTTCACTTCGCTGGTTTCCTGCGCGGCCTTAAGCGCCGCCGTGAGTTCTTGGTTCGCCGCCGTGAGTTTCTCGTTCCTGGCCAAGACCGAGGCTGCCAGGTCCGCCTGATCCTGCAGAATCGCGGCCTGCCTTTTGAGCGCAAGATTCGACGCGCGCATTTTCTCGGCTTGCCGGGCGAGCACATCGCTGACCAGAGATTCCCAGGTTGCGGACACCTCCACGCCCACACGATGTTCCGTGTCGTAGGCCTTGTGATTCCTCACGATGCCGTCGATATCGCGGCCGTTCCAATCGATCCGTACATGCAGTCCCGGAGAGATGGCGCAGTCCACTACAAGCTGCATGCCATGGCGCGAAATGTCGCGGATCTGCGCTGTCCAGACCTGCTTGGCGTTGTCTGCCGAATGCATGAGGACTGGCTGATTCACTCCAAACCGGCGTTCGCCCTTCCGCGCGCCATTCTTGGCATCCGTGCGAATAGGAACGATCATGCCCACGTCCGTACGTGCCGGCAGAACCATCTCGGAATATGCTCTTTGCGTCGAACTCATATAGACCTGCTTTTGCTCGATAAGCACCGGATTTTGGCCGCAATCCCGATCATTGAATTGTGACCGCGCCTCCGGTGTGAAGCGCACTCAAACTTCCAAGGTTGAATCCCGTCAATTTCACGGGTCCGGAATCCTTCTCCAGATAGGCTGCCAGCGCCGGGCTGAAACCGGTCACTATCGCCAGTTCTTCGGAGTTGAACGTATTCTCGGCGGTCCGGTAAAGCGTCAGGACGCCCACCACGCTCAGCGGTCCTGACAACGGGATTGCCAGGGCAGACCGTAATCCTTCGCAGCCGGGCAGACTTGTGGCCTGGCAAAACTCAACGTCGGCATTGCCATTGACAACTGCGCGATTGATCTCGGCGACCCATCCCGAGATGCCGGCTCCGGCCGGAATCCTCATCGACTCCAGCGCCGCCGCGTAACTGCCGGCGGCATGCACCGGCACCAGTGTGCCGCCTTGCCGAAGAAAGATCGCCAGCGAGTCGAAGGGCACCATGGTGCCCAGCCGGGTCGAGAAAATCGATAAAGTTTCCTGCAGGCTGAAGAACCTGCCGCCGGTAGCCACCGCTTCCAGCAGGCATCCCAAACTCACACGCTCCGATTCGCTACCTGGCGAAGCCACTGCTACATCCGCGTGCGGCTTGCACTCTGCTGTCGCAAACCCCGCGCCGGGTTCCGCGCCGCGTTCGATGACGATGTCCGTGGAAAGTTTCCATGGTGCAACCGGCGTGCTGGTGGCCTGCTGTTCCAGTTCCACATACCGCTTGGCCAGGATCGCCACGATTCGCGGATCAAATGACTTTCCCGCTTCCCGCTCCACAATCGCCATGGCTTCAGGCAGAGGCATGGCACGCCGATACTGCCGGTCGCTGGCCAGCGCATCCAGACAATCCACCGCCGCCAGAATGCGCGCACCAATCGGAATCTCTTCGCCTTTCAAGCCCGACGGATAGCCCGAACCATCCCACTTTTCGTGATGCGCCCTTACGATGGGCGCAACCGGGAATGGAAACCGAACGCGCTCCAGAATCTCGGCCCCCACCACGGGGTGAACTTTCATTTTCTGAAACTCTGCCGGCGTCAGCTTCCCGGGCTTGGTGATGATGAACTCCGGAACCGCGATCTTGCCGATGTCGTGAAGCATGGCCGCGGCGCGCAGCGCGTCCATTTCGGCATCGCTCAGACCCAGCTCCTCCGCGATGCCCACCGCATACACGCGCACGCGCTGAAGGTGATCGTGGGTGGTCTGATCTTTTGCCTCAATGGCGCAAGCCAGCGATTCGATGGTTCGGAAGTGTATGGCCGCGGTCTCTTCCGCGTGCCTTCTGGCGTCGTCGGCTTTCCCGACGTGCAGAGTATAGGAACGATAGATCACGTAAGCCACCGGAACGATCAGCATGGTGGTCTGCCATCCCAGGTGCTGCTTTGTGAACACAAACAGACCCGCAGCCGCGGCGCCCACCAGGTAGTGGGGGAAAGACCAAAAGTAACTGCCCGACCAGACAGTCCAGAGCGATTTCCTCTCCGTCAATGCGACCACCCCGGCCACGGTGAGAGTGCTGAAAATGAAGTATACGCACCCCAGCACCACCAGTTGGATGGCAAACTCAAAACCAAGATCGTGCAGCCAGCGGGAGTGAAACACGCTGGCTGACGCGCTAATTGCAATCGCTGCGCTGGCTACGCTGAATGCCGCCTTCACCGGTCGCACCTTGCTGCTGGAATGCCACGCGCACTGAAACAAGACCGCCGCGCAGCCTCCAACCACTGCTTCGGGAAGACTCAGGCAAACGATGCCGATGAGCGCCAGGAAGAAACAAGCGGATATGGTGGCGGTGATGCCCGGGAGGCGAAGCTTGTATCCCGATGCCAGCAGCGAAACCAACACGTAAAGCACGAAGCCAACCCAGTCGGTTGTCTGCCACGCCAACAGGCCCTGGCATAGCGCTGCACAGCCTGATACCGTCACCAACGCGATATATAGTTTCGCTTTAACCGGCATACCGATTCCTTAGACCAATTACTTTTCGCCCACTCGGGTGGTGTCGCCCCAAACGGTGTTGTCGCCCCAAACGGTGTTGGTTCCCCAGCCGGAGCTGTCCCCCCACACAGTGTTGCTGCCCCAGATAGAGGTGGTGCCATTGACGAACACGGAATCGCCCCACACAGTGTTGACGCCAAAACCGTTGCTGCTTTCCCGAGGCGCTCGACCAAAGCAAGTTGGTCATCATCAGGTATGCCTGCTGGGTAATGAAATTGTATCCGGCTGAAGGCGACGCGGCACTCTTCAGCGCCACTTCCGTGCTGGCCAGCGCCGCGTAGACGTCCAGGTATCCGGCGCCTCTGGTGAAGATGTCGTAAGTGCTGGTGTAAGACTTGCCTGTGGTTGCGTCCACCGCAGTACTCGAGAAGGGAAACGTCTTCGACGCCGTTGTCATCAGCCGCGCCTTGACGGTATCGGGGCTGAGGTTGGGATTCTTCTGCAGCATCAGGGCGATAGTCCCGGAGACCACCGGCGTCGCCATGCTTGTGCCGCTCAACCGGAGATATGCCGCGCCCGCAGCCGCCCTCGAAGTCGTATAGTATGACGAACTAACTACGTTGCCGGGATACGCCGCCTGAAGCGTGGATCCGGGAGCCAGCAGGGAAACCACCAGGTTTCCGGGGGCCACCACATCCGGCTTTACCGTCAGATCGATATAAGTCGGGCCCTTTGAGCTATAACTGGCGATCTGATCGTCGCTCCTGGGATAACTTGCCAGAGTCTTCATGCAGCCTACCGTGATGGCATGCGGGCTGTTGCCAGGCGAAAGAATTGTGCCGTAGCCGTTCCTGCCCAGATTGCCGGCCGCGGTAACCACGACAATGCCGCTTCTCCAAGCCGCTTCCACTGCCTGGCAGAGCGGATCCCGGTTGCAGCTCTCGTAGATCGGGCGGCCCAATGATAGATTGATCACGCGCACGTTGTACTTGCTCTTCAGTTGAACGGCTTGCTGAATCGCCGCCAGCACCGCGCTGTCCTTGCTGGCGCCGTTCCCGTCAAGCACTCGCAGGTCCAGAAGATTGGCGTTGGGGGCAATGCCGCGGAGAGCCCGAAGCGAGCCCGCCTGTAATGATGTCTTTCCGTTGCCGGCGGCGATTCCGGCGACGTGCGTCCCGTGCCCATAATCGTCATACTGCGCGCCGCCGATGAAACTCTGCCGGTACACCACGCGAGACTGGCCGGACGCCCCCGTAAGATCGGCGTGAGAATAGATTCCGCTATCGATGATGGCGATTCCCACTCCGGTTCCATCCAGTCCGGTGCTCCATGCCAGCGGCGCGTTTACGGCCGCAGCCGTGTAATCCAAAGTCGCCTGCAATGGCCGGTCGAGCGAAATGTAGCTGACGTTCGCCTGATTGGAGATGTTGATGATATCGCCGCCGGTAACGGTGGCCGTCACGGCATTCAGCAGGCTGAAGACAGTCTTGACCACGCCCCCCAGAAGATTGACCACGGGGCAAAGCAATCCCCCCAGAAGCCCGCCGCCGCAGGTTTGCGGTGCGCTGTACTGTATGATCACGTCGACCTTGTTTGAAGACTTCGCCAGCAGCGGAAGAAGGTCCGGCGAAATCTTTGAGGTGTCAGCGAATGCGGTTCCGGCCGCTACAAGTACTAACCATAGAACAGCGAATCCGGAAACCTTTTTGGCAAATCGGGTAGAAAGTACTTGCATGGCGGTCAGGACTTTGCACCTGCACGGCCATCTGTCCCATGCATCCCAATCTCAAGAAAATACAGAACAACTGGGGTTCCATTACGCTCATACACCGCGCTGTTCATCTGCCAATCTGTCACTTGCCGAATGACAGACTGTCACGTGCTCCCGGGCGGCCGAAAGAATCACGGAGCGGAGTCCTATAACCTAAAAGTACGCCTGGAACTTGTCAGCTTGTCCGCGTTGATTCAATATACCAATCAGAGGAGACATCGGATGTCGAACCATAACGCCCTGTTCGCAATTGTCTTCATGATGGGTTACGTAATCCAATTCGACAAAATGGTCTGGCGCAGAAGAGTTGCGGCAATACAACTCGGGATTCAGCGCGAGGTGAACTACAGGGTCGCCAAGGAACTGGTCGACGCGATTGACCTGGAGCCCTAAGTAAACCCGGAGCCCTGAGCAGACCTGGAACCCTAAATAGACCCAAAGCCGATCCCGCGGCATTTCGAGCTACGCTGGAGGCATGCAAAACGTCGCCATCTTCGGCGCAGCCGGCGCCATTGGGACCTCCGTAGCACCGGAGTTGGAGCGGCGCGGTATTCCCTTTCGTGTAGTTGGCCGGTCGCGGCAGAAGCTGGAACAGGCCTTCGGTAAATTTAAGCACGCCGAGGTCTTCCCCGCAGACATTGGCGATACGCGAGCAGCCGGAGCGGCGGCGCGCGGCATAGACACCATCATTTACACCGTCGGGCTTCCCTACCCTTCTCACAATTTGCATCCGGTGCTGATGCGCGCCACACTCGAAGCGGCCGCGGCCATGAAGGTGCAGCGCCTGGTGCTGATGTCGAGCGTCTATGCCTACGGTGTCCCGCGAACTTCAAGTGTCGCTGAAACTCACCCCCGTGAGCCTGGAACGCGCAAGGGCAAATACCGCAAAGAGCAGGAAGACCTGGTGCTGGCGGCCCACAAGAAGGGCACGCTGCAAGGCCTGATCGTCCGCCTGCCGGATTTCTACGGACCCAACGCGGATATCGGCCTCGCCAATCCGATCTTTCGCGCCGCGCTCGCCGGTAAAACCGCAAACTGGATCGGCCCGGTAAACGCCCTTCATGAATTCTTCTACGTTCCGGACGCCGGCCCCGTCGTAGCCGAACTGGCCTCGCGCGACGATTGCTACGGCGAAGCCTGGAACTTCGGTGGTCCGGGCCAAATCAATAGCATGGATTTCATCACGCGGGTCTACCGCGCCGTTGGCCGCTCTCCCAAATACCGCACCGTGGGCGCCGGCCTGTTGAAAGTCATGGGCTGGTTCAACCCTCTCTACCGCGAGCTCCCCGAGATGCTGTATTTGCAGGAGACACCGGTCATCCTGGATGACAGCAAGCTGATGAACAAGCTGGGACTGGTGCACAAGACCAGCTACGACGATGGCATCCAGCAAACCCTGGCCTGGATGAAGTCGTAGCAGGGTTCGGCAAGCGGCATAGCGGAATCACGGTAAAATAGAGTTGGTGCCTCTGGTTCCTCCATATATCGAATCACTGCAGCCTTACGAAGCCGGTCGCACCATTGAGTCAGTCCGCCGCCAATATGGTCTCACTCGCATCGCCAAACTAGCCTCCAACGAAAATCAACTCGGGGCCTCGCCCAAAGCCATCCAGGCTATGACTTGCGCCCTCGATGGCCTCAATCTCTATCCCAATGGAGGTCTCGACCTGCGCCAGGTCCTGGCCTCCGAATTCGATCTCAAGGTGGAAAACGTCATCGCCGGCACCGGTTCGGAAGGCATCATGTCCAACATCATCCGCGCGTTTCTCTGCGATGAGGACGAAGTGCTGACCACTGACGCCGCCTTTCTTGGCTTCCAGGTGCTGGCCCGCTCGCGCGGCGTCAAATACCGCACCGTGCCTTATGATAACTGGCACTACGACCTGCCCGCGCTGGCCGCCGGGATCAACAGCCACACCAAGATTATCTACCTGGCCAACCCCAATAACCCCACCGGAACCATTTTCACCAAGCACCAGTTCAGCGAGTTTTACAAGCACGTGCCCGAACGCGTCCTCATCATTCTGGACGAAGCCTACTTCGAGTACGCCAGAGACAATCCGCGCTACCCGGATTCCATGCACTACCGTTACGACAACGTGATCACCCTGCGTACGTTTTCGAAGATCTACGGTCTGGCCGGAGTGCGCATCGGCTACGGCTTCGCGCACGAAGAACTGATCCGCAACCTGCTCAAGGTGAAGCTCCCGTTCGAACCCTCCACCCTGGCGCAGGCCGCCGGCATCGCGGCCCTGGCCGACAAGGAATTCCTGCACCGTTCCCTCGCGCTCAACGCCCGCGGCCTGCGCACCCTCACCGAAGGCCTGGAAAGTCTGGGCCTCACCGTGGTGCCGTCGCAGGCCAATTTCGTGATGACCGTTCTGCCCTCCGCCGAAGACGCCGCCCTTGTTTTTGAGGACCTGCTCGCGCAAGGCGTGGTAGTACGTCCGCTGAAACCTTTCGGGTTGCCGAATTGCCTGCGCATTTCCACCGGCACGGACGAAGACAACCAGCTTTGTGTCGAGGCATTGAGGAGAAGCCATGCCGCAACTCTTGGAGCATCCCACGCCGGTTGAGAAGGATTTCCTTCCGCTCAACGGCACCGATTACGTCGAATTCTACGTTGGCAACGCGCGCCAGGCGGCGCACTACTACCGCACGGCTTTCGGCTTCCGCCTGGCCGGCTATCGCGGCCCCGAAACCGGAACGCGAGATCGCGCCTCCTACGTCCTGGTGCAGGACAAAGTCCGCTTCGTCCTGACCACGCCGCTCGATCCGGATCACTCCATTGCCAGGCACATCAACCTCCACGGCGACGGCGTTCGCGACATCGCTCTCTGGGTGGATGACGCCGAGGCCGCCTGGCGCGAGACCACCAAACGCGGCGCCGTCAGCGTGCGCGAGCCTGAAACCCTGCGCGACCAACACGGCGAAGTCCGCGTCTCCGCCATCGCCATCTATGGCGACACCATCCACACGTTCGTCGAGCGCCGCAATTATACCGGCGTCTTCCTCCCCGGCTTTGTGCCGGCGGAAACTGAAGACACCGTCGCGCGCCCGGTGGGTCTGAAGTACATCGACCACATGGTGGGCAACGTGGGCTGGGGCGAAATGAACCGCTGGGTGAATTTCTACCGTGACGTGCTGGGCTTCCGCATGTTCAAGCATTTTGACGACAACGACATCTCCACTGAATTTTCGGCCCTGATGTCGAAGGTGATGTCGAACGGCAACGACCGCGTCAAGTTCCCCATCAACGAGCCTGCCGAAGGCAAACGCAAATCGCAGATCGAAGAATACCTGGAGTTTTACCGCGGCCCCGGCGTGCAGCACATCGCCATGGCCACCGATAACATCATCGAAACCGTCGCCGCGCTGCGCCGTCAGGGTGTCGATTTCCTGCGCGTGCCTTCCACCTACTACGACGACTTACTGTCCCGCACCGGCCCCATCGACGAACCCATCGCCGCACTCAAAGAGCTCGGCATTTTAGTGGACCGCGACGATGAAGGCTACATGCTGCAAATCTTCACCCGGCCGGTGGAAGACCGCCCCACATTGTTCTACGAAGTGATCCAGCGCAAAGGCAGCCGCAGTTTCGGCAAAGGCAATTTCAAGGCGCTCTTCGAAGCCATCGAGCGCGAGCAGGCAAAGCGCGGAAATCTGTAACGCCGGCGATCTTTGTCGCCGGTCCTCGCCAGCCATCGAGCGCAAGAGCGTAACGCCGGCGATCTTTGTCGCCGGTATTCGCCGAACATAGGCAGACGGTATCCGAGCATTACGAGTATAAATACTCGTAATTGTGATAATACAAATACTAGTATCACGCAGAATATTTTGATAAAACTTACATAACTTCACAGCCCTCGCATGCTGGATTCTCTATGTTCTGTCTATGCGCCGGCCGCCGCCAAACACACCAAGATAAACCATCTAAAACGTGCGCAACTGCCCGCATTTATTATTCTTCGCCCCATCCACAAGTTTGCCGCGCCACGCATTTTCAGAGTTCACGTATTTGCCATCACATATCCAATTCGTTTAAATTAAAATGTAATCAACAACTGTAATTAACAACCCGAGCGCTAAATTATATAATGCTGGACCGATTGTTATTTGTTATATATTCGAATCACCGGCGGTTCCATTGTTGAATCGCCGTTATTTGGAGCAAATAAATGAAATTTCTTCGGTCCCTCGCAACCGTTCTGTGTACGGCTTCGGTTCTCCTCACTCTGCCCGCCCATGCGTCTCCGGTTACCTTTACGGGTCCAACTCAGCCCCTACTACCTGGATGACTTCAGGGCTCAGACCATCTACGTTGTCCAGGGAACAGCCGTCATCAACAGCTTCGCGTGGGCTTATGGCTCTCTGGTCGGCGGCACCGGTCCGTTTCAAGAGGCCATGTTGGCTGTTACGGATTCGGTTCGAACCAATGCCTATACGCAGGACAACGGGCCTGGCGGCATCGGCGGGCAGTATTCGCTGTCCGGCGTTCCCACCTTGGTGCAATATGCGCAGCCCGCACCGCCAACAAATCCAGACACCGCGTATGATGCAACATCCGATGGGAAATTCAATTACTATCTGCAATTCGAGGGAGGCCTCGGCGTGCAAGGTGTGGTCCGCACGGATTTAGATTGGCAGAATCCGACGGTTCTCTTCACATTGACAAGCGGTCCCCACGATTTCGTAGGCATCGCCTACGATTCCACAAACAGGTCGTTTTGGATTAGCGGTTCGAGTCAGGCTGCGCTTCAGGACTACTCGATGTCGGGAACCTTGCTTGCTTCCGTTGTGACACCGAACAACAATTTATCTTCCTTGGGTATGGATCCCGCCGACCACACGTTGTGGGCTACCCATGGCAGTACCCTGATGCAGTTCGACACCAGCGGCAACCTTCTGCAGCAAGGCACGATCGACGCCCTGTCAGGGGGCAGCTTCCTAAGCGGAGAGTTCGCCGAAGTTGTACCTGAGCCATCAACGTGGCTGCTGTGCGGTATCGCCCTGATTGGGCTGGCGCGCCGGCTGCGCAAGAAGTAGCCTTCGGGCGAAACTAGCCTCGCTCGTTCTTCGCTACTCCAACGGCTCCGCGGCCGCCGCGCTCTTCCGTGGTGGCCTGGGCTTCTTGGGCGCGCCCACCATGGCAAACTCCTCCGGCGGCTCGCGCTTCCAAAACTGTTTGAGTTTTTCCAGGAATCTTCGCATCCGTCGCGGGCCTCCTGGTAACATCATATAGCACTCTCTTGATCATCGATCCCGCCACTGCCGAACCCCGCAGCGTCTACAAACTCCTGATCGGCTCCATCGTTCCCCGCCCCATCGCCTTCGTCTCCACCATCAGCGCCGAAGGCATCCTGAACCTCGCCCCGTTCAGCTTTTTCACTGCCGCCAGCGCCAATCCGCCGGTGGTCTGCTTCGCTCCTTCCAATCCCAGTTCCGGCCGGAAGAAAGACACGCTCCGCAACATCGAAGCCACCGGCGAGTTCGTCGTCAATGTCGTATCCGAAGCCATCGCCGAACAGATGAACCTCTGCTCCGCCGAATTCCCGCCCGAAGTGGATGAGTTCGCGGTTTCCGGTCTTACCCCTGTGCCCAGCGATCTGGTGAAGCCGCCCCGTGTGCAGGAATCCCACATCCACATGGAGTGCCGCCTCATGCAGGTGGTGTATGTCAGCTCCAAGCCCATGGGCGGCAGTCTGGTGATCGGCGAAGTGATCCGCTTCCACGTGGATGACAGCATCGTCGACAACTATTCGATTGATCCCGGCAAACTGCGCCCCATCGGCCGCATGGGCGGCTCCACCTACACCCGCACCACTGACCGCTTCAATTTGGATCGTCCCAACCTGAATCGACCAAGTCCGGATCGCCCCAACCAGGACCGCCCCAAAATAGTCCCTGTCCCCCCGGTCCCATAACCGGACATTTCAGGCGCTGCCGCCGCACTAGTAACCGCTTGTTCAAGAGCAAGATAGCCTATGGCATCGCAAGTGCCATGTTATTCTGTTGCGGTACCAGCCACTCTAATGAAATCTTCCGAAACCCGCACGCCCTGCATCCTGATCGCAGACGACCAGGCCGACGTCCTGGAGGCCCTGCGATTCCTCATCAAGGGCGAAGGCTACCAGGCCGAGGCCGTCAACTCGCCGGCCGCCGTGATCGACGCAGTGGAATCGCGCGACTTTGACGCGGTTCTTATGGACCTCAATTACACCCGCGACACCACCTCCGGTCAGGAAGGTCTCGAACTTCTCAACCGCATTCAGAATCTGGACACCACCCTTCCCGTCATCGTCATGACCGCCTGGGGCTCGGTCGAACTGGCCGTTGAGGCCATGCGCCGCGGCGCTCGCGACTTCATTCAGAAGCCCTGGGATAACGCCCGCCTCTCCGCCATCCTCAAGACCCAGATCGAACTCGGCCGCGCCTTGCGCAAGGGTCAGCGCCTGGAAGCCGAAAACCGTGTCCTGCGCGCCGAACGCTTCCCCCAATTGATCGCGCAGTCGGCCGCCATGCGCCCGGTGCTCGACGTGATTTCGCGCGTGGGCCCGTCTGACGCCAACGTGCTGATCACCGGCGAAAACGGCACCGGCAAGGGCCTGGTGGCCCAGACGCTTCATTCCGTCTCGCTGCGGTCCACGCGCCCGCTGGTCACCGTCAACACCGGCGGCCTCGCCGAAGGCGTCTTCGAAAGCGAACTCTTCGGCCACGTCAAAGGCGCCTTCACCGACGCCAAGGCCGACCGCGTGGGCCGCTTCGAAATGGCCGACGGCGGCACCCTCTTCCTCGACGAAATCGCCAACATCTCGCAGGGCCTGCAATCCAAGCTGCTGCGCACTCTCGAAACCGGCGAGTTCGAACGCGTCGGCTCCTCCAAAACGCGCCGCGTGGATGTCCGTGTCTTTTCTGCCACCAATGCCGACCTGACCGCCGCCGTAACCGAAGGCAGGTTCCGGCAGGATCTGCTGTTCCGTCTCAATACCATCGAGCTTCGCCTCCCTCCCCTCCGCGACCGCCGCGAAGACCTTCCGATCCTGGCCGCGCATTTCCTGCGCCAGCACGCCGAGCATTATCGCAAGCCTATCAACAGCTACGATGAAGGCGCCATCAAGGCGCTCCTGGCGCATGCCTGGCCCGGTAACGTCCGCGAACTGGACCACGCCGTGGAGCGCGCCGTTCTCATGGCGCAGGGTGACGTGATTCGCGCCATTGACCTGGGTCTGCGCGCCGGCCGCGAGGGCCCGCCCCGCCTGGAGGAAATGAGTTTGGAAGATGTGGAAGCCCTGCTCATCAAGAAAGCCCTGGCCCGTTTCAACGGCAATGTCAGCCACGCCGCCAACGCCCTGGGCCTAAGCCGTAGCGCTCTCTACCGCCGTCTGCAAAGATACGGATTGTGACCGTAAAGATCTATCAGAGCCGCGACCGTTAGGGAGCGAAGTCCCCGAACGAAAAACGCCCATGAACACCCGCAAATCCGCCCGCATTAGCCACGAAGGCCGCGTGGTCCTGCTGGCTTTCCTGGCCGGCCTCCCCGGTTCCGCTTGCGCGCTCTTCCTCCTCTGGTCCGCCGATAATCCTTCAAACAAGGTGCCATGGACTCTGACCATCATCATTGTCGCCGCCTGGCTCGGTTTCGCCATGGCCGTGCGTGAGCGGGTGGTGTTTCCCCTGCAGACACTTTCCAACCTGCTGGGCGCACTGCGCGAAGGCGATTTCTCCGTGCGCGGACGTTCCCCCCGGGCCGATGACGCCCTGGGCGAAGTGATGCGCGAAGTCAACACGCTGGGCAGCACCCTGCGTGAGCAGCGCCTGGGCGCCATGGAAGCCACCACGCTCCTGCGCACCGTGATGCGCGAAATCGGCGTCGCCATCTTTGCCTTCGACGGGCACCAGCGTCTGCGCCTGGTGAACCGCGCAGCCGAGCGCCTGCTGGCCGCACCCGCCGAGCGCCTCCTGGGCCAGACCGCGGCCGACTTGCAGATGGAACTCTGCCTGGATGGCCCGCCGCAAACCACGCTTCAGACCGTTTTCCCCGGCGGCGCCGGCCGCTTTGGCGTACGCCGAACGCGCATCCGCGAGCACGGCCTCCCCCTCGAACTGGTGGTGATTTCCGACCTGACCCAGGCTTTGAGCGAACAGGAATTGCAAGCCTGGCAGCGGCTGGTGCGCGTATTAGGCCATGAGTTGAATAATTCGCTGGCCCCCATCAAATCCATCGCCGGCAGCCTCGAATCCATTCTCGCCCGCCAAAGCCTGCCCGACGACTGGCGCGACGACATGCGCCGCGGTCTCAACGTCATCACCTCGCGCTCCGAAAGCCTCAGCCGCTTCATCGGCGCCTATGCCCGTCTGGCCAAACTGCCGCGCCCCCAGTTGCAGCCGCTCAGTGTTGCCGATTGCGTGGGCCGCGCCGTCAGCTTCGAAACCCGCATTCCGGTCCAGGTGGAGCCTGGCGCCAACCTCACCGTAAAGGGCGACCCCGACCAGTTGGAGCAGGTGCTGATCAATCTTCTGCGCAATGCCGCCGATGCGTCGCTTACCACCGGCGGGGCCGTTCGGGTGGGCTGGCACCGCGACGGAAACATGATCGAAATCTGGATCAAAGACGACGGCCCCGGCCTTTCCAGCACCGCCAACCTCTTCGTCCCATTCTTCACCACCAAGCCCGGCGGTTCGGGCATCGGCCTGGTGCTCAGCCGCCAAATCGCAGAAGGCCACGGCGGCGCGCTTTCTCTCGAGAACCGCGCCGACGGACCGGGATGTATCGCGTGTCTCAGGCTGCCCGCGTGATCCAGGTCGTAGTGATCTGTATCTACTCGCCTTTTGCCGTCTTCGGGTAGCCCGCATTCCCCTGCACTTCGCGAATCTGGGCCGTGTGGCGTGCCGAATGCGAAGCCAGCAGCAAGCAGAAACTGGTACGCGTCCATGGGTCCGGCCGGGCCCGGCGCCACGTGTACGCGCAAATCGTCATCGGTGTGTGTGACGTACGCAATGGTCTTGTCTCGCCGCGCCGTGAACTCGCGCGCCGCATCGGCGGGCGTGGCAAACTTGCCGGAGGGCACGATCGCTTCGGGCGCCGTAGCTTTCTTGGACCGATCCTGGATGCCCGCCACCAACTTGTGATCCACGTCCTCATTGGAGGCGGCCGGACGAGGCACCGCCGGGGTCTTGAGAATCTGCTGCGAGGCGCCAAAGATAAAGTCTTCCGCCAGAATGATATGCTCCGCGCATTCCTTCACGGACCAGACGTTGGGCGCAGGCTTGAACGCCCACTGCTCGGCGCTCACCCCCTGAATGCTCGCCAGCATCGCCTGTTTGGATGTTGTAAGCTGCTCCAGCAAGTAAGTGCGCTCCGCTGGCGTCATACTGCCTTCAGCCGCAAACACCGGAGCCGTGGTCGATAGGACCAGCCCGCACGCCACCATGCAAGTCACCCCACGCAACCACAGCGGCATCAGTTTCCTCATGAATGTTTTCTCCTCTTCAAGTCAGCCTAGCACTCCAGTGCAGCCCCCGCACTCTGGGTTCAGCCTACCTGGGTTCAACCTGCCGCCAGCGGTCGAATGATGCCCAGCGAGACCCCGGTCATCACCAGGCCGATGCAGGTGATCAGCGCCGCCGAGGCCACGGGCAGCAGGCGGAATGCCTTGCTCCCGGTCACCCGCCGACTTGCAGGCAGCAGGTTTCCAAGGTACAGCACCAACACCCCCATCCCCATCAGAACCACCGCCAGGCCGGCGCTGAAGCCCACCAGCAACAACATCCCCAAGCCGACGCGGCCCAGCGAAATCGCGCTCAGCAAGAGCACCAGTGCCGAGGGGCACGGCACCAGGCCGCCGCTGGCTCCGAGGGCGATCAGGCTGCCCATCGTGATTTCGCCTTCGGGAACGTGGCTGTGAGTATGCCCGTCGCCGTGATCATGCGTATGGGGATCATGCGTATGGGGGTCGTGGGTGTGAGTATGCCCATCGTGATGGTGATGATCATGGACGCCCCGCGCACTCCGCAGCCGGCGAAAGAACAGCGCCCCGCCAACCCAGACGATGCTCAATCCGGAAATCGTCCCGAGGATCGGAAAGAGCGTTTCGGGCAGCACGTACTTCGACAGGAACAACGTCACGAAGCCCAGCAGAAACACACTGGCCGTGTGGGTGAAGGTCACCATTCCGCCCAGGAAAACGGCGTGCTTGAACGTGCCGCGCGAACCCACCAGGTAGGCCGCCACGATGGTCTTGCCATGGCCGGGCGACATGGCATGCACCGCACCCAATCCAAAAGCCACCGCAATCCCGATCAGGGACAGCCCCCAGCCGATCTCGCTGCGATGCAGCAGGCGGGAAAGATAGTCGTCTCGTACCACGCTGCCTGCCGCATCCGCCGCGGGCACCGGCGACGTAGCGGGCACCGGCGACGTGGTTGGCGGAATTGCGACGGGGACCGCCGCCTCTGACTGGTTGCTGCTGGTCGTGTGCACCGGCCCGGGTACCAGAGTGGGAGACGGCGTCGCTGTCCACTGCACCGCGGCCTTCAAATCCTGCGGAGGCGCCACCATCGGGTCCTGCGGATAAGCCGTCAGTTCCGCGCTGCGGTCTGCCGATGCAAGGCTGGCCGACTGGATCTCCACTCCCGGGCCGCCCCTTATGACAATCTCTTTCCAACCCGCGCGGCCATTGTAATTGCGGTCCTCATACGCCAGCTTGCCTGCGGCCGAATTTACGCGCAGGTCCGCCACAATCCGCGCCACTTTCATATTGGCGGCGCCATCGGTCAGAAACAGTTCGGCCTTCTCAACGCGCGCGGTCACGGGCTTGCCATCCACCGTAATCACCAGATTGGCGGCCCACTGACGCGCCTGCTCCAGAGCCTTATCACGCGCCAGGCCCCATTGCTGGAACAATTCAAACGTGGGGATCTCAGCCAGGTCCAGTACATACCGGATCTTGGCGCCATGCGGCCCCGGTTCAATGCGCGCGTAATGGTTCACGCTGAAATTGCCCATTGGATGGGCGGCTGCCGCGGCGGCACACACGGCCGCAAGGCAAATCACTCTCCGGAGCATTTTACCGATATGACGCACTTGACTGATATTACGATATTCACCGTGGCAACGGATTGCCCCCTCGCCATAGAATAGATATAGGATGCCGCGACAAACTCTTGCCCTTCTGGCCTGCTGTACCGCGCTTGGCTCCTCGGCATGGGCCGCCCCTCCCCAGTTCCGTCTCCACGACGCCCAGGGCGGCATCCATACTCCGGCCGAGTGGAGCGGCCAGCGTGCCGTCCTGCTTTTTTTCGTCACCACGGATTGCCCGGTCGGCAATAGCTACGTACCGGAAATGAACCGGATTCATGACGCCTATGCAGCTCGCGGCGTAACGGTATATGCCGTTCAGGCCGACCCCGGTGTAGCCGAGGCCGATGTGGTCAAGTACGCCAGGGACTATCGCTACGGTTTTCCCTTGCTGATCGATCCGGGCCAGGTGCTGGTGCGTCATACCAATGCCACCGTGACTCCGCAGGCCGCGATCCTGCGGCCCGACGGCAAGCTGGTGTACCTGGGCCGGATCGACAACCGCGTGGTGGACTTCGGTAAGAGCCGGCCGCAAGCCACGCAGTCCGACGTTCGCATGATCCTCGACACGGTTCTGTCCGGAAAGAACGCGCCCTACTCAACCACCAAATCTATCGGCTGCGCCATCCCCAGGAGCAAGTAATATATGAAACCCACAACCCCTTGGAAATTCCTCTGTGTAGGAGCGGCCGCGGTTGGTTTCTGCCTGGCTGCGGACCAGGACGCCAAGCTCCTCCCCGAAGGGCCCGGGAAGGAAGTCGTCGGCAGGCTCTGCACCGAGTGTCACGGCCCGGAAAACTTTCGCAGGTTCCGGCACGACAAGGACGAATGGTCGGAATCCGTAGCCGATATGGTGGATCGCGGCGCCAAAGGCACGCCGGCCGAACTGGCAGCCGTGGTGGATTACCTGGTACAGAACTTCGGCGCTGATTCGAAGGTCAACGTGAATACTGCTCCGTTGCAGGAATTGAAGTCGCAACTCGATTTGACCGTGCCGGAAGCCCAGGCCCTGATTGCGTACCGCCAGAACAAT
Organism: Bryobacterales bacterium; assembly: GCA_963817515.1. Classification (GTDB taxonomy): domain Bacteria; phylum Acidobacteriota; class Terriglobia; order Bryobacterales; family Bryobacteraceae; genus DATMNI01. Next base: position 232,625 of record CAWFPJ010000035.1, on the reverse strand, counting down.
GGCGGCTTCAAAGAGTGGCGCGATTTGCTGAAGGTGAACGGCGTGGATGCCCAGAAGGTAGAAGCCAAGAAAGAGAAGATGGCGTTCTGAATCGCTGGTAGCGCCGGCAATCTTGTTGCCGGTGTTTTCCCATCCGAATAACCCACCGGCAACAAGATTGCCGGCGCTACCAGGCCAGGTTTGCTTACGTAACCCAGGCTTACTTAGCGGCCGCCGCAGCGCCCCCGCCGTGCGTCCGTTCCGTCACTTTATAATCCGCAGGTGCTTCAAACAGGGTCCGCGAAGGTTCGCTGCGGCTCACGTTCGCCAGTTTGCGGACGGTGTCTCCCGTGCGTGGGTCCGAATGCTTGTAGAGCACTTCGGTATGCAGGTCCGCAGAGTACCAAACTTCCGTCACACTTTGGATCGGCAGCTCGTTGCCCATCTGGCCCGCCGGAATAGTCACCGTGGTCCGCCTGCCATCGGCCTGAATGCCTTCGATGGTCTGCCGGCCCAGCGCTTCCGTCTTGACGTTGGGGTTGGACGCGCCGCGCGGCCGGCGCGGCGCCGCCTGGGTGCCTTGAGTCTGGGTGCCTTGCGCCTGGGCGCTCTGGGGCTGAGTCCCCTGTGCCTGAGTCTGGCCCGGTGCACCGCCGAAACCGCCGCGGCCGTGCGGCATCCAGTTGGATTTCGTCGCCGTCTTATCCCTCGTGTTCAGGGCATAGTTCAACCCGGCCACCGGGTCATTGATGAACACCATCTGCGGCATGTTGGCATTGGCTGCCAGGCCGTTGAGGTTCACCGACTGCTCCCTTCGCGTTCGGCCCTCCGAATCGCGATAAACCTTGGACGTGGTGGATTGCCGGACGTGGTTTCCGTCCGGCAGCGTCTGGGTGGTTTCGGTCACGACGTCGGCTGCATACGGCGCATTCTTCACCAGGCGGCCAGGCATGCCGGCCTCGGCTCCGAGAAATCGCGCACCCGGCGGCGGCCCGAACCCCATTCGATCTCCACGTCCCGGCCCTGGACCGCGGCCCGGATCCTGCGCGCTGGCACCCGCGGCCAGAATCGCCAAGCCAATCAAAGTTTTTCGAATCTGCATGTGGTACAACCTCCAGCCCAAAATCAGTAAAGCTATGAATTAAGAACGCCCATCTCTCATATCCCAGAATCTAAATCCCGGGAAATCAATCCAGAAATATCAATTCAGGAACCGCACAGCCCGCGCCAGGCCGTCAGCGCCCAACATCACGTCGGCCTCCACCGGCTGCCAGGCCTGTTCGGGATTTACCTCAAACCCCAGCGCGATCATGGCGGAGCGCGGCACCTCCACGCGCACCATATTTACATCTTCGTTGGGGCCGATGGCCGCGGCATTCGGCAGCGCAATGAAACCGTTGTTCGCCGCCTTGTTATCGCCATCGGTATTATCGGAATCCGCTCCGGCATCGGCTGCAATCAGCGCCGGAGTCCCAGCCATAGCCATTTCAATGGCGGGCGCGTTGGGTGTCTCCGCCTGCCGGATGCGAACCAGAAACAGGGCCAGGCCGATCACCACCGCCGCCGCCGTTGCCCACGTAACAGCCGGAGCCCAGTGCATACCCACAGGCGCGTGTAGCGGCGTGCCATGGTGGGCGCGGAACTCCGCCCTCAACCGCGATTCCACACGGACCGGCGCCCCTATATGGCTCATTTGTCCGGACACCGCCCGCAGCGCGGCCTTCAGCGTTTGCTGGCTCCTCAACCGGGCAGCACAGGCAGCGCAATGTTTCGAATGCTGTTCCAAGGGCTCGCGCTGGTCCGCAAGCTCGGGCATCGTATTCCAGAATTCCTGGCAGTTCATGTCAAACACCTCACCGGCCTCAGGCCTCTCATGGCCTGACGGGGATTCCGCTCCTGATTCAATTTATCCAGCAGCAGCCCGCGCGCGCGATGCAGACGGGAGCGCACTGTACCGATCGGGCAGCCCAATGCCACCGCTGCGTCGGCATAGTCTACTTCCTCCAGATCGCACAGCACCACTACTTCGCGGTACCGTCGCGGCAGCGCCTGAACTGCGCGCCGCAGAGTCTCGATTCCCTCGCGCTCGGTAAGCGTTGCCAGCGGGTCGTCATTCACCGCCAATTCCGGTAGCGCACCATCGTCCAGTTCGCCTTCCAAGGCGACGTCGGACCGGCCGCGGTCCACATGCCGCAACACCAGCTTGCGGGCAATACCATAGAGATAGCCGGAAAGCGTTCCTCGCCCCGGATCGAATCCGCATTCTTCCCGAAGCAGGACCAGGAAAACGTCCTGGACCACATCCTCCGCCGCCGGCATCGAGCCGCTCATATGAAGTGCAAAACGATAAATTGCGGCCTGACGCCGACGGTAAAGAGTAGCGAACGCCTCCTCGTCACCATTCCGGATGCGGACCAACAGTTCATCATCCGTCTCGGGCGGGTTGGGCGTCATCGCTCTCTCATTTATGATTGCGCTCTGGAATGCAAAAAGTTCCACAGAATCATCATTGTTTCGAGTGTAAACCCCCGGAAGGCCTTACCGCTGCAATAGTACTTATGTCTACATTGCTAAAAATAGTACTTTACGGCTAGTAGTTACTGGTCTATTATCTTACAATCGGTACTTTACCATGGCTCCAGGACAACAAGTCGAAGAAGTGACCTATTTGCGCGAGAAACTGGCAGAGCTGGAAATAGAACTCCAGCGCCAAAAGACGATCCAGAGGACTGGCGAGGAACGGTTCCGCCAGATGGCTGACGCCGCCCCCATCCTGATCTGGATGTCGGGCGACAACGCCATGTATACCTTTTTTAATCGTTACTGGCTGGAATTCCGGGGGCGCACTTTCCAGCAGGAGATCGGCAACGGTTGGGCTGAAGGTTTGCATCCCGACGACCGGGATCTGTGCCTGTCCGCTTACTTGAAGGCATTCGCCGCCCGCCAACCCTTCCGGGTGCAATACCGCATCCAGAAAAGCGATGGCGAATACTGCTGGCTGGAAGATAGCGGCGAACCGCAATTCAATCAGGACGGCGATTTTACCGGCTTCATCGGCGCCGCGTTCGACATTTCCGACCGCCGCCGCAATGTGTTCACCCCGGACGAAGAATCCGTCCGCCTGGTGTTCGCACTGACGGAGCGCGAACGGCAGGTTTTGGTCTTGATTGCGGAAGGCAAGTCGACCAAGGAAGCCGCCGCCCGGCTGGGAATCAGCTACAAGACCGCCGATTCGCACCGCAGCCGCATTTTGGAAAAGCTGGGCGTCCATGAAACCGCCAGCATGGTCCGCTATGCCATTCGCGCCGGGCTGATTGAGGCGTAAACCCACCGTCGGCCAGCTCGGAACAGGTCGGGTTTTACGACGCCTCTAATCGTGTAGGCTATTGACAGGCGCTGCGCGCGCTCAAGAGCCGAATGACCAACTCGTTCATGAAACGGGCCATTGAACTGGCCGTGGAAAATACCCACCGTGAAGGCGGCCCATTCGCCGCATTGGTGGTGAAGGATGGAATTGTCATCGCGACCGGAGCCAACCAGGTGACCCGGTCGAATGACCCTACCGCGCACGCCGAAATGGTAGCTATCCGCGAAGCCTGCCGCGTGCTCGGTGATTTCCAGCTCACGGGATGCGACGTCTATACATCCTGCGAACCCTGCCCCATGTGCCTGGGAGCGATTTTCTGGGCTCGCCCCGCGCGCGTCTTCTTCGCCGCCACCCATGATGATGCCGCGGCCGCCGGCTTTGACGATTCGTTTATTTACCGGCAGATCGAAGTGCCGCACTCGCTAAGAAGCATCCCCATGGTTCACGTGGTGGATGAGCAGGCCACACGGCCGTTTGAGGAATGGGCGAACAAGCCGGATAAGACGGAGTATTGACCGGACGCCCGGTTCTTAAGCGCGTGGTAAGGTAGGTAGTCAAGAGAGGCACCCGGTGTCCACCCTACAGAAGACATTCCTCACGTCTGAACAGTATCTGGAAATCGAGCGTAAGGCCGAATTCAAAAGCGAATATTATCAGGGCGAGATGTTCGCCATGGCGGGGGCGAAGGAAGGGCATAATCTGGTCGTCGCCAATCTCATCAGTGAACTTCATCAGCAACTCCGGCCACGTCCGTGCCGCGTTTATCCCAGCGACATGCGCGTCCGCATCAGCCCGAGCGGCTTATACACCTATCCCGACGTCACAGTAGTCTGCGGCGAACCGCAATTTGTGGACCAGGAGCGCGATACGCTGCTCAATCCCAACCTGATTGTCGAAGTTCTCTCGCCCTCCACCGAAGCCTACGACCGGGGCCGCAAGTTCAAGCATTATCGCTCCATCGAGTCCGTCAGCGAATATCTGCTGGTCGCTTCCGAGCAAATCACCGCCGAATTATTTACCCGCCAGCCCGACGGCAGCTGGCTCCTCGTCGAAGTGAGCCGCCTGGAAGACTCGCTTCACCTGCAATCCGTGGGCTGCCGGCTTACCCTGGCGGATATATACCAGAAGGTCGAGCTTACCGAGCTGCCCGGCCCAGATATACAAACCGCGCGATAAACAACGCCGTCAGCAGGTAAACCAGCCAGTTCACTTCACGGAACTTGCCGCGTGCAACCTTCAGCAGGGCGAAGGCCGTGAAACCGAATGCCAGCCCATTGGCGATGCTGAAGGTCAAGGGAATGGTCATCATGGTGAGAAAAGCCGGTATGGCGATTTCAGGGTCGTTCCACTGAATTTCAGCCACCACCGAAATCATGAGGCTGCCCACTATGATCAGCGCCGGCGCGGTGGCCGCGGCGGGAATGGCGCCCACCAGGGGCGCAACGAACAACGCCGCCACGAACAGCAGGCCGGTGATAATGGCGGTGACGCCGGTGCGCCCGCCCGCAGCCACACCAGCCGCGCTTTCGATATAGCTCACCACCGTCGAAGTGCCGGTCAGCGAACCCACAATGGTGGCCAGGGAATCAGAAAGCAAAATGCGGTTCACGCGCGGAATCTGATGGGCATGGTCGAACAGGTTGGCCTTCTTTCCGACCGCTACCAGGGTTCCGATATTGTCGAACATGTCGATGAACAGGAACACGAAGATGATTTCGAGAAAGCCGATGCCGAGCGCGGCATGTATGTCGAGTTTGCCGGCGGTGGCCGCCAGGTCCCCCAGACTGTACGATTGCGGGGCCCATTTGGCGACGCCCGTAATCAGCCCGATGACCGCCGTCGCCAGAATCCCGATCAGCATGGCGGCGCGCACCCGCCACGCCAGCAGCGCCGCCATGAACAGCAGGCCGAAGATGGCCAGCGCCGTGCCCTTATCGCTCAAATTGCCGAGCGCCACCGTGGTGGCCGCGTTCGGCACAATGATCCCCGAGTTGCGAAACCCGATCAGCGCAATGAACAGCCCCACCCCCGCGGCCACAGCGGCGTAGAGCTCAAACGGTATGGCGGCGATGATGAGCTGCCGCACGCCCAGGAGCGTCAGCAGAAGGAACGCCACACCCGAAAGAAACACGGCGCCCAACGCGGTCTGCCACGGCACGCCCATTCCCTTCACCACCGAGTACGTGAAGTAGGCATTCAGCCCCATGCCCGGCGCCAGCGCAATGGGGTACCTGGCGAACGCGCCCATCAGAAAACTGCCTGCGGCCGCCGAAACGCAAGTGGCCGCAGTTACGGCGGCCAATGGCATGCCGGCTTCGTGCAGGATGGCAGGATTGACGAAGACGATATACGCCATCGTCATGAACGTGGTGAACCCGGCAAGGATCTCGGTCTTCCAATCGGCGCCGAGTTTCTGGAACTCGAAGTATCGCTCAAGGCGCGGCCGCAGGCGCATGGCCTTTCATTGTAAGCCGCCGGCGGCGCTTAGTACGGTTCCGGATGCACGGTCACATCCGCCTTCGGCGCAATCTGCTGAATCACGTTTTCAATGGTCTCCGTAAGCCGGTGGGCTTCGAACAGAGTCTGCTGCCCATCCACCAGCACGTGCAGGTCAATGAATAGCACCGGCCCGGAATACCGCAGGCGAATGTTGTGGCAGTTTTGCACGCCGGGCACCGCCGCCACCGCTGCCGCAATCCGTTCCTCCATGCCGGGCGGGGCCGAATCGAGGAGCCCGTCGACTGTGCGGCTGCCCAATCGCCAACTCACCCATACCACCAGCACTGAGACACCCAGCGCGGCCACGGCGTCGCCGTTGCGCAAGAACGCCAGCTGCGGATACCATTGGCTGGCCTTGACGCAGATCAGGCCTAATATCACAACCGCCGAAGTCCAGACGTCCGTCTCGAAGTGCAGCGCGTCGGCTTCCAGAGCCTGGCTGTGGTACTTCTTGGCCGTGCGCGAAAGAATGCGCGACCGTGAGAAGTCGACCACAATTGAAGTCAGCAGCGCCGCGAACGACCACCATGTGACTTCGATCGCGGTCTTGTGAAACCGAAGACGCTCAATCGCCTCCCACACGATCCACCCGCAGGTCATCAGCAGCAGAAAGGTTTCAGCCAGGGCGGAAAGATTCTCCACTTTTCCGTGGCCGTAGAGGTGGTTGTGATCGGCCGGACGCCCGGAAATGCGCACCGCAAACAAGGTCAGGATTGCGGCCACCATGTCCAGCCCGGAATGCGCTGCTTCAGCCAGAATGCCCAGGCTGCCGGTCATCATGCCCACGACGATTTTGAACGAAGTAAGGCCGACTGCCGCGATCAGCGAACTCAGGGCCGCCCATTGCTTCTCGCGATATTCGTCGGAATGAATCGGACCAGGCACCCCGAAATTCACGCTATCACGATTTGGACCCGGGGCCGGCCAGTGCCCGCGAGATCAATTCCTGTGCCTCGGTCTGAATTCGCCGCAGATGCTCCTCGCCCTCGAAACTCTCGGCGTAGAGCTTGTAGACATCCTCTGTGCCTGAGGGCCGGGCCGCGAACCAGCCGCGCTTTGTGACCACTTTCAGGCCGCCGAGGGCAGCCCCATTGCCGGGCGCCTTGGTGAGCATGGCTTCAATCGCGTCGCCCGCCAGTTGCCTGGCGCTTACCTGCTCTGGTGAAAGCTTCAGCAGAATCGCCTTCTGCGCGGCGGTTGCCGGCGCGTCGATGCGTTGGTATACCGGCGCGCCGAATTGCCCGGTAAGGGCCCGATAGATTTCGCCGGGGTCTTTGCCCGTGCGCGTCAGCATCTCGGCCGCCAGCAGACCCATAATGATGCCGTCCTTGTCGGTGCTCCAGACCGTTCCATCGCGGCGCAGGAACGACGCGCCCGCGCTCTCTTCGCCGCCGAATCCGAGCGAGCCGTCCACCAGCCCGCCCACGAACCACTTGAAACCCACGGGCACTTCCACCAGCTGGCGCCCCAGGTGCGCGGCCACACGGTCAATCATACTGCTCGAAACCAGCGTCTTCCCCACCCCGGCATTTTCCCGCCAGCCGGGCCGGTTCCCGAAAAGGTAAGAGATGGCGGCTGACAGGTAGTGGTTGGGATTGAGCAGACCGGCGCTTCGCGTCACCACGCCGTGGCGATCATGGTCGGTGTCGCAGGCAAAGGCCACGTCGAATTTATCCTTCAGCGCGATCAGCCCGGCCATGGCATATGGCGACGAGCAGTCCATGCGGATTTGGCCGTCCCAGTCGAGCGGCATGAAACGGAAAGTCGGATCCACATCCCCGTCCTCAATGGTCAGCAAGAGGCTGTAGCGCTCCGCGATGCGCCCCCAATATGCCACGCCGGCACCGCCCAACGGATCGGCGCATAGATTTAGTTTGGCGGCGCTTACAGCCTCCATGTCCACTACCGAACCCAGATCGTTCACGTACTCCGAAATATAATCGTGACGGTGCGTAGTGGCCGCCGCCATGGCACGCGTGTAACTCATGCGCTGGACGTCGCGCAGGCCGTCGGCGAGGATCTGGTTGGCGCGGTCTTGAATCGAATTCGTGGCGCCGGTATCGGCCGGTCCGCCGTTGGGCGGATTGTATTTGAAGCCGCCATCGTGCGGAGGATTGTGGGAAGGCGTGATCACGATTCCGTCCGCCAACCCTGCCGCCCGGCCCCGGTTGTAAGTAAGCACCGCATGCGAGAGCGTCGGAGTAGGCGTGTACCCCAAGTCCGCGTCGACCATGACTTCCACACCGTTCGCCGCCAGCACTTCGAGCGCGCTCGCGAACGCCGGTTCGGAAAGCGCGTGCGTGTCCTTGGCCAGAAAGAGCGGCCCCTGCACACCGTTGGCGCCGCGGTATTCGCAAATCGCTTGCGTGATCGCCAAAATGTGATTTTCGTTAAATGCGCTTTCGAAGGATGTTCCGCGATGCCCGGAGGTCCCAAAACTCACCTTCTGCGAATTCACCGAGACGTCGGGTTTCAGCGTGTAATAACTTGTGACTAAGCGGGGAACATCCACCAGCATGGACGGAGTAGCGCGGGTGCCTGCCAAGGGGTTGATCGCCATGTGAAAAGCTAGCGCTCGAGCGCCGCTACTCCCGGAAGTTTGATTCCCGCCAAAAATTCCAGCGAAGCGCCGCCGCCGGTAGAAACGTGGGAAATCTTGTCCGCCACCCCCGCCGCCTTGATGGCCTTCTCCGAATCGCCGCCACCCACCACGGATGTCGCGCCCGATTCCGCCACCGCCTTCGCCACCGCTACCGTGCCCTTATCGAACGGCGGTTTCTCGAAAATTCCCATGGGCCCGTTCCAGATCACCGTCTTGGCCCCGCGCAATCACCGCGGCATAATTCTCAATCGTTTTGGGCCCGATATCCACCGCGATCTTGCCCTCCGGAATCTGCTCCACCGTCTGGTGCGCGGCGCCCGCCGCAATTTCCGAAACCACCACGTGATCCACCGGCAGCATCAACTTGCCCCCCAATTCCGCGAGCAGTTTTTTAGCCAGATCGATCTTGTCTTCCTCCACCAGCGACTTGCCCGCCGGGAGGCCCTGCGCCCTAAGGAACGTGTAAGCCATGGCCCCGCCGATCAGCAGTTTATCCACCACCTTGCCCAGGTTCTGAATCACTTCAATCTTGTCCGAAACCTTGGCCCCGCCCAGAATGGCCACGCAAGGCCGAGGGGGATTCGTGGTGGCCATCCCCAGATACTTCAGCTCCCGCTCCATCAGCAGTCCGGCCGCCGATTGCGGCACGAACTGAATCATCCCTTCAGTGGAGGCATGGGCGCGATGCGCCGAACCAAACGCGTCGTTGACGTACACATCGCAAAGCGCCGCCAGTTGTTTGGCAAACGCCGGATCGTTCTTCTCCTCCTCGGCATGAAAGCGCAGATTCTCCAGCAACAGCACCTGGCCTGCCGCCGGCTTCAGGGCTTGCACTTCGGGCCCCACGCAATCCGGCGCCATCTTCACGGGCCGCCCCAACAGTTCCTGCAGCCGCACCGCCACCGGCTTCAGACTCATCTCCGCATTCGGTTTTCCTTTTGGACGCCCCAGGTGTGACGCCAGAATTACACCAGCGCCCTGTTCCAAGGCCAGCTGAATAGTGGGCAGCGATGCCTTGATGCGCTTGTCGCTCGATATTTCCATCTCCCCCGTCTTATCGTTCTTCTGCAGTGGGACATTGAAATCCACCCGGATGAATACAGTCTTTTCCTTCAGATCGAGATCGCGTATGGATAAATAGGACATTTCAGGTTGAGGTTAACATGAGTCTGGCGATACCGATAAGACGCCGGAACGATGGTAATCGCGGTCTGCGCCGACGGTGGCCGTCAGGCGGCTACTTCGACGTAATCGACAGACGAACTAGGTTCTGGAATAGCTTCACCGTGAGCTTTGAGACCTTCAATATGAAACTCGATAGCTTCCACAATAAGCTCGCGCACTTCCTGTTCGCTGTCTCCAACTACAGCACATCCGGGTATGTCCGGAGAATAGGCACCGTAGCTGTTCGGTCCGTGCTCAATGATGATCGCGTATCGTTTGGCGCTCATTTCAAACCTGCCTGTTTCAGTATAACGTTTAGGGTTCCTGGCGGAACCTCCTGATTGCCTCTGCCCGCGACGGTGACCGTACCAGGCTTCGTCGCGTGAATGAATTGCACATGACTGCCCTTCTGACGGTCTTTAATCCATCCGTCCTGGTGCAAGAGGTTCAGTACCTCGCGATATTTCATCGGCATGGTTCATTCCACTTTTTCCTGCAAGGGTTGTGTGGCGGACGCGGGCCGTCCCACCGGCCCCACGATCAATCGCGCCCCGCGGTTGCGCGTGATGTAGTTGTACACCCACTCCACCAACACCAACATCCGGTTCTCAAATTCCACCAGATACATCAAGTGCACAAACACCCACGTAAACCATGCCAGGAAGCCCGCGATGTGCAGGCGCCCGAATTCCGCCACGGCCTTATTGCGCCCCACCGTGGCCAGGTTGCCCTTATTGAAATACCGGAAGGGCCCAAGCTTCTTGCCCTCCAGTTTCTGGCGGATCAGTTTAGCCACATACCGCCCCTCCTGCATGGCCACCGGCGCCACTCCCGGTAGCGGCTTTCCGGTTTGATGCACAAAGTTGGCCAGATCGCCGATCACATATATCTCCGGGTGGCCGGCCACGCTGAGGTCAGGCTCCACCATCACGCGGCCCACGCGATCGATCTGCGCACCGGCGCGTTCCGCCAGCACCTTGCCCAGCCGCGATGCCCGCACTCCCGCGGCCCACAGCACTGTGTGAGTGGCGATGCGGTCCGTCCGTTCGCCAATCTGCATGGTCACGCCATCGATATCGATCTGTGTCACTCTTGCGCCGGTGATAGGCCGCACGCCCAGCGCGATCAACTGCCGCTCGGCCTTCGCCGAAAGGTCGGGTGGAAACAAAGGCAGCACCCGGCTCTCCCCTTCGATCAGCACGATCTGCGCTTCGGACGGATCAATATGCCGGAAGTCGTGACGCAGCGTGTCGTTAGCGATCTCTCCCAGCGCGCCCGCCAACTCCACACCGGTCGGCCCGCCCCCCACAATCACAAAGTTCAGCCAGGTGCGCCGCCGGGCCGCGTCGGGTTCGCGCTCGGCGCGCTCGAAGGCCACCAGCAAGCGGCTGCGGATCTCCGTGGCATCCTCCACCGTTTTCAGTCCCGGCGCCAGACTTACCCATTGATCGTTGCCGAAATAATAATGCGTGGAGCCGGTTGCAATAATCAGGTCGTCATACGCCGCTTCGCCGTCCCGCAAAATCACTCGCCGGTGTTCCACGTCAAGATCTACCACTTCTCCCAACAGCACTTCGGTATTGCGGTTCTTGTTCAGCACCACGCGAATTGGCGACGCCACTTCGCCTGGTGAAAGCGCGCCCGTGGCCACCTGGTAAAGCAGCGGCTGAAAGAGATGAAAATTGCGGCGGTCGATCACGGTCACGTCTACCGGCGCGTGCCCCAGTTTCTTGGCAGCATATAAACCGCCGAATCCTCCACCGACAATCACCACCCTGCGTCTCTCTCCCGTCCGCTGCGTGCTCATTGGGGATTCGCCTTGCTTTGCGCCGTGTCCTGGTACGATGCTCAGCTGCCGCAGTAGCAGGAACTCCGAAAGATTCTCCGATGTCAGCATCCCCAACAGGCTGTCCTCGCCATCCATCACCAGCGCGCACGCCGCCGGGCCGGCAACCAGCGGCAGCGCCTCGGTAAGCGGCATATCGGGCAATACGCGCGTAAAATTGCGATCCATAGCGGCCGCCACGTACGAATCCGGCCCCGCCGTCAGCATGGCCCGCACCAGCGCTGCGCGGCTGAGCAGCCCCACCGCGGCCTGGCCGTGCATCACCGGAAAATCGTGCTGCGAGGTGGCCAGCAGCAGGTTCCCGGCATCGCGAATGCTCTCTCCGTGCTGCAGCGTACGGAAATCCGTGACCATCGCCGCCCGCACCGGAAAGCCGGTGGTGAGAATGCGCCCGCGCGCCGCTGAGCCTTCCTGCGCGGCCCCCAGGTACACAAACATAGCCACGAACATGAGCATGAAGTCACCCCATAACAGCGCCGCCATGCCCAGCAAAATCGCCAGCCCCTGCCCGGCCCGGGCGGCAATGCGCGTGGCCTCTTCCTCGGTCCGCCGGAGCGCCAGGATCGACCGCAGCACGCGCCCGCCATCCATCGGGTACGCCGGTAGCAGGTTGAACACGCACAGCACCAGGTTGCCCAGTGCGATCCGCTGGGCCAGGTTGGCATCGGTCGGCTGGCGCAATTGCTCCAGTGCCACGAAGCCTTTCTGGGCCGCTACCCAGGCCAGCAGCGCCGCCGCAATCAGCAGATTCACCATCGGCCCCGCCAACGCAATCCACAGTTCTTCGCGCGCTTTCGGCGGCCGCTCCGGCCGCGACACTCCACCGATCGGGTACATCACGATTTCAATCGTGCGGATGCCGTACCGCCTGGCGACCAGAGTATGGCCGAGTTCGTGCAGCAGCACAGAGGCAAATAGCGCGACCACGTAGATCGCCGTGGTGGCCCCGGATTGCTCTCCCCCCAGCCCGATAAACAGCAGAAACACCAGCAGCAGAATGAAGGTGAAGTGCAGGCGCACCGGAACCCCCAGGATGGTGATCACCCCGATGCTGCCGGAAAGGAAGTTCGGTTTCGGTTGCTCTTCTTGGTTCACCCACCTCTATGATGCGCTACCGGGCAGGGATGTCTCAAGTCTGCCGGGGCCGTTCGATGGCCGACTTCAACTCCACTCCCGCGGCAAATCTGGGCACCCGTTTCGCCTTGACCTCGATGGCGCGGCCGCTCCTGGGATTCCTTACCTGGCGTGCCTTGCGCTGCGAAACGGCGAACGTGCCAAATCCCGAGATGGTAACCCGGTCACCGCGCACCAGGCTCGCCTGGATCCCGGACAAAAACGCCTCCAATGCCCGCGATGCCTGCGCCCGCGTAATCGAAGCGTCCAATGCGATTTTTCCGACTAGTTCTTTTTTGGTCACCCGTTTAGTCTCAATGCCCGCGACTTTTATCAAAGGCGCAGCCCGGTGTCAACCGGCGGCGTGCTAACAACACCGGCGGCGTGGCGGTGTGTACTCGAATTGTTCTATACTGCCGATTCGGACGCAGAGGAGAATCGTCATGACCCAGTCAACTGTACAAATCATCGCGGGCATACTCGCCGTGGTCCTCATCGCCATCGTGATTCTCAGGCGGAAGGGTAAGAAGAAAAGCGACGAAGAAGAGTTTTAAGCCCCGCTGCGCCCTGGGGGTTCTGATCTTAGCCTGCTCCGGCACGTGCAGTTTTGCAGACGATTCTTCCGATTTGCTCACCCGAATTCGCGCTCACATGCGCGAGTATCTCGCGCACCTGCCCGATTACACCTGCCGCGTGACTCTGGAGCGCTCCCGCCGCCCGGTCGCTCAGGTTCCCTTTGAACTCGATGACCGCCTGCGCGTGGAAGTCGCCTACGCCAGCGCGCAGGAACTGTACGCATGGCCCGGCGACGAACGCTTCGAACGCGGCATCGAAGCTCTGCTACCCGGCCGCGGCATGGTCTCAAACGGCACCTACGCGCTCCACACCCGCAAACTCTTCCTCTCTAATGCCGCCGCATTTGCCCAACCCGTGGAAACCGACTGCGGGGGTGAGCGCTGCCTGAGACTGGATTTCGCGGTGCCGTCCATCAGCAGCGGATATTCGTTGGGAGGCAGCCACGGCAGCGCGCCCGTTGCCTTGGCCGGTTCGGTCTGGTTTGACCGCGCCAGTCTCGACATCCGCAGGCTTCTGGTGCGCGTTGACGACCCTCCCCGCACCATCCCCATTGCCGCCACCCGCGAGGAAACCATCTACGGACCGGTTGCGTTCGGTGACACAGCCGCCGTGCTTCCCCAATCTTCGGAACTGCTTCTGACGGACCGCGACGGTTCCCAATCGCTCAACCGTTCCACCTTCAACCAATGCCACCAGTTTGCCGGGACTGCGACCATTTCCTACAGCAGTGCCGAAGTTTCCATAGCACCCGCCTCCATAGCCCACACGTTCTCGCTGCCCGCGGGATTGGAAATGGAACTCGCGCTCGATGCCCCCATCGGCCCCAGCCCGGCGGAGGGCGATCTGTTCACAGCGCGGGTCACGCGAATGGCCGTGAAGCGAGCGGTTACAATCCCCACCGGCGCCATCGTTACAGGCCGCATTACCGATATGCGACGCGTCCGGGGCTCATGGGCGATCGAGCTCAAATTGCTGAAAGTGGAATGGCCAGGCAATACGGCTCACGCGCGTTTTGCACTGCGGCGCGCGCGCGGCATGAAGCCTCGAAACCACCTGTCCGTGAGCGGGAACGAGCCAGTCTTACCCGCGGGATTCCTGATGACGTGGCGCGTCGAGTAGGCCCATGCTCGCTGGAAAAGAATTGTCTCGCCAGGACGCCAAGGCCGCAAAAAGCACTCTCTGTTTCTTAGCGTTCTTAGCGCTCTTTGCGTTTTTGCGTGAAACAATTCTTGGTGTCAGAATTCTTCACGGTTTCCGACGGTCGCGGCTCTGCAGGTTGAGCACTTCGTTTAGCGAGCCCTGCCGGTAGCCTTCCAGATCAAGCGTGACGTACTTAAATCCCAGAGCCTTAAAGATTGCCGTGAAGCGCTGCGCCATTTCCACCGTCATGGCACGCTCCATCTCATCCCGGGCGATCTCGATCCGCACCACGTCCCCATGGAAGCGCACGCGAAACTGCCGGAATCCGAGCGCCTTGATCTCCTCCTCGCCGGTCTCCACCGTCTTCACGTTCTCAATGGTCACCGCAGTCCCGTACGGAATGCGCGAGCTCAGGCAGGCCGCGGCGGGCCGGTCCCACGTGGGCAGATCCGCCAGCCGCGACAGTTCGCGAATCTCTGCTTTCGACAACCCGGCATCCGCCAGGGGCGCAGCCACCTGGTGCTTCTTGGCGGCATTCTGGCCCGGACGATAGTCGCCCAGGTCGTCCACATTCACGCCGTAAATAATGTGTTCGTAGCCGCGCTCCCGGCCCACGTCTGCCAGGCGCGTGAACAGTTCGTCCTTGCAGTGGAAGCAGCGGTTCGGGTCATTACGGACGTAATCCGGATTGTCGAACTCATACGTTGCGATGTATTCGTGCAGAATCCCGAAGCGCTTCACAAAGGCCTCGGCATCGTGCTTGTGAGACTCGGGCAGCGAGGCCGAATCGGCCGTCATCGCAATGGCATTCTTCCCCAGCACGCGATTCGCCGCCCACGCGAGGTACGCCGAATCCGTGCCGCCGGAGAACGCTACGATCAAACGGCCCATGGAAGCAAGATCCGCGAACAGGCGGGTCTCCTTCTGTTTCATCAAGGCTGGATCGATGAGACCGACTAGTGCCGCCATATAATGATTCTACTGAACTGGCAGGGTCTCCTGCCCGTCGTCGTCCGAATCCTCGGTTTCGGGAATCACCGACGCCGCCGCCACCTTATCGTCGTCTTCCAAATTCACCAGCCTTACGCCCTGCGTAGAGCGTCCGGCCTGGCGGATGGTTCCCGATTCGATCCGGATAATTTTACCGTTCTGGCTTACGATCATCAGGTCCGAATCGTCCTTCACGGAAAGGATAGCGATCACCGGCCCGGTTTTGCTGGTGGTCTTCATGTTGATCACGCCCTTGCCGCCGCGCGCCGTGAGCCGGTAATCCTCCAGCGGCGTGCGCTTGCCATAACCGTGCTCCGCGATGGAAAGAATGAGCCCGTCTTTTTCCACCACTTCCATCCCCACCAGGTAGTCGTCGGGCGGAAGGTCCATAGCCCGTACGCCGCGCGCCTGCCGTCCCATGGGCCGGACCTGGCTTTCCGCAAAACGAATCGCGTGGCCGCGGTGCGATCCCAGGAAAATGAAATTGTCGCCGCGCGTGATTTTAGCCGAGATCAGCTCATCGTTCTCATCCAGATTGACCGCGATAATGCCGCGCGACATCGGGTTGTCGAATTCGGTCAACTCGGATTTCTTAATCACGCCGTGCATGGTAACCATCACGATGAATTGATCGGGCACGAAATCCTTCACCGAAAGGAAGGCCTTCGCGGTCTCGTCCGGCTGCAGATTGATAAGGTTGGTGATGTGCTTGCCCTTGCCCGTGGTGGTGGCGTCCGGAATCTCGTAGGCCTTCAGCCAGTACACCCGTCCTCGCGTGGTAAAGATCAGCAGATAGCTGTGCGTGGACGCCACGATCAGCCGCTCCACGAAATCTTCCGCGCGCGTCCCCATTCCGATACGGCCCTTGCCGCCGCGCGTCTGCCGCCGGTACGTGTCCACCGACGTGCGCTTCAGATAGCCCCCGCGCGTCACCGTGATGGCCACGTCTTCCACCGCCACCAGGTCTTCCAGATTGATGTCGCCCGAATCTTCAATGATCTCGGTGCGCCGCTCGTCGCCGTAGTCCTTCTGGATTTCTTTCAGCTCTTTGACGATCGAGGCGCGCAGCACTGTGTCCGAACCCAGAAGCTCCAGGTACTCGGCGATCCGCCGCTGGATTTCCACCAGCTCATCCAGAATCTTCTGGCGCTCCATTCCCGTCAGCCGCTGCAACTGCAGTTCAATGATGGCCTGCGCCTGCCTCTCCGTGAATTGGAAGGCCGCGATCAATGAATCGCGCGCTTCCTTGGGCGCTCGCGACTGGCGGATCAGCCGGATCACTTCGTCCAGATGGTCCAAAGCCTTCTGGAAGCCCAGTAAAAGGTGCTCGCGTTCGCGGGCCTTGCGCAGCTCGAACTCGGTTCGCCGCCGCACCACTTCGATGCGGTGGTCAACGAAAAACTTGATCATGGGGACCAGCCCGAGTTCCCTGGGCTGGCCGTTCACGATGGAAAGCATGATGATGCCGAAACTGATTTCCAGCTGCGTGTGCTTGTAGAGGTTGTTGCGAACCACTTCGGCCTGCTCGCCGCGCTTGAGTTCGTACACGATCCGCATGCCGTTGCGGTCGCTCTCATCGCGGATATCGCCGATACCCTCGATCTTCTTTTCGTTGACCAGCGCCGATGTCTCTTTGATGAGCCGCGACTTGTTGACCTGGTAGGGAATCTCGGTGACGATGATCTGCTGCCGGTCTTTTCCCATCGGCTCAATGGTGGTCCTGGCGCGGATTTTCAAGCTGCCGCGGCCAGTCGTAAAAGCCTCCAGAATCCCCTGCCGCCCCAGAATGTAGCCGCCGGTCGGAAAATCCGGGCCCTGGACAATCTTCAAAATATCCACCAGGGGCGTCTTCGGCTGTTCGATCAATAGAATGGTTGCCTTAATAATCTCGGTAAGATTGTGCGGCGGAATGTTGGTCGCCATACCTACCGCGATCCCGGACGACCCGTTCACCAGCAGGTTCGGCACGCGCGTGGGAAGCACCTCGGGCTCTTCCTCGGTGTCGTCGTAATTCGGTTTGAAATCGACCGTCTCCTTGTCGATGTCCTCCAAAAGCGCGGTAGCGATTTTCGAAAGCCGGGCTTCCGTATATCGCATGGCCGCCGGCGGGTCGCCATCCACCGATCCGAAATTCCCCTGCCCGTCCACCAGCGGATAGCGCATATTGAACGGCTGCGCCATACGCACCAAAGCGTCATAAATGGGCGAATCGCCATGCGGGTGATACTTGCCCATCACCTGGCCCGTAATTTTGGCCGACTTTGTAGTCGGCCGGTTAGGCGCCAGGCCCATCTCATGCATGCCATACAGAATCCGCCGATGGACGGGCTTCAGCCCGTCGCGAATATCCGGCAGCGCGCGCCCCACGATCACGCTCATGGCGTAATCCAGGTACGACCGCTTCATTTCATCTTCAATATTGATGGGGATAAGGTTCTTATCTCCGCCACCCATTCCGGGCAACGGAGGCTGCCCGGACGAAGGGGGCGCGGGCGGGCCTTGTGGTGGTTCTTCCTGATCTGCCAAAAGTGACTCCTGGTTAGGGTTAAGTGCTATTTTACCAAGAATTTGCCCCTTGTGGAAGGGGCAGCCACAATGCAGGTTCTACTTGCCGTCGGCCGCGGTCTGCGCCTTTATGAAATCAGCGACTTTGCTCTTGTCGATCAGAGTCGCACCCGTATCCACAAAGGTCGGCACCGGCGAGCGCGTATCTTCCGCCCACCTGACATCCAGGCTAGGCAATTTGTAATGGCTCACGGTGTCCAGCATAAGCACGCCAAAATGCGACATCGTGAAGGGCTTCTGCGCGATGGTCGCGGCAATCAGCCCCTTTTGAATCCAGTTGAGCGTGTTGGTGTCGGTATCCATCGCAACCACCACTTTGCCCGTGACTTTATTTCTGTCGAGCACGTCGGCCACCTCCGGACATGCGATACTCACCAGGCAGACAAAACCGTCAGGCACGGCCTTCCCCTTGAGGAGCTGACTCGTGGTATCGAAAGCGATCGTGGGATCTCCCTTAACATTGACCACCTGGGCGATCTTGATTTGGGGGTGATCGCCGAGGATGGTCTTGTACCCCTGCAGCCGTTCGTCCAGATTCGGCTGGCCGGGCATGCTATAGACCACCACGGTGCCCTTTCCATGCAGTTGTTCGGCCAGCACGCGGCCTCCCATCATGCCGGCCTGATAATTGTTGGTGCCGATAAAGGTGAGCCGCTTGCTGGCGGGGGCATCGGAGTCAATCGTAATTACGGGAATGCCTTGGGCGATAGCCGAATCGATTGGGTCCTTCATGAGGTTGGGATCGGCCACCGAGACCAATATGCCGGCCGGCTTCTTGGCCACGGCGTCACGGAATGCCTGCGCCTCACCGGCGGCATCGTACGTATTCGGTCCGACCATCTCGGCCGCCACGCCCAAGCCGCGCGCCGCACGGAGAAGGCCCGCACCGGCTGCCTGCCAATACGCGTGGTTGATGTTGACCGAGACCAGGTAATACTTCTCAATCGGATCGTGCCGGGAACTGCTGCACGCCATGAGACCCAGGATTAGCGCCGTGGCAAGCCACACCAGGCGCTTGGAATGGTTTCGCATTATCAGACCTCCTCGTCGGTAGTTAGGCTGGCATCTGCGACTACATATTACCGCGGGACCGCCGGGTCCGGTGGCACTCCAGGCTTGGCGGCGCAATCGCCCGCTCCACGGCTAATCCTTGGGTTTATCGGCGGGCTTGTCGGCGGGCTTGTCGGCGACGGTATCGAACGAAATCGTCGCATCCGAATGGAATTTCTGGTAGGAATGAAATGCCACGCTGTTCCTCGTGTGCAGCCTTGGGCTCCGCATCTCCACCACGGCGCTGAGCGGCAAAAGGTATTCCCGGCCGCCCACCTCGGTGAAGTTGTAATCCAAACTCGTTAACGACTCCTTCATCGGAAAACTCAGCGGCAGTTCAGCCGCCGTGGTCATGTGCAGCACCATGTCGGTATCGCGGTCCACAACCACGTCGCCGTGAAACCCCACCAGGGCTTCCAGCACATTGTCGCCCTGCATCTGCACGCTCACCACATACGTCGAATGCGGCCGCTCCACGTGATAGCTGTAAACCGCGGCCCGCCGCTTCCGAATCGTGGTCCAGCTCTTCCAGTGAAACTCGGTGGCCGATGCCGGGTCGAAAATCAGCCTCAGCATCGTGCCGAATTCGCCCTTTGAAGATGCCCCGCCGGCTTTCATGTAGTCCAGATTAGTGGGCTTGTTATCGATCAACAGCAGCTTGTAGTCTTCCTTCTGGCCGAAGTAGCTCAGCTTGATCGTGAGCGTATCGGTGGGCACCCAACGGTCCCGGCCGTTCGAATCGATATAGCGCTTCACCACCTGGGTGCAGATGAAATCCGGTAGCGACTTGCTGTAATTGAGCGCGGTTTCCCGCACCTGCTCCAGCAGCCTTTCAGCTTCCTCTTCGGTTGGCTTTGGGTCCGCGGCAGAGGCCGTGCCGGCGGCCATCAGCAGAATCGCGATAGTGAAATGGAGCCGCATCAGGCGCTATTCTTGGGACCGCCGCCGCTACCGGACGGGAGCGGCCCCGGCAATCTCGCGATCCACATCATGAAATTTCTCGAAGTTCCGGTTGAACCGGGCGCTCAAATCCTGCGCGGCCTTGTCGTATGCCGCCTTGTCGGCCCACATGCCGCGGGCATTCAGAAAACCGGCCGGCACTTCCGGGCACAGTGTGGGCACCGCAACCTTGAACACCGGATCAATCTCCACCGCCACATCGTTCAACTGTCCGCTCATTGCGGCCCGCAGCATGGCGCGCGTATACGGCAGCCGCATGCGCTGGCCAATACCGAAAGGGCCGCCTGCCCATCCCGTGTTCACCAGCCAGCACCGGGCCCCGTGGCGCCGAAGTTTCTCTCCCAGCAATGAGGCATATGTCGCCGCCGGCCGCGGCAGGAAGGGGGCGCCGAAACATTCGCTGAAGGTGGCCTGCGGCTCCTTGCCCAAGCCGCGCTCCGTGCCCGCAACCTTGGCGGTGTACCCGCTCAAGAAGTGATACATGGCCTGCTCGGGCGAGAGTTTCGAAATCGGCGGCAGCACGCCGAACGCGTCGGCAGTCAGGAAAATCACGTGATTCGGATGCCCCCCCACGCTGGGGATCACGGCATTATCGATAAACTTCAGGGGGTAGGCCGCGCGCGTGTTCTCCGTCACCGCGTCCGAATCGAAATCCAGCCTCCGCGTGGCGGGGTCCATGGCCACGTTCTCAAGCACGGTGCCGAACCGGATGGCGTTCCAGATCTGCGGCTCATTCTGCTTGGAGAGCCGTATGCATTTGGCGTAGCAGCCGCCCTCGAAATTGAAAACTCCGTGGTCGCTCCAACCGTGCTCGTCGTCGCCGATCAGCTGGCGCAGCGGGTCGGCCGAAAGCGTCGTCTTGCCCGTCCCCGAAAGGCCGAAGAACAGCGCCACATCGCCGTCCGGCCCCATGTTCGCCGAACAATGGATCGGGAACACCCCCCGCGCCGGCAGCAGGTAATTCATGATGGTGAATGCCGACTTCTTCATTTCTCCGGCATAGCTGGTTCCGCAAATCAAGACCAGCCGCTTCTTGAAGCTGATCACGATGCAGGTTTCCGACCTGGTGCCATCCTCCGCCGGGTCGGCCTGAAATTCCGGCGCGAACAGGATGGTGAACTGGGGCATGGTGAACTGTGCCGCATGGTCCCCGCTCTCTTCCCGGCCGGCGTGGATGAAAAGCTGCCGCGCGAACAGGCTGTGCCAGGCAAGCTGGCTGATCACGCGAATCGGCATGCCATGTTCGGGGTCGGCGCCCGCCTGGCAATCCTGAACAAACACGTCCCGCCCCTGCCAGAAGGCCAGCATTTTGGAATACAGGCGGTCGAAATTGGCTTCCGACATCGGCTGGTTCACCGGCCCCCAGGCCACACTCCGGTCCGTGGTTTCATCCCGCACTATGAATTTGTCTTTTGGAGAACGCCCTGTGAACTGCCCGGTGTGGACCACCAGGGATCCGCCGCTGGCGATGTTCCCTTCACGGCGCTGAATGGCGTGTTCCACAAGTTGGGCCGTGCCCAGGTTCCAATAGACGGCGTTGACGTTCCGGATCCCGTGCTGTTCTAATATTCCGGTGCCGGCTATTGATTTATCTTCCCCGGACATTCATTTCTTTCCCATATTGGCAACTGCCATATCGTAGAATTGTCTCATGAACCGGCTTCCGCGGGCATTGACCGCCGCTCTCTTCCTGCTGCTCCCCTGGGCGCCGGCTCAAGTCATCGAGTTTGAACAGAATGGCCTGAAATACCAGACCCTGACCAAGTCCGGAGTCACCGTGATGTTCGCCATCATGCCATCCCACCTGCACGCGTACGCCACTATGCAGGTGGCCGTTTCAAACGGTGCCAAAAGCCCGTACATTATCCGGCCCGAGGATTTCACCTACGTGCGCCATGACGGCGTCTCCATTCGCGCCGACGCGGCCCGCAACGTGATTCTGATGCTGGAGCAAAAAGGCAACGGCGACGACGCCATCAAACTGGTCACCGCTTACGAGAACGCCATTGCGGGAAACGCGCACCTGAAATCGACCAACGGTTACCAGCAGCGCCGGCAGGCCGCGCTGGCTATGGGTTCGGTCAGGTTGAAGGCTGCCGCCGCCGCCAGCGCCCTGGCCATGGTCCAGACCAAACTCGGGCCGGGCGAATCTACCGATGGGGCGGTGTTCTTTCCCACCGACGGGAAGCCTCTGGGGCCCGGAAAGCTGATTGTGCGCACGAACACGGATACCTTCGAATTTAATCCGTCGGGAATACTGCTGCCGTAAAGATCCGCTGAGGCAGGGTGGGGCAGGCGGTTTCGCCTGCCGGGCATCGCTCAATGCAGGGGATATCCGCGAATCAGCTTGAACGTTCTGCCCCAACGCGTCTTTGAAAAAAAGTGCGACACCACGTCCACGATGTGGTCGATGCCGATGTTGCCGTTGGTCAGATCCGCTGTGGGCGCATCGTACGACCAATAGATGATCAGCGGCGTACCCACAATATTCTCGCGCGGCACCAGCCCCCAGTACCGGCTGTCGTCCGAATCGTCGCGATTGTCACCCATGGCGTAGATGAAGCCGGGCGGCACCACCAGTTCGCCGTTCACCACATGCTGTTCCAGCATCTCCGCGGCCCTGGGCCGCATCTGCATATTTTGCGGAGCCGCCGGAAAGTTATCGCGATACTGATCCGGATAAGAGGCCGAGTGCACCGTGTACGGTTCCTTCACACGATGGCCGTTGAGAATCAGTTCCTGGTTCTCGAACCGTATGTGGTCGCCCGGCACTCCGATGGCGCGCTTAACGTAATCCTGGGCAATGTTCAGCGGGTAGCGGAACACGATGATGTCGCCGCGGCGCACCTCGCGGTAAGGCAGCAAGTGACCCGAGATCGGCCCCGCCGGGGAGTACACCAGCTTATCCACCAGCACGTGGTCGCCAATCAGCAGCGTCCCCACCATGGAGGCGCTGGGAATCACGAAAGCCTGGACCAGCGTGGTGGTGCCGAACAGAAGCAGAATGATGGTGACCATCCATTCCGCGATGAAGCCGCGATGCACGTCTTGCGTCAGCTCTGAAAAACGCGCGCGCAGGCTGATCGGTCGGGTCTGGGTCTGAGTCTCCACACGGTTATTGTATCGAACCGGCGGCGCCCGCCTGAGCTTGTGGGGCAGGATGGTATCCTGCGCGCGGATTGGAAATCCGCGCAGGTCTGGTACAATCGCCATCAGAAGGGGGATTTGCGTGTCCCGAGCTACTCAGGATTTACCCCGTACCCTTGGCGATCTTCGTATCAGTTCCTTCTCTGAAGCCAAGCTCGCCAACCGGTCCGTCAAGGACGAACTCCGAACTAATCTCATTTGTAAAATTCAGCGCGGCGAAGCGCTCTTTCCCGGCATCCTGGGCTATGAAGACACCGTGGTGCCGCAGGTGGTCAACGCCGTTTTGTCGCGCCACAATTTCATCCTGCTTGGCCTGCGCGGCCAGGCAAAAACCCGCCTCATCCGCCTCATGACCACCCTGCTCGATGAGGTAACCCCCTACGTGGAGGGCTGCGAGATTCACGACAACCCGTACGGCGCTATCTGCCGGCGCTGCCGCGATCTGATCGCCGAACAGGGCGACCAGGCGCCCATCGCATGGCTTCACCGCGACCAGCGCTACGTGGAGAAGCTGGCCACTCCGGACGTAACCATCGCGGATATGATCGGCGATATCGACCCCATCAAAGCCGCCCGCAGAGGTCACGACATTTCCGATGAACTGACCGTGCATTACGGCTTGCTTCCCCGCGCCAATCGCGGCATCTTCGCCATCAACGAACTGCCCGACCTCGCCGGTAAAATTCAGGTGGGGCTCTTCAACATCATGCAGGAGGGCGACGTCCAGATTAAGGGCTACCCGGTCCGCCTGCCGCTGGACCTCATGCTGGTCTTCACCGCCAATCCCGAAGATTACACTGCGCGCGGCAAAATCATCACGCCGCTCAAGGACCGCATCGGCAGCGAGATCCGCACCCACTATCCCACCACGCTTGATCAGGGCATGGCCATCACGGGCCAGGAATCCTGGCTGAAACGGCCCTCGCCGGTGGAGGTGCGCATCCCGGACTATATACGGCAGGTGGTGGAGCAGCTCGCCTTCATAGCCCGCGATGACAAGCGCGTCGACAAGCGCTCCGGCGTCTCCCAGCGCCTGCCCATCTCGGTTCTGGAAAACATTGTTTCAAATGCCGAGCGGCGCGCGCTGAAAGCCAGGGACACGGTGGCCGTGCCGCGCATTATGGATATCTACTCGGCCCTGCCTTCGATCACCGGCAAGCTCGAACTGGAATACGAGGGCGAGCTGAAAGGCGGCGACACGGTGGCCCGCGAAATCATCCGCGGCGCCGTGGGCAAGGTCTACGATGAGCATTTCGAAGGCGCCAACATGTCGCAGATCATCCAATGGTTCGATCTGGGCGGCTCCCTGAAACTGGACGAGACCGTGGATTCCGCAACCCTGGTACAACAATTGACCGGAATCCAGGGCCTGATGGAAAAAACCAAGGCTCTGGGCCTGACCGCCAACGAGCCCGACGCCGTTCGCGCCGCCGCCGCCGAGTTCATCCTCGAAGGCTTGCACGCACACCGCCGCATCAGCCGCAGCGAGGAACGGGGCTTCGCCGCCGAAGAGAAAAAGCGCGAGCCTCGCGAGGAATCCAAACCCGAGCGGCCGAATTTCCGAAGGCAGTATAACTAATGGAGTTTCTTTTTACCGCAGAGACGCAGAGACGCAGAGTAAAACGCAGAAACCACAGCAAACTGAGGCTTGGCCTTGGTCTTACTCTGCGCTTATCTCAGCGGCTCTGCGTCTCTGCGGTGAAGAGGAGGCCGCTAGCATGAAATGGATCCGCTATTCCCGCTACACCGGCGAAGACCTCGGCATTGACGCCCAGGACTTGCTCCAGGCCCTCTCCGATTTCCTCCTCGAGAGCGGTTTCAATACGCAGTACATGCCCTTCAGCGAGTGGAACCAGCACACCCTCGAAGACCTCAAACAGGCCATCCAGAAAGCCCTCGAGGAAGGCAGCCTGTTCGACGATCAGAACCTCCAGGAAATGATGCAGCGCCTTGCCAACATGACCCCGGAGCAACTGGACCAGCTGCTGGACCGTCTGGTGCAGAAGATGGTGGACGAAGGCCAGATCACCATCGAAGAGCCCGGCGACCCCCGCGCCCCCGCGCCCGGCGTCGGCAGCTCTAAAGACTCCAAAGTGAAATTCGAAGTCACCGACAAATCGCTCGACTTTCTGGGATTCAAAACCCTCAAAGACCTGCTGGGCTCGCTTGGCAAATCCAGCTTCGGCCGCCACGACACCCGCGACCTGGCCACCGGCATCGAGACCTCCGGCTCCTCCAAACCCTACGAGTTCGGCGACATGCTGAATCTGGATGTCAGCGAGACCCTGTTCTCCGCCATCCGCCGCGAAGGCGCCAAAGTGCCGCTCGCCATGGACTACTCGGACCTGCATGTCCACCAGTGTGAATATCAGAGTTCCTGCGCCACCGTCCTGATGCTGGATTGCAGCCACAGCATGATCCTCTATGGCGAGGACCGCTTCACGCCCGCCAAGAAAGTGGCCATGGCGCTGGCCCACCTGATCCGCACCCAGTACCCCGGCGACAGCCTGCGCTGCGTGCTTTTCCATGACACCGCCGAAGAGCTGGCCATCAGCCAGTTGGCCCGCGTCCAGGTGGGTCCTTATTACACCAACACGCGCGACGGTCTGATTCTGGCGCAGCGCCTGCTGAACCAGGAACGCAAGGACATGCGCCAGATCATCATGATCACCGACGGCAAACCGAGTTGCCTGACCCTCGAAGACGGCCGCCTCTACAAGAACGCTTTCGGC
Organism: Bryobacterales bacterium; assembly: GCA_963817515.1. Taxonomy (GTDB): domain Bacteria; phylum Acidobacteriota; class Terriglobia; order Bryobacterales; family Bryobacteraceae; genus DATMNI01. Next base: position 206,895 of record CAWFPJ010000035.1, on the reverse strand, counting down.
CTGGATCCTCTGGTGATCAGCCGCACACTCGAGGAAGTCAACCGCTGCAAGAAGCAGGGCATCCTGATCAACACCTTCATGCTCGCCAGCGACTATGGGCTGGTAAACTTCGTCCAGAAAGTTACCGAGATTTGCCGCGGGAAGGCTTATTTCACCACGCCGTTTAACCTGGGGCGCTATTTGTTGATGGATTACATGAACCGGAAAACCCGGACAATCCACTAGCAGCGTCGGCTACCCAGGCAATATCAAATTAATACAAACCTTTGATAGTACTAGTATTTCTAGTAATTCCGGGCCATTCATAGTACAGTTGTAACTCGGCAGGAGATACCGTTGATGGCTCTTTCAGTTTCGATCCTCTTCTTTTTCGCAATCACCGTCTTGGTCAGCCTCTGGGGTAGGGCGCGGTACCGGCGCGACCTCATTACCAGCCGGCATGCCCGCCTGCTGCTCCAGGCATTCCACTCTGCGCGAGTCTGACGCCAGAGCTGCACGGGAAGTTATAATTTTGGTTTGGCATTCCAAACCGCATTTCTCTTCCCCGGGCAGGGCTCCCAGGCCGCAGGCATGGGCAAGGCCCTGGCTGAAAGTTACCCCGCCGCGCGCCGCATCTTCGAAGAGGCCGACCGCGCCCTGGAATTCCCCATCTCGCAGCTGTGTTTCGAGGGTCCCGACGACCAGCTCAAACTCACCGAAAACACCCAGCCCGCCCTTCTTACCGTCTCCGTTGCCGCTTTCGAAGTCTTGAAGGAACGTGGCCTGTCACCGGACTATGTGGCCGGCCACAGCCTGGGCGAATACTCCGCGCTGGTAGCGGCCGGCAGCCTGAATTTCGCCGATGCCCTGCGCCTGGTGCGTAAACGCGGCCAGTACATGCAGCAGGCGGTCCCTCCCGGCGTCGGCGCCATGGCCGCCATCCTCATGTTGCCGGAAGGCAAACTGGATGCTGTTTTGCAACAGGCTGCGCAAGGCGAAGTGGTCAGCGCCGCCAATTTCAATTCGCCCAGCCAGGTTGTCATCGCCGGCCACGCCGCCGCCGTCAGCCGCGCCATGGAACTTGCCAAAGCCGCCGGCGCCCGCCGCGTCGTGCTGTTGCCGGTCAGCGCGCCCTTCCATTGCGCCCTCATGCAGCCGGCGCAGGATCGTCTCCATTCCGATCTGGCGGCCGCCGATTTTCGCGACCTCGCCTTCCCCCTGATCAATAACTGGCAGGCCCGCGAAATCCGCACAGCCCCGGAAGCGCGCCAGGGGCTCCTCGAGCAGGTGCCGAATGCCGTGCGCTGGGTGGAAAGCATTCGTTATCTGGCCTCGCAGGGTGTCAGCCGCTTCATTGAGGTGGGCGCGGGCAGCGTACTCTCCGGCCTGTTGCGAAATATCGATCCCGCATTGACCGGCATCAAGTTCAATCAGCCCGCCGATATCGAGTTAGTTTTTTCGTGAATATTTCTTTTGTAATGAAATCAAAACATCGACAACGGGACCGGACAGGGGGGTGGGTACTCAGTACTTTGCAACTCGGGTCTGCTCTGCTAAGCTCTGCTTAAAGGTTCGAAGGTAAGCGAAGTGACTACGGGATCGGATTCCAAAATGCGCTGTCCCAGTTGTGGCGGTCCAGACGTGCGTCATTCGCAGCGCCGTGGAATGTGGGATGGCTTCATGACGATGCTTCACAAGTCGCCCTTTCGCTGCCGCCGGTGTGGCCGCCGTTTTTACCGCCAGTATGAACCCAAACCCCACTCCAGCACGGAAGCCGGAAAAGAAGCCTGACTGCGGGCACCCTACACCTGCCGTACACCCACGCCTGCCTCGCCGAATAGCACTTCCGTCATGCCGAAATGCTGGTTGTAATAATCGCTCGAATATTCCTTCATGCGCTCCGCTGAAACCACCACCTGAATAATGCCTGCCTGTACGATGGCCCGGGCGCAGTCCATGCACGGCATGATCTCCACGTAAATCGTGCAGCCTTCCGTCGCCGTCCCCATGCGCGCCGCATTGCAGATCGCGTTGCGTTCCGCGTGCTCAATCCACAGGTATTTCGTGGGCCGCACCAACCGCTCCGGTACGTCATCCCGTATCCCTCGCGGGAAAGAATTGTAACCGGTCGAACGAATCTCGTGATTCGGCCCAACCACCACGCACCCGATCTGTGTGTTCGGATCCTTACTGCGGCCAGCCACTACTTTACAAATATTCAGATAGTATTGATCCCAATTCGGGATGTCTCGCATACCCATACAGTTGCATTTCTTCTCCGGTTCAGGCAAGCTAGTAAGCTTTCCTAAACTAATCAATGCTCGAACGCGTGATGTACCATGACCATTGCTTTGACGGGGCAGCGTCGGCTGCCTACTTCAGCCGCTTTATCGCGGGAGCGATCCACCCCGACGCCGAGTTCCGGTACACCGGAATGGCACACAATGCCTCCCAGTTGTTCGACCCGGCTCTGTTTGACGGCGACGAAAACGCCATCGTCGATTTCAAATACTCCAGCGACCCGCGCCTCACCTGGTGGTTCGACCACCACCAGAGCGCCTTCCTGAACGCCGCCGACGCCGAACATTTCCGCCGCGACACCAGCGGCCGCAAGCTCTACGACCCGAACTACAAGTCCTGCACCTCATTCATCAGCCGCGTGGCCTGCGACCGCTTTGGTTTCCGCGCCCCCGATCTGGACGACCTGGTGCACTGGTCACTCGTGATCGACGGCGCACAATATCCGGACGCGCGGACGGCCGTGGAACTGGGCGCTCCAGCCATGAAGCTGACTCTCGTCATCGAGGCCGCCAAGACTTCCGGCATCGTGCAGAAGATCATCGGCTGGATGCAGCGCCGCCAACTCTCGGAAATCATAACCGAACCGGAAGTCCAGGAACTCTACGCGCCGCTTTACCAGCGCCACATGGAATCCATCGACCTGATCAAAGGCCGCGCCGTTCAGGACAACGGCGTAATCTTCTTCGACCTGGCCGGCTACGACGTGGAGGGTTACAACAAGTTCGTCCCCTATTACCTGTTTCCCGATTCCACCTACACGGTATCGGTGACGCCCTCCAGTTTCCGCACCAAGATTTCGGTGGGCTCCAATCCCTGGACTCCGACCGAGCCCACGCACAATCTGGCCAGCATCTGCGAACGCTACGGCGGAGGCGGCCATGCCCGCGTGGGCGCCATCAGCCTGGCCCCCGGCGAGCTGGACAAAGCCCGCGCCATCGCCGCCGAAATCGTAGCCGAACTAAAACGGTAACGCCGGCGGTCGAAGCCGCCGGTGCCTTTTGTGCAAGCCGGTGCCTTAGCCGCAATCTGATATCATTTCCTCACAGTGAAACTAGGCAATCTCATCCTTCTGGCCTGCGTCCCCGTCGGCCCCCGCGCTCGCGCAGCTTTCCGCGCCCAATGACGCCGGCGTCGCCATGGGCCACCTGCACCTGTCCGTCCGCGACGTAGGTGTGCAGCAGGCCTTTTGGACCGCGCTCGGCGGCGTCCCCGTGTCTAATGGCCGCCTCCAGTTGATCCAGTTCCCCGGCACGTTCATCATGCTCCGCAAGGCCGAGCCCACCGGCGGCACCGACGGATCCGTGATCAACCACGTCGGCTTCAAGGTGAAAAGCCTGGCAGAGATCCGCGCTAAGTCCGAAGCCGCCGGCATGAAGACCGAACCCGGCTCCAACCCATCTCAGATCTATGTCTATGCCCCCGACGGCGTTAAGGTCGAAATGACCGAGGACACATCGCTCACCGTGCCCATCGCCAGCCATCACATCCATTACCAGGTAACCGCGCCGCTAGAGATGCAAGCCTGGTATGCCAAAATGTTCGGCGCCATTCCCGGTAAGCGCGGCCCATTCGATGCCGCCGACCTTCCCGCGATCAACCTGTCTTTCTCCAAGGTGCCCGCCGCCCTGCCCGGCACCAAGGGCCGATCGCTCGATCACATTGGATTCGAAGTCAAAAACCTGGAAGCCTTCCTGAAGAAGCTGGAAGCCGCCGGCGTCAAGATTGAATCTCCCTACCGTCAACTCCCCAACTCCACCACCGCCATTGCCTTTCTAACCGATCCCTGGGGCACCTACATTGAGCTGACCGAAAACCTGGCGCCTCCTCGTGCAGCGGGACACTAGTGGCCTGTCGCAGAGACAACGTCAGCAGAATCGCTCCCTCCCGGTCGCAGCTCGGATTAGCTCGCGCGCGCTAGCGCCTGTCGAACGAGCTCGCTGCGACAGGACACCAGCGGCACGCCGGCGCTAATCGGAGCCGCGACCGTGAGGGAGCGATTATGCTGACGTCTATGCCGGCCAGTGCATCGAGCGCCGGCACTTCCACACCACGCGCCTCTGCCAGCAGCACCTCGTCTAGCGGCAAGCGCAGAGTATCCCTGTTTTCCGAGTACTGCCTCGTACCTGCATTGCCTCCGCTTCCTCAGCGTTCTCACGTTCTGACCTGCATGGTTTTCCCTCCGCGCCGTCTCCGCGTCTCTGCGTCTCCGCGGTGAAGACACGGCTCCCAGTTTGGATCCACCCGCGCCGATCCTATACACCGAATCTAACGGCGCGCCGCTCCGGCCCCAGCGCCGTCGCCGCGGCTGCCAGCAGGAACACCACCGCCGCCGTCCCCGCCATGGCGATGGCATAACTTGTCCGGCGCGCGAACACCGCTTCAATGTAGCTCACCGAACTGGCCAGCAGCACACCGCACTGATACCCGAAACCCGGCAGGAAGCCGCGCACCGCATCCGGCGACAGTTCGGCAAGATGCGCCGGAATAACGCCCCACGCGCCCTGTACCAGGAACTGCATCAGAAACGCACCCGCCACCAGCAGCGGCACCGAAGGCGCGAAGGCCCACAGCGGAACCACCAGCGTAGCCAGCAGCAGGGCCGTGATCATCGAACGGCGCCGCCCCCAGTGGTCCGAAATCCAGCCGAACAGCGTTCCTCCAATGATCGCCCCCACCATCGAACAGGCCGTCACCGCCGACCGGCCCGTCACGCCGAAATGCCACTGGCGTTCCAAAAACGTCGGGTACATATCCTGGGTTCCATGCGATGCGAAATTCATGGCCATCATCAGAAACGCGATGTACAAAAACAGCTTCCAGTGCGAGAGAATCGCCCGCCCCAGGTGGCCCCAGGTTTCATGCCGCGTCTTCTCCCAGACTTCCGACTCCTTCACGCGAACGCGCACGAACAGCGCCAGCAGCGCCGGTAGGCCGCCAATGAAAAACAGCGGACGCCAGCCCAGTCGTTCGAACAGAAAGAAATAACACATGGCCGCCAGAAGGTATCCCGTGGCGTAGCCCTGCTGCAGGAAACCCGATAGCAATCCGCGCAGCCGCGGCGGCACTTTTTCCATTGCCAGCGACGCTCCCACGCCCCACTCGCCGCCCATCCCGATGCCGAACAGCGCCCGCAGCACCAGGAACGTGGCGTAGCTGGGCGCCAGGCCGGAGGCCACTTCGACAATCGAGTAAAACACCAGGTCGAGCATCAACGGCAGGCGCCGCCCGTAGCGGTCCGCCAGCAGGCCGAAGATAAACGCGCCCACCGGCCGGAAGGCCAGCGTGATCACCGTGGCCAGCGCCATCTCTTTGTCCGACTTGTGGAACTCGCGCCCGATGGCCGTCAGGCACATCACCACCAGAAAAAAATCGAACGCGTCCAGCGTCCAACCCAGATAGCCCGCCAGCAATGCGGCACGATGGTCGCTGGCCCCCGCCGGTCCAACCGGCACAGATCCTGATGTGCTCACGTGCCCGCCATGTTAACCCATGGATCTCTTTTAATGCGGAGCCCGGATTAAATTTTGGAACTCCACAGCCCGTTTCGCGGAACTACAACCAGGTCAGAATGCTTCGTATGGTTTCCCAAACGCCGGCCGAAGAGCACGACTACGGCGCGCAGTTGATGCTCCGCGTCAAAGCCGGGGATACCGCCAGCTTCGCCCTGCTGCTTGACGAATATGGTCCGCTGGTGGTGCGTTTTCTGGATCGCAAGGTTCAGAATCGGGCCTTGGCGGAGGAACTGGCGCAGGAGGTTTTTCTCCGCGTATACCGCGCCCGCAGCACCTACCAGCCTACGGCCAGGTTCATCAAGTGGGTCCTCCAGATCGCCTCCCGCCTGGCCTCGAATTCTCACCGCGACCGCAGGCATGAGAAGTTTCAGGAAAGTCTCGACGATCAGTCGCCCCGCAAACCCGTCCGCCAGGTGTCGGACCGGCGCTTGTCCGTCGAACAATTCATGGTGCGGCAGGTGACCCTCGAAGAAGTGCGCCGTGCCGTGGAATCGTTGCCCGCCAAACAGAGGGCCGTAGTCCAGATGCATAAGTTCGCGGATATGGAGTATGCCCAAATCGCGGACGCCATGAACTGCACCGTGCCCGCCGTGAAGTCCCTGATGTTTCGAGCGCATGAGACCTTGCGCGCCCTCCTGGAACACATGGCGGCCTAGCCCTGGAATAAGCCCGCTGAAAAAACGGAACTTTTCCGCGTCCGATTCGTCCTAACCATTCAACACGATAATAAGTATAAGTAACAGGAGGTCACTGTGAACTATCGCTTGAGCGCTCTCTTGTTCGCCGCGGCCGGCGCTCTCTTCGCCGCGGATGTATCTGGCGATTGGGAAGTGGCCGCCACCTATCTGGGCGATACCAACTACTCCCGCGTCACCTTCAAACAGACCGGCGAAAAGCTGACCGGCAATCTCAACGAATTGCATCTGGAAGGCACGGTCAAAGGCGACGAACTGACGTTCACGGCGAAACGCCCTAACGGCGATCACTTCGGAGATTTTAAGGCAGCCCTGCGCGGCGACGGCCTCACCGGAACAGCCGTCTGGTTTGGAAAGCAGCAAGTGACCTGGTCCGGGAAGCGCCCTGCTAAGCCTCCGGCCGAACCGCGAGTCCACGATTTCGAACCGAAGGAATTTCACCGCGTCTTCTCCGACGCCATCCCGCCCGTGATGCATATTTTCCCGGGCGACACCGTCCGCACCTGGACCGTGGACGCCGGTGGCACCGACAGCAAAGGCGAGCACCGGTCGCAAGGCGGCAACCCGGAGACGGGGCCGTTCTACATTGAAGGCGCTTTCCCCGGCGACACTCTGGTGGTCAAGCTCAACAAAGTCCGGCTCAACCGGAACTCCGCCGGCAGCGGCGACCGGATCGTCGCCTCGGCGCTCAATTCCGGCTACGTTCAGAACACCAAGTACAACGACAAATTCGACAGCGACTGGGTCCTCGACCTCGAACATGGCGTGGCGCGATTGAAAAATCCCAGTGAGCACCTCAAGAACTATACGGTCAAGTTGCAGCCCATGCTGGGTTGCATTGCGGTGGCGCCGCCCGCACACCAGGCCATGCGCACCGGCTTTCTGGGCTCCTACGGCGGCAACATGGATTACAACCAGATGCGCGAAGGAACCACCGTCTACCTGCCGGTGTACGCGCCCGGCGCGCTCCTTTTCCTGGGCGATGGCCACGCCGCGCAGGGCGATGGCGAACTCACCGGTGACGCTCTTGAAACCTCCATGCAGGTCGAGTTCAGCGTCAGCCTGGTCAAGAGCCAGTCAACCAATAACCCGCGCGCCGAAAACGACGAGTACCTGATGTCCCTCGGTATCGGAAACTCGCTCAGCGATGCCTTGCAGATCGCAACCACGCAACTGGTCAACTGGCTTCAGCGGGATTACAAACTCGAACCCAATGAGGCCGCCGTCGTGTTGGGCACCGCCATCCAGTACAACATCGCCGAAGTGGTCGACCCGCTGGTCCACGTGGTCGCCAAGATCCGCAAAGACGCCATCGCCAGTCTCCGTTGAGCGGGCTTCAGCCTGCAATGCCGGCTATCGAGCCGGCACAGCTGGACCAAGCAACACGCGCCCCGGGCGTTCAGCCGTCACCGCATCCGCGCGCAGCACCCACTTCCCGTTCACCATCACGTCCCGCACGCCCACCGAGTACTGATGGGGTTTGTCAAACTCCGCCTTGTCCCCAACCTTCGCCGCATCGAACACCACCACATCGGCCTTCATACCCGGGCGCAGCTCACCGCGGTCCCAGAGCTTCAGCCGCGCGGCCGGAAAGCCGGACATCCGTCGAACAGCTTCCTCCAGCGTCAGTATCTTCTTCTCGCGCACATACACCCCCAGCACGCGCGCGAATGTGCCATAGCTGCGCGGGTGCGGCGCGGCCTGGCCGAACACCGGAATCTCGCCATCGGAGGCGATCATCGTATACGGCGACCTCATGATGCGCACCACGTCCTCTTCGCTGATGGCATGGTAGACCGCCGAGCAGCCGCCCTTCGCCTGCAACTGCATGGCGGTCTCCGCGGCGTTTTCCATGGTCACTTCGACGCCTCGCGCCCTGGTGAGTTCGGCCAGGTTCTTGCCCGCCAGCGTGCCGTCAAACCCGCAGCTTGCAATCACCACGTTCTTCGGATCGCCCGCGCCACGGTCGGTCTTGAGTTTCTCCACAATCACAGACTGAATGCGCGCGCGTTCTCCCGGCGCCGATAGCCGCTCGAGCGTCGCCTTCTGCCCGCCCTCGAGCGCCCACTGCGGAAACAGCGATGCGATGCCGGTGCTCGAAGCCGTGTACGGGTACTGATCGATGGTCACATCCACACCGCGCGCCCGCGCTTCCTCCACCAGCCGCAGAGACTCCACGCTCTGGCCCCAGTTCGGTTGTCCGATGATCTTGTGATGCGTGATCTGCGTCGGCAGGCCGCCCTCCTCGCCGATGCGTATGGTTTCGCGGACGCTGTCGAGCACATGCCCCGCTTCCTCGCGCATGTGTGAAATATGAATTCCGCCCATGCGGCCCACCACCTTTGCGATCTCGATGACTTCCTCGGTAGGGGTGAAGTTGCCGGGCACGTAGAAGAGCCCCGTCGAGAGTCCGAACGCGCCGTCTCGCATGGCCTGCGCCGCCAGCGCTTTCATCTTTTCGATTTCCTCCGGCGTGGCTTTGCGATTGACCAGGCCCATGACTTCGCTTCGGATGCTGCCCTGCCCCACAAACGTTGCGAAGTTGATCGAGATCGGCGTCTGCCGCACACGTTCCAGAAACGGCCCCAGGGGCAGCGGCGAACTGCCATCCGGACCTTCGATGATGGTGGTCACTCCTTCGCGCAAATAGTTCTCGGCCGTCGGCACCGTAAAGATGCCGCGCCGGCCATGCGAATGGATGTCGATAAAACCCGGCGCCACCACCATTCCGCGCGCGTCAATGCGTTGTATCGCGGCGGCATCGCCCAGCAGCCCGATGGCCGCGATGCTATCGCCCTTGATCCCGACATCGGCGTAATACCAGGAACTTCCGGAGCCGTCGATCACCCTGCCGCCGGTAATCAGAACATCGAACGGAGCGGGTTGCCCGAACAACGCCGAGGCCCCAGCCAGTAGCAGAAACCACGTACGAACCATGCGCGCTATTGTACTAGGCGGTGGCGCAGGCGGAGGGTGGCGCAGGCGGTTTCGCCTGCGAATCCCGGTATGCTCAGCGAAGCCCGCCGCCGCTAGCCGGTGTCGGCGCCCCTTGCGGCCGTTGATAATTCGGGAACGCCGGCGGATGCGGCAGGGGCGCCGGGTTCTTCTCCAATTGCTGTAACGCCAGTGCCACGGCGCGCTCCAGTTGCGGATCGTGGCCCTCATGCACCGACTTCGGATCCATCTCCACTTCGTAATCCGGCGTCACGCCGTGGTTCTCTACATCCCACTGACCTTCGGGGCTGAAGAATCCGAAATTAGGCGACGTCACGGTGCCGCCATCCATCAGCGCGGGATACTCCGAAACGCCGATCAACCCGCCCCATGTCCGCTTGCCCACCAGCGGTCCGGTCTTGGTGTAGTGGAACATCCACGGCATCGCGTCTCCACCCGAACCGGCCATTTCATTGATGATCATCACCTTCGGACCTAGAATGGAAGCCGCCGGCGAGCGGTAGATTCCGCCGTAGCGCGGGTTCCACCAGCCCATCAGCTTGCGGTTCAGCACTTCGATTATGTAGTCGGCCACCTGGCCGCCGCTGTTGAATCGCTCGTCGATCACGGCTCCCTGCTTGTCCACCTGGGCGAAGTAATAGCGGTTGAAACTGGTCAACCCGCCCTGGCCCGTGTCCGGCAAGTAGACGTACGCCAGCTTGCCGCCGCTCAACTGATCCACCTTCAGGCGGTTGGCTTCTACCCAATCGGAGTGGCGCAGCGCCAGTTCGCTGGCGATCGGAACCACCGTGATCTCGCGGGCGTTGGCGCCGCCGGCGTCGGCCGAGAAGTCGGGCGAGACCTTGAGGATTGCGGTCTTACCCGCGGTGTTTTCAAGAAGCCGCGAGACGTCGTCAGTGCCCTTCAATTCCTGGCCATTCACCGCCAGCAGGTAGTCGCCGGCCGCAACATTCAACCCGGGCTGCGCCAGCGGGGCCTGCAACTGCGGGTTCCAACTTTCGCCGGCGTAAATCTTTTTGAAGCGATAGCGGCCGTTTGAGATTTCGTAATCCGCGCCCAGCAGGCCGCCAGGCACGGTCTTCGCGCTCGGAATGCTTCCGCCGCCGCCGCGAAGATGGCCCGAGGTCATCTCGCTCAGCATGTCATGAAAAATGTAATTCAGATCGGCGCGGGAACTGAGCGAATCCAGATACTTCTCGTAAAGCCTTTTCGGAATCCGCGGCGTTGACGCCATGCAGATTGGGATCGTAGAAGAAGCTGCGCTCAATGCGCCACACCTCGTGGTACATCTGTTTCCACTCGGCCACCGGATCAACATTCACTTCCATATCGGTCAACCGCAGCGCGCCCTCGCCTGGCTTCACAGCCGCAGCCGCGGAGACGATCACATACTGCGGTACCGGAGGCCCCGCCGCGCCTCGGCCGCGTCCCGCGCCGCCACCGCCGCCCATGCGCAGCAGCATCTTGTCGCCATTGGCGGAAAGGTCGAACCCCGTAATGCCATCCGCCAGCTTCTCGGTTTTGCGCGTCTTGAGGTCGAACTTCGAAAGCGTCAATCCACCACCGAACCTGCCGCTGCCACCGCCGGCCTCCAGCACATATAGCTGGCCGGCCTTGCCCGTGGCCAGTGCGGCATAGGCCCTGGCCGGCAGCGGCAGCGCGACAATGCGTTGCGCCAGCTTGTCGAAATCGATGCGCACCGGCTTGGGCGGCGTATCGGCCGCGGCTCCCGCATTGCCGCCCCGTCCGCCGCGGCCGCCGCCGTTGGCATCGCCCGCCGCGACGCCCGCCAAATGAGCCGCGCCTTCCTCATCGCTTTCCGGCGCCAGTGGCGACGCAATGTTGTTCGGCAGCACCGCCAGATACACGCTGCTTGTCACCTCATGCTCGTCGCTCGTCATGTCCAACCCGCTCGAAGTCGGGCCGTAATTGGTGCTGGCGGCGAAGTAGAGATACTGGCCGTCGCGGTCGAAGGCCGGGAATTGCGCATCGCTCATCCCATCGGTCACCTGCACGCTCTTGCCGGTTTCCACGGAGTAGATCCAAATCGCCCGCAGGCGGTTGGGCAGAAATCTGGCGAACGCGATCCACTTGGAATCCGGCGCCCAGTTGAATTCGCGGTGGATCTCGTAGAAGTAGTCGGTATCGATCTTGGTCATCTTGCCGGACGCGATCTCCACCATCCACAGATTATCCTGGTTGTCGTTGAAGGCCACGCTCTTGCTGTCCGGCGACCATTGCGGCTCGAAATAGAAGGACGACTTCCCGGCCAGCGGAATCTTTTTGGTTTCGCCGGCGCCGTTCTGCGGCTTGACATGCAGCGCATACTCTCCCGACTCGTCCGAGAACCAGGCGATCGATTTTCCATCCGGCGACCAGGCCGGCGTCCGTTCCATCACGCCCGGCGTATTGGTCAAATTGCGAATATCGCCCTTGTCCGCCGGGACCGTGAGAATTTCTCCGTGCGCCTCGAACACCGCACGAACGCCGGTCGGTGAAATGGCGGCGTTGCGCAACTCGCGCGCGACGTTCTGAAAATGCGGGCGCACTTCCGTGAGATCCGAGGTGATTTCGATCGGCACCGCATGTTCTTTACCCGACGCAATGTCGTAGATGTGGATGCCGCCGAACTGCTCATAGACGATGCCGCCGGGGCCCGCGCTGGCCGAAACGATATCCTTGCCGGGGTTCTTGATGAGCTCCTTGACCTGCTTGCTGGAGGGGTCGTATTGGAACAGGGTCATGGGGCCGTTGCGGTCGGAGAGGAAGTAAATCTTGTCGCCGATCCACATCGGATAGATGTCGTTCGAGTCCGTGCGCGGAACCTTTGCCGTGGTCAGGTCGGCGAAATTGACGATCCACAAATAGCTGGCTTCCCCGCCCCGGTACCGCTTCCATGCCACAAAGTTGGTGAAGGCCGGCGCGAACTGTCCGCCATCGAGCGGCGCGTAGACCATACGTTTGCCATCCGGCGACCAGGCGCCCATGCAGGCCATCGGCAGCGGCAGCGCTTCCGCCAGCCCTCCCTCCGGCGATACGGTCAAAAGCTGCGTGTAGCGCGATTGGCTGAGGCGATTGGAGCGGAAGACAATCTTCTTTCCGTCGGGCGTCCAACCCACTACGCGGTCGGCATCGGGATGGTAGGTGATGCGCTTCGGAACCCCGCCCGTGGCAGGCATGGTGAAGACATCGACATTGCCGTCATACTCTCCGGTGAACGCCAGCGTTTGTCCATCGGGTGAAAAGGCCGCTTCGGTTTCGAAGCCGGGGCTCGACGTAAGTCGCGTCGCCAGCCCGCCCTCGCGGTTGACTCTCCACAGATCGCCGGCGTAAGAGAAGACGATCTCCGTCTTATTCATCGCCGGCTTCTGCACCAGGTGCACGGTACCGGCCGCGGCAAAAGCCGAGGCGCTCGCGGCCAAAAACACCAGCAGCATCGAAGATCTCATTTGCGGACCCTCCGGTTGTTCAGTTTAGCGGAATCCATAAGTGCTGGGAGGCGGGAGCAAGCGTAATGTCGACAGCGCCCGCGGAGGCGCACTGATGCATTACTCTGGTAATATAAGATATGGCACTGGCTCATTCCAAGCTAACGGCGCAGGGGCAGATTTCGGTTCCCGTTGACGTCCGCCGAAAACTTGGGATCGGCCCGGGTTCGATCTTGGAATGGCACGAAGATGGCGATCGCATCATTGTGCGGCGCTCGGGGCGGTTTACATCGGAAGACATCCATCGGGCGTTGTTTCCCGAACAGGCGCCGAAACCTCGAACCCTTGATGACATGAAAGATGGGATCCGACGACGCGTCCGTGAACGTCATGCGCGCCGTTGACACCAACGTTCTGGTTCGTCTAATTACGCGAGACGATTTGCGGCAGGCCGCCTCCGCCGATTTGTTCGTTGAGAAGGGGGCTTGGGTATCCACTCTCGCACTCGCGGAGGCAACGTGGGTTCTGGCAACCGTTTACGAACGCAGTGCAGCCGACCTTGTGATTGCCGTCGAAATGCTGCTGAATCACAACGACCTTACACTGCAGGATTCAGACGTTGTGGCAGCGGCACTTGATCTTTACCGCGCGCGTCCCGCGTTGGGTTTCTCCGATTGCCTCATGCTACAACTTGCGCGGAAAGCTGGCCATCTGCCGCTCGGTACGTTTGACCGTGCTCTCGGAAAAATCGAAGGCGCTCAGAAGCTGTAGCATGCCGCCGGAGCCGCTTTAGCATTGGCCGTAGTAGGCTTTCGCCCCATGCTTCCGGAAGTAGTGTTTGCTGCGGAGGTGCTCGGAGATCGGCTGGGCCTGCGGATTGATGGTCACGGTCTGCCAGGCCATGGCGGCCAGTTCTTCAAGAATCACGGCAGTGTGCGCGGCGTCCATCACGGACTTGCCCCAACAAAATGGCGCGTGTCCGGCTACCAGTACGGCCGGGCAGCCTAGCGGATCAATGCCATGCATGCGGCGGATGATCGCGACGCCGGTGTTGGCTTCGTACGCGGTTTCGATTTCTTCCGGCGTGAGGTGCGCGGTTACAGGCACCGGACCGTGAAAATAATCTGCGTGCGTGGTTCCGAAACAGGGGATCTCGCGGCCGGCTTGCGCCCAGGCAGTGGCGTGGCGCGAATGCGTATGAACCACGCCGCCGATCGCGGGCCATGCGCGATAGAGGGCCGCGTGCGTGGCCATGTCGGAAGACGGGCGCAGATCGCCTTCCACAACGCGCCCTTCAAGATCGCAGATCACCATGTGGGCGGCGCGTCATCTGATCGTACGGAACGCCGCTCGGCTTGATCACCACTAAGCCCTCGGCGCGCGAGACAGCGCTGGCGTTGCCGAAGGTGTAGATCACCAGGCCGCGGCGCACCAGTTCGAGATTGGCCTCCAAGACCTCAGCCCGCAGCGCTTCCAGCACGGATACCCTCTCTGGCCCGAGCCGCTATCGATCGCAGCTCAGGCAAAATATTTCCCAATGTAGCGGCCGGCGACCGGCGTTCGCCCAGAGCGAAATAGAGATTCTTGTAGAGCGAGTACAGCTCCCCATAAGTGGCCGTCGCCGAAGCCTCGGGCTCAATCGTAGCGTAGCCAGGCACCAGAGCGTCCTGGGCCTCGGCGACGGTTTGAAACGTGCCCGCGGCCATGAACGCGAAAATCGCGGAGCCCAGGCTGGTGACGTCGCCTTTGGGCACCAGGATCGGCTTGCCCATCACGTTGGCGTAGACCTGGTTGAGCACGGAATTCTTCTGCGGAATGCCGCCGCCGTTGATGATGCGGCGCACCGGCACGCCGTGCTGCTCCATGCGTTCCAGGATCACGCGGGTATGGAACGCGGTGCCTTCAATGGCGGCGAAGAGTTCGTCCTGCGCGGTGGTGGTAAGCCGCCAGCCAAGCGTCACGCCGCTGAGTTCCGGATTCACCAGGACGGTGCGGTCGCCGTTGTCCCACGTGAGGCGCAGCAGGCCGGTTTCGCCGGCGCGATAATTTTCCAAGCCGCGCGAAAGTTCGGCGACGGTGGTCGCAGCACGGCGGGCGATAGCGTCGAAAATGTCGCCGGTAGCGGAGAGGCCGGCTTCGATGCCGGTGCATTGCGGGTCCACCGAACCCGGCACCACGCCGCACACGCCGGGGATCAAGCCGGGCTTTCGGCTGATGGCGATGATGCACGTGGATGTGCCGACCACGTTGACCACATCGCCCAAACGAACGCCGGCGCCGATAGCGTCCCAGTGAGCGTCGAACGCGCCAACCGGGATGGGGATGCCGGCGCGCAGGCCGAGTTGGGCAGCCCATGCGGGACTCAGGTGGCCGGCGATTTGGTCTGAAGTGGCGTAGCGGCCGGCGAGTTTGGCGCGTACGCCGGCGAGGACCGGGTCCACACCCGCCAGGAATTCTTCGGGAGGCAGACCGCCCAGGCCGGCGTTCCACATCCACTTGTGGCCCATGGCGCAAACGCTGCGCGGAACTGCGGCGCGGGTCGGTGATGCCGCACAGCACGGCCGCCACCATGTCGCAATGCTCCAGCGCCGTGGCAAAGCGTTGGCGCTTTTCCGGATTGTGGCGCAGCCAGTGAAGCAGCTTGGCGAAGCCCCACTCGGAGGAGTAAATGCCACCGCACCAGTCGATGGCGGCGAGGCCTTGGGCGTGCGCCGCGGCGGTAATTTCGGAAGCTTCTTTCCACGCGCGGTGGTCGCACCAGAGATAGTAATCGTCGATGGGGTTGAGCTCGGAATCAACTGGAATCACGCTCGAGCCGGTGGTGTCGAGCGCCATGGCTTCGATGGCGTGGCCGTCAATGCCCGCGGCGGCGATGGCCCGATTGGCAGCCGCCGCCAGGGCAGCCATGTGGTCGGCGTGGCCTGCGTGGCATAGTCCGGATCCTCCTTCTTGCGGAACAGACGGATACTCCGCGGCGCCGGAACCGAGGCGTCCTTTTTGGCTGTCGAAGATGGAAACGCGGACGCTGAGGGTTCCGAAATCTACGCCGGCGACGATACTCATAGGGCTACGGTGCTCATATCAGGTAGGCCTCCTGGACCTCTTAATTATGGCTGTGAACATTCCAGCCCAGGTATCGGCTGGTGGCTTCTTTCACCGCGGGCGCCACCGAGCTGAAGTTGGCGGCAACGTGATGTTCAAAGCCGCGCTCGCAGATGAAACGGAGCAGGCCTTGCAGATTGGGAATGCGCACCACGCCCGCGCCGCCGAAAGTTTCGAGCGGATCGTCAGTGAATTCGCCGGAGCCGACGTAGCCGTCGATCACGCCATGGCGGTCGTTAGTGGAGAAGCGCGCGAAGCTCATCGGGCCGGATTTCACGCGCCCCACGCAAGTGCCGTAGGTGTTTTCCTTGCCCACGGTGCCGGCGATGATGTCCTGGAAATCCATGCGCACTTCCTTGAAGAAGTGCTTGGGCAGATTGCTGCAGTGGAAGCAGACGGCCTTGTCGGGATCGTCGCCGTAATTATTGTTCCAGTCCAGCAGGGCGCTGGGCGTTTCAGAAGCAAGCTGCAGGGCATGCATACCGACCACGCCGACGATATCCACTTCGCAGGCGCTCGACATCAGATTCTCGCTCATCATGCTCATGACCGTGCACGGGACCACGCCGAAGTATTCTTCGAGCGAGGTCCAGCACTGCACCGCGCTGATGGCGACTTGCGTCTCGGCCATCCAGCCATCCACCACGGCGCCCAGTTTGGCCATCTTCATCATGGCATCGGCCGGAATGCCGTCGGTCGAGACATACTTGCGGATGGATGCGAGCTTGCCTGTGGCGGCCGGGTCGTCGTCTTTCATGCGGGCGATGCGGCCCAGGATCTCGGAGAGGTCGATAGGCTCGACGGAAATGCCCGCGGCCTCCAGGATCTTTTCGCAATAGCGCACGGTGTTGAAGGCCGCGGGCCGCGCCCCGATGGCCCCGATGCGCAGGCGGCGCAGGCCGCGGACTACGCGGCAGACGGCGGCGAACCAGTCGAGATCGGCCTTGAAGAATTCCGAGTCAGGGGCTTCGGTATGGCGCGTGGTAAGCGAATAGGGAATCCCGTACTGCGTCAGATTGTTGCAGACGGACATCTTGCCGCAGAAGCTGTCGCGGCGGTCGCTGATGGTCATGCGGCCGGGAGTGTCGGGCGTGGCCTGCACCAGCACCGGCACGTTCAGGTCGGCCATGCGCAACGTGTCGGCAATGGCGCGCTCATCCCCGAAATTCGGCAGCGTGACAATGATGCCATCGATCTCGCCCGAGTGCTTCTTGAACAGGTCGGCGCAGTGCGCGGCTTCGGTGCGCGTCTCAATGGCGCCGTGCTTGGTGTCTTCGGGACCGGTTGCCACCACGCCGTAGCCGGCGCCGGCGATGCGCCGAAATCATTTCGGCGCGCCCGCTTTTCGCCAGATGGTCCGGAAAGAATCCGCGATTCCCGACGATCATCCCAAAAGTGACGGGCCGTGGTTTGACATCGATCATGGAATTATTTCCCTCTTCATCATTTCCCTCTTCCGGGCATGAACTTAAAAGTATAAAGGCCGCCCAACAGAATCAGCAATGCGCCCCACCAGATGCCGGCGTGCAATTCAGCAAGCACTACCGGGTGTTCCGATGGGCTCTCGAACAACGCCGCGCCCAGAATCAGCACTCCGTACGCCAACAGCAGGGCGCCGATGAAAAACCAGATGGAAACCATACCTTGACGATGCATCGTTCACCTACCAGAATATGATCTGCAGAATTATCAGAAACCGCAGCCACCATTGCCGGCCCAGAAAATCGGACGCTGATAC
Organism: Bryobacterales bacterium; assembly: GCA_963817515.1. Classification (GTDB taxonomy): domain Bacteria; phylum Acidobacteriota; class Terriglobia; order Bryobacterales; family Bryobacteraceae; genus DATMNI01. The sequence continues at coordinate 189,185 of CAWFPJ010000035.1, read as the reverse complement.
AAAGCCAGATGGCCTTCCGAAGGAATTTTGGTGCAGCCATAAACCAGGTTTACCAGTTCCGATTCGGGCTGCGGACGCGTGGCCAGGCTCACCGCCACCGTGACCAGCACGCAAACGATCCACGACCACAGCGCGCGATACATGTTCTCCGCCATGTCTTTGGCCGCCGGCGATAGCGCGACATACCGAATGGCGGAAGGGTCCAGCTTCACCCACGCGAACAGGCCGATGGAAGAGACCGTTCCCGCCAGCAGGCCCCAGAAACCGCCCGCCGGCGTGGCGCGCTTCCACAGCATGCCCAGCAGAACCGTGCCGAAGAGCGGCGCGATGAAGAAGCTGAAAAGCGCCTGCACATAATCCATGATGCTGAGAAACGACATCACCAGGTAGGCCGTGCCGATGCTGACCAGCACGCCCACAATCGTGCACCAGCGCCCCATGCTCACATAGTGATCGTCGGTTGCATTTTTGCGGATCATGGCGCGGTAAATATCGTAAGTCCACACGGTGGCGAAGGCGCTCACGTTGCCCGCCATCCCGGACATGAAGCCGGCAATCAGCGCCGTGATTCCCAGGCCCAGCAGGCCCGGGCCGCAGTAGCGCGCCAGCATGAGGGGAGAACTTCGTTGTAGCTGTGGCCGCCGGTGGCCACCGCTTGCGCCTCGCCCGTGAGATGCTCGGGGAGAACGGCCAGGCCGAGCAGGCCGGGGAGAATCACGATGAAGGGCACGCACATCTTGAAAGCCGCGCCGATGATGGGGGCGAGTTTGGCTGAGCGCAGATCCTTGGCGGAGATGACGCGCTGCACCACCAGGAAGTCGGTGGTCCAGTAGCCCATGGAAATCACCGCGCCCAATCCGAAGACGATGCCGATCCAATTAATGCCCATGGGATTGTCGTTGAACGAACCGAGCGTGCTCCACAGGTGGGTGTAATCCTGGCCGGGCCAGTTTTGATGGATGCGGGCCACCATTCCGTTCCAGCCGCCGGTTTCGATCAGCCCGATAATGGAGATCAACATCGCGCCCAGCCAGATGAGCACGAACTGCAGCACCTCATTGAAGATTGCCGAGAGCAGGCCGCCCAGACCGACGTACACGGCCACCGTGACCGACGAAGCCCAGATGCTGAAGTTGATATCCCAGCCGAGCACGACCTTCATGACCAGCGCCATGGAGTACATGTTGATGCCGCTCATGAGCACGGTCATGGCGCCGAAGCTGATGGCGGAGAGGGCGCGCGAGGGTTCGCCGAACCGCAGCTTGAGATAGCCGGGGACGGAATGGGTTTTCGAAATGTAATAGAACGGGATCATCACGATGCCGAGAAAGAGCATCGCGGGGATGGCGCCGATCCAATACCAATGGGTGGCCAGGATACCGTACTGATAGGCGGCGGCAGCCCAACCCATGAGTTCGAGCGAGCCCAGATTGGCAGCCAGGAAACTGAGGCCGGCGACCCAGGCCGTCATCTCACGCCCGGCCAGGAAGAAATCTTCACCGGTCTTGGTGTAGCGCTTCAGGTAGAAGCCGATGCCCAGGACGGCGATGAAATAGAGAGTGATGATGGCGATGTCTACGCCGGAAAGAGTGAGCAGCCTGGCCTGCAAAAAGAGAGCCGGAGCCCACGGCAGGGCTGTAATCGCTTGCACCAGATTATGTTATGGAAGGCTCCGGATGATGTCAAGCCGGAGCCGGGCCGGGCGCGGGGCCAGTGGATTCGCGCAGAACGAACTCGGGGTCGATCACAATTTCTTGTTCGGCCAGTGCGGGCTGGTCGGCTCTTGGGAGAAGACAATCGCAGACGATGTGGCCGATGCGCTCCCGCGGGATGTGCACCGTGGTCAGGGCCGGATCGCAGAATTCGGACAGCTTGACGTTGTCGAAGCCGGTCACGGAGATATCCTGGGGCACGCGCAGGCCGTGCTCGCGGAGTTCGCGCATAGCGCCCACGGCCATGATGTCGTTGACGCAGATCAAAGCGGTGGGGGCGAAACCGGTTGCCAGAAGAGAGCGCGCGGCCAGCCGTCCGCCTTCCAGCGTGTCGGCGTCGGCAGCGGCTTTTACTTTGAGCTCGGGAATACGGGCCACCGCATCCATCACGGCTTTCATGCGCTCGTTAATAGGACCGAGCATCGCGTGGTGTCCCACGAAGCCGAGGCGCCGATGCCCCAGGCTGTGAAGATAGTCGATGACTTTGTCGATGCCGCGGCGGTAGTTGACGCGGATGTTGGTGACATTCCGGCGCGGCGTGCCCACGTCATAGAACACCACCGGAATGCGGCTGTCCGTGAGTTCGTCGATGATGGCGGGCGCCATTTCGGAAACGATGGCAGCCAGGCCGGCAACCCGGCGGCCGATCATGAGGCGGATGCTGGCCACCAGTTGTTCCGACCGGTAATCGGTGTTGGCCATCAACACTTCGTAGCCGCGGGCGTGGGCATCGGCCTCCATGGCTTTATAGATATCGAAGAAGAACGGGTTCTCCAGGTTGGACACAATCACGCCCGACCGTGCGGCTCTTGCCCCCGGCCAGGTGGCGCGCGTGCAGATTGGGATGATACTTCAATTCCTCGATGGCTTTCACCACGCGCGCACGCGTAGTGGCCTTGACCACACTGGCATTGTTGAGCACGCGGGAAACCGTAGCCGTGGAAACCTTAGCGCGCCGGGCCACTTGTTCAAGGTTCATTGCAGTTCCTATATTGTACCCACTCAGCCTGGACGGCTTGAGTGCGCAGCACGGCTGGTAGCGCTTACACAGTCCTTGGCCTGCCGCGCTCAGAGTCCTTCCCGCGCAGCGAATGAGGCCACTGCGCCTTCTCTGTAGATCATCTCTCCGCGCTTCATGGTCATGTGCACTACGTTGGTGCCGAGAGTGTTCGGCAGGTCGCGATAATCGCCAATATTCAACATCAGCAAGTCGGCCGATTTCCCCGGCTCCAGGGAACCGGCGTGGTCGCCGCAACCCAGGGCATAAGCGCCGTTGATGGTCGCGGCGGAAAGCGCTTCAGCCACCGTCATTCCCATGCGCAGGCATGCCACCGCCGTTGCCGTCTGCATGCTCAGGGTAGGCGTATGATGCGCATTGAAATTGGTAGCCAGCGCCACCGCCGAGCCGGAATCGATCAGCGCCCGGGCGGGCGCATGCCGGTCTTCGTTGAACGAGGCGCAGGGTAGCAGCGTGGCGATGATGCCGGCCGGCCCCAACATCGCCGCCTCGTCCTCCGTCGCGTGTTCCAGATGATCGATGCTCACTACTCCATGCTCCACCGCCATGGCCATGGCCGCGCGAGGATTCAACTGGTCTGCATGAATTTTACAACCGAAGCCGAGGCCCCGAGCCACGTCCAGGTATCGGTCGAAGTACTCCTGGTGCTGCGGATCGCCGTCCCAGACAACGTCGGCAAAGCGCGCCAGGCGCCGCTTGCGAATCTTCGGCAGCAATTCGTCCAGGACCCAGACCGCGGCATCGTGAAAGGCACGCCCTTGCTCCGGGTCGGGAGGCAGGCGCAACAGGAAGCTTGGAATCACCTCCACCGGTTCGTCCTTAAAAGTGGATAGCACGCGAAGCACTTTGTTTTCGGCGCTCTCGTCGGCGCCGCAGCCAGTCTTGGCTTCCACGGTGGTGGTGCCATGCCGTGCCATGGCCTCCAGATACGCGCGCACCCGAACCGCCAGCCGCTGGCCCGTGCTGGCATGAACCGCGCGAGTGGCATCATTACCGGCCTGAGCCGAGCCCGGCAGAGGAAAAACCAGGTGCGTATGGCTATCGACAAACCCAGGCATCACCACGCGACCGGCGGCGCTGATCTCAAAGGCATCGCGCGCTTCCGCCAGATTTTCAACCCGGCGGCTGGGACCCACCTCTACCAGCACTCCGTCGCGTATCAGCAGCGCCCCGTCCGGAATAATGCTAAGTTCGTTTTGGGCGAGGCCGCGGCGCGGTCCTTTAGGTCCCCGCATGGTCAGCAGTTGCCGCGCACCGCGAATGAGAATAGCGCCCCTCATTACCCCACACCAATGTAACATTAGAGCCCGGAAATGTAGTAGGAAATTAAGTAATGGAAAATAAATCTGGTGCGAAGGCGAGCCGTAAAATAAAGACTTTAGAAAGAGTATTTTCCAAGAGCGGAATGGGCTCCAGAACCACCGCGCGAAGTTTGATTGGAGCCGGAAAAATTCGTGTGAACGGAAAAATAATCCAGAATCCGGACCATTGGATTGACCTGGACCGCGACCGCGTCACGCTCGATGGCAAGCCGCTCCGGGCCGCCGAAAAAGCCTATGTCCTGTTGTATAAACCCAAGGGCTATCTCACCACTCATCGCGATCCCGAAGGCCGTCCCACGGTGTATGATCTTACCGCCGATGTGGGAACCTGGCTGTCGCCGGTGGGGCGCCTCGACCTGGACACCAGTGGTCTTATCCTGCTGACCAACGACACGGATTTCGCCGAGCGCATCACCAACCCGGCCCACAAAGTACCGAAGACTTATCAGTTGAAGGCGTCGACGCTGCTTCACGACGATCAGATCGAACGGCTGCGCCGCGGCGTCGACCTGAGCGATGGTCCTACGCTCCCGGCGCAAGTGGTGCGGCTGCGCGACAATGCCCGGCACACGTTCCTCGAGATGACCATCACGGAAGGCCGCAACCGACAGGTGCGCCGCATGATCGAAGCCGTGGGCGCCAAGGTGCTGAAGCTCGTCCGCGTGGCGATTGGCCCTATACGGATCGGCGATCTGCAGATCGGCAAGTGGCGGAATTTGAGGGCGGAGGAAGTAGGCTTTCTGTTTACCGCAGAGACGCAGAGGCGCGGAGCAAAACGCAGAGAAAGCCAATGAAGCCTGGCCAACCTATGCGGGAAGCCAGACCGATCTGTTGATCTTCCTCTGCGTATGTCTCTGCGTCTCAGCGTCTCTGCGGTAAAGATTTTCTAGTCCGAATACCAGCGCAGGCCCACGAACGCGCCGGCCAGGCGCCCGTACTGGAAATAGTCGGACTTGGTGGATGTCTTGAAGTGCAGCGCCTTGGCGCCGCCGCGGATTTCAACGTGACCCACACGGTAGGCAATCGAGGCGTCGACGTCCCAGATGGCTGTGTGATGCGGAATGGCAAAGCCTGAAGCGTTGGCCTCGAACCGGAAATTGCGCGAGGCGTATTCCACGATTCCGAGCCCCAGCGTTGGAGAAAAGAATGAAGTCGAACCCTGCGTCTGGTAGGTGAGGGGGTTGCCGAAAGCATCGGTTGTGGGCAACAGCGGCGCGTCGAAGTTCGACTGCATGGCGATATATTGCACCTGCCACAGTGTCTTGAGCCGGAAGTGACGGCTGCCCACGGGGAACGGCCACGTCAGGTATTCAAATGAGATCTTGGCGTCCTGAATCTTGTAGCCGGTAGAAAGAACGTTGCCCTGGCTGTAGGCTTGTGCGAACTCCACCAGGTCCGTCGGAGCCGTCTGGTTGCCACTCGCCTTGGATTGGAAATAGGAAAGCTTGATCATATTATGCAAGCCGGCCGCAATACCGATTTCCACTCCTGGCGTGTATTTCGGCGTCCCGTCGAACTGCAGTTTGGTCAGGCCCGTAAATGTGGCGCCGTGCCCTTTGTCGATCCAGGGCTTGCCGATTGCGACCCAGTCCGTTAGACCGATGTAGTATCCAGCTTCCCCCGGCATGCGAACATCGGCGACCTTGGGCGGCGGTGGAGGAAGAGCACGTGTTGTCGGCGTTGGCGGCGCAGGCTTCTCGGGCTCCGCGGGCGGGGCCGTCGGAGGTGTCTGCGGTGTCTGCTGTTGCGCGCGGCCCATGGAGACTGAGGAAAAACAAAGAAGACCCAGATACAAAAAACCGGTTAGCGAATTCGTCACGTACGCCTCATTGAGTTTGGATTTGCCCTTCTATTTTGCCTCAAACCACAGGCTTTCCGCAGATAAACTGGTTGTGGCTTGGCAGTCACAGGTGTAGAAAACAGGCCCGGTGGGCAAGTTTTCGTAACCTTTTCCGGTATCGCCAGTATTCCATTACGTAACAGGGAGGAACGTGGACGACGAATTGGCGATGCGTGAGGTCCGGGCGGGCGATGTGGGAAAGCTGGAAGTGCTTTTCGACCGCCACCACCAGGCATTGTTCCGCTACTTTCTATATCACACGTCCAACCGCCCTGTGAGCGAAGACCTGGCGCAGGAAGTGTTCTTCCGCATTTTGAAGTACCGGCATACGTACCAGCCGGAGTCCGGATTCCGCGCCTGGATGTATCAGGTGGGCCGCAACGTTTATATGGATCACATTGGCCGGAACAAATCCGAAGTCGCCTTGCCGGAAGAAGCCCGGGAAATCCGCAGTTCCGAAACACCGCCGGATCGCGAATTTCAAAAGAAACAGGAAGCCGTGCTGCTGCGCCGCGCGCTGGCCGCCATGCCTGGGGACAAGCGTGAGGTGCTCATCATGAGCCGGTTTCAAGATCTGAAGTACGAGGAGATCGCCTCCATCTTGAAGTGCGAAGTGGGGACGGTCAAGGTGCGGGTCTATCGGGCGCTGCGCGAATTGGCAGACCGGTTCTTCGCACTGAGTGGAGAACGAGCGTCATGAACTGCGAGAAAATTCGAGAGCAAATTCCAGAATGCCTGGCCGGCCGTCTGGATAAGGCCGCACGGGAAAAACTGGTAGAGCATCTGGAGACTTGTGCCGCCTGCCGCACGGAGGTTGCCGAACTCAACGCCGTCTGGAGAGCCCTTGAGTCGCTCAAGCCGGCTGCTGCGGAGCCTGCCATGAAGGCGCGCTTCATGGAGGTGCTGGAAGCCTATCAAGCCGGAGCGGGGCAGGCTTCCGACTTGCCAAAGACCAGTCCGCCGCCCCAAAGAATGGTCGCCTGGTTCCCGGCCGCCCCGGTATGGCAGTTGGCGCTGGCGGCATCTCTCCTGGTGGGCGGGATTTTTCTGGGACGCTACCAGGCCGGCCCGCAGCCCGCGGTCCCGGCGCCGGAAGTGGCGCAGCTCAAAGGGGAAGTCGAAAGCCTCCGCCAGTTGGTGGCGCTCTCTATGCTGCAGCAGCAATCCCCCAGCGCCCGCTTGCGTGGCGTCTCTTACAGCGAGGCGATGACACAGCCCGACCGCCAGGTGGAGGAAGCTCTGCTCTACGCCGTCAACCACGATTCCAACGTCAACGTGCGCCTCTCCGCCGTGGATGCGCTGCAGAAGTTCGCCACACCGGCAGTGATCCGCGCCATGGTGGATGCCATCCCGGTGCAGGATTCGCCGCTGGTGCAAATCGCTCTGCTCGACATGCTGGTGCAGTTGAACGCCAAGAGCGCCGCGCCGGAGTTGACCAAACTCTCTCAGAACATGCAGGTGGATGAAGTGGTCCGGCAGCGCGCTACCTGGGCCCTACAAAAACTGGCTGTTTCACAACAGACCGGGCCAAAACAGGAGATATCCCGATGAAATCCGCCGCCCTCATTGCCCTGCTTTGTCTGCCGCTGCCGGCTTCGGACTGGCACGACGATCACAACTGGAAGCTCAACCAGCAGGAGACCATCCGCCGCTCTTTCGATGTGCGGGACGCATCTAACGTCAAGAAGCTGCTGGTGGACAACGTCAGCGGATCCATCCACGTCACCGGCTACGGCGGCTCGCAAATTCAGGCGGTGGTGGAGCAGCATATCCACGCCGACTCGAACGAGGCTGCGGCCGAAGCCAGGCGCGACGTCAAGCTTGACATGTCGCAGCAGGGCAACTTCGTCCGGCTCTACGAAGACGGCCCCTTCCGCTCCAACAACGGCGTCAACTACCGCGGCGACAACTACTACGGATACCGCGTGGATTTCGACTACGAGATTCAGGTTCCCTACGACACCGAGCTGATTCTCAAGACCATCAACCACGGAGATATCGAGGTGAAGAAGACCACGGGCGACTACGAGATCAATGGTCTCAACGGCGGCATCGATATGGAGGAGCTGTCCGGATCGGGTAAAGTCCACACACTGAACGGCAAGGTCAAAATCACCTTCGGCAAGAACCCGTTGCACAATACAGAGTTTAAGACTCTAAACGGTACTATAGATGTGTATTTTCAGCCGGGGCTGAACGCGGACCTGCATTTCAAGAAACTCAATGGCGGCATCTATACGGATTTCGATGTAACCGCGCTTCCGGTACCTGCTTCAAGCGGCGACAGCCAGAACGGAAAGTTCGTCTACCGCTCAGACCGCACGGTGATGGGGCGCGCCGGCAAAGGCGGACCGGCACTGTCGTTTGAAACGCTCAACGGCAGCATTCGCCTGCACTCTAAAACTTTATAAAGGACACTACCATGAAATCATCTTTGGCCCTGCTGGGCATTGCACTTGCCGCTTGTTCGCTGGCCGCGGCGCAGGACGCTTCGGGCGACCGCGTGGTGGTGCCGGCGCGAAACACCACTCATCCCCGGAAGGTGGATGTTTCCCTGACGCACGGTTCCATCACCGTCAAGACCTACGCCGGCAAAGAAGTCATCGTCGAGACTCGCGGCTCGTCGGAATCGCCGAAGGACAAAACCGATCGCACGGTCGACGGTCTCAGGCGCCTGGACCTTCCATCGAGGGGGCTGAACGTGGAGGAGGAGGACAACGTGGTCACGGTCCGTATGCGTGCCAGCCGTAACGGCGACGTGGTGATTTCAGTCCCGGCCGATACCTCTCTGAAGCTTCACACGCTGCATGGCGAGGTTTCAGTCGATGGCGTTCATGGCGAGATCGAGGCCGATAGTTTGCACGGCGCGGTCACCCTGGCCAACGTATCGGGAAACGTGGTGGCCCACTCGCTGAACGGCGCCATCAAAGTTTCCATGGATGCGGTGGACTCCACCAAGCCGCTTTCCTTCAGCACACTGAATGGCAGTATTGACGTCACGCTGCCCGCGGACTTCAAAGCCAACGTTAAACTCAACACCGACCACGGCGAAATCTACAGCGATTTCGACTTCAAGCTGGGCGGCAGCATCACGCAGAAGAACGACACAGCCGATGGCAAGTTCCGCGTGAGCGTCGATCGCACGCTCACCGGCACCATCAATGGCGGCGGCCCCGAAGCTACCTTCCACACCTTCAACGGCAGAATCTACATCCGCAAAAAGAAGTAGGCCAGGCTTCCTGGCCTGCGCATCCGGTTCGCGGGCATTACAATAGAATCATGCACCGTCTTTCAGCGACCTGCCTGTTCGGCGCCATACTGCTCTTCGCACAGGATTGGCAAACTGCCGCATCCCTGCCCGGCGTCGACATGGCCGGTCTCACGCCGGCCCAGCAGACCAAAGCTCTTCGAGTGATGCGCGGCCAGGAGTGCTCCTGTGGATGCGGCATGAAGATTGCCGAGTGTCGCGTCAAGGACCCGACTTGCGCTTACAGCAAGGGTCTGGCCGCGGTAATGGTAGACGCTGTCAAGAGCGGCAAGAACGAAGCCGGTGTCCTGGCCGCGGCCAAGGCCTCCAAATATGGCCAGGCGCCAGAACTCAAGGTGCTGGAGGATGCCGTTAATATTCCGACGGCGAACTCCCCATCCACGGGGCCCGCCGATGCGCGTATCACGCTGGTAGAATTCTCTGACTTCCAGTGCCCTTTCTGTTATAAAGCCGTGGCGCAATTGAACACCCTTCTGAAGGCTTACCCCACGCAGGTGAAGCTGGTCTTCAAACAGTTTCCGCTAATCGATTCTCACCCGGCGGCCGCCGTCTCGGCTGCTGCCGCGCTGGCCGCCCACCAACAGGGGAAATTCTGGCAGCTGCACGATATCATGTTCGCCAACCATGGCAATCTTTCGCGCAAGGCCATCATGGACTGGGCCGCGGGGCTTGGCCTGGACATGAAGCGCTTCACAGCCGACCTGGATTCCCCGGCCGTCAAACAGGCGGTCGAGCGCGACATGGAGGACGGCAACCGCGCCGGCGTGGACGCCACTCCGACGGTCTTCATCGATGGTCAGAAGTACAACGGCGGCCTGGCGCTCGATGCCATCAAGCCGGTGATTGAGGCCGAACTCAAACGCCTGGCGGCAAAACCGGCGGCAAAAGGAAAAGGTTAATTCAGAAGCTCCGGCGCGCAGCCGAGGTCCTGTACCGCCGTACGCCGGATGGCGGCGGCTTCGGCATGCTGCCACGTACGCATATAAGTAACGGCCACGTTGCGCGAGGCCGTGCAGATGTCGCCGTGCACCAGCGGGCAATCCACGTTCAGGCCTTCGGTGCCGCCCTCACGGCTTACGGCACATCCGGTGGGGTCGATCGCCGAGTACAGCTGCACCAGCCTCGAATGAAGTTGAAACCGGGTCGAATCCACGGCCAGGGCTTCCACCAAAGCGATGGCAGCCTTGCGGCTTTCGCCAGCCGCGGCATACGCCGACGCCAGTTCTTCCAACAGATCGGGATCCGACTCTAACATGCGCCCACGTTCGAACGCCGCCAGCGCCTGGCGCGGGTCCGACAACCGCAAGTAAGTCCGGCCCATTGCCAGGTACAACGCACTAGGCACGAACGTGAGCCCCGGCTTGCCGCGACGGGCGTTTTCGAGCCTGTTCACGTCGTCCTGAACCAACTCGATCTTCTCGCTGCGCAACAGGGCGTTCAACGATTTCCGATACCAGGCATCGCCGCCGGCGCCGCTGGCTGCCAGCCTTTCCCCCTGGTTGAAATAGAAGATGCCTGCCTGGCGATAAGCGATGCCTGTGTTCTGAAGATCCGGCAGACGATCGAGAATTGCCAGCGCGCGGTTGACTTCACCGGTGGCCTGGTCCCAATCCGCCTGTGTCAGAAAAAACGCGTTGTTGGCCGCGAAAAGGTTGGTCTTGTAACTGCCAGGCGCCGCTTCGAGCGCGCTTCGCCAGAATCGTCCCGGGTCCAGCCAGTCGGCGTTTCGAGCGTACGTACGAGCCGCCAATGCAATCAGAATCACGCTCAATGCCGCACCCACGGCGTATCGGTGTTCGCGCTGCCACGCCGGAAGACGCCGCGCGATGGCGAGAAGAGCACAGACCGCAACCGCCGCAAATCCGACGGACGGAAGATACAAAAAGCGCTCCGCCATAATGCTGCCGATCAGGATGACCAGATTCGAAGTTGGTGAAAGCGTGGCGAAGAAAAACACGATGGAAAAGAACACCGGCTTGTTTCGCCGGTAAGAGCGGATGGCCACCGCAGCGGCGGCGACGCAGGCGATCAAAGCAACGATGGTCTTCCAATCCTCCCAGCCGGTTAAGCCCCCGCCGAAGAGAGGAATCTCATTGTATGAGTAGTCATATGACAATTGCGCAGGCCACAGCAGCAGTCCGAAGTACTTGCCGATGACCTTGACGGCAGTCAACCTGGCGGTCCAGAAACCTGCGCCCACCAGTGGGTTATCGCCGTAGGGAAAGGCGGTGTCCGCGGCGCCGGCCAAGACCTGGCCGCGCACGTAAAGAAAAACCAGACAAGGGACGGCCACCGCAATATAGCTCGGAATGCGCGACCGCCAGGAGTTCGTCCGGCCGAATGCAAAATCGTAGAGCGCGATCACGGCCACCACGACAACAGTGCTCTCCTTGGAAAACATACCCACCGTAACCGCGAGCAATATCGCCGCCAGCCATGCCGCCTTCCGCCGGCCCGAGGTTTGTAGAGCTTGCCTGTGGGCGAGCAAAGCCGCCAACACACCAAAGGCGGCCAGCAGGTCCGCCCGGCCGACGATGTTGGTTACAGATTCGGTCAGCACGGGGTGCAGCCCCCATATCGCAGTCAGCAGCAGCGCCGCTGGAATCTGTTCGAAAATCATCAGCCCCACCGCATACACAAGCGCGATGTTGACCGCGTGCAGGATGAGGTTGAACCAGTGATACCCCGTCGGATTCGTGCCGTTTCCCAATACGGCGTAGTTGAACATGTAGGACAACGTGGTTAACGGGCGATACAGGCGCGACATACCAAGAGGCCAGTATTGCCCGGTCAAGATGCGCTGAATATGGCTGGATGTAACTTCGCGAATTCGGGAATCCTTGAGAATGATCGGATCGTTATCCAGCAGAAACGGTGCATGTAACGAATTCGAGTATGCGAAGAACGTGACGCCGATGATCGCGGCCAACAGGAGCGCGCGTCTCCCCACTTGGGACTTCACGACCGGAGCAGCCGCGGACTGGCTGCGACTACCTTGGGCAGCGCTGTGCGTCGCCAGCGCCCGCAAACGGCCTTTGCGCGTATCGTGCTTCACATCCTACATGGTACAAAACCACTTGATTTGGGCAGATCACTCCGACAGAATAGGCTCGGTTCTATCTTCGGTGATGGGCTCAAGTTCTTTGTGCCGGGAAAGGAAACGAACGCACGTATTCCAACGGAGAATGGCGTCGTCGTTACCCGAAGGCCGCAGGCGTTCGGCTTCCTCAAACAATCGCAAGGCCCGGACGATCCATTCGTAGACATACAGGCGGGCTCCCTGGCCGCCGCCCTGGTGACATGTCTTGGCCCTGCGCTCCCAGGCGATGCCCGAGTAGTAGGCACGATCGTAAGCCGAATCCAGGCGGGCAATTCTCGCCTGGGCATTGGCAAACGCGCCGGCGTCCTGAGCAATCTGCTCGGTCAGGGCCAGGATCAAACTGATCAGGGCTTGTTGATTGTCCGGCTCAACATCGAGTATGTCGCAACAGATGCTTTCGGCCTGGTTGGGCTCATTGAGCAGGCGGTAGCGCTCGGCCTTTGCCAGGGCGCCGGCCACGCTGTCATGAGAGATCGGCTTTAGCTCAAACGCGTTTAGCTCAAACATGGTTACCTCCTTCTTGCGAAGGCAGGCCAGGAGGCCTACCCTACCTAGAGAATGTGAAGCAGCTGCTTTAGCGGGTCAAAGAAACGATCCACCACCCGCTCCTTAAGTGGGATGATCGCGTTCTCGGTGATGGTAATAAATTCGGGACAGACCTGGCGGCAGCAGGTGGTGATGTTACAGTATCCGATATTGTGCTCCCGCCTCAGATCGCTAACCCGGTCCTCCGTGTCGAGCGGGTGCATCTCAAGCGCAGCCGCATAGACCAGGAAGCGGGGGCCGATGAATTCGTCGAACTTCTGGTGCTCGCGCAGTACGTGGCAGACATCCTGGCAAAGAAAGCATTCGATGCACTTGCGAAATTCCTGCACGCGCTCCACGTCGGCCTGCTGCATGCGCCAGGTGCCATCCGGTGCATCGGGTGAACGAGGCCTGAATTTCTTAATTGTCTTCTTGACGCTGAAGTTCCAGGAGACGTCGGTGACGAGGTCGCGGATGGATGGGAATGCATGCATTGGCTCGACGATCACAGGCATATCCAGATTCAGGTCACTGAGCCGCGACATGCACATGAGCTTTGGCATTCCGTTGACCTCTGCGGAGCAGGAGCCGCACTTGCCGGCTTTGCAATTCCAGCGTACCGCCATATCGGGAGCCTGTTGGGCCTGTATCCGGTGGATGGCATCGAGCACCACCATGCCTTCTTCCACCGGAGTGGCGTAATCCTGGAATTTTCCACCGCCGGCATCGCCGCGCCAGATCCGAAACACCGCCTGCCTGGCCATTTATTTCATCTCCTCAATGATGGTTTTCAGCTCATCCGGCATCGCCTGGATGGGGCGCTTTTCGACGCGCATTTCGCTATCGTCCTCACGCCGGATAACGATGTTGTACCTGGCCCACTCGGGATCCTTATTAGGAAAGTCGTCGCGAAACTGCGCGCCGCGGCTTTCTTTTCGCATCAGGGCGGCGCGCGTGATGGCTTCGGAAACCAGCAGCATGTTATCCAGATCCATGGCGGTATGCCAGCCGTTGTTGTACTGGCGATTGCCGGCGATGCCTGCCTGGGCCGCGCGCGCCTCAAGTTTGGCAATCACAGCCAGGGCCTGTTGCATTTCACCCTCAGTGCGCACGATGCCAACCAAGTCTTGCATGGATTCCTGCAGGTCGTATTGAATCTGGTACGGGTTCTCGCCTGAAGGTCCGCGTTCGAACGGCGCGAGCGCGGCCTTGGCAACCGCTTGAACCTGGTTATCGTCAATGGCCGCGGCCTTGGTGTGTTTGGCGAACTCGGCCGCGAACTGGCCGGCGCGCTTGCCGAAGACGAGCAGGTCAGATAAGGAATTGCCACCCAGACGGTTGGCGCCGTGGAGCCCCGCGCCTACTTCACCCGCGGCGAAAAGTCCTGGCACGCTGGACATCTGCGTGTCGCCATCCACGCGGACTCCGCCCATCATGTAATGCGTGGTGGGCCCCACCTCCATGGGCTCCCTGGTGATGTCGATATCGGCGAGCTGCTTGAACTGGTGGTACATGCTGGGCAGCTTGCGCTTGATATGCTCGGCGCAATTGGGAAGGTGCTGCTTGATCCAGGCGATGTCCAGAAAAACGCCGCCGTGAGGCGTGCCTCGCCCGCCTTTGACTTCGCGATTGATGCATCGGGCCACGTGATCGCGGGTGAGGAGTTCGGGCGGCCGCCGGGCATTCTTATCGCCCTGCGTGTACCGCCAGCCTTCATCCTCGGTGCTGGCGGTCGACTCCTTATAGAGGTCCGGAATATCGTCGAACATGAAGCGGCGGCCTTCGCTATTGCGCAGAACGCCGCCTTCGCCGCGAACGCCTTCAGTCACCAGGATGCCGCGCACGCTGATCGGCCATATCATGCCGGTGGGGTGAAACTGAACGAACTCCATGTCCTGAAGTTCGGCGCCGGCGCGGTACGCCAGAGCGTGGCCATCCCCCGTATATTCCCAACTGTTACTGGTGATCTTGAAGGCGCGCCCGATTCCCCCGGTTGCAAGAACCACGGCCTTGGCCGGCCACAGCATGAAGTGGCCCTTCTCGCGATCGTAACCGATGGCACCGGCGATGCGGCCTGAATCCAACAGGAGGCTGAGTACGGTGCACTCCATATGGACCTCCATGCCGGTGTGAATGCCGTGGTCCTGGAGGGTGCGAATCATTTCGAGGCCCGTGCGGTCGCCAACGTGGGCCAGGCGCGGATAGCGATGGCCGCCGAAGTTTCGCTGCAGGATCCGGCCGTCCCGGGTGCGGTCGAACAGCGCGCCCCAGGCCTCCAGTTCGCGGACGCGCTCGGGCGCTTCCCTGGCATGCAGCTCGGCCATACGCCAGTCATTGAGGTACTGGCCGCCGCGCATGGTGTCGGCGAAATGGACGCGCCAGTTGTCGCGATCGTCAACGTTGGCCAGGGCCGCGGCAACCCCGCCCTCGGCCATAACGGTGTGAGCTTTGCCGAGCAGCGATTTGCAAACCACGCCCACTTTGACTCCGGGAGCCGCGGCCTCAATCGCGGCACGAAGGCCCGCTCCCCCGGCGCCGATGATCAGCACGTCGTAGGGATGCGTTTTGAACTCCGGCATCTAGAAAATTCTCCAGTCATGCCAGATGCCGATGGAGCAGAGACGAACGTAGACATCGCTTAAGCCGACAGAGCACAGACTCGCCCAGGCCCACTTCTTGTGATTTCCATTCAGGCAGCTCACGCAATTGTAGAGCTTGTGGCGGACCGGATGCTCCGAGATTTGATCGAAGGTGCCGCCCACGAGGTGCCGGAACGCATGACAGCCAAAGACATAGCCGCCCAGCAGGACCACGTTGACCAGCAGCACAATGGTTCCCACGCCAACGCCAAACCCGTCTGCGAACCAGAATGCCTTCCACGCATCGTAGACCAGAAAGGCCCAAACGATGTAAGACAGGCGAAGAAAATAG
Source organism: Bryobacterales bacterium (assembly GCA_963817515.1). Lineage (GTDB taxonomy): Bacteria > Acidobacteriota > Terriglobia > Bryobacterales > Bryobacteraceae > DATMNI01. The sequence continues at coordinate 173,469 of CAWFPJ010000035.1, read as the reverse complement.
CGGTGAAAGTTCTGCAGGATCAGCGGGAAGCTTCCTTCGCCCAAATAGGACTTGCGGGGCTCTCCAACGGAGCAGGCCGGGGGATCGGCCCAAAACGATTTGTAATATGCGCCTCGATAGTAATAGCAGGTTAACCGGAACAGGCCGGGTATCCAAAGGATCAGCAGGGCCGGAGAAAACGGCAGAAAAGCCGGATACCATGAGGGCTTCGGACCCAGCATGGCGTGCGGAGACGATCCAAAAATTTCGGGCGAATAGAACGGAGAGATATAAGGGCCATAGGTGTAGTGGTTGTTCTGCCAGGCGGCCCAGTTGGCGTACACCAGAAATGTACCCAGGCCGAGAAAAACCAACAGAGGAGAAATCCACCAGGTATCGCGACGCGAAGTTTGGCCGAAGCGGCCGTTTTTCCAGAGGACATCGGGAGCAGCCATCTTTGTCTCCACAGTGTGACGGGGATCTGCTATTTCTGAGCCGTTCCCGCCTGCTGGGAAGGCAGTATACACCAATCGGCACTCTGATTTCGGTAGGGCGTAGAGACATTTTGGCCTAGAGATTATGTAGAATTCGTTGCGGGCGGCCGGGCTTTTTGGGGTTATGGCTCACTGCTGTGAGGCCCCTCGGACTTATCGCCGTGCGTGTCGGCCGCCCAATGGTTTGGAAAGCACCTTCGTTGATCGAGGCCCGCTGGATGGCGGACATATCTTCCGATTCAGTGCTTTTCCTCTGATACCAGATGGGACGGCGATCAGCGCTATCCGCACACCACCCAGTGTGATGGGTTCGAACCCAAGAGCCCTCCGCCGACCCTGTACCGTGGTCAGACAGCCGTTCGGGTTTTAACACCTTACGGAGAGTTCAGCACCACCGTACGTGCAACGCTTGCTGGCCAGCAAGAAAACCGTTGAAAGAGCCGCGGTGGGCGACTCCTCCTGATTCGACTGTAGCAGGCGAGTTTCAGGTATGCGGGTCGGAAAGGGTGGAACTGGTTGATTTTAATGCGGGAGATTTATTTTTTGGGGATGTGAATTGTTGGCTTAGATTAGTTGGCTTAGATTAGTTGGCCGACCACGAAATACGATGGTCTGCCCCACTGGCACCACTGGCTAGGGGATATCTACTACGTAGACTTGGGTGGCGCCGGTGCGGTCGCTGGCGTAGGCTGCCTTGGTCTCATCGGTGGACCAGGACGGGTGCGGGTGGGTCCATTGCGGCCCGTAGACCGTGTCGGCGGCGTTTTCCATCCAGCTCAGAGTGTTGCGGGCGTGGGCGAAATCCTCAGCAACGGCGTAACGCGACTGGCGCCACTGCGTGCCCTGGTTGCTCGATTCGGTCAGGCAGAGCTGCCGCCTGGCGCCGGTGGCCACGTCGATGATCTGCAGCCCTTCATCGGGATGGTTGGTATCGCACAGAACGCGCTCCCCACGGTGATCGGGCGAGATGTGCCAGGCATTGTATTCGATGATGGTCCGGATTTCGCGCGTGCTCCAGTCCATGCGGCACAAGGCGCGCGGCCAGACGGTGAAGACCAGGTCGCCGGTCTCGCCCAGAAATGTTTCGTGAACCAGGAATTCGTCGTTGCCGTGCTGATAGAGGCACTCAAGACCGGTCCCATCGCGGCGTACGCGATACATGCGGGGGGCGGGGTCGCCCGCAAACTCGATCCACTCCGGCTCGAGCGGATGGAATTGCGGATGGATCACGGTACGCGGAAACGGAATGGTATGCCAGCCGGACCCGTCGAATCGCCCGGCGACCAGGCCGCACTCGGCACCCTGTTTGTAGGCCGCCGTCAGCCACTCACCATCGCGGCTGATGGAGCACTCGCCCAACTGCATGTCCGGGTTATTCATGATGCATCGCTCGGCATTCGTCTGGCGGTCGACGGCCCACAGCCCACCGCCGCGCGTGAATACCAGAGTCTGCCGATTGGGAACCAACGCCGGGGAAAATGGATGCACGGCTTCACCGCTGGTGATTTGCCGGGCCTGGCCCGAATCGAGCGAGACTTCGAACAACTGCGCCGCGCCGGTCCGGTAAGACGTAATGAACATTTCGCGGCCGCCCGGAAAGAACGAACTCTGCAAGAAGTACGACGGATGGTTGATGGCGGGCCCCTCGGTGACTTGCGTGATACCGGCGCCCGTGGCGCGATCGCGGTAAGTAATCATGCTCCCCCCAGATACAGATCGCGGCCTTTCACCAACGCCGCGATCTTACGATCTGCTACCGAACGCTGCAACATCCAGAAGCCGCAATCCGGGTGGATCCAGGCGATGCGACCGGGCCCCAACACGGCTTCCGCGCGCTCCAGGGCGCGTGCGATTTCCTCGGGCGTCTCCACGTGGTTGACCTTCACGTCTACCACGCCGATGCCGAGGCGAATCTGCGGGTCCACATCGCGCAACGCATCGAGGTCGGCCGCGGGACGATGCGCCATCTCCAGGATCAAGTGGTTCGCGTGCAGCCGATTCAGAAAATCGGTGAGGGCGTGCCATTCTCCTTTTTGAATCGTCTGGCCGCCGTAATTCCCGAAGCACAAATGCACGGCGCGTTTTCCCGGAAAGCTATCCAGGACACAGTTGATGGCGGCCGCGGCCATCGGCCCATCTAAAGGGTTGCCCGGGATGTTGGCTTCGTCCACTTGCAGGCAGGCGCACGGCAACCCGGCCACCTGCTGCGCCAGCACTCCCGCCACCGCCATCAGCAATTCTTCGAAGCCATGGTAATGCCGATCGAGCAGCGTGCGGGCCAGCATGTACGGGCTGGTGACCGTGAACTTAAAGGCTCCGCCGGCCACGCCGGCCGCGAGTTCGCAATCGCCCAGCAGATTGAGCGAACCTTCGCCCACCGGCGCTTCCACCACGCCCGCGGCCTTGCGACGGAAGCGCATGGCGTTCATACGCCCGAAGGCCTCATGATCGCTGCGCCCAACCTGGGCCCGAACGCCCGCCATGGGACGGATGAAGTATTCGATCATGCCGTTGGTATCGGGGTGGTTCACGTCGAACCGGTAGAGTTCGCCATCGGTGGGCAGATCTATGCCTGCCTGCCGCTGGATGTCGAAAACTACGCGGGTGGCGTCTAACCGCGCCTGCTCGCTGGGCAGCGCGGCCAGCCATGCGGGAACGGGATAGGAGCCGACGGTGGTGGTAAGAATAGCAGGCTCACTCGGCATGATCAGATCGATGAGACATCCTCCACGAGCCATGATAGCAACCGCAGGCGGCACGTGACCCAGTTGGTGTTTTAGATTACGCCACCACCTTGGGCGGTTCGGTTGGTGAAGTCCCATCCGGATCGTTGGCCAGGGCGCCCTTCGGGGCTTGGACCGGTCCGAGCAAGATCGGGTCATTCGTGGCATGCATCCATCGTTCGAGCCTGGTCCGCATTTCATCCAACGCAGGTTTGACCGACGGGTCTGGGGCGATATTACGGGTTTCGTTCGGATCGAAAACCAGATCGTACAACTGTTCGCGGTCCACTATGCGGTCTCGCCAGCCATTCTGCAGCCAGTAGGTTTTACTGAGGCCATCGTCGCAATTGGGCAGATTGGGGTGTATGCGCGCATCAAAGTTCCGAATGTATTTCCAGCGATGCGTGCGCACGGCGCGCTTGGGTTCGTAGGCCGCATGGTAATTGACCTCGGCGAAGATCTCCTCATGAATCTCGGGAGCCTGGCCACGGACGACCGGCAGCACAGACGCGCCTTGCAGCCACTGGGGCCGATCGATCTCCAACAGATCGCAGATGGTAGGGAAGATATCGAGATGCGACACCATGGCATCGCTGACCTTGCCACCGGAAAAGCCTCCCGGGCCGCGCATGATCAATGACACGCCCATTCCATGATCGGTGAGGCTGCACTTCATGGCCGGAAAAGCGATGCCGTGGTCGGTGGTGGAAATCACCAGCGTGTTTTCCGCCAGCCCGTTCGCCTCCAAGGCCTTGAGCACCATGCCGACGCCGGCGTCCATCACACGCGCACTGGCCTTGAATGCGGCGATATCGGCGCGGGTCTCCGGTGTATCCGGAATCGGCGCCGGCGGCTGGCAGAAGCGGGAGTCTTCCTGCGGACCCGGCTGGCGGAATTCACGGTGCGTCTCAAAGAATCCGACATCCAAAAAGAACGGCGATTTCGGAGCCCTGTTCAGAAATTCAGCGGCCGCCGGAGCTACCGCCTCCGTTCGGTTGCCTTGAAATGACCGGACCTGGTCAAAGCCGATGGTCTTGGGATCTATGGCAATGTGTTGAAGGCCGACCAGCGCCGAGGAGTAACCGGCCGGACGGAGCGTGTGGAGAATGTGCTGCCGATAATCATTGAGCACAAAGCCGCGGTGAGCCAGCCCGAACATCCCATTGCTATGCGGGCACATGCCGGTGAGCAGACTGGCGCGGCTGGGAGAGCAGGTGGGTGCGGCGTTGAAGGCCTTGCGGAAGACTACGCCGCCTTCCGCAAGGCGCTGTAAGTTGGGCGCCGGAACCGCGTGGCCATAGGGCTGCAGATAACGGCCGGTGTCGTGGGAATGAATGTAGAGGATGTTCGGGCGCAGACGCCCGGTCTGGGCTAAGCCCGTTTGAGCCAACGCAGCTTGGGAAAATCCGGTCTGAGTAGCGGCGCCTGCAACGCAAGCGCCGAGGAAACCGCGGCGAGCCAAATCTACGAGTGCCATCACTCCGTATTATCCGCTCAGCCCGTATTATCCGCTCAGCATCGACTCAGTTGCCCCGGCGTTACTTTTGCCGGGTTAGTTCCAGTTCCAGGTGGACGGCAATCTCTTCGCCCACCAGGACACCGCCGGTTTCGAGGGCCATATTCCAGGCGAGCCCGAAATCCCGGCGATTCAATTTGTTGGATGCCGAAAGGCCGGTTTTCACGTTGCCCCAGGGATCGCGCGCCTCGGGAGCCGGACCCTCCACATCCAAAACCACTTCTTTGGTGACGCCGTGAATCGTCAGGTCGCCGGTCACCTTCGACTCTCCCTCGCCCTTGTGCACCACCTTCTTCGAGACAAACGTGATTGTGGGAAACTTCTCCACGTCCAGGAAGTCCGCGCTCTTCAGGTGTTGATCGCGCTGTTCGTCACGCGTGTTAAGGGTTGTGGCGTCGATGGTGGCGTCCACCTTTGAGTTGGCCGGAGTCTCCGGGTCGATCACCACGGTGCCAGTTACGCCGGAGAACTCACCCCGGACATTCGAAACCATCAAGTGGCGAACCTTGAACCCAACCGTGGAGTGGATGGGGTCGATCGTATAAGTGACCGCCGTTGTCGTGTCGGACATTGCATTTTCTCCTGTTATAGTCGTTTAGTACCGATATCAGTTTCGATGCAGTTGATGGATCTGGAGATCCATCTGTTTCACCAGGATGGCATAGGGCGCCACATTCCTGCCGACGGGAAATCAGAATACCGCTTGCTAACTCAGCGAAGCACTGTCATCGGAACCGAGGCTTCGGTATTTTCCCAGATCAACGCCAGAGTCCCCTTGGTATCGCCGGCGGCGGTCAACTGCACCTTAAATGTTTCGACTGGGGACGGCAGGGTCTTGACTGCCATTTTGGTGCGGCCGAAGTCGCGGGATTGATCGTAGTTCAGATGAAACTGCCCGGTCTCGCTGTTGATGATCAGGGTCCATTCCTTCTCGTTGGGCACGGTCCAAATGCTGTAGCTCCCTTTGGGCAGCTTGAGGCCTCCGAGTTCGAGGTCGGATTCGGTAGTGAGCTTGGTGGCCCAGTTGGCTCCGGTGCACCAGACCTGGCCGTATGGAACTAAGCCTCCCATCACTTTGCGCCCGTGTGCCGATGGCGCGTAATACTCCACGCTGATTTTCTTGCCGGCGATCGTGACCGATGAATCCGCCTGCGGGCTGGTGAACCGCGAGCGCTGGGGAGGTTGGGCGCCGGCTGTTATCGCCAACAAAACGACCGCTGCTCCGAAGGACGATGCGCTTTGAAAACCTGGCATGGGGCACCTCTCTGTTTATTTTACCGAACGGCGACGCTCACGGAGGTCACTTATAGAGCCCCTGAGCCGGACGCGCGATACGCGATGCGACCGTTCAAGACCGTCATCACCGGCTGAATGTTACGGATCTGGTCCTCCGGACAAGTAAGATAATCGCGATCGATGACCACCAGGTCCCCCAGTTTGCCGACCTCGATGGAGCCGCGCTCCTTCTCGGCGAATTGAAGATACGCCGGCCAGATGGTGTAGGTCTTGAGAGCTTCGGCGCGGGTAATCTTCTGCTCGGGATGAATCACCTTGCCGCGAGTGGTCAGCCGGGTCACCTCCGTCCACATGCTCAGAAAGGGATTGTATGGGTTCACGGCGCTGTTCTTGTCGTGCCCGATCATGTGGTCGGTGCCGGCCGCCAGAATGATGCCGGCGTCGATATAGGACCGCAGCGGATAGAAGTAGCGCATCCCGTCATTTCCGAATACCTGTTCCAGAGCGGGGCCATCGAGATAAAGCCAGGCCGCCTGAACGTCGGCCAGAATCCCCATTTTCTTCATGCGGGCGATGGCTTCCGGGCTCTGAAAACTGGCGTGCATGACGTGCGAACGCGTGGGGCCGATGGGCTTCTCGCGGTCGAGCGCTTCCATGGCATCCAGAAAATTGTCGACGGCCCCGCCGCCCTGGTCATGCGTGGTCAACTGCCATCCGTGGTTCCGGGCGGCGCGCATCACGGCGAGCAGTTTAGCGGGCGGGATAAAGAGCTGACCGCGATCATCGGGATTCGTCATTCCATAAAGCTGTTTGCCGAATGCGCCGTAGGGATGGCGCTGATAGGCAGTGCCGATGGTCATGCCGCCATCCAGCGTCAGCTTGAAGGTTCCGAACTTGAGCCAGGAGTCGCCCGTGTTGGTGGTGTAAGGCGCGGATGCGATTTGCCGCTCCAGGCTGGCCTGCGGCTCCTGTCCGTTGGGGCGCCATGTCAGCACGGCGCGAATGGGCAGACGGCCCGCCGCCTTCAACTTCTGGTACACCGCGATCTGGTCGGCATCCACGGCGCGGTCGCCCACGGTGGTCAACCCGGCCGCGACATAGCGCTTCAACTGCTGCTCCAGGGCATCCATCTTTTCGGCGTCGGTGAAATGTTCGCTGCGGTCGAGGCCCTTGACGGCCGACTGGGCGTTCCTCAGAATTCCGTTGGGCTCGCCGTTGGCATCCTTGACCACTTCGCCGCCGGGCGGGTTGGGCGTGTTGCGATCGATGCCGCACATTTTCAGCGCGTATGAATTCAGGATCACGACATAGCTGGCGTCGAAAAGCACCGGGTGGTCTTTTTCGGTGTCCAGCACATCGCGCGTGGGCATCCGCATTTCCTTGAGCCGCGTGGGAAATGTGCGCGGCACTACGATCCATTCGCCCTTCGGTGTCTTGGCCGCCTGTTGACGAATGTACTGCTGCACGGCCGCGAAAGAATCGAGAGGGGGAAGGGCGCCTCGAAATTCGCTCAGCCCGGCCTCCAGGGCATGGACGTGCGCATCCACCAGGCCCGGCAGAACGGTGCGGCCGTGAAGGTCGATCACTTCGGTCTTGGGACCGCGGGCTTTGAGAACGGAAGCATCCGGTCCAACTGCCGCGATCGTGCCGGACTTGACGGCAACGGCCTGTTGGATGCTGAACTTTCCGTCAACGGTGACGATCTTCCCGTTATGAAGAATCAAGTCGGCATCCGCCGCGGTCAGCAGGGTGGAGGCGCTTAGAAGAGCGGCCAGAAACCGGAACATTCGATGGGCCATGGGTATGCGAACGATTGTACCTCCGCGACTGGTATTCTGACCCTGAGGAATGCAACCGAAGTTTTTCGCGACGCCCGCTGCCTGGCGCGACTGGCTTGAGAAATACCATGGCCAGCGGCAGGAATTGCTGGTGGGATTTTACAAGAAGGGCTCCGGAAAGCCGAGCATCACCTGGCCCGAGTCCGTGGATGCGGCGCTCTGCTACGGCTGGATTGACGGCGTCCGCCGGAGTATCGACGAGCTGAGCTACACCATCCGCTTCTCACCGCGAAGGCCGCGGAGCAATTGGAGCGCGATCAATATCAATCGCGTGGCGGAGCTAACCGTACAAGGGCTCATGCGTCCGGCCGGCATCAAAGCCTTCGAAGCCCGCATCGAAGACCGTTCGCGCATTTACTCATTTGAGCAGCAGGGCGTCAAGTTCGAAGCGGCGCAGGAGCGGCAATTTCGGGAACATGCGAGCGCCTGGAAATTCTTTCAAGCGCAGCCGCCAGGCTATCGGCGGCTTGTTACCTGGTGGGTGATCAGCGCCAAACGGGAAGAGACGCAGATGAAGCGGCTGGCTATCCTTATCGAAGACTCCGAGCAAGGCCGACGGATTGGCCTGGTCGCCCCCCGGCCGAAACCGTAAGGGCGAACTCTTTTCCGTCGAGCCCGGTTTTCCGTCGGGCCCGGCTTCGAACCTCTAACGGGCCGCCTGGTGCAGAGCCCGTGTGGCCGGCCGTCCTGTAACGGAGGAAGAATGGAGAGGGGACAGATCTCGCTTTTTGCGCAACGCCCGGCCAAGCCTGTTCGGCTTTGGTGTGGAGTCAGTGTGTGCGCCGGCCGCGCCGGGTCCTAAAGTGAGCAATTCACGGATCAGTTTATTGGTGCAGGAGTGCAGTTCCACGTAGTCCACGCCCGACGACGTCAGGCCGTAATCGGAGTTCTGCTCCATGACGACGTAGCCCTTGGCCTTGAGGTACCACAGGGTGAAATCCAAATACTCGCGTGGGAAGGACATGCGTTTTTCCATCTCGAGCACCGAAAGCCCGACGCTGGAATCATGCATGCGGCGGCGATGGTAAAGCAGCGACAGGACGCCTAAACGGCGGTTGATCTCGCCTTCGATGCCGTCGACAAAATCCTTGAGTTCGAAGATGACGAGCGGCGCAGCCTCATGAATCCGGCACTCGGCGTCGTACTTGGCGCGCTGCGCAGGATCGGACAGGACCTGATTGGCCTGGCGGAGCGCCAGGAATCTCTCCACATTCCCGGTCTTCGGATTGTCCGGGTGAAAACGAGCCGCCATGATGCGGTACACGCGATGGATGGTTTCGGTATCCGCATGGCGGCTGATTTGCATGACTTCGTAGTAGTCGCCGGCGCCCGGTGTATAGGGCAGGCTGAAATCTTCCTCGGGCTGTCCCTTGTCAGGTTTCGGCGTATCGATTTCCATGGCTTCAGGCTCCGGAAGCGCCGATCCGGCGTCGAGTAAGAAATTCACTGGCTCGACCTGTAGCTCAGGCGTTTCCGACACGAACTCGGACTGGATGGTTACAGTCCGCGCGGTAACGGCAGGCGCCGCAACGGACAAATCGTTCTCGGCACGCTGGCTGCTCCACTTGGTGAACGCACCGTTCAGCCGGTCTTCCCGAAAGGCAACCATACGCACGTTGGCGCCATCCGCCTGGACCAGGTCATAGAGCCCGCTGGGGAGACGGCGCTTGTTTGCCCCCGATACGATTTTCCAAAGCGATACAGCCGTCATTATAAAGAAAGCGCAAAACCAATAGATCATCCTAGTTCCCCCGAACGACTTTGTGACTGCACAACGGAAAACAGCACTTGAACTTCAGGCGTGGCACACTGGTGCTGCTCACAGTGCGACAGCAGTTCGCCAATTGCGAACAGCCTGTGCCCTTCCACGCGAGCCATCCTGGTAGAGGCAGACTCGAGCTGGGTATTGGTCACGGCCCAAATTACTTTGCGCCTGGCGTCTTTAGCCTGATCCAGGGCCAGGCAGTAGTGCGCGCTGAGTTCGTCCCGAATTATGCAATCCATACTGAAACGAGGATGACTGATAAACCGGCGAGCGTACAGTCCCGACTGTACTTCCACGGTCCGTGTGACTTTTCCGGGATTCGGACTGAAACCGTCGAATGGTCCTGAAACGCGGTAAAAGTGCTAGGACTTTTAAGCTTGCTTTGGTTGGGCCCTTGGCAGGGCGGCATTTGCGCCTCTGGCGCAGCGGCGGGAGATAACACGGTCGTAGCGTGTTACCAGAGAGATGCGGGCCTGGCTGGATTGGAGCGTGGACGCTTTCATCGACGCCCAAGGCGGTGCGTTTGCGTCCATTTCCGAGTAACGGCCCGGGGCTGCTAATGAAGGGATTTCTTGAATTCGCCTACAGCCCAGACCAGCAGGAGGGTCACTGCCACGAAGCCGAGATAACACAGGGTGCCGATAGCTCGAACCACGGTTTCACTCCTAATCTGATCCAACTCGCCTGCAATCAATCCCGATCCAGCTCATACTGAAGGGTGCGTTCCATGCACGGAATGCAAATGGTTGCCACCACGCCAGCGCCAGTCCGTACCTGATGCGGAGTTTGTTCTCCACAGACTTTGCAAAAGCGCAGCGTTGTAGGCAACAACGGAGCCAACGCCTGCTGCTCCAGCGAATTCCACATTTGCGCGACCCTCCGATGATGATTGTCGTGCCGAACCTATGCCTTGTAAAGGTCTAAACCTCGCCCGATCGCCGATTCGCGTACCAATCGAGGTACTGGGACTTTTGGGTGAATTCCGGGATACTGCGCCGCTACTTGAGGTGAACGGGCTGGGTGAAGGCGCCGTTTCCGGCCGAATCCCACACGGCAAACCGGACCCACTTCTTGCCGGCGGCGTCGAAGGGCACGCGGAATTTGTGGCTGCTGAACGGTGCCATACCCTTCATATCGATGATTTGCCGCTCCACCTTATCGCCATCGCTCCAAACCAGCTCGGCAAACTCGGGAGGAAACGTCCATTCCGCTTCCGCCGCATAGGTGCGTTTGGCTCCGGAACCCTCAATGTTCCAGTTGCGGAAGAGAACCTCACCGCTGCTGACAAAATAGTCCCCGGCGCGCAGGGTATCCATGACGGAAGTCCAGCCGTCGCTGAACTTCGGAATGCGGTCTAATTTCACGTAGTTCACCACCAACTGCGGATAGGTCTCGTCATCGGGGTACTTCATGTAAGTGTCGCCCTCGGCGATCATGTATTTCGGGCCGGTCCAATTATTCATATCGTCGAGGAGGCCGAGGCAGCGCACCTCGCAGAGCCGCTTCTGCGACAGGTCTACCGGCAGAGACTGATACGATCCGCCCAGGAAGCGATCACTGCGGAAAAAATCCTTCTCACGCACCGCATCCGGGTACCCGGCCGAGCCCTTGGTGCGGGGGTGGGTCTGCCAAACCAGGCCGCGTTCCTGGTTCAGGAGGTCAAGCTCGGAAGCCGCGCTGCTGGTGTGATACACCTTACCCCAGGGCGCGAGATTCTCGACGAAAGGCTGTGCAGCTTTGGCGGTGGGCGGCTGCGCAACGTGAGTAAAATACAGCGGGCCGGGGAAGACGAACATGTAGTGGCCTCCGAAATTGGCGTCGGGCTCTTCACCTGGAATCAAAAGGAAGTCGCGGTCGGAGAAACGCTGACAGCCGTCGAAATAAACCTTCTGCTCATTGAGGCGAAGCTTGCCGGTGTCGGTCGGATGCGAGTCGGAATGGAAATCGGCCAGGATCGCGATATTGATTCCCAGGTTGCGGAAGACGGGCAGCCAGGTGGGCTGGACGTCCATGGACCCTTCGTCGGTGAGCTGCTCATTGAAATGAAAATGGAAATGGCTCACCAACACTTTGAAGCCGGGCATGGGTTTGTAAACGTCGTCATGCGTCAGAGCCATGACGGACTCCTGCGCGGCCCGGCTGCCCGAAGGACTCAAATAGAAGTAGACAGCCATGCGCTGCAGGGTTCCCGGCGGAGCATTGTAAAGCGCGAAGTTGTTGAGATCGCCGCGCGATTCGCCGACCCGCCGCGTCCAGACCGCGTCCGAGATGCCCCAGGGCTTGGGGCCGATCTCCCGGTCCGCCTGACGCACGCCGAGTGAAAACGAGGTCTCCGAATCCTTGCGGTAATAGACGTAGCCGAGATTGGTTTCAATCTCGCGAGAGAAGAAGAATTTGTGGGAAGGCGGCAGAAACCCGAGCGATCCGCCATTGGCTTCGAGAATCGCCAGGCGGTTGCGCGCTTGCAACGCGACGAGGGATTGATTGACGGCTCCGCCGAAGGCGTACTGCTGCCAGCCTCGCGCGGTGTCACGCCAGACTACCCGGGAATCGTCCGCAATGGCAAAGCCTTTCAAGCCGGCAACATATTTGTAGGCCACCGAAGGCTCGCTGGTCTTGGCGATGGCCTCCTGCCGCAGCAGGTTGGAGCCGCGATAAACCGTATACTGCAGGGCGCCCGAGAAGATACCGGCGTCGAAACCCGGAAACGAGACCTCGATCCGCGCGCCGTCGGTGGTCACCTGGCAACCGGTGGCGTGGTAACTGGCCCAGACTTTTCGAATTTCTTCGGGCTTGCGCGGGAGATCCATATTGGTGCCGTTGCGGCCGGGAACCACGAGCGGCGCATCCCAGAAGGCATTCCATTTTTCGCGCTCGATCAGCTCAGGCGTAAGTGCGGCATGCATTTCCCGCAGCGGAGCCAGCTGCTGCTCGGACATGCGGCGCACGCCGCTGGTAACTTCGTACTCGGGAGTCAAATTGCGGCCAAGTGTTTTCCAGGCTCCGCCACCGGCGCGCGCGGCCAGTTCCACCACGGTGGGCTGCCCGCCGCGAATGCTGAACGAAGCACGCAGTTGCTCGCCCCGCTCCCCCTGCCAGGACAGTTGCAGCGTGCCATCGCGATTTTCGGCTGTCATCCCTTCGGATTGTTTGTACCGCTGCATATCGCAGTTGACGCCTTGAGCGATTGCGACTCCGCAGGCCAGCGTTGCGCAGAAAAGAACTCGTTTCAGAATCACTCGTGCCTCCATCGGCGATTGTACCGCTTGCACCGTATCCCGGCATGCTCCGGCCGGCTGCGATTTTAACCCGAAGCGGCTTGCCCGCTCGAAGCCAGATGATGCCCAAGGCCAAGCGTAAACCGGATGCGGTCAATTTCCTGAAAAGGCTTGAGGAACGGCGCTTCCTCGAGCGGCCAGAGTTGTGCCTGCGGAGCGCTCGAACGGGAGCTCAGCAGCAGACAGTTCACGGCGCGCCGTGCGGCTTCATTGGCGGCTTCCATGCAGGCGATATCGGTGTACGTGCGTACGTAGTCCGAAGCCACGAAAAAATTCTCCAGCTCTACCTGGGCTTCCGGCCGGTACTGAAGCGAGCCCGCCGTGTTGATCAGCAGAGGCTCGGCATTGGTGGCGGAGCCGGGGTTGGGAAACTCAATGTCCGGATCGAGAAACCAGGCCACCAGGGTGGCGTCGTCAATGGGCGCGGCCCCACTGTCGTTCAAATGCTGCTTGAGCTGCGTCCAGACCTCTTCCTTGATCTGCCCGGCGGTGCATTCCCGCGCAGGCTTGCCCCAGACTACACCGGGCGCTTCCCAGTCGGAAATATCCACGGAGAGAATTCCGCGGACCGTGCCGTCGCCGTACTGCGACAGGTTCACGTTGGTCCAGAACTGCCGCTGCGAAACGGAAGTCAGCGCCCATGGTGAATCCAGGTAGATCGCATGACCGTTGACCAGCGGCGCATCCTTGGAGAGATAGAACTGAATTCCGTTCATCCACCGGGTTTTCAGCTTGTCCAGGTTGGCGAGCGACGGCGCGGCCCGCTTCAGATCATCGGTCAGCAGCGCGGTCATCACCTCCACGGGCAGGGCCGCAATATAGAAATCGGCTGTGATACGCGCACTCCCGGAGGCGGTCTCCACCATGGCGCCGGTCACCCGCTTGCCGTCTGTCTCCACTCCAGTAACGCGAGCTCCGGGTTGGAATTCGACGCCCAGTTTCTGAAGATACTGGGTCCACGGGTAGATCCAGACGTCATTGGTGGGACCCGACAACAGGCGATCAAACACCCGGTCCGGGGAAACCAGATCGCTCAGCAGTTGCAGTTGAGTGACGCCGACGGTCCTGGTGCTACTCTCTTCGGCGCGCATGGCGACCATGGAGCGCGTCACGCCCTGGCCCAGATACGCCTGGTATGGCTTGGACATTCGCGCGGCCGCGATGAAGTCCCACCATGCGATCTTTTCGTATTCGGCGAGCCGCCGCTCCTGGCAGCTTGTGGCCACCATCAACACGCGGCTGATGTAGAAGCTCAATTCGTCCGGCTGTACGCCGAAAGGCGTGAAGAGCTCCACTAGAAACGCGTGATAGTCTTCGAGAGTCTTCGGGCTGCGCGCCAGCCAGGTGATCTCGGTCTGCCCGGCCCGTGCCAGAAGCATGCGCGTGGCCACGCTGAGGTTGTCGAACGTGTTGCCATGGGCGCCGTAGGGCGTGCGGCGCATGGTGTCTGTGACGTGCTTGTAGAAACCGGGGAAGAAGCGGAAACCGTGTTCGCCGGGCAGGGGTTTCCGGCCACCGGCGCCCGAGTCCGGCACGTCAATACTGCGGGCCTTACCGCCCAGCACGGGCTTGCGTTCATAGACCCGTACCTGAAAACCGCGCTCCGCCAGTTCATGAGCCGCGCTGAGACCCGCAACGCCTCCACCGAGAATGGCCACCGTCTGCTGCATCCCGTCCATTCTACGGCATCAGACATAGCCTGGCGGCTGCGGACGCTTCGGCTTGCGATCTCAGCAGGGCCGGATGAACCGTGCCAGCGTGGCGGTGGTAACTCCGGCGATGCGGCTGAGGTGACGCAGAACCATCCAGTTGGTTTCCTCGGTCTCGAAGCCGACGCGACGTGAGCCGGCGTCCCAGGCCCGATCGAGTGCGGCCCCGAGCAAGAGCATGTTGGCCCAACCCCAGCCGCCCTGGAAATCGGCCGCCACTGCCAGCAGATCTACTCTTGCCGTGGCGCAGACCGATCCACGGTCACCGATCAGCAATCCCGCGGCGCGGCCGCCCGCCAGCAAGAGCAGGGCGTCGAATGCGGGATCGGAAATTGTGAAGCGCGTCATCGCCGGTTGTGCCCGCAGGACGGGCAACGCCAGTTCCTGGAATGCCGCATGAACGGTGTCCACCGGCAAGCCGCGGGTATCGACGACGCGCGCGCCTGCCGGAATTTTGCCGGCGCCGGTCAGCTTCGTCCGGAACTCGAGGACCTGTTCGCGAAGCAATGCGATGTCTCCTTCCAGGCGCAGCAGGCGAGTGCCGCGACGGAATCCGGCGGCGCGCAGAAACGGCTCAACCTCCGGATGGGCACCGAGATCGAGATGCGTGCAGACCTGTTGGTCTCCGCGCTCCAGGGCCCGCTCACACACGCGGCGCACGAGTTGTAAGCCGATCCCCTGGCGGCGGTACGTTCGGATGGTGATGACTTGCAGCCGGACGGTTTCGCGGCCGGCCCGATGGAAAACCGCCAGGCCCGCAATAGCGCCGCGCAGATGGTCCCAGGCCAGAAAGGCTTCCGGCGTTCCGCCGCCCTCAAAGGCCTGCGGCAGCAGCATACGGCAGGCAGCCCATTCGGGCGCGCGGGGCGGGCGGACCTGGATCACGGCCGGCGCTCCTAACGTTTGCCGGCTGCCTGCGCGTGCAAAGCGGTCAGCAAGAGGGCGGCGGCGACCATCTTCGGCTGCAGCGCCAGGCAAGTCTCAAGCGCCTGCGCGGCACGTTCCACCACGCCGAGCCGGACCAGGGCGATGCCCAACAGGTGGTGCGATGATGCTTCGTCGAAGCGCAGCGCAATAGCGTCCATGGCAGCGGCCGCGGCGGCCTGAGCGTCCTGCTTCCCTAGAAACATGCGCGCCAATCCGGCGTGGGCCGCGGCGCTGTCGCTGTCGATTTCGAGCACAGCACGGAAGGCCCGCTCGGCGTCCTGCCAACGGTTCAGCCCGAGATAGACACGGCCGATGGCCAGGCGCATCTCCGGCAGGGGCTTAGTGGTTTGCTCAGCACGCAGCAGATGCGCGAGGCCGCCGGCGAGGTCGCCTTCAATGATGGCGAGATTCCCGCGCACCATACTCGCCATAGGCCGGTCTGCGTCATTCTGCAACACCGGCTCCACCGCCGCGCGGCAATCGTCCAGCCGTCCGGCCTCGCAATACGACTGCGCCAGAAATAACCGGTAGACGCGGTTGTCAGGTTCCTCGCGAAGCAGCCGCTCCAGCAGCGGAATGGCTTCCGCAAAGCGCGCGGCCGCCAGGTGAACCCGCGCCAGACTGAAGGACTGCAGGCGCCGGGCGGCGTCCAATTGCTTTTCAATGTCTCCATCGCGGTGCTCCACGTAGCCGAGCGCGATCAACTGTTGGACCACCGCGGAGGCTTCCCATGAATCCTCTTGCCGCTCCAGCGGGTGCATGCCGGATTCCCCCGGCACGTCCTCCCAAGTGGGTATGCGCTGCGGCGCCGCCGGCACTTCGAAGGCCTCTGCCAGCAGCCGGCCGGGCATGTCCTCTGCGGCAGGCAGGCCGAGGAGTTGCAGCACGGTGGGAGCAATATCTAGCAAACCGGCCCCGAAAACCAGCTCGTCGTGGCGGATTCCCGGACCGGCCATGACAAGAATTCCGTATGGCCTATGCCAGTCCATGGCGTTGGACAGAATAAAATTGGCCGGGCCAGCGGGCCGCATTTGGCCGCTTTGGAAACCGTGGTCGGAGACCACCAGGAATGTGGTTTCGGGACCGGCCAGTTCGATCAGTCGGCCCAGCATCATATCCTCAAAGCAGTACACGCCGTCGATCACTCCCTGGTACAGCTCGAAATCTTCAGCAGAGGCACTCTCCATCCGGGGCGGATGGAAATTCATAAAGAGGTGCCCGGCATGATCGATGGCATCGTAATAAACCGCCAAAAACTCCCACTCTTCGTGCTCCATCAGGTGCGTAGCAGCCGCATGCGTGGTGATGTCTTCCGCCAGCATGGTAGCCAGAACCAGTGGACGTGTGTCCACGGCCTGATCGATGCGGGCAAGCTGCGGGATGAACGGCAGAAGGTCGTCTCCAGTCAAGTCCGCCGGGCTGACACGCAAGGCGGCCAGTTCTTCTTCGAGGGCCGCGGGATGCACCGTGCCAAGCGGGACGGGCCACTCACTTCCGGGAGCGTGGGTAGCGGTCCGGAACGTGTTCGAGACTACCGCGCCTGCGATTGGCTCGGCCGGGTGGCTGGCGAACCAATTCACGGCCAGGGAGCGCAAGCCGGATTGCGAGAGAATATTCCACAGCGCCTTGCACTTCCGCGCCGTACTGGCGACAGGCCGCAACGTGCCCTTTATCGGATCTGGCTCCACGAAGCCCAGGACGCCATGCAGGTCGGCCGTTTTGCCGGTAATGATGGATGTCCAAAGTAAAGGGGAGAGAGGAGGTGTGAGAGTCGCGATATTCCCCATGACCCCGCGTTCGATGAGGGATTGCAGGTTCGGCATGAGGCCGCGATCGAGCAGCGGATGAATCACTTTCCAGTCGGCGGCGTCCCAGCCGACCAGAGCCACGCGACGCCCGGACCTTTGAGGCATAGGCTTGTCTTTCTTTAGATGTCAGGCCGCTTTAGATGTCAGGCCGCGTTGCGGCGCCTGCGCAGAGCCAGAATGCCGGCCGCCCCGGTGGCGAACAGCAGCAGAGAAGCGGGTTCCGGAGCCTGCTGGCCAGCGTCGATGTCTTCACCTGCCGCATCGTTGAAGGCGAAATCCTTCAATAACACGGAGGATGCCGAAGGGCTGATCGCCAGTTGGGCCCAGGCAAAATGGTCCTCCCCGCTGATTTGGAAGCGGATTCCCAGATAGGCGGAGCCGGTCAAGTTGTCCCAGGGACCTCGATAGTTGGGGGAAGACTTTGACAAGCTGCCACCGCTGTCTGAGGAAGTGTTTGCGAGCGTGATCGAGGCGCCCGCCGCAAGCGGCGTCAATCCGTCGTTGAAGAATGTGCCTCCGTTCCCGCCGACAGTTGTGTAGGGGTCTGACCTGAAGGAGGTGGTTTGGATGGTGAAATCAGCGCCAGGGGAGCCGACAGCACTAATTGCGAGCCCATCGATATCTACATATTCGATGGAATCCGGACCCATGTTGACATTAAGCAGACCGCTATAGACGATTCCGGCATGGCTTGCCAGTGGAAACCCCAGCAGTGCGCTGCCGACCAGCGTATAACGAATCAGTTTTTTCTCAAACGCCTGTTTTAATGCGGGATTCAAGGTTGATTTCAAGTTCTTGGCCCTTAGCTGCGCGCGGAATATGAGTTGAGTTCGAAGTGTAGCGGTAGCTGAATTCTGGCATATCAAGATCTGAAAATCAAGTTGAATTGGCGGGCGCCGGTGCATTGCCGTACAGAGCATGTCGGTGCATTGTCCGGTACAGAGACTAGAGCGCGCGGACCCGGCGCATGCCGCGGTTGATTTCCCGCAACTCCGCCACGGTACGGTCGGCATACGCATCGTCCTCATGGGATTCGTCCTGCGCCAGAGCCTCCAGGTCGAACCAGGTCCTGTACAGGGGACGCGTTCTTGCGGTCATAATGCCGGTGTGCATCAGGCTCTTCACCAGGATGCGGAACACATCGCCAAGACCCAGTTCGCGGCGCAGTGCGGGGTTTACAAATGCCTCCCCCAGCGCACCGTCAACCCATTTCCAATCCAAGCCGAACCGGGCGTAGACCTCCTGCTTGGCCTCCCCGCCGAAAAGGCCGTGGGAGAGGCTCAGAAAACAGCCCGCAGCCCAGTTCTCAACCTGGGCGTGCTGTTCTTCATTCAGGTTGGGAATTGTCTCCTGCCCCCAGATGCGTCCAAAACGGTGGTGATACGATTCGTCGGTCAGAATCAGTTGCAGCATGCGGGCCAGCACAGGGTCGCGTGTGCCGGCCTGCATCACCGAAAAACCACCCAGTGCCATCCCTTCAGCCACCAGCTGCATCCCGACGATTTTCTTGTGAACCTGATCTGTGCTCACCAGGTTGCCGAGAAGTGACGCCACGGTGCCGCCGGCGGCCGGCAGCGGCGAGCCCCAGCGCGCGGCTATATACCTGGCGAGAGCACGGACGTGCCGCGTCTCTTCGCGGGCCTGGTTGGCGGCGTACTCCTGCGCGGCGGGGTCGCGAAAAACCGTGCATAAATGAGCACACATCGAAACCCCGCACTGCTCCGCGTGCAGCGACTGCGAAAGGTGGAACCGGGCCAGCTCACTGGCGAAGCGGAAGCGCTGCTGCTCATCCAGCCGGTCTGCCACCGCCGAACGCAGCTCCGGGGTGTACTTCACGGGCAGCAGGAACTCTTCCTCAAGGTTGAAGCCGCGGTCGTAATCTATATAGCGTGGGTCGTCCGGGTTCCAGTAGTGGCTTTCGGTGGCGGCAATGATTTCATCGAACGAACTGGTTCGCTGACCGTAGCGCGGCGGATCGATCAGTGAGGCGAAGTCGTCCGCGTCAACCGTGTGATAGGCCGGCGGATTAGGAATGTTTTGCGCCATTGGCGGGGAGCTCCTGGCCTGGCACTGGTCGCTCCCGAGTCTAGCCCATTCTCCCAGATTCGCCCGGGCTCTCCTGCGAGAAACGATACATCTACAGTTTTGGCGGACTCTCCGGAAGCTGCGGCTTAAGCTGGTAGACTTCCGTGCATGGGTTCAGTCTCTCTTGCCCCGACCCTGACTCCGCACGGCCGCCTCACGGTGGGCGATGCCGCTGACGCACCGCCCCTTGATCGCGAAATTGCCGAACGCCTGCGGAACGCCTTTGAGCGCGGATCGGGCCATGGGCTTCTACAACTGGGAGCGGCGGAAACCGGAGCCGCGCTGCCGCCGGTTTTCTCTTACTGGAGAGAATTCGGCGGCTGGTATGTGACGGCCCTCTGCACCCACCAGGACAGCGATGCGCCGCCGCGGACCGTGCGCGTCCCGGCGCCGCCGGCGGCAGAGTTGGACCGGATGGTCCTGGCGGCGCCCCCCATGACTGGCGCGGAGTATCTGACCGCGGAGGTTCTTGGCGCCCTCTGGCAGGAACTGGACGCCGCATTCGGCATCGAACTGGAAGAATCGAAATGCGGGATACAGGACTTCCTGAAGCAGCGGAACCCGGCGTGGAACCTGGTGGGCCGCGTGCACTTCAACCTGGCCGAAAACCGCAAAGACCCGGATGCACCGTTCGCGTTTCTGGCCACCTACACCACGCGGTTGACGGCGAATGCGAAAGCTCAACATCTTCCGCTGGGGAAGGCTCTGGGCGAGTATGCGGGCGCGGCAAACAAGGGCCGTCTGCTGTCCCTGCTGCTTCCGGTGCAGAGAGCGTCGGAGACCTGCCCGTGGCTGAAGAGCCTGGTCGATTCGGGCGAGATCTTCCATCCGCTCCGGTGGACGCCGAATGAGGCCATTCAGCTTTTGAGAGACGTCCCACAACTGGAGAGTGCCGGGGTGGTGGTTCGAATGCCGGCGGCGTGGCGGGCCAACCGGCCTCCGCGTCCGCAGGTGTCAGCTCAAATCGGCGGCAAGGCGCCGGCGGGATTGGGCCAGAACGCGCTGCTCGATTTCCAGATGGAAGTCACTCTGGATGGCGAACGTTTGACCGCCGCCGAGATCCGGGAATTATTGCAGAAAACCGATGGGCTGGCGCTGGTCCGCGGCCGTTGGGTGGAAGTGGACGGTGAGCGATTGCGCCGCATGCTGGAGCACTTTCGAAAGGTGGAGCGCACGGCAGCGGAGAACGGACTCGGGTTTCGGGAGGCCGTTCGATTACTTGCCGGCGCGGATGTCGCGGCAGGCGATGTCGCAGCCGACGATGCACGCGGCGAGTGGTCCCAGGTGACGGCCGGCCCCTGGCTGGCAGAGACGCTGAAAGGTCTCCGGAGCCCGGAGGGATTGGCGCGAATCGACCCCGGCGCCGCGCTGAACGCGACCCTGCGGCCTTACCAGCAGGTGGGAGTGCGCTGGCTTTATCTTGTTGCGGAACTCGGTCTGGGCGCGTGCCTGGCCGATGATATGGGACTGGGCAAGACCATTCAGGTGCTCTCGCTGCTGCTGGTGCTCAAGCGCCAACTGGTGCCTCAAGCGCCAAACCGTGCTCAAGCGCCAAACGGGCGGCCAACAGCAGCCGAGCCTGCTGGTAGCGCCGGCTTCGCTGCTGGCGAACTGGGCATCGGAGATCGAACGTTTCGCGCCGGGCCTGAAGGCGCTCATCGCCCATCCGTCCGCGCTTCCTGCCGCCGCGCTCAAGAACGCTGCGCCTGAGCGGCTGCGCGACGTGGACCTGGTGATCACGAGCTACGGATCGCTCCTACGCGTGCCCTGGATCGCGGAAACCGCCTGGCATCTGGTGGTTCTGGACGAGGCGCAAGCCATCAAAAACCCCGATGCCAAGCAGACGCGGACCGTGAAGGACCTGAAGGCGCGCGCACGATTTGCGCTAACCGGCACACCCATCGAGAACCGGCTGGGCGATCTGTGGTCTATTTTCGACTTCGTGAATCCAGGGCTGCTGGGATCGTCGAAGGAGTTCACCAATTTCGTCAAAGGCCTGGCGAACAGGCCGCACAATTCCTATGGCCCGCTGCGCGAGCTGGTGCGGCCCTACATTCTGCGGCGGCTGAAGACCGATAAGACCGTGATCGCGGATCTGCCGGACAAGACCGAAGTGAAGGCATTTTGCCAACTCAGCCGGAAGCAGGCCGCGCTCTACGAGCAGTCGGTGAAGGAGCTGGCGAAGCAGCTTGAGGATACCGAGGGCATCGAGCGTAAGGGGCTGGTATTGTCATTCCTGATGCGGTTCAAGCAGATCTGCAACCACCCGTCGCAGTGGCTGGGAGACGGCAGTTGGGGCGAAGACGATAGCGGCAAATGGGCCAGGCTGCGGGATATCGCGGAGGTGATTGCGGCGAAGCAGGAGAAGATGCTGGTCTTCACTCAGTTTCGGGAGGTGATTGGTCCGCTGGCGGCTTTCCTGGGATCGGTCTTCGGGCGCCCGGGCCTGGTTCTTCACGGCGAGACCGCGGTCAAGCAGCGCAAGGAAATTGTGCGCCGCTTTCAGGAAGACGAAGCCGTGGGGTTCTTCGTTCTTTCGCTGAAAGCCGGCGGCGCGGGACTCAACCTTACAGCCGCTTCGCATGTTGTGCACTTCGACCGATGGTGGAACCCGGCGGTAGAGAACCAGGCCACGGACCGGGCTTTCCGCATCGGCCAAACCAAGAATGTACTGGTGCATAAATTCGTATGCCGCGGTACTGTGGAAGACAAGATCGACCAGCTGATTGAATCGAAGCGGCAACTCTCGACGGACTTGCTGGAAGGCGGCGCCGATTTGCTGCTGACGGAGATGAAGGACGAGGAACTACTCGAAGCTGGTAGCGCTCGATATCAACAAAGCGCTCAAGGAGACGTGATCGATGGACTACTACGGCTGGAGACCCTATGTCTCCGTGGCGCAGCGGCGCCTGCAGGCTGCCCGCGAGATGGCCAAACTCAAGAAGACGGGCCATCCGGTCTCGCCGGTGTTGGTGGAAGGCCGCACCATCGTGAAGACCTTCTGGGGCAAGGCGTGGTGCGAGAACCTGGAACGCTATAGCGACTTTGCGAACCGGCTGCCGCGCGGCCGCACCTATGTCCGCAACGGTTCCGTGATCGATCTTCAGATTAAGGCCGGTGAAATTCAAGCGCTGGTTTGCGGCTCAGAGATTTACAGAGTCGCGGTGAAAGTCTCCCCGGTGGCGAAGGCGCGCTGGCAAGCCATTTGCAAAGACTGCGCCGGCGCGATTGATTCATTGATCGAGCTTCTGCAGGGGCGGTTTTCGAAAGGCGTGATGGAACGGGTTTGCCGGCAGAAGACCGGCCTTTTCCCGTCGCCGGACGAGATCAAACTCTCATGCAGTTGTCCGGACTGGGCCGAGATGTGCAAGCATGTCGCGGCTGTGCTCTATAGTATCGGCGCACGCCTGGACCAGCAGCCCGACCTTCTCTTCCGGCTGCACAACGTGGACGAAAAAGAGTTGATCGCCGGAGCCGGAAAGGGGCTTTCCCTGGGCAAGACGGCGCCGGCTACATCCAAGATCCTGGGCGGCGAAGACCTTTCGGCCCTTTTTGGATTGGACATGGCCCAGGGCGCCGGTGCTGAGAAGCCGAAGCGCGCAAAACCGCGGGTAGGCATTCGCCGTAAAGCGGCTGCTGTCGGCCGGAAACGCCGCGAGTCAAAAAGGAAATGATCGCCGCTTCGCCGGGCGGCAGGGGAGTGCTATTAATTGCGGGCGACGGTCGGGTCAGGGACTGGAGAAGGAACCGGCGACTTCGATCGCCGGCGCTACCAGGTAACGCCGGCGATCGAAGTCGCCGGTATGGGATTGTCGGGAGATTTGCCCGCTCCACGGCGCGCCTTCCACCACATCCAGGCCGCGGAGAGCGCCACCATGGCCAGCGTCAGCGCGATGGTGAGCGCGGTGGTTTGCGGAATGGAAAGCTGTCGCTTGATGGGCTGCACCACTGCGCCATAGACGATCATCACGTGGACCCAGTAAACCATTAGCGAGTTCTTGCCCAATGCCTGCATCCAGCTCCAGCGGGGCGCGGCGCCATATTCCGTCCAAAGATAGGCCCCGGCCAACATGAGCAGCGCAACGCCCACGCGGATGAAGATCAGCGCCGGGCTGTCCATCCAGAAGCTTGATTTCGCGTAGAGAGAGTAAGGAATGCTGGAAAAATACTGGCCGCAGAAAATCAGGCCGAATGCGATCAGCACCGACCACTGCATGATCCGGTCGAAGCGCTCCTCGGGAGTTCGTTTGACGATGGTGCCCGCCGCCAGACCGAAGGCGACATACGCGGCAAATGGGAAAAACGGGAAGAGCCCGCGGCCATGCCCCGGCGTGAGATAGGCCTGGAGCAGCAGCGGCACACCGGTCCACGAAAGATTGTCCACAAGCGGCGAGGCCACGGCGATGGCCACACCGGACGCGACGGCGAAGCGGCCGCGCGCATGCGACCGGAACACGGCCGCCACCGACAACGCCGCCATCGCCACACCCATGCAGTTGAGGATGTCCACCTTGGTGAGTTCCTGCACACCCAGGTGGGGCATGCTGGCCGCCCAGTTAGTAAACCGGAAGAGGAAGGCGATGCCCAGGACGTAGCCGGCGCGCCGCAGAGCAGCCAGCCAACGCCGGCGCCAGTCGGCCTCGCGGCGCTCCAGGCTGTCCATCTGAAAGGCCAGCGTCATGCCTGCCATAAACAGAAATAGCGGAGCCGCCATGCCTCCCACAAACTGAGAGAGCACGTATGGACCGCCATCGCGCAGATCCAGACGCGCGAACGAATTGAACGCGTGGCACTGGATCATGATGACCACTGCCAAGCCCCGCATCCAGTCAAGGAAAGGAAATCTTTTCACAAGAAGGCGCGCCGCGCAAAACCCCGTCTAACCGTCACCATGATAGCCGAAACAAGCCGGCTTCTTCAGCCGCCTGCAAGGGCTATTTGATCTGCAAGCAAACGATGTTCCAAAGAAACGCGCAGTGAAAGCGCGATCGACTCGAAGAGTACTTTTCCAGATTTCAGAATTTTGCGAACTATTGTCAGCGGGAAACGTACTACTATCAATGGGCAAAATACTTTTTGACATCCGCTTTGCACTGAGGAACCTGCGCCGCAGCCCGCTGTTCACCCTGGTTGCAGTGGCGTCGCTGGCTCTGGGGATTGGGGCCAACACCGCCATCTTCACCCTGATGGACCAGTTAATGCTGCGGCTGCTGCCGGTGGCGAAGCCGGAGCAACTGGTGATGATCTGGCCCAACGGACCGCACATGGGAAGCAACCGCGGTGAGCGAATGAGTTCCTACCCGATGTACCAGGACTTCCAGCGGAAGGCGCCGGCTTTCTCTGAAGTCTTCTGCCAATTTTCCACGCCGCTCTCGATCGGGTTCGGCGGCCAGACCGAGCGCGTGGATGCGGAGTTGGTCTCGGGGAACTATTTCCAGGCGCTGGGTGTGAAGCCGGCACTAGGGCGGGTGTTCTCGTCCCGGGAAGACGACCGCGTTTACAAGGGCCATCCGGTGGTGGTGCTGAGCCATCAGTATTGGGTAACGCGCTTCGCGGCGGATTCCACGGTGCTGGGGCGGAAAATCCAGGTCAACAATTACCCCATGACCATCGTGGGCGTTTCGGCGCCGGGGTTCACGGGCCTCGATCCGTCGAAATCGCCACAGATCCGCGTGCCCATCCAGATGAAACCGCTGATGACGCCGGGCTGGGACGATATCGGGGACCGCCGCAGCCAGTGGGTGCAGGTATTCGCGCGCATGAAACCGGGGTACGCGGTGGATCAGTCGAAGGCTTCGCTGCAGGTTTTGTTTTCGCAGATCCTGCAGGATGAAATTAACCAGAAAGAATTAAAGGACACGTCGAAGTATTACCGGGACCGGTTTCTGGCGCGCAAGATCAACGTAGAGGCGGCCGGCAACGGATTCTCGCATCTGCGTCAAAGCTATTCCACGGCCCTGATTGTGCTGATGTGCATGGTGGGGCTGGTGCTGCTGATCGCCTGTTTCAACGTGGCCAACCTGCTGATTGCCCGCGCCATCGCGCGCCAGAAGGAAGTGGCGGTGCGGTTGGCCATTGGCGCGTCGCGATGGCAGTTGCTGCGTCAACTGCTGATTGAGAGCCTGATGCTTTCGGTGGCAGGCGGCGCGGCCGGCTTGTTTCTGGCGGTGGCGATGATCCGCGCGCTGATGAGCTTTATCCCGCAAGATGGCGCGCCCCTGATGCTGAAGGCAGAGCCGGACGCGCGCATATTGGCATTCAACGCGGGGCTGGCAGTGCTTACCGGCCTGTTGTTCGGACTGGCTCCGGCGGTGCAGGCGCTGCGCGTAGATTTGTGGAACACGCTCAAGGACGTAGTGGGCGCGGTGACCGGCGGCGGCGGGTCCGTGAAGCTGCGCAAGGGCCTGGTGATCGCACAGGTGGCGTTTTCCTTTCTGCTGCTGGCGGGCGCGGGCTTGTTCGTGAAGACGCTGGCCAACTTGAAGCAGACCGATGCGGGGTTCCGCGATATCGGCAACCTGATTACGTTTCAGGTGGACCCGTCGCTGAGCGGTTACACGGTGCCTCAATTGAAAACCTTTTACAGACAGGCGCTGATGAACATTCGAGCGGTGCCCGGCGTTACCTCAGCGGGGTACGCGGCGGTGGCCGTGCTGCGCGGCGGGGAATGGGATTCCTCAATGAGCGTGGAAGGCCATCAGCAGAAGGACGGAGAGGACATGCAGGCCTTCATGAACGCCATCTCGCCGGGTTATTGGAAGACCATGGGCCAACCGTTATTGGAAGGCCGCGATTTCGACGAGCGAGATGCTGGTTCGAAGCCCACCGTGGCCGTGGTGAACCGAAAGTTCGCGACGCATTTCTTCGGAGATAAGAGTGCGCTGGGGCGGCACATCGGATTTGGCACTGGTCCCAAAGCCAAGCAGGAGATCGAGATCATCGGGGTGGCGCAAGATTCGCTTTACGAAGGTCCCCGGGAAGGCGTGCATCGGCAGGTTTTTCTGGCCGAGTTTCAGAATGACTTCCCGAGTTCCAGCACCTTTTACGTGCGCACGGCGTTCGGAGGCAGTGGCGGGGATTCGAAGACCATGTTTGCGGCGCTGCGGCGGAAGGTGGCGGAACTCGATCCTTCAATGCCTATTTACCAAATGAAAACGCTGGAGCGGCAATTGGACGAGACGCTGAGCACGGAGCGGTTGATCGCTATGCTTTCGGCGGCTTTCGGCGTGCTGGCAACGGTGCTGGCGGCCATCGGACTCTACGGCGTGATGGCGTTTGTGGTGGCACGCCGCACCAAGGAGATCGGGCTGCGCATGGCGCTGGGCGCGCCGCAGGGCGCCGTGATGTGGATGGTAATGCGGGAGACGGCCTTCCTGGTGGGGCTGGGGCTGGCCGTAGGCGTGCCGGCGGCGTGGGCGTTGAGCCGGTATGTATCGACGCAATTATATGGGGTGAAGGCTACGGATGTTTGGACGGCGGCGGCGGCCCTGGTGATTCTGGCGGTAGTGGCCGCTGGGGCCGGGTTCCTGCCGGCGCGCCGGGCCAGCAGCATCGACCCCATCAAGGCCCTGCACTACGAGTGAGAATTCCGCCAAACCTTTTGCCCCGGCCGGCGTATATATCTGTCAAGGAGCCACGCGTATGAAATTCGTTCTTATCGGACTATTGCTGATCGCGCCGGCGTTTGCCAACTGGCGTTGGGACGCGCGGTATGCGCGGACAGAGGCACGGCGAGAGATGATGGAGGCGCAGCGGCAGATGACGGCCGCGCGGCGCGAAATGCGGCAGGCCCGGATGAACGCGGCGCGAGAGATGCGGGAGGCCCGAATGAACGCGCGCGAGAGATGCGCAGGCCGGCGCAGAGGTTGCGCGCGAGATGCGGCAGGCCCGGGCGGAAATGGAGCGGGCGGCGCGGGAAGTCAGGCAGTCGTATCGCCACTGGTATTAGGCGCCGGTAAACAACCGGCGCGGTGCCCGGATGAATCCGGGCATGGCAGGCTGAAGCCTGCTCCACAGCCTGTCTGGAGGACGCAAATACGATACAATCGCACTCGAATGCGCACTCCAATGACATCGCGCCGGTCCGCGATTGCCGCCATCGCCGGAGCCGCCCTGGCTCCGCGTCCAAGCCGCTCCGCGCAAAAGGCCAACGCCTACGCCCTGATCGGCGACCGCTACCATAACTCGGATTACATTCGCACGGGCTTGCAACGTACCATCGCGAAGGACCTGGGTGTATCGATCGACTTCTGCGATGAAACCAGCATGCTCACCGCCGAGACCCTGAAGGGCTATAAGATGTTGATCATTCTGCGAGACGGCATGATCTGGCCCGACGGTTATCCGGATGAGACCACGAATGCCGGTTGGGTCTCCGGCGGCAAGGTAAAGCTGGTGTCCGATCCGCCGGTTCCGCCGAGTTCGCCAAAATCGCAATTCTGGATGAAGCCCGAACAGGGCAAAGCCGTCCGCCAGTTTGTGGAGCACGGGGGAGCGGCGCTGTTCATGCACAACGTGACGCACGTCGGGCTGACCGACCCCGATTTCCGCCACGTGCTGGGCGCGGCTTACGCGGGCCACCCTGCTATCCGGACATTCAAAGTCAAGGTGAAGAATCCGAATCATCCGATCACCAAAGACGTCCACGACTTCGTAGTCACCGACGAGCAGCACTATATGGTGTACGACAAAGATCCCAAACACCTGCTGCTGGAGACGGTGAACGAAGAGGGCCTGACCTACCAAAACCAGGGCGCCAGCGCACCGGGCGGCTGGGCTTACGACTATGGAAAGGGCCGCGTCTGCTACATGTCACCCGGCCACCTGCTGACCGTGCTCTGGAACCCCGAGTACGTCAAGCTGCAGCACAACGCGGTCCGCTGGCTGCTGCGGCAAGGCTCCTGACTCCGCCTGAAGAGGCGGCTTGCGGCGAATTGGCCCCACAAGCAATCCCGGTTTTGAGTACAATTGTGCTTCAACCGGCCGGGAGAGAAACGGAAAAATGAATCGAAGATTGTTTTTGAAGTCGATGGCGGCGGCGAGTACGGCGGTCGCGGGTTTGCCGCGCGCCGAGGCCGCGCTGCCTCAGGCGAAGATCACGCGGGTACGGATTTACGAGCCTCCAAACCTCAACCAGCTATTCAACCAGAGCAACATGCTTTGCACGGTGGAGACCGATGCCGGCATCACCGGGATCGGCGAAGGCGGCTCCAAAGACACATTGGAACAGTGCGCCGGAAGCCTGATCGGCAAGAATCCGTTCCAGATCGAAGCCCTGTGGCAGACGATGTACATGGAATGGTTCTATCCGCCAGGCCGGGAGAAAATCCACGCGCTGGGAGCGCTGGATATGGCGCTGTGGGACATCAAAGGGAAAGCCTTCAAAGCGCCGGTACACCAATTGTTGAACGGCTCCGTGCGCGACTATATGGACTGCTACCCCACCAGCGGAGTGGGCGGCGGCGGACGCGGCGGACGAGGGGGCCGCGGTGGAGCGGAGGCCACAGGTGCGCCGCCGAATGCAGGACGCGGCGCCGGAATGAGTTTGAAGGATCGCGCCGCAGCTACGATTGCGGCCGGATACCGGGCCTTCCGCATCGATGGGGGAATCGGTCTGACCGGCAATGTCTTCGATGTTCACACGCGTGTGCGCGAGGTGGCCAAGGCATGCAAAGAGATTCGCGAAGGGGTGGGCGATAAGGGCGACTGGACCATAGACTTTCACCAGAAATTCGATTTCCCCGACGCGCTGCGCTTGTGCCGGTTGATCGAAGAGTACGAGCCGTACCTGGTGGAAGACCCCACGCGCGACGAACAGTTCCTGGAGGACATTCCGAACCTGCGAAAGATGACCACCTGCCCGCTGGCGGCCGGCGAGGAGTGGGGCCAGCGATGGAATTTCAGCCCGCTGGTAGAGCATCACGACATCGACTATATCCGCGCCACGATGCCCAATGTCGGCGGCATCACGGAGATGATGAAAGTGGCGGCGCTTTGCGAGACGCATGCCATCGGAATTGTTCCGCACTTCACGGGCCCTGTGGCTACCGCGGCTCTGGCGAACTGCCTGGCGCCGTTCCCGGGCCCGGTGTTGTTCGAGTTCAACTATGGCGAACGGCCCATCGATTATCTGCCGGAGTGCCTGGATTTCAAGCGGGGCAGGCTCTACACCAACGACCGTCCCGGATTGGGGGTCACGCTGGATCTGAAAGCGGTGAAGCAGATCGGCGAAGTGACAACGCCCATCCATCGCCAGATTTACAAGCGCCCGGACGGATCGCTCACGCACTGGTAGGAGGAGAGGATGAGAACTTTAATCGCACTGGCGCTGGCCGCGCTTCCGCTGATGGCCGCGGAGAATATCACGACGGGCCCGCCGAAGCTGGAAGCGGACTCGGGCGCGCAGGAGGGACCGTCCTGGGATCCGGCCGGATATCTTTATTTCGTCGGGCGGAGCCGCGTCTCCCGCATGGACCTGCAAGGGAAAGTGGAGGCGTTTCGCGACAACGTGGCCGGCCCGAACACCTCCGTGGTGGATACCGAAGGCCGCGTGCTGGTGTGCGAAGCCGGGGGACGGCGGGTTACGCGGACGGGGAAAGACGGCGTACTGACCGTTCTTGCCGATAACTACGAAGGCAAGAAGTTCAACTCTCCCAACGACCTCTCGATCGACTCCAAGGGCCGGATCTACTTCACCGATCCGCGCTACGGAAAAATGGACAACATGGAGATCAAAGACGATGCCGGCCAGTTAATCGAAGCCGTATACCGCATCGACGCGCCGGGCAAGGTTACGCGCATTACCACGCACGAAGTGGAGCGGCCGAACGGCATCCTGGTCTCACCGGACGACCGTTACCTGTATGTGGCCGATAACTACAATAACCGCACCGGGGGCGCCCGCAAACTCTACAGGTTCGATTTGAAGCCGGACGGCACCATTGTTCCGAGCAGCCGGCTACTGATTTTCGACTGGAAGACCGGGCGTGGACCGGATGGGTTCAAGATGGACGTGGAGGGCCGGCTTTACGTGGCTGCGGGCGTGAACCGGGCCAGCCGCTGGGAAACCGCGGACGAGTTCAAAGGCGGAATTTATATTCTTTCTCCGGCCGGCAAGCTACTGGAGTTCGTGCACATTGAAAAGGACGAAACCACTAATTGCGCGTTTGGCGGCCGCGACTTGAAGACTCTGTATGTGACGGCTGGAGGCCAGTTGTGGAGCGTTCCCGTGAGTACGCCCGGCCGCATTACCGCGAAAAGATAAAGTGCTTCGAGGTCAGAATGAGAAAAACGCTGATTCTTCTAATTAGTTTGGCACTGCCTTTGCTGCCGCGAGATCCGCTGGCGCAGCGTATCGGGCACACCGACCCCAGCAAATACACCCGCAGCCGATCGCATGGAAGCGCGGGCGACATGGCGTGCGAGACACTGCTTCCCGGTAATGCACTGACGACGAATCTGGATTTCCTGCATCGCTGCCAGATCATGCCTGGCGGTGGAGTGGGGCACCACTTCCACAACCAGTGCGAAGAGATGTTCGTCATCTTCGACGGACAGGCTGAGTTCACGATCGACGGCCGGACTTCCGTGCTGAAGGGGACGGCCGGCGCTCCGTGCCGCATGGGCCACTCGCATGCCATCTACAACCCGTCGGACAAGCCGGTCGAATTCATGAACATCAATGTGACGGCCATAAAGAACAAGTACGATGCCTTCAATCTTGAAGACGCGCGCACCAACGTCACGAACAAAGATCCGGTTCCGGTTTTCATGACCATGCAACTGGACAAGGCCCTGCTTCGCCCGGCACAGAGCTATCACGGCGGAGAAGGGACGGCGCGGTACCGCCGGGCGCTGGACCCGACAGTTTTCCAGACTAACTGGTCATATGTGGATCACCTGCTGCTGCCGGCGGCAGCTACCGATGGACGCCATCGGCACCCGGGGATTGAAGAGATCTATTACGTGCTGAACGGCGATGGCGAGGCCACGGTGAACAACGAAACCGTTGCGATTCACAAAGGCGACGCGGTACCGGTTCTGCTGAACGAAGTACATTCGTTCAAGAATAGCGGCTCGCAGGATCTGGAATTCATGATCATCGGAATCGCCAGCCAGAAGGGTGTTCTTGAGACTGAGATCGGCGGATCCGGGCGGGGCGGCAGGTAAGTGAGTATGTAGGTGAGTACCGCTCCCTTACGGTCGCGGCTCGGTCACGCTACGTCGAAGAGCAGCACGGTGTAGTTCTTGGACGAAAGCGTGTTCTCGATGGTGGGCCAGACTTTCTGGTGAATGGCCGAAGCGACCCACTTCTGGCGCATTTCTTCGCTCTGGTAAGTCAGGACAAACCGGTAGTTCAGATCCAGCGGGAGCGGTCCCCATCAATGCGGAGCGCAGCTTGATGATCTTCACATCGATGTACCCGGGATATTTAACGGCGGCCGGGCGGAAGATGGTCTCGAAGTTGTGGAGCATCTCCTTTTCTTTGGCCGGGTCAACCGACATATCCACGTGCAGTTGAATGGGATGCGGGGAATCGGCCGCCCCCGCAATCGCCGAAACAGCGCCGGCCGCAAATATTGTCTTCAGGCAGGTTCTACGCTTCACTGTGACTCCTTGTTGGCTCATGGTTAATAGACCAGGCTAATAGACGAGTTTCTCACCCGCGACGGCGAGCTTAATTCGATACAAGCCGGTCCGGGCCGTCATGTACAACGACTTTCCGTCATCACCCCAGGCGCAGTTGGCCGGCGTTTCCGGCGGCTTGATCGTGCCCAGGTGCTTTCCATCCGGCGAGAAAACCCAGACTCCGCCCGGACCGCTGCCGTAGACGTTGCCCTGCGAATCCACTTTCATTCCGTCGGGCAGACCGTCTTCCTTTTCCGCGGTCACATCGGCAAACACTTTGCCATTGGCGACGGTTCCATCGGCGGCCACATCGTAGCGCATCCACACTTTGTGCTTCTCGTCTGAATTCGCAATGTAAAGCGTCTTCTCGTCGGGCGAAAAAGCGATTCCATTGGGCCTGGTCAGATCCTTAACGACCGCCTGCAGCTTGCCGTTGACCAGTTTGAAAACGCCATTGAATTTGAGTTCTTTGGCGGGATCGCTGTCGTCCTTGGGAAGGCCATAGGGCGGATCAGTGAAATAAAGCGTCCCATCGGACCGGTATACCAGATCGTTCGGACTGTTGAATTTCTTGCCTTCGAACTTGTCGACGAGGGTGGTGACCTGCATGTCTTTGCCGATCCGGGCGATGCGGCGGTTGCCATGCTGACACAGCAGCACGGCGCCGTCCTGGGCGGATGTGGAGCCGTTGGGGCCGTTGAAACCGCCCGCGGGCAAACTGTTTCCATCATAGCCGCCGGGCTTGAGAATCTCGGTCACCTTTCCGTCCGGGGACCACTGGCGAACGACGTTGCCGACTACATCGCTGAACCAGAGGACGCCGCTCGGACGCCAGAGCGGCCCCTCGATGAAGGTGAATCCACCGGCGAGCTTTTCAATCTGAGCATCCTTGGGGACAAGCGTGTCAAAGGCCGGATCGAGCCGGGCGATACTTCCCACGGCGGCAGTTTTTTCCGCCACGGGGGCAGGCGTGGGAGCGGTGGAACATGCGGCGGTGAGAAGCGCAGCGGCAGAGACGAGTATGGATTTCAGCGTTGATTTCGGCATGGAACCGCAAAGTAGTATATCACCGATAACCGGCAGCCTTCGGACCAGATTGTTGCCGCTCCTGATATAGCGTAGAATGCCCCTTGAACGAAATGCGAATGGAGGCGAAGCGATGAAAGGGCTCTGGCTTTTTCTGATGCCGATGGTAGTTTTGACCGGGCCGCCGGCACGAGCCCAACAAGGCGCGAAGAACGGCGAGTGGCGATTCTACGGCGGCGACGCGGGAACCACTAAGTACTCGGCACTCGACCAGATCAACCAGAGCAACGTCAAAGAACTCAAGATAGTCTGGGAGTGGAAGGCCCAGAACTTCGGAAGGCGGCCGGATTTCAACTGGGAAGTGACGCCGTTGATGGCGGGAGGCGTTCTTTACTTCACGGCGGGCACCCGGCGCGACGTGGTGGCGGTGGACGCGGCCACCGGGGAGACTCTCTGGATGTATCGCCTGGACGAAGGGCCGCGCGGCGCGGTGGTGGCGCGGACGGTTAATCGCGGGTTGGCTTACTGGACCGACGGTAAAGGCGACGACCGGATTCTGCTGATTTCACCGGGATACCAGTTGATTGCGCTGAACGCCAAGAGCGGCGCCCCGCTGCCGGCCTTCGGTAAGAACGGCATGATCGATTTGACGGAAGGGTTGGACCGCGCGGTGGTGAAGCCGGGCGAGATTGGCGCCAGTTCACCGGCCATCGTGGTGCGGGACACGGTGGTGGTGGGGGCCGCCCTGCTAACCGGCACCGCTCCCACATCCAAGGAGAACGTGCCGGGCTATATTCGCGGCTTCGACGTGCGCACGGGCAAGAAGCTGTGGACGTTTCACACCATTCCGCGGCCGGGCGAATTCGGCAATGAAACCTGGGAGAAGGATTCCTGGAAATACACCGGCAACACGGGCGCCTGGGCGCCGCTGAGCGGCGACGAAGAACTGGGGTATGTGTATATTCCGGTGGAGATGCCCACGGGCGATTTCTATGGCGGCAACCGGCCCGGCAACAGCCTTTTTTCCGACAGCCTGGTTTGCCTGGATGCGCGCACCGGCAAGCGAATCTGGCACTTTCAACTGGTCCATCATGACATCTGGGATTGGGATATTGCCGCGCCGCCGATCCTGGTAGACATCACGGTGAACGGAGCCCGGATCAAGGCCGTGGCACAGGTGACCAAGCAGGCGTTCACGTATGTGTTCGACCGGGTGACGGGTAAGCCGGTGTGGCCGATTGAGGAGCGGCCGGTGCCGCAATCCGATGTGCCCGGCGAGCGAACGTCGCCGACGCAGCCATTCCCGACCAAGCCCGCGGCGTTCGACCGGCAGGGGACCAGCCTTGACGACCTGATCGACTTCACCCCCGAACTCAAGGCCGAGGCTATCAAGATCGCGTCTCAGTATAAATTGGGACCGCTCTATACGCCCCCGATTGTTCCCGACACGGGCGGCAAGGTTGCCACGCTGTTACTTCCCGCGCACGTTGGGGGCGCTAACTGGCCGGGTGGCGCGGTGGATGCGGAAACCGGAACGCTCTACGTGTCCTCTGTGACGAACCAGGATCCGATGGCGGTGGCACCGGCAGACCCCAAGCGTTCGGATATGGGCTACGTGGGAGGCCGCGGAGGAGGCCGGGGCGGAGCGGCTTTTACGACGGCACTGAGCGAGGGCACGGATCAATCGGCGCGGCCGGCTCCTAAACTGAATATCGGGCCTCAGGGATTGCCGCTGATCAAGCCGCCGTGGGGGCGCATTACGGCGATTGACTTGAATACCGGAAATCACCTTTGGATGATCGCGAATGGGGACGCGCCGGATTACATAAAGAATCACCCGGCGCTGAAGGGCGTCGATCTGAGCAACACGGGCAAGCCCTCGCGCTCTCTGCTGATGGTGACGAAGACGCTTCTTGTTTGGAACGGAGGGCAACAATCTTTGGGCGAGCCCGGCCGGCGGCGGCGGCAACATGTTCCGCGCGATCGACAAGAAGACTGGAAAAGTTATTCACGAGATGCCGCTGCCGGCGATGGCGACGGGCGTTCCGATGACCTATATGGTGGACGGCAGGCAGTTCATTGTGGTGGCCGTGGGCGCGGTTGGTATTCCCGCTGAATTGGTCGCGCTGGCTTTACCTTGACGGCAGCAGGGGCCGATTGACAATCGGCCGCAGGCTGCCAGCCTGCCCCACATCGGCCTCACCGCATGGTCTTCTTACCGACGTCAGGCCGCGGATCGGCCACAAATCCGTTGCGGTTCGGCATCTGCACCTTCGGCAGACTATGCATGTCCATCACTGCATTCTCCGCGATGATGCCATTCAGAAACAGCACGTAAGCCGTCACAGCGTAAACCTGGTCCTGGCTCAGAACGCCTGGGTTCTTGAACGGCATGGCGCGATTCACATAGTCCCAGATGGTGGTGGCATACGGCCAATAGCTGCCCACGGTCCGCACAGGCTTGGCACTTTTCAGCGTCCCCTGCCCGCCGGCCAGCGCCACACTGTCGCCGCCCTCGCCTTTGGCCCCGTGGCACTTGGAACAACGATTGGCGTAAACTTCCCGGCCTTGCGCCGCCGTGCCGCTGCCTGCCGGCAGGCCGGTGCCATCGGGAGCCACGGAAATGTCCCATTGCCGGATATCTTCCGGCGAAGGTGCCGCGCCCAGGCCATATTTCGTGGATTGCGCCCACAGCACGCCGATCGCAACCAGCGCCACGAGGCCAAGCCGTCGCGCGCGTTTTCCGCAGCTACACATTGGTCACGCTCCCGTCCGTGGTCACCTTCCAAGACTTGATCGCGTTGTAGTGGTACTGCGAATTCAGCCCGCGCACCGCCACCAGCGCATCCTTGGCCGGCTGCACGTACCCGGTGTCGTCGGTGCACCGCGACTGCAACACGGCCTCCTTGCCGTCCCAATCCCATGCGGCGTCGAAGCGCGTGAAAGCCAGCGGCAGGCGCGGCTCCTGCAGCTTGCTCTGCGCGCCAGGTTGCGCCGCCATCGGTTGAAACCTCCACACGCTCGATCCGCCCGCGGCCCGACCACGCGAGGCCGGTGATCCGGTAAGGCCCCGGGCTCTTGAGCTTCTGGCCCCCGGAGGGAAACGTGATCAGCGACTTGGCCTCCATGTCGAACGTGAAGAGGCGCGCGGTGCCGTCCGGCATCAGGTCAGTATAATGCGAGGTCTCATCGCGCACCATGTATGGCTCCGGCACGGCCTTCAAACGCCGCAGCCATTTCACATTGATATTGCCTTCCCAGCCGGGGACCACCAGGCGCAGCGGATAACCCTGTTCGGGCCGTAGCGCCTCGCCGTTCTGGCCCCAGGCAACCAGGGTATCTTTCATGGCTTTCTCCGCGGGCAGGCTGCGCTGCATTTTGCAGGCGTCGGCCCCTTCAGCGATCAGCCACTTGGCTCCCTTCTGTATGCCGGCTTCGGCCAGCAGCAGCGCAAGCGGCACGCCCGTCCACTCGCTGCAACTGGCCAGACCGTGGCTTGCTTGCGCGGTGCCGCCGGTCTTCTGCCCCCATTCGCCGCCGCTATTGCCGGCACATTCCAGAAAATAAATCCGGGAAACCGAGGGCAGCCGCTTCAATTCCTCCACGCTGAAGATTAGCGGCCGGTCTACCATTCCGTGGATCATCAACCGATGCCGCGCCGGATCGATCTTCGGTACGCCGGCGTGGTGCCGTTCAAAGTGCAGGGAAGACGGTGTGAGGATGCCGCACGAATCCGCGAGCGGTGTCCGGCTGGACGCCACCTCGGGCGTGGGAGTTTCCGGCAGCATGCGCCTGGCAGTTTCGAATGCCGAGCGTTCCCCATAGGCGCTGACTGGCTTGCCTAA
This sequence comes from Bryobacterales bacterium, assembly GCA_963817515.1. Classification (GTDB taxonomy): domain Bacteria; phylum Acidobacteriota; class Terriglobia; order Bryobacterales; family Bryobacteraceae; genus DATMNI01. The sequence goes on along the minus strand of CAWFPJ010000035.1, from coordinate 136,613 downwards.
CTGGCTGGGTTCCGCGTCCACCACCGGAGTTTCGCGCTTGCACGCCGCCAGTCCGGCGCTCAAAGCCGCCGTCAACCCGAGCCATTGCCGCCGCCCTACGAACCGGTCGTTCATTGTTGTCCCCTCCGGGAATCAGGTTGATTGTACTTCAGTGCAACACCTCTTCGCCCTCGTAGCCGTGAGATTCCATCTGGCGAACCACCATGTCGTGATAGATGCCGCGGGCGAACATGAGATCCGCATGAGTCCCACGCTCAATGATGCGGCCTTCTTCCATCAGCAGGATCAGGTTAGCGCGGCGCACCGTGGAGAGGCGATGCGCGATCACGAAGGTGGTTCGCCCGGCGAGCAGCGTGGCCATCGACGCCTGAATGAGCTGCTCGCTCTCTGTGTCCAGGTTGCTGGTGGCCTCATCGAGAATGAGGATTTGGGGAGACGCAAGGATGGCCCTGGCGATGGCCAGGCGTTGTTGCTGGCCGCCCGAGAGCTTGACGCCACGCTCGCCGATAAACGTCTCGTAGCCCTCGGGCAGCTTCACGATGAACTCGTGGGCGTTGGCTCGCCGCGCGGCATCTTCCACTTCGGCATCGGTGGCATCGTGATGGCTGTAGGCGATGTTGTCGCGCACCGATCCGTCGAACAGGAAGACGTCTTGTTGGACGATGGCCAGCAGGCCGCGATACGAGTGCAGGCGAAAGTCGCGAATGTCGCTGCCATTGACCAGGATCCGTCCCTTGGTGGGGTCGTGAAAACGGGCCACCAGGTCCGTGACGGTCGTCTTCCCCGCCCCGCTTCGACCCACCAGCGCGACTACCGATCCGCCGGGCGCGACCACGCTGAAGTCGCGAACCACCGGCCGGCCTTCACGATACTCGAATTCGACGTCTTCGAAGCGCAGCTCGCGCACCACACGCGGAGCCTCGCGAGCATCGGGCTTGTCGGGCTTATCGTGCTCCATGGCGAGCACTTCGAACACGCGCTCCATCGCCGCCAGTGAACGCTGCAGCTCAGAGAAGGAATTGACGATGTTCCACACCGGGTTCAGCAGCAGGAAGGTGTACCACTGGAAGGCCATGATGTCGCCGATGGAAGCGCCGCCGCGGAGGTTCAGGTCGCCGCCGTACCAGACGATGGCGACGTTGACCACGCCCAGCAGCAGGTTCCACGAGGTCCAGATGACCAACTCGCGGCGCTGCGCGAACAGCTCCTTGCGCAGTACGGTGTGCCGCCCGCGCATGTAATCGAGCAGCTCATGAATTTCGCTCCGGAAAGCCCGGACCACGCGAATCCCGGAAAATGTTTCGCCCACCCGGCCGTCTATCTGTTCGGCATCCTTGCGGACGGAGCGATAGATGGGCCGGACGCGCCTGGCGAAGATGAAGCTGATCAGCATCACGCCGGGGATAATGGCCAGGGCGGCCAGCGCCAGCCGCCAGTTCAGCGCCGTCAGCACGGCCACCGCAATGATCAGCCGAATCGCCGACACGGATGGCGACACGATGGCCATCTGCAGCAGCCCGGTGGTGGTGTCCACGTCACCGGTGAGCCGGGACAGGATGCCGCCGGTCTTCATGTCCCAAAGCTTGGGCAGAGGCAGGTGCAGCAATCGCTCAAATAACGACCGCCTGAGCGCCAGCATCACGCGCGTGTTCAGCAGGCGCTGGCGATAATCCTTCAGCGCGCCAATCAGATTGGAGATGACGATCAGAGTGAAAAACAGCGCGCCAGCCAGATTGAGGCGCGTGTGGCGCGCCGCCGAGCCCAAGCCGGGGTTCAGCAGCACGCGGTCCACGATATACCGCATGAAGAGCGGTTCCACCATCTGCAGGCCCGCACCCACCAATGCGAGAAGAAAAAACGCGGCTGCCGGATAGCGATAGGGCCACAGCCAACGCACGTATTCGCGAAGGGCCTCACGCCGTTTGCCGCGAGGCTTACTGCGCGATTCGGGAGCCTCCGCGCCTGGCTCGGCCGCATCGTCGAGCCGCCGCTGTCTGTAATCCTTAACAAAGGACAGATAGCGTTGACGTGAAGAGCGAGGGCGATTCATGACGGCTACCGCTGTCTCTTACCAGGAATCGCGGTTGGCGATCTTCACCCGGTACACGGGCTTGAGCCGCTCCGCCTCATCCATCTCATAGGTCTGTTCGGTCTTGGCGGGGTCGTAGTCCCGCCAGAGCCAGGTGAGCGATTCGGGCAAGTCCAGCGCACCCTGCGCGATGGCGTGCATGCCTTCGCCGAAGCGGAAATGGAAATCGTATCCTTTCAGTTTTAGCGCGTTCGCCAGCATGATGTTGTTCAGCGGCCAACTGCCGGCGTTGACCTCCTGGTCGTCGGCGCCGTCGGAAAGCCACACCCGAATATTCTTCTTCTGGTCGCGCCTCACTCTATGGGAGACGATGTAGCCGCCATCCTGATTCTGCTCCGGCCGCCATTGCAGCGGCACGTAACTGCCGATGTGAGACAACACGCGGCTGAACTGGCTGGTATGATACCAGGCCACGTTGAACGCGCAGATGGCCCCCGATGATGCGCCTGCGATGGCGCGCGAATAGGCGTCGGGGCGCAGCTTGTAGCTCTTAGCCACATCCGGCAGCACCTCTTCGAGCAGATACTGGCCGTATCGGGGCGAGACCGTATCGTATTGAATACCGCGCATCCGCGTGCCCTGCGCCTCGCCGCCGCTGCCGGGCGATATCAAAACGTGCACCATGGGAGGGATCAACTTTTTGTGCACCAGGTTGTCGGAGACAATTTGCAAGCGCAGCCGAAGCACATCCTGGTTCCCCACAATAGTTTCGCCATCCTGCCAGACCATCAAAGGCGCGCCGCGCGTAGTATCGGCGCCGGCGTTCACGTAAACCCAGTAGTCCGCGGACATCCCGGGATAGATCCTGCTGGTGAGGGTTTTCTTTTCCGAAAGCTTGCCGCGGGCAACGCCAGGCAGCGGGTAAGAATCCGGGTTATAGCCGGCAACATCATAGGTTCCGATCGACTTGCCATCAGCCAGATAGTTGTAGTTGTGGGTGGTGCCAAGCCGCAGGGTCATCAGCTTGTACCAGTATTTCGTGCCGGGAATGTTCGTCATGGGTACCGGCGGCTGTTTGTCCACCGCTACCGAAGCCGGCTTATCGGACTCCACGGCGAAGAGGAACTCCTGCCCCCAGACAGCGGCGCCGTCGCGGCCCTGCAAGGCCGGAAGCCCGGCCGCCAGCAAATCCTTCAGCTTGGGAGAATGGTTCCGCGCCGCCTCAATCAGCTCTTGCAAGGGCGGCGCCTGGCACAAGACTCCCGACAGCGGCAGCAGCATCAGAAAGCAGAGTCGTTTCATAACTGGCTTCCCCTAGCGGATCGATCTCCTCATTCACGGACTACTTCGGTAACAAGGACAGGACGCCCTGGCTCGGGCTGGCAATCACGTGGGCCGCGATCAGACGGCCGAGACCTTCCACCCGCGCCTTCCCGGCATCCACGGCGGCTTGTACGGCTGCGACATCACCCTTGATCAATACCGTTATATACCCACCGCCCAGCTTCTCGCGGGCCAGCACCTCCACGGCGGAAGTCTTCAGTGCTGTGTCGATGGCTTCAAAGACAGCGGTGAAGCCCTGGGTTTCGATCAGGCCCACGGCAAAAGGCGCTTGAGAATGATTATCCATGTTTGTACCCCTATGAGTGTCCAGCGTTATATCCGGGTTCTGCACGGTAGGCTGCTCGATCAGCGGGTTGTAGTCCGGCGGCGCCTGATAGGCGGCCTCCGATAGCGGCGACGGGTTCGGTATTACATGAGAAACGATGGCAATCTGCATGGCCCGGGCCGTCTCCTCGGCGGCGCGCGCCGCGGCCTGTATATCGGCCAGGGGACCGTGGAGTTTCAGGCACACGCCAGGGTTATCGTTGAGCTCGGTTTGAAGCACGCGGACACCGGCCGTCTTTTCCATGGCGTCCAGCACCACCATGGCCGGCGACCATCCGCCGATTTCGATCAGGGCCAGCGCGTGATTGCCTGGCGCGCGGTTCAAAAGAGACCCCGTTTATCAAGCTCATGCATGACTGCCGACACGACCTGCTCCAGATGAGGATCCTTCGGCTGTCCGGTCCGGGGAACGCAGCCGCCGGCCGGCCGGTCCACCAGTTCGAAATCAGCCAGAATGCATTGCAGCACCGAAGCCAGCGCTGCCCTTTCGGACTGCTGCGCGCTGGTCTGCGGCTGGCGGCTGCGGCCAAAATTAAACCCGCGTAATTCCGCGGCGGCGCGGAAACCGTCTGGAAACTCGAAGGAAAACAGCATCACGTCGAACAACTCGAGGATGCGGTACTGCCACTTCATGGCTTCCGCGTAATTCCCGGCGCGCGCCAGTTCGTAAATGCGGCGGGTGACTTCCGGAACGGCATTGCTGCTGGCGTGAGTGCCTCCATCGCAGCCGATCATCAACATAGGCGCCAAGACCGCTTCCCATCCGGTGAGAAATGAAAACTCCGGGCGGTTGGGGCGGATGGCGGCGATCATGCGCATCATGAAAGCCAGGTCGCCCGAGGAATCCTTGATGCCCACCACGCGCGGGAATTCGTCGGCCAGGCGCCGGATGGTGGGCAGGTCGATCGGGCTGGCGAACATGGGGATGTTGTACAGCGTGAGATCGATGGGCGAATGGCGCGCGATCTCGGCGAAATAAGCGTAGACGGATTCCGGAGTGAGTTTGTAATAGAACGGCGCTACGATGGCCACGGCCTGAGCGCCCATTGCCGCGTAAGCCTCGCATGCGGCAAGTGTCGTGCTGACGTTGGCTTCGGCGGCGCCGGCCAGGACGGGCACGCGCGCGCCGCACTCGTCACAGACGATCTGCACAATGCGGCGGCGCTCTTCCTCAGTGAAGCGCGTAAATTCTCCGGTGGACCCATTCGGATACAGACCGTGAACTCCCCGCGCAATCAGCCAGGAAACGAAACGGCGCAACTCAGCCTCGTTGATCTGGCCGCGCTCATCGAGCGGAACCAGAGTGGGCGTGAAGATGCCTTGCAGCTTAGCCGGCATGGGATGGCGTCTTCACAAGTTTAACGCACGCCCTGAAATCCAAACCGACAACGGTATGGCGATGTCTGTGGTTTCCGTCTGGGAGAATTATGGCTCGCGCGCTGCCCGGAAGCCCACCATTCTGTGGCTCTGAAACGACGGCCAGGCAGCCGACCGCGCGTAAGACCGCAGCTCGAACTGCTCCATGAAGAACGTTCCGCCGCGCATCACGCGATACGCACCCTCCGCCGGACCTTTCGGATTCTTGCGCGGTGAAACCGAGTAGTAATCGCGGCTGTACCAATCCGAGCACCACTCCATCACGTTGCCCGCCATGTCGAGCGCTCCGTACGGCGACGCGTTGCTGTGGGTCTGCTCGCTGCCGCGCATGCTGCCGTCGTAGAATCCAACCAGTCTTCCCGTATCGAAGCTCTGCGCGCCCACGTAATTCGCGTAAGAGCGATCGATGATATTTCCCCAAGGATACTTTCGCTGGTCGGTGCCGCGCGCGGCCTTTTCCCATTCTGCCTCGGTGGGCAGCCGGTACTTCTTGCCCGTCTTGGCGCTGAGCCAGTTGCAGTAGGCGACCGCCGAATCCCAATTCACGCCCAGCACCGGAAAGTCGTCGCTGCCGGGGGTTCCGCCGCCGTGATTGCGGGCATCGCTCCAGTAAGGGACCTGATTCTTCGGCACTACATTTCCGCCGGGCCAGAACTGGGCGTTGTCATAACCGGGATCGTCGCGGAATTTCCTCCACTCGCCGTTCGACATTTCATGCTTGGCGATGTAGAACGCATCCAGGTCCACCAGGTGCACCGGCCGCTCGCGCGCATCGCCGTCGCCGAAGTTGTCTCCCATGCGGAACGCTCCGGCGGGCACGTAGAGGTAATCGCCGTGGCCATCATTGACCACGGGAGGAACCCCCGCCGGAGCCGATAGCAGCGTCATCCCTGCCAGCAGGGCCGCCAATAACAGTGCCGCACCGGCAAACGCGCCACGCCGCAAATCAGTTGGCATATCAGTTTGCATTGCCGTTAGCCGGGGGAATGAAGCCGTCCAGCTTGAGGAACAGCTCCAGGCGCGGCATCCAGTCTGAGAACTCCGGGCTTCCGAAGCCGCTGCCGAACCCGTGGCGTCCCTTTTGGTAGACGTGAATTTCGGCGGTGGCTCCGGCGCGGATCAGGTCCATGAACAACTGCGCGTTGCCGAGCGCCGGCCCCGTATCGGCCGCTGCCGAGACCAGGAATGTGGGCGGAAAATTCTTCAGCGACTCGCCCGGCGTGGCTCGCCCTACACCATATACGAGAACCAGGTAATCCGGCCGTGAGCTCAGGCGGTCGATAGGGTCGGCGGCACTGGGATCGCCGTCGCCGGACGTGCCCACCACGCTGCGCGCCGTATTTGAGCCGGCGGAGAATCCGATGTAGCCGACTCGATTCGGGTCCAGCTTGAATTCACCGGCGCGCGAGCGAACCAGTTGAACCGCCCGTTTGCCTTCCATTACGCGCACGTTTTCGCCATACCGCGGCGACAGCCGGTAAGTCAGAACGAAGGCAGTTACTCCCCAGCTGTTGTAGCGCTCGGCGATATCCATTCCTTCGCCGCCGTACATCAACATGATGTTGGAGCCGCCCGGGGCAATGATTACCGAACCGCCGTTCCGCTTGCCTTCCGGGGGAAGGAAGACCGTGAGGAACGGGCTGTCCAAAGGTCCGTTGCCGGTAGCCAGCGGCACCTTGCCCGGTTCCCAAAGCGGGATATTGTAGTTGACCGACGGCTTGTCGCCAGTCTTGTCGGCGGTGGTGTTTTTGCCCGCAGCACGTTTGTTATCGGCGGCCAGAAGCGTGGCGCAGACCGCCAGGGTGACCGCAACCAGTCGCCAGCGGATGGTCAGGAGAGAGCAAGCAGCCATGCAGAACAGTGTAACCTGGAGACGTGATCTGGAAGGGCTTGGATCGGATATCGCCGTGCATCTGCGCTCTGGTTGCAATCGCGGCGATGGCAGCCTTGCCGATTCCATGCCTGGCCGATGACGGCGGCACCCTCGCGTTTATCCAGAAGAATTGCAGCACTTGCCATAATTCAAACGTCACGTCGGGTAACGTGAACTTTGGCGCGCTTCAGGGCGCCAAAACATTCGAAGAGGATCGTGGAGTGTGGGAGCGGGTCTTATCCAAACTGAAGGCAGGCGCGATGCCTCCGCCCGGCACTCCCCGCCCTCCAGCCGTGGAAACTGAGGCCGTCACGCGCTGGCTGGATGCCGAGTTAGCCCGCCAGGACCGGGCCATCAAACCCGACGCCGGGCGCATTACCGCGCGCCGTCTCAACCGCGCCGAGTACAACAATACGGTCCGGGACTTGCTGGGTGTGGACCTTCGCCCGGCGGACGATTTTCCGCAAGACGCGTCAGCCTACGGGTTCGACAACATCAGCGATGCCCTCAGGCTCTCGCCGGCTCTGCTGGAAAAGTATATGGATGCGGCGGAGCATACGGTCCGCAGGGCGCTGTTTGGCGCCGAGCCGATCAAACCCTCAATGACGCACTACCCTTCTCCCGTCCGGCTTCCCAAGCTTCCCAAATCGCTCATGGAGTATGACCTCACCGGCTTAAGCGCGCAGAGTTCCAGCCACGCGGTCCATCGTTTTCCCGTCGACGCCGAGTACAGTTTTCGTGTGGTCCTCAACGGGCACCGCCCCAACCAGTCGGCGCCGTTGCGCATCGCGTTTTGGATCGACGGACGCCGTCTCGATCAGACGTTCGATGTGGAGGGCTCCGACCTGGAAGGCCAGATTGAGGAGTGGCGGGCCCCGGTGACCGCCGGAGAACACCTGCTCTCGGTTTCCTATCTGAGGGAGTATCACGGCCTTCCCGCGAAGTACAAAGGTCCCGAGCCATCCGACCCATCCCAGTTTCCGTCGCTCAGCAGCGCCCGCGGCAAGCTGACCGAGCAGGACATTGAGCTGCTCCGGAAGTACGGTACCAAGGTGAAGACGGATCGCATTGAAGTCCGCGTGGACAATCGGACGGAATCGATTGACGTGGGGGGCCCATTCCAACAGGCGTCCGGACCATCGGCGGAAAGTCTGCGCCGAATCTTTATTTGCGGCCATTCCGCCGGACGCCATACATCCGCCTGCGCCCGCACCATCGTCGCGGGATTCGTCGCGCGGGCATTCCGGCGGCCGGTTCAAAGGGAGGAAATCGATTCCTTCCTGAATCTCTACGCGTTGGCTCGCCAGCAGGGCGATTCCTTTGAGGAAGGGATTGCGACTGCGCTCGAGGCAGTTCTGGTCTCGCCGAACTTCTTATTCCGGATCGAGCAGAATCGGCGCGACGCAGCGGGACGCCCCGCAGTTCCAGTTACCGATTACGAGCTTGCTTCGCGCCTTTCGTACTTTCTCTGGAGCACCATGCCCGACAATGAGCTGCTTCGGCTGGCCGGGCAGCGCCGGCTGCGGCACCCGGATGTCCTGGCGGCTCAGGTGCGGAGGATGCTGCAGGATGCTAAGTCGGATGCGTTGGTGGAGAACTTTGGCGGCCAGTGGCTCCAATTCAAGAACATGGATGTCGTGAAGCCGGACCTGGAACGTTTTACCGACTTCGACGAATATCTCCGTCAGTCGATGCGGCGTGAAACCGAGTTATTCTTTCAGAACATCGTGCGCCAGGATCGCAGCGTTCTGGAATTCCTGGACGCCGATTACACGTTTCTCAACGAACGGCTGGCGCGGTTCTACGGCATTGCCGGAGTGACCGGCCCGGAGTTCCGCCGCGTAGATATGAGGCAGACGGAGCGCGGCGGCGGCCTGCTGTCCCAAGCCAGCATACTGACTGTCTCTTCGTACACCACCAGGACCTCACCGGTATTGCGCGGCAAGTGGATCCTCGAGAATCTGCTGAACGACCCGCCACCCCCGCCGCCGCCTACCGTGCCGATTCTCGATGAAAGCAAGATCGGCCAGTCGGCTTCGCTCCGGCAGCAGATGGAGGAGCATCGCAAGAATCCGGCCTGCGCCACGTGCCACACGAAATTGGACCCGCTCGGATTCGGCCTGGAGAACTTCAACGCCATCGGCGCCTGGCGGAACGAGGACGGCAAATTCCCAGTGGACGCCACCGGATTGCTGCCCGGCGGGCGCTCGTTCCGCGGTCCTTCCGAGCTGAAGGCATTATTGCTGAAGGACGGCCGCGACGCCTTCGCCGGCGAACTTTCCGAAAAACTACTGACCTATGCGCTTGGCCGCGGCCTGGAGCGCTATGACCGTCCGGCGCTGGCGGCAATCCTGGCGAGCCTGTCATCGCACCATTACCAGTTTTCGCAACTTGTAATTGAAATCGTGAATAGCCTGCCCTTTCAGATGCGGCGAGCGAGCGACGAAGCACCTCTGGCTCACGCGCGGATCTGATCGCCACTAGCGCCAACTGAAACTGCGTCGACTTCAAGCGGGATTCACAAACGGTAAATGAATTATTATCTTCTTTTGGAGGGGACATGCGGATCGCAATTGGAGACGAGGGATGGATTCTCTGCGATGCTAGGCAACCGTCAGATCCAGGGTGGGAGGAATTTCAAGGGAATGAAGCATCGGCGCGGACGTGGCTGGAACGGTTTCGCCGAAACGTAGCAGCCATGGCCGCCATGCGACGGCTATTCCCTGAACTGAGCTTTCAGCTGGTTGGAAATGATGTGGTGTTGCAAAAGACGGCCCAAAATCTGGCAAGCGGGCGCTGGAAGGCGCGGAGGCCGGCTCACGGGGGCGGTAGCGCCTCCAGCGATTCCCAGACCACCGACCAGGTCGGGCCAGCCTTTCCGCTACAAGAGCGGCGCAACGCCCAGCATTCTTCATCGGAAACGGTCCAGACTACCGATCCGACGTCATTTCCGCATACGGCTGATTTGACCGGGATCGGCGAAGCGCTAAAGCAGGCCGCATCCAGCCGCGCGCCATTTTGCGAAGAGTGCGCCAAGGCGGCGGCGGCGACGAAGCAATAGGAGCATCAGGGTATCGGAGGCCCGCAGGAACTCTCTACTTTTTGCGAATAGCGATCAGGAGACCGAAGCTTACGCCGATTGATCGCTCATGCCCTCGTCCAAAGTTGTATTCATAGCCCGGTTCGACGTACCAGCCAAATTTGTGCTTCCATAGCCTAGGCCAAAACATGAAGTCCAGGACCGCTTCCCCAGCGACTGAATTTGTTGTTGTGCCGGACTCTCTTGTGTGAATCCACTCTGGGCCAATGCCGGCCATGAACTCAACTGTGCGCGAAAGGGTCCAGGGCTTCTTGAATAAAAGGTCGCTCGCCCATTCTGTTGTGTGGTGACCGAAGCTGGGCGTCACCCCCGCCTCAAGTTCCAGCCAGTTCTCAATCGGGGAGACCTCAACGGCGACCGTGGGTCCAAAGCTTGACGTGCGGTCTTTCAGATTCCGGCTTGGAGCCGCGCCAAACTCGATAACCGCCACCTCCTGCGCATCCTTTGACTCCTCCGCAGATGCGTATCCAACGTAAAGAAAAAGTGATGCTGCCCAGACACATTTTCTGGCGTTCATGGTGAGATTCCAATTTAGTGGATCGAGCTCTTCGCAGCAACTATAGGCTTCGCAAGCGAAACAGGCGGCGTTGCGGTTTTGGCCCCGAACAGGTCGGCGCCACAGGAAATTTTGGCTGTTCGGCGTCAAGTTGAAGCATCCTGCCAAGCGTTCCGATGAAAACGGTAGTATGCTGCCGGAACCACGATATATTGTCTCTATGCGGACTATGTGGGTCTGTCTGGCTGCCGCCGCGCTCGCGGGCGCGCAGGAGCCGGCCAGCGTGTTTCAGAATGTGTGTGGCAAGTGCCACCCTCCGGAAGCGGTGGTCACTCCGCGTCCCCGGGCGGAATGGCAGGAGACGATCAATAAGATGGTCGACCTCGGCGCTAAGGTGTCGGCCGAGGAACGGACGATTCTGCTCGACTACCTCTCCGCGACGTACGCTCCAGGAACGGCAGGCGGACGCGGCGGCCGTGGTGGACGCGGCGGACGCGGGGGCGGCCCCACGCTGAATGGAGCGCCCCTCGACCGCCATGTGGTCGACCCCGAAGCCGCCAATCGCGGCCGAACGGTGTGGGTCGCGGAGTGCATCGAATGCCATGGAACCAGCGCGCGCGGCACCGATAAGGGCAAGAACCTCATCCAATCCGATATGGTCCTGCACGACCGCTACGGCAGCACGCTCGTCCCCTTCCTCGCCAAGGGACATCCCATGCAGAGCGGCCGGAAATCGGCATCGCTTTCGCAGACCGAGGTAGCCGACCTCTCGCACTTCATCCACGAGCGGGTCTACGACACGCTCCGCGGCTCGCCCATTTTTCAGCCGCAGCAGATCGTCACGGGTAACGCGAAGGCGGGAGAAGCCTGGTTCAACGGTGCGGGCAAGTGCAGCACCTGCCACTCGGCAACGGGCGACCTGAAGGGCATCGGCGGCCGCTACGACCCGGCCACGCTACAGGGCCGCTTCCTCTTCCCTCGCGGCGGCGGCGGACGCGGCGGACGCGGTGGCGGTGGAGGCGGAGGCGGCAAGCAGTTGACCCTCACGATTACACCTCCGAACGGACCGGCGGTAACCGGAGTCCCGGTGGTCTTCGACGATTTCGACGTCTCGGTCCGCGACGAGAAGGGCGAAGTACACGCCTTCACGCGTTCGCCGCAGCTCAAGGTGGTCCGCAATGACCCCTTCGCGATGCACGACCAACTCCTGGACGTGTATACGGACAAGAACATGCACGACATGCTGGCCTATCTGGTGACACTGAAATGAAACGAATCGCAATCCTTCCCGTCCTGGCCCTCGCGGCCGTCCTGCTGGCGCAGCCCCCGACCACTTCCTGGCCGACCTATCATGGCGACAACACCGGCCGCCGCTTCAGTCCGCTGACCGGGATCAACGACAAGAACATTAGCGGCCTCGCAACGGCATGGACCTTCCGCACCGGCGTCGGCGGCGGCCTGAAGTCCACGCCGCTCATGGTCGATGGCATCCTGTATCTCACGGCGCCCGATCACGTGTGGGCCGTCGACGCCCGCAACGGCAAGGAGATCTGGCACAAGGCCTTCGAAACGAAAGGCGGCTGGCACATCGGCAACCGCGGCGTAGGCATTTCCGGCAACTGGCTTTTCTTCCTGACACCCGACTGCCAGATCATTTCTTTGAACCTCAAGGACGGGTCCGAGCGCTGGCGGAAACAGAACTGCGACCTCGACCAGTTCTACTACGGCTCGATGGCTCCGATGATCGTCAAGAACAAAGTGATTGCCGGCGTCTCGGGCGACGATCTCGACCGCCCCGGCTATCTCACCGCATACGACCCCGAGACCGGCGACCAGAAGTGGCGCTGGTCGGTGGTCCCTCTCAAGAAGGGGGATCCCGGCAGCGAGACCTGGCCCAACGAAGAGGCGATGCGGCACGGCGGCGGCATGACGTGGCAGATGCCGACCTACGATCCCGACCTCAACCTGATCTACATCACCACCGGCAATCCGCAGCCCGTAATTGCGCACGCCAACCGTAAGGGCGACAACCTCTATACAGGCTGCGTCGTCGCGCTGAATGCCGACACCGGAAAGATGGTCTGGTATTTCCAGGCATCGCCCCATGACACGCACGACTGGGATTCCACGCAGGTGCCCGTTCTCATCGACGGCGAGATCGACGGCCGCCCGCGCAAGCTGCTCGCGATGGCCGCGCGCAACGGTTACTACTTCCTGCTCGACCGGACCAACGGTAAGAACATCGTCACCGCGCCTTACTCCAAGCCCAACTGGGCGAAGGGCATCCGGCCCAACGGCACGCCCGAGCCCGATCCCGCGAAGCATCCGCAGGTGGATGGCGCGCTCGTCACGCCCAATCAGGGCGGCGCCACCAACTGGCCTCCGCCCACCTTCAGCCCGCAGACCGGGCTATTCTACGTGGGTACGTCGCGCGCCTTCAGCGTGTACTATATTTTCGATCCGGATCTCGCCAACCCGCAGGGCTGGGGCGGCACCGATCGCGGCGGCGCGAACCTCAGCTCGTCGGTGGAGGCGATCGACTACAAGACCGGCAAGATCCGCTGGTCCCACAAGTGGGAGACTCCCGGCGGGACGCAGCGGCCTGATGAGCACGGCAGGCAACCTCGTGTTCACAGGCGATAACTCGTCCAACCTCGTCGCGTTGAACGCCACGACGGGCGATCCGCTGTGGCATTCAAAGCTCACGGCGCCGGTGTCGAATGGTCCGATCTCCTACGAACTCGACGGACAACAGTACGTCGTGGTCGGCGCGGGCGACACGCTCTGGTCGTTCGCCATGAAGAAGTAGTCAAACTTACGCCGTGGCGGAGACGTCACCGATTTGGCAGGTCCATGGCCGGGTTCAGCAGAGGTCCCTACCGGGACACGGTCATCTCCATCCCATAGGGCGGCACAATCTTCGTCCTCTCCACGTTCTTGGGTGGTGCAGCAAGCAACACCACCGACTTACCGCGTAAAGCGTCCAACACTGTGAGTACCTTCTGAAACGGCACTCGAGAGTCGGCCTTTACATACACGGTACCCGCACTCAGCTTACTTAGCGCACTGGGCTCGGCCGGTTCGGTGCCGGCAAACACTTTTCCGTCCGCCGTGATGGCTACGACGATTGCCTGTTGTGCGTCGGCTGCCCGCATCTCCACTGCATGATCCGCAACGGGCATCTGAACCGAAACACCTTTGTGCAGTGCGGGCAGCGTAGATTCCTGAGCGTCCACTGCACAGATCAGAATGGATCCAACTAAGCAAACTTCAATCAACGATTTCATTGCGTAGACTCCTTTCTGCATTGCTGTTTACGTGATTGCCTGCACCGTCATCCTTCATCCCTCCATCGGCGGTAGCCGGCACCTTCATCGATCTCTTGATGTCTATGGTCGATACTGCCTCGAGTTTATAACAGTCTTAAGACTCGTTACTAATCTGGCGGTTCACATCCGCGTCCGCCTCTCAAGGCGTTTCTCTGAGCTAGCCGTTTTCGACGCGCTCCTTTATATCCGAGTACGCCATCTCGATGAGCCTGTTTAGCGCTGCGGCGTTTGTGGCCGTTCCCGGTCTTAGCTTTACATGGCGCATGAACTTGCCGTTGCCTTGCAACAAGCGGGCCGGATCCGGCAGCGTTGCGCCGTGAAAGAACCCCACGTTTACGTGCGAAGTGAATACATTGACGTAGCCGAAGGGCGTATCTCCCAAACATGCAACCGGACAGCCGTCATGCAAAAGCTCCCGGACTTCGTCTCCGCATTTTCGCATCACCTCAAACCACTGAAGCGCGATGGCTCCCAATTCACCGGCATGCTCTTTCATCCACGCGTCGATGGCAGGATCCCGCTCGACAGCGCCGTTGAATCGCAGCAATTCCATTCTCATCACCGCTCCACTTTCTGCTTTCGAAATTTGTGGTTACCTAGCACCCTATCTTCCCTCCACCGCCGGAACCTGGCGCGTTTCCCGTTCCTAATCTGCTGAGACCTCCCGGAAGCGGGGACCTTGGGAGTGGCGACAACCACGTACGCGGTGCCGCCAGCCAGCCGGGCGTCACGATAGCGGTTCAGTAGCTGAACAAGCCGCAGAAGCGAAACGAAAGGGGGAGTGAAACCGGACTGACGCTGCCAAGCCCTTGGTTCAGCGTTTCGAATCGGCGATCAACTGCGAAACTTTGGATTCGCCTCCCACCGGTTCCACGAAGACAACCGCTTTTTCGTTGAGGATCATTCGGTCCGGCCCGTGCCATTCTTTGCCGCGCTTCACCAGTATGCTGGACACGGCCTTAGTCTCCGGGTTGGTCGTGGTCTGTACATAGTACACGTCACGGAGCACCGGGTACGCCGAACCGAGCCCCTCCAGCTTTCCGAAGTAGACTGACCCATTGCTGAGCAGAACGGCGTAGTATTTGTTGGCATCGACCGCAGCGGATGCCGGGTTGGGCTGTACCCGGTTGCAGTCCACGCTGAAGAGCGCGAGGCACAGTAGGGAAACCGCCAGAATCTGTTTCACCTGAGAAACCCTCCTTGGATAACGTAGCCGGCCTCTTCAGCGCATTGGTCGCGAACGCAGCGGTCGCGAGCCGGATAATGCCTTCCGGCGACTTGCCAAGATCATACCGAGGCCCAGGATGAGCAAAGCAGCGCCGTTGGACTCCGGGGCGGACCTGCTCCCGGCGAAGCTGAGTTCGAATCCGTTTGGGCCAACGGTATCGATGAACTGGAGGCCGGGGGGAAGGCCGATCACGTCAAAGGTGAAATTGGCGATAGTGAGACCGCCGATGGCAGAGAGCAAGTCGAAACTCTGGCCCGGAGCGGGTACGAAGCCGTTTCCAAACTCTATGTCGATGAATCCGCCGGATATGTTCGCAAGCCCGGAAATCAGGAGGTGATCGAACTGGGTGGGACCAAAGCCATCGATCTCGAAAAGCAGGACTCCGGAACGCTGGCTGTAGTCCCCGTTGATCGACAAAGTTCCCGTCGCGTCTCCGGGCGTCACTGTACCGCCAACGTTGAACACGGTGCCGATGATGTTTCCGCCCTGGCCGTTCAGAAGTCCGCCTGTGTCGACGGTGATGCCGGTAGCGGTGACAGTGCCGCCATCCATTACAAACAGGGAGCCCTTGTCGTCGATTGTGAGTTCACCCGTCCCGTTGAGGGTCCAGGAGGAGTCCGTACCGGTAACGATGACGGTTGTATCGCCTCCAGAGCCTCCGATGGTGGCATTGCCGGCGTTCAGGAAAGTGCCGCCATTTTCGATTGTCAACTGGGTGGAAGCAGCGCCGCCGATCGAGACGTCACCGAGAACGCTCAGCGTGCCGTGATTCGTGACAGTGACCTGTACGGGTGAAAAGTTGCTTCCCATCGATGCCCCGCCCGCGGTGACTGTACCGGTATCAATCGTGAGGCTTGCTCCGCCATCGCCGCCGACTGTCAGGATCCCGCTGTTCTGCCACGAACTGCCCAGTCCGGTGACTGTGACGACTCCACTCGAGCCCGCTTTGTCACCGATCGTCGCGTTGACATCACTGACCTTCCCGGCATTGGAGATCCCTAGCGATCCGGCGCCATTGGAGCCCACGGTAAGGTTGCCGGAGACGGTCCAGACCGAGCCCACGCCGCTGACCGAGACAGTTCCGTGCGAGCCGCCGCTGAGGCCGATTACGGCGGAGCCGCTCTCCAGGGTACCCCCTTGCAAGAGTTGCAGCCTTCCCGTACCGGCCGCGCCGATCTGCAGAGTTCCAGGAGCCGTCCAATCCCCACTTTGCAGGGTTACGCTGCCGTTCCCGGTGCTTTGAGTGCCGATGGATCCGCTGAGGCCCGAGGGATCGGACCCGGTCACCAGAACCCCGCCGTCGCGTACGGTCAGCGAACCGCTGCCGGCCTCGCCGACGCTCACGTTGCCCCTGCCGTCCCATTTGCTGAAGGAGTCCACAATGTTCATGGCGCCGCTTGACGTGGCGCTCGTGCCGAGAACCAGTTCTCCGGAAGCGCTAGCCGTTCCGCCTCCCTGGAGGGTGAGAACGCCAGTCCCGCCGGAGCCGACCAGCACGGCCGTGTCGGAAGTGAGATTGAAAGTTGCGCCGGAATCGACGGTGACGGAGCCGCCTTGAATGCGCAGAGAATCCGCCGTAAGGCTGCCCTGGTTGGCGGCATTGACAACGCCGCCGTTGGCGACCAGCAATTGGCCGGCTGCGGTGACGCTCGATGACGGATCGGATATGGAGAGGAGACCGGTGGAGCCGATCGCGCTTCCCTCGACAGTGATGTTGTTGGCGGAGGCGGTACCTTCGCTGTTCACGATCATCCTGGAATCGGTCGGGAATACGGCGCCCAAGCCAATCAGGAAGTTGCCGCCCGCGCCGGTGGCGGCGATGCTGCCGCCGTGTTCCACCGTAACCGCGGAATTGGCAATCTGGCCCAGTTCCAGGGCTGCATTCGTCAGATTTAAGACGCTGCCGGTGCCGGTGACATCGAGCGCGGCAGCCCCCGGCGAGAGTCCCATGAAAACCGGGGAGGCGGCAGTCCAGATGGAGGCTCCCTGAAGTGTTACGGATCCCACAGAGATCAGGGTTTGAGTCGAGTTAATGGTCGAGCCGCGATCCACGGTCAGGGAGGCCCCGAAGTTGATGTTGAATTGGCCTCCGATTGTGGAATTGGAAATCGAACTAGGCTGGCTGATCGTCAGGTTGGAGTTGGAACCGAATGTGCTATTGGCGGCCGTCAATTGATTGGCGATGGTGAGCGACCCCAAGCGACCGCCCGCGATGTTGGCATTGAAGGCCTGGACGTTCCCGTTGATCGTGGAGTTTTGCACCTGGAGATTGTTGGTAATGAGGAATCCGTTGATCACGGAGGAGCCGGACAGGGTGACGGACCCGCCGATGATCTGAATACCGAGCGGGTCGGTCGCTGTCAGGGTTTTGCTGCTGAGTGTCAGGGATCCCGCGGTGCCCATAATGCGCCCCACGTTCGCGTTGACATCCAGAGTGATATCGCCCCCGATGTTGGTGACCACAAATCCCGAGCTAGGGATACAGTGGCTCGAAACACCATCGATCACGCAATCCCAGTTGTTCGCGCTACCCCAGTTCCCGGCGCCTGTGTTCCAGTTCGCAAGATTCTGGGCAGCCGCGGAGCCGGCGAGAATGAGGATGGCGAAAGTCCTGATCCAAAGGGCGTGTCCGGCAGGCTGCGCGAACTCACGCGACTCCTTCCGCGGGCTTCTACGTCTTCCTGGGGAGAACCTTTCGAGTGGAATTAAATTCTTGCGAGTGAGAACGATGCCGCTGATTTGGCGCGCCATTCCGGTGTCCCTCCGATCTATCGATCTGTCCAGGCTGTATTTCTGTTCCGAGCCGGACGACCCCTCATACTAAACGCGTAAAGCGACTGAAAACTTGATCACCAATGCTATAATCTTGCGGCAGTAGGGGAGACAAGGTTGTCCGGCATCACGGAGTTGCTCATCGGCTGGAACCGGGGTGAAAAAGGCGCGCTTGACCGCCTGATGCCCTTGGTCTACGAGGAGTTACGCAATGTCGCGCGGCGGCACCTGGCAAACGAGGGTCGGGAGCACACCCTGGAAAGCGCGGCGTTAGTCAATGAGACGTACCTCCGCCTGATAGACCAGCGGCGCGTGCAATGGCGAAACCGGATGCATTTCTTCGCCATCTCCGCGCGCATGATGCGTCGCATTCTTGTGGACCACGCCCGCCACCGTCACGCGGATAAGCGGGGCGGCGCGGGGACCGGGCCTGCCGCCGGTCTTGCCGCCGGAATATCCGTCGGCCTTAAAGAGGAACGGGATCTGGACCTGATCGCGCTCGACGAAGCACTGGATGTCCTATGCGATCTCGATTCGCAGCAGGCTCGTGTGATTGAATTGCGATTCTTCGGAGGCTTGACGCTTCAGGAGATCGCGGAGGCTCTGGATATTTCCCCGGCAACCGTCACTCGTGACTGGGTTACCGCCAAAGCATGGCTATATGACCGGCTCAACCGGGCGGCGGGACCAGCGCCAGCGAAGGAACCATGACTCCTGAGCGATGGCAGGAAATCCGGGCTGTTCTCTACGCCGCATCGCGATTGGAAGGCGGAACGCGCCTCCGGTACCTGGACGAGAACTGCGCCGGAGACCTGGAATTGCGGGATGAGGTGGAGCGGTTGTTGGTGGCGCTCGATGAATCCGGCGCTTTCCTCGAGCCGGTGTCCCGGCAGTCACCGGGTGGTCCTCAGTTGAGAATCGGCCCGTACGTCGTACTGGATCGCGCGGGCTGCGGAGGTATGGGAGTCGTCTACCACGCGGTGCGTGACAACGACTACCGTCAGGAAGTGGCTATCAAGGTAGTGAGAGCCGGCGCCGAAACGGATTTCCTGATCGCCCGCTTCCGCTTGGAGCGGCAGGCGTTGGCGTTGCTAAATCACCCCAACATCGCGCGCCTGCTGGATGGCGGAGCAACTCCGGATGGATGGCCCTACCTGGTAATGGAGTGGGTGGAAGGGAAACCCATCACGGAGTACTGCAGTCAGAACGGCCTGGACGTACGGGGACGGCTGCGACTGTTTTTGGATATTGCCGATGCCGTGGAGCACGCACACCGGAACCTGGTGGTGCACCGCGACTTGAAGCCATCCAATATCCTCATCACCTCCGAGGGAATCCCGAAACTGCTCGACTTCGGCATCGCCAAGATATTCTCCCCCGAAAGCACCGAAGATCGTGGAAGTCTGACGGCAGCCACGCGGCTACTCACTCCGGAGTATGCCAGCCCGGAACAGTTGCGCGGAGAAGTCGTGACCACCGCGACAGACGTCTATTCGCTTGGCGCGGTCTTGTACGAAATCCTGACGGGCATCCGGCCGCTGAAGATAGAAAACCGGCGGCCGTTCGACATGGAACAGCAACTCTGCGCCCGGGAACCGCTCGCTCCGAGCGCCGTTAGCCGGCCAGGAGGTGTCGCCGCTCGTGAACTGCGTGGCGATCTGGACAACATCCTGCTCAGGGCTATGCAGGAGGATCCGGAACGGCGATATCGCTCCGTCAGCCAGTTTGCCGAGGACCTTGGGCGGTATTTGCAAGGCATGCCTGTGATCGCGCGTAAAGTCACTTTCTCGTATCGAATCGGTAAATTCGCTCGCAGGAATCGAGTCACAGTGATTGCCGGAGCGCTCGTGCTTGCCGCAATCGTTTCAGGAGCGGCGACAACGTTGTGGCAGGCACGGGTTGCCGTCGCGCAGCGCGCGAAGGCGGAGCGCAGGTTCAATGAGGTTCGCAAACTGGCGCATTCTGTTCTATTTGAGTTTGATGATGCCATCAAGAATCTCCCCGGATCGACATCGGCGCGGTCGCTAGTGGTGAAGCGCGCTCTGGAATATCTGGATGACCTGGCTTCCGAGGCGCGGGAAGATCGCTCGCTGCAAATGGAGATCGCGTCTGCGTACGAACGAGTCGGTGAAGTTCAAGGAGATCCCCAGTTTCCGAACCTGGGCGACTCCCAGGGCGCCCTGGCGAGTTCCAGGAAGAGCCTGGCGATCCGCGAAACACTGTCCCGCGCCGACCCCGGGAATCGCGAATTGCGCCTGGCCTTGGCGTCAATTCATGGGCAGATCAGCGAGATCATGGGTGTTTCGGGCGATTCGAAGGGTGCGCTGGAACATTCCGGGAAAGCGCTGGCCATCTACGAGGCTCTGGCTGGGAGCATAGGGAACGATACCAGGTTGCAGAGCGACCTCATCACGCAAACGTACAATCATGCAAACCGGTTAAGGTTGGCGGGAGAAACCGACGGAGCGGTGGCCGCGTACCGTCGCGCAGCGGATCTCAGCGGCCGGATCTTAGCGGCACACCCGTTGGAAGCGGTGGGGAAAATCCACCTCGCAACCAGCCTGGATGGGTTGGGCGGGGTTCTTCAAGAGAAAGGTGATACCGCGGGCGCGTTGGAGAGCCGCCGCCAAGGGCTCGCGATCCGGAAAGAACTGGCCGAATCCGATCCGGACAACGCGCACTACCGGAGGCAGCTGGGCTTTTCTCACCACAACGTCGGCCTTTCTCTGATGGTGGCAGGCGATTCGCGAGGCGCGCTAGTCCACTTCCGCCGCGAGTTGGAGTTATTCGATTCGCTATCGGCTGCCGACCCTAAAGATGCCCAAGCGAGGCGGAACCGATCGCTCGCCTACAAACAGATTGGCGACGCATTGGTGCGCAACGCGGCTCCGCATGGAGCGCTGGAGCAGTATCGCAGATCCCTCGAAATCGATCGAGGCTTATCCTCCACGGATCCCGGCAATGCGCAAGCGCTTCTGGATTTATCCTTCAGCGAAGGCAAAGCCGGATCGGCGTTAGCTGCCTTGGGACGAACACGAGAGGCGCTGGTCCTATTGCGCAGTGGAGTGAAGAGGCAGGAACTCCTGTTGAATCACGATCCCACACGCGGATTGCTGTATGGTTACCTGGCCAACAGCTACACGCGCGTGGCGGACTGCCTCCGGAAAAGCGGGGACGGGGGGACTGCTCTTGACTATTTCAGAAAGGCTGTCGCAGCCCGGTTGGTGCTGTCCGAAAAGAACCCGGCAAGCAATGCGAATCGCGGTGCGCTTGCGGAGTGTTACACGAATCTCGGTAAAGTACTCACGCTGAGTGACCCCGCGGACGCGCTGCAACAGTATCACAATGCGGTCGAGTTGCTCAATCATCTGGCGGCATCGGACGTAAATGACGCGCAGAATCGAACGCGCCTGGCTGATGTGCTCGCAGACTCAGCGCGCCTGCACGCTCGGATCGCTTCGCAAACTGGCGCGACGGACTCCATCCGCCTGCAGCAATGGGCCGCAGCTCGGGATCTTTACCAGCGGAGCTTCGACATATGGACGGAACTGGATCGCGAGGGAAGACTCGCCGCGGCAGACCGGCAGGCGCCGAGACAGCTTGCCCGTGAATTGGCGGGATGCGGTAACTCGCTTGCGAAGTTAAAACGGAGCGATTAGGTCCGCGATTCTTTCTGACCTAGATCTGGATGGGAAGGTGCAACTCGACGAGCTCTCGCCTGCGACTCGTCATGTCATTCCTTTGCGTGCGACTCATACCAAAATATCCCGGACCACATTTCCAGCCACGTCGGTCAGGCGGAAGTCGCGGCCGCTATAGCGATACGTCAAACGCGTATGGTCCAGGCCCAGCAGATGCAGAATCGTGGCATGCAGGTCATTTACGTGCACCGGCTTCTCGACCGCCTTAAATCCGAAGTCGTCGGTTGCGCCATGGGCGATACCCCCCTTCACGCCGCCCCCGGCGAGCAGAGTGGTGTAACCGGGGACATTATGATCGCGACCGTTACACACGCGCTCCAGTCCGCTGTTCTGGATCATCGGAGTCCGGCCAAATTCACTGCCGACAATGAGCAGCGTGTCCTCGAAAAGGCCGCGCGCTTTGAGATCGTCCAACAGGGCGGCGATTGGACCGTCCGCCTGGTGGGCTAATTGCCGATGCACCCTGATATCGTCGTGGCTGTCCCACGGCTGGAAGTTACCGAAATAGATCTGGACCATCCGCACCCCGCGCTCCACCAGACGGAGCGCCATCAGGCAGCCCCGGCCAAAGTCGTGGTCTCCATAGCGGCTGCGCACCGCTTCACTCTCCTTCCCAATATCGAATACCTCGGGAGCTTCGAGCTGCATGCGAAAGGCAACTTCCATCGCCACAATGCTGGCTTCGAGCTGCGGCTGCGGCCCCACCCGTTCCACGTACGAGCGGTTTAGTTTCTCAAGCAAGGCAAGCTGCCGCTCCTGATCGGCTGGCTCGAGGTATTTATTCCGAATGTTCTGGATCAGCTTGCCGGCTTCGCGCTCGTTCGTCGGCACGTGCGTTCCCTGATGAGTCGAAGGCAGAAACGCGGAATCCCAAAGCTGCGGACCGAGCACCGGCAATCCCGGACATAGCACCATGAATCCGGGAAGATTCTGGTTCTCCGAGCCGAGGCCGTAAGTGATCCAGGATCCCATGGCCGGACGTCCGGGCAAGCCATGGCCGCAGTTCATCATCAGCAGCGACGGGCCGTGGTTGCCGTTATCGGAGTAGCAGGACCGAATGACGCAGAAGTCATCGATTCGCTTGCCGACTTCGGGAAAGATCTCGCTTACTTCGAGTCCGCTCTGGCCGCATCTGCGGAACGTAAAGGGCGAACGCATGAGGTTGCCGGAGGCACGGTCGGTCTTGATCTTCGGCCCCGGCATCGGCTCTCCATGATACCTGTCGAGCGCCGGTTTGGGATCGAACGTGTCTACCTGTGACCAGCCGCCGTTCATGAACAGAAAGATCACCCGCTTGGCGCGAGCCGGAAAGTGCGGCGGCCTCACCGCGAGCGGACTCTGACCTGCCGCCCGGACCGAATCCGCGAGCGCCAGCATTCCAAAACCATTGCCCATCAGCCTCAGAACGTCACGCCGGTACATGCTGCCTCCCTAATTTAACGCGCTGAACTCGCTCGAACTCATCAAGACCTGGGCATACTGTGCCCAGGCGTCCCCACCATTTTTCAAAAATACCAGGCCCGCTTCGGTTTCGGAATCGGTCGGGGGCCGCGCGAACAGCATGCGATATGCGCGGTCGATTTTTTCTGTGTCCGTCCCTTCTAACCGTCCGGCCAGAGCTTGCGCCTGCACGCGCACAAACTCGCTGTTCATGAAAAACAGGCGCTGCAACGGTCCCGCGGTTACGGTCCTTTGCTCGCTCGTGCTGTTTGGATTGGGGAAATCGAACAACGTGAGCATCGCGTCGGGCTCAGTCCGCCCTATGTACGCATACACCGTCCGGCGGTGGTTTTTCTCGTTCAGGCGCACGGGCGGTCCACCTGCGGTGAAATCTAGCGTTCCGGCAACCGCCAACAACGCATCGCGCATCGCCTCTATATCGAGCCGCTGGCGCAGGTTGGCGTGCCACAGCAGCCGGTTGTCAGGATCCTTAGCGTAGTTGGTCTGCGAATGGTCTGCACTTAGCATATAGACGGAAGAGAGCATGATTTCGCGGTGGAGCTTCTTCAAGGACCAGCCGTTTTCCATGAACCTCGCCGCCAGGTAATCCAGCAACTCGGGATGTGTTGGCCGTTCACCGAGCTGGCCGAAATTGCCCGGGCTGCGTACGATGCCCTTTCCGAAATGGAGATGCCAGACGCGGTTCACCAGAACCCGCGCGGTCAAAGGATTGCCGGCGCTGGCAATCGCCGTGGCCAATTCCAGCCGCCCGCTGCCGGTTGTAAAGGGCTTCGGCTCACCGGTGGAAAGAATCTGTAGAAACCGGCGAGGCGCCTCCTCGCCCAGGTTATTCTGGTCCCCGCGAATGGCCACGCGGGCATTCGCCGGTTTCGTCGAATCGCGGAATGCGTGCAGGAAAGGATATTGCGGCGGGAGAGTTATTTTAAGCGCGGAGAGTTCCGCCCGCATTCGGTCCAGGTGCTCTTTCCACTCGCGGCCCAGCCAGCCGTCTATGTCCGTCGCGTGCACTTCGCCGCCCCGCGTTTTGAAATCGCGCTCCAGCGTGCTCGGCACGCCATAGTAATAAACGCCCCCTGGAAACAGAGTGCCGTTGCGCATGAATGGATCGGAGGCGAGGTCGCGCCACAGGTAATATTTCTCTATCTCCAACGATTCCAGATTCGTGTACTGCCGTGTCCGCTCATCCTTCGCGCCCTTTGCGCCGCCCAGCTTCACATAATTACGATCGTCGATCTCCCGCTTTTCGACGAATAGCTTGATCACGAGCGACTGAAACTCCTCTGCCGCCTTCTTGACCTCCGCGAGGGTCGGGTTCGCGGAGACCAGTGCAAACCACGGCTTCAGAAAAGGGTGTTCTTTGTCGGGATCTTTTAAATACGTTTTCCAGCGGCTGAGGATCTCCGGATTCAGATCCGCGTCCTCCGGGGAAGCTTGAAACGCCGCAGCTTGAAACACTGCTGTCATATACCTCGTCGTCCTCGCGGCCAGGATCTCGCTGAGATCGGTACTCTGCTTCTTGATGAAGTCGTCGATGGCTTCCTGCAGTTCGTCGATTTTCTTCTTGTGCTTCTTCCATGCATCGACTGCATCCTTGGGAGCTAACGGAATCTCATCCGTCTGGCTGCTCTGGAAAATGCCGAGCAGCGAGTAATAATCCTTCGTTGGTATGGGGTCATACTTGTGGTCATGACACCGCGCACAGCCGGCCGTTAAAGCGAGAAATGTCCTGGTGGTGACGTCCACCCGCTCGTCAGCGCTGTCGCCAAGCGCCAGAAAGCCGAGGCCGGGCAGCAGTTTCTCGCGGTTGCCCCCATCCATACGATCGGCGGCAATCTGGGCCTTAACGAACACATCATAAGGCATGTCTTCGTTCAACGCCTGGATCACCCAGTCGCGATAGCGGAAGGCGTTCTCGTACGGTGTGTCCTTGCTCGCGCCTAATTGTCCATCCGCATAACGCGCCAGGTCGAGCCAGTAGCGCCCCCAACGCTCGCCATAGTGCGGGGATGACAGCAGTCGATCTACAACCTTCGCGAACGCATCCGGCTGGTCGTCGTTGACGAACGCATCCACTTCCTCCGGCGATGGCGGAAGTCCAATCAGGTCGAAGGTGGCGCGGCGGATCAGAGCCTGTTTGCTGGCCGGGCCTACAGGCTTAAGCCCGCTTTCCTCGAGCTTCGCCAGGATGAATCGGTCAATCGGGCTCCTCACCCAGGTCTCATTTTTCACGGTTGCGAGCGGCGGCTTGCGAACAGGCTGAAACGCCCAGAAGGCGCGCCGTTCGGGAGTGATCACGTAAGTCGCTGCTGCATTCGGAGGAGACGTTTCTGGCCAGACCGCCCCGGACTTGATCCAGTTCCTGAGGTCGGCGATCTCTTCGTCTTTGAGCTTTCCGGTGGGCGGCATTTTCAGCCGGGAATGCGTGTAGGTCACAACCTGTATCAGCAGACTGTCGTCAGGATCACCGGGCAGGATGGCCGGACCCGATTTGCCTCCCTGGAGCACGGCTTCACGGGAATCGAGACGAAGCCCGCCGAGGCGTGAGTCTGTGTGGCACGCAAAACAGTTGTGGGCCAACAGCGGACGGATCTTGGTCGCGAAGAAGGCCGCTTCGGAATCGGTCGCTTCGAGGGATGCGGCACAGACCAAAACCAGAGCCACTCTATACGACCGCACGATACAGCACCTCCTCATGGAGATACTACATCAATCCGCTCCGGCGCGCTCATTGCCGGCGGTCCGCGATAATATGTCTGTCATGACCCAAATCGTCCCGTGAGGAATCTAGGATTCTGCACCCTGTCAAGCGGGGCAATGATTTGCAGTAAAATACCACACCATGGCAAGCTTTGTTTCTCGCACGCATCGAGAATTGGATTTGCAGCACTTGTGGCATGGCAATCTTCAGCATCAGGGCCTGGAACAGCGCCCACCGCTGGAGATTGTTCGCGCCGACGGCTGCTGGGTTTATGATTCCGAAGGGCGGTCCTACCTGGACGCTATGGCGGGGCTGTGGTGTGTCAATGTCGGCTATGGCCGGAGCGAGATCGTGAATGCCGTTGCCGACCAGATGGCCCGGCTGCCGTATTATCCGCTCACGCAGTCGCATCCGCCAGGCGCGCAGCTCGCCGGACGGCTGGCCGAGTTGCTCCCAGCCGAGCTGAATCGCGTGTTTTTCCTCAACAGCGGCTCGGAGGCAGTGGAGACCGCGCTCAAGATGGCGCGGCAGTACGCGCGACGAGCACATCCAGGGCAGGACCGCTACAAGATCATCGCGCGCCACCGGGCGTACCACGGATTCACCATGGGAGCCCTCTCGGCCACAGGGCAGGTAGCGCGCAAGCGGGGATTTGAACCGCTGGTTCCGGGATTCCTGCACGTCGCACCGCCGGACCATTACCGTTGCGCGTTTTGCACGCAGGAGCCGGGCTGCACGCTGGCATGCGCGGATGAGTTTGACCGGGTGATCCGTATGGAGGGACCGGACACCGTTGCCGCTGTGATCATCGAACCGACAATCGGCGGCGGGGGCGTATTCCATGCTCCCGACGGCTACCTGGAGCGCGTGCGCGAAATCTGCGACCGCCACGGCGTGCTGCTGATCCTTGATGAGGTCATCACGGGCTTCGGACGGACGGGAAAAATGTTCGGCTTCGAACATGCCGGCATACGCCCCGATATCCTGACTCTGGCGAAGGGCATCACGTCGGCTTACCTTCCGCTCGCCGCCACGGTCGCGACGGACGTGATATTCGATGCCTTCAAGAGTGACGCTGACGACACGACAAAGTTTGCGCAGGTGAGCACGTTCGGCGGCCATCCGTGCTCGTGCGCTGCAGGCTTGGCCAACCTGGCGATCCTGACGCGGGAGAGGCTCTGGGAGAATTCCGCACGGATGGGCTGCTACCTGGCGGACCGGCTGCTGGCGCTAAAATCATCACTTATCGGC
This sequence comes from Bryobacterales bacterium, assembly GCA_963817515.1. Classification (GTDB taxonomy): domain Bacteria; phylum Acidobacteriota; class Terriglobia; order Bryobacterales; family Bryobacteraceae; genus DATMNI01. The sequence continues at coordinate 109,630 of CAWFPJ010000035.1, read as the reverse complement.
GAAGTGCGCGGTCGCGGACTGCTCATCGGGCTGGAGATGGTCGCGGATGCGAACCGCACACCCATGCCCGAGCCGCAGATCGTCCGGTTGCAGCGGGCGATTCGGGAGGCCGGCGTGCTGGTTGGGCGCAACAATGATACTGTGCCCGGATTCGGTAACGTCCTGACAATCTCTCCGCCGCTGACGCTGAACCAGGAACAAGCTGACACGATTGTGACGGGAATTGATAAAGGTTTGCAGCAGTTATGACGGATGGGCACTAGACTAGCACTACTGGGTCATAAATTAACTTACCGTGATAACCGGGTATCTTGAGAGTTGACTCACCATGATGTCGAGCTTGTCGCCCGAATAGACACTTACATCGCAGACATAGCCCTCAAGCATGGGGGAGCGCAGTCCCGAGCCGGAACCGCCGTCGAAGTGGTAGTGCCGGAGTTGCCACTCGGTGGTGCCTGCCTTTTGGTTTTCTTGCGCGACTCGGCTGGAAGGCGCGGCGTTCGCCACCATGGAAAGCGCGCCGGCGCCGGCAACCGCCTTCAACAGTCCGCGCGTCTCGATTGACGTAGAGTCTTTCGACATAGGCTCCTCTGTTGTTCGCGATGCTAACAAGGCGGGGCACGAACTGCAAGTTTTTTGCTTGACACACGGTTCCGCTACGATAGACTAAACCAAACTAGTGTCTAACGGAGATTTCCATGAGGGGTATGGAACATTACATTTCAGTAGGCGTCGTTTCTTTCATCGTTCTTCTGAATGCTGCGTTTGGGCAAACCACCGTTTCCACAATCCGCGGTTCGGTAACCGACCCGAGCGGTGCTGCCGTGAACGGCGCCCGCATCGAAGTTACCGATGTGCAAACGAACATTCGCCGCTTGGTTCCCAGCACTCCCAGTGGAGAGTTCGAGATTCCGGACCTGCCGCAAAGCATTTACCGTCTGAGCGCCACCAGTCCCGGATTCAAGACATTTGTAGCGGAGAACATCATCCTGGAAAGCAGCCAGATCCGGCGTATTGATGTGGCGCTCGAACTGGGCGCCGTCGGTTCGGAAGTGACGGTCAAGGCTGACGCCGCGGTAATTACTACGGACACCGCCAAAATCGCAGGATCGTTCACGAACAAGCGCTTCGAAGACGCCCCCTGGATCGGCGACGGCCGCAATCCCCAACTGGTCATGACGACTCTCCCGCTGGTGCAGACCTCCGGCGGGATCTACAACATCCAGCTTGCGGGTCTGCCCAACAGCCAGGTGCAGACCGGCATCGACGGGGTGCCCGGCGACGGCAGCTCGCTGCAGGCGTCGAACGTGCACGTCATGCAGGAAGTGCAGATTGTAACCGGGAACAACTCCGCGGAGTACTCGCGGGCCGCATTTATCAGCCTGACGACGAAGTCCGGCACCAACAGCATCCACGGCCGCGCGGCATACTGGCACCAGAATTCGGCGCTCTCCGCCCGCGGCTTTTTCGATGCACGCAAAGCCAAGAATCTGTTTCATACGATGGATGCGCAGGTGGCAGGTCCAATCCGCAAGGACAAGACGTTTTTCTTCGGGTCCTGGAGCGGCCAGCGCTGGCCGAGTTCGACCTTCTATCTCCGCGATGTGCCCACGGCCGCAATGCGACAGGGCGACTTCTCGCAACTGCTCGCAATCTCCCGGCCGGTCGTGATCAAGGATCCGCTGAATGGCCTGCCGTTCCCGGGCAATGTGATTCCCACGAACCGCTTGAACCAAACATCGCTGAAAATTCAGGACAAGTATCTGCCCGCCCCGAACCTCGGCGCTGCGGATGCACTGGCGAATAACTACGGCTTCCTCTTCCCCCATCCGACGGACCTGTTCCGCTGGGACAGTTACGAGATTCGGATCGACCATCGCTTCTCAGACAAAAATACGATTTCGGGACACTATCTGACGTCGAAGCCGCTTTATGTACTGGCGGGTAACTTCCCAGCGTTCACCTGGACGCGCGTGCGTGACAGCCGCACTCTCGCCATTCAGGACACGCACATTTTCTCGCCGGCACTGGTCAACACATTCCGCTGGGGCTTGTACCAGCCCAACGTGATCGATGGCGGCGACGTATCCGGCATCACCCCTATACAGGGCAACGATACAGTGAAGGACCTCGGGATTCAGGGCGTTAATCCCAAGGGGTTGAACGAAATGGGCTTCCCACGGATTGATATTACAGGCTACATGCCGTTGCGGCAACAGCCCGGCGGACTTCTGCAGAACGATAAGAGTTGGGATTTTGCGGAGTCGCTGACTTGGGCGAAGGGCCGGCATGTCTTCAAATTCGGCGGCGAGTACAGGCCGCAGTCGCAATTGAGCGGAACGGTTCCGGAAGGGACCTACGGCTATTTCACCTTCAATGGCACCTTGACCGGATATGGCGCGTCGGACTTTCTTTTAGGCCTGCCGTTTTCCAGCCAACGGCTCGACCCGTTGACCAACCGAACCCTCCTGGACAGCGAACTTGGCATCTACGCGCAGGACACTTTCAAGGTGAACCCGCGGCTGTCACTCGACCTGGGGCTGCGCTGGGACAAATTCGGCTCTGCTACTTATGACGATGGCCTGATCTACAACTGGGATCCGTCTTCGGGCAATGTTATAGTGCCGGCCTCGGCGATGAATTCGATCAGTCCCCTCTATCCCACGAACACAATCAAAATTGCGACGGGGAACGCGGGGCAGAACCCGTCGCTGCGTAATTTTGCGCCGCGCGTGGGCTTCGCCTACCGCCCGTTCGGCGAAACCTTCGTCATTCGAGGCGGGTACGGAATCTACACGGAAACGCTGGGCCGGTTCGCGCGGGCGCAGGGAGGCGGTCCATACCAGATCAGCGAGACGTTCTTTAACACGGTTCAAAATGGGCAGCCGTCATTCGCGTTCCCGAACGCGTTTCCGGTGGGCGCGGGCAGCATCCCATCGCAAAGCGTGAGTGGCTTCCCGTCCGATACGAACAACGGCCGCATTCATCAATTCAACCTGACGCTGGAGCGGCAGGTGAAGGATATCGGGCTGCGTCTTTCCTATGTTGGGTCGCGATCGCGAGGACTGAATTACAATATCCAGATCGACAAGCCCCAGCCCAGCCTGAGTCCGTTCACGCAGGCACGGCGACCTTATCCGCAGTTCGTGGGCGCGACGTATGCCCGCAACAACGGCGCTGCCAATTACAACGCACTCACTTTGGAAGGGCAGCGCAAGGTGGGACAGGTCACCTTCGATGCACACTGGACCTGGGCTTCGAATTACAACAACATGCTGAACGTGGAGAACCCGTATGCACCGCTTTTCTGGAGCCGCGATCAGTTCACGACGCGGCATCGCATGGTCCTGAACGCCGTCTGGTCGCTTCCTTTCGGCCGTGGAAAGCGTTTCCTGACGAAGGCGTCCGCCGTGGTGGACCAGGTGCTGGGCGGCTGGCAATTGTACTGGATCGGGTACCTGGAGACCGGGCAGTATTTCTCTCCCAGCTATTCCGGGACGGACACCTCGAACACGAATACGAGTGGCGGCCTGCCGGACCGGATCGGCAACGGGAATCTGCCCTCTGGCCAGCGAACCATCACTCACTGGTTCGACACATCGGCGTTTGTGCGTCCCGCGCCCGGCACGTTCGGCAACAGTGGAGCCGATGTTCTGGAAGGACCGGGCTTGCAGGAGCATAACCTCACGCTCGGCAAAACATTCTACATCACCGAGCGTTTCCGATTCACCTTTATGGGCGCCGCGCAGAACGTTTTGAACCATCCGAATTTCGACGTGCCGTCGGCCAATATTTCCGCGCCGGGTTCCGCCGGAGTGATCAGCACGATCCGAGGTTTCGCGCCCGCCCGCCAAATCATGTTACGCGGTCGGTTGGACTTCTAATACAACGCTTTCGACGGGAGGGGAAAATGACAGTCAACAGAGTCGTTTATACGCTCGGAGCGGCTCTTCTTTTCTGTGCCGGCTCACACGGGCAGGAGACGCTATCCACGCTGCGCGGCACTGCCACCGACGCATCCGGTTCGCTCGTGCCCAACGTAGCAGTGACCGTCCAGGAGGTTTCGACGAACATCCTGGCGCGTAAAGTAGTGACCGACAATCAGGGGAACTATGAGATCCCGGCGCTGAAACAAGGCACGTACCGATTGACTGCCGCGGTTCCCGGCTTCCGGATCTTCGCGGCCAATAACATCATTCTCGACAGCAACCAGGTGCGGCGCATCGACATCCGCCTGGAAGTCGGCGCCACCGAATCGGAAGTAACAGTCACGGCTTCGGCCGCCGTGATCGAGACCGAGCAGGGGAAAATCGCGGCCGATTTCCACGGCGACCGCTACAAAGACATCCCCATCCCCGGCAATTCATACGGCGCGACCACTACGGTGCTGGCCGTCATGCCTACCGTACAGACCGTCGCCGGCAGCCAGGGTAGCCCCAGATTGGGCGGGCACGGCAGCAACCAGGTGGACATGGGCACCGACGGCATCAAAGAGGAAACGCTGAACTCACAGACCATCAACATGGAGTTTGTGGAAGAACTCAAGCTGGTGGCCGTCAACAACACCGCCGAGTACAGCCGTATCGGTTATTTCGATACCGTGACTAAGCACGGATCGAACCAGTTCCACGCGGAAGCTTCCTACTACCACCGGAATTCCTCGCTGGGCGCCCGCGGTTTCTACGAGCAGCAGAAGACGCGGCAGCTTTACCATACCTTCAACCTCAGCGGCTCCGGCCCGCTGATCAAAAACAAGACGTTCTTCTATGCGTTGTGGAACGGCGAGCGCGTGCCGGGAAAATCCTTCATGACGGCCAACGTGCCCACCACCGCAGAGCGCGCCGGCGACTTCTCCCAATTGCTTGCACTCAGCCGAGCAGTCACCATTCTGGATCCGCTCACCGGATCGCCTTTTCCGGGGAACATCATCCCTACGAACAGGCTGAATCCGGTTGCCAGTAAGGTGCAAGATCAATATCTGCCGCTCCCGAACCTGGGTGCGGCCGGCAGCCTGGTAAACAACTTCGCCTGGGTGCATCCCTATCCAGGGGACCAGTATCATGCGGACGTAGTGACCACGCGCATCGACCATAAGATTTCGGACAGCAATTCCCTCTACGGACGCTTCTCAGCGTATCTGCCACGGTACGTGCTGGCCGGAACTTATCCCGCCCTGGCGCGGACGAAATTACGCCAGAGCCATTCCTGGTCAGTGGTCGATACGCACGTGATTTCACCGCGGCTGGTGAACACGTTCACGTTCGGCGGGAACCGCGACGCCTCGCAGGATGATCCCGAAGTGGACGGCCACCTGCCCCCGAGCGGTGCGCAGGTCGTCTCGGCCCTTGGAATTACTGGGGTGAATCCCAAAAACATATCGACACCCGGCGGATTTCCCGTCATGGCGATCACTGGCATCGGGACGTTGCGCGTGCAGCCTGGCGGACCTACGGTCGCGCGCAGTTTCACCTTCGCCGACAGCTTGAGTTGGTCGCACGGACGCCACGTAGTGAAACTCGGAGGCGAGCTTCGGACCTATTCCAATTTCAGCGGCGTGGTCCCCGAAGGCAGTTACGGCAGCTTCACTTTTGATGGTTCACTGACTGGGAACGGTTATTCCGATTTCCTGCTCGGTCTGCCCTACAGCAGCCTGCGCCTCGATCCGTTTTACAATCGCACCACTCTATCCAAAGAGTTGGGCCTTTATGTAACCGATACTTTCAAAGTGAGCCAGCGGCTAACGATCGATTACGGTCTGCGCTGGGATTATTTCCTCTCACCGAAGTACGCGGATGATCTGGAATACAACTGGGATTCCAAGACCGGTAACGTGATTGTGTCATCAGCGGCAAGCTCCAAGGTGAGCCCGCTCTATCCGAGCACCATCACGGTTGCGACGGGGGATGTCGTGCCTCACGCCGAGAAGACCAATTTCGCACCTCGCCTGGCGGCAGCCTATCGTGTCTCGGACAAGATGGTGGTGCGCGGAGGATGGGGGATCTTCAACGAATTCCTGGGCCGTTTCGCGCGCGCGCAAGGGACCGGACCGTTCCAGATCACCGAGACTTTTTTCAATAGCGTAGCCGGCGGACGCCCGCTGTTCCAGTTCCCGAATCCCTTCCCCACGGGATCGGGCAGCATTCCATCGCAGAGCGTGGGCGGCTACCCCCTGGACACGAAGAACGGCTGGATTGAGCAGTTCAATATCACGATCGAAAGACAGGTGCATGACGTAGGATTGCGGCTGGCTTACATCGGCTCGCGAGACTACAATCTGAACTACGACCTCTCCATCGACAAGCCGATGCCGAGCACCATTCCGTTTGCGCAGAGCCGGCGCCCTTATCCGCAGTTTGTGGGCGCTACGTTCTCGCAAACCAACGGGCGCGCCAAGTACGATTCCATGCTGGCGGAAGCGCAGCGCCGCGTGGGCGCGGTTAGCTTTGACGCAAACTGGACGTGGGCGCATGCCATGACGAATTTCGCCGACCTGGAAAACCCCTACGACCCCAACCACTGGAATCGCGATTTCTACCCCAAGCACCGGGTTGTGCTGAATACTCTGTGGCAGCTGCCGTTCGGTAAGGGCGCGCACTTCCTGGCCAACGCGCCGCGGTCTGTGGATGCGGTGATCGGCGGATGGAAATTGGCATGGGTCAGCATACTGCAGACTGGCCAATACTTCACGCCGAGTTTCTCCGGGGCCGATCCGTCCGGCACCAATACCTCTGGGGGATTGCCCGACCGCATCGCCAACGGCAATCTGCCGACGGATCAGCGCACGCTCGCGCACTGGTTCGATACATCCGCTTTCGTCCGGCCTCCCGTGGGCCGGTTCGGAAACAGCGGCGTGAACATCCTGCAAGGCCCAGGCGAGATGACACAAAACGTGAGCCTCTCCAAGCGCTTCATGCTCACGGAGCATCTGCACCTGGACTTCATGACCATGGTTTCGAATCTCTTTAATCATCCAAATTTCAATTTCCCGGCGGCGAATATCTCGGCACCCGGACAAGCAGGGGTGATCACCAGCCAGCACGGCTTTTTCACCGACGACAAGAGCGGCGCGCGGCTGGTGGAACTTCGCGCACGTCTGGAGTTTTAGGAGAGCTTACTATGAGAGTTCTAACTTATGGACTGCTACTCGGCACGTTAGTGGCCTGGCGGCCGGCCACCGCGGCCGACGCCAAGGATAACGGCGGCATAATCCGACTGTTTAATGGCAGAAACCTGGATGGGTTCGACACTTTTCTCGAAAGCAAAGGCACGAACAACGATCCGGAGAAGGTGTTTCAGGTCCATGACGGCGTGCTCCACATTTCGGGTGCCGAATATGGGTACGCGATCACCAAACAAGAATACGAGAATTACCACTTGCGAGCGGAATTCAAGTGGGGCGAGGCGACCCATTCGCCGCGGCGGGGTCAGGCCCGCGACAGCGGCATCCTCTTCCACGCGTCCGGCCCGAACAAGATCTGGCCTACTTCCATCGAATACCAGATGATCGAAGGCGGGACCGGCGATATCATACTCGTCGGCGATACCACAACCCTCACGGTCAACGGCGTAACCAAAACGAGGGGTAGATTCGATCGCTCCGGCAAGAGCCCGCGGCCTGGACCAGGACTGTACGTAGCCGGGTATCGTGATCCAAAAATAGAGTACGAGAAACCGCACGGCGAATGGAACCTGCTAGAGCTCTTCGCGGACGGCGCCTCCATCAAGTATGTCGTCAACGGGAAGGTAGCCAATCAAGGCACGGGTTCGAATCTCACACGAGGTAAGATCCTGTTTCAATCCGAGGGCGCCGAAGTCTACTTTCGCAACATGGAACTGCGGCCGCTGCACGTAAACTAGAATATGCGCAGGCGTACAGCCCTTCTCGGGATTCTCGCGGTGGTGGTTCTGGCCGCCGCGGCGACCGGTCTCCTGATCTCGGCGAAGCCACTTCAGCGTGCGCGCAATAACGCTGCTCCTTACTACCAGCGCACCGGATTCCTGAGTAATCTGCTGCAGGAACTGGACACTTCGCCGCGCGGGCTGGAGTCGATCCATGTGCCCAATGGTTTCGAAGTGAGCCTGGCCGCCAAGCCGGGTCTGGTTACTTATCCCATGTTCATTACTTTTGACGATCGCGGACGCCTGTTTGTCTGCGAGTCCGCGGGCCGCAACATCGGGGACCAGGAAATGGAGCACCAGTTCGAAATGCGGATCCGCCTGTTGGAAGATACCGACGGCGATGGTGTCTACGATCGCAGCACGATTTTCGCGGACAAGATCAGTATGACGATGGGCGCGCAATGGTATCGCGGCAGCCTGTACGTCGCTGCGCCGCCAGATGTTCTGCGGTTCGAAGATACGGATGGCGACGGCATCGCCGATAAGCGCGAGGTGGTTCTCACCGGATGGCCCCTGCATTCGAACGGCACGACCCTGCACGGACCGTTTCTCGGGCCCGACGGCTGGATGTACCTCACGTACAACCTTGGACGGTACAACGTAAAGACGAAGGAGGGCACCACTCTTCAGGGACCAGGCGGGCGAGTGTTCCGGTTCCGGCCGGATGGCAGCGGCCTGGAGTGGATCATCGGCGGAGGCTACGACAACGGGATAGAGATGGTCTTCACGGACGCCGGGGAAATGATCGGCACCATGACGTACTATACGAACCCGAAATTGGGCGAGCGCGACGCGTTGCTGCATTACGTGGAAGGCGCCGTCTATCCGAAGGTCGTACCGATTGTTAACAGGTATAAGCGCACAGGAGACCTGATGCCGGCCATGACGAAATTCGCACGCATCGCGCCCTCCGGCTTGGCACGCTACCGCGGCATGAGTTTCGGTCGCGAATACCTAGGCAATCTCTTCAGCGCGCAGTTCAATCCGCACCGCGTGCAGCGTCACATCGTTGCGCGCAGCGGCGCCACGTTCAGCACCGTCGACGAAGATTTCCTGACTTCCGACGATCCCGACTTTCATCCCACCGATGTGACCGAAGATGCCGACGGCAGCCTGCTGGTGGTCGAGACCGGCGCGTGGTATCTGCACAGCTGCCCCGTGTCGCGGATCGCCAAACCGGAGATCAAGGGCGCGATTTATCGCGTTCGCCGAAAGGGCGCGCCGCGGTCGCTCGACGCCCGGGGTACGGCCCTCAAGTTGCCGTCGTTGCAGCCGGCGGAGCTGGCACGCTTTCTGGATGACACGCAGCCCGCGGTTCGGGATCGGGCGGCGGACCTTCTGGTGCAGGCTGGTGACGCTTCGATCGCTTCCCTCACGCGCGTGCGCGAAACCAGTGCGTCGCCAGGGGCGCGCGCGGCCGCGGTGTTCGCGCTGGGCAGAATCGGACAGGCCGCCGCGCCCGCGGCGGTACGGGCCGCACTGCGCGATGCGGATTTCGAAGTGCGCATCGCCGCCGCGCGTATGGTGGGCTTGGCGAGGGATCACGAGGCGGTCCCGCGCCTCATGGAGATGGTGCAGAAGAACGAGCCTGCCGCGCGGCGTCAGGCGGCCACCGCCCTGGGACAGATCGGCGATCCGCAAGCCGTGATGGCGCTGCTGAGGGCCGCGGCAAATCCTGTTGACCGATTTCTCGAGCACGCCATAATCTATTCGCTGATCCAGTTGCGAAGGCCGGAGCCCGTGATCGGCGCGCTCCGGGGCGGCAATCCCGCGACGCGGAAGGCAGCCCTGATCGCGCTCGACCAGATGGATGGCTCGCCGCTGCGGCGGGAGCAGATGGCCCCTAACCTGCGCGACCGCGATGCGGAATTGCGGCGGGCAGCGTTGTGGGTGGTCTCGCGGCATCCGGACTGGTCGGGCGAGGTGATTCGATTCATTCGGACGCGGCTCTTGCAGGGAGAGTTCTCTCCGGCCGAAGCCGAGGCAGTGCGGCAGACGCTAGTGTCTTTCTGCGGCAATGCGGAGACACAGGCCATGATCGGCAGTTTACTGACGGATCGGTCCGCGTCTTCCCGTCAACAGTTATTCCTGATCGAGACTATCGACCAGTGCTCAGCGCCCGAGTTGCCAGACTCGTGGAAGACGGCGCTCCGGCAGCGCCTGGCGGACTCCGATGCTACGGTGCGCGCCCGCGTGCTGGCGCTGGCACGCGCGCGCCAGATCGCCGGACTGGATGACGACCTGGAACGAATCGCGGCCGATCCGCACGAATCCAGAGACATCCGCACAGCAGCACTCAGTGTCTTGGTAACGCGGCGCCCGGCGCTCTCCGCCACGAGCTTTCAGTTTCTGCTGGACCTATTGCGGCCCGACACGGACGCGGACCTGCGGCAGACGGCATCACAGATTCTAGCTCGTGCCCGGCTCAACGAAACGCAGTTACTCGCCCTGGCTCGCGGATCTCTTCCCCAGGCTGACCCGCTGATCCTGCCGAATCTTCTGGACGCATTCCGTGGATCGCAGGGCCCGCAGGTGGGCAAGGCCGTGGTGGACGGACTGCTCAGCTCGTCACACCCGATTGACGGGATTAGCGCCGAGCGCATCCCGGAACTGCTGAAGGGCTTCCCTGCCCCGGTCCAGTCGGCCGCACAGCCACTCTTGGCACGCATCACGAAAGCGAAAGAATCGCGGGCGGCGCGTCTGAAAGGCCTCGAGCCGCTGCTGCGAGGCGGCTCGATCGACCGCGGCCACGAGATCTTCTTCGGCCCCAAGGCAGGATGCTCGAGTTGCCACACGATCATGGCGCAGGGTGGCGACGTCGGGCCCGACCTCACCGGCGTGGGCGCGATCCGTTCCGGCATCGATCTGCTCGAGGCGGTGGTCTATCCCAGCGCCAGCTTTGTGCCCGGCCATGAGGTCTATCGCGTCGAAACCGCGAAGGAAGTCTATACGGGAGTGCAGGGCGAAGGAACGCCGGATGCCGTCCTGATTATCAGCGGGCCGCGTGACCGCGTGCGCATTCCGCGGAAGGAGATTCGCTCCATCCGGCCATCGACGGTTTCGCTGATGCCGGATGGCTTTGCAGACAACCTCACACCCCGCGAACTTTCGGACCTGCTGGCGTTTTTGCAGGCGCAGAAATTCCGCACGACGGCGGACGCGACAGTTGCGCACGCTCAATGAGCACGCCCGCGGCCCTTCGTCAAATCCCGCACCGCTCCAGGCCGGCCCAATTTGTACGATTCAACTGCATTGCGCCGCGGAGCCTTGGAACGCGCCGGAACCATCCTCCGCTCCTCCCATCCGGACCTGGTCGTATCGAAACAGAAACTGCGCCGCGCCCAGGTGATCCAACTCGTTCGCGAAAAGCGAGAGACCGACAAGCAGACTCTCGGGTTCGCCTCACGACCCTTCGTGCTCTGCGGCTTGCCGGTGAAGAGCCCGCGGCCGGGCGTGCTGTTACACGAACGTCGCAACGGCCGATTTCTCTACAGGTGACGGGTCATCCCAGCTACGGCTTGCCTTGGGGGCAGGACCGACTCGTTCCTCTTTACCTCGCCACTCTGGCCATCGACAGCAGAGCGAGACCATCACGTTTAACAGCGGCGCCGAGATGTTGGAGACGTTCGGCATGCAGCAGGGCGGATCGCAATACCGCCGCCTGATCGAGGCTTTCCAGAGAGTGTTCGGCGCAACCATCTTTTTCGGTACCGATACGCAATTGAAAGCCGCTCCGGCTTTTCACCAGGTGCGCTTCAACTTCATGAGCGAAGCGCGCATCTGGTACGGCTGCAACTACGATCAACCCAATCTGCCGGGCGACTGCCAGAACGTGATCGTCCTGACGCCGGAGTTCTATCGGGAGGTCACGTCGGCGGGACCACTCGACTGTCTGCCACGCCGTTAAGCGAATCGAGGCCCTCAGGAAAACCCACGCGGAGGTGGACGAACTGCTCTCCACTCTCACCGGTGAGATCCAATCCGCGATTTCTGAGCAGAGCGAATCTGCCAAAGCCCTGTCAGCCCCACGGCAGCACCGGCGGCGCAGGAAATGCTCCTTACCCATGACTTCCTGGACATGCTGATCGAGCGATTGATTGACCGCTTGCGGTCTCGAAGCGATGAGGGAGTGGGTGCGGGTAGCAACAGCGGTTTGATGGGTCGCGTCTGACTGAGCATACGAGAGCGGGGAGATGTTCTACGGAAGAAGGTCAACTTCTATTCTCAACTCCAGGCCGGAATCTCCGAGAACCACCATATGAACGTTGCGTTGAAGCGATGAGCGGGAATGGCTAGAATGAATTCAGGCTGGCGGCATGGATATTCTGCTGCTCGTTCGTTTCGTACAGCAGGTGACTGCATGAGCAATTTACACATTGAAATCGGTAGCCTTTCCGCAGCGGAGAAATTGGAGCTGCTTGACGTGTTGTGGGAAAGCCTCGAAGCGGAACCACTGGCGTTGACGGACGAACAGCGGGCTGAACTCGATTACCGCGCTGCCAAGTATGAGCAGAATCCTTCGGATGTCATTTCGTGGGAGCAAGTCAGGGCAGGCCTGCGTAATAAGCGGTGATTCTTCCTGTTGTTTGGTTGCCTGAAGGGGACGCGGAACTGAAAGAGGCCCTGGCGAAGTACGAAAGCATCACCACTGCACTTGCGCAGCGTTTCGCGGAGGCAGTGGTAGATACAGTCGAGAACATCACGGCCGCTCCTCTGCATTATACAGTAGTGGAAAAAAAGGAAGGCGCCGGGCTGGCGTGCATCGGTTCCCATACGGTCTCTTCTTCCTCATGGAGGAGAGGTGGATCGTGGTGATTGCCTGTTTTCACGGACGGGCGCAATCCAAAACACTGGCAGTTGCGCTGAATCATGGTAGACAAAGCCAAAACACTCAAGCGGCGCGGCTATAGTGCTTGAGCAAGCCGACGAGCACTTTCGACAGATCGCACTGTGCGAGCCGCGCGCTTGGCACCGCAAGGACTATTTCTCGTCAGGTAGAAAGTTTGTCGCGGCCCAGCCTTGGCCGGCCGGCGGTGCCCAAGGAACGGGCGCGAACAAATCCGCAAAAATGATCCGAAAGAATCCGCTTTGTGCGGCGCCCGGCATCCGCGGCGAATTGATCAAACTCGGCATCGATATCGTGCGGGGACTACCGTCGCCAGTGCATGGTTCGACATCGGAAGCCGCCGTCGAGGACAGCCTCGACGTGACCTGGTTGGCTTCACTTGTTGGACTTCCCAACACTTTGCGAATCCAGCAGAGCGGGTTCGTCTCGAATCGCATAACCTACCGGAACTTCAAACAGGTGTGAGAAGGTTTGCCTCGTCGGATGTCGGTGAGCTTGTAGGTTGTTTGGCCCAGTCGCGGATACCAGGCACTGACGCGAGACTCCGGATCTCCGCCGTGGGACCCTCGGTGTCGCTCATCGCCAGCAACGATTTTGCGGTCGAATTGGATTGCTGATCAAGAACGTAAACGGTTCCCCGTGTGGTCAAATTATCCAGACGAGCGGGCTGAGTTTTATGATGGATGTTCCTAATGCCAGACAACAAATGGGCGCGGCTGTTGGCGTACGTCACCGGGTTGGTCAATCAGAAACTCCTGCTCCAGAATGAGTTGTCGTCCGCAAAAAACGCCGACGGAGCTGCCGCAATGCCCGAAAACTCGATCGCACTGAAGCACTGACCCGAGAGGGTACTCGGAAAACGTTTGCCAACGTTCAGATGCAATGTCACGTCGCGTTACGGGCGGCTCGGGACGGGCTGCAACCCTGCGAATCTCCAACAGTGCGGATTCTTTGACATTACGCGATGTTTGGACGTCCCAAGAAATCGTGAAAGAATTGGGAGGCGCAATGCCCCGGGGAACCTGGGCCTGTAATTGGGCCAGGTTTGCGCCGATCGCAAAGCCCTGCTGAAACGCGGCGTTGGACTCGGACAAGGTATCTGCCGGCCGAACTCGGTTTCCTTCAGACACCAAGACGAAAATCGAGACAAGCCAATGGGGTTTCGTGGAGATTCTCAAGCAGCGTAGATGCCCGGATGGAGCTAATCCGTTTGAATGAATCGCGCTCGGGGCTATAATTCTTGCGTGACTCGAAGCCTGAAGCGCCGCGACTTTTTGGCCGGAGGAACGGCTCTGTTGAGCGCGCCAGCCCTGCCCGCCGCCACTCCGCAAATCATTGACACGCATATCCACTTGTACGACCCCACGCGTCCGCAGGGGGTGCCCTGGCCTGCCAGGACTGACCCGCTACTCTACAGGCCGACGCTGCCCGCGACTTATGTGGCCATAGTGCGACCGCTGGGGGTCACGGGGGCCGTCGTGGTGGAGGCCAGCCCTTGGGTGGAGGACAACCAGTGGGTGCTGAACCTGGCGAAGAAGAATCCGGTGATCGTTGGCCTGGTGGGTCACCTGGAACCGGCGGCCGAAGGCTTCGCGGCGAATCTGGCACGGTTCGCGAAGAACCCGCTGTTTCGCGGCATTCGGGTGAATGGCAACGTCATCGCGGCTGGGATTACGCGACCGGCCTTTGTGGAGGACTTGCAGCGACTGGCGGATGCCGATCTCATGATGGATACGATCGGAAATGCGACCATGGTCCCCGCTCTAATCACATTGACAGGCAAGATTCCCAAGCTGCGGATCGCGATTGATCATATGCCGTCCGAACCCACCGGGTGGCAGGACTCACGCGGCACACTTCTGGAACTGGCGAGGAGACCGCAAGTGTACTGCAAGGTTTCCGGCGTGCTGAAACGGATCGGGGGCAAGGTCCCGGAAGACCTGAGCGCCTATAAGGCAGCGCTCGACGAAGTGTGGGAGGCATTCGGCCCGGACCGCGTGATGTACGGAAGCAACTGGCCGGTGAGCGACCGGCTGTCGCGCTATGAGACTCTGTTCCGGGTTGCGCAACGGTACGTAAGCGGCAAGGGCGGTGAAGAGGCAGACAAGTTTTTCCGGAAGAACTCGAAGGCTTGTTACAGCTGGCTCGCGCGCCGTTAGTCACGGTCCACGGACGGTGAGCACGAGGTGGCGGGACCTCGCCAAGTGAGCACTTCGACTGTGAAGAAGTCGGTACCTGCCAGGACGGCCATGTGACACGCGATGAAATCCTTCCAGGTGGTATTCTGGCTCCCCTTGGGTGTCGGCTGGATCCCGTATCGGCGAAGGATGTTGCTCACCGTCTGATCGGAGACGGCGTGGCCGAGACTGGCCAGGGTTCCGACGATGCGGTCGTATCCCCAGCCGGAGTTCTCTCTGACGAAGCGGACAATGAGTGCTTCCAGTTCGGGCGCGATGCGGGGCCGGCCCGGCGAAGTACGTAATTTGGAGCCGTCAAATTTGCGGGCGATGAGCCGCCGGTACCAGGCGAGGATGGTATCGGGTTTGGCGACACAGGCGACCTGCTGAAGTGCCGCCCGGCCGAGCCGCTTGCCGATTTCAGCGAGGGTCGATCGCTCGGGATCCCGAAAGGCGCATACGGGCGGGAAGGTGAGCGCGGAGGATCCGATTCTCAGCTGCGAGTTATTCATTCTGGAGCAGGAGTTTCTGATTGACCAGCCCGGTGACGTACGCCAACAGCCGCGCCCAATTGTTGTCTGGCATGAGGAACATCCATCATAAACTCACTCCGCACTCGTGAATATTTTGACCACACGGGCTTGCCGCGGGAGAGTGCCGAGGAATAGGATTAAGCGTTGTGAGAATCTCAAACTTCGTTCTGATTCCGTTCCTCATCATTGCCTGCGGCTGGTGCGCACCCCCTGAAGAACTACGACGGCTTATTGCAGACACGCTCTTTGTGCCGAATCCACAGCCTGCTCTGTCGCCCGTCAGCTACGGTAGTTTCGAGCCTGCTCCTGGCGTGGTTGCGGAACGTATTTCGTACGGTACTGAATTTGGGATGCGCGTTCCGGCGATTCTTTACCGGCCTGCTCACCCGGTTGCCGGCAAGTTGCCCGCGATGATTGTGGTGAACGGTCATGGTGGAGATAAATACTCCTGGTACTCGCCTTACACCGGTATTCTGTACGGGCGTGCCGGGGCTGTGGTTCTCACGTACGACCAGATTGGTGAAGGCGAACGCAACAGCGAGCGCAAGTCCGTAACGCGCCAGCACGACATCCCCGTTGCGCCGGACGAGATGGGGCGCCGTATGGCGGGTCTGATGATCAATGACGTCCGGCAAGCCGTGTCGTATCTGGCACAGCGGCCGGAGGTGGATCCCAAGCGCATTTCTGCACTGGGATACTCAATGGGTTCGTTTATACTTGGCATCACTTGCGCGATTGAGACCCGGTTACATGCGTGCGTGCTGGTGGGCGGCGGAAATCTGGATGGTCCCGGCGGCTATTGGGATCGAAGCAACCACACAATGTGTCAGGCGATCCCGTACAAGTCGCTGATGTTTCTGAGCGATCGCGGGGCGGCGCTTTATCACCTGAATGCGTTGCGCGGCGTGACGTTCGTTTTCAACGGCACGGCGGATGGCGTGGTGACCAGCGAACCGGAAGGGCCGGAGGCTTTCTTCGCGGACCTCCGTAAGAGGACGATCGCGGAGCATGGTAGCGCGAAGAACGTTTTCGAATATGGTTTTGAGCGGGACACTGGTCATCGTCCGTACTTTGTTACGCGGCCGGTGGCGTTGTGGCTGGAGCGGCAGTTGCACTTTCCGAATCTGACGGCGGCGGAGATTGCTCGTATGCCGGAGACTCATGTCGGGGAGTGGGCACGCCGGGAGCACGTGTATATTGAGCCTGCTTATGATACTGAGGTACGTGAGGCTGGCGTACGGGCTTTGGGGTCGGGGATTCCCGGTCTGACGCGCGAACAGTTGACTGCTGTGCCTTTGGCTCAGTGGGAGCGGGAGAAGGATCGGTTTGTCTACGAGAAGTGGATTGAGCGGGCTAGGGCGGTGGTGGGGCGGTAGGGTGCGTAAGAGAAAAGCGTAGCCATTCTTGCCTCACGGCAGCCCAAAGGCCTACTCTACAAGCGTCGGTGACAGACTACAGTCTGTGTTACGAGGCTTTCGGACACCCTGAAGGCTGTCGCAAAAGAGGTTGGAAAACTTTCGACAGGCCAAAAAAAAACGACGGCCGGTCGCCGGGAGCGCGATGGATCTTCAGACTTTGTGTTTGGCGATGAAGTCGGCGGCGGGTTGGCTGCTCATGCCAGGTTCTTCGGGGGCCAACACTTCGCCGTTCACCATCTTCTGCTTTCCGCCACTCTCCATGTAGATGGCGTTGGGAATCGCGCAGAGGATGTTCATATTCGCCGGACCGCCGCCGTGGCTGGCCAGTTCGACGCCGAAGCCGTCTGAGATCGCTGCGATCTCCATCCACTCGGTGGGGCCTCCCGCGCGTCGATTGTCAGGCTGCACCACATCGACGCCCTTCTTCAGCAGCAGGTCCATGAACGAATGCTTGTTGTACTCGTTCTCGCCGCCAGCCACACGCATGTCGAGCGCGGCCGCGATTTCGGCGTAGCCTTCGTGATCGTAGGGCACGACCGGTTCTTCGTACCAGAAGACAGCCCAGTTGCTGATAGACGCGCCCGCGTCGTAACGCCTCCGCGCGGTTGTAGGCCTGATTCGCGTCGACCATGATGCGAATGCCTTTCCCCGCGGTCTTGAAGCCGACCTCGATCCGCTCCACGTCGTCATCGAGGTCGAACTTGCCGACCTTGACCTTGAAGGCGCGATATCCCGTTTCCAGAGTTTCGTTGATGGTGCGCTTGTATTGCGAATGGTCCTTGTCGTTTTCGCGATACCAGCCGCACATCGCGTAGGCCGGCATGCGATCGCGCACTGCGCCGAGCATCTTGTAGACCGGCAGTCCCGCGGCTTTGCCGAGAATGTCCCAGACGGCGATGTCGACCACGGACATCGCGAACTGGGTGACGCCTTGCACGCCCTGGTATTCGAGTGCGCGCCAGAGGTCGGCACGAATCCGCTTGGGGAACGCCGGGTCCTGGCCAATGAGCACGGGTTTGATTTCGTGCTCGAGGATTGCCTGCACGACCCGCGGTCCGCCGGAGATCATGCCGAAGTTGCTGTAGCCCCAACCGGTGATACCGGCATCGGTCTTGAGACGCAGAACCACGCCTCCGCCGTCTCCGCCGAAGTCGTGGATGGCATCGGCATAGGGCGCGGCCGGTATGCGGAGCAGGTCGGTTTCGAGACCGGTGATCTTGATCTGTTTGCGAGCCTCCGCCGCGACGGCGAGACCGCGGCCTAGACCCGTGGTGAGCGGAGCCGCCGCGGCTGCTTTTAGAAGATTGCGTCTGTTGAGCATGATTTCCTCATTAGAAGATGATTCTAGCCGAAAGTTGGAACTGCCGCGGAGCGTTGGTCTGCCCGTTGTTGAACAGCAACTGGCCGAAGTTTGGCGAGGTCGGTGTGATCACCGGATCGCCGCCCCACAGCGGATGATTCATGGCGTTAAGCGCATCGGCGCGAATCTCCAGGTTCAGTCGCTCCTTGATTTTGGTGCTCTTGGTGAGCGCCATATCGAGTTGGGGCCCCCAACGGTCGCGGAGATTGCCGAAGTACAGCGACGCCGTCCGCAGCGTGAAGGCGGGCTGAATCTGGAATGCCGGCGGCAAGACCGTTCACTGTGTTGACCACTGTGCCATTGGCCTGGATCAGGCCGGTGTTGAACATGTGGGCCGGCGTCGGATCCGCGAGCACTGGATTGCCGACCACGAACACGCCGCTCGGCACGGTCATCGGGACTCCCGATTGCCAGGTGAAGTTGCCCATCACCTGCCAGCCGCCGACCAGACGGCTGATCAGACTGTGGGATGTGTTGAGGAACGTCCTGCCCGGACCGAAGGGCAATTCGTAAACCGAGGCCAACGTGAAGACGTGGGTCCGGTCGAAGGGAACGATGGTTCTCGCCGGCACCGCGTCCTGCGCGTTCAGATAACTGAGCGCCTGAATATTCTTCGAGAAGGTATACGATCCGGTCAGCGAGAAGCCTTTCGAGTAGCGCTTCTGCACGTTCGTCTGCAGCGAGTTGTACCAGACGCTTCCGACGGGAATGTTCTGCTGGCTCAATCCCGTGAACTCCGGGAAAGGCAGCAGCAGTTGCTGCGCGGCAACGGTGGCCGAATTCAGCGAAGTGCCGGGCAGCAGGTTCTGGAACGGATTCGGAACCTGCTGCCGTCAGCGTGTTCGGATTGCCGCCCTGCGTCACATCGCCGCGGGCCAGATTCTGCTTGGACAAGCGCGTTGTAGGTATTGGTGACTCCCACGTCGAAGGTTCGCGATCCGACATAGGATGCCTCGACGCGAAACTGATTCGCCAGTTGCTTCTGGATACCGAAGGAGTAGCTGTAGACGTAACCAATGCGTCCGCTGGCATCGGCGAAATTCGGCGACTGGCCGAGTAGCGTGGAGAGCCCCTGCGACGATCCGACCGGCGCGAGCAGTCCCGAGGGGAACGGGTTGGAGACCGCTGCCGGCAGGCGTCTGATTGGAGGTCAGAGAGGCCACGTACGGAGTGCTCTGGCTGAAGCCGAAGCTGTTTCCGAAGGAAACCTGCGGGAGATAGGAGATGCCGAAGCCGCCGCGCAACACAGTGGTGGGGGTGAGTTGGAAAGCCGCGCCGAGACGCGGCTGGATATTGTTCCAGTCGGTGTTGAATGCAGTGCGCGGATTTCCGCCGACGCCGGTGAAGCCGATGCCGCCGTTGACCTTGTAGTTGGGAAAGGCCGTCTGGTTGATCTTTGAAGAGATGGGGTTCACCTGGTCGGGGAAGAAGCCGTAGTTCAAGCGGTTGTAGCGTTCGCTCAAGCGGACCCAGTACGTCCCAGCGCAAACCAATATTCACGGTCAGGCGGCGCGATACTTTGATGTCGTCCTGCACCCACGGCGCGTAGTAGCGCCAACTGTAGTAAGGCCGCGCGATGTAATCCACGCCGCCCGAAGTGGCAGCGCCGAGCAGCATGGCCGCGACCGAGTTGCCGCTCACCGAATCCGCGGTCAGGTAATTGGCGCGCGTGAAGGTCTGATCGAAGGCGAACGTGCTGCCGGCGAATGCCGATTGATAGTTCGCCAGGTGCATCAGCCGGAAATCGAGGCCCGTCCGGATGTAGTGGCGGCCGCGGATCAGTGACAGCGTGGCGGCGAGACCCCAGTTGGTGCTGGGCGCGTACCAGATGTTGCTGCGAGGATTCACCCAGGTATTGATAGTTGGACGCGGTGATGTAAGGGAAACGGAAGGGTTCCTCGAACTGGCTCACCAGCGATGCGGGCAGGCCGATTGCCTGCGCGCCGGTCGCAGTGCTGTAGTCCTTGGGAGCGTAGTTCTGCGTCCAGCGGTTCAGCGAGGCACGCACGTCGAGCGTGGTGGTGGAGCTGAACACCGTCACCGAATCGAGCACGACTGCGTTGTTGACCTTGTTTCCGTAGCGATTGTCGGCGCCAGGTCCGGTCAGATAGGCGTTGCTGATGTCGTTGAGCAGTTGATTGTTGTAGACGTAGCGTCCGTAGATGCGCTCCTTCTCGCTGAAGTTGTGATCGACGCGCGCAACGATGTTGGGGAAGTAGTACTGCGTGTTCAGGGGCGAGAAGTAATTGTTCTGCCAGTTCACGAATCCAGGGGGCGCCTGGTTCGGCAGAGGATACGTGCTCGCCATTTTGGCGCCCACCGGATCGATGCGGTTGGCTGGAATGATGTTGCCCGGGAAAGGATCGCGCACCCAGGTTCCGTTGACGCTGCGGCCGGTGTTGGGATCGTAGATGGTGTTGAGTTGGCCCGCGTTGTTGAAGGTCTTGGAGAAGTCGCCGCTGCGCTGCGCCGCGGTGGGGACCGAGGAGACCTGCGCGCGCGCCAGAGTGTTCCAGTGATACTTTTCGTAGGCCACGAAGAAGAAGGTCTTGTCCTTGCCCTTGTAGACTTTCGGAATCCACACCGGGCCGCCTACCGTGCCGCCCCACTCGTCGAGCTTGTCGTAATTCCTGGCGCCGCCGACTGCGTTGTTGGCGAACGTGTTGGCGTCGAGGAAGGAACGCTTCATGAACTCGTACGCAGTGCCGTGCAAGGCATTGGTGCCGCTCTTGATGGCCACTGTCACCACTCCGCCGCCGTTGCGCCCATACTGCGCGTCGTAGGCGCCGGTGACGACCTTGAACTCTTCCACAGCGTCCACCGGCGGGACGTAGGCGACGCTGTGCGCGGCCTGGTAGATCATGTCGTTGGGCGCGCCGTCGAGCAGGAACTCGGCGCTCGGCGAGATGCTTCCGTTGATGGAAAAACTGGAGAAAGCGCCGTTCGAAAATGGCGCGAGCGAGGTGTAGTTCGGCGCCGTCCAGATGACGCCTGGCGACAGCGTGGCGATCAGGTTCGGAACGCGCGCGATGAGAGGCAGGCTGCTCAGGCTTTTCTGATCGACCGATAGTCCGCGGTCCGCCTTTTCGGCGTCGAGGAGGGGCGCTTGCGCGGATACTGTCACCGTGTCGGCTTGGGAACCGACCTCCATGTGCACGTCGAGCGTGGCGGCTTCACCCAAGGTGATGACGATGTTTTCGCGGACGAAGGTGCGGAAGCCGGGCATCTTCGTGGTCAGGCGGTAGGTGCCGGGGTTGACGAACAGCAGGTGGTATTGTCCGACGTCGTTGGCTACGGCGGATAAGGTGACTCCAGTGTCCGCGTTGGTGATGCGGACTTGCGCGCCGACGATGGTGGCGCCGGATTGGTCGGTGATGGTTCCGCTAACTGTGGATCGGGCTTCCTGCGCGTTGGAAATCGTGTTAGCGAGTGTGAAAAGTGTGAGGGCGAGCGTTGCGCTCGAACAAAGCTTGTGTCTAATCACGGTGCGACTCCTTCCATTGGGACCCCAAGCGGGCTGACTTCTCGGCCAGTACCCTTGCAGTCATTTGGGGGGAATTATATCAACTGTACGGGTCTAAAAATTTGGCGCGTGATGATTTCTCTGGCCGCAAGCGCGCCCACATGGCCCAAGCACACTTCCGCAACCATGCGCTCGAAACCAGCTCGGGTCACCGGATGGGCTACGTTCCCGGGCACCAACAAGGCGAACACGGGCATCATCTTCGCCGACGATTTTTCAGGGTCAACTTTGAATCCCGCATGGCAGGTGCTGCCGGGGAAAGGAAGCATTTCCGTTGGCGGCGGGTCCCTACGCTACTTCAACGACGGACCGACGGCATCGACCACGGGCTGGAATAACCAGGCTCTTACATTGGCGCTCAATTTTGCAGGAACGGATTGGAAGATCGACACCAAGGCCACATACCACCTGGACTGGCTCCTCTCGGAAAACTATTCAGGCCCGCCCGACCCGGTACAGAATGGAAACTCTTCCGGGTCACAGGGACCTGAGGTGCTGGTGAGCTTTGCGAACACAGCCAGCGGTACCAACTACGCCGGCACCAACTTTGTAAGGATAGAACGGGTCATTGATGCGTTTTACGGTTCTAATGGCCTGTTCGTCGACTTGTGGTCCGCAAAAACTCCGCCCGGAGCTCCAATCACGGAATCGTAACGTCGCCTAACGTGCGATCCTGAGCGTACATGTCCGTATTCTTGGTGGCCGCTATCAAGCACTGTCTCCTCACCACATCCGCGGTCCTGCTCGACGTGGGGCGGCTCGTTTTCCTCGCGGCCCGTTCCCGCCGCGCTCGGGCTGCCGAGAATCTCTTCCTTCGCAAACAACTGGCGCTCTTCCAGGAACGCAAGATCAAACCACGACACGCCCATGATGCCGACCGTTGGTTGATGGCCAGCCTGAGTCGAATCTTCCCGTGGCGCGAGGCGCTGCTCAACGTGAAGCCAGAGACCCTCATCCGTTGGCGCCGCCAGGGATTTCGGCTCTTTTGGCGCTGGAAGTCGAAACCCACGGGGCGACCGCTGTTGCCCAAGAACCTTCGGCAACTGATCCGGGAGATGGGCGCCGAGAATCCGACATGGGGAGAAGAGCGGATCACCGACGAGTTGCAACTGAAGCTCGGGATCCGGGTCTCGCCCCGCACCGTAGGGAAGTACCTGCAAGGCGGCAGACCGGTGCGCACACCCGACCCAAAGCAGCGTTGGCTCATCTTTGTCCATAACCATGCCAAAGGGATTGTGGCGTGCGACTTCTTCGCAGTCGTGACGGCCACCTTCCGCACGCTCTACGTCTTCGTGATCATGGAACTGGGGACACGCCGAATTCTCCACCAAAACGTGAACCGGCCACCCCACGGCGGAGTGGACCCTGCAACAATTCCGAGAGGCGCTTCCGGACGATCACCCCTATCGATTCGTGATCCACGACCGGGACACCATCTTTTCCAGGGATCTGGACAGGGGTGTGAAGGCTATGGGTGTGCGAGTATTGCGAACACCGGTGCGGGCGCCCAAAGCCAACGCCGCATGCGAGCGTCTGGGCGGAAGCCTGCGGCGAGAGTGTCTGGACTTCCTGATCCCGGTCAACGAGCGCCACCTGAAAATGACCGTCGAAGAGTCGAGAATCCATTACAACCGAGGCCGGCCGTACTCTTCACTGGGTCCTGGAGTTCCGGAATCGAACCAGGACAGGATTCCGACCAGTGGCCACAGACACCAGTTACCCGCCGGTTATCGTATCGCGAAGACGGCTGTGTTCGGCGGGTTACACCATGAATATCGCCTGGTGAACGAGGCCGCTTAACGACGAATCTCTTTTTTGCGGACCACACCTGGGTGTGAGCATGGATGTATACACTATTTCCGACCGCCACCAGAAACGCGAAACGGTTCAGAAACTAGAGTCCGCGGTGGCTCTAAAACGTCAACCCAAGCCGCCCGAGAAGGCTTAAACGAGTAATGCGAGTAACGGTGAAATGCTCAGTGGCTCTAAGCTGTTGAAAATTGGTAGGCCCGGCTGTGCTCGAACCAGCGACCCTCAGCTTAGAAGGTAGCGGGTCACTGTAACATCAACAACATAGACTGCCATAGTGGCTGATCCTGACACATCAAACACCATGGAAGTTTTGGAGTTCGCCCGGACCTGGCTGTTAATGGAATACAAATGGAATACAACGCGCGGCCTTCCCCTGGCGAATGGGAGTTGATTCCATCCTCGCCGGCCACGTCATTCGCAGCACGGCGGTTCTGGGCGGCCTCCATCGTGAATACGCCCCGGAGAAGACCGCGGCGTGAGCTTCACAATCAACGATCCGGAGCAGACCGGTCAGAACGGTCGCACGACATTTTTGCAAAGGACAGCTGCTTCCACTAAACCGGTCAGGACTCCCAAGGATTGAAAACCGCAACTCCGAGCTGTTCGAAATCCTTGATGTTCCGCGTCACCAAAGTGAGGTCGTGCTCAAGAGCCGTCGCTGCGAGGAGTCCGTCGATCACGGCAGGTTGGATGCCTTTCTGTTGTGTCCGCGCCGAAATGACCGCCCAGCGGTCACCGATGGCTTTAGTTACGGGAAGGACGTTCTTATCGTCGAACGGTTCAAGCAAATCGGTCTCAAACCAGTGCTCCAATTCGTCACGTCGCTTGCTCGGGGAAAGAAGCTCAATTCCTCGGCGGATCTCCGCCAAGGTCAGGACGCTTACGTAAAGAGAACCGGGGGCCGCAGCCCCTAACCAGAACTTGACCCGCTGGTCCGGCGCAACTCGCCGGGAAAACTCAGAGAGAACGTTGGTATCGATCAGAAAACCCTCACAGATCGAGTGGCCTTGGATAATCCTTAGTTCTCTCCAGATTCAGCTCTGACCCGGCGAAGGGTGGTTCGCTGAGAACATCGACCAGACTCCGACGGGACGGCGTTGATTGGGGTGACGCTTCAGGCGTGGGCAATGACACGAGGGCGCGATGGATCACCTCTTCCACGCTGCGGAATGCACCAGTGCGGAGCTTCTCCTGGATGAGTTTTTCATCTTCTGGTGTGATGTTAACCGTCATAGAAAGCACCCGACATTCTAGACTCGGACCCGTCTACCCCATGATCTCACGATGGCCACTTCTTTTCGCAGTGGCTGACTGTGTTTCACGCAAATTCTGATCTGATTGATAGACTGTAAGTTGCCGTTCTACATATCGGTCTTCGCCGCTGACCGTGGCTTTTCATACGGCCAGAACGCATCGCGGATCTCAATCTCACCACCAAGATGCTGGTTCACCGCCGCCTGAATGCTGCATACGCCATTGCGCCTGAGTTCCTCAAGATACGTCATAACTGATCGCCGGCTCTTACGACACGCTTTTGCCAAGCCGCCGTGCCCAGCGCTCAGTCTTCCCGTTCTGCGATTCGCATTGAGGCAGAGGTGAACGTACAGCTTGAATGCGCCATCCGACAGCAAGGCCATTGCCCGCGCGACCTCACGGCCGGCAGCGAACCAACCGGTCGGGTGCTTCAGTCTTGGAGGCGGCTCATTCATCGCCGCGCACTCAGACGAAGAATCTCTTCGCGCAATCGATTCTCGATGTCGCTCTGCTTTGTGACGGCGCGTTCCAGGCAAACCAGCTTGGCGACCAGGGAATCTTTTGGTTCGCGCCGAAGGCGTGAGATCTTGGACTGCAAACCGCGACGATCTTTGTCTGAGGCGTCGGCGACCAGCGCTCGGAGCACCGGTTGCGGCAGGGACGCCACTTTTGGCCTCTGCCGATGAGCCGAATAGATCTGATAGGCAAGTTCGTTCCGCTTGATCGTGTTCGCTGAAATCGAAACGCCATGCATCGAGCGTATGGTCTCCCGAATGCTTTCGAATGTCACGCCGCGACCACGTTCCCGCAACTGCTCTACGGCGGACTGCACGCGGGCCGCAGTTTCGCTCTTCGTCCGCTCCCACCGGGCGCGCAGCCACTCAGGTACTTTGCCATCGGAGATCGCTGTTGTCACCTGTTGTGCCCATGTTGGACTGTCACATCCTGGGAACGATCGGCACGAGCTGCCTCAATCAAATCCATTTCTTCCATAACGAGTTTGCAGTGACGGCGCTGGACTGGTCAGGGAGCTAGTTCATGAATCAGTTCGAGGCGCAAAACAAAGGCAGCTTTGGGATCAGGACCAAAAAGCTAGTGGTGTCATCAGTGACTGCGAAACTGTGTCGTCGCTACTTTGACGATGACGCCGAGGGGCGCCGCGCTCACGACCAGGAGCAAAGAGCGGGGGCAGCGAGTGCATCCGATAAAACATTTTCACTATGGAATGTCGCCACCTAGAAAGTAGCCGCTTTCCTGAGAGGTTTGCAAGAGAAATCTGCAATGTCCCTAATCGTGCCAACGTGCCCGGCGTGCAACGGCGTCAAAGGTCGCCCGTGAACATGGACTTCTGGTGCAAAAAGAATCCGTCCGGCTTGACGGTAGGCGCGCGAGGACGGAAGCAAGTCTTCGAGAAAGTCCATCGGCAGCCCCCGATATATGAGGCGGACATTGGGTGCACTCGGCGGAACCGAGTAAACGCGGTCCGGCTCATTCGCCAACGGCGATAGGCGCCCGTAGTTTCGCCCAATGTTGAAGAGGAGCTCTCGAGCCGCGGATACGTCACGGTCATTCAGTCGCTCCCTTTCGCGTCGGGTTCGGCGGATTCCGAAGACGGCAATTTGGGAATACCGAGCCGCCTCCGGATCCGTGAGCCTGTAGATTCCAAGATCGCGGAAGTGGTGTGCCAAAATGTCTGAACAACTGGCGATGCGGTTGCCCGGGATTATCAACACTAGAACGCCGCCTGGCCGCAGCCAGTGAAAGCAGTGCTCCAGAAACACCCGCTCCATCCTCTGGTTGCGCCCCTCGGCGATCTCATCGTCATAGGGCGGATTCAGGTACAGCAGGGAGTACGCCTCGACCGGGCAATGGGTATCGAAAACGCTCCCTTGAATGACTTCGTCAAGTAAACGGCGTGCCTCCGCCGCCCGATAGCTGTCGATCTCGATTCCGTAACGACGGGCCGGCGTCTCGCCAGTGATCTGCCGCAGCGCCGCGCCGGTTCCAGCACAGGGATCGAGGACCGCGTAGTCCGGCGGAAATTCGAGGAGCCGACGAATCCGCTGAGCTTCGGCAGAGACGAGCGGATGTAGCCCAATTTCAATCGCGATGCGTTTCTGGCCATAGTGTGACCAACCTTAGTAGCGCTGGTGTTGGTACTGTTTGTTGCCGCTGCTGATGTGATTAGGGATAGAGGGGTGCGGCTGATCGTAGGCAGTTCCTGAGACGGCATCGGCCCGATCAGTCCACGGGTAGGCGTCGTTGCACCCTCTTGACAGTGCCGCAACTTCACCTGGCCGCGGGGCAACAAACAAGGTGATAGCAATTATCAAGAGGCCCAACAGCCACAGCATCCCGCTGGCCTACTCCGCTGGCAGTATGGTGATTTCTTGGTTGACGATGATCTTCGGATCGAGGTCCTTCGCAGAATACCTGAGGAAAGGGTAAGGGATTTGTGTCGGCACCAGGAACGTGCACATAACGAAGCGGCTCGTCGAACCCTGCAGAGTCGCTGTGAACATTGCGTTCAGATCTTGGTCTTCTCGAAGGAGAGTCCCGAAAAGCATGGTCTCCGTTCCGCCCGCGCCAAACGGCGCCACCAACCGCGCAGGATACGTCTTCCCGAGATTGGTGACGTATATGAAATAACCGACCGTCAAGTTGCCAAGTACCTTGCCGTCGTCCGAGGTTATGGGGCTTGGAATCAAGCGAGTGCCGTTGTCAACGAAGTGGCGGACTGTACCGCCCTGGGACTGGGTCCACTGCAGAAAGCCATCGAACTCTTGTATCCCGGCATGCTCAAAGCGCGGGCCATCCTCTGCACCAGTCGCCCGCTGAGAAAGGGAATAGAAGAAGATGGCTTGACCTTCTACTTCCTTCCAGCTTCCCTCATCAAGTCTCTGATGGGTAATCCCGATTTCGCTGTGTCGCGCGTCCGGAGCGATTGGCAGGCTATCGACTTGGTGCAGGTCGAGGACCTACTCAGTTCTAACGACCTCGTGTTTGCCGAGGTGCACCATAGCTTCTGTGAAACCCCTACGTGCGAAGGCCAGCGCGAAGAACGTGCCATTGTTGACCATCTTCCTCACCCCTGCCGCCTTGGACACACCACCGGCGAGTGTCATTCAGATCATGCGGCAGAAATTGGACCTGCGTGCGACGGACGCCACTGTGAAAAGAAAAGAACGATCAAACGAGGCATCCGCGGAAATGGCAAACGCTATCCGCTAGTCAACGATCGCGTCGGAATTGATCCTCTCCAATGAGTGTCATCCGGTGGATGGTCCACTTGGCCGCATCACGCGCGCTGCTGACATTTGCTGGCTGCACAGCCGGTTAGACCCTTAGGGGCGAAGCCCGGAAAAATAATTGTCGATGTTCACGCGGCCAGGCCCAACTCCTGGAAGACGGCGCGCAGATGCGGGCCATCCTTGGCGTCGACGCCGGCTCCTGCCTTTACGAGATGCTGCGCCGCGGCGATCGAGCCGAGCAAACAGCATTGTGCAGCGCAGTGGCGTTGGGATTCGCGGCCATCATATACTAATTCATTAGTATTATTCACGACCTCCTCTGGGCCTGCCGTTGGCTCCGCAAAAACCGATTTTTTACGCCCGCGATCGTTGTCATTCTGGCGCTCGGCATGAGCGCCAATACGGCAATCTTCAGCATTGTGGACGCGATCCTGCTGCGTCCTCTGCCGTACGAGGCAGCCGACCGGCTGGTCCGCATCGACGAGACCAGCACGAAGGGAAATCGGAACCGGATTCCCACCGCCGACTACCAACTGCTGTCGAGCCGAACCGACCTGTTCGAGAAGGCTGCAGCGCACCTTCGCGACGATGTGACGATTTACTGGGCCGGTGAGCCGAGCCAGGTTACCGCGCGGCGGGTAGTGCGTGGCGGACGTTGCAGGGTATCGAAACAGTGAGTATGATCCGAATGAGATGGCTGGCCAAAGGCGATGCGGTCGGCCAAGCTCGCTTCATCGGCGAACTGTTCGGACTTTCTGCCTAACCCAGATTGACTCTTAACCGGCTTGTATTGGCCTGAGTCGCCTCCTCCCAGAACTTCGCAAATGAACCCGTTTAAACCGCATCAACCACTGCTGGCACTGTCAGAACCGCAGCGTATAATGCGCTCTTGCTATTGGCCTTCGGACAGCAATCAGCTCCAGGCAGGATCTTGTCCAGCACTTTGACGGGAAACGAATAGACCAGACGTGAGTACGTAACGCTTGCTGGATCGGTGCAGACGCCGACCCATATGTGCTGCTATCCAGTGCATATTCGTTCCCCCGCATCACGGAGTACGTCGCGAATCGCATCCGAGCTGAGGAATATATTACGCAAACGCTTGTCATCAATATGATCGGCGATATATCGGATGTTTGAAACGGCCAGTCTGTATGCCGTAATGCCGGCATCAGGGTTGCCGCATTGCATCTCAATTCGGCCGAGCATCGCATGCGCCCGCCAGGCACACAGAAGCGCAGGATAGCGTTTAAGCATGGCACATGCCGCTTTTATCTCTTCAGCAGCCGTGTCGAAATCGGCGGAGAGCATCGCGATCCGCGACAGCAACGTCCGCGCGATGATGATGTATTTGTGTGCGCCGTATTGAGTTGCTTTCTCCAGCAACACGATTGCGTCTGTTCTGGCCAACTTCTGCTCGGCTCGCACATGAAGGAACCGGATTTCGAAGCGCCACCGAAACCACGCGTCATGTGAAAGCAGGGACGTGGCGGTCTTCATCGCGGAGCAAACACTCGCCTGATCATTCGACTGCAGGTGATCCATCGCCAGATTGATGGCGGAATTAACCTCGGCTTCTCCAAAGCCCGCGTCATGTCCAATGGCAGCGCCTTCCCGGTCAAAAGCCTCCGCGCCTTCGAATTCCTGCATTTCACGATGGATCCAACCCAATGCGTTCGGCATGCGCGATAACCAGAAAGTCTCGCCATTGCGCTTCGCGATGTCCATGGCACAGCTCAGCACCGCAAACGCCTCAGACACTCGACCCAGATTCGCCAGCGTGAGGCCGAGAAAATAGTTCGCCTTCAGAAATTCGAATCCGTCACTGAGCTCGAACGCCAGCTCGATCTGTTTCCGGAACATCTGTTCCGCATCCTCGTATTCTGAGCGGAAGAACGAAAGGCGCGCACGTAC
The DNA here is from genome assembly GCA_963817515.1 of Bryobacterales bacterium. Classification (GTDB taxonomy): domain Bacteria; phylum Acidobacteriota; class Terriglobia; order Bryobacterales; family Bryobacteraceae; genus DATMNI01. The sequence continues at coordinate 79,643 of CAWFPJ010000035.1, read as the reverse complement.
ATCGAGACTGTCGAGAAGCGTCTTCTTGTCGAGCGAAAGAGAATATTGAATTAACGTCCGCAGCTTGTCCTCGGCCGCAGACAAATCGCCGGACGCGAGATGCCCCTGCGCCATCAAAGCAAGAGCGCGCAGGCGACCGGCTTCGTTCCCTGCGGACACTCGAAGGACGTCCTCAAGCGTCGATTGCATCTCATCCAAGCGGTGAGCCCAAAAAAGCGTATTGCCGAGCGTGTACAGCGCGGCGCATTCGAGTTCCGCCGAGCCTGCCGTGCGCGCACGTTGGATCATCTCTCGGCCGTCGGCGATCGATAAATCGAAACGGCTCGTCGCGAGGTAGACCGCTGCGCGTTTTTCGTAAATCCTGAACTGAGCCTCGGCACGGGCGCTCTCTGCCAGCCTCGCGGACACTTCTATGGCGTGCGTGTAATGCTCTTCGGCCTCGCTGTTGGCGTACATGTTTCGCGCATTGGCGGCTGCAATCATGAGAAACTCGACGGCCCGCACCCAGTTGCGTCCGCGCTCGAAATGCATCGCGAGTTGCCCCGCAATGCGCGGTGCCAGGTCGCCGTAATGTTTCAGCAACTGCTCGCCCGCGATAGCGTGTAATTGTGTTCGTCGCGCGGCGACGATGTCTTCGTAAAAGACGTTCTGGTAGAGCGCGTGGGCAAAGGCAAAGCGCGTCACGAGAGCGCCATCCGGTAACTCTTCTTCCCCGAGAACTTGGATCAGCCGGTGCTTCTGGGCGAGAGATACAAGGCGTTCTTCGACGCCCAACTGTTCGGTATCAAGCAGTCGGGCGACAACGCTGGAGAGGAACTCCTCGCCCTCGATGCTAGCGTACTGCAGTGCCAGACGGGCGTCGGGTTCGAGCGCCTCGCTCTTCTGGCGGATCATCGCGCGAACGCTATCCGGGATTTTCTGCACCATCTGAGCCGGAGGGCTCGCCATATTCCAGCTCACACCGTCATGAACGATATCGCCGGAACAGGCGAGAAAATCCAGCAGGCTTACAGTAAACAGAGGATTGCCGTCCGTCCTCTTCCAGATCAGAGACGCAAACTCGTCCGGAAACTGATTGGGCTCGAATTGGCGGCAAAGCAGAATGCAGACTTCGTGGTCGGTGAGCGCGTCCAGCACGATCTCGTCGCACAACTGCCGCGCTTTCATGTCCGCGATGCAGTTCTTCAAAGCGTGCGGGATCTGGATATCTTCAGGACGGACTGTGGCGAGCAACAGTACCCTCTGTGTCTCTACCCGGTGACATAAGTGTCGCAGCAGGTCGATGGTGGGACGATCCGCCCAATGCAGGTCTTCGAGAAGCAGAAGCAACGGAGCGTCCAGCGAGAGCGCCCCCAGGGCATCTCCGATCTCGCGCAACATGCGCTGCTTTGTTGCCCCCGCCGTCTCGGACCGCAGTGCTTCCATTTCTGCTCCCGAAGTGAAGGCCGGCAATTGCAGACACCAGGTCGGGGCTTGTCTGCGCAGATGATTCCTGATCTGATTTCCGTGCTCACGCACCAATTCGGAAAGCGCCTCCAAAAAAGGAAGATAGGATTCGGCCGGACCGTATTGATCCACCGAGCGACCCATCGCAACGCGCAATTCCGGATGCCGAGGACGAATCAAGTTTATAAACCGTTCAGCGAGTGAGGATTTACCCATGCCGGCTTCGCCGGTGAGAAAAACCAGCTTGCCGCCGCCCCCGAGCATGTTTTCGAGATGCGCTTCGAGCCGCTTCATCTCGAGATCACGACCCACGAAGTTCTGAGCAAACTTCTGAACCCGCCGATTCGAAGCCGGGTGGCTGGTGGAGAAGGGTGTTGTGCCGTTTCCTTCGCCAATTGAAGTTTGGGCCGATGCAGGGTCCGACCATATCGAATCGGCTCCGGGCTCTTGTTGATCCATAGGTCGGGAGCTCGTCAGTGTGGCGGCAAAACGATAACCGCGTTTCGGGACCGTGACGATGTATTGTTGGTCCCGCGGACCCTCGCCCAGTATCTTGCGCAGGGTGGAAACATTCCTTGCCAGGCTGCCTTCCTCTACAAATGCGTCCTGCCAGACCCGTCTGAGCAGGTCTTCTTTTTCAGCGACCCTGCCGCCGCTCTCAACCAGCGCGAAAAGCGTGTCAAAGAGCCTGGGCGCGAGGGGGATGATTTCGCTTCCTCTGAAAAGAAGGCGCTGGTCCCGGTCAAGCCGGTAAGGTCCAAACTTCAGGCTTTGACTTGAATGGGGCGCCATATCAATTTCAGTATTTTATCCGAATTTCTTCCGAATCTGCGAAGGACATTCGCGGTGGTTATGCCGTACTCTCGCGTTGTTGGCGGATACAACAGTCTGCATTATCCGGAGGGAATACATGATCAATAGAAAACGATTTATAGGTATCCCGGCCGCAACTGGCGTCGCGGTGATTGGGAAAGCGGAGGCACAGAACCCGGTCACGGACTGGAATAATACGGCGATCACGACGGCCCTGGCGGCCGAACAGGTAACGTTCGCCAGGGTCAAACAGCCAAAGGTGAGAACAATGAGCAGGAAACAGTTGTGCAAATTCTTCTACGGTCTGTTGGTGCTCCTGTTTATCCCATTGACCGGCAGATCCGATGTCGTTCAGGACTGGGACGCGATTATGCAGGCCACCGTCAGCTCGCAACCCCCCTTCCCGCAGGCTCGATTTGCGGCGATTACCCAACTTGCCGTATTCGAGGCGGTCAACGCAATCACACGACAATACAAGCCGTACCTCGGAACGATAACCGCGCCCCAGGATGCGTCGCCTGAAGCCGCGGTTATCGCTGCCGCTTATGGAGTCCTTATTAATTACTTCCCTGCCAGTCTCGCCACATTGAATGCCGCGTACGCAAGTTCGCTCGCGGCGATTCCGGACGGCCCCGCGAAAACGGCAGGAATTGCCACAGGCCAGGCCGCTGCTGTCGCCATGATCGCCGCGCGCGCGAACGATGGCTCGAGCCCGCTCGAATTCTTTCTACCCACCTCGCCTAATCCCGGGGTTTGGCAACTAACGCCCAGTTGCACGGCTGCCGGTGGACTGTTTTTCAATTGGCAGAACGTGACGCCCTTCGGTATCCGGAGTGCCAGCCAGTTCTTTCTGGGTCCACCTCCCGCCCTCATCAGTGCCCGGTATACGCGGGCCTATGACGAGGTGAAGGAGTTAGGTGAGGTGAACAGCACCAAGCGGCCGCAGGACCGGACGAATGTAGCCCTGTTCTACGACTATGACATCCCAGTCCTCATTTTCAACGACGCCGCAAGGCAGATCACCACCGCGAAGCCGAGATCATTATCTGAGAACGCGCGTGACTTTGCGCTCATCAACATGGCCATTAGTGATGCGGCAGTTGCGACCTTTTACAACAAGTACCTAGTACAAATTCTGGCGGCCGGAAACCGCGATTCACGAAGCTGGCAATGACGGCAACGATAAGACCACCCCGGACCCCAACTTCGCGCCCCTGATCCCGACGCCTTGTTTCCCGTCCTATCCTTCCGCCCATGGCACTTTAAGCAACGCTGCGAGAGAAGTGATGGAGAAAATCTATGGCGAGGGCCCGTTCTCGATTACCCTGTCGACGCCAGCGCTCCCAGGCGTGACGCTGCATTACTCAAGACTCGAGGAGATCACCGATGACATCTCGGATGCTCGCGTTTATGGAGGAATCCATTTCCGCACCGATCAGGACGCAGGCGCGCTGCTGGGGACCCGCATTGGCGATTACATCTACAATCACACGCTCCGGCCGGAGCATGCGGGGAATTCTGACGACCGATAACCGCCATTTCACAAGAGGAAAAGAATGGATAGTGATTCAACGAAAGAACTCTGATCGACCAGAGCGGCAGTGAACGGAAGATCGGGAGAATCAACACTGCTGAGCGGCAGGTGAAATCAGTGGTTCTGTTAACGCGGCCGTCTTCGCCGTCGCCGGCTTTGCGCGGGCGCGTTTTGATCGGATGCGTCCGTCACGGATCGCTTCGACGATGGTCGGCTACTCTTCCCTGATCGTATCTGTGTAGCGCGTCATCCGAACGGAATCCGTGGACGCAGGCGAATCTGACCTTCCTGACCCACACCGAGGGTCTCCTCCTTGCTTATGTTTTAGGAGCCTCCGGCAATTCTATTTCCCCTATGCCACACCATAAACAGGACTTAACTCTGAATACTCTTTGCTCGCGGCGGAGCAAAATGCTCAAAAAGAGACTGCTTATGCACGTTGGCCAGGGTCGAAGGCCATAAATGCCGTTGGCTCGCATGTAATCGACCTACTCGGCCGCCGGCGTCAACGGAACAGAACATAGGCAAATTCTTCGCGCGCGTGGAGCGTCTAGTTTCGTTGAGTTTCAGCCGCCAGCCGCCAGAATGGAGTCGTTGCGATTTACAACCCGGACGGGACAAGTGCAGGCAAGGACATCAAGACACCGACGGGATTCAGGCGATAAACGTGCGGTGAAGGAGGAGCGGGCTGACGCTGCGGCGCTGGCCCTTTTTGCCTGGGGTGAATCGAATGCCAACTAAGCGATGAATTGGAGTAGAATAGTCCGGCGATTTGAAACACTTACATAGCGGATAGCACTACTATGTGGTGCTTGGCGAGATTAGGAGAAACGAATATGCATCCTTGGGTTTGCGCTCTGCTAATCGGCAGTGCCGGAGCGGCTGGCGGCTTTGTAAGCGCCTTTATCAAGGGCGATGGGATCGTGTTTCCGAAGCGAGTTAGGGGTGTGTGGTGCCCAGGGACAATCTCAACGGTTATTACGGGAGCGTTTGCGGCATTTGCATCGTGGGCTTTCTATGGTTCAGGGGCAACAATCGATATTGCAAAGCCAACGGACTTGCCTCATCTGCAAATGTCCGCGCTGGCTGGCGCATTCCTTGTCGGCATAGTCGGCGCAAAATGGCTTACAACTGAGTCCGAGAAGGGATTGCTGAAAGAAAGCGTTAAGGTTGCCGGTACGAAAGAAAAGATGTCTGCGGAGAAGGCGGAGGCAGTGACCTCGGGAACGGCCCTTGAGGTACTGCACAAGGTGTCGGCGGCCTGAGTGAAAGAAAAGTGGGGCACGTTTTCAGGTAGTGCGCTGGGGATCGGCGGGTTCCCAGCGCGTCGTTTTGCATGCCTTGACGAGAATGTCCGAACATCTCCGCGATTTGATGCCTCAAAGCCATGGGAGATAGACCCGGACGGCCAGGTACATGATCTGCTCTCGTTTCGGCGATTTTGCCGGGAGCTTCGGGCATATTGCGCGGAGGTCGGCATTCAGCAGGTGTGGACGCTCGATCAGCTGGGCCTGGCGCGAAGTCTCGCGGCTCTACAGCAAAATCGTCCGCGACTGTCCACTAGTCACCAACCGTGGAGGCTGTGGGTTTAACTACAGATTCATTCCGATAGCGATCACACCCAAGGTAATATTGATCCACCTTAGACCAACGTTCTTGCTTTGGGGATGCGTTAGGCTCGAAGCGTCGATTGCCCTTGAATTCCCGCCCGCAATGAAGGTCGCCACCATGGAGAACAGAAACAAAAGGCCCACAAAAACCAGCTGAACGCTGGAACGCACAACGACGCGTGCCTCCCCTCAGACAGATGGGCGTGGATGAGATCTTTCTAGGAAAGAAAACGAAGTTCGTCACGGTCGTCAGCAATCTGGAGACGGGAGAGCCGTTGTGGTTTGGCCCGGACCGGAAGAAGGAAACGCTGGATGGATATTTTCAGGGGCACCTGAATGGCCGGCAGCGTTCTCGGATAACGGCGGCGTGCATTGACATGTGGGCGGCCTTCACGTCGAGCATTCGCGAATGGGCGCCGGACTGCGCAATCGTCTACGACAAGTTCCATGTGATGCAGCACGCCAATCGCGCTATCGATGAGGTGCGGCGAGCGGAGTTCTTCCGCAAGGGCCGTCAGGAGCGTGATCTGGTGAAGGGTAAACGATGGCTGCTGCTGACGCGATGGGTGAACCTGACCGAGTTCAAAAAGCAACAGTTGAGCGAGTTGTTCGCCATCAACCGGCGAGTGCTCAAGGCCTACCTGCTCAAGGAAAGTCTCGACCGGCTCTGGACGTATCAGTATGAAGGCGCCATGCTGCGGTACCTGAAGGGTTGGATTGCGCAACTGCGCTGGCAGCGCCTGGAGCCCTTTGAAAAGCTGGCCCAGATGCTACTAGACCACCTCGACGGAATCCTCAACTATTGCCGCGTCAAGGTTAAGTTCGGTGTGGTGGAGGCGATCAACAGGAACATCAAAATGCTGATCCGACGCGGACGAGGTTATCGGAATCTAGGTTACCTGCTGCTCAAGGCGCAACGCATGGCCGCGACCAAGACCGAATTCGTTGCACTCAGGAAAGTTGCATGAAATGGGGTGTTTGTCAGATTCCCGCGCAGAGCCCCATTCGGTCTGCGCGACCAACCTGCAATATTGGAAATGCGCCAGGACCTGCTTTTGCGGCTCCGGGACGAAAGGCCGATCGAGTTTGCCGCTCAAATCTCAATCGCCAGAAGCACCTGATCGGAACCGAAACAGCGGCTGTTAATGAAAGGTGGGTTTGCTGCACTGTACAACGCGGCGGTCGGCGCTGGTGGCGGCGGTCGCGATGCACGCCGGCTTCCTGCTGGCCATCGGTCCGGTGGGGCACAACGCCAACCACGTGGTCTGGCCCTGAAATCTGGCGATGGCGGCACGTGTGGCACAATTCAGGCACACTGAACCTGGCTTCAGGTCGATGGTTTGTGGACACACGCACAGCACCCGCAGGGATGCGCATCCGGGCACCGAAGCAGCGTCCGACAGGGCACAGTAAACGGCACGATGATCCATCGCTTGTCCGGATGTCTTCATCGCGAAGCATTGCGAACGCACCCCCATGGAACGCGATAGCGCTCGTAAGTATATACCGAATCCAGCGGGGCGAAGAGGGGCGTTCGGCGGTTCCGTAGGGGTAAAATCTTTACGCCTTGATCATAAACCAGACACAATGGACTGAAAGCTGGCGCCAGATAACCTCTTCCGCCAGGGGAGCCTCAACGATGCGGCAGCTCAACACAAGCAACGAGCCGTTGCTAATCAGGCCGTACGACGCTTCTTATTGATTGCAATGAGGCCCGCCAGACCAGCTCCGATCAAAACGATCGATGCGGGCTCCGGCACAGCGACGCCACCAATGCTAGTCACATTCTCAACGAAAAATGTTTCCGGTCCTCCAGTTGCTGAGCCGGTGCCACCTGCCGCGACTCCAACCGATGCGCCAAGTCCCATCCTCACGGCACTCAACCCGCCATTCGCGTTGATAATTGTCTGGGCTGATGTCGCCTGAGCGTCGTCGAGTCTAAAAAGAAAGCCGGAGTGGCCCATTCCGTTCGCCACCGTTGGAAATAGGACAGGTGCGGCCAGGCTGTGAGTGTCGATGGCGGTTCCGACCGCGTCGTATAGGGTCAATACGAGTTGATTAAGCTGGATGTCCAGATCGCTCCCTGGTTCAGAAGCGTTGAAGACTACGCGCAAGTCGGCTGCACTGTCAATGCCCGCGTCGGCTAGCGTCGGTGTGCCAAATTGAGCCTGCACGCTACTGTCGGTGAAGCCACAGCCGGCAGTTGTAGAGCCTGCGCCGGAGGGTGCTGCACAACCCGTCTCGATTGTCGCGCCACCTGGACTCTGGAGGGTCAGGAGGGTATTCACGGCTCCAAGACCGGTTCCGGATTGCTCCACAGGACTCTCCAAAATCAGTGATGCCGGTGCCAGAGAAGCAAACCCGGCAAAAAGCATCATTGCCCTCCAAATGAATGCATTCCTCATTTACCCTCCTGCATTGGATGTTTTCGTTTCTGGGATATCCGAACGAAAACTTCAGAGAATTAATTTACCTCGCAAGAAAGGAGGGGTGATGTGCGCTTTAGAACAATTCCGCTGGGCGACAAGTCTACTTGGTTAGTCCACATACCAAATTGGCATGCCCGCGAATGCTTCCAACTCGGTCCGGGACGGCGCACCAATCATCCAGGAGCGCGAGATCGTGCTCCAGTTCGCGCCGGTCGGAAGGCGCGGCGAGCGCTACACAGTTCGCAAATTCCACCGTTAATTATGGCGCTCTTTGCAGATGGGGACGAGCACCACTTAACAATTCGCGGTAATCTAAGATGCTTTAATGCTACGCACGCCACAAGTACCGGTGTTCGAGAGAGTCACAGTGCGCTTTGCTTTTCCGCGGATTCTCTCAACCCCTGTCCTATTCTTCTGCTTGGCATTTCCTGCTTCGGCCCAGGTCGCGATCGATTTGTGGACCGCTGATAACGGGTTGCCGCAAAACATAGTCCGAGCAGTCTGTCAAACCCCGGACGGCTATCTTTGGCTCGCAACTTTTGATGGTCTCGTTCGCTTCGATGGTGTTCGGTTTACCACGTACAACAGAGCCAATACCCCGGGCATTAAGGGCAACCGGTTCGGCTCACTGTTCTGCACAGCCGATGGTGACTTCTGGGCCGGCACGGAGGGGAGCGGCATCACTCAATATCACCGGGGTCACTTCACCACGTACACGATACAAGACGGATTACTGTCCAACAACGTCCTCGGAATTTCGGGCGACGATCGGGGCAACCTTTGGGTGCTGGCGCACGGCTACCTGACCGAATGGCACCCGGCCGACCGGCGATTTGTTCCCCAGATTCGGGAAGAATGCAGGTACTCCGATTCTTTGACTCCGGACGGGAGAGTTGGATTTTGGAAAATCGATGGAACCACATTGCATTTGTTTGTTCATGGCGAGCAATCGCACTACGCCCTTCCAGCGGGATGGCCTCGCGGCGTGTCGGCTAGTGCAGGCGAGGATCTCAACAAACACATCTGGGTGGCAAGCGGAACAGGCAAGTTGGCACAGCTCATTGACGGCCGCTGGTCGAGTGTATTGCGCCGTCGGAAGGCAAGACCGGCTTTGAACCAACAAGATGCCTTCACCACGGATTATCGCGATTCTCAGGGAAGCCTTTGGCATAGTGAAATCGGCTGGTATTCCGGCTCCGGCATTGTGCGGTATCTAGACCTGCCACCGGGTATCCAACCAGCCAGGATCGCCTTCAACACGCTCTTCGAAGACCGGGAAGGCAATATCTGGCTTTCGACAGACGGTCAAGGTCTGTATCGAGTCCGTACCCAGACGATCACCGTGTACTCAAAGGAGCAGGGACTGCCGGATCGCAATGTTTACCCCATTTGCCAGGCCCGCGACGAAACCATTTGGATTGGAACCTGGTCTGGCGGCCTGTGCCGGTTCAAGGGCGGGAAATTCACGACCTACACGACCGTAGATGGCCTGGCCTCGAACCGGGTGAACGCGATCATGGAGGATCGGGAGGGCGTCTTGTGGGTCGCCGCAGAGCATGGCCTCCATCGTATGCGAAACGGGCGGTTCGAGACTGTCAGCAGCAATGGCATCATTTCCAGTGACCTCGTGATCAGAGCCATCCATCAAGGCCCTGATGGTGAAATGTGGTTTGGGACAGGCGATGGCCTGATCTGCCTCAAGAAAGGGCACTGGAAAGGGCTCACGAAAAAAGATGGCCTCGCAACCGACGACGTTCGGGTAATCCTGAACGGTCGTAACGCCAATCTCTGGGTTGGGGGATACGGCGGATTGTCGAGCCTTCGCAGCGGGCAAGTGCGCGCCTGGACTGAACAAAATGGCCTGGCCAGCAATACAATTCGGGCTCTGTACGAGGATGCCGACGGCGTTCTTTGGATCGGAACATATGACGGCGGTCTCAGCCGCTTTGAAAATGGCAAGTTTACAAGGTATACGGTTCGGGAAGGGCTCTTCAACAATGGTGTATTCCAGATATTCGAAGATTCCCGCGGCAACCTCTGGATGAGCTGCAATCAGGGGATATATCGCGTCAACAAGAAACAACTGAACGATTTTGCAGCAGGCAAGATAAGGACCGTCACTTCCATCCCTTATGGAAAACGCGACGGCATGCGTAACATCGAATGCAATGGAGGCTTGGCGCCGGCTGGCTCGAAGACATTGGATGGCAGGCTATGGTTCCCCACGCAGGATGGCGTGGCCGTGATCGACCCGGAAAAACTGGCCACCAACACAAACCCTCCGCTGGCGGTCATCGAATCGTGCCTAATCGATCGCGCGCCCGTTCCGATCGATTATCCGGTACGGGTCAAACCGGGACCTGAGAACTTCGAGATCCAGTACACGGCTTTGAGCTTAACCAACTCCGAGCGCATCCGATTCAAGTACAAAATGCAAGGCGTGGATCGCGATTGGGTGGACGCCGGTACACGGCGCACAGCTTACTATCCGCACTTGCCGCCGGGTAGCTATACGTTCAAAGTCACGGCTGCACAAAGTGACGGGTTATGGAGTGACGCGGAGACTAATCTTGCCTTCGTTGTACTCCCGCGGTTTTACCGAACCTGGTGGTTTGCATCTCTTTTCTCGGCGATGGCGGCCACCTCCCTGTGGCTCGGCTGGCGCTATCGCCTCAGCCAGTTGGAGCGGGCGCGAGCCGCGCAGCAGTCCTTTTCGCGCCAATTGATCGCCTCCCAGGAAAACGAGCGCAAGCGCATAGCCGCAGAATTGCACGACAGCCTGGGCCAGCGGCTCGTGATCATCAAGAACCTGGCGCTGCTCCTTCTGCAAACTCGCCCTGGCGCTTCCGGGTTGAACGGAGCTCAGCGCGAACAGGTCGAGGAGATCTCGGCGGAGGTGTCCGGGGCCGTCCACGAAGTGAAGGAGATTTCATACAATCTCAGGCCGTATCGACTGGACCGGCTCGGCTTGACTACAGCGCTGCGAGCAATGATCGAGACGGCTTCGGCAGCTTCCTTGACTAACTTCTCCGCCGCGATCGATAACGTCGACGGAGCGTTTCCCAAACAGGTTGAAATCAACTTCTACCGCATCGTCCAGGAGTGCGTGAATAATATCCTCAAGCACTCCCAGGCAGCGCAAGCCTCTATTCGCATCCGGCGCACCAAAGAGCGGCTCACGCTAACCGTGCGAGACGACGGAAGGGGGTTTGCGCAAGACTCCGATCAGGCGGGTTCACTGGGAGGCTTCGGCCTTACCGGCATCTCGGAGCGCGCACAATTGCTCGGCGGGAAAGCGGCGATTCACTCGGCGCCCGGACAGGGCACGACCGTAACTATCGAAATTGATTCACGGGGCTGAACCATGAGCCATGAAATCCGCATCGTCATCGCAGACGATCACCCAATCGTGCGCAAGGGGTTGCGCCAGGTCATTGAAGAAGAACCCGACCTCAGAGTGGTGGCCGAAGCCGGCGATGGCGAGACCAGTCTCGCACTGATACAGAAACTGCAGCCTCAAGTCGCCGTTCTCGATCTTGACATGCCGAGGCTGGACGGCTTCGCAGTGGCCGAGCGGATTCGAAAGAGCAACCTGCGCGTGGAGATCATATTCTTGACGATCCATAGTGAAGTGGACCTGCTGCACAGAGCCATAGAGCTGGGAGGCAGCGGCTACATCGTCAAGGATAGCGCACTGGTTGAGATTGTTAGCGGAGTAAGATCGGTGGCTGCGGGGCGTCCTTTTGTCAGCCCCTCCATGACATCCGCTCTGCTCCAGCGCCGGACGCGTGCGCAAGCCTTGGAGGCAACCACGCCGGGCCTCGGTGATTTGACTCCCTCCGAACGGCGCATTCTGAGCATGATCGCCGTAGGCAAGCCGACCAACGTGATCGCCGCCGAACTTCACATTCATCAGCGCACGGTAGAAACCCATCGCGCCAGCATCTGCCACAAGCTTCAACTGAGCGGCGCTAACTCTCTGCTCCGGTTTGCGCTGGAACATAGGTCCGAGCTACTCGGCTAACACACGTACTTCGCTGTTGGATTTTCCTACGTAGCACCACGCAGAAGAAATCTGTGGTGCTACTTAGACTAAATCCGTAGCAGCCTCGATTCCCCACTCGCGCGTTTAGAGGTAGAGTTTCCTAAGCGGCTAAGCTGAGGTCCTCTTTGAAATTCCTGATTGTGGACGACAACGCCGCCGTACGGCGCTTGATTAGGAGTATCGTGCTGCCCTTTGGCAACGAAATTTGCGAATGCACGGATGGCGGGGACGCGTTCTCCGCTTACCAGGCGGAAAAGCCGGACGTTGTGTTGATGGATATCCGCATGAGCGAAGTGGATGGCATCCAAGCCACAAAACAGATCAGAGCGGCCGATCCGGAGGCCAAAATCGTAATTGTGACCGACTATGACGACGACGCACTACGCGACGCGGCGATGAGTGCTGGCGCTTCGGGTTACGCGCTCAAGGACAACCTCCTGGATTTGGCCCGACTGCTCGAAGCCATCAAGCAAGGCCACCCTCCAGCCGGAAACTGAATCTATGCAGGACTATAGCCATCGCCATCAGGCGACGGTTTGAACGGACCGGCACTGACATTCGACATACACGCCGGTGCAAATGGCTCGCTGTATCACCGGAGCCGACAACCGAAATCAGCCAACTGAACCAATAGTTAAGGAGACAATTTCATGAACCGACCATTGTTCGTAGTGTTCGCCACTGCGCTCGCCATAGCGCCTTGGCATGTTCAGGCGCAAAGCGCTCAACCTGAAAACGATATCAGCGCATCGGACTTCAGGCAAGTCCTCCTGGACGTCGGATCCTACCTCGACGCACACAAGGGCACGAGGCTTCGCAACCGTTTTGAAGGCTTATCCAGTGAGGCCATCCAGCAACTGTATTCGACTATTCCAAATCCACGCCAGCTGCAAATCGCAGTCGCGGGACTGAAGCAGCACGATTTCGAAGCAGCAACCGGGCGCCTCCCGTCACGGCCGAATATGAGTCCAGGCTCGCTCAATCCACAAGCCGCGTTTCCTTCTTGCACCGCAAACACGATTATCGACACCTCGGATGGAGCGGCTTGCACGCCGGCATTCCCGGACTCCACCAACACGGATTGGCAGACTTTCATTAACCCGCTCATTACATTTGGCGCATTCTCACCGACCGATTATTCCTCGGTGAGCCGGCAGGCGTGCGGTCTAAAGGTCGAAACCAACCTGCAACAAGTCACAGTCGCTTTCACAGGTGCTGTTGCTGTCGGAAGTGCGGTGTGCGGTGCTCTGCCTCCGATTGCATCGAACGTTTGTTGGGGTGTCGTGGCAGTGGGTGCAGCGGTCAATGCCGTATCCGCGGGCCTATATTCAGATTGCCTGGAACAGGACGGTCTTGTCAATGCAGCCGAAATCGACGCGGGCTTCCACAATACGGTCACGATCTACAATGCCTTAAAAGCCGCTAACACCGAGATTGACACACGCATAAGCAACCTGAGTACTCAGTTGACCAATGTGAATACTCAGATCACGGGCGAATTCTCGGCGCTCGACACACATCTGACGAACGTTGATAATCACGTCACAACAGAGTTCGGGGCTCTTGACGATCACCTCGTGGCGCTCTTCACCTCGTTGACTAACCAGATTTCCCAGGGCACGGCGTTATTGGGCGCCGATTTGAAGCAAGTAATGAAGTTGGAAATGACACCGGATGGACTGAAAGTGATCAATCCTGCGATTCTTACCTGCACAGGCACCAATTGTCCTAACGTGCTGGCAAAGTGCCCGGCGGCCGGCTGCTCTTGGAATAATGTTGGACCTCTCCCGTAGTGCCGTAAAACAACGGAACACAATGAAACGGGTCATCCTGCGCCACATGCAAAAGCCCAACGCTTAGCCTGTGGCGGAGAAAGACCCGTTTTCATCCAGCGAGGATCGTGTGAGGAAACTCCGGCTTGTGTTGGGTAAGCGCGGATTCTTATCCGCTACAATTCTGGTGGCCAGCTTCTCTGCCAATTTGTTCACTGCCTGCTTCGCACAAAGCGATGCTTTGCCCAGATGGACTGGTTCCACAACCACGAAAGTAAAGCCCGAGAGGAGGCAGGAATTCGAGCGGTATCTCAAGGAGTTAATCGCCGCTAACAAGAAAGCCGGTACTCTATGGTTTCTTACTCTCGAGACCTTTGCCGGCGACACGACCGAATATACAACCGTGGTACCAGTAATCAAGTTTGCAGACCTCGACGGCCCTTCCGGTGTCACCCCTTTCGGTGTCACAAATTTACTGGGTGAAGGAGGATGGGACCGTCTTGCCCGCAAGATCGCCCGCTGCTACACCGCTCAGAGCCGCCAGTACGCGACCCCACAGACTGAACTCGAAATCGATAATGCGGACGTGCCGATCGGGATCTACTGGGTGGAGACGAGAACGCTTGTCGCGCCGGGCAAGATGGGCGACTACCTGAACTGGCTTAAGAACGACTATCGTCCTGCTTTGGAAAAAGCCGGTGTGGCACGCTTCCAGGTCTCGCAGCCGATCTTCGGAGCCGACGCCGGTGAGGTCGTGACCACGCGAATGCTCAAGAACCTCGCGGAAATCGACGGAGGGGCCGTGCTGAGCAGAGCGCTGAGCGATGAACAGGTTCGCGCCATCGCTGCCAGGTCCATGGCGCTCGTGAGCTCCTCGAATACTAGGATCGTCCGGAGGCGAACCGATTTGAGCTATTCGGCGGGCAAATGACATTCGCAGCGCCAAAGCTGCGGCGCCTGCTGATGGGTCACGCCCGGCCGCACGGCTGCCGGAATGCAGGCGGGCAAGCCCATCACGCGAGGGAGATGTCGCTTGCCGGGTGTAACATGAATGAGCCATGACGCATCACCCGATCAAAAGTAGCGCCCGGTCTCGAATTCCGATCAGTCCCGGCCACAAGTGGCGCACCATGGACCGGAGTTCATTTATCAATACCGGCGCTTTCGCGTTCTGGGCCACGCCATGCGTTTCGCCGGATGCCCTGCCACACGGAAGCCACAGCGCCGTGGCGCATGCTTGCGGGGTTTCCAAACCGCGCGCCTTGTGTCCTGCCGCAATCGCCGCCATGTGACGGGATACGGTTGCCGGTTTGTGGCCCTCCGCCAAATCCGCGATGTACATCGCCACGGTTTCAGAGCATACCGGAAGGCTCGAAACGCCCACGCGCTCACACCAAGCCTGGAATGTTCGCCAGTCTGAGGCGTAGCCCTTCGACTTGAAGGGGCCTTTCCGGTGCTTGAGCACCTTCGCCGGCCCCGGTATAGTTTCGCGCCCACTCGCGCAATTCGGCAGGTTGCTAACCTGTCGTGGGTCACACCACCGCTGGTTCAGAGGCTTTCGTTTTAAGAACGAAGAGTTGCCGGTTGGAATCCGGCGGCGCGCACCACGGGGGACAGGCTCGATTGGGAGAGCACCGGACTCCAAACCCGGTATTGCAGAGTTCGAATCTCTGGTCCGCTGCCAAACAGTTTGCGCCGGATGCCGAAGCGGTCGAGGCGCGGGATTGCAAACCCCGTCTTACCCGGTTCAAGTCCGGGCCGGCGCTCCATGCGGAGGGTAAGGGCAATTGGTAGCCCAGCGGTCCCGAAAACCGCCGCACCGAAAGGGCACAGCTGTTCGAATCACCCACCCTCCGCCAAACTTCTTGCTGCACAGAGACTTCCACATCTTCTGGCAGCAACTACTAAGAGAACTTAATCGAGAGTCATAAAAACAAGTGTTGACATAGTTAGTCGAGTGACTGCATACTGGATCTGCGTGATACAGAGTTTCCATTTCGGCACGGCACCAATTATGGCCCAGAGGACCGTCAATACAGACGCGCGCCCGGGCTAGAGCCAACTTGGAAACAATTCGCTTTTCAAGAAGGCCCTGGTCCAGACGGATCGGGGCCTTTTGCTTTTAGTAAACGAATATCGGAGTGTAGCCTAGCGGCTGAGGCCCTGGTTTTGGGAACCAGCTACGGGTGTTCGACTCACCCCACTCCGACCATTTCGACTAAGTTCTTTGACAAGTGAATGAGTTACAAGCGGATGTCGTCCAATGGCAGGGCCTCAGTTTACCAAACTGAAGACGCTGGATCGTTACCGGCCATCCGCTCCAACAGTTTTGCGGGTTTCGTACAGTGGCTAGTACGGCAGACTGCCAGTCTGCTCACATCGGTTCGAGTCCGATAATCCGCTCCAAGCTGCCGGAGATGCTGGTTCGACTCCCAGCCGCTGGGCTTCGGCCTGGTGTGGTCTAACGGTAAGACACCGGGCAGTTTCGCCGCTGTAGCTTAAGAGGCAGAGCACCGCACCTGTAATGCGGATCGTGGAACTTCAAGTGTTCCCGGCGGCTCCATTTTGTTTTGTTCTGGTGAGATGTTGACGGCAGCATACGGCACTCGTAACGCCGCTGAGTGGGTTCGACTCCCATCGCCAGATCCACGCCGGGCAAGGATAGATGGCGATCCGCAGCTTTGGTAAGGCTGACAGGGGAGTTCTAGTCTCCCGCCTGGCTCCATTGTTTTTGTTATGCCGGCAAGGCTCTCCGGGTGAGCACCGTCCCGATAAGGCGGCATGAGGTGGTTCGATTCCATCTGCCGGTACCAAGTTTGTTTTATTGCGGGCAAGTTGAGCTGGTGCATCACGGGAGTCTCATAAGCTCCTTTAGCAGGGTTCGATTCCCTGGTCCGCAACCAGTTTTGGGGGGCTAGTGATAACGGGAGCACACTTGGCCTGCAACCAAGAAGTCGGGGTTCAATTCCCCGGTCCTCCACCAACGCCTGGGTAGCTGAGATGGATTAGCAGGAGTCTGAAAAGCTCCGGAGGCCAGATCGTTACTGGCACCAGGCACCAAGTTTTTATGTGGGCCGTAGATCAGTGGTAGATCGAAAGACTGTGAATCTTTCTACGCGAGTTCGATTCTCGCCGGTCCAACCATTTGGGGAGTTCGGTTAATGGCAGGCCGCGGGCCTTTGAAGTCCGCTGCGGACGTTCGATTCGTTCACTCCCCGCCACTGGCCGTTAGCTCAATTGGCAGAGCGCCTGACTCTGACTCAGGAGGTTCGGGGATCGTAGCCTCGACGGCCAGCCAAGTTTATGCCCGTGTAGTCAAATTGGATTGGCACCACGCTACGAACGTGGAGCGAAAGCGAATGCAGGTTCGAGTCCTGTCACGGGTACCATTTCGGCCTGTAGTCCAAACGGATAGGGCGGCACTCTCCGAAGGTGCAAACCTCGGTTCGATTCCGAGCGGGCCGACCAAGTTTTAAGAATGCGCGATGGAGGCCGATTGGCAAGGCACTCCGCTGTCTACGGAGTTTATGCGAGTTCGATTCTCGTCCGTCGCGCCAAAGTTATGAGGTGCAATTCGACAGGGTCAGAAGCCGCCCTCTCAAGGCGGTCAGATGGGATCGTTACCCATGCACCTTACCAATGTTTCACGCGGTCATAGGCAAGATGGATTAAGCCGCCTCCCTTTCAAGGAGGAGATCGTCAGTTCGAATCTGACTGGCCCTACCAACAGTTCGGGTCCGAAACTTTGACGGCGAAGTACGCGGCTCTTAACCGCGACAGCAGAGTTCGATTCTCTGCGGACCCACCAAGTTTTTATTGGCAGGTAGCACAATGGTCGTGCGGCTGGCTGTTAACCAGCAAGATGGAGGTTCGAATCCTCTCCTGCCAGCCAGTTCGGGCCGCGAAATGTACGGTGCATGGGGAGCCTTATAAGCTCCATAGCTCTAGATCAGAGCGCAGGCTGGGTTCGACTCCCAGCGCGGCCACCATGCCAGGGTTATCGTCTGGTGACGGTGCTCGATTTACATTCGAGATCAGTAGAGTCCGATTCTCTACCCTGGTACCAAGTTTGGGTCTCTAGCTTATGCGGAAAAGCTCCGTCCTTTTAAGTCGGAAGATCTGGTTTCGATTACCGGGGGACCCACCAATTTTATGAGCCTCAACCGTCTGGTCCTCGTGCTGAACGCGAGCTATGAGCCGATCCACATCTGCACGGCCCGGCGCGCCATCACGCTAACGTGCAAGGGCGCGGCCGTGGTGGAAGAGTTGTCGGCGTACACCATCCGGACTTCCAAGCTCAATATTCCGGTGCCCAACGTCATCCGGCTGGTCCGGTACCGGCGGGTGCCGCGGCAGAATCGGTCGGTCTCGCGAAAGGGAATCATTCTGCGCGATGGCAGCGCCTGCCAGTATTGCGGTTCGGTGCTGGCCGGCCAGGGAGCTCACCATGGATCACGTCACTCCGCGATCGCGGGGCGGATCCTCCACCTGGGAGAATCTGGTCTCCTGCTGCTTTCCGTGCAACAACCGGAAAGGTAACCGGACACCGCAAGAGGCCGGCATGGCGCTTTCGAAGCAGCCGCACCAGATCGGCATTCACGCCAAGCATAGGCTGATGGCGGGCGATGCAAGAGTGTGGGATAAGTACCTGTTTTGCTGATAAGTCCCCGTATCCGTCTCGTTTCCTAAACGAGGAACGGTAATCGGACGATGCCGGTTCGAATCCGGCCGGGGACCCCAAACGGGCGCGTCATCCAACGGACAGGGTATCCGCCTTCTAAGCGGATGATGCGAGTTCGAGTCTCGCCGCGCCTCCCAAATTCCGCTGTTTATCCAACCTGCCCAAGCCCGCTGGGCACATGAGCCGCTCGTAGCAAAGTGATTCGACAAAGCCTTGTGGCGGTTTGGCCCGCCCTGGCTGTAAACTATATGGGCATGGGGCACTCCGACGATTTCGAGGCCATGGGCGACAGCCTTGATCGCGTTGAGCGACTACTCCAGATCGAAGAGGCGCTCCTGGAAGCGATCAACGCAGATGCTTCGTTGACGGCCTCGGAGCGTGACAGACTCGTTTGAGAAATCGAGGCTCGGGCCGAGACTGCTTCCTGGAATGATGAGGACTTGGGCGACGACGACGCACTGGCAGTGTACGTGCGCGCTCTGGGCCCTCTCGCCCCAAAGGGCAGATCCGGGGGCATTGCCCTGCAACCCGAGCTCGAGCCCGCCGATGACTCAGCGGATGACAACCCGACTCGTCTACCGCGCAACTCCCAGACCGTTTCCGGCGATCTCGCGGGAGCATGACAGCCCTCGGATACTCCCTTCGTTAGGCCAGACTAATGCGCGACATATAGGACGGCAGAACTCGGGTAATGGGCGGAGATTGGTATCGCTCATCGCCAATTTGTGTCGTTCAGATCCGGTGTGATTCCCGCAACTTGATTCGCCAGTCTAAAGCCAACCCGGACTCGTGACTTTCGCTAAATAAGCCATCGCGATTCAGAACGGCGAGGCGAACGGATTTGGGTGCCAAGCCGGGAGGACAAGCCCGTCCGGTGCCGCCTCACCTTCGGATAGGGCCCATTCAACGCCGGACGGTCAGTTCTGCTTCCAAGCTCTTGACTTCACCGCTGGGCACCTTCAACTACAATAATACTTATTTTTCTCGTTGTAGGCCTGCGCGGCATTCTCAGCAAATCCGACACCCATGAACCAAAGCAGGCTCGGTGGCTCAAGCTTTACCTCCCAACATGCATCTCCCATTCACACCCACGTCGTTCATGGATGAATCAAGTGGGGTGCTGGTTTAGTATCGTGAGCCGGTTCGCGCTTCGGGGTGACGCCCATCGACCCCCTCGTCACCTGGAAGATGACAAAACTGCCTTCCGTTGATGCCAGCGAGACGGCTCAGGTCTCGCCGGCTATGAGCGCGGCGATAGAATGGAGCTGCTATGTCCACCAGAAGGCACTTTCTCCAGACCGCCCCAGTCGTCCTGACGGCATCCAGACTTGTTGGCGCCGACCAGAGCGTTTCGCCAAGCGACCGCATCCGTATAGCCACGATCGGATTCGGTGGCATGGGAATGGGCGACACGAAGTATGCGCTGTCCGTTCCGGGTGTAGAACTCGCGGCTGTCTGCGATATTTATGACGGGCGTCTGACCCGTGCCCGTGAGGTGCATGGGGGTCGGGTCTTCACGACACGCGACTATCGTGAGGTGCTCGCCCGCCGAGACGTCGACGCAGTGATCATCGCCACACCGGACCACTGGCACGCAACGCTTTCGATCGCCGCGATGGAAGCGGGTAAGGATGTCTACTGCGAGAAGCCGATGGTGCAGTCGATCGGAGACGGCAAAGCGGTGATCGCGGCGCAGGAACGAACGGGCCGCATCTTCCAGGTAGGCAGCCAGTATGTCACATCCGCTGTCTACCAGAAAGCCAGAGAGCTTGTGCAATCGGGAGCCATCGGCCGCCTGACCATGGTCGAAGCTTGGCTCGACCGAAACACTGCGTTGGGGGCTTGGCAGTATTCGATCCCGCCGGATGCATCGTCCGCGACCGTGGATTGGGACCGCTTTCTGGGGAAGGCGCCTAAGCGTCCGTTCGAGGCCATCCGGCTTTTCCGGTGGCGAAACTACCAGGATTATGGCACGGGCGTCGCCGGTGATTTGTTCGTGCACCTGCTGAGCGGACTTCATCATGTGACCGGATCGACGGGGCCGGAACGCATCCTCGCTACCGGCGGACTGCGGTATTGGGAGGACGGCCGGGATGTCCCGGATGTCATGTTAGCGATGCTGGATTACGGCAAGCAGGCCAGCCATGTGGAGTTCACCATGTCATTGCGGGTGAACCTGAAGAGCGGTGTTCCGGAGGAACGCTTCGGATTCCGGTTTATGGGGACGGACGGAGTAATCACAACCAGCATGAGTGCCCTGTCCCTGGAGAAGGCGCCACCCGCGCGCGAGCCGGGGTACAGCATCGGCACTTTCCCGAAAGCCGTCCAGGAGGAGTTTCTGCGGCAATATCGGCAGAAGTATCCGGCGGCGAGCCAGTCCCACGAAGATCGAACGGAGAGGTTCGCCCCACCGACTGGGTATGACGCCCACCAGGAGCACCACCGTGTTTTCTACGAGGCGGTGCGCAACCGTAAGAAGCCGGTGGAAGATGCCGTATTCGGCTTCCGGGCAGCCGGCCCAGCATTGCTGGCCAATACGAGCTACTTCGAGAAGCGAATGTGCCATTGGGATCCGGACGCGATGACTGTTCGCGCATAACCTGGGAACTCCGCTTGCAACACCAATAGGCGATGGGCGCCTTGCCTGGCGGGATTGTCGATCACCCGGAGAGTGGGTCCGGCCCTACACGGAACATCCTTCTGGTCGTGCCGTTTCGTTCCCCTGATGGATCAACGGGCCTGACGCAGCAAAGCGTGTGCCGAGCCCTACCGCCAAGCGCACACCTCGTGCTGGTCACCACGGCAATGCCGGGGAGTTTTTGTCTGCTGAACTCACGAAGAGTTCCGGCTGCAAACCGGATGCGGCCAATCCAGACCCGGAATGTACGCCGGGGCAGTCATGGGTATTTCTGTGGACGTTGTCTGCAATACCAGTACGAAAGGGCGCAGGGCGGTCACCACCGCCATGAAGAATCAACTCTACGCGGCCTACGGTATCACCGACCACCCGACTGGGACGTACGAAGTGGATCACTTCATTCCGCTGGAACTCGGCGGCAGCAACGACATAGCCAATTTGTGGCGGACATGCCTACACCGACAAGAATGAGCGTCTCTACGAGCATCCCGGAGATAAGCTGCCGTGCAAAGCCCAGGGCATCAAATTGTCCGAGCGGTGCCCTGCCAACGAGATCGCATCAACCGCTACCCAGGAGGTGCAGTGTGAAGCGTAAGCGTTCAAATTCGGCGATCGCGGCGGTAGTTTCACCGACTTCACTCCACTGGCGGCGAGCGTGGCGAGAAACCCTGCCGTGAACAGCGGGTCGCGGTCGTGAATGAGATATCTTGTTCCCGTCAAGAAGCCGTCGCCTTCGTCGCAGAGGTTTCGGGCGACCTGATCCATCCAGATTCCATCAGCCTTAGTACCGATGCCTGCGATCTCCACGCGTCGCGTCGAAAGGTCGATCAGAATAAGCACCATAAACCGCGTTAGCCCCGATCATGTCCACACCTCGACGGTGAAGAAATCTGCCGCGACCAGCACGTCCCAATGCCGCCGCAGGAATTCTCTCCAGGTGGTCTTCCGGCTCCGCTCCGGCGCCGGTTCGATCCCGTGCTGCTTCAGGATATTCGCGACGGTGCCGCGACCGATGGTGTGCCCCAGGTTGGACAACGCCCCAAGTATCCGCCGATAGCCCCAATCCCGATTTTCCGTTGCCAGGCGCACCACCAAGGTCACGACTTGACGGGCACCCACACAATACCGCCAAGCAAGTCCCGGCCAATCGATTCGATCACCCAGTCCTTATACACTTCTCGCATTTGTAGCCGCGAGTTTACAGCCGATACGCCTGCATGTCTAAGCAATATTGCTCATCAGGGAATCCCCGTTCTAAACCGCCTCTGTTCAGTCTTAATCACCATTCTTAAGGCCAAACGCCATGCTACGCTTTGGGCATGGCAAAGAAGCTATTCGTAACGACCCGGGCTGTGAAAACACAGGACGACAAGAAGACCTTAGCAACTGCTTCCATCCCGACCAGGCGGTACGGATTTTCAACGGCATGGAGGAGACCCTCAATGCCAGACAATGACCGTGGCTGCGGAGCGGCGGTCGCCGAGATCACCGCCTCAACAGAACTTACAAAAGACTTCACGCTATTTTAGATCGAACCTCAAAAAGCCATAGGCCACGAGTCTCTGATAGGACCATGGTTGCCAGTCGAAGCAACCACTACGCTTGCCAGTTTCAAGAAGCCGAAGGCGTCGTCACGATCACGAGCATGAAACCGCAGGGGTTCCAAGCCTTTCGCCGGACGGATCGTAGCGACACCGGAAGTGGGTGGGCCGCATCATCGATACGAACGTCGCGCCGCCTGAACCGAGGCGAGTAGAGCCACAGCACCAAGTTACTTAATTGCCGATCCATCGACGGCTGTCTCTCCGACGCCGCCCCGCCGATCGCGGAGACGTAGACTGACAACATCGGCTCCTCCACTGCGTGCGGATCACAGCTTTCCTCGGTACCTCTCGGTGTACGTGTGGTGGATCGGCAAACCGTCCTGCGCCCGAGCAGTCCTCAGATCGAGTTTCCGAGAACGACCATGGGTCGCGGACCCGGTTTCTCCGCCATGAGCACGAATGGGCCTACCTACTGGCGAAAGGCCGCCCGTCCCTGCCCGCCTCTCCCGTGCCGGATGTGCTCGACTTCCCCTATTCCGGTAACAAACTCCACCCGACGCAAAAGCCGGTGCAGCCGCTCAAAACCCTGGTCCGCTCTTTCACCAGGCCGGGCGCCGTTACCCGCCAGATTCAAAGCGTCGAGGCTGCCGACGCCTTGCGCATCCTCGAAAAGGAATCGCAGCTCAAGAGCACCTCCCTCACCCAGGTTCAGCGCCAGACCAATCTCAACTATCGCCAGGCCATCGAGGAGCTCCGCCGAACTCCCGCCGGCGGATTCCAGAAGCTCGAAGCGATCGGCGCCGTGCGCCAGGTCCCTCTGGCAGAACGCGCCCACGCCGTCGAACAGGCATACAGCCAGGCCCGGCTGCGGGCCAACTCCCAAGGCCTGCCCTCCGAAGTCCTGATTGTCGCGCCTACGCATGAGGAAATCGACCGTGCCACCTCCGTCATCCGCAATACACGCAAGTCCTCTGGCGAACTGGGACAAAGTACGCCCTTCCAACGCCACCTGCCACTTAACTACACCACCGCCCAGAGAAAGGATTTTCGCAGCTTCCAGCCCGGGCAGATCCTGGAATTTCACCGTGCCGTCAAAGGAGCCGCCAAGAACGAAAGCCTCGAAGTAGTCCGCACCGGCACCCACGAGATCGTCGCCCGCAACGCCCAGGACGAGGAACGCGCCTTCACCGCCAAACAAGCCCGGGCTTTCGATGTTTACGAATGTCAGACCATTGATCTCGCCCCGCAAGACAGGCTCCTGCTGACGGCCAACCGCCGGGAAACCGGATTCCGCGCCACCAACGGAGAATTGGTGACCGTCGATGGCATTGATGACCAGGGCCGCATCCGTTTGGAAGACGGCCGCGTGCTGCCTGCAAACTACCGGCAACTCACCTATGGCTATGCCGTCACCGTTCACAACAGCCAGGCAAGACCGTGGATGCCGTCATCATCTCGGCCGATTCCATGAGCCGGGAACTGTTCTACGTCGCCGCTTCCCGTGGCCGGGAGGCCATCACCGTAGTCACCAGCGACCAGGAACTCCTTCGCCACTCCATCGCCCGGTCGGGACAACGCCAGTCGGTCTCCGAGCTGGAGCGTAGATCCCAGAATCACGGCCACACTGGACACCGCACCGGCGAGCCCAGAGGCCTCGCCGGCTCACGCCGCACTCCTCCGCCAGCCCCGGCCGAAGACACTACCCAGCTGCTCAGCCAGGGCCCACGAATCGAAGCCTCCTGGCAACAACAATCGGAAAACAAGAAAGATCAAAGCTATGGCTATCAATCCTGAAACTCAAATCGAAGTCCCCTGGAGCGTCAATACCGAGCAGCAACGCAATCCCGCCCTGCAGCTCATCCTGCTGAAACGCACTTTCGTGCTGCCCTGGAGCCGTTTCCTCTGTGCCGAAGGCGACCTGTCTGAAGTACGGGCCGCATTCACCACGCACGACGTGGTAGTGTCGGGCTGCGGACTCGACCGGCTGCTCGCGGACCTGGCCGCGCAGCGGGTGATCGCAATCCGCCAGCCCGCCCGCAGCGACAGGTTCGTGAGCGCCACAGACCCTGTGCGCATCATCGAGCTGCACGTCGCGGAAGTGCTTTCCGAGGAGTAAACGACCGAATGCCACCACTGCCAGAAGAACTTAAAGCAAAAACACCATGCCTAAGCCTTCGGCTTAGGCTTCGCGCCTCCCGCGCGAAGGCCCGGACACTGGCCGGACGAAACCCGGATGGGGCCCGGACACCGTCCACCAGCGTCCGGCCCTTGGCCTGGTTTTGTCCTGGTCTTGTCCGGCCTCTGTCCGGGTGCCATTTCCTCGAGATTTTTCTGAGACTGTCATGAACAAGCAAACTCAAGACTTCCTCAATCAGGCTCCCGACCATCCGATGCACTCTCAGCTCGAGCCCTACTGCGATCTGATCCGTGAGCTTCGCCGCAAACGATACCCCTATCGCAAAATCGCTGTCATCCTAAGTGACCTGGTGAATACGGCTGATCCCTTATGTGCTGTGTTCTTGCGGTATGAGATTCAACGGCTGGCACGGGAGATTTGGACCGTCCCGTGATGCGGCGAGGTTCAGTCCAGGGTTTCCGAAATGGGTCCAGGATAGAGGGTAAATCTATACCAAAACGGAAGCCTCCAGTTGCAGAGGCGTGGAAAGGTCAAAACGATAGCCAATCCTTCGACCAAGCTCTACACGCCTAGGTCGGCGCAGGAGGGAGAGCATCGCGTCATGACGGCTGCCGAAGTTGAGATCGCTCTCGGTGCCGTCAAGTCCAGAGAGAAGCTTCTGCTGCACCTGGCGATTTTCTCCGGCTTTCGGCCGGGCGAGATGTTGGCCCTGCGCCGGCGCCACGTTGGACCGCACGGGAAGACAGTTGGTGTCGAACAGCGGATCTATAATGGCAAGTTCGATCAGCCAAAGAATGGGAAGACACGAGAGGTCGCGGTGCCGCCGCAGACGGCGGCGCTACTGTGTGAATGGCTGGCCGCCGCAGTCGGCTCTGATCCGGACTCGTGGCTGTTTGCCTCGGAAGTGCGGGAAGCGCCCATCTGGCGTGAGAATCTTCTTCGCCGGCACATCCAGCAACCGCTAAAAAAGGTTGGGCTCGGCTGGGTGGATTTCCGGGTAATGCGACGGACGAACGCCAGTCTGGGACACGATGCCAAGGTTGATCCAAAAGTCTCAGCTGACCAACGCGGACATGGTATAGGAATCTCGCTCGATGTTTACACGAAGGCGAGTATCGAGAAGAAGTCGCTGGCCGCCACGAAACTGGAGGATTCGGTGCTTGGCCGGAAGGTGGTCCGGATGCCAAAGAGGAAAATTTCTTGAGAAATTCGCTAATGGAATACCGGAGGAATACAGGTTTTCGAGTACCGCTAACTTATTGATTCTGGTAGGCCCGGCTGGACTCGAACCAGCGACCCTCAGCTTAGAAGGCTGATGCTCTATCCACCTGAGCTACGGGCCCATCCTCTCCCGAGTGTAGCGCAGCCGCCAGGTTTCGCAGCTACGCTCCGCAGATACAATAAAGCTTCGCCAATCACAGCATGCCGGCGTTCCCGCATCCGCCCTCATTCCGCAATTTGCGCATCGCAGCCGTCATCTATGGCGGCCTCAACGCCATCCTCTACGCCGGCCTCACACCCCTCTGGGAAGGTTTCGACGAACCCTTTCACTACGCTTACGTGCAGCAACTCTGGAACACCCGGTCCCTCCCCGTCCAGAAGCGCACCTGCCTCCCCGAAGAAATCTGGCAGTCCTTCCCTTTGGCGCCCGCCAGCCACATCGTGCAGCGCAACCTGC
This sequence comes from Bryobacterales bacterium, assembly GCA_963817515.1. Taxonomy (GTDB): domain Bacteria; phylum Acidobacteriota; class Terriglobia; order Bryobacterales; family Bryobacteraceae; genus DATMNI01. The sequence continues at coordinate 53,316 of CAWFPJ010000035.1, read as the reverse complement.
CAATGGTCACGACCTTCGAGGATTATTTTCGCCTCCCTCAGTCAGAGCGCCTGTTGCGCCGCCGCCGGTTGGAACATCTCGACCCGCACCTTGCAGCCGCGGACTCGGGCTGCCTGAACTACGAGGCCCAGCAAGCGCCGTTGGCCTACGCGGTTCTCGCGCCGTTCAACGCCATATGGGCACGGAGTCCGCTGCTCACGCGGATCTGGCGGCTCAGGCTCGTGTGCGCGCTGTTCTCTTCGCTGGCCACCGGCGCGCTGCTCTTCCGGCTCACGCAACTCCTCGCCTTCCCCGAAGTCTTTCGCATTACGGCAGTCTTCCTGGTCTTCTCCTCGCAGATGTTCTACGCCACCACCGCCCACGTCGCCAATGACTGGCTGGCGCTCCCGCTCCTCCTCCTGATTCTCTGCTCCGGGATCTCGCTCTACCTCAACCCCCGGAGTTCCATAGTATGGATGCTCGCCGTGTCCCTCGCAGCGGGATTGCTCGCCAAAGCCTATTTCCTGGCTATGGTGCCGTTCGCCTTTGGCCTGGTTCTGCTATGCTGCCTCAGAAGAAAATTGTCGTGGCGGCAGGGAAGCGTCTTCGCCGCGGTGTCGCTGGCACTCGGTGCTCCCTGGTATATCCGCAACCTTCTCCTCTACCGCGATCTCAGCGGCCAGCAGGAAACCATCGGCGGCACGCCCGTCCCGGCGCTTTTGCGCACCGCTCTCCACTTGCCGTGGCTCCATTCGATCGCCACCACCGCCCTCACCAGCCTCTGGGAAGGCAACAGTTCGGCCACCACTTTTGGTTCCACCACTGTCGGCCTCATGCTCGCATTGCTGTTCGCAGGCGCCTGCCTGTATCTCTGGGACGCATTCCATCGGCGGCCGCCCCTGGCCGAGCGTCTTCTGATCGCCGGCCTCTTCTGCTATTCCGCGGGTCTGGCCTACTCTACTGTCCTGCTCTACTTTGCCACCAGGGGTGCAGGCATCACTCCCGCCCCGTGGTATGTGGAACTGCTGCAGCCGCCCGCACTCTGCTTGCTGTTGGCAGGAATGCTGCGGGCCGGCCGCGCCGGACACGTTCTCCGCATAGCCATGCTCTGGCTCTGGACCTATATGATCTCGGCGACCTACGTGGCTAAACTGATTCCACTATACGGCGGATATTCCGGCCGCCCCGTCCGCCCCATCGAGATCGCCCGTTGGTACACCGGCTCGTTCCGTCAGATCAATGACGTGCTTGGCACAACCGCCATAATCTCTCCGGCCGCACTATTTATTCTGACGGCCTCCGTAGTGGCCGCCGCAGTGTTCCTCGCCTGGCGGCTGCAGCGTGCCGTCTAAGCAAAGTGAAAAGGTGAAAGGTGAAAGGTGGGGCAGACGGTTTCGTCTGCCTTTTGCAAAGCGTTCAACGGAGCCTAAAACCACCGGCTCATAATCACCTTCTGCTCCGTATAAAACCCGACCGCGTCCTTCCCATGCGCATGCAAATCCCCGAAGAACGAATTCTTCCAGCCCGCAAACGGGAAGAACGCCATCGGCGCGGCCACTCCGACGTTGACCCCCACCATCCCCACTTCGCACCGCGACGAATACTCGCGCGCGGACTTTCCGCTGGCCGTAAAAATCGCCGTCGCGTTGCCGAACTGCGAGTTGTTCACCAGCTCGATCGCGTCATCCAGGCGTCTTCACCCGGATCACCGAAAGCACCGGCCCGAAAATCTCCTCGCGCGCGATCGTCATCTCCGGCGTCACGTGGTCGAAAATCGTCGGCCCCAGGAAATATCCGCCATTCCCCGCCGTGGCCCCAGCCTTGAAATCGCGCCCGTTCACCAGCGGCGTCGCGCCTTCCGCAATGCCCTTATCGATGTAACCTATCCACGCGCTTGCAATGGTCCGACGTCACCAGCGGCCCCATCTCCACTCCGTCCTGTGAGCCGTCGCCCACCGCCAGCCCCTTGGTGCGTTTGACCAGCAGTTCCAGCAGCGGACCCGCCGCGTCGCCCACCGGCACCAGCACGCTCCCCGCCAGGCAGCGCTCCCCCGCCGCGCCGAATGCCGAGCCGATGATCGCCTCCACCGTCTTCTCCATATCGGCGTCGGCCATCACAATCAGATGATTCTTCGCCCCGCCCAGCGCCTGCACCCGCTTGCCCTGCGCCGCCGCGGTCGTATAGATGTACTTCGCCACCGGTGTCGACCCGACAAACGAAACCGCCTTCACCAGCGGATGCCGCAGCAGCGCGTCCACCGATTCCTTCCCGCCGTGCACCAGGTTCAACACGCCCGGCGGCAGACCCGCGTCGTGCAGCAGTTCGATCGCGCGCGTGGGCGTCAGCGGCACCTTTTCCGAAGGCTTCAGCACGAAGCTGTTGCCGCAGGCGATGGCGAACGGGTACATCCACATCGGCACCATGGCCGGAAAATTGAACGGCGTGATCCCCACGCACACGCCGATCGGCTGGCGCATGGTCTTGCAGTCGATGCCCTGCGCAATGTCGTTGAGCGAATCGCCCATCATCAGGCTCGGCATCCCGCAGGCCACTTCCACCATCTGGATCATGCGCCGCACTTCGGCCCTGGCATCGTCCTGCGGTCTTGCCGTTCTCGCGCGTCAGAATGCCGGCCACTTCCGAGGCATATTTTTCCAGCAGCGTCTTATAGCGGTACAGCACCTGCACCCGGTCCACCACCGGCACATCGCGCCATTTGAGGAATGCCTCGTGCGCCGTCCGCACCGCGCGGTCCACGTCAGCGTCGGTCGCGTATGGCACCGTGGCCAGCACCGCGCCGGTGGCCGGATTCGTCACCGGCCCCTGGGTTCGCCCCTCCGGCCGCTCCCATGCCCCATTGATATAAAAACCCACCGTTCCCACGGTCGTTTCTGTAGCGATCATGGCTTCATCCTCCCAATTCCGGCAGTTCCGCCGCTGCCCGCCCGTTTCCATATGCGCCGCTGCATCAACACTATATATATCGCACCGGACACGCCGAATCCGACGAACCAGGCGTAGTCGTATAACCAGCGCAGCGGCGGAATCGCCAGCCCCATCAGCGCCACCACGACTCCCAGAATCAGCGCCGCCACCGCGCGCCAGTTGACGCCGTTTTCATACTCGTACGCGCCGTTGCGGCGGTAAAGGTCATCCACATTCAGCTGCGACCGGCGCACCAGAAAATAATCCGCGATCATCACGCCCGCGATCGGCCCCAGCAGCCCCGAGTAGCCGACCAGCCATCCGAAAATATAAGAGCTGAAATCGCTCATCAGCTTCCACGGCATCATCAGAATGCCCACCACACCCGTGATCAGGCCGCCCGTGCGAAATGAAATCAGCCGCGGATTCAGGTTCGAAAAATCGTTCGACGGCGACACCACATTGGCCGCCACATTGGTATTCAGCGTCGCGATCAGCAGCGCCACCAGCGCGATCAACGCCACCACCGGCTGATTGAATCTGCCCAACAGCGCCACCGGATCCCAGATCGCCTCGCCGAACAACACCACCGACGCCGACGTCACCGCCACGCCGATGAACGAATACAGCGTCATGGCCAGCGGCAGTCCCAGCGCCTGCCCCCACATCTGCGCCTTCTGCGATTTGGCGTAGCGCGTGAAATCCGGGAATATTCAGCGCCACCGTGGCCCAGAACCCCACCATCCCGGTCAGCGACGGAATGAAAAATCGCACGAACTCCGCGGTGTTGTGAAACTTGCTGGGCGCGCTCAACACCGGCCCGAATCCGCCGGCCTTCCGCGTAATCCACCACAGCAGCAGCAGGCCGATCCCCAGCATGAACGGCGCGCCGATGCCCTCCAGAACCTTGATGGTTTCGATGCCGCGCCAGATCACGGCAATGTTCAACGCCCAGAATGCGAAGAAGCAAATCCACGTCCCGCCGGCGACTCGCCGCCGCGCCCGGCCACAGAATCTTCAGCATCGAATAGATGGCCTGCCCGCCGATCCAGGTCTGAATCCCGAACCAGCCGCAGGCCACCAGCGCCCGCAGCACCGCCGGAAGGTTGGCGCCGCGCACGCCGAACGACGCCCGCACGAAGACCGGAAACGGAATCCCGTACTTGGCCCCCGCATGCGCATTCAGCAGCATCGGGATCAGCACGATCAGGTTGCCCAGCAGGATAGTCCCGATGGCCTGCCACCAGCTCATTCCGCCCGCGATCAGCCCCGAGGCCAGCATGTAAGTCGGAATGCAGACCGACATCGCAACCCACAAGCGACGCGTAGTTGTACAGCCCCCAAGACCGTTTCTCCTGCGGAATCGGCGCCAGGTCCTTGTTGTACAAAGATGAGTCGTACAAAGAGGGTCGTACAAGGATGGGTCGTATTGCTCCACTACTTCCACGCCCCACCGCGCGCCGTACGCTTCAGATAATTGCCGCGCCCCGGCTTGCCGAGAAACTCGCCGCCATCCACAATCACTTCGCCGCGCGAAATCACGGTGCGCGCATTGCCCCGCACCTGATAGCCTTCGAACATCGAGTAATCCACGCGCATGTGATGCGTCTTGGAGCTGATGGTGTACATCGCGTCCGGGTCCCAAATCACCAGGTCGGCGTCGCTGCCCGGGGCAATTTCGCCCTTCTTGGGATACATCCCGAAAATGCGCGCCGGCGTGGTCGAAGTCAATTCCACAAACCGATTCAGCGAAAGCTTTCCGGCATTCACGCCGTGGTGATACATCAACTGCAGCCGGTTCTCGATTCCCGGCCCGCCGTTGGGAATCTTCGTGAAATCGTCTTTTCCCAGAATCTTCTGGTCTTCGAAACAGAACGGACAATGGTCCGTCGAGACCACCTGCAAATGGTCGTCCTTCAACCCGTCCCACAGTTTCGGAAGATGGTGTTTCGGTCCGCAGCGGCGGCGTGAAAACGTACTTGGCGCCTTCGAAATTCGGCCGCTCCAGTTCTTCGATCGAGAGCAGCAGATACTGCGGGCACGTCTCCGCGAACGCCGGAACGCCGCGGTCGCGAGCCTCCCGCACCTGGTTGAGCGCATCCTCCGACGACAGGTGCACAATGTACACCGGCGCCCCCGCAATCTCCGCCAGCGCGATCGCCCGGTGCACCGCTTCAGCCTCCGCGCGCGGCGGCCGCGTCAGCGCATGGTAAATCGGCGCCGTCTTTCCCTCAGCCAGCGCCCGCGCAATAATCACGTCGATCACGCTGCCGTTTTCGGCGTGCATGCAAATCAGCGCGCCGTTCCTGGCCGTCTGCGAAAGCGCCTTGAAAATGGTGGCATCGTCCACCATCAGAACGTTGGGATACGCCATGAACAGCTTGAAGCTGGCCACGCCCTCATTCACCAGGTCGTCCATATCTTCCAGGCCCGACGCGCCCAGGTCGGTGACGATCATGTGCAGCCCGTAATCGATGCAGGCGCGCCCCTCGGCCTTCTTCCACCACGTGTCCAGGGCATCGCGCATTCGCGTGCCGCGCGCCTGAATCGCAAAATCCACAATGCTGGTGGTCCCGCCGAATGCCGCCGCCCGCGTCCCGGTTTCGAAATCGTCCGCCGACGTAGTGCCGCCGAACGGCATGTCCAGGTGCGTGTGCACATCGATCCCGCCCGGGATCACGTACATCCCCGCGGCATCAATCACCTTCTCTGCCGCCGCCTCCGCAATCCCCGCGCGGACCTCTTTAATAATCTCGCCCTCAAGCAGAACGTCGGTCTTGGTAGTCTCGCGCGCCGTCACCACCGTGCCATTCCGAATCAAAGTGTTCATCGCGCTGCCGTCTCCCTGTTCTCCATTGCCCGTGGAGCAGCCTCTCAGGCTGCCATGCCGGCAATCCTGCCGGCACGCGTTCACAATCCTAGCCCGCACCCTCTCCGCCCAAGTCTCTTTCACACGCCCCGTCTCCACCGTCTCCATCGTGATGCACTCTTCCACCGGGCAAACCAGCCAGCACAAATTGCAACCCACGCACTCCGCCTCATCAATCCGCGGAACCTTCACCGCCGGTGTCGCGCCATTTCCCGCCCGCCGAATCCAGCTTGGCAATCGGAGTCATCGCAATCCGCGCCCGGCTCTGCGCCTCCAGCTCCGCCGGAAGCGCGTGCCCGCCTTCTCCACGCGCCCCGGTCGTCAAATGAATGCACTGGTGCGCCCCATCCCAGCACGCGATGTAGCAGAGATCGCACCCAATGCACTTATCGCGATTGATCCGCGCCACAATCTTGTAATTCAAATCCAGGTGCTGCCACTCCGTGACCTTCGGCAGCGACAATCCGCGGAAATCCTCGACCGTCCGGAATCCCTTTTCATCCATCCAGTTGCTCAGCCCGTCGATCATGTCTTCCACGATGCGAAAGCCGTAGTGCATGGCCGCCGTGCAGACCTGCACCGTGCCGCACCCCATCAGGATGAACTCCGCCGCCTCGCGCCAACCCGAAATTCCGCCGATCCCCGAAATCGGCAGACCCACCTCCGCGTCGGCCGCAATCTGCTGCACCAGGTGCAGCGCAATCGGCTTCACCGCCGGCCCGCAATACCCGCCATGCGCCGAAAATCCGCCCACGTTGGGCCGCGGCGTCAACGTATCCAGGTCGATCCCCGTAATCGAATTGATCGTGTTGATGGCCGAAAGTCCGTCTGCCCGGCCTCGCCTCGCCGCCCGCGCCACCGTGCGTATGTCCGTGATGTTCGGCGTCAGCTTCACCAGCACCGGAGTGCGCGCCGCTTCCTTCACCCACTCCGTAATCATGCAGGCGTATTCCGGCACCTGCCCCACCGCAGACCCCATGCCGCGCTCGCTCATGCCGTGCGGGCATCCGAAATTCAGCTCCAGCCCGTCGGCGCCCGCGTCTTCCGAGCGCTTCACGATGTCATGCCAAACCTCGCGCTTCGATTCCACCATCAACGACGCGATCACCGCGTGCTTCGGATACCGCTTCTTCACTTCGGCGATCTCGCGCAGGTTGACTTCAATCGGCCGGTCGGAAATGAGCTCGATATTGTTGAAGCCCATCATGCGCTGCCCGTTCCAATCCACCGACGAGTAGCGCGACGACACATTGACAATCGGTTCCCCGATGGTCTTCCAAACCGCCCCGCCCCAGCCCGCATCGAACGCCCGCATGATCTGTTCGCCGCAATTGGTCGGCGGCCCCGAAGCCAGCCAGAAAGGATTAGGGCACCGGATTCCCGCGAAATTGGTAGTGAGGTCAGCCATGCATCGCCTCCATCGCCCCACTATCGCCAGCGCCGCCCGCTTCCCGTCGGCCACCGCATCCACCACTTCACGGCCGCCGTTCACGCAATCTCCCCCGGCGTAATACTTCGGATTCGTAGTCCGCCCCGTCGGCCGGTCCACCATGATCGACCCCGCTTGCAACCCAATTCCGCGCGCCTGCCCCAGCCAGTCGGTAAGCCGCGACTGCCCCAGCGCCGGCACCACCATATCGCACGCCACTTCGAACTCAGTACCCGGGATCGGCTCCGCATTCCTCCGCCCCGTTGCATCCGGCTGGCCCAACCGCGTCTGCACGAACTTCACCGCCGCCGCCCGCCCATTCTCCGCGATCACCTCCACCGGCTGCGCCAGCCAGTGAAACCGCACGCCCTCCACCTTGGAGTGATCGTACTCGAACGGAAATGCCGGCATCTCCTTTTCAGTCCTGCGATAGAACAGGTGTACGTCCGCAGCCCCCAGCCGCACCGCCGCATTGGCGGCGTCAATGGCGGTGTTCCCTGCCCCGATCACAATCACTGCCCGCCCCACCTGAAAATCCGGCAGCGTCTTATATCGTTCGATGAGCCGCAGCGCATCCAGCACACCCGGCAACTGATCGCCCGGAATTCCCAGCCGCTCCATCGCCCCCAGTCCCACCCCGATGAAAACGTAATCGAACTCCTTCTCCAGTTCATCCAGCGAGACAGCCGCCCCTACTTCCGCTTGCCGGAACTCCACCCCCATCCCCCGCACCAGTTCCACTTCCCGCAAGCTGTCGATCGGCCGCAGCTTGTACTCCGCCACTCCATACGTATTCAGTCCGCCCGGCAGCGGCCGATTGTCGAACACCGTAACCGCCACCCCGTGCCGCCGCAATTCCGCCGCGCACGCCAGCGAAGCCGGCCCCCCGCCAATACAAGCCACGGTCCCGGCGCCCCCGGTAACGCCGGCGGTCGTGCCGCCGGTGCCTTTCGCCGTCCATCGCGCCGGTGCCTTTCCCCCAGTCAAGCCTCGCGCCCTTTTCATAAAACCCATCCATGGCGAACCGCTGCAGCTTCCCAATCTCAATCGGCTTCTGGTTGTACCGCTGCATCACGCAAGCGCCCTCGCACAACACATCCACCGGACACACGCGCGAACAGCTCAGCCCCAAAATATTGGCATCCAGAATCGTCAGTGCCGACCCGCGCAGATTTCCCGTCGCGATCTTCTTAATAAACCGCGGCACATCGATATGCGTCGGACACGCGGACATACACGGCGCGTCAAAACAGTAAAGGCACCGGTTGGCCTCAGCCACCGCGGACTGCGAATTCAGCGCCGGATGCAGGTCGGGAAATCGCTCCAGATTGCTCTGCACCAAAATGCCCAAAGGACTCACCGTCTGGCACCCGTCACCGCCGCGCTGCACGCCGCCAGGCTCTTGTCCAGCACCTCGATAAACTGATCCACATCCGTGCGCCCCACATTCATCGGCGGCGTCACGCGCAGCACGTTGCCGAACATTCCGCCCTTGCCGATGAGCAGCCCGTTCTCCCGCGCCGCCTCCATCACCATCGCGGTCTGCGCCGTGGCCGGGACCTTCGTCTGCCGGTCTTCCACCAGTTCGATGGCCTGCATCAACCCCATGCCGCGCACCTCGCCAATCACGTCGTGCTTCTCTTTCAGTTCATCCAGCTTTCCGCGCAGGTACGCGCCCGTTTCCGTGCAGTTGGCCATCAGATTCTGTTCTTCGATGAAGTCAATCACCGCCTTCGCCGCCGTGGCCGTCACCGGATTGCCGCCGAAAGTCGAAATCGTCAGCCCCTTCACCGAATCCGCCACCTCCGGCTTCGCTACCGTCAGCCCGATCGGGCTTCCGTTGCCCAGCCCCTTGGCGCTGGTGATGATGTCCGGTGTCACGCCCCACTGCTCAATCCCGAACCACTTCCCGCCCGTGCGCCCCCAGCCCGTCTGCACTTCGTCGCTGATGAAAACTCCGCCGTGGTTGCGTACGATCTTCTCCACAATCTGAAAATATTCCTTGGGCGGCGTTACAAAACCGGCCACTCCCTGAATCGGTTCCCCGATGAAGCCCGCGATCCGGCCGCTGGTCGTGCTGCGGATCAGGTCTTCCATATCCTGCGCGCATTTCACTTCGCAGCTGGGATAAGTCAGCCCCAGCGGACACCGGTAGCAGTACGCATGGTGCGCGTGCACAAACCCTGCCTGCGACGGCCCCAGGCGCCAGGCTCCCAGCCCGGTCAGCGACATCGCCATGGCCGAACGTCCGTGATATGCATGCCGCAGCGCCACGATTTCGGTGTTGCCCGTATAACAGCGCGCCGCCAGAATCGCCGTTTCGTTGGCCTCGGTTCCGCTGTTGGTGAAAAACGATTTCGTCAGCTTGCCGCCCGGAGTAATCTGCGCAATCTTCTTGGCCAGCGCCGCCTGCGGCTCATTGGCAAACACAGTCGAGACATGTTGCAGCGTGTCAAGCTGCTTGTGGACCTTGGCATTCACCTGCTCGTTACAGTGGCCCACGCTAACCGTAACAATGCCGCCGAAGAAGTCCAGATACTGATTGCCGTCGGCGTCCCAGACGTATTGATCCTTAGCATGCGACACCACCAGCGGTTCCTTGTAGTAATGAAAAACCGCCGGAAACAGATATTCCTTATTAGCCAGAATAATTTCGTCTTTCGTCATTGGAGTTACGCCTTTACCTTTTATAGGCCTTAACCAAAGCCTCGTACATATCCGGACGGCGGTCGCGGAAAAACTGCCAGGTCTTGCGCACTTCGGCGATCATGTCCAGGTCCAGGTCCGCCGTCAGCACTTCATCCTTGTCCCGCGCCGCCTGCGCCACAATCCGGCCGCGCGGATCGCAGAAATAGCTCGACCCGTAGAACTCCCCGATATTCCACGGCGCTTCCACGCCCACCCGATTGATGGCGCCCACGAAGTAGCCGTTAGCCACCGCATGCGCCGGCTGCTCCAGCTTCCACAAATGCTCACTCAGTCCGGCCACCGTTGCCGACGGGTTAAACACAATCTCCGCGCCGTTCAACCCCAGCGCCCGCGCGCCTTCCGGAAAGTGCCGGTCGTAGCAGATATACACTCCAATCTTGGCGAAGCCCAGATCGAACACCGGATACCCCAGATTTCCCGGCCGGAAATAGAACTTCTCCCAGAAGCCCGGCGCCACGTGCGGAATGTGCGTTTTGCGATACTTCCCCAGGTACGTCCCGTCATTGTGGATCACCGCGGCTGTGTTGTAATACACGCCTGCCTGCTCCACCTCGTAAATCGGAACGATGATCGCCATATGATGCTTCCGGGCAAGATCTTGCATCAGCCTTACCGTGGGTCCGTCCGGGATCGCTTCCGTGAAATCGTACCAGCGGGTAGTCTGCTCCGCGCAGAAGTACGGCCCGTAGAAAATCTCCTGCAGGCAGACGATCTGCGTCCCGGCATCGGCGGCCTGTTGGATATAGGCCACGTGTTTGTCCACCATAACTTTCTTGGTGGTTTCAAGCGAGGCGTCCGGAGCCGCAGCGTTGGCAGCCTGGATCAGCGAACACCGTACAATGCGAGACATGGTTCCTCCGGAGTGTCTGGGGGCAAGCAGCGATGCGCCCATTATGAATCGTCTGCAATCCGGAAGCAACCAGCCGCCTTACCGGCAGTCACAGCTTTTTTAAAATTCCTGTCCCCCATTCCTCAACCACATACAAGCTTTCCCAACCCGAATCCCCGCACCCCCATGCTTACCTGTAGGTAGACCTGCCACCAACCCCCGTGGAGCAGCGCTTCAGCCTGCCATGCCGGCACTCATGCCGGCACGTTCTCAAATTGGCTTCGTTTCGATTGGCTTTTCAAGCTGCCTTTGCCTATCCGTCAAATTGGCTTCGTTTCGAATTGGCTTCGTTTCAAATTGGGTTCGTTTCGAATTTAAGACTCCCCCCTTCCCACCCACCGCAAAATGTGATAGCTTACGGCCAACTGAAATCGGGCCCTTACGTATCTGGGCCGGCAAGGCGCAGACCGTCGGGGCTAACTGTAGCTTTGCAAAGGAGAGGCTAATGAGTACGGTCCTCAACCGGGTGCCTCCCGAGACTTACCAGTCTCCGGACCAAGAGGCTTCCAAACCGCAGTTCCCAGGCATCCCCACAACTTCCGATGGTGCAGGCATGGTGGTGTGGGTCGACACACATATTACCCAGGGCGCCTGCGCCTATCCGATTACTTCATCCACCACCATGGGCGGCGGCTACCAGATTGAGGTCGCCAACGGAAAGCGCAACCTGTGGGGTGACGAACTGGCTTTCATAGAACCCGAATCCGAACATAGCGCCGCCACCACTTGCGAAGGTTTTGCCGTCGCCGGTGGGCGCGTAACCAACTTCACATCGGGTCAGGGCCTCATCCTCATGAAAGAGGTCCTCTACGTGATTTCCGGCAAGCGACTGCCCGTGGTCTTCCACATCGGCGCCCGCGCCCTCACCTCCCAGGGACTCAATGTTCATACCGGCCATGACGACGTTGTGGGCGTGGCCGATTGCGGCTGGGGCATCCTCTACGCGCGCAATGCGCAGGAGGCCGGCGATTTCGCCTTGATCGCGCGCCGCACCGCCGAAGATACCGAAACTCCGTTCCTCAATGTGCAGGATGGCTTCCTCACCACCCACACCATCGAAAATGTCCTGCTGCCCGAGCCTGAAATGATGAAGCAATACGTCGGCGCCCCCTCGCAGCGCCTGCGCAACCTGATGGACCCGCAGATCCCCCTGATGTCCGGGCGTGGTCCAGAACCAGGACAGCTACATGAAGGGCAAGATCGCCCAGCGCCGTTATTACGACCGGGTCATGCCCGCGCTCAAGAAGGCGATGCACGAGTTCTACCTGCTCACCGGCCGCCGTTACGATGTGGTGCATGCCCTATCGCCTGGAGGATGCCGAATATGCCATCGTCGGCTCCGGCTGCATGCTCGAGACCGCCGAAGCCGCCGTGGATTACATGCGCGATCGCCTCGGCATCAAAGTCGGCCTGCTGCATATCTCCTGCTTCCGTCCCTTCCCGTCCGTGGATATCGTGCGCGCCCTGCGCCATGTCAAGGCCATCTCGGTCGTCGAGCGGCTGGATATCCCGATGATGCAGTCCAACCCGCAGCTCTGCGAACTCAAGGCGGCCTTCGCCGACGCCATGGCGGGCGCCCCCGGCTACCCGCCGCTCACCCGTATGCCGAAGTTCACCGGTGGCTCGGCGGGTCTCGGCAGCCGCGACGTGCGGGCCGGCGACTTCATCGCCATCGTCGAGAACATGCGCAGCCCGCAGCCGCACCAGTACTTCACCGTGGGCATCAAGCACCCCACCGCCTTGCCGGTCACGCTCGACCCCGATGTGCGCGACCCCGGATCGTTCTCCATGCGCGGCCATTCCGTGGGCGGCTACGGATCGGTCACCACCAACAAGGTGATCGCCACCATCGGCGGCGAGGTGTTCGGCATGGATGTTCAGGCCTATCCCAAATACGGCTCGGAGAAAAAGGGCCTGCCCACCACTTACTACCTGACCATCGCCAGGCAGCACATTCGCGTCCACTCCGAACTGGAGCACGTGGAGTTTGTGGCCCTCAACGACGTCAACGCCTTCAACCTGGAGAACCCCCTTATGGGCCTGTCCGATGGAGGCATGGTCTTCGTGCAGAGCCCGCATGCCGATCCCGCGGCCATCTGGCAAGCCGTACCCGCCTGGGCTCGCCAGGCCATGTGCGAGAAGAACGCGCGGCTTTTTGCGCTCGACACCGTCGGCATCGCGCAGAAGGTCTCATCCCGCGCAGATCTGCAACAGCGCATGCAAGGCATCGTGCTGCTGGGCATCTTCCTGCGCATTACGCCCTTCCAGGCTGAGTTGGCGCTCAGCGAAGAGGCGGTTTTTCGCGGCGTCGAAAAGTCGCTGCGCAAATACTTCGGCAAACGCGGCGAACGCGTGGTGCAGGACAACCTGGAAGCCGTGCGGCGCGGCTATCACGAAGTGATCGAAGTGCCGCGTGCCGTGATGCTGTCAACCGCGGAGGCCGACAAGGCTAACGCCGCCCTCAGGGTGATGTAAGGGGAGAGGACCGAAAGCCATGATCGAAACCATCCCGTACGAAACGCGGCTACACGACATCCAGACCAACGTCGTCGACATCGCCGACTTCAACGAACGCGTGGTCGGCGCATACAACACCGGCCTCGCCGAACGCGGTCTGCCGGCCGATGACCAGACCGCCCGCAGCGTCATTCCCGGGGGCACCGGCGCCCTGCGCGACTTCAGCTACATCGCCCCGGACATCCCGGAATTCAATGGGCCCAACTGCGTGGGCTGCATGGACTGCGTCACGCAGTGCCCCGACACCGCCATCCTCGGCAAGGTTGTTGAGCCCGCCGCGCTCGAGGAGCGTCTGGCCGGCATCGCCGATGAGTCCGCAGCGCCAATCCATGTCCGCGCAATGGACCGTCACCAACAAATACTTCACCGTTCCCGAAAGGAAAGGCGTGGGCGGCGGCAAGTTCGGCATCTTCATTGACCCCACCAAGTGCAAAGGCTGCGCCGAGTGCGTGGATGCCTGCGGCGACCACGACGCCCTCAAGATGATCCGCAAGACCGACGAGAACCTGCAGTGGTACCAGACTGCCTGGGATGTCTACAAGTCCATGCCGGAGACGCCCGCCAAATTCATCAACGAAAAGGCTCTGTCGGACATGATGCTCACCGAGCGGTCGCTGCTGTACGTGGGCGGCGCCGGTTCGTGCATGGGATGCGGCGAAGCCACCGCGCTGCGCATGATGCTGGCGGCCACCGGCTTCCTCTACGGCCAGGAGAACATCGGCATCGTGGCCGCCACCGGTTGCAACACCGTCTACACCTCCACGTATCCCTATAATCCCTACAAGGTTTCCTGGACCAACTCGCTCTTCGAAAACGCGCCGGCCGACGCCATGGGCGTGCGCGCGCGCTGGGATCAACTCGGCTGGAGGGACAAGCGGCTCTGGATCGTCGGCGGCGACGGCGCCATGAACGATATCGGCTTCCAGTCGCTCTCGCGCATGATGGCAGCGGGCATCGGACATCAAGGTGCTCGTCCTCGATACGCAGGTCTATTCCAACACCGGCGGCCAGGCTTCCACCAGTTCCTTCAAGGGCCAGGACGCCAAGATGAGCTTCCACGGCAGCGCTATTGCGGGCAAGAAGGAAAACCGCAAAGAGCTCGCCAGCATCTGCATGATGCACAAGGATGTCTACGTCGCTCAGACCACCTGCGCCCACATGAACCATTTCTACAAAGCCGTGATGGAAGCCAATCAGTTCCCCGGGCCGGCGATTATCAATGTCTTCACCACCTGCCAGCCCGAACACGGTGTGGGCGACAACATGGCTGAGCACCAGGCCAAGCTGGCTGCCGATTCGCGCAGCTTTCCGGTATTCATTTACGATCCGCGCAAAGGCTCGCGATTCAAAGAGCGCCTGAGCCTGGTGGGCAATCCCAACGTCAAGGAAGACTGGTACGTTCATCCCAAGACCGGCGAACAGATCGACTTCGTATATTTCGCCCGCAGCGAGGGGCGGTTCGCCAAGCATTTCGACAAGGACGGCAATCCCAGCGCGACTCTTCTCGCGGCGCAGCAGGACCGGTTGGAGAACTGGCACCTGCTGCAGGATTTGGCCGGAATTAAGTGATCCACGGAAACTAGATGATCCAATCCGGTTCTGCCAGGTAAGCAGGAGGTGAGTGATGATTCAGCTCGGTGATTTGGCGGAGGTCGTTAGGGACCTCCACAGGCTCGGGGTAGATGCATGCCACGAGTTTGTTTACGGCCCTCACGGCTGTCTTGAGGGCCTGGACGTGGGCGAGGACTTCTTTCCGCTCTGGGAACTCAAACTCCCCGAGAACCAGGAGTTTATCGCCCGCTTCGATTTCGTCGCCATTAAGGCCCGCCGCGGCCCGAATTGGTCGGTGGAGCCTCCCAACCGCTCCTAGAGCCTCAATCCGAGCCGCGACCGTAAGGGAGCGTTCTCTTCGAATTTTAAGTAACGGGGTGAATATAATGGCTGAAACTATCACGTGGATTCTACGAAACAAGAGCGGTGCGATCTGGTCCATCTCTCCCGACGCAACCGTTTATGACGCGCTCGCCTTGATGGCAGAAAAGGAGATAGGCGCGCTCCTGGTACTGTCGGCGGGAAAGCTCGTCGGCATTGTCTCTGAGCGCGACTACGCCCGCAAGATTATTCTCCAGGGCCGCTCTTCGCGAGACACCACCGTGCAGGAAATCATGACGGGCTCCATGTTCACCGTCACGCCTGAGGACACCATCGACGAGTGCATGCGCATTGTGACCCATCACCATATCCGCCACCTGCCCGTGCTCGACCAGGGCAAACTGGTGGGCCTCATTTCCATCGGCGATCTGGTGAACGCGATTATCTCTGAGCAGGCGCGAACCATCGACCACCTGCATACCTACATCGGCGCGAATTACCCGGCGTAGCCGCACCGGGCACATCGGCTGACCCGCACGGCAGCCCTAGAAGCTCAGGCGAAGCGCGAGTTGAAACGTTCTTGGGTCCGACACAGCCGTGATTTGCTTGAACGTGGGCGAAGGGCTGGCAGGATACTGCCCGGTCCCGAATGTGCCGTTCAGAGTCACGCCGTTCAGATGATTGAATAGATTGAAGGCCTCCGCAATACCTTCCAACCGGACTCGCTCTCCGATTGGAAAAAGGCGGCTCAGGCGTGCGTTCACGTTGAAGAAATCGAAGCCGGTGCCTGCGTTGCGGCTAATGAATGCGCCATTGATGGTGGGGCGGGCTGATGTGCCTTGAATCGTCGTGGCCCCAGTGCCGATATTGAACGGCAGCGCGGAGTAGTATTGCAGCATTCCGCTAAGCTGGAATCCGTGGCTGATGCGCTGCCATGGCGAAATTGCCTTGTCCATTGAAGAGTGGATTGTGCCGTTGAAAACCAGGCGATGCCGCTGGTCGTCGTCGGACCGCCCGTAATCCTGCCAGAGATTGAAATTGTCGATAGGCGCGCTGAAAAAGAACTCGCCCACGTTGTCGAGCGCCTTCGACCACGTGTAGGAGACTCGAAAGCTTCCCCATCGGACCGGCCGCTGCATAAATGAAACGTGCAGGCCATCGTAATGAGAATCGGCAAGGGAGGAATACTGGCTGTTGTTGCCGATATTGGGATCCGGGCGGCATCCGTTGTTACTGCCGGCAGCCACGCAGCTTGGCACGTTCTGATTCACGGAGACAATCAGGTGAAGTCCGCGCAGGTGTTCGTAGCCAACACTCACTGTGCTGCTTGCGTTGAGCCGGTGCTCGATCTCGAAGCTGCCCTGCTCAGAGTACGCGTTCTGCATGTGGCGGTTCATGGTGCTGAAGTTAAACAACACACCGGGAGGCAGCATCAGGCTGCTGAGGATATTCGGAAACACTGGAGCGCCCGCCTGTGTCGGCGACAGACTTATGCTGATCTGGCTGAGGTTGGCGACGTTAACCGTATTCCCCGCGGACAGAATCGAATTCGCCAGTGCGCGCAAGGGCACCCGATCATAGAAGAGTCCGAAACTGCCGCGAACCACCGTGTTCCTCGAAGCAAACGGAGACCACGCGAAGCCCGCGCGCGGCGAGAAGTTGTTGGTATCGGTGGCGATGGTCTTCAGGAACTGCAAATCATAGCGCAGGCCGAGGTTCACAGTCAGGTGAGAGTTCGGTTTCCACTCGTCCTGGGCGTAGATCCCGGCGTTAGGGTTGGTCTGCGAGACTACAGAGTTATTGAAGGTCTGCGTAAATCCCGAGTTATTGTAAGTTCCAGTGAGGAAGTTGGCGAGCGAGGAAAACGAATAGCTGCCCCGAATGGATCGGGGATACGTGATGGTGTCATCGTTGTACAGGAAGTCCGCCCCGGCACGAATTGCATGTGCTCCCAACTGATACGAGAGGTTGTCGGCGATTTCGTAAAGATTGTTCAGCCGTGCTGTGGGAGAACCAGAGAGCGTCCCGAAGGAAGCAACACCGGAAATACTTACCGCCGGCCCGATTGGATCGGAGGGAGGCGCCGCGAGACTGCTGCGCGTGAACTGAGCCCGGGTTTCGTTGACCAGCCGCGAAGAAAAGGCCGCAACGTTGCTGGCGGCGATCGTCTGGTCCGTGTTGTCGAGGCCGGCGGACGCGCTCGCCGCGCTCAATCCTCCGGCGCCGCGCGAGTTGGCGCTATGAACGTCATAGAGGCTGTAGCGGACGCTAAACTGATCCGCCTGGCTGAACTGGTGATCCACCTTGCCCAGGAAGTTGGTGTTGTGAACCGGATTCGAATACAGCCCGGTATAGATTGCCGGGCCGGGGTATCCGATAGCCGCAAGCCTGGCGTCGATCGCCGCGACGTTTGCAGGGGCAATCGTGATCAGGCCGGACTGGTTTAGTTTTCGCTGCTCGAAATTCGCAAAGTAGAAGGTGCGATCGTGAATCAATGGACCGCTGAGACTCGCCCCGTATTGCGCTTGCGTCAAAGGGAGGACAGTGTGCGAAAGCGCGTTCGCGGCATTGAAGCGATCACTGCGAAAGTAACCGTACATATCGCCATGCAGCGTGTTCATGCCGCTCTTGGTAACCACATTGATGTAGCCGCCTAAGGCGCGGCCAAACTCCGCCTGCCCACCGGAGGTGACCACCTGGAATTCATTGACCACGTCGAGCCCATAGAAAATACCGCTCAGTCCCGCCGCATCATCGTTGGCGGAAAGTCCGTCCACAATGAAGTTGTTTGAGAAGTTGCGTTGGCTGCCTACGGAGATGCCCTGGCCCGGGACCGCCGAAGTCTCGGCAAAAAGTTGGTTGCTTGCGGTGTTGGTCGGAGAGACGCCTGGAACCAGCAGGGCCAGATCGAGGAAGTTACGCCCGTTGAGTGGCAGGGAGCGGACCTCGGTTTGCGACACGGTGCCGGCAATCTGGGAACGCGCCGCCTCCAGCACAGATGCTTCGCCGGTGACGGTGACGTTGGTCTCGGTGGATGCGACGGCCAGCAAAACCGGCAGCTCAAATGCCGAGCCAACCGTCAGGGTCAGCGAACGCGCCAGGTCGGCGAATCCCTGACGATGCACTTTGATTTCATACTGGCCGATCCTCAGATAGGGGAACCGAAAGCGGCCTTCCCGATCGGTATTTACCATGCTGGTCAGGTTCGTGCCGGTCTGTCGCGCCGTGACCTGGGCATCCTCAATCACGGCGCCAGTGGCATCCGCGACGCGTCCACTTATACTCGCGTAATTGACAGATTCCTGCGCGGAAGCCGCCGGCACAAGCAGGAATGCAAACAACACGGCTCTGCACGTGGATGATGATCTCAAACGTCCCCTCCCCGATCTCTGGGCTTGCCTACAACAAAATCCGATGGGACTGGTTGAGGCAAATCGGGGGGCCGCGTTTTCTTACTGAGCCACGTGAGGCGTTGCGAGGGCGATCGTCGGGTAGTCTTACGCCGGTCGAACCGACGAGATGTGGTGCCAGCGCTCGCGGACCAACGCTCGGCACCAGGGATTTCGAAAAAGCCGGAACCACTGGACCCTTGGGGAAAAGCGGGCATCTCGGCTGGATCGCCTGCAAGGACGGACCGTTGGGTACCTCCGCCTTTCCGTTCAGGTCTGCCCCGGCACAGTGATGCTTTCCAGTGCGGAGGCAGCAGGTGGGCAATTCCGAAGCGGTGTTTGCGAGCAGAAGCTGAGCGATCAGCGGGAAGCTGAGCAGGGCCACCAGGAGCGATGCAAGCGGACGACGCATTTAGAAAGAGGGCCTTGAACTATCAAACATCAATTCCATCACGTTGTCCTGCGGCAAATTGTCGCACCCAAGGCGCAATGCCGCCCTGCCAAGGGCTCAACGTGGCGGCGGATACTTCGCGAGCTTGCGTTGGAGCGAGCGCCGATGGATGCCAAGCAGACGCGCGGCCTGTGAGATGTTCCCGTCGCAATCGGAGATGACGCGCTGCATGTGCTCCCATTCAACCCTGGCCAGCGTCGGGACCGTTTCCGGGGCTCCCGGTGGACCGCTGGGACTGGAGCGCAGGGTATCGTAAACCGCCAGAATCTGATCGGCGTCGGCCGGCTTGGTCAGGTAGTGGTCGGCACCCTTCTTCATCGCGGAAATCGCGGTCGGGATGCTGCCGTACCCGGTGAGGACGATGATAGTCATTGAGGAATCGATGGTTCGCAACTCCTGGACTACTTCCAACCCACCCTTTCCCGGCATTCGCAAGTCCACCAGGACAAGGTCCGGGCTACGCTCCCGGGCGAACTTCAATGCCTCTTCGCCGTCCGGCACGGCCTCGGCTTCCCATTTTCTCTGTACCAACGCGCGGCAGAGCCGGTTCCGAAACACCTCATCATCGTCTACGACCAACGCCAAAGAGAGGTCGTCAGATTGCGGCATGAGCGTTTTGCGGTGCTGGGTGCAACGGCAGTTCGATCGTCACGGTCGTGCCTTCACCAGCAACGGAATCGAACAAGGCACGCCCACCGAGACTCTCCGCGAATGTGCGCACCAGAAATGTGCCGAGTCCCATGCCCTTGCCGGGCTCCTTGGTCGTAAAGAACGGCTCGGCAATTCGGCGCAGGACGTTCACCGGCATGCCATGCCCGTGATCGCGAACGGCGATCCGTAGCTGGGAGTCGGTTCCGGTAGCGGTGATAAGGATTGGACGCTGGTCTAAATTGGCATCCAATGCATTCTGGATGAGCGCGGCGAGCGACTGCGCCGTAGCCTGCGCAGGCAAAACCGCGGCCAGTGTTTCATCGATACTCTCGATTCTCAGCAAGGCCCGCTGCGGTTCGGGGAATTGCGCAATGACTTGCGTGATGAGATCGCATATCCGGATTTCGGCCGGCATTTCGCCCATCGGTTCGGCGCTCTGGGCGCTCATTCGTTCAAGGATGCGGCGGCACCGCTCTACCTCGGACCGGATGAGCCTTGCATCCTCGAGGACCGCATCGTTGGTCGCGACACTGGCGGCATAGCGCTCCAGCTCCTTCGCCACCAATGCAATAGTCCCGAGCGGTGTCCCGAGCTCATGAGCCGCACCTGCCGCCAGTGTCACCAGAGAAGCCAATCTCTCGTTCTTTGCAAGCTGCTCCTGCAGAACCAGGACCTCTTGCTCTCGAGTGCGCAATGCGTCCGCAATCTTACCGGTAAAGAACGTGATCAGAGCGGCAGCCATGACAAAGGCAATCCACATCCCCAACAGGTGCGGTGACAGGCCCCGTTCCACGTTGTGGGTCTGGAAGGTTGCCGACGGTGCGGGGAAGAAGAACAGCAGGCCAAAGCAGGCGGTCGAAAGAACGCCAAGAGCCCAGGTCCATATCTTGCGCAGAACCACGGCGGACAAAGTGATTTGCACCAGATAAAGCAGGCTGAAGGGATTCATCGGGCCGCCGGTGAGCCCCAGGATAACGGTCAAGCATAGCGTGTCCAGGCAAAAGGCCGCTGCCAGCGTCTCCTGAGGAAACCGAAGGGGCAGGATTCGCAGGCGCCCCAGCAAGATGTTGCTGGCCAGAACGGCCGCGAGCGGCGCGAACGTCCAGAACAGGGGGAGATCGAGGTGGAAGCTGTACCACAATCCCAAAACGATGCCCGCCTCTACACCCACCATTCCGTAGCGAAGCCGCAAAACCCAGGGCAATGCCAGATTGGGGGCGAGATCCGTATTGACTGTCGCAGTGTCCACTACATTGGTCCCGCGACTCGCCATGGCCGGAGTCGTATCCGTACTGTGGGACATCATCTCGAACAAGACTTGGTCGGGGCGAGTGGATTCGAACCACCGATCTCCTGGTCCCGAATCAGACGGCCCTCGCTAACTCCATGAGTACAGCTTGACCTCCCCGAACCCTCTCGAATGTTTGCGGTGCTATTGACCTGTCTTTGGCCCAACCCGGACCTCGAAAGATCCCCCCTGCTGTCTGTTTACGGCTGTCCATATTGCTGTCCAAAGCTCGTTTTAGGCACACTATAGCACAGCGAGCGGGATGGTCACTGTGAGTCGGCTGTTCGATTGGCGGATGTCGCACAGAGTTCGCGCCTCCTGGCCAGCCGCGTCAAGACCGGACGGAAAGCCCGGAAAGCAGGTGCTGCATCGTCAGACCACCGGACCCACGCTCGCGCGCTCAGCCAACCGTCCGGCCACTCGCTCCTGATTGCGCAAGCGAGCCGCGTCCATCAACATTTTTCCGGCCCAGCGGTACACGTTGAATTGAGCCAGGAGAGGCCGCATCGACCTCATGCGGTCCTGTTGCTCCTCTAATGGCATAGTCAGCGCGGCCGCCAGTGCGTCGCTGCTGCCTTCCAAATCGTAGGGATTCACGATGAGCGCCTCGGTTAGCTCCCGCGCCGCTCCGGTGAATTCACTGAGCACCAGCACGCCTTTCAGGTCCGTGCGCGCCGCTACAAATTCCTTAGCCACCAGATTCATGCCGTCGTGCAGGCTGCTCACGTAGCAAAGATCCGCCGCGCGAAAGAAACGAAACACTTCCGGAGGCTCATGGTGGGACCGGAGCAGGATGATGGGCTGGTATCCCTCCTTCCCAAACCGGTGATTGATGCGATCAGCCACGTGTTCCACCGTATCGCTGAGTTGCCTGTACCGTTCGATCTTGGTCCGGCTCGGCGCCGCCAGCTGTACGAAACTGAAACGGCCGCGGAATTCCGGATATCGCTCCAGCAGGAGTTCCACTGCCAGCAACCGCTCCTCGACACCCTTGGTGTAATCCAGACGATCAACGCCGACGCCCAGGAGTGCGCCTGGCTTTAATCCCAAATCCCGCCACACCTGCGCACGGCAATCCTCGGGACTGGGCGCCATCTCGACCCAGCGGACGGGCCACTCCAGTGCAATGGGATACGGACGAATCAGCGTGCGGTGGCCCTGCATTACCACCGCGTTTTGCTCCCGGTCGATGCGCGTTTCCAGATATCGGTCCACGGAATCCATGAAATTGTTGCAGTGGAGCTGCGTGTGGAAGCCGAGAATGCTGCTGCCCAACAATCCTTCCAGCAACTCGTTGCGCCTGGGACAGATTCCCATGCTCTCCGCGTTGGGCCAGGGAATGTGCCAGAACGTGATGACCGTTGCCGCCGGCAGGCGCTTGCGAATCATTGCGGGTGCGAGGGCGAAGTGATAATCCTGCACCAGGATGATGGGATCCTTTGAATCCACTTCACTGCAGACCACGTCCGCGAATTTCTGGTTGACGGTGCGGTACTGCCGCCAGTCTTCGGCGCGGAACACCGGCCGCGCGTGCGCGACGTGACACAGCGGCCACAACCCTTCGTTCGAGAAGCCGTTGTAGTACCCCTGCTGCTCTTCCTCGGAGAGCCACACACGGCGGATATGATATGACTCTTCTCCCGGCGGCACGCGGACGTGATCGTTGCGGTCCACCGTTTCCGAATCTGCGTCGCCGCTGCCGTGGGCGACCCATACCCCGGAGCAGGCACGCATCACCGGCTCGAGCGCAGTCACCAGGCCGCTCGCCGGATGTTGGACTTCGATCCGGCCATCGGCCGTGTGCTGGTGGATGTACGGTTCGCGGTTTGCCAGGATGACGATTCTCTCGCCATGCAGATAACGGTTGAGGTTTTGTTTCAGGCGTTCTGCAGTCCACCGTCCGGGAGCATCTTCTCGCTCGTTGGCCATACGGCCAACCAGTTCACGCACGTCGCTGAGAATGGGCTGAAATTCCCGGCTCTTTTCTCCTCCGTTGCGAAGCAGGCGGCGAAGTTCCAGACTCCAGTCATAGCGTGCCCATTTGGCTACGAACATCGGCACGCAAAAAGCCATGACGGCCAGGATGCCAAAGGCAGTGATCAGAAAGGTCCGCGCCTTGGCTTCCCGCCGTTCGATAAAGCTCAGGTCGTGCAGCAGGATCGCGAACCCCAGGTCTTGTCCCTGGTTCCTGATCGGCATAACGCTCACATGCACGCGGCCCGTGGGCAAAGTCGCGACGGTGCTCCACTCCTGAAGGTGGCCCGCACTGTCTCCGCTCGGATCGGCTGCACGAACCCGAGCCCCAACTGTCCAACAGTTGAAATCCTCCGGGAATCCGGGGGTGATGGTTCGCGGGTTGAAGCCGGCATCGCAAACCGCTGCGCCCATTACGCGTTCATCGCGCGCGAGGGCTATCAGCTGTTTCTGAAGATCCTTGGTGTCCCCATACCAGGCATCGGCGAGCGACTGCCTTGCACCGACCAGTACCAGCTGGGCATGGGAACTAACGTCGCGCTCAAACCATTTCCGCGCTGTGGTCTGCACCACGCCCAATGCGGCCCACGTCAACAGCGCCAGACTCAGGAGCAGAGCCAGGATGAACTTCGCCAAGCGGGGCATATTTCATTAAAGCATGTTCATCCGGGCGCCTTCGTCGAGCAACTCTGCGGGGCGTTCGAATAGGCACCGATTGACGTCGGGTTATTCCATTGCGCCCGGCGCCATCCCTGGCATATACTCGCCATATCACGTAAGGGGATTTACCATGTCGTTGAATCTGGTGTTGTTAAATCGGGCCTCGCAGCTTGCGGTTCTCTTCCTTTCACTAATCTGCCAGCCCTGTGGCGCGCAGCAAACCACCGCTACGCTGTTGGGCACGGTAGTTGATTCTTCCGGTGCTGCCGTAGTTGGCGCATCCGTCGCAGCCTCCAACCTCGCCACCAATGTCCATCGCGAAGCCCTTACCGACCAGGCCGGCAACTACTCCATTCCCTCTCTCCCCGCCGGCGAGTATCGCCTCACCGCGACCCACGTCGGGTTTCAGGTGCAGCGAGTGGACAGTGTCACACTGCAGGTGGAGCAGTCGGCCCGCATGGACTTCGCTCTGAAGGTCGGCAACATTACCGAAACCATCGACGTCACCGCCTCCGCCGTTGTCCTGCAGACCGAAAACGCCAGTGTTGGAACCGTGATTGACGGCGCCAAAATCGTGGACCTGCCGCTCAACGGTCGCAACTTTATCCAATTGGCGCAGCTGATTCCCGGTGTGCAGGCCGGCACTCCGGGCTCCATCACGGTTCGGCGCGGCCGTGGTTCCGTCGGCCAGACAGATGCGGCCTACGGTTCCACGGCCGCCTCCGCGAATGGCTCCCGGGACACCGCCAATCGCTTCTATCTGGACGGCATCGAGGTGATGGACTACGACGCCATGACATATAGCTTTTCACCCTCCGTGGATTCGCTGGCCGAGTTTAAAGTTCAGACCAGCACTTACTCCGGAGAGTACGGAGGCGCGCCGGGCGGTCAAGTCAACATGATCACCAAGAGCGGCACGAACCTTTTTCATGGCACGTTGTGGGAGTTCAACCGGAATGACGAGTTGACCCAAAGCTACGATGCGATTGCCAACAAGAGCGTGACCTCTCCGCGCCTGAACCGGAATCAGTTCGGTGCCAACGTCGGCGGCCCGGTGTGGATCCCAAAACTCTATAAAGGCACCGACAAGACGTTTTTCTTTTTCAACTGGGAGTCCGGCTACGCCGCTCAAGGCGCTTCCCCGCAGTATAAGATTGTGCCCACCGTGGCCCAACGCAACGGTGATTTCCGCGGGCTGGTGGATTCCAAGGGCAGCCCGATCACGCTTAAGGACCCGCTGGGAATCGGGATCGTCGACAATCAGGTTCCGAAGTCATTTCTCAGTTCTCAAACCCAGGCCTTCCTGAATTATGAGCCATTGCCTAACACCAGCAACGGAGTTTTCAACTATCTGACGTCGGCACAAAGTGCCGTTTCCTGGCAGAAGAATTTCACCGGCCGCGTGGATCACAACCTTTCCGGAAAAGACTTGATCACCGGTCGCTACGTCTTCAACGACACGTACGAAGCCGGCACGCCCATCTGGGGCCACGACCAGCGCAACAACCTGGGACGCACGCAAAACGTGGAGGCGTCCTGGACCCGGACCTTGCGCCCCAACCTGGTGAACGAAGCCCGCGGCGGCTGGCATCGCTTCAACGAGGCCGAAGTCTTCGGCACTACCGATGACGCCAACTTCGATGTGGTCGGCAAAATGGGTCTGCCGCTGGTTTCGCGCCTGCCTGCCGAATACGGCCCGCCGTCCATTTCGGTAAGCGGTCCCGACGGCTCCTTCAATATGTACGATCTGCAACGCCAGATCGGGCCGCGAATCCGGTCGAACTCCATCGCTCCGTTCACAGACACATTGTCATGGCAGAAGGGCCGGCACTTCCTGAAATTCGGCGGCGAGGTGGATCGCCGGGGCGTCACCTTCGGCCAGGCCCGCGCGCCGCGCGGTCAGTTCACCTTTGACGGCACTTACACCGGTTCCTCGGTTGCCGATTTCATGCTGGGCTACATACGCAGCGACAATATCAACCCGACCCACACTAACACCGATCTGTACGACTACTGGTTCGCCGGATTTCTGAATGACGAGTGGAAACTTGCCCCGCGACTCACCATGACACTCGGCTTGCGGTACGACTATTTCCAGCCGTATAAGCAGAAGGACGACAAGTTTGTCGATATCTACCTCAACGGATTCGTGATCCAGGGCACGGCCGTGACCACCCAGAATTCGCCCTACGGCCGCGAGCTTCTAGCCCCCAACCGCAAAGACTTCGGCCCCCGCTTCGGCTTGGCCTGGCGTCCCCCGATCGCCGGTGAAACCGTGGTTCGCGCCGGTTACGGAATCTACTACACACCTCAAATATCCAACGCAATCTTCGCTATGGCGGAAGGCGCGCAGGCCACTAGCGGAGCCACCGTCACTGGCAACATTGTAGGGGCGCCGAACGTGTTCTTCAGTAATCCGTTTGCCTTGTCACAAAATACCGGCGCGCTCAATTTCGCCGTCAGCAACGATCAGAACTTGAGAGACAGCTACATCCAGCAGTGGAATATAAATGTTCAGCGCAAGCTGCCCGGCAGTGTGGTCTTGGACCTGGGCTACGTAGGTTCCAAGGGCACGGACCTGATTGTGACCTACGGCGATCTCAACCGTCCCATCCAGGTTGTTGATCCGCGCACTCCTGGATTGGCTTCCCTAAATGCCCGCCGGCCCGACCAGGCATATCAGCGAGCGGTCACCGCTGATAAGTCGGTCGGGAATTCGATATACCACTCACTGCAGGCAAAAGCCGAACGCCGCCTGTCTTCCGGTCTGACATTTCTCACGGCATATACCTGGTCTAAGGCGATCTCCGGCCCTTCAGATATCGGCGGCCAGGTGGGCGGCGGAAACTTCATCGGCTCGCCCCAGGACGTTTACGACATGCGCGGAGACCGCTCGGTTTCCGGTTTCGACGTCACACAACGCTTCGTGCAGACCATCCTCTATGACATTCCCTTCGCCCGCGGCCTGCATGGTGCGGCGAAGTATGTACTGGACGGATGGCAACTCTCGACTATCATGACGTTCCAGAGCGGATTCCCGGCGCCCATCACGTTTGGCGTGGATACTACAGGCACGGGAATCGGGTCGCGTCCCGATCTGGTTGCAGGGCAGGAAAGCAATCTGGCGGGCGACCAACGAACGTGGCAGCACTGGTTCAATACCGCGGCTTTCGCGCAGACTCCCTTCGGCCGCTTCGGCACCGCGCCACGCACGAACGCCATTCGTCTGCCGGGTCAGGAGAATATCGATTTCTCGATAACCAAGCTCGTCCGATTTAAAGAGAAGCGCTCTTTGGAATTCCGGACGGAGTTCTTTAACCTGAGGAACAACTTCAATCCGGATCCCGCTACGGTGGATCTCAACATCCGTTCCGTAACCTTCGGCTCGGTTGGCGGAGGCGTCCAAGGCATCACCACACGTGTTATTCAATTGGGCGCCAAGCTGAACTTCTGAAACGGGATTCGCGTGAAATGCTCCGGCGCTCGTCGTTGCCCGTTTCGGCGAAACGCCCCTCCTCCATGCGGCGTGAAGAGTTGTTGTGTTTTTAGAATGATAGCTTCGCGCCCAACTGAACGGTTCGTGAGTCCGTGGCCGACACTGTCGATGTTACAACGCCAAAAGTGGCAGTTCCGAATGTGCCGCCCGGGTTGTTGAAGTGCGGCGTATTCGTCAGGTTGAAGGTCTCCGCTCGCAGTTCCAGCCCTATGTGTTCGGTAAAAGCGAATTTCCGAAACAGTGAGAAATCGAGATTCACCAGATCGGGTCCGGTTAGGATGTTGCGACCTACGTTGCCGAAGGTGAGCGGCGCCGGAGTGGAGAACACAGTGGTATCGAACCACGGCAGACCGGCCCTTACGCTTCCATTAATACTGACTGGACCGGTGACATTCGGACGATTGTTGATGAAGGGCGCATTCAGGCTGGCGTTGCTGTAGTCGATGTTGATAGGGGCGCCGGTTTGAGCGGTGAACACGCCATTGAATTGCCATCCACCGATTACATAGGCGCCAGGTCCGGAAGTGAACCATTTCTGTCCTTTGCCGAAAGGAAGTTCGTACAGGAAGCTTTGCACATAAACCTGAGTATGGTCGAAATCGGACCGGGCGTAGCTGCGCCGGAAATCGAACTGGTTCTGCGGGGTGCAGACGCGATCCGAGCAGTAGTCCATTGCCTTGCTGAAGGTATACGAAGTGGTGATCAGTAACCCCTTAGAGAAGCGGCGGTTCAATTTAGCCTGAAGGCTGTTGTAATGCGTGCTGACGCCGATGGTGGTTGTGGTGCTGGTGCGGCGCCCGAACGCCTGATTCAGCGGCTGACCTGCCGCGCCCGCGCCCAACACTAATCCGCGGTTCAACTGCAGGGCAACCGGGTCGTCGACGCCATGATTACCCACATAGGCGGCTTCAAGCGTGAAACTCCACGGCAGTTGGCGCTGCACGGCGACGTTCCAGGATTGCACGCTGCCATGAACCAGATCTTTTGGCATCACACCGTAGGTGAGAGTCAGCGGAGCGTTTGGAATGATGCCGTTCGATGGAATGGTCAGGAGAATAGGCGCTGGGAAGCCCGTCTTCATGGAGCCGGCTGCAACATATGCGTTAGCCGCATCCAATTCACTTACCTGGTTCGAAGGGAAATTGTACTGCGATGTATCGCGGAACAGATAGCTGATGCCGAAAGCTGCCCGGACAACGGTCTTATCGTTCATGCGATAGGCTACGCCCAGCCGGGGCACGAAATGGGAAGAAGATTGAATGCCCAGGTTTTGCGGGATGTTGCCGTAAGCGCCAACCAGCAGATTATTGCCTGACGGATCGTAATTTACAAACTGCCCTTTGTAGTGAGAAGTGGCAGCCGGCCAGATCTCGTACCGCAGGCCGAGATCTACCGTCAGTTTACGGCTTACTTGCCACTTGTCCTGGCCGAAAAAGTAATAGTAGCTTTGACGGACGGTTGGAAATTCGACATATAAATCGCGGCCTACCTGATTCGGAACATCAAGCAGGAAGCTCGCAAACGAGTTCGCGGAACTGTTGGATTCGCCGGGTACCGAAGTCTGACCGGCGGCGAAGATGAATTTGCCGCGCGGGTCAAAGGTTTGGGTTTGCAGTAAGTCGTTCCGGACGCGGTTCAGATCGACACCCCACTTGAAGGTATGGTTGCCCCGGATTTTAGTCCAGGTATTCACTACCTGGAAGTTGGTTTGCGACCGGCGCCATGGCTCGCTGGCTGAGTAACCCACCAGGGGGCTGTCGTATCCGGGTATGGAGATGGAACTCATGCCGCTCGACCAGGCATCGATGTTCGCGCCCCCGATGCCAATATCGCGCGCCGTCGTCTTGCCGTAATCGGTTTGGTCAACCACATTGCGAACGCGCGATATTCCGAAACGCGTTTCCGTAATCAGGCTGGGATTGAAGATGTGGGTGTAGCTGAGCCCGGGTGCCTGGCTGCGAGCGCTACCTGTGCCGGCGAATGCACCGTTGCCCGGACCTCCAATGATTCCGAATACGGGCGGCACGGTGATTTGCGGCTGTTGAAAGCTGTAACGGACGGTCAGCGAATTGTTCGGATTAATCTGGTAATCGACCTTGGCATCAAACTGATTGGTGTTTTTTGCCTGGTTCACCGAGTATGGGTAATTGCCTGAGAGGCCCGGCAGAATCGGCGCCGGTAGAAATCCCATGATTTTCGAAGCTATCGGGCTGATACGGCTGGCCGGGATGAGGTTGCCTGGAAACTGAGTGCGGCCGGTTCCGTCGGCGCCACCTGTTAGCGGGTCATAAATCTTCGTAGTTGCGCCGCTAAGATCGCCAGTCCGATAGGCCAAGGTCGGGATAGTCAAGTTTCCTGATGCGGCTGACTCGCGATCGCGGAGGCCCTGATAATCGGCGAAGAAGAATATTTTGTCCTTCCGAATCCGTCCACCAAATGTTCCGCCGAACAAGTTGTATACCAACGGAGGGTTTTTCAGAACAAAGTAGTTCTTGGCGGCAAGGGCGGCTACTTTATTGAATTCGAAGACGCTGCCGCGCCAACTGTTTGTGCCGGACTTTAGAATCACATTTGTAACGGCGCCGGTGACCCGTCCAAACTCGGCGTCGTAATTGCTAGTGACCACATCCACCGTCGCAATCGCTTCGGCGGGAGGCACCACCACGGTGAGATTGCCGTTATCCCAATCATTGTTCACACCCTCAATCAGGAAGCTGCTCGCCTGGCGGAACTGGCCATTGACGTATGTCGAGAGGCTGTCTTGCGAGTTGTAGAACGAAGAGTGCGGCCGGAAAGGGCGAGAGGCTCCAGGAACCAAGCCGAGAAGCCCCTGGTAGTTCCTATTGTAAGTCAGAGGCATGTCGGCAATCGTCTGGGTTTCGATCTTGCTGCCGAGATCGGCGCGATCGGTTTGCAGGACGGCAGATGACGCTGATACGGAGATGCTCTCTGTCACGTCTCCGACCTGCATCACAAAGTCCACGCGCAGCGTGCTGTTGGCCTCCAGCTTTACATTGGTGCGATTGGCGCGTTTGAAGCCGGTTCGGTCCGTCTCCACGGTGTAGGTACCAGGGTCGAGGAGGGGGAATGTGAAGTTCCCATCGTCATTCGCTTTAGAAGCGTGGACGATATTGGTATTGGTTTCAACGGCCTTAACTTCTGCACCGGGTACACCGGCGCCGGTGCCGTCTTGAATGGTTCCGAGAATCGTTCCCTTGTCCGCTTGAGCAAACATGGCGGACGGAACGAGGAGGAAAACTCCGAGCAGAAAAGCGGACGACAAATGGGTGCGTACGGTTACTCGCGTCATGGCGAAAGCCCCCTGATGGTCTGTTTCTAGCTGGTACCAGTGGGAAGACACGTGGATTATGATCTCACCCCCCCAACTATCAGACAGTATACGCCCCTATCACGGAGTTTGGGTGAGCAGATTCAGTCCATCAAAAGCGTAGGGAGTGGGTGAGGGTGCCCAGGCGCGTTGCCCAGCCCGACGTCGACCGTCTAAGCGTGAGCCAACGCGGCCTTTTCGATTGCGCCGGCCACATCTTCCGGGCCGTACTGCCGGATCAGTTCCAGCAGTTCCTGGATCTGACGGCTCAGGGATCCGGGGGTTAGGTCCAAAGGTGCAGCAGAGTTGAAGGTTCCAGGTAGGAACCCTGCCATTGCACGGCGAAGTGCAGGTGAGGGCCTGTGGCGCGGCCGCTCGATCCACTTTTTGCGATGCCCTGACCCCTCTGTACTGCCGCGCCCTCTTTCACCAGGAACTCCGAGAGGTGCATATACAGGGTGAAGATGGATTCTCCGTGATCGATTACGATCAAACCGCCTTCGAAGTACATGTCGCGAACGATGGCGGCGCGCCCGGAGTTGGCGGCTTTGATCTCGGTGCCCATCCGGGCCGAATAGTCGAGACCGTGGTGAGTACTCTGCGTCCTGCCATTGTAGATGCGGCGCACGCCGAACGATGAGGTGTAACGGGTATTGGCCGGTGCGGTGAAGGCACCTTGCCAAAGACGCTCGGGAGGCGAGGATTTGAACACCGCGCGCTTGAGCGCCACTTCTTCATCGATTCTGGCCTGAACCTCTTTGGGCGGCTGTACGAACTTCGGCGGAACTTTGATGGTGGAGGAAGGATAGAAGTGGGCCTTTACCGCGATCTCGATGATCTGGCCGTTGAAGACCAGAGGGTAGTTGCCGGGCGCACGATCCAAGCCGACGCCTGCGAGAGCTGAGAAGGAGGCGTCGCCGGCAGGCCGGAACTCGATGCTTTTGTCCAGCCAAGTGGCAGAGCCGGAAGACGCCGTCGTCTTAAATAGGATCGGTGCCCCGACGAAGACAGGGAGAGGAGTCCAGTTGACCAGGAGCGAGCGACCAGGGGCAGCAGCCTCAGCGGAGGCAGGCGTAGCTAATGCGAGGAGCAGTGCGCGCCTCCGAGTCATTGCGTCCGGTCTGTCGGGGATCGTCACGGGTGCTCGATCTATTATCCTATTCTCCGTCCGGCGCCCGCAGTTTGTCGCCGATTCGATGCGCCAGTGGATCCAAATTTCGGTACCGCCCTTATGCGGCTCAGCTTCCGTGTAGGCGACCACCATACCAGTGCGATGGCGCGCCCGGCGAATTCGGCACGAGGTCGCAACCGGCCCTCTGCCATTTGCACCTGTTGATCATCTACAGAAAGTGTGCGATGCTGGCTAACCAGCATACCTGTTGACCGTCTAAAGGAGAGAGAATGCGAACTTCAAGAGCCGAGGTGCTCCAGGGAACGCTCGATATGCTGGTGCTCAAGACCTTGGACACCCTTGGGCCGATACACGGATTTGGCATCGCCCAGCGCATCCGGCAAGTGTCGGACGATCTCCTCTGTCTCAACCAGGGCACGCTTTATCCCGCTCTGCTGCGGCTCGAGCAGTATGGGTGGATCAGCACCAAATGGGGCACTTCCGAGAGCAACCGCAAGGCGAAGTTCTATTCCCTGACGCGGGCGGGAAGGAAACAGTTGGCCAAAGAAGAGGCCGGCTGGGAACAAATGTCCGGCGTGATTAACCGCGTCCTGAGGGCAACATCATGATGGTGCGGCTCCGGGCTCTTGCAATCCGCGTCGTCGCCTCGGTCTTTCGCCGCAGTTCAGATGGCGCGCTCGACGAGGAGATGCAATCCCACCTAGACATGGCCATCGAGTGGAACTTGCGCCAGGGTCTCACACCCGAAGAGGCTCGGCGCCAGGCCCTGCTCGATTTCGGCGGCGTCGAGCAGACGAGGCAAAATTACCGCGATCAGAGAGGTTTACCGATGATCCAAAGTATCGTCCAGGATGTTCGTCACGGCTTCCGGTTGCTAGCCGCCAATCGAAGCTTCACCGCGATGGCGGTCGTGTCCCTGGCATTGGGCATTGGTGCAAATACGGCGATTTTCAGCCTTCTTTACGCCTTGCTGCTCCGTCCGCTTCCGGTCCCGAATCCAGGCGCAATCGTACAGGTAAAGACCACCATCGGCGGTAAGGAGAGCGACAGCTTTTCGTATCCCGTGATCCGGGCGCTCGCCGACCGTAAGGATATCTTCGCCGCCTTGGGCGGGTTCAGCGGCGCCACATTCACCGTCGGACCGCCGTCCGCGCCGGTTCGCACGCCGGGGGCTTGGGTCAGCGGAGGATTCTTCACTGCCCTCCAGTTGAGCCCGGCTGCCGGGCGGCTCCTCATACCGGACGATGACCGCCCGGGCGCTCCCCTGGTGGCAGTCATCACCGACGCCTACTGGGATCGAACCTTTCAGCGCAGCCCCAGCGCCATCGGGGCCACGCTCCTGGTCGAAGGCCATCTGGTAACCGTAGTGGGCGTGACGCCCCCGGGATTCACCGGCGCCAATGTAGGCGAGGTCGCCGACATTACCCTGCCGTTTCAGGCCATGCCCCAATTGTCTCCGGATCGCGAAGGACTCCTTCAGGCAGGCAATCAGTTCAATCGCATTATCGCGCGGCCTGCGTCCGGTGTCTCCTTCGAGCAGGCACGCGCGCGCCTCAAAGTCATTTGGCCCTCCATGGCCCAAGTCTCCGTCACGCCGAGAACTCCTTTGAAACGGCGTGAGGCAATGCTCGCCTCCACCCTGGACCTGGCGGCCGGAGGCACCGGATGGACGCCGCTGCGCAATCAGTATTCGAAGCCTCTATCCGTGCTTATGGCGATCTCCGCTCTGGTGCTGCTGCTCGCCTGCGTCAATGTGGCGAATCTACTTCTCGCGCGATCCGCGGCGCGCCGGCGCGAGTTCGCCATCCGCCTGGCAATCGGAGCCGGCCGGGCTCGCATCGTGCGCCAGTTGCTGGTCGAGAGTCTCCTGCTCTCGTTCATCGGGGCGGCACTGGGCTTGATCGTGGCTCAGTTCGGCAGCAAGCTGCTTCTCGCGCAGGTTTCGGAGAGCATCAGGCTTGATGTGGGAGTGAACCTCCAGGTGCTCGGCTTCGCGATTTCGGTGGCAGTCCTCACCGGAATCCTGTTTGGCCTGGCGCCCGCGTTTCGCTCTGCCGCGGGAGGCACAACACTGGCGCTCCGGACGGCATCCTCATCGGGGCAATCCCGCGGGCGCCTGGCCTGGCTGCTGGTCGCCGTCCAGGTAGCTCTGTCCCTGCTGCTCCTGATCGGAGCCGGACTGTTCACCAGGACTCTGCACAACCTCCAGACGGTCGATCCGGGGTTCCGCCACGAGGGCGTGTTGATGGTCGATCTCGACGGCCGCCGCAGCATCCATGCCGGAGCCGAGGCAAACGCGCGGATCGCGGCGCTTTTCCGCGACGGTCTGGACGCGGTCGCCAGGCTGCCAGGCGTGACCGCCGCCGCGGTCTCCAACTTCACTCCGATCTCGGGTGGATACTGGTCCCAGGCCGTACAGATCAATGGACAGACCGTATCCGAAGAGGACGTCGTATTCTTCGCCGTCTCGCCCGGGTTCTTCAGCGCTCTAAGCATCCCCCTCAAGATGGGACGCGATTTTTCCACGCGCGATGACGGGACCGCTCCGCCGATCGCCATCGTGAATGAGGAGTTTGTGCGCCGCCTCCTGCCCGTTGGCCGCAATCCGCTCGGGCAACTGGTTTCGGCCACCGATTCGCGGTTTTGGAAGAACATGGAGACTGTCGGTGTGGTGGGCAGCTCCCTGCCCTACTCGTTGCGCGAGCCTTTGCGCCCTTGCATTTACGTTCCCTTCTTCCAGCAGCCTCCGGATCGGATCGGATTCGGCACGTTCGAAGTAAAGGCAAGCGGCTCTCTGAGTGCTGTGACAGCGGAGATTGCGCAAGCCCTGGGGCGGCAGGTTCCCGGAGTGCCTCTGAAATTCCGCTCCTTCACCGCGCAGGTGGAGAGCTCCATCCGGCGGGAGATTCTCATGGCGCAATTGGCGGGATTCTTCGGGATTCTGGCGTTGGTGCTCGCCGCCGTGGGTCTGTATGGCCTGCTCGCCTATGCGGTGGCGCAGCGTACCTCGGAAGTCGGCATTCGGATCGCCCTCGGCGCCAACCCGCTCGCCGTCGTGAGAATGATGTTGGCGCAGGGAATGCGTCCGGTCGCGGCGGGAATTCTGATCGGCTTGCCGGTAGCTTGGTGGGCGTGCCGTTTGGTGTCAGCCATGCTTTATGGCATGAAACCTTTTGATGCGAAAACAATCGCCGGCGCAGTCGTGATGTTGACCTTGGTAGCACTCGCAGCGAGCTTTGTCCCAGCGCGGCGTGCCGCAAAAGTGGATCCAGTGGTCGCGCTGCGTCAGGATTGATATGCGGCCAAAACTCACACATCAAACGATAACGGTGCCGATGCCGAGAAGTTGTCGTTCTCGGAAACTCGATCTGAGACTGCTCGGGCCGCAGGACGGTTTGCCGATCCAGCACACTTATTTCCTGACAGACTCAAAGCTGGTGAGCGCCCTTCGTTCCATCGTTTCCACCAATGCCGAAGTGGCCGCAAAGATTCGTACCGCGGCGAACCACTTCGAGAGGAATGCGGATCGCATGCGTTATCCCAAGTTTCGCCGGCAGCACCTCTTTGTCGGATCGAGTGTGATCGAGGCCGGATGCAAACCGTAATCGGCTCCCGCTCGTAAAAGATCGAGTTCCTTTAGCAAAAAGCATTCAGGTACACCGAAAACGGTCAGCAAAGCTTCAAGTATGCGCCGCGCTCGGCAAACAGGTTTGCTGCCCACCCTGACCAGCCGGCTCCAGGACGAACAAGTCTTTGGATATGTTATGTTTGGGCAAAGAAGGCGTCACTTCCCCAGAAACGTAAGCCCCCTCTACGCCGACCAAAAAGCGCAGTGGCAGGGCAAAAGCTAGTGTCCATGCTTGCGACCAGATGTACCGGGTCTTTTAGTACCCATGACCGGTTGGCAACGTTTGTTTTTCTAATTTTTGGCATGTGCCACTCACAGAACTGATGGCATAATCGAGATTCGAACGGGGGGTTATGAACGCAATCGTAATCGCTTCTCTTGTACTCACCGCGCTAAGCGCTCCTGTATTCGCAGACGCCAACTATACCTATCTCGCTCTCGGGGACTCGGTCCCCTTCGGGATGAATGTCACTCTTCTTCCCCCCTATTCTCAGCGGATGCCCAAACCAGCGGACTTCGTGGGATATCCAGAGGCTGTTGCAGCGGCAGTGCACGTGTCGGAGTTGAATGCCTCTTGCCCTGGAGAAACCAGTGGGAGCTTCCTCAACACGTCTGTGCTCGACAATGGCTGTAATAGTCCCCATGTAGTGCCATTGCCATCGCCGGCATTACCCCCGGTAATCTTACCGCCTTTCAAAACCAGCATCGGGTTGCATGCGGCTTATACCGTGGCGCAAATGGATTTCGCGGTGTCTCAGTTAATGGCTAACAAGCGAATCGACCTCGTTACGTTGAGCATCGGCGCCAATGATGTCTTACTGGTGTTGCCACAGCTGCAGCAGTGCGGCGTCGACCCAATATGCGCCCAGAATATCTTGGGACCCGTTTTGCAGACGTATGGGGCGAACCTCGTCCAGATCTTGACGGGCATTCGCGCACAGTACCAGGGGACGCTGATCTTGCTGACATACTATTCGCCCGCCCCTGCGCTTGACGGCGTCGCAGTGGCACTTAATGGTGTGATGACCGAAGTGGCTGCACAACTCTCCGCGACGCCGGGCTTTGCTCCCATAACCATCGCGGACGGATTTGGGGCGTTTCAAATCGCTTCGGCGCCTTTTGGCCTCGACGCGTGCCAAGCGGGACTACTGATCCAGTTACCACCTTCGCCCTATAATCTGTCGCCATGCGATATCCACACCTCGCCGCTTGGAACCAGTCTGCTTGCCGGCCTTGTAGAATTGGCCGCGCCGCCAGCGAGCACTGCCTGCAACGGCACTTACAACGGGACTTTTGTCGGCAATCTGAACGTCTCGGCTGGGCAGACTTGTATGTTCGTGGGAGGGGGAGTGACCGGAAACATCACACAGACTGGCGGTAACCTTATTCTGTCTGGAACAACGGTCGGGGGAAATGTGCAGGTTCAGGGCGGCGGGACGTTCTCCATCAGCGGTTTCGCACGCATTGTAGGAAACCTGCAGATCCAAAATCTTCCAGCGAGTTCGGCTAAGAACCAGGTCTGCGGGGTTAGCGTGTCAGGGAATCTGACGTATCAAAACAGTCATGCAGCGGTCGAAATCGGTGCGGCCACGATGTGCCCCGGCAACACGGTGGGAGGCGATCTCCAAGTCGGCAACAACGCCGGCGCGGTGGGGATAATGGGCAACAGCGTGACGGGCAACCTGCAGGTCCAGAAGGATACCGGCTCATCGATGGTGTTCAGCAACAACGTTGGGAAGAATCTTCAGTGCTCAGGCAATACGACAATCACCGGCAGTGGAAACACGGCCGCGCAGAAACAGGGGCAGTGCGCTGCCTTCTAGGGCTAGGCGTTTCCGCAATTCGGTGGCGGTCCCATCTG
This sequence comes from Bryobacterales bacterium, assembly GCA_963817515.1. Taxonomy (GTDB): domain Bacteria; phylum Acidobacteriota; class Terriglobia; order Bryobacterales; family Bryobacteraceae; genus DATMNI01. Next base: position 16,268 of record CAWFPJ010000035.1, on the reverse strand, counting down.
CTCTTCGAACGCAGTTGACGATGTTTGGATCCAGATAGGCTTTCAGCACAGATGCCCCTCCCAATCTGCCACAGGTCCTCTGCACGTCATCGCCGGATCAAATCCTTGCAGAGTGTGGTGCTGCTTTGGGGTAAACTTCCGATCCATATATGTACTATTCTGGACGGTCAATTTGTGCCAAAAGCCATGTTACTTGATTGCCCGGAGAGCTAAATTTTTTTATGATTGAGCCGTGGCACTTACTAAGCCCGGCAGTATTCCGGTCCAGGAGCACCTGGAAACATTGGGGGTCGCACTTCTCAGCGAATGGGACGTATTGGTCTTCTTATTTCGTCACGGCACCACTCTCAGTAGCGCACTGCATATCGCGCGCCTTCTTGGGCACAGTGAGACCGCACTTGAAACTGTGTTGGGCCGACTGGAGTCCCTGGGTCTGATCGAACATTCAGCAGGCACTAAGGGGCTGCGCCTATACCGCTTTGCCCGACCCTTAGATCCTGTCCGTCTCGCTTGTTTTTTGGAATTGATGGGTTTGGCACAGAACCGGGCTGGACGGCTGCGGTTGCTTAGCCATCTTCAGCGGGGCCACTCTGATTCGCCAACGGGTACAGGCGGTTCGGATTTGTCGTTAAAGGGAGACGCGACCGTGGAACAAAGCAATAACGATGTGGTTCGGATCGGTGTCGCCGGTCTCGATGCAATTCTGTTAGGCGGGATTCCGAAGGGTAATCTGATCCTGGTCGAAGGGACGGTGGGAACTGGTAAGACCCTCCTGGGCACGGAGTTTATCTATCGCGGGATTACCCAATTTAACGAGCCCGGCATCATCGTGGTGTTCGAAACCAGCCCTGACAAACTAATCCGAGATGCGGCCACCTTCGGCTGGGACCTTACGGCACTGCAGGAGCAAAGGAAATTGCAGATCATCTTTACCACCCCGGAGGTGTTGGAACAGGAACTTGCTTCGACGAGTAGCCTGCTACTGGAGACGGCGGTCGAAATTGGCGCTCAACGCATCTTTATCGATGGCATCGGGTTATTGCGTCGAGCCTCAAACGGCAGGTCGACTTCGCCCAGCGACCCGGGTCCTTACCACGAGATATTACACCACCTCATTGAATCGCTGAGCCGTGAGAATCTGACTGCCATGTTTTCGCACTCGATTGCAACTTACTCTGACGGACAGTCCACCTTGGATTCGGCCGAGCTACTCGTCGATACGATCATTCGGTTGAAGGAATCGATGCAAGGCCGGCGTATCAATCGAAGTATTCAGATCCTCAAAAGCCGAGGTCAGGATTACGACGCCGGCCAGCACGGCCTGCAGATAGTGAATGGCAAGGGCCTGGAAGTGTTCCGCCGCGTTCAGGCCCCTGTACGCGGCTTTGCTAAGGGACAGCCGAGTTCCACGACGAGGCGCTCCGCGATTGGAGTGGAGGCGCTGGATACTTTGCTGGGCGGCGGCATCTACGATGGTTCGACGACGATGGTGGTGGGACTGTCGGGAGTGGGAAAAACCATACTTGGTACTCAGATTTTGCTGGAGGGAGCACAGCAGCAGCAGCAAACCACTGGACTGCTGGTCTCGCTGGACGAGCACCCAGCCCAGATCATCCGCAACGCGAATTCGATTGGCCTCAACCTGCAGGAGCAACTAGACGCCGGCAAAATCCATCTCCTGTTTGAAAGCCCTCAAGAGCTGGACATCGATGCCCACTTCGCAAAGATTGTTGACCTGATCGAGAAACACAAGATTCAGCGGATGGTGATTGATGGGATGACTAGTTATAGCACCGCATTGGTGGACCAGGGAGTGTACCGCGATTTTTTCCACGGTATAGTGTCCCATAGTAAGCATCGGTTAATGACTACGTTTTTCAATTACGAGAATCCGGAATTTCTCGGGCTATCGACCTTTATGCCCGATTTCCCTGTCAGCTCGATTGTAGACAACATCATTCTGTTGAGTCTTGTAGAAATCAACAGCTCGTTGCGTCGCTGCGCGACAGTGGTCAAGGCGCGAGGCAGCAAACACGAATTCGATAGCCGCGAATATACCATCGGGCACGGTGGAATCAAGCTTCTGCCATTCGACGAGGGCACGACAAATGCGGTAAGAGAGGTGCCGTTTGCGAACTACTCCAGCATCTTGAGCCGAGCCCCCAGCCGTTTTGTCGCCAGCGCCCCGACAAAGGATGCGAAACTTAAGGCGACTGCCAGCAGGGCGAACATGAGAAGGCAGTCGGCAAAATCGTAGCGAACGCGACGAGCTCCGAACTGTGCATTTTGAAAAGCGGCAGCACTGCTTCCTGCGCGATGCTGCCGACTCCGATTACTGCGTAACGTATTTTGTTTCCGGGTTTGATTGCAGGCCATGTGTATCGGTTCCGCAAAAGAGATTGCCAAAGAACGGGAAGGTACAAGAAATGCGTCAAACCAATTCGAGCTGTGCGGCCTGCAGCGCATCGTTGATCGCAAGCAGAAGCTCGCCTTGTATCCTGTAGAACTCATTGATATCCGGGGTAAGCACGTAGCAGAACACTTCAATACTGAAACCTGCGGCGGTCAGAGCCGTAAGCCGTACAGGAGTAGGGACGAGTTCGACAGACCGGTTCTTTTTCAACGCTTCATGAATGGAGTCGATCAGGTGCCAGACCTGCTCGTCCGGAGTCCCTCGTTTGATCTGAAAGGTGGGATTGAACAGGATCTTGTCACGCTGCGAGTAATTTTCCAGATTCGCTCCGGCGAATGTGGAATTAGGAACACTAACCAGCGTCCGGTTGAGAGTGCGGACTCGCGTGGATCTCATCCCGATGTCCTCCACGGTTCCAATCAGGTCCCCAAATTTGCCGAAGTCGCCGATCGCCACCGGCCGGTCTCCGATAACCGAAATGCCGCCAAAGATATTTGAGATGGTCTGTTGCGCGGCGAGCGCCACCGCGATTCCGCCCACCCCCAGACCGGCCACCAGGGTCGCCGTGTTGTACCCCCAACTACTGAGGATCATCAAAATCGCGGTGATGATGATTGTGGCGCTCGCGGTTCGCCGGCCCAACCGCAAGATCGAACGGCCGCTGAATTCGCGCCTCTCTGCCATGTTCGATTCCACGCGATTGAGCAGAATATCCACGATCTGCACCAGGCACCAGGCGATCGCCCACATCACAATCAGTTCCAGTGCTCGTCCAATATACAGCCCGGCGACGGCTGAAGGCCTGACGATCTCCATCGCCAGCCGGAATACGGCGACCGTTAGGAGAACGCGGATCGGGCGGACCACAGCCGCCGTCCAGGTCGTCTCCACGCGAGGCATCAGGCGTCGGCTGGCCGCACGAAAACACGGAACCAGGAGGCGGTCTAACAAGCGTGACAGCGAGACAAGCAGCAGGGCCGCCAACACCAGGGCCAGCCATTTCCAGAGTGGCGTTTCCAAAAGGACCACCGAGCTCATGAAACCGGGCAGATAGTGTACCCACCAGGGCGCCAATTGGGAAGGGTTCAACTTGAGAACGGCGCTGACGACATCCGGCGAAAAAATCCAGACCGGCGGCCCTCCGGGTTGCAAGGTTACCCGTTCCAGATCGAGTGCGTACGTTGAGCCGTTTTGGTCAATCGTAGCCACCCGCTGGTGCGCCGAACCTTCGCCGTTCGGTGAGCTTCCCTCTGGATTCTGAGTGAGTGTAAGCACCGTGAAATGCGGCTCTGAGTTCAATACGGCTTCCAGTCTCCTGGCGATCTCAGCGCCTTTGCCCGTGCCGTTCCGGCTTTGTAGAGCGCGCAAATCGAGATACTGGGAAGCCAGGTCATAGTCCTGCCTCCCGCATGCTTCGAGAAAACCAGTCACGGACGACCGCGGGTTGTCACGGCCCAGCGTGTCCCCTGGAGGCCCGGCTGCGGCCTTGAGGGACTGGGCGGTGGAGCAGAGTAATGCGGGTAATAAGATAGCGGCCGCCAGGAAACGTGTCTGGGGCATCGTGATTCCTCCTCTTAATCCCTTCCATCACGGATGCTGCCGATGTACAGTAGCTTACACGGCCTCTGCTTCGATTAACTCACCATTGGGCCGAATTGGTACTCGACCTGCACGACTCTTTGCTGGGATGGAACAGAAATGCTTTATTACGTTCTGGCTTTCTTCCATCGCCGTATTCTCACAGCGACCTCCTCTGCCGTGAGCGAAGGCGCGCCCGGAAAACGATGACTTTCCTTCACGTGCTCTCTGCACAACGGCAGAGGCGACAATCCGTTGGACGAGGCCGTGATCGATGCTGGAGCCGTACGCTTCCGTCCCGTGATGCTCCCGCCGCGGCTGTGGTGGTCGGCTCGTCCGTCATTCTGTTCGATCCCATATTTCAAGGCATGGCGATCGCGCTTAAGGCCGGAGAGCTAGCTTCTCTTCTGCTTTCGCGCATGACCGTTCCGGTCCTGTTTTATCTGGTAAACAAACATCGTCACCCGCGAACATCCGCTCGCTTGACTGATTGGGACCTATGCACCGAACTCGCGACGAGTTCGCCAGCCTCCATCAGATCGGCGGTGCCAGCCCCTTCGTTGAACCAGCGGTAAATCGGAGCCAGCGCCCGTAGCCCATCCTGCGGCATGCCGCGAGCTTGCAGGAGCCGGCACAGGCTTACCGCGGCGCGTAATTCGAGAGCCCTCGCTTTCTGCTTGTGCGCGATTTCCAGAGCCTGACGGATATTCGCCTCGGCTTCATCCTCGGCCGCGCGGCCTCCGATCTGGAGCACCAGAACGCCGCGAAGGCGGTAGAGTTCCGCTTCATAGAAGTACGCCCGGCTTTCGCGCACAAGGCCGAGTGCCTCCGTGACCTGTGCCAGCGCTTCGGACAGCTGGCCACTCGCAGCGGCAATCTCAGACGACAGCGCGAGTAGATACGGACGATCCATGTTGGCGCCTATCCGATCCAAGATGGCCATCCCCTCGCGCACGAGGCTCAGACCGTCAGCTGGCTGGCCGGTCATCGAAAGCGCCCAACCCTTTAGCGCTCGCGCTAGCGAACTCGCGTACAGATATCCATGCTCTTCGGCAAGATCGGCGGCCTCGGTAGCCCATTGGAGGGTCTGAGGCAAATCGCGGCGAAGCTGATAGACATTGGCCGCGCGGACTTTCGCGCCAGCCAGGCTGAACACAAGGTCCGGATGCCCGGCGAGTTCGAGTGAAAGCCTCACGCGCTGGATCGCCTGATCGGCGTATCCCAGACACCACAGCGCGAGGGCCGCCCAACCGTGACACGCGACAGCCGGGTTTTCGCCATAGGCGGCGATCAAACCTGCGTGCTTCCGCGGATCGTAAAGACCCACACCATTTGCGGCTGTTTCAATGGCGCGTGAGAACTCGCCCTGATGGAACAAGGAGCACGCCAGCAGCGTGTCGGAGTCGATCTGGACAGCCGTCCCGTCGTTTGCGCGCGGCAGACGGAGCCGCTCCCCCAGAATCTGTTCCGCAAGCCCATATTCGCCGCGAAGCTCGTGCATCGTAGCGAGATGAAAGAGAAGTTGATACATCTCTTCCACCCGTACCAGGCGAAGTCCGAGTTCGCGCGCGCGCTGGAAGTTGAGTACTGCTTCCGGGGCGGCGAACCCTTTCACAGCTAGAATCGCGGGGGCCATCATGGAACGAAACGCGAACTCCTCGGAGTGGCGTTCCTGCGTCTCGGGCTGCTGTTCCACAAGTTCGAGACCGGACTGAAACAAGCTCACCGCTTCGCGATGGGCGCTACGCCGCAGGGCCTGTTCGCCGGCGAGCCGGAAGTAGCGGATCGCGCGCGGGTGATCGCCGCCATACCGGAAATGACGGGCGAGCTGATTCGCGTTGGAGTCGGCCTGAGTTCCGTACCCTTTCACGAGCGCCTCGCCAATAAGGCCATGGAGGCGCGAGCGGCGGCCGGCCGGGACACGTCCATACACGGCTTCGCGATAAAGATTGTGGATGAAACGGAAACGCGCTGCGACGGCACCACCAGGCCACTCGAGCACACCTGCGTCGCGAATGAATGTCCCCTGGCGGGCTAGAGCGGCACAACGCATTTCCGTATCGTCCTCCGTCCAGCCAAGGGCAGATGCAAGTACCCCGGCCACGAACTCATGTCCAGCGACGCTGGCCACCTCCAGCAGCAGCCGATCCTCCGGGCTGAGAGTTTCCATCTTCTGATGGATCATGGCTGTCAGGCTCTCCGGTACGCCCCTGCCCAGTTCGATGAAGTCGGCTGCGGCCTGCCATCCGTCGGGCTGCAGCACTACCGCCGAGGTGGTTTTCCAGTGGTCGATCAGGGCCAGTACGAACAGTGGATTCCCGCTGGTGCGCTGGTGCACTGTGTCCACGAGAGCTCGATCCGAAGTGATGCCAGGAAGTGCCCTGTCGATCATGGACTGAACCGCATCGGCGCTGAGCAGGGCAGGCCGCACGACGCGGCATTGCCCTCGGATTCTCATGCCTTGCGCTAATGCATCCAGCGGCCGAGTGGCCCTGGTGGCCTCAGCCGGACGATAGGTGCCAATCAGCATTAATTGCGCGGGATCATCGCGACGGGCGAGGAGTTCGAGCAGCGAGAGCGTGGAATCGTCACACCAATGCAGGTCATCGAGGCACAGGATGAACGGGCGAGAGAGAGCCAGCTCTTCGACGAGTTCGGCGAATTCGCGCAGCATGCGATCGCGAGTGACGCCAAGGTTCCTTTGAGGGAGTTGCGCCAGAGCCGGAGCGCTGGCCAGCCATGGCATTTGAGCGAGCCACGTCGGCGCCCGGCGATACAGCAACGAAGTCACCTCGTCGCCGTCCGGCTCGCGGCACAGCCGCCCGAGCGCTTCCAGAACGGCGATGTACGGCTCCACCTCGCCACGATTCTCCAGGCATTGGCCGCGTCCGATCCGTGCGGTCGAAGTGCGGCGAGCTTCCTGTAGGAACGTATGCACGAGAGTCGTTTTTCCCACTCCAGGCTCGCCAGGGACACACACAAACTGCCGTTTCCCTTCGAGCGCCTCCGCAAACGCCTCTTGCAGGCCCCTCAGTTGCTGATCGCGCTCGAACAACACGGGTCCGTCTGCCGCCATCTCCGCCCAGCGAGGGGCCGGAGGCACGGCGCGCAACTGGACTGCGCCCAGGAACCGGTAGCCTTTCCCGGGGACTGTTTCGATCAGCGCGGCGTCACCGAGGGCTTTCCTCAATGCGTTGATGTTGTGCGCAAGATTATTCTCTTCGACAACGGTGTCCGGCCAGACGGCCGCGATCAGGTCGTCTTTTCCGATCAAGCGACCTGGCTGCGACACAAGCACACAGAGCGTGTCGAGCACCTTTCCGCGGAGCCGGACGGGGCGTCCGTCGCGCAAGAGCCGCCTCTCCTTGGTCTCGAGACGGAACGGTCCAAACTCGTACACGTCCTCCATCTCATTCACCCCCCAATCAGGTACCTCCAGCATACGCCCAAAGAATGACTCCAGAAAGAATCAAGAACCGCTAAAAGCCTTTCACGGGCCTCGCGCCGCACACTGTCCTTGGAGGCCGGACGAAACCGCCTCCGGATGTTCAAGACGAGGAGATTTCACAAATGAGATGGCAGCCTGACCCCACATTCTATCCGTCGCCCAGAATGGCGATGGAAGCGCCAGCCGAAAAGCTGGCCTATGTTGCGATGTTGAACCCGACCCGCCGGGGGGTAGACGCAATGGGCGTAATCGACGTCGATCCCGAATCGAAATCGTATGGCAAAACGGTAGGCCGGGTGGATATGCCGAATGCAGGCGACGAACTGCACCACTTCGGCTGGAACGCCTGCAGTTCCTGTTTGTGCCCATATTCACCGCACCCCCATATGGAGCGCCGCTACCTAATAGTTCCGGGTCTGCGGTCGTCCCGCATCCACATGCTCGACACGAAGCCGGACCCGCGAAATCCCAAGATCGTGAAGGTAATCGAACCGGAGACGGTGATGAAGCGTACGGGGTACAGCCGTCCTCATACCGTTCACTGCGGGCCCGAAGGCATCTACATTAACGCTCTGGGTTCGCCCAACGGAGAAGGGCCTGGAGGTGTTTTCGTTCTGGACAGCGAGTCGTTCGAACTGCGGGGACGCTGGGAAATGGACCGCGGGCCGCAGTACCTAATGTATGACTTCGCGTGGCATCTGGGTCACGACTCCATGATCACGAGCGAGTGGGGCACGCCAAACATGTTTGAAGCTGGCCTGAATCCGGAACTCCTGCTGGGCGGCAAGTACGGCCACCAGATTCACGTCTGGGACCTGCAGAAGCGGAACCACAAGCAGGTTCTCGACCTCGGAGCCGAGCAGCAGTTGGTATTCGAGCTACGGGCGGCTCGGAACCCGATGAACGCATACGGTTTCGTCGGCGTAGTGATCTCGCTGAAGGATCTATCTTCTTCGATTTGGCTCTGGTACAAGGACGGGCGCGGAGAGAATGCGGAATGGAAGATTCGAAAGGTGATCGAGATTCCCGCGGAGCCGGCCGATCCGCAACTGCTGCCTCCCATGCTGAAGGGCTTCGGGGCAGTACCGCCGCTAGTCACGGACATTAATCTCTCGCTAGACGACAGGTTTCTCTACGTTTCGTGCTGGGGTTCTGGCGAATTCCGTCAATACGACGTCAGCGATCCGTTCCAGCCGAAATTGAACAGTACGGTCCGCATCGGTGGCATCGTTCGACGCGCAGGGCATCCTGCAAGGCCGGAGACGCCGCTCAACGGCGGTCCCCAGATGGTTGAGGTAAGCCGGGACGGCCGGCGTGTTTATGTGACGAATTCGTTGTACACGGCCGTGGATGATCAGTTCTATCCCGATGGCATCAAGGGCTGGATGATGAAGGTGGACGCGGATCCCATTGCGGGCGAGATGCGCGTCGATCCGCGGTTTTTCCCCCACTTTGACGGGATGCGGCCCCACCAGACCCGGTTGGAGGGCGGCGACGCTTCCTCCGACTCCTACTGCTACGCATAAGGAGCCACATCCTATGGAAACGACATTTACTTCGTGGCTCACTTTAGCGGGGTTGGGGGCCTTTCATGGCCTCAATCCCGGGATGGGTTGGCTATTCGCGGTCGCGCTCGGAATGCAGGAAAACCGGCGCACGGCGGTATGGCGGGCTCTCATTCCGCTCACGCTCGGTCACCTGCTGGCCATTGCAGCAGCCATTGGCGTGGCGGTGGCAGCCGGCGCTGCGCTGTCTCCCGGCACGCTGCGCTGGCCAGTGACTCTTCTGCTGATCGGCCTTGGGGTACGACAGTTGTACCGCCACGCTCACCCACGATGGGCGGCCATGCGGGTGGGAATGGGCGGCCTGACGGTCTGGTCATTCTTGATGGCGTCGGCGCATGGCGCGGGACTGATGGTCCTGCCGGTGTTTCTGTCGATGACGGTCGTGGCCAGAGGTCCTTCCTGCCATGCACGGGGGGCCTCAACACAGGCTTTTGCCGGTGCGATGGCCACGCTGGTGCATGGGCTGGGGTACCTGGCCGTGACGGCGCTAATCGCGTGGTTTGTGGTCGATCGCCTCGGGCTGGGACTCCTGCGGAAGGCCTGGATCAATCTGGATGCGATCTGGGCGGCGGCACTGATTCTCACCGGCTGCCTGACTCTGATCGCGTAAGACGTCTTGAAAGGTGACTGACAGGAAAGGACTGAATTATGAATTTAAATAAAGCACTGTGGGAAAAAGGCGACTTCACGAAGATTGCGGCGTTGATGCGTCAATCCGGGGAAGCACTCGTCAAATCCATCGGAGTGACGGCGACGCTGCGGGTCTTGGACCTTGGCTGCGGAGATGGCACCACGGCGGTCCCCTTAGCCCTCTTGGGGGCTGAAGTAGTGGGAATCGACATTGCCGGGAATCTGGTCGCCGCAGGGAATCGACGAGCTGCGGAGGCGGGTCTCAGCCGGCTGAAGTTCCAACAAGGAGATGCGTGCAACCTCCAAGGGATCAGTGACCATTCGTTTGATCTGACGCTTTCTATATTCGGCGCCATGTTTGCGCCCAAGCCTTTCGAAGTTGCCAGCGAGATGGTACGGGTCACAAGGCCAGGTGGCCGCATAGTGATGGGGAACTGGATTCCAGGCGATGCAACATTCGTGTCTCAACTGCTGAAGCTCAGCTCGTCATATATGCCTCCACCTCCGGACGGCTTCGTTAGTCCCATGACCTGGGGTGTGGATAGCCACATCATCGAGCGCTTCGGACAGGCCGGAGTGCCCCAGGAAAAAATATCGATGGTCAAAGACACGTATCATTTTGTGTCGGCCGATAAGAGCCCGAGACGCCTGAGTGAGCTGTTCAGACGATTCTATGGTCCGACAATGAACGCTTTCGAAGCGGCTCAAAAGTGCGGGAGAGCGGAGGAATTCTCCAGTCAGTTAGTGGATCTGGCGAGGGCGCAGAACGAGAGCACGGACGGCGGCACGTCAATACCCGCCACCTATTTGCGGGTGACGATTCAACTTTAAGGACAATCAAAATGAACAAGACCACCTACCAACAACCTGTAGACTAGACGCCAAACTCCTGAGGGAAGAGGCGAAGGCGAGCAGATCCGAGGCCCTCGCCACGCGTCTCGAGGCCGGAGCATCGGCGTTGGCAGCATTCGCGAACACGCTGTCCGAGGCAGAGTGGTGCCAGGAGTCAGAATTCAGACGCTTGATTTTAGAATCGAGCGTGTGCGACGGCAGTCCTAATTTGGTAGCCGCGCCTGATGGCCCAATATGCGAGCCTTGGCTCGTCGCGAGCGCGGCTTCAATCATTTCCTTTTCCTGTTTCACAAGCGTGCCGTGTAGCGTGCTTGGCTCCGCGAGCACGGCATTTAGAGTCCGGAGCCGTTCAACTCTCCTCCATCAGCACGGCAGCGCGCTTGCCGACTTTTTTAAGTGCCGTTTCGAGACCACACAGTTCCTCGGGACTCAGTTCAGAGAACACTGTCTTCATCTGGCCGGAATGCTTTCGAAAGGCTGAAGCAATAAGGTCCTTGCCGCGTGCCGAGAGGGCTACGATCCGAACGCGCCGGTCCTGGGTGCTCTCGACCCGGCTGACCAGGCCCTTCGCGACGAGGCGGTCAACAGCAGTACTGATCGAGCCTGGGGTCAGATCGACGATCGGGCCTATCATGTTGACGGGCAAAGGCCCTTTGTGCAGTAGGACTTCCAGCACGCCGAAATCCGAGAGGCCGAGCCCGGTCCCTTCAATACCAGCGGCTGCATACCTCGTCAGGGCGCGCATCGCCTTCATCATTACCAGCCAAACGTGGTCCGCCCCTTGAATGCCTGGGTTCATAAAAATTCTGAATCTCCAAGAATTATACACCATCAACTATATTGACATCAATACACTTGACGTCATGTAATGGCGTCAACCAAAAAAGGAGAACCCGGTTATGAGAACCGCTTCCGTAATCGCCCGATATCTGGCGGGCGTGATCTTTCTTGTTTTCGGCCTGAACGGCTTCCTGAACTTCATTCCCCTTCCCCCGCCAGGGGGCATCGCAGGACAGTTCATGGGCGCCCTGTACGCCTCGCATTACCTGTGGGTGATCTTCGCGTTTCAGGTCGTCGCAGCGGTACTTCTGCTGGCCAATCGTTACGTGCCGCTGGCGGTGGCCGTACTGGCCCCGGTGATCGTCAACATTCTTGTTTTCCACGCCTTGATGGCCCCGAGCGGGCTTCCGCTTGCCCTCTTCGTGGCTGTACTGTGGGCGGTGATCTTCGTCGACGTGCGACCAGCCTTTGCCGGGCTGTTCCAGTCGCGAGTGCAGGCTCAGGCCTGATTTCCGAAGGCCATCGTCCGCGAAAGGAGTTTAGAAATGCAAGAGACTCTCGTCAAAAAAGACCTGAAAGAGAAAGGGCGGGAAGTAGTTCATCGTACGCGCGGGGCGTCGCACGGTCCAATTACACGGCTGGCTAGCCCCTCTGACTTCGGCCAGTTGCTGAAGCCATTCGTTTTCTTGGACTACTTTGATATCGATCCGAAACGAATGCCGCCGATCGGCTTTCATCCGCATTCCGGGATCGAGACAGTGACGGTGGTCCTTCAGGGACAATTGTCGTATCAGGAGACCTCCGGTACCGAAGGAGTCATCGATGAAGGAGGCGTCGAATGGATGCATGCCGGCAGTGGTGTATGGCATAGCGGTGGCCCTGTCGGAGCGGCGCGCATTAAGGGATATCAGTTGTGGCTTGCACTTCCTCCAGAGCAGGAAAACAGCGGCTCCGAAGCCCGATATGTCGATGCTTCGCGTTTCCGGAAAAACGGGCCAGCCCGCGTCATCCTGGGTAGGTACGGCAACGTCGCCAGCGAAGTGCGTTCGCCGGGGAGCGTGAACTACCTGGACGTTTCACTAAAGAGGGGCGAGAAATGGCGATACGAGCCGCCATCGGGACATACGGTCGCATGGGCCGCTGTGCATGAGGGCGAGCTTGCCGCACCCGCGATCGGCACGGGCGAACTTGCGGTGTTTGAAGAGTCGAACGCCGCAATCGAATTCGAAGCAATCGAGAACACGGGTTTCATCATCGGTTCAGCGGTCAAGCATCCCTGGAATCTGGTACTGGGCGCTTATTCCGTTCATACGAGCAAACATGCCCTTGAGAAAGGTGAGGAACGAATTGCGGAAATCGGCAAGCGTTATCCCTTCGCGCGTTCTTGATCATCCCTGGTGGAAGCACGAGGGACGCCTCGCGTTGGTCTCATCCTCAGCCAGGACTCACCACGCATGGACGTCCGCATGCGAAAATCGATGGTTCCCTTGAACCGCTCAATTGACCGCCTTCGCCAAAATTAAGGCTAGCGGGGAATGAAACTATGCTTGTCACCGGCCTCGATGTCAATGGACAGCACTCGCCCCTTGAAGCACAATTGCAAGCCACACTCAATATTATTCCGGCGTATGCCTGGTACGCTGTGCCGAGCGGAGCGCTCACGTTTGTGAACGAGCGAAGCGCCGATTATCTGGGTCTCCCCAAAGATCACCCTCTCCGTTCCGGCACAGGTACCGGCGCGGATTGGGACTCCCACATCCCTCTCTTGCACGCGGATGATCGCGAGGAGACACGCCGGGTCTGGTCGGCCTGTTTGCGTACGGGTTCGGCCGGTGAGGTGAGTTTTCGCGTGCGTAACGCCGAAGGAGCGTACCGGTGGTTCCTCAGCCGCGCCGAACCTGTCCGGGCTGCCAACGGAACCCTACTGTATTGGATCGGGGTTAATCTCGAAATTGACGAACAGAAACGGGCCGAGCAAGAGCTTCGAGACATCTTCGAAACCGTTCCGGCATTAGTGTGGGTTGCGCGGCCTGACGGCTCCAATGCTTACGTAAACCGCCGATACGTGGAGTACTCGGGGATGGGGACAGCACAAACAGCCGGATCGGGGTGGCGAGAGGCAGTCCATCCCGACGATCTTGAGGGGCATGAGGGCAAATGGCGCGCCTCGGTGGCAAGCGGCGAGCCTCATGAAAGCGAGGTTCGTTTTCGCCGTGCCGATGGGCACTATCGATGGCATTTGGACCGGGGCGTGCCATTGCGAGATGAAGATGGAAACATCATCAAATGGTATGGCGTCGTAACCGACATCGAGGACCGCAAGCGCGTCGAAGAAGCCCTGCGGCGTAACGAGCATTTTCTGGCAGAGGCCCAAAGACTCAGCCGCGTCGGTAGTGTCGGAATGGAAGTTAGTACTAAGCGAATATTTTGGTCGGAAGAATCGGCTCGGATTTACGGGTATGCGCCCGGGACGGAACCGACGCCCGATTTGATACTGCAGCGAGCTCATCCCGACGATGTGGGCCTTGTTAAAGACGCCCTTGAGAGTGCGGCGCAGGGCGGAAATGACTTTGATTATGAGCACCGGCTGCTGATGCCTGACGGTTCGATAAAGCATCTTCATGATCTTGCACATTGCTTTAGGGACTCGGCAGGCAATGCAGAAGTTGTCGGCGCGATTATGGATATCACGGAACGCAAGGTTGCCGAAGAAGCGATCCGGCGAAGCGAAGCATATCTGGCAGAGGCTCAACGGCTGAGTCACACGGGCAGCTTCGGCTGGAAACCGGAAACCGGAGAGATAGTCTGGTCAGACGAGACTTATCGCATTTTCGAGTACGACAGCACGTTAGAGCCAACAGTAGATTTGGTGGTACAGCGCGTACATCCCGATGACAGGGTCCTCGCGCAACAGGTCATCAACCGCGTATCCCGGACCGGTACCGAGTTCGAACATGAGTATCGATTGTTATTGGCCGACGGACGAGTCAAGCACGTCCACGCGATAGCTCACGCCGTACAGAATGCATCGGGCAGTCGTGAGTTCGTCGGGGCGGTAACCGACATCACCGCGCGGAAGCTGGCCGAGGAAAAGATCCGCGAACAGGAAACAGAGCTCCGGCAGATGCTGGACTTCGCGCCTCAGCTTATTGCGGTGTACGGACCCAACCGCGAACGTCTGTATGCCAATCGCGTTGCGCTCGATTACGCCGGCCTCAGTCTTAATGAATGGCGGCAGACAGAAACTCGGGGCGCGTTCATTCATCCCGACGACCGGGAGCAGGAACTCGCTTATTTTGCCCGTGCTCAGCCTGACGGTTCGGCTGGCCAGATGGAATTGCGATTACGCGGAGGTGATGGACGTTATCGTTGGTTTCTGGCTCGTTACAACTCGGTGCGCGACAACAACGGACAGATCCTGCGTTGGCACGTTTCGTGTACCGATATCGAAGATCGGAAGCAGGCTGAGGAGAGACTACAGCAGGAAAACGTCGCCCTCCGGGAAGAAATCGACAAAGCCTCGATGTTTGAGGAGATCGTTGGAACCTCGCCGGCTTTGCAAACCGTGCTCTCGCGCATTTCCAAGGTTGCGCCGACCGATTCTACGGTTCTCATTACCGGTGAGACCGGAACTGGCAAGGAGCTTGTCGCGCGCGCTATCCACCGGCGGTCGGCATGCGCGCCAGGTGATGCGGTGTTCGGTACCACCACCGGAATGGGCGCGTACGCGGAGTATCTGGCTGTCAAGCCAGCGACCATCGTAAGGAAACCATCCAACCTCTCCTTTGAGGAGGCGGCATCAGTGCCGGTGGCCTCACAGACTGCGTGGGAGGGACTCTTCACCCACGGTCACCTGGAAAAGGGACAGACGATCCTGATCCATGGTGGTGCCGGCGCTGTGGGCGCCTATGCGGTGCAATTGGCATCGCATGCCGGTGCCACCGTCATTGCCACGGCAAGCGGCGACGATGAGGCGTACGTCAAGTCCATCGGAGCCAGCCGGGTTATCAACTATCGAGAAGCGCAGTTCGAGAAGGTTCTGCGAGAGAATGTCGATGTGGTCTTCGACTTGACCGGTGGCGATGGTAGACACGCCCGAAGAGGCGATTACCGCCGCAAATCGCACGATGTACGGCCTGACGTCTTCGATTCTCGCCGGAAATACGTACAAGGCATTCGAGATGGCGCCGAAAGTCCTCGCCGGCATCGTGAATGTGAATTCACCAACCGTCAACGACGAGATTCACGCGCCAATGGGCGGCGTCCGCGACAGCGGCTGGGGCCGCACCAGACCCCGCAGCTTGGACGACTTCAGCCACGTGATTTGGATCAACTCGCACAGCGGTCAGCGCCAGTATCCCTTCTGACAGCAACGCGAACCAAATCTCTTAAAGGAGGATCGATTTATGAAGGCCACGTCGTCTGAACTGCTTATGCGCAACTTCACTGAGATTTTCATAGAGCTCGATCCCCTCAAGCGTGCGGCATTGCTCGCTGAGTCTTACACCGAAGATTGCCTTTGGGTTCATCCGGGCGGTCGTATTGTGGGTCGCGAGGGTATCAATGAAGCGGCTACCGAGATTCGCAAACACTTCGCAGAGTACCGCTACACGGTCACGAGTGAGATCCAGACCATGTACAATGTAGCGACTTGCCGGTGGGGAAGCGGGATGCCAGGTCAACCGTTCCACTACACGGGAACGGACTTCCTCGAAGAGCTTGATGGTCGCGTGTCAAGGCTGTACACGTTCATTGACCAGAAGCTATTTCAGTCCTGAATGAGGCCTTTGGCGAAGATCTTTGCCATGGTGGAATTTGTCTTTTGACATCGGGAGATCGAAACATGACCGACACATCGAATAAAGAAATCCAGAGTCACTACGACTTCATCGTTGTCGGAGCGGGCGCGGCTGGTTCGGTTCTGGCTGCGGAATTGTCCGCGTCCGGCGGGCAAGTCCTTGTCGTCGAGTCGGGAGGACCCGACGACGCGCCGACCATCGCG
>CAWFPJ010000034.1:0-149337 GCA_963817515.1 Bryobacterales bacterium | reverse complement strand
ACCGAAACTTCAACTTCGTTGTCGACCTGCAGCCGGATATCGCATTGGCCTTTGCCTAGTGGCACGTCATCGCGGGTCATTCTGCGGATCTGGAATCTGGAATCCGCCAAAGCGGGCAGCGCGCTCGACAACAGCAGCAGCGCCACACCGTTACGACACAGAGTGGATGGTTTCATTGCTTCCAGGATACCGCTTCCCACGAGCTTTAGAATCGTCGCCGCGTCCTTTGATATAATGAGCCGGCAAAGGAGAATCAGGTGTCGAATCCTACTACTCGCAGATTTTTTCTCGGTGCGGCTACGGCTGTTGCGGCAACACGCGTCTGGGGCGCGAACGATAAGATTAATATGGTCATAGTTGGACTCGGGGGCCGTGGTAGCGGGGCTCACCTGCCCACTCTTTCGAAGCTGCCCGACGCCCGCGTTGCGGCGCTGTGCGACGTCAATCAGGCGGCCCGCGAACGGGCGCAGGCGATCCTGCTGAAGAACACCAGCGAGAAGGCCAAAGAGTACGAGGACATGCGGCAGGCGTTCGCCGACCCCGGCGTGGACGCCGTCTCCATCGCCACGCCCAACCACTGGCACGCGCTGGCCACCATCTGGGCTTGCCAGGCGGGCAAGGACGTTTACTGCGAGAAGCCGGCCTGCTACAACATCCACGAAGGCCAGAGGATGCTGCAGGTGGCCAACGACACTAAGCGCATGGTGCAGATCGGCTCGCAGCACCGCAGCACGCCGTTCAAGATGAAAAGCTTTCAGGAGATACAGGGTGGAATCATCGGCAAGATCTACTTGGCGAAGGGGCTGTGCTTCAAGCGGCGGAAGTCGATCGGGGTCCAGGCCGATGAGCCTACGCCGCCCGGGCTGAACTGGGACCTGTTTCTGGGCCCGGCGCCCATGCGGCCGTACAACCAGCATCGCTTTGCCTATAACTGGCACTGGTTCTGGGACACCGGTAACGGCGACATCGGCAACCAGGGCGTGCATGAAATGGGCATTTGCCGTTGGGCACTGGGCGACCCGGAGTGGCCCAAGACCGCGGTCGCCACGGGCGGCAAGTACGCCAACGACGACGATACCGAGACGCCCAATACTTTGCTGGCCAGCTACGATTACGGCGGGCGTGAGATCGTGTTCGAAGTGCGCGGCAACCTCACTGGCGGTGAGGGCAACGTACAGAAGCGCGCGCCGGGCGGACGCGGCCGCGGCAATGCGCCGGGCACTCCACCACCGGCGGCGGAACAGGCGGCCGTGGCAGCCGTATCTACGGCCCCGCCGAGCATCATGGTGGGCAATCTCTTCTACGGAACCGAAGGCTGGGCTGCCATGAGCGATGCCGGCTGCCAGTACTACAAGGGCGAAAGCAACGAACTCTTTCAGGAAAACAAGCCCCCCGAACGCGGCGCTGGCGGCGGTGATACCACCGGCTTGCACATGGAGAACTTCCTGGCGGCGTGCCGCTCACGCAACGTCAAGGATCTGCACGATCCCCTTTCGAACGCTTACCTGAGCGCGTCGTTGTGCCATCTGGCCAACATCAGCTATCGTGTGGGGCGTAAGCTGGTCGTCGGCTCCGGCCCTCGCTTTGGCAACGACGCCGAGGCCAACAAGCTCATCAGCCGCGAGGTGTATCGCAAACCCTACGTAGTGTGAGGAGGTAGATTTGTGAATTCAGTGAACCAACGTCGAAGATTCCTGCAGCGGATCATCGGCCTGGCGGTTTCGGCTCCGGCCGGAGCCGCCTTCGCGCAGGGGAAGGTCACGCGCACCGTCGGCATTCGCGTCAAACTCGGACTCAATGCTTACTCGTTCAACAAGCCGCTGATGGATCACTCCATGACCCTGTCGGATCTGGTGGATTACTGCGCCCAGCACGGAATAGACGGCCTGGATGCCACCGGCTACTACTTCCCGGGCTATCCGAAAGTTCCGACCGACGAATACATTTACGGCCTGAAGCGGAGAGCCTTCGTCAACGGGGTAATGATCACCGGCACCGGCGTGCGCAACGACTTTACACTGCCGGACGCGGCCAAACGCAAGGCCGACGTGCAGATGATCAAGGACTGGATCGAGGTTGCCGCCAAACTCGGGGCGCCCGTCATCCGTGTGTTCAGCGGACCCAAACTGGCCGCGGGCTACACCTTCGACCAGACGCTCGAGTGGATGATCCCGGATTTCAAGGAATGCGTCGCGCACGGCAAGCGTTTCGGAGTGATCGTAGGGCTGCAAAACCACGACGACTTCCTGAAGACCGCCGCCGAAACCATTCGCGTTATCGACTCGGTGAATTCGGAGTGGTTCGGCAGCATCCTCGATGTCGGCAGCCTGCGCACCAACGACCCTTACACCGAAATCGAAAAGCTGCTCCCCTACGCCGTCAACTGGCAGCTCAAGGAGAAGGTGGGCTACGGCACCAGGGAGGAAACCACCGACCTTCGAAGAATTAAAGCCATCATCGATAAAGGCGGCTATCGCGGTTACCTGCCCGTGGAGACGCTGGGAGCGGGCGACCCGCGCGAGAAAGTCGCGGTCTTCATCGAACAGGCGCGCAAGGTTTTTGCACTTTAGCCGGCGGCCGTGCGCACCGCTCTTCTGAAGATCCATCTCTACCTCGGCCTGGCGGCGGCCATCTTTCTGGTGGTTCTCGGCCTGACCGGAAGCGTCATGGCGTTCGAAGGAGATATCGATCACTGGCTGCATCCCAGCCTCTGGTATGTGAAAGTTGGTCCGCGCGTTTTACTCGAGGGTGAACTCATCGCCAAAGTGCAGCAGCAGTTTGCTCCCGTGCATGTGGGCGGCGTGGAGATGTCCCAGCACCCGGACCTGGCCCAGGTGATGCACCTGACGGATCGCTCGGCAGTCATGATCAACCCGTATGACGGCTCGGTGCTGGGCAGGGTGATAGGTCCGTCGCAGACCCAAATAATTCTAGGCAACATTCATCAGCTTCATCTTCGCCTGGCCGCCGATCCGCGCGGTTGGATTGGACCTGCAGGGAAAGTGATCGTCAGCTATGCGGGCCTCATCCTTTGTCTGCTGGCGCCAACCGGGCTCATCCTGTGGTGGCGGACGAAGCGAGCGTCCATTCAATGGAACGCGTCGTGGTTTCGCCGCTGCTTCGACGCGCATCATGTCATAGGCATCTACGCGGGCCTGTTCTTATGGATTGCCGCATTCACGGGCGTACTGATCGGGTTTGATTTCGGAGAAAAGGCAATTTACGCGCTGACGCACTCCTCCCGCCCGGCGTTCGCGCGCCCGCCCCAGTCGACTCCCATTCCCGGTGCCACCCCCATCACCGTGGACCAGGCGCTCGAAGTGGCGCGCCAGACGATGCCGGCCGCATCGGTCGACAATCTGAGCCTTCCGCTCAACCCGAAAGGTGCGTTCAATATCGTGATGCGCGTGCCGGAAGAAACGTCGGGGAGCGCTCACAGCAGTGTTACGGTGGATCAATACACTGGCAAAGTTCTTGAGGTCCACAATTTCCTGGCGGACTCTCGCGGCTATCGCTGGATTCGCTTCAACCGCTCTATCCACACCGGTGACGTATGGGGGTTGGCAGGCCACATTCTGACCTCGCTCTCCAGTCTCCTGCTGGTCGGGATGGTCGTCACCGGCCTGGTAATCTGGTGGAAGAAACTGGCGGTTTAGTGAATCGCGGCAATGTGGCCTACGGCGCCCAGGACGGCATCACATAGGCGTAGAAGACAACGATCAAGCCAATCGCCGAGGCCAGGATCACGCTGTGTTTGAGCGTGAAGCGGAAGAGAAGCGATTCGTCTTCGCGCTTCATGGAAGTGGCGGCGGCGGCCACCGCGATACTCGTGAGGCTGATCATTTTGCCCATCACACCGCCGGCCGAATTTGACGCGGCCATCAGGACCGGGTTCATTCCGAGTTTGGTAGCGGTGACTACCTGCAGGGTCCCGAAGAGAGCGTTGGCGGAAGTGTCGCTGCCCGTAAGGAAGACGCCCAGCCAGCCCAGCAAAGCGCTGAAGAATGGGAACAGGGCGCCGGTGGCGGCGAAGGCCAGGCCCAGGGTGGCGGTGGAACCGGAGTAATTCATGAGGAATGCCAGCCCTAGAACGGCGGCCAACGTGAGTTCGGCGAGCGCCAGTTGTTTGGCAGTGTGGCCCACCACGCGCACGAATTGGCGCGGTTTCAAACCGGCGACGACGGCGCCCAGGATGGCGGCGAACAGGCACGCCGTGCCGGAGGCCGAAAGCCAGGGAAAGGTATAGACCGCGGGATAAGGCGACGGTCTGGCAACTACCGGAGGCATTCGCTCAATGGTGTTGTCCAGGCCGGCCCAGTGGATGGCGATGTTGGTCGAGTTCAATTGGGTTTGAAGAGGCTTGCTCCAGAGGAGCACAAAAACCACCAGCAGGGCGTATGGGGCCCAGGCCAGCGCCACCTCGGCGCCGCGGTGCATAACCTTCGGCGGTGCAATCGGGGAGCCGGCGGCGCGCTCGTCCTTGGGTTTCCAGAATCGGAACAGCAGCACCAGCGACCCGATGGCGGCCATGGAGGACAGGATGTCCGTGAGTTCGCCGCCGACGAAGTTGGAAACCACAAACTGCGTGCCCGCGAAAGTGATGCCGCAGACGGCGGCAGCCGGCATAACACCGCGCAGCCCTTTCCAGCCGGACATGACCACCAGCAGATAGGCGGGAACAAACAGCGACACCGGAGCACAGATCCGACCCACGCCGGCGCTCAGACGGTCGAAGGGCAGGCCGGTGGTCACCGCGAGGGTCTTAATGGGAATGGCGATGGAGCCGAACGCGACCGGCGCCGTATTGGCCAGCAGGCAGATGGCGGCGGCATAGAATGGCTCGAAGCCAAGACCGACCAGCATGGCGGAGGCGACGGCCACCGGGGTTCCGAAACCGGCCGCTCCTTCGATGAAGGCGCCGAATGCGAAGGCGATCAACAGGGCTTGCAGGCGATGGTCATCGGTGAGGTGCCCGATGGAATCCTTCAGCACTTCGAACTTGCCGCTTTCGAGCGTGACGCGGTAGAGCAGAATGGCGGAGAATACCACCCAGCCGATGGGGAAGAGGCCGAACGCCGCGCCGTACGTAATCGCGGCGATGAGCTTGCCGAACGGCATTCCATAAACGTCGGCGGCCACCACCGCCGCCGTGCCCAGGCCCACCAGGGAGGCCATCCAGGCGGGTTTCCGCGTGACGCCCAGCAAAATGAGCAGGGCAAAAATAGGAACAGCGGCGACCAGCGCCGAAAGAGCCAGGCTGTCCGCGACCGGAGTATAGTTTTGTTGCCACATGCGATGGTTGTCCTTGTCTCCGCTTGGCTATCCTTGTATCCGTTTCTCTTTGCCCTGCCAGAGGGTCTCGCGCAACTCGCGCTTGAGGATCTTGCCGGTGCCGGTCTTGGGCAGAGCGTTATCCGTTAAGGTGAATCGACGCGGCATCTTGAATTTGGCGATGCGATCGCGAAGGAAATCGCAAAGCTGTTCCTCGCTGAGCTCCCGGCCCGGTTTGACTACCACAAAGGCGGCCGGTACTTCTCCCCATTGCGGATCGGGCGCCGACACTACGGCGCATTCCAGCACCGCCGGGTGGGCGCAGATGGCGCGCTCCACTTCGATGGAGGAAATGTTTTCGCCGCCGCTGACAATAATGTCCTTCATGCGGTCCATGATGAGGACAAAGCTTTCCTCATCCCAGACGGCCATATCGCCGGTGTGCAGCCAGCCATCGATCAACACGTCGGCCGTGGCCTGGGGTTCTTTGTAGTAGCCGTCCATGACCAGGTCTCCCCGGATGACGATTTCGCCGATGGACTGCATGTCGCGCGGAACGTCTTTCGTATTCGTATCGACTACGCGGATCTCGCAGCCGGGCAGCGGCCACCCGGTGCTGGAGCGGCGGCGCCAGCGGTCTTCGTCATCGGCATATTTGACCGTGGATTTATCGCGGGCGCAGGTGGCTACCGGACTGGTTTCGGTCAGGCCGTAACCGGCCATCACATTGGCGCCAGGAAAGGCCTGCTCCAAACGGGCGATCAGTTCGGGTGAAGACGCCGCGCCGCCCAAGTTGATCTGCTTCACGCTAGAGATGTCGAAGTTTCCGAGTTCCGGGCAGTTCAGCACGGCCACTGCCATGGTGGGCACCATCGACATGGCGGTAGCCTTCTCGTCCTCGATAATGCGCAGCACGCTGGCCGGTTCAAAGCGCCGCACCATCACTTGTTTCAGGCCACACAGGGTGGCGGCCTGCGGACGACCCCAGCCATTGGCGTGGAAGAGCGGTATGGTGTGTAATTCCACCGCGGTATCGTCGTGATAAAAGGTACCGGAAACGTACAGCGTGTGCAGGTAAAGCGTGCGGTGTGAGAGCATCACGCCCTTGGGTGTGCCGGTGGAGCCCGACGTGTAAAACAGCTCGGCGATTTCATTTTCGTTGAACCAGAAGAGGTCGGGCCGGTCGATGCGGCCACGGGACAGCAGTTCCTCGTAGGACTGGCCGACCTCTACCAGGTGCTCAATCGCAGGGCAGGCGTGGCGCAGGTGATCGACAAGCGGGGCGAAATCGCTTTCGTAGATCAGGACGCGGGGTTCGGCATGGAGAAGAATGGCGGTAAGTTCGGCAGGCGTGAGCCGCACATTGAGCGGCATGACGATGGCGCGCATCATCGGGACGCCGAAGTAACCTTCCAGTAGCTGATGGTTGTTGAAGCTGAGGTAGGCGACACGGTCGCCGGGCTGAACGCCTATGGCCCGCAGCCCGTAGGCCAGGCGCTCGCAGCGTTCGCCGAAATCCGCATAGGTAAAACGGCAGGCGCCGGAAACAATGCCAACTTTCTTCCCGTAGAGATCAACCCCGCGATAGAGGCACCGGACCGGCGTAAGCGGTACGTTCATGTCTCTGAGATTGTATCAGTCAACCATTCGCGATTGACAGGCGAAACCGCCTGGTTCACCAAAAATAAGCCATGTCCTCTGCGGCGGTGGGGCAGACGGTTTCGTCTCCCTTTACAGCTAGTCTTTGCCGCTCTCGATACGCATGGCGTAGAAGCTGCGGTATACGAAGACCACCGATACGGCGAAAAAGAGGGCTGCCAGGCCGGTGGTGAGTGCCGCGCCTTGCTTGTCCGTGACGCTGACGGCCAGAGAGACAGCCAGCAACCCGAACAGCGTGGTGAACTTGATAATCGGGTTGAGCGCCACCGAACTGGTGTCTTTGAACGGATCGCCGACGGTATCGCCGATCACGCAGGCATCATGCAGCGGTGTACCCTTGGCGTGGAGTTCGGTTTCGACCACTTTCTTGGCGTTGTCCCATGCGCCGCCGGCGTTGGCCATAAAGATGGCCTGGTACAGGCCGAACAGAGCGATGGAAACCAGGTAGCCGACAAAGAAGAAGGGCTCCAGGAAGGCGAACGAAAGCGTGGTGAAGAAGACCACCAGAAAGATGTTGAACATGCCCTTCTGCGCGTACTTCGTGCAGATTTCAACCACCTTTTTGGAATCTGCCACGGAGGCTTTTTCAACGCTGTCCAGCTTGATGTTCTTCTTGATGAACTCCACCGCGCGGTAGGCCCCGGTGGTAACGGCCTGGGCGCTGGCGCCGGTGAACCAGTAAATCACGGCCCCGCCTGCTATGAGGCCCAGCAGGAACGGCGCGTGCATCAGCGAGAGCTTCTCCATGTTTTGCGTGAGGCCGTGGGTGAGGGCCACGATAGTAGAGAAGATCATGGTGGTGGCGCCCACCACGGCGGTACCGATCAGCACCGGTTTGGAAGTTGCCTTGAATGTGTTGCCGGCGCCGTCGTTTTCTTCCAGATTCTCCTTGGCTTTTTCGAAGTCCGGCTTGAAACCAAAATTCTTCTGGATGTCCTGGACTATGTTGGGCAGGGTTTCGATGGTGGACAGTTCGTAAATGGACTGCGCGTTGTCAGTGACCGGACCGTAGCTATCCACTGCGATGGTGACCGGCCCCATGCCGAGGAAGCCGAAGGCCACCAGGCCGAAGGCAAACACCGCCGGGGCCAACATCAGCGTGCCTAAGAACATGGTGCTCATGTAGTAGCCGACGCTCATCAGGGACAGCATGGCGAAGCCCAGCCAGTAAGCGCTGAAGTTGCCGGCGACGAAACCGGAGAGGATGTTGAGCGAGGCGCCGCCCTCGCGCGAACTGGTGACGATTTCCCGGACGTGGCGCG
Source organism: Bryobacterales bacterium (assembly GCA_963817515.1). Classification (GTDB taxonomy): domain Bacteria; phylum Acidobacteriota; class Terriglobia; order Bryobacterales; family Bryobacteraceae; genus DATMNI01. The sequence goes on along the minus strand of CAWFPJ010000034.1, from coordinate 141,145 downwards.
AACTGGTGGAGGTGAAGACCTTGACGAATTCGGGGATCAGCGCGCCTGCCAGCGTACCGCAACTGATCACGGTGGCAAGTTTCCACCACATCGAGTCATCGCCGCCGAGGTCCGGGATCATGAAGGCGCTGATGATGTAGGTGAGGCCGATGGAAAGGATGGAGGTAAGCCAGACCAGCGTGGTGAGCGGCGTCTCAAAGTTGAACTTGGCGAGGCTGCCGAAGCGGGCCTTGGCGATAGCGGCATTTACGAAATAGCCCACGGCGGAAGAGATCACCATCATGACGCGCATGGAAAAGATCCAGACCAGGAGCTGAACCTGAACAGTGGCGTTAGACACAGCCAGCATGATGAAGGTGATCAGGGCCACGCCGGTGACGCCGTAAGTTTCGAAGCCATCGGCGGACGGGCCTACGGAATCGCCCGCGTTGTCGCCGGTGCAATCGGCGATCACGCCGGGGTTGCGCGCGTCGTCTTCCTTGATCTTGAAGACGATCTTCATAAGGTCGCTGCCGATGTCTGCGATCTTGGTGAAGATGCCGCCGGCCACGCGCAGGGCCGCGGCGCCGAGCGATTCACCGATGGCGAAGCCGATGAAGCAGGAGCCGGCCAGGTCGCCCGGGATGAAGAGCAGGATGGACAGCATGATGAGCAGTTCCACCGAGACCAGCAGCATGCCGATGCTCATTCCGGCCTGCAGCGGAATGTCATAGCACGGGTAGGCTTTGCCGGTAAGCGACGCGAAGGCCGTGCGCGAGTTGGCGAAGGTGTTGACGCGCATGCCGAAAGCGGCCACCAGAAAGCTGCCAGAGATGCCGACCACGCTAAACGCCAGGATGATGAGGACTTTATAAAACTCGAACCCCAGCAGAAATCCAAAGTAGAAAATGATGATAACCGCGATAAAGCATTCCAGGATCAGGAGGAACTTGCCTTGGGTGGCCAGGTAGGTCTTGCAGGTTTCGTAAATCAGTTCCGACACTTCGCGCATGGAGTCATGGACCGCCATTTTTCGAAGGCGAACGAAAATCATGAGGCCGAACACCAGCCCGAGCGCGCTCACCAGAAGGCCGCCCATGAGCAGGGAACTACCGCTGATTCCGCCCAGGCCAGGCAGGAAGGACACCGTGCCGAGATCCGGAAGCTTGAGATTGGCTTCACCTCCGCCGGCTTCCTGCGCTAAGCCGGGAACGGCCAACGCGAGCAGGCAGAGCTGAATCATGAGGGCGCGCGCGACCCGGCTGGTAAGCGCGCGTGCGGCGCACTGCTCGACACGGAGCGTGTCCGTTGTGGAAAACATCGAAGAAAATCCCCCTTGCGATAGTTAGCCGGCTTCCCCACGAGTCAGGCCAGATCGGGAAGACCGGAGCTGAGACGAGCGTACTCGAAGAAGACTGTCCAACTCAGTATAAGAGATATGTAGGTCGGAATTCAACGCTATTACAACGCTGATCACGGCTTGTTTTGCGTGTAGCACCACCCGATTAGTGGGTCTGGATACTGATCGGAGCCACGCCTACAGCCTGGCCTTCGGGTAGCGGGCCTTCATCCAGGTGACGAATTTCGCGGGCACGGCCATGGTCGAGAGGCGCGACTGGCGAACCAGCGCCCAGTCCTCGAATTCCTTCGACTGTTTGACTTCGGCCAGCGTGGCCGGCGGGTCCAGGCGGCCTCCGAACTCGAGATCGACCACGGCCGACTTCGGATTCTTCGGGTCGTCACGCGGCGCCGACACTACCGTAGCCCAGCCCACTATCGCCGACACACCGCCGCTGTGATAGATGAACACGCGGTCGCCCGGTTGCATTTCCCGGATGGCCCGGACGGCTTGCGGATTCTTCACGCCGTCCCAGGTGGTCTTCTTGTCGCGCTCCAGATCGTCGATCGAATATGCATCCGGTTCCGACTTCGCCAGAAAGTATTTCATTCCGTTTCCTCTTCCTACGCTTGCTGAGAAGCGATGCGTTCGATCTGTTGCAGGTGATTCAGGTCGTGCCCTGCCATGGTCTCGACCACCACGCCGAACGTCATCTGGCCGCGCTCAGGGTGCGATAACGGCTTGGACATGGCGGCGGCCGGAAGGTTCTGAAGCAGTTTGATATTCCACTTGCGGAGAGCCGTATAAGCTTCAAGCGCCGAATCCGCGTCTAAAGCCGCGGCGTCATAGACAGCCGCCCAGGCGTCCTGGTCGAAGGGCTGGATTACGTGATGCGGCTCCGCCAATGCCTGGCGCAAACGAAATGCAAAGGCCACTTCACAATCCGCCAGGTGGCACAGAATCTTGCGGGCGCTCCACTTCCCGGGCTCCAAGGCCCGTTCCGCGCCGGTCGTTGCCAAGCTTGGCAAACAGCCCGTCGAGGCGTGCGGGAGTTTCCGCGATCACCGCCCGCGGGTCGCGCTCCCCCAGGTACGAAGCATAAGGATTCATACTTAATGACGCTAGCATGGATGGGGAAGCCAGAGGCAGCGGGCAGGCCTTTTCTACTCGGTCATCCCCACAGACCGGTCTGCCGCCTCCGTTTCTTCAACGTTGCTCTCATGCCCGAGATCATCTCATAGTTCGATATGCTGGGAAACCGTACACATGCCACAACCTGAAGCTTATTCTTTTCGCCACCCTGGTGGCCCTTAGTCTCACCGCGCAGATGCCGGTCTTGATGAACCGGTACGACGCGTCTACCACCGGCGCCAACACGGGCGAGACCAAGCTCACCGCCGCCGGTGTGAAGAGCGCCGCCTTTGGAAAATTGTACAGCTACTATGTGGATGGCGCCGTCTACGCGCAGCCGCTCTACTTCCCGCGAGTTTCCAGCCCAGAACTGGGCACGCACAACGTGGTGTTTATCGCGACCATGAGCGACAAGGTCTATGCCTTTGACGCCGACAAGGCCGGGCCACCGCTTTGGATGCGCGACTTCACCAATGAACTGGCCGGCGTGACTGCCGTGCCCGTGGTGGACATCACCAACCGGAACGACCTGAACGTGGTCGGCGACGTCGGAATCCTGGGCACTCCAGTGATCGCGTCAACGCTGCACGCGATTCTCCTGGTGGCCCGCACCAAGGAACAAGGCCGTTACGTGCAGCGCCTGCACCGGTTGGACCTGGCCAGCGGAAAGGACCAGTTGCCGGCCGCGGAAATAGAAGCCAGCGTTCCGGGCCGGGCGACGGATGCCGTGAATGGCGTGCTGCGTTTCGATCCCAAGGCCGGCAACCAACGGCCCGCGCTGGCGCTGGTGCACGGCATGGTCATCATCGCCTGGGCATCCCATGAAGACATCCAGCCGTATCACGGCTGGGTGATGGCATACGACGCCGCCACCCTGAAACAGGCTGCCGTGTTTTGCGTGACGCCCGACGGCCCCATGGGCGGCGTTTGGCAATCCGGGCGCGGGCCGGCGGTGGACGCCGCGGGCAACATCTACTTCGAAACCGGGAATGGAATGTTCGACGGTAAACGGAATTTTGGAACGTCGCTCATCAGACTCAGTATCGGTAAGGCCGGCTTCTCGGTGGATGACTTTTTCACCCCGCACGATTATCAAGCCTTGAACGATCGGGACGCGGACCTGGGTTCCACCGGCCCGCTCCTGATCCCCGGTACCAATCTTCTGCTTTGCGGTAACAAGAAGGGGATCCTATACGTGGTGGACAGCCGAAACCTGGGCCACTTTACCACGGACGATAAGAGTGTCTTGCAGGCGGTGGAAGTGAGAGGCGGGCGGGACCTGGCCGGCCCATCATACTGGGATGGTCCCCGCGGTCCGGCGATCTATCTATGGACTGAGGCCGACGTGCTGAAGGGCTTCCGCTTTGACGGCAACCGGCTTGACCCCACGCCCTTCGCCAAGGGCGATGTACCGTCGAAAGGTTCGCCCGGCGGCGCACTCACGGTTTCTTCGGATGGGAAAAAACCTGGCACGGGCATCGTATGGGCGATGCTGACCAACGGCAAGAGCGCCGACGCAGGCAATGCGTCCGGCATCCTCTACGCCTACGATGCCGAGACTCTGCGCCCGCTCTGGAATAGCGAGCAGAAACCCAAGCGCGACCGGCTGGGCACGCTGGTCAAGTTCGTGCCGCCGCTGGTTGTGGCCGGCAAGGTATACGCACCCAACTACGATAACGCCGTCAACGTGTATGGGATCCAGTAGCGCAGGCCATCGCTCTTCGTGGCCTGTCTGTGCCATGTGATATTGTCTACCAATGAATCGTAGAGAATTCGCCAGTGTAGCTCTTGGCCTCGGCGTTCAAGCCCACAGTCTGTGGGGCGATGCCGACATCAGCAGTCCGAAGATCGACGAGGCATTGCGCTCCGGAATCGCCCGTCGAAGGATCCCCGCCGTGGTTGGGATGGCTGCGACCGAAAGCAAAACCCTGTACACGGGCGCGTTCGGCGAACGCGATTCGGGAACGCCGGTGACCGCGGACGCCATCTTCGCGATCGCATCCATGACCAAGGCCGTCACCACGGTGGCCACGCTGCAACTGGTCGAACAGGGCAAAGTGACCCTCGACGAACCGGTGTCGAAACATCTTCCGCAACTCGAAAAACTGGACGTTTTGGACGGGTTCGACGCGGCCGGCAAACCGATTCTCCGGCCGGCGAAGATCCCGATAACGCTCAAGCACCTGCTGACCCACACGTCCGGACTTTGTTATGACACCTGGGACCCGAACATGTTCCGGTACGCGTCGCAAGCCGCCCGGGGTCCGGCAGGAACCGTCGGACCGCTAATGTATGAGCCGGGTGCTCGCTGGCAGTATGGCCAGGGGGTGGATTGGGCCGGGCGCCTGGTGGAAAAGATCAGCGGGATGAGCCTGGAGGACTACTTTCAGGCCAGGATTCTGGGACCGTTGGAAATGCGCGACACCAGCTACATCCTGCCCGCATCGAAGTTCGACCGGATGGTGACCGGGTGGACTCGGGACAACGGCGGCCCGCTGAAACAGAACACGCGTGCGCTGCCGGCGCCCCCGAAGACCTTCAATGGCGGCGGCGGACTCTACTCGACGGCGGCCGACTACACGCGATTCATGCAGATGATCCTGCGCAAGGGCCGCGGCCCCAACCAGGTAGTGATCCTGAAACCGAAGACGGTGGAAAGCATGGCGGTCAACCAGATTGGCGAGCTCACGGCCGGTAAGATGCGCAGCGCCAGCCCGCACGATTCAGCCGATGTGGACATCCAGCCGGGCTTCACCGAAAAATGGGGCCTGGGATTCCTGATCAATACCACGGCATACAAAGGCGGACGCGCAGCCGGAAGCCTGGCGTGGGCCGGGCTTTTTAATACGTTCTTCTGGATCGACCCGAAGAGTTCCCTCTGTGCCGTCCTGTTAATGCAATTCCTGCCGTTCGTGGATAAAGAGGCTGTGGGCTTGCTGGATGACTTCGAACGGGCGGTGTACGGCAGTTTGAAGAGGTGACTCCGCACTGTTTTAAACGCACTCGTTTAAACTGGATGTTGGGAGCAGTTATTCGTGGCTACGCAAACCACCCAGCATCAGTCAGCCGCGGAACGTTTTGCGGGCCTCGATTCGGATCAACTGATTCGCGCCTTTCGCATCATGCACACGGCGCGAAGGCTGGATGACCGCGAAATCACGCTCAAGCGGCAGAACCGCATTTACTTTCAGATTAGCGGCGCCGGCCACGAAGCCATTCAAGTTGCTGCCGGCATGGTCTTGACGGCCGGGCCACGATTGGGTCTATCCCTACTATCGCGACCGCGCCCTGTGTCTGACCCTCGGTGTAACCCCGTACGAAATGCTGCAGCAGGCAGCGGGAGCGGCCGGCGATCCGGCCTCGGGTGGGCGCCAGATGCCTTCGCACTGGGGACATCGGCGGTTGCATATTGTCAGCTCTTCATCGCCCACCGGAACGCAGTTTGCGCAGGCTGCGGGCTGCGCCGAAGCTTCCCGCTATCAAGATGCCGCCGGCGACGAAATCACGCTGGTGGCGGCCGGCGAGGGTGCCACCAGTGAAGGCGAATTCTGGGAGGCGCTGAATATTTCGTGCCTGAAACGGCTGCCATTGATCTACCTGATTGAGGACAACGGTTACGCCATTTCGGTCCCGGTAGAAGCCCAGACCGCGGGCGGCAGCATTTCGAAACTGGTGGCCGGTTTCCCGATGCTCGATGTTCAGGAAGTGGACGGCACCGATTTTCTGGCATCGTACCGCGCGATGCTGCGGGCAGCCGCATACTGCCGCGAAGGCCGCGGACCGGCGCTGGTTCACGCGCACTGCATCCGCCCTTATTCGCACGCGCTTTCTGACGACGAGTCTATGTATAGGACTCCTGCCGAGCGGGCGGCCGAGGCCGAGCGCGACCCCGACGTTGTTTTTCCGAAGTTTCTGATCGACGAAGGGGTAATCGATCGCCGCATGCTGCAAAATATCGCGCATGAGGTGGATCAGGAGATCAATCAGGCCACGCAGCAGGCCTTTCGCGATGAACCGCCGGCCCATGGCACGGCCCTACGCCACTTGTATTCGGAAACCGTCGACCCGACTGCGGAAGAGTTCGCCGCCGTGCCGGACTTCCACGGCGCACCCATGACGATGGTGGATCTGATCAATGCCACGCTGCATGAAGAGATGCGCCGCAACCCCGATATTCTGGTCTTCGGCGAAGACGTGGCCGATTGCGGCCGCGAACAAAACCTTGCGCAGGTGAAAGGGAAGGGCGGCGTCTTTAAGGTGACGCAGGGCCTGCAGAGTGAATTCGGCGGACGCCGTTCCTTTAATACTCCCATCGCCGAGGCCTCGATCGTGGGCCGCGCCATTGGAATGGCCACGCGCGGGCTCAAGCCCGTGGCGGAGATCCAGTTCTTCGATTACATCTGGCCGGCCATGATGCAAATTCGCGACGAGTTGGCCACGCTGCGCTGGCGCTCCAACGGGAGTTTCAGCTGCCCGGTGATTGTGCGCGTGCCGATAGGCGGCTATCTGAACGGCGGCGCGATTTATCACAGCCAGTGCGGAGAAGTGGAGTTCACCCACATTCCCGGACTGCGCGTGGTGATGCCTTCGAACGCCGCCGACGCCTGCGGCCTGCTGCGCACGGCGCTGCGCGCGGATGACCCGGTGTTGTTTCTGGAGCATAAGCGCCTGTATCGCGAACCGTACAACCGCTCGCCGCATCCGGGTCAGGATTTCACGATACCGTTCGGCCGCGCCAAAGTGGTCAAGCCGGGCCAGAGTCTCACCATCATTACGTACGGAGCGCTGGTGCAGAAATCGCTGCTGGCGGCTACACAGGTGGAACGCAGCAGCCCGCGGGCCAGTATCGAGATTATCGACCTGCGCACGCTTGCGCCCTACGACTGGCAGGCCATCAGGACCTCGGTGGAGAAGACCAGCCGCGTGATCGTGGCGCACGAAGACTGCGTGTCATGGGGTTATGGGGCGGAGATCGCGGCGCGCATCGCCGACGAACTCTTTGACCGGCTGGACGCGCCCGTGCGGCGGGTGGGCGCACTCGATACGTGGGTGGGCTACCATCCGCGGCTTGAGGCCGCGATTCTGCCGCAGACGGAACAACTGGCGGCAGAGATGGAGCGGTTGCTGACGTACTGAGCGCGTTGGAAAAACACCGGCGACAGCGCGTTGGAAAGGCACCGGCGACACGATCGCCGGCGTTACCGATATAATCTAGCCATGTCCGACACCCCCGTCCCACGCCGGGCTTTTCTTCGCGGCGCTACCGCGATGACCGCCCTTTCTTATTCCCGCGTCTACGGCGCGAATGACCGGATTCAACTTGGCCTTATCGGCTGCGGCGAACGAGGCCGTGGTGACATGGGGAAGTTCGTCAAAGCCGGCAATGTCGATGTGGCCGCCGTGTGCGACGTCTACGGCGTCCAGATCGACCATGCCAGGCAGGTTGCGCCCAATGCCAAGAGCTTCACCGATCACCGCAGGCTGCTCGAGTTGAAAGAGGTGGACGCGGTATTGATCGGCGTCCCGGATCACTGGCATGCGGTGGTGGCGATGGATGCCTTGAATGCCGGCAAGGACGTATACGTGGAGAAACCGCTGACGTTGAAAATCGAGGAAGGCCCGCCCATCGTCAAGGCGGCGCGCGTCAACAACCGGGTTTGCCAGGTGGGCATGCAGCAGCGTTCGGGCAAACACTATCTGGAAGCCAAGCAGCAGTACATGGACACCGGCAAGCTGGGCAAAGTCACGTTGGCGCGCACCTGGTGGCACGGTAATACATACCACCTGCGCAAGGCGCCGGATACGCTCAGGGAACTGCCGTCCAACCTCGATTGGGCACATTTCCTGGGTCCGTTGAAGTGGCGGGATTGGGACCCGCAGCAATATTGGAACTGGCGCGCCTATCTCGATTTCGGCGGCGGGCAGGTCACCGACCTGTTCACGCATTGGATCGACGTGGTGCATATGTTCATGGGGCAGGACATCCCCACCTCCGCACAGGCGGCGGGCGGCGTGTACAACTATAAAGACGGGCGCACGGCGCCAGATACCATTAACGTTCTGCTGGAATATCCGGCACAATTCACCGCCACCTTTGAAGCCACGCTGGTGCCCGGAGTGACTGGAGCGGCGGTGGAGTTCTGCGGCACCCAGGGCCGGCTCTGGATCGACCGTTCGCGCTATGAGTTCTATCCCGTCGGGCGAAATGTGCAGCCCACGGTGGTCAAGGCATCCACTGATCTGGACCAGGACCACATCCAGAATTTCCTGGATTGCGTCCGCTCGCGCCGGCGTCCGAACGGCGACGTGTTGATCGGCCACCGCTCCGCGCAGGCTTCGCACTTGGGGAATATCTCGTACATGCAGAAGCGGCGGATTGATTTCGACCCTATCCGCGAAGAGATTTTGCCTTTCTGAGGCTTGCTATACTAGAGCTTCTGTAGGGTCAACCACACAAAGGGGTTTCATGATTTCATCAACACAACTGCGTCCGGGAATGGTGATCAAATACAACAATGAGTTGTACTCGGTCTTCAGCGTAAACCACCGGACGCCTGGCAATCTGCGGGGCTTCGTGCAGGCCAAGATGCGCAGCCTGCGCACCGGCAGCATGATGGAAAACCGCTTCTCCTCCGAAGACAAGGTCGAGAAGGCAATAATGGACGAGCAGGAAATGGAGTACTTGTATGACGACGGCGAGTACTTCTATTTCATGAATACTGAAACGTATGAGCAGATGCACCTGATGAAGGATTTGCTGGGCGATGCCACGCAATACCTTATTCCCCAATTGAAAGTTAAGGTGGAGTTTTACGAAGGCAAGGCTATCAGCGTGGAACTTCCGGCGACTGTAGACATGACCGTGATTGAGACCGAGCCCAGCCTCAGGGGCTCCACGGTTTCGAACGTCACTAAGCCGGCTAAGCTCGAAACCGGCCTCGTGGTTCAGGTGCCCGCCTTCATCACTGAGGGAGAGAAGATCAAGGTGAATACCGCGGAAGGGACTTACCAGGAACGGGCCTGATTACCCGTCCACATTAGCCACGCCGCATCACTCCACCCACGGTTTGACTTCGCCGCCCAGCCCGTGATAGCCGTTTTTCATCCGCTCTTCGATTTTGGCCCACACCGCCGGGTCGCAGCCCTTCCATTGCGCTACCGGGCGATTCCCAAGGTAGGGCAGGTCGGCGATCCCCATCTTGCTGGAGAAGAATCCGCTCACGGTCAGATCGCGGAAGCGGCTGAAGAATCGGACCGCGCGGAGGTCCGCCTCGGCGGCGCGGCTAGGCCATGCGATGCGGTCCAGAATTTGCTTTTGCTGCGGTACGGCCGCCGCCGCAAAGTCCTTGCCGAATAATTGGTTGGACTGCTGGTCGAGCCACGCCAGGCCGCCTTGGATCTGCGCCGAGGCTACGTCCGAGCGCTCTTCGCGCTTGCGAAAATCCAGCCAGTCGTCGATAAACTCGGGAACTCCGGCCTGGGTGGCGCTTCCACTGCGTTCGTCTGCAGGAATAATCAGATCGCAGAGCACGCGCACCGTGCGCCATTGATGTTCGTCGAAGAGCTTGCGTTGATAAGGCGCTTTGGGGCTGGCGGTTGTGCCAGCCGCCGGCGAGTGAGCATCGTGGGTTTGGGCGGCGGCAACCCCCGCAGTGGCGGCGGCCGTCCCGATGATATGGAAGAGATCGCGGCGGCTGACTTCCGGCGCGAGCCCTTCGGATGCCCCCCGCTCCCTAACGGTCCTGATGTCCAACTCTGGGTTGAGAGGCTTATTTGTTTCCACGGATCTCTCCTCCTCCGCTGACCGCCAGGTTTCGCTTCTTCACCTGGTCAACGATATAGTCCGACGTGCGCCAGCCCAGCGCCGTGATGCTGAGCGTGGGGTTCTTATCCGCGTTGCTGGCGAAGGGTGCGGCGTCGGTAATAAAAAGGTTCTTGCAATCCCACGCCTGGCAGTACTGGTTCAGCACCGAAGTCTTGGCATTGTCGCCCATCTTCGTGGCCCCAACCTCATGTATGATTTCACCGCCTCGCGCGATACCCCAGTTCCGGTCGGCGCCCGCGCTCGACGTGACGCGTCCGCCCGCGGTGGTGATGATTTCCTGAAAGGTTTCCTGCATGTGTTTGGCCTGTAGGATTTCGTCGTCGCTCCATTTAAAGTGGAAGCGCAGCACCGGAATGCCCCACTTATCCACCACATTGGGATCGATCTCGCAGTAGCTGTTCTCGTTGGGGATCATCTCGCCGCGTCCAGCGAAGGAAACGTTAGCGCCGTAGATTTTGCGCAGGTCGCGCTTCAGATCTACGCCATAGCCTCCGCCCAAAAATCGTTCGGAGCCCCCGAGCACGCCTGGTCCCGGCATGCCGCGCCCGCCGCCAATTTCAATGTGATACCCGCGGGCGAACGGAAGCTTCCCCGCCTTCTGCTGCTGGTACTGCCACCACGGCATGTACAGGTGCATGCCGCCGACACCGTCTTCGTTTTGCGGCGGCAGATCTTCAAGGATCGGCAGGTAACCGCTGACCGACGCGCCCACAGTGTCCATGATGTACCGGCCCACTAAGCCGGTGCTGTTGGCGACACCGTTGGGAAAATGGCTGTTCTTCGAATTCAGAAGAATACGCGCCGTCTCACAGCAGCTTGCGGCCAGCACCACTACCTTGGCCTTGACGCTGGTCTCCTGCCGAGTCTTGCGGTCAATATACGAGACGCCCGTGGCCATTCCATCCGGCCCCACCAGCACCTCACGCACCATGGCATCGGTCCGGAGTTCCAGGTTCCCGGTCTTCATGGCGGGGAAAATGTGCACGCCGGGCGAGTTGAAGTTGGCGTTGATGCTGCACGCGCGTCCGCACTGCGCGCAGTAGTGGCAGGCGGCGCGGCCGTTGAGCGGTCTGGTGAGAATCGCCAGGCGCGACGGGATGCACGGAATGTTCAGCTTGTCGCAAGACTTTTTGATGACACGCTCATAGCCGCGCGGCGCCGGCGCCGGCTGAAATTTTCCATCGGGAGTGTTTTCCAGACCCTCCTGCGTACCGAAAACGCCGATGAGTTCCTCGGCCTTGTCGTAATAAGGCGCCAGGTCTTCATAGCTGATAGGCCAGTCGAAGCCCTTGCCATCGCGGCTGTAGGGCTTGAAATCATAGGGGCCCATGCGCAGCGAGATGCGCCCATAGTGATTGGTGCGGCCCCCAAGCATGCGCGCCCGCCACCACATGAAATCCGAACCCGGCGCGGTCGTATAAGGTTCGCCGGGCACCTGCCAGCCGCCCTCGAGCGTGGCGTCGTAATACCCGAAAGGTTTTTCCCTGGTGCCGGCGGCGCGATGCGGAGCGTTGTAATCCCACTTGAACATGTCGGACTGTTTGGTGCAGTCGTAAAACGCTCCGGCCTCCAACATGCAAATTTTTGCGCCGGCCAGCGCGAGCACGTGGGCTGCAATACCACCGCCGGCTCCGGATCCGACCACGATCACGTCGTATGTTTTCGGACTTGCTTTGACTTGCGCCATAATTATTCCCGCTGCGCCTCAACAGGTATTCTATGCCATGCGGCCTCGGTGAATACCTGCGGGTGAGCAGCGGCATCCCCAGTTTCTTTATGACACCGTAGTATTGCGGTCGTAAGCCATCGGGCCTCCTGCCCCGGAGTCCGGTTCGTCCAGCACGGCGCCGAATTTGCGCAGGAACTCGGCCTCGGAAAACTGGCGCGCCCATGCTTGCAACTCGGTTGCAAGAATTCGGGCTTCCATGCGTTCGAACCGGGCGATGGCTTCGGCTAACTGGTCCTCTTCCGGTTCGTCAAAGAAGACTCCGCCGAATGGCGGCACGGTTTCCAGGGCGCCTCCCCGGCCCAGCGCGATCACGGGCTTGCCGCTGGCCAACGCCTCCACCGGCGTGATCCCAAAATCCTCTTCGCCCGGCAGCAAGAGGGCGCGGCACTGCGCGTACAACTCCCGCAATTGGGCGTCCGGTACGCGCCCCAGAAACTGTACATTGGGCTTCGCCATCTGGCGGAGCTTACGGTACTCCGGTCCGCCGCCGGCAATCCGCAGCGGTCTGCCGGTTCGTGAGAACAGCCGCACCGCCAGATCGATTCGCTTGTACGGCACCAGTTCCGAGACCACCAGAAAATAATCTTCCGCGGTCTTCCAGTGAAAAGAATCCACATCCACCGGAGGATGAATCACGTCCGACTCGCGGCGATAGGTTTTCCAGATGCGGGAGCGCACATTGCGGCTGTTGGCGATGAAGCGATCTACGCGCGCGGCCGAGGCGTAATCCCAGAGCCGCAGATAGTTTGCGACCGGCGTCATGGCCGCGCGCTTCCATCGCGAAGTGGTCCATTCATTGCGGTACGCCGGGTAGAGGTCCCACAGGTAGCGCATGGGCGTATGGCAATAGCAGATGTGCCGGGTACCGGACGAGGTGATCACGCCCTTGGCCGGCCCGGACTCGCTCGACACCACCAGGTTGTAGCCGCGCAGGTCGAAGCTTTCAAGCGCCATCGGCATCAGTGGCAGAAGCGACCGGTAGTAGCGGCGCAGCGGGTTCAAAAACGACGTGGTGATCCGGTGCGCGCGCAGCACCGGGCTGAGCGTTTCCGGATCGCAGAATAGCGTGAAGACGTCGGCCTGAGGCAGCAGCCGGCAAAGCGCGTCCAGCACTTTCTCGCCGCCGCGGCGATTCATCAGCCAGTAATGAACGATCGCCGCCCGCATCGATCCCAGCATACAGCGTTCTGTGGTCCTCCAAACAAAGGCCGCGATAGATTTACTACTGTAAAGGTAATGCTTGTGTTATCAAGGTTTTGTGGTTATGGTAGAGAGCTTGGGAGTAATACGCGTTGACCCGCTGTTGCGTGATATCCATCTGCCCCTCACGGGGAGCTATTACCCCGCTGGTTTTCGCGTAAACATCGCCACCAACTCGCGCGATGTGCTAGAGGCCGCGGAGGAGAGTTGGGGCCACTATGGTCCCGAATTCGAGTGTGAGCCGCTGGAATTCCGCGTGGTCGTTGAACCGCAAGGCGCGCTGGCGCCTCAGCCCGCGTACCGTATGCAGCGGCATCTGCTTTCGGTTGTCTCCGACAGCAACAATTACGCCATCGGCGATTCGCAGGCTTGGTTTGCCTGCTTTTTTCTTTCGGAGAAAACCGCCGCGGATCATGAATGGGTGCGTTGGTACTTTGTGGAATCCATGGCCTACGTGTTGCTGGCGCAGCGTTATGTGGTGCCCATTCACGCTGCCTGCGTGGCGCAAAACGGCGCGGGCCTTCTGCTTTGCGGAAGCAGCGGGGCCGGGAAGAGCACTCTTTCTTTCGCCTGCGCCCGTGCCGGCTGGACCTTCCTCAGCGACGACTGCACCTGGCTTAAAAGCGATTCGGATGACCGCGTGGCCATCGGCAAACCGCACCAGGCGCGCTTCCGCGACGATACGCCATCGGTCTTCCCCGAACTCGCGGGCTATGGCGCATCCGCTCACCCGGGTGGCAAGCCTTCGCTCGAAGTGCCTCTCAGCGATTTTCCGCAAATCCGCACCGCGTCACGATGCCCCATCCGCGCATTGGTTTTTTTAGACCGCCGAACTGGCGTGCAGGCGCATGCCGTCCGTTTGCCGTCCGGCGAAGGGGCTGACCTGTTGCTTCAGGACACCAGCACGTATGGACCGGAAACGGACGCCATGCATGAAAGGGCTATCCGCAGACTTGAGAACCTTCCGGCATGGCGGCTGCACTATGAATCGCTGGATGATGCGTTACGTCTTCTTTCGGAAGTGGTGCTTTCGGAAGTGACGGGATCATGAAATTCGCAATTCTGCTCATTCTCATTAGTAACGCGGCGCACGCGCAGGTTGCGTCGGCGACTCTCTCCGGAACCGTTCTGGACCAGTCTTCCGGCCCGGTCGCCGCCGCCGCGCTAGTTGCCACCCAATCCGCCACTGCCTTCGCGCGCTCTACCGTCACTGACACGCATGGCAACTATGTCTTCGATCCGCTGCCTGTGGGTGCCTACACGATCACGGCCCGCAAGTCCGGTTTCCGCGAATACGAAGCCACTGGTGTAATTCTCGAAGTCAATCAGAAGGCGCGGCATGACATCCAGCTCTCGCTAGGCGCCGCGCGGGATCGTATCACGGTTACGGCCAGCGTTTCACCGGTGGATACCGAGGGAGCCAGCGTGGGATACCGGCTGGACAATTCCAAAATCGCAGGCCTCCCTCTGGCGTCGCGCAACGTGGTGGCTCTGGTGACGCTGGGCCCCGGCGCCATCCCGCGACAACTCGGGGGCTTCGTTCATGACGTGACCAACGATATCCAGGAAGGCTCCCGCGGCTCCGTCGCGCTGAACCCGCCGATCAACGGCAGCCGCTCCACCATGAACTCCTTCCTGCTGGATGGCGCTTACGATACCGACCGCAACACGTTCGCCATCGCCGTCTATCCGCCGATCGAGTCGGTGCAGGAGTTCCACATCCAATCGTCGCTGGCGCCTGCCGAATTCCCACAAGCCGGTGGAGGCTCGATAGACGTGGTGACCAAGTCCGGCGGCAAGGCATTCCACGGCAGCGCGTTCGAATATTTCCGCAATGAGTTGACCGATGGCCGGAATTATTTCGACGACCCGGCGCTGCCGCGTCCCATCTTCCGCCAGAACCAGTTTGGCGCATCGCTCGGCGGACCCGTGCCGGCGCTGCGGAAAACGTACTTCTACGCCATCTACGAAGGCCTTCGGCAGAAGTCCGGCACCTCCGCGCTCAGCCGCGTTCCGGACCAGCCCACGCGTGCCGGCGATTTCAGTGGGCAGACTCCGATATTCGACCCTTTAAGCGACTCAGGCACCGGACTGCGCGCGCCGTTTCCAGGAAACCGGATTCCGCAGAACCGCATCGACCCCATCGCCACCAGTTTCCTCAACCGCTTTGAGCCGCTGCCCAATAGCTCCGGCGGCAATTACCGCGACGCCACGCCGAATGAAAATCCCAGCAACATCGTGTCTGCGCGAATCGATCATCAGTTCGCCAACCAGAGCAGCCTGACAGGGCGCTATACGCTGAACGGCGAGAGCAACCTGGTGGCCGGTTCTTTCCCGCTGCTGCCAAATGCTGAAGACGTGCGCGCCCAGCAGGCGGCCGTCGGGTACACCAGTTCCAAAGCCGTGAACTCTTTGATGTGGATCAATGAAGCGCGCCTCGCGTTCACCCGGCTGCGCATGTTCGACGTGCCCGAAAGCGCCTTCAAGGCAAATGTGGCGCAGCAACTGGGCCTGGCCGATCCGCCAACCGATCCCTTGAGCTTCGGTCTGCCATACTTCAACGCCACCGACTATTCCATGGTCACCGATTCCCCTACGCTTCCACAGGCGCAGCGCGATAACCTGTGGCAGATCTCCGACAGCCTTTCGGTGGTGCGCGGACGCCACACCGTGAAGTTTGGTGGCAGCCTGATGCACTATCAGTTGAACTATCTGCAAAGCAATCTTTCCCGCGGCGAATACACTTATACCGGCGTCTTCACCAGCGTGGATGGGTCTGGTACGGGCACGGGTGACCCATTCGCCGATTTCCTGCTGGGCTATCCGCAGAACACCACACGCACCACGGGTTCGGGCCAGGCTTACCTCCGGCAGAACATCACCGGCGCATTCGTGCAAGACGATTGGCGCATCAGCCACCGGCTCACGCTGAACTTCGGAATGCGATATGAATACGCTTCGCCCTACACGGAAGCCCGCGGCAATCTGTTGAACCTGGACTATTCCACGCTTCCCCAGCCGCCTCGCCTGGAGCGAGTGAATTCCGGTTCGGAACCGCAGCGCACGAATTTCGCGCCGCGCGTGGGCCTTGCCTGGCAGCTGCCGCAGATATTGCCGCATGTTACCGGGCTGACGGTATTTCGCGCCGGCTACGGCATTTACTTCAGCCCGGAGATCGCCGTGGAAAGCTATGATCTGGTGCTGAACGGGCTGCTCAATATCTCGAATGAAACTCAGGGAGATCGCGCGCCCGTGCTGACTACTCGCGACGGTTTTGCGAAGACCGCGGCCAGCGGCTTCCCCAGCTACTTCGGGCTTGACCCCAAGGCACGCACGCCTTACGTGCAGCAGTGGAACGCTGGAATCCAGCACGAACTGCCAGGCCATGTGTTGCTGGAACTGGCCTATATCGGATCGAAGGGCACGGAGCTGGGCCGCTACCGCCAGTTCAACACGCCGGCGCATGTGGAAACCGGCGAAAACCTGCCGCCGCGGGCGGGCGATCTTCAGACCCTGCGTACATTTCCGTCGCTGGGCAAGATCATCCAGCGGCAGCATATCGCCAACTCGTCCTACAACTCCCTTCAGGTGAAAGTGGAGAAGAGCATGTCGAGCCGGCTTTCACTGCTGGCCAGTTTCGTATGGTCGAAATCCATCGACGATGCCGACGGCCCGATCCCCGGCCTGTTCGACAGCGTCGGCGCACAGGATGAGCGCAACCTGCGCCTGGAGCGAGGGCTCTCATTTTCCAATCCGGGCCGCCGCATCAGTGCGGGCTATGTTTATCGAATACCCGACGCGCGCTTCGGCGGTCCGCTGCTTCGCCACTGGTCGCTGAGCGGAACCGTGACGCTGCAGGACGGCACGCCCGTGGATCCGTTCTACTTCGGTCTGGATTTCGCCAATTCCGGCACGCCTAACCGGCCTGACGTCGTGCCCGGCCAGAGCGTGACGCTGCCGCGTAGCCAGCGTACCGCGGAACACTTTTTTAATACCGATGCCTTCACCGCGCCGGCGCCATTCACCTTCGGCAACGCCGGAAGAGATACCATCCCAGGCCCCGGAAACAACATTTTCGATTTCGCTTTGCAGCGCCAGTTCCGGGTTCGCGAGGGCCACACGATTCAGTTTCGCGCCGAGACGTTCAACATCTTCAATCACCCCAACTGGGGCATCCCAGGGTCGAATCCGGACTTTGGCCCGTTCTTCGGAAAGCTCTTCACTTCGGGCGAGCCGCGGCGGATGCAGTTCGCGCTGCGGTACGATTTTTAGTTGCATAACCCATGGCCGGAGTCTCCAAGGCTTCCCGACAGTGCGGCAGCGGCGTTGGCCGCTTTGCACCTCAGCGAACCACGGCTGGAACTGCTGAGGTCCCTGACCGAACAGGAGTGGCAGAAGGCCCTCGCATATTGCGACCGCTCACGCATCACGCTGGCATTGCGCGATGTCGCCCGCAAGTCATGCTGGGACGACATGCCGCAGTGGGTCCGTGAGCGGCTGGACGGCAATGCGGCCGGCAACGCTGCGCGCCTACGGCTTCTCGAAGAAACGTACCACGATCTTGGCGGCCGGCTCACTCAAGCCGGCATTGGGTTCGTCGCGCTTAAGGGCGTGACGCATCCCGCGCTGTTCGAAAGCCGGCCGGAGAGCCGCGTCCAGTACGATATCGATCTCTTCATCGTGCCCGAAAGCGTCTACGCCGCGCGCGATGTACTGCTGGCCCGCGGTTACGAATCGATCGAAGGCATGGATCGCTTTCCCACGGACCACTTGCCGGCGATGATCCGAAAAACGGCGTGGGAATGGCGCGGGGATTATTTCGATCCCCAGATCCCTACTTCCATCGAACTGCATTTTCAGTTCTGGAACGAGCACCTGGAACGCCTGCCCGCGACCGGAACGAGCGGTTTCTGGGAGCGCCGCACCACGCGCATGATCGGCGGCCGCGAGCTTCCGGTTCTCTGCCCGGCCGACGCGCTGGCTTTTGCATCCCTCCACCTGCTCAAGCACGTGCTAAGGGGCAGCGCCACTCCGGCGCACGTTTACGAAATCGCCTGCGTGCTTCACTCCCATGCAGATCGCGACGGTTTCTGGAACGAGTGGCGGGCGCTTCACCATCCGGAATTGAGACGGTTGCAGGCCGTTGTCTTCCGCCTGGCGCAGGAATGGTTCGGCTGCCGGATGGGGACGGTTGCATCGGAGGAGGCCGCGCAATTGCCGGCCGCTGCCCAGGAGTGGTTTGCCGAATTCGCGCTCTCGCCGGCCGCCAGTGTTTTTCATCCCAACAAAGACGAGTTGTGGTTGCATCTGAGCCTGCTCAATTCGAAGTTGGACCGGCTGTGTGTAGCCTGGCGGCGCTTGTTGCCCGGCAACCTCCCTCCCCTCGGAGCCGCCAGCCATGTCTTGAAGAGTGAGAGAACCGGATTGCGCCTGATGCGCGAGTGGGCCCGCTGGGGATTGTATTTCGCGTCCAGGCTGCGGCACCACGGCATCGCTTTGCCGCGGATGGCGGTCTCAGGCGGACGCTGGTGGTGGAAGACCAACAGCCTGGGCACAGAGTTCTGGCTGTTTCTAGCCGCGGCCGTGGTCTTCAACTTCGGCATGTTCATCTTCGTGCTGCTTTACAATCTCTTTCTGCTGGACCTGGGTTTTCACGAGGATTTCCTGGGGCTGGTCAACGGCGCGTCACGGGTGGGCGGCTTGGTTGGGACCATCCCCGCGGCTCTTCTGGCGCAGCGCTATGGACTGCGCAACTGCCTGGTAGGGACCATCGTCGCGACTGTGGCCGTCGAAGTGGCGCGCGCCCTGATTGGCGCGCGGCTTCCCCTGGCGGCGCTGGCATTCGGCGCCGGCTGCATCTTCTCGTTGTGGGCAGTGATTATGGCCCCCATCATCGCGGCCACAGTGGATGCCCGAAGGCGCCCCACAGCGTTCAGCTTTTTTTTCGCATGTATGTTCGCGACCGGTGTGGCGGGCAGTTGGCTGGGTGGTCAGCTTCCGATCTGGATGCATGGAAAGCGGCCGGTACTGCTGCTGGCCGCGGCCATGGCCGGGGCGGCAGTGTTGCCGGCCTGGCGGCTGAGGCCGGCTGCGGCGGATCCGGACGGCTCCAAACACCCATCCACGGTTTATCCGCGAAGCCGTTTTTTGTTCCGATTCCTGGCGCCGTTCGCGGTCTGGCACCTGGCCACGGGATCGTTCAATCCGTTTAACAATGTCTATTTCGCGCGGCTCGGTTTTCCTGTGCAGCAGATCGGAAATATCTTCTCGGGGTCGCAACTGGTCCAGCTTGGCGCCGTATTGATGGCGCCGCTGGTCATCCGGCGGGCCGGGCTTCTAGGCGGAATTGTTCTGATGATGGGGGCCACGGCGTTGGCTCTCGGCGGACTCGCGATGCAGCCTGCCGGCGTCGCCGTCATCCTGGCCTATTTCGCTTACATGGCTTTCCAGTGGATGAGCGAACCGGGGCTGAACTCATTGTTGATGAACCGGATTGACGAGCGCGAACGCAGCGGCGCTTCGGCCCTGACATTTCTGGTAGCGTTTGGTGCGCAGGCGCTGGCGGCATTCGGTGCGGGGGCAATGCTGACACGGTTCGGCTACGGCGCGGTTCTAGCCAGTGCGGCGGCGCTGGCCACTGTGGCGGCTCTCATGTTCCGCTGGTTCGTACGGTGAAGGAGCCGTACAAGAGTCTGGCCCCCACCAAGAAATATCTCAAGCGTTCGCGAGTTCAATTTCCAATCGGCGAGCCACCGACTCGCAGTATCGTTCGAGAGTGAAGCGGCGGCACCAACTATCGCGGGCGGCATCGGCCGCGGCGGCGCGAGCCTCCGGAGCAGCGGTGAGAAACTCGACGCTGAAGCGGGCCATTTCTTCCACCGAATCGGCGAGCCAGCCGCCGTGCCCGTGGTCCAGAATTTCAGGGATGCCGCCGCGGCGAAAGGCGACCACAGGGACCCCGGCGGCGAACGCCTCAACGATGACACGAGTGGTGGCCTCATGCGCGGCCGAGGGTACCAGGACCAGATCCAAGCCGGCCAACGCCGCGTAAATGTCCGGTACCCAGCCTGCGAACTCGACCGGCAGATCGGCAGCAGAGGCGCGCACCTGTTCGGAATATTCGGGTTCGGAAAAAAGGGGAGCGCCGTAAATCAGGAAGCGGCAATCCGGCACCGCACGGAGGATCAGGGATGCGGCAGCCAGAAACTGGCGCTGGCCTTTCTCGGGTGCGATGCGGCCGATGCAGCCTATTCGCGGAGGTCCCTGGGGGGACGGCGCGCCGTTGGGCAATGCAGGACGCGACCGGCGTGCAGCCGGACCAGGCACGCCATTGTAGATCACCGAAAGCTTTTCGGGCCGGACGTAAGGCCGCCATGCCTCCGCCACAAAGCGGCAGTTCGCGATCACACCGGCATCCATGCGCCGCAGCGCGGTACCGGCCAACTTAGAGACCGGTCCGGGAGGCAGGTAACTGTGAGAGTGAAAAACTACCGGGCAGCGCAGACCTGCCAGGGCAGCGGCCGGAAGCAATCGCGGCCCGTTGATGTAGAGCAGATCCGCTTGAACGTCACTCGCAAATTTGCGAATCTGGCGAGCGGCGCCCGGCAATTCGGCCAGAAACCGGCCGGTATCGCGCAGCGATTTTCTTCCTGACGAATACGGTCCGCAATCCAGGCGTGCCGTTTCGAAACCCAGGGCACGCACGCGCTCGAAAAGCTTTCCAGCCCCCGGCATAGCCACCATGCCTTCCCATCCGCGCCCTCGAATAGCGGGCAGCAGTTCCAACAAGCACTGCTGCGCGCCACCTGGATCGCTGAACTGATCGAGGACCAACAGCCTCATATACGAATAGCGAGCGCCAGAACCCAAAAGTAAACCGGCAGCACGCGCCAGTAAGTTAGCAGGTCGCCCGAGAACATCTGGACTGACTGGCCGGCCCAAAAGCAGAGCATCCAGGCGCCAAAGAATGACGTTCGCGGGTCGGCCGACCGGGCGCCGCGGGCCGCTGTCCGCAGGATGGCCACGTTCAACCAGACCAGCGCGGCCAGCCCCGCGATGCCGGTTTCCACCAGCAGGCCGAGGTACATATTGTCGGCAACCACGGGGCTGCCGAGGTAGCTCGTGTAGGGCAGCGTCTTGTAGCCGATGCCAAACAGGGCTTGCCAGGGATTGGCGGAGATCCAGTCCACCAGCGTGCGCCAGCTTGCTACGCGGCCGGAGAGCACGCCTTCGGTGGCGGAGAAAAAGTACTCGGCGGATGCTGAAAGCCGCAGCCAGTAGATTTCGGCGAAGGCAGGAAAAACTTTCCACGTGAGGAATGCGGCGGCGACCGCGCAGAGGGCCAGCACCGGGACCGCCCGGGCGAATCGCACCCGCGTGCGGTTGAGCCACACCAGCACCGCCAACGCTACCAGCAGGTTGATTAGCGAACCGCGCGAATAGGAGAGCACGATAGCGGCGAAGAACGCGGCGCCGCCAGCCACCAGCCCTTTGCGCGAGACCGGCGTTTGAGCGCGCGGGCGAGCAAACGAAACCGCGATCATCACCAGAAAAAACGCGCAGAAATTGCCGAGCGTGCTGGCTTCGTAGAAGATGCCCTGGGCGCGGCGATACACACCAGAGTCAAGCCAGACGAACTGCGGCCCGTAGCCGGCCGGCGCAGGGAACTGGAAATAGAAGTCCACGCAGGCGAATGACGCGGAGGCCACTGCGATCCAGTACAGCCGGTGGGCATTCTTGAATGCGCCGGTTGCGTAGCCTGGGCCGTATGCCGTGTAGAAGAAGACGTAAACCGCGATGCCGAACAGCAGAACGCGCACCAGGCTTCCGGCGGCTGCGTCCGCGCCCGAATAAACCGCGGCAAACACCACACTGATCAGGAGGAGGCCGAAGAACGTAGCCAGGGCGCGGGTAAGTCCGTTGGGCACAATGCGCCACTTTCCCAGCCATAGGATGCCGGAAAAAAAACCCAAGGCAGCGAACAAGAGGCAGGGGTGGGGTCCGGAATCGCCCAGTGGTATAGGCAGTGGCGGCAGCAGCAGGGCAGCCGCCAAAAAACATGCCAGCCAGCGCGCGGGTTTGTGCAGCGTCCACCATGCCAAGGGCAGCAGCACGGCGGGAGTAGCCAGCAGCGCCTTGGCGGTCAGGCTGGGCGCAGTGGCGATGGAGGCCGCCCATCCACCGAATGCCAGGGCAGCCAAAATCGCAGGCAGTGAGCCGGCAGGCCGAACGCCCGCCTCACCGCTACTCATGGCTCTACTCATCGCACTACTCAGCGCCGGCGGTAGGGCATGTCGGGTACCGGCCCTGAGCGCTCCTCGTAACTCATCCGCAGCGTCAGAAAAACGATGGGCAGCACCAGACCCATCAGCATGGCGGCGGCCACATTAAGAGGAATGTTGGGCGACGAGGGCCGCTCGGGCACAATTCCCGGATCGATAATTTTCAGCCGCTCCCCGCGAAAACCGGATTCCCCGCGGGCTTCCCGGAGCCGGCTATCCATGGCGGCTAGCTGGGCCTGTGCGGCCTTGCGCTCGGCCTCCAGTTTGTCGCGATGCGCCAGTCGCGTGGCCAGTTGCCTCTCGCGTTCCGCATTCTTAGAATCTTGCGATTGGATCTGCCGGCGCATTTGCTCCAGCCGGGCGCGCGCATTGCCGTCTTCCTTCCGGATCTCGACCATCTCGGCGGCCGAGGCGTGCTTGAGGCGTTCGGCGGCATCGGCGATTTCGAGTTCAACGCTCTGCACCTGTTGTTGAACCGCCGACCGCAGTTCTGATGTTTGCTCCATAGCCGATTGAAGATCAGTGACCGGCTCGCCGGAGAGCAGCCGCGCCCAGGCGGTTTCGATTTCTTCGAGGTGCGCGCGAATCTCACGCTCCTGTTGTTCCATTCCTCGGAGCAGGTCCCGATCGCTCTCCGTGACCATGGAGCGATTCAGGCTCACAGTGGATTCGGCCAGAAACTGCGCCAGCGCCTGGGCTTTTCTGGCATCGGGAAGTGTGGCCGCAATTTCGAGAATTCGCGTGTTGCGCACCGTGTCCACTTTGAGCACCCGCTTCTTTAGCGATTCGATGGGGTCCCGGCCCAGAACGGATCGAAGATCGAATTGTCCGATGGCCTTCTGGAAGAGACTGTCGCCGGTGGCAAAGTGCTCGAAGGTTTTGAGCGACTCCAGATAGATTGGGCTCACAGCCATGGCCGCGCGCAGATCCGTGCCCGCCGGGGGTTCGATCACGATGCGCGCTGTGGCCGTATACTGAGGGGATTGGAGGAGGCTGATGGCCAGCGCAAGGCCCGCAGCAGCACCGCAACAGCCGGCGATCCACCGCCAGCGGGACCGCATGTAACCGATGTAACGAAATGCATCGAACGAATCTCCCATGCGGTTTCCTGAGATAGTGTAACCGATATGGCACTGATACAGGCTGCGGTTATCGGCCTGATAGCGTTAATTATAACTCCGGGCTATTTGTTTTACTTCGATGTTACGCCGAAACTGGTGGTGCTATTAGTGGGTACTGCCGCAACCCTGGTTCTGGCGCTTTTCCTGGTGCCCGGGACGAAGCGGCGGGCCGGGGTTTCAGTTTTGGCGGCCTTATCGCTGCTCTCGCTGGCGATCTCCACGGCATTTTCTTCCAATGTGGCGCTGTCGCTGTTTGGCACCAGTTGGCGGCGCTACGGAGCTGTGGCCCAGGCGGCCATCCTGATATTTGTCTGGCTGGCAGCCTTCCAAAACGAAGTCGGAACGCGAACCATTTTGCGCGCCTTCGCTGTGACGGGATTGATCGGCGGCACTTACGGGATCGCTCAATACCTGGGATGGGATCCGCTCCTGCCGGCGGCCGCATATCACATTGGCGAAGGCATCTGGACGATCGTGCGTCCGCCGGGCACTCTGGGGTATGTCAGTTACTTCGCCACCTGGCTGTTGTTTGTGATTTTTCTGAGTCTGGCGCTGGCAAAATGGGAAACCAGCACGGCTTGGCGGCGGGTGGCGGTGGCGGCGTTCATCGTGGCCACGGTGGCGATGCTGTTGACGGGAACGCGGGCGGCTGTGCTGGGACTGATGGCGGGGGGCGCTACGTGGCTATGGTGGACGGGGTTTCGTGTTGCTGGGTTTCGGGTGATTGGCCGGCTTTCGGCGGCTGCGGCGGTGATAGCGCTGGCCGCCGCTGCGTTCTATTTTTCGCCCATGGGTTGGCAGATGCGCAGCCGGGCGCGCTGGTTCGCGGAAGACCCTTGGGGAGGCGCCCGGCTGCATCTCTGGCTTGACAGCCTGGGCATGGGGATTCGTCGGCTGCCGGCAGGATATGGGCCGGAAGTGTTCACGGCGGTTTTTCCGCGGTTCGAATCCAAAGAACTCGCGCGAGCCTATCCCGATTTCGCACACGAATCGCCGCACAATATTTTTCTGGACGCTCTGGTGTCGCAAGGGCTACCGGGTCTTCTGCTGCTGTGCGCCTGGTGCGCCGCCGGTTTCATGGCCGCCTGGCGCTCGAAGAACGCAGGCTTCGCCGCCGCACTCGCTGCCGGAATAGTCAGCCAACAGTTCACCGTGTTCACCATTCCAACGGCGTTGATGTTTTATCTCACCATCGCTCTAGCAACGGCGTTGGCGGCGCAAACACTCCCTGACGGCGCCGGTCTTGATCTCCGCGCGCGCCGGCACGCGGTGTTCGCGGTTCCCGCGTGTCTGGCATTGATGTACCTGGCATTACGTTTTCTGGTAGCTGACCATGCGCTGGCACTGGCGCAGCGCGGCTTGGACTCGCGAGACGTGGCGAAGGCGTCCGCCGAATTCGCAGCCTACCAACGCTGGCGCTTGCCGGGCACCGCCGCCGACCTTTGGTATTCGCGCGCGTTGATCGTGATAGCTCAAAAGCTTGGCGTGCCGGAGAATTCCAATTCCATGGTGCGGTTTCAGGCCGTGCGGTTTCAGGCGCTGGCGCAATCGGGCGCGGCAGCCATGCGTGCCACCAGGACCGCCGAGGACCCTTTCAACGCCTGGTACAACGCGGCCGCCCTCTCCGCCAGCCAGAACGATTCCGCGGGGGCGGAACGCAGTCTGCGCATGGCTATTGCGGCCCGCCCGAATTGGTTCAAGCCGCATTGGATGCTGGCCCAGGTGCTGCGCCTGGAATCTCGATGGCCCGAAGCCGAGGCCGAAGCAATGCTAGCCGTCGACCTTAACGGTGGAAAGAATACCGAAGTGACGCGAACGTTGGAGGAAATTCGCATGCAGCGAAACAGCGCAGGCCAGCCTTTTAGAAAGTAAATTCTTATACGGAAAGTAGGTTCTTTGGAGCAGGCTCGTTTAAAATCGAGACAGGAGATTATGGTGCGATCCGTAACGTTAACATTCATTGCATTGCTGGTTGGAGCGGTTGAAGCGCAATCGCAGGCTCCGGTTATTACTCCTGGCGGCGTAGCGGACGCTGCCGGCTTCAAATCCCCCGTGGCACCGGGCGCGCTGGTTTCCATCTTCGGAACCAACCTGGCCGCCGGGCTCGCCCAGGCCGACACCATCCCGCTCTCCACAACCCTGGGCAACGTGAGCGTCACTTTCAATGGCATTCCGGCTCCGCTGCTGTTCGTCAGCACCGGGCAGGTGAATGCGCAACTGCCATGGAACGTGCTCTCATCGGGCACCGTGGGCACGGCTAACGTCGTGGTGACCAACAACGGACAGGTTTCGACGTCTGTCAGTGTGCCGGTTGGTCCATTTTCGCCCGGCATCTTCGCGATAAACGGCATAGCTGTTGCGATTAACAGCGATGGCAGCCTGGCGGCACCGGCAAACGCGATCCCAGGCATACCCACGCACGCCGCGAAAATAGGCGACCAGGCCGGCCTCGTAATCCTGTGTACCGGGTTGGGGGCAGTCAATCCCCCGGTAACCACCGGAGACAAAGTGACCGACGGGCAGTTGCATACCGCCACGACTACTCCCACCGTCACGATTGGCGGCATGGCGCAGCAGGTGCTGTTCGCGGGAATGTCTCCGCAGTTCGTAGGCGTGAATCAAATCAATATTGCGGTGGTGCCTGGGACGCCAACGGGTAATAATCTTCCTTTGCAGATTCAGGTTGGCGGAGTGACCACGAGCGCACAGGTTACGGTAGCCGTGAGTCAGTAGGCTCCGCTACAACGCGATGGCAGACGACGCAGAATCATCGTCTGCCCTCTTCCACATCAGCTGCCCCACTCCTACCAGGAGCCGGAGCCGCTTAAAATTGCGGGGATGGTTCGCAGCAGAATCTTGATATAGAGGCGCGGGGAGCGGCCTCGTACCAACTTCAAATCCAGATCGCGGCGCTGGGCATAGCTGAGGCGATTGCGGCCGGAAATCTGCCACAGGCCCGCCAGCCCCGGCCTTACCTGAATGATTTCTTGCGCAGCCAGTCCGTAATGGCGGTGGAGTTCGATCTCGGTCATCGGGCGCGGGCCAACCAGTGACATCTGGCCGCGAATCACGTGCCACAACTGCGGGAGTTCGTCGATAGAGTGGCGCCGGCAGAAGCGCGCCAAAGGACTGGTGACCCGGGGATCACCAGGGTGCTTAAGTTGCGGACCCAGGTCATCGTCGATGTATTCGATCCATCTGAAGTGCCGCTGCCTGGTGTCCCGAGGTACATCACGAGGTATATCCAGAGGTGTATCCGGAGGTAGAACGCCTTCCGCGCAGTCCGGCGCGGAGGGCCACATGGTTCGAAGCTTGAGCATCCACAGAGGCGCGCCCTGCCACCCCACGCGGCGGTGGGCGATCAACGGCGTACGTCCGGAGAGCCATGCCACCGCCACCGCACTACCCAGCAGCACCGGGCTGGCGGCCGCAAACAGCGCCAGCGAGGCGACGCGTTCGCAAATACCGAGAACCTGCCGGCTCAGACTATCTTCGGGCGCTACCTGACCCAGAACTGTTATCGAACCCAAAGGCACCTACAAATCGATGGTACAAAGCGCCGGCCCGGCAAAATATCACGAGCTTGTAAAAGTGTTGTAAATCCTGGTCATCCACGGCTTCACTGTGACGCTTCACCCAGGCAGACGAAGACTTCGCGGTAAAACTCGGGATGAGCTTTCCACGTCTGGGCGGTGACCATGCGGCCGTCGCGCACAGCAGGCTTGTTGCTATACTTGCCGCCGCTGTTCTCTACTTCGAGGCTGACATATTCGTGGCCGGTGACGGTGCGGCCCTGAACGATGCCGGCCGCAGCCAGCACCTGAACCCCGTGACCGATTGCGAAGAGGCACTTATCCTGACCGGCGAATTCGCGGACCAGCGACAGCAGGCTGGCGTCGTTGCGCAAGTACTCAGGCGCACGGCCCCCCAGAATCATGACAGCGGCAAACTCCCGTGCCGCCACGGCCGTGATGGCGACATCGGCTTCCACGCTGTGGCCCGGACGTTCGATGTAAGTCTGCCAGCCGGGCTCGGTGTCATGTAACACCATGTGCAGGCGCCGGCGGGCCGGGGCGGCAATGACGGGTATCCAGAGGGCTTCGAGAAAGCGTTGGCAAGCATATAGCGCCTCGTAGCTATCGCCGCCATCTCCCGTGACAATCAGAACTTTTCCGGTCATCGCAGTCTCCGCTTTTCATTGTGCCACGATGGAAGTTTATGTCGTCGCACCATACAGATGTGGTGGTGGTCGGGGCTGGCGCGGCCGGACTCATGTGCGCTATCGAGGCGGGAAAACGGGGACGGCGCGTGGTGGTGCTTGAGCACAATGCGCAGATTGGGCGCAAAATCCTGATCTCGGGTGGCGGCCGCTGTAATTTTACGAACCTTCATACCAGGCCGGAGCATTTCGTTTCCGCCAACCCTCACTTTGCGAAGTCGGCGCTGGCGCGGTACGGGCCGCACGAGTTTGTGCGAATGGTTGAGCGGCACGGCATCCCTTATCACGAAAAGACGCTGGGGCAGTTATTCTGCGATCGGTCGGCCCGCGACATCACAGGCATGCTCGAAGGTGAATGCCGCGAGGTTGGGGTACGTATCGAAACCGGGTGCCCGGTGGCAGCCGTGAAACAGATTGGCAAGACGAATGATACAGAGAGTGGTGGATTCGTCGCCGAGACTGCGCGCGGAGATTTTCAGGGGCCGGCGCTCGTGATTGCCACTGGCGGCCTTTCAGTCCCCAAAATCGGCGCCTCACCATACGGCTACGGCATCGCGCAACAATTCGGGTTGAAGACGGTGGCGTGCCGCCCGGCGCTGGCTCCGCTGGTTTTCTCGCGCGAGGACAATGCCAGGTACCAGGGGCTGGCGGGAGTTTCGGCGGACGTGGCAGCGGAGGCCGGCGGGCACACGTTTCGCGAGAAAATGTTGTTCACGCATCGCGGGCTGAGTGGTCCGGCAATTCTGCAGGTATCGATTTACTGGAGGCCCGGAGATGCCGTCGAGATTGACCTGATACCGGGGATGGACTTGATCGGGCTGCTGCGTGAGTGCCGTACGGCGGGGAACCGCGCGGAGGCACGCACGATTGTCGGGCGGTTGCTGCCCAAACGGCTGGTGGACCGTTGGTTTGAGATCTATGGGGGTGAGATCCACGCGCCGTCTAAACCGCTGGCGGTGCTGGGCGACCGCGAAATGCAAGCCATCTCGGAAGGGTTACACCGGTGGCGGGTGAAGCCGGCCGGAAGCGAGGGGTACGAGAAGGCCGAAGTAACCGCGGGCGGCGTAGATACCGACGAGCTTTCATCGAAGACGATGGAGGCCAAGAAGGTGCCTGGTCTGTATTTTATCGGAGAAGTGGTGGATGTGACGGGCCAACTGGGAGGGTTCAATTTCCAGTGGGCGTGGGCATCGGGGTACGCTGCAGGCCAGAGCGTCTAGGAAGAAGGGGGCCAGGGCCGGATGCCGGGGGCCGGGGGCCGGATGCCGGGGGCCGGATGCCGGGGGCCGGATCAAGCACTCGGGCCTTACGTTCGGCTCCGAGCCCTGGCCCCCGGCCCCTGACATCCGGCCCCGCTCTTAATGTGTCCCGCGTTCCTAACGTGCCACCGGCCGGGCCTCTGCTGGCGGAAGAGCCATCTTTTTTAGAATTGCATCTACGTAGTCGCGGGTTTCCGGGATGTTGGGGATTCCGCCGGCCTGGTCCACTGTCGAAGGCCCCGCATTGTACGCTCCCAGAGCCATCCCGATATTACCTTTATATTTGTCCAGGAGTTGTTTGAGGAATGTGGCGCCGGCTTCAATGTTTTGCTTCGGGTCAAAAGCATCGCTGACGCCGAATTGGCCGGCGGTGTCAGGCATCAATTGCATGAGGCCCTTAGCGCCTTTCGGAGAGACCGCGCAGGCGTGGAAGCCCGACTCCCGCTCCATCACGGCGCGCAGCAGTTTGGGCTGAAGCTGATGCCCCTGGGCGGCGGTGTCGATCATGGGCGCGAGATCGATTTCGGCGATGGGGTCGCAATCCGCTGGTGCACCTTCCACGTCAGCCGGTTCGAGCGCTGGAGGCGTGGCGGCGCGCCATTGGGCTGCCATCTCAATCTGTATCTGCACGGCCTGCCTCTGCACGGCGGCGGCGGCGCGTTGTTTTCCGATAGCATCCTGCATGGGGTTGATCGGGGGTGTGGGAGAGGTGCGCGCCGGTGCAGTAGGAGACTGCGCCAGCGCGCCAGACAGGATCACAAACAGGATCAAGAACAGGATAAAAAAACACTTCATTACCTGTAGTTATCGGCAGCGCGGCCGGGAACTTTAGCTTCTTTAACCAGTTTGACTCTGGCTTGGCCTTGGTTCATCATAGGCCAGCGTTTCGGCGCAGAGCAGCACCAGCGAGATCCAGAGCAGATCGGCCAGCAGAAGATGGATCAACTGCATCCAGGCGGGGGCCAGCAGCAGCAGGTTGGCGATGCCGGCCAGAACCTGGGCGCCCAGGCAGGCCAGCATGATGCGAACCGCATGCCGCACGGTGGGGGCCGCGCCGCTGGCCATACCGAAGTACAAAAGCCAGATGGCGGCGCCGGCCGCAATCATAGGATGCAGCAGGCGCAAGCGGACGAAGATGCTGGCAGCGGGGTCGAAATCCTGGGCAAATCCAGCGGCCAGTGAGCGGGCAGGGAAGAGCGTATCGCCCAGCGCGGCAATGGCGCCGCTGACGCCCAGCACCACGACGACCGCCAGGCTTACAGCAGCCATCCATGCGGCGCGGCCGCGCGGGCGAATCGCCGGCTTGCCCATGCCCCACCACGCCGTCAGAGCCAGGCAGGCCAGCAGCGTTAGCGTGTTGACCAGGTGGGCGGAGAGCCAATAGCCGTGCGCCGCGGATTTATCATTCGCTACATGTTCCAACTTCACCAGGGCCGCGCCGAATAGCGCCTCGGTCACCAGAAAGACGGCCGAGAGCGTTGCGCCCAACCGCACCGGATGGTTGCGGGGAAAAACTCGGAAGGCCCATATCAACAGCGCGAAAACCAATACGGAATCCAGGCCCGTCAAGGCGCGGTGGGCGTACTCGATCATGGCGGCGGCAGTTGGGTTCGGGGTGAATTCTCCATTGCACAACGGCCAGTGATTGCCGCAGCCGGCCCCGGAGCCGGTAACGCGGACCAGGGCGCCGCCTAGAACCACGGCTATGTTCCAGGCCAGAACCAACCAGGCGAAACGGGTGAAGGCGGAAGGCCCGGTGTTTGACGGCGCAGTCCGCAAACCTGCCCCGCCGGTTTCGCTTTTCATTATGGGCGGCAAAATTTATTATAGTCCCTCAAAATACTCCTTGACTCGCTCTGTCAACGGTGCTATTTTTGCACCATGCTGCTGCTTTTGCAGCATTCAATATATGCGCAAAGACGGACATCGCAATCTGAGCCGGCGGGAACGGCAAATCATGGATATCCTGTACCAGCGCGGACGGGCTACGGCTGCAGAGATTCACGCCGGGCTTCAGGAGCCGCCAACTTACTCGGCGGTGCGGGCTAAGCTGCGGGTGCTTGAGGACAAGGGCCACGTTCGGCACGAAGAGGAAGCCCTGCGCTACGTGTACCTGCCCACGCTGCGGCGCGAAACCGCTCGCCGTTCGGCTTTGCGCCACATGGTCTCCACCTTTTTTGAAGGGTCGGTGGAGGAGGCCGTGGCGGCGCTGCTCGATCTTTCGGCAACCAACTTATCGAAGGAAGAACTGGACCGGATTTCGAACCTCATCGACGAAGCAAAAAAGGAAGGAGTCTGATTATGGCGTGGCTGGAGATTCTGGCGCAATGCGCCTGGCGAGGGACCATGATTCTGGCGGCGGGTTTCACGGTGGCGGCGGTCTTAAGAAAAGGGTCTGCGGCCGTGAGGCATTTCGTGTGGACCGCGGCCTTCGCGGCATTGCTGTTGCTGCCGGTGGCTATGTCAACGGTTCCGAAGTGGCAGTGGATGGCGCCCGCGACGGCTGCGGCAGGCGCACAGGTTCAGACGGCGGCGCAGGTGTTTGTGGTAGTCGGCAATCGGGCCAGTCAATGGCCGGCGCCGGTTCTGATTTTGTGGCTGCTGGGGTGCGCGGCAGCCGTGGTACGGGTGCTATTAGGGGCGGGCGGCACTTCCTGGACGGTCCGGCGTGCGGCTTCGGCACCGTACGCAACTAAGACATCGCAGGAACTGCGGCAGGCGCTGGGTATTGAGAGCCGCGTTCGCGTGCTGGAAAGCGCGGCGGCTCCCATGCCGATGATGTGGGGGATCCTGCGTCCCGTTATCGTATTGCCGGCGGGGGCGGCGGACTGGCAGCCGGTGCGCCTGCACGCGGTATTGCTGCACGAGTTGCTGCATGTGCAGCGGCTGGACTTGTGGGCGCAGGCCGCGGCGCAGGCGGCCTGCTGCCTGTACTGGTTCCATCCGCTGGCCTGGATGGCGGCCCGTCAGCTTCGCAAGGAGCGCGAGCGCGCCTGTGACGATGCCGTGCTGAGCCGCGGCTTGCTGGCGTCCGAATATGCAGGCCATCTTGTGGACCTGGTTCGCGCGGTGGCGGCGAAGCGAACCCGGTGGGCGGACGCGCCGGCCATGGCCGAAGCGTCGGACCTGGAATCGCGCGTGCGCTCATTGCTCGATCGCAATCGCAATCGCCGGCCGCTCACCCGGCGTGGGGCGTTCGCGGTGGCGGCGGTCGCGTGTGCGGTGTTGGCGGCTCTGGCCTCGGTTACGGCACACGCCCAACAGGCAGTAGCCGCGCGCGGGGCGCTGGCGGGTGTGGTGAAGGACCCCAGCGGCGCGGTGGTTCCCAATTGCAAAGTGACGGCCTTGAACGCAGACGGCTCTAGTCAGGAAATCGCCCGGGCAAATGTCGTGGGCGAGTACGTTTTCGCGGCCATTCCGTCTGGGAGCTACACGCTGGAATTCCGCGCCCCGGGTTTCGCCGTCGCCAAAGTGCCGGTGCAAGTGCCGGACGGCAAGGCGGCGCGTGTCGATGGGATGCTCGAGATCGGCCAGATTACGGAGGCGGTGACGGTGATGGGCGCCAGGGCCGCACCCAAGCCGGCAGGTCCGGTCGCCAACGCCGCACCGAAGCGGATACAGGTCGGCGGCAACGTACAGGCATCCAGGTTGATCGCACAGGTCAAGCCGATATATCCGGAGGACCTGCAGCAAGCCGGCGTGGAAGGCACGGTTGTCATGCGGGCGGTGATTTCGAAGGAAGGGATAGTCCTCAACCCGATGGTCGTCAATACCGGTGTGAACCCGGGGTTGGCGATGGCGGCGGCCGCTGCGGTGCGGCAGTGGACCTACCAGCCGACGCTGCTGAATGGGCAGCCAGTGGAGGTGCTGACCACCATCACCATTGATTTTCAGCTGCCCCGGTAACGCCGGCGGTCTTTGCCGCCGGTGCTTTTCGACTAACCGTGCCGCCTGCGCTTCGGGGAAGGCGTTGCAGGTTTTGGAGCATTACTATATCGTGGGTATTCCACTCTATGTCCACGAAAACTCCTATCACTGTCGCCCACGGCGACGGCATCGGCCCCGAGATTATGAAAGCCACGCTGCAGATTCTCGAAGCGGCCGGCGCGGCTCTTGAGATTGAGACCATCGAGATTGGCGAAAAGGTTTATTTGCGCGGCAATTCGTCCGGCATTGAACCGAGTTCCTGGGAATCGCTCCTGCGGACCAAGGTCTTCTTGAAAGCCCCCATCACCACCCCTCAGGGCGGCGGCTTCAAGAGTCTGAACGTTACCACCCGCAAGACGCTGGGGCAGTACGCCAATGTCCGTCCGTGCGTCTCGTATCACCCGTTTATCGAGACCAAGCATCCCAACATGGATGTGGTGATCGTGCGTGAAAATGAGGAAGACCTCTACGCCGGAATCGAGTACCAGCTCACTCCGGAAGTCACTTCCTGCATCAAAGTGATCTCGCGGCCGGGCGCTGAAAAGATCGTGCGTTACGCCTTCGAATACGCGCGGCTGCACAATCGCAAAAAGGTGACGTGCTTCGCCAAAGACAACATCATGAAGATGACCGATGGTCTCTTCCGCAAAGTCTTCGACGAAATCGCGCCGCAGTATCCGGATATTCCGAACGAATACTGGATTGTGGACATCGGCGCGGCGAAGATGGCCGATACGCCGGAGGCTTTCGACGTCATCGTAATGCCCAACCTGTATGGCGACATCCTCTCCGATGTGGCGGCGCAGATCGCCGGCTCGGTCGGTCTGGCCGGCTCAGCCAACGTGGGCGATAAGTGCGCCATGTTTGAGGCCATCCACGGTTCCGCGCCGCGTCGCGCCGGCCAGAACCTGGCCAACCCTTCGGGCCTGCTGCTGGGGTCGATCCTGATGCTGGTCCACATCAATCAGCCGGAGGCCGCCGAGCGCGTCCACAACGCCTGGCTGCGGACCATTGAGGACGGCGTACATACTTATGACGTTTTCACCGAAGGCGTGAGCAAGCTGAAAGCGGGGACCAGGGAATTCGCCGCTGCCGTGGTGGAGCGGTTGGGGCAGAAGCCCAATATTCTCAAACCCGTGGTTTACGCCAAACGTCCGGAAGCGGCCCCGCCGCGCGCGGCGTCGGCGGCCGCTCCTACCGAGATGGAACTGAAGGGCATTGACGTGTTCGTCTTCTGGCCGTCGCGCAACGCTAACCAGCTTGCGGCCGCCGTGGGCAAACTCTCGGGCGACGGACTCAGCCTGCAGATGATCGA
This sequence comes from Bryobacterales bacterium, assembly GCA_963817515.1. Classification (GTDB taxonomy): domain Bacteria; phylum Acidobacteriota; class Terriglobia; order Bryobacterales; family Bryobacteraceae; genus DATMNI01. The sequence continues at coordinate 106,820 of CAWFPJ010000034.1, read as the reverse complement.
TAATCGCGGTGTCAAAGTCTGGCCCGCCGGAATAGCCGAGACCTTCTGCACGGACAGTTTCCGCTGCCGCTTTCTGGCCAGCGGCAAGACCGATATGGGCCAGTTGCTAGGCGTGGCCAAGCGCGTTTCAGATGCCGGAATCGATATCGCGGCCACCCAGACCCTGCGCACTTTCAATGGCCAGCCCGGCTTCACGCTGGCCCAGGGGCAGTAGGCGATGGCGACAGCAACGCCGCTGGTGGCCGTCATCATGGGCAGCAAGTCCGACTGGGAAGTGATGCGCCAGGCCGACGAGGTGCTCACACGGTTCGAGATTGCGCACGAATGTCGCGTGCTTTCAGCGCACCGTACGCCTGTACAGACTGCTGAATATGTTGGTGGGGCGGAAGCGCGCGGAATCGAAGTAATCATAGCCGCCGCCGGCGGAGCCGCGCACCTGGCGGGTGTCTGCGCGGCGCACACTGTTTTGCCGGTGCTGGGCGTGCCGATGGAGAGTGCCGCGCTGAAGGGTCTCGATTCGCTGCTTTCCACGGTTCAGATGCCGGCCGGCATTCCCGTCGGCACACTGGCCATCGGGCCCGCGGGGGCGCGCAATGCGGCCCTGCTGTCGATCGCGATTCTGGCTAACAGCCGCCCCGCGCTACGCGACCGGTTGCGCCAGTTTCGAACCGAGCAGAGCGACAAGGTTCTGCGTGAAACCTTGCCCTGAACACCGTGGAGCGGGCTTTAGCCATCCGTGCCGGCATGAATGCCGGCACGTCTTTCAACGCTAATGTCTGTGCGGCGTCCCTATCATGGTGAAGAGGCGGACGAGCGCGGGGCCCGTCCGCCGCAAGCGGGTCACGCTACTGATTCGTAAACGTTCCGGTCAACGTGTCAGTGCTGGTTGGCTGAACCACCAGCGAGCCGCCGTTGTTATTCAATATCAATCCCCGGAAAACCAGAGGCGGGGTGAATCCGCCGGTAGCGCCGGTGGAGCTGAACTGCAACTGAAGGCTGCAATCCACTCCCACGGAGTACGTGCCCTGAGAAGTGCTGCGCTGAATCGCGCCATTCTGATACACAGTCTGGCTCAGGTTGAAGTTGCCATTGCCATCGGTCGTGATGCTGCCGATTGCGGAGTAGGGCTTATACTGAACCGCTGAGCTCCCAGTCGATCCGGTCGATCCGGTTGACCCAGTCGATCCGGTCGATCCGGTCGAGCCAGTGGAACCAGTTGAGCCGGTCGATCCAGTGGAGCCAGTCGAGCCAGTGGAACCAGTTGAGCCGGTCGATCCAGTCGAGCCAGTGGAACCAGTTGAGCCGGTCGATCCAGTCGAGCCAGTCGATCCAGTTGAGCCAGTCGATCCAGTTGAGCCGGTCGATCCGGTCGATCCGGTTGAGCCAGTTGATCCAGTGGATCCTGTCGATCCAGTTCCGCCGCCAGTGCTAACCGACTGTTGCGTCGCACCGAAGAAGCTGAATCCATAGCTGCCCGGATAAGATAAAGCCACGCAGGAACTAGACTGTTGCAGTGTGCCCGAAGTCCCAGCCCCGGCCGAGTCGGTTTCCAGGAACAACACCGTTTGCCCATGATTTTCGACCACCGCGTCGAAGGTCTGCCCCGATGACAAAGTCAACTTAGCCTGACAATTGTCACTAACCGAGTAAGTCCCGATGCCAGTCAAAAAAGTCGAATTGGCGGAAGCCGGCGGCGCACCGACGATCGTGCCTGCGCCGTCAAAGTAGAACCGGCCGAGACCCGGCAAACTGCCTGAGAGGCTGCTCGTGGTCCCCCCAAACCCACCGACCGCGCCTGTGGCCCCAGTAGCGCCTGTGGCTCCGGTTGCGCCCGTGGCCCCGGTAGAGCCCGTAGCCCCGGTAGCGCCCGTAGCCCCGGTTGCGCCCATGGCCCCGGATACACTCTGAAGTACCTGCTGGAAGTTCTGGCTGGAGACGGTCGCGTTGTAATTGCCCATCAGAAATCCGTTGGTACATCCCGAGGTCCCGAACGAGGCTTGCGGCAGACCCAGCCCGCCGATCAACAGTCCTCCGATAATAAAGGCTTTGTGTCCTGAAGTCATTTAAGCTCTCTCCTGATAATAAAGCTGTGTTTCTTCGCAAAAGACGGCGTACCTGCAATCCGGTCCGCCGAGCCAGTATAAAAAGAAAGCCTCTGGAGTTACCGTGAGACCACGCACGAAAAGTCAGAGTTACGTCTCAAATCGAACGTCCTTGGGGCTCTGCACGAGGCGTTCCATCGTGTTGCGGACGGCCGCACAAGTCTGCTCAATGTGCGCCTCATCGCGATATTTTTGACGTGGCCAGAAAAATCCCCGCAGGCCGTCTCCCCTGCGCCGGGGTACGACATGAATGTGAACGTGAGGCACACTTTGGCTGATGCGATTGTTAACCGCGACGAAAGAACCTTCGGCCGCCAGCCCCTGCTCAACGGCGGCACAAAGAAGTTGTGCGTTGCCGAACAGCGGCCCCACCAAATCCGCCGGCACCTCTGCCAGCGTTTCGTAGTGCGCCTTGGGAACCAGCAGACAATGGCCTGGAAATAGCGGCCTGTGGTCCAGGAATGCCAGCGAGTGCTGGTCCTCGAAAACAATCGCGGCAGGTGTGGCACCGGCTGCGATTCTGCAAAAGAGGCAGTCCGTCGGCATGACGTTCATGACATTATCGATGATGCAACAGAACCGTTGCGCAGTGCATGGCGCGTGCTATCATAACCTTGAAAAGGCTGCTTGAGAAGCCTTATTGGGAGGACATGAAACGATGGGTCCGTTGGGTTGGCCGGAAACGGTCTTCATCTTCTTCCTGGCGTTGATCCTCTTCGGCCCGAAGAAATTGCCGGAGCTGGGTCGGACCGTGGGAAAAGCCCTGACCGAATTTCGCCGTGCCTCGACCGAACTGAAGGCTACGTTCGACCGGGAGATGAAAAGCTTGGAGCAGGAGCCCGAAGTCAAAGAGCTCAAGGAAATCGCCAATCAGTATCAGGCTGACACTTACAACTACGACTATTCGTCCTATGAGTCCACGTACGAAGGTTCATACGGGAACGAAAACTACGATTCCACTGCTTCCATCCCATCCACAGAAAGCGCATCCGCAATTCAGGGCGCTGAGTCACCATCAGCCGTTTTGCCGGCGGGCACCGTAGCCCACGGTTCCGAAGCGGCGGTTGTCCATGAGTCGAGCGGGCATGAACATGAAGCCGCCTCGAACGGGCACAACGCGTCTCCTTCGACGACTGAACATAACGCATAACGAATGAATCCATCTGATGAGCAGAAGGGGACCGAAGTCCCTGACGGTGGTGGTGCGTCCTCCGCTACGTCTTCGGCGGTGACTTCAGCTGCGACTTCAGTAGCTCAGGAGTCTGCTTCGTCGCCAACCACCGAGGTGGCCCTGCGTTCCCGCCGTCCGGGCGGTGGGGGAAAGAAGCCGCCGCCTCCGCCTTCCGGTGGCGATGGCGGAGACGACGACGATGATGACGGCATGCTTCGCATGTCTTTTCTGGATCACCTGGAAGAGCTGCGCTCGCGCATCATCAAGGCTCTGGGGGGTGTCGCGGTAGCGTTTGTAGGCGCCATCTTCTTCACCAAGCCTCTTTGGAAGGTCATCAAGGCGCCCGCTACGGAGGCGCTCAAAACGCTCGGTTATGCGCCGCAGCTGGTCGCCATCGATCCGATGGAGCAGTTCAATATCATCTGGTTTAAACTGCCAGTAGTCTGCGCCCTCTTCCTGGCGTCTCCGTGGGTGTTCTACCAGATTTGGGCTTTTATTGCGCCCGGCCTATACCGGCGCGAGCGGCGGTGGGCCGTGCCGTTCGTGCTCAGTTCGGCTGGCCTGTTCATCATGGGCGGTCTGTTCGCCTATTTTGTCGCTTTCCGCTTCGGCCTCACCTTCCTGCTGGGAATCGGCCAGGGCGACATGGATGTGGTGCCGATGATTTCCATCACTCACTATTTCGACTTGTTTGTCGATGTGATGCTGGGAATCGGAGTCGTTTTCGAGCTGCCGGTGCTGATCTTCCTTCTGATCCTGCTGCGCGTTGTCACTCCGGTATTTTTGATCAAGCACAGCCGCTACGCCATTCTGGGAATTTTCGTTCTTGCGGCGATCGTGACGCCCACGCCAGACGTTTTTAACATGATGTTGTTCGCCATGCCCATGTGTGTGCTTTTTTACTTCGGAATCTTCGCCGGGTATCTGCTGGTACTGAACCGCGAGAACCGTAGGTTCCCCTGGAAGAAAGCGCTGACTATCCTAATTCCGGTACTATTGCTACTAGCTTTAGTGATATATCTGGCCCTTACGAAGTATGGGTTTAAGCTGGTACCGCACGCACCGTATATTACGCGATAGGGTTTATTTCAGTAGAATTACGGCGTCCATCCGATGTAAGATCAGTTGACCCGCACTGTTCGTGTGCCGTCGACTCTGATGTTCGGGATGCAATGGATCTATATAAAGCGATTCAGGACTTATACGCCGAAAAAGAAAAACTGGAGCATGTGATTGCCTCCCTGGAAGAACTGCAGCGGACGGCGGGCACGATACCGGTGCTGCCCAAATCCGCCAAACGCCGGGGTAGAAAATCCATGAATTCCGAAGAGCGTCTGGAGGTTTCAGAACGCATGCGGAAGTATTGGGCCAGCCGGCGGAGCCACAAGGGCAAGCAGCAGCCGGACCATCAATCCTGAGCTCTGTCTGGTTCTGCGGCTACTCCTGAAAAGCTATTTCTTGAAGAACCAGAGCCAGTAGTATTGATCCCCGCGCCCATACTCGTATCGCATTTCGAAACCGCAGCGCTCCGCCATCTGGCGGGCTTCCTGTTCAGTGAATGAAACGCCCACCCAGCTGTTCTGCGGTTCGTGCGCCACGTCCGCGCAGCCCTGCACCTGGAACTTGAATAGCGCGCCGGGCCGCAGCAGGCGGTGCACGTCGCGCACATAGTTCTCGATGATCTCGCGGCTCGGGATGTGTTGAAACACCATGAACGAGAATGCGAAATCGATTTGCAATGACTCCCCGATTCCCAGGCGGCGCCACCACGGCCCGGACAATGCCGAGAGGTCCCTGCCGTTATTGCGAAACACGTGCGCGTTGGGAAAATCCGACACTGCCTGTTGAGCCTGGCGCACCATTTCGTCGCTGATATCCACGGCGTAAACCTCGCCGAAGTAACCCGCGAAGGCCCGCGTCACACGGCCCGCCCCGCAGCCGATTTCGAGCACCTTCATGCGCTTCGGATCCTGGCCCCGGCAGACGTTCTCAAGGTCGTTCAAGATCTCTTCTTCGAGAGTGATCCGGCCCGACTCGAAGAATTCTTCATCGGACCACTGGGACTGGCCCGTCACCACGTAATGGCGGGCATTTTCGCGCGCCCGCCGGTCCCAATCGCGCCGCATTCGAAGAAGCTGTCTGGTGATGTGCAAGCCCGGCATCTGTTATATTGTAATTGCTTGTTGATGTGGGCGACTAGCTCAGCTGGGAGAGCGCTGCGTTCGCAATGCAGAGGTCGGGGGTTCGATCCCCCCGTCGTCCACCAAACTCAATCTTCTCTTCGATTGGCAAACTGGCGGAACTATGCCGCCACGCCACTCGTGGCACGTACCGCCACGCCGTCAAGTGTAATAAATTTTACATTTAAAAGCTCCGCCGCCCTGTCTCCCGCAGCCGATTCATGGCATAGTGCGGTGATGAGCCGATGAAGCTGACATTCTGGGGCGCTGCCGGCACGGTTACCGGCTCCATGCATTTGTTAGAAGCCGGCGGCAAGCGTTACCTTTTGGACTGCGGGCTTTATCAGGGCCGCCGAAAAGATGCCGACCGCAAAAATCGAAACCTTCCGTTTCCAGGCTCCGCCATCGATGCCGTAGTTCTTTCCCACGCCCACATCGACCACAGCGGCAATCTTCCCACGCTAGTGAAAAACGGCTTCTCGGGCCCCATTTTTTCCACGCCCGCCAGCATTGATCTCTGCGGCTGGATGCTGCGCGACACCGCCCATATTCAGGAGAAGGACGCCGAATTTCTGAATAAGCGCCGCGAGAAACGCCGGCTGGCGGGCGCGGAAGACGGCATAGTCGAGCCGCTGTACGCCATGGCCGATGCCGAAAATACGCTCGCCCTGTTCCAGCCAGTGCCTTACCACCAGCCGCATTTTCTGGATTCAAACCTGAGCTATGAGGCTTACGACGCGGGCCACATTCTGGGCTCCTCCTGCATCGTGCTGCATGAGCAGTCCAACGGTTCGGCCGTGCGCCTGGCCTTTTCGGGCGACGTCGGCCGCCCCGATCTCCCCATCATCCGCAATCCCGAAACCATGCCGCCGGCCGATTATCTGATCATGGAGAGCACCTATGGCGGCCGCCTTCACAAGAGCGTGGACCACGTCATCAACAAGCTGGCCAACGTGGTCACCCGCACGGCGGCCCGCGGCGGGCGCATCGTGGTGCCGGCCTTCGCGGTCGGTCGCACGCAGCAACTGGTACTGCTGCTGCACCAGCTCGCCAACCAAAAGCGCATTCCCAACATCCCTATTTTCGTGGATAGCCCGCTGGCCCTGAACGTTACCGAAGTCCACCGCCATCATCCCGAATGCTTCGACCAGGAGACTCTGAAATACCTGGACGACGGCGGCGATCCTTTCGGTTTCAAGCGTCTCCAATATGTGCGCGAGGCTTCCGAATCCAAAAAGCTGAACGATCTTCACGGCCCTTTTGTGGTCATCTCCGCTTCCGGCATGTGCGAGCAGGGCCGCATTCTGCACCACCTGCGTAATAACATTGAAGACCCCCGGAATACCGTGCTCATCACCGGGTTCCAGGCGCACGACACGTTAGGCCGGAAGCTGGTCGAGAAGTGGCCGGAAGTCAGAATTTTTGGCGAGCCCATGCAAGTGCGGGCGGAAATCGCCAGTCTGGATGAACTCAGCGCCCATGCCGACCAGGGCGAGCTTTTGCAATGGATTAAGCCCATGGCGCCATCGCTGCGCAAGGTTTTCCTGGTGCACGGCGAGCCGGAGCAATCCCAGGCGCTGGCGGCGCTGCTCCATTCCACCTACAACCTGGACGCGGTCTGTCCCGCCCCAGGCCAGTACTTCGAAATCGCTTAGAGAGTTATAGTGTTACTAAAGAGGTTAAATGTAACCGAAAACCGGGGGCATCCCATCTATACTGTAAGAAGCTAAAAAGGAGTACAACGCCACGTGAGCCCAAGTCCATCACCTATCTACCACGCGCCGGAGCCGCAACGATCGAACCTGCTGCCGGCTCTTGCCGCGGGCGCGATTATCGCCCTTGTGGCGGCCAACATCTATCTCTACGTGCAGATCGATCACTTGCGCACCGATGTGGCCAAAGGTCAGGAAGCCGTGATGACTGAGTTGACCAATCTGAAGGACGCTTCAACGGTCACCTCGCAGTCGCACACCCGCCACCTGGAAACGTTGAAGCAGGAACTGGAAGCCGCTCGCGGCCAGGCGCGGAGTCTGGCCAGCCAGGCCAAGGCCGAAGCCGCCGCCCAGTCGAATGCGCATGCCGACCAGTTGGCGCGCCAGATCATGGCTGAGGAAGCCAAGGTGCAGCAGCAGGTCAGCACCGAGATCAGCGACGTGAAGCAGGCGGCCAGTACGGCCAACGCCAAAATTGCCGACGTGTCCACGGATGTGGGCGGCGTGAAGACCCAGGTTTCGGCCACCCAGGCCGAGCTGCAGAAGACCATTGCAGACCTGAAAACCGCGCGCGGCGACCTGGGCGTGCAGAGCGGCCTGATTGCCACCAACGCCTCCGAATTGCAGGCGCTGAAGCGGCTTGGCGAGCGTAACTATTTCGAGTTCAAACTGGGCAAGACCAAGGCCCCGCAGCGCGTTGGCGATATTACTCTGCAACTCAAGAAGACCGACCCGAAGAAGAACAAGTACACGGTCGACGTAATGGCTGACGACAAACTGACCGAGAAAAAGGACAAGAACATCAACGAGCCGGTTCAGTTTTACACCGCCAAAGCCAAGCAGCCTTACGAAATCGTCGTGAACCAGGTTCAGAAAGACCTGATCGTAGGCTATCTGACCACTCCCAAAGAGCAGGCCACCCGGTAACGCCGGCGGTCGTAGCCGCCGGTTGTTCTAATCAATTCGAATCGGTCTTTTCAACCAGTTTCTCTACGTGCATGCAGTAAATAGCGGACTTGCCATGCCGGTCGCTTTGGAAATAAACGCGCTGGCTATCCGGCGAGAAGATCGGCGCCACAGCTTCGGGATGCGTAGCTTTATGCTCGCAAATCGTAAACTCGCGCCGCGTCACGCGCAGCAATAGCAAGACTGTGGGTGACCCCCCGTTGCGGCTTGCCCCCACGAACACTGAGGTATCCCGATTGAATCCGAAATGCACGAACTGGCTGGTCTTGCCCACCAGCTTTTCAGTATTCGTGTCCGGCATGGACTCGCGAATGGTATTCAATTGCGTCGTATCTTCCGGAAAATTCAGGTAGAGTATAGTCTTCCCGTCCGGAGCCCAATTGGCCGGACCCACCCGCCCCGGCGCCAGTTTAAGCTTACGATTCTGCGTGCCGTCGGCGTTTATCAGCCACAGCGCCTCATCGGCCTGGCGATACAGAATCTGCGCACGCATAGGCCTGGGAATCGGATCGCTGATCGCAAAAGGCGCTTCCATTACGGTCCGCGCCGCGCCTTGCGCCAGGCTCACCATACGCAGCCTGGCACTGGCTGTCGGCACCCGGGGCACCCCCCTCGCCGCGCCGTTCCGCAAAGGTGGCGTGCGTGCCGTCGGGCCCCACGCTCATTCCCGGGCACCGCTCCCACCCTTCCGGAATCTGGTACAACTCGCGCTCCCGCAGGTTATTCAAGTTCACCGTATATAAGGAGCGCTTCGCGAAATAGCAGAAGGAGCGGTTGTCCGGCAGCAGCGTCAGCGACGATCCGTCCAGCCCTTCCGTCTGCGTCAACTGTTTCGTGTCGCCGGTCTTCAAGTCGATGCGAAACCCCTGCGGTTGGCCACTCCGGTCGCAGCAAAACAGCATCCATCCGCTGTTGCGCGCGATCCCGCGGTTGTAATGCGCGGTCATGGTGCTGGTGTATTCCGGACTGGTCAGCCGATAGACGTCGAGCTCGGTGGCCGGGTCGGGATAGCGTTCGGAATCGGAGGCGAATGCCGCGCCCTTCTGCCCTTCGGCGAACAAGCCGCCGGCCACTACTCCCGCGAAAAGAAACGACCGGCGCGAAACGCTGCGCGCGAAAGCAGCCATAATTCGATGGTATCAAGACTGAGCCGGCCGGCGGAAAGCGCCGCTGACTGTTAACACCCTAAGAGACTGTTAACACCGCTAAGAGACTGTTAACACCGCTAAGAGACTGTGAACACTCGGAGATGAGCCTGACAGTACGTCGTTGCTAGTACTGTTGAGCTGTCGTTGAGCTTGCAAACGGGGGCATGGTTGTATAAACTCGAACCCTAAGTCCCGGCGGCCATGGGGTGGTCCGCCAATCGCCCGTATTCCCTGGAGGCCCCGTACGACCACAACCAAATCCATCCGCTGTCTGTTAGTTTGTCTGGCTCTTTCATGCACGCTTCAAGCCGGGGTGGTGGTTTATCGCTCGCCCGAAGGCTTCCAATTCAGTGAGGCCGTATCGGTGACTGTGAATGGCAAAGACAAGGCGTTGAACATGGGAAGCCAACCAAAACTTTCCGGTCCCGCCGGGAAGTTGCCCCAGGTGAAGTTGGGCGGAACACTGCTGAAGGATGCCGATTCCGCCACCGTCGCCTTATATGAGCAGGGCGAGATTAACTATCTGTTTCCGGAAGGTGTGAGTAAGGAAAGCGTGAATAAGAATGTCACGCCCGATCCCGCCGCCATCTGGAAGGCAGCTAATATCCTTTATAAGAAAACCGCAGCCGACAAGAACCCGTCTGAGGTTGCCGGCTCGGCCTTTGTGGCGTATCTCCCGGAGGGCCTTGAGCAGCTCATGCGGATCTGCACTGACCAGCGGGCGCTGGTGCTGGTCGGCGGCAAGCTCAAGGCGTTTCCCGTGCAGATTGAATTGATCGCCGCCGTAGTCAAAGCCAACCCATCGAATGCCGCCACAGCCCCGCTTGAAAGCTACGTGGCGCAGTTCATGCGCCAACGCTACGAACGCTTCGAAAGCGGCGCGGCAGGCGTGGAAGCACTGGATCAAGGGTTGCAATTCGCCGCATTATCGAAGGCCCTCTACCCGGCCGCGCAGGAACACGTACAACTGCGCCAAATGCTGACCGACCGCAAAGCCTGGCTGACACGCAAAATCGCCATCCTGCACGCCTTCGCGGCAGCGCGGGAATGGGACGAGTTTCTGTTGGGCGATCGCGAGTTTGAGAATTACCAGCAGGCATTTCCCGAAATGATCGACAAGCATGTGGAGGCTCTGAAACAGAGCTTGCAATTGCATCGGCAAGCCGGAGATGCGCGGCTCAAAGATCGCGAGTACGGCGCCGCCGTCCGGGAGTTCCGGCTGGCCAGCCTGCGCCAGCCCTCCGAAATCACCCTGCAGCAAAGTCTCTTGATGGCCTGGACTGATTATTCCCGGGAAGCCGCCATAGAGCGCCAGGGCAACCGCAAACAACTCTCTGCCGGCGAACGCGCGGCTATCGATCAGGCTCTCGCCTTTGCCAACGGATTCAAGCAGCAGAACAAACTGGATGACGCTCTCCAACAGATCAAACAAGCCGAATCCATCGATCCTCATTCCCTGCCTATCCTTTTGAAGAAAGCCGAAATCCTCGGGGCCCGCCGCGAATTTATGCAAGCTCTCCAGGCTCTGGACGATTACGATTTGCTGGCCATCAATGAAGAGCGCGACAGATCCAGCAGCCTGCGAAGCGATCTGAAGTTTCAACTCACCAGTAGCGTGGGGGACATGAAAACGGCTATTCAAAAAGCATGGTCTGATGGCAGCTACCACCGGGCGCACGACCAGGCTATCCAGGGTTTGCGGGCCAGCAAGGACGATGCGGAGCTGCTCTACTATGCCGGGATGGCTTCTTCGGTCATCCGCAACGCCGCCGACAGCCGGAACTATTTCACGCGTTATCTGGAAATCTCCAATACCCTCGATGCCAACCAGGAGCAGCGCGCCAGGGTTCGCCAGTTACTCACGAAGGTGGGCAAAGGCCCCGTCGCTGCCGAGGAAGGCGATGCCAACTGGCTATCCGGAAAGAAGTTGCCGAAAGGCGTCTACTATTGTCCGGTGAGCCTGGCATTTCAACCCCAGATCGAGCGGATCGAGGGTTCCAACAAGTTCAGGATGGAATTTAAATGGGAAGGCGCCAGGCTGAAATCGATTCTGCCGGTTTTCGAGAAGGCCGATCGCGTCACCGGCGAAAAGACCATCTCTTTCGCTTATGACGACAGGTTTCCCCAAGTGGCATTGGCCTTAGACGGCGGCGATGTCCGGCTTCCCGCCAGCGCCGATCCCGATGACCGGTTCAAGGCCTCCTCGATGGTGGTCCTGAACAACCCTTATGCGGACCCGGTGGCCATAGAGAAGCTTACGGGCAGGAACGTCACCATCGGCGTCGCTGGAAATCGTTTCTTCAATCCGTTCATCTGGGAAAGGGTACACTACTTCCGGCTGAACTACGATGAGAGCGGCCGCGTTCGCCAGGCCCGTGAGATTGCCGGCCCGAAAGGCGCGCCTCAGGATCAGTGGCTCGAATTCGAATGGAACGGATTGCAGTTGGCGGCCATCCGCGGCTATCAGGGCGCCGACGAAAAGACGCGCGCCAAGAACTATGAGCGCACGATGCAATATCAGGACGGACATCTGGCGTCGGAAGAGATTCAGGCCGGCGGCAAGTCGTCGCGCATCAAGTACACCTACAATGGCGGCCGCCTGGTGTCCGCGATTTGCGATAAGGACACCACCACCGACGATCGTTCGAGAACGGTAACATTCCGGTGAACCACAGGGGGATCATGCGTCATAATGCGATAGCTATTGGCGGCGCGTGCCTGGCAGCGCTGGTTTTCGCCGCCGCCTCTCCACTCCATGCCGCCGGTCAGGAGGGCAAGCGGCTGGCCCTGATCATCGGCAACAACGCCTATTCCGGGCGTCCTCTGCAGAACGCCGTGAACGACGCGCGCGCCATGGATAAGGCGCTGCGAGGCGCCGGATTCAAGACCATTCTCCGCGAGAACGCCAAGCGGTCGGATATCGAAGAGGCTGTAACGGAATTTGTCGACCAGCTCGGGCCCGACGATACGGCGCTGTTTTACTACGCCGGGCATGGTGTTCAGATCGAGAGTGAAAATTTTCTGGTGCCGGTCGATTTCGAAGCTGCCTCCAGCGTCACGCTGGCGAAAATCCGCTGCTTCTCGTTCGCGGCGATCATCGAACTGCTCAAGCATTCCCGGGCCAAAAAAACCATCCTCATTCTGGATGCCTGCCGCAGCAATCCGCTGGCTGAATCGCAGAGCCTGCAAAGCGGTTTGGCGCAGCCGCTGAATGCCGGAAACGAGACGTTCATGTCATTTTCCACCAGCCCGAACCACGTTGCGGCCGACAATCCCAACGGCCGGAATAGCTGGTTCACCGAGTCCCTGGCCGATCTGATTACGAAACCCAGTCTGACCATTGAGGAAGTTTTCCAGCGAGTCAACAAGCAGGTGCAGGCCGACACCGAACAGAAGCAGGTTCCCTGGATGCAATCCAACCTGACTGGTAAATTCTACTTCCATCCGCCCGCCGATGAGGCCCGTGAAAGCGATCTTTCGGCGGCGGAAAAATGGATGGCTGAGGCTCTTGTGCGCGAACAACGCGAAGACTGGTCTGAAGCCAGAGACTTGATCAATCGTATTTTGGCGAAGAAGCCCAGCCCCGCGCTCGAACTGCGGGCCAGGAATAAGCTGCTCTATCTCAACGCCCGAAGTGAAGCCCAGGCTCGTTTCGAGGCTTCCGATTTTGCCGCCGCGGCCAAACTCTACGAGCAGGCTCTGGCATTGGATCCATTTTCCATCGATGCCGCATTTCGCGGCGCCAACAGTTATCTCTTGAACGACCAGATCGGCGAGTCGCTGCGTCTTCTCAAAGCGGTTCGCCTGCGAGGCACCGGCCCTTCTATCGACAAAGCCAACATCATGCTGAAGGAACTGGCCGCGGTCGAAGCCGAAGCCGGCCAGGAACTGCAGCGCGGACTACCCCAGCCGCCCCCCATTGAAGAGATGTTCGGCGATATGCGGTTCGGCCTTCCCGACTTCGATTCGGCCAAGGGTTTCATAGAATCGAATCCCGTCGATTTGACGCGCCCCGCGACTCAATTGATAGCCGAGCATCCGATGCCGGCGGCTCCGGTATCGCCGGCGCTGGCCGCTGTGGAAACCGCCGGACCACCTGCCCCGCAAGCCGCCGCCGCTCCCGGCGCTCCCATCACGCTCGATAGTTTGCACGTGGAGGTATTTTCCACCGGCGGCACCCGCGACATCGCCATTCGTAAACTGGCTCAACCCAGCACCGATGACGGTTTCGTGCAACTCGAGGGTCTGTCGCCCGATGCCGTCGTTTTGGTGGAAGGCAAGCCCGTCCGGGCGCAGGGCAGGCTGGCTCTACCGGCAGGAACGTATGAGGTCCGCCTGGTCGAAAAGGGCAATGTTTTGGGCAAGCAAACTGTGGAAGTGAAAGCTTTGAGCACCGTGGCGGTCACGGTAAGCAGGTAGAGGCATGGACAAATCATTCAAAATTGCTGCGCGGGCCGCGGCCCTCGGATTCCCTGTTTTGCTGGCCATGTTCCCGGCGGCCGCGCTCGCCGCCGGTTGGGTAGACCGCGGCGAATACGACCTGGTGCTGACCATTCGCGCCGAGGCCGCGCCTGAAAAGCGCATTGCCCTATTGGCGCGCTGGAAGGAAAAGTACCCCAAGTCCGAACTGCATCAACAGCGCCGCGAACTGTATCTGGCCGCCTACGAAACTCTGGGCGACAGCTATCATATGCTCGATCTGGCCAAGGAGATAGTGGCCGTCCAGCCGGATAACTTCGTGGGAATCTATTGGCTCTCGGTGCTGCTGCCGGAGTCGAAAGCGCCATCGCCCGAAACCCTGGACGCCGGCGAAAAAGCCGCCCGGCAATTGCTGGTCGGTTTGAATCGCTACTTCAGCCCGGAGAGAAAACCGGCAGCCGTTCCCGCCGAAGCGTGGGCCCAGCAGCGGGCCGCCGTGGAGCGTATCGCGCACCGTTCGCTGGGCTGGATTCATTGGCAAAAAGGGGATTATGGGGCGGCCGAAATCGAATTCACCGCCAATCTCCGGCAGGACCCGAAGAACGCCGAAACCAGCGCCTGGCTGGGCGCCGTCGAGGCCTCGCAAAAGCAGCCGGAAAAGCAGGTTGCCGCTCTGTGGCATCTGACCCGCGCCGCCGGCCTGCGCGATGAGGGCGCTCTCCACGACAGCCAGCGGCGTCTGATGGACACGGTGTCCGAGCAGCTTTATGCGTCATATCACGGCGCCGCCGATGGCCTGGAAGAACTCAGGACCAAGGCCGCTGCCGACGCCTTTCCCCCTGCCGGTTTCAACCTGGAATCGGCCGCCGTAATCGCCGCGCGCAAGGCGGAAGAGGAACTGAACCGCACCAATCCGGAACTGGCCGCCTGGCTGCGCATCCGCAAGCGTCTCGATACCGACGACGGCGAAGCCTATTTTTCGCAATCGCTGCACAACACCGCGCTTCCCAAACTAAAGGGCACGCTGCTGCGTTTTGAGCCTGCCAGGAAACCGTCCACGCTGGTGCTGGCGCTGTCCGACAGCCTGGCCGAGGAAGTCACGCTGCAACTCAGCACCGCCTTTCCCAACGAAGCCGAGCCGGGCATTGCACTGGAATTCGAAGGCACCGCCGATGCCTTTACGCGCGCGCCGTTCCGCCTCACCGTCACCGCCGCGCCGGACAAGATTACCGGATGGCCGGAACCGCCGGCAAGAAAAAAGTAGCTTTACTGAATATGCCGGATCGCAATCTGGATCGCGATGCTCGACGTGGGCTTGCTGGACGTATTCACTGCATACACGGCATGCGCCGGCTCCCGTGAATCCTGCGGTTGAGAGATTTTGCGGAATACCATATCGCGTGTGCCGAACTGCTGGGCCATGCGCTGCACCGCGCTATTCACCTCGCGCGCATCGGCCACCTGCAAAGGCGCCGTATCGCGAACCGGCGCTTTTCGTTGAGGCTCAGCCCCATTGCCCTTGATCCCTTCGTTCAATTCGTAAATATCGCGCGGCTCGCGCGACAGCACCACGAACAGGGTTTCGGTTCCCGGCGGATTCTTCATTTCGAAGCAATACTCCTTCGGGAACGCGTGTAGTCACATCCGGGTTGATAATGGTGCTCTCGCCGGGCATTTCAAGCGAAGGAATCAGCGGCAGCCAGTCGCCGCTCGCCTGTTTGGCAAGGACGTACAAATATCCCGAGCGGTTAGCTTCGAAATCAATCGCCACGCACTCTCCATTATGAAAATTCCGGTCCGAATCGACCGGCTCCGATTTGCGCGTGGCGGGATGCACCAACACCATGGTATAGCGCAGGCCCAGGTGCAGAGCCCCCGCATCGGCCGCCGGAGCGGGAGCAGGCGTTTTCGGACTTCTGGCCGCGGCCGTTTTGACAATCGGAGCTAACTTATCCTTGGGGCTCTTGGCAAAATAAAACAGCTCGCGCGCCCCCGAGCTTTCGTGCGACTCTTGGGCCCAGGCGCAACCTGCCGCAGCCACCACCGACAGACCAAATGCCGCCGAAATTCGCATGGATCACCCTTTCACAACTGTACGAAGATTGTAGCATCGGCCACCGGCCCCGGTGCTGCCGCGCCAGTCGCACCGGTCCCGTCGCCGCGCCAGCCCGGTAACGCCGGCGGTCCATGCCGCCGGTGACTTCGCCAGTCGACGACGAATTCGGCCCGCCACCGCCGGCTAAACTCACTCCGCCCCGCCCGTCTTCTCTATAGAGAGTAAAATAGTATTTGCGGGCGTCCCGCCGTAACGAGACCTTTCCATGATTGATGCAATGCTTGCCAAAGTCTTTGGCACCCAGAACGAGCGTGAGATCAAAGCCATGCTGCCCACCGTGGCGGCCATGAACGAACTCGAGCCTCAGCTCCGCCAACTTTCCGACATCGATCTGGCTGCGAAAACCATAGAATTCAAAGAGAAAATTGCCCAGGGCGCCACGCTTGACGACCTCCTGATCCCGGCCTTCGCCGTGGTTCGCGAAGCCGGCCGCCGCGTTCTCAACATGCGCCACTTCGACGTCCAGTTGATCGGCGGCATGGTCCTCCACAAGGGCAAGATCGCGGAAATGAAGACCGGCGAAGGTAAGACGCTGGTGGCCACCCTTCCGTGCTACCTCAACGCGCTCGGCGGCCAGGGCGTCCACGTGGTCACGGTCAATGACTACCTGGCCAAACGCGATTCGGAATGGATGGGCCGCCTCTACAAATCTCTCGGCCTGCAGGTGGGCGTGATCGTCCACGATCTGGATGACCAGGAGCGAAAGGACGCCTACGCCTCCGACATCACCTACGGCACCAACAACGAGTTCGGCTTCGACTACCTGCGCGACAACATGAAGTTCCGCATCGAGGATTGCACGCAGCGCCTGCATAATTACGCCATCGTCGACGAAGTGGATTCCATCCTGATCGACGAAGCCCGTACCCCGCTCATCATTTCCGGCCCCAGCGAGGAATCCACCGACAAGTATTACCGGGTCAATCGCATCATTCCCAAACTGGTTCGCGGCGAAGTCATCGAGGGCAAGGAGCCCGGAGAAAAGTACACCACCGGCGACTACACTATCGACGAAAAACACAAGAGCTCCGCGCTCACCGAAGAGGGTGTGCTCAAGGTTGAAAAGCTGCTCAACATCGGCAATCTCTACGACCCCAACAACATCGAGTACAACCACCACGTGCAGCAGGCGCTGCGCGCCCACGTGCTCTACCAGCGCGACCGCGAGTACGTGGTCAAGGATGGCGACGAAGGCCCCGAGGTGATCATCGTCGACGAGTTTACCGGCCGCCTGATGCCCGGCCGCCGCTGGTCCGACGGACTGCATCAGGCCGTGGAAGCCAAGGAAGGCGTCAAGATCCAGCGCGAGAACCAGACTCTGGCAACCATCACGTTCCAGAATTATTTCCGCATGTACAAGAAGCTCTCCGGCATGACCGGTACCGCGGAAACCGAAGCCGCCGAATTTCAGAAGATCTACAAACTTGACGTGGTGGTGATCCCCACCAACCGCAAGATGATTCGGCTGGAAAATTCGGACATGGTCTACCGCACCGAGGTGGAGAAATTCCGCAACGCCGCCAAAGAGATCAAGGAATACAACGCCAAGGGACAGCCCGTTCTGGTAGGCACTATTTCGGTCGAGAAGTCCGAACACCTGTCGGGCATTTTGAAAAAGATGGGGGTCAAGCATGAGGTTTTGAACGCCAAGAATCACGAGCGTGAAGCCTCCATCGTGGCGCAGGCCGGCCGCAAGAGCGCGGTTACCGTTTCCACTAACATGGCCGGCCGCGGCACCGATATCCTGCTCGGCGGCAACGCGGAATTCATGACCAAGGACGCCACCATCAAGGACAAGGTGGCAGAGCGCCTACCCGAAGACCAGGCCAGGTTCGTGGCCGACGAGCACTTTTATTACTTCACCCACCACGACCAGTTTTACCGTGTGCCGCGCGACAAGTGGGACACCATTTATGCCGGCTTCAAGATCGGCACCGACGCCGAGCACGACGAAGTGACGGCCCTGGGCGGCTTGCACATTGTGGCCACGGAGCGCCACGAATCCCGCCGCATCGACAATCAGCTCCGCGGACGCGCCGGCCGCCAGGGCGACCCCGGCAGTTCGCGCTTCTTCCTGTCTTTGCAGGACGATCTGCTGCGCATCTTCGGCGGCGAGAAGATGCAGAACCTGATGCTGCGTCTGGGCATGGAAGAGGATGTGCCCATCGAATCCAAGATGATCACCAGGCGTATCGCCAAGGCGCAGGAGGCCGTCGAAGCCCAGAACTTCGAAGCCCGCAAACACCTGCTCGAATATGACGACGTCAACAACAAACAGCGCCAGGCTGTCTACGGCATGCGCCGCGCGCTGCTGGAAGGCGTGGACCAGAAGGAACGGGTCATGGACATGGTGCAGGGCATCGTCGACCAGTTCATCGACCGGCGCTGCCCCGACAACAAGCACCCCGATACCTGGGAACTGGCCGACCTGCGCAACGACGTGCTCAGCCAGTTTGGCGTCAAAATCGACCCCGCCGAAGTAGTAGAGATGACCCGCCAGGAGATGGCCGATTTTATTTACGACCGGCTCAAGCAGAAGTATCAGGAAAAGGAAGACCTGGTGGGCCCCGGCGTCATGCGCCAAACCGAGCGCATCGTCATGTTGCAGGTGATCGACAACCAGTGGAAAGACCACTTGTTGTCCATGGACGAACTCAAGCAGGGTATTGGCAATCGAGCTTACGGCCAGAAGGATCCGCTGGTCGAATATAAGAAGGAATCCTACGAGATTTTCACCGCCATGATGGACCGGATCGAGGACGAAACGGTTCGCTACCTGTATTTCCTTCAGGTGACTTCGGGCGCTCCCCCGTCCGGGCCTTTTCCGGATGAAGACGAAGAAGAAAGCGACGTGGAGAACGGGAATCCGCGTCCCGACCCCAGCGAACAGGCGCGCCAGGCCGCCAAGACCTCCATGGAGGACTTCACGCGCAACATCCAGCGCAAGAAGGAAAAGGAATTGGCGCAGTTGCAATTCGGCGGCGATGACAGCACCAGTGCCCGGCCCGTGCAGGCTGGCCAAAAGGTCGGCCGTAACGACCCGTGTCCCTGCGGCAGCGGCAAGAAATACAAAAAGTGTCACGGTCTGGCCTGATTGCGGCGTCTAACATTTAAAGCCATGAAACTCCTACTCGCCCTTCTGATTCCAGTCCTCTCGCAGGCGGCTATCTGGCCCGATGCCATCGGTAGCTATCACCGGGCCGCCACCATGCCGGTCAGCATCATCGATCACCCCATCTGGGACGAGTACGGCTTGAAAGAGTCCGAGGCTGCCAAATACGAAAGCGACGCTGGCAACTTCACCGCCACGGCCTATCGCCTTCAGGACACCACCGGCGCCCTGGCCGCCTTCGATTGGCAGCGGCCGCAGCAATCCACCCCCTCCAAGGCAGCCCGTCTGGCAGCAGAGACTGCCGATGGTCTGCTCCTGGCGCACGGCAATTACCTGCTGGTATTCACGGGATACAAACCTACCGCCGGGGAACTCTCCACGCTCACCGGTTCGCTGCGCAATGTCGACGGCACCAGCCTGCCCGCTCTGCCCGGTTTCTTCCCCGCGCAGGATGGGGTTCCCAACAGTGAGCGTTACATTATCGGCCCCGCCAGTCTGCAGAGGTTTGCGCCTGGCATCCCGCCGTCGGTGGCTGCTTTCCACTTCGGCGCCGAAGGCCAGTTGGGCAATTTCCACACCTCCAAGGGCGAAATGGCATTGGGTTTGTTTACCTACCCTACCCATCAGATCGCCATGCAAAGGGAATCGGAGTTCGGGAAAATACCTGGCGCGATGGTCAAACGGAGTGGCCCCCTGGTGGCGGTGGTGCTCTCTCCGCCGGACCCCGACGCCGCTGAGCGTCTGCTGTCCCAGGTGCGTTATCAGGCGTCTGTCACCCTGGACGAGTACGTTCCCACGCGCCGCGACAACATTGGCGTACTGGTCATAAATGCCTTCAAACTCATCGGGATACTGCTGATCTTCTGCGTGATCTCGGGGCTTACTGTGGGTGGTCTTAAAGCTTTCCGGCGGCGGGGCGGCAGGGGCGACGAGGCCGACGCCCTCACCACCCTGCATCTCAGCTAACCGTGGTGCTGATTCGTAACCCGCCAATTTTGTTCGTGTTGGACTGGAAACTTAAGGTGGGAAATGGGGTTTTTGAGCTCTTTGGTGCGATCTGTGGAAAAACCTGCCCACCCGCAAGTCAGGTCATACGAGCAGGTTACAACCAAAATAATTCAGCCGGATTTTTCCTTGACTGCAGAGCCGTAAGGAAATAAGATCCAACTACAAAGTTTTGACGGTTGCGATTCCGTCGAGACTGATTCTCCCATCGAACATCACCCTGGTAGAACAGGGCTAAAATGCTCACCCGTACGGGTGAGCATTTCTATTTGGTAGCAAACATTGCCGTTATACTGAGTTATGCACCCACCCCTTCCCAAACCGCCCGCCAAGGAATTGTCCTGGCGCGCCCGGGTGGCTTCGTTACGCAATGTCCGGCCGCTGCTTCGAATGGTGTGGGAAACCAGTCCGCCGCTGGTTCTCGCCACCACCGTTCTCCGGCTTGTCCGCGCTCTTCTCCCGCTGGCCATGCTTTGGGTCTCCAAGCTCATCATTGACGGCGTGGTGGGCTGGATTTCGCGTGGAACCGGCAATTTGGGAAGCATATGGAAGCTGGTTGCGCTCGAGTTTTCGCTTGCCGTCGCCAGTGATATTCTGGGGCGGGCCAACGCCCTCTGCGACAGTCTGCTGGGCGACCGCTTCACGAATCGCATCAGCGTCCGCCTGATGCAGCATGCTACCCGGCTGGATTTGGCTTCGTTTGAAGACCCGGTGTTTTACGACAAACTGGAGCGCGCCCGCGGCCAGACCACCCGCCGCCTGGGTCTCCTGGCGGCGCTTCTGAACATCGCCCAGGACTCGCTTACCCTGATCTCCTTATCGGCCGGCCTGATCGTGTTTTCCCCTTGGCTGATGGTGCTCCTGGTGGCGGCAGTGATCCCCACGTTTCTGGGCGAGACGCATTTCACCAGCCTGGCTTACTCCGTGCTCTACAGCCGCACTCCCCAGCGCCGCCAGCTGGATTACCTCCGGTGGCTGGGAGCCAGCGCTCAAAGCGCCAAGGAGGTAAAGATCTTCGGACTGGGAGATTATCTGTCTAAACAGTATCATCAGGTGTCAGAAGATATCTATCTGGAAAATAGATCACTTGTGATTCGCCGGGCCATCGTCGGATCGGGCCTCAACCTGATCTCTACCGGCGGCTACTACGGCGCCTATGCCGTAGTCCTGGCTAGGACCGTGGCCGGTGCCCTGTCGGTCGGGACCTTCACGTTTCTTACGGGCGCGTTTTCCCGTTCCCGTGGTTATATCGAGAGGATTCTGTCGGGCTTCAACGACATCTCCGAGCAAGCCGTCTTCCTGAAGGACCTGTTCGAATTCTTCGAGATGGAACCGGCTATCCGCCCGCATCCCGGCGCTCTGCCTGCGCCGCGCCCGATCCGCACGGGCTTCGAATTCCGCAACGTTGGATTCGCCTACGCCGGGTCCGATCGCCAGGTTGTCCAAAACATTAACTTTCGCCTGGAACTATCTGAAAAATTAGCGTTAATCGGGGAGAATGGCGCCGGCAAGACGACCTTGGTCAAAGCTTCTCGCGCGCCTCTATGACCCTACCGAGGGTCAAATCCTGCTGGACGGCGTCGATCTCCGCGAATACGACGTGGAAGATCTCCGCCGCGAGATTGGCGTCATCTTCCAGGACTACATGCGTTATGATACGCTTGTCTCTGAAAATATAGGTTTTGGAAAAGTCGAATCGATTTCCGATCATTCCCGCATTGAGTCCGCTGCCTACAAGAGCCTCGCAAAAAACGTGATTGACCGCCTTCCGAAAGGCTACGATCAGATGGTGGGTAGAAGGTTCGAAGGTGGCGTTGACCTCTCCGGCGGGGAATGGCAGAAGTTCGCCCTGGCCCGTGCCTACATGCGCGACGCCCAACTCCTGATTCTGGATGAGCCCACCGCCACCCTGGACGCGCGCGCCGAATACGAAGTCTTCCAGCGCTTCGCCGACCTCACGCGGGACCGTATGGCGGTCCTGATTTCTCACAGATTCTCCACCGTCCGCATGGCCGACCGCATCCTGGTGCTGGCCGGCGGCGCCATCCATGAGCAGGGCACGCACCAGCAGTTGCTTGCCCTGGGTGGCCGCTATTCAGAGCTTTTCGAACTTCAAGCAGCAGGTTATCGTTGAAAGTGAAACAGAATGACTGATCAGAAGTTGCAAGTGATCCCTCTCGGCGGCCTCGGCGAATTCGGCATGAACATGACCGTCATCCGCTATGGCGACGACATCATCGTTGTCGATTCCGGCATGATGTTTCCGGACGCCGAACTCCTGGGTGTCGACCTGGTGATGCCCGACCTCACCTTCCTCAAGGAAAACCAGCACCAGGTCCGGGCCCTGATCCTTACGCACGGTCATGAAGACCACATCGGCGCCGTGCCCTACTTCCTTACCGAAATCGATGTTCCGGTCTATGGCACCGCCTTTACCCTGGCGCTGGTGGAGCGGCGCCTGGAAGAGTACGAGCTGGACAAACGAGCCGCGGCTCATCAAAGTCAAGCCGAAACAGACCATAGAGGTCGGCCCGTTCAAGATCGAGTTTATTCACGTCACGCACTCCATTGTGAGTGCCGTGGCGCTGGCCATCACCACGCCGCTCGGCGTCATCATCCACACCGGCGATTTCAAGGTGGATCCCACCCCCACCGACAACGAGCTGTTCGATCTCCATACCCTAGCCGACTACGGCAAGCGCGGCGTACTGCTGCTGCTCTCCGACTCCACCAATTCCGATCGGCCCGGCTACACCGAATCCGAGCGCGCCGTGCGCCCGCGCATGGAAGAGATCTTCAACCGCGCCGAGAAGCGGCATTGTGGTTTCCTGCTTCAGCTCCTCCATCCACCGCATCCAACTGGTGCTCGACCTGGCCGCAGGAGTACGGCCGCAGCGTCGCCGTAATCGGCCGAAGCATGGTGTCGGTCACCGAGATCGCCCATTCGCTCGGCCTGCTCGAGCATTCCCGACGGTATCCTGCTGCGCCCGCAGGACGCCATGGACCGGCCGCCCAACAAGGTCGCGTTCCTGATTTCCGGCACGCAGGGCGAGCCCATGTCGGCGCTGTCCCGCGTGGCCGTGGACAACCACAAGCACGTCTCCGTCGAGAAGGGCGACACCGTAGTGCTCAGTTCGCGCATCATTCCCGGCAACGAGAAGGCCATCTTCCGCATGATCGACCACATGGCGCGGCGCGGCGCCGATGTCATGTACGGCAGCATGAATCCGCCGCTGCACGTCTCCGGCCACGCCAGCGTGGAGGAAATGAAGCTGGTGCTCAACCTGGTGCGCCCGCGCTTCTTCATGCCCATCCACGGCGAATTCCGCCAGCTTTCGAAGCACGCCCGCCTGGCCGAGCACCTGCGTTTCGCCGGACTGGAAGAGACGCTTCGTCATGGACACCGGCGACATTCTGGAAATCGATCACCAGGGCGCGCGCAAAGCCGGCCATGTGCCGGTGGGCCACGTCTGCATCGATTCCGGCTCGGTCGACGACGTGGTGGAGGAAGTGGTGATTCGCGACCGCCGCCATCTTTCCGAAGACGGCATCGTGCTGCCGATCATCGCCATTAATCGCAATACCGGCCGCATCGAAGGCCTGCCGGAGATCGTCAGCCGCGGCTTCGCGCTGGCCGAAGACGGCTCCGAGTTCGTGCAGAACGCGCGCCAGGTGGTGGCCAAGACGCTCGAAGGTTCCAACAAGGAGGAAAAGACCGATTGGGGTGTCATGAAGGAGAAGATCCGCGCGGACCTGAAGCGCTACATCGTGAAGGAGACGTCGCGGCGTCCGCTGATCATGCCGGTGATCCTGGAAGTGTGAGTTCGCTTCGCTCGGGGGCCGGGTGCCAGGGGCCAGGGGCCGGGGTTCCTGTGCCGTCTCAATACCTGGAAGATGCTTCTGGTCTTCGCGGCCAGCCGACCGGGTGATTATTCCGGCCACTGAATTGGAGGTGGCCGCCGCGCTCCGCGAAGCCACCGCCGCCGGCATTCCCGTCACCATTGCCGGCGCGGGCACCGGCGTTACCGGGGCCCGCGTCCCGTTGGGCGGCTGGGTTCTTTCGCTCGAAAAATTCACGCGCCTGGAAATCCAACCCGGGCACGCCATTGTCGGCGCCGGCGTCCTGCTGCGCGATCTTCATGCCGCCGCACTTCGCAGCGGCCAGTTCTATCCGCCTGACCCCACCGAGACCGGCTCCGCTATCGGCGGCAACATCGCCACCAATGCCAGCGGCTCCCGCAGTTTCCGATACGGGGCGACGCGACGCTGGGTGGAGCGCCTGCGCGTGGTCCTGGCCGCAGGCACGGTTCTCGACATTGCCCGCGGCGACGCTATCGATTTCGACCCGGGCACAATTCCGCTGCCCCACGTCACCAAGAACACCGCGGGCTACCTGCTGCGTCCGGGGATGGATTGGGTCGACCTCTTCATCGGTTCCGAGGGCACGCTCGGCGTCGATTACCGAAGCGACCCTGCGCCTGCTTCCCGCGCCCGCCGCGGTTCTGGCCGGGGTAGTCTTCTTCCCGGCTGACGACGACGCCATTGAAGCCGTCGAAGCCTGGCGGGCCACCTCATCGGCCCGGATGCTGGAGTATATCGACCTGCCTTCGCTCGACCTGCTGCGCACCCGCTTCCCGGAGATTCCGGCCGAAGCCGGCGCCGCCATCCTCTTCGATCAGGAGCTGACATCGGAAGACGACGCGGAGGTGGACCATTGGCTTGACCGCATCGAGTCCGCCAACGCTCTGGTGGAGGCCTCGTGGTTCGCAACCTCCGCGGCAGATCGCGAGCGCTTCCGCCATTTCCGCCACTCGCTCCCGGAGTTGGTCAACGAAACCGTGCGGCGCGCGGCGCCACCAAGATGCATTCCGATTACGCCGTCCCGCTGGATCGTAATCGTGAAATGCTGGCCTACTATCGCCGGCGTCTGGAAGAGGAATTCCCCGGCCGCTATGTCATCTTCGGCCACATCGGCGACGCCCATGTTCACGTCAACATTTTTTCCGATCCGGCAAACCCGTCGCAGGCCTTGGACCTACTGCTGGAGTTCGCCCGCCACGCCGTAGAACTGGGGGGCACCGTTTCCGCCGAACATGGAGTGGGCAAGCGCAAGGCGCACCTGCTGAAGCTGCAATATTCAAGTGAGCATCTGGAGGCCATGCGCGCCGTCAAGCTCCGGCTGGACCCCGAAAGCATTCTGGGCCGCGGGACTATTTTCAGCTAAATCGGAGGGCCACGGGTACCTTACTATGTACTTATATGCTTCGCTGGCTGGTCGTCGGCATCGGCGACATCACCACTAAACGCGTGCTTCCCGCCATTCTGTCTGAACCGCGCAGCCAACTCGCCGGCATCGTTACCCGGGACCCTGCCAAAGCTATCCCGTATGCCGTCCCCGCGTGGACCGATCTCGGTGCGGCTCTGGCTCAATCACAGGCCGAGGCCGTCTATATCGCGACACCCGTCTTCCTGCACGCCCCTCAAACCATCGAAGCACTCCGCGCCGGCAGGCACGTGCTCTGTGAAAAGCCCATGGCTCTAAATTATTCCGAAGCGCTGACAATGCAGCAGGCGTCCGCCGAAAGCGGCCGCACCCTGGGCATCGCCTACTATCGCCGGATGTATCCGAAGGTGGCCCGCGCCAAACAGTTGATCGCGGAGGGCGCCATCGGCCGTGCGGTTTTCGCCGAAGCCACGTCCCACGATTGGTTCCATCCGACCGATGGCTTCCGCGGCTGGATCACCGATCCCAAAAAGGCCGGCGGCGGCCCGTTGCGCGACATCGCCTCCCACCGCATCGACTTGATGAATTACCTCTTCGGACAACCCGCACATGTCAGCGGCCACCTCTCCACCCTGGTACATCCCATCGAGGTGGAAGACAATGCCACCGTCCTGGTGGAGTACGGCAGCGGTGTCCGCGGCCTGGTGGATGTCCGCTGGCATTCGCGCATCCCGCGCGACGAATTCCGAATTCGGGGTACGGATGGCGAACTCGACCTGAGTCCGCTCAACAGCCCGCTACTGGTCCGCCCCGGAGCAACCGAACACATCCCGGCGCCCGCCAATCTGCATTACCCCTGCGTGGAGGATTTTGCCAGCGCCGTGTTGCAGGGAACCGCCCCGCGCTCCAGCGGCGCCACGGCGCTGCCCGCCGAGTGGGTGATGGAACAAGCCAGCACCGGTTCGAGAAATGCAGGCTAGCGGACCGGCACCGGCACCAGAGCGCGTTGGCGCCTTTGAACCAGCCACCGCGTCATGAGACTCAGCCCGATCAGCGCCGCGCCCACTGGCAGCAACATCTGCGGTTCCGGGATGGGCACTGGACCAGCATCGGAGAACTGCGGACCGATCAGCATCTGCGCCGGTGTACCATTCACACTGACATTGGTATACACGTACGCCTGGTCGTTGGATTTGCCCGCGCTAAGCGTCTCGTATAGCTGAGCCCAGGCAACTACGGTCGCGTCCGTCGCACCCAAACCATTATTGTTGGCATCGGAGGCGCTGGCCGCCTGCACCCGTCCCGTGGAAAAGCCGTCGCCGCCATCGTGAACAATGTCCCAAATGGCAAACTGGATTCCCATGCCCTGCGCCGATGTAGTAACCCAGTCGCTCTGGTCCACCTCCGAAGTAGCCGTCGAGTCCTGAGTCGGCAGCAGAGCGTTGTCAACCAGCCACGAGACCTGCATGAGGTTCTTTCCCGGCACCATGCTGGGATCGAGCAAGGTTGTGTTATATTGCTGCCCGACGGAAATGTCCGTGAACAGGTCAACGCACATGCTGTCGCGGTCGAACACCTGGGTGCCTGAGGCCAGCGAGATGAAGATTACGCCCGCGAAATAGGCTTGTTCGTCGACGTTGTCTGCACGAATAACCATGCTGCCGCCGCGGCTCCAATCCACTCCAGGGACCTGAATGATGGCATCGGCCGATGCTACTCCGCAACACAGCATTAGGGCGAGAAGCAACGTTAATACAAATCTTGATAGTTTCATAGAATTAGGTCGTCTTTCTCGTTATTTCGTAGTCCTAGTTTGGCGGAGAGGCCGGCGCATTCACAGTCATGGCGGTACGTGTTAAGTAATGGATAGCTGGCCCCGCGCTGCTATCCAAAGTCAAGGTACGAGGGCGGCCGCCTACGGGCAGAAGAGAATTTGCGTTCTAACCGCATGTCCGCGGCGTATAAGTAGTTGGAGCGCAAAATGAAGATCCTGATCCTGGCAATTTGGGCGGCGTCGGCGTTCGCCCAGGGTCCCGATATCGAACAGATCATGTCCCGCGTGGGCCGGAACCAGGCCAAAGCACAAGATCTGCGCAAGAATTTCACCTACCACCAGAAGCAGCTGCTGCGCATGAATCGCGGCAACCACAAGCTGGCGCGCGAGGAGCGGCGCGAATATGACGTCACACCGGAAGGGCGCGGCATCAAGAAGGAGCTGACCAGGTTCAACGCCCAATACGAGTACAAGGGAAAGGCTGTCGCCTACGACCGGCCGGGCTACCACTACAAAGACGTCGATATCGATGGCGATCTCATCAACGGGATGTCCGAGGACATGACCAACGACAAGAATTCCCGCGACGGCCTGGACCACCAGCTCTTTCCCCTCACCTATCACCAGCAGTTGAAATACAACTTCAAACTGGTGGGCATAGAGACGTATCGCGGCCGGGAGGTCTATCGTGTCAGCTTCGAACCGAAACGGGGCCAGGATTTCGACGAGGCTAGCTGGAAGGGCGAGGCCCTTATCGATCAGGCCGAATACCAACCGGTGTTGGTAACCACGAACCTGGCCGTCAAAATCCCGCTGCTGGTTAAAACTCTGTTGGGGACGGACGTAAAGGGACTGGGCTTTTCGGTGACGTATCAGAAATTTGAGGATGGTGTATGGTTTCCGGTGAGCTATGGGGGCGAGTTCGAAGTTCGGGCGGTATTCTTTTACAGGAGGACGATTTCGGTTTCCCTGGTCAACAGCGATTTCAAGAGAACCAGCGTCAACAGCAGCGTGACTTATCAGACCGAACAGTGACGGACTTTGCCAGTTTAGTCCAAACCAGTATGGTGCAAACCAGTGTGGTGCAAACCGGATGCGATTTCACCGAGTTGATGCGGGAGCATCGGGCCATGGTATTCAGCGTGGCCTACCATTTCCTGCGCGACCGCGAGCTGGCGGAAGAGATTGCGCAAGACGTCTTCCTGAGCCTGCACCGGAACCTGGCGGGCTTGCAATCTGCCGCGCACGCCGGGTTCTGGCTGCGCAAGGTGGCGGTACAGCGCGCGATTGACGCGGCCCGGAAGAGGAAGCGTCGTCCGCAGGTGGCGCTGGAAGATGTGGCCGAACCGGTGGCGCGCGGGACCGCGGGCGACCCCATGCTGGGCGAGGCATTGCGGCGGCTGATCGCGACCCTTGCGGAAGCGCCGCGGATGGCGATGATTTTGCGGTATCAGGAAGACCTGGACCCGACCGAGATTGCGGATTTGATGGCGATTCCCGTGGCTACGGTGAAGAGCCACTTGCAACGTTCCCTGGCCCTGCTTCGCGAGAAGCTGGCGCGCCGGGGCGTGGGAGAGAAGTGATGGATTGGTTGGAGAACGAATTAAAACAGGCGCTGGGACGGAAGCAGCCGTCGCCGGATTTCGAAGCGCGTGTGACCGCCGCCGTGGGGCGCCGGTCCCCGTTGGTGATGCCGCGCTGGCTGGCGGCTGCGGCCGCGGTGCTGGTGATAGCCGGGGCCGGCGCCGGATACCGCCATCACCAGGGGCAGGTGGCCAAAGAGCAGGTGATGCTGGCGATGCGGATTACGGGCTCAAAGCTCAACCGGATTCAAGTGCAGATGAAAGGAGTGCGGCCGTGAACCGCGCCCCAGCCCAAGTGTTGGCATGGTTTCTGGCGTGCGCTTTGTGCGCCCCGCTGGGGGCCCAGCAGTTCCAATTCAACCTGGACCATCTGGCGGCCAAGGCCGCTGATTCCGTCGACGTTTCGCTGAACAGTTCGATGTTGCAGTTCGCCGGGAAATTCCTGGACGGCAAAGATCCCGACGAGGTCCAGGTCAAGAAACTGATCACCCGCCTGGAGGGAATCTATATCAAGAGCTTTGAGTTCAAAGAGGAAGGCGCGTGGTCGCAGGCCGATCTCGACCGCGTGCGGAATCAGTTGAAAGCACCGGAGTGGTCGCGCATCGTGGGGACTAGGAGTGCCGGGGACAAGGAAAACGTGGAGGTGCACGTTCGCAACCAGAACGGCAAGGTGACGGGCGTGGCGATTCTGGCAACCGGGCCCAAGGAGTTCACGGTGGCCAACATTGTAGGGGCGGTGGACCTGGATTCATTGGCGGATCTGGGAGGCCATTTCGGGCTGCCCAAGATGGAGAAGGAACAGCCTAAGAAAAAGTAGCGACACTCATCTGAGGCGGTCTTCAGTAACCACCTGGAGATCTGTTACACCGAATACCAAGTGAACCAGTAACGAGCTTTCCCGGTAGCGCCGGCAATCTTGTTGCCGGTGGGTTATTCGGTATCCGGCAAGCACCGGCAACAAGATTGCCGGCGTTACCGAAAACTAAGTGACATTGGCCGGTTTCGCCTGCGAACCATAGCATCGGCCGAGTCCTCCTAAAAAAGTAAGACCTCACCAATTGAACCCGTGGAGCGCTATCTTGGTCTAGATGTGTCGCCCGTTTGCGTTTTTCTTACTGACCGTGACCGCCGCGGGCGCCGCCCTCGCACAGTCCAAACAGCCCATGGACGAGGAGTACGCCAGGCTCGTGAAGGAGTGGACCACGCGTCCCGAATTCATGAGCCCGCTGGTAGACCATCTACCGAAAGTGTCCGGAGTACCGAGCCCGAAGGACGTACTTGGCTACCACGTGGGACAGCCCAAGAAACTCACCAAGGTGGCCGACCTGGGACGGTACTACCGCGCGCTGGCCGCAGCGTCGAAGCGCGTCAAGGTGCTGCCCGCGGGAACCACAGACGAGGGCCGCGAGCAGATTGTGGCCGTGGTGGCCGACGAAGAAACCATTGCCAACCTGGACCGGTACAAAGAATACCTGGCGCGGCTGGCCGACCCGCGCGGCCTCAGCGAGCCGGAAGCCCGCAACATTATTGCGCAGGCCAAGCCAATCTACATGCTCACCGGCGGCCTGCACAGCGCCGAGACGGGGCCGCCTGAAATGCTGATGGAACTGGCCTACAGGCTGGCGGTGGAGGATTCGCCGCTGTATGACCAGATCCGCAAGAGCGTGATCGTGATGATGTCCGCCGCCGCCGAACCCGATGGCCGCGACCGTTATGCGGACTGGTATTACAAATACAAACTCACCGAGGAGAACGAACAGGACCGTATGCCGGGCCCTCCTTATTGGGGCAAGTACATCTTCCACGACAACAACCGCGACATCAATTATTCGCAGGTGACGATGCAGAACTGGCTGAAGTTCTATCTGCAATGGCATCCGCCGATCATGCACGACCTGCACGAATCGCAGCCGCTGCTCTATACGTTCAGCGGCCAGTCGCCGCAGAACCCTACGCTCGACCCCATTCTTTACGCGGAGCTGCCGTGGTTCGCCGACTTCGAGCTGACCAAGATGATCGGGTACGGAATGCCGGGCGTTTGGACGCACGCCTTTGTGGATATGTGGTCGCCCGGGTACCTGGGCTTTATGTCGTCCAACCATAACGGCATGCTGCGCATGTACGAAATCTTCGGCAATGGAGGTGCTAATACGATGAAGCGCACAATTGGCGCTGGTCCGAATGGCGGTCCGGATGCAGCCGCCGCTCCCGTCGAGGCGCCGGCTGGTGGTGGGCGCGGTGGGGCAGGGACCGGCGCCGGCATGACTGCGCGCGAATGGTACCGGCCGCTGCCGCCGCCGCGCAATCTGGAATGGTCCATGCGGAACAATACCAACTACTCGGAAACCGGCGTGCTGTCCGGCCTGGAACTCACGGCATCCTTCTCCAAGACGGTTCTCGAAAACTTCTACAAGAAGAGCCGCAACTCCATCGACTCCGGTTCCCGGGAAGCGCCCTACGGTTACGTGCTGCCCGCTGGCCAGAAGGACATGACGCGCGTCGCTTTCATCGTCAATATCCTGCGTATGCAGGGTATTGAAGTGGGCCAGGCCAGGGCCGAGGTGAAGCTCAAAGAGGGTGTCTATCCCGCCGGATCGCTGATTGTGAAACGGAACCAACCCTACGGCCGGCTGGCCAAGATCCTGCTGGAGAAACAGACCTTCCCGGACCCGGGTCTCACTACCTATGACGACACCGGCTGGACCATGGGGATGATGAGCCACGCCCAAGTGCAGGAGACGGGCGATAAGGCGATTCTCGACGTGCCGGTTCAACCGGTGGATGTGCTCAACATTGCCGGCGCCGTGAAGGGCGATGGCCCCGTGTATGCGGTGCTGCACAACGGCGCCAACTGGCTTTCCACGCTGCGCTACCGGTTGAAGGACGTGAAGTTCGAAGCCATCGAACAGCCCTACAAGGCCGGCAATACCGAACTGCCCGCGGGTTCGTTCCTGCTGCCTTCCAGCGTGCGCGCCAGGACCGAAATCGAAAAGCTGGGATTACAGGCTGTGGCGCTGGCGCAGGCGCCCGATGTGAAGAAGCACCTGGTGGACATTCCGCGCCTGGCCATCTTCACTACCTGGGGCAGCACCCAGGACGTGGGTTGGGTGCGCTACGCGTTCGATCGCTTCGAGCTGGCTTACGACCTGATCTATAAGGAGCGGGTCCGCAAGGGCAATCTGCGCGGCTCCTACGACGTGATCGTGATCCCCAGCCAGGTCCGCGGCGGCGGCAAGGCGCTGATCTTCGACATCGAAGCCAAGGGCAAAGCGTATGCCTATACCAAGTCGGCCGAGTTCCCGAGCCTGGGCTTGTACGGCGAGTCGGACGACATCACGGGCGGTATGGGTTTGCCCGGAGTGGCCGAGCTGGATAAGTTCGTCAATGAAGGGGGAGTGCTGATCACGCTGGGCGCTTCCAGTTTCCTGCCGGCCGAATTTGGGATTGCGCGCCAGGTGGATGCGGCCCGTCCTTCGGCGCAGTTCTACGCCCCGGGCCCGATTGTGGAAGCCGAAATCACCAGGCCAACGCACCCCATTTTTTATGGATACACGCAGAAAGTGGTGCCGGTGCGATGGGCCAGTGGTCCGCTGCTGCGCGTGCCCACCGAAGATCGGAGAACGGTATTGATGCAGTTCCCGGGTCTCGATAAATCCGTGCTCAGCGGCCTGATGCGCGGCGTGGCGGAAACCCGCGGGCGTCCCGCGATCATCGACACGCCGGTGGGGCAGGGAAGGGTGGTGCTGTTTGCGACCAACCCGTGCTACCGGTGGCAGAATCTGGGCGAATTCAATATGCTGGCGAACTCGATTCTGCACTTCAACGACTACCCTAAGCCGCCAGCCGCGACGCCACCGGAGCCATAGGGGCGGGCGCTCACTCCAGGCCCAGAGCCCGCGCCGGATTGGTCTTCGACATCAGATCGATATCCGCCTGCGAAATGCCTTCTTTCGCGAGGCCTGCGAAGAATGCCGCCAGGCCGTCGGGATGCAGTGGATTCCCAGCCTGGCCCAGGTCGCTCGAAAGTATGCACGATTTCGGGCCCACCTCTCGGATCGCCCTGGCATAATCGCGCATCTCGAAACTCTTGTTCGGGCCGATCAGCGCGTTGTAGACGAACTCAATGAAAGCGCCCAGTTGCGCCGCCTCACGCATCTGCGCCATGTTCATGCCAACCGGCGCCAGCATGGCATGCGTCACCACCATATGCCGCACGCCCTGCCGCTTGCCTTCGCGAATGATCATGAGGCCTTCGAGGGGCGATGAGTGGCCGGTTTCGAGCGTCAATTGGTGCTTAGCCGCAAGCGCGATCACCTCCTTTACTTCCGGCAGAAGCTGCCCGGCTTTGGAGACCGAAACAAACGGGCGCTGTTCTTTGGAAAAGCGCACCTGGTTTTCGGCATCGAAGGTCGGCATCCAGATCACGCGGCCCCAGCCGCCTTTGACCAGCACCATGCGCTCGATGGCCGCCGGGTTGACGCCGCCCACGGAACGGTTGAGGTCGATGCCGCCGAAGATCTCGATTCCCGGCACTTCTTTGCGCACCACATAGGCCAGCGACGCGGTGGCCTCATAGTGGTTCTTCAGCACCAGGCCGCGCATGCCGCGTGTCCTGGCCAGCCGGGCAAGGTCAATGGCGTCGATGGAACGCGCCACGCTGTCGGGGTCGCTATGCGCGTGAATATCGATGACGCCGGTAAGTGGCGCCTGACCCCACGCCCGGCTCAGCAGGAGGGCGGCGGCGCTTAGCATGCGAAGTCCAGTCATACGAAATAGTTTCTCACTGTCCCGAATTCGCCGGGATGGGAATGCGACTATCATGGAAGTTGAACTCCGTGAAATTAACCGCCTCTCAATGGCGCGAGTTGTACCTGTGCGTGGGCCTGACCACCATGGCGACCCTCCTCCTGGAATTGTCGCTCACGCGCATTTTCTCGGTGGTTTTTTATTACCACTTCGCATTCCTCGCCATCTCGATCGCGCTTTTCGGCCTTGGCCTGGGCGGCGTTTTTTCGTATGTGGTGGCCAATTGGAAGGCTCCGCTGTTTACGCGGCTCGGCCGCCTGAGCGCCCTTAACAGTCTGTGTGTGCTGCTGGCCCTTTTTGTGATCCTGGCGCAGCAGGACAAGCCGCCGGACTGGTATTTCGCGCTGATCTATTTTACGACCGCGCTGCCGTTCCTGCTGTCCGGCGCAATTGTTTCGCTGGCCATTTCGGAAACCATCCAGAAGGTGAATCGCGTATACTTCTTCGATTTACTGGGCGCGGCCGTGGGGTGCATGATCCTGCTGGCCCTGCTCAGACTGGTGGAAGGGCCGGGCACGGTGATTGCGGCAGCCGTGGTTTTCGCCGACCGCCGCGGCCATCTGGCATAGCATGGCGGGTTCGGTAGCGGGGCGGTCCGGGAGTGTCGCGATGGCTCTGGCGTTGGTGGCCTTCCTGGTGTTTAACTACAACGGAACCATTTTGGGGGTTCGCCATGCCAAGGACCATCTGATCGAGAACGAGGTGTTCCACAAGTGGAACAGCTTCTCGCGCATTGGAGTGGTGCAGCCGCCGGGCTCTGCCGACGCTGCCATCGTGATTGATGCCGACGCCCAAACCGGCATCTTCCACTACGACCTGGACCATCTGAGCAAATCGGAACTGCACGAACTCCGGGACCAGGGGCCGGCCTTGCCTTACCGCGTGCGTCCGGCCGCCAAGACCTTGATCATCGGGCCCGGGGGCGGCTGGGATGTGGCGCGCGCATGGACCATGGGCAGCCGCGATATCACGGGCGTGGAGATCAATCCGATCATCGCCGAAACCGTGATGCAGGATAAGTTCGCGGACTATAGCCGTCATCTCTACACCAGGCCAGGTGTGCATATTTTTGTGGAAGACGGGCGCAGTTTCATCCGCCGCAGCACGGAAAAGTATCAGGTTCTGCAGGCCACCCTGGTGGATACCTGGGCTGCCACGGCCGCGGGAGCCTTCGCGCTTTCTGAAAACAACCTCTACACCACCGACGCTTTTCGAGATTACCTTTCGCACCTGACCGATGATGGAATTCTGGCGATTACGCGTTGGGGACTGGAGCCGCCGCGCGAATCCCTGCGCTTGATCTCACTGGGGATTGAAGCACTCAATCAACTTGGCGAAACCGACGCCTGGCGCCACGTCATGGTGGGCCGGCAAGGTTCGGTGCAGGGCTGGGGCGCGCAGGATACCGTCCTGATTTCGCGAAAGCCGTTCAGCCAGGGCGATATCGACCGCGCCAGGGAAGCCATGGCGGACGGAGGGCTGCAGGCGGTTTACTACCCGGGCCTGTGGGTTCAGAACCAGTTTCACGATTTGCTTCGCAGCTCAAACCCCGAGCAATATGAGCGAAGCTACACGTTCGACATCACACCGGTAAGCGACAACCGGCCGTTCTTCTTTTACACCGTGCAGCCGCGCGACCTGTGGGGCTTTCTGAAAAACGCGGCCCAGGACACCGCCGATTACAAGGTCAACAAGGCTGTGCCGCTGCTCTTCCGGTTGATGGCCATCAGTATTGTGGCCACTGCTCTCATCATGGTGGCGCCGCCTCTGGTGCTGGGTACGCGCCTGCCGCAGCATCGCGGTGTACGCGGATTTCTGCTCTACTTCCTGTTCATCGGCGCCGGATATATTCTGATCGAGGTCGGCCTCATTCAGAAATTCGTGCTGTTCCTCGGGCACCCCACTTACGCTCTGGCCGTGGTGGTCTTCTCGATGCTGGTGTCAAGCGGACTGGGCAGCAACTTCAGCCGCCGTCTGCTTGGCAAAGACGAAGGGCGGCTCATCAAGGCCCTGGGATGCATTGCGCTGCTGACGGCGCTGCTGGGGCTGCTGGTTTCGTCGCTGCTTTCGGCGCTGGTCTGGCTTCCGCTGGAGCTCAAGATGGTGATGACGGTGGCGCTGATTGCTCCGGTGGGCTTCGTGATGGGCATGCCTTTTCCGGTCGGCCTGGCGCGTTTGGAAGAATGGCATGCGCCGTCGGTGCGGTGGGCCTGGTCTCTGAATGCGGCATCGAGCGTGATGGGATCTGTGGGGGCGCTGGTCTGCGCGATTTATCTGGGACTGGTGCAGACGCTCATTATCGGGGGCCTGTTCTATCTGGCGGCCCTGGCGGTGGTGGCGCGGGTGCGGACCACCGGGGCAGCGCCGAAGCCGGGCCCGGGACGGGTAGTGCTGGCGAAGTAACACAGTTGCGGTGGTTGGTGCCGCAGTGATCCATGAGACCTTCGTGTTGCCCCCCTGCAGGACCTCGCGTCCGAGCGGCCAATGGGCTTCCGACACTAGTGGGTTTCGACTATTGAAGCCGCAAACCTGTTCGGCTAGAATCACCTCAGCGAGGACTCATGTCTACCAATTCTGCTGCCACCCGTGAACCCCAAAGCAAACAGCTGTACCTTCCGGGGGTGGAGGCCAGCCCGCGCCCTGGGGTCTACAAAGACCTGATCGAGGCGGCCCGCAATCGGAACGCTGAGTATTCAAAGATCTGGGACCTGTTCGCGTTCCAGGAACAGTTCACAATCCATCTGGCGCGCTTTACCGAGGGAGTGCTGCGTACGCCGGCTTCGATCAGTCCGGGTCTTCGCGAACTGATTGCGGCATATACGTCGTATCAAAACGAATGCCGCTTTTGCACCGCGTCCCACGCGGCGGCAGCGTCCGAGTTTCTTGGCAGCGAGGAGTTGGTGCGGAGCGTACTGAGCGACATCGAGTCGTCAACGCTCGGGGCCAGGGAAAAGGCAATTCTCCGTTTGACCGGCAAGATCACCAAGAATCTGCCGGCGGTGACTGAGCAGGACATCGAAGAAGCGCGCGCCGCCGGTTGGGACGACGAGGCGATCTACTATGCCATCACGGCCTGCGCGCTTTTCAATTTCTACAATCGCTGGATCACGGCGACGGGCGTTCCTGAAATGTCGCATGAAGCGCATAGAGTGCAGGGGCAGCGGATCGCGCAGCACGGCTACATACGCGAGGAGAAGAAATAAGCCATGGCTCACATCACGCTACCCGAAGGCTTTCCCGGAATCCGCGGGCCCATGATGTTCCGGCCGGAGACCGCCAGGCCATTGAACGAACTGGTGGACGTTCTGTTGCGCGGGCCGAATTCCCTATCGCCCGGCGAGCGTGAACTGATTGCCACGTACGTGTCGGCCCGGAATAACTGCACCTATTGCCAGACGATCCACGGGGCAATCGCGGCGCATCACCTGGGCGGCAATGAAGAACTTGTGTCGAGCGTCAAACGGGATTTCGGAAAGGCCGATATCTCCGACAAGCTCAAGGCGCTCCTCACGATTGCGGGCAAAGTGCAGCTTGGCGGAAAGAATGTGACGGCGGAAGATGTGAATTTCGCGCGCAGCCTGGGCGCCACCGACACCGAGATCCACGATACCGTCCTGATCGCGGCGGCCTTCTGCATGTACAACCGCTATGTGGATGGTCTGGCTACATGGGCCCCGGAAGATCCGGATTTCTACCGGCAGCGCGCCGCCCTTGTGGCGGCTAATGGCTATGCCGTGAGCAACCCGCCGCTGACGGCCCGGGCGGCGGAGTAAATGTCTCACATTCAACTTTCGTCCGGACTGCCCGGCATCCGAGGGCTCTTTGCATTTCGCCCTGAAACCGTCAAACCGCTGTGCGAGCTTGCGGAGGTGCTGCTGCACGCGCCCGGCACACTCACACCCGGCGAACGCGAACTCATCGCCACCTATGTTTCCTCGCGGAACGATTGCTACTACTGCCAGACTTCGCATGGCGCCATCGCGGCCCATCACTTGGACGGCAACCAGCAGCTGGTCCTCGACGTGAAGCGCGATTTCGAACAGGCCGGCATATCGGAAAAGCTCAAGGCACTGCTCGCCATCGCGGGCAAAGTGCAGACCGGCGGCAAGAGCGTGCAGCCGGAGGACATTGAGCGCGCGCGGCGGCAAGGCGCCACAGACCAGGAAATTCACGATACGGTTCTGATTGCCGCGGCCTTCTGCATGTACAACCGCTACGTGGATGGCCTCGCCACCTGGGCGCCGTCCGACCCGGCGGCCTACCTTGAACGAGCTGCCAAAGTGGCCCGGGACGGTTATCGCAGCATCCCGGCGGATGTTCAGACCGCGCGATGAAATCTACCTGTTGCCCCAGATCGTCGTCTGGGGATTGTAATTCCGCCAGTCGAACCAATAGTCTTTGAGCATGGGGATAGGCTCAAGGCACACGCCTTTGGCTTTACCGGAGACGGCGCAGCCTTGGAAGTTCCACTCGCTGCCGGTTGAGGCATCCATCATCAACACGGCCCGCAGCACGCCGGGCTTGTTGGCGGTCATACGATAGAAATCGGGCACACCGTCCACGCCGGGGATTCGGTCGCGAAACGCCCTGATGGATTGGTCGTCCGGACCCACCACAAGCAGCACCGGCTCGGCGCCCACGTGGTCCTTGACCAGCTTTTCCTTAATGACCTGGTCATAAAGGAACGCCCGGCTGGCGCCGAAAGCCTGAATTCCCAGCATTAAATCGCGTGACTTCATGCCGTGCTCTGGAAACTGGATAACCACCGGCAGCCGCTTCATATGCACCTCCCAATCCTGGGTCTCGTATTCGGAGGCGTACTTGGGCACATCCTTGAGCACCGTGCCGTCGGGCTCTTCGGCTTTCCACACGGCGAAGGTGAGCTCATCGGAGTGCACCAGCGTGAGGCGCCGGCCCTTGAGCGGACCGGAGACGGCCAGTCCGCTGATCTGCTGCCAAAAGCTTCCCGTCTGCTCGTCGCGCATCAGGAAGTTCTGATTATTGATGCCGGCCAGATGGAACGTCAGACGCAGGCCCGCCACATCTCTCGTCCACACCAGACCGGTGTGACAGAGCGTTCAATACGTCGCGACGAGAGCCGTCCCTCCGACCACGTCATTGACGACATGGTGGTAGCCCATGGTGCGGATCGGGTAAGCGCGCGCGCTGCCGGCGACCTTCACCACGATCAGCTTGTCATCCTTGTCGAGCTTTACCTCAGAGGCCGCGGCGAATGCCGGATGGTCAACCGGATGGAACATGAGCTCGTATATATTTACGCGCCCGAGCGCCGCGAGCACGCACACGAATACCGCGCCCACTGCCGCCAGGATGCGCCGCCAGGTTCTAACCGGCGCGGTTCTAGCCGGCGCGCGCCAATACGCAATTGCGGCCCAAACCGCAACCAGCGCGCAGACTACGGTAAGCACAGGCCGCCAGCGGCTCACCACCAGCGCCGCCGCCAACTCGCGCGCTCCCTGCGCCCGGAAGGGCCGGATCACATAGATGGGGTACACAACGCAGACCAGGGACACGGCCAGGCAGGTCAACAGTACGGGAATCCATCGAGAGCGGTTGGACCGGCTCATGCTGATCACCTAAATTAACCGAACCAGCCAAGGACGCACAATAATCGAAAGCTACTAGCGAATACCGCTCGCTAACGTTCGCGGCT
This sequence comes from Bryobacterales bacterium, assembly GCA_963817515.1. Lineage (GTDB taxonomy): Bacteria > Acidobacteriota > Terriglobia > Bryobacterales > Bryobacteraceae > DATMNI01. The sequence continues at coordinate 67,828 of CAWFPJ010000034.1, read as the reverse complement.
CCGATCGGAGCCCGCCGCGTCACCAGACCCGGCAGGCGCCGGGCTTGACCATGGGCTGCCCGGGTTTGCAGGAGAATGCCTTCTGGAATTCGGGCATGTTCTGCACTACGCCATTGACGCGCAACTTGGGCGGCGAGTGCGGGTCGGTCTGCACCTGCAGGCGGACAGCTTCTTCGCGCTCATTGGCGCACCAGACCTGGCCGAATGACAAAAAGAAGCGCTGCTCCGGCGTGAAGCCATCGATCTTTTTGGCATCGCTGCCAATGGTGTTGAGCAAGGCCATCAGGGCGATGCGAACGCCACCGTTATCGGCGGTATTCTCACCTAGCGTCAGCTTGCCGTTGACATGCACGCCGGGGATCACCGTCATACTGGCATATTCATCGGCCACGCACGCCGCGCGCTGTTCGAATTCCTTGGCGTCTTCGGCGGTCCACCAATCCTTCAGATTGCCCTCGGCATCGAACTGGCGGCCTTCGTCATCGAAGCCGTGGGTCAGCTCATGGCCGATCACCATGCCGATGCCGCCGAAATTCACGGCGTCGTCCATATTGTTGTCGTAGAACGGCGGCTGCAATATCCCGGCCGGGAAATTGATATTGTTCATCTGCGGGTCATAATAAGCGTTCACAGTGGGCGGCGTCATGCCCCATTCCAACCGGTCCAAGGGCTTGCCGATCTTGTCGAGCTGGCGCTGAAATTCGAACTCGGAGGCGCGATAGCTGTTGCCCAACGGATCGTCGCGCTTGATGGTGACAGTGCTGTAGTCGCGCCAGTGGTCGGGATAGCCAATCTTGTTGGTGATGGCCTTCAGCTTGACCAGCGCCTGTTTTTTGGTGGCGGCGGTCATCCATGGGAGTTTTTCCAGATCCTGGCCAAGCGCCTTTTCAAGCGCGTCCACCATCTTCAAGGTGCGCTCTTTGCCTTGGGCGCCGAAGGTCCGCTCCACGTATTTCCGGCCCAGGGCTTCGCCCAGTTCGTTGTCCGTGAAATCGCTGCAGCGCTTCCAGCGGGGGCGCATTTCTTTGGTTCCGGACAGGGTTTTGCCATAGAAATCGAAGCTTTCTTTCACGAAGGCGGTGGGCAGCAATGCCACTTCGGAATGCAGCAGGTGCCAGTTGAGATAGGTCTTCCAATCGTCCAGGCTTACGCTCTGAATTTCGGCGCCCACGGCCTTGAAGAAATCCGGCCAGGAAACGTTAAGGCTCTGGAAGTGCGGGGCGCCGCTTCCGTTGAAGTAAGCGGTCCACTGGAACGCTCCGCCCGCTGCTGCCAGGTCCTGCGGCTTCATCATATGGTAGACCTTCGCCGGATCGCGCCGGGAGACGCGGTCGAGAGAAGCCTTGGCAAGGTCGGTCTCAATCTTCATCACGACCGCGGCATGGGCGCTGGCCGTTTCCGGTTTTTCGCCTGCCAGTTGGAACATGCGCTGCACGTGCAGTATGTACTTCTGGCGCAGCTCAATGGACTTTGGGTCGTCCTTCAGGTAGTAGTCGCGGTCGGGCAGCCCGAGGCCGCCCTGATCGAGTTGCGCGATCACCGAAGTGGAATCTTTGAAGTCCTGTCCGGAGGAAAAGAAGAACAGTGCCCCGGAGCCCAGGCGATGCAGGTGGGCGATCTCCTCGGCAAGCTGCGATTTGGCCGAAAGTTTGGCGATGCGGTCCAGTTCCGGCTGTAGAGGCGCCAGACCCCGGGCGTCTATGGCATTTTCATCCATGCAACCGGCGTAGTAGTCGCCGATCTTTTGGGTGATGCTGTCCCGATTCGGCGCGGGATTGGCGGCTTCTTCCAGAATCTCCCGCAGCACCTGCTTGTTGCGCTCATTCAATTCGCTAAAGCGGCCCCAACGGGACTGGTCCGCGGGGATGGGATTCTCCTTGATCCATGTGCCGCAGGCATATTGATAGAAATCCCCGCAGGGGTTGGCAGTGGTGTCCATGGCCTTGGGGTCGAAGTGAATCGGCGAGGCGTTTGGCGCCTTCGATGACTGGGCCCGAAGAGCCGGTTGAGCCAAAACAGCGGAGACACAAAGAGATGTAAGAAAGACGATGTTTTTAGACAAGCAAATCACCCTATTCCCAATTTAACGTGTGGCCAGGTGTTTTGGTGCGGAACTTTTTTCGGGGGTCGGGCGGATATGGCAATCCGGTTGCAGTTGATGGCACGCACTGCTAGTATTACGAATCGGATATTCGTAGCACAAGAAGCATTATGCTGGCGCTTCGGCTTCGAACGTAAGGCGGAGGAACGAGCGCGGCTGAAAATCGATCCGCACGGGCACAACCGAGTCTGAGCCCTCCTCCAACCATAACTGAAATAGCGTCTGGCGGCCGGTTCGCAGGTTCTTGATTTTGCCGCGGACCTGTATCAGGCGGGCGGCGCCGGCGCCCGTCGGAGCCGCGTCAAGTTCCAGCGCATACTCCTGCTCGTTGTAGATGTAGCGTCCGGCCGAGTGGCGGGCGCTTGGCTTTAAGAGGGTTGCGAGCTCACAGAGAAAGGTGCGTGGGGCGGAGCTTAGGTTGGGCCATGAAGTTTCGCGCCAGTCTACGTTGGTCTTGAACTGCGCGCGGGCTTCGTCGATCAGGCGTTGGTCGGACCAAACGGAATCGGCGGGAAACTCAAAATGGGTCAGGGCGCTTCGGCTGTGACCCGCGGTGTGGCGGCCGTTGACCGCGCTGTAAACGCTCCGGCCGTCTTGCGGTCCGTCAATCGCCTTTTTGGCGTGCGCAAAGCTTTCTTCGGGAGACGACGTCATCACGCCGAAATAGCTGGCTTCGGTGGGAACCGCGTTGGACCCGAGGACGACTTCCCGGATCCAGCCCATACGGTTCAAGCCGTGCGCCCGCTTGGGGTCCGAGCCAGCGGCGAAAAACAACGTGGTCCGTGCGGAATCGCCGTCGTTAGTCCTTTCCACGGAGGCCCGCCCGCCTCCCACGCCGGAACGCTTCAGAATTGTGATCCCCAGAAAAAGAATGGCGGCGTCAGCGCGATATTGGCGCAGTTCGACGCGCGACTGGGGTGATGATGACTGGGGTGATGATGACTGCGGCGATGATGACTGCGGCGATGACGACTGCGGCGTCTGTGGTCCGAAGGCGTCGCTGCGACCGGGGCGAAAGAGAGCCGCTAGAAACAAGCCAGCCAAGCTTCTCCTGGAATACTCCCTCATTGCCGACTGCCCGCCTCTCAGCTTCCAGTATATGGCGTTGAACGCCAGTCAGCACGATATTGAACGCCAGTCGGCACAATAAAGGAATGGGCCTTCTTCAGCCAGGGACGTGCCGCACCAGGATCCGGTTACGGTGGTCCCGCCCCGCCTTTCAAAATCCCCGCCTCTCAGAATCCAACCCAGCGGATCATCACTCCCGCAAGCGCCGCGCCCAGCAGCGGCCCAAGTACCGGCACCGGGGCGTACTGCCAGTTCGATCCACCTTTCTTGGGGATCGGCAGCAGGGCGTGGGCGATGCGCGGACCCAGGTCGCGAGCGGGATTGATGGCATAGCCCGTGGTGGCGCCGAACGACAAGCCGATGGCCCAGACCAGCATGCCGACCAGATAGGGCGCTAGTCCGGGCACCGGGCCGGTGGGTCCTATGCCTTTCGATCCGATGGCGGCGACTACGAAAATCAAGACAAACGTGCCGATGAGTTCGCTGATCAGATTGGAGCCGAACCGGGCGATGGCGGGCGACGTGGAAAAGCACGCCAGTTTCAAATCGGGATCTTCCGTGACTTCCCAGTGCGGCAAGAAATGCAGCCATACCAGGGACGCGCCTGCAATCGCGCCCAACATCTGCGCCAGGACGAAGGCGCCAACGTTCGAGAAATCACCCGAAGTGATGGCGAATCCGAGCGTGACGGCGGGGTTCAGGTGAGCGCCCGGGCTGCCGCAGGCAATCGCCGTGAAGACGCCGGTCATTACGGCAAAGGCCCACCCGGTGGTGATCACCATCCAACCGGCGCCCTCCGCTTTAGTTCGCTTGAGCAGCACGCTGGCCACTACGCCATTGCCCATCAGAACCAGGATCAGGGTACCCATAAACTCGCCGAAGAATTTCGATGCCATAGAATCCTTTCGTGTTTAATCCAGCCAATCGAACGATCGCGTCACCGCTTTCTTCCAAAACCCGTACAACTCCTGCCGCTGGGCCGCCTCCATTTGCGGCTTCCAGGTGCGGTCCACGGACCAGCGCCCGCGCAGGTCGTCGCAATCTTTGAAGAAGCCGGTGGCCAGGCCCGCGGCGTAGGCGGCCCCTAAAGCCGTGGTCTCCTGAACCGCCGGACGCACCACCTGACGGTCCAGAATATCGGCTTGAAATTGCATCAGCAAGTCGTTTTGCACCATGCCGCCATCGGTGCGCAGCACTTCGAGCGGGATGCCGGAATCCTTTTCCATGGCCTCCACCACTTCACGGGTTTGAAACGCAGTAGCCTCCAGAACGGCGCGCGCCAGGTGGCCCTTGTTGGTATAGCGCGTCAGCCCGGCGATCACGCCGCGCGCGTTGTCCTTCCAGTAGGGCGCGTACAGGCCCGAAAACGCGGGCACGAAATAGATGCCGCCATTGTCCTTCACGGTGCGGGCCAGCGTTTCGATGTCCGGGCTCTTTTCGATCAGCCCGAAGTTGTCGCGAATCCACTGCACCAGCGCACCCGTGATGGCTACGCTGCCTTCGAGCGCATACACCGCGGCCGCTTCGCCCAGCTTGTACGCAACCGTGGTCAGCATTCCATGTTTCGATGCCATCGGCTGCGCACCCGTGTTCATCAGCAGAAAACATCCGGTGCCATAAGTGTTCTTGGCCTCACCGGGTTTGAAACAAGTCTGCCCCACCAGCGCAGCCTGCTGATCGCCCAGTATCCCGGCTACCGGCACGTGCTTCAGCGGGCCCAGCGCGCATTCTCCATAGACCTCGCTGCTGGAGGCTATCCTGGGCAGCATGGCTTTGGGGATGTGAAAGGCATCCAGCAAGCCCTGATCCCAATCGAGCGTTTCCAGATTCATCAACTGGGTGCGGCTGGCGTTGGTGCAATCGGTGATGTGCAGCCCACCCTGCGGGCCGCCGGTCAGGTTCCACAGCAGGAACGTATCGATGTTGCCGAACAGCGCCTCGCCTGACTCCGCGCGGTCCCGGACGCCGGCCACGTTGTCCAGAATCCACCGGATCTTGAGGCCGCTGAAGTACGTGGTGAGGGGCAGGCCGGTCTTGGCGCGGAACCGGTTCGGGCCGCCGTGGCGCGCCAGTTCCGCCACGGCATCGGCCACGCGCGTGTCCTGCCAGACCAAGGCGTTGTTTACCGGCTGACCGGTGCGGCGGTCCCAGACCACGGTGGTTTCACGCTGGTTGGTGATGCCGATGGCTGCCAGGTCGCCGGCGCGCAGACCGCGCTGATCCAGGCCCTCGGCGATTACTTCCTGCGTGCGCCGCCAGATCTCATTGGCGTCGTGCTCCACCCAGCCGGGCTGCGGGTAAATCTGCTCGTGTTCCTTCTGAGCCACCGAAACAATGCGGCCCGACTGGTCGAATATCATGAAGCGGGTGCTGGTGGTTCCCTGGTCGATTGCACCAATATAATTTGCCACGGGCTCTTAGTTCCTTTCCTGTTCGAGGCCGGCCGCATCCAACATCCGGTTGACCTGCTTAGTGTACTGCTGGGTGAAAGCTTCGGTCCCGGCGTCTGTCCACCCCAGTTCGCGCTGCATCAGACGGGCGGCCACGGGCGCGGCCTGCACGGCGGATCTCCAACTGAACCACTGCAAGCCGATACGGCGGGCCAGCACATCTTCGATGGTGACGGCCATCTCCCGCCGGACGGCATGAATCACTTGTGCGCGAATAGGAGCCAAGCCATCCAGTATAGGTTGACTCAGCGACGAATCCACGTCCGCGAGTCGCAAAACTTCACCCGCCAGCGTTCCGTACTTGCGCCAAAGATACGGCTGCGAAAGATACGGCGAGGCGGAGTCCGGGCCGCCAGTACCCGACCCGGCCAGCGGATAATCGCGCGTCGGGCAGGCGGTGACGGGACCGCCCAGCAGCTCCTGGACGCGGTCTATGGTCCGCTCCGCCATCAGCCGGTAGGTGGTCCATTTGCCGCCCATGATGCTGATCAGGCCGCTCTGCGGGTCGAATTCCAGTTCGTCATCCCGAACCAATGTCTTGGTGTCAGCCGCATTTTTTGCGGCAATCAGCGGCCGGATGCCCGCGAAACCACTGACCATCTGGCCGGCGTTGAGCGGCCGGCTGAGATACGGATTGAGCTGCCGCAGCAGGTAGTCGATTTCCGCGCGCGTCACCAGAAGCGCATCGGCGGGCTGGTACTCATCATCCGTGGTGCCCACCAGCAGGCGGCCCTGCCATGGGATGGCGAAGATCACGCGGCCATCCTCGGTCTTGGGGACCAGCAGGGCGACGGCATCGGGAAATCCGTCCAGCGGAAACAGCAGGTGCACGCCTTTGCTGGGCCGCATTCGATGGGCCGCGCCGGGCGACGCCAGCTGCCTGATGAAATCGGAAGTGGGCCCGGTGGCGTTCACGAAAGCACGGGCGCGAATCGGAAAGCGCTGGTGGGCAATCTGGTCCTCCACTTCGGCCGCCGCCAGCCGTCCCCCGGCGTCTTTTTCGAACGCCAGCACATGGGCGTAATTCAAAGCCTCTCCGCCGGCATCGGCGAAGCTGCTCAGAATAGCGATGGCGTAGCGGGCATCGTCGAATTGGCCATCGGCGTAGGACACGGCGCCTCTTAATCCCTCGGATTTCAATTTTTCCGATTTCAAGCAGGGCATGCGGCGCAGGGCTTCCTCCCGGCTAAGGGACTGGCTGGGGAAGAGGCTCGCTTGACCGGCAATCCAATCGTACATTTTCATTCCCGCCTGATAATAAAACTGTTCCCAGCGGCCGAAACACGGGATCATGAAATCGATGGGCCGCGCGAGATACGGGGCGTGGCGCAACATTCGGGCGCGTTCGTGCAGCGCGTGTTTCACCAGACGGTACTGGTGAAAATCCAGGCCGCGGACGGCTTCCTGAAGGTACCGCACGCCGCCGTGAGCCATCTTGGTAGAGGCGCTTGAGCTGCCGGATGCGAAGTCTGCGCCTTCCACCAGCACCGTGCTCAGGCCGCGCAGTTGAGCATCGAGCGCGCACCCCGCGCCGGTGGCTCCGCCGCCGATGATACAGACGTCGAACGTCGCTCCCTCGATTCGACGCAACGCTTCGCCCCTTGTTCGCATGCCTGCATTCCGCCGAATGGGTTTCGATTGCCTTCGCGACCATGGTAGCCGAAAACCGGAGCCGCCCTGCCTTCGTCAAGTTTTTGGGGGTGACGGCGGATAGAACCAATGCAGCAGGGGCGGCGTCATCATGGTGGTCACGATGGCCATCACGACCATCATCGAAAACAGAGTGGGAGAAATCACCTTGGTATCGAGGCCGAGGTTCAATACCACCAGTTCCATCAGCCCGCGCGTATTCATCAGTGCTCCCAAAGCCAGCGATTCCCGCCAGGGCATACCACCCATGCGCGCCGCAATGCCGGTTCCGCCCAACTTACCGGTTACGGCCACCACTATAATCAGCAGGCACAGCCACCACATTCCCACACCCTTCACCTGCCCGATGCTGGTGCGCAGGCCTGTATATGCGAAGAATAGCGGTAGCAGCAGCAGAACCGTGATTGAATCGAACTTTTCGATCACGTATGAAACGAAGTCCCGGCTCTTGGGCATAATCGCCCCGGCAATGAAGGCGCCGAAAAGCAGGTGAAGCCCGAGCGCCTCGGTCACCAGCGCGGATAGCATCAGGAGCAACAGCAGCACGGCCTTCAGGTTGTCCGATAACGCCCCATGTCTTAGATAGCTTTGCTCAATCTTTCGCAACGGCCTCCGTACGCCCCAGGCCATCAACACCAGGAACGCCGCCAGCCCGGCGACGGTCATCCAGACCTGGGGTCCTGAAGAATGCTCTAAGGAATGCGAAGCCCGCACCTGGGCCACGATATACGCCAGAACGCACCAGCCGGTCACATCGTCGATTGCGGCGCAGGCGATCGCCATGACGCCCAGCCGGCTCCGCTGCAACTTGCGCTCGCTTAGAATACGGGCCAGCACCGGAAACGCCGTGACACTCATGGCGGCCCCCATGAAGAGTGCGAAGCCTGAGAAACTCACCGTTGGATCGGACAACCGCGGGTAGAGATAGAGTGCCAGCACTGCGCCCAGCGCCATGGGCGCGGCAATACTCGCATGGCTGATCAGGATTGCCACAGAGCCCCGCTGGTGCAATTCCTTCACGTTGAGTTCAAGCCCCACCATGAACATGAAGAGCACCAGCCCCAACTGACTGAGGGCGTTTAGTACGCCGAAACTGGCAGGAGGGAAAAGCCACGCCGACATTCCCGGAGCCACCCACCCCAGCAGCGACGGACCCAGCAGAATTCCTGCCAGCACCTCTCCGACCACCCTGGGCTGATGAATTCGAGTGGCCAGAGATCCCACGGCCCGGGACACCAGAATGATCAGGCAGATTTGCGCCACCAGCAGCGCGAGACTAGGGGTGCCCGGGGGCGGGCTCTGCTGTTTAGGAATTAGCGGCGCCGCAAGCAGGGGCGCCCGAAAAGCTTCGAGCCCCTGACCCGCGGGAGGCCCAGCCGCCAGCACCCCCAGCAAAATAGCCAGGGGCACGCCGACCAGAGCGATGTAGGTAAGGGCCAGCCTACGTTTCGCGATACCCTGAGCTTCGCCCGTCAGAAAGTGAATCTTAGCGAGCCTTGCATAATGCGCGGCGCGCGGGTTGAGCTGACTTGTCCGAAAAGCGGGTTCGTCTGCGCCCCAGTGGTGAGATCGTATTTCGGCGCAACGTTGATGCCCGAATACTGCGTGTGGTTGAAGGCGTTGTACGCTTCCCATCGAAGTGTGATGTAGCGTTTTTCGCTCTTCACCGGGAAGCGCTTGGAAAGCGCCAGGTCCGTATTGTTGACGCCCGGATTACGGACGCTGTTCTTGGCCGCGTTGCCGGGGTCGCCCTGGCCGGGCGCTGCGAAGGCCGCCGGGTTGAACCACGTGTTGAAGGTGGACCCGTTGGCGTTCGGGTTGCCGACCACGTTGACGCGCTGGCCATCGCCGCCACCTGTGAGGTCGGTGCCCTGGACGGTGCTGAGGGCGATTGTCGCCGGGGGTGTGCCGGTGCCGTAACTGCCGCCGGTGGAATCCTGATCGGCCTGATACTGCACGCCGGGAATCGTGCGCAGCATTGAGACCACTTCACGCCCGCGGGCCGTGAGGCTGATCAACTGATTCGACGTCAGCACCGCCGAGTGTTCGGAGCTGTCAGTCTGCACCTGTGCCGCCTGCGCCACCACGCTGACGGTTTCCGTCACTTCGCCGATCTGCAGGACGATGTCGCCGATGCTCACCCGCTCGTTGGCGCTGACCACCACGCCGCGGCGCTCGTAGGCCTTGAAGCCTCGCTGCTCCACGCGCATGGTGTAAGTATCAGGCTGAACCGCAGTCAGGTTGAACGCACCACCCTCGCCGGCCACTGCGCTCCTGACGTCCGACGTGCTGACACTGGTAAATGTGACTTTGGCCCCTGTTATCCCCTGGCCGGAAGGGTCGGCCACAGTGCCGGAAATCGTTCCGGTAACCGTCATCTGTGCCGACAGAAGCGCACAGAACAGTGCCGCAGTCGCCAGCCCCTGCCAGACATGGCGGAGTCTCGTTGTGGACATAAGATCTAAATCTCCCCTGTGTTCACCTGATCTTTATACGTGGTCCGTTAACGCTATACAAGCCTTTTTGGAAGCCTTTTTAATAAGAGGCTACTACGCCTTGGCCTACACAAAGTCAAGAGACATTAGCCACAATAGCAGGACTTGCGCGCTAATGTTACGCCCGGGTGAAGCGCTGCGGGCGGCAGATCCCGCGACAGCTACGCCGGATGAAACTGACCAGGTGCATGGTTTCGGAAGTGGGGATTTCGGTTTCGATCCGGGTCAGGGCCTCCTCCAATTTCAAATTGGAGCGGTAGAGGAATTGATAGGCGCGCTTGAGGATGCTGACGTCGGGTGGGTTATAACCCGACCGTTTGAGCCCCACCACATTCAGGCCTTTGGGCTCGATCTGGAAACCGGAAAACGTGAAGAAAGGCGGCGCGTCCAGGTTGACGCGCGTGTTGCCGCTGACCATGGCAAGGCGCCCCACCTTGGAAAACTGATGGACCAGCACGCCGCCCGAGAGGAAGGCCTGGTCCTCGATTTCGACGTAGCCCCCGAGCAGCACACAACTCGCGATGACGGTCTGATTACCGATTTTGCAATTGTGCGCGATGTGGCCGGAAGTCATGATGAAGTTGTCGTCGCCGATTTCGGTGGCGGAGTCCGGCGGCGTGCCTCGCGAGATGGTGAAGTGTTCGCGGATCTTGTTGCGGCTGCCGATTCTCAGGAAGCTGCGAGCGCCGTCGAAGTTCTTGTCCAGCGGGTCAGTCCCGAGGACCGTGCCGGCTGAGATCTCATTGTGCTCACCCAGCGTGGTCCAGCGCTTGACGTAGACGTAGGGTTCCAGCCGGCAGCCGGCGCCGATGCGAACGTCGGCTTCAATTACGCAGTACTCGCCGATGCGCGCTCCGGGCCCGATTACGGCTTCGGCATGAACGCGCGCGGTGGGCGCAATAACAGCCGATGGATCGATGGACATGAATTTGTATCATAAGACATGCGAGTGCGCGAATTGGCGGAATGGCTGGGCGCGACCTTTGAGGGCGACGGCGAAAAAGACTTGACGGGAGTGGCGCCTATCGAGACGGCTGGGGCTGCCGACATCGCCTTTATCGGGAACCGCAAGGCCGAGGCAAAGGCGGAATCGTCGGCGGCCGGGTGCCTGATCGTTCCCATGGAATGGCCCAGCCCCAGCTACCGGACGGTGATCCGGGCCGTGGAACCGCGCACGGCCTTTGCGCGCGCCATGAATCGCTTCTATCCCACGGCCGAACTGAAGCCGGGCGTGCACTCCACCGCGGTGGTGGGCAAGGATGTTGAAATGGGCGCGCTGGTGTACATCGGGCCGCATGCGGTGGTGGGCGATGGGACGCGCATTGGGGTGGCGGCCAGTATCGGGGCCGGCTGCTTTGTGGGCAAGCGCGTGGCGCTGGGCGAAGGATGCGTGCTGCATCCCAATGTCACGGTGTATGACAACGTGGACATCGGGCGCGGAACCATTCTTCACTCAGGCTGCGTGATCGGCGCCGACGGATTCGGATACGTGATGGAGCACGGCCGGTGGCACAAGTTTCCACAGGTGGGTCGCGTGGAGATCGCCGATTTTGTGGAGATTGGCGCTAATTCGTGCGTGGACCGCGCGGCGCTGGGGGTGACTTCCGTGGGCGAAGGGACCAAACTGGACAACATGGTGCACGTGGGGCACAATTGCCGCATCGGCAAACACGTGGTGGTGGCGGCGCAGACCGGCTTCTCAGGCGGCGTGGTGGTGGAGGATTACGCGGTGATCGGCGGGCAGGTGGGGATCGGAGACAAGGCGCGGATTGAATCGCGCGCGGTTCTGGGGTCGGGCTGCGGTGTTCTGAGTTCGAAGATCGTCCACTCAGGCGAAACCGTGTGGGGCACTCCATCGCGTCCTTTGAAACAGCACCTGGAGCAGCTTGCCAACCTGGCGCGGCTTCCGGAGTTGCGGCGAGAGGTGATGGAGATGAAGCGGCGGCTGGCGGAAATTGAGAGGGAAAACTGATGCTCGTGGTGGTGGGCGGCCACTCGCGGAATATCGGCAAGACTTCGGTGGTGGCTGGGTTGATCCGAAAACTGAAGGGCCGCAAATGGACCGCGCTAAAGATCACGCAATACGGCAACGGAGTATGCACCGAACACAGCCAGGCCTGCGGCTGCGAGCCCGACCCCGGTGAACCGTTCGCGCTGAGCGAGGAATATGAACCCAGCGCTACCGATACGGGGCGGTTCCTGGCGGCCGGCGCGGAGCGATCATTCTGGCTGCGCGTGCCATCGGGAGAGTTGCCTCGCGCCGCCGAAACCGTGCGCAAGATTCTGGCTCAGGGTGAGAACGCGATTATCGAGTCCAACAGCGTGCTGGAATTTGTGCAGCCCGACGTGTTCCTGATGCTGCTGGATTTTGCCTGTCAGGATTTCAAGGCTTCCAGCCTCCGGTTTATGGATCGCGCCGACGCGTTTGTGGTGATCGACCGTGGGATCAGCGGCCCCATATGGGAAGCTGTCGCCAGTGGAATGTGGGACCGCAAGCCGCAGTTTCTGGTGAAACCACCGGATTATGTGACGCCTGCGGTAAGCGCCTTCGTGAGGTCGAAACTCTCGCCGGTAGTCTCCACGTCGTGAGCGTGCAGGCGAACCAGTGCCGCTGAGGCTTCTGAAAGCAGGCGCGCTGCCTGGTCCACCTGCTGTTCAATGGCAAGAAGCTGTGCGTGGGAAACGTTCTGTTCCGGCGGAGTCACCAGGTTCAAAAGATACGCGCTGGTCTCGATATTGCCGAGCGGCTGCCGGAGATCGTGGATCAGATTAGCGAGCAGTTGCTCGGACGGGGAGACGGTAGACGATTGCATAATTACTGATCGGAAGACTGAGCCAGTATATCGCGTACCGTGTCCTCCGGAAATGGAAAATTTGACGGGCTTGTGCTGGTCTTCACTGTGCAGCGAAGTCGCGGCCTGCCATCGCCGAAACTCGCGCCGGGGGTGAGGCGGCACCCACTCCACGGTGCACTACGCGGTTTCGGCCTTCGGACTTGGCTTGATAGAGGGCTTCGTCGGCCTCGCGGATCAACGTGTCGGCGTCGGCATAAGGTGCGCAGGAAACGCCCGTGCAGGAAACCCCAATGCTGCAAGTTACGTGCAGGGCCGTGCGGCCGGCTGCGAGCGGCGACTGGGCCAGGGATTCGAGGACGCGCTCGGCCTGGGCGCGGGAGTCTGCCGCGTTGCAGCCCGGCAACACGATCAGAAACTCTTCGCCGCCATAGCGGCCGATGGAATCGTAGCAGCGCCCGGCGGCCTTCATGCGCCGCGCGGCCTCGCGCAGCACGTCATCGCCATCCAGATGGCCGTAAGTGTCATTGATCTGCTTAAAGCGGTCCAGATCGACCATCAGCAGAGCTAACGGCTCGCTGTCTCGTTCCGCGCGGGCAATTTCGTTGCGCAGGACTTCCATAATGGCGGTGCGATTGAAAAGCCGCGTGAGCCCATCGTGGGTGGCTTGTTCGCGCAGGGCTTCACGGGTGTGCAGCAGTTCCGTCTGGAGGTCCAGGATGCGGCAGCCGGCGCGAAGGCGCACGCGCAGTTCGTGGGCATTAAACGGCTTGGTGAGATAGTCATCGGCGCCCGCGTCCATCCCTTCCACCAGATCCTGCGAATCGGCCCGGGCGGTGAGTAAGAGGATATAAATGTAAGGCTCGCGGTTGGCGGCGCGTACCTGCCGGCAAACCTCCACGCCGTCTACTCCCGGCATCATCCAGTCGAGAATCGCCAGGCGCGGCGCATCCTCGGATTGCAGGGCGCGCAGGGCCTCGTCGCCGTCGCGTGCGATAACGGCCTCATAGCCCCACTTGGTGAGCATGGTCCGAAGCATGGACTGAAACACCGGGTTGTCCTCGGCTGCCAGGACGCGCATGGGGCGGCCGGCCGCCCTGATGGCGTTACCCGGCCCGTTCACCAGAGGTTCGTTATCCAGGCCCGGTCCCGAGATTATGGCTCCGTTCAGCTCGTTAGTCACCAAACATCATATCGGCCGCAATTCCGGAAAACTGGAGGGCGGAAGGTGCCAGGAGTCAACAGAGTACCGAAGGTTTTACTTAGCCGTAAAGTTTACCGAGGCGACCACATTCTCCCATTCCAGTTGGAGCTTGCCCTTATTAGCGCCGCTGCTCGAAAGCGTCATCTTGTACATCTCGACCGGCGCCGAGGGCTTGCTCATGGTCATGGGAATCCGGCCCAGGGCCTTGCTCTCGTCCAGGCTGGTGCTGCCGTCACGGTTGATGCCCCACTGCCCGGTCTGCTTGCTGACGATGAGCTTCCAGCCCTTGGGGTCAAGGAAGACGTAGAGCGTGTAATCGCCCGCCGGTACGGCCACGTTGCCAACGGTCAGATCGGCGTCGGTATGCAGCGCCGTGGCACTGTTGGCGCCCGCGCGCCAGACGCTGTTATCGGGCTGCAGCGCGCCAGCGCCGCCAAAAATGTGACGGCCCCGCATGGAAGGCGCGCAGTACTTGATCGAAACATTCTTGCCGCCAATGCTGACGGACGTTTCCTTGGGCGGACTTTCCTGTGCGTAAACATAGGCCGCGGTGCTTGCAAGTAGCGCCGCAATGAGTAGAGCCGGTCTCTGTAGGTGTTGCAGATTCATGCCCCGAGTATATCGTGGAGTGGGCGCTCATGCCCGCCGGTTCCCACTGGTTACTCGAAGCATGTTTAAATCTAAAACTATGCCTGCCTCACACGAATTCATGCGCGGCATTCTGGGCATAATCGGCCTGGCCTGCGCTTACCTGGCCGGCCGCTCCCTGGTGGCCGTCCGCCAGGGCTGGCAAAAGCCCGGTGCGCTCTACGGCTGGATCATTCGTGCAGTTCTCTGCCTGGCGGTGATCGCGTTCCGGCACACGGTGGATACTGTGGCCATCGCGATCTGGATCATGGCTGTGGCGGCCTTCGCCCTGGCTGCCTGGCAGACTTCGCACCGTCCGCCGCCTGAGGATTTAACGCGTCAGATTTTTCCGGAGTAGCTAATTTCGAAAGGTGCTCCGGAAGAATTTAGTTCTGTACCGAATCCGTGGAACTTCGCTGCGACGGAGCCGCCTTGCCCGCATCCAGATGGTTCCAATTCAGAATGGCGTTGAACGCCAGGAAATAGGTGCCCTGCGTCTGCCAGCGCCAGAAGGGCCGCAGGGCAAACATCACGATGTGACCCTGGCCCAGCGTCACGTCAACTACCAGCGCCCGGTTGGCGATCGCCTCTCCTCCGGCCAGTGTTCCCGAGAGCAGCATATCATTGGCATTGGACGGGAATTGAATCACTACACGGGGCCGATCTCCTATATCACTTCCAAAACCACCGAAGCCGCGTCCGCCGCCGCCAGCCCCATCCCCCGGACCGCCACGGCCTCCTCGCCCTCCGCGGCCGGTGGCCGGTTCAGGTGCACTCTCGGCGCGGGGTTCGAGCGGAGAAACGTGGATGGGCACGGCATTCGGCGTTACGTTTTGCGCCATCGCATTAGCATTGCCGCGGCCACCGCCCGCTCCGCCCAACCCGCCGCCGGCCGCGGCATTCAGTACCGGATCCTGGTTAAAGTACACCGGCAGGTCGCGGCCATCATAGCCGTAGGCAATGGGGCTCTTCAGGTCGACAAACTTTCCGCGCAGAATCGAACCGCGCGCAAACAGCGCATCGGGATGCTCCACGGTTACGCCGCCCGGAAGATCGAACTCTGCCATCAGGGCCGCTGTGGAACCCTCCGAGATCAGCGTGCCGCCCTGCTGTACGAACCTGCCGAGTTCCTGCAAGCCTTCAAAGCCCATTCCGCCGCGGATGTCGTCGCTTTCGTCGATGCCGCCCAGGTTAGGCGTAATATCCGATTTCTTATAGGGAACGGCATCGTTTCCGGTCTTCGGAATTCCCGCGACGATCGACGCCGAAGTGCCTCCCACATGGGGGAAGATGATCACATCGTACTTCGCGCGCAGGTTGCCGTCGCGCAGTTTCTGATCCGCGAAGTAAGTGTAGGGCACGCCGTAATAATCCAGCGCCGCGCGCACCCAGCCTTCGTCCTGGGTCCGCGACCAGGAGTGTACATACCCAATCCGCGGAATCGTCATCTCATGCGTCTTCACGGAAGGCGCCCCCGCTACAGCCCATGCAGAGAGGCCGGCGTCTTTGATCATTGGCTCCAGGCGGCCACGGTCAGCATTCGGAATCAGGAATGCGCCCGCGCGGAACCTGTGGCCGCTCAATTCGAAATCTTCCTCGGCGGCCAGCATCTTCACGTACTTGTTCTTGAACCGGAAGCCCATCAGCGAGTTGTCGGTGGTGTGTTCGATGATCAGGGTTTCCCGATCGCCGCCGCCGCTTCCTTCAATGCCGCCCGCAGCCTTGGCCTCCGTTTTGAGGATGGTCATCGGGCGCTCCAGAACGGCTTTGTCGGTGAGCGCCGTCAGCTTCACGTTGCGCATGTACTGCATGGTCCAGCCGGTGTCGTCATAGGGGCGCGGGTTAGCCGGCGGATAGTTTTGAACGCTGAAGTACATGTCGGCCAGCGTCCTGTAGGGCTGGTCTCCGCGAACGATATAGTCGCCGGCCGCTACGTCCACGCTGCCGGCTTTGAACGCGGCGTCGGCCTGGTGGACCTCCACGCCCTGGCGGCGTAGTTCGTTTATCAGGTCCGCGGCGTCCTGCTTGCGCCGCTGGCCCGCTGGAACCACCCAGCCGTAGGTCGGACCGTTCTTGCCCTTGTCGATGGAACGTTTGTTCTTGATCCAGTAGTTTTCCAGGTACAGCTCTTTGTCCCTGGCCACGCGGTTGAGCGCGATCAACAGCGCCGACTCCTGAATGTTGGTATTGTTGCGCGGACCCCACTTGATGGAGGGCAGCGGCGGGTTGGGACGGAACCATTCGCGGCTGGTGGTGGTGGCCGGCAACTCGCAGATTGTTGTTGACGTCCGGTCCGTAGCTTTGCACCTCATAAAAGCGGCCGAACGAGTTGTGCGTAATGGCAATCCAGAACAGATAATTCGGCACCCAGCCATCGTAAAAGCCGTAGGTAAAAACCCCCGGCACGCCGCGCTTGGCCATCTCCATGACTTCGGTTTGCGCCAGCAGCCACCACTCGTCAATCTGGATGGGGTCGAGCGATGTGTTGTAGGGGCCGGTTCCGGTTGAGACGTAAAGGTAAGATTGGGCCTCATGCAGGTCATGCAGCACGGTGGGGTGCCATTCCAGCAGCGCGGCTGTAAAATTCTTGGTGATCTTAAGATACTGGCCCATGCCGTCGCGATTATTGTCGTGCTGCACATACTTGCCCCAGTACATCAGCGGCGGCCGCTGCTTGCCAGTCTTCTTACCGTAGTAATAGGTGTCCACCTCTTTTTCGCGTCCGTCCACTTCGAGCACCGGGGTGATGAAGGTGATCACGTTGTTGCGGATCTGCTGGATGAACGGCGTCTCCTCAATGATCAGCCGATAAGCCAGCTCAATCAGCATTTCAGGGCCGCCGGTCTCGGGCGAATGGATGCCGCTGTTGGCCCAGTAGAGGGGCTTGCCGATCCGGATCAGGTCGCGCGCCTGTTCATCGGTGATCTTGCGCGGATCCCCCAGCCTGGCCAGAATGTCCTTGTACTTATCCAGGTTCTGAATCGTGGCCTCGTCGGCGATCGCCAGAATCACCTGGTCGCGCCCTTCCTCGGTCTGCCCGATCTTCCAGAACCTGGCGCGCGGCGAGGCCTTAGCCAACGCTTCGTAGTAGCGGTAGATGTCCTTGGCGTAGGTCAACTCGCCCGGTTTGCCGGGAATGCGGCCCAGGAACTTCAAGGGTGATGGAACCGTATCGGACGCCGGCATGTGATCCACCAGTTCGGTGGTGATGCGCGGGTCTTGCAGGTATTCTTTGATGAGCCTGGTGTACTCTTCATCCATCTTCTGCGGGGCAGGTGCGGCGTTTGACTGCTTGCCTGGGGCTTTCTTGTTTTGGGCCGTCTTGCTTTGAGCGAACGCCGTGGACGCATCCGGACCGCAGGCGAGAACCAGCACCAGCAGAGCTCCCCTAAATGCGACACAACGGAATGTCATTTCCGGAACCTCCCCTGGGTTTGTGTCTACCTTTATATGTCATGCGCCAGGCTGGTGCAAGCGGAGCTCTCATCTGATATAAGATGGGCCTATGCCTGAGCTGCGTTCGGATCTCGCGCCAATGTCCGAGGCCGTAACCAACCACATCCGCGTTGAAGTTCTATCCAGATACTCACCCGAGAACTCGAAGCCACTCGAAGACGAATGGGTGTTCCAGTATACGGTCCGCATTACGAATCAGGGACCCGACACGGTTCAACTGCTCAGCCGGCACTGGATCATCACCGATGCCCTGGAGCACACCGAAGAAGTCAAGGGTCCGGGCGTGGTAGGTGAGCAACCGGTCCTGGCGCCAGGCGAGTCTTTCAAATACTCGTCCTGGTGCCCTCTCAAGACGCCGATGGGCATGATGCGCGGCACGTATCAGATGGTTCGTACGGGCGGGAATCAGTTCGACATCGAGATCGCGCCTTTCGCGCTGCGAGGCCGCTACACCGTTAATTAATTGACGTGATGCAGGTGGAGTGCTCGCCGTTCTATGCCCGCTATTGAGCTACTCATCCGGGGCCTGATTGCCGGCCTGATCATCGCCGCGCCGGTGGGTCCGGTCAACGTCCTGTGCATTTCCCGCACTCTCACGAAGGGCCGCGCGTCCGGGTTGCTTTCCGGCCTTGGCGCCGCTACCGCCGACACATTTTACGGCTGTATCGCGGGCTTCAGCATCACGTTTGTGATTCAATTCCTGATCCGCGAGGAGTTTTGGATCCGCTTGATCGGCGGCATCATCCTGGTGGTGATCGGTATCTCGTACTACTTCAAGCGGCCGGTGCCATTGTCCAAAGACGTGCGAGAAGAAACCGACCATTCGGATTTTGTCTCCACGTTCCTTCTGACCCTGACCAATCCCACCACAGTATTGTCATTCCTCGCGGTTCTGACCGGATTGGGGATGAGCCAGGGCCGGGTGTCCTGGCGGACGTTGTTCCTGGTGCTGGGCATCGGATGCGGTTCGATGCTCTGGTGGATCATCCTGGTCAGCATCGTGAACCGTTTGCGTGACCGGTTTAACGACCGCACGATGATTTGGATGAATCGCATCGCCGGAATCGCGATCGGAGGTTTTGGGATTGCGTCTTTCCTATTGAGCCTGGGCAAGCACTAGGCGACCTCGTCATCATCTCCGTCAGACGCGGAAATGTTCGATGGCTTCTTCGTCAAGGTCCAGCCCGAGCCCCGGCCCCTGCGGAATCAGAAGCTCTCCGTTGCGGAACGTATAGAGTTCCCTGCCGTGCAGAATCTTGGATGCCGGCGCCCATTGCTCCTGTGGCAGCAGCGGCGGTGTGGCCAGCGCGAATTCCTCCAGCGGCGCTCCCCAGGCGGCGTGCGCCTGAATGCGGCCCGCCAGCAGAAGCCCGTAGGCGCCGTGCCCAATACAGGGTTTGTGGAACGCTTCACACATGGCGGCTACTTTGCGCATGGTCAGGATGCCGCCGACCGTGCGGCAATCGGGCTGAAAAATGTCGTACGTCTCGTGCACCAGACCTTCGCGAAACGGGTCCAGGCCGCGCCAGCCTTCGCCGCCCGTGATAGTAATATCCACTTCCCTGCACAGCCGCGCCGGGCCTTCGAAATCGTCGCGCGCAAAAGGCTCCTCCAGCCAATACACGCCAACTTCCTGAAGCGCCTTGGCGGCGTTTAATCCCGTGGTGTAATCCCAAACCGTGCCGGGAATGTGGGCGGTGCGGTCCACCATCAGTTTGAATCCGGGGGCCGGGCCGCAAGCGCTCGATGATGCCGGCGCAGGAATCCACGTCATCCATATAATTCGGGCGGAAAATGCGCATCTTGAACCCGTTGAAGCCCGCATCCTTCAGGCGGCGGGCATACACGGCTTGATCTTTTATGGGCACCTGCGATTGATCCATCTTGCCGCGCCACACCGCCGTGATATAGATCGGCATGGTGGTTTTCGATCCGCCCAGCAACCGGTACACCGGCTGTCCGGCTACCTTGCCGATGGCATCCCAGATGGCCTCCTCAATCCCGGCATAGTTGTTCAGGCCACGGCGCAGGTGCTGTTCCACTGCGAACAGATCGGCGCCCACCAGCGCATCGTGCATTTTCTGAAACCCGTCGGCATTGCCTCGGCCGCCGCCGCCCGCGCCGCCAAACGAATACCCCTTGACGCCCGATTCCGTCACCACGCGCGTAATGGCGGTACGGTTCATAACCCCGGCGTCGATCTCTGTCTGCGTCGCCGGCATCGCGATATTGAAGTTTTCAATGGCCTTGATGCGGATCGGCTTGGCATCCGCCGCCAAAACCTTGACGGGCGCCAGCACCTGATTCAAAGCCAGCCCCGCGCCGGTCGCCACACCTGCCGCCACACCCGCCGACGAAAGCAATTCTCTGCGATTCATGTCCCGGCCTCCTTCGTCCTTTAGAAATCTGTCAGTTCTCCCCGATCACTTTTCCGGTAATGCGAAAGACAGTACCTGATTCCCGGATGCGATCGCTACATACTGCCGGCCATTCACCATATATGTGATCGGCGAAGCTCTCCATGCCTGCCCGGTTTCGAAGTACCACCGCGTCCGGCCGGTCCTGGCATCCGCGGCGGCAAAACTGCCGCCTGTCTGGCCATAGAACACCAGGTTGCCCGCGGTCGAAAGCACTCCTGAATAGTTGGCCTCAGGCGCGCCCACCTGTTGCACTTCCCAGACGATCTTTCCGGTTTCGATATCGATGGCGCGAAGATACTTCTCCGGCGGATTGGCCGGATCGGCCAGCGGCGCGTATTCATCGCGGCCGGTGCGGTAGATATTACAATCTTCGACAGCCATCACATAGAAGAGCCTGGCAGCCGGATTGTAGGCGGTGGAATACCAGTTGGTGGCGCCACGCACGGCGGGACAAGCTTTGGTGCCGCCCGGCGTGGGCTTTTTCAGGCTGGCCACCAACTGCGGGCGGCCGTCGGGGCCGATGCCGGTGGCCCAGGTCAGCCGTTTAACGAATGGTTTTCCCAACAGAAACTCGCCAGTGGTGCGGTCGAGGACGTAGAAAAATCCGTTGCGGTTAGCCTGCAGCAACAGCTTCCGCTCTTTGCCATGGAAAGGCGCGTCCACCAGCACCAACGGCTCCGAGGCATCCCAGTCGTGCAGATCATGCGGGCTGAATTGAAAGTGCCAGCGCAGCTTTCCCGTTTTGGCATCCAATGCGACCACGGCCGCAGTATAGAGATTGTCGCCTCCGCGCTGGTCGCCATCCGTAGGAGGGTATGGATTGCCGGTTGGCCAGTACAACAGTCCCAACCCGGGGTCATAAGAACCGGTGAGCCATGTAGCCCCGCCGCCGGTTTCAAGACCCGTGCCGACCCAGGTTTCCGAGCCCGGTTCGCCGCGCTTCGGAATGGTCCAGAAGCGCCAGGCCAAGTGGCCGGTAGTGGCATGGTACGCGGCCAGGAAGCCCCGCAACGGACTATCGCCGCCGGAGACGCCGGCCACCACCAGGTCGCCGACCACCAGCGGCGCTGCGGGTCCGCCGTACCGTCCCGGCGTCTCGGGCATGGCGACGTCCCACATCACTCCGCCGGTGAGCCGGTTCAGGCACAGCAAATGCGCGCTATCGGTGGTAAGAAACACGCGGTCGCCCAGAATTGCCACTCCGCGGTTTACAGGTCCAGTGGCCCCGCCGCCGCCGATTCCACCCGGCGCTGGGGCCCCGCCACGGCCTCCGCCGCGTCTGCCCGAATCGCGGGGAGGGGCATGGCACCAGAGTTCGCGGCCGGAGCGCGCATCGAGCGCACATGCCTGATCCGGCGCCGTGACATACATCACGCCATCCACCACCAGCGGCGTGGTCTGCAGTCCCGTATAGGACATCGAGTACGTCCATTTGAGTTGCAGCTTATCCACGTTCTGTGAGTTGATCTTGTCGATGGTGCTGTAGCGGTTCCCGCGGAGATCGCCGTTGTATGTGGCCCAGTCGCCCGGCTTGGGATTCAGAATCTGTTGGATCGACTCCGCGGAAACAGCCTCCGGCTGGCTGGTGAGCGGGCCCACCGGAACTCCCGTCAAACGGCTGAGGTAGGCCAGCAGGTTGCGCCGCTCATCCGTCGAAGCCTTCAGCGCCGGCATCGCCGACGCCTTCTCGGGCCGCACCTGATCGTATTCGCCTTCGTGCAGCAGGTGCATCTGACCGTCCAGGGTTTGCAACTGCAAATCGTGCATGCCCTGATTGCGGGCAAAGCCGCGCAGCGCCGTCCCATTTCGCAAACGCAAGCTAACCACGGCCCAGGGATTCTGCGGGCACCAGGCCCAGGAAGGGCAGGAGGCCGACGAATGCATTCCGCCCAGAGCGCCCGGATCATCCAGAGCCTGGCCCAACTCCTTGGCGGTAAGCTGGCGCCCGATGTCCGACAAGTCCGGACCATTGGCCTTCCCCCTGCCCGCCACCGTATGGCAGGACGCGCATTGTCCCGTGCCGAAGAAGAACTGCTCGCCGGCCGCCGCGTCTCCCGGAAGCTGCATTTCGGCAGCGGAAGTGTTTAGCGAATGGACCCACTGCGCCAGCGCCCGCAACTCGGCCTCAGGCAGCGCGAAGTTCGGCATGCCGCCCGGCGTTCCATCGCGGATCAGGTCATGAATCTGATTCTCGGAGCGGTTGCGCAGCCCCCGATTGTTAACCAGAGCCGGCGCCCTGTCTCCACCGGCGCCGCCGTTTCCGTGGCAGGCGGCACACAGCAGTTCGAACTGGCGCGGCGGGGCTCCACCGGGGTCGGCGGGCGGGTCCTGGGCAACTGATGGAAACGGGAACCAGAGTCCGATGGCCGCCACAAAAACCACCAGCCCGATTTGCTGTCTCCCGATCGATACCGCCTTTGAAAGCATTCGCATCTCCGCAAACTCTCTGGTGCCGGTTTAAATTGAATCAGAATTGCAGCCGAAATGCCAGTTGCCAGTGGTTGCCTTTCCGTTGAGGCGGTGATAGGTTCAGTGTGGCAGGGCAACACGGGTGAAGAGGCGGCTGTTGGCTATGACTACCATTTTGCGAATCGTGCGCTGCGGTACTTTTGGCTGGCTGTGCCTGGCGCTGATGTCTCTGCCGCAGGCCGCCGCGCAAGTTGCGCCGGCCATCCCCAACACCATCGAGTTCAATCGCGACATCCGGCCGATCCTCTCAGACAAATGCTTCACCTGCCATGGACCCGATCAGTCGCACCGGATGACGAAATTGCGCTTCGACGTTGAGGAGGCCGCCAAGCAGGATCTGGGCGGACGTTTCGCGATTGTAGCGGGCGACGCCTCCCGGAGTGCGATGATTCAGCGCATCACCGCGGCCGACTCAGCCAAAAGGATGCCGCCTGTGGCCTCCGGCCGCACTCTGAGCGAGCATGAGATTGCCTTGTTGCGGGGCTGGGTGGAGCAAGGCGCCAAATGGGAAAAGCATTGGTCCTTCAACCCGCCGAAGCGTCCGGAACTTCCCAAAGTGATGAACCACACCTGGCCGCGCAGCCCCATCGACTACTTCGTGCTGAGGCGGCTTGGAGCAAGAGGGCATAACACCCTCGCCCGAAGCCGACCGGGCGATGCTGCTGCGGCGCGTCACGCTCGATCTGACGGGATTGCCGCCAACGTTAGCTGAGCTGGATGGCATTTCTCGCCGACCAGACGCCGAATGCCTATGAGAAGGTGGTTGACCGGCTGTTGCGGTCCGCCCCGGTATGGTGAGCGAATGGCCTTTCCCTGGATGGATGCCGCGCGATATGCCGACAGCAACGGGTATCAGGGGGACGGCGATCGCGAAATGTGGCGGTGGCGCGATTGGGTGATCAATGCCTTCAACCGCAACATGCCCTTCAACCAGTTCACGGTGGAGCAGCTTGCCGGTGACATGCTTCCCAATGCAACACTCGATCAGAAGATCGCTTCGGGTTTCAATCGAAATCACCGCGGCAATTCAGAAGGCGGCATCATTCCGGAAGAGTATGCCGTCGAATACGTGGTCGATCGGGTTGAAACCACCTCGGCAGTTTTTCTCGGTTTGACTTTGGGCTGTGCCCGATGCCACGACCACAAGTACGATCCCCTCACCCAGAAGGAGTTCTATCAATTCTTTTCCTATTTTAATAACGTGCCGGAATCAGGCAAGGCCCGCAAGCAGGGTAACTCACCGCCGTTCATTAAAGCTCCCACTCCGGACCAGTTGATAGAGTTACAAGCTATAGATAATCAGGCAGCCGATTCCGAGGCTAAGTTTGCGGGACTGGAGCCGGTATTAGTGAAGGCTCAGAGCGAGTGGGAGAAATCGCTCGACCAATCGAGAGTAGTGGACTGGACGCCTGCTACAGGGCTGGCGCTCTATTACCCGCTCCATGGCGATCTGACAAACCAGGCGCCGGCGGGCAAACCGGCCGAGGCTGACCGCATCGCGTGGCAAGGCGAAGCCGGATTCGCCGATGGTCAGAACCCCATCAATGGCCAGAGCGGGCGGGCCGCCAGTTTTGACGGCCGGAGTCTGATCGCCGCTGACAACTCCGTGACTTTTGGATATCTCGACAAGTTCACCTTTGCAGCTTGGATTTATCCGACGGCAGGTACCGGCGGCATCATTACGCGAACGCTCGATGAACCGGAATCTCCGGGTTATGGATTCTATCTGAAGGACAGGAAACTGCTGGTCAGCATGGCGGTGCGCTGGCTGGACGACGGCGTGCGCGTGGAGACCGAGAAGCCCCTGGATCTGAACCGCTGGCATTCCGTGGTGATGAGCTATGCAGGCACGCGCGACGCCGGAGCAATCAAGATCTACGTCGACGGGGCTGAACAGAAATTCAAGGTTCTGCTGGATGACCTGAACCAATCGTTTGGAGGGTACCGGGAAAAGGAACCGTGGCGGATTGGGGGAGGCGGCGGCCCGCAGAATCGCTTTCAGGGCAGGATCAGCGACGTGCGCGTGTACCGCGTGGTTCTGACGCCGGAAGAGGTCGGCATACTGTCGAATCCGAAGCCGATCAACCAGATTGCCGCGCTTGCCCCACAGGCGCGAAGCCGGACGGATGCCGACAAGATCCGTAGCTACTATCTGGAGAACGGCGCGCCCGTGGAGATTCAGCAAGCATGGCGGAACCTGGTCGAGATTCGCGGGAAGCGAGCGAGCTTTTACGAAGGCCTTCCATCGGCGATGGTGATGGAAGAGATGGCAAAGGCGCGGGAGACTCATGTTCTGATCCGCGGGTCATACGACAGGCCCGGTGACAGGGTGGATCCGGGGCTGCCCGCGATTCTGCCGCCGATGCCGAAACAATTCCCGAACAACCGCTTGGGGCTGGCGCGCTGGGTGGCCGATCCTTCGAATCCGCTGACCGCGCGCGTAATCGTGAACCGGTTCTGGCAGATGTATTTTGGGGCGGGCCTGGTAAGAACGGCGGAGAATTTTGGATCGCAGGGCGAGCCGCCGTCTCATCCGGAGCTTCTCGACTGGCTGGCGACCGAATTCGTCCGGACCGGATGGGATGTCAAGGCGATGCAGAAGACCATTGTGATGAGCGCGACTTATCGCCAGTCTTCGAAGGCGTCCGCAGAACTGCTGCAGAAGGATCCGGAGAACCGTCTGCTGGCGCGGGCGCCGCGCTTTCGGCTGCCGCCAGAGATGGTTCGCGACCAGGTCCTCAACCTGGCTGGACTATTAGTGGAGAAGGTTGGGGGACCCTCAGTCAAGATCTACCAGCCAGAGGGACTGTGGGCGGAACTCTCGGGCCAGAGTTACACGCAGGACCATGGTGACAAGTTATACCGGCGCGGCCTGTATGTCTATGCCAAGCGAACTGCGCCAACGCCATCCATGGCGAACTTCGACGCCTCGAGCCGCGAGACCTGCGTGGTCCGCCAGAACCTGACTAACACGCCGCTGCAAGCGCTCAACCTGATGAATGACATTACTTACATGGAAGCCGCGCGGGTCTTCGCGCAGCGCATCATGAAGGATGGCGGAGCCGCTCCGGAGGGCCGTATAGCTTTTGCTTTTCGCCTGGCTGTGGCCCGGCCGCCAAACCCCGTAGAGAGCAGAGTCCTCTTGGACCACTTCAGGTATGAGCTCGACAAGTTTAAGACGAACCCGGACTCGGCGGTCAAATTTGCGAGGCAGGGTGAATACGCTCGCGACGAGAGCCTGGACGCCGTCGAACTGGCGGCGTATACCAGCGTCGCCAGCCTGATCCTGAACCTGGACGAAGTAGTTACGAAGGAATAGCCATGGACCCGCGGATCGAATATCAACAGAGCCTGACTCGTCGCCATTTTTTCGGACGGGCCAGTACGGGTATCGGCGTGGCCGCCCTGGCGCATCTGTTAAATCGTGACCTGATGGCTGGCGATGCTGGTCCATCGGACACGAACCCAAGCGGCGGCCTCGCCGGACTGCCGCACTTTGCGCCGAAGGCCAAACGCATCATCTATCTGTTCCAATCGGGCGGCCCATCGCAGTTGGAGTTATTCGACTACAAGCCTTTGCTGAATCAGCGGCGCGGCACAGACCTGCCTGATTCCGTGCGACAGGGCCAGCGGCTGACGGGTATGACATCCGGACAGACGAGCTTTCCGGTGGCTCCATCGATGTTCCGGTTCGCGCAGTATGGCAAGTCCGGCGCCTGGGTAAGCGAGTTAATGCCGCACACGGCGAAGGTTGCCGATGACTTGTGCTTTATCAAGTCGACTTACACCGAGCAGATCAATCACGACCCGGCTATTACTTTTATACAGACGGGCTTTCAGCTCGCGGGACGGCCCAGCCTTGGGGCTTGGATTAGCTACGGACTGGGAAGTGAGAACAAGGATCTGCCCGGGTTTGTGGTGATGATTTCAAAAACTCGCAGCGACCAGCCTTTGTATGACAGGCTGTGGGGCAGCGGTTTTCTGCCGAGCCGGTATCAGGGCGTCAAGCTGCGGTCGGTGGGTGACCCGGTGCTCTATATTTCTAACCCTCCGGGCTTCGACACTCAGCAGCGCGGGCGCTTCATCAGCGACCTGGAGAAGCTCAATCGCGTAACGCTGGAGGAGTTTAACGATCCGGAGATCAGCACGCGGATTTCGCAGTATGAAATGGCGTTTCGCATGCAGGCGTCTGTGCCCGAGTTGACCGATCTTTCGAAGGAACCGGCACGAACCTTTGAGCTCTACGGGCCAGACTCCAGGAAGCCCGGAACATTTGCGGCAAACTGTCTCATGGCCCGGCGGCTGGCGGAGCGCGGTGTCCGCTTCATCCAGCTTTACCATCGCGGCTGGGACCATCACAACACTTTGCCGAAAGACATAAGAGACCAGTGCCGGGACACAGATCAGGGATCGGCAGCGTTGGTTCAAGACCTGAAAGAACGCGGGCTGCTGGAGGACACATTAGTAATCTGGGGCGGGGAATTCGGGCGCACGGTCTACTGCCAGGGAAGGCTCACGGCGGACGATTACGGCCGCGACCATCATCCGCGCTGCTTTACGGTCTGGCTGGCAGGAGGCGGTATTAAGCCGGGTATCACGGTGGGGGAGACGGACGATTACTGCTATAACATCACGCAGGATCCAATCCATGTCCACGACCTGAATGCGACACTTCTAAACAACCTGGGCGTTGACCACACGCGATTGACATACAAATACCAGGGCCGGCATTTCCGGCTTACCGACGTGCACGGCGCGGTTGTGAGGAAGATACTGGTGTGATTCTGTTTTTACTAATCGATTTAAGGAGGCGTTGAATGGCAACAAATCGAGGCGTTGCGTACATGGGAACCGGGAAGGTGGAGATTCAGTCTATAGATTTTCCGAAGCTCGCTCTGGGTTCGCGGAAATGCGAGCACGGCGTGATTCTGAAGATCGTCGCGACCAACATCTGCGGCAGCGACCAGCACATGGTGCGGGGCCGCACTACTGCGCCTATGGGACTTATTCTGGGTCACGAGATCACCGGCGAAGTGATCGAGGCGGGCCGGGATGTTGAATTCATAAAAGTGGGCGATCTGGTTTCGGTGCCGTTTAATATCGCTTGCGGACGGTGCCGCAACTGCAAGGAAGGGAAGACCGGCATCTGTCTCAGTGTGAACCCTGCGCGGCCGGGCGCTGCTTACGGGTACGTGGACATGGGCGGCTGGATCGGAGGGCAGGCAGAGTATGTGATGGTGCCTTACGCCGATTTCAACCTGTTGAAGTTCCCCGATAAGAGCCGGGCCATGGCGAAGATCAAAGACCTGACTTTACTGTCGGATATTTTCCCCACGGGATACCACGGTGCTGTCACGGCGGGGGTCGGCCCCGGGTCAATCGTGTATGTGGCGGGGGCAGGGCCGGTAGGGCTGGCCTGCGCGGCATCCTGTCAGTTACTGGGGGCGGCGTGTGTGATTGTCGGCGACATGATTCCGGAACGGCTGGCACAGGCGCGCAGTTTCGGTTGTGAGACGGTGGACCTGAAGAGTGATGCTGCGCTAGGCGACCAGATTGCAAATATCATTGGAGTTCCGGAGGTTGATTCGGCGGTCGACTGCGTGGGTTTTGAGGCTCGGGGCCACGGGCGCGATAGCGGCGTGGAGCGTCCGGCCACAGTGTTGAATTCCCTGATGGAAGTCACGCGGGCGGGCGGAGCCGTCGGTATTCCGGGGCTCTACGTTACGGGCGATCCGGGCGGGGTTGACGAGAACGCGAAGGTTGGCAACCTGAGCATCCGAATTGGCCTGGGCTGGGCAAAATCCCACACTTTCGCCACCGGGCAGTGTCCCGTGATGCGTTACCACCGGCAACTGATGCAGGCAATTCTGTACGACAAGATTCAGATTGCCAAAGCGGTTAACGTCACCGTCATCACTCTGGATGAGGCGCCAACCGGTTACCGCGACTTCGACAAGGGAGCCGCCAAGAAGTTCGTACTCGACCCCCACAAATCGATTCGCGCGGCTTAGAGGCGACGGCACCACACCAACCATATGATTGCGAATACGACTTCGGCGGCCAGAGTGAGCCGCCGAAGTT
This sequence comes from Bryobacterales bacterium, assembly GCA_963817515.1. Lineage (GTDB taxonomy): Bacteria > Acidobacteriota > Terriglobia > Bryobacterales > Bryobacteraceae > DATMNI01. The sequence continues at coordinate 39,015 of CAWFPJ010000034.1, read as the reverse complement.
TTCTTGCTGCAGCCGCCGTGGGGGTGGCCGCGAATGCCGCCGAGGCCCAACAGCCGGTGCCGATCATCGACTGCCACATGCATCTGTTCGATCAGACTCGTCCGCAGGGAGTGCCGTATTCGGGAGGGCGGGGCAACACTCAGCCCGCCCTGCCGCCGCGATATCGAAATCTGGCTGCTCCGCTAGGAATCGTTGGGGCGATCGAGATCGACGCCAGCCCTTGGGTGGAGGACAACCTGTGGGTGCTGGAGCAGGAAGAGAACGCGACGTTCATGGTGGGCACGGCCGGCAATCTTCAGCCCGAGAAGCCGGAGTTCAAGGAGTATCTGGACCGCTATCGCAAGAACAAACTTTTCCTCGGCATCCGCTACGGCAATGTCTGGGGCTACGATCTGCCCGGCCAGGTTAAAAATCCGATGTTCATCGAGGGGCTGAAATTGATGGCCCAGGCGAGCCTGACACTCGACAGTGGAAATGCGCGCCCGGACCTGATTGCCGCCTTAGTCACGGTTAAGGATAAGGTTCCCGACCTGCGCATCGTACTGGACCACACGGCAAACCTGACGCCGCGCCCCGCGGCACCCAATGACCGCGGCCAGATATCCAAGGCCGACCGAACCGCGATGGAAGCGAATCTACGGGAGCTGGTGAAGCGCCCGCATGTGTACTTTAAGCTTTCCGAAGTGATGCAGATGGGGGCTGACGGCGCGCCGGTGACCGACCCGGCTGTGTACAAGCCGAGACTCGACTACCTGTTCGATATCTTCGGCGAAGACCGGGTGGTGTTCGGCAGCGACTGGCCAAACGGAAATGCCGTGGATCACCTGGATGTCATCGTCAAGATCGTGCGGGACTATTTCAGCAACAGGCCGCGCCCGGTTCAGGAGAAGTTTTTCTGGAAGAATTCCATACCGGCCTTCCAGTGGATCAAGCGCGAGCCGGGTCAACCGCAGCTCTCTGGGGCATGAGCGGCAAGCTGCATTGATGTTTGGCTGTAACCAAATATTGCATTGACGCCCAGACTTCCTGCATGCGAACTTCAAGATGTTTCCTGAAGGAGTGGATCTTGAATCAACGCGCGCTTTGCCTTGCCCTCTTACTCGCTGCGCCGGCCGTGGGCCAGACGCGGCATGTGGTTGCCATCTCGCATCGCGGTGAGCATCTTCACCATCCCGAAAACACCATTCCGGCGTTTGAGGAAGCCATTCGCGTGGGAGCCGATTTCATGGAGGTTGACGTACAGACTACGGCCGACGGCAAGCTGGTGCTGAGCCACGATGGCACTGTCAACCGCTGCACCAATGGCCAGGGCAAAGTGGCCGAAATGACTTTCGAGCAGATCGAAGCCCTCGACGCCGGCATCAAGACCGGCCCGGAGTTTGCCGGAACCAGGATCCCCACCTTCGATCAGGTGCTGGACCTGGCGCGGGGCAAGATCGGCATTTATGTGGATGTGAAAAACGCTTCGGCGCAGGACCTCGTAAAGCACATTGACGGCCATGGGATGACGGACCACGTGGTGATTTATTGCCGCCTGAACCTGGCCAAAGATATACAGGCGCTGAATCCGCGGCTCAAGGTGATGCCTGAATCAAGCAGCGTGGAACATTCCAAGTTGCTCATTGAGCAATTGCACCCAAAGGTGATCGCGTTCGGCGCCGGTGACTTCAAGCCGGACATCATCGCCGTAGTGAAGCAAGCCAATGCCGAGATCTATGTGGATCGCATGGGCACTACCGATGCTCCGGAAGGCTGGCAATCGGCGATAGATGCGGGGGCGGACGGCATCCAGACGGACCGGCCAGGCCCGCTGGTGGAGTATCTCCGGCAGAAGGGTTATAAGTGACGGCTGCTCAGACCGTGTCGTAAGCCATGATCAAGACGGTGGACGCCAGAACCACCACGGCTCCGGTGATGGCCAGAGGATTCAGACGTTCGCCCAGCAGGGTGGCGCCCAGAATCACTCCGAATAACGGAACCAGGTACAGGGACGCCGATGCCACGGTCACATCCAAAAAGCGGAGCACGTAAAAGAACAGCAGCATGGAGGCGCCGTACATGAAGATGGCGAGGAAGGCGAATGCCATCCAGGCGCGCCAGTCAAAGGTTGCGAACACGGAAGGCGAAAACGGCTCCACCCAGATCAGCAGAGGGATGCTGGCCAGGCAGGCGAAGATATAGCTGAAGATGAGGATTTCGATTTCCGGAAAGCGCCGCATCAGGCCTTTGCAGAAGACGTTGTAAAAGGCCGATCCGGTGCAACCGCCGAAGATCAATAAATTGCCCACCAGCATTTTGGAGTTGAGGAGCGCACTCTGGCGCAGGTCCTGCAGGGACAGCAGCAGCACACCCAACAGTCCGATGACGAAGGAAGCGCAGCGCAGCGGTGTGAGGCGCTCGCGCAGCAGGAGGGAGGCCAGCAGCGCGCTGATCACCGGGATGAGCAAATTGAGAATCGCGGCATTCGACGCCAGTGATTTGGTGATGCCCCATGTCATGCCCAGTTGCGCCAGAACCTGTCCGCCCACACCGGCAACCAGGAAGGCAGCCCAGTCACGCGCGGACACATTGGCCGCCCCGGGATTTTGGCGGCGGGAACGGATCAGCAGCGGAATCAACAGTACGGTGGTCACCCAGAAGGGGAGAAAGGTGATGGCGACGGGCCCCATCCGGCGGTCCAGGAATTTGACGGCGGTGCCTTGCGCGGCCCACATCAAATTGGCGAGAGCCAGCAGCGCGAAATACCACAGTTGGCGGCGGCTGACGGCAATGGTGGCTGAGTTTGCGGCCATGCTTACCCTTTAGAGCGTTTGAACACCGAACCGGTCCGCCCCGGCCGAACTGCCTTCGAAAACATACGGCCTGCTGCCGGAATAAGCGGCATAGCGTTCTACCACGCGATCGAACGCGGCGCGCGAACCGCTTCTCCCCAGGACCGCCACCGTTCCTCCCGCGCCTCCGCCGGTCATCTTGGCTCCGTAAAGGCCGGCGCCGGCTTCCTGCCTGACCAGATCCACTATGTAATCCGTGGCCTCGCAGCCTAATCCGCATTCGGTATAAGCGAAGTGCGATTGAAACATCAGGTCACCCATCAACTCGAATGCCGCCTCGGCCTGTGGCGAGTTGGCTGTGAGGCGGGCTAGTTCGATGAACGTGGCGACTCTGTAGTTTTCCTCGACGGCATAACGCGTGGCGGCGCGCACCGGGTAGCTAAAATCGGCGCGGACGGGGGTGAAGGGGTCCACATGAATTTGCCCATCGCACAGGTAGTCTGCTCCCAGCAGGTCAGGCGGCAGCCGCGATTCATAACGCGAGCGAAACAGCGCGGGCGTCAGGGCCGATAGATGTCCGTTCCAGCGCGGATCCTGGCAGCGTGGGACGCGGCCGCTTTCGTCCCGCTGCACCGCGAGGCCTTCGCGATCGCAAATCATCTTGTAGCCCATGAAGGCTGCGGCGCGGGCCGTTTCGCACTGAATGCCGCTGACCTCATGCTTGACGCCCGAATCTATGGCCCAGCATTCCAACCCCGCCGGCAGCCGTACCAGCGGCGCTGGACAGCACGGCTGGCACAACAGGGGCAGTAGATATGCCTCTTCGCACAGCACCACGGTTGCCTGATCCATGATGCCGCAGGGCGATTGCGCAATCGTGTTTTCCACCCACTGACACGACTCGGCAAGGGCGATGCCTTCCATGGGCAGCCCGTATGCCGCCGCTGCCGCCTTCATGACGGCGACTTCAACCGCTGCCGACGAACTGACTCCCTTATTCAACGGCACATCCGAAGCGATGTAAACGGTAGCGCCGCGGACTACCCGGTCCCCATGCCGGACACGTAAGAAGTAGAAGATTCCCAGGACGTAAGCGGTCCAGCGCAGGACGGGGTCGCGGTTCACCAATTGCTGCACGGCGGGTTCGCTGGTGAGTTCCGCTAAGCGAAACTGGGCGCGATCAGACCAGCCGTGCTGGCGCATCTGAGGATTTACAAGAACGATGGAATCGTCATCGCGGAGTTGAACGGCGGCCCAGGTGGCCTCACGGATGGTGGCTTCGAAAACCCACCCGCCGGTATAGTCCACGTTGCCGCCCATCAGGTCCAGCCGCCCGGGCGCCCGGGCCATGAGTATGGGACGGCCGGCGTCAAACACGTTACCTTCCTCGCGCATGGATGCGACTGTTTCGGCAAATCTCATGCGGCGCACTCCGCGATGGCGGAACAGACGTAATCGACGGCTTCAGAAGTGAGACGCGGGTGAATCGGCAGGCTTACATACTTGGAGAACAGCGATTCGGCCACGGGACACTCGCCCGGTCCGTGGCCCAGTTTCCGGTACGCCGTAGTGAGATGGATGGGCATATAATGCGACCACACTTTGATGCGGCGCCCGGTGTATAAGCGCCACATGAGCTCATCCTTATCCAGGGGGAAACTATCTTCAAGGAGGATGCAATAGATGTGGAATACGTGGTTCACGCCGGGCGAAACGGCCAGCGGGCGCACGCCTGGAATACCCGCCAGCAGCCGGCAGTATTGATGCGCCAGTTCGCGCCGGCGCTGGTTCATCGCGTCCAGCTTGCGCAATTGCACCAGGCCCACTGCGGCCTGCATCTCGGTCATGCGGAAGTTGCCTGCCACGTCTTCGAAATCCAGGTGCCAATAGCGCTGGCCCATCGGTTCCGCGCTCTGGTCGAAGGCCAGATACTTCCCCTTAGGATCGTAAGACCGGCAGCACAGGGAGCGCAGGCCCAGCATGCGTTCAAAAAAAGGCGGATCGCTGGTAGTGACCATGCCGCCCTCGCCCAGGGTGACCATGTTTTTCTGCTGATGAAAGCTGAAAACGGAAATGTCGGCAAGCGCCCCCGCCTTGCGGCCCTTGTAGGCGGCGCCGGCCGCGTGCGCGCAATCGTCAATCAGCAGAATGCCGCGCGGGCGGGCGACGGCCGCAAGCGCGTCCATGTCGCAGCACTGGCCGTACAGGTGAACGGGCACAATCGCTTTGGTTTTCGACGTAATCTTCTCGGCGGCTGAAGCCGGATCAAGGTTCAGGGTTTGCGGATCCACGTCCGCGAAGATCACGCGCGCGCCCAGTTTCGCCGCCGCATTGGCGGTGGAGATCCAACTGATGGGTGTGGTGATCACCTCGTCTTCGGGACCGACGCCGGCGGCCGCAAGAGCCAGATCGAGCCCGGCAGTGCCGGACGTGACGGCCAAACCATGGCTGGCTCCGCAATAGGCGGCGAACGCTTCTTCGAATGCTTTGACGCGCGGCCCGCACGAGGGCGCGGATTCGGCAAGCACCTCAGCCACGGCGGCGGCCTCCTCGGCGCCATAGATCGATCCGTGATTGAACTCCAGTTCGTAGACTGCTTTAGGCAGCGGCATGTACGCACCTCTCGATTGCCTGCCGGCAACTTGGCACGGGGATGCTGCTGAATTGGCCAATTCGGACAGGCGCCAGCAGCTCATATCGCCCCCGCGGCGCACGGCCGGGACGCGGCCCATCCTGTGGAATCACAAGGTCCTGTGGATAGCCCATCGCGCGCGCCAACCCGCGTACGATCTCATAGCGCGGCAGCGCATCGAACGAACCGAGATGAAAGATGCCATGAGCCTGCGCATTAGCAGCCAGATCGAGCATCCATCGCGCGACGGTTTCGACATCAATGGCGTTGCGATGCTCATCGACAGGAGCCTGCACCGCCGTTCCGGCTTCAAATGACGACCGCAGCCGCTCCACCAGCGCGTTGGTCGCGGCGCGGAGCGGGAAGCCGAGCACCAGCGAAAGACGGACAATAACGGCATCCGGAAGAAGGCTGGCGATGATGTTTTCCGCCGCGGCTTTGGAAGCGCCGTAAACGCTGATCGGGTTGGGCCGCTGATCCTCACGGTATTCCTGGCAGGTGCCGTCAAAAACAGCGCCCGACGACGTGAAAAGCAGCCGCGCGCCGGTGCGTGCACACTCCCTGGCTACGTTCCGTGTACCCAGAACATTAGTTTCCCGGGCGGTCTTCGGTTCGCGCTGGCAACGGTCGATATCGGCCACGCCCGCGATCAGCGCCACCACGTGCGGCTGCGCCTTCTGAAACGCGGCGGTGACCGTGGCTGCATCGGTGATGTCGATCAGCAGTGGGCATTCCTTCCTGGCCGCGGGAATACATTCGAAGCGATCGCCGGCGGCGTTCGCCAGGTGCGCTCCCACAAATCCGTTGGCGCCGATCACCAGAAGACGCGGAAGTGTCATTCAGCCACGATTACCCTTCCGAGCTGGCTCAGGCGCTTCAGGTCAGCGGGTTTGATACCGCTATCAGTGATGATGGCGTCACAGCGGCCCAGCGGACAGAAGCCGTAGGTGGCCTCCTGATTGATCTTGCTGCTGTCGAGCACCAGAATACGCTCGCGGCCCGCATCAAGGAGCGCGCGCGGAGCTTCGGGGTCGAAAACCATGACTCCCTTGCGGAACGAGAGAGCGGCTGCGCCGAAGAACACGCGATCGGTGGAGATGGCGGAAAGCGCGTCATTGACGGCACTCCCGATCAGATCATGGCTGCTGCGGCGGTAGGCGCCGCCGGTGAGTTCGACGCGCACGGAATCGCAGCCGGACAATTCTTCGAGTGCGGCCAGTGAAAAGGTGAACAGCGTGATGCTGCGATGCTGCCGCAAGTGGCGGGCGATGTAAAGAGTTGTGGTACCCGAATCGAGTGTGACGGATTCCCCGTTTTTGACCATGGCGGCGGCTGCCTTGCCGATGGCGATTTTAGCATCGGCCATGCGCTGAAGGCGTTCGAAGAAATCCTTTTCCCCGCCGAACGCCCGCTCGATTCGCGCCCCACCCGGAATGCGAATGGCCTGGCCGGCTTCCACCAGTTTCTGAATGTCGCGTCGGATCGTCATCTCCGAAACCTGGAACCGGCCGGCGATGTCGGAGATGGAGGCGCTGGTCTGCTCGCGCAGAAGACTAAGCACGGACTCGCGCCTGCTTCGGTCAGCTAAAACTGGATGATTCGAGTCCACTCATGTGAGAATTTAACACCAGCGCGGTTCCAAATGCAATACCCTTCTAAAGCATAACAAAAGCATCCATTTATTCAATATGTTAGCCGCTGTAACCGATTATTTTCTTGACCTTAAACAGGCTGCGTGGGAGGATTCCCCTATACCAAGTTTGAGGGTCAGTTGTCACTTTGTAACATGGAGATGATTCAATGCGCGTAAGGTGGATTTTCGCCCTGCTTTCAGCCACAGTTTTGTGGTCGCAAACCTACACCGGTTCGATCAGCGGCAAGGTTACCGACAGCTCAGGGGCGGTGGTGCCCAGGGCCGCGGTTACGCTCACGGAAGAGTCGACTAACACAGTGCTGAAGACCGTAACGGGCGACTCCGGCGACTATACGATTTCCTATTTGAAGCCGGGCTCATACCGCATTCAATTCGTGGCGGCAGGTTTCAAAGAGCATGTCGAATCCGGTATGGCGCTGCAGATCAACCAGAACCGGCGCGTGGATCCGGCGCTGGAACTCGGACAGGTTTCGGAGGTGGTGGAGGTCTCGGCTTCCACGGCCCAGGTAAATTACGTGTCGCCCGAAATCGGGCAGGTGGTGGATGCGGATCAGTTGATCAACCTGCCGCAGCAAGCCACCAGCAGCCGCGGGCGTTCGCCATTCCTGCTGGCGAAATTGCTGCCCGGCGTCACCACCAATGGCAACGCGTACACGAATATCAACGGGTTCAGTTTCGCGGGCGGCCGTCGCGTAACGAATGAGATTCTGGTGGATGGCCTACCCACCACCAATCCTTCAGACGAGACGTACACCCTGACGCCCAGCCCCGATTCGATTCAGGAATTCAAAGTACTGACCACACCCTTCTCGGCGGAATACGGCCATACGGGCGGCGGTGTGATGATTGCAACCTCACGCTCCGGCGGCAACAGCGTGCATGGCAGCGCCTACGATCTGTTTCGCAACCGCCTGCTCAACGGGCGCGATTTCTTTTCGCCTACGCAAAGCACGACCAAGTACGTGCAGAACGATCCGGGCGGCACGATTGGCGGACCCGTGGTGGTTCCGCATGTCTACAACGGCAAGGACAAGACTTTCTTCTTCGTGGATTTCAACGTGACGCTGGCATCGCAAGGCACGGTGTACAGCCAGCTGGTTCCCACCGACCTGCAAAAGAGCGGCGATTTTTCGCAGACATTTGCCGCCGGTCAACTGGTGCCGATCTATGATCCGATGACGGCCCACATTGGAGCCGATGGCAAGACCACGGTGCGCAACGCATTTCCTGGGAACATCATTCCGGCCAATCGCATCGATGCCGTGGCTGCCCAGGTGGTGAAGTTCTATCCCGAGCCCAACTGGAGCACGGGCGCCAACAACTATGTCATCGCACCGCCCGCCCGGAACGACAACTGGCAGTATCTGGGACGAATCGACCATAACTTCAGCACCAATGACCGGGCCTTCTTCCGTTTCGGTCAATACAGCCCCAACAGCAATGCTGTAGTGGATATTCCGAACAAAGCCAACAACCAGCAGGCCGGCGGCTGGACCGATACGCAGGCGGCGCTGAGCGAAACGCATATCTTCAGCGCCACTCTGGTCAGCGATTTCCGCTTTGGATGGGTGCAGGAGGACAACTATTCCACCGTCCCCGGCGGCCCGGCTCCCGAACTGGGATTGAAGGGCGTGAACCTGAATACGTTCCCGGTGATGAGCGTCTCGCAGATGATCACGCTTGGGGCCGGCGCGCCCAACCACGACCGCGATCGAAGCTGGGTCTTCAACGAAGGCATGACCTTGTCCAAGGGGAGGCACACGCTGAAGTTCGGCGGCGACTTCCGCCGGCAAATGTATAACAACTACAGCCCCGGCAAGCAATCGGGCAGTTACAACTTCAGCAACACGTTTACCACCTCCACTCCGAACGACACCACCAGCGGCTTTGGGCTGGCGGACCTGCTGCTGGGTATGCCGGCCAGCACCGCGTTTAGCATCAATGACTACACCTACCGGCTGAACATCAATAGCGGAGGGGCGTTCGTTCAGGACGATTTCAAAATCAGCCGCCGGCTGACGGTGAACCTGGGCCTTCGTTGGGAGTTCGACGGTCCGTATTCGGAAGCCAACAATCAGTTCGCCAGCTTCAATCCCAGCATTGTCAACCACCTTACGGGGAACCTTGGAGACGTGCAGTTCGCCGGCCGCAACGGCGCGCCGACTCACTTTTCGCCGAACATTTATCACGACTTTCTGCCGCGCATCGGCTTCGCCTATAACTTCATGACCGATACCGTTCTGCGCGGCGGCTACGGAATCTACCGGCTGCCTTCCATCGGCTATTCGAGCTATGGCCCGGTTTCGCAATACGCGCAGAGCGCCACCTTCACCAGTCTGGATAACAATGTGACGCCTGCATACGTGCTGGCCAACGGAGTGCCGGCGATTCCGTTTAACGTAGATGCCAACGGCAATCCCAACATACCCGCAAGCCTGACGAAGCCCACCAGCAATGTGACGCAACTGGAGAACCGCTCGCGCACGCCTTACAACCAGACCTGGCAGCTGGGCGTGCAGCATCGCTTCAAGGGGAACTGGCTGGCGGAAATTGACTACGTGGGCACAAGGGGAGCAAAGCTGCCGATTGCGATTCCGGAAAACCAGCTGCCCGCGAACGAATGGGGAATCTCAAGCACGCCACAAGCCCTGCGGCAATTTCCGCAATATTTGAACGTTACCTATCTGGCCAACGACGGCAACTCGTTCTACAATTCCCTGCAAACCAGCCTGCAGCGCCGCTGGCAGAACGGCGTCCTTTCCTTCGCCTATACCTGGGCTAAGGTCACCGACGATGTGGACGGGCCCGCGGGCGCGTCTCCGATTCAGAATATTTACAACCTGCAGGCGGAGCATGGTATCGCTTCCTACGATGTACCGCACCGCTTCGTAGCCAACTACGTGTACCGCATCCCGCTGGGGCGCGGCAGCAAGTTGCTCAACGGCGTGCCTGTGATCCAGGATGTGGTGCGCGGATGGGAATTTTCCGGCGTGACGGAAATGCAGACGGGCTTGCCCCTGGCCGCTAGTCAGAGCAACGGCACCGGAGGGTTCACGGGCACGCAGCGGCCCAACCAGATCGCGAACGCGGCCCTGCCCGGCGATCAACGGACTCTGAATGCATGGTTCAATACCAGCGCCTTTACGGTGGCGCCCGCGTTCACTTCAGGAAATGAGGCGCGGTTCTCTTTCTACGGACCTGGAATCAATAATTGGGATACCTCTTTGATGCGCAATTTCGAGGTGCGCGAGCATCTCAACCTGCAGCTTCGCGGCGAATTCTACGACACGTTCAATCATCCCAATTTCAAGAATCCGAACACTACGATCGGGAATGCGAACTATGGAAAAATCACCAGCGACAATGGCGCCCGCGTCATGGAAGTTGCCGTGCGGATTTTCTTCTAGCGCTTGAGGAGTATCGCAGGAACCGAAGCGCCATCAAGACGGAGGAATGCCGAAGGCCTCCCGCACGTCAGTTACAACACCCGGCGTGCATCCGATAGCTGTGCCCTTGCCGATGCTTCGTGAACCATCGAGCGCAAAAAACAGGCCGCCGGCTTCCTCAATGATGAGCTTCAGCGGGGCAAGATCCCAAACCTCGACCTTGGGCTCGAACCAGATCTCCGCCTTTCCCGCCGCAACCAGGCAGGCGTCAAGCGCGCCGCCATATGACCGAACGGACCAGGAACGCTGCATCAGTTCCATGACCCGCGGCAGGTGGGGGCGGGCCGCGGCCAGATGCAGACCGTTGGGGCTGAATGTACACTCGCCGAAGGATGCGATCGCGGAGACCCGCAGGCGCTCATCATTCAAATACGAGCCGCTGCCGCGCGACGCCCAATACGTCTCGTTCAGCATGGGAAAATGCGCCACGCCGACCAGCGACTCGTCCGACTCTTCGAGCGCAATCAGGACACACCAGAATCGATTGCCCCGGACGAAGTCGCGAGTGCCATCGATGGGGTCGATAATCCAGCGGCGGCCGCTCGAACCGGCCTTGCTCGAACCTTCCTCGCCGAGGATGCTGTCGTTGGGAAACTCAATCTCGATGGCTTCGCGGATCAGGCGCTCGTTTTCTTTGTCGGCAACGGTGACGGGCGATGCATCCGGTTTCGTCTCGGCGCAAATACCGCCGGCGCGAATCCGTCTCGCGTTTTCGCCGGCCATAACGGCTATTCGACGCGCAAAATCGAGTTCTCTCTCGTACTTCATCGGCCACCATCATGGGCGGCCAGCTTATCCAGCAACGCGCGATACTCCTCCAGGACCGGGACGGCCAGCCCGGGCTGCTTGGCCGCGTCGTCCCAGCGCCGCAGATGGACCGCGTCGCGATACCAGGGGAGCCGCTCGAATTCGCGTACCTGCTCTTCGGTGAAAGGGCCGCCCTGCAGGGCCAGGCTCTGCACCGAGGCGGGCGACAGCAGGGCATAATAATCAGGATCCACAGCGCACAGGTAGCGCTTGGCGGCGACGTGGGAACGGACCGGTTCCGCGACTTCAGGCCCGAAGCGCGCCAGCAGCCAATTGTATCCGGCCTCTTCATGACGGGTGTCAACGCCCTGGTCCGCCACGTTTTCGCCCAGATTGTGCAGAAGGTGGCCGATATCGTGAAGCAGCGCCGCGGCCACCAGCCTGGGTGCGCTGTTCGATTGCGCCGCGAACCAGGCAGCCTGCAGGGCATGCTCCAACTGCGAGACCGGCTCGCCAAAATAGGCTTCACCGCCCCGTTTCCGCATCAAGCGCGTGACTTCGTCCGCCCTGGTTTCCGTTCCGTTCATGCCGGCCGCCTCAATTGTATAAGATACACGCCCGCGGCAAAGCTCGACAACAGAGCTACAAATGCTAACGCAGCGAATGCTCCCTTCCACCCCCAAATCACCGATATGCCCGCCACGCTATTCCCGGCGAGCACCGCGCCCAGGTAGCCCACGCCATCAATCAGCCCGGAGGCGGTGGCGCTGCCCTGCTTGCCTCCGAAATCCAGGGAGATCGCGCCAGCCAGGTATGAGTAGGGTCCGATCATCACGAACGCAACCAGCGCCACCAGAACCACCGGCGCCACGTGCGACCCGCTGAAAACACCAACTGCGAGAACCATGAGCGCGGCCGCGGTCAAGAGCAACCCAAAGAAGATAATCGTGGCCCGGCCAGTCTTGCCAAGGCGATCGCTCAGGAATCCTGCGAACAAAACCGAGAGGCCTCCGAAGAAGGGAAACAAGGCGCTCTTGTGTGCGGCATCCGCCACGCTCAGGCCCACCGCCTGCGTGAAGTAGGTAGGAGTCCAAAGATTGAAGGTCTCGCGCATAATCGTCACACCCAGAGAGAGCAGGCAAACCAGCCAGAATATGGGGCTTCGAGCGAACGGGCCAAGCAGGAGGGCGAGACTGGCCGGCTTGCCGGGTTCGCCCTTGTCACCGAAGAGATTGCCGGGGTTCGCAGGTGGTTCGGGAAATCCGAGGCGTTCGGGCGTTTCCTTGAGAAAAATAAAGTTAAGTAACAGCAGCAGCGCCAAGGTGGCGGCGGCAGCCAGGAAGACGCCACGCCAGCCGAACCCCGCGTCGATCAGCCTGGCCATGAACTCGCGCGCAGCCGCATCGCCGAACAGATAACTCAGACTGATGATGCCCATGGCAGAGCCGTACGCCGAATACGAGAACCAGCGCGAAGTAATCTTGACCATCCCGGCCCAGCCCATGGATTGCACGCAGCGGTTGCCCATCCACGCCAGAGTGAAAAGGGGAATGCTGCCCGTCAGGCTGAACAAGATGGTGAACAGGATGGACCCAGCCATGCCGAATAGAAAATTGCGCCTGCCTCCCAAAAAATCAGCCAGCCAGCCGCTCGGGAACTTTCCAATGGCGTAAGCCAGAACGCCCAGAGACGCGACGGACCCTAACTGCACTTTGGCGACGTCTGGCGAAACGCCGCGGCGCGCCATCTCGCGAATCAGTAACGGCATGGCAACCGACAAATCGGACCGGCACAGGTAATAACCGGCATAGCCGACGGCCAGTAACGCCACTGTGCAGCCTTGCCAAAGGGCGAGTGATCCGGGCGCGCGTTTTATGGAGCGCGAAGCAATCACGGCCGTTCCCGTGCAGCGAGGCGCGCGTCGATCTCATCCAGAAGGCCGGGACAATCGGCGACGCTCTCCGCCAGGTAATGAGCCCCGGCTTCCTGCAAGCGGATGGCGGCCCTCGCCAGAGCGCCGGACCTCTGTGGTGCCAGAGTCGCCTCCCACTCCGAAGCAGTCATGCCCACCTCATTGCCCGTACGCGTAATGCCGATAGTCCACATCCCCGCGTTGCGGCCCTCCGCCATGTCGCTGGGCGTGTCCCCGATCTTGACCATCGTCCACATCGGGCTCACCTGCAGGCGAATGGCGTTCAGATAGCACATCCATGGCGCGGGCCTGCCTCCGCCAGGCACATCCCCGGGGCAGACGGCGCAATCCGGGAAAAATCCCTGAGCCTTGGCGAGGACGAGCAGGAACTCGAGCATCGGGCGCGTGTAGCCGGTGGTCGACCCAATTTTCAGTCTACGCGCGCGCAACAGTTCGACGACTGCAGGCACCCCTGTGATGACGTCTGAGTGACGCTCCAGGCAGGCCAGTTGCCTGGGGATGAAGGCGGCATACAACCGGTCGATATCTGCTTCCACCGGCACGGCTCCGTGGAGGTCTTGCCAAGCGGAAGAAACGCGCGGTAAAGCCAGAATCGACGCAATGTGCGACCGCTTGGCGATCCCCATGGATAAGCGAGCCTCTTCAACTGTGATCGGCAGGCCCTCCCCTTCAAACACTTCCTGAAGCGTGGCAACGGGCGCGCGGCTGCCATGGTCTACCACGGTTCCCGCCCAGTCGAAGATGACTGCCGTCAAGTGCATGATCAAACCATCCTGCCTAAGCCAGCGCCTTCGCCGTGCGTTCGGCCAGCCCGAACGCCAGCGTCATTCCGGAACCGCCGGCAGCAGTGACAATCCGCACTCCCGGCGCTGGTTCGGCTTCGAAGAATGGCTGATCGGGATGGAGCGCGTAAACCCCGTACCAGCGTTCCGCGATTAGCCACGACGGAACGCGCAGGAAGGCCGCCGCCTCGCGCAGAATCAAATCGTCCAGCAGGCTCTTGTTAAATATGTCGACATCGCGGCCGTATTCGTGCGAATCACCCAGGGTGATTGCGCCGTCCGCCGTCTGGGAGACTAAGAGATGGATTCCCCAGCGATCGTATTCCGGTTTCTCCGCGGCGATGCGCGCTCGCAATGCCGGCAGCGTCTGGCAGATCGAAAACGCCTTGTAGAAGCGCAGCGTCAGGCCGGATGCCAGAGACGGACCCAACTGCCAATGGCCGGGCTGCGGGCCGGTGCGCATCATTTGCAGCTTGCAGCGGGTAAGGCCGCTTGAGGCAAAGACCTCCGGATAAAGCGTCTCAAAATCATCGCCGCCGCAGACGATGGCCGCGCCGATCTCCCATCTTTCCCGCTCCGCACCGTTGGCCAGGCCCGCCTCGATGAGCGGTAAGTCAATTCGCCCGATCAGCGAACCGTAGCGAATTTCGACGCCGATTTCCCGCAAGTACTCAGGGAATTTTGCAATCACTTCACGCGGATCGACGGTCAACTCGGTCTGGCTCCATAGCGAGCCTTGAAGGCGGGCGGGTTGAACCGCATGGCTCTTTTCTATGGTCGCACCGGCACTCAGCCACTGGCACTGGTAACCGGCTGCGGGACCCGCCTCGGCGAACTCCCTCAGCACGTCGGCCTCGTCCGCGTGATGGGCCACGTGCAAGGATCCGGTGGGCCGGAAGTTCAGCTTTGCGGCCTGCAGAGCATCCAGCCAGATTTCGCGGCTGCGCAGCGCCAGAGCATGCATTGACCCCGCGGGTTGGCCGATGGGCCAGATCATGCCGAAGTTCCGTATTGAGGCGCCGCTGGCTCGTACGTTCCTCTCGAACAGAACCACGCGTTTGCCGCTGCGGCCGAGAACATAGGCATGCGCAAGTCCAAGGATTCCGCCGCCGATCACGGCGACGTCGGCTCTACGGGTCATGGTTTAGGATAGCCGGGCATGCCGGTGCGGCAGGTGACGATCCGGTTACGACGGCGTGTGTCGGTTCGCTGGCCTATTCAAGCTGAACACCTGAAATCCATCCGCTGAAACCATACTGTTATCGATCTCTCATGACGACGACAAACAGCCTTGCTATCCTCGCGCCAATAACTCAACTGCGTGTGACGCTGTCGCATAGCCCTGTTCCAGACGCCCGGGTTGCCAGGTCGAAACGTTGATTAGGATCTGCTCGAAAGGGAGCCAACTAAACATGAGAGTCTTGCCAGGATTATTCTGTCTGTGGGCGGCAGCCATACCGCTCCACGCCCAGTTCGAATACGGAGAGATACTGGGCACGGTACGCGACGCCAGCGGCGCCGTCGTTTCGGGCGCCAAGGTGACCGTGCGTGGGCTGAGTACGAACGTACAAGCCTCAGCTTCAACCAACGACCAGGGCAACTATTCCTTCCCGGACCTTCGTAGCGGCAGCTATGAGGTAGCAACATCCTTCAAAGGGTTTCGTCCCGCGAAAAGCGATGCGCTCTTGTTGCGCGTGGGCGACCGTTTGCGGATGGATCTGACTCTCCAACCCGGCGAAATCACGGAGGCGGTGACCGTGCAGGCCGAGGTGGCTCCGCTGCTCGAAACCGACACCAGCACCCGTGGGCAGGTGATTCAAAGTCAGCAGATCGAGGAGTTGCCCCTAAACAAGCGCGACTACACGCAGTTGGTTTTGCTGGTGCCCGGCACCACCTATAACCCTGACCAGCGCCTCGGAGGCGCCATCAGCGTGAACGGCAACCGAACTCTGCAAAACGACTATCTGCTGGATGGCGTTGACAACAACTCCCATGCCACCAGCTTTCGTGGGGATCGGGTGGACGTGATGCTTCCCTCCGTGGATGCGGTGGAGGAATTTCGCGTTCAAAGCAACGGTTACTCCGCCGAGTATGGTCATAGCGCGGGCGCCGTGGTCAACGTCACCATCAAGAGCGGCAGCAACCAGTTTCACGGCACCGGATGGGAGTTCTTCCGCAACGATGACATGGATGCGCATGGCTGGACGCCCACTCTCGGCGGAGTCAAGCCGGAGGTCCGCTTCAACCTGTTCGGCGCGAACATAGGCGGGCCGATCGTGAAGGACAAGACGTTCTTCTTTATGAACTACGAGGGCGATCGCGAACGCGGCGGCGTGATCTTCCAGGCAACCGTTCCTACGCTGCCGCTGCTGCAGGGCAATTTCGCCAATCCGCCCGCCGGGCTTGGTGCGACTCTGAAAGTGGCTCCGGTCGATCCCACTTCGGGAGCGCCTTTCCCCAACGGCATCATCCCCATGAGCCGCTGGAGCCCGGCGGCGGCGCGAATCCTGTCCTATCCCCAGTTCCCCGTTCCCACGCCCAGCCCGTTGATCACCACGCCGGGCTCTTACATCAACACGGTCACCAACAGAATCCAGTCGGATAAATTTGACATCCGCATCGATCATCACATCAGCAATGCGTGGCGCTTGTTCGGACGCTATAGCTTCTCTGACTCGACAACCTTCCGTCCGGCGCCTTTCAATGGATATGCGGAGGGCTCCAACAACGACCAGTTTGGCAATACTTTAACCCGCGGCCAAAGTGCCGTGGTGGGCAATACCGTGACCCTCAGTCCCACCACGATCCTGGACTTGCGCCTGGGATACACCAGGCTGGGTGCCAACGTGTTCCCTCCCAACTTCGGATCCCCCAGTTCCACCGACTTGCTGGGAATTCCCAATCTGCCGCAAGGGCCCAAGATCAACGCCGGATGGCCGAAGTTCAGCATCTCGGGACTGAGTGCGTTCGGCAGCACAACCTCGCAGCCGCAGTACCAGATTCCCAATACTTATCTGGCCAGCGGTGTCTTCTCGCTGCAGCGCGGCGCCCACAGTATTCGCGCGGGAGCGCGAAGCCACTTACATTCAGACCGCCATTCTGGACGTCTCCGCAATCCGCGGCACGTTTACTTTCTCGAACACATGGTCGGGCAATCCCTGGGGAGACTTCCTGCTCGGATTGCCGGCGTCCTACACTCAGACAAGCCTTACCGTGGCTTACAACCGCAACCAGATTTACAATTTCTTTGTCCAGGATGACTATCGCGTGCTGCCCAATCTGACGCTGAATTTGGGGCTGCGTTATGAGTACGGAACGCCCATCTATGAGAAATACAATCGGCTGTCCAATTACGACCTCGCCACAGGCGCGCTGATCATGGCCACCGATCCCGCCGTCAGCGATAAATCCCTGGTGAAGCCGGACCGCACCAACTTCGCACCGCGAATCGGGCTGGCCTGGACGGCGCGGCCCCGTCTGGTGGTTCGGTCCGCCTATGGCATGTTCTATCAACATACGTTTCGACAGGGGCGCGAGAACCTTCTGGCCGAGAATCCACCTTTTCTACACGATCTCACCCGTTCGCAGAGCCCCGGCTCGCCTACGTTCGTCACGCTCGACAGCGGGCCTCCCCCAAACTTCTTCGCCACTGCCTTGCCCACCGACCAGGCTGTGCGCGGCAACGACCCGAACCTGAAGTCTGGGAACGTGCAGCAATGGAATCTCACGCTCCAGTACGCCTTGACCAAAGACTGGATCTTCGAAGTAGGTTACGTCGGTAACAAGGGCACGCACCTCTCCCGTTTCTGGAACGCCAATCAGCCGTACGTGGCTGGTCCTTCGGCCACGCTGGCGGCGCGGCGTCCGAACCCGGGCTTTGGCGACGTCGAATACATGGATTCGGGGGGCAACAGTTTCTACAATGCTCTGCAGACCCGTCTGGAAAAGCGATTCTCGGGTGGGTTGACCCTGCTGCATTCCTTCACGTATGCGCGCGGCCTGGACAACGTGGGAGCCTGGAACGACCCCAACGGCTCGCTCTATCCGCAGGATGCTTACAATTTCGCTAACGAAAAGGCGCTGGCCGAGAACATCGTCAAACTCAACTCCGTCGCCAGCTGGGTTTACGAGTTGCCGTTCGGCCGTGGCCGGAAGATGATGACTTCCGCGCCGCCGCTTGAGAACGCGATTCTCGGCAACTGGCAGTTGGATGGAATCTGGAACTGGCGCACGGGCCTGCCATTGACCATCGCCAGCCCGGCCTGCGCCAACTGCAGCATGGGCGGGGACCGCACCACGCGCGCCAATGTCGTGCCCGGCATCTCGCCGGCGGTCAGTAGTCCCAATGCGCAGGCCTGGTTCAATCCGGCAGCCTTCGCTCTCCAAACCACACCTTACGGCACCGTAGGGCGCGACACGATTTGGGGTCCTGGCATGCAGCAATGGGACCTCGGCGTTGCCAAGAAATTCGCCCTTGCCGAGCGGCGCTACTTCCAGTTTCGAGGTGAGCTGTTCAACGCGTTCAATCAAGTCAATCTACGCACCGCCTGCATCAACCGTGGGGAGCGCCGGTTTCGGAACCATAACCGCCGCGCGCCCCGGAAGAAACGTGCAGCTCGGTTTGAAGTTCTATTGGTAAGTCACCGCTTGCGGAGGTCGTCTTGAAATCAAAAACCGTTATCGCAGCTTGTATGTCTTTGCTCGTGATCCGGCATCTGCCGGCGTGGGGCGTTCGCGGCCACACCGTCGCCAACCTGGCGGCTGCGGAGGGCATCCCGCAAGATGGGCTCGCCTTCCTTCGGGCCCAAAAGGCCTACATAGGACATCTTGGAACCATTCCCGACACATGGCGCAGTCCGTCCGAGCCGTATCTCCGCATCTCCGAAGACGCCAACCATGGCTGGTACACGGAGGGTTTTGACTTCATTCCGGATCCGCCGCATTCGCGCACCGAATTTATTCTTCGTGTCTACGACGAATATCTGAAGACCAAAACCAAAGACCCCGAACGGGCCAAACTGTTGAACATCCGATATACCGGGCTGCAGGCCTATTCCATTATGGAGGGCTACGAGCGTATGAAGGCGGGCATGCGCCTTTATCGCGCTGTATCGAATCCGGACCTGTCCTACCGCATGAATCCCGGGGCAGGCCTACGCGGCCATCTCGCCACTCTTTCGCGACCCGGCTCAGGTGAAGCAAATGCTGGCTAACGACGTCGCGTTTTACATGGGCTGGGTGGGGCATTACGTGGCAGACGCCGCCCAGCCGCTGCACAACTCCATCCATCACGACGGCTGGTCCGGAGCAGATCCCAAAGGATACACGCGCGATCCCAATATTCACGGCCGGTTTGAATCGCAGTACCTGGATCTGATCCAGGTCACCGAGGAGGACGTGGTGAAGTACATGCGCAAAGAACCGCGGCTCCTCGAAGGCGTCTGGAAGGCCGTGCTGAACCATTCGCTTGAGGCGCGCGATTTCACCGAGGACGTCTACCGCCTGGACCTGCGCGGCGCGTTTGGCAAGAAGGATGACGCGGAGGCGCGCGAATTGGTCTGCAAACGCCTGGCCGCCGGCGCCTCATTCCTGCGGGACCTGGCGTACACCGCCTGGGTCGAAAGCGCCAAGCCGGTGCCGCGGGTCGAATCCATCAACCAGCCGCAAAATCCGGCCAATCCGAAATACAACCCTGCTGCCGGTTCCGCACCGGCCCAGTGACCACGTACTATCAATCCTCCATTCGTGTAACTCCGGTTCTGGGTTAGAACGCCGGGTTGGAAATGCGGGCGCATGGTCCGGGAAACCGATATACTGATCGGTCTAACGCACAGCCAAAATCGGTCGGAGTCCTACTGAACTACTAAGATCGATTGGAGGGCATATGGATCGCAGATCATTTGTTAGACTGGGCGGAGTCGCCGCTATGAGTTTAGTCAATACACCGCCTCTTGCCTTCGGTCAGGAAAAAAGCAAACTCAAAATCGTTGGAGTGCGGATCGTCAACACGCGGCCGAAGCGGCCGGTCCCGGCTTACAATCCCGCGCCGGGCGCATGGTCGACGGGCGGCGTGGAAGTCGCCAATCCGATGTCGATCTACCCCGAGTACAAGGCTACCCGATCCCTGTTCCAACCCGATCCCGGCAAGCTGCCCACATTCACAGTGGAGATCACAACGGATAAGGGCGTGAAGGGTTACGGAAGCGGCGGGCCGGGCGGCGGCTATGTTGTGGAACAACATTTCACCAAGTTACTGATGGGAGAAGATCCCTTCAATGTCGAGCGTATCTGGGACATTTTGTGGCGGTCCAGCATGTCCTATGGCCGGGCCGGCCTGGTCATCAATGCCATCAGCGGCGTAGATCTCGCGCTCTGGGACTTGGTGGGCAATGCGCTCGGGATGCCGGTGTACAAACTGCTTGGCGGAGAAACGAAGGCGCGGATTCCCGCCTATTGCACCGGCAACGACATCCAGCAGCACCTGGAGTTCGGTTTCACGCGCATCAAGTTAGCTATCCCGCACGGTCCGGCCGACGGGCGCGAGGGAATGAAGAAGAATGTCGCGCTGGTCGAGAGCACTCGAAAAGCTCTTGGTCCGGACGGCGATATCATGCTCGACTGCTGGATGTCGTGGACAGAGCGGTACACGCTTGAGATGGCTGAACTGGTGGCGCCGCACCGCGTCTATTGGATGGAGGAGTGTTTGCAGCCCCACGATTATGAGGGTTTCGGGCGCTTGAATACGGCCATCAAGTCCACCCGCATCGTTACCGGAGAGCACGAATACACTCGCTACGGCTTCCGCAAGCTGTTGGAGCATAACTGCGCCGCAGTCTGGCAGCCGGATATCCACTGGTGTGGGGGGCTGACGGAATTGCGGCGAATCGCGGCCCTCGCCGCAGCTTACGACATTCCGGTGATTCCGCACACCGGTGGAACCTTCGATTGCATTCACTTCATCATGGCGACGCCCAACGCGCCTTGGGCTGAGCTGTTCATGCCGCCGCCAGGAGGGCCGCCGGAGGTTTATCGGCGATTCGAGGAAGACAATCTGGTTACCCGGGGTCCGGAGGGAGTCTATGCGCGTCCCTCGGAGCGTCCCGGATTTGGTTGGGATATCGAGGTTGCGTGACGATCGGTTTGAGCGCAGTCCAATGACCCTCGTGACGCATTTTCAAATGCTCTCGCGGTATAACCGCACTGCCAATGAGCGGCTTTTTGCCAGATGTGGGCAGTTGGATGATGCCGAGTACCGGAAGCGGCGTGCGGGGTCCTTCGGCAGCATTCATGGGTTGCTGAATCACATTCTGCTGGGTGATCGAAGGTGGATGGGACTGTTCGAAAGCGGGGAACGCCTGACGCCGCCTCTAAACCAGATTCTGTACGATGCTTTTTCCGCCCTGCAGACCGCGAGGGCACAGGAAGATGCGCGGATCGAGTCGTTTTTCGCGGGGCTCGATGCGGCTTTTTGGGACCGGTCGTTTGCTTACACGAATAATCAGGGCAAAGATTACGTGGAGACCGCGCACGTGGCATGCAGTCATCTGTTCAATCACCAGACGCACCATCGCGGGCAAGTCCACGTGATGCTCAGTCAGACCCCGGTGGCGCCTCCATCGCTCGACATGCACCGTATCATCAACCCCTAAAGTGACCTGGTGGTACTAGAATCAGGACGCCGATGCCGGTGAAAAAACACGGAATAAAAACCAGCCGCCAATCGTCGTAGAGTAGTAGCGTGTTCGGAATGGTGCTGGAAGGGTCGGATCGGGAACTCGTCGAAGCCTGTCAACGCGGAGACCGCGATGCCTTCCGCGCGTTGTTCGAAGCCTATAAGGACCGCGTCTACTCCATCGCGCTGCGGTTCGCAGGCGACCCGGCCATGGCTATGGACCTGGCCCAGGATACCTTTCTGAAGCTGTTCTCCTGCATTGGCGAATTCCGCGGCGAATCGGCCTTCTCCACCTGGGTCTATCGCCTGGTGGTCAACAGTTGTCTCGATCACAAACGCAAAGCCTGGCGCATGATTCCGATTGCCGATGAGTTGCTCTCGATGCTGCGTGCGCCCGGTGACAGCCTCAACGCGGTGCTTGAAACCGAGATGCGCGACCGCGTGCGCGCGGCCGTGGAGAAACTGACGCCGGATCTGCGCATGGTCACGGTCCTGCGATACACCGACGGTATGTCTTACGAGCAGATCGCCGAAGTGCTTGGCTGCTCCACGGGCACCGTGGCCTCGCGTCTCAACCGGGCGCACAAGGCACTGGAGCGCCGGTTGACGCATTTTGTACATACACAAGGAGGTCGCCATGTCTGAATGGCTTGACCTGGAATTGTCTCATCACCTGGCTCCGGTAGCCGCGCCCGATGTTCTGTGGGATCGAATCCAAAACGGGGTCGGCCGGGCAGAGCGGACCAGCCTCCGGGCGGCTTTCGAGAGGCCGCACGGTCTGGCCCGGTACGCCGGTTGGCCCATCGCTGCCATCCTGACCCTGACGGCGGCCGCGGGCGCCCTCTGGCAGGCCGCCAACCGCCGGCAGCCCACCCTCAACTTGCAAGAACTCGCCATTGAACAATTGCGCAATCCCGAGCCGCTGGCGATGCATTCGGGCGATCCACGCGCCATCTCGGCCTGGATGCGCCAGGCCGGAATCGATGTCACGCTTCCAACCCCATCGAACGATACCGTACATCTGTTGGGCGCCCGCGTGTTCGAGGAACGCGGTGCCCGAATCGGCGCAGTCGCCTACCGCGTCGGCCCAGACACAGCTACGCTATTAATCGCCCGCGCCGGCATTGCTCCCGGTCCGGCCCACGGGCAGCTCTCCTGCAAAACCCGCGGCCAGTCCTACACCGTCGCCTGCTCCAACCCGGACCGTCCCGAGGCTGCCTGTCTGCTCTGTCACACCAGCTTATAGGATCATTCATCACACCACCACCTTCAAGAGGTTGTCATCTGGTAAAAACCCTGCTAGCCTGAAATCAGGAGGGAGGGAATCATGCTCCAAGCTCTCACAGCTCCTGGGCTCACCACCGGAAATGCCCCATTTGTAGAAGAGGCGCGTACTCGTGGTGAGTTATATATATCACAGGCTTATGATCAATATTCTGAAGATAATCATGAAGTCTGGAGAAGGCTCTATGACCGCATTCGTCCCCGTTGGGAGCAGTACGCCAACCCTCAGTTCCTGGCTGGGCTTGAGACCCTGCGCCTGCCGCCAGACCGCATCCCCCGCCTATCCGAAGTAAACCAGCGGCTGCAGCCGCTCACCGGGTTTCAGACCAAGCCCGTGTCGGGATACGTTCCCGGTTTCCTCTTCTTCGATTGCCTGCGCCGGCGCGAGTTCCCCACCACCATCACGATACGCCCCGCGGACAAAATGGATTATCTGCCGGAGCCCGACATTTTCCACGACGTTGCCGGCCACGTCCCCATGCACACCCAGAAGGCCTTCGCCGATACCCTGGTACGCTTCGGCGATTGCGCCCGCACCGCGGCCGAGATGACAGCCGGTATTCGCGACGAGGGCGAACGCGCCCGCCGCCTCACGAACCTGATCAAGGCTATGTCGCGATTCTTTTGGTTCACGGTGGAGTTTGGGCTCATGCGCGGGCCGCGCGGTACTTGCGCCTATGGCAGCGGCTTGCTCAGCTCATTCGGCGAACTCCAGCATGCCATTGAATCGGACGATGTGCAGCGCCACCCGCTGCAGATGGAATGGGTCATCAACCAAGGGGCCGAGATCGACAGTTATCAGCCCCTGTTGTTTATCGTCGATTCGTTTGATCACCTGTTCGATCTGGTGGATCGCCTGGAACGCTTGATGCGCGAGGGCAAACTCTTCAACGTCGCCCCCGGGCTGCCCGAAGTGAACCCCGGCGACCTGCGCAGTTTCATGGACGCCGCCGCTTCGTTCTAACTAGTGCGGGTCATTCCGAGTAATTCTGAACGTAGATATCCTTGGGTAGCCCCTTTCCCCGCGCCAGTTTTTGAAAATTGAGCGCTTCCTGCCGGGTCATGCGACCGCCCAGCGCAACAAGATACATGCCGTTTCCCCGGCCAGGCACGAAAACGTGCGGGCGCAGATCGGGCCACTCCGCGTTAATCGCGCGAACCTTCTTCTCCGCCGCGGCACGGGATGTGTAGGTGTAGGCGATCACGCGCCACATCGCCGCTCCCGCGAGTTTGCCTTGGGTTACGTTGGACTGGGTCACTTTGGACTGGCCCACGTTGGACTGGCCGGCCTTGGACTGACTGGCTCTGGACTGAGCAGCAGGCGCCGATTCCGGCTCGCGGAACACAGGCCTGGGGGGCGGCCCGGCGACAATCTTGGGAGCGGGCGTTGGAAGCGGATGTTTATCGGGACCTGCGCGACGGCCCAGGTTCAGCCAGGCGATCAGCAGCAGCAGCGCACTCACGGCGAAGTAAATCCACCGTGGCACAGGCTTGCGTGGGTGGGTTGCCGTTGTGGGCCATGGCTCGAGCGGCTTCGCCATCGGTTCGGCAGTGATCTGCGGCATTTGTTCTGAGTCGCTCCGCGTCCGTTCCGCGCCGCTCCGCAGCGATGCCGCAAGCTGCGCCAGCTGCCATTCATCCTGTGCCTGGCCCGCATCGCCACCGGCCGGTTCCCGCAGACTATCGGTCGCCAGTTTGATGCTGTCACCTACCGCCACCACTTGGCCCGCGTCCAGCGCCGCCGGCGCCAGGCCCTGCGTGTGGAGGTAACGCAAACCCTCGCTCACCGCAGCCATCACTGCGCGTACTTCCGGTTCGCTCAGCGGCCTTTGTGCGGTCGCCGTATCCAGCCGGTCATCCGGGTATTCAAAGACCGCGTAAAGATACTGTTCGCCCGCGATGTCGGTGCGGCCGCAATCGAGCAGGGGAAGTAGATTGGGATGGTCCAGACGGCGCGTCCTTCGCCACATCGCGAGCTGCGTTTCGGCGCCGGCCCGGTCCTCCGGAACCAATTTCACGAGTGCGCATGTTCCTTCGATTCCCGGGGCGGTTCGGAAAAACGCGCCGCGTTCGTCTTCGCCGAGCCAGGCCTGCAGCGTGTAACCACCAGCCAGGTAGGCGCTTTCCAGATGAGTCCAGGTATGAGTCATTTTTCTCCCATAGTAAAGCACGCAAGAGAGCACAGCACGTAAAAGTTACGCAGTGAGTACGACTGCGAACGTGTTTTTCGTGCCTGCGATGGCGGTTAACGCACCTGGCAGCATCTGGCACATGGAATGCAACAGAGTACCCTTATTCAGATCTGAAGGAGAACCGAACGTGTGGAACAAACGCAATGACGAACCTGCACCACCACAGGCAACGCCCCGGTACCAACCACCGCCGCCACCAACCCCGGCCCTGACCGTCGCCCCGGCGCCAGTGCCAGTCGCGGCCCCGCCGGCCCCGAAGCAAACCGCCGTCATCGGAGCCTCGATGCACATCAAAGGCGACATACGCACGCGTGAGGAACTGCTGGTGGACGGCGAAGTGGAGGGCTCCATGGAATCGCAGAGTCTGCTCACTGTGGGGCCAAACGGCAAAGTCCGCGCCAATATCAAGGCCCGTGAAGTAGCAATTTACGGTTCGGTGCGCGGCAATGTGGAAGTGAGCGAGAAACTCTCGATCCGCGAGCAGGGCAGTCTCATCGGCGACATCAAATCGGCCGGCATCAGCATCGATGATGGCGCCTACTTCAAGGGCAGCATCGATATCACGCGCCCCGAGCCCAAGGCCGTAGCCCGCCCCTTGAAATCCGAGGCCCAGGCGGGCTAGTGGGAACTTAGCGAATTCGACGGCTCAGTCGAATTCAAAGGCAGGCGGAGCCTGCTGGGCCCCCACGCGCCCGGCCGTGATTTCCGCCTTGAAGTAGTTCTCGCCGCGCACCGGAGCTCCCGCCATCCGCCGCAGCAGGGAGATCTGCCCGACGTGCGTCAGGGCATCGGCAACTGGCGCTTGGAACAGTTTCTCCGGGGCGAAGCCCGGCTCATGGGAAGCGAGGCGCGCATCCAGCGCCTCCAGCGCGGCAAAGAAGCGGGCCGAATCCTGTTCCCACGTCTGCGGCGGCATTTCGCGCCATTCCATCCTGCCGTCGGCCAGCTTTAGCGCCCAGTCCAACAGGTCCCCGATGTGAGCCAGAATCTGGCCCGGCGTTCGCGTGCCAACCTGTGTGCCCTCGGCCGCCCGGAAACTGCTGAAATTCTCCGGTACGCCTCGAATCGCTTTGCCGCCGCGGTACGCCAGGGCGGCCACCGCATGCCGCAGCATTCCCGTCGCGCTCCCTGGTGCAGGTGCCATGTCTACCTCCCAAAACCGCTAACTTCCAAAATCAATAAACCCGCGTTGCGGATCGGCGCCCAGCAGCGTTACCTGCAGGCGGTCGCCCACGTCCACTCCATGGTCGCCCGACATCAGCCGCCCTTCCACCGGCGGATCCACTATGCGGACGAATACACCTTTCGGCGTAACGCCCGTCACCACGGCCGAAAACGATTGTCCCACGCGATGCTGCAGCGCCACCGCCGCGATCCGTTTAGTCATGTTGCGCTGGACTTTTCGCGCGGCGTCTTCCTTCAGGGTGCAGTTGCGCGCAATAGCATCCAACTCGTCGTCTGTATAAGGCGAAGCGGCTTTGGCCGCGAGGGCCTTCAGAAGCCGCTGCGTTACCAGGTCGGCAAAACGCCGGTTGGGTGCCGTGGAGTGCGTGTAGTCCTGCGCCGCCAGGCCGAAATGGCCCTGGCCGGTATCGCCCGGCCGCGATGCCACGTATTCCCCCGGCCCCATCAGCTTGAGCACCGATAGCGAGATATCGGCGTAGTGGACCGGGTCGGCCTGCTCGCGCCGCATCAGGAATTCGTTGAGCGCGCCGGCGTCCGGTTCCGGCGGAAGCTTGTCGCTGTAGCGCTCCGCCAGTTCCATGATGCGTGCCCAGCGTTCCGGAGCTTTCACCACGCGCCGGATGGAGGAGACGCCGGCATCGCGCAGCCTCCGCGCCATCACTTCATTGGCGCCGATCATGAGGTCTTCGATCAACTGCGACGCCCGGTTCGCCCGCCGCGCGCTGATGTCCCGCACCTGGCCGTTGGCGATGACCGGTTGCACCTCAGCGCGGTCGAAAGTGAGCGCCCCTAACCGATGCCGCTCCCTGCGCAGCGCCTGCGCCGCTTCGTCCTGCAGCTTAAGCTGCGCCTGCAACTCCGCCGACGCTGCAACCTTGGCCGGCGCCGCGGCTGTGCCCTCAAGCCAGGGTCCCACGGAGCTATAAGTCAATTGCGCCCGGTTGCGCACCAGGGCCGGGTACGCGCTGCTCGAAGCAATCGAGCCATCGGCGGCTATTAGCATTTCGATTACGATGGCCGGACGGTCCGCGCCCTCGGAAAGCGAAGTCAGGTCCGTCGAAAGCTTTTCCGGCAGCATAGGGAACGTCCGGATGCCGGCATACACGGTGGTTGTCTCGCGCGCCGCGTGCAAATCGATTGGAGTGGACCGGGCAACCAGCGAATCCACATCCGCTATTGCCACCAGCGCGCGAACGCCGCCCGTCACCCGCTCGGCCCACTCGATCTGGTCCAGATCGCGCGATTCGTCGTTATCGATCGAAGACCATAACAGCGCAGTCAGATTCTTGAGCCCGTCATCGGCCGGCCTGGCCGCCATTCCCGCCAGTTGGGCCTGCACCGCCTGCGGAAACTCGGGCTCAAAGCCGTGCTCCAGCATCTCTTGCCGTGCCGCGGCCCCAAGATCGAATCCGGTGTGCGTGGTCATTTGTGCACCATCAAATACCACGTCAACATCAGCCAGGCGGCGATAAATGACAGCCCGCCAATGGGCGTGATGGCCCCCAATGCCCTCTGCCCTGTCAGCGCCAGCGCATAAAGACTGCCGGAGAAAATTAGGATTCCGGCGGCCAGCAGCGCACAGACCCATGCGGCCGCCGATTCCGCGAACGTCCCGGTCCGCGGCAATAACGCCACCACCAACATTCCCAGCGCGTGGATGAAGTGGTAAAACACCGCCTTCTCCCACACCCCCAAAGAATACGCATCCAGCCTGTCTTTCAGCCCGTGCGCGCCAAACGCGCCCAGCACCACGGCCAGAGCCAATAAGAATGCTCCTGTCGCGCTCCAGTTCATTAGGTCCTTTTCTTAGTGAGTCATGGAGTAAATCAGGTAGTTCAACCCGATCCTGAGCCCCAGCGCCGAAAACTTCTCCGGATACTCCGGATTGTCGGCATGCTCCCAGGAATCGCCCAGATCCATGTTGAAACAAATCGCCACCATCAGCCGGTTCCGGTCGTCATAAATGCCGCGCCAGTGCGGCTCCTTGCCATCCTTTTCGTAAGTGCGGTGAGTCTCCATGAACAGCGCGCCCGGAACCTGGTACCGGTCGTCCAGATCGTAGATGGTGTGGAAAATCTGATCGCCGTTCGGAATCTCCACAATCGGCCGGTCGGGAAAGACCTTGCGCATGCTGGCGCTGAAGAAGTCCCATTCAATGGTGCCGTGAAAGTCGTCGCACATGAAGAAGCCGCCGCGCAGCAGAAACTCGCGCATGGCCTTTGCCTGGGCATCGGTCAGATCCCAATGGCCCACCTCCACTCCGTAAAGCCATGGCCAGTCGAACTGGTCGCCGTCATCCAGGTCCACCGTTTGTTCGACGGAACGCGCATGTACACGAGTGAGCCTGCGCACCGCCGCCGAAATGTGCCGGTCCGAGCGTGGATAGTCCATGGTCCAGTTGGATTGCCCCTCCTTCCAGCTGCCCAGAAACTCGGCGCCGCCATAGCGGGGCGATACCGGAGGGTACATCAGCCGCGCGAAGGTCCATTCGCTCTTGTCCTGATAGTCCCTGGGAAGCGGGAAGTTGGTGTACTCAAACCCGGGATACACGCGAAACGGCCGCTGGAGAGCATACAGCGCCCCCAAAAACAGGAACGTTGCAATGATCAGTGCTCCGGCCCGGCGGAGTTGGGTTAGAAGAAACACGCGCTGCTGACCTCAGGATAGCATTCACGTCGATATGCCAGCGTTGCTCCCATGTGCTATGGTTTTGAGCATGCAAGCGCAAAATTTGGTATCACGCCGCTCGTTTCTGGCGACAACGCTCGCGACAACCGCGGCCGCTCCGTTGGCGCTCGCCGCCAAGCACATCCCCATCGGCCTGGAACTCTACTCCGTTCGCGATCAGCTGGACAAGGACCTGCCAGGCACCGTTCGCGCGGTTGCCAAGATGGGCTATGAGGTGGTCGAGTTCTACTCGTCATACTACAGTTGGACGCCCGAACAGGCAAAAGATGTTCGAAAGCTCCTGGACGATCTGGGCATCCGCTGCAACTCCACGCACAACGGCATGAACGCGCTGAAGCCCGAAGGCATCGCCAAGGCCATCGATCTCAACCAGACCATCGGCGCCAAATACATCGTGCTGGCGAGCGCCGGCCGCGTCGACGGCCTGGATGGCTGGAAGGCCGTCGGCGACGCGCTCACGCAAGCCGACGAAAAACTCAAGCCTCTCGGAATGGGCACCGGCTACCACAATCACGCGGCTGAGTTCAAGCCGGTGGAAGGCAAACGCCCCATGGAAGTGATTGCCGGCAACAGCCCCAAAGACGTCATGCTGCAGCTTGACGTCGGCACCTGTGTGGAAGTGGGGTCCGACCCGGTTGAGTGGATCAAAGCCAATCCCGGCCGCATCAGGAGTCTCCACCTTAAAGAATGGGCCTCCGGCACTGGCCCCGACAAGGGCTACAAGGCGCTGTTCGGCGAAGGCGAATCTCCGTGGAAGAAGATCTTCCAAGCCGCCGAATCGAAGGGCGGCGTCGAGTACTACCTGATCGAGCAGGAGGGCAGCCGTTTCCCATCCATCGAGACTGCCGAACGCTGCCTGGCGGCTTACAAGAAGCTCCACGGGTAGAGCCCGGCGAAAGGCCTGTGTTATAGTGATGCGATGCTGAGCGGCTACATACCGATCTTCATTTTTCTGGCCATCGCGATCGTGTTTCCCGTGATCACGATTGTGGCCGCCAAGCTGATTCGCCCATCGGCGCCGTTTGCAGTCAAACTAGAGGCCTACGAGTGCGGCATAAAAGCCGCTTCAGACTCGCGCGGCCGCTACACCGTACGGTTCTACATTATCGCCATCCTGTTTGTGATTTTTGACGTGGAGACCATCTTCCTGTTCCCGTGGGCCGTGCGGTACCAAAGCATGGGATGGTTCGGGGTAGTAGAGGTAGCGGTGTTCCTGGTGATCCTGGCCGTCGGTTACGTCTGGGCTTACAAGAAGGGCGCCCTCGAGTGGGTCTGATAACCCTGGAGTGGGTCTGATATTTTAGTGGGTCTAGAACTTCTTCTGTGCTAAACTTTTTGTTAGTAGGTACGCCCATGTTTGCCATCTCTGTCGCTGTAGATCGATAGCGAAAACCTCGCAGGCAATTGACGCCCGCACGGCTTTCGCGCCCACCCTCGATCTCCTTTCATTCAAGCAGTCAGTGTAAACGGAGCATGTCTCCGGAAGGGCATTTATGGAAGCCAGTGCAGAGCGTACCCGCACTACCAAACTCGAATTCATTCGCGAGGCCATCGCCGGCACGCATCAGGATTTCACCGAAGGGAGCCTCAGCCGCGGCATCGCGCTGCTGGCTATCCCCACCATTCTGGAAATGGCCATGGAATCCACCTTCGGGGTGGTCGACGCTTTCTGGGTGGCTCGCCTGGGCGCCGACGCCATGGCCGTCGTGGGTCTCACCGAAGCCCTGGTGGTTCTCATTTTTAGCATCGCGCTCGGACTGAGCATGGCTGCCACTGCCACCGTGGCCCGCCGCATCGGCGAAAAGGACCACGAAGGCGCTTCCATTGCCGCCGTCCAGGCTATCGGCTTCGGCGTGCTTGTGGCCATCGTGATGGGAATCGCGGGCGCCCATTTCGCGCCGCAGTTGCTCGGTCTCATGCATGCCACGCCGGGCATGATCCGCATCGGCTCGGGCTATGCTTCCGTGATCCTCGGCGGCAATGCCTGCATCATGCTTCTGTTCCTGATCAATGGCGTATTCCGCGGTTCGGGCGACGCCGCCGTCGCCATGCGGACGCTGTGGATGGCGAACCTGATCAACATGGCGCTGGACCCCTGCTTCATTTACGGCCTGGCATTTTTTCCGAAGCTCGGGGTTACGGGCGCCGCCGTGGCCACCACCATTGGCCGCAGCATCGGCGTGCTCTACCAACTCTACGTGCTGTTCGGCGGCCGCGCCCGCGTGGTAGTCGCCGCGCCGCCATCTCCGCCTGGACTGGCCGGTGCTCCGGCGGCTGCTCGGCGTCGCCAGCACCGCCATGTTCCAGTACTTCATTTCGACGGCCAGCTGGTTGAGCCTGGCGCGCATCAACGCCATGTTCGGCAGCGCCGCCATCGCCGGCTATTCGCTGGCCATCCGGATCATTCTGTTTGCGATCCTGCCCTCGTGGGGGATCAGCAGCGCCGCCGCCACGCTGGTGGGCCAAAACCTCGGAGCCAAACGCCCGGACCGTTCCGAACGCGCGGTCTGGCTGGCCGGCGCCTACAACATGGCGTTCCTGTCCCTGGTTGGAATCTTTCTATTTGCGTTCGCGCACGGGCTGGTTCGGATCTTCACCGATGACCCCGCGGTGGTGCCCATCGCCGTCACTGCGCTTCGATACATCAGTCTCGGCTATCCGTTCTACGCCTGGGGAATGATTATGGAGCAAGCCTTCAACGGAGCCGGCGACACGGCCACGCCCACCTGGATCAACTTGTTCTGTTACTGGATGCTGCAGCTGCCGCTGGCCTGGTGGCTGGCGCAATCCACCGGGCTCGGCCCGCGCGGAGTGTACCTGGCCATCTGCACCGCCGAATCGGTATTGGCGGTGATCTCCGTGATCCTCTTCCGGCGCGGCAAATGGAAGCGCATCGCGATTTAGCCGGCTCGCAGGCGAAACCGCCGCGGCACCAAGACTAGATCATCGTTCTCTAAATACCGAGCCGGATGTCAGGGGCCGGGGGCCGGATGGTGAGGGTGCCGTGTCTCGACCTGACGCAGACGTGACCCCAGGCAAACCGCGAGACCACTCAATGGCTACGAGTTCCAAGCCCCGACCTCCGGCCCCCGTTCTTACGAGATACGCGCCAACACCTGCGCCGTAATCTCGCGCACCATTTGCTCTACCTCTTCACGAGTAATAGAGCCAGGCGTGATCGAACCCGGCACGCCGCAGACCTTGGGCTCAATGGCGATCGCGCCTGGCGTTGTGGGGATATCGCAGGTGTCGCATTCCGGTGCATCGTGGCGGGGATCGGGAAGGCCCAGTTTCTTCTTGATGGCCAACAGGTCGCTGGCGTGCTCGTTTGAAAAGTGCGAAATCGGGCTGCCAAGCTGAGCCGCCAGCATCAAGGTCCAGCAGTAGGTATCCACCACCTCGGCATACCACTCGGCATGGGTCACCGTATCCCCCCAGCAAACGATGCCGTGGTTGGACAGCAGAACTGTGTTGTGAGTTTTCACGAACGGAATGACGGTTTCCGCGAACTTTTGCGTGCCCGGCGTTTCGTACGGTGAAAGCGCCACCTTGCCGATGAAGACTTCATACTCCGGGATGACGCAGTTCGGCGGTACGCGGCCGGTGATGGCGTAAGCGGTGGCGTGCGGCGGATGGCAGTGCACCACGGCCTTGGCCTCCGGCACTGCCTTGTAGATTTCCAGGTGCATGAGAATTTCGCTGGTGCGCGGCCGCACACCCACCAGTTGCTTTCCGGTCAAATCGACCATGCACATATCCTGCGGCGTAAGGTCGTACTTGCTGGTCAGCGTCGGAGTGCAGATCACCTCATTGGGACCAATGCGGTAGGAAATATTGCCGCCGTTGCCGTCAACATACTGGCGCATCCAGAGTTTGCGGCCCACCGCGCAGATTTCCTCTTTGGCGGCCTGGGCTTCGGCGCAGTTAAAGATCGCCTCGACCGCAGCGGGAACAACCGTACCGGCAGCGTTGACAGAACCTGGACCGGAGTTCGAACTTGACCCGGAGCTCGAACTTGAGCGTACCGTAATGCGGCGCAGTTCCGCGGTTTCCCGGGCCGAAGGCGTGAGGATGGCAGTCTCGCCGATGAGCAGCTCGGTGGCACCGTCCTTAGCGGCGCCTTCCACGTCGGTGAGCGTAATGACTTTCTCTTTGGTGAGGTCGACCGTTTTCATCTCTTCACGTTTCCTCAAAGAATCCGCAACGCACCGCCGCCGATCACGATCCGCCGCTGCCGCGTGAAAGTCATCGGCGTGGTGACTCCTTCGCCGGTTGGGGTAGCGATGCTATGGCTCAAATAGCTGGGGCCGCCGACGCCCAGCGAGGCGAAGCACGACGCATTCTGCACGAACAGGGTACAATTCATGGCGCGCGCCATCCTGGTGGCGTTTTCAATATTGCGCGAGTGAATCATCGCCGTGTGCCGGTACCCATGTTCGGCCTTCACCGATGCCGCGATGGCGGTGTCCACGTCCGGCACCCGAACCACCGGTAAAAAGGGCATCATTTGCTCTTCCTGAACGAACGGATGATCCTCGCGGGTTTCGCCAAAGAGCAGGTCCGTGCCGCCCGGCGCGCTGGTGCCCGCCGCCTGCGCCAGAAATGCCACGTCCTTACCGATGTATTCGCGTCTGGCGTGAGCCTGCCCG
This sequence comes from Bryobacterales bacterium, assembly GCA_963817515.1. Classification (GTDB taxonomy): domain Bacteria; phylum Acidobacteriota; class Terriglobia; order Bryobacterales; family Bryobacteraceae; genus DATMNI01. The sequence continues at coordinate 5,380 of CAWFPJ010000034.1, read as the reverse complement.
CCCTCCGTATGGAAAGCCGCGTTGGTCAGTTTTTCGATCGACTGGGGATCCAATTGGAATGCGCCCGCGCGGCGCATGGCTGCCAGAAATGCGTCGGCCACCGAAGCCACCACGAACACTTCCTTCTCGCCGATGCAGAGCAGGTTATTGTCAAACGACGCGCCCGCGATGATGGCCTGGGCGGCGGCATAGAGGTCAGCCGTTTCGTCCACCACGACAGGCGGATTGCCCGGGCCGGCCGCGATCACGCGCTTTCCGGACTTCAGGGCGGCGTTGACCACCGCCGGTCCGCCGGTGGCACACAACAGCGCCACTCGCGGATGCCTGAAAACCTCTTCCACGTTCTTGATGGTGGCTTCTTCGGCCATGGTCAACACGTTGTTGACGCCCAATTCGCGCTGGATCTCGCGGTTGAAAATACGCAGGGCGCGGCCCGCAATCTTGAAACCGGTAGGGTGCGGGCTGAAGATCGCGGTATTGCCGGCGGCCAGAATGTTGATGGCGTTGCTGGCCATGGTGGGGACGGAGTGAGTGGCCGGCAGCACCATGCCGATCACGCCCCACGGCGCATGCTCAATCACGCACAGGCCGGAGGTATCGGAAAGCGCTTCGCTCTGCATGGCCTCCACGCCAGGCACCAGCCGGATATTGCGAAGCTTGACTGCCTTGTGGTCGGCGCGCCCGATGCGGGTTTCTTCCAGTTCCAGGCGGGCCCAATCCTCCGCGTTGTCGTTGCACAGACGGCGGATGATGGTGACCATGCGGCCGCGATCTTCCAGGCTCATCGCGCCCACGCGTTGCTGCGCCGCCGCCGCGGCCTGCACCGCCTGGTCCACCGCCGGGAAAACCCCGTCATCCCCCGGCTGGTTGTGAATGGAAGGCGGCAGGCTGCCCAGACGCTCCTCCAGCCGGGCCAGCACTTCTTTGGCGATAGCGGCGACGAGTTGCTCCTGGTTCGAAATCATCAATCTTCCACGGTATCACGACCACTTGTGGAACAGACCATCGGGTTCTTCGTCTGTCGGTCGCCTGGCTTCGTGTTACTGCAGTTCCAGACCGCGAAGGACGCGGGCCGCGGTGTATTCGACGATCACTTTTCGCGGCTCTTGAGGGCCGCAGGTGAATTCGAATGCAACGCCGGAAGTTGTGTTGCGGATCTGAACGCGCGACGGATCGGGAACCGCCAACGTCAGGTCGCCTTCCTGTCGGGATACCACAAAACTAATTCCATGGTCGCCGCACTCGATGTGGCTCAGGGTGGCTTTGGCGCGCTGGATTCCGTCGCCGGGTTCGATGAAAGGGTTGCGCGGCGGTTCGTCGTGCGGCACGCGGATCGCCTGAAAGTGTGCGCGGCCATCGGGTCCGGAGGTCAACTGAACGGAAAGATCCGTGTCGGCCATGACAATCAATTGGCCGGCGTGGTCGCGTTCGGCGTCAGTGGCGGCATGTTCGCGGGCCTGGATGGCGGCGGCGCGGGAATCGGCGCGGCGGCCGAGGTCCAGCAGCGCATCGGCCATAACGGTCCAATACGAGAATGCGCGGGCCGGCGAGATGGCGCGGATCGCCCGCAGGTGCCCGATGGCGGCTTGCGATTGGCCGGCGTTCTGTTCCCTCAGCGCGAGGATGAAGTGCGCGTCATCGAAATCCGGTTTCAGGGCAATGGCCCGTTCCAGGGCGGTGCGAATCTGCTCTGCGGCCAGGCCCTGCTGATCGCCCAGCACAGCAAAGCGGTAGTAGAGGGCGGCGTCGGCGCTGCCCAGGTCCATGGCCTGCCGCCAGGCTGCCACTGCGCCGGTGCGATCTCCCTTGCGAAAGGCGATCGCGCCGAGCCCGGCATAGACCTCGGAGGAAGGCGACTCGGTGGCCAGTTCGCGGTAGAGCGATTCGGCCCGGTCCAGGTCGCCCGCACCCAGGCGGAGATCGGCCAGCATCGTGCGTGCGGCCAACCAGGAAATAGGCGCTGGCTGGGCGGAAGGCGCACTCGCGGCAATGCCGGGCAGCGGAACCGGCCGCGGGATATGGGCCAGCCAGGCGTGCAGGTCGCGAGTCAGCGTGTCAGCCGAGACATGATAGATACCGCGGAGCGCGGTTTCGCTTCCAATGCCCGAGGCCAACGAACCCAGCAGAAGCGGGAAGCGGGGACCATATTCCTTCGAGAGCATGAGCATCGCGGTGAGCGCCCAGGTTTCGGAATAGAAAAGCGAGTGGGTGCCGGAGCTGACTTCATCCGTGGCGAAGAGATCCGGGAATGGCATCCACGCGGCCGTGCGCAGGAGTTGGGACCGCGCGGGAAGGTCTCCGCCCACGCTGCTGTCACGGGCGCCGATTCGGACCGTGGAGGCGACTTCGGAAATGCCTTCGGCAATCCAATGCGGCAGAGCCCTCCCGCTGGCGTGAATCAGGAGATGTGAATACTCGTGGGCTGCAAGGTGGAAATCGCCGGGGGTGAGCGCCGGCATCACGATATAGTCGCGCGCCTCCGTGCCGACGTAGTAGGCATCCGCACCAGGACTGAGGCGATACGAATCGTATTCCTGGCCGGAACCGAAGCAGATGATTCGGACGGGGCGGTGAGGGTCGGGGACTATGCCCACCTGGCGCGAGAAGAAGGTGTACATGCGCTCGAAGGCGGAGAGCAGAGAGGGCGCGGCGCCGGCTGGGGCGTCGGAATAGATTTCAAAATGGCCGCTGCGTGCGAGTGTCCAGGCTTCGGGCGGGCGGGCTGCGGCTATGGAAGCCAGCAGCGCAAGCGTTGCCACCGAACGGCAGGCGGACATATGGAAAGTTTAGCGCGGAGGGCGGGCCCACACCACGGCAGCGTTATGATGTGGTCAGATAATGCAGCTCATTGAATGCGTCCCTAACTTCTCCGAAGGCCGCGACGCCGCCAAGATCGACGCCATCGTACAAACCGTCGTTTCTGTTCCGGAGGTGGTCCTGCTCGATCGCGAATCCGACGCCGATCATAATCGCTCGGTGCTCACCTTCGTTGGTCCACCCGCCGCCGTGGCCGAGGCCGCATTCCGTGCGGTGGAACGCGCGGTTGCACTTATCGACCTGACCAAGCAGCAAGGCGCCCATCCGCGCATCGGAGCGGCCGACGTAGTTCCTTTTATCCCCATCGAAGGCGTTACGCTCGAAGACTGCGTCGTGCTGGCCGGGCGAGTCGGCATGGATATCTGGAACAAACTCCGGGTCCCTGTCTACCTCTATGAAGGCGCCGCAAGACGGCCCGAACGCGTCAACCTCGAAAACATCCGGCGCGGCCAGTTCGAAGCCCTGGTTAAGGAGATGGGTGTTGAAGCTGCGCGCAATCCGGATTGCGGGGAACCGGTTTGCCATCCAACAGCCGGAGCCACCGTGGTGGGCGCGCGTAAAGTTCTGATCGCCTACAACATCAACCTCGGCACCGCCGACGTCGGCATTGCCAAGCGGATTGCCAGAACCATTCGTTTCTCCTCGGGTGGTTTGCGGTACGTGAAGTCCATTGGGGTGATGCTGGCCTCCCGGAATCTGGCGCAGGTTTCCATCAACCTGACGGATTTCGAGCAGACCCCGATGCACCTGGTCTTTGAAGCCGTTCGCCGCGAAGCCGAGCGATATGGAGTTTCTATTGTGGGCAGCGAGATTGTGGGACTGGTTCCCAGGAAAGCCCTGGAAATGGCCGCCGAATATTTCCTGCGCTATGAGAATTTCAAACCGGAGCTGGTGCTCGAAAATCGCATCGCCGAAGCCATGGCAAGTCGTGGGGCCTGACTGAATTCTGGATTCACGAATGTAAATCGGGAACTACTTCCTTCTGGAGGGCCGCGATTTGTTCCCGTTGTATCATTGTTGGGAACTGTATTTATCAGGCCTGAATTTTTTACCGCTGCCGCATTTCTTACCGAGAATTGTTTCCATCTTGATCCGCGCAAACTTCTCCCTCGTCCATTAAAGAGAACCTTTGGAGATGTAGCTGCTCAATCGAGGCAGGTGCTTATCTAAGGACCAAGCGTGAATCCCAACCAAATTCGATCGTAAAAAAAGGAGCAAGTATGCGAAGATTTCTGAAATTGGGCGCTTTCTGCGCGATTCTCTCCGGCCTGGCCGTCGCTGAAACTGTGACTGGAAGATTGATTGACATTAGTTGCGGCGGTCAACAAAAAGCCTGCGATCCCTCGAGCACAAGCACTACCTTCGCCATGGCTGTCGCAGGAAAAGTATATAGACTGGATGACGCAGGAAACGCCAAAGCTGTGGAAGCCTTGAGGAACCGCGCCGATCGCTCCAAGGACCCAGCCCAACCCGGCAGCACTCAGGTGGCGGCCAGGGTATCGGGAACGCTGGATGGCGACGTACTAAAGGTCGAAGCCATCCAGGTACAATAAGCCTGCTACATAAGTGAGTTCGAGCACGCCGGAAATGCCCTTGGGATCACCTGTGGCGAAACACTCGTGGCGTAACACTGGTATGGTCCCAAGGGTGCCGTTCTTGCGTTCGCCTGCCTCGCGTCACATACTAAATATATAGATGAGGGTTCGCCGGTTTATTGTGCCCGCGCTGGGTTGCGCGATTTTGGTGTGTACGCTTTTGGCACAGCGTCCGTTCCGGCAATACCCGGCTTGGGAATACTTCAATTTCCCCCTTCCATCAGACTGGAATCAGCCTGGCGAATGGACCTTTGCGCGCCTTATGTACCCCACGACGGACGTCCGCGTGGACTGGCAATCGGAATACAGGCGTGGCCTCGACTGGCGGGAAGGCAGTACCAACTGGACCATCGACTATCCCCGGTCCGACCGGCACTTGGCCGCTGCCATCCGGCGTCTCACCCGCATCGAGTCTCGCTCCGTGGAGCAGCCCATTAATCTCGACGAAGACGACGATGTGTTCAACTATCCCTGGCTCTACGCTGTGGAAGTGGGGCACTGGCAGTTGACCGACCCGCAGATCGTCAAGTTTCGCGAATTCCTGCTGCGCGGCGGCTTTTTCATGTGCGACGATTTCCACGCCTCGAACGAATGGGACGTCTTCGTTTACACCATGAACAAGGTCTTCCCGAATAAGTCCATTGTGGACATTCCGGACAACGACGCCATCTTCCATACGGTCTTCGATCTGGACGACCGTTACCAGGTGCCCGGCATGCAGTATGTCTACTCTCACAAGGTTTACGAGAAGGATGTACGGACCGGATCGCCGGCCCATTGGCGCGGCATTTACGATGACAAAGGCCGCCTGATGGTGGTCATCTGTCACAATATGGATCTGGGCGACTCCTGGGAAAACGCCGACGAGCCAAAATACCCGCAGCAGTTTTCAGCCCTTGGAATCCGCATCGGCGTCAACTATCTGATTTACTCAATGACGCACTGAGAACTCTTTTGGAAAGGACTTC
>CAWFPJ010000033.1:0-64736 GCA_963817515.1 Bryobacterales bacterium | reverse complement strand
GGCATAGCCCAGGTGATCGCCGTCGTGCGCTTTGCCCTTGCACCGGCCGGGGAGCCAGGCCGGGCCGGGCGTTCTTGGGCTGGATGCCGTACCGGAGCCAGTTGGCGCACCGCGGCGAGCATGGCTGGATATCGCAGTGCCTCGGCCAGCCGTGCGGCGTGGGCACGCTGGGTGTCGGTGTCGGCCTGGTGGCAGTCGCCCACCTGCTTGGTGAGGTACTTGGTCAGGTACCCGATGCACCGGGCCGCGTCCTTCGATCCGGCGAGCACGCCCTGGGCGTCGAACCGGACGCCGAACCGGGCCACATGCCACGGCTCATCCTCGTCCCCGATGGCGTCGAGCGCCTGGTCCCAGGTCGGCAGCACCTCCCCGGTAGCAGAGTCCAGGTAGCCGCTGATCGCCTCGTCCCACACGGGCAGCTCGTCCCCGTCGTACTTAACGGTGCTGGCGTCCGGCCACCAGACCTGGTGGTAAGTCGCGGCCAGCACCCGGCGCAGCTCGGCGCCGGGCGATGGTGCCGCGAATGGCGAGGTGGACGTGCGGGGCGAGCCTGCGCTGGGGTTCGATGGCGGCGAAGTACTGCACGTCGTAGCCGAGGTAGCGGCGCAGGTTCTGGATGAACCGGTCGAACAGCGCGGCGAAGGTCAGCGCGTCCCGCGCCGCCCGGTCATACTCGTAGGTAACCGGGTCGGCGGGAACCCCCCCCTCGTCGATCCGGCCATAAGACGGACACGTCAGGGTGACGAACAGGGAGGGACGGAAGGTCTTGCCGTCCGGCACGGGGCGGCGCCCCGCCCACGGTGCGCGGGCTGACCTTGCGGCGGGGCAGGTCGGGGGTGTCCTGGCGGCGTCTGGTGGACCGGTGCCGCCGCGCCGGGCGGTCCGGGCGGCCTTCCCGCGGATGCCTGCCTTGGTGATCTCTTCGTCCAGGTCGGCTAGGAGCTCGTCCAGGTCGGCGGTGTCCTGCCCGGTGCTGGCGGCCTGGTCGCGGAACTGCTGGGCTTCGGCGCGTTTCTCGATCCACCCCTTCTGGTCCTCGGTGGCCGGGTCGGGGGTGATGTCGGGTTCGTCCTCGAGGTGCCAGCCTTCCCGGCACTGCGCCGCCCGCAGCGTCCGGGCCCGCTCCGCGCACGACGGGCAGACGTGCGCGAGCGTGTGCCCGCACGGGACGAGCACGGTGTCTACCTCGCCGGTGTCGAGGTTGGTGCGGCGCAGCTGGATCGGGCGGATGCAGGCGCCGTGCTCGACGGCCAGGTCCTTGACGACTTCCCGGGCCAGCGGCATCGCCATCCGTTGCGCCCGGGTCGTCCTAGCCGGTCATTTCGGTCACTGGTCACCTCCGTCTGCTGGTCGCTGGTCCAGGTGTCGGCCCAGCCGCACAGGCGGCACTCATCCCACGGCGGTGAGGTGCCGTCGTCGTGCAGGATCAGGCCGGTGGCGCAGACCGGGCACGGCTCATCGGTCCGCCACGCGGTGACGGTGGTCATGCCGCCACCTCCGGCCACTCGACCCGATCCGGGATGCACCGGTCAGCGAGGGCGCGGATGTCCCAGTCGGTGACCCATCCGGCGCGGACCCGCACCGGGTCCGGGTCGGCCTCCAGCCGGACGAACGCCACCCCCGCGCCGGTACGCCGGGTCCGTGGAGATTAGCTCGCAGGTCGCGCCGCGGTCCCGCGCACCGTCCCCCAGCACCATGTCCACCTGCTCCGGCTCATCGAGCCGCATCGCGATCCGGTCCGGGAACAGGTTCCGGATGGTCAGCACATCCTTACGCGGGTCCTGCAACGCGGCCACCACCGAGTAGCCGACCGCCCGGCCCTGCGTGGTCAAGGTGGCCAGCGCGGCCATGATCCGGGTCTTGAGGTTCCGGTCCGGCTGGTAGGCGGTCAGGAACGCGACCTCATCCACCAGCACTACCGTGAACGGGTCTTCCACGGTCGGGGTGTGGTCACGCTGGCGTCCGGCGAACCGGCCAGCGCGATCCTGCATGTCGGCGACTGCCTGGTCGAGCATCGCGGCGATGGCGGTGGCGTCGGCGGCGTAGGAGCCGTAGGACTCGAAGATGACCCGGCCGTAGGCCAGCTCCATCAGCTTCGGATCGGCGGCCAGCACCCGGACCCGGCCGTCTTGCATGAGCGGGAACATGGCCCGGACCAGGCCCCACAGCAACGAGGCCTTGACCCGCCCCGGTCGGCGCCCGCGATCAGCACGTCGTCCGTGGGCCTGACCAGCCAGGGCAGCGCAGTCTTCCCGCCTGCCCACCGGCAGCGCCTTCAGATCCGGTGGTCGGGGATGGGGAGGGCGGGGACGAGGGCGGCCAGGGCGTCCCGCCGGATGAACTCCAGCACCACCGCCCCGGATCTGGCCGTGCGGATCCGGCACAGCATCGCGCGGAACCCGTGCGCCAGGTTGTCCGCGTGGTCGGCGAAGTCGGCCGCGGACTGGCCGGAGACAAGCCGGACATATACCCGGTCGACATACCGAGTGGCGGTCACCTTGCCGAGCACGGGCAGCAGGGTCCAGCCCTGATACCACGGCGCCACCCCGGCAATCGTCATCACGGCAGCCCAGCGGCGCCGGTAGCACCAAGCCCGCCACTTCCCCCGGGCCGGCGGCCGACCCACCGGGAGAACGAGACCGGCCAGAACCACCGCCAGGCGATCAGCATGACGACGGCGGCCAGGACCAGGGCGACCAGAGTGACCCAGCCGAGCTTGACCCACGTCACCGCGGCCAGGGCAAGCATGCTGGCGGCCAGCGGATGCCGGGCGACCATCCGGACGATCCAGCCCAGCAGCTTGAAGAGCTTCGCTACCAGGATGATGCCGAACGGGGTGCGGTAGACCGGCGCCCGCCAGCGGGGCATCGCGAACGGGTCCGGGTTGTACAGCTGGGCCAGCTCCTCGCCGGTCACGACCCTGCGCATAGTCTGGTCACCTCTTTCGTGCACACGGGAGAGAACCCAGGGGCGGCCGGAGGTACCAGCTCCAGCCGCCCCGCCTCCATCATCTGCGTTGCCATCACGCCGCCTGCCCAGCAGAGTCCGGGTCGGCGCGCCGTCGTGCATCCTTGGCGGCGAGCCTGTCCAGCTCGGCCGCGTACCGGTTCACGGCCTCGGCCAGCAGGCGGCCGAATCGCACGTCGTCCTCGGTGACCCCGCCCCGGCCGGGGTTGGTGATCGTGATGTCCGCCGCCCCGTCCTGGATGGACAGGATCGGCGCGGCATCGGCGTAAGTGCAGCACTGGATGTGAGTGCTGGCGGTCAGCCGGACATAGGACTGGACCGTGGCTGTCCCGTTCTCGCTGAACCGCACTGATGCCGCGGTGGTCATGCCGTCACCTCCCGCCCGCCGGGCAGCGGCACCAGGTCCGCATGCTCCGCGTCAGCCTCCAGCAGCGTCTCGGCCTTGGCTGTCAGCGTGTACGGGACCGGCACGTCCGGCAGCGGCGGCAGGCCCCGGTAGCGGCGCTCCACCGCCACTGCGTACGCCCACGCTTTGGCCGCGAGTTGCCGGGCGAAGTCCACGTGCCCGGCCTGGATCTGCTCCGGCAGGGTGAAGCTGACCAGCGTCCCGGCCGCGCCGATGACGAACATCGGAGCCTTGACCGGGAACGGCACGAACGCCACCTCATGCCGGGAGCCGACCCGCAGGCACACGTGCGCCGCCGGGGCGCGGCGGGCCGTCACGCCGCGTCCTTGTGCTCAGGCGCCGGGCGGCTGATCCCCCGCGAGGGAGCCCGGACGCCCGTGGCCTTGAACGAGTACGCCAGGCGGGCGGCGCACTTTTTCTTGCCGTCGCCCGAGCAGCGGGAGCTATCCACGTACGGGGTGGCGGTCATGCCGTCGAACTCCACCGGCGTGAACGGCGACCCCGGCGCCGGGGACGGCAGCACCGGCTGCACCTGCGCGGCGATCTTGACCTTGACCGTCCGCTGCCGGGCGTCCTCCTGGCGTCGATCACCTCGACCACCCACAGCGGAAGACCCGTCTCCTTGTCTGCCTGCTGGACTAGCCGGTCCGCGGTGGACCGGTCGAAGTCCCGCACCATCTCGATGCCCCCGGCCGCGTACGCGCCGTGAGTTGTTTTGGGTTAGCGATCTTGCTGGCTGGTGTTTCCGCAGTCCAGACTGCATGCTCTGGCTTGAATTGGTGTGCAGCAGGTGTCGTGTACGGTCTCAGGCCGAAGGCGGGATCCGGTTGATGAGCGTCATCAGGTCCCGGTTGGCTTCCCGGGCGGCGGCGAGTTCCTCGTCGCGTTCTTCGAGTGTCTTGCGCAGGTCGAGGATCTGCTGGTCGAGTTCGCCGAGGCGGCCTCGCAGCGGCTGCATCGTCGGGGGCGCCGAGCCCGGTGCGCTGGCTGATCTGGGTGCCGAGCAGCTTCGGACAGGCGGGCTGTGAGGTGTGTTGTGGCGGCGGTTCGCGTTCGCGCTTAGGTTGGCGTTGTCGGCCAGCAGCGAGCGGCGGCTGACGGCGCCGGCCCGGCTGGGCTGTCCCGGCCGGGTCGTCGGCGGCGGCGATGACCGCGGCGCGCAGGTCGGGGTGGCGGTGGATGAAGGACCGGTGCACCCGGGCGCGGGCGGCGACCGCCGAGATGGTGATCTGGCCGGCCGTGGGCGCTCATCTCGGCGAGGGCCTGGCGGACCTGCTGGCGGCGGCGGGCCACGTCGCGGCGGCGGGCTGTCGGCCAGCGCCGTGCTGGTCGGTCACGCGGCGGCTCATCCGCTGCTGGGGCGGGCCGGATGCCGGGCATGCCGAGCATGACGGCCTGGCGGGTGGCGCGGATGGTCGCGACCGCGTTTTCGATGCGGGCCCGGTCTTGGCCGCGTGAGGGTTTCCAGGTCGGCTTCGATCCGGCGGATCAGCTCCCGGACCTGGCTGATCTGCTCGTCGGGCGGGGCGGCGTGCGCGCGTGCCCAGGGCTGGAGGTCGGCGGCGGCGTCGCAGGCGTTCCCGGTCGGCCAGCAGCTGCTGCAGGTAGGACTTCAGCTCGGGCAGGTAGGACGGGTCGCTGCGGAAGTGCCCGCAGCCGGTGCAGACGTATTTGTAGGGGCACGCGCCGCCGCCGGCCTTGACGTTGGACGGCTCGGTGCACATCCCGAACGGGACGGCGACCTGCCCGATGCGGATCCGGGCCTGCTCGTCGGCGAGCAGGCCGGTGATGGCGTGGAAGACCCGCCGCCCGGCGGCGTCGAACTGGTGGCGGGCGACCCGGTTGATCGCGGCCCGGATCCGGGTCTCGGTGATCCGGTAGTAGCCGGTGGTGGTGCGCATGGACCGGTGCGACATCAGCTCGCGCAGCACGTCGGGCGCGATCCCGGCGTCGGCGTGCCGCTGGGCGTAGCTGTGCCGGTAGGCATACGGCACTACCAGCGCCGGGTCGACCTGCTGCCCGTCGGCGTCGGTCAGCAGGTGCGCGATGGCGTCGGCGAAGATCCGGTGGGCCGTGACTGTAGGTGCTCGCCGAGGATGGGCTCTGGTGCCGTCCCGGTTGCCCTTGTCGCGGGGGAACAGCACCAGGTCACCCGCAGGGGTGCCCGGGTAGCGGCTGCGGACGTAAGCCTTCTGCGCGGTGATGACGGCGGCGGTGGCGTCGCTGACCGGCAGCCGCCGTCCGGCCCGGTTGTCTCTTGGCGTCGGTATAGATCAGCACCGGGCTGCCTGCGGCGTCGCGCTCGAGGCAGTCCCACGCCAGGGCGCAGATCTCATCGGGGCGCCGGCCGGTGTCGATGAGCAGCTCGGTGATCCGCCGCTCGGAAACCCCGCACCGTTCCTCGAGCACGTGCAGGTTCGCCGTCGATCACCTGCAGCACGGCGGGCGGCAGGCTGCGCGGGCGGGCCATCACGCTCGGGGTCGCCGGGGATGTCGTCGCGCCGCAGCGCGAACGCGGCCGGGAGCCCGGCAGCGGGCTGGCCCGGGCCGGTCATGCCCAGCACGTGCAGGTCGCCCAGGAACCGGAACACCCGGCGGAGTGACCCGCAGCCGGTGCGGAAGGTCATCTGCCCGGTGCGCTGCAGGTGCGCCAGCCGGCTGGTGAACGCGAGGATGTCGGGCCTGCCGAGCATGCCGCGATCATCGCCGCGATCCTCGCGGGACAGGCGCAGGCACTGCGACAGTCGCCGCCAGGGCCGTTGATGGTGTCCCGGGCCGTCGAGGCGGCCTGCTGGCCCCGGCGCAGCGGCAGGTCTTCGGCGGCCCATCGCTTGGCTGCCTCGCGCAGCCACCACTGGGCAATCCCGGTGAAGTCTACCAGCGTCGCCGGAAGCCCGAGCACGGCCAGCTGCCACACGTCCTTGGCCTGCTCTTCCTCCGGCGACGTCCCCGCCTGCCTGATCGCCTGCTGCAGATCTTGCACCAGCGCCCGGTGATTTCGCTGAAGCAGGGCGACGTCGAAAAGCCGGCGATTGTCGCGCAGCCGCCCGCCAGGAGCCGCCGGCAGAAGATCCGGAGCTGGTACAGGTAGGTCACGGCCCCGAACCGGCAGCGTTCTTGGAGACCGAACAGGATCTGCGCCTGGACCAGCGGGGCCAGCCCCCGCAAGATGACCTCGTGGCCGCTGGCCACCGGTGCGCTCGACCGGCACCAGGCACCGAAATCGGCACGGGTGATCTTCCCCGCGCGTTCCTGCTCCCACCAGCGGCAATCATGCGCGCGGCACAGGCCTCGCCGCCCGTGCGCCTGGCGGGTGCAGACCGTGACCTGGCACGGGCCGAAGGTGGGCAGAGGCCTGGCCTCAGGATGGGCGAGGAATGCCGCCAGCCGGAAGCTGGAGCCGGCAGCGCTGCTGCTCATGGGTATAGCACAGCTGCACCCGCCGGTTGCGGACCGGACGCGGGCAGCCGTTCACCCCGCAGATGACCTCGCCGCACCACCGGGCACGAACCGGCCCGGCCGCGATGAACTCCGCCATGCCCAGCTCGCTTTGCCGGTAAAAACCACGGCAGGTAGCGCACAGCTCCTCCGGCAGCAGCCCCTGGCTCTGGCAGCCGCGCACCAGGCAGACCCGGAACCCCAGCAGCGGATGATCCGGGGAGGGCGCGAGGGCCTGGGCCTAGAGGATCCCAGCCCGCCGCGGCCAGGAAGCCCGGGTCGAGACGATCCCCGAGATCCCCGGCATCGCCCCGCTGCCCGGCGGGCCGGGCCACGGCCAGCGCGGCGGTCACCGTGCGGTTCCAGGTGCCGCGCCGGCCCCGGCATCGTGCGGGCGGCGACCCGCTCGACGGCTTGGCGGAGCCGATCCCCAGAGGGGTGCAGGTAAACCTGAGTGCTGGCCGGTGAAATATGCCCGAGCAGCGCTTGCGCCTCGTCCAGGGCACCGCCGGCATCCAGGACATTGCTCCCGAAAGCGTGCCGGAGCATGTGGGGGCGGATCCCCCTGCTCAGCCCCGCCCGGCCGGACAGTGCGGTCAGCAGTTCATCGAGTGCCCCGGGGCGCATCGGCGCTCCCAGCGGCCCACGGAACAGGTTCACCAGCACGAAATCGCAGCCTCGCGCAAGGCGGCAGTCCTCCCGCTCGAACCAGTAGCTGTCATAAGCCAGGACCAGCAGCTCATCAACGGGAACCACGCGCGCACGGCGTGATTTCGCCCACGCCCCGTTGGCATTGTCGCGCCGGTGAACGTGCAAGTGAGCGCCGGGAAACGGGCAGCCGAGCATGGTGGCGTCGGTGACCAGGTGCATGTCCTCGCGCCGCAGCCCGCACAATTCGCCACGACGCAGCCCGGCCCGGGCCATCGCCAGCACGATGAACCGATCCCGGGCCGACCGGCACGCCCTCAGCAACGCCACCACCTCCGCATCGGCGGCGCAGCCGGCCGCCGTCTCAGTTCCTCCGATAGCCGCCGGTGACGCGGCCGCGCCACATAACGCAGGGAAGAGTTCTCGCCCCGCGCGTCCGCCGGCAGGTGACGGTCGTCGCTGATGTCATAAAGGACGGCCAGCACCTCGCCGGGCACCTCACCGGTCACGACCCCGTGCTGCACGAACCCCCGCACCACGGCCAGGATCCGGTTGATCCGTCCCGCGCTGCGGACATCCTTGACCCCCGGTCCCGTGACCGGAGCATCCGCGTCAGCCGGCGTGTGCTTCAGCCAGGTGATGAACCCGCCCAGACGATCAGCCGCCGTCCGCCAGTCCCGTGACGTCTGCTCACACCACCGCAGATACAAGGCCAGCGCTCCGGCATAGGCCTTCGTCGTACTCTCCGCAGCGTCCTGACCCAGGCGCAGATGCTGCAGATACCCATCCGCCCCCGCCACCACCCGATAGGTGTCGTCGACCACGGTCCAGTACCGCACCAGCGACGGCAACCTGACCAGGAACGCCCGCACTCCCGCCCCCCTCAACGCTGAGCAAGCGATCAACGTACCGGTAATTCCCCTTCGTGCACCGCATCCCGAAAGACGGCGTGTCGCACCAGCCACAGAAGACCTAAATGCAACAGTGCACAGCATTCCCCGACCCCGAGAGAACGCGGGGAACACCAACCCGAACTCAACCGGGATGAGACCGTGAAGTGACATTGGCGTCTCCTGATGAGCCTGTTCTCCTTGCTGGACCGACCCTTACGCCGCGGTTTCAACGCGGCAGCGAAGATTGGCTATACAGCGCTGACGTTGTAAACGTTACAGCGCCAACGCTGTACTTGTCTAGCCTTGCCTGATGCATTCCAGGCACAATCAGTGAACGCGACACCACGGTCAGGTGGCGCAGATGCATGCATAGATCGGCCGGTATGCGACCATGCATGAGGGAGCGTGGTCAGGAGAACATGACCATGGACGATGTCAACGCATCGACCTTGGCTTGGAACAGGCCCGACGTCCGGGACGCCCTGGCACAAGGCGATTGGCCGATCGTGCTGCGCGCGTTCTTCGACAGCGGGCTATCACAGACCGAGATCGCCGCCCGTACCGGCCTTTCTCAGTCCCAGATCTCGCGGCTGGCTAGCGGACAAACCCGGACACCGGGTATTAAAACAGTAAAGGCCATGTGCGACGGGCTCACCGTGCCCAGGCAACTCGCGGGCCTACTCGATGACACCCAGGAGGACGATACGGACCGGCGCCAGTTCCTCGGCGGATCACTGGGCCTCCTTGCTGTCGCTGCCATTCCGCGCAGCGACCTCGGCGATGAGCGCCTGCTCATGACTACCTCGCTCAGCTACCGCCAGCTTGAGCAGCACACCCCAGCCCGGGTACTTGCCCGGCCAGTCACCGCCCATCTGTCGCTGGCCTATGCCCTCGCGGGGCGGGCGGACGGGAAGCAAGCCGCCCGCCTGTCGGCGGCTGTCTCAGAAGTCGCCGGGCTGGCCGCCTGACTCCATGCCGACCTCACCGAGCCAGCACAGGCTCGGCACTTCTACAAGATGTCCGTAGCCGCCGCCCATAAGGCGCAACATCCGCTGCTGGCGACCTACATGCAGGGCAGCTTCGGCCAGTACGCCACGACGGCTGGAGATGCGGTCCATGGGCTGCGCCTCCTGCGCGATGCCACCGGACGGCTGCCCCGGTCCGCGCCGCACACGGCACGCGCGTGGCTGGCTTCGCTGGAAGCGGTAAGCCTTGGCTACCTCGGCGACCGGGACGCCCTGAAAGCCCTCGATGACGCGCAGCGGTACGCCGAGGCGAGCACCGGCAGTGAGCCCGTCTGGCCATGGGTGTTCCAGTTCGACTCCGGCGCCGTCGCCAGATATAAGGCCATCGCCGCATCGCGGCTCGGGCTGGCCAAGATGGCCACCGACGCCTTCGACCAGGCCGATGGAACGGCACGCAGCCCCAAGCAGGCTGCCATCGTCGCCACCGAGCACGCGCGCGCTGTCGCCTCTGGCGGCCACCTGGATCAGGCCTGCGCCCTTGCCGTGGCCGCCTATGACGTCGGATGCCGCTACGAATCAGAACGGGTCTGCCACGCTGTCCGTGACTTCCGGGCCAGTCTTGGCGCGCGGGCGCCGCAGCGGATCACCGCCGAACTCGATGACCGGCTGCACAGCGCATACACCAACCGGGCAACCCTGATGCGGATCGCGATCACCGGGCACCGCGAACTACCACCCGCTACCGAGCGCCTGGTCGACCAGGCCATCCGCGAGCAGCTCGCCGCCTACGCAGGTCCCGATCTGGTCGGCGTGAGCTGCCTGGCAGACGGCGCTGACCAGATCTTCGCCCGGGCCGTCCTCGATACCGGCGGCCAGATCGACGTCATCGTCCCGGCGGCTCAGTACCGGGCCGGGCTACCAGAATCCTCACACGACACATACGACTCGCTCCTGGCCAAGGCCTCCCACATCGACCGGCTCGACCGCATCGAGTCGACCGAGGAAGCCCACATGGAAGCCAGCAACGCCATGCTGAGCCGCGCCGACCGGCTCTTTGCCGTCTGGGACGGCAAGCCCGCGCGGGGATATGGCGGCACAGCCGATGTCGTCGATGAAGCGCGAAAACGCGGCAGACCGGTGACAATCATCTGGCCTGAGGGTGCTACACGCAGCTAACAGCGTGAGCGCTGTAACCTGAAGTCCGTGGCCGAAGACCTGCCCGAGGACTGGTGGACAACCCAAGACGTCGCGGCATTCCTCAAGGTCGCGCCATCCACCATCCGGGCTTACGTCGCCCGCGGCCAGATGCCCGCCGCCGACCGGCGCATCGGCCGAGAGCCTGTCTGGCGCCCCGCCACTATCCGCAGCTGGCACAGCCAACGACCACGCCAGACCCACAGCGACACGGATACAGCCAGCTAACCGGCGCGCAGCATCAGACCAGGCCGACCCGCGGAAGCCACCTGTAGCTACTACCCGCCCATGCGACTGCTACGACCGCCCCGCCCGCCTTCTTGCCTAGCTTCACTTGATCCTTGACGGGGCTTCAGTTGATCCTTTACACACCCTAGACGTTTGCACCGCAAGTGGGCGCAGGGCATGGACAGCCTACTTACGCGCGCCTAGGCTGGCCGGGGGCTGTCCGGACACAGTAGCCGGACCGCGCAGAGGGCCGACCCGGGCAGCCGGCACGACATCAGTTTCAAGATGGAAGTGACCGGCCCGGACAATATTAAGACGGCCAGCGAATCGGTCCTGGTTTTGCGGACCCGCCCATCCGCCCAGCGGTAGGGGTAGGCCTCCGGCCTGCCCGGACAACCGTGCGCAATCTGTTACCATCCACGCTGTCCGGATGCATCCAACGACCTCTGGCTCCCGCAACACGGTGGACACGTTCCGCGCGCTGATCCAACTGGCGCTGCCCTATAAGAAGCGTTTCGCCGTCATCGCCCTGCTGGCTCTTCTCGGAACCGGAGCCGACCTCGTACAGCCCCTGATCTACCGGATCGCCATCAACGATGTGGCGGGCCTGTTCGTGGATCGCACCAACGTCACCGGCGTGCCTCGTCCGGCGCCCGACCGGCCGGACCAGCTCAGCCCGCTTATAGGTCCGCTGCCTGAGCCGTATGACGCCAGACGCCGTCAGCAGGAAGTGGATCGGCTGCGCGAAACTCAACTGCCGCACGGCGCCGGCTTTGTGGCTCCGCGCACCCGCCACCAGACCCTGGCAACCTTGCTGTGGGCCGTCGTATGGCTCTTCCTGATCAGTGTAATCGGCTACTCCTTGTCGTTGGCGGCCGACTTCCAGAGTTCGGTTGTCGCCAGCTACATTGAGGCCAACCTGATCGGCGCTACGTTCGGTCATGTCTTGCGTCTCCCGCTCTCGTTTTTCAACCGCCGCGCCAGCGGTGGACTGGCCAAGCGGATCGATCAATCCGATCAGGTGGGCCCGATCGTCTCGGCATTCTCGCACCAGATCGTACCCGAAGGGCTGCGCATCGTCGGAATCTGCGCCATCATGTTGACCCAAAGCTGGCGATTGGCTGCGGCAGCGCTGGCCACCTTGCCGCTCTATTTTTTGGTCTCGCGGCATGCCGCGCGGCGGTTGGAATCGGGCATCGTGGAATATTACACCATGTGGGAGAAGCTCTCCGTGGGCATACAGGATGCTTTGGCCGCAATCAAGACCGTGAAGCTGTCAGGCGCCGAGCCCAGGGAAGTGGCCCGCCTCCAGGCCGCCTCGAAGGGCGCTTATCGCGAGTATCTCAACCGGACCCGGCTTGGAAACCACTACCTGCTTCTACAAAGCGCCCTTAGCCATTTGAGTAAGGCGCTGGTGTTGGGATATGGCGGCTGGATGGTATTGGACAGCCGGCTCACGCCTGGCGACGTGGTTATGTTTGTCGCGTATCTCGACCGCCTCTACGATCCCATTGACTCTCTCAGCACCATCGCCGTGAATCTTCAACAGCACATGGCGTCGCTGAACCGTGCCGTCCGTTTGCTCCAGACCGGTCCCGAAGAGGCGCGCGGCGAGCCCCTGCTTCCCGGTCCGGGCAAGGTGGAATTCCGCGACGTTCGCTTCGGATACGCGGCGCAGCGGGAGGTGCTCTGTGGTCTTAGTTTCACCATGCAGCCCGGCAAAGTGACGGCGCTCACCGGCCCATCCGGTGCGGGAAAAACCACGGCCGCGGATCTGCTGTTGAAGCTTTGGGATCCGAGGTCGGGAGAAATTTTCATTGACGGCCAGCCATTATCCCAGGTTGATCCGTCTTCAGTCCGTCAGTCCATCGGCATGGTCGCCACCGACGGCGCGGTCTTTCGCGGCTCCCTCGCCGACAACATTCGCTACAAGCGCCCCGGCGCAACCGATGCCGAAGTGCGGGACGCCGCCGTCGCCGCCGGCCTGGGCACCACTCTCGATCGCCTGCCTGAAGGGCTGGAGACTGTGATCGGTGAGGGCGGATTAGGGTTGTCCGTGGGAGAACGGCAGCGCCTCCAGATCGCCCGCATTCTTGTGGACCGCCCGCGAATCCTGGTTCTGGACGAAGCCACGGCAAATCTCGATTACGCCACTGAGAACGAAGTAAAAGATGCGCTCAACCGCCTGACCCCTCGTCCCACCACGCTGGTGATCGCCCATCGCCATTCCATGGTGAAGGATGCGGACCATGTCATCGTCATGGATGGAGGAAGGATACTCGAGCAAGGCACCTGCGGGGAACTGGTCGCGGCCGGAGGCTGGTTCGCCCAGCTTTCCAGGGAGTCTGAAAAAGGAGCCACCTAGTTTTCGGTAGCGCCGGCAATCTTGTTGCCGGTGGGTTATTCGGCATCCGGCAAACCACCGGCAACAAGATTGCCGGCGCTACCAGAGTCGTCACTCGATCACTTTCTTCTTGCGGAACCAGTCGATCAGGGCATCGCGCAGCAGACCGTCGTCGCCGGGAAATTCGAGACCGGTGGCGCGCAGGTTCTCCGGTGTTCCCTGGTTGGCGGCGGTGAAATCGCTCACCGCCAGCGTATATTCGGTGTTGGGATCGATGTGGCGGCCGTCAAGCACCACCGGCGGCAGATCGCGGCCTTTGAACTTGCCGAAGACCAGGCGGTTGTCGAAGGGCATCACGTCCCAGATGTTTCGCTCCAGCAACTGGCCCTGGGGCAGGGTATCGCGGACCCCGCCCAGATTCATGAAGGCGAAATCCGCTCCGGTCTCGGCGCACATGGCCCGTTCGATGAGCGCCTTGACGTCGCGTTTTTCGAATTTGCGCCTGGAAATCGCCAGCGGCCGGTCCACGCGCGCCGCCACTTCCGTCTCCCAGCGCTTCACTTCGCGAGCTACGTCGGGGGCCGGCTGGAGCGCTACCGAGTCCACCAGAATGTGCTTCCACGTGAAGGAGATTGGCGCCTTTTTCTGAGTATCCACTTGAAGTTCCAGGCGGCCCAGTTCCTCGGCATATCCCTTGACCCGCACCAGAATGCGCCCATCCTGCGTTACCGCCTGGGCCAGCCCGTTATGCGCGTGGCCGGTCACCAGCACCGGAAGTTCAGGCGCCTCCGCCAGCAGCTGCCGCTCCTCCCCCGGCGTGATGTGCGCCAGCACCACGATCAGGTCGGATTTGTTCTTGAGTTCCGCGGCGTATTTGCGCACGGTCTCCACCACCGGCAGGGTGTGCCACTCTCCTATCAGTTTGGGAAATGTGAGGGTCTTTAATTCATCCGTCATGGCGCCGATGACGGCCACGCGCAGGCCGTTCACATGGAGAACCACGTATGGCTTTGGCGCGAAGAGTTGCCCCCCGGCGCCCACCAGGTTGGACGAGACCATGGGGTAGTTCGCGGTTTCCATGAACTTGCGTGCCTGCGGCCATCCGTAGTCGAAATCATGGTTGCCCAAGGTGGCAGCGTCGTAGCCCAGCATGTTGGCGATTTCAAAAACCGGGAGCCCGTGGAAAATGGTGGAGACCGGAGTGCCTTGGGCCACGTCGCCGGCGTTGAGCAAAATGCAATCGACGCAGTGCGCGCGTTCACGGCGGATGAGGGTAGCCAGATAGGCAAAGCCGCCGTGGTGGTTTTCGAGCGGCATCAGCCGGGCATGCAGGTCATTGGTGTGAAGAATGGTCAGCGATCGGATCTCGCCCGCCAGCGTTGCGCAGGCCAGCAGCGAGAGCGCCAGCATACGCCTGATCCGAACTTGCATATATACGATATTGTAACTAAACCCACACGCGCTCAAAACGGTACCGGCGTGGTCAGGACGGTTTGTGTCGAGATCGTGGTAGAGGACGAGACTACGCCCGCGTCCAGGCCCGTGGCCGAAAAGGCGGCAGTCGAACCCGCAAATGTGAATGAGAACGTGGCCGGTGAACTGTACATGACGCGCGTCAGAAAGGCGGGAATCGTGAATGTGCCGGCAGTTGGCGCCACATTGCATTCGATGGCTGAATTGTAAATCGCGTTGGCGGAGACAGCCCGGATGGTGACATAACCGCTCGGGTCACCGCCGCTCCAGTTGAATACGAACGGATTGGAGAGCGAGAACGACGGCGCGCTGTAACTCGAGGAATTGGTCCAGGCAGCAGGCGATGGAACCGGCAGGGTGGCTGACCAGGGTCCAACGTCGGAACCGCCGGCGCTGGTGAGCGAGTAATTTCCCGGCATAAGCTGCGCTGGGGATTTGGACCCGAAATACCCACCGGAGGAAGTATTCTCCGCCGTCATTTGCCCGATCGGCCCAGTGAGGCTGAGGAAGCTGCCGGCATTGAGCCCTTTCCCGGTTGGAGCTGCGGTATTACCGACGAGTGTCACTGACATGTAACAGGAACCGAAGGGCGTCTTGAGACGGTTGGTCGAAGCCAGCAGTGCGTCCAGACTCACCGAGAAAAAGCCGGCTGAGAAGTTTACCGCGGCGGCCGTTGTCGCGGTCAAGTCCACCTGGCCCATCCTGAATGTGCCGGCTGGCTCCGCCGCGGCGAGGTAGGATGCGCGGTAGCTCAGCGGGTCATCGCACTCCTTGCCGGCCGCGTTCACTGAGATCGTGCCGAAATTGCTAACCACCCCGCCGGTAACCGCGGCCACCGGCACATAACAGCCGGCAACGCCCGCGGGTACATCAAAGCTGATCTGATCCACGCCGGCGCAGCAGCCGGAACGCCCCGCGTATCGCACGTTGGCTTGTACGCCGCCGACGTATAGGCTGTCGAGGTAGGGCAACTGCCCTGGAATTGGCCCGGCACTCTCATTCCCGCTGACCGGACCGAGGCCGGTACCCCACAAGATCAGGGTCTGTCCCGGCGTAGCAGATGTTATCAGGCTATTGAGCGGCATGGAGGTCTGGCTCACGAAGTTCTGTACGATTGCCGGGCCCGCACCTGCCTGGTTCCGCGTGAACACTCCGAAGGCACTGCGTACGATTTGAACCGGCACCGATGTACTGGCCATATTCTGGTAAGTCACCACCAGGCTGCCTGAGCCTTCCGGGGCGTCAGACGGCATAATGGCCGCGACTTGCGTGAGCGATGTGTAAACCATGGGGCACGCGGCACGGTATCCGCCGATCGAAATCAGGACATTGGTGCCTGCCAGACCATCGGAAGTAGGCAGAGGGAAAGAAGGCGCCGACACCAGATTGACGGGACCGAGCGCCGACCCGAACACAATAAACAGAGAGCCGCGTGCAATCCCATAGTTCGCGAACGCCGCCGTAAGGTAGCTGGCGCCGTTGACTACGCCGTTCGGAGAAATGACCGGCTGAAGCGGATTGGCGGCCGGCAGTAACCAGGTTGCCGCGAGAGCCAGATACAGAGAGCGCAGATGCATACACGGTCGATTATAAAGTTGTGCGGAACATCTTTGGCAGTTCAGTTATGCAGCCAGCGGCCATGGGTGTGCTGCAGAACACAAGCGCCCCCTATCTGATCTCTACTTCCTTCAGCCAATCCGGCCGTTTCAATACTTCTCTGGGCTTGCTCCCGTCCGGCGGTCCGATAATGCCGTCGCGCTGCATCATGTCCAGGATGCGGGCCGCACGGCCGTACCCCAGCCTGAGGTGGCGCTGCAAAGTCGACGTCGACGCCTTGCCCATTTGCAGCACCAGGCGGATGGCCTCTTCGTACATCGGGTCCTGATCTCCGCCGGAGGGTTCGCCATCGGCGGGAACATCATCTTCGGCCGGCGGCGCGATCAGGAAACTCTGGTCGTACTCGGGCTGCGCCTGTTCCTTCCAGAAATCCACCACGGCCTGGATCTCGGTTTCGGTCACGAACGCGCCGTGCACGCGTGTCAGGCGCGAAGAGCCGGGCGGCAGGAACAGCATGTCGCCCTTGCCCAGAAGATGCTCCGAACCCATCACGTCGAGAATGGTGCGTGAGTCCACCCGCGTGGCCACGCGGAAGCTGATGCGCGCCGGGAAGTTGGCTTTGATCAGGCCGGTGATCACATCCACGCTGGGCCTCTGCGTAGCCAGCACCAGGTGCATGCCCACGGCGCGCGCCATCTGCGCCAGGCGCGTGACGCTCTCTTCCACGTTCTTGCCTTCCAGCATCATCAAGTCTGCCAGCTCATCGATGAGGATCAGGATGTATGGCAGTAAGCGGACCTCTTCCTCCTGAATCTCATCCTCCACGAAAAGGTTGCGCGGTTTCTCTTGCAGCTTGCGGACCTTTTTATTGAACTGATCGATGTTGCGGACTCCGTACTCGGCCAGCAGGCGCAGGCGGCGCTCCATCTCGAGCACGGCGTTGCGCAGTGCGTTGGTGGCCTTCTTGGGATCCGTGATCACCGGCGTCAGCAGGTGCGGAATGCCTTCGTACATGCCCAGCTCGACTCGCTTCGGGTCGACCATGATCAGCCGGACTTCGTCAGGCGTGGACTTGTACATGATCGACATGATCATGGAATTGATCATCACGCTCTTGCCAGAACCGGTAGAGCCCGCGATGAGCAGATGCGGCATAGCGTCCAGAGCCGCCACACGGATGCGGCCATTGATATCTTTGCCGAGCGGAATGGTAAGGTGCGAATGCGAACTGGTGAACTCGTCGGACTCCAGCATCTGGCGCAGCGCGATCAATTCGCGCCTGGTATTCGGCACTTCGATACCCACCGTGGGCTTGCCCGGGATGCGCTCGATGAGAATGGATTCAGCCTGCAGGCCGAGACAGAGATCTTCCACCAGGTTAATAATGCGGCTGTACTTGATGCCGGCTTCGGGTTTGAACTCGAAGGTGGTGACCACCGGGCCGGGGTTAATCTGCACCACGTTTCCGAGCACGCTGAACTCTTCGAATTTGGCCTTGATGCGGGCGGCCGTGTCTTTGAGTTCCTGCTCGTCATAGGCGTTGCGGCCTGGGGGCTCATTGAGCAGGGAAGTGGGCGGCAGTCGAAAGACCGGGTGCCGCGCCTCATCGGCGGCAGGCCGTGTACCAGTGTCCCCAGGCCGCATGCCGCTGCCCGGAGGGCGTATCTCGGTGGCGTGCACCGGCGGCGCGAAGGGCGAGGGTAGCGGGGCCAGGTCTTCGACCGGAACGATGGGGATCTCCTCCACGGTGGCGTATTCGGTGGGCAGCGGGCCTTCCTCTTCGATATATGCCGCGGAGGCGGTCTCTCCCGGAGTTTCCCCGGCATGGGTCTGCCACGGCGGAGTATCGTCGCGAGCGGTTTGGCCGGCAAATTGGGTTCGTTCCGTCTTACGCAGTTTTTTGGTCCGGCCGGATTTTTCGAACCGCTTCTGGGCGCGCTCCCGGGCGCGTTCAAGGAAGCTGGTGTGCATGCGTTCGAACCAGTCGCGGAAGGCGCTGACGCATCCCCCGACCCAGGTTATGGGGCCGGCGAACCAGACCGCCAGCTTGGCGATCGTAAAAGTGGAAACCAGGTAGACCGAGAGTACGACGGTGGTGAGGGTGGCCAGCAGTGCGCCGGTGGTGTTAAGGTTGTCCACCAGGTAATTGGCCAGGGTGAGGCCCAGCGTTCCGCCGATCCGGATGGTCCCGCCGAACATGTGCACCGGCAGGAAGGAAAGGCCGTCGGCCAAACTCATCGTGAGCAAAACGAATCCAATGATTTTGGCGGAGCCCGCCTCCAATTCCTCGGACCGGATCCACTTCCAGGAAAGCAGAAAGGCCATCAGCGGAAACAGAAAGCTGGCGGCGCCGAAGGTCTGAAACGCCAGATCGGCCAGGTAGGAGCCCGGGTAACCCACCAGGTTCATGGGGCGCGCGCTGGCGGCCGTATCCCAGGAGGGGTCCTGGGTATGGTAAGACACCAGACTCAAGAGGATCACCAGGCCCAGCGACAGCAGCAGGAATCCGATGATCTCGTTCAGCCTATAGTGCTGCGTTGGAGATAGAAGCTTCATCACGCTGGCCGGCGGATGAAAGCCAGAGCAAGCACTATTATGCCAAAAATTATGCGCCAATACACGAATGGCCGAAGCCCGCTGAGCCGCAGGTATCTCAGGAACCAGGCGATCACGGCGCATCCGGTGAGGCCGCTGACCAGGACCCCGACGATGAAGTTGGTGTTCAGGATACCGTGCAGGCCTCCTTGTTTATGCATGTCATATAGCGCCTTGCCTGCCGCTGCCGCAATAGCCGGGGTGGACAGCAGGAAGGAAAACCGGGCGGCCGATTCGCGCGTGAAGTCTCGGAACAAGCCCGCAGTGATCGTGACGCCGCTGCGCGAGGTGCCGGGGACAATGGCCAGGGCCTGCGCCAGTCCGATCACCACGGCATCAAGCAGGTTCACCCCCGCCAGGTCGCGGATTTTCCGGCTGGCGTTTTCAGCGAACCACATCAACAGCCCCACCGTCACCAGCATCGCGCCCATGACGTTCGGCGTGCGCCAAACCGTCTCGGCCTGTTTGTTAAAAAGCAGGCCAAAGACACCCACCGGAATGGTGGCGATCGCCAGCAGCCAAAGCAGCATGTGGTTGTGCTTCAGTTCGTTGTCCGCGCCTATACGGATTCCGAAGCCCTGGGCGATGATCTGCACCCAGTCCTTAAAGAAATAGACGACCACGGCAAGAAGCGTCCCGATGTGGAGGGCGATATCGAAATCCAGGGCCTCGACCTGCCAGCCGAGCAGCCAGGAAGTGAGGAATAAGTGCGCGGTGCTGCTCACGGGCAGGAATTCTGTGAGACCCTGGACCAATGCCAGGACAATGACCTGAACTAAAGGCATAAAGTGTCAGCGTGAGGGATGGGGTCCGGGTTGTCAAGTGCTTAGTGTAGTACCTAAGTCTGGTCGGGACCTATAAGATTAATAGTACTAGTGGTATTGGATTGAGGTGGGATCGAAGAATCAGTGGTCTCGGCCTATATCTTTCCCCTATATCACTGACTCCTTTGTATTGAACACGACAATTTAAGTTTTACTGGAGTGCTGGAAAGCATATGAAACACTACGCTCTGGATCAATGGATCGATTTCGGCAGAGGCCTGGTTCCTGCAGACTACGGCATTCAGATGCGCAACCATCTGGCCGCGGGCTGCGGTAGCTGCCAGCGGGAAGCCGATTTCTGCGCTCAGTTGACCCAGGTTTGCGAGCATTTGGATGCCCAGCGCCTGGGTACGGAGAAGGTTCCGGAGTCCGTAGTCCGCATGGCCAGGGCAATTTTCCCGGTTCGCGCCTCGAACCCCCCGAACCGCGGCAACCGCCTTCCGATCGAACTCATCTTTGACAGTTTCCTGGCTCCGAGTCCGGTTGGCCTGCGCGCCACCTGGCAGGTGGGCTGGCAGGGGCTTTACCGCGCAGGAGATTGCTCGGTGGATGTGCGCATCGAGCCCGAACTCAAGTCCACGCGCGCCGCCGTAATCGGCCAGATCACCAACCATGTTCTTCCGTTAGCCGAAATGTCAAATATCCCGGTCTGCCTGAGGTCGCGCAAACTCGTGGTGGCCGAAACCGTCAGCAACCGCTTCGGCGAATTCCAGATGGAGTATGAGCAGCAGGCGCAGTTGAAACTCTGCATTACTCTTCAGGACGGCTCCAAGATCATCCAGGTACCCCTGAAGCGCTTCACCAGTGACAAACCCTTGAACCTCGAGCGGACTTCCAAACGGAAGCGCTCCGTTATGGGCCAGCAGTGATCCCCTCGAGGAACTGGCATATGTCTAGGACACTTCAGATGTTGACGCGCAATAGCCTGCTGATCGGACTGCTCTCCCTGGCGGCATGGGGCCAGGACCGCTACGTGGTCCATTTGGGCCGCAACAATGCTAATTCGGTGGCTGCCCGCCATGGAATGAAGGTGGTCAAGTCGTTAAGCGGGTCGGGAACCGGCGTCTATGTGTTGTCGGTCGCGAAGGGCCGGGCGAACTGGAAGGACCTTCAAGATCTGGGTAGCGATCCATCGGTTCAATCCGCGGAAAAGGACAGCGCGGTTCTGCTTCCCGGCCTCAAAGCGGCGGCACAGGTACATCCGTCCTCGGCGCCTGCGCCCGCGTTTCCCCTGGATGGAACACCAACCTTCTACTACCGTTCTTTTGCCGCGAACGGCTATGTCAACCAGCCCGCGGCTTCTCTGATCAGGATTTCGGACGCGCACAAGACATCTGCCGGTCAGGGCACGGTGGCGGTTCTCGATACGGGAATCGACTACTCGCAACCCGTGCTTGCCGGTTCGGTCACGTTCGGTTGGGATTTTGTCCACAACAACCCGGGCGGACAGGAATCGGCCGATATCAATCAGGAAACGACGCCGATTCTGGATCAGGAGACCACGCCCATTCTGGATCAGGAAACTACTCCGATACTGGATGGCGGATCGGCCATCATTCTGAACCAGGAAACCACGCCGATCCTGGACCAGGAGACCACCCCGATCCTCGATTCCCGGAAATTCCCGGCGTACGGGCACGGAACCATGGTTGCCGGTTTGATTCATCTGGTGGCTCCCAAGGCGATGTTGATGCCGGTGAAGGTCTTCGCTGCCGACGGCACGGCCACCATCTCGCAGATTGTGAACGGCATCTACTGGGCCGTGGACCACAATGCCAGCGTGCTCAACATGAGCTTCAGCACAACGCAGCCGTCGGCCGCTCTGGAGAAAGCCATCGTTTACGCTAATTCGAAGGGCGTGATCTGCGTGGCGTCGGCCGGGAACGATGGCCGGGCTGAAGTGGTGTATCCCGGCGCTTACAGCATGGTGATCGATGTGGCTTCGATCAACAATGACAGCATCCGCAGCCTGTTTTCCAACTACGGCAGCCAGATCGAACTGGCGGCCCCGGGGGAAGCCGTAATTACAACCTATCCCGGGAATCGTTATGCGCAAGTTTGGGGCACCTCTTTTAGTGCGCCGATGGCGGCCGGGGGTGCGGCTTTGCTGGTCGGAATGAACGGTAATATTACGCCGGCCCAGGCCAGAAACGCACTTATGCAGGCAGTGAGAATCGGGCAGGAGCTAGGAGCCGGACAACTCAACTTGCTTCAGGCCGTCACATATCTGAACAAACGCGGCCAGGACAACTGAGGAACTTAGAGGACCATGACTACGAAACACAGGGTTAGCGGACCGCCGCCAAATACCCGACAACTGAGGAACTTAGAGGACCATGACTACGAAACACAGGGTTAGCGGACCGCCGCCAAAATCCGCCCCCATCTGGCTGGCCGCGCTCGATGCGGCCCGGTGCAGCGCCGACGACGGCAGCCAGGGCCACGCCGTTAATTGGGATTGCATTTCAGGCCGGGCGCTTTATACCAACTCAAGCTCCCACGCCGAGCGGATCGAACCCCTCGGAGTCAGTCTGCAGACGGGACAAACGCTGGCCGTATATTGGAAGCCGGGCGCGACGGGGTACACCGTTGAGGTATACGGGCGGACGGGAATGTGTGCGTGAGATTTTGACAATCTGTTTTTAGTTTTTTACAAACCTGGCGCTCGGGTTTGGTATCCGGCGGTGGCATTCTCCTGTCCACCGCCGGTTTTTTTGGGGCAGAGGAGTTCTACGCGACGGTAACCGTGGCAATCGCCGAGAAGCCATTCGGCGTCGCGATCATGAGCCTGCCGGAACCCGCTCCGCCGGGCACCAGCGTAACCATGAGTGTTTTGTCGTCCACGAACTGGACTTTTGCGGCTGGAATTTCGTCCGGGCTGGCAGCGCCCTGCCTGGTCCAGGGCGCGATGCTGTCGGGTTGGAAAGCCGGCGCCCCTGACGGTTACAACCACCTCGGCATCGCCCGGCTTGATGGACTTCACGCCGGCCGCGCCGGTGTCGCTGACCGAATCGATAGTCGGTGGAGTGACGGTGAAGCGGATCTCGTCCTGACTTTCGCGGTTCATGAGGCTGAGCACGTGCTCGCCCGTGCGCAGGTCCAGCTTGGCCGCTTGCAGGTTGATCGCGATTCTGAGCTGCGTGCAGAACGTGGGATCCGAGGCGTCCGCCTGCGGCGTGGACCCTGATCATTTTTCCCCCAGGTAGCCCATCACGTGCATTTTCTGGGGATTCTCCACCCAGAGGCAGGGCTTGACGGCGGCTTTGCAATCCTCCGCGGAGTTGCCGCACCCTTTCGGTGGTCTCGGCCGGGTCATTCTAGGTGAGGATGAGGTAGTAGCGGCTGGTATCCAGCTTTTCAGGCAACTGGATGGTGATGGCGCCGGCGGCGTCCGGGTTCGCGGTATCGGACCTGATCTGCGGCCCGCCGAGCGCCATCAGGTGGGCGGTGACCACATAGCCGGCGGGGAATGTGGTCTTGAGAATGATCTTCTGGCCGGGCGTAATGGTCTCATCGAATTTAGTGTTCTGGTCCACAGTAAGGACCGGCGGCGAACAAGCACCATGCGAAGAAGTACGGAATAATTCTGCGGATCATACGAATACCAGACTTAGCTCAGAAGTCAGGTATAGAGTATTAGCCAAATCGGCTGGGGAATCAAGATGGCGAATCAGGCTGGCGATGGATCCAGTTTTAGAGCCTCGCCTGGAGGCGGGAAAAAGAACCGCCCTATGCCTGTCCGTTTTGGCGGCTCTGCAAGTAAGCCTGGCCCCGCTCGAAGCCGTGGCGGAACGGCTCGGTGTTCCAGATATCCGGGTATGCCTTTCCCAGGTAATCCATGGCCTGGA
Organism: Bryobacterales bacterium; assembly: GCA_963817515.1. GTDB lineage: Bacteria > Acidobacteriota > Terriglobia > Bryobacterales > Bryobacteraceae > DATMNI01. The sequence continues at coordinate 41,356 of CAWFPJ010000033.1, read as the reverse complement.
TGAACGATTTGCCGCGATATTCAAGGCGTAGCGCGGCCATAAATCCGGCCCGGTAGATATCATGGTCCTGCTCGAAATTCCGGCCCGTCGCTTTGTACGTCTCGGCTTCGGCATCGCGCAGCCCTACCCACCAACTCTCGCGCGCCGAATCCAGGCTTTCGGCGCCGGCCTGTTCCAGCACCTGACGCGCGGCGGCGGCCTGGCCTTCATTCTGCGCCAGCACGATTACCAGAGAACGGCCCTGCCGCAGCGCATCTTCGTAGAAAAAGATCTCGTCCGCCGGCACTCCTTCGGTACTCTGAACGTCAGCCGCGGATCCAATGGCCGCTCCGCCGGCGGCTCCACCGATTCCCAGGAGCGCGGCTCCGGCAATACCTGCGGCCAGTACGGGTCCCACGCCAGGGATCAGGGCGCTGACGGCAATCCCTAATTCGAAGCCCCCTGCGATGCCCAGCGCGCCGCCGACCGCCCCCGCAATGGCTCCGCCGACGCCGGGTTGCTCGGTGTCGGAAGTCGGGATGGAATGTATCTGTTTCTCAGATGCGCCCGGCAGCAGAAGGTTCACCGCATCCAGCGGGATTCCCGCGCGAGTCAGGTCCGCAGCAGCCTTTTGTGCCGCTTCTTTCGTATGGAAAACCCCGGCAACAGTGTCCATGGAATACATAATTGCATTTTCGCGGACGATTCGCGAGTGCCTGTGCCCCGGGTGTATCCTGCTGATGTATTCTAAGAGACCCGGGGGGACCATGCATCGGCCAAAGTATTTCGGCATCTGCGCCTTCCTTATGATTACAGTCGTCTTCCAGGCCCGCGCTCAGGAAGACATGCCATCCGCGGGCCGGGGTGGCAGAGCAGGCGGCCGGGGCAGCACGCGCGATTTTCTGGGACTGGGCCCGGTGCCCGATGCCGCCGCGGCTGCCAGAGGAGAGAAGCTGTACGCGCCCAACTGCGCATTCTGTCACGGCGAAAAGGCCCGCGGCGCGTCGGGCCCCAACCTGGTCCGCTCAGAATTGGTGTTGCACGATGAAAAAGGAGAGGTGATCGGCCCCGTGGTCTCCAAGGGGCGCGCCGACAAAGGCATGCCCGCATTTTCCGCGCTGACCGAAGCCCAGCTCGCCGACATCGCCCAATTCCTCCATCTTCAGGTTGAGCTGGTGGCTAATCGCGGCCTCTACAAGCGCCTCAATATAGTTACTGGCGATGCCAGGCAGGGCGAAGCTTACTTCAACGGCGCGGGCGGCTGCACTGCCTGTCATTCGGTGATGGGCGATCTGGCGCACATCGGCGGCAAGTACACGCCGGAACAATTGCAGAACCGCTTCATCTGGCCCGGCGCGGGCGGCGTTGGCGGCGGCAGGGGAGCATCGAGGGCACAGAAAGTGACTGTCACGCCGGCCTCGGGACAATCCATCAGCGGCACCCTGAAACAAATGGACGACATCGACATCTCGATCTACGATGCGTCCGGCGCCTATCATTCCTGGCCGCGCGATGCCGTGAAAATCGAACTGGAGGATCGCCTGGCCGGTCACCGGCAGTTGTTAGGCAAGTACACCGACGCCGACATGCACAACCTCACGGCCTGGCTGGTGACCTTGAAATGAGACTCATGCTGACTCTCGCCGTCTGGGCCGCGGTGGCATTATTGACGGCGCAGGCGCAGGTCAAACCGGCACCGCTCGCGGAAAACTGGCCGACTTACAACGGCGACTATTCCGGCAGGCGCTTCAGCCAGCTCACGCAGATTAACTCCACGAACATTGGCAGGCTGGCGCTGGCCTGGTTCTACCGTATCTCGAACGTGGGCCCGCAGCGCGGCGTCGGCAATCCGACCATTACGTCCACTCCGCTGATGGTCAATGGCATTCTCTATTTCACCATCCCCGATCATGCCTGGGCGGTGGACGCGCGCACGGGCGAAGAATTGTGGCATTACAGCTGGCAGGATAAAGGCGGCCACCTGGTGGGCAATCGCGGCCTGGGCATGTATGGCGACTGGCTGTATTTCATGACGCCCGACTGTTGGTTCGTCTCCCTGAATGCGAAGGATGGCAAAGAGCGCTGGCGAAAGAAAGTCGCCGACGAAAAAATGCAGTACTTCTGCACCGCGGCTCCGCTGGTGGTGAAGAATCACATCATCGTGGGGGTGGGCGGGGATGCCATGGATGTGCCGGGTTTCCTCAACGCGCGCGATCCCGAAACAGGCGAGGTGCAATGGCGCTGGAACACTACGCCGCGAAAAGGCGAACCCGGGGCGGAGACGTGGCCCAATCCGCAAGCCATGGAGCATGGCGGCGGCATGACCTGGATGCCGGGCACCTATGATGCCGAACTGAACCTGATCTATTGGGGGACCGGTAACCCCAACCCGGTTTTCGCGGGCCAGGGCCGCAAGGGCGCCAACCTGTGGACTGCTTCGATCGTGGCCTTGAATGCCGATACCGGCCAGCTGGTCTGGTATCACCAGCCGTCGCCGCACGACACGCACGATTGGGACAACGTGGAAACGCCAGTTTTGATCGATGGCCTGTTCAATGGCCAGCCGCGCAAAATGCTGGCCCAAGCCGCGCGCAACGGCATTTTCACTTTGCTTGACCGCACCAACGGACAGAGCCTGGTGACCAAGGGATTCGTCGGCGTGAACTGGATGAAAGGGATCGACGCCAAGGGCCAGCCGATCCCGGACCCGGCCAAGGAACCCAAGGTGGATGGGTCTCTGATCGACACACCGGGCGGCGGAGGAACCAACTGGCCTCCGCCCAGCTTCAACCCGGACACGGGCCTCTTCTACGTGAATGCCAAGCAGGGCTACAGCGTCACCTATCTTACCGACGACGACCCGCAGCCCCAGGGATATGGCGGCGGCGGCGGAGGCGGTTTGTCGGAGCCGATCCTGGAGGCTATCGCTTACAATACCGGCGGTATTGCGTGGAAGCACCAATATCCGAGCGGAGGCTTTGGCAACGCGTTCCCTGGAATTCTGAGCACGGCGGGCAAGCTGCTCTTCACCGGCGACCCAACCGGGAACCTGCTGGCGTTCGACCCGGCGACGGGTAAAATCTTGTGGCATTTTCGCGTGGGCGCCAGAGTGAGTAATGGCCCCTCGACCTATATGCTGAACGGCGACCAATACCTGACGGTGGGCGCCGGCGACACGCTCTTCGTGTTTAAACTCGTGAAGTAAGGAGAGAATTCCATGACCACCCGAAGGCAGATGTTGGCCAGCGCCGCGTCCGCCGCATTATTGTCCCTCGAAGCCGCCGAGCAACCCGCTACTCTCCACAACATGGGTGGAGCGCCCGCGGGCTTCCCCATGCATTCGCGCGCGGCCCGCGATTCCAGTAAGCCCTTCGACTTCGTCGACTACTGCCACAATCTGGGTTTCGGGGTGGTGGAAACGCGTCTTCCTTCCAATGATCCCGAAGCCGTTAAAGCGTTCCGCCGGCGCCTGGATTCCTGGAACATGCGTGTGTTGATGGATATTCCTCTGCCGCGCGCAGCGGCCGATGTGGCCGCGTTCGACACCGCCGTGAAAGCCGCCAAAGACGCCGGAGCCGTTTCACTACACACCGCCATGACCGCGCGGCGCTACGAGCAGTTCGACAACTTCGACGCCTTCAAGAAGGATTTCGAACGCTGCCAAACCACCATCACCCTGGCCGAGCCCGTGCTGCGAAAGCACCAGGTGCGTCTGGGAATCGAGAACCACAAAGGCTGGCGCGCGGCGGAGCAGGCGGCCTGGTTGAAGCGCGTGGGCAGCGAGTGGGTGGGCGTGCATTTCGATTTCGGCAACAATGTATCGCTGTGTGAAGAGCCCGCCGAAACGCTGCGCCTGCTGCTGCCGTATATCGTGGCCTGCCACCTGAAGGATATGGCCGTGGAGCCCTACGAAGACGGCTTTCTGCTGTCCGAAGTCCCGTTGGGTGAAGGCTTCCTGGATATCCCGGGAATGGTGGCGACCATTCAGAAGAAGGACCCGAACATTCCCTTCGACCTGGAAATGATCACGCGGGACCCGCTCAAGATTCCAGTCTTCACAAGCAAGTATTGGGTGACCTTCGACGACTCCTACAGCCCTCTGCCCGGCCGCGACCTGGCCCGGGTTCTGGATATTGTGCGCAAGAACAAGCCTAAGGCGCCGCTGCCCCGGACTACTGGTATGAGCGCAGAGGCGCAACTGAAACTCGAGGACGAAAACGTGCGCGGCTCGATCGCCTACGCACGGGAACACTTGAAGCTGTAGGACGTCGCAACTAGGAGGGAACACCGCGCGTCTCTCAAATTCAGAGACCAGGTTCAGAGACCAGGATTCAGAGACCAGGATTCAGCTTGCGGTAGAAGCAGCCGCTGCCGATTGCCGGTGAATGGAGCCCATTCCCCGGGTGCGGAACTCGTGCCGGTGAACGACCACAGCCGTGCAATTGTCTTGCGTTCGGACGGTTTTGCCCATGGCATGTAGATTCAGGCCAGCAAGGCTTTCGAACCGTGCGGGCCAGGCGATCATCAGCTCAATCGCTACTCCCGCGGGCAGCGAGCTTTCACTCTGGAATAGAACGCCGCCACTAGACAGGTTGATCGTTCCGCCAAAGCCGGTTACTACGCTGCGGTTGGGGAGCACAGCCCTGTATTCGAGTGCAACTTCAATCGGGTAGCGGTGATTCGATCGTTGATCATTCGGGTGTAAAGACGGCGATGCCATAAATTTTCAGACAGTGGAGGAACCGGCGACCGAGAATATTGTCAGTAGCTTGGCACGGTTTGCGTTGGGCGTCAATGAGAATTTTTGAGGTGGGGTACTATAACTTTTTTTAGTACTATATGACTATTTAACGGTTCGATCAGTACCGAGGTTTGCCGCTAAACCCTTCTAAACATGCCTTCCCGACTTTGGCTGAAAGGTTGCTAAAAGGGACAAGTTCGCGGATTGCGAAAATGCGCACAATAACCGTTCTCATCGTGGATCGCGATCTAGGATTCGTCTTCTGGCTCGGGCAACTGCTGACCAAATCGGGATACCAGACCCTTCCTGCCAAGAGTTGCGAAAGCGCCAGCGAACTGGCCTATCGGCTGAATCTTCCAATCGACATACTGATCGTGGGCAATTCCTTAACCAGTGCAAGCGTTCTTGCGGAGGCCCTGTGCCGCTCTAACCGGCATCTCAAAGTCATCGCCGTGCTGGACGACGGAGAAGCGGCGGCTTCCGCATTTTCGGGAGCGGATGCCACACAGTACCGGCCATCCCGGCTGGACGAAGGTTCGAAGACCGAATGGCTGAAGACGATCGAAGGTGTCTTGACCCGTGATGCTGAAGGCCCCCGCGTCGTGCCATCGAGCGGCGCCAAACCATCGTAGGAGAGGGATTTCCGACCCCTGAAACTAGTACTATGCTTGGAAGGAGTGCGGATGGGATATGGCGATACAGAATTACGGCAATCACAGAAAGTTTGTACCTCTGTTTCATGGCGTGCTGTTCGGAATACTGGTGCTGGCCCTGATCGGTTCCTGCGTCAACCTGTATGAGTCCTGGGGAGATCACGTACGGCTATACAGCGCCTCGCTGATTCTGGTGCTGAACGTTTGCATGATCATGCTTTTTTCCTTCGTCCGCATCTTCCCGCTGAAGGCACAGGACCGCGCTATCCGGGCGGAGGAGAACCTGCGCCATTTTGCGATGACGGGGAAACTGCTGGATCCGACGCTCACCGTCCGGCAGATTGTGGGGCTGCGGTTCGCATCGGACGCTGAGTTCGTGGCGCTGGCGATGCGGGCAGCGAAGGAGAATCTGTCCGCCGACGACATCAAGAAGGCGGTGAAGGATTGGCGAGCGGATACTTACCGCGCTTAAAGGTTCGGGCCGGCATTCATCAGGGCCGGGGAGAAGGATGTTAGCCTGAAGCAATGCGTGGATTGTTAATATTTTTTCCGGCTTTACTGGTCGCGCAGGCGCCGCCTGCCAAGGCTCCGGCCGCCAGCCCACAACAAGTTGGAGCGAAGCCGGCGGCCGGGGCCAAGCCCGCTGCAACGGTTAAGCCACCGGCGCCGAAACCCGCGGCCGCTCCAAAGCCTCCGGCACTGACCACCGACGATGAAAAGGCCATCTACGCGGTAGGCCTTACTGTGTACCGGCAGCTTTCTCAATTAGACTTGTCGCCGGCCGAGGTGGAAATTGTCAGGAGGGCGCTGGCGGATGCCGCGGCCAACAAACCAGCCGTAGAGTTGAACGAATGGGGGCCCAAGATTCAACCCCTGGCCGCGGCGCGCGCCGCCCGTGTCAAGGAGCGGGAGAAGGCCGCTTCCGCCGCCTATCTGGCCAAGGCTGCGGCCGAGCCGGGGGCGGCCAAGACAGAGTCCGGACTGATCTATCGGGAGGTGCGGCCGGGTACCGGGGAATCTCCCAAAGCCACCGATACAGTGAAGGTCCACTATCGCGGCACGCTGGTTGACGGCACCGAGTTCGACAGCTCATATAAGCGCAATGAGCCCGCGCAGTTCGCCCTGAACGGTGTGATTCCCTGTTGGACCGAGGGTGTTCAGAAGATGAAGACCGGTGGGAAAGCTATGCTGATTTGTCCTTCGAACCTGGCCTACGGAGATCAAGGGCGGCCGTCGATTCCGGGCGGCGCTACGCTGATTTTTGAAATCGAGCTGCTGGAAATTGCGGGCGCGGGCAAGTAGTATAGCCGATGCCGCTGGCGACCCGACTGGCATTCCAATTCGACAAACGCATCCAGCTGAAGGGCCTGAATCTCTTCCATGGCCGCGCCGTCCGCGTCATCGACAAGGGAGACAACTTTCTGTTCGCGGAGGTCAGGGGCGGCCAGCTCTATGAGGTTCGCCTCACTTACGCGGAAGGCAAACTATTGGTCGCGTGCGACTGTGCCTACTTCGCGGACTGCGCGCAGTGCAAACATCTCTGGGCGGCGGTGATGGAGGCGGACCGGCAAGGCGCGGTGAGAGAGGCGCTGAATGCGAGATATCTGGAGATGGAGGACGAGTCCCTCCGCCAGCCGGATGAGGATGAGGAACCCGATAGCGATTTCGAATACGACTACCTGCGTCCCCGCTACCAGCGCCCACCGCCTTCGCCGCAGATTCAGCCGTGGCAGGAGTATCTGGGAACAATCCAGCGCGGACTGGAAAGCCGAAGGACGGCGCCGGCCAGTTTTTCGAGGGAGTTCGAGATTCTCTATGCGATCGACATAACCGCATCGAAGACCGGCGGCGCACTGGTACTGGACCTGGTTTCGCGGACGCGGAAGAAAAACGGCGAGTGGGCCGTTCCCAAGGAATTTCGAATTGCGTCCTCCCACGTCAGCCTGCTGCCCGATCCGGTGGACGCGGAGGTGATCGCCACGATGTTCGGCGGCCACGATTCCTGGGGATACCAATATTCTTCGACCGTTCCCCTGGTGGCGCGGAAGGCGCTTCCCCTGATACTGGCGATGAAATTGATTCCCACAGTGGCGGCAACCGGACGCCTGATGGTCCGCACGGAAGCGGGGTCAAACCTGCAGCCGGTCACATGGGACGAAGGGGAGCCTTGGAAATTGTGGCTCGAGGTGCGGCAGGACGACCGCGACCAGTGGAAGATTGTGGGCACACTGCGGCGCGGCGATGAGCGCATGGAGTTGAGCGAGCCGCTGCTGCTTTTGGAGTACGGTCTGGTGGTGGCGCGGGGAACTGTAGCGCGCCTGGATCATGGCGGCGCGTTTAGCTGGATCGTACAACTCAGAAGCTTGAAACAGATTCCGTTTCCAGACCGGGAACGCGAGTTGGTTCTGGAGAAGCTGCTGGATTCCAAAGTACTGCCTCCCATGGAGCTGGATGAGGCGCTGAAGTTCGAGGAGCGGCGGGTTGCGCCGCGGGTGGGGCTGCGGCTGGGGCAAAGCAGCCCGGCCTACGGTGGGGAACATTATTCGGCCCAGCTCCTGGTGGACTATGGACGCGGCTGGACCGAGGATAAGCCAGGCGGCCGCGGAGTCTGGATTCCCGGGGAGCGCGCCTACCTGTTGCGCGACGCGGAGGCGGAAGGGGCGGCGCGGGAGACGCTTAAGAGTCTGGGGCTGCGGCAGGAAAATGAACTCCGGGGCCCGTGGCGGTTTACGGCAAAGTCGCTGCCGCGCGTGGTGCGGGAACTGGTACACGCCGGCTGGCACGTGGAAGCCGAGGGCAAGGCGTTCCGCAAGGCGGGCGAAACACGGGTGGACGTGCGCTCCGGAATCGACTGGTTCGAGTTGCACGGCGAAGTGGATTACGGCGACCAGAAGGCGAGCCTGCCGGAGTTGTTGGCAGCCATGCGGCGCGGCGATGGAATGGTGGCGCTAGGGGACGGAACCTTCGGGCTGCTGCCGGAGGAGTGGATGGAGCGGTTTGCGCCGCTGGCCGGCCTGGGTGCGAAGGAAGAAGACCACCTGCGCTTCCGGCGCAATCAGGCGGGCTTGCTGGACGCGCTGCTGGCGGCGCAACCCGAGGTCCGCGTGGATGAAATGTTTGTCCGCGTGCGCGAGCGCATGCAGAGATTCCATGGAGTGAAGGCGGCGCCGCAGCCGGAGGGCTTCCGCGGTCACCTGCGCGACTATCAGCGTGAGGGCGTGGGCTGGATGGAGTTTCTGCGCGAGTTCGGTTTCGGCGGCTGTCTGGCCGACGACATGGGGGTGGGGAAGACGGCGCAGGTGCTGGCCGTGCTGGAACTGCGCCGGACCGAGGGATGCGGCCCTTCGCTGGTAGTAGCTCCGAAATCGCTGATGTTCAACTGGCGGGCGGAGGCGGCTAAATTCACACCACAGATGCGCGTGCTGGAACACACCGGCCTGGCGCGGGACACGGCCATGATCGGCGAACACGACCTGATATTGACCACTTATGGCACCATGCTCCGCGATGTGACCCAGTTGTCGGAGGTGGAGTTCGATTATTTGGTATTGGACGAAGCGCAGGCTATCAAGAACGCGTCCACGGCTTCGGCAAAGGCCGTACGGCTGCTGCGCGGCAAGCATCGGATGGTGCTGAGCGGCACGCCGGTGGAGAACCATCTGGGCGAGTTGTGGAGCCTGTTCGAATTCCTCAACCCGGGGATGCTGGGCGAGGCCAAGGTGCTGAAGATGGCGGGAGGGCTGGGCAGGAATCCGAGCCCGGAAGCGCGGCAATTGCTGGGGCACGCTCTACGCCCGTTCATCCTGCGCCGAACCAAGCAACAGGTGGCGCGCGAGTTGCCTGCGAAGACCGAACAGACGATTTTCTGCGAACTGGAAGGCCCGCAGAGGAAGCAATACGACGAGCTGAAAAAACATTACCGTGACACGCTGCTGCAGCGCGTGCAATCGCAGGGTATGGGACGGTCGAAGATGCACGTACTGGAGGCGCTGCTGCGATTGCGGCAGGCGGCGTGCCATCCGGGTCTGCTGGACGCCAAACGGGTGGACGAGCCAAGCGCCAAGCTGGAAGTGCTGATGGACCAATTGAACGAGCTGCAGGAGGAGGGGCACAAGGCGCTGGTGTTCTCGCAGTTCACGAGCCTGTTGGCGATTGTGCGCAAGCGGTTGGACGGAGCCGGAATTAAATACGCGTATCTGGATGGTTCCACGCGGGACCGCCAGGCGCGCGTGGATGCATTCCAGAACGATCCGGAATGCGGACTGTTTCTGATCAGCCTGAAGGCCGGTGGGCTGGGACTGAACCTGACGGCGGCGGAGTACGTGTTTCTGCTGGACCCGTGGTGGAACCCGGCGGTGGAGGCGCAGGCCGTGGACCGCGCTCACCGTATCGGGCAAACGCGTCCGGTATTTGCCTACCGGCTGATAGCCCGCGACACGGTGGAGGAGAAAGTGCTGGAGCTGCAAAAGACCAAGCGCGAACTGGCGGACGCGATTCTGGGAGAAGACAATAGTTTGATCCGGGATCTGAAGCGCGAGGATCTTGAGTTGCTGCTTTCGTGACCGCTACGAGTGACTCCGTGCCGGCTCGGCCGCGGCGGGCGCGCCCCGCAACAGCCCGTCCGTGCTCAGATCTTCATCCACATCCGGCCAATGGATCCCGTAACCGGCGCCGCTAATTCGCCAGTTCCGACGCTGGTCCGGGGCAGCGTCCAGTAGTCTTGGGTACCAAACCAAGGGCACGATAATCGTGCGTCCGTCTATAAGGTCGACCGCCATGGTGTCCTCTGTAAAACGAACGTCTTTCACCCGCTCTCCCGGCTTAATTTCCGAAGCGTGCATTCCATTTCTCCAGCAGGATGCTTTGATTTTCCTTGAGCGTGCGCTGTATAAGGCGTAGCTCTATCGGGCTGAAGCCGAGGTTGCGAGCCAATGCGACGGGCTGCAGCCAGAATTTGGCCGACTGATCATCACGATCCACATGCACATGCGGCGGTTCGTTGGGCTCATGACTGTAGAAGTACATGCGGTATGGACCTGACCGCAAAACGGTCGGCACGCACTCAGTATCCCACGTGGCAACCAGGCGCGGTTGCAACCCCGCTCCACGCGTTACACTCTCCTTTTACAGGAGCCACTTTGCGAATCCAAAAAGCGGTGATCACCGCTGCCGGCCAGAATCAGCGCGCCCTCCCGTTACAGACCCTCATTGACCGCGATGGCTGCGAGAAAACGGTCCTCTCGATCCTGATCGAGCAGGCCCTGGCGGCCCAGGTCGAAGAGATCTGCGTGATTGTCTGGCCGGGCGACGAATCGCGCTACGCTCAGGCCGCGGGCAAATACGCCGCATCCGTCCGTTTCATCCCGCAGGCGCAGCCCCTGGGCTATGGCCATGCAATTTATTGCGCGCGCGAGTTCACCGGCGGGCAGCCGTTCCTCCATATGGTGAGCGACCACCTGTACGTCACGGCCGGCTCCAAGCCTTCGGCCAAACGCCTGGTGGAACTTGCCGAGGCCGAGGAGTGCTCGGTCTCCGGCGTTCAAGCCACGCGCGAAAGCCTGTTGCCGCGGTTTGGCGCCGTAGCCGGGCGCCGCATGGCCGGCCGCCAGGGCATGTATCGCGTCGACACCGTGATTGAGAAACCCACTCCTACCGAAGCCGAGCAGCGCCTCATGGTGCCTGGAATCCGTGCCGGCTACTATCTTTGCTTCTTTGGTATTCACGTGCTCACGCCGGCCGTCATGGATCTTCTGAGCCGCATGATTGCGGCAGCCAACACTCCCCTCACGCTCTCTGCGGCGCTGGCCGAACTGGCGCGCCACGAACAATATCTGGCGCTCGAAGAGGACGGCCGCCGCTACGATCTGGGAGCGCGCTACGGCATGCTCAGCGCCCAACTGGCGCTGGCGCTAAGCGGACAGGACCGCGCCCAGGTGCTCTCGCAACTGCTGGAACTGCTGGCCGACCGCGAGCTGGCCGCGGTCAACGGAGGCGGCGATTGAATAGCAATCCGGCGGTGAGCCGCCTCATCGCCGTGATCACGGCGGGGGAGGCGGCCGAGCGCAATCGTTCGCTCGACGCGCTGTGCCAACCCCTCTCACTCGACCAACTGCTGCGGGAATGCGAGGCTCTCGACTGTTTCCGCCGCACCAGCGACAACCTCTACGAACGCGTCCGCGCGCTGTTCTTCCTCTATGCAATTCACCGCTTCCACGTCCCTCTGCGCCCCGGCACCGACACGCGCGCGCCGATTCCCTTTGCCGGCTACGGAAACCTTTTGAAACGCCGTTTCGACGAAGCCATCGATGTCTTCCTGGCCGCCCAGGCGGTCACTGGCCCCAGCGCCGCCATCTCGAGCGCTCTCGCCACCGGGTACCACAGACTGGCTTTCCAGACCCTCGCCGACCAGGTGCGCCGCAGTGTCCGCTCGGTGCGCGGCAACCAATGGATGTTCCGCACCGGCCACCCTGCCGATTATCCTCTGCGCATCCGTCCCGAACTGCTCGCCGTGGAGCCCGCCGAACCGCTGTTTCCGATTCTTCACGAGGCCACGCCGGTGCGCATGGACCTCACGCATAGCGGATGGAGTGACATCTTCTTCCTGGGAATGGATTTCCCGGAAGGGGCGCGGGTCCTCAATATTTCGATCGACCTGGCGGTGCGCGGCGAGGCTGTCCAGGGAGCCGCCGATACTGAGCCAAAGCCGCCGGTGGAGGCGTACTTCCGCGTAATCGATCAACCCGTACTCCGGCTGGTGAGTGTGGATCTCAAAGCCAGCGCCGAGATTTCATCCATCGCCGAGGTCTTCGATTTTGCGCGCGACTACCTGGGCCTGTTGAAAGCCGCGGTGATCGCGTCCGGCATCGTCCCGCCCGGAATGGAAGGCGCCACGCAGCCGTTGTCCGAGGTGCTGGCGCGGCTCACCGGCAGCCGCAGCCACGGCATTGAAATCGTCAGCAGAGTGAACGATATTCCCAAAGGGTCGCGCCTGGCGGTGTCGACTAACCTGCTGGCCTGTTTGATTGCCGTGTGCATGCGCGCCACCGGTCAGATCCACGCGCTCACCGGCGGGCTGGAAGAGCAAGACCGCCGGCTGGTGGCTGCGCGCGCCATCCTGGGGGAGTGGATTGGCGGCTCCGGCGGCGGCTGGCAGGATTCCGGCGGCGTCTGGCCCGGCATCAAGCTGATCTACGGTGTGGGCGCCCAGGAAGGCGACCCCGAGTTCGGCGTCAGCCGCGGCCGCTTGCTGCCCGACCACAAGATTTTCAACGCAACCGAAGTGCCCGATGCCACGCGCCAAAGCCTTCAGGAGAGCCTGGTGCTGGTGCACGGCGGCATGGCGCAGGATGTGGGCCCGATTCTGGAGATGGTGACCGAGAAATATTTGCTCCGCTCGGAAACTGAGTGGCGCGGGCGCCAGCAGGCTATCGGCATCCTGGACGAAATCGCCGGCCACCTCAGGAACGGCGATGTGCGCGCCATCGGCGCCTGCACCCAGAAGAATTTCGATGGCCCCATCCAGACCATTATTCCCTGGGCCGGCAACCTTTACACCGATACTCTGATCCGCCGCGCGCGTGCTGAATTCGGCGATGACTTCTGGGGTTTCTGGATGCTGGGCGGCATGTCGGGCGGCGGCATGGGTTTTCTCTTCGACCCCAGGCGCAAGCCGGCGGCCGCGGAGCGCATGCAAACCATCATGAGCGAAACCAAGCGGCAGATGGAGCACGCCGTGCCCTTCGCTATGGAGCCGGTGGTTTATAATTTCGCGATCAATGAACGCGGCACCCAGTCGGTTTTGCTGCGCGGCGATTCGGCCCTGATGCCCGCCGATTACTACACCATCGCCGTGCCTCCGCTGCTGCGCATGGAGTCGCGCCTGCTTTCCCCCGTGCGGCGCGCCGAACTTGACCGCTTCACGGCCGCCTGCCGGAGCGTGGCCGCATTCTCCGGCATGGTGCACAGCTTGTTCGACCACCTGCTGCCGCGCGGCGAGGAGACTAGAACCGACCGGGGCCACACTCTGGAAGGGCTGCTGGACGCCCACGGTTTCGATCGCGTGCAGCACGAGCAGATCCAGACCGACCTGCGCAATGGCCGCATCGGCCTGGCGCAAAACCGCCTGCCCGCCAACAGCGAAATCGAAGACGCCGGCTCCGGAGATCTCTTCGATGCTGTTGGGGCGCTGCCTGCCCACTATCGCAGCACCGGCATGGACGCACTGGCCGCCGGAATGGTGGCGGTGGTATCGCTTGCCGGCGGCGTGGGCAGCCGCTGGACCAGCGGCGCGGGCGTGGTGAAGGCGCTCAATCCGTTTTGCAAACTCGGCGGCCGGCACCGCAGCTTTATCGAAGTTCACCTGGCCAAGAGCCGGCGGGTGAGCCGCGCCTGCGGGCAACTGCTGCCTCACGTCATCACCACCAGCTACCTGACGCATGACGCGATTGAGCGGCATCTGGCGGCGGTCAATCACTACGGCTATCCCGGGCCGCTGCTGTTGTCGCCCGGCCGCGTCATCGGCCTGCGCATGGTGCCCATGGAGCGCGATCTGCGTTTCGCCTGGGAAGAAATGCCGCAGCAGTTGCTGGACGATCAAGCCCAGAAGGTTCGCGAAAGTCTCCATGCCACGCTGATCCAGTGGGCGCGGCAGATGGGTGAAGGGGAAAATTACACCGGCAATCTACCCATGCAGTGCTTGCACCCCGTGGGCCACTGGTATGAAGTGCCGAACCTGCTCCGCAACGGCGTGCTGCTGCGATTGCTGGAAGATCGGCCGCGGTTGAAGTACCTGCTGGTGCACAATATCGATACCGCCGGCGTCGATGTGGATGCCGCGCTCCTGGGTTATCACATCGAGGAAGGCGCTGCGCTCACTACCGAGATGATCGCGCGCCATCTGGAAGACCGCGGCGGCGGACTGGCCCGCATCGACGGCCGCGCCCGTCTGGTGGAAGGCCTGGCGCTGCCGAGCGACGAAGTGGAATCGCGCCTGTCTTTCTACAACAGCGCTACCTACTGGATCGACATCGATCAGTTGCTGGCAGCCTTCGATCTTGGCCGCGAGGACCTCACCGACGCCGAGAAGCTCAACCAATCGGTACGCGCGGTGGCCGCCCGCATGCCCAGCTACATCACGCTGAAAGATGTGAAGAAGCGGTGGGGCAAAGGCCAGGAAGATGTTTTCCCGGTGGCGCAGTTCGAAAAGCTGTGGGGCGATATGACCGCGCTGCCCGGTTTGAAATGCCGCTTTGTGGCCGTGCCGAGAGCGCGCGGCCAGCAATTGAAGGAACCGGCGCAACTGGATGCCTGGCTGCGCGATGGGTCAGCGGCTTATACCGAGGCGTTGTGTGAATGGGGTGTTTGGTAGGGCTGGCGATTAAGTTCACCGGCGACAAGATCGCCGGCGCTACCAGACCCGGCGCAGTTTGGTTACGCGCCCTACTTCCACCCACTCCACAACAAAAATGTTGCCATCGTGATCGAAGCGTCACTCATGTCACACGCGCAGCACGGTACACACGCTGGCGCAGATCGGGCCGCCGATATTAAATGTCGCGGCCAGCCTGGGCTCTCTTACCTGTACTTCCACTGGCGCCTTCCCCATCAACTGCAAGGCCGACCAGCCGATCATGGCGATCCCCGTCGCCCCGATGGGGTGCCCCTTTGCGATCAGCCCACCGGAGGTGTTGATTCCGCACTCGCCGTCCGGCGCGGCTTTTCCGTCTACCCAATACTGCGCGCCCTTGCCCGCCTCGGCCTTGCCGATAACCTCGGTACCGATCGCCCCCATCACGCTGAAGCAGTCATGCACTTCGGCCACGTTGACGTCGGCGGGCGCGGCGCCGGCCATCTGGTAGGCGGTTTGCATTGCCCGGTAAGCCCCCGCCGGCCGCAGCACGTCGCGCCCCGCCTTGCGGATCGGGTCTGTGGCCTGCCCCCATCCGGCAATCTGCACGCATTCGTTTTTCGGCACGCCCAGTTTGGCCAAGCCTTCTTCAGTGGCCAGGATCAGGGAGGCGTAGCCATCCGTGATCTGCGAGCAGTCGTAGGTTTTGAGCGGCAGCCCTTCCACCACATAGCGGTTGAGTCCTTCGATCTTCAGCGCCTGCTGCAAGCGTGATCTGCACCTGGTTCATCTGCGCGCACGGATTGTACTTCGCGTTAGCGTATTCCTGCACCGGTATCGCTGCCAGATCCTTTTCGGTGACTCCGTGTTCATTCATGTACGCCTGCATCACCTCGGCGAAGATATGAGGGAACACGAACACCTTGCCTTCGCGCTCGTCCGGATGTGTAAAGTATCCGAGCACTTTGCCGATCAGTTTGCCATCCATCTTGCCCGCGGCATCGCGCATTTTTTCGTAACCCACGGCGATTCCGGTCTCGCCCATGCCAAGCTGCAGCTTCTGAATTACCGAGAGCACCGCCTGTCCGCCGGAGGCGCAAGCGTTTTCCACGGCCTCAATCGGCTTACCCTCGAGGCCCGGTGTTCCGGCCATCAGGCCTGCCAACAGTCCCTGCTCGTTCAGCGAAAAGTTGCAGGCGGCGCCCACGCTGCCCACGTCCAGTGCCGATGCCGGAGCGCGCACCTGGCGGCAGGCCCCCTGAATCGCAGCGTCCAGAATCTGGGGCACGGTCATGCCCATCAGCTTGCCGAACCGCGATTGGTGAAACGTCGCGATATAGATTGGCTTCACAATACTATTTTCGCAGTTTTGGTCAGGTTCCCGTAACCACCCCGCCATCCACGCTGAGGACGGTTCCGGTCACGAACGATGCCCCGTCCGACGCCAGCCACAGATAGGCGTTGGCGATGTCTTCCGGCTGCCCCATGCGCCCGATCGGCGTGCGCGCCACCATGGTTTGCTGGATTTTCTCCGGTATCGATTTCACCATTTCAGTAGCGATGAAGCCCGGCGCCACGGCATTCACGCGGATGTTGTACTTGCCCAGTTCCCGCGCCCAAACCCTGGTCATCCCGATTACGCCGGCCTTGGTGGCCACGTAATTGGTTTGCCCGAAATTACCGTAGAGCCCCACCACGCTCGACGCATTCAGGATCACCCCGCCGCCGCCGTGGATCATACGCGGCGCCACCGCGCGCGTGCAGACGAACACGCCCTTCAGGTTGACCGCGACCACGGAATCGAACTGATCGTCGCTCATCGAGCCCGCCAGTACGCCGTCCTTGACTTTCACCAGTTGCCCGTCGCGCAATATCCCCGCATTGTTCACCAGCACGTCAACGCCGCCCCAGCGCCGGACCACTTCCTCCACGGCCGCCTCCACTGCCGCCGCGTTGGTGACATCCACTTTCTGGAAACACTCAGCATCCGCGCTTTCGCCGTCCTTCCCGTCCCACGAAGCGATATCCCAGGAAGCCACGCGGCACCCTTCCTGTAAGAAGCGCCGCGCCGTAGCCTTGCCGATCCCCGCCGCCGCACCGGTGACGATGACCACTTTATCTCGCAATCCAGTTTCGATCATTAGTTAATCTTCTCAGTTCGCCTGGTCAGTTCGCCCGGTCAGTTAGTCTCCAGTTAGTCCCCAGATATCGCCCACCGTGAAGCCATTGGGAAACGGGTCCTCCGGGTCCACCACGTATTGGGCGAACCCCGTGATCCAGGCCTGCCCCGAGAGCGTGGGCACCACTGCGCGGTACGGCCCGACGCGCGTCTCTTCGACCAGGCGCCCGGTGAAGGTGGTTCCCAGAATTCCTTCGTGTACGAAATCCTGGTTCAATCCGAGTTGCCCCCTGGCGTGCAGCGCCGCCATCTTGGCGCAGGTTCCGGTGCCGCATGGCGACCGGTCCAGCACCCCTGTCCATGATTCCGGCCGCGACCAGTCGAGCGTCCCCGTGGACACCACCACCGTGTTCTTGCGATCGGCTCCAGAAGGCGAGGGCCCCGAGATCTGCGCGATCGAAACGCCGGCGATCTCCGGGTTTTCCGGATGGACCACGGGCAGTTGTTCGCGAGTTGCGGCTTTAATCATCTCCGCCACCTTCACAATCTCCCGTGCTTCATCCGGCATCAGACGGAAGCCCAGCGGCCCGGCCTCGGCAATCACGTAAAACATGCCGCCATACGCCACGTCTACCTTCACCGTGCCCAGACCGCGCACCTCCACGTTGGCGTCCAGATGGACGGCGAATGCCGGAACATTGCGGAAAGTCACTTGCTTCACTTTGCCGTTCCGCACCTCCGCTTCCACCGCGATCAACCCCGCCGGTGTTTCGAGCTTGAGGCGGGTCACCGGTTCCATGGCTGGCAGCATGCCGGTTTCGATCAGCACCGTCACCACGCATATGGTGTTGCTGCCCGACATAGGCGGATATTCCACCTGCTCCATGATCACGAAACCGGCATCCGCTTCGGGATGGTTCGAAGGCAGAATCAAGTTGCAGTTGGCCGCCGGATAACCCCTTGGCTCGCGCAGCATGCGGAGGCGAAGGTGGTCGGCGCTGGCGCGCAGGTATTCCATTTTGTGGAACATCGTTTGGCCCGGAACGTCCAGCACGCCGCCTGTAATTACGCGCCCAGGCTCGCCGCCGGCGTGCGCATCCACCGCCGTGATCATGCTTGAGAATCGCAACTGTCACCTCGTTCTTTTGTGCGTCGAACGCCAAGGAAGCGCCAACGTATAAGAGATTTTCAGCTTGGTTTCGTAAACGGGAAAAGCATCGAAAGGCTTCCGGATTCTGCTAGTCTGGGGAATCTATGAAGGCCCGAAAGGCCCGGCGTTTCGCACCCAGTGACTCTACCCCCGATGGTGCAGCGCTACACTCCAACTCAAGTCCCGGTCTGAAAACACGCTGGCGTGTTACTCTTGCCGCCCTGGCGTTGTGCGGTGTGACGGCGCTGGCTTATTCCAATTCTTTCCAATCCGGCTTCGCTCTTGACAACAAAACGCTGCTATTGCGCGACGAGCGAATCCGCGAGGCTGCCACCCGTAACCTGGCTTTGATTTTCCAGCATACTTATTGGTGGCCATACGGTGAGAGCGGCCTGTACCGTCCTGTTGCCACGCTGTCTTACCTGTTCAACTACGCGGTCCTTGGAAACGCTGACCGGCCTGCCGGATATCATTTAATCAACCTGACGCTGCATCTTGGAAACGTGCTGCTGTGCTATGCCGTGGCTCGCCGGCTGATCCGGCAATTCTGGCCTGCGGTTTTTGTTGCCGCCTTGTGGGCTCTGCACCCGGTTTCAACCGAAGCGGTGACTAACATCGCCGGTCGACCGGACCTGTTGGCCGCGATGGCGGTGCTGAGCGGGTCACTGATTTACCTGAAAAGCCGTGAAGCCCCCACGCCGGGTAGCCGGGCCGGCTGGCTCCTCGCGCTGTCCGCCGTTACCATCGTCGGAGTGCTTTCCAAAGAGAGTGCAGCGATGCTTTTCGGCGTAGTGCTGCTTTATGAACTAACGTGGTGGAGAGGACGCCAGCGCCTGCCGGTCCCGGAATGGTTGGCCATATTGCTACCCTTGCTGGCTATATGGCGCCTGCGGGCAGCCGTGCTGGCCGGAGCGGGCGCGGTGGAGTTCCCTTTCTGGGACAACCCACTGACGGGAGCAGGATTTTGGACGGCGCGGCTTACGGCCGTCAAGATCTTGCCTCGATATCTCTGGCTGGCGGTATGGCCCCAAAAACTCTCGTGCGATTATTCGTACTCGGAAATCAGACTTGCTCGCGGCAGTGTGGAGGACTGGCTGGCGTGGCTGATAGTGGCTGCCGCAATGGTCGGCGCGATATTTCTGTTCCGGCGCAACCGCACGTCTTTCTTTTTCGCCGGTTTCGCATTCGTGGCCTTTCTGCCGACCTGCAAACCTGCTGTTTCCGATTGGCACGATCATGGCCGAACGGTTCCTCTACCTCCCCTCGGTGGGCCTGATCGCCTGCCTGGTATTGGCGTTATACGGCGCCGGCCGCAGCGTCCGTGTGGCTTGGGCTGCTCCCATCGTCTTGTGCTTGATGGCGGCCGGATTTTCGATTCGGACCTGGGCGCGAAATCTGGATTGGCGCGACGATTTGACAATGGCCAGTTCCGCCATCCGGACCAGTCCGAACAGCTTCAAGACCCACTACCTGCTGTCACAGGCGTTGTACGAATCCGACCCCGGCCATTCCCGTTTGGACGGCGCAATCGGGGAGGCGGATCAGAGTATAACGATCCTCGACACCCTGCCGGATTCGCTCAACTACGCAGCCCCGTATCAATGGGCCGGGGAGTGCTATCTCCTGAAAGGCGACCTGCTGCGCGGTACGCCGGAGAGTGAGCGCGCCTACCGGCGATCGCTTCAAATTCTGCTGAAGTGTGTTTCGATCACCAAAAGCTCTCGCCAAGGAGGCGCCTCCTCCGGCTTGTATCGGGTGCTATCCACCAGTTACTTGAGGCTGGCCGATACGCGAAAGGCGCTCGAAGCGGCGACGTATGCGCTTCAACTGGACCCTCTGAAATCCGAGTCGTACCGGCAGATTGCCGACGTCCTGGTGGCCGCCGGCCGCGCCGATGAAGCGGCTGTCAAATTGGTGGAAGGCGTAATTCTCAGCGCGGATTCCAGCTTGGGAGATGAATTGTTAGGTCTTTACAGAAGCGGTCTGGACCGGGATGGCTGCGCCGTTTTGGGCGGCAGGGGGGCTCTGAATCCCGCGTGCGACATCGTTCGCCGGCATTTCTGCGCGGCGGCAGCGGAAGCCATACGGGTGGACCTTCAAACCGCACGCGACGCCCAAGCCGTGGAAACCAGGAACGCCGCTTTGCACCGGTTTAACTGTCCGGCGGGCCCGCTCAATTGAGTCTGTCGGAAGTGACAGCTCGCCGGGCCCCGCCCCAAAAATACATGACGGAAACATTACGATTTGAGAATAGCGCTTGACTAAGAGAGCTGAATGGCACATATTGTACCGTAACCGGGTTTCTAAAGACTTCGTTTTGAGGGGTGCAATAACCGTGCTAAGATCACTGCTCTGTTTTAGTCTGTTTACAGTTCTGTCCTGGGCTCAGTCTCCTACCGGGTCGATTCGTGGCACCGTCACTGACACCACCAAGGCGGCCGTGCCTAATGCCAAGGTCACCGTCACTGACGCCGACCGCAACGTGGCATACCCGACTGTGGCCGATTCCGCAGGCCGGTATATGTTTCCGACGCTGCCGGCGGCCCGATATGTGCTGAGCGTAGAAGCACCGGGATTCCGTAGGATGGAACAACCCGCCTTCGCATTGGAGGTGCAGCAACAGGCGACGGTCAACGTTGAGCTATCGGTAGGTGAGGTGACCACTACGGTCGAAGTACAGAGTTCCGCGCCGCTCCTCAATACCACCTCGTCAGCCCTGGGACAAGTTATGGAAAACCGCGTGATCATGTCCATGCCGATTCAGTCCCGCTCGCCGCTTTCTCTGGAAGCGCTGACTCCTGGGATCACCGGCGGTACCGGCGGCGTCGCTTTTATCTCCAGCGGAGTCCGGAACAACGCCTCGGACGTGCTGATGGATGGCGGCGTCCTCACGGGAATTGAGCAGAACGGCGGCATCACCGACGTGAAGTTCCAGCCAACCGTGGACACGATCGAGGAATTTAAGGTCCAGACCAACTTTTTCAGCGCGGAGTATGGCAACTCCGGCGGGACCATCATTAACATGGTTTCAAAGAGCGGCACCAACCAGTTCCACGGAGTGGGTTACTACTTCCGCCGGGACAATGCGCTCAACGCCAACAACTGGTTCTCCAACAAGAACGGGCAGCAGTTGGCCGACTCCACCCGCAATAACTATGGCGGGACTTTGGGCGGCCCGGTGAACCTTGGAAAGCTCTATAACGGGAAGGACCGGACATTCTTCTTCGTGGACTTCGACCGGTATAAACAGGTTTCCGCCACCACCAGCACGGCCAGCGTGCCCACGGCACAGCAACTGGCGGGCGACTTTTCGGACACGCGCCTGGCCAGCGGTGCCCTGGTTCCTATTTACAACCCGTATGACACCGTCGTGACCAATGGCGTAACCCTCCGGAACCCGTTCCCCGGGAACATCATTCCGCAGTCGATGCTGAACCCGATCGCGCAGAAATTCGATTCGTATTTTCCGGCGCCCACTACCGCGGGCAACCAATATACGCGCGTAAACAATTGGTTTGGTCAGGGCAGCACGCCCAGCGCCGACAACAAAATCGACGCCAAGATCGACCACAATATCTCATCCAGGCAGCGCTTTACCGTGCGCTACAGCGTGGACTGGGGATGGAATGGAATTGCCAATCTGGTCAACAACATCTCGTTCAATGGTAACCCTGGGATCAGCCGCTCGCAGAATTTCATCATCGACTACACGCGGACGCAGAGCCCGACCACGGTGATCAACCTGCGTGCCGGCGTCCTTCGAGTAAAATCCGTTCGGGATCCATACAGCACGGGTTTTGATGCGACCACATTGGGACTTCCCGCTCAGATTCACGCCGCGGGTGTTTCGGTGTTCCCGCTGTATTCGGCGCAATACCGGTCGATGGGCGTGGGCGGCTATGCCATCATCCACCGCTACGAGGACGTTTATCAGTATACGGGCTCGGTCACCAAGATCCACGGCCCTCATACCATCAAGACCGGGGCTGAGTACCGCCTTCTGCACGAGAACTACTTCCAGCCAAATCTGCCGGGCGGCGGCTTCACTTTCAGCCGCAATCAGACCGCGCAGAACCCGCTGGTTGCCAATTCGAATCAGGGCGACGGTCTGGCGTCGGCGCTGATCGGCTGGGGTAGCAGCGGAGCCCTTTCGATCGACTATCCGACGGCTCAGTCCGCCGGGTATTTCGGAACGTACATCAATGACGACTGGAGAATCAGCCGGAAGCTGACCATCAACCTGGGCCTCCGCTATGATTTCGATATTCCGCGGACAGACCGGTACAACCGCCTGAACTGGCTTGACCTCAGTGCGGCTGCTCCCATCACGGGCGTTACCGCAACCGCCACATGCCCGGCGTGCGGCAATCTGATGGGCTTGATGAAGTTCGCAGACTCGAGCGACCGCAACATCTACAACGGCGACTATAACAACTTCCAGCCCCGCGTCGGGTTCGCGTATGCCCTGGACAATAAGACAGCCATTCGCGGCGGCTACGGAATCTTCTATGTCGTCTCCCGTCACGTCATCAAGGGAGAGGTGGGTACGGCCTTCGGATTCACGGACACTTCCATCCAGTGGAGCCGCGATTCAAACATTACGCCGTACGCCACATTCGCCAACCCGTTTCCCACCGGACTGCAGTATCCTCCGGGCCGCAACGCGGCGGCGTTTCTGGGTATCGGCGCCGGCACGCCGGAACCGGTGGACAACAACCCGCAGTATCAGATGTGGAACTTCTCGGTACAGCGCGAAGTGCCGGGTCACGGAGTGCTCGAACTCTCCTACGTTGGTACCAAGGGCACGCACCTGTACTTCGGCACGGGGGATATTGTGTCGGCCCTCAATGTCCTTTACCCCCAGTATTGGAGCATCGGCAGAACAGCGCTCAGCTCGCTGGTGCCCAATCCGTTCTACGGCAAGATCACGAACCCGTTATCGACGCTGAGCCTGCCTACAGTGGCATTGAGCCAGTTGCTCAAGCCCTACCCCGAGTACACCAGCGTAGGCGGCTACAGAGCGTCGCGTAATATCGCCAACTCGATGTATCATGCGTTCACCATCAAATATGAGAAGCGCTTCTCCCGCGGCCTGAGCCTGCTGGCGCACTACACCATCTCCAAGATGATTAGCGATTCCGACGAGTCCGGCTCCGATGTGGACTTCATCGCGGGCGGTTCCAGCGTGCAGGACATTTTTAATCTTCGCAATGAGCGTGCGCTCTCGGTTTTTGACATACCGCAGCGGTTGGTGGTCAGCTTCAACTACCAGATCCCGATTGGCCGGAACCGGGCGATTGGAAAAGGTATGAACCGGCTCCTCGACGGCGCCATCGGCGGCTGGGAGTTGAGCTCGGTGATTACCGCCCAATCCGGCACGCCGGTCGTAATCACACAGGCCACCAGCAACCTTTGGAACGGCGCGCAACAGCGTCCCAATTGGGTCGGGGACGCAAGCATGCCGGGTTCGGTGGAAAGCAAGCTGAACAACTACTTCAATGTGAATGCATTCCAAAACGTCGGGCCGGATCTGCTAGGGTCCACGCCGCGGACCATGCCCTCCCTTCGAAATCCGGGGCTGTTGAATGAGGACGCGACACTTTCGAAGAATTTCAACATCACCGAAAGGAAATATCTGCAACTGCGGTTGGAGGCCTACGGGGTGACGAACAGTCCGCACTGGGGTGCTCCCAACGCAAGCTTCGGCGGCACTTCCTTCGGACAGATCACCACCGCCACCGGTGCCCGCAGTCTGCAGATTGCGGCTAAGTTTTACTTCTGAGAAGCGGCAAGCTGCTTCTCAAATGAAGCGCGGATGCCCGGCAGGTATCGCAGGGCGTTGGCGTAGTAGACCTTGCGCAGCACGTCGTCGGGCAGGCCGATACCGGAGATTCTCCATCGGCCATGCAATGGAGCGCCGGTCGCCGAGCGTATCTGCGCCGGGTGATCGAAGTGTTCGTCAAAGGTCTCAAGGAACCTCCAATGAGACTCCCAGAACTCTTCAATCCCCCGGCTGGGATTGCCGTCCGAACCGAACAGAATGCGGTCCTGATATTTCAGGAAAAACTTGCGGATCATCAGGGGCGCGCGGCCCAGGTCCTGAACGGTCGCTGAGAGCTCAATGTCGGCGTTGGGGTACTTATCCAGCAGCGCGGCGACCTTATCCATGTCGTAATACAGCATCGCAAAGTGGGCGTTGACGAAGCGCGTATTGGGGTGTTTGGTGTGCATATTCTCGCGCGCCTTCTCAATGACGTCGGGTGTCGGATGGCCGGTGTGGTAGTAATTCCCCTCCGGGCTGCTACGCCACAGGCCGGCTTCATAACGCTCATTCTCGGGGCCGATGGGGAGAAAACGGCCGTAGGAGTCGCTGAGGTGAATCATGACGGGCTTGTTATACTTGGCGCACATTTCCCAGGTCGCGTCGAGCCGCGGGTCGTCGGCCTGGATGTAGCTCCCATCGGGGTTCTTGTATACAAGCCCGAGTTCTTTGGCTATTTTCAGCCCTTGCGCCCCCGCGCGAAAACAGCGTTCCAGCTCGGCAGCAGTCTTTTCGGACCAGCCCGGCTGGTTGATCCCTTCCCAGTTCAATCTGGCGAACTGAATGACGCGGTCCCGGTAGGGCTCTCCAACCTTCATATTCTGGTCGAACGCCTTGCCGAATCCGCCGTCCATGTTGCAGATCACGGCCAGACCGGTCTTATCCATTAGGGCGATCATCTTTCGGTAGTCATCCGCGGTACTGAGCGACCTTCCGTGGAGGTGGAAATCGATCACCGGAAACTTGGCTCGAGTGATCGGGGTCCTGGGGAGTTTCATCAGGGCTTTGGGCATTGCCGGCACTTCAGGCGCCGGCTTGAATTCGGGACGCGAAGGAGACTGGGTTGCCATGGGTGCCGCCATGAACAACGCCAAGACCGATAAACGGCGGAGCATAGTTGTACCTCTCTCGAAAAGTTGCGTAGAGGTATTGTTACACAGAGCTAAACCGATTTCGAGCGGGATTGGGCAGGAATTCAGGTAAAATGGAAATCCTGCTTATATGCCCTTTTCCGCGAAAGGCTGCATGATTCCGATAGCGAACAAGAAGTGGCTATCTCTGAGTCTCTGGATCTCATTGGCTCTGGCCGGACCGCTGCCCGCCCAGCAGCACAACCTGAGCCCTGCCGACCTGGAGAACGGCGCCAGGGTCTACAATGCGAACTGCTTCGTCTGCCACGGGCCGAACGGCGATCTGGTCGCCGGTGTGGATCTCCGCCGGGGCTTTTTCCGTCGCGTCTCCTCGGATGACGATCTGGCCAAGGTGATTCTCAACGGTATACCCGGGACTGCCATGCCGCCCAATCGGCTTGCACCGCAGGAACTGCAGGCGGTGGTGGCCTATATCCGGTCCTTGAAAAACTCACAAGCGGGCCTGATCCGGCTGGGTGATCCGCATCGCGGGCAAGTGCTGGCGGAAGGCAAAGGCGCCTGCCTCAATTGCCACCAGATTAACGGCAAAGGCTCACACCTCGCTCCCGACCTGAGTGAAGAGGGTCTGATTCGGAATCCGGCTTTCCTGCAGAATGTTCTGATCGATCCGAAAACTGCCGTACAACAGAAAAACCGGTACATTCGGGCGGTGACCAGCAACGGAGAGACGATTACCGGCCGCCGTCTGAACGAAGATACGGAGACAGTGCAGATCATCGATAGCAATGAGCGGCTACGATCCATTTCGAAGGCCGGCCTGCGCGAATATACAGTTCAGAAAGAAACTCAGATGCCTTCTTACAAGGACAAGTTCACTCCCGCGGAGCTTTCCGACGTCGTGGCCTACCTGGTCTCCCTGAACGGCGGTGTCAGATGACTCGTGTGATCCTGTCATTTCTTCTGACGGTGGGATGTCTGCCGGCCCAGGTTACCGCTGGTGTTACTTTCGATCGCCTGCTCCTGGCGCAGAAGGAACCCCAGAACTGGTTGACTTACTCGGGAACTTACTCGGGCCAGCGTCATAGTCTGCTGAATCAGATTACCCCTGCCAACGTCAAGGATCTCGAACTACAATGGGTGTTCCAGGCAAACTCCGTTCAAAAGTTCGAAGCCACGCCTCTGGTCGTGGATGGCGTCATGTATCTGACGCAGGCGCCCAGCGACGTGATTGCGCTAGACCCTAAGACGGGACACGTGTTCTGGATTTACCAGCACCCTACGCCGTCCGGCGTCCTCATCTGCTGCGGCCAGGTGAATCGCGGTGTTGCCATGCTGGGCCACACCTTGTTCGTAGGTACCCTGGATTCGCGCCTGGTTGCTCTGGACGCCCGAAGCGGCCGTCCCATCTGGAACGTCGCAGTGCAGGATTACAAGACCGGCTATGGGATTACGCACGCGCCCCTCATCGTCAAAGATAAAGTGATTGTTGGCACCTCCGGCGGCGAGTATGGAATTCGTGGCTTCATCGCGGCCTACGAAGCTGCTACTGGAAAGCTGGCCTGGAAATTCAATGTCATCCCCGGACCCGGAGAGCCCGGTAACGAAACCTGGCGTGAAGGTGACTGGCAGCACGGAGGCGGTTCCGCCTGGATGACGGGCTCTTTCGATCCCGACCTTAACCTTATCTACTGGGGAACGGGTAATCCCGGACCCGACTGGGATCCCGAAAGTCGCCCGGGCGACAACTTGTACACCGATTGCGCCCTTGCATTAGACGCCGACACCGGCAAGCTCCGCTGGCATTTTCAATTCACTCCGCACGACGGAGGCGATTGGGACTCGACCGAAGTTCCGGTTCTGGTCAATACGGATTGGAACGGCACTCCCCGCAAATTGCTCATGTGGGCCAACCGCAACGGCTTCTTTTACGTACTCGATCGGGAGACGGGAAAGTTTATTCGGGGCGCCCCTTTCGTGCGTCAGAACTGGGCAAAGGGCCTGGATGACAAGGGTCGGCCTATAGTTGTAACTCCCAGCATGACTCCCACGCCCGAAGGTCAACTGACTTACCCGGGCGTTCAGGGCGGCACTAACTGGTATCCACCATCTTACAGTCCGCGCACCGGGCTCTTTTACATCCCGGCCTGGGAAGACTACTCCACCAGGTTTGTGAAAGCGACTGCCAATTACAAGGAGGGCCAGCGGTTCACCGGCGGCAGGCCGTTTTCGCCGATTCCCAGCATACGACGCGGCATGATGAATACCTGGACAGAGGAAACGGGTCACGGCGAGATCATGGCCTTGGACCCGAAAACCGGCGAAAAGAAGTGGATCTTCAAGATGCACGATGTGACCGATGGCGGACTGCTGACCACCGCATCCGACCTTCTGTTCGCAGGCGGCCGCGAAGGGTATTTCTACGCCTTCGATGCGCGCAACGGCAGCGTGCTTTGGAAGTCCAATACAGGCGGAGAAGTCTCGGCGGCGCCCATGACGTATGAGATCGATGGCAAGCAGTACATTGCTATTGCCGCCGGGCACTCGCTGTTCGTTTATGCGCTGCGGACGCCCGACAGGTAGGCTGGCGCAGTGCTAACCGAGTTGTAACCGGCTGGTACTGTCCGCGAAGGATTCCATCGGCGCGCCGACGCTGTCCATCAGAGCCAGAAACAGATTCGATACCGGCTCCTTTCCGGAGTTGACGATATGCCGGCCGCCACGGCGTTGGCCTGCGCGGCCGGCGACCAGGAGCGGCAGATTCGTCTTTTGGTGTGTGTTGCCATCGGCCAGCGCGGACCCGTAAAGAATCGACGAGTGATCCAGCAGCGTGCCGTCTCCGTCGGGCGTGGCCTTGAGCTTGCGCAGAAAGTAAGCGAATAACTCAGCGTGGAAGCAATTGATCTTGGTAACCTTCTCGATGAAGTCGGGATGGCCGCGATGGTGAGTCAGCGGATGGTGCGGGTCCGGAACCGCGATTTCGGGATAGGCCCGGACGCTGCCTTCGCGCCCGAACATCATCGTGGTGACTCGGGTCAGATCCGCCTGGAAAGCGATCGTCTGCAGGTCGAACATCAGTTTCACATAGTCGGAGAACTGAAACGGAATGCCCGAAGGTTTGTCGATCGGCGGAACCAGCGCATCTTGTCCGGCTTCGGCGGTTCGCTTTTCGAGATCGCGAACCGAGGTCAGGTATTCGTCCACCTTACGGCGGTCCGCCGCACCCAGATCCGAGACCAGTTTCTGAGTGCTCTCGCGCGTCCGGTCAAGGATGCTCTTGCGGTACAAAGCGCGGCGCGCCCGCGTCTCCGGCGGAAGACTTGGATCGACGCTGCCGAACAACTGTTCGAAGACCGAACGCGGGTTTACATCCGGGGCCATCGGAGTGTCCGGGTTCTTCCATGAAATGCAGTTCGTATAGGCGCAGCTGAGGCCGGTATCGCAGTTGCCCACCAGGCGTGTATCCTCGCAGCCTAGCTGTAGCGATGCCACCCGCGTCTCGGCCTCCCATTGCTTCGCTACCACCTGGTCGAAGGTGGTTCCTGCGTGCACGTCGGCGCCCGAGGTCAACTTCGGCGGGCAGCCCGAAAGAAAGCTGCCTGTCGCCTTGCCATGATCGCCGCCGGGAGATTTCATCGCCACCAGGTTCGCCATGCCCGACACCATCACGATGTCGTCGCGGAAAGGCTCCAGCGGTTTCAGGATTCGCTTGAAGGCGAAATCCGTGCCTGCCGCCGTGGGCGTCCACTCGTCCATCACGATCCCGTTGGGAACGTAAACAATGGCCAGGCGGCGCGCCTGTTTGACCCCTGTGGAGCCCGCGAAAGCCGGCATCATGGCGTCCAGCATCGGCAAGGCGATGGCCCCGCCAAGGCCGCGCAGAAGAGCCCGCCGGTGAATATGCTTTCGGGTAATGAACATTATCTGGCTCCGTCACCTATCTTACTAAAGACCAGCGCCACACGGGCAAACGCTCTTACCCCTCCACCGGTTCAGTGCTGGTTCAAAGAGCCAATGTCTTCGTTCCACAGCAAGGGATTTTTGCCGATGAACTCTTGCATCAGTCCGAAGCATTCAGGGTCGTCAACTACCTCAATCCGGACGCCGCGCGATCGCAGGTATTCTTCGGGGCCGCGGAACGTGCGATTCTCGCCCACGATCACTCGGGGAATTTTGTATAGCAGAATTGCGCCGCTGCACATATCGCACGGAGACAGCGTGGAATAAAGTGTGGCGCGCCGGTACTCCGCAGCCGGCAGTCTCCCGGCATTCTGAAGGCAGTCCATCTCGGCATGCAGCACGGGGCTGAGCTGCTGGACCCTCTTGTTGTACCCCTGCCCGGCGATTCGGCCATCGATCACGAGGACCGAGCCGATCGGAATCCCTCCGCGATCGGCCAGCCCCGCTTTAGCCTGTTCAATAGCCGCTCGTAGAAACGGATCTGTTGTCTGCGTTCGCAAGCCTTTCATTGGATACCCTCGATGTCTTCATTTATCAATTGCCGATATTACTCCATGCTGAACAACTCTCCCTGTTCTGGTCCGTCCCATAATTCCGGCCGATACTCAATCACTCCCGAAGCCAGGCCGTGGCGGTCTCGAATTCGCTGCACCCGTTCCCTGAGCGCGTCCTTATACGCCTTCGATAGGTACATCGCCTTCGAAAACGTCTCCCGGTAGCGTCCTGCAAGCTGCGGAAACTCTTTATCCAAAAACGGCAGGAACACCTCCTGCGCGGCGGTGCCCAGGAACAGCGGCCCTCCGCCAAACGACAACGCCCCGGCATCCTTCGCCGCCCGCGCCACCCGGTCGAGGCTGCGTTCCGAATCCGTCAACCCGGGCATGATTGGATTCGGAAACACGGACACGCAGATGCCGGCCGCCCGCAGCTTCCTCACCGCCTCCAATCGTAAGTCAGGCCGTGGGGCCCGGGGCTCCAGCAACCGCGCCAGCCGTTCATCGAGGGTGGTGATGGTCAGGTTCACGCCCAGCACGTTGGCCTGCGCGATCTTCCGCAACAGATCCAGATCCCGCAGCACCAGGTCGCTCTTGGTGGTTATCCCCAGATGCCGCCCGCGTTGTTGCGCGAAGACTTCGAGAATCCCGCGCGTCCTCCCAAACCGGCGCTCCGCCGGCTGATATGGATCCGTTGCCGACCCCATCGTGATATGGTCCTTGGGGTCAACCCGGCTCAACTCCTGCCGGAGCAAATGCGCCGCCGCGGATTTCGCATAGATGCGGTCCTCGAAATCCTCCGGCCGCATTTCCATGAATACATGCGCATACCGCGCATAGCAATACTTACACCCGAACTCGCATCCGCGGTAAGGGTTGATGGTCCACTGAAACGGCATATTGGGTTTGGTGCGGTTCAAAATAGACCGCGCCGGAATCTCGAAATACTGAACCGCCCGCTTGGTTTCGAGGACTGGGCTCTGGGCCGCCAGGCGGGCAATCCCAACGAGTGCCATACCATTAGTTTCGCTTTTTATTCGCCTATTGGCAAGAGACTGGACTTTGGGGATGGCTCGGAGGTTCACACCAGGGCAACCCAGATCATAAGTAAGCAATTCGTAATCAGTAATTTACAGAAAATAAACGCTGACATTACCGTGTCCCGAGGGCCAAATCCACTAGGTTGTTTTGCCTATTTTTGCTGTATAATTTAATACAATTGTGAAAGTAGATTGAAGGTGGTCTGCGGGGAAAAGAATCGGTTGGCACTGGAATACGCCGCTGCGGCGCGGTCTGTGACCAGGGCAGCACGTAAGCTCCAGGGGCTGAGAGGTGAAGAATTCAAGAAAGCTCTCGCCACGTCTGAAGCGGCGCGCGCGGAATGCGACAAGGCGCGGAAGGCGCTTCTGTGGCACAAGAATGAGCACGGCTGCTAAGCATCGCGGGGCGGGGAAGGTGTGTCCCAATGCCGGGTTGTTTTCTATTCAGCTACACGTGAATCGGTCCTGCCGGTTTGGGGGCGCGTTGTCACTCTGCCGTTAGGCTGCCTGACGCAGCTACGATCCCGACTAACTAGTCAGCACCTTGGGTCATTAACCCCAACGGTCCAGGATCTATAGTACTTTCGAACGTCTTAGTCTTGGCAAATATCTTTCTGGAACAGTATAAGTACAAAAGCTTTCGTTTGTGTCGGACATCGGTAGTTCAGAGGATTGAACCAGATGTTGAGCCTCACATATAATCAAGATCGACTTCTGGAGAGATAACGAACTAAGCCTGAAGCGACCGTTGAGAAAAACAATCGGGGGAATGAACGCCTCCTGTTCAGGGTAGCCGCAAAGAACTTGCGGTTACCTTGGATAGGAGCCGGAATATAAAACGAATGCTTATGATCCGGAAGTTATGGTTGCTGACTTTGGCTCCATCTGCTCTAGTTGTGGGAGCGACCGTTATGCAAGCTGGGCAGCATAGCCCGGCCGCTGCGCCAACTCCCGAACCAGTTACGATAGCTCTCGTTGGTCTTGCATTAGTTGGTTTGAGCCTCCTCTTGGGCCGGAAGTGGCGTGTGCGCTGAGTCGTTCTTCCTTGCTCTCTGTCTGCGACGTTGTTCTTGAGTGTGCCGGGTGAGATACGGCTCTTGGCCACGAATGGACGCAAATGAAGTGCCGGGAGGCTGAACATCTGCTTGAAGCATACGGAGCGTCCACTGAGGCATTTGCATTGGCAGTTGATACGTTGGTGAAGGTACTGAGTGCGTCCCGCGCTGAATTTGCTAATGCGCTCAACATTGCCAAGTCTGCGCAGGACGATTGCTTTGGAGCCTATAAAGCAATTTCCCGCCACGTTAGTAAACACCACTGCCAGCCACAGTCATAGTTATCGGAAACTCACTCAAAGCGCTTCAGCAACACGATTAAGGTGACACCTTACAGTGTTAGACCTAGAAGTATGAGCGTTCCTCATCGCAGTGTGTACAGACTGCGATCAAAATATAAATATATATATTAGTATCAGTAAGTTACTGATATCTACACAAGAGCAACCTGCTCTTCAGTGGGCTCCGCTCAACAATACCAGGGCTCGGTCAGATAGGGGATGGTTGCCCGCGACGGCATGGGATCGTCAATGGGGAACTCGCCCGCCTGTGCCAGGTTCCAGATCTTCCGGAGAATTTCGCCCCGGCCCGCTTGATGCTGTTCTTCCTTCTTGATTAACGCCTGGATGCCGCCGCACAGCGCATCCACCGCCGGGTCCGCGTTGCGCCACGGATAGTACAGCGCGCGCGCATCGAACTGCCCGATCATGCTCCGCACTTCCGCCAACTCCAACAGCAGCGACCCTTCCGGAATCAGCAGCCGGATCGCCGATTGGATAGGCGCCATTTGTTCCGCCAGACCCAACTCCGCCAGCGCGCGCAGAAATTCGCGGTAACTCTCGAGTGTGGTCCAGGGCGTGAACGGGATAAACGTGGGCGACATGGGCAATTCCGCCGCGCGCATCAAAGCCAGCACTTCAAGAAAGTCCGCCGCCGTATGCCCCTTGGCCAGACGCTCGAGCACCGCATCGTCGAGCGATTCCACCGCGCTGGTCACGAATGCGCAGCCGGTTTCCCGCAGCACCGGCAGCAAGTTCCGGTGCTTCAGCAGATGCTCCACCTTGACGGTTACATCGTAAGAAAGCCGCGGCCACTCGCGGTGCAGCGCTTCTACAATTGGCACCGCATGACCCGGACCGTTGAAGAAATCGGGATCTCCGAAGGTGATGTGTTCCGCACCAGCGGCCACCTGGCGGCGGATATCTTCGAGCACCACCTCCGCTTGCACGATGCGAAATACGCCGCCATACACTGGCACCACCGGGCAATGCCGGCAAAGATGTTTGCAGCCTCGCGACGCCTCCGTGTATCCGACGCGCCGCGTGGCACCCCCCACCACCAGCTGGGCATAGGCCCCCAGGGGCGGCAGGCCGGTACGGTCGGGGACCAGAAACTGCTGGCGATCGAGCGAAATCAGCCGGGGCATTTCGGGAACCTGGCCGGTATTCAACCTATGCGCCAACTCCACCAGGCCGCTCTCAAATTCCCCGCCCAGTATCGTCCCAACTCCTACTTCGCGCAATATTCTCTCATTCAGAGGCGCGTACAGCCCATAAGCGCATAAGTGAGCCTGCGGATTGACCACCTTCACCTGCTCCACCAGCCGTAAGAACAGCTTCGTGGCGGTATGCATAGGCAGAAAAAAGGCGATCAACTCAGCCTGTTCCACCGGCACGCGCGGCAGGGGCGAGCGCGAAACATCCGCCATGGTCACTTCGTGTGCTTCCGCGCGAAGCCACGCCGCCGGAGACGCCAGCCCGAACGGCTGCCGCCCCAGTTCATACATAGAGATCAAGACAACGCGCACTCCCTCCATTATGACTACTGGCCATGTTTGATAAAACTTCGCGGTGCTCTGATAAAATAAAAAGGAGTCGGTACATTTCCGCCATGCTTGCAACCGCCACCATCGCCGACGAGATCCTAGACCTGAAAAGGCACCGTAGGGCGATCCTGCTGGCCCATCACTACCAGGAGCCTGAGATCCAGGAACTGGCGGACGTCATCGGCGACAGCCTCGAACTTGCCCGCAAGGCCCGCGATTTCTCGGGCGACGTAATCGCCTTCTGCGGCGTCTGGTTCATGGCCGAGACGGCCAAGGTCCTCAATCCCCACCGCACTGTCGTGGTGCCTGATCGCGAAGCCAGTTGCAGCCTGGTGGAAAGTTGCCCCGTGGAACCCATTCGCGAGTTCCGCCTCAACAATCCCGACTACGTGATCGTCAGCTACATCAACACCTCCATCGAGGTGAAGGCCGAGAGCGACATCCTCTGCACCTCGCGCAATGCCGTCCAGGTGGTCAATTCCATCCCCGCTGAAAAGCCGGTCCTCTTTCTGCCGGACTCGAACCTCGGCAATTATGTCAGGAAGCAGACCGGCCGCGCCAACATGAAAATCTGGCAGGGCACCTGCATTGTCCACGCCACTTTCCCGGCGCGCCGCGTGGCTGAAGCTAAGGCCGAATATCCCAAAGCCAAGGTGGTGGCCCATCCCGAGTGCCCCGAATCGGTGCTGGCTATGGCCGATTTCATCGGCTCCACTTCGGCCATCGTGGATTGGTGCGCGGCGAGCGATGCCCCGGAATTCATCGTGATGACGGAAAGCGGCGTCAACTATTCACTGCAACGGCAGTCGCCCGGAAAGCGATTCCACTACGTGGCCAACGAGAACTGCAATTGCAGCGAGTGCCCGTACATGAAACTCAACACGCTGGAAAAGCTGCGCGACTGCCTGCGGGACCTGGCACCGCGCGTCGAACTGTCAGACGACTTGATCCGGCGCGCCCTGATTCCGCTCGAGCGCATGCTCGCCATCAAATAGATGCCAGCCGCGCCGCTTATCGATACCTTCGGACGCCTTCACGACAACCTGCGGATCTCGGTTACGGACCGCTGCAACATCCGCTGCTTCTATTGCATGCCTGAAACCGGCGTGAAGTTTGTCGACCGCAGCGAGATACTGGATTTCGAAGAGATCGAGCGCTTCGTTCGCATCGCCGTCGGCTTGGGAATCCGCAAGCTCCGCATCACCGGCGGAGAACCCCTGGTCCGCCGCGATTTGCCGGTGCTGATCCGCCGCCTGGCAGCCATTCCAGGGATTGCGGACATGGCGCTCACCACCAACGGCGTGCTGCTGCCTGAACTGGCTGAGCCGCTCTACGAAGCCGGCCTGCGCCGCCTCAACGTCCACATCGATACGCTGGACCGCGAGCGCTTTCGGCATATCACGCGCCGCGACGATCTCGACAAGGTCCTCGCCGGCCTGGCCCTGGCCAAGCGGCTGGGTTATTCGAAGATCAAGCTCAACGCCGTGGCGGTGAAAAATCTGGTGGAGCCCGATATCGTTCCCCTGGCCCGCTACGCGCGCGCGAACGATTTTGAAGTCCGATATATCGAGTTTATGCCGCTCGATGCGCAGAATCTCTGGGACCGCTCCAAGGTTCTTCTGGCCGGCGACATCATCGAAACCCTGTCTCGCGAGATCGCCCCGCTGACGCCCGTGGCAGACCCCGACCCGCGCGCCCCCGCCACCGAATACGCCTTTTCCGATGGCGTGGGCCACGTGGGTTTTATCGCCTCCGTAAGCCGCCCCTTCTGCCTGAACTGCAACCGCATTCGCCTCACCGCCGATGGCAAATTACGTTACTGCCTGTTTGCGATCGAGGAAGACGACGTTAAGACTCTGATGCGCAACGGCGCTTCGGATCAGGAGATTGCGGCGCTGATCCGCCGCAATGTTGGCGCCAAGTGGGAAGGCCACGAAATCAACTCCGCCAAATTCGTGGCTCCGCCGCGGCCTATGTACTCAATCGGCGGCTGAATCTTAGCTGGCGCGCCGGAGATTGTATTCGGGCTTGGTTTCGCGGTGAATGCCGACTTCGAGGCAGCGCATCATGCGCTGTGCGCGCTCAGATCTGCGGTGCCGATGCCGCAGGTACGCGAGGAGGGCGATGTCGGCGATGGCTAACAGGCCAAACACGTAGGCGTCAATGAAGTTCATTACCCGATTGGACCACGTTGTTGACTAAGGTTAACAGGGGTGCTGGTAACACGGTGGTAATGGGACTTTTCGCAAAGTTCACTGCGGTACTTTTTCAGGTTTTGGTTCAGCCGCATGGGCGAAGTAGTGCCAAATGCTAGACTTCTTGTTTAATGCCTAAAGCGACTTATCTGGAGTGCAGCCTTTGCGGGACCAAGCGGGAGGCGGGGGAAGCGGCCAACCTTTGCAGTTGTGGCGGGCCGCTGCTGGTGCGGTTCGATCTGGACACGATCCGCCATCGATGGAGGCGGCGGGATGTGGCCAACGGACCGGCCAGCATGTGGCGGTACGCTCCGGTGCTGCCGCCGGCGGACCAAAACATTGTCACGCTGGGAGAGGGCTGGACGCCCCTGGTTCGCACCGCACGCCTGGGCGCGCGGATTGGCGCGGATGCGCTTTGGGTGAAGGACGAAGGTCTCAACCCTACCGGGTCTTTCAAGGCGCGGGGCCTGGCGTGCGCGGTATCGATGTGCGTGGAACTGGGGATCAGAAAAGTGGCGATTCCTTCGGCCGGGAATGCGGCGAGCGCCATGGCGGCGTACGCGGCGGCGGCGGGAATCGAGGCCCACATCTTTATGCCGCGGGACGTTCCGCAGGCCAATTACCTGGAGTGCAAGGCTTACGGGGCACACGTGACGCTGGTGGACGGGCTGATCAGCGATTGCGCCAAGATGGTGGCGGAACGCGGGCCGGGGGAAGGCTGGTTCGACGTGAGCACGCTCAAGGAGCCCTATCGCATCGAAGGCAAGAAGACCATGGGGTACGAAGTGGCGGAACAGATGGGGTGGGAATTGCCGGACGCCATCTTCTATCCCACGGGGGGCGGCGTGGGCATGATCGGGATGTGGAAGGCCTTCGACGAGATGGAGAAGCTGGGGTGGATCGGAAGCCGGCGGCCGAAGATGATTGCGGTCCAGGCCGAAGGCTGCCAGCCGGTGGTGCTCGCGTTTGAGGAGAACCAGGAGCGCAGCAAGTTCTATGAGAACGCGCATACCCTGGCGGCCGGGCTGCGCGTGCCCAAGCCGCTGGGCGATTTTCTGGTGCTGCAGGCGGTGCGCGACAGCGGCGGCACGGCGCTTGCCGTGAGCGACGAGGACATGCTGTCGGCGGGGGTCCAACTGGCCTCCGATGAAGGCATTTACGCGGCTCCCGAGGGCGCGGCGTGCGTGGCGGCAGCGGCCCGTCTGCTGGCTTCGGGATTTCTTAAGAGCACGGACCGGATGGTGCTTTACAACACCGGCAGCGGGCTGAAATATCCGGAAGCCTATTCGACCCGGTTTCCGCGCACGGCTTCGGGCGAGGCGGACAAGCTGGGCGGTCTGATCACACCGCGATGAAGAAGGGGGCCGGGGATTGGATGCCGGGGGCCAGGGGCCGGGAAACCCGATAAAGGAATTGCGATGAAAGACTTGGCTCTGCTGGCCTTGGACGCGGTGGCGCGGCACGGCGTAACGTATGCCGATGTTCGCGCCATTGAGACACGCGATCGCGAAATCGCCACCAAGAACGGCAAGATCGGGCACGTGGGGAGCACAGAATCGGCGGGGGTCGGGATCCGCGTGCTGGCGTTTGGGTGCTGGGGATTCGCGGCCACGGACGATTTGAGCAACTCGGGGGTGGAGCGCGCCGCGGCATTGGCGCTCGAAATCGCGCAGGCGGGCACGGCGGCCAAGAAGCGCGACGTGGCGCTGGCTCCTGAAGAACGGCACGAGGCCACGTGGGTTTCGCCGGTCGGGATCGACCCGTTTTCCATTCCGATCGACCAGAACCTGGCGGTGCTGCTGGCGGTGGATGCGGAATTACGGCGTAATGGCGGCGTGAGCCTGGCGGAAGCGGCGATGCACTTCGAACGGCGGCGCCAGGTGTTCGCGTCTACGCTGGGCAGCCTGATCGACCAGACCCGTTACCTTTCGGGAGCCGGGTTTTCGGCCCTGAGCTACAAGGACGGCGAGATCCAGAAACGGTCCTACCCGAACTCGTTCGGCGGCCAGTATCAGTTGAAAGGGTACGAGCTGGTGGACGAACTGCGGCTGCTTGAGAACGCTCCGCGGGTGGCGGAGGAGGCGGTAGCATTGCATGCGGCGGATCAGTGTCCCGAAGGCGAGTTCGATCTGATTCTGGACAGCTCGCAACTGGGTTTGCAGATTCATGAATCCATCGGCCACCCGATTGAGCTCGACCGCGTGCTGGGCAGCGAGGCGAATTACGCGGGCATGAGTTTTCTGACGCTGGACCAGCTCAACCGGCTGCGGTACGGGTCGGACATTGTGAACGTGGTGTGCGACGCGCGGCCGGAACATGGGCCGGGCCTGGGCACCTTTGCGTTCGACGATGAGGGCGTGCCGGCGCAGGGCAACGATATTATTCGCGCAGGCCAATTCGTGGGCTACATGACGTCGCGCGAGACGGCGGCCGAAATCGGGCAGACGCGTTCGAACGGCTGCATGCGCGCGGATGGATGGGCGCGCCTGCCGCTGATCCGCATGACCAACGTGAGCCTGCAGCCGGGGGAGCAAACGCTGGAGGAAGTCTTCGACGTGGATCATGGCATCTACATGGAGACTAACCGGAGCTGGTCGATCGACGACAAACGGTACAACTTTCAGTTTGGGTGCGAGGTGGGCTGGGAGATCCGCAAAGGCAAACGCGTCCGCATGCTGAAGAACCCGAGCTATAGCGGCATATCGACGGAGTTCTGGAATGCCTGCGCGGCAATTGCGGGACGGGAACACTGGACGCTGTGGGGCGTGCCGAATTGCGGCAAGGGGCAGCCGGAGCAGGTGATGGGGACGGGGCACGGGGCTAGCCCTTCGCGTTTCCGCAAGATCAAAATTGGGGGCGCGTATGCTGGATAAGGGCCGGGACATCTTCGGCCAGGTGGTGGATGCCGCGCGCGCCCTGGGCGTCACCGAAATCGAAGCGATTATGGGCAGCGAATACGAGGCCCTGACGCGTTTCGCCAACAACGCGATTCATCAGAACGTGGCCGAGCGCACGACGCAGCTTTCGGTGCGGCCCGTAGTGAGTGGCCGGACGGCGCGGGCATCCACCAACCGGCTGGATGGCGACGGTATCCGCAAGGTGGTGGCGCAGGCGGTGACCATAGCGCGGCTGATGGAACCCGATTCCGATCTGCTGCCGTTGGCGGAGCCGGCGGAATACCAGTGCGTGGCCCGGCACTTCGAAGCCACTGCGCGGGCTACGCCGGAGGAGCGCGCGCGGGCGGTGGCGGAGGCCATCGGCGAGGTGGAGAGGGCGGGGCAGACGGCGGCGGGCATCTACTCCACAAGCGAATCGGAGTTCGCGCTTTTCAATTCGCGCGGCGTGTCTGCCTGGCATACG
This sequence comes from Bryobacterales bacterium, assembly GCA_963817515.1. GTDB lineage: Bacteria > Acidobacteriota > Terriglobia > Bryobacterales > Bryobacteraceae > DATMNI01. The sequence continues at coordinate 2,530 of CAWFPJ010000033.1, read as the reverse complement.
GAGACGATGGCCAGGTTTTCGATCACCGCGATGGACGGCGATTTCGGACGGGGCAGTTCCGGGTGGGCCAAAGCCAGCGCCTGCAATCACGCGGACCTGAATCCGCTGCAACTGGCGCGGACGGCGGCGCGGAAAGCGGCGGAATCGCGGAACCCGCGCGAGTTGCCTGCGGGGCGATACACCGTGATTCTGGAGCCGGCGGCCGTGCTGGACCTGGTGGGACAGATGTTCGCGGATTTCAGCGCTACGGCGATTCGCGACGGGCGCAGCTTTCTGAATGACCGGATCGGGAAAAAGCTGTTCGGCGAGAACATCACGATCCATGACGATGCGCAGCACCCGCTGCAGGCCGGGGCCCCGTTCGATGGGGAGGGCGTGCCGAGAAGGCGGCTGAACCTGGTGAATGGCGGCGTGGTGCGCGAGATCGCTTACAGCCGGCAGGCCGCCGCGCTCGAAGCTGTAGCGCCTACCGGGCATGGATTGCCGCTGCCCAACGAATTCGGCGAAGCGCCCGCCAACATTGTGATTGCGGGGGGCGCGGAAAGCGTGGAGGAGATGGTGGCCTCCACGGAGCGCGGGATTCTGGTGACCCGGCTGTGGTATATCCGCGAGGTGGACCCCTACGAGAAGATTTTCACGGGGATGACGCGCGACGGTACATTCCTTGTAGAGGGCGGGCAGGTGACGGCGGGCGTGCGGAATTTTCGGTTCAATGTGGGGCTGATGGAGATGCTTTCGAATGTGGAAGCCATTGGGGAAGCGGTGCGGGCCTCAGGGGAAGAAACCTTTGATATGGTGGCGCCGTCGATGAAAGTACGGGGATTTAATTTTACGGAAGTGACGCGGTTTTAGGTAACGCCGGTGGTCCTTGCCACCGGTGAAGGACAGAAGCGAAGAACACCGGCGGCAAAGACCGCCGGCGTTACCGGGTGATATTCGTGCGTGCTGCAGTACTTTTCGTTTTGACATTTTCGTGCCTGGCGGCAGATGACCAGGCTTAGTGGATCGCGTTGGGACCACTGGGTTCGTGCAACTGGAAGCGCCCAGTTTCGAGAAGCTGCCCCTTCAGCAGCAGACCCCTGGCCACCTGGCTGACGCAGGCGTCGATTGCCATCGACCCTATCATCTACGACCAGAACTCCAAGTGGGGGCTGCGGCAGAAGCGGCTGCTGGAGGAAATCCTGAGGCATCCGGCCGGCGTGAATCCGCAGCGCTGCGCAAGATTACGGATTTCACCAAGCTCTTCTGGGCCAATCGCGGCAACCATAATGAGATGACGGCGCAGAAGTTTCTGCCGGAGTTCTCGTTCGAGGAATTAAAAGCCGCGGCGGCAGTGGCGCTGCGCAATGGCGGGTTCAAAGGATTGGCGGGCCTGGACCAGGAACTGGAGGCGCTGCGGTTGTCGCTGTTCGACCCGAAGTTCGAGCCCATGATCACTGCCAAAAGCCCGCAGGGAAGTCTGGACATACTGCAGGCCAGCGCCAACAATTTCTATGACGGCCTGAGCATGGCGGAGCTCCAGAATTATCATGATGCGCATCCGCTGAATTCGCGGCTGACCAAGAACGCCTCCGGCAACCTGGTGGAAGAGGTTTATCGCGCGGGAACCGCGGACGGCAAAGTTCCTCCGGGAATGTATGCGCCATTTCTGAAGAAGGCGGTTGAGTATCTGGAGAAGGCGCGCGTGTTTGCGGACCCCGGCCAGAAGGAGGCAATCGGCGAACTGGTTCGCTACTACCAGACGGGCGATCCGGCGGACTGGATCCGCTTCGGCATCGCCTGGGTGCAGAACGACGCGCGGGTGGATTTCGCCAATGGCTTCATCGAGGTCTATCGCGATCCGCGCGCGGCCAAGGGCACGTCGCAGAGTTTTGTCTCGGTCACCGATGAAAAGCTGAACCAGGCGATGTTGAAGCTGGCGGCCAATGCCCAATACTTCGAAGATCACGCGCCGTGGCTGCCGCAGTACAAGAAGCAGGGCGTGAAGCCGCCGCTGGCCAAGGCCGTGGAGACTTTGATTGAGACCGGGGATTTCCTGGTCACCACCATCGGCGACAACCTGCCCAACGAAAACGAGATCCGCGAGAAGTACGGCAGCAAGAGTTCCATGCTGACCGGCAGTTCACGCACTTTGCGCCAAGCCACCGGGAACGGAGTACTGGAGGAATTCTCGGCTTCACCGGAAGAAATCGCGCTTTCGAAGAAGTACGGCGAAGAGGCTGCAGACATGATGACCGCGCTGCACGAAGTGATCGGGCACGGCTCCGGCAAGCTCAGCCCGCGGCTTAAGGGGGGCTCCGAAGCTCATCTGAAGCAATACTTCTCCACGCTGGAGGAGGCGCGGGCGGACCTGATGGCGCTGTGGAACATCTTCGATCCCAAACTGCAGAAATTGGGGCTGGTCTCGAGCCCGGAGGTGGGCAAGGCCATGTACTACAACGCCGTGCGCACGGTGCTGACGCAATTGATGCGCAACCCTCAAGGGCGACACCATTGAGGAAGACCACCAGCGAAACCGGCAGTTGATCGT
>CAWFPJ010000032.1:0-42064 GCA_963817515.1 Bryobacterales bacterium | reverse complement strand
GACAGAGCTCAAAATGGGCCCTGCTGGCTCAAGAACTCTCGGATCGCAGATATATTTGTGGAAGCGCTGCTGCATGGGGAATCCGTTCGGCGCGAGTACGATCTCTTAGCTTGGGTGGTGATGCCGAACCATGTTCATGTGGTGGTGAAGCCGATTGAAAAATTGCCGGAGATTATGCGGTGGTTGAAGGCGGCAACGGCAAAGCGGGCCAACAGGGTGATTGGTAGGACAGGCGAAGCCTCTTGGCAGCGGGAATACTATGACCGTTGGATTCGGTCGGATAAGGAACTTTCGTCGGTTATTAGCTACGTTGAGGGGAATCCAGTTAGTGCCGGGCTGGTGGCCAGCCCGGAGGATTGGGTTTGGTCGAGTGCGAAAGACACCGGCGACTAGATCGCCGGCGTTACCGGCGCGCTGGGTCGGTGGTTTCGGTGTCTATACCCAGGTCGGTGAAAGCCGCGGCGGCCTTCTTGGCGTCGAACTTGCCGTCACGCGCCAACCGGGAGAGCGCCGCGGCGGTGATCGATTCGGCGTTGATCTCGAAGTGCTTCCGCAGGTATTCGCGGTTTTCGCTGCGGCCGAATCCGTCGGTGCCCAGCGTCTCCATACGGCCAGGCAGCCATGGCGCGATCTGGTCGGCCACCACCTTCATATAATCGGTCGCGGCGATAATCGGGCCGTCGGCGCCCTCGAGCGCCTGCGCCACGTATGGCGTTTTCTCCGGCTGGTCCGGATGCAACCGGTTCCACCGCTCCATGCCGGAGCTTCGCGCCGCAGTTCGTTGTAGCTGGTGACGCTCCAGACATCCGCAGCCACGCCGTATTTGTCGGCCAGTATCTGCTGAGCCCGCAGCGCTTCATTGAGGATGGGGCCGCTGCCGAAGAGCTGCACCGTGGCTTTTCCGTTCCCGGCTTTCTGGAAGAGATAGATGCCTTTGAGAACGCCCTCGGGATTTAAATCCTTGGGCATCGCGGGCATGGGGTAATTCTCGTTGTACAGAGTCAGGTAGTAGAACAGGTCTTCCTGGTTCTGATACATGCGGCGGATACCATCCTGCACGATGATGGCGATCTCGTAAGCGTAAGCCGGATCATAGGTGGCGCAGGTCGGGCTGGTGCTGGACAGCAGGATGCTGTGGCCGTCCTGATGCTGCAAACCCTCTCCGGCCAAGGTGGTGCGCCCGGCCGTGCCGCCGCACAGGAAGCCTTTGCCGCGGCTGTCGCCGAAGGCCCAGATCAGGTCTCCGACGCGCTGGAATCCGAACATGGAATAGTAGATGAAGAACGGGATCATCTCCACGCCATAGTTCGCGTAGGCGGTGCCGGCGGACGTGAAGGAAGACATGCTGCCGGCTTCGGTAATACCCTCTTCCAAAATCTGGCCGTCGTTAGATTCCTTGTAATACAGGAACATCTCGGCATCGTGCGGTTTGTAGAGCTGGCCCTGGCTGGCGTAAATGCCGAACTGGCGGAAGAGAGACTCCATGCCGAAGGTGCGCGCTTCATCGGGGATGATGGGCACCACGCGCTTGCCGATCTGCGGATGCTTCAGCAGCATCGTAAGCACCCGGACCATGGCCATGGTGCTTGAGACTTCGCGGCCCGACGAACCTTCGAGCGACTCTTTCAAATACTCGAGAGGCGGCGCCACAATGGTACTGGCCGGCACTGTGCGGCTGGGCATGTATCCACCCAATTGCCGCCGGCGCTCGTGCATGTAAGAGATTTCGGGGCTGTCCGACGGCGGCCGGTAGAATGCGGCATTGCGCGCGGCTTCCTCGGGGATGGGAATCTCGAAGCGCGAGCGGAAATGCGCGATTTCCTGCTCGTTCAGCTTCTTCTGCTGATGCGAAATGTTGCGGCCTTCGCCGGCTTCGCCCAGCCCGTAGCCCTTGACGGTCTGAGCCAGAATTACGGTAGGCTGCCCGGTGATTTCCATGGCCGCCTTATAAGCGTTGTAGACCTTGCGCGGATCGTGTCCGCCGCGGCGCAGCTTGAAAACTTCCTCGTCGCTGAGGTGCGCCACCAGTTCCAGCAGCTCGGGATACTTGCCGAAGAAATGCTGGCGTACATACGCGCCATCCTTGGTAACGTAGGCCTGGAACTCGCCATCCACCACTTCGGCCATGCGCTTTTGCAGCAGGCCGGTGGTATCGCGCGCCAGCAAGGGATCCCAATCGCCGCCCCAGATGGCCTTGACCACATTCCAGCCGGCGCCGCGGAAGGCGGCTTCCAGTTCCTGGATCACCTTGCCGTTGCCGCGCACCGGACCATCCAGGCGCTGCAGATTGCAATTGATTACGAAGATGAGGTTGTCGAGCCTTTCGCGGGAGGCCAGGGTCAGGGAGCCCATGGATTCCGGCTCATCCATCTCACCATCGCCCAGGAAAGCCCATACGTGGCGCGGGGTGCGCGCGATGATGCCGCGATTTTCCAGATACCGCATGAAGCGCGCCTGGTAGATGGCATTGATGGAGGCCGAGGCCCATCGACACCGTGGGGAAACTCCAGAAATCGGGCATCAGCCAGGGATGCGGATAGGATGACAGCCCGGGATGGTCGCGCAGTTCGTGGCGGAAATTCTTCAGGTGCTCTTCGCTGAGCCGCCCTTCGAGGAAAGCGCGGCCGTAGACGCCCGGCGAGGCGTGGCCCTGGAAATAGACCAGGTCGCCCGGCTGATCGCCATAGCTGGCGTGGAAGAAGTGGTTGAAGCCAACCTCCAGCAGTGTGGCGAGGGAGGCGTAGGTGGAAATGTGGCCGCCGATTCCGGGATCGTACTTGTTCTGACGAACCACCATCGCCATGGCATTCCACCGGACCAGGCTCTTGATCCGGCGCTCCATGGCGCGGTCGCCGGGATAGGGGACTTCGTCCTCGGGGCGAATGGTGTTGACGTAAGGGGTATTCAGGTGAATGGGCAGCTCAGCGCCATTGGCGCGCGCCCGCTCCGTAAGCTGGTCCAAAAGGTACGCCGCGCGGTCCGGCCCGGCTTCATCGATCACCTGATCAAGCGATGCTACCCATTCCGCAGTCTCCAGAGGATCGGAATCCACTACCCTCTCATTCAGTTTCTGATGCATGGATACTTTCATTATAATGCCGCAGCGGGCATGCCTCCGTATTTCTGGTGCCGAAGGTCCTTAGTACAATGTGGACATGGCCAGACTGCAGCACATTCTGGATTTCCTCGAAAACGGTTCGGCAGGAAGGCATTCGTACGGGGCACGCGCCGCCATGCGGCCCACGCGCCCAATAAAAGGGGAAATTGATTGAGCTCGGACTTGCAAACACGGCTGTCTATCGTACAGTAATATCTCGGGAGGAATTTCGATGGTCACGTGTCCAGTATGCGAAGGCGCGATCGACGTGGATGAAGAGGACGTGGACGAAGGCGACACCATCAGTTGCGACGAGTGTGGCGCGGCGCTGAAGGTATTGAGCACCAGCCCTCTGGAACTGGAATCGGCGGAAGAGGCCGAAGAAGAGGACGAAGACGAAGAGGGTCTGGTGGAAGAGGGAGAAGAGGAAGAAGCCGATGAGGATTGGAAGTAGGCGTTCCTGATGGCCGAAACGGACTGTGTTCGAGCCGCATCATATGTAAAGGAGCATCACATGAAAAGGACCTGGTTGGTGCTGGCGGTGATCCTCGCGCTGTCCGTGCCGGCGTGCTTCGCCCAAACTACGTATGCGCAAGGAAAGCCGAAGAAAGGCGAATCGGCAACGCGGAGCGTGCAGGGCGCGGTGACGAACCCCGACGATAGCCCGTCCGTGGGAGCCGTGGTACAACTGGAAAACACGAAAACCCTGCAGATCCGTTCTTTCATTACACGAGAGGACGGCGTGTATCATTTCTATGAATTGAATGCCGACGTCGATTTTAAGCTTAAGGCCGAAGACAAGAAAAGCGGCGCCATAAGCGATACCAAGACGCTGAGTTCGTTCGATTCCCGTAAACAGGCGATTATTAATTTGAAGTTGAATGCTAAGAAGTGAGTAGATTTCGATTCACCGCAGAGCCGCTGAGACGCGGAGCAAAGCGCAGAGAATGCAGGCAGGATACTTTTGCTGCTCTGCATATCTCCGCGGCTCTGCGTCTCCGCGGTGAAAATGAGACAGATCCTACGTTTTCTCTTTCAGTTTTCTGATTTCTTCCAGCCTCTCGCTAATTCTCTTTTCCATTCCCCGGTCCGTGGGGAAGTAGTAGCGCCGCCCCACCAATGAGGGCGGCAGGCAATCCATGTCGGGAACGGCGTTTTCCAGGTTGTGTGCGTGCTGATAGCCCTGGCTGTAGCCCCATTCCTTCATAAGGCGGGTGGGAGCGTTGCGAAGGTTCATGGGTACGGGCTCGGCGATGGTTTGCTCCACATCTTTGCGCACGGCGTCCATGGCGCGATAGGCGGCATCGGATTTCGGTGCCAGGGACAAATAAATGGCCGCCTGCGCCAGCGCCAGGTCGCCTTCGGGAATCCCCAGAAAATGCACGGCCTGCTGCGCCGCCACGGTTTGTTCCAGGGCGCGCGGATCGGCCAGACTGATATCTTCAATGGCCATGCGCATCAGGCGGCGCGCGATATACAGCCGGTCTTCGCCGGCTTCCAGCATGCGGGTGAGCCAATACAGGGCCGCGTCCACGTCGCTTGACCGCACGGACTTGTGCAGAGCGGAAATCAGGTTGAAGTGCTCTTCGCCGCCTTTGTCGTAAAGCAGCACTTTGCGCTGCATGGCATCCTGCACGGCTTCGGCGGTTAGCTCTCCCGTGGATGCGGCGGCGGCCGCTTCCAGAGTGTTGTAAGCCTGCCGGCCATCGCCGTTGCTGTAAATGGCGATCTGCTCCAGCAGGTCGTCCGAGGCGTGCAGGTTCACCACCGGCAAAGCGCGTTTGAGAAGAAGGATGGTTTCCGGGACGGTCAGGCCGCGCAGGGCGTAGACGCGGGAGCGGGAAAGCAGAGCCGCGATCACTTCGAACGACGGATTTTCGGTGGTGGCGCCGATCAGGATAATATCGCCGCGCTCCACGTAGGGCAGAAACGCGTCCTGCTGCGCCTTGTTGAAGCGGTGGATTTCGTCGATGAACAGGATGGTCCGGCGGCCCATGCGGCGCAGGCGCTCGGCATCGGCCATCACGGCCTTGATTTCCTTGATGCCGCTCAGCACGGCGCTGAACGGGATGAACTCGCACCTGGTCACACGCGCGATGAGTTTGGCGAGCGTGGTCTTGCCGACGCCGGGCGGCCCCCAGAGAATGATGGAGGTCAGTTCATCGCGCTCGATCTGGCGGCGCAGGGGCTTGCCCGGTCCCAGGATGTGGTCCTGCCCGATGAAGTCTTCCATGCGCTCCGGGCGCATGCGCTCAGCCAGCGGACGCTTCCCATGCTCGGGCTCCGGCGCTTCAGGCGGCCCATCAGGCGGGGTAGTGTCGAACAAGCTCACTGCTTCAAGGCCCTTTGCCGGCGCGCTTCGTAAAGCAGGATGCCCGCGGCCACGGCGGCGTTGAGCGATTCCACCCCCACCGTCGGAATCGAAATGTCGAGTGCGGCGGAGCGCAGCTCCGGGCTTACGCCGTGCGCCTCACTGCCGATGATCAGGCCGCAACGCGCCGTGAGATCCATTTCGGCGAGCGCACGCGCCGGCGTTCCGGCATGCTGTGGGACGGCGGCGTACAGCGCCACGCGGTTTTGTTCCAGGGCCGCACGAGCCTGCGCCCGGTCCACGCCGTAAAGGTAAGGGATGCGGAAGAGCGACCCGGCGGAGGCGCGCAGGGTTTTCGAATTGTAAGGGCTGGCTGTGCCCTTGAGAAACAGGACGCCGGTGGCGCCGAATGCCTCGGCCGCGCGCACGATGGCGCCCGCGTTCCCGGGGTCCTGCAACCCATCGAGCACCACCACCAGCGGGCAGCCGCGGAAGACTTGTTCCAGCTTCCACACCGGCGGCTTCACCAGCGCCATCACACCCTGGCTGGTTTCGGTTCCTGAAAGGCCGTCAAACAGGGCGTCCGGCAAGACCACGATCTTGATGCGCGCCAGCCTTCCCATATTCGCCAGCTTTCCCCAATTCGCCAGCTTTCCCCGGTGCTCCTCGCCGAAGGGCCGGACGGATTCGGCGGCCAGCACGGTCTTCACTTCGCAATCGCTGCCGAGCGCCTCGTCCAACAGATGGAACGTTTCGGCCACGCACCAGCCTTGCTCGGTGACGGTGCCGCGGGCGATGGCGCGCCGCACATCCTTGAGCAGCGGATTGGCGGCGCTTGTGATCGTTTCCAGCTTGACCATCTGTACAATAGGTTACTGAACGTCAGAATACCGCACATGAAACGGGCTGTCTGGAGCGTGATCGCGATAGCGGTGGCCGCGCTGCTTGTCTGCGTCGCGTATATTTCGATGCGGATTGAGCGGCAATCGACGCTCGATGAAGCGCAGCCGGCGGATGTCATTCTGGTGCTGGGCGCGGCCGAATATCGCGGGCGGCCCTCGCCTGTGCTGCGTGCGCGCCTGGACCACGCGTTGGAGCTTTACAACCGCAAACTGGCCCCGCGCATCATGACCACCGGCGGCGCGGGCGGCGATCCGGTATTCACCGAAGGCGGCGTGGGCCGGACGTATCTGATCGGCCGGGGAGTGCCGGACGAAGCGGTAATCGTGGAGTCGGAGGGCGAGAGCACCGTGCAGTCCACGGCGATGGCGGGCGAGATCATGCACCGCATGGGTCTGCATTCGGCGGTGGTGGTGAGCGATGGGTACCACATCTACCGCGTGAAGGAGATGCTGCAGTTTCGCGGCATTACGGTGTACGGCTCTCCAAGAAAAGAGCAGAATCCCGAACCGATGCACGAACGCTGGAACTATGTAAAGCAGGCCATCGGGTATTTGTTGTGGCGCGCGGGCGTGCCTGTGTGAAATTGGGTGTGCATATTGATGCCGGTGGTGATGCGAAAGGGTATCAGCTAGTGGTAGACTGGGTTATGAATCGAAGAGGGCGTTTTTCGGACCGGATAGCGAAGCGGCGGACTACCCTGACGCTGCCGGCCGATTCGCTCACGCAAGCGCAGCGAATTGCGCGCACCAGAAAAGTCAATCTGAGTACGGTGATTGCCGAAGCCCTTTCCGAGGGCTTGCGGGTGTATGCAGCCGCGGAGCGTAGCGAAGAGGTGCTCAACGGCTACAAGAAGGCTTTTTCAGGCCTCTCAGATGAGGAAGTGGCGATTTTGGATGGCGTGATTCTCGAATCGGCGGGCCGGCGTTAGCCCGATGGTTGACCCGGCCTCAGGTCCCCTTCTATTCGACACCAGCGCCGAGAGTTGGTTGGCCCGGGCCGACCATCCCGAAGTGCTTGCCTGGATGCGCGAGTACCTGTCCCATCATCAGATAACCATTTCGGCCGTCACGGTTATGGAACGAATCCGTGGTTACAGTCTTTTGTGGCGCCGCGCCGAGGGAGCCAGGCGGGAGCAAGTTGAGACCATGCGGGTTGCTTATCTCAAGACGCTTGGGCAAGTATGGCCGCTCGATGGCGCGGTGGCCGTAGTCGCCGGTGAGATCATGGCACTGCTGCCGGATCCACCGACACCCCCTCGGCGGGCGCATCATCTCGCCGAATCCCGCCAGGAGCGTTTGGCCCGCTGGCGATTCGATGGAATGATTGCCGCTACAGCGCTGGTGGCCAGGATGCCACTTGTGCACAACAACGCGGCAGACTTTGAAGCGGTGCGAAGCGCGATCGAACGCTCGCCTGAGCGGTTCCCCAATCTTGGCGCGCTGGAGCTGATTCGGTGCGGCTTGTTGACCTGGAAGCCAGCATAGCCCAAGGCCGGCGCTCTAGACTAGACTACAGCATCAACTGGCCGCCATTCACCTCGACGGTTTCGCCGGCGATGTAACCCGACGCCTCAGACGCCAGAAAGGCGATTACGGTGGCGCATTCCATTGACGTGCCCGTGCGCCCCATCGGAATCCCCGCCACGAAACCCTTAATCATCTCGGGCGTCGAAAAGGCTTCATGGAACGGTGTATCAATGACCCCCGGAGAGATGGCGTTGACGCGCACGCCGAACGGCGCCATCTCCTTCGCCAGAGACTTAGTCAGTGTGATCAGCCCGCCTTTGGCCGCGGCGTAAGCCCCGGCGCCAGGCCCGCCGCCATTGCGACCCGCAATCGAAACCACATTGATAATGGCTCCCTTTTTGCGCTCCATCATCGAAGGCGCCACGGCCTGCGAGCACAGCACCGCGCTCTTCAGGTTGAGGTTCATGATGTTGTCCCACTTCTCTTCGGTGACTTCGAGGACCTTCATCCGCTCCACCAGCGAGCCCGCATTGTTCACCAGGACGTCGATGGGCCCGAACCGCTCCGTAGTGCCGCGCACCAGGGCCGCAATGCCGGCCTTTTGCCGCACATCAGCCTGGATGGCAATCGCCTGGCCGCCGGCGTTGGCAATGCTATCGCGCACTTGCTCCGCGCCGCGCTGATTGTTGTGATACCCGATCGCGACTATGGCTCCCAGTTCGGCAAACACAGCCGCCGTGGCGGCTCCGATGCCCGAAGATGCGCCCGTGATCAGCGCGACCTTACCCGTCAAGTCCATGTAATTATGCACGTCAGCTCCTCATCTCTTTTTATGACAAACGCCGGGTTGGCCCGCCGGCATACAGACAAGGATAACGGTCTTCCGGGACCAGAAGCCGCCACGGAGGAATGCACTCAACAGCTCCTCTTCGAGGGTGTGCGCGGCTTCACAAAATCCTCGAACCGTTTTGGAGCGATGAAGACTCCAAACACAAAGAAGGTACTGGAGGTTGTAACACAATGAAGGCGACACAAACGCTCCATAATCTGGGACAGAGCATCTGGCTGGACAACATCACCCGCGACCTGCTGGATAGCGGCACTCTGCAACGTTACCTGGACGATCTCTCGGTAACGGGGCTTACATCGAATCCGACCATCTTCGACCAGGCCATCAAGAACAGCACGGCGTATGACGGCACGATCCGAGAGAAAGTAAGCCAGGGGAAATCGGGGGAGGCGCTCTTCTTCGAACTGGCCCTGGAAGACCTGACTCGGGCGGCCGCCCTGTTTCGACCGGTGCATGATCGTACGGAGACTGTGGATGGGTGGGTGTCTTTGGAAGTTTCGCCGTTGCTGGCTCACGACACACCCAGCACCTTGAACGCCGCCAAGGGTCTTCACGCGCAGGCCGGGCAGCCTAACTTGTTCATCAAGATCCCTGGCACCAAGGAAGGTCTGCCTGCGATTGAGGAAGCCATCTTTGCCGGCGTCCCGATCAATGTAACCCTCTTGTTCTCCCGCGAGCAGTACCTGGCGGCTGCCGAGGCGTTCCTGCGCGGCGTTGAGCGGCGCCTCGATGCCGGACTTAAGCCCGGGGTCGGTTCGGTGGCATCGCTCTTTATCAGCCGCTGGGACGCCGCGGTGATGGGCAAGGTACCCGACTCACTGAGGGGCCAGCTTGGCATCGCCATCGCAAAGCGCACTTACAAGGCCTATCGTACTTTGCTTGATTCCCCCCGCTGGCAGCGCGCACTCAACGCCGGGGCGCGTCCTCAACGCCTGTTATGGGCCAGCACTGGAACCAAGGACCCCAAGGCGTCCGACATCCTGTACATCAAGGCTCTGGCTGCGCCATTTACGGTGAACACGATGCCGGAAGGCACATTGAAAGCTCTCGCAGATCACGGCGAGTTGGGCGCGATTTTGCCCGTTGACGGCGGCGATTGCGAAGAAGTGCTAGCATCGTTCGCGAAGGCGGGAATCGATGTCGATGCGCTTGCCGCGCAGCTTCAGGACGAAGGCGCGAAGTCATTCGTCAAGTCCTGGAATGAACTGCTGGAGGTGATCGAATCCAAGAGCCAGGCGCTCAACAAGGCAACCGCGAATTGAAGGAGAGTCCGGACGTGACACTACGCGCAGGAACCAAGGGAGATGTCGAGCCACTGACGAAACGGCAGGCCTGGAGCAAGCTTCAGACGCATTTTAAGGAAATTCGGAAGGTGCATCTGCGCGATCTGTTCGCAGCCGATGCCGGGCGCGGGGAGCGGATGACGGCCGAGGCCGCGGGTATTTTTCTCGACTATTCGAAGAACCGAATTACGGATGAAACCGTCAAGCTCCTGATCGAACTGGCCGCGGAATCCGGCTTGCGTTCGCGAATCGACGCCATGTTTCGCGGCGACAAGATCAACGTCACGGAGAAGCGCGCAGTGCTGCATGTGGCCCTGCGGGCGCCGAAAGGAACCTCCATCATCGTTGACGGCGAGGACGTAATTCCGCAAGTTCATGCTGTACTCGACAAAATGGCTGACTTCTCGAAGCGCGTCCGCAATGGGGAGTGGAAGGGGCATACCGGCAAGCGCATCCGCAACGTCGTCAACATCGGAATTGGCGGCTCCGACCTGGGACCAGTGATGGCTTACGAGGCGCTGAAGCATTACAGCCAACGGGACACGACATTCCGTTTCGTTTCCAACATTGATGGCACCGATCTCACCGAGGCTGTCCGCGACCTGGACCCTGCGGAGACGCTTTTTATTGTTTCTTCGAAAACCTTCACGACGCTCGAAACCATGACGAACGCGCACTCGGCTCGCGCCTGGTCGCTGGCGGGTCTGGGCGGCGACCAAAAGTCGGTCGCCCGGCACTTCGTGGCTGTGTCGACGAACGCGGCTGACGTAGCGAGATTCGGCATCGATACCGCTAACATGTTCGGTTTCTGGGACTGGGTTGGCGGGCGTTATTCCATGGACTCGGCGATCGGGTTGTCGACCATGCTGGCCATCGGACCGGACAACTTCCGCGCCATGTTGGACGGCTTCCACCAGATGGACGAGCATTTCCGGACCACCCCATTCGAACGCAACCTTCCGGTTTTGATGGGCCTCCTGGCGGTCTGGTACAGCGATTTTTTTGGTGCGGAGACGGTAGCCGTGCTGCCTTACGAGCAGTACCTGAAGCGATTTCCAGCCTATTTACAGCAGTTGACGATGGAGAGCAACGGGAAACACGTGACGCTGGACGGGAGAGAAGTTACCTATGCCACCAGCCCGATTTATTGGGGTGAGCCGGGCACCAACGGACAACACTCCTTCTATCAGTTGATCCATCAGGGGACGCGGCTGATCCCTTGCGACTTCCTCGCGTTTGGACACTCGCTCAATCCGCTTGGCGCCCACCACGACATTCTTATGGCGAACGTTTTCGCCCAGAGCGAGGCCCTGGCATTCGGCAAGACCCCGGAGCAGGTTCAGGCCGAGGGCACGCCGGAGTGGCTTGTGCCGCACCGCGTCTTCGAAGGCAACCGGCCGTCGAACACAATCCTTGCCGATCGACTGACCCCGGAGACTCTCGGCAAATTAGTCGCGCTTTACGAGCACAGCGTCTTCACGCAAGGCGCGATCTGGGACATCAACTCCTTCGATCAGTGGGGCGTGGAACTCGGCAAGGCCCTGGCCCAGCGCATCATACCGGAACTCACGACCCAGACGGAGCCTGCGTCCGGCCACGACAGTTCGACCACCAACCTGATCCGCCGATACCGGAGCATCAAGACGGCGAAGGACTGAGCAAACCTCCGAAGGCGACAAGGATCGATTTAGACTTTCTCCGGCACCTCGAAACCTTTGCGGTATACGCGCCGGAACATGCGCGTGGCCTCGGCGTCGCCGGTGCAGGAGTAGCTCGCGGCGTCGAAATGCAGCGTCCGCCCCACCCGGTAAGAGATGTTCGCCAGGTGCACCAGCGTGGTGGAAATGGCTCCTTCTTCGATGGGCGCGTTCAGGTCTGAGTGCTTGCGGCTGCGCACCGCATCGATGAAGTTAGCCCAGTGATTGCCCGTGCCGCTACCGGAAGGTCCGGGCGTCTGCTCGCGGCCAATCACGCTGGAGTACTTGCTGTGGTCCTCGTCCCAAACTGAAATGTAGCCGTTGGCCCCATAGAAAACCGTGCCCACAGTATTTCCGGGCCGCGGTTCGTCCAGTCCGGCTTCGTGGTTGCTGATCCAGTGCCGTACTTCAAACTCCATCACCTTTTTCTTACCGGAGCCGTCGAATTCAAACGAGGCCGTCAGCGTGTTCGGCGTCTCCTGGTCGTCGTCGAACATGAAATGGCCGCCAATGGCGCTGACCTTGGTGGGATACTTCACGCCCAAGCCCCAGCGCGCCATGTCCACCTGGTGGATGCCCTGGTTGCCGATGTCGCCGTTGCCGTAGTCCCAGAACCAGTGCCAGTTGTAGTGGAACCGGTTGGCTGTGAACTCGTGCTGCGGCGCCGGCCCCAGCCACAGATCGTAGTGGACGCCATCGGGCACCGGGGAAACGGGCTTGCGTCCGATAGTGTCGCGGCGTTTGTAGCACAAGCCGCGCGCCATGTAGACGTCGCCGATCACGCCTTCCTGAATCTTCTGGACCACTTCGCGCCCGACACCGGAGCGCTGCTGACTGCCCTGCTGCACCATGCGGTTGTACTTCTGCGCCGCGGCCACAATCTGGCGGGCCTCAAACATATCGTGGGAGCAGGGCTTCTCCACGTAAACGTCCTTACCGGCCTGACAGGCCCAGATGGTCTGCAGGGTATGGTGGTGGTTGGGCGTGGCAATCGAAATGGCGTCGATGGATTTGTCTTCGAGCAGTTTGCGCAGGTCCGTAAAACCCGCGGGGCGCTTGCCCTTGGCCTTTTCGACCGCGTTTAGCTGGGCATTGAGGACGGACTCATCCACATCGCAGATGGCGGCGATTTCAACGTTGGTCATCTGGTTATAGGCGCGGATGTGATCGCGGCCCCGGCCATGCACGCCTACGCAGGCCACCCGGACGGTGTCGTTAGGGCTGGCGAGAGCGCTGGCCCGGAAGGCCGCGCCCGCGGAGAGAGCGGAACCCAAAAAATACCGTCGATTTATCACAGATCGGTTGATACCAGGTCGGTTGGTGCCAGGTCGGTTCATGGCACCAAGTATATCGCTCGGGCAGGCCGCAGCTTAGGCCAACAAGGCGCATTAACGAAATTTAATACTGATCGAAACAATAGCCAGGTTGAAACGTGATATATACTTCTCAAAAATTAGATTCAGGGCAATCCTACTGGCGATTTCTCAATTGACGCGCGGCCAGATCCTGGGTCGGGTGGTGGACCAAACCGGCACAATCAGCAGCGCCGCGCAGTGGCCTCGCACGGTCGAGTTCGGCCTGAAGGTGATATTTTAGGGCCCGCGGATGCGACGTTGAACGTTGGTGGAAGCCGCAACACTTGTGTATTGTTCCTGACAATTTGCCGCCTATCTTTCGGGCAAATGATTGATTTGACAAACACCGCAAGCATATACTCCACCCTATTGATCTATTTCGAAAGTTTATGGAGGAGATGTGGGTATTTCACCGTTACCGCCAATTTCGCCGATCCAGCCGATCTCGCCGATCACAGTAATCTCACCGATCACCGTGATCTCTCCGATTTCTCCGATTGCCACTATCGCAACGGTCTCATCAATTGAATCGATTCTGCCGCCGATATCACCGCTGCCTTCGGTAATATCGCCCATCACCATCTCGCCGATCGAGCGGGCGCCGATCGCACCGATTGAAACGGCGCCGATCCAGCCGATTGATCCGGGGCCAATCAAGCCCGGTGGGATTAAGAAATAGCTGCCGGCTTCTGTACCCAAGTCCCATGCGAGCCGTTTTTCTCGGTTTGAACGCGCTAGGGGATACGCTCTGTACCACGCCGGCAATTCGGGCATTCCGCCGGAAATATCCGGATGCCACTATTGTTTACGTAACCCAGAGCGCCCCCTTCTGCCGCGTTCTTGACAATAACCCCGATATTGACCTGCTGCTCTATAGCGAGCGGCTCTATTTCAATGGCCTGCCCGAACCCGAGCAGATGGTCCCCTGGTTACACACTTTGCCGATCGACCTGCGCGAGAGTGCTTCGTTGTACCGGCTGGACTTGAGACTCGCGTGCCATACCATGGAAGCGTTTCAAAGCCACATCAGTGAAACTTTTGCGCGCCTGATAGAGGTGGAACTGGAATCCACACGCCCGCTTCTTTTCCTGGATGAGCACGACCGGCGTGGCGCTCGTGTTTTCGGGCGCCGTCCTTACGTGGTGTTAAGCCCGCACTCGGTTTCGAATCCGGAGCGCGCCGATGGCCGCGGCAAACGCAAAGACTGGCCCATGGAGAACTGGAACGAACTGGCGCGCCGCGTCCACGCTACCGGCGAGTTCGATATCTATCTCATCGGCTCCGAACGCGACACGTGCATCGATATAAACCACGCGCGCCGATTGCATGGCCTCTCGATCCGCACCATTGCCGCGTTGTTGGAACAGGCCGCCTGCGTGTTTACGGTGGAAAACGGGATCGCCCATCTCTGTGCCGCGGTGAATGCGCCCACGGTGGAACTCTTCTCCAACCTGATGCCCCTCGCCTGGGCCAAGCCGGCGGATGGCAGCCGGACGCGCATCCTTTACGGTGATCCGCTGGAAATGAGCTGTGACGAAGTTTACGCGGGCTTCCAACACTTTGTCTGTGCTGCGGCGGTGTCATGAATGTCGCATTCCTAAACGACATCGCGATCCTCGGCGGAGGAGAAATCTGGGTCCTCAACATGGCTCGCGCGCTGAGCCGCCGCGGGCACAACGCATCCATCGTCTGCCCGCACCGCTCCGAATTTTTTTACGCCGCGATCGACGCCGGCGTTGATGTCCACGCCTATGACATGAGCCATGGCACGCCCTTCCACACCCCGCTCTACGAGTTTCTGCGCAGCCGCAAGGTGGATCTGGTTTATTGCACGGTGCTGGGGCGCTTCTGCGAGGCAGCGGTGCTTGAGTCTCTTACCGAACGATTAGAAGGGGCGCGGCTGTTGTTGAAGACGGGCCTTCCGCCGATGGAGCCGCTAACGCCGGAATACTATGGCTTCGGCGCCGGCCCGGCCGTGCGTGGGTTGCACGTGGTGTCCGAGCAGAATCGGCGGCGTTTTCTCGATTGGCTGCCGGGATCGGACGATTTCGTAAGCGTGATCCACGAAGGCGTCGACCTGGCGCGCTTCCGCCGGAACGAGGTAACGCGTGAAGAGGCGCGCGCCGAATGGCAGGTCGCGCCCGCGGAAAGTCTCATCGTCAGCACCTCCCGCCTGCATTCCATGAAGGGACACGACAACCTGCTGCTGGCCGCGCACGAACTGGTCCGCGCTGGCCGCGATGTCCGCCTGGTTTTCGCCGGCAGCGGGAAGGAGCAGCCGCGGTTGGAAGCGCTGCGCGACCATCTGGGCCTGGCCGCACGGGTACGGTTCGCCGGGCGTCTGAACGACGTGCGGTCGCTGCTGAACGCGGCCGACGTTTTCTGCCATCCGTCGCTGGACGATGGAATACCGAACTCGGTAGCCGAAGCCATGGCGATGGGGGTCCCGGTTGTGGCCAGCCGTGTAGGCGGCGTTCCGGAAATTGTCCGTCACGACGAAACCGGCCTGCTGGTAGAACCGCACGACGTCCGCGGTTTGCAGTTGAGCATCACACGCCTGCTGGACGACCCGACGCTGCGCGGGGCTCTGGGCCAGCGCGCCTCCGCCTTCGTTCGCGATTTCGATTTCGAGACGCAGGTGGATCGTTGGATCGCGGCCTGCCAAAGCTCGGGTTGCGCGCCGCCGTCCATCGGCCGCCCCAAGACCGCGTATCCCGTGCTGTTCCTGATGACCCACCTGCGCACCGGCGGCGAAGAAACCGAAGTCGCCATCCTGGCAAAGTACCTGGACCGGGCGCGCTTCCCGCTGTCCGTGGCCAGCACGTATCCGGTTAATGAGCCCTCGCCCGCGGTGGAAAAGATCCGCGCGCTGGGCGTATCGATCGACATTGCCTGCCACTCGCTGGAGGACAAAGTCTCGTATCTGGTCGGCAAGATCCGCCGCGAGCGGATCCGTATCGTGGTGGCCTGTCAGGATACCGGGCTGGCTTACGAAGTGTTCCGGCACCTGCGCCCGGGCGAGTGCCGCCTGGTGGAGCACGCCGGTTTCGCGCCGGAGGTTCACCGCATTCCGAAGGATCGCACCGCTGTGCTGGTGGGCGTGTCCGAAGGAATCGCGCGCGAGGCCGCGCCCTTATTTGAGACAACCGGCAAAGTCCGCTGCCTGCCTTCGATGGTGGATACGGATGAGTTCGGCGGCGCCGATCGCGGCCAGTTGCGCAAAGCGTACGGCTTCGAAGGGTTCGTCGCGCTCTTCGTGGGCCGGCTGGACGCCAAGAAGGGGATCGACTATCTGATTGAGGCGGCCGCGGTTCTGCTGCCCGAATTTCCGGAGCTGCGTTTTGTCATCGTGGGACCGCCGGATGGCTACCAGGCTGAATACGCCACTGGCTTGATCACGCGGGCGTACGACGCCTTCGGCAAGCACCGCTTCACGTTCGCGGGAGAACGCAATGATATCGCGCGCGTCATGATGGCGGCCGATGCGCTGCTTCTGCCTTCGCGCGGTGAAGGGATGTCGCACGTCATCAGCGAAGCGGGCGCCGCCGGGCTCCCGGTGATCGCTTTCGAGGATGGCGCCGCGCGAGAGCAATTGGAAGACGGGCGCGCCGGTCTGCTGGTCCCGCCAAACGACACGGGCGCCTTAGCCGAAGCGCTGCGCACCTTGCTGCTTGAGCCGCAGACGCGCGCCTTGTTGGGCGGTATGCTGCGCGCCAAGGTAGAGCGCGATTACAGCGCGCGTGTGGTCATGCCCGCCTGGCATTCGCTACTGGAAGAGGTGGCCGCCGGACTGGAGGCTGTGGCGCCCACGCCGGTGCTGCGCGTGATTCCCGAAGACCGCCTGATGCCGTTTCCCGCCGAGATACAGGTGGAGACCAACACCGCCTGCAATGCCACCTGCATCATGTGCCCTTATCCGGAAGTCTCGAAAGAACTGCCGCCGGGGCGCATGGATCTGGAGCTGTACGAAAAAATTCTGAGCGAATGCGCGGCAGAGAAATCCCTATGGCGGCTGGAGCCTTTCCTCAACAACGAGCCCTTCACCGATACCCGCATGGTGGATTGGATCGCGCTTGCCAAGCGGCGCGTGCCTCATGCCATGGTGACGGTGACCACCAACGGCTCACTGCTTACTCCGAAGGTTACCGATCGCCTGATCCACTCCGGGCTGGACGGCATTTGGTTCAGCTTCAACGGAGCCACCAGGGAAACCTACGAGCGGATCATGGGGCTGAGCTTCGACCTGGTCAAGCGGAATATGGACTACCTGCTGGACCACAAGCCGGAATCGCTGCGCGTGTTCACCAACATGATCGAGACGGAACCGATGCGCGGAGAGATCGAGGAGAACATCCGGTACTGGCAGAGCCGCGGCGTGCAGTCCGGATCTTCGCCGCTGGTGAACCGCGCGGGCAACGTCGGCAATTTCGTTGAACTGAATTACAAGAAGCACGCCGACCGGCCTGTGCGCCTGTGCGAACTGCTCTATCACAAGATGTACATCGGCTATAACGGCGACGTGCTGTTGTGCTGCATGGATTGGCGGCGGCGCGTGGTGCTGGGCAATGCCCGGACGCAATCGCTGAAGGAAATCTGGCAGGGCGAAAAATATCGACATTACCGGCGGCAGCACGAATTGGGGCGTTCCAAAGAACTCGAGCTCTGCGATTCGTGCAGCTACGTCTACGCGTGACCTATGCGAACTCTCGATTTTCCGGCCAGCGTGCAAATCGAAACCACCTCATGGTGCAACGCGAGTTGTAACTTCTGCCCGTATCCGGAAACCTCGAAGTCTGAGCCGCAGGGCGTGATGGACGAGGAATTGTTCCAGAGCATTGTGGACCAGGTCTCGCATTACCCGGTGCAGATGATCCAGCCGTTCCTGAATAACGATCCGCTGATGGACAAGCGTATCGTGCCGCGCCTTGAAACCATCATCCGCAAAAATCCGCGCTCGCTCATCCGGCTGACTACCAACGGCGCGCTGCTGCGGCCCGAGATCGCCCGCGCCCTGGCCGCGATGCCGCTCGAAACCATCCACATCAGCTCGAACGGGCTCACCAACGAAACCTACCGGCGCACCATGGGGATCGACGGTTACAGCGTGCTGCGCAACGTGAACTACCTGTGGGATGAACTGCGCCGCCGCGGCTCCAAAACCCGGCTGGTGGTGACCGCCATCCTGCTGGCGGCCAACCGTGAGGAGGTGCGCCACATGCACGATTACTGGCGCGCCCGGGGTGTCGCGTTCTACTTGAATCCGTTGAACAACCGCGCCGGCACCATCGAAGATCAACGCTTCGTGGAACTGCTGCCGTTCGGGGCTGAAGCCAGCCGCAGCCAGTTGATGCACTACAATATGTCGGGCTGCCCGTCGCTGCATGGCTTTATGGGAATCCTGTGGAACGGCGATTTGATTACCTGCTGCATGGATTGGACGCGTGCCCGCGTGATGGGCAACGCTCGCGAGGACAACCTCTACGCGCTGTGGCACAACCCGCGCTACCGCGGCATGCGCCAGTTGAGCGATGAAGGCCGCCTGGAAGAGGAACCGCTGTGCCGGGAATGCGGCGACAATCGCTTCAGCATCGATTCCGGCGTGCTGCGCGGCGTGCTGATCGAGCAGGGTGCGGCGGCCGAACTGGCGGTGATCGACTCCATCGAAGCCCGCCGGCGCGAAAATCCCGATCTGATACAGCTTGGATTAATGCGGAGCTGATTATGCGAGTCTTGCTGCTAAACATGCCGTTCGTTTCGGTGTCGCGCCCTTCGATCGGTCTAAGCCTGCTGAAAGCGCGGCTGGCCCAGGAGGGGATTGAGTGCGTCACGGCCTACCCCACGATCCTGCTGGCTGAGCAGATTGGCCTGGAGACTTACATGCTGGCCGATGAGCGCCTGAGCCACGCGCTGTTCCTGGGCGACTGGCTGTTCGCACAGCATGCCTTTGCCGACCAGTTGGACCTGGAAACATATATCCGCTGCCTGAAACAGCACAGCGGCTCGGATGAGAATTTCGCCGCCGTGATGGCCGCGCGGTCGCAGATCGGCCCGTTTCTGGAAGACTGTTTCGAGCGCTTTGATATCGGCTCGTTCGACGTCATTGGCTTCACCACCACGTTTCAGCAGAGCCTGGCCTGCCTGGCGCTATCGCGCATGATCAAGCAGCGGATGCCGGAGAAGATCATCGTCTTCGGCGGCGGAAACTGCGAAGGCATAATGGGCCTGGAACTGCACCGGTCCTTCGATTGGATCGACTACGTCTGCTCCGGCGAGTCCGATCACAGCTTCCCTGAACTCCTGAAACGTGTGGCAGCGAAACAGTCGCTGCAAGGGGTTCCCGGGCTGGTCTACCGCGACAACGGAAAGTCTTGCGTGGCCGGTCCCGCGGACAAGGTCCACGACATGGACGCGCTGCCCGATCCCGACTTCTCCGACTTTTTCGCGGCCATGAAGGCGAGCCCCCTTTCGAACCGGTTGACTCCCTCAATGCTGATTGAAACCGCACGTGGCTGCTGGTGGGGGGCCAAGCAACATTGCACGTTTTGCGGCCTCAACGGCGATACCATGGCGTTCCGCGCCAAGAGCGCCGAGCGCGTCCTGGATGAGATTGAGCGGCAAGTGGCGCGCCATGGCGTCCGGCATTTTCAGGCGGTGGACAACATCATCTCACACGACTATTTCCGGTCTCTGCTGCCGATTTTGAAGGAGCGCGCCCTGGGCGTGACCTTCTTCTACGAGATCAAATCGAACCTCCGGCGCGACCAGGTGAAACTGCTCCGCGAGGCCGGCGTACTGGCCGTGCAGCCGGGCATCGAAAGTCTCAGCACGCACGTGCTCAGCCTGATGAAGAAGGGCGTCACCGGCATCCAGAATATGGCTCTCTTGAAGTGGTGCCGCGAGTTTGGCATCGAAGCGGCGTGGAACCTGCTGTACGGTTTCCCCGGCGAGACGGGCGAGGATTACGATACCTCCGCGCGCTACGCCTCCGCCATCCCGCACCTGCGGCCGCCCGGAGCCGTGGCCCCCATCCGCCTGGACCGCTTCAGTCCGAACTTCAACCGGGCCGAGGATTTCGGCATTGTCAACATTCGGCCGTTCTCTCTCTACAATTATATTTATCCGCTGCCGCCAGACCGCATCGCCAACCTGGCGTACTTTTTCGAGTATGAGCATCGCGACGGCCGCAACCCCGAGACCTACATCGCCAACATGATGGAGCAGGTGAAAACGTGGAAGGGAAACGCCGGCGGCGACCTGCGCAAGCGCTACAACGACCAGGCCGAGCTGCTGGTAGTGGACACGCGTCCCGGGCGTCCGCAAATGCTATACCCCTTCAACGGGATCCAACGGGAGATCTACGATTACTGCGACGAGATCCGGTCGCGCGGTGCGATTACCGAATTCGCGCGGCACAAGGCGGAGAACCAGGACGGCCTGGAGGAAGCGCTCGACGTCTTCCTGGGCCAGATGGAGGACTGGCAACTTATGGTGCGCGAAGGCAGCCAATACCTCAGCGTTGCCGTCTACACCGCATGAACCTGATTGAGCGCGGGGGGCTGGCGGTTATCCGGGGTTTGCTTGCAGGCGAATTGGAAGCGCAACTCCTGGCCGAAGCCAACGAGCGATTGGCAAAGGCCGAACGTTTTGTCTCGCACGGCCGGAACCTGGAGTGGCGGGGCGGCGAGCCGGCGCGAAAATACCGGGCGACGGCCGCGGGCACCAGCCAATACGCGGTCTTCTCCAGCAAGGCCATGACGGACGCGATCTCGGAAACCTGCGGCTTCGCTGTGAAATCGAGTGGCACCGGAAGCTTCACTTACTACCACGACGCCGGCGACTATCTGGGTTTACACCGCGACATAGAGCTTTGCGAAGTGGCCACCATCACGTGCCTGGAAGATGACTGCCTGGAAGATGACGGACCCGGATCGCGGGGCGGCCTGCGCGCGTATCCCGAATATGCCGGGCGGCCGCTCATCGCGATCTACGAAGAACATCCACAAGGGCTGGACCTGCCGACGAGTCCGGGAGACACGATCGTCATCGCAGGCGGTTTTATTCCGCACGAAGTGACGCCCATCGTCCAGGGTCAGCGGCGGACCGTCGCACTGGCCTGTTACGCGATGGTTTGAGTGGGATCAAGTGTAATAAGGGTATGAAGGCCGCCGCGAGCCAGTTCATCGCCGGGCGGCAGAAAACCGTGCCGTATCCGGACTGGAATACACTTATCGCAGACCGCCGGATGCAAGCATCGTTTCGCCCGTGAGCCACCCTGAATCCTGCGACGCCAGAAACACGGCGATCGGCGCAATGTCCTCTGGCTGCCCGATGCCGCCCAGTGGAGTCTGTGCCTCTAATTGCTTTTGGAAATCGCTTCCGATAACTCCCATCGCACGGACTCCCTCCGTCTCCACCATTCCCGGATTGATCGAGTTGACGCGGATCTTTTTCGGCCCCAGTTCCTTGGCGAGCACGTGCGTTATCGCGTCCACGGCGCCCTTGGTTGCCGTGTAGACCGCCGTCGCGGGCGGCGTCAGGCTGCTGGCGGTTGAGCCAATGTTGATGATGCTTCCGCCTTCAGAACCGAATAGCTTTTCGGCTTCCTGCGTCGCCAGAATGAGGCCCAGCACATTGGTGTTGAACTGCCGGTGGAACTGCTCTTCGGTAATCTCTCCGAGCGCGGCAAACTGATAGACGCCCGCGTTGTTCACCAGCACGTCCAGCCTTCCGAAAGCTTTCTTCGTCTCGGCAAAGAGGTGCTGCACATCGGACAAGTTGGACACGTCCCCTTGCACCGCGACCGCTTTGCCGCCCTTTCCCACGATCTCCGCAACCACGCGGTCGGCGCCCTCTTTGCTGGATGCGTAATTCACCACCACAGAGGCGCCTTCCGCGGCCAGGCCCTTGGCTATGCCGGCGCCAATCCCTTTCGATGCACCTGTGACCACGGCGACTTTGTTGCTCAGTCTGTTCATTGTGTTTCTCCGATTTTACTTTGATATTTCGACAACCGTCTAATTGATGAAGGGCCGCTGCGGATCGGTTCAACTTTTCGGTTTAAAGTGATCCCAAGTGGTCGAGGTAGGCTTTCAGAACATCACGCTGTAACAACAGATGGGCAAATTTGCCCTCCCGAACGATCAGAATAAGGCCTGCGGTCTCCAACTCTTTGATGTGATGAGAAAGGGTGGCCGCGGTCACGGACTGGCACCCGCGCACATCTGAGCATGCTACCCCTTTCTCCTGCGCGCCCACCTGCTTCAGGATCTCGAGCCTGCGCGGATCGGCCAAGGCCTTCGCAATCAGGTGTATCTGCTGCTCTGAAAGGATACTGGGTTTCGATGACGCCATATTTTCCAATTCCGTCCGTCATTCGATAGTGTCGCAGATGTCAGCCGATGCCCTTGTCGAAAGGCGCAAGTCGACTGCCAAAAAAGAGCGGCGCCTCGCGTGTTTGGATAGCGCGTGTTTGGGCATGCATTTCGAAGGATTTCGATGTGTTACCATGCAGAAGGATTTCGCTCCGGCGTCCAAAGCTCTTCCCTTCTGAAGTGCGCGCCATCTTTCTATATAAATGAATTTACGCTCTCTATTTAGCCTATTTTCCTCGGACCTGGCGATCGATCTCGGGACCGCCAATACCCTGGTGTATGCCAAGGGCAAGGGCATCGTCGTCAACGAACCATCCATCGTCGCTATCAATAAAAACACCGGTGAAGTCGAGGCCGTGGGCAAGGAAGCCAAAGAGATGCTGGGGCGCACCCCCGGCAACATCGTCGCCATCAAGCCCATGAAAGACGGCGTCATCGCCGATTTCAAAGTCACCGAGCGCATGCTGAATTACTTCATTCAGAAGGCGCACGGCCGCAAAATGCTGGTGCATCCGCGCATCGTGATCGGAGTGCCCAGCGAAATCACCCAGGTGGAAAAGCGCGCCGTCATGGATTCGGCCTACCGCGCCAAAGCCAGCGAAGTACACCTTGTGGAGCAGGCCATGGTGGCGGCCATCGGCGCCGGATTGCCCATCACCGAGCCTTCCGGCAACATGGTGGTGGATATCGGCGGCGGCACCACGGATGTCGCCGTGATTTCGCTCTCCGGTATCGTCTACTCGCGCTCCGTGCGCGTGGCCGGCAATGAGATGGATGATGCCGTGATGCAGTTTCTCAAGCGCAAGTACAACCTGCTGATCGGGGAGCGCACTGCCGAAGCCATCAAGATTGAAGTGGGCTCGGCCTTTCCGCTGGATCGCCCGCTCACCATGGAGATCAAGGGCCGCAATCTCATTGAAGGCGTCCCCCGCACCATCACCATCGGCGATGCGGAAATCCGCGAAGCCCTTTCGGAATGCGTGGCCACCATCGTCAACGCCATCCGCGTGGCCCTGGAGCGCACTCCGCCCGAACTCAGCGCCGATATCAGCGATCGCGGAATCGTGCTTACCGGCGGCGGCGCCATGCTCAAGAATCTCGATAAGCGCATTCGTGAAGAGACCGGCCTGCCGGTTTCGATCGCCGACGATCCACTGGCCTCGGTGGTGCTGGGCACCGGCCGCATGCTCAGCGATTTCCGGCTGTTGCGCAAGATTTCGATAGACTAGGAGATAAGGCGGCTCGGAGACATGGAGTCGTTACTCAACCGGTACCGGAACATTACCGTTCTCCTGCTCGTGATCTTCGCGCAGCTTGTGCTGCTCGCGGTTCAGGTGAAGAACGATCAGGACGTGCAGATGATCCGCGTCTGGACAGTGATGGCCGTGACCCCGGTGGCGCGCATTGTGGAAGGCCTTCGCGGCGGCGGTTCGGGCTTTCTTCGCAACTACATTCTGCTCCACGATACCAACGCCGAAAACCGCCGGCTGCAGGCCGAGCTCGACCGCCTCAAGCTGGACAACATATTCCTGAAAAGCGAACTGAACCGCGCCGACCGCGCCAGGGCGCTCGAAGTCTTTCAACAGCAGACGGCGTCGAAAACTGTGGCCGCCACCATTTTCGCCATCGGCGCGGGCTCCGGTTCCAAGGTGGTTTTCGTGGATCGCGGCACCGTGTCAGGCGTGCAGCGGGGCATGGCGGTGGTGACGCCGGATGGCATTGTGGGCAAAGTGACCGCCGCCTATCCCATGTCTTCCGCGGTCCAACTGATCACCGACGCGGATTTCGCCGCCGGTGTGGTCTCGCAAAAGAATCAGGTGCGCGGCACGCTGAAAGGGCAGGGAACTCCGATGTGCAAGGTAGACTATGTGCCCTTCGAAGAAAAAATCGAGTCCGGCGACATGCTCTACACATCCGGCGACGATCGTATTTTCCCGCGCGGCTTTCCCGTCGGTGTGGTCAAAATGGTGCGCCCCGCGCAGCCCTTTAAAGAGATTCTGGTGGAGCCCAGCGGCTTGCAGCGGGGCCTTGAGGACGTGTTGATCCTGGTACAGGGCGTGCACCAGTCGATCCCCGATGCGCAGGGCGGCGCTCAGCCGGTGTATATCGCCCCGGCGCCGCCCATCGCCAATGCGGCTGATGGCCAGCCCGCCAATTCAACATCGGCACCAGCCTCCACGGCACCTCCGATGGCGTCGTCCGGCGCCGCCTCAGGGGCGTCTGCCGGGACCGAGGCCGACAGGCTGCGATCCACCTACAAAGCCACGGGCGAAGCGCAGAAGCATACCTATGGCGAGGGCCTTCCAGGCACGAAACCGCCCGACTTCACCAAACTGACGCCGGCTGGAACAGCTCCCGCGTCGCCCAACCCCGCCCCGCCGCCTGTCAAGCCTCCGGATGCCCGCCGCGCGAATCAACCTGCGGGCGCACCGCCCGGAGGCCCGCCCAACTGATGTCGTATTCCAACGACCGTATTCTTCTCAGCAGCCAGAGGGAGGGGCAAGTATCGCGCTTTCGCGCATGGGTAATGCTGGCGGTGCCCCTGCTCGCCATCCTGTTCCAGGTTTATGTTCCGATGTTCTTCCAGTTCCTGCGCTTCCTGGAAATGCCTCTGCTGGTGGTGGTCTACTTTGCGCTGATGCGCCGCAGCCAGATCAGCGGCCTGGCGATTGGGGCGTTGGTCGGCCTGGCGCAGGATTCGCTATCCCCGAAAATCCCGCTGGGCATGTACGGCATCGTCAACACGCTGGTGGGCTACTTCGCGGCCTCCGTGGGGGTCCGCCTTGACGTGGACCACGGCCTGCTCCGCCTGGTGCTGTGTTTTTTCTTCTACATTTTTCACCAGTTCTTCTACTGGGTGATGGCCCGCGCGTTGTTGGGCCAGCAACAACTGGTCTTTGAGTGGCCGCAAACCCTGGCGCTGGGATTGCTGAACGCCGTGGTGGGCGTGGCGTTGTTTCACTTTCTGGACAGGCTGCGCGAAACTGCATAATCGGGTTCCACGCCGGACCTGTCTGTGAGTTATTCTGTACCCATGCAACCCGAACAAGCCGATTTCCTGCTCCGTGGAGTTTATCTCCCGGGACTCAAGAACGAACATCGCATCACCAAGTCCATCATCGAAGCAATTCCGGCGGACAAGGGCGACTATCACCCGGACGGAATCTCGAAGAGCGCCTTGGAACTGGCCTGGCACATCGCCGCCACGGAAATGCGGTTTATGGACGCTCTGCCGGCAGGCGAGTTCGATTTCAGCCCCAGGCCCCGCCCGGATTCCATCAAGACCTCCGGGGATCTCGCAGGCTGGTACACCGCCAACTTCGAGCCCCGCTTCGAAAAACTGACGAAGTTGTCGAATGAGCAGCTGCTCAAGATCATAGACTTCCGCGGCATGTTCCAGCTGCCTGCGGTGACTTATCTGAACTTCCTCCTGCACCACTCCATCCACCATCGGGGCCAGTTGACGATGTACCTGCGGCCGATGGGAGCGAAAGTGCCCTCAATTTACGGCGAGAGCTACGACGCGGCGGAGGCTCGCAAGGCAGCGCAGCAGAATGCCTAGCCTGGCGATTCTCATTCCATTTCCAAGCGTTCGTAGGCCAGGACCAGCTCTTCCATCGCAACGTCCGTTCCTTTGGCGTTCAGGTCTCCAAAGCTGTACTTTACGGGCCAGGCGCGAAGCAGTTTCCAGACCAGCACGACCGCGCTGAGATCCTCGGACAGCAGGGAAATCGTCACCGTTCGACGGGCGCTCTCGTTCCCATTGCGCACTTGATCGATCCATTGATACAGGTTGAGCGAGCCGATGATTCCCCGGCGGAGAACGGCATTGCCATAGCGCGCCAGTCCCGCAAGCTTGCGAGTTCCCGACTCCTTGTCGTTCCCAGTGCGATATTCGATTACGTCAATGGAAATGTCCGGCATGACCACTTGGGAGAAGCCGGCAACAGCGCCCTCACCCCCGTCGCCGAGATCGACAAGAAAGTGCTGATTGCCATAAGGCAGATCACGAAAAATGGCCATAGGGTGGTGAATTCCTTTCAGCTTTTGGAACGAAGGCGAGGTCGCGGTAAATGGCGAGATCGTGGCGTATCGTGCAGCAGAATTCCTGACCCGACCTGTCGTAGTAAGTGATCGTCGCGGCGATCGCTTCGGGCTCGCCACGGGCGAAATATGCGGTCGTGGAATCAAGAAATGTCCGGATCGAGCGGGAAGGCGCAAGGAATTCAATGTTGCGAAACAGCGGTAACTCCGGAATGGACGCGGCGCCTCCGAGGCCGTTGAAAGGAGGGTCGAAGGCAACACGAACTCGCTGGGCGGGCTGGGAGCCGATGTTTGCCACGGCCACGAACAGCAGGCCGTCCTCGAATATGATGTCGACGATCACGTCCGGGCGCGGTTCCATTGCGTTCTTTATTATATTCTTAGAG
The DNA here is from genome assembly GCA_963817515.1 of Bryobacterales bacterium. Lineage (GTDB taxonomy): Bacteria > Acidobacteriota > Terriglobia > Bryobacterales > Bryobacteraceae > DATMNI01. Next base: position 15,301 of record CAWFPJ010000032.1, on the reverse strand, counting down.
ATTCCCGATGAAGATTCTCAAGGAAGGGCGCCAGCGACTGTTCGAGCAGGACCATGAGACGGCCGCCGTTGTTTCCGGCATGCTGCTGGACCTGGAACGTAACGGCATGGACGCCGTGCGCCGCTGCAGCCGGAAGTTCGACGATTGGGATCCGCCGGATTTTCGCCTTACCGCGGCCCAGATCGAGGAGGCCATCGCGAAGCTGCCGGAGCAGGCGATTCGCGACACGGACTACTGCCAGGGCAACGTCAGGCGCTTTGCCGAAGCCCAAAAGGCCACCATGCTGCCGCTCGAGGTGGAAACGCAGCCGGGCGTGACTCTGGGTCACCGGCACATTCCCGTGAATGCCGTGGGAAGTTACATCCCCGGGGGACGCTATCCCATGTTCGGGTCGGCCCAGATGACGATTATTCCGGCGCGCGTGGCGGGCGTCAAAAGCATCGTGGCTGCGACCCCGCCGGTGAAAGGCGAAGGCTGGTATCCCGCGACGATCAACGCCATCCACAAGGCCGGGGCGGACCATATTTATGTTCTCGGCGGAGTGCCCGCATTGGCCGTGATGGCATTTGGCCTTGATGGGCTTGAACCCGTGGATATGCTATGCGGGGCAGGGAATCGTTTCGTGGCCGAAGCCAAACGCCAGTTGTTCGGGCGCTGCGGCATCGACCTGCTGGCCGGCCCCACCGAAATCCTGGTGATTGCGGATGACTCCGCCGACCCGTCGCTGGTGGCCTGCGATCTATTGGGCCAGGCGGAGCACGACCCCAATAGCGGCGTCTGCCTGATCTGTCTGAGCGAACCGTTCGCCAACCGTACCGTTGCCGAACTCGAAAAGCAGCTCGAGGTCCTGCCTACCCGGGAGATCGCCAGCCTGGCGTGGCGCGATCACGGAATCGTATGGGTTGCGGAAGATGAGGCTGAAGCCATACGCCTGAGCGACCGCTACGCGCCGGAGCATTTGGAACTGCACGTCCGCGATACGCGATTCTTCTTCGACCGCCTCACCAACTATGGTTCCCTGTTCATCGGCGAAGAGACCACCGTAGCTTACGGCGATAAAACCATCGGTACCAATCATGTTCTGCCCACCAGCCGGGCGGCGCGATATACCGGCGGTTTATGGGTCGGCAAGTTCCTGAAGACGTGCACGTACCAACGCATGACGCCGCAGGCGAGCGTGGAAATCGGCGAGGTCACTGAGCGCCAGTGCAACCTGGAACACATGCTGGCCCACAGCATTACGGCACGCGTCAGGGTAGATAGGTTTCGGTAACCGCGGAAACGCAGAGACGCGGAGCAAAGCGCGGAGAGAGCAACTGAGGCTTGGCCGTGTGGGCTGCCCGCGCGGCAGCAGCGCCGCAAGAATATCAGATTCTTGGTTCTCCTCCGCGCTTTGCTCCGCGTCTCAGCGTCTCTGCGGTTAATATACTATTTCGGTCTGAGATTTAAATCCAGGACCACGGCTCACTCCACGGGCGCGTTATACCCCGTTCGCCAATGGGCGCGCAATTGGCGCAGGCCGCGCGGTGGTACCACCACCACATGAATCCGGTGGTATTTTCCATCCCGCGGCTGGTTTTGCGGCGCGTAGCCCAGCACGTAGCGGTTGCGCAGCTCCACGCCGATCTTCTGCGCGATGTCCGGAAGTTCCGCGGCGTTGGCCTCAAACATTCGGCCGCCTGTCTGTTCCGAAATATTTGCCAGCAGCCCCGGCCCGCCGGCCTCTTCAGCCGTGCTGCCGCCGCCGAAAACGCCAATGGAATAGATCAGCACGTCGCTTTCGCGCACCAGGTTGCGGACTTCGGTGGCTGTGTACCGGCTGTGGTTGTCGCCGCCATCGGAGATGATCAGCAAAGCTTTCTTGTTTTTCTTGGACCGCTTCATTTCGTGCAGCGCCAGATAAATCGCGTCCAGCAGGGCGGTGGAACCTTTGGACTGGGAAAAAATAAGCTGGTTCTCAATCTGGCCGCTATCGCCGGTCAGCGGAACTTCCAGGCGCGGACGGTTATCGAACTCCACCAGGAAAAACTCATCTTCCGGGCTGGCAGTCTTGAAAAACTGTCTCGCCGCCATGCGCGAACGTTGCAGCTTGCTGCCCATGCTGCCGCTGGTGTCAAACACCAGGCCCACCGCAACCGGGTCGTCATCCATCGCGAACTGCGTAATTTTCTGCTCTGCCTTGTCTTCGAAGATGCGGAAGTTTTCCTTTTCAAGGCCCGTAACCGGCCGGTTCAGCGAGTCGTTAACCGATACCGGAACCAGAATCAGGTTGGTATCCACGCGGATGTTGGCTTGTGGCCGGGTCTCCTCAGGCGCTGTCTTCTTGGCACGGGTCTGCACCGGGCCCTGTCCAAAGAATGCCAGTGGCGCAACCATCGGCACAATCAGGCCCAGCGCGATCATCCGCTGCAAGATCATGATCAAGCTCTCTGCAACGTATTGTACGTCGAATTCAGTCCGGTCGATTTCAGCCCGATGGATCCCAGTCAGGTAGCACTTTCGTTCTACTATGTTTTCGTTCTACAATGGGACCGTAGCGGAGGTGGGTCTTCTCGAGTAGCAGGCGGACCGCAGTCGCGAGCATCGGTCCTTCAGTAGTAAGGTCAGCCTCTCACGCCCTTTTTTCCCTTTTCTTTCCAGACGAATGCCGTGTTTGCGGCGAGACTTTGCGCGAGGTCACGCGCATTCCGGTATGCCGTAGATGTTTGACGGCGCCGGAGCCTCTGAGCGCCGAATTCTTCTGTATCAGTTGTCGAACCCCCTTTCGGAACGCCTTCCCGCTGGATGACGACGGCCGCTGTGCCCTGTGCCGCAGCGGCCTTCGCGGTTTTGACGCCGCCTATTGTTTCGGCGGCTATGAGGGTGTGCTGCGGAAGTTGATCCATCTCTATAAATATGGAAGGATCAAAACCCTGGCGCGCCCGCTTGGGGATCTGCTGGCAGCAGCCCTGCCCCGTGACCAGGAGTTCGATGCCGTCGTGCCCGTGCCGTTGCATTGGCGCCGCCAGTGGCAGCGCGGCTTCAACCAATCGGAATTGCTGGCCAGGACCATCGCACACCGCACCGGTATCCCGGTAGTCCAGGCGCTCCGCCGCGCGCAGGCCACGCTCACGCAAGCCAGCCTCAGCAACACCAACCGCCGGCGAAACGTGGCTGAGGCTTTTCGGTGCCGGCGGAATGTGCTGGTGGAAGGCAAGCGCGTTTTACTGATTGACGACGTGATGACTACCGGGGCTACGGCGGCTTCGTGCGCCCGCGCTCTGAAGCGGGCCGGCGCCAGGAAGGTGGCGCTGCTGACTGTGGCCCGCGTCGATCGTCGTATGGACGTCCGCCGTATGGACGGGCGGCGGGCGGCTACCGAATTCGAATTGGGGGGAGTGTCCTGACATGGGGAGCGAACGATTGCAGAGGCCCGTGCTGGTACTGAACGCCAGCTATGAGCCCATCAATATTTGCGCGGCCCGGCGCGCACTGGTGCTGGTGCTGAAAGGCGTAGCATCGGCTGAAGAGGAGTCCATGATCGCGGTGCATTCGGCCCGTGCCCATGTGCGATTGCCGTCCGTGATCCGCCTGCTGGAATACCGGCGTATTCCCCGCCAGACCCGCGCCCTCTCGCGCAAGAACATTCTGATGCGCGACCGCTACACTTGCCAGTATTGCCATCGCGTGCTGGCCTCCGCGGACTTGACCCTGGACCATGTAGTCCCGCGTTCGCGCGCCGGCGAATCGGCCTGGGAAAATCTGGTGGCCTGCTGCCACGGTTGCAACAACAGGAAGGGCAGCCGCACTCCCGAAGAAGCCGGCATGAAACTGGCCCGCCAACCCAAGCCCTTCAGCTTGCACACCAGCCGCCACTTGATGCGCATGCTGGGAAAAGGCGAGGCGCAGTGGCGTAAGTATCTGTTCTTCTAACTCTGGCCGCCACCGTAACCGGGTCTTCGCGCTAAAATTAGCTGGGTCCTCGTCCCTACTATGCTCGGTATTGACCGTCAGGCAGCGCGCTATACCTTTACAGCGGCATTGGTGCTGCTGCTGCTGTGGCTGCTCTACCTGGTTCGGTCCACGCTGTTCGTCTTTGTCCTGGCGCTGTTGTTCGCGTACTTGCTTTCGCCCTTGGTCAACGCGCTCAACCGGCTTCTGCCTGGCAACCGCACGCGCACTCCGGCGCTGGCCCTGGCGTACGTGATCTTCATAGCGGCGGCCGTGTTGGTGGGAATTCAGATCGGCTCCCGCGTGGTGACTGAGGCTACCGCCCTGGCCAAAAAGTTCCCCAGCATGATTGCCGTCTGGGAAAAGCCGTCCCCCGTAGCTTCCAACGCTGTGAATTCATTCAAGGCCCAGATGATCGGTACGCTCCGCGCGCGGGTAGCCGAGGGTTCCAACGATTTGATCGCGGCGCTCCCGGAATACGGTTTGAAATTTCTCACGGTGGCCAGCGACCTCATCTTCGTGGTGATCATTCCGGTGCTGGCCTTCTTCTTTCTGAAGGACGGCGACCAGATCCGGGAGCGCATTCTGGACCTGGTGGATTCGGGTCCTCCCCGCGCCTTCCTGGACGATGTTCTGGCCGACCTGGACGTACTGTTGGCGCATTATATGCGCGCGCTGGTGCTGCTTTCGCTCTGCACGTTCACGGCTTACGGAATTTTCTTTGCAGCAGTCGGGTTGCCGTATGGAATCCTGCTGGCGGCCATGGCCTGCCTGCTGGAGTTCATCCCGATGGTGGGGCCTCTGACCGCCGCTGTCATCATTCTGGTGGTGGCCAGTTTGTCAGGCGCGTCCATTTTGACGATTCTGATCTTCCTCGTCGCTTACCGCATGTTCCAGGACTACGTCGTGTCGCCGCATCTGATGGGCCAGGGCGTGGAACTTCATCCGCTGCTGGTCCTGTTCGGCGTGTTCGCGGGCGCGGAAGTCGCGGGCGTGGCGGGAACATTTCTTTCGGTGCCGGTGCTGGCTATGGTGCGCCTGGTCTACGTGCGGATCCGTAAGGCGCGGACCGGAATGAAGTTTAGCTCTTCCCGCTCCAGCACCGCCTCCCCCATCATTTCTCAATGAGAAACACATGGTGGTTTTTCCTGGCGGTGTGGCCTGCCTGGGGCCACGTGATGAGCATGAGCTCGGGCGACCTTACGATGGACGGCGCGCGCGCCCACTACGAACTGCGCATGCCGCTGTATGAAATTGCGCACGTACCGAATCCTGATCGGACGCTCCTCGATCACATCGTCTTTTCGAGCGCGGGCCGCGCCGCGAAACTGGTGGCCAGGGATTGCCGCGCGGATTCCGCCCGCGATGTTTACCTTTGCTCCGCCGACTACGAATTTGCCGCGCCCGTGGAGAGTGTCGATGTGCAGTGCAGTTTCTATGCCATCACTGTGCCGAACCATGTTCACTTGCTGCGCGCCCAAATGGGAGCCAGGCACGATCAGGGAATCTTCGACAATACCTTCATGCGCGCCACGCTGCGCTTTCGCCCGCCCACGTCGGCCGAGATTGTACTGATGCAATCGGGCGCCGGGTTTGTCAGAGCGCTGGGCGCATTCGTGCAGGTCCTTTTTCTGGCGGCGCTGGTGTTGGCGGCCCGCAGCGCGCGCGAACTCCTGACACTGGTGGCCATGTTTTTGGCGGGGCAGGTGGCCTGCGTGCTGATCATGCCGTACACCGCATGGCAGCCGGTCCCGCGTTTTGTGGAAGCCGCGGCGGCGTTGACCGTGGCTTACCTGGCGGTAGAGATCCTGCTGCTGCCCCAGGCCGGTTCGCGATGGCTGGTGGCTGCGGTGTTGGGTGGGTTTCACGGGCTGTACTTCCATTTGTTCCTCCAGACCACGGGGTACGCGGCCGGGTTGGTGCTGGCGGGTGCGGCGCTGGCTGAAGTCTTGGCCGTGGCCGTATTGGCGCTGCTGTTTTCGCGCCTGGGGCGTGTGGCCCAGGCGCTGCGGCCCGTGCAGGTTGCGGCGTCGGGTTTGTTGGTGTTTGGATTAATCTGGTTTGCGATGAGGCTGCGAGGATAGGATTATTACTAAATCATGTAACGCTCCACACGTTCTGGTTGTGCGCCACAGTGCCGTCCCTTCTGGCCGCGCGCCTGACGCGGTTGGAACCGTCTATATCATCACCGACCCTCGTTAACTTGTGATGCTAAGTTTAAGGTGCTCTGTATGAGCAGAGGCTTGAGTGAACAGGCAAATCTTGTTAGCGGCATCGCCGGTAGGCATGCCCAAGGAATCGGATTTTCAGTTGACTGAGTCCCCCATGCCCCATCCGGCCGGGGGTGAGGTTCTGGTTCGGGAGCTGTATCTTTCGGTGGATCCATCCATCCGGGGCAGACTGAGCGGACTCACGACCTACGCAAAGAGCATCCATACAGGGGAAGTGATCGCCGGCGGTGCCGTGGGCCAGGTGTTGGAATCAAACGACCCCCGCTTTGCCCCGGGCGACATTGCCGAAGGCATGCTCGGCTGGCAGGAATACGCTGTGGCGCCGGCCAAGGCGCTGCGCAAGGTGGATAGCAATCCCATCACTACTTCGCTCTATGTGCTGGGTGTGCCCGGACTCACCGCGTATTTCGGGCTGCTTGAAATCTGTCGTCCGCAACCCGGTGAGACCGTAGTAGTGTCCGGCGCGGCCGGCGCCGTGGGATCTCTTGTGGGGCAGATCGCCAAGCTCAAACGGTGCCGCGTGGTGGGAATCACCGGCAGCGATGAGAAAGTGGATTTCATCACCCGCGACTTGGGCTTCGATGCCGGATTCAATTACAAAGACACGCCCGATTACCACTCCCGGTTGAAAGAACTGTGCCCCAACGGGGTCGACGTTTATTTTGACAATGTGGGTGGGCGGATCACCGATGAAGTAATCCGGCTGATCAGCAACCGTGCACGCATTGCGGTCTGCGGGCAGATCTCACAATACAATACCGCCAAGCCCGAGATGGGGCCGCGATGGCTGGGACAACTCGTGGCTAAGCAGGCCAAGGTGGAGGGATTTCAGGTATACCAGTTTGCGGATCGCTTCGATGCCGCGCTGCAGCAGTTATCCGCATGGCTTCGCCAGGACAAGATCCACTACCGCGAAGACGTGGTGGTGGGTCTCGAAAACACCCCCAGGGCTTTCATCGGTATGCTGCAGGGGCGGAACATGGGCAAGCAACTGGTGAAGCTTGGGGAGTAGTGGTTAGCCGGCCAAATTATTTTTAGCAGGCTCCTACTTTCCCGCGGGCTTGCCGGCGCCCAGAAACGCCGGATTTGTTATTTCCACTTTGGTCTCGCGGTTCGTCTGTGCCATCCACTCGTCAAGGTGCTGGTGCTTCAGCGTCTCGAAAATCTCATCGCGGACCTGGGAGAGCGGGCGATACGTGATTTCATCCGCGCGCAGCAGATAGTATCCGTTGGGCTGCCGCAGCGGTTCGCTCACTTCGCCCTGCTTCAGTGCGAATACCGCAGTTCGGAAAGCTTCCGGGATGTTGTCATTGGGGCGCAGCGTGGCAAAATCGCCATCCTTGGCTTGGGAGGTGACATCTTCGGAATTCTCCTTCACCAGTTTGACGAAGTCCGCGCCCCCGTGAATGTCGGCCAGCAATTTGGCGGCTTTGGCCTTGGCCTGCTCCTCGGTCAGCGTCTTCTTGGCTTTACTGCTGGACGGGGAGGGCGCCGCATCGCTAAAAGTGATGTAGATGGCTTTGACTTTAACCTGTTTGTATTTCTCTTTGTTGTTGTCGTAATACTTGAGGATATCGGCCGGCTGTACCGCGGCCGAGTTCAGTTGGTCGTTGATCATCGCCTGGGCCAGAATCTGCATCCGGGAGTATTCCACTGCCTCCTTGTAAGGAGGCTCCTCGGCCAGTTTTTTCTCCTCGGCCTGCTTGGCCAGCTTGCGAAACAGGGCCCATTGATGCAGCCACTCGGCGCGGTCGCGCAGGGCCATCTGCTGGTTGGATTGGGGAAGTACCTGATAATACTTCTTGAAATCGCCCATGGTGAACTGCGTTCCGTCGTCGAATGTGGCGACCACCGCCTCATCCGGCAGATTGGGCATGGGGGGCGCTGGGGCGGCAGGCGGCGCGGTCTGCGCCCAGGCAGAGCCCAGGCAAATGGATACAAAAAGGATGAAAGCTTTCATGGCAGGATACTGCCTTATCAGTCTATCACGAGGTTTTAGCAGGCAGTTTAATCGGGCAGTATGGTCTTGTGTACTTCGGGGCCACCACCAATTCGACGATGTTCCCCATGCAAGGCCCGGGCTACCAGCAGGTGCAGCCGGCGCCGGAGAGCATCCGCCGGCCCGGTAGCGCCGGCGGTCGTGCCGCCGGTGTTCTTCGCTTTTCCGCAGCCGGACCGGTGGCACGACCACCGGCGCTACCAGGCAAGCACCGGCAGCTTACTTTTGCGTACCGGCATCGGAGCGCGCGTCGCCGCGCTTTATCTGGGCACGCCTGCGCCCCTTTTCCAGGTTGCCGGCGGCTTTCTCCTTGGCGGCTTCGCTGATCTGGACGTGGTTATTGACCGCAAGCGCGCCACCCGTCTTGGCCATGCGGGTTGCCGTGCCTTTGTGCTGCATCACGTCGGTCTTGCCTTCGATGGTGGCTACTCCGCCCTGTACGTGCACCGTGAACTTGTCGGCATTAATTTTCGATTTGGCGAACTTGGCGCGAATCACGGCTTCCAGCCTGGCATCGGATACCGGGGGATTTCCCGCATGGGCCGCCGGTTTCGCGGCCGCGGTCTTTGGGCGGGTCGCTGTGGCCTGGGGGGCGGCCGTCCAGCCTGTTGCCGCCATCAGCGTGGCGGCCGCGATCAGTCGAAGACTTGGCATATTGAATACAGTTGATTCAGAGCGCCAATGTTCTCAGAATTCTGTGTTAGAGTTAGGGTTTCTCAAGGCTTCTCAAGGTTCGATGCCCGAACAGATCCTGCTGCAAGGCAAAATTCTGGGCACGGAAGAGTTCCTTTTGGCTGGACCCGCCGAAGGACGTTCTGTGCGTTCCGCCGGTGAAGATTTGTTGGCCGGGAGGTCGCAGTGGATCACCTTATTGGGTGAAGTTCTGCCGCGGGCCCTTCTGGCTGAACTCGGGCTGGCGCGTATCCTCCTTGGTTCCAGCGGCGGAGGCCAGTTCCTCGTGGTCCTGCCCGGCGAAGTCCGCCAGGCTGCGGAGGATTTCCTCTCCCTGGCCGGCCGCCATATTGCCGAACTCAGTTCCGGCCACGTCAAGCTGATCTGGGGCATCACCGACAACCTGGGTGATTGGGCCGTCATTCGAAAACGGATTAACGAAGAGTTGCAAAGCAAGCGGTGGGCGCCGCTGGCCGGGTTGGGTACGGCGGCCGGCGGTGGCCGCGTTCCAGCCCTTTTCAATGGCCGTCCGCTCCGACGCCGACACCTATTTCGCCAAGGAACTCGGTGCCAGGGTCAGGGAAGCCTCGCGCATCGGCTGGTCGCCCGACGCGCCCGGGAAGATCATGCCCGGCGAAGGCAAACACACCTGGGCTCTCACTTCCAACCTGTCGCCCGATGGCATCATGCTGGCCCGGCATGCCGCGCCTTCCGATGACGGCAAGTCTGCCGCCGCCGTGCAGACCCTGGCGCGCCGCGCACAGGGCCGCTCCATCTGGGGTGTGCTGCGCGGCGATGTAGACAATTTCGGCCTGCGCCTGCGCCGCGTCCACAGTATTGAAGAGCACGTGCCGCTTTCGGTGCTCTACAAGCAGTTCTTTGCCGGCGAACTGGAAGTGCTGTGCTCGCTGCCGGAGTACTGGCGCAAGGTCAGCATGATCTATTCAGGGGGCGACGATTTCGCGGTTTACGGCTCATGGGACGCGTTGATCGCGCTGGCGCGCGAAGTGCAGCGGCTTTTCCACCGGTTCACCGAAGAGAACCTCAAGGAATACCCCGGGGCCGAAGGCAAGACCATTTCGATGGCCATCGCGCTGGCTCCCGAGACTTACTATCCGCTGGCATCGGTTTACGAAGAGGCCGGCCGCAACCTGGACCTGGCAAAATCGGCCGACAAGGATTGCATCTACCTGCTGGGCCGGATACTCGAATGGCGCCACTTGGGCGATGCCGCGGAACTCAAGGATACGGTGACGCGCCTGATTCACGATTTCCGGATGTCCAAACAGTTCCTGTATCAGTTGCGGAGCTTCTATCGCCGCGACGCTTATGGCGAAGGCGGAGCCAGTGAGGTTCAGCGCACATGGCGCTTTCAGCGCCGCTTTAACCGGATTCTCAGCGGCACGCGCGACCGCGAATTTCAAAAGCTGCGCACCCACCTGATCAGTGAAATGGTGGGGCGCAAATCGGCGGAAGTGAAACTGCGGCCCGCGGGCCTGGTGGCCCTCGAATGGGCCAGATTGGTGACAGAGGTTTAGCACATGGCACAAGAGCAGGAGCAGCAGCGCAAGGAAAGCCGCCCACCTCGGGAAGGCGGCCGGGGGCCGGGAGATCGGGGACCATCCTCGGGAGAACGGGGACCTCGTGGTGACCGCCCGGGCGGAGACCGGCCCGGTGGCGAGCGTGGCGGACCGCCTTATGGACAACGCGGCTTCGATCGCGGCCGCATGGAAGGGCCGCCCGAAATCGAGCTCGAAAAGCTGATCTCCGACAGCCTGTACCTGGACAACCAGGCGCATTCCATCGTCAGCCGCATTCGCGATATGGATTCCGGCACCAAGACCCAGTTGCGGCGTTTGTACAGCGCCGTGCGCCGCGCCGTCCGCGCGCCCGAAAGCGAGCGCCAGCACGAGTTCGTCATGCTGCGTGCGCGCCTGGCCTACACCATTGCGCGGCATGGGCTGCGCAGCCTGGACCAGTTGGAAAAGCTGCTTCTGCAGGTGACGCGTAAGAACGATACCCGCGGTTACGAGCGGTTTAAGGATCTTTTCGAAGCCATCGTAGCCTATAACGAGTAGAGTCGCCTACAACGAATAAAGTCATGAGCGCACATACCTCCCAAACCGAGTTGAAATTGATCGGCAAGCTGATCCTCGAAGGCGAAATGCATTGTGAGACCGGTCTGCACGTGGGCGCAGGCAAGGGCTCGCTCGAAATCGGCGGCTCTGATAATCCCGTTGTCAAAGATGCTTTCGGCCGGCCCTACGTGCCCGGCAGTTCGCTGCGCGGCAAGATCCGCTCGCTGCTGGAACAGTCTTCGGGCCTGGCTGTGCCCACCGAACTGGTCTACCTGTCGCGGCGCAAGGGGCAAGAGGTGCGCATCCACCAGAGCGACCGGCCCGACGACGAAATCTGCCTGCTGTTCGGGCGCAACCCGGGCCGTATGGAGCGCGTACAGGGCGAAGCCCTGGACACTTCACAGGCCACGCCGGCGCGCCTGGCGGTGTTCGATGCGCCGCTCGATCCGGACAGCATCACGGCCGCCATGCGTGAAAATCTGGATGACGAACTTACGGAGGTGAAGAGCGAGAACGCCATCGACCGCATCACCTCGCAGGCCAACCCGCGCACTCTGGAGCGCGTGCCCTCGGGCGCCCGTTTCAAAACGCGCCTGGTGATGGACGTTCTCTGCGAAGAGGACGCGCCCCTGTTTATGCGCGTGCTGGAAGGCTTGCGCCTGCTGGAAGACGACGCCCTGGGCGGCGGCGGCTCCCGCGGCAGCGGCCGTGTGAGTTTCGCCAACCTGAAGCTGGTATGGCGCGGCAGGAATTTTTACGCCACCGGCGCTCCCGAAAAGGAAATCAGCGCGGGCGCGACCCTGGCGGCCATACAGAAGGCCGTGACCGAGTCGGCCTTCTCGTTCATGCGCGAGGAGTGATGAACCCGGGACTGGTGGTCAAACTTCGTCCCTCCGGCCCCTGGCGCATCGGACCCGATTCGGGCGCCCGCAACCGCGTGGACGCGATCTATCATAGCGATTCGCTATATTCGGCGGTCACCTCCGCCATGGCCCGCCTGGGCATGATGGAAGAGTGGCTGCAAGCTACCGTACCCGGCCAGGCGCCGGCGGTCTGCTTCAGTTCCTGCTTCCCGTATCTGGATGAGATGAGCCTTGTGGTGCCGCCGCGAACGGTGTGGCCGCCCAAGGCTGCTTCCTTGATGTCCGCTCGCGTGCGTTGGAAGAGCGCTCGCTTCGTTCCGCTGGACGTCGTGCGGACAATTCTAGCGGGTGAGCCTCTGGACGAGGATCAGTGGAGCGTGGATGGCCCCAGCGAATGCCTGGTGCCCACCGGACGCTCCGGCCCGTTCCGCACCGGAATCCGCTGGAGTGCCGCCGTCGATCGCCTTACCGGCTCAAGCGAACGCCACGCCACCGCGTGCATCGAGTTCCGGCCGGGGTGCGGGATGTGGAGCGTGGTCGGATTCCACGACGAAGCCGCGCACACGCATTGGAGCGAACCCGTGAAAGCCGCCTTCCGCCTGTTAGCCGACACCGGTTTCGGCGGCAAGCGTTCGCGTGGATGGGGCCGCTCCGAACAACCCGAATTTATCGAGGGCAGCTTGCCGGAAATGATACTACCGGAAGACGGGGGCCGGATGTCACTCCGCAACACGGAGCCGGGGGCCACTCCGCAACACGGAGCGGGGGGCCGGGATGTCAGCCTTAGTGCGAAGGTCAGCGGTGCGGAAAGACCGATGCCTCTGATTGGGGAGGCATCTACGCCGACTGAAATACCAGAGTTGCAATTTGCTCCCGAGCCCCGGCCCGCCCCGAATCCGGCCGCCGTCAAGCACAGCCGTTCCGCCCATCGGAGAGCCCCCATGGAAGAGCCCCGGTGAAGGAACCGCCGCCTGGCGAACCGCCCTCGAAGACCCACATATTCCCACGCCGCCTCAAGAAGAGCCGCCGCTGCCAGATCCCGACCCCGATCCGGAGCTTCCCACTCCTGACCCGGAGCCCGATCCGGAACCGATTCCGTTTCCCGAACCATCGCCGGTGATCGCCACTGCCATCGACGTACCGCCCGAACCGGCCCCCGGCCCCTTGCTCCGTGTTGCGGAGCGGCATCCGGCCCCCGCTTTGGCCCCCCTGCCCCCAGTCCAAGCCCACTGGCTGCTCTCTCTCTTTACCCCGGCGCCCGCCGATTCCGTGGATTGGGCTCGCGGCAACTACGCGGTGCTGGCCCGCGGCGGCCGCGTCGACAGCCCGGCCGGCTCGGGCGAACTCAAGAAACAGGTCCAGATGGTGGTGGAGGGATCGGTGCTTTTTGCCGATGACGCACCCCACGGAACAGCCGCCAATGTGGCGCCCGACGGATTTGCGCACCCCGTGTTCCGTGCCGGGTTCGCGCTGTCCATTCGGCTGCCAGGCCCGGAGGGCACCCCGAGCTGATGCGCTACCGCCTCACATGCCTGACCCCGCTGCTGGTCGGTGACGGCCGCAAGCTTAGCCCCATCGACTACATGGTCTGGAAAGACCACGTCAACGTGCTGGACCAGTGGCGCATCTTCCGGCTTCTGGCCAAAGGCCCGCGCCTGGAAGGCTACCTCACGCAGCTCAAGAACGCCGAGAAGCTCGACTTTGCATCGTGGGGCGGCTTCGCGCAGAACTTCGCCGGCCGCCGCATTCCCTTTGAGAATCCGGCCTATTCCACTTACTGGAATCGGGCCATGGGGGAGAGCCTGCATATCCCCACATTCGCGGCCGGCGCCTCGGGCCCGTATGTGCCGGGCACCGCTATCAAAGGCGCGCTGCGCACCGGCATGGTGTTCGCCAACTGGCGCGACGGCATGCTGCAGGATGTGCTGGGCCGCGTGAAGAGCGAGCGCTCGCCGCGCCGCCCGGCGGAAAGCGTCGAGGAACAGGCGCTCGGCCCGTCCGGCTCCAACCGCATGCGCCTGCTGAGCGCGGGGGATTCGGCGCCGCTCGAGACTTCACAGTTCAAGGTCTATCTGCTGCGCACCTCCACACTGCATGCCGCGGGGCGGCAGTTTCGCGCTCGGCTGGAAGCAGAGCCCGCGCGGTTCCGTGGATGGCGCGCGGCCTGACGACAGCACTCCGGTCTTCGCGGAAATGGCGAACCCGGGCGTAGCCTTTGAAGGCGACTGGAACGAGAAGGCGTTTTTTCTGCAGCCCGAGGTCCGCCGCTCGGTGCGCTGGGCCGAATCCTTCAGCCGCGCCAGGATTTTCGAAGCCGTCAACGTGTATGCCGCGGGCCTGCTGGCGTTGCAGCGCAACTACGCATCCATGGCCGGGATGGGTTTGCTGGATCAAGAATCTGGACGAATTGGAGCAGCGCCTGGCTACCGCCCGCGAGCGCGGCGCCTGCCTGCTCTGCATGGGTTGGGGCGGCGGCCTTTCGGCGAAGATCTCCTGGCTCGACACCACCAATTCCGATTATCGCCAGATCCTGGAGCAATTCCAGATTTACAACCGCGCCCTGGCCACGAATCTGCCGTTCCCCAAGACGCGGCGCATCGTCTTCATGAACAACCGGCCGGCCACGCTGCCGGGCTGGGTGGAACTTTCGATTCAGTAACGCCGGCGGTCGCAGCCGCCGGTCCGGCCAGTAGCGGGTAGCGCCGCCGGTCCGGCCAGACCGGGTAGCGCCGGCGGTCGCAGCCGCCGGTCCGGGCCCCCTTGGCCTTGCACGTTTCCCCGGAATCGCCGCTTCAAACGCCGCCCGCTAGCACCCGGGCCGCCACTTCGCGGTCCACGTTGCCGCCGGACATCACTGTCGCCACGCGCTTTCCGCGAAGCTGCTCTTTCTCTTTCAGGATGGCCGCTACCCCGGCGGCGCCGGCGCCTTCCGCTACGTTGTTGGTGTCGTCGAAAATCACCCGCATGGCGGCCGCCACTTGCTCATCGGTCACGGTGACCACGCGTGCCACGTGCTGCCAGAGAATCTCCAATGCCTCCTGGTCAGGCACCGGGACGGCCATCCCATCCGCCAGTTTCGTCGCGGCCGGCCGTGAAACCGCCTTCCGCTCCACGAACGAGTGGTAGTAAGCCGCCGCATCCGCCGAAACCACGCCCACGATTTCAGTCTTGCGCCCGAGGGCTTCGCGGGCCGCGCACATCCCGCAGATTCCCGACCCCATGCCGATCGGAATGTACGCCACATCCACGTCATCCACCGCCCGGAACAACTCATAGGAATAGGTGGAATTTCCGGCCACGATGCGCTCATGAAAGGAAGGAACATAGTGCAGCCCCTCGGCATCCGCCCGCCGCTGCGCTTCCTGCCGCGCCTCCTCGAAATCATTGCCGTGCTCCACCAGCGTTACGCCCAGGCTGCGCATGGCGCGGTTCTTCGAAAGACTGTTGCCGTGCGGCACGTACACAGTGGCCGGAATGTCCTCGCGCCGCGCCGCGAATCCCACCGCCTGGCCATGATTGCTGCGCGTC
>CAWFPJ010000031.1:0-941140 GCA_963817515.1 Bryobacterales bacterium | reverse complement strand
GAGAAGAACCTGGACAACCCGTCCTCGAAATCGAGCTCGATCTTTGCGCGCGAGCTGAAGCACGGCTTCGGAGTGCAGGCATGAACCGGCCCGAGCGCTTGCCTCCCTGACCAAGCGCGGAAAACTGGAGGAGTACCGCGTGCTGATTGACGATCTGGATCGGCGTATCGTAGCACTGCTCGATGAGCGTACCTGCGTGGTGGAGAAGATTGGCCGCGTCAAACGCGAGGCGCAACTTCCGATCTCGAACCCGAGGCGCGAAGAACAGGTCTTTGCCAACATAACCGAGGCCAACCAGGGTCCGTTGGCCGAAGGGCGGTACGGCGCATCTTCGAACGCGTCATCGACGAGATGCGCACCATCCAGCGTTTGCGGATGGTCATCCCGAGGAGACAAGATGACCAATGATAGTCGTAATGCAGGAAGACGCAACCGAGCCCAAATTCAGGGCGTGATCGATCGCCTGGTGGAACTGGGCTTCGATGTGCACCGGTCGACGGGAATGATCCACACGGTGCTGGGCGGGGTGGGCGGCAAGGATGAGTTCGACGTGGCCGTCTTCGAAGTGATGGACGGCGTCAAGGACGCGCACCGCATCGCTTCACCCTACAAGCTGGCGAGCCGCGGTTTCCGGCCCGGTGGCACCATTGTCGAGATTGGCGGCGTCGAGATCGGCGGCCGAACGGGTGGTGATGATGGCCGGTCCGTGCAGCGTGGAGAGCCGGGACCAGATCGACCGAACGCGCGGAGCTGGTCGCCAAGGCCGGAGCGCAGGTGATTCGCGGCGGCAGCCTTTAAGCCGCGCAGTTCGCCTTACGCCTTTCAGGGCCTGGGCGAGGCGGGCCTGCAGATGCTGCGCGAGGCCGCCGACCGCAACGGGCTTCTCGTGATCAGCGAAGTGATGGACCAGACGCAGATCCCGGTGGTGGCGCAGTATTCCGACATTCTGCAGGTGGGTGCGCGCAACATGCAAAACTTCTTCCTGCTGCGGGAACTCGGCAAGCAGCGCAAGCCGGTGCTGCTGAAGCGGGGGATCGCCGCGACCATCGAGGAGTTGCTGCTCTCCGCCGAATACATCATGTCGGGCGGCAACTACGACGTGATTCTATGCGAGCGCGGCATCCGCACGTTCGAAACCTACACCCGCAACACCATGGATATCTCGGCGATCCCGGTGGTGAAGAAGCTCTCGCACCTGCCGATTGTCGCCGATCCATCGCACGGAACCGGCCGCCGCGATAAGGTGGCGCCGATGGCCCGGGCCGCCGTGGCTGCGGGCGCCGACGGGTTGCTGGTGGAGATGCATCCGGATCCCGACCGGGCCCTGAGCGATGGCGCGCAGTCGCTGCGGCCGGAGCAGTTTGAAGATCTGATGCGGCAGTTGCGCATGATTGCGCCGGCGGTGGGCGGTCGATTTGAAACCGATGAAGCAGCGCTAGCGGGTCGGCGACGTGCAAACCGACACGACCGTCAGTGAAGCGGTGCATAAGAACGTCGCCATCATCGGCACCGGCCTGATCGGCGCGTCGTTCGGGCCTGGCGTTGCGCAAGGCCGGGTTTGACGGTGCCATCACGGGAGTCAGTTCGCCCGGTGCGATCGCCGATGCGGTGGCCGCGGGCGCGATCGACCGCGGCGCGCCTTTGGCCGAAGCCGTGGGGCAGGCCGACCTGGTTTTCCTTTCGCAGACCATCGGGCGAATCTCGATACCGTCCGCCACCTGGATCCGCTGCTCCGTCCGGGCACCCTGGTCACCGACGCGGGCAGCACCAAATGCGAGATTGTCGATGTGGCGCGGCAATGCATCACGCGCTGCCAGTTCCTGGGCGGGCATCCCCTGGCGGGCAAGGAAAGACGCGGGGCCGCGGCGGCCGATGGCGATCTGTTTCGCAACCGCGCCTGGGTGCTGACGCCGGATGCGCCTGAGGAACTGAACACCGGCGCCGCGCGCAGCCTGCGGGGCTGGCTGGAGCGGATGGGGGCGCGCCTGGTCGTTCTGGATGCCGACGAACACGACCGCGTGGTGGCGCTTCACTTCGCATCTGAGCGCAACTGGCATCCACGGCACTGGCAGCCACGGTGGCGGACCATCTGGGCGCGCCGGCGCATCTGCAGGTGGCCGGTCCCGGCCTGGAAGATATGACGCGCCTGGCGCTGGGCTCGTACGATTTGTGGCGTGATATTCTGGCAACCAATACCGGGCATATTGAGCGCGCCTTGTCGGTCTACATTCAGAAGATGGAGCACATGCGCGAGAACCTTCGGACGCGGCAGCTTCAAGAGGAATTCGAGCGCGGCGCCAGTCTTGCGGGCCGCTTGCGGCGGACGGTCTGATTCCGTTCGCAATTTAGGATAAACTACCCATGAGGCTTATAGCCGTAGTCACTGCCGCCGGCGGAAGAAGTCGCCCGCCAGCGGACCTCCGGCCTACCAGTCGCGGCGGACATTTCGGTCCGCCCCACCCAATGCCGGATTTAAGGATCACAAAATGGAACAGAAACTGAAGATCGCCGTGTTCATCGATTTCGACAATATCGAAATCGGCGTAAAGTCCACCCTGCACCGCGAGTTTGACGTGGCTGCCGTGCTGGACGCGCTGAAGGAACGCGGAGAAATCGTCACCAAGTTCGCTTACGCGAATTGGGGCAGGCAGGAATCCGCCACTCGCGCTCTTTCCGAGCACGCCGTGCAGATGGTGCAGCGCGACCCCTCGCCGCGCGGCGATAAGAATGGCGCCGACATCAACCTGGCGCTCGATGCCCTCGAGATGGCCTTCACTCACGACCACATCAACGCCTTCGCCATCGTGAGCGGCGATAGCGATTTCATCGCGCTGGTCAACAAACTGAAGCAGTACGACAAGCGCATCTTCGTGGTGGGCGGCCGCGCCTTCACCAGCACGATTCTGCAAAAGAACTGTCACGAGTTCGTGGCCTACGAATCGATCATCGATTTTCCGGGGTCGCGCCCGTCAGGCGGCCACCAGCCACAGGCGCAGGCAGCACTGCCGGCGCCGCAGGACAAACCCCATTCCGACAGGCCGCCCCAACAGCAGCAATCGCCGCAGCAGCAGCGGCAGGCGCACAAGCGGGTGGCGTTGGACCTGGCCCAGTCCATGCCGCTGGTGGAGCGCGCTCTGGGCGTGCTTGAGCGGCGCGAGGTGCGTCCGCAGCTTGGTCTGCTGAAATCCACCATGCTGCAGCTGGATTCCACGTTCAACGAAAAGGCCTACGGCGCCGGTTCGTTTACGGATTTCGTGGAGAAGCTGCAGAAGTCCGATTTCGTGGAGGTCACGGGCGGCGAAGGCCGCTACATGATCCGCATGAAGGGCGGCACCGTGCCGGAGAAGCCGGGACGCAAACCCGAAGAGGCGATCCCGCTGTTGCGCGACGTGCTGGAAATTCATCGCATCGAGATGGACAGCGGCTCAACCGCCGACGAACTGGCCGAATGGGTTCGCCAGGAGCGGCCCAATTTCGACTGGCGCGAGTACGGCTTCCAGGAGTTCAGCGAGCTCTTGAATTACGCGCAGGATAAGGGCCTGGTGCGCAACCAGGCCGACGAGGAGAAAGGACTCATCGTTTATCTGGGCGCCGAGTTCCATCCGCCGGCGGCGCCGCCGGAGCCGGAACCTGTGCCTGAAATGGACGAGGAAGAAGTGGACGAACCACAGCCCCTGGTGCCGGGCCAGCCCACGGCCACGGGCGAGATCCCGCTGCCGGAGCTGCCGCCCAAGCCGCAACGCCGTCCCAGAGCCCCGCGCAAAACCTCCGGTGGCAGCGACGGGAATGTAAAGAAGCGCACTTCACGTCCGCGCAAGAAGCAGCCGGGTTAACCATACCCGGCGGTGACCCGTTCCAACGGGTGAACCCGCCCCGTAACACTTGTCAACACTGGCTGTTTGTTAGTAGACGGACATCTTTCACCGACGCAGTCGCCTACAATCTTCAGAGTTACGGTTCGGAGGGGAAGATGCGTAGATGCAGGATTGCGGTGGCCCCTGCTAGCAAACTCCGCCGAAACGGCGGCATTTTTACGGGCAGGAGGTGAACAATGCGATCACGCAACTGCGGCTTTGTCGTTGCGCTTCTCATCTCCCTGGCTTCCGCTCAGGATAGCCAAGTCAAACGTCCACTCGACGTGCCATATGTTCCCACTTCGAACGCGGTGGTGGAGGCCATGTTGAAGCTGGCCGGCGTCAAGAAGACCGACATCGTTTACGATCTCGGCTGCGGCGACGGACGGATTATCATCACGGCCGCGAAACAGTTTGGGGCGCACGGGGTAGGAGTCGACATTAACCCCGAGCGCATCCAGGAAGCACGCGCTAACGCCAAACAGGCGGGTGTGGAAAATCTGGTGAAGTTCGAAGAGAACGACCTTTTCGCCGCCGACATCCACAACGCGACAGTGGTCACTCTTTACCTTCTTCCGAGCGTGAATGTGAAGCTGCGCCCAAAGTTGTTTAGCGACCTGAAACCGGGTACGCGCGTGGTGTCGCACAGCTTCGACATGGGCGATTGGAAGCCCGAAAAGGAAGAGAGTGTGGATGGCGCCAACGTTTATTTTTGGACCATCCCCGAGAAGAAGTGACGGCAGTCTGCTACTACACCGGCATTCTCATTGGAAGAGATCCTTGGCTGTTATCTTCACCTTCTGCCCGGCCAGCGGAGCGTTGAGAAATTCCAGAAAGGGACGCATGGCGCGAAAGCGCTTTACAATCTCGCCGTAAAGCTCGGTGCCTCCCGCCAGTTCCGGTGGAAGCTCAACGTACAAGAGAAATTGTTTAAACGTTAGCAGATCCGCAGCCGGATGGGTCGCCTCAAATCCCTTGGGCACCCGGGAAAGCTGATCGCCCTGGACCTGGCCGAACAATTCCTTGACGGCCCGCGCCTTGGCGATCCGCCTGAAGTCCAGGTGATGGAGGGCGACGTGGTTGCGGATGGCCAACAGTGTTTCCGGCGCCGGCATATAGATTCCGCCGCCGATTCCGACCTCTTTAGGCGAGACGGCGAAGTAATAACCGGCACCCTGGGGCAGGCCTCTCCGCGGAAAGCTGGCCGCGATGTGATCCTTGTACGGCGTCTTATCCTTGCTGAACCGCGTGTCGCGGTAGATGCGGTAGATGGCCTTATCCGGGTCGGCGACATATTCGGGGGCGAAGCTCTTCATGGCCGCGTTGACCGCCTCCACCAGTTGCCGCATGGGCTGCTTCACTTTTTCGTCGAAGATGGGTTTGCGCGGAAGGAACCAGTCGCGATTGTTGTGGCGCGCCAGATCGCGCATGAATTGAATGCCTTCTTTGCGGAAAGCCCGGAAAAGCCGATCGCATGAAATGCCTCCCTTATAATTGAGGTGATGCCGACCACGGAAGAGACGCACGCGCGCCTCGCCGAATTCCCAATTTAACTGTTTCGAGCAATACTCCGCTGGCGCGGCACACGCGATTCGGCATCGGGGGGCCGGCCGATCTTTATGCCGAGACGTGCAGCGCGGAGGCGTTCATCGCCGCATTGACCGCGGCGCATTCGAGCGGTATCCCGACAATGGTGATGGGCGGCGGAACCAACCTGATCGTCTCCGATCGTGGTTTCCGCGGCATCGTGCTGCGGTACCGCGCCGCCCGCCTGGATGCCGCCAACAATCGCGTGATGGCCGACGCCGGAGCGGTGCTGCAGGACCTGGTGGATTTCGCGGTAGCGCGCGGTCTCAAGGGCCTGGAAACGCTGGCGGGTATTCCAGGGTCCGTGGGAGCGGCGATTTATGGGAACGCCGGCGCTTACGGCCACTCCATTTCCGAGCGCGTGGTGAGCGTGCGCTTTTACGACGGCGCCGAGGTGCGCGTCTTCAACAACGAGGAGTGCCGGTTTCAATACCGCGAGAGCATTTTCAAACAGCACAAGGACTGGATTATTTTTTCCACCCAACTGCTTTTAGAGCCCGAGCGAAACGGAGATGCTGCGCAAGATTTCCGGCGACATCGTGAAGGTGCGCAATGAAAAATTTCCGGTGACCATGAAATGCGCCGGCAGCATCTTCAAGAACCTGTTGTTGAGTGAGCTGCCGCCTGCAGTGGCCGCGGCGGTTCCGGCAGCGGCGGTGCGCGAAGGCAAGGTGCCCGCAGCCTGGTTTCTGGAACAGGTGGGCGCCAAAGGCATGCAGCGCGGCGATATTCACGTGGCCACGTATCACGCCAACCTGATCTACAATGCCGGCGCAGGCACCGCCGCCGAACTCTGCGCCCTGATTCAGGAATTGAAGGCGCGGGTGCGTGAGCGATTCGGAATGGAACTCGAAGAAGAGGTGCAGTACGTGGGTTAGTCGAGTTGCGGCGCCTGGTAGCGCTGGCGGCGCTGCTTTCGGCCGCCGGACCTGCATGAGGCCGTGTTGTCGGGCGACCTGGACCGCGTTAAGGAGGCCATCGCGGCGCGGCGCCGATGTCAATCAGCCCGACGCGCTGGGCGCCACGCCGCTTCACGACGCCGCCTGGAGCGGCAACCGCGAAATCGCCGCCTACCTGATGGAGCACGGCGCCAATGTGAATGCGCGCCATGCCGAAGGCGGGTCCATGCCGATCGCCTATGCCGTGATCAAGAACGATCTGGCAATGGTGGAACTGCTGCTGGCCCACGGCGCGGATGTGAAGGCTGCCGATAACTCCGCCGCCACGCCGCTGCACCTGGCCGTGGAGCGCGGCTACCAGCAGGTGGTGGACCTGCTGCTCCAAAAAGGGGCCGACGTCAATGCTCGCGATAGGGCCGGTTCCGCGCCGCTCGATGAGGCCGCGGTGCGAGGTTACCGTGAGATCGCCGAAGCTCTGCTGAGCCACGGCGCGCGCGTGGACCAGGAGAACCCGGAGACCGGCGCTACGCCGCTGAACGAGGCGGCGGACAAGGGCCATCGCGAAGTGGCGGCGCTGCTGCTGGCCAAAGGCGCCGACCGCAACCGGGGCGACCGCAACGGTGTGACGCCGCTCGAGAACGCGGCGCGCGGGCGGCACGCGGATGTGATTGAGCTGCTGATGGAGCCCGGGGTTGACGCCGGCGCCGGTTCCACGGGCGCGCTGCTGCAGGAAGCCGCCCTAAAGGGACAGACCGATATTGCCGATCTGTTGATATCGAAGGGCGCGAACGTAAATGCCCGGGACAAGTCCGGCGCCACGCCGTTGCACCAGGCCGCGCTCAAGGGTAACGTGGCCCTGGCGACCATGCTGTTGAAGCGCGGCGCGGAGGTGGATGCCCGCGACAGTGACGGCGCCACGCCGTTGCACGTGGCGGCTCTGGGCGGCCATGGCGAGTTGGTGGCTCTGCTGCTGGACAAGGGCGCCGACCGCGAGGCGCGCGATATGGAATTGGGGGCCACCCCGCTCTATCAGGCGGCGGCATGGGGCCGCACCGCAGTTGTGGAGTTGTTGATCGCCCGCGGAGCGGACCTGAATGCAAGGAATAAGGCTGGCGCCACGCCGCTGCAGGCAGCCGTGGCCAACGGCTTTTCCGACGCGGTAAGAATTTTGAAGCAGCACGGCGCGAAGTAGGCACGGCCGCTACCGGATCCACGGGTATGACCGAGAATCTCTTCACTCCAGCGGCACGCCGCCACATCTCGCGAATGTTGCGCGCCCTGGCTCCCTTCGCCTCCAGGCTGGAACGGAGCTGCCGGAGTCTGCTTCGCCAACGCGCCTACGACGCGGCGCAGATCCGCGCCTTCCTGGCCATCACGCCGGGCGCCGCCTCCCGTCTGCGCACCCTCAACCAGTTCATGGAACAAGTGGCCTACAACGGCCGGCGTCTGGCCAGGCTAAACGTTCCGCCGGCGGAGGTGGATGAAGTTCTGCGAGAGCTTGGCGCGATCCTGGACCCTCTGCTTACGGGCAAATTTGAGCCGGCCCGGGAGCAGCTGCATCTGGCCATCGTCATGAGCCTGAATCAGGTTTACTATCAAGTCCGTGAGGCTGAGGTCGAGACGTTCTTCGGGCTGTATCGCGCTGAACGGGAGGCCTCGGACCTGGATGACCTGCTGCGCCGCTTCGTCCGCGTCCTGACCCAAACCTTTCGGGCCCGGGCCGGACGCCTGTTGTTGCTGGACGCGCCCGTGACAGGCAAGCTGGCGCGCCCCCTCTACATCCAACACGGCAAGGCGGATGAGCGGCTGATTGTGGATCCCGAAATGCGCGGCCGCTATGCATCCTATTGGTCATACCCGTTGCCGCCCACAGCTTTGATTCAGTTCGCGTTCCCGGTTGACTACCCGTGGCTGCCGCGCGAGTTAGCCTTGCTGGTGGCAACGGCGGAACGATGCCGCGAGGCCATCGAACGTGCGCGAATGGAGCGCGAGATGCACCGCCTGGACGCCGAAGCGCGGCGCGCCGAAGAGCAGGAGCGCCGCCGCATCAGTCGTGAACTGCACGATGAGGCGGGACAATCCATGCTGGCCTTGCGGCTGCAACTGGAGCTGCTTGAACGCGACGCGCCCCAGCCCTTGCGATCGCGATTGGCCCAGGCCCGCGCCCTTGCGGAGAGCAGTGTGACCGAGTTGCGGCGCATCATTTCGGCTCTGAGCCCGGCCGTGCTGGAGCGCCTGGGTCTTGAAGCGGCGATCCGCCACCTGGTTGGCCGCTTCGGCAGGATGCACGCCGCCAGTATCCGAATGCGGATTTCCATGTACCTGCAGTGCGAGTGCTCCCAAGTGCAGTACCTTCGCGCGAGATTCCCAGGGAATCTCAAGAGGTGATTTACCGGGTGGCCCAGGAGTGCCTGCAGAATATCGCCAAGCATTCTCAGGCGACCCGTGTAAACCTTTCTCTGGTCGCAGCCGATAAGAGTATCAGGCTGAGCGTTGCGGATAACGGCGCCGGCTTTAGTGCGGAAACGGCCTGGAGAAAGCCGATGTCATTCGGCCTGGTGGGTATGCGGGAGCGTGCAGCGCTCCTCGGTGGAACGCTCACCGTACGCAGCCAGCCCGGAAAAGGCACCAGCGTAGTTCTCGAGTTGCCGCAAAATTTCGCACGGATGGCGGGTAATGTCAAAAATTCGCGTACTGTTAACTGACGATCACACACTGTTCCGGCAGGGAATCCGGACGCTGCTGGCTGCCGAGCCCGATCTCGAAATCGCTGGCGAGGCTGCCAATGCCGCCGACGCTGTAGCGCTGGCACGGCAGGTGCGCCCCGATATCGTCCTGATGGACATCGGGATGACCGGCATGAGCAGCTTCGAAGCCACGCGGCAGATTCGCAAGGATCGCCCCGAGACTCGCGTCATATTCCTGTCGATGTATGACGACGAAGACTACCTGGCCGAGTGCGTGGAAATCGGCGCCGGCGGATACATCTTGAAAGACAGCCCGGCCGATCAACTGTTGACGGCCATCCGCGAAGTGCATCTTGGCGGCAGCTTTTTGAGCCCGCGTCTGCTCACGCGGCTGGTGGACGATCTTCGCACCCAGGGCCGCGAAGGCGGCGTGCGGCAGCCGCGCTTCGGAACCTTGACCAAGCGCGAGCGCGAGATTCTCAAGATGCTGGCGGAAGGCCAGACGGTAAAAGAGATTGCGGCCGAGTTCAATCTGAGCGTGAAAACCGTAGAGGCCCACAAGTTCAACCTGATGCGTAAGCTGGATATTCACAACAAAGCGCAATTGGTGCAGTACGCCATTCAGAAGAAGGTCATCATCCTGCCCGGGTTCGCGATGGCTTAATAGCAACTGAAGGTAGCGCCGGGGCCAGAAACACCGGCGGCACGACCGCCGGCGCTACTCATTCCGTCCTCGCGTTTCCACGCGTGTTTTATTTGACACGTCCTCGTTAAAGTGTAAGCCGTGCGGTTTCTGTTAGTTAAGCTCTGGCCATCTCCCTGCCTTCTAGTTCCGCGCAGGAGGATCGGAAGATGCTTATAGTTGAAGATCAGATCAAGAGGTTGGCGGCCATTACCGGCGTGGTCCTGATGGCCACTGCCGAGGCGCTGGCGCAGGACAATCAGACGCGGCCCACGCGCCGCATCGTGGTCAGCATTTCGGATCGCAAACTGGCGGTCATGGAAGCCGACCGCGTAGTGAAGATTTTCCCGACCGCCGTGGGGGCGCCCCACTCGCCTAGCCCGACCGGCGTTTTCAAGATCGCCACCAGCATTGAAGATCCTACCTGGTACACCAAAGGCAAGGTGGTGCCTCCCGGAAAAAGCAATCCGCTGGGCACGCGCTGGCTGGGCCTGACGCTGAAGGGATATGGAATCCATGGCACCAGCAACCCCTCGTCCATCGGCCGCAATGCTTCGCATGGCTGTATCCGGATGCGCAACCACGATGTCGAGGAACTGTTCAAGATGGTTGCTGTCGGCGATCCGGTGGAACTATATGGCGAACGTAATCCGGAGTTGGATCGAATATTTGGCGGCTTGTTGGTGGCTGAGAACGCGGCGGTGATTGTGGCTGCCGCGCAATAAGGGAGGCGGGGCGCCAGAACCGCAATGTGTTATGATCGCAGCCGTGAAGGGATGGTACGCGGCGTTCACCGCGCTCCTGTTCTTCCTCCCGCCCGCTGCGGCAGCCGCAGATGACCTGAACGGCGCCGCGCGCGAACTGGCGCGAAAAACCGCGGCCCTGGCGGGCAGAGGAGAGCCAGTTTCGGTGACCTGGCGCAATGCTTCTTCCCTGGGCTCCCTGGAATTCGCTCAGGCGCGCGGCGCATTTGAGGAAGCGGTAAGAGAAGCCGGAGCGCACGTCATAGACATAGCGCCGGTGGCGGAGGCGCACCTCGCGCTTTCGGAGAATCAGCAGCAGTATCTGATAGTGGAAGAGATACGCAAAGGCGATGAGCGGCAGGTTTGGATGGCGGCATGGAAGCGGTCCGGGACCGCGGGGGCGGGCAGCATCGCGCCTGGAATTACACTCGATAAGAAGCTGGTGTGGGAGCAGAACGAGCCGATTCTCGACGCGGCATTCCCCGCCGGCAACCTGCTGGTGCTCTCGCCCGCAAGAGTGACGCTCTATGCGCGGCAGAACGGGCAGTGGGAGCCGCGCCACTCGATCCCGCTGGCGCCCATAAAGCCCTGGCCGCACGATGTACGCGGCCACCTGCGCCTGAATGGCGTCAGTTTTCAGGTCTATCTTCCGGGGCTCCTGGCTTGCAGCGGCAGCGTAGAACCAGTGCTGGCTATGGACTGCCGGCCCACCGATGAGCCATGGGTGCTGGAATCCGGCAGCCGGGCCATGCTGCTGGCGGCGTTCTCCCCGGCGCGGAATTATTTCGAGGGGCGCGTCACTACCCAGACCGGGCTGCGGAAAACAGTGGCGCCGTTCTTTTCAGCAGCCTCGGTGGAAGAGCAGGGCCGGCAGTTATGGTTGCTGGCGATGGTGGACGGCCGCATCCAGATTTTCGATTCCGCCTTCGATTCCGTGGGCGCGGTATCGGGTTGGGGCAGTGACATCGCCGGCACGGAGGCGCGCTGCGGCGGAGGATTCCAGGTGCTGGCCACCAAAGCCGGAGACGCATTCGACGGCGTTCACGAATCAGACAGCCTGCGCGCTTTCAGCGTGGTGAACCGCGTGCCCGCGCCGCTCACCGCACCGGTGGAATTTCCCGGGCCCGTCACGGCGCTTTGGCCCGCCGGCGCTGGTTCCGTGGTGGCGGTGGCGCACGACCTTGCAACCAACCGGTATGCGGCTTATTTGGTTACGGTGGTTTGTGGATCGTAAGCGGCAGGCGGGCATAGCGGCTGTGTTGTTGATTGGTGCGTTAAGCGCCGCCACGCGGCCGCATTATGGGGGAACGCTGCGCGTGGAAATGCGCGGCTCGATTGAGAGCGCAGACCCGCCAACCGCCGGCCACGGTATACCGGACCTGGCTGGCGCCTTCACCATTTCCCGCTGGGAAGCCGGACGCCGCGCGGTTTACGAGGCCAACGAGAACGCTCCCGGCGGCCGGCCGTTTCTGGATTCCATCGAGATCCAGATGGGCCGTCCGCTGCGCGACCAATCCATCGACCTGGAACTGGGGAAGGCCGATATCGTGGAACTGGGGCCCAGCGAACTGCTCCGCCAGCCAGCCGGGCGGCGCTCCTGGACCTCCGGGCCGGTGCGCTTGCTGGCCCTGGTATTCGGAAATCATATCGACAACGCGCGTATTCGTGAAGCTCTGGCGCTGGCCGTGGATCGATCAGCCATCCATGCCGTGCTGCTGCAGCGCCAGGGCGAGATCTCCGGCGCTCTGCTGCCGCAGTGGATTTCAGGCTACGCGTTTCTGTTCCCTGTGGCGGCGGACGCGGCCCGGGCCCGCACGCTGCTGGCAAGTCTTCCGGTGAGTGCGCGCACGCTCTCTCTGGGTGTGAACGATGCCGCGTGGCGGCCTATCGCCGAACGCATCGCGCTCAATGCCCGCTATGCCGGCCTCACCGTCACGGTGGTTCAGCAGGGCGCCCAGCAGAACGCCTCACAGAAAGCTGACGTGCGCCTGGTGGAAGTACGGGTGGGCTCTACGGACCCTGCTCGGGCGCTCGCCGGAATGGCCGCCTCGCTGGGTCTGCCCGGAACCGGCGCGCAGCGATTCACCAGAGACTTTGTGGGCGGCCGAGCGCGCGCTGCTGGAAGGTTTCCGCGTGGTCCCTTTGATCCACCTGCCGGATGTTTATGGCGTGAGCCCGCGCGTAAAAGGCGGGCCCGGCATCACGCCGCTGGGAGAATGGCATTTTGAAAACCTGTGGGTGACCGAGGCCCGCCCCGGGGAGAGCAGCCGGCCATGACCTTTCGAACCCGCCTGCTGTTGATTTTCACGGTGGCGGTGGTGGCCGCGGTCGGGGTGGTGGAGTTGCTGGTTGCCGGCAAAACGCGCGAAGCCTTCGAGCGCCTGGAGACGCAGCGCGTCAGCGCGCTGGTGGCTCAGTTCCAGAGTGAGTTCGCGCGGCGCGAGCAGGAGATCGTGCGCGCCGTGGAGGGCATCGCGAATTCGGATGCGGCCGTCAACATCGCGATCGCGACCGATTTCGCTCCATACGTGAATGAGGCCACCGCGCTGGCAGCGGCGCACGGACTGGATCTGCTGGAACTGGTGGCGGGCGACGGAAGCATCGTTTCCTCCGCCGAATGGCCGGCGCGCTTCGGTTACAAGGATGAGTGGCTGGCGGCGGGCAGATTGGAAAACGCGGATGGCCGTGCTCAAGCGTGAAGAACTGCCCGCCGGTGTCAGGCTGGCGTTGCTGGCAGTCGGCGAGACGCGCGCCGGCGACCGGAAACTCTACGTAGTGGGCGGCCAGCAACTGGATCAGGAATTTCTGGCCACGCTGGTTTTGCCGAAGGGCATGCGAGTCCTGCTCTATCGCAATCTCGATCCGCAATTCTCGCCCGGGGAGTTGATCGATTCCACAGGCCCCGTGGCGCGCGCGTCTGCCCTGCAGCCGCTGATCGACCAGGTGCGGACACAACATCGCGAGGCCGTCAGCACACTGGGCAGCGGCGCGGACGCGGAGACTTTCCACGCGCTGCCCCGCATGGGGTATGAGAACAATGTGCTTGGCGTGCTGCTGTTCGCAAGTCCGCGGCGCGCACTGGTGGAATTGGAAGCATCCCTGCTCTGGACTGGTATCGCGGTGGCGGCGGCCGGCATTCTGGTGGGAATCGCGTTGAGCTGGTGGGCGGCGGCGCGGGTCACCCGTCCGGTACTTCGGCTGGCGGAAAGCGCGGGGCGGGTGGCGGCCGGCAATTGGGGTACGACCGTGGAAGTCTCATCCACCGATGAGATCGGGCAATTGGCCCGCGCCTTTAACGGCATGACGCATGAACTGGTGGCCCAGCGCGAACGCCTGGTGCAGGCCGAGCGCGTGGCGGCCTGGCGCGAACTGGCTCGCCGCCTGGCGCACGAGCTGAAGAATCCGCTCTTCCCGCTGCAGATCACAGTGGAGAATATGCAGCGGGCGCGCGAGGGTTATCCCGAACAGTTCGATGAAGTCTTTCGCGAAGGCACTGGAACACTGCTGGCCGAGTTGGGCAAGCTCAAGCAGATCATCGCGCGATTCAGCGATTTCGCCAGAATGCCCGCGCCCGAAATGCAGGCCGTAAATTTCAATGACCTGGTGGGCGAAACCATGAAGTTCTTTCAGCCGCAACTGGCACAGGCACGAATCACGCCGAAGATCGAACTTGACCCCGCTGTGCGTCCGGTACCGGTCGACCCCGAACAGATGGCACGCGTGCTGCGCAATCTGATCTTGAACGCCATTGATGCGATGCCTGGCGGCGGCACGGTTACGGTACGCACCAGCGCGCTGCCGGCGGGCCTGCGCCTGGAAGTTTCAGACACCGGCCAGGGGCTGACTCCGGAAGAGTGCGCGCGCCTGTTCACCCCCTATTACACGACCAAGACGCACGGCACGGGTCTGGGCCTGGCGATTGTGCAATCGGTGGTGAGCGATCACCACGGCCGCATCTCGGTGGAGAGCGCACCGGGTAAAGGTGCGACTTTTCGGATTGAATTAGCGTCTGGTGGATTAGGGTAACCTCAAACTTGGCACACCTGCTGATCGTAGATGACGACGCAAATACGCTGGCCTCACTGGCGCGCGCCTTCCGCCTGGCCGGCCACGAAGCCACGGTTTGCGACAATGCCGGCCGCGCGCTGGAACTGGTGAAGTCGCAATCCTTCGACATGATGCTGTCGGACGTGGTGATGCCGGGCAAAGACGGCCTGTGCCTGCTTGAGGACCTGCGCAATCTGGGCATCCCGCTGCCGGTGGTGATGATCTCCGGACAGGCCAACATCGAAATGGCCGTGCGCGCCACGCGCCTGGGGGCGGTGGATTTTCTCGAGAAGCCGCTGTCCACCGACAAGCTCCTGCTGACCGTGGACAACGTTCTAAAGCTCAAGCGCCTGGAAGACGAGAACCGCGAATTGCGCCAGCGCGTGGGCAGGCATGAGATTGTGCATGCGGGCGAAGCCATGCGCCGCGTGATGGCGCAGGTGGACCGCGTGGCGGCCAGCGAAGCGCGGGTCTGCATTCTGGGCGATACCGGCACTGGCAAAGAGCTGATTGCGCGCGCGCTGCACCAGCGCAGCGGCCGGCGCGATGGTCCGTTCGTTACGCTCAACTGCGCGGCGGTGCCGGGCGAGCTGATCGAATCGGAACTGTTCGGCCATGAGAAAGGATCGTTCACCGGTGCCGCGGCGCGGCACTTGGGCAAGTTCGAACAAGCCAGCCACGGCACGCTGTTCCTGGACGAAATCGGCGACATGCCCCTGGCGATGCAAGCCAAGCTGCTGCGCGTGCTGGAAGAGCGGCAGGTGGAGCGCGTGGGCGGGGACCGTTCCATTCCGGTGGATGTTCGCGTGGTGGTGGCCACCCACCGCAATCTGGATGAACTGGTGAAGAAGGGAGTCTTTCGCCAGGATCTCTACCACCGGATTTACGTTTTCCCGCTGCTGCTGCCGGCATTGCGCGAAAGGGTTGACGACATCCCCGCGCTGGTGGCGCACTTCGCCGGCCAGGTGGCGGAGCAGAATGGATGGAAGCCGAAACCGTTCGACCCGGCGGCCATCGGGGAATTGCAGCGGTACCGGTGGCCGGGAAATGTGCGGGAGCTGCGCAACGTGGTGGAGCGCCTGTTGCTGCTGGCCGATGGGCCGGTGGATGTGGCCGCGGTGCGCCTGGCGTTGCCGGCGGGCGACGACGCGGAGCCCGGCTCGCCCGGCGTTCCCGTCAGCGGCACGCTGGCGCAGCGTATGGATGGCTTCGAGCGCGAGCAGATTCTGGCGGAGCTCAAACGGCAGAACCAGCGCATGACCGACACAGCCAAGGCACTGGGCCTGGAGCGCAGCCACCTCTACAAGAAATGCCAGGCGCTGGGAATTGACCTGCGCGCGCTCCGCAAGAGTGGCGTAGACCAAGGGGGAAGCCCGGATGCCTGATACGATCGACGTGGTCCACACCCTCTACACGGACTTCTTCGAGCGGGGGGTGCGATATTTCTTTCCGGATGCCGCTCTCGACGTGGACGGGCACCTGCCGGAATTCAATCCGGAGCTGGCCATTCGCAGGCTGGACCCGGCCGTGGATCTGGAATGGATGGGGACGCGATACCGCCTGAGCCACCACGCCGGCGCCATCACCGAAGACCAGATCCGGCTGCTGGGCGCCATCGGCACCGTGCTTCATGCGCGCTACCGCAGCCTCTTCAACGCGGCGTCTGAGGCGTTCACGTCCAGCCTCTTCGAAGGCCTGCCGGAGGACCGCTACGTCTCGGCATTTCTGGACCACTCCCCGTCACTTGACCCCGAAGCGCCGGCCGGCGAGCGCGACGTGGTGGCCGACGCCATCGCGGTGCTGCGCGAAAGCTCGCTGCTGACTTATGAGAACCGGCGCATCTCCACCGGCGTGGTCCTGCTGGCCGCGAGGCTGCCGCTTGGAGACCCCCGTGGAAACGTGGAAGTGCCGCCGGGCGCCTTGCCGTATAACATTTCGCTGACCGGCATCAAGAGCTTCCATCGTCTGTGCGACGGTATACGTACGGTCTTCCTGGTGAACCGGCAGGGGATGCTGCTGGACCTGGTGGATATGCAGGCGTTTTCCAGAACCTCCACGGGCGTGCTTCCCGCGCCCAGTTCCTATCGCTACCGGCCGCATTGCCTGGCCACCCTGCATGGCGGCCACATCTGCCTGGTGCTTACGCCCAATGGGGAGATCAAAGTATTCGCGGGCGGGGTGCAGCTATTCAACTTCATGGAGGGCCGCTGGCGCCTCACCGACGCGGCCGTGAAGTATCACGAGTTTCACCGCGCCGTAGGCGACATCCCGCTGGCCGAACGGCTCTTTACGGCGGGGCTGAATCTGTCCGAGAGCCGGCGCGGCGGCCTGTTCGTGGTGTTGAACGACGCCGATACGGCGCGTGAACTGGTGGCGCCGCAGGACCTGTTGGAGAATGAGGCCCCGGCAAGCTCGCAGAAGGGACAGGTCCACTATCTGTTGCGCGGCAAGAGCGTGCTCGAAATCGAGCTCACCGTTCTGCAGAGCATTGCGCGCGTGGATGGCGGAATCGTCATCGCGCGCGACGGCCGCCTGCTGGCCTTCGGAGCGATACTGCGCAACGGCGGCGAGTTCCTGGCGGCACAGGAAGGCGGCCGCACCACCGCCGCCGTACATGCCTCGCGCTTCGGCCAGGTGCTCAAAATCAGCGAAGACGGCGAGATGTCGTTTTATCGCGGAGGAACACGTGTATGGGAAATCTAATCGTGCAACCTGCAAAGACCGAGAGCCGCGCGGCAAAACTGCTTCGGGAAGTCTTCGAGTCAGGGCGGCCGCTGACTTACGTGCGCTCCTCCGAAGAGCAGCGCGTCGGAAGGGTGTTACGCGAGGTGAGCCTTCGGTTGTACGCCCCCATTCCGGTGACTGTTTGGACATGGAGCCTCACGCAGGGGATGCATCGAGACTGATGAATATGCGGGGGCCGGCACTCACACTCCGCTGGCAGCCCCTTTGGCGGTTCTCGACTTCATCGCCGCGCACAGAGAGGCCGCCATCTTTCACCTTAAGGACTTTCATGAGCCGATGCGGGATTCGCCCGAAGTCAGACGCCGCCTTCGAGACCTCTACGAGAGTTGCCGCGACCAGCGGAAGTTCGTCGTCATCACGTCTCCGGTCCGATCTATTCCTGAGGAAGTCGAACGGAGCATGATGTTTCTCGAACTGCGGCCGCCCGATCTGATCGAGCTGGTAGAGTTCCTGCGGGATGAGGTACGGGGCAGCCAGGCCCAGGATACAAGCGAGGCAATTCTATACCAACTCGCGTCTGCCTTGCAGGGGCTTACGCTTGACGAAGCGCGCTATGCGCTGCGCCGGGCCCTGGTCGGGAATGCACGGCTGGGGCCTGAGTCTATACCGGCCGTGCTCGAAGAGAAGCGGCTCCTGGTGAACCGCAACGGCGCCCTGGAGTATGTTGCCGATGGCACCAACATAGAGGAGGTAGGGGGTCTCGATGGTCTCAAGAAATGGCTGCTGGAGCGGCGCAAGCTCTTCCAGTTGCGTGACAGCCTGAGCGCCGAAATCGTGCCCAAGGGGCTTCTCCTCATGGGTATCCCGGGCTGCGGCAAAAGCCTCTGCGTCAAGGCCATCTCCTCTTATTTCCAGCTTCCGCTCTACCGCGTAGACATGATCGAGATCTTCTCCGGAAGGCATGGCAAGCCCGAGGGAGCATTTGTCGAGGCCTGCCGGATGATGGAAGACATGGCGCCCGCGGTGCTTTGGTTCGACGAGATCGAGATGGGTATCACGTCGGCGGATTCCGGGGGCGAGCAGGGCCGGATTTTCGCGTTCTTCCTCACCTGGATGCAGGAGAAAGCCCGCGGGCTCTTCGTGGCCGCCACGGCCAACCGCATCGACCTTCTGCCCGCCGAGATGATCCGCAAGGGACGTTTCGACGAGGTGTTCTTCGTTGACCTGCCGCTCGATGACGAACGCATCGAGATCTTCAAGATTCATCTCAGCCGCCGTGGGGTGGACGCGTCCCGGATCGAACTGGAACAGTTGACGCAGTTCACCATCGGATGGACTGGCGCCGAGATCGAACAATGCGTGGTATCGGCCCTGATCAAGGCGCGGCTCGCGGACGTGGAGGTAAGCGGGGAGGACCTGATCAGCGTGGCCGCGAAGATTGTGCCGCTCTCGCGCACCATGAAGGAGCAGATCACTCAGATTCGAAGCTGGGCCTTTGAGCGCGCCGTCCGGGCGTCTTTGCGTCAGGGCGGCCGATAGCCCGGGTTTCTGATCATTCACAGGTCGGCGCTCGCCAAGCGTATACTAAAAGTACTATAAGTACGGTTACTTATAGGGTGGATACAAAGGCTTGATGCGTTGCCTCTCCTCCGAACTTCCTTCAAAGCGCCAGATCCGACTACAGCCCCGGCCCCGATTGCAGCCCCGGCCGATCTGAACAGACGCCAAGAGGCTGCGACGTGCTAGGTACCAAGTTCGCCCGGCGGATGGTCCTGCTGGGTAGCGCCTTCCTGCTGATTCCGATTCTGCAATTACTCCCGGAGTGGGATTTCGGACGCACCAGGAATGCCCAACACCTGGTGGAGCACACACTTCAAGCGCTGCGTGCGTCGGCGCTACTACTGGCGACCATTGTGGACGCGGAAAGCGGCCAGCGAGGCTATTTGCTTACCGGTGACAACCGCCAGCTTGCGCCATACCAGACAGCGCTCTTGAACCAACAGCAGGCCAGGCAGGCTCTGCGCCAACTGACTGCGGACAACGCCGGACAGCAGGCGCGCATTACGAGGCTGGACCGGCTGGTGGAAACCCGGCTGTCAGAGATGAGCCGTATTCTGGCGCTATACGGCGTGGAGGGAAGGAGCGCCGCGCTGGTGCGGCCGGCACCAGCGAAGACACCCGTGTGATGGACGAAATACGCGATCTGTTGAGCGAGGTGGATCAAGAGGAGTACGGGTTATTGCGTCAACGCACTAAGGCGGCCGAAGCCCAAGCGGCCCACCTGACTTGGACCTTGAGAACGGGCGGCGCCTTGTTGCTCATTTTGCTAATCGTCGGCGGCGTGGTCAGTGAGAGCGATATCTGGGATCACCAGCGGGTCGCCGCGGCCTCACGCGAAAACCAGGAGCGGCTGCGGATGGCGCAGCATGTGGCTCGGATCGGCACATTCGAGTGGAACCTTCAAACCGGCGTGAGGCAGCGAACGCCGGAGCTGGAAGCCATGTATGGTCTGCCGCCGGGCGGATTTGACGCAAGCCGGAAATCCTGGCTGGATCTGGTCCATCCCGAAGACCGGGAACCGGCGGCGCGGCGCATGCAGGAGGCCCTGGAGACAGGCAGCTTTGAAGCCGAATGGCGAGTGATTTGGCCTGACGGCACGACGCGTTGGATCTTTGGAAGGGCCTGGGCCTTTAAGGATGACGCCGGAAAGCCGCTGCGCCTGGTCGGTGCAATTGTCGATGTCACCGAGCGCAAGGAGGCGGAACTGGATGTACTTCGGATTAACGCCGAGTTGGAGCAGCGGGTCGGCCAGCGCACCCTCCAGCTCGAAGCCGCCAATCGGGAGTTGGAAGCATTCGCGTATTCCGTATCGCACGATCTGCGGGCGCCGCTTCGCGGAATAGATGGCTGGAGTCTGGCACTGGCTGAGGACTATGACGCCGTGCTGGACGATCGCGCGCGCCAGTACCTGAACCGCGTGCGCTCTGAAGCGCAGCGGATGGGCCACCTGATAGACGACATGTTGCAGCTCTCGCGCGTGACTCGCGGCGAAATGAAGTCGGATACAGTTGACCTCACGACCCTCGCGAATCATATTACTGCCAGGTTGCGGGATGCCGAGCCTGAACGGTCAATGGAGTTCGTCATTGAGCCGGAGCTGGTTGCCGTCGGCGATGGCCGGCTTCTGGAGATCGCGCTGACCAACCTCTTCAGCAACGCCGTCAAATTCACCGGAGCGCGGGACAAGGCATGCATCGAGTTCGGAAGGCTCAAGAAGGAAGGTGAGACGACATTCTATGTTCGCGATAACGGAGCCGGCTTCAACATGGACAACGCCGGCAAATTGTTCGGCGCTTTTCAGCGCTTGCACAAGGCTTCTGAATTCCCGGGATCCGGTATCGGTTTGGCCACTGTTCAACGTGTCGTCCGCAGGCACGGTGGTCGCGTATGGGCCGAGGCGCACGTGAACTGCGGTGCAACTTTCAGCTTCACTCTCGGAGCTTCATCATGAGTGCTTTTGAAAGACCGTATCAACGAACCTGACATCGGGTTAGTTCCGTCGGTGAGTGAATACTTCGGTATTGTAGGTGAAGGATCGGAACTGGACATCGCGCTGATCGTTCACCTTCTTGACCAGTAAGTAAGCCCTTGACAAGTAAGGTAAGCCCTTGACAAGTAAGTAAGCCGCGGGAGTATACTAAAGATCGACGGGGTTCCTGATACGGAAATCCCGGAGTGATGCTTGACGTTCCCTCTGACCGCCTAAAAGCACCGCATCGGATCGCAGCCTGGCAGATCTGACAAACCGATTTCGAAGCTTGGGTCTGTGAGTCCCGCGTCGCCGAACTACCCTTCCACAGCCAATTCGCGTTCGCGGACTCGATTGCTAAATAAAGGTCAAGGTATGCGAGGTGCTAAGTTCATTCGCCGGATGGTCCTGCTGGGCGCGGCGCTCCTGCTGATCACTTCGCTGCAATTACTTCCTGACTGGAGTGTTCGACGGTCGACGTCAGCCGAACTGTGGGTGCAACATACGCTTCAGTGCTGCACGCAACTCAGCAAGTGCTTTCAACCATTGAGGACGCGGAGACCAGCGAAAGAGGCTATTTGCTTACCGGTGATGTCCGCTACCTTCAACCGTTCCAATCTGCGCTCTCAAACCAATTGCAGGCCAAGCTGAACCTGCGGCAGTTCACTATCGACAACGGCGGGCAGCAGGCGCGAATTGGGAAACTGGACCGGCTGGTAGAAATCCGGCTCTCAGCGCTAAGCCGAATTATTGAGCTATACAAAACGCAAGGGCCGAGCGCCGCTGTGGCGGCGATGGGCACTGGCGGAGGCAGCTTCGTGATGGGGGAAATACGCGAACTGATGCACGAAATTGAGCAAGAGGAGTACCGATTGCTGAATATCCGTACCAAAGCGGCCGCGGCAGAAGCGACCCGCACAATGTGGGCATTGAGAGGGGATGGTGCCTTTTTAATCGGCTTGTTAGTCGTCTTCGGCGTGGTCAATGAGCGCGACATCAGTGGTCACCAACGGGCCCAGGAATTGCTGAAAAGTAGTGAAGAGCAGTTCCATACGCTTGCCAATGCGATTCCGCAATTGTGCTGGATAGCGCACGGAGATGGCGGAATCTTCTGGTATAACCAGCGCTGGTTCGATTTTACCGGCACCAAGCTTCACGATATGGATGGCTGGGGTTGGCAATCGGTTCATGATCCTGAGGTGCTGCCGGTTGTTATGGAGGGTTGGGTGAATGCAATCGCATCGGGAACACCTTTCGAAATGGTCTTCCCGCTGCGGGCCGCGGACGGCGTGTTTCATCCATTCCTCACGCGAGTAATGCCGATGCGCGATGAAAGCGGCAAGATCGTCCGCTGGTTCGGCACGAATACGGATATTACCGTGCAGCGCAAGACCGAAGACGCCCTGCGCGGAAACCAGGAGAGGCTGCAGTTAGCGCAGCAAGTGGCTCACATCGGCACCTTCGAGTGGAACCTTCAAACCGGCGCGAAACAGCGGACTCCGCAACTGGAGGAGATGTATGGCCTGTCGCCGGCATCTGCCGCAAGCCAGAAGTCCTGGCTGGATCTGATGCGTCCCGAAGACAAGGAAAGAGTGCGGCGGCAGATGCGGGAGGCCATGGTAACCGGTAGCTTTGAAGCGGAATTTGGAGTGATCTGGCCCAACGGCACCGAGCGTTGGCTATTCGGAAAGGCCCGCGTTTTCAATGATGACGCCGGCAAGCCGTGGCGTCTGATCGGCGCAATTGTCGACGTCACCGACCGCAAGCAGGCCGCCCTGGAGGTGCTTCGGATGAACGGCGAGCTGGAGGTGCGGGTACAACAGCGCACAATCCAGCTCGAATCCGCCAACAAGGAGTTGGAGGCGTTCGCCTATTCTGTGTCGCACGATTTGCGCGCACCGCTTCGTGGAATAGACGGTTGGAGTTTGGCGGTGCTTGAGGACTATGATGCCCAACTGGACGATGGTGCGCGGCAGTACCTTAACCGCGTGCGCTCCGAAACCCAACGGATGGGCCAGCTGATTGACGACATGTTGCAGCTCT
Organism: Bryobacterales bacterium; assembly: GCA_963817515.1. Classification (GTDB taxonomy): domain Bacteria; phylum Acidobacteriota; class Terriglobia; order Bryobacterales; family Bryobacteraceae; genus DATMNI01. Next base: position 918,384 of record CAWFPJ010000031.1, on the reverse strand, counting down.
CGCGCGTGACGCGCGGCGAAATGAAGTCGGATAGGGTTGACCTCACGGCACTCGCAAATAGCATTGTTGCCAAGTTGCGGGATGCCCAGCCTGAACGGTCAATGGAGTTCGTCATTGAGCCGGAGCTGGTAGCTGTCGGCGATGGCCGGCTTCTGGAAATCGCACTGACCAACCTCTTCAGCAACGCCGTCAAATTCACGGGAACAAAAAACCAGGCGCTAATCGAGTTCGGAAGGCTCCAGAGAGAAGGTGAAATGGCATTCTACATTCGTGATAACGGGGCCGGCTTCAATATGGCCCACGCCGGCAATTTGTTCGGCGCGTTTCAGCGCTTGCACAAGGCTTCTGAATTCCCTGGAACGGGTATCGGTTTGGCTACCGTTCAGCGTGTAGTCCGCAGGCACGGTGGTTGCGTATGGGCCGAGGCGCACGTGAACTGCGGCGCAACCTTCTGTTTCACTCTGGGAGCTGCCGCATGAATAAGACGATTTTTCTTGTCGAAGACAATTCGAGCGATGCGGATCTCACCAGGAGGGCGCTTGCCAAAGGGCGGATCTCAAGCGACCTTGTGGTTGCGGAAGACGGCCAGGAAGCGCTGGATTACCTCCGCGGTGAAGGCGCCTACGCCGGTCGCAACATTTCTCAAACTCCGGCGCTGGTCCTGCTGGATTTAAAGCTGCCGAAGGTGTCCGGCCTTGAGGTCTTGCGCCTGATCCGTGCGGACCCGCGGCTCCGGCGAATACTGGTCGTAATCCTTACGTCGTCGAAGGAGGAAGAGGACGTTGGCGCGGGATACGACCTGGGCGTCAACAGCTACGTGCGCAAGCCAGTCGATTTCAAGGAGTTTCAAGTTGCAATCGAAAATCTCGGCTTGTACTGGCTGATGATAAACGAACCCAATCCTCCAGTGGACTAGCGTTCGGACGAAGCGTTGAGAGGTGTTCCGTAGATGAGTGAAATACTTCGGGTTTTGCAGGTGGAGGATTCGGAATCGGACGCCGCGCTGATCATTCGCCTTCTTGAGAAGGCCGGCTACACTGTTCAGTCCGAGCGCGTTGAAGAAGAAGAACCGATGCGGCAAGCCCTGGCGCGTCAGGAATGGGATGTGGTTATCTCGGATTATCACCTTCCCCAGTTCGGTGCCGCCGCAGCTCTGCAGATCTTCCGTGAATGCCGCCGGGACATCCCGTTTATCGTTGTGTCCGGCACCATCGGTGAGGAGCGCGCTGTCGAGATGATGCGGGCCGGCGCGCATGACTACGTCTTGAAAGACAGCATCGCGAGGCTGGCTCCCGCGGTGCAACGGGAGACTCGGGAAGCACAATCCCGCCGCGCCCGCCGGCGGACGGAAGAGCGGTTGCGCGATAGGGATGAGTGGCTGGCCCTGGCCGTCGGCGTAGCCCAACTGGGCATGTTCGATTTCCACCCGCAATCCGGAAAGTTCGTCTTGTCTGAGGGCGGCCAGCGTCATTTCGGGCTGCCGGCCGATGTGGAGGTCACTTACGAGACCATCCTGAGCGGCGTGCATCCCGATGACCGGGAGCACCTTGATGGTCTGGTTCGCAAAGCGCTTGAGCACGATAGCGGGGGCGAATTTACGGCTGACTATCGAACGACGGGGCTTTCCGACCAGGTTGAGCGCTGGCTGGCTGCGCGCGGCAGAGTTCTCTTTGACTCGGATGGTAAACCCGTGCGCCTGGTAGGAGTCACGATTGACATTACCGAACGCAAACAGCTTGAGGAACAATTTCGCCAGGCACAAAAACTGGAAGGCCTCGGCATGTTGGCCGGTGGCGTCGCTCACGACTTCAACAACTTACTGACAGTCATCTCCGGGTACAGTGAGATGACGCTGAACGAACTCCCCGTAGACCATCCTTTGCGTGCCGGCGTTGAAGAAGTGCTTAAAGCGGCGGCGCAGGCCACCAACCTTACCCGGCAGCTTCTGGCGTTCAGCCGCCGCCAGCGGAGTAAGACTGAAATCATCGTATTGAACGAACTTGTTGCAAGCATGCAGAACATGCTGCGGCAACTTATCGGTGCGGACGTGAACCTGATTTTCTCTCTGGACCCGGCGGCCGGCGCCATTAGCGCCGATGCGGGTCATATCGAGCAAGTCATCATGAACCTGGTAGTCAACGCCAGAGATGCCATGCCGAATGGAGGCAAGCTGGTGGTCGCGACGTCCCGCCGCGTCATCGACCATGGTTTTACCGAATCGTACATTGATGTGGCTCCAGGCCAGTATGCGGCGCTGACGGTGAGTGACGCCGGAACAGGAATCCCTCCTGAAGTGAAGGCTCGCATGTTTGACCCATTCTTCACTACCAAGCAGCCAGGGAAAGGCACGGGACTCGGGCTTTCGACCGTTTACGGGATCGTCAAGCAATGCGGTGGATCGATTTCGGTAAACAGTGAACTGGGGCGCGGCACCGAGTTCACGATTCTTCTTCCGGCAGTGGAGGCGCAGCGTGGCGCGGGTGCTGTCCTTCCGGCTGCGTCAATGCCCTCAGGAACGGAGACGATTCTGCTGGCCGAAGATGAACCGGGAGTTCGCAGCTTCGTCCGGATGAGCCTGGAGCGGCAAGGCTATCGAGTGCTGGAGTGCTCAAACGGCGTGGAGGCCATCGAGCGTGCGCGGCAACATCCGGATTCGATCGATCTCCTGCTTACCGATGCGGTCATGCCCCAGATGGGCGGCGCTGAACTGGTACTGCAGTTTGCGGCGTGCCGTCCCGGCGTTCCCGTGTTGCGCATGTCCGCTCATAGCGATCTGATCTGGCCTGGAGCTGACGCTGAAGCAAACTATCTACAGAAGCCCTTTACCTCTGCGGCGCTACTTACGCGAGTCCGGGCCTTACTCGACTGCGTGGAGGTGCCTCATCCCGTTTGAGGCTGTTCAAGCGGCAGCCGTGGGATACCCTCTGGCTCTTACCGTACCGCCATCGTAATGCCCGCCTGGCTTTGCGCGGTCCCGATCTGCACCACCACCGGAACCGAGGGGCCGGGCGTCACACCACTGGGAACCTCGGCGTTAATCTGCGTCAGGCCCGCAATCGATTGAGGCGCGCCCCCGCTGTAATCCACTTTGGCAGGCAGGCCGCCGATGGTGACGCTGACGTTCTGGGTCAGCATGGGCAGCGGCGTCGTAATGGCAGTGACGGAGCCATCCACCGTCGCCGGGTTCGTGAGCCCGCCGCCGGTACAATAAATCTGTACTACGTCGCCTATCGCGGCAGGTCGCGATATCTGGTTGAGCGAGTAGTCCTGATTCAGGATGGCGCCGGGACCCAGCCCCGAAACATCCTGTGAGAAGATTCCCGGCGTGGCGGGTTGGACTGGCACGGCCACGGCTGCCGAAAGCAAGCCCTGGTACTGCACCTGGACGTTGGTGCTGTTCTTGCCCGCCAGTCCATACGGCGCCACGGCGCTGACTTGAACTTTGGAAGTGTAAATCATGGGAACAGCTACGCCGTCAAACAGCACTTGCGTACCGGCAATCGATGTCGGGAACGTTCCGTCGCCTGTAAGCTGGTACAGAGCCAGGCTGGCCGGCCCGATGTTGGATCCAAAAATCGTAACGATCTCGCCGGGCGACACGCCGCTTGCGGCATAGCTGGCGGCATTGGCCACCGCGCCCACCACCGGCGCCGGTGGACCGGCCGTGGGCTGCGTAACCGTGAATAACAGGCCGCCCACCGTGCCTGCCGGGACAACGTGAATGTTGCCGGTGCGCGTGGCCAGGTTGTTGGCCGCAATGTGATAGGCTACGCCTCCGTTGCCGCCGCCCGTGCTGGAGGTGATCTGTATCCAGCTCACATCGCTGGTGGCGGTCCAACTGCAGCCGGTGCCGGTCGACACCAGCACTCTGCCGTCGCTGGCTCCGGAATCAACCGTTGCGCTGGAGGCGGACAGCGTCAGGTTTGAAGGCGAGCCGGCCTGTGTGATGGCCAGCTTGGGCGAATTCGGTAAGCCCGTCTGAATCGTAATCTGGCCGCTTCGCCCAGCCACGCAGCCGTTCGGACCAATGGTGTAATTGACCGTGCCACTGGTGATGCCGTTTGTGCCGTTGGGTATGTGTATCCAACTCTGGTCGGAGGCTACCGCCTGCCAGGAGCAAGCCGCCGTCACTTGCAGGGCGCCGGTTCCGCCGGCCACCAGATAATTCGCGGATGTGGGGGAGGCCGAAAAGGTGCATGGATTGGCGGACTGCGAGACGGTGATGGTGGTGCCGGCGACGCTCATGATGCCTTTTCTCGCGCCCACGAGATTCGCATCCGCGGTCCAACTCACCGTGCCCACGCCAAAGCCTTGCGAGCCCGACGTGATGTGCAGCCAGTTGACCCCCGGGGCCACGAACGATGTGGGCCAGGTGTCGCAGAAACTGCCGCCTGATGGCGTGACCGAGATACTGTCGGTGCCGGTGTACGCCTGGTTGCCGATGGTGAAATTTACCGGGGTCACCGCCCAGGAGCAGTTTAGCTGGCCAAACACGGGGGCCGCGAAAGCCAAAGCGACGACAAGGAGCCTCATTATCCCTATGTTAACGCGTCGTCTCTTCCGTTAGAAGTTCACGGCATGCCTTCAGGATTTCCACCGCGCCGGGAGTGTCGCCGTGAACACAGACAGTCTGCGCATTTCCCTCGCGCGTCAAACGCAGTGCCTGGGCCGCCGCGGCTTGAGGGTCTGTGATTAGCGCGTCGGGAAACTTGCGCGACCGCAGGGTGCCGTCGGTTTCGTAGCGGCGGTCGGCGAAGGCTTCCCCGGCAACCGTCATGCCCATTTGCCGCCACACGTCCAGCATCGGCGAACCGGCCAGGCCGAAGAGGGTCGCGCGCGGATTCCAGCGGATCACTCCGTTGGCGATGGCGCGCGCCACTTCCGCATTATGCACCGCCACGTTGTACAGCGCCCCGTGCGGCTTCACGTGGACGATTTCCGCACCCAGCCCGCGCACCACCGCATCCAGGCGTTGAATCTGCCGGCACACCGTACGCTCGATTTCTTCGGCCGCCATTGGGATTTCGATGCGGCCGAAATTAGCCCGGTCGGGGTAAGCGGGATGGGCGCCGATGCGAACCCCGCGCTTAAGCGCCAGGCGCGCGGTGCGCTCCATAGTGGCCTCATCCCCGGCATGGCCGCCGCAGGCGATGTTGGCGGAAGTAATGTACTGCATCAGGGCGGCTTCGTGTTGGGCGTCTTCCAGTTCGCCCATGTCGCAGTTGAGATCGACCATCATCTGAATGCCTTCTCGCGGGGCTACACCAAAGCATACAGCCATCGCTCCTGGTCGCGCAGCAGTTCGATGGCGGCTTCCATGTTGACGCACTCAAACCGCACTTCGTCGCGCGGGCGCAATTGGCCCAGGCGCCAGAAGTCGGCCGAAATCACATTGGCCGGCTTGGGATATCCGCCGGTGGTCTGGTGTTCCACGAACAGCACAATCGGCTGTCCATCGGGCGGCACCTGGATTGCGCCCAACGGCACGCCTTCGCTGATCATCTGGCCGCCGGGGCTGGGAATAGGTGCGGTGCCGGGGCCTGCGCGCAGCCGTATGCCCATGCGGTTCGATTCCTCGCTCACCATCCAGGCGCCGGCATATAACTCATCCCGGAACAACGCGGCCTGGGGCCCCTCCGTAACCCGCAGCGGCCCGTCTTTCGTGAACTCCGGGGCCCGCGCCGCACTGCGCGGCCGCCGCACGGCTTCATCGCCCACCGGGAGCACGTCGCCTTTGCGTAGAGCGCGGCCGCCTACGCCAGTCATCACGTGGACCGACGCGCTGCCCATCGTCCTGGGCACGGCGATGCCGCCGCGCACCGCCAGGTAGCAGCGCGCGCCCGATTGCGTGGGCCCGCAGCGTATGGTCTGGCCGGCTTTGATTTCGACGGCGCTCCACAGCGGCAGCCGGGCGCCGAAATCCGAACTGGCACCGAAATCCGAACCGGTGAGCGCAATCACGGCGGCGGTTTCGAATTCCAGAGCGGCTCCGACCAGCGTCATCTCGAGCGCGGCGGCATTCTCCGCGTTGCCCACCAGAAGGTTGCCCGCGCGCAGCGCCAGAGCGTCGGCCGCGCCCGAGGCTGAAACTCCAAAGTGCGCCCAACCGAAGCGGCCCAGGTCCTGAACCGTACTGAGGAAGCCGGGCGCAATTACGCTGATGCGGTTCAAAACCCGTCCTCCGTTGTGGGAATGAAGCGCACGCGGTCTCCCATGCGCAACAAGGGAGGCGGCGAACCGTTCAGATCGAAGAGCGGCAGCGGAGTGCGCCCGATCAGCCGCCAGCCGCCCGGCGACGCCAGCGGATAGACTCCGGCCTGGCTGCCGCCAATGGCTACGCTGCCCGTGGGGACATGCTTGCGCGGCGCGGAAAGGCGCGGCGTGGCAAGTTCCGGAGGCAGGCCGCCCAGGTACGGAAAGAAGGTGGAGAAGCCCACGAAGTAGACCAGGTAATCGGCCCCGGCGTGCAACTGGATGACGCGCTCCGTAGAAAGCCCCGTGTGGCGGGCTACGTCCGGCAGGTCAGGACCGGATTCGCCTCCATAGCGAACCGGAATCTCCACCACGCGCGGCGGCGCGGGAGCCCGGTCGCGGTGCAATGCCCATTGCTCACGGACCAACGCCTCCACATCCGCATGGGTGTGCAGGCGCGGGTCGAAATCCACCAGCACGGAGGTGTACGCCGGATGAACATTCAGGATGCCGCGGAGGCCCACCAGGCAGCCGGTGAGCCGCATTACGGCCTGGTGCGCCTGGATCGAGATTTGATCGCCTAATGAGATGAAGAGCGAGCGATCGCTCGCCGGCGTGATGGTCACTTCCAGGTCTCAGGTTGCTGTCCTTACGGCGGGCGCCAGCAGTTCCTTCAGCTTGGCTTCCATCTGGCGCGCGGTGAATGGCTTGGCGAGCAGGAAATGGCCCTTCTCCACTACATACTTCTGAACCACGCGGCTGTGATCATACCCGGACATGTACAGTCACCTTCAAACCGGGCTGCAGCGCGGTGAGCTTGTCCGCCAGGACCGGGCCGCCAATGCCGCGCATCACAACGTCGGTAATGAGCAGATCGATGGGAGCGTTGTGCTTCTTATAGACCGCGAGGGCGCGCTGCCCGCTGTTGGCAGTACAGCGCCTTATATCCGAAATGGCCGATCATGGCGCTGACAAGCTTACGAATCTCCGGCTCATCGTCAACCACGAGAATGGTCTTACTGTTTTCAGCATCAGACATGGCGCTCTGAGTCTACCCGCGGGACTTAGCGGGCGGCAATTCCTTCGGCAGCGTCATTGTGTGGATGAATACCGATCATTCGCCGGTCTTGTGTGCCTAGATACGCGGTTAACAACAATCCCAGGGCGCCTAGTCCTGCTCCCCAATAGACCGAACCGGGGCGATAGCGAAACTCGATCCGGTGATTTCCCTGGTCCACCGCCACGCCGCGCACCACGCCCCCGGCATCTTGGATTCGCACCCGCTTGCCATCCACCCACGCGCGCCAGCCGGGGAACCAGGGGTCGCCGGCAACCACCTGTCCGGCGCAGGCCATATCGGCCTCAACGATGAAGACTTCCGGCAGGCGCGTGACGATGCGCAGCCTATCCTCAGCGCCGCAGGGTGCCTGATGCTGGGACCACAACGGCTGGCCGATCCGCGGATCGAGATACACCTTCAGGCCGCTCCGGGATTGGAAGACTTCCACCTGCGCCGGGTTCGAAGGTGCGCGCGCCACGCGATACCGGATGCCGAACAGGCGCGGCGTTTCATCGTGCCCCAGGATGCGGTGAACGCGCGTGAGCATAGACGAAACGCCGCCGCCGAACTGTTCGAGCCCATAGAGCACGCCGAAGTTGTACGGTATCTCGGCATCGTCCACTTCGAAGCGGAACCAGCCTGGCTGCCGCTTGAGAAACCCGGCAATGTCCTGTTGGCTGCTTATGGTATTGAAGTAGGATCCGGGCCGATCGAACCGGCTAAGCCGCGGCGAAGCCGTGACAGCTTCAATGACGAAGAGCGCGTATGCCGCGTAGGGTAGGCCACCTGATCCCCGCCACATTGCTCCCGCCAGCAGCAGCGCCACACCGGCAACAATCGCAGCTCCATAATTCGCGGGCTCGCGACGCCACACCGCAAGCCCGCCGTAAATCGCAAACACGCCCGCGGCGAAAGCCACCAACCCCCAAATCAGCGCCGTCGATCTTCGCCCCCGAGTTTTCCCCTGCCTCCCCCAGGCATCCAGACCCAGTGCAGCCAGCGCGGCGATACCCGCCTGCGAAATCACCACGCCCAAGGCCGGAATGCGTGCCTTCTCCACCATCGGCACCACGTTGTAAATCAGGCGGTACAGCGGAAAATCCTTTCCCAGGGCGAGCAGCAAACCGCCCAGCGCCACCGCGCCGCAGATGCGAACGCTGATCGACCGCCAGCGCAGGCTGAGAGCTGCCAGCGCGAAAGCCACGGCCACAATTCCCACGAACGGGTTGGCATGGAGCGAGAGGCCGGGAATCACCATGCCGGGAATGGACCGCGCATGCAGCCCGTATTCGGCATGGACGCTGAACGGCACTTTCTCATTCCAGTGGAGCGGCTCCGGGCCTCCGGCCCAGCGCACGGCCTGCTTCCCATATTCAACGGCAGGCAGGACAACCGGCGCGCTCACCAGTGCCAACGTCGCCAGGCAGCACGCCGCTGTTAGAAGGCGATGCGCGATGCCAGACGAAGCGAGCCCGACGTACCACAACCACAGTCCCCCCATCAGCACCGCCGTGAAGACCGGCACCTGGTGATGTCCCGACAAGAACTGCATCCCCATGGCCGCTCCGCAAAGCGCCGCGCTGCCGAGCGGCCGCTGCCCGCGAACCACTCGCGCAAAGAACAGCACCACCAGCGGAATCCAGATACCGGTCATGAGAATCTGCGGCCAGTCCGTGTGTCCCATGAAGCCAGTCAGCGCAAAGATGGATGCGCCCAGCAGCGACGGCCCCACCCCGGCTTTCAGATCGCGGCACATCGCATAACAGAAGGCCGCGCCCAGCCAGTGGATCAGCACCCAATACCAGTGCAGGGTAGTGATGGGAATGTGCCCGTCCTGAAGGGGCATGGCGAAGAGAATCCAGTTGAGCGGATTGGTGGTGGCCGGCTGCACCTGTCCGATGAGCGGCTGGCCGGCCCACTCATAGGGATCCCACAGCGGCAAGCGGCCGGCGTGAAATTCCCGCGCCTGGTAGTCCAGCCACGGCCTCACCTGGATCGCCAGGTCGGAACCTTCCAGGTAAGTGTACTCGCGGGAGATGGTGAGCTTCCAATAAAATCCGGCAGTCACCACCAGCAGAAAAACCAGCGCCGCCAAATTGCGCCAACCCAAATTGCGCCAACCATGGATCACGCCATCAATCCAGATCCGCCATGGCGAGTTTCGGGCTGAGCAGGTGGACGATCCCCAGCGCAATAAGGTATCCGGAACCCGCGAATATAAACAGCGGCAGATAGCTGTGGGTCAACTGCACGATATATCCCGTGGCGATTTGCACCAGCACCCCGCCGATCGAACCCGCGGTGCCGCCAATCCCTACCACGCTTCCCACCGCGGCCCGCGGAAACAGATCCGAAGCCAGCGTAAACAGATTGGCCGACCAGCCCTGGTGCACGGCGGTGGCGAGGCTGACCAACGCCACCACGCCCCACAGATTGGTGCAGTACGGCGCGTACAAGACCGGAAGCACGGACAGCCCGCAAACGAGCATGGCGGTTTTGCGCGCGGAATTCAAGCTCCAGCCGCGCTTGATCAGCCCGCCGGAAAGCCACCCGCCCGCGATGCTGCCGATTGTGGACGCATTGTAGACCACGATCAGGGGAATCATAATATCGGTCAAAGAGAGCTTAAATGTTTCCTGCAGATATTTGGGGAGCCAGAACAGGTAGAACCACCAGATGGGGTCGGTGAGAAACTTGCCAATGGCGAAGGCCCAGGTCTCCCGCAGCGGAAACAGGCGCATCCAGGGATAGGATGCCGCTTTGTCCGGCGGATCGCTTTGAATGAGGGCTAGTTCCTGTTTGGAGCACTTAGGTTGATCCTCGGGCTTGCGATAGAGGAGCAGCCAGAAGGCCAGCCAGAGGAAGCCGAACGCCCCGGTGACGAGAAACGCCGATTGCCACCCATAGTGGGCAGCCAGCGGCGGCACCGTCAGGAATGCCACCACGGCTCCGATATTGGCCCCGGAATTGAAGATGCCCGTGGCGAGCGCCCTCTCCTTCTTGGGGAACCATTCGGCCACGGTTTTGATACAGGCCGGGAAGTTCGCGGCTTCGCCCAGGCCCAGAAGGGCGCGCGCGATGCCAAACGTGAATGCCGAAACCGCGGCCGCATGAGCCATGGCGGCGAAACTCCAGAGCGTGACCGCGATAGCAAATCCCTTGCGCGTGCCCAGGCCATCGATCAACCGGCCGGCGGTCAACAGTCCGATAGCGTACGCCGCTTGAAAAGCCGCGGTGATGTAGCCGTATTCAATGCTGGTCCAGCCGATGCTGGTCTCAAGCGTCTTGGCCAGGATGCTGAGCACCTGCCGGTCCACATAATTGATGGTGGTGGCAAAAAAAAGCAGCGCGCACACCGTCCAGCGAATGCGCGACGCGGCGGGCCTGACGGCTGTGATCATGAAAGCTCTGATTATAGCCGGTGCGCGTCTGGAGTGAAGCTGTCGTCTGCAAGGCGATAGCTCCGCAACCTCGCCTTGGAGGCCAACGTCTATACCAGTAGGAAGGTTGATTTCATCTATGGCGAGTACGATTGAAATCCGATGCGCCAACTGTAACCACCTCGAACGCGAGCACGGCACCACCGGCACGCGTCCCTGTCTGGCTATGGTAGGCGATCTGCTGGACCGCGACTTCTGCCCCTGTGACGAATTCCGTGGGGTTGTCGCGAGACTGGCCGCATAGGTCGCGTGGACTCATTGCGCTTGGCCGGCTAACCGCAGGTCATCTTCAATCTCATAAATCTTATCTTCCAGCACCCGCGTGGGCGTACCCGCGGCTTTGGCGTCTTCAAGCTTCTTCTTTGCCGTCGCCAGCCTTTTCTGCAAACCCGCAACCTTAGGGTCCGGTTTCTGCGCCTTCGGCTCTTCACGCGGCGCAGCCTTGCCCGCAGTTTTCGGCTGGGCCGCCTTCTTGGCCTTGGCTTTGGCATGCGCCTTGTACCGGAATGAAGTCACACCCGGCGGCAGCTTCAGGGGACCGCCGAAATCCGAACGGTACTCCTCGGCAATCTCCACCGCCTCAGTGAGCAATTCGCGATATCGCGATTCCATTGCCTGTTTCGCCTGAACCCGCAAGTCCTGGCCCTGCTGCTTCCACTTTTGATAATCGGAAATTACGTTGGTCATGGGAGTGAAGCTATCATGTTAACCCGTCAATGCGTGATCGCCTTGCGGTGCTAACCTGAACCCGATGACCGATCCCTTCACTTCGGCCGAGCGCGCCATCTTCCGCCGTCTCTCCGCCCCCGAAAAAATCCAGCGCTTCCTCGACGGCCTGGCTTACAACAAGGAGCCCCTGGGTCCTACCTGCCGCTCGCCTCGCCGCGTGCTCCACGATCGCACCGCCCAATGCATGGAGGGCGCCCTGTTCGCCGCCGCCGCGCTGCGCATGATCGGCCACCCGCCCCTGCTGCTCGATTTCGAAGCCGTGCGCGATGACGACCACGTGCTGGCCATTTTCCGCCAGCGCGGACATTGGGGCGCCGTTGCCAAGTCCAACTACTCCGGACTCCGCTACCGTGAACCCGTCTATCGAACCCTGCGCGAGTTGGCGATGTCGTATTTCGAGCACTACTACAATTTGAAAAAGGAAAAAACGCTACGCAATTATTCGCGCCCCGTAAACCTGCGGCGTTTCGATTCCATGGGCTGGATGACGTCGGTAGAGGATGTCTGGGCCGTGCCGGAATACCTGTGCACCATCGCGCACACACCGCTGCTGGCACGGCAGCTGGTGCCGCGCCTGAGCCGCGTGGACGACCGTTTATTTGCCGCTGGACTGGTAGGCCTTGTTAGCTGACCCGCGGCGGCGAGCCTTCAGGATCTCGATCAGCGTAGGCAACAGCGACAGGAAGACGATCAACAGAATCGCCTTGTCGAAGTTTCGCCGGATGAACGGCACCCCACCCAGTTCATACCCCAGCATGGTCATCATGAAGACCCAGCCGATGCCTCCACAGATGCTGAACGGCAGAAACTTGAGGTAAGGCATCCGGCCCACGCCCGCGATGAAGGCCGCGAACGTCCGCACAATCGGCACGAAGCGCGCATAGACGATCGTCTTGCCGCCGTATTTCTCGTAGAAAGCATGCGTGCGGGTCACGTACTCCTGTTTGAAGAACCGCGAATCCGGCCGGCTGAAGATGCGCGGGCCCGTCTGCCGGCCCAACAGGTAGCCCGTGGAATCGCCCAGAATAGCCGCCGCCATCAGCAGCACGTTGACCAGCACGATGTCCAGTTCTCCGGCGCCCGCCACCACTCCCACAGTGAAGAGCAGCGAATCGCCGGGTAGAAAGAAGCCCACCAGTAAACCGGTTTCCGAATACACGATGGCGAACAGCGCCGCATACCCCAGCCACCCGGAGAGCAGCGTGCTCAGAAGCTGAATCAGCCGTTCGGGATCGGTCAGCGAGCGAAGAAAATCAAGAAGCGTCTGGATCATCCGGTTTAACCGGCGCGGTAACCCGCGATCAACCGGTTGAGCACATCCGGGTGGATCTTGATCTTCCCCTGCTTCACCAGCGCGTCCTTCACGCCGGCTTCAAAGAGTGAGTTGCGCTCGCGCGCCCGCTGGCTCTTGATATCGTCGCGAATGGTGGCGCGCTGCGCAGGCAATTCCGACAAATCAGGCAGGATATGCGCGATTACCTTGCAAACCACGGGCGCACCATCCGACGTTCCGAGCGGACCGAACACCGTGCCATCCGGCTTCGAAAAGCCTTCCAACACGGAACTGGCGCTGCCCAGGCCATCGATGTTGCCCGCACGGTCCACCTCGTTCGAAGTCTTCACTTCCAGGCCCATCGCCTTGGCAGCCTTCGCCAAATCGCCACCCATCGCCCTGGCCTTGTCGGCTAACTCATGGGCGTGGTCTTGGACGGCTTTGGCCAACCGGCCTTGCACGATGGCATTCGTGAACCTGGTTTTGCACTTCCTCGAATGTGCTCGGCCGGGCCGGTATCACGTCCGTGACCACGGCGACCACAACCTTATTGGTGACAGCCACCGGCTGCGAAACCTGTCCCTTCTTCAGACTGGAAACCGACTGGTCGAAATCCGGGCTGGCACCCAGTTCCGGAATCGGCTGGCCCGGCACATAGGTTGCCTGCACCAACTGCATGTTGAATTCGGCTGCGATCTTTTCCGGATGCGTGGGGTCCTTCACCAGCGCCGCCTGGGCCTTATCGGATGCCTGCTGCATCAGGTCGTTAACCACCTGCTTCTTTCGCTCGGACGCGAGTTCGCCTTTGACTTCGGCGAACGTTCGCAATCCTGCATCCTGATGCTCCATGACCTGAAAAACGTGATATCCGTACGTAGTCTTGATCAGGTCGCTCTGCCCCGGCTTGAGCCGGAACGCCGCATCTTCGAACTCCTTCACCATCTGCCCGTCGCGCTGGATCATATACTCGCCGCCCTTGTCCTTCGATCCGGGGTCTTCGGAGTACTCCTTCACCAGCTTGCCGAAATCCGCGCCGCCGCGAACCTGCTTCAACAAATCCTCCGCCTTCGCCTTGATCTTCGGCTCCTCGGCCGGCGGCTTACCCGTCGTCATCAGCAGAATGTGGCGAACCTTCACGCGTTCCTTCGTGCGGTATTGATCCTGGTTCTGGTTGTATAAACGCTGCAGCTCGGCATCGGTGGGGTTGACAGACTGCTCCATCTTGGCCTGATCGGCAATCAGGATGGCCAGGCTCTTCTTCTCCGGCGCCTGGTATTGCGCAGCATTCGCCTTGAAATAGGCCTGCATGTCTTGTGCCGAAGGCTGCACTTCGTTCTTGTACTTATCGCTCGAAAGCTTGACGAACTCGATCTTGATCTTCTCGTTCTTCTTGCGGAATGTCTGTTCGATTTCGAGCGGCGTGACGATGGTCCCTTCCATGGCCACATCCCGAAGCCGCGTGATCAGCACCTGCCGCTTCAGATCGTTCTCGAACATCTCGATCGTCATGTTCTGCTGCGCCAGCATGGCGGCATACGCGGCGGTGCCCACAAACTTCCCATCGGGGAACAGGCTCGGCACCAACTGCTTGATGGTATCCACAAGATCCGCGTCGCTCACCTGGAAGCCCAAGCGATCGGCCTCATACGCCATGGCGCGCTCGGTCACCAACTGGTCCACCATTTGCGGAATGTAGCTGGGCAGAATCTCCGGCGGCAACTGGCGATTTCGCATGGCGCTCTGCACCAGGCGCTGCGCATCGCTCAGGGTAATCACTTCTTTGCCGACTTGGGCCAATACCTCATCAGTGGTGGTCGAACCGGTATTGTAGCTTGGCACCAGATAGGTCAGCATGGAAATCGCGACCATCAGCAGCAACCCGCCCAGCAGGATGCGCACGGCTTTATCTCGGCTACGAAACAGATCAAACATTTGTGAGAGAACTCCTGTGTTCTAGAGGGGAAATCCTATTATATCGCAGCGGCGCTAAGCAGGGAGCCGGGCGATGTCGGGGGCCAGGGGCCGGATGAAGCACTCGGGCGTTGCTTCATCCGGCTCCGGCCGGCATCCGGCATCGGCATCCGGCATCCGTTCCTATCGGCATCCGTTCTTACCGGGCATCCGTCTTCCCCAGTCCGCACTCGGCGTGTACCGCTTTCACGGCGTTTTCGAGGCCGTCGCGGCCCACCACCACCGCAATCGTCAGTTCGCTCGACCCTTGCGCGATCGCAATAATATTCACCTTCACGCGCGAAATCGCCGTAAAGATGCGCCCCGCCAGACCCGGCTTGCCCTGCATGCCTTCGCCCACCGCCGCCAGCAGGCCCACCGTCCTGTCGACTTCAATTGGATGAACGTAATGGTGCGCCAGTTCCAGCGCCAGCGCCGCCTCCAGCGCCTGCAAACATCGCTCCAGTTCGTCCTCCCGCACCAGCACGCAGAAGTTCTGGCGATAGCTGGAACTGGAGACCACCAGCACTTCCACGTTGGCCCGCGCAATGGCATCGAGGGCCCGCGCCATCACCTGAACCCCATTCACCTCGGGGCTGGCGGGCTCGAGCGAAACCAGCGCCACGTTTCGCATCGACGCCACCGCCCGCGCGCCATAGGCCACCGCCATGGACGGCACAATCTTCGTCCCCGGCTTTTCGGGCGCGAAGCTGTTCTTGCTCCAGACCGGAATCCCCTTTTCCACCAGCGGCGCGAGGGTCCGGGGATGCAGCACCTTGGCGCCGTTGTAAGCCAGCTCGGCCGCCTCCGCGTAGGTGATTTCCTCCAGCACTTTGGCGTCCGGCACCAGCCGCGGGTCGGCGCTCATGATGCCGTCCACATCGGTCCAGATCCATAACTCCGAGGCGTCCAAGGCAGCTGAAAGAATCGACGCCGAAAAATCCGATCCGCCTCGTCCCAGCGTAGTCGGCCTCCCGTCCGCCGTGGCCCCGTTGAAGCCCGTAATCACCGGAAGCCTGCCCTGTTCCAGCAGCGGCAGCAGCTTCACCTGGGCTTTCTCGCGCGTCGGATCCATCAGGGGCGAGGCGTTCCCGAACACCGCATCCGTCACCACCACGTCCCGCGCGTTCACTGCCACCGCCGGCGTGCCCTCGCCCGTCAGGTATGCCGCCAGCAGAATTGCCGAAAGCCGCTCGCCCACCGCCACAGCCTCATCCACCGATCGCGGGGGCCGTTCGCCCAGCATCGCCATGCCGCGAACCAGGCGCTCGAACTCATCCACAACATCGCTCAGTTGAGCCAGCACGGCAGCTTGGGTAGGGGGCGGCAGGAGTTCGCAGCAGCTTTCCTGGTGGCGCTTCCTCAAAACTGCCACGTTTTGCTCCATGCCCGCACGGTCGCCCGCCTCGGCATGCCGCATGGTGTCCAGCAGCAGGTCCGTGACTTTGCTCATCGCCGAAACCACCACTACCACCGGACGCTTCTTCTGTTCCCCGGCGGCCAACCCGGCCGCTATTTGCATCCGCGCGGCGCTTCCCACACTGGTCCCGCCGAACTTCATCACCAGCAGATCTTTCAAGCTATTTTATTTCCTTCCCGTTGGTGAGCCGGGCCCGCACGATCTTGAGAATCGCCTCTTCCACTTCCCCGATATCGAGCGCGGTGGAATCCAGGTAGACGGCATCGGGCGCCTGCGCCAGCGGAGCATCGGCGCGCGTGCTGTCGCGCTGGTCGCGCTCCTTCATCTGCGCCGACAGCGCCTCCGCCGAGATCGGGTCTCCCTTGGCCTTCCCCTCCGCCAACCGCCGGCGCACGCGCTCCTGCGGGTTGGCGTCTAAGAAGATCTTGATGTCCGCATCTGGGGAAAACCACCGTGCCGATGTCACGCCCTTCCATCACCACGCTGGCACGCTGGCCCATCTCCCGCTGCTTAGCCACCATGGCGCGCCGCACGCCGGGAATCACCGCCACCTTGGAGGCGCCGCTTGATACTTCCTGCGTGCGGATGGCATCCGTCACGTCCTCCCCGTTGAGCTTTATGCGCCCCGGCGCCAGTTCAATCTCGGCCGCAATCGCCAGTTGCTCCACGCGATGCATGTCGCCGGCGTCCACCTTCTGGCGCAGCGCCCACAGCGCCACAGCGCGGTACATCGCGCCGGTGTCGATATAAGTGAAGCCCAGCCGTTCGGCCAGCCGTTTCGCAATGGTGCTCTTGCCCGCGGCCGCCGGACCGTCAATCGCTACCACCACGCGTCTATGTTGGATGTCTGCCAAGAAACAGAATAACTCAGGGTGCCGGCTCGATAGCCGGAATAGCTAGGCTAAAAGAGCCTGCTCCACGGGTTACTGGCCCGGCCGCGGCGCCTGCACCGGTGTGCCGAATGGGTTGGTAGTCTGGTTCAGCGGCCCGCCCCCCACCGGAGTCATGCCGCTCTGGGCCGGCATCGACCCCATCTGGCTCGCCGGCGTACCGTTCGGTGTCGCGGTCGCCACATTGGGATTCTGTAGAGGCTTCACCTTCGCCGGGTCAAAGATAAACTCCCACTCCTTATATAGGGTGTGGTCGTTGTAAACCATGACGCTTTCACTTTCGCTTTTGCTGTTGCTGGCCACACCCGCGATTCCCCCGCCGACGGTCAGCCCACCGATTCCGCCCTGTGGCATCCCGCCCGGCCGCGGAGTAGTCAGAATCCGGTTGATCATGTCCGCTGCGGTATTCGCACCTTGCGCGCCCGTCGTCGTCCCCGGCTGCGGATAAGCCGGTGAAGTACCGAAATTCCCCTGGGTCGCATAGGGCGAAACCCCGCCAGTTTGGGTGTTCACGGGAGCCCCACTCTGTCCAGGGTACGGTTGTCCAGGGTATGGTTGTCCCGGGAACTGCTGTCCGGGGAAAGATTGCCCGGTCGGCTGCTGCCCTGGCATAGCCTGGCCCGGATAGGTGGGAACGGCATTGGGCTGGTTGGAAGGCGTTCCCGCCCCTACGTATGACTGGGAGCCGATGTAGCTTCCGGCCGTATTGCTATTGCCCCCCTGCGGTACCTGTTGTTGCTGCATTGGAAAAGGCGTCGGCATTCCTGGCGGCATTCCCGTTTGCATTCCCGGTTGCATTCCGGATTGCATTCCCGGTTGCATTCCTGGCGGCAGTCCCGGTATTGGCTGCTGGCCTCCATTTGCCGGATTGGTTTGACCCGGAATCATCAAGCCAACGTTCTGCGGCAAGTTCGGATTTTGAGTTCCCATTGGGATTCCCATTGGGATTAGGCTGGCCCCCGGCCATTGGCAACTGTCCCGGGTAGGGCCCGGAATTAGGCATGCCGGGAATCTGCCCCGGCAGCGGCTGCCCGTCAGGTCCGATCGTGGCGGGGTTGCCGCCATCGCTGGCCCGCCGCCGGTCTTTCGCGCTCGAAGCACCGGCCTGGGTTCCCGGCGGATCCAGCGCGCCGGCCTGCATGCCGATGTACTGGCCCAATGTCGACGCCTGTTGCTGGTCGTCCTTAGCCTTCGGCTTGTTGATCAGCGAATCCGTCAGCGCGCCGTTCTGGATGTGAATCAGGCGCCATTCGTCCTTCCCGGTCATCGGGTCAATGTACCGGCGCCGCAGGAACCGCTGATTTTGAAAGCTCTCCAGATCCTTGATTTCGGCCGGATACCGCCCGGCCTTCTTGTAGAAAAGCTGGATCGCGCGCTTATACTGCTCGCCGCGCTCAATCAGCAACTGCTCCTTCTGCCGCTGCGCTTCCATGGCCACGCGCGGCAATTCATAGTACAGCCCGATGGCCACTATCGACGCCATCAGGAAGACCAGCAGCATCGCAAATCCGGATTCATCAGCCCGGCGCATTTTGTACCGCATCCTCTGTATAACTCAGCGTCTGCTGACGTTTTGAGTCTACATCTTCCATCAACACGGAGGTAACGCCGATGCGCACCACCCGGTAGCGCTTCTTGATCACGAAACCTTCCGGGGCCAGGATGATCTCCTCGCCGTCCAGGAAAAAAGCCGTCTTCTTGCCGTCAACCCGCTTGGTCGAAAGCCCGTAATACTTGTACGGGATCGGCGGTGGCGGCGCCTCGGCTACGACCGGTTTCGGCGCCGGCGGTTTCACCGGGAAGGGACCGAATTTCAGCTCCGGCTTGACCACCGTTTCCGGACCGGTAAGTTTGGCCGCCACGGGTTCAATCGACCCGAACTGGAACAGGTTGCGCTGTCCGCCGTCCGGCTTCACGTCCTGCACCTTGGCCAGCAGGTCCAGGCGCAGCGTAGGGTCGATGGTGAACGGGTCAATCTGGTCTTCCTTGCGTTTCGAACGCAGCGCCGGATGGAATTCCTCACCGCCCTTGGGCCTGGCGTTCGGGTTTGCGCGGCGGCTGTCCGGAGCCATCGCCTGCGATGGGGCCGGCGCGCCACTCCGCCCAGGCTCCGCCTCGCCATCGAGCCCGGCCATCCTTCCATTCGATGCCGATTGCGGCGTTGTCGGATAAGAGGGACCTGAGAACAGGTTGGAATAAACAAGGTACCCCGCCACCAGCGTCAGGACCGCCAAGCCGCCTACCTTCTTCTTGTCATTGGCGCCTAAGTTCATAGCAAGGCTCCCGGTTGGTCGCGGTAGAACGTAAGCAGCTTAACGGTCACGTTCAAGTTCTGTCCGCTCTGCTGCGGCGACAATTGCATATTATCGATAATCAAGAATAGCGGCGACTTATCCACCAGGTTCACGAACTTAGACAGGTTTGCATAAGTGCCCTGGTATCCCGCATTGATCGTCAGCATATACAATGTATCGCTGCCCTCGATCGGCTCGGCATTCATAGTAATTGGCAGGTATGAGCCGCCGGCATCCTTCGCCATGCGGTTCAATTCCTCCTGGACGGTCGAAGACAGCACCCGCCGCTCGGTTACGTACTTAGCCAGAAACTGATTGCCTTCGCGCCGGGCCGTCTCCACTTTCGACACCAGACGCTTGCCGCCGGTCACCTTGGACTGCAGCGCCGCCAATTTCGCCCGCAGCGAGAATTCCTCCCGCCGCAGATCGTCGGCGGATCCGCCAAAAGGCTTGAGCGCGATCACCGCCACCACCAGGTTGGCCAGCAGCAGCGCACCAATAATAGCCCGCATTACCACCCGCGGATCGCGAATGGTCATGCCCTTCCACTTGATGTCTGCGAGATTAAAGTTTCTGGGCATAATTCACCGTGAAGCGGTAGCGATGCAGCGGTTCCGCCTGCGAAGGCGGCAGGTAACTTTGCTGGCTGACCGCGCCGAAAAGCGGCGAGTTCTCCATCGCCTTGTACAGATCGATCACCGGCTCCGCCGATTCGGACCCTACCAGCATATCCAGCGTCACCTGGTTCTTGCCGCTCACATAGGGCCGGATAGTCAGCACTTTCACCTTGGCCGGCATGGTCCTTTCCAAATCTGCCAGAATCCGCGTCCAACTGATTCCCTTGCGATACAGCAGGGTGTTGATGAAGACGCTGGTCTCCAGCACCACTTCGTTTTCCGGCCTGCGCAGCACGCTGTCCAGGCCCTGCTGCTGCACGGTTTCGCCGCGCAGTTGCGTCCTGATCTGAGTTACGTCGTGCCGCAGATCCGCCAATTGCGCCCGGTCCGTCGTGGCCAGCGAAATCAGCGCGCTCAGCGTGCCCACCAGCAGCAGGCTCACCGCAACCGAGGCCACCAGCATGGCCCGGTCCCGGCGGAACGGCTGGCTCGCGAGGTTGATGGGAATCTTCATCTCAGTTAGTTCTTGGCCGTCTCAGTTAGTTCTTGGCCGTCTCAGTTAGTTCTTAGCCGTCTCAGTTAGTTCTTAGCTACGGACTGCAAATATCCCAGCAGCCCCGCGTTATTCTCTCCCGGTATTCCGAATGGCGACTGCAGCGTCTCAACCCGCACGCCCAACTCTTCCTCGAACCGCCTGGCGGCTTCTTCCGATCGCGCTCCGAATCCGCACAGCATCAGGTGCTGGGGCCGGCCGCCCATGCTGTCTTCCACATACACGAAAGTGGGCACCAGCACGGCAGCCACATCTTCCAACTCCGCGGACGGCATCTCCAGGCACCGCACCAACTTGAGCGCGCTCTTGTCGCGCACCAGCACCGTGAGCACGCGCCCCGTGAGTTTAGCCATTACGCTGAGGCCGCTCTCCGTGGCCAGTTCCAACGCTGCGATGGAAGAGGTGGTCACCAACCCGGGATTCATTCCCGCCGTGCGAAACGGCGATTCATACCGCGCTACAATCTCAAGCGGCGCCATCACCACCACCGCATCTATTTTCTTGTTGGGCCCCGGCTGCACCCAATAACTCATGGCCGCCGTCTCCACATCAAACGGCACACTGCGTTTCAGGCGGAACCGGATCAAGGAGGCCTGCTCCTTGGCATCCGGCGGAAAATTGTCAAAATCCAGCACCGAAATCCGCGCCGAAAAGTCGGGCAAAATCAAAGCCACATCTTTGCGTCTCCGCGCCGCCTGGGTTCCCGAAAGTGCCCGCACCGCCATCATGAAATCGTCCGGATCCACCACATTTTCTTTCAGCGGCGAAACTGTCAGCGTGCCGTTCTTGAGCGGCTGAAACTCCATCTCCGTCCGCGTCCCAATCCTGGCCGCCGCAATTCCAGCCTCTGAAATTTCAAACACGATCGCCGGCGGCGGGTTCTGTAGCAGGCCTTTGAGCTTTTCTAACATGGTGAGGCCTCACATTTACCGCAGAGACGCTGAGCCGCTGAGATCAGCGCAGAGAATCCCATGAATAAGAAAACCTCACATCGCATAGTCTTGCTCCGCGATTGCTCCGCGTCTCAGCGTCTCTGCGGTGAATCCCAAGCCTCTAGCCCTCAATGAAAGTCACCTTATTAATCTCGCGCAATGTCGTAATGCCGGCCCGCATCTTTTCCACCGCCGAGTCGCGTAAGAACGTCATCCCGTCTTCCTTGGCCGCCCGCTTGATCTCCGATGTCGGCCGCCGATTCAGAATCATCTCCCGTATCCGGTCCGTCAAATCCAGCAGCTCATGAATCGCCGATCGGCCCCGGAAGCCCGTCCCGCCGCACTCGAAGCATCCCGCACCTTCCATCAGCGGCACGTCGCGCCATTCGTCCGGGTTCAATCCGCTTTCCACCAGCATCGAGTCGGGGTAACTCACACGGCGCTTGCAATGCTCGCATATCTGGCGCACCAGCCGCTGCGCCAGAATGCAGTTCAGCGCCGAAACGAAGTTATACGGCTCCACTCCCATGTTCAGGAAGCGCCCCAGCACGTCCAGCACATTGTTGGCGTGAACCGTGGTAAACACCAGGTGCCCGGTCAGCGCCGAGTTGATAGCGATCTGAGCCGTCTCCTGGTCGCGGATTTCGCCCACCATGATCTTGTCCGGGTCGTGACGCAAAATCGACCGCAGCCCGCGCGCGAACGTCAATCCCTTTTTTTCATTCACCGGGATCTGCGTGATCCCCTTCACCTGGTATTCCACCGGGTCTTCGATGGTGATGATCTTGTCTTCGTCGTTCTTGATTTCGCTCAGCGCCGCGTACAGCGTGGTCGTCTTGCCCGACCCCGTCGGCCCCGTTACCAGCACCATGCCGTACGGCTCCATGATGTAGCGCCGGAATTTCACCAGATCGCCTTCCGAGAACCCCACCACGTCGAGCGAGAGCTTCTGAAACTTCTCGCTCATCGACTCCTTGTCCAGTACGCGAAGCACGGCGTCTTCGCCATGGATCGTGGGCATGATGGAAACACGAAAGTCGATCAGCCGGTTCTTGTAGCGCACACGGAAACGTCCATCCTGCGGCACGCGCTTCTCGGCGATATCCAGTTCGCTCATCACCTTGATGCGCGAAATAATGGTCGATTGCCAGTCCTTCGCGATGGGCGGCATGGCATAGTGCAGCACGCCGTCAATGCGGTACTTGATGGCCACTTCCTGGTCGCGCGATTCGATATGGATATCGCTCGCCCTGCGCTCAAGCGCATTGAAGATGGTGGTGTCCACCAGCTTGATCACGGGCGCGATATCGCTGTCGGTGGCGGTCAGCTTATCGATGGACAGCGTTTCGTCGGTGTCGCCCTCTTCCGCCACCACATCCAGTGCAAAGCCTTCGGTAACTTCCTCCAGCACGCGCTGCGATTGCTCGGTCTTCTTTAAGAGCTCCGAAATCTGCGAAAGAGTGGCCACCTTGACCCGCAGTTTGCGGTTCAGCAGCAGCGTCAACTCATCGATCAGGTTCAGGTTCCGCGGATCGGAAAGCGCAATATCGAGCGTCCCGTTCTGCGCCTTCATCGGAACGAAGTTGTACCGGAACATCAAATCCACGGGAATCGACCGGAACAGATCGTGGTCGATGGTGCCATCGCGCAGATCGACATACTCGCAGCGGTACCGGGCCGCCAGGGTCCGCGCCTGCTCGGTCTCCGTCGTCGGATCCGACAAGCGAACTTTGTCAATAGTGGCCATAACTAAAAGACTAAATCCTCACCGCAGAGACGCGGAGACGCAGAGAAAGCGCAGAGAAGAACTATGAATATGAGCTCTTCTTATTCATGGCTTTCTCCGCGATTATCTCGGCGTCTCAGCGTCTCTGCGGTGAATCTTCGCCCTATCAAGTCTCTTACTCCCTCAATGAATCGTATCCGCCAAAGAGAATATCGGCAGATACAACGCAATCAACACGAAGGCCACAAATGCCCCCATTACAATCATGATGGCCGGTTCGATCAGCGACAGCATCGCCGCCATGCGAGTGTTCACGTCTTCCTCAAAAAACTCCGCCACACTGTTCAGCATCGAAGGCAGCGCTCCGGTGGACTCCCCCACTTCGATCATGTCGATCGCCAGCGGTGGGAACAGCTTGGTCGCCTTGAGGGACCCCGAAAGCGGCTGCCCTTCGCGTACACTCTTGCCGGCCGCCTCAATGGCCCGCTTCAACAGCGGCGTGCCCAGCGAATCCGCCGCCGTCTCCATGGCCTGCACCAGCGGAATACCGCCCACCAGCAGCGTGCTTAAGATTCGCGAAAGCTGCGCCACCTGGTATTTCAGCCAGACCTCGCCCGCCAGAGGCATCTTCAGCTTGACCAGGTCCACCTTCTCGCGCGCCGAATCTTTGCGCAGCCACCAGCGCATCCCCACGATCGTCAGTATCAGGGCCGCCGCGAACTCTACGATGTACTTCTGCGCCGCCGTGCCGAAGGCGATCAGATACACCGTCATGGTCGGCAGCGTCGCGTTCATGGTGCTGTACAAAGCCGCAAACGTCGGCACCACGTAAGTCACCATGAAAACCATCAGCAGCACCACCAGGACGATCAGCACTGCCGGCAGGATCAGCGAAACCTTGATCTTCTTCTTCACCGCCAGCGACAGCTTCTGGTAGGTAATGTACCGGTCCAGCACTTCGGTCAGGCTGCCGCTCTTTTCGCCGGCCATTACGGTGGTGACGAAGATTTTGGGAAAGATTCCCTGCTGCCGGAAGGCTTCCGATAGCAGCGTGCCGCTCCGCACCTCATCCCGGACCGATTTGATGTACGGTCCCAATTTGGGGTCGGTCAGCCGGTCTGACAGCAGATCCAGGCCCTTGAGAATCGGCAGCCCGGCGCGAATCAGCGTCACGAATTGCTGGTTGAAAATCAGGAATTTCTCGAGGTTGAGCTTTTTCCGCCCGCCGAACAGCCCAACCGATGCAATCCCCGCGCCCACCACCCTGGTCTTGATGGAATAGATCAGAAAGCCCTGCTGCGAGTACTTTTCGCGCAGCTCTTTCTCGGATGCCGCCGAGGCCACCTGCTGGTGGATCTGCCCCCGCCCGTCTGCGTATTTCAGTACGAAATCAGGCATGGTTCACTGCCCGGCCTTGACCAGTTCGACGCCCTTGGGTGGTTGGAATTGGAACAGCTTGCCGTCGAGGCTGGGGTCTACCTTCTCTTGATCGAACAGAAAACTCAGAATCGAGTGGTCGAACGCCGGTCACTTTCACTTCCTTAATGCGGCTGTCCGCCGTCACCACGAATTCCACGGCTGAATACGGCAAATTATCGCCCTTGGGCTCCGCCTTGATCCGCGTATCCTTGCCCTCCGGCCCGTCTGGCCGTCCCTCCAGGTTACGGAACTCCTTGTCGAAGTTCAACTTACCCAGCAGGAAAGCCAACGGCGCCCGCAGGTCTTCGGTCTCCTGAAACTTCATTTGCTCGACCCGATTCTCGGAGGGCGTGTATATCCAGAAGTATTTTCCGTCGGAGACGCAAAGCTTGCCTTTCGGCTGGTCGTAATCCCAGCGCATGAGCCGCGGTTTGCGCAGCATCAGCGTCCCGCTCTCTTGCCGCCCGGGCTTCCCCTGCGGCGTATACTCTTCATGGAAAACGACTTGCAGCGTCTTCGCCCGGTTATAACGGGATTCCACGCTCTTGAGCAGACTGTCCAGCCGGGCGTCCGCGGCAAACGCCGACACCCCTAGTATCCCAATCAGTAGCCGAGAAAGGCTCACAACAACTTAGACGCACGCGCCACTGAAAACGTGGAGCGCTTTAGTCGCAGCGCGCTAGTGGCAGCCAGACCTCCCGGCCTGCCACCTTGTGGAAAATGGCAGGCCGGTAAGCTTAATCCTACTTAACTGAAACCGTCACGCCGCTCTGGCTCGGATTTCCGCCAATCGAAACCACAATCGGCTGGTCGCCCGCCGCCACAGTCGTGGGAATCTGTACGTTCAACTGCAGGGCGCCCGACACGATCCCTGGCGCTTCCCCGGCGAAACTAAAGTTCGCCGGTTGTTGAGCGCCCGGCGGCCCGATCAGCACCGAAACCTGCAGCAGCGGTGCCGGGGTCAACGGCGGAGTTGACGATACGGTAGTCACTTTGCCGGTTACACCCGCTGGCGAGGTCTGCCCTTCGCCCGTCAGATATACCACCACAGTGTCGCCCCTGGCGGCTGGATTGCTTGGAGAGTTCACCGAATTGTTGCTGTTCAGGATCGCCCCAGGCCCGGAGCCCGAAGAGTTCGCTGTAAACACACCGGGAGCCGTGGTCGACACATTGACGTGTATAGCGTTTGAGCTCTGGCCCACGAACTTCACCAGAACGTCCGCGCCGGCGAAGCCCGCAATCTCATACGGCACCACCGCCGAGACTTGGGTAGCGCTGGCGAAAACCATCGGGCAGTTAAACCCGTTGACCGTCACCTGCACTCCGCCAATGCTCGTCGATACGCCGCCGCTCGAATTCAGCGTCAGGCCTACGGCCGGGGTCGGCCCTATGCCCGTTCCGAATAAAGTGATGATCTCGCCCGGCGAAATCGATCCGCTTGAGAAGCTTGCGGCATTGGTTAACTTGGTTACCGTTGGCAGCGGCGCGGTCACCGTCAGGCTGACGTTGATCGTGGTCGTGCCCGTCGCGGTGCCCGAACCTGCGACCGTGACGGTACCGGTATAGGGAGTGGTAGAAGCGTTCAGATTAGGCGGGTTCACAAAAACAGTGACCGCGCCCGGCGTACTACCGGAAGCCGGCGAAACCCCCAGCCAGTTGCCGTTGCTCGAAGCCGTCGCGGCAAACGACAGGCCGGTTCCGCCGGTTACGTTCACCGCCTGCCCCGCCGGCGGCGGGTCTCCCACCCGGTAGGTAAACGACAGCGACGTGGGCGAAGCCGAAACCGTCGACGGCGCCGTCACCGTAAGTGTGACTGGAACCGAGACTACAGTTCCCCCGGTCGGCGTAATAATGACGCTTCCGCTGTAAGTCCCAGCCGCCAGGCCCGCGATATTCACGTTCACCGTCGGTGTGCTGGGAGTGGCGCTGCTCTGTGTGCTGACGGTGAGCCAGGTGCCGCCGCTGGTTGAGAGCGTAAAGGCTACCGATGCGCTACCCGTCGCGCTGCTAATGTTCAGGGTCTGGCCGGCCAGGCTAGCCCCGCCTGCCTGCCCGGTGAAAGTCAGAGCCGTCGGAGTTGCCGTGACGTTGCCGCCCGCGGCGCCAGTCGTACTCACATTCAACGTGACCGGCACCGTCTGGTTGACGCCGTTGACGGTATACGTGATGATCCCGGAGTAAGTCCCCACGGGCAGAGAAGTGGAGGTGACGAAGACCGACATGCTTGTGGGCGCCGCTCCGGACGATCGGTCCAGATTCAGCCAATTCTGTCCGGTGGAAGTGGTCGCCGTCACCGTAAAATTGGTGGTCACGGAGGCTCCTATCGAAATTGTTTGGACGCCTGGATTAATTCCCACCGCCGCATTGAACGTGAGTGTTGCCGGACTCAGCGTCAAGGCCCCGCCGCCGCCGGTCGATCCGCCGCCATTCACGATCAAAACTACCGGGACCGCCAGCGGGCTGTTCGCCAGGCCGCTCTGAGTAACTGTAACTGAGCCGGTGTATAGTCCGGACGCCATGCCGGCAGGATTCACCGAGATCGCGAACGAACCGGAGCCCGCTGTCTGCGAAACTGTGATCCATGAAGTAGTGGTGGCAGCCGAGGCCGCGACCGCCGATCCATCGCTGGCAGCCAGGAAGATCGCCTGCGGCTGGAGAGTGTCCCCGCTGTGATAATTGAAAACCGCCGAGCCCGGAGTGGGAAGAAGTATTGGGGTGCCGCTGGCCACGACGGTCAGGCTGACGGCTACAGTCTGCGATGCGCCAGTACTGGTAAAGTTGATCGACACCGTCCCGTTGTACGTTCCTGCAGCCAGGCCGGAGGGGTTGATGATCACCGTGGAGGTGCCAGTGCCGTCACCTCCCAGATTTCCAAGGATAGTCCCAAGCTGCAACCATGTCCCGCCATTCGTGGTCGAAGTCGTGGCTGACCATGCCGAACCGGTCGGCCCCGTGAACGCCACCATTTGCCGCGCCACATTACTTATGGGGGTGCCCGACTCATACGAGAAAGCCAGCGCCGTCGGGGCCACGGAAAGGTTGGTGCTGCCGCCGCCGCTACCCCCACCGCCCACAATAAACGTAATCGAAACCGACCCGGTGGCGATGCCGTTCACAGTAGCTGATAGCTGCCCAAAATAGGATCCGGCTGGCAGCGAACCCGGCGTCGCCGTGAGTGTGATGGCCTGCGGCGAGTTCGCATTTATTGTGCCCGGGCTTCCCGAGCAGGTCAGCCAAGTTTGAGGAGAACTGGTACAACTCACACTGAGAGATCCGCTGGTCTGGCTGGTTATAGAGACCTGCTGCGACGCGGTAGTCGTTCCGCCCACAGCCGATGTGAAAGTCAGCCCACTCGGGGGGTTGAACGTCAGCCCGGCGGTTGATCCGCCGTTAACCGCCAGATTGACTTGTATGGACACTGTGCCGGAGTTCGAGTCCGTCACCTGAATCTGGCCCTGGTAGTTTCCCGTGGTCAACGCGCCGACGTTCCCGCTGACCGACACCACGAGATTGGGGATAATGCCGGTGGCCGAAGGGTTTCCATTCACCAGCAGCCAGCCGTTACTGCTGGAGGCGGTCGCCGTGTAGGTGGTAGCGCCCGAAAGGCTTTGCAGTACAACGTTAGTGTTCGGAAACAGTCCGCTATTAGACGTGTAGCTCAGGTTTACCGGATTGGGTGAGGCCGTCAATGAACCGGTTCCGCCGCCTGTCCCGACCGTAAGGGTGACCGGGATCGTAGTCGCCGCTCCGCCCGAAGTTGGAGTCACGATGACCTGACCGTTATAGGACCCGTTGGGTAGGTTCGTGGTGGTCGCCCCCACCGTCAAAGTGGCGGGGGAGGCACTGGAAACAAAAGTGTTTGCGGAACCCGCCGTCAGCCAGGAGCTGAGTGGGGTGAAGGTCACGTTAAATGAAATCGGAGCCGTGCTTGTGGTTGTCAGGTTGACCGGTTGGAAGACGGCATTATTGGTATTCGTCTGAAGCTGCACAGGGTTCGGAGTCGCCAAAATCACTCCGGTGCTGCCCCCGCCTCCGCCCCCGCCCCCGCTGCCGCTGACGTAGGTAACTGTAAAGGTGCTGTCTGCAACGCCGGCTGGAGACGAGGCGCGCAGCCCTATAGTCGCCGTGTAGGTGCCTGCCTGTGAGCCCAGGTTCACCGGCGTGACGGTGATGTTTGCCGGCGTGGTCCCCCCGCTGGACACGCTCAACCAAACACTCGGGTCGCCCGCCGGAGCCTGCGAGTTGACAAGAA
The DNA here is from genome assembly GCA_963817515.1 of Bryobacterales bacterium. Lineage (GTDB taxonomy): Bacteria > Acidobacteriota > Terriglobia > Bryobacterales > Bryobacteraceae > DATMNI01. Next base: position 889,637 of record CAWFPJ010000031.1, on the reverse strand, counting down.
ACGTTGTAAACGTGATCGCCGAGCCTGAAGACGTCACCAGCACGTTCAGACCGCCAGTGCTGGTGATCGTTTGAGGGGCAATGGGATTAAATGACTGAGCCTGGATGACAGGCGCTAGGGCGAATAGCGCAAGTGGCAATAATAGAGCAGTTTTCTTGAGTAGTGCGTTAGCGGCGTCCATTTTTATTCCTCGGCAATGTCGATAATACAACATCACTTCGTTGAAAAACAGACCCATCTCGCTGTTTCCCAACGACTTAAATCGAGATACGGACGCGGCTTCTATATAGTACGACTTATTTCAGTATTTGGAAAAGGTTACTGTAGTCATCTGTCCATAATCTTACATATCGTCCAGTCCGGATGGGCGCCGATTCGGCCACCACCTCCGGCGGCAATCCACTTGCAGGCGATGCGATCAACACCCAGGTGGCGCCGAAAACGTCCTGCGTGTCGTCGTCATCCGTATCCACCACCCGGGCGATTTTTCCCGTAGCCTTAGTCTCCCCCAACAGCACCGGCTGTAAATCCAGATACCGGTTGGAAATGTGGACCGCCAGAATGCCGTCCGGCCGCAGGTGCCGGAAATACAGCAGCATAGCCTCCTTCGTGAGCAGGTGCACCGGTATCGAGTCGCTCGAAAATGCGTCCACCGCCAGCACATCGAAATTCTCCCCGGAATTCTGTAGAAGAAGCTCCCGCTCCAGGCTCAGCCGCGCATCCCCCATCGCCACTTCAACCTTGGCCTTGCAGTCGGCCAGGAAGAAGAATTCCGTGTGCGCCAACCCCAATACCAGCGGATTGATCTCGTAATACCGGTAGTAGTCCCCCAGCCGTCCGTAGGCCGCGATGGTTCCCGTGCCCAGGCCGATCACGCCCACCCGCAAGGCCGCCCCGGTCTTCTGTTTCGCCCGGATGGCCACGCCGATTCCCGTATTCGGACCGTAATAGGTGGTTGCCAGGTCGCGCCGCGCCGGATTCAGATACTCCTCGCCGTGATTGATGGTCCCGTGCGTTAACGTTCGGGTGGATTCCAGTTCGTCCGGCGTCCCGCTATCGCGCACCCGCAAGCCGCCGTAGAAATTGCGCACCAGCACGCGCGACCCCCTCACCATATCCCTTACCTGCATCCCGACGAACACCGCCAGCGCCACCACCAACACCACTGAAAGAAGCGTTGCCGGCAGGCGGCGGAACCATTCCATTTCGTCGTCCTGGCGCAGCACCCAAACCACCAGAATGCCGCACGCCGCCAACCCCACAGGCATTTCGTAAAGCGCGTTGAACACGTGCGGCGCCACCAACCCCACCAGCAATCCGCCCAGCGCCCCGCCGGCCGACATCATCAGGTAAAAGTGCGTGAGGTAGCGCGGATCGGGCTTCAGCCGTGCCAGTTCTCCGTGGCACACCATGCAGCAGGTGAACAGGCCCCCGGCAAACAGAGGCACCAGAACTTTGATCGACACAGAGCCCGTGGTATCGAACTTCAGCGTGTACGCCATGGCCCCCAGCGCCACCGCCAGCAGTTGCAGATAAGGATTCCGCCGGTACCAGCCGCTGCCCTCGAAACACAAGATAAACGTCAGCAGGTAAATGCTCAGCGGCAGCACCCACAAAAACGGAATCGCCGCCACGTTCTGTGAAAGGTGGTTGGTAATCGCCAGCAGCAGCACCGAAGCCATCGCCGGCAGCAACAGCCACATCAAATATTGCTTGCCTGTCGGCGCCGCGTCATCGCTGGCGTAGGCCTCAGGGCCCGCATAGCTTGTGGCTGCCTCCGCATTCCCGGACCGGATTGCCGTAACCGCGCACAGCACCACGAACAATCCGTACCCCAGCGACCACATCCCGGCCTGCTGATGCGTGGTGAACATCGGCTCGAACAACACCGGGTAGCTGAGGAGCGCAAACATGGAGCCCGCGTTTGAGAGCGCATAAAGACGATACGGCATCGACCCTTTGAACCGCCGCGCGTACCACGCCTGCAGCAGCGGCCCGGTAGTCGAAAGCATAAAATAAGGAAGCCCGATGGTGACCGCCAGCAGGCCCAGAATCCGCATGGTGGGCTCTTCGGCGCCCGCCGGTTTCCACGAGACATTCGGATAGACGGGCAGCACCACGGCGCTGGCCGCGAGAACCACCGTGTGCACGATCATCTGCATGCGCGGTTTCAGATACCGGATCACCGCATGGGCATACATGTACCCCAGCAGCAGCACGAGCTGAAAAAACAGCATGCAGGTAGTCCAGACCGCGGCCGACCCGCCGAACCAGGGGAGAATAATCTTGGCGATGACCGGCTGCACCTGAAACAGCAGGAACGCGCTAACCAAAATTGTGAATGCGTAAAGAATCATGTCTCAAAAAACGGATGCCGGGGGCCGGATGCCAGGGGCCGGATCTCGGAGCCGAACGTAAAGCCCGAGTGCTTCCCCCGGCCCCGGCCCCCGACATCCGGCCCCGTCCTACTTATATGCCGCCACTCCCGTAACCCTCTCGCCGATCACCAGCGCGTGAATATGGTCCGTGCCTTCATACGTCTTGACGGTTTCCAGATTACAAAGGTGACGCATCACGGGATATTCGTCGGTGATGCCGTTGGCCCCCAGCAGATCGCGGCTCAGGCGTGCGCAATCGAGAGCCATGGCCGCGTTGTTCCGCTTCAGCATGGAAACGTGCGCCGGCTCCAGTTTCTTCTGGTCCTTCAGCCGCCCCGCATGCACCGCCAGAAGTTGCGCCTTGGTGATCTCCGTGATCATCCACGCCAGCTTCTCCTGCACCAGCTGGTGCGAAGCGATCGGCCGGTCGTCAAACTGCTTGCGCAGCACCGCATAGGACCGCGCCGTCTCATAGCAGTCCATGGCCGCCCCAATCACGCCCCATCCGATTCCATACCGCGCCTGCGACAAGCACGCCAGCGGCGCCTTCAGCCCCTTCGCCCCCGGCAGCCGATCGGTTTCAGGTATGCGGCAATCGGCAAACGCCAGGCTGGAGGTCACCGACGCCCGCATGGACCATTTCCCGTGAATGTCGGATGACGTATATCCGGGCGTCCCGCGCTCCACCAGGAAACCCACGATGCCTTCCTTGGCACGCGCCCAAACCACGGCCACATCCGCCATGGTCCCATTGGTGATCCAGGTCTTCTCGCCGTTCAGAACCCACCCATCGCCATCGCGAACCGCCGTGGCGCGCATCCCCGCCGGATTAGACCCGAAGTCCGGCTCCGTCAGCCCGAAGCACCCGACGGCTTTCCCGCTCTGCAGCCGCGGCAGCCACTTCTGCTTCTGCTCGTCCGACCCGTAGCTGTGAATCGGGTACATCACCAGCGCCCCCTGCACCGAGACAAAGCTGCGCACGCCCGAATCCACGCGTTCCAGCTCCTGCATGATGAGCCCGTACTCCACGTTGCTCATCGCGGCGCATCCATACCCTTCGAGGTTGGCTCCCAGGAATCCCAACTCGGCCATCTCCGGAATAGTTTCGAGTGGAAACCGGGCCTCCCGGTAGCAATCCCGAATCAGGGGTAGAATTCTCTCCTCGGCGAAACGCCTCGCCGTTTGCCTCACCATCAATTCCTGTTCGCTGAACAGCGAGTCGACGCAAAAATAGTCAACACCCCGGAAACTCATTCCCCACTATTTGACCACATACGTGGAGCAGGCTCTCCGGCCCTGCCGCATAGTTTTCCCAAGCTCGGACACTCTGCACAGATTGCGGGACGACACTGAATACCAAGTGAACCAGTAACGAGCTTTCCCGGTAGCGCCGGCAATCTTGTTGCCGGTGGGTTTATTCGGTATCCGGCAAGCACCGGCAACAAGATTGCCGGCGTTACCGAAAACTAAGTGACATTGGGCTCTCCGGCCTGCCATGCCGGCTATCGAGCCGGCACACGCGAAGCCAGATCGAAGATGATATATGTAACTATGCTGCTACCGTCACCCAGCCGCCGCCAGTTTCTAGCCTCGGGCGCAGCCCTGCTCGGCGCGCCGGCCTTCGCCCAAAAAAAACCGCAGCGCATCGTCGTGCTGATGATCGATGGATTCGGAGTGCAGTATCTGGAGCAGAGCCCCATGCCGACGCTCGCACGATGGCGCCAGGCCGGGATCTTCCAGCGTGTTCAGGACACCATGCCCTCGGTCACCAACACCAATAACACTTCCATCTGTTGCGGCGTGTGGCCCGACCAGCACGGCATTACGGGCAATTCGTACCTGGACCAGCGTACCGGGCGCGAGGAATACATGGAGACCGCCGATCTGGTGATGGCGCCGACCTTGTTTCAGCGCGCGCAGAAGCGAGGCGTGAAGTCGGCCCTGTTGTCATCCAAGAAGAAAACCACCACGCTGCTCTCCGCCGGTACCGATACCGTTCTGACGGCCGAGGCGCCGCCGGCTGAATGGGTGAAGCGGCTGGGTCCGGCCCCCGATATCTACAGCCGCGAGATCAACTACTGGCTGATGACGGCTGCCATCGATCTGCTGAAGACCCGGCCCGATTTCGGCTGCTTCTACATCCACACCACGGACTACCCGATGCACATGTGGCCGCCCGAGTCGGCGGAATCGAAAGAGCACCTGGCGCGGCTGGATCAACTGCTGGGCGAAGCCGCCGCCGCCGCGCCCGATGCGGCCTTCCTGCTGACGGCCGATCACGGCATGAATCACAAGACCCGCTGCTGGGATCTCGATAAGGTCTGCGCGCGGCAGGGAGCGCCCATCCGCATCGCCATTTCGGTGGAGCGCGACAAATATCCGAAGCACCATCGCGGCCACGGCGGCGTGTCCTGGATTTATTGCAAAAGCGCGCGCGAAGTAGATCGCGTGGCGCGGGTCTTGTCTGCGATCGAAGGAGTGGAAGCCGTGCTTACGCGCAGCGAGGCCGTGCGGCGATTTCATCTGATGGCTTCACGAATCGGAGATCTGGTGGTGCTGGGCGACCGCGATACCGTATTCGGTGAACTGGAGTCGGAGTCGGAAGCGCTGCCGGCCGAGTACCGCACCCATGGTTCGCTGCATGAAATGGAAGTACCGCTGGTGATTTACAACAGCGATGCCAGGCTGGTGGCGGACAACTTCCGCTTCAACCGGGACCTGGCGCGCTGGGCCTACCGGTAACGCCGGCGGTCTTTGCCGCCGGTGATTGTGATAATATTCCCTGACATGAGCATGCTCAAACGGCTTGCTGCTGAGGTTATCGGCACCGCATGGCTTGTCTTGGGGGGTTGCGGAAGTGCCGTGCTGGCGGCTGCATTTCCTAATGTCGGCATCGGTCTGCTGGGTGTTTCTCTGGCTTTCGGACTTACCGTTCTGACAATGGCGTATGCCGTGGGTCACGTTTCGGGTTGCCACCTCAATCCCGCCGTGTCCGTCGGATTGTACGTCGGCGGCCGTTTCCCGGCCAAGGATCTGCTGCCGTACATCATTGCGCAGGTGGCCGGAGGCATCCTCGGGGCGGTACTCCTTTACGCGATCGCCAGCGGAACCGCGACCTTCAGTCTGGATGGCGGCTTCGCGGCCAACGGTTACGCGGAACATTCGCCCGGCCATTACAGTCTGATGGCGGGGTTCGTCTCCGAAGTGGTCATGACATTTGGTTTTCTCTTCGTCATCCTGGGTTCAACGCATGGGCGCGCGCCGAAGGGGTTTGCTCCCATCGCCATCGGTTTTTGCCTCACGCTGATTCATCTGGTGAGTATTCCGGTTACCAATACGTCCGTGAACCCGGCGCGCAGCACCGCCACCGCCCTATTCGCCGGTGCCTGGGCGGTCTCGCAACTGTGGATGTTCTGGGTAGCTCCACTGATAGGAGCGGCAATCGCAGGCGCTGTATACCGGTGGATGGGTCGTGAAGATAAGGACGTTATCGGCGAGGCGGAATCGCAAACCAGGAACTAATCCAGCGCAATCACTATCGCTCCCGCCGCAATCAGCGCGGCGCCCAGGCCTTTGCCCCACGTCAGCCGCTCCCCTAAAAACAGCGTTGCCAGTACGATCACCAGCACCACGCTGAGCTTATCGATGGGCGCCACCCGCGAAGCTTCCCCCACCTGCAGCGCATGAAAATAGCACAACCAGGAAAGCCCCGTCGCCAGCCCCGAGACCACCAGGTATAGCCAGGTCTTCGCTGTGAATGCTTGAAAACTGTTCGGCGGCGCGTTGACGTACGCCAATCCCCAGGTGAACACCACCACTACCGAAGTCCGCACCGCTGTCGCCAGGTTGGAATCCACCCCCGCCACGCCGAGCTTCGCCAGAATCGCGGTCAGCGCCGCAAACAGCGCCGACAACAACGACCAAACCAGCCAATTCATTCGTCCCGCCTCCCCTTGCGATACTACAGTGCTCTCCTGCGAATTTGTATATTACGATCCAGATCCTCCGACAACTTCTTGAGAATCCGCCCCGCCTCTCCCCACTACCTTCATAAGCCCCCATGCGCCTCTTCGCGATCTTCGCCGCGTTGTCTATGGCCGATCCCGGAAACGCGCAGCCCCCCAACCCGGCAATCGACCCGGCCTACGCCCCGCTCACCCGCGCCTACGCCGCCCTCCGCACCCGCGATTATGATCCCGCCATCGCCGCCTTCCTCCAGGCCATCACCGCCTCCCCCGCCCGCCCCGATATTCGCAAAGACCTGGCCTATGCCTATCTCAAGATCGGCGAAAACCTGCTGGCCCGCGACCAGTTCCAACAGGCCATGCAGCTTAACCCCGCCGACACCCAGGTCGCCATGGAGTACGCCTTCCTGTGCTTTGAAACCAAGCAACAGGCGCAGGCCCGCCGCATCTTCGACCGCATCCGCAAGATCTCCGGCCCCTCGGCCAAGACCGCCGAACAAGCCTTTCAGAACATCGACGGCCCGCTAGCCGACGGCATCGCGCGCTGGACCCAGGCCATCGCCAAGGGCGGTGCCAACTTCAGCGCCCACTTTGAACTGGCCACCCTTGCCGAACAGCGCGACCAACTTCCCCTCGCCGCCGAGCACTACGAAAAGGCCTGGCGCCTGCTCCCTGATCGCCGCTCGGTGCTGGTCGATCTCGGCCGCGTCTGGCTGGCCCTTAACCGTCTTGACGAGGCCCACGCCGCTCTGCTGGCGGCCTCCCGTGGCGGCGAACCGCGCGCCGCAGAACTGGCCCGCGAACTCCTGCCCAGCCATTACCCCTACGTCGACGATTTCCGCCGCGCCCTGGTCCTTGACCCGGCCAACACGGAACTCCGCCGCGAACTTGCCTACCTCCTCCTTCGCATGGATTTCCCCCGCGAAGCCGAGCAGGAATTTCGCGCCCTTACCGAAACTGCCCCCGGCGATCTGCTCGCCGCTACCCAACTCGGATTCCTCCTCTACGGCCGCGGCGACAAAGCCGCCGCCCAACCCCTTTTCGAACGCGTGCTGGCCGGCAAAGATGAGGATCTCGCCAACCGCGTCCGCGCCGTGCTCCGCATTCCCCAGGTTCTCAAGACCCGCACCGATGCGCAGCCGCAGCCCCAGTCCATCGATGCCAAAGTCATGGCCGAACGCAGCATCAAAGCCGGCTACATGAAGGATGCCCTCAAATACCTTCAGGTGGCCCACGAAGCCGACCCCGGCGATTTCGGCGTCATGCTCAAACTCGGCTGGACCTACAATATCCTCCACCAGGACCTCATCGCTTTCCGCTGGTTCGATCTTGCGCGCAAGAGTCCCGACCCGCAGATCGCGATCGAAGCCGCCACCGCCTGGAAGAGCCTCCGCGCCGGCACCGAAACCTTCCGCACAACCGCCTGGCTCTTCCCCATCTTCTCCACGCGCTGGCATGACCTCTTCTCCTACGGCCAGGTCAAAACCGAACTCCGTACCCGCCTTCCCATTCACCCCTACCTCAGCGTGCGTTTCATCGGCGACACCCGCCAGACCGTCGGCACCGTCGCCCCGCAGTACCTCTCTGAGAGCGCCTTCATCGTCGGCGTCGGCGTTGCCACCGTCCCCTGGCACGGTATAACCGGCTGGGCCGAAGCCGGCAACTCCATCGGCTATCTCACGCGCCACATGGTCCCCGATTACCGCGGCGGTGTTTCCATCGCCCGCGCTTTGCGCTCCGAATCCACCAACTGGTTCGCCGATACCACCATCGACGCCCTCTACGTCAGCCGTTTCGATAACGATTTCCTGGCCTACGCGCAAAACCGCGCCGGATATACGGTCGGCACACCCGAGCTGCGGACCCAGATTTACTGGAACGGCAATATAACCATCGACTCCAAGCGGCAGGATTGGGCCAATTTCGTCGAAACAGGCCCTGGACTCCGATTCACCAGCTCCCGAATGCCCAAATCCATGTACCTGACCGTCAACGCCCTCCGCGGCGCCTATCTGATCGAGGGCCGCCCCCACTTCACAGACCTGCGCACCGGACTCTGGTATGCCATCACCCACTAACCGCCCTCGCCCGCCCGTGGAGCAGGCTTCAGCCTGCCATGCCGGCATTCGTGCCGGCACACTTTTATTCCTGCTGGTCACCACGCTCCAAGCAGCCATTGCCCCTCCAATCCCCGCCGCCCCGCTGCCCTATTTCTCCGTCCTCTCCGGCGACCCCGGCGCCTGGCCCGAAATCCTCTCCTCCATCGGCCTCCTGCCGCAGCCCGCCGGCCTCTCCCACATCTTCGTCGCCCGCACCGGAGCCTCGGCCTCCCCCGAGTGGCCTGCCCGCGTGGAAAAAGGCGCCGTCCTGATCTTAGAAGGCGACTCCTCTCTCGCCGCCATGTTCGGCTTCCGTCCCACCAGCGAAAACGTTCGCGTCAACAGCCTCACCGACATCCACCGCCCTTCGCTCGCCATAATTTGGGAAAAAGGCCTGGAGCTCCCGGTATTCCAGATCCCCGAAAGCGCAACCATCTTCGTTCGCGAGCGCTGGACCAATGCTCCCCTCACCGCGGGTTTTCGCCGCGGCTCAGGCGCCGTCCTCTGGATCGCCGCCCCTCCCGGCGAACGCGGCTATGAGCGCTTTCCCTACCTCTTGAATGCCCTCTGCGATCTGGGCCTGGAGCCGCCGTTCCGCACCAACCGCCTCTGGGCATTCTTCGATTCCGCCTACCGCTCGCGCGTCGATGTCGACTACTTCGCCGCCCGCTGGCGCAAAGCCGGAATCTCCGCCCTGCACGTTGCCGCCTGGCATTTCTTCGAGCCCGATCCCGAAGGAGACGCCTATCTGGTCAAGCTTATCGAAGCCTGCCATCGCCGGGGCATCCTGGTCTATGCCTGGCTGGAACTCCCTCACGTCAGCGAAAAGTTCTGGCACGACCATCCTGAGTGGCGCGAAAAAACTGCCGTCCTCCAAGATGCGCAACTGGATTGGCGCAAGCTAATGAACCTGACCAATCGCGACTGTTTCCGCGCCGTTTCAGCCGGCGTCAGCCATTTGGCCACGCGCTTCGATTGGGATGGCGTCAACCTGGCCGAACTCTATTTCGAATCCCTAGAAGGCGCCGCCAACCCCGCGCGTTTCACTCCCATGAACGACGACGTCCGTGCCGAATTCAAAGCTCAATCCGGCACCGACCCCATCGAGCTATTTCCGCCTCGTGGAGCAGGCTCTCAGCCTGCAATGCCGGCACTCTTGCCGGCATTCCTAACCTACCGTGCCTCCCTCACCTTCCGCCTCCAACAGGAATGGCTCACGCAACTGGAGTCCATTCGCCGTCTCAAGCCTCACCTGGACCTGGTCCTCACCCACGTGGACGACCGCTTCGACTCCAACATGCGCGAAGCCATCGGCGCCGACGCCGCCCGTGTTCTCCCCCTGCTCGACACCCACAACTTCACCTTCCTGATCGAGGACCCCGCCACCGTCTGGAACCTGGGCCCGCAGCGCTACCAGACCATCGCCGAACGCTACCGCGCCCTCACGCCCCACCGCGACAAACTCGCCATCGACCTCAACATCGTCGATCGCTACCAAAACGTCTACCCGACCAAGCAACAGACCGGCACCGAACTGTTCGAGTTGGTCCACCATGCCGCCGCCAACTTTCCCCGCGTGGCGCTCTACTTCGAAAACTCTCTCCTCCCGCCCGACCTCCCTTTGCTGCCTTCCGCCGCCGCCACTGTAACCCGTATCGAACGGATGGGCCCCAAGCTGATCATCGATTCCACCACGGCAGTCGGCATACCTTGGGCAGGGCCTGCCATGGTAGACGGTTTACCCTGGCCGGCCGCTGATGACCAAACTCTGTGGCTCCCCGCCGGGCCCCACGCCATCGAGGCTGCGCCGGCGTCCCAGTCTCCGCGCCTGCTCTACCTGAACGCCGATTTGAAGTCGGCCCACACCCTCTCCGCCACCACCATCGAGTTCTCCTACCAATCCGCATCCCGCGCCATCGCCCTCCTGGACCGTCCACTGAAATCCATCCAGATCGACGGCGTGGACGCGCCGCTAACAAGCCTTCTGCCTCGCGGCCAGCACGTCGTCACCATCACCTGCGGCCCGTCAAAGTAGGTGAATCTGGATTTTGGTTATAGTAGTGCCAATGTCTCTGGCGGAGAAGATCGAAGGGCTCGGACAGAAAATAGCCCACTTCGCACACCAGTTGCAGACTTTCTGGGACCGCCTGACCGACGGCATGGCGATCGACGCGCTTTGGGCCGACTTCAAGGCGGATGCGCGCGCGGGTTACGATTTCTACTCCAAGGACGTGGATTGGGAAGCCATCGGGCAGCACCGCGGCCACCGGCACCGTCTCTATGCTGCGCGGGCTTTGGGCTGGGCTCTGCTGCGTAAGCTGTCGCCGGCGCGGCGAATGTTCCTGTTGCTTACGATTACCTACGCGCTGTTCGAACTGTTCAGCCGCAACGGAAGCGGCAGCATACTCGTTGTCACCGCGGCATTCATTTTGTTGCTGTCGCTCGAACTGGCAGACCGGGTGACGATGAAGCGCGACCTGGAAATCGCGCGTGAGATTCAGCGGTGGCTATTGCCTTCCGCCTCGCCTGTGGTGGCGGGTTTCGACCTGGCTTTCGCCACGCGGCCGGCCAATACCGTATCCGGCGATTATTATGATGCCTTCCACCGCGACGGCGGCCGCCTGCTGCTGATCGTGGCCGACGTAGCAGGCAAAAGCATTCCCGCGGCGCTGCTCATGGCGACTATTCAGGCCAGCCTGCGCACTCTGGCGGCCGCGCCGGTGGCGCTCGAAGAATTGGTGCTCGGCCTGAACCGCTACGCTTGTGCCAATAGCCTGGGCGGATTGCGCTTCACCACCGCGTTCCTGGGCGAAGTGGACCTGGCCAGCCGCACCATGCGATACATCTGCGCGGGGCACAATCCACCCGTGCTGCGGCGCGCGGCGGGAACACTGGAACGGCTGGAAGCGGGTGGCCTGCCCTTGGGCGTGATGGCCTCCGCCCGTTTCGAACAGGGCACAGTCACGTTGGATTCCGGCGATCTGCTGATTGTCTTTACCGATGGCGTGACCGAAGCTGAGAACGAGCGTCAGGAGGAGTACGGCGAGCCGCGCCTGCTCGACGTGGTTCGCGGCCTGCGTGTCGACACCCCGGCCGAAGGGTTGAAGATCGTGATGTCCGCCGTCGATGGCTTCGTGGGGCGCACCCGGCAGCACGACGACATCACGGCTCTGGTGATGCGGGTGAAGTGAGCACGATCTTACCTTCCACGGAACCCGCCGCCAGAAATTCCAGGGCCTGTCTCGCTGCAAGCAGCGGAAACGTGCGGTTGACCAGCGGATCGATTTTCTTCTCCGCGAGAAGTGCGAAGATCCTGGGCAGATCCTCGCGCAGCGGCTTGGGGTCTTTCCGGTATAGCAAAGTGATGCCGTAGAATTTGCCCAGCCGTCCGCGCAGGCGCGCCCCAACAAAAATGTTGGCGAACATAGCCAGTTGCGATAGCTTGCCTGATGCGCCCATGAAACCAAATCCGACCAGCGTCCCGCCCCGCCGTAGCGCGCCGATGCAGGGACCGATGTTGGCGCCGCCGATCGCGTCGAAGACGTAGTCCACGCCGTCAGGTTCCAGGGCACGCGTCAGGCGATCGATCGGCCCTGCCCGATAGTCGATTGGTGTGGCGCCCAGTGAACGCAGGATGCCGTGCTTCGACGACGACGCGGCACCGTAAGTCTTCACACCCGCCAGCCGTAACAGTTGCAGGGCAGCCGTGCCCACGCCGCCGGCTGCGCCCGTGACCAGTGCGGTTTGACCGGGCCGCACTTTCGCCACCCGATGAATCATCTGCCATGCGGTCACATAGTTCAGGATGACCGCGGCGGCATCGCGATCGGAAACGCCGTCAGGAATAGGAAGGAAGTGCTCGGCCTCACGTACGAGAAATTCCGCGAAGGCCCCATACACGGTAAGTGCCGCCACACGCTGGCCCACTTCGAAGCCAGTGACACCATCGCCAATGGCGTCCACCACGCCGGCGGCCTCATAACCAGGCACTAACGGTATCTTCGGCGCAAACCGATAGTTGCCCGCCAATACGATCAAGTCGGTCGAGCCCACCCCGGCAGCGCGCACCCGTATGCGCAGTTGCCCTGGGCCAGGCGGCTCAACAGGCAACTCAACGATCTCGAGAGCTTCCGGTCCGCCCTTCGTCGTCACCATCACTGCGCGATAGGTCGCTGCCGTGCCCATCCTAAATCGGCATCCTCAATCGCCGGTAACGCCGGAACTGCTAACATGCGTGTGGTCGCTTCCCGCTTTCACAACCACCACCACCTTTCCACGCCCTTGCCTTTCCACAGTTCCCGTGTAAGCCTCTTCAGCCTGTGAAAGTGCCACCCTGGTATCCACCACCGGCCGAAGATCTCCCGCATCCAGCAGACGCCCAATCTCCACCAGTTGTTGGCGGTTAGGTTCGACGATGAAGAACGCCTTCCTGGCGCGCTCATCAGGCGAAGTGTCGCCGCCCGCAGCGATCGTCACCAATCGTCCATCCGGTTTCAGAACGCTCCAGGACCGCCGCAGCGTATCGCCGCCCACGGCATCGAACACGACATCCACATCCCGTACTTGATTCTCAAACGGCGCTGCCTTGTAATCGATAACCTGATCCGCGCCAAGCCCCTTTACGAACTCGAAGTTGTGTGCCGACACTGTGGTCGTCACATATGCCCCGCACCAGCGCGCCAACTGGACGGCGAAGACTCCCACGGCCCCCGCTCCACCATGCACCAGCAGGCGCTCACCACGCTGGAGTTTCGCCCGTTCGAACAACCCTTGCCACGCGGTCAAAGCTCCTATCGGCACGGAGGCAGCCTCTGCATGGCCAAGATGCCGCGGCTTGGGCGCAATCCATTCAGGCCGCGTGACACAGTACTCCGCCAGCGCTCCATCCGCAAACCAGTCATTCATGCCGTAGACCTCCTGGCCGGCTGACAAACCTGCGACACCTTCGCCGATTTCCGCAATCTCGCCAGAGAACTCATGTGCCGGCACGGCCCCGGTGCGTGGATCGCCGTTCTTAGCGTGCCACGTCGGATCCCAGGCAAGCTCAGTGGGCGTCACGCCCGCGGCGTAAACTCGAACCGACACCTCCCCTCGTCGCGGCTTTGGCTGAGGACTGTCGGTCTCGATCAGTGCAGGCTTCCGCGCGGAATCGCCTAAGCGCATGCTTTTCATTGGCTACCTCCCGTTATTTTCAGAGCTCCCATTATTTTCAGAGCTCCCGTCATTTCAAAGATTGCTCATCCCACCATCGATCAAAAGCTCACTGCCAACCGTGAATGCGGATTCGTCGGAGGCCAGGAAGACAATCGCATAGGCAATCTCGCCAGGTGTTCCGAAGCGGCCGGCAGGGACCTGGCCCTGAATTGACGCGGCCACTGATCGGAGATCGGATTCAGACAGGCCGAGCTTGCCGTACAGGGGCGTCGAGATCGGACCGGGGCTGACGGCGTTGACGCGGATACCGCGCGAGATCAGTTCGCCGGAAAGAGTACGGACAAGGGAGAGAAGCGCAGCCTTGGTGGCGCCGTAGACGCTCGTGTTCGGCATGCCGATGTGTGCGTTGACGGATGCGTTGATCACAATCGACGCCGGATTTGCAAAGATCGGCAAGAGCGCCTGAACCAGGAAATACGGCCCCTTCACGTTAATCGCAAAGGAACGGTCGAACGCGGCCTCGTCCCACTGCTCCACGGGCTTGAGTTCGGCGATCCCGGCGTTAACGAACAGGATGTCGAGTCCTCCAAATTCCTGCCGAAGGGTCTCGGCAACGGGCTTCTGAGACGCTACGTCGCTCGCATCCGATGGGATAATCAGCACCCCGCTGCCCAGTTCTTTGCGTGCCGTCTCGAGCGTCGCCGGATTCTTACCGGTGATGGCAATGCGGGCGCCCTCGCTCAAAAACTGGCGGGCGGTTTCAAGGCCGATGCCGCTGGTCCCGCCCGTAATCAGAGCACGCTTTCCCTTTAGCCTGTTCACGATCGTTTCCTCCTTCTTTCCAATATTTATTAAACATCATCCAACGCTTTCCGCACCCCTAGTACCTGTTCCTGGGCAAAACGCCTAAATAGTACTAGAACGTCTAGCAATCTCAATCTATTTGTGGCAGAATTCTGATTGAACAGGTGGATGACTATATGGCGCTCTCAATTTCAATTGCGTTTTTCTGCGGAATCTCACTCTCCGTCAGCATTTGGGCCAGGCTCTTGTATAAAGAGGAAAAGAAGTCGGAACAACGTAACCAGATGCTCATCCAGGCTTTCCGCTCCGCTGGATGGTAACTTTTGCGGCGCCGTGGAATTCAGTGCCTCGCAGAAAACGTGATCGCCCAGTAGCGGTTTCTACCTGCTACTTCTTCACCAGACCCGGTACTTCTCCGTTGTTATGAGAATTTGCGTCCTGGGTCTTGGAAGTGACAGCCGAGACGTTCAGCGACGGAAGTGTTACCGGCGCCGAAGTTAGAGCACCGCCTTGAGTGTTCCGGAACGGAAGGCTCAGCGCCACCTCCCGAATCAACGTTCGCGCGCGATAGTTGTCGTTGGCAACCTGGTCCACCAACCGCTGAACCGTGCAGCTATCGCCATCCTGAAGGCTGCGGCCCAACGCATAGCCAAGTACCTTTCCCGTCAGTTGCCGCAAAAAGTCGTCTTTATGCTGGAGCAGGACCCGCCGAAGTTCCACGGGACCGTCAAAACTCTCGCCCGAAGGTAAAGAGCCCGACGCATCGATTGGCTTACCGCCGCCTTCCTGATCGCGCCAGCGCCCCATCCAATCGAAATTCTCCAGGCCAAAGCCAATCGGGTCCATCAGTTTGTGGCAGGCAGAGCACGCGGGGTTGGCGCGGTGCTGCAACACCCTCTCGCGTGTACTAAGAGCCGCGGTAGCCGGGCCTCCGGAACCGAGCGGCGGCACGTCTGGCGGCGGAGGCGGAACCGGCGTGCCCAATAAAGTTTCAAGCACCCAGGCGCCGCGCAATACCGGGCTGGTCTGCTGGTAATGCGAGGTCATCGCCAATACGCCGGCCATTCCCAGCACTCCGGCCCGCCGGTCGTCCGGCCATTGCACCAAGTGGAATCCATTATCTCCGATGCCGTTCACGCGGCCGTCCAGTTGGTAAAACGCCACCAGCCGCTGCGTCAGGTAAGTGTAGTCGGCGGTGAGAAGTTCCAGCAGGCTGCGGTTCTCGCCCAGAATGCGATCGAACAGCAGGATCGGCTGCATTCGCAAGTCGGCTGCAATGTCCGCATTGTAATAAGACTGGATTTCGGTAAGCAGCGGCACCACGCGGCCGCCCACATCCTGCGTGCCCAGCCACTGGCCCATAAACGTGCTGGTGAAAGTGCGCGCCCGCGGGTCGTCCAGCATCCGCTCCACCTGGCCCGCCAGCACTTTCGGATCCTGCAGGCTCCCCTGCCCGGCAAGCCGGATTAGCTGCTCGTCCGGCATGGTCGACCAGAGAAAGTAAGACAGGCGCGCCGCCAGCTCATACTGGCCCACCGGATAAATTCCCGGCTTAACCTTGCGCTCCTCGATTCGGAACAGAAAATCGGGCCACACCAGAACCGCTTTGAGCGCCAATTTCAATCGTTCTTCATACGGATCTCCGCGCCCGGCGGCCCGGTCATACATCACCAGGAAACGGTCCACCTCGGCCGGCTCCACAGGCCTCCGGAAAGCCCTTGGCAGGAATGCCGTCAGCACTTGACGGGCTGCCTTGCGCGGATCGAGCGGCTCCGGGCCTGGTTCCATTCCCAACAGACGATATTGCAAAGCTCGCTTCTCGGCCGAGGGCTCTTCACGCTTCTGCGCCAGGCTCAGGCTGATGATCCCCAACGGAGCTTCCGCCGGCAGCACAGAAAATGTGCGCGTGCCGCGCTTCAGGCGCACTTGTGTACCCACGGTTATACCGGGGCCGCGGCTTCGCTGCATCGCCATTCCACCAGCGTCGGCGCCATCCACCATGAGGGTCATTTTGGCGGATGCTGATTTGGGATCGAGCGCCGCCAGCACATCATAATCTCCATCCACGTAGATGGAGGCGGACACCGGGTGGCCGGGTTGCAGCGCCGATCCCGCCCAGGTCTTCAAGAGTGGCGGCGTAATGATTACGCGGTCCAGAATCTGCTGCGCGGCTTCCATGTAGCGCTCCATCAACATCGGCGGCACGTAGAGCGTGTCGCCGTTGGTGTCGAAGCCCGCGCCGCCGGTTCCGTCGGCGGGAAAGATGGCGGCCATATCCAAATCCACGCCCATCAGATCGCGGATCGTGTTGTGGTATTCGCGCCGGTTGAGCCGCCGAACCGTCCCGGCCCCCGCATACTCCCCGGCGCCGCACGCGGTTTGCCGCAGCTGGTTCTCCACCCATTGCGATATTCGGAGCCGTTCCTCTTCAGTCAGCTTGGATTCGATGGGCGGCATGGTCCGGTTGCGCAACTGGGCCGCAACGCTTCGCCATAATCCGCGGTCTGCCTGCATCTCCCCGGCTGTGGCGGCCTTCAAGAAATTGGCCGGATTCTTCGAATTGGCGGGATTATGACAGGCGGCGCAGTTCCGCACCAGGACCGGACGAATGGTTTGCGAAAACTCTTGTGATGCGTCCGAAGCGCAATAGGCCAGCGGCACCACAGCCAACAACAGGATCCGCATAAGCTGTCTATGCAAGACCATCGAGTCTATGCAAGACCATCCAGCGGCCCAGTGCTGTCGCCGAATGATTTCTCCATCACGCCCATGCGATGCAGCAACGCCAGGTACAGATTGCACAGCGGCGTTTTTTCCGCAGCCCGGAACCGCCGTCCGGGACGCAGCGTGCCCTTCCCCCGGCCGGCCAAAAGCAGCGGCAGATTCTCCACCGTATGACGGTTGCCGTCCTTGATGGAGGCGCCGAACATGATCATCGAATTATCCAGCAGCGACTTTCCACCTTCATCCAGGTTCTTGACCTTGTTCAGGAAATACGCCAGCTGTCCGGTGTGCCAGTTGATGATCTTTTCATATTGCTCGCGCCGTTCCGGAACGTCTCCATGGTGCGAAATCGAATGGAACGCGCCCTTTACACCCGGCAGCCAGGAATAGTCCTTGGAGGATTGGGCGTCGCCGAACATGAAGGTGCCGATGCGCGTCGTGTCCGTCCAAAATGCCAGAATGAAAATATCGAGCATCAGCCGGACGTGCTCCTGGTGCGTGTCGGGAAAGCCGGGCGCGGGCCGGTCCAGGGGGAACTTGCCCTGGTTGATCCACCGTTTCTGCGGGTGCATCGCGGCCTCGAGCCGCTGTTCCACGGAGCGCACCGAGCTGAAGTATTCGTCCAGCCGGACGCGGTCTTGCGCGCTACCCTGCCGCTGCACGGTCCTGGCATCGTCCATCACCAGGTCCAAAATGCTGGTATCGTCCCTTTGTAGCGCGGTCAGGAGCGCGGGATCTTTTGGATTCACGCTTGAGACCACCGCGCTTCGGTTGCCTCGAAACAACCGGTCGAAGGCCAGTTGCGGAATGATCTCTTTCGGCACCGGAGTACGAGGATCGCGCCAGGAGATGAACGATCCATAGAGACGCGCGAATCCGCCGCCGGCCGTGTCGATGCCGGAACGCGGTGCATCGATGCCTACTTCAAATGAAGGCAGGGACGTTTTGTCGCCGATGTGCTGAGCGGCCAACTGGTCTACCGATACCGCGCCCGTGTCCAGGTCGTCGCCCGTGGTCCGCTGCACGTAGCCGCCCGAAAGCCAGACCGGCACCTTGGGCCAGTGGCCATTACGGCCGATGGTGTTCTTGTTCCAGAGATTCTCCAGCAGCATGAAATCGCTTCTGCAGGCCTTCGAGCGGTTTCAAATGGGGAGTGATCTGGTAGTCCTCGCCATCGCCGGCCGGGGTCCAATAGTCCGGCCGTACTCCGTTCGGCATGAACATGAACATCATGCGCAGCGGCGGTTCGGACAGCCTGGGCTCGGCGCTTGAAGCGTCATCAGAGGCCGACGACGACGCCCGCATTGTCTCCAGCCATGGCAGCGCCAAGGCAGTGCCGGCGCCGCGCAGCAAGGTTCTTCGGGATATCGGCTTAAACATCGGGGGCCTCGCTCTAGTGGCATTCTATCACCGGTTGAGATAAGATCTCAGTGGCGAATGACGGATGTCGCGTTGCAGCCCGGGTCTCCCGAGATTCCGGATAAGCTGTACTTCAAGATCGGTGAGGTAAGTGAACTCCTTGGAGTCGAGCCGTACGTCTTGCGCTATTGGGAGACCGAATTCGCGGTTCTCTCACCCAAGAAATCGGGCACCGGCCACCGCCTGTACCGACGCAAGGACGTCGAGCTGTTGCTGCGTATTAAGCACCTGCTCTACGAAAAGCGGTTCACCATCGAAGGCGCACGCCAGACCTTGCAGGCCGAGTCCCGCGCTCCCAAGGCGCGAACCGTTTCCAAAGGCGTCCAGCGGGAACTTTTCTCCGAGGATCCGTTACCAGAGATTCGGAGGGAATTATCCTATATTCTGGGCCTGATGAAGAAATAGCCGCAAATTGTAGCACGGGCTTAGGTTTGTCCGGTGATGCCCGTATAAATCCGGTCCAGATCTTCCGCCGAGTAATACTCGATCTCAATCCTGCCCTTTCCCTTGGCGCCTTCGATGATCCGAACCTTGGTGCCCAGCACTCGTTCCATTTCCTGAATTGCCGCCTTCACGTTCGGGTCCAGATCCACCTCATCCACCGATTTCGGCTGCCTGCCCTCCATCATTCGCTTGGTCACGCGCTCCAACTGCCGCACCGACCAATTCTGCGCAACGGCCTTTTCCGCCACCTGCCGTTGGAGGCCCTCGTTCGGAATCGTCAGCAGGCATCGGGCATGCCCGGCCGAGATGCGCCGCTCCGCCACCATCTGCTGAAGATCCTGCGGGAGCTGAAGCAAGCGCGTGAAATTGACAATAGTGGACCGGTCTTTGCCCACCCGCGAGCCGATCTGATCGGCGTTCAGATGCAGCTCGGCGGTCATACTGGCAAAGGCCGCGGCAGTTTCGATCGGATTGAGATCCTCGCGCTGAATGTTCTCGATGAGCGTGATTTCGAGCAGCCGGTCATCAGGAATGTCGCGGACCACAATCGGGACTTCTGAAATCCCGGCGATTTTAGCAGCCCGCCAGCGGCGCTCACCAGCCACCAATTGATACCGGTCGCCGGCTTTTCGGACCACCAGCGGCTGAATGATGCCATTGGTCCGGATGGATTGCGCCAGTTCCGCCAATCGGTCATGCTCGAAAAGCCGACGCGGTTGGAGAGGATTGGCATCGATGGAATCAATGCTTACATTTAACGACGTCTCTTCGTGAGTCGGCGGAGGCGGCGGCGGCGGAGCCACCGGAGGGCGAGTCGGCAACAGCGAGCCGAGGCCTCTACCGAGCGCTCGGCGCGGGTTGTCCGTTTTGTTCATGGTCTAGAATCTCTTTTGCGAGCTTGATATAACTTTCCGCGCCTTTGGAGCGCGGGTCGTAGGTCAGGATAGGTTTGCCAAAGCTGGGCGCCTCCGCAAGCTTAATGCTGCGTGGAATCACCGTGGTAAAGACCTGGTCGCCAAAAAATTCTTTCAGATCTGCGGCAACTTGGCGCGTAAGGTTCGTCCGGTCATCGAACATTGTTAGAAGAATGCCTTCTATGGCCAATGGATGCTGAAACGAATCGCGAATCCGGTCGACGGTATCCATGAGTTCCGAAACGCCTTCCAGCGCAAAAAACTCGCACTGAATCGGAACCAGAACGGAATCGGCCGCAATCAGGGCATTGAGCGTGAGCAAATCCAAAGCCGGCGGGCAGTCGATGATGATGTAGCGATAGTGTTCGCGAATCTCCGCAATGCGTTCGCGCAGGCGAAATTCGCGGTTGGGGATGTCGATCAATTCCAGGTTCGACCCCACCAGGTTCTTATCGGCCGAGATGAGAAAAAGGCCTTCTAATTCGGTGGGAACAATTGCCTCTGCCACCGGCGTGTCGCCCAAAAGAACGTGATACAGGCTAGGGCGGGTGGGGTCTTTGGCAATTCCCAAGCCGCTTGTGGCGTTACCTTGGGGATCGGAGTCAATCACCAGGATGCGGAAGTCGTTGGCCGCTAATGAAGCAGCCAGGTTAATGGCGGTAGTAGTTTTACCAACCCCGCCTTTTTGGTTGGCGACGGCAAAGACTCTGCTCAAGCGGCCATACTATCACGAATACGCTCCCGCTGTTTCACGTGAAACACCAACACGGAGAAATCGCTGATTACCCCAAGGCAAGGCAATGGCAGTATCCCAAGCAAAGCCCATAGAAGCCGGGGGAATCTCGGTACCGGTTAGCAGAATGGCATTCGAAGCCAATCTACTTAAACTTCCCGCCAGATCCCTATAACTCACCGCTCGCGACACGACAACATCAAAGCGCTCGGTAACCATCTCAGCCCGCTTGGCCGCCACCCGTACATTTTCAAGCTTCCGGCTGGCCTCCCGGAGAAACACGGCTTTGCGCTGGTGCGATTCAATCAACGTCACTGTACAGTCAGGCCGGAGAATCGCCATTGGGACCCCCGGAAACCCGGCACCCGACCCGATATCGGCGATGCTCACCGGCTCCGGAGGCAGGTGCATCCCCAAAAAGAGCGACTCGCAATAGTGGCGCTCCACAATTTCATCTAACTCATTGATAGAGGTCAGGTTAATCGTCTGATTCCAACGCAGCAGCAGCTCGTAATGAACCTCGAGCAGCGCAACCTTCTCTACTGCAAGCTCGGGAAGACGCTGGCGCAGCAAGTCACGAAACACGGGCCAGGCTCAGGTAGCAATCCAAAACGGCAATCGCTGCCGGTGTAACGCCTGGAATCCGGGCAGCCTGGCCCAAAGTCGACGGCCGCACCCGTTCCAGCTTGTCCTGGATCTCCCGAGAAAGGCCCGGAATTGAAGCAAAGCCGAAGTCCGTGGGAATGGCCCGCCCCTCGGCCTGCTTCAACCGCGCCATTTGCCGCTCCTGCTGAACGATATAGCCGTTGTACTTAGTTTCAGTTTCTACGGTCGTCAAAAGACCAAGAGCCGGTTCTTCCCCCAAAACTTCGCGCACCCAATCGGCGATCTCCGAAATGGACGAATCGGGCCGCTTCAGCCATTGACCATTGCGGTGCCTCTCCAAGGCCGCATCCAGCACTTTCTTTTGAAGCAATTTACGAGAGAAGATTTTCCAGCGCTCATCCGTGACCAGCCCGGCGCGTCGGCCAATCGGCGTTAACCGGGTATCCGCGTTGTCGATACGCAAATGCAGGCGAAACTCGGCGCGCGACGTGAACATACGGTACGGCTCATCGGCCCCCTTCGTGATCAGATCGTCAATCAGAATACCGGTGTACCCTTCTGTCCGAGAAATGATAACCGGCTCGCCGCCGCCCAAACGCAATGCCGCATTCATACCGGCGATCAGGCCCTGGCAACCGGCCTCTTCATAACCGGACGTTCCGTTGATCTGACCGGCCAGATAGAGCCCGCCGATAGATTTCACTTCGAGGGTAGCCTTGAGCTCCCGCGGATCGATAGCATCGTACTCAATAGCGTAACCAGGCCGGATCATCTCGGCATGCTCCAAGCCGGGGATCGATGCGACCATGGCCGACTGCACATCAATGGGCATGCTGGTGGACATGCCGTTAACGTAGACCTCGTTGGTGTCCAGGCCCTCCGGCTCGAGAAAAATCTGGTGACGCGCTTTGTCCGGGAACTTGACGAACTTATCCTCTATCGAGGGACAGTAGCGGGGACCCACGCCTTCGATTTGACCGCTGTATAAAGGGGAGCGCGGAATGGCCTCTTGCAGGATGCGCCTGGTCTGGTCCGTGGTATATCCGATATGGCATTCGATCTGCGGCCGGTCGATCTTTTCCGTCAGGAATGAAAATGGCGTTGGCACGGCGTCGCCGGGCTGCGGCTCAAACTGCGACCAGTCTATGGTTCGGCCATCCAGGCGGGGCGGGGTGCCGGTCTTAAGGCGGGTCCAGTTCAGGCCCATGCCACGAAGCTGGTCGCCAAGCATCTGCGATGGGGCTTCACCGTTGCGGCCGCAGCTGTACTTCATCTCGCCGACGTGGGCCAGTCCATTCAGAAAAGTTCCTGTTGTTACCACCACGGCGCCGGCTTCAATGCTCCGGCCATCGCGCAACTCCACTCCCGTTACGCGACGTTCGTGAATGCTGAGGGCCGCAACCTCAGCTTGCTTAATTCGGATATTAGGTTCCTTTTCTATGGTTTCCTTCATGCGGACGCGGTACATTCGCTTGTCCATTTGGGCGCGCGGCGACCAGACCGCAGGACCGCGGCTGGTATTCAGCAGGCGGAACTGGATACCGACGGCATCGGCAACCTCGCCCATCAGGCCGCCCAAAGCGTCAATCTCGCGAACCAGGTGGCCCTTGGCGATGCCGCCTATAGCCGGATTGCAGGACATTTGCGCAATGAGGTCGAGGTTCATCGTCACCATGGCGGTTTTCAACCCCATCCGGGCGCAAGCGCGGGCGGCTTCGCACCCGGCGTGGCCGGCGCCAATGACTACGACGTCGTACCTTTCTTGCGTTGAGTTGCGCATTGATATGATTGTAGCGAAATGAAGATCCTGGTCATTGGAAGCGGCGGGCGGGAACATGCGCTGTGCTGGAAATTGGCGCAATCGGTGGACGTTGACTCAGAGGTTGAATTATATGCGGCGCCGGGAAACCCCGGAATAGCCACGGTCGCCACGTGCGTACCGGTGGTGGCGGGCTCGTCCTATCTGGAAATTGCCGAAGCGGTCAAAGCCGACCTCACGGTGGTGGGACCCGAAGCCCCGCTGGTGGCCGGAGTGGTAGATGACTTTCGGGCGCAGGGGCGCAAGATCGTCGGGCCGGACCGGAAGGCGGCGCAACTGGAAGGCAGCAAGATTTTCGCAAAGAACTTCTTTACGCAAAGGTCAATGCCTACCGCGGAGTATGTGACGGTGGAAAATGCGACCGATGCGCGGCGCGCGCTGGAACGTTTCGGATACCCGGTGGTGCTCAAGGCGGACGGACTGGCTGCGGGGAAGGGAGTGATCATCGCCAACGATCGCGGCGAAGCTGAAGCGGCGATGGCGTGTTTGAAGGGACGGCTGGTGGTTGAAGAGTTCCTGCGCGGCACCGAAGTCAGCTTCATTGCGCTTTGCGATGGACGCACGGCCACGCCCTTAGCAGCCACGCAAGACCACAAAGCCGTATTTGACGGCGACCATGGGCCCAATACCGGCGGCATGGGCGCTTATTGCGACAGCGCAATTCTGACTGAGGCCGAAACGCAGTTGATTCTGGATCGCGTGATCTACCCGACGGTGGAAGAGTTGCGATTCACCGGGTTTCTGTACGCGGGCCTGATGATGACGGCGGACGGGCCCAAGGTGCTGGAGTTCAACGTGCGCCTGGGAGATCCGGAGACGCAGCCGCTGATGCACCGCATGGCGTCGGATTTCGTGCCGGCGTTGATGGCGGCGGCCGAAGGGCGACTGGAAAGTACGAAATTGGCATGGCGGCCGGCGCCGAGTGTGTGCGTGGTGATGGCCTCCGCGGGATATCCGGGGGAGTACGAGACGGGCAAGGCGATCACCGGAATTGCGGCGGCAGAGGCGACAGGGGCGACGGTGTTTCAGGCGGGGACGCGGCTGAATGCGGGCAGGCTTGAGACGGCCGGCGGGCGCGTGCTGGGAGTGACGGCTTCGGGGGCGGACTTGCGGTCGGCAATCAACGAGGCGTATGCAGGGGTGAAGAAGATTGAGTTTGCGGGAATGCACTGGCGGACGGATATTGGGCGCAAGGGCCTTGAACGGACACTGCGTAGCGCCGGGAATTGATGACGGACGACTGCTCTTTAGGCACCGGCGACAAGATCGCCGGCGTTACCTAGCCGCAGCGGCACGTTACGACTTCGAGTACACGCAGTACAATGTGAATATCAAGTGGGGACGTAGCTCAGATGGATAGAGCGGCCGCCTCCTAAGCGACAGGTCGGCAGTTCGAATCTGCCCGTCCCTACCACTTAACTTGCCGGTCAGGCCTTGGGAACCCGATCTCTCAAGAGATCTTCCAGATCGCCAATCCTTTCGTTCACCAGGTTCAACTTACGCGACAAGCCCTGAATTTCGGCCTCTGCGCGGCGGTTTACGTCGAAGTCGAGTTCGCTGCGGACGCGGTCCCTTTGGTCCTGGCGATTCTGGCTCATCATGATCACGGGAGCCTGAATCGCCGCCAGCATTGAGAGAAACAGGTTCAAGAGGATGAAGGGATAAGGATCCCAAGCAATGTGCCCGAGGGCCACGTTAATGGTTGTGTAGACCACGAGAACTGCGCCGAACGACAGGATGAAGGACCAGGATCCGCCGAAGCGCGCGACCCCGTCGGCGATGCGTTGCGCGCGGGTCGCTTCCTCCTCGATGATCTCGTTTGCGTTGCGCATGGCGCGGCTCCGGACCAGTTCCTGCCCGACGTGAATCTGATGGCTGAGCACGGCCAGCAGGTCCATGCCGGCGTGCGGCTTATGTTGCAGCAGGGTAAGAATGTCGTTGCGATCGATCTCGATACAGACGCTTTCCTCCGAGGATAGTGCGTCGGTCTGGTGAGGAGTCTGGCCCAACATGGATGCCATTCCAAAAAACTCGCCTGGACCGGGTTGGTCGATAATGACTTCCTGATGGTCCTGGTCGAGGGTGCTGACTGCAACGGAACCGGAAAGCAGCACGTAAGCGCGCCCGGATGCGTCGCCGATCTTGTAGATACGCTGCCGCGCGGCGAAGGTCTTGATTTCCACTTGCGCGGCCAATAGAGCGACCTCCTCATCGTCGAACAATGAGAAGAGAGGAACCTGCTTGAGTAACTCGGTTGTAACTGTCATTTCGGTCAATCCCCGGCGATTCAAATTTCGATCTCTGTCAGGATTCCACAACCGATGATTCGAGGCAAGAGCAAACAAGCCGGCGCCGCACCGTCAATGCACTTCCGGACTAAACCGGAAGCGAAGAACAACCTCAGCAGGCACGCTCTCGTCTCCCAAACGCGCAGGCGCGAATTGCCACTGGCGAGACGAGAACACAGCCCAACTGGCAAGATCCCGGTCAGCCCCGGTTCCTTCGGAGAGCAACTCCGCATATTCCACTTTGCCCGCGCGATCCACATAGAGTTTCACCTCAACGGGGACCTCGTGTTTGGTGCGTTGGCGCAACTCGGCCGGAACGTTGGTGGGAGCCTCGCGAACAGGCCTCGGAGGCACGAAGTCAGTCCGTTGCTTGTTGCGCTTTCCAAGGAGCGGAAGCTTACCGAGGAGTCCGCCGCGACGGGACTCCGGCAAAGGGTCGAGCGTAACGCTTACGAACGGGTGAGAGATCTCAGGAGGCCTGGCCTTCAAGATTTCCGTTTCGCGAAGCATGGCTTCGGGGTTGCCGGCCGGACCCGCGGCGATTTCGGGCGCATCGGGAAATGCCGGTGTCTTCGCAGAAGCAGAAACTGTTGAAGGTTCAGGCAACCGAACCGAACTTGCCGGCGTCGTGGAACTGGCGGATGTCCGATTGCCGCTGGTCTTCTCACTGGTCTTGTCACTGGTCTTCTCACTTGCCTTGTCACTTGTACTCTCCAGCGTTCGAGGCGGCGGACTGATTCGCGGTATTTCGGCGTCAGACGCCGCCGTTATCGAGGCTGGAGCCGGAGTTGGCGACTGGGCTACTTGAAAAGGCGACGGCCGCGCTTCCGGCGTCTCCTGGCGCATACCCGCAATAGTCACCGATTCCCTTCCAAAAAGCTTAGGGGCGAATATTTCCATGCGAAAAGTGATGTCGCCGTTCCGGGGCCAAAAGACGATGCTGCCCCCGCTCAACTGCTGTGGATCAATATCGAGTTTGGTTTGCGACGGTCCGTCGCCGATCCATAGGACGGCACGCGTGGCAGTCTTCACCACTGGCGCGCTGCGATCCCAAAGCAAGCGTACGCCGCTGCCCTCATGTGCCGCCCGTAAGCCGAGCGGGACGGATGCGACCGCCGGCACCGGACGACGGTTTGAGATGACGGCGAGCAGGCCGGCAAGGAGGATGACAGCGAGACCAATGGCAAGCCACGGCGTTCCGAAGCGCATCCGCGGCTGGTGAAAAAGCGACGACAGCCATGCCGGCAATTGCGGACGCCGAGTCTCCGTGCGCGGCCCGGGCGCCGGTTGAGCCGCCGAAGTCACGGAGTTCTGCTGCGCACCCGCCGCCAGAATGGCCTTACGGAACGGAAACTCCAGGTAGGGCGTCATCGAGATGATTTTGCGGCCCTCCCAAATCGCAAACCCGGCGGTGGGCGGAGCGTCGCGATGGGCGTGAATGAGCAGGAAAACGTTGGATGGTTCCGGGAAATAAGCCGACATCAAATCGACGTCTTCCTGGGTAACGGCGAAGTCCTTACGGGTGTGGCTACGGTAGAACCCGACGACAGAAAGCCGGCCGAAAGACTTGTGCCAACGAATCCGCTCCTCAAGCATCTTCCGGTCATAAACGGAAAGCAGGTATGACGGTCCGACGGCGTGCTCGCATTCGATCGGCTCGAAATTCTCAATGTCTACGACACTCGCGTCCCCACTCCGCCTCACCTTGCCCAGAAGAAGCCCGCCGGCTTCAAGGCCGCGCCTCGGAAGCGATTGAAATCCCTCCATGACTGCCAGATCCAGGCGATCGACTACATCCAGACTGACGCGCACGGACACGCGCTTTCCCGGCACCTGCCACAGGTAGGAGAGATTTGCAGTGGCTTCAGGCATGTCTGTGCATTGTACTGCCTCCCAGTCCGATTATGGCTCAGTGCCTTCTGCGGAATTGTGGTAACACGCACAGCTTCGGGCGTAACACGTTCTGGGGAAGACCCCACTTCCTCGCCGGCGGTAGAATAGAAATGTTCACGACCTCCCCCGGCGCGCTGGAGGTGTGCCTAAACCCGATGTCCTTCGTCCATCTGCATTGCCACACGGACTATTCGCTGCTCGACGGGGCCTGCGATATCGACCAGTTGATGAAACTGGTGGTCGAGCAGAAAATGCCGGCGGTCGCGATGACCGATCACGGAAACCTGTTCGGGGCGGTGAAGTTCTATAACGCGGCCAAGGCTTCGGGCGTACATCCGGTGATCGGGTGCGAGGTGTACGTCTCGCAAAAAGGGCACAAGACGCGGTCGGACACGGACCGCTATAACCACCTGGTGCTGCTGTGCGAGAACCAGCAGGGGTACAAGAACCTGATCGACCTGGTATCGACGGCGTACCTGGATGGGTTCTATTACAAGCCTCGCATCGATACGGATTTGCTGGCGAAGCACTCGAAAGGGCTGATCGGAATGTCGGCCTGTTTGCGCGGGCATATTCCGGAGACGCTGCTTTCGGATAAGCACGAGGACGCGCGGCGCCTGGCGAACACGTACGGCGACATCTTCGGGAAGAACAACTTCTTTCTGGAAGTGCAGGACCACCACCTGGAGCAGGACAAGCGGCTGACGCCGGCGCTGGTGCGGCTCTCGACGGAGACCGGGTTTCCGCTGGTGGCGACCAACGATTCGCATTACCTGCGGAAGGAAGACGCCCGCGCGCACGAGATCCTGATGTGTATCCAGACGGGCAAGGGGTTCAACGACCCGAACCGGATGCGGTGGAGCACGCCGGACTTCTATTTGAAGTCGCGGGACGAAATGCTGGAGCTCTTCGGAGAGCTGGAGGATGCGGTCGACCGGACTTGGGAGATTGCCCAGCGCTGCCACGTGACCCTGGAAAAAGTAAAGGAACCGTTCCCGCGGTTCGACGTACCGGCGGAGCATAATACCGACACCTACTTTGAATTCGTGGCGCGGCAGGGGTTTGAAAAGCGTCGGCCGCGCCTGGAGGCGATGCGGACAAAGGGGACGCTGAAGCAAGACCTGGCGGAGTATACGGAGCGGCTGGATCGCGAGATCCGGATGATCCAGAACATGAAGTTCTCGGGTTACTTTCTGGTGGTGTGGGACTTCATCAGGTACGCGAAAGAGATGGGAATCCCAGTGGGCCCGGGGCGCGGTTCGGCAGCGGGAAGCCTGGTGAGCTATGCGATGGAGATCACGGATATCGACCCGCTGCAGTACGGGCTGCTGTTCGAGCGGTTTCTGAACCCGGAGCGCGTGAGCTTCCCCGACGTGGACGTGGACTTCTGCATGCACCGGCGCGGCGAGGTGATTCAATATGTGACGCAGAAGTACGGGCGCGAGCAGGTGGCGCAGATCATCACGTTCAACACGCTGGGGGCGCGGGCGGCGATCAAGGATGTAGGGCGGGTGCTCGAGATGCCGTTCGCTGAAGTGGAGCGGCTGACGAAGTTGGTGCCGGGGGTGTTGAATATCTCGCTTGCCGACGCCTTCAAGATGGAGCCGGGGTTTGAGGAAGCGCGCAAGAAAGACCCGAAGGTCGACGATTTGCTGAAGGTAGCGCTTCGCCTGGAGGGGCTGGCGCGCAACTGCTCAGTACACGCGGCGGGCGTGGTGATTTCGCCGCAGCCGCTCAAAGAACTGGTGCCGCTGTACAAGACCAACCGCGACGAAATTGTGACGCAGTTCGATATGGGGGGCCTGGAGAAGCTCTCGCTGCTCAAGATGGATTTTCTGGGGCTGACGACGCTGACGCTGATCCAGGATGCGCTGCGGCTGATCGACAAACGGCACGGCGTGATGCTGGTGCCGGAGGATCTGCCGCTGGACGATAAGGCGACGTACGAAGTTTTCTGCAAGGGATTCACGAGCGGCGTGTTCCAGTTCGAATCGAGCGGAATGCGCGACATTCTGCGGAGGTATCAGCCGAGCCGCCTGGAGGATTTGACGGCGCTGAATGCGCTGTACCGGCCGGGGCCGATCCAGGGCGGGATGGTGGACGACTTCATCGAGCGCAAGTGGGGACGGCGCGCGGTGCAGTACGACCTGCCGGAATTGAAAGAGCTGCTGGAGGAGACGTACGGCGTCATCGTTTATCAGGAACAGGTGATGCAGATTTCAAATCGCGTGGCCGGGTACTCACTGGGCGAGGCGGACCTGCTGCGGCGCGCGATGGGCAAAAAGAACGCCGAGGAAATGGCCAAGCAGCGCGAACGGTTCGTTCAGGGCGCCGCGGCGAAGGGGCTGCCGCCGAAGAAGGTGGAGAAGATTTTCGACCTGATGGAGCAGTTCGCGGGGTACGGGTTCAACAAGTCGCACTCGGCGGCGTATGCGTACCTGGCGTTTGTGACGGCGTATTTGAAGGCCCACTATCCGGTGGATTTCATGGCGGCGCTGCTGACATCGGAAACCGGCAACACGTCGAAGGTGGTGAAGTACATCAACGAATGCCGCGAAATGGGGATCACGATTCTGCCGCCGGACGTGAACCACAGCGAATGGAGTTTCACGCCGGACGGGCAGGCGATCCGGTTTGGGCTGGGCGCGGTGAAAAACCTGGGGCAGGCGGCGGTGGAAGCCATCGGGAAGGCGCGGGCGGAAGTGGGGCGGTTCACGTCAGTACACCAGTTCTGCGAGAAAGTGGACCTGGGAGCGATCAACCGGCGGATGATCGAAAGCCTGATTAAGGCGGGCGCGATGGAGACGCTGGAGGGGACGCGGAGCCAGAAGTTCGCAGCGGTGGAAGGCGCGATGGAAGCGGGGCAGCGCGCCTGGCGGGATCGCGAGAGCGGGCAGGTGGGGCTGTTCGGCGAAATGCTGGAGAGCGAAGAGCCGCACGCGATGCCGCTGCCCAATGTGCCGGATTGGACCGACAAGGAAAAGCTGGCGGGCGAGAAAGAGCTGCTGGGGTTCTGGGTGACGGGGCATCCGCTGGACCGCTACGCGGAGAAGGTGGCTGAGTTGGCCACGCACGACAGTTCCAATCTGGACGGACTGGCGAAGGGCGTGGAAGTGAAGCTCTGCGGGGTGTTGACGGGGGTAACGCGGAAGCGGAACAAGGAAGGCAAGCCGTGGGCGGCGATGACGCTGGAGGATCGCAGCGGGTCGCTGGAGGCGCTGGTGTTCGCGACCAGTTACGAGCGGCTGGCGGTGGAGGTAATCGAGGATACGGCAGTGCTGGTAACAGGGTTGGTGCTGCCGGAGGAAAATTCGGCGCCCAAGATTTCGGTGCAAAACATTGTGGCACTGGACAACGCGCGGGTGGATTTGCCGGCGGTGATCGCAATTCGCGTATGGCTGGGGCGGAACGGCGCGGTGGACCGGGCAGCGGAGCTGGGGGAGTTGTTCAAGCGGAAACCGGGCGAGACGGCGGTGCGGCTGCGTTTGGAATCCCCGCGGGATTTTTCATTGCTCCTGGATGTGGCGGCGAAGGTGCGGCCGGATAGGGAGTTCAAGGCGGCGCTGGAGGCGATCTGCGGCCCGGAATGTTTGGAGAGGGTGGCGGGGTAGCCTGCTGGTAGATAGCTACATTTCGGACCTTATTTTCCTTTAATAACTTGTCCCCGAATCCGGGGTTACGCCGGCTGACTGCTTCGGGCCCGGTGCGCAAACGTTGTATGATCGGGGCCATGGGCGCTGGATCGGACCTTGAAAAAATTGGGCCGATTTCCGGCAATGAGGAGTTGGGGACGCTTGGCATCCTGCATCTCAAACGATTTTGGTCCCAGCGCCTCATTGGCCAACGGACAAAAAGCCAAGACGGCGCCGACTGGGTGGCCGACAATACCTTGCTGAGCGGTCTCCGGCTGGGGCTTCGGGAAACGCTAGACTACCTCTACGGGAAGACCCCGACGCTCGAAGAGTTCGAAGCTTGGATTCTCGAAAAGAACGGCGGCGCGCTCGACCCAGATCGCATCCAGCGTTTGAATGCCGCCCTCGATGGCAGCAGCGCCGCTATGGACCACGGCACCGATCCAGATGCCGAACCGGCGCTGACGAGCGAAGACCTGGAGTTCTGGAACGAAAACGGCTACGTGGTTTTGCATGACGCAGTCCCCCAGGAGCAATGCAGGGCCGCCGCGCAAGCCATCTATAGCTTCCTCGGAATGGACCCGGACCAACCGGATACATGGTACGGAGGACCGCAAGGCCACAGCATCTGGGTGCCGCTGCTGCATCACCCGGCTCTTTGGGCCAACCGGGAGTCGCCACGGATTCAGCAAGCCTTTGTCCAACTCTGGGGCCGCCGTGATCTCTGGGTCACGGTGGATCAATGTGGCATGAACCCTCCGGAAAGGCCAGGGTGGCTTTTTCAAAGCCCGAGCCTGCACTTTGATGTCAGCCTCGAACTACCCATACCTTTCGGCGTTCAGGGGATTCTGTACCTTACCGAGACCGCGGCCAACCAGGGCGCCTTTACCTGTGTTCCGCGATTCCATCGGGGCATCGAGACCTGGTTGAAGAACCTTCCGCCGGGCGCTAACCCGCGCGAAGAAGATCTGGAAAAACTGGGTCCCGTTCCAGTTCCGGGGCACGCCGGCGACCTCATCATCTGGCATCACGCTCTGCCGCATGCAAGCAGCCCGAACCGCGCGGCCCATCCGCGGGTCGTGCAGTATATCAAGATGTTTCCGAGCCGGTGGGAATACAACCCTCGCTGGCGCTGAGTTCCGCAGGGCTATCAGGCACTGATATGGTGGCGCCTCGCTAGAATGCTACAGGCTCGAGCGAGCGCTACAGGCCGCGCCAAATGTTAGTCAGGATGCGCCGCCTCGGACTATTGGCGCAGACCTGGAAACCGTACGGCTTACAATGGAGGAAGGCCCTACCAACCGCGGGGACTTTACCATGCCGACACATAATCACAAAGCAAGAAGACTGCTCAACCGGATCAAGACGCTGCAGACGAACATCGATGAACTGAATGCTTTGAAGCTTCATGGCAAAGCCGGTCAATCGATCATGGCAACCGTCGCGAAGATGCGGGCCGAACAGATTGCGGCGCTGGAGGAGCAGGTGGAAACCTACACGGCGCGGCTGAAGAAGTTGGTTGACGGCGGCGCAAATCCTTTTGTGTAAAATGCCCGGCTGGAGAGCCGGGCATGGCAGGCCAGGGGGCCCGCTCCACGGGGGCTAGCGGGCGGCCAGCACCGTGGTGGCGTGAGCGTCCGCGGGGTATTGCTCCAGAGCGGTGCGGAAGGCGCGCGCGGCTAGGGCGGGCTTGTTGTTCTTTTCCGCGGCGTGGCCGATGGCTTCAGCGACGGGGCGTGGATAGTACGGGGGTTCGGTGTAGGTGAGGCGGCGCTCGGATTTGGAAGCCTGCTCGAGCTGCTTCAAGGCGCGGCCGATGTGGCCGTCGGCCAATTCCAGATGACCGGCCAATTCCTGGCGGGCCACCTGCAACTCCGGCGGATCTGGCAAGCTGCGTCCGGGCGCGGAAATCGGTCATCGATAGTTCGAAGAGCCGGGACTCCTCTTTGGCGCCGGCCGGGTTGCCCTTGTTGGCGTAGGCCAGGGCGCGCGCCCAGTGACGCCAGGCGTTCTGGCGGGGCTTGCCGAATTCGGGCAGCAGATCGCCGTTGAGGATGGCGTCCCACTTTTCAAATTGGACCAGCGTCCGCAGCATGGCGAAGAAGCCTTGCGCGCGGGCGGTAGACATGGCGTCGGGCTGCGCGGCCTGGCCCGGGTTTTCCTGATATCCGAGTAACTCTTTGGCGGCCTCAATGGCGTCGTCATAACGGCCTTCGAACGAATACGCGGTGGCCAGGTAGTGGACGTTGTGGCCGTGGTGGCCGTTGCCATAAAGCTTGTCCTGGCTCATCCAAAGGCGCTCGCTGACAGCGGCATCGTTGAAAGACTTGGCGGCGTCGGCCCAGCGGCCGGTTTGGGAATAAATGTGGCCGGGCATGTGGATGGCGTGCGGAATGTTGGTGACCAACTGCGCGTATTTTTCGCAGCTCGGCCAGGCGTCCTTGGCGAAGGCGGCGCCTTCGAAGGCGTGAATAACGTAGTGGTGGACGCCGGGATGTTCGGGAACTTTGGGGAGCAGCGCGCGAAGGATGGCGACGGCTTCGGTGCTGCCGGGGCCATTGGGTTTCTTATCGGGGAGCGAGAAGCCGCGCATGATCATGAGAGCCAGATCGAGCTGGGCTTCAACTTCATCGGGGTGCGCGGCCAGCAGGGTGCGCATTCCTTTGACGAATGCTTCTTCGGGATCTTTGGCATCAGGATCGCGGCGGGCGGCGGCGGCGGCGATATAGAGCTTCTCCAAATCGGTGGCTTTGCCGGGCACCTGGGCCAATTCGACAGCGCGTTGGGCGGCCGTGCGGGCACGTGTGGTAGCGGGCGGAACGCGTTTGCCCTGGACCTGTTCGAGGAGGTCGATCTGGAAGCGCGGGCGCCAATCGCCGGCGGCCACCATGGCGATTCCCCACTGGGGCATTGGGGCCGAGGGATCGAGAGCGGCGGCTTGCAGGAAAGAACGCTCGGCTTCGCG
This sequence comes from Bryobacterales bacterium, assembly GCA_963817515.1. Classification (GTDB taxonomy): domain Bacteria; phylum Acidobacteriota; class Terriglobia; order Bryobacterales; family Bryobacteraceae; genus DATMNI01. The sequence goes on along the minus strand of CAWFPJ010000031.1, from coordinate 855,800 downwards.
GGCCCAGAAGGAATGCATCTGGGCGACACCCTGGTCGAAGAACTTCTGCGCTTCGGGACTGGTGGTGGTCATGGGCAGGTGGACCGTGCCCATACCGGGGAGGAGTTTGGCCGGGAGGGTGGGAGCGAGAGCGCTGGGCGGAGGGGTGCAATTGTCGGCGGGCTTTTGTTGGGCAGACAGAGAAAGCACAACCACAATTAAGAGTAGTCGGTTTCACTTTGGATTTTCCTCCAATTCATTGGCGATCAGGTGCTCGAGTTGGTCGATCCGATAATTTGAGCCGTCCACCTTGGCGGCGAGACGGCCATTGCGGTTGACGATCGAGGTGGTCGAGTTGTGGCCGATGGAGCCTTCGTCGGTCCAGTAAACTTCGCCCAGGGCGGCGGCCAGTTGGGCGATGTCGCCGGTTAGAAATCGCCACGCGGCGGGGTCGGCGGCCCAGCGTTTAGCGTAATCGGCGAGCACGGCTGAGGTGTCGTAATCGGGGTCGACGGTGACGGAGAGAAGCATCAAGTCGCGGTTGAGCCGGTCGCGGAAGCGGCGCTGCAAGGTAGCGAAATTGGCGGAGAGGCGGGGGCAGACGTCGGGAAGCGGACAACGGGTGTAGATGAAATCGATGGCCACCACTTTACCGCGGAGGTCAGCCAGGCGGACCGTGCGCCCGAGTTGGTCGGTGAGTTGGAAGTCAGGGAGCGGGGCGCCGACAGTCAGCTGGTCTTTGGGTGCGGCGATACCGGCATCGGCGCCGCCGGATTTGCGGACGTTGCGCGCCAGGGAATTGCGATTCGTGATGATGAGGTCGAACTGCACGCGGGCGCCGGGATAGAGGGCGTCAAGGTCACGCGGATGTTCCACACGGAAGGGCATGGCCATGGCAGGCATATAGCGGGCGATGGGCCGGTGGGAGACGAGCATGGTTTGGGCAGCGGGATCGAGGGCCAGGACGATGCCGTCGACGCGGTAGGACCTGGCGAGTGCGCAGGTGGCGGCGCAGCATGCGGCGAGGATCAGGAGACAAACTCGCATGAACGGGTGGCTTCGTGAGGAATTATAGCGCGGCAGACCTATTTAGGGGTTTCGCCGGTGTCCACGACGTACGACAATAGCTCCTATGAAGAAATGGACGGTCTTCTGCTTGGGCGCCATCTCCTTGTTTGCGGCGGCTGCGGATTTTGAGGCCGAGGGAAAACTCTGGTGGGTGCATATCCAGTTCCTGGCGGACGATAAGCTTGCGGGGCGCAACACCGGCTCTGAAGGCTACAAGAAGGCCGTGGAGTATGTGGCGGCGGCGTTCGAGCGGTTCGGGTTGAAGCCGGCGGGGACGTCCGGATATTCGCAGTTGGTTCAATTCGAGACGCGGCAACTGGTGGACGAAGAATCCAGTCTGGCGCTGGTGCGGGACGGCAATGTGGAAACACTGTCGCGCCAGGATGCGATCCTGAGCCCGCGCGGCGATCCGGCTCCGGCGCTCGACGCGCCGATGGTGTTCGTGGGATATGGGCTGGTGGTGCCGGAGGCGCACTTCGATGAGCTGGCGGGGCTGAATCTGCGCGGCAAGATTGCGGTGTATGTGAATGGCACGGGGCCGGTGGAGACTTCAGGGAATATCAAGTCGCACTACTCCTCGGCGGTGGAGCGGTGGAAAGCGTTGCAGAAAGCCGGCGCGGTGGGAGTGGCGACGATCCAGAGCCCGCGCGGGGTGAATGGCCAAGCGCCGCCTACGCCGCCTGAGGCCGGACGCGGAGGGCGTGGGGCAGCTCCGGCGCAGCCTTCGTTTGCGCTGGCGGATCCGAACTTGCAAGAGACGGCCGGGATGGCTTTGTCGGTGGCGATCGCGAAACCGGGAATCGACAAATTCCTTGAAGGGACCGGGCATACGGCGGAGGAGATTCTGAAAGCGGCGGGGGCCAATGAGGCGCTGCCGAAGTTCGCGCTAAACGGAACGCTCAGATCGCACACGGCGATCAAGCGGGACAGGGTGGAAGCGCCGAATGTGATCGGGATGCTGCCCGGATCGGATGCCGTGTTGAAGGATGAGTATGTGATCATGTCGGCGCACCTGGACCATGTGGGCGTGGGGCGGCCGGTGAATGGAGACAGCATTTATAACGGCGCGATGGACGATGCGTCGGGGATTGCGAGTGTGCTCGAAATCGCGCGCATCATGAAGGAGTCGGGGGACAAGCTGAAGCGGTCGGTGATTTTTCTGGCGGTCACGGCGGAGGAGAAAGGGGAACTGGGATCGCGGTACTTCGCGGCGCATCCGACCGTGCCGGCGAAACAGATTGTGGCCGATATCAATCTGGATATGTTCCTGCCGCTGCACGCGCTGAAGGTGATTGAGGTGCAGGGACTGGCCGAATCTACGCTGGGGAATACTGTTCGGGCGGCAGCGAAGGACGCGGGTGTGGAGGTGCAGGCGGACAAGGAACCGGAACAGAACCGGTTCATCCGCAGCGACCAGTACAGCTTTATTCGGAATGGCGTGCCGGCGCTGGCGTTCAAATTCGGATATGAGTTCGGGTCGCCCGAAGAGAAGATTCACAAGGATTGGCTGAAGGACCGGTATCACAAGCCATCGGATGATTTGGCTCAACCGGTGGATAAGACGGCAGCGGCGCAGTTCGACCGGATCATTCTGAGTTTGCTCGAGCGTGTGGCGAACGATGCGGAACGGCCGCGGTGGAATAGCGATAGCTTCTTTAAGAGGTTTGCGAAGTGAGAGGAAATCCTTCACCGCAGAGCCGCGGAGGCGCGGAGATAAGCGCAGAGAGAGCAACTAAGTCCGGGCAGTGGCGAGGTGGTAAGCCTGAATCTGCGCTCGCAGTAGAAACGGACATCCGCCATGCTGACTGACTCAAGAAACATCCTACGAGAGTGTTGGATCAATGGGCTTGGTGTTACTCTGCGCCTGGCTCCGCGACTCAGCGGCTCCGCGGTCAATCGAAACTCAACTAACTCTAGCGCCTCGGGTTTCCTCGTGGGTCATCCTGGTTTGAGTGACTCCTCAGCACATCAAGCCCGAACTTCGGCTCCGATTTGGTGCCGCTGATCCTCACCGGAATCTCGGCCCCCCCGCCCTTTCGGCGGAAAAAGGGAGAGACTGCTTTCAGCAGGACGGACAGCACCCGGTTGTCGACCATTTGCGACAGCGACGCATCGGTCTGGACCTTGCCCCGGAAGTCGAACTGCTGGCCATCCAAAGAATAGGTCCCATCCAGATTCACTTGTCCGCCCGGCAGAACGTACGCAAGATCGCTGAATTGGAGCAGGCCTGCATTCAGGGAGAACGCGCCTTTCATCTGAGACTTTACGTCCTTGGCTCCGGGCCTGGCCATTTTCGGCTCGCCCTGCGCGCGCAGGCTCAGCATGTCTACCTTGTCCTGCACCTTTGGATTGGTGAAGTGAATACCCAGCAGCGTGAAACCGCCCCGCAAACTCAGCTTTTCCACCACCCTTTCTTTGCCGGGCCGGATATGCAGCCTGGTCTTGGTGCTGATGATGGCAGTCAGAACCGGCGGTTCGGTTTTTACCGCCAGATCGAGAAAATCCTGAACATGGCCTTGGGGAACGTCGACATCCAACTCGATGCTGCGGCCCCGGCCTTTGATGTTGATCACATTGCCGCTGGTGGTAAAGCTGGAGTTTCGCAATTTTGCGCTGATGGATTCCAGATGAGTATCGCCGCTAATGCCGTCTACAACAGCGTGAAACCGGGTGTGCAGGGGCATTGGGTGGTTGGCGGTATCAAGCGAGAAGTCGGGGGTCTCCGTGGTTCCGTCCACCACGATCTTGTCGAGTTGACCTTTGAAGTCACCCACCGATGAGAGGATGCCGCCGATGCCCCTGATCGTGTTCAGGTCGGCATGGTCGAACGTATAGTGACCGGTCACAGAAGAGTCGCCCGGGCTATCTGTCTGCCACGGTCCAAAGCTACCGGCAGCGTGGATCTCGCCGCGCGGGATGGCGTTGGTGAGCGTGGCATCATACCGCCAGGGCGCGTTTGGGCCAACATCGTGCAACACGATATGCTTCAGCTCAAAAACCTTCGGGTCTTTGCCGGGATTGGCCGTACCGATGATCAGCCGCGAGTTGTCGCAGGATATCTCTTCCACAACAATCTTGATCTTGTCGCGGTGTTTCCGGGGCTTTTCAGGAACCTGCTGCTGCTGTCGCATTTCGCGGGGAGGGATGTTGATTTGGAGACCATTCACCTGCACCAGGCCTACATGCATCGGCTCCAGAAAAAGCCCGGTCAGCCCCGCGTGAAATGAGAAGTGTTCGATGGCGATCAGCGGCTGGGTTGCCCCGGCGGCCACCACTTTGTCCGGCGGGTAGATACGCAAGCTATCTCCGGAAACTTCGAGTCCACGCAGGACGGAGACGTCCAGGCTGTTCAACTCGACGCGGCTGTTGAACCGGGCGCTCAAAGTTTCCTTGACGCGGCCCTTCAGAATGGGGCCGGCTTGATGAATCATCACGTCGGCGACAACCACGAGAGTCACCAAGGTAGCAAGCAAGGCAATAGCGACCCAGGTCCAGATCCGTTTTCGACGGTTGCCTGTGCCTGACGGAGGAAGATCGTTTTGGGTTATTTCCGGAATTTCGCGACTCCCTTAACTCAAGCTTACCGGAGGGAGCGCTTCCCTGGAAACAACGCGTGGAAGTGTCTGTGATCTAACGATCCTTGTGCACGTGTTTATTTTGTAGCTATTAACTCTATTCAGCTATTCATAACGGAGGGCTATTCATAGCGCAGGGCGGTGATGGGGTCTACCCGCGTGGCGCGCTCGGCGGGGATGTAGCCGGCCAGTAGCGCTACCGCGATCAGAACCAGCGCTGCCAGCGCGATGCTCACGGGGTCATTGGGGAGGATGCCGTAGAGTTGCGCGCGAACCAAGCGGGTAACCGCCAGCCCGATGGGGATGGCGATGACGACTCCGGCGGCGGTGAGGACCACGACTTCGCGCATGACCAAGCCGAGCAGGTTGCGGCGGTCGGCACCGAGGGCCAGGCGGATTCCGATTTCGCGGGTGCGGCGCGTCACCGTGTAGGCCATCACGCCATAAAGGCCGATGGCGGCCAGCACGGTGGCCAGTATCGCCAAAAAGAGCTGACAGCATGGCCATGATGCGCTGCGGAGAGAGCGCCTGGTCCACCTGTTCCTCCATGGTGCGCAGGTTGGCGATGGGCAGCCCGGAATCAAGCGACGTCACTTCGCGGCGAATGGCGCCGAAGACCGACTTGGGGTCAACCGAAGTGCGCGCGTAGACCATGAGGGAGCTGGGATTCCCACTCTGCGCGAAGGGGAAATAAGCCACCCGCGGTATTTTTTCATCCACCTGGCTGTACTTTGAGGGGCGGACCACGCCGACGATTTCAATCATTGCATCGCTGGTCCGGCCCAGGCGGAAACGGCGGCCGATGGGGTTTTGGTTCTGGAAGAAATACTCCGCAAAGACTTGGTTGACGATGGCGACTTTGGGCGCGCCGGCCTGGTCGCGGACTGTGAAGTCGCGGCCCAGCAGGATGGGGATACTCATGGTTGAGAAATAGCCTGGGCTCACAGAATCGATCGAGGGCGTCATGCTCTCGTCTTCCTTCGGCTGATAGCCCTCGACGACGATGCTGGACATATTCTGGTCATCGGCCAGCACCGGGTTGACGCCGACTGCGGCGGAGCGCACACCGGGGATGGCGGTAACGCGCTGTTGCAGGTTTTGGGCGAGTTGGCGGATGCGGTCGGGCTTGTAATTATTAAGCGAGGGATCGAGTGAAAAGCCGATCAGGCCTTCGCGGCGGAAGCCCAGGTCCACGTTCTTAAGATTGTTGAGTGAGCGGACGAAGAGCGAGGCCGCGATCAGCATCAGCAGCGAGAGCGAAACCTGGAAGACCACCAGACCTTTGCGAAGGCGCACGTGGCTACCGGCGCCCGAGACGCTGCCGGCCTGGTCTTTGAGGGTGCGGGCGAGCGCGGGCGATGTGGCCTGCCACGCCGGTACCAGGCCGAAGACAACCCCGGTGAGGATGGCGAGCGCGAAGGTGAAGGCAAAGACGCGAGGGTCAAGGTCAGCGCTGAGACCAAGCTGCGAGGAGTTGGCCAGGAGGCCTATCAAGCCGCTGCCGATCCACCAGGCCACCAGCAGGCCGATAGCTCCGCCGGCCAGCGAGAGCACCAGGCTTTCCACCACCAACTGGCGCACCAGGCGGGCGCGGCTGGCGCCGATGGCGAGGCGGACGGCGATCTCCTTCTGGCGGCCCACGGCGCGGGCCAGCAGGAGGTTGGCCACGTTGGCACAGGCGATGAGCAGCAGCAGACCGACGATAGAGAAGAGGATGAGCAGCGGCGCCGAGAACCGGTTGCGCATATCGGAAATGCCTTGCGAGGCTGGCTCAAAGATGAGGGGCTTGCGCGCGAAGAGTTCGCGGCTGCGTTGGGAGCGCATGCTCATGGACTGTAGTTCCATGATGAGGAGGCCGTGATAGTAGGGCTCCAGGCTGGCTTTGGCCTGCGGCACGGAAACGCCGGGTTTGAGGCGGCCGATGAGCTGGAGCCAGATAACGCGGCGGTCGCCCAAGCCGTTCCAGGTGGGGGTCATCTCCTTTTTCATCATGGTGGGGACCATGGCATCCGTGCGGGAGGCGACATCGAAGCCGCGGTATCCAGGAGCAGTAACGCCGATGACGGCCATGGGGCGGCCATTCAGGAGAATGGTCTGGTTGAGGATGGAGGGGTTGGCGGCGAAGCGCGATTTCCAGAAATCGTAAGTGAGGACTACGACGGGGTGGGAGCCTGGCAGGCGGTCATCACCGGGTGTGAGGGTGCGGCCGAGAATGGTGTTGATGCCCAGAGTTTCAAACCAGTTGCCGGAAACGATTTCGACCTGAATGCGCTCGCTGCGATTGTTGTAAGTGAGGCCGACGGTGGTGGCGAAACGGGCGGCCACGCCATCGAAAACGGTGTTATGGTCGCGGAAGTCCTGGAACATGGGATGGGAGAACATATTCCCTCCCCAGACGTTGCCGCTTTGAGGGCCGGGGCTGGTGAAGAGGACCAATTCGCGCGCGTGGCCGACGGGGAGAAGCCGGAGCAGAACCTGGTCGGCGATGGTGAAGATGGCGGAGTTGGCGCCGATGCCGAGGGCCAGGGAGAGGAGCGCGATGATGGTGAAGAGGGGAGTGCGTTTGAGGTTGCGCAGGGCGTAGCGGAGATCTTGGAGCATGCTTGCCTTATCGTAGCGCGGGGAATATGAATTCCGCCCATACGGGGAAGTTCTTTGATTTTGCCTTGTGCTATTCGTACCGCAGAGCCACCAGCGGGTCCACTCTGCTTGCCCGCCTGGCGGGGATGTAGCAGGCCAGGAGCGTTACGGCGATCAGGGTGGCGGCCATGGCGGCGAAGGTGACGGCGTCAACCGAACTCACGCCGAAGAGGAGGCCGCTCAGGACTCGCGTCAGTGCGAAGGCGCCGATGGCCCCCAGGCCGGTGCCGGCCAGCGCCAGACGGATGCCGGTGGCGCCCACCAGACGCAGCACGTCGGTTCTTTGGGCCCCAAGCGCCATGCGGATTCCGATTTCGCTGGTGCGCTGAGCCACCGAATAAGAGATGACACCGTAGATGCCGAGGGCGGCCAGAATCAATGAGAGTCCGGAGAACATGGTCAGCAGCAGCGTCAGGAAGCGGGGGCGGCTGCGGGCTACGGACATGACTTCATCCATGGAACGGATTTGGGAGATGGGGAGCCCGCGATCGAGCGCGTGGATTTGGCTGCGGATGGCGCCGACCATGGACATCGGGTCGCCGGTGGTGCGCACCGTAAGAGACGCCAGGCGCAGCGCGTTGGGATACTGGGCGAACGCGACGTAAAGTTCGGTGCCGGCCGGGCGGTCGAGGCCGGCGTTTTTGATATCGCCGATCACGCCCACGATGGTGCGCCACTTGGCATCCGGGCCGTATTCGGTTTTGAGACGGTGGCCAAGGGCGCTCTCGCGCGGCCAGTAGGTTCTGGCGAGCGTCTGATTCACTACCACCACGAACGGGGAGGCAAGGCCGTCACTGTCGTTGAGCAGGCGGCCTTCAACCAGACGGGCCTTCAAGGTTTCGAAATAGTGTGGGCCGACAAAATTCCAATAGTCGATGTTCTGTAGGGGACCGTTGGGCACGGGGACGAAGTTTTCAATCGCAGTGTCATTGGCGTTGATGGAGCGATCGGGAGGCAGACCGCTGGCCATCGCCGCAGAGACCACGCCGGGAAGTGCGCTGACGCGGGTCAGGAGCGCCTGCCAGAAGGCCGTGGTTCTGGCGCCGTCCGGGTAAGAAGTGCGCGGCAAAGAAAGCGTCATGGTCACAATGTGGTTCGGGTCGATACCGGAATTGACCTCCTGCAGTTTCCAGAAAGCTTTCACCATCAGGCCGGACCCGATCAGCAGGATCAGGGCGAGGGCCAGTTCCGCAGCCACCAGCATGGCGCGGAAGCGGCCGGCGGCGGCGGCTCCAGTGGTTCGACCGGCGGCCGTCTTGAGAGTGTCATGCAAGGTGGCGGCACGCATGTGGATTACGGGCGCCAGGCCGAAGGCGATGCCGGTGCCGATGGAGACGGCGAGGGTGAAGAGAAGCACCTGCCAATCGATGTTGACTTCATCCACGCGCGGGATGCTGCCGGCGTTGGTGGCAACCAGGAGGCGCAGGCCGCCAAGGGCCAGCAGGATACCGAAGATTGCGCCGGTGAGCGACAGCAGGATGCCTTCGATGACGAACTGCTGCAGGAGTTTGCCAAGACCGGCGCCAATGGCGGCGCGGACTGCTATTTCGCGGCGGCGGGCTTCGGCGCGGGCCAGCAGGAGGTTCGCCACATTGACGCAGGCGATGAGCAGCACGAACCCGACGGCGCCCAACAGAACCAGCATGGCCCGGCGAACGGTGCGCACGATTTCGTCCTGAAAGCCGGCCAGGACGATGGGGTGGCTCTTGGGATCGAAACCGTGAGTGTTCGTCCCGGGCTTTACGGTGGGATTCTGCGTGTACCGCTGCATCTCGGCTTGCGCCTGGGCGAAGGAGGCATTAGAGCGCAGCCGCGCCAACACGTTCACGAAGTGGTTGCCGCGGCCGCCTGGCTTGGCTGGATCGATCTGCAGCGGCGCCCAGAGTTCGGCGGGGTTAAGTTCGCCGGGAGGGAAGGAAAACGATGGAGGCATGACGCCGACCACGGTGCAGGGATTGCCATTGAGGCTGATGTCGCGCCCCAGGATGCCAGGGTCGCCGCCATAGCCGCGCTGCCAGAGGCCATGAGAGAGTACGGCGGTAAGGGGCGCATTCGGCTTGTCGTCTTCCGGAGTCAGCACGCGGCCGAGGGCCGGGGCAACGCCGAGCATGGGGAGCATGCCTCCGGACACGTAAGAGGCGGTGGCGCGGACGGGTTCGCTGGCGCCGGAGAGGTTGACGCCCTGGTTGGCCCAGCCTTCGACGGCTTCGAAGGAGGTGGTGTCGCGCCTGAGGTCGAGGAATTCGGGTGGGGAGACCCAGAAGTGACGCAGTCCGCCGTTGGGGAAGTTGGGGAACTCAGTGAAGACGCGCACCAGGCGGCCCGAGTTGGCGTAGGGCAGTTGGCGCAGGAGCACGGCGTTGACCACGCTGAAGATGGCGGTGGTGGCGCCGATGCCCAAGGCCAGGCACAGGATTGCGGCCGCGCTGAAGCCTGGGTTTCGGACGAGCATGCGGACGGCGTAGCGGACGTTCTGGCGAAGTGATCCCACGGGGCCTCCTGAGGGCGGACAGGGGATTAGACGGGCGTATGGAGGAATCGTTGCGAGCGATGGCAGACGAAACCGTCTGCCCCACCACCATTCATTGCAGCACTTGACTGGTAGCGCCGGCAATCTTGTTGCCGGTGGTACTTGCCGCATGCCGAATAACCCACCGGCAACAAGATTGCCGGCGCTACCGGTGACATGGACTGCCTGCATATTTCACTGAGTGCTGCTACCCGCCGGCTTGGCCTACCAGGATAATCGCCAGGGCCAGGTCGCCGACCTTTACGCTCAGGGTCCAGTCTTTCTCGCCTTCCTTGGCGACGGCGGGGAAGGTGGTGCCGGCCGGTGGTTCGATCGAGAAAACGGCCGGGTGCGGGGTGCCGGAGGCTTTGAGGCTCATCTGAACCAAGGCTGCAAAGGCTGGGGTGGCGGCCGGATCCGCATCGTTGGCAATAGGCGTCAGGAGGGCAAAATCGCGCTGTGGAGCCACGCCCTGGTGGGCGCCATCCACCGGAAAATTGCTGTAGCGCATGGTGTAGACACCGGGCTTGATCACCTGGCCGCGCCGGTCTGCGGCCTGTCCGGGGAAGCTGAGAATGCCAATCAAAGTACCTTGGGCAATCGGCAAAGCCACGGAATCATCGCTGGGTTTGGATCCGGTGGGAATGGTTTTTCGAAACCAGACTTCGCACCACGGCCCTTTCGGGCCAGCCACGCGGTATCCCGCTGTTTGGATGACCGCGGTGTAGGCTGGCGGCAGGCCGGGGGCCGCGGTACTGATCGCTTCCAGTTTGTAGTCTTGCGCCAAAGCCAATGCGGCAAGTAGGAAAAGGAGAGCCAAGCGCTTGATCATGGCAGTTTAGATGACCGGTAATCTGGAGCGGGAGACCGGATTCGAACCGGCGACATCGACCTTGGCAAGGTCGCACTCTACCAGCTGAGTTACTCCCGCCCGTACGGAAAACCCTATTTTCCAACGGAAACAATACCGATGTCAAACGTTACGGGTATATATCAGACATTAAACCAGTTATAAACTTGTAGCAATGTCATCCTGCTGTGTTATTCTACTGCTCGGTTGGCCTGAAGACACAGGGCCGGTGATCAGGCGGGGCTAAAACGGGCGCCTTGCCGGCGGTTCTATTTAACAGAGCGCCGACTAATCCCACGTTGTTGTGGAAATCTTGTTGAAACTCTGTGCTGGTGGTGTGTAAAAACGATGAATTATTGGGATCAGATCCGAAACTACCTGCAAGCCAGAGTCAGTTTGGAAGGCTATGAAAACTGGCTCAAAGGCTCGCAGTTCGTGGGGTTGGAGGGTGACACGCTGTACGTATCGGTGCCGGACCGCGAGACACGGGCGTGGCTCGAGACCGAATACGCCAATCTGGTGCGAAACGGGATTCGTGAGTTGGCGCTGCCGGTTCGGGAGGTCAGCTATGAGTCATTGGCTGCGCGCGGCGTACAAAACCAGTCTTTGGCGGCGGTCGAGAGCAGCAATGAAGTGGATGCAACGTCAAGCGCCCTGAATCCCAAATTCACCTTCGATTCGTTTGTGGTGGGCGCTTGCAATCAGTTTGCGCACGCGGCCGCGCGCTCGGTGGCTACCCATCCCTCGCGCAGTTATAACCCTCTATTCCTGTATGGCGGCGTCGGCATGGGAAAGACGCACCTTATGCATGCCATCGGCCGGGAACTCATCGATAAGTATGGCGCTATGCGGGTGGTCTATACCTCAAGCGAGCGCTTCATGAACGAAATGATCGCCTGTATTCGTACCGAGCGCATGCCGCACTTTCATCAGCGGTATCGGGAAGCCGATGTGCTGCTGATCGACGACATCCAGTTGATCGGGAACAAGGAGCGCACGCAGGAAGAGTTCTTCCATACGTTCAATGAGCTGCACGATCATCAGAAGCAAATTGTGCTCTCCAGCGATTCGCCGCCGAAGGACATCCCGGGCCTGGTGGACCGGTTGCGGTCGAGATTTGAGTGGGGGCTGATGGCCGATATTCAACCACCGGATCTGGAAACCAAAATGGCCATCCTGGACAAGAAGGCGGAAGCGGACGGGGTAACGCTGCCAGACGACGTGCGGTCGTTTATGGCGTCGAAAACCAAAGGGAATGTGCGCGAACTGGAAGGGGCGCTGATCAAATTGATTGCCTATTCCTCGCTGACCGGAACCAGCATCCATCTGCAAATGGCGCAGCAGGTTTTGAAGCACATGGTTCACGTGCAGGACCGGAGGGTGACGATGGATTCCATTCAGAAAGCGGTGGCTGAAAAGTTCCAGATCAAGCAATCCCAGCTCAAGGAAAAGAGCAATACGAAGAAGGTGGTCTACCCGCGGCAAGTGGCTATGTACCTGGTCAAAGAGCTGACCGATGCCTCACTGCCGGAGATCGGGCGGGCCTTCGGCGGCAAGCACCACACCACGGTTATCCACTCCATAAACAAAATTGATAAGGAACGTCATATAGATCCGGAATTGAACAGGATCATCCACAGTCTAATGGATTCATTACAATGAGCTTAGAAATTTTATCCACAAGTGCTCTCGAACACGGCTCACCAAAAATGTGCAAAACCATGCGAGGGCTGGTTTTTAGAGATTTCTCCAACCTGAATTCCTCAACTTCCCATAGCGTAAAGTAGTTGAATTTAGTATAATTTAGGTTGCCTCCACCACTTTGCACAGGCCCTATGAATACGGTTCTTCTAGTGCATGTAGATATAGCCATCAGGATATAGGAGCAGCAAGCATGGAATTCACCGTCAGCAAGAGTGATCTGGTACGCGAACTGAGCTTGTCGCAGGGCGTGGTTGAGAAGAAAACCACCATCCCGATCTTGTCGAATGTGTTGCTGGAGGCGGCTGGAGACCGGATCACTCTAACGGCTACGGATCTGGAGTTGGGAATCCGCTGTTCTTGTCCGGCGCGCGTCAAGAAGGAAGGCGCGGGAACGGTTCCGGCGCGTAAGCTTTTGGACTATGTCCGGCTGCTGCCCGAAGGCGACGTGAACATGAAGTTCCTGGAGAATCACTGGGCGGCGATTACCAGCGGGCGCTCACGGACGCGGATAGCCGGCATGTCGCGCGAAAGTTTCCCGGAACTGCCCCAGATGCCGGAACCGGTGGCCGAGATTCCGGTCAAGATGCTGGCCTCAATGATCGCGCGGACGTCGTTTGCGATTTCGATGGAAGAGTCGCGATTCACACTGAATGGAGCTTTACTGCTGATGCGGCCGGAAGGTCTCACCATGGTGGCTACCGACGGTCATCGCCTGGCATATGTGCAGGCGAAGCCGGCGGAGAGCGGCAATTTGGAAAAGCCCTTTCGCGCGCTAATTCCGAAGAAGGCCATGACGGAGCTGACCAAGCTGGCCGACGATGCGGGCACGGACGGGAAGGCGATCTTCGCCGGCGACGACAATCATCTCTTCTTTCAGGTGGGCCACCGGCTGCTGATCACGCGGAAGTTGACCGGCAACTTTCCAGACTATGAGCGCGTGCTGCCGAAAGATCATCAACACACCGCCACGCTCGAGAGAAACGAAATCCGCTCTGCCATCGAACGCGTGGCGCAGTTTGCGGATGAGCGGTCGCGGGCCATTCGGGTTCAGTTTGCCAGCGGCGAGGTGAGGGTATTTTCGTCGTCGGTAGAGACGGGCGAGAGCGAAGAGAGCGTGCCCGGCGACTATCAGGGGCCGGACCTGGAAATAGGCTTCAATGCTCAATATCTGTTGGATTTTTTGAGGGCTATTTCGCAGGATCACGTGGCGTTTGAGTTGAAGGATCAGAAGAGCGCGGGGGAGTTGCGGCCGGCCGGGGACAGCGTGCCGGATCAGTATCGCTACGTGGTGATGCCGATGCGAATCTGAAAGACGGCGCCGGATGGCGGCAGATGGCGCGGGCCAGACCAAGAGTTGTGATTTTGAAGCGGTGCATGTTAGGGAAATATGAATAACGAAGTAAATACGGGTCAGAGTAACGTTTACGATTCCACAAGCATTAAGGTGCTGGAGGGTTTAGAGGCGGTTCGTTTGAGGCCCGCGATGTATATCGGGTCGACCGGCGAGATGGGGCTGCATCACCTGGTTTATGAAGTTGTCGACAACTCCGTAGATGAAGCGTTGGCCGGATTCGCTAACGAAGTGATCGTGATTATTCACGATGACAATTCGGTAACGGTAATCGACAATGGGCGCGGCATTCCGGTAGACATGCACGAAGACGAAGGCGTCTCGGCGGCGCAGGTGGTGATGACCAAACTGCACGCCGGGGGCAAGTTCGATTCCAAGAGCTACAAAGTCTCAGGCGGTCTGCACGGCGTGGGCGTGAGTTGCGTCAACGCACTTTCGGAAAAGCTGGAACTCGAGATCTGGCGCGAAGGATATACCTGGCAGCAGGAATATGCCTGCGGGGTTCCCAAGGCGCCGCTGCAGAAGGCCGGCAAGGCGGGCCGCAAAACCGGCACGCGGGTGACATTTAAACCCGACACCACCATCATGGAAGCCACCGTGTTCAATTACGACACGCTGGCACAGAGATTGCGCGAGTTGGCATTTCTGAACAAGGGTCTCAAGATCACGCTGACCGACGAGCGCGTCGATCCGGAGAAGGTAACCGAGTTCATGTACTCGGGCGGCATCTCGGAATTTATCAAGCATCTTAATCGCGGCAAACAGGTGCTGCATGAGAAGCCCATCTGGTTCGAAGCCGAGCGGGACATGCCGAATGGCCGGATCGGGATGGAAGTGGCGCTGCAGTATAACGACGGATACTCGGAAAACGTTTTCAGCTTCGCCAACAACATCAATACCGTGGACGGCGGCACGCACCTGAGCGGATTCCGTTCGGCGCTGACCCGGACCATCAACGCTTTCGGCCAGCAGGCCGGGCTCTTCAAGGACGTCAAGGAAAACCTGAGCGGCGACGACGTGCGTGAAGGTCTGACGGCGGTGGTGAGCGTGAAGGTGCCGCAGCCGCAGTTCGAGGGGCAGACCAAGGGCAAACTGAACAGCGATATCTCGGGGTTGATGACGCAGTTTGTCAACGAGAAGCTGGGTGAGTATTTCGAGAAGAACTCCGCGGTCGGAAAAAAGATCGTGGGCAAAGCGATTGAGGCTGCGCGCGCGCGGGAGGCGGCACGCAAGGCTCGCGACCTGACGCGGCGCAAGGGCGCGCTCGATTCCGGCGGACTGCCCGGCAAACTGGCGGACTGCCAGGAAAAGGATCCGAAGCTGTGCGAGTTATTCCTGGTGGAGGGCGAATCGGCCGGCGGCACGGCCAAGCAGGGGCGCGAACGGCGCTTTCAGGCGATCCTGCCGTTGAAGGGTAAGATTCTCAACGTTGAAAAGGCCCGCTACGACAAGATGCTGGGCCACGAAGAAATCCGCTGCATGATCACGGCCCTGGGCACGGGAATCGGGAAAGACGATTTCGACGTGGCCAGACTGCGCTACGACAAGATCATCATCATGACGGATGCGGACGTGGACGGTTCGCACATCCGCACACTGCTGCTGACGTTCTTCTTCCGCCACATGCATGAGCTGATTTTGCGCGGCAAGGTGTACATCGCGCAGCCGCCGCTCTACCGTATCAAGAAGGGAAAGAACGAGAAGTACATCAAGGATGAGAAAGAGTTCACTAAGGAAATCATGCGGCGCGCGACAGAGAACCTGACGCTGCAGTACAACGCCACGGTGAACGGTTCGGATAAGAAGTCGACATTGGATGGCCAGGAACTGCGCACATTTCTGTTGAACCTGGATGAGTTTCAACAGATGTTCCACAAAGTGGAGCGCCGGTTGCGGGTGGCGCCGGCGGTGGAGATTCTGTCGAATATCGAACTGCGCGTGGACACCAAAGCCGAGTTTCTGGAAGAAGCCAACCTGAAGCCGGTGTTTGAGGCGCTGAAAGAGAAAGGGCTCAACCCCGAGATGCGTAGGGATGAGGAGCACTCCTCCTACGGGGTGGTGTTTCGCGACACCACCGGAGCCGAACGGACTATCGGAATGGCTTTGCTGGGGCAGCCGGAGTACCGGCGCTACCGGGCCCTGGCGCGGTCCATCGCTAAATTTAACGAGCCGCCGTTCGTGGTGATGAAGAATGACCGGCGTGAGACGCTGACCAACTGGCTGGCGCTGCTGGAGTATGTGAAGACCGAAGGCAAGAAGGATGCGTCGGTGCAGCGGTACAAGGGGCTGGGCGAAATGAATGCCGAGCAACTGGCCGATACCACGATGAATCCGGACAAGCGGACGCTGCTGCAGGTGCGCCTGGAAGACGCCACCGAGAGCGAGATCATCTTCTCGACGTTAATGGGCGAAGATGTGGAAAGCCGGCGCCGTTTCATCGAAGAGAATGCGCTCGATGTGAAGAATCTGGACGTATAGCGGGTGGTATCGTAAGGCTATGGGCGTTGAGACCCTGATCCCGGTAGAAGAATACCTGCACACCTCCTACGACCCCGACGTGGAGTATGTGGACGGCGTTCTTGTGGAGCGCAACGTGGGAGACTGGCTGCATAGCCTCGTGCAACGCAACATCATTATTGCGCTCAGCCGTAAATATCCAAATATTTATGCGGTTCCGGAACTGAGGGGCAAGGTCAAGGAAACCCGATATCGACTTCCGGATGTCTCCGTGCTGTTGAGCGCTCCACGAACCAAGGTGCTGCTGGAAGCTTCTTTCATCGCGATCGAGATTCTTTCCGAAGACGACAGGATGAGCCAGGTGATCGAGAAACTCAAGGAGTATGCGGCCATCGGCACGCCCCATATCTGGGTGTTCGATCCCAGGGTAAGACTGATGTTCACGTTCCACGTCCAACAGCCTTCGCGAAGTTGAGGGCGATGTCATCGCCACCGATTTAATATCCACCGATTCACTATCCACGGATCAACCGCGGCTCGAACTTACTCGCGCGGAAGTGTTTCAAGACTAGCCGATCGGCCTGCCTCCCGAACGTCCTCGAGCAAGATCTCTATGTCGCGCATCGTCGTCCGGTAATTCAGCACGCAGGCGCGCAGAGCGAAGACGGGGCCGATTTTCGCATTCGATACATAACTGCTGCCGCCGCGCTGCAGGTTCGCCAGAATTCGCTCATTCAGCGCATTCAAATCGCCGGTGAAATCTCGCGGTCGGTAGCGGAAACAAACAATCGAAAGACTCGCCGGACATACCAACTCGAAGTCTGCCGCGGCCGTGACCAGGCTTGCCAGATATCTTGCGCAGGCCATGTTGTGCGCGATAGCTTCTCCCAATTGCTGCACGCCAACGTACTTGAGCACCAGCCACAGGTTCAGCGCGCGGAAGGGGCGTGAGAGTTCGGGCCCGTAATCCCAGAAGGCGAAGCCCTCATCGTCTTCGAGGCCAATGATGCGCGTGTATTCGGCACTTTCCCGAAAGGCGGCTTGAGCGGCGGCGGGATCCTGGTACAGAATGCAGCCGCAGCCGACTGGGAGGTACAGCCACTTGTGGGGGTCGAGCGCCACTGAATCGGCTTCGGCGATGCGTTCGAACAGCGGCCGGGCTTCGGGGGTGAGGCAGGCGAAGCCACCGTAGGCGGCATCCACGTGCAGCCAGAGGTTGTGGCGGCGGGCGAAATCGGCCAGGTCGCCGATGGGGTCGAAAGCGCCGGTGGCGGCTGAGCCCGCGTTGGCAACCACGCAGAACGGAAGGCGCCCGGCTGATAGGTCCTCGCGCACCAGGCGATCCAGGTGATCCAGGTCCATCTCCATGCGGGAGTTGGTTTGAACGGCGCGGACGCTGGCTTCGCCGATTCCCAGCATGCCGGCAGCTTTGCGGATGGAGAAGTGGCCTTCCCGTGAGACGTACAGGCACATGGGGCGGCCCACAGCGGCCACGCCATCGCGGACCACATTTACCCCGGCCTCAGTGGCTGCCTTAACGCTCCGTGCGGCGGCCAGGCCGGCGAAGTTGGCCATTGAGCCGCCGCTCACCAGCAGCCCGGCGGCCTGGGCCGGATATCCCAACATTTCCTTGAGCCAGTTGATGGTGATGTGCTCAAGCTCAGTGGCGGCAGGGCCGGAGCGCCAGCATGTGAGGTTGACGTTGAGTGCCGACTCGATCATGCTGCCCAGGGCGGCGACCGGTGTCCCCGGGGAGGAAACATAACCGAAGAAGCGGGGGTGGCCGTTGTGGCGGCTGAACTCGGCGATCACCTGCACGGTTTCGAGCAGGCTTTCGAAGGCGGCGCCGGATTGCGGCAGCGGTTCGGTCAGGAGGCTGCGGAGTGCGGATGAGGTGGTGGAGTGAATGACGCGGCGGTCGGCCAGCGAGCTGTAGTATCCGGCGATGAAGTCGAGGGCTGCCCGTCCCAGGGTCTGGATCTCGGGAAATGGAAGCGACAGTTTGCCGGACATGCGAGGGCCGAAAGGAAAGGGTATCAGGAAATCTCCATACACGTTTCGGCGGCAGGGGGAGTTTTATCTAGTAGAAAGGATCAATGGCACTGGCAGCTCTGGCGATGGAGGAACAGCGAAGCGGCATTGAGGCGGCCACGCTGGAAGCTGCCAAGTCAGGCGATCTGGCCGCATTCGACGCCCTGATGCGGTACTACGAACGGCTGGTGCTGGTGACGGCGCTGCGCCTGACGGGCAGCATGCCGGACGCGCAGGACGTATCGCAGGAAGTGTTTCTGAAACTGTACCGGAACCTGGGGAAAGTGGACGGCGCCGGAAGCATTGCGAGTTGGCTTTACCGGGTGACGGTGAACGCCTGTCACGATCTGCAGCGGCGCAAGCGGCCCCAGGCGCCCGCCGGAGTTCGCCGAGGGTTTGCCGGCCGGCGGGACGGATCCGCAGCAGGCGGCGACCGAGGCGGAAAGGCGGCGCGTGCTGGAAATGAGCTTGCGGATGCTGCCGGAAAGGGAAAGGGCCGCGCTGGTGCTGCGCGACCTGGAGGGGCTTTCGACGGAGGAGGTGGCGCGCGTGCTGGGGTCGAGCCAGGCGACCGTGCGGTCGCAGATCTCGAAGGCCCGGGTGAAAGTTCGAGGCTTTGTGGAGAGTTATTTCAAGAGCCGCTAATCAGGAGCCAATATGCATTGCAAGGATTGGGAAGAACGGATTGCCCTGCACGTGGGCGGGGATTTGGCTGCGGCCAACGCAGCCGAAGCCGCCCAAGTTGAAAAACATTTGGCGGAATGCGCGGACTGCCAGGCGTTCTGGTCTGGCATGAAGGAGAGCCTCAAGCTTCTGCAGGGAGCGCATTCGGAAGCCTTGGCGTCAGGGGCCTATACGGCCGTGCGCGCAAGGGTGATGGCCGGCCTGGAGGCTGAGCCGTCGGCCGGTAGGGCGTGGCGTGGCGCCTGGTTGAGATGGATACCGGTCGGGTTGGCGGCGATTGTCGCGGTGATACTGGTGCTGGCGTGGCCGGCGCGGCAGTTGAAGACTCTGCCACCGCGGGTAGTCGCCGTAATTCCCCCGGCTCCGGCGCCTCCTGTGCTGGCTTTGCGGTCAGGGCAGGCAAGAGATCGACGCCAGCAGGCCGCGGGTGGCTGGGCCGGCGACAGATTGGGAACATGCCCCGCCAGCCGCTGATGGTCAGGCTGGTTACGGATGACCCGAATGTGATCATTTATTGGATTGCAGACTAAGGAGAACTGGAAATGAAACGATTGTTGTTATTGGCGCTGCTGCTGGTGTCCCCTGTAATAGCGCAGGATCAATTCGTCGCCGCAGGAGAAAGTGCAAAAGCTGGTAACTCTGAAGTACGCGGACCCGCAAAGCGTTGTCAGGCTGCTGCGGGTCTGGGGCTTGGACTCGGTTGAGATGGATAACCAGCTCAAGGTGCTCAGCCTCAGCGGCACCAAGGCCCGCGTAGCCTCGGCCGAGGAAGCTATCAAGCAACTGGACGTGCCGTCGGCGGCGCAGAAGAACATCGAACTGACAGTCTATTTCGTGGCGGGAAGCGACCAGGCTAACGCGTTCGGCAACCCGATTCCCCAAGACTTGCAGAGTACGGTGGCCCAGCTCAAGAACGCGTTTCCGTTTAAGAATTATGCGACTGCTTGGATGTGTTGTCGCTGCGGACGCGGTCAGGCGTCGGGGCGGAAACCATTGGGCAGTATGGTACGCGAATGACCGACTTCAGGGTGCGGTCGGCTAGCCTGGACGCAGATGGATCCATGATTCGGCTGGACGGGTTTCACGCGGGGCTGAGGAATCCCCTGACGGACGGGGCAGGCAAGACAACCTATATAGACTCAGGCATCTCGGCGGACGTGCTGGATGTGAAGGAGGGGCAACGGCTGGTAGTGGGGCGCAGCAGCATGGACGGGCCCGAGAAGGCGCTGTTTCTAGTCTTGATCGCGAAGGTAATTAATTAAGCGAGACTCCCTGAAACGTCACCGGCGGGCAAGACCACCGGCCTTACTTGATGCGTTCGTCTTTTTCGACTTTGCCGTCGCGAACGTGGATCACGCGGTGCGCATGCAGGGCGATGTCGTGTTCGTGGGTGACCAGGACGATGGTGTTGCCCTGCTGGTAGAGGCGTTCGAAAAGCGCCATGATTTCGTTGCCGGTGGCGGTGTCCAGATTGCCGGTGGGTTCGTCGGCCAGCAGGATGGAGGGGTTGTTCACCAGGGCGCGCGCCACGGCCACGCGCTGGCGTTGACCGCCGGAGAGCTCATTAGGCTTGTGGTGCATGCGCTGTTCCAGGTCCACCTGCTTCATGGCCAGTTTGGCCCTCTCCAGGCGCTGGGCTGAGGGCATCCCGGAATAAATCAGCGGCAGTTCCACGTTGTGCAAGGATGTGGCGCGCGGCAGCAGGTTGAAGGTCTGAAAGACGAAGCCGATTTCCTTGTTGCGGATACGGGCCAGTTCATCGTCGCTCATCTCGCTGACCTGGTTTCCGTTGATAAAATACTGTCCCTTGGTCGGGGTGTCAAGACAGCCGATCAGATTCATCAGAGTGGACTTGCCCGAGCCTGACGGACCCATGATCGCGACATACTCCCCGCGCTTAATCTCGATATCCACTCCGGAAACGGCGTGGATCTCCTGGTCGCCCATGATATAGGTCTTCCAGAGATCGTAAGTGCGGATGACAATGCCGTCCCGCTTGAGTTGTTCGCCGCGCTGGATGAGTTCGTCTTTTTCTGCAACCGCTGCCATGAATGATTCTCGTTTCTACATCTAGGTTTTCGCTGCTACAACCGGGGCCTTATTATCTATCTTGACCTGGGCGTCGTTCAGAATCGTGCGGATCACCTGGTAAGTGCCGGTAATGATCGTGTCGCCGTCATTGAGGCCGCTAAGCACCTCAATATCTGTGGCGCCGGTTATGCCGGTTTCGACTTTCTTGAAGGTGGCCTTTCCGTTGGCGACGATGAACACGCCCTGAATCTCTTCTTTCTTCGCCTTCTCTGCCACGGGATCCGGCTTGGTAGCCGGCGGCGGCGCAGAGCCCGCTTTCGGTTTGGGCTCTAACTGGCCCTTCTGACGGACGGTGAGCGCTTGAATCGGTATCGTAAGAACATTCTTCCGGATGGCTGTGGTGATCTTCGCGGTGCAGGAAAGTCCGGGACGAATTTCGTCGGGAGGATTGTCCAGGGCGACCACCACCTTGAAATCCTTTGCTTCCTGGCTCGAAATGGCGCTTTGAGAGGCGGCGAGGCCAGTGGAGCGCAGAATCGCAGTGTTTCCAATCTCGGTAACGTGGCCTTTGAACGTCTTGTTGGGGATGGCGTCGATCGTGATGTCGGCCACCTGGTCGAGCTTTACGTTGACGATATCCGTCTCATCCACTTTGACTTCGGCGGTGATCAGCGACATATCCGCGATCGTCATGATGGTGCTGGCGGCCGAGTTCTGGATGCCGGGGACCACGGTTTCGCCCTCCCGCACAGGCAGGTTGGTGACCACGCCAGCCAGCGGAGCGTAGGCGTTGTGCTTCTCGAGAAGATCGTTGTAACGGACCAGGCCGGCCCGGTTTTGGGCGATGCGCTTCTGGGCCGAGGCCAGCTGGGCCGCGGTCTGCTCCCGCTGGGCCCGGGCCTGCACCAGGCGCATCTCGGACTCATGCACCGTGGCGACCTGCGCCTGATAGGTGTACTTCTTCATCTCGAAATCCTGTTTGGCCAGAAGGTGTTCGGTGAAAAGTAACTGGCTGCGCTCAAAATCAGCCTTCATACGTTCCAGGTCGGCCTTGTCCTTTTCGATGCCCGCTTCCATAGTGTGGAGGTTCTCGTCGGCCGCCACGACGCCGGCCTCAGAAGCGGCGGAATCGGCCTCAGAGGAGTTGATGACTGCCTTTTGCATGTCCACGTCGGCGGTCGGCTGGATATTTTCGAGCGTCGCCAGCAACTGTCCCTTGCGGACGGTGTCGCCTTCCTTGACCAGGATTTTAGTGAGCTGCCCTTGGGCATTAGCGCCTATGTTGATGTAATTCTTCGGCTTGATTTCGCCCGACGCGGTCACCAGGCTGGTGAGATCCTGCTTGACCACGGTTCCGGTCTGGACCGTAATCACGCCCCGCTTGCTATAGACGGTGCTCGCGTACACGCCAATCCCGGCTGCCAGCAGTGCCACGACGCCAATCAATATCTTCCACTTGCGCTTCACGACAAAAATCTCCCTTTTTCCTTATCAACCGCTTAGACGCAAAAACTGTGCCAGGAGTTCAGCAATTATTTTACACCCCGGCAGCATGTTAATGTCCTGTGACATACCAAGGTGGACGAAGGATACCCTAACAGGAAGACGGCGGAAATGGCTGGTTATTAGTCAATCAGACCGGCAAATTAGTTTCGGCGATCTAGTCCAACGATTTAGTCCAAGCCGATCTAGTCCAACCAGGTGACGGATTCGGGCGGAGTGTTCTCGCACTGGCCGGTTTCGGTGACGCCGCTGGACAGTTGGGCGCAGGCGTTGTCGGTGGCCGTGCGCTGGGCTTCCATCCGGTTGGCGGCCGAGGCGGTGCGGCAGTCGCGGCGGCCGTTGAAGGCGATGCACACACGGCAACGGACGCGTTTGCCCTGAAAAGTGGAAACCACCACGAAGCCAACCACCAGGACTACGAAGGCAATGGCCAGCCAGACCGTCTTCTTCATGCGAAGAAGTTTCCCATTTTGCGAAACTTGGCACAACGGTGCTCCACCAAGAAGCGGGCATCCATGGTGCACAACGCGGCCAGATGGTCGTGGAGATGCACGCGCAGGCTTTCGGCTGCGGCTGCCGGGTCCTCATTGGCTCCCCCGACGGGTTCGGGGATAATGCCATCGATCAGGCCGAGGGCGGTGAGGTCTTCAGCAGTGAGGCGGAGAGCGGCCGCTGCCTGTTCGGCCTTTCCGGAATCGCGATAGATGATGGCCGCGCAGCTTTCCGGAGAGATCACGCTGTAGACGGCGTTCTCCATCATGAGAACGGTGTTGCCCACACCAAGGGCCAGCGCGCCGCCTGAACCGCCTTCGCCGATGCAGACCACCAAAACGGGGACCGGGAGGCGCGACATTTCGCGCAGATTGCGGGCGATGGCCTCGGCCTGGCCGCGCTCTTCGGCGTCGATGCCGGGGTAAGCGCCCGGGGTATCCAGAAACGTGATCACGGGGCGGCCGAATTTGGCGGCCAGCTGCATCGCGCGAAGCGCCTTGCGGTAGCCTTCGGGCTTGGGCATGCCGAAATTGCGGTAAAGCTTCTGCTTGGTGTCGCGGCCCTTTTGCTCGGCCACCACCATCACGGGGCGGCCCTCAAACTGAGCCAGGCCGGTGACAATGGCAGGGTCGTCACCGAAACAGCGGTCCCCATGAATCTCCTGGAAATCAGTGAAGAGGAGGCCGATATAATCGAGCGAGTGGGGCCGCTTGGGGTGGCGCGCGAGCTGCACGCGCCGCCAGGCCGGATGCGATCCGGGGGTCAGCTCGACCGAAGCTTCAGGGGTGACCTCAAAATCCACTCCTCACATCTTAACAGGCGGCTCGGCTCCATTCGCATGCGATCACCCGTGACGGATCTGTGCTGGAAATTACGGTAACAAGGTTAAGAATAGGACCGTTCCGCCCCACAAAAGTCTTGTCATTCCGAACCGTCAAACCGAAACTCAGAATAGAGGGGGACCACCGATCCAATGTGCGACTACTCTTTAATGGCTGTACCTAACCGGCTGGCTCATGAGGGGGAGGAACTGGTAGCTTACCGCTTCCCAACCGGATCTCTCGGGCTGGCTTCACCCGCCGATGTAAAGCAGGCGATCTGCACACCGAAGGCGAACAAAACCGTCTGGACGAATCTGAAGGAGTTTTTCAACCCTCCTAAACTGGCTCCCGTGCCCGCGGTCTGTATCCCGCCAGGGGCACGGCTGCGACTGCAGGACATCCCAACCCGGCTGCAGAATGAGCTGGGTGTAGGGCACGTGGAAGATGTGACTTTTACGCAAATCTCGGCGGCCGTAAACAGCTATCGCGATGCTGTCCAGTTTGCCAATGGGCGGCAATTGCGTCTGCAGGAATTGCGGGAAGGGATGGCGGTGAAGGTGCTGGACCTTTCGATGGCGGAAGAGCTGGATCTCGAGGTATTGCGGCGGGAGCTGGCGGAGTTTCCGCGTCGATAGGCGGCCACGCGTTTGACATAGAACTGTCATCGACCTTAATCTTGATAGAGATTGACTGATTTCTCGAAGTTCGAGGCCGCTTCGGCTTCCGAAATACTCTCTTGGGCAATCGAAACCTATGGCGGCTCGTTCGCTATTGCTTCCAGCTTGCAAAAAGAGGGGATGGCGATCCTGGACATGGCGTCGCGAATCGCGCCCGGGCAGGTGCGTGTGTTCACGCTGGACACTGGCCGCCTGCCGGACGAAACTTATCAGATGATCGAGACGGTTCGAAAGCGATACGGGATCGACTTTGAAATGGTCTTTCCGGCGCGCGAGGAAGTGGAGCGGATGGTCACCGGGCACGGGCCCAATCTTTTTTACAGCAGCCCGCAAGCCCGGCTGTTATGCTGCGACGTTCGCAAGGTTCGCCCGCTGGCGCGCAAACTGCGCACGTTGCGAGCCTGGGCCACGGGACTGCGACGCTCGCAGACGGCTTCGCGCGCCGACGTTCCCAAAGTGGAGGAGGCGGATGGCCGAATCAAGATCAACCCGCTGGCGGATTGGAGTTCAGAGCAGGTGGAGCAATACCTCCGCGAAAACGATGTCCCGGTGCATCCCCTTTACGCACGCGGCTACACCAGTATCGGGTGCCAGCCGTGCACCCGCGCCGTGGGCCCGGAGGAGCACGAACGGGCGGGGCGCTGGTGGTGGGAAGAAGATGCCAAGAAGGAATGCGGCATTCATTTTGCGGCGGACGGGTCGGTAACCCGCAATGCATAAGGGGTTCACGCTCTGGTTCACGGGACTTTCGGGCGCCGGCAAGAGCACAATTTCCGGACTGCTGGAGCAACGCCTGCGGCAGTTGAACGCGGAAGTGGAAGTGTTGGATGGCGACGTGGTCCGCACCTATCTTTCGAAAGGCCTCGGCTTCAGCAAGGAAGACCGCGACCATAATATCCGGCGCATCGGCTTCGTCTGCGAGTTGCTGTCGCGCCACGGTGTAATTGCGATTGCGGCGGCGATTTCGCCCTATCGCGCGGTGCGCGAGGAAGTGCGCGCGCGGATTCCAAACTTCGTCGAGGTCTACGTGGAGTGCCCGGTGCAAGTGCTGGCTGAGCGCGACGTGAAGGGGCTATACAAGAAAGCGCTGGCTGGCGAAATCCCGCACTTCACCGGCGTTTCCGATCCTTACGAACCGCCGCTCCACCCAGAGGTGACCGTGAACTCTTCAAGGGAGACACCTGAAGAAAGCCTGGAGATAATCTGGGCTACACTGGAACGTTTAGGTTTGGTCTCCTTTGATCGATCTGCACTCGCACACTAACGAATCGGACGGCACTTGTTCGCCCGCTGAGCTGATTGAGGAAGCGGTCCGCTGCGGCGTGAAGACGCTCGGCATTACCGACCACGATACCTTTAAGGGCTACGACCAGGCTGTGCCATTTGCCTCTGGGGCGGGCGTGGAGCTGGTGTGCGGGATAGAGCTTTCCACCAAGCTGCACGGCCATTCGGTGCACCTGCTGGGATATTTCCTTGAGAATAGTGGCCTGGCCGATTTCCGGACCTGGGTGCTGGATCTGCAAGCGGCGAGGCGCGAGCGCAACATCCGGCTGGTGGCACGGCTGCGAGAGTTGGGCTTCGACATCACGTTGGAAGAAGCCGAGGCGCGCGGGCGCGGAATGACCGGCCGGCCGCATTTCGCGCAAATCATGGTCCAGAAGGGGTACGTAGCGAATCTCCGCCAGGCGTTTGACGATTACCTGGACGAATCGGCGACGGGCTATGTATACCGCCGCGAGCCGCTGTTCGCAGAGGGCGTCGCGAATATCCGGAAGGCAGGCGGGATCGCATCGCTGGCGCACCCGGTGCGCGTGAAAGGCGATGTGCCGGCGTTGATGCCGGAGCTTTGCGATAGCGGCCTGAACGCCATAGAGGCATATCACAGCGACCACGACGCCGCGCACACGGAGCAGTACCTGGGCCTGGCGACCCGATACGGATTGATGGTCACGGGGGGCTCGGATTTTCACGGGGCCGTGAAGCCGGGCGTGATGCTGGGCACGGGATGCCGCGGAAATCTGCGGATCCCGGCGGATTTACTGGAGAAGTTGCGCCGGAGGTAGTGAGTGCTTTACCGCAGAGGCGCGGACACGCTGAGGACGGCGCTGAGAAGCATGCAAGACGTTGAGAACGCGGAGACTGTGAAGGCTGACTCTACGAGGCTGAACGGAACACCGCTCCCTTACGGTCGCGGCTCTGATGGGGAAACCGCCCACGTTCTGACAGGCACTAGACTAGAAGACTTTGCCGGAATCGAGTTGCATTCCGGGTTCTGCAAATTGCGTTCGCACGACGGCCAGCACGATTAGTTTTCCGGATTGCGGAGAGGTGACGGAAGACGTGACTTCGCCCACTTCGGCTCCGGCGGCGGTCAGCTTCGTGCCTGCCGCGATTGGATCCGCGGCGTTCATTTCAATTCTGACTAACTTCTTGTTGACATGGCCTTGGGCGCGCACGCGCTCTACTATTTCCTGGCCGATGTAGCAGCCCTTGTTGAAACTTACGGCGTGCATCTGCTGGGTTTCCTGCACCAGGGACGTTTCGCGAATGTCCTCGCCGTAGCGCGGCTTGCCGTTTTCGATACGCACTGCGCGCGCGTCTTCGGGGGTGGCGGGCATTGCGCCAGCGGATTCGAGTTGACTGATGATGCCGGGCTTGCTCTTCGGAAGAACAGTAAATCCGGTAGCCGGGCTGGCCGGTCAGGCTGAAGGGCGCGATGCTGTGGCTGCCGGCGGCCAACTGAATTTGCCCGGCGCCGGGGCCTTCCACGGCGATCGCAGCGGTGGCGGCGGTGACGTCTTCCAGTTCCACCTGGTCGGCGATGATGTAGCGCTTGATGTGCTGTTGGACTTTCTCGCGCAACTCGGGTTCGGTATCGATCAGGAAGTGATCGGGCAGGCAGAAGAGTTGGATATCGGCCTGGATGCGCCCCTGCGGGCTAAGCAGGAAAGCGTAGTTGCCCATCCCCGGGGTCATCTTCTTCACTTCATTGCTCGAAATGTTGTGCAGCAGCCGCGCACGGTCGCGGCCGCGTGCGATAATGCGGCCGCGCGCGGAGAGATCCATCCATGCCGCACCGTGGCGCAACGCTTCATAACCCTTGGTCATGCTTTCAGTCTAGAAGATGTGCGGCGCTTTAAAATATATGGCGCAGCCAGGCCGAAAGTAACACGATCACCAGTCCCGAGATCATAGTGCCTGTAAGCATGCGGGTGCGGCGCGGGTTGCCGGGGCGGGCGATCAAAATGGCGACGGCGAACACGTGCAGCGCCAGCAGCATTTTGATTCCGAAGATCATGTGGTAAATGGGTTGATGGCCGGGGCTGGTCAGGTACTTGAAGATGCCCGAGATGAGCAACCCGGCGATGGAAGCGAAAACGATCGGGCTGAAAATGGATGCGGCCTTGTCCCCCAGGGCCTGGCGCGTTTCGGGTGACAGTGCTTCGCTGGCGGGCGTCAAAACCAGACGCCAGTACAATATGCCGCCGAGCAAAGTTGCCATGGAGGAGAGGTGCAGCCAGCGCATGATTACGGTGAGAATGTCGGGAGGCATAAGGTTGAGTATACAATCGGCGTATGATCCACGAGATACTGCCGGTGGGAATGCTGCGCTGCAACTGCTCCGTATTCGGCGACGAACAGAGCCGCGAAGCGATGGTGGTGGATCCGGGAGACGAGATTGACAGCGTGCTGCGGGTGGTGGCGAAACACGGCCTGACCGTTAAGGCTATCGTGATCACGCACGCCCACATCGACCACATCGGCGGGGCGCAAAAGCTGAAACAGGCCACCGGTGCGCCCGTCTACATGAACCTGAACGATACCGAACTGCAGAAGATGATGCCGGTGCAGGCCGGGTGGCTGGGGACGGCCACGCCTGAGGCCGTGGAGATTGACGTACCCGCGAAGGATGGCGACAAGTTGCTGGTAGGGGCCACCGAGGTTCAGGTGCTGCATACGCCGGGGCATACGCAGGGAAGCATCAGCTTGTGGATGCCGGCGGAGGGGAAACTGGTGGCGGGCGATACGCTGTTTCGCGACAGCATTGGACGCACCGATCTGCCGGGCGGCGACGGACAGCAGATTCTGCGGTCCATCCAGGACAAGCTGATGCCGCTGCCGGATGAGACGGTGGTGATTCCGGGGCACGGCGCGAACACCACCATCGGGCGCGAGAGAGAATTCAATTACTATTGCCGGAGCTTGCGATAAGGCCATGCATTCCACGCGCACCCAAGCCGTAGTCCTGCAGCAGGCGCGAGGCGCGGTGGCAGTGGAGACGGTCTACCTGGGCGAACCCGGCCCCGGGGAAGTGCTGCTGCGCATGGAGGCTTGTGGTGTCTGCCACTCCGACCTGTTTGTAGCGGGATTGGAAAAGCTGCCGCTGGCGCCGCTCACGCTGGGGCATGAAGGAATCGGGCGAGTGGAGGCTGTGGGCGCGGGTGTGACTGCGTGGGCGGCTGGCGACCGGGCAGGGGTCACGTTTCTGGGCACCACTTGCGGCGCTTGCGATTGGTGCGCCGCGGGGCGCGAACGCTTCTGCCCGAAGCAGACGAACTTCGGATACACGCTGCATGGCGCGTTGTCGGAGTTCGCCATAGTTCCCAGCGTTGCGCTGGTGCGGGTGCCGGTGCCGTTGCCGGCGGCCGAAGCCGCGCCCCTCTGCTGCGCCGGTTGGACGGCATTCGGCGCGCTGCGCGAATCGGCGTTGGTACCCGGCCAGAGTGTAGCGCTGTTCGGCTATGGCGGGCTGGGCCACCTGGCGCTGCAGATCGCACGGCACCAGGGCTTGCGCGTAGCGGCGGTGGACGTGTCGGACCAGAAACTGGAGCAGGCGCGAGCCGGGGGAGCGGAGATCACCGCGCGCGCCGAGGATGCCGGCCGCACGCTGCAGAAGGCATTGGGAGGAGTGGATGCGGCCATCGTTCTGACCGCTTCGCCGGCCGCGATCCAGCAGGCCTTTCGCGCGCTGCGCCGGAATGGAACGCTGGTGCTGGTGGGCCTGGCGGCGACCACTTACGAATTGCCGCTGGTGGACACGGTGTTGAAGGGCGTCACGGTGCGCGGCAGTTACCTGGGGACGCGCCAGGACCTGGCGTCGGTTTTCGAACTGGCACTGGGCGGCGTGATCCGCGCACATGTGCAGACGTATGAGCTGGGCCGGACGCCGGAGATTCTTCAGAGCATGAAGCGCGGGGAAATTGCAGGACGGGCCGTAATCGCGTTCTGATAAGATTCGAGCTATGGCCAATCCCAACGTCTATCCACCCAGTCCGGAGTTCGTCAAACACGCTCGCGTAAAAGGAATGGAGGGCTACCGCGAATTGTACCAGCGGGCCGCCGACAAACCCGAGGAATTCTGGGGGGAATTGGCCGAAAAGGAACTGCACTGGTTCGAGAAATGGACGCACGTGCTTGAGTGGAACCCGCCGTTCGCCAAGTGGTTCGAGGGCGGCAAGACCAACGTCGCCTACAACTGCATCGACCGGCACCTGACTACCCATCGCAAGAACAAAGTGGCCATTCTGTGGGAAGGCGAGCCCGGCGATCAGCGGATGATTTCGTATCAGGAACTGCACCGCCTGGTCTGCCGTTTCGCCAACGTGCTCAAGAGCCGCGGACTGAAAGCCGGCGACCGCGCCATCATCTACATGGGAATGGTGCCGGAGCTGCCGGTGGCGCTGCTGGCTTGCGCGCGCCTGGGCATCATCCACTCGGTGGTCTTCGGCGGCTTTTCGGCCGAGGCGTTGAAAGCGCGCATTCAGGATCTGGAAGCGCAGGTTGTGATCACGCAGGATGGCGCATGGCGGCGCGGCAAGGAAGTGCGGCTCAAGGACGCGGTGGACGAATCTCTCACGGATTGCCCCACCGTGCGCGACGTGATCGTGCTCAAGCGGACCGGCGGAGCCATTCCCATGAAGGATGGCCGCGACCATTGGTGGCACACGCTCGATGAAGGCGCCGCGGAAATTTGCCCTGCCGAGCCGCTCTCGAAGCGAGCATCCGCTGTACGTGCTCTACACCTCCGGCACCACCGGCAAGCCGAAGGGCATTGTCCACACCACCGCCGGTTATCTGTTGCAGGCCCACATGACCATGAAATGGGTCTTCGATCTGCGCGATGAGGACACCTACTGGTGCACCGCCGATATCGGTTGGGTTACCGGCCACAGCTACATCGTCTACGGGCCGCTTTCGGCGGGCGCCACCACCGTGATGTACGAAGGCGCGCCGGATTTTCCGCAGCCCGACCGCTTCTGGCGGATCATCGAAAAGTACCGGGTCAACATCTTCTACACGTCGCCCACCGCCATCCGCGCGTTCATCAAACAGGGCGACCAGTGGCCCCAAGGTCACGATATGTCGAGCCTGCGGCTGCTGGGTTCGGTAGGGGAGCCGATCAATCCCGCGGCGTGGGAGTGGTATCACAAAATGATCGGCAAGGATCGCTGTCCGATTGTGGATACCTGGTGGCAGACCGAGACCGGCGGCATCATGATCGCCCCGATGCCCGGCGCCGTGCCGCTGAAGCCCGGTTCGGGGACGCTGCCCATGCCGGGAGTTCTGGCGGACGTGGTGGACCTGCACGGTAAGCCCGTGGCTGCCAACCAGGAAGGCTTCCTGATTATCCAGCGCCCGTGGCCCGGCATGGCGCGCACGCTGTGGCATGAGCCCGAGCGCTACAAGCAGCAATACTGGGAGCGCATTCCCGGCGTGTATTTGGCCGGTGACGCCGCGCGCCGCGACGAGGACGGCTACTTCTGGATTCTGGGCCGCGTGGACGATGTGATGAACGTGAGCGGACACCGGCTGAGCACGATGGAGTTGGAGTCGGCGCTGGTGCGGCACCCCGCGGTGGCGGAGGCCGCGGTGGTGGGCAAGCCGCATGAGATCACGGGGCAGTCTGTGGCATGTTTCGTAACGTTGAAGAAGGGCGAGTGGAACCACGAAGAACTGGCGGAGGAGCTGCGCAAGTGGGTGGCGCACGAGATCGGCAGCTTCGCCAAGCCGGAGCAGATCCGGTTCACCGACGCGCTGCCGAAAACGCGCAGCGGCAAGATCATGCGGCGGCTGTTGCGTGAGATTGTGACGTCTAACTCGGTGACGGGCGATGTGACAACGCTGGAGGATTTGTCTGTGGTGACCCGGCTTTCGGCGCAGCACGACGAGGAGTAAGACCCGGGAATTTCGCTACGGAATTTTCAGGCGGGAAGCGACCGACGGGCCAAGACGCTGGAAGTGTTTCACATTCCAGGTGTAAATAGTCTGTGCCCGGGCCTTCAGGGCGCACTGCGCCAGGAGCGCATCGTAAATGACACCGCCCGTCACAGCCAGCGCAGAAGCCTCTTCGATGGCGCTGAAGTACTCCTCTTCGTCGAGCGATATCACGGTCAGCCGTTCTTTAATGGTTGTCAGAAACAACATTGCCTGATCGCCACTGACCCGCGCTTTGCCGGGCATTCGGGTGACGACGGAGTATACTTCGGCGAGACTATGGGCTGCGCAACTGGCCTCAGACCGGCGAAAGCTCAGGAACCGTTCGATGCTGGCTTCGTGATGCTGATGGTCACCGTAAAATGTTGCCACCAGGACCGAAGTGTCGAAGAAAGCTTTCACCGGTCATCGTCCCCGAGATTCCGCCGGTCCCGCTCCTCACGAATAGACCGCAGGGTTTCGTCGGTAGCAGCAGCGGATAGAGGGGCGCCAGTCCGGTAAACCCAAATGCCGCGTTCTTTTTGCAAAGGAGGGGCGGACCGCACAGGGCGCAAGGTAATGGTTTCACCCTCTGTTTCCAGTTCCAGTGCGTCGCCGGGGCCTAAGTGGAGCGATTCCCTCAGAGGCTTCGGAATGACGACGCGTCCAGCTTTATCGATTGATAGTTGAGTAGGCATAATGGTATTTCTGATGGGTCAACCCATTTCCTGTACCATTATGCCACAGAAGGATCGTTGAAGAAAAGAACCTCGTTCAGTCCACATTTAACTTTGATTTGACTAACCAAATTACTTTGCCGTATAATTCCTTCGCATGGCCCAAGCTGAGGTCGAAACCATCCTGCGCTGCTACCCGCAGATTTACTTCGCGTGCCACCGCCGCCATGTGCGCGATCAGCAGACGCAGGCCGTGTTGAGCGCCCATCAGGCCAGCGTTCTGGACCACCTGGATGACGTTGAAGGCACGCCGTTGTTCGACCTGGCGCGCCATATGGGGGTCACGGCCTCCACCATGTCGCTTACCGTCGACCGCCTGGAACGCGGAAGCTACGTGCGGCGGGAGCGCAGTACCCAGGACCGCCGCCGGGTGGACCTGCGGCTTACCGCGGCGGGCGTGCGGATCAAACGCCAGCAGAAGGTGTTGGAGCCGGAGTTGGTGCAGGCCGTGCTCAATCACCTGGACGAACGCAAGCGGCGGCAGGCGCTGCGTGGTCTGGAACTGCTGGCGGAGGCGTCCGGGAAAATGATCGCCGCCGGCGACCTAAGCCGTATTTTGAAGCGAGGTGCAGCATGAAGTGGATCTGGTTCATATGAAGTGGATCTGGCTGATTGGCGGCGCGGTTGTAATCTTGGTGGCGCTGGCGGCGCTGGTAGGGGCTATGCTTCCACGCGACCATCACGCCACGCGCAAGGCCCGATACCAGTCGCCACCGGCAGCCATTTATGGAGTGCTGATCGGCCCGCCGGATTGGCGGCGCGATCTTAAGGCCTGGGGTGCGCTGCCCGAGAAAGACGGCCGCCCCCAATGGTGGGAGCAGGACAGCCACGGCCAGAAGATCACGTATGAGTTGGTGGAAAGCAAACCACCGTCGCGACGCGTGCTTCGCATCGCCGGCCAGGGGCTGCCCTTCGGTGGCACCTGGACGTTCGAGATCTCGCCTGCGACCAATGGCTCCGAAGTGCGCATCCATGAAGATGGTGAAATCTACAACGTGATCTTCCGCTTTATGGCGCGATTTTTCTTCGGCTATACCGCCAGTATAGAAGGCTATCTCCGCGATCTCGGCATCAAGCTGGGCGAATTTGTCAGCATCGAGAACTAAGCATGGGACAGGAACTGGAGTGCACGCTGCGATACCAGAAGCGCACCCTAACAGGAAAAGCACATCTCGAAACCGACTATCTTCACTTCCGCAGCCAAGGCGGTCTCAAAACGCCCCGGCTCAAGGTGCCGCTGAAAGATCTCACTGCCGTTCAAGCGGCAGACGGCCTCTTGAAGTTGGAGTTTCCCGGCGGCCCCGCGGCGCTGGAACTGGGAAGGGCGGCCGAAAAATGGGCGGACAAGATACTGCATCCGCCATCGCGGATCGGCAAGCTGGGTGTGAAGGCCGGAGTCGCGGTTCGCCTGGTGGGGGACTTTGAGCAGGACTTTCTGGACGAACTTAGCGGTTGCGCGATTGATCCGATTAAAGGCAGGGCGAAGGCCGACCTCGTGTTTTTCGCCGCCGCTGCTGCTCGCGACCTGAGCCGCGTCGCCAAACTCAAGGTGTGGCTGAAGCCCAGTGGCGCCCTTTGGGTGGTGTATCCGAAAGGCGTTCCGGCAATTCGCGAGATCGAAGTGCTGCAAGCGGGACGGGCGGCGGGTTTGAAGGACACGAAGGTCGCCCGCTTCTCATCCACCCACACGGCGCTGCGTTTCGTGATTCCGGCGGCCGAACGGGAGCTAACGAACCCCGGGCCTGACACTCCCTAACGGTCGTGGCTCTGATCGGAGCCGCGCGCGTCAGCAAGCGGTCTGGCGGCATCTCGCCGAACTTCCGAGCGGGAGCTAAGATAACACCTATGAACAGACTTCTTGTCGCGCTCCTGGCCTTGCCGCTGGCTCTTGCCGCGGCCGATCAGGTTACCGTGATCAAAGCCGCGCGCATATTTGACGGCAAGTCAGATCACGTCGTATCCCCGGGCCTGGTGGTGGTGAGCGGCGGTAAGATCACAGCCGTAGGAGCAGGCGCGGCCATCCCAACCGGGGCCGTTACCATCGATCTCGGCGATGCCACGCTGCTGCCCGGCTTCATGGATGCGCACACGCACCTCTCGGACCCGTTTGAGCGCGACTATCGAGTCTCTGAGTCGGCGCTTCTCAAGAAGACTGTTGCGGAACGCGCGCTTGATGCCGCGGAGAATGCGCGCAAGACTCTCATGGCCGGCTTCACCACCGTTCGCGATTTAGGGTCGCAGGACTACATAGATGTCGGCTTGCGCAACGCCATCAACGACGGCAAAATCCCCGGCCCTCGCATGTTGGTTTCCGTGCACGCGCTGGGCTCGACCGGCGGCCACTGCGATCCTTCAGCGGGCTTCGCGCCGCTTCTTTTCGGCCGCGAAACCGGCATCACGGACGGCGTCATCAACGGCCCTGACCAAGCGCGCGCGGCGGTCCGTTTCAACATCAAGCATGGCGCCGACGTGATCAAGACGTGCGCCACCGGCGGCGTGCTGTCGCTGGCCGATGATGTGGATACGCCCCAGTTGACGCAGGCCGAACTGGACGCGCTGGTGGACGAAGCTCACACGCTCCGCCGCAAAACCGCTGCCCACGCTCATGGAGCCACCGGAGCGAAGCGCGCCATCCGCGCCGGCATCGATTCCATTGAACACGGCAGCTTCCTGGACGACGAAGCCCTGGATATGATGCAGGCCCGGGGCACCTATTTCATTCCGACCCTTATGGCTGCGGAGGGCTTGAAGGAGATGATGAGCGACGGCTTCCTACCCCCGCCGATCGAAAAGAAGGCGCGCCAGGCGATAGCATCTCTCAACGCAACGGTGCGTAAGGCCATCGCCCGCGGCATCAAGATCGGGATAGGCACCGACGCCGCAGTCTATCCCCACGGCCGCAACGCAGGAGAGTTTCGCTTGCTGGTGGACTTGGGCATGAAACCGGTGGCCGCCCTCAAGGCCGGCACCTCAGCCGATGCGGACCTGCTGGGCATCGCGGACCGCGCCGGTACGCTTGAAGCCGGCAAGTTGGCTGACGTCATAGCCTGCCCAGGCAACCCCGAGCAGGACATCCGGGCGGTGGAAAAGGTCTTCTTTGTAATGCGGGACGGGAAGGTTTTCCGGAATACAAGAGTTGACGCCGTCCCCTAACGCCGTCAACGTAACTCCCACGGAGAGTATGAGATTTGTTAATATTGATTAGCCGATGGCTGATCCTCCTTACGTATGTTACCGAGTCCACCCTTGGCGTTCCTGATTCAGCGATCCGCTACCGATCGCCTGATTCAGGGTTTTCTCAATAATCCGTTTGCCGGAATTCATCAATTGGCCTGGTTTGACTGGGCGCTATTGATTCCTTACTTTACGGTTCTAGTCATTCTGTCGGTTTACGGGCTCCATCGGTACGACATCATCCGCACTTATTTCAAATACAAGAAGAACGTCCCCGGGCCTCCCAAGCGCTATGATCGCCTTCCGCCGGTGACCGTTCAGCTCCCGATTTTCAACGAGCGCTACGTGGTGGAGCGGCTGATTGAGGAAGTGGTAAAGATCGACTACCCGACGGAATTGCTCCAAATTCAGGTCCTGGACGATTCCACCGACGACACCGCGCCCTTTGCCGGGGCGCTGGTGGAGCGCTATCGGGCGCTGGGGCACCCAATCGAATATCACCACCGTTCCAACCGCCATGGATTCAAGGCCGGCGCTCTACAGGAAGGTCTGTTGACGGCAACCGGAGAACTGGTGGCGATTTTTGACGCGGATTTCTGCCCTCCCGCCGACTTCCTCACCAGTACGGTGCATCACTTCACCGATCCGACGGTGGGCGTAGTCCAGACGCGCTGGAGCTATCTCAACCGCGACTATAACTTCCTGACCGAAGTGGAGGCCATGCTGCTGGATGGCCATTTCATTCTGGAGCACGGAGCGCGATCGCGCGCGGGATACTTTTTCAATTTCAATGGCACGGCCGGCATTCTCCGCAGGAAAATGATCGACGACGCGGGCGGCTGGCAGCACGATACCCTCACCGAAGATTCCGACCTCAGCTATCGCGCCCAACTCAAAGGCTGGCGTTTCGTCTACATGCCGGGCCTGGATTGCCCGTCGGAACTGCCCGTGGAAATGCACGGCTTCCAGGTGCAGCAGTCGCGCTGGGCCAAGGGTCTGACGCAGGTGGCCAAGAAGCTGTTGCCGGCAATTCTCAAGGCCGACATATCCAAACGCGTGAAGGTTGAGGCCTTCATGCACCTGACACCGAACCTCACGTACCCACTGATGATTGTGGTTTCGGCGCTGATGCTGCCGGTGATGATCGTGCGCTTTTACATGGGCGTCTGGCACATGGTGGTCATCGATCTGCCGCTGATCGCTGCGTCGTTCTGGTCCATCTCCCTGTTTTATGTGGTGGCCCAGCGCGAGCTCTACCCGAAGAACTGGAAGCGCTCCATTTTCAAGCTGCCCATGCTGATGGCGGTTGGCGTGGGCCTTACCATCATCAACACGCGCGCTGTGCTGGAGGCGCTGCTGAACGTGGAGACCGGATTTGTGCGGACGCCGAAATACGCCATTGGCGAGCGCCCCATGAAATTGGAAAACAAGAAGTACCGCCCTCGCAGCGGCTGGCTGCCGTACCTCGAACTGGCGGTTGGCACCTACTTCCTGGGAATGGTGGGCTTCGCCATCGAGACCTACAACTTTCTTTCGATTCCGTTTCTTTCGCTATTTGTCTTCGGTTATTATTGGGCCGGTTTCTCCACCCTGTATCAGGAACATCAGTCGAAACTGCAGTGGCTGAAACAGCGCAACCTGGAGCTGGCGCGGCCGCTGTAGGCAGCCGCTACTTCTCGTGCAGTAACTGCTCGTAAACTTCTCTTTTGGACAACCCGCGCCGCCGCGCCACCTGCTTGATCGCATCCATCCGCGGCGTACCCGCGCGGATCAGAATTTCGACGGCTTCCGGCAGCGGTGTGTCATCCGGAGCGGGCGCCAGCGCCTTCCCGATCAGCAGCGTAATTTCACCCTTGATGGAATCGCGGGCTTCCAGTTGGGCCCGAATCTCCGCAGCCGTGCCGCGCAGAAACTCCTCGTGAATCTTGGTCAGCTCGCGTGCCACCACTACGGGCCGCGGCCCCAACGCGCCTTCGATCGCCTCAAGCGTATCCAGAATCCGATGCGGTGCTTCGTAAAAGATCAGCGTCGCGTGTTCCTCCGCCAGTTCCTCCAGTAACTTCGCGCGCTGCCCCGGTTTGTGTGGCAGGAAGCCGCCGAAGCGAAACGAATCCGTAGGCAGCCCCGAAGCCGCCAGTGCCGTGATGGTTGCCGATGCCCCTGGAATCACCTGCACTTCCACCGCGCTTTCGATTGCCGCGCGCACCAGCCGGTATCCCGGGTCCGACACCAGCGGCATCCCGGCGTCCGAGACCAGTGCGATCACAGCCCCGCCCCGCAGCCGCGCTGCCAGATCCTCCGTGCGCTCCGCCTCGTTATGGTCGTGGTAGCTGATGGTCGGCTTCTGGATGTGATAATGATCCAGCAGCTTCCGCGTCTGCCGGGTATCCTCGCATGCAATCAGGTCCGCCTCGCCCAGCACGCGCACCGCGCGAAACGTAATATCTTCCAGGTTCCCGATGGGCGTGGCCACCACGTAGAGCAGGCCGGGCATGCTCTACCACACCCGGCACGCCGGCTCGTGAACCATTGGCTGACCCTGTTTGCAACTGAACGCCTGCCGAAATTCCGGCATGTTCGAGAGCGGCCGGTTCACGCGGAACCGCGGCAGCGAATGCGGATTCGTAATCACCTGGGTGCGCGCCGCCTCCGGACGCACATCCGAACACCAGCTGAACGCGGACGAAAGAAAAAATCGCTGCCGCGCCGTGAGCCCATCGGCCTCCGGCGTGTCGAGCGACTTGCCCTCAGCTTTGTAGGTGCTCTCAAGGGCCATCATGGCAAGGTGAATTCCGCCGTTATCCGCGGTGTCTTCGCCGGCGGTCAACGCTCCATTCTGCTTTACACCGTATTCGGGAATCTCCTGCGAGTACTGGTTTACGATGCACCGGTCCTTCTCGTCATAGCGTTTGGCATCCTCGGGAGTCCACCAGTCTCGCAGGTTGCCTTTCTCGTCGAACTTCCGGCCCTGATCGTCGAATCCGTGGATGGCTTCGTGACCGATCACCATACCGATTGCGCCCAGGTTCGAAGCGTCGTCCTGCGTGGTGCTAAAGAGCGGAAGCTGCAGTATGCCGGCCGGGAAGTTGATGGTGTTCATCTGCGGATTTTCGTATGCATTGACAGTCGGAGGAGTCATATCCCACTCGGTCCGGTCCACCGGTTTGCCGATCTTCTGGATCTGCCGGTGCGCCTCGAAGGCATTGGCGGCGCTCATATTAGCCAGGTAGTTTGCAGGTACGACCTTGACCGAACTGTAATCGCGCCATTTATCGGGATAGCCGATCTTCTGCAAGGTGGAGTCCTGCTTGATGAGCGCCTGTTTCCGGGTCTGATCGCTCATCCAGTCCACCTGCCTGATCTCGTCGGACAGGGTCTCGCGAATCTTACTCACCAGTTGGTTGGCCCGCTGTTTGCTTTCAGGCGGAAAGGCGATATTCACGTAGGCCTGTCCCAGCGCCTCCCCCAGCAATTGGTCCGCCGACGAGACACAGCGGCGCCAGAGCGGCAGCATCTGCGGCGTGCCGGAAAGAGCAGTTCCGAAAAAGTCGAACCTGGCCTGCTCGAAGTCGCTGCCCAAATAGTTGGCCGCCCGATTCACGGTCCACCATCGCAGATAGGTGCGCCAGTCTTCGACTGAACGCGTCTTGATCTGCTGCTCAATGGCATCGAGAAACGCCGGCGTAGTCACAATGTAAAACGGCACACTGGGAGCGGCCATGCGCTTCAGGTAATCATCCCAGTCGAAGTCCGGGACCGTCGCCTTGATCTGTTCGAGCAAGCGCTTATTGTAGATTTTATGCGGGTCGCGCCGGCTCACATTATCCATGGAAGCCTTGGCCAGTGTGGTTTCCATGTCCAGCACCGTCTGGGCCTCGGCCTCCGCCTTGCCCGCAGGGTCGCCCGCAAGCTCAAGCATCTTGCGTACGTGTTGCACGTACTTGCCGCGCAACTCCTGGAACCTTCCGGTGGTGCCGGTGTAATAGTCGATGGAGGGAAGCGACATGCCGCCCTGGTCGAATCCGGCCACTACCTTGGACGCGTTCTCGAAATCCTGTATCGGACCGAAGCCGAAGAGCGGGGCCTTGGTTCCGTTGTCGTCGCCTTCCCAAACGGCAGGGAAATTCAGGTGGAGATGGGCCAGCACCCGGGCCAGGTCTTTCCGGGATTTCAGCGAGTCGATCGTGTTCAGATGAGGTTGCAGCCACGCCTTGCCATTGGCCTTTCGCCCGCTCTCATCCATGCAACTCCGCCAGAAGTCGCCAATCTGGCGCTCGCTCCCGCTGGCTTGCTTGTCGGCCGCGGCCTTCTCCATCGCCTGGCGCAAGATGGTTTGGTTATACAGACGTAACGGGAGCGCCACACTGGTGGCCGGCATATCGGGCGGTATGGGATGGGCCGCAATCCATTTGGAGCAGGTGTACTGATAGAAATCGGAGCAGGCATCCTTGGATTTGTCGATCATGGAAGGGTCAAACTTCTCCAGCTTCGGAAGCTCCCCGGACAAGGGAGTGAAGTTGGGAGTTTGGCTGAAACCGAGAGCGCAGAGAATGAGCGGAGCACCGACAAGCGTCCAAATGCGTCGCATAAGTACTCAGATCATAGCAGAAGAAATCCGGCAGTCACTGCAGAGCTACTTCTGGTCGAACAGGCCCGCGCGGCGGATGCGCTCACCTCTAAATACCACCAGGGAAATGCGCTCCGTGGCCGACACATCCTGCAGCGGATTGCCGTCCACAAGCAGCAAATCGGCCTCCAGGCCCTTGCGGATGGCGCCGATTCGGTTCTGAGCGCCCAGCAGCTTTGCGGCGTTTACCGTAGCCGCGCGCAGCGCCACCTCCACCGGAATGCCGGCCTGCACCCAGAGCTGCAGTTCATGGTGCAGCGAGGGGCCGTGAAATACCAGCGGGTTGCCCGAATCGCTTCCCATCACCAGAGGCACCCCGGCCTTCCACGCACGCAGCAGGTTCGATCGCGCCTGCTCGAGAGCCCTCTGGAACAACTCGGCCTTGGCGGTGTCCGAGCCTTTTCCCGACGCCAAAAAGTCGCGCGTGCCTTTCAGTATGCGCGCCGGCACTACCTGCTGCACCAGCGAGTTACCCAACACGTCGGCTTTGCCCGCGAAGTATTGCGCGTAAGCCTCGCCCACTGTCAGTGTTGGGTCGAGATAGACGCCCTGCTGCGCCATGCTATCCAGCAGCCGGTCGGGAATTTCGTCACGCCATGAGCCATGCTCCACTGAGGACGCGCCAATCTCCACCGCATCCGCCACGTCGCGCGCGTCGCCCGTATGGACAGCCAGCGGCAGGTGCAGGGCATGCGCTTCCTCCGCCACCGAGCGCACCAGCAGCAGGTCCAGCCGGTCAAAGAGCATGCCGTCGCCCCAGCCGGCTTCCAGAATGCCCTTGATGCAATCCACGCCGGCGGCCTTCAATTCGCGCACCTGGCGGCGGGCCTCGTCCGGCGTTTTTGGCGTGCGCACCATTTGCGCCTTGACGCTTTCCTTGATGGTGGACGGCAGGTGTTCCACAAACTCCGTGCCATGCCCGCC
The DNA here is from genome assembly GCA_963817515.1 of Bryobacterales bacterium. Taxonomy (GTDB): domain Bacteria; phylum Acidobacteriota; class Terriglobia; order Bryobacterales; family Bryobacteraceae; genus DATMNI01. The sequence continues at coordinate 814,772 of CAWFPJ010000031.1, read as the reverse complement.
CTCGGCGGTGAACATAGGCCCGCACGCGAAAATCCGCGCGCCCAGCTTGCTGCCCGAGTTGATCTGGCCGCGAAGTTTGAGCGAAGCGTCCAGGCCGTCGCCTACACTACGCGCCGCCGTGACGCCGCTATAGAGAAGTGCGGCGGCCGAGCGCGGCATGGTCTTCTGCGGATCGTAATCTTCCGGGGCCGTAGATATGCCGGCGGGTCCAGCCAGGTGCACGTGAGTATCGATCAGGCCGGGCAGCAGCGTCTTTCCCTGGCCCTCCACCACCTCGGCCTTCATCTGCTCCGGGTCGGGCCCGCTGCCTTCATAGATCTCCGCGATCTTGCCGTCGCGCACCAGCACGGCGCCGTTTTCGATCACTTTGCCATCGCCGGTAAAGACCCGCACATTGCGAATCAGGAACGCGCCGGCCCGCTGCAGGTCGCGGAAGAGAGCCTCATTTTTTCCGATGTTTTGCCTGCTGTGAACCTGCCACCCTCCCATTAGCACGAAGGGCGCCAATACTGCCAGAACCCACAGCTTATTGCGCGGCCGGATCTTCTCTTCCTTTTCCCAGCGGAAAAGCTGCACCGCCAGAAACGTGCCCAGCACCGCGGTGAGCAGCAGGGCGGCCGCCGCGCCGGCGTTATCGAGGAGGTTCTGATTGCGGAAAAAGATGCCTTGAAATCCCGTGACCAGATACGTTGCCGGCATGAACTGAGCAGCGGTCTGCGCCCACGGGGGCAGCATGGCGGCGGGAAAGGTCGCGCCGCTCAGAAACAGCATCGGAAGGTAAAGAATCTGGATGGCGATGGTGGCTTCCTGCATGGTGTTGGTCACCGCCGCCAGAATCAGGCCAAGGGCGCGAAAAGCGCACACCCCGAGCGATGCCATCACAAACAGCGACAGCCAGTTCTGCGGAAGCGGCATAGCGTATATGAAATGCGCCAACCCAACCAGGATTATGACGACCGGCATGTAGACCACCCAGCCGCTCACCATGGCGGCGATGAGGATGGGCAGGGGCGTAATGGGAGTGACTTTGAAACGCCGCAGAATGTTGGCTTCGCGCTCTTGCACGGAGCGCAGGCCCGCGCCAAACAGGCCATTGCCCAGGATTCCCATAACCAGCACGGTGCTGACGAAGTAGGCAATGCCGGAACCCATGCCGGCGTGAAACATTTCCGCAAAAGCGAAAAAGAAAATCAACGGGAAGATGTAGTTGAAGAAAAGCACGCCGCGGTCCCTCGCGGTCAACCGCATATTGCATTTGAACAACGCCAGGTAGGTTCTCATTCCCGAAGACTCTTTCCCGTCAGCTCAATGAAGGCATCTTCAAGCGACGGCCGCTTGATGCGGATATCGGCCAGTTCCACTCCCTTTTCGTCCAGCCACTTCACCAGTTCGACCACTATACGGGCCGGCTTGGCGGAGGTGATGGAGATTCGCATCCGGCTGTCGTTGAGCACAGTCTTTACCGCCTCGGGCCATGCCGGAACCGATTCGATAATGGGCTGGGCGCACTCCACTTCGATGATTGAGTTGGCCAGGACGCGCTCCTGAATTTCGCGCGGCGTGCCCATGGCGACGATGCGGCCTTCGTCGATAATGGCCACGCGGTCGCAGAGTTTCTCGGCCTCTTCAATGTAGTGGGTGGTCAGCAGGATGGTGCGCTGCTCGCGGCGAAGATCCTGCACCAGTGCGTGGATTTCCAGGCGCGCCTGGGGATCGAGGCCGGCCGAAGGCTCGTCCAGAAACAACACCTGCGGGTCGTTGAGCAGCGCCAGGGCCAGCGCCAAACGCTGCTGCTGTCCGCCCGAAAGCTTGGCGTAAGGCGCGTCGCGCTTTTCCCAAAGTTGCAGCCGCTTCAGCAGTTGAGTGCTGTCCACGGTGCGGGTGTAAAAGGCCGCGAACAACTCCATGGCCTCAATGACGGTAAGCTTCTCCTGGAGATTGTTGGATTGCAGGCAGACGCCCACCCGGTCCTTCAACTGGCGGGTCTGGACTTCGGGGTCGCAATCCAGCACGGAAACGCGGCCGGCGCTGCGCGACCGGAGGCCCTCGAGGATTTCGACGGTGGTTGTCTTACCGGCCCCGTTAGGTCCCAGGAGGCCGAAGACTTCACCCGCGCGCACTTCGAAATCTATGCCCTTTACGGCCGGAAAATCGCCATAGTTCTTCTTCAGACCTTCAACCTGAATGGGATGTGCCACGGAGACTTCAGTTTCGCATAGTGGCACCTGAAGCCGTCTGGCCCACCGCCGCAGACAGGCTAATTCGCGTTCACACCAAGTCTTGAGTTGAGCTTGTTCAGCTCTTTCCGGAACAACGGGTTTTCGGGGTAATCGTGCGTCAACTCGGTCAACAACCGATGGGCTTCCTGAGGGCGCTTTTCGCGGAGCGCGATAATGCCCAGCAGAATCTTGGCAAAGGGTTTGAAGTAATGGCCTTCCCGCGCCACCATCTGCAGGTTCTGGATGCCCTTTTCCTTGCTGCCGTTGATGTTGTCAAAATGCACAAACCACCGCAGGAAAAACGGCATGCTGCCCAGCATATATTCCGTGATGCCGGCAGTGAGATAGGCGTCATAAAACTTCGGATCGAGTTTCAGCAGCCGCTGCGCATAACCGTTGGAACGTTTAGCCAGAGACAGGCTTGAGATCTGGTGCTTTTCCACCAGGGCCATGTAGTCAGTGGCCACGCCCTGTGCAATGCACATGGCAAACAACGCGTCGCGGTCGTAGGGATCAGCTTGAAGGGACGGCGTCACGCGACTCTCCACATCCTTCAAAGCTGCCAGGAATTTCTCGCGATTGGCCGGATCGGGCTCGAGCTTTTTCTTCTTCTCGGCGATCTTGTTGTCGTCGACCAGAAATTCGCTTTCCAAAATTCCCAGGCGGTCTAATTCATAGAAAAGATAGCCCGAAGCGCGTAAGGCATAGGGCAGCGGTTCTTGCGAATGGAGCACGATATAGCGATCTAAAATCTCCTGGCTGGCTGGAAAATCGAAGTTGTACATGCGGGCCAGAGCCTCATCGATCGTCGGATCGGAGGCGCATAGTGCCGGAAGACCCAACATCGCGGCAAGTACGAATAATCGCAATCGCACCATACAGGCTTATTCTATCCTTACTATCGGCCCCGTTTTGCCACGATAACTAGTGCATGTCTCGGGCCAGTCGCTCTACCTGCCGGGACTACGGTCTCTAAGTCGCGTCCGGCGAAGAAGTTTACACATTCATGCTGGTTAAGCACGTCGATTCCTGCAGCCATACGGCAGGTCTTGCCCGGCTCAAAAGCACCACAGCAGAGATGGCGGAGACGCATGGCCGGAAAACCTTGATTTTCAGTCGCCTGCGTTGGTTCCCACAAAGCGATAGCCCACCCACGGTTCGGTAAGGATGATTTTCGGCTTGGATGGATTGGCTTCAATCTTCTTGCGTACCTGGTTGATGAAGACGCGCAGGTATTCGGGTTCGTCGCCGTAGTCCGGGCCCCAGACCGCTTGCAGCAGTTCGCGGTGGGTGACGGGCTTGCCGGCGTGCGTCACCAGGTATCTCAGCAGGTCGAATTCCTTGGGGGTTAGACGGACGTCCTTACCGTTGGCGTGAACGTGGCGAGTTTCAAAATCGATTTCGAGATTGGGCGCAGTGAAGCCGCGCGGTCCGCCTTCAGGCGATGAGGTCGAACGCCGCATGGCGGCTCGAATACGGGCCAGCAGCTCCTCGATTCCGAACGGCTTGGTGACGTAATCGTCGGCGCCGGCATCGAGCGCGGCAACCTTGTCCTTTTCGGTATTGCGCACCGAGAGAATGATTACCGGGATTTCCGAGCCGTCGCGGATGGCGCGGCAAGTCTCCAGGCCGCCCATGCCAGGCATGTTCATATCCAGCAGGACCAGGTTGGGCATCTCATGCGGAAACTTCTCGAGCGCATCTTCGCCCGTGCGCGCTTCGATTACCTCATAGCCGTGGCCCACCAGCGTGGCCTTCATCACGCGGCGAATTTGCGGATCGTCGTCTACCACCAGTATCTTACCGTCGCTCAATTCCCGTGGCCTCCCCCGCTGATGGGAAGCGAGAAGTAGAATGCCGAACCCTGGCCCGGCTCGCTCTCCACCCAGATTCGTTCACCGTGAGCTTCTACGATGCCCTTAGCGATTGCCAGTCCCATGCCCGTTCCCTTGGTATCGAAGCGGTGGCGCCGGCCGCGGAAAAATTTGTCGAAGATCCGGATGCGCTCATTCTCTTCGATGCCAGGCCCGCGATCGAGGACTCCGATCACAATTTTCCCGCCTTGTACTTCCGCGGAAATGGAGATCGGCGCGCCATCCGGAGAATACTTTAGCGCATTCTCGACGAACTGTTTCACCACCTGCTGGACGAATTCGGAATCGGCTTCGGCCGGCGGCAGGTTCGTGGGAACCTGCAGGACGAAGCGCCGCTCCTTTTGGGATTCGGGCAGTTCGGCCAGCGCGCCGGAAATGATGTCCGGGACTGAAACAGGCCGTTTTTCGAGGTGTAGCTTGCCGGCTTCAATGCGCGCCATGGCCACCACTTCGGCCGCCAGATGATTCAACCGGTCGGCTTCTTCGTTGATGATGGTAAGCAATTCGTGGTCGGTTCCGGCGGATCCGCCCAGCAGACTGGTGACGGCGGCTTTGATGGACGTGAGGGGAGTTTTGATATCGTGCGCCAGTGAATCGAGCAGTGCCGATTTCAAAACCTCGCTCTGGCGCGCGGCCTCGGCCTCGCTGGCATCCTCCAGGGCGCGCGCTTTCTCAATGGCGATGGCGATGAGATTGACAATTGCGCGCAGCGTTTCTTCCGAAGGCAGTGCATGTTCTGAAGGTAGTGCACCGGTCAGGGCCATACTTCCGAGCGTCCTACCGCCCAACCGGACAGGTGCGGTGGCCAATGCGCGCGCGTCGTCCCTCCACGGTTCGTCGACTTCGGCAGCGGCGCGAAGGTCGTGATCGGAAACCGGCTGGCTCTCCGGACCGGAACGGAAGAATTCCCCGGTGGGGCGGTAGTAAAATGCGGCGCCGGCGCACTCAAAGACCTGCACCACCCGGTTGACGAATTCGCGTATAGTCTTGCGCACGTTACCGGTGAGCATCATGGCCTGGACCAGCGTGTACATGCGTTCGATCTCTAAGCGCCGGGCTTCGGCTTCGGCGGCGCGCCGGCGTGCGCGGTCAGAGAGCTGGCTGGCGGTGATGGCAGTTAGGATGAAGGCGAGAAAGGCCACCAGGTTCTGCGGATCACGGATAGTCAGCCCGCCCACCGGCGGCAGGAAGTAGTAATTAAAGCCGAGTACTGCGATCACGGAGGCCACTGTGGCTTCAGCCAGCCCCCAGCGCGTGGATACGGCTAGGATGGCGAGAAGCAACGTCAGCGCAACGGTGGTGTTGTAGTCGCTCGATGGTAGAACGGCGTGGTAGATGGCGACGATGGCGGCGATCAGTAGAATCGAGACGGCGAAGCGGACTGGCTTCATGTGAGATACGCCATATGTCACGTCGCAGACCAACGGGCCGCGGCAGGCATGAACACTAGAATACCGCCGAACCTTAAAATGCCATCAGAGTCTCCGATCAGGCGAACACGCTCCGGAAGAATTCGCGCGTGCGGCGGCGGATGTCGTGCAGCGTGGCGTCGATGCGCTGGTGGTGCAGGTGCTCGGGGGTCCAACGCTTCACCAGGTTGGTCAAGACCTCGAACTGCGAACGCGCGCTCGGAAGGCTCCCTTCGGCGTGGCCCGTGGAAACCCGCTGGCCGTGATCGAGCGCGCGGTAAAACGTGGCCGCGTCGCGCAGAAAATCGGCGTCCTCGCGGTCCAGGTGGCCCATTTTTTCGATTACGTCGATGCGTTCGGGAGTGTTCAGGACCCGGAAGAAAATGCCGGCGCCTTTGAGCCGCAGGTACATCAGGGCAAAATCGATGTCGTAATAGCCGCCGATTCCGGCCTTGAGTGGATTGCGGGGCCCTTGCTCGCGCTCCAGGCGGGCGCGCATTTCGGCCAGTTCCTTGCGCGAACGCATACTCTGGCCATAGCGGCGCCAGTCCACGTCCTGCAGTTCGTGAAGAAACTCCGTGGCGCGCTCCAGGTTGCCGGCCAGGGCGCGCGACTTCATATAGCTGATGCCCTCCCAGGCCTCGGCGTGGCCGGCGAAGTAGATTTTGTACGCGCCTTCGGATTGCACCAGGTCCCCGGCCCGGCCGTTGGGGCGCAGCCGGGTATCGATGGCGAACATCACGCCCTCTCCGGTGTATGCGCTGAGCGTTTGAATCATCCGCTCGGCCACGCCGGTCCAGAAACTCTGCTCGGAGGCATCGGCATCGGGGATGACGAAGATCAGGTCGGCATCTGAGCCCAGGTCGAATTCGCGCATGCCCAAGCGGCCCAGCGCGATCACCATCATCTGGTCCAGGGGCGTGTAGACTGCGTCCGCGGGCGGCGGCGCTTCCATCACGGCCATGCGATAGGCGGCTGCAATCACACTGTCGGCCAGCAGCGAAGTCTGGGCCAGCGTGTGAAAGATGGGGGCCGATTCCAGAACGCTTTCGCACTGGATGCGCAGCATCTGGCGCCGGTAGAAGCGGCGCAGCGCGGCGGTGTCATCGGGCAACCAGCCCTCCGGTTGAAAGCGCTGGCCGATCTCGTCCAGCAATTCCGGGTAGCGCAGCAACTGGTCCGCGAAGTAGCCGCTGTGCTCGAAAATATCCAGGACGGCGGCGGTCCGTTTCGGGTCAGTCTCCAGCTGTGTGAGGACGCCGGGGGCCTCTGGGGCCTTTTGCGCAGCGACCGCCTTTTCCAGAAAGTGTTCGAACCGCTCGCGGCCGCGGTGCAGATCGGCCGCGGCCACGGCCAGGGCCAGGTGCGGTGCGCGGTCATCCAGAAGGCGGGCCAGGCTGGCGGCCGGAGCCATGGCTTCCACTTCCTCTTGCAGTGTGGCCGGTTCCGCCGGCACGGTGTAATGCAGCGGCTTGTGCGCATGCACCACCCGGTCGTAGATCTCGCGCACGGCGCGCAGATGTTCCTTAAGTTCCTGCTGCAGGGTCTCGCCGTTGCGAGAATCGCCCGAGCCATTCGGCGGCATACGGGCGGCCAGCAGGTCCAGCCGTTCCGGATCGGACGGCAGTGTGTGGGTCTGGCGGTCTTCTTCCATTTGCAGGCGGTGTTCCAGGTAACGCAGAAACTGGTAGGCCGCGAAGAGCCGCGCGTACTCCAGGTCTGACAGAAAGCCCTTGTCGCGTAGCCGGAACAGAGCGAACATGGTGCCGCCGTGGCGCACCCATTGTTCACGGCCGCCATGCAGGCGCTGCAGACACTGGGCCAGAAACTCAATGTCGCGAATGCCGCCGGGCGTGAGTTTGACGTCGAGTCCGGTTTGCAATCCGCGCTTGGCGGCCAGCTTTTCGCTGATGCGCTGGCGGGTTTCGGAAACCGCTTCCATCGCCCGAAAATCGAGCGAGCTCCGATAAATCAGCGGTTCCACAAACTCCAGCAGCGCCGCGCCGGGCTCGGGTTCGCCGGCTGAGACGCGGGCCTTGATCAGCATCTGCTTCTCCCAATCGCGCGCGCGCTCCGCATAGTAGGTTTGGGCGCCGTCCTCGGAGGTGCAGACTTCGCCCAGCGCGCCATCCGGACGAAGCCTCAGGTCCACACGGTAGCATTGGCCTTCCACCGTGTAGGCGGAAAGCAGAGCGGTGTACTGGTTGGCCACCTTCTTGTAAAACTCCTTATTGGTGAGCCGGGAAGTGGCGCCGGCGCCGGCACTGCCATCGGTCTGGCCGTTGCCGCCGTAGACAAACATCAGGTCGATGTCGGAGCTGTAGTTCAGCTCTTTGCCGCCGAGCTTGCCCAGGGAAATGACGGAAAATCCGCAGGGGTGGCCATCGGGGAGCCGCGGTTCTCCATGCCGCGCCACGAATTCGGCGCGGATACCGCGATAGGCCACGTCAAGGATGGCATCGGCAAGATTGGAAAGCTCCTCCGTGATGTTCGACAGCGTGGCGAAACCCAGCACATCGCGCAAGAGAATGCGCAGCAGCTGGCGCCGGCGGAATCGTGCCAGATCGACAGCGGAGGGTACGCCTTCGCGGTCGGCTCCCAGGAAATCAAACAATCGTATCTCATACTCTTCCGCGGCCAGCACGCGGTAGAGGCTTCCCGAATTGGCCACCTGCAAAATACGTTCCGGGTTTTTCAGGACGGCTTCGGAGAGGAATTTGCTGTGCGAGAAAAGGTTGACCGCGCAGCGCAGCGCGGCGGGCGAACTGCAAATGCGTTCGAAGGCGGAAGGCGAATCGTGGCGGAGGCAGCCCAGAAAATGCACGGCGGAGGCGGGGTCGGGCGTCGAGGCCAGCAACAATTGAATGCGCGTAGCAATGCGCTCCGGGAGCCCCTCGGCGAGCCGGATTCCATATCCCGAAGTCTGCATGTGTCAGGCCAGCTTGGCCACGACTGCGATTATATCGTCCGGCTGCACGGGCCCGGGTGCCACCACGCTGGCATAGAAGCCGCTCATGCCCCAGCGCGGCGAACTGTAGTCGTGGGCCTGCACCAGATCGTCGGTAAGATCGTACTTCAGCGCCGGGCTATAAATGTTGAGCTGCGAGCAAGGGCCGCGGGGCCGTGTGATTTCGAGGAGTGCGCCGCCGGCGCGGACCTGGTCGCCGATCCGCAAGTCACGGATGGTGAGGCCGCGCGTGGTAAGATTCTCGCCCAGCGCGCCGTAGAAGAGCGGGTAGCCGCGTTCCGTGAGCTCGTCCACCACCTCGGAGGCGATGATCAGGATGGCCTTGTGCGGGCCCCCGTGAATGGCGGGGTGGGCATGCAGGTCGCCTTCGATTCCCAGAGGTGCGATGAAGCCCTTGGAAATGGCGCGCTTGGGTAGACCGCCGAAAGACGTGCTGACCTGGACAATAGTGCCTTGCATGAAGGCCTTCCCATCGCAGGCGAAACCGCCCGCGCCACCTAGCACTAAATATCGTAGTACAGCGCGAACTCGTAAGGGTGCGGCCGCAACCGTACTGCTTCCGCCTCGTTCTTGCGCTTGTAATCGATGAACGTCTCGATCAGCTCTTCGGTGAAGACATCGCCGCGCAACAGGAAACTATGGTCGTCCCCGAGACACGTCAGAGCTTCGTCGAGCGAACCGGGCATGGAGGGAACGCTCTTCATCTCTTCGGGGGAAAGATCGTAAATGTCCTTGTCGAGCGGTTCACCGGGATGGGTTTTGTTGAGCACGCCGTCCAGGCCGGCCATCAACATGGCGGCGAAAGCCAGGTAGGGGTTCGCCGAAGGATCGGGCGGGCGGAACTCCACGCGCTTGGCCTTGGGACTGGCCGAGTACATGGGGATGCGGCAGGCCGCCGAACGGTTGCGCCGCGAGTACGCCAGGTTGACGGGCGCTTCGTAGCCCGGCACCAGCCGCTTGTAGCTGTTGGTGGTGGGCGCAATGATGGCCGCCAGCGCGCGCGCGTGCTTCAGCAGGCCGCCGATGTAATTCAGCGCCATCTCGCTCAGGCCCGCATAGCTGTCGCCTGCAAAGAGCGGCTGGCCGCCCCTCCAGAGGCTCTGGTGGCAGTGCATGCCGCTGCCGTTATCGCCGAAGATCGGCTTGGGCATGAACGTCACGGTCTTGCCTGACTTCGCCGCCACGTTGCGCACGATGTACTTGTAGAGCATCATGTTGTCGGCCGATTTCACCAGGGTGTCGAACCGCTGATCGATTTCGCACTGCCCGCCGGTGGCTACTTCATGATGGTGGCATTCAATGTGCAAGCCGCACTGGATCATGGTCTGCACCATTTCGCTGCGCAGGTCCTGATAGTGGTCCGTGGGCGGCACCGGGAAGTAGCCCTCCTTGTAGCGCGGCCGGTAGCCCAGATTATTTTCGCGGCGGCCCGAATTCCAGCGCCCTTCCTCGGCGTCGATGAAGTAGAAACCCGAGTGCTGGTTCTGGTCGAAGCTGATGTTGTCGAAGATGAAGAACTCGGCTTCGGCGCCGAAGTAAGAAGTATCGGCCACGCCGCTGTTCTTCAGGTACAGCTCGGCCTTCTGCGCGATCCACCGCGGGTCGCGCTCGTAGCGCTGCTTGGTGATCGGGTCCTTCACGTCGCCGTACATCACCAGCGTGGAAGTCTCGGCGAATGGATCCATGAATGCCGTGTTCGGATCGGGGATCAGGAGCATGTCGCTTTCATGGATCGCCGCCCAACCGCGGATACTCGAGCCATCCATGCCGAAGCCTTCTTCGAAGCTGTCTAATTCCAGTTCGTTGATGGGATAAGAGACGTGATGCTGCAGGCTCGGGATATCGGTGAATCTCAAGTCAAGCTGCTTGGCGCTGTTTTTCTCGGCATATTCTAAGACTTCTTGCGGGCTCATTTTTCCTCCATCGTGGGATGTCTGCTAGACGGGAATTTTAGGGTAACGGAATACAGTATGGGGGTCAAGGCGCTACTTAAGTTGCGTCGGCCTGGTACGCGGTGCGCAACCACCGGGCATCGCATTTGTATATCGCACCAAATCATATCGTGATACGATATAATTGAAAGCATCCGATTTGAAGCAGAAGACCAAACCAACCGCAATCGCCCGGGAAGAGGCCGATCTTTCGCCTTCGGATTATCAGGCACTGGGCGCCTTCCGCCACCAGATCCAGCGGTTTCTTCACTTCAGTGAGGCCGCCGCGAAATCGGAGGGATTGGAACCGCAGCAGCATCAAATGCTGCTGGCAATCCGGGCGGCGGAACAGCCGGGCGGTCCCACAGTCGGCTATCTAGCAGAACGTCTGCTGATCCGGCATCACAGTGCCGTTGGTCTGATCGACCGGTTGGAAGCCCGGCGTTTGGTGGAGCGTGTTCGCGGCGACGGAGACCGGCGGCAGGTCCGGATACACCTTACCGCCGAAGGGAAAGAAAAGCTCAAACGCCTTTCGAGCGTTCACCGCGCGGAATTGCGCAATTCGGGCCCGATGCTGGTCGAAGCGCTGGCCGCGCTGTTGTAAGCCTGTCCACCGAAAAGGAGCACGATGTTTCGTAGGTTCAAGACCGCCATTCATCAAATGATTCATCCCATCGAAGCGGCGGGCGCCGAAAAGCTGGGCGATTTTACGATGACGCCGCGGGCCATGTGGATCTCATGCCTCGCCGTTGGGATTGGATTCGTCACGGCATTTATCGCGCTGGCTCTGTTAAAGCTGATCGCGCTGTTCACCAACCTGTTCTTTTTCCAGCGATGGAGCACCACCATGGCGTCGCCGGCGGCGAATCGGTTGGGGCTTTGGGAAGTGCTGGTCCCAGTGGCAGGGGCGTTGATCGTCGGCTTTATGGCGCGATATGGGTCGGAGCGCATCCGCGGCCACGGCATTCCGGAGGCTATCGAGGCCATCCTGATCAACGGCAGCAAGGTCGAACCGAAGGTCGCCATTCTGAAACCGCTTTCGAGCGCCATCTCGATCGGATCGGGCGGCCCTTTCGGCGCCGAGGGACCCATCATCATGACGGGCGGCGCATTCGGATCCATGATCGCGCAGCTCTTCCATCTCTCGAGCACGGAACGGAAGACCCTGCTGGTGGCCGGTGCGGCCGGTGGTATGTCGGCGACCTTCGCATCACCGGTAGCCGCCGTCCTGCTGGCGGTGGAACTTCTGCTGTTCGAGTGGAAGCCGCGCAGTCTCATTCCCGTGGCCCTGGCGAGTGTTGCCGCGGCCGCCACTCGAATATACCTGTTGGGTCTCGGCCCCTTGTTTCCGGTTCCAGCCCATCCGGCATTCATCGGCCCGAAGGGATTACTGGGATGCGTGATAGCGGGCCTGCTGGCAGGTGTACTCTCGGCGCTTCTGACGGCCGCCGTTTACGCATCGGAAGACGCCTTCCTGCTGCTGCCGGTTCACTGGATGTGGTGGCCTGCGCTCGGCGGCCTGGTGATCGGGCTGGGCGGCCTGATCTTCCCGCAGGCGCTGGGCGTGGGATACGATACCATCGGCGCGCTGCTGCAGGGCGACGTTCCGCGCAACATGATTTTGGGCATCCTGCTGGTGAAGTCGGTGATCTGGGCGGTGTCACTGGGGTCGGGGACCTCGGGCGGCGTGCTGGCGCCGCTGCTCATGATGGGCGGGGCTCTGGGGGGCCTGGAAGCTGCCTTCCTTCCCCACGAAGGTGTGGGCTTTTGGCCATTGGTGAGCATGGGCGCCATTCTTGGCGGCACCATGCGCTCGCCGTTCACCGGCATCATTTTCGCGCTGGAGTTGACCCACGATATGAACATGCTGCTTCCGCTGCTGCTGGCCGTCACCATCGCGCACGGTTTCACGGTGTTGACGCTGCGGCGCTCTATTCTCACCGAAAAGGTGGCCCGCCGGGGCTTTCACCTGAGCCGCGAATATGCCGTGGATCCTTTGGAAATCCTCTTCGTGCGCGAAGTGATGCGGAGTAACATCGTCGCATTTCCCGGGAAAACGATGCCCGCCGAACTGGCGCGCGCGCTGCACTCCGGTCACGAGCGGCAGGGACAATTAGTCTATCCCGTTGTGGACGAAGACCAGACTTTGACTGGCGTCATCACGCGCAACCAACTGCAGCAGATCTTGCTCGATGGCAGCGCTCCATCACGTCCGCTGTCTGAAATGGCCAACCGGAATCCTGCGGTGGCATACGCCGACGAGCCTTTGCGGGTGGTGGTTAACCGCATGGCCGACACCGGTTTCACACGCCTCCCGGTGGTGGACCGCGAAAACAGCCGCAAGCTGGTAGGCATGGTTTCGCTGAATGATTTGTTGCGCGCCCGCACTCGCTCGCTGGAGGAAGAGCGGCAGCGCGAGCGGGTTCTGCGCATCCGTTTGCCCTTCCGGAGCCGCCCACAACAAATTCCCAAGTAGCCGTGGGACAGACGATCGTTTTTAGTCGTCTGTCAAAGTCGTCTTGCGTCCCTGTCAATGCCCTCGGGACACTGCCCGGCGGTAGTATATGGAAATCGATGCTCACCTACACCCGGCGGGACCTCTTCGGACTTCTTGGAGCAGGCGCCACCTCTCTGGCCGCGGGCCGGCCGCAGCCGAACATTCTGTACATCATGGCCGACGATCATGCAGCGCATGCCATATCCGCTTACGGAAGCAGGATCAACCAGACGCCCAACATCGACCGCGTGGCCGCCGGCGGCGTGCGCATGACCAATTACCTTCTGCACCAACTCTATTTGCACTCCCAGCCGGGCCGCGATTCTCACCGGCCAGTACAGCCACAAGAACGGTGTCTACACGCTCAACGACCGCCTCGACCCCAACCGCAATCACGTCGCCAAGGAACTGCAGACCGCCGGATACCAGACCGCCATGATCGGCAAGTGGCACCTGGCCAGCGACCCCACCGGGTTCGATTATTGGAACATTCTGCCGGGACAAGGCCTGTACTACGACCCCGTTTTCATCGACCGCGGCAAGCGCACGAAGTACACCGGCTATTGCACCGATCTCATCGGCGATTTCACACTCAACTGGCTCAAGCAGCGCGACCCGAAGAAGCCGTTCTTCGCCATGTGCCACCACAAGGCGCCGCACCGGCCCTGGGAGCCGGCGCCCAAATATAAGGACCTCTTCAAGGACCAGACCATCCTCGAGCCCGACAATCTCTTCGACCACTATGAAGGCCGCGCGCGCAGCGTGGCCGCGGTCACAATGAAGGTCGGGGAGGATATGGACAAGACCGATGTCAAGCAGGAGATTCCGCCCGGCCTTAAAGGCGACGCCCTCCGCAAATGGGGCTATCAGCTTTTCATCAAGGACTACCTGCGGTGCGTGAAGAGCGTGGACGACAACGTGGGCCGTGTGCTGGATTACCTGGATGCCGAGGGGCTGGCGTCGAATACCATCGTGATCTACACTTCCGACCAGGGCTTTTTCCTGGGCGACCATGGCTGGTTCGACAAGCGCCTGATGTACGAGGAGTCGCTCCGTATGCCCTTCCTGATGCGGTATCCCGGTGCCATCCGTCCAGGGTCCGTCAATCGCGACATGGTGCTCAATATCGACTTTGCCCCCATGTTTCTGGATTACGCGGGCGCCAGGGCGCCGGCCGAAATGCAGGGCCGCAGTTTCCGCGCCAACCTGGAAGGCCATACGCCAAAGGACTGGCGCAAGGCCATGTATTATCGCTATTGGATGCACAACACCAGCGACCACCACGTGCCGGCGCATTACGGTGTGCGAACCGATCGCTGGAAGTTGATCTACTATTACGGCAAACCGCTTGGTATGGCTGGCGCGGAACCACCGGATACGCAGCCCGATTGGGAACTCTTCGACGTGCGCCAAGACCCGCGCGAGATGAGGAATCTTTACCACGACGCAAAGTACGCTTCCGTAGTTCGGAGCCTGAAGGCCCAGTTGGACAAGCTGCAAAAAGAAGCCGGCGACACCCCGGTGTAAAGAGACCGGAGATAGCGGCGCGGGCGGTCTTGCCGCAGGTGTCCTTTGGTGAGCAGTATAATCTCCGTATGTTCCACCATCGCAGTCTGCCGCTCGTTCTGGCCCTGGCCGCTATGCCATTTCTCTCTTCCGCGCCCTCATCCAAAGGTCTCCTGATTGTCGCCAACAAGGGGGAGAGCACTCTGGGGATCATTGACCCTGACGCCGGGAAGCAGGTGGCCACGGTCCCCGAAGGCGGCGTCACCGGCCATGAATTGATCGCATCGCCGGATGGCCGGACGGCATATATTCCCATCTACGGTGACTCGGGCGTCGGCAAGCCCGGCACCGATGGCTCCAACATGGTGGCCATCGACATCGCCTCGCGCAAGGTAACCGGTAACCTGGATTTCGGAAAGGGCTTGCGGCCGCACTGCCCGCTGTTCGGGCCCAAGAACGGTCTGCTTTACGTCTCCACTGAGATCGAGAATAAAATCTCCATCATTGACCCGAAGACGCTGAAGATCGTCGGTTCCGTTCCCACAGGCCAACCCGAATCGCACATGTTCGTGATCTCGCATGACGGCAAGCGCGCCTACACCGCCAACGTCGGCCCGGGCACGGTTTCGGTGATTGACCTGGAGGCCAAAAAGGTTATCACCATCATTCCGATTTCGAAGACCACGCAGCGCATCGCCATCTCGAACGACGACCGCTGGGTTTTCACCGCCGACCAGACCAAGCCGCAGCTCGCCGTTATCGACACCGCAACCAACAAGGTGGCCCAATGGGTGGAACTGCCGGCGACTGCGTACGGCACTGCGGCCACGCCCGATGGCCGTTGGCTGGTAGCCGCCATTCAAAAGACCAATCAGGTGGTGGCCGTGGATCTCAAGACTATGAAGGTGGCACACACCGTCGACGTCCCCAAGATTCCGCAGGAAATGATGGTCCGGCCGGATGGCAAGGTGGCCTATGTGTCCTGCGATGTCAGCCACCAGGTTGCCGAAATCAATCTGGCCGATTGGAAAGTCAACCGGCTGATCGAAGCCGGAAAGAGCGTGGATGGCCTGGCCTGGGCCGTTGCCAGATAGCCAATTCAAGATACCTGTTTCAAGATAGCCTGCTTATTCCTCGTGAATTACTTCGATGGGGTTTAGACGCGAGGCCACGCGTGCCGGATAAATCCCGGCCAGCACCGTAACGCACCAGACCAGCAGCAGCGCGCCCGCCAGCAGCGCCAATGGCGGATGGAATTGGATAGTCCATCCAAAGCTCTGCTTGTTCACTACGAAGACCAGCAGCAGGGAAAGCGCGAAACCCAAGGCCAGCCCAAGCAGCAGCGCCATCGCGCCTAGAAACATGGCTTCCGTGAGGATCATGTGGCTGACTTGCTTCGCCGAAGCGCCCAGATAGCGCAGGAGGCCGAGTTCGCGGCGGCGGTCCAGCACCAGCGCCAGCAGCGAATTGGCGGCGCCCAACATGGCCACCACGATGGCGACGGCTTCGAGAGCCCATGTGATGGCGAAGGTCCGGTCGAAGATCTCTATGGCGCCGCGGCGAAGACTCTGGTTCGGCGCAATGGAGACACCGTAGCCGGCCGTACGGAACTGGATTTCGCGCTGGATGCGGACCGCGTCCGCACCGCGCTCCAGGTACACAGCGGCATTGGTAGCGGGTTGGTTGGGAAGATATTTCAGAAGCGTGGAGTTGTCGACAATCACGTAGCCCTGGCTGCTGGAGTACTCATAGTAGACGCCGGCAATCCAGAGACTCACGTTGTGTTCGCCGATGGGGATGGTGAGCCGGTCGCCGGCGTGGACGTTGTGCTTGTTGGCGAAGGGCTCGCTGACGATGGCACGGTCCTGGCCAGGCAAGCCGCGCAGGATGGCGTCGCGATCCTGGCCGGGTTGAAAACGCAGGCGGCCATAGCGGCGGACCACTTCCAGGTTGCCTGCTCCCAGGGTGGCGCGCTCGCCCCGGTAATGGAATTCCAGGCCATGAAAGAGGTCGACCGCAGCTACACCGGGAATGGCTGCGAGGATCGGCGGCACCCCGGCGGCGAGCGGCGGATGAACCTCAACGCTGGTGGCGGACGAGGCCGAACGAACGTAGAGGTCGGCGCGAAGTTGAGTGTCCAGCCAGAGCGCTACGGTTTCGCGGAAGCTGCCCACCATAATTCCGACGCTGGCCATCATGGCGATGGCGGTGGCCAGTGCCGCCACCACCACCGCCGTGCGCGACAGTGACGCCGTAAGGCTGCGGGCCGCCAGCAGGCTTTCCACGCCGCTGCCCGGTAGTGCGGCGCGGCGCGGCTTACGGCAAGCACTACCGCGGGCGCGGCCATAGCGGCGGCGGCAATGGAAAACAGCGCGGACACGTAGCCGCCGATTGGATAGCCCGATACGGGTGGGGTCTGCGAAGCCACTGCCGCCACCGCGGCGAATAGCGCCGACCAGACCAGGCCGCGGCGCCAGCGCAGCCGTGCGCGGTGCTCATGTGCGCCGCGGCTCATGGCCTCCGTGGGCGCAACCTGCATGGCCTCGCGAGACGGCCCCAGAGCTGAGATCAGGGCCACGGCAGCACCGGTAAAGATACCGAGCCATGCCTCCGCGCCGGTGATGGCAACCGGAGTGGGACGGCTGGTAGTGTAAAGCGCGTTCACGGTATCGGCAATCAATCCGACCGTGCCGCCCGCCAGAACCCGGCCCAGCACCACGCCCAGAGCGGCGCCCACGATACCGAACAGAAGCGCCTCGGCCAGAAAGAGGGTCAGGATGGTGGAACGAGCCGCCCCGATGGCGCGCAGGATGCCGATTTCGGCGCGGCGGCGCACCACGCTGATCGAGATCGTGTTGTAAATCAGGAAGGCGCCAACCACCAGCGAGATATAGCTCAGCACGCGCAGGTTCCAGCGGAAGGCGCGCAGCATGCGCTGGTTCTCCTGGTTGCGCGCACCGGGTTTCTGAGTCAGATAAGAAGGCGGGAGCGTGCGGCGGATGGCGGCTTCCACAGCGCCGAAATCTTCCGCGGGTCCCACGGTAACGTCGATGCGGTCGAGTTTGCCGAAGCGGCCGAGGGCCTGCTGGGCGTCGGCGATATCGAGCGCCAGGAACTCGCCGGCGGAGTGAATGATCTTGCCGACGTGAAACTCCTGGGCGCGTCCGGCTAAGGTAATGGACAAGGCCGATTTATCAGTCAGGTGGAGCCGTTTGGCAAGCTCCTCCGATACCAGAATGCCAGTTGCCCCAACCAGGTCCACTCCGTATAGTGGAACCGAACCGACGCCCGAAATCTCGGCCTGCGCCTCCACCACCGGTGACCAGCGCGCGTTGAACGGCAGCCCCGCGAGCGCACCTATCCAATGTTCATCGAGGCCGCCGTTAGCCAAAATCTGAAGGTCCGTCTTCCCGCCCAGGGTTTCCATGGAGGAGCGGAATGAACCGGTGGCGGCATCGCCGGCCAGGTCGATAGCCACCACCACAGCCACGCCCAGCGCCACCGAAAGAATCGTCAAGGCAGTGCGCAGCAGATCACGCCGCAGCGGGCGCAGGATTAGGGTCCGGAGGAGTTTCATCGGTGCTCGATCGACCGGTCGATCGACTGGATGCGGCCATCGCGCAGCATGACGCGCGTATCGGCGATGGCGGCGGCCTCGGCGGCGTGAGTGGCCATCAGAACAGTCGCGCCAAAGCGGCTGGCGGCCTCGCGGATGAGTGCCAGCACCTGGTCGCCGCTGGTGGTATCCAGGTTGCCGGTGGGCTCGTCGGCGATCAGCAGGTCGGGCGAATTCACCAGAGCTCGCGCGATGGCGACGCGCTGCATCTGTCCGCCCGAGAGTTGATACGGTACGGAGGCGGCCTTGTCTTCGAGCCCAACCCAGCGCAGGCGGTCGCGGGCGGTTTCAAGCGAATTGCGCGCGCCCGCAAGCAGCAGCGGAAGTTCCACGTTCTCGAGGACCGTCAGGGTGGGCAGCAGTTGGAAAAATTGAAACACGAAGCCGATTCGCTTGCGGCGGAGCGCGGTGAGTTCGCGTTCGGAGAGCGACGCGGTGGCGCGGCCATCGATAAGAACTTCGCCGGCGGAGGGGAAATCCATGGCTCCCGCCAGATTCAGCAGCGTGGTCTTGCCGCACCCGCTGCGGCCCAGAAATGCGGTCACGGTACCGGCGGCAGCCGTAAGGGAAACGTCATGCAAGACCTCGACGGGCTGCCCTCCGTTGCGATAGGTCTTGGAGACTGCGCGCAGTTCCAGCCGGGATTCCGCCAACTGCCATTTTACATTTTCTGCAAAAACCAATTTGCATATGAAATGTTTTCTGTTATCCTGGAATCGCTCTGGTAACCCGACAAACCGCGTCAGGAATATGGATACAGCCGAACAAGGCATTCTGACTCGCGACGAAATGGAGAGCAGGCGCCTGTTAGCCGCACAGGACCTGCAAACGGGACTCACGCAGTCCCAAGTTGCCCGCAAATTCGGGGTTAGCCGCACCACCGCGTCCCGTTGGCATCGCACGTTGAACGGGAAAGGCGTTGAGTCTTTGCGCAAACGGCGTGCACCCGGCCGTCCCAGCCGTCTCAATTCGGAACAGCTCAAAGCTGTGGCCGAAATTTATCAGGCCGGGCCGCGGGCCGGTGGTTTGGATGCCGACCGCTGGACCACTGCGCGTTTCGCCGAGGCGATTTTCGCGCAGTTCAGCGTGCGCTACGATCCTGACCATGCAGGCCGCATCATGCACCGCCTGGGATTGCGCCAGAGAATCCGCAACCGGAAAAGGTCGCCGGAGGTCTTTGAGCCCACGCCATTTCCGCAGAGTCCCTCGAATTTACAAGCAGGCGTGGCGTAGGCGGTCCACCGCACCTCGCGCAGGTATTCAGGTTGGTTCAGACTCAGATGTCGTAGTACAGCGCGAACTCGTAGGGGTGCGGGCGCAGCCGGATCGCCTCGGCCTCATTCTTGCGCTTGTAGCCCACAAACGTCTCCAGGGTTTCTTCCGTGAAGACGTCGCCGCGAGTCAGAAAGTCGTGGTCGTCTTCAAGACACGTCAGAGCTTCGTCGAGCGAACCGGGCATGGAGGGAACGCTCTTCATCTCTTCGGGGGAAAGATCGTAAATGTCTTTATCCAGCGGTTCACCGGGATCAAGCCGGTTGAGCACGCCATCCAGGCCGGCCATCAGCATGGCGGCGAAAGCCAGGTACGGGTTGGCCGAGGGATCGGGCGGGCGGAACTCCACGCGCTTGGTCTTGGGACTGGCCGAGTACATGGGGATGCGGCAGGCCGCCGAACGGTTGCGCCGCGAATACGCCAGGTTGACGGGCGCTTCGTAGCCCGGCACCAGCCGCTTGTAGCTGTTGGTGGTGGGCGCAATGATGGCCGCCAGCGCGCGCGCGTGCTTCAGCAGGCCGCCGATGTAATTCAGCGCCATCCGGCTTAGTCCAGCGTAGCCATCGCCCGCAAAGAGCGGCTGGCCGCCCTTCCAGAGGCTCTGGTGGCAGTGCATGCCGCTGCCGTTGTCGCCGAAGATCGGCTTGGGCATGAACGTCACCGTCTTGCCATACTGGTTGGCCACGTTTCTGACAACGTACTTGTAGAGCATCATGTTGTCGGCCGACTTTACCAGCGTGCTAAAGCGCTGATCGATTTCGCACTGCCCGCCGGTTGCCACTTCATGATGATGGCACTCGATCTCCAGGCCGCACCGGATCATGGTCTGCACCATTTCGCTGCGCAGGTCCTGATAGTGGTCCGTGGGCGGCACCGGGAAGTAGCCCTCCTTGTAGCGCGGCCGGTAGCCCAGATTGTTTTCGCGGCGGCCCGAGTTCCAGCGGCCTTCCTCGGCGTCTATATAGTGAAAACCGGAATGCTGATTCTGGTCGAAGCTGATGTTGTCGAAGATGAAGAACTCGGCTTCGGCGCCGAAGTAGGAAGTATCGGCAACGCCGCTGCTCTCCAGGTACAATTCGGCTTTCTGGGCAACCCATCGCGGGTCGCGCTCGTAGCGCTGCTTGGTGATCGGGTCTTTGATGTCGCCATACATCACCAGTGTGGACAGTTCCGCGAAGGGGTCGATGAATGCCGTGTTCGGATCGGGGATCAACAGCATGTCGCTCTCATGGATTGCCGCCCAACCGCGGATGCTCGACCCATCCATGCCGAAGCCTTCGTCAAAACTGGCTTCGTCAAGCTGATTGATGGGATAGGTGACATGATGTTGCAGGCCCGGGATGTCGGTAAATCTCAGGTCCACCTGTCTGGCGTCATTCTTGGTGGCAAATTCCAGGACTTCTTTGGGGCTCACTCAGCTCTCCTGTCGGCGTGCGGCGCGGGCCGGCATCCGAAGCGGACAAGCTGCCGGCCAATGACGATTCTAATTACAAAGCGCGCCGCACTTCCAATCAAAAAAACTGATCGGCTTAATCCGGATTCTGTTGACCGTCAGGCTCTGCTGGCGAAGATAATCAGGCCGCCCACTACGATGCACGCGCCGCCCGCCAGTATTCCGGCGCCGGGCGTCTGCCCGAACACCAGCCAGTTGATGACCTGAGCAACCACGAAAACCAGCACTACATACAGGCCCAGCAATTGTCCGAAATCCCACTTGGGCGTGTTAACTGTGTATCCATAGGCGAATAGAACCAGCGCTCCGGCCAGCAAAAAACCGATGCGCGCGGACACCGGACCATGTAGACCTTTGCGGATCAGGGCATCTCCCCCGGCCTCCAACAGGGCTGCGGCAAGTAACACCAACAATGCGATTGGCGTAGACATGAACGAAAAATTACCTCTGGATGAAATCTTCCCCGTGAATCACGAACTCCGGATAGGCCCCCGTACCCAGTTCAGACAAATCCATGCCCTGCCATTCACCCTCGGCGGACACGCGCTGCGGAAGGAAGCGATTCAGCAGCCAGTTCAGCGAATACGTGAGCGGCAGCATGCAGCCCAACAGAGTCGCCACGCCCACCAGTTGTGCCAGCCATTGACCGGAATCGCCAGGGCCGCCGCCTACTCCGTTGAGTACCCGGTCAGCCGGAATGCGTCCAAACATCCCCAGCGCCAGCAGGCCCCAAACGCCCGCCACCGCGTGCACGGAAATGGAGCCGCCCGGGTCGTCCACCCCCAGGTACAAATCGATCCATTCCACCGATAACGTCACCAGTGCGCCCGCCACTAAACCCGTCAGCGCGGCCACCGCGGGCGGCATAAAAAGACAGCCCGCGCTGCTGGCCACCAGACCGCCCACCCAGCCGTTGGCGCACAACGAAGCGTCGGGACGGCCGAAGCGCACCCGCGTAATCAACGCGGCGGCCAGGGTCGCCAGGCCGGCCGACAGCGTGGTATTGACGGCTATTAGAACCACCGCTCCCGGCGTGGCGCCTGCGAATAACATGGCGCCGCTCGAGTTCAAGCCGAACCATCCCATTAGCGCCAGAAAACAGGAGAGCAGCACGAAGACGGTGTGGTGCCCTGGAATTGCCGCCGCCATGCCGCCGGCCGCGTACTTGCCCCGCCGCGGGCCCAGGATCCACGCGATCGATAGAGCAGCGAGTCCGCCGGCTACCTGGATACAGCCCGCGCCACCCGCATCGAGATATCCTCGTCCCAAACCGTAATGCAGGCCTAATTGCGCCAGCCAGCCCCCGCCCCAGGCCCAGTGCGCGAAGAGCGGATAACTCAACCCGGCCAGAAGCGCGCTGGACGCGCAAGCCGGAGCCAGGCGCCAACGGTCGGTACCCGCGCCCAGCGGAATCAGTGCCGCCAGGCCCACGCTGAACATCTGCAGCAACGCCGTCAGCGAAGCCCCAGAACCGGAACCAGAACCGGAGCCGTCCAGCGGCAGCCCGCGAAAGAACATTGGTTCGGCGGCGATCCAATTCCAGGGCTTACCCGCAACCACGAAGAGGTGGGCGGCGCGGCCGGCCGCTCCCTGCCATGAGAAGCCGCAAAAAAAGTACACCAGGGCGGCCGTGGCCGTGATGCACAGCGCGGTCAGCATACTGTGGGCTGCGCTTCGTGACCGGCCCAGCCCCGTGTTCATCAGGCAAAGCCCCAATGCCGCCAGTGGAACCAGAAGGATCATCACCAGGCAGAAAGCCATCCCCACTTCGGAGAGCCCGGCTGGGGGCTCGGGCGTCATGAGCGCTCCCCTCTCGTGACAACCCTCGTAACAATATGGGAGCGGATTACCAACGCCAGACCCACCACTTCCACGCCGACGCCGGCGATGGCGAAAGCGCTCCTCTCTGGAAGCGATTTGAGCAGCACCAGGGCGCTCAACACGATTCCCCATCCCGCCAGCAGCAATAGAAAACCAGCCAGTCTCATAATGGCGCTAGAGCGTTATCCGTGCACTAGTTGAGCATAACCGATCAGCCGGTCCGAAGCGGCTGCGGCCATCTCCAAAAATCCTATGCCGCCGATAGAAATTATCTAGTAGCTTTTTGGGCCGCAGTGACGATAGATTAGATCCTAATAATAAGAGGAGGCCCAGCGTTTGAGCCCCTCGATGCCAGTTCGGCCCTGTCGCTGAAAAAGACATCACGTTACTGATTTCCATAGGAGACCATTCGAATGTCAGATAACGCCGAAGTCAAAATGCAGGCGACACTGGGCCTGACGGGTTTAACTATGAACGCGATGGCGCTGATCGCGCCGGGCGCTTTCCTCTGGCTCACCTTCTTTATTCAGGCCACCACCGGTGCCACCGCGCCCTCCATGTGGATGGGCATCGTGGTCGCTCTTCTGCTATGCCTCGCAACGGCAGTTTGTTACGCGGAAATGGCCAAGCTCTATCCGGGAACCGGCAGTTCTTATTATTTCGCCGAACAGTCGTTCCTGAATCATGCGGGCTGTCTGGCGCTATGCCCGGCTCTCAAAGTTTATTGTGGGTTGGGGGTCGCACCTCTACTACTGGATCTATCCCGGTGTGATGGTGGGGGTCATGGGAATTCTTTGCGGTTACCTGGTGGGTACGCTGTGGCCGAGCTTCATGAATGCAACCAATCCGGGTCCGGCGTTCATGATGGTGGTCGCGGTAGCGTTCGCGTTCTTCGTCGCCTATATTGCCAGCCGCGGTGTCAACGGTTCGACGTCGGTCAACATCGCCATCAACGTGATCCAGATCTCGGCGCTTGTAGTGTTCTCCGTGATGGCTCTGGGCTATCGATCGAGCCACCCGGCCGGCAGCGTAGGCTACCAGTTCGATTCGGGCTCAGGCGATGCCTACAACTTCGAGTTCGCCACCGAGAGCAAGGTGGTGGATGGTAAGCCAACGGACGTGATTGTGCGCGATGCCGCTGGCGTGCCCAAACCCAAGCTGGATGCCGCCGGGAAAGCCGATTCCCTTCCGGGTCGCCTATCCCGAAAAGGATGAAAAGGGGAATTTCCTCACCCACCCCAGCGGCGCCTCCGTGGTTGGCGTTCATAACTTGAGCTGGGCCTTTATTCAAGCCACTGTCGCGATTCTGATTCTGGTGGGATTTGAATCAGTGACAGCCATGGGCGGCGAGGCCAGGAATGCCAGGCGCGACGTGCCCATCGCGGTGATCGTTTCCCTGCTGGTGCAGGGCCTGTTCTGTTACCTGTTCGAGTATTTTGCGGCCAACTACTTTCTGAACAGCGGATACACCATGCAAAACGCCGCGGGCTCGGCGGCGCCCATCGGCGACATGATGATCGTGGTGGGCAATTCCATTTTCGGCCCCGGCGGTGGGCGCACGTTCATGTTGTTTGAAGCCTTCACGGTGTTCCTGGCGCTCATCGGCACCACGCTCTCTTGTATGAATACCGGTGCTCGCGTGACCTACGCCATGGGGAAGGACGACGAACTATCGGGGGATTTCGGCAGGCTGCACCATAAGACACTCACTCCGCATCGCGCCATCTGGACGCTGGCAGTCATTTCAGCGGTGATCGGCTGCCTTGCGGTGACAATGGCATTCGGCGACGCCGGCGCGCCCAAGGACTCCGATATCAAAGCCCTGCCTCAGGGCTTCTGGTCGAGCTTCGGATACACCACTCACGACAGCATGGCGGCTCTGCCCAACTCCCTGCTCACCGTTACGCTGGCGTCGAATTTCGGTACCTTCCTGCTCTATGGGCTGAGTTGTATCATTTGCATGGTGGCTTACCACAACCACCCCAAGTTCAGCCTGGTTCGCCATTTGCTGATTCCGGCGTTTGGGCTGGTGGCCAACCTGGCGTGCATGATGTTCTACCTGATTGGGCCTTTCATGGGGTTTGGCACGGTTAAGGAGCCGCTGCTCGCGCTTGGGATTGCGCTGGTCTGGGCAATCTATGGAGGCATCTATTTCGTCCGTTCCAGTAAGATGGCGGGGCGCACCACGCTGGTGGAAAATCGCGCCCGCTCCGCACCGGCATAAGACCGGATATGCTGGAGCTCGAGTTTGCTCAGGCGTCCGACCCCGGACGCGTACGCGGCCATAATGAGGATTACCTCGGATACGTAGCTCCGGTCTTGCCGGCCCAGGCTCAAGGCTCCCAGGCCCAAACTCACGGCTGGCTTTTCGCGTTAGCCGACGGAGTGGGCGGCCAGGATAAGGGCGAAGTGGCTTCCCGTACTGCAATCGAAAGTCTGGTGGCCGGCTTCCGCCGTTCCTCTGACCTGGAGGCTTACTCCAATCTTCTGCCGCGCCTGGTGAAGGCCGCCAACACCAAAGTCTTCGAAACCGCAATGGCCAGCGGCCCGGGCGGATCTTCAATGGCAACCACCGTAGTCACGTGCGCGTTCCGGTTTGACCGCGTGGTGGTGTGTCACGTCGGCGATTCCCGCTGTTACCTGATCCGCCATCGCCATGCCGAAGCGCTCACCCGCGATCACACCGTGACCAGCGAACAGATGCGCCTTGGCCTGCTCTCCGCGCGGGAGGCTGCCGAGTCCGAAGCGCGCCATCTCTTGAGCCGCTCGCTGGGTAGCGGAATGTTCGTCAACGTGGATACCCGCGACCAGCAGGTGCTCCCCGGCGACCTTCTCCTGCTATGTTCCGACGGCCTGCATGGCGCCGTTACCGCGCTTGAGATGGTGGACATCGTGGCCGCGCACGGCAATCTGGAAGACGCCGTACGCAGCCTGGTAGACATTGCAAACCAGAAGGATGGCAGCGATAATGTCAGCGTACAGTTAATCAAGATTCGAAGCGTTGAGCGCGTGGGTATGTATCGGGGACGGCCCTACAAGCTTGCGTAATACATGAATCCAGTACATCCCGGCGACCAACTCGATCACTACCGCATTGACAGTGTGGTCGCCCGCAGCGGCATGGCCTCCATCTTCCGCGGCGTGGACCTGCGCAACGGGCGCGAAGTCGCCATCAAAGTGCCCCACCCCGAGATGGAAGCCGATCCGGTTCTCTTCGACCGGTTCCAGCGCGAGGAAGCCATCGGCAAGAACCTCGACCATCCGGGCATCATGAAGGTGTTCGCGGATGAGGACCGCAGCCAGGTGTACATGGTTATGGAGTGGGTCAATGGCCGCCTGCTCCGCGAGATTCTCACCGAGCAGGGCAAACTCCCCATGGAACGGGCGATTCGAATTACCACCCGGATCTGCGACGCCCTGCACTACATCCACACTCACGGCGTGGTTCACCGCGATTTGAAACCCGAGAACATCATGGTCGACGAGCACGACAACATCAAGCTCATCGACTTCGGAATCGCATCCCAGGCCGGCAGCCGGCGTCTCACCTTTGCCAAGCTGTCGCAGGTCATGGGAACGCCCGAATACATTTCCCCCGAGCAGGTAAAGGGAAAGCGCGGCGATGCCCGCAGCGACATCTACGCACTGGGCGTGATGCTGTATGAAATGCTGACCGGGAAGACGCCGTTTTCCGGACCCAATGCATTTGCCATCATGAATGACCGCCTGCTGAACAATCCGGTGCCGCCGCGCGAAGTGGATCCCTCGATCACACCGGAGCTGCAGGAGGTTATTTATCGCGCGCTCGAACGCGATCCCAAGAGCCGCTATGCCACCGCCAAAGAGTTTGCCTGGGATCTGGAACATCTGGACCAGGTCGGAGTTGCCGAGCGTCCCGAGTTACGGGATTGGAAGCGCCGCCGCACATCCCTGCCCAGAACCATCGCCTTCTACGCCATGCTGGCCATGATCCCGGTGGTCATATTCGGTCTGATGCTGTATCTTGCGCGTCACGCCTAGTGATACGCTCAAAAGTAGGCGCGGTCGAGATGACCTTCCGCAAAATCTTCGGACTGGCAGCGGGCATTGCTCTCTTCACGCTCTACGCTTTCCAACTGCCGTTCCGGGAATTTCCGGGTGTGGAGTACCGCCTGGGCGACATTCCATTGCCGGCGGATTTTCAGGAGAAAACGGAGTGGGCTTTCGCGCGGCTCATGTATCCTCCCGCTCCCGGCGGCCGGTACGGGCGCGGCTATGGTTTTCGCGGCGGCGGCGCAGTGGGCCGAAGGCAACACGATTTGGACTCAGGATTATCCGCGCGCCGACCGGCACTTTGTGCAGGCGATGCGGCGCTTGACGCGAATTCACGTGCGGTCCGTGGAACAGCCCGTGAACCTGGACGAGGGCGCGGAATACGACTGGCCGTGGCTCTATGCCGTCCAGACCGGCCACTGGCAGTTGACCGATTCACAGGCCAAATCGCTCCGCGAATACCTGCTGCGCGGCGGCTTTTTCATGGCCGACGATTTCTGGGGCTCCTCCGAATGGGACGTTTTCATGAACAGCATGAAAAAGGTCTTCCCCGACCGGCAGGTGGTGGAACTCCAGAATAACGATCCCATTTTTCACACCGTATACGACCTGGATGATCGCTACCAGGTCGCCAGCGAGGGTTCCGTGCAGAGAGGACGAAGCTGGAAGTGCGACGGCTGCACGGATTACTGGCGCGGAATCTTCGACGACCACGGCCGCTTGATGGTGGCGATCACCTTTCAATCCGACGTGGGCGATTCCTGGGAATGGGCCGATGCTCCTTACTATCCCGAAAAGTATGCCGCGCTCGGAATTCGCATCGGCGTGAATTATGTGACGTACGCGATGACCCACTGAACCGGACCGCTTGCTGACCGCCAAATTAGACAGATAACACGAATAATTAACTTTGACTTATGCGATATTTATTTCAACAACTCAGAATGTTTAGGGTCCTAAGTCACAAATTTGCCAAACTAAATCCGTAGCCGGCCGATGTGGCCGAGGCCAACTGTACTGATAAGAAACTAAGCAAGATAATTTTCTAGCGTACACCCGCCCGTTGGTTGCCGAACTCCGTCTTTTAGATTCAAAGTTATCAAAGATAACTTTCATACTATATAACAAATGGTGCTACGCTTAAATCTACCATTTAGATCCACATTTCAAACGGGACCCTAAGAGAATCGTATGCTGTCATCCGCTCGAATAGCGCCGCCCGCACGTGCCAGAATCCTGATCGTAGAAGACGAAGGCCTCATCGCGCATCACATCGCGTCTCAGTTGGTATCCGCCGGCTACGAAGTCTCCGGCATAGTGGATTCCTGCGAAGAGACGCTGGCCCAAATACCGGAATTGCACCCGGATTTGATCCTTATGGATATCCATATCAAAGGTTCGGTCGATGGGATCGAAACGGCGGCCGCTGTGCGGGATCGTTTTGACATCCCCGTCATCTATTTGACCGCTCACACGGACCGGCAGACAATCGACCGGGCAAAAATGACAGGAGCTTCCGGTTTTCTGGTGAAACCGTTCCAGAGCGTGGCGATCAGCACCTCGATCGAAATGGCGCTGCACAAAAATCAAGCCGACCGCGAAGTTCGGCGTCAGCGCGCATGGATGGCGACCGTACTTGCCACCATGCCTGATGCCGTGGTCGTTGTCGATCGGGACCTGAAAATCCAGTTCCTCAACGGCCCGGCGGAAGTGCTCACGGGTTGGAGCAACAGAGAAGTGCAGGATCGGGATATCGAGGTGCTGTTGCCGCTGTTGGATTTGCGATCCTTTTTGCCGGCGAATGAAATTCTTTCCCCGCCGTTCACTCCCCCGTCTCCGAGTCAAATGCCGCGGGGGCTGATCACGACCAACCGTTCCGGCAAGAAGTTCCCGATCGAAGGTGAGATTGCGAAGAGCGTTGACGGCCGCAGGATGGTAGGGGCGGTGATTACGTTTCGCGACGCGACCTCCCGGCAGGTACAGGAGACCCAGATACGGCAGGAAAGCAAAATGCAGGCTGTGGGGCTTCTGGCAGCAGGGGTTGCGCACGATTTCAACAATATGCTGTGTGTCATTCTTGGATATACGGAAATCCTCTGCCTTACCGCACCGGACGATGCCACCCGCAACGCTCTGGCGGAGATCAGGAAGGCAAGCGAGGGTGCTGTCGGTATTACCAAGCAACTATTGAAATTCAGCCGCAACGAGCCGATTGAAAAGCAGGACGTCGACCTGAACGCGGTGATCCGGGACACGGAAGAAATCTTACGCCGCCTGGCCGGTCCGGCGGTGAAATGCAATTTCACGCTGGAGAGCCAGGGAGCAGTCCGCGGGGACCATGGTCAGTTGAAACAGGTTCTGACGAATCTGGTGGTGAATGCCCGGGATGCCATGCCCGAAGGCGGCAAGATCACGATCGAAACTGCGAATGTGGACATCCCCCGAGCCGGTCTCTCAAACCAGAGGGAGGAGTCTATCGCACTGAGCGTGACAGACACGGGTACCGGCATGAGCGCCGAAACTGCGGAGCGCTTGTTTGAACCCTTCTTCACCACCAAACAAGCCGGTCAGGGAACCGGGTTGGGTCTTTCGATCGTTCACACCATCGTCACGGATCTTGGCGGAACCATTCAAGTGGAGAGCGCCCTGGGAAAAGGCACCACCTTTACGATCTACGTTCCACTCGTGGTAGCGCTAGACGCGCTGTCTGTTGTGAGCGATTCGAGTTCCGGCTGCGAACTCCGGGAGGCAAGGACGATATTGCTGGCCGAAGACCAGGACAGCCTGCGGCGGCTGTTCTGCACATTCCTCGCATCTTCCGGCTGGAAGGTTCTCGAAGCCCAAACCGGCGAGGACGCGATCCGTGTCGCGAACGAATTCGATGGTGGAATCGACTTGTTGATTACGGATGTCATGATGCCAAAGGCAAGCGGCTTTGAGGTCGCCCGGATACTCACCGAGCGGCGGGCGGAAATGAAGATCATGTTCATTTCCGGATATGCTCAGGAACTCCTGGAAAAACGCGACAGTCTGCCCCCGGGTCTCTTTCTTCCCAAGCCTTTTGGTAAGAAAGAATTCTTGAACAATATCGCCAATCTCCTGGACCTTCAGGGACAGGAAAAAGAGCTGTTCCTCAGACCGTCTGTCTGATACCGGCGTTGGTGGCCTTCTCCAGGATCTGTGCCTGCGCAGCCGCGCAAACCTGAGAACTCCCGTCCTTTGCGCAGGCAGCTATCTCACCGAACTTCAAAACGAAGTGCGCCCCCTGGTCGGAGGTTATTTCAATGCTCCCTCTCAGTTGTCGGGCGAGTATATGGACAATCCTTAAACCAATTCCGCCGTGGCGCAGGCTCTCCGGCAGGCCCACTCCCGTATCTTCAACGGCCAGCCGGATGCAGCCTTCGTGCTGTTGTAGCGAGACCCGTATTTCGCCGCTGCGCCCATTTGGAAAAGCATATTTCAGCGCATTCGACAGCAGTTCATTCAGAATCATCCCGCAAGGGATGGCATGGTCGATCTCGAAGCGGAGCGGCTCGAGGTCAAAGACGAATCGAATGCGTTCGGGATCTACGCCGTAGGAATTTGAAACTTCGGTGGCCAGCAGGCGAATGTATTCGGCCAGATCGATGTCACTCAGGCTGCCGGAGGAATAGAGCATTTCGTGAACCATGACGATCGACTCGATTCGTTTCTGACTTTCCTGGAGGGCAGAAGCTAAGCGTGGATCATTGATGGATTCGGATTGCATACTAAGCAGGCTGCAGATGATTTGGAGGTTGTTCTTGACACGGTGATGAACCTCCTTCAGGAGTAGCTCTTTCTCGTGCAGGGAGGCCTTGAGTTTCTGTTCGGCCTCCGCGCGCGCTTTGGCAGATTCAGATTCACGCATGGCCCTGGCGACGGCCTGCGGCAGGCGGTTCAGACGGTTTTTCAGGATGTAGTCGGTCGCGCCATTCTTAAGAGTTTGCACGGCCAGTTCCTCGCCCAGGGCGCCGGTTACGAAGATGAATGGTAAGCCGGGGCGTCTCTCCACCGCCAGTTTCAGGGCCGAGATGCCGTCGAATGAAGGCAGCCGGTAGTCTGCCAGGATCATGTCCCAACCGTCGTTGCCGAGGGCTTCGAGGAACGCTTCGCGAGTTGCCACGCGCGTCACCTGGCAGGCGATAACCTCACTCAGGACTTCGTAAATCAACTCTGCATCGCTATCGCTGTCTTCCAGATGGAGTATCTTCATGATGCGTCGGGTTGCACCAGGGTTCGTGCGGCTTCGATTCCTCCAGGCCGAAGGATATTGAGCACGCCCCAGAATCTCCCAATGGTTTTGACCGCATCCACAAAGTCCTGGAATCGGACGGGCTTCACGACGAAGGCGCTGGCTCCAAGCTCCTGGGCTTCTATCAGGTCGAGTTCTTCGCACGAGGACGAAAGCATCACCACCGGAATATCTACCAGTTCCGGGGATTTCTTCATTTGGCGGAGGACTTCGAGGCCGTTGACCTTCGGCATTTTCAGGTCGAGCAGCAACAGGATCGGATTGAGGCCTGATGCGGCCCGCGAAGCGTCCCCGCCGGTAAAGATAATCGAGCGCTTCGGCTCCGTCTGCCACCAACACGACACGATTGGCCAGGTTGTATTCGGCCAGCGCCCCGAGCGTGAGTTCGGCATCGTTGGCACTGTCTTCC
The DNA here is from genome assembly GCA_963817515.1 of Bryobacterales bacterium. GTDB lineage: Bacteria > Acidobacteriota > Terriglobia > Bryobacterales > Bryobacteraceae > DATMNI01. The sequence goes on along the minus strand of CAWFPJ010000031.1, from coordinate 783,492 downwards.
GCCATCAAAATTTCAGGTAAGCGTCTATGCATGATCTTTTTCCCGATTCAGCAGTAGCGAACAGTAGAATGTTGCTCCCTGATCCACTGCGCCTTCCGCCCACACCCGGCCGCCGTGGCGCTCCACGATACGGCGGACGTTGGCCAATCCAACGCCATTGCCTTCAAATTCATCCGAGTGAAGCCGCTGGAATACCCCGAAAAGCTTGTCGACGTATTGCATTTCGAAGCCCGCTCCGTTGTCACGCACGAAGATGGTGGCTTCCTCGTCGGTAGTGCCGGCGCAGCCGATCTCGATTACGGCTTCCGCCCGGTTGCGCGTGTATTTCACTGCGTTCGACAGAAGATTGACGAACACCTGGCGGAGCATGGAGCGATCGCCATAGACGTCCGGCAGGTGGCCGATTCTCCAGACCACGGTGCGTCCGGCGAGATCCGGCTCCAGGTCGCGCCGGACTTCGTCCTGGAGACCCTGAAGGCTCACGTGCGTTCTGGAGACATCGGTCCGCAGCAAGCGTGAGAACGCGAGAAGGTCGTCGATGAGACGTCCCATCCGCTGTGCGGAAGCGGTGATCTTGTCCAGGTAGCGTTGTCCCGTGGCGTCCAACTGTGGATAGCAGTTCTTGCGCAGGAGTTCCGCGAAGCCATCAAGGTGCCGCAGGGGCGCGCGGAGGTCGTGAGAAACCGAGTACGCGAACGATTCCAGCTCCCGGTTGGCGGCGATAAGCTCCAGGGTCTTAGCGCCGTCGAGGGCTTCGGCCTGCTTACGTTCGCTCATATCGCGCGTAACTTCGGCAAAGCCTAGAAGCTTGCCGTCCAGATCCCGGAGAGCCGTCATTATCACGTTGGCCCAGAACAGAGTACCGTCCTTCCGTACCCGCCAGCCGTCGTCCTCGAACCGGCCGGCCGAATCGGCGGCTGCGAGCTCCCGTAAGGGCTTGCCTTGTTCAATGTCGATGGCAGGGTAGAAAAGCGAAAAGTGCTTTCCGACGACTTCATCGGCCTGGTAGCCGCTGATGGTTTGTGCTCCGGCGTTCCAAGTGACAATGCGCCCTTCCGCGTCGAGCATGATGATCCCATAGTCTTTGATGTTATTGACCATGAGGTGAAAAACCGCATCGTTGCTGCGAAATTGATCTTCGGCAACCTTGCGTCTGGAAGCGTCGCGAATGACGAATGAGAGCAGATCGCTGTGCTCGGTTTCAATCGGATTCAGGCTCGTTTCTAGGGGGAATTCGGCGGGGTCCTGGCGCCTTGATGTTGAGACGCGTGGCGAAGTTGTCATTTTTCCTTCTAGCTATTTGGGTAAGGGGATTTCAGAGTCAGTGGGCGTACGGTTCTGCATTCTCATGCTATTTCAATTGAGGGCATTCCCTACAAACGCTCGGCCACAAACACATTATATACGATAATCCAGTTTAATTATAATATATTAATAGGGTATGCGGCAGTTATTTAGACGCTAAATAGCTGTAGTACAAGCGTTTATTCTTCCGTAGCTTACTCAAATTAAAGGCGTCTATTCTTAGGCTGGCATTTGGTCCTTACCAATGGAGGATCAAATTTGGCGCTGATCTTCAATTGAACCGGAAGAGGGTTCAGTTCTAGTTAGCTAAGGAAAGGCGATTCAGATAACCTAACTTAGTTCAGGAAATCTGACAAAAAGAGCAGAAGTGCTCAGTCGTTAACCATAATAGGTTAAGTCACCAGCTTTGTCAATATGACGTTCTGCCAACACACCTGATATGCTCAATCGGGAACACTGAGCACATTTGCTCAGACTTCCGCGGGGGTCCCACTTAAACTGGAGGGGTACCAGTCGACTCAATGCGTTTCATACTCTATGCATGCGTGGCCCTTGCGGGTCCCTTGACCGGATCGGCTCAGCCCTTTGTAGCTCTGAACGTAGAGGAAAAGCTGAGCTTTCATGCCCGGCATTCATTTGACCCGTTGGCGGTCGTCGGCGCCGCGGCATATGCCGGAATCCTGCAGGCAGCTGATGCCCCGACCGAATGGGGTCAAGGCGCGCAGGGCTACGGCAAACGCTTCGGCTCCACCATGGCCTACTCTGTCATCCATAGCGCGATGGGTTTTGGTTTGGACAGTGTGCTGCACCAGGATCCCCGCTATTTCCGCTCCTCAAGCACAGGCTTCTGGCGCCGCACGGGACATGCGATTCGCGGCACCATACTGACTCGCACCGACAAAGGCTCTGAGACCCTGGCCACGTGGCGCATCGGCAGCGCGTACGGAGCGGCCTATCTTTCGAACCAGTGGTATCCGGGACGGCTCAACACCGTGGCCCTCGGATTCGCCCAGGGCTCTCTCCAACTCGGGTGGGATCTGGTCGGCAACCTGGGATCCGAATTCTGGCCGGATATCAGGCGAAAGGTATTCCGCCGCAAATGAATTTTCAAAAAGTAAAACCGATGCCTGTAAATCGCACTAAGAAGGTGGCCAAGAATTGAATGGACCTGTGGCCAGCGCGCCTATAAGTTTGGTTCCCAAAGTGGCGAAACGCCGAAGAACGCCAACTTCCGTCGAAAACATTTTGACCGATTTGCGCAAGGACCTGGCGGCGACGGAAATGCGGTGGTCGACCCTCATTGAAGCCATCGCAACTTTTGAACAGCTCAAGAACGGCGGCCGGAAGCCCAGGGGAAGGCCAAGGGGATCGGGCCGGAAGCCCGACCCTGTGCAGATCCAGGCAACCACCGGTCAGACAACCTAATCGCGCGCCGGCGCCTGGGTTAAGTCGGCTGGGTTGAGTCGCCTGGTTGAGTCGCCTGGTTAAGGCCGCTGGTTAAGTCGAGTGGCCTAAGTCAATTCGGCGGCAGCCTTAGCCGGCACCGCTATCGCCATCACAGCCTGCTCCAGAGTGGTCACCAGGTGGTCCGGACGCGGTACTTGAAACCGTTCCATGGCGGGTTCGATTTCACCCGAAAATCCCCACACCCCTACCACGAGCCTGGTCCGCGGATAGCTCGACCGCAGCTGGCGGCTCAGAGTCTTGGCGTGGGAGAACGCGAATGGCGGCAGCGAGGAAATACAGATGACGTCATCCGCCGAAGGTTCCAGAACCTGCACCATCTCAAGCAGGTCGGCCTCAATCGGAAACGAGAGCGCTACACATCCGCCCAGTTCAAGCAGCTGGGACAGCATAGCGGCGGTGATCTCGTCAGCCTCATCGTTGGCCGGAATGCAAATCACGCGGCCGGCCGGCCATTCGGTCTTGGGTTCCATGGCGGCTTCCGTATTCACCGGTTCGGTCTTCAACGAATAGTCCGGAAGCTCCGCCAGCATCTCTTTTAAACTCAGGAAAAGAAATTGTTCCCGGGCCGGGTCCAGCGCGCCCTTATGCCGGTCATGCTCGGCCATAGTCAGCGCCGGGATAAGGACCGAATCGTAGAGTTGGGCCAAAGAATGGTCTTTCAGGTATCGATCGGCCACAGCTCTGGCTTCCTGATCGTCCATGGCCAGCAGGCGCTGGTAAATCTGTGCCTCGGCCACCAGTGTGGCTTCGTCGCCCAGCAGGATGTGCAGAAACGAGAACTGCGGCACATAGCGGCCCAGCACCACCACGCAAACCGTCAGCGGAGTGGAGAGAATCAGGCCGGCGGGCCCCCAGAGCGCGGCCCAAAACACCGTGGTCATAAGCAGTGCCAGCGAGGAAACTCCCGTGTGGATCCCGTAGAGCCATGGCTCCACGAAGTTGCCGGTTATCACTTCCAGGGTCACGAACAACGCGAACACCATCAACGGAGGCCCCCAACCATCGAACTCCGCCAGCGAAAGCAGCAGAGGCAATGAGGTGGCAACCACCGAGCCGACATAGGGCACAATCCGCAAGATCGCAGCCACCGCGCCCCACAACGCCGCGTAGGGAAGGCCAATCAGATACAAGCCGGTTGCGCATAACGCCCCGAAGCAGACGTTCACCAGAAGCTGCAGCATCAGGTATCGGCCCACCCTCTGTGTGGCATCATCGAGAGCCTGCGTCATCACGTTGAGCTGGTGCAATCCGACCAGGCGGAACAGCCGGTTTCGCAAGTCGTTTTGCTCAATCAACAAGTACAGGCTGAAGATCAGCACCATTCCGAAGACTGCAAAAGGCCGGAGGAAAGGCTTGATCATGTCACCCACATACTGCAGTTCACTCCCAGGCTGCTCCACAACCTGCACGGCAAGCGGCCGGCTGGCCGGATTCGGAACAGCGCGCCGCGTTTTTCGTTCGTTGGGCCCTGCCGGCACTCCGGGTGTTGGCGGAACCTCGGCCGGTGGAACCACCGAAGGCGCGCTGGCCATCTTCCCCAGTTCTTTCACACTGCTGGCAGCCCGTCCCAAAACACTGTTGCTGGGGGCGCGAATCGCTTCGATTTTCTTGGTGATATTTTCCTGATATCCGGGAAGTTCGATGGCCACCGAAATCAATTCATTGAAGATCACCCAACTGATTCCCCCTACCGAAGCCGTCGCGAACACGATCACCAGGAGTGCCGAGGCAACCCGGCCCAAGCGCAGTTTCTGCAGTACCGCCACGAACGGCGCCAGAATCATGGAGAGTGTGACGGCGAACGTCAGTGGGATCAAAAGATCCCGGGCCACGTACAGGATGGCGACCACAGCAAACAGAATGGCAACGTTACGAATGCCGGGTGAGTCGGGCGCCTTCGGAGGCTTGATCATAGTCGGCTTTATCACCGAAGAATAACCTGAGCAATCCGAACGCCGTTGCCTTCCGAACGACGACGACCGCAAGCCCTCGTTACGGCGCGGGGGCCGTACTGTTAAAAGACTAACTTTAGACCGAATTGGACCAGGCGCGGTGCACCGGCCTCCAGCACTTGCCCAAACGTCGGCGATGCAATATCGTTATCCGGCAAACCGAAGTTTGCATGGTTGGCAAGGTTGAAGCACTCGGCGCGAAACTGCAGCCGAATTCTCTCGGCCAGGGGGATGGTCTTCAGCAGCGAGAGATCGACATTGGCGATTCCAGGCCCCCGAATCGCGTTGCGGCCTTCATTGCCGAACTGCCCGGCTTGGGTCACCGGGTCAAGGCGCTGGAATGCCGAACGGCTCACCCACTGACTGGGCGTGTGCGAACCGGAATTCGGGTTGGCGATCAGGTTGGGGCGGCTGGAGAAGAAGCCCGTAATCTCGGGCGAGCTGCCCTCCAGAGCGACGTTGGCACTGTCGTAAACCGTGAACGGCGTTCCGGATGAGAAGTTCGCGATGACGTTGAGCTGCCAGCCGCCGAAAGCCGAGCGCGCCAATGCCGGCGCGGTGTGGGAGAACGGGATTTGATAGCTGCCGCTGAACACGAAGCGATGCCGCGCATCGAAAAGCGAGGGTCCGTGCTCGGCGGCGAGATCGAACGGATTTTGCGCCAGGTCGTTCTCGCCCGCTACCAGGCGAGGCGCCGAGCCGGAAACGTTAAAGCTCGAAACATAGTCGAGCGACTTGGAGTATGTGTACGAGGCGAGAAACGAGAAACCGTTGTTGAAGCGTCGAGTGAAAGCCACCTGGCCCGCCTCATATGTGGAGCTGGTGGAATCCGTCACGAGCCCAACCGAAGCGAAATTGCACGGACCGGCCGGCCCCTGACAACCGGCGTACTGGCGCCTCTGGTCGGCATTGTTGCTGGTAGCGCCGGGACCGTAAACCGAGGGGTTGGCTTCGATCATTCGTGGAAGGTGCGTGCCCTTGTTGCCGATATAGCGAACGTCCAGCAGATAATTCTTCGCAAAGGATCGTTGGATCGAGAAGTTCCAGTTCTGGGCATACGGCGGACGCATTCCGTTCTCCACCGTGAGAACCGTGGTCGGCTGCGGGAACGAATTCGGCGCAAACGGATTCTGTCCGTTCCACGGATTTGTGAAATTGATTGGCGCAGACAGCTGCCGGGCCTGCGTCCACGGAAGCGCGCTCAACGGCGCCTGGAGCGGTCCACCGACGCCGTTGGTGAAACTGTCATAAAAAATTCCATAGGCCGCGCGGATCGAAGTTTTTCCTGAGCCGGTCGGATCCCAAGCCACTCCGATGCGTGGCATCAAAGCCTTCCAGTAAACCGGTGCAATGCCATCCGGAACGCCTGGGTCGCCCGGGAACAACAAACCCTTGGGCGCGTTCGGGAAGACTGTCGATTGCTTTCCCGGCGACCATGAATTCATTCGATTCCGAATGTCGGTGAATGGCGTGCTGACTTCCCAGCGCAGCCCGTAGTTGATAGTGAGATGCGGAGCCACGCGCCATTCGTCCTGAGCGTAGAGCGCGGTATCCACGCTGCGCAGGCCGCGATTCATATCGCCGCCGCCCTGAAAGAACACGACCGGGAAGCCCAGCAGGAAGCTCGCAAAGGCGTCGCTGGCGGGAAATGGCGCGAAGACGAAGAAGCCGTTCGAAGCGATTCCCTCCGTCATATTGATCTGGTTGCGCCGGAACTCGCCGCCGAACTTGAAGCTGTGGGCGCCTGCGATATGCGACAGCGAATCGTGGACTTCGTAGGTATTCTGCGCGGTATCGCGAGGTCCGGTGATGGGATCGCCGATACTGGCATACCCACTCACGATAAAGAACGGCGTACCGGCGGCCGCGGCCAGCGTGCTGTCGTAATTAAAACCGAGTTGGCGGGTGGACGTGCGATTCAGGGGCTTGTCGGTATCGAAGACGTTGCGGAAAAAGCCCGCGCGAAAAATGTTAATCGTCGTGCCGCTGAACAGATGGGTTTCCGAAATGGTCGCGCTATGGGTGCCGATATCCTCGCCTACCGGAAAGCCGGGCACGTTGGCGCCCGCAACCGATAGCGGGTTGATGTTCGCGCTGACCGCGTGCGCATAGTGCATTGAAAGTTGATCTCGTTCATTGAAGACGTGATCGAACCGGATGCCTCCCTGGTCCGAGGTGTTGTTCATCACCTGCGTGGTCACGAACAAGTTCGGTCCGGCGTTGGCGTGAGGATAGAACTGGACCAGGTTGAGCGCCGTCTGACTGAGGGCCTGCGCCGGAATCATGTTGCCGGGAAACGGCGCGCCGGCAAGCTCATTAATGAGGGGAATGGGCTGCCCGGTTTGAGGGTCTTTGAGTCCGGAGAAATCGCCCGTGCGTTGGGCATCGGTGGGAACCGTGGCTGCCTGCGTTACACCCTGGCTATTTCGAAACCCCTCGTAGTAGGCGAAGAAGAAGTCTTTGTTCTTGCGCAGGGGCCCTCCCACCGTTGCGCCGAACTGATTCTGCTTCAGCGGCTCCGTCGTCGCGGCGAAGAAGTTCCGGGCATCGAAAGTGTCGTTGCGAAGGAACTCGTACAGGGCGCCATGAAATTCATTGCCTCCGGAACGGGTTACCACCGTAGTGGTCGCGCCGCTTGTGCCGCCATACTCGGGCGGAGCCGTCTCGGTCAGGATTCGAAATTCCTGAATCGCGTCCACCGGTGTCTTCAGCGCGTACCCGCCATCCACGCGGTTGACGTTCGAAACGCCGTCCAGCAGGTAATTATTCGACTCGGGACGCTGGCCATTCACCGCATATGCCTGGCCCGCGCGTAAAGAACCACCGGCTTCGGCAAGGCCCGCCGTCAGCGGCGCGGCGCCGGGCTGCAGCAAGCCGAGCTGCGTGAAATTCCGGCCGTTCAAGGGAAGGTCGACAAGCTCCCGCGTGGTCACGACGTTGCCGATAACCGTGGACGCGGTATCGGCCAGCGGCGCGTCCGCCGTCACATTCACGACGTCCTTCTCCTTGGCGATCCGAAGCTGCACATCGAGGCGCGCCGTCTGACTGACCGTGAGATTGATGCCCGAGTTTACATACGGCGCGAAGCCGCTCGCATTCACGCGCAACTCGTAGTCGCCAATTGGCAGCAGCAGGTGATACGCCCCGGTGTTAGTAGTTCGCTGCGCCCGCGTGTACCCGGTCCTGGCACTGACGGCTTCCACGGCGGCACCGGGAACGACACCCCCGGAGGAGTCTGTAATCTGTCCTTCCAATACCGCAGTAGTATCCTGTGCGTGCGCGACAAGGCACAAGACAATTGTGAACAGCGCTGTTCTCATGGAAGCCCCTTATCGTACGAGACTAGTCGCGCGGTGGCCCGTTTGACAATAATTGGAAAGTACTATCGGCCGTATGCGGAATCAGGATATCGGCGCGGCCGCCGCCTCGAATTCCGGTGGAGGTACGCGTTCGTAGCGCGGCATGGTTAGCATGAGGAACGCGCTCAGCAACGTTGCGCAGGCAAGAATCGACAGGAACGATTCGTAGGAGCCGGTCAGGTCGAATGCTCTTCCCATCACTACCGGACCGATGGCGCCGGCGATGGCGTAGGCAGTCCAGGTAAATCCATATAGCGTGGAAAAGGAGCGCAAGCCGAAGTAGCGCGTCAGAAGGTATGGCGTGATGTCCGCCTCCGCGCCCAGCCCCAGGCCGATGAGGGCCGCGGCCACGAGCGCGCCGGCCGGATGGCGCGCGGATGCCAGCATGGCGATTCCCGTGGCCACGCCGGCCAGCAGAAAAAAGGAGACACGCGGGCCGAAAAAGCGATCGAGCAGCATGCCCGTAATCAGCCGGCCGCACAGGCTGGCGGCGCCCAGGACGGATAGCGTCATGGCCGCGTCCCGGGCTGAGATGCCCCGGTCTGTGAGCAGTGCGAAGAGATGCGTGATGGCCCCGTTGACGCTGACAGAATTGAGGAACAGTATTGCCACCAGGGTCCAGAAGGCGCGCGAGCGCAGCCCTTCAACAGTGGTTGAACCCGATGCCGGCTGGGAGCCGGCCGTGCTCGCCTGGGGCCGTTCTCGCACGAAGAGAAACGTCAGCGGAATGCCGCAAATCAAGGCCATTATGCCGAGCGTCTCATAGGCGGCTCGCCACCCGTGCGCATCGATCAGCCATTGCGCGAAGGCCGGGAGCACGATGGATCCCACCCCTGTTCCCGCCATCACCAGCGCCAGGGCCAGGCCGCGCCGGCGATCGAACCACGTCGAGACCGCGCGCGAATAGCCCATTTGCGTGGTCGCATTGCCGATCAGTCCGAGGATGATAAAGATGGCGTAGAACTGCGCCAGGTGCGGGCCGAGGAAGGCCAGCGACATCAACGCGACAGCGTAGACCGCGTAGCAGGGCAGGATGACCTTGCGCGGCCCGAGGCGGTCGAGCAATTGTCCCAGCTTCGGCGAGGCCACCGCGACTGCCAGCGCCGCGAATCCGAAACCGCGGGATATAGCTTCGCGGCTCCATCCGAATTCGCTGCTTACCGGCTTCAGGAAGACCCCGAACGTGAAGACGACAAGCGAGCCGAAGCCCGCCATCACGCCAAAGAAGGCGGCCACCACAACCAGCCAGCCGGAGGACTTACTTGCCACTTGTTTCGGCAATCTTGTCGATAACGATGGCGTTCGATCCGCCGCGCACATAGGCCTTGCCCGTCGCCGTGACGCGTTTCCCGGCAAACGGCATGAGCCGCTTATTCTGACCTTCGGCGTGCATGCTTTCGGCAATCGGCCAGTAAATGGAGCCGTCGTCTTGTAAGATGACCAGCGGCGATCCGATCTTGGCGCAGGAAATCGCGCAATCCACGCTGATGGGTTTTTTCAGCCCTTTAGTGAAAGCACACGCGGAGTCAAGGACCCATCCAGTGATGGTTTTCTGCTCGGCCGCAAAGCCGGGCGCGCTCATGACGATGCCGAGAGCGGCGGCAATTGCCAATCGGTGCTTCATAGGTTCCATCGAGTTTATATGCAACGGTGGGGGTTAGCAATAGCAGGAATCCATTAGGCAAGCGGTTGTCGGCTGCTAACGAAGTCACCGGGACAGGCACTAGATCTGACGGACTCGAAGTAAAATAAGAATCGTGGCTACCGTTGAAATCCCCAAGACGCGTCCGTCGAGACTTGCCGCCTGATATGCAAGAGGACGCAGACCGCGACTTCGGCGGCTGATGCGATTGAGACTACACCTTACCTATCCCGATACTCGCCGAAAACACCTCGCAGCCGGTCGGAAATCTCGCCCACTGTCGCGTAAGCGTCAGCCGCATCCAAAATCGGCGGCATCAAATTATCGCCGCCGCGTGCCGCCCGTTCCAGCACCGCCAGGCGTTCCTCCACCGCGGCCTGGCTGCGCGAGGCTCGCACCTGCCGCAGACTATCCACCTGGGCCTGTTCAAGCGCCGGGTCCAGCCGGAAGGTGGGGACGGCGCGGTCCTCCGGCTGCTGGAAACGGTTGACCCCCACCACGATTCGCTCGCCCTTCTCAATGGCCCGCTGGTACTCGTAAGCCGCGGTCTGGATTTCGTTCTGGATGTAGCCGGTTTCGATGGCGCGCAGAGTGCCGCCGGCGTCATCAATGCGCTTCAGATACGCGTGTACCTCCTGCTCGATGGCGTCGGTCAGCGCCTCAATGTGTTCGCTGCCGCCCACCGGGTCAGCCGTATGCGTCACGCCGCTTTCATACGCCACAATCTGCTGGGTGCGCAGCGCGATGCGCGCGGATTCCTCGGTGGGAAGCGACAGCGCTTCATCGCGGGAATTGGTGTGCAGCGATTGCGCGCCGCCCAGCACCGCGGCCATGGCCTGAAGGGCGGTGCGCACGATATTGACGTCGGGCTGCTGCGCGGTCAGCGTGGACCCGGCGGTCTGTACGTGAAATCGCAGGGCAAGGGAGCGCGGATCCCGGGCGCCGAAGCGATCGCGCATAAGGTATGCGTAGATGCGGCGCGCTGCGCGAAACTTGGCGATCTCCTCCAGAAAATCGCTGTGCGAGTTGAAGAAGAAAGACAGGCGCGGCGCGAACGAATCGACTGCCAGGCCCGCTGCTAGCGGCGGCTTCGATGTAGGCAATGGCATGGGCGAACGTGAAGGCCAGTTCCTGCACCGCCGTGGAGCCGGCCTCGCGGATATGGTAGCCGCTGATCGAAATGGTGTTCCACTCCGGCATCTCGCGGCCGGCCCACGCGAAGACATCCGTGATGATGCGCATCGCCGGCCGGGGCGGGTAGATGTAGGTGCCGCGCGCCACGTATTCCTTGAGGATGTCGTTCTGAATGGTGCCCGAAAGCTTGCGCCGGTCCGCGCCCTGCCGCTGCGCCACCAGTGCGTAGTACGCCAGCAGGATGGCCGCGGTGGAATTGATCGTCATCGACGTGGAAACGTCTTGCAGCGGAATTTCCTGGAACAGCCGTTGCATGTCGGCCAGTGAGGAAATGGCCACGCCTACGCGGCCGACTTCGCCGGCAGCCATGGGGTGGTCGGAATCAAAACCCATCTGCGTCGGAAGATCGAAAGCGACGGAAAGACCGGTGGTTCCTTGTGCCAGCAGATAGCGGTAGCGCTTGTTGCTTTCTTCGGCGGTACCGAAACCGGCGTACTGGCGCATGGTCCAGAGCCGGCTGCGATACATCCCGGGATAGACACCGCGAGTATAAGGGAATTCGCCCGGTTGACCGAGCCGGTCGCTCATGATCGGGAAATTCGCCGAGCTCGCAGGAAAGACGAAATCCCGTAGTAGAGCAGGATGAACGTGCCGAAACTCCCCATCAACAGGCGGAGGAAGTGTCCACCGGCGGCTTCGGGTGGGGCTTTGGTAAAATCCAGGTAGGAGCGCACCGTAGCGGACCCGAAAATTACGGCCAGGCAGATGAAAAGAAACCCGATAACCTCATTCCAAAGCGTTCGGGCAGGCTTTATGACCGCCGGGACCACGTGTTCCAGGAACGCTCGGGAATGCCGGACTGCCTGACGCTGCCACACTGCTCTTATGGTAGCAAAACCGAGTACTGGTGGTTTGCTGTGAGTGAACTCTCCGTTAACTGCCGATCGATACTATGGGTTCCGCTTGTGAACGTGGTGTATGTCCACTACAATCGGAACGGGTGGATGCATATCCATATGTGGAACGCCGGTCGCGTCCGGCGCATCTGCTAGTTAGGGGGAGACTCTGTGGAAGAGCCGTTGAAACACCTCATGCAGGAATTGGGAAACGCGATCAACGATTCCCTTTCCGAGTCCGACCGCATCGCGGAAGCGATCGGCGAGATTAAAAGGGCCGGCTACGACGTCTTCCTCGTTTTGGAAGCGACTATCGGCTTTAATCGGCGGGACGAGAACGCCGAGGAAGAGGACGATGAGCAGGCCGAAGTAGTAGAAGAGCCGAAGCCTAGATTCGAAGCTACCGGCAAGATCAAATTCACTTCGCAAGACCACCGCTTCCTGCGCGCCCTTAAGATTGCGGTGGACGAAGAAAACCGCTGATCGCAGGCTGCTGCCGTGGTCCGATCAGTCAACCCAACACCTTCCGATAAACCTCCCATGTCTCGCGGACAGCTTTGTCCCAGCTAAACAGAAGCGCCCGCGCGGTTCCCTGTTGAACCAGTTCCCTGCGTAATTCCTCGTTCCGGGTCAAGCCTCGCAGCGCCGCGCCAAGAGCCTCGACACTCTCCGGATCCACCTGGAGCGCCGCATGGCCGGCCACTTCGGGAAGCGACGAACGGTTGGAGGTAACCACGGCCACGCCGGCAGCCATGGCTTCCAAAACCGGCATGCCGAAGCCTTCGTCGAGCGACGGGAAGGCGAAGATCTGCGCCTTGGCGTACCAGGCCGCGAGTTCCGCGGGCGATACATAGCCCAGAACCGAGATGCGTCCGCGCGCCGGGCTCTTCTCGATGCCCGCCAGAATTTCGGCAGAGCCATAACCGGAGGAACCGGCCAGCACCAGGCGCCACGGGGGATCGACGGTTTCGAATGCTTCCACCAGGCGAGCGATGTTCTTGCGCTTCTGGATTGCCCCCACATTCAGGATGATGCGTTCCCGCGCCACTGCCGGCAGAGCCAATTGGCGAATGCCGTGGTGAACCACGTGGACCTTGGAGGCTTCTACTCCCAGCAGAGACACCACCTGGCTCCGCGTGAAATCCGAGACGGCGATCACGGCGGCCGACCGCGCCGCGGCGTCGCGCGCCTGGCTGGCAAAGCGCGTCCGGAACTCCGCAGTGGAATACTCACCGGTGAGCACAAAAAGGTCGTGGAAAGTCGTAATCGCGCACCTCAGAGGAATCTGCGGCAGGCGTTGATTCAGGCCATGGAAAAGGTCGGCGCCGCGCGGACCCAGCGGTTCGGCGAGTAACCGGCGGCGGACGTTCTTCGGAATCGCGGCGCGGCGCGAGCGGAAGAAGCGGTGCGGGCGGTAACAGAAATCGAAGCGCACTTCGGGATGTGCGGCGGCCAGACCAAACAGGATCTCGTGTGAGTAGAGGCCTACTCCGGAGAGCGCATCACCGATGCTGTAAGTCGCGTCCAGTGCAATCGTCACTGAATCCGTATTGTTTCATCTTCCGGTAAAGCGTAGTGCGGCCGATGCCCAGAAGCTGGGCAGCTTTGCCTTTTTCGCCATGGGTGGCTTCGAGCGCATTGGCAATGGCTTGTCGGTTGCTGTCCGGAATTGAGATGACTGGCGATCTTGGCGCGACGGCATAGGCGGGCAGGTCCTCGATATTGCCGGCCTCAATTATGCCCGAAAGCGCATGCAGTCCTTGAGCCGCCTGATGATACTGAAGCGCTGAAGGCAGCCCGGCCGATTGCAGTGCACCCTCGGACGTCAACGCTGCCATGCGGTCGATGCAGTGCTTCAGCTCGCGAATGTTGCCAGGCCATTCGTACGAAAGAAGAGTGTCCACGGTTTCACGGCTGGGATAAAACCAGGGCAGGCCGGCTAACCGGCCCTGTTCGAGGAAGTGCTGGATGAGCGGAAAGATATCGCCCTCGCGGTCGCGCAGAGGCGGCAGGTGGATGGAGAAGACGTTCAGCCGGTAATAAAGATCCTGCCGAAACCGGCCGGCGGCGACTTCCGCTCTCAGATCGCGGTGAGTGGCGGCGATGATGCGCAGGTCGACTTTGCGCCAGTGCAGCGCGCCCACCGCCCGAAATTCCCGTTCCTGGATCAGGCGAAGCAGTTTGACCTGCATTTCGAGCGGCAGGTCGCCGATTTCGTCGAAGAACGCAGTGCCTCCGTCCGCCAGTTCCACCAGGCCCTTCTTGTTATCGACGGCACCGCTAAAGGCCCCTTTTACATGGCCGAATAGTTCGCTTTCCATAAGGGTGCCGACCAGCGAGCCGCAGTCGATGGGCACAAACTGGCCCCGCGGGTTGGCGTTGTGGACACCACGCGCCACCACCTCTTTGCCGGTGCCGGTCTCACCGAGCAGAAGCACCGGAAGACGGTTTCGGGAAGCCTTTTCGATCATCCGGCGGACGGCGCCGATCTGCGGTGACTGGCCCACTAAGCCGTGGGTGCAGCCCATTGCGGGTCTGAGGACGGGTTCCATGTTTTACGCTGTATCAACTCGTACAACGAAGCAGCTATTTTTCTCAACAGAATTTTGCCGGATTCGGGCGGCCAGATCCTTGGCGGCGTCCTCGGAGGTCTCGGAACCGACCAATACGAACCAAAAACCCGGCTTTTCCGCCCGTTGGATCACGCGGGCCGAGCCATAAAGGGACTGCATCTGGCCGCGAAGCCGCTCCGCGTTCCCACGATCCCGAAACACGCCCACCTGGACCGCAAAAACGGCGGACGACATGCGTTCGGGGCCGCGAATCACTTCGACGCGCACATGGGCGATGCCCGGCCCGATCATCTCAAGTTCGCGCGCAGCGGCGTGAGAGAGGTCGATGATTCGTCCATTCACAAATGGGCCCCTATCGATGATGCGAACCTCGACAGTCTTGTTGTTGTCCAGGTCGTAAACTCGAACCCAGGTGTTGAAGGGGAGCGTGCGGTGGGCAGCCACAAGTTTCTCCATGTCGTAAATCTCGCCATCAGCGGCGGGGCGGCCATGGTATGGCTTACCGTACCAGCTCGCGACCCCGGTTTCGGAATCGCCGGGCCGGGTTATGCCAGGCTTTGGAGGAGGCGGAATATGGCGGGCGTGCTTCTTGTGCCCGCAGCCCGCGAGAATGGCGAAGAGCAGCGCGAGGAGGACAGGCAAGGCCACTGCCTCGGGGTCGAGGCCCATTATGGAGCGGCGCCGTGGAGAACTGAAATCCAATCGGTCCACGCCCGAAGTATACCCCCGCGGAAGGCTCCCACGGATGGGCTGTGAGGATTAGTACAGGCCGTGCGCGCCGGTCCGCAGAATTTGTAAAGGTCTTGGCGGACGGCGCCGATATGAGATTATGAACCGGCGTTCGGAAGCTCGCATGTTGTGCGCAGACATGGTGGAAGTCTGTTGGAAAGACAAGACTGGCAAAGTGCAGCGGGCGACTGCGCTGCTTGAGGACATCTGTCCCTCCGGCGCATGCCTGCAACTGGAGATTCCCGTCCCCTTGGGATCGGAATTCCAGTGGGAGAGCTCCAGGCAGCCGTTCAACGGGTACGTTCGGTATTGCGTGTATCGCGAGATTGGATACTTTATCGGGGTTGAGTTCGTATCCACCTCCAAGTGGTCGAAGAGGACGTACAAACCTCAGCACCTTTTGGATCTGCAAACGCTGTTGGAATACTCGAAGAAGTAAGCGGCTACTTACCAAGGCAAAGACGCCCGGTCGGGCTGCGACGCGATCCGTGCACGGCTGCCACCTTTTGATGAACAGGCTTGCCAGGAAGCCGTCCGAAGCGGAGGATATTACTGGCAAGGGTCCTGGTTTCCCATGGTTTACCACTACCCTTATCCCTACTACTACGATTCCTATAGGCAGAGCGTGTCTGGCGGCGGCACAGTGGTATCCGCGCCGGCGGGCGTTTACGGGCGTCCCGGAGTGAGCGCCCCTGGTGACGCGCCCGGCTCCGCACCGGGAGTGGAACGCGCCGGCTTCGGATCACGCACCTTTCGACTAGGCAAGGCGAAGCCTCGTGGTCTGCTTCAGGCCAGAAAATCGAACAGAGTGGTGCGTGGCATCTTGCTCTCCATTTGGAAGGCTGCCTGAAGCTGCAGCGTGCCCTGGTTCATGATCAGCGCCGCGCTAGTGATGTCCGCGTCCTCTTTCTGGCCCAGTTCCGTCTTTAGCTGCACGGCGTAGGTAGCGGCGAAATTGGTTGCATCCTGAATACGGTTCTCCACCGTGCCGTAAAAAGCCTGGGAATCGCTGAGGTGGCCGGATGCATTACGGAGGGCGCCAACAGCGGCGGTGATTCCGTCCGTGTCATTGTTCTGCAAAGCTGCGCGCAGGCTGTTTAGCGCGGCAAATACGTTGTCGGGCGCCAGGGAGTCGTCGGCGTTCCGGTTGTCGAAAATGGACTGGGCGGTTTGCTGCACCGCGAACGATCCGCTTGACGGATCTTCCACCCTGCGTGTTGCCGGCGCCGTGGATAGACGCTGCACTCCGTTGGCTGCGGTGGGGTCGGCGCCATAAGACGGGCTGCCGTCCTGATCGCCGCTGAAGATGTACCGGCCTTGCACCGTGGTGCCGCTGATGGCCAGCATCTGATCCTGAAGCGACTGGACCTCAAGCGCGAGGTTCTGGCGGTCACCGGCATCCATTGTGGAATTAGCTCCCTGGGTGCCCAGCGTGACTGCGCGGTCCATCAGCTTGGTAGCGGCGTTCAACGCGTTGTCGGCGGCATTCGCCTCAGCCGAAGCCAACCCCAGATTGCTCGTGATTTGTGTATTCCGGGCCATGTTGGCGCGGAGTTGCAGTATGGCGCCGATTTGGTCGGGGGCATCGGAGGCCACACTTACTTTCTTGCCGGAGGATGCCTGTTGCTGCGCCAGGTCGACCTGTCTCTGGACGCGCGCCATATTGGCCAGGAAGATTTCCGAGGAAGGGCTGAGATTCGTCGTCATAGACTGTACCTTATGGAATCAGGTTGATCGTGGTTTGCGTGAGTTGGTCGAGCACCGTAATAAATTTTGAGTTCGCCTGATAGGCCCGCTGGAATTCGACAAGAATCGCAGCTTCTTCATCCAAAGAAACTCCGGAAATCTGCTGCCGGAGGTTCTGGGCTTGAGCCAGCAGCGACTGTTGGACCTCTTGCGAATTCGTCGAATCGCTCAACTGGCCGCCGACCCGCGCCGCCAGACTTCCGTAAAACTCCGTATAGCTGACGCCGTCGATCTTGTCCGCGTCCTGGAGAGGAGTCGTCAATTGGGAAAGGGCCAGTGGAATTCCATTGGAGACAGCCGGTGGTCCGGGATCGGATGCCACCAACTGGTCCGGAGTCACGTTGGGATCCACCGCGAGCGTGCTGGCCACCGCCGTATCGTTGGTGGTGTCGTAGGTGAAAAGAGCGACGCCCGGCTGCCCATCCGAAGTGCTGCCGGAGGTCAGAATCTGATTGACGCGGTCGGCGAACTGCTTGGCCATCGTATTCAAGTCGCCGGGCTGGTAGGCATCGCCTATGTAGGAAGCCAGCACGGTGTTGCGCACATTCAATAGCGCCCCTAACTGGCCGCCCGTGGTGGCGGCGGTAATATCGGTGCCATCCGCGGCTCTGATCTGAGCGGTGGCCGGCGAGTTTGGATAGGTGGGCGGCGGCGTGTCGGACTGGGTAAGGCCGTAACTGATTTTGTACTGTTTGTCAGCGGCCAGCAGCAGTTGATTGCCATTGAGCATCACCGTGACCGTACCATCTGCCTGGGTGGTCGCCGTAAAATTGACCAGCCCGGAGAGATTTTCGAGAGTCGAGTGAACCTGGGCATCCAGGCCCGGATCGCCGGTGTTGCCCGCCATGGCCAGTTTGTTGTAATTCTGAAGCTGACCCACCAGTTGGTTGACCTGGTTTACGTTTTGCTGGATCTGCAGTTCGGTATCGTGGGCTTGGCCGCTCAGTGCACTGGCGGCTTTGGCAAAGCTTTGCGCGACTTCCGTGGCCCCCTGGATAACGGTCTGGCTCGTGGCTTGACTGTTGGGAGTGGTGGCCCAGGCCGAGAAGCTTTGAAACAGGTCATTGAGGGCTTTCGGTATGCCCTGGTCGCCGGAGATATCGAAAACCGACTGGATGTTAGTCAGGCTGCTGACCATTTGCTGCTGTTGTCCCAGCGAAGTTGCTTGTGCCCGTACCGCCTGTTCGGCGTATTCGTTTCTGGAGCTTACGAGTTCTCCCGCGCGGACGCCGCCGGTCAGCCCGGAGTCGGGATCAAACGCCAGGGCGTACAGGTCCATGCTTTGTTTGGCGTAGCCCGGAGTAGAAGCGTTGGCTACATTGTTCTGCGCCGTGTCGAGCACCCGGCTGTAAGTTGCCAGCGTCGAAGCGGAGTTGAACAGCGAGGTGAGCAGGTTGGACATTTCAGTTGTACGCTTCAGTTAGCCGCGAATAGATATGCGGCTCCCTCGTGGTATCGGCGCCGGATCGCCGCACCCCGTGTAGCCGCCGGTCATGGCATCGCGCAAACGGCTCCAATTGAGGTGAAACCCGGATGCGCCCTCAAGTAGACTAGCGGCGCGCCGGACGGCCGCCTGCAGCCGGTAGGCTTCAGCCAGCACCGTGGTGTCCCGGATTCCTCCGGAGTTCGTGGTGGCGTTCCCGGTGGCGCCAAGCTGCGGCTGGGACTGCCTTAGCCGCTGGCCTGCCGCTTCGAGCACGCGTGAGCACCGATCGAGAGACGCGGCTGACGATGTAACCAGCAGTTCGCAAGCCGACTCTACGTCCGAGCGGGCCGCCACGAGCTGTTCCATCATGTCCGCGCGCGCCATCCTATTTGGTTCCTGCCGCGATGGCATCGGACACCATGGCATGGCTGGTGGCCGCGGAATCCGGATGGTAGTTACCGCTTTGATACTGAGCGGCAAGCGCCTGCACTTGACTTGCCCTGGAAGATCCGGAGGCCGACATCGTCCTTGAAAGGCTTCCCAGCGCGCTCGAAAACTCCACCCGGTCGACTGACCCGCTGGGCTTGATGGCTCCGCCTTTTGCGCCTTCGCTGCGATCCGTCTTCTGGGTTTCCTGCGCTCGCCCTACATCGGCGGCTGAAGTACTTGACAAATTGTTATCGTAAACTTTCATACCGACACACCAACCTTTGGCTGAATAACATATCGGCGGGCCGGCTGCGCCTCTTTAGTGGTTCTCGAAAATAAGTTTTAGATTTCCTTCAAGCTTTCTGGAGAATCTGCCGATGCATTGCCTGTATACATCGATATGGAAATCACTCGACTCTTATGGATCAACGCTTTAGCCCGACCCCTGGCGGACAAGCTGGAAGCGCCGGATGTCCCCGCGGTCTGGATTACCGAATTCCGGAACCCGGATGGGGGGCTAGAAGAGCTGCGCCACAGCGAATACCACGCCGTAGTGTTGGAGTTCCCGATACCCCATTGGAACCCGGCCGAGTTGCTGGAAGAGGTGCAGCGGTTGGCACCCGGCGTTCCCGTGCTGGTGCGCGACCCGGACGCCACCTTATCAGACGCTGTGAGGATGGCGCGTCTGGGTGTGTATCAGTTTCTGGAGCCCGATGCGGCTTCCCCCCAGATTGAGCATGACCTGATTGAGCAAGCCATTGAATCTCGACGGACTCAAGGTTTGGCCCGATTGGCTGGGAACTTGTTTGGGAACCAGAGTGGAAACCAGGGCCGCGAAGACTGGACCAGCCTGCTGGTTGGGGAGAGCCGGGAAATGCGGCAGGTGAGCCACATCATTCGCATGGTGGGCAGCCGCCGCGCAACCGTCCTGATTACTGGTGAGACGGGTACAGGTAAGGAGTTGGCGGCACGGGCTCTCCATATGGCCGGAACCAGGCGAAACGGGCCGATGGTGGCGGTGAATTGCAGCGCCCTTCCTGAAAACCTGATGGAAGCGGAGCTGTTCGGCCACGTCAGGGGCGCGTTCACGGGAGCGGTTCAGAACCGGACCGGCCGGTTCGAGCAGGCTCATGGCGGCACGCTGTTTCTCGACGAAATCGGGGAGTTGCCCATGGAGCTTCAGGCCAAATTCCTTCGCGTGCTTCAGGAGCGGGAGTTTCAACGCTTGGGCAGCTCGGAAACCATTCACGTGGATATTCGGGTGGTGGCGGCAACCAATTGCGATCTGTTGGAACGTATTGCACAGGGCAAGTTTCGCGAGGACCTCTACTATCGTCTGAACGTAGTGCCTCTTCACATGCCTCCGCTAAGGCAAAGACAGGGAGATACCGCCGCCTTAGCCGCCCATTTCGTGGAGAAAGTCTGCCGGTTGGAAGAGATTCCCATGAAAAAGCTCACTCCGGAAGCGGTGCAACGGTTAGGTACCTATTCCTGGCCCGGTAATGTCCGGCAACTGGAGAACGCGATCGAGATGGCGGTGGCTCTAAGCGGTGAGCGCCTGATGCTGGCGCCGTCGGATTTCCCTCTGCCATCTCCATCACGCTCCCGGACGGCCGCGCCCGCAGCCTTCCCCGTGGTTTCGGTTCCGGATGACGGCCTGGACTACGAGCAAACCCTGGCCGTGATCGAACGCAGCATCCTGGACCAGGCGCTGCGCAAGACCGGTGGCAACAAGAAAGCTGCCGCCGAAATGCTCCACCTGAAGCGAACCACTCTTTCGGCAAAGGTGAGGAGTCTGGAGTTCGCCGCCGCGTAATTTATCGACAAGACCTACCACAGGTAGTCTTTAGCAATCTCGCGTTTCTCGTAGCCGTCCAGCACGTGAACCACGCGAATCTTTTTCAGCGAAACCGGTGACAACTGGCCGATAGGAATATATATGACCGTTCGGCCGGCGCGCGACGCGATGGTTTTGAAAATCGACCGCGGCGGCTTGGCCGCGACATAGACTACGTACCGCTGGATCGAATAGTCGAGAGCCGCGAGCAGCAGCCGCTCGGATTTGGATTCGGCGAATTCGTAGTCGGCGTCCTGCCAGACATCGTACATGCGGCGCGCCGGCAGACTCATCAGAAAACCGCCGTACTCGGCCCGCCCGATCCCTGGACCCACCAGGTTGTCGAACGGGAAGGTCGAATAGAAGGCCATATCCGATTCATTCTGGTTCTCGCCGAGCCAGGTGGTGGTGTAAGGATACCGGTTGTCGCGGTCCTCGTCGAAAATCACCACCACGGAGCCAACCTCGCCCTGGATTTTCTGGAACTGGCGCACATAAATGCGCCCTTCGTACCATTTGCGTATGGTTTCCCGTAAGTCGATTCCATCCAGAATCGATGTAGTGAATGGCTCGATCCGGACGCGTTCTTCCGAGAGGAAGCTCTTGCCCTTCTTTTTCAGGAAACGGCCGTAATCCTCAATGACCAGGTCTTCGGGAGGATAGGAGCAGATGCTGGTACCGTTGAGCTGGCTGGCCCACTCACCCGGAGTCTTCTCCTTTTTGCGCGGTTTTAGTCCGTAGGGCCGGAGCCTCCGTTTGGTGCTGGGCAGGCGGCGGCGCAAGCGAATGCGCCGGGTATTCATCCAGACTTCGTCTCCGGAGATTCGCACGGTCATCAGATCCGATTCCGCCTTTTGGGGCGGATACCGGCCGGCGGCTTCCCAGACATCCCAGGCATAGTTGTCGTCGACGATGCTGCGCGCCGCCACGGCGAGGTCGAAGATGCCGGCGGCCAGGTCGTTCCCGGCGAGGGCAAGGTTGCGCGTGTAGCGGGACAGCAGGTGCCGCTGCCAATGGGCGATCCGTTCACCGGTATTGGCTTCATACTCTTTTTCGGCGTCGCGGAATACCCCCAGTTGGGCATGCCTGCGGTCGATCTGGTTTAGGTCCACCGGCAGGTTCGCGTCCACCGGCAGGTTCGCGTCCGTGAGCAGACTTCGGAAGTTCTCATAGCGCCACTGCAACGCCGGATATTCCTGCAGGATCTCAGCCAACGATTCCGGATGGGCGTTAAAAAGCTCAATACCCTCGCGGCGAATCCTGGCCATCGGCTGAGCCTGCGGTTCCTCCATCGCGTCCAGGACGGGGTCAAGCAGGTTCAGGGAGATCACCACCAGCACGTTGGCCGTGGGATCGGTGCCCTGCAATTTCCAGGCGATTCCCGCAGCGTGTTGAGAGAGCTCCTCCGAGCGGGCTTGCGGATAAACGCGGTAGGCCTCGATGTACCGCGCCAGGCCGATGTGGCGAACGGCGTACGAATCCGGATAGGCATCTTTCAGGTGCGGGCGCTGGCCGGCGTCCGGATCCGCAAATACGATTTCCGCGCCGGTCTCAAGGCCTGTGCGGATGGCCTCGGTGAACGGGTCCGCCGGCTCCACGGGTACGTATACCGCCTGGTTTTCGACGCCGCTTTCGTCGGGATAGAAGATCAGCGAGATTTCCGGCAGCCGCGCCACTGCCCGCGTCCAGGCATCCTGCAAGGTGACCGGCAGTTCCAACGCAATCACCTGCGGCCGATCGCGCTGAATCGCCTGGCGCACTTCGATGGCAAACTCGAGACGCCCGGGCACCACCGGAAAATATGTGAAGCGTCCCCGCTTCAGGCTTCCCGGATCAGGAAGCGGAAGGTCGGTTTCTCCGGGCATAGCGCAATGCTTCTTCTCCCAGAACTTGAACGACGGCGATTTCGAGCGCCTCGGTCTCGTGTGTTCGCTGGGTGGCCAGACTCTTCAGTTTGATGGCGAACCGGGCGACGTTGATGCCGTCCCGCACCGTGTAACGCTCGTCTGCCGCGTGTGCCATCTGGAGGAAGTCGGTGACGTAATTCAGGATGCGCTCTTCGGCAAAGGGAAGATTTTCCTTCAGGATATGGTACTCCTCGTCGCGCTCCGGAAAGTCTATGAAAATCTGGGGCTGCAGCCGCGAATGAATGTATTCGGGAAGTTCGAAGGTGGAGGCATCGTCGTTCATCGTGGCGACCATCCTGAAATGGGGGTGGGCCTTGATCTTGATGCCGGCGACGATGGATTCCACATACCGCCGGTTGTCCAGCAGGGGAGCCAGGCTGGCCCAGCTCTTCTCGCTCATCCGGTTGCCCTCGTCCAGAATGGCGACGCCTCCGCGAAGCATCGCGGTAACCAGCGGCGAGGCTACATATCGGAGGCTGCCGGCGCCTTCGATGACGGGGGTAATGAGCAGGTCTTCAGGCCGCGTGTCCATCGTGGCTTGAATGATGTACACATCGCGGCCCATACGTTTGCCGGCGGCATATGCCAGTGTCGTCTTGCCCACGCCCGGTTTGCCCAGGAGCCGCGGATTCATGGGGAGATCCTGGTCGTTCACCACCATCCACGCAGCCAGCAACTGCCGCATGAGTTCGTCCTGCCCAACCCATTGGACCGCGACTTCATCCGGATGGGCAAGGTGCAGGGTAACGCCTTCGATCTCGACCGTCATAAGCTAACCCCATTATGCGGCACAACCGGGATTAAGCGACGCTGGCAAGCACAATTCGGTGCACCTTAATCAGGAGTTCGACCTCCTGCAGGGGGATTTCGAGCGCTGCCGCGATCTGATCCGTCGCATCGCCTCTGCGGTGCATGCGCAATGCCTGGGAGCGTTTGCTCAAATTCAATCCCGGCTTGGGTAGTCCGGCGGCGATCGTCACCCGCGGCTGCTGCTGCACATCCAGAACTTGAGCGGCCAATCCTTCGACCGTTTGCCGCACCGCAAGAATCCCGGCTTCAAATTGGGTCTGAGCGTCGTTGACCCGATCGTTAGCGGAGCGGATCATTGCCTTGGATCGGAAGAGCGCAAAAAAGCTGGCAGCGACCGACGCCAGCACCAGGCCGCACAGGAGGGCCGGAAGTATCACGGAGTTCATCGCGTGCTCCGCAAACGGTCCTGCCGGCTAGCGATCTGGTGGATCCTCACTCCGTAGTTTCCATCCACCACCACGACCTCTCCGCGAGCGATCAGGCAGTGATTCACCAGCACCTCGACAGTTTCATTCACGCCGCGGTTGAGTTCCACAATAGATCCCGTCGTCAGCTTCAGAACATCCTTCATCGGAAGTTGTGTCTTTCCGAATGAGATACTCACCGCCAGTTCGACATCCATCAGCAGGTCCATCGTCGGGGAGTAGGCTACCTGATTGTCCGCTTGCTCCGGCTCCGCTTCGGGGTCCGACTGGCCGTTGTGGGGCTCGGCTGCGGCGGACGGCCCGGCCGAGATCAGCGACAGAAACTCGGAACTGAATGCTATGCACAGGGGAGCGAGCGGGCTATCCCCGCAACTCAACGACGCGGAGGCCCAATCCTGAAGGCTGGGACCGGGCGAGCGCTCTGCGCCGGCCTCGCATGCGACTTCGTGACCTAAGAACGAACCGATGGACCGGGCCATCGCCGACAGAGACTGACCCAGAATCTCGAGCCAGGTGCTCTTGGCTTCGGCTGTTTCGACGGTCTCAAGACCGGCAGCCTTCAACGTCAAAGTGCCGACGGACTCCCATGTGGCGCGAGGTGCCGCTACCCATACCGTCATGCCCGGCGCATGCTGAAACGGCTGCTCCCACCAAAGCATTTCCGGCTCCGGATCGGGGGCGGCGCCCGGCTGCCACGCCACCTCGGGCTTCTGGTCTGTCATGGACTCCAGAACCTGGGTCAGGCTTGCCGCCCATTGATCCAGCAATAAGCGCGCATTCTCTGCAGTAGCTATAGTCAATGGTTGGTCAGTCAATGGCTGGTCCTGTTCGCTTGGGTTCATGCCGTCACCATTCCCCGGGATGCCGGCCATTGCGCGGCTATGTGGCCCCGCAGCCGCAGAATGGCTTGTGACTTCAACTGCGAAATGCGGGACTCATGCAAGTGCACTACCTGCGCAATCTCACGCAAGGTCAATTCCTCGTGATAGTACAGGCTGAGTACGGTGCGCTCAATCTCCGGAATACCATCGATACTTTTCGCCAGGAGCCGCTCCAGTTCCGACCGTTCCAGAAGCGTCGCAGGAGATTTGGCGGTGTCGTCCGGAATGTAATGCAGCAGGTCTTTCCCCTGATCGCCGGCATCATACTCCAGGCTGCCGACGTTGAGCCCGCGGATTTCCACCAGCCATTCGTGGTACTCGGCCAGCGAGATGCCCAACTCTCCGGCGATCTCGTCTTCGGTCGGCGCGCGCTGCAAGCGTTGTTCCGCCGATACTACCGCGGCTTCGATCTGTTTGGATCTGCGCCGCTTTTGCCGGGGCGCCCAATCAAGGCCGCGCAGGCTGTCCAGAATCGCCCCGCGGATCTTGTATTCCGCATAGGTCTTCAGTTTGACCTGTTGGCCGGGGTCGAAGTTATCGATTGCAGCGATCAGTCCGATCACCCCCGTGGAGACCAGATCGTCGAGGCAAATGCTCTCCGGCAGGCGCTCGTGTATCCGGCGCGCGATCAGCCTCACCTGCGGGAGGTGCTCCAGAATGAGCCGCTCTCGTTCTTCTTCGTTAATCACTTCTGATACCGCATAGCCATGCATACATTTCCACCGTTGCCCAGCACTTTTTTACGCAGCCGCCAGTTTCCTGTTCTGTCCGGTCATGATCAGTTCCACCAGCCGGGTCTGGCTGGCAGCTTCGAGATCCTCGGGGATCCGCTGCCCGGTCGTGAAGAACGACAGCGGCTTGTGGGTTCGCGCAGCTTCGCTGAAAATCGACCCGAAAGAACCGGTTTCGTCGAGTTTCGTGAACAGAAGGTGCTGCGGCCGCAGGACTTCAAAGGCATCCACCATGCGCGTTAGATCGGCAGACTTCATCGAAGCCGATAGGACCAAATGGGTATCGATATCCGGCCGCGTGGAGAGAAAATGCGCCAGGCTCGTCGAATCCTCCAGGTCGCCAAAAGCGAATCCGGGAGTGTCGATGAAGATCAGCTCCTTGCCCCGGTTCTCTTCGATCGCCTGGGCCAGCGCAGCCGTGGTCTCGAGCACCTGGAAGCCGACTCCGAGAATAGCCGCGTAGGAGCGCAACTGCTCGGCCGCACCCACCCGCTGCGTGTCCATCGAAAGCAGCAGGACAGGTCTCCGCGCAGCCAGACCATAGTTCACTGCGAGTTTGACCAGCGTGGTGGTCTTGCCGCAGCCGGGAGGACCCACCAATGCCACGATCCGCGGCTGGCCGGGCCCCGTGCCGAGCGTGGGCGCGGCTTGGAAACGCGCTTGCAGCTCTTCGAGCAAAGCCTGTTGAAATGCCGCGGCATCCATTGGACGCGGGGTGCGCGACAGCGACATGCGCGGCCCCGACAGACGGGCCCCGGCCGCATTCACAATGTCGCGGGCAAGATCCGGCGCCACTTCGCTGGCGGTGAGCATGGCGTAGGCATCGGACAAGTCCGGCGCCGCCCCCACCCACTGCGCGGGCGCAAACGCCGAACGCGTGATGGCCCGCCGCATCCCTTCCAACTCCTTCTTCAGGTCCGCTACCTCGGAGGCCAGACGTTCGCCAAAGGGCTGTGCCTGAGGCGGATTGGATGCCGGCGGCGGCGCCAGAACCGCCGTGGCGGCCGCTTCGGCGCCAGGTGCGACCGTGGCGAAAACTACTTCATACTCGCCCAAATGGCGGGTTTCCACTGTCGTCTTGCGGCTGTTCACCAGCATGGCGTCCGGCCCTAGTTCCTGGCGCGCCGCCGCCATCGCGTCTTGCACGGTGCGGGCAAAATAGGATTTGATCTTCATTATTCGAGTTGGCTCCCGGTTCTCACGCGTGTACCGGCAACTTGCGGCACGTGTGATCTATCGGCAGTTGGGGCTATTCGCTGTAGACCCGGTCACTGAATATTGCCGCGGGGCGGAAAAATTGGACGCGAGACCGGAAATTGGACAAGAGGCGGATTTGCGCGGAGGCGCGCACCAGACTACAATGTGTATAGAACTGATAAGTACTACACATCCATGCGAACGAACATCGTTATTGACGACAAACTAATCCGAGACACGCTTCGCGCGACCGGCTTGAAAACCAAGTCGATTCAGAAGGCGTGCGGGATTGAGAAACAGGCAACGAGCGTCAGATACGCAGTCATTTTTGAACGGTATCCGTCATTCAGCGCACGACACGACCGCGACCGGTAAAGCGTGGCAGGCTGTAGTTGTTGGCCTGTATAATCGAGATGTGGAGCCTGGCGGATGTACTCCAGGGTTTCGCAGACGATCGAAGACTTCAACGTGAAGAGCTTGGATAGCGAGGAATTGCGGACTGTTCCGAGAATGGTTCGCTGGACTTCGACGCGGAGCTTTGGAGACGCGCAGATTGAGTCCGACGCGAAAAACTTGAAACTGCGTTCTCTTGCCGAGCGAGCCGTTCGTGATCATCAATCGGGCCGTTCGTCGCTTCTGTGATCCACCATGCTGCTCCGGATTTCTGGAATTCATACCGATCATTACCGGCAAACAGCCAAACGCTCGCGGATCGCGCTTTCGCTCTCTTGAAGGATGATCCGTACCACCCTTCTTGACAACTTCAAGAAAATTGCTGATTTCTGGTCCGGCCGGGTTGGTATTCATCATTGGGCATTAGGCGTTCGAGTGCATGACGGCATTCTCTGGTTTTGGATTGGCACACACGCAGAATACGATCGGATTACGGGTTAAGCATCACGGTGCCGTGATCACTCGAGATCGTTGGTCCGCCAAAAGACATTGCCCGCGCGTCTTCTGCGGCAGAACCGCCTTTCCGGAACCAAGGCGATATGCTGTTGGTCGTTTTGGTCAACAAAACACTGCACGATAACGATCCACCGGCTGACAAAACGAGTCAAACCCAACTCACTGAATATTCCCCAAAGACTGCACGCGCAAACCCGGCGGAACTTCGTTGTGCGCGATGAAAACCAGATTGGGAAGCGACGGCTCGGCCATCTGGCGCAGGAAGTAGCGTGCCCCGGATGACGTGATCGCTACCACCGGCGTTTCAGGCGAAGCAATGCGGCTGGAAATGCGGTTCAGAATGTCGCGAATGTTTTGCGGCGACAGCGCCAGATGGCTGTTCTGTTCGCCATGCTGAACGGCGGATTCCACGGTCTGCTCGATCGCCGGATCGATAAACCAGGCCGGCAGTTCCCCGGCGCGGTTCAGGTAAGGTTTCACCACCGCGCGCCGCAGGGACTGGCGCACGTATTCGGTCAACAACACCGGATTCCGCGTGGATGCCCCGGCCTCTCCCAGGGCTTCCAGGATCGATACCGCATCGCGGATGGAAACGCGTTCCCGAAGCAGGTTTTGCAGCACCCTCTGAACAGCAGCCAGCGGCAGCAGCTTAGGCACCACGTCTTCCACAACCTTGGGATGTTCGATGCCCACCCGATCCAGGAGCCGCTTGGCATCCTGCCGCGAGAAGAGTTCGTGGGCATGCCGGCGGATCAGCTCGGAAAGATGCGTGCCCAGCACGCTGACGCTGTCCACCACGGTGTACCCGGAATTGCGGGCCTTTTCAGCGCGCTCGGCGGGAATCCACAGCGCGGACATGCCGAACGCCGGCTCTCTGGTAGCCTGGCCTTCCATCGGCACCACATTGTTCGCCCCTGTGGGAATCGCCAGTTCGCAACCCTGCGGCAGTTCGAAGCGCGAAATCTCCACGCCCTTGAGGGAGACCACATATTCACGGCTGCGCAGCGACAGATTATCCGTAACGCGCACCGGTGGCAGGAGGTACCCCAGGTCGCTGGCCAGTTGACGGCGGATGGCTGAGATACGCCGCAGCAGCGCCGATTCCTGCGCGCCTTCAACCAGCCCCACCAGCCCCAGCCCCACTTCGATAGCCAGCGGTTCCACGCGCAGCAGCGATTCCACGTTCTCTTTTGCGGCCACGGGTTTGCTCTCCGTCTCCACCGTGGCTTCGCCCCGCGCTTCCTTCTTACGCATCTGCCAACCGGCGAACCCGGCCCCGCCTCCCAAGAGCAGGAACGGCAATTTGGGCATGCCCGGCATCGCCGCCATCGCCACCAGCACACCCGCGGCCAACAATAACGGCTGCGAGTTGCCCAGAATCTGACGCTGGAATTCCACACCCAGGCGTGCATCTGAGCTGGCGCGGGTCACGATCAGGGCTCCGGCGATCGAGATCATCAGCGCCGGGATTACAGTCACCAGGCCATCGCCGATGGTCAACACGGTGTAAGTTTCAAGCGCGTGGCGGAAATCCATTCCATGCTGCGTCACACCGATCAGGAAGCCGGCGATGATGTTGATGCTGGTGATCAGAATACTGGCCATCGCGTCGCGCTGCGTGAAGCGCGAGGCGCCATCCATGGCTCCGTAGAATTCGGCTTCCGTGGATAGTTGTTTGCGCCGCCGTTTGGCTTCGGCTTCATCGATCAGTCCGGCGTTTAAATCGGCGTCGATCGCCATCTGCTTGCCGGGCAGCGCGTCCAGGGTGAAGCGCGCCGTAACTTCCGAAATGCGCACCGCGCCGTGGTTGATCACGACATATTGGATCGCGATGAGTACCAGAAAGATCACTGCTCCGATGACGTAGTTTCCGCCCACCACAAAGCTGCCGAACGCGCCGATTACTTCACCCGCGGCCGACGTGCCGGTATTCCCATTCAGCAGGATCAGCCGGGACGAGGAGATGTTCAGCGCCAGACGGAACAGCGTCAACAGCAGCAGGGTGGTGGGAAACGAGGTGAATTCCACCGGCCGCACCAGGTACAGCGCCACCATCAGCACGGTTACCGAAACCAGGATGTCGGCCACAATCAGCAGGTCCAGGATGAAACCCGGCAGCGGCGTGATAAGCGCGATCACAATCGCCAATACCGCCAGCGGCACTGCCAGGTCGCCCAACAGCTTCATAGGTATGGCGGGCATCCACGAAGGTAGTTTTGGCGCTGTTAGGATACTTGATGGTGTCATTATTATTGTTCAAACCTGATTCGTTCTAACGTGGTAACTTCCCGTTCATGAGCTTGTAAATGTACGCCAGAATTTCGGCCACGGCCTTGTAGAGGTGCGCCGGAATCTCCTGCCCCGCATCCACCGCCTTGTAAAGTGCGCGTGCCAGCGGAGGGTTCTCGATGATCGGTATCTGGTGCTCCATGGCTTTCTGTTTGATGCGCAGCGCCAGGAAGTTCTTGCCCTTCGCCACCACTATCGGCGCGGCCATGCTGTCCATGTGATACCGGATCGCTACCGCGAAGTGCTCGGGGTTGACGATCACGGCGGTCGCCGTCGGAACGTCTTTCATCATCTGGCGCCGTGCCCGATCGCGCTGCAGACGCCGAATTCGCGCCTTCATCTGCGGGTTGCCTTCCGATTCCTTCATCTCTTCGCGGATTTCCTGCTTGCTCATGGAAAGATCCCGCTTGTGCCGCCGCATCTGGCGAATCAGGTCCACCGCGCCGAAGACCAGAAACACCCCCGCGGCTTTCCAGAACAGCTCCATCAGGGTGCCGCAGATGAATTGAAAACCGCTGTCCACGCTCTGCAGCGGCAGCGCCAGGAATGCTTCCAGTTTGTCGCGAGCGATGACGTACACGGCCCACAGGAAGACCGGCAGAAGAATTACGGCCTGCGCCAGCGAGGGCAGGTTCTGCTTCGGCAGTTCTTTTAACTTGGCAATCGGGTTGAGACGACCCAGGTCCGGCGCCAGCTTCTTCAGGCTCAGGCCAAACTGAGTGGTGCCCAGGCGGATGGCCAGCGTGACTACAGCCACCGCCAGCCCGGCCATCACCAACGGAAAGATGTGCTGCGAACTCAATTGCCAGGCAAGATGCGTACAATCCTCGGGCCGCAGATCGCGGGCGAAAGCCAAAGCCAGCACGGATCGCGTGCTCTCGCGGAACTGCGTGAACCAGTGCGCGCCGCCCGAGCCTAGCAGACCGAGGAAGACCATGAACTGCAGCGCCGAAACAAATTCCTTGGCAGACGGAAATTGCCCGTCTTTGCGGGCCTTGTCCAGGCGCCGCTGGGTAGGTTTTTCGGTCTGTGAAGATTTGTCCGCCATGATGTGTCATATGCCGAGCGTCATATCCCCAAAACCCGGTATGCCGTCGTCCAGGCATGGCCGGCAAGTTCCGTCATGATTCGGGGAAACAGCGCCGCCACCCAACTCAGTACCAGCAGAGCCGTCAGCATCTTCGCCGGGAAGGCCAGCGACAGCAATTGCAATTGCGAGTTCAGCCGGCCCATCAACGCCAGCGCCACATCCACCATCACCAGAAGCGCTACCACCGGCAGGGCCAGGCGAACGCCTGTCGAGAACAGCGCTGGACCCCAGCCGGATCAGGGCATCCGCCGAAGCCGGGCCCAAAATGTAAGTCCCCACGGGAACTTTGTCCAGGCTTCGTGCGAACAGCCGTAAGATCTCGCGGTCCAGGCCCAAGGCGAAAAACAGCATGCCCGCCATCAGTTGAGAGAAAACCAGAAGGATGCCGGAATCGGCCTGTGAGTTTGGGTCGATCGTGGAAGCGTACCCGTAGCCGGCCTGCAGTCCTAATACTTGTGCCGCCATCGTGAAAGTCTCAAGCACAATGGCCACGCACACGCCGATCGCGATACCCAGCGCGGCTTCCGCCACGGCCCAACCAGCCAGCGTCGCGATGGTCACCCCGGATGCATTTACCACCGGCCACCGGGCATATAGCGACAGTGTGAATCCCACAGCCAGCGCCGCGCGCACAGGTTCCGGAACGGCATTCATACCTGGCAGCGGTACGAAGGTAAGGGCGCCGCCGACTCGCGCCAGCACCAGAAGAAATGCGTAAAGCGTTCCGACCGAGAGCGTAAGGTTAGCGGGCATAGCGACCCAGGTCTCCCAGCAGAAAGATGGTGTAAGACATCAGCCTCGACAGCATCCACGGCATCAGAAAAAGAAGCCCGGCCAGAAACACGACCAGGCGCGGGATGGTGCTGAAGGCGTTGTCCTGCATTGAGGTCGCGATCTGCACCAGGCTGATCACGATACCCGCCACGAAGGCAATCGCCAGCAAAGGAGCTGCCAGCCAGAAGGTCGTCATCAGCGCCTGACGTATGATCTGAACCACGGAGTCCGGCGTCATTGGTAGAAACTCTTCATCAGAGAACCAACCACCAGGTTCCAGCCGTCCACCAGCACGAACAGCAGGATCTTGAAGGGAGCGGAAATCATGACTGGCGGCAGTTGCACCATGCCGATCGAGAGCGTCACGGAAGCGATCACCAGATCGATCACCAGAAACGGCAGAAACAGGACGGCGCCGATCTGGAAACCGGTTTTCAATTCGGAGAGGATATAAGCGGGGATCAGAGTCTTCAGATCCAGGTCGGCGGATGAGCGCGGGGCGGGTGCTCGCGCAATCTCAACGAACAGCTTGATGTCTTTTTCGCGCGCAAACCTTACCAGAAAATTGTGCAGAGGCTTCGAACCTTGTTCCATGGCCTGCGTGGCCGTTAACTGTGCCCGCCTCCATCGGCTCCCAACCCTGGTGATACATATCCGCCGCCACAGGCTGCATGACGACGATGGCCAGAAACAGCGCCAGCCCCAGCAGCACCTGGTTGGATGGCGTGGTTTGCGTGCCCAGCGCCTGCCGCAGAAAGTGCAGCACGATAACGATGCGCAGGAACGGCGTGATGCACATGACCGCGGCCGGCAGCACCGTCATCAGCGTCAACAGAATCACGATCTGCATCGGGACGCTCAGGCTGCCGCCGTTCTTTCCGGTCGATATGCCAAGAAGCGAGAGAGGTTCGGCGCTTGCGGCCATTGCCGGAACGGCCAGGGCCAGACCCAGACAGTACGCGCGGGATTCTCATTGATGAGACCTCCCGGCTGGTTTCAACTTCGCCGGCAATCTCGCCGCACGAAAAACTCCGCACCAACGCACAGCCGGTTGGCGATGAGGCCAGCAAAAGCGCCGTCTGGCCCACCCGCACCAGATGCAGCGTTTGTTGCGGCCCCAGCGACAGCCGCTCCAGGCATTCCATCCGCCGGCCGCCGGGCTTCCTGCCCATTGCCAGCGTGGCGAACCCGCGTCGCCTCAACCACCATAGTGTCGCGCCCAGCAGCCCCAGAACAGCCGCCACTGCCGCGACTTGTTGGATTCCTTCCATTCGGACCGTCCTTCAAATGTCGTCTCGGAAGTCAGTGATCCGCACCCCCAGCGTGTTCTCGATCACCACAATCTCACCGGAGCCGCATAGCACGCCCGCCGATGTAGATGTCGATGTTCTCGCCGGCGGATCGCGAAGTGCAGATCACGCAACCCTCTTCCAGTTGCAGCACTTCGCGCGTGGTCATGGTGCGGCGGTCGAGCTCGACTTCGATATCGACCGGCACATCGCCCAGCGTTGCAATCTCTTCCTGAGGAGTCATCGGCGGTTTACCTTATTAAGTTGATAGTGTCTTGACTTAATTGATCCGAGGTCGTGATTACTTTGGAGTTTGCCTCGTAGCCGCGCTGGTAGACGATCAAGTTGGTGAACTCCTTTGCTATGTCCACGGTGGAGGCTTCGACGGAGCCACCCATGATCGCTCCCCGGCCGCCGGTTCCCGGCACGCCGACGGAAGGTGTCGCGGTCAGGGCGCTGAGCTGGAAAGTATTGTTTCCAGACGCAATCAGGGTGTCGGGATTGCGAATCGCCGCCATTGCCACCTGTCCCACCACGATCTGGTCGCCATTCGAGTATCCCGCCAGAATTCCGCCGCCATCCGCCAGACCGACGTGAATCAACTGTCCCGCCGTCTTCCCGTTTTGTGAACTTGCCGAAGAGGCTGAGGGCTGGCCGAACTGCGTGATCCGGCCCGTGCCGCCGCTGGTGTACGGATCCCACGCCATGCTCATATCGGTCGCGCCGTCTGCGAGACCCGGAATGGCGATGGCGATAGGGGTTCCAGCGGGCGGGATCGGTCAACCTGCCGTTGGTGTCGAAAGTCAGGGTCCCGGTCGCGCCGGTGTCAAAGGGAGTTCCGGCCACTCCGCCGGACACGTCTTCCCCGGGGATGGTTACGTCGTAAGTCCATTGATTGGCGCCCGTCTTGGTGAAGTTCATGGTCAGGACGTGGGAGCCGCCCAGAGCTGTCTACAACCGTAAGCGGAGTGGTGAACGCTGAGGTCGAGTCCGCCGCCGACGTTGAGTTCAAGTTCAAATCCACGGTGAAGGTCGTGGTGGCGAGGGGGGGCCGGACCGAACCCACCGGAACGATGATGTTGCCGATGGGCCCATTGGTGTCCACCTGG
Organism: Bryobacterales bacterium; assembly: GCA_963817515.1. GTDB lineage: Bacteria > Acidobacteriota > Terriglobia > Bryobacterales > Bryobacteraceae > DATMNI01. The sequence continues at coordinate 749,586 of CAWFPJ010000031.1, read as the reverse complement.
CCGGCCGCGTTCAGCGTGGTCCATCCCTGAACCGCGTCGCCGGTATCGGTGAGCAGGTTTCCATTCTTGTCGGCCTGGAAATTACCGGCTCTCGAATACTCGGTGTTGCCGGCGGCGTTTTTCAAGACGAAGAAGCCGTCTCCCTGAATCGCCGCGTCCAGCAGACCGGAACTGGTCTGGATGGCGCCCTGTGTGAATTCCCGGATCGTAAGCGGGGTGCCCGTGCCGAAACCGACCTGCGTCTCACCAAGACCCGCGCCCAGCGACTGAGTCACCAGGTCGCGGAAAGCCACCTGGCTGGTTTTGAAACCGGGCGTGTTGAGGTTCGCCAGGTTGTTGCCTACCACGTCAATCGCGGTGGATGTGGCGTTGAGCGCCGAAAGTGCCGTTGAAAAAGAAGTAAACATATGATTCTCCGATTAAGATTGCGGTACTGTCGTTCCGTTGGTGGACGTGGAGGGGACGGCGGCCGCGGTGTAGTTTTCCAGGTCCGTACGAATCGCCGTGATGTCCTGGCCCGTATTCATGGACTGTTCGAGCTGCTGGAATTGCGCGAGCTGCGACATGAACGTCGCGGGGTCGGTCGGGTTCAGGGGATCCTGGTTCTTGAGCTGCGCCACCAGAAGCTGCAGGAACATGTTCTTGGTGACTGCGGAGGAGGAGGCGGTCGCGGCCGCTGTCGACGGACTGGTTCCGGTGGTTGAGTGGTCTGGGTTGGCTGACGGGTGACATGGGTTCTCCTCTTAAGTGGTGGTATCGTTGACTTCGTTCGCAACCATCATGTTGATGTACTGCTGCGAATAGCCGCGATCGTAAAAGGAGGCGATGATTCCAGCGTTGAGCACCTTCCCGTTGGGGAGTTGCACCATTTGATTCGGCTGGTTTTGCGTGAACGGCCCAAATGGTGTGATGGCGTTGGTTGCCACCACCTTGCCGCCTAACATCTGCGCCACTTTAGCGGCCGTAGCAGGCGTAGCGAAGTAGATTGGATTGAAGTTGTAGGTAACACCGTTCGGCGCCTGCCCGCCGGGATTAGTGATCCAGGGGTTAGCCCCAAAGACGGACTCGGCCGTAGGTGGCGGGGCTGGCCCCGCTGCCGGTACTACCGGGACGGGCGGACCCAGGCTGCTGGTGAACAGCGCGCGAAAATCAGCGGCCCCCGGATTTGTTGAGGTGGCCGGCGGGGTAACGGTAGTGCCTGTAACGGGCGGAGCCGTGGCCGGTGGCTTGCACCCAGCCGCGGTCCCGGTTGTGGACTGGGGCATTGCCGAATCCGAGGAGGTGTTGGCATTGCTTCGCCGTGAAGTGTTGCGCTGCGTATACGTATCGTTTTGCGCTAGCCTTAGCGCAGAGTTGACATGAACCATTCGAAATCCTTTCCTTTCTGCTTTTGATTGAGTTGTTCTTCTGGAACTTTTTGCTGCTGGGCCTGCCGTTCGCCTGAATGCCGCCCGCCTGATTGCTGGTCGTCCTTCTTTCCTTGTTGGTTGTCCGGGTCCTGAGGCGCACCTCCAGCGGAACGCTCGGCCTGCCGATGCCACTCGCCGGCGCCCGATGCGCCAGGGTGCCATGTATCGGCTCGAAACCCCGAATCGGCAAGACGTGATGAAAGTGCCGGCAAGTCTTCTCGAAGCGTGCTTGCCAGATGTGAGTCGGATGTCTTCACCGCCACAAGTACCTCGCCTCCGCGTTCCATCAGCCGTACTTCAACCCGATGGTCGCCGCCGCCGATTTCGAGCTTGATGTCGCGCGCCGCGCCCGGCTCCTTCGGTGCTTCGGTTCCTGGCGCCAGTGCCGGCGCTTCCTTCGGGTGCATCGATTCCGCCGAGGAAGAAGCAGTGGTCTGGCTGGCAGTGTCCACCCGCGGCTCCGGCGCGTATCCGGTATGCGGGATGACTCTGCCCGCGGTGGTCTGCGAGAGTTCATCCGCAATGGCCTGAGGCTCATCGTTTTTTCGAGACCGGTTGGGCAATCCGCTATTACTGTCCTGCTCCGCCGTGGACTGGCTGTCGCCTCCGTGATTCGCCATGCTCTGGGACGGAGTTATCGGGACGGTACTGCCTTTGTCGTTCGATTCCAATACCAAAAGAGGTGCATGGCCGTCTGCAGTTGACCGCGCTGGTACATCGGAACCGGTCCGCGGCAATAGCATCGCCGCAGGCGCCGTCTGCTGCTCTGTCGCAGTCATCGGAATCAGGCGGGCCGCAAACGCTAGTTTGGCCGGCTCGCCGGTGCTGCCCGCGCTCATGCCGGCCGAAGAGTCCGTCGGCATATCGGTTCGAAGTGGGGCTACGGGCCGCCGCAGCTCGCCGCCGGCCGACTCATTGGTGTTGGACTCAAGCCGCCATGTGCCCGTCGACGCCATCGAGACCTGGGCGGCTTCGGGCTTCGACTGCAAATCAGCCGCTGGAGTTGGAGCAATCAGGTTTGGAGCAATCAGGCTTGAAGCAACCAGATTTGAAGCAACCAGGCTTAGAGCAACCTCATCCTCGCCACTGGTTCGCGAAGCCGCCGGCCGCCGCCGGCCCAAACCCGGCTGGTCCGCGAGTGCCATGGCGCCTCCCGGCGTCGAAGTCGAAGCGTCTTCGAACTCGCTGCCCGGGATCCAGATGGGAGTCTGATATCGCCCCGCGGGCCTGCCAATCTGTTCCGCGGTTATTGTCGATGGTCCTTCGGGAAGTCCGTCCGCAACTGTCGTCGCGGCCGGTAGGGCAGTAGCCGCAAGTTCTCCCGCCGCGGGCTGCGCTGCCCCGGGGTCGCTTCCAGCAGGCGCATTTTCGGTTTGGGCCGCAGCCGTGTCCGATCGAGGGGACGCTGCCGTTACCTTCTTTAAAGGCGCCGCATCGGACTGCTCGCCGGGCTTCAACCATGCCGCCGAACATGGCAGGGAAGTGCGATGACCGGGAATCTCCATGCGCCGCCGCGTCTGACTGGCTATTGTTCCGAGCCGGCCCGGCGGGAAGCGATGCATGCATTGGGAGTGCGGTCACGCAGCCTTCAATTGCAGCTCGCAGGCCAAACCGGCGCGGCGCGTTTTCAACGGTTTGGCACAGTGGCGCGAGACAGGAAAATGGCTCGCGGGGCCTTCGCGGCAAGAAGTTGCCGCGGAACCATTCTCGTCCTCACCATGCTTATCGGCCCACTTCCTTATCTTTTGAGTGATTTATGTCTGAAACTCCTCTTGGCCCACGGCGTGCTCTTCTCATCCCCGCTATGGACACTATGACGGCAACTGCGGCCAGCGGACTTCGCGCCCGCATGGAATCCCTCGACCTGCTGGCGAACAACGTTGCTAACGCATCCACCGGCGGCTACAAAGCCGACCGCGAGTTCTACAGCCTCTACAGCGCGCCCGAGGCTCAGGACCCCGATTCCATCCCCACCATGCCGGTCATCGAAAAGCCTTGGATCGATCTCTCCCAAGGGATCGTGCACCCCACCGGAAATCCGCTGGATGTGGCGCTCTCCGGAAAAGGCTTCTTCTCGGTGCAGGGGCCCGGCGGTCCTCTGTATACGCGCAACGGCAACTTCCGCCTGGCGCCCGGCGGCACGCTGGTCACTTCCGATGGTTACGCCGTTCGCTCTGCCAAGGGGACGCCCCTGACAATGCAGCCCTCACGCCCGATCGAGATCTCAACCGATGGCACGGTGCTACAGGATGGTACTGTTATCGGCCAACTACAGGTAGTTGATTTCACCAGTACTGCCGATCTATCCAAACAGGGCAACAACTACTTTAAGGTTTCGGACCCCGCCGTCATTCCCACGCCGTCTTCCGGAACCACGGTAGAGCAGGGCAAGCTGGAGGCATCGAATACCGGCAGCGCCGAAGGGGCCGTCCGGCTGATCAGTATTATGCGGCAATTCGAAATGTTGCAGAAGGCCGTGTCGGTCGCGACGGAAATGAACAAGCGCGCGATTGAGGATGTTGCAAAAGTAGGGTAGTAAACAAGGAGATCCGATGCTTCGAGCACTATACAGCGCCGCCAGCGGTATGTCGGCGCAAGAAATGAATATCGACAATATTTCGAACAACCTGGCCAACGCCAATACCACGGGTTACAAGATGCGCCGCGCGCAATTCCAAGACCTGCTGTACCAGACGCGTGGTCCAGCCCGGATCGGCCGCGGGCCAGCAGACCACGGTTCCAACCGGGCTTCAGGTTGGGCTTGGCACCCGTGCCGCTTCGAACGAGATCATCTTCACCCAGGGAGCCTTTTCGCAAACCGACAACCCTTTGGACATGGTCATTCAAGGCAAGGGTTTCTTCCAGGTGCGGCGGCCTTCGGGTGAACTTGCCTACACCCGCGCGGGAAACTTCCACCTCGACAAGGATGGCTCGATCGTGACCTCCGATGGCAATGCGCTTGAGCCGCAGATCACGGTCCCTTCGGCCGCACAGGCAATCTCCATTGCCGCGGACGGCACCGTGAGCTACACGCAGGCCGGCCAGACCGCCGCCCAGCAGGCCGGACAAATCCAACTCGCCAACTTCCAAAACCCGGCTGGTCTGAACAGCCTCGGCGGCAATCTCTACGCACCTACCGACGCATCGGGCGACGCCACCGTGGGCACTCCCGGCGGACAGGAAGGCCTGGGCTCCATCATGCAAGGCTACACCGAACAATCCAATGTCTCGATCGTGGAAGAATTCATCAACCTGATCCAGGCGCAGCGCGGCTACGAAGCCAATTCCAAAGTGGTCACTGCCGCCAATGACATGTATCAGCAGGTCAATAGCCTGATCCGATGATTCCACTGGCTTCGTTTGCGCTGGCAGCCTGCCTCGCCGTGGGCGCCGGCTCCGATTACATCCTGTCGAAGGACCTGGCGCCGGCATTCCCCGCTTTGGCGGATCTGGCCCAGGACACGCCGCTGGCGCCGGCGCCGTTTCCAGGAGTGTCCCGTATATTTCGCGTCTCCGAACTGGCCCGCCTGGCCGCGCGGTTGAACGCTGCGCCGGCGCCCGAAAACGACATCTGCGTCATGCGGCCCGTCGCTGTGCTGGACGAAGCGCGCATTCGGGACGCCATGAAAGTGGAACTGCCTGACGCCCGCATCGAAATTCTGGAATTCAGCCGTCAACCCGCGCCCGAAGGCCGGCTCGAATTTCCCATCGCAGGCCTGCAACAAGGGACCGCCGGCGGCTACTGGCATGGGTTCGTTCGCTACGGTGTGAACCACCGGTTCGCGGTATGGGCCAAGGTCAAAGTGCTGGTCATGGCGGCCCGCGTAGTCGCGGTGGATGACGTGAAGCCCGGGCTGGCGCTTGATGCCGGGGGGTTCCGGATGGAAATGCGCGAGGAAGCTCCGACCGCCGAAAAGTTTGCCGCCTCCATCGCCGAGGTTACGGGCCGGGTTGCGCGCCGCTCCATTCCGGCCGGCGCTGCCATCCGTCTGCTCTGGCTCGAAGCGCCGAATGACGTAGTGCGCGGCGAAGTTGTGCAGGTGGAAGTGTCGAGCGGCGGCGCCCATCTGGAATTCGAGGCGCGGGCGCAAGCCTCCGGGTCGGCCGGCGATACCATCCAGATGCTCAATCCGGTATCGAAGAAGCTTTTCCCCGCCCGGGTTGAAGGCAAAGGTCGAGTGTCCGTTAAAGGGAGTTTATGAAATACCTGCTTTGTATGATGCTGCTGCTGGCCGGAGTGGTCTCGGGCGCCAACAAGAAGAAGCCCACCGTTCCGGTGCTGTCGCCTCTCGATCGCTACGTTTCAGACGCCAAGGCCCGTTCGGCGGAAGCGCCCGCCCCCACCCCCGGTTCCATCTGGGCGCCCGGTTCGCGCCTGGCCGACGCGGCTCGCGACCTGCGCGCCAGCCAGGTGGACGATATTCTCACCATCCTGGTAGTGGAAAAGGCCTCCGCTGTGTCAAGCGGAACCACCAAGACTCAGCGGACCTCCAGCGCCAACGCTTCTATCACCGGCTTAGCCGGCCTTACCAAAGCAGGCGGCGCGTTGTCCAACCTGGCCGGTCTTTCCGGCAACACACAGCTCGCCGGCCAGGGAACCACCAGCCGCGACGTCGTGATCAGCACCACGCTTACGGCGCGCGTATCTGCCGTACTTCCCAATGGCGGCATGCTGCTGGAAGCTACCAAGGAAGTGGAGATTAATTCCGAACGCCAGACAATTACGGTTCGCGGCGTGGTGCGCCCGGCCGATCTGCTGGCCGACAACACCGTCTTGTCCGATCGTCTGGCGGAGTTAGAGGTTCGAGTCAATGGCAAGGGCGTGGTCGGCGATGCCATCAAACGTCCCTTCATCCTGTACCGGCTGCTGCTTGGGTTGCTTCCCTTTTAGTCATGAAAACACATTTCAAGTCCGTTCTCCTTGCGCTATCGTTGCTGGCGTCTAACGCGCCCGCAGCCCGCCTCAAAGACCTTGTCTCCATTGAAGGCGTTCGCGACAATCAACTGATCGGCTACGGGCTGGTGGTAGGCCTTGCCGGAACCGGCGACAAACGCCAGACGGTGTTTCCCGCCCAGAGTCTCGCCAATATGCTGGAGCGGATGGGCGTCTCGGTGCCCGCCACTGCCATGCAGGTCAAGAACACAGCCGCGGCCATGATCACCGCCACGCTCCCGCCCTTCGCTCAACCGGGTGTCCGGATCGACATTACGGTGGCCGCGATCGGCGATTGCAGCAACCTGCAGGGTGGAATTCTGCTGCTCACTTCGTTACGCGGCGCCAACGGTCAGGTCTACGCCATAGCGCAAGGCCCCGTCATAACCGGCGGTTTCGGCGCTGGACGGGGCGGAGGCGTCAGCCAAACCGTGAATCATCCGACCGTGGCCCGTGCGCCCAGCGGCGCAACCGTGGAAATCGCGGCGCCCTCTGTCAGTCCGACCAGCGTAGTGCGGCTGCAGGTCCGGCAATCGGATTTCACCACTTCATCCAGGATCGTCGAAGCCGTCAACAAGAAATTCGCGGGCGGCAAACCGGCCCGAGCCGAAAATCCCGGCCTGATTACGGTCCCGGTTCCCCCCGAATACGCTTCACGAACCGTCGAATTCATCGCCGAGTTGGAGAACCTGGCTGTAGAGGCGGATCGTCCGGCTCGCGTAGTAATCAATGAACGTACTGGAACCATCATTCTCGGCAAGGATGTTCGCGTGGCTCCGGTGGCGATCCTGCACGGCAATCTCAGCGTGGAAATACAAACCAACCTTCTGGTCTCCCAGCCCAACGCGCTTGCACTGGGCACTACCGAAGTAATTCCTCAAACCACGGTGGTGGCCAAGGAAGAAAAAACCCGCAATGTGGTGCTGAAGCAGGGCGCCACGGTGGAAGAACTGGTGCGGGCTTTGGGGTCGATCGGCTCTACGCCGCGCGACGTCATCGCCATCCTGCAAAGCCTGAAGAGCGCCGGCGCACTTGAAGCCGAAGTCGAGGTGATCTAAATGAGCGATATAGCAATCATGCCCCCGGCAGTTAGTCTCCCGGCTCCCGCAACCCACTCTAGCCCTGTCCCGCAAGACGGACGAACCGGCCAAAATTCACGACGCCGCCGAACAATTCGAAGCGCTGCTGATCGGTCAGATGCTGCATTCCGTCCGCGAAGGCGGCGGTAACTGGCTCAAAACGGGCGACGGCCAGTCAGGCGACTGTGCCACCGATTTCGCCGAACAGCAGTTCGCCGCCACTATGGCCAAGCAGGGCGGTCTCGGACTCGCCACCCTCATCTCCTCCGGGCTCAGCCGACCCTGACTGCCGCCCGGCGTTTCTTTCATCCTTAGAATCACTCCACTTCCCTGCCTTAGAAACTCCACCCCTGCGCTGAATACGCCGGCGCTGCGTCTTGCGGCACCGGTTGTGCCCAGCGGCTCTCGGCAACCGGCGCCGCTTTCTCCTGCGGTTTCAACCCCTCCCATGCTTCCGACAGCGTGCTCAGCAGGCCCAGTACTTCGGCCATAGGTGCGTCACTCTGTTGGAAGTTGGCTTCCGTCAACCGGCGCAGCATGTAGTCGTAAAGCTGGCCCAGCCGTTGGCTGATTGCGCCGCCTCGTTCATGGTCTAATGACGCCATCAATTCCACCAGGATCTCGGTAGCTTTGCTAATCGACCGCGACCGCGCTGCGATCTCGCCGTTCTGCAGATTATGCCGGGCTTCGCGCACCGCTCCGGTGCACGCCTGGTAGAGCAGGTTCACTAACTCAATCGGGTCCGCCGAGAGGATCCGGCTCTCCAGGTAAGCATCAATCGCGTTGTTTCTCATTTTGTTCTCCACCCTGAACTTATCGGCCCTGACACAGCCTTCTTTACCGGAATCCGGGTCTAATCGTTGGCGGGCTTCAAGTCCGCCGCCAGGCGCAGAATATATTCCTTCGGAATCTGCGAGAGCACTTCCTTGGTCTTCCGGTCGATCAACTGAACCACCATTCGATGCGAGAGCGGATCTCTTTCGAATGTGAGCTCGCTGTCCTTTCCGAACATTCCGGTGGCGTTCAGAGCCTTCACGGACTGAACCGCCTCTCGGTTTTCCGCAGCCTTGTCCGCAGGCATTGCGGGTGCCGGCGCATGCTGCGCCTCCACGGTTCGATTGATTGCGATGATATCCATAACAGCTCCTCTGCCAAGAACCGGCTATAAATCGCCCGGTGTCTTCGCACCATTCCTTATCGTCCGGCTGCCGCAAATCTGTAAGCCGCTAATGAATCGCGAGCGCGGGCCGAAAAGCAATTTAGAGGTTCCGCACATGTCAAAAACCATTCCCGTTATCGGCGTTGAACCCAGCGAACTGCGCTGGCTTCGCCTCCTGGTCTCCCTGCTGCGCCATCCCGACCCGATGGTCCCCGAGCTCGCCCGGCAGGCCCTGCTCCACATCGAGGATGTCGCTTCCGCCCAGACCGGTCTTGAGCCAGATGCCCTGAATCATGTTGGCTAGCTGGCCTGGTACGGCATGGTACCGCCTTGTGCTCATCAGCACAAAAATATGGTAGGATAACTCACATGTTGGTAGGGTGTCCTTCCCCTAGATTCACGAATGTCGGTTCTTCCGTCCTTCTTTTGCTTTCCCTTGCCGTTCCCTGTTATGCCCAAAGCTGGCGCCCAGAGCTGCGCTGAGAGAGCAGCCGTCGTTTCCTGCCATGAGGAACGCACCACGCTTGCCGCAAGCTTTACCGTGGAAAAACTCTGGCGCTGGCAGAAGCGGCTCCAGCTCGAGGACTGGAAAATCTCAGTCTTGATCGCGCGCGCCAGTGAGCTGAAGCCCCGAACACTCGGCAACATCCACTGGGACACGGACAAAAAGGTGGCCACCATTCGCGTTCTCGATCCGGCCGATTATGAGTTGCCTATGCCCGCTATGATGCGGGACATGGAGTTCACCATCGTCCACGAGTTAATTCATCTGGAGCTGGCGACCGTGCTTTCGTCATTCTCGCGCAACGAAGCCAGCCGCCGCGAGGAAGAGCACGCCGTAAATCACATGGCCGAGGCTCTGCTCAAACTGGACCGCGGAGAATAAGCGCTGCATCAGGCTTGCCGCTCGCGTACCCGTGTTAAATTGCATTGAGTGAACCCCCGCACCGTCTACCAGGTTCTGGAAGAGACCGCGCGTCTCTATGGCGACGCGCCCGCGCTGCGCCAGCCCCATGGCACCGGCTACATTACCTACTCCTGGAACCAGTACAAGCAAGCGGTGCAGGAGGTCGCCGCCGGGCTCCATTCCCTGGGTCTCGCCAAAGGCGACGTCATCGCCCTGAATTCCGAAACCCGCCTGGAGTTCTACCTGGCCGATCTCGGCATCGTGGCCAACGGCTCTATTGCCGCCGCGATGTACCCCAGCTACCCCGCCGCTGATCTGGTTCGCACGATTGAAACCGCGGGTGCCAAGGCCGTCTTCGTCGAAGATCCGAAGACTCTCAAGGCCCTGCGCGATGCCCCGGTGCGCCTCTGGATTCTGCTCACCGGTGAAGCCGAGGGAGCCCTCACGCTCGAAGGTCTTCGAGCCATGGGCCGCGACGCGATGGTCCGGGATCCGCAGTTATTCGATCGCCTGCGCGCCCAGGTCCAACCATCCGACACCGCCATCCTGTACCTGACCTCCGGGGCCACCGGCGAACCAAAAATGGCGTTGGTTACCCACAACGCCGTCGTATCCAACATCGATATGGGGCCGGCCGCACTGCCGCTGGGCCCCCAGGATGCCACCGTGGCCTTTCTGCCGTCGGCCCACATTGCCCAGCGCGTGGTGATGGAACTGTTGCCGCTGCGTCTCGGCATGCCGGTCAACTTCGCCGAAAGCCTGCTGAAACTTCCGCAGGACATCCGCAAGGTGCGGCCCACCATCCTGCTGGCTCCGCCGCGCATGTGGGAGCGCATTTATTCCACCATCTGCACCGACCTCCGCAAGCGTCCCGCCCCCATCCGCAAGGCCTTCTACGCTGCTCTTGGCCTGGGTCTGGCCGCGGCGCGATACCGCAAGGAGGGCAAAGCCATCCCGGTGCGAATCAGCGGACCGCTCAAACTTGCCGATGCGATTTTCTTTCGGAAAGTCCGCGGCCGCTTCGGCGGCAGGCTTCGGATCGCCGCTTCCGGCGCGGCACCCCTAAGCAAGGATCTGGCCGAGTTCTATGAGGCCATCGGCATGCCGATCATCGAAGGCTACGGGCTCACCGAAGGCGGCGTGGTCACACTCAATCCGCTCCACCGGCCCAAGCCCGGCAGCATTGGCTTGCCTCTGGCCGGCGTGGAAGTGAAGATTTCCGATGACAATGAGATCCTGGTGAAGAGTCCCTGCCTTTTCTCGGGCTACATCAACGATCCGCAGACCACCGCTGAAGTACTGCGCGACGGCTGGCTTCATACCGGCGATCTGGGCCATGCCGATAGCGAGGGTTATCTCTTTATCACGGGCCGCAAGAAGGAGCTGATTGTCTCCTCCACCGGCAAGAAGATTTATCCATCGCGAGTCGAGAACCTGTTCAAGATGGAGCCGCTGATCAGCCAGGTGCTGCTGATCGGCGACCGGCTGCCATTCCTCACCGCCCTTTTCACCATCAACACCGCTGCCGCCGAGGCCTTGAAAGGGATGGAACCGTGGAAGGACCGGCCGGTGTCGGAGGTGGTGCAGGCCCCGCCGGTGCTGGCCGAAATCCAAAAGGCCGTGTCCCGCGTCAACCGGCAACTCGCGCCTTTCGAGCAAGTGCGCAAGCACCGTGTGCTGATCCGCGATTTCTCCATCGACCAGGGTGAACTGACCGCGACCATGAAGGTCCGCCGCACCCGGGCCATGGAGAATTTCAAACAACAGATCGACGAGTTGTACGCCGGGCGCGAGTAGGAGCCGGAATTGCAAAGTTCTTCTTGCAAGCTGCTGATTGGACTGGCCTAATCACTCCCCAAGCCTGGCTGATGGCCAAAATTCCACCGGGCAGTTTTTCGCAACACTTTTGTAATCTTCATGACGCCCTTATTGTAACTCCAACACACTGCATATAGATAAACTTCTTGACGGGACCCCATATATTGGGTCAACATTACGTTGTCATCAATCAGTAGTGATTCCCGAAGGAGAAAACGGCGATGGGGCAGCTTTCCGTGGATTTGAGTGCGAAAATGGAGTTATTGAAGGCTAAATCAACTAAAAAAGTAAAGTCGGGAATCGCATTTCCACGACACTTCACGTCCCGGCTGGAAGCCGGCAAGACCCCGTACGACGAGATCCAGTGGGAGACGCGCACGGCCTCGATAGGCAATGACAAAGGCTCTGTCATTTTCGAGCAGCGTGATATCGAGGTGCCGGTGGATTGGTCACAGACAGCCACCAACATCGTCGCCAGCAAGTATTTTTACGGCAAGCTCGGGTCCCCCGACCGCGAGACCTCGGTGGCCCAACTGGTGCAGCGGGTGGTGGACACGATCACCGACTGGGGCAAGAAGGACGGCTATTTCAAGTCTGATGAAGACGGCGAGAACTTCCGCTGCGAATTAGCCCACCTGATGCTTACCCAGAAGGCCTGCTTCAACTCGCCGGTGTGGTTCAACGTGGGGGTCAAGGAGACCCGCGGCTACGGATGGATCTACGACGAAAAGGCGGACCGCGTCAACAAGCTCGAGAGCGGCGTGATGCGGCCGCAATGCTCGGCCTGCTTCATCGTCAGTGTGAAGGATTCGCTGGAATCGATTCTGGACCTGGCCAAGACGGAAGGCATGCTCTTCAAGTGGGGCTCGGGCACCGGCACCAACCTTTCGGCGCTGCGTGAAGAGGACGCGGTGCTTTCAGGCGGCGGAAGGGCCTCCGGACCGCTCTCCTTTATGAAGGGCTTTGACGCCTTCGCGGGCGTGATCAAGTCCGGCGGCAAGACGCGCCGCGCAGCCAAGATGGTAATCCTGAACACGGACCACCCGGACGTGGAAAAGTTCATCTGGTGCAAGGCCAAGGAAGAGAAGAAGGCCTACACGCTGGTGGAAGCCGGCTATGATTCTTCGCTCGATGGGGAAGCCTACAGCTCCGTCTTCTTCCAAAATGCCAACAACTCCATTCGCGCCACGGATGATTTTATGGAGGCCGCGCTACGCGACGACGACTGGTGGACCAAGGCGGTTTTCACCGGTCAGCCGAAGGACCGCTTCAAGGCGCGCGATTTGATGAAGCAGATTGCCGAAGCCACACACCAGTGCGGCGACCCGGGCATGCAGTTCGACACCACCGTCAACCGCTGGCACCCGTGCAAGAACACGGCGCGCATCAATGCGTCGAACCCATGCTCGGAGTACATGTTCCTGGACGATTCGGCCTGCAACCTGTCCTCGCTGAACCTGATGAAGTATGTGGGGCCGGACGGGCAGTTTGACGTGGAGGCGTTCCGCCACGCGGTGGACACCATGATCCTGGCGCAGGAAATCATCGTCGATAACGCCAGCTATCCCACGCAGCGAATCGGCGAGAACTCACATAACTTCCGCCCGCTGGGTCTGGGTTTCGCCAACCTGGGCGCGCTGCTGATGTCGATGGGGGTGCCGTACGACAGCGACCAGGGCCGCGATTTTGCCGGCGCCATCAGCGCCGTGATGTGCGGCCAGGCTTACCTTACCAGTTCGCGCGTGGCCGAAGCCGTGGGCCCGTTCGAAGGGTATGCGGTAAACGAGCAGCCGTTCCTTGAAGTGATCCGCATGCATCGCGATTCGGTAGCGCACATTAAGCGCCAGCACATTCCCTCGGCGCTGTCGCAGGGCGCGCAGCAGTGCTGGGATGACGCTTATGAATCGGGCCGGCGCAGCGGTTACCGCAACGCGCAGGTCACCGTGATCGCCCCCACCGGAACCATCGGGTTCATGATGGATTGCGACACCACCGGCATTGAGCCCGACCTGGCACTGATCAAGTACAAGAAACTGGTGGGCGGCGGCGTGATCAAGATCGTCAACAACACCGTGCCGGCGGCGCTGATCAAGCTGGGCTATTCGTCCGACCAGGCGGAGCAGATCGTCAGCCATATCGATTCCACCGGCACTATTGAAGGTGCGCCGCACCTGAAGCCGGAGCACCTGGCGGTCTTCGATTGCAGTTTCAGGCCGCAGAACGGCGTTCGCTCCATCCACTACATGGGCCACGTGCGCATGATGGCGGCGGTGCAGCCGTTCATCTCGGGAGCCATTTCGAAGACCATCAACATGCCCGAAGAGTGCACCGTTGAAGACATCATGACGGCCTATACCGAGAGCTGGAAGCTGGGGCTGAAGGCGGTGGCCATCTATCGCGACAACTCGAAGAAGGTGCAGCCGCTCAGTTCGGGATCGGGCAAGGGCGAAAAGAAAGCCGGGACGCTGGCTCCGTCCGGGGTGACCGGCGTGGCGGCCGGCGGCACAACCGCCGCCCCTGTCGAGAAGGTGGTCTACCGCCCGGTGCGCCGCAAGCTGCCGGATGAGCGCCGCTCCATCACACACAAGTTTTCGATTGGCGGCCATGAGGGCTACATCACGGTGGGCATGTACGACGATGGCGCCCCCGGCGAAATCTTCATCACCATGGCCAAGGAAGGGTCCACCATCTCCGGACTGATGGATGCATTCGCCACGGCGGTCAGTTTCAACTTGCAGTACGGCGTGCCTATCAAGTTCCTGGTGGACAAGTTCGCGCACGTGCGCTTTGAGCCCAGCGGCTGGACCGGCAACCAGCAGATTCCGTATGCCAAATCCATCATGGATTACATTTTCCGCTGGCTGGGCGCGAAGTTCCTGGGCGCCGAGTACGCGGTGTCGGAAGCCGGCGAGGCCATTACGCTGCGCCCCACCGAGGTTGATCCGCAACAGGAATTGCCATTTACGCCGGCCACCGCCGACGCGCCGCTGTGCGCCGAATGCGGCTCCATCATGACCCGCAACGGAAGCTGCTACAAGTGCGCCAACTGCGGCGGCACCAGCGGCTGCAGCTAAGCTTTTCATTTTGCTCACAACGATGGGAGAGCCTGTGCTCCCGGATGTGCCTTGTCATCCGGGAGCGTTTTTTTTTCACCAATCCACCGCGCGGACGTCGGTAAGCGATACTTTGGAACATCGGCCACGCCAATGCCACGCAAAGTAACGCTGCTTCCGCTGATTGCGGCTATCTACCTGATGGTTTCCGGCGGCCCGTTTGGCCTGGAAGACATCGTCTCGAAGACCGGCTACACCGCCACCATCCTCATCCTGCTGGTGACGCCGCTGGTCTGGGCGATTCCGACGGCGCTGATGGTAAGCGAACTGTCCAGCACGCTCCCCGACGAAGGTGGCATGTACGTTTGGGCTTTCCGCGCCATGGGGCCCTTCTGGGGATTTCAGGAATCCTGGCTGTCGCTGATAGGCAGCATCTTCGACATGGCCATCTACCCCACGCTGTTCATCGGCTACCTGGGGCATTTCGCGCCGTCGTTGACCGCAGGCGGCCGGGGCCTTTGGATCGGCATCGGGCTGATTGGAATTTCGGCAGCGTGGAATGTTGCGGGCGCCAAAGTGATAGGCGGCAGTTCCTTCGTGATGACGGTTCTGTTGCTGGCCCCCTTCGCGGTGCTGGCAGGGTATGCGGTGTTGCATCGCGAAACGGCTGGGCCGCAGCTTATTCCGCTGCCAGCCGTCGACGCGCACAACGTGGATATGCTGGGCGGAATTCTGGTGGCTATGTGGAATTATATGGGCTGGGACAATGCGTCCACCATAGCCGGCGAAGTGGACCGGCCCCAGCGCACCTACCCCCTGGCGATGGCCGGGGCCGTAACGCTGGTGGCTGTGACTTACGTGCTGCCTGTGGCCGCCGTCGCCATGACCGGGCTCGACCCGAACCGCTGGTCCACGGGCGGGTGGGCGGATGTGTCGCGGGCTGTCCTGCCGCAGGGGCTGACCAGCGAGTGGCTCGCGGTGGCCATCACGGTCGGCGGAATGTTGGGCGCAGTGGGGACGCTTAACGCTCTGACCATGTCGCTGTCCCGCTTGCCGTACGCGATGGCCGAAGACGGGTTTCTGCCCAAGATCCTGGCGACCCGGTACTCCAGGACCGGCGCTCCCTGGGTGGCGATCCTGGTTTGCGCGGCCGCCTGGGCGCTGTGCCTCAATTTCAGTTTTACCAAACTGATTTTGCTGGATGTGCTGCTGACCGGCCTCAGCATTCTGCTGGAATTCGCATCGCTGGTGGCGCTGCGGATTCGCGAACCCAATCTGCCGCGCCCTTACCGCGTCCCCGGTGGCCTGTTGGGCGCGATCGCGGTGGGCATCCTGCCGCTGGCGCTGCTGGTCCTCACGGTGGTCCGCAATCAGGCCGAGCCGGTGGGACCCATCAATGCTCTGCAGTTGGGCGGGATTCTGGTTTCGCTCGGGGTTGTATGCTATTTCTTTAGCAATCGTTTTCGCAAATCAGGCCGAAGCTAGAAACGTGGGGCAGGTTGCCAATCCGCCTTTTCCCTACAAGGAGTAACCATCATGATCGTCGCTGACCTTTCCAAGATTGCCGGGCGCACGTATCCGGCCCGGCGCCGCACCCAGAACCTGGTCGGCGGCATGAGCCCCATTCAGGCCAAGAGTTTTTCCATGGGCAACGTAACGCTGGAGCCCAATGGAGGCCAGGTGCCGTGGCACAACCAGGAGCAGGAGGAGATCTACTTCATCGTGGAAGGCTCGGGGGAAATGTGCCTGGGCCAGGAGCGGATTTCGGTGCAGACGGGGCAGGCGGTCTACATTCCTCCCACAGTCTTTCACCAGTTGACCAACACCGGGTCCACGCCCATGCGCATGATTTACTGCTACGGCCCGGCGGGCGATGTGGCCCACTGGCGGCAGGAACTGGAGGGCACTCTGCCGCGCGCCGGAGT
This sequence comes from Bryobacterales bacterium, assembly GCA_963817515.1. Lineage (GTDB taxonomy): Bacteria > Acidobacteriota > Terriglobia > Bryobacterales > Bryobacteraceae > DATMNI01. The sequence goes on along the minus strand of CAWFPJ010000031.1, from coordinate 733,303 downwards.
GGATGTGCCGCCGCTGCCTGAGGGCGCCGCCCCGCAGTATACGGAGAAGCCGTAGGAACAATCATGACCCACAACCTCGAAACCTTAATTATGCAGTGGGCAGACCATCGGGATATCTAGTCTGCCTGGCAGGCGACAAAAAACGATCGCCCGCCCCACTGGGAAACGGGAAGCACAAATAATGAGCGAAAAAACCAGTCATTCCGTCGGCATCATCATGAATGGCGTCACCGGGCGCATGGGGCTGAACCAGCACCTGCGCCGGTCAGTTTACGCCATCATGCAGCAGGGAGGTGTGCCGCTCGGATCCGGCGAAGCCATCATGCCGCGACCGCTGCTGGTAGGCCGCAATGCTGCTAAACTGGAAGCGATTTCAGCCGAATTCGGAGGCCTGCCCTGGAGCACCGATCTCGATTCGGCGTTGAGCGATCCCGGCTATTCCATCTACTTCGACGCGCAGACCACCGACCGGCGTGCGGCCGACGTGCGCAAAGCCATTGCTCGCGGCAAGCACGTCTATTGCGAGAAACCGGTCGCGGACAGTCTTGAAACCGCGCTCGATCTCTACCGCACGGCGCGCCAGGCCGGCGTCAAGCATGGCGTGGTGCAGGACAAACTGTGGCTGCCGGGATTGCTGAAACTGCAGACACTGCGCGATCTGGGATTCTTCGGCAGGATTCTTTCGGTGCGCGGCGAATTCGGCTACTGGGTCTTCGAGGGGGACACCGTGCCGGCGCAGCGGCCCTCGTGGAATTATCGCAAGCAGGATGGCGGCGGCCTCATTATCGACATGCTCTGCCATTGGCGCTACGTGCTGGACAACGTATTCGGCGCCGTGAAGGCAGTGTCATGCATGGGCGCCACTCACATTCCCACGCGCTGGGACGAAGCCGGCAAGCCGTACGAGTGCACCGCCGATGATTCGGCCTACGCCACCTTCGAACTGGAAGGCGGCATCCTGGCGCACTTCAATTCTTCGTGGTGCGTGCGCGTGCGCCGCGACGATCTGTTGACCCTCCAGGTGGATGGAACCAAGGGCACAGCCGTCGCCGGTCTTCGCCACTGCTGGATCCAGCCCTACGGCGCCACCCCGCGCCCGGTGTGGAACCCCGATATCGATAGCCCCCTGAATTATTTCGACGGCTGGCAGAAGGTGCCGGAGCAGGACGCCTTCGATAACGCTTTCAAGCGTGAGTGGGAATTCTTCCTGCGCCACGTGGTCAAAGACGAGCCGTTCCGTTGGGGCTTGCTGGAGGGCGCCAAAGGCGTTCAACTCGCCGAAGCCGGTCTGGATTCGTGGAAGAAGCGCGCCTGGGTCAACGTTCCGGACCTGGCGGTCTAGGTAACGCCGGCGGTCCTTGCCGCCGGTTCCCAGCTAACGCCGGCGGTCCTTTGCCGCCGGTTGCCGGTGAACTCACATGCGATTGATCAGACTCGCCACGTAGCCGGCGCCGAAGCCATTGTCGATGTTGACCACGGTCACGTTGCTGGCGCAACTGTTCAGCATGCCCAGCAGAGCCGCTAAACCGTGGAAACTGGCGCCGTATCCCACGCTGGTGGGCACCGCAATCACCGGACAGGAGACCAGCCCGCCCACCACGCTGGGCAGCGCACCTTCCATGCCGGCGCAGACCACGATCACCCGCGCTTGAGTCAGGCGTTCGCGATTGCTCATCAGGCGATGAATGCCGGCCACCCCGATATCGTGAATCGCGTCCACCTGGTTGCCCATCAACTCGGCCGTAACCTGGGCTTCTTCGGCCACCGGGATGTCGCTGGTTCCGGCGCAGACCACCGCGATGGTGCCCTTGCCGTGTACCGTTCGGTCACGCCAGAAGCGGATGGCGCCCGACAACGGAAGATACTCCGCGCTGGCTAGTTTCTCAGTCACCAGCGCGGCGCACTCGCGGTCCGCCCTGGTGATTAGTACGTTGGTTGAATTCTGCAGCAGACTGCCGGCAATGGCCACCACCTGTTCCGGTGTTTTCCCCTTGGCGAGAATCACCTCCGGCATGCCGTGGCGCAATTCGCGATGGTGATCCACTTTCGCAAATCCCAGGTCTTCGAAGGGCATGTGGCGCATGCGGGTCATAGCGGTATCGAGATCCACCGTTCCTGCTCGCACCTGTTCGAACAATGCCCGGAGTTGGTCCTGGTCCATGAGGCCAGAATATCAGAAGGTAGCCCTAGGCCATCCCTTCGGTACCATAGCGGTACGAAAGTTCAGATCCCTACCAAATTTGTTCAAACCAAGGTACTAGACATGAATTCAAAATCTTAGTTCGTCCTGGCTATTGTAGTAGATTCAACATTCCGCGATGATTGATACCTAATGAATATAAGCACGGCAATAAGTGCGAACAAAAATGTCGGGGGGACGGCTGAACGACGGGGCACCGGCCGGTTTCCTGTCCGAGAAGAGGTTCGATATAGATTGGTGCAGGCCAAGTTGCCGAAAGTTAGCGGATCTGGGGTGACGCTGAATTTCGGTAGTGGTGGGATTCTGTTCACCACTAATGAAAAGCTTCCGCTGGGACGCATGGTGGAGCTTTCCGTAAACTGGCCCGCTCGTTTAGGCGGTACGTGCCTGCTGCAAGTGGTAGCGATGGGCCGCGTCGTGCGTTCGGAAGAAAACAAGGCTGCAATCCGCATCGAGCGCTACGAATTCAGGACTCGCAGCGGGCAGGGATTAAGCGCGGTCGCGGGCTAGCCGGCCGGTTCTACAAGTCGCGGTGCACGGTGTCCATAGAGAACGCGGGCACGCACACGGCGATGTATTCCGCGCCGTCGGCTCCTGGTGTGCTGTAGCGAACCCACTCGCCCCCACGCGAAATCACTGCCTGGCCGGCGTGGACGTCAAGTGAACCATCGCGATGCTCCACGCGCAGCACGCCGCGCAAGACCACAGTGAATTCATCGAAATCCGGAGTCTGCCCGGGTTCCTGCCATCCGCCCGGGCTGCGCATGTGAGCAACGCTCGCGGCACTGGTTTTGGAATTCACCAATCCGACATATTCATCAATCAGTTTCGGTTTGTTTCCAGCGGCTTCCACGCGCGTAGGCGCCGCGATCAGTGTGGGCACGTACTCTCTCCTCCGAAGCCCTCATCTTAGCAGCAAGTGCCGGCCGAAAATCGGACTTGCCTATAAGTTAGGGGCATCGGTATACTGACATTTTCGCTGAGACTGTTTATGACGGCGAGAGACGATTTCGACCCGCTGGCGCCCCAAAGGGAAGCTGCGTTTTTTTATGGCCTGTTTCTTCGCGGCCACGATATTGAAGACCTGCGGCAGGACATCGACGTGCCTCGGTCGATGCTGGACAAATGGCTCAAAGCCCGCGACTTTGAAGAATCGTTCCGCGAAAACCTGCAACGTGTGTACGCCTATCGCAAACAGGTGCTGGCGATCTTCGACGGTCTGGTTTCAAACGAACAGAATCGCCTGACTTTGCAATAGCCTCGCGTGGTGCGGGCCTTCCAGCCGGCACTCGCACTTCACACCCCGCTCTGTACCTTCACACCCCGCTCTGCTGCAATAGTTTCGCTACCAGACCCGTCCAGCCCGTCTGATGGCCGGCGCCCAGGCCGGCTCCGGTGTCTCCGTGAAAATACTCAAAAAACAGTATCAGGTCTTTCCAATGCGGATCGTTCTGGAAATACTCTACCGGCCCATTCACCGGACGCCTGCCGTTTTCATCCTTCAGGAAAATTCGCGAGAGCCGCTTTGAAATCTCAGCCGCCACCTCCCACAAAGTCATCATCATGCCCGATCCGGTGGGGCACTCCACTTTGTATTCGTCGCCCAGGTAGTGGTGGAACTTTTGCAACGATTCGATGAGCAGATAATTCAGCGGAAACCAGACCGGGCCGCGCCAGTTCGAATTTCCTCCGAACAAGCCGGTGTGCGATTCGCCGGGTTCGTAGTCCACGCGGTGTTCGCCGCTGTTACCGTCCAGTATGTATGGCTGGTCGCGGAGCGCGCGGGAAACGCTGCGCACGCCGAACGGCGACAGGAATTCGTCCTCGTCCAGCATACGCTTCAGGATGCGGCGAAGCTGGTTCGGGTCGACGATGGAAAGCAGTCTGCGCGCGCCCTTGCCGGCAACTTCCATGGAAGCGACATTGTGAGTGAGATCGGGACGATTGTCGATGAACCACTGCATGCGCCGTTTGAAGCCGGGAAGCTGATCGATCAGCCGCGGCTCCAGCGTTTCCACGGCAAAGAGCGGAATCAGCCCCACCATCGAGCGCACTTTAAGCGGAAAGTGGTGGCCGTCGGTAAGGTGCAGGGCGTCGTAAAAGAATCCGTCCTCCTCGTCCCACATGCCCACGCCATCTTCGCCCAGATGGTTGATGGCGTTGGCGATGAACAGGAAGTGCTCCCAGAATTTGCTGGCCACGTCTTCATAAGCCGGATCTTCGCGCGCCAGTTCCAGCGCGATGGCCAGCAGGTTCAGGCTGTACATGGCCATCCAGCCCGTGCCGTCGGCCTGTTCGATGTATTCGCCATTGGGCAGCGGTTCGCTGCGGTTGAAGACCCCGATATTGTCCAGCCCCAGGAAGCCGCCCTGGAAAACGTTCTTGCCCTCGCGTCCTTCCGGTTCACCCACCAGGTGAAATTGAGCAGCAGCTTGTGGAAGATCCGTTCCAGAAATTCCCGGTCGGGTTTAACGCTGTGCTTGCGCTCAATCTTGTAAACGCGCCACGCGGCCCAGGCATACACCGGCGGATTCACGTCGCTGAAATTCCACTCGTAGGCGGGAAGCTGGCCGTTGGGATGCATGTACCACTCGCGCAGCATCAGCACCAGTTGGTCCTTGGCGAACTGCGAATCCACCAGCGCCAGCGGAACGCAATGGAAGGCCAGATCCCAGGCAGCGTACCACGGGTATTCCCATTTGTCCGGCATGGAGATAATGTCGGAATTGTAGAGGTGCAGCCATTCATGGTTGCGGCCCTGTTTGCGTTCCCGGGGAGGCGGCGGAAACCCGGGGTCTCCGCTCAGCCAGTCGCGGACCACGTAATGATAAAACTGCTTGGACCAGAGCAGCCCGGCGAAGGCCTGGCGCATCACGGCGCGGCCGTCAATCGAGAGGTTGCGCGGCGTCACCGTGGCATAGAAGTCGTTGGCCTCGTCCATCCGTCTTGGTGAAAGTCTGCGCTGAACCCGGCGCCAAACGGATCGGTAGCGCCGGCATCGGTCACACTGGTATCAGTCGGGCCGGCATCGGTCAGGCGTAATTCCACCACGGCGGATTTGCCGCCATCGAGAGCCAGTATGTGATGCGCCGCGGCCTTGGTACCGCGGCCCTCCGGATTAACGCTGTTGCGGTTCCCGCGCACCACATATTCGCCGATGCCATCCTTTGCAAACGGCCACGGGCTGGGCGAACCCCAGACGGCCTCGCAGTTGGTTTCGTTGTCTGTGAACAACAGCTCGGGCTCACCTTTGCAGTAGAGGCGTCGGCGGCCATAGTACGGCTCGTCGAGTTCGATCAGGCCCGGCGACGCGCCTCTTCGCAATTCAGGCTTGGCCGCCTGGCCGGCCCACCGCCACGTGTTGCGGAACCAAATAGTGGGAAGCACGTGGAGAGTCGCCGTCTCGGGACCGCGGTTGAAAACCGTGATGCGGATCAGAATGTCGTCCGGGGCGGCTTTGGCGTACTCCACGAAGACATCGAAATACCGGTTTTCGGCGAAAATGCCGGTATCGATCAGCTCGTACTCCGGTTCCAGACGGGTGCGCCGGCCGTTCTCCTCCCTGAGCCGCTGCGTATGGAAATTCGACCTGGGGGTACTTGTACAGGCATTTCATGTACGAGTGCGTGGGGGTATTGTCCAGGTAGAAGTAGCATTCCTTGACGTCCTCGCCGTGGTTGCCCTCGGGCCCGGTTAGCCCGAAGAGGCGCTCCTTGAGGAAAGGGTCGCGGCCGTTCCAAAGCGCGATGGCGAAACAGATGCGCTGGTGGCGGTCGCAGATCCCAGCCAGTCCGTCCTCGTTCCAGCGGTAGGTTCGGGAGCGGGCATGCTCATGCGTGAAATATTCCCAAACCGATCCGTCGGGGCTGTAGTCTTCGCGAACCGTGCACCAGGCGCGTTCGCTCAGATACGGGCCCCATCGGTTCCAATGCTTGCGCCGAAGCCGGCCCTCTTCCATTCGCACGTGCTCTTCAATCATCGGTTAGGCAAGCCCAATGTAACAGAGTGTTGCATAATCGTCACGTATGAAGATTCGAGAGGTACGCGCATTTGGGCTCCGCGGAGCCACTCCCGAAGGGGGCTGGTCCAACGAATTACAGCCGGAAGACTGCGTTCACACCATCCTGGCCGTCCTCACCGACGATGGCCGGACGGGATGGGGAAGCGTGTTCGCTGGCGTTGAACTGGTGCGCGCTTCCTTGTCGGTGCTCCGGCCGCTTTATCAAGACGAGAATGCGTTGGAGCCCGAACGGGTCAGCGAGAAACTGCATCAGAATACCTTCTGGCAGGGGCGCGGTGGATCCATTACGCACACCATTAGCGGGATCGATATCGCGCTCTGGGATCTGTTGGGTAAATCGGCCGGGCAACCCGTGGGACGTCTGCTGGGAGGCCGTTATCGCGATCGCGTACGGCCCTATGCATCTCTTCTCATGCGGGAACCGGAGCAAATGGCGGATCAACTGCTGCCGGTGAAGGCCCGCGGATTTCGTGCATTCAAAATCGGATGGGGGCCGTTCGGCAAGAAGAGCGTGGCGATAGACGAGGCCATCGTGCGGGCATCGCGCGAGGCGGTAGGACCGGCGTGCCTGCTGATGGTGGATGCCGGAGCCAGTGATGCCTTCTGGCCTCAAAACTACAAATGGGCGCTGCGCACCGCGGAAATGCTGACCGAGTATGGCGTAGCCTGGTTCGAAGAGCCGCTGCACCCGGATGCGTTTGAAGACTACATCGCGCTTCGCCGCGCGGCGAGGGTTCCGATTGCGGGCGGCGAGGTGCTGACCCGCCGCCAAAGTTTCGAAGCCTGGCTCCAGGCGGGCGCCTTCGACATTGTCCAACCCGATGTGACGAAGGTTGGCGGGTTGAGCGAACAGCGGCGCATTGCGTGGATGGCGCGTGAACACGGAGTCCGGTTTATTCCGCACGGGTGGAACACAGCCGTCGGGCTGGCTTCGGATCTGCAAATCGCGTCCGCCTTCCCGGACACCGACCTGGTGGAATACCTGACCGGTTCTCCGTTCATCGACGAAATCGCCAGCGGAGGATGGCGCCTGGATTCCGACGGCATGCTGCCCATCCCGGACAAGCCTGGGCTGGGAATAGGAATCGACCTTGCAGCCTTAGCCGAGTATGCGCGCACGGACGTATCGGAATTGAAGGATGTTAGTGCGTAGTTTCGATTTCACCGCAGAGCCGCAGAGCCGCTGAGACAAACGCAGAGGAAGACCCTACTGATCTGACATTCTTGCGTAGGAAACTGGTCGACGTAACGGTCCGCAATGCCAAGCCTTATTTGCGCTCTCTGCGTTTTGCTCCGCGTCTCAGCGGCTCTGCGGTGAAATCTTATGTATCGGTCGCGGCAGAGTTAGCCAGTCCGCGCAAGACGCAGGAAGCCAAGGCCGAAGCGCGCCGGCGGTTCTTCTTCGATGCCGCGCCATTTTCGCATCACCTGCGCGATCTCCTTGCGCACTTGCAGCTTCTCGTCCAGAAACCGCCCCTCGGTATAGGCATCGCTCATTTCCGACGTACCATCCGAAATGGTTCCGTAGAAGCGAGTAGCCCAGAGCCTTTTCAATCTGATCGAGGGGGATCGGCATCGCCTTGGTTTTGCGGTTGAGGAGCAAACGCAGCTTATCCCGCGAGAAACCAGTGTCGATAAGCCTCTGCAGGAGTCTGCCGGTTTCGTATAGCGCGGGCACGTGCGGCGTTGTAATGACAAACAGATCCCGGGTTTCTTCCAGGATGGCAAGCTTGGAAGCTGTGAGTCTTCCTAAGTCAACTACGATCCATCCATACAAAGACCGCGCGAATCGTAGAATGTGGCGCACCCGGTCTGCAGCGACGGCATCGCTCAGGCCGACGGCGCCGGGCGCCTGTAGCAGGTCAACCCCTTCTTTTGGCGAACATATCATTCCTTTCCACAGGTTGGTGTCCAGACGGTGCAGGTTCTGCGCAGCGTCCAGTAAGGTATGGGTTGAAGCCGCCTTCATCAGGAATGAAGCACCGGAGGAACCGACATCCAGGTCGAGGAAAAGAACTTTCTTGCCGGTCTGGCTGAGTTCGAGGGCGCAGTGGCACGCCAGCGTAGTTGTGCCGACTCCTCCATTAGAGCCCAACAGGCCGATAATCTTGGCATTGTCCACCTGGTTTGCCGCTTCGGCGGGATTCTGGCTGCGAGCTATGGCGTAGTTCAAAGCCCGTACCAGCTTCTCCTTGTTCAGAGATCCCTTCGGGAGGAAATCCTGGGCGCCCAGGCGAACGGCACTCAACGCCATCGCTTCATCCTCCATGCCAGTCAGGACGATAATCGGAAGAAGAGGGGCGTGCCGTTGGATGGTTCGAAAGGTTTCGAGTCCTCGGGAATCCGGCAAGGTCAGGTCCAGCAGAGCCACGTCGAAGACATCCCGTACCAGCAAATCGAGTGCGGCCACCAGGGTCTCCGCACATTGGATCTGAAAGGTCTGGTCGTCCACTCGCGACAGCATCGCCTCTGCTAAGCGAGCGCTTACGGCATTATCTTCAACTAAAAGAACTCGAATGTTCTTAATCTCTTTCATAGTAATTCCCGGAATCTTTAAGCTGTTTCGAAGTTAAGACTGCAGCAACCGCTGTATACAAGTATCCATGGGGGAGACCGGATATAATATGCTGCCGTTGGATAACCGGCATGGCGGATCTGGGTACGGCATCCCGAGTGTCAGAAAAGGCGTTTCAGGCGCGCTACCAGTTCCACAGGGTTGAATGGCTTGATGATATAGTCGTCGGCGCCCAGGTTGAAACCGCGAATGATGTCGGTCTCGGTTTGGCGCGCTGTAAGAAGGATCACGCGAATGGGAAGAGCCTCGCGACGGATCTCCGCGAGCACCTCAAATCCATCCATGCCGGGCATGTTGACGTCCAGCACCGCGGCATGCGGCTGAAATTCGCGGAGCATCCGCAGCGCCTCAGTGCCGCTACTGGCAATGCGGCATTCCATGCCGTAGCTCTCGAGCACGGAGCGTACCAGCGCCTGGATGGTGAGGCTGTCCTCGGCGATCAGGATTTCGGGGCGAGAGGTAACCGGGCGCCGCGCCTTCGCAGCATCGGTGAGCGGCTCCGCGGCGGATAGCGGCGCCGCCGCGGAAGGCCATTCGACAGCGGAAGGCGTTGTGGCGGCGGGTGCGGCGGCACGGGATAACGCAAAACGGAGGCGCATCAGCGCTTCTTCGGGCTGCCAGCCATCGATCAGGAATTCTTGAGCTCGCGATTGAACCGCGGGGTCGAGGGCCAGAAGATGTTCGCGCGCGCCTACCAGAACCAGCGGCCTGCGAGTCGCCGCGAACTCGGGCGCAAGCCATGGCGAGCCCATGGTGTCGGCCCGCACATGCACCATCACCACATTGCAATCCCGGATGGGGTCGCAGTCCGGGGGGTCGTCCATCGCAAACAATCTGGGCCTGGCGCCTATGCGTACGAGTGCGGCGCACACCCGCTCCGCCTCCATCTCGGCGAACCCTACCAGCGCAATTCGCTTCGCCGCAAGCTCTTGAACCATGGCGTCCGGGAGAGGCGTATTGGCAGCCTCGAATGCATCGTTGAATTCACATACAAGATTGCTGAGAGACTCCCGGAGGGGCGCCTTGTTCTGGGTTGGCGAAGTCAAAAGGGCTTCCATTTTCAGAGCCACGCCGGAGATTGCGGTGTAACCAAACAGACCCGCGGCTCCAACCCACTGGTGGATGAGCCGGCTGGCCCTGGCTACATCGAAATTGGAATTAAGAGTCGACAGCAACTGGCGGCTCTGGAGCAAGGCGTCCTCCAGAAAAGCACGGCGCAGGCTCTCCATTTCGAGGCCCGAGAACGAAAAGCCGTCGGGAAGCGCCGGCAGTCCCGGCTGATCCGGGGGCGCCTCCTCCTCGTGCTCCAGGTATTGGCGAACGCGAGCCCGCAGCGTTTGGGGCTCGATCGGTTTGGCGATAAACCCGGTGCAGCCTGCATCGGCCGCCTCCTGCTCGATACCCTGCCTGGAGGATGCCGTCATTGCCACAACCGCCACGTCCTGCAGGCGGGCGTCCTGCCTGATCCGGCGGGCAAGCTCGAACCCGTCGATACCGGGCAGGTGGACGTCCACCAGAATCAGGTCTGGCCGTAAACTGCGGAGCGTGGACAGAGCCTGCTCGGCATTCGAGGCAATCTGGACCTTGTACCCTTCATTCCGCAAGAGGCTGGCAATCAGCTTCAGAGTGACTGCTGCGTCGTCAACCACCAGAATGGTCTCACTCGCCATACGATAAAGCGCTCCCTCCAGGAATGCTCAGGTCTGCTTAAAGGCTCCCAGCCGCGCCGCCGGAATGCTTGGCCCACAATGACATCGCGAGCGACACTTTGGCAAATTCATCCTCGAGCGCGGTCAGCCGCCCGGCCAGCTTCGAGGCCGGGGTATTCATCGGCGCCACTTCAAGTTCCTGGCAGACCGCAGCCATGGCATTGGCTCCCATTTGCTGAGCGCTGCCTTTGATGGTATGGGCGGCCTCGTTGAGCTTTTTGATGTCATAGTTCGCAACGGCTTCCCGCATCGGTCCCAGGCGGGACGCGGTGTCCGCCCTGAATGCTTCAATCAGTTCCAGTATCAGCCCGCCGGCGCCGTCGTCGGCAAGCTCACGGATGGTTTCGGGCAGCGCCCAATCCCCGGAACCATTCTCGGAGGGCTGGGAAATCTGGCTCCTGCTGTCAGCGCCAAAAGGTTCGACTGTTTTCATAATAAGATCCATTCACAGACGGTTTGGGAGCGGGAGCCGGTGCCGCCGCGGCCTAATCATGGCTATTCGAATGGGGCTCTCCGAATAGGTGAGTTCGGAGCACGAGGGCATCACGAACGGTACTGATGGTCAGAGTACCCCCCTCCGGAGTTCTCCGCAAGATAGACGTTGGTAAGCGCCGGGGCTTATCCATTGGGTACGGGGCTCGCAATTGTGGCGGCGCCCGGCCGAATATCGGTGGGTATCGGCACTTGTCGCCAGTTCCTCTAACTTCCGGCGTTCGGGCGTTAGCTTTCTGTTCGAGAATAGAGTATGGACCCACTCCTGCTGCTTGCAGCGTTACAAGGCGCGGCCGCCGGGATCATCGTCACTGACCGGGAGGGGACGATCCAGTGGATCAATGCCGGGTTTTCGAAGATGACCGGGTATTCCCTGGAAGACGTCGCGGGCCAGAACACCCGCATTCTCAAAGCGGGGACGCACTACCAATCCTTTTACGCGGACCTTTGGCGGACCATTCTCTCCGGCTCGACGTGGCACGGAGAGATGGTGAACCGCCGCAAGGACGGCAGCTTGTACACCGAACAGCAGAGCATCACGCCGGTTTTCAATCAGCGGCAGGAAGTGACGCACTTCATCGGCATCAAGCATGACATCACCGCCCGCAAGGCGATGGAAGGGGAATTGCGCCAGAGCAAGGAGCGTTATCAATCGATAATTGAATGCCTCGGAGAAGGCATTGTGAGTCTGGACCGGCGGCAGCGTGTTCTGATGGCAAATCCCGCGGCTGAGAACATTTTTGGGGTGGCGCGCGGCGAAGCGATCGGCAAAGAGCTGAGCGAATTCGTAGATCCCGGGAACATCCCGATTCTGGCATCTGAACCGGCGCTCCGCCAGCGGGGGGAGAAGAGCATTTTTGAGCTGCGGATCATCCGCCCGGACGGAGAGAGACGCACGCTGCAGGTGACGGCGACGCCGCAATACGACACCAGCCAGCAATTCCAGGGCGTACTGTGGCTGGTCCGCGATATCACGGATGAGAAGCGCCTTCTGCAAAGGCTCAAGCTGCTGGCCCATACCCTGGAAAGCGTTGACGAATGTGTATCGATCTGCGATCCCGACGACCGGCTCTTGTTCGTGAATCGCGCGTTTCTGCGCACATACGGATACGAGGAGCGCAACCTGATTGGAGAGAATATCGACATCGTCCGGTCGCCTTTGAGTTCGCCGGAGGTCACAAGCGGGATTCTGCGCGGCACCCTGGCGGGAGGGTGGCGCGGCGAATTGTGGAACCGCAAGAGGAATGGCACCGACATTCTGGTCATGCTGAATACGGCGGCGGTAATGGACGGAAATGGAAGAGTGCAGGCCACGGTGGGTGTGGCGCGGGATATCACCGAAAGCAAACAGGCGGAGGCGGAACTGACGCGCACAAGGGACTATGCCGAGAGCGCCAACCGGGCCAAGAGCGATTTCCTGGCCATGATGAGCCATGAAATCCGAACCCCGATGAACGGGATGATTGGAATGACGGGCCTGCTGCTCGATACACAATTGACGCCCGAACAAAGAGATTACGCGGAGACGGTGCGCAAGTCAGGGGATGCCCTGCTGACCCTGATCAACGACATCCTGGATTTTTCCAAGATCGAAGCCGGTAAGCTGGCTATCGAACGCTTTTCATTTGACCTTCGGCTGGTGATCGAGGAAGTCAACGAAATGCTGGCGCAGAAAGCCGAAGAGCATGACCTGGAATTTGTTCTGGAATACCCGTCGAGTTTGCCGGCGCACTTCATCGGCGATGCCGGCCGCATCCGGCAGGTTGTGACGAACCTGGTCGGCAACGCCATCAAATTCACGCCCAAGGGCAGTGTTCGGGTCAACGTGGAGTGCGTGGGTCAAGATGCGCACATCGCCCAAATGCGGGTCACGGTACAGGACACCGGCGTCGGGGTTCCCCAGGAGAAGCTGGCTTCGCTATTTGCAAAATTCAGCCAGGTGGACAGCTCGATCACGCGAAGATACGGGGGCACCGGGCTGGGTCTGGCGATCGCCAAGCAACTCGTCGAACTCATGGGCGGATCGGTTGCGGTGGAAAGCCGTTTGGGTGAAGGCTCAAAGTTTTCGTTCACCTTGCCTTTGCTGCAGGATGCCGAACTGCGCGCGGGAGCCGATGTTGCCGGGTTGCGGGGCCTTCGCGTTCTGGTGGTGGATGACCACGAAGTGAACCGGCGGGTTCTCATCGACCTCACCGCCAACTGGGGGATGCGGAACGGAACTTCGGCTTCAGGGGAAGAGGCGCTGCAGGCCCTACGCGCAGCTCAAGCCAGCGGAGACCCCTACAACTTCGTGGTTCTCGATTACCAGATGCCCGTTATGGATGGAGCCACGCTGGGGGCGGCTATCAAGGCTGACCCCGCGTTTCGAGAGGCAGTGGTGGTGATGCTGAGTTCCGTAGGCCAGTGGACCGAAGTAAGGCACATGGAGGGAGCCAGCATTGACGCGTGCCTGGTCAAGCCGGTGCGGCAGGAGCAATTACTACGTACGTTGGCGGCGAATTGGGGAAAAAAGGTGAAGCCGCTTGACGGCGAGCATCGAACTGCGGAATTAAAGGGAAGATGGTCCGCGAGCTTTGCCGGGTTGGGCCTGCGGGTCATGGTTGCCGAGGACAATGCGGTCAACCAGAAAGTGGCGGTCCGGATGTTGGAAAAACTCGGGCTCCGTGTGGACCTGGCGTCGAACGGCCGGGAGGCTTTGGAACTGCGCGAAATGCTTCCTTACGATCTGATTCTGATGGACTGCCAGATGCCGGAGATGGACGGGTACGAGGCCACCAGGGAAATTCGACGCCGGGAAGGAGGCAATGGACGAATGGCCATTGTCGCCATGACGGCCGAAGCCATGACTGGCGCGCGCGAGAGGTGCATCGAAGCCGGCATGGACGACTACATCGCCAAGCCTGTCAGGTTGGAAGACCTGGTGGGGGCTTTGCAGAAATGGCTGCCTGAAAAGAAATGAGGCCCATCCCGCATCGTCGGGGGCGAGCGGAAATCGCTGCCGGCGCGCCGTCCGCGGCCGGCGCCTAGGGGCTGACCGTACCTCGGCATTCGCCGAAACCGATGCGGGCGAAGCCGGGCCGTTCGCAGCCACCGCGGACGATCACTTCGTCGCCGTCTTCCAGGAATTTTCGAACTGTACCGTCCGGCAGGTGGATGGGTTCCGCGCCGCGCCCGGTTAGTTCCAGCAGGCAGCCGCGCTCTTCCGGCCCGGGTCCGGATACCGTTCCACTGGCCAGCAGATCGCCGGTTCGCAGGTTGCACCCATTGCTGGCATGATGCGCCAGCAGTTGGCCGATGGTCCAGTAAAGGTTGCGCGCAGAGCCGCGGCTGAGGCGCTCCGGCGGCATACCCGCGGCCCGCATTCGCTCTGTGGCAAAGTAGACTTGGAGGGTGATATCGATGCCGCCGCTCTGGTTCTCCTCTGCCGAACTCAGGTAAGGCAGCGGCTCGGGATCGCCCTCCGGGCGATGGAACGCGGGTACGCGGAACGGCTCCAGCGCTTCCATGGTCACCACCCATGGCGAGATGGTGGTGGCGAAACTCTTCGACAGAAAGGGACCCAGAGGTTGATATTCCCAGGCCTGCATGTCACGCGCGGACCAATCGTTCACCAGGCAGGCACCGAAGATATGCGCACCGGCCTCCGCGATGGCAATCGGCTCTCCGAGCGCGTTTCCGCGGCCTACAAAAAAGCCGGCTTCCACTTCGTAGTCGAGCGAGCGCGTGGGGCCGAACGTGGGCGTTTTGTCGTCAGCACCTTTCCGCTGGCCGCCAGGGCGCCGGACCTGGTGGCCGCTGATCACGATCGAAGAGGCCCGCCCGTGGTATCCGATGGGCACGTATTTGTAATTCGGCAGGAGCGGGTTGTCCGGCCGGAACAGTTTGCCCACGTTGGCGGCGTGAAAGACGGACGCGTAGAAGTCCGTATAATCGCCGATCTCGACCGGCAGTTGCATCGCGGCGCCGCGCATCGGCACCAGGAGCGATTCCATCGGCTTGGAACCGGTTCGCAGAAGGCTGCTCAACTGCTGCCGCAATGAAGAGAGGGCGGCCGGCTCCATCGCCATGAGCGAATTCAGTGATGCCGCTGACGCCGCCTGCCGGAATTCCGATGAGATCCGGCCCATTTCGGCGCAGGCGTTCAGATCCAGGATCTGGTCTCCGATGGCCACTCCGATGCTTGGCTCCGGACCCCGGAAGACGCCGAACGGAAGGTTCTGAATGGGAAAGTCAGTGCCTTGCTGGTTAGCCGAGAGTACCCAGCTCTTGAGGTTGGGATCGTGTGTCGCGTTCATGCCGGTCCGGAACGGAAATGTTTTTTCAGGCCTTGCCAGCATTCGTAATACTCGTGCTGCAGGATCTTGGTTTCCATGGCGAAGCGCGTCGGCTGCACCGGCAGTTGGGTTTCGAACATGAACGCCAGGGTGTTCTCCAGCCGCTGCGGCTTCAATTCGGCCACGCTCGCCCGTTCGTAGGTTTCGGCATCCGGGCCATGCCCGGACATGCAGTTGTGCAGGCTGGCCCCGCCGGGAACGAAGCCTTCGGCCTTGGCGTCGTATGCGCCCGTAATCAGACCCATAAACTCATTCATCACGTTGCGATGGAACCACGGCGGGCGGAAGGTGTGCTCTGCCACCAGCCACCGCGGCGGGAAGATGGCGAAGTCCACATTGGCGGTTCCGGCCACCGCGCTGGGCGAAGTCAGTACCGTGTAGATCGAGGGGTCGGGATGATCGAAGCTCACGCTGTTAATACAGTTGAACGCCGCCAGATCGTATTTATAAGGCGTCAGGTTTCCGTGCCAGGCCACCACGTCGAGCGGTGAGTGGTCGATCTCGGCAGACCACAGCCGGCCCAGGAATTTCGCGATGATGCGGAAGCTGCCTTCGCGGTCTTCAAACGCTGCAACGGGTGCCAGGAAGTCGCGCGGGTTGGCCAGGCCGTTGGCGCCGATGGGCCCCAGGTCAGGCAGGCGAAACTGCGCGCCGTAGTTCTCGCAGATGTAGCCTCGGGCGGCTTCATCCGGCAGTTCGACCCGGAACTTAAGGCCGCGCGGCAGCACGCAGATTTCTCCCGGCGCCACACGTAGAACTCCCAACTCCGTGGCGATCTCAAGGATACCCATCTGCGGAACAATCAGCAGTTCGCCATCGGCATTATAGAAAAAACGGTCGCGCATCCCACGGTTGGCGGCGTACACATGGATGGCAACGCCGGTCTGCATGGCGGGGTCGCCGCTACCCCCCATGGTCACCAGGCCGTCCACGAAATCGGTGGCCTCTTTGGGAATGGGCAGCGGATCCCAGCGCATCTGGTTGGGCGGCGCGGGCGCTTCATGGAACGGGCCGCTGCGGATCAGACGGGTGGGAATTTCCTCAAAAGGCTTGTGCGTCACGGAGGGCCGTATGCGGTAGCACCACGATCGCCGGTTGACCCCGCGCGGCGCCGTGAAAGCCGTGCCGCTGTACTGCTCGGTGTACAGGCCGAGTGGAGCGTGCTGCGGAGAATTCTGGCCCGCCGGTAGCGCTCCCGATACGGCTTCCGTGGCAAATTCATTGCCGAAGCCGGATTGATATTTCAGGTCGGACATAGGCCTCCCGTGATGGTCCACCTTCCATCGTACCCGTGGCGAAGATCCCACAGGGCTCGGGCGCCATTTCATGCGGCAGGTTCCCTCTTATGATGTCTCCTGATCCATCGCATCTAACTCGTCGATCTGCTGCTGGAGCTTGAGCGCGCCCCGTTGATTCAGTCTTCCGACCGCATAGAAGAACACCGCGCACAATAGTATGAAGGGGGCTGCGTTCAGCCACTTGTCAGGCGGAACATTCATGGCGGGTACAGCCACGAACGCCAACATGCCGGGCGCAAACGGTAGAAGGTACCACTTCCAGACGTCTCTTAAGAGGTCGCGCTGCCGTTCCAGTTCCCGCCGGTGAAAGTCGCGACACGTCCCCAGGCCCAGCGCCGCCGGCACGGTTTTAGCCGCGCCTCTTGTGTGCAGCTGGTACACCACATACAAGGCGGCTGCAATTATCAGCCCCGACCCCAGGCGAACCTCAGGCCAGCGCCAGAAGTAGTAGCTGAAGGCGGCGACCACTATGACTGCCGCCGCATATTCCCTGAGATTCCGATTGCGAATCCGGTCTTGAAACTTCCCGGCCTTCTGCCGAAGTTCGTCGAGTGACATCTGATTGGCCTCCACAGTCTGGTTCTGCCAGACATTTCTGATATCGTCCGGGGGAAGCTCATTCTCCATGGCGTCCTCCTTCCTGAAACCGGCGGGCAAGAATGTTCTTGATGCGATGAATCTTGGTCGCGACATTACCTGGAGAAATGCCGGTGACTTCTCCGATCGATGCCGCGTCCATGCCTTCCAGGTACGAGAGAATCACCTGCCGGTCGAGCGGTTTAAGCTGTTGGATCAGGGCCAGCAGGCGATCCAGGCAATGGCGCTTGTCCGTCCCCAGCCCGTCATTAGTGTGGCCCGGCAGGTTCTCGAGTTCTTCCAGGCTAACCATGGTTTGTGCCTTGGCGCGGCGCTGCCGGATAATGTGCGACGTCGCGGCGTTATGGGCCACGCGATAGACCCAGGTCCGCAGCGAGCAGCGCCCATCAAAACCCTCGAAGCTGCGCCATAAAGCAAGCTGAATTTCCTGGCTCAGGTCTCGACGTTTGTCCGGGTCGGCCTCGTAAGCACGGGTTAGCCGTTCGAGCGCCGCACCGTACGTAGCGGCGGCCTCCTGGTACAAATCATCCTGCCCCACAACTTAGGTAGTCACTCGCGGTGGAACTTTCTTACAGCGGTGGAACTTTCTTACATCTGTTCTTACATCCGTTTGCGCGGATCGGGCTTTACCACCAGCGCCTGGCTGTAAGTCTTGCCGTCAACCGTGAGCTTCACGGTGTAGTTGCCCGGCGGCATCCACTCCCCCTGCGTGCCCGGCGTGTCCTGGTAAATTGCGGAGATCGGATACTCTCTGCGGCGCTCGCTACCGCCCGTGGGCGCGGCATGCAGGTCCCAGACAAAACGATGCATTCCGGCTTCCGTCGAAAGCGGCACGAATGGGCGAATCCAATAAGTCGGCACGTCCAGCATCGGGTCCGGCGTCACCGGCTTATCGCTGCTGGAAAAGCGCCGCACCAGCTTGCCGCTGCTGTCGAAAACCTCCAGCGCCATTTCAGAGGAAGCGGCCGATTTCAAATAGTAATAGAGGATGGCCCCGTCCGGCGGATTCTTGGCGGCCGGTTCCTCCGGGGGCAGCGGCGTATCTTCGTTGGTGTCGCGCGGCAGGCGATACGTGGGCCGCGGCGCGAACAGGTGCGCGTTGGCGGTGGCAATTTCCGCCGTCATCTGGCGCAGCGGCGACATATCGTCCAGGATCCAGAAGCCGCGGCCGTGCGTCCCCACCACCAGGTCGTCCTCGTGGATCACCAGGTCGCGGATCGAAGTCGCGGGCATATTCAGACGCAGCGGCTGCCAGTTGTCGCCATCGTTGAACGATACGTATACCGCCAATTCCGTCGCCGCGAACAACAGCCCTTTGCGCACAGGGTCCTCGCGCACCGCGTTAACCGGGCCGTCCGGCAGCCCCTGCACGGCCGCGTTCCATGTGGTGCCGCCATCATGCGTGCGGTAGATGTGCGGCTTCAAATCGTCCAGCCGCAGCCGGTTCACGGCCGCGTAGACCGTGTCATCGTCGAAGTGCGAAGCATCCAGCTGCGCCACTTTGCTCCACGGCGTCATGCCCGGCGGCGTGACGTTCTTCCAACTCTTGCCGCCATCTTTGGTCACGTGGATCAGCCCGTCGTCGGTGCCCGCCCAAATCACATTCACGTTCAAATGCGAGGGGCCGATCGAATACACCACGCCGCGCCGTGTGGCCTGGTTCCTGGCCGCATCGCCGTAAGACGCCACGCTGGCCGGAACTTCGTAGTGCTCGCGCGAAAGATCGGGGCTGATGGCTTCCCAACTGTGGCCGCCGTTGATGGTCTTCAGCACCATCTGCGCACCCAGGTAAAGTATGTGCGGATCGACATAAGAAAACAGCAGCGGCGCCGTGCGCAGATACCGGTAGCTCCCCTTCGGTTTGACGTCCTCCACTTCGCCGGTAATGCTGTTGTATCGCGTGCCCTTGCTGCCGTAAACAATGTTCGGGTTGAGCGGGTCCGGCGCCACGTAGCCGTACTCGTCGGCGCCCGCCGGGTGCCATTCGCGAAATGTAATCTGGCCGTCGTTGCCGCGGCTCAATACCCCCGCCGATCCGCTTTCCTGCTGGCCGCCGTAGACCCGGTAAGGGAACTGGTGATCGGTGTTCACGTGATAAAACTGAGCCGTCGGCTGGTTGTACCAGGAACTCCACGTGGCGCCGTGATTCACGCTGATGGTGGCGCCCTGGTCGCTGGCCAGCAGGATGATGTCAGGGTTGTTGGGATTAATCCAGACGGTGTGATAATCGTCGCCGCCCGGCGCGCCCTTGATCGCCGTGAAGTGGACGCCGGCATCGGTGGACCGGTAGGTGGATGTATTCGCGATGTAGATCGTGTCCTTGTTCTTTGGGTCTACTCGCACGCAGGCGAAGTCCGATCCGCGCCCATAAATGCGCTGCTCCGTGTTGACCTGGGTCCACGTGGCGCCGGCATCGTCGGAGCGGTAGAGTCCGGCGCCCTGCCGCGCTTCCACCAGGGCATAAATGCGAGTCGCGTCGACGGGCGCTATTCCAATGCCGATGCGGCCCAGCCCTTGGGCGAATGCCGGCAGCCCGCCGGTCAGTTGCTTCCAGGTGCTGCCGCCATCGGTGGATTTGAACAGACCGCTGTTCGGTCCGGAGAACACGCCATTCTCCCAGGGACCTTGCCTGGCCTGCCACAGCGCCGTGTAAACCGTTTGCGGGTTAGCAGGGTCGAAGGCCAGATCGATGGCGCCGGTGTGCTCATCCTTGTATAAAACCTTCTGCCAGTTCTGGCCGCCGTCGATCGAACGGAAGACGCCGCGCTCCGCATTGGGCCCGTACGGATGGCCCAGCACCGCCACGAAAACGCGGTTGGGATTGCGCGGATCCACCAGAATGGCTGGGATCTGTTGGCCGTCGCGCAGACCCAGGTGCCGCCAGGTTTTGCCGCCGTCGGTGCTCTTATACATGCCGTCGCCCACCGAAAGATCCGGCCGCTGCAGTCCCTCGCCAGATCCCACATAGATGATGTTCGGGTCCGATGGCGCCACCGCCACCGCGCCGATGGAGCCAGTAGGCTGATCGTCGAAAATCGGCTTCCACGTTCGGCCGTAGTCATCGGTCTTCCACACGCCGCCATTGTTGACGCCAATGTAAAAAACGTTCGGCTGATCCGCGATGCCTGCCGCGCCCACCGTTCGCCCGCCGCGGAACGGCCCGATCATGCGCCACTGCAAGCCTGCGTAGAGCCTCGGATCGAAGTTTTGGGAAGATGCGGCCGGCAACAATATAGCGAGGAGGACGAACAAGCGACCCATGGTTTCCAAAGGATATCACCGCGCCCGCCAGTGCCTGTAGCTTTCAGCGCGTTACATATTTACCGGGACCACTTCTTCAAAAAGAACCGGCGGCAATTGAACGCCGCTCACGCGCAGCCGTTCCAGAATCTTGGGAGTTACCCCGGTGGCGCGGAACCGTCCCTGCACTTTCCCGGAATCGGTCACGCCCACACGCTCAAACGTGAAAATTTCCTGCAGCTCGACTTTCTCGTCACGCACGCCCAGCACTTCCGAAATGCTGAGGATCTTGCGCGTGCCGTCCTGCAGGCGCGATACCTGCACCACCAGCTTGATGGCGCTGGCAAGCTGCTGCGAAATGACGCGGGCCGGGATTTCCAGGTCAGCCATCATCACCATGGTTTCCAGGCGCGAAAATGCATCTTTAGGAGTGTTGGCGTGGACCGTACTCATGGACCCCTCAACGCCGGTGTTCATGGCCTGCAGCATATCCAGGGCCTCGGCGCCGCGGCACTCACCCACGATAATGCGGTCGGGCCGCATGCGAAGCGCGGTGCGCAGCAGCATGCGTTGATTGATGCCGCCTTCCTTATTCAGATTCGGGGGCCGCGTTTCGAACTTCACCACGTGCCGCTGCTGCAGCTGCAGTTCGGCCGTATCCTCAATCGTGATGATGCGCTCTTCTTCCGGTATGAATCGCGAAAGCGCGTTGAGCATGGTAGTCTTGCCCGAACCCGTACCGCCCGAGATCAGGACCGTGACCTTGCATTGCACGCACGCCGAAAGGAACCGCAGCATGGCCGGAGTCAGCGTCTTGAACTGCACCATCTCATCCTGCGTGATCACGTGCCGGCCGAACCGGCGGATGCTCAGGCAGGGGCCGTCGAGCGCCAGGGGCGGGATGATGGCGTTGACGCGCGAGCCGTCCTGCAGGCGCGCGTCTACAATCGGCTGCGCTTCGTCGATCCGGCGGCCCACCTGCGAAACGATCTTCTCGATGATGTGCAGCAGATGCGCGTCGTCCTTAAACCGGACCGTCGTCTCCGACAGTTTGCCGTTGCGCTCGATGAAAACCTTGTCGTAGCGGTTGACCAGGATGTCGGAGATGGAGGGCTCTTTGAGCAGGGTTTCGAGCGGACCGAGGCCCAGCGTTTCGTCCAGGACCTCTTCCACGATCTTGGCTTGCTCGGCCGTGGTCATCGGCACGCGCTCTTCGTCCAGCAGGCGCTCCACCACACGGCCGATCTCGGCACGCATACGGTCTTTGGGGATGGAAGAAGCCCGCTCCAGATTGAGCACGCCGATCAGCTTGCGATGAATCTGCGACTTCAGTTCGAAGTAACGATCGGCGCTGCGTGCGGCCATTGGCGAGGCGCCGCCACGCATAGGAATCGGACGATTACCGGATCCCACGAGTTCTCCTGAGTTTGGCGTGATGGCCTTGCTCTTTTGGCAGTTGTGTGCGATTACAATTATATCCCGAGGAAAAATCATGAAGAAAAATCTGCTCCCGATGTTATTACTCGCCATTCCAGCCGTGGCCCAGACCGAGCTCAAAGACGCCCTGGTGAAGCACTGGAAGGTTACCGGGGAATTCACGATCGCCGTTGCGAAACTGATGCCGGCCCAGGATTACGGTTTCCGGCCGGTTCCCGTGGAGCTGAGCTTCGGCCAGTTGATGGTCCAGATTGGCGGCGCCAACTTGAACGCGTGCGCCCTGGCCGGCGGGATGGAGCGGCCGGCGGTTCCGGCCAAACTTTCGGATGCGCTCAAAGACGAGAAGATCGATATAGACAAGGATACGGCCGTTCAGTTCCTCACCGATTCGTTCGACTTCTGCAACAAGGCGGTGGCTTCCATGACGCCGAAGAAACTGGACGCCGTGGTCGGCACCACCCGCAAGATGACCGGCTTTGAGTGGCTCTGGTCTTACTTCACGCACACGGCGCACCACCGCGGACAGGCCGAAGTATATTTGCGCGTGAAGGGCATTGCCCCCCCAACCTACGTGTTCTAGGTAACGCCGGCGGTCGTGCCGCCGGTAAACCAGGCGGTTTCGTCTGCCGTAGTCCCTAACCGTCTACTTCGTTATACTGAAATTTGACAGCATCAGACCCGCTTCCCGCATCCCGTGCTGCGGGTGCGACCAAACAATCCATGAGTGCTATTGCCATCCACCCCATCCATAGGGCTGTCCGCTTCTACCAGGCGCCCATTGGCAAGAAGGTCATCATGGCCATTACCGGCGTAGTGCTGTTCGGCTATGTCATCGCACATCTGCTGGGCAATCTCCAGATCTTTCTGGCGAATCACGACCAAATCAACCACTACGCGGCTTTCCTCCATGACCCGTCGAATGCCATTCCGCTGTGGACGGCGCGCCTGCTGCTGCTGGCAGCCGTCATCATGCACATCGTCGCTTCCATCCAATTGTCGCGGGTCAAAAGCGCCGCGCGGCCCGTCAAGTATGCCAGGAAGGCCGACGTCCCCACGTCTTACGCCGCCCGCACCATGATGTGGAGCGGGCCCATCGTAGCCGCATTCGTAATCTTCCACGTGCTTCACCTGACGGTTGGCGCGGTGCTGCCTCTGCAGGAAGTGGGCCCCGATCAACCCGACGTCCGCGCCAACGTGATCGCCGGCTTCTCGAACCCCGCCGTCTCGGGCTTTTACGTGTTTGCCATGATCCTGTTGTGCATGCATCTTTACCACGGGCTGTGGAGCATGTTCCAATCTATGGGCTTCAGCCATCCGCGCTACACACCATTGCTGAAGAAGGCTGCGGCGGTTGTCGCCATCCTGATTTGCATCGGCAACTGCTCCATTCCGATCGCCGTGATGTTGGGTTTGTTGTCTTATTGAAGGCCATGGAACTCAATTCAAAATCTCCGACCGGTCCGATTGAAACGCGATGGGAGCGGCACCGCTTCAATTGCAAGCTGGTGAACCCGGCCAACAAGCGCAAGTACACCATCATCATGGTGGGCACCGGCCTGGCGGGAGGGGCGGCGGCGGCCAGCCTGGCCGAGTTGGGTTACAACGTCAAGTGCTTCTGCTTCCAGGATTCGCCGCGGCGCGCGCACTCCATCGCAGCCCAGGGCGGCATCAACGCCGCCAAGAATTATCACAACGATGGCGACAGCGTATATCGGCTCTTCTACGACACCGTGAAGGGCGGCGACTTCCGGGCCCGCGAGTCCAATGTCTATCGCCTGGCGCAGATCAGCCTGAACATCATCGACCAGTGCGTGGCCCAGGGCGTGCCGTTCGCGCGCGAATATTCGGGCTACCTGGACAACCGCTCTTTCGGCGGCGCGCAGGTTTCGCGCACGTTTTACGCCCGCGGGCAGACCGGGCAGCAGTTGCTCCTGGGCGCCTATCAGGCGCTCGAACACCAGATCGGCAACGGGGCCGTTACCATGTTGCCGCGCACGGAGATGCTGGACCTGATTGTCATCGACGGCAAAGCGCGCGGCATCGTAACGCGCAACCTGGTGACCGGAAAAGTGGAGTCGCACCTGGGCGACGCCGTGGTGCTGGGCACCGGCGGCTACGGCAACGTCTACTACCTCTCCACCAACGCCAAGGGCTCGAACGCCACCGCCATCTGGCGGGCCCACAAACGCGGCGCTCTGTTCGCCAACCCGTGCTTCACGCAGATCCACCCCACGTGTATTCCGGTTTCGGGCGAGTACCAATCCAAGCTCACCCTGATGAGCGAATCCCTGCGCAACGATGGCCGCGTGTGGGTGCCGTTGAAAAAAGGCGACAAGCGGCCGCCCAGCAAGATCCCCGAGAACGAGCGCGATTACTACCTGGAGCGTAAGTACCCCAGCTTCGGCAACCTGGTGCCGCGCGACGTGGCTTCACGCAACGCCAAGCAGGTCTGCGATGAAGGCCGCGGCGTGGGCGAAACCGGACTCGCGGTCTATCTGGATTTCCGCGACGCTATTGAGCGCCTGGGCCAGGCGGTCATCAAAGAGCGCTACGGCAACCTGTTCGATATGTATGAGCGCATCACCGGCGAAGATCCCTACAAAGAGGCGATGCGCATCTTTCCCGCCATTCACTACACCATGGGCGGCCTGTGGGTGGATTACAACCTCATGTCCACCATTCCGGGCCTGTACGTGATCGGCGAAGCCAACTTTTCCGATCATGGCGCCAACCGCCTGGGCGCCAGCGCGCTGATGCAGGGCCTGGGCGACGGCTACTTCGTTCTGCCCAACACCATCGGCGATTACCTGGCCTCCACTAAATTTGAAAAGGTGGATGGCGCGCATCCGGCGGCGCGCGATGCCGAAAGACAGGTCGCCGAGACCACCCGGCGGCTGCTTGAAACCAAGGGCACGCGATCGGTGGATTCGTACCATCGCGAGCTGGGCAAGATCATGTGGGAGTACTGCGGCATGGCCCGGAACGCACAAGGGCTCAAGCTCGCGCTTTCCAAGATTCCCGAACTGCGCCAGCAGTTCTGGCGCGATGTGAGAGTGCTGGGCTCCGGCGAAGAATTGAATCAGTCGCTCGAAAAGGCCGGCCGCGTGGCCGATTTCTTCGAACTGGCCGAACTGATGTGCCTGGATGGGCTCGAACGCAACGAATCCTGCGGCGGCCACTTCCGCGAGGAATACCAGACGCCCGACGGCGAAGCGGCGCGCGATGACGAGCATTATTCCTACGCGGCTGCCTGGGAGTTTCAGGGCGTGGACAAGCCGCCGGTGCTTCACAAGGAACCGCTGACTTTCGAATACGTGCACCCCTCGCAACGGAGTTACAAGTAATGCGAATTATTCTGCATATCTGGCGGCAGCGGAATTCCGCCGATCGCGGCCGCATGGTGCGTTACGAAGTTCCGAACGTCAACCAGGAAATGTCTTTCCTTGAGATGCTCGACGTCCTGAACGAGGACCTGATCGCCAAAAATGAAGATCCGGTGGCCTTCGATCACGATTGCCGCGAAGGAATCTGCGGCACCTGCGGATGCATGGTGAACGGCATGGCGCATGGCCCGCTTCCCGGTACCACGCTATGTCAGCTCCACATGCGGCACTTCAAGGATGGCGACGAGCTGTACCTGGAACCGTGGCGGGCCAAGGCCTTCCCGGTGATCAAAGACCTGATGGTGGACCGCAGCGCGTTCGACCGCATCATCGCCGCGGGCGGCTACATTTCGGTGTCCACCGGCAGCGCGCCCGATGGCAACGCCATTCTGGTGCCCAAGGAAAACGCTGAGAATTCCATGGATGCGGCTGCCTGCATCGGCTGCGGGGCATGTGTGGCAATGTGTCCCAATGCGTCCGCGGCTCTGTTCACCGGCGCCAAGATCGCGCACCTGGGGCTGCTGCCGCAAGGCCAGCCCGAACGCGCGCGGAGGGCCTTGGCGATGGTGGCCCAGGCCAAAGAAGAGATCTTCGGAAGCTGCAGCAATATCGGAGAGTGCGAAGCGGTTTGCCCCAAGGAGATCAAGCTCGAAGTCATCGCCAGGATGAACCGCGACTTTATCCGAGCCAGCACGTGGAGCAGCCTTTAGGCTGCCATGTCGGCACTCATGCCGACACGGAACCGCTTTCCAGCGTGAGGCCGGCGGAGACGCCGAGACACGCAGAGAAAAACCAGCCACTGTTGTTCTTGCGTGCGTCTCTGCTTCCTCTGCGCACCAGTCCCGGGCCTACCGCAGCGCCTCGGCCAGTCCGCAAGGCCAAGCCTGCCAGGGGCTCTGCGTTTTTGCTCTGCGTCTCTGCGTCTCAGCGGTTAATCGAAACCTGACTCATTCGCATAAGATTCATAGTTCAAGTACTATCACCATCATTGATCTCTCTTCGTTGCGTTCTTCGCCTTTCCGCCGCCCGGCCCCGGCAATGCAAAAGCCACATAAATTCCCCCGGACGGAGCCCCCGCACGTCCCACTTTCCCGCCCGTGGCATAGATCACCACGTACTGAACTCCATCCAGTTGATAAGTGATCGGCGTGGCATTCCCAGCCAGCGGCAATTCCGTTTCCCAGAGCAGTTTTCCCGACCGTTTGTCAAAGGCATGAAACTTCCGGTCGAAGTTCGTGGCGCCGATAAACACCAGGCCTCCCGCGGTAACAATCGGTCCGCCGTAGTTCTCGGTGCCCGTGTTCTTCATGCCTTTGGCCGCTAACTCCGGATACTCGCCCAGCGGAATCTTCCACGCATACTGGCCCGTGTTGAGGTTGATCGCATTGAGCGTGCCCCAAGGCGGCGCTACCGCCGGATAGCCATCCGGGTCGAGGAATTTGTGATATCCCGTAAACCTGTAGCGCGGGTTGGTCGCTGAAGTATCCGGACCATTCAATTCTTTGCTCTCGCCGCTCAGTACAAATTGAACTATGGCTGAAACGTCGGCCTGCGCGATGTTGGGGAACGACGGCATGCGTCCCGCGCCCTGCCGGATAATCGCGCTGATCTCCGCCGGGCTCCGCTTGCCGTTCAGATTCACCAGCGAGGGAATCTGCGGGGGCGCTCCGGACATACTGTCGCCGTGACAACTGGCGCAATTTGTCAGGTAGAGCTGCCGGCCGGAATTGCCCCTGCGATTTTCCGCCAAACTCGACGCCCATGCAATATCGTTGGAATTCACGTACAGCAGCCCGCTCTCCGGATCGAATGCCGAACCGCCCCACTCGGCGCCGCCATCGAAACCCGGAAACACGATCGTCTCCTTGCCCACGGCGAAGGGCACAAACTGTCCCTCGCTTCGAAACAAACGAAATTGCTCCACCGCCCATTTGTGAACTTCAGGCGTGCGCTCTGAGAGCATATCCTCGGACAGCAGTTGCCGCGCAAAAGGGCCGGGCTTCACGGGTAGAGGCTGTGTTGCCGCCGTCACCTCGCCCGCCACGCCGCTGGGGGGATAGCCGCGGTACTCGACTGGAAATAGCGGCTCGCCGTTGGCTCTGTCGAAAAGATAGACCCATCCCTGCTTGGTCGTCTGCGCCACAGCGTCAACCTTTTTTCCGCCGTGGCTCACGGTTACCAGGCTCGGCGGCGATGGAAAATCGCGGTCCCACAGATCGTGCTTCACCGCCTGAAAATGCCAGATGCGCTCACCGGTGTCCGCGCGCAGCGCCAGCAGGGTATTCGCGAATAAGTTGTCGCCCACGCGATCGGCGCCGTAAAAGTCCGTCGCAGCCGATCCCGTTGGCACATAGACAATGCCGCGTTTTTCATCCAGCGCCATGCCGGCCCAGTTGTTGGCGGCGCCGCTGTATGTCCACGCATCCTTCGGCCAGGTGTCGTAGCCGAATTCGCCCGGATGCGGAATCGTATGAAAGCTCCACCGAAGCTTACCGGTCCGGACGTCGTAAGCGCGTATGTCGCCGGGAGCGGCGGGAAGCGCTTCCGGATATCGTCCGCCGACAATGAGCAGGTCCTTGTACACTACTCCCGGGCTGGTGAGAGCAATCGACTGTTTCGGTGAATCGCGCCCCAGGCCTTCGCGAAGATCGATCCGCCCGTCATTGCCAAACGAGGCGATCGCTTTCCCCGTGCGCGCATCGAGCGCATAGATGAAGCTCTGCGACGCCGCGAAGATCCGGCGGTCGCTTCCCGAAGCCCAGTACATGACCGACCGGTTCGGCCCGCGGCCCTGAAAGCCCGGGTCGAACTTCCAAACCAATTTGCCGTTGGCCGCGTCAAGAGCTACGATCTTGTGCCCGGGGGTAACGCCAAACAGCACTCCGTCGATCATTACCGGCTGGGTTTGCGGGTCGCCGCGTCCGTCTTCGGTGTCATACGTCCACGCCACCCGCAGCCGGGACACATTAGATCGGTCGATCTGCTTCAGGGGCGAATATCGAATACCCTCCGGCCCTCCGCCATACCCGGGCCATCCGGTTTCCCGGCCGGCGGCCACTCCCAAATCTGCAGCTCCGGCCAACAGCCCCGCTGCCACTGCGGCCGCCGCTATTGAATTCTTTGTCATGAAGGCAATCATATCTCCCCGCCGCCACAAAACGTTCGAAAACGGACAAGCCGTTTATTCCGCAAAAGATGTTAAATCACGTACTTTCACGATCTTCAGGCGGAATATACTGTATTCTGTAAAAGCCATGAAGAAAGCAGCCCTCTGTCTGTTTCTAACACTCTCGCCAAACATGTTGCCGGCGGCGACCGGATACCTTGTGCACAATCTCGTTGCCGACGATAAATCCACCGCGACCGCGGATTTCTACGATCCCCGATTGATCAATCCCTGGGGCAATGTTGCCACGGCAACCAGTCCCTTCTGGGTGTGTGACCTGGGCCTTTCGACACTCTACACGGTCAGCGCCTCGAACGCCACTCCCATGGGCACTCCCAACGCTACCACGCAGCCCACCATTCCCGGCACTGCCAGCGGAAAGGGATCGTGCAGCGGTATCGTGGCTAACATCGCGCCCGCCACAACCCCCCCGACCTTCCCCGTCACCGCGCCCACAAAAGCCCCGGTAGCGGCCAGCTTCATCTTTGCGACCGAAGATGGCATTATCTCTGCCTGGGCAGGCGGCGCTGATGCCAGCCAGGCTTTCCCCGTGGTCAGCAACTCCAGTACAGCCATTTACAAAGGCCTCGCTCTGGTAGTTACGCCGGCGGTGCAGCTGTATGCGGCAAACTTCAAGTCGGGCGGCATTGACGTTTTTGATGCGCAGTTCAAACCAGTCACCCTGGCCGCTGGGTCGTTTGTCGATCCCAAGGTGCCCGCGGGCTTCGCGCCATTCAATATCTGGAACCTTGGCGGCAAGCTCTATGTGTCGTATGCCAAGCAAGACTCCGCCAAAGTGGACGACGTTGCCGGCGTGGGTAACGGCTATGTCAGCGTGTTTGATTCCACAGGCAAGCTGCTGCAGTCCCTGGTGGCCGGCGGCACGGGCAGCCTTCTCAACTCCCCCTGGGGTCTCGCCATTGCGCCCGCTACCTACGGCAAGTTCGCTAACAATCTGCTGGTCGGCAACTTCGGCGACGGTATGATCAATGCGTATGACACGACTACCGGCGCGTACCAGGGAACCTTACAGGATCCGAACGGCCAGAACATCGTGATTTCGGGCCTCTGGTCCTTGTACGTCGGTAATGGCGCCAGCGGCGGCGACAGCAGCACTCTATATTTCACTGCCGGTCCCGGCGGTGAGAAGCACGGCCTCCTGGGCAGCATCCAGGCGAATCCCGTCCTGGTGGCAAGCGGGGTTACCAACGCCGCGCAAGCCACGGGTGGCATCGCTCCCAACACCTTTATCACCATCAAAGGGTCGAATCTGGCAGCTACCAAGCGTTCTCTCCTGGCAACGGATATTACAGGTGCGCTGCTCCCCACCTCAGTGGATGGGGTCACGGTTACCATTAACGGCCAGCCCGGGTTTGTCACCTACGTCAGCCCGGTACAGATCAACGTGGTCACGCCGGCCGGGTTGCCCACCAGTGGAACTGTGACTGTGGCCATTTCGAACAACAACCTGACCAGCGCGGTCGTCAATGTTGCCTCTCAGCCCATCGCGCCGGCGCTCTTCCTGATTGGCAATTACGCAGCGGCGTTGCATGCCAATAACACCGTCGTAGGTCCGGCCACCATTGCTAACAACACTCCTGCCGCACCAGGCGAGACCATCGTGTTATTCGGAACGGGTTTTGGCATCACCACTCCAGCCGCGGTCAGCGGTGGGGTAGTATCCACGCCGGCGCCCCTGCTCCTCACGCCGGCGATCCTGTTCGACAATGTGGCGGCCAAGGTGGTGTTCGCAGGCCTCATTGCTACGGGCGTGTATCAGTTCAATGTGGTTGTTCCTACCGGTCTGCCGGATGGAGATACACCAGTAGTCGCGTCAACCGGCGGGTTCAGTAGTCCCCCGCTGGTGTTGACCTCGATCAAGAATTAGTTGCTACTACATTAAGTCCAAACCGCCGTGGATGCAGTCTGTCCACGGCGGTTTCTTTTTTTGTTTTTGCATTGGTGGGGCAGACGGTTCCGTCTGCCTGTTTTTTCACTTCGCACTAAACGTGGATTCCACGCCGAATCGCTTGTAGTTGGTGTATGCAATCCGCAGGCGCTCGCGCTGCGGCCCGCCGCGAAAAAACAACGTATCATCGGCATACGTATACACCGGAAACCAATGCTTCCCGTCAATCGCCTTACGGATCGTCGTAAACCGCGGAAACAAATTCTCCGTCTTGGTGGTTCGGATCTGCGGCACGGCCTGGCCCTCCATGCGCACGATGTTGTATTCCTTCTTATCCACCCAAAGCATGCCGTCGAACAAACGCTGCCCCTGCAGGATCTGCCGCGGCCGCACCTGAAGCACCCAGCAATCCACCTCGTCCATAGTTTCCTCGCCGCGAAACTTGGTTTCATAAATCCAAAGCCGCTCCTCAGTTAGCACCAGCGGTTGGATTTCCCGGATATCGTGAAAGTCCTCTTCGGTCAGGATCAGGTTCTTGAGACCGTTTTCCGGCCTGCCGATCAAAGTCTCCGAGCGTTCATGTTTTGGCGAAAAGACGATGTCCCGTGTCTCGCGATACTGGCCGCGCGCCGCACCGTGGTTGTCCAGTTCGTCCAGGGTCACGCTCTGGCGGTACGTATATTCGTTGCGCTCGGTCTCAGTCTCGGTCTCGCGATGCGCCACCAGCTTGGCCAGGTTAGCGGGCGGCTCTTCCGCGAAAGCCGCCAAAACACCGAGTGTTAGAATGAGCGCGATGGCCAAATCGCGCGGCGGCTTCCTGGCGGCTCTGCTGATCGGCTGGGTGGTGCTGGGCGTGATCGGCATGTGGTTTGCACGGCTCAAAGGCATACCCGGCTGGGCGGCGGTGCCGGCGCTGGCCGCCATCCTGGTGGAATATCCATTCTATCTGGTCCCCGCTTTCCCGGATTTGCGGGAGCGGCTGGCCGGCGCTCCTTTACCCGGGTTCCTGGTGGCCTCCGCCGCGCTGCCATACCTGGTCTGCTGCCTGGGTGCGGTCCCGTTTCAGTTGACTAGCTTCCTGAAACTCATCGCACTGGCACTGGCCCTGAGCCTCTGGTACGTGGTGCTGCCGGCGGTGGCCATTGTCGACCTCGCATTTCTTGGCACGGTGGCCGCGGTTCTGCTAGGCCGCTATTTTGACCCGATCTATCCCGCGCCCCTCAAAGGCGCCGATATCGCCATCCTCGGAAAAGTGGCGGTCTATCAGATTGCCGTGATGTCCCTGATGCTCGAGCGCCGGGTTCGCGAAACCGGCTACGGCTTCCTGCCTACCTGGAAGGACTGGCGCATCGGCGGGCTGCATTATCTCTACTTTCTGCCCGTGGGCATCCCGCTTGCCCTGGCGCTGAAAGCCATGCACTGGGCGCCCGGGAAGCCGCTTTGGAATATCGCCGGAACGTTCCTGGGCTTCCTCTTCGTCATCACGCTGGGCGAAGAGTTCTTCTTTCGCGGCGTACTTCAGCAGTGGATTGAAGATTGGACCTGGAACCGCACCGCCGCCCTCTGCCTCACCTCGGTCTGCTTCGGCCTGGCGCACCTCTGGCTCGGCACCTTTCCGAATTGGCGCTGGGTGCCGCTGGCCGCCACCCTCGGTTGGTTCTGCGGCCGCGCCCGCAACCAGGCCGGCAGCATCCGGGCAGCCATGGTGACCCATACTTTGGTCGTCACCACCTGGCGAGCCCTTTTCGCGACATAAAACCGACCGTGGAGCAGGCTTAAGCCTGCCATGTCGGCATTGATGCCGACACGCGAGTTTTAAATTTCTAAAACGGTACCCCGAAGCGGTACAATCTTTTTTCTATGGCAAAACTTGGATTTCTTGGACTTGGATTGATGGGTTACCCCATGGCGCGGAATCTGCTCCGCGCCGGCCACCAGGTGGCAGTCTGGTCCAATACAACAGAAAAGGCGCGCAAACTTGCCGCCGCTGAAAAAGGGCAGTTCTGCGACACGCCTAAAGAGGTAGCCCAAAACGCCGACTGCATCTTCCTGTGCCTCGGTGACACTGAGATGGTGAAGGAGGTCCTGCTGGGGGAGGACGGCGTCATCCAGGGCGTACACTCCGGAGCCGTGATTGCCGATTGCAGCACCATCAGCCCCAGTGAGAGCCGCGCCCTCGCGGCTGCCTTCAAGGCCAAGGGTGTCGATTTTCTGGATGCGCCCGTCACCGGTTCCACGCCGGGCGCCGAGAGCGGGAATCTGACTCTCATGATCGGCGGCGATCAAAGCGTCTTCGAAAAGATTAAGCCCTACCTTGAGCCGATGGGCAAGAAGATTTACTTTTGCGGCGGACCGGGCATGGGGCTGCAAGCCAAGCTGACCCAGAACCTGGTTCTTTCCAACATCTTGATGGCTTTCAACGAAGGCATGGTCCTGGCTGCTAAGGGCGGTATGGATCCCAAGCTCATGCTCGACATCCTGGACAACAGCGCCGCCAAGTCGGGCCTGATCTCCTACAAGGCTCCTTTTGTATTCAGCCGGAACTTCACCACCAACTTCTCCGTGAAATGGATGCATAAAGACATAGGCCTCATGCTGGATTCGGGAAAAGAGCTAGGAGTACCCCTATATTTGACGGGATTGACCCGCCAGCTCTTCCAGACTGCCATCGCCGCTGGTCACGGTGATGAGGATATTTGCTCTACAATCAAGGTGTTAGAGGAATTGGTCGGGATCGAAGTAAAATCCTGAAAAAAAAATATAAAAAACAGTTGATTCCAAATTCAGAATCTACTATTATTGGAAGTAAGCCGGGGAGGCAACTCCCACCAAAGCGAGACTAACCTCTAAAAAAAAAGACCCCTGAAGCAATCCTCCCCGGCGCCCGAAAGGGTTTAGAGGACCTTCCAAAAAGAAAACCCCGAAACAAACCCAAATCTGAAATTGCACCAAGCGATGTACGTTTTTATACCATGGCAAATTGGGTTCGTTCCTGCATGATATGATGACAGGTAGCCTGGGATTTCCGATCCAATGAAGACACTGACCGTTCTGGGTTCGACCGGATCGATTGGGACCAACACTCTGGACGTTGTTCGGAACAGCCGCCACCTCTATCAGGTGTATGCCTTAGTCGCCGGGCACAACGTGGAGGTGTTGGCCTCCCAAATTGCCGAGTTCCGCCCCAAAGTTGCAGCGGTGGCAACTTCGGAGAGTTTGGCACGTCTGTCGGCCAGGCTGGTGGAGTCTGGTCTGCCGCGCGCGGACTGGCCCGAACTGCTCTGCGGTGACGCCGCTCGCGTTCAAGCCGCCACCGCCGGCGAAGTAGACACCGTGATCTCGGCGATTGTCGGCGTGGCCGGTCTCGAAGCTACCTATGAGGCAATCTGTCTGGGTAAGCGGGTGGGGCTGGCTAATAAGGAAGTGCTGGTGTCCGGAGGCAAGCTGGTGATGGACGCCGTGCGGGAACACCAAGCTGAGCTGTTGCCTGTAGATAGCGAGCATAACGGCGCGCATCAGTGCCTGCGGGCAGGCAACCGGCAGCAGGTTTCGAAGCTCATCCTCACGGCCTCGGGCGGCCCCTTTCGTAACACGGCTAAGGAGGCGCTGGCGTTTGTGACGCCCCAGCAGGCCCTCAATCATCCTACCTGGAGGATGGGCAACCGCATTACGATCGACTGCGCTACCCTGATGAATAAGGGCTTCGAGGTAATCGAAGCCTGCTGGCTGTTCGATTTTGCTCCGTCCGAAGTAGATGTGGTAATCCACCCGCAATCCACCGTACACGCGATGATCGAGTACAGCGATGGCAGTGTACTTGCGCAGGTTTCTGCGACCGACATGCGGATGCCGATCCAGTACGCCCTGACTTACCCTGACCGCCAGTCGGCGCCGGTCCCCAAGATCGACTGGACGGAGGCGCGCCAGTGGGAATTCCTGCCGCCAGATTTTGGAAAATTTCCACTTCTTAAACTGGCATACCAGTGCCAGGAAACTGGTGGTTCGGCCACCTGCACATTGAACGCTGCCGATGAGATTGCCGTAGAAGCCTTTTTGGACCGCAGAATCGGCTTTCTCTCCATCTACGAGATCGTTTCGGAAACGCTCTCCAGGATGCCGGTCCGGACACCGCGAACGATTGACGATATTCTGGAGATTGACGATGAGTCGCGAACTTTGGCCCGCGAGCTGGTAACGGCGCGCGCGGCAGGCCCCGTGACGGCTTGAGGCTATATGCTGCTGATTAGTGAAAACGTTTTATGGCTGCTCGTCCTGATCGGGGTCATGATCATGATCCACGAGCTGGGGCACTTTTGGGCAGCCCGGTTCTTCGACGTCCGAGTGGAGGCTTTCAGTTTTGGGTTCGGTCCGCGCCTTTTCGGATTCCGGCGCGGCGAAACGGACTACCGGTTCTCGCTCATCCTGTTCGGCGGGTACGTCAAAATGGCCGGCGAGCAGGCGGCCGACGACAACGTCCAAGACCCGCGCTCCCTGCTTGCGAAGCCGCGCTGGCAGCGCTTGATCATCGCCTTCGCCGGGCCATTCATGAACGTGGTGCTGGCGGTGGGTCTGGTGACCGGACTCAACATGATCAAACATCAGAAGGTCTCGGACGCCGATATGCAAGCGGTGATTGGCCACGTGATGCCGGATTCGCCGGCGGCCAAGGCCGGCATTCAGGATGGCGACCGCATCGTCAAACTGGATGGCCAGGATAATCCCACTTGGGAGGATGTCGGGCGCAAAGAGGTGGCGAGCGCGTACCGGCCCATGCACCTCACAATCGAACGCAACAGTAAGCGCTTCGATACAGTGGTGTCGCCCACGCTCGACGAGCGCTCCGGCTTCGGGTTCGCCGGCTGGGATCCACAGGTCCACCTGGGTTTGGTCGAACCCGGCATGCCGGCGGACGTAGCGGGCCTGAAGAAGGGCGATCGTCTCCTGGAGGCCAACGGGCAGCCGATCCGCTTCTGGCTCAAGTTCCAGGAGATCATCAAAAACACCGGCGGAAAGCCGATCGACATCGTTTACGAACGCAACGGCGAGAGGCATCATGTGACGGTGCAGCCGGCATTCGCTAAGATCGATGGCCCGGCGCGCTGGATGATCGGCGTGCAGCCGAAGCTGGATCTGATCACCGTCAAGCTTTCTTTCCCCGCTGCGTTCAACGAATCCTTACGGCAGAACGCCAAAGACGCCATGCTGATTGTGCAGGTCCTCAAAGGCATGGTGGAGCGCCGGATGTCACCGAAGAACCTTTCGGGGCCCATCGGAATCGGTGTAATGGCAGGCGACGCAGCCCGGGAAGGTCCCTCAGCATTCTTCATGCTGATGTCGATGGTCAGCCTGAATCTGGCCATTTTCAATTTGCTGCCCATCCCGATCCTGGATGGCGGTGTCATTTTGATGTTGCTGGTGGAGATGGCAATGCAGCGAGACCTGAGCCTCAATGTGAAGGAGGCCGTGTTTAAGGTCGGCTTTGTCTGCATTATGGTGATTGTCGCGTTTGCGCTCTACAACGACATCTCGAAGATTTTGCCCGCCGGATGATGATTTTGCCGGCCGGTTGAATCCCCCGGCAACGCGCCATCATCTGCTAAGCTGATCCCGTAAGCCGAACCTACAGCATGCACTGTACCTGCGTCCGCCAGAGCGACTTGCCGAATACTACGCGACTCTTCGCGGACGTACTGTACCATCCCGACCGCACGGCGCCGTTCTACCGCTATCCCGTTCGCAGCCTGGATGACTATCGCGCCGCAGCCGGTGAGGTTCAGCTTTCCGGCGATCGGCGCGCCGCCCTGGTGACTGCTTTACAGGTGCAAAATCCGCCCAGCCCGGCGCTCCAGAAATTGGCTCAACCGGGAACCGTGGCGGTGGTCACGGGCCAGCAGGTCGGGCTATTTTCGGGCCCGGCTTACACAATTTACAAAGTGCTGCATGCGGTAAAAACCGCGGCCTGGTTAACGGAGAATGGCATCCCCGCGGTTCCGATGTTCTGGCTGGCCACCGAAGACCACGATTTCGCCGAGGTCAATCACGCCTGGGTTTTCAATCGCGAACACCGGCCCGAAAAGCTGGAGATGCGCCGCTCGGTAAGCGGGCAGCCGGTTGGCGAGGTCGAGCTCCTGGCCCCGCCGGTGAACGAACTGCGCGCGGCCCTGCAAGGCCTGCCGTTTGCGGAAGAAGTGGCCGGGCTGGTGGAGGAAACCTATCGCGCCGGCAACACCATGGGGAAGGCGTTCGGCGAACTGTTACGGCGTCTTTTGGCTGAGTTCGACGTTCTCCAGATAGACCCCATGCTTCCGGCTTTTCGCGAACTGGCGGCGCCGGCGATTCGCGCCGCTGTGGAAGCCGCACCTGAGTTGACCGCGCACCTGCTGGACCGCAATCGCGAACTGGCCGGGGCCGGGTATCACGCGCAGGTCCACGTGGAGGACCACACATCGCTGTTCTTTCTGCTCGAAAACGGCAAGCGCCTGGCGCTGCGTCGCCATGAACGCGAATACACGCTCAACGGCCGCCGCTTCAGTACCGAAGAACTGATGGAGCGTGCGGCGTCGCTTTCTCCCAACGCCGTGCTCCGCCCTGTGGTGCAGGATTCCATGGTGCCGACCGTAGCTTACATCGGCGGCCCGGCGGAGATCGCTTATCTGGCGCAATCCGAAACCGTCTACCGCACCATTCTGGGCCGCATGCCGGTAGCCGTGCCGCGCACCGGTTTTACGATCCTGGATACGCGAAGCGTCAAGCTGATGGACCGTTACGGCCTGGCACTTACGGATTTCTTCCAGGGAGAAGACTGGCTGCGCGAGCGGATCTCCGGGAAGCTGGTGCCTCCACGATTGACCGGCGCCATACGCGAAACCACGGCCACGGTAGATGGAGCCGTGGCCCGTTTGCGCGGTGAGCTGGCCGGCTTCGACCCAACGCTGGCGCTGGCGCTTGACCGCAGCGCCAAGAAGATCCAGTATCAGCTTGGCAAGATTGAGCGCAAGGCCGGCCGCGAGGCTATGCGCCGCGATGAACGGGCGGCGCGCGATGCGGCATCGCTCTCCGGGCTGATCTACCCCGAGCGGCACCTGCAAGAGCGGCTGTATTCTATCCTCCCGTTTCTGGCCAAGCATGGCCTGGATCTTATCGGCCAGATTTACGGGGCGATCGAACTGGAATGTACGGACCACCGCGTGATGGTGGTTTGAACGCTCCCTTACGGTCGCGGCTCGGTTTCCCCGGTTTCGGTTTCGCCCGGTTGACTGCGTTCTCTTATTCCTGTCTAATGATGTGTCATGCAAAGGCGCGAATTCTTCACCCGTGCGCTGGCCGGCTTGTCGGTTCTGAAACTGGAGACCGCCAGCGGGCAGCAGGCTTCGGCACCTCCCTTTTTCGAACGCCCATTGACGGGTACACCGCACCGGGGGAAAGTGCTGGTCGCGATCCAACCGCACTCCGATGATGTCGCGCTGCTATGCGCCGGCACTGTGGCCAAGCTGATTCAGGAAGGCTATACCGGTTACATGATCCGCGCCACGAACGACGACATGGGCGACGATGTGGGTGAGCCCGGTACGGTCGGCGAGAACGTCCTTCGCAACGAACGCGAGGTAGCCGAACAGGCTCGCGCGTTAGGCCTGAAGCGGGATTTCGCTCTCAATTACAACAATCACAGGATGAGCGATATCTCGCGCAACGAGTTGATCTGCCGATTGATTTTCCTGTTTCGTTTTCTAAAGGTGGACACCGTGTTCTGCTACGATCCGTGGGGGCACGACGAGGAGAACCCCGACCATTACGTGCTGGGCCACTGCGTGGAAGCGGCAAGCTGGATGGCGGGCCGCGTTCACGATTATCCGGAGCAGCTTGCGGCGGGACTGGAAGCACGCGCGGTCACCGACAAATACTATTACGTGCGGCATCCGGATATCACACGCGTGGTGGATATCAGCGGCACGATCGAAAAGAAGATCGACGCCAACCTGTGCAACGTGGCTAAGGGTCCGGGCGGCCACCATGGATCGAAGCTGCGGGCTGAGCTGGCGCGGCAGGGGAAGAAGCTGCCGTTGCTGGGAGACGACGATCTTACCGCCGATCGCAACTACATCCGGGAATTCGTGCTGGCGGGCAATCGCGAACTGGGCAAAAAGTACGGCGTTCAGTACGCCGAAGCATTCCATTATGTGGGGCCTGCGGCAGCCACCGTTGGGGGATCGGGATCAACCGTTGACAGATACGTCAAGCAAAATGCGGTGCCGTTGAAGTAGCCGCATGGATCAACTGCCGCGCAAGCTCGGGCTCTTCGATGCGACGTCCATTGTAATCGGAATTGTCATCGGCTCCGGAATTTTTCTGCTGCCCAATGTGATCGCGCGGAGCCTGCCTTCGGGCCCCGCCATCATCGCGGTATGGGTCGCGGCCGGCGTGCTGTCATATTTCGGCGCGCAGGCTTACGCGGAACTGGGGGCCATGATGCCGGCCACCGGCGGCCAGTATGTTTACCTGCGGGAAGCCTACGGTCCGGGGTGCGCGTTTCTCTGCGGCTGGGTGTTTGTGCTGGCGGCGATACCCGGAGGCATCGCGTTCCTGGCCGTGGGCTTCTCGATTTATCTGGATCACTTCATCCCTCTGACGCCCGCCACGCGCACCATGGTTTCGCTGGCGCTGGTGGCGGTGCTCTCGGCCGCCAATTACATCGGAGTGAAGGAAGGCGCGTGGATTCAGCGGGTCTTCACTTCGATGAAGATCGTGGGGCTGATGCTGCTGATTACTGCCGCCGCATTCGTGCCGCATGGCGCCGTGCCGCAGGGTATGCGCGCGGTGAACATGGCGGCACATGCTTTCTCGTACAGCGGCATCGGCCTGACGATGACCGCCTGCCTGATGGCGTACAACGGCTGGAGCTATGTGAGTTTCGTGGCCGGCGAAGTGACCAACCCGCAACGCAATCTGCCCAGATCGCTGGCACTCGGGATGGGTGCGGTGATGGTGCTGTACGTGTCCGCGAACATGGCCTATATGAACGTGATGACGGTACCGGAAATCGCGGCAACTGAGCGCGTAGGTGCAGCCGTGGCCGAACGCACCATGGGTCCTGCCGGGGCGTCGGCGCTATCGGCGGTAGTGCTGCTGTCGATCATCGGAGCTATCAACGGCTGCATTCTGACCGGCGCGCGCATTCCTTTTGCGCAAGCGCGGGACGGAATCTTCTTCAGCCGTTTCGGGCGTATTCATCCGCGTTTCCAGACGCCGGCATTCGCCATCGCGGTGCAGGCTCTGTGGACCGGTGTGCTGATTGCGACGGGCTCCTACGAGACGCTTTTTTCCTACACCATACTTTCGGCCTGGATCTTCTACACCATGAGCGTGGCGGCCGTGCGGGTGCTGCGGCGGCGGGCGCCCGATGCTCCGCGGCCGTACCGGATGTGGGGCTATCCGGCCACGTTGTGGGTGTTTCTGGTGGTTTCGGTCTGGTTCCTGGTGGACGCGCTGGTGAACCAGCCCAAACCATCGATCGGCGCACTCTTGCTTACCGCCGCGGGCATTCCGTTCTACTTCATCTGGCGCCGGAAGTCAGGTACGGCGCAGAGTTAGGTGGGCCCGGCCACTCCAACACTTCGGCCTTCTACAGGCAGATAATATTTGCATGACCAGACGCCGGATAATCGCAATGGCAGCCGCGGCCCCTTTTGTTCGGGCGGCGGAGAACGGGCCCGGCGTGAAGCTTGGCATCGATCTCTTCAGCCTGCGGTCGCAAAACTGGACACCCTTCCAGTTTCTGGATTACTGCGCGGAACAGAAGGCCAGGGTGGTCCATTTTTCGGAGATTCGATTCATTGGCAATCTCGAACCCGACAACCTGCGCAAGGTTCGGCAGCACGCTGAGAAGCTTGGCATCGATGTTGAGATCGGGATGAAGTCCATCTGCCCCACCTCGAAGATGTTCGACGCCAAGGCCGGCACGGCGGAAGAACAACTGGTCCACATGATCGAGTCCGCTAGAATCGTCGGATCGAAGATTGTCCGCTGCGTGCTTGGCAGCATGGACGACAGGCGTCCCGGGCCTATCGAAAGCCATATCGAGAGCACTGTGAAGGTGCTGCGCAACATCCGCTCGAAGGCCGTTGACGCGGGCATCAAGATCGCCATCGAAAACCATGCGGGCGACATGCAGGCGCGCGAGTTGAAAGTGCTGGTGGAGGAAGCCGGGCGCGATTTCGTGGGCGTCTGCCTGGATTCCGGCAATCCCCTATGGACCATCGAAGATCCGCACCTCACGCTGGCCACGCTCCACCCTTACGTGCTCACCAGCCACGTTCGCGATTCCGCCGTGTGGCGGGTGCCCGAAGGCGCGGCGGTCGCATGGGTGCGGATGGGCGAGGGCAACGTGAATATCGATGAGTATGTGCGCCAGTATGCGTCGCTGTGCCCCGGCCGCGCGCTTTCGATGGAATGCATT
This sequence comes from Bryobacterales bacterium, assembly GCA_963817515.1. Lineage (GTDB taxonomy): Bacteria > Acidobacteriota > Terriglobia > Bryobacterales > Bryobacteraceae > DATMNI01. Next base: position 692,489 of record CAWFPJ010000031.1, on the reverse strand, counting down.
GTGACGGGGCCGCGCATCTTCCCTTACCGCGACCCCAAGTTCTGGGATGCCTACCGCACCACGCCGGCGTGGGAATTCGAGCGCTTCTTGGAAATTGCCGAACGCGGCAAAGCCCGGCCGCCGCAACCGCGCGCCGCCAGCCGCGAGGCCGCCATACAACAGGAACGCGAGGACCTGGAAGCCAGCATTCAATACACGAAAAAGCTGCTGGCGTAACCGGAAGGAGAGACCATGAATCGCCGTCAATTCGTTTACACCTCTGCCGCGGGGCTGGGTTCGTTGGCTCGCAGTTACGCGCAACAGGCGGCCGACCAGAAGAAGCTTCGCGTCGGCCTGATCGGCTGCGGCTGGTATGGCAAGACCGATTTGTTCCGCCTGATCCAGGTGTCGCCGGTGGAGGTGGTCTCGCTCTGCGACGTGGATTCGCGCATGCTGGCCGATGCCGCGGAGATGACTTCCGAGCGGCAGGCATCGAAGAAGAAGCCGCGCACTTACGGCGACTACCGCAAGATGCTGGCCGAAAAGGATCTGGATATCGTGCTGGTGGGCACGCCCGATCACTGGCATGCTCTCGCCATGATCGAGGCCGTCAAAGCCGGAGCCGACGTTTACTGCCAGAAGCCCATCAGCGTGGACGTGGTCGAAGGGCAGGCCATGCTGGCGGCGGCGCGCAAATACAACCGCGTGGTGCAGGTGGGAACGCAGCGGCGCAGCACGCCGCATCTGGTGGACGCCCGCGAAAAGGTGGTGCAGGCCGGTAAGCTCGGCAAGGTGGGGCTGGTGGAGATCTACTGCTATTACCACATGCGCGCGACCACCAATCCCCCGGACACCGCTCCCCCGGCCAACCTGGATTATGAAATGTGGACCGGCCCCGCGCCTATGCGGCCATACAACGCGCTGGTCCATCCGCGAAGCTGGCGCGCCTTCATGGAATACGGCAACGGGATCATGGGAGACATGTGCATCCACATGTTCGACATGGTTCGCTGGATGATGGATCTGGGCTGGCCTAAACGCATCAGCTCAAGCGGCGGCATTCTGGTAGAGCACAGCAAGGCTAACATCGCCGATACGCAGCTTGCCACTTTCGAATACGACGATCTGAAGATCGTATGGCAGCACCGGACGTGGGGCGATGCGCCCGATCCGAAGTATGCGTGGGGCGCCACTCTCTACGGCGACAAGGGAACCCTGAAGGCCAGCGTCTACAGCTACGACTATACGCCGGCGGTCAAGGGCCAGTCGCCGATCCACCAGGACGTGACGTACGAGTTGGAGCAGTATCCCGAAGACAAGACCGAAAAGGATCTGGAAAAACAGTGCGCCCCGGCGATCCGGCACCACATGCAGGATTTCCTGGCCGCCATCGCCAAGCGCGGCAGGCCGGTGGCGGATATCGAGCAGGCCTACATTTCGACGGCGAGTTGTATCATGGCCAACCTGTCGATGAGCACCGGGCGCACGCTGGCGTGGGACCCGCAAAAGCAGCGCGTGATCGGCGACGAAGAAGCCAACCGCCTGTTGCGGCGCCCGTACCGCAGCCCATGGGTGCATCCAACGCCTGAGACCGTGTAGCCGACCTGTTATCCCCGAGGGGCTAACCGATAGAAAAGCACCGCGCGCAAATACCTCTTATTTTCTTGCTATTAGGCTGACGTTAGCTATCCATCCTAACGTTGATCAGACTCCTGGTTGGGCTTACAATCCTGGTAACTCAATCGCTGTCGTTAATAGGAGAACAATCAATATGTCTCGCAATACGCCTTTTCTAATCGCGCCTCTGCTGGCGATTACGAATGCATTTTTCTGCTTTGCCCAAGTTGAGCAAGGGGCGATTACCGGAGCCGTGGTGGATGCGACCGGGGCCTCAATCCCGAAGGCGAAGGTTACCGCTACGAACCAGGCCACCCGCGCCGTTGCCGTGGCGGAAACCACCGAGGACGGGTACTACAAGATCCCGTATCTGTTGGCTGGAGAATATGACGTGGTTGTGCAGAAGGACGGGTTTGCACTGGGCCGCGTTACCGCGGTGCCGGTACTGGTGGGCCAGAACGCCACCATCAACGTCACCTTGAAGCCGGGCAGCGTGCACGATGAAGTCACAGTAACGTCCAATGCGGTGCTGGTGGAACAGGTGAGTTCCTCATTGGGATACGTAACAGGCGTTACGCAGATTCTGGAGCTACCCATTAACCGCAGCGCGTATTCCGTGGCGACGCTGGCACCGGGCGTGATTGCCACGGGCAACACCGGGACGGGGCCGATTGTGAATGGAGGCCGGTCCAACACCACCGCCATCCTGCTGGATGGGCAGGACACCCGGAACAATTCGACTCTGGACAACAACTATACTCCGCCCATGGAGACGGTTCAGGAAGTCCGGTTTATTACCAACAGCTTTTCGGCCGAATACGGGCGCTCGGTTGGCGGCGTGCTCACCGCGGCGGGCAAGACCGGCACCAACCAGTTGCATGGCAGCGCCTATGATTTTCTCAAGAACGACAAATTGAACGCCAACAGTTGGAACAACAATCGAAACAATGTGCCGCGCGGCCTGCAGCGGCACAACGAATTCGGCTTCTCGGTATCGGGGCCCGTCTATATTCCTCACGTTTACAACGGGCGCAACAAGACCTTCTTCTTCTTCAACTGGGAATATGTGGTGGATCACGCCCCCGCCGCCGTCACCGGAAACGTTCCCACCACTCAACAGAAGGCCGGTGATTTCTCGCAGACGTTCACCAACACCGGCGCGCTGATCCAGATTTACGATCCCCTGACCACAGTGGCGGACCCTACCAAGGCGAGCGGCTACGGGCGCACGGCTTTCCCGGGCAACGTGATCCCCGCCAACCGGATCGATCCGATCATCAGGAAGATCATGTCGTATTATCCCGACCCGACGCTGCCGGGCGTGATCAACAATTACGCGACGCAGGTCTCCTCGATCAACAACAACAAGAAGTACTTCACGCGAGTGGACCAGAACTTCGGCGATAGGAACCGGCTGTTCTTCAGGTTTGGCGAACAGATTTCGCCGCGTACCACTCCGTTCACAAACATTGCCTTTCCGGGAGAAGGAACCAACGGCGGCGGCAACCAGAACACCACCGGCTACACCTACGCGCTGAGCGACACCGAAACTTTTACGCCGACCCTGATTGGCGAATTCCGTTTTGGCATTGCGCGCTCTGTGATCCGGCTGACGCCGCTTAGCGCGGGCTTCGACATCACCAGCCTGGGGCTGCCTCAGTATTTGAAAAATGCGGCCGCCGATGCGCTCTTCCCGCTGGTTGAAGTTACCGACATGACCGCGCTTGGGCCGCAACGGGCCTCGCACGATGTGGACGCCGAAGGCACCCCCGAAGTGCAGGCGCACTTTACGTGGCTGAAAGGCGCGCACGCACTTAAGACCGGCTACGATATGCTCTTCTGCCAGTTCAACACGTTCCGTCCGGATTATCCTTCGGGCGACTTCCAGTTCACCCGCGCCTATACCCAAGGGCCCGACCCGGCCGCGGCATCCGCCACTGCTGGCTACGGAGTAGCCACCGCTCTGCTGGGAGCGCCCACCGGAGGACAGTTCACCATCGGGCCTTCGCTGGCGCTATTGCAGACCAGCTATAACTGGTACCTGCAAGACGATTGGAAGGTAACCCGCAACCTGACCGTGAACCTGGGTGTGCGTTGGGAATACCAGACCCCGTGGAAGGAGCGCTACAATCACCTGGCCTACTTTGACCCCAGCGCCACGGATCCGATCACCGGCCTGAAGGGCTTGCTGACCCCGACCACCAGTTCGCACCGTTATCCCAGCGATACGCGAATGAACAATTGGGCGCCCCGTATCGGCCTGGCGTGGACGTTTATGCCGAATACCGTGTTCCGGGCCGGATACGGAATATTCTACGCTCCGGGTAGCGGCGGCATCGGCTCCAGCCCCGGCGACCTTGGCAGCGGCTCGGAAACGGCCACTCCCGTTTACCTTGGGCAGGCCCCGGCCGCGCCCAACACTCCACCCGTCGGGGCTTCGCTGGCCAATCCATTCGTCACCGGTCTGCTGCCGTTCCCCAATGCTCTCATCGGCAATAGCATCGGCGCGATTTTCCCGCAATGGATCACTCCCCTGAACCAGATGTGGAACGCCAACATCCAGCGCAGCCTCACGAAGAACCTCCTGGTGGAAGCTGCTTACATCGGCACCCGCGGCGAGCATATCTGGAACAACTACACCGCCAACGCGACGTTCCCGCAATACCTGTCGCTCGGAACGCAGCTCAACAATCTGGTTCCCAATCCCTTCTTCGGCAAGATCGCCTCCGGGAGTTTGAGCGCGGCGACCGTGAGGTTGGGGTCGCAGTTAGTGCCCTATCCCCAGTACACCGGCGTCAGCCAGATTCGCGGCTCAGTGGGCGATTCGATTTATCACGGATTTACGCTGCGGGCGGAAAGGGCGTTCGCGCACGGCTTGCTGTTCCAATCGTCCTATACGACCGCCAAGCTGATCGACAATGTGAATGAGCGGTTTGTCGGCGGCGCTAATTACGACAACCCTTACAACCTCGCGCAATCGAGAAGCGTATCGCCTAACGACATCTCGCAGCGCTGGGTCAGCAACTTCGTTTATGAGCTGCCTTTCGGACGCGGCAAGCAATTCCTTTCCCATGGAATTGGGAGTTGGATCCTGGGCAACTGGCAGACCAGCGGCATCTTCACGATGCAGACCGGCACTCCCATCGCCATCAGCGCTTCGTGCAATCTACCGGGCGTGTCCGGCATCGGGTGCACGGCAAACCGCCTGAAGGACGGGAACCTGGCGAGCGGGCAAAGCCTGAACCAGTGGTTCGATACCACTGCGTTTGTGAATCCGGCGCAGTATTCGATGGGGAACGACTCGCGCACGGAGCCCGATCTGCGCAATCCCGGATTGATCACTTTCGATTCCGCCCTGAGCCGGTGGCAGCCGATCCGGGAGGGAATGCGGCTGCAGTTCCGCGCCGAGATGTACGACATCCTGAATCACCCTAACGCGGGTGCGCCCAGCGCCTCGATTACTTCGTCGACGTTCGGACAGATCACCACCAAGGCGAACAACCGCACCATTACTATGGCTCTGCGTTTACAGTTCTAAAGCTCGCGTCTACAGTTCTAAACTGTAAACGGATAGACGCGAGGAGGACCAATGCGACGCAGAGATTTCTTCAAAGCATTGCCGGCTGTGCCACTGATGCCGGCCGCGGCGGCCGACGACTTCAGCAACCGTCTCAAGGGGCTGCCGCCGTTGACCATCAAGGATGTCAAAGTCATCACCACCAACGGGGGCCGGGGCTACCGCTGGGTCTTCTTGAAAATCATCACCAGCGAGGCGGGCCTCTACGGCATCGGGTCGGCCAACGACAACTTCCAGACTCTCGCGGTGGCGTCGGCGCTTGAAAAGCATCTCAAGCCGTGGCTGATCGGCAAGGATCCCGACCGCATCGAAGACCTGTGGCAGAGCGCCAATTTCCGTACCTACTGGCGCGGAGGTCCAGTCAACAACAAGGTGATTGGGGCCATGGACGAGGCCTTGTGGGATATCAAAGGCAAGCGCGGAGGAATGCCGGTGTATGAGATGCTGGGCGGCCGGGCGCACGATGCCGTAGCATGTTATGACCACGTTTCCGGGCGGACGAAGGAGCAGGCCGCGGATGCCGTCGCCAAATCAATGGAGAGCGGATACCGGCATATCCGCCTGCAGTATGGCGAGGGCGGCTACGGCGGCGGTGGCTTCATTCGTGCAAACGAAGGCAATCGCGCGGAGGGCGGCTACCAGGGCCAGGCCTTCGATGAGGACCTGTACGTCGAGACCATTCCGCCGGTGTTTGAGTATGTACGATCCAAGGTGGGCTTCGCGCCCAAGCTGCTGCACGACGTCCATTCCCATTTGAGCGGATCGAACGCCCTGCTCTTCTCGAAGAAGATGGAGCCTTACCATCTCTACTTCATCGAAGATCTGTTGCCGCCGGAGCAAGTCGCCTGGTATAAGGAGGTGCGCAAGGTGTGTGCCACGCCGCAAGCGGTGGGCGAGGTCTTTTCAAATCCGGCCGAATATTACCCGCTGATCACAGAGCGCATAATCAACTTCATCCGCACGCGCGTCACTGCCATTGGCGGCATCACGCCGGCGAAGAAGCTGGCCAATTTGTGCGAAGTCTTCGGCGTCAAGACTGCCTTCCAGGAGGGCGGCGAGAACGACCCGGTGAATCAACTGGCTGCCTATCACGTGGATCTGTCGAGCACGGCGTTCGGCATCCAGGAGGAGAATCACTTTCCACCGCTGGTGCACGAGATGCTTCCCGGAACGGCCGAGATCCGAAAGGGCTATATGTATGGCAGCGGCCGTCCGGGCCTGGGAATCGATATCAACGAGGAGATGGCAGCTAAGTATCCGATTACGGAGACTCGCAACGGCGGCGCGTACGGCACGGACCGGGCGCTTGATGGGACTGTGGTGACACCTTAGAAAAGCCGCAGGCGAAACCGCCCAATGTCACTTAGTTTTCCCAAACTCGGACACTCTGCACAGATTGCGGGACGACACTCATCTGAGACGGTCTTCAGTAAGCCACCTGGAGATCTGTTACACCGAATACCAAGGAACCAGTAACGAGCTTTCCCGGTAGCGCCGGCAATCTTGTTGCCGGTGGGTTATTCGGCATGCGGCAAGTACCGGCAACAAGATTGCCGGCGCTACCGAAAACTAAGTGACATTCGGCGAAACCGCCTGCGCCACCATGCACTGATAAGTTCGTCTGCCTAATCGGCGGTTTTTCCAGGCAAGGCACGGCATGCGATGGCGTCGAAGGTATTCGGCGACCCGGCCATGGTCGAAACCCGCAAGAGGATTTCGAAATGGCGAGTTGGGCCGGATGGATCAATTCCGTGGCTCTTCAAAGTCCGGTACAGCAGATCCAGATCGGTAGCGAGTTTTCCCGCAGCCTCGGTGGCCTCCGCGTTCGAGCCGGCCAGAAGCAGGACTTGACCGCCCTGGTTGGGATTGCTTACCAGGGCGACGATGGCGTATGCCTGACCAGTGCCCCAGCCTTCAGCGGTCGGGACATACGTGGCCGCTTCTCCTGTCTGCGGCCGCTTGTTGCGAACGAACTCGGATTTGCGGATGTTATCAAACTCGAAACTGAAATCCAATTGATCCTGGAAAAGATCAACCCACGGATTTGAACGGGGACTTCCCAGGAGAATGAAGTTATTCTCGGCTTTGAAATCGCCCAGACGGACACTGCGGGCTGTGTGCGTTTCCATGGCGCGCCTGGTGCCAGGCACCGTAAGACTGGCGATTCTCAGCGCAATCCCCGCATCCACCGCCGCAACGCTTACCCCGCGGAACGATATGGCCTGCATCATCCGCTGCATCTCAGGTTTCAGCGACGCGGGACTGGGCCAGTAATGCTGGTTCGCGTAGTCTGAGAGAGATTCGGTGAAGTTCAGCAGCCGCTGGATGGTCACAATTTCCGGATCGCAGAAAATCACATGGATCTGGCGATTTGGTTGAATCATCGCCGACCATGGCAGTATGTGCTCGGGCGACGAATGGGCCACGGTGGAGTGCTGCCGATTCCAAAACCAAAGAGCCAGGCATAGGCTCACGACCAGCAGCGCAAACCCGAGCGAGCGCCACACTGTGGGCCACACCGTGCTCCGCTGCGCAACCACTGCCGGGGCCGCGGTGACGGCGGGACTCTCGGCAGGACTCCCGGGTACCTCGAGCGCCGCCGCCGGTTTCTCGACAGCTTCCGTATGGCTGGGGAATGCAGCCGCGGTCCTGCGAAATTCCGGGATGTAAGATCCCGGGGGAACTTCAACCCGGAAATCCGACTCGAGGCCGAATTCAGCATAGAAATGGTTTAGGCGCTTGCGCACGTCACATGCGGTGACCCGAACTATGGCGTCATCTCCGGTATCGTAGGAAGGCGCCCTGCCGAAGAGTTCAACTCCCAGGGCCCGCTCCTTCAATTCCTTGAAGTGACGGTCTAATGCCATGTTGACGATAAATTGCAGAAACTCCTGGCTTCGGCGGCTTCCCCGGAAAGCAGGACTCTCGATAATTTCCCGGACGTGGGCTCGAAAGGCCACGGCATCGGGAGCCACCTCAATCACTTTCGTCCTGGCGGCTATCTGGTCAAACTGATTCACTCTTCCCGGCATGGGGACAGGCCTGACAGGCGAAGCATATCATAAACCGGGCCCGCAAATTCCAGATAATGCCGCCGGGGCGATCCGCCTAACGGTTAGAAACGTAGCTCAGATATCCAGCATTCTATTGAACGCGGCGGGGGTGGAACGTCTAACGTTGCCGGTTCGGGGCATCGGTGGTACATTCCGCTGTCGTCACCTTGCTTTACCGCGCGCCTTTAGCTATTTTGCCGGAAAGGGGGGCAGTTCCAGTGAAGACCAACACCCCAACAGCGTCATATTTGCGGCTTGGGCCGCTGCTTGCAATCGCCGCTTGTGCACTGGTCTCGGCGATCGCATCGGCGATTTTTGCGGCAAGCCAGAACTTCGTCCCCGATGTAACATTCAAGGGGTCAGTCCTGACCGGATGGCACCAGTTAGGCCAAGCCGACTGGCGTGCCGAAAGCGGCGAAATCATCGGCGTGCCGAAGCAGGAGAGCGGCGGCTGGCTGGTGCTGGATAAGGGATATCAGGACGTGGCATTCTACGCTTCGTTCCGTTGCGCCGCGGCTTGCAAGACGGGCGTGCTGCTGCGCGCCGAGAAGACGGCCGATGGCATAAAGGGTGTTTATGTGTCGCTCAGCGAGGGCGAGTTTGCTTCTTATTACGACCTGCGGCTGGATGCGCAAGGCGGCGAAGTGAGCCGCACCAGGCTGGCGGCGGGCCCGGGGCCAATGATTCGCATGGCCACCGCGCGGTTCAGCGGCGGCGAAGACATGGTACCCGGATTCGCGAAGCCGGCGCCCGACCGGGTGGATCCGGCGGCGCCCCCGGCCGCTCCCAGACCGGCTGCTCCCCGGACTGCCGGACGCGGCGGACGCGGCGGCGGACCGGTACTGCGCGCGGACGACTGGAACACCGTGCAAATCATTCTGGATGCCGACGTTCTTGGGTTGACCGTCAACAGCGGGCGCGGCGGCGCCGGTGCCACCACCAACGACAAGATGATGGGCTTCGGCCCCGTCGCGCTTTATGCCGGCGGTTCCGGCGAGGTTCGCTTCAAAGACATATCGTACAAAGACCTCAACCCAAAGTTCGAACCGAAGGAGGAGGTTTCCGCCAACTTCCGCATGCAGCGCATTTCGGACTTTTACTATGGGTGGTCCGCGGCAGTCGCCGACATCAATCACGATGGCATCATGGACGTGATCTCCGGCCCGTTCTACTATCTGGGACCGGGCTACACCGAGAGACACGAGTTCACCACCGCCCGCACCTACAATCCGAGCAACCAGTTTGCGCAGGGCATGGTCAACTTCGCGTACGATTTTACCGGCGACGGCTGGCCCGATATTCTAATGGTGGATCAACGGCCGATCTATCTTTACGTGAACCCCCGCGGCGAATCGCGGCGTTGGGATCGCTACAATGTGGTGCCCCAGGCGTCGACCGAAATGGAACTGCTGAAAGATATCGACGGGGACGGGAAACCCGAAGTTCTTTTTGGCGGTGACGGCGCCATGGAATATGCCAAGCCGGACCCCGCGAACGCCACGGCCCCGTGGATCGTGCACAAGATCTCCGAGAGAATCGGCGTCAATGCGCACGGCATGGGCGCAGGCGACATCAACGGCGACGGCCGGGTGGATGTCGTCGGCCCGACTGGATGGTGGGAACAGCCACCCAAGGGTTCGGCGCAGGAAACCTGGACCTTCCATGCGGTGGCTTTCGGCAGCGGCGGCGCCGAGATGGGAGTCTATGACGTAAACGGCGATGGATTGAACGATGTGGTCACGGCCCTTTCGGCTCACGGATGGGGGCTGGCCTGGTTTGAGCAGCAGCGCGACAAGCAAGGTAATATCTCGTTCGTGCAGCATCCCATCATGGGCGATTTTTCGGCGAAGAATGCCGGCAACGTGACCTTCTCCGAACCGCACGCCACCGCCTTCGCGGACATCGATGGCGACGGCATACCGGACCTCATCGTGGGAAAGCGCTACTGGTCGCACCTGGAGAGCTATCTCGATCCCGATCCTTACGGCCCTGCCGTCCTGTATTGGTATCGGACGGTGCGCAATCCAAAAGCAGAAGGCGGAGCGGAGTTTGTTCCGGAGCTTATTCACAATCGCTCGGGAGTCGGTTCGAACTTCGCCGCTGTGGATGTGAACCACGATGGCGCCGTGGATATCGTGACTTCCACCAGCCGGGGAACCTTCATCTTCTGGGGCAATCCGTCCGCGATCAAGAAGAGCGCCGGTAAGAAGTAAAGTTATGCGAACCCTGGCCATAACTCTGGTGTCACTGGCACTGTCACTGTTACTGGTCATCGGCGTAGCGGCAGCGCAAACAGACTGGCCTATCTATGGTCACGACCCTGGCGGGCAGCAGTATTCACCGCTCAAGGAGATCGACACGGCGAATGTGTCGAAGTTGCGGGTGGCGTGGACTTACGACACGCGTCCCGCGGCGGCTACTGGAGCAGTAAGTGCCGCGAGTAGTGTTAGTGGTGCCGTTACTGTTAATGCTCCCGGCGCGGAAGCCGCCAGACCGGCGCCCCGCAACCGGGCATCGCAAGCTACGCCGCTGGTTGTGGGCGGCATGATGTACCTCTCCACGCCGTATAACCGTGTGATCGCGCTGGAGCCGGATACAGGGAAAAAGATATGGGAGTATGAATCTGAGTACACTCCCTCAGGCCGCGGCATTAGCTACTGGGCGGGCGATGAAACGCTGCCGCCGCAGATCGTGGTGGGCACGATGAATGGTTGGCTCTTCACATTGAACGCCAGGACCGGAAGGCTGACGACCAGTTTTGGGGACAACGGAATGGTGAATCTCAAGGCCGGTGTGGCGGATAAGTTTCCGCGGGGCCGATACGCCATGTCGTCGCCGGGGGCGATATACAAGAATCTGATTTTTACGGGGGCACAACTTCAGGAAGAGCCGGCCAACGGGCCTAGCGGCGATGTTCGCGCCTGGGATGTTCATACCGGAAAGCTGGTCTGGACATTCCACACCGTTCCGCGTCCGGGTGAGCGTAACCATGACGTCTGGCAGGAGGATCAGTGGGCAGACCGGTCTGGCGCCAATGTCTGGGGCTTCATGACGGTGGACGTGCAGCGCGGCATGCTCTTCGTACCGCTGGGCACGCCCACGCCGGATTTCTACGGCGGCAGTCGAAAAGGTTCCAACCTGTATGGCTCTTCACTGGTGGCGCTGGACGCCGCCACCGGAAAACTGAAGTGGTATTTTCAGACTACGCATCACGACAACTGGGACTATGATTTGACCGCCGCGCCGTCTCTGATCGATGTGACCCGCAATGGCAAACAGATTCCCGCGGTGGCTCAATGGACCAAACAGGGGCTGCTCTTTTTCTTCGACCGTCTGACGGGACAGCCGATTTACAAGGTGGAGGAGCGCGAGGTGCTTTCCGACAACCCGAACCCCGGTGACAAGAATTGGCCCACGCAGCCGTTTCCGGTCAAGCCGCCGCCGCTGGCGCGAATGAGTTTCCAATTGGATGAGGTCGCAAAGGTGACCCCGCAGCACGAGGCTTACTGCAAGGGACTGCTGGCTCTGGAAGGTGGCGCGATGGGGGGCGGCCCGTATGCGCAGTACGGTCCAAAACTCCGCGTGATCTTTCCCGGATGGGTCGGCGGAGGCAACTGGAGCTCTCCTGCATATCATCCAGGCTTGAGTTACATTTTTGTTACCTCGCATGACTTAGGCAATTTGAATAAGATGGTACCTTCCAAAGATGGTTCCACGTTCAATCGGGTAGCGGCCGATGGGGCTCCGCAGAATTCCGGCGGTCGGTTCTGGGATGGGGCAAAAAAATGGCCGTGCCAGCAGCCGCCCTGGGCTGAGATTATTGCGGTTAATGCAAATACGGGAGACGTGGCGTGGCGGTCGCCCTTGGGATCCTTTGATGAATTGGACGCTCTCGGCGTGCCGAAGACGGGCACGCCCGAAGTCCGCGGCGGTCCTATCGCAACTGCCGGCGGTCTGGTATTCATCGGCGCCACCATCGACTCGCGTTTTCGGGCATTCGATGCGCGGACGGGCAAAGAGCTTTGGGTGACCAGGCTGGCCGATGCCGCCAAGGCAACGCCGATTACATATCAAGGAAAGACCGGCAAGCAATACGTGGCGATCCTGGCCGGCGGCGGAGAAAACCGCGGGCCGGAAAACCCCGGCGGCCGGCTGTATGTTTTTAGCCTGCCATAGCTCGAACACCGCAAAACAAATTTTGGCGTCGTGTCGATTTAGACGGCGCCCAATCGTCATAATCAGAGAGGAGAAGATTATGTCAAACGCCTTCGTACATGTTGAACTGAACACCACCGATGTTGCTGAGGCCAAGGCCTTCTATGGAGGGCTTTTCGATTGGACGCTGGAAGACGTTCCGATGGGCGATAGCGCCTACACGATGATCAAAGTGGGAAAAGGTACGGGCGGGGGAATGATGAAGCACCCCGTGCCCGGCGCCCCTTCGGCGTGGCTGGCTTATGTGGAAGTCGACGACATTGCAGCGTCCACCGAGAAGGCCAGGTCGCTGGGCGCGACTATCATGACGGACGTCACCGAAGTGATGGGTATGGGTTGGCTGAGCATCCTGATTGACCCGACCGGGGCCGCCCTGGGGTTGTGGAAGACTAAAGTCTAGAACGAAAAAACAGGGGCCGCACAACTATCTCATTGGTGCGGCCCTTCGGTCCAATGCACCATTGGAAGCCCCGCAATGGGCGACCGGAAATACGGAATGCGAGTGCCCTTCAACGAACCTACATAGACCGTGCGCAAGTCCGGTCCTCCGAACGTCACGCTGGCCATCCACGGCGCGATCCCGCGGCCTGTGGGGAACAGAACCTCCTGTGTTACGCAATTGCCCAGGAATGCCTGCTCCAGGGCGTCCACCTGCCGCGCATCGCCTTCGTCCAGCAGGAGGCGCAAATCGCCTTGCGGCGTCAGGACGAAGAGTTTGTCGGAGTAGACCAGGGTCCCCCAGAGGTTCCCGTAACTGTCGAACGCAATGCCGTCGGGCCATGCGCCTTTTCCCAGGCTGGCAGGACCGAAGATCTCACGCCGCCCAGGCTCGCCGCGGGCATCAATGCGCAGACGGCTGATGCAGCCGCCGGTGGTTTCGACTACGTAAAGGAACTCTTCCCTGGCGTCGAAGCGGATCTCGTTGGTGAAGCGAAAGCCCTCGGCCACGATGCGAAAACGTCCGCCTTCATACCGGGCGATGAAACCGTCCGCAAGGTCGGTTCGCAGGGCGTGCATCCAATTCCTGACGCGAGTGGAAACCGTAATCCAGATGCGGTCCTTTGAGTCGCGGAGCACGAAGTTCACCTTGCCGATGGGGGCTCCGTCAATGGTGTCGGCCAGGACGCGGGTGGCGCCGTCGCGCGACATAAGCTGCAGGCAGTCGGTCCCGAAGTTGGAGATCAGGATGTCGCCCTTGCGCGTGAAAGCCAGGCCGTTGGGCAAGGTGCCTTCCAGATAGCGCGTGGCTTCACTCGATGCGCCCCCGAAACTCTCCGACGGTATTTGCGTGATGATCCGCTGCCTGCCGTCCGCACTCAGTCTCACAACACCACCGCGCGCGTCGGCGGCCCAAAGCGTTCCGTCGCGTTCAGCCAGGATGCACTCGGGCCGCTGCAGGTCGCTGCCGGTGTATCGGATCGCAGCTTTGTCGATGCCGAAGTCGAGTATGGGATTGGGAGCAGCCACCTTGGGAAATCACCTTAGGACCTATATCGTACAATTGTCGTTGCGCCAAAGCCAGGGAGGAATGTTGACTGTAGACTATTCGAGCTTCGGACTGAACGGCAAGATTGCGATTGTGACTGGTCCTTCCCAAGGTATCGGCCGCGCGATCGCGATTGGCCTGGCGCGCGCGGGCGCTCACCTGGTGCTGGCGAAACATCCGGATAACCGGCACGAGGAAGTCCGGCAGTTGCAGGCAGAGATCGAAGCGCTGGGCAGCAAAGCACTGCTGGTGATTACCGACGTGTCGAAGGTCGCCGATATTCGCGCCCTCATGAACGAGGCTCATGGGAGCTTCGGACGTATCGACATCCTGGTCAACAATGCCGGTTGGACCGGCACCACGCTGGCTCTGGACGTGACCGAAGAGGAGTATGACCGGACCCTGGCGGCATCTCTTAAGAGCGTTTTCTTTGCTTGTCAGGCGGCGGCGCGCATCATGATTCCGCAGGGTGGAGGCAAGATCGTCAACATCGGGTCCAATTTCGGCGAGGTGGGTTTCAAGACTCGATCGGTTTACGCGGCCGCCAAGGCCGGCGTCCATCACCTTTCGCGCGCGCTCTCTCTCGAGTGGGCGAAACAGGGAGTCACCGTGAATGTGGTTGCGCCTTGCATCACCGAAACCGATTCCCGAAGGATGATCCTGGAACGGCCTGGTTACAAGGAGTGGGCCACCAACGAGGCTTTGCCGATCGGGCGTTGGAACCAACCCGAAGACCTGGTGGGACCGGTGCTGTTCCTCTGCAGCCATCTCTCGGATATGGTGGTGGGCCACGTGTTGATGGTCGATGGAGGCTGGACTATCCATTAGGAGGGTCCGGGGTTCATGCGAGTCGTCGTCATCGGCGGTACGGGGCACATCGGAACGTATCTATCGCCGGCGCTGGTCGAAGCCGGGCACGACTTGACCTGCGTCAGCCGGGGCCGAAGAGAGCCGTACCAGGCTCATGAAGCCTGGAAACGAATCGTTCGTATCGCCTTGGACCGGCCGGCGGAAGAATCCGGTGGAAGCTTTGGAGAGCGTATCGCAGATCTCCAGCCGGATATTGTGATCGACTTGACTTGCTACACTCTCGAGAGCTGCCAACAACTGGTGGATGCGCTCCGCGGGCGAGTGGGGCATTTCCTGCACTGTGGAACGATTTGGGTGCATGGTGCGCCGTCACATGGCCCGGGCGCGCAGCCCGCGGTAACCGAGGATGCTCCGCGCCAGCCTTTCGGCGATTACGGCTGCCGCAAATTGGCCATCGAAAGATACCTTCTGCAGGAGGCCCGTACGGCGGGGTTTCCCGCCACCGTGCTGCATCCCGGGCATCTGGTGGGGCCGGGCTGGTTCCCGCTCAATCCCGCCGGCAATTTCAACCCGCAGGTGTTCTCGAACCTGGCGGCCGGCCGCGAGGTGGTGCTTCCGAACCTGGGCCTGGAGACCGTTCATCATGTTCACGCCGGCGATGTGGCGCAGGCCTTTGTCGCGGCGGTGGCCGCGCGCAACGCTGCTATCGCCGAGAGTTTTCATGTGGTTTCTCCGGCTGCACTAAGCTTGCGCGCCTACGCCGAAGCCATGGCATCCTGGTTGGGCCAGAAGGCGCAATTGCGCTTTTTGCCGTGGGAAGAATGGCGCAGCGGTTTTTCTGAGAATGACGTTCGCTTCACATGGGACCACATTGCTCATTCGCCCAACTGCAGCATTGAGAAAGCTCGAAGCCTGCTGGGCTATGCGCCACGGTATGGTTCGCTCGAAGCCGTTCAGGAATCCGTGGCGTGGCTGATGGCAGAAGGCCTGGTCTAGCAAACCTTCGGCGGCCAGGTCCCTACACTTTTTCGATGACTTGAAGCAAGGCTTTGATCGACGTCTCGGTCGAGTACATCTTGCCCTTCGGATCGCGCCAGTGGGTCTCAAGCGTAAAGGTGCCTTTGTAACCGCCCTTGACCAGGGCGCGGATGTGGCCCAGGTTGTCAAACTCGCCCGCGCCGACAGCGGTCCAGACCACCTTGCCGTCCTGGTGTTTGAAGTCGCGCACGTGGACGTGGAAGATGCGCGCCGGGTCCAGCTTACGGTAGCCATCGGGAAAGGATTGCTCGCCGGATTCGGCGGCATTGTTGGGATCCCACGTCATGCCGACGTTGTCTTCTTTCACGTGCTTCAGCAACTCTCCGGACTGGGCGCCGCTCCAGACATATCCACCGCCGATGTTTTCGATGGCCAGGCGGAAGCCTTTGGCGCGGCGCGCCGCCTCACGGGTCAGTTCGTAAATTCTGGAGTAACTCTTTTCGGAGGGCGTCTCACCGCGGCTCAGCATGAAGGTGAAGATGCGGATCTTATCGGTGCCGAAAGCCTTGGCGCGTTCGAGCGAACGGTCAAGAAGGGTCCACTGCTCGTCCAGCTTTTTCTGACCCTCGGAAGTCTCGGGCGGCAGAGGGACCTTGAAAAAGCCGGTGCCTTCGACTGAGACTTTGATGCCGTGCTCGTCGAGAATGGCGCGCGCCTCGCGAACTTTATCGATGGGCTGCTCGGTATTGTATTTGCCCCAGATGTTGCGGATCTCGGCCCATTTAAGGTTGTACTGTCCCAAGAATTTGGCCGCGGTCACTACGTCGTCATCGATCTCATCGGTGAGGATGCCGAGTTTGATTTCGGCCAGCGGCAAGGCTTGCAGGCGGCGGCCGAAGAGAGCGAGGGCGCTTCCGGCAAGAAGTTCACGGCGGCTATGGCGATGCATGCCTCCGATTATACGGCCCAAGAGACGGGTTGCCAACCCGTCGCAGGTTGACAACCTGCCCTACGTGTCAGTTGCCGATATCGAGGACTTCGAAATGGAAGCGGTCGGGCGGAAATAGCGCCGGCGCCTGCGGGATCAGGTGGGACCAGGTTTGATATGCCGTGCCCGCTATGGTGGAGTTCAGGTAAAAGAGGAACTGGCTGGAAAAGCAATCGATGGGCGGAGGCTGACGGAAGGTCAAGCGCAACCCGACGGCTTTCTCCACACCGACGCCATGGGTCGGGATAGCCTTCTCCATAAGTAAGGTGACGAAGCTGGCACGGCTGGCGTGCGGCCATACGTCAGGGTGAAGCAGCGTACGTAAAGTGCCTTCGCTTTCGAAAGTAATCTCACATTGGCGAATCCATTCCAGGATTGAATCGCCCCACAGCCAATGCGCTAGCAGGCCCTTGTACTGCTGTGTTAACTGAAGCGCCAGGTCGAGCTTACGCTGCTCAAGGATGTCTTCGCCGGCATCACTAGGCGACAACATGTCTTCGGCTTCCAGCATGACGGAAGTCAGGTCACTCAGATCTTCGCCGGCTGTGTGAACCAGCAAAGGGGGAAGCTCGTGTGTCTTACTTCCCGGGATTTCGATGTACCGTTGGTCCCGCATGGCACCCACCCTGCCTGTCTATCTAGTGAGACGTGAGAGGCATCCGTATCAGTTGCATTGTTTATAGCACAGGATGGGCCAAAGTGAGATTAAAAAACATTCAATTGGGTCCATAAGTACTGGTTATCTAACATGCAGCAGACGCGGCGGTTGGCTGCCAAGACTGTGCTACTATGCCGGTGCATATGTCCGAATACACGATTGGATTGGATCTGGGTGGGACCAACTTGCGGGCTGCCGCCATTGACCGGTCGGGCAAGATGCTCGACAAGATTTCGGGCGCGACGAATTTCACGGAAGGGCGGGAGGCGGTCCTAACCGACATCGTTTCGGCAATTTCCAGACTGCGCGAGAAGCACGGCGCGGCTGGCCTGGCGGGCATCGGCGTGGGCGTGCCCGGCTTCATTCGCATCAAGGAAGGCCTGATCACCAACTCCAATAATCTGCCCTACCTGGAGAATGTGCCGGTGCGCGACGAGATCTCACGGCGCCTGGGCACGATGGTGATTCTGGAGAACGACGCTAACGCGGCGGCGATGGGCGAAAAGTGGATCGGGGCGGGACGCGATGTGGACGATCTGGTGCTGTTGACGCTCGGCACCGGCATCGGCGGCGGTATCATTTCGGGCGGACGCGTGTTGCACGGTTTCGTGGGCATGGCCGGCGAATTTGGCCACATCACGGTGGTGCCCACCGGCAACCCGTGCGGCTGCGGAAACCAGGGCTGCCTGGAGAAGCACGCATCGGCCACGGCGGTCACGGCAATGGCGCGGCTGATGCAGTTGGGCGAGGAACTGACGTCGAAGGAAGTTTACGAACTGGCGAAGCAGGCCGGCGAAAAGGGCGACAAGGCGCGGACCATCTGGCGAGTGATGGGAGAAGCCCTGGGCATCGCGCTGGCAACACTAGTGAACACATTCAACTTTCCGCTGTACCTGTTGAGCGGCGGGATGCTGCCGGCGTGGGAAATGTTCGAGCCTCACATGATGCGAACGCTGGAGCAGCGCTCATTCACATACCGCGCGACGAAGAAGGAGACGAGCATCGCGCAAGCCACGCTGGGCAATGAAGCCGGCTTGTACGGCGCGGCTTACCTGCCCTGGGTGGAGAAGTAAACCGCGCCTCTGTTCCAAGGTCAGGCGGACGCGATCCGCTTCTGTACGTCCGCGCGAAACCGGTCGATGAACGCCCAGAATGTAATCCGCCACCGGCAGGTCCGGATCTTCCACCAGCGGCGTCAGGTCCATGGCGAAGGAGAGAGCGCTTTCCTGGTCGGTCCCGTGTGAGGCGAAGTATGTGGCATGGGCCAAGCGGCGGCCGGCGGTGGCCAGGTCATAGCGCTTGCCGCCGGTGACTTGCGAGTCGAAGACGCCCACCAGCGCGGCGGCGATGTTGGAACGGGCGGAAACAGGAAGCACCTGCTTTTCGTCATCCAGAAGCCAGTCCAGGTCGCGCCAGACTTCACAGCCGTAAACCTTTTTCGGCTTGACTTCATTGCGGACGGCGCGCAGCGCGGCAATCGAACGGAGTGACACGCCGATGTGGGTGTCGTGTTTGTCGGCCAGGTTGTGCAGGTACACGTACTGGGGCTTAGCGGCCAGCAGGATCCGGCTGAGGTCTTCCACCACGACAGTCTCTTTGGAATTCTTGACGGTGGAACTAGGGAAGCCGAGTTGGATCTGGCAGGCGTACTCGCCGACATAGGCGGCCTTACGTTGTTCCGTGATGCGCACGCGCTGCATTTCCTGGTCGCTGTAACTCCCGTAGATTCCAGAGCGCGGGCTTCCGGCGCCATTCGACACCACCACGCCGGTAAACCATTTGTCGCGCTGGCCAAAGCATTCGGCGATGCCGTGATAGGCCATGATTTCGATATCGTCCTGGTGGGCCGCAATGCACAGGTGCGTGGTACGCTCAAGCGCGGCGGCGGGCTCGGCGCCATCGGGAATGAATAAATCGGCGGTGGGATTATGAAACTGCATTTGTGGGCTCCATGACGGTGATCGACGGAAGGCTGGCGGCGGCGATGGCTTGTCCATGCCGTTTCTCCTGCTCGCCCGGAATATGAAAACGTATCCGTTCGGCGATTTCCGGGAATTCGGTTTGAAGGACTCGATTGGCGACGGAGAGCACCAGGTCGCCGCCGGCGCCCGACATCACGCGGCCCAGCACCAGAAGGTTGCGGAAATCATACATGTCGGCGTAGGTTGCGATGTTGTAGCCGAAGTAGACGCCGATGGTTTCGTAGATCTTGAGAGCCCGCGCGTCGCCGGCAGCGGCCAGTTTTTGCACGTGCTCGAGTTTCACGGGGAGCGGCATATCCGCGGGCAGGTCGATAGCGGCGGGCGCCAGGAGACGGCCGACGGCCTGTTGAGAGAAGTATTGTGCGCCTACGCCGCCATCGCCGGACCACTCATCAACGGGGGCGTCCTCGCGGTAATCCACGGGGACAAAGGCCAGTTCGTTGAGCCAGGTGGTGATAGCGCCCTGCGGCGTAACGAATCCGGCGGCCAGGCTGCTGCCCATGGCGATGCCGAGGACGGCGTTGTCATCGAGCGCCATGGATCCGGCCAGAGCGGTGACTTCGCCATCGTTGACTACGTCGAAGGGAATGCCGCCCCAAGCGGCTTGCAGGTCGAAAAAGAGGCGGCGGATGCGAGTGTCGAACAGGTCCTGAGGCACCGCGCGATATAGCGAGCCGACCCGGACCTGGTTGGCGACGTAGACGCCCGCGGCGCTGCCGCCGATCGCGTCCACGCGGGGGAGTTTGGCGGCGGCGCGTTTCAGAGAATCATGAACGCCATCGAAGTGATACTGCGGATCGGATTGCACCGCCGGGTTCCAGCCGACCTCTTCGCTGAAGACCACTTTGCCATCCACGACTGCGGCGCACTTGCGATCGCTGGCGCCCAGATCGAACCCGATGCGGCAGCCATCCAGGTGGCGGCCGAGCGGCGCGGCGGTCTCCTTTTCCACGGGCGCGGCATCGAACCCGGCGGCTTCGAAGACCATGGGGCGGCCGTAGACGCGCTCACCCATGAACGTGTAGTCAAAGGCGCGGGCCCCACCGGGCGCATAGACGGTGCGGAGATAATCGGCGATCCGCGGTTCCCCCGCGACGATGACGCGGTAGCCGCCTTTCTGCCAGAGGAGGAATTTCACCAGGCGCTCGACATAGCGGTGGTTGACGGGAATATGGGCGCCTTCGTGAGGCAGGATGGTGGTGGGAAAGACGGATACGGAGCCATCGCTGCGCTCGAGGGCGATGGTCAGGCGATGAGCGGCGGTCTGTTTGACAGCGGTGCGATAGGCCCGGTTCCAGAGGCAGGCCGGGATGAAGCCGGGATCGAGGACCGGGCGGAACTTGGGCGAGATGGGAATAAGTACGGGCATAGTCATTGGCCGTCGAGCATCCTCTATGTTGCGACGTCGGGTGCGCGGATGTCCAGTTCGGTCGGGACCCTGTTTGCGGGATGGGCCCGATACGTCACAGTGGGGTCCTAAAGCCACTCTTGAAAGCTCACTCAGACTCGGATACAGTTTGAGGCATTATGCGACTCCGACTCCTGCCGATTTGGTTACTTAGCGCAGGCTTCGCCTGGTCTCAGGCTCCTGCTATCCCCGACACGCCCGCCGGCCATACCCTGCAAGCCTGGTTCGACGCTTTCAACAGCGGCGACCGCGCGCGCATCCAGGCGTATCTCACCCGGTACGAGCCCACAAAACCGGTGGATGCAACCGTGGGCTTCCGCGAGCAGACTGGAGGGTTTGAATTACTGGGCGTCGATAAGAACGACCGTTTGCACGTGGAGTTCCGCGTCCGGGAAAAGGCAAGCTCCACCACCGCGGTAGGGAAGATCGAAGTGAAGGACGCAGATCCGGCCGAAGTTGTGAGCTTCAGCCTGCGCGCCATCCCTCCGGGCATGACCGCGGCCGATATGAATCCGAAAATCGACGCTGCGACACGGGACCGCGTGATCGACGGAGCGATTGCCAACCTGAACGAGTTCTATGTCTTCCCGGAGACCGCAAAGAAGATGGAAGAGGCGCTGCAGGCGCGGAGGAAGAAGGGCGAGTATGATGCGGCCAACGATGGGGAAGCCTTCGCCGCCATGCTCACCAATCATCTGCAGGAAATCAGCCACGATAAGCACCTGCGCGTGAACTTTATTCCATCGGTGCTGCCGAAGGGGGAGCCCGCGCCGAATCCGGAAGCCGAAGCGCGCATGCGGACTCAGATGGAACGTAACAACTGCTTCTTTGAGAAGGCGGAGCGCCTGCCGCCAAACATCGGCTATCTGAAATTCAATGCCTTCCCCGATCCGGCGGTGTGCGGTCCTACGGCCACAGCCGCCATGAATTTCCTGGGAAACGCAGATGCCATCATTTTCGATCTGCGCGAGAACGGCGGCGGCGATCCCAAGATGGTGGCCTTCATTTCCACTTACCTGTTCGGCGAGAGCACCCACCTGAACGACCTGTACAATCGCAAAGAGGATGCCACGACGCAGTACTGGACCTTATCTTACGTGCCCGGCAAGAGGCTTACTGGCAAGCCGGTGTTTGTGCTGACCTCGAAGCGGACATTTTCGGGCGCCGAGGAATTCACCTACAACCTCAAGAACCTGAAGCGGGCGACGATTGTCGGGGAGACCACCGGCGGCGGCGCACACCCGGTAGCCGGGCATCGGATTGACGATCACTTTATGATCGGGGTGCCATTTGCGCGCGCGGTGAACCCCGTCTCCAAGACGAATTGGGAGGGAACCGGCGTGGAGCCGGACGTGAAAGTTCCCGCGGGTGAAGCGCTCGACGTAGCGAAAAAAATGGCCACGGACCAAATCAGGAACGATCAGGCCAAGAAGAAATAGTAGTTTTCGGTAGCGCCGGCAATCTTGTTGCCGGTGGTTGCCGGATGCCGAATAACCCACCGGCAACAAGATTGCCGGCGCTACCGGGAAAGCTCGTTACTGGTTCGCTTGGTATTCGGTGTAACAGATCTCCGGGTGGTTTACTGCCCCAACTCACCCTGGTTCTTATTCCTGGCGCAGAACCGTGTTTGGATCCAGTAGCGATGCGCGCCTCGCCGGGGCATAGGTGCCGAGTGCCGCCGCGGCCACGAGGGCCGCTGCAACCACAGCGACCAGCCCCAGATTGAAAGCCGGCACGCCGAGCGCCGCCGTCACCGCCCTGCTCGCCGCCAGGCAAAGCAGTAAACCCATGACGACACCGGCGCCGGCCAGCGTCATTCCCTGCTTCAGTATCATGCCCAGCACACCCGCACGGTCGGCTCCGATCGCCAGGCGGATTCCCATCTCGCGCGATCGCAGGCTTACCGAATACGACATCAGACCGTAGAGCCCGACCATTGCCAGGACCAGCCCGAGCAATCCCATTCCTGCCATAGCTTCAGTCAGGATGGCGAGGGTCTGGTTGGCCCGCTGGTCGAAGATTTCTTCCATGGTGCGAACGCCGAACACCGGCTGGCCGGCATCGAGCGAGCGCACGGCGTCGCGCAGCGGTTCGGCCACCGAGGCTGAAGGCCCCACCGTATGTAGCAGGATGGTCATTCCCGTTTGCCGGTTCTGGGACAGCGGCAGGTACATATAGTCGAAGGGCGGTTCAACCATGAAAAAGTACTTGCTCCGCCTGGCCACGCCAACGATCTCAACCGGCGCGCCCGCAGCGTTATTGAGCCGGAACCTTTTGCCGATGGCGCTCTGGTTGGGATAATACTTGCGCGCGAATTGTTCATTCACAATCGCCACGCGCTGCGAATCGGCCCGGTCCGTCACCTGGAATTCCCGGCCCTGAAGGATGGGCACGTCGACTACGCCAAAGTAACTTTCGCTCACCGTGTTCGAGACAACGCTGATGGCCTCTGTTCCGGGCGGCAATTGAACGCCTTCCGGGAACACACGACTAACGACGCCTCCCGGGACCAATGGCACGGCTTGCGCCAGAGCGGCGGACTCTACACCGGTCAGAACTCGCGCCCTTTCGAGCAGCCGCTTATAGAAATCCTGCGTCTGGTCCGGCGTGTATCGCGCCAGCATCGGGTTCAGACTTGCGGTGAGAAGATGGTTGGTCCGGAAACCGGCGGGTGACGCCAGAAGAATGGAGGCGCCGCGGAAAACCTGAGTTGCAAAAACCAGAAGCAGGAGCGCGCCCGCCACCTGTGCAATCACCAGTGTATTCCTGCCCAGGAATCGCCGGCGCTTACCGCCATCGGATCTTCCGGACTTCAACGCCGGCACCAGGTCCGGCCGGGTACTTTGGAAGGCGGGCGCCAAGCCAAACAAAAGCGCGCTGGCAACCGAAACCAACAGGGTGAAGAGGAGCACCTGCGGGTCCACCCGGATATCGAATACGATGGGAATATCGATGGGGACGCGGATCTGGGAAAACAGATCGGCTCCGGCTTCCGCTACAAACAGACCGAGCGCGCCGCCGATCCCCGCGATCACCAGGCTCTCAGTCAACAGTTGGCGGATCAGACGGCCCCGCCCGGCACCGATCGCCAGCCGCACGGCAATCTCGCGCGACCGCGACCGCGCGCGGCTCAGCATCAGGTTCATCACGTTGGCGCAAGCGATCAGCAGGACCAGCGCGCCCATCATCAGCAATAACGCCACCAGAGTAAGGTCGAAGGGATTAGCTTTCAGCCGCGCCTGCAGATCCGTGTCCACTATCAGGGAGCAGCTTCGATTGGTGGCCGGGTATGCCTGGGCGAGTTGTTGGGCGATCACTCCCGCCTCGGCCGCAGCTTGGGCCAGGCTCACGTGCGGCTTCAACCGCCCATACACGGTCATGCTGCGATCTCCGCGGTCAGTCAGCAAATCCCTCGGCGAATCGCCGGCCAGCCGAGGTCCCATCGCCAGCGGGACGTAGAGCGCGGAACGGATCATCCCTTGGGAGCCGGTAAAGGATTCCGGTGCCACTCCAACCACGGTGAAAGCGATGCTATTGAGGAAAATGTTCTTCCCGACGACGTCGGGGCTGGAGCCGAATTCAGTCTTCCAGAGTTCGTGGCCCAGGACAACCACTGCGTCACGCCCAGGCACGTCGTCTTCTTCGGGCCGGAAACCGCGGCCAAGTTCCGGTTGCACGCCCAGCACGCGAAAGTAATCCCCGGTCACCAACTCACCGAACTTCATCTGCGGCAGTGCGCTCTTATCGATGGTGAATCCGAACGGCGAATATCGGGATGCCGTCAAGCCCGCAAAGGATTTGTTGCGGGAACGCAGATCCATGAAATCCGGATGCGACAGCCCGGAATACTGGAAGAGGCCGCCGGCCGACTCGCCGCGCAATTGCGACTGAACCGCGATGATTTGCGAAGGCTGGGGCACAGACATGGGGCGGAGAAGAAGGCTATTCGCGAGGCTGAAGATGGCCGAGTTGGCGCCAATGCCCATGGCCAGCGAAAGAATTGCCACCAGAGCGAACCCGGGGCTTCGGCGGAGGGTGCGCAAGGCATATCGAAGGTCATGCAGCATGCATTCCGTACGGCACGTTTCCTGCCTGCGCGCTGCGAGTGCAACTGTTTGCAAATGCTACATATGCCCAATATGCACCATGACTGACCGTCCGGTTTTGGGAACCGGATCTTCGGGAACGGGATACTGCTGTGGCAACATAGTTGTCTATGTGGCTGGGTGTAGATGTCGGCACCGGGGGCTCGCGCGCGCTCCTGGTAGACGAGCGCGGCGCGGTGCGCGCGGGCTACACGGCGCCGCATGAGGACATGCACATGGAGCGGCCGCTGTGGGCTGAGCAGCGTCCGGAGAACTGGTGGGACGCGGTGGTGGAAGCCATCCGCGGCGTGCTGGCCAAGGCGGGGGCAGCGGGCCGGGACGTGCGCGGAATCGGGCTCTCCGGGCAGATGCATGGGCTGGTGATCCTCAATGGCGCGAACGGCGTGATTCGGCCTTCGCTGATCTGGTGCGACCAGCGCAGCCAGGCGCAGGTGGATTTCGTGAACGCGAAAATAGGCCGCGAGAACGTTCTGAAATACACCGCCAATCCCGTGCTCACGGGCTTCACGCTGCCCAAACTGCTGTGGGTTCGGGACAATGAGCCGCGGAATTTCGACCGTGTGCGCAAGATGCTGCTGCCGAAAGATTACGTGCGGTTTCGCCTGACGGGCGAATTCGCGTCGGAGGTTTCCGATGCCTCGGGCACGGCGGTTTTCGACGTGGTGAACCGGCGGTGGTCATACGAAATGATGGACGGCCTCGATCTGGACCGCGCGATTCTGCCGAAGTGCTACGAATCGAGCGATATCACCGGCAGCCTCACGGCAGAGGCGGCGGAACTCACGGGCCTGAAGGCTGGGACGCCGGTGGTGGGCGGCGGCGGGGACCAGGCGGCGAGCGCGGTGGGCAACGGCATTGTAGAAGAGGGAATCGTGTCGTGCACGCTGGGCACCTCAGGCGTTGTGTTCGCCCATATGGCGAAGGTGGCGTACGATCCGGCGGGCCGGGTCCACACATTCTGCCATGCCGTGAGGGACAAGTGGCACGTGATGGGAGTGACCCAGGGCGCGGGGCTGAGCTTGCAGTGGTTCCGCAACCAGCTTGCCCCGGGGACGGATTACGACGCGCTAACAGCGGAGGCGGCTCAATCGCCGGCGGGCGCACAGGGGCTTTTCTGGCTGCCGTATCTGATGGGCGAGCGGACACCGCACCTGGATGCCATGGCGCGCGGCGGCTGGATTGGACTGACTAACAGGCATACGCGAGCCGACCTGGTGCGCGCGTTGATCGAAGGCGTTTCCTACAGCCAACGCGACTGCCTGGACATCATCGAGGGCCTGGGAGTGACGGTGAACTCGGTGCGCGCGTCCGGCGGCGGAGCCAGGAGCGCTTTCTGGCGCGGGTTGCTGGCGGAGATTTTAAACAAGCGCGTGGTGACGCTTGAAACCCAGGAAGGCTCGGCCTACGGGGCGGCGCTGCTGGCGCTGGCGGGGACCGAATACGGCTCCGTGCCGGAAGTGTGCCGCGCTGCCATTCATGAGACGGAATCGGTTTCGCCGGCCGCGGATGCGGTGTTTTATGGAAAGGCGCACCGCGTTTATCAGTCGCTGTATACGGCGTTGCAGCCGATTTACAGACAGATCGCGGCGCTCTAGCAGCACTTGGAAAAGCCGTGGCAGGCTGAATGCCGAATGCCGCATAGTTCTCCCAAACTCGGACACTCTGCACAGATTGCGGGACGACACTCACACCGAATACCAAGTGAATCAGTAACGAGCTTTCCCGGTAGCGCCGGCAATCTTGTTGCCGGTGGGTTATTCGGCATCCGGCAAGCACCGGCAACAAGATTGCCAGCGCTACCGAAAACTAAGTGACATTGGGCTGAATGCCTGCCCCACCAATTCGCTGACGTGCGTGGCTCGGATCGGCCCCGATACCGGTAAATTATTGACGAATCGCCGCCCAAGAACTGGAATATCAATTGACACTCCTGTTTTCAGGGCATATAATCCCTGGCAACGCGAAAACCGTGGGAAGGAGATTCCATGACGAAACGTTCCACTTCGCAACGGGTTAGAGAGCTTTTGATTTGTAAGGGGCGGCTTCGGTTTTTAGGAGTGTTGGCCCTGGTTTGTCTTCTGGCACTGTTCAGCCAACCGGCTAGAGCGCAGGTGGCCTTTGGCTCGATTGTCGGCAACGTGACCGACGCAACGGGTGGGGGCATCGTCCGGCTCGAGCGTCAAAATCACCCTAACTACGACTAACGATACTCGTAGCGTCGAGACTGACGCGGCTGGCGCCTACACGATCTCCACGGTGATACCGGGTACGTACCGGGTTGAGGTGACACACGCAGGATTTCGCACCTTTGCGGCCTCGGACATCATCGTTAACCAGAACAACGTGGTTCGCGTGGATGCGCAACTGCAGGTGGGCGCTCTGACGGAGAGGGTCGAGGTGACCACCACAGTCGCCGCCGAACTCCAGACGGAGCGCGCGGATGTCCACGCCGAGATTACCAGCAATGCTTTGTTAGAACTGCCCCAGGCGACCCGGACTTACTCGGGGCTGCTGCAGTTGGTTCCCGGCGTAGTGCCGCCCGGCGGGCAACTCAGCGGCGGCACCAATAATCCTTCGAAGTCCATGACGTTCGCGTTCAATGGCTCCGGTACTACCGCGCCGACGGTCCGTATCGATGGCATCAATTCCATGAATACCTGGGTCAGGAGCTATCAGTCTTACGTGCCTTCGGTGGAGGCCATCCAGAACGTCAATGTCGCGACCAACGCCGCCGATGCCGAACAGGGAATTGCCGGTGGCGCGTCCGTGAACGTGATGCTGAAGAGCGGCTCTAATTCGACTCACGGAGGAGCGTACGAATACAACAGCAACTCCGCATTTGAGGCCAACAACTTCTTCGCGAACGCGTCGGGCATATCAAAACCCCCTCACCTGGTGGATAACAACCTGGGCGGTTTTGCGGGCGGACACATTCTCAGGAACAAGCTGTTCTACTTCGGAAGTTACGAAGGCGATTTCAATCACTCGGCGGATTCGGCGCTCCTTTCGTTCCCCAATCACGCGCAGCTCGGGGGCGATATGAGCGGCTCAGCCACTCCCATTTACGATCCCGATACGGGGAGACCCGATGGCACAGGCAAAATGCCGTTCCCCGGCAACATTATTCCCACCAGCCGGATTGACCCGGTGGTGTTGAAGATTATTCCGAATATCCCGCAGACAAACTATGGGGGCGCGGCCGTAGTGAACAACTACTACACGAACCGGCAGACTGTCTATAACCTGCACAAGATCGATACCAAGCTGGATTACAACGCTACCAGTAAGCTGCGGCTCTCCGGACGGTTTGGCTACCAGCCGTATTATAACTTTCAGACACCCTTCTACGGCGAGGTTCTGGGCGGCTCTGGGGGTTTTGGCCAGTCCGGCGCTGGAAACTACCTGCAGCACGGCTCCGGGCTGGCGGTTTCCGCGTCCGGAAGTTACGTGATCAGTCCTACGTTCGTTGTCGACGCGGCCTGGGGAAAAACGAGTTCGCATCAACTGCTTTTTCCAAACCTGACCAATACCAGGTACGGCTTGGACGTGCTGGGAATTCCCGGCACCAACAACGGACCTCTCCCCTGGACCGGCGGCGTTCCGAATTTCGCCATCAGCAATTTCAACACCATGGGCGCGTCGTATCCGGCGCTGGAATATATCCAGCCGATCTACGAGTACACGGCCAACGCGACCAAAGTCAAGGGATCACATACGATTCGGTTCGGTGCTGACGTGAACTTCCAACACCCGCGACACATCGAAGACAGAAACAACACATTCACCTTTAACGGCGCCGCGACCATTCTGAACGGCGGCCCCGGGGCGAACCCCTACAATGCATTGAGCGACTTCCTGTTAGGCGACTTCTATGAGGGAACCAACTGGCTGCAGGTTCTGCAGCCCTACCTGACGATGAGGACGTGGGAATTCGCCCTCTACGCGCGCGATCAGTGGCACGTGAACCCGAAACTGACGGTGAACTACGGTGTTCGTTGGGAGTACTACCCTGTTCCCACAAGGGATGCGGTGATGAACCAGCCCAACTCCGTAGCGCCGGGCGGTCTGGGTAGCACGGGCAATGGCCTCTACTTTTTGAACATGCAGGCAGGCACTGTGTCCGTGTGCGGCGCGGGCGGGATTCCGTCGAACTGCGGCATCAACGTTTCGAAAAAGTTGTTCGCGCCCAGCATCGGGATCGCCTACCGGCCCGACCGAGAAATTAGTGATCCGCACGGGATATTCCCTGTCTCCGTACCAGGAGAATATGGGGATGACGTCGATGCAAGCCTATCCCGGCGAGGTCCAACTCGACGAGATCGCCCACAACCCCGTATAGCTATGTGGGTCAACTGCGTACGGGTCTCCCGCAAATTGTCGCGGCGCCCGGCACCAACAGCGTTTACCCGCTTCTGCCCAATACGGGAAACCTGACGGGCGTTAATACCAACAAGAATTACATCCGCGGCTATTTCCAGTCGTACAACTTCACGGTGCAAAGAGAACTCCCCGGCAATCTGCTCGGGTCAATTGGTTATGTCGGGATGCATGCGGTGCACCTGCAGGTTGCGGTAAACCAAAACTACGGTCAACTGGGCGGCGGCGCAGCCAGCCAGCCTTTGGCCTTTATCCCCGATTACTCGGCCGGCATTACGGCCCTCCTTCCGTGGGGCGCCGATAAATACAACTCGCTCCAGGCGACGCTCAACAAACGTTTTTCCAGGGGCCTGTCATTTCAGGCTGCCTACACGTATTCGAAGGACATCGGAATGGCCACTTCGATTCTGATCCCCCAGTACATCAATAGGGATTACTACACAACGGGAGCGGACCGCACGCACCATGTCGTGGTCAGCGCGGCGTATGAATTGCCATTCGGCAAAGGCAAAACCATGGTGACTCAAGGTGTAGGGGCCGCGGTACTTGGTGGATGGAGCCTGAACGGGATTTTCAATCGCTACTCCGGGGCGCCCTTCACTGTCAGCGCTGCCGCCTCTTCGTGCAATTGCCCCGGTAACTCTCAGGTCGCGGACCTGATCAAGCCGAACGTGGCCATACGTCGGCAGCGGCTGGGCGCCAGGGGTACTTCGATCCGCTGGCCTATGCGCCTGTGACCGGCGCCCGCTTCGGCACGTCGGGATTTAATCAACTTCGCGGGCCCGGCAACACCAACCTGGATATGAGTATCTTCCGTACATTCAGGGTAACGGAACGTTTCAAAGTCCAGCTCCGCGCCGAGGCCATGAATGTTACCAACACGCCGCACTTTGCGAACCCCAGCGGCACGAACGTGTCGAACATGTCGCTGAATCCGGATGGTACGGTCAAGAGTCTCGGCGGATTTAGCCAGATCACCTCCACGGCCCCGCTGGGCCGGGTGCTGGATCAGAGGTACTTCCGGTTCGGCTTCCGAATCCTGTTCTGATACCGCTTCCTGACGTGCGCGGCCCGGTATACTGAGTGCGTTACAGAGCCGCGACCGTCAGGGAGCCGTAAAAACAGATTGTCTCGCCAAGACGCAAAGGCCGCCAAGAAGACCCTCTTAGTTTTCTTAGCGTTCTTTGCGCTTTGGCGAGAGACAACTCTTAGTGCTCCCCCTAATAATTATGTCGATGCACGGGTCTGCGCGGGTTGCCATAGCCAGATCGCCCAAGACCATCTTCACACCGGAATGGGACGGTCTTTCTTTCGCCCCGCACCTGCCAACACGCTGGAAGACTACACCGGGAAGAACGAGTTTTACCATCCTCTATCGGATACGCATTACTCGATGGTGGTTCGCGACGGCGCTTACTACCAGCGGCGCTGGCAAATCGGTTTCGATGGAAGCCCAACCAACGTAGAGGAATCCAAAATCGACTACGTGCTGGGTTCAGGCAACCACGCCCGCTCCTATCTCCATCGCACGCCGCGCGGAACACTGATTGAGCTGCCGCTGGGCTGGTATTCGGAAAAGGGCGGCTATTGGGGGATGAGCCCGGGATTCGATTCGCCACATCCGGCCACCCGCCGGCTAGTCTCCTATGAATGCGTTTTTTGCCATGATGGATATCCCGCCATTCCCGCCGGGCACGATGCTCCGGGCAGCGAGCCTGTCTTTAGCGGCGACCTTCCCCAAGGCATTGACTGCCAGCGGTGTCATGGCCCGGGCGGCAGTCACGTTCGCACCGTGCAAGCCGCGGGCGCCAACCGCGAACAGATTCGCGCGAGCATCGTGAATCCATCCCGGCTGAGTCCGAAGCTGCGGATGGATCTCTGCATGCAATGTCACCTGGAGCCGACCAGCACGGCGATTCCTGCCCTGATCCGGCGCTTCAATCGCGGGCCATTTTCATTTACGGCCGGCGAGCCGCTGGGCGGTTTCGAACTGGCTTTCGATCATGCACCCAGAGCTCAACACGACGACAAGCTCGACGACAAGTTTGAGATCGTGGGCAGCTCCGCGTACCGGCTCCGGCAATCGCGTTGTTTTCTTGAAAGCAAGGATGCCTTGAGCTGCGATACCTGCCATGATCCTCACCGGACCCTGCGCGGAGACGAAGCCGTGCGCCATTATTCGGAAGCTTGCCGCCAGTGCCACACCGCAGCTTTCGATGGCCTGGTTTCGAACGGTCGGCATCCTGTCGCGACTGAATGTGTCACCTGCCACATGCCGAAGCGCAGGACCGGGGACGTTGTGCACGTCGTCATGACGGACCACCTGATTCAGCGGCGGCCGCCGTCCCGCGATCTGCTGGGCGAACTGGCCGAACGTCACCCCACCGAGGCCGAGGAGTATCACGGCGAGGTGGTTCCCTATTACCCAGCGACTTACCCAGCGGCGCTGCCTCGAGCCGGCCCAGACGCTCTCTACCGGGCGCTGGCGCAGGTGCTGATGAAGAACAATCTACGCGCGGGTGTGGCCGAATTGGCCCGCCTGGTGGCCTTGCAACAACCGCGCGAAGCCGAGTGGTATATCCAGCTTGGCGATGCATGGCTAGCCGGCGGAGAACCGGCCAAGGCAGTCACCGCTTATGAACACGCGGTCCAATTGAAGCCACAAGCGGTTCGGGGGCTGCAATCGCTGGCCAAAGGATTGAGAGCCGCCGGGCAGGCTTCCCGCAGTGCTGAGGTACTGCAGCGGGCCGTTCAAATTGCGCCTTCCGACGCCGCATCCTGGTACCAATTCGGTGGACTGGCCCTGGCATTGGGGCGCACCGGCGAAGCCATGGAAAAAATCCAAAAGGCGATTGCGCTCGATCCGGATTTGCTCGGAGAGTACACAACCCTGGCCGGGATTCAGGCCGCTACCGGGCAGAGGGACGGTGCCGAAGCGGCGTTGCGGGAAGCCCTACGGATTGACCCTTACGATGCGGCCGCCTGGGATCTGGCCGGCCGGGCGATGGCAGAAAAGCGCCAGTTTCCCGAGGCTTTCTACAATTTCGAAAAGGCAATTCGCCACCGGCCCAACTTTGCACCGTATCTTTATGATTACGCCTTGACGCTTTCGAGCGCGAGCCAGTTCGAGCGCGCGCAGGAATCCGCCGAAGCGTCCGCGCGGGCCGACCCCAAGCTGGCGGAGCCTCACGTCTTGTTGGGCGGTCTTTTGGCGCGAAAGGGGCAATTGCCGGAAGCGGCCAAAGAGTATCGGGAAGCGCTGCGGCTGCGCCCGGATTTCGCGCGGGCACGACTGGACCTGGCTTCCGTTCTGGTGGCGCAGCACGACACCGCCGGAGCAGTGCAGCAGCTGCGGGAAGCTGCCAAAAGCAGCGACCCGGAAATGGCCCGCCTGGCGGCCGGAGCGCTGCAGCGTCTGGGAGAACGCTAGACCCGTACGGACAAGCCAACACGGATGAGCCAATAGGACAAGGCAGGGACAACAAGTCCCAAGGGGACAAACTGTCCCGGGCAAGGGCGCCTTTCGCGCTTGTATATGAACAGGTTGGCGTTGGCCAACAAGCTGCATTTACAGCCGCGAGGATTTAGCGACCCATGAAACTCATTCGCCTGCTTCTATTTGCCGTGCTGGGCTCGGCCGGCCTTCACGCGCAGTGGGGAGGCGAACTGCGATTCTGTCTCCACAGTGAACCACGGACCTTGCATCCGGCCCTGGTGGACGATGACGCGTCCGAAACCATCCGCTACCTGACAGGCGGGGTCCTGTTGCGCGTGAACCGCGCCAACCAGCAGTTGGAACCGGAGATGGCAACGTCATGGAAAATCGAAAATGGCGGCAGGAGCATCGTATTTAAACTGCGCGAGGGCCTGTCATTTTCCGACGGCACGCCCTTTTCCGCCGACGATGTGGCTTATACGATGCAGGTGCTGATGGATCCGAACCTGCACTCGCCGACCGGTGATTCCTTCCGCGTGGGCAACGGGACCGTGCAGACGGTTGTGAGAGGCAAGTATCAAATCGCCATCGTCTTCCCGGAGCCCATCGGTGGAGTTGCCAGGATCTTCGACCAGGTGGCGATCATGTCGCGGAACTCGCCCTTGAAAGAGCGAGCGGTCCTGGGGCCGTTCCGGATCGCCGAGCAGAAACCCGGCTCCTTCATTCTGCTTTCGCGGAATCCCAATTATTGGAAGACGGACCAGGGGCGGCGGTTGCCCTATCTGGATGCGGTTCGCCTTGAGATCCAGCAGAACCGCGAACTCGAACTGCTTCGATTCCGCCGCGGCCAGGTAGACCTCATCTCGTCTCTCGACCCCGACCAGTTTGCGCAGATTGCGGCGGAAGATCGCACCAGCGTGAAGGACGCCGGCCCCACCCTGGAAGGGGAGAGCATGTGGTTCAACATGAATGCCTCCGCGCCAATTCCGGCTTACCGCAAGAGCTGGTTCCGCTCGCGCAACTTCCGGCTCGCGATTTCGCATGCGATCCATCGCGACGATCTTAGCCGCGTGGTTTACCATGGGCACGCGCAGCCCGGGGTCGGTCCTTTTTCCGAGGCCAATCTCTTCTGGTTCAATCAAAGCCTGAAGCCGCATGCCTTCGATTTAGACTGGGCGCGCCGTCTTCTGGCGGCCGATGGCTTCCGGAGCGACGGCCGCGTGCTGCGCGATAGCCAGGGCCACGCGGTTGAATTCTCGGTAATCACCAACTCCGGCAACCGTTCCCGTGAGCGCATTGCGGCCATGATCCAACAGGATCTGGCGGTTTTGGGAATCCGCCTGAACATCGTGACTTTGGACTTTCCTTCGCTGATGGAACGTATCGGCAAATCGTCGCAATACGAATCCTGTCTGCTGGGCATGATCAACGTGGATCTTGACCCCAACGGACAAATGAACGTCTGGATGAGCTCTTCGTCAAATCATCAATGGAATCCGAACCAGAAGAGCCCGGAAACGCCGTGGGAGGCCGAGATTGACCGGCTCATGCGGAAACAGGCTTCGACGGTGGATGCCAATCGCCGGAAGCCGCTGTTCGATCGCGTGCAGCAGGTGGTTTCGGATGAGGCGCCATTTCTGTACCTGGTGAACAAGAATGCTCTCATGGCGGTTTCACATCAGTTGAGAAACGTCTCGCCGGCCGTCCTGCGGCCGCAGGTCTGGTGGAACATAGACCGTTTGTGGCTGGATAGAACCAATCGCAACGCTACGAATTAGAAGTCTGCTAATGCAGAATGCCGGTCGGGGGATGTCGCGGGAATGTCGCAAGGGGACCTGTCAAGCCATTTATCTACATGACCGAAATGGGTGTCGGCTGGGTCATTTAAGAACATGACCAGACGCGCGAGTCCTTTTCTCGTTGTCGTAAGGTGAAGTCGATCCGCGCCCGAGCGGAGATCCGAGGCCGATGCGACGGGGCTGGCTCCGAAGAAATCGGCACTGAACCCTCTGATGGCTATCGCTGTCAGAGGGTTTGGTTTTTGTGGTTTGCTTCGCCCACATTTCTTTGGTGGAGTCTCGGAGCGGAGGCCTTGGATAAATAAACGCGAAGTCGCCGGGCCACTTTTGCCCGGCTTCCTTATTGACTGTCCGTCTGCCTCCTCCGCTGCGCCGACCGTGGCGCAACTCCGACCACATGGATGCCGCGACCCCGGCGCCTGGCTCGTGCCGGCTCCGGCGAGTTTTTTGCCTCGGTCGCCGCGAACAGCCGATTTCTTAACTCCTCAATGCGTCTGTGGAGCGCCGCCACATTCAGTGATTCGTACTGGGCTTCGAGACGCTTCCGCGCCGCCTGTGAGATCTGCCCCGACTCCATCACCCGCTGGTAGGGGGTTCGCGGTTCGTCATATGTGCGATGGATCTTGCCCCCCACCCGGATCTTTTCCACCAGCTTGATCGTCGGCTGGAAGAAGTTCTTGTACCATCTCACCGACTGATACAACTCACGCAGGATCGCCAATTCGCCGGCCGTGTCCAGACGCCGGTACCCCGCCACCTTCCGGACATGCGTCCAGTTCCGCTGCTCCACCCAGCAGTTGTCGTTCTTTTGGTACGGCCGCGAACGCGACATCTTGATCTTGGCATCCTGGCAGTACCCCCACAGCAGGTCGTTGATCATGCCGCTGTCATTGTCCGGATGGATCTCCCGGATCCGAAACGGCACCTGTTGCCGGATATTTTCCATCCCCGCTTTCGTGGCCGCCTGGGATCGCCCCATGATCGCCTCCCCTTCCCACCACCCGCTGGCAATATCCGCTGCTGAGAGCGTATGCACATACTCACCCGCCGTCGAGCGGCCGCAATGGAACACATAATCCAATTGCAGATTGCCCAGTTCCGTGGTATCCCACTCCGAAGCCACTTTCACCGGCACCTTTTGGTAGAGCAGCGGATGCACACTCGGATTCCGGTTTTGGCGCAGGTGGCGCAAATCCTTTTCTCGATCCAACAGCCGGTCGATGCTACGCGGCGAGATCGCTTCCAACTTAGCTGCCACCGCATCGCTGCAAATTAGTTCCTGGGCTCGGCGCAACCGCGCGACTTCTTTTCGCAGTCCTGGCGCCAGGCGCTGTCCACAGGGGTAATCGAACAACTCCCAGACCTGAATCAATGCCGCCTGTACATCTCTGGCGTAGACCCGCTTGCGTGGTCCTCGTTTCTTCTTCTGGCGGATGGTGGCTGGATGAGCCAGCTTGCCGATCAGCACTTTCCGATTCAGCCGCGTGCGCTTACGCGCTTCATTCAACAGCCGGGTCTTGGTCTTCTTATCCGCGTTCCGGTATTCGTCCCGAACACGTTCGAGGTATTGCTCCCGTGAGTGCATGTCCATCCTTGGGCCAAAAATGGCCATAATGCACTCGCGCTTTCGGTCATATTCCTAAATGGCCCAACCGATAGCCTCATGGTCATATTTTAAGTGGCAGAATTCGGGGGATGTACTTTCATTGGAATCTGTGATATTCTCCCCACACCTAGGGTGCCAACCCACTGGAGGCTGAATTGCGCGTAACCCTTCTGCTTATCACTCTGTCCGTGGCTTTCGCCGGGACTAAGCTGCCACCGCCCGCCAACCGGAAGATCGACTTCGAAAAGGACGTCGAGGCGATCCTCTCGCAGAAATGCTATTCCTGCCACGGCGAAGATGCCCAGCAGTCCGGGCTGCGCCTGGACAAGCGCCAGAACGCTCTCCGCGGCGGCGACTATGGCCCGGTTATCAACCCGGGCAACAGTGCCGAAAGCAAACTCATCCGCCGGCTGGTGGATGGCGACGGCGGTTTGCAAATGCCTCCGAGCGGCCCTATTTCCGACGAAGAGATCGGCATTCTCCGCGCCTGGATCGACCAGGGCGCCGAGTTCCGCACTCAAATCCAGGAAGCACCGCCGCAACCCGTCGATCCCAAGGTTGCCGCGTTTATCACGGCCGTCCGCTCCGGCGACACTAAAGCCGTCGGGAAGTTGGTCGCCGCCAGCCCCGAACTGGTCAGTGCGCGCGATCGAGCCGGCGCCACGCCGCTCCATCATGCAGCGGGCTTTGGCAGCCTGGCGACAATGAAGCTGCTCCTTGAACACGGAGCCGACGCGAATGCCGCCAACAAGCGGAAATCCACGCCGCTTTTCTGGGCCCTGCACGACGAGGCCAAGGTTCGCCTGCTGCTTGACCACGGCGCCAATGTCAATGCCAAAGCCATTGATGGCCGCACTCCGGTCTACCAGGCCGCGACTATGGCGAACGCCGTTCCGGTCCTCCGCCTTCTGCTCGATAAAGGCGCGGATCCGAATGCCAAAACCCTGGTCGGTATGACGCCCCTCATGGCCGCCGCAAGGGGGAACCTCGAAGCGGCGCGCCTCCTCATCGATCGCAAGGCCGACGTGAACGCCACCAATGCCGCGGGCGCAACCGCGATCATGGCCGCCGCGCAGACCGGCAGGCCCCAGGCGGTTGCCATGCTCCTCGAAAAGGGCGCCGACCCGAATCTCAGAACCAAGCGCAACGAAAGCGCGCTCGCCGACGCAGCCACCGCCGGCAACGAAGAGACCGTGAAATTGCTGCTCGATCGCGGCGCTACGGTTAACGTCCAGGATATTCGCGGCTACTCGCCCTTGCTCTACGCCGCCGGGGCGGACGCCATGCCGGCCGGCATTGTGAAGATGCTTCTTGCCAAGGGCGCCGACACCACTGTCAAAGGCGACGGCGAGACCGCCCGCGAGCTTGCCGCCAAGCGTGGCGACAGCGAAGTGGCCCGCTTGCTCGGCGTACCGGAGGAAGAGCGGAAACGGTTGGCCACTGCGCCGGCCGCTCACGGTGCAACGGATAGGTCCATTGCCGCCGCCGTCGGGCCCGCCCTTGCGCTGCTCGAAAAGCAGAGCCATAACTTCATTCGCATTAGCGGCTGCAACTCATGTCATGCTCAGGACCTGCCCTCGGCTGCCGCGGCCATCGCCCGCGACCGCGGGCTCCCCGCACCCAAGGAGATCCCGCAGCTTCCGCAAAGCATGCACACGCTGAATCCGGAGCGCATCATGGACCTAACGGTGCCCAGCGTAGTGAGCATTGGTTGGGAAATGTTCGATTTCGGAAACAACGGCGTGCCGAGGGACGAATACACCGATGCCGCCGTGCGCTACATCAAGTTGATGCAGGCGCCCGCAGGCAATTGGGATGCTTTCGAAAGCCGCCGTCCCCCGATGAACACCGGCATTTATCAGACCGCCGCCCTGGCCGTCTTTGCGCTCAAGACCTACGGGCTGCCCTCTGAGAAGGCCGAAACCGAGAATGCGCTGGCGCGGGCAGCGGCATGGCTTGAGGCCGCCCGTCCAACCGACACGCAGGACCGGGCTTTCCACCTGATGGCTTTGGCCTGGTCGAACGCAAAACCGGCATCGATCGCCGCTGCCGCCAAGGCGCTCGCCACCGTGCAGCGTCCCGATGGAGGCTGGAGCCAGTTGGCGTCCCTGGGATCGGATGCATACGCCACTGGTGAGGCGCTCTACGCGCTCAACGCCTCCGGCCGGATGCCGGCAGCCGATCCGGTCTACGCAAAGGGAGTGAAGTATCTTCTGAACACGCAGGCCGCCGACGGCTCCTGGCACGTGAAATCTCGCTCCATCTGGGTGCAGCCTTACTTCGAAAGCGGATTCCCATATGGTCCCGACCAGTGGATCTCCACTGCCGGAACCAGTTGGGCTACGATGGCGCTCTCGGTCACCGTGGACCGGACCAACACATCGGCGCGCGCAACCAAGACCGCATCCAACGGAAACGCCCGGTAGACCGGATTGGTACCGGGCCGGTCTTCGTGATTGGCGTTATACTACCCGTTGGACCTGGTTGATTAAGCTTGGTTAATTAAACTTGGCTGATCTTAACCCGGTTGTTTTAATCTGGTTGATTGAAGCGGGTAATGAGGAATCATGAGCGCGGCTGAGGTTACCCTTCCGCTGACGGAGAAACACGCCGGTCCGCGAGCCGAATTGGCTCGCAAATGCCTGTATTACATGGAGCTGATGCGGCAAGTAGAAGACCGCATTGAGCGCAAATTGTATCGTCAGGGCAAGATATTGGGAGGCGTGTATGTGGGGCGGGGACAGGAGGCTATTCCGGTGGGAAGCGCCCTGGTCGCCGAACCCGGCGATGTGCTGTTTCCTTCGCACCGCGATATGGCCGTCTTCTTCATTCGCGGCGTTTCGGCGCGGCGTGTTCTGGCGCAATACATGGGCCGCATGGGCGGGCTCACGCGCGGCCGGGATGGCAACATGCACATGGGCGATATGAGCGTGAACGTGGTATCCATCATCAGCGCCCTGGCTGCCACCGTACCCGTAGCCGCCGGCGCCGCGCTGGCGCTCAAATACCAGGGCAAGAACGGCGTGGCCTTTAGCTATTTCGGCGATGGCGCCACCAGCCGCGGGGACTGGCACGAAGGCGTGAACTTCGCCTCGGTACAGAAACTGGCGGTGGTTTTCATCTGCAACAACAACCAGTACGCATACTCCACTCCGCTCCACCTGCAGATGGCATGCGCCAACGTGGCCGACCGCGGCCCGGCGTACAACATGCCCGCGGAAATTGTGGACGGCAACGACGCGCTGGCGGTGTATGACGCCACCCAGCGCGCCGTGGGGCACTGCCGCGCCGGTCTGGGACCATATCTTCTGGAGTGTAAAACGTTTCGCATGACCGGCCACTCAGCGCACGACGCAGCCCACTATGTTCCCAAGGGCCTGTTCGAAGAGTGGGGAAAACTGGACCCGATCACGCGCCTGGAAGCCAGAATGCTAGCCGAGGGATGGGCCGATCAGGCGGAACTCGACGCGGCCCGCGCGGCCGTGGTTGAAGAGGTGGACGACGCCGTGGCATGGGCCGAACAGAGCCCGTATCCCGACGCGTCTACTTTGCTGGACGATGTCTACGAGAACCAGTAGTCCATGTCCACCACCTACTTAGAAGCCATCCGGGAAGGTCTCTGGGAAGAGATGGAGCGCGACCCCAATGTCTTCCTGATTGGAGAAGACATCGGCGTCTATGGCGGCGCCTTCAAAGTTACCGCCGGGTTCATTGAGCACTTTGGTGAGCGCCGCGTGGTGGATACGCCTATCTCAGAAGCGGCCATTGTAGGCGCATCCATCGGCGCCGGCCTGATGGGGCTGCGTCCGGTGGCGGAGATGCAGTTCGCCGACTTCATTTCCTGCGGCTTCGACCAGATTGTGAACTTCGCCGCCAAGTGCCGCTACCGCTGGAATGCTTCGGTCCCGATGGTGGTGCGGTCGCCCTCGGGCGGCGGTATTCATGGCGGTCCGTTCCACTCGCAGAACCCCGAGATGTGGTTCGTGCGCACGCCCGGTCTGAAAGTAGTCTGCCCGGCGACGGCCTACGATGCCAAGGGGCTGATCAAGTCCGCCATCCGCGATAACGACCCGGTGCTGTTCTTCGAGCACAAGGGCCTCTACCGGCGCATCAAAGAGGACTTGCCGGCGGAGGACTTTACGGTGCCCATCGGCAAGGCCAAAGTAGTGCGCGAAGGCCGCGACCTGACCATCGTGACATATGGCGCCATGGTGTGGGTGGCGATTGAAGCGGCCGATAAGCTGGCGGAAGAAGGCGTGCAGGTGGAAGTGGTGGACTTGCGGACGCTGGCGCCGCTTGATCGCGAGACCGTTTGCCAGAGCGCCAGAAAGACGTCGAAGGTGCTGCTGCTGCACGAAGACACGCGCACCGGCGGCATGGCCGGAGAACTGGCGGCCACGATCACGGAGAGTGTGTTCGAATATCTGGACGGGCCGATTGTGCGGGTAACGGCGCCCGACACGCCGGTCCCTTATAGTCCTCCGCTAGAGGACGCTTTCCTGCCCAATGCCGACAAGGTCATTGAGAAGGCTCGCTGGCTGTATCGCTATTGAATGCTACTCCCAATTCTTCCTCCTTCGTATTCGCCTGTAGTAAGATAGGTTTAGAGGATTGGGAGCCATAACCCCGTATGACATCCGTTGGCGAGACTCTGCGCGCCGAGCGGTTGAAGCGCAATCTCGGCCTCGATCAAATCGCCCGCGAACTCAAAATCTCCCCCAGATTCCTCGAAGCCATCGAGACCGAGCAGTTCCACAAACTTCCCGGCGGTGTCTTCACCAAGAGTTTCGTTCGGCAGTACGCCCGTCTGCTGAACCTTAATGACGAGGATCTTGCCGACCAGGTGCAGCGCGTTCTGGAACCGCCGCCTGTCGTTCCGCAATTCGCCGAAAAGCCGAAACCCTTCGCTTCTGAATTTCACGTCCCCAAAATGGAAGCGTGGGAGAGCGTCGGCGAAAGCCGCACGCAGTGGTCGGGTTCCCTCTCCGCAGCCGCCGTCTTCGTGGTCGTCCTGCTGATCTGCTCGGGTGTGTATACATGGATGCAGCGTCCGCGGTGGGTTGAGTCCGCACGTGTGTCGCCTGTGGTATCGCCACCGCCCGCCACTGCGCCCATTGTGTCCACACCGGAGGAACCGCCTGCGCAGGCAACACCAACGGGCACGCCCGCCGATGCCGTTCCCCAGAGTACCGCTGCCGACAGTCCTGCCCAAACTGGCCCTGCCCAAACTAGTCCGGCTCCTCAGAGCGCAGCCGCCGTGCGGAAGACCGAACCGCGGACGGCTGTGGATCCTTCCGGCGCGCCGCCTTCCGCCGCGCCCGAGCCGTCAAAACCCGTCGCCAAACTGAAGCCGGCCGACCCCAAATCCACGGTTCGGATTGAGATTACCGCCGACGAACCCGTCTGGCTGCTGGCCCGCACAGACGGTAAGTTCGCCTTCTCCGGTACCCTCGACACGCACCAGAGCCGCAGCGTGGAAGCCAGCGGCAATATCCTGCTGAGGTTGGGCAATGCGGGCGGAGTTACGATTACACTAAATGGGAAACCCCTTGGGCGGGTGGGGCCCAGAGGCCAGGTGCGGACGGTTCAATTCACTTCCGGAGGCTTCCAGATTGTGGCCCCCAGACTTTCCGCCGCGCCCGACCCCCTCTGACGCATCAGGGGCCGTTTCTGCCGCATCTGCGCCCGTTGGCGTTTGCGCTCCAGAGTCAGCAATTCGCGCCGTCTGCGGTTCTTCACCCGCTCGTCCACCTTGCGCCAGAACTTGCCGAAGTAACTGACCGCCGAAAGCAGCGAAAAGATAATCACCCCCCACATCAGAATCATGCTGGCCTGCAGCAGTTGGGGGTGGCGTACGCTGAGCAGCATACAGGAGATGGCCACCACCTGCGAGAACATCTTGGTTTTGCCCAGGTCGCTGGCCATGATCGTGTAGCCTTCGGCGGCGGCGATGGCGCGCAATCCCGACACCGCGAATTCGCGCCCGATGATCAGGATCGCCATCCAGCCCGGCAGCGCGCGCATCTGCACCAGCGAGATCAGAGCCGCCGAGATCAACAGCTTATCCGCGATCGGATCGAGCAGCGTGCCGATCGTGGTGACCTGTTTCCATCGCCGCGCCAGGTAGCCATCCAGCAGGTCTGTGCCCGCCGCGAAAAGAAAAATCGCCAGCGACAACCACTCATTAGTCACCTTGACGCCGCCGATACGGAGCGCGACATTCTCCTGAACCAGCGCCGCCACCAGCAGCGGCACGAAAAAGATCCGGAGTATCGTCAGGGCGTTGGGGAGATTCATAGCCTCAACTCAACTATGCCTCAAACCAACTATAATGCTCCACGGTACTCCGCAACAACTACCGGGCCAGTGAGCTTATACTAAATACTTCGCCCATGACCCTCTCACGCCGCCATTTCTTCTTCGGCAGCCTGGCGCTGCCAGCCCTCGCCGCCAAGAAACCAGTGGTCGAGCAGCCCAATATTCTCCTGATCCTCACCGATGGCCTCCCCGCGTATATTCTCGGCTGCTGCGGCAATACCGAAGTCCACACGCCCAACATCGACCGCCTCTGCCAAACGGGCACGCGCTTCATGAAGCATTCCGTGTGCGCCCCGGTGGCCGGTCTCAGCCGCGCCTCGCTGCTGACGGGCCGCACTCCTATGCAGCTTGGCGGCTCGGGCGCAAATGCTGCGGCTCAGGGCGGGCTCGACAAGATTCTGGCAGGGCAGGGATACGCCATACAGACTGCCGATAGCAGCG
Source organism: Bryobacterales bacterium (assembly GCA_963817515.1). GTDB lineage: Bacteria > Acidobacteriota > Terriglobia > Bryobacterales > Bryobacteraceae > DATMNI01. The sequence continues at coordinate 649,655 of CAWFPJ010000031.1, read as the reverse complement.
CCACCGCGGAATTCGCCGCCACCCCCGGCAAGCCATTCTTCCTGACTGTCTCCTATAAGTTTGAGGCCCCATACAACGGCCTTGCCCAGAAATATTACGATCTCTACGCTCAAGCCAAGCTTGACACCTTCAGCCGCGAACCCGCCTCCAAAACCGCGCAGCGCGATAAGGAGATGTTGACCGGCATCCTGGCCAACCAGCGCAAAGCTGCAGCCGCGGTTACAGCTTTGGACGATGAAGTGGCCGCGCTGCTTGCCAAGCTTGGACAGCGCAAACTGTTGGACAACACGCTGGTGGTTTTCGCCGGTACCTGCGGTTCCCTTCTCGGCCGCCACGGGCTTTGGGACTCCGGTGAAGCATCCGAGCCGGTCAACATGTACGAAGAGGTTATGGCTCCGCCGCTCTTCTGGAGCTGGCCCGGCCATGTACCGGCGCAAGCCACCCGCCCGGAATTGGTCAGCGCTTACGACCTGGTGCCTACTCTTTGCGACCTTACAACCGCCGATCTTCCCGGCAATCTCTGCGGCCGCAGCTATCTGGCGATTGCCACCGGAAAACCGCTGCCCAAGAAACAACCCTGGCGCACGACCGTCTTCGGCCACTATCAAAATACCGGGATGGCTCGCGTGGAACGCTACAAGCTGGTGCTGAGGAATGACGGCAAGGGTCCCAACGAGCTATACGATATCACCGTCGATTCACGCGAGAAGGTGAACCAATACGATAACGAGCAGTTCCTGACCGTCAGGACATCGCTTGCGGCGCAACTTGCCAAGTGGCGGCAGAATTATTCGTAGCGAAGTATATCTTTACCGCTGAGACGCAGAGACGCGGAGATAAGCGCAGAGGAAGAACCCGACTGATCTGACACTCTTGCGTAGGAAGGTGATTGCCGCCAGTTCCCGGGCTTACCGCTTGCGCCCCCAGCCGGTCCGCAACGCCAAACCTTATTTGCCCTCTCTGCGCTTTGCTCTGCGTCTCTGCGGCTCTGCGGTTCAATCTCTCGTTAGGCTCCAGGCTCCGCCAAAGATACCAGCTGGCCACCGTGCAGTAGGGATGCCACCGTTCGGCTATGCTTTCCATCTCGGCCGGGGTAGGGAGTTCCGTCATACCGTAAGCTTTGCGGATGGCGCTGCGAACTCCCAGGTCGCCGGTGGGCAGCACGTTGGTCCGCTGCAGCGCGAAAATCAGGAACATGTGGGCGGTCCATACCCCGATACCTTTCACCTGCGTGAGCCGCTCGATTACTTCGCCGTCCGGGAGCGCCCTGAGTTCCTCAAACGCCACTCTGCCATCGCGGGCGTGCCGGGCCAGGTCCCGGATGTACGCCGTTTTCTGTGTGGACAGCCCCAGCTTCCGCATGCGCGAAGGACGCAGTTTCAACACGCCCTCAGGAGTCAGCTTTCCCGGCACCGCTGCCACCAGACGGCCGAAAATCACGTTGGCAACCCGCCCGCTAAGCTGTTGGTAGACGATGGATTTTACCAGGGTTTCGAAATCCGGTTCGCGAAATTGGATAGCATAGTCTCCGACCTGTTGGATAATGGCGGATAGGACCGGGTCGGACTGTTTGAGGTGGTCAATGGCCTTTTTCATTGTGAAACAATCGCCCGAGGTGATACGTCCCCTCTATTGTACCGGGATGCGAATATTACTGATTTTAGCCGCGTGCGCCGCCCTTTTGGCCCAGGCGCCTCCTCAGAAGAAGCAGGTGGAGGAAGAACTGCCTTCCATAAAGGTGGATGTCGATGTAGTCAGTATCCTGGCCTCGGTCCGCGACAAGAAAGGGCGCCTTGGTCGCCAATCTCCAGAAGGACGATTTTACCGTCCTCGAAGACGGTAAACCACAGTCCATCAAGTATTTCACCAAGGAAACCGACCTGCCGTTGACCATCGGTCTGCTGGTGGATGTGAGCGGCAGCCAGCGCAACCTCATCGATATTGAGCGTAGCGCCGCCTCCCAGTTCTTTACCCAGGTCCTGCGCAAAAAGGACGAAGCCTTCCTGATTATGTTCGGGGAAGAAGCCGAGCTTCTACAGGACTACACCGGTTCCCCCAGGCTGTTAAGAGAAGGTTTGAACCAGTTGCGCGTGAGCTCCGGCGTCGGTGGGATTCACCCTGGGCCGGTTCCCACTATTGGCCAGCCCCGCGGAACCGTGCTTTACGACGCCGTCTACCTGGCCGCCAACGACAAACTGCGCAGCGAGGTGGGCCGGAAAGTGATCGTGGTGATTACCGACGGCGTGGACCAGGGCAGCCGCTTGACCCGCAATCAGGCCATTGAGGCGGCGCAAAAGGCCGATGCCGTGATTTACAGCATCGACTATGCGGACCCGGGGGCCTACGGTCCGTTCGGTTTTGGCGGCGGCGGCGGTGAGGGCGAACTGCGCAAAATGTCCGACGAAACCGGCGGCCATGTCTACAAGGTGGACCGCAAACACACGCTGGACGAGGTTTTCCGCGAATTGCAGGATGAAATGCGCAGCCAGTATTCCATCGGGTACACGCCCATCAACGACGTCAAGGACGGCTCCTACCGGCACCTGGATATCCGGCTAGCCGGCAAAGACCTCAAAGCCCAGGCCCGCAAGGGCTACTACGCGATCAAGCCGGAGCCCCGGTAACTATCCGCTTGCGCTCCGTAAAATAGTCTTCCACGGCCTGGCGCAGCGGCGGCATGGGTTCCACGCCCGCCCGCTCCATCTTGGCGTTCGAAAGCGGCGAGTATTTGGGCCTGCGAGCCACGGTGCGGTACTCGCGCTCGTTGGTAGCCACCAGCGCCGGCTCCAGTCCGGCCACTTTGAAAATCAGCCGGGCAAACTCAAACCATGAAATTGGCGTGCCGCCGCCAACGTGGAATACCCCCGCCAGCTCGCGGTCCACCAGATCGATGGTGCGGGAAGCCAACAGCGGCGCGAATGTCGGCGATGCGAAATGGTCTTCCACCACGCGGATGGGGTTGGGCCTCGACGCCAGCCGCAGCATCACCTCCACAAAATTGCCGCGCGCCGTGTTCAGGCCGCCGGGGCCGAAGACGCCTGATGTACGCACCACCAATACCCGGTCCAGATAGGCCTGCGCGTACAACTCACCGGCCAGCTTGGACACCGCATAGGCGCCCAGCGGGTGGGTCTGATCCTCTTCCACGTAGGGCACCCGGGCCGTCCCGTCGAACACATGATCGGTGGAGAAGTGAACCAGGCGGGCGTCCACCTGCCGGCAGGCCAACGCCAGGTTCCGCACCGCCAGGGCATTCACCAGGAATGCCGCCTGGGGCTCTTGCTCGGCCACGTCCACCTGGTTGTAGGCAGCGGCGTTGAAGACTACTTCGGCATCATACTTCGCCAGCGCGCTCTCCACGGCGCCGCTGTCCGAAATGTCCACATGGGCGCGGTCCCACGCCATCACCGGGTACTGCCGCGCACGCAACTCACGCACCAGTTCCACGCCGAGTTGGCCCGAAGCCCCGAATACCACAGCCCTACGGCTCATAAGACGATCACAGGATAGCGCATCGCAGGCCGATCCCCAATTCGCTATTTAGGATAAGGGGGATGTTTTGGATGAAGCGCGTCATTCATCGCGATCTGATGAGGGGTCACGTAGCACAGAGCGCAGCCATTCTATTGTTCCTGGCATTGCTGATGGCTTTAGCGGCTGCTGTGCTCCACGGCGTACGCACTCTCCAGGCTTGAAGGCTGGTCGGTAAATTCCAGGAAAGCCCGGCTAAGTTCGCGCAGCCCGCACAGGGCCTGCAGCAGTTCTACACCTATGTAGTACGCCCCATTCTCGCCGCGGCAATACATGGCTTCGCCCAGCAGAATTGCATCCTCCAGTTCAATCTTCAGAGCGCAGCCGATTCCCACCGGAAAGGCCATCTCCAAACCCAGACCCCGGCCGGAAGTATTCTTCACTTTGGCGGTTCGACAAATATCGGGATTTCCGAGTATGGTGAGCTTGACTGATTGATCTTTAACCATCCGAGTTTCGCGCCGTTGCTCCATAAATAACGTATCGGCGCCGGCCATCGAAACAATAGCAGCCGGGGAACTTATGGCAATGGAGGGAACGATGAAGCCTTACTGCCAGCGGTGAGTGAATACGATGGCGATGGTAGCCAGGGTGAGCAGCGCGATGACCGCCAGAACGATTCTCCTTCGCACCGGCGTCAGCCAGCCCAGGGCGTGGGCCGCGGAATCGGAACTCAGAATCGAGTGGATCAGACGCCGCTGGGCGGGGCCAGGAAGGCTACGCATGGCCTTGGCGATTTCGCGGCGGCCGCGGCGGTCGGCAATCAGTATGGTTGCCGAATTAGCTCCGTTCGTGGATTTCAGCAGTTTGGTGCGAAGCCGGGTGGGAACTTCCTCCACCGACCGGTATACCAGGTCTGCGCCGCCCGTTGAAATCAGAACGGTTGACGTCTGGAAAAGGCCCGCGGAACTTGGCTCCCCGCAGTGAGGGCAGCGAGCCTGGCCTTCTTCAAATTTCTTCTTGCAGCGGCTACAGGTCATCGGACTACCACTCATTACACCACCACCCGCGGAGCCTTGGCACGGTCATTGCTCTTGGACCCTCGCACGGCCTCGTCTCCCACATTATCCAGCACAACCTGGATAAAACCCAAGGCCGCTTTGGATAAAGCTTTGTCTTTGCGGTAAATCAGGCCCAGCCGTCGAACCATAGGCTCCGGCGCCAGCGGAACGGTTCGTAGTTTTCCCAGGGCGACCTCTTCGCGGCAATTGGAAACCGCCATGAAGCTGATGCCCAGCCCGGCGATCACGAAGTGCTTCATCATCTCCGTGGAATCCAGCTCCATTGAGATGCGGACGTCGTCCTCCACCCCTGCCAGCCATTCGTTCAGCCGCGTGCGTGTCTTGCCGTACTTGGGAAGCACCAGAAAGTATTCCACCAGATCCTGTGGCGCCACCATGTTCTTTTCGGCCAGGGGATGCCGCGCCGGAACAATCAGCCGGATCTCATCGGTGTGGATGCCCACCACCTGCATGCGCTTCTCTTCCACCGGCAGTTGCGTCAGGCCGAAGTCCGCGGAATTCTCCATTACCGCTTCCAGCACGCGCGAACCGTAGGAGCGCAGCACCTGGAGCTGAACCGCGGGAAACTGTTGCCGGTACTCCGAGAAAACCTTGGGCAGCACGTAGATGCACGTGGCTTCGTTGGCCGCGATCACCAGTTCTCCCCGCGGATTGCTCTCCAGTTCGGCGATGGTGTCCTGCACGCGGCGGCGCAGATCCAGCATTTGCTCGGCATAGCCGGCGAAGATCTTGCCCGCGGTAGTGAGCGAGATGCGGCTGCCGAATCGCTCGAACAGTTCGGCGCGCAGTTCCTGTTCCAGTTGGCGCACCTGGGCGCTGATGGCCGGCTGAGTCCGGTAACACGTTTGGGCGGCCTTCGAGAAGCTCTTCAGCCGAACGATTTCCAGGAACGTGTGGAGTTGGTCGAAGTCCATAAAATCCCGGTTGCTGGGACTGCCCGGCTGGCGGTATTTGGTAAGTATTGTAACAATAAAGCCGGCATTCGGTGCGATGATCGAGTCCTCCTGATACTATTCAGCCAGTGCTACTATTTAGCCAGTGCCCCTGTTGCTGTTTCTGCTGGCCGCCGCTTCAGTCTTGCGCGCGCAAACGGGCGACAATGTATTGCTGGTGGTAAATAGCAACGATCCGGTCTCGCGCCAGATCGCCGATTATTACCGTCCCCGCCGCTCCGTGCCCGCGAAAAATGTCTGTTACTTGTCCACCACATCCGAGGAGGAGATTTCCTGGCAGGTGTACCAGGATCAGATCGAGCGCCCCATAGGCGACTGCCTGACGAAGGCCGGCCTTACGGAAAAGGTGCTCTACATCGCGACCACGATGGGCGTGCCCCTCAAGGTGGATGGACCCGGGTCTGGACCGCTCTCCGAACATGCCTCGGTGGATTCCGAACTCGCCCTTCTCTACTCCAAACTGAAGGGCGCCACGCACTCGCGCAGCGGAGGCGTTCCGAATCCCTTTTACATGAAGCGTGACTCGCCGTTCACTCATCCGCAATTCCCCATCTACCTGGTCACGCGCCTGGCGGCGTACGACTTCGCGGACGTGAAGGCCATGATCGACCGTTCGCTGGCAGCCCATAACCGCGGAAAATTCGTAATCGATATGAATTCTCCTCGGGACGAGCCAGGGAACAACTGGCTCCGCAACGCGGCCATGCTGCTGCCCAAGGACCGTGTGGTCCTGGACGCAACCGTGAAGGTGCTCTACAACCAGACCGATGTGATTGGCTACGCGGGGTGGGGGTCAAACGACGATCACCGCAAGCAGCGCTGGCTGCATTTCGAGTGGCTGCCGGGCGCCATTGCCACGGAGTATGTCTCCACCAGTGCGCGCACCATGAAGCGGCCGCCGGACGCCTGGACCTACACCACGTGGGAGGACCGGGAGCACTATTTCGGCGGATCACCCCAGGGATTAGCGGCCGATCTGATCCATGAAGGCGCATCCGGCGCATCCGGCAATACCTATGAACCGTACCTTAGCGGCTGCGCCCGCCCCGACTACCTGCTGCCCGCCTACTTTGACGGGCGCAACCTGGCGGAGAGCGCATACCTCTCGATGATCTATCTAAGCTGGCAAGGCGTGGTCTTAGGAGACCCGCTCATGTCGCTGGGGCGGCCGTAGTCCTCTTTACCGCAGAGCCGCTGAGACGCGGAGAAATCGCAGAGGAAGACCAACAATCGTATGGCATTCCTGCATAGATTCGAAATTGTTATCTCTGCGCCTTCCTCAGCGTCTCAGCGGCTCTGCGGTGAAGATGTTCTTCCAGAGTGAAAGACGGCCGTGGTAAATTTTAGCCGTGCACATCCTGCTGATCGACGATGACGCCGAACTCTGCGCGCTGCTGATCGAATTCCTGCAAAGGGAAGGCTATTCGGTGGATTCCGAGCACGAGGGCAATCGCGGCCTTCAGAGAGCCCTGCAGCCAGGCGTGGACCTGGTAGTGTTGGACGTCATGCTGCCGGGCATTGATGGTTTCGAAATCCTGCGCCGTCTGCGCGAGCAAAGCAAGGTGCCGGTGATCATGCTAACAGCCCGCGGCGAAGATGTGGACCGCATCGTAGGCCTGGAACTGGGGGCCGACGATTATCTGCCCAAGCCATTCAACCCGCGCGAACTGGCGGCGCGCATCCGCGCGATTCTGCGGCGCTACGAACCGCGCGCGGCCGCGCCGTCGAACCGGCTGGAAGTGAACGGCATCCTGCTCGACACCGGCACGCGTGAAGTATCGGTCAACGGAAAGCGCGTGGAACTAACCACTTTCGAGTTCGACATTCTGGAACAACTGATGCGCTCCGCCGGACACGTGCTTTCGCGCGACGCCCTGATGGAGAACTTTTACAACCGCAAAGCTACGCCTTTCGACCGCTCGATCGACATGCACATCAGCCATCTGCGCAAGAAGATCGACAATGGCGATGCCATCATCAAAACTATCCGCGGCGTCGGCTATCAGTTCTGCCGCACGCCGGAGGACGCCGGTAGCGAATGAGATCTCTCTTCGGGAAAATTTTGATTTGGTTCTGGTTCACCCTGGCTATCACGGTGGTGGGCTCGGCGTTCATTTCGGCGCTGAATGTAAACCAGAACGATTCCGACGACCGGGCCCCGGTGGCGCGGCTGGTCACGTTCCAACTGGAAGAGGCGCGGGCAGCGTATGAGACCGAGGGCCGTCCGGGATTACAGTGCGTTCCTGGACACCCTGCACCGGGTCTACGATGCCAAAGGTATTCTCACCGACGAAAATGGCCGCGACCTTTTGACCAATGAAGACCGCTCCAATCTGGTCCGGCACGTGCGGCGGCGCGCCCTGTACCAGTTTTTCCGAACTGGCGATGCCACCGTGGCGCGGGTCTCGAACGACGGAAAATACTGGTTCTTTTTTATCGTGCCGCGCGCCGGTGTGGGGGCGTGGTTCCTGCTGCCGGACCACATCTTCGTGATGGCGGCGGCGGTATTGCTGTGTTACCTGCTGGCGTATTACCTCACCGCGCCGGTGCGGCAGTTGGAGAAAGCCGTGGAACTCTTCGGCAGCGGCGACCTTTCGACGCGCGTCGGTTCCACGCGCCAGGACGAATTGGGACAACTGGCGCGCACATTTGACCGTATGGCCAACCGCATCGAGACCCTGGTGACCGCCGAGCGCCGCCTCCTGCTGGATATTTCACACGAGCTGCGGTCGCCGCTGGCGCGGCTCGGAGTGGCTGTGGAATTGGCACGGTCGGGTGAGAACCTGGATGCCGCGCTCAACCGCATCCAGAAGGAATCCGACCGCCTCAACGCGCTGGTGGGCCAGTTGCTTCAGGTGACGCGCGCCGAGGGTGACCCCACTTCTCTGCGCCGCTGTCCCGTGCAATTGGACCAACTGGTGCAGCAACTGGTAGACGATTCCTTAATCGAAGCGGCAGCGCATGGTTGCGGACTGAAATTCGAGAAGCGTGAATCGGTCAAGGTCGACGGCAATCCGGAACTGCTGCGCCGCGCCATAGAGAATGTGATCCGCAACGCCATCCGGTATTCGCCCCGCGAAACCGCGGTGGAAGTATCGTTGGCGCGCCAAAACGGTAAGGCAGTGGTGGACGTGCGGGATTATGGGCCGGGCGTTCCTCAAGAAACGCTGCCGCATCTTTTCGACGCCTTCTATCGCGTGGAAACCGACCGCAATCGGAATAGCGGCGGCATCGGCCTGGGGCTTTCCCTGGCACGCCGGGCGATTGAGTTGCACAAGGGAACGATCCGCGCAAAGAATGTGCAGCCTGGGCTCGAAGTTGAGATGGAGTTGCCAGCGGCGTGAAAGCCGGGGGCTGGTTTAGCCCCCGCTCTGAATACGAAGCGCCGTTGTCGCGAATATTTTCAGCGGTCGAAAACTATCGCCACCGGCCTTCGACGAAGACCCATCCATCATGCCTGTGCCGCCATCGCGGCGCCACCCAAACTGCGCGCTCACGAGGCGGGACTTCCCATCGTCCCCGCTCCCAGGCATAGCCATGCCCGTCCCAGCGATGATACCCGGATACCCAGACATGGCGCCTGCTTGGCGCAACGCTGCGATGCTCCCGAATGCTCACCGGGGGACGAAGCCTCACTACGACCTCCGCATGAGCGGAGCCAATCCCCAGTGCCACCCCAAACAGCGCGGTAATAAGCAATTTCCGCATACTTCTGTTCCTCCTGCGGCTGTACTTTGCAAGCGCAGGGCCATCCAGGGGGTGGTTGAAGCCACAATTCGCCGTCAAGCGGCGCGGTACTTATCCCGACATTCCTTGGAGCAGAAGTGGACCAACTGGCCGTCGACGGTTTTGCTGACGGCGACAGCGGTCGAAACATAAGTGCCGCAGACCGGATCCTTTTTCAATTCACCGCCCACCTGCACATGCGGGGACTCTCGCGGAGTGGTTTGGGGAGTTCGTGCGGTCTTGAAGCCCTGAAAGATACTTCGAACCACCGCTCTCAAGAGGGTGAAGATCAGGATCGGCAGTACGACTTCGAGCAGGATGAAACGAAACATGGGGCCGGGGCAGAACCGTAACGGCCTGCCCCCTGTTTACTCGCTTACTTCTTCTTCTTTGGTTGCGGCGCGTTGGGATTCTTGTAGGAGGTATCGATCTTGGCATCGAAGGTAGCCAGCATCCCTTTCGCACCCTCGGCAAACTGGCCGTTGGGCGCCAGTTCCAGATACTTCTGGAAGGCCTCGACCGTGCCGGGAACCGGGGTCATTTTGCCGTCGGTGCCGAGGGTCGCCTTGCTGACCAGGCCAACGCCCAGTTGATAGTACGAATCGGCGTGTTTCGGATCGGCTTCGATGGCCTTCTTGAAGGCGTCTATGGCGGCTTCGTTCTGGCCGGCATTGACCATCAGTGCGCCCAGGTTGTAGTAGTATTGGCCGGCTTTGGCGGGGTCAAGCTGCGCGGCTTTGTTCAATTCGACCTTCATTTCGTCGAACTTCTTGGCCTTGACCAGAGCCAGCGCATAGTTGTTGTGGGTGGCGCCATCGTTGGGGTTCAGTTCGATGGCTTTCGAATAGGCTTCCAGCCCTTTGGCCATCTCGGCGTCGAACTCCGGGCCGGTCTTGGTGGCTGCCAGCCCCACGTGGGCATCGGCAAGCTGAGCCCAAACGGCGACCTGTTTGGGATCGAGTTCACTAGCCTTGGTGAGGGAAGCGACCGCAGCATCGTACTGCTTGGCCTGCAAAGCCGTCATGCCGGTGTTGAACGCGTCGTTGAGCTCCTTGTTCTTCTTCATGGAGTTTTCGCGTTCCTTGATGGCTTTCTCCATCGCCTCCTTCTGTTCCTTGGTCATGCTGCGTTCCTGCTCTTTGGTCAACTGGCCGCCACTCGCAGCAGCCTGCTGGATCGCCGCATTCTTGGCCGCGTTCTCCGCGGCTTTCTTGGACAGGTCGAAGGGCACTTCAGTGGGATCGCCCAGCCGGGTTCTCACGCCATTGACGCCGTCGGCTTCTTTGCCGTTGACTTCGATCGTGATGTTATACGTGCCCAAGGGGAGCCCGTTATAGAAGAAATGGCCCTTCTTGTCCGTCTTGACGGAGTAGTTTCCTTTGATATCCGTCCGGACAATTTTGATCAGGGCGCCTTGAAGGGGCTTCCCGTCTTCGCCCTTCACGTCGCCTTCCATAGCGGTGATCTGGGCGAAAGAAGCGAGTGCCAGAAAGCAGGTTGCGGCGGCGGCAACAACCAGGTTGCGGAACTTCATAAAACCTCCAGCCAGAGACTATTTAGCATTAAATTTCAGTATAGCGTAACAGAGTTTGCGGGCGAACTGGAAGAAAAATGGCAACTCCCTATTCGTCAAACAGGCTGGGCTGGTCTTTGGGGGCGGGCTTGGGTTTACGGCGGTTCCGGGGGCTGCCGATCACGCCCAGAACCTGAATTGAGCGAATCCCGGTACGGGGGACAAAAATGCGCTGCGTATTGCTGAACGGGTCCGGGGGGATCACGGTGAAGCCATAGTGCTCCAATTGAAGCAGATTGTTAGGCAGCATGCCTTCCATCACCTCGCCGTCCCGGAGCTGCAGGCTGACCCAGAGGCCCTCCATTTTGGGCCGGGTGTTGAAAACGCTGCGCCCGGGGGCCGTCGGGCCTTCAAAATCGCGGACGAATGCGATGGACTTGATCTCGGAGTAGGGAACGCTCGAAACGTTGCCCTCCTCGGAGAGCAGTTCCACGCCTTCCGGTTGAAGAAAGCAGGCGGGGTTGACGTACCCGGCCAGCGATTCCTTCTCGAAACGCCGGATTACAGCCTTTTTGGTGGTGGAGCCGGCCAATCTTTGCCCTCAATTGCACAACTATGTTTCAAACATTTAGGCGCTTATTGTATCATTGGCACGATGTCTGGAGCGCTCGCGGCAGAATCCGTGTACTTGCGTAACCAGATGACTGCGTTCCTGAACTTCTGCCGATTGGAGAAGGGGCTCGCGAACAATTCATTGGAAGCTTATTCATCTGATTTATCAAGGTTTAACGCGTTTTTTGGGGCTTCCGCCCATCTTCCTGGGACGGATGAAATCCGTCGTTATCTGGATCATTTGACCAGCAGCGGCCTGGGCGGCCGGTCGGTGGGCCGCCACCTTACTACACTGCGGAACTTCTACGGTTATCTACTGAGGGAAGGGCTTGTCGAGGCTGATTCCACAGAACACCTGCGTTCTCCGAAGCAATGGCAAACCATCCCTAAGTTCCTGAATCTGGAGGAGATTGAGAAACTTATCGGCGCCCCGGACACGGCCCGGCCGACCGGATTGCGGGACCGCGCCATGCTGGAATTGCTATATGCCTCGGGGTTGCGGGTCTCCGAACTGTGCCGTCTGGGAGTGAGCGATCTGAACCTGGAACTGGGGGTCCTGCGAACCACCGGCAAAGGCAACAAGCAACGGCTGGTGCCGGTAGGCAAGGAAGCTGTCCGGGCCGTGGAAGATTATCTTCGGGAAGGCCGGGGCGCGCTGCTAAGGGGCCGCGCCAGCCGTTACCTATTCATAACCGCGCGCGGCGGATGCCTCACGCGTCAGGCGTTCTGGAAACTTCTGGCCGGCTATGGCCGGAAAGTTGGGATTTTCCATGGATTGACACCCCATGTGCTTCGTCATAGTTTTGCCACGCACTTGCTGGAAGGCGGTGCGGATCTGCGTAGCGTACAGGTGATGTTGGGCCACGCGGATATCTCGACCACACAGATTTATACCCATGTGATGCGGTCGAGGCTTAGGGACACCGTTCAAAAACACCACCCGCGGGCCTGAGCCGCGGGTTTTGTAAAGTCGAGAGCGCAACGCGATGAGCGACTACATCTATATGCTGGAAAGCCACCTGAACCCGGACCAGAACCGGGTGGTGGAAGATGTACAGGCGGCCGCGGGCCAGGCCAGTATCAACGTGTTCCTGACCGGCGGCGCTATGCGCGATATGCTGGCGGGGTTCCGCATACGCGATCTGGACTTCGTGGTAGAAGGCCACGCGCTGAAGGTTGCCAAGGCGCTTTGCGAACAAGCGGGGGCGAAGTTGCTCTCCTCGGACGAAAATCGCAAGAGCGCGGAACTGGTCTTCCCCAGCGGAGTGACAGCGCAGATCGCGATGTCGCGCCAGGAGAAGTACACGCGCACCGGGGGCAAGCCGCACGTAACGCCGGCGACCATCCAGGAAGACCTGCGGGGCCGCGACTTCACGTGCAATGCGATTGCGCTTTCGCTGAACCGGGCGTCACGCGGGCTTCTGCTGGACCCCATGAACGGGCTGGCGGATATTGAGCGGCGGGAACTGCGCGCCGTCCACACGTATGGCTTCTACGACGATCCATCCCGGTTGCTTCGCCTGATCCGGTTTCGGGTGAGGCTGGGCTTTTCGGTGGAGGAGCGCACGCAGATGCAGGTGGCTAACGCGCGCGAGGCGGAGGTGGAGAAGTTGATTCCGGCGCGCGCGCTGTCCGAAGAACTAAAGCGGATCAGCGGTGAGGACAGCCCGTCGGAGATTCTAAAGCTGCTTGACGAGGCGCATCTGCTGGCGCTGCTTTCGCCCGCCCTGGCGGGGCCGAAGATCAATCTGGCGGGCATCGCGAAGCTGGAAAAGATGAGCCGTATGCTGCCCGACGACCTGCGCACGCGTGCGGCGCGATTCGCGCCGTTTATGTATGCCTTAACCGAGAAGCTGACGCCCAAGGAGAACCAGGCGCTGATCAAGGCCACCGAGATGTCCAAGGTGGACGTAGATCTTTGGCAAAAGTTGGAAGGGCGCTCCAAGAAACTGGAGACGGTGCTGCGTTCGCCACGCATACGAAAGGCATCGCAAGTCTATCAGATTGTGTCATCTGCGAATCCCGATGAGGTGCTGTTCGTGATGTACCACTCCGCGCTGAAGCCGGTGCAGGAGCGCCTGCGAAACCACTTCCAGAAGTATCTGCTCACCGTGCAGGAGATCACGCCGGAGGAATGGGCAACGGTTCCGGGCACGCCGGGAACGCCCAAGTATGCCAAAGCGCGCGATGAGTTTGTAGCACACAGGCTGGACCGAAAAGTGAAAAAGCCGGTGGAACCGCCGCCGCCGACTCCGGTAGTTGAGGCGACCGTGGTGGTAAGACGGGGCGTGCGGTAGGGCATCGCACGAAGACTTAGCCCGGTTTTAATAGTTCCGGTGGGTACCATGCTAAAAGAGTGTTGGTCCGGCCCGAAACCAGCCTCTAACTGTACGGGATATCCCTGAACGCGATATGCGCGGCTTGCTACAAAAACATACTTCGAGAGATTCTGAACTTGTAGCTTTTCGGAGGACGAATGAGGTTTGCAGACAAGCTGAATGGTTCGATCATGATTCACGAGTTTAGGTTGGGTGGCATTTTGCTTCTCTCCGCATTTTGCGCAATGGCGGAAACCAGCACAATCCAGCCCGTCAAACAGGCAACTCTACACTCTACGCTCGCCAACTTACCACTGGTGTTCGAACCGAACCGTGGACAGGCGGATCCGCAGGTTACCTTCCTGGCACGCGGCGGAGGGTACACGCTCTTCCTGACCCGGCGCGAAGCCGTGGTGGCCGTGAGCGGTTCGGCGCCAATTCGGATTCGTCCAAGTTGCGCTCAGGAACCCCAGGCCATCGATGGGTTGGAACCTACGGGCGGAATCAGCAATTACTTTATCGGCAACGATCCGGCGCGCTGGACCACCAAGGTTCCCAACTATCGCAAAGTGCGGTACTCGGGTGTTTGTCCTGGTGTGGACGTGACGTACTACGGCAACCCTCAGAAACTCGAGTACGACTTTACGCTCTCGGCCTGGACCGATCCGAGAACCGTTCAGGTGGAGTACGAGGGGGCCAAGTCCGTAAGCCTGGCGGCGAACGGAGATCTGGTAGTGAAGACGGCGTTGGGCGACTTCGTTCAACACAAGCCGCGCGCCTATCAGATGATCGGCGGTCGGCAGGTGGAGGTTGAAGCCGGCTACCGGCTGGCTAAGGGCAACGCTAAGGGCAATCGGGTTGAATTCGCCTTGGCACGATATAGCCATGACCAGCCTCTGGTTATAGATCCGGTGCTGGTTTATTCCACGTACCTGGGAGGCTCGGGAATGGACAGCGGCGCCGCCATAGCGGTGGATTCCTCTGGCAATGCCTATGTCACAGGGTCCACCACATCCACCAACTTTCCTACCGCCAGCCCATTTCAGGCGGCGAATGCTACAAACGGCGACGCCTTTGTGACAAAGATCTCGGCAGACGGCAGCACCAAGCTCTATTCGTCGTACCTGGGCGGTGAAGCCGCCGATACGGGTGCCGCGATTGCGGTGGATGCCAACGGCAATGCGTACATAACGGGGGAAACGAGCTCTCACACGTTTCCGGTCGTGGGCTCGATTCAGGCGTTCGGCGGCTTCTCTGACGCATTTATTACAAAGCTGAATTCCACCGGCAGCGGACTCGTGTACTCCACTTACCTTGGAGGCACCGCCCTGGAGCAGGGCACGGGCATCGCAGTAGACAGCAACGGGAATGCCTATGTCGCGGGGTTGACTGGGTCACATAATTTTCCGACCACCGTGGGTGCGTTCCAGCTCACCAATCCGGGCATCGAAAATGCTTTTGTCACGAAGTTGAATGCGGCCGGCAGCGCCATGGTGTATTCCACCTACCTGGGCGGTAGCAGCGGAGACCAAGCGGCTGCGATTGCCGTGGATAACACAGGTGCAGCTTACGTGACCGGGGCCATGACATCCGCCAACTTTCCCAAAACTGGGGGCGCATTTCAGACTACCCTGGTGGGTGCAACGAACGCGTTTGTGACGAAACTGAATCCCAGCGGCAACGGCTTGGTGTTTTCCACCTACCTGGGCGGTTCCTTGAATGACCGCGGCGCAGGCATTGCGGTGGATGCCAACCTGAATACCTACGTGACGGGTGAGGCCCGCTCGACCAATTTTCCAACAATGAATCCGCTACAGGCTGCTTTTTCGGGCGGCCAGAGTGATGCTTTTGTGACCAAGCTGAACCCCACCGGCACGGCTCTGGTTTATTCGACCTATTTGGGTGGAAGCCTGACTGACGTGGGTAACGGGATTGCCGTGGACGGCGGCGGAACCGCTTATGTGGTTGGCGCGACAAGCTCGACCAACTTTCCTGTCCAGAGCCCCCTGTTTAGTACGGGCTTCGTTTTTGTGTCTGCTCTGGCGCCCGCGGGCAACAGTTTACTGTATTCAACCTATCTGTCAGGAAGCAATAACGGCGATCAGGGCTTGGGTGTTGCACTGGGCTCTGCCGGTAAAGCGTATGTTACCGGGCTAACCCTTTCCGCTAATTTCCCAACGTCCCGCGCACTGCAGCCCACTCCCGGGGGCAACGGCGATGCCTTCGTGACGGTGATCGAGCGCTCCCACTTCGGTGATTTTAACGGCGACAACTCGGCGGATCTGATCTGGGAGAACGATACCTCACGGCAAGTAACGGTTCACTATTACGGTGGTGCAGGTGGGGCTGCGTTCCAGGGCTGGAACTATCTGAACTCCGCGGGAATCCCGGGCTGGACGGTAGTTGCCGCGGCGGATTTCGATGGTAACGGTGTTCCAGACCTGGTCTGGATGAATAACCAAACGCGGCAGGTAACGGTTCACTATTACGGCGGCACTGGCGGAGCAACATTCCAGGGATGGAACTGGCTGAACGCGGGAGGCGTCCCGGGCTGGACCGTGGTGGGTGCGGCGGATTTCGATGGCAACGGAGTTCCGGATCTGATCTGGCAGAACGATGCCACCCGGCAAGTAACGGTTCACTATTACGGCGGCACTGGCGGAGCAACATTCCAGGGATGGAACTGGCTGAACACGGGAGGGGTCCCGGGCTGGACAATAGTTGCCGCCGCGGATTTCGATGGTAACGGCGTTCCAGACCTGGTCTGGATGAATAACCAAACGCGGCAAGTAACAGTTCACTACTACGGTGGCGCAGGCGGAGCAACATTCCAGGGATGGAACTGGCTGAACACGGGAGGGGTCCCGGGCTGGACAGTAGCGGGCGCCAACGATTTCGATGGTAACGGCGTACCCGATCTGGTTTGGCAGAATGATTCCACACGCCAGGTGACGGTCCATTATTACGGCGGAGCCCTGGGAGCGACGTTCACGGGGTGGCAGTTCCTCAACAGCGGCGGCGTGCCTGGTTGGCACGTTGTTATACCGCGTTAATCCGGCTGCCGGCCCCTCCATAGACTCATGCGGAGGGGCCGGTACACCGCCAGGTGACGGTATCAAAAAGTAAAGCGCCGAACGCATACTCCTAAAGCTATACGGTCTAACAGCCGAAGCAGTGGGGTATGCGTTCGAAGCGGACCCTGCTGATTGGCCTGATTGCGAGTGGTGCGGCCATGGCCGGCAACGCCGGAAAGGATGGCGTTCCCCTGTTCTTCATTGAGAACCAGGGCCAGGCGCATTCCTCCATCAAATTCATGTCCAAGGGCTCTGGGGTTACAGCCTGGTTCTCCGCTCAAGAGGCGCAATTTCGCATGGGGGGCGCCTCGGTTCGAATGGAGTACGAGGGGGCCAATCCTGACGCGCGCGTGGAAGGCGTCGACGCTCTGCCGTCGCACGCGAACTTCTTGATTGGCGCCAGGGAAGACTGGCGGATGGATGTTCCGACCTACCGGGGCATTCGCTACCGGGACCTCTACCCGGGTATCGACATGACCTATGGCGGCTCCGGCCGGGACTTTAAATCCGAATTCATAGTGGCGCCGGGCGTGGACACATCACGGATTCGTATGCGGTATTTCGGCACCGGCGACCTGCGCATTGAGGAAAGCGGTGAACTGGTTATCCCCCTGAATGCCGGCGCCAGGAAAGGTGAAGGCCAAGGCGCCCGGGAATTGCGGGAACAGGCGCCCACCCTCTATCAGGAGTACAACGGCCAGCGTGTGCCGGTGGAGGGCCGGTTCGTTCTGCTTGATGGACGGGGCGTTGGGTTTGCAGTCGGCAAGTACGATCTTGCGCGGCCATTGGTGATCGATCCGGTGCTTTCGTACAGCACGTTGTTGGGCGGTTCGGGCTCCGACGCGGTGACGGCCCTGGCGGTGAATTCCGCGGGTTCGGCCTACGTCGCCGGGTTTACGGACTCCTTTGACCTGCCGGCAGCCAGCCCCGAACAGAATGTCAACGCCGGGGGCAACGATGTGTTCGTAGCCAAACTGAATCCCTCCGGCAACGGCTTGTTGTACTGCACCTACCTGGGCGGAGCGGGCGACGACCGGGCGTACGGGATTGCCGTGGACGCCAGCGGATCGGCGTACATCGCAGGTACCACCACATCCACGAACTTTCCGGTGCGCAGTCCGTTGCAGTCCACGCTGGGCGGGGGACGGAACGCTTTCGTCGCCAAGCTAAACGCCGCCGGCAACGTGCTGGTCTTCAGCACCTACCTGGGAGGCAATGGATCGGATACCGCTTACGGGGTGGCGTTGGACAGCACCGGAAATGCGTATATCGTGGGTGACACCACGTCTACCAACTTCCCGTCTACCGGGGTGCAACGCACCTACCACGGTGCGCAGGACGCTTTCGTGTCCAAGCTCAGCGCGGACGGAAGCCGGCTGATTTACAGCACCTATCTGGGCGGTGGGAGTGTCGAACACGGCGCCGCCATTGCAGTTGATTTGAGCGGCAGTGCGTATGTTACCGGCTCCACCTTTTCAGCCGATTTTCCCGTGGCCAACGCATTTCATGCCGCAAATGCGGGCGGGCAGGATGCCTTTGTTACGCGGCTCAGCGCGGACGGAAACACGCTTTTGTTCAGCACCTTCTTCGGAGGCAGCGGCGGCACAGTTGGCTATCCCGAAGCCGGCCTGGCGATTGCCCTGGATGGCCAAGGGAACGCTTATGTTACGGGGGTGACCAGTTCGCAGGATTTCCCCGGCCTGCACGCTTTGCAATCCACGCTGCGGGGCTTCACCGACGCCTTCGTCAGCAAAATGAGCGCATCAGGGGCGTTGATTTACAGCACCTATCTGGGAGGGTCAGGCATAGAAATGGGGAACGCCGTTGTGGTGGGTGCCGGCGGCAGTGCGTACGTCGCCGGGTACACCTATTCCACCGACCTGCCGGTAGTGAACGCCCTGCAACCAGCCCTGGCCGGCGAATGCGACGCATTCCTTGCACGCCTGAGCCCCGCGGGAGACTCGCTGTCGTATTTGAGTTATCTGGGGGGCAACCACGCGGACACCGCCGCCGCACTGGCCCTCGATCCGGCCGGAGCCGTTTATATCGCCGGTTGGACGTTGTCGTCGAATTTTCCGCTGTTGAACGCATTCCAATCCACGAATGCCGGAAACTATGGTGCGTTCGTTACGAAGATGGTTCTTGGTACGGTTGCCGCGCCGCCGGTACTGAGCGTGACGAACACGCATACCGGCAGTTTTACGCAGGGGCAGAACGGGGCGGCGTATTCGATAACAGTGAGCAACGGGACCGCGGCTGGCGCAAGCAGCGGGACAGTGACGGTGACGGAGTTCATTCCAGCCGGCTTGACACTGGCATCTATGGCGGGCACGGGATGGACGTGCGTAAGTAACAGCTGCACGCGCAGCGATGCGCTAGCGGGGGGAACGAGCTATCCGGCGATCGCGGTGACGGTGACCGTGGCGGGCAACGCCGGTTCTCCGCTGGTCAACCAGGTGAGCGTCACAGGCGGAGGCTCGACCGGCGCCAGCGCCAACGATTCGACAACCATAAATGCGAATTCGAGCGGCGCCGGCTCGCCGGATTTGATCTGGCAGGCGGACTCTACGCGACAGGTTACGGTTCACTACTATGGCGGCGCCGGTGGGGCTACGTTCCAGGGATGGAATTATCTGAACGCGGGAGGGATCGCGGGCTGGACGGTAGTTGCCGCGGCGGATTTCGATGGCAATGGCGTTCCAGACCTGGTCTGGATGAATAACCAAACGCGGCAGGTAACGGTTCACTACTATGGCGGCGTCGGTGGGGCAACGTTCCTGGGATGGAACTGGCTGAACGCGGGAGGGGTCGCGGGTTGGACAGTGGTGGGAGCGGCGGATTTCGATGGCAACGGAACCCCGGATCTGATCTGGCAGAACGATGCCACACGGCAAGTAACGGTTCACTACTATGGCGGTGCCGGTGGGGCAACATTCCAGGGATGGAATTTCCTGAATTCGGGAGGGATCCCTGGTTGGACGGTGGTGGGTGCGGCGGATTTCGATGGCAACGGAGTCCCGGACCTGATCTGGAAGAACGATGCCACACGGCAGGTAACGGTTCACTACTTCGGAGGCGCAGGCGGAGCAACATTCCAGGGATGGAACTGGCTGAACGCGGGAGGGATCGCGGGCTGGACGGTAGCGGGCGCGAGCGATTTCGATGGCAACGGTGTACCGGATCTGGTTTGGCAGAGTGATTCCACGCGCCAGGTTACGGTGCATTATTATGGCGGAGCCCAGGGAGCGACGTTCACGGGCTGGCAGTTCCTTAACAGCGGCGGCATCCCGGGTTGGCACGTTGTGGTGCCGCACTAGTGATAGAAAGGTAGCGTGACGCCGATGTGTTCAGCAGGGCGTGCGGTGCGGTTGTCGAGGCCCATTTGGATCGCCTCGGCGCTAACGGCGGCGGTTTACGGGCAGGTCAACATCCTGACGTGGCACAACGACAACGCGCGCACGGGGCAAAACTTACAGGAGACTATCCTAACGCCGGCGAACGTGAATGTATCCACGTTCGGAAAGCTGTTCGCAATCGGAGTGGACGGCAAAGTGGATGCCCAGCCGTTGTACGTGTCGGCTCTGGCCATTGCAGGCCAGGGAATACACAACGTGTTGTTTGTAATGACCGAGCATGATTCCGCATATGCTTTCGACGCCGATACCGGGGCGCAACTCTGGCATTCATCGTTGCTGGGAGATAACGAAACGCCGTCAGATAACCGGGGTTGTGGCCAGGTAACGCCGGAGATCGGGATCACATCCACGCCGGCGATCGACTTGCACATCGGTTCGCATGGGACGATGTACGCCGTAGCGGTGTCGAAGGACAACTCGGGGAATTACCATCAGCGCCTGCATGCGCTGGACTTGACCACCGGGGCGGAAGAGTTCGGAGGGCCGGTTGAGGTCCAGGCAACATACCCAGGTTCAGGCTCTGAGGGAACCAGCGGGGTTCAGACTTTCGATCCGAAACAGCACGAGGAACGAGCCGCGCTGGCAATCGCCAATGGAGTTGTTTATACGAGTTGGGGATCGCACTGCGACGTTTTTCCATATACAGGGTGGGTCATCGGGTACAGCGAGACGACCCTCGCGCAGGTGAACGTCCTGAATCTGACGCCGAACGGCGACCGCGGCGGGATCTGGTCAACGGGATCCGGGCCGGCACTCGACGCGGCCGGTAATCTGTATCTGCTCATGGGCAACGGCACGTTTGACACGACGTTAAACGGGGATGGCTTCCCAGTCAATGGAGACTATGGGAATGCATTCGTGAAGCTGTCGCCTGCCGGCGCGGTGCTGCCGGTGGCTGATTATTTCACGATGCACGATACTACGGCCGAGTCCAGCGCGGACCAGGATCTGGGTTCGGGCGGAGCCATGGTGTTGCCTCCACTGAACGATGCTCAAGGGCAGCCGCGTGCGCTGGCGGTGGGGGCGGGAAAGGACAGCCATATCTACGTGGTGGACCGGAACAATATGGGCAAGTACAATGCGGGCGCCAACGCCATATACGAAGATATGACGACAGCGTTGAACGGCCAGGTCTTCTCGAGTCCGGCCTGGTTCAACGGCAAGTTGTACTACGGCGCGTCAGGCGACACTTTGAAAGCGTTCGCCTTTCTAAACGGAACGTTTGGGGCGGCTCCGGTTTCCCAGTCGGCGACGGTGTTCGGCGCTCCTGGAACGACGCCGGCGGTGTCGGCCAACGGCACGTCGAACGGGATTGTGTGGACCGCCGAGAATGCCGGTACGGCGGTGCTGCATGCTTTCGACTCCACCAATCTCTCAAATGAGCTGTACAACAGCAACGAGGCGGCGAATGGGCGAGACCACTTCGGCGCCGGAAACAAATTCATCGTTCCAACGGTGGCCAACGGCAAGGTGTACGTGGGAACAACGAGCGGCGTGGGAGTGTTCGGGCTTCTGTGTTTTTCGATCGCCAAGACTCACAGCGGCAGCTTTACGCAGGGGCAGAATGGAGCGGCGTACTCAGTCACGGTGAGCAAAGCGGCGGGGACCTGCCCGATCAACGGGACAGTGACAGTGACGGACACGCTGCCGGCTGGCCTGACGCTGGTATCGATGGCGGGCACGGGATGGACGTGCGCAGGCAACGGTTGCATGCGCAGCGATCCGCTGGCAAACGGAATGAGCTATCCGGCAATCGCGGTGACGGTGAACGTGGCGAGTGATGCCAGTTCCCCACTGGTGAACCAGGTGAGCGTTATGGTTGGCGGCTCGGCCAGCGCCAACGCCAGCGATTCGACCATCATCAATGTGAACCCGCCGGTGAACGCGGGCGATTTTAACGGTGATGGCCATGAGGACCTGATCTGGCGGGCGGACACTACGCGACAGGTAACGGTTCACTACTATGGCGGCGCCGGTGGGGCTACGTTCCAGGGATGGAATTATCTGAACGCGGGAGGGGTGCCGGGCTGGACGGTGGTTGCCGCGGCGGATTTCGATGGCAACGGCGTTCCGGACCTGGTCTGGATGAATAACCAAACCCGGCAAGTAACGGTTCACTACTATGGCGGCGCCGGTGGAGCAACGTTCCTGGGATGGAGCTGGCTGAACGCGGGAGGAGTTGCGGGTTGGACGGTGGTTGGTGCGGCGGATTTCGATGGCAACGGAACCCCGGCTCTGATCTGGCAGAGCGATGCCACACGGCAAGTAACGGTTCACTACTACGGCGGCGCCGGAGGGGCAACATTCCAGGGATGGAACTGGCTCAACGCGGGAGGAGTTGTGGGTTGGACGGTGGCCGGCGCGGCGGATTTCGATGGCAATGGAACGCCGGATCTGATCTGGCAAAACAATGCGACACGGCAGGTAACGGTTCACTACTATGGCGGCGCCGGTGGGGCTACGTTCCAGGGATGGAATTATCTGAACGCAGCAGGGATCGCGGGCTGGTCGGTAGCGGGCGCGAACGATTTCGATGGCAACGGCGTACCGGATCTGGTTTGGCAGAGTGATTCCACGCGCCAGGTAACGGTCCATTCTTACGGCGGCGCCCAGGGGGCAACGTTCACGGGCTGGCAGTTCCTTAACAGCGGCGGCGTTCCGGGTTGGCACGTTCTTGTACCGCACTAAAGCTGTTGTGCCGTACTAAACCTGTTGTGGCGCACTAAACAAGCACCGTATATCCACTAATGGACGCCGGACAGCATCCGTTGAAGATACCTGCAAGCTCATCGCGCTTGTGGGCGCGGCTCTGGCCGGAGCTTCGCGCCAGGCTTGATCTGCAATCCTTCGCGTGCAATCCGCCAATCGTAAACCGCGCCGCCGCTGCTGGCCTGGTTCCCACGCAGTCGCTGCCGCAATTCTTCGGCTGCCTCCGGCCCGCGCGCCAGCAAAATGAGAAACCCACCGCCTCCCGCCCCGGCCAACTTCGCGCCCCTGATTAACGGCCTGACGGTATCGAGCAGCGTATTAATCGGTGCGTTGGTGGTATTCGGATCGAGAAGCTGGTTCAGTCGCCAGTGCCGGTCGAGGAGATCGCCCAGGTGATCCCAATCACCTTCCTGCATGGCATACGCCATCTCCATGGCAAGCGTTTTGATGCTGTGGAGCACCTGCACGCAAGCAGTCTCCCGCGCGAGGTATTTTCCGACCACCTGCCGGAGAAGACCACGCGCCACGCGGCGAATTCCCGTGTAATACAACACCAGAATGCTCTCAAATTCCGCTGCTCGATCATCCGTCCATGGAACCGGCTGGACCCTCACCCGTTGGGACAAACCCGGACCTGTCGCTACCAGTTTCGCACCGGGAAATACCCCTCCAACCTGATCCTGCCAGCCGCCTCCCGTCGTCATTAGCTGCTCCAGGCGCATGACACGCCGGCTAAGAGCCTGGTTGTCGGGCGTGGCCCCCGTCATTTCCTCCAGTGAGCGCAGGATGGTGGCAGCCAGAATGCTGCTGGTCCCCAACCCAGAGCCGATCGGCAAATCCACCGCAGTCTCAATTTCGATTCCTCCGCCCATTCGCTGCAAGATCGCGGTAAGCGGATCCTGCTCACGGAACAGGCCCGTCATCTTCAAAGCCGTCCTCGGAATCGACAGTGGGTCCCCGGGCGTGGGTGGCCTCAGAATGTCTGCGCACGTTCGGTATTCCGCATTCAGGCCATCTTCGAGCGAAACACAGCGCACTACGGGTTCGCGCAGTTTTCGGATGGTCGTGCGAATCGGATAGCAGTTGTTCATGAGCACCGCGATGTTCAGGACAGTGCCCCCCCAGTCTAGACAGAATGGCGGCGTATCGGACCAGCCCCCGCCAAGATCGATGCGCGCAGGTGCTTCGACGGTGATCTCTGCATGCTTCCATGCTTCAATGAGTTGCTGGCCGTCGCTCGCACTGCACATCTCCACAGCCTTATCCACAAGCCGAAATGCGGCTGACTGCGCTTCACCTGCTTCGCGGGCCAGGCCGGCCTGGGCGAAGAAGAGGCCCGCGGTGTAGAAACAGCCGGCTGCCTCGGTCGGAGCGCCTTCCTCCAGACGGCCGGCGCGCAGGGAAAGGTCATCGCCGATCTGCGCGAGAGGTCCGGTCCCTGGCGAATTCGCCAGCAGCGGACGGATGTCGGCGCCGCTTTCAACCAGCGAAAGAGCCAAGCTCCGCCAGTTCGCGTTTAGCCTCCGGACGCGCGCCGCTTCGAGAGCCGTCCCATTCGCCAACTGCGTGCTGCTGGCCAGAGAGAGCCGTTCGAGAGTCTTCCAGCGCGACGCCGAATAGTCCGTCGTGAGCTTTTGCATCCATCGGGCGCAAGCCCAAGCCTCATCAATTGTCGATACGGGAAATAGCTGGGCATTCCACAAGGTCCAGTCCTGCTCCGGCAGCCCAGGCCACACCTCGTCAGCTGCGATTTCGAGGGCACGCAACTCTTCCAGCATCGGGCGGCCAAACCAGGTAGCCTCAGATCGAGTTACCGATGCCTTCGGATTGTCCTCGACCCCGTACACCCGAATGACGCACCGCTCGCCATCTCGCGTCGTGACCGGAAGTTGATGGACCACTGTATCCTCCGGAACCTCGACTGGTCCCGAAATGCCCTCGAGCCCGTGCAGAACCGACCCGCGAGCCGCGTGCACGGGACCGTCGAGATTGCATTCGATCACGACGGTGTCCGTCCCCAAATCCCCGCCACCCGAGAGTACGCTGTCGATCATTACTCCGGCCGAGCGCACTCCCGCTGGCCCGGCCGCGCCCAACTGCCGGCGCACCGTATAGAGCTGTGAGAATTCCGCTCCCGCGTTCATCAACTGGCGAAACAGAGAAGTGCTTCCGATGTGGGTGAAATTGCCGGAAACAACCGTACACCAGAACGGCACTCCTTTGAGCGCATCGCCAAGCGCATGCAATGCCGGGCCATCGCCGGCTCCCGGTTTCCATTGACCGGTGAGTGCCATCGTGACGTGTTCGTAGAGATCGATGGCCGGCGGTCGTCCGGTCTTCTCAGTGGCCTCTTGCAGGATGCTCTTTCCCAACGTCAGCACCCCGTCGGTTTCCCTCACGCCGGACAACTCCATGAGGCGCGCTGCCGTCTCAGGAGCAAACCGTAGCAGGCCGGTATCCAAGGCTACCTGATCGTGTTCCGCCAGGCCGCCGGCGGCACGCAGATCGGAAAGCGAGGGCTTCTGCAGGAACCCATAGACGCGCCCCTGTTCGTCTGTCACGTACACGCCGTGCTGCGTACCGGTGTGTGCCGGCCGCAACATAGCAACACCGCTCACTCCGGGCCGCTCCCAATTCAACGGCTGGGCATCGAATGTGAGAATCACGTCGCCGGACCCAACGACAAGCCCGGAATCGAGACGCCCGACCCACGCGGTCGAAAGAGCCAGCATCTCGTCAAAGACTGTACTTGCCTGCCCCCACGGCGCGGTTACCGGTACCGCGCTGAACAGCTTCCCGCAAAGCGAATATTGCGGCAGCCGGCGCGAATCGCCTCCTGAATGAATCAGCAGCACCCGTTGCCCGGACCACCATTTCGTCAGGTCAATCCGCCGCGGCGGGTCACCGGCACCGAAGAAGGCACTCGCCGCCAATTCGCGCAAGGCATTCAGAGTCGCTCCTCCGCTGCCCATCCGCTGATCGCCCAGATCCGGCACTACCAGGTATCTGCTATCAGGCGGAATCCTGCCATTGGCCAGCCGCCGGTGAATCTCAGATTCGTATCTATCCGCCTGCTGCCTGGAACTGGCCGTGATCACTACAGCCGTCCACCAGGGAATGGATGAAGACGTACCGGCGGCGTGGGCCGCGTAGAGGCGGCGCGTCCTTTGAACAATCTCTGCAAGATCAGGGATCTGTCTCGTAGCCGATTCCATAAATATTGTTCTACACGGTGATCGTAAATAGCAGCGAGCGACTATTCCAGTGTAGTGCGTCGGAAGGTTTGTGACGGCATTCCCGCACGCTGATGAACGCATGTCGGGGGATTGGTAAGTAGAATCGCGGCGCGGCAATTGCCGGGCCATTGGACCAGCACCAAGAAGAGAATCGGCTTTTCGTCCGAGCGTGCTCGCCAAAGAACTGACCCTACCGCCGTTCGGCCTATTTACCCGAGTTCCGTTTCAGGTAAGCGATGATTTCGCTGCGCTCGTCCGCCTTTTCGACATGGAACGTCATATCGTTATTGGGGACCAGCTGCTCGGTGTCGGTGAGCCACTTGTTCAGAGTCTCTTCAGTCCACTTGACTCTGGATTTCTTGAGCGCTTCGGAGTACTGAAACGAATCGATCGATCCAGCGGTACGCCCGTACACGCCTCCGAGACGAGGCCCTTCCTTATCGCGATCGAGCGCATGGCATCCGCCACAGCGCTTTTCAAACAGCGCCTTGGCATCCGCCTGGGCCTGCGCTCGCGCCGGGACTGAGAGGCTCGATCCGGCCACCATCAACACGAATCCGGCCAGAATTGCTCCGAGGATGTGGGGTTGGCGTTGTCTGAGCATGCGGCTACGCTCCTGCCAGCGTGGAGTCCACCACGGCCAGGCTGTGCTGCTTCATCACTGACTTAACGTCGGTAATTCCGAGCACGCTCCGCAGTTTGTCATCCGCGACTTTCATGGGGCCGGGTCCCTTGGCTGTGCCAGGAGCGGGTTGCGGGAACGCCGTCGACATCGCCGTGTGAAAGGTGACATTGCCTTCTACCTTTTGCATTACCTGGTGTATGTGCCCGTTCAGCACGGTGACTGATCCGAACCGCTTGAGGTAACCGAGGGCCTGCGCGCTGTCTTCAGTTCCCCAGCCCCAGTCCGGATAAACCGACCACAGCGGGATATGCGCAAAGACGACCACCGGGCGGCTGGCCGGCTGGCTCTTGAGGTCCGCTTGGAGCCACTGGATTTGTTCGGGGCCCAGTTTACCAAGGCCTTCGAGTGCGGCGACGTTGGATAGCCCGACGAAGTGTACGTCCTTGTGGTTGAAGCTGTACCATCCGCGCCCTTTCGCGTCCTTCCCATACCGATCCAGGTACATTTTGCCGTCATCGATCGACGTATCATGCTCGCCCGGAACAAAGAAGACCTGCTTCGGCTTCGCGCCCTTCAGCACCTGGTCCAGCGTGTCGTATTCGGCGGCCTTGGACGTGTGGCTCAGATCACCCGTATGAATGATGAAGTCGGGTTCCTGCGGCAGTCCATTGATCTTGTCGATGGTGGCCTGCAGGGTGCCGGCGACATCGGAGTTGGCCGGTTTGTTGAAGCCCATATGGCTGTCGCTGATCTGGACGAAGTGGAGTTCTCCCTTCGCCGTATTCTTCTTGTTCTGGCCGAACGCCTGCTGACGTCAGGACGCCGCTGCCGACGGTCCAGAGAACGCCGGTTCCGGCCCAGGCCATGCATTGCAGAAAGCCGCGCCGGTCAAGGCCGTCGTCATTGTGGTCATGAATAATAAGTTTCGACAATTTTCACCTCGAGTAAGATTAGTCTTGGATTGCCCTTCGCATTTCCAGACTCGAATGCCCCGCGGTTTATTCCCTCAAACCGCTGATATTTTTTTTGGAAGCTGAGGAATAAACGCCTGCCCGGAGAGGTCTTCCAGGATGGAGCGCCACACGGGCACCCACAGTCGTATGATTGAACCTGACATTTCGGTAAAACTCTGGAAGGAGAGGGGCGAATATTCCGCCGTGAACGGGAAGCGTCGTTCGTATGGCGCCGACACTTCCGCGTCAGACGCCCGCATTGTGAACAACTCTGAAATCAACCCCGAGTCCAGACTCCGGCTCTTTGAAGAGATCATCCTTCCGCACTTGAATGCGGCTTACAACCTGGCGCGGTGGTTGACTCGGAATGAGCATGATGCCCAGGATGTGGTCCAGGAAGCGTACCTGCGCGCCTTTCGCTTTTTTGACAGCTACAGAGGCGGAGATGGGAAGGCCTGGCTGCTGGAGGTTGTGCGCAATACGTGCTTCACCTGGCGCCGCCGCGAAAAGCGCAATCTGACCACTGTTGTTTTTGACGAAGCAGCCCACACGTCGGGCGGCGTGTACCCTTCGAATCAGGAGGAAGCGCTTGTCGACGCAGCGAATCGGACCATCTTGCAAGACTGCATCGAGAGGCTTCCGGAGGCGTTCCGCGAAGTTCTCGTCATGCGAGATTTAGAAGAAATGTCATACCGGGAAATCGCCGAAGTGGCGAGTCTGCCCACGGGCACGGTGATGTCGAGGCTTTCTCGTGCGCGCAAGCGCCTTGAGGAATGCGTCAGTGGGCGGAATATGGAGTCTGACAAATGAACTGTTCGCGCGATTTGATCGAAGCGTATATGGACGAAGAGTTGGACCCCGGCCTCCGGGCCGCCGTCGAGGAACACCTTTCAACCTGCCCGGTCTGCTCCGAAGCTCACTCTCGATTTCGCGAACAGAAAGCGAGCATCAGGTCAATGGCCCCTTATTACACCGCACCGGCCAAATTGCAGCAATCGGTCCGCGAGGCGCTGAAGCGGGCGGCAGCCAATGAAACGTGCGGCGATGGCGCGAAATACGCCCTGGCGCTGGCTTGCGATCGCCGCTTCTATTCTTCTCGCAGTATCGGTCTCATGGAACCTCCGCCGGCCCCAAGCTCGAACCGCGGAGAACGACGTGATCGCGCAGAACGTCCTCTCCAATCACATCCGGTCGTTGATCGGAACCCACTTACTGGATGTACCGTCTTCCGATCGGCACACAGTGAAGCCGTGGTTTAATGGCAAGCTTGACTTTTCCCCTGAAGTGAAGGATTTCGCTTCCCAAGGATTTCCGCTGATCGGCGGGCGGCTCGACTACTTGACGGACAGGACCGTGGCCGCGCTGATTTATGGGCGCCGCCAGCATGTCATCAATCTTTTCACATGGCCGGCCGATTCGTCTCCCGTCAAGGAAAGCTTCTTTTCGCGAAACGGCTACAACGTCGTCCATTGGACACATGGGGCCATGACATGTTGGGCGGTTTCCGATATTGCGACTCCTGAACTGGTGCAATTTAAGCAACTGTACGAGAAATAGCACCCGGGATTTGCTTCCGGAAGATTGCCCGCGTCTGAGCAGGTTAGACTGTGGCTGTGAAAGAGGCAATTGCCGCAGCTTATGAGCGCATCCGGCCGTTCGTGCGCGAGACTCCGGTGGAGGAATTCCGGAACCGTGTCTTCCTGAAACTGGAGCACCTGCAGCAGACCGGGTCGTTCAAGTTTCGCGGCGCCTCTAATAAGATCGCGCTGCTGACACCCCAACAGGCTGCGGCTGGGGTGATCACGGCTTCAAACGGGAACCACGGGCTGGGCGTAGCGGCGGCGGCGCAGGCGCGAGGTATCGCGGCGGAGGTTTTCGTCTCGTCTCACGTCTCGCCTGCCAAGGCCAGGCGGATCGAGCAGCACGGCGCACGCATACGGCCGGCGGGCGACGATCCTCTGGCGGCCGAACTGGCGGCGCGCCGGGCCAGCGAAGAATCGGGGAAGACGTTTATCTCGCCGTATAATGACGCCGACGTGATCGCGGGACAGGGAACCATCGGGGTGGAGCTGC
Source organism: Bryobacterales bacterium (assembly GCA_963817515.1). GTDB lineage: Bacteria > Acidobacteriota > Terriglobia > Bryobacterales > Bryobacteraceae > DATMNI01. Next base: position 619,894 of record CAWFPJ010000031.1, on the reverse strand, counting down.
TCCGCCAGATCCCAATGATGGATGCGGTGTTCGTGGCGGTTGGGGGCGGCGGACTGATTGGCGGTATCGGCAGCTACCTGAAGGCGGTATCGCCTGAAACCGAAATCGTTGGCTGCTGGCCTCAGAACTCGCCGGTGATGTATGAATGTTTGCGTGCCGGGAAAATAGTGGACGTTGCTGAATTGCCCACTCTTTCGGAAAGCACGGCGGGCGGTTTGGAGCCAGAGTCGCTTACGCTCGAAATCTGCCGGCGCGCCATTGACCGCTGCGAGTTGGTTTCGGAAGCCGAGATTCTGGCGGCCATGCGTTTGACCCTCGAAACCGAGCACTGGTTGATCGAAGGTTCGGCCGCCGTGGCGGTGGCCGCTTACCTCAACACGTCGCAGCGATACCACGGCAAGACAGTGGCCATCGTGCTCTGCGGGCGTAACGTGTCACCGGAAGTTTTGCGCCGGTTATGGTGACGCGAGATAACATCAAGCGGTGCGGAGTTTCACATCTTGCTGCGGTGTATCCGTAGTCTCTTCGGTCCGGCTCTTGCTCTCTTCACTCATGGACCTTGAACGAATGCACAAATTACGCTAAGGAGAATTTCTATGGCAGGCAAGAACACAGCAGTATTCGGGATTTACCGGGACCGGTTGCACGTGGAAAAAGGAGTAGACGCACTGGTCGCCGACGGTTTCCGTACCGAGGATATTTCGGTTTTGCTTCCCGAAAACGTCGGGACGAAAGACTTCGCACATGAGAAGCACACGAAGGCGCCGGAAGGGGCAACCGCGGGTGCCGGCACCGGAGCCGTGGTTGGGGGGACCCTGGGCTTACTCGCCGGCATAGGTGCACTGGCAATTCCGGGCCTTGGTCCCTTTATCGCGGCCGGCCCAATTATGGGTGCGCTCGCGGGCGCGGGAACAGGCGGTGTAGTCGGCGGAATTATTGGCGCGCTGGTAGGAATGGGCATCCCTGAATATGAAGCCAAGCGTTATGAGGGCATGATCAAACAAGGGCGCGTGCTCCTTTCCGTACACTGCGACAGTTCGGATTGGGTAAAGCGCGCCAAGAATACCCTGGAGCGTACGGGCGCCGATTCTATCTCATCAACCGGTGAATCGGGTGCCGACTACGCCAAATCCGATAAGCCTAAAACGCGTGCCGGAGGCGGATCCGGGAACTAATATTCAGCCCTGACCTCGGAAGTCGCGACCACGGTTTCCGGAACCGGAATCGCGACTTCCTTGTCCGGCGGCGGAAAAACATACCTTCCAGCCACCGCCGCTGCTATAATCGCTACCGCCGCCATAAGAAAGGCCGCCGAATATCCCAATGTGTTGGCGATGGCTCCAGCAGCCAGCGAACTAAAGCCTACAAACAGATCGTAAAATGCCGTCAATACGCCCAGCGCAGAGCCGCGCTCCCGCTCGGGCGTCCGCCTCAATACCGTCGATGCCACGGCAGACCACGGAAACGAGAAGCCGAAGCCGAGCAGTGCGGCTGCACACACCGCGACGGCGGCCGTAGGAGCCCAGGCGATCATGACGAGACCGATTGCCATGGCGCTGATGCCGCCGTAATACGTGATGGCCGGATGAATGCGGTCGGGCAAGCCGCCTAGAAAAAAGCGCGACACCAGGATAAGCAAGGCATAGGCCGAGAAAGCCAGGGATCCCGCACTCCCGAACCCAGGCTTCCCGAATCGCGCCAGGTGCAGAATGAGAAAACCGGCCACCACCGGGTAGTGCACGTTGACAAATCCGATAGCAATTCCGGGGGCCACGATGGACCTGGGCACCCACCTCCGCCGCACCGGATGCGTTGCAGGCTGGTATTCTTCCGGCACCTGCATCAGAATCGCAATCGCCAGTGCGGCAGCTACCACCTGCATCATGGCGGCGCGCTCGAAGGAGCCAAGCCAATGGCCCACCACCGGACCCGCCGAAATGCCGCCCCAGATGCCGCTGCTCACGTAGCCTAGCGCCTGTCCGCTGCGGTGAATGCCGGCCACCTCTACCGCCCACGCCGCGGCGCCGGTATACAGACAGGCCTCGCCGAAGCCCTGAAAAATTCGGCCCAGGTACGCCCCGGCCATACCAAGCGGCAGCAGGTAGGCGACGCCGGCCAGGGCGCAACTGACCAGGCCCGTCAGAAATGCGATCTTGCGCCCCCGGTTATCGGCCAGCGGCCCGGAAAAGAAGCGGCTGCCCAGTGCGACAAACGAGAAGATGCCGATCACGATGCCGACAGTTTGGTCAGAGCCGCCAAGATCGTGGCGCACATGCGGCGCCAGGCCCGGTAATACCGTGCCAATGCCCAGGAACCCGAGGAATGTGGCTCCGATCAGAAACCAGAAACGCGTGCCAAACCCAGAAGGAAACAACCCCATTATTGATATTGTACTTGGGACGAAGGAAGGGGGCCTGAACTCGCGCGGGTCCAGGCCGAAGGCAGGTTGTGAGGCAGGTACTCTGCGTGATGCCTCTCACCGAAGGCGGCGCCTTCAGGAATTTGCTGTGGCCGGGCCACACCATAGTTATTGTTCGAATCCACGATTCCGTGCAAGGCTGCCAATCGTTATGAAGCTACCAGGAGGCGGGCGGAAACGGGCATAAGGAGTTTCCCGCAGCGCGGCGGGGCTGGCTCTAGACGTCGCGGTCCAGGTAGTCCGTCAGCTTCTGCTTCGTGCGCGCGTTGCCTGAGCTATTGAAACTGGCCAGGGCAATCAACTCGTCATCATAGATCTCAAACAGGGAGTCCAGGCCGGTCGTGGCAAGCAGATCGGCCAGGCGCTGGGTGGGATTCAACAGCCTGAGCACGCCGCCGCGGCGGGCGATAGTGGCATAGGCGCCAGCCAACTCACCGATGCCGCAGCTATCCACGTAGGTGAGGCTTTCGCAGTTCAGCACCATCCACCGGTTGCCCTGCTCGTAAGCCCGCAGCAGTATTTCGCGCAGCGTATCGCCCCCGGCGCGGTCGCCAGTCTGATTGTCAGCGGCCACCAGGCGGCCGCTGAGATCGAATATGGTGATACCGCTGGCGTGCCGGATATTAACTTCAATGCTCATGAGTGTCTCATCATAGCAGCCTACCGGCCGGCAGCTTCGAAGCCCAGGCGCCAGCCCAGTTTTTCGGGATCGAACCATGAAATCTCGGCGCCGAACCAGCGGCTTTTAGATGCGGCTTTGTAGCGGCCAGGGTTGGCAGCACCCAGCACGAAGGCGCACGGACCTTCGCCGAATTTCGCGATGCGCTCGTTGAGCCACGACTGCGCGGTCAGGGGTTGCGCCAGCACCACCGGGATGCCGCCAAGCAGGGCCAGGTGGGCGTTGAAGGTTTCGTCCACCTGCTTGATCGGCGGAGGGACGCCGTAGGCCTGCCGATAAAGCTTGATGGCCGCGTCCAGATCCTTCACGGCGATGACTACCCGGGTTACGCTGCGGAAGTCTTTAGTGACCGGCTTGCCCTGCGGGAAGGCGCGCTGATTACGGTCCGTGTAATCCTCAATGAGGAAGGGGAAGAAAGTGCCGCGGATGCCGGCGCCGATCTCCGAGGTCTCCCACTCCAGGCGGACTCCATCGGGCCGTTGGCGGCCGCTCTTGACGGGGGCCGAGACCGCGACGCCGGCGGCCTTGAGGCGCTGGACTTCCCCAGCCAGATCCTTTTCGCGCGCAGCCCATGCGCAGGGTCCGGCCTCGCCCTTCATGAAACCGGCCCACTCATGCCGCTCGACCGCCTGCGGGTCGGCCTTGGGCTGCAGGGCAATCAATTCCAGATAGGAGCCGTCGGGAAAACTGACCAGTGCCATTTCGGTGGCGTGGTTGCTGTGGGGGCCGCCGTACAGGGTCTCGATGCCCAAGGCGGAAAGGCCGGCTTGCATTTTATTGAGGCTGCTTCCGGCCACCGTGACATGATCGATTTTCAGGCCGGCGGCGGGAAGCAGCGCGGGCAGAAGCGCAATCAGGCAAACACGAACCATTAATTGATTGTACGTGCTCCTCCTGATTGGAGGGTAGAGGCCGATAAGAGAAGGAGAGTGGATCATCGTAACAAGTTCGTGCCGGTAACTGGCGAGTGGAATCTCTTGCCTGGCGAGTCTTTGGACTTCCTGTTCGAAGACCATCCGCTTCCATCATGGATCTATGATGCTGTCACGCTGCGCTTTCTAAGGGTGAACCTTGCTGCAACGGAACAGTATGGGTATTCGCGCGAAGAGTTTCTCACCATGGCGCTCCCGGATATCTGTTCCAACGAAGACATCCAGGCGTTCGAGAAAACCATTCCGTCCGAGTGCGGGGTTATCCAGGATTCCGCAGGATGGCGACACCACCGAAAAGATAAGTCCGCCCTTTCCGTTCGCGTCAGTTCGCGCGGAATTCAGTACGCCGGGCGCCCGGCCATGATGGCGGTGGTCTGCGAGATCCAAGCGCCAACGGCTTTCGAGGAAGCGCTGGCCACCTCCGAAAGGCTGCTGCGAAGCGTTTGGGAAAACGCGACCGATTCGATGCGCATCACCGATCAGTCCGGCACTGTAATTCGCGTGAACGAGGCCTACTGCCGTTTCGCCGGGTTACCGGCGGACGACCTGGAGAACCATCCATTCTGGATCATTTACCCGGAAGCGGACCAGCCGGCAATTCGCGCCCGCTATCAGGAGCGTTTTCAAAAGGCATCGTTCGCGGCGGTAGCTGAGCACAGTGTGACGTTGTGGAACGGCGGCAAAGTCCGGCTGGAGTTGAGCAACTCGCAACTGCGCACGGACCAGGGGACGCGGATCCTCACGATTCATCGCGACATCACGGAGCGCCAGTTATCCCAGGAGCGCCTGTGCGCCACGGTGGCGGAATTGGAGCGGGCCAAACAACAATCCGACGCTGCAAACAGGGCCAAGAGTGCGTTTCTCGCCAACATGAGCCATGAAATCCGCACTCCCATGAACGGTATCCTCGGGTTGGCTGACCTGGCTCTACAAGAGCCGGACGAAGAGAAGCGGCGGGAATATCTACAATTCCTGAAAAGCTCGGCGGAAGGACTGATGGACGTCCTCAATGACATCCTCGATCTTTCCAAAATCGAAGCGCAACAGATGAGCATCGAACGCGTCCCGTTCTCGATTACCGATTGCGTGCAGCGCGCTATGGCCACGTTGCTGGCGCCGGCGCGAAGCAAGGGACTGACTCTATCCTGTGACATCGGCGCGGACATCCCTGCGATGGTGATCGGCGACCCGGTGCGCATGCGGCAAATCCTTCTCAATCTGATCGGGAATGCCATCAAATTCACCGCCCAGGGGTATGTACGGTTGAGCGCAGTGCTGGCAGGAGAGGCGATCCGGTTCACAATTGAAGACACGGGAATCGGCATTAGTTCCGGGCAACAGAAGGCGATCTTCGAACCGTTCCAGCAGGCTGACATCTCCACCACCAGAACCTACGGTGGAACCGGTCTGGGTCTTTCGATAGTCGCCGCGCTGGTGAAACTCATGAACGGGAAGATCTGGCTGGAAAGCCAGCCCGGCATGGGCGCCATCTTCCACGTGGAGGTCCTGCTGACGTCCGCCGCGGCCGCTGCGGCGTCAGTCGAGGAGCCTGCCGGCCGGCCGAATCAAACGGACCTCCGGTGTCTAAACATACTGGTTGCAGAGGACAACCCCATCAATCAATTGGTCACTTCGAGGCTGCTTGAGAGGGAGGGGCATCACGTAACCGTGGCCTCCGATGGCCGCGCCGTCCTGGCCGACCTCGAGCAGGGCCACTTCGACCTGGTCCTGATGGACGTCCAGATGCCAGTGATGGACGGGCTTCAAGCCACGCGCGCAATCCGGGCCAAAGAAGGCGCTATGGGGAAGCGCCTTCCGATTATCGCGTTGACCGCGCACGCGATGCGCGGCGATGAAGAGGCGCTGATCTCAGCCGGCATTGACGCCTATGTTCCGAAGCCCGTTTGCGCCCAGCAGCTGTTCAAAACCATCGCCGAAGTGCTGTCAAGGGCTGAAGACGTATCTGGCAGGACGTATGCGGCAGGATTGCCAGGCACGGAGGCCGGCAGCCGGCTCCACGAGGCTAGTGTGGAAGATCGCCGTGGGGCTTGCCCTGCGTGATCTCCTCGAACGCGTCTTTAATCTGCGTCTTTAGCGACTGCTCGCCGACCCACGTGCTTACTGCCGGCGGCAATTGAACACTCGCCTGCAGTTCTTCCAGCTTCTTGCCCTGATCCACCCCGGCTTTCACCGCTTTGTGCAGTTCCGTCATGAACTGACCTTGCCCGGTGATGAGCTCCCGTCCGCCGGGAAGGCCGTGTCCGGGCAGCAGGAACTTTACCTTCAGCTTGTCCGCCGACTGAAGCACCGCGGGCCAGTTGCCAATGTTGGCATCGCCGGTGCTGTTATGAGGGCCATTTACCACGGCATCGCCCGAACACAGCACCTGCTCTTTCGGAAGGTACACAAACCCGTCACCCCTGGTGTGCGCCCAGCCGAAGTGCCGGAACTCCACTTTGCGCGAACCGTCATTCAGAACAAACTGTTGCTCGTTGATATCCTGCCTGGGGGGTTCCGGGCCTGGCTGCTTGAGTTCCGCCACATCGTTGCGGGTTTTGGCGGTGGCCAGCCAGCGCGCCGGTTCGAAGCGCTTCAGTTCGTCGGCCACGCCTTTGAACGCCAGCGTGGTGGCACCGGCCTGCGTCCAGAGCAGGTTGCCGTAAAGGTGATCGCCGTGATGGTGCGTGTCAAACACATATTTCACCGGCTTGGACGAAATGCGTTTGGTATCGGCGAGGGCTCCGCGGGCTCCGCTCGGGAAATTAGCATCCACCACGATGAGGTAATCCTTCATCTCGATGATCACGTTGTTGCAGTGGCCCTGATCCATATCGCCTTCGCGAAACCACACGCCGGGCGTAATCAGACGCACGGTTTCCGGGTTGGCGTCGGAACGCGAAACCAGCAAGGCCAAGCCGCCCAGCAACCCAAAACACAACAGCAGTAATGCGCGAATGCGCCTCATGGCATCTACTCTACACCCAGTACCCTACTGTTGGAATGGTAAAATTAGAATTTCCCATGGAGGGTAGATGGCTGTGAAACCCCGCCGGAAGGCGGTTGTGGTGGACGTTGGAGGTGTGAAAGTGGGCGGCGAGCATCCCATCGTCGTGCAGTCCATGACCAACACCGACACCGTCGATGTGGCCGGGACTGTCAACCAGGTGATGGCGCTGGCGCGCTCAGGATCGGAACTGGTGCGCGTCACCGTGAATACGGAACAGGCGGCGGCGGCGGTTCCGAAAATCGTCGACACGCTGGACAAGTTCGGCCTGCGCGTTCCGATCATCGGCGATTTCCACTATAACGGCCACCTCCTGCTAAAGAAGTACCCCGAGTGCGCGCGCGCCCTGGCCAAGTACCGCATCAACCCCGGAAACTCCGACATTGGCCGCAAGACCGACGACAATTTCCGGACCATGATAGAGGTGGCGATCGAGAACCGCAAGCCCGTGCGCATCGGCGTCAACTGGGGCTCGCTCGATTCCGCGCTGCTCACGCGCATGATGGACGAAAACTCGCTGCTGGCCGAGCCCAAGGACGCCCGCGAAGTTACACTCGACGCCATGGTGGCCAGCGCCATGCAGTCCGCGCAGGCCGCCGAGCGCCACGGCCTGGCTCACGACCAAATCATTCTCAGCGCCAAAGTGAGCGGCGTACAGGACCTGATCGACGTATATCGCGCGCTGGCCGCCGTCTGCGATTATCCGCTGCACCTGGGCCTCACCGAAGCCGGCATGGGCAGCAAGGGAATAGTGGCCACCACCGCGGCGCTGGCGCCAGTGCTGCAGGACGGCATCGGCGATACCATCCGCACTTCGCTCACGCCCATGCCCAACGGCGACCGCACCGAAGAAGTGATCGTGTCGCAGCAGATTCTGCAATCGCTTGGTATCCGCAGTTTCACCCCGCAGGTCACGGCCTGCCCGGGCTGCGGGCGAACCACCAGTACGTTTTTCCAGGAAATGGCCGACCAGATCCAGACGTATCTGCGCGACCAGATGCCGGCGTGGAAGGCCGGCCATCCGGGCGTGGAGACCATGAAAGTGGCGGTGATGGGCTGTGTGGTGAATGGCCCGGGCGAATCCAAACACTCCAACATCGGCATTTCCTTGCCGGGCACATTCGAAGAGCCCAAGGCGCCGGTTTATGTGGATGGCCGCCTGATGACTACCTTGAAAGGCGACCGCATCGTGGCCGAATTCATCGATATTCTGAATCACTATGTGACCACCCACTATGCCGCATAGCCGCTGTTATAATCGCCGGTAACCGATGCCCAAACGCTTTACCCACGCGGAAGCACAAAGCCTGATTCCTCAGGTGGGCAATCTGCTGAGCGACGCCGTTGCCGCGAAAACCGAGTATCAGGATGCCGAGAGCGTCATTCAGCAATTCACCGAGCGCGTGATGATGATGGGCGGCATCACCGTGGACCGCGACCGGGCCATTGACGCCCGCTCACGCCGCGATTCGGCCGCCGCGGCTCTGCGCGCCGCCATCGAACAGTTGCAGGAGACCGGCTGCGTGCTGAAGGACCTCGACATCGGCCTGGTAGATTTCCCGACGCTCTTGCGAGGAGTGGAAGTCTACCTGTGCTGGAAACTGGGCGAGCCGGCAATTGAGTATTGGCACGGCGTAGAGGAAGGATTCGGTGGACGCAAAGCCATCGACCAGGATTTCCTGGACCACCATACCGGCGACCGCGCGCAATAACTCGAGGGATGGCACACATCGCCCAGGAAACCGAAATCAAGCTGGCCGTACCCGACGCGAGGTTCGCTCGCCGCCTCCTGCGTACCGCCGGTTTCCGCGTTTCCCGGCCCCGCGTCTTCGAAGCCAACACGGTGTTTGACACGCCCCGCCGGTCCCTGCGCAGGGCCGCTACCCTGCTGCGTGTACGCCAGGCCGGCGGCACCGTAACCCTTACCTATAAGGGGCGGGCCGTGGCCGGCCGCCACAAGAGCCGGGAGGAGTTGGAACTGGAGATCCCGGATGCGGGCGCCATCGCCGCCATTTTGGCGCGGCTCGGTTTTGAAGCCGCCTTCCGTTACGAGAAATGCCGCACTGAATTCCGGCAGCCGCGCCGCTCCGGCATCATCATGCTGGATGAAACCCCCGTCGGCGTCTTTTTGGAACTGGAGGGAACCGCGCACTGGATTGACCGTACGGCGCGGAAGTTAGGCTTTGAGGAGAGTCATTACATCACCGCCAGCTACGGCCGGTTGTACCTGGAATGGTGCAAGCGACGGCGGGTCAAACCTTCTAACATGGTGTTCGGGTAGCAGGCTGTTATCATTTTGAAGCAGGTACGGGCTTGCGGCATGACCAAAGCCGACAACACGATCGCGGTCTACCGCCGTTTGCGCGACCAGTCGCTTTGGCGGCTGTTGGCATCCGATAACGGCCCTGCCGTCATTGGCCTGCTCCAAATACACCTGTTCGATGGCGAGCGGAGGCTGCCGGCGTCAATCTTTTACGAGCGGCTGCATCGCGATCTGCAAAACCTGCTGGCTCAGGGAGAAGACCTGCCGCGCACAGCCCAGGCTTACGTTGCGGACTGGTTGGCCGCGGGGTACCTGGAACGGCGGTTCCCGCCCGGCGCCTCCGAGGAGGAGTACGAACTTTCCGCGGCGGCGGCGGCGGCGATCCGCTTCGCATCTGGTTTGGCGGAGCCTCACACCATGGCGACGGAGAGCCGGCTGGCCGTGGTGATTCAACAGCTGGTCCGCCTGGCGGAGCAGACCGATACCAACCCGGAAACCCGTATCGCTACGCTGCTGTCCGAGCGGGAACGGATCGACGAGCAAATCGAAGCCATACGGCAAGGCCGCATGCAATCGCTGCCGGATGCGCGGGCCCTGGAACGCGTTTCCGAAATTATCGCCCTGGCCGACGATCTGGCCGGCGATTTTCGCCGCGTACGCGACCGCTTCGAGCAGCTGAATCGCGACCTCCGCGAACGGCTGATGGACAACGACGCCAGCCGCGGGGAGGTGTTGGAGGCCCTGTTCGCCGGGGTGGACGTGATCGCCGAGAGCGACGCCGGGCGCACCTTCTCCGCGTTCTGGCGGCTGCTTACTAATCCCGAGCAGAGCTCCACGCTCGAGAAAGCGATCGACGAAGTAGTGTCCCGCAATTTTGCCGCGAAACTGGATAGCCCAGGCGCGCGCGCATTCCGGCCATCTACTTTGTGAGGGCGCGAGTTCATTGAGCTTGCCTGAAGACGCCCAGGCATCGCCGGTAGAGCTCTTCGCAGGCGACACTGGCGAACTGCCGCTGGATACGCGCAGGGTACTGGTGCAATTGCTCGCCGGTCCCTCTCTCGATGGGCGCCGGCACACGAGACTCTGGCCGGTGCTGTTGCGCGACGAAGTGCTGATTCGCCGTCGCCTGGCGGAGTTGTTCCTCGATCTGGTCATGGACACCGATACGCAGGTGGCATTTACGCGACAGGCCGACGCCGGCGAGCTGGAGACGCCGGTGCTCCTGCGGCGTGCGCAGCTAACCTTTTTGGATTCCATCATGCTGCTGCATCTGCGGCAGCGGCTGACCCAGGCCGATGCACAGGGCGAACGGGCGGTGATCTCGGTCGATGAGATTATCGAGCACATGAGCGTTCACGAGCGCAGTACGAATACCGACCGCGCCGGCTTCAACAAGCGGATTCAGGCGTCCATCGAAAAGATCAAGACACACAGCATCCTGCAAAAGATTCGCTCCAGCGAAGACCGCTTCGAAATATCGCCGACGTTGAAGCTCCTGTTCTCCGCCGAGGCGATCCAGGCTCTAACCCGCACCTATCAACGCATGGCGGCCGACGAAGCCGTTACGGCGGCGCCTATAACGGATCCCGACGACGAGGCCGGTGTATGAAACCCGCAGCGCCATCCTCGGGTTCGTTGTTCGACAACGATCAGTTCCGGATGCGCCGGCTGCAGGTGTTCAACTGGGGAACCTTCTCGGACCTGCACGATATCCCGGTGGCCGAGCGCGGCTTTCTGTTTGTAGGCCCATCGGGTGCCGGAAAGACCACGTTGTTGGATGCCATCTCGGCATTGCTGGTGCCGCCTCGGTGGGTCGATTTCAACGCTGCGGCGCGCGAAGCATCCCGCACCGGCCGGGACCGCAACCTGGTCAGCTACGTGCGCGGCGCGTGGGCCGAGCAGAAGGACGACGCGTCGGGCGAAATTGCCATGCAATACCTGCGCACCGGTACCACGTGGTCCGCACTGGCCCTGACCTACGGCAACTCGCAGGGGCAGGAGGTGGCGTTGGTCCAGTTGTTCTGGCTGCGCGGTAACGCGAACGGCAGCACCGATGTCAAGCGCCACTACCTGATCTTCGACCGGCCGTTCGACTTGCAGGAAATCAAGGATTTCGATCTGGACATACGCAAGCTGAAAAAGTCGCATCCCGAGGCATTCGCGCGGGAGGACTTCCAACCCTACCGTGAGCGCTTCTGCCGGCTGCTGGGCATCGAAAGTGAGCAAGCTCTGCGGCTGCTTCACAAGACGCAATCCGCCAAGAATCTGGGCGACCTCAACACCTTCCTGCGCGACTTCATGCTCGATCGGCCGGAGACTTTCGATGCGGCCGAGCGGCTGGTGAGCGAGTTCGCCGAATTGAATGCCGCGCACCAGGCCGTGGTGACCGCGCGCGAGCAGGTGAGCACGCTGGCGCCGGCTCGCGACGGCCATGGCCGGCTTCAGGACCTGATTTTGATGCAGGGACAGCTCAAAGAGGTAAAGGCAAGAGTGGACGTGTATAAGGAGACCTGCCGGCTGGCCCTGTTGCAGGAGCGAATCGCCGCGCTGCACGTCGAACTGGCGGGCGCGCAAGCGGAGGGACAACACCGCAAGACCACGCTCGACAACGAGCGGGCGGCCCTGGACGACCTGAAGCGGCAGCATAGTGAACTGGGGGGCGACCGCATCGAACACCTGGAGACCGAGAAGGCCGGCTTCGAGAACAGTCGCAACGAACGCTACCGACGATCGCACCCAGTGGGTGCTGGGATTTGACAACCGGGAGAAGTTGGCGCTGTTCGAGCAGGAGGCACAGCGGCTGGCAGATGAAGTGGCCGCGCTGGACCGCAAGATCCGCGGGCTGACCGAGGCCGACGCAGCGCAGGCCGAGCGGGCGCTGACCTGCCGCGACCTGGCGAATGTCCACTGGCAGGAGATCGACGTCGTTCCGCTGATCGAGCGCATCGACGCCATCGAGCGGGCGATGCGCGAAGCCCGCGAGGGTAGCCCCGCGCTACAGGAACTGGCAAAGCGGATGCAGAGCCAGATGGGCCGCGTGGAGAAGGCCGAAGAGGGCCTGGTGGCCGCGCGTGCTCACATCCAGTCCTGGAAAAGGACACGCGCGAAAAGGAAGAGAAGCTGCAGGTGTTGCGCCGGGAACCGGCGCTTATGGCGCTCACCGCGCTGCAGATTGCCGAGCTGCCGGCGCGCTTCGGGGCCCTGAACCAGAAGCTCACGCTGGACAACATCGACCGGTCAGCCCAGCGCGTGGAGCGCGCGCTCACAGAAGAACTTGAGGTGATGGCGGAGCAACACCACAAGCTGGTGCGCGGCATCGAAGAACGCTTCGCGGAGTTCCAGCGGCGGTGGCCCATGGACGCCGGCGACATGGACGCCACCCTGTCCTCAGCCGCGGATTTCCTGGCGAAATTGAAGCGCCTTGAAACCGACGGGCTGCCGGCCCACGAGCAGCGCTTCTTCGATCTGCTACGCAACCAGAGCCACCAGAATCTGGCGGCGCTCTCGACCTACCTGAACCAGGCGCGAAAGACCATCCTGGACCGCATGGAACTGGTCAACGAGAGTCTGAGCCAGGCGGAGTTTAACGTGGGTACGCGTCTGCGCATCGCCGCCAGCGACCGCCAGCTTCCGGAGGTGCGCGAATTCCGGCAGGAGATTCATCAGGCTCTGAGCCACGCATGGACCGACGACCGGGAGCAGGCCGAGAACCGTTTCCTGATCCTGCGCAGCCTGGTGGAACGGCTGGCCAGCCAGGAAGCCGGGGAGCGGCACTGGCGCGAGACGGTGCTGGACGTGCGGCTGCACGTGGAGTTCATCGGACGCGAAGTGGACCTGGAGGGCGGCGAAGTGGAAGTCTACCGCAGCGGCGCCGGCAAATCCGGCGGACAGCGCCAGAAGCTCGCCACCACGTGCCTGGCCGCAGCCCTGCGATACCAATTGGGCGGCGCCGACCATGGAGCGCCGGTCTACGCGCCCGTGGTATTGGACGAGGCCTTCGACAAGGCCGACAACGAATTCACCGCGCTGGCCATGAACATCTTCGCTAACTTCGGTTTTCAGATGATCGTGGCGACGCCGCTCAAATCCGTGATGACGCTGGAGCCATTTATTGGCGGCGCCTGCTTTGTCCACATCAGGGAGCGCCGCCACTCCAGCATTCTGATGATCGAATACGACCAGGACCGTCGGCGCCTAAAGCTGCCGGAGCATACGCATGGCGAGACTCCTATTGCTGCTACCTGATGCCGTGCGGGAGACTATTTCCAGGCGCTATCGGAGCCGGCGTCACGATTGGCTGATGGGTGAGGACCAGTGGCCGATGGATCTGCCGCTGGGCTCGCCCGATGAGCGGGAAGCGCAACGGCAGCCCGAGGCGGTGCGAGCATGGGCAGAGGCGTGGCGGGCGTGGAGCGGGGCCGGGGAACTCGTCTGGCACGAGCGGCGATGGCGAACGCTGGGTGTGCAGAGCCTGCCGGAGCGGCTGTTGCTGCACGAACCGGCGAGCGTGGCTGCGTGGCTGGGGGAAGGGCAGCGGTGGCAGCGGGCTAGTTCGCGTCACCAACATTTCGCGGCGCGGTGGCCCGGTTTGAGCGCGCGTCTGGCACGCTCTTTCGACTTACTGGCAGATTGGGACGCCGCCGAGATTCAGCGGCTGGAAGATCTTGTGGCGTGGATTGAGGCCAATCCCCACTCCAATCTGTATCCGCGCCAATTGCCGGTCGCCGGCATCGACAGCAAATGGCTGGAGGGCCGCATGACTCTGATCTCCGATCTGGTGGCCGCCCTGCAAGCGGACGTTGGCGGCGCCCTGGATTTCTATCAGCGCTGCGGCTTGAATCCGCTTCCTTACACCGTGCGGCTGTGCATCTTGGACGAGAGGCTGCGCCAACGGGCCGGGGGACTGGGCGACATCTCAGCCCGCCCGGACGACTTGGCCAAACTCGATCTGCCCGTATCACGCGTCTACATTGTCGAGAACCTGCAGACCGGCCTGGCGTTCGAGGACTATCCCGGATCGGTGGTGTTCATGGGCCTTGGTTACGGCGTAGGTGCGCTGGCGCGCTTGTCGTGGGTCATGCGGGCGCCGTGTACTTACTGGGGCGATCTGGATACTCACGGGCTTGCCATCCTGAGCCGCGCCCGGTTGAAGCTGCCGCACCTGGAATCGGCGCTGATGGACGAGCATACGCTGTTGCGCCATCGCGATCTATGGGTTTCAGAGACCCCGCAGTACGCAGCACCGGAGCTTCCGCTGCTGACGCCCGCCGAACAGTCGGTTTATAGCGGGCTGAAACAGCAGCGCTGGGGCGTCAACGTACGCTTGGAACAGGAGCGCATTGCCTGGGGCTACGCGTGGGACCTGCTTATGGGGTAGGCGTCCACCTTACGGCACCGGAACCCGGTACAGGTTGCGCTGCACGCTCTCGCGCGTGAAGGCGTATATATCAGCAGTCGGGCCGGGCGCAACGTCGCTCGAAGCAATCATCCGCGCTCCTGGCAGCTTCAAGATCTCCTGCTCAGACGGAAGCCCATGGACGATACTTTCGGGCACCATACGGCCCGGGGTCAATGGCAAGACGTAGGCTTTGCCCAGGTTGTTCAATTTACGCTGCACAAACAGATGTTTCCCGTCCCCGGACCACCTGATCTCCGTCGGGGGCGCGAGTTGTGTCAGAAGCGGAGCGCCGCCATCCACCCGGAAAATTACCAAACCTTCGCTCGCTATCGAACCTAATACCAGCCAGTTACGGTCTGGGGATTCGCCCAGCAGGCCCACAACAGGCAGTTCGATGGCTTTCCGCAGCCCGCCTCCGTCTTCCTGGACACGGTAAAGGAACGCAGAGGTCCCCTCGAGCCTGCGGAAAAAGACTTCACCGGTCGCGCCGAAGACCGGCTGTTCACCTTCGATGTTGGGAATTTGCCGGGGCGGCGAGCGGCGGTCGAGCGGCGCCAGCCACAATCGCAACTTACCACCGCTATCAGGTGCCGCTACAACCACCTGACGGCCGTCCGGGGAAATGTCGTAGCTTCCCAGGGAACCAGCCCCCACCAGTGCAACGGCAAAGCCCGCCAGCAACGGCTCACTGCGTCCGGAATCGAGTTCCGCCACCCACAATTCGCTCGAAGTTCCTTTTCGCACCTGGTAAAGCAGCCGCTTCCCATCGGGGGTGAATTTGGGCGCGAAGGCGTAACCTTCCAGCGAGATCTGCCGATCGCCTCTGCCGTCGTGCAGCCAGATGGAACTCTGCGTCAATCCCACGGCCGTGATGAACGAGCGGCCGTCGGGCGCCATGGCGAGTCCTTCTTCTTCGGTCGGCCCCGAAGTAATCTGCTCCGGTTCGCCGTCGGGGAACCGTTGACGCCAGGTGTGGAAGGCCCCGCCGGAGTCGGAGCTGAAGTACATCCACTCCCCATCGGGCGACCATGCGGCAAAGGTACAAGCGCCGCTGGGCGGGCCGACCTGCTGTCCTGCCGAACTGCCGTCCAGTGGGGCCAGGCGGCACGGCACAATGGCTCCCCGCTCGTTCATCTCCACCAGCAGCATCCGTTTGCCGTCGGGTGAGGGATAAGAGCGATGGGCCATGCCGCGCTCATGCGGCGGCACATAGAGATCACGCGACGCGGCCCGGCTCTCATCGGCGGTCACGATCGCCATGTGCAGACCCTGATCTTTGATCTCAGAAAACAGCAGCTTCGATTTGTTGATCCAACCGAGGCCCGAAGCGTTCGGGAGCCACAGACGCGGTTCTCCTCCTAGCACTGGAACAGCCCACGTGTCCCAAATCCTGCCTGTAATAACCGTGTACACGATCCGCGAGCCATCTGGAGAAAAGACCGGGCTCAGCTTAGCGCGATTATCGTGGGTGAGTTGCACCGGATCGCCGCTGGGCAGCATCTTGATGTAGACCTGGCCCAACGTAATGAAGCTCGAAGGGCCGCGAATGAAGGTGACCATGCGGCCGTCTGCCGAGAGCGCCGGCTGGACGGCGGAGTCGGGCAGATTCGTGATCTGCACCAATTCCGAGCGCGCCGGGGCGGAAGGATGCCGCTTCAGCCACCAGGCAACGCCCGCAGCAGCTACCAGCACAACAACGCCCGCGGTGATCACGACAAGGCGACGAGGCGAGTGGGCGAGCGGGCGAACGGCTGCCGCTGCCGCGACTTGCGCTGAGAGCTTGCCCGATTCCGAGTCTTCCTTCAGTTCCTGCAGCGCCAGCTTGATGTCGGTCATGTTTTGGGCCCGACGATCGAGATCTTTTCGCAGGCAGCGGACGATGACCTTCTCAAGCTCGGCGGGGAGGTTCGC
Organism: Bryobacterales bacterium; assembly: GCA_963817515.1. GTDB lineage: Bacteria > Acidobacteriota > Terriglobia > Bryobacterales > Bryobacteraceae > DATMNI01. Next base: position 603,288 of record CAWFPJ010000031.1, on the reverse strand, counting down.
TGCGAGCTGGCTTGGCGGCGCAGGTTCTTTGTGCAGAATCGCGGAGAGCGTCGAAATCTTGGATGCGCCTTCGAAGGCGCGCCGCCCGGTCACCATCTCATAGAGCACTGAGCCGAAGGAGAAAATGTCGGAGCGGGCATCGACCTTCTTGCCTTCGGCCTGCTCAGGCGACATGTAGGCCGCTGTGCCGATGATGGAGCCTTCTTCGGTTTGAGGGTCTTCCTGCGCCGCCATCGTCGCCGTGGGGCCCTCCGGATCGTCGTCGGTTTTTTCAGTCAACTTGGCCAGACCGAAGTCGAGCAGCTTCACGCGGTCGTCATCGGCAACGATGATGTTGGCGGGCTTGAGGTCGCGGTGAACGATTCCGGCGGTATGAGCGCGGGAGAGAGCGTCGGCGATTTGAATGGCATATTTCAACGTATCTTTGAGGCTCAGACCGTTCTTGCCGATGCACTGGTCAAGCGTCCTGCCCGGCACGAACTCCATGGCGATGAAGTCCATGGGGCCGTCAGGTAAAGCCGCCGTATCGATGTCGTAAATGTGGATGATGTTGGGATGATTAAGGGCGGAAGCCGATTTCGCCTCTAGAACGAAACGTCTCCTGCGCTCGGCGCTGGCCGTGACATCGGGCCGCAGAACCTTGATAGCGACCGGCCGGTCGAGGTGGGTGTCGAAGGCGCGGTACACCACGCCCATGCCTCCCGCGCCGAGCTTGGCGTCGATCCGGTAATGGCCTAGTGTCTGGCCGATCATTGGTGTTCCATATTAGGGCCTCGTTCATAGACAAGTCAACGCACAGTCGGACGCGCATCGTCGGACCAAGCCGCGCTAATACGGGCGCTGACCAACCCAGTTTCCCGGTGGATCGTAGTTGCAGACCCATACCTCGCGCTCCCGCGTGCGGGCCACTCCACAGCCGACCTGCTTCGTACCGCGCCAGACTACTTGCGTGTAGTGGCCACATACCGCTCCAGCCCGGCACTTGTTTTGGGCGGCATCGTAGTATCTGGATTCGGCTGCCCAATCGGCAACCGCCTCTGCTGCAGTGGCGCGGGCACCCTGGATATCAAACAGATTTTCACCGTACTGGGACTTGGGGCGATGCGCGAACCTGTCGGTGGCCACCAACTGGTCAGCCCATTGTTGCGCCACCACCGCCAACTTATCGGACCACTTCAACGGCGGCACGCCAACCCTGGCGCGAACCTGATCGTGGGCTGCAAGCATCTCGCGGGGAAGCTGCGCGTCTGAGGTGGGCTGCGGAGTGGCTGACGAGACCGGCCAAAGCAATAGAGCAGCAACCACGGCGGTTCCAATCAGTCGCACTTCCGCCACTCTAACACTATGGGAGATCTCCGGCTCCAGCAGGCATCTTAGGCCATTCGGCTTTGAACCATTCGACCCGCCCCAACGAGCTAGCCGGGCCGTCGCCTCCAGAACCTGGGAAAAGCAATGATCGCCACGCCGCAAAGCAACATCGCCGCGGTTCCCGGCTCTGGGACCTCGGCGCCGCTCGAGTTGCGCGCAACTCTGGGAATGTTGAGGGGCAGTCCCGTTTCGGTCGGCGTGATCATGACCGTTTCCCCCGCCGGAAACCTGAATGCCCCGGAAAGCGGCCGTTGGGAAGATTTGGGAAGCTGCATACCGCCGGGAAATCCCGAACTGCCGCTCATCGACCCTTCGCTGGCGCCCGGGTCGCCGTCCAGCACTTCGCCCGGCCACTCTTCGACCATCGCCGGTAAGATCCCGTCGTCCCACCTTGGTGGGGAGACTTCGTCCAGCGGCATGTCTGCATTCGCGCTGGGCGGCGCCTCGGGGAGATCCAGTTCAATCTCTGAGGGTTCTTCAGTCCGTGATGCCGGCAGGTGTCGCGTGAGCGAAATGCGATTGCCGCAACGGGCGCGCGCCGTGTGTACGCCGTCGGAAAGGAGCGGCTCGTTCGCGGACAAGTGCACCTTTCGGCTCGTCCAATAGATCTGGTCTCCCTTGCGGTAGGAAACATAGACCGCGGCGGCGGCCGGCGACCGGGTGACGCGCATTTGGGTACGATCGAAGTCCGCATAATGCGCTGCCACTACGGGATCGGTGCGCAAAACTTCGTTGAGTTCGGCGACAGAGTACGCTCCACCGCGGATCACGGAATAGGGATAGATGGTGCGGGCAGGCGTTCGTATCGCCTCCGGCCGCAGCGGCACCAGATTCACCCGGTTGGCCCCAGACGCCCCGCCCAGGACGCCGCGAGCGAGTCGCGTTGATGTCAGTGCAGAGTACAGCAACCAGGTTGCGCCCAGAATAACAGCACACGCAAGATATACGGATCCTGAGTTAGCTCGCCACCGCTTGCTAGTCGCGGTGAGAGTTGTCGGTTTGGCGTCAATCGACGCGACACGACTCCATGCTGCGGATCTGGTTCTTCGTTTAGGCACCTGACATCATCCAGCTTAGTTAGCGAACAGCTCACTGGCGAACGCGGACGCGGCGTTCCCGTCTGAGATTACGTACAAAACTCCTCCGATACATCATTCTCCGGGTGCCTCTTGGAGCATCGTTGCCACGCGAATTCTATAACCGAAGAGCAGGCACCAGAACATGTTGAAGGAATTATATCGGGTTGGCCCCGAAAAACCTCTAGATACGGGGGGATGATAAGTACGGTTAGCGTACCAGTTATTCCGCTTGCCAGAATCGCGGCTTGGACGTCCGCCTTACGGCGCGCGGCTCAAAACGAGCGCGTAGAGCCTCCCGGACCAATCAGCGGGCGTCGCTACTTCAACGTAACTCGGGGTTCGGGGGCGCGCCGGCTGTTAGGATGGAGCGGTGCCGCGGTTTGAAACGCTCTCCAACCGGCAAACCGCCTATGCCATTCTAAGCGTGGCAGGCGTTGTGTTCGCCTACGGCGTTGCGGGGCAATTCCACTTCGACGATTACCATCTGTTTGGCGACCCGGCGATCACCGCGGCTTCCGGCTGGTGGCGAGTCTGGCGTCCCTTGCAAACGCGGCCGCTCACCTACTTCACATTCTGGGTGAATTACCAGCTTGGCGGCCGCAATCCTGTGGGATACCACATTGTGAATATCGCTCTGCATTTGCTGGCGGCATGGCTCCTGTGGCGAATCCTGGACCGCCTGGTGAATACCCGAGTGGCGCTCATCGCCACCGCTATCTTCGCCCTCCATCCTATCCAGGCCGAGCCGGTGAACTATATCTTTGAGCGCGCCACGCCACTGGCCACGATCTTTTGCCTGCTATCGATCAGTCCTTGGTTGGAGCGCCGCTATTGGGCGGCGGCGGGCTGGTTCTGCCTGGCCCTTCTGTCGAAGGAGGAATGCGCAGCGTTCCCATTGTTTCTGCTGATGCTGCACCAGGCGTGGCGGCCGGCTGCAGCACTGATGGCACTTTCCGTAGCCGCGGCCGGACGCGTGATCGCCGCATTAGCGATCCTCCACATCCCCGGCGCGGGTGCGGCCTCCGGTATCGCCCCGCTGGACTACCTGTGTACGCAGAGCATGGTGCTCCTACGCTACTTTCGTTTGCTGCTAGTGCCTTACGGGTTCTCGGTCGATCCCGATCTAGCCGTGGTCCGCGACTGGCAGGGCTGGGCGCTGTGGGGCGCAATCGTGGCTGTCGCCTGCTGGCTGTGGAAGGTGCATCCGCACGGCAAGTGGTTCGTTGCTGGCCTGGTGCTTCTCGCGCCCAGTTCCAGCATCTTCCCCGCGGCCGACCTGGCGGCCGATCGCCGTGTGTATCTCCCCATGGTCGCGTGGTCCACTTTCGCGGGACTGCTGCTGGCCCGCCTGCCGCGAATGCCCGTAGTACCGGTGCTGACGGTCGCGTTGGGACTTCTTTCGCTGCAGCGTACCGGAGTGTGGCGCACGGAGCTGGCGCTCTGGACCGAGGCAGCGGACCGTGCGCCAACCAAGATCAGGCCGCTAATCCACCTGGCCCGCGCCTCCGAGCCCGCCCAGGCGATTGACATCCTCAGTCGCGCCGAGCTGTTGGCTCCGAACGACCCGAACCTGCTGGAGGAGAAGGGAACGAAATTCCTGGAAGCCGGCTTGCCCGATATGGCCCTCTCCGAATTCGACCTGGTCCTGGCTATCATCCCCGGTTTTCCGTCGGCGCTGAACAATCGCGGCATCGCGCTCAGCCTGTTGGGCAGGCGCGATGCGGCCATCGAAACCTTCGAGCAGGTTCTGGCAGCCGATCCGTGCTGGAGCAGCGCCCGCAACAACCTGGCCAAACTCGGCGTTACCTCGAAGACCCGGCCTTGCGACCGTTGAGGCGCCGATACCAAAATACGACGCAGGCGCCCGCCAGCCCAATGAGAGACGCACTCGCCGGCTCGGGAACTGGCTGCTGGTTCAGTTGGACCATGTAGATGTCAATCAGTTGTCCGTTGCTGCCCGAGACATGCGGCGCCACACGGTTCGGCGTCGGCGGGAAAAGGTTCCCTGAGTGACCAGATTCATCTCAAAGCCGATTTGTGAACTCGCATAATCCACGGTCGTCACTGGCTCGAACGTAGAAGCCGTGGCGCCGATGGGTAACGCTCCACAATTGGGCTCGCAGAATGCGACGTGGTAAACGGCGCTGCCGGTGGTGCCGCTGACCAGAAGGGTTCCGACGGTGACTCCAGTATCGATCCATTCGGTGAACTGTGTAAAGGTGGCAGTGGAACTGTCCAAAAATCCGGAGAAGGAGCTGGTGTAGTCGAATAACAGGGTTTCCACGCCGCCCACGTTCGCGAAAGTCAGGTTACTGATTGCCGAACTACAATTTGTAGCGCCGAAGGCACATGTAGCCGTGGGAGTAGCGTTCATGTTTATGCCAATTACGTTGACCACCGCGGCATGGATCGTACCGCTCGTCGCTAACAGCAGGGCGGGAACGAGGATATAGGATTGATTCAGTCTCATTAAGTCCTTGGTGTTCAAAAATGTCGGCTATTGCCCTCGGAAGAGACCATCTGGCTCCCGTCCTTGGGAAGAGCTGGCGCTCTGCCGACCGATAATTCCTGGCGGAACTATGACTCCGTTTTACACCGGTCAGCATCATCGGGCAAGGGGGTTCTCCTAAGCAGAAGTGCGCGACAATACCTGTTCTGGGGTTGGAGCGTGTGATGCAGACCTTCGGTGATTCAAGTTCGATCAGGACCGGACGGCCGAGTTGGCGGCGCCGGCTGCCACGCTTCCCGCCTCGACTAAAAACTCAGATGCAGGCCAAATCGAAGCTGCCGTTCATCGCCCGCTCCGGTGGCGCCGGTGGCGCTCGTGATGACCATGAAGTTGCCTCCCGACACATTGGCCGCCGGAGCACTGAAGTGCGGCGTGTTCGTAAGGTTGAAGGCTTCCGCGCGAAACTCCAATTTGAATCGCTCCCTGATAGGGAACCCGCGGTACAAACTTAAATCGGTATTGACGACGCCCGGTGCGCGCAGAATGTCACGTCCCGAAGTACCATAGCGAGCTGTCGTGACCGGCGCGAATGCGGCAGGATCGTAGAACGGAGTTCCGGGTCCAATGCCGCCTAACTTGGCCACTACGGGATTGATCTGGTCCGCGGTCTGAGCGTTTCCGGGCGCGTTGAGTGAGGCAGCTGCGGCTGTGACCGTAAACGGGCCGCCCTTGAAAGCGCTGAACAACCCGTTGAGTTGCCAGTTGCCGAGCACAGCCGCGGCAAGCCCACTGGAAGCGAATTTCTTGCCGTGCCCGAACGGGAGTTCCAACAGGTAACCGGCGGAAAGCATTTGGGGACGGTCAAAACCCGACAGAGCGCGGTTGCGGTTCAGCACAGATGGATCATTCCACATTACGGCAGCCCATCCGTCCTCATCGGTTTGATCAATCGCCTTCGAGTAGGTGTAAGCGGCCTTAAGCATAAAACCCCGGGTGAACTGGCGGGTGGCACTTACTTGCAGGGAGTGGTAATTGCTGTTCAGCCAGCCATCCCACATGGTGGTCGCGGCGGTGCGTCCGATGGTTTGGTAGAGAGGCTGCCCCGCAACTCCGGTGCCGGCCGGCGCCGAATTAATGTCGCGATCGGCCAGCAGGTGAGTGGATTTCGTTCCCACGTATCCAGCGGTGACCACGACACTCGCCGGGAGTCTCCGCTCTACAATGAAGTTCCACGATTGGATGTAGCCGCGGTGGAGCATCCCGCCCCACGGTGACCGGTCGGCCACGTTCAGCGGCAGGGCGGCCACTCCCTTCGACAGGTCCGGCCCGACCACCGGGGGAATACCCGACTCGATCGGTTGGAAGGGAGTAAATGAAGTCAGCCCGGTGAAGAAGCCGTTAATGGTAGATGGATAGGGACCTTCGAGGGGGCGTGAGAACGGCATGGGATCGTAAGTGATGCCGTAGCCGCTGCGGATTACGGTGTTGTCCTGCAGCCGGTACGCTACACCGACGCGCGGAGCGAACAAGCGTTTACTTACCTCGATGCCTACATCGTCCGGCGTGCCGCCGCGGCCGCCGATCAAGACATTGTTCGTCGCCGGATCGTAGCGTTCAATGCCGCGCGAAGCGCGTCGAATCAGGGGGAAGAATTCATACCGGATCCCGATATTGAGGGTCAGCTTGCGGGAGACCTGCCAGCGATCGCGGACATACCAGCCTAATTGCCACTCCCGCGGATTCATCTCCTCGTACTGCAGGCTCTTCTGCACGGTCTGCGGCAGCCCCAGAAGGAAATCCGCATAGGAGTTGTACTGGTTGGGGCTGCGCCCTCCGTTCAGCGCGGTCACCCCACCCGTAAACGAGAACGCTCCGCGCGGGCCGCCGCCGATCTCCGGCTGCCAGTGATTGAATTGGTGGCGAACCAGATCAAATCCGAAGCGCAGGTCATGGCCGCCGCGGTTCCAACTGACATTGGTGGAATGGGTGTAAGTCTGGTCGCGGTAGAACGCAGGATTCCACGCGTCCGCCAGACCCAGCGTTGTGTAAGTGTTGAAAGAGAAAATGGGGAAGCCGCTCTGGCGGATGTCAGGCCCATTCGTGCCAGGGATGCCGAGATAATCCAGCCCCCAGTTCTTCCCATAATCCGGCGCGACCAGGTCCATTGCCCAACGAGAGAAGCCGAGAATTCCATCCACCACCAAATTAGGGGCAAGCGTCCAGGTATGCCCCACCGTTGCCAGCTGCGCTCGCATCTGGCTTACACCGCCTCCGCCCGCGCACAGTCCGGGACCGCCGCCATCTCCCAACGCGAACTTGCAATTCACGTCGGCGTTCATGAGGCTGTACTTAGCCCAGATGGTATGCGAACTGGTGCGGTTCCAGTTGACTTTGGCATCGTAGCTGTCGCGGTTCATCGGCTGCGTAGCCTGGCTGAATAAGTTATTCGCGGTCCCCGGCAGGTTCGGCAAGGGCACACGATCCTGCATTTTGCGCGTGATGAGGCTTTGCCGGTTCAGGGGAACTACGGCGCCGGGAAACGGCTGGCGGCCGGAACCATCCGGATTGCCGGTGGCCGGATCGTAAACGGTGGTTCCGTAGGCGCTGAAATCACCCGCCTTCTGATCCGCCGTCGGAACCGTATATCGGCCAAAGAAGCCGGTCCGCTCGCGAGTGCCCTCCCAGCCGCCGAAGAAAAATAACTTATTTCGTTTGATAGGCCCGCCCAGGGTGCCTCCGTCGATGTTCAGGATATGTTTCGGCTTGTCTCCTACCTGGAAGAAGTTACGTGCGCGAAGCACCGCATTGTCCTGGAATGCGAAGGCAGTGCCGTGCAGGTCATTCGTTCCACTCTTCGTAGTCACCGTTATGGCTGCGCCGCCGGCCAGTCCCTGCTCGGCATCGAAAGCATTGGTCGAGACATTAACGGTCTCGATCGTATCCGCGGGAGGATTGTACAAGGTGTTATGCGGCAGCCATAAGTAGATATCGAGCGCACCATCCAGGCGCGTGTCATTACTATTCCGGTTGGTCCCGTTGATATTGGTCGTGAGCGACCGTGCCGGCGTCGAGGTGATGGAGTTTTGGAACATCCCGGGCGTGGCCCCTGGAACCAGGTTTATCAAGGTCTGAAAGTTCCGGTAGTTTCCGAGGGGCAGGTTTGTGACCGCCCTGGCGTCCAACTCCACGTGTACATCCGCTTTGTCGGTTTGGAGCATAGTGGCGCTGGCCGATACCGTTACCTGTTCGGTCAATTGCCCCACTTCGAGCCTGACGTCCACGCGTGCAACAGTGTTGATGGTTACCTCTACGCCGGTTCTGACGAACTTGCGGAAGCCGCTGGCGGCTACGCTTAGCTCGTACGATCCTGGCAGGAGGTTGACAAGGGAGTAACGCCCGTCAGCGTCCGTCTTCGTCTCGCGAGTTTGGTCCGTGGCTTTGTTGACCAGGGACACAACGGCGTCTGGGACCGCGGCATCAGACTGATCTTCTACTTTTCCGACGGCGGACCCATACAAAACCTGGGCGGCAGCCGGTCCATTGGCCAGTAACAAAACAACAACCAGGATAGTTGCGGCGAAATATCGGTGCATTTGTCCCCGTCCTTTCTGGCCCCCGTCCTTTTGAAGTTTTATACCTTGCGAGCCGCTTTTTGTCAACCCAAATACGGTGTCAAATCAAAGTAATTCGTGCATTGGAGTCCGTTTGTTCGAAATGACCGCCCGTTGGCATAACGTACGAACTGGTGCGGCGAGGTGTACTCGTGGCTGTATGGCCGTTTCTGTGGAATGGTGATCAGGGATGCGCGGAGCGCAAGTCCCACTGTCCCGCCAACCGATTAGCCTTCGCGACTATTTTCGAGCCGATCCCACTTGGGTGGAAACACCAGTTACCACTCGAGACGTCCGCCGAACCGCATAGAACGAGCCCCCGTGGCACCGGTGATCACCCCAACCGTACCTACCGAGGTGATCGTGGTATTCGGATCGCTCCAATTGGGATGATTCAGAACTCCGGTGCCTGTCATTTCCACGCGGAATGTCACCCTTTCATAAATGTTGAAGATCTTGAAAAGTCCGGAATCAAGTACCCAGTTTCCAGGACCGATGATCGCGCCTTTGGGGGCCGTTCCGAAGGCTCCGGGTGACGGGGCGCTGAACGCCTGCACGTTGAACCATCGGCTCACAGTGCGTTGATCAGCGGGAAGATTGGGATTCTGCAGCTCATTCGGCCGTAGCGAAACCACCGGCGGCGTTCCGGTAGACGTGTACCGGGTCCCGGTCGGGTCGGTACCCGACCACAAGGGCGTCAGAAAGTTGCCGGAGTTGATAAACAACAGCGAGCTTAGATTCCAACCGCCAATCACCGCGTTTACCAGCCGATTGGCGTTCGGGAGGAAGTGCCTGCCCTTTCCCACCGGCAGTTGGTACACCACGAAGCTCTTCACTTGATGCGTCTGCACGTCCGTCCAAACCGCGCGTTCCCTGCTTCGGTTGTAGGCATCTTCAGAGGCCTGTCCACCTTCAAGATCGCCGATGTCCCTCGCCAGCGTGTAGGCAAATTGATACGTCAACCCGTTACGGAAGGTGTGATTGGCTTCGAATGTGCCTGAATTGTACTGGTGCCCGGCGCCGTTCGTCCCATATGACAGACTTCCGGGAATGTAGGGATAAGCTACCGGCTTAGCCGCGTACGGAAGTAGGCTGGCCACCGGTTGGTTGATGTCGAAGGTGTACATTCCCTTGCGCGTGTTGGTGCCGATGAAGGAGACACGGAAGCCGGTGTTCCATCGCTGATGTTCCACCGTGGCGCTGTACTGCATGCTATACGGATTGACCATATTCGGATTCCGGGAACCAGGGGGATTCACCACGGTCGGCGCTGCGGAGCTGGCCGGATAGACAAACGGAAGAATCACGGTAGGACTGGTGGAAGGATTGGTGAATGTTGGTTCCGAAATCGCGAACGGGCTGCCGATGGTAGGGTTGTTGAGCTGCGGCGTCTGGTCGTAGAAGATGCCAAATCCGGCGCGGAAAACTGTGTTGTTGCCAAAGGGACGGTAAGCCACACCGAGTCGCGGCGCAAAATCGTTCCGATCGTTGTGCAACAGTGTATCGCTCGGCAGTCCTACGCTGCTGGCCGTAACGATTGGAATGTAGTTCTTCGGCCACAAAGGGCTGACCTTGCCGATGGAACCGTCGGGGACGACGATCTGCTGTGTTCCGATATCGAAAATCGCCTGCAGCCCGTTTCGCTGGGTCCAGAATGGGTGGTATTCATAGCGCAGGCCCAGGCTGAGGGTCAAGTTGGAGCTGACTTTAATGTCGTCGGTCACAAAGAAGTCATACGTGATTCGTGACTCGTCCAGTTGCAAAGCCGGATGATCGCGCTGCGTGGTGGTTGGGATTCCTAACAGGAAATCGGCGTAGGCGAAGCCGGTGAAGCGGTTCGAAAAGGTCAGGCAACTGAACAGGCACTGATTAGACGACAAATCCTGAGTGTGCATCCGGCCGATCACGACACCGCCTTTGAAGCTGTGGCGTCCGGTAAACCAACTCACATGATCTTGAAACTGCTGTGAAAAGACCCAGTAGCCAGGCTGATTGTATTGCAGGTAGCCGGCGGCTGAGACGTTGGTGATGCCGAGACCGGAAAACGTTACCTGCGGAAATCCATTGATATTGGGTAGATTGTCTGCCAACCCCTGCAAGCCGAATTGCTGGACCAGTTGTTGTCCCATCAAATGGGCATAAATGTTATTTACGTTAAACGAAAACCCATAGCGAGTCTCGTTGAGCAGGTTGGGGCGAATGCTATAGGTGGAAGCAACGGTCAGCCCCCGATTGTTCCAGTCCTGATGGCGCAGGCCGAGAGTCGGCAGGGCTCCGTCTACAACATTGTTTACCGTCGCTGTTTTCCAGGTTGCGCGGCCGTAGATAAACCATTTGTCGCTGAATCTGTGATCGATGCGCGGCACCATGTAGTAACTCGGATCAAATGGATGAGCATACGTCTGACGATAGTTCTGGCTCTGCAGAATATTCGAATTGCCGAAATTCGGGGTCGGGTAGTAGGTATCCTGCATCTTCAACGCGGTGGCGTTCAGGCGCGAAGTGGGAATTACGCCGTTGGGAAACGGTGCGCCTGCGCCGAATGGATCTTTGACGATGGTGCCCGCGCCAGAGAAATCGCCCGTGCGCCAAGGCAGCGCCGGCACGGTCGGATTCAACACATCCTGCGTCAAGCTACCTTGATAAGTTTCATACGAGAAAAAGAAGAAGGTTCGGTTTCGTCCGTTATAGATGTGGGGAATATACACCGGACCGCCGATGCTGACCCCGGGCGAGTGCCGCACAAAAGAACCCTTCGTCAAGGCGAACGGATTTCGCGCGTTGAGGGAATTGGACGCGTAGTAGTCAAATGCGCCGCCGTGAAGCTGATTCGTGCCGGATTTCGAAATCATGCTGTACTGGCCGATGGTGCCGAATTCAGCGGTGTTGTTCGTGGAGTCGATTCGCGCCTCTTGAAAGCTCTCCATGAACCCGAACATCGCGGCCATCGAATTCGCCTGATGCGAGTTGGCGCTGATTCCGTCAATCGCATAATTTTCCTGTCCGGCCCGGCTGCCGGCAAATCGGGCGCGCGACGTACCCACCATGGGGTTTACCGTGGGTACCGTATTTAAGAAGGTGGACATGGACCTGGTATTCAACGGAAGGACCGCCAGCAGATTGGCCTCCTTCGTGTCGCTGATACGCGCCGTCTCCGTCTCGATCAGCGTGGCTCCAGAGGTTACTTCCACCTTGCTGCCCACATCGCCAAGTTGGAGTGATACATCAATACGGCGCACATCGAGCGCGACCAGTTGGATGTCATTCGCCGCAAATTCTTTGAAGCCTGGAGCATGAACTTTAATTACGTAGGTTCCTTCGCGCAGTTGGGCCAACGTATACACGCCGGCGTCGTTCGAAACCGACGTGTAGCGGTAATTAGTACCCGCCTGAGTAGCTTCCACAGTAATGTTGGGGACGGCGGCGCCTGCCGGATCTTTGATGGAGCCGGTGATTGTAGCCAGGGTCGTCTGTCCAAAACTGGAAAGGCAGGCCAATGCCACCAAAAGGCCGATCCGAACTGCAGCCGTGATGTCGGATATGGTCAGTATGACCGTTACTGCCCCATAGAGTTTCCGGCTGAGCGGATCAATATTCTTCGGCATGGATCTCCCTCCAATTCCTAGCTATTTTACACGAGAGTTATGCTTGGGGCGCAAGCCGGTTAACCCCCGGGGGGCGAGACCTCTAACGTCGCCTCCACTCGTGAATCAGCGGTATACTGCTGGCGGAGGTTCAGTATGGGTTCAGCCCCAAACGCCGCTCCAACCCCTGAGCACAAGTCCGACGGTGTCCAGTATAGTCTGGTTGCCAAAACATTTGTAGAGGTGAGCATGCCGCTTGGCGGGCAGATGGGCTGGGACTCATACGTGCGCCTCATGTACGACCAGGCAAACAAGGCTATCCAGCGGCAGGCCAATGAGCTGCTGGCCCGGGGCAACATCACTCTGGAAGAGGCGCGCGCATTGGTGGAATCACAGCGCAATAGCCTGGTGTTGGAATTTCGCAAACCGCTCACCCCCTGGGGCAAATTGTATTCGGAGCTTTTGAAGCCGAGCAACAACTTGCCGACCCTGCAGAGGTTAGTCGCCGAGAAGGGATCGATTGAAGCGGTGCTGCAAAGCGTCGGGAAGACGCGGGTGGTAGTGAACCGGATCGCGGTCGTCTCACGAGTGGCAGGTCCTGCACTGGTGATTGTGAGCCTTACATTTTCAGCCATCGCGATTCAGGAGGCGCCGGAAGGCCAAAAGAGTCGAGTGGCTGCGACGGAAGCGGGAGGAACTATTGGCGCCGTTGGGTTCGGCATGGCGGGGTCGTGGGCTGGATGCGCCGCTGGAGCGTCATTTGCATCGCCGACCCTCATAGTACCCGGCTGGGGTGAGTTGAGCACCGGCGGGGCGTGCTTGATCGGTGGAATCGCGGGAGGTTTGGGCTTCGGCTGGGCCGGAGACAAGGCAGGGCGCGCGGCCGGTTCTGCGATCTACAGCTTTGTGACCTCAGTCCGCTATTAGGCGGGAAGGAACGCGATGGGTTGGGTGGAGAAGCTTAACCAATGGGCGCTGAAAGGTATTCGGCGGCAGGCAATCGAAAGAGTTGATACCGATCGCGAAGGGAGTACGCTGATCCGCGCGGACGGGAGCCAATATATCCGGTGGTCCGACGTCCAGGAAGTTGCGGTGGTGAAGCAGCCTCCTTTGGCACGCGGTTCTTTCGCGCTGGCCATTCGAGGAGCGGGTTCCATGCTCGCGGTTGTGGACGATACGGTGGCGGGTTATGCGGAGTTTTGCCAAGAACTCTCGCGGCGGCTCAAAGGTGTTGTTCCGTATCAAAAATGGGCGGCGGAGTTGACAGCAAGCTCGCAAGAGGCTGGGAAAGTGATCTTCCGGCGGACCGGGAACTGAATCACAGCCGTCCATGTGCGGCTACCCGTCATAAGGCTTTTTTCATTTGGCATCCCCGGCCGGACAGTCGCCTAACCGCCGCCCCTTCATCAACGTCGATTTCACTACTTCCGCCGTTGTCGAGGTACTCGTTGTCTCAAATGAGTCGCCATGAAATGTTGTCGCGTTTTTGATTGTAGTTTTGCCGCATACCATGAGTTCGGTGCGGGTGGTTCCCGTCACTGTGAATTCCTTAAGCTTGCAGGCACCATTCTTCGCAAGACTCTTTTCGATGGCTTCCCGCATGGAATCAGCCGTGCCTGCGGAGCTTGCCTCTTGGGCGGGCGTAATGCATACGTTGTGCGTGACGGTACGCCCGCTTGATGTAACGGTGTTTTCCCAAAGCCCCGCATGCATCCGTACCTGACCCTGGAGCCAGCCCGTCATGGCGAGCGTGAGGGCGATGAATGAAATTCTTGCGTTGAGTGCCATACTGTTCAGCCTTCTCCACGAGGCTGATTGAGGCTACCACAGATAGAGAACAACTTCTCAAGCCAGTGACCTGCTCAGTCAGCCCCTGGCTCCTTCGAGCGTGACATCATCTCTGCTACTTTGCGAGCCAACTCAGCCGGCCCAAACGGCTTCGCGAGGTACGCTACGGTAGCGTCACCCAGTACAAGCGCGGCGGTGTCTTGGTCGGCATAGCCGGACACGTACAGCACTCTCATGCCCGGTTGAGTCGGCGCCAGCCGTTTGGCGAGTTCCAGTCCGCCGAGTCCCGGCATCACGATATCGCTCACCATCAAATCGATCGGTTCCGGGTGGTTCTCGGCTGCCAGTATTGCCTCCCCGGCGTGCGCGGCCTCCAGCACGAAGTACCCGAGACCGTCCAGTATGTCCCGCATGAGCTGGCGGACCTCAAGATTGTCTTCCACCAGCAGAATCGTCTTTGTGCTTGGCGGAGCCTCCTGCGGACTTGTGGGCGTTCGGATCTCGTCCGGCAAGGCCTCGGTGCGTGGAAGACAAACTTCGAAAGCTGAGCCTCTGCCTGGCTCACTTCTGACCCGCAGGTGGCCCTTGTGGCTCTTGACAATGCCGTAGATGATAGACAAACCGAGCCCAGTGCCCTTGCCAACTTCCTTCGTGGTGAAAAACGGTTCGAACAAGTGCGCTTTGGTTTGTGGATCAATGCCAATCCCGGTGTCCGTGACTGTCAGCACTGCATACGCAGCGCTCACTTCGCCAGGGTCCGGCCCCGCGATGCTCTCGTCCGGCTTCTCTACTCCGGTCTCGCAGCGTCAGCCGTCCGCCGCCGGGCATGGCATCTCGGGCATTCACCGCGAGGTTCATGATGACCTGTTCAATCTGGCCGACGTCCACCCGCACATGGAGCGACTCGCTGGCCAGAATCGTGACCAGCTCAATGTCTTCGCCTATCAGCCGTCGCAACATCTTCTCGAAGTTGGCGACAATCTTGTTCAGGTCCACAACCTCCAACTTCACTGGCTGTCCGCGGCTAAAGACGAGGAGTTGTCGCGTCAGGCTGGCTGCCCGTTCCCCGGCTTTCCGGATTTCCTCAATACCATCGCGCTCCGGGCTACTGCGGTCGACCTGCATTAATGCAAGGTCGGCATAGCCATTAATAAGCGTAAGTAGATTATTGAAATCGTGTGCAACGCCTCCGGCAAACCGCCCGACCGCCTCCATTCGTTGTGCCTGCAAGCGTTGTCGCTCAGACTCGATCAGGGCGACCTCGTTCTGTCTCCGCCTCGTCGCATCGCGGAACACCAGAATCGACCCGAGAACCCTTCCCGAGTCAATCTGAACCGGGGCCAAGGAATCATCGATGAAGACTTGATCGCCGGACTTCGAAATCAGGTAAATGTTCGCCGGAAGTGTAACGACACCCCGCAAGGCCTCGGGTGACGGTACTTGCACGCTTGCACCCGTCTCCGTGTCGACACTTTGAAATACTTCCTTCAGAGGCCGCCCCTTCGCGTCCTGCTGCGACCAGCCGGTCAGCGCTTCTGCCACGGGGTTGAGAAAGCGAACAGAGCCGCGGCGGTCCGTCGCGATAACTGCATCGCCTATGCTGCTGAGAGTGGCCATCATGGTCACCTGGCTTTCCTTGAGCGCTCCACTCAGCCAGGCGACGAAAGCCCCGGAAAGGGTGAACGTTCCGAGCCGGACCATATCGTCCGGATCATCCACTAGAAAACTTCCTAGTGGTGGGATGTGGTAATAAGCGGAACCGAGCGAGAGAACGATAGTGGAGATGAGCCCACCCAGCCTCCCGCCAATCCACGCGCTCAGCGCAACGGCAGGGAAAAGAATGGGGAATACATTGTGCTCCGTCCAAGTCTTGGTATAGAGCGAAAGGAGGAGGAACCCGCCACTCGCGAGCAAAACGAAGCCGATCCGGCCGTAATACCGTGTATTGTCTTGGAACGTTCATAGCCCCTCACCCCCCGCCTTGATTCTAACGCCCCCGCCGGGGGCCCTCAATCATTCCCTCCGGTATGGCGGGGACACTTACGGTTCTCCGGGGGACCCGCAATGCCCGAAAGCCTGGAAAGCGTGCTTGCACCTCCGGAGCCAAAGCTAAAGCGGCGGACGCCGGAAATTGGCTTCAGCGGGGCGTTTCTTCCGGAACGCCCCGCCACAACTGGCTATTGTTTGTCAAAAACAAAAGTGTACGCAAATGTCTTGCCCTCGGCATTCACACCTTTGGCGGTCGTCGTCATGGTTTTACCGCCGGCCGAGACCACTGTGCGCCCTGTGCCCTGATATGGGCCACCAGCCTTCTTGCGTGTATCCGTGAACGTGTTGGTATTCGCTTGCTTGATTGCGATGGTGTCATAGGGCGCATTGCCGCTGACCTGAACATCTTTGCCATCATATTTCGCCGTGTAGCCGGCGTTAATAGCCGTACCGTTGGCCTGTTCGCCTTCTATCGTCACCTTGACGCCGCCATCCGATGCTTCCCTTGTGACCGTTAAGCTCTTGAGCGGAATCGGCGCTGGTGTGTATTTCGATTTTTCGACGTTGAGCTTCCAAGTGCCGATTGAATTGTCCGCGGCGAAGGCGCCGATTGTGGTGATTGCCAGAGCGACGAACGCCCTGGTGAAAAGTCTTCGCATTTGCCAGCCTCCCTTGAATTACTGTGGACATGGCTGTCTATGGTCCAAGGTGCCAAAGCAACGATCCCGTTACGGCATCCGTTGGTGGAAACTCGAAAGACGCTGATCGCCCCAGACAGCATCCCCGTCGATCAGCCTTGGGGAAAGATCATATCACGAGCCGCCAAGCGTCAGGAAGGGGTGACGGCGGCAGTCAAAAGACCGAACGCACGGCGCGGGGCGTGAAACGAATCTGCATATGTATCGACGGTACCTGGAGTAGTGTGCAATAGAGAAACGAATGGGCACGGCCCGATCTGCCAAGGAGAGCTAAGTTTGTTGAGGAGCTTTGGTGGACCTGGTGAGATTCGAACTCACGACCTCTTCCATGCCATGGAAGCGCGCTCCCAACTGCGCCACAGGCCCATTTTTCCTAATATATCATACGTTGCGGCGCGAATGAATTGACATGCCGGTTTCGCACTTGCCTACAATGAAAAAGATGGCTTTTCGGCGCGCCGCTCTCTTATCGCTGCTCTGCCTGATGTCGCTGGAGTCGTGCTCCTGCCTGGCGCGGAACCGCCTGTTCGCGCGCATCGGAGGCAAGCCCACCCAGACGCTGCTGGTGGCGGACCGCGCCACCCTGGTTGACATCATCGCCAGGCAGTACGAGGCTGTCCGCAATTTCAATGCGGAGGTGGACATGGTGCCCGCGCTCGGATCGGCCGAGAAAAGCAAGATTACCGAGTATAAGGACTTTCGAGGTTATATCCTTTATCGCGCGCCCGCCGAAATCCGCATCATCGGCCTGTACCCGGTGGTGCGCAGTAAGGCTTTCGATATGGTCTCGAACGGGACCGACTTCAAGCTTTATATTCCATCCCAGAACCGGTTCATCGTGGGCCGCAACGAAATCGAGCAGCCTTCAAAAAACAAGCTTGAGAACCTTCGTCCCCAGCATTTTCTGGATGCCATGCTGGTTCGCCCCGTGGACAAGCAGAATGACAAGCTGGTGGTGGAGAATCTCACGGATGAAGAAGACGCATTCTACATCCTCCACATCATTCGCCAGACAGGTGACGGACAACTCCAACTCAACCGTACGGTTTGGTTCAACCGATACGATCTGCTGATCGCCCGGCAAATCGTTCTGGACGCCGAGGGCAATATCCTGACCGACGCCAGGTACTCGGGTTGGAAGCCGTACGACAACGTAGCCTTCCCGAAACATATCGAAATCAACCGCCCGCGCGATGAGTACGGCGTGGTGATCGACGTGGTGAAGATGGACATCGATAAGGGCCTGGCGGATGATAAGTTTGCGCTCCAACAACCTGAAGGAGCCACGCTGCGCGTAGTGGGTCAGGCGCCCGCACCGTCTCCGCCGGCTCCTCCGGCAAAAGGAAGAGTCCGCAAAAAGTGACCGGCAAGCTGGTACTGGAAAACCTCAAGCACAAGCCCATGCGGAGCCTGCTCAGCATATTGCTGATCGGCGTGCCGGTGACGTTGATTCTATGCATCGTGGGGCTGAGCCACGGAATGCTGGAGGACAGCCAGCAGCGCACGCGCGGTATCGGCGCCGACATTATGGTGCGTCCTAAGGGCAGCTCCTTTCTTTCCGCTAGCGGCGCACCCATTCCCCAGGAAATGGTGGCCTTTTTGGCGAAGCAGCCGCATGTCAAACAGGCGATAGGCACTATCAATCTGCCCATTGAGGGTGTCTTCCTAGGTGCGGCGGGTGTCGACATGAAGGCGTTCAATGAGATGAGCGGCGGCTTCAGATTTGTGGAAGGCCACGCTATTCAACAGCCCAACGAGATCCTCATCGATACCTTCTACAACTCCCAGCACCACAAGCACGCCGGCGACACCATCAACCTGATGGGCCACGACTGGCGCATCAGCGGAATCATGGAAAGCGGTAAGCTGGCGCATATCGTTTTTCCCCTGGATGTACTGCAGGATGTCAGCGGCAACCCAAAGCATGTGACCCTGATCTACCTGACGGTGGACGACCCACGCAACACCGACGCGGTAGTCAAAAATCTGAAGGGTCTGTTGGAGGATTATCCGATTTACTCCACCGAGGACTTTGCATCGCTGCTAAACGTCAACAACATTCCGGCTCTGCGCGAGTTTCTGCTGGTGATCATGTCGATCGCGGTAATCATCGGGTTCGCTGTAGTGTGCCTGTCGATGTACATGGCGGTGCTGCAACGGACGCGCGAGATCGGCATTCTAAAAGCGCTGGGCGCATCAAAGACATTTATTCTGCAGATCATCCTTACGGAAGCGGTGGTATTGGGAATCGGCGGGACGGTTTTCGGCATTGTCATGAGTTACGGCGCTTACTGGTTGATCCATACGCTGGTGCCGGCTTCTTTCCCCATGGTGATCGTGCAATCGTGGTGGCCCAAGGCCGGGGCGATTACGTTGATAGGAGCCATCCTGGGCGCCCTCTATCCCGGGCTTAGCGCGGCGCGGCACGACCCGATTGAGGCGCTGTCGTATGAGTAGCGCTCCGAATTTGCCGGGCGACATCATTGAGACCCACGATCTGCGGAAGATTTACAGGGTGGGGAAGGTGGATGTGCCGGCGCTCCGCGGCGTGGATTTGACAGTGAAACGCGGCGACTTTCTATCCATCGTGGGGCCTTCGGGTTCAGGCAAGTCGACACTGTTCCATATAATCGGTGGCCTGGCGCCGCCCACTACCGGCAAGGTGCGAGTGGCGGACCAGGATCTGGGTGCGCTGAGCGACGCCGGCCGAACGCAATTGCGGAAGCGCACGGTGGGGTTCGTGTTTCAAAAATTCAACCTGCTGCCCAACCTGACGGCGCGGGACAATATCGCGATTGCTCGGTACATCGCGGGAACGGCGTCGAAGCCGAGCCCGGACTTCGAGGAAGTGCTGCGGCTGCTGGGCATCGCCAACCGCCTGGACCACAAGCCGAATGCGCTTTCAGGCGGCGAACAGCAGCGCATCGCCATCGCGCGTGCGATTGTGAACCACCCGGCCATCCTGCTGGCCGACGAGCCGACGGGCAACCTGGACACCGAAAATTCCAAGGCGGTGCTGGGGATTCTGCGCGACCTCAATGAGCGTTTGGGGCAGACCATCCTCATGATCACGCACAATCCCGAGGCGGCGGCGTATGGCCATCGCACGGTCCACATGCGGGACGGAAGAATCATCGAACAAAGCTAGTGGACTTGATGCGGATCAGTCAATTTTCGATTTACCGCAGAGCCGCAGAGACGCCGAGGCAAGCGCAGAGTAACACCATCCCCCTGATTTGACTCTCTGCGTTTTGCTCCGCGTCTCAGCGTCTCAGCGGTGAAATGTTATCTCCGTCGGAAACAAATCCGGCTAGATCTTCGCGCTCATTTTCGTCTTGGCAAAATAGAGCGCTACCGCGCGGTCGATGTTCAGGCGAGTCATGCGCACGGGCCGGCCCTCGTATTCGCTGATCGCCTTAATCAGTTTGTAGACGTCCAGCGGGTAACAGGCCCGCAGAAGACCGGAGCCCAAAGTCTGACAGCGCTCGCGAAGATACTCGGCGCATCCCGGTTCGCTCGACACTTGATTGGTTAGCATCACGCGCTGGAAAATGCGCTCGAAAATGTCGTCGTTCACTTCCTCCACCATGATCTTGGTCTGAATGCGGCGCAGGAAGGCTTCGTCGGCCAGATCACCAGGGTCCAGGTTGGTGGAGAATACCACCATCAACTCGAACGGCACCTGAAACTTCATTCCAGATGCCAGCGTGAGATAGTCTACCCTGCGATCCAGCGGCACGATCCACCGGTTCAGCAGATCTCGCGGCGCCAGCATCTGCCGTCCAAAGTCATCGATGACCAGGATGCCGTTGTTGGCCTTCATCTGGCAAGGCGCAATGAAGACGCGGTTGGCCTCATCCATGCGCAATTCGAGCATGGCAGCGGAAAGTTCGCCGCCCACCGTGATACAAGGCCGTTCGCAAACCACCCAGCGAGGATCCAGCAGATCGTCGTTAAAGGGCGCCCTCTTGTGTACTACCGGGTCGAACAGCGCGATGATGTGGCCGTCGACCTCCACCGCGTACGGCACCACCACCGCGTCGTCATAAATGCGCAGGATCCGCTCCGCGATGCTGGTCTTGCCATTGCCGGTTCCGCCGTAGAGGAACAAAGACTGATGGCCGATCAAGGACGGTCCTAACTGGTCTAAGAGCCCGTCCGGCAGCACCAGATCCTCAAAGGCGTTGCGCAGGCTTTCGCGGCTCAACTTCACGCGGGCAGCCTGCGCTTTCACCACCCTCTGATATTGCTGGATTGAAACCGGCGCCGGCCCTACATACTGGCAGACGTCGTTTCGGCCCGCCGCCAATGCCCTGCCTGCCGCCGCCAGAGTAAACGAGTAGTCGTTCCCCGTCATGCCTTTCACGTCGAGCAGTTGCTGCTGGCGAAACTGGTGGAAAATCGTTTCCAGGACTGGGAAAGACAGCTTCAGGCTGTCGTGGAGTGAACCTAGTGTGCCGTTGCCGTGAAGCCAGAGGTATCGCAGAATCAGGTCCGCCACCAGCGCCCGCGGTATGCCAAGGTCCTCCACGCGGTCGGGAATTGCGGGCCAGGCTTCCTGCCTGACGATCTGGGGAGGGGTAACCGCTGCTGTGCTCATGTTGATCGAAAACCGCCTGCGAAAACTGAAGGACGATCCAGACTATACAACGGGAGGGCGCCAACTACCAGTACGTCAATGGTTAATGAATATGATGGTCTTCCAGCTTTACCGGAATGGCGCAGCCGGTCTCAGAAATGGCGCAGCTCACGTGCTCGAACTGAACGGTGGTGTGGGAAATGTGGAAGCTGTCAGAGAGCATGCCATTCAGGCGGCGCAGAATTATATCGCTGGCGGAGGGGGGAACGTCTTCGATCAGCACGTGGCAGCTTAGGGCATGGGTGCTGGAACCGAGGCTCCAGATGTGCAGGTCGTGGACGTCGAGCACACCATTGATGGCTTGCATGGCGGCACCGACATCCTGAAGGCGTATGCCGCGGGGCAGGCCTTCGAGCAGGATATTCAGAGACTCGCGAATGATGTCCCACGCGGTCCAGACGATCAAGATAGCGATCAGGATGGAGAGGATGGGGTCCACCTGCTGCCAACCGGTGTAGCGGATGGCAACGGCGCCGCCAATGATGGCGACCGAGCCCAAGGCGTCGCCCAACATGTGGATGAAGGCGCTTCGGATGTTGAGGTCGTTTCGGCTTGCCGCGCGCAGTGCCAGGACGATGCCGCCGTTCATCAGAAGGCCCAGGGCTGCGACCGCAATCATGACCCATTCGTTGACCGGTTCCGGGTGGCGCAGGCGCATGATGGCTTCATAGAAAATCCATCCGGAGAGGGCGATCAGCGTGAGGGCGTTGACGAAAGCGGACAAAACGCTGGCGCGATGGTATCCGTAGGTCTTGTATTCGTCGGCAGGTTTGGATTGCAGGTAGAATCCGACCAGGGCCAGCAGCAGGGCCAGGGCATCGGTGAAATTATGGGCGGCGTCGGAAATCAGCGCCAGCGAATGAGCCTGAATACCGGCGAAAAGCTCGATGCCCACGAAGATGGAGGTGGCGGCTAGAGACCAGCGAAGAATGTTCCCGGTTCCGTGGGCGTGGCTGTGTGCGTGTTGATGCACGGCTTCTTGGATGCACCCGCTGCTACTTCCAGTTTACTCTCTTCCAGTTTTAATCGCCGCGAGGGGAATCATTCCGCGTTCAGAATGGCCATGGCCTGGTCCACACCAGCGGCCTGGTGGACGATGGCCATAAATGCCTGGGTCATCTGCCGTGGGCGCGGATGCTGGATGATGTTGCGGCCGTAAACAATGCCGCTGGCGCCCTGCTCCATCAGTTCGCGCGTGCGGCGGAAGACGGTTTCTTCCTTCATGCGGCCTCCGCCGCGCGCCAGCACGGGCCGGCCGGAGGCGGCTTCCACGGCGCGGTGAAAATCGGCAGAGTCGGTTGGCGGATCGCACTTGATAAGGTCCGCGCCCAGTTCCACGGCCTGGCGTACCAGCGTGACGATGCGGACGGCATCGCCTGAGCTTTCGAAATTCCCGCTGCTGCCGGGTTCAAGGGCCAGGGGTTCGATCATAAGGGGCATGGCGAAGCGTTCGCATTCGGGTTTGACGGCGGCGATATTGGCCAGGCACTGGCGATACAGTTCGGTCTTGCCGGGTGCTTCGAAGAGGTTCAGAACCACGGCCGCGGCGTCGGCGCGGACGGCTTGTTCGACGGCGTCAGCCAGCGTCAGGCAAAAAAGTTCTGCGGGCAGGTTATCGCCATAAACGTTGGCGACGTCGATGCGCAGGACCAGGGCCGGTTTCTGTTTGCCCGGAACCGCCTGCAAAAGATGGGCCTGGCCAACGCCCAACTGGATGGCGTCCGGGCCAGCGGCTACGGCAGTGGCGACGGCAGCCGGCAGGTTCTCGATGCCGGCCAGGAAGGCTGGGTTGTGAAAGACGCCGTGGTCAATGGCCAGGTCGAAGCATTTTCCGTCGGGAGCGAAGAGTCGGTTCAAGCGCGCGCTGAGGAACATCTCATCTCTTTGTACCACTGAGTTATGCGGCTAGCGGTTGAAGCGGCGCAGGTCGAGCGCAGGGATGCCAGGCAGATTGCGCGCGTCGGCGATTGGCTCGGCCGCGTGCACCTGGAGCGGGACCACGCCCGCCCACACGGGCAGCGCGTAGTCCTCTTCGTCGTCGATGGGCGGACCGGTGCGGACTTTGGCCGAGACCTCATTGAGCGGCAGGGCCAGAACGGTAGTGGCCTTCAGTTCCTGGTCGGAGGCGCCGCGGACTTCTTCCCAGCGGCCGGGCACAATGTGGTTCGTGAAGCAGCGCAAGGCAACCATTTTCTCGGCGGGATCAGTCACGAAGCGGGCTTTACCGAGGATCACCACGGACCGGTAGTTCATGGAGTGATGGAAAGCGGAACGGGCCAGCACGAAGCCATCGATCAGGGTGACGGTGACGCAGCATTCCAGGCCGTCGCCCAAGGCGCGCAGCATGCGGCTGGCGGGGGATCCGTGGATGTAGACTTCATCGGCCAGACGGGCGTAGCCAGTGGGTATCACGTAAGGCTGGCCATCGACGGCGAAGCCCACGTGACAGATTACACCTTCGTCGAGAATCGAGTAGACCTGGGTCTTATCGTAGACGGCGCGTTTGGGCAGGCGGTTGATCTGAGTGCGGCCGGTAGGTGTGTAAGTATCCATTTTGAACTATCTTCCTCATTACAATCTAGCGCGGAAAGTGGACTTCGAAAAGAGCCACTTTTGATATTATGGATAGGTCCACTTATGCGCTTCGCGATTGTGCTCGACCAGAACTCCGGCGTACCGCTCCATCGGCAAGTATATGAGGAATGGCGGAAAGGCATACTGACGGGGCGATTCCGGCGCGCCCAGCGGGTGCCTTCCACGCGCGAGTTGGCCGCCACGCTGGCGGTGGCGCGCAGCACGGTGACCGCGGCCTATGACCAACTGGCGGCGGAAGGGTATCTGGAATCGGCGCGCGGATCGGGAACGTTTGTCTGCCGGGAATTGCCGGACGAATTGCTGCGGCCGAAGCACAGGCCGGTTGCGCGCGTGGCTGAAGAAAGGCCGGTGCGGCTCTCGCGCTACGGCTCCGGGCTGGCAGAGGACTTCGGGTACGCTGCCGTCCCCCCCGGAGTGATTGCGTTCCGGCAATGGAAGCCGGATCTCAGCCGGTTTCCCTTCGCTCTCTGGCGAAAACTGATGGCGCGCCATCTGCGGGAAGCTCGCCCCGAGTTCTTCGACTATCCCGACGGCTCGGCGGGCTACGCGCCTTTGCGCACTGAGATTGCGGCTTACGTGGCGCGCTCGAGAGCCGTCCGCTGCACGCCCGAACAGATCATCGTGGTCAATGGTTCGCAGCAGGGGCTGGATTTGTGCGCGCGCCTCTTGCTGGAAACGGGCGATGAGGTGGCGTTTGAGAATCCCGGATACCAGGGCGCCCGGCGCACGTTTGAGGCTTGCGGTGCACGCCTGCAGCCGGTGCGCATCGATAGCGATGGACTTGTGGCGCATGAGATCCGCGCCGGCGCGCGGCTGGTTTATGTGACGCCTTCGCACCAGTTTCCGGTGGGAGTTTCGATGTCGGTGGCGCGGCGCCTCGAACTGATCGAATGGGCCCGGCGCAGCGGCGCGGTGATTGTGGAAGACGATTACGACAGCGAATACCGGTACAACGGGCCGCCCTTGCCTTCCATGCAGGGGCTGGCGCGCGGCACGCCGGTGGTGTACATCGGAACATTTTCGAAGGTAATGTTTCCGGGGTTGCGGATCGGCTATGTGGTGGCGCCGGAAAAACTGGCTACGGCCTTTACGCGGGCCAAGTGGCTGGCTGACCGGAACACCTCGATGCTGGAGCAGGCAGCCTTGGCGGATTTCCTGCGCGAGGGCCATTTGGAGCGGCATATTCGCCGGATGCGGCGGCTCTACGGGCAGCGCCGCGAAGTGCTGGTGGACGCACTGGCGCGCCACTTCGGGCAGCGTGCGACGGTGCTGGGCGATGCGGCAGGCATGCATGTGCTGGTGCGGTTCGCGGATGACGGGATTGCGGAGCGCGCCGCGCGCAACAAGGTTCAGATTACCGACGCGGCCGCGTATTACCTGAGACAGGCTCCCCGGGGCGAGTATGTGCTGGGGTTTGCGGCGCTGGGGGAGCGGACCATTCGGGAAGGAGTGAAGCGGCTGGCTTAGTGACCGTTTGCTGACGCGCGCGGCTCCGATCAGAGCCACGACCGTCAGGGAGTGTCAGGTCTGGGCAAAAAAGCAGCCTCCCCGCCGTGGCGAAGAGGCTGCCATCTGCTTGAATCACCCGGAAAGTTCCGGGTACTCAGCCTAAAAGTAAAACTTCGCGACTACTTGCACGCTGCGCTCGCCCGTGGTGGAGGAGATTTCGCCGAAGGTCGCCGCGCCGACCGTCTGCGAAACCGGGCTGTTGAAGATTGGTGTATTGGCGAGGTTGAACGCCTCGCCGCGGATCTCAAACCACTTGTGCTCCGTCACGGGAAATTTCTTGGAGAGCGACAGGTTGAGAATCACCGCACCCGGGCCGCGCTCCACCCCGGGTCCTGCATTTCCGAAGGTGAACGCTAACGGCTGAATGTAGGCGCTTTGATCAAGCCAGTGGTTGCCGGGGCCAACGATGTGGGAATCGTTCGGCGTGCCTACAACCTGGGCGCGAGCGCTGCGCGCTAAGGTGCCGGATCGGTCGGTGGCCTTGATGGTCAACGGGAATCCGGTGTGCGCAGTAAAGCTGCCCCCCACCTGCCAGCCGCCAAGCACGTAATCGGCGGCCTTCGGAACACCGGTTCCAAACTTCTTCCCCCGGCCGAACGGCATCTCGTAGAAGTATGAGGCCACAAAGTTGTGCCTGACGTCGGCCAACTGCGGGCTCCATTCCGAGCGGCGATCGTAGAGATTCTGCATGTAGGCCGACTGCGAACCCGACTGGCCGCCGTCGCCATAGTAGCCGATGGAGTCGGACATACCGTGCGCCCAGGTGTACGAGATCTGATACTCAAGCCCCGAACTGAAACGCTTGTGCAGCGAAGCCTGCATGGCGTTGTACTTCTGGTTGGCGCCGGTTTGCGTGCCGGAGATTTGCAGGATTTCGCTGGTCAGGGCCGGATTGCCGGCCATATACGGACTGGCGAAGACCTGGCCGTTGATAAGCTGTTTCTGGAAGAAGGGCATGGCGGCGACTAAGTGCGTGCCGTGTTGGCCTATATATCCCACGCTCAGCACGCTGCTGCCAGGCAGTTGGTACTCGGCTGTCAGGTTCCATTGCTGCACGTTAGCCGGACGAATGTTAGGATCCCAGAGCCGGATATTAGCGCCCAGGAAAGGATCCTTTGGATTAATCGCGCTCAATCCCTGATCGAGCGTCGAGCCGGGGAGGTTGGTCAAGCTGCTCTGGTAAGTAGACTCGAATTCCGACTCAAAGGGCGGATTCAGAGGCAGTCGCAGGTTGGTGCCTGTTCCCTCCATGAAGGACGAGATTGTGTAGGCGCCGCGGAGAACCAGCTTCTTGCTGGCAACGCCGGGAGTCCAGGCGAAGCCCACGCGCGGCTGGAAATCCTTATAGTACGAATTGTAGAGCGCCCTGCTGTTGCCGTTCTGGCCCGCCAGTTCGAGCTGACCGGTGAAAAGACCGAAGTTTGCCTGGCGGTCTTTAACTTCCACCAGCGGCGTGTTGTACTCCCATCGAACACCGAGGTTCAGCGTCAGACTATCACTAACCCGCCAGTCATCCTGCACGTATAGGCCATAGATCGTCTTGCGTTGGCCCCAGGTGCCGGAGCTCAGGCCGCGGCCCAGATCATTGGGAAGGCCCAGGACGAAGTCGGCTTCGGGAACCGCTTTGGATGTGGGGGACTGGCCGTTCGGCCCCTGCGTGTACTGGCCGTTGAAGTTAATGTATCCGGTACGGCCGTTGTTGCCGGCGTAGAAGACGTTGGCCCATTGCCGCAAAACCTGGCCGCCGGTTTTGATCATATGACGGCCGCGGGTAATGGTGACGTTGTCGGCATAGTGCCAGGTGGTATTGGCGAACAGATTCTGGGTGCCATCGTTGGCCGTTCCGATGTTACTGACATATGTGAATCCCTGTAATGACAGCAGGCCGGCGGGTACACCCGCAATGCCCAGGTTGGAGGCGATATTTCCCAGGCCCTTGTCGGCGCCGCCCGTGTTAGGGGCGATGTAGTTTACGCCGGCGCGCGCTTCGTTCACCACGGTCGGGCTGAACGTACGTGTCCAGTTGAGCACCCCATTAAAGAACGGCGCGAGGTTGAAGCTGTTATAGAGCGTAGGGAACGAGTTCAGCGTCGGGTTGTCCTGGCGCCCATTGGAATAGCGGCCTGAGAAATCATCCTTCTGGTCGATCTTCCAATCCACCTTGATATCGCCCTGGTCGGAATTCACCTGTGACCCTTGGGAGTTGAACTGGTTGAACCGGATAGCCGAACTGACAGGCTGCGGATAAAGGCTGTTATCGCTGAACAGCTTGAGCACAGCGGGACTGAACATGCTGAGCGGAATCTGGTTATTGGGGAACGGCGTGCGGGTGCCGTTAGCGGCCAGAGATTTCGGATTGTAGAGCTGAATGCCGCCGTTCGCCGGATCGAGCAATCGGGAGAAATCACCCTGTCGCCAGTCGGCCGGAAAGACAGTGAAGCTACTCGGGGTTGCCGGACTGTCCTTGCGCAGCCCCTCATAGTCGGCGAAGAAGAACAGCTTGTTCTTGACTACCGGTCCGCCGAAAGTCCCACCAAATTGATTCCAACGCAGCGGAGGCCGCGGGATCGTCGGGTTGGTGTGCCAGTTGTTGCCCCAGTTGTTGGCGTTCAGCTTGTCGTTGCGGAGATCTTCAAAGGCATTGCCGTGAAACTGGTTGGTGCCGGATTTGATCACGACGCTGATAATGCCGCCCTGGAAATTACCGAACTCTGCCGAGGCGTTGTTGGTGATCAGCCGAAATTCCTGGATCGCATCCGGATTAGGCTGATACGCGGTCTGATTCTCCGTGGTGAGATTGTTATCTATGCCATCTAACAGGAAGTTGTTGCCCTCTTCGCGGTTCCCGTTAACGTATGGGCGGCCATTACCCATGCTGCGCCGGCCGTCGTTCATGGTGGCAGGATTCGGCGTTACCACACCCGGTGCGAGCAGAGTCAGAGCGATCGGATTGCGGCTGATCAAACCTGCATGGTCGATGGTCTGCGCATTGATTTGCGTGCCGACCTGCGTAGTATCGGTTTGCAATAGCGCGGCATCGGCGGTTACCGAAACGCTCTCGGATATGGCGCCCACCTGCATAGGAACATCCAGGCGGGCACGCTCATTGACATTGAGGTGCAATCGCTCTTGCACGAAGCCCTTGAAGCCAGGGGCACCCACGCGCACCTCGTAATCGCCTGCCGGAATGCGCGGGAAAGCATAGATCCCTTCGTCGTTGGTTTTGGTGCTCCACTCGGTACCGCGATCCCGGTCTTTTGCCGTGACCGTCGCGCCCACAATGGCACTGGTCGATGGGTCCGTAACCCGGCCCGTTATGCCGGCGCTGACCTCCTGAGCGTAGGCTGTCCAACCGCTCAGGCACACAAATGCCGCCAGAAATAACCACGTAGTTTTTTTCATTGTTACTCCCCTCTCTAAGAAGTGGTGACTCCCCTAAAAACAGCTGATGGGGTCAGTATACACCCGGAATCTACCGGGAGCCAACCATTCGTCAAGAGGTTGTAACTTTTACTTGGCCGCGGGAGTCGGCCTTCTTAGCGGGTTGAGGCCGTCCCAGCGCGGGTCGCCGGTTTGTAAGTAGTTCTTAGGCAGCTTTTCCCAATCCGTCCGTGAGATGCCGTTCAGGTCATACACAACTTTGCCGGCGCGCACCGTCAGTTCACAGTCCAGTTTCTTGGTTCCCTGAAGCCGTGCTCCGTACATATCTGTAAACCCAAACTTACCGCTTTCCAGTTTCAACACCGCTACGTCGGCCGGGGCGCCCACTGAAAGGTTGCCCAATTCGTCGTGTTGGATCTCATGCGCCGGGTTCCAGGTGGAGCGCCGGATCACATCATCCAACGACATACCCATCGCCAGGAATTTATCCATCACATTCAGCATGTCTTTCATGCCCGCATTCATGCTGCCCGTGTGCAGGTCGGTCGAGATCGAATCCGGAAGAAATCCTTGTTTCATGGCCGGCACGGCGATGCGCCACGCAAAACTGCCGCCGCCGTGGCCTACGTCGAAGATCACGCCGCGCTTGCGGCCTTCAATCATTCCGACGTTCACCTTGCCGTTTTCATCCAGTTCGTGCCGCAATCCGGAAAAGCAATGCGTGTAAATGTCGCCCGGCCGCAGTTTCTTCGTGAGAAGTTCGGAAATGGGGCGCTCCGGCGTGGTCCGTACCGAAATCCACCATCACCGGAATCTTGGCCGCGGTGCCGGCTTCCACCGCGTGCTCTACGGAAGTCCACTCGGGCCCGGCGTAGTGCGCCGACTTGATTCCCACAATGAGACCTTTGTGGCGCGCTGCCATCTCTGCCGCTGGCCCGGCCTCCATATCGGCGAGATTGTTCTCGTACTTCGGGCCGCGCATCCCACTGCCCACAATATTCAAAAACGCCAGCACGCGGGTCTTGGCACGGTCGATGATCTTTTCCTTGAAGTCGTCGAAATTCCGCCAGCCGGCGCAGCCCGCATCGGCCACCGTCGTCACGCCCACCCGGAACGTATAGCCGTCCGGGTAGAGGCTGCTGTCCCCGGCATAAGATCCGCGCTCACCCGTCCCCGCGTAGACGTGCACATGGATATCGATCAATCCCGGCGTCACGTACAAACCGGCAACGTTAACCACCTTCACAGCCGAGGCGGGGTCCACATGGGCGGCCACTGCCGCGATGAGGCCGTCCTTGATGGCTATATCGCGGACGGCGCTAATTCCGTTCTTGGCATCGATGACGTGTCCGCCCTGCAAGAGCAGATCGTAGTTAGGCTGGCCGAAGGCACAACCGGCCAACAGCATCAGAAAGTAGGGTAGGCGTCCTACCCTGCCGATTCTTGAAATTCTCATAGCTTTAGTCACCGCGACAAGTCAATCACAGCGTACGTCTTCAACTGCGGCAGCGTAAACTCAGTCGCATCCGGTTCCACGCTGTAATCCATCAGTTCCATCCCCGGGCTCCCGGCCGCCGCCACCTTATGCTTGGGGTACTGCCCCAGCACGCGTACCCGAATTCCATCCACGGTGCGCGTGGCACTCGTATAATTCAACAGATGCAGCCGGGCATTGCCGCCCGATGCCGTAAGCCGCGCGACTACTACCGGACTGCCATAAATCCGCACGGACCGCTTCTCATCGGTCAGATTGCTGCGCACGGCGTGCACCACCACGATAGGATTCTTGGCGTCGGCTGCGGGATACTCCGGTGTTCCCAGCCGCACGTTCAACTTCAAGCGAGGGTCTGGCGCGGAAACGATTCGAAACAGCAGATTGTCCCGAACCAGCAGGTTCATCACTTCACCCGCCTCCGCCGATCCATCGTCAATGAACCCGATGTCCGCGACCGGCGGCATCGGCTCGGCGCTGACGCCGCCCAAGAACTCCAACATCTCCGCCATCGGTTTGAGCCCCGCCGCATCCGCGTGGATCATGGCCTTGGCCGCATAACAAAATGCTTCCGCCGCCGCCAGGGCCGCCTGCTTGCCGGTCACCTCGTAATAGAAATGGCCTTCAGGCTGGCGCAGGAATCGCCAGCCATTCGAATCGAGCCACGGAGCTCGCGACGCCGACGCTTGGTCGATGCGGTAATTCACCGTGGGAGGCAACAGTTTCACCGCGCCCTGAAGATCCGCCGCGGCCGCCGAAATGCCGGCGACGCTCTTCCACTCCGCCAGGCGCGCAGCCGGCACCAGGACCTGCTTGATTCCGGCATCGCGCAATGCCGGAGCAGTATCGGTGGCCCCGTCCCAGAACAGGCCCGGCAATGCAGCCAGCAAAAGCAGCATCACAATTCAATCGCCTTGAGTTTGATTTTCGCCAGGTCGAAAACGCCCAACCCGAGCGTGGAAGCGTACTCCACATGGCCTGGTTCGCGAATGAAGTGGTTGGTGTTGGGATCGCTGTTATCCCTGCCGACGTGCGATTTGGACCGGTCGAAGAGCGAAACCGCGCCCTCGGCCTTGCGCTTCTCCTCGATCACTTCGATCAGCTTGTGATCCATCGCCACCGGGTCGGTTCCAAACATGATCTGTTTGGGATAAAAGCGGAACTTCGCGCGTTCGCTAAAGGGGCCGGCGTGCCACACGCCGCGCAGGCCATCCATGATGTTCAGCACTACACGGGAGCGCACCGGTTCGGTGGCCGCCAGGGTGCCGATAAACGTATAGGTATTGGTCTTTTCGAAGCGGTGCGACCGGTCCACGTTCGAAAAGTCCCCATAGGCCACGTTCTTCAGGCAGCCCGTGACGCCCGCCGCCTGATGTTCCTTCATGTTCGGCACGTTGACGATCTTGGTCAGCGTCTCCGAGACCAGCCGCACCAGATTCGACCGCGTATCTTCTTCCCCGAAGAAGCTGGTTTCCACATAGGTGTGCGGATCATAGCCCAGGATGGAGCCGCGCGACGTCTCGGCCGCGCGGATGTTGACGCCCTCCGGAAGGTATTTAGGGTAGCCAACGCTCAGTAACTGGCCTTCAAAGCGTTCATACACGTAAATCTGTTTGGCCGGTACGCCGACCGCGATCAGGTTTTCCGCGATGCCCGCCACCACCTCAGGCGAAGAACAGATCTTAGGCGCGCCCGAGCAGTTCACCTTAATACCCACCACATCCTTCGGCGAGATGAACCGCGCCCAGGCGTCCTCAACCCGCGCGTCGCCCGTCAGCGCTGTCATGCCGCTGGCCAGCATCTGCTTGACCAGTTCCCGATTCACCTTGTCCGTGCTGGTATCTATGGACCGGTCCGAATGAACGCGAACCACCTGGCCCGGATAAGGTCCCGGCATCCCAGGCTGTGCGGCAGGTTGAAACTTAGTGACCCTGTGATAAACCGGCTCGTCCACCGGAACGGCCAGCAGCGGGGACGCCGCCGCGACCTGGAGGAAAATTCGTCTGTCCACGGTGCTGAGTTTATCACGCCAGCCGCCCCTAGCAGAGCCGCGACCGTCAGGGAGCGCTTCCCCTAGCTCAGTGGGAACTGGGATTTCTGCGGCGGCTTGTAAACCACGGAAAGATGCGGCGTCTCCAGCCGCGCCTGGCTCTGCACTTTCGACGTGAGGCAGCTTTCCAGGATGCCGCTCACCAGCAGCGTACGTTCCACCGGATAAGGAGCCACACCGGACACGAACATTTCCTCGGCCTTGTGCATCAGGCACGCCGAATAGGTGACGTTCGGGTCGGGCGTCAGCAGGAACTGCGTGGATTGGACCTGCGGCACGCCGTGCAGGCGCGCGGCGAAATTGAAATCTTTTATTGCGCCATCCAGCATCAGCATGGTGGCTTTGAGCCCGTCGCGATACTCGATGAAGTAAGCCGCCGGCTTCTTCGCCAGCTTTCGCAACTCACCTGACGCCACTAAATCCTGCGTGCGCCCGTCTTCCACCGTCAAGCCCAACGGCGTGTCGCTGCGCGAGAGCGCCGCAGTCAGCAATTCCTTCGAATAGCGGCCCTCATCGCCGGCTTTCCAAACGGCATCGCCTTCGAGCAACTGCACGGCTTTGACGCCCGTCTCTCCGCCATGGCGGCGCTCCACCATGCACTGCAGCCCTTCGAGCGCATGAAAGTCCATGGGATCGGAACCGCCTTCACCTACCATCAGGGCTTCGTCGATTTTGCAGCCCAGCGGCAGGTCGATAGCGGGAAGCCGCCAGGTGACCGGCACAGACGACCCGGCCAGCATCGGGAAGCGCATCCGCTTCGATGCATCCACCATGGCCTTGGCTTTTTCGAAGCTGTACGAAAGGTGCTTGTCGTTATAGACGGGCACCACGCGTCCGTCCTGCTCAAACACCTTGACGCACTGCTCGAAGAACTCGTAGCGCGGATACAGAATCTGGCCCTTCTCATTGCGCGGATAGTCGCCATGCTCGCCGATAATCAGCACCGCATCCACCGCCAGTTGCTTGCCGCCGCAGCGCAGCGTTTCGGCAATTGTAGGGTAAATCTGGAAATCGAACTCTTTGGCGCGGGCGCCGCTCAAGTCGCCTTCGGGCTTCTGGTCCACGTAAAGCGAGACCACTTTCATGTCCGGCTTGTGCCACGCGCCGGCGTATGGGTAGCCCACCAGAAAGCGATCGCCCATATGTTGGGCGTGCGACCGGAGCCGGTAAATAGTGGTGATGATCGCAATCCGTTTCGGCTGGTTTTGCGCAGCCGTGGCGCTCTGAAGCACGGCGGTCTGCAGCGCTGCCGTGGTCTGAAGAAAACCGCGTCGGGTCAGCATGTTCACGTCCTCCAGAATGTAGACTCTTTCGATGGCTGGTAGCGGATGGCCAGATGCGGTGTCTCGAAACGCGTCTGGCCGCGAAACAGGCTTTCCACGCCGCCGGCCGTCAAACCGGTGGTGAGGAGCGTACGCTCAATAGGATAAGTCGGCTTGCCGGTGAGGAACATCTTCTCGAAATTGTTGACCAGCGGGCTGAAGAAATTGGCCAGCGTGGTGCGGCCGTCGGGCATGGGCAAATACATCTGCGTGGACCAGGGATCCCGGCTGCCATCCACGTACGCCGCGAAGTTGAAATCCTTCACCAGCCCGTTCATCAGCAGCAGGGTGCACTTCAATCCATCAGTGTGTTGATACCGGTAGGCCACCGGATTCGGCACCAGCCGCCGCATATCGTCAACGCTCGGAAAAACGTCGCTGAAGCTCGCCCGCGCAGGCGTCAGGGTATGGCTTCGGCACAGCGCGGAATCCATTAGCGGCCTGGGCCAGACGCCCTCGCGCAGCGCTTCCCAGAACTTGTCACCGCGATAAGCTTGTATCCACTCCACGCCGGTTTCGCCGCCGCGCCGCCGCTCCACCATACACTGGATAGTTTCGAGGCCATGAAAATCGTAGCTGTCCACGCCGCCGTAGCCCACACACATCGCCTCGCTGATCCGCGAACCCAGCGGCATCTCAACCGAAGGCGTGCGCCAGGTGACCGGCAGGCTGGACCCCGCCATAAAGGCGAATCCCAACTCGTGGGATGTGTCGTACATCTTGCGCGCCCACTCCCAATTCCACGAGAGATGCTTGTCATTGAAGACCGGCACCGATTTGCCGCTGTCGCGGAATACCTTTACCACCTGCTCGAAGAATTCCCAACGCGGGTACTTCGTCTGCCCCTTTTCGTTGCGCGGATAATTCCCGTGCTCGCCGACAATCACCACTCCATCCACTGCCAGCTTGCTGGTGCCGAGCGTGAGCGCCTCGGCAATGTTGGAACAGAGCTTCATGGATGGATGGCGGGCCCCGCGTTCCCGGCTGAAGTCGGTCTTGCCAACCTGATCCACGTACAGCGACACCAGATCCATGGGAGGATAATGGTGCGTGCCATTCCAGCCGTAGCCATCCACAAGCCGATCGACAATGTGCTGCCCATGCGACATCTTGAAGTAGGTGGTTACAACGCCAGCAAGTTTAGGACGGACCGTATCGCTCATGGAAAAATCCTCGAACAGCCCACATTATAGGACAACCGCCTGCCTGTTGGGGACGCTGGCGACAATCTCTACGCTTTGCGGACAGCCGCCGCGTTTCCGAACGGGCGCGCGACCTGCACTCGCGCTCCCTGGTCTTCGACGGCCACATTCATGCGGTGGACCGCGAGTTCTATCACGGCGGCGACATCGCGCAGCGAAAACCGGATGGCCAGTTCGACTTGCCCCGCGCCAAAGAAGGCGGCCTCGGTGCGATGTTCTTTTCCATCTTCGTGAGCGAGGACTACTATCCAGCGCGTCTCGAAACCAAACAGGCGTTGCGCATGCTCGATACCGCCCTGGAACAAATCGCCCGCAACAGCGCGACCATCGAAATCGCCCGCACCGCCAGCGATATCGAACGGATTCGACAGGGCGGCAAGATGGCCGCGGTCCTCGATATCGAAGGCAGCTTCGATCTGGACGGCGACCCGGCCGTGATCCGCGACATGTACCGGCTGGGTCTGCGTTCGATCCAACTCTCCGCGCACAACTGGACCAGCAACTACGCGGACTCCTGTTGTTCGGTCCCGAAATGGCACGGGCTGAACGATCGCGGCCGCAATGTCATCCGCGAAATGAACCGCCTGGGAATGGTCATCAACGTATCGCACGCTTCCGATGAAGCCATCTCAGCAGCCATCGACCTCAGCTCAGATCCGGTGGTGGCAACGCACCACGGGCTGCGCGCCGTCAACGACATTCCGCGCAATATGCCGGATGCATTGATCAAGAAACTGGCAGCCAAGGGCGGTGTGATCGGCTTCCAGTTGGGCAACGAGTTTCACAACCGCAAGGCCTTCGACTGGCGCACGCAGCATACGGGCAAAGCATTCTGGGACACCACTGACATATTACGGCGCGGCAAGGATCTGACGATTTACGAACTGGACAAAATCGTCGCGCCGCAGTTTCCCATGCTGCCGGTCGATATTCCGCAGGACATCCGCCTGACCGTCGATGAGTGGACAGGCGTGGTGGACCGCGCCATCCAATTGGTTGGCGAAGACCACGTGTCGCTGGGCAGCGATTTCGACGGCGGCCCGCCGTTACCCCGCGGTATGCGCGACATTCGCGACCTGCCCATGATCACGGAAGCCATGCTGCGGCGCGGCTACTCCGAAGAGCGCATCCGCAAATTCCTGGGCGGCAACCTGCTGCGCGTGTTTCGCCAGATCACGGAAAAGCGATAGTTTTTCAATCAGGGGTTTCTATTGACCGCAGAGCCGCTGAGACGCGGAGCCAAACGCAGAGAACGCAACGTGCAATGCGAAGAGCCTGGACGTGGGCAGGCTCGCGGCCGGCTAAATCGAATGCCAGATCCTACACGAATGCCAAATCCTGCGCATGAATGCCAAATCGATGCTTTCTCTGCCTCTGCGCTGATCTCTGCGTCTCAGCGGCTCTGCGGTGAAGTACTTAAGCTACTGCTAACCTAAGTAGCCTTCGTGAATGGGAGCGCCGTTATTCTGGGTGGGGGCTTTCCGGCGGACGCCGGGTTTGCGGGCCGCGGCCTTGCGAGCTTCCGCGTCGGAGCGGGCGGCAACGTAGGCCAACAGGTCGTCGTTGGTGAGGATGTGCTCACGCTGCTCGGGCAATTCCAGGTCGGACGCCAGTTTGCGGGCGCAGAGGGTGGGCCCTTCCTGGATCCCGATGTGGTGTTTGAGGAACAGCGCCAAGTCGGCCGTTACAATATACCGCACGGCCGGAGCACGGTCCACGATGCTATCGAAGCGATAGACCCGGACGGCCTGCGTCTGGTCGAACCCCATGTACCGTAGCTGCATTCACAACCTCCACTTACAGGAGCCGATTAGACTCGCGCCTTACATCCGCGGTTGCAAGGGGCGGCCCGGGGGCGCAGATTACTCGTTACCTTGCGGTGAATCCTTGCCGGCGCCGCCGCCCATCGTCATACCGGGCATTACGATTTCGCCGTCTTCTCCGATCAACTCGCCATTGGGCCCTACAGTTTCGCCATTCGGTCCCATCAGATCGGCGTTCGGGTTGTCGGAGTCCCCCGGATTCTCGGTTTTCCGCTGCAGTCTCCGGGCCGCCTTGTCACGCTGCTTTTCCATGCGCGCAAGTTCTTTTTGCCTCTTCTTGAACGTAGTTCCAGACCGCATACCCATAGACTATGCTCCTGATATGCGGCCGGTTTGAAAGTGCCGGCCGCGTTTTGATGCAAGAAAGATTTACCAGCGGGGTTCGCGTCGCTGTCTCGGTCCACCCCCGCCGCCGCCGCCTTCGCGACGGAAACCGCCGCCGCCGCCAGCACCGCCGCGGCCGCCGCCGCCTTCGCCTTTAGGCCGTGCTTCGTTGATGTTGAGCGAACGTCCGCCCAAATCCGTTCCGTTGAGAGCGGCGATGGCGCGGTCCGCTTCGGCCGCGTCCGTCATTTCAACGAATGCGAAACCGCGGGGGCGCCCTGTATCCCGGTCTGTAACCAGGTTGACACGCTCCACGGCCCCATAACCTTCAAATAGCGATCGAATCTGTGCTTCCGTCGCCGCGAAATCCAAGTTGCCTACGAAAATATTCTTCACGAGGTCTTTCCTTAACGTTAACTTTCTACATTCTGATTGTGCGGGCTAGCGTTGGCATTGCATCTACCAAGTTTCGCGCAGAACGACCAAAAGGCTCTTTCATTCTAACACCTTCCCGCACGGAACGCCCATAAAGCACGCTATGATCATGAAGAATGAGACTCTTGCCGATCTTGACTTTGCTCCTCGTGACTGCGGGCTGGGCCCAGCCGCAGCGCTGGCCGGAGAAAGCCGCCAATGACTGGTATGCCAAGCAGCCATGGCTGGTCGGCAGCAATTACATTCCGGCGACGGCTGTCAATCAACTGGAGATGTGGCAGGCCGACACGTTCAATCCCGTGTGGATGGAAACCGAGCTCAACTGGGCCGAAGATCTGGGCATGAACACCATGCGGGTCTTCCTGCACGACCTGCTCTGGAAGCAGGACCCCTCCGGATTCCAGCGGCGGATGGACCGCTTTCTGTCGATGGCCGACAAGCATCACATCAAGCCCATATTCGTATTGTTCGATTCCTGCTGGGATCCCTTTCCGGAGATGGGCCAGCAGCGCCCGCCCAAACCGGGAGTGCATAACTCCGGCTGGTTGCAGAGCCCTGGAGCCCCGTCGTTGATTGACGCGTCGCAGCAGGAAAGGCTGCGAGGGTATGTGCAGGGAGTGCTGGGGGCTTACCGCTACGACCGCCGCGTTCTGGCCTGGGACCTCTGGAACGAACCCGACAACACCAACGATTCCAGCTACAAGCGCCTGGAACCGGTAAACAAGAGCGCAACTGGTTCTGGCGCTGCTGCCCAAGGTGTTCGCCTGGGCGCGGGCGGTGGATCCCTTACAGCCCCTGACCAGCGGTGTCTGGAAGGGCGACTGGTCAAGCCCGGACAAACTGGGGCCGATGGAGAAAATCCAGATTGAGCAGTCGGACGTGATTTCCTTCCACAACTACGATGGCCCGGAGGAGTTCGAAAAGCGGGTGCGCTGGCTGCAGGCGTATCACCGGCCGATTCTCTGCACTGAGTACATGGCGCGCGGCCACGGCAGCACGTTCCAGGGGACGTTGCCCATCGCCAAGAAGTACAAGGTGGCGGCCTACAACTGGGGATTTGTGGCCGGCAAGACGCAGACCTATTTGCCGTGGGATTCCTGGCAGAAGCCGTACACGGATCGCGAACCCGAGGTTTGGTTCCATGACATCTTTCACAAGGACGGAACTCCTTACCGCCAGCAGGAAACCGACTTCATCCTGGAAACCATCGGATCCAAAGTTAAGGGCAAAGCGGCCAAAACCAAGGCCGGCGCACGCTAATCCAACTCGGTACAAATGTAATATTCAGCACATATCTCACACCGTTCGCGCCACAGGATTTACTTCTCCGTTTGCCGATTTGCGTACACTAAGATCCTGTAAACTCTCTGTAAATTCTCACATCGCGAGGTGCCCATTGAGCGCACGACACGGCTTACCGTTACGCGGTTTGGACTCAACCCAGCGGTCGCCCTTGTTTCAGGGCCGTTTCGGCCGGATGTTTCGAGCGTTACCGTCCGCCCGGTACGGGAAGGACGACAACGAGAGCCTGGCAAACCTGGACGCGCTGGGCGCCGCGATGACCTCCAGCTTCGATCCTCCCAAGGACGGCAAGGATGACGAGGAGAGCGGCATTCCGGCTCTCTACACGTACCTCGGCCAGTTCCTGGATCACGACATCACGTTTGATCCGATGAGCAGTCTGATCAAACAGAACGACCCGGACGCGCTGACCGACTTTCGCACGCCCGCTTTCGATCTGGATGACATCTACGGCCGCGGCCCCGACGATCAGCCTTACCTCTACGACAAC
Source organism: Bryobacterales bacterium (assembly GCA_963817515.1). Taxonomy (GTDB): domain Bacteria; phylum Acidobacteriota; class Terriglobia; order Bryobacterales; family Bryobacteraceae; genus DATMNI01. The sequence goes on along the minus strand of CAWFPJ010000031.1, from coordinate 564,158 downwards.
GGGCCCACGTTTCTGCTCGGTGTGCCTATCTCGGGCGGCGGCGACCCTAACGCCAGGGACCTGCCTCGCAATGCCGCAACCATCCAGCGCGCCCTCATCGGCGATCCCCGGAACGACGAGAACACCATCGTCTCGCAGCTTCAGGGATTATTCCTGCGCTTTCACAACCGAACCGTCGCCGACAATCCGGGGCTCAGTTTCACCCAGATTCAGCAGTTAGTGCGCTTCCATTATCAATACATGGTGCTGCACGATTTCCTGCCGCGGATCATCCACTCCAGCGTTCTGAAAGCGCTAAAAGGCGACGACGGAGCTTACGACAGGAGCAAGCTCAAATTCTTCCACTGGAAAAACCAGCCATTCATGCCGGTGGAATTCTCCGTAGCGGCCTACCGTCTTGGCCATTCCATGATCCGTCCGGGCTATCGGCTGAACGACAACGTTTTGCTGCCAATATTCCCCATCGATCCCGCGATTGCTCCCGGCTTCCCGGAAGGCCTGACCGGCTTCCGTGCCATGAATCCGAATTGGGGAATCGATTGGGGCCGATTCATCGATGTCGATATTCGTACTTACGACGGCAGTCCCGCGGACAATCAGAAGCGGCTTCAGTTTGCCTATCGGATCGATACATCAGTGGTAACGCCGCTCTCCGGCCTGCCCCACAGCGTGGCTCCCGATCCACCGCCTTCCCTGCCACAGCGAAACCTCCGCCGCGGATTTCGATTAGGGCTACCGTCGGGTCAACAGGTCGCGCATGCTATGGATCTGACTCCTCTGGCGGATAGCGATATCCAGATTGGCAAAGGTACCGATACGGCGGACCCCGACGCCAAGAACATTTTGCAGGTTTCGAAGGTGTTCGCGGGGAATTGCCCCCTGTGGACCTATATTCTGTCCGAGGCCATGCAGCACAAGGATCCGGTCAAGATACCGGTCAAGGAGAATGTCACCATCACCACGCCCAAGCTGGGTCCGGTGGGCGGCCGGATTGTAGCGGAAGTTTTCCTGGGCCTGATGTTCGGGGACAGCAACTCGCTCCTGAGAGTCAATCCGAAATGGAAGCCCAAATCGGGAGCGCATTTCGCGCTCAAGGACTTCGTCCACTACGCTCTGGGCAAATAAATCCGGCGCTCTATTCGATGCTCTATTTTGGATGCTTTATCTTGGAAGGGGTAGCTTGATCGTCCGTCCGCTCTTGATCGATTCCTTGGCCGCTTCGATGATCTCCACCACGCCTACGTTGATGTCGAGCGCCGTGATGCCTTCAATTGGCTTGTGGTTTTTGATCGCGTCAACCATGAAGGCAATCGGGTCGGCCTGCTCCGGCGGCAGCGGCGTGAGGGGTAGTTCCCGGGTTTCGTTTCCCACGCGCACTTCCACCTTGCGCTGAGTCATGTAGATGCTGCCGCGGGTCAGGCGGCCATCCGGACCGGTGGTGGACCCGAAGACTTCCACGTCCTGGAAACTGCGCGGCAGATCCCAACTGCCTTCGAAAATGTTGATGCCGTTCTTGTAGCGCAGCGCCAGCATCGACGAGTCTTCTACTTTCGGAAAAGTTTCGGGCCGCAGATGGATGGCGTCGGCATACACGCTCTCCGGCTTCCCCATATACCACAGCGACCACAGCGCGTTGTAGCAGCCGAAATCCACCAGCGCGCCCGCGCCGTTTTTCACCGGGTCGGTAAGCCAGTCGAAGAAGAACCTGCTGTTGCCGCCCGACCCTGGGCCGCCGTGGCCCACAATGCCGTGCAGCCGCCAGGGCTTGCCGATGACGCCCTTATCCACCTCCTGCTTAGCCAAAGTGTTGGCCGGCCACCACGCCATCTGGTAATTGCACATCACCTTCACGTTGTACTTCTTGACCAGGTCAACCATGGCCAGCGCGTCCTTATAGGTCGAGGCCAGTGGCTTCTCGTAGATCACGTTGATGTGGCGCGGGCCGCACTCCTTGAGGATCTCCAGGTGCCGGTTGTTTTCGACGAAGGCCCACACGATATCCGGTTTGGTTTCGTCGAGCATCTTTTTGTAGTCGTCGAAGAATGGAACTCCGTCCGCGCCGCGCGTCTTGGCTTCCGCGATCAGCTCGGGAATGGTTTCGGCGATGCCCACCAGTTTCACCTGCTCGCTCTTCGTCATCCGCGGCAGGTTGCCGCCGTAATGCGAATGCACCAGTCCGATGATGGCGATTTTGTAAGGCTGCGCCAGGGCGGGCAACGTCGCTAGAGAGCTAAGTGCGGCCAACAGGCGGAAGTACGTGAGCCGGCCTTGCATGAACATGGCCTCATGCTATCACCACGTGCGAGGGCCGGCCCGCCAGGAAGTCCCAGATGTTCTCCACCGACATGCGCAGCCCGGCTTCGAGCGCTTCCGGCGTGATGCCGGCATTGTGCGGCGTGATCACCACGTTGCGCAACCGCGTGATGGGATGGTTCGGCGGCAGGGGCTCAACCGTAAAGACATCCAGGCCGGCGCCGGCGATCCGCCCCTCCGAGAGAGCCTCCAGCAGCGCCGCCTCATTGATGATGGCGCCGCGCGCCGTGTTGATCAGGATGGCGCGGCTCTTCATGAGGGCGAACTGCGGCGCGCCGATGAAGTCCACGGTCTGGTCGGAGAGACGCAGGTGCAGACTCACCACGTCGCTGGTGCGGTACAGTTCATCCAGTTCCACCAACTCCACGCCGGCGAGGGGTTTGGGATGCATGGTCCAGGCGATCACCCGCATCCCGATGCCGCCGGCCAGGCGTGCGAACTGCCGCCCGATGGCGCCCAGGCCGATGATGCCGCAAGTCTTTCCGTGCAGTTCGATGGATTGACCGCGGGGCCATTGCCCGCTGCGCGTGGCCGCGTCATTTTGCGGCAGGCTGCGGGCCACTGCCAGCAGCAGCGCCAACGCATGTTCGGCGATCGAAATAGCCGACACACCGGGCGTGTTGGTGATCGTGACACCATGGCGCGCGGCGGCGGCAAGATCCACGTGGTCGGTGCCGGTGCCCCACGCCGAGACCAGGCGCAGCTTAGGACAGGCGGCGAAGACGGCCTCGGTGAATTTCGAGGAGGATCGGATATTGAGCACCACTTCGGCATCGGCGATGCGCTCGATCAGGCGCTCTTCCGAGCCGGGAAGAGTATCGTGGTAGGCCACTTGCGCACGGGCTTTCAAGTCGCTCCACGCGCCTGAAGTGGCCAGCACCGGAGGTGCGTCGTCGGGAATGCAAATTTGAGGCATAAGTTCAGAGAGCTTTCTGTACCGCCGTCCGCAGATCGGCTTCCGAAGTCAGGCCTTCGAAGCGATTCACCTGTTTTCCGGAGCGGTCGAACACCAGCGTCACCGGCAATAATTCGCTCACGTTGTACTGTTTCGAAATGGCTTCCGAGCCCAGGGCTACGGTGTAATCCATGGCATGCTTCTTCAGGAAGGGCTGTACCAGCGCAGCGCCTTCCTCGTCCATCGCCACACCCACCACCACCAGGCCCTTGGCCTCCAGTTCCTTGTGCAGCTTGTTAAAGCTGGGAATCTCACTGATGCACGGCACGCACCAGGTGGCCCAGAAATTGACCAGTACCACCTTGCCCGCCAGTTGGCTGGTATCGAGCGCGCCGCCATTGAGCTTGTTAACGTGAGGCAGGTCATTTACCGGCGCAACCGGACCGGCACTCAGACCGGCGGCGCCCGGCTGAGCCCCCGTACCTTTTTTCAGAAACGCCAGGTACTCCGCCACATCTTTGGTCTGCCCCTCGAACGTCGCCACTACCTTTTCGTCGGCGTCCAGAATGGCGTAAAACGGCTCCGCGATGGTCTTGAACTTATCCAGTTGCAGCTTCTGGTTGGATTCCGACGCCGCGTCGGTGCCGTCGGTATACAATTCCACCAGCACGAAATCCTTGAGCACGCCTGCAATCTCCGGCCGCGACAGCATGTTGGCGCGCATCCAGTGGCAATTCGTGCAAGCGTAGCCGGTGAAATCCACGAACACCAACTTGCCTTCGCGCCGCGCGCGGTCCAGCGCTTCGCGATACTGGTCCTTCATCCACACCAGGCCGCTCTGCGCCGCGCCTCCGCCGGCCTGGCCCGTCGCCTCACTGGTCGACATGGGAACGTACGCGTCCAGATCGCCCAGTTTGGCGCCGGACATTCCCGGCACCAGGCTGATCGCAAATATCAGAAAGGCCATGCCGCAAAGCAATCGGCCCAGCCCCAGGGAATCGTCGGGCTTGATTCCTTCCAGGCGCAGGAACCCCAGCAGGTAAAGGCCGGCCATGGCGAAGAGCACGATCCAGGCGGCCAGAAAGCGCTCGCGGGTCAGGAAGCCCCACTGCAGAACCTGGTCCAGGCTCGCGAGATACTTCAGGGCCGCCGCCAGAATCACGAACCCCATCACTACCTTCACGCGCGCCAGCCATCCGCCGCTGCGGGGCATGCGCTTCAAATAGGAAGGAAACAGCGCCAGCAGGAAAAAGGGCATAGCCAATCCCGCGGCGAACATCACCATCCCAACCAGCGGACGTACCGCGCTGCCGGATACCGAGGCCGCCAGCAGCGTCCCCACGAACGGCCCCACGCAGGCGAACGACGAAAGCGAGAACGTCAACCCCATCAGCAGTGAGCCCGCATAGCCGCCCTGATCCGCCGAGCGGTTCAGCCGCGTGAGAATGGATGAGGGAATGGTGATTTCGAATGCGCCCAGCAGACTCATGCCGAAGGCGATGAACAGCGCCGCAATGAACCCGTTGACCCAGGGATTCGCGCCCAGTTGTTTCACGCCCACCGGCCCCAGAATCGCTGTCGCCGCCAAGCCAAGTCCGGAGAACAGCACGATGATCCCCAGGCAGAAGACCACCGCCTGCGTCACGGTTTCCCGGCGGCTTCCCGAGGGGCGGTTGAGGAAGTACGACATCGTAATCGGGATCATGGGGAACACGCAGGGCGTGAAAATGGAAGCCAGGCCGAAGCCGAAAGCCACCAGAAGAAACGCACCCAGTCCCGCCGCCTGACTGCCCGCCGCCTGATTTCCCACCGCCTGATTTCCCGCCGCCGGAGGCTTAGGCTCTGCATATCCCGCCGGAATCACTACAGTGCGCCGCGGCCGCCGAATCCACGTTCAGCGTGGCCGTCCCCGACCACTTCGAAGGAACGCACATCTTCGGATTGCACGTCTGGTATCGCGCTGAAATTGAAAGCTCGGCCGGCCCCGGAGCAGCATCTTTCTTCAGCTCCATTTCCACCAGGAATGTGACTCCACCCTCGTAGGTTTCGGTATCCGAATTGAAATTGGCGTCAAAGGAGCGCTTGGGCGGCGGCTGCAGGATGCGGTACTTCTCCACCGCGCCATTGGGCGCCAACTGGATTTTGGTAGGAGTCGCCGCCGGAGTGGAAGCCGAATAAACATGCCACCCCTCGTCGATGCGCCCCGCCATCTTGAGCAGCGCCTTGCCGCCGGGGGCCGCCGAAGCAGGTTCGACGGAGAGAGTCCAGGTTACGTGCTGATCTTTCTGGCCAAATGCGGAGCCGCCGCAAAGCAGCAGAAGCGCGATTGCCGCCCTTGCGCCGCTCGCGATTGTCGCCATGACTTATTCGTCTCCTAGACTTTGACGTTCGAAGTCGGTATTTCTTCACCGCAGAGACGCGAGACGCGGAGATCAGCGCTGAGGAAGCATTTTTGAGGGTTCTCTGCGTCTTCCTCAGCGGCTCGGCGTCTCTGCGGTAAATACCCAGCCTCGTACTACGCTAATCCCCAGCCTTCCCCAGCCGCAACTCTTCTTCGATCCGCTGATTCACCTTGCCGTCGGAAAACTCCGCCGCCACCCGGATGGCGTTCATGATCGCATTGGCGTTTGACCGGCCATGGCAAATGATGCAGCCGCCCCGCACGCCCAGCAGCGGCGCTCCGCCATACTCCGAATAGTCCAGCCGCTTTTTGAAATCCGCAAAGGCGTTTCGCGAAATGGCGTACCCAATTTTCCCTGAAATGGTGGCTTCAAGACTCTCTCGCAACAGGTGTTTCACCAGTTCGCCCACGCCTTCGCTCACCTTCAAAGCCACATTGCCGATGAAGCCGTCGCAGACCACCACGTCCACTTTGCCGCCGTAAACGTCGCGCCCTTCGACGTTGCCGATGAAATTCAAGCTCAGTTTTTTCAGCAGCGGACCGGCCGCCCGCGTCAAATCGTTTCCCTTGTGCTCTTCTTCGCCAATGGACAGGAGCCCCACGCGCGGATTGGGCCGCCGCAGAATCTGGCGCGAATAGATATCGCCCATCACTGCGAACTGGGCCAGCATATCCGGCGTGCAATCCACGTTGGCGCCTACATCCACCACCACTACCGGCTTTCCTTCCATGGTCGGCAGCAGGCCCAGAATGGCCGGACGCTCCACCCCGGGCACGACGCCCTGCACCATTTTGGCGGTGGCCATCACGGCCCCGGTGTTGCCCGCGGATACGAACCCCTGGGCACAGCCGTCACGCACCAGACGGGAAGCCACGCGCATTGAGCTATCCCGCTTGGAGCGTACAGCCTTGGCCGCGCTCTCCTCCATAGAGATGCGCTCGCTGGCGTGGATGATCTCGATGGGGAGTTCCTGATACCCTTTGTGCTGTTCCAGTTCCCGGCGCACCACGTCCTGCTGGCCCACCAGAATTACTTTGACGCTTAAACTCCCGGCGGCACGAACCGCCCCGTCCACTTCGGCTTTAGGGGCGTGGTCTCCGCCCATTGCATCCAAGGCAATGGTCAGCATGTGGGCGCGCAACTATTCCTGCACGACTTCGATCACTTCACGGCCCTTGTACTGTCCGCAATGCGGGCAGACCCGGTGAGGCAGTTTCGGCTCGTGGCAGTTGGGGCACTCGGAAAGGCCGGGCGCCTTCAGCGCATCGTGGGCGCGTCGCGTGCTGGTCCGCTCCTTGGAGTGTCTACGTTTGGGATTCGGCATTTCTTTACCTCAACAAATCAGAGTTCTAAATCTCGGAGCGCTGTTCCCCAGCGATCGTACACCTGCTCTAATTTACAATCGCACGTGGTCTCGTTCCGGTTCTTGCCGCAGGCCGGACACATACCCTTGCAGTCTTCGCTGCAAACCCGCTGCATCGGCAACGCCAGCAGAATCTGTTCCCGAAGCACGTCCTTCAGTTCCAGTCCGCTGCCTTCATAAAATCCAATCTCCGCCTCGCCGTCGTCAATCTCCACCTCTTCCTCGCCCGCAATCTGCGAGGCCGGCCGGTAATACAGATCGAACTGAGCATCCAGCGGAAAGCGCGCGCTCCCCAGACACCGGTCGCACTGCGCCGTCATTTCCACACTGTACTTCCCCTGAATCCGAACTTCATCGTCCGAATGTTCCAGCACCTCGGCCACGCCCGATGCCCGCAGCGGGGAACCCTGCACCAGATCTTCATCGGTGAAATCGATCTGTCCCGGCTCGAAAGTCTCGTCGAAACGAATCTTTCGCAGCTCCAACTCTTTGACACTAAGGAACATGAGGAGAACCGGAATGGCCGGGCAGAACGCCTACAATTATAACAGAGCACAAGTCGCCTCTTTCGACTGAGAATAGCTAAACTTGTGTTGAGGGCAGCCAGCCACCGGAGGCACATCGCTTGCTCACGCGCGCGGCTCCGATCCGAGCCACGACCGTTAGGGAGGGTCGAAACTGGTGCGCAGCGGAGAAGTCGCCCACATCGGCTAGAACGCGCAGCCGGTAGCGATTCATTTCGCGGCGTCAATCTCCGCAATCTCTGCCTTAGTCAGCCGGAACTCCATTGCCCCCACCACTCCCTCCGCCTGCTGCGCCGACCGCATCCCCACAATCGCCGCCGTCACCGCCGGATGCCGCAGCACCCACGCGATCGCCACTTCGCCGGCTTGCCGCCCATGCCGCGCTCCAATGCTCTTCATGGTCTCGGCCAGCGCCAGGTTGCGCGTAAGCTGCGGTTCCTGGAACGCCGGCGCCCGCCGCCTGAAATCGTCCTCCGGCATATTCGCCACCCGCTCCTTCGTCATCTTCCCAGTCAGCAGCCCGGACTTCATCGGCGAATACGAAATCACCCCTATCCCGTGCTGTTGGCAATACGGCAGAATCTGCTCCTCCACCTCCGGCGAGATCGCCGAGTAGGGCGGCTGCAGCGACGTAATGGGCGCGATCTTGCGGCACCGCTCCATCTGCTGCGCGTTGAAATTGGAAAGGCCGATCCACCGCGCCTTGCCCTCTTCCTTCAACTTCGCCATCGTCTCCCAGCCTTCTTCGACATCCTCGTCCGGTTCCGGCCAGTGGATCTGATACAGGTCGATCACGTCCACCTTCAGCCGGCGCAGGCTGTTTTCGCATTCCTTACGGACGGAGTCCCGCTTCAGCACTTTCTGGATCTGGCGCTGCTCATTCCATGCGCGCGCGCACTTGGTGAACACGTAAGGCCGCGCCTGCCGCCCTTCCAGCGCGCGCGCCACCACTTCCTCGGAATGGCCCAGCCCGTAGACCGCCGCCGTGTCGATCCAGTTCACGCCATGGTCGAGCGCCGTGTGGATGGCCGCGATCGATTCATCGTCATCCTGCGGCCCCCAGGCAAACGCCCATCCGCTGCCTCCCATAGCCCACGCGCCCACGCCGACCGGCGTCAACTCCATATCGCTGTTTCCCAGACGTTGAGTTTGCATCTCTTCTACAATAGCCAAGGTTGCATTCCCCAAACAAAACTCGCGCCGTAGTAATCGGCTCCGGACCTAACGGTCTCACCGCCGCAATCACCCTGGCGCGGGCCGGCTGCCAGGTCACCGTGTACGAACGCGCGGGCGAAATCGGCGGCGGCGTCCGGTCCGCCGAACTTACGCTTCCCGGCTTTGTGCATGACGTCTGCTCGGCGGCCCATCCCATGGCTGTTTCTTCGCCTGCCTTCGAACAATTTCCCCTGGCTGCGAACGGCCTCGAATGGATTCACCCCGATGCTCCCCTGGCCCATCCGATGGACGATGGCACGGCGGTTCTGCTGGAACGTTCCGTTGACGCCACGGCCCGCAATCTCGGGCCTGATGGCGAGGCATGGCGACGGCTCATGGAGCCGCTGGCCGAGTCCTGGTCCCGCCTGCGTCATGACTTGCTGGCGCCGCTGCACTTCCCGCGCTATCCGCTTCTCATGGCACGGTTCGGGACACAGGCCATCCGTTCAGCCAGCAGTCTTGCGGAGTCTCACTTCCGCGGTCCGCGCGCCCGCGCCCTCTTCGCCGGCATCGCCGCTCACGGCGCGCTGCCCCTCGAATCCCGGCCCTCCGCCGGTGTGGGTCTCTCGCTCGCCGCCGCCGGCCACGCCGTCGGCTGGCCTTTTCCTCGCGGTGGCGCGCAGCGCATCGGTGACGCCTTGGCCGCTTACCTTCGGGCGCTCGGCGGCGAAATCCTCACGGGCTCGCCGGTGACCGCGCTTCCCGACGCCCCCATCGTGATGTGCGACGTCACGCCGCGCCAGTTTCTCTCGCTGGCCGGCGGCCGTCTGCCCGCGCCCTTCCGCAACTCGCTGGCCGCCTATCGGTATGGCCCGGGCGCCTTCAAAATGGATTGGGCGCTCGATGCTCCCATCCCCTGGACTGCCCGCGAGTGCGCCCGCGCCGGCACCGTACACCTGGGGGGAACGCTGGAAGAAATCGCCGCCTGGGAGAGCCGCCATACCGGCCGGCCCTTCGTCTTGCTGGTGCAGCCCACGCTTTTCGATGCCACGCGCGCGCCCGCCGGCAAACATACAGCCTGGGGCTACTGCCACGTGCCCAATGCTTCCACCCTGGATATGGCCGGCGCCATCGAAGCCCAGATCGAGCGCTTCGCCCCGGGCTTCCGCTCCCGCATTCTGGCACGCAGCGTCCTGCCGCCTGCCGCACTGGAGCAGCGCAACCCCAACCTGGTGGGGGGCGACTTCAACGGCGGATCCATCGATCTTGGCCAGTTCTTCCTTCGCCCCACCCGCCGCCTTTACCGCACCCCGCTCAAAGGCGTCTACCTGTGTTCCTCCAGTACTCCTCCCGGCGGCAGCGTTCACGGCATGTGCGGCTATTACGCCGCGCGCCTGGCCCTGAAGTAAGAATTCCCGGGCTGCCTATTCGGCCACGGTTTCCGCGGATGCCGCGTCGAAATGATCCGTGCCTTGTTCCTCCGTCATGCTGTTCAGGACCGCCTGGATTGCATCCAGCAAAGACTTCGGCACGAAAGGCTTTCGGATGAAGTGCCACCCATGGTTGAGAACCAGCAGCGCGCCATCCGGATACCCGGACATCAGCATCACGCGCATGTCCGGCCGTTGCACCTTGAGCTTCGTCGCCAGATCCGGGCCGATCATGTTCGGCATTACGACATCGGCCAACAGAAGATGTATCGGTCGCGGAAACTCCATCCCGATGTGTATTCCCTGCTCCGATGAACTGGCGCACAATACTTCGTAATTGCCGTTCTCGAGGATTCTTTGCACCAAATGAAGAACAGCCGCGTCGTCTTCAACAACCAGAATTGTGTGCCCGTTGCCCGGGAGAGCCATGTGAGTTTCCTTTTGCCTTATCTTCAACTGTAAGGCGGAATCCAATTTTTTTCTGAGCTATTCTGCTCGCTTGGGTTTGAGCCCAGCCCGTGGACCAGGCTTGAGCCTGCCATGCCGGCTATCGCGCCCGCAATCCGTCTTTCTTACGCCAGAATCTCTAATCCTGTCGATTATAATCCTATCGAGCCAGCACGATAGACCTCCCGGCTGGTCGCGCGAAGTTGTCACCGTCCTAAAGACCGTCGGAACTTCGACCGATAAGTGAATGTGGCTTGCGCAGGCAGATTATGATCCCGATCATTGGAATAGTTGTAGTTATAGGAGCCATTTGTGCCGGCTACATGATGGAACATGGAAAGTTTGCGGTCCTGTTTCAGCCGGCCGAACTGGTCATTATTTTTGGAGCTGCCTTGGGAACCCTGGCGATTGCCAGTCCGTTGCCGACGCTCATCCGTATCGGCAAGGGAATCGCAGGAGTCTTCTCAGGCAATCCTTACACCAAAGCGCTCTACCTGGAAACTCTCAAGATGCTGTACGACCTCTTTTCCTACGCCCGGAAATCGGGCACCGCAAAGCTGGAGGAAGATGTCGATCATCCGGACAAGAGCGTGGTCTTCGCCAAGTACCCGAAGTTCCTGAAGTCTCATCATGCGCTGCATTTTCTATGCGATACCTTGCGGACCGTGGTCACCGGGGGCGTCGACCCGCTGGAGATCGATGCCATGATGGAGGCCGACCTTGAGTCGCACCATCATGAGTCATTCGCGCCCATTGCGGCCCTGAATACCATGGCCGACGCGCTGCCGGGCTTGGGAATTGTGGCTGCCGTGCTCGGCGTGGTACTCACCATGGGAGCTCTCGGCGGGCCCAAGGAAGAGATTGGCAACAAGGTGGCGGCCGCGCTAGTGGGAACGTTCCTGGGTATTCTGCTCTGTTATGGGATCTTCGGTCCGCTGGCGGGCGCTATGGCTAAGAACAACGACGCCGAGTGCCAGTATTTTGCCTTTCTGCGGATGGCGGCTCTGGCCTTCACAAAAGAGCTGGGTCCGATGATGGCGGTCGAAATGGCGCGGAGATCCATCCCCCCGGAGGTACGGCCCACGTTTCAGGAAATGGAAGCGGCTTGTCGTGGAGGCGGGAAGGCTGAGGCTGCGCCTGCGGCGGCTTAGAATATGCCTGAACCTTCTCCATCGGCTTTACCACCGCCAAAGATCATTATTATCAAGAAGAAGAAGGGTGGCCACGGCGGGCATCACGGAGGCGCCTGGAAAGTAGCCTACGCGGATTTCGTTACCGCCATGATGGCCCTGTTCATCGTGCTCTGGCTGATGAGTGCCGACCCCAAGATTCAAAAGGCAGTCGCCTTGTACTTCAACGATCCGTCAGGGGCCGGCAAATTGGCTGGAACCGCGGCGGCCGGGCTCGGCAACGCGATTGAGCTGCCAAAGCAGGATATGAGCAAGATTGCTGAAAAAATCCGTCAGGCCCTGATGAGTACTCCAAATCTCCGCGCGATGCAGAGCCACGTGGAGATCACCGTTACTACCGACGGCCTGCGGATCGAGCTGCTCGAAACTGAGGCGGGGATGTTCTTTGAGTTAGGCCGGCCCCTGCCCACACCCAACGGGTCGGCGCTGCTGGCGCGGCTGGCCGAAGAAGTGGGTAAACTGCCGAACAGCGTTCTCATCGAAGGTCATACGGATTCGAACCCGTTCACCGGCGGCACAATCTACACCAACTGGGAACTCTCCAGCGATCGCGCCAATTCCGCTCGGCAATTGATGCAGGCCCACGGACTCCGCCCGGAACAAGTCGCACAGGTTCGGGGCTTTGCCGACCGGCAACTGCGCCACCGCGATAATCCGTCGGCCGCCTCCAACCGCAGGGTTTCAATCATCGTGCAGTACCTTCCTGCGCCGCCGCAATCCGAGCCCGAAGCCGAGCCACGTGGAGCAGGCTCTGAGCCTGCCATGCCGGTAATCGTACCTGCACATCAGAAGTGACGTTCTACATGTATTCCGGAATCTGAATTCCCAGCACCTCAGCCGTGCGCTCCAACTGCCGGCCGAAGAAATCCGTCATCCACAGCAAGAACACCTTCTTCTCGCGGTCTTGCTCGTGGATAATCGAGTACTTCTGGTAGAAGTTGCTAAACGCCTGCGCCAGCTGAAACGCATACCTCGCCACATGCGCCGGTTCGCCCGCGGTCACCGCATTCTCCACTGCCCAATCGGCCTTCGACGCTGCCAGCAGCAACTGCCAAAAATCCTCGCCCTGAAGCTGGCGCGCCATGGCTTCGGCGCCCAGTTCCGCCGCGAAATCCGGAATCGCCTCTCCCTTCTCTTCGAACTTCCGCAAAATGTTGCGCGCGCGCACGGCTGAGTACTGCACGTAGGGTCCGGTCTCGCCTTCAAAGCTCAGAGCCTCCTGTAGATCGAAGGCAATCACTGTGTTGCGCGTATACTTCAGCAAAAAATACCGCAGCGCCGCGATGGCGATCTGCGTAGCCACGGCACGGTTTTCCTCAGGCGTGTTTTCGGCGTGGCGCGACACCACTTCCTCCAGCGCCTTGGCGATCAGGCTGTCCAACAGGTCGTCGGCCTTCACCCCCAGACCCTTGCGGCCGGAGACTTCCACGTACGGCCGTTTGCGGTCCTCCTCGGAAAGCGCAATTCCCAGGTCCGCGCAGCAGCGCGGCGAAAGAGCCACCATCTCGTAATTGAAATGGATCGACTGCTCCGCCTGCGCGGTATAGCCCAGCGCGCGCAACCCGGCCTCCACGACGTCCTGGAGGTACGACTGTCGCGAATCGATGACGTTGTAAACCCGTGTCCCATGCCCGAACTGCTGTCCCGATTCCGTCGGCTGGTCGGTAGTCACCCACAGCACGCGGCCATCCGCATAGCGGGTCGATTTTCCGAAATTCCAGGGGCGATAGAAAAAATCCTTTCCCAGCAGTCCGAATTTCCAAAGCTGATAGGCGATGTCCTTGCCCGTGTAGACCACCGTGCCGTCGGAGCGCACAATTACCTTGCCGTCTTCGGAGAGGCCCGGCATCACCCAGCAGCCCGCGTGCTTGCCTTCGGCTTCGTAGTAAATTGCCTTGCGCTCCTTCAGCAGTTCAAACGCCGCCGCCCAGAACTGCAGGGCGAGGATCTCGCTCTCGCGCGGCAGCACATCGTATTCCACGCCCAGCCGCAGCATGGTCGCGATATGCGCTTCCACCACGGCATCGGCCACCAGGTGCGCCAGTTCGGCCACCTCGCCTTCACCCGATTCCATGGCATGCAGAGTAGCGCTGCGCCACTTCAAGGCATCGGGGTTGTCTTTGTAGTAGCTCGAGGTACGGGCGTAAAGGTCCCAACAGTAATAGTCGAACCGCACTCCCGGGTCGGCCAGCAGCGCCTTCACATCGGCCGGCGTCTTACTTTCCAGATAGTGGAAACCCACCACCACGTCCGCCACCTGCACGCCGGTATTGTCGATGTAGTTCTGCACCTCCACCCGCTGGCCGCGCGCCCGCAGCATGCGCACGAAGGTATCGCCCAGCGTGGCATTACGCAGGTGGCCGATGTGCGCCGCCTTGTTGGGATTAATGTTGGTGTGCTCGACAATGATCTTCTCGCCCGTATCGGCGGCCGCTTCAGAGTCGCCGCGCAGCAGCGCCGCGCCGTAAGCTCCACGGTCGAGGCGCAGGTTGATGTAGCCATTGCCGGCCACCTCCATCGCGGCTACACCCTGGATCGCGCCAATCTCGTCCACCAGTTCGGCAGCGATTTTCCTGGGAGCCTGCCGCAACTGTTTGGCTAGCTGGAAGGCCGCCGGCACCGCCATCTCACCAAACTCGCTCTGGCGCGGCTGCTCAATATTCACCTGCAGGTCCACGCCATAGCGAACCTGAATGTGCGCGCGGAATGCGCTCGAAACCTGCTTTTCGATGGAATGAAACACGGGAAACTAAAGTATAGCGTGCGGCTGCCCGGCGCCTGCTCTTGGCTTTTGTCCGGTTTCTCTCAGGCGATCTCTGCTGCCTCTGCGCCCTCGTAAATTGCCTTGATTTTGCCGGTTCTCAGCGCCCGATCTCAGCGCCTCCGCGGCTCTGCGGTAGAGAATCAACCCCAGACTTTCATCAACCTTAATGGAACTTAATAATTGACCCTTTACTTTCAATGCGTTAGAATACCCACTAGGGAAGTGTATCTGGGGCCTTATGAAAACTGACGCGCCGCTGAAGTCGAGACACCTGGCAATCCTCACCTCCATTGTCCGCGCGTATATCGAAACCGGCGAACCTGTCGGCTCGCGGACCATTTCCAAGCTGCGGAGCAACGCCCTCAGTCCGGCGTCCATCCGCAACGTAATGGCTGACCTGGCCGACGAAGGCTACCTTTCACAGCCGCACACTTCGGCGGGGCGCGTTCCCACCGAGAAGGCCTTCCGGTTTTACGCCGGTACGCTGACCGCCAACCGCATCGCCGCCACCGATTCCGACCGCCTGTGCAACGAGTTCAGCAGCCTGGACACCGTGGGGGCACGGGTGGAACGCTCCAGTTACGTTTTGATGGAGCTGACACGCAACGTGGGCATCGCGGCGGCCATCCCGGCTCTGGCCCAGGAACTCGACCAGATCGAACTGGTGCCTCTGGCCGGCAACCGCCTGTTGATGGTCCTGGTAACGCGCGACCGAATGGTGCGCAACCGCGTGGTCACCCTGGACGAGCCGGCCTCGGCCGAAGAATTGGCTTCGATCCGCAATTACGTAAATCGCAATTTCGGCGGCTGGCAGCTGGGCCATGCGCGCCGCGAACTGCTGCGCCGGATGGCCGAGGAGCGCGAACTCTATCACGCCGTGATGCGCAAGCTGCAGTTGTTGTATTCAAAGGGTTTGCT
The DNA here is from genome assembly GCA_963817515.1 of Bryobacterales bacterium. Lineage (GTDB taxonomy): Bacteria > Acidobacteriota > Terriglobia > Bryobacterales > Bryobacteraceae > DATMNI01. Next base: position 548,757 of record CAWFPJ010000031.1, on the reverse strand, counting down.
TGAGGCCGACACTTCCCCCGAGGTGCACATGGAAGGCGCTTCCAACCTGCTGGGCCTGGACCTCCACCTCACTCGCGAAAGAATGCGCGAGCTGTTCCATGCGCTCGAAGAGAAGAAGCGCGTGATCGAACTGCTGGACCGCTTCCTGGAGCAGCCGGTCGGCGAACTGGAAGTCCACGTCGGATTGGAGCAAGCTCACCCGGCCATGAAAGACCTGGCGCTGATCGGCATGACCGTCCGCATGGCCAGCGGCCACCCGTGCAAAGTGGCCGTCCTGGGCCCCATGCGCATGCACTACGAACGCGTAATTGCGGCCGTCCTGCAGACCAGCCGCGCGCTTGAGAATTCGCAGTTTTGAGAGCTCTGATAAACTAGTAACAGTGGATACCCAGAAGCCTGAAGAGAATACTCCCGAAGTGTGTTCCGACGACAAGGTGCCGGCTGACGCCGAACGGCCTGCGCTGTCGGTAACCGACCAGCGCGACCAGCTCTTAATGGAGAAGGCCGATCTGCAGGATCGCCTGCTCCGCGCCCGCGCCGAATTCGACAATGCCCGGCGGCGCGCTGAGCGTGAGCGTTCGGAGTACTTCCAGTTTGCCGCCACGGACCTGGTGAAGAACCTGCTTCCCGTCCTGGACGATTTCGAGCGTGCCTTGAAAGTGGAAACGGCCGATCGCAATTACGCTAAAGGCGTCGAGCTGATTTACCAGAGTCTGTCGGAAACCCTGAAGAAGATGGGGCTCGAGCCGGTCCAAACCGCCGGCTGCCAGTTCGATCCCAATCTGCATCAGGCCGTCGAGCGCGTCCCCACCGATGAGGCTCCGGATCAGGCTATTCTGGGCGAGTTTCAGAGAGGCTATAATTTCAAAGGAAAGCACCTCCGGCCCGCGATGGTAAGGGTGGCAGTCAAACCGTAACACATGAATCCCGTGTCTAAAAGAGATTATTACGAGGTACTCGGCATCGGCAAGGCTGCCGGCGATCAGGAAATCAAGGGGGCTTACCGTGAGCTCGCCAAGCGATTCCATCCCGACCGCAATCCCGAGGATCCGAACGCCGAAGAGAAATTCAAGGAGTGCTCCGAAGCTTACAGCGTGTTGAGCGATGCGCAAAAGCGTGCCGCCTACGATCGCTTTGGACACGCCGGTTTGCAGGGTGCGGCGGGGACGCCGTCAGGCTTCAATCCAGAGCAGGATTTGGGCGACATCCTGGGCGACTTGTTTGGCTTCGGCGACCTCTTTGGCGGCGGTGGCGGCGGCGGTAAGCGGCGCAGCCGGGCGCAGCGCGGCGAAGATGTCCGCTACGATCTGGAAATCGCCTTCGAAGATGCCATGTTCGGCATGAACGCGGAGATTCAGGTGCCGCGCATGGAAGCCTGCGGCCGCTGCAAAGCTTCGGGTTCCGAACCGGGCAGCGGGCCCACCCAGTGCCCCACCTGTCATGGCCGCGGCGAGGTGATTTACCAGCAGAGTTTCCTTTCCATCCGCCGCACCTGCAGCACCTGCGGCGGCACCGGACAGATTATCCGCAACCCGTGCAGCGAGTGCCGTGGTCAGGGATACCGCCAGGTGCAGCGCAAGCTGAAAGTCAACATCCCGGCCGGGGTGGACGACGGCAACCGCCTGCGCCTCTCCGCCGAAGGCCAGCCCGGCGGGCATGGCGGCCCCGCGGGCGATCTCTACGTGTTCCTGAAAGTGAAGCCGCATGCGTTCTTTGAGCGCCAGGAACAGGACCTGCACTGCACCATCCCCATCAACATCGCGCAAGCCGCCCTGGGCTGCGAAATCGAAATCCCTACGCTTGAACAGCCGCAGAAACTCAAGATTACCGAGGGCACCCAGAATGGCGCTCAGTTCCGCCTTCGCGGCAAAGGCGTGCCCGTCCTGAACAGCGGCGGCCGCGGCGACCTCTACGTCCACATCGATGTGAAGATGCCCACCCGCCTGACGCGCGAGCAGCGGAAACTGCTGGAGCAATTGCGCGACACGCTACCCGTCGATAACCGCCCGTCCGAAAAGGGCCTGTTCGACAAGGTCAAAGACTACTTCATGTAGCAGGCGGGGTAGGCGTGCCGCCTGCCACAACCCTGCCTAGCCCTTGCCTAGCCGAGATTGCCTACCCCTTTGCCTAGCCCAGGTTCCACTCCAACCACGCCAGCATTTCCTGCTGCCGATCGGTCTGCCCCAATTCCACTTCCAGATTGACATAGCGCACGCCTCGCGCGGCCGCCAGCCGCGATAGGGAACCATCGTCGTCCTTCGGGGAATGCTGCAGCACCACATTGTAGGGTGAGGTTTTCAGCATGGCAAAATCCTTGGGATCGGTGCACAGGAAGAAGGCGTGCGGGTTGCCGGGCTCGCGCAGGGACGTCTCGTCGCTGATCGGCACTTCATCCTGCACCGAGTAGCCTTCGCTGTTGTTGTGCAGCGCCACAAGCAGGCCGCGCTGGAGGGGAACCTGCGGGGGAAGCAGCGCGCGCACCAGGCGCTCACGGTCGCGGTCCAGCAAATCCAGCGCAGCCTTCAGGGCATCAGGCGCCAGGCCCGGATTGAGACGCTTCAGGCTGGCTTCGGCTCCAACGCGCGAAAACATGCGGTTGGGATCGATCTGGGCCGAGTTCACGGTTACGTTGCGGGTCTGGTTTTGCGCCAGGTAGGCGATGCCCTCGTGAATCTCCATGTGGTGTGTGAGCACTGCCCGCGCTGTCTCCTCATTGCCATGGATCAGCACGTATCGGCGCATCGAACGGCCGTTCCGAAGAATACCGAAACGCGCGCCCGCCAGGCTGATATGCTTCGAACGGAAGAACGGAAACCATCCGAAAGCCAGGAAGGCCCGCCGCGACAAGCCCTGGCTTATTGGCTCGCTCACTGGCCGGCTCATTGGCCCTCCTCCTCCAACGGCTTCTTGTGTTTCGGTTTCTTGCGTAGCGATTTCGGTTGCATGGTTATAGCGGCCGGCACTGCGCCCACGCGTTCCCGGGCGATGGCTCTGATTTCCTTTCCCAGGTCAAATTTCTTCTTCTTGCGCGCCACTCATCCTCCGCACCGTCGCTGCCAGCATCTTCGGAGAAAACGGCTTCGGCAGATATGCCACGCGCCCCGGAGCGGCGGCTTCCACCCTGGTCAGGTCCACAGGATACCCGCTCGCCGCCACCACGCAAATCGCCGGATTCGCTCCCACCAACCGCAACGCGAGAGCCTCCATACTCATCCCGGGCATGCTGCCGTCCAGCACGGCAACCGCGAAATCGGCCGGAGCCGCTTCCACTTCGCGCCACGCCGCATCCGTGCTGTCCAGGGCTGTCACCGAGTACCCCAGGCGGTCCAGGTAACGGCTCATCATCTTGAGAAGGGGAGGCTCGTCATCCACGATCAGGATTCGTTTGCCGGAGTTCGTCATCTCTATTGAAAATTCTACCGGAATTGAAACGCGTCATTATTGAGGTGATGGAACGGTAAGGTTGAAAGGGAATCGCGCGCGGAGGCATTTCCACAATGGAGAGATTATGAAACGCTGCTTTGTTCTAACGCCGCTTCGCACTTTTTCTGTAACGCCGCTTCGCGGCTTGATATCTTTGCTTCTGAGCGCGACGCTGGCCTTGTCCGCGGAACTTCCGGTGAAACAGGTGGTGCTGTACAAGCACGGCGTGGGATTCTTCGAGCGTTCGGGCAAACTCGCGCCGGGCGAATCGGCGCGCCTCGATTTCGACGCGTCGGCGATGAACGATGTGCTCAAGTCGCTCACCATCGAAGAACCCGGCGGCGGCAAGATCTCCGGCCTGCGATACGATTCCATGGACCCGCTCAGCCACAAGCTCTCCGAGTTTCCGTTCCATATCGGCGGCGCCCAACCGTTGAGCGGCATGTTCGACCAGTTGAAAGGTGCGCGTCTGGAGTTGAAGTTCGGCAATGAAACCATATCGGGGGTCATTGTCAACGGCCGCTTGATCGCAGGCAGCGACAAACAGCCCGAGCGCGAACAACTCACGCTGCTGCTGGACTCGGGTGAACTGCGCAACGTGGATCTGAGCGCCGCCACGGGCATCCGCTTCACCGACGCGCAATTGCAGCAGCAGTTCAAGGATTATCTGGCGGCTCTCTCGGCCGCGCGCTCGAAAGACAAGCGCAGCGTCTACATCGATTCCACCGACTCGAAAGAGCGCGAAGTGATTGCCGACTACATGATTCCTTCGCCCGTGTGGAAATCCAGTTACCGTCTGATCTTCGGCCAGAAAGGGCAGCCCGTGTTGGAAGGCTGGGCCATGGTAGATAACACCACCGGCGAAGATTGGACCAAGGTGCAGCTTTCGCTGGTTTCAGGCCGGCCGATTTCTTTCGTCACCCAGCTCTATGCGCCCAAGTATGTGGAGCGGCCCGCGGCGGAACTGGCGGACGACACCGCGGCCAGGCCGGAGGTGCATCAAGGAAGCTTCGATGCGGTTACGGGAAACATCGCCGGCGTGGGTGGAGGAGGCGGAGCGCGCAGGGATGCCGTGAGTAAGTCTATGGCCATGCTGGCAGCACCCCAGGCAGAGGCGGCAAAACCTCCGAATTTCCGAAGCGTTGAGCCCAGTTCGATCGTAGCCGATGCGATGGCCCGCGAACTGGGCGAACTCTTCGAGTACCGCATCGCCCAGCCCGTTACTATCCGCAAGAACGAATCCGCCATGCTACCGTTCCTGCAACAGCCGATCGAAGCACGCAAGCTGCTGATATATTCCAACCACAGCTCGCAGCATCCCACCAACGCCGCCGAACTGACCAATAACAGCGGCAAGACGCTCGATGGCGGCCCTATCACGGTCTATGACGGCGGTGTCTACGGCGGCGAGGCTCTCATGGAAACACTCAAGGCCCGCGACAAGCGCCTGATCAGCTATGCCGTGGACCTGGGCACTCGCATTACGGAAGCCTTCGGCAGCAAGCAGGCCATCATCCGCGAGATCCACGCCAGCCACGGCATCATGACCACCAAACTGGCCGCCGAAGAAACCCGCACCTATACCGCGCGCAACGTGGACCAGAAAGCCAAGACTCTGATCATCGAGCATCCGCTGCGCCCAGGCTACACGCTGCTCAACCAGAAAGCCACGGAAAAGACCCCGGCCAATTACCGCTTCGAGATCCAACTGGCCGCCAGCGCCACGCAGGAGCTGCCCGTTGCCGAAGAGCGAATATACGACCAGCAGTACGCTGTAACCAGCCTGACTCCGGATGTGATTCTCAGCTATGTGCGCAACCGCAGCCTCACCGACGCCGGCCGGACTCAGTTGCAGGCGATTGCCAGCCAGAAGTCGCTGATCGTCGAGAACGACCGGGCGCTGCAGGAGGCCGGCAACAAGGTTCGCGAACTCACCACCGACGAGGATCGCATCCGGCAGAACATCGGAAGCCTGAACAATGTCAGCGGCCAGCAGCAGCAGGTGCAGAATTACGCCCGCCAACTGGATGCCCATGAGCAGCAGTTGGCCGCCCTGCGCGACCGCCAGGCCGAATTGCAAAAGAAGAAATCAGCACTGCAATCCGACCTGGATAAACTTGTGGACGCACTCTCGTTTTAGCTTCTGAGTGTCCGGCGGCGCAGCCGAGGTATACTGGGCGCAACCAAACATGCCAAGACCGGCGCCAAGCTCCGAAGCCAGTGTCCCTGCCTCGCGTTTCCTGCCTTTGCTGTTGCTCCTGTTCGCCGGCAGCGGTTGTTCCGCCCTGATTTACGAAATCGTCTGGTATCAACTGCTGCAACTGGCCGTCGGTTCCAACTCCGTCTCCATGGGGGTGCTGCTGGCAACCTTTATGGGCGGCCTGTGCCTGGGCAGTATCGGTTTGCCGCGCCTGGTTTCCGGCCGTCAACATCCTCTGCGGGTGTATGCATACCTCGAAGCCGGCATCGGCATTCTGGGCGTGCTGGTGCTGCTCTCGCTGCCTTTGATTCAGCGGGTGTACATCGCCGGGGCGGAACACGGCATGCCGGGAATGTTGCTGCGGGGCGTCATAGCCGCGGTCTGCATGCTGCCGCCCACGGTGCTCATGGGGGCGTCCCTGCCTGCCATCGTCCGCTGGACCAAGACCACGCCGACCGGCGTCTCCTGGTGGGGATTGCTGTATGGCGCCAACACCGCCGGCGCGGTCTTCGGCTGCCTGCTGACCGGCTTCTACCTGCTGCGCATCTACAACACCGCCACCGCTACCTACGTTGCCGCGGCGATTAACCTGTCGATTGCCGGGATCAGTTTCTGGTTGGCTGCGCGTACGCCAGCGCTGCTTGGCGATGCCTCCGCGCTAGACAATACGGGGGGCGTCCCCGCCGCACGAGCCACCGCGGGCTACCCGAGCCGTTGGCCGGTATATGTCACCATCGCAATTTCCGGCGCAACCGCCCTGGGCGCGGAAGTCATCTGGACGCGCTTGATGGGGATGCTGCTGGGTTCGACGGTTTACGTATTCTCCATCATTCTGGCGGTCTTCCTGATCGGGCTGGCACTCGGCGCTACGGCCGGCTCATGGCTGGTGGAAATTGTCAGGCCGCGCCTGGCGCTGGGCTGGTGCCAGATTCTGCTCACCGGCGGGTTCGCCTGGACCGCCTACATGATCGCCGACTCCCTGCCGTACTGGCCCATCAACCCCCTGCTCGCCATCAGCCCATGGCACACCTTCCAATTGGATCTGGTGCGTTGCCTCTGGGCCATCCTGCCGCCCACTCTCTTTTGGGGAGCCAGTTTCCCGCTGGCCTGCGCCGCCGCAACCGGGCCTGGGCAGGATGGCGAAGATTCGGGACGCGTGGTGGGAGGCGTGTATGCCGCCAACACGTTCGGCGCGATAATCGGAGCCCTGGCCATCAGCCTGGTGCTGGTTCCATGGATTGGCACGCAGCAATCCCAGCGCGTGCTGCTGATTCTGTCGGCCGCCAGTGCGCTGTTTGTCCTGGGGCCCTACGTAGTGGAATTCCGTTCGAAGACGGCCGCGGCCCTGGTAGCGGTTTCCATGCTGGCAGCCGGTCTGCTTGCCCGCGGCGTGGATTCAATTCCCGGCGCGGTGATCGCCTATGGCCGCCGCATCGCCATCTCCGCCGGCAATTCGAAGATCCTGTACACAGCCGAGGGCATCAACTCCTCAGTCGCCATTTCGCAGTGGAAGGATGGCGCCTTCGAGGTGGATGTGAACGGCCACGTGGAAGCCACCACCGAACCCTATGACATGAAACTGCAGCGAATGGTCGGCCATCTTCCGGGGCTGATTCATCCGCATCCGCAGTCGGTGCTGGGTATCGGATTCGGCGCGGGAGTATCGGCCGGAACCTTCACCACGTACCCCAGCATCCAGAGAATCACGGTCTGCGAAATCGAGCCCATCATCCCGCCGACCTCCACCAGGTACTTCGCCCAACAGGACTATGACGTCTTGCACAACCAGCGCACGCGAATCGTCTTTGACGACGCCCGCCATTACATTCTGACGACACCCGAAAAATTCGACATCATCGCCTCCGATCCGCTCGATGTATTCGTCAAAGGCACCGCGGCCCTTTATACCAAAGAGTACTTTGAAGCTGTGAAGCGGCACTTGAATTCCGGCGGCCTGTTCAGTCTGTACGTGCCCCTATACGAGAGCGACGAGAAAACCGTCAAGAGCGAGCTTGCCACGTTCCTTGATGTCTTTCCCTACGGAACGGTTTGGGCCAATACTGTAAATGGGTCGGGATACGATCTGGTGTTCATGGGGCAGGCCGATGCCCTGACCATAAACCTGGACGAATTACAGGAGCGCCTGAACCGCCCCGATTACGCCGCCGTGGCGCAATCGCTGCGTGAAATCGGCATCAACTCGCCGGTCGATTTGTTTGCGACCTATGCCGGCCAGAAATCCGACCTGACAGCCTGGTATGGCGGCGTGGAACTCAACCTGGACCGCGACCTTCGCCTTCAATACCTGGGCGGGTGGGGAATCAACTCCAGCCTGGAGGATGTGATTTACCGCCGGATGTTGAGGTTCCGCGCGTCGCCCAGGAATCTGTTCGCGGGGTCACCCGAGCGCCTGCAAACGCTCTTATCGGCAATGGCGCGGCCTTGAAGATTGCGCTCATCGGTTACGGCAACGTGGGCCGGGCCCTGGCACGGCTGCTGGGGCAGAAGCGCCGCGACTTTCCATTCACCATCACCGGCATACACACTCTGCGCCACGGCACTGCCGTCGATCCTCGCGGCCTGCGCGCGTTGCTGCACAGCAATGCTCCGTCCTTCGGCCCGCGCGCCCCTTCCATCGACGAATTCCTGGATGCTGCGCGCGCCGAAATCGCGGTCGAACTGACTACCCTCAACCCGTCAACCGGTGAACCGGCGATCAGCCATATCCGTGCCGCCTTCGCCCGCGGCATGCATGTCGCGACCGCCAATAAAGGACCCATCGCACATGCTTATAGCAACCTGCGCGGGGAGGCCGCCCGTGCCGGCGTGGGCTTCCGATTTGAATCGGCCGTGATGGATGGCGCGCCGGTTTTCAACCTCTGGCGCCACACCATGCCCGGCGTGAAGGTGCTGGGTTTCACCGGCGCCCTGAACTCCACGTCGAAGGTGGTGATCGAAACCATGGAGCGCGGCGGCTGCTTCGCGGACGGCCTGGCGGCCGCGCGCAAAATGGGCATTACGGAAGCCGATGGCGCATTCGATGTGCAAGGCTGGGACTCCGCTGCCAAGACCGCCGCGCTGGCCAACGTCCTGATGGACGCCGGCACCGGCCCGCAGCAGGTCTCAACCCGCGGCATCACCCGGCTGACGCCCGAGCGCATGCGGAAGATTGGGAGCGAAGGCAAGACTGTGCGCCTGATCAGCCGCGGCCGCCGCACCTCGGCCGGTCTGTCGCTGCGGGTGCGCGCCGAAGTTCTGGACCGCTGCGATGTCCTGGCCTGCACGCCCGGAACGTCAAACCTGATTCTCTTCCATACGGATTTGATGGGCACGTTCGGCACCGTCTCGATCGATCCCGGAGTAGAGCAGACGGCCTACGGCGTGTTCAGCGATCTGGTGGATTTAAGCCGACGCGTCGATCGTGCGGACGTCGCAAGGGGTAATGGCGGAGCCGGCCGCATGACCTGATAACATGTGCCCAATGCCCAACTTTCGCAGACGCATTTTTTTGACCTTTTTTCTCTTGGCGCTCTCGGCGCGGGCCGCCGAGCCTGTTGTGAATTGGGACAAGGCGAAGGCTGAGACTCTGCTTCACTACCAATCGATTGTCCGGATGAACACCAGCAATCCACCGGGCAATGAGACCTCGGTGGTCAATTACCTGAAGGGCGTCCTCGATCGCGAAGGAATCAGCTATCAAGTCTTCGCGTTCGAACCAAGCCGCGCGAACCTGGTCGCGCGATTGAAAGGAAACGGACGCAAGAAACCCGTTCTGATCCTCGGGCACACCGACACGGTCGGCGTTCAGCCCGAAGTGTGGCCTGTCGATCCGTTCGGCGCCGTGCGCAAGGACGGCTATATATGGGGCCGCGGTACGACAGACAACAAGGATTGCGTTGCGGCAGGGCTAATGCTGATGCTGCAACTCAAGCGCCTCCGCGTCCCGCTCGACCGGGATGTGATTTATGTTGCGGAGGCCAGCGAGGAGAGTTCCAACGGCCCCAGTGTCGGCATCGATTACCTGGTTAAGGAACATTGGCCGGACATTGAAGCAGAATATGCGCTGGCCGAAGGAGGCTTCGTGCACTCCGAAAACGGCCGGGTTCGCTTCGTAGAGATTGCCGCCACGGAGAAGGTGCCGCGCCGCGCGAAGCTCATCGCCACGGGCACATCGGGCCACGGCTCAAGACCCAGGCGCGATAATGCCATCGTGCATCTCTCGACTGCCGTCAGTAAGATCGCCAACTGGGAGCCGCCGATGCGCCTCAACGATGTCACTCGTACCTTTTTCGAACGCCTCTCCACGATCAGCCCGCCCGAGGAAGCCGCGCGTTATAACGGGCTGGTCGACCCGCAAAAGAGCGCCGCCATTCAGAACTATTTCGCCGACCACGATCTGGGCAAGTACTCCGTATTGCGCACGTCTATCTCGCCGACGATTCTTAGCGGTGGTTTCCGCCAGAATGTTATCCCTTCGCAGGCGGAAGCCATGCTCGATATCCGCGCGCTGCCGGACGAAGACATGACGAAGTTCTACGCCGAGATGGATCGCGTTATTGGCGATCCATCTGTCAAGATTGTGCCCAGCGCCCCTGGCCGGCCTTCAGCACCGCCCAGCCGTTTGGACACGGAAATGTTTCGAGCGCTGGAAGCCGCGCAACGCCGGCTCTACCCCAACGCGATCACCATTCCCGGTATGGTTACAGGTGCGACCGATCTCGCGCAGTTACGCGCCAAGGGAGTGCAGGCCTACGGCATTGGTCCGCGTTTCGACGAAGCCGAGTTCGCCGAGCACGGGTGGCACAGCGATGTCGAACGCCTTAGCGAGGACTCGCTGTATGGGCTGGTGCAATTCATGTGGTACGCCGTCCTGGATATCGCCGCGAGCAAGTAGATTTCTGCGCCTACAACACCACCCGCTCGTCCCCCTCCCGCCGCGTCACCTTCTCCCGATCCAGAAACTCCAGCAGCGGAATCGCATACTTTCTCGACACTCCCGTCCAGTCTTTAAACGACGCCACACCGAATCGCGTTCCCTTCCTGGCCGCCAGCATTCCGCGCAGCCGCTCAATCGCCGACTGGTGAAACACCAGCTCATCGCTGATCCGCACCAGCTTCTTCTCACGCAGCAGAATCTGCAGCAGGGGCCGCGCCCGTGCCGCCTCCACGCCCGATTTCGCCAGCACCTCCGCCAGCGAAGGCACCGCCAGCCCCGTCTGTTCGAACGCCCGCTCAATCGCCGCCCGCGCCTGCTCTTCGTCTTCCTTAAGCACCAGCTTGTGGCCCCGCGACCGCACGGTCTCGCCTTCGGCCACAATCTCTTTCGCGTCCACGATCAGCGCATCCAATACGAACGCAGGTGCATCCTTCAATTCGCGTCCGCGCAAATCCTGCCGCGCGATCCCCGGCAGCAGCGGATGTTTCTGGTGAAACTCGCGCACCGTCTTGACCAACCGCTCCCGCGCGGCCTGGAACCAGGCGCGGTCCATGTACCAGGGCTGCGGCTGCGCCACGGTCACCACGGCAGCACGCCCCGCGGCGGCGACGATTTCACGCTCCAGCATCCCGGTCCGCGCCACCAGCTCCGCGGTCCCCATGCCGAATGGCGATTCCCGCAACAGCAGCCCTATCCGTGCCGCCACGTCCTGGCCGGCCAGTACGTCGAGGCGCGCTTTCACGTCATCGCCTTTGCGATACCGCCGGGCGCTCACGTCTACTACAACGCCGCCCCCGATGGTCACCACCGGCGAAAACATCCGAATGATGAACCGGTCCCCCGGCAGCAGCAGCGCCGCATCGCGCAACAATAGCCGCGCATAGGCACGGCTGCCCGGCTTCAGAGCCGCAGTTCCTTCGAGCAGCCGCACCTCGGCTTCGATCTCGGCCGTCCCCGAATGAAAATGCACCGGTGCGCGATGCTTCAACGGTTTTGCCCCGGCCAGCAGATCCAGGCGGCAGTCCACCTGTTTCACTGCGCGGAACATTCCCGGCTCGGAGAGCACATCGCCCCGGCTCAATTCCGCCGGCTCGATGTCAGCCAGATTCAGCGCGGTGCGCTGCCCCGCCCGCGCACGGTCGGCCTTGCTCCCATGCACCTGCACTCCGCGCACGCGCAGCCGCCGCCCCGCCGGGTAGACCTCCACGGTCTGTTCCGCCGCCACAGAACCGGAAACCAGCGTGCCCGTCGCCACCGTTCCAAACCCCTTCACCGAAAACACCCGGTCGATCGGCAGCCGGAAATGGCCCGCCGCGTTCTTCTCCGGCACCAGAGCCGCCACCCGCGCCAGTTCGCCTCGCAAATTCTCCAGGCCCGCCCCCGTCAGCGAGCTGACCGGCACAATCGGCGCGCCTTCAAGGAACGACCCAGCCACCAATTCCTCCACCTCCAGGCGCACCAGGCCCACCAGATCGTCGTCCACCAAGTCGGCTTTGGTGAGCGCAATCACGCCCCGTGGAATCCCCAGCAACCGGCAGATATCGAAGTGTTCCCGCGTCTGCGGCTTGATGGATTCGTCGGCCGCGATGGTGAACAGCAGCAGGTCGATCCCGCCCACGCCCGCCAGCATATTCTTCACGAAGCGCTCGTGCCCCGGCACATCCACGAAGCCCAGCCGCAATGCCCCAGTCAATTGCAAGTGCGCAAAACCCAGATCGATGGTGATACCGCGCCGTTTCTCTTCCTCCAAACGGTCGGTGTCGATCCCCGTCAGCGCCTTCACCAGCGCCGTCTTTCCGTGGTCGATGTGCCCTGCCGTGCCCACGATGATATTCTTCATCAATTATTAAGGTGGCACAGAAGCAGGGGCCGGATGCCGGGGGCCAGGGATTCGGCCCTTATCGTAAACTCGGCCGCACGGAATGCATCGGGGAAGACCTTGGTCCCGCAATACCGGTGAGAGGTTCAAGATCCGGCCCCCGGCCCCTGACATCCGGCCCCTCCTGCTTCCTATCCATGGTTATCGCCGTACTATAACCTTTTCCAGTCTTGTACTCCCTCCACCGCGGCCTTAAATTCAAGCCTTGCTTACAACGCGACATCTCATATTCACGGCTTGGACAGTCGGCCTCTTCGTTTCAACGGCCGGTGCGCAGCAGGTGCCGCGCAAAGAGCCCGTCCAGTATGCCGGAACGGAACGTGCCTCACGCGTCGCGGCGCGGCCGCCGGGGATTCGGTTCGGCCTTCGTAAACCACGTGAGTTCGCGCTGGCTCCGCTCAGCCCGTCTGAGATCGCGCGATTCATCCAGCCGAGTACGCGGCTGAAAATCGGAATTGAGCGCAGCCTTTCCCCCGAGGCCCTGTCTACCGGCTTATGGGAGACCACTTCCGCTGGCGTCCGCGTCTGGCGAATGGCCATCCGCTCGCCGGGCTCGCGCGGAATCCGCGTTGAGTTCCGCAATTTCTCAGTGGGCGCCGGCAATGTCTGGCTGCACGATGGCTCGAGTGTCGCCGGTCCGTATACCGGCCGCGGCATTTTCGACGATGGCCACTTCTGGAGCGATACTCTCTTCTCCGAGTCGGCCACGCTGGAATATGAGCCGGCAGCCGATGCGGCATCTTCCGATCTACCCGGCGCACCGCCTTTCGAAATCCGAACCATCTCTCACAATATCCGCAGCGCCCTGGATGCGACTGCGCCAGGCGCCGTGGTCAACACCGCCGACTACTGCGAACTCGACCCCAACTGCTTTGCCGATTGGCGGAGCACCATGAGCACCGTCGGCCAGATTCTATTCCAGGACGGCGGCGATTCCTTCCTCTGCTCCGGCTCCCTTCTGGCGACGCGCGATAACAGCTTCAAGCCGTATTTTCTAACCGCCGGCCATTGCATCAACAATGAAGCCGCCGCGCGAACCGTTCAGACCTACTGGACTTATCAGACGTCATCCTGCGCCGGTGCGCCGCCCGCCAGCCGCGATGCCGGCGCAAAATCTTCCATGGGGGCGCATCTCATCGCCAGCGCCACTGTCGAGCAAGGCGACTTCAGCCTCATCCTGCTTCCGGATGTGCCCGCCGGCGTTACCTTCGCGGGCTGGGATATCGCCGATCCGGGCTTCGGCGGAGCGGTCACCGGCATTCACCACCCGTCCGGCTCCTGGAAAAGAATCTCGTTCGGATCACGCACCGGCGATGCCGCCAACCTGGTCGAAAACGATACGGGCGGGGCTGACACCGCTCCCGGCAACCTGTTCCTGCAGGTCCTGTGGGACAAGGGCCGGGTGGAGCATGGCTCTTCCGGTTCGCCGCTCTTCTCCAGCCCCGGTGTGGTGGTGGGCTCGCTGAGCTACGCCCCCGTGTTGTCCGACGGCACTGTCTGTACCATTATCCCGAGCGTTGCCGGCTATAGCCGGTTCTCCAACACCTACGCCGGCGTCAAGGATTACCTCGAGAACCTGCCCGCCGCTGAGGTGATACCGGACAAATCCAACCTGAGTTTCACCGTGGCCAACCATGCCGCGCCGGCCAGCCAGGCTGTGCAGTTGACCACGCAGTCCGCCGGACAGTCCAACTTTAGCCTGCGTGCCGACGCCTCATGGATTCATCTTTCCGCCATTACGGGTACGATCTCTGCCAAGACCCCGACTCAGGTGACCGTTACGGCCGACCCGTCACAACTCAATCAGCCCGGCCAGTATTCCAGCACCATCACGATCCTCTCCGGCGCCGCTCCGCCCCAGTTCATCAATGTCACCGCCATTGTGAGGCTGGATCAATCGAACGTAATCCCCAGCATCACGCCCAATCCAGTGCTGCAATCGGGCGGCCAGTGGAGTTTCCAGATTCGACTTTTGGAGACGGCCGGATCTGCTACGCGCGTCACAGCAATTAAGATAAATGGAACCGATTACTCTTCGGCCATCAACAATTGGTTCGGGACAAACCACATCGCAGCTAACGGCGAGATCGTGGCACCGCTTCACGGCACCGGCCTGTTCCCCGCGGGCAATCAATACGTCGAATTCTGGGGAATCGACGACGCCAGCAACCAACCTTGGTACCGCGTGACTACCGTGAGCTTTCAGTAACGCCGGCGGTCCTTGCCGCCGGTGGTTGAACACGGTAAACAGGTTCAGAAGACCGGCGGCATGGACCGCCGGCGTTACTGGTTACTTGTGGCACACGGCCGTCAAAAACCGGGCATCCGGACTCTGATACTCCGTCACGATCTCAAGGCCGCCCTGATGCTGCAGCAGCCACCGGAAGGCTTCACGAGTGTATGTGTACTGAAAATTCAATCCGATCCGTTCTCCGCGCGCCAGCGAAATCTCCTCGCCCGCCACCGTCGCCGAAAGATCGCGCGCGGCCCGGAAATGCCGCGTGATCAGGTGCAGCCCTTCATGCCGCTCATCGCGCTTGTGGCCGAACTTGATTTCGCCGTCTTCGTCCCCGATTCCCACGCTCGCCAGCAGCGCCGAAACGAACTTTCGCGCCGCCGGATTGTCGCGCCGCGCCATGGATTTTTCTTCGTCGTAGATTTCGCCGTCGATGATCAGCCGGTCATCGGGCTTCATGCACTGCGCCACATAGCGGATCTCAGCCAGGGGATCGAATGACCCCATCGTGTTCCCTGAAAGAATGAACAGCCGCGGCGGTTCGGCCGCATCCGCCGCATAGATCAAATGCACCGGGCTCGAAATATCGGCCTTGATCCCGACCGTTTCAATGTCCTCATCGTCCGCGCCCGCACAGGCCATCTCCAGCATGGTCTGGCTGGCATCCACCGGGAAGTAAAGGCACTGGCACCCGGCGTCCTTTAGCGCCCCCATCAACAGACGGTCGCGCGACCCGTCGCCCGCGCCGAAGCTGATCACCGGCACGCGCCCGCCAAAGTGCTTGGCCAGCGCGGCCACCCCTACGGTCAGTTCCTTCCAGGTCTCCCAGATGCCGCCGTAAAGCTCGGCGTGCTCGGTCAGTGCGGCCCACTCCGCTGCCGACCGCGGGAACCAGTAGAAAAACTTTTCCGGCAGATCGCGTGCTTCCATCGCCTCGGCGAATTCCTGTGCGATATCCGCCTCTGTGAGGACCACTTCTACTTTCATAAGGAATCACCATTATGGCAGGGATGCGCGTTCATCACGCCATCACGTGCATGCCTGCGTCAACGTACAAGACATTTGCGGTTACTCCGCGCGCCAGGTCGCTGGCCAGAAATACGGCCGCATCGGCCACTTCCGCCGGGTCGGTGTTACGCTTCAGCGGCGCCACCGCCGGGATCTTATCCAGGATCGTCGAGAAATCCTTAATGGCCCGCGCCGATGCCGTCTTGACCGGGCCCGCCGAAATCGCATTCACCCGGATCTTCTGCGCGCCCAGGTCACTGGCCAGATACCGCACCGCTGCCTCGAGCGATGCTTTCGCCACGCCCATCACGTTGTAGTTCGGCAATACGCGCGTCGACCCGAGGTAAGTCAGGGTGCTCAGCGAGCCGCCCTCGGTCATCAGCCCCGCCGTGGCCCGAGCCACAGCCACCAGCGAATACGCGCTCACATCCTGCGCCAGCAGAAAACCCGCGCGGCTGGTTTCGACGAAGGGCCGCGCCAGATCCTCGCGGTTAGCAAATGCCAGGCTGTGCATCACCGCATGCAGCGGCCGGTTGAGACCGCGCAGTGACTCAGTGAGCGCCGTCAGTTCGTCATCCTTAGTGACGTCGCAGGGCAGGATAGCCGTCACATTCCAGCCTTTGGATAACTCCTCGATCGACCCCTTCTGGCGCTCGCCAAGATACGTCAACGCCAGCGTGGCGCCCTCTCGCGAAAACGCCTGCGCAATGGCATATGCCAGACTCCACTTGTTGGCAATACCCAGAACGAGGGCAAGTTTGCCCTCCAGCAATTTGGACATGAGTACTTTCAGTTTAAACTATGGGCCACAGGCGTCGTTTCCAGCCAGCGGCGTCAAGCGTTAACCGACCGAAGATAGCATTGTCCAACCAACTCCCGGTTGGTACGATATCTTCGGCTGTTGTATCTGATTGGAGATCATTACTTAATGCGGCATTTGTTAGCGTTCTTTCTGCTGGTGTTTGTGGGCGTCGCGCCGATGACAACCGCAACAGCAGCCTCCAGAAAGACAAGCGCCGGCAGAAGTGCGACCACCAACAGACGAAAGAAGACCTCGACGGTCAAGGGCTACAAGACCAAGAGCGGAAGAAAAGTAGCACCATACAAGCGACGCCCGGCAAGATAGCGGCGCCGGTTTACCGCAAACTCACCGCTTTCCCACCCTGCTCTTTGCTCCGCTGCGCCGCATCCATGAACGCGAACATCTCAAGCGTCTCCTCATTGGCCACCGGAGGCTGCCGCGTCTGGAAGAACTTGATCATCTCGACCACCAGCGCCCGGTAGTCGCTGGCTCCCACTTTCGGGTGGCTCTCCACCACTTCTTTGCCGCGGAAAACCACTGCTCCGTAATCGCTATATGGGCGGACCGCATTTACCGTGCCCACGCGCCCGTCCTTCCAGCGGCCCACTATCACGTCCTCATTCTGGCCGGCGGTCCGGGTCACACTCTCGCAGCCGCGTCCCATGATCGTATACAGGAGCTTCGATGGGATGCACCGCGTACCAGGAGAGTTCCAGGTAGTGGTGCGGCTCGAAGGGCCCCGGCCCCCACGTGACGGCGCCCGTGATGTCCGTGACGTTCGGGGATTTCACGGCTGCGCCGATAACACCGAACCGCAGGCTGGAAGAGCTGAACCAGGCCACGCCCGCTTCCCTGGCCAGCCGCGCAATCTCACGCGCGTCCTCCAGCGTGGCCGCCAGCGGCTTGTCGATGAATAGCGGCTTGTGTGCGGCAATCACCAGTTTCGCCTGCGGTAGGTGTACACGCCCGTCGATGCTGGTAAGCAGCACGCCATCCACCTTTGAGAGCAGCGTGGCAATGTCCGGCACAATTTCCACACCATACTTAGTGTGGATCTGTTCCGCGAACTGCTCCACCCGGCTGACACTTTCCGTGATGTCTTTACTGCCGCCTTTGTAAGCCGCCACCACGCGCGCGCCAGGTACGTGGTCGGGTTCGCTGGCGTCGCCGTTCAGCAGCTTTGTAAAGGCTGGACTGTGCGAGGTATCCGTCCCGATGATGCCCAACCGGAAATCCGCCGCTGCGCAACAAGCCGCTGCCGCCATGAGAACAACTGTTAGCTTCACGATGGCATTGTACACTGGTACCGCGACCCTCTGGGCCACATTCCAGACGCCGCGTTCCAGACGCCCGCATGGACCTCGCCACCCCACTCACCTACATCAAAGGAATTGGCCCCGCCCGCGCCGCCATGCTGGAAGCCAAGGCGCTGCTCACCGTGGAAGACCTGCTCGGCTACGTCCCCTTCCGCTACGAAGACCGCAGCAACATGAAGACCATCGCCCAACTTGCCCCGGGCGAAATGGCCACGGTCATCGCCGAAGTCCGTTCCACCAAACTCTCCGGTTTCCGCCGCCGCAATCTGGGTCTCTTCGAAGTCCGGTTCACCGATTCCTCCAGGGCCATCCTGCTGGGCAAGTGGTTTCACGGCGGGTATCTGGCCAATGTCTTGGGCGATGGCCTCAAAGTCGCCCTCTTCGGCAAAGTCGAGTTCGACAGCTACTCGGGCGAACTCACCATGCTCCACCCTGAATTCGAAATCCTCTCCGGCGATGATGACGATGGCGCGGGCCAAATTGACGGGGCCGCGCTCCACACCGGCCGCATCGTCCCCATCTACCAGGCCGCCGGCAAACTCACCACCCGCGTCCTGCGCACCGTCACCCACCGCATCTTTCAGTCGCTAACGCCGGTCGAAGACCATCTCCCGGAATTCCTCCGCGGTCCCCTCAAACTGCCGGACTACTGGACCGCCATTCGCCACACCCACTTCCCGCCGCCCGAGAGCGACATCCGAATGCTCAATGCCTTCCGCTCCCCCGCCCAGTTTCGCCTCATCTTCGAAGAGTTCTTCTGGCTGGAATGCGGCGTGGCTCTCAAGCGCGCCAAAGCCCGCGCCCTGCCCGGCATTGCCTTCGAGATCGACGATCGCGTGCGCCAACGCGTCAAGGCCATGCTCCCGTTCAAACCCACCGGCGCGCAGAAGCGCGTGATCAAGGAAATCGCGGACGATATGAAAGAGCCGCACCCCATGAACCGGCTGCTGCAAGGCGACGTGGGCAGCGGCAAAACCATCGTCGCCGCCGAAGCGGCTGTCATCGCCATCGAAAATGGCTACCAGGTCGCGGTGCTGGCCCCCACCGAAATCCTGGCCGCGCAGCACGGCCTCTACTTTAAACAAGTCTTCGGTAAACTCGGCTACGTTACCGCACTCCTCACCGGCTCCTTCACCGCCCGCGAAAAAGCCCAGCTCAAGAAACTGCTGGCCGAAGGTTTGGTCCAGGTGGCCGTCGGCACCCATGCGCTGCTCGAAAAAGACGTCGAATTCAAGAAACTCGGCCTCGCCATCATTGATGAGCAGCATCGCTTCGGCGTGCTTCAACGCCTGGGCCTGGTGCAGAAAGGCATCACCCCCGACGTACTGGTAATGACCGCCACCCCCATCCCGCGCACCCTCGCCATGACCCTCTACGGCGACCTGGATGTGTCCGTCATCGATGAACTCCCGCCCGGCCGCAAGCCTATCAAGACGAAACACTACACCGCCGACCAGATCGAGCAGGCCCTCAGTTTCCTGAAGCGCCAGATCGATGAGGGCCGTCAGGCTTACGTTGTTTATCCCCTCATTGAAGAGTCTGAAACCCTCGCCATTAAGGCCGCGCAACAAGAGTACGAACATCTCTCGCGCGAAGTCTTCCCCGATATCCCGGTGGGTCTCATGCACGGCCGCCTGGGAGCCGAGGAGAAGGAATCCGTCATGCAGCGGTTTAAAGAGGGCCGTATCAAGATTCTGGTTTCCACCACCGTCATTGAAGTGGGCGTGGACGTTCCCAACGCCAGCGTCATGCTGGTGGAGCAGGCGGAGCGTTTTGGCCTGGCTCAATTGCATCAGCTGCGCGGCCGCGTGGGCCGCGGCGCCGACCAAAGTTACTGCATGCTGGTCACAGAAAAAATGAACGACACCGCCCGCCATCGCATCCGCACCATGGTGGAATCCACCGACGGCTTTTACATTTCTGAGATGGACCTCAAACTCCGCGGCTCCGGAGAATTCTTCGGCACCAAACAATCCGGTATGCCCGCATTTCGCCTGGCGGACATTCAGCGCGATAGCGAAATTCTGGAGATTGCGCGCCGCGAAGCCGTCAGCTTCATCGCCAGTCCGCCTTCCGAAGATGAACTCCGCCGCGCCGTCGCCTACATCCGCGACCACTGGCAGCGCCGCTATGCCCTGGTGACGGTGGGCTGATGCGCGTCATCGCCGGAGAATTTCGTTCGCGCCGCCTGAAGAGCATCCCCGGAAATGCCACGCGCCCCACGCCCGACCGCCTGCGCGAAACCCTGTTCAACATCCTGGCCCCGCGCCTCCAGGGTGCGACTTTTGTGGATGCTTATGCCGGAACCGGCGCCGTTGGGATTGAGGCCCTCAGCCGCGGCGCCAGCCACGCCTGGTTCCTGGAGAAAAACCGTGCGGCCCTCCTGGCTATCCGCGAAAATCTGGCGGCCCTCAAACTGGAACCGCGCGCCACGGTAGTCGGCGGCGCCGCGCTCCTCACCCTCGGCAGCGACCTTGCCTGCCGGCAGGCCGGTATCGTGTTCCTCGATCCGCCCTACTCTCTCGAAGACGAGTACACCGCCGCCCTCCGCCTGCTGTCGGAAACCCCGCCCCCGCTTACCGTCATCCAGCACTCCGTTCGCTTCGCTCTCCCGGAAGCCCAAGGAGGACTGACCCGTATCCGCCTTCTCAAACAAGGAGACAACGTTCTCAGCTTCTACAGCAAAACACCGATCACCTGATGTGCGCGGCTCGGTAGATTCGGTGCCGGCCAAGCGGTAGAATGATTCCGCTATGCTGCGCCGATCTCTTGTCCTGCTCTTGGCCGCGGCCCTGGCTGCCTTGGCCCAAAAGTACACCGGAACCCGGCCGCCCAAACCCGACATCCCTTACCTCAAACACGCCGCCGACCTCATTCCCACCGAGTCCGCCGAAGCCAAGGAAGAAAAGGGCAAGAAGGACGACGTGGTCTATGCCATTGCGGGCCCCAATTCGCCGGTCCGCACTCCGCTCGCCGCGCCGATATTCATTTTCCAGTCCGACAAACTCGCTCCCGACAAACTGCAGCTTTTCAAAGTGGAATCGCGCAACGGCCGCCGCGAAATCCTCTTTGGTCCCAAGAAGCAGCCCCAGGCCATCCTCATGAAAGTCATGCGCCTGGATTCCGCCAACCTCTACCGCATCGAAGTAGACGATAGCCTGGAACCTGGCGAATACTCCATCACTCCCCAAGGCTCCAACCAGGTCTTCTGCTTCCAAGTCTTCTAGCCGTTCGTGAAACCAACTTCCCGGGACCAGCGAAGCCGGTGTGCATCAGGGACAATGGGTGCAGACGCCCTGACCCGGAGTTTGGTATCACTTAAGACCGGCCGCAGCCGCCCCCACGGCGTTTCCCGCCTGTGGTATTCTGTGTACGTATCAAACGAGATTAAGAGAAGACAAGGAGCATTACCTCTAGAATGGCACTGGCGATTGAAGCAAAGCGGCAGATTTACAACACAAATCAACGCCACAAAACCGACACCGGGTCGCCAGAAGTACAGATTGCCCTGTTGAGCGCGCGTTTGCGCTACTTACAGGAGCATTTCGAGACGCACAAGAAGGACCATGGTTCCCGCAAGGGGTTGTTGACCTTGGTTGCTAAACGTCGCCGGCTTCTGACTTACCTGCGCGATACGGACCCAGAGCGCTACAAAGCAGTTCTGCTAAGGCTGGGCATCCGCCGCTAGTCCATTCGTCGGAACCTCGTTCCAGACGTATGGCGCGGGTGCTTCCGAATTCAAACCCTTTCGGCCCACACGGGGCTGAGGCGTGTTGCCTCAATGCCTCCAGGGCTACTCATCCCTGTCAACTCCACTCTCAAACGGCCCCCCCAATCGGGGCGCCGGTTCGTGACCGGCCGGAACTGGTTTCCGGTCGAGTTGGAGGTTTAAAAGAGAATGCACCACATAGTTGAAGTTGACCTGGGCGACCGCAAGATTACGCTCGAAACCGGCAAGATGGCCAAACAGGCTAACGGCGCGGTTGTCGTTCGCTCCGGTGACTCGGTTGTCCTGGTCACCGCTTGTATGGCCGATCAAGCCAAACCGGGAGCCGCTTTTTTCCCGCTCACCGTGGACTACCGCGAGTATACTTACGCCGCTGGAAAGATTCCCGGCGGCTTTATCAAGCGAGAGGGCCGTCTCTCCGAAAAAGAAGTTCTCACCAGCCGATTGATCGATCGCCCCATCCGGCCGCTCTTCCCCGAAGGGTACATGATTGAAACCCAGGTGATTGCGATGGTCCTCTCAGCCGATCCCGAACAGGATCCCAACTCCCTGGCGATTTGCGGCGCCGCGGCGGCCCTGGCGATTTCCGATCTCCCCTTCCACTATGTCCTGGCGGGCGTTCGCGTGGGTATGAAGGATGGCCACTACACCGCCAACCCCACCTACACCGAAGGCCGTGAATCCAAGTTGAACATCGTAGTCGCCGGCACTGAAGAAGGCATCGTCATGGTGGAAGCCGGCGCGCAGCAGGTTTCCGAAGCCGAGGTTCTCGGCGCCATCGAATTCGGTCACGAGTGCTGCAAGAAGATCGCCGTCGGCATCCGCCAGCTCATGAAGCTGGCCGGCAAGCCCAAGCGCGAATTCGTTTCCCCGGTTCTCGACGAGAAGCTTTACGAGCAGGTCGCCAAGGAAGCCCGCGCGGACCTTACCGACGCTCTCAACACTGAAAAGCATCCCAAGCTCGAAAGCTATGCCCTGGTCGCTTCGGTTAAAAAGCGTGTCATCGAGGCCCTGCCTGCAGAGCAGCAGCTCGAAGCCGCCAGGTGCTACGACGCTCTCAAGGAGCGCATCTTCCGCGATGAGATGCTCAAGAATCATCGCCGCCCCGATGGCCGCGCCTTCGATCAGATCCGTCCCATCAGCATCGAAACCAGCGTCCTGCCCCGCACTCATGGTTCCGCCCTGTTCACCCGCGGCGAAACCCAGTCGCTGGTGACCATCACGCTTGGCACCAAGGACGATGAGCAGCGCATTGAGCTCCTGGAGCCCGGCGAAGCCTCCAAACGTTTCATGCTGCATTACAACTTCGCCCCGTTCAGCGTTGGTGAAGTGGGCTTCATGCGCGGTCCCGGCCGCCGCGAAATCGGCCATGGCGCTCTGGCTGAGCGCGCACTCACCGCTCTCATCCCCGGCGAAGACAAGTTCCCCTACACGATGCGCGTGGTCAGCGATACTCTGGAATCCAACGGATCCAGTTCCATGGCCACCATCTGCGGCGCTTCGCTGGCGCTCATGGATGCAGGCGCGCCCATGACCTCACACGTCGGCGGCGTAGCTATGGGTTTGGTTTTGGAGGGCAAGGATTACGCCGTCCTGACCGACATCGCCGGCGCCGAAGATCATTATGGCGACATGGACTTCAAAGTTGCCGGCACGCGCGAAGGCATCACCGGCCTTCAGATGGATATCAAGATTCCCAACATCACCACCGCCATCATGAAGGAAGCCCTGGAGCAGGCCCGCCGCGGCCGCCTCTTCATCCTCGACAAGATGTATGAGGCCATGGCCGCGCCCCGCTCCAGCATGTCGCAATATGCGCCCCGCATTTACACCCTGCATATTCCGACCGATAAGATCCGCGACGTCATTGGACCAGGTGGCAAGGTAATCCGCGGGATCATCGAACAGACCGGCGTCAAGATCGATGTCGAGGACGATGGCACCATCCACGTCGCTTCGGCGGACGAGGCCTCGGCCAACAAAGCCATCCAGATTATCTCCGACATCACGGCCACAGCCGAAATCGGTAAGACCTATCTGGGCAAAGTGGTTCGCCTGGTGGACTTCGGCGCCTTCGTCGAAATCTTCCCCGGTACCGACGGTTTGCTGCACATCAGCGAGATCGCCGAAAACCGCATCAAAGACGTCCGCGACGAGCTCAAGGAAGGCGACCAGATCCTGGTCAAGGTTCTGGCGCTTGAAGGCAATAAGATCAAGCTCAGCCGCCGTGCCGTCCTCAAAGAGCAGCGCGAAAAGCTGAAGCCGGTCGCGAAATAAGGCGCCCTCTGGCGGGGCAGGTCAACGGCCTGCCCGAAGCCTGACCTCACCACTTGCCGTGCGATAATCGAGGTTCCCATGAAAGCTCGCGTTTTCGTCTCCTTGAAAACCACGGTCCTCGATCCGCAGGGCCAGACGGTTCGCTCGGCCCTCAACGGTCTGGGATATTCGGCGATTTCGGAAGTGCGCCAGGGCAAGTTTTTCGACATCGATCTCATCGACGGAGTCCCCCGCGAACAGGCACAGAAGGATATCGAAACTATCGCGCATGACGTGCTGGCCAATCCGGTGATCGAAGAATATCGCGTCGAATTGCTGGATTGACCGAAGGCAGTAGTTCCGTACTAGTACTACGGTTACCCGACAGCGGCGCCGCTCCCGATATAATAGGCGAATGTGTGGAATCGTGGGGTACGTCGGAACCCGTAAGGCTGTTCCGATCATATTGGAAGGGTTGAAGCGGCTTGAGTATCGGGGATACGATTCAGCGGGCCTGGCGGTTCTCTGTGACGACGGGCAGTTGGCCATTCGCCGCGCTCAGGGCAAGCTGAGGAATCTGGAAGAAGCCCTTCGCATGAACCCGGTGGATGGTTCGTTCGGAATTGGGCATACCCGCTGGGCCACGCATGGGCGGCCTACCGAAGAGAACGCGCACCCGCACCGCGATTGCCATGGGGACCTGGTGGTGGTCCACAACGGCATCGTTGAAAACTACCTGTCGCTCAAGGCGCTCCTCCAGTCGGAGGGCCATACCTTCGTAACCGAAACCGACACGGAAGTGATCGCGCACCTGGTGGAGAAATACTTCCAGGGCAATTTGGAAGAAGCGGTACGCGCGGCCGTGAAAGAGGTCACCGGCGTGTTTGCGCTGGCGGTAATCTCGCGGTCCGACCCGCATAAGATTGTCGCAGCGCGTTGCGGCCCGCCAGTGGTGGTGGGCATCGGCGACAACGAATATTTCATCGCCTCGGACGTTCCCGCCATCCTGACGCATACCCAGGACATGTTCTTCCTGGCCGACGGCGACATGGCCATCCTCACGCGCGCCGGAGTCCAGTTGACGGATTTCGACGGGCGCCTTGTGAAACGCCAGGTGCAGCGTATCCTGTGGAACCCCGTGGAGGCGGAAAAGGGCGGCTACCAGCATTTCATGCTCAAGGAGATCTACGAGCAGCCGCGCGCCGTCCGCGACACTACGCTGGGCCGTGTGGGGCTGGAGTCAGGGCTCATTTTTCTGGATGAGATGGACATTGCGCCGGCCGAATTTGCGCGCTTCCGCCAGGTGAAAATCATCGCCTGCGGCACCAGTTGGCATGCGGCACTGGTCGGCAAATTCATGATCGAGAAACTGGCGCGCATCCCCGTGGAAGTGGATTACGGCAGCGAGTTTCGTTACCGCGACCCCATCGTGCGGGAAGACACGCTGACCGTGGTGATTTCGCAGTCCGGCGAAACCGCCGATACCCTGGCGGCGCAGCGCGAGGCCAAATCCAAAGGATCGAGGACGCTGGCCATTTGCAATGTTGTCGGCTCCATGATTACGCGCGAGGCCGCGGGCACCATTTATACCCACGCCGGCCCCGAGATCGGGGTGGCGTCCACCAAGGCATTCACCTGCCAGTTGACGGCGCTGTTTGTCCTGGCTATGTATCTTGGCCAGGCGAATGAGAAGCTGGACCAGGCCGCATCCCGCTGTCTGGTGCAGGAGCTGGTGCGGCTACCGGGAAAGCTGGAAACCGTGCTCTCCCATGATCCTTACTATGAGACCCTGGCCAAGGAGCTTCATCGCTCCACGGACTTCCTCTTTTTGGGCCGCGGCGTGCATTTCCCCATTGCGCTCGAAGGCGCGCTCAAGCTCAAGGAAATTTCCTACATTCACGCCGAAGGCTATCCGGCGGGCGAGATGAAACACGGGCCTAACGCGTTGATCGACGAAAAGCTGCCGGTGGTGGTGCTGGCTACTCACGATCCCACCAGCCCGGAGAGCCGGCTGCTGTACGACAAAACGCTTTCCAATATCCAGGAAGTGAAGGCGCGCGACGGAATCGTAGTGGCCATCGCCACCCAGGGTGACGACAAAGTCAGGCGAACAGCCGATCACGTGATTGAAATTCCACCTTCTTCGGAACTGCTGAGCCCGATCCTTGAAATCGTGCCGCTGCAATTGCTGGCTTATCATATTGCAGTGCGCCGCGGCTGCGATGTGGATCAGCCGCGAAATCTGGCCAAGAGCGTCACGGTCGAGTAGCGGGGAAGTGCAGCAGTCCGTACACCGTTTACAGATTCCGACGCGCGGCAAAGGCCTGTACGAAATCACGGACCAGATTGCGCGATGGCTGCAGGAATCCAAGATTCGCACCGGCCTGATGACAGTCTTCGTGCAGCACACCTCGGCGTCTTTGACAATTCAGGAGAACGCCGATCCGGATGTGGTCCACGATTTGAACGCTTTCTTCGACCGCCTGGTGGCTGAGGACAACCGCCTCTACCGCCACACCGCCGAAGGGCCGGACGACATGCCGGCGCACATTCGGGCAGCACTCACGTTGACGCAGCTCTCCATACCCGTGCAGCAGGGGCGCATGGCCTTGGGCACCTGGCAGGGCATATACCTTTTTGAACACCGGGCCAGTCCGCATCGCCGGAGCGTGGTGCTTCACGTGATCGGTGAAGCGTGATCTTTTTCGAGCGTCACACTGGGGGCTGCTATTCGTCGGGAAACTTCGCCCCAATGCTATGCAGGAAGCGCGCGTCCTCGAGCGTGTTTGCGTCAGGAACGGAAGACACGATCTCGGTCTTCAACAGGTTTTCCGCGGGACAGTCTCTCCAGCAATCCGTCAGTGACCTGGCCGCTATTACAGTTCCTTTGCATCGGGTACAGTACCAGCCGACCAACAGCCGGTGATCTTCGGAGCATCCTACCCAACTTACTTGAGCAGCGCGTCGGCCGCATTCGCAAGTGACCGAGAGTTTTCGGTATGTCATGGCTTCAGATGTCCTCTGCCTAGACATATCGGCCGACTGGCCCGGTTGGATTACCTTAACGGTTTCGCTTTCAGGATGCCGCTTTCAGCCGGACCCGCTGACTCAGGGATTTGGCCGCGCTCTCCTGGTACTTGGCGATGATTTCGACGGCCGAATATTCCTCGGGCCGCAGGCCCAGGCCCGAATAGGCGCCGTCCTGCCGTTCGCCTCGTTCCATGGCCTGGAACAGGCTGCCATCCGAATAGGCATCGAGAATCGCCGGATGAATGTAGTATTTTCGACAGGTGGCAGGCCGGTTCCCCAGGCACCTTGCGACCTCTTTGATGGCGCTCACGATGATCTTCTTTGCATCATTTCCGTCAGCCGGACCGGCCGCATGGAGTTCGCGCGCGGCCAGCAGTGTCCCGGCCCAGGTCCGAAAGTCTTTGGCGGTGAAGTCGGTTCCAGCCAGCTCGCGTATGTAGCGATTGACATCCGTTGAATCCAGGCGGCAAATCCGTCCCTCCGCGTCGTCGCGAAGCGGCCGTCCATCCGGCCCGATATACCGGAAAGATTTTCCATGCTTCACGCGCTGGATGCACGGTCCCCCATGGCGGACATAACGCAGACCGGCTTCGGAGGCCGATTCAATCGGATCCGTCGAAAACATCTCACTCGCTGCATCCAATTGGTGTGCCACTAAACATCGCCGGCTCGTGAAACTGGCTGCTTGCAATGCTACGTGCTACCCTGCCGGTTCGACCAACTGGGACACAGGAGAGCACTGCTTGCAGCAGCCATCAAATATCAGCCGCCGTTATCCTGTAGGTGCGGAAATCCTGCCGGGTGCGGGCGTCCACTTTCGGGTTTGGGCGCCACGGAGGCAGAAGGTGGAAGCGGTGATCGAAGGCGGCGCCGCGGTGGAATTGCGGCCGGAAACCGGCGGTTACTACTCCGGCGTAGCCACCGGAGCCGGCGCGGGAACCCGCTACCGCTTTCGCCTGGATAGCGGCGATTCGTTCCCCGACCCCGCTTCCCGCTACCAACCGGACGGGTCGCACGGGCCCTCGCAGGTGGTGGATCCCGCGGCCTTCCACTGGAGCGATGCGGCCTGGCAGGGGGCGGCCATCGAGGGCCAGATCATTTATGAAATGCACATTGGGACCTTCACGCGCGAAGGCACCTGGGCCGCGGCGCAGCGTGAGTTGCCGGAACTCTCGGACGCCGGCGTCAGCGTGATCGAAGTGATGCCGGTCGCCGATTTTCCCGGCCGCTTCGGGTGGGGCTACGACGGCGTGGGCTGGTTTGCCCCGGTTCGGATTTACGGTGAGCCGGACGATTTCCGGCGCTTCGTGGATGAGGCGCACCGCTTGGGGCTGGCGGTGATTCTGGATGTGGTGTACAACCACGTGGGTCCCGATGGCAACTACCTCAGCCAGTTTTCGCAGGACTATTTCACAAGCCGATATGGCAATGAGTGGGGCGAGGCCATTAATTACGATGGCGAGAACTCCGCGCCGGTACGCGAATTCGTGCTTACGAACGTGGCCTACTGGGCCGAAGAGTATCACCTGGATGGATTGCGGCTGGACGCCACTCAGCAGATCTTCGATGCTTCTTCCGAGAATATTATGGCGGCACTGACAAAGCGTATGCGTGCTGCCGCACGCCGCAAGACCATCATCGTTGCCGAAAATGAACCGCAGGAAACCAAGCTGGTGCGTTCCGTGGAGCAGGGCGGATATGGCCTGGATGCGGTTTGGAATGACGATTTTCATCACTCCGCCAGGGTGGCGGCGACGGGACGCCGGGAAGCCTATTACACCGATTATGAAGGCAAACCACAGGAGTTGATTTCGGCCGTGAAGTATGGCTACCTCTATCAGGGCCAGCACTACGCATGGCAGCACAAGCGTCGCGGTACGGTATGTTGGGGCCTGCGGCCGGCGCAGTTCGTGACGTTCCTTGATAACCACGACCAGATCGCCAACTCCGGACGCTGCCAGCGCATCCATCAGTTGACCAGCCCGGGCCGCTACAAGGCCATGACCGCTTTGCTGCTGTTGGGCCCTGGTACGCCGATGCTGTTTCAGGGCCAGGAATTTGCCTCCACCAGCCCGTTCTATTTCTTCGCCGACCACGACGCCCGCCTGTCGAGCCTCGTGCGCAGAGGGCGTGCCGATTTCCTGGCCCAGTTTCCCAGCCTGGCGCAGCCTGGTGTGAGCGGCGTATTTCAGGACCCGGGCGCCCTGGCTACATTCGAAAGCTGCAAGCTGGACTTTGGCGAGCGCCGGAGCCACGCTGCCATCTACCAGTTGCATAAGGACCTGATGCGGTTGCGCCGGGAAGATCCGGTTTTTCGAGCGCAGACGCCGCGCGGAGTTGATGGCGCGGTGCTCTCCGCCGAAGCCTTCGTGCTGCGGTTCTTCGGCGAAAATGGCGACGACCGGCTCTTGCTGGTAAACCTGGGAGTGGATCTTCAGCTCGACCCCGCGCCTGAACCCTTGCTTGCGCCGCCCGAAGGCAAACTATGGGATCTTCTATGGTCAAGCGAGGATCCACGCTACGACGGCACGGGCACGCCCCCGGTTGACAGCGATAGCAACTGGCGCGTGCCGGGACACTCGGCCGCGGTAATGCACCCTGCGGAGGCCAAATCGATATGGCAGATCTGATTCGAGTATTGCCCAAGCGCGAACTGCGCGACCCCGATGCCGACCCGCACCTTAGAGAGGAATGGCTGGTCACCAACGGTTTGGGTGGATACGCCTCGGGGACTGTCACTGGTGCCATAACCCGGAGATATCACGGACTGCTGATCGCGGCTCTGCCCAACCCGCTAGGGCGCATGATGATGTTGAACGGCCTTTCCGAACGTTTGCGCCTGCCGGACAGGCGGGTGGTCTACACCGGGGCGGAAGAATTGGCGGGAGCCAGTCCCGAAAACACGCTGGCACTTAGTGGCTTCAGCCTGGAAACCGGTCTTCCGGTATGGCGCTATGAACTGGACGGCTTCGTTCTTGAAAAGCGGCTGCTCATGCCGTATCGCCAGAACACGGTCCACATTTCATACCGCCTGCTTGCGGGCAACGGCAAATTGCGCATCGCTCTGCGCCCCGCGATACATTTTCGTTCGCACGATGCCCCAGTCAGTGCGCCGAATACCCACGACTACACTCTTACCGTGTGCGATGACCAGTTCGAGATTACTTCCGGGAAGGAGTTGCCGACGCTGCGCATGATGGCTTGCGGCCGTGGGACGGCATTCACGTTCGACCGCAAGGAGACGGATTCCTTTTCCTACCGCACCGAGCAGAACCGGGGATACGAGTGGCAGGGCTCTCTTTGGAGTCCGGGCTACTTCCGCCTGGACCTGAGTGAGGGCGAACAGGTGACGCTGGTGGCTTCCACTGAAATCTGGGAAACCGTCAAGACGCTGGAGCCCGAAGCGGCTTTCCGCGCCGAGCTGGAGCGCCTTAAGTCGCTGCTGGCCACAGCGCCGCCACAGGCACAGACCGGACCCGGCGCGGAACTGGTGCTGGCCGCGGACCAGTTCATCATCACTCCGGTGGGCCGTGTGGAAGACGCCGCCCGCGCACGCGCCAGCGGTACGGAGGTTCGCACCGTTATTGCCGGCTACCACTGGTTCACCGACTGGGGGCGCGACACCATGATCAGCCTGGAGGGTTTGACGCTGGTCACCGGGCGGGCGAATGAAGCCGCCTGGATTCTGCGCACGTTCGCAATCTACGTTCGGGACGGCTTGATCCCAAATATGTTTCCGGAAGGCGAGAAGGACGGCCTTTATCACACTGCCGATGCCACGCTCTGGTTCTTCCATGCGCTTCACCGGTATACCAAAACTACAGGCGACTGCGTCACTCTCAGGGTGATTCTTCCCAAGCTGGTAGAGATCATCCACAAGCACATTGAGGGTACGCTGTTCGGCATTGGAATGGATCCCGCCGATGGCTTGCTCAAGCAGGGCCAGGAGGGTTATCAGCTCACCTGGATGGATGCAAAAGTAGATGGCTGGGTAGTCACACCGCGCCGCGGCAAGGCTGTCGAGATCAACGCTCTGTGGTACAACGCTCTGTGCCTGATGGAGCAGTGGTTGCGTGAGAAAGGGGACCAGGCCGGGTCCAGGCTGATGGGCGAAACCGCCGCGCGGGTCCGCGAGTCTTTCAATCGCCGCTTTTGGTTCGAAGGGGGCGGATATCTTTATGACGTGGTGGACGCGGAAAACGGAGGTAACGACGATGCCTGCCGCCCCAACCAGGTAATGGCTATTTCGCTCGATCACGCCGTCCTGGATGAATCGCGGTGGGGCCCCGTAATGGATGTGGTGACCGAACGGCTGCTCACGCCGGTGGGCTTGCGGTCCCTGGCGCCAGGCCATCCGGACTACAAGGCCAGGTATTATGGCGACCTGAGATCGCGCGACGCCGCATATCACCAGGGTACAGTCTGGGCCTGGCTAATCGGGCCTTATATTGATGCTTATCTGAGACTGCATCCCGAGAAGCCATCGGCGGCACGGAAATTTCTAGAGGGTTTTGTCCCGCACCTGGATGAGGCATGCATCGGTTCCATTAGCGAAGTCTTTGACGCCGAAGCGCCCTATACGCCGCGCGGGTGTATCGCTCAAGGGTGGAGCGTGGCGGAAGTGCTGCGTTGCTGGGTGAGAACGGCCGGCTGAGGTTACGATTGACCGCAGAGCCGCAGAGACGCGGAGCCAAACGCTGAGAGAGCAACTGAGGCTTGAGCTTGCGGACTCTGCGCTTTGCTCAGCGTCTCAGCGGCTCTGCGGTGATATCATTGCCGTCAACGCATGAACGTACTTCTCTTCGGGGCAACCGGCATGGTCGGGCAGGGAGTTCTGCGCGAATGCCTGCTGAACCCGGACATAAAACTTGTGAAGACCGTTGGACGCCTCGCGACAGGGGTGCAGGACCCGAAATTGCGGGAAATAGTGCACAAGGATTTATGGAACTACTCATCCATTGAGACAGAACTCTCGGGCTTCGACGCCTGCTTCTTCTGCCTTGGAGTGTCGTCACCCGGAATGGCTGAGGCCGAATACGAACGCCTCACATACGGCATCACGATGGCCGCGGCGGAGACACTGTCGCGTCTCAATCCCCAGATGACGTTCGTATACGTCTCGGGAACGGGCACTGACAGTTCGGAGCATGGGCGGGTTATGTGGGCGCGGGTCAAAGGCAAGACCGAAAACGCGCTACTGCGTTTGCCGTTTAAGGCCGCGTACATGTTTCGCCCCGGTATCATTGAGCCGATGCACGGAGCCACGTCCAAGACCGGGTCGTATCGTCTTTTCTATTCGCTGACCAAGCCACTGCTGCCGCTGGTTCGTCGGGTTTTTCCGTCCTATATTGTTACGACTGAAGAGATCGGCCGCGCCATGATCGAAGTTGCAACGCACGGCGCTCCGAAGCGCATTCTAGAGAGTAAAGACATCCGGGCAGTTCTTCCTTCGTGAAAGGAAGCCAACATTATTGTATTGTCGAAAGTTCGGCTTGATGCCGTTGCCACGGGCTAAGCCGGCTGGTATAAACTGGTTAGTACTTTGGAGGCTTAAATGGAAACGCCAACTGATCAAAAAACACCCGAAAGAGTCGCGGAGAAAACCTCAATCGGCGCGACGCGGCGTGAACTGTTCCAAATCGGGAACGTGCTTGCCCTACCGGTATTGATGAGCGCTTGGGAAGCCGATGCGGCGCCGGCGCCCGGTCCGCTCAAGGCTGGACCTGGAATGGAAATCTACCAGTCGATCGGCGTTGAGCCGGTCATCAACTGCCGCGGCACGTTCACAATCATCGGCGCATCCGTCGAACTGCCGGAGGTTCGGGCCGCGATGGCTGCTGCCTGCCAATACAACGTGCAAATGGACGAATTGGCGGAAGCAGTGGGACGGCGGCTGGCGGAGTTGACCGGTGCCGAGTGGGGAATGGTTTCGGCCGGCTGCGCGGCCGGGCTCAAGCATGTGACCTCGGCTTGCGTGGCGGGCGGCAACCCCGAGAAGCTCATTCGAATTCCCGACCTGACGGGTTTCGACAAGACCGAGGTCGTCATCCCCAGAACTTCGCGCAGCGTCTATGACCACGCCATACGCAACATCGGCGTCAAGGTCATCAACGTGGATACGGCGGAGGAGATGGCCAATGCGCTGAATGCGCGCACGGCCATGATCTACCTTTCCGCCGGCGGGCCCTCAACCTCGGGGCCGCTTTCTCTTGAAAACGTTGCCAAGATGGCCCAGCCCAGGAACATCCCAATCCTGGTGGATGCGGCTGCCGAGATCCTCACCATTCCGAACATCCACCTCCAAAAGGGCGCCACCGTCGTGGCATATAGCGGTGGAAAGGCCATCCGCGGGCCGCAGTGTGCCGGGCTCCTGCTGGGCCGCAAAGACCTCCTTATGTCTGCGTGGCAGGCCAGTTCTCCGCACCATGGCCCGGGCCGCGACAATAAGGTGGGCCGCGAAGAAACCATCGGCATGCTGGCCGCCGTTGAGGCGTGGACCAAGCGCGATCATGACGGCGAATGGAAGACGTGGCTCTCCTGGCTTGACACTATCTCGAAGCGGGTTTCTACGATTGACGGTGTGAAGACTGCCGTGCGCGAACCCCAGGGCCTCTCCAATAAAAGCCCCGTGCTGACGATTTCCTGGGACCCGGCGAAGTTTCACTTCACCGGCGAAGATATGGCAGACGAGCTGGCCACAACCAAGCCGAGAATCGCGCTGGGCGCTGGAGGAGGCGGGGGACGTGGAGGCCGGGGCGCGCCCGAACCTTCAACCCCAGGCTCAACCTCCGTATCCATAACTGCATGGATGATGAACCCGGCTGATGTCAAGACAGTGGCGGACCGCCTCCATGCCGTGCTTTCCGAGAAGCGCAGTCCGAAATCCTCAGCCGCGCCGCCGGCTCCGGGAACCAACCTCAGCGGCCGCTGGGACGTCAGCGTGGAGTTCTTCAGCAGCAAGAGCCAGCACACGCTGTACATCACGCAGGATGGCAATCGGATTCAAGGTTCGCACAAGGGTGAATTTTCGACGCGCGACGTGTACGGCACGATCGAGGGGAATGACATAAAGCTGCGGAGCCAGGCTAGCGCGCCGGGGGATAACGTGGGCTTCATCTTCGCTGGAACGCTTGCCGGCGATACCTTCTCGGGCCCCATCTATATGGGTGAATACCTCAACGCGAAGTTTACGGCCAAGCGGTACAATTATCCGGCCGGGCCGGGAGCGGCAATACGGATACCCACCGGACCGCCGCTGGCAAACTGAATCTGAATCAGGAGTATTCATGAAATTTAGAACAGCCTGGACCATCTTCACCGTGCTCGCCGCATCGCTTGTAGTGCCGAGTACCTACGCTCAATCCGCAGCGCCCGGCCGAGTCGCGCCCGATCGAGGCGCCGCGCCCGACCGAACCGGCCAGACCATGAAGACGGTGGCGCGGGGCACCGATTTTGCGGCGGCTTCCATCACTCCGCAGGCCGCGCTGACCGAGGAGCGCGTGATGCGCGAGGGCGGCAACGCCTTCGACGCGGTGGTCGCCGGCCAGGCTGTGCTGGGCGTGACTCAGCCCAGCGCCAACGGCATCGGCAGCGATGCCGTGCTGCTGGTCTATGATGCCAAAGCCAAGAAGGTTTTTTCCATCAACGCCGAAGGCACTGCGCCCAAGCTGGCCACCATCGAATGGTACAAAGCCCACAACGGCGGCAAGCTTCCGGTGGATGATTCGCTGCTGGCGGGGACTGTCCCCGGCGTGGTGGACGCCTGGTACATCCTGCTTTCGCGCTGGGGGACCAAGAGCTTCGGGGAGTTGCTGGCGCCGGCCATTGAGTTGACCGAACGCGGCTTCCCC
Organism: Bryobacterales bacterium; assembly: GCA_963817515.1. Lineage (GTDB taxonomy): Bacteria > Acidobacteriota > Terriglobia > Bryobacterales > Bryobacteraceae > DATMNI01. Next base: position 514,094 of record CAWFPJ010000031.1, on the reverse strand, counting down.
GTCAGCCGCAACACTCTCAACTCGCGCGGATTCCTCAAATATCCCACCAGCATGCGGGTCTACGCCCCGCCCGATGGGAAGGCCTGGCAGGACGGCCAGGTGTGGAAGAATCCGGACCTGGCCCGCACCTTCCGCCGCCTGGTGGAGGCCGAAAAGGAAGCCATGCCGCGCGGCCGGCAGGCTGCCCTGAAGGCCGCGCGCGACCGCTTCTATAAGGGTGATATCGCCCGTGAGATGGCCCAGTTCTCCGAAGAAAGCGGCGCCTTGTTCCGCTACGAAGACTTCGCCAATTACAGCGCCAAGGTGGAGGAGCCGATCTCGGTGAACTATCGCGGCTACACGGTTTACAAGAATCCGTCCGCCAGCCAGGGCCCCGCCGAACTGTTGGCGCTCAATCTTCTGGAAGGCTACGACCTCAAGAAGATGGGGCTCAACTCGGCCGACTACATCCACACCTCCGCGGAAGCCATCAAGCTGGCCATGGCCGATCGCGATACCTACATGGGCGACATGGATTTCATTCAGATTCCCTACCAGGGCCTGCTTTCGAAGGAGTACGCCGCGGCGCGCAGGAAGCTGATTGACCCCGCCAAAGCGTCGCTCGAGTTTCGTCCCGGCGATGTCGCCCCCTTCGCCGGCGCGGGCTACAAGTCTGTCGATCGCCCGCGCGATGTCACCCTCGCCGGCAATGCCGATCACCTGGGCGATACCAGCTATATCTCGGCCGTGGACCGGGACCGCAACATGATCTCCTTTACACCCAGCCTGCACAGCGGGTTCGGCACTAAAGTGGTGGTGGGCCACCTCGGCTTCGTTTTCAACTGCCGCGGCGACTACTACTCGCTGGTAGCCGGGCACGCCAACGCGCTTGAACCCGGCAAGCGCCCGCGCAGCACCCTGCAGGGCACGCTGGTGATGAAAGACGGCAACCCCTTCATGGTGACTGGCAGTCCCGGGGGCGACGATCAATGCACCCGCACCATGCAGACCTTGCTCAACGTCGTGGAATTCGGCATGGACATCCAGCAGGCTATCGAGGCGCCGCGCTGGGCCACCCGCAGTTTCCCGGCTTCGCCTTTCCCGCACACCATGTATCCCGGCGATCTCTGGATCGAAGGGCGGATTTCCAATGACATCCGCGATCAGCTGTTGCAGCGCGGCCACAAAGTTGACGTGCGCGCGCCTTGGTCGATGAACAGCAGCGCCGGCATCCTGGTGGACAACGTCAACCACACTCTCAGTGGAGGCGCCGATCCGCGGCGCTACGGCACTCGCGCTGGCATGGTAGTTCGTTAATTTTACTGGAAAGTAATCTAAAACCGGCAGAACGGTATATACTTCCTCTAATCGGGTGATCCTTTCGCGGACGGCTTTCGATCTCAGGGACACCTGTTGATAGGGGGCAATGATGAGGTGTGCGTTCTTCGCAGGTGCTGCGCTCTGCTGGCTGGCTGCGGCTGCTTTCGGCCAAACGATTACCGGCTCCATTTCGGGAACGGTGGCGGATCCATCGGGCGCCGTTGTTCCAAATGCCAGAATCACGGCAACCAACCTGGGAACCAACCTGGCGTTTGACGCGACATCCAACTCAGCCGGATCTTACAATCTGTTGTTCCTGCCCATCGGCCAATACAAACTGACTGTGGAAGCGGCGGGCTTCAAGAGGGTCGTGCTGGGACCCTTCACCCTGGAAGTGGGTCAGGTGGCGCGCATCGATCCGAAAATGGAAATCGGCGAGATCACCCAGTCGGTCGCAGTTGGCGCCATCGCCCCGATTCTGCAGACCGAAGCCACCCAGACCGGAGGCGTCATCACGGGGCAAAACGCCAGCTCGCTTCCGCTCTCGGGCCGCAATTTCGTGGGCCTCACGCTACTGATGCCGGGCTCGGTGACGCCGTCGGGCTCAAACGGCCGGCCGTATGCCAATGGCAATCGCGAGCAGGATAACAATTTCCTGCTGGACGGCGTGGATATCAACGAGACTATCGACAACGGCATCGCCTTCAACCCCAACGTCGACGCCATCGCGGAAATCAGCATCTCCACTTCGAACGGCGCGGCCGAGTTCGGCAATGCCAACGGCGCCATTGTGAACATGGCGCTGAAGAGCGGCACCAACCAGGTCCACGGCAACGCGTTCGACTACCTGCGCAACGATAAACTCGACGCCAACGCCTTCTTCCGCAACCGGTCGGGTCTGGCCCGTTCGCCCATTCGCCGGAATATTTTCGGCGGAACTCTGGGCGGACCCGTCCGCAAAGATCGGGTCTTCTTCTTCATGGACTATGAAGGCAGCCGCCAACCGAGCGGCGGAACCACCACGGCCAGCCTGGCTTCGGCGGCCTTCCGCACAGGAGACCTTTCGAGATTATCCACTCCGATCAAGGATCCATTGTTGAGCGGCACCTGCAACACTACGACGCGCACGGCCTGCTTTCCGGGAAATATCATTCCGCAGAGCCGGATAGTCAACCCGGCGGCGCTGGCCCTGTTCGCAAACCCGGCCCTGTACCCGCTGCCCAACACTACCGGAACCGGAGCGCTCGGCATCACCAACGACTACATCACCTCGTCGGCCAGTTACGCCAGCCGCGACCAGGCCGATATCAAGATGGACGCGCGGCTAACCAACAAGGACAACATCTCGGCGCGCTATACCATCGCCAACAACCGCTCGGGCGCCAGCGCGGTGCCATTGCCGACTTCGGTTACTACTGTGAGCGATCTGAACACCGAAAGCGCCGCGCTGAATTGGGTGCGGGTCATCAGCCCCAGCATAGTCAACGAGGCGCGCGCCGGATGGACGCGTCCGAACCTGGGCGGCAATACCGCGGATGTCGCCGGAGTTCTGGGTAACAGCGGAAACGCCAAATTGGGGATTGCCGGCGGCCAACCGGATCTGGGTATGAGCACCCTCAACATCGGCGATGGGCTTTCGGCAGTGGGCGGCGGCGCCAACAACAGCAACACCACCGATGAAGATTTCCAGTACGGCGACAACCTGACCATCCATCGCGGCCGCCACCAGCTTAAGATGGGCGGCCAGGCCCTGCGGTACGACCAGAACCGCTTCTACGGCGGTAACAACGGCGTCATGGGATTCTTCACGTTCACGGGACTCTATACCGGAGATTCGTTTGCCGACTTCCTGCTGAACAACCTCCAATCCAAAGGGCGCGGCAGCCTGGCCGGCCGTTGGGGGCAGCGGCAGTGGCGTCTGGGCCTCTTCTTCCAGGACGATTTCAAGGTGACTCCCAATCTCACTCTGAACCTGGGCATTCGGTGGGAGTTCGACCAGCCAATTGTGGAGGTGGCAAACCGGCAGTCCAACATTAACCTTGCGACCGGCGCTTTGCTGCTGGCCGGACAGAACGGCAACAGCCGCGCGCTGTATAACCCGTACTACAAGCAATTCGAGCCGCGCGTGGGCATCGCGTGGACGCCCGATGTTTTCAAGAGAAAGCTGGTCATTCGCGCGGCCTACGGCATCACCAGCTACCTTGAAGGAACCGGCGCGAACCTGCGGCTGCCGCTCAATCCGCCGTGGTTCTACGAGTCCAACGTGAACTACGACGCTACTAAACCGGGAGACATCCGGATCGGCTTTACGGACGTTGTTCCGCTGGGAAACGTGCTGGCGGGACAGGTGCGCTACTGGAATCCGGACCTGCGTCCGGCGTTCGTCCCGCAGTGGAATTTCACACTGGAATATCAGTTTGTGCCGAGTTTTTCGCTGACCGCGGCCTATGTGGGCGAGAAGGGAACGCACGTCATCGAAGGGCGGGAGTACAACCAGCCGCTGCCGGGAACCGGTCCTGTATCCACCTGGATTCCGGCCGTGCAGCGGGAGCCGGAATACTCGGTGCTGCCTCTGGTGACCAACATCACCGGCACAGACTCCAGCGCCACCATGAATTACAACTCGCTGCAGGTGAGCGGCCGGAAGCGCTTCAGCCATGGCCTGGAATTCCAGGCGTCCTACACCTTCAGCAAGGCACTCACTGACTCGCGGGGATACTATGGCAATGGCGGCGCCGACAGCGAGACCAACCGCTGGCAGAACGCCTACAACCGCCGCGGCGACTACGGTCTGGCCTTCTACAATGCGACCCATATCTTTTCCACGGGCGGCCATTACGATATACCCGTGGGCCGCGGCCGCAGTTTTGGCGCGGGTTGGAACCGCGTGGTTGACGGGTTTCTGGGCGGCTGGGGGACCGACTATGTCTTTCAGGTGCACTCGGGCTTCCCCGTCACGCTGTTGGCGACTGGAACCGTGAATGCCGGCGGCCAGGACGCCAACGCCTCGCTCCGCCCGAACCGCTACCTGCCGGGGTTCACTTACGTGGGCCAGAGCATCGATCACTGGTTCGGCACGGCCGATACCATCTGTCTGACTCCGGGTGTCAACGATGGAAAGTGCGCGTATGGTGTGCCTGACGCGGCATCGTTCGGTACCGCCGCGAAGAATACGGAACGCGCGCCGGACTTTATCAGTCTCGATTTCAGCCTGAGCAAACAGTTCAAGATTACCGAGTCCAAGTACTTCCAGTTCCGCTCGCAGTTCTTCAATCTGCCGAACCACCCCAGCTTCAATCCGCCGGCCCGCAACATCACCGCGCCGGCCACGTTTGGAGCTATCACCAGCGTGGCAGTGCCGGCGCGAACCATAGAGATGGCCCTGAAGCTTTACTTCTGAGCTTTACATCCGTGGAACGAGCTTTCCCGGTAGCGCCGGCAATCTTTGTTGCCGGTGGGTTATTCGGATCTGGCAAATACCGGCAACAAGATTGCCGGCGCTACCGGGCGCAACACCGTTCAGCGGTCCTGTAACATTTGCAAATTGCGTTGCGCGTCGGGGTATCCGGGTCGCAGGCGCAGCGCTTCACGGAATTCGTCCCTGGCGGCCTCAAGCTTCCCGCCTTCACCAAGCGCCACGCCGAGGCTCAAGTGCGCCGGGGCGAGGCTCGGATCTAACTGGATGGCGCGGCGATACTCGGCCATCGCGGCTTCGCGCCGGTCCCGCGCGTGCAAAGCACGGCCCAGGTTATAGTGCGCTTCCGCGAAGGCCGGGTCCAGCTTGATGGCGCGCTCGAAATCGGCGATGGCCTGATCCATCCGGCGTTGATTGCCGTTCAGGATTCCCAAACTATTGAGCGCCGGCGCAAAGGCCGGGTCGCATCGCAGAGCCTCTTCAGCCTCGGCCTGCGCTTCCTTCAGCCGGCCCTGGTCCGCCAAAAGGCGTCCCAGATTGTTGTGGGCCTCGGCGTACGTTGGCCGTGACCGTATGGCGCTTTGATACTCTTCGATCGCCTGGCCGGTCTCGCCTTGCTCCACCAGCAGTGTGGCCAGGTTGTTGTGGGCTTCCGGAAGATTTGGGTCCTCGCGGATAACCTGCTCGTATTGGTGACGCGCATCCTGGAGATTGCCCAGCTTCGCCAGCGCCTGGCCCAGATCGTAGCGGACTCTCACCAGGCGCGGATCGATTTCAAGGGCCTTCCGGTAGTTGGCAGCGGCGGCGCTGAAGTCCCGGCCGGCCGCGTCAGCGTCGGCTAACTCGATCAAGGCTTCCACGGGCGGCATCTTACCGGCTGCGGTTATGCCCCTGCCGATGGCCGTCTGCAGCAGCGCGATGCCCCGGCCGCGGTCCGCGCCATCCTTCGCCAGCGCGATCCCAAGATAGAGATCGCGATCCGGCTCGGAAAGTTTGGGTGGATCGTAAAACACAACGTCGCCATGATAATCCTGATCCCGTTCCTGAAGCGGCGCGAGAAGATTGCGATCGGGCTTGCGGCGCGCAATCCAATGGTCGGTCATCACGGCGTGAACCACGTCTTCGGTGCGCCGCTTTGGCATGTGGCACAGCACGCAGTTGCTAGTGGCCAGATCCGGATGCGCTACCGTGAGCGGCGTGTTGTGGCAGGTGCGGCAAGCCGCGCGGAATTGGGCCGCGGCGGACTCTCCGGACGGAGTGCGGTGCGGATTGTGGCAGGTGATGCAGGTGAGCCGGCCGCCGCTCTTCACGAAGCACTGGGACTTGCGCAGCCGGTACGCCGCGCTGACAATTTCAAACTTGTCGTCGTGCCCGGTGCCCGGAGCATGATCGAAGTGCAGCAGATAATCGCCCAGACGCTCGCCTGGCCGGAACGAATAGACCGGACGATTGAAGCGTAGAACCGCCTGCGGCAGTTTGGCGCTGGTGATCTCAAGATGGCACTGCTGGCAGACATCCATTTGTCGCTCGGGCGTCAACTTCGCGGGATTCACCACCGCCCGGCGAATCGCCTCAGGACTGGCGCGCCCGCTTGAGGCCAGCTCGATGTGCCGGCTCCCGGGACCATGACATCGCTGGCAATCGATGCCTTCCGCCAGAGGCTGCGGAAACCGCGGCTCGCTCCCGTAACGGTCCGCAGCGGCGGGCAGCTTCGGATACGCGTTGTGGCAGAACATGCAGTTGTAGTCGATCACGCGGCTGAAATCGGCGTGCCTGGGCTTGTCGTAGCCGGGGCTCATTCCCCAGCGGTGCTCCCCGGAATACCAGGTGATGGGAAGCTGGGTCAACTCGCCCTGCGCGGAGAGATGCAGGTAGCTGCGGGCATGATTGCCGGATCCGATGATGTAGGCGATCTCCACCTCCAGCATGTTGGTCTCTTGACCGCGAGCGTCCAGTTGGAACCGCTGCTGGTAAAAGCGGCCCTGGCGCTCTGTCATTCGATAGTGGCGATCGGAAGCGGCGTGGTAGAAGGAATTGTTCTTCTGATAATCTTCGATGATGTTGTCGCGCGTTGGGCGATATAGCGACCGGGCCATGGCCACCTGGCGATAGCTTTCCGCGATCTGTGCGTGGCAGGCGCGGCAACTATCGGACGAAACATAGGTAGACTCCACGGGGATTGAGATCTTGTTCCGCCCGCACCCGGGGAGCAGCACCACCGCCACCAAAAGCATCGGCCAGCTCCGGCTTGGCATTGAGATTACTATAAAAGATTCGCTGCCCTCTTCGTCCGGAGACGTTCGCGCGTTTGTCAGAGCCGCGACCGTGAGGGAGCGTTTTGCCCGCATGAGATTTTCTGCGAGGGTCATATCGGTTGCCATCGCATTGTCACTCGCTTGCAACGTGGGTGCGTCCGCCGAATTGGTGCGGCTCGAAAAAAGCGACCAGGCCATGGGCTCGGCCTTCTCCCTGGTTCTCTACGGCAGCGACCGCGCGACGCTGGAGACCGCGGCCGATGCTGCCTTCGACGAAGTGGAGCGCCTGGACCGTATGCTCTCGAATTATCTTCCCGGCAGCGAGTGGAGCGAGGTGAATCGCAATGCCGGACTTCGGCCGGTAAAGCTATCGGCGGAGTTGTTCCAACTGCTTTCGGACTGCATGAACTACAGCCGGCAGAGCGATGGAGCGTTCGATATCACGGTGGGGCCGTTGATGAAAGTCTGGGGATTTTATAAGGGCGAGGGTCTGCTGGCGCAGCCGGCGGAGGTCCGCAATGCTCTCGCCCGCATTGGCTATCGGCGCGTACACCTCGATCCCGCTGCCCGCACCATCCAGTTCGACCAGCCAGGCATGGAACTGGACCCCGGCGGCATCGGAAAAGGCTACGCGGTTGACCGTATGGTTGAGGTTCTGAAACGGAAGGGCGTGGAGACCGCGCTGGTCAGCGGCGCGGGCAGCAGCATCTACGGACTGGGAGCGCCGCCCGATGAGCCCGCGGGCTGGCGCATCACCATCCGCAGCCCTAAAAACCCCGGCCAATCCGCGGCCGAAGTCTTTCTGAGGAACATGTCCTTATCCACCTCCGGCAGCTACGAGAAGTTTTTCTGGGCCGAAGGGCGCCGGTATTCTCACATCATGGATCCGCGAACCGGCTACCCCGCGCAGGGCACTTCGTCGGTTTCCGTGCTGGCGCCGCGCACCATCGACAGCGAGGTGTGGGCCAAGCCATACTTCATCCATGGCCGAGCCTGGACGGCCGCGCATAAACCTCAAGACTTTCGCGTGTTTCTTTGCGAAGATACAAACCAGCAGGCATGCGCCTGGATTCCCTGATATGCTCCCTAGTTCAGAGATATGCTCCCTAACTCAGACACGCTTATGTTTCGCACCACACTACTGCTGCTAACCGCGCTGACCATGGCCGGACAGGATTTCTCGCACGTGCAGGTGGAACCGGTAGCGGAGGGCTTTCCAGGCGGCGAGGGACCGGTTTGGTCGCGCCAGGGCTTTCTGATCTTCAGCGACTACAGCCGGGACCGGCTCTACAAATGCGTGCCCGGGAAGCCGCCGGAAGTCTATCGGGAGGACTCCCACGGAGCCAACGGCAACACGATGGACCGGCAGGGGCGCTTGTACTCCTGCGAGTATAAGGCGCGCCGCGTAACCAGAACCGACCGTCAGGGGCGGATCGAAGTCCTGGTCGACAAATTCGAAGGCAAGCGCTTCAATGCGCCCAACGACATCGTGGTCCGGCGCGATGGACATGTCTACTTCTCCGATCCGCTGTTTACTCCGCTCGACCAGCGCGATCTGGATTTCTACGGAGTTTTTCACGTGACCCCCAAGGGCCAGATCGAGGCCATCGCCAGAATGAAAACCCGCCCCAATGGAGTGACGCTGTCGCCCGATGGAAAAACCCTGTATGTCGCCAATACCGATGAACGGAACATTCGCGCCTACACACTGGACCGCAGCGGCAAGGCCTCGGGCGAGCGCATCGCCATCCCCGATCTGCCGGCCGGTCCGGATGGAATCCGCACGGACGTCAAAGGGAACCTCTACATCGCCGCGCGCGGCGTGGTGGTGTACTCGCCCGATGGCAAGCTGTTGGGCAAGATCGCGCCGCCCGTGAATCCTCGCAATCTGACTTTCGGCGACCGCGATCTGCGCACTCTGTACATGGTGGGGAACTCGATATTCCGTGCGCGTCTGGATGTAGCAGGTTCGGTGCAATACTGAAGTTCACCGCAGCCGAAGAATTCCAAACGCCTGCGGAACGTGAAACGACGTCTGGCCAGTCGGCCGCCAGGCATAAAACTTCTTGGCATTGAGGCCCGCGATGCGATACAACCCAATCCGCAATTCCCTTCCTTTTTCAGGCGTGCGGCTGTCGATCGCACTAAAGGGAATTCGCATCTCTCCGTACCAGATCTTGGCCTGGGCATCAATGCGGCCCTTGACGGAATACCCGGAGTTCCACTGCATGCCCTGCTGGCCTTTCTGGTCATCGCGATTGATGTCCAGGTCCACCCACTCACTTTGCGGCGACACCTGCAGTTCCTTGTATCGGCCGATATGCGCGAAGTCCGACCCGATGAAAGCCTCACCCACATCCCAATTCCAAAGCCGCGGAGTCTCCACCGCGGGGTTGGGGTCGGGCTTCAAGTTCAGCTCGTCGTAGGGGCAGATATAGAGCAAGTACAGGTTCTGTTTGGTCCACCGCGAACGGATCTCGGTCGGCGCACCGGCAATCGGTTGGCTCAGGTAATCGCGGCTGGCCGTCACCCGCGGCGCCTTGGCCCACTCGGCACTGTGCGGGTCCGGATTCAGCTCGAAATCTCGCGGGGCGTAGGTGCTCTCGAGCACGGCGGAGACGTCCACTTTGGCGGCAAAAAGGAAGAGCAGGGAGATTAGCGTAAGCATGAGTTACTTCACCGTATCCAGATCAATGATGGCGCAAATTGTGAAAGCTGGAACCGAGAACTCAGTCGAGTTCCCCGGATTCTCGACGTCCGTCAATTTGGCATCGGCTGCAGATGCATAGGCCCCAAACTTCGAGGGTTGGTAACGCCCCAGAACGCGAACCCGGAGGCTCTGACCGCCGCCGCCCCCACCGCCTCGCGCCCTGCCGTAGCTCAGCAGGTAGAGGCGGGCATGCTTCCCATCGCCGGTGAGACGCGCGATGATCGTACTGGTTCCATAGAGCCGCACCAGGCGCTTGTCGTCGCCGAGTTTGGCGCGCACGCGGGCCGCAAAATCGCTGGGGTTTTCCGCCGACTCCTTGGGGAAGTCCTTGGTGCCGGCTTGCACCGTCACGTCGAGTTTGGAGTCGGGCGCCGGCACCACCCGGTACAGCAGATTGCGCCGCGTCAGCATATTCAAGACTTCACCCATGAGTGGGGATTGGTCGTCCACAATTCCGATGTTTGCCATCGCGGGCAGCGGCGGCTGGTCCTGGGTCTTCAGGAAGCGCAGCAGTTTGCCCAACTCCGGCACATCCGCCGCCTCGGGATTTAGTATCGCGTCCACGTTGAAGGCGAATGCTTCGGCCGCCGCCAGCGGTGCCGAGCCGGCGGATAGCTTGGCATAGTTGGCTTTTTGAAGGCCGCGCTGAAACCGCCAGGCGTTGGAATCGATCCACGGAGCCGTGGTCGCCTGGGCTTCGTTGGGCTGAAAACGGACGCCCGGATTGGGCACCGGCTGAAACGCGGCGGCTTCCGAACCGGTGGGCGCCGCTGCCGCGAGTCCCTCGCTCACCAGGCTCGACGCCGCACCGGTCACATAAATTCGGCTTTGGCCGGCCAGCGCCGCGGCGCACCCAAGAAATAGAACTCCCTGTCGAGCAATCCGGCCACGCGTGGCTCTCATACCGTAATTTCCGTGTGATGAATCTTGTTGGTATCGTATACGCCCAGGCCCAGCTTCGAGGCATATTCGATGTGACCCGGTTCGCGGATAAAACGGTTCACGTTGGGATTCGCCTGCCAGTCGTCCAGTTTGGAGCTGAAGTATTTCATGTCGCGCTCCCAGACGGAGATGGCGCCCTCCTGCTTGCGCTTGTTGTCGATCACGTCAATCAGGAAACGATCGATGGCCACCGGATCGGTTCCGAATTTCATCTGCTTGGGGTAAAAACGATAGCGCTTGTCCCTGGAGAACGGTCCCGCATGCCAGACGCCTCGCAAGCCATCCATGATGTTCAGAACGGTGCGAGACCGCAGCGGCTCCACCTGCGCCAGCGTGCCGATGAAAGTCAGCGTCTCGGTCTGCGACTTGTAATGCGAACGCGCCACGTTGTTGAACTCGCCGTAAGCGATATTCTTCAGGCAGCCCGTTACGCCGGACGCGCCGTGATCCTTCATGTTCGGCACATTGATAATCTTCGTGAACTGCTCTGTGACCATCCGCAGAAGGTACGACCGCGTATCGTCCTCCCCGAAGAAATTCGCCTCCACGTAAACGTCCGGATCGAAGCCGAGCCACGTATTAGCCGATTCCACCCGGACGCCGGCGGGCACGAAACGTTCGTAGTGCGCCTGCAGGATCTGCCCGCCGCCGCGCTCGTGAATCACCATGTTGGTGGGCTTCACCCCGACCCGCATCAGGTTGCTCACAATCTCCGCCACCACTTCCGGCATCGACATGGCTCCGGGCGCACCCGAGCAGTTGATCTTGATGCCGACGAAATCCTGGGCATCGAAGAAGCGCGCCCAACTGTCGCGCGGATCTTTATCCCCCGTGAGGGTCGTCATTCCGCGCGCGATCATTGCCTGGACGGCGGGGACGTCGACTTTCTCCGTAGCCTCGTCGATGCACTGCGGGGAATGGACCGTCACCACGCGGCCGGGATACGGACCCGGCATGCCGGACTGCGGGGATGGTTTGAACTTGGTGACGATTCGGTAATTGGGAATCGGCCTCGTATCCACTGCAGACAATGCGGACGCCGAAGCCGCGGACGCAAGAAATGTTCGCCGATTCATTTCTCGAAACTATATCACGCCGGATGACCCGAACCGGTTCCTAGCCCATCCATGCGCGAAATTTCGGCGAGTGAATGCAGGCGCGGACATATAATGATGGTCTCCCTGCGTGGGATACTAGCACATTTAGAGAGGAAGACAAATGACCCTTGCGAGAGTTTGGTTGGCGGTCTCCTTCGTCGGCATCGCCTGCGCGCAGACCGATTTCGACCTGTTGATTAAGGGCGGTCACGTCATCGACGGCAAGAACCGAATCAGCACGGTTCGCGATGTTGCGATTAAGGACGGCAAGATAGCCGCCGTGGCGGCGAACATCGATGCGTCGCGCGCCGCAAAGACCGTGGATGCCTCGGGCTTGTATGTGACTCCGGGGCTGATCGACATCCACGTTCACGTGTATCCTGGCCTGACCAGAAATTCCTACGCCGCCGGTTCCTGGGGCCTTCAGCCGGATGGCTTCACGCTGCGGGTTGGCGTGACCACCGTGGCCGACGCCGGGTCAGCCGGATGGCGCACGTTCGAAGACTTTAAGACCCGAATCATCGATAACCAGAAAACGCGGGTGCTGGCTTTCATCAACGTGGTGGGGGCAGGCATGGGGTCTGGCCAGATCGAGCAGAACCTTAACGACATGGAAGTCAAGCCAACCGCAGACATGGCGCTGAAGTACAAGGGCACCATTGTGGGAATCAAGAGCGCGCACTTCAACGGCCCGGAATGGACTCCTTATATAAACGCCGAAGAGGTCGGGAAGATCGCGCACATTCCGGTGATGGTGGATTTCGGCGGCAATCTGCGCGCCGGCCGGACGCTGTACGATCTGCTGAATAAGTACTTCCGGCCCGGCGACATTTTCACTCACATGTATGGCGGCCACCGGGGCGAGCAGGATCCCGATACCAAGGGCCCCAGCCAGGCGATGATCGATGGCCGCAAGCGCGGCGTGATTTTTGATGTGGGCCACGGCGGAGGGAGCTTCCTCTGGAGTTGTGCGCTTCCGCTGATGAAGGCGGGATTCATCCCTGATTCAATCTCAACCGACTTGCACTACACCAGCATGAATGCCGGAATGAAGGACATGCTCAATGTCATGGACAAATTCCTGGCCATGGGCATGACGCTTGACGAGGTGATTCTGCGCTCCACGTGGAACCCGGCCAAGGAAATTCAGCACGAAGAGTTGGGGAATCTGTCGGTAGGGGCGCCGGCCGATGTCGCCGTGCTCCGGAGCCAGAAGGGCAAGTTCGGTTTTGTGGACCAGAGCGGCGGCAAATTTGAAGGCTCCGAGCGCCTACTGTGTGAGATGACCCTGCGCGACGGCACGGTGGTCTACGATCTCAACGGTATGAGTGCGCTGCCCTGGGAAAAGGTGCCACCCCGCGCTCCTGGCCGCGGCGGCCGCGGCCAGGGCCCCGGTGACGCTGCGAAGAAATAAAAGGCTGGAGGTCCCGCCGTAGTCAGAGTTATGTATCCGCTGGTGCTCTTTCGCACGAGTGTGTCACTCGCCTTAAAGCCGATCCGACCACAAAGCCGATGGTCGCCGCGACCAATAAAGAGCCTGCCAGATGCTGGCGGCCAAATTTCCGCAGGCCGGTGAACACATCTTTCAGTTCAAAATCTTCGACGAATGATCCCGTGGCATCCAGCCGCCTGGCCGTGCTGCTACCGATGTTATCGATTGTCTTGGAGCTCTTGCGTGCTGTGGTGCGAACGCAGGAGGCCGCCGCATGGAGCGCGTCCCCGGTCTCATCCCGCGCCTTATCCAGTATCCGGCCCGCCTCTTCCATTGAGTCTTTGGCATTCTCACCAAACTCCGACGCCTGTTTCGTTAATGTCTTTAATGTAGTCAAGATATTCCTCCAAGTCTGCGTATGGCTGACCTGCGCGTGCTCGAACAGAAAGATGTAAAGCACGTTTACCTCCATTAGGATTGCGAGGCGGACCGGCCGGGCCGGGGTGTCACCCTAACTCCCGGAGTGGGATAAGTTTCATTGTATTCTTTGGAAAGGGTCTGGCAATTCGGAACATCACGTGCATCAAACTCTACCGAGATATCGTCATGGAGGTTAGTGTGAAAAAAATAATCGGGTTATCAATTTTAGTTTGCGCGGCTGCTTTTGCGCAGGATAGAGGACGCGGCGGCGAACAACACGGTGGCGGACAACACGGCGGCGGTCACCCCGAGGTTGGCGGTGGACACCTCCCTGCCCATGGTCCCGCGCCTGCGAAGCCTATGCGCGCTCCGGCCCCTGAGAGAAACCGGCAGCCCGCTCCCGAGAACCACATCGCCGTGGATAAGAAAGGCCATCCGGAACTTCCCCACGTTCACGCCAAGAACGATCAGTGGGTCGGACACGAGAGCGGCCGCAACGATCCGCATTTCCACGTGGATAAGCCGTGGGCGCACGGGCGCTTCACCGGCGGCATTGGACGGGACCATGTCTTCGTGCTTGCGGGAGGAAACCGCGAACGCTTCTGGTTCAACAATTTCTACTGGGATGTCAACCCGTACGATTACAGCATCGTTGCCGACTGGAACTGGGCTGGCGATCAGATCGTGATCTATGACGACCCTGACCATGAGGGCTGGTATCTGGCATACAACCCGCGGTTAGGTACGTATGCTCACGTCGAGTATCTGGGATCTTAACTCGGCGAAGTGCAACATCTGCACTTTCCGGTATATTCGGGCCGTGTGTTTCGTTAAAGGGCGGCTAGCATGGCCTGAAGCGCCAGGCCGCGATGGCTGACAGCGAACTTCTGTTCCGCCGTCGCTTCACCGAACGTACATCCAAAAGCCGGGCAATAGAATAGCGGGTCGTATCCGAACCCTCCGGATCCACGGGGTGCGTGCAGGATACGGCCCTCTACTGTGCCATGGTACACGCCGAGCAGGCGCGTACCCTCCACCAGAGCGATGGCGCAAACGAACCGTGCGGCGCGGTCTTCAATTCCGGCTAGCTTTTCCAGCAGCAGGCTGTTGTTCGATTCGTCGCTGGCATGGAGGCCCGAGAAGCGCGCCGAATAAACACCGGGCGCGCCGCCGAGTGCCTCTACTTCCAGGCCGGAATCGTCGGCGAAGAGAAGGCCGGCGGCGTGAGGGCCATAGTGCCGGGCTTTGATTATGGCGTTCTCCTCGAAGGTGGCTCCATCCTCGACGCAGGGCGCAATTTGTTTGTAGTTGGAAAGCAGCTCGATCGACACCACACCAGTGCCGCTCGCCATCTGGAATTCGCGGACCTTTCCGGCGTTGCCGGTGGCGCAGAAGAGATGGATCAACTGCCCGTCACCTTCTTCTGAATCTCGATAAGCTGCGCGATACCGGCACGCGCCAGGTCGATGAGGCGGCTCATTTGAGCGTCGTCGAATGCGGTGTGCTCCGCAGTGGCTTGCACCTCAACGAACTTGCCGGCGCCGGTCATCACCACGTTCATATCCACGTCGGCTTGAGAATCTTCTTCGTAGTTGAGGTCGAGCATGGGCACGCCGCCCACCAGCCCCACGCTGGTGGCGGCTACCATGTCGCGCAGCGGCAGGGCCTTGAGCGCGCCATAGCTTACGAGCTGCCGCAACGCCAGGGCCAGCGCCACAAACGCGCCCGTGATGGATGCGGTTCGGGTGCCGCCATCGGCCTGAAGCACATCGCAGTCGATGACTATAGTGCGCTCGCCTAGCTTCGAGGTATCGACCACGGAGCGCATGGAGCGCCCGATGAGCCTCTGGATCTCATGCGTTCTTCCCGAGGGACGGCCCTTGGTGACTTCGCGCGGCGTGCGCTTGGCAGTGGCGCGGGGCAGCATGGAATACTCAGCCGTGACCCAGCCCTTGCCCTGGTTCCGCAGAAATGGCGGCACCGTGTCTTCAATGGTGGCGGCGCACAGCACGTGCGTGTTTCCGACTTTGATCAGCGCGGAGCCTTCCGCGGTCATGAGGGGACCAGTTACGATCTCCACCGGGCGCATCTGGGCGGCCGTCCGATTATCCGTTCGCATTTTTCATCGCGTAGTAGAGAATAAACATCACCAGAAACATGGCGAGAATTAGAAAAACCACGCACGGAAGGGCCCCCTGCGGGCGCTTTGCGGCCTTGGACTTTCCCCTTGCCAACTTGTACCTCGCCATAAGTGCGATGGTATCACCCTGACTTGCCGCCCCATGCAAGAATCGAAGAGATGCCGCGCCAAAGCTGGATGCTGGTGGCAATTCTGTTGAGCGCCTGCGGAGACCAGGAGCCGATGCCGAAGCTGTTCCCTGAGGTGGTGGCCGGAGTCTGGCATCGGACCGCGCTACGCGACGTGGAGCCGTCCGAATCGCCGGACCCGGTGCCCCGCACCAGCGTCGATCGCGTTCAAACCGCGGCGTATCAGGGCCCGGGCAAACTCGAAGCGCGCGTCTACCAACTCACTTCATCGGCCGTGGGACTCGACTTGGCGCAGCGCTGGCGTCCTTCGGCAGACACCGTCTTCTTCAACCAGGGCCGGTATTTCGTGGTCGTGAAGTGGCAGGAAGCGGAGCGCACGGCGCTGCAAGCCTTCGTGCGGGAGTTGGAGGGCCGGCTGGCGCCGAAGGGTTAAAGTAATAGCTTCACTATAATAAAAAGACACCATGTCCTCTTCCGCAATAGCCGTGGCCACACCTGAGATGATTGCGCGTTATGAGCCGGTTATCGGCCTGGAAGTGCACGTGCAACTGGCCACCGCGACCAAGATTTTTTGCGGATGCCCCACCAGTTTCGGTGCGCCGCCCAATACCAACGTCTGCCCGGTCTGCCTGGGGCTGCCGGGCGCGCTGCCGGTGTTGAGCCGCGAGGCGGTGGAACTGGCGATCAAGGGCGGGCTGGCGCTGAATTGCCAGGTGCGGTCAACATCGCGCTTTGCGCGCAAGAACTATTTCTACCCCGATTTGCCCAAGGGCTACCAGATCTCGCAGTACGACGAGCCATTGGCGGAGCATGGCTACGTGGATATCGTGGTGGATGGCGCACCGAGGAAGATCGGCGTGACGCGCGTTCACATGGAGGACGACGCGGGCAAGAGCATCCACGATGGATTCAAGGACTCGGATCGCTATTCTTATGTCGACCTGAACCGCAGCGGCACGCCGCTGATCGAGATTGTCAGCGAGCCCGATATGCGCAGTTCGGCAGAGGCGTATGCATACCTCACGGAGGTGAAGCAGGTGCTGCAGTTCGTGGAGGTTTCCACCTGCGATATGGAGAAGGGCCACCTGCGATGCGACGCCAATGTATCGGTGCGGCTGAAGGGGGCGGAGAAGTTCGGCACCAAGGCCGAGGTCAAGAACCTGAATTCGTTTCGTTTTCTGAAGCTGGCCCTGGATTACGAAATCGCGCGGCAGGTGGCATTGCTCGAAAGCGGCGGCAGAGTGGTGCAGGAGACGCGGCTGTATAACTCCGACGTGGGCGAGACGTTCAGCATGCGCAGCAAGGAAGACGCGCACGATTACCGCTACTTTCCGGAGCCGGATCTGGCGCCCTTGCGGGTCGGCGAAGAATGGCTGGGCCAGGTGGCGGCCACCATGCCGGAGTTGCCGTCCCGCAAACGGGCGCGGTTTGTAGGGGAGTACGGGCTATCCGAATACGATGCCGAGCTGCTTACGGCCACGCGGGCGATAGCCGAGTATTTCGAAACCGCGGCGCGCGTTTCCGGGAATGCGAAGACCGCGGCCAACTGGGTGATGGGCGACCTGATGGGTGCGCTCAAGGCCGAGGGCAAGGAGATCGCGGACTCGCCGGTTACGGCCCAAAGCCTGGGCGAACTGGTGAAGCAGATCGGCAGCGGCGAACTTTCCGGCAAACTGGCGAAGGAGATTTTTCCGAAAATGTTTTCCACCGGCGAGGCCGCCTCCGCGATCATGGAACGCGAAGGGCTGAAGCAGATCAGCGACACCGGCGCCCTGGAAAAGATTATCGCGGACGTGATTGCCAACAACCCGAAGCAGGTGGAGCAGTACAAGGGCGGCAAGACCACCGTGATCAACTTCCTGGTGGGTCAGGCGATGAAGGCCACGCGCGGCCAGGCCAATGTGGCGGTGGTGACGGATTTGTTCAAACAGAAACTGGGTTGATCAACGGGATTCATGGGGTGATTCTATGTTGAAGGTTGGCGATAAGGCTCCCGATATTCGCGTTCACACCGACACCGGCGAAGATTTCCGGCTGTCGGACATGAAGGGCAAGCGCGTGGTGCTCTACTTCTATCCGCGGGCCGACACGCCGGGCTGCACGGTGGAGGCCTGCGAGTTTCGCGACGGCATTAAGGCATTCGCGAAGAAAGGCGTGGCGGTGGTGGGTGTGTCTCCGGACAAGCCCACGGCGCAGGCCAAGTTCAAGGAAAAGTACGATCTGCCGTTTACGCTGCTGGCGGATGAAGACAAGGCCGCGGTCGAAGCCTATGGCGTGTGGAAGGAAAAGAACATGTACGGCAAGAAGGTGATGGGCGTTGAGCGCACCACCTTCGTGATTGGGCCGGACGGCAAGATTGAGAAGATCTATGCCAAGGTGAAGGCCCAGGGGCACGCGGAAGCAGTGCTGGCGGGATTGTAGCGGCTTCGGATTAAGACTACTCGCGCAGTTCCGCGATGGTGGCGCCGGCGCCGCCCTCCTGCTGTGGGGCCGGGTAGAACTTGGCCACGTGCGGGTGGCGGCTCAACAAATCCGCAATCATCTTCTTGAGGATTCCCATGCCGTGGCCGTGCACGATGCGGACGCGGCTGGCGGTGGCCATGACGGCGCGGTCCAGGAATTCGTCAACGGCGTCCCGGGCTTCTTCCGCGCGCTGGCCGATCACGTTGATCTCCTGATGCACCGGGGTCAGTTCGGGCGCCGGTTTGTAGCTGACGTTGTGAGGCAGCTTGCCGGCAGGAGCGCCGGTCTCGGGCAGCACTTCGATCACATCGTCGATCGAGACCTGCATCTTCATGAAGCCGGCTTCCACTTCCAGGCGGCCGTTGCCCAGCTTGCGCCGCACGCGCGCCGGGTCGCGCACATCGCGGAGACGCACGCGCGCGCCTTCCTCGATACGCAGCGGCTGGATATTGCCCTGGCGCGAATCGTCCTGGGTGGACAAGACGGTGGTCTGGAAGTCTTCGCGCAATTCGCGCTTGGCCTTGGAGACGCGGCGCTGGGCGTCCTGCTCGGCTTTGCGGCGGTCGGAAGTCTGGCTCATTTTTCCGATGGCTTCCTGCGCCTGCTCCTCGAAGCGGGCCAGGGCCTGATCGGTGCGGCGCTCCAGTTCTTTCAACTTTGCGGTCTCGCGTTTTTCCCACTCGCGCGCGATTTCCTTTTCGCGCTTTTCGAGCTCCGCCAGTTTGTCGCGCAAGCTTTGCTCGAGCGTCTGCGTCTCCTCGATGCGGTGGTGCAGTTCGCTAAGGAATCGCGTGACGTCGCGCTCGCGGTCGCTCATAGAGAGGCGCGCGCGGCGCATGATGTCCTCGGGCATGCCTAGCCGCGTGGCAATTTCGAGGCCCGCCGATTTACCCGGAAGCCCCAGGCGAAGAAGGTACGTTGGCTCGAACGTCTCTTCATCGAAGCCCATTGATCCATTGACCACGCCTTCGGTTCCGGCGCCGTAGATTTTGAGCGCCATCAGGTGCGTGGAAACCAGCGTGAAAGCTCCGGCGGCTCGAAAGTGCTCCACGATTGCCACGCCCAGCGCGCCGCCTTCCTCGGGATCGGTGGCGGCGCCGAGTTCGTCCAGAAGCACCAGCGAGTCGGGTGTCACGTCGAGCGCCATCTCGCGGATATTGGAAACGTGCGCCGAGAAGGTGCTGAGATTTTCCTGGATGGACTGATAGTCGCCGATATCCGCCAGCACCTGCTCAAAAATCGGGAACTCGGCCTCGGCGGCGGGTACAGGCAAGCCCGATTGCGCCATCAGGCTGAGCAGGCCGACGGTCTTGAGCGTGACTGTCTTGCCGCCGGTATTGGGTCCGCTGATGAGCAGCGTGCGCCGATCCTGGGTCAACTCCAGGCTGATGGGCACCACGGTTTTGTGACGGCGGCGCAGCACATCATGCAGCAGGGGATGGCGCGCGTCCTTCAGCACCAGCCGGTTGCCGAAGCGCGGGATGACACACCCGAAATCATTGGCGAACCGGGCCTTGGCGAAGATCAAATCCAGCTCCGCCATGGTGACCAGGGTCTGGCGGATGGAATCGCCGTAAGCCCGCAGGCGGTCCGTCATCTCGAGCAGGATGCGATGGACTTCGCGCGCCTCTTCCTCGGTGAGCCGCACCAGTTCATTGTTCAGGTGGATGGTTTCGAGCGGCTCAACGAAAAGCGTGTGGCCGCTGGAGCTGGCGCCGTGGATTACGCCATCGATCTTGCGGCGCTGGCCCGCAATCACCGGAATTACAAAGCGCTCATTGCGGATGGTGACGAACTCCTCCTGGAGCACGCCTTCCTCGCGATGCGCGCGCAGGAAGCGGTCGAGCGATTCCTGAATGGCCTTCTTCTGGCGTTCGATGTCGCGGCGCAGGCGGTTAAGCGCGACGCTGGCGTGGTCGGCCACGCTGCCATCGGGCAGGATCTTGCCGTCGAGTTCCCGCAGAAGCGCGCGAAAATCGCCGATGGTTTGGGCGCGGCGGCCGAGCCGGGGAAAGCGCTCGGCGGCGGACGTCAGGTTCGACTTGGCGTCGGCGGCGATGTCGAGCAGGGCGAACAACTCGAAGATTTCTTTGGGCTCAAGACCAGCGCCTTCGATGCGCAGTTTCTGGACGGCCTGCTCCACGTCCGGCACTCCGCCGAATTCGATGCGGATGGCGGCGCCGCGCGCGGCGGGCTGGGGCCGCGTGGCCAGATTCAGGTATGCCATAGCCTCTTCCGCCTCGGCAAGATCCTCAGTGAGGCGGGCGCGGTCGGCGTGCGGCTGCAGTTTGTCCAACTCGCGACGGCCAAGCGGGCTGGCCACATAGCGGCCCAACAACTGCCGCAGCGGTTCGAATTCGAGGACTGCTGTGGAACTGGTCTTCACAGAAAAGACGCTCCCTTAGGGTCGCGGCTCTTTTTGAATTTTCGGCGTTCGCGGAAAGCTTTTTCAATAACTCCGAGCGTGCCTTCGGTAATTTGCAGTTTGACCAGATCGCTGCTGGCGCACCCATTCGACGCGGCATACGTCATCGCCGGCACAAAGCGTTCCGCCGGTGATCCGGCAAACGTAGTCAATCAGTACATAGTGATACTCGGTTGCGCCGTCTGAATCGCGCATGATGCGCTCGAAGATTTCGAGCACACCCAAGGGCTGGATTTCGAGCCCGGTTTCTTCCAGGACTTCGCGGCGCACACCATCGGCGAGGCTTTCGCCGGTTTCGAGCGCGCCGCCGGGCAGCGACCACCAGCCTTTCAGCGGCTCTTTGCCGCGCTGCGCCATCAGGATGCGATCGCGGTTCAGCAGGATCGCGCCGACGCCGACCAGCGGACGTTTGGGATATCGGCGGTCGTCGCCCACATCAATTCGCTCCCTTGCCGTCCATGCGGGCGCGATAGACCACGCCGCGCGCAGTGATGATCAGCGACTTGCTGTCAACTTCGCCAAACGCGCAATCGGATGCCGCGTCGTGCATTTCGATTACGTGGATCGGCTTGCCCTCCGCGCTATAAACCGCAATCCCCTTGATGGCGATGTAGAGATTGCCCTTTTCATCCACACCAATGCCGCCGGGCACGCCTTCGATCTTGGGAATCAGCACACGCTCACCGGAAGCCTCGCCGTTCTTGTCCAGGTCATAGGCGCGCACGTTGCGTTCATCCGAATTGGCGACATACAGCGTGCGGCCGTTGGGCGAAAGCGCGATGCCGTTGGGCCGCCCCGCCGGTTTGGCCACCAGCGTAACCGCGCCCTTCGGCGAAATATGATAGACGCCGTAGAAATCCAGTTCGCGGTGATCCTGCTGCGCGCCGAATGCCGGATCGGTGAAGTAGGCGTTCCCGTTCTTGCTCACCGCGATATGGCTGGGCGCATTGAACCGCTTGCCATCCCACTTTTCGGCCAGCACATCGATGGCGCCCTTCTTGTCCGTGCGGGTCACGCGGCGCGCGCGGGTTTCGCAAGTATAAAGCCGGCCTTCACCATCGAAGGCATTGCCGCTGGGGCCGTGGGCATCGGTGCGAAACACTTCGATGTCGTGACCGGGCACCCATTTCATCAGCCGGTCGCTCGGTATATCGCTGAAGACGAGATAGCCTTCCTTGGACCAGGCGGGACCTTCCGGAAAGCGGTAAGTCTGCGCCAGTTTGTCAAACCTGACCTCGGAAAAATCCTGCGCGAAAACCCAAACCGTGAAGATGGAGGCGGCGATGCAGGTTCGAGAGGCTAAACTCATTTGACCGGGTGAGTCTTGATCTCGAGGTTATTCACCACCTGCTTGACCCCCTTCACCTTCTTGGCCACCTTCTCGGCTTTCTCCTTTTGTTGGGGCAGTTCCACAGCGCCGGAGAGCGTCACCACGCCCTGCTTGACATCCACCTTCAGCCCGCCACCCTTCACCACCGGGTCGCTGGCCAGTTTGATCATGACCTGGTCGGTGATGCTGTCGTCGGTAATCGGGGGCGGGTCCTTCGCCAGGCATACGGCCAGCAGCGCGAAACCAGCCAAAAGCACCATGCAGATTTTAGAAATCATCTTCAACGGCCATTGTACGCCAGTCCAGCGTGTTGAGAAAGGCGCGCTTTTCCCGCCAGCCCGGTTCCACGCGCACATGCAGATCCAGATAGATCTTGACCCCGAAAAGTTTTTCCATTTCGTGGCGGGCCAGGGTGCCGATCTGTTTCAGCATGGCGCCCCTGGTTCCGATCACGATGGCCTTCTGCCCATCGCGCTCGACCCGGATGGTGGCATAGATGCGCGTGATCTTGGGCGTCTCGCTCCCACTTGTCCACCATCACCGCTACGGAGTGCGGAACCTCCTGGCGGGTAGCCAGCAGCACCTTTTCGCGGATCAGTTCGGCCGCCAGGAATCGCTCCGGCTGATCGGTGACGTAATCCTCCGGGAAATAAGCCGGGCCTTCGGGCAGGCGCTGCAGAATCACGGCGCGCAATTCGTCCAGGCCGGTCTTCTTGATTGCGGAGACGGGGACATAGTCGGCGAATTGGTAGACCGCCCGGTACTCTTCGATGAGCGGCAGCAGGGCGGCCTTGTCTTTCAGCAGGTCGACTTTATTGAGCACCAGGACGATGGGCGTTTCGGTGCGGCGGGAAATATCGATGGCGCGGCGATCGTCCTCGCCGAATTTGCGGGCGGCATCGGCCACGAACAGCAGCAGGTCGCGCTCCTCAAGCGAGTTGCGCACGGTATCCATCAGCCGCTTGTTGAGCTGCGAATTGGCCTTGTGGATGCCGGGCGTATCGACGAAAATAATCTGCGCCTCCGGCAGCGTGACTACGCCCTGAATGGAGGTGCGGGTGGTCTGCGGCTTGTCGGCGACGATGGCCACTTTCTGCCCGACCAGGGCGTTCAACAGAGTGGACTTTCCGGCATTCGGACGTCCGATCAAAGAGACGAAACCGGATTTAAAGGTCTTGTTCATTGGACTATGAGGGTTTGACGCCTACCGATGCGGACTTACTAATGCGAACCTGGCCCACGCGCAACTCATCGCTGACCAGCACTTCCACGCGGATACCGTCGCGCTCCACAACTTCCCCGGGCTTGGGCACGCGGCCGAGCCATTCGCTGACCAGGCCTCCGACGGTGGTGGATTCGATGTCGTCTTCACGGTGGAAGGAGGAGAAGAGATCGGCGATGCGGTCCAGGTCAAAACTTCCGGAGACGATGTAACCGCCATGGCCGTCCTCGGTGACGTCGCTATCCGGCTCGTGCTCATCGCGAATCTCGCCGATGATGACCTCAAGCAGGTCTTCCATGCTGGCCAGTCCGGCCGTGTTGCCGTATTCGTCCACCACGATCACCAGATGGCTGTTTTCCTGCTGCATCTGGCGCATCAGATCGCTGACCGGTTTGGTTTCCGGCACCAGCTTGATGGGGCGCATCAGTTCCCGCACGGTGCGGTTTTCGCGGTTCGACTCTTCCAGTTCGAACATGTCGCGCACATGCACGAAACCGACGACCTGGTCGATGTTCTGCTCATACACGGGGATTCGCGAGTATTGCTCAGTGATCACCAGCTGGCGGAGTTGTTCGAGGCTGGAATCGCCGGAGATGGCGACAATATTGGGCCGCGGCGTCATGACCTCACGCACCACTTTGTCGCCGAACTCGACCACCGATTGGATCAGCTTGCGGTCTTCCTCTTCGATGAGCCCCTCTTCGGTGCCCGCCGAAATGAGCGCTTCGATGTTTTCGGCGGGAGTGGGGGCGTCTTCCGAAGCGCCGGCCTCGTCGGCCAGTTCGATCAGGGATTGGAAAAAGCTGAGCAGCGCGACGCACGGACGCGCCAGCCACGCGAGGCCGCGCAAGAAGGGAGCCAGCGGCAGCAGCCATTGCGCCGTGGTGCGGCGGTACAGGAGTTGCGGGAGCGCGTAGGAGACGGCGATCATAGTGAGCCAGGTGGCCAGCACGGCCTGCCAGAAGATGGCTGCGTGCCAGACGGCGTCATCGGCGAACCAGGCGAAGTACAGGATGCCCAGCAGGCCCATGAGCGTGTGCTTGATCAGAGAAAAGGCGCCGGCGCCGTCTTCGGTCTTCATGCCGATTTTGTCTTCGAGCGTATCCTTGAAGAACTTGAGGGAAGGCAGATCGCGCGTTCGCAAACGCAGACTTTCGAGGTAGAGCAATTGAACGAAGGTAACCAGGCCCAGCAGCGGGAATGGTGATGAGGGTGGCGAAGACGACCGCCAGAATCATGACTGCACCCGTTCGATAAGTCCGATGGGCAGGCCCAGACGGGCGCGCCAGCGCTTTTCGGCGCGAGCCATCCGGCCGCGGTCGGTTTCGTGATCCATGCCCAGCAGGTGCAGGACGCCGTGAAGCATCAGGATCTGGATTTCCTGTTCGGGCTTGTGGCCGAATTCGCGGGCCTGGGCGCGGGCGCGCGGCAGAGAGATTGCGATGTCGCCTAACTGGGGGCCGCGGGGCGCGGGGCGGCGGTAACGGCCGGGAACGACAGCACGTCCGTGGCGTAGTCCTTACCGCGGAATTCGCGATTCAATCGGCGCAATTCGGCGTCGCCGGTGATCAGGCAATCGAAGGCCCGGCCGTTGGCTGCTTCGGTTTGGAGTTTTCGCGCGAAGCTTTCAATTGGCCCGCGCCGCAAACCTGCGGGAACGCGCCGGAACGTAACCGTACTGCCTTCGGGGGAGGACATGGCGGATGCTCAGGCCTGCGGAGCCGTCTCAATGACGGGGGCTTCGGCCTCTGGCGGTGCAACGGGCGGATCCATTTTCGGGGGCAGGGTCGGCGAGTTTCAGCGAGAACTGCCGGCCGGCGCCGATGGCCTCGTTGTAGCGTTCGTAGGCCCGAACGATGCGCTGCACCAGCGTGTGGCGCACCACATCCTTATCGTCGAACTGCACGAAGCTGATGCCTTCCACGCCCTTGAGCACTTCGATGGCATCGATCAGGCCGCTGCGGCGGCCGTTGGGCAGATCGATCTGAGTGACATCGCCGTTCACCACCATTTTGGAGTTGAAGCCCTGGCGCGTGAGCACCATCTTCATCTGTTCCGGCGTGCTGTTCTGCGCCTCGTCCAGAATGATGAAACTGTCACTGAGCGTGCGTCCGCGCATGAAGGCGATAGGAGCCACTTCGATCACATTTCGCTCCAGCAGTTTCTCCACGCGATCGCTTTCGATCATGTCGTAGAGCGCGTCATACAGAGGGCGCAGGTACGGATCGACTTTCTCCTGCAGCGTTCCCGGCAGAAAGCCCAGGCGCTCGCCGGCTTCCACGGCGGGGCGCGTCAGAATGATGCGCGAGACCTGCTTGTTGATCAGCGCGGAGACGGCCATGGCGACCGCGAGATACGTCTTGCCGGTGCCGGCGGGGCCGATGCCGAACACCAGGTCATTGCGCTCGATGGCCTCCAGGTAACGCCGCTGGTTGACGGATTTCGGCGCCAGCATCTTCTTGCCGAAGTTGCGCTGCTTGCCGCTGTGCACCAGCGCCCGCAGAGACACTTCCGGATCGATCGTGACCACGCGCAGGTAGCTGTTGAGATCGCCGTTGTTGAAGACGTGGCCCTCGCGGACCAGCGTGTTGTAATCTTCCAGGATACTTTCGGCGCGGGAGACGTTCTGAGCTTCGCCTTCGATTTCCAGGCTGTTGTCGACCAGTTGAGTGTGGACGCCCAATCCGGATTCGAGCAACCGGATATTCTCATCGCGAGTGCCGAAGAGGCTTTCAACGCCTCGGTTGATACGCACGCTAGATTTCATCAAGTGGGTGTTGGATACCTCCATGCGGGAAAAAAGCCAGGGAAAAACAACGACAGGAATTACCGCTCTGTTGGCAGAGATTCGAAGCTTCGACAACCCGCAGGCGCGGGAGGTTGAAAAGCATCTGGATACATTATAACGGCAGAGTCAAGCCCCTGGGTTAAATCAACGCCAGCCAAACTAGCGTCACTGAATCGAAGTCAAACCATTGGCTCCCGGGATGGACTTGATCCAGGAGTTCATCTCCTCTTCGTTTTGTAACAAATCACGCAAAGTGGCCTTGCTGAGAACCTGGTCAACCGCCACCTGAATGGCCCGCCAGAGCGACCTGACGGAGCAATCCACCGAGCGCGTGCAGATGGCTGCCTGGCCGGCATGGCTGTCGCAGAAATTGCTTTCGAAAATGCGGCCGCCCAGCACATCCATCACGTCGCCGATCGAGATCGACTGCGCCGGCCGCGCCAGCGTGTAGCCGCCGTCCTTGCCGCGCGCCGCCTTCACGAAACCGCCTTTGCGCAGCACGCGCAGAATCTTGGCGGCATAGGCCGGCGAGACACCCTCGGCCTGGCTGATTTCGGGAATTGTGAGACTGCCGCCTTCTCCGGCATAGCCGATGCGGACCAGGCAGCGCAGGCCGTATTCTTCATTGGCGCTCAGTTTCATCGGCGCAACCTCATCTCTTCAACCTGGCAATGGGAATGATGTCTTCAATGCCGAGTGTCAGCTTGGCGGCTTCCGACATCCGGTCTTTGGTCCACGGCGGATCGAACGTCAGTTCCAGCTTGACGTCGCTCACGCCGGGAACTGCGCGAACCGCGCGCTCCACGTCGCCGGGCAGCGTTCCCGCCACCGGGCAGTTGGGCGCGGTCAGCGTCATACGGATCGCGACCAGTCCGGCGTCGTCCACGGTGACATCATAAATCAGGCCGAGCTCGTAGATGTTGACCGGCATCTCCGGGTCAAAGACCGTCTTCAGCGCGGCCATAACTTTATCTTTGAGGCTCATTCGGTGGTGACTGTTTCGTCTGATATGACAACAGGCCCGGTACATTGTTCAGGGCGGATTTCAGCGTGTGCCAGGCCAGCGTGGCGCACTTCACGCGCGCGGGGTAATCGCGCACGCCGCAAAAGACAACCAGCTTGCCCAAGTCCTTGATTCACGGCGGTGTCGGTAGTCAACAGCTCATGAAATTTGTCCAGCAGCCGGAGTGCTTCGTCGCGGGTCTTGCCCTTCAAACTCTCGGTCATCAGGGACGCCGAGGCCGTGGAAATGGCGCAGCCCGAGCCAACGAAGCTTACGTCCTTCACCACGTCGCCTTCCACCTTCAGGAACAGCTTCAGCTTGTCGCCGCACAGAGGGTTGTAGCCCTCCGCCTGGCGGTTGGCGTCGTCCATGACGTGACAGTTCCGCGGACGCTTGCTGTGGTCCAGGATAGTTTCCTGGTAAAGATCGTCAACCATCAGGAGAAAATCTCCTTCACTTTTTTGAGACCCGCGACCAGTGCGTCGATCTCGGCCGTAGTGTTGTAAAACGCCAGCGATGCGCGCGTGGTGGCCGGCACGTTGAACCAATCCATTACCGGCTGCGCGCAATGATGGCCGGTGCGCACCGCGATGCCCTGCCTGTCGAGCACGGTGCCGATATCGTGCGGGTGAATGCCTTCGATCACGAACGAAAGCACCGAAGCCTTCTCGCGCGCCGTGCCGATCAAGCGCAGGCCGGGAATTTGCGACAGCGCTTCCGTACCGTAGACCAACAGTTCGTGCTCGTAAGCCGCGATCTGGTCGATGCCGATGTGGCCTATGTAATCGAAAGCCGCGCCCAGCCCGATGCCGCCCGCGATATTGGGCGTGCCGGCTTCGAACTTGTAGGGCAGATCGTTGTAGGTGGTCTTCTCGAACGTGACCGTGCAGGATCATGTCGCCGCCGCCCTGGTAAGGCGGCATGTCATTCAAGCAGCTTGCTCTTGCCGTACAGAATGCCGATACCGGTGGGCCCGATTAATTTGTGTCCGGAGAACGTGTAGAAATCGGCATCGAGCGCCTGCACGTCCACCTTGATGTGCGGAACGGCCTGCGCGCCGTCGATCAGCGCGAGGGCGCCGGCGCGGTGGGCCATCTCGATGATCTGGCGGACCGGGTTGATGGTTCCCAGGGCATTCGAAACGTGGGTCACGGCCACCATGCGGGTACGCGGACCGAGCAGCTTTTCGTACTCTTCCATCAGCAGTTCGCCGCGGTCGTTCATGGGGATCACGCGCAGCGTCGCGCCCTTTTCCTCGCACAGCATCTGCCAGGGAACGATGTTGGAGTGGTGCTCCATGGCCGAGATAATGATCTCGTCGCCGGCCTTGACATTCGTGCGGCCCCAGGTGCTTGAAACCAGGTTGATGCCTTCGGTGGTGCCGCGGACGAAAATCAGCTCGTTCTTGGTGCGCGAATTCAGGAAGTGCTTGGCCTTGGCGCGGGTTTCCTCGTAGGCGGCGGTGGAGCGCTGGCTCAGTTCATGTACGCCGCGGTGAATGTTGGCGCAATCCACTTCGTGGAATTTGCGGATGGCGTCGATCACGGCGAACGGCTTCTGGGCCGTAGCAGCGGAATCCAGATACACCAGCGGCTTGCCGTGGATGGTCTGCTTCAGAACCGGGAAATCTTCCCGGATCTTCTCCACGTCGAAAGCGGCTGCGACTTGACTACTGAGCGTGCTCATGGAATTTCTCGAATAAAATCCGTTCCAGCGATTCCTTCAGCGACGGAACTTTGATGCGGTCGATAATGTCCTGCGCGAAGGCATAGGTCAGCAGGCTGCGTGCCTCACTGCTTGCCGATACCGCGCGATTGCAGGTAGAACATGGATTCCGCATCCAACTGGCCGATGGTGGCGCCGTGAGTGCAGCGCACGTCGTCGGCGAGAATCTGCAATTCCGGCTTGGTGTCGATGACGGCGTCGTCGGACAGAACCAGATTCTTATTGGTCTGCTTGGAGTCGGTCTTCTGCGCGTCTTTGCGAACGATGATGCGGCCGTTGAACACGGCGTTCGCCTTGCCGTCCAGAATGCCCTTGTAGACTTCGTGGCTGGCGCCGTGCGGTTTGGCGTGGTCGATGACCGTGTGATTGTCCACGTGCTGCGTGCCGTTGACCAGGTAGAGGCCGTTGAGCGTGGCCTCGGTGCCTTCGGAGAGCACGGCGTTGGCGTCATTGCGGACCAGCGCGCCGCCCAGCGAAATCGAGTGCGAGGAAAAGTTGGTGCTGCGGCCGAGAGTGACCTGCATGGTAGCGACGTGGAAGGCTTCGCGGCTTTCCAGTTGCACCTTGTAATGGTCCACCACCGAGGCGTCTCCGGCCACGATTTCGGTTACGGCATTGGTGAAGTAAGCGCCCTGGCCCTTGTAGGTCTCGACGATGGTGCAGTGAGCATCGGCGCCGACCAGAATGAGAATACGCGGGTGGACTGCCACGCGGTCCGGCTGTTCCGGAACTTCGCAGGTGATTTCGATGGGCTCTTCAATGACGGCGCCGCGAGGGATTTGCAGCACCGTGATCTGATTCAGGAAAGCGGTATTGAGGGCCACGAAAGCATTCTGGCCGAAGGCGGCGTGCTGAGCGAGATGCGGCTTGGCGTCGTTCGGCTTTAGCTGCCGGACGCCGTTCGGAATGCGGAGGACGAGGTTCGCGGCCGCAACCCGAAAACCGGTGCGGGCGATCGGCGCCACATTCGTGAAACGCCACTCTTCGTCATGCGTGGTCGGAAAGCCTAGTTCCGCGAACCGCTGAAACGCGGCGTCGCGCAATTGCTGGATCCACGGTTCGGTGGCCGGCTGCTTGGTAAAGTCAGCCAGCCAATACCCGGTCTGTTCCGAAACGGCCGTCATACCTTTGTGACCGCCTCCTCCTCGTCTTCAATGCCGAGGCCGGCGTAGCCGCTCTCTTCCAGTTGCAGCGCCAGTTCCTTGCCGCCGGATTTCACGATCCTGCCCTGGGACAGCACGTGCACAAAATCGGGCACGATGTAGTTGAGCAGCCGCTGATAGTGCGTCACCACAATCATGGAGCGGTCGGGGTCGCGCAGCGCATTCACGCCGCCTGCGACAGTGCGCAGCGCGTCGATATCGAGGCCCGAATCGGTCTCATCCAGAATCGCCAGCTTCGGCTCAAGCACCGCCATTTGAAAAATCTCGTTGCGCTTTTTCTCGCCGCCCGAAAAGCCGGTGTTGACGGGGCGGTTCAACAAGGCCTGGTCCATCTCCATCAGCTTCATTTTTTCCCGAACCAGGTTCAGGAAATCCATGGCGTCGTATTCTTCCAGGCCCTGGTGCTTGCGGATGGTGTTGAGCGCGGCCTTCAGGAAATACATATTGCTGACGCCGGGAATCTCCACGGGGTACTGGAACGCCAGGAATATGCCCTCGCGCGCGCGATCCTCAGGCGACATTTCGAGCAGGTCTTTGCCGTTATAGATCACCTGGCCGGCCGTGACCGCATACAGTTCGCGCCCCGCCAGCACCTGCGCCAGCGTGCTTTTGCCGGAGCCGTTGGGCCCCATGATGGCATGCACTTCACCGGGATTGACGGTGAGGTCGATGCCCTTCAGAATTTCACGATCGCCAACTTTGGCGTGCAGATCTTTGATTTCGAGTAGTGCCATTATTTATTCCAAAACGAGTAGTGTCCGGATTGAATCCGGACATGGCAGACTGGGAGTCTGCTCCACGAACGAACGCTACCCTACGCTTCCTTCCAGACTGACTCCCAGCAGCTTCTGCGCTTCCACCGCGAATTCCATGGGCAGTTCGCGGAAAACTTCCTTGCAGAAACCGTGCACGATCATGGAGACCGCGTCTTCGGTGGAGATGCCGCGCTGCCGGCAGTAGAAAATCTGGTCTTCGCCGATCTTCGAAGTGGAGGCTTCGTGCTCCACCTGCGAAGAGGTATTCTTCACTTCCAGGTACGGGAATGTGTGCGCGCCGCACTTGTCGCCCAGCAGCAGCGAATCGCACTGCGAATAATTGCGCGCCCCGGCCGCCGATTTCAGAATCTTCACGCCGCCGCGGTACGTGTTCTGCCCATGCCCGGCCGAGATGCCCTTGGAGACGATGGTGGAGGTGGTGTTCTTGCCGATGTGGATCATCTTGGTGCCGGTGTCGGCCTGCTGATAGTTGTTGGTCAGCGCCACCGAATAAAACTCGCCCACGGAGTTGTCGCCGATCAGCAGGCAGCTCGGGTATTTCCAGGTAATGGCCGAGCCGGTTTCCACCTGCGTCCACGAAATCTTGGAATTCACGCCGCGGCAAGCGCCGCGCTTGGTGACGAAGTTGTAGATTCCGCCCTTGCCTTCTTTGTCGCCCGGATACCAGTTCTGCACCGTGGAATATTTGATCTGGGCGTTATCGAGCGCCACCAGCTCCACCACCGCCGCGTGCAATTGGTTGGTGTCGCGCATGGGGGCCGTGCAGCCTTCCAGATAGCTCACATACGCGCCTTCATCGGCAATGATCAGGGTGCGTTCGAACTGGCCGGTGTCCTTGGCGTTGATGCGGAAATAGGTTGACAGCTCCATGGGGCAGCGCACCCCCTTGGGCACATAGCAGAAGGATCCGTCGCTGAAAACTGCCGAGTTCAGGGCCGCGAAGAAGTTGTCCGAAGTGGGCACCACCGAGCCGAGGTATTTGCGCACCAGGTCAGGATGTTCCTGAACAGCTTCGGAGAAGGAGCCGAAAATGATGCCTTGGGCCTTCAACTTGGCCTTAAAAGTGGTGGCCACGGAGACGCTGTCGAAGACCGCATCCACCGCTACCCCTGCCAGGATCGCCCGTTCCGCCAGAGGGATACCGAGCTTTTCGTAGGTCTTGAGAAGTTCCGGGTCGACTTCGTCCAGGCTCTTGGGGCCGTCTTTTTTGGACTTGGGCGAAGAGTAATAAATGATGTCGTTGTAGTCGATCTTCGGATAATGTACGTTTGCCCACGTTGGCTCGGTCAGGGTAAGCCAGTGGCGATAGGCCTTGAGGCGCCATTCCAGCAGCCATTCGGGCTCATTCTTCTTGGCGGAAATCAGTCGAACGACGTCTTCGCTCAGGCCGCGGGGGATGGCATCGGCTTCGATGTCGGTTACGAATCCCCACTTATATTCCTGATTCGCAAAGGTCTCGATGGTGTTGGTGGATTCACTCACCGGGTATGCTCCTAAACTGTTGGTCTGATACTAGGCTAGCTAATCTATACTTTATAGTCAAGATTACCCAGTTAATGGATGCGGAGGGCGGTTGAGCGGGTGCAGAAAAGGGTTGAACGTTTAGCTGTGTCGGCATCAAATGCCGACATGGCAGGCTAAAGCCCGCTCCACGGGTGCGGAACGAAGCCAATTTCGCTAATTTGCCCGCAGGGCGATCATTGGGTCGATGCGCGAGGCGCGGCGCGCCGGGAGGTAACCGGCGGTGGCGGCCACCACGGTCAGAATGACCGACATCGCCAGGAACGTGACGGGATCGGTTCCGGTTACTCCGAACAGCATACTGCTCAGCGCCCGTGTCACCAGCCAGGAGCCGGCTACCCCGATCAACATTCCTATCGCGGCCAAGCCGAGAGTCTGGAGAATGATGCGGGCCTGCAGGTCTCGGGCGGAGGCTCCGAGCGCCATGCGAATGCCGATTTCCTGAGTTCGCTGATTGACCGAATATCCGATGACGCCGTAGATTCCAAGGGAAGCCAGCACCAGGGCAAAGGCTGCAAAACCTGCCAGCAGAAACACGACAAAGCGCCGGGGTGAGACCGATTTGTCCACAAGCTGCTGCAGGGTTCGAAATTCGTTTCCGGGCAGGTACGGCTCAATGGGCTTGAGGGCGGCGCGAACCGCGGGGGCAAGACCGTCGGGAGGCAGGATGGTCCGAACCACCAGGTCCACCGATGAATAGTCGTTGGTTTGGCGGATGGGCAGGTACATTTCCGAACCCGATCCCTGCTCCACGGCGAGATGCCGCACATCGCCTACGACGCCGACGACCTGGCGCTCGACATCGACGTACTGGACGGTTTGTCCAATGGGATCGCGTCCGGGCCAGAGAGCGCGCGCCAGGGTTTCGTTGATCAGGATCACGGGTTTGCTGGATGCCGTGTCGCGTTCCGTCAGATCGCGCCCGGCACGCAAAGGAATCCCCATGGCTTTCAGATAGCCATCGCTCACGATGCGGACGAAGGCATCGGGCGGCGGATGACCCTTCGAATACACCTGGTCTTTAGCGCCGGCGCTCCAACTCCGGTTATGACCGAGAGGCAGCACGTCGGTCAAGCCCGCGGCTTCCATGCCCGGCACGGATTTCACCAGGCGAAGCACCTCATCGAAATAAGCGTTACGCTTCGCCTGCGTAGAGTATTGGGAGCTGGGATCGATCCTGAGCGCCGCAGCGCGTTCCGGACGGAACCCCAGATTGACGTCGAGAATCCGCAGGAAGCTTCGAATCAGCAACCCGGCGCTGACGAGGAGAACGCAGGCGAAAGCAATCTCAGAGACAACCAGGGTGGCGCGAATCCAGTTGTGGCGGGCGCTTTCGGTCGAGCCGCGATTGGCATCCTTTAAGGAGCCGTGAATGGCGCGGGCGGGAACTTGAAAGGCCGGGACCAGACCGAAGACCAGTCCGGTCAGGACAGCAATGAGCAGCGTGAAAGCGAGCGCGCCCACGTCGACGTGAACGCTTTCCCGCAGTGGAATGCTAATGGCATCCAAATGCGCCAGCACGCGCGTTCCGGCGACGGCGAGGATGAGACCCAGCGACGCGCCGGAGCAGGACAACGCAACGCTCTCAGTCAGCATCTGCCGAACCAGGCGGCCGCGCCCGGCTCCGAGCGCGACCCGGATGGCCATTTCCTTTTGCCTGGCGGCAGTGCGGGCCAACTGCAAATTCGAAAGATTGGCGCACACGATCAGCATCACCACGCCAACCGCGCAGGACAGCACAACGAGAGCCGGGCGTAGATGGCCGCGCACATGTTCTTCGAAAAGGCTCACCTGAAACCGCAACTCGCCGCGGTTATGCCGCACGCGGATGGGTTCGCTCAGAATGCCGGCCTCGGCCTGGGCCTGTTGAACCGTGACGCCGGGTTTCAAACGCCCGACCAACGACAAGGTATTCCCCATACGGTCGACGGCGGGCGTGAGGGGAAGGGGAAGGAACAAATCCATACGCGTACCGGGAGCGAAGACCGAGCCGAAATCGAAGGAAGGCGGCATCACGCCAACCACGGTGAAGGGCCGATCGTTCAAGGTGAGCTTGCGGCCGACGATGCCCGGGTCGGATGCAAAGCGCCGCTTCCAAAAGCCGGCACTCAACAGGACAACGGGAAGGTTGGCCTTGCATTCTTCGGCGGTGAACAAGCGGCCGAGGTGCGGCTGAACACCGAGGAGCCGGAACAGGTTTTCAGAGACCGGCACACCGCTGAGGCGCTCCGGCTCGCCGCCGCCCGTCATTTTGTTGTCACCCACTCCGTAAAAGGCGAAGTAGGCCGCGATATCGGAGAAGGATTGAGTGTGCTCGCGAAGGTCGACAAAGGGGCCCACGGGAACGGTCTGGCCCGACAGGTCACCCTCATTGCCGGAATTGGCGATCCAGACCAGGCGCCCGGGATCATGGAACGGGAGGGGGCGAATGAGAAGAGCGTTGACCACGCTGAAGATGGTTGAACTGGCGCCGATGCCGAGTCCGACGATGAGAATTGCGAAGGTGGTGAAGGCGGCTTCGCGGCGAAGGGTGCGGAATGTATACGCGAGGTCCTGGAGCAGTGTCTCCATGAACGGGACGCCTCGAACTTCGCGATGAGCCTCACGGATTTGTGTGAGCCCGCCCACTGCCAGGCGCGCGGTGCGTTGGGCCTGGTCCGGCGCCATGCCGCGGCGAATATGGTCCTCGGCCAGCATGGCGACGTGCGATTCGAACTCGGCATCGAAATCACGGTCGAGACCGGAGGCGCCGAAGAGAGCGCGTATACGGGCAACCATGTGCCTGAGGGGAGTGAACATGGGACTAGCTCCGCGCGCCGAGTTGCAGCAGTTTTCCGATCACGCCGGAAACCCGCTCCCAGTTTTCGGTTTCGGCAATAAGTTGTTTTCGGCCGACTTTCGAAATGGAGTAGAACTTGGCCTTGCGGTTATTGTCCGAAGTGCCCCATTCAGCCTTAATCCAGCCCTTCTGGACGAGACGTACGAGGCAGAGATAAATGGTCCCCTGGTTGACCAGCAGCGCTTCTTCGCTGAGCTGCTCGATGCGACGGGCGATGCCGTAGCCGTGGAGCGGCCCCATGGCGTCGAGGGTTTTCAAAACCATCAGGTCGAGGGTGCCTTGAAGGATATCCGACTTGCTTTCCACTATCCTGTCTCCTGTGGGTTGTATAGATAAGATAGCTGCCGTTCCTGTGGGTTGTCAAGAGGAGCCCAAAAAGTGCGAAACTGTGTCCATGGGCGTCCGTATGGCGGTATTGGCGGCGCTGGCTGCCGGCGTGGTCTTGATTCTGGCGACCGGGGGGGCACCGCGCGCCGCACAGGCGCAGTCCGCACCACATCCTTTATTTAGCCCAGGGTACGCGGAGGCGTTGCGCGACATCCTGGCACTGGAAGAGGTCGATGCGGCCCGCCTCGAACAGCAGCTTGCCGCCAATCCGAATGACTTCCGGGCGAGGCTCCAGCTGATGGCCTATTACCAGCGGGCGGACCGGACCGGCCGCGACGAGGACCGCGCCAAACGGGCGCAGAGCGCGCTCTGGCTTATTGAGCATCACCCGAACTCCGAGCTTCTGCACTCGCCTGTGTCACGATGCTCTCCGGGCGAGTTGACCCCTGTGGAGTATCAGCGCGCGGTCAATCTGTGGCATGCCGCGGCCCAAGCGCAGCCGGGCGACGCAGCGGTGGATTGGAATGCGGCATCGTTCTTTCAAGGTCTGGACGCCGGGTTGTATCTGCGCTATCTGGAAGCCACTGCCGCAGCCGACCCGAACCATCCGTTCGCGCTGCGTCCGCTGGCGGATTTTTATGCCCTGACAATTCTGGAGGGCGGGCCTCTGGCACCGCTGGCGCAAGCCGGGTTGGAGGCTTCGAAAAACGTATGGGTGCTGGGCAATGCAGCTTACATGCTGCAGAGCCAGTACAATCGATCGGTCCAGATGGGAGCGCCGAAGCCCCGCGCTGCTGAGCTGGCCGAACGCTACTTTTTGCGTGCCAAGGCTCTTGATCCGAACCTGGACCGGCAGGCGATTCTGCCGCAACTGGACCGGCAGGAAACTGCGCGCGCCGGGCAGGTGGAGTTGCAGGCCCAGAAGGATTGGCAGGGGCGCACCGAGGCGGCGATGGGCGAGATCAGGCGGCTTCCGGTGGAGGCGTTCCCTGAGTTGCCGGCCATAGTGGCCGGAGTGCTGCGCGCGAGGAATTGCAGGGTGCCTCAGCCGCCGGCCTTGATTGGCACAGCAAAGCCGGGCGCTCCGCGCAATGTGATTCACGGTGAGTTCTTTGCTAAGGGAGAAGCTGGTTGGGCGGTGCTCTGTTCGGTCAACAACTCGACGGCGCTGCTGGCGTTCCGCGGCGATCGCGACACCAATCCGGATACGGTCGCCACCAGCGAAGACCTGGGATATTTGCAAGGGCTCAACGGCAACCAGATTGGGTACTCGCGCGAGATCACCGCGGTTGGCCGCGACTTCATCATGCGGCACTACCGCGCCTACGGCGGCCCCGAGCCTCCGCCTATTGACCATCAGGGCATCGACGACGCGTTTCTGGAAAAGGCTTCAGTCACCTGGTATTTCTATCAGGGGAAGTGGCTGCGGTTACAAGGGGCGGATTAGGCGGGCTTTCCCAAACTCCAATAACGAGCTTTCCCGGTAGCGCCGGCAATCTTGTTGGCGGTGTTTGCCGGATCCGAATAAACCCACCGGCAACAAGATTGCCGGCGCTACCGGGCGAAACCGCCTGCCCCGCTCGCCTTCTGGATTTGATAAGGTGTTATGCGTGGACATAGTCCTTCACAGTACCCTCGTGTCCGCTTCCTTGCTGGTCACGGCTTCGGTGTTGTTGGCGCAGCAGCCTGCGATATCCGAACCAACCGAGAGCCAGCGGATCCTGAAGACCAATTGCCAGCCGTGCCACAACGAGACGACACGGTCCAGTGGACTGGCGCTCACCAGTCGCGATGCCATCCTTGCCGGGCGGCAATCGCGGCGCGGCGATCATGCCCGGAAATCCTGCGGAGAGCCTGCTGGTGCGTGCCATCGAGCAATCGGGCGAGCTGAAAATGCCGCCGGGCCGGAAGCTCCAGCCGAACGATATCGCCAGCATACGGCGCTGGATTGAGCTAGGCGCGGAGTGGCCCAAAGACGTGGTGACCGCGTCCAAACCGAAAGGCTCGGACTGGTGGGCGTTTCAACCGGTCAAGCGGGTGAATCCGCCGGCCGTTGGAAACGCCGCGTGGGCGCGGAATCCGATTGACCAGTTCATACTGGCGCGTCTGGAGAAGGAACATCTGCAGCCTTCGCCCGAAGCTTCCAAGGAAGCATTGCTTCGAAGGGTTAGCCTGGATCTTACCGGCCTGGTCCCATCGCCGCAGGAGATTCGCGAGTTCGTGGCCGACACGAGAGCCGATGCCTATGAGCGCGCGGTGGACCGGTTGCTGGCTTCGCCGCAGTACGGCGAGCAATGGGGCCGGCACTGGCTGGACGTGGCGCGCTACGCCGATTCCGACGGCTACACCATCGATGCCCCGCGCCAGATGTGGAAGTACCGCGACTGGGTGATCAATGCGCTGAATCGCGATATGCCTTTCGACCGGTTTGCGATCGAACAGATCGCCGGCGACATGCTGCCCAACCCGACCGTGGATCAACTGATCGCCACCGGCTTCCATCGCAATACGCCCAGCAACTACGAAGGCGGCATCGATTTCGAACAGTACCGCGTGGAGGCGGTGGTGGACCGGGTATCGACCACCGGCGCCGCATTTCTGGGGCTGACGCTGGGCTGTGCCCGCTGCCACGATCACAAGTTTGACCCGGTCTCGCAGAAGGAGTTCTATCAGATCTTCGCTTACTTCAATAATGTAGACGAGATTGCGAGCGAGGCGGAACGGTACGACTTCAACCGGCCCATCCTCAAAGTGCCGGCGCCTGAAGAGATCGCGCGACAGAAGGCCTTTGACGCGCAGTGGGCGGCACTCAGCAGAGAGCTGGTTACATACGTAAGGGAACTGGCGGCGCGTCCGCGAAAAGCTGGCGACGAGGATCCCTCGAAAGATCTTGGATTGATCGAGCGCGTGCGCAACCTGCGCGATCTGCGCGCACGCGAGCCGAAGGTTACCACCACGCTCATCATGCAGGAACTACCGCAGCCGCGCGAGAGCTATATCCAACTGGGAGGCGATTTCACGCGGAAGGGTATTACCGTGCAGCCTGCAGTCCCAGCCGTGCTGCCACAGTTGCCGGCCAGCGCGAATACGCGGCTGGACCTGGCGAAGTGGCTGGTGGATCCACAGAATCCTCTGACCAGCCGCGTCACTGTCAATCGCTTCTGGCAGGCCTACTTCGGCAAGGGCATTGTCGAGACGGAAAATGATTTCGGCAAGCAGGGCGCCACTCCTTCGCACCCGGAACTGCTGGACTGGCTGGCCAGCGAATTCATCCGGCAGCAGTGGAGCCAGAAGGCGATCCACCGGCTGATTGTCACGTCCGCGACCTACCGGCAGTCCTCGAAGCGGAGACCCGAGACCGAAGCCGTGGATCCTTATAACAAGCTGCTGGCAAGACAGAACCGGCTGCGGCTGGACGCCGAGATCATTCGCGATTCGGCGCTGGCGGCCAGCAGCCTGTTGACGGCCACGGTAGGCGGGCCCAGCGTTTATCCTCCCATTCCGGAGGGCGCCATGTCGGTGACCCAGGTCAGCGGGGCATGGCCGACCGCGACAGGGCCGGACCGCTATCGCCGCGGTCTGTACACATTCTTCCGGCGCTCGGCCGCGTATCCGGGCCTGGTGGTTTTCGACGCCCCGGATGCCACATCAGCATGCACGCGCCGCACGCGGTCGAACACTCCGCTGCAGGCATTGACCACGCTCAACGATGAGACATTCCTTGAATTCGCCGAAGGGCTGGCCGCCCGAGTTCTCAAAGAAGCTCCGCCCGACAACAAGGAGCGCATCCGCTACGCGTACATGCTGGCGCTGGGCCGCGCGCCAAGGCCGGATGAGGAGCAGCGCCTGGAGCGATTTTTAGCGCACCAGACGGACGAATACAAGACCAAACCCGCGCGCGCGACGGAGTTGATCTACAAAGGCGGGAAGTTCGGGCCGGATGGTATTCCGCTGAATCCGCCTCCGCCGAAACTGGCGGCGATGCTGCCCGCCGATCTACAGCTTGAAGCGGCCTGGACGGGCGTGGCGCGAGTGCTGCTGAACCTGGACGATTTTCTGACACGGGAGTAATTCACATGGATCGGGAAGACCTTTTGCTGCAATTCGAAACCCGCCGGCACTTTTTCAACCGCTGCGGCGTGGGTCTCGGAAGGGTGGCTCTCCTGTCGCTGCTGAGCGACCAGGGCCTCTTCGCGCAACAAGCCCCTACCAGCCCCATGGATGCCAAGCCCGGACACTTTCCGGCCAAGGCGAAGAGCGTAATCTACCTTTTCATGGCGGGCGCGCCCAGCCAGTTCGAACTTTACGATTTCAAACCGACACTGCAAAAGTACAACCACCAGCCGGTTCCAGATTCGCTGATGGCGGGCAAGCGTTTCGCCTTCATGGACTCATTCACCAAGGACAAGCCGAAGCTGCTGGGAACCAGCCGTGCCTTCAAGCAACACGGCCGCAGCGGCGCCTGGGTATCGGAGCTGCTGCCGCATATCGCGGAAGTCTCGGATGAGATTACATTTCTGAAGGGAGTCTCCACGGAGAACTTCAATCATGGGCCGGCGAAGTGTTTTGTGAACACCGGCTCCACGCGGTTCGGGCGCCCCAGCATGGGTTCCTGGATTACTTACGGGATCGGCAGCGAGTGCACCGACCTTCCGGGATTCGTGGTGCTGCAGTCGGGACCGCGCGGACCTCGCGGCGGCGCGGCTTTGTGGGCCAGCGGATTCCTGCCCACGGCCTATCAGGGTATTCCTTTCCGTTCGGGCGGCGACCCGATTCTGGATCTCTCGAGCCCGGCGGGCATTTCGTCTGAGGCGCAACAGGAAACCATTCAGGCGATTCGGGACTTGAACCTTTCGGAGATGGCGCAATCGGGCGACTCGGAGATTGCCACGCGCATCGCGTCGTATGAGATGGCGTACAAGATGCAAACCAGCGGCCCCGAGCTGATCGATTTCGGTAAGGAGTCCAAGGAGACGCTGGCGATGTATGGGGCTGAACCGGGAAAGGCCAGCTACGCGAACAACTGCCTGCTGGCGCGGCGATTAGTGGAGCGCGGCGTGCGCTTCGTGCAGCTCTACCACACCGATTGGGATCATCACGCAGACCTCGGCCAGCCGCTCGATCAGGTTACTCGCGAGATTGACCAGCCGACGGCAGCGCTGATCCGGGACCTGAAGCAGCGCGGCCTGCTGGATAACACGCTGATCATCTGGGGCGGTGAATTCGGCCGCACTCCGATGGGCGAGGTGAGGGATTCCGGAAAGGCGGGACGCAATCACCACATCGATGCGTTCACCCTATGGATGGCCGGCGGAGGGGTGAAGGCGGGACAGACCATCGGCGAAACCGACGAGTTGGGTTTCTCGCCCACGGGCGACCGCATGGACATCCATGATTTTCATGCGACCATGCTGCGGCTGCTGGGGCTGGACCACACGCGCCTGACCATCAAGGTTCAAGGGCGTGACTTCCGTCTGACGGATGTCTCGGGGCGGGTGATCGAGAAAGCCATCGCTTAGCCCTTGGCAGGGCGGCATTGCGCCTGTGGCGCAGCGGCCTGCTTCAAAGGAGAGGTAACACGGTCGGAGGGTGTTACCGGAGAGTTCAGCGCGACCGGTAGAGACTCCAGGCCTCCAGGATGTCCTTCCCCTTAAAACGTATGGTGCGGTCGTCCAACACCTCCGCACCGGTTCGTATTCCCGCATCGATGGGGAGGGAGTTACGAGTGGTGTATTCCACCTGCAACGTCACGGGGGTGGAAACAGTGTATGGTTTGGTGGATCCGATCTTTGAAATGCTGCGCCGCGCAGCCTCCCGGATTGCGTCGCGTGCGGCGCTGGCCGATAAGCTGATGCAGTTATACCGGCCGATCCCTTCCTTCACGACCGCAAGTTCGGCGGTGGGGACGATCTCATGGAGTTCGGTGGCAGCGGCTTGATCGCCGCTGAGCATGATGACCGGAGTTCCGAAGTGGCCAGCCATGGCGGCGATGACGTCGATCTCGCCCACCGGCTTGCCATTCAGGAGCATATTCTGAATGCCCAGGGAACTGTAGCTGTGTGCCATGATGCCGCCGCGAACGTCCGCCCGGCTGTGCTGGCCAACGTAGGCGACCGCGGAAAAATGACGATCCATCATCATCGACACACCCAAGGCTCCCATGACCAGCTTGGCTTTGGGATGAATCGTCAACGTGGATAGCGTTTGGCTGCCGTCGTGGCCGTCCCAGACCGTCACCTCATCGGCGCCGCCAGCGAGAAAGCCATCTACTGCCGCATTCACTTCACCGGTCAGTAGCTGGCGCATCTCCTGATCTTTGGGGTCGGTCTGGTCCTGCCGGCAGACTCCGCCAACCCCCTCGGCATCAGTGATCAGGAAGACGGTCTTCTTCTGGGCCCAAACCACGGGGCAACTCAAGACCAGGAAATAGATGAACGAGCGCATACATCTCTCGTACCATATTCGATCTCGCATCGGGCACGGACTTTCCCGGACGCAAGCCTCGACTCCGAGAAGGCCTGCGACGACGATACGATTCCGGTCCAGACACACATTCTAAAACGCTTAGTAAATTTTAAGGGGAGACGTCAAGCAACGCATTCTTTGACCACCCGGTTAGTATGGTGGGTTAGTCCCCAGATGGCCAACTCGGTACGGTTCGAAACTCCGAGCTTTCGAAATATGCGATTCAAGTACTCTTTAATGGTGCCTTCGGTGAGGTGTAGCTCGAACGCAATTTCCTTATTCAGCTTAGCTTTACAGACCAGATTGACGACTTGTTTTTCCCGGAAACTCAGGTTAGGGTTGAGGGCCATCTTTTTCTGCTCCTTTGGTCGGCGGCAAGCTGCACAGATTCTGTTTCCGCTACCGATTTGGAACTCTTTTCCGCATCGGAAGCAATTTCGGATCGTAGTAAATGGCGTAACTCCAATAGCACTCACGAAAATACCCTCCATTCGCTACCTCTCGGTTTAGATTGGTGAAACAATTTGAACTTAGGTACTGGGAAGAGCCCAAGCGTTGCAATTTACCTGCCAGCCTATTTACCTAAAACCGGTCAGGAGGTTCCGGTGAACACCGGTGAATGATATGGTTTTTTTTACACCTTTTGAACGAGTGTAATGAAGTTTTTTCTCACAATTCCAGAGTTTGGGAAGGTATTTACCGGGTCTATTCCTGGAAAGTCCGGCTGCCGGTCTTCCGTCGTGGCCGGCAATGGTCAATAGCCTATACTTTCAACATGAGCGGGGTGGATGTCGTGGGACAGATAATATCGGGAAAACAAACGCAGTCCGTCACGTACGATTTTCAGCGGCGGGTACTTCGGGGTGCCGTCTGGCTGGCCCTCTTCCTGATGTTTCTGGCGCGAATATCGACGAATACGGTGGATCTCGATGTCTTTCACGAGATGGCTCTGATTCGGGAAAGTATAGTCTTGGGGCATATCCCCACCGTGGACCGCTTTGCCTACACCCCCACCGTGCCATATAGCGTTCATCACGAATGGGGAGCCGGCGTGATCGCATATTTTGTGATCCGCTGGTTTGGCGGCCTGGGGCTCCTGATGTTGAAGTACTCTCTGGCGGCGGTTCTGGCATGGTTTTGCATTGTGCTGGCCAAATCCCGAAACTCCGATTTTCTGCCGGCATTCGCCATGCTTGCACCTGTCGGAATTCTATTTGTGGGCCACGCATTTTCACCGGTGCGCGCGCAACTTTACACCCTGGTCCTGGTGGCCTGCCTGCTCTATCTCTTAGAGCGGGATCGCCAGGGCGACCGCCGGTGGATTGCGCTTTGGCTCCCGCTTACTGTGCTGTGGGTCAATCTGCATGCGGGCTTTGTGGTCGGCATCGCTTTGATCGGCGCCCACTGTCTGGAACAACTTCTTCGTGGAAAGCGATGGCTTCATTTGCCGTTCGTAGCCGCAGCCATGGTCCTGCTGGTAGCCGTCAATCCATATGGGATGCGCTACTATCCTTACCTCTGGCAGGGCCTGGGAATGTCGCGCCTGGCGATCCTCGAATGGGGGCCGATCTGGAGGCCTTTTCCTTCCTTTGAGTCAGTGGTGTTTCTGCTCTCTTTGCTGCTGATCCTTTACGCCGCCTGGAAGACCGGGCTCCGGGGAATACCGGGACTCGCCATCATTGGCATCACGGCCGCGGAAGGCGCGCTGCACCACAGGATGATCCCGTTCTATGCCATCGCGTGGATCTGTTACGTCCCGGGCTACCTTCTTGCCACGCCATTTGGTGTGCGATTGAAGGCTCTTTTCGACCGTCCGCCCCTGATTTTTCAGGCGGCCTGGGTCCTGGTGGCCATCTTTTTCCTGGACGTGACTATTGCGTACCGCCCGTGGATTCTGGCAGTGCCGGGCGACGGCAAGGCCGACGAGGCAGTGTACCCAACCGGCGCGGTGGAATATCTCTCGAAAAACCAATTCAAAGGCAACGTCATGGTTCCTTTTGAGTACGGCGCTTATGTGTCCTGGAAGATGTATCCGTCGGTGCTGGTGTCGATCGATTCCCGGTATGAGGCAGCATACCCGAATTGGTGGGTGGACGAGACCTTCCATTTCTACGACGCCCAGCCTGGATGGAAGCAGACGCTGGCGGCCTATCCGACCGATGTTCTGCTGGTTCGCCGAACGCAAGCTCTGGCTAAAGCTATGAGGGAAACGGATTGGCGAAGGATCTATATCGACCGGGCCTATGAGGTTTATGAACGCCCCGGCCTGGACATGGCGGCGGTGGACTACCACGATCAAGTGTTTGAGGGACGGTTTCCGTAGTTACGATGGAAAGGAGCAGCCGTTTATCAGCCCCCTATCGAGAAAATTCCTTTCGGCCGATAAGCTTCTTTGCCTGTATGAAATCAAAAACTAAGGACCTTTGGAAGCATAGCCTTTGGCAGGATCTCGTGGAGTACGCCCTGGCGGCCTGCATGGTTGGGATCGCTGTGGTGGCGGCAATGCCTGCGCTGAGCACGACGGTCAACAATGTGTCCTCGCATATCGGCTC
This sequence comes from Bryobacterales bacterium, assembly GCA_963817515.1. GTDB lineage: Bacteria > Acidobacteriota > Terriglobia > Bryobacterales > Bryobacteraceae > DATMNI01. Next base: position 469,657 of record CAWFPJ010000031.1, on the reverse strand, counting down.
GATCGTTACGGCTAACTTGCACTAATCGGCCGCGAGCGGCGGCCTTGCTATTTGCGCCAATTTCCCCGGGGTGCAGGATGGCACGCTGCCCCCACAACCGGGTAGTGTTGTATCATTACTCGAAATATGAGAGGCCTGGGGACATGAAAATCCGGGATATTCGCGCCACTACCGTGACGGTCCCGCTGGAAGCGCCCCTACGCCATGCCAACGGCTGTCATTGGGGCCGTTTTGTTCGAACCATCGTGGAAGTTGAAACGGATACCGGCCTGATCGGGCTTGGAGAGATGGGCGGGGGCGGTGAATCGGCCGAAGCGGTCTTCCGCTCGATGAAGTCGTATTTGGCCGGCCACGATCCCGCACGCATCGAAGAGATGCGCTTCCTGATCGCCAATCCCACGGCATCGCTCTACAATAACCGCACCCAGATTCTGGCGGCTCTGGAATTCGCGTGCCTGGATATTCTAGGGCAGGCCTGGGGCGTTCCGGTTTGCGACATCCTGGGCGGCCGCCTGCGCGACCGCGTGCCGTTTGCTTCCTACTGCTTTTTTCGCTACCCGAATCCTAAAACCGGCGCCGGCGAAATACGCACCATCGAACAGGTGGTGGAGAATGCCCGTGCGCTGAAGCAGCGGTTCGGCTTCACCACCCATAAGGTCAAAGCCGGCGTCTTTCACCCGGATTACGAACTCGAAGTCTATCGCGCGGTTGCCGCCGCCTTCCCCGAAGACTCGGTCAGGTTCGATCCGAACGCCGTTTGGTCTACCGAACAGGCCATTCGTTTCGGCCAGGCGATTGAGGGATTGTGCAATGATTACCTGGAGGATCCGGTATTCGGCCTCAACGGAATGCGGCGCACGCGCCAGATGGTGCGGGTTCCGCTGGCAACCAATACGGTGGTGGTCAACTTCGAGCAACTCGCCGCCAACGCGCTGGACACCGCGGTGGATGTGATTCTGCTGGACACCACGTTTTGGGGCGGCATTCGCGCCTGCGTGAAAGCGGCCGCGGTTTGCGAGACATTTCAACTCGGAGTTGCGGTCCATTCGTCGGGAGAACTCGGCATCCAGCTGGCAACCATGCTGCACCTGGGCGCCGTGATTCCGAATCTCTCATTCGCCGCCGACGCCCACTACCATCACCTGGCCGACGATATCATTGAGGGCGGCCCGATGCAGTACCAGAATGGCGCCATCCGGGTGCCGGCCAAGCCCGGCCTTGGAGTCACGCTCAACCGCGATAAGCTTCGCCAGTACAGCGAACTCTATCAGCGCCTCGGCGGTTATCCATACGATCAGGATCCGGGACGCCCGGGCTGGGCGCCGATTGTTCCTAACGATCGCTGGGCCGATCCAAAAGACGACAGACCCGTACCCATTCCCTACTAGCGTGATGTCCCGCCTAATTATTGACCACCGCTCCCTCACGGTCGCGGCTCCGATTGCACTACAGCGCGGTCGGCAGAGCCGCGACCGTTAGGGAGCGGTGTAAGAGACTATGCGAGACACTGGCGGTCACTCATTTCCGCCGGCTTTCGCTGCCGTTCTGCGAAACAGAAACAGCCCTGACTTACCGCCCACCACCACTTCCGGATACGGCTTGCCCTCCACCTTGGCAACCGTCACCTGCAAGCCTGCGCCCGCGCGCGAACTGTAGTCGATGATGTGCTTCGCCCACTCGATCCCGCCGCCGGCGGTTTTGAAATACTCGTACCAGTAAATTCCCAGCGGCTCCCTTTCTCCGGGGTCGCGCCCGTTGTGCGCCATGAAGCGTTTGCCGGTGACCAGGTCCAACTGGCCATCTCCGTTGATGTCGGCGAGGACCAGGGAGTGAGACTGCGACCAGCTATCGTCGATCATGTGTTTGGTCCAGGCGCCGTCCGCGGTCTGCTCCATCCAGAAGATGCCGTAGTCGTGGGCCATCGAAGTCACAATGTCGGGACGCCCGTCGCCATTGACATCCAGGACGTGAATGTAGCCCACCGAGCCGAGTTTGAAATCGGCATGAAAGGCCCAGACGCCGGAGCGCGGATCGGCGGGCGCTTCGAACCATCCGGTAGGCACCAGAATATCGTTACGGCCGTCCTTGTTCACATCGCCCACGCCGATGCCGTGTCCGAATGAGTGGTCGGCCACCACGTGGGGCACCAGGCCGCCGTCGCGAACCTCGTACCATGTAAGCGGCGCCTTCGCGTTATCGAATTCCGGCAGCACTTCGCGCGCCTTGCCGTCATTGTCCAGGTCCACCAGAAATGCGAACTCCGTCGGAAAGCCCGAAGCCACGGTGTGGTCTTTCCACGCTCCGCCGGCTTTGCCGGGGTTCTCGCTCCAATAGACGCGCTTGCCGAAATACGAAAAGCTCACGATGTCCAGGCGGCCGTCGCCATTCACATCCAGGGGCAGGTCGCTGAAGTTGTCGACGTAGTTGTTGGTGAAGTCCATCTGCCGGAACTTGTGCTTGGTCCAGCGCGGTGCTTCGTACCAATTTTCGCCGGAGACAATGTCCAGCTTGCCGTCTCCGTTGATGTCGGCCACGGCTACGGTTTCGCTGGCGCCGGGGTCGATCATCTGGCGCTCGAACAGGATATCTTCCGGGCGGCTGGCACTCCACCCTGTTAACGCGCCGATCAATGCGCCGATTAACGCGACGGCGCCGGCGGGAGCGCATAACCAAAAACCGAATCGAGTCACGCGTCCATAATACTCTGAGATGATGGAGCGGAGGTTTTGCGCGTGGTTAAGAACGGCCGCATCAAACAATCGCTGGCTTATTGGTGCCTGAATGCCACGGACTGGAAGTGGGATTGCGACCGCATCTGCGACGCCGCCGTCAGCCTGGGCAGCCTCGCCGTGGAGTTGGTTCCGCCCGACCTGTGGCCCACGGTCCGCCAACGCGGGCTGCAGAACGCCCTGGCGCATAACGGCATGCCCGACCCGGTCTTTGCCAAAGGCCTGAACAACCCGCGGTATCACGATGAGGTGATCGCGCGCACCAAGCTTGAGATCGACCGCGCCGCCGATAGCGGAGTTCCCAACGTGATCGCATTCACGGGCTACCGATGGCTGGATGCGGACAACCCGCAAAGCGGAGAGATCCCGCTTGAGCAAGGCGCCGCCAACACGGTGAAGGGCCTGACGGAACTGGCCCGCTACGCCCAGCCCAGGCGCGTGACCATGGTGCTTGAGCAGCTCAACACGCGGGACCAGTCGCACCCGATGAAGGGCCACCCCGGCTACCAGGGCGACGATATCGATTACTGCGCCGAAATCGTACGGCAGGTGGCTTCGCCGTGCGCCAAACTGTTGTTCGACATTTATCACGTGGCGATCATGAATGGCGATGTGATCCGGCGGTTGCACCAGTACCGCGACTGGATCGGACACATCCACACGGCGGGCGTTCCGGGCCGCGCCGAACTGGACGGCCGCCAGGAAATCAACTATCCGGCGGTGATGGGCGCCCTGCTCGACATCGGCTATCAAGGCTACGTCGGCCAGGAATTCATTCCCACGCGCGACCCCATGGAGGGGCTTACGCAGGCCGTCACGCTCTGCGACGTGTAGAGTAAGCCTGCCGATCCTATCTGAGGCCGGACCGGCGCCGGCACCGGCTTGACTTCCGGCCATCGTACCGTGCCGCCCAGTGCCGCATAGACCGCGGGCATGTCCTGCTGGATCGCCTGATTCAGCGCCGTTACCCCTGCCAACGCGTCCTCCCACGCCCAATCCAACTGGCGCAATTCGGAACCCGTAGGCAACCCCGCGTAACCATCAATGGCGTTCTGCACTGTGCTGGCGCCGCTCATGGCCGGCTCAATGTGGCCTTGTGCGCGCCCGATTCCCGCCGCCACGCGGTCAAGCACTGCCAGCGCCGGCTTTCCGCTCTCGCCCGCAGCGTTGAGATACTGGCGCATGGCGGACATCTGGCTGGTCAGCGCACGCGCCGCGTCGCGGGCCGGCGTCAACTGCTGCTGCAGCACGTAAGCGCTCATCAGGCTGGTTTGCCGCGACGTGCGATCGGCATCCGAAATGGAAAAATGCGGATCGGGCGCAACGGTCACGTCGGCTCTCAGCGGCGCGCCGCCCACCGGCGTAACGATCGCTGAATACTTGCCTGGCATGACGATGGGGCCCGCGGCGCCCCGATTGCCGAGGCCGCCTGTGTTGCTGCAACTGCCCAACTGCGGCTGGCCGTGTTCGGGTAGCGGGCCCGCCTGGCGCAGATCCCAACAGGTGCGGTTCAGCCCGGCGTGCGCTGGTCCACGAAGCGTGCGAATGGTTTTCCCGGCGGCATCGGTTATCGCAATCTGAACTTCGCCCTTCACCGCCTTGGGCAGATAGTAGGTCAGGACCGCCCCGTACGGAGGATTGGGCGCGAAGAACTCGCCCGCGCCGAACCAGAACTGGCCCCCGTAAATGTTCTGATGGTACACCTCGGGAACAGGAAATAAATGGCCGGCACTGCTGAGAACTTCGGCCGTCAACTGCGCCAGCGGCTCAATGTGGTCCAGCACCCAGATGCTCCGCCCATGGGTGCCCAGCACCAGGGCGTTGGCCCGTTCCTGGAAGACCAAATCGTACACGGGAACCGGCGGCAGGTTGGTGCCGATCGGGGTCCAGTGCGCTCCGCGGTCGAAGGTTGCGTAGGCCCCCATCTCCAGGCCCGCCACCAGGAAGTTGGGGTTCGCCGGGTGCTCGCGAATGCGATGCACGGAAGTCTGCGGCAGCCCATTAGTGATGGCGCGCCAGGTCTGCCCGTAGTCCTCGCTCACAAAAACGTAGGCATGGTAATCGTCGTTGAAGTGGCCGTCCACCGTGAGATAAACGCGTCCGGCCGCATACTTCGACGCCACCAGGCCGCTGATGTTGAGCATGGGCGGCAGGCCGCGGACATTGGCCGTCAGGTTGGTCCAATGCCGGCCTCCGTCGCGCGTCATCTGGATCACTCCGTCATCGCTGCCCGTGTAGAGCAGATTGCTGTCCAGCGGCGATTCGGCGATCACCGTCAGGGCGCTGAAATTGGCCTGCCCATCATTCAGCGAAAGCGCGTGTCCGGGAACACGGGCGCCCATCATCTCCAGCTTTTCGCGGTCCGTATTGGCCGTCAGGTCGGGGCTGATCGGCTTCCAATTGACGCCGCGGTCGTCCGACCGGAACACCACGTTCGCCGCCGTGTAAATAGTGTTCGGGTTGAAACTGGAAACAATCAGCGGCGTGGTCCAATACCAGCGGTAGCCCGGCTTGCCTGCCCGCGGCCGTTCAAGCGGCTGCACCGGACCGATAACCTGGCGCTCCATGTTCTGCAAATCCAAACGGCTGGTTACGCCGTACTGCGAACTGACCAGCAGGGTGTGATCGTCGCCATCGAATACGGTCTGCATACCGTCGCCGCTGCCGATGTTGAAGGCCTCCTTGAAAGAGACGCCATAACCCATGCTGGTGGCCGTGGGAGTACACCAACTGCCGTTGTCCTGGAGCCCGCCGCAAACCAGAAACGCGTCCTGATTGTTGGCGGGAACGCCGGCCGAAATGTTGTAGAACTGGCCGATGGGAAGGTTGATGCGGAACAGCCAGCTCAACCCGCGGTCATAAGAAATGGAGACGCCGCCATCGCCGCCAATCACCAGGCGGTTGGGATTGTCCGGGTCAACCCACAGCGCGTGGTCCTCGCTGTGAACCCCGCTGAATTCGTCGCGGAAACTGCGGCCCGCGTCGTCGGAGACATACAAGCCGCGGTTGGACCCCATGATGTAGACGCGGTTGGCATCCTTCGGGTCCACATAAATCCGGCTATAGTAACTGGGCCGCGGATTCATGGTGGACATGTGTTCCCAGGTTTCCCCCTGGTCCAGGCTGCGGAAAACGCCGCCGGCGGCGCCCTGCGCTTCCACGATCGCGTAGACCATCCGATTGTCGCCGGGAAAAATGGTCAACCCGATGCGCCCTTTGTCGCCCGCCGGCAAGCCGTTCTTCAACTCAATCCAGGAGGCTCCGCCGTCGCTGGTTCGAAAGATGCCGCTGCCCGGGCCGCCGCCGTTGAACCCCCAGCCCTTGCGCTGATGTTGATAGAGGGCGGCGAAGACCACGTCGGAGTTCTTCGGGTCAATGGCCAGATCGATGGCGCCGGTGTGTTCGTTTTTGTAGAGAATTTTCTTCCAGTTCTTGCCGCCATCGGTGGTCTTGTAAACGCCGCGCTCCGGGTTGGAGCCCCAGAGATGGCCCTCCGCCGCGACGTAGACCGTGTTGGGGTCGGTGGGGTGAATCAGGATCCTGCCCACGTGGCGCGTCTCCTCCAGCCCCATCTTTTGCCAGGTGAGCCCGCCGTTGGTGGATTTGTAAACGCCGTCGCCCCAGGAAGAGCTTTGGCGGTTGTCGGCTTCGCCCGTCCCCACCCACACCACTGCCGGATTGGATGGCGCTACCGCGATGGCCCCGATGGACATCATGCCGCCCGCCTTGTCGAACACCGGAGTGAAGGAGACACCTTCGTTGACGCTCTTGAAAACGCCGCCGGTGGTGGTCGCGACGAAAATCTCCGCGGGCTGTCCCGGCACGCGCGAAACGGCCAGATCGGCGATGCGTCCCCCGGTGGCCGCCGGGCCAATGCTGCGCCACTGCAGGCCGTTCAAGAGTTCCGGTGCGACTACGGCGCCGCTCTGTGCACACGCGGGCCCGGCCAACAGAATAATAGCAGCGAGACGATAAACCGTCATTGACCCTATGATAAAACGCGATAACGGTGGCTACGACCACCGGCGCTACCAAAACGGCAAAAACGGTAACGCCGGTGGTCGCAGCCACCGGTACCAGCCACCATCCTTCAAAGTGCGGTACACTATAAGAGTAGTTGAAGGCAATCCGCAAACCCCTCTCACCCAAATCCGGTAGTCGGCTCGCTGATTTAATCTTCCGCACAACCTATTAAATGAAAAGTTTCTCTGAACTCACTCTGTCTGCTCAACTGAAGAGCAACCTCAACAAATTCGGCTTTACCGAACCTACCCCCGTACAGGCGCAAGCTATTGAGCCGGCGCTGGCTGGCCGCAATGTGGTCGCCACCGCGCAAACCGGCACCGGGAAAACACTCGCGTTCGTTCTGCCGCTGATTCAAAACCTGATTAACGAACCCGGCAAAACCGGCGTCAGAGCCCTGGTGCTGAGCCCCACGCGCGAGCTTGCCATGCAGATCAACGAAGTTTTCGCCAAGCTGGCCGCAGGCACGGGAATCCGCGCCGCGGTAGTAGTCGGCGGACTCAACGAACGGACGCAATTGCAGACCATCCGCAAAGGCGCGCAGGTCCTTATCGCCACGCCCGGCCGGCTGTGCGATTTTCTGAGCCGCGAACTGGTAAACCTGGGAAGCATCCGCATTCTGATTCTGGACGAAGCCGACCGCATGCTGGATATGGGCTTCCTCCCCACCATCAAACGCATCATGGCGGCCACCCCCGCCGATCGCCAGACGCTGTTCTTTTCGGCGACCATCGAAACCTCGGTCAAGCACCTTATCGAGACCCAGGTGCGCGATGCCGTGCGCATCGAAGTGGGCTGCATCTCAAAGCCGGTGGAGCAAGTGGACCTGCACTTCTACGAAGTGGACCAGGACCGCAAGTTTGGCCTGCTGACGCTCGATGCTGCGCGAAGAGCAGGGCTCATTCCTGGTGTTCGCGCGCACCAAGCACGGCGCCGACCGCCTGGCGAAAAAACTGGCCCAGACGGGCGCCAAGGCCACCGCCATTCACGGCGACCGCAGCCAGAACCAGCGCAGCCAGGCCTTGAAGGGATTCCAGGATGGCTACTATCGCGTCCTGGTGGCCACCGACGTGGCAGCCCGCGGCATCCACGTGGAAGGCATCTCGCATGTGGTGAATTATGATTTGCCGCAGGTGCCGGAAGACTTCATCCACCGTGTGGGCCGCACCGGCCGCGCCGGAGCCCGCGGAACGGCGTCCACCTTCGGGACGCGGCAGGAACGCAAGGAAATCTCCCACATCGAGCGGACCCTCGGTGTGCGGTTGACGCGGCGCGAAGTATCGGCCGCCATCACTCGCGAAGAAAAAGGCGCCAAGGGTTCGGCCCCGGTAATCGTACTCCCGGCCGCTGCCCGCCGTTTCGATCCTATGCACAAGCGCTCGCGCAACTTCGGTCCGCGTTCCGTCCGCCGCGCCGTCTAGTAGAGGGCCACAGTATAGTAAAGGGCCACGGTATAGTGGGGTGTTGCAAGCCCTCTCGAACCCGAAGCAAATTGACCGCCGGCACGTCCTGCTGGCGGTCATTCTCGTTTTGATCGGCTCCCTGCGGATCGCCTCCACCTACTCCGTTTTCAGCCACACCATGGATGAGCCCGACCACCTGGGCGCGGGCATGCAATACCTCAGCACAGGCCAGTATACCTATGAGGATGCGCACACGCCGCTGGCCAGAGTCTTCGCCGCAGCGGGTCCGTTTCTGGCCGGGGAGCGATTTCATCCGGTCCCCATTCCGTACCGCGAGAGCTTTCGGATTTTGGGCGCGGGCGACCACTACCAGCGCATCCTGACGCTGGGCCGGCTGGGTATCCTGCCCTTCTTCTGGGCCGGTTCACTGGTGGTGTTCCTGTGGGGGAACCGGTGCGGAGGTCCGATCACGGCGCTCATCGCCACCCTGTTGTTCACCACGCTTCCACCCGTGCTGGCGCATTCGGGAGTGATCACCACCGATATGGCGTTGGCCTCCCTGTGCGGCGCCGCGGCCTATGCCTCGCTTTTGTGGGCCGAAAAACCCAGCCGCGCCCGCACCGTGGCTTTCGGCGCACTGCTGGGCCTGGCGCCCCTGGCCAAGCTCTCGGCCATACCGTACCTGCTGGCCGTGTGGTTCCTGATGTACGCCTGGTATCTCTTCCGGGATCGCCCTGGTTTCAGCCAGGCACTGGGCCAGATCTGGAGCCGCCGCTTCTCGCTGGCGGCTGTTTTCGGCATTGCCTGTCTGGTGATCTGGGCCGTCTACAGCTTCCATTTCGGCCGCGTGGCATACCTGCATGCCTCGCTGCCCGCGCCGGAATTCTTCTCCGGCATGGCCACCGTCTGGCAGCACAACCAGAACGGCCACGCCTCTTACCTGCTGGGGCACCGCAGAAACATCGGAGTCTGGTATTTCTTCCCGGTCGTTTTAGGAGTCAAAACGCCGCTCGCCATGCTGCTCCTGCTGCTATGGTCGCCATTCCTGAGGGGCCGGATGCGCGGGCGTGCCAGTGTTGCCACAGCCGTCGCATTTTCCGCCGGCATCCTCCTGTTCGCCATGACCAGCCGCATCAACATCGGCGTGCGCCACGTGTTGCCGGTCTACATCGGCTTCTCCATTGTCTGCGGTGCGGCCGCCGCGGCAGTGCTGTTAGCGCCGGCGGTCCCTGCCGCCGGTTTTATCAGGCCGGCCAAACTCGCCATGGTTGGACTGCTTGCATGGCATGTGGCTTCGGGCGCGTTGCAGCACCCGGACTATCTGCCGTACACCAACGAAATCGCCGGCAGCCATCCGGAAAATTTCGTGGCCGATTCGGATCTCGACTGGGGACAGGACATGAAGCGCCTGGGACAGTATTTCGGGCGCCTCGGGGTCCGGGAAATCACATTCAGGCCTTATAATGCCACTTACCTGGATATGGGCGGCCCTCCGCTGCCCCACATGCTGCCCAGCGATTGGGACCATCCGTCGCCCGGCTGGAACGCCGTAAGCCTGAGCGGATGGAAGGTCTTCAATCACCCCGGATGGGTAAACGGCAGGACGCCGCAGGCGCGCATCGGGAGAACCACCTGGCTCTGGTATTTCCCACCATAAGGCGCGGGACGACGGCCGCGGCGCGGCACGCTATGTGTACTTCCCCACCAGCACAAACGGCGCCCAGTAAAACGGATGCGGATACAGCTTTCGAATCTCCCCGGTGGCATACTGCACCGCCGCGGCCTTGTCCGGGTTAGTTTGCAAACGCTGGTAGAAGAGCTTCATGAATTCCGCGGTACTCTGGTCGTGGACATCCCAAAGGGTCACCAGCACTCCGTGCGCGCCGGCGTAAAGCAGCCCTCGAACCAGCCCCAGCAGTTCGTCACCGCCCACAACTACGTTGAGCCCTGTGCCGCAGCCGCTCAACGTGACTAACTCGACGGGCAGATTGAGCTGATAGAGATCGAACAGGCTCAGATGCGAGGTCCCCAGGCTGATGGATGAGAACATCGGATTGTCCTGCCGGAACGAGCCGTGGGTGGCGATGTGAACGAACCGGCTGCCGGGGCCCTTTTCACGCAGCAGGTCGTGCGTGGCCGCCGTCCCCACAAAGACTTCGGCATGCGGCAGAACCTCCGACACCGCGCGCACTTCATCCATAATCTGCGGAGCCGCCGGGTCGGGAATTCCCAACACCAGCGATCTGCCCCATTGCGCCACTTCCTTGCTCGCACAAAGATAGTAGACGCTGGCGCTGGGCGTATAAGAAATCGAAAAGCGGTCGCCTAAATAGTGGCCGTCGCCATCCTGGAGCGCGTGGAAGGGCAGATAGTGGAGGAAGTCGTGAGGCGCGATAATCAGGTGCCGCGCGGATTTCAGATCGCCTTCGATGGGCGCGATCAGCTGCAGGTAGAACTCCTGAAGGTGCGCGTTGGTAGCATCCAGTAACTGATGATGAAAGGTCCGCACATAGCCGGCGCCAAAACGGAATTTAGATAGCTGAAAGCGCAGCAACTGAAGAACCCGGCGCAGGGCGGACACCCTTCCCACCGGTACGATCCTGAGACTTTCGCGCGACAGCAGGCAGACGTGGAAGGTATCGCGGACGCGATAGAATTCCACCAGGATGGCGTCGGGGGGCAGCGAGGCGCGGATGGCCGCAAGGCCGATGGAGCCGGCGGTATGCAGGTTGGAATACTCCTGGTCTTCCACGCGCAGGTTGCCCAGCGCTTCCACCAGGCGCTGTTCGCAATCGCGCGCGGCGCGACGGAGCCTCTCCAGTTGCGGCGCCCGCAGATTGGCCGCGCGGCCCTCCAAAAGCTGGATGGTGCGGCTGTACCAGTTGAGTTCGCCGCGCAGCGTGCTCACCTGCTCTACCAAGGCGCGCTCCGTCTTGCGCGAGGCCGGCAGCCCCTGCGAGCGGAAGGCGATCAGGTCCGCGAGGCTGCGCGACTTGGCCTGTTCGATGTATGCGAAGGCGGCTTCCAGGTGCGCGGCGTCGGTTCCCCGGCTCAAGCACATGCGGACCAGCGATTCGTAAACCTCAAGCTTGTCTTTGAGGAAGGCGATTTTCAGCTCTTCGGCTTTGAGGTGGCTGCGCAGGTTTTCCAGGTGCTCGTGGGCTTTCAGGTAAGCCTGGTACGCTTGCTCAGGCGCTTCCAAAGCCTCTTCGATCAGGCCCAGCACATAATATGCCTGATAGCCGAGGGCCGGCGATTCGGCCTTCTCCAGCCGCTCAATGGCCGTGACGCAGAGGCTCCGGGCCTGCCGCTTCCGCCCGGCGTCCAGGTGGATGCGCGCCAGAAGCAATTGGCAAAGCACTGCTTTTCCCACCAGCGGGGACCGTCCGAAAAACTCGAGCGCGTTCTGGCAAAGCAGCCGCGCTTCTTCCAGGCGGCGTTCGCGATGGAAAACCAGAGCTTGATAAAGATCGATGTTGGCAAGCCAGGCGCGGTTGTTTTCGCGCTCAAACAGGCCGCGGGCCCGGCTGAAGAGATCGAGAGCCTGCACGGTATCGCCGTGGCGGCTCAGGGAAATGGCCAGGTTGGTCTGCGCCTTGGCGGCTTCATACCCCATACCGAGCTCCTGAAACGCGGCGTGCGCCCGCCGCGCCAGGTGCGCTCCTTCTTCGGCCAGGTTGAGTTCCAGATACATCTCGGACTGGTCCAGATCGCAGAGCGCCTGGCGGTACGCGTCCCCCAGCCCTTCGCAGTCCTGACGCGCGGCGCGGTAGAGTTCGATGGAGTGCGTGTACTCGCCGCGCAGATAGTACAGATACGCGATGTTGTAGTCAGCGACCGCCACCAGCAGCGGCATCTGGTGTTCCACGCAGTAGGTGCGCGCCTGCTGGTAGCTGCTGAGCGCCTGGCGGAAATCGTTCAAGCTGATCTGGCAGGTGGCGGTGTTTTTCAGCGCGATGGCTACATCCTGCGGCTCGCCGATTTCGAGAAACGCAGTGTAGGCTCGCTGGTAAAGTTCGAGGGCCTCTTCGAAGCGGTCCTGGCGGTAGAGGATGTTGCCCATATTGGCGTCCAGGCGCGCCAGCCTGAGACGATCCCCCTGCCTGGAAAAAATTTCGCGAGCTCTGTGCGCCCAGTCCAGCGCTTCCTGATACCGGCCCAGGTAAATCAGGCTCTGCAGGGAACTGCTGAGAGTGCGGCCCACCTCCAGGTCCATGCCGAGTGGTTCGTAGATGGCCAACGCCCCCTGGTAAAGTTCCAGCGACTGCAGGTACTTCCGCCGGCGGTAGAGGATGTGGCCCATGGCGCGCAAGGCGGCTGCCCGCGACGCGTCGTCGGCCAGCCGTTCGGCAAGGGATGCCAGCGAACGCGCCATCCGTTCCGCCTGCTCCACATCCACATGGAGCAAGCGCACCACTTCATCGTAAAACCGGGTGACGGTTTCCGGCTGCCACCAGGGGCGGCCCGAGTCCAGCAATTGCCGCCTCTTCCGCGGGTTGGGTTCGGCGGCCAGCCGGAGCACGAGTTCTTCCAGGTTTACCGGCGTGTTGGAAGCGGCCGGGCCATTAGAAACCCTTTTCTTCCAGGACCTTTTTCAGACGCTTCAGGCAGCGGCCGCGGATAAAACCGATGGACCCTTTGGCCAACTGCAGACGGCTGGCAAGTTCGGCGTAAGGCACCGGCGGATGTTCGAAGAAGAGAAGTTCGATCATCTGCCTGCAGCGCGCCGGCATCTGGTCGATAGCCTCGCGGACCAGTTGCTCCTTCTCCACCGCGGCCAGGACATCCGCTGGAAACAGTTCGCTGGCCGAGAGGGTGTCGATGTTGTCTTCGTCGAATTCGTCCTCGAGCGAAGATTTCTTACGCTTCCAGTGGTAACACTTGTGGGTGGTGACGCGGATCAGCCAGCCTTGCAGCGCGTCGGCGTCGCGCAAGCGGGGCAGTTCGTTGAACAGGTCCAGGCATACAGTCTGGAAAATGTCCGCCGCATCCTGCGGACGTAACGCCGTAGCGCAGGGGGATGGAGTAGATCAGGCTTTTGTAGCGCTCCACCAGGACGATCCAGGCACGGTCATCGCCCGCCAGGCAGGCCGTCACCAGTTTCGTGTTGTTCCAATCGCTGGCCGGAGCGGAACTCATCGTTTGGTCCCGGCGCCAGGGGTCCGCCAGTAAAGCTCTTCAATATTCCAGAGAGCGTAGTGCTCCAAGAGAGCCGGCCGGAAATTTCCCAGATCCTTCTTCGCGCCCACCAGAATGTTGGGACTCACCAAGGGGATGACCGGCAGGTATTGGACCACTAATTCCTGCACGCGGTCGAACAAGCGCTTGCGCTCAGCATATTTTCGCGTGCCGATCTGCTGCCGCATGAGGCCATCGATTTCCGCTTCCCAGAGGGTGGCGGGGGTTTTCTGCGAGGGATGCCAAAGGTGATTGCCGCCGCTCGAAAGCCAGATGGCCATGTCCGGATTAGGGTCGGCATCCTGGCTCTGAAAACCAAGCACGCAGGCCTCATATTCGTGGCTGCCCTGCAGCCTGTCCAGCATGCTGCGAAATTCCAGCGGCACTACGTTTACGCGCATGCCGAGGGGCTTGAGATCGTCCTGGATCAGGGTGGCCATCTGCAGGCGTTCGGGGCTGCTGTTGCTGGCGATGATGGAAAATTCGACGCTTCGGCCTTCCGGATCCAGAAGCCCGCCGTCCTTCGCCCACTTGAAGCCGTCCGCCGCCAGCGTCTCACGCGCGCCGGCGACGGAGCGGACGGCCGGCGGGATCCGGCTGTCGATCCAAGCCTTGTTACCAGGCGGAACGGGTCCTGCCAGCGGCGCCGCGCGGCCCAGGTAGATCAGCCGAACTATGGCATCCCGGTCGATGGCCGCGGAGACCGCGCGGCGGAAAGCCAGGCGCCGAAATGTGGCCAGGCGAGCCGCCGTCTGAGGGGCGGAATTCGGCGGCAGCTCGTTCAAATTAAAGAACAGGAAGTTGAATTCGAAGCCTGGCCCGAGATTGCGGAGCACATATCCCCTGCGCTCCCGGTCTCTCTCGAGAACGGCGTAATTGCCGGCGCTCAGGCGGCTGATCACGTCGGTTTCTCCGGCCTGGAAGCGCAGCACCTGGTTGTCCTCAGTACCGCCGAAAAGAAACGTGACCTCCGCCAGATACGGCAGCCGGACGCCCGACTCGGCAGCTTTCCAGTAGTATGGATTCCGCTCCAGGGTGAGGTGCTGGCCGGCCGAATAGCCTTTAAGGCGGAACGGACCCAAACCTACGACGTCGCCAGGCGGCGTCTGGGGACTCCAGGCCTCCGCCAGTTTTCCGTCCCGCCAGAGCTTCTCCAGGCGATGGCGGGGCAGCACCGAAACGCTATCGAACAGCCGTTCCGCGACGGCATTCGGCTTGGGCAGCTCAAACGCTACCTTGTAAGTGTCGAGTTTGCGCACCACAATTGGTTTGCCGTCCAGAATCCAGAGATCGCGCTGTGGAGAATGCAGTTTTTCGTCCAGGAAGACCTGGAAAGTGAATATGACGTCGTCGGCATCAAAAGGGTGGCCGTCGGAGAACCGCAGCCCCTGCCGGAGCTCCAAAGTGTAGCGCAGGCCGTCTCCGGAAGACTTCCAGGACTTTGCCAACGCGGGCTCGGTCTGCTGGGACTCCCGATTGATGTGGATCAGATCGGCCATGATCCGCTGAATCACCTCACGTGAAGGGGCGTCCGCGGCCATCACCGGATTCAAGGTTTTGGGTTCGGTTCTTTGGGCGTAGACCAGTTTTCCACCGGCCCGCCCTGGCAGTTCGCGGACTACCAACAGATCTTCGGGAGCAGCCTGGAGCGCGCATGCGAAGACTAATGCAGTTAGCGATCTGGAGGCCCACTCTGGCACGGTCTGCAATCTATGAGGGTAGTTTAACTCATTGTGATTAAAGATGGATATTCACCAAAGTTACTCCCGTGACTGCCGGGTCAGGTCTCAGCTCAGTACCGCTTCCCCGCACGCGCGGGTAGTGTTCCGGTCCCACCGGCCGCGCCTACTCGAAGCCCAACGTGATGCCTAACGTGATTGACCAGACAAAACGCCAGGTTGTATAGTGACTCATGGCATTTCGCATTCGGCTGGTTTCCGCCGCCTGGATTTTGTTGGGAGCGGCCACAACATCGGGCCAGGTAGCAAAGCCGGAAATCGGGAAGACACCCATTGTGCAGCCGGGCGCCCCTGGGCAGAGCAGCAAGGCGCTCTCGCCGGAGAGTGCTTACGTACCCCCGCGCGCCCCTACCGAGGCCGACACCAGTTTCATGCAGGGAATGATCATGCATCATTCTCAGGCAGTGGAAATGACTGAGCTGTTGCGCACGCGGACGCACAACCAAGAGCTCCAGGCATTGGGCAAGCGCATCAGTATCTCGCAAACCGACGAGATGAAATATATGGGGCAATGGCTGGAGGATCGCGGCAAACCGGTGTCCACCGGGCATGGCCACATGGACCATATGGCTGGCATGAAAGGGATGGGCGCGATGGATCACATGCAGATGGGCTCGATGGCGTTGATGCCCGGCATGTTGACCCCGCAGCAGATGCAAGCCTTGGCCAAAGCGACCGGCAAGTCATTCGACCGTCTGTTCTTAACCGGGATGATTCAGCATCATACCGGCGCTCTGGTGATGGTGGAGGATCTCTTCAATACGCCCGGGGCAGGGCAGGATAATGTGTTGTTCGATTTTGCCACCGACGTGGATAACACGCAGCGCGCGGAAATCGAGATCATGCGGGGCATGCTAAAGGAGAAGAAATGATCGTAGAACGAACGTCACGGCTCCGGCGCAGTACCGTGACCCTTTCACTGGCACTATCCGCCTGTTTCCCCATGCTTTGCGGCGGGCAAGCCAGCAAGACCGCGGGATCGAACACCACGGTATTCTCCAATCCGCGTGCGTCGTCCGACGATGCGCGCATCGGGCTCAAGGGGGGATACCAGGATGCCGGCGAAGCGGCGTTCGGGATGGAGCGGCTTGCCACTTTGCCGAAGCCGCCGGGCTTCGCCCCCGGCGATGCCACCGCGCCCGCTGAGCCGCCCCCGCCGCCGGCGCCCGCGGACGGTTCGCGGCCGGCGCAGGCTCCCATGGTTCAATATGGATCCACTAACTCAGACCTGGCCTTTAGCGGCAACCATCTTTTTGTAGGGAACTACAACGGCATCAATTTTTACGACATCGACAGTCCGGGAAAGACCAAGCTACTGGCGTCGTTGGTATGCCCCGGCGGCCAGGGGGACGTGTCGGTGTACGGCCATCTGCTGTTCATGTCGGCAGAGGCGATGAACGGACGGATCGACTGCGGCACCCAGGGAATTCCCCTACCGGAAGGGTATAAGCCGCCCCCGCCGCCGCCTCCGGCGCCTGCCGCGCCAGGAGCCGCGCCCGTGCGCGCGCAGCGTCCGCCCCCGCCGCCGAGCCCCGACCGGTTCCGCGGCGTACGAATCTTCGATATCAGCGACCTGGCAAATCCGAAGCAGGTGGCCGCCGTGCAGAGCTGCCGCGGGTCGCACACGCATACGCTGGTGATTGACCCCAAAGACAAGGACAACGTTTATATCTACATCTCCGGGACCGGAGCAGTTCGACAAGCGGAAGAACTGGCGGGGTGCTCGGGCGGAGATCCTACGTCCAATCCGAACACCGCATTGTTCAGTATCGATGTCATCCAGGTGCCGCTGGCGCACCCGGAGCAGGCGAAGATCGTATCCAGCCCTCGTATCTTTAGCGATCCGCAAACCGGGGCCATGAACGGGCTCTGGAAGGGCGGCAACCACGGGGAAGGCACCCAGACCACCTCAGAAACGAACAAGTGCCACGATATTACGGTCTATTCGGCCATGGGGCTGGCGGCGGGGGCCTGTTCCGGCAATGGAATTCTGCTGAACATATCCGACCCCGTGCACCCCGTCCGCATCGCTGCCGTAAGCGATCCGAACTACGCCTTCTGGCACTCCGCCAACTTCAACAATGCCGGCACCAAGGTGCTCTTCACGGACGAGTGGGGCGGTGGTGGACAACCGCGCTGCCGCACAACCGATCCGATGAACTGGGGCGCCGATGCCATCTTCAACCTTTCCAAAGGCGCGCTGACACTGGCCTCGTACTACAAGATGCCGGCGCCGCAGACGGAAAACGAAAACTGCGTGGCGCACAATGGATCGCTGGTACCGATTCCGGGACGCGACATTCTGGTGCAAGCCTGGTATCAGGGCGGCGTCTCGCTGGTGGATTTCACGGATTCCGCGCATCCTTTTGAGATCGCTTATTTCGACCGTGGACCGGTGGATAGCGCCAAGCGTGCGATGGGCGGGGAGTGGTCGGCCTACTGGTACAACGGCTACATTTATGGTTCGGAGATTGCGCGCGGCGTTGACGTATTCCGGCTGGTGCCGAACAAGTACATCACGCAAAACGAGATTGACGCCGCCAACCAGGTGCATTTCGACGAGCTCAATGTCCAGAACCAACCTAAGATTACCTGGCCGGCAAATTTCATAGTCGCCCGCGCTTATCTGGACCAACTGACTCGCGACAGCGCTCTTGCGCCGGCGCGGATTGGGGCGCTGAAATCCGCCATGGATAAAGTGGAGGCGTCGCGCTCCGACCGTAAAGAAGCGGCGCAACTGCAGGCGATGGGCGGGAGCCTGGACAAGGACGCGGCCGCGGCCAAGACACCGGAGGACGCCGAGCGCATGCACGCATTGGCGGCGATCATCAAACAGACGACTTCGCGTCCCTAAGCGTCATCCGGCTGCGATCTTTCCGGCGCGGGTTTTCCGCAGGGGATCGTAAAGTAAAACGTCGAACCGCTTCCCGGCTCTGATTCCACCCAGATCCGCCCTCCGGCGCGTTCAATAGCGCGCTGGCAGATGGCCAGGCCCATGCCCGTGCCGGAATATTCTGCCGCGCTGTGGAGACGCTTGAAGATTCCAAAGATCTGCTCCTGGAATTGAGGCTCGATACCGATTCCGTTGTCTTGCACCGAAAACAGCCACTCCCCGCCCTGCCTCGCGGCAGCAATGCATATGCGCGGCGGCAGGTGGCTGCGATAGCGAATCGCGTTTCCGATGAGATTTTGAAAGACCTGCTCCAGTTGAAACTCGAACATGCGAACGCTCGGAAGAGGGCCGCTGCTGACAGAGGCGCCACTGTCTCTTATGGCGACCTCAAGGTTTAACAGCGTCTTCTTCAGTATCAGGCCAGCGTCTATATCCTCGGTGGGATCCTTGCCCATCGTGGATACTTGCGTGTAGGTTCTGAGATCCTTTAACAGGCTCTCCATGCGCAACGCACCCTGGAGGGTGTAGCCGATATACTCATCACCGACCGGGCCCAACTGGCCGCCGAATCTCTTTTGTAGCAGCTCGCTATAAATCGCGACCATGCGAAGCGGTTCCTGCAGGTCATGGGAGGCTGAATAAGCAAATTGCTGAAGATCGGCATTGGCGCGCTTTAGCGCTGCATTAGCTTCCTGAAGGGCTTCCGCCTGACGCACTTTGTCTGTGACATCGCGCGCTACTTTCGAAGCGCCGACAATCCGGCCGTCCGCGGCTCTCACGGGAGAAATGGTCAGCGAGACATTCAGGTGCGATCCGTCTTTTCGCACGCGAAGGGTTTCAAAATGCTCGACGCGCTCGCCGCGCTTAAGCCGTTCAAGAATTTTCGGCTCTTCCTCAAGCCGGTCAGGGGGAATGAGGATGGCGATGGATTTGCCGACCACTTCGGCCGCGGTGTAGCCAAACAGGCGTTCCGCTCCCTGATTCCAGCTCATGATGATGCCGTCGAGGTTCTTGCTGACAATCGCGTCCTCGGAAGACTCGACGATGGAAGCAAGCAGATTGGAGTTCTGCTCGGCGCGCTTTCGATCGCTGATGTCCCGGAAGTAGCAGACGACGCCGAAGCGGCCGTCAGGCAGGACGATGCGATCCAGCCGCCATTCGTAATACTCCGTTACCGCCCGATCGGCACGGTAGTAAGCCCATTCGGGAATGATGTGGGATAAGCCTGTTTCCAGGGTACTCCGGAAGTTGCCGACGATTTCATCCGCGTATTCTTTTTCCCAGAGGATGTGGATGATGTCGTCAAACTTGCGGCCGACGACGCCACCGGGGATATCTCCAAATAGCGGCAATGCGATCGGATTGACCTCACGGATCCGGAAATCGGCATCCACCAGGTATACGCCCAGAGGAGCCTGATTGAGAAGCGTTTCGAACTGGGCAGTGCGGAGCCTCACCGCTTCGGTCGTTTCGTGGCGGAAGCGGGCCATTTTCAGATCCGCCAGTTCCTCGCGCTGGCGCCCACTCTCGCGTTCGTGCGCCTTCTTCTCGGTGATGTCGCGTCCCTCGGCGGTGATGAACACGACGCTGCCTTGCTCATCCTTGACCGGCATGAGCGACATATCGATAATGATCGTCTCCTTGCCGCCGGCGCGTCCGTAGATCTCCGTTTCCCAGCGAACGAATTCGCCTTGCGCGGTGCGCACGATCGACTCCCTGAGGATCCTATTTATTTCGTCTGATACCTGCCACCAGAGGGCTGTCCAAAACGGCTTACCCTCGACGTCCGAGAGTTGAAGCCCTACGGCGTCGAGCGCGACCTGATTGATTTCGAGCACGGTGCCCTTTGCATCCAGAAGGCCGACGAACTGAACCATAGAGTCCAGCGTGATTCGCGCAAGTTTTTGCCGATACTGTTCACGCGTATCGCCGGCCAAAAGCTGAGTGCCCCGGACGTTGACAAGAAGCTCACGGCTGGGCTGTGCCGGAACCGATTCGTCACCGCGCTGCAGGGTCTTCTTTGTCTGCTCCAAACCGGTGCTCCTACGTGGGGGCTTGATTCGCTTGCGCAGGCCCTGGTTCTTTATTCTAGAACGCTGCCGCTGTGCCGGGTTTCGTGCTTTGAATCACGGATTCGGAAGCTCGCGGCTACCGGTCAGGCCCCGACGAACCAGACTTCTCAAACCAGGCTCCTCAATTGGCGGGCTTATCGGGCAGTGCGTCGAGCAGCGCGTCCGCCGCGAAAAGGTAGCCCATTAGGATGGGGACCATCGCCAGACCGGGCGCCAGCATCCAGGCGTGGGAGACCAGGGTGTGATACTGCCTGGCGTCGGCCAGCATGTTGCCCCAACTGGGGACCGGTTCACCCACTCCGAGGCCGAGAAAGGAAAGCGTGACCTCAGCCAGAATATATTGCGGAATCAAGAGAGTCGCCTGGGTGACCACCACGCTGAAGGTGAGCGGGAGGATGTGCCGGCGAATCAGATATATGTCAGAGGCGCCGAAACCGCGCGCCGCCAACACGAATCCACGCTCCCTGCCGCTCAGCACCACCCCGCGAATCAAGCGCGCCGGCCGCACCCAGCCCACAGTTCCAATGATGACCGACAGCAGGAGGAAGGCCTGCACGGTGTCGATATGGAGCGGCAGGAAAGCCCTGGCGGCCAGAAGAAGGTAGAGCCAGGGCAGTGCCAGGAACAGTTCGCCCGAACGCATCAGGATCTGGTCCGGCCATCCACTGTAAAACCCCGCCGCCAAACCGAAAACCAGCCCCAGAGTCAACGACAGGAATGCGGCTGCCAGGCCGGTAAACAGCGAAACCTGGCCGCCATACAAGACGCGGGAGAGTACGTCCCTGCCGTAAGCATCCGAGCCAAAAAGGAAAATAACTCCGGGCTGAGATACGCCAAAAAGCCGCCCGTGCCGAAAGAATTCGAGCGGATAGAATTGCGTTGGATCTTCCCGATACAAATTGGTAGCTGGGTCTGTCTTCAATCCATACACAAAAGGCCGGAGGTGAAGGCGGCCGGTTGGGTCGATCCAATGAAGGCTGGTAGGCGGGGCGAAAGGAAAATCGCGGTGCTGCCGGCCGAAGTGGTAAGGCGCTAGAAAGGCGGCGAACAAAACGGTGAGGTGAAGCACGCCGAGAAACGCCAGGATCCAGCGAAGCTTGCGTGGAGAGGTCCGCTCGCTGGCGGCCGCGCTTCCATAAGCCCACGGAAACCTGCGTCGCCAGGGCATGGTTATTTCACTCTGACTCTGGGATCCATACGGTACAGAAGGAGGTCGGCCACCAGATTCCCGGCAACCAGGAAGAGGGCGGAGATCATGACGACTCCGAGCACCAGGGCGAAGTCACGGGCCATGATGGCATCGAGAAATAGCGGGCCCAGTCCGGGCCAGCCCATGATGACTTCGATGAGGAGCGACGCGCTAAGCAAAGTGCCAAGCGAGAAGCCGAACAGCGAAATCAGAGGATTGAGCGCCACCGGAAACACATGGCCGAACAGCAGGCGCAGGCGCGGGATGCCGTGGGCGCGGGCGCTTAGAGCGAAAGGCGAATCCATGGCCTCAACCATGCTGGCGCGGACGTGGCGCACCATGATGGGCAGCATACCGATTACCAGCACGGCGACGGGGAGCGCCATGTGCCAGGAAATATCGCGCAGGCGGTCCACCGGGCTGAGCGAACTCCAACCGGGCGACTGCATACCGCCGGCGGGAAACCAGCCGCTCTCAACAGCCAGGACCAGAAAGACAATGGCCAAGAGCAGGTCCGGAATGGAAAGCAGCAGAGAGAGGACGAATTTGAAGATGCTGTCGCGCCAGGTTCCCCGCTGCGTAGCATTCCAGATACCCAAGGGCACGGCCAACAGCCAGGCGAGACCCGTGGCAGTTGCGGTGAGCAGGAGGGTGCCGCGAATGCGCTGGCGAAGCAGAGGGCCCACCGGTCCGTGGTAGGCCAGGGAATAACCAAAATTGCCTTTGGCCACGGAACCGAGCCAGGCGCCATAGCGCACGGGCAACGGGCGGTCCAACCCATATTGCGCCCGCAGGCCGGCGACGGTATCGGCGGAGACCCGGGGGTCCAGCCGGAGTTCGGAGAAGAAGTCACCGGGGGCCAGATCGGCGAACAGGAACGACAGAATGGAAACGCCCAGCAACAGGAACACGGCGTGCAACAGACGTTGGGCGGCGTACCTCATGGCGTACCCGATGGCGTGTCAGATGGCGTGTCTGATACACCGGGCATCTCCAGGGCCAGCGCGGCATTTAGGAGCTCGCGGGTTCGCGGATGTTGCGGATGCGCCACCAGTTGCGCTGTGCCGGCGTGCTCCACAATTCTTCCGTTGTCCATGACGGCGATCTGGTCGGCCAGCGTTGCCACCAGGGCGACGTCATGCGAGATCAGGATATAGGCGAGGCCGAGGCGCTGCCGAAGATCCTTGAGCAGGGCGGTTATCTGGGCTTGCAGCGTGAGGTCCAGACCAGAGAAGGATTCATCCATTATCAGAAGCTTGGGATTGAGCGCCAGGGCGCGGGCGATTGCCAGGCGCTGCTGCTCACCGCCGCTGAACTGGCGCGCGAGTTTAGCCGCGGCGTTGGGCTGCAGGCCGACAGTCTGCATAAGTTCGCAGGCGCGTTCGGTGCGCGCAGCGCGGCTGCCGATGTTCTGGATGGCGAGGGGTTCGGCAATGATTTCCGCCGCTGTGAAGCGCGGATTCAAGCTGGCGGCCGGCTCCTGGAAGATGAGTTGGATTCGGGCGCGCGTGCGCAGGCGGTCACGATGGGGGAGGCTCCACAGGTTGCGGCCCTCGAACCGGATTTCGCCCGCGGCCGGCTCTTCGAAAAACGCGATGCAGCGCGCCAGCGTGGATTTACCGGCGCCGGACGGAACCTACCAGGCCGAGGGTCTGACCGCCATAAAGTTGAAGACTTACGTTGTGGAGCGCGACCGTGGCCGGGCCGGCGGCGTGCCACCAACGGCGCCGGAGAAAGCTCTTGGACAAACCGCGGATGCTGAGAAGCGGTTCACCGGGCGTTTCCGGATTAAGCACCTCCTCAGTGAACATGGCTGGTTCCCTAAGGGGCTTCCTGGAGCAACGGGCGCAGGCGCGGAACAGACTGCAGCAAGCGGGCGGTGTACGGATCGGCGGGAGATTCGAAGACCTGCCTGGGCGTGCCGCGTTCGACGATCCGGCCTGCATGCATCACCAGCACGAAGTCCGCGCATGCTGCCAGAACTCCGGGGCTGTGACTGATCAGAAGGAAGGAAGCGGCGAGTTGATCGCGCAGATTTCGAAACAGCGCGGCCAGTTCCACCACACGGTTGGGATCGAGGGCGGTGAATGGCTCATCGGCGATGACCAATGCCGGCCGGCACGCCAGGGCTTGCGCGATGGTGACGCGCTGCCTTTCTCCACCGCTCAATTGATGGGGGTATGAGGCCGCAATGCGCTCCGGGTCCGGCAGGCCCGCCAGGCGCAGGAGGGATTCCACTGCCGCGGGCGAACTGACGCCATGCGCGCGAAGCACCTCGGCCACCTGGGTGCCGGCGCGGAGCACCGGGTTCAAAGCCAACAACGGATCCTGAAAAACCATCGCAATTTCCGCGCCGCGAATTTGTTCCAGCCGGCGGCGGCTCAAGGTGAGGATATTGCGCCGATTGAGCAGGACTTGACCGCGAATGCGGTATCGGCTGTCCGGCAGCAACTTCAGCAGCGCCAGGGCCAACGTCGTTTTGCCACAGCCGGATTCGCCGAAAAGGCCTACAATCCTACCCGGCTCGATGTCGAAGGCCACCTCGGTAAGGATGGGGCGGATGGCGCCGGCCGATGCGATCAGCTCAACGCCGAGATCGCGAACTTCCAGCAGAGCAGGTGAAGCTGCCTCGCGCGGCGCTACCCCGTCGGACATGTTTAATAGTGTACTTCGTGCAGGATTCCGGCCCGTGGCTGGCGTACCCTACACCGTCTTACAGCGCCTAAACCGGACCCAGGTAAACCCACTCGATACCGGCCGGCAAATCGGCGCGCGCCCCGGCCGTTCGAGGCACGATGTGGATGTGCGCGTGAGCCGGGTCTTTGTCGTTTGGGGGCGCATCCGCGAAACCGATGTCGAAGCCTTCCACCTTAAGGGTGGATGCGACACGCCTGCGGATTTCGCCGATCATGTCCCAGATCATTCGCTGCTCCTGCACGTCCAAGTCATAGAAGGCGGCTACGTGGCGGCGGGGCGCGATCACGGCGTGACAGGGTGACAACGGATCGGCGTGTGACACAGCGACCACGAACTCCGTGAGGATCCACGCGTCTTCGGGAGACATCGTGCAATAGGGACAGGGGGACAAGCAACCACTATAACTCAGAACATGGAGGGCTGGATTCCAAGATTCCAGACTACCCGCACGTTAGTCAGCCCGCGATACAGCTGCCATTAGAGCGGGAGGCCGGGGAGCCCGGCGGCGTGCTCTCCGCGAGCCAGGTGTACGAATGCTTCCGCGGCGGTGGCGCCGGCTTCCCGGCCGCGGAAATTCTCCATCACCTCATGGTGGCGACGGTAAATCTCCTCGCCGTTCTGACTCTTGTGGGCAAACAGAGCCGCCTTCTTTTTCTCGCGCACCGCAGTGATGTCGACGTAATCGGTCGGATGGAAGCCCATGGTCTGGAAGCCGAGATTGACTTCGTAGTAAAACAGTTGAAACCGGCGCCCGGCGGCCAGCCAGGATCGAAAGGTGAGCGTGCTGGCGGCCTGGTGGTCCAGATGGGTATCGATGGGCCATTGCGTGAAGACGATGTCGGGGCGCTCGGCGGAAAGGAGCCGGCCGAACGATTCGACGGCTTTGGAATCCACTACGGTGGCGCCGTCGATCTGGCCGGCGAACACCGGTTTGGCACCCAGGATTTTGCACGACGCCTCGCACTCGGCGGAGCGGATCGCGGCAGCCTCGTCGTGCGACTTGCCAGGAATGCCGGCCTCACCGCGCGTCAGGTAAATGATCGCGACCGAATGTCCCAGGGCGGCATAGCGTGCCAGTGTGCCGCCGCAGCCTGACTCGGGGTCGTCCGGATGGCCGCCGGTGCAAACTATTTTCAAAGCGGCGGCCTGGCGTGCCTGGCCATTGGCGAGCACGGGCGCTGCGAGTGCGAGGATCTGACGGCGCGAAGGTTTCATTGGCGAATGACCTTCGCCCAGATTAGCCCAAGTTCTTGGCCGCGTGTGGGGCGCGGAAAATTCCGCAGTTCCTCAATACGACGGAGTGTCCATCATCGGCGCGGCGATTACTCGCAGTCATTACTCAGAGTGCGGCGGAAGTACCGCGATAGCGATGTAATGACTGCAGCCTTCGCCGCCCTCCGGCGTAGCCTAGGGTAAGTATGCCTCCGGCCAGGAGCATAGTCAGTGTCGATGGCTCGGGTACGCCGCTGCCGCCCCCGCCCGTAATCGTGATCTGTCCGGGAGAAAGCGTCTGAATCGCGAGATTGGCGCCGGCAGGGTCGGACAAACTGCTTGCCGGAAATGCCGCCAGGGTCACATCGAAAATGCCGGGTGTAGCTGAGGGCGACACATCAAAAAGAACGTGTCCCAGACCGACCGTGATCCCGGCCCCGATAGTAGCACCGGCCATGGTGATCGCGAAAACATCAGAGGTAGTTAGCGACTGCCCGCTCGTCGGCCCCGTGAGATCCGGGCCGAACAGCGAGTTAGCTCCGAAGATGTACGGCGCAACGGTAGAAGTGTTGGCGTCCCTGAAGCTGATGTTGAGATTGGCCGTGATAATACCGAAGCTAAACCCGGCGATCGTAACGTCGGAAGGCCCGCTATTGCTCAATTCCACGTCGAACGCATTTCCCGAAGAGCCCGCAGCGGCCGTCGCCGACTGCGCGGAAAGTACCAAAGACGCGTGCGCGCTTGCCGGACCTAGCAATAAAACGACGATGCCGGCGACCAACAGCTTTCCAAGTACGGAGCGCCTACCGCGAAAACTCGACTTATGTACCACTGACCCCTCCTATCGGCGATTCTCTCTCGAAGTTGCTTCTTACGGTAGCGACGTGCCGATTCTGGTTCTCACCAACTGCACGTCACTGACATCCACAATCCCGTCGCCATTCATATCTGCAAACAGGTTATAAGCGGTCGCTGTCGCGTTGTTTACTCCCACCAGGTCCGCGGCGCTGACGACGCCGTCATCATTGAAGTCGCCGAACAGAACACTCAGACTTCGCATAAATCCCGCGCCGGCGCCGAGGGCGTTGCCCGATGCGTCGGTCAGTGCATTCGGCCCACTCCCGGCAAGCGTAGCCGAAACGCTTCCCTGCGTCAACGGGCTGATGGCCCACGTTAGTGTATTCGTGCCCAAGCCGGTAAACCCTGTGGGGATGACGCCGCCCAGGCTATTCGCGTTGCCACTTACAATCGGCCGGGAGAACACAACCTGGATTCCAGTGATTTGCCACGGCAGGCGGACCCGTGTTGCGCCAGCAGTGGTCACGTTGTAGCTCTGCGAGCCGAAAAGCACACTGAAGGATATCACGTCGAGCGGCGCCGCCACTGTGAAACCATTCGCCAGCGAAACTACTTCGGCCCCGGTCGTCATCGTCACCGTGCGTGCGCCGGTTGCGGCGGCCGCCTGGATCGTGAGGTTCGCCGTCGCAGTGGTGGCGCTAGTCACTGTCAGACTATTGACTGTGATTCCGGCGCCGAAACTCGCCACCGTCGTCCCCTGCGCGAAATTCGTGCTCTGACCGACGATGGCCACGTTCGTCAACGTCTGCCCCTGCTGCCCGGTGTTCGGCGTCACCGAGAGAAGCGCCGTCCCCGCCTGGTTCGTCAGCGAGAAGTTCACTGTGGTCAGGCCCGTCGACGCGGCCGTTACGGTGTAAGGTCCACCAGCCGTGGTGTTCGCCGTGAATGGCGCCGATGCCACACCCGACGCGTTGGTCGCTACCGTGATGGTCGCGGTGCCATTGCTGAAGGTCCCCGATGCCCCGCTAGGCGGCGCCGTAAATGTTACACTCACGCCCGCTACCGGATTGCTGCCCGCATCCTTCACCGTCACTGCCAGCGCGTTGGCGAAGGCTGTCCCCACCGTCGCCGTTTGCGGCGTCGTTCCCGCGTTGCCCGTCATGGACCCAGCCGTCCCCGTTCGGTTCGTCAGCGAGAAGTTCACCGTGGTCAGGCCGGTCGCTGCCGCCGTTACGGTGTAAGGTCCGCCGGCCGCCAGATTCGCCGTGAATGGCGCCGATGCCACACCCGACGCGTTGGTCGCTACCGTGATGGTCGCGGTGCCGTTGCTGAATGTACCCGATGCCCCGCTACCCGGAGCTGTGAACGTCACATTCACGCCCGATACCGGATTGCTGCCTGCATCCTTCACCGTCACTGCCAGCGCGTTGGCGAAGGCTGTCCCCACCGTCGCCGTTTGCGGTGTCGTTCCCGCGTTGCCCGTCATGCTCGCAGCCGCACCCGTCCGGTTCGTCAGCGAGAAGCTCACCGTGGTCAGGCCCGTCGACGCGGCCGTTACGGTGTAAGGTCCGCCGGCCGTCAGATTCGCCGTGAATGGCGCGGACGCCACACCCGACGCGTTGGTCGCTACCGTGATGGTCGCGGTGCCGTTGCTGAATGTCCCCGATGCCCCGCTACCCGGAGCCGTGAACGTCACGTTCACGCCCGCTACCGGATTGCTGCCCGCGTCCTTCACCGTCACTGCCAGCGCATTGGCGAAGGCTGTTCCCACTGTTGCCGTTTGCGGCGTCGTGCCCGCGTTGGCCGTCATGCTCGTAGCCGCACCCGTCCGGTTAGTCAGCGAGAAGCTCACCGTGCTCAAGCCCGTCGCCGCCGCCGTTACACTATAAGGCCCTCCGGCCGTCAGATTCGCCGTGAACGGCGCAGCCGCCACTCCCGACGCGTTCGTCGCCACCGTGATAATCGCCGTGCCGTTGCCGAAGGTCCCCGACGCCCCGCTGCCCGGAGCCGTGAACGTCACGCTCACGCCCGCTACCGGATTGCTGCCCGCGTCCTTCACCGTCACTGCCAGCGCGTTGGCGAAGGCTGTCCCTATCGTCGCCGTTTGTGGTGTCGTACCCGCGCTGGCGGTCATGGACCCAGCCGCACCGGCGCCGTTGGTCAGCGAGAAGTTCACCGTGGTCAGGCCTGTCGATGCCGCCGCTACGGTGTAAGGTCCGCCGGCCGTCAGATTCGCCGTGAACGGCGCAGACGCCACACCCGACGCATTAGTCGCTACCGTGATGGTCGCGGTGCCATTGCTGAAGGTACCCGATGCCCCGCTACCCGGCGCTGTGAACGTCACGTTCACACCCGATACCGGATTGCTGCCCGCGTCCTTCACCGTCACTGCCAGCGCATTGGCGAAGGCTGTTCCCACCGTTGCCGTTTGCGGCGTCGTGCCCGCATTGGCCGTCATGCTCGTAGCCGCACCCACCCGGTTCGTCAGTGAGAAGCTTACGGTGGTCAGGCCTGTCGACGTGGCCGTTACACTATACGGTCCGCCGGCCGTCAGATTCGCCGTGAACGGCGCAGACGCCACACCCGATGCATTAGTCGCTACCGTGATGGTCGCGGTGCCATTGCTGAAGGTACCCGATGCCCCGCTACCCGGCGCTGTGAACGTCACGTTCACACCCGATACCGGATTGCTGCCCGCGTCCTTCACCGTCACTGCCAGCGCGTTGGCGAAGGCTGTTCCCACCGTTGCCGTTTGCGGCGTCGTGCCCGCATTGGCCGTCATGCTCGTAGCCGCACCCACCCGGTTCGTCAGTGAGAAGTTCACGGTGGTCAGGCCGGTCGACGTGGCCGTTACACTATACGGTCCGCCGGCCGTCAGATTCGCCGTGAACGGCGCAGACGCCACACCCGATGCATTAGTCGCTACCGTGATGGTCGCGGTGCCATTGCTGAAGGTACCCGATGCCCCGCTGCCCGGCGCTGTAAACGTCACGTTCACGCCCGATACCGGATTGCTGCCCGCATCCTTCACCGTCACCGCCAGTGCATTGGCGAAGGCGGTCCCCACCGTTGCCGTTTGCGGCGTCGTGCCCGCATTGGCCGTCATGCTCGTAGCCGCACCCGCCCGGTTCGTCAGTGAGAAGTTCACTGTGGTCAGGCCCGTCGACGCGGCGGTTACGGTATAAGGTCCGCCGGCCGTGGTGTTCGCCGTGAATGGCGCCGCTGCCACACCCGATGCATTCGTCGCTACCGTGATCGTCGCGGTGCCATTGCTGAATGTACCCGATGCCCCGCTGCCCGGCGCTGTGAACGTTACGTTCACACCCGATACCGGATTGCTGCCCGCATCCTTCACCGTCACCGCCAGCGCGTTGGCGAAGGCTGTCCCCACCGCTGCCGTTTGCGGTGTCGTGCCCGCGTTGGCCGTCATGCTGGCCGCCGTCCCTGTCCGGTTCGTCAGCGAGAAGTTCACCGTCGTCAGGCCCGTAGATGCCGCCGTCACAGTATAAGGCCCGCCGGTCGTCAGATTCGCGGTAAACGGCGCCGATGCCACACCCGATGCGTTCGTCGCTACCGTGATGGTCGCGGTGCCGTTGCTGAATGTCCCCGATGCCCCGCTGCCCGGCGCCGTGAACGTCACGTTCACACCCGATACCGGATTGCTGCCCGCGTCCTTCACCGTCACTGCCAGCGCGTTGGCGAAGGCTGTCCCCACCGTTGCCGTTTGCGGCGTCGTGCCCGCGTTGGCCGTCATGCTCGCCGCCGTCCCTGTCCGGTTCGTCAGTGAGAAGTTCACTGTGGTCAGGCCCGTTGACGCCGCCGTTACCGTATAAGGCCCGCCGGCCGTCAGATTCGCCGTGAACGGCGCCGATGCCACACCCGACGCGTTCGTCGCTACCGTGATGGTCGCGGTGCCGTTGCTGAATGTCCCCGATGCTCCGCTGCCCGGCGCTGTGAACGTCACGTTCACGCCCGATACCGGATTGCTGCCCGCGTCCTTCACCGTCACTGCCAGTGCATTGGCGAAGGCTGTCCCCACCGTTGCCGTTTGCGGTGTCGTGCCCGCGTTGGCCGTCATGCTGGCCGCCGTCCCTGTCCGGTTCGTCAACGAGAAGTTCACCGTCGTCAGGCCCGTCGATGCCGCCGTCACCGTATAAGGCCCGCCGGTCGTCAGATTCGCGGTAAACGGCGCCGATGCCACACCCGACGCGTTCGTCGCTACCGTGATGGTCGCGGTGCCGTTGCTGAATGTCCCCGACGCCCCGCTGCCCGGCGCTGTGAACGTTACGTTCACACCCGATACCGGATTGCTGCCGGCATCCTTCACCGTCACTGCCAGCGCGTTGGCGAAGGCTGTCCCCACCGTTGCCGTTTGCGGCGTCGTCCCCGCGTTGGCCGTCATGCTCGTGGGCGTCGCCGCCGTTACCGTGAAGCCATTCGCCAGGCTCGCCACCTGCGCGCCCGTCGTCATGGTCACCGTGCGCAAGCCCAACGCCGCGCCACTCTGTACCGTAATGTTCGCGGTGGCAGCCGTCGCGCTAGTCACAGTCAAGCTATTCACCGTGATCCCCGCGCCGAAATTCGCCACCGTCGTACCCTGCACGAAGTTCGTGTTCTGGCCGGCAATCGCCACACTCGCCAGCGTCTGCCCCTGCGCGCCCGTGTTCGGCGTTACCGACAGCAGCGTCGCCGGGCTCGCCGTCACTGTGAAGCCGTTCGCCAGCGTAGCCGCTTCGCTGCCCGTCGTCAAAGTCACGGTGCGCGTTCCCGGCGTAGCGCCGGCCTGAATTGTAATATTGGCGGTGGCGCTGGTGGTGCTGGCCACTGTCAGGCTGTTGACCGTGATCCCCGTGCCAAAACTGGCCACGGTGGAACCCTGGGCGAAGTGCGTGTTCTGCCCGGCTATCACCACGCTTGCCAGCGTCTGCCCCTGCTGCCCCGTATTCGGCGTCACCGAAGTGATCGCCGCGGGAGGAACGGGAGTTCCAACCGTCAGAATCACCGGCACCGTCATGGCCTCAGTCGAGTCTCGCGCCGTGATAACCACTTGCCCGGTATACACTCCTACTGCTAGACCAGCGGCATTAATGTTCACCGTCGCGCTCAACGGCGTCGTACAAAGCGCACAACCCAAAGGCGTGGTAACGGATAGCCAGCTGCCGCCGGCGCCCGTTCCTGTCGTAACCGTGAATTGGATGTTGGTCGCCGTGCTGCTGATACTCAGGGTCTGTGGAGGCGGGTTGGTGGCAGCCGTCGCCGTAGCGAAAGTGAGAGTCGGCTGCTGCACAAAAACGGACGGGCCAACGTGGACGCTCACAGGAACCGTAACGCTGCTGCCCGCAGACTGGAACACCAGTTCGCCTGTAAAAACTCCGGGAACCAAGCCCTGGCCCGGCAGGGCATTGGCCACCACGCCAACCGCCACCGTAGCCGGCGTTACGCCGCTCGCCGCACCCAGCGTTAGCCAGGCGCCGCCATCAGCCGTGCTGCCCGAAGCCGTCCAGTTCAACGTACCGCTTCCGGCATTCCGGAGCTGAATGCTGCGGCTTGCCGGATTGCCGCTGCCCGTGGTCAGGGAGAAACTCATCTGCCCGGGGATGTTGTCGAAGAACGGCCCCGCCGCGGGATCTGCCACCGTCAGCGTCACCGGCACGGTGAGCGCCTGCGTGCTGTCGCGCGCCGTAATCACAATTTGCCCCGTGTAGGTTCCTACCGCCATCGTCGCGGCGGCATTTACAACCGCGGTGAGGGTTAGCGGAGTCGAACACAATGCGCAGCCGTTGAAACTCCGGTTTTCCACCGTCAGCCAGCTTCCGCCGGTTGCCGTCGATGCGCTGAACGTGAATTGGAAGTTTGCGCCTGTGCTGGCAATCGTCAAAGTCTGCGGCAGCGGATTGGCGCCGGGGCCAACCGGCTTGACGAAGCTGATGGCATTCACCTGCCGGAAGACGTTGTCCCCCACCTCTACGCTAACCGGAACGGTGATGCTTTGGTTCCCGCTGCGGAATACCAGCTCACCTACGAACGTCCCGGCAATCAATCCCTGGCCCGGAAGATTTAGCTTCGTAATGGCGACGATCACGGCGGAGGGTGCCGTCCCGCTCAAGCCCGATACATTGAGCCAGTTGCCGCCGTCCGACGTGCTGGTCTGAAGTGTCCAGTTCAGGGTTCCGTTTCCGGCATTGCGGATCTGCACCGGCTGGCTGGGAGGCGCGGTGCCTCCGGTTACCAGCGAGAAGCTCATTTGCCCGGGAAGGTTGTCGAAGAATGGCCCGGCCGTCGGATCCGCCACCGTGAGCGTTACCGGCACCGTCAGCGTCTGCGAGCCGTCGCGCGCCGTGACTACGATCTGCCCGGTGTAGGTTCCCACCGGCATGGTCACCACAGCAGTCACAGTCGCCGTGAGGTTTTGCGTGGTCGAACACAGCCCGCAGGCGTTGAAACTCGGGTTGGTCACCGTCAGCCAGTTGCCGCCGGTCGCCGTCGATGCGCTGATAGGTGAACTGGAAGTCGGTGCCTGTGCTGGCGATCGTCAAAGTCTGCGGCAGCGGATTGGCCCCGTTTACCGGCTTGGTGAAGCTGATCGCGTTCACCTGCCGGAAGACGTTGTCGCCCACCACCACCGTCACTGGAATGGTGACGTTTTGGCCGCCGGTGCGGAACAGCAACTGACCCACGAAGGTCCCGGCAATCAACCCCTGCCCGGGAAGATTTTGTTTGGTTATCGCGACGGTCACCAGTGAGGGCGCGGTCCCGCTCTGCACCGGCACGTTGAGCCAGTTGCCTCCATCCGCGGTACTCGTATTCAGCGTCCAGCTCAGGCTCCCGCTTCCGGCATTCCGGATCTGGACCGCCTGGCTGGGAGGGGCGGCGCCTCCGGTCTTAAGCGAGAAGCTCATCTGCCCAGGGAGGTTGTCGAAGAACGCCCCGGCTGTCGGATCCGCTACCGTGAGCGTTACCGGCACGGTTAGGGTTTGCGAGCCGTCGCGCGCCGTGAAAACCACCTGGCCGGTATAACTGCCTACCGCCATGGTCACGGCGGCGTTCACCACTACCCGGAAACTCTCTGGAGTGGTGCAGAGCCCGCAAGCGTTGAAACTCACATTGGTCACCGATAACCAGGCCCCGCCAGTGGCCGTCGCGGCGCTTACGGTGAATTGAAAATTCGTGCCCGTGCTGGCAGCCACCAGCGTCTGCGGAAGCGGGTTGGCCCCGTTCACCGGCTTGGTGAAGCTGATGGCGTTCACCTGGCGGAAGACGCTGTCACCCACCACCACGGTCACCGGAACGGTGACCCTTCCGGCTGCAGACTGAAAGATCAGCTCGCCGACAAAAGTCCCGGGGGCCAGGCCGCCGCCGGGCAGACTCGCAACCAACACGCCTATCGAGACGCGTGAAGGCGCCGCCCCACTGGGGGCCGAAACGGTCAGCCAGCTTCCGCCATCCGCCGTGATCCCCGTCGCAGTCCAATCCAGTATTCCCGACGACCCGCCATTCCTGATATCGATTTCCTGACTGGGAGGCGTGGAGCCATTGGTTTGCAGAGAGAAAGCTACTTGCCCGGGAAGGTTGTCGATGAACGGCACATTTCCCGGAGTGATCGTCAGGGTCACCGGCACGGTGATCGCCTGGGAACCGTCGCGCGCCGTGAATACGATCTGTCCCGTATAGGTTCCGATGGCCATGGTCGGGCCGGCGTTCACCACCGCCTGGAAGCCCTCCGGCGTGGCACAGAGCCCGCAGGCGTTGAAGCTCGCATTGATTACCGACAGCCAGGCGCCGCCATTGGCCGTGGTCGCGTTGGCCGTGAATGTGAAACTGGTG
The DNA here is from genome assembly GCA_963817515.1 of Bryobacterales bacterium. Taxonomy (GTDB): domain Bacteria; phylum Acidobacteriota; class Terriglobia; order Bryobacterales; family Bryobacteraceae; genus DATMNI01. The sequence goes on along the minus strand of CAWFPJ010000031.1, from coordinate 435,900 downwards.
CCCGTGCTCGAGCCCGTCAATATCTGCGGCAGCGGGTTGGCGCCGTTAAACGGTTTGGTAAAGCTGATCGCATTCACCTGGGGGAAAACGCTTTGGCCTACCACCACGCTGACCGGAACCGTGACGCTTCCGCTGGCCGACTGGAACACCAATTTCCCCACGAAGGTTCCCGGAGTGATTCCCTGCCCTGGAAGATTCGCTTTCACCAGCCCGATGCTGATATTCGACGGCGCTGTCCCGCTGGCGGCGGACGCACTCAACCAACTGCCGCCATCCACGGTGCTCGCGGCCAGCGTCCAATTCAGCGTGCCGGTGCCACCGTTGCGGATTTGAATTGGCTGGCTCGGCGGCGTCAATCCATTGCTCTGCAGGGAGAAGCTCACCTGGCCCGGAAAGTCGTCGAAGAACGTTCCGCCTGCAGGCGCCACCGTCAAAGATACCGGTACGGTCATGGTGATGCCGCCCACCTGCGACGTAAATACGATCTGCCCCGTGTACGTCCCGGCGGCCAGTGTCGCATTCGCATTCACAATGACGCGCAGGCTTTGCGGCATCGCGCAGAGACCGCAGCCGTTGAAGCTGACATTGTCGATGGACAGCCAACTTCCCCCCGTGATTGTGGTGGCGGCGTACGTGAAATTGAAGTTCGTGGTGGTGCTGGTTATCGTCAGCGTCTGCGGCAGCGGGTTGGCTCCGTTGAAGACCTTGGTGAAGGATAACGGGCCGATCGGCGAGAACGCCTGCGCATGGAGTGAAGCTGTGGTGGCGCCTGTTAGTAGAAACGCTGACACCATCGCAAAGGTCCATGACGACCTTCGAATCCGTAACGCCGATGTAACCAGATTCATTGTCTCCTCGCTATTCAATGACCAGTACTAAATGGGGTGCAAACTGAACCCACAAGCCCTTTACCCACACCAAACGAAGTGATACCATTTTGGGACTCCTCGTTAGTGGCGGAGGGTGAGCCTGTAGGGTTCATTAGACAATTCGTAAAATCTGGCTCAAGGCGGACACTCTTCGGCGGATTTTTCCGGGCGAGCCTTTCGGCTGGGGAGTAATATGGCACCCAACGATGGACCATTTCTCTACGACGAGACGTTTAGCGCTGCTTACGACGAACTGCGCCGGTTAGCCCACAGGCTCAAAGGCGGCCACGGCGATCTTACCCTGAACCCCACGGCTTTGGTGCATGAGGCATATATCAAGCTGGCCTCGGCCAAGAGTCTTCAAATCGAGTCTCCACAACACTTGAAATACACGGTCACTCGCGCCATGAAGCAGGTGCTGCTCGATGCCGCGCGGCGTAAGGCGGCCGCGGTGCGCGGGGGCGGCGATACTCCTTTGCGAAGGGTGGCGCTCGACGAAAATGCCGAGCAATCATCTGCCGTGGATCCGCGGGAACTCCTGGCTGTGGGTGTGGCGCTGGCGGAACTGGCGCACGAGAACGAGATTCAGGCGCGCGTATTTGAATTTCAGTTCTTCGGCGGACTCCAGGTCGCGGAGATCGCCGAACTGATGGGCCTTTCGGAAAAGAAGGTGCAACGCGTGCTGCGCCTGGCGAAGGCCTTCCTGGCGCTGGCGCTCGATGGAACCAGAGAGCCCGGGGAGATCAACTGAATGAGCCCGGAGCGCCGCCGGCGGGTTGAAGAACTGTTCGACCAGATCGTCGACGAGCCGCGCTCGGAACATAGGCGGCTCCTGGAAGCCGCTTGTGGAGAAGATAGCGGACTTATTACGGAGGTACTAGAGTTACTAGGAGCAGAGTTCCATGGTAACCGGATCTTACAACAAGATATAGCTAGCCTGGCCAACGCACTTCTGGAAACTGACAAGGTTCCTGTAGTCCCTGGGCATTTCGGCCGCTATGTCATTCATGAGTATCTGGGCCGGGGCGGGATGGGAGCGGTTTACCTGGCAAAGCGAGACGGTCTGGGCGATCGCGTGGCCGTCAAGTTCCTGCGTGATCCGTGGAACTCTCCGGCACTTCAAGATTCGTTCGCCAGAGAGCAGCGCACGCTGGCGGGCCTGAGCCACCGGTATATCGCGCGCCTTTACGATGCCGGCGTCGCCGATGGAACTCCCTGGTTTGCCATGGAGTACGTCCAGGGGCTCTCCATCACCGAACACTGCCGCTGCAACGGCCTGGGGCTTCGGCCGCGGCTGCAACTGTTTCGCGACGCCTGTGAGGCCGTCAGCTATGCCCACCGGAATCTGACCGTGCATCTGGATCTGAAGCCATCCAATATTCTGGTGAACACCGATGGCGAAGTGAAGCTGGTCGATTTCGGCATTGCGCGGCACCTGAATCTGGAGGGCTTCGAGGCCGAACGCGGCGAGGGCGGCCAGCGCTTGTTGTCACTAAACTATGCGGCCCCGGAACAGATTCGGGAAGAGCCTGTGGATGTCCAGATGGATGTCCATGCGCTGGGCGTCGTTCTGTACGAACTGATTGCAGGCCAACTGCCGGCGGATGTGACCAACGCAAGCTCCGCGGAGTTAACACGGATTCTCGAAGACCCACCGCGGCCCCCGTCGGCCGCCGCACGCGAGAAACAACCCTCTGAGATTGAGGCTACCCGAGCGGAGTGGAGCGATCTGGACGTTTTGTGCCTGACCGCCATGCACCGCGACCGGGCACACCGCTATGCTACCGTTGACGCCTTCGTGCGGGACCTAGACCGTTTCCTGAAAGTGAAGCCGCTCGAAGCCCACCCGGATCGCGTTCGTTACCGGCTGGGCAAATTTCTGCGGCGCAACCGGCGCGCTGTATCGGCAACCGCCGCGGCGTTGGCCCTGGTGGCATCCTTGATCGTGTTCTTCACCGTGCGTCTGATCGGCACGCGAGAGAGGGCATTGTCGTCGGAAGCCCGCACACAGCGGATTCATCAATTGATGCTGAACCTTTTCGAAGGCGATGACAGCGCGGCCGGCCCGGCGCAGCAATTGCGCGTTGTGAGCCTGCTCGACCGCGGCGTACGAGAGGTGGACAGCCTGGCGCAGGAGCCCGGTTTGCAGGCGGAATTGCGCTACACCTTCGGAGGACTGTACCACAGGCTGGGACATCCGGACCGCGCCGAACCATTGTTACTGGATGCGTGGAAGGCGCAGAAAGCCGCGTTGGGGCCGGATCATCCGGAGACCATGAAAACCCAACTCGCGCTGGCCAAATTGCGCGTGGACCAATCCCAAGTCGCGGAGGCGGAGCGGCTGGCTCGGGAATTGGTCGAAATGGGCAAACGGCGTTACGCGGCCGCCAGCGTCCAGGTTGCCGGCGCCACCGGTATGCTGGGCAAGGTGCTCGCCACTCAAGGCGATTACAAGGCCGCCATTCCCGCGCTTGAGCAGGCGGTGGAGGTGCTGTCGAAAACTGGCGGAAGCGAGGAGCTTTCCGAGGCCCTGGGAGACCTTGCGAATACCCACTATTACCAGGGGCACGTCGCCGAATCGGAGGCGCTCAACTTGAGAGCGCTGGCGCTCGACCGCAAGCTATTCGGGGAAGCCCATCCCAACACCGGAATCGATCTCTACAATCTGGGCAATATCCAGTTGGATCGGGCAGACTATCCGGAAGCCGAGCGGCTGTTCCGGCAAGCGCTTGAGATCGATCAAGCCTGGTATGGCAAAAGCCATCCCAAAACGGCCGGCGCTTTTCTGATGGTCGGACGCGCCGTGGAATATCAGGGACGATCCGAAGAAGCCGCCGCCCTTTATCAGCAGGCGTTGAGCGCCACGCGGGAAACCTATGGCGAGGACCATCCCCGCTTCGCAGCCGTTCTCAGCCTCATGGGAGACCTCTCCACCAGGCGGCATGACTTGGCTATTGCCGAAAAACTGTTCCGGCAAGCTGCAGAGATCTTCAAAAAAGCTTTTGGCGATCGGCATGAATTCTATCTGCACCAGCTTTCGAATTTAGGTTCAGTTCGCCTCGCCGCCAGACAGTATGCGGAGGCCGAAGCCTTATTGCGTCCGGCGCTCGAAGGCCTGCAGGCGGTGGTCCCCGACCAGCGCTATACGGCCCTGGCCGAGGTCCGCCTGAGCGCAGCCCTGGCCGGGCAGAAGCGTTATACGGAAGCTGAGAATTACGCGCTTGCCGGATACACCAGCCTGCAGCGGCTGATGGGACCCTCGGCTGTGGAGTTGCTCGATGCGCGCAAGGAACTGGTCGAAGTCTACCTGGCGCTGAATCAACCGGCGAAAGCCGAAGCGTTGCGGGCCGCGAACCCACAGCCGCCAGGCCGGCCGCTTACGGCTCAGAGGAATCAATAGACGGCTACACGCGCAAAGCGTTTGGCTCAATCAGGTGACAGATTCCGGCGGGCAGGGCACAACAGAGTGTTCACGCACACTCCGGACTTCTTCAACATAATTCATCAATTATTCATCGGCTTCCCGTTGACGGGGGCCGTAAACTGGAGATAACATCCGCCCATGGGGGGTCTTAATTTAATGAGGAGGTTTTTACTGATGAACTATTCGCGCACCATCCGTTTATACATTCTTGTTTTGTGCATTGCCGTTCCCGTTCTCTTTGGCCAGTTTGAAGCCGCCACTGTCCTTGGCACTATTCGCGACGCCACCGGTTCCGTCGTGCCGAACTGCAAGGTGACGCTGGAGAATGTCAGCACCGGTATCGCCGTCTCAACCCGCACCGATGGGCTCGGCAATTACGAGTTCGTCAACCAGCATCTCGGCATGTATAAGGTTCGGGCCGAAGCCGCTGGATTCCAGACGGCCGAGGCCAGTTCCTTTGAGTTGACCACCAACGCCCGCCAGCGCGTGGATCTATCGCTCAAAGTGGGCCAGGCGTCGTCGGAGGTAACCGTCACCGAGGCCGCCTCTCTTCTCGAAACCGAGACCAGTTCGCGCGGCCAGGTTATCGGCCAGGCCCAGATTCGCGAACTGCCGCTCAACGGAAGGGCCTACGCCGATCTCACACTGCTATCGCCCGGGGTCGCCAAATCGGCGCTTGAAAATCAGGCCGACTCCAGCCGCGATGCTTCGTTCAACGTCAACGGCCAACGCAGCGAGCTGAATAATTTCATGCTCGACGGCGTCGACAACAATTCCTACGGCACCAGCAACCAGGGCTTCTCAAATCAGGTGATTCAGGCCAATCCGGACTCGCTCGCCGAGTTCAAAATCGAATCCAACAACTACAGCGCCGAGTTCGGCCGCGCGGCCGGAGCCGTCATCAGCGCCAGCATCAAGAGCGGCACCAATCAGTATCACGGCGAGGGGTGGGAGTTCTTCCGTAACACCGTTCTGAACGCGCAGGGGTTCTTCAAACCGGTCGGCGGAGGCAGTCTCCCGTTCAACCAGAATCAGTTTGGCGGCGCGTTCGGCGGTCCCATTAAGAAGGACAAGCTCTTCTTCTTCGCCGATTACGAAGGCTTCCGCCGCGTCTCCCATCCCGTGCAGTTCGCAACCCTTCCTACGCCCGCCATGGACAGCGGAGATTTCAGCGCCTTCGGCGTTCCTATCCAGAATCCAATCACGGGCGCGAGCTATCCCAACGGCATCATTCCGCAATCCGCCTTTACGCCGCTCGGCAGCCGCCGTTCTCGCCGCGCTGCCGGCTCCCAATCTTCCCGGAAATTCCAATAACTACGAATCGTCGCCCGGCGATACGGTGAGCAACAACAAGGGCGACTTCCGCGCCGATTACTTTCTCAGCCAGCGCCTGACGTTCTTTGCCCGCTACAGCCAGGCGGAAACCAATATCTTTAATCCGGACAGCATTCCGAATCCGGTGAGCACCAGCAACAACAACGGCAACGTGCGTGTCCTGAACAAGCAGGCCGTGGCTTGGAGCCACCTGGACCATCAGCCCCACCTCGGTCCTCGAAGTCCGTCTGGGCGTCGATTACACCATCGCCGGCAAGACCCCGCCGACGCTGGGCTTGAACACGCCGCAATTCTATATTCCGGGTCAGCCTACCGATCCTTCGCTCGCCGGCGGTCTTTTCTCGGTGGGCCTGAACGGCGGACTCACCGCCTGGGGCCGCTCCTCCAGCAATCCTCAGTTTCAGGACCCCTTCGTGGGCGATCCCAAAGTCGTGTTCACGAAGATCGTCGGGCGGCATAGCATCAAGACCGGCTTCGAGTTTCAATTCATCGATACCGCCGTCAACGATTTTCACCCGCAATACGGCACCGAGAACTACACCGGATCGTTCAGCGATCCCGCCTACTTCACCAATCCCAGTGCGTTGAACAGCCTGACCGCCGTGCAGAAGCAGGTCTATAGCGTTGCCGATTTTATTTTTGGCGCCGACAATCATTACGAGCTGGATAACAACCCGGTGGCGCATCTTCGCCAGCGCATGTACTTCACCTACGTGCAGGACGATTGGAAAGTAAACAACCGGCTCACTTTGAACCTGGGCCTGCGCTACGAATTCGCCACACCGCAGTATGAACGGGATAACCGTCTGTCGAACTTCCTGCCTTCGGCTGCCTCGCTGATTTATGCCGGCAGCGGCAGCCTGTATCAGCGCGCGCTGGTCCATCCGGATTGGCATAACTTCGCGCCTCGAATTGGTCTAGCGTTCCAGGTGAATCCGAAGACCGTAGTACGCAGCGGCTATGGCATCAGCTATGTGCAGTTCAACCGTCTGGGCGGCGAAAACCTGCTGGCATACAACGGGCCAAGCATAGTCGATGCCTTTATCGACCAGGTGCCCACGCAGGGAATTTGCGCCTCGGGCTCCACTGCCCCCGGTTCCTGCTTCCGCACCACGCCGCAGGGCTTTCCGGTGAACTTCGCATCGCCGTCCTCCTTTAATCCCCTGAACACTCAGGTGCGTTACATCCCGGAGAATGAGCGGACTCCCTATGTGCAGAGCTGGCATTTCACGGTCCAGCGTGAGATTGCGAAAGATCTCGTGCTCGACGTCGGCTATGTTGGAATCCACTCGGTTGGGCTGATCATTCTGGGCGACGAAAATCAGGCGCTGCCGAATCCGCTGGGCCAGAATTTGTCGGTCGCCGCGCGGCGTCCCTTTCAGAACTTCAACACCATCGAGATCTCCTGGAACGGCGGCTATGGCACCTATAATGCTTTGCAAACCAAGCTCGAAAAACGGTTCCGCAGCGGCTTCTATCTGCTCAATTCCTTCACCTGGTCCAAGGCCATCGACAATGCTCCGGGACATCTGGAGAACTACGACGGCGACAATTCGCGCGTCAACTTCTACGACCTTCCCAACGACAAGGGTATTTCGAGCTACAACCAGCCGCTTAACGACACGTTGTCACTTTTATACGATTTGCCGTTTGGAAAAAGCCGCCGCTTCAAGTTCAGCAATTCCGTCCTTGACGTCATCGCCGGTGGCTGGGGGATCAACGTCATTAACACCATGACTTCCGGTCTGCCGCTCAATATCACGTACAGCCCCACCACGCAGGCTTCGGTGAGTTCGCTCACCACGCCCCGCCCGAACTTGACCGGAGCGCCCCTCTACCTGTCTGGCGGCAACCCCATCAATTACCTGAACGCGGCGGCATTCAGCATTCCGAGCTATGCCCAACCGTGGGGCAACGCGGCCCGCAATATCGTTCGCGCTCCGGCGTTTTACAACCTGGATTTCGGGCTGCATAAGAATTTCGCGCTCCTCTCGGAGGCGCGGTTCCTGCAATTCCGAGCCGAGGCTTTCAATTTGCTGAACAAGACGAATTTTTCGCCGCCCGGCACGCTGTCGTCGAACAGCTCGGGATTTGGCGTCTTCTCGTCCAGCTTCCCGGCCCGGCAGATCCAGTTGGCCCTGAAGCTGATTTTCTAATCCGCTCGGGGAACTACCCCCCTTGCACGCGGGGATTGTTTTCGCAATAATACCGGCAGATCTATGAGTTAGTATCGTTCATCACCAACGGGGGATCTGCCGTGCGAAGTAGTCTGGTAGCCGCTATAGTCTCGTGTGTGGATGCTTCCCTTCGAAGGAAAGCCCGCCGGTTTCTGGTAGGGCTCTCGTCCGACGAACTGGAATTCATCGCTGATTTCCTGGGCTCGTGCATTTTGGAATCGTTGGAACCCTGCCGCCGCCAGTCGCGTGCCGAATTGTCGGCACGCATTGCGGAATTTCAGCAGGCACGTCTCACCCGCGTGCGCCTCCAGCCTGAAGATCAGGAACACAAGATGATCCTGCTGCTTGAATACCTCTACCGCACGGGCTTGCGGGAGTTCTCGGTCCCCATGCGCGCCGGACAGATCTAAACCCGCTACTGTATTACTTCTGCTCCGGCTTGCGGTTCCAGCCTGATCTCCCCAAAGGCAGTCTCATACTGCGTGACGTTTTGTTGCAGGATCTTGAGCAGCGCCTTGGCCTGTTGCGGGCTGATGTAGATGCCCTGGAAGTTGTGAATGGCAACGTTGTCAGGAGCAGTTTGGTTCATCCGGCCGAACAGAAGAAAGAAATCCCAGAGATTCACGCGTACTTGGACGCTATTGGCGTAGTTCTCACGAAACTCGGCGGTATTGATCAACTGAATCGTGGGAGCGGGCGGCTGATTCATAGATTCCAGCGTAGCACTCGCGGCTTTACGGATTTTTACGATATTCCTACAACCTCTGGACCTAAACTTGCGTCGGATAAACTGTGGAGGATGGAAAAATGAAAACATTCGTATCGAACCGCATTCAGGGCCAGGCGCATTGCCCGATCTGCACGCACACTGTTCAGGCCGACATCGATCTCAAGGGAAAGTATCCACGCGTCGCCGCCGGCCAGAAGTGCCCGCGCTGCCACTCGTCGCTCGATGTGGCTGCCGTCGTACAGATTCCAGAAGCAGCGTAACTTAACACCTTATTCAAACCAGGGGTACTATCAAGTGCCACTTGCACATTGTACCCGGGCTTGCTTTCTGCCATAGTATAGGTGGTACGACGGACCGCAATGAAACGAAAGATGCAAATGAAACCGGAGCCAATAGTCCCAGCCGACCTGCTGGAACAGGCCAAGCGGTCTATTTCGCCAGACAGCCTTACGACCAAGGTAACGAAGTGCTCGGTTTGCGCGGCGGAAACCACTAGCGTCGGAAGCGAGCCCCTTTGCTGGGTGTGCCGCCGCTTGAAAATCAGTGCCTGGCGCGAGATCGAGCAGCAGATGCCCGTTCAGGAATAAGACTCTCCCTCCTACGAGTTGGTTTCAATAAGCTGTGCAACTTCTTCCCACTCTGTCATGAGGGTCTGCAGATCTGAGCGTCGGGCATTTAACAGTTCGCTCAGCCGCTTGGTTTCCTCCGTGCTAACGAAGTTCCCCAGCGCCAGTTCGTAGTCCGCGATCTCCACTTCCAGCCGTGTCACCTCGTCCTCAATAGCATGGCGACGGTCTTTCATCTGGCGAAGCTTAATCGGGTTCAGCCGCCTGTCGGCTGCCTTCCCTGAAGCCTCCTGCGATGGCGCGATCGGTGTCGACGGGTCGACACCAGTGTCAACAATCGGAGACTCCCACTCGGCCGCGGAGCCGCCTCCCGACTTCCTCCACACATAGTCTTCGTAGTTGCCCGGGTAGACGTGGACTTTGCCGTTCTCCACTTCGATCACCCGCGTAGCCAGCTTATCCAGGAAGTAGCGATCGTGGGAGACGAAAACCACGGTCCCGCTGTATTCCTGGAGCGCGGTCAGCAGCACGTCTTTGGCGCGCATGTCCAGATGGTTGGTGGGCTCGTCGAGGAGCATGAAATTGGACGGCACCATCAGCATGCGAGCCAGTGCGTAACGGTTCCGTTCGCCTCCCGAAAGCACGCCGATCGGTTTGAAGACGTCATCCTCGGAGAATAGGAAACAGCCCAGGATGCTGCGCAATTCGGTATTGGTGGCGCGCGGCGCGACGGTTCCCAGGTCGTCAATCATGCGGGCGCTCTGGTCGAGTTCTTTGTACTGATCCTGCGCGAAATAATCGGGCTGCGCGTTGTGGCCCAGAGTATACTCCCCGCCGGTCACCGGTTCAGCGCCGGCCAGAATCTTGATCAGGGTCGATTTACCGGCGCCGTTTACGCCCACCAGGGCCACACGGTCGCCGCGCTCGATGAGAAAATCGGCATCCGAGAAAACCAGGTGGGAGCCATAGCTCTTGGCAACCTTCTTGAATTCCGCCACCACCCGGCCGCTCGGCTTGGGCTGTGGAAAGCTGAAGCGGATGGCTTTCTCATCCGGCGGAATCTCAATTCTCTCGATCTTCTCCAATTCCTTAATGCGGCTCTGTACCTGCTTGGCCTTGGTGGCCTGAGCGCGGAAGCGGTTGATGAAGGCTTCGAGCTGCTGAATCTTTTCCTGCTGATTGGAATAAGCCGCCTGAAGCTGTGCGCGGCGCTCGGTTTTCAGCACTTCGTACTTGGAGTATCCGCCGGTATAGACATGCAGCCGTTTGTTCCAGAGTTCGACGATTTTGCGAACCGTAACGTCCAGGAAATAGCGGTCGTGCGAGACCAGAACGAAGGCGTACGGATAGGAGGAGAGATACTCCTCCAGCCAGTTGCGGGCCTCCAGATCAAGGTGGTTGGTGGGCTCATCCAGCAGCAGCAGGTTGGGCTTTTCCAGCAGCAGCTTAGCCAGAGCAATACGCATCTGCCAGCCGCCGGAGAATTCTTCCGTGCGCCGCTGCCACTCGCGCTGCGCAAAACCGAGGCCCGAGAGCACGGCGCCCACCTGCGCTTCGATGGCATAACCGTCGCGCGCGCGGAACTCGCTTTCGGCGCGGTGAAAGCGTTCGGCTACCTGGGCATACTCGGCGCCGGCAGGGTCCAACTCCGCCATGCGGCGGGTGAGCGCCTCTTGCTCGTCTTCGAGTGCGCGGAGGCCCGCGAAGACCGTCATGCATTCGGCAAACACCGAGCGGCCGGAGAGCGACAGGCCCTCCTGCGGCAGGTAGCCGATGCTGACGCCTTTCTGCGTGGCGATTGTACCGGAGTCCAAGCCCTCGATTCCATCGAGCACCTTGAGAAGAGACGATTTGCCGGTTCCGTTCGCGCCCACAATTCCAGCGCGCTCGTTGGGCGTGACCAGCCAATCGACATTATCGAAAAGAATTCTGGGGCCGTAGCGCTTTCCTGCCCCTGTGAGTTGAATCATTGGTAATGGAACAGGCAGACTTGCCTGCGTAGGGTTATTTTAGCGGAACGCGCGGCAGGCCGCATAATGGGCTCCGGAACGCGGGGCCCGACGTTGCCGCGTGTCCGGAGCCCGAGACAGGGAGAAGCAAAATGTCTTGCAGACCTGTCATATAGTGAGACGCGCGCGGGGTAAATCAGGTTATAGCCAGTATTGCCACTGGCCCGTGGCCAGGACGTAAGCCGAGAGAATCCCGTTGGTAACACCATGCGCCAGAATGGAGTCGGCCAGATTTTTGGTGCGGACCAGCCACCAGTTATAGATGATTCCGGCCGCCAGCCCGACCTCCCAATAGGGTCCGTGTTCGGAGGCAAATAATAGAGCCACGATCCAAAATGCGGAAGGCACGTATTTGCCGAGCGGTACTCGCATGAATTCAGTATCGATGAGCCAGCGCATCATCCAGCCGCGCCAGAACAATTCCTCGACAATGGGAATCAGCAGGGCGGACGAAATGGTCCGCAGCACGATGAACTTGAGATTCCCTTTAAGCCAGGGAGGCAGGGTACTGGCGGCCGGAGGGAACAGGGAGTTCTCGAACAGCCAATGATGCCGGTATCCGAAGAGCACATCGGGCCCGACCCAGACGACGAAGACGGCGATCCCAATTCCAATGCTGGCAACCGGGTAGCTGGCGCGGAGCGAAAGGTACGGCCGTGAGAGGGCGCAGATCAGGATGAGGACCACGAAGAATCGTATGGCATAAAGCCAGGCGGGCGGCAGCGGTATGACGCGCTCCACGGCCATAATGCCTACGAAGGCTAGAAACGGCGCGACATAACCCAGAGTGGCCTTCCGGCCCGAATCCGACTTTTTCAACATACAAGCGATTTACAAGACCCCGGTGCGGTTAATTCAATCAATAGTAACTCATTAACTTAGAACTACAGCACCGGCGGCACGACCGCCGGCGTTACCGGGCGCAACGACCGCCCGCGTTACCGGCGGCGGGTATTGATTACAGGGATCAGGCTGTTGCGCTCTTCGGGACTGGCGGGGCGCGCCGTTCTGGCGGCCAGTTCGCGATTCAGGCTGGAGATGAATTCCTGGATCTGGGTCTGCATATCGCCCATCTTTTCGCGCATGTTGAGGATGATCTCCACGCCCGCGAGATTGACGCCCAAGTCGCGGGTCAGGTGAAGGATTACTTCCAGACGCTCCATATCTTCGGGCGTGTACAGGCGCGTGTTGCCATCGCTGCGCGAGGGTTTCAGCAGGCCTTCCCTCTCATACAGGCGCAGGGTCTGGGGATGGATCTCGTACTGCTCCGCGACGGCGGAGATCATATAAGCGGCTTTTGACTTGGCTCTTGCCATATCAAACCTTGGCCCACATTCCAGCGCGCGGGTCTTCGGAGTGGAGTGTGGCCATTTCGCGCAGCAGTTCGCGGGTGCGCTCGTCGCGCGGGTCAGGCGCTTCGATGGCCACCAGCACAATCTGGTCGCCGCGCTGATTAGTGCGGGAATTCAGCACTCCCTTTTCGCGTAAACGGAATTTCTGGCCGTTCACGGTTCCTTGCGGAATCTTGAGCAAGGTGCGGCCATCGATGGTAGGCACCTCGATCTTGGCGCCGAGTCCGGCCTCCCACACGGCTACCGGAACCGTGATTTCGATGTTGTCGCCGTCGCGATGGAAGAAGGCATGCTCTTGCACCTTGGTGGTGATATAGAGATCGCCCGGAGGCGCCCCCATAGTGCCGGCGTTGCCTTTGCCGGGAACGCGCAGACGGCTGCCCGTGCGCGCACCTGGCGGGATGCGAATCTCGACAGTTTCTGTGCTGGCGACGCGGCCGTCACCACCACAGGTGGGACAGGCGTTGCGCAGTTTGCCGGATCCGCCGCAGCGCGGACAGGTGAGATTGAATTTCATGGCGCCCGCCATCTGGCTGACCTGGCCGCTGCCTTTGCACTGCGGGCAAGTGACCTCGCCGGCGCCAGTGGAGCCGGTGCCGTGGCAGGTGCCGCAGATATCGTAACGGGTGATGTTGACTTTGGCCTGCGTGCCTTTGATGGCCTGCCAGAAGTCGATATCCATCACATACTCGAGGTCGCCGCCCTTTTCAGCCTGGGCGTGCGATTCCCCGGCGGCGCCGCCTCCGCCGAAGAACTGCGAGAAAATATCGCGAAAGCCGCCGGACCCGGACGATCCTGTTTCCGTGTGCCGGCCTCCACCACCGGCGCCTGACGAGAAGCCGGAAAAGTCGAAGCCGCTGAAATCCATGTTGGGATGCGGAGCCTGGCCCGGGCTGCCCTGGCCCGCACCGGCGGCGAAACCATTATCCGAGTAGAAGCCAACCTGATCGTACATCTCGCGCTTCTTGGGATCGCTCAGGACATCGTAGGCTTCCTGGACATTTTTGAAACGCTCCTCGGAGGATTTATCGCCGGGGTTCAAATCGGGATGGTGCTTGCGCGCGAGCTTCCGGTAGGCTTTGCGGATTTCGTCCGCGTCGGCTTTGCGGGGAACACCGAGAGTTTCGTAATACTCGTGCTTAGGGGTAGCCATATTTGGAAACCTCCGCTCCCTTACGGTCGCGGCTCCGGTGAGTTAACCCCCGCTCCCTTACGGTCGCGGCTCCGATTGGGGAGCGGAGGTTCCGGAATTACTTCTTGTCGTCTACGTCTACGAATTCGGCATCGACTACGTTGTCTTTGCCGTCCTTGCCATCCTTAGAGCCAGGATCTGCGCTTGCGCCGCCTGCGCCATCGCCGGATGGAGGCGCACCGCCGGGCTGCGAAGAGGCGGATTTGTACATGGCCTCGGCCAGTTTATGGCTGGCCGTCGTGAGTTTGTCGGTAGTCGAGTTGATACGCTCCGGATCGTTTTCGGCCATGGCCTTCTTGACGTCCTCGATAGCGGTTTCAATCTCTTTGGCTTCGGAATCGCTGATTTTGGCGCGATGTTCCTTCAACGTTTTTTCCACGTTGTACACCATGGCATCGGCGCGGTTGCGCGCCTCGATGGTGTCGCGCTGCTTTCGGTCTTCGGCAGCATGCGCGTCGGCATCCTTGGCCATCTTATCGACCTCGTCCTTGGAAAGACCCGAGGAGGACGTGATGGTGATCTTCTGCTCGTTGTTGGTGGCGCGATCCTTCGCGGTCACGTTAAGGATACCGTTGGCATCGATGTCGAACGTAACTTCGATCTGCGGTACGCCGCGCGGGGCCGGAGGCAGGTTGCCGAGTTGGAAGACGCCCAGCAGCCGATTGTCGCGGGCCATGGTGCGCTCACCCTGGAAGACCTTGATTTCCACCGACGGCTGGCTATCCGAGGCCGTCGAGAAGACATCGGTCTTGCGGGTGGGGATGGTGGTGTTGCGTTCAATCAATTTGGTAAACACGCCGCCCATGGTTTCGATACCCAGCGAAAGCGGGGTCACATCGAGCAGCAGGACGTCCTTGACTTCGCCGCCCAGCACGCCGCCCTGGACCGCAGCACCGATGGCCACGACTTCGTCCGGGTTTACGCCCTGGTGCGGATCTTTGGCAAACAACTCGCGGACCAGCGCCTGAATGCGCGGCATGCGGGTCTGGCCGCCGACCAGAACGACCTCATCGATCTTCGACGGCGTGACAGCGGCATCCGTCAAGGCCTGTTTGCACGGGCCGATAGAGCGCTGCAGGATATCCTCCACCATTTGCTCAAAACGCGCCCGCGTCAGCTTCATTGCCAAATGCTTGGGACCGGACGCGTCGGCGGTGATGAACGGCAGATTGATTTCGGTTTCGAGGAGCGTGGAGAGCTCCATCTTGGCTTTCTCAGCCGATTCCTTGAGGCGCTGAAGGGCCATCTGATCGCGCGAAAGATCGATGCCGTTTTCCTTCTTGAACTCGGCCACAATCCAGTCGATGATGCGCTGGTCGATGTTGTCGCCGCCCAAGTGGGTGTCGCCGTTGGTGGACTTGACCTCCACCACGCCTTCGCCGACTTCGAGGATGGAGATATCGAAAGTGCCGCCGCCGAAATCATACACGGAGATGGTTTCGTTCTTCTTCTTGTCGAGTCCGTAAGCCAGCGCCGCGGCTGTGGGCTCATTGATGATGCGCATGACTTCGAGGCCCGCGATTTTGCCGGCATCCTTGGTGGCCTGGCGCTGGGCGTCGTTGAAATAAGCCGGAACCGTGATCACGGCCTGGGTCACTTTCTCACCCAGATAGGACTCGGCGGCTTCCTTCAACTTGGTGAGGATCATGGCCGAAATCTCGGGCGGAGAATACTTCTTGCCCATGATGTCCACGCGGGCATCGCCGTTATCGCCGCGGACTACTTTGTAGGGCACCATCTTCATTTCTTCGTTGACTTCGTCGAAGCGGCGGCCCATGAAACGTTTGATGGAGAAAACCGTGTTTTCGGGATTGGTGATGGCCTGGCGCTTGGCGACCTGGCCGACCAACCGCTCTCCGCTTTTGGCGAAAGCCACAACAGACGGAGTGGTGCGGTTCCCTTCCTGGTTGGGGATGACCGTGGGCTGGCCGCCTTCCATTACAGCGACGCAGGAATTGGTGGTACCCAAGTCAATGCCGATAATCTTTCCCATGGTTATTGTTTAAGCCTCCCTCGTGATTTTGCTAATTACGATAACGTGCCGTCTTAGCGGCTATTTAGTACATCACCATTATTAAATTTTAGTGCGTTGTTGTCAAGTTTTTGTTGAGTGGGGCACGCTAAAGCCTGACGGGCACGATCCTCAAGAATGCCGAGCAGCGCAGGATGGCCGTCCAGGGGCGGCGCCATGCTGATATCTAAACCTTTATGAGCCATGGAGATACGCTCGGCGATGCGGGGCAGGTCGCGTTCCATGTGGAGGCCGAGAGTCAGGAAGTAGGGAAGGATGACCAGACGGTGGATTCCGGCGGCGGCCAGACGGTCTGCGGCCGATTCGAGATCGGGCTGCCCGAGTTCCAGGAAGGCAGCTTCGACATAGAGCGCGAGACCGGCTCGCGCCAAACCGGCAGCGA
The DNA here is from genome assembly GCA_963817515.1 of Bryobacterales bacterium. Classification (GTDB taxonomy): domain Bacteria; phylum Acidobacteriota; class Terriglobia; order Bryobacterales; family Bryobacteraceae; genus DATMNI01. The sequence continues at coordinate 419,832 of CAWFPJ010000031.1, read as the reverse complement.
CGGCGCGCACGGCTTCATTCGCCGATTCGATTCGGGAACCGTGAGCGAATACGATGATGCCGGTGGAGGCCGCGGGCTGTTCCAGGCTGCTTGGCATGCTTATCAATGGCTTCTTATCTTCCCAGGCTCACTATAATTATATCGTTCATAATCAGATGATGGCTGAAGGGATGCGGTTTCAGTGCCAGCCCGGGTGTACGGCATGCTGCGAACAGAAGGGCTGGGTTTATTTGACGGAGGCCGATCTGGCGCGGGCGGCCGAGTTTTTGGGGATGACGGCAAAGGCTTTCGAGCGCAAGTACGTTTACCGTTCGCGTAACCGCATGCGGCTGCGGGTGCCGCGGGAAGCGCATTGCCACTTCTTGGAGGCGGGCGGGTGTTCGATACATCCGGCGAAACCAACCCAATGCCGGATTTTCCCGTTCTGGCCGGAACTGGTGGAAAGCAAGCGCGAGTGGCGGAAGACGGCCCAATACTGCCCGGGGATGGGGAAGGGACCGCTGATCCAGATTGAGGCCGCGAAGGGCCTGGCGCAGGAGATGCGCGAAGGGTATCCGGCGATGTACACGTAGCCGTTAGGCTAAGGGGAGCGACGGGACGAAGGCCTAAGATGGCAGCCATCCTTGACAGACCACAGAAGGCGATGGTCTGTCCCACCTACTAGCTGGTCCTTGACAGACCACGAAAGACGATGGTCTGTCCTACCAACGCTAGTGCTGGAACTTGGATAATTCTACCGTGGCACCAAGCAGATCTCGTCCGAGCGGCGTGGGGTGTATGTCACACGGCGTAGGAGAAGGAGGCGAAGGCGGCAACTTGATCACGAGTCCCGCCTTGCACGCATCATGGTTAAAGGGCGCGGATGCGAGCCGGAACACCGTGTACCCGTCGGCAAACTTTATGCCCGGAAAACCCGCGGCCGCCTGCGTCATCGTACCATTTAGCGCCACGGCGATGGCATCGAGAGCAGGCGATGGCGCGTAGTACTTCACCAGGATCAAAGTCCCTTGATACTGCGCGCGGATGAGAGTCAAGATCTGCGTCAAGTTAATCTTATAGGTTGCGAGAACCGGGCCCAGGATGGCGTTGGCGCAGCCAGTATCGGCGCCGCACGCAGCCACTTGCGGCAAAACGAGAAGAATATCATTGGCGCCAATGCCCAAGGTAACGAGGTTGATATATTTGTTAGCCTTAAACTGCGCCACGGCGAAGTCCATCTGCGCGATCGTATAGGGCGTGTGCAGACCGATGCTCGTCTTGAATGGGGGAAGGATAAGGCCTGGCGATTGGACATGCGAGCTGTTGCACCCGTTGTCGGGTGTGTTCACGTTCAGAAAACTCCCGCTAGTTTCTCCTGGGCAGGCGGCATTGACCTCTTTCTTGGACAGCAACAGATTCTCTAACGACGCCACGACCTCCGGGTATCCAATGAACTTATCCGGCGTAGGAAGCTGCGCGGCGTATGGCGGAAGCAGGAGGGGGTTGAAGCCAAAGGCGACGGAATCACCGAGCGCCAGATAAGTGTAATTGGGATCAGTTCCGCCGAAGAGCGGAGAGACCAGCAGGGCAAACGCAAGCATCGTGGTGATCGTTGTTTTCATAGTATTGGACCGCCTTTTAGCTTGTATATTATGGCATTTCTTTTTAGGCTGGATTTCTGGGGGAACTTTGAAACCAGTACTAGGGAACGTGCCAAATAACACCAGCGGGCAACATAGAATAGCTAATAAGAACAACTAATACAGGATGCGGGTGCGGATAGTCCCGGGAACTTGATTGAGCTTACGCTTAATTAGATTAGTTTCGGCGCGTTCACCGGTTTCTATGTCAATCACTACATAACCTACATTGGCGTCGGTCTGTAAATACTGGCCGGCTATGTTGATTCGCTGTTCGGAGAAGACGGAGTTAATGGAAGAAAGGACGCCGGGCTGATTGCGGTGGATATGCAGCAGGCGGTTCTTGCCGGGATGCTCGGGGAGCGAGACTTCGGGGAAATTGACGGCACCGAGGGTGGAGCCGTTATTACTGTACTTGATGAGCTTGCCGGCCACCTCAATGCCGATGTTCTGCTGGGCCTCGGCGGTACTGCCGCCGATGTGCGGAGTGAGCAGGACGTTGTCCAGGCCGCGCAAGGGTGAGATGAACTCGTCGGCGGCGGTCTTGGGCTCGGACGGGAAGACGTCTACGGCGGCTCCGGCAAGGTGCCCGGAGCCGAGTGCCGCGACCAGAGCATCAATATCGACCACGGTTCCGCGGGAGGCGTTGATGAGCCTGGCGCCGGGCTTCAGGCGGGCAAGTTGAGAGGCGCCGATCATGTGGTGGGTTTCCGGCGTTTCGGGAACGTGGAGAGTCACGACGTCGGCAGCACTCAGGAGGGCGTCGAGCGATGCGGCCGGTTTGGCATTGCCGAGCGCCAGGCGGCTTTCGACGTCGTAGAACAGAACCTGCATGCCAAGGGATTCGGCCAGCAGGCCGGCCTGAGTGCCGATGTGGCCGTACCCGATGATTCCGAGACACTTGCCGCGCACCTCATAGGAGCCTTCGGCGGTCTTCAACCAGCCGCCGCGATGGGCCGCGGCATTTCGCTGCGGGATGCCGCGCATCAGGAAAATGATTTCCGCGAGGACGAGTTCGGCAACGCTGCGGGTGTTGGAGAAAGGGGCGTTGAAGACGGGAATACCGCGCTCTTCGGCGGCGGTCAGGTCCACTTGATTGGTGCCGATGCAGAAGCAGCCGATGCCGACCAGGCGTTGGGCATGTTCGAAGAACGCACGCGGCAACTCAGTGGCGGAACGGATGCCGACGAAGTAGGCATTGGCAGCGGCTTTGGCGAGTTGGCGTTCGGGGAGCGACTTGGGGTGGTGCTCGATGTTGGTGTAGCCATCGGCGCGGAGAGTCTCGACGGCGCTCGAGTGGATACCTTCGAGGAGGAGGATTTTGATTTTGGATTTGTGGAGGGATGTCTTGAGCATGAGGGCAAAATACTATGGTAGAACGGCGGCGGCTGGCAACCGCCGCGCAGGATGCCATCCTGCCCTACAGGTTTGCCTTCGGGTATGGTAACGACTAAGATTTTGATATGTTGCGAAGAGCTCTTTTCATGGGGGTTGTCTGCCTGCTTCCGGCGGCGCTTTCGGCACAGGTGAAACTGCTGCGCCACCCGACTTATTCCAAGGGCAAAGTGGCCTTCAGCTATCTGGGCGATATATGGGTCGCCAATGAAAACGGCAGGGACGTGGAGCGCCTTACGGACAACCAGGCCCGCGACGTGTTCCCGCGGTTTTCTCCGGACGGCAACTGGATCGCGTTCTCCTCCGACCGCGAAGGCAATGACGACGTTTACGTGATCCCGGTGAGCGGGGGAAAACCGCGACAGCTCACGTTTCACTCGGCTAACGACGAAGTGGTGGGGTGGTCCCCGGACGGCAAGAAGATTATCTTCACATCGTCGCGCGGCAACGGCGTGTTCCCCTCGGTCATCACCCTCTGGGAAATCTCACCCGAGGGCGGCATCGAAACTCCGATCGCGACGGATTGGGGCGCCTGGGCGAGCTATGCGCCGGACGGACAGAAACTGGCATTCACGCGCCACCCGGCACCGTGGTCGCGGAAACACTATCGCGGCAGCTATGCGGCGGACCTCTGGGTGGAAGATCTGGCTTCCAAGAAGTTCGCCCGGCTGGGGGATGAAGACTACAAAGGCAACCGGCTCTGGCCGATGTATGGGCGCAACGGCGAAATTTACTACGTGGCCAACATCCTGCCCAATGAAAAGAACATCCGGTTCGGGGGACCGGATGTGATGAAGAGCGCCAACAACATCTGGAAGATTTCCGACAAGGGCGGAAAGGAAACCCAGGTGACGCACCACACCGACGGCAACCTATTCTTCCCCAGCATGTCGGCAGATGGCAAGGTGATTGTGTACGAGGACAACTTCGGCATCTGGAAGCTGGACACGGCGACCGGGAAGAGCGCCGAAATCGTCATCAGCCTCAAGACGGACAGCAAGGAAAACGACCGGGAACTGGTGACCTTGAGCGAAGCGCAACAATTCCACATCTCGCCGTCTAACAAGCGCGCGGCGATCATCGCGCATGGCGAACTTTTCACCATCGCCACGGACCGCGGCGAGCCCCAGCGCGTCACCGAAACGGCCTGGAAGGAACAGGACCCGCACTGGTCTCCCAACGGCAAATGGATTGCGTTTGTTTCCGACCGCACCGGCCGCGAAGAGGTCTTCCTGTCCGACGAACTGGGCAAGACCGTGAAAAAAATCAGCGATGCCGATTGCGACAAAAGCAGCCTCACGTGGTCGCTGGATTCCAAGTCTCTGATGTGGTCGGGTTCGGATCACAAGCTCCGCATAGTGGATGCGGACAGCGGCAAGACGGAAGAGGCCGCGGTAAGCGATGCGGGCGCCGTGAGCAGCCCTCAGTTCTCACCCGACGGCAAGTGGATTTCGTATTCCAGGCAGGACAAGCTGCTGCGGCCGCATGTGTGGGTGAAGGAATTGGCGAGCGGGCAGGAGCACATGATCGGCGGCGAGGATTTCCTGCAATCGAGCGGCGCCAAATGGACGCCTGATGGGAAGAAGCTACTGCTGATCGGCGGCGTGGGCGCACCCGCCATGGCCGCATTGAACCGCACCGCCACACAGCTCTATAGTGTCGCGCTGACGCCGATTGACAAGGACCCGAACTCGACCGACATCAATACCGAGGAACAGGCGATGGCAGCCGCCGCTGAGGCGTCGGGCGGCCGCGGAGGACGCAGCGCGGGAAGGCCGGGTAACGGCCAGGCGAGCGCGCCGGTGAAAATCGTCTGGGACGGTCTGGATCGCCGGATCACGCAGGTCACCCACATTGCCGGTTCGGTGGCGGCGGTGGTTCCATCGCCCGACAGCCGAACCTATCTTTTCATGTCGCAGGGCGGGGCAACCGGAGCCGACGCCGCGGCCGCGGGCGGGCCGGGCATGTACACGATCGCCGAAGACGGATCGCACCTGACACGCCTCAACACTAACGTTGCGGACGCGGCCGGGGGACGCGGGCGCGGTGGACGCGGAGGATTCGGTGGATTCAACGAGCCCCAATGGGCGCGGGACAGCCGGGCTATCTACTTCCTGCAGGGCGGTGGAATTTATAGCCTGAGCGTGAGCTCGGCAGGCGGAGATGCCGAGGCGGCTGCATTGGCGGGCGGTGGCGGCGGCAGAGGAGGACGCGGGCCGGCACTGAACACGGCAGCGGCGGTTTCCACAGGTGCGACCGGGGGCGCCGCACCGCGCCGCATCGCATTCACGGTGCGCATGGAAATCGATATCCCAGCGGAGCGCCGCCAGGTTTTCGAAGAGGCATGGCGCGTCATGAAAAACCGCTTCTACGACCCCAAGATGCACGGCGTAAACTGGACCGCGGCGAAGGACACCTACGAATCGCTGCTGCCGCACGTGGCCGACAGCGACGAGCTTCACAACGTGATCATGGAGATGATCGGCGACCTGAACGCCTCGCACACCGGCATTACCGGCGGCAGCAGGATTCCGGCTCCGGCTCCGCCGCAGGAACCCATCCAGACACGCTACCCCGGCTTCGACCTGCAGCCCGACACCTCAGGCTATTACAAGGTTTCCTACATTTACCGCAAGGGCCCGGCCGATCACGATTACGTCAAGCTGACGCCCGGCAACTACATTCTGGCGGTGAACGGCAAGGCTCTGAAGACCAGCGAGAATTACTGGCAGCTGTTCAAGATTCTGCCGGGCCGCAAGTTTGAGTTCCTGGTGAACTCAAAGCCCGCAATGGAGGGCGCCTGGGCGGTAAACCTGGAACCGCTCACGGGCGCGGCCTTCGGCAACCTGCAATACGACCGCTGGGTGGAAGACCGGAAGCAGATGGTCCGCACGCTTACCAACGGCGAAATCGGATACCTCCACATCAAGGCCATGGACGCGCCTTCGCTGGCTAAGTTCCAGCGCGATTTGCTGGAAAACCAGGATAAGAAGGCCCTGATCATCGACCAGCGTTTTAATGGGGGTGGCGGAATCGATCAGGAACTGCTGGGAATTTTGAGCCAGCGGAAGGCATACCAAGTGACGCGCGGCCGCGACTCGCTGGACGTACCGCGTCCCGGCCAGGCGTTCTTCCACCCGATGGTGGTATTGCAAAACGAGCGCTCCGCCAGCGACGCCGAAATGTTCCCCGACGGCTTCCGCGCGCTGGGGCTGGGCAAACTGGTGGGTGTGACCACTTCGGGCCAGGTGATCGGGACAGGTTCCTTCACGCTGCTGGACGGCTCTGCGATCCGGACACCCGGCGCGGGCGTTTTCACGGCGAAGGGCGAGAACATGGAGAACTACGGCGTGCCGCCGGATGTTTTTGCAGACAACACGCCGGCCGATTTCGCGGCGGGGCATGACCGGCAGATCGAGAAGGCCATCGAGACCTTGCGTGCACAGATGTAGGGTTAAGCAGCTGCAGACGAAACCGCCTGCGCCGCCAAGACCTGTCTACCTGCCGGCGATGGGAATCCTGACTTCTCCCCAGCCGGATGGCGTCTGCACCCGCGCTTTGAGGATGGTTGCCTCAGGGGACAGTGGTTCGTAGCTGATTTCGAAGCGGGTCAGCAGACTGAGATATGCCTGCTGGATCAGCTCCGGAATCTCCGCCGGGTTCTCAAAGGTTTGTAAGCGGGCCTTGGCCTGACGACAGAAGTCTTCCACCCTGGGGTTAGAAGCGGAAGAAATCACCTGTACCGAGGTGCGGGAAGCGATTACATTCGAGATCAGACTGTCTCCCGCGGACTTCGCGATGAGGTCTGGGGCAACCACAATCAAATGGCGCTTGCCCCGCGTCGCCGCGTGATGGGGGCCGACGCAGCGCCACAGGGTGGCCCACAATTCCGAGCAATCCTCAGGTGCCGAAGTTTGTCCGAAAGACCCTGCCAGCGCCTCGGCACCCGCAATCAAGGTGGGCGCCGAATGATTGACCGAAGCGATTGGCGCTGCTGGATTTCCTGGAGCCGCTTCCGGATCTCCCGCCGGGAGGAAGGGCAGGCCGCACCAAACATCGCACTGGCGTTTCCAGGCGAGACACTGCGATGCCGCCAGGTTCCAGGGAGCGTTGGCGGGCTCTTCCGCCCTGGGTAAAACAAAGATCACGGACATGGGCCCCGCCGGGGGCATCTCCGTAACTTTATAAGAAAGCACGTTTCGCGTGCCCTCGGTCAGAATGAACTGGGTGGGCAGAATCCTGGGCTGTTCACCGCCGGCGTTGGAGGCGGCATCATTTGCAGTAACGGCCAGGTGGACCCTACGCTGGCCAGCCTGGCGGCCGTTTGGCTGATTGGCCTGAACTACGCCTGCCATGCGCCACGCAGTACCCTGGCTGGTTTGAGCGGCTGCCGCCTTGATGCGGCCAATCGCTGTAAAGGCTCGCTTGCGGACGGTAAAGTCAGGTTCGACCAGCATCCGGACCAGAGTTTCAGTGAAACGGGGATCGCCGGTTTCGCCCATTACCCACGCGGCCGTAGAGCGGAACAGGGTGGCTTCGTGACGGGCCAGTTTCGTGATTTCCGGAATAACAGAACAGTCCCCTACCTGGTAGAGCCCCAAAAGCGCATTCCCGACCACACGATTGTTGGCGTCAGCCAGGGCGAACTTCAGCAGTATTTGCGCATCGCGCGAGTTCACGCTCCACATGGCCTCAATGGCGTTGGCGCGTATGCGGGGATCGGCTTGGGCCATGCGGCCCTTCAGCCATTGGACACTGTGGCTGCCCTTGCCAATCATCAAGACCGCTTTGGAGCGGATATAGGGGTTGGGATGCCGCATGAGGCGCATTACCCACGGGAGAATCCGGCTGCCGTCCGAAATCCCGGCCAGAATCTCCATCAAGCGGGTGGCGGCCTCCATCGGGACCGGTCCGCCACCGGGGGCGGCACTGTCCGCCAGTCCTTTGGCCAGCAAAGCATCCACCAGCGGATCGATAAGACTGGCAACGCGTGCCAGCGCCATCGCGTCCGGCTTGGCCAGGTGAGGATCGCAGAGCGCCCGCAGCAGAAGGCCGCTCGAGACCACCAACCCGATCAACTCCTGGCGGCCGGCTAAATCGCCGGGGGCAGTTGAATCATTGGAGTTTTTCAGGAGATCGATGGCCTTGGCATAGAAGGCTTCGCGATCCCTGTCGAGCAGGCCGCGCATCGGCACTCGATTCTCCGCGACATCGGGCTCGACATCCGGCGCCGGTGTTTCGAGAGTTGGGCGAAGGTCATCGGCTGGTGGTTCCGCAATTGTGACAGAAGGCAACACAAGTTACAGATCGTCCGGTTTGGACCAAACTTTACGGCCGCAGTCCCAAAACGGGTACCAAAGCTTCACCGCAGAGACGCTGAGGCGCGGAGACAAACGCTGAGGAAGACCAACTGATCCGACATTCTTGCGCAGGCATTCTTTGCGCAGGGTGCGTCTCTACGCCTGCGCAAGATACGGTGCCCCCAACTGCGACTGGCCTTCTATGGCATCTCTGATCGGAGCCGCTAATGTGGTCTTACTTCTCACCCAGCATCGACGTGGTCTCGGCATTCTGAGTGCTGCTGGCCCACGAGGTTGAAGACTTCCAGACCGAGTCAAATCCGACCGTGGTGCTTTGTGCTAATGGCGTCCCTGAAGGAATCGCAATGCTAGTGGCGGTCATCATAACGCTGGCGCCCCATACGGCGGAGTCGCCCCATGCGATCTGGCTGCCCCAGGCGATCTGGTCGCCCCATGCAATCTGGTCGCCCCACGCGATCTGGTCGGGGTTGACAATCGAAACGATACCATTGGAGCGCTTAAAAACAGCCACGGGCGACGGTGTTGTGCCCGGGGCCATGACTGTGCTGTTGAGCGCCGCCACGATATCGATGTAACCGGCGCCGATGGTGAAGATGTCATAGTACGACGTATAGCTTACGGAGGTGACGGGATCGACCGCGACGCTGGAGGTAGGAAATGATTTACGGGCAGTCATCATAAGCCGGCCCTTGACCTGGTCCGGAGTCAATGCGGGATTCTGCTGCAGAAGAAGAGCGGCAGCGCCGGCCACAACCGGGGTTGCCATGCTGGTTCCGTTCATGGTGAAGTAGGCCGGTGCGGAGCGAGCCGAGCCGCCGTAGATAGTGGGGGATATCCGGTTTTCCGGAAATTCCATGTCGAGGGTGCTGCCCGGAACGCGCAGCGAAGCAACCCGGTTGCCGGGCGCTACCAGGTCGGGCTTTACAATGTGGTCCAGCACGGTCGGACCTTTTGAGCTGTAACTGGCGATCATGTCGTCGCTTCGCGCCGAGGTTCCCTCGGTTTTCATGGCGCCGACCGTGATCACAAAAGGATCGTTGGCGGGAGCCGTGATGGTGGCATATCCGTTGGTGGAAGCGCTGTTGTCCCGCCCGTTGTTTCCCGCCGCTACCACCACGACGATCCCCGCCTGGTATGCGTCTTCGACAGCCTGGCACAACGGGTCGGTGGCGAAGCTCTCATATATGCCCCGGCCTAAGGACAAGCTGATGACTCGAATGTTGTAGACCGATTTCAACTCAATCACTCGGTCAATGGCGGCGATGATGGAGCTATCGGTTCCGGAGCCGCTGGCATCCAGTACGCGCATGTTAATAAGATTGACGCCCGGCGCGATGCCGACATACTTACCGCCGGACGTGGCGCCGTTGCCGCCGATGATTCCAGCGATATGCGTACCGTGGCCATATTGGTCGCCGGCCGGGCTGGTCCCCCATTGGTTGTTGGTGAAGCCCCATTGCTTTGGCGTGAAGTCTTCACTGTAGACCACGCGGCTGTTGTACGAGCCGGATACCCGCAGATCCGCGTTGGTGGAATCGATGCCGCTATCCAGCACGGCCACACCGATGCCCTTTCCAGTCCAACCGTAATGCTGGGCGATATCGGCTCCAACCGTAGCCGACGTGAGGTCCAGGTAACGCGTTACGCTTCGATCCGGAGTTACATACTTCACTCCCGGGATCTTGGCGATCAGTGCCACGGCGGATGCGGGCACGGTGAACACCTGCGTTTTTTGAAGGTGCGAGAACGTCTTCTGGGAAGCCGCCCCGTTGCCGGCGAGCAGGCTCAGAAGGGCAGCGTTGGGTGCCGCTGTAAATTGGACCACTACGGTGACAAGTGCGGATGTGCTGTTGGATTTGAAATCGGGAGATACCGTTCCCCCATTGGCATATCCCGCAGCCGCCAGGGCCAGAGCCAATTGAAGTGTAAGTCTTGTATGAGTCATCGCGGGTCTAATATGCAGTTTCGCAGCCAGTGGTAAATGGCTTGTTTGCAATTGGACTAGCGGGCAGGAGCGGGACAGTCTGGCTTGGCGGGACAAGTTGTCCCATTGGGTTGCCGGAGTAGACTAAGTACACAACCGCTTGCTCACGCGCGCGGCTCGGATCGGGGCCGTAATGGCTTAGGGAGTGGTAGTGGTTGAGGGCTTAATGGGCCCGCTTTAAAGTCATGGCAGTTTCCGGGAAATCGTGGCTGGCATCTCCCTTCGTCGTAAGTGCGATCTCTTCGCCCTTGATGGTTCCGCTACTGACAAACTTGGCGGGGCTGCCGTTCATATCCACTTTGACCGCAAAGGATACCTTGTCGCCATCCACTTTTCCTTCGACCAGCGGAATTGCGTCGCCAGACGGGGTTATCACCGATCCGCTGAGGTTGGCGCCCTCCTGCTTGAAGGTGTAAGTCAGGGTGAATTGGTTATCCCCCATGGACATGGTGCCCGACCAATTGCCGGTGATGTCGGAGGCCATTGCCGCGCCCGACAGGATCGCCAAGGTCACGAGGGCCCTCAGGATCGAGGCGCCGCGCAGAATATTTCGTCTTTGCATTATGTGATTCTAGCGCCAGTCAGGCCGGTACGCTAGTCTGGATCTATAGCAATGCGGCGCTACGGAGTGAATTGGCGCGGGTTCGGCCGGGTCGAGAGGGCGTTTTTCGTCTTCGCGGCGGCGTGGGCGCTACTCTATTTCACGGGCGCCGCGGCGACACTGCAAGTCTTTGTGGTGCTGGGGGCGATTGTGCTCGGCGGGGTCACGTTGTTTAAGCTGGCCCGGCGGAGCATGAGCGCTATCATCTGGCGGCTGCGCAACCGGCTGATTGTGGCTTACCTCTTTATCGCGGTGGTGCCGATTGTGCTGATCCTGCTGTTGATGGCGGGCACCTCGTATGTCATGGTAGGTCAAATGGCGGTTTACCTGGTGAATACCGCCCTGAACAGCCACATTCATTCGCTAACAATTCCGGCCGAAGCGATGGCGCGAGTGCCCGCAACCAGCGCGGATATTGCTATGAAACGGTACGGGCCGGGCCTGCATCGCAGCTTTCCAAATTTCGAACTGCTGGCCACGGGCGATGTGAATTTCCGCTATCCGCCGGACTCAAAGCTCGACCAGCCGCCCAAGGAATGGAAACACGCTAGCGGCCTGGTGGTCCGAAAAAGGGGCGGGAAGAATCAGCTCTGCGCGTGGGCGCACGCCGGGGAGAACGGCAATGAGGTGACGATTGTGGCGCCGGTTACGCACGAACTTCTCACGGACCTGGTGCCTGGGATCGGCGACATCAACGTCATGAACTTGACGGTCCGGTCAAAGGGAGCGCGGGTTCCCCCGGCGGTGAATGCCATGGACTTCGCGGTGACCTTTCCTTATCCCATCCCGGTGGCCTCGTGGGACATGCCGCAGGACGGAGTCAAATATGAAGTGCTGGTGGTGGATACACGGCTTTCGACGGTCCTGGGCATTGTCTTCGGCCAGAGGGGAAAGTGGAGCGAACTGGCGCTGACACTGCTGATCGTGGTATCGGGATTGTTTCTGTTGGTGGAGATGGCGTCCCTTTGGGCCGGCGTCAAGCTTAGCCGCTCTATCACCGGCGCGGTGCATGAATTATATGAAGGAACGCGCCACGTCAGGCTGGGTGATTTCTCCTATCGCATTCCGGTTAAGGGCGATGACCAGCTGGCCGAACTGGGCACATCGTTCAACACGATGACCGAGAACCTGGGGCACTTGATCGTGGTGGCCAAGGAGAAGGAGCGGCTGGAATCGGAACTGACCATCGCGCGGGAAGTGCAGAACCAGCTCTTCCCGAAAGACGTTCCGTTCACCAAGACCCTGGAGTTGAAGGGCGTCTGCAACCCGGCGCGTATGGTGTCGGGCGATTATTACGACTTCATGGCGCTTCCCAACGATGCCCTGGCCTTCGCCATTGGCGACGTGGCCGGAAAAGGCATTTCGGCGGCGCTGTTGATGGCGACCATTCAATCCACCATGCGGACGCAATTGGGCGCCGTCAACGGGAATCGGCCTCTTTCGGCGGCCAAGCTGGTGTCCAATTTGAACCGCCAGCTTTATGCCACCACGGCGCCGGAGAAGTACGCCACCTTCTACTTCGCCATGTATGAGGACGCGACGCATTCGCTCACCTATACGAATGCCGGCCACCTGGCGCCTATGCTGCTGCGCGGCAGCGAGATCCGAATGCTGGATTCCACCGGCACGGTAGTGGGCGCGTTTCCGATCGCCCGCTACCAGGAAAAGACGGTGGCGCTGGAACACGGAGATCTGCTGGTGGCCTATACCGACGGCGTGACGGAGCCGGAGAATGTTTATGGCGAGATGTTCGGCGAGGACCGGCTGAAGGATATGCTGTTCAAGTATGCCAGGGCGGACTCCTCGGAATTAATTGCCCGCACCATGGAGGCCGTGATCCACTGGACCGGCTCTTCCGAGCTGCAGGATGACATGACCATGGTGGTGGCGAGACGCCTATGAAAGTGCTGACCGCGGCGGAAATGCGCGAGGTGGACCGGCGGACGATTGAGCTGGGGATTCCAGGCGTCGTCCTGATGGAGAATGCCGGGCACCGCGTGGTGGAGTTTCTGGCCGGGCGTTTCGCGCCGCTTTCGGAACAGCGCATCGTGGTGCTGTGCGGGAAGGGTAACAACGGGGGCGATGGGCTGGCGATCGCGCGCCAGCTTCACACTTGTTTTAGGCCGCGAGCCTTGCATGTGGTGCTGCTGGCGGCAGCCGGAGATCTGAAGGGGGATGCGGCGTTGAACCTGCGGATGCTGCAGGCGTGCGGCTGCCCGGTGGCGCACGAGATTCCGGCAGAAGCGCGCAACGCCAGCCTGTTGGTGGATGCACTGCTGGGGACGGGTATCGCGGGCCCGGCAAGAGGCCCGATGCTGGAGGCAATCCGTGAGATTAACGGGGAGATCAATGGGGAGATTGGTGGTGGCTTCCCGCTGGCCCGGGTGGTGGCAGTGGACATTCCGTCGGGCATGCCCAGCGATAGCGGAGACCCGGCGGGCGAATTCGCGCGCGCCGATTACACAGTGACGTTCACGGCCCCCAAGATTGCGCATGTGATGCCGCCCAACTGCGACCATGTTGGCGAACTTCTGGTGCGGCCTATCGGCAGCGCTTCGGAACTGTACCAGGATATCCGCCTCTCACTGCTGGAGCCGGCGATGTTCCGGGACCTGCTTGCCCCACGGCCCCCTGGCGGCCACAAAGGCACTTTCGGGCACGTGCTGGTGGTGGCCGGCAGCCGCGGTAAGACTGGCGCGGCGGCCATGTCGGGCATGAGCGCACTTCGCGCCGGAGCGGGCCTGGTGACGGTGGCCTCGCCCAAGAGTGCGATTGCGGAAATCGCGGCGCATGCACCGGAGTTGATGACGGAACCGCTGGCCGAGACGCCGCAAGGGTCGATTGCGCCAGATGCGCAATTGGAACGGATCACTAAAGGAAAGACCGTGATTGCCATGGGGCCGGGCCTGGGCAGCGATGCCGCGATCGCGCAACTGGTGGCGAAGGTCGCCGCCGATTTCGAACAGCCGATGGTGTTGGATGCCGATGCGCTGGTGGCGCTCTCATCAGAGCCGCGACCGTCAGGGAGCGGTTGCATACGCGTCCTCACGCCCCATCCCGGCGAGATGTCGCGTCTCACCGGCAAGACCACGGCAGAGGTCCAGGCCGACCGGATCGGAACGGCGCGCACGTTTGCCACCGAGCGCGGCGTCACGCTGGTCCTCAAAGGACAGCGCACCTTGCTTGCCTTCCGCGACGGCCGCGTGTGGATCAACCCCACTGGCACGCCGGCGATGGGCACGGGCGGAACCGGTGATATTCTTACAGGCCTGATCGCCGGCTTCCTGGCCCAGTTTCCCCAGAAGCCGGACGAGGCTGTGGCGGCCGCGGTTTACCTGCACGGGCTTGCGGGCCAGATTGGGGCGCGTGCGCTGGGCGAAAAGTGCCTCATCGCGACCGACATCCTGCACTACCTTCCCGGCGCCATGGAGGAGTGTGCCGACGTATCGCACGACCTCTGAGGAGGCTACCATAGCGCTGGGCGAACAACTGGCCGCCTTGCTGCCCCGAAAACGCGTGGTGCTGCTGATTGGCAACCTGGGCGCCGGCAAGACCACGATGGCCAAGGGGATGGTGCGCGGGCTGGGGGCGGCCGAACCGGAAGACGTTTCGAGCCCCACGTTCACGTTGATTCACGAATACGGAACCGAAGGCCGCGTGTACCATATCGATCTATACAGGCTGGACGAACCACGCCAGGTGGCGACGCTGGGCCTGGACGAAATTTTCGACCGTGACGCGGTGGTGCTGATCGAGTGGGGCGAGCGCTTCCCGCAACTGCTGCCCGCGGAGCGAACAGAGATCCGAATTCGTACCATTGCAGGAGATGAAAACGCAGGCGACGAAAGGGAAATCGAAGTAACGGAACTCTCATGAGCAAACAACCCTGGGCCTTGATTCTGGGCGCGAGCAGCGGCTTCGGCGAGGCCACCGCGGTGGAACTGGCGCGCGCCGGCATGAATATTTTCGGTGTCCACATGGACCGGCGCGACAAACTGCCGCACGTATATGAGATCGAGCAGCGCATTGACGACCTGGGCCGCGAATCGCAGTTCTTCAACTTTAATGCAGCCGACGAAGAGAAGCGGAAAGACTGCGTGGAGCAGATCCGGCAGCGTCTGCTGGAACAGCCCGGCACGTTGCGCGTGCTGCTGCATTCGATCGCCTTCGGTGCGCTGAAGCCGCTGGTGGGCGCGGAGGTGGTGGCGACGCAGAAACAGATTGAAACCACCGCCGATATTATGGGCCATTCCCTGGTCTACTGGGTGCAGGAGTGCCTGCGGGCCGGCCTGTTCGATAAGGGCGCGCGGATTTTTGCCATGACCAGCAGCGGCGGCTCGAAGGCTGTTTTGCAGTACGGGCCGGTGAGCGCGGCTAAGGCCATTCTGGAGGCGCACATCCGGCAACTGGCGCTCGAACTGGCGCCGGCGGGCATCACGGCGAACGCGATTATGGCGGGCGTGACCGACACTCCGGCGCTGCGGCTGATTCCGAACTACGAGAAGATCATGGAAATCGCGCGCCAGCGCAACCCCAACAAGCGGCTCACGCAGCCGGAAGATGTCGCGCGCTGCATTGCGGCGCTGTGCCACCCGGCCACTTACTGGCTCACCGGGAATACTTTGCAGGTGGATGGCGGCGAGAACATTGTAGGATGAACGCATGAACCAGAATGGACTTCCCTGCCTGGACCTGCTGGAGGCGACGCCCGAAATTCTGCGCGGGCTGATGACCGAACTCTCACAGGAAGACGTGCGGTGGAAACCGGCGCCGGACCGCTTTTCGGTGGGCGAGGTGCTGGCGCACCTGTCCCACTCCGAGGGGCACTGCTACCGCGCCCGTTTAGATCGCTTCATGGCCGACCCGCGGCCGGAGTTCGAACCCGACGACGCGCAGTTCCATCTGGAGCGGTACCGGGACGCCGACCCGGAGGACGAGTTCGACCATTTCGAGGAGCAGCGCGAAACCAACGTGGAGTTTCTGCGCAACCTGCCCGAAGGAGCGGGGGACCGCGTGGCCATGCATAAGGCCGTGGGGCCGATCACGATGACACAGATGCTGCACGAGTGGGCCCTGCATGACCTGGGGCACGTTCGGCAGGTGGCGGAACTGGTGCGCGCGCGAAAACATTTGGCCGGCGCCGGGCCGCTGGGAGAGAGTTACCAACTGAAGCCATGACCATATCGCGATTTGTAATGCCGGGCTTTGTGATGCCGAGCCTTGTACTGGCGCTGGCGTTTGCGGGAACGCTGGCCGCCCAGACCTTCATTCAGATGTCCGACCCGCAGTTCGGAATGTACACCGCCAACAAGGGGTTCGAGCATGAGACCGCCAACTTCGAATTCGCCGTGGCGACGGCCAACCGGTTGAAGCCCGCTTTTGTGGTGGTCACGGGCGACCTGGTCAACGACGCGAGCAACGCGGACCAGGTGGCGGAATATAAACGGATTGCGGCCAGGTTGGATTCGAAGATCCGGTTATTCAGCCTGCCGGGGAATCATGACGTGGAGAACGAGCCGACGAAGGAATCGCTGGCCAGGTATCGCCAGCGCTTCGGGCCGGACTACTACACGTTTCGCGTGGGTGGCATAGCCGGCTTCGTGCTCAATTCGAACCTCGAGAAGGGCACGCAGCACGTTCCGGAAGAGGCTGCGAAAATGGAGGCCTGGTTCAAGGCTGAACTGGCCAAGGCCCGGCAGGACGGCGCGCGGAATCTCATCGTGTTCCAGCACATTCCTTTCTTTCTGAAGGAGGCAGCCGAAGCGGACCAGTATTTCAACATTCCGCGCGAGACCCGGCAGCGATATTTGAAAACTCTGCACGAATACGGCGTGAAGCAGGTTTTCGCGGGCCACCTTCACCACAATGACGAAGGGCGGGATGGGGAGTTGGACATGATCAGTACCGGCCCCGTGGGGATGCCGCTCGAAGGGGCTAAGTCAGGGATTCGGATTGTGACGGTGACCGACGGCGGCGTGAGTCACAGGTTTTACGATTTCGGGGAGCTGCCGTGATGCTCGGGGCCGATGCAAAGATCACGTCCACTGAATCCGTTCCAATATCGCGCGAAGACGTCTTCCCTTGGCCGGGTTGATCATCTCCACGAACGCCACGCGGCCCTCCAGGTGTGATCGAAACGCGGAATGCGCGTCGCGGTTTTGGCTCTCCGGGCCCAGGCGAACGCAGTTGGTGAGCGTCGCCTTGAGGCGATCAAAGTCGGCGCGTATGACATTCACGCACCGGTTGGCGACGAGGCCCGCCAGGTGTTGCCGCACTCCCTGGCGCATGATGCGTGTCTTGCGGTGTTGTACGGCGAAACCTTCTTCGAACAAAATGGCGGCCACATGCGTGGAGAACCGTTCCACGCGCCGCTCAAACGCCTCGCCGCCGGAAAACGCCAGGTCGTCGGCGTAGCGCGTGTACTCGGCGCCTACTGATTTCGCTAAGCCGGCCAACCGGCAATCCACGCGGTGGGCGCAAAGATTGGCCAGAGCCGGCGACGTCGGCGCGCCTTGAGGCAGGTGCGGTTGAGAGTACAGGGCCCGCGCTTCGCGCAGTTCACGGCGATCGACATCAAACGCGCGCTCGTTCCACGCGTCGCGCGGAGCGGCATTGGTGCAAATGCCGCCGAGCAGATCGGCCACCGATTCGGGGTAGCCCACGGTGCGAAAAAAGGCCTGAATCCTTGCGCCGGAGATCGAGGGAAAGAAATCCCGCAAGTCCATGCGCAAGACGATGCGTTGGCCCACGTGGGGGGCGATGAACGTCTTGATGGACCGCCCTTTGAGGAAGCCATGGGCCGACGGATGGGGCGGGATTTTGTCAAGAATCCGGGCCAGAATCTGTCGCTGCATTTCCTTGAGCCGCGGCTTGGGCGCTTCAATCAATCGAAAATTGCCGGATCGTTTTGCCAGGATCTTGTAGTGATAGTGCCTCAGCTGCGGGCGATTTTTCCTGCGGTAGCCCAGTCCTTTGAGGTCGGCGAACCACTCCAATTCGCCCGGAGTCAGCAGGAGCCAATCGGCCAACGCCCCAACGGATTCGATGGCGGGAACAGCCCACGTCCCCGCCGCCGCAACAGGCTGCATTTGCTGCGGCTCGGTCAGCCATTGGGCTACCGACAATTCGTAGAAGTATTTGTACCAGGCCCGACGAAAGCCCGGATCACGATTGAGAAACTCAACCACATCCCGGCGCCGGGGACGCGGCCGGCCTGCATAAGCGTTGATATACCGTTGGGCCAGGGGCCGGAGCCAGCGCCAACGCTTGCCCAGCGTCCGGCTGGCGCGAGCAACAACTTGTTCGACAGTCGGTTCGCCAGCCAGAAACACCCTGGCAAGTATGCTCACAAACGACGAATTCGCCATGGTGGACGGCGGCGGAATGCTCCAACGAGTCCCACCCTGCGCGAGCAGCTCTGCGCACCCGCGCAGTCAGGCTCTCGCGACGAAATCTCAGTTCTTTACGATTCCCTGGGGTAACCCCAGAGAGGCCCAACCGAACCCAGG
Organism: Bryobacterales bacterium; assembly: GCA_963817515.1. Classification (GTDB taxonomy): domain Bacteria; phylum Acidobacteriota; class Terriglobia; order Bryobacterales; family Bryobacteraceae; genus DATMNI01. The sequence goes on along the minus strand of CAWFPJ010000031.1, from coordinate 401,404 downwards.
AGCCCGGTCAAAGCCAAGCTTGGAGCATTCCACCGCCGAAGGCATCATAGCAGTCTTCCGCCGTATTGAGCCTGAGCAGCAAGCCCTACGAGCCGCCAAGCATATTCCTAACGAAGGCGACCTCAATGGGCCAGTAGCCGAATACGCGGCGGCCTTCATTGCGGAACGAGCCGCCGGCCAGGAAGGCGGGGAAACCGAGCGGGTCGGGTTTCTGCCGGTCCAGTTCGAGCATCTTACGAAGAGCGGCGGCGGCTTTGGTGAGTTCGGACTGCATCAGTGCGGCATCCTGATCATTGCTGCACCGGACGTCCAGTTTGGCCGCATACCGCTTGCCTTCCGGCACCACGGCCAGGATGGCTGCCTCGGCACGCTCAAGGCTGCGCGCGAACACCAGAGTGCTGTCCGGGAGTTTCTGGCCGGACTTCACGACGGATGGTGGAATGGAGAGCCAGAGCGGCGCATTGGGTATTTCAGGTTCCGGACCGGGCGAAGCTCCGCTCATACGCATCGCGGCAGAATCGTCACTGGCCACCGCCAGGGCCATGAGGTTCCCTTGCACCGGAAAGAACGATATCAAGCGACCGGAAGTGCTGCCGGGCATCCGGCAAAATGTGTTATTGCAACGGCCGCCCTGGCTCCAGGCGTAATTGAACAGACTCTTCCACTCGAAGCGGCCGCGGACCAGCATGAATTTTCCGTCGGGAGCGAAAGCGACCAGGGCGGCGTCCAGATCCTGCTTATAATCGAACTCGGTCTGCTGGACGAAAGCCTGGTATTCCGGCTCCTCGCCGACTTTCGACCCATCGAGCAATAGTGACAGGATGCCGCCACGGCGCAATTCATTGAAATCGATGTAGAGCACCAGGGCGTCCTTAAGCGGCATCCGCCTGAGCAGGGCAGCCGGAGTGAGGGCGCGGGACCGGTACCAGACCACTCCCCAAACCGAAGCGCCGCAGAGTGCGGTTACCATCAGGACCAGCAGCCACCCGCGTAGTTTAGGAGTCACGACTGCAGTATCACATACGGGCGGACACCGCGTGGTGCGTTATGCCACCGCTTCAGCGGCAACGGCTCGCGATTCCTTCCAGAGCTGGATATAGGGGCGGAGGTCATGCATCATCCTGGCGAAGTCCGGCAGGGTGAGTGACTGGGCGCCGTCGCTGACGGCTTTCTCCGGGCATGGATGGACTTCGACGATCAAGCCGTCCGCCCCAATGGCAACGCCGGCGCGGGACAGCGCCGGAACCAGGCTGCGCTTGCCGGTAGCATGGCTGGGGTCGAGAACGACGGGCAGGTGGGTCAGTTCCTGAAGCACCGGAACAGCCGTGATGTCGCAGGTGTTTCTGGTGGCGGTTTCAAAAGTGCGGATTCCGCGCTCGCACAGAATGACGTCGGGATTGCCGTGGGCCACAATGTATTCGGCCGACATCAGCAGTTCCTTGATCGTGGAACTCAGGCCGCGCTTCAACAGCACGGGACGGCCGCAACCGCCCAGCGATTTCAGAAGGGCGAAGTTTTGCATGTTGCGCGCCCCCACCTGCATGCAGTCGGCGTATTCGGCGATCAGGTCGACATCGCGGTCGCTCATGACTTCCGTGATGATGCCGAGGCCGGTGGCTTCCTTGGCTTTCCGCAGGAGTTTGAGCCCTTCCAGTTCCATACCCTGAAAATCGTAAGGAGATGTGCGGGGCTTGAAGGCGCCGCCGCGAAGCATGCGCGCGCCGGCGGCTGCCACGAATTCGGCGGTCTCCATTATCTGCTTTTCGCTTTCCACCGAGCAGGGGCCGGCCATGACAATGAACTCATCGCCACCCACTTCCAATCCGTTCACCTTGATGGCGGAGCGGCCCGTCTTGAATTCCTTGCTGACGAACTTGTAAGGCGCGGAGATGCGCACGGCGCGCTCTACTCCCGGAGTGGCCTCAAGCGACTCCAGGCATGCCGTGACGTCGCCAACGCCTACCACGCCGATTACCACCCGTTCCTCGCCTTCGATGGAATGGACTTTGTAGCCGAAGTCGGCGATGCGTTCACGAACGTGGTCGATTTCTTCCTTCGTGGCATGCGGACGCATGGAAATAATCATTTGACAACTCCTTCTTGGACCGAAATAAAAAACCCACCCTTGCGAGTGGGCTGGTCAGAAACTTGATTTCGAAATGAAGTCTAACCAACGCCACCCTCTAGCGGGTCTGGCGGATCTGGCCAAATGACCAGAACCGGTACGTAAACGAGTTGGCGCCGGAAAACGACATCGAATAGCCAGTATACACGACAGGAGTTGTTAAATGCAAGAGAAGGGTAACTGTTAGTTAGAGTTGCAGCACCACCCAATCGCGGTGTATCTTGCCGCTCGCGGGGACTCTTATTGGTCCGACCAGACCGCCAGTTGATTGCCGCTGGGATCGGTGAAGTGAAAACGCCGCCCGCCCGGGAACGGAAAAATCTCTTTCACGATAGCACCACCGGCCGCTCGCACCCTGGCTTCCATCGCGGCGAGATCAGCGGCATAGATCACAACCAGCGGGCCTCCGCCGGTGCCTGCCTTGGCCTGTTTTTCGAAGCCGCCCGCGAGCCGCCCGTCTTCAAAACTCGTGTAGTCCGGGCCGTAGTCAGTGAATTTCCAACCGAAGGCGGCGGTATAGAAGGCCTTGGTGGCGGCCAGGTCGAGGGCCGGGAATTCAATGTAGTCTACTTGTCGATCATTCGTTCTTGTTTCCATTGTTTCGGTTTCTCCTTTGGCACGAGTATGCTTGAGGCCTGCTGACAGCGTTATGTCAGTAGCGTGTGTCAATTCGCGACCCACCGGCGGCGAGGGCCGACCGCCGGCGCTACCACGGCCCACCGGCGGCGAGGGCCGACCGCCGACGCTACCACCATCGATAGGATACGCTGGCAGAATGCGGCGCGCGGACCGGTTGTTCCAAATCGTGCAACATCTTCGTGTCCGGCGTCTGACTACAGCCACTCAGCTTGCGGATTGGCTCGAAGTCTCGGAGCGGACAATTTATAGAGACATACGGGATCTTTCCATTTGTGGCGTCCCCGTAGAAGGAGAGGCCGGCATGGGATACCGGATGAGCTCGGGCTTCGATCTTCCACCTATTATGTTCACCGTGGATGAAGTGGAGACGCTGGTGGCCGGAGCACGCATGATGGAGGCGTGGGGAGGCCCCGCGCTGGGAAGACATGCGCGGTCGGCGGTCTCCAAGATTGCTCTGGCGCTTCCGAAGGGCCGGCGGGAAGAGATCGAACGCACGCGGCTGTTTGCAGCCAGGTTTCTGGTTCCACAAGGGGCTGCGGCCACGCCAGGGCGGGGGTTGGAAGATTTCTTGAAAAAGGTCAACGGGTAAGTGCTACGGCAGGACCACGTCCTTCGCTGGAGTCTTGGGACTTTCATTGCCGGCGTGGTCGATAGCGGTGAGAACGTAGCGATAGGTTTTGCCGTGCTCCACGCTGTGGTCTGAGTAGCTGGGGATCTGTCCGATGTCGGCGAACTTTTCGAGCGGCGCGGGAGGGTGCGGCGCCAGGGGTCAGGACAGCCCGGTAGATGCGGTAACCAGCCAGGTCAGATTCGTTGTTGCGATCCCAGGCCAGTTCAATGGAATTCACAGCCGCGGAGACATGCAGACCCGAGGGTACGGCGGGCGGGAAGGTGTCTACCGGCGTGATAGAGACCTCGGCGGAAAGGTCGCTTTCAGCCTGTTTGTTGTTGCCGAGCTTCACGATAGTTTGCACCTGGTAGGTGTACTGCTTGCCGAATTCCGCGTTGGCATCGGTCCACGCCGGCTGCTGCACGGTGGCCGCGAGGGTGAAGTTTTCGCCTTGGACCTTGCGGATAATCTGAAAATTCTCGCCGCGGGCTTTCCATGTCAGGCGCACGCCGTCGGCCGTTGCCGTCGGGGTGACATCGGCCGGTTGATCGGGCGGAGGGACCACGGACAGGACTACGAAACTGGACCAGCCGGCGTCTTTGCCATTGGCGCCGATCACGCGAACGGCCAGGATGGTGTCCTTGCCAGTCCATTCGGCGGCGGGTATTGCATAGTGCGCCAGCGGGGCGCCGGCGGAAGCTTCGGGCAGTGGCGCGGCTTGCCTGGCATGGGCGGCCCACTCATCGGCATGAAACGGTTCGGCCCCGATGCCGATGCGAAGGTCGAGCTTCACGGGATCTTTGATGGGCGTGCCCTCGGTGGTTTGAATCGGGATAGTGAATTGCGCCATGATCCGGGAGCCGCGCTGGACGGCGGCAAGATCCTTTACGCGCGCCGGAACATGAGCCAGGGGAGGAAGCGGTTCACCGATGTATCCGCAACCGGTAGTGAGCAGAGCCGCCGCAGCCAGTGCGGGGAGGGTTCGGGGCATGAAAGACCAGAGTACTTGAATCAGTGGATCTGATGCGAGTGAGTGGGGTTTCGATTTACCGCAGAGCCGCTGAGGCGCGGAGATAGGCGCAGAGCAAGATAAGGCCAAGATTCAGGTGCTTGCTTCTCTGCGTTTTGCTCTGCGTCTCAGCGGCTCTGCGGTAAATATATTATTTCAGCCCGCAAGTGAGCTACTTTCGAACAAAAAGAGACACCGCCATGCCGAATCCAATGGCGATCACGATCCGCCGTACCGTGGTCCGCCCCAGTTTTCGCGCGACACCCGCGCCGCCGTAGCCGCCCACTATTGCCCCCACCGCCATGATCAGCACGTCCGGCCAATACACCATGCGCGCCCAGATAAAGTAGGCCGCGGCGATACCATTAATGGCCCCGGCGAAAATCACCTTCAGGCTGTTCATCTCGTGGATATCGGTCAGGCCGAGAATGCTCAGCGCCGCCAGCATCAGGATCCCGATGCCGGCGCCGAAATAACCGCCGTAGATCCCCACCGCCATTTGAAACACCAGCGCTCCCACCAGCCACTTGGTGGACTTGTGGGCTTCGGCGTCCGCCGTCTTGAGCATGCGCTGCACCGGTTCCTGCGCCATGAACAGCAGGGTGGCGAACAAAATTAAAAATGGCACCAGGCGGTCAAAGAGGGAGGCCGGCGTCACGCGCAACAACAGCGCCCCTGTGAGGCCGCCCAGCAGGCTGGGCACGATCAGCACGCGAAAGCGCGGTTCAGCCGCGCGCAATTCCCGCCGGTATCCCCAGATACTGCCCACGGTCCCGGGCCAGATGGCCACGGTGCTGGTGGCGTTTGCCGTCACGGAATTCAGCCCCAGCCAGATCAAGGCGGGGAAAGAAATCAGCGTGCCCCCACCAGCGACGGAGTTGATTGCCCCCGCCAGGAATGCCGCCGTAAAGGCAACTGCTGCATGTGCGAAATCCAATGGACAATTCTACAGCCTCCGCGCCCGCAACAGGTAAAGATCTTCGCGCGCCACTTCCTCCGCCCGCCTGACAATCTCCTCCAGATCCTCATGCACCGAAAACAGCCGCCCGTTCAACGCGTCCGCCTTGCCCGATGCCAGAAACAGCACCAGGTCCGCCACCACCTGCGGCGTCACGTCCTGCCCCTCGTCCAGAATTTTCTGGATCACTGGAATCGCCTTGCGCCCTTCCTCCACCATCGCGGTCCGCACCACGCCCGGGCGGATCGGGAAGACGGTTACGCCGTGCGCACCGGCCTCCTGGGCCAATTGCTCGCTCAACCGGATCAGCGCGGTTTTGCTGGCTACATAGGCGGACATATCGGGGATGACGTAAGTGCCGGCGCCGCTGGCGACATTGATAATGCACCCGCGCTTACGCTCGATCATGCCCGGCAGAATCTCGCGGCAGCAGAGGTACGGCCCGCGCAGGTTGACCTCCAGGCACCGCCACCAGGCATCCGGATCGTTCTCCCACAGCGGGCCGAACGGCCCTCCGGTACCCGCGTTATTTACCAGCAGGTCCACCGGCCCCAGCCGTTCCGTTACCTCCCGCACCATAGCCCGAACCGCCGCCGGGTCGGCCACATCCGCCGCCACCGCGGTGGTGTTTCCGCCTGCCAGGGCCACGGTTTCCGCCAGTTGATCTGCCGAACGGGCCGTAATTGCCACCTGCATTCCGGCCTTCGCCAGCCCCAAGGCAATTCCCTGTCCTATCCCGCGGCCACCGCCAGTGACTAACGCCGTCGTCAGTTTACCCGACCATGTTCTGTCGCCCATGCAGGCGATTATCCCAGGAAACCGGCCGCGCTTCAGGGCCGCAGCAGCAGTTGGTCCGGGTCCACCCGGACGCTGGAAGCATCTCCCGCAAACCGAACCGCCGTCTCACTGCTTCGGACCCAGACGCGATGCCGTTCGGCGCCTTGCGGGGTGGTTGCCTCAATAGTCACCGGCAAAATGAAATACGGTTCGGACCACCGCGAAATATCTGCTCTTGAGCGGGCCAAACCGGCTCGCAAGCAGCGAATTGACGCGGCGGAATTCTTGCTGAATCGCCGCGGCTTCCGGTCGCATATCGGGCGTAACCAGCAACTCCAGACGAACCCCGTCCACGTTTTCGTTCAATATTTTCCACTCCCGATCGTAGGCCAGCGTCAGAGCCTGCCCCAACTCCTCCAAAGGAATTCGCCGCCCCAGCGTCCAGCGTCCGCCTGCCCCCTGGGCTTCATATACGCCGGAAAATCCTATCCCCAGGATTGTATCGTCGCCTGAGTTACCGGTCAGCGGCACGCCTGAGAGCAGCAGAACGGCCCGCTGCCCATCGGTGCGAATAACGTTGGATAGACCCTTAGTGCGGTCCGGCTGCTCCTTACTCCACCGCTGCACGGCCGCACCCGCCAGTTCCTGTGCCGAGCCCTGAGCCCACGCACACTCCACCAGCATCGCCAGCGCGCCGATTCGCAGCGCGGCATTCATGCGCAGCGTTCTACCGGAATTCCCGCGCCCGCCAGTGCCGCCTCCACTTCCGCCGGGCGCAGCCGCGAAGCGTCGTATTCCACCATCAGCTCATCGAGCGACGGCGCCACCTTCAGCTTTTGAATGCCATAGATCGATGAAGCATTCGAGATGTGTGCGAGCATGGCGTCATCCAGCGGCTTCTGCAACCGGAATCGAACCTGAACTTTCGTCATACTTCTCCACCATACATTGAAAGCCTGCCGCCTGCTAATACAATAGAGGGGCCACGTGAAGACTTCGAACCATAGCCGGTACATGGTGAAATCGCTGGTCCACGCCGCCCGCGTGATGGAGGCGTTCCAGGCGGCGGGCGATGTGCTGCGGCTTCGCGACGTGGTGGCCCGCACCGGCTTCAACAAGGGCATGTGCTTCCGCCTGCTCTACACCCTGCACCAGTGCGGCTTTCTGGACAAGGTAGGCGAAAACCACTACCGCCTTGCCTCAGAAGTGCGCCGCCGCCGGCTGTACCGAATTGGCTACGCGGCGCAGGGCCAGGATACGTCGTTCGACCGTGAGGTCCGCCTGGGCCTGGAGCGCGCCGCCGAACGCGAGCACGTGGAGCTGATCGTAGTGGATAACCGCTATCAGCCCAAGATCGCGTTGCGCAGCGCCGATTACCTGATCAAGGAGCAGGTGGACCTGGTCATTGAGTTTCAAACAGACGAACTGATTGCGGCCGCCATCGCTTCGAAGTATCTGGAAGCCAACATACCGTTCATCGCCATCGATATCCCCCATCCGGGCGCAACTTATTTCGGCGCCAACAACTATCAGGCGGGCCTGATGGCCGGCCACTATCTGGGCCGGTGGGCCAAGAAACACTGGAGCGGCGAGGTGGACGAAGTGCTGCTGGTGGAACTGCACCGGGCCGGTTCGCTGCCTAAGGCCCGCCTGCGTGGAACGGCCGCCGGCATAACCGAAAAGCTTCGGCTTCCCGAACATTGCCGCATCATATCGATTGATGGCGACGGCCAATTTCAGACCACGCTCGAGCGGGTGCGTAAGCATCTGCGCGAATCGAAGGGCAGACATGTGCTGGTGGGGACGGCCAACGATTCGAGCGCACTCGGCGCGCTGCGGGCGTTTGAAGAGGCGGGCCGCGCCAACGAATGCGCCATCGTGGGCCAGAATGCCGAACCGGAAGCCCGCGCCGAGCTGCGTTCGCCGAACACGCGCCTGATCGCCTCCGTGGCATTCTTCCCCGAAAAATACGGCGACGGCCTGTTGCGCCTGTCCCTCGACATCATGGCCCGCAAAGCTGTGCCGCCTGCGGTCTTCACCACCCACCATGTGATCACGCCGGAGAACGTGGACCACTTCTATTCCAACGACAGCCTTCTCAGCGTGACGGTATAGCCGCTCTGCTACGATAGGCTGAAGCGGAAGAATTATGAAGATTTGGAAACGTTATCCCGGACTCTATATCCTCTTTGCGTTTGCCGCAGGCTGGTTTGCCGGCCCGCTGCGCGCGCAGGACAACTCGATCGATTGGCTCGGCAACTATAGTGAAGCTCTGCAGCAGGCCAGGCAGATGCAGAAGCCGATTCTGGTGGAGTTTCGCTGCGAGGCTTGAATCGAGGGACGCGTTTTTGACGCACAGGTTGTGCTGTCACCGAAAGATTCAGCACTGGGCAAGCAACTGACTCAATACGTGTGCCTTCGCATCACTCGGATGGACGACACTAATGTCGCGTTGTTTGAGCGCGATTGGAATAATGCGATTTATTTCTTTGTCATGAACGCCGACGAGCGGATTTATATGAGGTATGGCGGACGCGATTCGCAGTCGCCGGACACGTATCTTGACCTCGCCAGCATGGAGCTCGCACTTGAGCAGGGTGTGAGACTTCATCAGCGATACCTCAAAGGCGAACTACAGTTGCCGGAGCCCCCCAAGCCGTTTCTTTCCACGAGAGATTCCCTTATTGGTGCAGCGAACATTCGCGCAGCACCAGTGTGTTGAGTGCCATTTGATTGGGGATTTCCAAAACATTCAGCGCGAACAGGCAGGTACTCTCGACAAGCTGACGCACCTGTACCGGTCGCCCGATATCAAGACGATTGGCATTCAACTGGACGTGCCGAAAGGCCTGGTGGTGAAAGAGGCGCAGGGCGCGGTTCAGGCCGCTGGAATGAAACCAGGCGATCGCATTACGAAATGGAACGGCGCGCCGGTTTGGACGTTTGGCGATGTTCAGTATCGCTATGACAAGGTCGACCGTCAGGCCAAACAGATACAGATCGCGGTGGACCGGGGCGGCACTTCCATCGACCTTACAGTCGCATTGCCGGACCGTTGGTGGTGGACCGATCTTCGTTTCCGGCAGTCGAGTGTAGACCCCCGGCTGGACTTTGAGGATCGTCCGCTAACCGATGCGGAAAAGCAAAAGCTGGGGCTCAAGCCCGGTTTTGCCAGCCAGGTGAAGTATGTCGCCGAATTTGCCAAAATCAGAAAGACTCATGAATTGCGAGCCGGTGACATCATCGTTAGCGTGGATGGCGTGGAGCATGACGAAATGGCTAACACCGCGGAGTTGTTCATCAAGCTTCGGAGAAAGGCGGGCGCGTCCGTCATGTTAGATGTAATTCGCGATGGCCAACACATCCAGATGCCGCTCAAGACTTATGTTCTGAGTTTTCGCAAATGACCACGGTGAACCGGAGAACTGCACTGAAGGCGCTGGCTGTACTAATCGCCGCGCGCGCATGGGCGGCACAGCCCGGCGATTGGAGCGAAGCCGTGGAGATTCGCCATGAAGACGACCTCTGCGTTGCCTACCAGGCCCGGCAGGATGGCGGCTTCCTGGTGGTTCGGGCGACGCTCGGATCGGGCTGGCACACCTTCGCGATGGACAACAAACAGCGCGCGGAAGAGAAGCTTGCGGGCAAGCCGCCGCTAAGTATCGACCGTTCCACCGAAATCACTCCGGCCACAGGCCTGGAAACCGCGGGACCGTGGTATCAATCGGCGCCGAAAGACTTCTCACGCCCCGAATTGCGCTGGTTCAGTTGGGGCTTCGACCGGCAGGCATCTGTTTGCGGTTAAGATCCGGCGTTTGGGTGCGGCAACCGCCCGGCTGGCGCTTCGCGGTCAGGCCTGCACCGAGACCATCTGCAAGAACATCGATGTCACGATCGTGCTGCCGCTGTCGAATTCCAACAGCCCCTCCAGCATCGATTTGAAAAGTCTGGTTCAAGTCCGCTGACGACGTACCTTTTCGGAAGTTACTAAGTCGCGTGAATCGCAATTCCTCGCGCCGATAACTCACCCAGCAGCTTCGAGACAGCCGGAGAAATCTCGCCATCCCCTGGCACCATCACTGCCCATTCCAGGTTCTCCCGGAATTCCCGCGAGCTGATGCGCCATCGATCGAGATGCGGTGGGATTGTACCTCCGATTTGAATGACCGACCAGTGCCGGACCAGCGCTATCGCGGTCGCCCGGTCTGGCATTGGACCACGCACAATGAAATGATTGTCGCCATGCACCAGAATGCCCACCGCGGCGCTCTGGGCTAATCTCTTGTCCATACCTCACACTACACCGCGGCCGCTTCTATTCCAGGTAGAAGACTTCCTTCATCATCGCGAAACGCTCCCCCGGCTGCAGGCCCGGAACCGGTTCGAACAAGCGGCTCATCAAGCGCTGCCATTTCTGGTTCACGGGGTCGCGGTCCAGTTCGGCCCAGGCCGTTTCGAAACTCTCCACCCGCAGGCAGAGAATCAATTCCTGCCCGCGCCGGAAAATGGAATAATCGGAAATACCGACTTCCTTCAGCTTGGCCAACAGTTCGGGCCAAACTCGCGTGTGCTCCAGCTCATAGTCTTCAATAGCATCCGCCTTGATGCGGAGCTGGAAGGCGTAGCGAGGCATAAGTTCCCTCAAGCGTAGCTCGAAACCGAGGCCATATTTTTCGCGCTGCGTACCGCGGTGATACGCTCCAGATACCCGCTTTGCCGGAAAGCCGCCATGGGGTCCGCGGGCAAGCCCTTGGACTCGGCCCATTCGCGAATCAACGGCCGCACATCGGTGGAAAAGGCGTCCTTCAGGCAGGCTTCGGCATCCACCAGCGCACATGCGGTCTGGCAGGCAGCCAGCTTCTTGTGATCCACCAGGGCGGCCTTGGCGTAGAGTTCCAGGGCGGTGGTCACAGTCTGAATCATGGCCTCAATCTTGCCTTTCAGGTTGTGGCTCTGGTCGATCATATAGGCGATGTCGGCTCGCTTGCCCGTCTCCCATTCGAAGTGCAGAATCTCATGGAAGATGCGGAACACCTGGTAAGGATCGATAGAGCCCAACGTCAGGTCGTCATCGGCATAGCGGCGGTCGTTGAAGTGGAAGCCGCCCAGCATGTCCAGATCCAGCAGCCAGGCCACAATCTGCTCGATGTTCTGCGCCTGGTAATGATGGCCGGTATCCACCAGCACCTTGGCGCGCGGGCCGGCGGCCTTGGCGAACAGCAGCGCCATGCCCCAATCGGCGATATCGGTGTGGTAGAAAGCCGGCTCGAAGGGTTTGTATTCCACCAGCATGCGCTGATCGCCAGTGAGGCGCTGATGGACGGTTCTCAGGCCATCTTCGAACCAGCGGCGGCGATGGCGCATGTTCTGGGTGCCGGGATAGTTGGAGCCATCGGCGAACCACAGCGAAAGATCACGGCTTCCCAGGCCCTTGGCGATCTCCACGCCGCTCAGGACGTGATCCACAGCTTCTTTCCGAATTTCCGGATCGGGGTTGCCGAAAGATCCGTACTTGTAGCATTGATCCTGGAAGGTATTCGGATTGATGGAACCTGCCCGTAACCCATGCTCCGCGGCCAGCGCCTGCACTGAAACAATGTCGGCCACTCCGTTTGGAAGATCCCACAACACATGCAGGGCGATGCTGGGGCAGACGCCGGTACAGCGATGCACCTGGGCGGCGTCGGAGAACTTCTCCTCTGTGGAAGTGGCCGCCGCAGCCTGATTGAACTTGCCGAAACGCGTGCCGGTGTTGGCAAAACCCCAGGACGGCAATTCGATTTGAAACGAATTGAGCGCGCTGACGATAGTATCGCTTTGTCTATTGGTGATCACGTAAGCGGACCGCCCAACTCATTATATTTCACCGCCGAGCCCCTGGCAGGGCAGCATTGCGCCTACGCCGAAACGAATTACTATCTATAATGATGCGAGGGAGTCAACACCATGCCAATTCCATTTTGGGAAAGAATTCAAGCGCCGTGGACCGGTTATAGCCGGCGCGATTTGTTCCGGCAGGGCGGCCTGCTTGCCGCGGCCCAGGCGCTCGGCGGCAGCGTGCGCCAGGCAGTCGCGGCGCCGCTGGAGATTGGCGCGGATATGTACCGGTCGATCGGTGTGCGGCCCGTCATCAACGCCCGCGGCACGTTCACCATCATCACGGGCTCACAGACTCTTCCCGAAGTGAAGCGCGCCATGGAACAGGCTTCCCGCAGTTTTGTCAACATGGACGAACTGATGGATGGCGTGGGCAAGCGCCTGGCCGAGATAACCGGCGCCGAATGGGGCATCGTGACCAATGGATGCTGCGCAGCGGTTACGCACTGTACGGCTTCGGCGATTGCCGGCGGCAACCCGGAGCGCATGCAGCGGCTTCCCGACTTGACCGGTCTGAAAAACGAAGCCATCGTTCCGGCCTATTCGCACAACGTCTACGACCACGCCGTCCGCATGTTGGGCGTGAAACTGATAGTGGTGCACGACAAGGCCGAACTGGAAGCCGCATTCAATGAGCGCACCGCCATCGTCTACATTCTGGCTGGGCCTGGCGATGACGGCCCCCTCGGAACTAAAGTGGTTGCCGAGGCTGCCAAACGCAGGAACGTTCCGGTGGTGGTGGATGCGGCGGCCGAAATCCTGACCGTGAACCCCAACATTCACCTGCAGCGCGGCGCCACGGCGGTGGCTTACAGCGGCGGCAAGTGCATGCGCGGGCCGCAGGCGGGAGGCCTTCTTCTAGGCGACAAGAGTCTGCTGCAGGGGGCCTGGATCAACAGCGCGCCGCACCATGCTTTCGGCCGTTCGCTGAAAGTGGGCAAAGAAGAAATCATGGGGATACTGGCGGCGGTAGAAATGTGGGCCAAGCGCGACCACAAAGCCGAATGGGCGCAGTGGGAAGCCTGGCTGGATCACATTGCCACCAGCGTAAAGCGGGTTGACGGTGTCACTACCAAGGTCAAACAGCCCTCGGCGGACCTCTCTAACCGCACGCCGGAACTGGTGATCCAATGGGACGGCGCCAAGCTTGGGATCACGGGTCAGGAGGTCGGCAAGATGGTGCTCGATACCGAGCCGCGCATCGTGGTGGCGGGCGCCGGCGGCAGCCGGCCCGGCAACATGGCCAGTTCGATCGGCATCGTTCCGTACCAGATGATGGCGGGCGATGAAAAGGTGGTGGCCACCCGTTTGTACGCGCTGCTTTCGAAGCCGCCGAAGATTGAGAATCCCCCGGCTCCGCCACAGGGACAACCCGCTAGCCTGGCCGGCCAGTGGGAAGTGCGGCTGGATTTCGTTCACGGTTCCGCCAAGCATACGCTCATGCTGGAACAGGATGGAACCAAGCTGATGGGCACGCACCACGGGGAGTTTGCGTCGGGCGACCTCAGCGGCACGGTGGCGGCCAACACGGTTCGCTTCCAGAGTTCCATTCCTACCGATGGAACGCGCGTCGGGTTTCAGTTCACGGGTACCGCGGAAGGCGGAAAGATGTCGGGAACGGTCGCCCTGGGCGAGTATGGCGAAGCGCGGTGGGTAGCCGAGAAGCACCAGTATCGAGCCGGCGGCGGACGGCGCGGTTAGCTGAGCATCTGAGACGGCAGGCGAAACCGCCTGGCCCACCGTTACCATAACTCCGTGGAGCAATTCGCGCTCGAATTCGATCTTGTGCCCCAGCGGCGCATCTTCACAGTCAGCGAACTGAATGCCGCCATTCGCGCCGTCCTGGACGAGGAATTCCGCGACGTGTGGGTGTCCGGCGAGATCTCCGGCATCAAACTGGCCTCAAGCGGGCACTACTATTTCACCCTTAAGGAGCGCGAATCCCAGGTGAAATGCGTGGCCTTCCGGTCCGCGCACCGCTATTGGAAATTCAAGCCGCAGGATGGTCTGGCGGTGCTGGCGCGCGGGCGGATCGACGTCTACGAAGCGCGCGGCGAATACCAGTTGCTGGTGGAGATGCTGGAACCCCAGGGCCTGGGCGCGCTGCAACTGGCGTTTGAGCAGCTCAAGAAGAAACTGGCCGCCGAGGGGCTGTTCGACGCCGGGCGAAAACGTCCGCTGCCGCGCTTTCCACGGCGCATCGGGATTGTCACCTCGCCGCGCGGCGCCGCCATCGCGGACATGATTCAGATTCTCTCGCGCCGCTTTCCGGGGCTGCATATCCGGCTCTTTCCGGCGCTGGTGCAGGGCGAAGGCTCGGTGGAGGAAGTCTGCCGCGGCATCGAATATTTCAGCCGGACCGGATGGGCCGACCTGGTCATCGTGGGCCGCGGCGGCGGATCGCTCGAAGACCTTTGGACGTTCAACGAAGAGGCCGTGGCGCGCGCGATCGCCGCCTGTTCCGTGCCGGTGGTATCGGCGGTGGGCCACGAAACCGATGTCACCATCGCCGATTATGTGGCCGACCTGCGCGCGCCCACGCCTTCGGCCGCGGCTGAGATGGTGATCTGCACGCGCCAGGAGTTGCTGGAGCGCATTTCCGCCGCGCGCGCCAAGAGCGCACAGGCTATGCGCTACCGGCTAGCCATGCTGGAACGGCGCATGCGCCAGCAGGGAATCGACCGCGCCCTCAGCCTGCTGCACCGCCGCGTAGGCCGGGGACTGCAGCGCACCGATGAGCAGGAGTACCGGATGCGGGAGCGCATACGCGCCGCCATCGACGTTCGCGCGCGCGCGCGCCGTGCACTTGAGACGCGCCTCAGGCGTTTCGATATGCGTCCGCGCCTGGCGGCCGACAGGCGGCGCATGGAAGCCGCCCACGCCGCCGCCCTGCAGTTGGCCCGCACCGCCGTGGCACGCAGGCGGAGCAGGTTCGAACAGCTTTCAGCCAAGCTTTCGCAGTTGAGCCCGCTGCGGATTCTGGAACGCGGCTACGCGATTGTGTCCAACCAAAGCGGCATCGTAACCGACGCTGCCTCAGCGCCGCCGCGCTCCGCGATCCACGTCAAGCTGGCTAAGGGCGAATTGGATGCGACGGTGGAGTAAGCCGGAGGCCTACCCTAACAACGCCTGCACATGCGCTACGGCCGCCGAGGCTAAGCCATCCAGGCTGTAGCCGCCTTCCAGCATTGAGACCACGCGCCCGCCGGCGTGACGGTCGGCAATTCCCATCACCGCGCGGGTGAGGTCGGCGAAATCGCGGTCGGTAAGGGTGAATTGCCCCAGAAGGTCTCCGATCCGCGAATCGAATCCGGCCGAGATCAGCAGCAGGTCCGGACGGAAGCGCTCGGCGGCGGGCACCAGGGCGGTCTCCACGGCCCCCAGAATTTCCTTGCGTCCAGAGCCTGCCGGGAACGGAAAGTTCATGGTGCTTCCCACGCCCGCGCCAACGCCAGTCTCATCGGCGCGGCCGGTTCCCGGGTACAGCGGCCACTGGTGCGTACTGAAAAAGAAGACCGAGGAATCGGCGTAAAAAATATCCTGCGTGCCGTTGCCGTGGTGCACATCCCAATCCACGATCATCACGCGCTCAAGGTTGTGCCGGTGCTGCGCATATCGTGCGGCGATAGCCACGTTGTTGAGGAGGCAGAAGCCCATCCCGCGGCTGGCGTTGGCATGGTGACCCGGCGGCCGCACCACGCAGAAGGCATTTTGCGCCTTGCCTGAGACCACGGCATCCACGGCGTTCAACACACCGCCCACGGCCTGCGCGGCCACGTTCCAGGAGTTGGGCGTGATGTCGGTATCGCCGGTGCTTAGGTAGGGCCGGCCCGACTCGACGTCCTGCCGGGCCGTTCGCAGATATTCGGGCGTGTGGCAGAGCAGGAGTTCTTCTTCGGTTGCGGCGCGGCGGTCTACACGCATCGACTGGTCAAGCAGGCCGGCGCGGACCAGTCCCTCCACCACGGCATCAAATCGCTCCGGCCGTTCCGGATGGTTGCGTCCCGCCAGGTGTTCGCGATAAATGGGGTCGGCCAACAACGCTGTCTTGCGCGGCATCCTTATACTCGCCATGTTCTATACGCCTCGTCGATTCCCGTACAGGTCCACATGCAGTCGCGGACTGAGGCGGAATCCTTCTTCCTTACAGACCTCCGCCAGCCAGACGGCGCGTTCGTGCAACCGCTCACCGTCAGTCCCTTCAGGCATCAGGATGACGCGTCCGCGATCCGCCTTCAAGTCCGCCACCAGCGCGCGGACCTCCTCCAGGTCGGCCGGCTTTTCGATCACGAACTTGAGCTGGTATTCGTAAGCCGCCATCAGTTCCGAAAGCGTGGCCGGCTGAATACGGAGGCGATCGTGCTGCGCCGCCCACCGTTCGTCGTTCGGTGTTGAATTGGAAAGCTTGGGGCTGATGCTCATCAGGTCGCAGGCGACGGGGTGGAAGACCGTGCCGGCGGTCTCGATGGTGATATGCAGCCCCAGGCCGCGCAGGCGGGCAGTGAGTGCCACAATGTCCGGCGCGATCATGGGCTCGCCGCCGGTCACTACCACGTGATGCGCGCGGTAAGTCTTGACAGTTTCCAAAATCTGGTCGAGCGTGAGATCCGCGCCCTCCGGCTGCCAGGAAGTATAAGGCGTATCGCACCACCCGCATCGCAGATTGCAGCCGCTGGTGCGGATGAAGACCGATGGAACACCGATCAGGCTGCCCTCCCCCTGAATGGAATAGAACAGCTCAGCGATCTTCAAGGCCGGCCTCTCGGAATCCCTTGCTGCGCAGCAGGCAGGCATCGCATTGACCGCACGGGCGCCCGCCATCGCCGGGGTCATAGCAACTGTAAGTCAGGCCGAAGGGGAGGTTGAGTTCGTACGCCAGCTTCACAATCTCCGCCTTACTTAAGCGAAGCAGCGGAGTGTGGATCTTGAGCCGCGTGCGGCCTTCCACACCGGCCTTAGTCGCCAGGTTGGCCATGCGCTCGTAGGCTTCGATGTACTCGGGGCGGCAGTCGGGATAGCCGGAGTAATCCAGAGCGTTGACACCAATGAAAATGTCCGAGCTTTCCAGCACCTCGGCCCACGCCAGGGCGAAGGAAAGGAAAATCGTGTTGCGCGCCGGGACGTAAGTCACTGGGATACCGTGGGTCATCTCTTCAGCCGAACGTGACTTAGGGACATCGATGTTAGCAGTGAGGGCCGAGCCGCCGAACGCGTCGAGCCCGATCTTCATCACCAGATGACGCACCGCGCCGAGTGCCGCTGCTACCTGCGCCGCAGCTTCGAGTTCGATCTTGTGCCGCTGCCCGTAGTCGAACGAAAGCGCGTAACAGGCGTAGCCTTCGCGCCGGGCATACGCCAGGCACGTGGCCGAATCCAGGCCGCCGCTGAGCAGGCATACCGCATTTCGGGCTTTGGCCGCCACAAACTCGGTTTCAATTATCGCCGCAACCTGCTCACGCAAAACCGGAATATCCACCGTCGCCGTTTGCCAAACCTCTTCCCAGGAGATACCGAAGTATTGGTGCACAATGATATTGCGCAGCCCCTTGGCTTTCGCCCAAAGCAATAGGGCATGACGCTCACGTAGCTCACTGGACACTCGCGAGGCGGCATCGCCAATTACCGTCAACTGATGCGCTAACGCGCTTTGGAGCAGTTCGCTCGACAGCAGGTAATCCAGATCTCGACTCCCGATGAACGCCGCGATCGCGTCTGAAGCGGCGAGGATGTCTTCCAGGCACGCGAGATCACGCCGCATAAATGCTGCGAGCCTCAGCCAGGATCCCCCTTCGACGGCGTTCGCGTAGCGCCTTCTTGGACACCAGGTCGACCTTCTTCCCGAACAGATTCGAAAGCTCAAGCTCCGCATCGAAATGTTCGAAAAGACCGATCTTTGCTCCTGGTAGAAACTCTACCAGCAGATCAATGTCGCTCTCCGGCCCTGCCTCACCTCGAACGGTAGACCCGAACAGGGATAGTTCCTTGATCTGGTAGCGGCGGCAGATCTCGGCAAGTTGAGCCTCGGGCAGGATGATTCCGGCGGCGATCGTCATCTCGGTTCTCTCTTCTGGCCCGCATCAAACGTGATCCGGGGCTGCTGAGTCATCACTATACAATCTATGTTACCGCGGCCCCTCCCGGCAGCGAGATGAAACGCCTTCGCGCCGTGACCGTGAGGCCGGAGGATTCGGTGCACCCAAATGAATGATACGGCGTACCCTTGCCCGCCGCGCACGGCTGCGATAGAATCATCGCCAAATCCGAGGATTCCTCGTTTGGGTCAAAGGAGTAACAATGCCTCAAGAATACAAAAGAGCGATCTGCGCGGCTGCAGTCCTGGTTTGGATGAGCGCCGTCTCCCCGTCGTACGGACAGGTCAACACCGGCACAATCACGGGAACAGCGACCGACCCCTCGGGCGCCACCATCCCCAATGTCAAGGTTACCGTAGTTCAGACCGATACCAATTTCGAGTCGCGGGCCGAAACCAACTCGGAGGGCCTGTACCGTGTTCAGTCCCTGATGCCCGGCACATATCGCGTGACCTTCGAGGGCGCCGGATTCAAACGCGTGGTGCAATCGGGCATTGACCTTCGGGTGGGCGACGTGCTTCCGGTAAACGTGAAACTGGAGATCGGCCAGGTCACCGAATCGGTTCAGGTTTCGGCCATCGCCACACTGCTGCAAACCGAGACATCGTCCACCGGCTCAATCACCGAGGGCGACACGCTGTATAAGATGCCTCTGTACCAACGGTACGTTCTGAACGCGCTCAACCTGAACCCGGGAATGACGATGAACGGCTACGCTTATGGCGGTTCCCTGGGCGGGTTTAACGTCGCCGGACAACGTTCTCACGGGGACCGCGGTTTTCGAAGACGGCGTATTCGGCAACGACCCGCAATCGTCTACCGGCAACGATATCAAGCCGGTGGAGAACTCGGTGGAAGAGGTCAAGGTCCTGACCGGGACCCTCCCCGCTGAATATGGCCACACCACCGGCGGGGTGGTCACCGTCGTCAAGAAGGGCGGCACCAATTCCCTGCATGGGATGGCCGCCGACCTTGGCCGGACGCGCATGATGACCCATCGCCAGTTCTTCAACATTTACAAGACCTCCGATCCGCAGCCCGGAGCCCCCAATGGAGTGCCCGCCTGGTTCATGCAGCCCGACGCCAGCGTCAGTGGGCCTGTCGTGCTGCCGCATCTGTATAACGGGAGGAACAAGACGTTCTTCTTTTTTGGATACCAGAAACTGATCGAGAAGAAGGCCGCCGCCTTCACCAGCCAGACGCCCACCCCCGCGTCCCTGGCTGGAGATTTCACATTCGGCGGATTGGGCCAGCAACTCTACGACCCGCTCACCACACGCCAGCTGGCCGACGGTACCTGGACGCGTGATCCGCTTCCGGGCAACGTCGTTCCCAAGAGCCGCTTCGACCCGGTGTCGTCGAAAATCATCGGCATGAATCCCTGGATCCCGCCCAACACGCCCGGCTCCCTGACCAGCACCGGCCCGGTGAGTAACTATACCTGGGCATCCAAGTCCCGTACTTTTCTTGAAGACTTCTCGCAGCGCATTGACCAACAATTCAGCTCCAGCTTCAAGCTGTACGGCAGCTACACCTACAACCATTCAAGCGGACTGGGGCGGCCTACCAGCGTTGCCCTTCCCGTCTTCGACGGGGCCAACGGCATTCTCACACCGTTTACGCAGCGGAACCTTTCCCTGGGCGCAACCAAACTGTTCGGTCCGTCCACTCTTAACGATGTGCGGTTGGGCTATTACAGATCCCGGAACGACACCGTGGTGCCTTCCTATAACCAGAACTGGGGAGCAACCCTGGGCATCCCCAATATCAGCCCGCTGCTGATGCCTTCCTTCAGTTCCACTAATGCCTCGGGCACGGGTTCCGCTCCTGCCTTGAACACGATGTACGGCCTTACGGTGCCTGGCCCTTCCAGAACCGTTCGCGAAACGCTTTCCTTCCGCGATGACTTCAGTAAGATAGTCGGCACACACGCTTTCAAGATTGGCTATGAGATCCTTCATTTCCGCGCCAATTACTTTCAGTTAGGCCAGCCCAGCGGGGTTTTTCAATTCGACAATATGACCGCGGGACTACAACCCAACGGGCAGCCTGTACCGAACACCGGCAATCTTCTTGCCGGCTTCGAGCTGGGCTCCGTGCGCCAGGCCAACTTTACAAGCTACACCAGCACCTGGCTGCCGCTCGATGACATCCACAGCCTGTATTTCCAGGATGACTGGAAAGTCTCGAGAACGCTGACCTTGAACCTTGGTATCCGCTGGTCTACCGAAAGCCCATTTCACACCGCCCACGGGCTGCAGAGCAATTTCAGCCCCACCACCATCGACCCTGTAAGCGGAAAGATGGGCGCCATCGTTCACCCCACGGATGGGTTGAGCCAGCGAAACCTGAAGGATTTCCAGCCGCGCATCGGCATTGCCTGGCACCCCCTGGAACGGTGGGTCTTCCGCGGCGGCTTTGGCATCAACACCGTCGACATCCGGTGGCCCAACGCCCTGCAGCAGTTTGATGAATACCAGGCACAGGTCGCACAACAGCGTGCGCCTGGCGATCCACGGCCTCTGTTCCAACTTAGTCAGGGGCCGGCCCCGGTGGCATATAACATACTAAGTAACAATACGGCCGCCTATGTGGGGACTAACTTCGGGTCGCGAAATATTTCCTGGATGGACGGCAATCTGCATCCGGGCTATGCCATGAATTGGAATGCCACCGCGGAGTATCAGTTCGGGGCGAATAACCTGCTGAAACTCACTTATCAGGGATCGGCCGGCGTTGATCTGGTGGAAAGCTGGAACATCAATGTGTTTCCGAACGATTTCGGCGCCAACAATCCAGCCTTGCAGTCCGCCGCGTTTGCCGCTCCCCAAAACTATCTGCCTTACACGCAGTTTGGCAGCATCAACTACATGTCCAACACGGGCCACTCCAGTTACCATGCCGGCACCGTGCAGTTTACGAAGCGCTACTCGCAGGGGCTGGTGCTTAGTACTTTCTACACTTACTCCAAGGCGCTTGACGACTGCGACTCGGATTCCGGAACCTGCTCTGGAGTGTCTCCCGTCACGGACCGGAATCTAAACAAAGGACGCGCCGGTTATGACCGCACGCACGTTTTCGTCGCCAATGCGACTTACGAGCTACCCATCGGTAAGGGCCGCCACTTCCTCAATCACAGCAAGGTTCTCGATTACCTCTTCGGCGGCTATGAACTGGCGTGGGTGCAGACCGTCAACACCGGCAACCCGATAGGATTCAGCTTCACTAACAGCCCCTACAATTACTACCCTAGCAGCATCGGAAACTACGTTCCCAACCTGACCTGTAGTGGCATTTCGATGCCCGGTTTCGGGCTGGGGAGCCTGATCGGCGGCAACCGGTTTAACCAGGCGCTTGAGAACCCGGTGCTTCCGGTAAACTGCTTCGCGCCGCCGGCGCCTTTCACCGTGGGAAATGCCGGGCGTAACATCGTGACCGGCCCCGGCCTCATTTACTCCCAGGCCTCGGTGAAGAAGAACTTCGCGTTTAAAGAACGGTGGAATCTTCAGCTCCGCTTCGACTTCCAGAATCCATTTCACAATTGGGGCTTCAACGCGCCCAGTAACCAGGTGGACTTCAAGAGCCCCCAACTGTTTGGAAAGATTACGGGCGATCAAACCACCGCCTCCTTCGCCGGCCAGCCATTGATGAACTTGATGCTTCGGCTAAGCTGGTGAGACTGGACTGCAGAGCCACGACCGTAAGGGAGTGTCTTCCTCATGCGAATCCGCTTCCTTACTTCTACGCCGCAGGATATCCGCCGTGGGAGCGGCACCTACGTCGGGATTTACGTCCTTGCGAAGGCCCTGACCGAACTGGGCCACACGGTGGATTTCGAATTCCCGCGCGTCCACTTGCCGGTGTACACACTGGAGCGCCTGTGGTTCAACCGCGGGCTGCGGCCCTCCGGCAACTACGATCTGACCGTGGGTTTCGATATGGATGGCTACCGGATCGCCCGGTCCGCGTCGCATGTAGCTTCGCTCAAGGGCGTGATCGCTGACGAAGTGCGCTTCGAATCCGGCTTCACCCGCCTTACTATGTCGGTGCAGGCCCGCTGTGAGCGGCTGCACGTGCATCGCGCGGCCCGCGTGCTGGTGACCAGCAGATACTCGGCCGAGTGTGCGCGCAAGCTCTACGGACTGGCCCGGTTGCCCACGGTAGTTCCGGAACTCATTGACCTGGGCGAGTGGCGCCGCCAGTTGCAGCTCCACCCCGCCACCTCATCGCGGTTCACGGTTCTCTATGTGGGGCGCCTGTACCGGCGCAAGCGCGTCGAGGTCTTGCTCCGGGCCGCGGCGGCGCTAATTGGCCGCATTCCCAACATGCAAGTTCGCATCGTGGGGAACGGGCCCTGTGCGCCGATGCTGCATCGGCTCTCGGGTGAGTTGAAACTGGACGGCACGGTGATGTGGCTGGGCGACGTCTCTCGTGCGGAGCTGGCGGCGGAGTACAACCGGTCAAGCGTATTTTGCCTGCCCAGCGTCCAGGAGGGGTTCGGCATCGTGCTGCTGGAAGCCATGGCGGCGGGCAAGCCGATTGTGGCCTCGCGTGCGGCGGCAATCCCGGAAGTTGTGCCGCACGGAATGCTGGTGCAGCCGGAAGCTCCGGAGGCGTTGGCCGCCGCAATTGAGGCGCTCTACCAATCTCCCGCGCAGCGGGCAGCGCTGGCTGGCGTCGGGCAGCAGTGGGTGGAACAGTTCGACGCTCCGCGTGTGGCGCAGCTGTTTCTGGATGCGGTCCAGTTAGCTTTTAGCTAAGCCCCCGGCCCCCGACATCTGGCCCCCGTTCCACCTATTTGTAATTCAGGGTAATGGGGACAATCAACTGCAGCGCCGCCGGGTCTCTGACGCGGTTGACCACGTAGGTTGCTTTTTCGGAAGCATCGGTCTCGGTCTGAATGAGATTGTTCCGCGCCTGCGTCGGCAGAGATTCAGGCATCGCTCCCGCAAGACCAGCCGGACCGTTGCGCGTAAACTGCACGTAGAGTTGCCGCGGTCCCGCGCCGCTGTCGCCCGCGAGCGGCGTCTCAAATGGCTTGAGCGGTTCCGCCGGGCCGCCGGCCACCTGACGCCATGCGCCGTTCGGCCCGACATCCCAAACGACCAGGTATCCGTAGTCATTAGGTAGAAGTTTCAGCCTGACAACTTCACCGATATCGAGAACCGTGTCAAGACCTACTTCGTTGAACTCGCCCGTGGGCTGCTTGCGCAGGATACTGCAACGCACACCCAGATGCGCCACGGCTGATGCCGCCGCATTGGTCGCCGCCAAGCTGCCGGTGGCGCGCATCGGCATTGGTACGGCTTTCTTCGCGGATGCCTTTTCGGAGGTCTCGGCGCGCCCCCCGCTGCCGGCGGATGTTCCCGGTCGATTGTCGTAGAACAGCACGCGCGCGTTCATCGTGCCGAAGCGGGCATCGGGAGTCTTCGAATCCCGGGAAACGGCTCCCCTGGTCATCCCCAGTGGTTGCTGATTCTGCACATAGGGCGCGGGCTGCGACTGCGCTTGTTGCTGAAGCGCCGGTGCCGCGGCAGCAGCTTCGTCCTTACGTACCGGAATCGCTGCCGGCCGGTCCGCCTGGACCTCTACTGGCGAAGTGTTCACACCCGGTTGAGATAACTTAACATCCGGAACGCCGCCAACCACTCCCCCCGCAATGCCCGCCGGTTTGCGTCGCGGTCTCATGAGCGCTTCCGGGGCCACCGGCTGCTTTTTGAGAACCTCGCGACCATCGGGGAGCGAAGCCGCCGGGGCTCTCGCTTCCTCCTGCCTTTGTCTCTCAGGGGACTTCAACTCAGCCACCATCGCTGGCGCCGGAGCGTGAGTTTGCCGCCGCACCGCCACCACCGCCAGCAAGCCAATCTCTACCAATGCCGCGGCGGCGATCACAGGCAGCCACGGTCTTTGTACAAACCAGCGCCTTTGATACCAGGTTCTATACCATGGCGCCCGCGGAGCATCATCCAGGGCCGTCAACACCTGCGCCCTGGCTGCCGGGTCGCGCAACAGGTCGCGCAGGGACTGCTCACGCGCCAGCGCATCGAAGAGTTCCTGGTCCTCCAACGCCGCGGCGAACAGCGCCTGT
The DNA here is from genome assembly GCA_963817515.1 of Bryobacterales bacterium. Taxonomy (GTDB): domain Bacteria; phylum Acidobacteriota; class Terriglobia; order Bryobacterales; family Bryobacteraceae; genus DATMNI01. The sequence goes on along the minus strand of CAWFPJ010000031.1, from coordinate 377,229 downwards.
TGTTCATCAGGCGTCAGCGTTCCAGTGGCGTAGCCGCCTAGCAATTTCTGGATCGTGTCGCGGTTCATGGCTTTCGCCGCTCCCAATCCCCACCCATCAGTTCCAGCAGATTCTTGCGGCACCGGTGGTCCCAGGTGTAGACCGTATTGATGGCGGCCGCCCCCATAATCTGTTGGATCTCCGGAAAACTCTTTCCCTGAAGCTTGAGACGGATCAACTCCCGGCAGCGTTCTCCTAACTGCTCCACCGCCTTTGTGAGTCGCTCCAGCATTTCGCGGCGTTCGGCGGCGTCGGCCGGGTTGGAGTCCAGGTCGGGCAGCTGGATATCGCTGATGGAGACCTGGTTATACTCGCCGTGCCGGACCGCTTTCCGGCGCAGGCTCATGATCTTGAATCGCACAATCTGCAGCGAAAGCGGTAAAAGGTCTTCGGGGCGGTCGAGGTGCGCGTACTTTTCATGCAGCAGCATGAGCACCTCCTGGGCTAAATCTTCGGCAACATCCCTCGATATATGAGATGCCGCGAACATCACAATCCTTTCACGCAGCTTGGCCAGGACTTCTTCGCGTTGCACCGCTTTCTCCGCTAACACGCTCCGACCGTGTTGCCTCTCCTTTGAAGCAGGCGCTGCGCCAGGGGCGCATTGCCGCCCTGCCAAGGGCCTGTTCTGAGGCAATGATAGCATCGGCCCGATCGACCCAACCGGATCGACCCAACCGGATTCGACCCGGAAGCCTCACTCGCCACGGTACAATTTAGTGTGTCTCGCGTCCTGATGGTGGCCTCAGAGGCGGCGCCCGCCGCCAAGACCGGAGGTCTCGCCGATGTCGTCGGGGCGCTGCCCTCCGCATTGCAGTCCCTGGGCGACGAAGTGGCTGTGGTGATTCCGCGCTACGGCTCCATCAGCCTCAAGAACGCTCGCCGCGTTTACGACCAGCTATCGGTTTACCTCGGTCCCGCGCGCTACGATGCGTCCATCTTTCAGGCGGCCGCCGAATATCCCTTGTACCTGGTGGATTGCCCCCCGCTGTTCGATCGCAAGGGATTCTACGGCGAATCCGGAATAGACTATCCCGACAATCACATCCGCTTCGCGGTATTTGCCCGCGCAGCTCTGGCAGTGGCGCGGGGGCTGTTCCAGACCGAAATTTTTCATTGCCACGACTGGCAGTCCGGCCTGGTGCCAGCCTACCTGCGGACCACGTTCGCCACCGACCCCACCTTCCTCGGTTCGAAGACCCTGTTCACCATTCACAATCTGGGTTATCAGGGGCTATTTCCACGAACCGCGCTGGCAGAGGTAGCGCTCGATTCCAGCGTCTACCGGCCCGAGGGGATGGAGTTCTTCGGCCGCGTCAGTTACATCAAGGGCGGCATCGCGTTTGCCGACGCGCTCAGTACCGTGAGCCCCACGTATGCTCGTGAAATCCAGACCCCCGAGTATGGGTTCGGCCTGGATGGAGCATTGCGGGCGCGCGCCGATGTGCTCACCGGCATCCTGAACGGCGTGGATTACCGCGAGTGGGATCCGGAAACGGACACGCTGATTCCGGCGCCCTACAATGCCGATGACCTCAGCGGGAAGCGGGTCTGCAAAGAGCGCCTGCTGCAGGAATTCGGCCTGCCTGCCGCCGCCATGGACAGGCCGGTTCTGGGCATTGTTTCCCGCCTGACTCGGCAGAAGGGCACCGACATCCTGGCGGAGGCTGCCAGCCAGATAGTCGCCGATGACCTGTACATGGTGGCGCTGGGAAGCGGCGATCCGGAGTATGAGGCCTTCTTCCGCCGCATGGCGGCAGAGCACCCCGGCCGGATCGCCCTTCAGATCGGCTATGACGACGGCATGGCGCACCGCATCGAAGCAGGCGCCGATATTTTCCTCATGCCGAGCTACTACGAACCTTGCGGGCTGAACCAGATGTACAGCCTGCGCTATGGGACCGTCCCGGTGGTTCGCGCCACCGGCGGCCTGGATGATACCATTGATGAAGGCACTGGATTCAAGTTTGCCGAATACTCCAGTCAAGCGCTTCTGGACGCGGTTCGTGCAGCCGCCAAGGATTACGCCGAGCCCGACGCTTGGCGGCAGATGATGCGCCGGGGTATGGCAAAGGATTTCTCTTGGAAAACGTCGGCGGCGGCTTATTCCGCCCTCTACCGGCGGCTTCTGGGCCGTATTTGAATCTTTTGGCACAAATGGGATTCTAATAAGTAGTTCAGGAGATCAAATGGCAAGTCAGGATACATTGACGTTTTCCGACGCAAGCTTCGACCAGGACGTCCTCCGGTCCGAGGTTCCGGTTCTGGTTGATTTTTGGGCCGAATGGTGCGGCCCGTGCCGGCAAATGGGGCCGACGATCGATGTCGTGGCCAGCGAATATGCAGGCAAAGTGAAAGTGGGCAAGCTGGACGTGGATTCCAACGGCGGTACGGCCATGCGCTACAACGTTCGGGGAATACCCACGTTGCTGCTCTTCAAGGGCGGAAACGTCGTGGAGCAGCGCGTAGGTGCTGTCGGCAAATCCGAAGTTCAGAAGATGCTTGACGCCCACGTCTAAGTTTTGATGGCGCAGGCGGCTTTCGCCTGCGCCTAGTCCTTCATGCCAACCGGTATACGCGGCATCATAGCCGCCCATTCCTGGTCCATTTCAGGACCCGCGATTTCCTGGCACCTGACACAGCACCGGGCCCACGGCAGGGCTTGCAGGCGCTTGGCGGGAATTGGCTGTTCGCACGAAAGACAAATGCCGTAGTCTCCGGAATCCAGCCGGTCCAGGGCCTCTTCCACCATCCGGAGTTGAACGTAATCCAGGCTGTTCAGATGCTGCGAGACGAACTCATCGTGGGAAACCTGCGCCTGGTCTTCTTCGGCTACCCGTCCCATCCGCGCCATCGTGTCGAACTTGACACCCAGACTCGAGAGCACCGTTTGCCGCCGATCCAGCAGCCTCTGCCTGTGCGCCTTGTTGCTATTTGGGGCCGGCTCGATTTTCTTCATGATCCAGAAGACGGTATCAAAATTCCCAGCTTAAGACAATAGGTATTTTTGAGGTATTTTTGAGGCTGCGGCCTATTTGCCGGGGAAGGGATAGTTCTCGGCGATATCGGAAATCATCTTCAGTTCAGCCGGAGAAAACTTGCTCTTCAGTTCCTCGCTGTTCAGGCGTGCCTGCCGTTCACTATCGGACATGCGCGCCAGTTGCTGGATTCCCCGGAAGCCGAGAATTTTCTTCTTCTCGGGCGGTAGAGCGTTGTACGCCGGAAGCTGCTTTTCGAGAATTCGCTGCTTCTCCGGAGGCAGATCTGAGAACCCCTGCAGCAACTGTAAGCGGCGGGCCTTCTCGGCCGGAGGCAGTTTATCGAAAGTCTCCAGCCGCTGCCGCACGTTGGCCTGCTGCTGTGGAGGTAACTTCTCCAATATGCGTTCCCGCTGTTCCGGAGTCATGGCCATCATCCGCTGCAACGGCCTCGCCGCTGGATTCGGAATATTCGGGCCGGTGTTTTTACGCTGATTGAGCTCCGGATTGAGCCGGGGATTGTTGGGCCTGGTCGCGGGAGAAGCCGCTGGCCCTGGCGCAGCCTTGGGAGGCTTGCCGTTAACCTTTTGCTGACAGAGCCCGGAAGCTGCGGCTAACAACAGCACTCCCGCAATTTGAAAGGCGCGGGTCATTCGTACGTAGATCTCGGCGTCACATCAATCCGAGCCGTCACATCTGCGATTCGCTCGCCGGGGCCAGAGCCTGGTGGTTAAAATCGCTGAGCATCTGCATCGCTTCGAGCGCGTGCTCTACTTGTTCGGGCTGAACGGATTCTACCTGTGCGGACTCCGTCGGCACCACCCTTACCGCTGCCGGCCGCTGTAAGAGAGCACCCGCCATTACTACCGCGAAAGCCGCCGCGGCTACCGGCAGACTCTGCCGGACCAGCATCGGGCGGAACGGGCGGATGAGCAGATCCCACCAGGAAACTTCTTTTTCAATTCGTTGGTAAAGCCGGCGGTCGAAATCCGGCGAGACGGGAGCGGCTTCCCAGGTATCCAATGCTTCCCAAAGCGCTCGCTGTCCGTTGACAAACTCCTGGCAGACGGGGCAAATCCCGATGTGCCGCTCCAAGAGCGTTGTGCGTTCCGCGTCCAGCTTGCGGGCACAATACGCCAACAGCAACTCCGCGCTTTCCTGAGTCTCGATAAGGCACTTCATAACAATCCTCGATATTATGCCATGTGCGCCAGCCGTGCGCGCAAAGTCTCATACGCCCGGAACAACAGCGATTTTACAGCCGATTCCGAACAGCTCAACACCCGGGCGATCTGTGAGTATTCCATCTCCTCATACTTGTGCATCAGGACCGCCACCCTTTGCTTTTCCGGCAGGCTTGCTACGGCCAGACGAACCTCGTTGAGCCTGGCCTCATACACCATAAACTGTTCCACCGACGGACGCGAATCGGACACTTGCCGCGCTGGCATCTCATGCGTGTCGTCATCCAGATGCTCCTGCAATCGCTCGTTCTTACCATCCCGAAGCGAGTTTAAGGCCAAATGCGTGGCGATCCGAAAGAGCCAGGTTGTAAATTTCGCGGTCGCCTCATACGTGCTCCTCGAACGATACACGCGCAGGAAAACCTCCTGCGCCAACTCCTCGGCTACAGCGTGATTCTGAATCATCCTGTAGAGGAAGTGAACTACAGACAAGCGGTGCTTATCCAACAATACACCGAAGCTCGCGCCATCGCCCTCTTTGACGCGCAGCATCAACTCAGCGTCGTAATCGAGAGCCGCCGTGGCTCCCCCCATATCGGATTTAACCCGTTCTGCCATCCGAGGTTGCGTTTCGAGGGGAATATATTCCGCTTAGCCCTCACTCCCCTTTCAGTGAGCGCTCCATCAGACTCTGAATCGCCTCGCGCGGCGATTTCCCGAACTGGAACATCTGGTACATCTGCTCCGAGATTGGCATTTCCACGGAATAGCGCTTGGCCAGGTCGGCCGCGGCATTTGTAGTCTTAATCCCCTCCGCCACCATCTTCATGGAGCTGACGATTTCGTCCAGCTTCCTTCCATGAGCCAATTCCACTCCCACAGACCGGTTTCGGCTTAAATCACCCGTGCAGGTCAGAACCAGATCGCCCAATCCCGCCAAACCCGACAGGGTCTGCGCCCGCCCCCCCATGGCTACCGCCAGCCGCGTCATCTCCGCCAGGCCGCGGGTGATCAGCGCCGCCATGGCGTTGTGACCTAGCCCCATACCATGTAACACGCCAGCTCCGATGGCCACTACATTTTTAATGGAACCGCCAATTTCTACACTAATAGGATCAGGGCTCCGGTAGAGGCGGAAAGTTGGACCGGAAAAGGCCGACTGCAGCTGTTCGGTGAGCGCCGTCTCGGATGAAGCCACTACCAGTGCGGTAGGCTCAAACCGTGCTACTTCACGGGCAAAGGTGGGTCCTGAGATTGCCGCAACCCGCGGAACGAAGTGCGGTTCGAGAACTTCCCGGATAACCTCCGACATACGTAGCAGTGTGAGGTTCTCGAGCCCTTTTGTGGCGCTTACGAAGATCATCGAATCATTAAGAAAGGGCAGCATCTGCTGGTAAAGCCCCCGCACCAGGTGAGAAGGCATCACGCTGAGAACAATTTCGGCGTCTTGCAAAGCCTGGGAGAGATCACTGGTTATTTCAATATGCGGAGGCAGGGGAAAACCCGGCAGATAGACGTCGTTCTCCCGGTTGTCCGTCATTCGGGCGGCCAGGTCGGTTTCGTAGACCCATAGCCGCATCCGGGGGAACCGGGGCGCCAGGACGAGAGCCAGGGCTGTGCCCCAGCTTCCAGCGCCAATGATTGCCAGATTCTTCAAGGCTTATTTCTCAATTACTTGCGTGGGCCGAAGGTAAAGACGTTTTCCGTACCTGTGCGCAATCTCTGGATATTACTACTATGTTTGTAGATTACAAAAATTCCGCCAATCAGCGCCGCCGCCACAGGTGTCGGCGATTTTTCAATCAGCCAGACCGCCAGGGGAAAAGTGGCGGCCCCGACAATTGAGCCTAAAGATATGTGACGTGTCCAGGCCACAATTACTACAAACACGATAGTTTCGGCAGCGACTGCCGCCGGGGTCAGGCACAGAAACGCTCCAACGAAACTGGCTACGCCCTTGCCGCCTTTGAACTTCAGAAATACGGGGTAGGAGTGGCCCGCCACCACGGCCAGGGCGGCAGCGCTCATCCACAGCGAGTCTTGTTGCGTCAGCCTGCCCGCAATCCAAACGGCGAAATAGCCTTTAGCGATGTCCAGCAGCAGGGTGGCGATGCCGGCGGCGCGGCCGCTGGTGCGGAGCACATTGGTGGCGCCGATGTTGCCGCTGCCAGTCCGGCGCACATCGGCGCCGCTTGTCCATTTAACCAGAAGATATCCGAACGGAATCGCGCCCAAAAGGTACGCGACAAGAAGCACCACCAGTGGGATCATCACTTTGAGAGAGGAAACTCCGCAAGCTTAGTGTACACGGAACCGGTTGGCCGCAGCAGGCTTTGGTACAGAAAGAAGCTGCGGGCCTGGAACCGTCCGAACTCAAGAGAAGTAAGGGCCGCGATGGCCTCGCGCAGCGGTTGGAGATTCGGTTTGCCTTGCAGGCGAGCCGGTATGCGGGCAAGTGTCAGGTGGGGAGAAAAGGGGCGGGTTTCGGCGGGAATTCCGAGGGCTGATGCCGCCTTATCCGTTTGTGACGCCAGAGCGTCCATGCCAGGCGCTTCGATGCCGCAAAACAAGATCCGCGGCGCATGGGGATTGGGGTAAAACCCGAGGTTGCGGACCTGGACCGAGATGGCCGATCCGAACGGAATTCCGGAGAGCGCGGCCATCAGGTCCGCGAGGCGTTCATCGGGCCATGCGCCAATGAATTTGGTCGTGATGTGCAGGTTTGCGGGAGGGCTCCAATGAAGATCGGCCGCGGGACGCAGCCGCGCCAGAAGTGCCTCCAGATTGCGCACCGTCTCTTCCGGCAGATCGAAGCCCGTGAACAGTCGCATCAGCGCCCTCCATTGTACGAAGATATGGACCATGCCGTTCGGACCAATTCTGAAGCGTAGTTTCTACCGGCGGCCCGCCATCGAGGTCGCCCGCGATTTGCTCGGCAAAGTCCTGGTGCACGGCCCCACCGCCGGCATCATCGTGGAGACCGAAGCCTATCTGGGCGGTGACGATCTGGCCTCGCATTCGGCCCGTGGCATTACCAGCCGCACCCGGGTCATCTTCGGGCCGCCCGGCCATGCCTACGTGTACTTCATCTATGGAATGTACGAGTGCCTCAATATCGTGGCCGAACCTACTGGCCAGCCCGGCTGCGTGCTGATACGGGCGCTCGAGCCGGTAATCGGACTTGACGTCATGCAACACAGACGGCCCGCTGCCCGTAAGCCGGAAGACCTGACGGACGGCCCCGGCAAACTGACCCTGGCGATGGGCATCACCCGCGCTCAGAACGGCGCCGACGTAACCCGCGGCGCCCTGGTGGTCCGCGCCGCTTCGGAGGTGACGCCGTTCGAAATTGCGGTCACGCCGCGCATCGGCATCACGCAGTGCGCCGACCTGCCGCTGCGATTCCTGATTCGCGGAAACCGATTCGTCAGCCGCCGCGGAATCCCTATCGAATTTTAATGCGGCTGCCCTGCCTCAGGTGCATCCCACTGAAACCATCGGACCAGTTTCTCGTCTAAAATTAAGTTCCGCGTCTGTGCGACTGGCCAAAACGGCAAGGGTGGCGGTCGAGCAGGTCTGGGTCTGCCTTGCCGCAATAGGACGGGTAGAGCATGGCGCAGAGCGGAACGAAGCCAATCCAGCCCCGCATCAGCGGGCAGATCATCATCAACGAACTCATTCGCAACATGGAGCTGGGGCGCCTCGAAATGGGGTACAGCATCCTGGTGCCTTGCGTCTTCAGCGCCTATCTTCATCCTGACGATTATGGGCGCCTCGCAGGCGTCCAGGATCTGATCAAAGAGGATGCCAAGCGCGCTTTGACCGCGCAGATGGCCGGATGGAACGGCAAGGGTTCGCTGTTTCGACGAAGCGGACCGTCCAAAGTGTACCGGATCGCACAGAATGATTGGTGGATCGAACTGTTCGCCGACACTGAGAATGCGGTGCCGCCGGGCGATGTGGAGATCCACTCCGAATTGAACGACGTGCCGGAACCCGGGTATCGCGGCGCTAAGACGACGCTGATTGAGCGCGAACCCTCCGTGACGGCGGCGCGCGTGGCCCGCGACCGGGAAAGCACGCGGCGCATGCCGGACAAGGTTTTCGGCGAAATCCGCTACCAGGACGATTCCGGCCCGCAGACCTACTTCATCACGCAGAACGAAGTCAGTGTAGGGCGCGGCGGCGAGGATCTTTGGGTGGACCTGCCGCTCTACACCACCGACGAAGTTTCGCGCGAACATCTGCGCCTGCGCCGCGATACGGCCAGCGGAGAATTTGCCATTGTGGACAAGAGCCGCAACGGCACGTGGCTCAACGGCCGGCGGCTGTCGCGCGACGTAGAGGTCCAACTGCCCGACCGCGCCGAGATCCGCATAACGGAAGTTCTGAAGCTGGCATTCGAAGCCAGAAAGTGAGCCGGCCAATGCGCGAACTCTATAATCTGCATACGCCGTTTGTAATCGCGTTCCTGGCGTTCGTGCTGGTGTTCACGCTGGCGCATCGGGAGAAGAAATGAGTCTGGCGACGCTCTCAAGCGGTGCGGCCACGGACACCGGCCTGCTCCGCGACCGCAACGAGGACCGCTACTTCCTGGACGCGGAGCACGGTGTTTTTCTGGTGGCGGATGGCGTTGGCGGGCAGGCCGCGGGCGAACTCGCGGCACAGACCGCGGTGGAGGCTATCCGCGAATCCTTATCTGGCAACGGCGCCGCCAGAGGGACGCCTGGCGAGGATCGCGTCCGGAGCGGCAATCACCCTGGCCAACAACCGCATCTTCGAACTGGCGCAGCACGACACCGGCCTCACCGGCATGGCCTGCGTGCTCACCCTGGCGGTGGTGGAAGACGGCCGCATCACCATCGGGCACGTGGGCGATTCGCGTCTGTACCTGATGTGGAAGGGGGCCCTGCGCAAGCTGACCTCTGACCATTCGCCGGTAGGGGAGGGAGAGGATTCCGGCGAACTCACCGAGGCCGAGGCCATGCTGCACCCGCGCCGCAATGAAGTATTTCGCGATGTGGGCTCACGGCTGCGTGAGCCCGACGACCGGGAGTTTATCGAAATCCGCGAGTGCCGCTTCCGCCCCGATGCCGCTATCCTGCTGTGCAGCGATGGCCTCACAGACCAGCTGACCGCGGCGCAGGTACGCGACATTGTGGAGTGTTACGATGGCGACGCCGCGCGCACGGCGGCCAGCCTGGTGGAAGCGGCCAACGTAGCCGGCGGCAGGGACAACATCACGGCTTTGTTCGTGGCGGGCCCGGAATTCCGCAGCCGCAGCGGGGCCACGCGGCCGCGTTTTTCGACCACCGCGCAATTTGTCCACTACCCACGGTCCGGCGGTGCGCATACTGGCCGGGCGCATGGCGTTTCTAACCTACGGACTGCTGCTGGGAATGCTGCTCTGGGCGGTCTTGCGAGCGCGAGGATAGGCCTATGACCGCACCCTTAACACTCAGCCAAATTGGCCCTTACGAAATTATCCGCCGGCTCGGCAAGAGCATGACGGATGTGTACCTGGCGATCGACACGGTGGAGAATCGCAAGGTCGCGCTCAAGCTGGTCAAGGCCGATGGCGACGCTGTGACGCGGCTGGTGCTGGAAGCCGAGCGCCGCGGCGCCGCCATTCAGAAAGAGCTGCATCATGTGGACCCGCGCATGGTGGAGATCTACGAATTCGGGCGATCTGGAAGGCTACTTCTTCGTCGCCATGCAATATGTGGAAGGCCGTAACCTGGCCGAGGTGCTGCAGTCGGAACGCACCATCGATCCATACCGCGCGGCGGTGATCGCGCTTGAGATCTGCGAACAGCTGGCCAAGTTTCATTCGTGGGAATCGGCCGTGGTCCACGGCGATATCAAGCCTTCGAATATCCACATCAGCCCCAATGACACGGTGCGGCTTCTGGATTTCGGGATCGCCAAGACGCTGCGCGTGGATTCGAACGCCACCATCCACAATTTCGGCAGCCCCAGCTACTGCTCGCCGGAGCGCCTGACGCGGTCGCAGGTGGACCAGCAATCGGACCTCTGGGCGGTAGGCGCCACTCTGTACGAAATGCTGGCGGGAGTACCGCCGTACCAGGCGGAGAACACGCGCAAACTGGAGAGTCTGATCCGCTCCAAACGGCCGCCGAGGGCGCTGCCGGGCAGTTGCCCCTTTCCGCTGCGTGCGATTGTGATCAAGGCGCTGGCGCCGAATGCCGCTCAGCGGTACGGCTCTGCCACGGAGTTTCAGCAAGACCTGCAGGCGTTTCTGGAACACCGGCCGCCGGTTGCCGAATTGGAGCGCCGCTCGAACTGGGGCGCCACTGCCACGCTCGAAGCTGCGCGCGCCGCATTGCGAAAAGTGACGCGGGCGGGCAGCCGCGTCAACAAGAAATTGCGGATGGCCGGCGCGCTGGCTTGGTTCGGGGCCGGCATGCTGCTATGGATCGGCGGCAGCTATGCATGGCAACTGGTTCAGGCGCGCGCAACAGCGGCCGCGATGCCAACCTCGACCCCGTCGTCGACCCGAGCCGCAATTGTAGCTCCGCTGCCCGCGACTATTCCGAATGAAAAAATGCCGGGGCTGTACGTCTCCGCCGCCGACCGGATTCTGGAATCGTACCGCGCCAGCGCCGATCCCTGGCTCTACGATTTCGACTGGCAGAAGGCCGAGATTCTGCTGCAGCGCGCCGTCGAACTGGGTGCAGCCGACGACGAAACACTCGGAAAACTGGCGCTCAGCCGCGGTTATGCTACGCTCGAACGCCTTAACGGCGCGCAGTATTCCGATCGGGCGGCGGCGCAACTTCGCCTGAAGGCGCGCGACGAGTTTGCCCTGGCAGCGCGCAAGATGCCGCGCAGTCCCGACCCGCACCTGGCTTTGGCGCGCGTGTATGTCTACGCGCTGCCCAACGTGGAGAAGGCCCTGCCGGAATTCGCAGCGGCCGAGCGGCTGGGCGCTACCCTGGGGCGGCGCGAGATCGAACAACAGGCGGACGCCTACCGAATCCGAGCCGAGCGCGAACTGAATTCCAATCTCCGGGCCGCGCTGCAGGACGCGAAAACCGCGCGTTCCCTGTACGAGCGCATTCCCGGCTTCGACCAGGCGGACGAACACCGCAGCGACCTGAACGCCATCCATGCGCCCGGTAAGCCTAAGCCACGGAGGCCGCGGCGATGGCGGTAACCCGCAGTTGGACTGGCCCGGGCGCCAAACCGGCGATCGTCACGATTGAGGGGCCGCGCCAGGCGCGCAGCGAGATCTGGTGGATGGCGGCCGCATCCATATTCGTGATGGCCGGATTGGCGATAGTGTACAGCGCGAAAAGCGAGTTGTTCGCCGGCGCCGCCGAAAAACTGCAACGGGGGGAACTGGTCAACCTCAACACGGTTTCCGGACCGGACGACCTGCTGCCTCTCCTGGACGCCTTCCCGGACCGCACGGAGCGGGCCATGGTTGCCGAGAAGACCTTCGATTTCCTGCAGCGCACGCGCCCGCTGCGAAACGTGGGCGCACTATCCAGCCTGCGGATTCCGGCGCGACGCCTGCAGCGTCTTCCGCTGTCGAAACTGAAACCCCTGATGGTGGTCCGGACCCCGCGCGAATTCCAGATGCAGTTTGTGCGGTCGACCCTTCTGTATTTCGCAGGCTTCTATCTGGTCGCGCTGCTATGGGGCCTCACCCGCTTCCAGGGTGACCGCGCGTTCTTGCCGGCGCTGCACCTGCTAACGGCTATCGGTTTCGTCCTGATGATCAGCATGCGCGACCCCCTGCGCGACACGCTGGAGTTCCACAAATTTGCCGTGGGCGTCTTCCTGGGCTGCCTGCTGCTGATTCTGCCGGTGCTTAAGTTATTCGACTACCAGCGGCTCTCGGACTGGTGCTACACGCCGTTGTTCGCGGCGTTGACGCTGTTCGGCCTGCTGATGGCCTTCGGCAAGGGACCGGCCGGCAACGACGCCAAGGTAAACCTGGGTCCCTTCCAACCCGTGGAGTTGATCAAGATCCTGCTGGTTCTATTTTTGGCTGGATACTTCACGCGCAATTGGGAACGGCTGCGCGATCTCCGCGAAAAACGCATCATGCCGAAATTGTTTCAGCGCGCCGGAGTGCCGCGGCTGGAACACGTGGTCCCAGTCCTCATCGCGGTGGTGATGGCTGTGCTTTTATTCTTCGTGCTGAAAGATCTGGGACCGGCGCTGGTGACTTTCTTCGTGTTCCTTGCCATGTTCGCGGTGGCGCGCGGCAGGCCCGGCCTGGCGATTGCCGGACTGGTGCTGATGGTGGCCGCGGTGACGGTGGGTTACCGGATAGGGCAGCCGCGCACGGTGGTGCAGCGCATCGATATGTGGCTGGCGCCGTGGGACAACGACGTTCACGGCGGCGACCAACTGGCGCACGCGCTCTGGGCATTTTCCACCGGCGGCCCGTATGGATCGGGTCCCGGCTGGGGCGACCCGGAGATGATTCCCGCGGGCAACACCGACCTGGTGCTGCCGGCCATCGGCGAAGAGTGGGGCTTCATTGGAGTGGCGACCGTCTTCCTGCTCTTTGGCTTTCTGGTGTCACGCGCGCTGCGGGCGGCGAAGCTGGCGGAAACGCATTTCGGGTTCTTTCTGGGGCTGGGCCTGGCCAGTTTGATCGCATTTGAAATGATGCTGATCACGGCGGGAGTATTGGGGGCGCTGCCGCTATCGGGCGTGGTCTCTCCATTTCTCAGCTCGGGAAATACGGCGATGATGGCTAACTTTCTGGTGTTCGCGCTGCTGGCTTCCATCTCCGCGAATGCGACCAAGGGGGGCGCGGGAACTGCCGGACGTGTTCACGCTCAAAGCCGTCCTGGCCGGCGCGGCACTGGTCCTGCTCGGCTTCGCGGCCCGCTACCAGGTTGTGCGCGACACCGACTACCTGGCCCGCGACGCGCACTCGTTCGAAGAGGATGGCGTCAAGCGGCCGCAGCACAATCCGCGGATGAACTCGATGGCGCGCGAAATTCCGCGCGGCAGCATTTACGACCGCAACGGCATTCCGCTGGCCACCAGCAACTGGCAGGAACTGGAGCAGCATCGCGCCGACTACACAGCCCTTGCGATTTCGCTTGACCAGGCCGCTTCGCGGTTCGATGGCCGTCATTATCCCTTCGGTTCGGCCACGGCGCACGTGATCGGCGATTTACGGACGGGCGAGAATTTTCATGCCACGAATGCATCGCTGGTGGAGCACGATTCCAATCCCAAACTGCAGGGGTACCGGTATGACGAATTGGCACCCCTGGTGCGTTATCGCCATCAGCCCGGCAACCCGGAAATCGCGGCCGTTCTGGCCCGCGACCGAAACATTCATCTCACGCTGGACATACGGCTGCAACTGCGCGCCACGGAGATTCTGGAGCGGCATCTGCGAGCAGCGAACAACCGGAGCGGCGCGGTGGTGGTGATGGATGCGGTCTCCGGAGGCGTGCTGGCGCTGGTCAGCGCACCCGCGCCCGACCCGCCGGGTACGCGGACCGCGGCGCCGGCAGCCGACGAATTGCTGGACCGCGCGCGCTATGGCCAGTATCCGCCCGGTTCCACATTCAAGTTAGTTACCGCCATGGCGGCGCTGCGCCTGGAGCCCGGCCTGACGCACCGCACGTACCTGTGCCGCACGCTTCCCGATGGCCGCGCCGGCAACACCATCGCGGGATGGAACCGCGCCATCAAAGACGATATTGGCGACCACGCCCACGGCACGCTCGACATGGAGCGCGCCATTGCGGTTTCCTGCAACGCGTACTTCGCGCAATTGGGCGTTCACGACGTGGGCTCGAAGGCGCTGGCCGAGACCGCCGCCAAATTGGGGATCTCAACGGGCGACATGCCGGAGTTGAAGCAGGCGCTTCCGTTTGCCGCCTACGGCCAGGGCCCGGTGCTGATCTCGCCGTTCAAGATGGCCCGCGTGTCCGCCGCCATTGCCGCGGGCGGGCGCATGCCGGAGGGCCGCTGGATCGCGGACAGCAGCAACCCTCGCGACGGCGCGCCACGGACGTGCTGCCGGCTGCGCAAGCGGCGTTCCTGGCCGGGGCGATGCGACGCGTGGTGACGGAAGGCACCGCCCGTCACGTGATGGCGGGATCGGCAATCAGCATCGCCGGCAAGACTGGAACTGCGCAACTGGACCAGGGCATGCCGCACGCATGGTTCACGGGTTTCGCTCCTTATGACGGAGACGCTTCGCGACGCGTGGCGTTCGCGGTGTTGGTGGAGCATGGGGGGTACGGCGGCAGGGCGGCCGCTCCAATCGCAAGAGAAGTGATGGAAGCAGCTAAGGAGCTGGGTCTGTTGTAGCAGGGCAGGCCTGGACCGGCCTGCCATCTGAAAGGATGCCATGAATCTTGGAGACTACCTGGAAAAATTTGGCCGAACGGTTTTTGAATCTCCGCTGGCCCCGGCGCCGAATCCCGATGAGCCGCCGGAACTCGCCGAAATCCGCCTGGCGGTAATCGACCGGATCCGCGAAAAAAGCTACCGCTCCGGCGGCAAGAAGGTCTTCCCGTTCGATCTGCTGCGCGTGAACCTGCGCGGAGTAGAAGAGAGCCGCGTGGGTATTTTCACGGGCCGTTTTTTCCGCAAATACCTGGAGCAGGAAGTTCACAACGCGCTGCGCGGCGCCGGCTGCCGGTTCCCCGAGGATCTGCGGGTAGACGTAGAAGCATCCGCCGGTTTGCCGAAGCGGGGCGAAGAGTGGTTGACGGTAGATGCCATTTCGCAAGAACCGAACGGGCGCGCTTCAAAGCCGGCAGCCAGGCTGGTTGTATGCGAGGGCACAGCTAATGCCGCCAGAATTGACTTGAACAAAACAAGGATCAATATCGGGCGCGTGGTAGACGTGTACCGGTCCGAAGGTCTGCACCGCCGCAACGACCTGGCGTTCGCCGAAGACTCGGAGGTCAACCGCTCGGTTTCGCGCGAGCATGCTCACATTTTGTTCGACAAGGTCTCGGGCGATTACCGCTTGTTCAACGATCGCTGGTACGCGCGCGGCGGCGCCACACAGACCGAGTGCGGCACCTGGATCGTCCGCGACGGCATGAGCCAGGAAGTGCACCGGGATTCGCGGGGCTTCAAGTTGGAGCCGGATGACGAGATCCATTTCGGGCGGGCAGTGGTGAGGTTCGAGATGGGGTAGGCGCTACCATGAGTTCATGTTCGATTGGAACCGGGACCCGCACCGCCGCTTCAATCCGTTGACTGGCGAATGGGTGCTGGTTTCTCCGCAGCGCACAAATAGGCCCTGGCAGGGGCAGACCGAAAAAGACGAAGCCGTCACGCAGTCTGCCTACGATCCGGACTGCTACCTCTGCCCCGGCAACGCGCGCGCAGGCGGAGTACGAAATCCGAATTACGAATCGACATTCGTCTTCGATAATGATTTCGCGGTACTCAAACCGGACACGCCAGTGGACCGTTTCGAACGCGACGGGCTGCTGATCGCCGAATCCGAACCGGGCATTTGCCGGGTGGTGTGCTTCTCGCCGCGTCACAACCTGACCATCGCCGGCATGAACCTGGCTGACCTGCGAAAAGTAGTAGACACCTGGGTAGAGCAGCACGGCGCGCTGGGCGCCAACCCGATGATCAACTACGTGCAGATTTTCGAAAACCGCGGCGCCATGATGGGCGCCAGCAATCCGCACCCGCACTCCCAGATCTGGTCGAGCCACCGGCTTCCGAACGAAGTGGCGAAGGAACAGACGTCGCAACTTGCGTGGAGCCAGGCACGCTCCACTTGTCTGCTGTGCGACTATGCCAGCCTGGAGCAGGCCGCGCGCGAACGCGTGGTGGAAGAGAACGGCAGCTTCCTGACGGTGGTGCCGTTCTGGGCCGTCTGGCCCTTCGAGACGATGGTGATTTCGAAGCGCCACATGGCGGGCATTGACGGCCTTGCGGACGCCGAACGCGATGGACTGGCCGACATCCTGAAGCGCACCACGGCGCGCTATGACCGCCTGTTCCAGGTTGCCTTTCCCTACTCGATGGGTTTTCACCAGCGTCCTACAGACGGCGCACCGCATGACGAGTGGCACCTGCACCTGCACTTCCATCCGCCCCTGTTGCGCTCGGCGACGGTGCGCAAGTTTCTGGTGGGCTACGAAATGCTGGCGACCCCACAGCGGGATATCACGCCGGAAGCGGCGGCGGAGCGGTTGCGCGGTTTGTGAGCGGCGATTACCAGATTGCGCGGGAATAGTTCTCGAGAATTTTCGCGAAGGCCGATCAAGCGAGCGTACGACTCGTGGCTTTGCGCCGGCTTTTTCGCCATATGAGCCCTACGCCTCCAACTGCCACCGCCGTCAGGCAGAACGGCAGCTCCGACCAGAGAATCTCACCGGGGTGATCGAAGAACCTCGCGATGCTCAGCGGCGAGACGTGGATCGGGCGCCATGGAAAAAACAGGCGTTCCCGGGAAAACGGAAACAGCAGCATCACGCCGCTGCCGCCGTCGGTCAACATATCCAGAAGCGGATGAGTCACCGCCGACACCGTCCACATCACAGCCAGCCATACCACCGTGCGCCGGCCGTGCTTCCGCGCGACGATGGCCGCTATGGCTGCCGCCAATGCCATCAGGAAAAACGGCGAATGAAAAAATCCGCGGTGGCTGAAAAGGCTTCCGCGCGGAATACCAAAGCCGAGCATCAACCAGGTGTCGAGATCGGGCGCAACGGCCCACAGGCCAGCCGTAACCGGCATCGCCCAGCGCTGCAGCACGCCCGGAAAGACCGGCCGCAGGGCGCGGGACTCCATCGCGGGCAGGGCAATGGCGGCCCCGACTATGAAGTGCGTGATGGCCGAAGCCACAATGGATTAACCTCGCAGATACGCATCGTCGCGTTGGAGCCAGTCAGTGCGGATGGGGCTGAAGATGTCGAGATCGACCGTGTCTTCGAGAGCCACCGCGCGGTGCGGCACGTTCGAAGGAATCAAGAGCACCTGCCCCTTGCCCACCACAATCTCCTGACCTTCGATCTCAAACTTCAATGCGCCTTCGAGAATGTAAGTGATCTGCTCACTCTCATGATGGTGCTCCGGCACCACCGCTCCCCTGGCGAGGAAGACTTGCGACACCATAGCTTTCTCGCCGGAAATGATCTTGCGTGCTATGGTCGGGCTGAGAACCTCTTTTTCCATCTGATCCCACGTGTAGAATTCCATAAATTTATCGGCCGCGGTTCTTCATGGGTGCGAGACTGCCGGCGATGCGGGTGAAGTTTGAGGGGCCTCCACCTGCTGGAACCACAGGTCCAGCACCAGAAGCGACCACAGCCAGGTTTCGTTATTGCGGCGGCGGCTGTCATGCTCCTCCAGCAGGGTACGCACGAACTCAGGCGATACCACGCCGCGATCCAAAAAGCGCGAAGACGTGAGATGGTCCCACAGCATGGGCCGCAGCGGACCGCGAAACCAATCCGCGAGCGGCACCCCGAAACCCATTTTGCCGCGGTGCAGAAGTTCCGGAGGCAGGCGGTCGCCAATGGCGTCGATGAGGATGCGCTTGCCGCGCCCGTCGCGCATCTTCCAGGAGTGGGGCAGGGTGGCCGCGAATTCCGCCAATTCGTGGTCCAGCAGGGGCGAGCGCACTTCGAGCGAATTGGCCATCGACATCCGATCCACTTTCACCAGCATGTCGCCGGTGAGATTCGCGGTGGCTTCGAAATACATAGCCTGTGTAAGGATGTCCGAATCGTCGTCGGCAGGCAGGCGGAGGCAGCAGCGGCGAACATGCGGGTCAGGAATGCGCCGTCGGCCGGCAGCATCCACTCCGGCTGCAACAGGCGCTGGCGCATGAAGTAGGGCGCGTAATTGTATTCGAAATAACGCTCCAGCGCGGAAGGCCGGCTGATCATGCGCAGGTAGTTCTTGCCGTATGCCGAATACGGCAGCAGTTCCGCCGCCCGGGCCATGAGCCAGCGTAGGGACTGCGGCACGCGATCGTAACGGCGCAAGCGTTCCATGGCGGCAAAACTCTCATACCCGGCAAACAACTCATCACCGCCATCGCCGCTGAGCGCCACCTTAACGTGCTGCACGGCAAATTCGGAAACCAGGAATGTGGGGATTGCGGAATTGTCGCCGAACGGCTCACCGAAGTGCTGCACCAGCCTGGGCACCAGGCTTGCGGAATCCGGCCGCACCAGAATCTCGTGGTGATCGGTGCGGTATTTTTTGGCCACCAGCGAGGCATAGGAGAGCTCGTTGTAGGCGGCTTCATCGAAGCCGATGGAGAAAGTCTTCACCGGCTCGGGCGATTGCAGCGCCATGGATGCCACTACAGAACTGGAATCGATACCGCCGCTCAGAAAGGCTCCCAGCGGCACGTCGGCAATCATGCGGATGCGCACGGCCTCATCGAACTGTTCGCGCAGCTTCAGGCGGGCGGCGGCTTCGGTGAGACCTGGCGGGGGTTGGGACGCAGGCACCGGCAATTTCCAATAGATGCCCTCGCGCAATGTGCCGTCCTGAGAATATTCCAGCCAGCCGCCGGCGGGCAGTTTGCGAATCGCACGGAAGGCCGTGCGCGGGTCGGGAATGTAATTGAACTGGAAGTAGAGCTGCAGCGCCTCGCGATCCATATCGAGCGGCACGCCGGCCTCACGCAAGCATTCCAGTTCGCTGCCGAAATAGAGGCCCTGCGGCAATATGGCGTAGTAGAGGGGCTTCTTCCCGAAGCGGTCGCGCGCCAGGAACAGGCGCCGCCGCCGGCTGTCCCAAATGGCGAAAGCGAACATGCCCCGCAGGCGTTTCAACCCCTCAGGGCCCTCCTGCTCATACAGATGAACCAGCGTTTCCGTGTCGCTGTTAGTCTCGAAGCGATGGCCCTTGGCGATCAGGTCTTGGCGCAACGGCTGGTAATTGTAGATCTCGCCGTTGAAGACCACCCAGACGGTGCGGTCCTCATTGGGAATGGGCTGATGGCCCGTGCTGAGGTCGATGATGCTAAGGCGGCGCATGCCGATAGCGCAGCCGCCCTCGACATGGAAACCTTCGTCGTCCGGACCGCGATGGCGAATCCGGTCGCACATGCTCTTTACCAGCTCGAATCTGGCCTGACGGTCGCGCCAAACGTAACCTGCAATTCCGCACATAAGAGCGAGTTCATTTTAGTGTAACCGGTTGACGCGGGAAGAGGCGTTGTACGATTGAAAGAGCTGATGCCTCAAACTGCGATTCGCCGCCGTGCGTAGCCCCGAGGAAATCCGGTTCCGGCTGCGCCAGGAGTTCGGCAACCTGTTCCTATTTTTAGGTGGAGCGGCTTTCCGGCCCGCCCATTCAGGCGACGCCGCGACGCCGGCCTCGCCATTTCCCGACCCGGCCCGATATCGCCGAAGTTCTTCGCTCCAGCCGCTATGCCGCCGAAGTGGAATCCATCGCGAACAATATCCTGGCGCACCGGTTCCCACTGCTTGGCCTGGTAGTGGAGACGGGCCCCGCCATTGATTGGCGGCGCGACTACGTCCACGGCATTTCCACCGGAACGCCCTACTTTCGCCGCTCACCTTACCTGGATTTCGCGCGCTCCGGTGACCACAAGATCATCTGGGAATTGAACCGCCATCAGCACTTCCCGCTGCTGGCCCAAGCCTTCCTGTTCACCCGTCGCCGCGAGTTTCTGGACGAAGCCTTTCGCCAGTTGGAGAATTGGATGGAGGAGAATCCATTCCTGCGCGGCATCAACTGGGCCAGTGCGCTGGAAGTGGCGTTCCGGGCGCTCTCGTGGGCCTGGCTGTACCAACTGGCGGGCAGCGAGTTTCCCAAAAAGCTGCGCGACCGGTTCCTGGCGGAACTCTACCGGCACGGCCGTTTTCTGGAGTTGAATCTTTCCGTCTACTTCTCTCCCAACACGCACCTGCTGGGAGAAGCGGTGGCCCTGCATGCGCTGGGCGTGCTGTTCCCCGGTTTTCCGCGCGCGGTCGGCTGGACGGAAACCGGCGGCCGCATCGTGCAAGAGCAGTTGGCGCGGCAGGTGCGCCCGGATGGCAGCCACTTCGAGCAGTCGGCTTACTATCACGTATACGCGCTGGATCTCTTCCTGCTGCATTATGTGTTGGCGGGCCGGCCGGAGGGACAGGCAGAGGCGCTAATCCGTATGGCTGATTATCTGCAGGCGCTGATGGGCCCGGCGGGCGAGTTGCCGCTGATCGGTGACGATGATGGCGGCCGCCTCTTCCACCCGTACGGAGACCGCATGCAATTCGGCCGCGGCACACTGGCCACCTGCGCGGCGTTGTTTGACCGGCCGGAGTGGATGCGTTCCGCCGAAGACCTGGCGTGTCAGGCCGCGTGGTGGCTCGGCGAGACGGGAGATACAGGCAGAAGTCTGCGCCACCAAGGCAATCTATCCCGTCTCTTCGCCGACGCGGGCGTGGCAGTAATGACATCCGGCGACGTGCACGTGGTGATCAAAGCCGGCCCGTTCGGAGAAGGCTCCGGCGGCCATAGCCATTCCGATGTTCTCAGTGTCGTGGCGCGGTTGGGGGATCGCGAAATCCTGATCGATCCGGGAACTTACACCTACGTAGCCGATCCCGCGGAGCGCAACAGTTTTCGAGGCTCAGCCGCGCACAACACGGTCCGCGTCGATTCCCGCGACCAGGCCACTCCGGCCGGCCCGTTCCGCTGGACGGACAAACCAGCAACCACGATTCGCCAGTGGAGTTCAACACCGGATCGCGATTATCTGGACGCCGCCTGCGCCTACGCGGGCTTCACGCACCGCCGCCGCGTGCTGTTTCTCAAACCCACGACGTTGGTGGTTTTGGAGACGGTAGATGGTCCCCCGGGCGAACATTTGATCGAGCAATTCTGGCACCTGGCTGAGTCGGACGATGCCGCCCGATTCGGCTTCAGCGCGCCGGCGGAAGTGATCGAGGGCTGGCGTTCGCGCGCTTTCGCAACCAAAGAACCTGCGCCGGTGCTGCGCGTCACGCGGCGCGGACCTCTCCGCTGCCGACTGGCCGCGGTAGTGGATTTTTCAGAATCGCCCACAAATGCTCCGATAGAACTTCGCCTGGAAGGAGAGACGATTTCGGTGGCGATTACTCTGGCTGGGCGCACGGTGCGGGTGCAGTTTCCAGATGACCGAGAGCCTTTCATCGGTTAGTCCCTGCGGCGCAGGACGCCGAGAGGCGCGGTCAGCCATTCTCCAAGAAAGCGAGCACGCCGGGACGGGTTCAAGCGCAGCCCCATTGGCAGGGCCGCGAGATACTTGCGCAGCGACGGCCGCATGGGCTGGAAGAACTGGTCGCGTCCATCCATATGATAGGCCGTGTAGCCGAAGACCCAGGAAAGCGGGACATAGCCGTAGTGGCGCTTCAACAGGCATATGGAAGATTGAAAGACGTCTTCACGTTCGGAAATTGTCAGGTTGCCACGGTGCATCCGCGAACCGGCCAGATACTGAGGAATAGAGGCAAAGCGGAAACCACGCTTGGCCATGCGAATCCAGAGATCGTAATCGAACGGCAGGTTGATATCCGGGTCGAGGCCACACTGCCGGTAAGACGACGCGCGAATGTAGGCGGCCGGCTGGCAGATAAAGCAATCGCGCTCGAGAACTCTGGAGTCGAAAGGCAGCGTGGGATAGCGGCGGATCACGCTGGCCGTTTTCGTCGATCCAATTGGCCTCGCCATAGACCACGTCGATTTCGGGATGGGCGGCCAGGTATTGGGCGGCGGTCCGCACGGCGCCAGGGAAAAACACGTCGTCGGCGTTCAGCCACACGAAAACCTCGCCGGTGGCCTTCTGAAAGCCGCGGTGCAAAGCGTCGGACGGCCCCTTGTCCTTGCCCGTAAAATATTGCAGGCGGCCGCGGTAGCGCTCAAGGATCTGCAGAGTTGCGTCGGTAGAGCCGCCATCCATCACGATGTGCTCGATGCGCGCGTAGTCCTGGGCAATCACGCTCTCGATGGTTTCGGTCAGGTACGGCGCCGTGTTATAGGAAGGAGTGACGACGCTTACCAGGGGCAGTTCGGGGGAATTCACGGCTGAATCCCACTATATCAGCAGGCTTTGCCCTTACTGGTTCAAGCCAGGCGGCCCGCACATATTGATACACTAAGTTTTAGGCACGGCGTTCTGTAGATTCAAATTCTGGCATTCAATTTCTTCTGGCGGATGGACTTGTTTTGCGGATAGCGCTTCTTCAGATCAACCCCACTGCAGGCGACCTTGACGGGAATTCGTCGCTGATCATTCGCGGCACCCGGGCGGCACTGGCACAGGGAGCGGAACTGGTAGTTACGCCCGAACTGTCCCTGATGGGATACCTGCCACGCGACTTACTGATGAACCGGGGATTCGTGCGCCGCGGCTGCGAGATGCTTACGCGCGTGGCCAAAGAGCTCAAGGAAGCGCCGCCGTTGCTGGTGGGGGTTGCGACGCCCAATCCGTCAGATGTGGGCCGCCCGTTGTTCAATAGCGCAGTGCTGCTGAAGGATGGCGAGGTGGGGCCGGCGTTCCACAAATCGCTGCTGCCCACTTACGATGTCTTTGACGAAGACCGGTACTTCGAACCTTTTCACGGCACGCAGATTCTGGAACTGAACGGCTACCGCCTGGGCATCAGTATTTGCGAGGACGTGTGGAACGACCGCGACTTCTGGAAGCGCAGGCGTTATCACCAGGACCCGATTGAAGCCCTGGCGCACGCGGGAGCACAGGCGATCATCAACCTCTCGGCTTCTCCCTTCACGGTGGGAAAGCAGACGCTGCGCGAGAAGATGCTGGGACACATGGCGCAAAGGCACGGACTGCCGCTGGCGATTGTGAACCAGGTGGGCGCCGACGACGACCTGATCTTCGACGGACGCAGCGCGGCTTTCGACGCAGAGGGGCGGCTGTTCGCGCGGGCAAAAGGGTTCGAAGAGGATCTGCTGATGGTGGACCTGGCGGCGAGAACCGGCACCGTCGCAGAAGATGATTTCGAACCGGAGGCCGAGATCTGGAATGCGCTGGTGCTGGGCGTTCGGGACTACGCCAGGAAGACGCGTTTCCGCAAAGTGCTGCTGGGACTTTCCGGTGGAATCGACTCAGCCCTGACGGCGGCGATCGCGGCCGAAGCAATGGGGCCGGAAAATGTGCTGGGCGTGATGATGCCTTCGACGTACTCAAGCCAGGGCAGCGTGAGTGACTCCGTGGAACTGGCGCGCAACCTGGGGATCGAGACTATCACGCTGCCGATCTCCGGCATCATGACAACCTACGACACGGTTCTGGAAGAAACGTTTCGCGGGCTGGCGCCGGACGTGACGGAGGAGAATATCCAGTCGCGCATTCGCGGCAACCTCCTGATGGCGCTATCCAATAAGTTTGGTTCGCTGCTATTGACTACCGGCAATAAGTCGGAAATGTCAGTGGGCTATTGCACACTGTACGGCGACATGAACGGCGGCCTGGCGGTGATCGCGGATCTGCCGAAGATGATGGTGTACCGCGTGTCGCGCTGGCGCAACCGGCGGAAACCGGATATTCCCGAAGCCATTCTCACGAAAGCGCCCTCGGCGGAATTGCGGCCGGACCAGAAGGACCAGGACAGCCTGCCGCCCTACGACCTGCTGGATGAGATTCTTGAATTGCACGTGGAACAATGCCGATCGGCGGAGGAGATTATCGCCGAGGGCTATGACGAGCAGACGGTGCGAAGAGTGCTGCGACTGGTGCGCATGGCGGAATTCAAGCGCAAGCAGGCGGCGCCGGTCCTTAAAGTGACATCGCGCGCGTTCGGTACCGGATGGCGGATGCCGATTGTGCGACAGGAATAAGAACGCATGAAGTTATCGAAATCGGACTTGGAAACCAGGCGCTCCAGGGCTGCGGCAATGCAGTTCTCGAATGTTATGATTGACAGGTGTTAGTTTCCGTTGTGGTTCCCGTCTACAACTCGGAAGGAAGCTTGCCGCCGCTGGTTGAGAGGCTGAGTCAAGTCCTGGAACCAGGGCGCGATCTCGGCGAGCTGATCCTGGTGAACGACGAGAGCCGCGACCGGAGTTGGAACGTGATCCAGGGGCTTGCGGTCCGGCATCCGTGGATTCGCGGTTTCAATCTGATGCGAAACTATGGGCAGCATAACGCACTACTGTGCGGGATTCGCCTGGCAAAGTACCCGATCATAGTCACGCTGGATGATGACCTGCAAACACCGCCCGAAGAGATACCAAGGATGCTGGCCAAGCTGGCCGAAGGGTACGACGTGGTTTACGGTACTCCGCGTCGCCAGGCTCACGGACCGTTCCGCAATTTGGCGTCATGGGTCACGAAGCTGGCACTGCAGAATGCGATGGGGGCCGCGACCGCCCGTAACGTCAGCGCGTTCCGGGTTTTCCGCACGCACGTGAGGGAGGCTTTTGCAAATTATTCCGGCCCTCACGTGTCCATCGACGTTTTGCTAACCTGGGGGACCACGAAGTTCGACGCGATCTCCGTAAGAAACGATGAACGCACCATCGGCACCTCGAACTACACCCTGGGAAAGCTGACCCGGCACGCCATGAACATGATGACCGGGTTCAGCACGCTGCCGTTGCAATTCGCGAGCCTAATCGGCTTCGTCTTCACCTTCTTTGGCATGGCCCTCCTGTGCTATGTGCTGGGACATTATTTTATGGAGGGCGGCTCGGTTCCGGGATTTGCTTTTCTGGCTTCGGCGATCGCGATTTTCTCCGGCGCTCAGTTGTTCGCACTTGGCATTATCGGCGAATATCTGGCCCGCATGCATTTCCGGATGATGGACCAGCCGAGCTATGCGGTATTAGCCAACACCGAAACGCCCGGACTCGCCAGTACACCGGCCAGTTGCGAGCCCGGACACCTGACCTATGGTAGACAGGTTTAGCGGATTAGAGCGACCGCCGGCGCAGACTCCGCCACCCTCCGAGCCTCCTGAGCCGGTCGAGTTACTGGAGTGGGACTCTCGCTTTTTCGGGCAGCGGATCGCTCGTGTGCGTGGGCGCCATCTGAATGACGATCTCTTGCCCACCATCCTGAGATGGTGCTCGACGCAGGAGGTGGACTGTCTCTACTTCTTGGCCGCCGCCGACGATCCCCAGACCATCCGGCTGGCCGAAGAAAACGCATTTGGTTTCGTTGACATCCGTACGACGTTCGATCGCTCCATCGAAGGGTTACCTGAGGAGTCACCGGGCATCCGTTGCGCCCGGCCGGACGACTTACCGCAACTGAAGCGGGTTACCGGGCAGAGCTTTTCAGACTCTCGCTTCTACTACGATCTCCACTTTGCCAGGTCGAGCTGCGACGAATTGTATGCGGGCTGGATTGAACGCAGTTGCCAAGGCTATGCGGACTGCGTGCTGGTGTCGGATCTTAACGGACAGGCGGCCGGATACGTTACGTGCTGCCTTAGCCCCTCCCAAGCAGGAAGCATCGGACTGATTGCCGTCGATCCGGAGTCTCAGGGATGTGGTATCGGCCAGCAGCTCGTAGTCTCGGCGCTTCACTATTTTCGGAATCATGGAATGAAGAGCGCGACGGTAGTTACTCAAGGACGGAACATCAAATCGCAACGGCTCTACCAAAACTGCGGATTCCGGACTCAGTCCATCGGGTTATGGTATCACCGCTGGTTCGATTCACCAGGCGCCGGGCCCAAGACCTAATGATGTCCGCCACCATGCGTTATCGAATCCCGTTCAACAGACCCGGGCTGACCGGTAACGAACTGCGCTATGTATCCGACGCAATTACGCAAGGCCATGCTGCGGGGGATGGCGCGTTTACGCGGCGCTGCCACGCCTTGCTGGAGGAGACTCTGGGGGTTGCCCGAGTCCTGCTGACTACTTCCTGCACGCACGCCCTTGAAGTGGCGGCATTGTTGCTGGACATTGAACCCGGAGATGAGGTCATCGTTCCATCGTTTACATTCGTCTCGACTGCCAACGCGTTCGTACTTCGTGGGGCGAGGCCGGTGTTTATCGATATCCGTCCGGACACGTTGAACTTGGACGAATCCCGGTTTGAGGAGTTGATCACGCCCCGAACGAAAGCCATCGTTCCAGTTCATTATGCAGGCGTGGGCTGCGAGATGGAGGAGATTTTGGAAGTCGCCAGGCGGCACGGAGTGGCTGTTGTGGAGGACAATGCCCACGGTCTTTTTGCGCGGTACAAAGGCCGGTACCTGGGGACGTTCGGCGCCGTTGCAACCCAAAGCTTTCATGAAACCAAGAACGTGATTTGTGGCGAGGGCGGCGCCGTTGTGATCAACAATCCTGGGATGGTGGAGCGAGCCGAGATCCTAAGGGAGAAAGGGACAAATAGGAGTAAGTTCTACCGGGGGGAAGTGGACAAATACACTTGGGTCGATATTGGGTCCAGCTACCTGATGTCGGATATCCTGGCCGCGTTTCTGTGTGCGCAGCTCGAAAAGTACGAGCAGATTATGGCTGCCAGAAAGCGGATCTGGGATTCTTACTATGAGGAGCTGTCAGACTGGGCCGCGGCACAAGACGTACAGTTACCATGCGTTCCATCGTACTGCGAGCAGCCGTATCACATGTTCTATCTCGTGATGCCGTCATTGCGGGCCCGGCAGGGCCTGATTGAGCATCTCAGATCGCAGGGGATTCTCAGTGTCTTCCACTATGTCCCACTCCATCTTTCCCCGATGGGCGTCAAGTTCGGCGGGCATCCCGGCCAGTGTCCCACTACCGAGCGGATCGGCGATTGCCTCTTGCGTCTGCCTTTCTACAATGACCTTTCCGGACCCGAGCAGGCGGAGGTTGTGGATTCGATCCGGCGGTTTGAGTGCCGGGTAGAAAGATGAAGGGCCAGAACTGCGAGACCAAATCTGGCGGCTACGACCCCCGTCACTTTGAGAGCCTTTTTTTCGCCGAGGACCGGCACTTCTGGTTTCGGGCGAGAAACCAGGTTATATCGATGCTTGCCAGTCAGGTGGTGGCCCACTTATCTCCAGGATACAGAGTGCTGGAAATGGGATGCGGAGATGGCAATGTCCTGCGTTTCTTAGAACGCGTCTGTTCTACCGGCACCGTGGTCGGCATGGACTTGTACGGCGAAGGCCTTCAATATGCGCGTAGCCGGACATCCTGTCCCCTGGTACAAGGCGATGTTCGTAGATCCCCGTTCGGCAAGACTTTCCAAGTGATCGGCATTTTCGATGTCCTGGAGCACATTCCTGATGACAACCGCATCCTGCGCGATCTCTGGGCGCTACTGGAGAATGGCGGGGTCCTGCTGTTGACCGTCCCGGCGCATCGCTCTCTGTGGAGTTATTTCGATGAACTCGCCGGGCACTGCCGCCGCTACGAAGCCGGGGATCTGCGGTCCAAACTTGAAGAGGTGGGTTTCTCAATAGACTATCTTACTCCGTACATGGCGAGCATCCACCCGCTAATGTGGCTCGGCCGGAGATTTAGGGCTAGAACGGCGACCAGCACGGCCGACGCCAAGGCCTTGCTACAGCAGGAGGTCCGAGTGATCCCGATCCTCAATGAAATGCTCGTGTGGGTCTTGTCCTGGGAAACCAAGTGGCTGGCTAAGCGACGGCAACTTCCCTTCGGTTCATCGTTGCTGGCAGTCGCGCGGAAGCGAGGCCCGGGATAGACCGCCGAAAGGCGCATGGGACGCGGTCTGTGATATGCTGGCGATTGTTATGGTCGACCATTCGGGCTCATTCGCCAGCTTGCGAGGCCAAATCAGGAACAGTGCCGGACTGCGTTACACCGATTTCGTCAAAACGCTCAAGCCTGACTACCGGTTAGCTTGGATTCACCTCTCGTACGGATATTTAGCGCTGCTGGTTATCGCAATCGCAGAGGGCCTGACGCAGCTAAGATTACCGCAATCGGGATGGGTTATGATTCCCGTATGCGCCGTCTTATTGGGGTATTTCATTAATTACGTCTCGCATTTTTTCCATGAAGCCGTTCACTATAACCTGTCCCCGGATCGACAACGGAACGATCTGCTCGCAAATGTCTTTCTAGGCGTTCTGCTCGGTCAACACATCGGACCGAACCGCTCCCTTCACTTCCACCATCACCGTTATTTAGGCACAATCGAGGATGTTGAAAATTCGTACTTTGATCCGTTGAACTTGAAGTTTGTTGTCTACTCACTCTTGGGTGTGCGAACGTTGATGATCATACGGCAGCGGGGAGATCGACTGAGGAGTTTGGTGGTCGAACGCCCGGCAACCCCCGCTTCGAAATGGATGTTTCTCGCCGGTGCCGCCTTCCATGGGGTCCTTGTGCTTTCTATATTATTCTTAGGCTTTTGGTGGATTTCAATCAGTTGGACTTTCGGAATGTTGAGCGTTTTCCCGTTTCTTGCAGCTTTGCGCACCATTCTTGAGCATCGTGATGACATCGCCGACCCGAATAAGAATTATTACCGCGAGCCACATGGAGCTTTCACCCGAATCTTCCGTGGTGGGTTCATAGGTACCACGCTCGGTGCCGCGGGATTTGATCGTCATTTATTGCACCACTGGGAACCACAGGTTTCCTACACCCGGCTTCCACAATTAGAACGTTTTCTTCTGGACACTGAGTTAGCATCCGTGTTGGAGACACGCCGCACATCGTATGCGGCGGTGTTCAGGAAATTGCTGATACACGCGAGCAATCAAAAATATGTACAGCGCTAAAACAAAAGGCGGGCCATCATGCCTGCTTTGCGGGCAACTCTCCATGGAGCCTTGGTGCCAGGCGACTGACCTTGAATATTTTACGACGGCAGATTCGTTCACTTATTATCGATGTGCCGCATGTGCCATTTTGTTCATCTGGCCGGTGCCAATCGATCGTCTGGCGGTAATTTATCCATCCAACTATTACTCGTTCTTGAAACAGGATAAAGTGTCCCCTGTGACGAGGGTGAAGAGTTTTTTTGACCGGCGTAAGTTTCTGCAGCTGCTTAGAAAACTACCGGGAAACGAACTCGGTGTTTTGGACGTCGGGGGTGGGATCGGCTCCGCTCTAGACTTGATGCGCGCTGTGGACCAGCGGGTTCGCCGCACCCAAATTGTCGATCTTGATTCCAAGGCCTCCGAATTGGCACGCAGCCGTGGACATGGATACTTTGAAGGCCGCATAGAGGACTTCAAGTCAAGCGACTCTTTCGATGTAATTCTCCTTCTGAACCTAATCGAGCATGTCGCGAATCCACAACTCGTGCTTAGTAAGGTTGCCAGCTTATTGTCGCCCACCGGGGTTGTATTGGTAAAGACACCAAACTACGATAGCTGGGACCAACGGATCTTCCGCCACCGCAATTGGGCCGGCTTCCATTGCCCACGCCACTGGGTCTTGTTTACCAAGAATAGCTTTCTAGGCCTCGCCGCCAAGGCTGGAATGCAGGTGCAATCAGCGCGCTACACGCAGGGCGCGCCGTTCTGGGCCGCGAGCGCTTTGATCGAAGGTTATAGACGCGGTCTAGTCTCACTGGGACCATTGCGGCCAGCAGTACAACATCCATTGTTTTTCTTGCTTGCGGGGATATTTGCCGCCCTCGATTTCCTACGTTCGCCCTTTTACCGAACGTCACAAATGTTCTTTGTATTGAACCGGGCAAATCGTGGGTAAGGGCAGCACAATCATGCACATGCTTCGCAGGCCGACTCTCTTGCCGCAAGATTTGGATCCGCAAATGGAAGGCACTTTCAGGCGGCCCTGGTGCAACTCACCGAACCAACTATCATATAATGCTCGGATATGGTCAGGCTTATAGTTCAGCCGATTCTTCCAATTGCGACCCGAGCTAAGCCTCTTTCTCCTTTCAGCAGCGCTGATTGGTTGTGGCAGTTCGTTGGGACTTCTGAAACTCCGCCAGCTCAACTGAATGATTTCCGTCAGGAACTTGTCGCACCTCCACTGCCTGCAAAGATGACTCCCGAGCAACGGTATCGTTTAAGCGGTGTCACTGTAAAAAACACGGGCCAACAGGTCTGGGCGGCGAGCGGCGAACATCAGGTAGAACTTACGTACAATTGGCTGACACCTGACGGGAAAGTTCGTCTCCCACGGTGTTGTCACTCCGCTGCTCGATGATCTGGCACCTGGCCGGTCACAATCTTTGCTAGCGACAATAGTGGCACCCCCAGAACCAGGGCGCTATCTCATTCGCTTCACGATGATCGCGCAAAAGATAGCATGGTTCTCCGATATGGGAGGCGCGACCGTTGAATACCCTGTCACGGTGGTCCCCCAATAGCTGTGTGCGCAAGCGATCACGATGCGTGAGTACTAAGGAAGAATGAAGAAGGCCAGCCGTCCATTGGCACTTTGCAGCGGCACTTGTCTGAGCAATTGTGATAGACGGTCGCATACGTAAGCACCGTTGTCAGAAAAACCAAACCGGTCAACGTAGATTCCCTTAAATCCCGCTTTGCGAATCGCCGCAAACATCTCCGGGAACGGCATGCCAGCCGTATTACACTCCCAGATGTCGGCGTCCCTACCAGCCATCACGCCAAAACTCCACCGCAAGTGGTGGGAGTACAAATACCCGCGAAAATGATCGTAACCTTCCAACTGATTAATAGGCGACGCCTCAGGAAACGACATGTACGGCAACTGAAACACTAAAGCGCCGCGCGGCACCAAAGACTCTATCGACTCAATGAACCCGCGGTCGCTCTTGTAAGTGAAGCTCTCAGTCGTGAGTGGGGGCCGCACGGGTGTCAGATCCCAGAGTCCGGCAAGTAGGACCCCGCCGATCACCGTACTGTACGTGCGCCTGGCTAAAACCGAATTCAGCCGAGTAACTCCGAGCTTATCAATGAGAATCAATAGCGCAAGAAATGCAAAGAACGCGATGAAGACGCTGATTCGGGAGTAGGCCCGAATCTTTGAACTAACGATCAACGCAAAGAGAGAGCCGGCGCTACCAATGGTGGCAAGCAAGAGGGCCGCTAAATTTAAGGCGCTCAGTGCCTGTAAGTCCCGAGAGTCCCTGGCGAAGGGGTGATACATGGCAATAGCCAGGAGGCTGAGAAACCCTATGGAGCCAATGACTCCGAGCGAAGCCATTGTAGTGCCTTCGGGCACGGGCGGAGGAGCAGTAGCCATCGATTTGACCGACGCAAGAAAGGGAATCCGATGTCCCGAAATGGGTAGAAGCAGATCCGCAATCCGCAGGCTGAAGAACTCCACCTCGGCTGGGGACCTGGCGGCCACCTCGGTATTGTATCCATGTTGCCGGTGATACATCATGGACGGCGCCAGATTGATCAGTAAGCTTAGGACTAAGACACCTGTAACCACGGCGGCCGGGATCGCGGCACTCAACTTACGACGATGAATGACACACGAGAGCGCGATGACGCCCAGAAAAAAGGCGGAAAAGAAGGCATAATAGACACCACCTGACCCCAGCAGAACAGAAATCACGATACTAGCCAGCCCCTTTCTGGTGAGCGTAAAGCCAAGCTTAGATCGAGCAGAGCGAACAAGGACAGGCTCTCCGTTCGCGAGCCATAGCAAAACCAACACGACAAGAGGAATAAGATAGTACGCGCTCAGAAAGAGGTGCTGTTCGCCCCGCCTATAGTGGTGTGGGAGGAACGCAAACAGCAAGCTCATCCCGATGGCCGGAAAAGTTGGGAGATGCCTTTGTCTGAAGACAAATAAGGCGGTGCAGGCTGACAGCACATAGCCGAGGATATAGAATAGGTTAGTTACTAGCGCGACGTCCTTCGTGAAGATACCGATGATCTGAATAATCAGGGCGTGGAAACTTTCGGCCATCGGGAAATCGTAGAAACTGAAGCCAAACGGCGCGCCCAATCTTGGACTCTGCCAATAAGAACCAGTTTCCAGGATATTCTTAACAATGACCGCCGCTGCCAGATAATCGCCTGTACGGGCCGGTCAATCGGGACATGGAGGTCAGCGTGCCAAAGACGAAGAAAGTAGAAAAGAAAGGCGATACACATCAGTGCTGTTAAGACGTAGGGAACAACAGACACAATCCACCGGGTTGTATTGGAACGTGTCTGGTATGCTTGCTTGTGTCTTCATGACAATTAAACATGCGAGCGAGGGTCACCTGGCATCGGCCGCGCCTCCGATATTCGTGGCACAGTCATGACGTAATCGTACAACTCGCGCAGGCGGGCGGCCGATACACGCCAAGAAAACTTTCCGGCCTGTAGATGAGTGGCAGCTTTGAGGCGGTCGCGCAAATCCCCGCCGCCGGCTAAGCGGCGCATTGCGGCGGCGATATCGCGAGGATCTAACGGATCGAAAAATAGCGCCGCTTCTCCGGCCGCTTCGGGCAACGAACTCGACTTTGAGCAAAGCACCGGAGCCCCGAACCCAAGAGCTTCCAGAACTGGCATGCCGAAGCCCTCGAAGAGCGAAGGATAAAGGAATCCGAAACAGTTCTGATAGAGCCATTTCAATTCGTCATCGGAAACGTAGCCAAGCAGGATGACCTCGCGGCCGGGCTCCAAACCATGCAGGAATGAATCGAAGTGCTTCAGCAGCCAACCTTGGCCGCCCGCCAGGACGAGGGGCAGGGTCGGATCGCGCTCGGATTTAAGAATCCGACAGGCGTCCAAAAGGCGCCCGTAGTTCTTCCTCGGTTCGATCGTACCCACGGAAAGCCAGAAGCCCTCGGATCGCAGAGCGGCAAGTCGCTCAGGGCGCCGCGCATCACACAGTCCTTCAAACCGGCTCGCCGGATACACTACCGCCGTGCGGCTTGCCGGGAACCCAGGGAACGTGGAAAGGAAATGTTGCCGTGTATGTTCCGAGATCGCGAGTATCAGGTCGGCGTAAAGACCGGCCCGAAACAACCCGGAGAAACAACCGATCCGGTTCTCTTCCGTGTTCCAGCCCGGATCCTGAATAAAGCTCAAGTCGTAGAGAGTGTAGAGCAGGCGAGCGTGCTTGAGGCCCGCGGGACAGAAGAAATTGTTCGAATGGAAGATGTCCGGGTTGCCAAGTCTCCCTTCAAAATCCTCGCCGGGGTCGGACCAGAATCGCCGCGAGGCTTCGAAATCCGCCGGTGCCTTCCAGCGCTGAAAACCTGGCCGGTCACTGGCGAAGGTGCTGGTCGCGAAGTCAGGATCCCAGAACAAATCACCCACCGCCGGATAAAGAACGTAACTATTGCGATCGTCGTCCGCGGCGAGTTGGCGAATCAGGCCCTCCGCGAAGTAGCCGCATCCCGCTTTGGACCGGCCGGTCTGACTGATATCGAATCCTATCTTCACCGAGAACCCTTCCGCCTCCAGAGTGCCTGCAGGGCAGCGCCTGTCCATACGCGGACTGTTTTCGCCATTAGAAGCGAAATGCGGCGGTTCCACCTCAATGCGCTATAGAATGACAAAAGTCCTACTAGCAGGGGGAATCGTATTCCATCGGAGCGTGGGATTCCTCTTTCATCGAGCACGGCATGCGCGTAGTTGAACAGCCATTGATCGGGCACACGCCGTGCGTACCGCCGGAGCATGTCGTTAATTTCGGCATGCACCCGCACTCGCGATCCCAGCGTCTTGGTCTGGGGATAGAGCCGCGATCCGGCCAGCACACGCCGCAGCCGGCGGAACTTCGCGCCCGCCGCGGCCAGCCGAACCCAATACTCATAGTCCAGACAATACTGCAGGTTGGCATCTAGCGGACCAAACCGGTCAACTACGCTCTTGCGAAAGAAGGCTGCGGGTTGGCAGATGTAACAAGTGTTTACCAGCCGCGAGAAATCCCCGTCTTCGGTCGGATAGGCTTCAATTATGCGATCGTCTTCGTCAATGTGGTTGGCATCCCCGTAGATCACGTCCAAAGTAGGATCGGAATCGAAGGCGTCACAAACCGCAAGGATCGCATCAGGATAATAGATATCGTCCGAATTCAGCCATCCGATGATTTCTCCGGTGGCTCGCGACAGTCCCTTGTTGACCGCGTCCGCCTGGCCGTCGTCCTTTTCAGAAACCCAGGATAGGGACGCCTCATAGCGGCGCAAGATGCCGACGGTCTCATCATTGCTGCCACCGTCCATCACCAGATATTCCAGGCTGCCGGAAAAGTGCTGCGACAAAACGCTCTCAATCGTCCGCTTGATAAAGCGGCCTTGATTATACGATGGCGTGATGATCGAGAGCTTATGAGCCATAACTTACGGTACTTAACTCACCGCGGACACCATCGGCGGCGACAATTTCGACCACCTGCAACTGGCACGTGAGCGACCGCGTATCCTCGCCTAGGCCGCACAGATCAGGCCGAAACGAAGGCGAGCAAAACACGTCGAATGAACCAGACGCTGAATCGACGGGGTTCTCGATAACCGCGACTTCTCCACGCGCGAGAACATAGGCCTGAGGCGCCGCTCCAGCGGCTTCCACGCGAACCGAGAGAACCGGTGTGGACACCCACGCAGGTAGGGCCAGCGCCATCCTGATCGTCCTTGAGCCCCTGCCGCTTCCAAAGGCAACGGTAAACCGCTCCCCCAGCCAACCATCATCGAACACCCCGTAGATTCCGGGGGGCAACGCGGCAGGCTGTTGAACCGCCTTTCGGAACGTTCTCAAGTAGCTTGCGGCCATCTCTTCCGGCCCGCCGAACGCGGCCAGGCGTTGTGCACCTTTGGCGGCGAGTTCCCGCCGTAAATCCGGGTCGCTCGCGATTCGAGCAATCGCATCGGCGACTTCCGCCGGTATTCGAGGATCGAAAAAGAGGGCGGCATTGCCCGCCACTTCAGGAAGGCTGGTGTTGTTACTGCAGAGCAGTGGCCGGCCGGACGCCATGCCCTCGAGCAGCGGCATTCCGAAACCTTCAAACAAGGAAGGAAAAATCACAGCCATACAGGAGTAGAGAAGTGAACTGAGTTCGGCTTCCGGCAAATAACCCGGGAACAAGACAGCGTGTGAAATACCCATGCGGCGGGCTGCATCCTGAAGAAAGTCTTGCCTGGCGCCCGGAGATCCGGTGAGCACCAATTTCAGATCGGAGTCCGGATGACTCGCCAGATAGACGCCGAATGCCGTTAACAAGAGCTCGTGGTTTTTGTGAGGCCAGAAGTTTGCCGGGTACAGTAAGAACCGTTCAGAGATCAATTGGAGCGACTTCAGAATACGTTCACACTCCGAAACCGAGGGCTTCGCGAGCCGGTGCGGCAGCTGGATATGAATGGTCTCGGCCCGGTCCGGCGCCACTGCCGTTTTCTCCAATAGGGTTTTCCGAACGTACTCGGATATGCAAACCATACCGCTCGCCACGCGAACCGCCTTGCCGAGATTCCGGTCTCTTTCCTGAATTTCAGATGAATCGAAGAACTGCGGGTAGTATGCATGCTGCAGGTCGTACACGACGCACACGGTGGGCACCGCGGGATCGAAAAAGAAAGGGGCCGTGAACGGACAAAAAAGAAGATCGGCACCGAGCTGCCGCACAAGACTGCTGCCGACAGGCACCAACTCCGACGCATGGCGATAAGCTCCGGCGACCTTTGCCAGCAGACTCGGCGGCAGGAACCGCGCCAGCACGGTCCGCGCGCGCAGCGCCAGATTGTCGGATGCAGCCAGCGCGGCGCCGGGACGTTGCACGCACAGGCGATGAACGTTAGGCGCGTCCAACATGGCGAGTTCATCGTGGCTTTGCTCCGAAGTCAACAGGATGAAATCGCAATCCTACCGCTACCCGCGCGAGATGCCGAATTAGTTCCAGCGTCATCACCTTGGCGCCGCCGTTCCCGCCTCCGGGCAACACGGGGGTAAGATCAACCACTACCTTGCGCAGTCTTCCAGGGATCTTGCTTTGAGGGAACTCCGCAGCCTCAGTCCGCCCTTCTGGCCGGACATCGAGCCAGCCCCATAAATGAAGCCGGCGCATGAACCGAAAGACATAACTTTGGCGAAGGCGTTGCAGCAGATTTTCGGCTTTCGAAAGACGATCCTTCTGCAATTCGATCACGTGCTTTTGATCGGCGGACTCTTGGCGGAAATCCTCGATCCGGCCATCCGTCGGCAACTTGGGTGGCTAGTTCGTTGATCTGCCCGTCGCGCTCGGCAACTTGGGTGGCTAGTTCGTTGATCTGCGCATCGCGCTGCCGAATCTGGCTGGACAGGTTATCGCAATATGCTGAAAGTTCGTCTGCTTCCGCTGCCCGTGCAGCCAATTGGGCGGAATAGCCGGAGGCTTGCTCCGCCAGCAGTTTCTCCAGCTTGAAAATGTTTTCCAGACGCGCGGCCCGATCCGCTTCCGATTCCGTATGGCGGGATGTCAAATCTTCAAACCGCTGGTTGAGATCGCGCAGTGCCAGGACCAGACGACCGCTGGGGCTGGCTTCGAGACAGGCAGTTACCTCGCTCTCCGGTAACGCAGTCGGCGAGACACGGCCTGCCACCAAAGCCATATCATAGAGGGAAAAGATCGCGGGCTCGAAATTGACATGCTCCACTCCCAACACCCTGAGCAGCATTTTCACGGAAGACTTGCTGAAGAGATACAGGTGCTGATCCGGTGAGAGCATGCGCAAAAACGGATCGCCTTCCGCTTCCATTTGTGTCAGCGATTTGCCCTCGCGATACTGCGGTGTTTGCAGGAAGAACAGTCCGTCCGGCTTCAGAAGGCGGAGGCAGCGCCGCATCGTATCCACCGGATCGCCCAAATGTTCCAGTACGTCCATCAAGACGATTGCATCCAGGCTACCGGGAGCGATGTCCTGTGATTCTACCGGCCCCTCGAGGATGGGCACATCGAATCTCCGGCGTGCGCGGTCTACGGTCTCCGGACTGAGATCGAGGCCCGTCGCATCGAATCCCGCCCAGCGCATCATTGCGACAAAACCGCCGTGCCCACTTCCCAGTTCCAAAACGCTTGCGGGCGGCAGCCGATAACGGAGAAGGCCCTGCAGCCAGTGGATGCAACGTTCCGGAAGGTCGGTACGCGCACGGGTATCCAGTGAGGGCAGATTGTGGAGTTCAGCAATCCTGTCAAAATAGTGCTTGCCGTAAAAATCGCGCTCATCGTCCTGGACCAGTAGCGCCTCAGGTGCCGGCATTTTTGCCAAGACCAGAGTTTCACAAGCGGCGCAGCGAAGATAGTCGGGCGAAAATGGCTCAAGAACTCGATTTCCGCACCAGCAGTGGGAAGTAGGGCTCATGGTCAGCGTATTAGCCGGAAGCTGACACTCCACTGCAGAGCTTTGTCGTGGAAGGGGAACGCCATCCTTTATTCCGGGCTTTTCGGATCGGGCGGAGACGGAACGCTGTGCATAGACTTCGGCCGCCCCAGATAAGCATCATTCACTTGTCTGACTGAACCATCCAGCATCAATTCGCCGTGATCCAGCCAAATCGCACGATTGCATAGTTGGTGCACCATCTCCGAGACGTGCGAAACACACAGTATGGTTTTTCCCCGACGACGGAAATCCATCACCTTCGCAAAACACTTGCTCTGGAAAGTATGATCGCCAACCGCCAGGACTTCGTCGATCAGCAGAATATCGGGATCCACATTGACTGCGATGGAAAACGCCAGCCGCATGCTCATTCCCGCCGAGTAGGTCCTAAGCGGTTCGTTCATGAAATCGGAGAGCTCTGAAAAGTCCACGATCTCGTCATAAATGTCGTTGAGGCGCCGCCGGCTGACCCCAAGGAGTGAGGCGTTCAGCCGCAGGTTTTCCGCTCCTGTCAGATCCGGGTGGAAACCCGATCCCAGTTCCAGAAGAGCAGCGATCCGGCCAGTCACTTCGAGTTGCCCGCGATCAGGAGCAACCAGGCCGGCGACCAAACTCAACAGGGTACTCTTTCCTGCGCCGTTGCCTCCCACCACCGCAACGCTTTCGCCCGGCGCCACCCGGAACGAGACATCTTTGAGCGCGTTGAAAAGCTCTCTGTGGCCGCCCCGCGAAATGATTTTCTTAACGTGCGAGCGCAACAGGACCTGGCCCAAATTCCTGCGAAAGCTCTTCCAGACACCCCGAAACTCGATAGCACTGGCGGGTTTCATAGATAGTTGAAAAACCCAGCTCGAACGCGACGAAAAACGAACAGCCCCAGAAAAAACATGCCGGAAGAGCTGAGGGCGAGTTTGACCAGAAGCGATGTCGGCGGAGCAACGCCGTTCAGCAGGATGTTGCGCGAAGCCAGCACGAGAGCGGCCACCGGATTCAGTTGATAGACCTCACGGTAGGCCGGCGGAATTCGGGAAAAGTCATAAAAAATCGGCACCAGCCAGAATAGGATCACGTTGGCGGACTCTACAATATAGCGGACGTCGCGTATGTAAACATTCAACGCCGAAAACAGAAGCGAGAGGCCTGCGACAAAGATAACCTCCAAAACCCAGATCACCGGCAGCCAACACCAGTACGGGTTTACGCCCAGACCCGTCACAATCACCAGCAACAGAAGCAACAGCTACCTGTGAAGACATGTACACGCAGGCACTCAAAACACTGGCGATGGGAATGACCTCGCGTGGCACAGGAACTCGCTTGATGAGTCCCGCATTCTCAACCAACGAAGTAGTGCCGCTCAACCAGGCGATCGTGAATACATTGTAAGGAACGATTCCGCATAAGGCGAACAGGGCGAAATTTGGAATCTGGTTGGGAAAGATCTTCGTGAAAACAAACCACAACATGCCCATCATCACCAAGGGGTTCAACAGCGACCAGAAAACGCCGAGCGACATGTTCCGATAACGGAGACGAAAGTCCTTCATAACAAGATTCTGTATCAGAAAGAGATAGTCTCCGGACCACTTGGACGCACCCGGAGTCAGCGCGAATTCGAAGATATGTGAAGCGGCAGACAATCTTCACTCCCCTTGGCTAAGACCCGGACCGAGAGTAGTCGGCCACATACCACTGCTCGAGACTACAACTCTAGACGGGGCGTCGGAGCCGTCCGCCTGTTCGGAAAGCACCTGAGCGGCCCGATCAAATTATTGTACCATCACCCTTGCTGAGTCCTGGGCTCGGATGCCCGGCGGTGCGATGGAAAAATGAAGCTTTTTAGAAAGCGATGCCAGCTGCTGTTCGGCGTATCCTTTGGTTGCCCGGTGAAAAATCCCAAGACACCGTAGCGGAATCGCATCCCTCACGGTAGCGGCTCGGATTGGTTCCGCGCGCTGGCGCTGCTAACGAACGCGACAGGCCACTAGTGACCCAAAGTTCGATTTTGGACCTGGGTCCTAGCGGCGAAAATATATGGTAGTAGCAATAGCCGCGTCGTGGCCTTCAAGACGGAAAAGGATATCTTTGATACCATTTCTGTTCAGAACAGAAATTACGAGATTTAGGTCGTAAGGATTCATCTCCATGATAGGTTCCACGCTATTGCTAGTCTGGTTGGCAAGCTGACTTCCCGTGAGGAGCTGGATACAACCGAAACTGGCTGGGCTTAGCAAGTCCAACAATCCGCCCAAAATCAGGATCCCGCGGCTGGGCGGAATGTGCTGAAAGACAAGCAGAGAGGTCAGAAGATTTACTTTTCCAATATATTCCCGTACCCGCGAGAGGCTGTCGTCGCTTTGCCGCAGAATGGCATTCTGGATTCCGAACTGCGAAGCATTTCTTTGGCACTCCCCGAGCATCGTGGGAGAGACGTCCACTCCAATTGCGATTCGACTCCGACGAGCGAGCGGAATGAGCAGACGTCCTACTCCGCAACCGAAATCAAGAGCAGCGTCAAAGCGATCCGGGCAGCCAAAATGTTTGCCTAGAATGCCCACTGTATGAGCGATAGTTCCTTCGCCATTGGCGAAGAAGGCCTCCCGTGCACCTTGATCCATATACTCACGACGGAATTCATCCTTCGTGATGACGGCCCAGTAGGGATCCCGGTTAGCAAACACCTCCCAATCCGCGTCAGTATTTCTCATAGAGTTTCATCCAGTATACTAGTCCCCGCCTACGATTCCAGTAAAGGCCATGCGTCGTTCCTGAAGCGCTTGCGACGGCCTGCGCGGCATCAACCGGTCCCCCTCCCGTAACGAAAAAAGAGCGTGCAGGAGTGGCCGAATCGGGCGTGAAAGACATGAAAACAGGTTACTCCACGGACTCAACTCACGAAACAGGATGTGATCGAAGAGATATGACGCGGCGTCTGGTG
This sequence comes from Bryobacterales bacterium, assembly GCA_963817515.1. Taxonomy (GTDB): domain Bacteria; phylum Acidobacteriota; class Terriglobia; order Bryobacterales; family Bryobacteraceae; genus DATMNI01. The sequence goes on along the minus strand of CAWFPJ010000031.1, from coordinate 336,960 downwards.
GCGTTCACCAATCACCGGGTCGCCCTCAAGAAAACGCTTGAGTCTCAGTTCAATAGCGGCTGAAACAAGAAAACGCTTGCTGTCGCGACTGCGTCGGAGCCGCGGAAATCAGCGCTCGCGGGCCGCCGCGTTGTCCAGCGCCAGACGGCTGTGATGCCTGCCGTAACCGAAGTACACCACCAGGCCAATCACCAGCCAGATAATCAGCCGCGCCCAGTTGATCCACCCCAGCTTGTACATCATGTACCCGTTGAAGCCGATACCCAGAATCGGCACCAGCGGCACCCATGGCGTCCGGAATGGCCTCGGCTGTCCTGGATTGGTCTTCCGCAGCACCATGATGGCGGCGCATACGATGACGAAAGCCAGCAGAGTGCCGATGTTCACCATCTTTCCGATATCGTCGATCGGCGTTACGCTGCCCACAACGGCAGCCACAATCCCCACCAGAATTGTATTTTTCCAGGGAGTCCTGTATTTGGGGTGAACGGCTGCGAAGAATTTCTTGGGCAGCAGGCCGTCATTGGCCATGGCATACAGCACGCGTGTCTGACCCAACATCATTACCAGCATCACGCTAGTCAGGCCGGCCAGTGCGCCCAGCGTAATTACGTGCGATGCCGTAGTTAGCCCGCGATCCAGAAACGCACGCGCAATCGGAGCTTCGATGTTGATCTCGCGCCAGGGCACCATCCCGGTGAGCACGCCCGCCACCAGAATATAAAGCACAGTGCACACCACGAGTGATGTAATGATGCCAATCGGCAAATCCCTTTGCGGATTCTTGGCCTCCTGCGCAGTGGTGGACACGGCGTCGAATCCAATGTAGGCGAAGAAAATGTAGGCTGCTCCCGCTCCTATACCGGAAAATCCGTAGGGGGCGAAAGAACTCCAATCCTGTCCCCAATTCGCGGTATTGACATACTTGATTCCAACTCCGATAACGAACAACACAACCGCCACTTTAATCACTACGATGGTGGAGTTGAAACGCGCGCTCTCCTTGATCCCGATCACCAGAATCGCAGTGATGAGCAGCGCGATGATAAACGCCGGCAGATTAAACCCGACTTCAACTCCGAAAATGGTTGGCGCATTCAGCAACTCCCTGGCCCGCTGCGCCAGCACATCCGACTGGGCTGCCATTATCTCGGTCACCTTTAGAAGGAAGGCCTGAGTGCCGGGAACCAGACTCGGATCCGCGGCCTGCGCCATTTGCCGGGCTACAATATTCTCCGCGGTCTTCATTGCGGTCCAGTGGTCGTATGCCAGCCAGAGCGGCATTTTGATGTTGAATATGTTCAGCAGTTCGATAAAGTGGTTGGACCAACCGGACGAGACGGTGCTGGCGCCCATGGCGTACTCAAGCGTCAGGTCCCAACCGATAATCCAGGCTAAGAGTTCGCCCAGCGTGGCGTAGGCGTAGGTGTAGGCGCTTCCCGCCAGCGGGATCATGGCCGCGAATTCGGCGTAACAAAGACCAGCGAAAGCGCAGCCCAAACCCGACAGCACAAAGGACAGCATCAACCCCGGTCCGGCATAATGCGCGCCCAGTCCCGAGAGCACGAAAATGCCCGCGCCGATGATGGCCCCCACTCCCAGCGCCGTCAGTTGAAATGGCCCCAGCGTCCGCTTCAGGCTGTGCTCACCCGACTCCCCAGCCTCTTTCACCAGCCGGTCCAACGACTTCGTCGCAAAAAGACTCATATGGTTGGCCATTGTAACGCACGCTCAATGCAGGTGTCGCCATTCCTCCATCCGCTCGCGCAGCGATTGGGCCGTGGCCCGGTCCGGCAGCAGCCCGCCGATCACGGCTACCGAATCCGCGCCGGCCTTCCAGACTTCGCTTGCGTTCTGCAGCGTAATACCGCCAATCGCGACCAGCGGCTTCTCCACCAGACCGCGGCACCGCCGTATTTCCTCGACGCCGACCAGCGGGTCCGGGTTGCGCTTCGAAGCTGTTCCAAAGACCGGGCCAAGGGCGACGTAATCCACCGGTTCACCGCCGGCGGCCGAAAGCTGCGCCGGGTTGTGGCTGGAGAATCCGATGGCGGCATCGGGGCCCATGAGGCGGCGGGCATCGCGCGGCGCCAGGTCGTCCTGCCCTACGTGCAGCCCCGCGCCCAGCAGCAGGGCGAAATCGGCGCGGTCATCGATGATGAGTTCCGCACCGGCCTCGCGGCACAACCGCGCCACCTGCCGGGCCGCCTCAAAAACCTCCCGCCCCCAGTGGCCCTTATGCCGGATCTGTAGAATCTCCGCGCCGCCTTCGATGAACGCTGCCGCGGCCGTTACGAGCGTCACACCTCGCCGTTCAAGCGATTCCGTATCGACAATCGGATATACCCGGGGCAGCGTCATTCGGTCACCGTGAGGCGCTTGAAATCATGGGATCCTAGTGTAACATCCATGATCCGCCTCACAGCGTTCAGGTGCCAGTGGATGCGGCCCCCGGGGCGGCAGTACCCGTCGTGCTGAATAACGGATTCGGCAGTGCCACCGCGCAGATCAATCTTACGGCGGTACAACCGGGAATCTTTACGATTGATGGCACCCAGGCGGCAGCGCTTCACGCGGATTTCTCGCTCGTCTCCGCGGCTCAGCCCGCCGCGCCGGGCGAGACCATCATAGTGTTTTGCACGGGTCTGGGTGCAGTGAATCCGCCTGTGGCCACCGGCGCCGCGGCTAGCGGCACCGTGCTCTCACCTACGGTGGCGACTTACACGGCAACCATCGCGCAACAGAATGCTCCGGTTGGGTTCAGCGGATTGGCGCCATTTTTTCGTCGCTCTGGGGCAAGTAAATCTGATGGTGCCTTCGGGAGCTCCATCGGGGCTGCAAGACCTGGCGCTGACGGGCGGAGGCAGCACCAGCAACGTCGTCAAAATTCGAGTTCGATAGCCTGCGTTCACGATTCCGGTTGTTCACGTTCGAAGCCTGCGCCGGAGAAGGAAGGCATTCGTGATGGGACCTAACCACCCTGCGGCGGTTTGCGCAGCCACAGATAGCAGTGATTCCCAAGCCGTCCGGCGCCGGGTGCGCGCAGCAGCCACACATCCAGATAGCGGAGCGGAAAAAGCAGCCAGCCGAGCGTCATGTGGGTGCCCATCCGCCACACTCTCCACGGCAACAGCCCTTTCGCATACTCGATGACGAAGACCAGGAGAGTCGCGGTCGGCCCCGTCCGCCAGCCTTCCGCGATCACTTCGAGAGGGCCTGCGATCTCCTTCAGCCCATCCAGCGTGAAGCGCCGGTAGTCCTTCGGATACTCATGAAACGGGTGGCAGAACGGTGTCACCAGATGCGCATATCCGCCCGGCGCCAGCACTCGTGCGATCTCCCTCATCACCAGCAGCGGGTTCCGGACATGTTCCAACACAGCGTCGCACTCCACTCGTTGGAACATCCCCTCCGCAAACGGCAACTGCTCCGCATCCGCCACCAGGTCCACGCCCGGCATCGGAAACAGGTCCAGGTTGATATACCCGTCCACCGCTGTCCCTGCCCCACCGATATAAAGGTTCCACCGCCCCAGCGGAAAATCCGTCGGTTCCCGCGGATTCATCACGAACGGCGCCGGCGGTTCCAGCAGCTTGCGCAGCCGGGAACCGCGTGCCCGATAAACCTTTTCCAGAGCTGCGGTATCTCTCATCGAAGGGTAAGTGCCGCCATGAATGCGGACACGGCAGGCCCGGGGCCCGCCCTACGCTACTTCTCCTTGGGCAGCATCTTACCCTTAGCCGGCAGAGTAAACAAGTCATCCTTCAGATTCTTGTTTATCTGCACCGATTCCGAATAGATCTCGAAAGTCTTTTCCCCGTTGCGCTCGCGCCGGATGCTCATGGGCCACTTCACTCCTCCGCCCGCGTCCCGGTACTTCGCGAAGGTGCTCACTTCCGTGTCGAAGTCTTTGTACTCGGTGTTGCGTCTTTTGAAAACCTGCCGTTCGGGTAGCTTGTTCAACTGGCTGAAATAGACTGTCACCGTGAGCCCCTGCGCATCTGTGATGTCCACAATTTCCACCGGCCGGTTCTCATAAAGATCCGAGCCCTGCGAGTAGAAGTCCATACCGGGCTCTTTCAAACGCTGCCGCAAAATGTAGAACACGTTGCGCAAAGTGCCGTCTTTGTATGCCGTGTAGCGCTTGTCCGCCAGCGGGCGCACGCCGCGAAACGTCAGTTCCCACGCTCCCTCTTCGGTAAACAACACGGAATTCGATTGGTCTTTCCCGAAGGCCTCGCGCTCGCGGACCGCCAGTTGCCCGGGGACAGGCGTAAGGTATCGCGTGTAGATCGTGGCAATCGAGAGCCCCTGCACCTGTTCGCGGTAGAACGAGTATGCCCGGCCGGACTCCACGCGATCTTCCATGCGCAGAAACGCATCGCCGCCCAGCGCTTCGAGGGCCTCGTAAACCACGCGCTTTCCGCGCTGCTGCGCCGTCTCCGCCGCCCGCGCACCGGCAGCCAGCCCACAGCATGCCAGGAGGATTCCCACGCTCCGCATCGTGATCTCCAACCGCCGCATCATGGCCGCTTTCCCAACTCCCGGACTTGCAGTCCCGTGTTCACTTTGAAATCGGTCACTGTCACATCGGCAAACTTCTGGCCGCCGCGCGTGATCGTGATCTTGTGTGGGATCTTCACCCCGCCCATGTCGCGGAAGTCGTCGAATTCTTCCACCACCTTAACCGGTGCACCGGTGGCTTGCGACAGATCGTAGCGCACTCTTTGGGGCAGCCCCGTGCCGGCATCGCATTCCACCGTGGCAACCTGTCCGGCCGGGTCGCTGATCTCCACCGTGGTGCTGTCGAGCGCGTTCACGGTCCGTCCCGCGATCTGGTCGCTCAGCAACAGAGGGACGTAGAGCCGGAAAAGATCGCCCTGCACCTGTTTTAACTGCGCTCCGCCCAGCGCTCCAAAGCCTTGCGGCGTCGAAATCCAGGCAACCCGGCCATCTGAATAAGCCGAAATCTTTCCGGTCTGCACGGCGCTGTCCTGCCGGAAGGTGGAAGGCGCGATCCAGCGGTCGGTTTGCAGCACTTTCATGCCGCCGTTTTCGGGAGTCAGCAGAAACTCCTCCACTTCGGTATAGTCTTTTACCGCCGCCAGCTTGTCCGCTCCTCCGGCGGCCTGCTGCGCGCGCAGCAGAATCTGCTTACCCTGAGCCAGGCTGGCTTCGTCGCCCTTCATGGACTGCGGTTTGGCGTTGGGAATCGTCAAATCCAGTTTATTCACCAGGCCGCCTAACGCGTCCAGCGGCTGACCGAACATAGCCGGATTGCCCACTACCACTACGCTCAAGTTCGCGGGGTTCAAATGCTGCTTGGCCACCCGAAGCACATCGGCGCGGGTTACCGCCATCAGCGCCTTCTGATATTGCTGGAGGAAATCCTTGGGATATCCGTAATACTCGTAGTTCAGTACCCGGCCCAGTGTCTTGGCCTTGGTGTCAAACGCAAACACCATTCGGTTCAGGGTCGCGTCTTTCGCGGTCCGCAGTTCGTCATCGGTTACCTCCGCGGTGCGGATGCGCTCCACCTCCTCCTCAACCGTCTTGAGCGTCTGCACAATCGAAACCGGATTGGCGCTGCCGGAAATCTTGAATAATCCGGGGTGATCGAAATCCGCCCCCCACCTCGCGCTGATGTCGTAGGCATTTCCCATCTTGGAACGGACCCGCTGTACCAGACGGCTGTGAAATCCGCCGCCCAGAATATCGGCCATGATCTCGAGCGCGGCATAGTCTTTGTCCCTGAGTTCGCCGCCCAAATGGCCCAGCGCAAAGAAGGCGCTCTTGACGTCCGCCTTCCTTTCCGCCAGATAAATGCCCGGCACCGGCGTGTCCTTCACCTTCGGAAACTCCGGCACCGGCGGCTGTTCCACGGTCCAGCCGGCAAACAGCGTGGCGATCGTGGCTTTCATCGCCGCCGTGTCGAAATCGCCCCAGATCGCCAATATTACGTTCTTCGGAAAGTAGTAGCGCCGGTAGAAATTCTGCAGGTCCGCCCGGCTAATGCGATTGACGGTATCGTACTGCTCCTCCCAGCCGAAAGGGTTGTCCCTACCGTACAGAATATCCGTGAACTCGCGCTCCGCCACTTTGCCGGCATCGTCGTTGCGCCGGGAGATGGCGCCCGTAATCTGCGTTTTCTGCAAGTCGATCCGATCCTGCGCGAACTCAGGCGCCGTCAGCACGTCCCGAAAGACTTCGAGCACTTGCCCCGCGCTCTCCTTCAACGCCGAAAAGGAAACCGACCCCGAGGATTCGCCGATGCTGCTTTCCACGCTCGCCGCCAGGTTCTCCAGTTGCTGATTGAACTGCTCCCCGGTTTTTGTCTTCGTGCCTCCCGCGCGCATCGTCGCGCCCGTAAGCTCCGCCAGGCCGATCTTGTCCGGCGGGTCGAACAGATTCCCCGTACGGATCCGCGCCAAGCCGTTGACGACCGGCAGCTCATGATCTTCCAACAGGAATAGCCGGATGCCATTGGGCAGCGTGACGGCTTCCACGTTGGGGACTGGAATCGGGCGCGGCGGAGGAAATTTGAGGTCTTTGGGCGCCGGAACCGTCGCCGCCCTGGCCGGGGGCGCCTTCTCTGCCGGCGGCTTGGCGGGTAGCGCAGTCTGCGCTCGCGCGGCCGTGCAGGTCAGAACGAAAAAGCACATTGTCTGGCCAAGGCGCAAAGTCCACAAAGAAGACTTGCCTGGTTTTCCTGGCATTCCTGGCGGCTTTGCGAGAGATGCCGATGTCCACGGCGGATTGGAGATGCCTCTCATTGCGGGCCTCCCTTGCCCGGCGCGCCAGCCGGTGGCATTGGCTGCGGCCGGGTCTGGTTCGGCGGCCCCGTGTATGCTGTGGTCCTGTTGATCGCAACGAAGTACTTCTGCGCCACACGCTGCACATCGTCGGCCGTCACTTTGTCGATATCGTTGATCGACGTGAACATCTTCCGCCAGTCCCCGTAGCTGGCGGAATAGAGGGCCAGCAGCTTGGCAAGACTACTGTTGCTGCCAAGCAGCCGAAGCACACCGGCTCGCGCCTGCGTTCTGGCCCGCTGCAAGGTTTCGGCATCCATTTTCTTAGCTTTCAGCCGGGCCAGGAGGTTATCCAGAGCCATCGCGTTTTCGTCCAAGGTATGCCCTTGCGCCGGCGCCAGGAAGAACAAGAATAAGTTGGGATACCGCCCGTCGGGAAAAGTTGAGACTGCCTGCACCGCCTGCGAAAGCCGCCTCTCCTCCACCATTTCCTTGTAAAGCATCCCCGTGCGGCCGGTGGAGAGGATGAACTGAAGCATGTCGAATACCGGGTCGTCTTTGTCGCGCTCGGCGGGCCGCTTGAACGCTACCATCGCCATGGGCTGCGTGGGCGAATCCACGGTCGTCATCTTGGGCCCGGGCTGCGGCGGCTCTTCGGTATGCGCAATCGGAGGTAGCGGCTTTGCTGGCAGCGGCCCGAAATAACGTTCCGCCATGCGTTTGGCTTCCGCCGGGTTCACATCCCCCACCAGTGCCATGGTCATGTTTCCGGGCACATAATATTTTTCGAAAAACGCCTTGGCGTCGGACCGTCGGAGGTTGGCGATGTCGCTGGGCCACCCGCCCGGAGGATTGCGATAGGGATGCGCCGCAAAGGCGGTTGCCAGGAGAGACTGAATCATCTTGCCCTGGGGCTTCGATTCCACCTGGCGGTACTCGTCCATCACCACGTCCCGCTCCTTGTAGAATTGCCGGAACACCGGGTGCAGAAATCGCTGCGATTCCATCAAAAACCACAACTCGATCCGGTTCGAGGGCAGGCTGTAGAAGTATTCCGTGGCGTCGAGGCCCGTGCTTGCGTTAAGTCCGGAGCCGCCGTTCTCTTCGATGATGCGCGTGTACTCATTGGGCTGAACATAATAATCGGCCCGGTCCACCGCCATCTTCAACTGCGTCTGCAGCGTCTCCACCCGGCTCTGGTCGGCCTTCGGTCCGCGGTTGCGCTCGGCCTGCAGCCGGTCATAGAGATCGTCGATGGCGTCGAGCGCCTTCTTCTCGTCCGCCCAGTTCTTGGTCCCGATAGTCTCGGTGCCCTTGAACGCCATGTGCTCGAACATATGCGCAATGCCGGTCTGCCCGGAAGGGTCGTCCACCGACCCGGCATTCACATAGGTGTGGAACGCCACCACAGGCGCGTCATGCCGTTCCACCAGGATGAAATGCACTCCATTGGCGAGCGAGAATTCAGTGACCTTCTTCTCAAATTCCTTGAGGTCCTGTGCCGGCAGAATCAGCGCCGCCGCCAGCAGCGGGAAACCCAGACGAAGTGCTGTCACGATTGGTCGCAACTCCTGTATACACCTTAAAGAATACCAAGCGACCTTAGGCTCTAGGTGTAGAACCCTGAGTACCGTTCCAGTACCCACACGACTGTCGTTCGATAGATGGTTCCAGCATAATGGTTTTGCTCCAGACCGGAGGATTAATGGAATCAATTATGGCATGGGAAAAACAGCCATCCGAACCCCAGGAAATTGCAGGCGAACGTCGCGCCGACCGGCGATACGGCATCCTTCTGGATCTGAAATGGAAATTGGTGCGCCGCCGCCGCGTCCTCGAGACAGGAGTGGGCCGTACGGTCGACCTGTCCAGTAGCGGCATTCTCTTCAATGCCGGCCGCCACCTGCCCGAAGGATTGAACGTGGAACTTTCGATCGCCTGGCCGGTGCTGCTGCACAACGTGGCACCCTTGCAGTTAGCGGTCGCCGGCCGAATCGTCCGCTGCGAAGGTGGCGTGATCGCTGTTCATATGGTTCAGCACGAGTTCCGCACAGCCAGTACACCCGCGGAACCTCGCGCCGGGCTCTCGGCCGCTGGCCGACCCAGCTCCAGCCTGCTGCCTCCCTTTGGAACGAACAACGGCATGATCAACGGCTTCGGAAAGCCGCAGTGAGATTCTAGCTTAGCTAACGGCCGTCAGCGTCCAGCACCTGCCTCACCTTTCCCAGCAGCGCGTCCGGCGTAAACGGCTTGTGCAGAAATGTGCTGGCAGGAATGGCGGCCGCATGTTCGGGGTACCCGGACATGTAGAGGATCCGTAGCCCGGGCTTGCGTTGTTTCAAGTCGCGCCCCAACTCGAAACCCCCTGTCGGCGCCATCACCACATCCGTCAGTACCAGGTCGATCTTGTGCGCGTTCTTCTCATAGGCCGCCAGCGCCGCGTTGCCGTTGCTTGACTCCAGCACGTCGTATCCGTTGGCCTGCAGCACTGCGCCGCAGAGCTTACGCACCACCTCTTCATCGTCCACCACCAGAATTGTTTCAGACCCCTTCGCCGAGCCCTTCCGGACCGTTTCGGCAGCCGCCTCTGTGAGCCGCGGCAGGTAAATCTCAAAGATGGTTCCGCAGTTTGGCTGGCTGTATACGCTCACCTGGCCTTCGGCTTGCTTGACGGCGCCGTACACTGTCGCCAAACCCAAGCCGCTGCCTGTCCCCGGCGCCTTGGTCGTGAAGAACGGCTCGAAAAGGCGCGATCGCGTTTCCGCATCCATCCCCACCCCCGTATCGCTGATGGCCAGCATCACGTAGGAGCCAGGTTCCATTCCGAGCGGCTTGCTGCCGGCTTCATCCAGGTCGGCATTGGCTGTCTCGATCACCAGTTTGCCGCCGGCCGGCATAGCATCGCGTGCGTTGGTGGCCAGGTTTACGACTGCTTGCTCCATCTGTGAAGCGTCGGCCTTCACGCGTCCCAACCCCGGACCGGGCAGCAGCATCAGTTCGATATTCTGGCCCAGAAGCCGGTGCAACATCGGTTCCAGGTTCTTGACCAGCGCGTTCAAATCCAGCAGCCGCGGTTCCGCCTTCAATCCGCGGCTGAAGGCCAGCAGGTGGCGGGTCAGGGATGCGGCGCGCTCGCCTGCATAGACGATCTCGTCCACAAACTTCCGCGCCGGGCTGTCCGGCGAGATCTCCCCGCGCAGCAGTTCCCCGTATCCGCTGATCACGGTAAACATATTGTTGAAGTCGCCCGCCACGCTGCCCGCCAGCCTGCCCACAGCGTCCATTTTCTCCGCGTGCATGGCCTGCTCTTCCAACTGGCGGCGCTTGCCGATATCGCGGAACACCAGAATGGCGCCGTACAATTCTCCGCGTCCGCCGCGCACCGGCGCAGCGTTGTGTTCGATCGGCGCTTCCGTACCGCTGCGCGAAACCAGGATGGTCTGGTCGGCGGCCGTCACTACAGTGCCGCCGGCCAGCACGCGCGTCAACGGATTGTCGATGGTTTGCCGCGTGCCTGCGTCGATCAGCCGCAAAACGTCCTCTGCCGCCTTGCCGCGCGCCTCCGCGGCCGTCCATCCGGTGAGCGCCTCCGCCACTGGATTGAGAAAGGTGATGCGGCCCTTCCTGTCTGTCGCCACCACCGCGTCGGCGATACTATTCAGCGTGGAAGCCAGCAGCCTGCGGTTGTCGCGCCAAGCCCGGGTCACCCATAGGATCAGCGCGCTCAGCCACACGGCCGCCAGACACAGAAGGAAAGTGCCGGACTCCAGGTAGGGCTGGACCAGCAGCGAAATCGATAGCGCAACCGCAACCAGGGCCAGCGCAAAGAGACCGCTGTGCAGGGGGGATCGTCGCAGCCGTTTCATTCGGGCAGTTTCGCTACAGCCATACTACAGGCTCTCGTAAACAGATGCCGGGCCAGGCGGCCGGGTCTTCCACCTTCTGTGAATCCACAGCCATTGGTCGGGGTAGGCGCGGATGGCTTCCTCCAGTTTGCTCTGCAGCGCCTGGGTATCGCGCTCCACATCGCCGGTAACCGGTACCGGCGGGTAGAAGCGCAATACGTAGCGCCGCTCCTGTTCCGACCACAGCGCGAAGCCGGGAATCACGGACGCGCCGCTACGCGCTGCAATTTTGGCGAAACCCACGCCGGCGCAAGCGGGAACACCAAAGAAATTCACAAAGACTCCCTCATCGAGCGAGGAGTTCTGGTCAATCAGTATACCAACGGCCTGGTTGGCCGCCAGGGCTTTCAGAATGCTCCGCGCAGAATCTCTTTTAAAAATCAGCCGATTGCCCGTCAAGGCGCGCCGCCCTTCCACCAGCGCGTCGATCCGCGGATTGTCGAGCGGCCGGGCGATCACGTTCATCGGCGCGGCCAGCAGCGCGTGGGCGAAGGCGCTCAGTTCCCAGTTGCCCAGGTGCGCGGTGGCGAAGAGTACGCCGCGGCCCTCGCGCATGGCATTTTCGAAATGCTCGCCGCCTTCCAAACGGATCCACTGCCAGAGATTCTCCTTGCGAATGGAAGGGAACTTGGCAAACGTTACCAGGATGCGCGCGATCGAGCGGAAAACGCCATCCACGATCTGGCGGTGGTCGGCTTCTGGCAGCGCCATCGCCAGGTTCCGGTAGGCTACCCGCCGCAATCTCGGAATCGCCAGGTCCAATAAGCCGGCATAACGGCGCGCTAACCAGTGGGCCAACCTGACCGGCGCCCATTCGAGCGACTTCACTACTGCCAGAGCCGCGCAGTATTCAATCCCGTTCTGTAAGGCGGACCGCCGGCGCATGCACCCGCATTGTAACCTTGCAGCGTGGGGCCGGTTGGCGGCCGGCCGCAGATTGGCAATCTGCCCATCAGGGTGCTTCTTATTCGATCCAGCCGCCGCCCAGCACCAGGTCGCCATCGTAAAAGACTGCTCCCTGGCCTGGCGTGACCGCGCGCTGCGCTTGGTCGAAGACCACCTCCACGCGGGCAGACTGGTCTGTGGCGTGCAAAGTCGCGGGGGCGGCCTGGTGCTTGTTGCGGATCTTCACCTGCGCGCGCACCGGTTGGCTCACCCCCGCTATCGAAATCCAGTTCACGCCGGCTGCGAAGAAGCGGCTGCGCAGCAGATCGTCATTGCCGCCCACTACCACCCGCTGCGATTCCGAATCGGTCGCGATCACGTAGAGCGGCTCGCCGGTGGCGATGCCCAGTCCCTTGCGTTGCCCGACGGTGAAGTGGTGTACGCCCTGGTGGCGGCCCAGCGTGCGGCCGTCGGTGGTCACGATTTCGCCGCGTGTTTGCTGCGCAGGGACGCCTGTCTCCTGCAAATAAGCGCTCATGAATGCGGCATAATCCCCGTTGGGCACGAAACAGATTTCCTGGCTGTCACCCTTGGAAGCCACGGCCAGGTCCATGCCGCGCGCCAGTTCGCGCACCTCGGTCTTGTTCAGGTCGCCCAGCGGGAACAGGGTGCGCGCCAGCTGCTGCTGCGTCAAGCCGAACAGGAAATATGTCTGGTCCTTGCCGGCATCCACCGCGCGCAGCAATTGGTAACGGTCCGTCGCCTCTTGGTACCGGATGCGGGCATAGTGGCCGGTAGCCATGTGCCCGGCGCCCACCGAATCCGCCATTTCAAGGAAGCGGTCGAACTTAATGTAGTTGTTGCAGAGCGTGCAGGGAATTGGAGTGCGGCCGGCCAGGTACTCTTCCACGAACGGCTTCACGACCTGCTCTTCGAACTGCCGCTCGAAGTTCACCACATAGTAAGGAATGCCGATCTGCTCCGCCACATGACGGGCGTCATAAACATCGTCCAGCGAGCAGCATCTTCCGGTTGAATTTTCAGTTGAAAGCTGAGGCAGGCGCCGCTGGTTCCAGAGCTGCATCGTCATCCCCACCACGCTACGGCCCTGGCGAACCAGCAGCGCGGCCACGGTGGAGCTGTCCACGCCACCGCTCATGGCAACAGCAATCGGCTGCTCAGGCATGTACTGGGGCTGGTCAGGCATCTACCGGGCCCTTGGCCTGCGGCGCAGCAGCCTGCTCTACGGGAGAAATCCTGCGCAGGTGCGCCATCGATGCCCCCAGTGCATCCACCAGCGCGTCCACCTGCTCCGCGGTATTCCCGTGGCCTAGCGAGAACCGCATGCTGGCCCGAGCGCGGCTGGCGGAAAGCCCAATGGCAGTGAGGACGTGCGACGGCGTGAGCGCGCCCGAAGAACAGGCGGCCCCGGTGGAAACAGCGAAGCCCCGCAGGTCGAGCGCAATCACCAAAGCCTCACCGTCGATTCCATCGAAGTAGATATTGCTGGTATTGGGCACTCGATGGGAGCGGTCGCCGTTCACGCCGGTATCCGGAATGCTCTCAAGTACCCGGTTCTCCAGGCGATCGCGCAACGCCGCCAACCGCTCGGAATCTTCCGCCAGGCGCCCGGCGGCCAGCTCGGCGGCCGCGCCGAATGCCGCCGCGGACGGCACGTTCTCCGTGCCGGGCCGCCGGTCGCGCTCGTGATGCCCCCCGAACGCGATGGGCGCCATCCTGGTTCCCTTGCGTATGTACAGAGCTCCCACGCCTTTGGGCGCGTGGAGCTTGTGGCCGCTCATGCTGTACAGGTCCACACCCAGCGCAGGTACATCCACCGCAACCTTGCCCAAGGCCTGAACGCCATCCACGTGCAGCGGCACACCCGCTTCCCGCGTGATGCGGGCGATCTCGGCAATGGGCTGAAGCGTCCCCAGTTCGTTGTTGGCGTGCATGACCGAGACCAGCACGGTATCGGGACGCAGCGCCTTCCGCACGTCGTCCGGATCGACCACCCCGCTCGCGCCCACCGGCAGCAGCGTAATGGCGACGCCTTCGCGATGCAACTGCATGCACGGGCCCAGCACTCCGGGATGCTCGATCGCGCTCGCGATCACATGCCTGGATGAGTTTGCCGATGCGCGTGCCACGCCCAGCACCGCCATGTTATCGGCTTCGGTGCCGCCGGACGTGAAGATCACCTCCGCGGGATTAGCATGAATCAAGCTGGAGATCTGCCGCCGTGCAGCTTCCAGTTGCCGCTTGGCTCCCTGGCCGAAATAGTGGATGCTGGAAGCGTTACCATACACTTGACCGAGACACAACACTAACGTCTCCTGAACTTCCGGAGCGATGGGAGTTGTGGCGTTATGGTCGAAATAAAAGCGCTGCACGTGATTTCATTTTAGCAATGACGACACCGATCCTGACCCTGACTACCGATTTCGGACTCTCCGACCACTTCGTGGGCGTCATGAAAGGCGTGATCCTGAGCATCTGCCCGCGGGCGCAACTGGTGGACATCAGCCATGATGTGCCGCCGTTCCAGACTGCCGAGGGCGCCTACCTGATCGCGCAGGCATACCGGTATTTCCCGAAGAAGACGGTTCACCTGGTGGTGGTTGATCCGGGAGTAGGTACTGCGCGTCGCCCCATTCTGGTGGAAGCCGCCGGCCAGTATTTCGTCGCGCCGGACAACGCTGTGCTCTCCATGGTCTATTCGCAGCAGCCGGCCAAAGTACGGCTGATCTCGAACCAGAAGTATTTCCTGAAGCCGGTGAGCCGCACATTTCACGGCCGCGACATCTTCTCTCCGGTGGCCGCACACCTGGCCGCTGGTGTGCCGCCCGCGCGCATGGGCAAACTGATCGAAGATTACCTGCGGCCGGTATTCGATAAGCCGCAGCGCGCCGGCAAGCGCACCTGGATCGGACAGATTCTGAAGATCGATCGCTTTGGCAACATCATCACCAGTTTTCACGTCAACGAATTCCCGGACCTGGAGCGCAAGGAGTTCTCCCTGTCAATCGGTCCGCGCCAGATCGCAGTCATGGCGCACAACTACGCCGAGTGCGGCCCCGGCGAGCTGTTTCTGATTGAGGGCAGCACCGGGTATCTGGAGGTGTCGGTGAGCCAGGGTTCGGCCGCAAAGCTGATCGGCTGCGAAACCGGAGCCCCTGCGGAACTGATTCTGTAGGGGCCGGGAAATCCGTCCTGGAAGTGCCCTTACGCCGTGCCCGTCTTGCTGATCGGAATCACAAGCGCCAACCCGGAATCCACCGATCTCAGCACGCGATCCAGTTCCGGCTCCTGTATCGGCCGGGGCAGCACAAAGCGTCCCTCGCCTTCGAAATCGGCCGACAGTTCGGCGTCATAACCGTCGGACAGCAGGATGAATCCGCCCACCCGGGATTGCATCCGCTCCGACAATTCCACCCAGTTCAGCCCCGGAGCATGTATCGAACAGAAGGCCGCATCGAACCGCATGCGCTGCGCCAGATCGAGACCGGTATCCGAGTTGGTGACCGGGACCACCCGATAACCCCGGCCAGTCAGCAGCGCCAGGATTTGCCGCTGGGCGGATTCCTCGGGCTCGATCACCAGGGCTGTCATACGGCGGGAAGATTCCCGCGCCGGCGCGCTGCCGATCGCCACCGCGGGCTGTGTCCGGTCCCTCACAGAGACCGGCAGTTCCACTTCGAAACGCGGCTCGGCGTTGTTCTTTTCGATCAGCCGCACTTCTCCGCCGTGTCCGGCGATCACGCTGCGGGTGACACCCAACACGGCCGCGGTGTCTTCGAGTTTGCGCAATTCGGGCGGCGACGTAAAGGAAATCTCCACCAGCAAGCGCCGGGCCAGCAGGCTGCTGCGGATGGTGATCGACTTTTGCGGAGCTTCCGCCAGAGACTGTTCGGCATGGACGAACAGGTTCAGGAAAACCTGTTCCAAATGACCCTGCGACCCAAGTACAAACACGGATTCCCGGCTGGTCAGATCCTTCACCCGGATGCCCGACGCTTTCCAGTCGCCCTCGCGGAACTCGATCAGGTTGCGCAGCAGGGTAGTGACATCCACGGGCCGCGCCTCCGCCTGTTCGGCGGCCGCGAAGGAAACCAGCCGCGCCACCATCCCGGCCGCCTTGCGCGCCTCGGCGGCGATGGCCGATACCTCGCGCTCGTCGGCGCCGCCGCGCGCTTTATCAAGCGCCTTGTGCGCCAATTCCGAAATGGACGCGAGCGGCGTCTGCAGTTCGTTCACTACACCGGAAATCAACCGGCCCACCGCCGCCAGTTTCTCGGTACGGAAAAGCTGTTCCTGTACAGACCGCTGACCCATGAGCCGGATGGCCACGCCAATCTGATTGCCCAGGTGCTGCGCCAGTGCCTGCTCATCCGAACTGAAGTCTCGAACGCGGTCATCCTGGTCCAGCTCCAGCACTCCCATGACCTCGCTTTGCGCCAGCATGGGGACGAACAGCAGAGACTTAGGCGCGGTCCCGCGCTCCTTTCCGGCGATGGGGAACGGGCTGCGGTCGATATCCGGAATCACCAGCAGGGTTCGGTAGTGAAAGCATGCCACGGCTCCGGCAGGGGTTCCGCCGGGAGGGGCTGAGAGCGAAATCGAGAGCGGCTCTCCGTTTTCGTCGACCACCGCATCCAGGGTCTTCGCGCCCCGATTGTAGACATACAATTGAACCCGGGTCACGCTTAGAATTCCGGGCAAGGCTTCGGAGATTCGCTTGAGAATGGTTTCGGCGGACGACGCTCCCAGAATTTCTTCGCCCAGTTGGTAAGTCGTGCGCAAGCGTTTGCGCTGGACGCGGAGCCGGCGCTCGCGGCCCCACAGCGCGATGCCAACCAGCAGCAGTATGACAAGCCCGGACACGATCACAACCGGCGGCACGAACCAATCGCGATTCACGGTTATAATGTCCGAGGTGTCCCGCACCACCAGTTCGTACCAGCGGTTATACGGAGGCTGCGCGCAGTATTGCATCGCCATGCCGATTGCTCTTACCGTATCTCCCTTGGCAAAACGCTCGATGTTGGGCATCGTCCTGTCGAACGCTTGCGGCACGAAGATCTTATAAGGACCCGCCGAGGAGGAGACCATCAGATACGCGCCGGCACTGTTGTAGCTCGCCTCGGTGACCCGGCCGGCCATCATCCGGACCAGCATTCCCATGTAACGGGTGCCTGACAAGTCCTGAACCGGCACATCGATCGGGGAGGGCGGTTTCTTGCGGCCTAATAACTTCAGGCGCGTGGGAACCACGGTGACCGTTCCGTAAAACGACGATACGGTGCCCTCCACTTCCAGTTCGTCGCCCGGATGGTATGCGTACAACGGCTTGCCATCTTGGGATACCTGAAGCACACCGCCGCCCCGCTCGTCCTGAATCGGCAGGAGCGTAAAGCCGGGTACGTGATAGGCGTTGGCCGAAACCACGCCTTGGATCAGCACGTTCTGGCCATCGTAAGCCGGTGTGAAATCGGGAGGTTTGCGGCTTTCCAGCTGCTCGAACGAGATCCTGGTCTGGCTGGCAGCAGGGAGACCACTGAGCGCCAGCAACACGCCCAGAGTCAGACCATTCAGGGTCAGACCACGAAAGCACCTCATGATGTACGGCCTTGAGATCGTAGCCATGGATCCAGATCCGCGCTAAGGAAATTATCGATGGTCAGCCGGGTACCAGGCAAGTCATCATAAGTAGTACTCAGGCCAACAACTCTCATTCCAGCCGCTACGGCAGCTTCCACTCCCGAGAAAGAATCCTCAAAGACAATGCAGTCGCCCGGAGTGACTTGCAACAACTCCGCCACCCGAAGATACACATCCGGATGCGGCTTCGGGTTCCGGACCTGGTGGCCATCTACCACTGCCTGGAAATACGGGCGCAGGGCAGCCCGATCGAGCACCAGCGCCACGTTCTCCGGCTCGGCGTTGCTGGCCAGGCCCATGGGCGTCTCTTTGTGCCGCTCCAGAAACTGGCGAATCCCCGGCACCAAGATGTCCTCCACGCGCGCCGCAGCCATTTCCCGGTACAACTGTTCTTTGGCCTTCCCGCGGGCGGCCACTTCGTTGGACGGAAGCTCACCGCCGAAGAAGTCCCGGACAATCTCGTCATTGCGCCTGCCGTACATTCGCTGATGCATGGCTTCTGTAGTTTCCAGGCCGTAGCGGCTGTTGAACAGCGCCCACGATTCGCGATGCAGGGGGTTGGAATCGACTATCACGCCATCCATGTCGAACACGAGGGCCAGACCCTCCGCCATGTTACTCCTAATTTGATTGCTCCTATTTGATTGTAATCGCTGGTACACTATGGCGTCCCGCTTCCAATGCTCGATTCCAGCCAGTTGAGATAATTCGGCTCGCCGTCCACTACGGGGAGCGCCAGCAGTTCCGGTACTTCGTAGCTGTGCAGCTTCCGCAAGGCCGTCGACAACGGTTCGAACAACTCGCGCGACGATTTGATCAGGAGCAGGCATTCATCGGCCGATTCGATGGTTCCCTTCCAGTGGTATAAGCTGCGCATGCGCGGAATCACGTTCACACAGGCGGCGAGTCGGTCGTCCAGGAGGGCGCGGGCCAGTTTCTCGGCTTCCTTTTCGTTCGCGCAAGTGGTGAGGACGACAATCTTGTTGGTCATTTCAAAAATTTGCCGAGGCCTTTCAGGCAAGCGATGTTAATATTATCTTCCAGGCACCACGTAGTATGAAAGCGCCGCTCACTCGATTCGCATACGTGATTGTATTCCTAAGCGCGGTGACCTATGCTTTTTTCGCCTTCCCGAGAGGCATGCATGCCTGGCAGGAGAAGCAGCGCCAGATTTCCGAAATGGAAAAGCGCAATGCGGGCCTGGCGCGAGAGGTGGAGCGCAAAAAAGAACACATCAAACGCCTGAGCGACAGCCCGGCCGAGCAGGAACTGGAAATCCGCAGGCGCCTGAAGTTAGCCCGCCCGGACGAGACGATCTACATCTTTGGAGAACCAGACAAGAAGTAGTGCCCGCTGAGGAGGAATGCTATGCCGTTTTGTGCCAGTTGCGGATCTCAAGTTGAGGGAAAGTTCTGTGCCCGCTGCGGCGCGCCCGCCGGCGCCGCTTCGCAACCGGGCGCGGCGCCTGTTGGACCGCCCCCCGGCGCCTACGCCGGGGCGCCCGCGGCTCCGGCCGGGATGACGGATAACGTGGCATCCGCCTTGTCATACGTGCTGATCGCTGCCATTCTGTTCCTGGTGATCGCTCCCTATAACCGGAACAAGACCGTTCGCTTTCATGCGTTTCAGTCCATTTTTATGCACGTGGCGATGTTTGCGCTCTGGATCGTGTGCGGGTTTGCGTTTGCCATTCTGGGCCGCATTCTCGGCCTGTGGCTGAGCCTCATGCTCTCTCCGGTTCTTGGGCTGTGCTTCTTTATACTTTGGCTTTACATGATCATTTCGGCATTCCAGGGAAAGATGGTGGAGCTGCCCGTAATCGGACCGGTCGCCAGGCAGCAGGCCTGAGATTTCAGCAGCGGCTCACCGTTCCGGCGGCAACCGATTTGGACGCCGCGCGTCTTAGTATTGTGTCGCGAACTCTCAGACTCATAGCATTGGTGTGCGCGGCAATCGGAGCATCCGCCCAGGCGCCGGACCAACGCCAGCAAGTCCACATCGGCGATATCAATTTCTACGGTCTGCGCAAAACCGCCCCGGACAAGATTTTGAGCGCCCTGGAGTTGAAGGCCGGCGCTACCCTGCCGCCCTCCAAGGGCGCCATGGAAGAGCGTATCGAAGAAGTGTCCGGCGTGGTGCAGGCGCGCGTAGAAGCGGTTTGTTGCTCGGGAGCTTCGGTGACCCTGTTCATCGGAGTCGAAGAGAAAGGGTCGCCGCACTTCGATTACCGTACGGCGCCGGCCGGAAACGCCGTCCTGCCTCAGGAACTCATGGACACGTACCACGCCTTCCTGGCCGCGGTGGAGCGGGCGGCTCAGGCTGGTAACACGGCCGAGGATCTCACCGCCGGCCATTCTAAGATGGCCGACCCGGCTGCCCGGGCTCTGCAAGAAAATCTGGCGGGTTTCGCGGCCGATCACTACGACCTGTTGCGCGATGTGCTGCGCAGCGGTTCGGAGCCTGAAGAACGCGCGGCGGCGGCCGCCGTGATCGGCTACGCCCCGCGGAAACCGGCTATCGTCAACGACCTGCAGTATGCTCTTCAGGACGCTGATGACGCTGTTCGGGCCAATGCCGTGAGATCGCTCAAGGCCGTCGCGGTGCTGGCCGCCAAGCAGCCGGACCTGGGTATCCGGATCCAGCCAACCTGGTTTGTCGAGATGCTGAATTCGATCGTACTGAGCGACCGGGTTCAATCTGCCGACGCGCTGGTGGTTCTGACCGACCAGGGCGACCCGGGGGCACTGGATTTGATGCGCGAGCGAGCGCTGGCGGCGCTGGCCGAAATGGCGCGCTGGAACACGCTGCGCTATGCGCTGCCGCCGTTTCTACTGGTGGGGAGAATCGCAGGCATGCCGGATGCCGAGATTCAGAAGAGTTGGGAAAAAGGCGATCGCGAGGCGGTGATCAGGAAAGCTATGGCTACCGTAGCCAAGGGCAAGCGCGGCTAGCTTCGGATTACAATGGCAGTGGGTTTCACCGGCTAATGGAATGGCACTGACGAGGCGGCAACTCTTGGCGGCAACGGTAACGGCGGCGGGCGCGGCGGCGCAAGATGCAGCGCCCCGCACCAAGGCTAAACAGCCTTCCAAGCCCCGGACCACGCCCGCAATCTGTCTTTATTCCAAAATGATTGCCAAGGTGGAATACGACAACCTGGGAATGGTGTTGCGCGACCTCGGGTTCGACGGCTGCGACCTGTCGGTGGAACCTGGCGGCCACGTACCACCGGAACAGGCCGGCGCGGACCTGATGCGCGCCATCGAAGCCGTCAATGGGGTGGGACTTGACGTTCCAATCCTCTCGACTTCGGTTACTTCGGCCGCCGACCCCAACGGCCGGCAGATTATGGGGATCGCCGGCTTCATGGGTGTTCCGCTGATACGGCCCGGCTACTGGAAGTACAACAACGCGCCCGACCCGGACGCGCGCATCGGCGAAGTGCAACGCGAGCTGATGGCCCTGGCCTCAGTGGCGCGGGCCTACAATATTGCCACGTGCGTACACAACATGGCGGGTGATTTTGTCGGCTCCGCGATCTGGGATACCAATACGATGATTCGCGGCGTGGATCCGCGGTGGGTTGGCTATGACTTCGACCCCGGCTACGCCACCCAGCAAGGCGGCACCGATGGCTGTGCTCTGACGTTGCGCCTGGCCCTGGCGCGCATCAAGGCCGTCACGGTGAAGGATTTCTACTGGGCCAAGGACGCCTCCGGCGCGTGGACGGCCACCGGGTGCCCATTGGGCGAGGGCATGGTGGATTGGACGGCGTTCTTCGCAGCCCTGGCGCGGGTGCGCTACGTGGGCCCGATCTCGGTTTCCATGGTGTATCAGCCGAAAAATGACATCGCCGCCATCCGGCGCGACCTGGAGTTTGTTCGCAAGCAGGTAGAGGCGGCTTATCCCAAGCCCGCATAGAAAACCGTCGCGCCTCCAGTCAGAGCCGCGATCGTGAGGGAGTGGTACCTGTCCCCTAGGGCGCTACCGGCCCTGGTTCGTCCGGCGTCGGTACCGGGTCCGGATCGGGCTCCGGTAGCCGCGGTTCGGGCTCCGGTTCCAATTCCGGCAATTCCGCCTCCACCACAGCGGCGGCGCGCACTACCGGACGGGCTGGCTCAGCAGTGGATTTAGACAGGGTGACCTCGCACTCGCAGCAGTCGCTGCATCGCAGGCATTTTTCGCAGAGATGGTTATCGCATGCGTCTTTCGTGCAACGGGCACAGATGTGCGTAGATCCCTCTCCACAGATGCTGCAGGTGAACGGCATGGCGGTCTTATTTCTTCCTTCCTGATGTTTTAGACGGGACGGGTTGCGCCAGGATGCCGCGGCAGCGCTGGGCTTCGCGGTCCATCACCTCAAACTGTTGTTCGCGTTGCGCGGCCAGATTAATGATGTATCTGCGCAGCCTCTCGCGGTTGGCGCCGCCCTCCGCCGCCACACTGGCCAGTTCCTGTGCCGCTTGCGGGCCCTGATATTTGCGCAGCCCGTCTTCGAGCGACGCCAGCATAGTGTCCAAACCTTCGATGCGGAAGAAGAGTTCGAGCGAGCCCGACAGCTTTTCGGGATTCCGCGCCAGCGCATGAGCGCCATCGGCCAAGGCCTTGGCCTGGTCTTTGCTGGACTGCAACTGGTCCGCATAGGTTGCCGAAGCGCCCTTTGCCACCCACGCTTTCATATCGACGGTAGCCAGGACGGGCAACAGCCGCGCGGCGTGGTCGCCGATTGCAGACAAGACCGGGGCCATGTCCCAAGCCGGTTCCAAACCGGCCGCTGACGGTTGTGGCGCCTGAGCAAACTGAGCTTTGGCAAACAACGCCGCGGCGCAGACCAAAATAGTCATCCGCACTTTTTCAATCTAGCACGGGTAAGATCCAGGCGATCCCAACGTGCGGGATCGCCCAAACCTGGATGCCCGGGTAAAACCCGAGTAAAAACAGCTGTCGCGGAAAACCAAAATCTAGTTGCCGCCGCCGGGGGGAGGTGGTGGCGGTGCGCCGCCGGGGGGAGCCGGCGCGCTGCCGGGAGGAGCCGGCGACCCGCCTGACGATCCCCCCTTATTCTTTCCCTTGTCGCCTTGAGCGCCGCCCGTCGTTGTGGGTATCGAGCCGGGCGAGCCTGCGCCGCCGGGGATGCCGCGCTGCAGCAGCCCGTCGTAAATTGCCTGTTCCATCCGCTTCACGGCCTGGATGAGAATGTTACCGTGGTCGACGACTTTAGCCAGGGGTTGATTCGGAAAGACACGCACGGAGTCACCCGGGTTGAGGTTCTTGTCGGGCCCGGGCTGCATACGATGATGCACCTGTACCAACCCTTCCTCAACGCTTACGAAAGTGGTGCCGTCCGGGTCTTCGACGATGACTTCGAATACGGTGCCCCGAACGGAGATCACGGCCGTGGGGCTGGTCACATTATTAGGATTGGCGACGCCCGGAAGATGCTGGATCATGACCTTGACGTGGCCAATCCAGATGTTCAGCAGGTGGGTCCAGTTACCGGGGTCCTGGCGGAAGGTGAATTCAGAATCGGCGAAAACCTCAATCGTACTGCCGTCGGAAACCCGGAACTTGGCGTAGCCGTCCTTCCCAGTCTTGACGATCCACCTTGCCTGGATGCTTTGGCCCTCGTTCAGTGCCCACTTGTTGCTGCCTGGTCCTTCTCTGAGGCATGAAACATCGCCAATTAGCGCCACCACTCTCGCCGCTGCCATCTCCTGGGCCTGCAACGGTGTCAGGCACACCACTAACGTGGCCGCCAGAAGCAGCGTGTGCACTGACCGCGTGAAGCGCCGGAGCATTATCACCTTTTCCAGACTCGGCCGTCTCGTACTCGTACCCGGTGCTGGAACAAACTCAGCCTAGTCTAGCACCAAACCTGCTTAGCAAATAGCTGACCGGGATTAAAATTTAATCACAAAGCGCCTGAATTCAGCAGTTTGATTCAGATGGCTCAGACCGAAATAGGGTAGAATGAGTAGCAACTGTGTGTCATAAGGGAACACTCCATTGGCCCCTCCGCTTCGCCTTGCTGCGCGGGCTGGTTTCGCTCGGACCGGTTTCGCTGGTCGTGCTTTCGCTGGTCCCGTTTTTGCCCGCCAACGCCCAGACCGGCGCCAACTGGCGGAAGGTGGGGACTTCCGCGGTAGAACTGATGCTGGCGTCCCCGGCAACCGGCCCGGTGGATAAAGTCTGGTTCAATGGTGACGGGGAGTTATTCGCGCGCACGCGCTCCGGCAAGGTCTTCCACACGGTCGATTTCGAAACCTGGGCGCCGGCCGCGGCGATTACGGGGTCTGGCGTGGAACCCTCGGAGCCCGCAGCCGGCCAGCCGGTACGGTTACCAGAGCCGGGCGCGCGCGTCGTCGCCATGTCGCGCTCGTTGTATTCCATGGGCCGCCAGTTGATGCGGTCCGACGACGAGGGCCATACCTGGGCGAATCTCACGGGCTTCAAATCGCAATCTGTGATCGGCGGCGTTCAACGAAGCGTGGCCGTCTCGCCGGCGAACCCGGACCAGCTGGTGGTGGCCAACGATTATGGCGTCTGGCGGTCAATGGATCGCGGACTTTCATGGGCGGGGCTGAATCAATTTCTGCCGAATCTTGCGGTGAAGCGCATTCTGTCCACGCCCAGCGGGACTGCCGGGACGCGGGTTGAGTCGGAAAGTCTGGGCGTGCTGGAGCTGCCTCCAGGCGGCTCGGTCTGGCTTCCGGCTGCGGCACACTCCGACGGGCGCTTCGAGAATGATGCCGCCAGGCAGTCTTCAATACTGCAGCAGTTTTCTACCAAAATCGGCGTCAAGATCGTGTCCTACGGCCAGGCTGAAGGAACCATCTATGCGGGTGCGACAGACGGCCACATCTGGGTTTCAATCGACAATGGCGCCAGCTTCCGCCTGACGGCGACCGATGCCGGCGGCATGGTAGAGCGCATTTTTGTGGATCCCACGCGGCCGCAGACGGCGCTGGCGGCCCTCGGCGGCGCGAGTGGTCCCCATGTGCTGCGCACCACTAACGGCGGCAACTTCTGGGACGCCTTGGATTCGAATCTGCCCACGGCTCCGGCCCACGCGGTGGTCGGCGAGCGCGCGTCGGGCGCTGTCTACGTGGCCACCGACAAAGGAGTTTTCTGGGCCCATGCCGATCTGGATAATGCCGGCTCGCCCCTGATCAAGTGGATCAGCCTCTCCGACCACCTGCCGCCGGGAGCCGCTGCCACCGATGTGAAACTGGACGCGGCTGGTGTTCAACTATATGCGGCATTGGATGGCTATGGCGTATATGCGACTGCGGCCCCGCACAGGGCCAATAGCCTGCGAGTTGTGAACGCCGCCGATTTCAGCCAGCGCCCGGCGGCGCCCGGATCGCTGCTGAGCGTGATTGGCGGCCGCGTAAGCGCGGCACGCGGCGGCAACCTGGATTTCCCGGTGCTGGCGGCGGCGGACGACGCTTCCCAGATTCAGGTTCCGTTCGATGCCGTAGGGCCGAGCGTAATTCTGGCCTTGCAAACGGCCGGCGGCAGAGTGCCGGTCGGGCTTCAACTGCAGCCCGTGTCACCGGCAATTTTTGTTAGCCGGGATGGTGCACCTATGCTGCAGGATGCCGAAAGCGGATTGCTTCTGGACGTACACAATGCGGCCCATTCCAATGCGCGGGTTCAGATTTTTGCGACCGGATTGGGCAAGGTGCGGCCGGATTGGCCAACCGGCCTGGCGGCGGGGCTGGACAATCCGCCGGAGGTAGTGGCGTCGGTCCGGGCATATCTGAATGGCACCGCGATACCCGTGACGGGGGCCACGCTGGCACCGGGCTACATCGGTTTCTATCTGATCGAAGTGCAACTGCCCGCAATCAACAATGCCGGGGTGTCGGAATTGTATATCAGCGCCGACGGTTCGGAAAGCAATCGGGTGCAGGTTGTGATTGAGCCGTAGACGCGGGATTGACTCCGGACGCCAGCACCAGGCGTCTGGATCTGGTAACCTTAGCGTTTCAAGGTACGTGAATTATACTGTAAGTGCGCCGCAACCTTATAATGTAACTGCGCCGCAACTGGGACAGACCTGTAAATCATGATGCGCCAGATTCACTGCGACAGGAGGCTTTTGGTTGTCCTGCTCCTGTTGTGCGTGACTATGGTGGCGCAGTATTCGGCGCTCTCGGCACAAAGCGAATCGCATCATTCTCCAGATCATTGCTGCCTGCTCTGCCACGTGGGGCCTCTGCCATTTCTGCAAACCAGCGTTGCGGCGGCGATGGCGCCGCTTTTTCAGGTAGTATGGCTGGCTCCGCAGGCGCGCTTCGAAACCACTTCGGATGTCCGGCTGGTCCCCAGTCCCTCACGGGCTCCTCCCGCCGTTTAGCTCCTTCCCAAAATGAAAGCGGCGGTCCGCACCGGTAATCCGGCGCTGGACCAACGCGTTTTTTCAAAGCGGAATCAGGAGAAGCATTTCGTCATGACGGCTGAAATCGTGTGCTGTCGCAGGCGGCTATTGCCGCTATCTCTGGCATTGGCTCTGGCTTGGCTGGCGCCGGCCTGCCGTAAGACACAACCAACGGAGTACAAGCCCTCCGAAGAGGCGCAGAACGTACAGCCCGGACTCTTCAGCGTGCCACCGGATCAACTGGCCCGCTTGAAGACCACGCAGGTGCGGGCAATCAACTGGCCGGTGTCCATTCACACCACCGGCACGGTGGACTGGGATGCGGATCACACCACCCAGGCGATCACGCAGGTGAACGGCCCGATTACGCGGATTATGGCGGACCTCGGAACGCCGGTCCAAAAAGATCAGCCGCTGATGTATGTCTCCAGCCCCGACGTGGCCAACGCCATTTCCGTCTACCGCAAGGCGCGCAACCGCGAAGCCTACAACAAGCGAATTGTGGACCGCATGAAGGAACTGCTGGATCGCGGCGCGATCGCCGGCAAGGATTTTCAGGGTAGCGAGGCGGATTACAACGACGCCACCACCGACGTGCAGAACAGCTTGCAGGCGCTGCGCATCTTCGGCATCACCAGCCAGGACATCGATGTGGCCGAGAAGCAGGGATCGCCGGTCAATACCGAACTGGCGGTGCGCTCGCCGATTGCCGGGGTGATCGTGCAGAAGCTGGTCTCGCCGGGCCAGTTGGTTCAGGCGGGCCAGACGGTCTGCTTTGCCATCAGCGACATTTCTACAGTGTGGGTGCAGGGCCATATCTTCGATCGCGATTTGCCTTCGGTGAAGAGCGGAGACCCCGTCGATGAAACCAACGCCTCGTTCAATCGCGGGTTCCGCGGCTCGGTTTCCTACATCGGATCTTCCGTTGACCCGGACACGCGCACCACGGCGGTTCGCATCGTGACGCAGAATCCGGGCGGGCTGCTGAAGAAAGATATGTTTGTGGATGCGGTGGTGCATACCGGGCTGCGAAACCACATGCTGGTAGTGCCGGTGGGGGCGCTGCTGCGCGACGACAAGAACGAACCCATTGTCTACGTACAGTCGGAACCGGGCAAGTTCGCGCAGCGCGGCGTCTCGACCGCCGGGCAACAGGACGGGCTGGTGGCGATCTCTGGCGGCCTGCATGAGGGCGAGACCGTGGTCTCAGACGGCAGCCTGTTCCTGCAGTTCGCCAACACCATTAAATAAGGCGCAAAGAGAATGATCGCGAAACTAGTCTCCTTCGCACTCGCGCAGCGGTTCCTGATTGTGATCGCCTCCGTGGCCCTGATGATCTATGGCGCGATCTCGTTTCAGAAGCTGCCCATCGACGCCTATCCGGACCTTTCCCCGCCGCACGTGGAGATCATCACGCAGTGGCCGGGACACGCGGCCGAAGAGCTCGAACGGCTGGTAACGATTCCGCTCGAGATCGAGATGAACGGCATTCCGCAACTGGATTCGCTACGTTCCATCTCGCTGTACGGACTGTCTTCGGTGCAGATGAACTTCGAGTACGGCTCAAACCCGTACTTCGTGCGGGAACAGGCTTTTGAGCGGGTGGGAAATGCTTCGCTGCCGTCCGGGCTGACGCCTTCAATCTCACCCTTGTTCAGCCCCAGCGGTTTAATATACCGGTACGTTTTACAGAGCACGGACCGTTCGCCGCAGGATCTGAAGATTATCGAGGACTGGGTGCTGGAGCGGCACTACCGTTCCATTCAGGGAGTGGCGGACGATTCCGGCTTCGGCGGCACTACCATGCAATACCAGGTGCTGCTGGACCCCAACAAGCTGTTCGCTTACGGCATCAACGTGGCCCAAGTGGTGCAGCAGCTGGGGAACAACAATGCCAACGCGGGCGGCGGCTTTTATTCGCAGGGTGGACAGTTTTATTACATCCGCGGGCTGGGCCTGGTGCGCGACACGGAGGATATCGGCAACATCGTGCTGCAGCAGAAGGGCGGCATTCCGGTCTACGTGAAGGACATTGCGAAAGTGCAGATCGGCTACGCGCCGCGCCTGGGCCAGTTCGGATTCATGAAGCAGGACGAGGCCGTGGAAGGCGTGATCCTGATGCGCGTGGGCGAGCAGGCGCAGGTGATTCTGCGGCGCGTTGAGGCCATGACCAAGGAACTGAATGAGCACGTGCTGCCGCCGGACGTGAAGGTGGTCCCGTATTACGACCGCCAAGGCCTGGTGGAGGAGACCACCAAGACGGTGGAAGACAACCTGCTGCGCGGCATGCTGCTGGTGCTGGTGATTCTGGGCGCTTTCCTGTTCAGTGTGCGAACGGCGCTGATTGTGGCGGCCACCATTCCGTTTGCGCTCTTGTTTTCGTTCATCTGCCTGGACTGGCGGCACATTCCGGCCAACCTGCTCTCCATCGGCGCCATCGATTTCGGCATCATCGTGGATGGCGCGGTGGTGATGGTGGAGAATATCTTCCGCGAACTGGCGGCGCACCATGGCGATCACGACCTCAACGTGATCGACGTGATCCGCTCCGCCGCGCATGACGTGGAGCGGCCCATCTTCTACGCCATCGCCGTGATTATTGCCGGATACCTTCCCATCTACGTGCTGACCGGGCCTTCGGGGCGGCTGTTCCAGCCCATGGCCGACACCATGTCGTTCGCGCTGCTGGGGTCGCTGCTGTGCGCGTTGACCCTGCTGCCGGTGCTGTGCTCGTACTTCCTGCGCCGGCACATTCATGAGCCGCGTATGGTGGTGTATGAATGGATTCGCGGCGGATACGGCCGGATGCTGGGTTGGTGCCTGCGCAACCGGTTGGTCACTGTGGCGATTGTTCTGGCGATCTTCGGGTCCTCGCTGCTGCTGATTCCGTTGATCGGCGGCGAGTTTATGCCGCACCTGGACGAAGGCGCGTTATGGGTGCGGGCGACCACTCCGTACACCATTTCCTTTGAAGAGGCTTCCAGGCTCTCGCCGCAGATTCGCAATATCCTGCTGAGCTTTCCGCAGGTCACCACGGTTGCCAACGAACTGGGGCGGCCGGACGACGGCACCGATCCCACCGGTTTCTTTAACAACGAATTTTACGTGGGGCTGAAGCCTTATTCGGACCGGTCCTGGAAGGGCGAGACCAAACCGAAACTGATCGAGGAAGTACAGAAGAAGCTGGCATCGTTTCCGGGGGTCATTTTCAATTACACGCAGCCGGCCGAGGACGCGGTGGACGAGGCCGAGACCGGGCTGAAGAGCGCGCTGGCGGTGAAGATTTTCGGCCAGGACCTGGCGACGCTGGAAAGTAAGGCGTACCAGGTCAAGAACATTCTCTCGAAGATACCAGGCATCGCGGAGATTACGGTGGTTCGGGAACTGGGCCAGCCAAGCCTGGCCATCACTCCGGACCGGGCGAAGCTGGCGCGGTATGGATTGAACGTGAGCGACGTGAACACGCTGGTGGAGACGGCGATGGGCGGCACCGCGGCCACGCAGGTGATTCAGGGGGAGCGGCAGTTCGACCTGATTGTGCGCATGCAGGAGCCGTTTCGCAGCGACGAGAACGCCATCCGGAACCTGTTGATTGCCACGCCCGACGGCCAGTATCTGCCGCTGAGCCAGTTTTGCGACATTCGCGTGGAGAACGGCGCGTCGTTCATTTATCGCGAATCGAACTCGCGCTACATCGGGGTGCAATTCAGTGTGGAGGGGCGCGACCTGGCCAGCGCTGTGGGCGAGGCGCGGCGCAAAGTGGATGCCGCGGTGAAGCTGCCCATCGGCTATAAGTTCGATTGGGGCGGGGAATACAAAGAGTACCTGGCATCGCAGGAGCAGATGAAGATCATTCTGCCGCTGACGGTGCTGTTGATTCTTCTGATTCTTTTCGCGCTGTACGGAAATCTGAAATTCCCGTTGATTATTTTCTTCAGCGTGCTGGTGACCGAACCGGTGGGCGGCCTGCTGGCGCTTTACCTCACGCACACTAATTTCAGCGTCTCGTCCATGCTGGGGTTTGTGGCATTGATGGGGGTGGCGGTGCAGACCAGCGTGATTCTGTACTCCTTCATCAACAAGCTGCGCTTGGAAGGCCGGGACATCCCCACGGCCACGCTGGAGGCATCCCTGCTGCGGCTGCGGCCTATCATGATGACCGCGTTGGTGGCCTGTTTCGGACTGCTGCCGGCGGCGATGTCCACGGGAATCGGCAGCGACTCACAGAAGCCGTTCGCCATTGTGATTGTGGCGGGACTGGCTTCGCGGCTGCTGCTATCGATTTTTCTGTCGCCGGTGCTTTATGCGCTGGTGGCGCGCGACGACGATAGGTTGCAGGTTTAAAAAGAGGCAGGCGAGAAAAATGCGGTGCATCATCCGGTATGTGTGTGTGGGCCTTTGCATAGCAGGCGGCGTGGCAGCGCAAACGGCGCTCACCTGGCAGCAGGTGGTGGATAAGTTCCGGGCGGCGAACCCCAACCTGCGCGCCGGGCTGCTCAACATTCAGGAATCGAAGGCTTCTGAGACCACGGCCTATCTGCGTCCGAATCCCAACTTGACCTTTACGCTGGACCAACTCCAGCCGTTCAACGGCAACCCGTATCGTCCGTTCGGGCTGGCCCTGCCCCTGGTGGCATTCGACTATCTGCACGAGCGGCAGCACAAGCGCGAACTGCGTCTCGAGAGCGCGCAGCAGGGAACGGCGATCGCGGAATCGCAGCAACTGGACCTGGAGCGCAACCTCCTGTTCAACCTGCGCAGCGCCTTTGTGCAGACGCTGCAGGCCAAGGCACTGCTGGCCAACGCCAAAGAGAACCTGGATTATTTCGATAAGGAACTGGCTATCAACCGCGACCGCTACAAGTCCGGCGACATCGCGCGCGTGGACCTGGACCGCATCGCGCTGCAGCGGGTGCAGTACGAATCGGATTTCCAGACGGCGCTGGTAAACACGCGGACTGCGAAAATCACGATGCTGATGCTGCTGAACGACCGCACCCCGGTGGACCAGTTCGATGTCACCGGTCCGTTCCAGTTTCAAGAGCGGATTCAGCCGCTGGACGATTTTCATACGATTGCACTGGCGGCGCGCCCGGACTTGCGGGCGGCTCTTCAGGCGGTGGAAAAAGCCGGCACCGACCACAAGCTTGCGGTGGCCAACGGTTCTACCGATCCCACCTTCGGAGTGGATTTCGCGCGCAATCCGCCGATCCCGCTTTACGTGGGTGTAAGCGTCAACATCCCGCTGCGGATTTTCGACAAGAACCAGGGAGAGAAAGCGCGGACCGAGATCGACATCGCGCATGCCGCGCGGCAGAAAGACGCGGCGCAGGCGCAGGTGTTCAACGATGTGGATTCCGCATACTTCACGCTGCTAAGCTCGGTGAGCCTGTTACAGCCGTACACGGCTGCGGATGGCTATTTGGAAACGGCGAAACGCATTCGCGACACGATATCATTTTCCTACCAGCGCGGACAGGCGGCGCTGGTGGATTACCTGGACGCCCAGAGAGACTACCGCGCGACGGAAGTGGCGTACATCAATCTTGTGGGGGCGTATCTGACCGCCGCGGGACAGTTGAACATGGCGGTGGGTAGGGAAGCCATTCCGTGATAGTACTTACGACGCCGTTGTCAAGATGACCCCGGCGCATCGTAATCATGGATATGCAGACCACAAGGCTATAGGCCTGGTTGCAACTGCATACGCTATTCTCAGATGACGCTAGTATGGTAAACCCTGGCAGGAGTGAACAGGACATAGTCGAGCGTCTCCGCGGGCGGGTTTCTTTACCTGCACAAACGGTCTGGTTCTCGGAATTGGCGACGATTGCGCTATCTTCCGGCCGCGCGGTTCCACCGAAGACCTGCTATTCACCACCGACATGTTGATTGAAGGCGCGCATTTTCTCAGGGAAACGCACACGGCTGAGGACGTCGGCTGGAAGTGTCTGGCGCGCGGCTTGAGCGACATCGCGGCCATGGGTGGGGAACCGCGGTTTTGTCTGCTCTCACTGGCGCTGGCGCCGTGGGCGGATACCCGATGGCTGGATAGCTTTTACAGCGGGCTGCTAGCTCTGGCGCAGTCGGCCGGCGCAACGCTGATGGGCGGCGATTTGGCGCATAGCGACCGGGTGATGGCAGACATCGTGGTCTGTGGCGCGGTTCCTCGCGGCCAGGCTTTGCGTCGCGATGGCGCGCGGGCGGGCGACGGCATTTACGTCTCCGGTGCGCTTGGCGGCTCGGCGCTGGGTCTTTCCAGCAGCCGGGGTAAAGCCGGCCGGAGTAAGGCTTGGCAGCGGCACACCCGGCCCCAACCGCGGCTCGCCCTGGGAAAGTTTCTGCGCCAACGCTTGCACGCCACAGCGGCCATGGATTTGAGCGACGGCCTGTCGATCGACCTCCATCGCCTGTGCCTGGCCTCCGGGTTGATAGCCGAGATTGGAAAGCCCCCGCTGTATCCGCGCGCCACCCTCGAACAGGCCCTGCACGGAGGCGAGGACTACGAACTTCTCTTCACCGTGGCCGACCGGGCCGCCGTGCCGGTGGATTTCGAAGGCCTGCCTCTTACGCGAATTGGTACCATGCGCAAAGGGCGTAAGGGTGCAGTGCGACTAGACGGCGCGCCGCTTGAGCCGCTGGGTTACGATCATTTCCGAGAGCACCACTTCAACCAGTCATGAGTCTTCCCGATCCTACTCCCGTCATCGACCTGATCCAGGCCTTCCGCAGATCCAAGACTATGTTTGCCGCGGCATCCATGGGGATCTTCGATTTCCTGCACGAGGCGCCCGCCTCCGCGGCGGAACTGGCGGTCCGGTCGGGCGCGAATGCCGATGCCACCGAACGGCTGCTGGATGCCTGTACCGCTCTGGGCCTGCTGCGCAAAGCCGACGGCGTTTACGAAAACCATCCCGTGGCCGATACCTACCTTCGCGCCGGGAGCCCGGACACGCTCTACGGATACGTTCGCTATTCGGACGCCGCCCTGTACCCGTTGTGGAATAACCTGGCCGATGCCGTGCGCGAAGGCTCGCACCGTTGGACGCAGACCTTTGGCCTCGAAGGACCCATCTTCAGCCACTTCTTCCGCACCTTCGACGCCATGCGGGATTTCCTGCGCGGCATGCACGGCTTCGGCCGGTTGACGTCGCCCAAGGTGGTTACGGCATTCGACCTGGGCCGCTTCCGCCGCATGGTCGACCTGGGAAGCGCCACCGGCCATCTGATAATTGCGGCGTGCGAGCATTACTCGCAACTGTACGGCACGGTCTTTGATCTGCCTCTTGTCACGGACGTAGCGCGGGAAGAGGTAGCGCGGTCGCCGGCGCGGGACCGGATCGAAGTTCTGGCCGGCGATTTCTTCAAGGATGAACTGCCCCCCGCGGACCTCTACTCCGTGGGACAGATTCTGCACGATTGGAATGACGAGCAGTGCGGCCGGCTGCTATCGCGCATCTTCGAGCGACTGCCTGCGGGCGGTGGCCTGCTGGTGGCGGAGAAACACCTCGAAGAAGACGGCGTCGGGCCGGTTCCGGGCAACATGCAGTCTCTCAACATGCTGATTTGCACGGAGGGCAAAGAGCGCAGCCTGAGCCAGTATGTGCGGCTGCTGCGGAGCGTGGGATTTGGAGCCGTGGAAGGGCGCAGGACCGGTGTCCCGCTGGATGCAATTTTGGCGCTGAAGGATGCAGGATAGGCCTCCTGGCCTGCCGTCTTCGGAGTAATACCAGGCCAGTAGGCTTCCTTTAAGCGGTGACCACCAGTTCCCCCTCTTCCACAGGCGAAGCTTCCGGCAGGCTGCCACAAACTCTGCGGCACTCTTGGGTCCGGAGAGTTCGATACATCCTTCGTCCAGGTCTTGGAACTTGATGGCGTGTTGGATAAAGAACACCGGAATGTTGTTGCCGAGGATATCCCAGTTGCCTTGTTGAGTGTAGAACTTTACTGGGCGAAACCGCGCACATCGCGCGCCAGATCGGCCGAGCCTTTATTGTCGCGGAGGTGAATATCTTCGAGGGCGGCGGGACCTCGCGCGCCGATTCTCAGCGAATTCTGATCGTCGGAAACGGGAGTGCCCTGCTGGGTTGTAAGAATCGGCACGTCGCCGGTCGCGGTCTGGTGAAGCTCTCCGGCTTTGCCTTTGAGCGCCTTCTCTGGGCCTTGCTTCTTGTTTTTCATAATCCGCCTTAGGCTGTTTCCTTTAACAGATATGTGTCCATTGTGAGGACGCCCGCAACTGGG
Organism: Bryobacterales bacterium; assembly: GCA_963817515.1. Taxonomy (GTDB): domain Bacteria; phylum Acidobacteriota; class Terriglobia; order Bryobacterales; family Bryobacteraceae; genus DATMNI01. The sequence goes on along the minus strand of CAWFPJ010000031.1, from coordinate 303,130 downwards.
CCTATCCGGCTTGCGGCAGCAGGATAATCAGTTCCAACTCGGGATTGGGCAAATCGCCGGGAACGTACGCCGCTAGATTGCGCGCGCGCTGGATGGCTTCCCATGCCACGCCGGATTGGTTGAGGCTGAAGTATTGAAAGTTGAGTTTAAGCGGGATAGCGCTGGGTGGCGACGCTACGTAAGTTAGCGCAACCCCCGGCAGCGCCTGCCGCACCAGATGTTCAATGTGATTGGCCGAGCAGACCTTGACCAGTTGCGGAGCCCGGCCGACGATCTCAGCCTGGCTGGCCTCCGCATTTACCGCCAGATACATCTTGGTGTTGACCAGATACTTGTCGTTGTCGATGGACGCGGCGTAGATGGAAGGCTGCACCAGTTTCAGCGGCAGCGAGACGAAGTTGCTCGGTACCACGGTCTCCAGCAGGATGCGCAGCTTTTCGTCCAGGTCGGTAAAGCAGGCGCCAAGGTCCTCATGATCGTAAATCGGCAGGTCGCGCGGATGGATTTTGGATGAGAACGTGGTGAGCGCGCCCGCCAGCGTCAGCATGGATGAGAAGAGCGTCTCGGGATGGCCGCCGCGGGTTTCAAACAGGTGCCGAAAATCCGGGAAAGCCGTATTGATGCTGTAGAGCAGCCAGAAATTGGCGATATCGGCAGCGGTGAAATCGGCCAGGCTCTGATTCTTCTGGCGGCGCAGGCCGGCGATGGAACTGGATCGCGCCGAAAGGATCTCCACTAACCGCCGTGCAATGGCCGAGAGATAGTCGTTCGCGCGAAAATCGAGCAGCGGCGGCACGAAGCGCGGATCCAGCTGAAACGTGCCGGCCGGGCTGCGCTTCACGCGGGCCGCGCAAAGTGTGGAGAAGCCGTCACGGGCTTCGCCCTCGGCCAGCAGGCGCAGGTTCTTGCGCGCAATCTGCACGGGCTTTTCCGAAAGTCCGGTGTTTTCGTCGCGGAAGAGTTCGATCTCCGCCGTATAGCGGGCTCCGCTTTCGCGCTGCGAAGTAGCTATATTAAGGCCGCGCTCGCGGTATTGTGGAACCGCCAGGTAGACTTCGAGGGTATTCTGGTCGGCGTCGAAATAATCGGCCAGAATCTTGTGCTGGGGAGCGGAATCGGAGCCCGGAATATCGAAAAGCAGGCCATCCGGCAGAATGCCCGAGGCGCTTGAAATGCCGAACCAACCAGCCGCCAGGCCCTCCTGGCTGATCTGCAGTTGGCTGAAGCCCCAGGGCCGGAACGACAGACTCTCCAGGTGAAATTGCAGGAGATTTTCGAGGAAGCGGTCCTGAAGTTGTAGGTGCTGGGGACTCAGGAATGTGCCTTTGGTCCAGATCACCGGTTGGAGACGCTTCATTTGGAATCACAGTAACAGAACCGGAGCGCTAATCCAACTCCCCCGCACTCCCCCGCGTTTCTCCTGCACTTCTCAGGCGACCAGCAAACCGAGTCTGGCAAGCGTGACCAGGTTTCCCTCAATCTCTTTGGCCACTGTCTCCTCAGGCTTGCTCAGAATGGCTGCCATCTCCCGCGTCAATGCGGCCAGGTCGTGCGTGCCATCGAGCAGCGCGACCAGGCGGCGTTCGGTCTCTCCGCTGGCCTCTACCAACGCGTGGCGGGCAGTCACGATCAGCTTCTCGTGCGACGCCCGCCATCGGGCAAGGTCTGTCACGGCCGGGAAGCGGCTGACCTTGGACACACAACGCGGAGGCCTGGAGTGGAGCTCTATCAGGCCTGCCGCGTATGTAACCAGCAGGATACCGGCCAGATCGTCCGCGTTCGGCTGCTCGGCTATTAACTGGCCCGCCGATGCCAGCAGACGTTCGAACGGCATGGCTTCCGGCCATACCTTGCCCAGCAGCGTCATGGTAGCTTTGACCAGCGGGTGCGCCGTTTTCACAGCCGCGCCCCGAACTCCGCGGAACTCCTCCACAACTCCGGCGCCAAGGTCGGGCTCCGCGGAGACAGGCTGGGCCTGCGAGGCAGCAGAAAGGCGCCGCACACGGTCCACCTGGGGCTGATCCGGCACTGCGATTCCGGCATGGCAAAGCAGTGTCTGGCGGAACGTCCTGCCCTTGAAAAAGTCGAAATACTGATCGCGAAGGATCCGATTGCCGCCGGAAAATCGTTCCGCCTGAGCTACCACGGGCCCGGGGATATCACGCTCCTGCATATCCACGTAAGCGGCTTCGGAAAGGAACTGCAAACCGTGACGAGAAGCGTGGGCCACAAAGTCGTGGAAAAAGACCGCATGATAAGTTTCCGCCAGTTCGTCGTGAAAGAGGACATCCGGCCTCTTATCGATCAGGCACTGCGCCTCGGATTTCAGAAACATACCCGCCGGGCCCTGAGCATCCTGCGACGCCACCACGCACTCCAGGAACTCTCTGGCACCTTCGACGCGCGCCTCAGGCTCGCTAAGACCGCGCACGTGAAACAGCAGCATATCGCGGAACATTTCGCGTACGCGGCAGCCGGGAAGCGCATTGTAACTGATATAGGCGACGCCTTCGGGCGCGAGGTTGGCCTTGGCAATGGCCAGCAGCTTGTCACGCACCTGCTCCGGCACCCACGAATAGAGACCATGGGCAATGATGTAGTCAAACGTACCAAGGCCCGGGCCGGCATCCATGATGTCCATATGCTCAAGCCGGATATTAGTCAAGCCGAGATCGGCAATCTCATCGCGCCCGTTCTGAATCCCTGTCAGCGCGATATCGATGCCCACGAACTGGCTGTCGGGAAGGTCGCACGCCATGGGGATCAGGTTGCCTCCATTGGCGCATGCCAGCTCCAGGACGCGGCAATGCTCAATGGGCGCCGGCTGCATGCCGAACAAGGTGGCCAGGCTGGCGAGACGGTCGGGATGGGTCTGGCTGAACGGAAGGCCGGCGTAGAGTATCCGATCGTAGGGCGAAGGCATAAGTATAGAGTGTAGCTCCGCGTCCCGATGCCGCCCCGCTAGCGAAGCATCAGGCCGCCGGTGGTATTCTCAGCAGATGGCTTCGACCTCACCGGCTCCCCATCCGCTCCATTTGCTGTTGCCCCAACTGGGAACGGAGGAAGATTTCGCGATTCTGCGCGAAACCCTGCGGGCTTCGGGTTTCCACAACGAGGGGATCTGCCGGCGCCTGGAGATCCCGTCCATTGTGGATTTTGAACCCAAATGCGACGGCCGCAAGACGGCTGCCGAAATCGAGTACCCGGTCGACGCCATCATCCGTCTGGTGCTCGATGGCGAATTCGTGCCGGAGGCGGTGTTGGAATCCATGCTGCCTGCCGGGGCGGTGCCGGCGCTTGAGCGTTTGGGTATTCTGGTCCGCAGCCAGTCGCGGCCGGGGCACCTTTTTTCCGCCGTTACTATGTACCCGGCGGAAGCGACCCTGTTGCTGGCGGGCGACCGGCCGGGAACACCGGATGGTTCGCCATACAAGGTGCCGAACGACGTGGTTTACCCCGGCGCCATTGAGAATACCCGCCACTTCCTGGCCAGCCTGCCGCAGACCCCGTGCGAAGCCTTGCTGGACATCGGCACCGGCAGCGGCGTGGCCACCCTGTCAGCCGCTTCCCGGTACGCGCGGCAGGCCTGGGGCGTGGATATCGCGGCGCGCTCGGTGCGGTTCGCCGAATTCAACCGGCGCATGAATGGTATCGAGAACGCCACCATACTGGAGGGCGATCTCTACGAACCGGTGAAGGATCTCACTTTCGACCGCATCGTCTCCCATCCGCCGTACGTGCCCGCCCCGAAGATCAAGATGATCTTCAGCGACGGCGGGGAAGACGGCGAGCAGATTCTGGCGGCTATCATTCAGGGATTGCCCCGGCATTTACGGACTGGCGGCCGTTTCCACACCCTGGTGCTGGGCGCCGATTGCGAAGGGGAAGCCTTCGAGGACCGTATCCGCAAGTGGCTGGGCCCGCAGCAAGACGAATTCGATCTGGTCATGGTCTCGCACTCCCTTCGCTCCCCGTTGGAATTCGTGGCGCGGGCCCTGGCCAAGGGTAAGGTCGGGTTAACGGAACTGAAATTCTGGATCGAGACCTGGACCCGCCGCAAAGTGGAGTTTCTGTTTTACGGTTCGATCCTGATAAGGCGGCACGCCGGCGGCCGGCGCGGCATTACGGCGCGGGTATTGAGCGCGCTGGGCTACGGTCCGGACCACCAGGGCTGGCTGCTGGATTGGGAGACGGACTGCGAGGACCCCGTATTTCGCGCCCGCCTGATGGACTGGCACGTCACATTGCCGCCCGACGCCGAACTGAAAGTCTTGCACCGGCTTCAGGAAGGCCGGTTCGCTCCCGTGGCCTTCGCGGTCGAGTCCGGAACTCCCTTCAACAGCGAGGTCCGCTGCAAGGACTGGCTGGTGGCGGTGCTCTCGGAGTGCAATGGCGACAGGACCTGGCGGGAGCACTTCGAGCGCGCCAGGCTGGACGGCCGGATCAGCCCCGACAGCACCGAGGACGAATTCGCGAGCGTGCTCCGGACGCTTGCGGGACAGGGCATCCTCAGAGTACGAGAACGGCCCCTGCCGCCGGATGCGCGGCCGGTGCGGTAAGACCCAATACATCACGGTCGCGTGTATGACACGTGTGTGACAACGGTGGGGCAGGCGGTTTCGCCTGTCGTCTCGAACGCCTGGACTCAGGTACCAGATAATCAGGCCGCAAAACTTCGCCACTGGTACTCAATTTCCGTGAAAGTGTTTTTTTTCTTTGAGAGGGGGCGTATAATCGCTTCCGTGTAGGATAGCTGTCGGCGCGGATTTCTGATAATCTGACATAGCTCTTGTCGCGCGGGGCCATTCGCTCCGGGACGACGGAAGCCCACCGGGAGGTATTCGCTTAATGGCAAGACAAAGCACACAGCACAAGATTGATCGTGTCCGCGCCCCGCGCGTTCAGATTACGTACGACGTTGAAGTCGGCGACGCCATCGAAGTCAAGGAATTGCCGTTCGTCATGGGCGTCCTGGGGGATTTCACTGGACAGCCGATCGACCCGCTTCCTCGTTTGAAAGACCGGAAGTTCGTCGAAGTAAATCCCGACAATTTCGACGCCGTACTGGAAAGTATGAAACCGCATCTCGCCTTCTCCGTGGAGAATAAGCTGAGTGAGGAAGCGGATGCCGGCAATATCAAAGTCGATTTGAATTTCAAGAGCATGGACGATTTCTCGCCGGACAACGTGGCACGGCAGGTGAAACCGCTTCGTGAGCTTCTGGAACTCCGCGACCGCCTCTCCGACTTGCGTGGCAGCATGCAGGGCAACGACAAGCTGGAGGAGATTTTGCGGGACGCCGTTACCGACAAAGACAAGCTCGCTAAGCTGAAGTCCGAGCTGGGATCGGAGGGCTCTAAATGAGCGAACCACACAAGGCTGAAGCGGTGCAGGCGGGCGCCGAACAGACCGTAGAAACCAGCCTGCTGGACCAAATCGTCGATGAAGGCCGCCTGGCGCGCGACCCCGCGGCTAGGGAACGCGGCAAGAATCTGGTGAAGGAGTTCGTCTCGCAGGTGCTCGAAGGGACCATTACGGTCTCAAAAGACGCCGAGGCGATGATCAACGCCCGCATCGCGCAGATCGACCATCTGGTGTCACTCCAGCTGAACGCCGTGCTGCACCATCCGGTCTTCCAGAAGCTGGAGGGCAGTTGGCGCGGTTTGAAGTACCTGATGGATCAGAGCGAGACCAGCGACCGCCTCAAGATCAAGGTGCTCAACGTCAACAAGAAGGAATTGTTGCGCGACCTGCAGCGGGCTCCCGAATTCGACCAGAGCGCACTGTTCAAGAAGGTTTACGAAGAGGAATTCGGCGTCTTTGGCGGCGCTCCGTTCGGCGCCTTGATCGGAGACTACGAATTCGGCCGGGGACCGGAAGAGATCGAACTTCTGGAGAAGGTGGCTCAGGTAGCTTCGGCGGCCCACGCCCCATTCCTTTCCGCGGCTTCACCGGAGATGCTCAATCAGGAGAGCTTCACCAATCTGGACGCGCCGCGCGATATGGCGAAGATTTTCGACAGCTCCGAATACGCCAAGTGGAAGAGCTTCCGCGCCAGCGAAGACTCGCGCTACGTGGGTCTTTGCCTGCCGCATGTTCTGATGCGCCTCCCCTATGGGAAGAACGGCGCTTCCGTGGAAGCCTTCAATTACGAGGAGGGCGTGGATGGCAGCGACCACTCCAAGTATCTTTGGGGTAACGCGGCATATGCATTGGGAGCCCGCCTGACCGCGGCTTTCGCCAACTACGGCTGGTGCGCAGCCATCCGCGGTGTGGAAGGCGGCGGACTGGTGGAAGGGATGCCCACCCATACATTCACTACCGATTCCGGCGATGTCGCTCTGAAGTGCCCCACCGAATCGCCCATCACCGATCGCCGCGAGAAGGAATTGGCCGACCTGGGTTTCATCCCTCTGGTTCACTGCAAGGGCACCGACTACGCGGCCTATTTCAGCGTGCAGTCGTGCCAGAAGGCCAAGATGTACGACAAGGAGGCCGCCAACGCCAGCGCGCGCCTTTCCACGCAGTTGCCTTATATTCTGGCGATGTCGCGTTTTGCGCATTATCTGAAGGCCATGATGCGGGATAAGATTGGCAGCTTCATGTCGCGCAAAGAATGCCAGGACTTCCTCAACACGTGGATTTTGCAATATGTGGTGGGGAACGACGATGTCTCGGCGGAGATCAAAGCACGGCGTCCGCTCCGCGAGGCGAAGATAGAAGTGGTGGAGATACCTGGCAAGCCGGGTGCTTACCGCGCGGTGGCATTTCTCAAGCCGCACTTCCAGTTGGACGAATTGTCGATCTCTTTGCGCCTGGTGGCCGATCTGCCGGCCGGCGCGAAATAGGGGTACACGGGACCTGGGCCCGCGCTTCGGTAACGCATCGCGGGCCTTTCAAAAACCAAAACTTAGGAGGAAATCTGCATGGCATTATTTGACGCATTCCTGAAGCTTGACGGCATCAAAGGCGAATCCGCCGACGCCAAGCACAAGGGAGAAATCGATATCTCGAGCTTCAGTTGGGGAGCCTCCCAAACTGGAGTCAGCGCAACCGGCGGCGGCGGCGGCGCTGGGAAAATTCACTTTCAAGACATCCACTTTGTGAAGAAAACGGATGCTGCCTCGCCCTTGCTGATGCTGAACTGTGCCAACGGCACGCACATCAAAGAAGGCAACTTCGTAGTTCGAAAAGCCGGCGGCACACAACTGGAATACCTGAAGATTAAACTCACGGACATCCTGGTTTCCAGCTTCGTCGAGCATGGGCTTACCACAGGCAAGGAAATCCCATCGGAAAGTATCAGTCTCAACTTCGCCAAAGTGGAATACAGCTACCAGCCGCAAGGCGCCGACGGCAAAGCTCAGGGCGGCCCCATATTGGCCGGTTGGGACGTGAAGGCGAACCAGAAGGTCTAATCTGAGCGCACGCTTATTGCGCTTCGAAAACAGAACAAGTGGATGGAGTATGCACCGGCGCGGAATTCACCGCGCCGCGCGACGGGGCGGCCGGGCCAGACCCGGACAATGATGGGGACAGGAGGAAGTCCGAATGGCATTATTCGACGCATTTCTAAAGATTGACGGCATTAAAGGCGAGTCAGCCGACTCCAAACACAAAGGCGAAATTGACATCGAGAGCTTCAGTTGGGGAATGGACCAGGCTGGGGTTTCGGCCACCGGCGGGGGCGGCGGCGCCGGGAAGGTGAACGTGCACGATTTCTCGATTACCAAGAAAACCGACGCTGCCTCGCCCCTTCTATTCCTGAACTGCGCCAATGGCGCGCATATCAAGGAGGCCAACTTCGTGGTCCGAAAGGCCGGCGGCGAACAATTGGAATATTTGAAGATCAAGCTCACCGATGTGCTGGTTTCGAGCTATAAACCGGCTTCGGACAATGAACTGATCGGCTTATTGCTGCCGGCAGTCCAGGCCTCGGGTCAGAGCAATAGCCAGATTCCATCGGAGCAGGTAACTTTCAACTTCGCCAAGGTGGAGTTCGCATACCAGCCCCAGGGCGCCGATGGGAAGGCCCAAGGCGGGCCCATCCTGGCAGGATGGGACGTGAAAGCAAACCAGAAGGTTTAATCGGAAGGCCCGGCTTTACCAAAACAGTTTCCCCAAAATAGAAGGAGAATTCGCAGTGGCACTATTTGACGCATTTCTGAAAATTGACGGGATCAAAGGCGAATCCGCCGACGCCAAGCACAAAGGCGAAATTGATATTGTGAGCTTCAGTTGGGGCTTGGCTCAGACTGGGGTTTCGGCCACCGGCGGCGGCGGCGGAGCGGGGAAGGTGCATGTGCACGACATGGAGTTTACGAAGAAAACCGACGCTGCCTCCCCCTTGCTCATGCTCAACTGCGCCAACGGCGCGCACATCAAAGAAGCCAGTTTTGTGGTTCGAAAAGCCGGCGGCGAGCAACTTGAATACCTGAAGATCAAGCTCACCGATGTGCTGGTATCGAGCTACAAGCCGCACGGACTGGCCGCCGCGGACATTGCGGCGGGTGGCGGCACCGTCGCCGGCGTGGAAAACCCAACCACCGACGAGATTCCATCGGAGCACTTCAGCTTGAACTTCGCCAAAGTCGAGTTCAGCTATCAGACACAGGGCGCCGATGGCAAAGCCCAAGGCGGCCCGATCGTGGCTGGTTGGGACGTGAAGGCAAATCAGAAAGTATAGGCGGCGGGTGGCGCCGCGTTGTCCATAACACAACTGGACAAGTAACTGTTTTTCGCATCTAATACCGCTGGTTCCGGCGGGATCGAACTGCCCGCCGGGGCTGGCGCTTTTCTGCTATAGTTTTACGCGCGGGCCGACGGGGACCGCATCCTCATGACAGCCAGAGAACTCTACCAAGCCGGTCAACTGGGCGCCGCCATTCAGGCGCTGGGCGCTGAACTGCGCGACAACCCTACCGACGTGAAACGGCGCACGTTTCTATTTGAACTCCTGTGCTTTGCGGGCGAGTACGACCGCGCCCAAAAACACTTGGATGTGCTGGCCGGGCAAGGTCCTGATTCCGCCACTGGCGCGCTGCTCTACCGCGCCGCGCTGAATGCCGACCGCATGCGCAGCGATCTTTTCGCCAAGCGGGATTATCCCGAAGTCCACCAAAGCGATGTACCGGTTTCCGGCACGCTGAACGGGGAGCCGTTCGAATCCATTGAGGATGCCGACCCGCGCATCGGACCGCGGCTGGAGATTTTTGCCGCGGGACAGGTTATGTGGCTGCCGCTGGCGCATGTCGCTTCGGTGGAAGCGGAGCCGCCGAAACGGCTGCGAGACCTGCTGTGGCTGCCGGCCCTGGTCCGCACCGGTCCGGCCTTCAAAGGTACCGAACTCGGAGAGGTGCTGATGCCGGCCCTCTCGCCCCTCAGCTTCCAACACAAGGACGACGTGGTACGCTTGGGCCGCTCTACCGTTTGGGAAGAACAGGAAAACGGCGATGACATACCGTTCGGGCAAAAGATGCTGCTGGTGGACGGTGAAGAATTCCCGCTGCTTGAGTTGCGCCATCTTGAGATCACCACTGCCGTAGCCGACCCCGAAGAACATGCCTCTGCGTAACGACCTGCTGAATCCATTTTCGGCTGGTAAGCCCTCTGGTGAAAACCTCAGGTACGCACCGATATACGACAAAATCAAGGAAGCCCGGCGCGAAGATGACGACGCGCCGCAGGGCGACTGGAAGCATGAGCGGAAGGTGGCCGACTGGCCTCTCACTGTCAAGCTGATCAGCGACGCGCTGGGCACCCAGACCAAGGACCTGCAACTGGCCGCCTGGCTGGCCGAAGCCATGCTGCGCCGCGAAGGTGTGGCCGGACTGCGCGAAGTACTGGAGCTGATGCGCGGCTACCTGGAGAACTTCTGGGACACTGTCTATCCGGAACTGGACGATGGCGACCCCGAGTATCGTGCCGCTCCGCTGCAGTGGGTGGGCGACCGCCTGGAAGCCGGCGTGAAGCGAACCGGGCTGACACGCGGCGGCCTGGATTGGTTCCAGTACAAGGAATCGCGCGCCATCGGGACCGAAGCAGCCGCCGACACCGATGAAAAGCGGACGGCCCGCCTGGATGCTATCGCCGACGGCAAGATGCCGCAGGAGCAGTTCGATAAGGCTTTCGACGAGACGCCGAAGCGCTTCTACGTAAGCCTTCTTGAGACTTACGACGGTACGCTCGAATCGCTGAGCGCCCTCGGCGGCGTGTGCGACGAAAAGTTTGGCGACCTCACTCCGTCTTTCGGGAACCTGAAGCGGGCCCTGGAGGAAGTGCGGCAGACGGTCTACATTCTGCTTCAGGTAAAGCGCGAGAAGGAACCGGACGAGCCCACGGCGGAGGCGCAGGCGGAGGAACAGGTCCTCGAGGAACCGGTGCCTGTGCAAGGGGGGGCCGCGGCCGCGCCGGCGCGAGCCAGGAAGCCCGTGGAATCGCTAACCGCAGACCCGGTGGACCGCGCCGATGCCGTGGCCCGGGTGGTGGCGGCGGCCAAATACCTGCGAGCCGAAAATCAGTACGATCCTGCACCCTATCTGATATTGCGCGGCCTCCGCTGGGGCGAACTGCGTGCCGCCGGCGAGACCATCGACCAGACGATGCTGGCGCCGCCGCCCACCGAAATCCGTCAGAGCCTGAAGCAGCTGTCGCTGGAATCGAACTGGACCGGAGTGCTAGAGACGGCTGAAAGCGCGATGGGGATGGAGTGCGGCCGCGGGTGGCTGGACCTGCAACGGTACGTGGCGCGGGCCTGCTATGAGTTGGGCAGCTATCACGAGCCCATCAGGAGCAGCGTGATTTCGGGCCTCCGGGGGCTGTTGGCCGACTATCCCAAGCTTCCGGCATTGACCATGATGGACGATACTCCCACCGCCAATGTGGAAACGGCCGCGTGGATCAATGAACAGGTGTTGGCCGGGCCGGCGGCCTCCGTGCGGGCTTACGGGTCTGAGCCACACAACGAAGCGGCTGAGGGGGAGCCTGGCGCGCCGGCGCCTCCTGACGTGTTTGAACTGGCCATGCAGTCGGCGCGGCAGGGACGTCCGCAGGACGGCATTGAATTGTTGATGCGGGAAATGGCCCAGGAACCCAGCGGCCGCGGCCGCTTCCACCGCAAGATACAATTGGCGCAGCTATGCGTGAGCTCCGGCCACGATGGAGTGGCGTTTCCGATTCTGCAGGAAGCGGCGGCGGAAATCGAGCGCCGGAGGCTGGAGGACTGGGAAACTTCCGACATGGTGGCGCATCCACTGGTGCTGCTGTACAAGTGCCTGGTGAAATCCGGTTCCACCGCTGAAGAGATCCAGAAGCTTTACTCATGGATCTGCCGGCTGGACCCGCTGGCTGCGATGAAGGTATCGAGATAGGCTATGTCGAGATAGACAATGGCACGCTGGGAACCGGAACAAACCGTCACGCAATCGGTCTTGGAGCGGCTGATCGACCGCGAGCCGAGAGAGAGCATGGAACCTTCGCCCACGCGCGCGCAATCCGTGCGGCTCTTGAAGATCTCGCTGCGCCGCGACCTGGAATGGCTTTTGAATACCCGCCAAACGCCTGAAGCCGTGGGCCCCGAGTTTCGGGAACTGGAGCGGTCCCTATACAACTTCGGCCTGCCGGATATCACATCGCTCAGTTGGGATTCGGCGCGCGACCGCACCCGCCTGGCGCGTGTCATCGAGCAGACGCTGGACGCATTTGAGCCGCGCCTGAAGAACGTCAAGGTAGTGATCCTGGGGGCGTCGCCGGGCGCCCAGCATGTGATGCGGTTCCAGATTGAAGGCCTGCTGGACATGGATCCGGCGCCGGAGCTGATCTCTTTCGATACCGTCCTGCAGCTTTCGAGTGGCGAGTACCAGGTCAAGGGGGATATGGGTGCGGGATGATCTGCTGCTCTATTACGAGCGTGAACTGACTTTCCTGCGCCAGATGGGCACGGAGTTTGCGGCCAAGTATCCCAAGGTCGCCTCACGCCTGGTGCTTGAGCCGGACAAGTGCGAAGACCCGCACGTGGAGCGGATGCTGGAGGCCTTCTCGTTTCTGGCCGCGCGCGTTCATCTGAAGATCGACGATGAGTTTCCGGAGATCACGGAGGCGCTGCTCAGCATCCTATATCCCCATTATTTGCGCCCGATTCCGTCTATGTCGGTGGCTGAGTTCCACGTGGATTCGGACCAGGTGACTCCCGAGACAGGGTTGAAACTGGAGCGCGGCTCGGTACTCAATTCGCGGCCCGTCAACGGCGTGCCGTGCAAGTTTCGCACTGGTTACGACATTACGTTCTGGCCGGTAGAAGTGGCGGCAGCCGAATGGAAGACGCCCGACCGCCTGCAGCCCGCCATCCGATCGTCAGACGCGGTAGCAGCCGTGCGCCTGGATCTGCGCTGCCCCGGAGACGTGACTTTCGCCAAACTGTCGCTTTCTTCGCTTCGCTTCTATCTGAGCGGCGAAAGCAACCTGGTCCACTCGCTTTACGAACTGCTGTGCAACAACTGCGTGCAGATTATCATCCGCGACCCGTCGCCCAAATCGCGCGTGCAGCCGGTGTATCTCCCCGGTGACGCGCTGCGGCCGGTGGGCTTCGCCGAAGATGAAGGCGTGCTGCCCTATCTTCGCCGTTCCTTCGCGGGCTACCGGCTTCTGCAGGAGTACTTCTGTTTCCCGCAGAAATTCTTCTTCGTCGACCTGACCGGCCTCGACCGCCTGTGCACGACGGGCTTCGGTGGCAGGGCCGAGGTAATCCTGCTGATATCGCAATTTGAACGCAGCGACCGGCGGCAGATGCTGGAACTCGGGGTTTCCGCCAAGACCTTCCGCCTGGGCTGTTCCCCTATCGTGAATCTATTCCAGCAGACGGCGGAGCCAATCCTGCTGGATCATGCGCACTACGAATACCAGGTGGTTCCCGACGTGAGCCGCCGCAATGCCACCGAGGTCTTCGAGATCACAGAGGTAATCAGCGCCAATCCGCAATCCCAGGAAATAGTGCGCTATCGAGCCTTTCTATTCCTTCCGGCACGGCATGTCGCGCAACAAGGGTAAGGCCTTCTGGCGGTCCGCGCGCCGCCCTTCCGGATATCGCGACGATGAAGGAACCGACGTCTATCTCTCGCTGGTGGACCTTTCCTCCAGGCCCGTCCAGCCTAACGTGGATGCCCTGACCGTGCGCACCATCTGTTCCAATCGCGATCTGCCGGCGCGGCTGCCGTTCGGCAATGAATCGGGCGATTTCGAGCTGGAAGGCGCGGTGCCCCTGAAGCGTATCGTAGCCCTGATCAAACCCACCGACACTCTGCGGCCGCCGGTTGGCAAGGACTCGCTCTGGCGGCTGACTTCGCAGTTGTCTCTCAACTATTTGTCTCTGGTGGAGGGCGGGCGCGAGGCCTTGCAGGAGATTCTGCGGCTCTACAATTTCACTGGGTCCACTTATTCGGAAAGGCAGATCGAGGGATTGGTGGGCGTGACCAGCCGCCGCCATTTCGCGCGTGTGGTTTCCGAAGGCGGCGTGGCATTCGCCCGCGGAACACAGGTGGATATCGAATTCGACGAGGACCAGTTCGTGGGCGGCGGAGTATACCTGTTCGCCGCCGTGCTGGAATATTTCCTGGGACTTTACGTATCGATGAACAGCTTCAGCCAGCTTCGTGCGCGCACGCGCCAGAGGAAGGAGATCCTGAGACAGTGGTCACCGCGGGCCGGTCAGAAGACACTGCTGTAGCACGTTGGCCGATTGCGGAGTTGCTGGACCGCGAGCCCTACCTCTTCGAGTTTTTCCAGGCGGTGAGGCTGCTGGCTCTAATGACGCCGCAGCGGCAGGTGATCGGCCGCTTCACCAACCCGCGCGATGAGGTGGTGCGCTGCGGCTCGCACGCCAGGGTGGCATTTCCGGCCAGCGAGATTCAGACGCTTGAGCGCACCGAAGGCGCGCCCGCCGAAATGCGCGTCAACTTTATGGGTCTCACCGGGCCCCTGGGTGTGCTTCCCATGCCCTACAGCGAACTGGTGCTGGAGCGCCTGCGCAACCGCGATGCCACGCTGCGCGATTTTCTGGATCTGTTCAACCACCGCATGATTTCGCTGTTCTATCAGGCGTGGGAGAAGTACCGGTTCTTCGTTCCATACGAGCGCGGCGAGCGGGACCGGTTCTCGCACCACGTTCTGGCGCTGCTGGGCCTGGGCACTACCGGTTTGCAGGACCGCCTGGAAGTGCCGGACGATTCGCTATTATTCTATAGCGGATTGCTTTCGGCGCACACGCGCTCGGCCGCCGGCCTGCAACAGTTGCTGGCCGACTACTTCAGGGTGGAGGTGGAGATCGAACAATTTGTGGGTGCGTGGTACCCGGTGGAAATCGATTCGCAGTGCTCGCTGGGCGAAGGAGCCAGCTACTCTGAGCGCCTGGGATTCGGCGCCGTGGTGGGCGACGAAATCTGGGACCAGCAGTCGCGCATCCGCGTACGCCTGGGGCCGCTTCCGCTAGACCAGTATCTGGAGTTCCTGCCGGGCGGCGACGCCTACCGCCATGTAAAGACGTTGACCCGTTTTTATGCGGGCGGAGAATACGACGTGGAAATCCAACTTGTGCTGTTGCGGGAAGAAGTGCCGCGCTGCGAGTTGAGCGCGGTTGAAACCGGGCCGCAACTCGGTTGGACCAGTTGGGTGAAGTCGGCGCGGTTTACCCGCGACCCAGGCGAAACGGTGTTAGAGTTATGAGCTTGGAAAAGGGGGGCCGGTTGCCAGCCTGTCGCATTGGTGGGGCAGACGGTTTCGTCGGCCTGTTGCGAAGCAAAACCAGTTTATTTCACGGAGAGTCTTATGCCCATTAGTCTGAGATCGATCGTATCGAAACTGAACGATACCACCCGCAAAGCCCTCGAAGACGCCGCCGGCCTGTGTCTGGCGCGCACCCACTTTAACGTGGAAGTAGAGCACTTTCTGGTCAAGCTGCTCGATGTACCCGACTGCGATTTCTCGCGCATCCTGAAGCAATTCGACGTCGACAAGACGCGCCTGGCCGCTGAACTTGGCCGCAGCCTGGACAAACTCAAAACCGGCAACGCGCGTACTCCGGCCTTCAGCCCGTCGTTGTTCCGTATGCTGACCGAATCCTGGTCGCTCGCGTCGCTGGAGTATGGCTCGGCGCAGGTTCGCTCAGGCTTCACCACGATGGCGCTGGTCTCCGACGATGAACTGGCGCGCATTGTGCGCGACATCGGACGGGAATTGCAGAAGGTTGAGCCCGACGCGTTGAAGAAAGCGCTGCCCGCAATCCTGGCCGATTCGCCCGAGTACGCAGCCGAGGCCGCGGCGTCCGCTACTCCGGGCGCGCCAGGCACCCCCCGGCCCGGCGGCGGCAAGACTCAGAACCTGGATCAATACACCGTCAACCTGACCGAAAACGCCAAAAACGGCAAGATCGACCCGGTGCTTGCCCGCGACTCCGAAATCCGCCAGATTGTAGACATCCTCACGCGGCGCCGCCAGAACAACCCCATCCTCACCGGTGAAGCCGGCGTGGGCAAGACCGCGGTGGTGGAGGGCTTCGCGCTGCGCATAGCGCAAGGCGACGTTCCTCCGGTTCTGAAAAACGTCACGGTCCGCACCCTGGACCTGGCTCTTCTGCAGGCCGGCGCCGGAATCAAAGGTGAATTCGAGAACCGTCTGAAGGGTTTGATCGAAGAAGTCAAATCGTCTCCCACCCCCATCATCCTGTTCATCGACGAAGCCCACACCATGATCGGCGCTGGTGGCGCCGCCGGCCAGAACGACGCGGCCAACCTGCTGAAACCGGCCCTGGCGCGCGGCGAACTGCGCACAATAGCCGCCACTACCTGGTCGGAATACAAAAAATATTTTGAGAAGGACCCCGCCCTGGCCCGCCGCTTCCAGGTGGTGAAGGTGGACGAGCCCACGGAAGCCAAGTGCCAGGTAATGCTGCGCGGCGTGGTCCCGGTGCTCGAGAAACACCACAACGTTCGCATCCTGGATGAAGGCTTGGCTGCGGCGGTGAAATTCTCACACCGCTACCTGCCGGACCGCCAGCTTCCCGATAAAGCCGTCAGCGTGCTGGATACCGCCTGCGCGCGTCTCTCGCTTGGGACAGAACTCCACTCCGCCCGCAGTAGAAGATGTCACACGCGAAATCGACGATTGCGTGGTGCAACTGCGCGTACTGGAGCGCGAGGCCGCTTTGGGCGCGGACCACAGCGAGCGCATCACCGCAATCACCCGCCAGCAGGAGCAAGCCACCACGCGGCTGGCTGAGCTGCAGGCCCGCTGGGAGAAGGAGCGCGGCCTGGTGAACCAGATTCGCGAAGTTCGCGGCAAGCTGGAAGACCGGAGCAGCCTCCGCCAAGGCGGCCGGCGCCAGCGGCGGCACTCAGAAAGCGGAGACCGTTGCCGACCACGATACGCTTCGCGCCGAACTGAGTACGCTGAACGCCGAGCTCGACCAGTTGCAGGGCGAGACGCCTCTGATCCGCGTCTGCGTGGATGCCAACATCGTGGGCGATGTGGTTTCCGCCTGGACCGGCATCCCCATCGGCAAGATGCTGAAGGACGAAGTGGCCACGGTGCTGGCGCTCGAGTCGCACCTGGGCCGCCGTGTGATCGGGCAGGATCATGCACTGGGCATGATCAGCGAACGTATACGCACCTCCAAAGCCAGCCTGGAAGACCCCAACAAGCCCATCGGCGTCTTCATGCTGGTCGGTCCGAGCGGCGTGGGCAAGACCGAAACCGCGCTGGTGCTGGCCGACCTGATGTACGGAGGCGAGCGCAACATGATCACCATTAACATGTCGGAATTCCAGGAAGCGCACACGGTTTCCACGCTCAAGGGATCGCCTCCGGGATACGTCGGTTATGGCGAAGGCGGCGTCCTCACTGAGGCCGTGCGCCGCCGCCCTTATTCGGTGGTGCTTCTGGACGAGGTGGAAAAGGCGCACCCGGACGTGCTCGAGTTGTTCTTCCAGGTTTTCGACAAAGGCAAGATGGAAGACGGCGAGGGCCGCGAAATAGACTTCAAGAACACCATCATCATCCTGACCTCGAACGCCGGAACCGACACGCTCATGAAGCTGACGGCCGACCCGGAGACCATGCCCAGCACCGAAGGCCTGGTGAAAGCGCTGAAGCCGGAGCTGAACAAGATCTTCAAGCCGGCGTTCCTGGGCCGCATGGTGATTATTCCGTATTTCCCGGTGCGCGACGAAGCGCTCAAACAGATCGTACGGCTGAAGGTTGGCAAGATCCAGCGCCGTCTCCAGGAGACGCATCGCATCGCTCTGACCCACGACGACGCGCTGGTCGACGAAGTGGCCAAACGCTGCACCGAGGTAGAAAGCGGCGCGCGCAACGTAGACAATATTCTGACCAACACGCTGCTGCCCGAAATCTCGCGCCAGATCCTAGGCCGCATGGCGGAGCGTCAAAAGTTCGGGCCCATCCACGTCAGCATCGGGGCCGATGGAGCGTTCGTCTACAACTAACCGATCGGGTATCTGCAAGGAGGCTTCACATGTTCGCTCATACCGACCGCCCGATGAAACTCACCACGCCTCTGGGCGCGGATACCCTGTTGCTGACCGCGGTCCGCGGCCGTGAAGCCATCTCCGAGCTGTTCCACCTGGAGCTGGAGACGCTGTGGCAGGATCAGAAAAAGCCTCTTCCCTTCGATCAGCTCCTGGGCCAAAAGATAACCGTCGAACTGGTTCACCGGTCCGGCACGCGCTATTTTAATGGCATCGTGGTCAAAATCACGCAGGGCGGGCTCGACCAGAAATTCATCGCTTACCGCGTCGAAGTGGTTCCGCAGCTCTGGCTGCTCACCCGCCAGAAGCAGAGCCGCATCTTCCAGCAGCTCAACATTCCCGACATTCTGAGAGAAGTGCTGCAGGGCCTGGATGTGACCTACGAGATCCAGGGCGAGTTCCAGGCGCGCGAATACTGCGTCCAGTACCGCGAGACCGATTTCAACTTCGTCAGCCGCCTGATGGAGGAAGAAGGCATCTACTACTTCTTCAAACACACCAAGGATGGCCATAAGCTGGTGCTGGCCAACACGCCGCAGTCCCACCCCGCCATTCCGTACCAGACCAAAGTAGTCTACGAAGAAGCCTCCGGCCATACCGCTGAAGAGGACCGGATCTACGACTGGCTCAAGGCGCAGGAAATGCGCGCCGGAAAGTACGTTGCCTGGGACGACTGTTTCCAAATGCCGGGCAAACACCTGGAGGCGCAGAAGACCATTGTGGATTCCGTTCCAGTGGGCAAAATCACTCACAAACTCAACACCGGAGGCAACGACAAACTCGAGATTTACGACTTTCCCGGCGGCTATTCGCGGCGCTTCGACGACGTGGACAAAGGCGGCGGCGACCAAAGCAGCAAGCTCCAGAATGTCTTCTCGGACAATGGCCGCACCGTCGGCATCCGCATGCAGCAGGAGACCCTGCCCAGCCTGATCATCCATGGCATGAGCGGCCACGCGGGTTTCACCGCCGGCCACACGTTTGATCTGACCGGGCACTTCTCGGACAACAGCAAGTTTGCGATCACCGGTGTGGAGCACGATGCCAGGCAACCGATGGATACCGACGACCTGGATCAACCCTACGAATACCGCAACCGCTTCCAGTGCATCCCCGTGGGGCTCCCGTTCCGCCCGCAGCAGAATACCCCGATCCCAAGCATCGCGGGCGTGCAGACGGGCACCGTGGTCGGCCCCTCCGGCGAAGAAATCTTCACGGACAAATATGGCCGCGTAAAAGTACAGTTCCACTGGGACCGGCAGGGCAAGGACGATATCGACAGTTCCTGTTGGATGCGGGTGGGCACCTCCTGGGCCGGCAAGCGGTGGGGCGCGATCCACATTCCGCGCATCGGACAGGAGGTGATCATCGATTTTATAGAGGGCGATGTCGATCACCCCATCATCGTCGGCAGTGTGTACAATGCCGACATGATGCCGCCCTACGACCTGCCCGACAACAAGACCCAAAGCGGCATTAAGAGCCGCAGTTCGAAGGGCGGCGGCCCCGAAAACTTTAACGAGATCCGGTTCGAAGACAAGAAGGACAGCGAGCAGTTGTTCATCCACGCCGAGAAGAACCAGGACATCGAGGTGGAGCACGACGAAACCCACTGGGTGGGCAACGACCGCACCAAGACGATCGACCACGACGAAACCACGCACGTTAAACACGACCGGACAGAGACCGTCGATAACAACGAGACCATTACGATCCACGGTCAGCGGACCGAGACCGTCGATAAGGACGAGACCATCACGATTCACGGGCAGCGGACCGAGACTGTCGACAAGGATGAGACCATCACGATTCACGGGCAGCGGACCGAGACCGTCGACAAGGACGAAACCATCACGATCCACGGGCAGCGGACCGAGACCGTCAATAAAACCGACACCATCACGATCAACCAGAGCCAGACCACCACTGCTATTCAATCCATCGAACTCAAGGTCGGGTCCAGCAGCATCAAACTCGATCCGTCTGGCGTCACGATCAAAGGGCTGATGATCACGGTTGATGCCAGCGTTCAGGGCGTGTTCAAATCGCTGATGACTCAGGTGGAAGGCAGCGCCATGACTCAAGTGAAGGGCGGCATTGTGATGATCAACTAATATGGGCGGCACGGCAGAGGAGATGTCAAAAACCGCCGCCATTACTTCCGTGGCTGAACTTAGCGATGAGGCCGCGGCGCTGATGCGCGCGGAATTGCACCCACAGCAGTACGTTGCGCTGCTCATGGATAACACGCTCTTTCCGGACGCGGTGCGCTTCATGGCCCACGCGTTGCCGAAGCGTGAAGCGGTGTGGTGGGCCTGGAGGTGCGCCCGCCGCGTGTCCGGCGCGCAACCGCCGATGGTCATCGAAACTGCGCTGGGCGCCTGTGAAAAGTGGATCAAGCAGCCCAGCGAAGAGAGCCGGCGCGCCGCCATGGCCGCGGGGGAGAAAGCCCAGTTCAGCACTTCCGCCGGCTGCGCCGCACTGGCAGCATTTTTCAGCGGGGGCAGCCTGGCGCCTCCAAACGCGGCGGTGGTGCCGCCTGGCGAATACCTCACGGCCAAAGCCGTGGCAGGTTCGGTGATCCTGGCAGCCGTCAGCAAGGAGCCTGAAAAGGCGCCGGAGAAGTTCAGAAGTTTCGTGGCGCAAGCGCTGGAAGTGACCAGCCGTATCAAGCTTTGGGAATAGATATTCTCAAAACTCTCTCTCATTCCATTCCTCACATTCACTACCGCGGGCCTAGAGATCTGAGAAGGCGTAAACTCTTAGATTCCTATGCAGCTTCATACCATCGACTGGATCATTGCATTCTTTTCCATCGCCATCTGCTTCGTACCCGCGCTCTTCTTTGGCAAGCGCTCCGGCAAGAACACGGCGGAATTTTTCGCCTCCGGCCGCTCGGTCCCCTGGTGGCTGGCCGGCATCTCCATGGTAGCCACCACATTTTCCAGCGACACTCCCAATCTGGTTGCCAACTTCGTGCGCACGCAAGGCGTGGCCGGCAACTGGCAGTGGTGGGCCTTCACCCTCACCGGCGTGGCTACGGTCTTCTTCTACGCCCGCCTCTGGCGCCGCTCCGGCGTCCTGACGGACCTGGAGTTTTACGAAATGCGCTACTCCGGCGCCGCCGCCAGTGCCGTGCGCGGCTTTCGCGCGGTCTACCTCGGCCTCTTCTTCAATTGCATCATCATGGCCTCCGTGAACCTGGCGGCCTGCAAAATCGCGGCTATCCTGTTTGGTCTTCCGCGCTGGCAAACTCTGCTGGCCGTCGGCCTGCTGAACGTGGTTTTCGCTACGCACTCCGGCTTGTGGGGCGTCCTGGTGATCGACATGTTCCAGTTCTTTATCAAGATGACGGCCGTGATTGGCGCGGCTTACTTCGCGGTGACACTGCCGCAGGTAGGCGGCCTCAGCGGGCTGGTGGATAAGCTCTCGAACCTGAAAGGCCCCGGAGGTTTGAACTACCTCAGCCTGCTTCCCGATTTCTCGAATAATTGGGACCTGGCGCTGGCCGTCTTTGTCATGCCCCTCGCGGTGCAGTGGTGGGCCGTCTGGTATCCCGGCGCCGAACCCGGCGGCGGCAGTTACATCGCGCAACGCATGCTGGCCTCGAAATCCGAGAAGGACGCGCTCGGCGGCACACTGTTCTTCAACGTGGCACATTACGTTCTGCGGCCCTGGCCGTGGATTCTGGTCGGCCTCGCCTCGCTGATCGTCTACCCCGAGTTGTCGGACATTCAGAAAGCATTTCCGAATCTCGACCCGAAGCTCCTGGGCCACGACATCGCGTACCCGGCCATGTTGCGATTCCTGCCGGCCGGCTGGGTCGGGCTTATGTTGGGCGGCCTGGTTGCCGCGAATTCGTCCACAATCCTGACGCACCTCAACTGGGGCGCATCCTATCTGGTGCATGATTTCTACCAGCGGTTCGTGAACCGCGACGCCTCAGAGAGGCACTACGTGATGGCCGGACGCGTGGCTACCGTTTTGCTCTTTCTGGGATCCTCCGCCATGGTCTTCGCACTCGACACCGCCAAGGACAGCTTCAATCTTCTATTGCAGGTGGGCGCCGGCACCGGCTTGCTCTACCTGGTGCGCTGGTTCTGGTGGCGCGTGACGGCGTGGTGCGAAATCGTCGCCATGATCAGTTCGTTCGGCGTCTCCATCGTGTTTCTGATTCTGGCTAAAAACGGCTTGGTCTTTGGAACCTCGCAACAACTGCTGATTACCATCGCCTGCACCACCGTATGCTGGCTGCTCACCGCCTGGGTGGGCCCCCAAACCGACCCCGCGGTCCTGATCGAGTTCTACCGGAAGGTCCACCCCTTCGGCCCCGGCTGGCGTCATGTTCGCCTCCAGATGGGCATATCCGATGCCGAGGCGCGGGCCGACATCCGCGTTCAGAATATCCCGCAGGCGATGATGGGGTGGATCATGGGTTGCATCATGATCTGGTCGGCGCTGTTCACGGTCGGAAATTTCTTGTATGGGCGCACGAACTACGCGCTGGCGCTGTTTGCCACGTTCCTGATTAGCGGCACGATTGTAGTTCGGATTGTGAAACGAATCTGGGACTAGGCTGGTGACGCGCGCGACTCTGATCGGAGCCGCGACCGTGAGGGAGCGTTCCGGCTGTAGTGAACGCGCTACCATAATCCGTGATGACGCGGAACTCCCTGTTTGCCGTCGCCTTGGCGGTCTCAATGGCGCTGGCCTCGCACGCCCAATTGACGCCGGCACAGCGGCTCGCCAAGTGGAAGCCGGTCGAGATGCCGTACCATTCCGAAGGCCTGTCCCTGAAGGAGCGGCAAATGGTGGACCGGCTGGCGGACGCATCCCGCCTGCTGGACCAGATCTACTGGCGGCAGAGCGATCTTGCCGGCCTTAAGCTCTACCAGTCGACCACCGATCGCACATTGAAGCAGCTCCTCTCCATCATGGGCTGCCGTTGGGACCTTATCGACGAGAATCGCCCGTTCGTCGGCACAGAGCCCATGCCGCCCGGCCGCGAACTCTACCCGCACGACCTCACGCGCGCAAAAATTGAGCAGTACGTGCAGCAGCACCCTGAAGACAAGGCCGCCATCTACAATCCCTTCACCGTCGTCAAACGGCAAGGCAACCGCCTCATCGGCGTGCCCTATCGCGAGGAATACAAGCAGTGGCTCCAAGTCATGGCCAAAGATCTTCGCGAAGCTGCAGATCTCAGCCCCGATCCCGCGTTCGGCAATTTCCTGCGCCTGCGCGCCGGCGCCCTGCTCAGCGACGACTATTACAAGAGCGACCTGGCGTGGCTGGACCTCAAGGACCCTAAATTCGATATCATCTTCGCGCCCTATGAAACCTATCTCGACGATCTGCTGGGCGTGAAGACCTCCTTCGGCGCCTCCATTCTGATCCGCAATGAAGAGGAAAGCCGCAAGCTCGCCGTCTACCAGAAGTACGTGCCTGAGATTCAGGATGCCCTGCCCGTCGCCGCCGCCGACCGCCCTTCGAAGCGCGGCCATCTCACTCCCATGGAGGTAATGGATGCGCCCTTCCGCGCCGGCGATCTGCGTTATGGCTACCAGGCGGTAGCCGACAACCTGCCCAACGATCCCCGCATTCACCAGGAGAAAGGCACGAAGAAGATTTTTTTTAAAAATTTTATGGACGCGCGCGTGACCTTCATCATCCTCCCCATCGCCCAAAAGCTGATGCTGCCCGCGCAGGCAGCCAGGGCGTCAGGCGAGGGCTACATGGCCGGCACCCTGCTGCATGAAATCTGCCACGGCCTGGGACCCGTCTTCGCACGGAAAGGCGCCCGCCAGGTGGATATCCGCGAAGCCATCGGCCCCGCCTTCTCGGGCCTGGAAGAAGCCAAGGCCGACGTGGTTGGCATGTTCGGATTGAAATGGCTGGTGGACCACAACGCCCTCCCGAAAGAGCGCCTGGAAGAATATTACGCCTCTTACGTGGCGGGCATCTTCCGCACCCTGCGATTCGGCACTGGCGAAGCGCACGGCCGCGCCGAGATGATGGAATTCAATTACCTGCAGGAGAATCGCGCGTTGTCGCACAGCGGCGGCCGTTACATAATCGACTACGCCCGCATGCCCACCGTGCTGGCGCAACTCGCCAAAGAGTTGTTGACTATCGAGGCCACCGGCGACCGCGGACGTGGCGAAGCATGGCTCGCGAAGTACGACAAGATGCCCACGGAATTGAAGGCCGCGCTTGCCCTGACCGCCGACATCCCCGTGGACCTGCAGCCCATCTTTAAGTGGTAGGGCAAGCCTCCGGGAGGTGGTATCGCAAGCATTCGGGCCTGGCCTTAAGCCGTCACCACTGTCACCCGTGCGAACCCTTCTTCCACCGTGGGCGGCACCAGCTTCGCGGCCATTTTGACCATCGCCTCATCGGGCACCACCCGCCGCCGCCGCGCATTTCTCTCGCGGCAGACCGTCAGCGGCACATCGAAATACACTGCCTCCACTTCGCATTGACGCGCTCTGCCTATTCGCAGATACGGGCGGCGCTCCAGAGGAGTGAGATTGGTGGCATCGATATACGTGACCGGCCGCCCGATCGCAATTCTTTGGTACAACAAGAATCGAAGCGCCCGGAACACCGCCATGTGAACCGTCTGATCGGCCTCGTCATCCGCCAGTATTTTGCGTATGGCGTCTGAAGACAGCCCTCCCGCACTGGTCCGTTCCAGGTAAGTGGATTTGCCCGATCCAGGCAAGCCCACCAGCACTACAATTCGCATCAGCGACAATGATAACTGTTACACGTGAGTTCCCGGAGGTCCGATTTTTTGAATCTGAGCCATCTATTCGATCCGTCCCTCATCAACCGCCGCGACACGGTGGCGCTGGAGTTTGAAGACCGTACCTTTACCTTCGGCGAGATCGACGCACGCAGCAACCGCCTCGCCCAATTGCTGGTGCTCCGCGGCCTGAAGCCGGGGGACCGGCTCTGCGTCTACCTCACCAACTGCGTCGAGATGATCGACCTCTACCTGGCCTGCATCAAGCTGGGCATCATCTTCGTTCCGGTTAACATCCTCTACCGCGACCGCGAAATATCTCACATTCTGCGCGACGCCGAGCCTGCGGCTATTGTCTCGGATGCCGCATTCGATTGCTGTGGCATCCCCCTCTGGGGCCTCGCGGAGCTCACGCAGCAAGCCTCCGCGCTATCGGCCGATCGTCCGGAGATACCACTTGACGGCGACGATCCTGCCGGCATTATTTATACTTCCGGAACCACCGGCGCATCCAAGGGCGCCATCCTGACGCACAACAACTTCGCGGCCAACGCCATCAATCTGATTGCCTGCTGGCAGATCACGGCCGCCGATCGTTTACTGCTGGCCCTCCCTCTCTTTCATGTTCACGGCCTCGGCAACGGTCTGCACTGCTGGCTGGCCAGCGGCTGCCGCATGCGCCTGCTGGAGCGCTTCGAACAACAGAAGGCCGCGGCCGTCTTCCTCCACTTCCGCCCGACGCTCTTTTTCGGCGTTCCCACAATCTACGTTCGCTTGCTGGATTTCCCACCCGCTGCGGCGCGCGAGATTGGTTCCTTCATGCGCCTCTTCGTCTCCGGCTCGGCGCCGCTGCCCGCGCAGGTGCTGGAAGAATTCCGCGCGCTGTTCGGCCACACCATCCTGGAGCGTTACGGCATGAGCGAGACTCTCATGAACATTAGCAATCCGTATGTTGGAGAGCGGCGGCCCGGAAGCATTGGCCTGCCGCTGCCCGGCGTATCGGTGCGGCTGATCGATTCGGAAATCTATCTGCGCGGCCCCAACGTCTTCACCGGCTACTGGCGCCGCGAAGACGCCACTCGCGACGCATTCGTGGATGGCTGGTTCCGCACCGGCGACCTTGCCGTGTGCTCGCCCGACGGTTATTACACTCTCTGCGGCCGCAAGAGCGACCTTATCATTTCCGGCGGTTTCAACATCTACCCGCGCGAAATCGAAGAATTTCTCCAGGAGCAAGCCGAGGTCTCCGAAGCCGCCGTAGTGGGCGTTGCGGACCCGGCCCGCGGCGAAGTGCCAGTGGCTTACGTCGTGCTGAAGACTGCCGTAGAGCCGGCCGATCTGGAAGCCCGCTGCCGCGCCAAACTGGCGTCCTTCAAAGTGCCCCGCGCCATACACTCCGTGGACCGGCTCCCCCGCAACGCCATGGGCAAAATCCAGAAACACTTGCTCAGCCGGTAGTAGGATATGCCCAGCTTAGTGCACGCCTTCGGAAGTTCGATGCCGTATCGCAAACCCGCTTGCTGACGCGCGCGGCTCCGATCAGAGCCACGACCGTTAGGGAGTGCTATCGCACGGCCACCATAACTTTTTCGCGGTCCGCCTTCAGCTCGTCAATGTGTTTCAGATCGGACGCCGGAAGCACGCCCTGGTCGCGCAGCCGCGTATATATCCGAATCGCCTTGTCGTACTCGGCGGCCGATCGCGCCCGATGCTCCGCGCCTGCCATGGCTGCCCAGGTCCCCGCCAAATCCACGTGCACTCCCGCTAAACTCCGCGCCGCGGCCCAATCCGCCGGGGCGCGCCGGGTAATGTCTTCGTAGAGCGCAATCGCCTTCTGCAGGTACTCGAGCGAAGCGCTCCAATCGCCCATCTTGCCCAACAGACCTCCGATGCGGCCCGTGCTGCTTGCCACGGCGCTCGCGGCCCGGATATCTTTAGGGTCGGTCTGCGCAATATCGGTACGTACGGCGAGCGTCCGCCGGTAAGCGCTCAGCGCTTCCTCGTCATTTCCCATCCGGGCCGCCACCCACCCCAAATCGCTGTAGTCATACGAAAGGTCCAATCGGGCGCGCTGGTCCGACGGATTCCGCGCGCAGCGGCGCTCATCCAGAACCACAGCCTGCTGGTATTCCTGGCGGCACTCTTCGTAGCGCTGGGTCACTCCGTACAAGGCGCCCAGCTTCTTTTCGGCCAGCGCCAGAGTGCGTTCCGCCTCGGGGGAACTCGGCCGCAGTTCCAGCAGTCTGCGCGCCAACGCCTTCACGCGCTGGCGCAGCGGGATGGCCTCGCTGTATTGCTCGTGGTCCGCCAGCACATCGGCGGCGATGGATTCCGAAGCCAGAACGTCGTCGATGGAAGCCGGGTCCGATGGCTGCGCCTTCAATGCATCCTCGGCCAGCCCTGCGTTCTTCCGCATCTGGTCCCGTGCCTTTTGAAAACTTCCCACGTTGGCATAGGTGCGTGCCAGTTCGTTCGACACCCTCACATAATCGTGCCGCAGGGAGGCGTCCGAGGGCGTCCGCGCCAACAATCGCGCCAGAATCTCTTCCGATTTCCGAAAGCTCTCGAGCGCCGCCTGCACCTGCCCCAGGTTGGATTCCCCCAGAAAGCCCTGGACCGAGCCCACCCGTTCATAACCGATGGCAACCTCCCGCTGCAACTCCAGATTGCTTCCCGCTTCGCGCGAAAGGTTCTCCAGATATTGCAGCGCGCGGCGCACCAACAGCTCGCGGGCCGGGGTCGACCCGGGAAGATGCCGAATCGCGTCGTGTAATTCGAACAGAACCGAGTTCGCCAGGCCGCGCACCTGCTGGAACCGCCGCTCCGCGCGCTGGGATTGCCACCACGTGGCGCCGGCGAAACACAGGATCAGCACAACCGCTAAGGCGCTTGCCGGCACCGCCACACGATGCCGGCGCAGCGTCTTTCCCATGCGGTAGCGGAGGGTCGACGCACGCGCGCGAACAGGCCTGCCATCCAGGTGCCGGCGGACGTCTTCGGCCAATTCGACCACGCTCGAGTATCGCAATCGGGTATCTTTGGCCAGGGCCTTGGCCACGATCTTGTCCAAGTCCCCCGCCAGGCGCCGGCTGAGTCGCTCAGGCGTGGAGGACCGCTTCCCGGCAGCCTCTTCCGAAGCGCTGCGGGCCGCGTCGCTCAGCGGCAGCGGTTCCTTTTCACAGACCACGCGCGCCACTTCCACCAAAGAGCTGGTCTTCAATTCGTAAGGCCGGCGCGCCGCCAGCATTTCGTACAGGATCACTCCCAGCGAATAGACATCGCTCGAAACCGTATAGGGCTCTCCCCGCACCTGCTCCGGGCTGGCATACGCCGGCGTCATCAAAGGCACACCGGTCATCGTGAGGTCTTCCTCCGCCTCGTCCGCGTTCAAAACGCGAGCCAGTCCGAAATCCAGCAGCCTGGCGGCGCCGTCGGCCGTAACCAGAATATTGCCGGGCTTGAGATCGCGATGGACAATCAGCCTCTGGTGCGCGTACGCTACGGCATCGCAGACGGCCAGAAACAAACCCAGCCGTTCGACCACGGCCAGCCGGTTGCGATCGCAGTAATCCAACAACGGCAGGCCCTCAATGTACTCCATGATGAAGTACGGCTGGCCGTTCGCCGTGGCGCCGCCATCCACCAGGCGCGCAATGCCGGCGTGTTCGAGCTGCGCCAGAATCTGCCGTTCGCGACGGAAGCGCCGCTCCTGGCCTGCATCGCAGCGCCCGGTGGTAATCAGCTTTATGGCTACCTGCTTGCGATACTCGCCGTCGGCTCGCTCACCCAGATAGACCACTCCCATGCCGCCGCGGCCGATCTCGCGCAGCACTCGATACGGGCCAATCGCCGCGGGCGGCGGAGCATCCATTCGCAGTGCCGCCCCAGGAGCGGCCAACGAGTTCAAAACATCGTCCGCCCGTGTCTCAAGCGCCAGCAGTTGTTCCACCGAGGAACGCAGTTCCGCATTGCTTCCGCAGAGGCGGTCAAGCATCGCCGGCCGCCCATCGGCGCCGGTCTCAAGCACCATGGCCAGTACGGCTTTGACTTCATCCCACCGCTGGGCCGTCATTGGATCGCCGGCCCGCCTTCCAATTGCTGCAACAGCCAGAGTTTCGCGGTGCTCCACTCCCGCTTGACCGTAGCGGGCGAGATCCCCATCACTTCCGCCGTTTCGTCAACGGAGAGTCCGCCGAAATAACGCAGTTCCACCACCTTGCCTTGCCGGGGATCCAATTTCGACAGGCGGTCCAGCGACTCGTTGAGTTCCAGCACATCCACCTTGGGATTCGCGAACATGCCGAGCGCGTCGTTGAGCGTCACCGCTTCGGCGAACCCTTGGCGCTTTGCCGCCTTGTGCGCTTCGGCGTGATTGATCAGGATGCGCCGCATCAGGCTGGCGGCCACCCCCAGGAAATGCGCCCGGTTGCGCCAGTCCACGGTCCGTTGATCGATCAGGCGAAGGTAGGCCTCATGCACCAGGGCGGTGGGCTGCAGGGTGTGATCGGACCGCTCGGCAGCCAGAAAATGACGGGCCAGCCGGCGTAATTCCTCATAAAGAACCGGGGTCATTTCGTCGAGCGCGGCCTTGTCCCCGTTGCGCCAGTTTACCAGCAGCTGCGTCAGGTCCCGTGGTGCCAGTAATCCGTCTCCCAAAGCCCTTTTATTCTACCCGGAAAACACCTGAGACACTTGGGCGGTAACTTCCGTTAACTGCCTAAGCCGGCCAGCGACGCCGAGCCCAGCACCCAGATGGCCCAGGGGATCAGCACGGCGATGAGAGCGGCGGTAAACGACAGGCTTTTTCCAGCGGCCGCCTTGAGGCCGATGGCGACAAGAATAATCCTCCAGCCCGAAAACAGGTCCAGAGAACTAGCCAGCGAGTAAAGGAATTTGGAACTGGTTGCCGGGTCCATCAATGCTCCGGGGTTGAACACCAGGGGGTTCTTGATGTCGAAATCATCCGGGTTCTTCAGGAACATGACGACAATCGCCAGTGCTATGAAGATGAGGCCCGGTATGGCGGAATAGGACATCACCGCAAACACCTGCTTAAAGGTTACGTTGGCGGACATGATCTTCAGCATGACCAGCAGAACCGCCGCGCAGATAACGTACCCTAGCGGAATGCCAACCAGGGAAATGGCATAGCCGAAGATCGGCGCGATCTTGGCCCCCATCCGAATGCCCTGTTCGCGCTGTTCGGCGCTTTGCTGAGCCGCCCGTGGGCTAGTCTCAACCTGGTGGCGAATCATGCGCTCCCATCCCACGTGTTGCGAGTAGAGCGTGGTGTAAACCAGGCTCGCCACCATTACCAACAACATGGGAACAAGGAAGCTCGGACGCTTGGCCACATCTTCAAAGGTTTTCGCCGGCTCAAAGAAGACGCCGGTGATCCGCGAAAATTCGCCCATCCCCTGGGGCGGAGGTTCCACTGTCAATGCGTGTTCAGGAGTCATATCTGGACGATTGTACTCCAGTCCCGCGGCGTTCGCTGGTCGCAATCCGAGCCGCGACCGTAAGGGAGCGGTTATCAATGAAGAACCATTATCGAGAGATATGACGGAAGGCTATCATGGAGGGGTTCATGCTAACTCGCGCCGCCCTCGCTCTCATGCTGCTCCCGCTGTGCGCCTGCAAGCCCACCGAAGACAGTCATATGAAGGCCATCATTGGCGCCGTATTGATCGATGGAGAAGGCGGGCCGCCGGTCTCTAATTCCGTCGTGGTTGTGGCTGGCGACCGGATTCGTGCGGCCGGCGCCGCTTCCACGGTCCCGATTCCTGCCGAAGCCGATAAGATCGATGGCTCTGGCAAGTTTCTCGTACCCGCTCTGGTGGAGGTTTCAAGCGGCGTAAGGATCTCGTCGCTCACTGAAGTTGAATCTCAAGTGAAAAACGGCGCCTCCGCTTTCATTGGGATGATCCGCGACACAGAGTCATCTGGACCCGGAATTCCTGGCGACGCTGCGCAACCTTCGAGTCGTCTTCGCACCGGCACTGGCGGCCGCGGGCGATCGCGTCGACGTCGCCAAACGAAACACGCGCCGCCTGTTCCAGGCCGGAGTGCCGATCGCAGTGGCAGCCGACGGCCACGACCCACAGCACGAAATCGAGTTACTGCAAGACGCCGGCCTGCCGCCGCTCGATGCCATCGTGGCAGCGACGCGCAACGGCACCATTCAGCCCGGCAAACCGGCCAACCTGCTTCTGCTATCGGCCAACCCCGGTGAAGATGTGCGCAACCTGCGTAAAGTGGCGCTCAAAATGGTGAATGGAGAGTGGGTGCAGTAGCTCTTGTGGAGACTGCCGCCCGCCATAAAATGCCGCCTCAAGAAGGCCAGTCGTTGCCGGTCCAGCGTGCCCAGGTGGAGTTCCACAACTTTGCCTCACTGGGCGAACCCGAGCGCGCAATTGCCGCTTACCTGGAGGAAAACGCGCGGCGCGGTGCGGTAATCCAGGAGCATCGGGAATTCATTGGTGAACTCACGCCGTTTCTCGAAATCGGCGCCAACGCCGGGCACACCAGCTACATGCTGGCGAACCAGTTCGGCGCTGACGGATTCGCCCTGGACATTTCCGCGGACGCCCTGCGGCACGGCATCACGCTGATGGACCGCTGGCAGCTGGCGCGCGCGCCGGTGCGCCTGGCAGGCGACGCGCTCAACCTGCCGTTTCGCGATGGCTCCATCCGGTTCGTGATGGCGTGCCAAGTGCTCAGCCAATTTATGGATATGGAGAGCGTCTTCCTGGAGGTGAAACGCGTACTGGCCCCAGGCGGCGTCTTTCTCTTCGCCGAAGAACCCATGCGCCGCATGCTCTCGCTGCGGCTCTACCGCGCACCCTATGTGGAGCGTATGAAACCGTGGGAGCGCAAGCTCTTTGATTGGGGCCTGCTGGGCTATCTGGTGCGCGACGTGATCGGCGCCCATCAGGAAGAGAGCTTCGGCATCCGCCAGAACCATCGCATGACCTTCGCCGCCTGGCACCGGCTGGTGACCAGGCATTTTCCGGAACATCGCTACAACGTGTACGTGCCCGAACGCGGCTGGGGAGAGCGCATCATGAAGCGGCTGGCGGTGCGCCTGGACCCCTACCGCTCCGAATGGCGCGCCGCCCACCTGCTGGGTGGCACGCTTGCCGCCGCCTGCAAGAAAGAATCTGCAACCGGCGTTCCCGAGCGTTTCGACCTGCAGCGTTTCGACCTGGAACATTTCGAGAGTCTCCTCCGCTGCCCCGACTGCCGGTCGAACCTCAACCGCGATGCCTCCGAAACTCTATCCTGTACGGCCTGCGGCTACCGCGCCTCGAACGAAGGAGGCGTCTTCAACCTTCTGCCGTCCGTGCTCCGCGCCGAACTATATCCTGGCGACCGTGCCGATGTGATCGACTTCTCCCTGCCCAGCCATAGCGATCGCCTGCGCGACGGCTGGTACCAACTGGAGGGTGAGTTCGGCAACAAATACCGCTGGATTGACGGCCGGGCATCCGCCGTGCTGCGTCCGGCACACGCCGGCCGTCAGCGCCTGAGGGTGCGCGGCTTCGCCCACCCGCTTCAGTTCCAGCAGGGCCCGCGTGTTCAGATCGCCATAACTGCCAATGGGCATGCCCTGGCCGGCGAAACCCTCGGGCGTCCGGGCCTCTTCGTCATTGAGGCGGACCTGCCGGAAGCCGACGAATACCTGATTGAAATCGCCTCAACCCCGGTCTGGACTGTTGCGGACGAAGACCGCACTTTTACGGTGAATATCAGCATGATCCGCCTCATTCCAGCCGCCTGATGGAACAAACCAGAACCGGCTTTCGTATCCTTGTAAGTCGAGGACAGCCCATGCGCGCTAAGCTTCTTTTTCCGGCCCTTGCGGCCGCTCTGTTAGGACTGACGGCCTGTGATGTTGAGGGTTTGGGCAGCTTTGAACGGTACCACAAGGATTTTCACTACAGCTATCCGCTGAAGAGCGGGGGCAGATTGGTGGTGGAGACGTTCAATGGCTCGGTGGAGGTCTCCGGCTGGGACCAGGACACGGTGGACATCAGCGGCACCAAGTACTCCCGATCCCAGGATGAGGCAGACTCGCTGAAGATCGAGATCGACAACAGCCCGGATCTGGTTTCCATACGGCTGGTGCGGCCCTCTATGCTTCGCGGCAACTGGGGAGCCAGATTCGTCATCAAGGTGCCGCGCAAGGCCGTGCTCGAACGTCTTACCACGTCGAACGGCCCCATCCGGACCGTAGACGGCGTCGGCCCGTCGCGCTTGAAATCGTCTAACGGACAGATCCACGTTGAGGCATTCCGAGGCAACCTGGACGCGCAGACCAGCAACGGTGCAATTGAACTGCTGGACGTGGAGGGCGACGTGAAGGCGCACAGTTCGAACGGCCATATTCGGGTGGACGGATTGCGCGGGTCGTTTGATGCGGGCACTTCGAACAGCAGCATTCATGCCAAGCTCGAACAGGCCAGTGGGCCGGTGCGCCTGGAAACTTCGAATGGATCGATCGACCTGACACTGCCGGCCGACGCCAGCGTCGCGGTGCGGGCCAACACCAGCAACAACAGCATCACGGTGCACGCGCCGGGCACGGTAAATGCACGTCTGGCAGCGCGCACCAGCAACGGCTCCATTACCTCGGACTCCGAACTTCGGGTGCGCGGTGAGATTGACCGGCATCACATGGAGGGCGTGATCGGAAACGGCGGGCCACTGATCGACTTGAGCACGTCAAACGGCAACATCCGCCTGCTGAAGATGTAGGCCTTGCTTACTGCTTTGGTTCCGGAGGCTACTGCTTTGGTTCCGGAGGCTGTGCGCCGGCGCGGATGAATTCGGCAATTTCCGAGGCGCGGGCGCGGGCAGTGTGCATGTAGGTTTCGTTCTTGGCGATGCGGTCCAGAGTCGGAAGGTATTGGTCCAACCCCACCAGGCGCTTACGGTCCATGGCCGACCCAAGCAGGTTCAGGGCTTTCACCACGCCCAGGTGATCGTACTTGGCGGCCCGGTCCAGATCAATGCGATGCTGCGCCGATTCGGTCATACGCTCAAACCACTCCCACATCGCGCGCGCCGACGGATCTTCCGAGTAATTGAACTGGACTTCGTGCTTTTCACCGCCCGTCTCGCAGCGGAAGGTCTTGGTTCCCATGAAGGCCACCTTCAACCCGGACTCCACGGGACGCTTGAAGTAATCCATCTTCTCCGCCAGGCCGTATACCTCATTAACCTCGGCCTCGGCTGAGTTTGAACTTCAACGGATTTTCGTCATCCACCGCCTCGCGGTACTCGGTGCTCGCCGTTCCTGTCGAGCGTGATCTGAACGTACGCCGGAACGCTTCCCGGAAAGGCCTTCGAGTAAAAGATCCGCGGCACATCGGCACCCTGCAGTTGGTTTAGAGCCAAAAGCAGCGAGCTTGCGAGAGGCAGAATGAGAGACCACTTCATACGGTTTCCGGCTGCGCCAGCCTGCGGCTGGTGAATTCATGCGTGGCGTGACAGATGGCCACGGCCAGGGCGTCACAAGCGTCTTCCGACTCGATCGCCTCTGGCAGCCGGAGCAAAGACCGCACCATCACCTGCACCTGGCATTTTTCAGCCCGACCGTATCCCACCACGCTGACCTTGACTTCGAGCGGAGAGTATTCCGCCAGTTCCATCCCAACTTCCGCAATCGTCAGCAGAGCCACTCCCCTGACATGAGCGAGCTTCAGCGCCGTTTTCACGTTGGCCGAATAGAAAACCTCTTCCACCGCGGCCGACTCGGGGGTGTGTACCCGAATCAGGCCCCGCAACCCGTTCGCAATTTCCAGCAGCCGCTTCTCAAAAGGCCATTTGGTATTGGTGCAAATAACCCCGGCGGCGACAATCCGATGATCGCGCCCATCGCTATCGATCACGCCATAACCGGTACGTTGCGAGCCGCAATCGATACCGAGAACGCGCACGCTATTGTTCCATCGCTTCCAACTCCTTCTCGTCGATATCGAAGTTGGAAAAAACGCTTTGCACGTCGTCGTGATCTTCCAGAAGCTCGGTCAGCCGCAGCATCGCGCTGGCATTCTTACCTTCCACCCGAACCAGGTTCTTGGGAATCATGGCGACGCCGGCTCCCTCGTTGGGAATCCCGCTCTTGTCCAGGGCTTTGAGCACGGCCTCCTGTGCTTCTGGAGGCGAGAGCACTTCCCAACGGTCGCCGTCGCTGCGCAGGTCGTCGGCGCCGGCGTCCAGCACGACGCCCATGAGCTGGTCTTCGGTGGCCTTGTCGCCGGGAACGAAGATCTGGCCTTTGCGATCGAACATCCAGGCAACGCTGCCCTCGGCGCCCATGTTGCCGCCGTTCTTGGAGAAGGCATGCCGGATCTCGCTGACCGTGCGGTTGCGGTTGTCGGTGGCAACGTTCACCAGCACGGCTGCGCCGCCGGGCCCATAGCCTTCGAACATGACTTCTTCGATTTGGCCGCCTTCGAGTTCACCGGTGCCCCGCATCACGGCCTTCTTGATGTTGTCCGCAGGCATACTGGCGGCCTTGGCAGCCAGTATGGCCGTACGAAGACGAGGGTTCGAATCCGGATCGCCGCCATTGCGGGCAGCGATGCTTATTTCCTTGATAATGCGCGTGAATGACTTGCCGCGCTTGGCGTCCAGGGCCGCCTTCTTGTGCTTGATAGTGGCCCACTTGGAATGGCCTGACATGTGATTGAGGATAGCAGAATCAGAAATTAGGCTCAAGGCTGCGCCCGCCCGCTTCACCCGCAAGTGCGCGTTGCCGGCGAACAGATGGCCAGCGCCGCCAGCCCACTGCGATACTGGTCAGAGTGGATTTCGAGAACGTTGCCAACAACTTGCGGGAATCGTTTCGCATCGTGGCAGGCAGCCGCGCGGCGGGAGAAGTGCGCGAGCTACATGGAGTAAGCATTGCCTCGGCGGGGGTGACCTTTCAGATGTTCAATGCGGCCTTTCTATCCGGGCCCGTGGCTACCGAGGCGGAACTGGCGCGTCAGATTCTGCTGCCCTCGGTCTACTTCAACGCCCGCGGCCTGGAGTGGGCATACTGGGTGTGCGAAGACTGGCTGGAGAGCAGGTTGCGGCGAAGGTCGAAGAGCCTTTTCGAGAAGCACGGGCTGCGCCTTTCGACCAGCCTTCCGGGCATGATCGCGGATCGGCTTCTGCCGGCGGCGCGGGCGCTGCCGCGGATGGAAATTCAGCGGGTTTCGAGCGCCGCCACCCGCGACGCCTTTTGCGAGATCGGGTCGGTATGCTTTCACGTGCCGATTTCGTGGTTCAAGGAAGTGTTCGACAGCGACGCGGTGTGGAAGCGGTTTCTGGGGTACGTGGGATATGTGGAAGGGCAGCCGGTTTCGACCGCGGCGATCGTGGAGGGAGGCGGAGTAACGGGCGTCTATAACGTGGCCACGCTACCGGGACACCAGAGGCGCGGGTATGGGGAGGCGGTGATGCGCCACGCGCTGGCCGACGCACGCCGCGATTGCAAAGCCCCCCACGGAGAAGAGCGGGTGATTCTGCAATCCACGCCGGCGGGGCTGAAGCTATATGAGCGGATGGGGTTCCGCACCGTGGCCAGGGTTGCGGTGTATTCCAGTTGACGAGAGGAAAGTCACCGGCGGCACGACCGCCGGCGTTACCGCGTTACCGGCGCTTTTGACGCGCGGAGATCAGTTCTTCGATGTTGACCAGTTCGGTGGGATAGTCGCCGGTGTAGCAGGCGTAGCAGTACTCGTGGCGATCGTCGGCTACGGCCTTGCGGAGCGAAGCCAATGAAAGGTAGCTTAGCGAATCGGCTTCCACGAATCGGCGGATCTCCTCCACGTTGTGATCGGAGGCGATCAACTCGCTGCGCGTGGGGGTATCCACGCCGTAGAAACAGGGCGATATCGTCGGCGGACAGGAGATGCGCATATGCACTTCGCGCGCGCCGGCCTGGCGCACCATGCGGACTATCTTACGGCTAGTCGTGCCCCGGACCAGTGAATCGTCCACCAGAATTACACGCTTGCCTTGCAGCAGGTGGCGCACGGGATTGAGCTTGAGCTTGACTCCGAAATCGCGGATGGCCTGCGACGGCTCAATGAAAGTGCGGCCCACGTAGTGATTGCGGATCAGCGCCTGGCGGAACGGCAGGCCGGATTCGGCGGAGTAACCGATAGCCGCAGCCACGCCGGAATCGGGAACCGGGACCACCAGGTCGGCATCGGCTGGAGCTTCGCGGGCGAGGAGGCGGCCCAGGTTTTCACGGGATTCTTCCACCGCGCGGCCGAAGACGATGGAATCCGGGCGGGAAAAGTAAACGTGCTCAAAGACACACTGCGACAGCGGCTGTTTGGGGGCGAAGCGCTCGCGCGTAATGCCGTCGGGTCCGACGATCACCATCTCCCCGGGCTCCACGTCGTGCAGATAGACGGCGCCAATGAGATCGAAGGCGCAGGTTTCGGAAGCGAAAACGTAACACTTCCGGTGGCCTGAGAATTCCATCTCGCCGACGGCCAGCGGGCGGAAGCCGTGAGGGTCGCGGGCCACGATGATGCGATCCTGCGCCAGGAAGACCAGTGAGAAAGCGCCTTCCAGCTGGAGCAGGGCGTCACGCAAGGCGCCGGCCAGCGTCCGCTCGGAAGAGTGCGCCATTAAATGCAGGATGACTTCGGTGTCGCTGGATGCCTGGAAGATGGCGCCGCGGCGTTCCAGATCCAGGCGCAACTCGGCGGCATTGGTGATGTTTCCGTTGTGCGCCACGGCCAGCTTGCCCTTGTTGCAGAAGACCGAAAAGGGCTGGGCGTTCAACAGCACCGTGTCGCCGGCGGTGGAGTAGCGGGTGTGGCCGATGGCCAGTTCGCCGGGCAATGTGGCCAGCACGGGGCTGGTGAAAATATCGGCCACATGGCCCATGGATTTATGAGTGTGGATTTCGGCGCCGTCGCTGGTACAAATGCCGGCGCTCTCCTGGCCGCGGTGCTGCAGGGCGTAGAGGCCAAGATAAGCCAGCTTGGAAGCTTCGGGGTGGCCATAGATGGCCACCACCCCGCACTCATCATGAAATTTATCGAGCATAAGCCAGATGGCAGGCCGGAACGCCTACCCTAACGCCTTCTCCAGGGCCTCGTCATGGGCGGCCTTCAGTGCCGCGGTTTCCCAAGTACCCAGCGTGACCGAACGCTGCCGGATCTCTATCTCTCTCTCAATTGTAATGCCCACTACCGGCGCTTCCACTCCATATTTTTCGGCGATGGCAGCGACTTTATTCGGGTTAGCCGTACTGAGCAGTACACGGGACGGAGCCTCGTGAAAGGCCAGAACTTCCGGACGGAGGTCCGAAGACAGATCAACCTGCGCGCCGATCCCGGCAGGGCCGAAACTGCACTTGGCCAATGCCACGGCCAGGCCGCCATCGCTGAGATCGTGCGCGGATTCGGCCAGGCCCGCGGTGACGATTTCGCGGATAGCGGACTGAACCCGCTTTTCGTGGTCCAGATCGAGCGCGGGCGGCAGACCCCAAAGCTGCTTCAGGATTTCCTTGGCGTATTGAGTGCCGCCGAAACGGGTATCGTCGCAGGTGCCGGGGCCACCCAGCAGCATGACGCTGCGTCCCGGGTTCTTGAAAGGAATGGTGACAGGGGCGGCGGTCCGCAGGAGGCCCACGATGCCGATCACGGGCGTGGGGTAGATGCCTTCGCCCAGGGTTTCATTGTAAAGGCTGACGTTGCCGCCGGTTATGGGGGTTTCGAAGAAGCGGCAGGCGTCGGACATGCCTTCGATGGCTTCCACAAGCTGGGCCATAATCTCGGGCCGCTCGGGATTGCCGAAGTTCAAGCAGTTGGTGGCGGCCACGGGTTCGGCGCCCACAGTGGAGAGATTGCGGCAGCTCTCGGCGACGGCAAGCTGGGCGCCTTCGCGAGGGGAAAGGAAGCAATAGCGGCCATTGCCATCGAGCGACATGGCAACCGAGGTGCCGGTTTCTTTGATGCGGACAATGGCGGCGTCAGTCTGTTCGGGACGGGTGAGGGTGTTGGTGCGGACCTGATAATCGTATTGCTCCCAAATGTAACGTTTGGAACAGATATCGGGGGCGGCGAGCAAAACCGGCAAGGTGCTTTGCACATCGGCCGGGGTGGTCAAGTCGGGTGTTTGCCTCGCTTGAAGGGACACGGTGTAGGGGCGGTTATAGAGGGGGGCTTCGTCGGCCAGTTCGCGGTTGGGGATTTCGGCGACGACCTGGCCGTGGTGGCGGACGCGGAGCTTGCCATCTTCAGAAACGAACCCAATTTGGACGGCCTCAAGGTTCCACTTCTTGAAAACGCGGAAAACTTCGTCCTCCCTGCCCTTGTCTGCCACCAGCAGCATGCGCTCCTGGCTTTCGGAGAGCATGATCTCGTAGGGAGTCATGCCGGTTTCGCGCTGGGGGACGCGGTCCAGTTCGATTTCAATGCCTACTTCGCCGCGGCTGCCCATTTCGCAGGTGGAGCAGGTGAGACCGGCGGCGCCCATGTCCTGGATGCCCACGATGGCGCCCGTCTGCATGGCTTCGATGCAGGCTTCGAGCAGAAGCTTTTCCATGAAAGGGTCGCCCACCTGCACGTTGGGACGCTTCTGCTTGGACTCTTCGGTGAACTCGGCGCTGGCCATGGACGCACCGTGGATGCCATCGCGGCCGGTGCGCGCGCCTACATAAATCACGGGGTTGCCGACGCCCGCGGCTTTGGCGTAGAAAACGTCTTCCTTGCGGCAAACGCCGAAGGCGAAGACGTTGACCAGCGGATTGCCGTCGTAACACGGCTCGAGAATGCACTCGCCGCCGATGGTGGGGACGCCGAAGCAGTTGCCGTAATGCGCGATGCCGGCGACCACGCCATTGAGGATGCGCTTGTTGCGTGCTCCGGTTCTGGCATCGTCCAGGCGGCCGAAGCGAAGCGAATCGAGCACCGCGATAGGGCGCGCGCCCATGGTAAAAATATCGCGCAGGATGCCGCCGACGCCGGTGGCCGCGCCCTGGAAGGGCTCGATAAAGCTGGGGTGGTTGTGGGACTCGATCTTGAAGGCGATGACGTAGCCGCCGCCGATGTCGATGATGCCCGCGTTTTCGCCGGG
Organism: Bryobacterales bacterium; assembly: GCA_963817515.1. Lineage (GTDB taxonomy): Bacteria > Acidobacteriota > Terriglobia > Bryobacterales > Bryobacteraceae > DATMNI01. The sequence goes on along the minus strand of CAWFPJ010000031.1, from coordinate 263,755 downwards.
CCCCTGCACTACGAGTTTGCCGCGGGTGGGGAGCTTCTTGAGATGTACCCGGGAGCTCTTGTAAGAGCAGTGCTCACTCCACATGACGCTGAAGATGCCGAGCTCGGTATAGGTGGGCTCGCGGCCCAGGATATCGACGATCTTCTGGTACTCGCCGCTGGTGAGCTGGTGTTGGGTGATGAGGTCGGGAGTGATCGTCATGCCGGCACCTTCATGCCCGCACCCAGGGTAAAGACGCAGGCAAGGACGCCTGCGCTACCAGCATTGAGTGAAAGACCGCCAGGCCGTCGGTTGAGCCCATGAGGGGATCGGCGGCGCGCTCCGGGTGCGGCATCAGGCCCATGACATTACGCTCGCGATTGAGAACGCCGGCGATGTTGCGAAGAGAGCCGTTGGGGTTGTCGATGTAGCGGAAGGCGATGCGGTCCTCGGCCTCAAGTTCGTCCAGGGTGCGTTCATCGGCGAAATAGCAGCCTTCCCCATGGGCGATGGGCATGCGCAGCACGCGGTCCGTTTGCGCGGCTCTGGTAAAGGGTGAGTTGGTGGTGGCCGCGCGCAGGCGGAGCTCGCGGCAAACGAATTTGAGGCCGCGGTTGCGGATGAGCGCGCCAGGCAGCAGGCCGGCTTCCACCAGGATCTGGAAGCCGTTGCAGATGCCCAGCACCAGGCCGCCGCTGTCGGCGAACCGGCGAACGGCCTGCATGACAGGCGAGAACTTGGCGATGGCGCCGCAGCGCAGGTAATCGCCGTATGCGAAACCGCCGGGCAGGATCACAGCATCCACGTTGCCGAGGGTGGCGGAATCGTGCCAGATGTATTCCACCGGCTGCCCAAGGTTGTTGCCGACCGCGTAAAAAGCATCGTGATCGCAATTGCTTCCGGGAAAAACAATGACGCCAAATTTCATGGTTTCTGTTTTAGGGAGGCTTAGCTTTTATTTTACCAGAGCAGTGCCCAAGCATTCCATTTCCGCCCAATGCCTTCTGTAGGAGCCAAAGGTCGCGCGGTAAATGACTGCCATTGCCAGCGAGGCAACTCCGATGGACAGGGCTAACGAATATCCGACCATTTTCTCAGAGTGGAACAAGTAATCGTTGAACAAGCCGGGCAGTAGCGGACCGAGCGTCAGTCCTCCGAGGTTGATGACGAAGAGCAGGAGAGCCGACACCTGCGCGCGGACCTGGTTGGGGAAAATCAACTGCACCGCCGAAAACGAGCTGCCGAACGGGAGACCAAGTGAAAACACGGCCGGCGCCAAAAGGGCCAACGCCGCGTCGGGCGCCGGGTACCAGGAAGGCCGGCACAAAGAATATGAAGTTTCCGATGGCTCCTATGACCGCAACCCTCAGGGCCGCATCCGCTACATTGGCGGCTTTCCAACGATCGCAAAGACGCCCGCCGGCGTACATACCGAGGCAGCCGAAGGAAACTGTAATCAGCCCCAGCGCGAGGCCAGTGCGATTGGCCGGCCAGCCATAGACCCGTTGGAACACGGACGGCGCCCAGGCGTTGAAGCCAAACAGGCACGTGTTCAGGAATACCATTCCAAATGCGATACCGGTTACAGACTGCCAGCGCAATCGAAGCTGGGCAAATACTTGCGCCAGCCCGAGCCGCGAGATGGCGCCGTCCCTGGTCCGCAAAGCTGCGCCGCGAAACGGCTCGCGAACGGTCAAAACAAGCAGGGACGCCAGCATTCCGGGCACGCCCACAATCAAGAATGCCAGCCGCCAGGATGCGGTCAGGCCTAGCAGCGGAAGGTGGACGGCGGGCATGCGTGTAGTTGCGGAAACTACCATGCCCCCTACAATCAGCGCCAGCCCGGAGCCCAGGAATATTCCCATTGAATAAATGCTCATTGCAGTCGCCAGCCGGCCGGCGGAGAAATAATCGGAAATCAGGGAAAAGGCCGCCGGGGCCAGCGTTGCTTCGCCGATTCCGACGCCCATCCGCGCCAGGAAAAGCGACCAGAAGCTCTTGGCCGCGCTGCAAGACGCCGTCATGAAACTCCAAAACAGCACGCCAACCGAAATCAGATTGCGGCGGCTGCGAGTGTCGGCGACGCGGCCGATCGGCAATCCCATGAAGGTGTAGAAGAGGGCGAAGGCAAGCCCTTGCAGCAGCCCAACGCGGGTGTCGCTGATACCAAGATCATGTTTGATAGGAGCAACTAACAGGCTGAGGATCTGGCGGTCGACAAACGATAACGTGTTGCAGACTACCAGCACGCCGATTACGTACCAGGCGTATGGGGGGCTGGGCCGATCGGCGGAGGGAGGGCTCACAAGGTTCAAAGTCTATCATTTCTGATCGAACGCGCCGAACATCGGCGAATGGCGGGTTTCGAGCAGCTTCCACAGGGTGTGATTTTGGGATGGAACGGCGCTGCCGGAAAAACCGGTACGGTCTTGGCCGACCGTCCGGCAGCGGGTTTAGTTCTACGAAGCGGGTTAAGTTCTACGAAGGTGTGGCGACCGCGGCGCACATCGATCTATTGACCTTCGCAGGTCACTTGGTTGTTCCAGTCCACGAAGGCACCGTTGGGGTTGTCCCGCCAGGCCCAGACATGCAGTTCGAAGAATGAGGGCAAGCCGTACCGATTCGGGCTGCTAACGAACTGGAACGTTTGGCCCTCGAGCACCGGCGGACTGGTATGATTCGCCATCCAGGTGGCCGCGTCCACGATGAACTCGACTCCCACCAGCTGCAAACCGCCGGCGGAGGCTTCGTATATCAGCGCTTCCGGCTTCGTGGCATCGATCAGGCCGTCGCCCACCAGAGCGCCGTTGACGTAGTGCTGGCCCATGGCCCCGTGATCCGGACCGCTGACGCAGCCGAGGAAGGGTTGGTAACCGGCAGCCGTGGCTGCATTGACGTTGACGAACTGCCGCGTGGCGTCGCGAACGGTTTGAACGAGTTTGGCCGGAACGGCATGGCCGTGATCGGCATGCGATTGCTCAGAGTCGTTGGTCGTACCACCACCCGCTACGAGGAAGGGTACGGCAGACGCGATGAGCGAGGCCGCCCAGAATTTGCGAATAGACATGGAACTCTCCTTACCTTCGAGAATGTTGAATGAGACGAGAACAACGGCAGGGGCCGAAGTTCTTGTGCGCTTCAACCTATACAACGGAATTCGCGAAGGCTTTTAGCAGACGATTTTTCACTGGAAGATACAGGCGTCGTGAAAGGGTGAGTAACGCGGCCGAGTCAAAGGCACCGGCGGCATGGACCGCCGGCGTTACCGGAGGCTAACGGGCGGTGGCGGCCGTTGCCGGCTCGATGTTCTGATTCACGCGGAACAGGTTACCTGGGTCGTATTTCGCCTTCACCTGGCGCAGGCGGGAATGGTTCTCGCCGTAGGTAGCTTCGATGCGGCCCACGCCCTCTTCCATCATGAAATTCACGTAGGCGCCCGGCGCCGAGTGGGGATGGACCGCATCCCAGTAACTCTGCGCCCAACGGGTGATCTTATCCCGGTTGGCCGGATCCGGATCCACCCCGACGATCACCGCCGCGAACTTCGTTCCCCGATAGCTGAAGGCCGTGTCTCCCTTTTTCTTCTTATGCACCGCGCCGTTGATCGGGTAGAGGTGCATGGAGGAGAACATCGACGGCAGATTAGCGCCGTGCTTCATGTGTTCGGCAATGGCAGCGTCTGTCAGATGATCCACAAAATCCGCTTTCCAGTACCATTGCAGGCCGGGGGCATACAATCCATCGAACAGGCTCTGCAAGACGGGAAACGGCATGGGGCCGAGTCCCCGCAGCAGCGGCTTGGGCCAATTCTCCGTCGGCTGGAGAAGTTGGTCCGTGCGCGCCGCATCGGCCCGGCTGCACCAGACCACACCGCACACGGTCCGCAGATGGAGTTCTTCCGGAAACAGCGGGACTGGAGGCACTATCAGAAATGCAAAAAACCCGCTGATTTCCTCGGGCGCATCGGTAATGAACTCTTCATAGCGCCGCATCACTTCGGGCGCGTCCTCCACCGCCCAGAACATCGGCCCGGCGGTGACAGTGTGGACCGGGTGGGTGCGGAAAGTGAAAGACGTCACCACGCCGAAATTGCCGCCACCCCCGCGCACGGCCCAAAAAAGATCGGTATTCTGCTCTTCGCTGGCGGTAATCAAACTACCATCCGCCAGAACCATGTCCACGCTCAGCAGGTTGTCAATGGTCAGACCGCAACTCCGCGAGAGGTGCCCCAGGCCGCCACCCAGCGTCAGGCCGCCCACGCCGGTGGTGGAAATGATGCCGCTTGGGACCGCCTGCCCGAACACATGTGTCGCGTGATCCACATCGCCCCACACGCACCCGCCCGCCACCTCTGCTGTCATCGCCGGCGGATTGACCCTCACGCCGCGCATGCGCGACAAATCGATCACCAGGCCGCCGTCGCAGCTCCCCAAACCCGGGCCATTGTGTCCGCCGCCGCGGATTGCCAGCAGCATGCTTCGATCACGTGCGTAGTTCACGCAAGCTATGACATCGGCCGCGTCCACACAGCGCGCGATCAGGCCTGGGCGTTTGTCAATCATGGCGTTGTAAAGTTTGCGCGCCTCATCGTAGTTGGAATCCCCAGGCAGGATTAGCTCGCCGCGCAGCTTCCCTCTTAGTTCGTCATGTTGGTCAGACATATATACCTCACCCCGAGCAGTGCGGCGCACCCCGCGGGACCGCTGGTCTGGGGCATCATATCAAAACGGGAAGTGCTGTGGGACCGTTCTCGAAGCGAATTCGATTACCGGGCGGTCGCGCCCGTTTAGCGAGCGAGTTCGCGGCGCATCCATGCCTGGGCGAGGCGGAGTTCGTGACGCACTACGTGGACGGACCTGCCCGCCACCAGTGCGGCCTCCTCGGCAGTCATGCCGCCGAAGTAGTGCATTTCGATGACCTGAGCCAGTGAGCCATTCTCGCGCGCCAGAGCCTCCAGGGCGCTGTGCACTTCCAGCACCTTCAGCTGCCGGCTGCCACTGTCCGGCTGTATCTCGAAGTTGGTGTCCCATTGGACCCGGCCGCCGCCGCCGCGCTTGGCAGCGCCCACCGCACGTGCGTGGTCGACCAAGACTTGCCGCATCGCGCGGGCCATCACGGCGAGAAAATGCGCACGATCGGAAAATTCGGGCTGCGCCTTTTCGAACAACTTTACGAAGGCTTCGTTGACCAAAGCCGTTGGCTGGAGCGTATGACCGGGCCGTTGGCCGCGAAAAAACGACTGCGCGATCCGGCGCAGCTCCCCATAGACAAGAGGCATTAGCTCGTCGAGGGCAGCGTGCTCTCCCTTCCGCAGTCTATCCAGGAGAATTGTGACCCGCGACGTCATCTCCTCGGGGGAGTTCCCCATAGATTATGATCTTAACATCGTGTATTGCGCGTCGATTGAAAGGCGTGATGGACGATGGAAAGGCGTGATGAACCAGGATGCGATCGATCTGTTCAACGAACTGGCTGACCGCTCACCTGCGGAGCGCGAAGAGCATTACGCACAGCGGCAGGTGCCCGCCGCGGTTCGCGCCGAAGTAGAATCTCTGCTTCGCTTCGACGGGCCGGCCAGCCGATCGGTGGGTGCTTATCTGGCTTCCGCGGCCGAATCAGTCCTGATGATGCGCGACGGCGTTCCAAAAGCGATCGCGCATTATCGCATCACTACCATGCTCGGCGAGGGCGGTATGGGTAAGGTCTACCGGGCCGTCGATACCAAGCTTGGCCGCGAAGTGGCGATCAAAGTTATTTCCGCGGCGGTGGCGCAAGACGCCGGGCGGATAGCGCGGTTCGCCCGCGAGGCCAAGGTGCTGGCCTCTTTGAACCATCCGAACATTGCGGCGATTTATAGCGTGGAAGACCGCGCCCTGGTCATGGAGCTGGTGGAAGGTCCGACGCTGGCGAAGCGAATGTCGAGAGGCGCGGTGCCGCTGGCGGAGGCCCTGGACATTGCCAGGCAGATGGCCGATGCACTGGAGGTGGCCCACGAAAAGGGCATTGTCCATCGGGATCTGAAACCGGCCAACGTCAAGGTCAATCCGGATGGCGTAGTCAAAGTGCTGGATTTCGGCCTGGCGGTGGCGCAGACTCCAGCCGGCGATTCGCCGAGCTCCGAAAACTCGTCCGGCCCGACTATCCCGCAAACCGAGGCCGGAATGATCCTGGGCACGGCTGCGTACATGTCGCCAGAGCAGGCTCGCGGCAAGGCGGTCGACAAGCGCACCGACATCTGGGCGTTCGGGGTGGTCCTGTATGAAATGCTCACGGGCAGGCAGTTGTTCCACGGCGAGACCGTTCCCGACATATTGGTGGCTGTATTGAACAGGGAGCCGGACTGGGGCGCACTTCCGGCCGGCAGCCCGGTCCGCTTGCTGCGTCGTTGCCTGGAAAAGGATCCAAAGAAGCGGCTGCGCGATATCGGTGATGTATTTCCGTTAGAAGTGGAAGAAGCCGCGGGGGTGGATGCGCCTACGCGGCAAGGCGCGCCCGCGGAGCCGGCCGGATCGTGGGAGCAACGGTTTGAGTCTGCACGCGCGGCGCTGGCTTCGAAACGTATCGTGGTTCCCGCGGAGGACCGTTTCAGCGGTCATGTGGTGGGCCGCGCGCGGGCGCTTGCAGAAATGTTTTCGGGATGGGAGGCTGCGTGTTCAGGTCATGGCCTGGTGCTCTGCATTGCAGGGGAGCCCGGCATCGGAAAGAGCACACTGTTTGAACAATTCCTGAGGGAGCAGCGCAAGAGGGCGGTGCATTGCGCGGTGGCCATCGGCCGATGTTCGGAGCGGCTGGCGGCGAGCGAAGCATATCTGCCGGTGCTCGAAGCGCTCGAAACGTTATTCTCCGGCGGCTGCGGCCGCGAATTTGGGGACCTGATGAAGCTGGTCGCGCCGACCTGGTACGTGCAGGTGGCGCCGCTGTGGGCCTCGGCTGATCCCTCCTTCGCCGGTGTGGTTTCCGACGCAAAGGCGGCTTCGCGCGAACGCATGAAACGTGAACTGGCTGCGTTCCTGCAGGAGGTTTCGCGCATTCAGCCACTGGTCCTGTTCCTGGATGATCTCCACTGGGCGGACGCTTCTACAACCGAGCTTCTGGCCTACCTGTCCCAGAGGCTGGCAGCCCTGCGCGTACTGGTGGTGATGGCTTACCGCCCGTCGGAGATGATTCTGGCTCAACACCCGTTCATCGGCGTGCGGCAAGAGCTGCAGAGGCAGAGTCTCTGCCGCGAGGTCAACCTCGGGCTGCTCAGCGCCGAGGATGTTGCCAGCTATTTAGAACTGGAGTGTTCCGGGCGCAGTTTGCCACCGGGCTGCGCCGAGCTGATCTTCCGGCGGACGGAAGGCAATCCACTTTTCATGGCAGACCTGGTCAGGCACTTGCGCGACCGCGATATGCTCGACGGACCGCTGGATGCCCTCGAACGGGAACTGCCCGTGTCCGTGAAGAGCATGATCCAGCGCCGGATTGACCGGCTGGATCCAGCCGAATTAGAGCTGCTGAGCGCCGCCGCCGTTCAGGGCCAGGAGTTCGACTCGCGCATAGTGGGGGACGTCCTGCAGGTCGAGCCGGCGGTCGTGGAGGATCGGCTGCGGCGGCTCGATCGTGAGCATTTCTTTGTCCGCTTCCTGCATGAAAAGGAACTGCCGGATTTTAGCCTCTCGCTTTCGTACGCGTTCTCTCACGTGCTGTACCAGCACACTATTTACGACATGCTGACTCCCAGCCGAAGGTCGGCGTTGAGCCGGGCGACGGCGGAAGCCGAGCTCGTGCGACACGGGAGTTCGATATCCGCAAGAGCGGCGCAGGTGGCCTTCTTATTCGAGCTGGCGCGAGACTTCGACAAGGCCGCCGAGTTTTTCATCTGCGCGGCGGCGCACGCGGCACGCTTATTTGCGAACGAAGAGGCGCTGCGCCTGTCGAATCGGGCCATCGCGAACGCCGAAAGGCTGCAGGGCCGCACCCGCCATGTGCGTTTACTGGCGGCTGCCCAACAGACGGCGCAACTTCGCCTTGTGCTTTCGCAGTTCCCGGAGGCGGTTGAAGCTTTCGAGCACGCCGAGAAGGCCGCGGAGGCGATCGGCGATATGGACGCGCGGGTCAATGCGATCTGCGCGGCAGCGGTGGCGCAGTTCAACCAGGGGCGCTTAGGAATTGCGCGCGATTATGCCACCCGGGCGCTGGGGATCGCCCAGGCAGCCGGGTCGGAACTGGGGGCGGCTTCGGCCGAGCTGGTGCTGGGTTTGGAGCGGCTGTGTTTTGGAGCGACGGTGGAAGCCGAGACGTATTTCGCCCGGGCCGTACCGATTCTCAGAAAACATGGGCCACCGCTGCATGCGCTGGAAGGGGTCGGATTCGCGGGCCTGTTACACGCCTGGCAGCTGAATTATGAGGCCGCCGACCACGACGTGAACTGGACCTTGCAGAAGGCCCGCGATCTGGGCTTGCCTTACCACATCGTCATGAACCTTTTCGTGCGCGGCATGGCGCATTTCAATCACGGACTGCTCTCCGAGGGGATCAGCGATTTGCGCGAGGGATTGAAGCTGGCCGAAAGAAACCGCGAGCGGTTCTGGTTGTCGCGATATCCCAACACCCTGGGGTGGGTTCACCGCGAATTGCAGGATTTCGAAACCGCCCTCCGGCTGGACACGGAGGGCGCCCAGATCGCGCGTGAAAATGGCTATGGAAAGCCTGAAGCGAATTCACACGTGAACCTGGCGCGCGACTATATCGCTCTGGGTGAGCCGAAGCGCGCGCTGGAGCACCTGCGCCGGGCTGAGGAGATTTTTGAGGCCGATATATGGTTCCGGTGGCGCTACAACATCCGCCTGAAAGCGGAACTGGCCGGATACTGGCTGGTGCTGGGCGACACCAGGCAAGCGCATCGCTACGCCTCTGAATCTGTCGCGCTGGCCGAGCCGCGCAAGGCGCGCAAGCACGCGGCATGGGGCCACAAAATCCTGGGCGACGTGGCGGTGGCGGAAGAAAGATTCGCCGATGCCCGCCGGGAATATCAAACTGCCTTGGGGATTCTTCAACAGCACCGCTGTCCCGTGATCGAGTGGAACATTCTGCTGGCTGCGGCCGATATGGCTTCCACCTATGGCGACCCGGCATTGGCCGAGCACTATCTTGGGCGCTGCCGCCACGTCATCGGCTCACTGGCGGACTCGCTAACCGATGAAGACCTGCGGCGCAAGTTCCTTCGTTCGGAAGCTATCCGCCGCGTGCTCCGCTAAGGCTGCGACCAGAGCCACCCGTTCTCCCCCGAAAACTCGTTAATCCCCCAGGGTCACTCGTATCGCAGGGCTTCAATCGGATCGACCTTCGCCGCTCGGCGAGTGGGCTCCCAGCACGCCAACAGCGCGACACACGTGAACAGCAGGCCCACGCCGATCAGCGTAAGGGGATCGTTGGGCTCGACTTGAAAGAGAAAGGATTTCAGCACGCGGGAAAGCGCCACCGCCGCGACCATGCCTGAGACTACGCCCCCAGCGATCAATCGGAAGCCCTCCGCGAAAACCAGGTTCCGGATGTCGCGTCCCTGGGCTCCGACCGCGGCCCGAATCGCAATTTCGCGCCGCCGCGCCGCTACCGACAGCGAGAGTACGCCATAGATGCCGACCAGCGTCAGCACACTCCCGACCACGGCAAAGCCGACCAGCAACTGCATCGCGAACGTCCGCGAGGCCAGCGAATCGTTGCGGATCTGCTCCAGGGTTTTGATGTTTTCGACGGCGGCGGTCGGCTCCACTGCGTGCAAGGCGCGGGGTACGGCCGCCATCACGGAGCGCGGATCCCCCACTGTTCGCAGGACCAGGTCTTTGGAAAACGGGGTCGCCTGCCAGAAGGAAAGGTAGATCTCGGGTTCGGGCGCCTGCGTCAAATCGCCGGTCCGGCCATTCGTCACCACACCAATGATCTCCGTGGACGGCTTGTCCCGCGCGGCAAACCAAAGCTTCTTCCCGATCGTCGTGCCCTGCGGAAAGTAGCGCTCCGCCAGCGCCTGATTGATGACGGCGACCCGGGGCGCACGCCGGTCATCTGTGGAGCGGAAATCCCGTCCATCGGAAATCGCCAGCCCGAGCAGGTGGAAATACCCCGGTGTGACCGAGCGCAGCGGCACCGAGATCCGATCACTCGCCTTCATAGCCGCCGGCTGCCCTTCGATTTCGACCGTGCCCGGCCAACTGTTGCCGGTCAAGGGCGTGCCCCACGCGAAAGCGGCGTTCTGCACGCCGGGAATCTTGGCCACCTGCTCCAGAGCCCGCCGGTGAAAGTCGGCCGAGTCTCCCCTCACCGTGGTAACCGTCATGGTCAGAGTGTGGCCCACGTCGTAACCGGCCCGGATGTTGGAGACGTTGATCATGGTGCGAATCAGCAGGCCTGCGCCCACCAGCAGCGCCAGGGTCAGCGCGGTTTGCACTATTGTGACGCCGCGCAGCAACTGCCGTTCGCCACGCCCGGCGCTGCTTTTCGGCCCGGCGCTCTTCAATGCCTGCATGGGATCCATTTGCGTGGCGCGGAAGGCGGGAACGATTCCGGCCAGGCCAGCTGCGAGGATTGCCGCGCCGAATCCGCAGGCCACCACCGGCCAGGCCGTCGTCACCGCATCCAGCCGCGGGATGGCGTGTCCACCAATCAGCTTGAAGAGGCTGACCACGCCGAAGCCCAACCCGATGCCAACCACCCCGCCCGCGACCGCCAGCAGCAGACTCTCCGTCGCTACCTGGAGAAAGAGAGCGGAACGAGCCACTCCCATAGCGGTTCTAACGGCATATTCCTGTTGTCTCTGAAAGCCGCGCACCAGCAGCAGAGCCGCAACGTTTCCACACGCGATCAGAAGGACGAGCGCTGCAGCGCCCAGCAGCGGCAGCAGGATGCGGCGGCCATCGTGATTCAATTCGGCGGTGAGGGATTGCGCCCGCGGCGTGAAGCCTTCAAAGTCATGCTCGGCTTGCGCCTGCCGGGCTGTGATCAGCCGGAGTTCCTCCTGCCCTTGCTGCGGAGAGGTGCCAGGCTGCAACCGCGCTACAACATCCCATTGCGGCGACCTGAGCCCGGCCGGGTCGGGAGCGGCCGGCAGCCAGAAATCCACGGTCGCGTTCACGTTGTAGTTTGGTTCCTGCGCAGCGCCAGGCGACGGGAGAAACCGGACGCCGGGCGGCATCACCCCGACCACCGTGGGCGGAACGTCACGGCGGCTCATGAGCACCGTTTTTCCGATGATGTGGGGATCGCCATTGAACTTCCGCTGCCAAAGGTCGTACCCGAGTATGATCACGGGGGCCGGCGGCACTCCGGTTTCCGAGTCAAGAAAGGTCCGGCCGAGGAAGGGTTTGAGACCGAGCACGCGGAAGTAGTCGCGTGTGACCGCCATTCCCTCCATGGACTCGCTGCCGTCGGACCGGACAAGGAAGTTGAAAGTCCACGCGTAGCCCGCGAAGGAGTCAAATGATTTGGACTGTTTCTGCCACTCCATCCACTGCGCCGCGGCCCAAGCCTGCGAGCTTGTCATTGGCCGGCCGTCGGCGCGGGCGGACTGAACCAGCACGAGCCGCTGCGGTTGATCATAGGGAGGCGGCGCCAGCAGGACGCCGTGGATCAGGCTGAACACCGCTGAGGTCGCGCCAATACCAAGCGCAAGGGTCAGCACCGCAATGATGGTAAAGCCCGGCTGTTTCCGCAGCATCCGCGCGGCAAAACGTAGGTTCTGAATCATGGATCCTCTATCAGCGATCAGTATCGGATTGCCCCGTGGCAGCAATGGAAAGATTTCGCCGCGGCCCGGGAACGTAGCTCCGCATCACTTTGACGAAGCAACCTCCAGGAACGATAGCCGGTTCAGAAGGATAGCGCTTGCCGCAACTGTGCCTACACGATCTCTTCTTTCTTCGGGTCCCACCGAACCGCGCGGTTCTGGCGGTAGCTGTCCACCGACATGCGGCAAGCGATTGCGACACGGAAGCCCAGGTCGACCGGCGCGTTCGGCTCCTTGCCGGAGCGGATGCAGTCGAGGAAATTCTGCATGTGGGCGTTGCGATCAGCGGTTTTCTTCCCTAGCACCTCAACTCCGTTAGGTCGATTTACTTTTTGCGGAATGTAGCGCACCGGCCCGTCCATTTCGCTGGCATTGAAAATGGTTCCGTCGGTGCCCAGCACATGCTCCGTAATGCCGAGTTCACTGTTACCGAAACCAGAGTCCCAGGTGAAAAGGATCTCTTCCTGGTGCTGCATAGTCACATTCATCGTGTCCGGCACTTCCCGTCCGTCCTTCCAGAGGTAGACCCCGCCGCCGGTATACACGACCGTAGGAATCTGGAGGTTCATGATCTTATACCAGAAGGCCAGCTGGTGACACATGTTCTCGTAGAAATTGCCACCGGAGTAATCCCAGAAAAACCGCCAGTTGATATAGCGGTTCGGATCAAATTCATGGTGGGCGGCCTCACCCTCAAAGGACTTCCAGATGATATTTTCCGCGGTCATGTCGGGAAGGATGGGACGCGACCATTGCGGGTGGCCGTTGGCGGTGTTGCGAAACATGTGGCTGTGAATGGCCGTGATCTTTCCGACATCACCGGTTTTCAGGAAATCGGCAGCATCGGTGTTCTGCCCCATCGAGCATCCTTGGTGGCCGATCTGCACGGTGCGCTTTCCGGCCCGTTGATAAGCCGACCGCATGCGCTTGGCGTGCTCCACCGTGAAGGCCATCGTCTTTTCCTGGTAGACATGTTTGCCGGCTTCAAGCGAGGCGACGAAGTGTTCGGCATGCAGGTGCTGAGGTGTGGCAATCAGTACCGCGTCAATGCTCTTGTCTTCCAGCAAGTGGCGGTAGTCCAGGTAGGTTTTGGCGTGCGGCGCAAAACTCTTCGTTTCTTCGAACCTCTTAGTGTAAATGTCGGCGATCCCGACCATTTCGGTATTCGGGCATGCGATCGCCTGGCGCATGATTTGTTGCCCGCGCGCGCCTGCCCCTATAATGCCGAGTCGAATCCGGTCGTTAGCGCCCCACAAACGATCGTGTCCCACCAGCGTGCCCGCCAGCCCGGCGGCTACACCTTCCACAAAATTCCGGCGTGAGTGCATATTTGGTGCTCCTTCCGTGCCCGAGTGTTACACAGCTTGCTACACAGCTAATGATATCGTCAGAATTCCAGCCGCAGAGCCGGATCGCGGGGGATCGCGACGCGGCCCGACTGAAGCATCGACAAGTTGCCGTTGTTTGCATTCTCTTTCGTTCTTTGCTGATATATTAGTCGATATACCATTCCGAAAAGGAGCGGAGGCCATGTTGGAGAGAATCCGTCCATTGGTTTGGACCCTGCCGGTCTTGCTGGTCTATGCGCCGTTAGCTGCGCAGACAACGAAAAAGGTCTCGTTTGCGAATGACGTTGCCCCGATCCTGTCGCAGAAGTGTATGCAATGCCACGGGCTGGCCAATCCGATGGCCAACCTGGATCTGAAGAGCCGTGAAGGCGCTCTAAAGGGCGGCCAACACGGCCCTGCCATGGTTCCGGGGGATGCCGCTGCGAGCCGTTTGTACAAGCATGTCGCCGGACAGGAACAGCCGCAAATGCCGCTGGGCGGCAAGCTGAGCGGTGAAGAGATCGCGGTGCTGAAGGCGTGGATCGACAGCGGCGCCGAATGGGACTCGAAGGTAACGCTGGCCGCGCCTGTGCCGGGTGCCACTGCGCCGACCGAGAAAAAGTTTACCGACGCGCAGCGCAAGTTTTGGGCTTTCCAGAAGGTCGTGAAGCCAGCCTTGCCTTCGGTGAAAGCCAAGAACTGGGTCCGAACGCCCATTGACGCCTTCATCCTGGCAAAGCTGGAAGAAAAGAACCTTCAGCCGAATCCCCCTGCCGACAGGGCCACACTGATCCGCCGGGCGTATTTCGACCTGATCGGCTTGCCGCCCACGCCGGAACAGGTTCAGGCTTTCCTGGCAGACAATTCGCCTCAAGCGTTCGAAAAAGTTGTGGATGAACTGCTGGCGTCACCGCACTATGGCGAGCGCTGGGGCCGCCATTGGCTCGACCTGGCGCGCTATGCCGACACGCAGGGCTTCAAAGCCGATGAGACGCGGCCCAACGTCTGGCGCTACCGTGACTACGTGATTGAGGCCTTCAACCAGGACCGGCCCTACGACCGCTTCATCAAGGAGCAGATCGCAGGCGACGAAATATATCCCAACGATGCGGCGGCGAAGGTGGCCACCGGGTTCAATCGCCTGTGGCCCGACGAAAGCAACCTGGCCAACCCGATCATCATGCGCCAGGAGATTCTGGATGACATCACGGACACCGTGGCGTCGGTTTTCATGGGCCTGACCTACGGTTGCGCCAAGTGCCACGACCACAAATTCGACCCGATCCTGCAGAAGGACTATTACAAGCTGGAGGCCTTCTTCGCGGGCACGACCAATTCGGACCGCACCAGCCTGCTGAACGGCGAGCAGGCCGCGCGCTACCAGCAGCAATACGCCGAGTGGGACGCGAAGACCCGCGATATCCGGGCCGGGATTCACGACATATTCGAAACCGTCCGCCTGGACACCACCAAACAATCCATTGGCATGTTCCCCAAGGACGCGCAGGAGGCCGTCTTTACCCCGCCTGAGAAGCGCACGGCCATGCAATGGCAGGTTTATTATCGCAGCGCCAGCCGATTGCCTAAGGAAGCCGCGCTCGAGAAAAGCCTGAACGGCGAGGCCAAAGAGCGCTACTTCGCGTTGAAGAAAGAGCTGGCACAATACGATTCGATCAAGCCGCCGGATCCCCCGATGGCGGAGGTAATGATGGACCAGGGGCGTGAAGCGCCGCCCACGCACGTTCTGGCGAAAGGCGTGTGGGATGCGCCGCTCGATGAGGTTCAGCCCGGCTTCCTGACGATTCTCGATCCGGCTCCGGCGAAGATTATCCCGCCGGAAGGCTTGAATTCCAGCGGCCGGCGTACGGCGCTGGCTAATTGGCTGGCCGACGCCAACAACCCACTGACTCCCCGTGTGATGGCGAATCGTATCTGGCACTATCATTTCGGGCAAGGCATTGTCGGCAGCCCCAGCGATTTCGGCGTAATGGGCGAGCGGCCGAGCAACCCGCAACTGCTGGACTACCTGGCATCATCATTCGTGGAGAACGGATGGAGCACGAAGAAAATGCACCGCCTGATCATGCTGTCGAGCGCCTACCAGCAATCTTCGGCCTACCAGGCGCACGCGGCTGAAGTGGATCCCCACGACAAACTGGTATGGCGCTTTGAGCGGCGCCGCCTGGAAGGTGAGGTCATCCGCGATGCGATGCTGTTTGTGGGCAGCGAGCTGAACATGGCGATGGGCGGGCCAGGCGTTTATCCGCCGCTGCCGCCGGGCGTCAGCATGCCGCGATCGAATTATCTGAACTGGAAAACGGAAAAGGATCAGGCCGAGGCAGATCGCCGGAGCGTGTATGTCTTCGTAAAACGAAACTTGCGCTATCCCATGTTCGAGGCCTTTGATTTTCCGGATACCCACGAGCCTTGCCCGCGCCGCAACGCCACGGTGACGCCCACACAGCCGCTGGCCCTGATGAATGACGAGCTGGTGATGGAGTGGTCCCGAGTGCTTGCCAGCCGTGTGCTGAACGACGGCGGCCTTTCTGCCGAACAGCAGATCGAGCGAGCCTACCGCCTTGTATTATCTCGCGCGCCGAAGGCAGAGGAGCGCCAGTCGATTCTCGATTTTTTCAACCAGCAGTCCGGGTTGATCGCCGAGCGGCTGGCGAAAAACGACAAGGTGCCTTTGCCTGACGCCGTCCCGCAAGGCATGCCTCCGGCCCGGGCGGCAGCGTTCGTGGACCTCTGCCACACGCTACTGAACTCGAATGAGTTTATATATATGAACTAGGGTCATCGGTTATGAACTAAGAAAAGGCAGGCGATCATGAAATACAATCTTCAGAATCCGCATTATCGTCGAGCGACCACGCGCCGCGATTTCTTTACGCGTGCCGGCAGCGGCCTGGCTGGCATGGCGTTGGTTCAGATGTTACAGGAAGATGGCCTTCTGGCGGCGGCTAACGCGGCCGACCCCATGGCCCCCAAGAAGCCCCACCATCCGCCGACTGCCAAATCCATCATCTGGCTTTTCATGGAGGGTGGTCCAAGCCATGTCGATCTTTTTGACCCCAAGCCCAAGTTGCAGGAACTCGCGGGCCAGCCGCTTCCCGAGTCGATGCGGCCGAAGTTCACGGCGATGTCCGGTACATCGAAGAACGGGCTGATGCCATCGAAGCGAAGCTTCAAGCAGTACGGGCAAAGCGGCATCTGGGTCTCAGACTGGTACCCGAATATCGCGCAGCACGTCGACGAGATGACGGTGATCCGCTCCTGCTGGACCGATGGCATCAACCACCTGGGCGGCGTCACTGAAATGAACAGCGGCTCGATTTTGAGCGGCCGGCCCTCGCTCGGCTCTTGGGTGAACTACGGCCTGGGCAGCGCCAACCGC
Organism: Bryobacterales bacterium; assembly: GCA_963817515.1. Taxonomy (GTDB): domain Bacteria; phylum Acidobacteriota; class Terriglobia; order Bryobacterales; family Bryobacteraceae; genus DATMNI01. Next base: position 247,290 of record CAWFPJ010000031.1, on the reverse strand, counting down.
AGCTTGCCTTCCTTCGTGGTGATGCTTGATGATCGCGATCCAATCGGCGGTCCCAAGCAGTGGAGCGCCGGCTTTCTGCCCGCCACCTATCAGGGCATGCAATTCCGCCAGGGCGATACGCCGCTGCTGCACTTGAAGCCGCCGAACGGCATGACTGACGCCGAGCAGCGCAAGGAACTCGGCCTACTGAAGCGCCTGAATGAGATCTGGAGCGAGGACAAGCAAGACGATTCTGAACTCGACGCCCGAATCCGCTCCTACGAACTGGCGTACAAGATGCAGAGCGCGGCCCCCGAGGTGGTGGATCTTTCTAAAGAATCCGAGGCCACCAAGAAACTCTACGGCATGGACGAAGAAGAAACCCGGGCTTACGGCCAAAACTGCTTGCTGGCCCGCCGCCTGGTGGAGCGTGGAGTCCGCTTCGTGGAGCTCTATTGCGGCTCAGGCAGCGGCTGGGACGCCCACGAGAACGTCGAAACCAATCACAGCAAGTGGTGCAAGGCGTCGGACAAGCCAATCGCCGGCCTGCTGACCGATCTGAAAGCCCGCGGGCTGCTTGAAGATACGCTGGTCGTCTGGGGCGGTGAATTCGGCCGCACTCCATTCAACGAAAGGGGCCTGGGCAGCGATCACAACCCCTGGGGCTTCACCATCTGGATGGCGGGCGGCGGCGTGAAGGGTGGCCAGTATGTGGGGACGACCGACGAGCTCGGCATGTATGCTATCGATCGCCGATCTCACGTGAACGATATTCATGCGACCATGCTCTGGGCGCTGGGCCTCGATCACCTAGGCGTGACATATATGCACAACGGCCGCGCCGAACGGCCAACGGTGGTGGCGGGCGCAGTCATGAAGGACGTTTTCGTCTGAGGGCGAACCCCGAGTACCGCGTGCTTATGCATCTTCAGTGACCGGAAAAACGGCGATGAACACGCCCTCGCCGAAATTGGATTCGGCCCACCTGCCTGTCAATATCACGTGAGTCCTCGTGTCAGCTCGTACCGCATCGTAGGCACTGTTGTCAGAGCGGTGTTCGTATTGTCCATCTGGAGTCTGATGAAAACGGATGGGCGGCAAGCCCACACCCCATTCCTCCGGCGGGTCGAAACTCAATTCAGTTTCCCAAATATCGTAGGCGGGGATCACGTCGGCCTTCCAAACTAAATTCTCAAAGCCGTTTTCGCTTCGCTTCTGATCCGAGTCCTCAACTTCGTCGAACGTCCAGTAAAAGTAAGGCGTGTCGCTCTCAAGGTTGACCATTGAATCTCACCTGCCCGTGAGTTTAGCATTCCGGTTCGATGCTGCGAAAAGGTTGACGTCATCCAAGCATCAACCTGCTTCGGGATATCGTAAGCCGCCTTCCGCGATATCATAGGTCGCATGGCTGCGCGTCCTCTTTCGCTCACGGAATCGATGATCCTCCGCGCCTATGCGGAGAAGACTCCCGGTTCCAGAATCTTGCACGACCGGGCCAAGACTTTGCTTCCGGACGGCGTTACACACGTTGGCCGCTTTTTGGAACCTCACCCGATCTATGTCGACCGGGCCGCTGGCTCGCGCAAATGGGATGTGGACGGCAACGAGTACGTCGACTATCTCGGGGGACACGGCGCGCTTATCCTTGGCCACGGCTTTCCGGCAGTGGTCGAAGCAGTCGCGGCGCAGGTAGTGAAGGGTGCGCATTACGGGGCCTGCCACGCACTGGAAGTGCAGTGGGCCGAACAGGTCCAGCGAATGATTCCATCCGCACAACGGATTCGTTTCACGGTGAGCGGTACGGAGGCGACGCACCTGGCGCTGCGCGTGTCGCGCGCATTCACGGGCAAGAACAAGATCATACGCTTTGCCGGGCACTTCCATGGCTGGCATGATCATGTTTGCTTTCCGCCCGGCGGCGCCCCTGGTGTCATCGCCGGCATCGTGGAGGACACTCTGGTGGCCGCGCCGAATGACCTGCAGCAAGTGGAGCAGTGGCTCGCTTCGCACGGCGACATCGCGGCGCTGATTCTCGAGCCGACGGGGGCGACATTCGGACAGATCCCAACGTCCGGGGAAATACTGCGGCGCCTGCGCGAACTGACCACGCGGCATGGCGTGCTGCTCATCTTCGACGAAGTGATCTCGGGCTTCCGTTGTTCGCCGGGCGGCGCGCAGCAGTTCTACGGAGTGACGCCTGATCTCACTACCCTCGCCAAGATCCTGGCGGGTGGGTATCCCGGCGCCGCTTTGGCGGGCCGCGCGGATGTGCTGCATGTGCTGGATTACCGCTGGCGCGAAGAGAAGCTGCAATCGCCGCTGGTAGCTCATCAGGGGACCTACAACGCCGCACCCGTCTCCGCCGCGGCAGGCATTGCAACCCTGGAGGAGATCCGCCGCAGCGACGCTATCGAGCGCGCGGAACGTACAGCCGCGGCGATTCGCGACGGCATCAACGCAGCCATCCGCCGCCGCGGCCTGCGGTGGTGCGCCTACGGCCAGTTCTCGGATTTCCACCTCTATCGCGGTAACGAAACACCGGAGGAGATTTACGCTGGCAAGGCGTCGTGGAAGGCTCTGAAGGGAGGCATCCCGCTGGAACTGGCGAACAAGATTCGAGCCGGGTTTCTGCTGCATGGCGTAGACGTTGCCTCCTGGCCCGGCGGATTTGCCTCGGCCGTGCACACCGATGAGGACGTGGCCCGCACAGTCGCGGCGTTCGAATCCACGTTCGACATGCTTGCGGCTGAAGGCGAATTGTGATCGCCGGGGCTGCGCTGCGGCCCACGCGCACGCGTTACACAGTTCTCCTTCTTGTGTATCTCGCCGCGTTCATTACCTACCTGGATCGGGTTTGCATCTCCGTGGCTACGCCCGCCATGCAAAGGGACCTGGGCTTGTCGCAGATGCAGTTCGCCTGGGTATTTACGGTCTTCTACATTGCGTACAGTATTTTCGAAGTACCCACGGCGTGGCTGGGCGACCGCGTAGGGCAGCGCCGGATGCTGATCCGAATCGTCGGCTGCTGGTCTCTGTTTACAATCTTCACTGGTATGGCCCGCAGCCTGGTCACACTGCTGATGACGCGCACCGTGTTCGGCGCGGCAGAGGCGGGTGCTTTTCCTACGCTCTCTCGCGCGCTGTCCCGGTGGTTTCCGCTGCATGAGCGAAGCCGCGCCAACGGCATCATGTGGATGGGAGCAAGATCGGGCGGCGCGCTGGCTCCGCCAATTGCGGTGGCAGTGATGGCGCTCATCGGGTGGCGCTATACGTTCGCGGTCTTCGGCATGGTGGGATTGATCTGGTGCGCCGCGTGGGCGCTTTGGTATCGCGAAGAGCCGGCCGAACACCCCTCGGTCAACGGCGAGGAACTGCGGCTAATCAGGTTGGGCGCAGCGCCGCCTCCGCAGGCCGGGGAGAGCGTACCGTGGAAGACTATGCTGCTCAATCCCACGATGATCGCGTTGTTTTGCAGTTATTTCGCTTCGGGGTTCGGCTTTCAGTTCTTCGTCACGTGGCTGCCAACTTACTTCATGCGCGAACACGGTTTGACGCTACAAAGATCCGGGCTCTTCGCGTCGCTGCCGTTGGCAGCGGGGGCGATCGGATGCGTGATGGGCGGCGTGATCGCCGATTGGATCACGCGCCGCACGGGAAGCATAACAATCGGACGGCGCACCGTGGGCGTGAGCGGCTTTCTGCTGGCAGCAATCGGCTATGTGGCAGCGGTCTACGGGCGCTCAGCGGAAGCGGCAATCGCTTTCCTGGCGCTGGCCAGTGGAGCGCACGACCTGACGCTTCCCGTGTTGTGGGCTACCACCACCGACGCCGGCGGCCGATTTGGCGGGACAGCGTCCGGCTTCGTCAATCTGGCATCGAGCCTTGGCGGAATGTTGGCTCCGATGTCCGCCGCACTGCTCGAAGGGATGTTCGGGTCCTTCCATGGCGCGTTTCTTGCCGCGGCTGCGATGTACGTAGTGGGGGCCGCGCTCTGGCTAATCATCGATCCGCAAAAATCCTTATCCACGTAAAGGAACATCATGGATCGGCAAAGACTATCAGTGCCAACATCTGCCGAGCACGTCCGAAACTCTGCTCTTAGTGCAGATCCTGCCGCTCGCCGCGTGTTCGGGTTTTGAATTCCCGCACCAACTCCACCAGCGCCGCCACGACGGCGTCAAAAATAGCACTCCCTTTCCCGGTGGTCGCCAAGGTAGGGTCGCCAACTACGCCGCTGCGGCTGAATCGGGTCCAGTGGTCCATGTACAGCACCGGCGCTCCTTGCATCAAGTCGAGCCACATGAATTTGGAGGGCGGCAGGTTCATGTCCTTCACGGCTTTCTCCATCTGGACACGCTGGGAATCCAGATGCAGATAAACGGAGGTCTCCAACTCGCAGGCGTGCGCCATTCCGCCCGGAATCGGCGATTCGCGGAGGCGATTGATGGTTTCGGTTGCCAGGCTCGGCCAGATGAAACAGCCGCACATGGCCTTCGTCTCGAGGATCGTGCGGCGGGCCACCATGTCCAGGATTGGCATGTTGGACCCGTGGCCATCCGCAATCAGGATGCGCTCAAAGCCGTGATGGGCCACGCTCTTGGTCACGTCGAGAACGAAATTCAGCAGGTGGTCTGACTGGATATCGATCGTGCCCGGGAAATCCAGGTGATGCGTTTCAAATCCGAACGGGATTTGCGGCAGCAGCAGGATCTCTCCCGGGGCCGCCTGCGCCGCCGCCTCGCAGATAGACCAGATCAGGAAATTGTCGGTGTCGATCGGCAGATGCGGGCCGTGATCCTCGACTGATCCGATCGGTAGAATAACCACCGGCTGCGACTTGATCACCTCGCGCATCTCCGGCCACGTGTAGTGCTGATATAGATAGGGCTTTCGTTCCATTCTGATTCCTTATCACAAGGATTGAAAGTAACAGAATTCCGATCACTGTGCTACTGCGCCGTTGCGGACGCCGCCTGTGCCCGCCGGTAGCGCATGGCAAAGACGGTGGAGGCACCGGCGTCTCCGCTGCTCCCCAGCACCAGTAGGACCAGGCCGCGCTTCGAATCGTAGACCATGGCGCGATTCTGGCTGGCCCGCTGGCGGGGAGCTACTTCGGTGATTGCCGGAATGTCCACCAGCCGCCACGAGTTCTCGCCGATGCTGTACTCCCACAGGGCCGGTTGGGTGGGGTCTTTGCGCGACGGCCCATAAATCAACACCACGTCGTCCGCCGGCAGGTAGATCGATTCGCGCGTACACGTGGGAGGCGAAGCACCATCCGGCGCCGCCACGGTGGGCTGCATGTTCTTCCATCTTTTCGCTGCTAGATCGAAGGTCCAAAGCTGGTCGCGATTCGGGCCGCCGCCGTGCAGGATCACCTGCTTGCGTCTGGTATCGTAAGCCAGGCTGGTCATCTCGTATAGATTCCCGGGTGACGCCTGCGGATCGCCAAGACGAGTCCAGAGGTTGCGCGCTGCCTCAAACAGATACAGCGGATTGTCTTCCATCCGCTCGCCGCCTTCCTGGAGGTAGCCGGCACTGTCGAGCCTCGATCGCCACGCCACTGTCGCGCCGATCACGCCGAGCGGCGTGCTTACCAGCGCAGTTACGCCTGGCGGCGCCGATGCCATCCGCTCCCATTTGTGAGTATCGGGGTCATACGACCAGGTTACGCAAGTGGGGCAAGCCGACGTTTCGGATTTGAGCCACTCCGGCTGGTAGCCTTGGGTGAGCCCGAGAGGCCGCACCATGATCATCTTCCGGCTCACCGGATCGTAGGCATAGATCTTGCGCCCATGCACGGTGAACGGCCGCCCCCCGAAGGTCACGCCTGCCAGGCTCACGGCGTGGTCCCAGGTTCGCTCGGGAGATTCGGGCTCGGGTTCTCCACGCCACGTGTGGGCATCCACGGCGTACGCATCCACGTCGCTGCCTTCATACCCGCAGTGTTCACCGCCCCAGTACAGGATCTGGCCGCGATCGGTGTCGAAGGTCGCGGTGCCCCAGGTGCGCAACGGCGCCACGCGTCCCGGATCGGCGAGATGAACCCACCGATTTACGGGCATGTCCCGCAGCCGTGCGGCCTGCGCCGCCTCGAGGGCCGGGTCCGCCCCTGACCCTTTCATCTGCTGTGGATCGCGCTTGGGCATGGACCGCTGCCGCGCGACGGTCTGAGCCGGATCCCACATCGACGCCGCGTCGATCCGGTAGCCGAACGTGGTGCGCACGGGGTAGAGCGCGTTGCATCCCGTGCGATCGCCCGGCTTGCGAGAATCGGTAGTCACCAGGAGGAGGCGCGACTCCGGAGCGATGTCGCCGGATAGATAAAAGCCCGCCGGCACCTCGCCGCGCAGCCTGCGCCAGCGGTCGGCGCGGGCATCGTAGGCCCACATGTCGTGGAGGTCCTCGCGGTTATATCCGCCGCCGATGAGCACCAGCCCGGTCTCAGGATCGTACACCGTGAAGTGTCCAGCGCGGGGCGGCGGACCCGCGGCGCGCGATTCGCGCCACGTCCGCGACTTGAGATCGAAGATCCAGGTATCCGCCAAGTATGCGCTCTGGCCATCGCCGCCGAAGAGCACCAGCAGATGGTTTCTGGTATCCGCCATCATGCGGGTATTCATCCGCGGAGGCGGCTCGCGAGTGAGCGCCAGCCGTTTCCAATCTTTCTCCCGGAAGCTGTAAACCCACGTGCCCGTATAGCCCCGCAGCGATCCGCCGGGACCGGACTCGGCGACGTGACCGCCGCCGAACAGGATGGCTTCGTCGCGCGCCGGATCATACGCGAGCGAGCCGCCGAGCACCGGTGGCGGCGCCTGTGGCGGCTGGAGATCCTTCCATACCCGGCGATCAATGTCGTACTCGGCGGTGAGGCCGCCAGTGAAGTACAGCAGCGAATTGCCTGCCGAACGGTACGCAACCTGGTCGAACACGATGTTGAGCACGGGGCGCGGTACGTCCTCAAACCCTTCCGCCTGGCCGCGCATGATCGTTTGGCGGCTGCCCGTGGTGATGCCCATGTAGATTCCCGGGTGATATCCCAAGGGAAGCTGCCGGCTCCATTCCGCTTGTTTGTCGAATGGCAGGTGATTCTGCCAGCGGCCGGCGGCGGGATCGAAGAATACCATGTCGTACTCGGGAATCTTCATCAGCGGCGTCTCCTGGCGCAGATCGGGATCGTCGTTCATGAATCCCCACAGAAAGAATGCCCTGGCCTTGGTGGCATAGCGAATCGCACTGCCGCGGCGCGCGCCCGTCGCGTCCGCGGCAAGCTTCGTCCAGGTGTTCGGAGGCAAATCGGATGCTGCCGCTGCTCCAGACAACCGTAGGGCCAGAAACAGAATTGTTGTTTTCGTGGAGGCCATCGTCTCGTGCTTATGATACCCGCTGCGTAGCTGCCCCACGGCAACATGTTTCATTTGAGGGTGAAAACTGGCATTTCGGTCAGCTTCACTACGAAAGCATCCAGGTTCTGATTCTGAAGGCCGCCGGTGTATCGGTACCCCGCGGTGTAAATCTGCGCACTGTTGACGTAGACGAGGCCTACGGGGGCCAAGGCAATGCCGTTGACTGCCGCACCAAGAAACGTGGTGTAGTCGAGTGCGGTCAATTGGGGTGTCAGCTTCGACACGAAACCGGCTGTAGGATTCGGTGTGATGGCGGGAGCGCCCGGGAAGGTTGTCGACGATGTCCGGCCTGACACGTAGATATCGCCTGCCGTATCGACCGCGATGGAGCTTGCGAACGTGTTTCCATTAGTACCGCTGAGGTAAGTCGAATACATGACTCCACCCAGGGGGTCGAGCCTGGTGACAAATGCGCTGATACTGAGATACGGCGAGAGTTTGACGGGCTGGAAAACGCCCGGAGTGGTCCCGACACTCGAGTAATAAGTATAGCCTGTCAGGTACCCGTTGTAATTGGCATCCACTGCGATTGCGGTTGCAGTACCGCCTTCGAACTCTGTCGAAAAGTATATACCAGTAAACGTAGCGTTCAACTTGGTAACAAAGGTATTGCAGCCCGGAACAATTGTGATCGGGCCGGTGTGCGGAAAGTTAGGCGAGCACGTCAAACCGGTGATCCAGGCGGCGCCTGAGTGGTCCACAGCGATGCCCCAGGCCGTGTCGTCGCCGGAGCCTCCTAAGTATGCGGATGCGCCTATCGATCCGCCCGGAACCACCTTCACCACAAACCCGTCGTTCGAGCCGCCGAAGCTGGTATGCCATGAGCCCACGCTCGGGAAGTTGGGGGAAGATGTGTAGCCTGTTATGTAGGCTGCGTGCGCGGCATCTAAGGCGATGGCGTTTGAGAAATCATTGCCCGAGCCGCCTACGATAGTGGAATAGATTCCATTGCCACCCAGAGAAAACTTGGTCACGTACGCGTGGTAGTGGCCGTCAGACGGCGAGTGCCATATGCCCGGAAAGTTCGTGGAGTTAGTGCTCCCCGTGATAAAGACGCCGGTGGAATCGACTGCGATGCCCACTCCGGCCTCAATGGCATTTCCACCCCAGTAAGTGGAGAACAGGATGGCGCCGGTCGGAGATAGTTTGGTCACGAAAGCATCTTGACCAGGCAGGTCTCCAAAGACTCCGCCGACTATCGGGAAATTCGCTGAATTAGTCTGACCCGTGACGTACGAATTTCCTGAGGTGTCGACGGCGACCGCCATTGCCATATCCGCGTCACTTCCGGACAGGAACGTTGTGAAGCTGATGGTGGGATCGATGACCAGCGCGTGCCGCCGGTCGTAGGATGCGACCGTGAACGCAGCCTGCTTGCGGTCCAGGATTTCATAAGCAGCGGCCACTTCGACCTTTCGGTCTCCGGCCTGCTCGTACACGCGCGGGCGGATGTGCCGGACTTCGCCGCCGCCGGCCGTAGTCAGGACCAGGTCGCCCGTTTTGCCATCAATGCGCGTGTGGTCGAGTCCCTCGAACGCCAGCCGGATCTGCTTGGGGTCGGCGCCGGGCGCAACCACGAAATCGTATTCCAGTTCGCCGCCGTGGCTGTAGAAGACCAGGTCGATGCCGTCGTATACGCCGGCGGCACTCAGCCGGGCATAGTGCGGAATGCCCGTGTGCCAGCCGTTGGGGTCATTGCCGATAAAGTAGTTGCTGGTTCCCCCAGTCGGCTCGAGACCGGCCACTACCCGCCACGGCCGGCCGCCGGTGAGCTTCATTTTCATAACGCTGTACGCCGGTTTGGCGGATTTGGACTGGGGCCGCGGCGCCTGGAACAAGGCGGGAATCAGAGTGCTTGGCGGAGCCTCATCGGGACGATCGCGGAGCAGCATCGTGACGCCTTCGCTGGTGAAGAAGAGTTGATAGCCGGAAGCGCGCGCGATCCACTGCACTTGTGCCGGCGCCTGGCCGCAATTCGGCTCGAATACCAAAGGACGATGGAAGGGCTGCGGCTGGGGAGCCGCGGCCAGAGACGATGGCTGCCGCGCCAGAAGCGCTACGGAAGAACAGGCGATGAGCGAGGCCGCCCAGAATAGACGAATAGACATGGAACCTCCTAAATCTTCGAAATGTTGCATGAGGCGAGAACAGCGGCCGGGGCTGCGGTTCTGGTGGCGCCTTCACCCTCTAGAACGTAATTCGCACACGTTTCTAGCCAACTATTTGTCTGTGAATCGGTTCGGTTGACCAGAACCGGTCAGCACGCGGGGCGCGAGAATTGTGCGACACTTCCCTCTTGAAGGAATTTACCCGTGATCACTAACTGGTTCAGTCGACGTGCATTGCTGGCCCTGCCCATAGTGGCGGGCGTGCTGACTCCCGCGCTCACCGCACAGACTCCGCAGCCGAAGCGTGCCGCCTATTTCCCTGCTGCCGGCACGTGGCAGCGCAAGGCGCCCGCCGAAGTGGGTATGGACGCCACGAAACTGAAGGAAGCGGTCGAGTGGGCCGGGGCCCACGGCTCCAAGTGGGACTTCGAGAAAGACCAGGTGCGTGTCTTCGGCAAAGTGCTGGGCGCACTGCCCGCACAACGCGCGGCAACTAACGGCATCATTCTACGCCACGGCTACATCGTGGCGGAATTCGGCGACACCAAGACAAACGACCCGGTCTACAGTGTCGCCAAGAGTTTCCTCTCCACAACCGCCTCGATCGCGTTCGCCAAGGGGCTGATCCGCAGCGTCGATGACCGGGTCGCCGACTACATCCACGACGGCGGCTACGACTCGCCGCACAACGCCAGGATCACGTGGAAAAACCACCTGCAACAGGAAAGCGAGTGGGAAGGGGAGATGTGGGGCAAGAACGCTAATTTCCTTGGCCTGGAAGAGTTCGGCGGCGGCCAGATGAAACCGCGCGAGATCCACGATCCGGGCACCTATTACGAGTACAACGACGTGCGCATCAACCGGTTCGCGCTTTCGCTGGCGCGGGTCTTCGGCAAGGGGCTGCCGGCGGTGCTGAAAGAAAACATCATGGACAAGATCGGCGCCTCCAACGAATGGAAGTGGCAGGGCTATGGGCCGAAATCGACGGTTGAGATCAATGGGAAGCCGGTGGAGTCGGTGAGCGGCGGCACGCGTTGGGGCGGCGGGCTGTGGATCAATTCGCAGGATCTGGCGCGATTCGGGCTGCTGATTCTGAATAAGGGAAATTGGGACGGCAAGCAACTGGTCTCGGACAAGTGGATCAAGCAGGCCACGACACCGTCGGCGCACGGTCCGGACTACGGATATCTGTGGTGGCTGAACACGAAGCAGAAGCAGTGGCCGAGCGGCCCGGCGTCGAGTTTCGCCGCCATCGGCAATGGCGGAAACATCGTCTGGATCGATCCAGAGCACGACATTGTGCTGGTGTGGCACTGGTACGAACCGGGCCAGGCGATGGACGGGATGATCCGGAGGATTCTGGCCTCGGTCACGGGTAGCTGAGGGCAATAAGGTGGGCCGGAATTTTCGCTACACTCCGGCTCTGAATACCTCTTTCGGTTGGAGTATTCTCAGGCTGCTTGTACTTTACTGACTGGATTGTTTCTGATACGAATCGAATCCCCCCTCCAGTTAGAAGGCGATTTCGCGACACTGCGCGGGAAGGGACGAACAAGCCGAAAAACACCGTCTCATCTCCCGCTCACATCGCACGGTGCCATAACCAACAGTTCGCACTCCGGCTCTGGGTTTATCCATGTTATATTTCAAGGATTCTTGATTTGCCGGGCCGCATCCACAACCACATGGGAAACAGACTGAGCGCCTTCCTGTTGGTAATCGGCCCTCTCGTGCTATTCGTGCATGCGCAAGGTCAAGTGCCCCCGGACCCCACCGTAGTTACCGTCACCGCTCAGCCCATGCCGCTCTCGACAACCTCGGCATCCGTTACCGTTCTCAATCGGGCGTACATCGCGAACAGCCACGCCGATACGGCTGCCGATCTGCTGCGCGCCGCGCCGTTCCTGCAGATTGCGCAGAGCGGCGCGAGCGGCGGCCTGACCACGGTCACGATCCGCGGCGGCAAACCCAATTTCACGCTGGTCATGATCGACGGCGTACCCGTCAATGACGTTACCAACCTGCTCGGCGGCTCGTTCGATCTTTCCAGCCTCCCGGCGGATAACATCGAGCGCGTGGAAATCGTACGCGGGCCGCTGTCGTCCATTTACGGATCGGACGCCATCGGCGGTGTGATCAACTTCATTTCGCGCAAGGGGTCTCAGTCGCCGGAACTCGACGTATCGGCGGAACTGGGCAGCTTCCTGCGGCGGCAATTCAAAATCGATACCTCCGGAAAATGGAAGGGTCTGCAATACTCGGCCGGAGGCACAATTCTCAACGTCGGCGAGCAGGTGCAAAACGACGCCTATTCCACCGGCTCGCTGGCCTTCGACGGAAGCCTCGCCCTCGGACACAACAAGGTGCTGGAGTTCGGCGCCCGCTGGCTGGACGATCACAGTGCGGGCTTCCCCGCCGGCAGTGGCGGTCCCGAACTGGCCCTATCGCGCGCCGCGATGCGCGATCACTCCGAGCAGTTGATTCTCGGAACCAGTCTCAAAGGCCAGTTGCGCCCATGGTGGATTTATAGCTTCGATCTCGATCGGATGGACCGGACGGACGATAACTCGACTCCCGCCGTGCTCGATGCCATCCCGCCCGGCTTTAAGTCCCTGCCCGCATCGGCCAGTGACACGCATTTCACGCGCACCCGCTTCGGCGTAACCAGCCGCACTACTCTGGCGCGGAATCTGTCGCTCAGCCTCGGCGCCGGCGTCCGCCGCGAGACCGGCAGCACTACCGGATATCTGGCTGCGACGATCCCCCAGAACTTTCAACTCGACCGCACATCCCTACTCGCAAATTCCGAGTTGCAATACTCCACCGAACGGTTTACCGCCACCGCCGGCTTCAGCTTCGACAAGACTCAAGGCTATCGTGAAGTCACCTCGCCCCGGCTGGGCGCAACCTGGCAGCCCGACTCGCACGGCCCGCGCTTCCGGTCGACCTGGGGAAAGGGCTTCAAGCTGCCCTCGTTCTATGCGCTCGGCAACCCCAGCGTCGGCAATCCCTCGCTGCGGCCGGAGCGCGCCAACTCCTTCGATGCCGGCATCGAGCAGGCAATCGAGCCGGCACGGGTTACCGTTTCGGCAACCTACTTTCGTAACGATTTCAAGGATCTGGTGGATTTCGACTCCGCAACGTTCCGCCTCATGAACCGCAGCCACGCGCTGGTTCAGGGCGTCGAATTCGCCGCCAATTATGCTCTCAACGACAACGTCCACTTCGGACTCGATTTCTCGTACATGACCTGGAGCCTGCGCGATTCCGTCCAGCCCCTGCGCAACATCCCTCACGGTAATGGTGGAATCCATCTCGATTGGCGATTCTCACCCCGGTTCCGCGCGCGCATCGAGTCTCAGTGGATGGGCCGGCGCTATGACTTTCAGGTCCCGGTTCCGTACGACGCGAGCGTTGGAGGTTACTCGAACACGAACCTTTCGGCGAGTTACGATCTAAGTCGCAAAGTATCTCTCTATCTGCGCGCCGACAATCTATTCGACAGTAAATACCACGAGTACATTGGATTTCCGAATCCCGGCGCAGTCGCCCGCATCGGCGTGCAATACCGGGTGCTCTCTAAGTAACCGCTATGCTGGAAACCCGCTATCCATCCACGTCTTGAAGGCGGCAAGCTGAATCCACCAGTGTCTCCATAAGTTACGATGATCATTCTCGTCGCCAGCGCGCATAAGTAGCCGCCTACGGCAAATTCCAGATGTGCCGGAATCCAGCGCGTCAGCCGCGGACGTAGTGCCGCCCCGCCGTAAAGCCCGATGCACGACATCGCCGAGCTCACCGTGCCGATCGTCAGCGCGGCCCAAACCTGATAGGCCAGCGGGCTGATACCCAACTCCGCGGCCGGATTGTCCAGACTCATCGTGACGGGCAAACCGAAAAACGAATGTGCACCGGCTTCCCGATTGCCGCGGGACGCGGAACGCAACACTGCCGCGGCGCAGACGATCGTCATGGCCGGCGCGGCGATTCGCTCGTACGGACCGATCGCCGCCAGCGCCCGCCCGTCCCGCCAGCACCCCAATCACGGGAGCCACCGTCTCGCACAGCGTGAACGACAGCGCCAGCCAGTGCCGGGTGCGCGCGCTGCATCGGCAACAGAGCACTGGCGCGACGAAGGATCTCCGCCCGGGCCGGACCGGATGGCCGTGTACTGTACTCGTACGGCGCCGGTCTCCACACCGTTGTGGGCGCCCCACTGCGGATGTGCATCATCGAACTCCAGGCGACGATGGCGCAAAGACTTATATCCAGACGCCAGTGGAGATCCAGCACGGGGAGGCACCGGTCTTGCTAATAATCGGCAACGACGGTAAAGGAGAAATGACGAACTACCGCGTGAAGGACCAGATCTACATCGTGGACCGCCTGTTTGATCGCGCGAATCTCGTCCTAGGATCGGGCAAGAAGGCCCAGAAAGTTGAGATCAGCCGTGAGCCCAAAGGATAATCATCCTCAAGTCCAACCGATCGAGTCCCCAGGCGGCCTGGATCTTCATCCCCAGCCACAAAAGGCAGTCCGCATCAGCAGGCGTGCCGGGGTGCCGTGGTAGGTGTAATAGCGTCGGTGCTGCTGGTGTTCGCCTACGGCGGCTATCGCCGGAGTGTCAATGACGAAGCCGCCGGACTTCACCCATGCCCTGGCACGCAGCCAAGCTGTCATGGTCCTGTTTGCTATCAATACCGGCTTGAGAACAAGAGATATTTTCAATCTGCAATGGATGGAGGTGGATATCGAGCAAACGCCTGAAGAAGATCGTGAAGAAAACTGACCAGCCCCTGACCCTGCCGCTCAACGATACGGCTTTCGGCATCGTCGAAGCGCGGCTGGCCGTCCAGCATGGCCCTTACGTTTTCTATAACCCATGACCGGGGGAAAATTCAAGGATGTGAAGGGCGCGCTGCTAGCGGCGGTGAAACGAGCGGGACTTCCGAAGATAACCTGGCATATGTTCCGGCATACGTTCGCCTCAAGGCTCACCCGCAACGGCGTGGACATCGTCACGGTGAAGGAGCTGCTAGGACACTCCAACATCAGCACCTTGCGCATTCCAATGATGAAACCAAGCGCCGGGCGGTGGCGCAGTTGGGCACCAGTGACAAAAAGGTGGCAGTCGTCCGCAGGAAACGCGAAAATAGCAGTATAATATAGTGACATCGACCCTAACGCGCTGAAATCAGGTGCGTTAAAAACGGAGAGGTGGCTGAGTGGTCGAAAGCAGCGGTTTGCTAAACCGTCGTAGGGTCAAAAGCTCTACCGGGGGTTCGAATCCCCCCCTCTCCGCCATTATTAAATTCAAAAGCTTACAGGCTTAATTGCACCATGCTCGTGCAATGTTGTACAACGAGGCGTGGCACTCACCCTACCACCCCACGCCACGGGTGATTAACGTGGACAAGAATCCCTCTTACCCACCAGTCGTGGAAGAGTTGAAAAGCGAAGGCACGCTACGGCGGCGATGCCAGCTGCGACCGGTGCAGTACTTGAATAACATCGTGGAACAGGACCATCGAGCGATCAAGCGGCGAGTGCGGGCAAGCCAAGGCTTTCGATCCTTTTGGGGAGCCTGGCGGACCATCCAGGGATACGAAGCGATGCACGCGATCCGAAAGGGGCAAGCAAGACGAATAGGGGTAGGTCAGATTGAGCGCCCTCTCGATTTCATCGCAGGCCTGTTCCAGATTGCGAGGTGATGCAGTGCCCCACCGAGCCCTTTAGCGCCTGCTCTTTCAAAATTGCAACACTGCCCGTTCTTGACGTGCTGGGCATTCACCAAGTAGCCCTCTAAACTTGCGTCGCCAGCATTTGCGTGAGTAGAATCCAATAGACCCCGTTTGCGTTGAGATCCTGGGTGAACGTAACAATCATCCGAACCGGCTCCGGGTCCCGGTCTTGGGGGCACTGCTACATAAATCTCAGCGGCGCCGATGTCGATCCCGGAGCGAGCCACACTGGACGAATGGGCTCGTCTGATCATCACTGCAGACTCAGCTCATCCGCCCCATCCCAGCAAATCATTTGTCCCCCAGGTTCCTTTCTCAGGTTTGGCTTCCGCTGATCATGAGGGTAGCGCTGAACACGCGCTCGAAGGACTTGCCGGCGTCCACTTCGCCGTCGTGCGTTTCCTCTATTGGCCAGATGCCCTAAAGGCAGCTAACTGAACAATGGCATTTTGAGCGCTGTTCGAGAAAGTGGCTGAATAAGAACCGACGATCGAAACAACTTTGTCTTCAGAGGCGTTGCCAGCTATGCTCGAGCGTTGCGTAAAACCAATCCCCGCTGTGCCGGAACCCTGGAAAAGGGATGCTCCGAAAATAAGCTCACGAGCAAACTTAGTGCTGACAGAGCCGCTGGAAGCATTCGCAGCAGAAGTTGCTTCAGCGGCAGTGGCATCAAGCGGAGAGACCGGATCGAGTCCGGAGTACTCATGGGCGGTAATTGATTTTTCCGCGTTGAAGGTTCCGGTAAACATAGCTGTTACGGAGATGCCCGACCCCCCGACACTATTTTTCGCATACCACAATTCCTGCCGCCATCCACTCATCGTTCCCGTTCCAGTAGTCGGCCCTACAGCTTTGATATACGTATTACCCACACTGTCTGCAACCGAGGAGACACTTTGGCCGGTGCTGTTGTACCACACCCACGCAACAATTAAATTGCCGGTTGTGACCGGAGAACTGAAATTTGAAGTGCTTATGCTATTACTTGAAGTGGTCGCTCTACCCTCGGTGAGTTTTACGAATGCCGGAGTGGTAGGAGGGCTGTTTGTTGTCGTTACGTTTAATGCCTGCGAGGAACCTGAAACATTATTAGCACCATCATACGCCTGTACGGTAAACGAATAGGAAGTGAGGGCTGCCAGTCCGAGAGCGTTATACGAGGTTTGGGTGGTAGTTCCTACTAAACTGCCGTTTCTAAAGACATGATATCCGGCAACTGCCACGTTGTCAGTCGATGCGTTCCAGGAAATTGTGACCGAATTTGCACTAATGTTCGTTGCCTGCAGATTCGAAGGCACAGTTGGGGCAGCAGTGTCCGCTGCTCCAGAACCAGTGCCATGCACTACAACAGCTACTCCATTCAGAATTCTCGGAGATGGCGAAGGACCACTTGCCCAGCCACTTGATGAGACAGTGGTGTTTCCATTCACTCCCGGTTTGGTTGCAATCCAAACACTCGCATCACCATCACCGAGTGCACTATGTTGACCATCGTTGGCAACCGATCTCGATGTTTCTCCGGCAGCTAATGTTCCTCTCGTCGCGAGCGCGTCACCAATGACATGAACGATCAGATCATTGGTAGTGCTGATTGCTGTCTCACTCTCGCCTGTTCGGGGAGTAGTTGAGACATTAATGACCGGTGATCCGAGGGGACTCGTTTGCGAGACGTTGGTGAGGAGAACAGTGGAGATTGAGAGCTCGTTTTGGCCACTATTGGGATTTGCAACGCTGACTGTATTTATGCCCGCCGCTGGGTTGATCCAGTAGTATATTCTGAATCGACGATTACCGTCATTCCCTGTGTATCCGTTTGTTTGGACGAGAGATGTTCCGGGTACACCATTGTCAGTTATAGACCAACTGTCAGGCGAGACTGAGTCCAAGGTGATGCCGACGCCATCCCATTCCGTGTGGAATGATGCAATGAGAATATTATTGGTACCAGAGACGTTGAGTGACACGCTTGCGTTGTTGCATTGAAGACCGCCGGGACAATCCGCGGCATAATGAGCTTCGGTAACGAAGGCCGGTGGATTGGAAGGTGCTGATCCTTGTGTCGTGGCGTTCGCAGATGATGATTGCACAGAATTATTACCCGCTGCGTCGTAGGCAGAGACAGTGTAGGAATAATTAGTGGAAGAGGCAAGATTTGTATCACTAAAAGTGATAGCGCTCGTCGTGGCAACTTGAACGCCATTTCTAAAAATCCGGTACCCTACGACTCCAACAGTATCGGTGGAAGCAGTCCATGACAGGCTGATTGAATTGGATGTGATATTCGAAGGTTGCAGATTGGTAGGAATGCTCGGTGGAATTGTGTCGGGAGTAAGTGGAGAGAGAGTGGTGAACGTATTGTCAGTGGAGATGCCAAGATTCCCCGCAGCATCTTTTGATCTCACTCGATAATGATAGGTAATGCCGGGAGTGAGAGAAGAGAGATCGGTTGAATGAGAGGTAACCAATGATATATTGAGCAGCGAAGAGCTGCCATATGCATTTGTTACACCATAGTCTGCCTGACTGTCAGAATTTTCGTCGGTCGTCCATGTAATCGTTGCTCCCGTTTGAGTGACACTGCTAGTGGCAATGGAAGAAATGACCGGCGGGGCAGTGTCGGGAGGAGCCGACACCAAATCTCCTCCGCTCCAATCATCGAATTGTCCATCATTCGTGGAGATGAAAAATCCGACTCTTCCGGATGTGACGGAATTATCTGTAACACTATCTATCATCGTCCCATTTAGTACGTAGCGAATAACGTTTCCCTGAGCTTCGCAGCGCAATACGTCACCCGCGTGGATAGTAACCGCAACCGTTTTCAAAATAGTGTGGACGCCACCGACAAATTTGCCGATGTAATGAATCCGCCCGCTGTCACAAAAATAAAACGTCTTGGCGCCTGTGACAGCCATCCTCACGGCTACGGCGTGATTATCATTAGTTGTCGTAGTTACAACGGTCGCCTGGGAATAATGGTCGTTGCCGAAATTGTTGATGTTCCAGGACATCCATGAGTCCGTATTGCCCGTGAGCGCGAGTATATTACTAGCAATGCCAAGAGCACCGCTTACCGTCCAGTTGGATCCCACTGAACCATTGGGGCGATTAAAGTTGTCGGAGGCGGTCAGCGCCGATGCCGTAAACGAATTAAAAAGAAAGAATAGCCCTGAAGCTGCAACCAAAACAGAAACTGTAATCTTTTTGAGATGTATTTTCATATTTTTCTCACACTGGCGGCAACTCTTGCCGGGCCTAGACGATGGCTCCGACAACGATTGAGTAGAAGTAAAGTCCACCGTTACGTTTAGGGAACTGATTTTGGCGTTCCCGTCACCAAGGGTCCCGTTAGCCCCGAGTTGAGCAAGATGTTTATGTCGTTTCAGGAATTCTTGCCTAACGTAAAAACCACGGAGGCGCTTGCCGCTCCGCAACCTAACACCAGGAAGAGAATCCCCGTCCCAGATAACCTCATGTTTTCTGTCCTCCAACCTTGGCTCTTCAAGATGCGAGACTAATACTTCGGCCCCGCCCTATGTTCGCTTGACAGCACCGAGACAACATATGAAGAAACACACATTCCGGGCCTGGTAAATATACCTATAAGTGATGTTTGTAACATGTAAAAAAGGCAATAGGGGGCGAGAGGTCTCGCTCGAATTGTGCGCTGGATTTGCCGCGCGGGATCGGGCTCGAATGGTGCAAGCGGGGGCGATAACCGCGGCGAGACCCGATGAGGCCACTCGGATCATCGGTAAACCCTTCGCGACTACACGTGGGCTACCCGTGCGCGGGTTGCCAACTGCAGATCTGCGTGAAATGGGCCGCTGGCTCGTAGAAAAAGACGTGCGCAGCGTGGCCATGCAGTCCACCGGCGTTTATTGGATGCCTGTGTTTGAGGTTCTCGAACAGCATGGTTTGGTAGTGTATCTGGTGAATGCCCAACACACCAAGAACGTGCCTGGACGCAAGAGTGACGTGAAGGAGTGTCAATGGCTGCTGAAGCGGCACGCTTTTGGACTGCTCAATAACAGCTTTCAGCCAACCGATGAGATTCGGATCGCGCGCACCCTGTGGCGGTACAGGGGCAATCTGGTGGCCGAGGCGAGCAGTGTGATTCAACGCATGCAGAAAGTGTTGACGGAGATGAATGTGCAACTCAGCAATGTGCTGAGCGACATCAGCGGTGTGAGTGGCATGAACATTATCGGAGCCATCTTGGAAGGAGAGCGTGATCCCCGGGGAATTGGCCGCATTGGTCGAGTCCGGGGTGAAGGCCACCCAGGAGGATATTGCCAAGAGTCTGGACAGGAACTGGCGAGAAGAATTGTTGTTCGTGCTGAGGTAGCAAGTGGAGCTCTATCGAATCTATCAGGAGAAGATCACCGATTGCGACCTTCCGTTACGTAAACATCTGGAGTCGTTCACCTCCAAGCTAAACCTCAAGACGCAGCCGATTGGCCCGAGACCAAAGGGCAAAAAGAACAGCCGGAACGCTCCCTCATTCGACCTGCGTACGGAGTTGTATCGCATTACCGGCATCGACTGGACGCAAATCAACGGCATCGATGTTCTCACGGCGCAGACTGTGATTGCCGAGGCCGGTGCCGATTTGAGCGCCTTTCCCAATGAAAAGCAGTTCGCCAGTTGGTTGGGATTGTGCCCCACCAATGAGCAAAGCGGAGGCAAGATCCTCAACCGGCGAACCCGAAAAGTAGTCCATCGGGCCACCGTAGCGTTCCGCAATGCGGCCATGACCCTTGTGCGAAGCCAAAGTTATCTGAAGCCACCCGACGAAACTTCAGAACACGATCTTTACTGCGAACTGCAGGATGCGGGGGTCGCCCGCACTAGTCAACTGGCCGAACCTGGAATTGGTCAAGCCGGTTACAGGGTTGCCGAAGTTGGTCCGGTTGAACAGGTTGAAAGCCTCCAGGCGCAATTGGCCAGCGCCAGCCTCGCCCAGGAACGGAATCTTTAAGCTCTTTGCCAGCGAGATATCCACGTTGTTTGTGCCGGGGCCTTCCAGCGCGTTCCGGCCCAGCGTGCCGATGCTGTTGGGAGTAGTGTTCTGGACGCGGGCCTGATCGAAATAGGCCAGAATCTTGGCTCCCTTGCTGCGGCCCGCATCGAGGACGGGATTGCCCGAGCCGACCAGGTCCGCGCGCGCGCCGGGGATGCCGGCCAGCGGATCGCCGGTAGCGCCGACGTCAAACGGCAGTCCGGACTGGAACGTCACGATGCCGCTGAGACGCCAGTTACCCGCCACCGCCTTCAGAGCCGGCGAAGCACCCTTCGGTCCAGGCAGGTCCCATACGAAGGACGTGACGAACCGCTGCGGCACATTTGCATTGGCGGGGCCATGCCACGCCCCGAAATTGAAAGGATAACTGGACGAAAAGCCGTTGATGCCGTCGTTGACGGACTCGTAGTCCAAGCCCTTTGCCCACGTGTAATAAGTCAGAACACTGAAGCCGTGGGAGAAGCGCTTGTCCACTGAGATGGACAGCCCGTTGTAATCCGAGCCCAAGCCATGGAAGAAGCGGAAAATCTCTTGAAAGCCTGCGATCGGACGCCGTTCGTCAATGGTATTGCGGTTCTGCGCCAGCGTCAACTTGGGGTTGTAGACAGGGGCGTTCTGATCGTAGAATCCCGACAGGTGGGTTGCTTTAGAGCCCACGTATGCTACACGCAACCGAGTATCTGTCAGGATCTGGCGCTCCACCGTGAAATTCCAGTTCTGCGTGGATGAGGTGATCCACTTGCGATCCAGCACGTATGTCTGCAACGGGTCGGGGTAGGGACTGTCCGGGCCGAAGCTCGTCAACGGATAACGGTTGAGCTTCTCGCGGCCCTGGAAAGGATTGTCGAGCAGGCCGTCGTAGAACTGCACGCCGTAGCTGAAGGGGGCCACGTCGTTGGAGTTGTTCTGGATGCGGCTCATGGGCACGTCGTAGAAGATGCCGTAGCCGGTGCGAATGCTGCTCTTACCGTCGCCGAACGGGTCCCAGGCAAGGCCCAAGCGCGGCGCCAGGTTGTTCTGGTCGGCGCAGGCGACCTGCAAGGGAATTTTCCCGCAGGGATACCCCGCCGGAGCGGCGTCGCCATAATACAGCAGTCCGGGAGGCGCATTCAGGAAGACCTTCGACTTGATGCCCTGCTGATAATTGCCCAGGTCGAAGGTCTGGTTCCGGTTCATGGTATCGGTCATAAACGTGTAGGGCTCGTAACGCAGCCCCAGGTTCAGGGTCAGGCGGCGGGTGATGTGCCAGGTGTCTCCGACGTAGTAACCCTGCAGGAACTGGCGCCGGTTCTCGTATTCACCGTTGTTCTGGTCAAACGAGGAAAAGCGGCCGATCATGAAATCCGCGCGGTCGAACCCGGTGACGTGGCCGTCGAATACGAAGCCGCCGGAAGCGTGCCACAGAGTGGCTTCGTTGTACTGTCCCCAAGTGACCTGCGCGCCCCAGGACAGCGTGTGCCCGCCGCGTGTCCAGGTCCAGTCGTGGATGATCTCCTCGGAGGCCCTCTTGAACAATCTTTGGTAGGGTGAACTGAATCCGCCGCCGCTATTGGCGATACCAACCGTAACGTCGGTGCCCGGAGTGAACACGTTCACACCGAAATCCCGATAGCCTTTAGGGAAATCAGTCCAACCGTGCTCGATCATGTGGGTGGCGCTGAACTGCGTGTGCGCAATCATGTTCGGGTTGACCGTGAAATTTTCGGCCAGGGTCCCGCTAGTGGAGGGAGTTTCGCTTCCGCGTTGCGAGGTGAGAATGTTGGCCGGGTCCGAGTGGTACGGGTCCTGCTGCTCGCTGCGGAAGATGCGGAACATCAGCGAGTGCCGGCTATTGATCATGTAATCGGCGCGTCCGATGTATTGCCTGCCGTTCTCGGGCAGGGCATACGACAACAGCGTATATCCGTCCGGTCCCGGCAGCGGAATCACGCCGAGGAATTTCACCGCGGCAGGCGAGAGCTGGCTCTGCGGAATGCGATTGCCCTGGTAGGGTTGATCCGTTTGCGGATCGCGGATGACGATGGAGGGCAGTTGAGAGGAGAAATCGCCCTGGCGCTCGGCGGCCGTCAGCGTTTGGGTTCGCTGGTTTCCGGGCTGGGAGCGGATCCAGAGCTGTTGGAAACCCCCGAACACGAACAGCTTGTTCTTGCGTATAGGGCCGCCCGCGGTGACGCCGGTCTGGTTTCGTTTTAGTTTGTCCGGCTGGTGGGAAAAGAAGTTGGTGGCATTGAACTCGGAGTTCCGCACAAACCAGAACCCGTCGCCGTGCCACTGGTTGCCTCCCGATTTGGTCACGATGTTGACCGCTCCGGCGGAACTGTTACCGTGGTCCGGACCCATGTTGCTGGTCTGGACGGAGAACTCTTCCACTGCGTCCGGAAACGGAAACGGGATGTTGTTGTTGGTGTGATTGTCCATGTTCTGTCCGCCATCGAGCGAGAAACGGACATTGTTGTTGCGGGACCCGTTGATACTGAATTGGTCCTCGCCCCCGACTCCCGTATTGTACCGGGCGTCCACTACGCCTGGAACGAGCAAAGCCAGTTTGGCCGCGTCGCGGCCGTTCAAAGGCAGATCCACGACACGCGCCCGGTCCACGGTTTCCTTGATGGTGGCGACTTGCGATTCGACCTGGGTGGCGGCGGCGTCCACCGATACCACCGTCCTAACGTCTCCGACTTCAAGCTTGATGTCGATCTTTATGTTCTCGTTGGCCTGCAGCAGAATGCCGGTTTGTTCGTGGCGCCGAAAAGCGGCCTGCTCGACCGTAAGTTGATATCCGCCAACTGGAAGCAGGTTGAAGTTGTATCGGCCGGACTCATCGCTGTTGGTGGTCCGGATCTGGCCGGTGGCAACGCTGGTCAGTCTGACGGTCGCGCCTGGAATCGCCGCTCCATGGGCATCCTCCACAACACCCGAGATGGAAGCGGTGTCACGGGTCTGCGCCCAAGCAGCAGCTGTGAGCGAGAGCAAAACTACCAATTTCCGTAGCATGTGTTCTCCCGAAAAGATCCACTGCAAAACTGAGCTGAGCTGAAATACTACACCATCCACACCCCCGGCACAAGTGCACGACTGCTGTGCGCCGTGAGGGCACACACTGGCCGCCGACAGGGTGTATGCTAGGCCCATGAACCGGCTCTTCGCGCGGTTCACTGCCGCTGTCTGTTTTCTGCTGGCGTCCGCTGCGCTCGCCGCGCCGCGTCGCGTCCTTTACGTCACCGCGACCTACGGGTTCCGCCACACCGACTCCATCGACGCTTCCGTCGAGGTCATGCAGCAACTCGCGAGGGAATCCGGCGTACTCGAAATTGTTCATACCGAAGACGTTTCGCTGCTCACGGCCGATTATCTGCGGGCCTTCGACGCGGTTTATTTCTTTACCAGCGGCGAATTGCCGCTATCCGATCAGCAGAAGACTGACCTGTTGGAGTTTGTTCGGCAAGGCAAGGGGTTCGGCGGTTCGCACAGCGCTACGGACTGCCTTTATACTTGGCCAGAGTACGGCGACATGATCGGCGGTTATTTCGATGGACACCCCTGGGCGCAGGAGGCGGTCGTGGATGTCGAAGATCCTCCAAACCCAATGGTCATGCATCTCGCGCCTAGTTTCCGCTTCACCGAAGAGTTCTACCAGTTCCGCGCCCTTTCGCGCGATCAGGTGCGGGTGCTTCTCACGCTCAACACGCGATCGGTGAACATGAGCGCCGCGGGAATCAACCGCACCGATGGTGATTTCGCTCTCGCCTGGATTCGCAACTACGGCAAGGGCAGGGTCTTCTATAGCGCCTTCGGGCACTTCCCCGGGAGTTTCCAACTACCCCGGATCCGATCCATGCTGCTGAAAGCATTGCTCTGGCTCACCGGCGAAATCGATACGGATGCTACACCGCGTTCCGGGCCGTCGGCGCCGCCGCCGTCGGTTGCCTCCAACGGCGTGCAAGATCTCTCCGGCGCCAGCGCCGCGTTCGCACCCGGCAACATCGTTACAATCGCTGGCGACCGGCTAACCAGCGGCTCCAATTTTGAGGTGGCCGCCGCCCCGCTTCCATTGAGGTTGGCGGGGACACATGTGGAGGTGAATGGCATTCCGACGGCCCTTTTCTCCATCAGACCGGACCAGCTGCTCGTCCAACTTCCGATGTCCTTGATTCCCGGCCAGCCGAGTTCGCTCACTGTCTCCAGCGTGAATCGCACGAGCCTGCCGGTTCCGTTGAGCATCGTACCCGCGTCTCCTGTCATCCTTGCCGCGGTTCGGTCGTCAGGCGCGCTTGTGCTTTACATGACAGGGCTTGGCATCAGTATTCCCGAGGTGGGTGAGGGCGCCGTTACGCCACTCTCGCCCCTCTCCCAAACCGTGGTTCAAGCCAAGTTCCTCATAAGCGGACAGGCCGCCTCCGTCTTCTTTTCCGGCATGGCGCCGGGATTGGTGGGCATCTACCAGGTGAATGCGATCCTGCCCGACGACGTGTCTTCTAAGTTCGAAGTGGTAGTCCAAGCTGGTGACCGGATGTCGGTTCCGTTCGTGGTTCAGCCCTAACGTCAGTAGCCGGCGCGTCCAGCAGGCCTCCAATTTCGGCTTGGATTTCTTGCCGCCCTAGAGTCCCGAGTTGAATCCCATCGAACGCGTCTGGAAACTCACCCGCCGACTATGCCTCCACAATCGCTACTTCGCATTCCTCGATAGCGTCGTCGCTGCCGTCGAAACTCAATTCGCGGAATGGACCAGGCCCAATGACGCCCTTCGAAGGCTATGCGCAATTACTTAAGACGTCGTGTTTAGCACAACATCTAGCAAACCATCTAGCAAACCACGGTTTGACAGTGCCGTTGCAAGTTGCGACACTAGCGACAGCGTGCGACAGGGCACCACCGGCCCGCGGCAAGGGAACAAGTCCCACCTGCTTCGATTCAGACACCGTGCTTTGAATCTTCTTTCAGCCTGTATCGGCGGGTCACAGGCGCTTATGAAAGGAGATTTTCATGACCTCATCAGAGCTTCCTGCTCGTCCCTCCCTGGATTCCCTGCGCAAGCAAGCCAAGAAACTGGCGCGCGACATCGCTACCGGCGATGCAATCGCCATTGACCGGGCTCGTGCTCAGTTGCCTCACGCCGAGCTGCCGATATCGCAGCGTGATGCCCAGTTGGTGCTGGCGCGCGAATATGGGTTTCCAGGCTGGAAGGACTTGCTGAAAGAGGTAAAACAACGCCTCGGCAGAGGACTCGAATGGGCGGTATCCGAAGCCCGCCGAATCATCCATGACAATGACGTCGAAGGTCTGCGGCAGCTCCTATCGGAATACCCGGCGCTGTTGTCGTGGAGGACGAATGAAGACGACGGCGGGCTGCTCGGGATGGCTACCGGTTCTTACGGCGACAGCCACGACCCGGTGAGCGAGGAGCACTTCACGCGCCTGGCATGCACCGAGCTTCTGCTCGATGCCGGCGCGACCGTCGCGCCGTCGGTATGCGATGGCCTCATCCGTTCCCGCGCAAGAAGGTTGATCGATCTCTTCCACCGTCGAGGCCTTCTTCCGCGAACGCTCAAATTCGTTGCCGCGCTCGGCGATGTCGATGCCGTTGGCGCACGCCTTGAGACGAATGCAGACGATCTTGCCGCGGTGAACGAAGCATTCATGTATGCGTGCCATCTCCAACACGAGACCGCGGCGGCATTGCTGTTGGATCGATCCATCGCGTTCGACGCCGAAATGGGAAGGCGGATCGATGGCGGGCCGGGGCGTTCCGTATTCGTTCAATACTTCATCGCGAACAAGCCCGACGTCCATAACCCCGATCCATTCGAGCCTTGGAAGGATTTTGTCAAGCAACAGGTCGATCACGCGATGCGTGACGGCGACATGACAACTTTCGTCGACGGATTGCGGCGTGAACCATCGATGCTGTCCGAGCCAAGCGTGAAATTCCAGGCGAGATTGATCGAGGTGGCGGTGCTGAATGACCGCGCAGTTTTACTTAACGTGCTTTTTGATCTCGATCCCGCGGTACTGCACACTCGCGTGCCGCCGCGATCGCAGGCCATTGAATTTGCTTTCACGTATGTGAAAACGCATCTGCTTCCGATGCTGCTTCGCATCTGGCCTATGCCGAACGATCTACCGCACGCGGCCGGCAATGGGGACTTCGCACGGGTGAAACGTTGGTTCGACGCCCAGGGCAAACCCGCACTGTGCGACCTCACAAACCATTTTCCCGCGAACAACGACCACTACCGTGGGGATCTGCAAGCCTGGTTCGGCAAGAGCGAACCCACTCTGCAGAGAATTCTCGACACCGCGCTCGCATGGGCTGTCCTCAACAACCACTTCGAGGTTGCTGACTTTCTTCTCGCGCACGGAGCCGATATCAACACAAACTGGTGCTCACACGAGCCCGCCAGCATCCTGCATGAGCTGGTGTGGCACAAGAACTACGAAGCCATGCAATTCCTCATCGACCGAGGCATCGACATGACGATCCGCGATTATCGCTGGCACGCCACCGCCATTGGCTGGGCAGCGGTCGCCGCGAAGGACGAGAAGCTGGCGCAGTGGATGCGCGACGCGCAACAACGGCGTGAGCAGGCATCGCGCTGAAGCGACCAGGGGATCAATAACCGGCCCGCCCCGGCTAGTATGACCTTTCACGGTGCCGATCGAGTAGTCACTCGCGATTAACGGCGTAGGGCGAGTAGCAGGCACGGCCGCCAACCGGAATTCCGCCGCGTGCTGATCAGTCGCCACCTCGCGACTAGGCGTTCTTTACCTGGGTCCAGTTCTTACCGTAGATGACCATCTGTCCGAAAGGCCCCATATCCGATTAGGGGCGAAATTCCATGCAGCCGGAATGTGAACAGAGGCAAGGCGTGGCCAACTCGATCGGAACGGTAACCCTGCCCAGCCCTACGCAGCTTACAAAAAGCTCGACAACGGAGCCCGCATCGTCGTCATGGCCGAAGGCATGGCAAGCCTCATCCTCGGAAGCCCGGACGGTGTCCGGCTCCAAGAAGATCCGGTCAACCCTGGCAACACGAAGTGGTGGGGCAAAGACGGCCATGTCTTCATGGAAGAAGTGCTCGCGTGGTTGCTTGCCCATTGACGATATGGGTAACAGAACCCGACGATTTGGGATCAGATGAGACACGCGCCAAGCGTCCTTAGAATACCTCCTCACGTTGGGCGCTCTAATCGTGTTGGTACGAAGTTTCGATCAGTCGTCCCGCAATGCACGCCATCGG
This sequence comes from Bryobacterales bacterium, assembly GCA_963817515.1. GTDB lineage: Bacteria > Acidobacteriota > Terriglobia > Bryobacterales > Bryobacteraceae > DATMNI01. The sequence continues at coordinate 219,795 of CAWFPJ010000031.1, read as the reverse complement.
GCAAGTCGTGCAGCGCGGTATGCAGGTGCCAGAGTCGCCAACAGTGCTGTAGAGGCGATCAGTAGACCTGCGGCGCTGTACGTTAGTGGTCCCTGGGATTCAAGCCAACCAGAAGTTCCATGCGTTGGAATAGCTTCCCGAGCAAAGCGGCCAGTGCGATGCCGATCGGAAGGCCGATCATGAGGGGGCGCGCGACCAAGCGGACGATGAGCCGGAATACGTCAATCCGTCGGGCACCAATCGCCTGGCGAATACCGATCTCGTGTGTGCGTTGTGCGGCGGCGATGGTTGACAACTCCGACTGCGCTTCACGATGCGTGATACCAGGCTTGAGGCGCCCCGAGACGTCCAGCCACCTGTACTCAGAGGGCATTCGGAAAAAGTCATTCAGACCGCTGAGAGCTGGCTGCATGGTGTACGGAACCCAGATCGCCGCCTGCGGTAGTCTCCGGTAAGCTGGTTGGGAGCCACTCCGATGATTGTGAATTTTCGCTGGTTGAGCGTGATGTCCCGACCGACCGGATGGAGCCGCTTCGAAGTGACCGCGCCAAAACGACTCATTAAGGACAGCCACAGACTCTCCGCCAGGGCCTTGGCAGTCCTGGGGCACGAACACGCGGCCCAGTACAGGCGGATCGATGTGGGCCGAAAGGAAGTTGCACGACACAAACAGTCCGCGCACCTGAGTTTGGCGCTGATCGCCGATGACAAGCGACACCGGTGCGGACGCTGTCACCTGATCGAGCGACCGAGAACCCGTCTGGAGGGCGTGATACTCGTCCAGGGTAAACTCGGCTGGTGAGCCGCGGAGCTGCCGGGAGGGTGGGTTGGTCAACGTCGCGAACAACTGAACGAATGTGCCCGCATGCCGCGTAACCAACGGCCGGAACAGGAGCGCGTTTAGCACTGTGAAAACGCTGGAATTGAGGCTGATTCCCAGACCTAGGGTGAGAACAATCGTCACCCCGAGCAGTGGAGCCCGACGCAGCATGCGAGACTGAAAAGCACGTCTCGGCTTAAGTTGTCCAGTTGATGAAGCGGGTCCGCTTCTCGTGCCAACTCCCGCACATACGTCGGACTGCCGAACGTACGAAGTGCGGCGAAACGGCTTCTTCAGCCATCATCCCACGGCTGATGTTGTTCTGAATTTCAAGCTCCAGATGCGCCTGAATCTCTTCGTCCAACTCGCGATCAACGCGCCAACGTAGCCAAGCGGGAAGTCTCATGAGGCCTCCTGACTGCCAGCCTCAAGAATCCGTGCCACGGCCCGGACCATCTTCTCCCACTTGCCCGTTTCCGTCGCCAGCCGCGCACGCCCGGATCGCGTGAGCTTATAAAAACGCGCACGTCGGTTATTCTCGGAGGTGCCCCATTCTGAGCCGATCAAACCGGCCTGCTCTAAGCGTTGTAGAGCTGGATAGAGAGAACCATGATCAATCAACAGAACTTCTTCGGAGGTGTGCTCGATGGTGGTGGCGATTCCGTGGCCGTGGCGAGGCCCGAAGATCAGCGTTTGCAGAATGAGAAGATCCAGTGTGCCTTGAAGCAACTGAATACGGTCGGCTTCTTTGCGGTCAGCCATTAGTAGACAGCCCACCATTACTCTAGGAGATTGTCTACCAAAACGATTTTTGGTTTGCGGCGCATTGAGAAGGCGGCGTGGTGGAACTGGCGGGAACCTGCGGCTCATCTGCCTTTGTCAGACCCGTCATTCGTGGCGCAGGGACTCGACTGGATCGATCTTTAGCAGCTTGGTCGCTGGGACGAAGCACGCGGCGGTGGCGGTCAGTGCCAGGAGGACAGCGACTTCTGCGAACGTCAGCGGATCGGTCGCGCTCACTTGATACAGAATGCTGCTGACGGCTCGGGTTAGCGCGACAGAGGCCAACCCACCCACCAGCAAGCCGGCGATAATCAGGCGGAGGCCGTGGCCCAACATGAGTCCGAGCGTGTCGGCGGGTGTCGCACCCAGGGCGATGCGAATGGCGACTTCTTTGGCACGGCGATTGGCGGCGAATGACATCACGCCGTAGATGCCGATTACGGCGAGCACCAGGGCGACGATCGCGAACAAGCCGATCACCTGCAGCGCAAAGCGTTGCGTGGCTACGGATGCCGAAACGATCTGCTCCAGGGGGCGAATTTCCTGGATGCTGAGATCGTTGCCCATCTGCTTCGCAAGCTGGCGAGCGGCTGGGATAAGCGCTGCAGCATTGGTGGTCGCACGGAGGGCCAAATAGGTGCCGAAGGTGGGGTTTTGGAGGATCGGTGGGTAGAAAGCTGCTGGCGCCTGGGCGTCGGTGGGAGCGTCCTTCACATCGCCGATGACGCCCACGATGGTCATGAAACTGTCGGCCATCAGGCTGTTGAGGTCGGCGGTATCGCGCCAGGTATAGAGGCGCCGTCCCAGGCAGGCGTTCGCAGTAGGCCAATATTGCAGTGCCAGCGTCTTGTTCACCAGCACGACTTTGGGGGCGTCGAAATGGTCGGCGGTGGTGAGCCAGCGGCCGGCGACGAGTGGGACGCCTATGGCACGCAGGTAATCGGGCGAGACATAGAGGTAATGCGCGTGCATCTCTATGTTGGCGGGTTTGGTGCGGCCTTCGATGCCGAAGAGGGCGTTGTCGACGGCGCCGGTCCAGGGAAGGCCCGATGAGGCGCCAGCTGCGGTGACGCCGCGCAATTGCGCCAGGCGCTCCACGAAGGACTCGTAGAATGCGGTGTACTTCCGCGCCCCTCCCAGTTTGGCCCAGGAGACGGAAGCGTTCATGGTGAGGACGCCTTGCGGGTGGAAGCCGGGGTCGACGCGACCGAGCGCGAGGAAACTGCGCAAGAGCAGGCCGGCGCCAATGAGGAGCACGAACGTGAGCGCGACTTCGGCGATGACAAAGATGCCGCGCGGCCGGTTGCGCCGCAGGTTGGTGGTGGACGCGGATATGGCGGGCGCGAGTCCGAAGAGCAGACCCGCGAGAATGGTGACGGCGGCGGTGGCCAGGACGACGCGGATATCGAGGGTGATGGTGTGCAGGCGCGGGACCTGATCGGGTCCAAGGTTCACGAGGGCGCGGACGGCGCACCAGGTCAGCAGCAGTCCGAAGGCGGCGCCCAGGGCGGCTAGGGTGACGCTTTCGGTAAGCATCTGGCTCACCAGGCGGGCGCGCGACGCGCCGACGGCGGCGCGGATGGCCATCTCCCGTTCGCGGACCGTTGCGCGTGCCAGCAGAAGGTTGGCGACATTCACGCAGGCGATCAGCAGGACGAAGCCCACGGCTCCGGCGAGAATCAGCAAGGTGGGCCGGGCGCCGCCGACCAGGTCTTCCTGCAGGGGCTTGAGCTGGATGCGCCAGTTCTTATCGTCGGGATATTGCGCCTCCAGGCTGCCGGCGATGACATTCATCTCGGCCTGCGCCTGTTCGAGCGTGATGCCGGGTTTGAGTCTGGCGAGGGTGTTGGTGTAGTGGGATGCCCGCGCGATGCGGCGATTGGCCAACCAGTTGTATGGCAGCCAGACGTCGACGGCTTCGCCGTTGGGCAACTGGTAGCCGCCGCTCACGTGTTCGAAATCGGGCTTCATCACGCCTACGATTCGGAACGGCGAGTCGGTGAGGAGGATGGTTTTACCGATGACGTGCGGGTCGCCGCCGAGGATCCGCTGCCAGACGCTGTAGCTGATGATTGCGACGTCCGTGGGGCCGGTGTTGGCTTCTTGCTCGTGAGTGAAAGCGCCGCCCATCAGCGGCTGGACGCCGAAGAGTTCGAAGAAGCGGTAGGAAACGCGAACGCCGGTGAGACGCTCGGGGCGCTCGCCGCCGTATTGCTGATCCTGGCGGACGTAGGCGGCGATGTCCTGAAAGACGCTGTTCTGCTTGCGGTAGTCCAGGAAATCGGCGGGCGACAGGGGGAACTTCTCGAAACGCTCGATGGGGTTGAATTCGTACACGCGGACCAGGCGGCCGGGGTCGCGATATGGTAGCGGCTTCAGCAGAACGCCGTAGACGACGCTAAAGATGGCGCTATTTGCGCCGATGCCGAGCGCCAGAGCGGCGACGGCCACCGCGGTGAAACCGGGATTGCGCCAGAGCACACGGATTCCGAAGCGAAAATCCTGCCGCAGACAGCCCATTTCCATCAGACACCGGCGGCATAGCCCGGGTTCCAGGTGGCGTCCTCGGCTGCGTAGTCGAAGAGTATCGGATCGACCCTTGCGGGCGGATGCTGGCCGCTGCCAGGCAAGGGTGCGATCGAGGGCGGCGTCCAGCGGAAATTTGTAGGCCTGCTACGGGACAGATCCTCGCTGACGCCGAAGGGGCGGGTAGTCCGTCGCCGTCGACCGGAAACGAAACCGCCAGTGGATTACCCGCCACTCGCGACCAGGAAGTTCTCTTTGGCCTCGCGCCGGCATTGGCGGCCTTCCGGGTGCGCCTCTCTGAGACGCTGAAGGAAGGGGGCATCGCCGCCGGCGAGAGCCGCGCCCGCAATCGGTTCCGCGGCGGGCTGGTTGTCATCGAGGTAGCAATTGCCATGCTCCTCACGATCGGCGCGACTCTGACGATGCGTACCTTACTACGCTTGCAGGCGACCAGCCCGGGCTTTGATGCCGAGGGCGTCCTCACGGCGTCGGTCGCGCTGCCCACAACGAAATACGCGAAACCGGAGCAGCGCGCAGCTTTCTACCAGCGCCTGCTGGACAGGGTTAATGTCATGCCTGGCGTTCAGACTGCGAGCATGGTCAGCCTTATTCCCTTCGGTGGATCGAACACGGGCCGGAACTTCATCATCGAAGGGCAGCCGCCACCGCGGCCGGAGGACACCCCCATCTTCTGGCGACGCGTCATCGACCCCGATTATTTCCGCGTGATGTGGATTCGCCTAGTCCGCGGCCGCGAATTTACCTCGCAGGACGCGGGTTCGCCCCCCATCGCCATCATCAATGAAACCATGGCCCGGCGCTTCTGGCCCGGCATCGCCCCCCTGGGCAAGCGCTTCGGACCGGGTCAATACTGGCTTACTGTCGTCGGGATTGTGGGCGACGTGAAGTTCACATCGCTCACGAAAGATGCCGACCTAGAGTTCTACGAGCCGTATCGCCAAGCCTCAATCGCAGACATGATCCTCACCGTGCGTACGGTCACCGATCCGCTGCGCCTAGCTCCCGCACTCCGCGAGGCTGTACTCCAAACCGATCCCACACATCCCATCTCGCGCATTACCCCATGGCGCAATACGTTTCTGATGCAGTGGGAACGCCTCGCCTGTCAGCCCTTCTTCTGGCGGCGTTTGGAACCACGGCGCTCCTACTTGCCGCCGTCGGAATCTATGGAGTAATTTCATTCTCCGTAACGCGCCGCACTCGTGAGATCGGCGTCCGGATCGCGCTCGGCGCCGCCGGGCGCGATGTGATGCGGGCAGTGGTCGGCCAGGCCATTGCGCTCGCTTCCGTCGGGGTAGCGGTAGGGATTGGCAGCGCACTCGCGCTCAACAGCATAATGCAACGAATGTTGGTTCGGCGTGACCGCAACCGAACCATTCGCTTATCTCACCGTGTCGGCGGTGCTGATTGCAATCGCGGCTCTGGCGGCCTATGTTTCCACAAGGCGAGCTGCGCGGATCAGTCCGTCTGCCGCCCTGCGCTGCGAATAATGCCGACATTCGGCACGGTGTCGGGCATGGTTTGGCGTTGACCAGGAACGTAGGATCGGACTTGCGTGCGCGAGGCAGTAAAGTTGACGCTGGGTCACTCTGACGAAACACTCCCGATGATGAGCCAAGCCAAGAACCCCGCTGCTTCCAACAGCGGAGTTCTCTACCGCCTTCCAAGCCACAATAGGCCAGGCGGAAACCGTTTTGGATTTTGGACTGTAAGGAGGTTCTCAACGCTTCATAGGCGGAGAGCGTCATTGAGGTAACATGTCTACCGTGCGGATTGGCGGAGTTCTTGCTTCTTTTTGCACCACACTTTTCGCCCAACAAGCGGCTGGTCCGCTTGCGTTTGAAATCGCATCTATTAAGCCTAGCCTGGAGCCGCCCGGCGTAGTGGGCATTTTTGAAAGCAAGGGTCGTATCAGCACGAAGAACGTAACGCTGAAGCGGTGCGTGCGCGGCGCTTACACCGTACCGGAGCCCCAAATCATCGGAGGGCCGAAATGGGTCGATCAGGGATCGCTACTATATCGAAGCCAAGGCGACCGTGCCGGCCGGCGATCATGAGTTGATGCTGATGCTCCAGACGCTGCTCGCCGATCGGTTCAAGCTGGTGCTTCACCGCGAGCAGAGGACTATTTCCGGCTACAGGCTGGTGCTGGGAAAGGGTGGGCTAAAAGCGCAGGCCTCCGCGCCCGATCGCGACAGCGTCGGCCATTCACAGCGAGGGCGCATCGAGGCCGAAGGCTGTACCATGGCTCAACTCGCCCTCAAGTTGGCGGAAGTGCGTCAGCGGCCGGTGCTAGACGCAACGGGTGTCGCGGGGAAATTTGATTTGAAGCTGGAGTGGACGTCGGATGATATGCAGGCGAAGCCGCCTTCGGCCGACCAGCGCGCGGGCAAACGCGCCGGAGTCCGGTGCTGGTCCTTCGATTTTCGCGGCGTTGCAGGAGCAGCTCGGGCTGAAGCTGGAGTCGGGCAAGGTTCCGGCTGAAGTATTGGTGATCGATTCTGCGGAGAAACCTTCCGAAAATTGAGAAGCACTGATCTTGGTCCCCGCGGGCCAAGTTTTCGCTGGAATCTTTCGATGCCGATGATTGACGGATGATGGCGCCTTCGGCGCGGATGATGTCGCTGGTATCCTCTACGCCGGCGAAAGGCTGAGAAAATAGAGTTTTCTGAGGACCGATAACACCGGTAAGCTCGATGGCTGGCTGATTACGCGTTACGACGACGTGCTCCGAGCGCTCATGGAGGATCGTCCGGCGAAGAACAATTGAGCGCCCTGACCGCGGAGGATACCGAAGTCTTTTCCAGTCGCTTACCCGCAACATGCTGGACCTTGACGCGCCCGATAATACCGTGAGCCTATCGTAAATGTCGAACTGAATGAGACCATGGTGTTTGTGCGCCCTCCCTCAATTCCTCCGTCTGGTGCTTAGCGCCTTCCACTTGTTGGCCGCCGCCGCTTCGGCTGCCTACAAATCCCGAGCCGCACTTCATCTGGAGAACCTTGCCCTTCGGCACCAACTCGGCGTTCTGCGTCGCTCGGTGAAACGGCCTAAACTCACGTCCGCCGATCGATTCGTATGGACATGGCTGTGCGAAGTTTGGAGCGATTGGCGATCTGCCTTGGTCATCGTCAAACCGGAGACCGTCATTGCCTGGCACCGCAAGGGCATCGATATCGGCGAGACCAGCGTGGGCAAGTACATCGTTCGCACGCAGAAGCCGCCGTCGCAAACTGGCGTACCCTCCCGGAGAATCACGTCAAGACCATGGTTTCGATCGACTTCTTTACCGTGCCGACCCTTCGGTTTCAGGTCCTATGATCGGAGCTGTTTTGGAACGTTGTGCGGGGATCGATGTCGGCAAGAAGACGCAAGCAATTGGTGCGAGCCGGAGTGCAGGAACGAAATCGGGGCATCTGGCTTTTCTGGAGGATCAGATCGCCCAACTGGACGAGCAGATCTTCAGCCATATTGAGCGATGTGGATTCCACCGGGCTCATGCGCTGTTGCAGACCATACCGGGCATCAAAAAGCAGGCGGCTGCAGCCATTCTGGCGGAAGTGGGCATGGACATGGGCGTGTTTGGGAGCGGGCCGCGCTGTAGTTCCTGGGCTGGCGCGTGTCCGGGTAACAATGAGAGCGCCGGAAAGCGCAAGCGAGCGCCAGTGTTACGCGGTAATCCGTGGCTACGCACAACACTGATCGAGTGCGCGTGGGGAGCGTCCAATCCAATAAAACCGGCTCGGTCTTCCGGGCGCGATACCAGAGACTGGCACCGCGCATCGGTCACAAACGAGCAATTGTTGCCGTGGCACATAGCATAGTTCTGGTGCTCTTTGAGGTGCTGAGCCGGGATCAACCCTACACTGGAGCAGGTGCCGATGCACTGCCGGTGACGAAAGCGAAGCGACTGATTCGGCATCACAGCAGACGGATCGCAACGCTGCGGAAGTGGCTCAATCCAACATCGAGCGTTAGTGCTGTCCAAGCGACATAAAACACTTTTCGGAACAATGTCACTGCCCATCCCACCGCCGAGTGGACCGTGCAGCAATTACGCGAGGCATTCCCCTTCGAACAGCTCCCTCGGTACCTGCTTCGGGACCGCGACGGCATCTTCGGCGGCGAGTTTCGCAAGGATGTGAAGGCCATGGGGATCCAGGAAGTTCTGTCGGCGGCGCGATCCCCGTGGCAGCGAGCCTACGTGGAGCGCGTCATCGGCACGATTCGGCGGGAGTGCCTCGAGTTGATCCGGATGGCGAAGTGGCTCCAGGCGCGAAAGGTAGCCTCGGTGGCGATGGAGAGCACGGGAGTCTACTGGATCGCACCGCATGAGGTATTGGAAGCGGAGGGCTTGGAGATGATGTTGGTAGACACCCGACAACTGGCGCGAGTGCCAGGGCGCGACAAGAAGTCGGATCCGTTCGACTGCGAGTGGATTCAACGTCTACACAGTTGTGGGTTGTTGATGGGCTCGTTCCGGCCGAAGGAAGCGGTGTGCATGCTGAGGACATTGGTGCGGGACAAAGGAAACCTGGTGGCGGAGGCAGGCGATTGGCTGCGGAGAATTGAAATTGCCAAACCGCTAAATGCTTTGTAAATACCAATACAGCCAATTTGTACGTGGACCAACCAAGTAAATTTGTCGCTCAGCGGAATTGTTCTTAGACGCAAATCAGCAGTCCCTTCGGGCGAGGTAAATTCATGTACTGAAGTTTTCGTTCGGATATCCCAGAAACGAAAACAATCCAATGCAGGAAGGCAAAAATGAGGAGTTCATTCATTTGGAGGGCAGTGATGCTCTTTGCTGGTTTTGCTTCTCTGGCACCGGCATCACTGATTTTGGAGAGTTCTCTGGAGCACTCCGGAACCGGTCTTGGAGCGGTGAATACCCTCCTAACTCTGCAGAGTCCAGGTGGCGCGACAATTGAGACGGGTTGTGCAGCACCATCCGGTGCAGACTCTACAACCGCCGGCTGTGGCTTCACCGACAGCAGCGTGCAGGCTCAATTCGGCACACCTACGCTAGCCGACTTGCGCGTAGTCTTCAACGCTTCTGAACCAGGGAGCGATCCGGACATCCAGCTTAATCAACTCGTATTGACCCTATACGACGCGGTCGGAACCGCCATCGACACTCACAGCCTGGCCGCACCTGTCCTATTTCCAACGGTGGCGAACGGAACGGGCCGCTCCGGCTTTCTTTTTAGACTCGACGACGCTCAGGCGACATCAGCCCAGACAATCATCAACGCCAATGGCGGGTTGAGTGCCGTAAGGATGGGACTTGGCGCATCGGTTGGAGTCGCGGCAGGTGGCACCGGTTCAGCAACTGGAGGACCGGAAACATTTTTCGTTGAGAATGTGACTAGCATTGGTGGCATCGTGCCGGAGCCCGCATCGATCGTTCTGATCGGAGCTGGTCTGGCGGGTCTCGTTGCAATCAATAAGAGGCGCCGCACGGCCTGATCAGCAACGGCCGTTTACCTTCCAGGCCCAGAACAAACGGAAGCCTTTCCGGTGCCAGCCGATGACTGTGGTTCTCGGAAAATCTGATCTGATTAATAAACTGAAAGTTGCCGTTCTTCCTTCGATTTCCTTTCGGGCACTTATTGTCCGCTCTTTTGACCGCGTTTCTCGCTTCCTTCCGTAGCCGGGCGGCGCTTCAGCTCGAGATCCTGGCGCTTCGTCATCAACTCGGCATTCTACAGTATCGGCAAACCGCCCTGCGGCCCGAGCAGTCTCGGATCGAGTTTCCGAGGACGACAGGTGCACGGCTGTTTCGTACACACGTTTTGAAAGCCGGTGTTATCTATCGCAGTTGGTTTTTTCTAGTCTGAGTTTCTTATGTTGACACGCTATATCTTGCATGATACGATCTAGCCATAGCGGAGTTAGCGAACTTTTCGCAACTCCTTCTGGCCGGGGCCGGCATAGGCGTCCTCCTCTGTTTCAAGTAAGAAACCACTCCAAAAGAATAATCAAAAGGTAGGTTAACGTGAAGGTATTCGACTTGTATCGTTTACCGTTATTAAGGCCTCTCGCTTGCCATGATGGCGCGCTCACGCGGAGCTTTACCGCAACAAGTGTGCACTCCCATGCTTGCACGGACAAAGCTTGTACAACGATGGAGTGTGGATGCTTTTGAGAGTGAACAACGCGTTCCGCGTATTGCCGGTCCTCTTTCTGTTACTTGCCGGCGTGTCCAGCGTTCTGTATGCCGACTGCCGTAGCCCGAGCGGCAGTTATGAGGTGATGGCGTGCAAGACCACAGCCACGTTTGCAAGCAAGCACTTGGCAGAAAATATCTCAGAAGCCCAAACGAGGGCGGTAGAGCGCGGAAGGAGTTCGACTTTCCTCCAGCCAAATTCGGCCAACAGTAGCCGGCTTGTGGCCATCTACAACTCGGCTCATGTGGAGCGATGCGCTTCGGGATCCATGCAGGTTTGGAGTTGCTCCTATACTGCGGCGACTACTGCGGCGACCGCCAGCAGTACCTGTACGGCTCTGACGCAGACGCTCTACTTCTCTAAGCACACCAGCGGAAGAGGAGGCGTCGGGAAGATTTACCACCTGGACTCCAACGCCGCCGCCCGGGACTACGGCACACTCGGCACCTGTACCTTCCGTTAACTCTGTCTGCCCGTCAACGGAATCAGCTCCGGCCCAAACTGACGCAGCGAACCCCTTTTGCAGTCGCTGAAAATTATGTGAGATGGACATTGAAACCGTCGTCTGTATGTCGAATTGACGAGCCCTTCTTAAAATTCATTACTCAAAAAAGGAATTAATCAAATGCTTACAACCCTAGAGCAGCCGGATATGTTTACACTAGTAGAGCGGTCGGAAATTCTTTCGTGGATGAGCGTCGGCTTCGACATTTATGGCGCTTATGACATTGGTTCGGCCCTTAACGCCGTAATCTTCGACCCGGCGAAAGCGCCCGTCAAAGACAAGGTAACGCCTGTCGGCAAGCTTCCAAAATACCTCGATTATCGCCCTCACGGCGAGTCGAAGTTACTCGTTATAAGCGCCGAAAGCCGCGAGTCCTACCAGGACCAACTGGCGGCACGCGCCTCCGTGGAAGTCGGATACGGCGCCTTCAGTGGACACCTGGAAGCATCCTTTGACAGCAGCGTCGCGCAAAGCGCCAATAACTCCTATTCCACAATCACCTTCCAGAATATGTTTGGCCATGTCGTCCAAACGGATTTCGACGAGGCCTTTCTTTCCGACGCCTTTCTGAAGCGCCTGAAAGCGCTGCCGGACAAAACCACCCCGGAAACACTGCCGGCCTTCTCTGACTTCTTTAAGGATTTCGGCGCCTACTTTGTCTCCCGAATCACCCTGGGAGCTTCGCTGGACTATTCCGTCGCGATCAGTAAATCCTCGCGCATCGAAACTCAGAAAGTGACCGCGAAGGCGGAAGCCGAATACAACGGTCTGTTCGTCAGCGGGAAAGTTTCGGCCGAGATGACCAGCGAAAAAGAGTGGCAGACATATCGCTCTGAAAGGCGCACCAGCCTTCGCGTGCGGGGCGGCGCCGACGAAGAGCGTGCCATGCTGAACCGCATCAATCCCAAGTCGCTCGACAGCTTTGTGCCGGCCACCAAAGAAAACTTCGATGAGTGGCAGGCGACCACGCCTCTGAACCAGGCGGTAATGGGCTTCAATCTCAGCGGGATCTGGGAGGCCTGCGGAGCCAAAAGGCAGCTGGTGGAACAGGCTTTCCGCGAGTACGGCAAGATGATGCGCCCCCTGCTGAACGTGAGAACGACGCAAAGCATTCAAAAGGCGCCTGCAGTCTACCTCGGTGGCATGGAGGCGCAGAATAAAACAGCGCCCGGCGACATCGGCTGGCGTGTTATGGCCATCGACCGAAAAGATCCCTCGCTCCGCGGAATCCGCTTCGATAAGCTTTTTTCGCTCGACGGCCCCGACTATACGGTCGGGTATCGAAAGATGTATAGCGACATGTTCGGAGAACTCGCCCGGTTCAGATCGAACGATTACTTTCTGGTTTTCTCCGCATACGGAATGGCCGACGGGTTCGTTCCGCCGCCGGACATTCAGAATCTCATGCGCGAGGCAGGCGCGGGAGAAATGCTGGATGCCTGGATCAAACAGGTCCCGACTCCCGGCACGTCTTACATGAGAAACAAAGTAAATTACACGCTCGTCGGGAGTCCTGGAATCGGACCCGGCAGCGGCGTCGAGATCTCTAACATGTCGCCGATGTCAGATCCGGCCGTCAAGAGCTCGACCCTCGAAATGTATTTCTATAGTCTCGGGAGTGGCCGGCCATACGTTCTCGGATCCGTGCTGCGTAAGTTGACAGCCGCTTCCGAATAAGTTCGCACTGGTGGGCAGACGCCAAACCATTCTGATCGTCGGAGAGGCCGTTCACCCCAGTGGTTATGCCACTGTCGTGAACGGTCTTCTACCGCATCTCGCGTCCCGCTACGACACACACGTTCTTGCCATCGGGTATCGCGGGCTCCCCATCAATGCGGAATGGCGAATCCATCCCAATGCCGACTTCCGCGATCCCTGGGGTCTCGAGGAACTCCCCCGGCTGATGGCTGAAATCAAACCAGCCATCGTTCTCTTTATCTACGATCTGCTCTTGTATCTTTTTCATCGCGAGACGCTCGCAGCCTCATTTCCGGGGGTCAGGCGCATTGTTTACTGTCCAATAGACGGTACAGGGCCCACGCCTTCGGCAATCGCTGCGCTCGCCGGCGTGGATCGTCTCGTACTCTACAATCAAACCGCACGCCGCATCATCGAGGGCACGGCTTCGCACCCTCCCGCGTCGTGTGACGTGATCCCCCATGGCGTCGCGACGCAAACCTATCGATCTCTCGGGAAGCGGATCGATGCACGCCGGCTCGCGTTTCCCAACCGGCCCGATTTGTGGGATGGCTTGATCGTCCTCAACGCCAATCGAAACAATCCCCGTAAGCGCATCGATCTCACCCTGGACGGCTTCGCCGCATTCGCCCGGGATAAGCCTCCGAGTGTCAAACTGTGCCTCCATATGGACAGAACCGAATGCTACCCGGTGGAAGATCTCGCGCGCGACTTGGGAATTTCGGACCGCCTTATCTTTGGCGCCCAAGGGCCAGGGCACGCGGCGCTGACGCCCGAACACATGAACGTGCTGTACAACGCCTGCGAAATCGGAATCAACACGTCCACCGGAGAAGGTTGGGGATTGGTTGCGATGGAGCATGGCGCCGCGGGAGGCGCGCAGATTGTTCCGCGGCACAGCGCCTGCGCCGAGTTCTGGCGCGACGCTGCAGTGTTTCTGGACCCGGTCGCAAAAGTGCGTCACCCGGGCGCCCTGTGCGAGAACCAGATGGTGAGTGCCGCCGGAGTTACCTCTGCCCTTCAAAGCCTCTACGAATGCCCTGGCTTACTCGAGAACTTCTCAACCCGAGCCATCGCCCTCGTACATCGGGATGAGTGGCAATGGAGCAATATTGCCGCGCGTTGGGATTCGCTCTTTCAGGAAGTGCTTGCGCTTTGATTCATCTTCTACTAAGACTACTAAGAGGTTTCACCACCTTCGCGCGCCAGCCTGTTGCCGATTCGCAATAAATATGATCTCCTGGTTACCGTGAATGCATATACGAGTTTTCGGGCGGCATGGCCGTTCATCCTCACGGCGGCGCTGGCTGCGGCCGTTTGGGGTCAAGAACGGTTTCGTTGCGAAGTGAGGAGGCGACTCAGGCCAGTATAAGTCGGTTAAGCGTGAATCTGGGTTAAGCAGAGAGTCCGAACAGCTCGCCGATGAAGTGAGCTTGGCCGACCGCATCTCCTTTGGCCAACCATCTCACTCGCCTGTGCCTACCGCAATCCTATCTGGGGCAGGAGGCGGCCGGCGCATACCGGCTGCAAATCAGCTGTTCGGGGCTATCTTCTCCGGCAACATCGAGAATCACGAGAAGTCCACGCTGCGAATTGCGATCAAAGGTGTCTTCTCGTGTCGGGTAGCGAGAATTGGAACACCTGCCCCCGGTTGGAATCGCGGCGAGGACTGCTGCTTCGTTCACGCTGCGCGTCGTTCGTAGCGGTGATGAAGTCCGCCAACTTGCGGTATCGCCACAACGGCTCCGAGCCTCGGCGGTTGCACGGGCCGTGGTTCCGGTGTGTCTTTAGCCAGTGAGAGGTGCGTCCTGGATTCGTGATAATACGCCAGGAAGGACTTCAAGTGCCGGTAAAGGGAAGCCTCGTTGATAACGATCAAGTGGTCGAGGCACTCGCGGCGAATCGTACCGATGACGCGTTCCACGTAGGCATGATGCCACGGGGATCGGGGGCTGACAAAACTTCCTTGATTCCCATGGCTGCCACATCTGCCGGAAACTCACCGCCGTAGATTCGGTTGCGGTCCCGAAGCAGGTACCGACCCGATCGTGTCCACATCTCGACGGTGAAGAAATCTGCCGCGACCAGCACGTCCCAATGCCGCCCCAGGAATTCTCTCCAGGTGGTCTTCCGGCTCCGCTCCGGCGCCGGTTCGATCCCGTGCTGCTTCAGGATATTCGCGACGGTGCCGCGACCGATGGTGTGCCCCAGGTTGGACAACGCCCCAAGTATCCGCCGATAGCCCCAATCCCGATTTTCCGTTGCCAGGCGCACCACCAAGGTCTCGACTTGACGGAGAGTTCGGTGGCGACCGGGACTCCGTTTCTTGCTGCCATCGTATTTTTGAGTGATCAGCCTCCAATGCCATCGCAGAAGCGTTTCTGGCGAGACGATAGTCGCGATTTCCCGAAGAACGCATCGCCCGAGCCGCTTCGCCCTAGCCGCCAGACGTCGACGTTGATTATCGTTCAACCGGAGCCGCTTGCCGCCCAACTGCTCTCGGAGTACTCGGTTCTCCTCCCGCAGGTAATCGATTGCGTCCCGCTGCTGCTGACCCCACCATCCAGCGACCGAGATCAGCAGCAACCGGAAGGGATCGAAGGTCGGACACATTGCGACAGGATACTAAGCTAAGTGAACGTAACGGGCGCTGCAAACTGCCCGGGCTGAATCAGATCGAGTTCTTGGACACTACGGGATACACCAAATGACGCGGACCATACGGGACGAGGACTGGACTCGCGCTGCTGTTGTAGTCGCTCTTGCTCTTTATCGCTCAACAAAAAGGGAGTTCATCGAGAACCGTTACGTACTCACGGCGCAAGCGACTTTCTCGGCATTGGCGCCCGAAGAATCGTCGCTTGCGCACCATCGTGCTTGCCGTTTTACGCCGTGGCCCTTGTCTCGGCAAGAGCAGCCAATCCTTATGGTTTCAGTGCTGAGGGGTTCACATTCCGCAACGGCCCATGGTCGTCCGGGAAGTTGCTGGTATTTAGGACCTGAATACCCGCGGTGTGCTCACCATTGAAGGGAGTTACCGTGGCGGGGCACCCCGCTGCCTGAGCCGCCTCCGGAGAACCAAACCAGAGGCCAAGATGGTACATCTGCAAGGGATTGAACGGCGGGTTCAGACTGGCGTCGGGGAATGGTCCGCTGCCGAACACAACAGGCGCGGGCGCGCTGCCCGGCGCCACGGCAAACGTCTCAATACTGAAGCGGCCGACGAACTGCTGATGGGCCCGCCCGTGTTTATCGGTCTCTATATCACCCTGGTACCAGGAGACCCCAAACGGCGCCTTGGGGACTTGGATCACGAAGAAATCAAACTCTGTGTTGGGGGGCAGGCCCTGGACCGACACATCCATGATCTCAACCGGCCCGGCAGGCCTAATGCTCACCGTGGCGCTGGCGTTCGGCAGGCATGTCGTGGCGCCGGCCGAGACCACCATCTTGAAAGTGAAGGGGTCGTCGGACTGGTCCGGTGTCGCTCTGAGCGGAGCGATCGTCAGTAATAGATTGAGGGCGGCCGGCACCGCCAGGAATTGTAGTCGCTGAAACATCTTCTTTTCTCCTATTAGAAGTCAATTTGGAGGGCCCTCGCCCGCCGCTTCTATTGCGAGATTAGGGTCGAATAGGATTAGAAGTCGTTGGAAACTGGTGAAAGATTTGTGAAGTCGACGATTTGGGACCGGACACGCATCGGGCTGTCCGAGGTTGTCATTGCGAATGTCGAAGGGAACAATATGAGGAAGCACTTTGACGATTTTCAGAGTCACGATGCGGCGGGGATATTCGTCTTCGGCCTAATACACCGCCCCATGTCTTCGCCCGCAGCCGAAGAATGCAATAACTCCGATGTTGCCAGGCACCAAACGCTCGTCAGCCGCAGCGGCAGTTACCGGCGTTGAATCGGCGTCGAGCTGCCAACGTTACAAATGGCCTTCGACGCCAGTGTCGGTTTTGATAGTCCTTCTATCAAAATCGATTGTTGGCGGCTCCTCATTTTTCCGAATGTTGCCCACATAGACTGCCGGCACTTGCTGAATCGATTGCCTTATTGGTGCCATTGGTCCGAGCGCTTTGCGCTGGAACCGTAGTTGCTCCTCTCCGGGCCGATGCAAACGGGGGAATGCGGCATGCAACTTATCCTCATCATCGACGACGATGAGACCCTGCGCGACACAGTCGCCTTCAGGCTCGAAGCGGAAGGCTTTCGGGTGGCGCAAGCCGCCGAGGGACGCCGCGGCCTGGACCGGGCCTTAACACTCAAGCCCGACCTCATCTTGGTGGATCTCCGTTTGCCCGGAATCAGCGGCATGGAGATCTGCCAACAGTTGCGGGCAGCCAACGTGGGAACACCGATTATCGTTCTGAGTGCGATGGGCGACGAAGTCGATAAGGTGCTGCTGCTGGAGATGGGCGCTGACGATTACATCGTGAAACCGTTCGGGGGCCGCGAGTTGCTGGCCCGCATCCGTGCCGTGCTGCGGCGGGCGCCTGAGGTGCGGCAAACCGTTACCTTTGGTGAAAATGAAGTGGATTTCGGGCGCCGCGTGGTCCACCACCGCGGCCAGGAACTTAAAATCACGCCGGTCGAGTACAACCTCCTGGCCTACTTCCTGCAAAATCTCGATCGCCCCCTGACCCGGGATATGATCTTGAATTCGGTGTGGGGATACGAAGCGTATCCCAACCAGCGGACCGTGGACGCTCACGTAGTCAAACTGCGCCAGAAGCTGGAAACTGATCCCCATATCCCGCGCCATTTTGTCACGTTGGTTGGCGTGGGATATCGGTTTGTGCCCTGATGCCGAGCTCGTTGCGCGCCGCCAGCAGCGTCCATAGGCGGCCGCAGCTCCGCTTCGCGACTACCTGAGCCACACAGTACCGCGACGCCGCGATAGAAGGGCGGCCGAAGGGGATATGACATCTAGGCGTACGTTCGTACGGACCGCCATCGCGGGAACCGGCGGAGTGCTGCTGGGAGCGAAACCGGCGGGTCTGAAGATCGGGGTAATGGACACCGTCTTTCGCATTGGCCGGCAAGCCCGAGGCGGTCGGGCTGGCGAGAAAGCTGGGACTCGCGCGAGTGCAAGTGACGCTGGGCCGGTCCACGGATGGCGAGACTCTGCCGTTGGAGGACGCCTACGACGCAGGCGGCGTGGCGGGCGGCTTCCAGGGAGCACGACGTCCCGCTCGACTCCACTTACTTAGATATGCTCCATGTGGACTGCCTCAAAGACAATCCGAACGCGCCGATGTGGATCCGCAGGGGAATCGAAATCACGAAGCGGCTGAACGCTCCGGTCCTCATGTTGGTCTTCTTCGGGGAGTGCCAAGTGTTGCAGCGTCCCGAACTCGACCGCACGATCAGCCTGCTGAAGGAGCTCGCTCCAGAGGCCGAAGGCGCCGGGGTGGTCATCGGATTTGAAAACACCAGCTCCGGGGCGAATAACCGCTACGCGCTCGACCAGGTGAAGTCGAAAGCCTTCAAGGTCTGGTACGACGTCGGCAACTCAACGTACAACGGCTACGACGTGACGGCAAAGATCCGCGCGCTTGGCCGCGATCGTATCTGCATGTTCCATATTAAGGATAGAGGCTACCTTGGTGAAGGGCAGGTGAATGTGACAGAGATCCTACGGGCGATCCGCGACATCGGTTTCGAGGGTTTCGCCAACCTGGAAACGACGTCGCCCGCTGGTGTCAGGGACTTCGGGCAGATTGAGAGCCGTCTCGATTTCATCGCAAGACTGTTCCAGATTGCGAGGTGATGAATGTCCCACCGAGCCCTTCAGTGCCTGCTCTTTCAAAGTCGCAACACTGCCCTCGTCTTCATGTAAACATCGAGAAAATGCCCCCCACCAAGAAGATTTCGCCGTGATATAATCTCCGCACTATGACGTACAGTACTCGCCATGTTGCGTTTGTGTTCGTTCTTCTGGCCGCCGCGATGCCCGCGTTGCTTTTGGGACAGGCCAATACAGCCAGCATTCGTGGGCAAGTAACGGATCCGAGCGGGGCTGTCATTCCTGGCGCGCAAGTCACCCTCGTGAACACGGGTTCCGGGGTTCAAACCGTCACAAAAGCGAACCCTTCGGGAGAGTATTTGTTTGAGTTCCTCCCGCCTGGCACCTACAGAATCGAAGTCCACTCGGCGGGCTTTAAAACATTCAGTCGCGAAAATACGGTGCTCGATCTGGCGCGGCAACTGCGAATCGACGTACCTCTGGAACCCGGGCAGGTAACGGAAACCGTCAACGTGATAGCACAAGCTCCCCTGGTTGATACCGAAAACGGCGCGCTCGGCACCACAGTTCAGAATCAGATGGTCACCGAACTGCCGCTCTTGAGCAGGAACCCGCAGAATTTGGTCTTGCTGGGCGCCGGTGTGGTGCAGACCGTGGACGGAAACATAACCAACGGCGGTCTCATTCGAATTGACCCTTACTACATTGATGGCGCTGACAGTAGCAACCACGTCTGGAGCGGCACGCCGATTAATCCCAATCCGGATGTAATCGGTGAGTTCAAGGCGCTAACCAACGCATATTCCGCGGAATACGGTGAAACCAGCGGCGTAACGATGATCGCGACTACCAAGTCCGGAACCAACTCGTTCCATGGTTCGGCTTTCGAGTTCTTGCAGAACGATGATTTGAATGCCGGGAATTACTTCACCCACAGTGTACCCGTGCTCCGATTCAATCAATTCGGCGGTACCTTTGGCGGGCCGATAAAGAAGAACAAGCTATTCTTCTTTATCGACACGCAGTTGACGCGGCAGAAGAACCCCCAGCCTATCACGAACATCACAGTGCCGACAGCGGCCTTCCGCGCGGGGGACTTCTCGAGTCTTCTCGGAGGCAATGTTGGAACCGATTCTCTCGGACAGACAGATTTGAAATATGAAATCTTCGATCCATATACGCAGCGCCAAGTAACCACAGGCGGAAGCACGGTCTGGGTACGCGATCCGTTTCCGGGCAACAGGATTCCAACGAGCATGATCAGCCCGGCGGCGTTGAAGATCCAAGCCCTGTACCCATCTCCCCTGGTCAACCAGAATTTCAATAACTTCAGCGTGAATGGGGCAGCGTTATCACAGAACAACGAGTGGGACGCCAAGGTCGACTACGCCATCAACGATTTAGATCGCCTTACGATACGCTATTCAGACAAAAGGGGATTCTCCCAGCAGGCCTCTGCGTTTGGATTTGCGGCTGGGGGAGGTCCGATCCCAGGCACACTCGGCCCGGGCAATTCCATTGCAGCTCCGGGGCATCAGGCGGTTGCCAACTACGTCCATGTATTTGGACCCACGGCCACGAACGACTTGAACATTGCGTGGCAAAACCAATTTCCGAGGCGCGTCATTCCAGGCTATGGGCAGATCAGCAACTCTGACCTCGGTATCAACGGCATGCCCAACGCGGGTCAAAAATTGGGTACCCCCTACTTTAACTTCTCCAATTTCGAACAACTCGGCGCGACCACGGATACAACATTTCAGGAATGGCAGACGCAGGAAACTCTCACCGATACTTTTTCCTGGAACAGAGGCCGACACAGCATTCGAATCGGGGGCTGGATCCGCAAATTGCTGACCAACAACCTACAGCCCGGAGCAATCAATACCGCCTGGACCTTTAGTAACGTTTTCACCAACCAGCCCGGTAACAATAACACCGGTTTTGATTACGCCAGTTTCCTGCTCGGGTTGCCCAATTCACTGACTTATAGCATCTTCCCGGACTTTTTCCGGTCGCGGGCAGCGCTATACGCAGCCTTTGTACAGGATGACTTTCATGTCAGCCGCAATTTGACTATAAATCTCGGACTGCGGTGGGACGCTCCCAACTTCTATCACGAGGCACAAAACCGCAGCGGCGTTTTCAGCCTGAGTCAAGGGCAATACATTCAATTCGGAACAAACGGCTTCCGAACCACGCCCTGGAACAACGACTGGGCGAACTTCGATCCTCGCCTCGGCATCGCCTATAGCGCACTCAAAGGAAAACTGGTTTTTCGCGGCGGCTATGGAATTTTTCTGGCTGGTGTAGGCAGCGCAGGAGCGTCCGGATATATGCTGACTGCACCGATTTTCGCAGACTCGGATCAAGGCCGGTACACCACGACGGACCAAATTCACTGGCTCGCCACGCTCGACAATATACCGTATCAGCCAACCGACCCGACGGGTAGGAATTCGAAGAGTGTGACCGTGTTCCCAGATCACAACCCCATGGCGTACATTCAGCAGTACAACGCAAATGTGCAGTACGAATTCAAAACGATTCTCTTTCAGGCCGGCTATGTCGGCACGCGCGGATCTCACTTGACTTACGGATCGTACAATGCTAACAGCATCCCCGTGGCTGTAGCTCCGCAGGCGAACGGGCAGTTCATCGCGCCCTACGTGCCATACCCTCAATATCCGCTCGGAGTCACTATTAATTCCTGGATCGGATCCTCGGATTACAACGCGCTTCAGTTGAAAGCGGAAAGACGCTTTGCCAGTGGTCTCGCATTCGTGGTGAATTTCACTCACTCGAAGTTCATCGATGTTGGAAACGCCGGCTATCGCGACCCAGTAGGTAATCGCAATCTGGATCGCGGCATATCGCAATACAACGTGCCGAACCGGCTCGTCACGGGCTACAACTACCAGCTCCCCTTTGGTCCTGGACGGAAGTGGCTGCCGCACGGAATCTTTGGGAATATCATCGGCGGCTGGGAATTCAACGGCATCACGACTTACCAGACCGGTATTGCACTGTCGCCCGGCTTGGCGACCAATAACTGTGTCTGCGGGAATAGCCGCGCTGCGCCAAATGTCAACAGCAACCCGATGACCGGGCCGCAGTCTTTGAATCAGTGGTTCAACACGTCCGTGTTTTCGTATCCCGCTCAATATACAATAGGGAACGCGGGCCGCGGGTTAATCTACGGACCGCACCTGTTTAGTACGGACTTGAATACTGGGAAACGCTTCGCTCTCCCCTGGCGTGAAGGGATGAACATCGAATTTCGCGCGGAGTTCTTCAACGTGTTCAACCACCCGAATTTCGCAGCCCCGGATGTTAATCTGGGCGACGCTAATTTTGGGAAGGTCACTGCCTATTCGTCATTTGTCAGTCCACGCAAGGGGCAAATAGCATTAAAACTGTACTTCTGATCTGTCTTTTGTCGCTGGCACTGAAGGCCGATGATTTCGCCGGTGCGGAGGAATGCCGTAAGTGCCATCCCGGCGAATTTGCAAAGCAGTCAGCCACTAATCACGCGAAAGCGCTGTCGCCGATAGTTCAGAGCCCAATCGCGATAAAATTGACGGGCCATGCGGTTCAGGAGAAGAGTGGGGTCCGGTTCGAGTACTCTCAGGCGCCCAACGGAATTGGAGTCACCGCGGAACATGGCAGCCAAAGATCTGCTGCACTGCTGGAATGGGCTTTTGGGTCTGGAGTTCGTGGTATCACTCCGGTAGGTTCGATCGCCGGTCATTATTTCGAGCACCGGGTTTCCTGGTATACGGCTGGTGACCGGGCGGGGTTAACGATGGGTCACAAGCCCGATCCTCCGAGTGATAGCGTGTCGTTACTGGGCCAGCAGCAGTCTGCGGATACCATCTTTCGGTGCTTCAATTGCCACGCTACCGGAACAAAAATTGGCCCCGATCTGGCGAAGCTCCGCCCTGGAATTCAATGTGAGCGGTGCCATGAAGGAGGCTCGGCGCACGTGCGATCACCCTCCGCAAAAACAATTCATAATCCTGGGCGGCTCTCGCCAACCGCTTTAGTTGAGGCTTGCGGGCAGTGTCACCGGTTGCCGCCCTCGGAGTCTGACGAGCGTGAGTCGATCCGGTTCGCTCCCATCGGACTGATGGGGAGCCGCTGTTTTCGGCAGAGCGGCAAAATATCCTGTTTGACCTGTCATGACCCGCACTCAGACGTCAATCATGATCCAGCGTATTATGTCGAAAAATGCCTTGAATGCCACACAAGTACAAGGTCAGCTGTGAACTGCCCCCGGGCGACGCGCGACAATTGCCTGCCTTGTCATATGCCGAAATCGAATACGGCACCGTTTCTGACATTTAGTGACCATCGTATTCGGGTATCTCATTTGGTCGCGTCCGAAGTATATGAGACATCCGGAGATTCGGCCAAAGCGGTCTCGGAAGCGCAGCGTGAGATTTCGGCCAGTCCTATGAATTTGGCTGGGTATCTCCAACTTGGTCAGATTTTTCTCAGGTACAATACTCCGCAGCCGGCAGTCGAGATCTTTTCTAAGGCGCTCCAGATTGCACCGGAGTCTCTGGTCGCGCACTTAGGCGAGGGTCTGGCGCTCAAAGGCATTCAGCGCTTCGATTTGGCTGAGAAGGAGCTGAGCCTGTGCCTCAAACAGAATCCACAAATGACGGTGGCTTTTGATGGACTGGCCAGTCTGTACATCGAAGCGGCTGAATATGCCAAGCTTACTGGAATAGCCCAACAGTATTTACAAACCAATCCATCCGACTATCGCGGCTTTTACTATCTGGCGGCCGCGCAGGAGCATGAGAAAGAAGACAGACAGGCAACGGAGGAGCTGCTGCGGAGAGCGATCGCTCTCGACCCGAATTTTGCGGCATCGTACGCGCTCTTAGGCAAGGTGCTACTGCAGAATGATCGTGCCGCGGAAGCAGCCGTCGAGTTGGAACATTCCATTCAGCTTCGACCCGACTATATACCTGCGCATCTCTATCTTGGCAACGCATATAAGAAGTTGGGCAGGGTAGCTGAGGCCGGGCGAGAGTTTCAGAAGGTTCGTGACTTGAATGAAAAGGAAATCGCGAAGCCCAGTCTGCGTTACCACCAGGGCAATGCAAAGAAGTAGTTTTTTGGGCTCTGAGCAGGAATCTGTAAAGGCCTCGGATTTCAAGGCATTTCGCGACCGCAGTGCCAGTCTGTAGCCATCTATGAGAGCGCCCCCTGTCCTCCGCAAAAAATGTCTCCGACCTATCGGCCAGTGTAGCGCGGGCGCCGCTTGGGAAGTTGGCGTCCACCGCGATATTGTGCGGAATCCCGCGCAGTTGACTGAAAATCGTTGACTTATTCATTGGGCAATGGGGCCAGCCAAGCGCCGCGCGCTTCCTTGGACTGTCGAGAAATCGTTATCAAAAAAAAGATTGTGCTCGGCCCCATTGATGTATAAACTATGTTTTGGTTTCGATTAGGAAAGAAATGCAAGGAGCATAAAGGGAACGCAAAGTAGAGAGGGAGCAAAATGTATAGAGAATGGTT
This sequence comes from Bryobacterales bacterium, assembly GCA_963817515.1. Taxonomy (GTDB): domain Bacteria; phylum Acidobacteriota; class Terriglobia; order Bryobacterales; family Bryobacteraceae; genus DATMNI01. The sequence goes on along the minus strand of CAWFPJ010000031.1, from coordinate 195,989 downwards.
GCGGATGCTGTCGGTTTTATTATTGTGCCTGGTAGCCAGCTTACATCCGGTTCGGTAGACTGGCAGAACAATTACTACTTTTTCGGACGCTGGAGCTACAACAACTTCTTCATGAATGAGGACCAGCAGGGCTTCACGGGTTTCGGCGGCGACAACCGCCACGGCGGAAAGTATAACAACGGCGGAGTGATCGACTCGGTCACGGTGCTGACGCCGAACCTGGTTCTGGACGTGCGCGCGTCCTTTAGCCGCTGGTACCAGAACCTGTCTTTGAGGTACCCCGACACTTTCAATGCCACCCAGATTGGCTGGCCGCAGTCGTTTGTGTCCCAGCAGATTCAGACGCCCGGCCGGCCACCTTACTTTAACCTGGCCCAATACACGTATCTCGGCCAGAGCAACTCGAACTTCCAATTTGAGCCGACCAATGTAGCCAGCTTGCAGCCGAACGTCACCTGGACGCATGGCAAACACACGGCCAAGGCGGGCCTCGATTTTCGGGTGACGCGCTACAGCCGGTTTAACCCGACCTATTCGGGCGGCCAGCTTTCCTTTGATCAGGGCTTCACACAGGCGAACTACCTGACCGCGGATGCAACCAGCGGAAATGCGGCGGCATCGCTCTTGCTAGGGTATGTGGCCTCCGGAACGGTCAGCATCACTGTGGATCCGGCCTTCCAGTGGCAATACTTTGCCCCCTGGGTGCAGGATGACATCCGGCTTACGCGGCGGTTGACTGTGAGCGTAGGCTTGCGGTGGGACCTGGTTAGTCCGCTCACCGAAAGGTATAACCAGCTCAACAACGGCTTTAATGCCACGGCAGTGAATCCGATCAGTTCGCTTATCGATCAGACGGCTTTCCCCGGCTACAAGGTTTACGGCGGTCTCGGTTTTGCCAGAGTGAACGGGGCGTCGCGGTCGCCGCTTGGCAAGGACTCCAACAATATCCAGCCTCGATTCGGGTTTGCTTTTCTGTTGAACTCGAAGACGGTCATGCGCGGCGGCTGGGGCCGCTACTATCTGAACCCCTCGGATGTCGCCTCGAGTGATGGGTTCACCGTGTCTACGCCTTTCGTAGCTTCGCTCGATTCCAACCGCACGCCTTCGGGCGATATCTCCAACCCGTTTCCAGGCGGGCTGATCAAACCCACCGGTTCCAGTGGCGGGTTGTCTACTTTCCTCGGCCAGGCGCCGACGTTTGCCGATCCTACCGGCAAGATCCCCTACGTAGATCAGTTTTCCTTTGGGTTCCAGCGGCAGTTGCCATTGCGGATGACGGTGGACGTGGCCTATGCCGGTTCCAGAAGTCATGGGCTCTGGGTCAGCAAGGGCTTCAATGCGCTTTCGGTGAGTAATCTCGCGCTGGGAGATCCAACCCAGGGCGGCAATCCGAACTACCTCAACGCGCAAGTGCCCAATCCTTTTGCCGGCCTGGTTCCGAATACGTCGCTCAACAATGCGACGGTGGCGCGCAGCCAGTTGTTGCTGCCCTTTCCCGAGTTCACCAGCTTTAACGAACTCGACCGGAACGACGGCCAAAACTGGTACAACTCGCTGCAGGTCTCGGTGAAGAAGGCCTTCTCGAATGGCTTGAGCTTCCTCGCAAACTATACCCTGTCAAAGACCATCCAGCAAATCTCCTATATGAATCCCCAGGATTCCCATCCTGGCCGCAGCCTGGCGCTGTGGGATCAGCCGAATCGGCTGGCGATCTCTCCGATGTACGAACTGCCTTTCGGACCGGGCCGGCATTTCCCTGAGGAGTAGCCACGGCTTGGTCAGCCGCCTGGTTGGCGGGTGGGATGTGAACATGGTTTCTATCATCACTACCGGCATGCCCATGGGCATTCCGAGCAACGTGACCATTGTAGGAGACCCGCACCTGGATGACCCCACGTGGAACCGTCTGTTTAAGACAGGCTACATCGGAACGGACGGTTCCGTGCATAACGTGCTGCCAGGCGAAGCTCCGGTTTTCATCATCCGCCAACCCAACACGCTGCGCACGACTCCGGACTACTGGGGCAACCTGCGCAACCGTTGGGCAAATACCTTGGACGCCTCGCTGATCAAGAAGACGCGAATCCGCGAAGGCATGGCCGCCGAGTTCGGTATGGAGTGGTTCAACGCATGTAACACGCCGGTCTTCTATGGGAAGCCGGTTTTGACTCCGACCGATCCGAACTTTGGAGCCCTCATTCGGGATAACGGACAGAGCAACTCAGCGCCTTGGAATCCTGGCTGCAACGAGTCTACACCCGTAGGGCTCCTTGCAAGCCGCTCGCTCCGACCGGACGGCCTACACGCCGACCGCTGTAAGGATCACAGAGCAAATTACTCGGGAAGACTCACATTCCGGTATCAGGTTTTCCAGCTCATCAATCTGGAACCCGATACAACGTCGTGAGTCGCGAGAGTACCGTCGAGCGCTTGTGCGTCCGTTAGTCGAGCTTCAAATCCATGCCGAAATCCGCCTTAACGGACTCCAACCAGTCCGAATCGCCCTGCGCACCCCATTGGACCCACTTCTCATCGCTCATCGATCCGCGCCAGCCCAGGAAAGGCTCCGCATCGGGCCCCACTGGATGCCGCAACTGCCATGTTCCGGACTCGACGATCTCCCGAACCTTCTGGGCCACCACCCGAGGCTGGCCCGCTCCGGCCGTCATCGTTCCTTCGAATAAGGCCGCGATCCGACGAACCTGCGGGTACGTTTTCGAGCTGCCCATACTTTCTATATTGCGGGCCATCCGAGTATCGATTATGCCAGGTTCGACAATCGCCACCCGCACGCCAAACGCCTTCAGTTCCTGCGCCAGGGCTTCACTGAGGGCTTCTAACGCAAACTTCGACGCGCTATACGGCCCCATCGGCGACACGGAGATCTTTCCGGCGACCGAGGTCACGTTGATAATTGCGCCACTCCCACGCTCCCGCATCGGCCGCATCACGGCCTGAATGCACCGAATAGCCCCGAAGTAATTCGTCTCCATGCAGGAGCGGAAATCGGCCACGGGTGTCTCTTCAATGGCGCCGGTCCGCTCGATTCCCGCGTTGTTTACCAATACGTCCACGGGGCCTTGGGCCAGTATCCGGCTGAACGCCTGCTTCACGCTCTCGTCGGAGTCGACATCCATCGTCTCGATACGAACGGGCAGTTTCTCCTTCGCCGCCTGCCCGCCCAGCTCCGGCGAACCGGCCGGGTTGCGCATCGTGGCCACTACATGATGACCTGCGCGGGCCAGTTCCAGCGCTGTAGCTAATCCGATTCCGCGACTTGTCCCGGTGATCACAATATTGGACATGTGCCGATTATAGACCTTCGCCTGACTTGAATTGAAACCTTACCCCGCACAAATGCGCCAATAAAGAAGGTGGACGGCAACGGCCAGTCGACGGACCTCAATTTCCAGATTGCCGACGATCCTCTCGTTGGCTGTCCAGATACTAAAAGCTGCGCCGTCATCATTGCATCCCACGTTCCCAGCTCAGGCGGTCTACTTGCCGGGCTCATGGTAGACAAATTGAACAACATCGGCGGGCGGTGACTCAAATTCCAAACGGATTGTCCATCTCTAGTCGAATCAGATCACTGCCGTCGCAGAAACCGATTGTTGCTTCAAACGGCAGCTTCCGGCGCAATTCGGCAAGGAACCTTGCGTGCAACCCAGGTTTTGCGAATGACAAGCGTGCCTGCGGCGCCCACGTTCACGGCATCATAGATCCAGTTCTTTGGCGAGCACGCTCGGACGAAAAGCCCCGTGTCCTCCAACGTTGATACCCCTGAAGAAAACAATCAAAGCCATGCTGCCCATTGTTGCAGCACCGAAGTATCGAGGAGAAGCGGAAGCGGTCGAGCCTGACGATAGATCACGTATAGTCGGGCAGCGTTTACTAATTCCTGCGATTCCGGCCGTATGACGCACTGCCCGGAGAATCCTCCCACTGAACCGCCCGTGCCGGACCTCTGTAAGGATTGGCGGCCATGCGGAAAATACGGCATCGCCATTACACAGGACCGGCCTAATCAGTTGGAATGAGAAGCCATGGCAGGCTTGGACCTGATTCGGCGGCGCACAAGTACAGACGGCGGATCTACCGCGGTCTCCCGCCGGCATTCAAGCCGAGTATGTGACGCGTATCTGGCGGGTCTCTGCAGGCGCGAAGACCTCAATGCCGTTAACGGTCGCGGCAACCCCGTCAGCCTGGGCCGCTTGAACTCCCGGACCGAGCCTGCATGGATAGATATACCGGGCGCGGGCAGGTGCAGGCTGGTCGATGTCAATCGTAACAGTGCGGCTATTTAGATCGTGATGCAACTGGTAACCGAAATTGACTCCGAACGTAGTCGGCGCGTCCCGAACCACTATGGGCTCTCCGGTTCTTAACCAGTCGGGCACAATCCCGGGCGCAAGATAGATCTGCGGATCTGCATCTTCGGCGACTTCGAAAAAGAGGATATCGCGTACGAGAAGAATGAATTCTGCTGCGGCCCAGCCATGAGGGATGTCGCCCATGTACCACCAGCTGGAAGGAAAATGAAACTGGCTGAAATCTCTGGCGACCGGGTAGTTATGCTGCTCGTTCCAGGCGCCCTGGACAACTTGCCAGAGGCTGGGACCGCCAGCGACATCGTGCACGCGAGCAAAGCCTGCATTTGCGACGACCCAGAACAAGAGCTGATTCATGCGATTCACATCGCCGATGAGCAGGAAAGCATGTGCGAGTTGCAGGGTAAGGTACGGTCCGTAGCAGCGCCAAGCCGTGTCGTGCCGAAATCCGCCATCGACAAAATGACTCCAGATTGTTTCGAGCGTGGCACGAGCGGCGTAGTCGATATCCGCACCGAGTTTCTGTCCGTCATACAAACGGCACGGATGGAAGTAGGCGACGGCGCCAATGATGGTGGAGTCGAGTTGGTTGACATCAGCGGGTCCGGTAGGGATGAAAGTCTGCCATTGCCCGAGCCGAGCCTGTTCTCCGAGTACCCAGCGAATGGAATCGGCAGTAGCCTGACGGACCTGATCGTAGATGGACCACAGCTCGAGGGTTTGGGGAGCACCAAGACGTTGGGAAAGCTGGGCGGCTTCCCAGAGTCCGGCGACGGCCCAGAGGTCATCCCAGTAATGAAGTTTGTCTTGGGTGCTGCTTCTTGGTCTGGTTGAGACGCACGATGGCTTCGGAGATCTGGCGCACCAGGTCGCCCCGGTAGTGCGCCGGGACCAGATCCAGTTCCAGCGCGAGTTGCCGCAGCAGGTCCAACGCCGACCCGCAGGTCCAGTGCAGGTATAGGATCTTATAGAGATTGGGATTGAGGCCGGCGGTAAAGGTGCGCGCCGCGGTGGATTTGCCGGCGCCTACTTCTCCGGTGAGCAGGCCGGCGCCGTGATGATCGACCAGGAACTGGAGCCGCGCCCTCACCTGGGTCCAGGACTGCGAAGCAAACAACTGCTTGGCATCAGGGCTGTCGCTGAAGGGAGATTTCTTGAAGCCGAAGAAGGTCTCTACCATGGCACGGACTCCTCGTCATCGTCCTTTCGGTCGTGGAGCAACTCGACGAAGTTGATGCCGGTAGGTTCGGGAGAAGCCGGTGGAACTGGTTTCGGTGAAGGGATCTGGCCGTTGACGACGGGATCGACCAGTCGCGCCACGCCCTGCGATTTCCCTTGGAAAAAGACTTCGACGGAGACGGAGTGGAGCGGATCGAAGCGCACTTCGACGGTTTCGCCGGCCAGTTGCGGCGGGGCTTCGTAGTAGCGATTTTGCAGCAGGAAGGTGCAGTCGCGGCGCACCAGGCGATTCAAACGATGAAAGAAGAGGCGGCGCAGATCGGTGGCCGGCGGCAGTTGCCGGATGTGCTCGATGTCACGCTGCCATCGCACCAGCGGAGTGGTCCCCAATGCGCTGTGTTCGGTGCGGTGGTAGGCATTGTCGATCCAGGCCCACAGGCGCTCGTTGAGATCTTCCAGCGAGAGCGTTTGTTTCCGGTCCAGGTTGGCCAGAAACTGTTCGCGGACGGAGCGGAAGTAGCGCTCGATTTTTCCGCGTCCTTCGGGCTGATACGGCGGCGTGTGCACCACCAGGATACCGATGGAGGCAGCGATGCGCGCCAGTTGCTGGCCGCGATAGATTTTGGCGTTATCCATGTAGAGGCGGACGGGCAGACCACGGGCCGCGATGGCCTGGCGCAGACAGTCCAAGCAGGCATCCAGCCCCTGGCTGGTATAGAACTGGGCGTGCGGGATGAGACGGCTAGCATCATCGAGAGTGGCGTGCAAGTAGGCTTGTATCTTGCCGCCGCCGGGACGCTGGACGTAGGGGCCGAAGAGCATGTCGGACTGCCAGATCTGGTTACTGTGTTCCGCCTCGAACTTCTTGTGCGCCGGTGGAGCGAGCAGTTGCTTTTCCGAGAGACCGCGCTGTTTGAGGAAGCGATACAGCGTAGAGGCGGATATCGCCGGTTCGTTTTTGCCGGACGACAGAGCCAGTTCGCGCAACAGCGTGGTTCCGGTGCGATGCGGGTTTTCGCGCTTGAGGCGCTCGATCAGATCGGCGAGTTGCGGCGTGATGGTGCGCGACTGTCCCCGATCCTGCCGGGCTTGCGGCGCCAGAGCTTCGAAGCCGCCGTTGCGGTAACGCAGCGCCCACTCCAATAGCGTATCGACCGAAACGGAAGTGCGTTCGGAATGCGGGATCTCGTAGTGGCGGGCGGCGATCTCTTGCGCGCGGCGGGTGAGTTCGCCTCGCGGCAGAGATTCCAGCACCAACGGCGCAATCAGTCCGTAACGGAACAGGGCGACTTTTTCGGCTTGGCATCCATGAAGAAGATCTCCTGAGCCAGAAGCATAAGGCCGAGGGCATGGCCGGCTCCATGCAAAAGCTGTGTGGGGGCCCTCAGACGGGAGGCGCCGCGGGACGGAGCGCGGCAGAACACCCGTCCGGAGCGAGAAACGCCGGCCAGCCCAGCAGGTGGAATCGCAGATCGGCAAACAGGAAGCGGTGGGCGGCGATCCAGCCGATGGACTGCAACATATCCAGAGCGCGGCGGACGAAACTTGGGGCGGGCGGTGGTGCGGCCAACGCCACCAGCGCCACGCACAGGGCAATGGCCTGCCGTTGGAAGCGGCGAATCCAGAACTGGCCGCGCTGGTACGGCATGGCAGCCTGGGCCGCGGCCAGCGTGGCGCCCTGGAGCAGACGGGCGATCAGGAACAGCGAGATCACCGAGATACTGAAGCGGAGATAGGGCAAGGCAAACTCCGGCAACAGAGAAACGGTGCGCTTGCAGGACCGGCACAGATAACGGCGCACGCGGATGGACCCATCGAATCCGGCATCCACCAGCGTGCGGCTATAGAAGCCATGCGCGGTGAGCGAGTGCAGAGCTTGACACTGCGGACAGTGAGTGGGCCGATAGCGATCTGGATCGGCAATCTCTTCGGCATACTGTTGGATGGAGCCCGCGAAGGGATGTAAGATTTGCACAAGAACTCTCCCTCAGGAACGGATAAAACATGATCTCTTGGGTGGCGATGGACCGCATCGTAGAAAGAAAACGGGCCGCCGATGCCGGCTACCGCAAGCAGGCCGCGGAAAAAGTGCTGCGCTCGGATGCCAAGCGGCTCACCGAGGGCGAGTTGCTGGCCAAGTTACGCTCTTTCGGCATCGAACTGGATCGGCCCTCGCTGGAGCGGCTGAGCGACCAGGCGTTGTCGGCCGAAGAGATCGCCCAGCCGCTGCTCGACCAGCGCACCTTCCACGGCCGGCACAAGCAGATGGAAAGCGACTGGATCTGGATTTGCTTGTCGGGGCTGTGGCAGCGTTGGTTTCCCGACAAGCCTTCCTTCGAGGCGCTGGACGACAAGATGCAGGCCGGGTATGAACTACGGGAATCGGGCGCCGTGGCGGTTTGCCGTGTGTGGCTGGACGCGTGGAGCGATGTGCAGAGCATCCTGGACAAGGCTGGCATGCGGTCGATTCAGGAGTTCGATGAGCGGTTCGGAGGGAGCCAATCGCTGTTCAACTGGATGCAGGATCTGGAAGACGAGTTGTGGAATGCGGGGTTGGAGGATCGGCAGTTTCTCACCGCCAGGATCGCGCTGTGCGAAGAAGGGCTGCGGCGCTTTTTTCACACTGATGACGACTTGATGAGTGAGAACCGGCGGCGCGCCTTGGCGGAGTCCTACTACGAACTGGGCGAAACGGATAAGGCGGAGGCCCTCTATCGTGGCTGGCTGCATCTGGATCCGCGCTGGGGTTGGGGATGGATCGGTTGGTCGGATTGCTATCGATTCACGCGCACGGAGCGGCGCGATTGGAGCCGTTGCGAACAGATCCTGCGGGAAGGGCTTGCCATCGCGGAGGTCAGGGATCGTGCAGACATAGTCGACCGGCTCGCCGATGCGTGCGAGGAGCAGGGACGTAGCGAAGAGGCGGCGGAGTTTCGGAGGCAAGCGAAACGAATCACCGAAACTGTCGAGGTGTCGCAGAGCGTCAGCTCGGCCGGTAAAGTTTTACGTCAAAAGACCCAAGTCCACATCGGCGGCGCTGGACTACCGCTCAGCGAGATGTCGAACCTCGCCGCCACGATGCGCGAGACTACAGCTCCCATTACCAGGCAAAAGGTCGGCAGGAATGAGCCATGCCCCTGCGGGAGCGGCAAGAAATTCAAGAAATGCTGCGGAGCCTGAGCGCCTGACAGGTGGCCCCGGCTCGCGTCTCGCACGCTGACGCCCCGCACACAACCGCATATCGTTCCGCTCCAAGCGAACTCAATCTGAGAAAAACCGCCCGACAAGACCGCAACAATCGCGCCCGGTTACAATCGGCGGCCTGGCCATTGCCGTACATGCCGTAATGGTCGGGTGCACGGTCGAACACCGGACCGATGTGCTGATTAACTTCGACAAGGGTTTGATCGGAACGATAGCGGAGATACTGCAACCAGCGGGGATCGACAAAGGAGCGAGCGCGATCATGACGCCGGAATCCGCTAGGGCCGGTAGGGCCGATAGCAAGGCAGAGCCAAATGGGCGCATTCCCTGCGGTCTGCGCGGTTACGGTCAGGCGTAACAACACCATGCTTTTCTGATCGACGCCGACGGTTGTGGCTAGAACACGCTGCTGTACCGAATATCCATTTGGGACCTGATAGTTCGTGATGAGTACAGGAAGGTAATAATCCTGCCAAGACTGTGTAAGCGGCGAAGGCGTGTGTGAGAAGTCCGGAAACTGCGGCAAGTGCAAAGTGCGCGACAGCGGCTCGAAGAGGAAGAAACTGATCGAGTACTCGTCATTAAACAGGTTCGACTTCACCGGATTGACCGATGAGGCATTCCTGATGGGCGTTCTTGACACCCACCATGTTCCAGTAACGATAGAGCGCATTGGAACAGAAGGCTGCTTCCTTTGTATCGAATAAGCCGGTATCGACGTCGTTGATCCAGTTCCGGAAGTACTGTTGCATCCACCAGGGCATCGGGATCGACCGCCCTTGCGCCTGGTTGCGCCACATGGTTTCGTAGAAGATCCACTCTTGTTGTACAAACATGCGCTCTTCCTCCGATGCGGACCCGCGGCCTTCACGCTCGAGCTGATTCCTCATTGGAAGGGAGTGCCCGGTCGAATCAGTCTACTAGAATCGGCGTTGTTGCGGCAGTAGCCACAGGCCGACCGTGATCGTTGGTGAGGATCGGCTCTTTGCGGCGCTGGCAATCGATCGGCTAGCCCGCTACCGGCGGCGAGCATTGTTTTGCCGAAGCGTTACCCCCGCATGTTCGTCGGGCAGACTCCCCCGTTCACGCTGGGAATTCGCTATTCACGGTCCCACGGACGCTCGTAAAATTCTTTGCTAACCACCCACGCGATCGAACACCGCTCGGAAGAAGTTCTACAGGTCGAGCATGGATCACTCTACCCCGCCTTGCGCCGGCTTGAGGACCGCGGCTGGATCGCCTCGTTCTGGGGAACGTCGGAAAACAATCGGAAGGCGCGTTACTACCGCCTCACGGCTTCGGGCCGAAAGCAGCTCACAGTCGAGACTAGCCGATGGGATCGCATTTGTGCGGGCGGTCAGTCGGGTCTTGCGCCCGGTCGAAGAGTAAGTATGAGTTGGCGGCGATTCATCCGGCGGCGATGGTGGGACAGCGAGCGGGCCCATGAGATCGACGTCCATCTTGAGATCGAAACCGCCGACAACATCGCTCGCGGCCTGTCGCCTTACGAAGCCGCCGCCGCGGCCCACCGCAAGTTTGGAAACCCCGTTCTGGTTCGAGAGGAGTTTTACCGCATGAACACCATCGGATAGATGGAGAGTAACTGGCAGGATCTGCGCTACGAGCACGTCTTTTGCGCATGAGCCCGGGATTCGCGCTGGTTGCAATCCTCTCGCTCGCGCTCGGCATCGGCGCCAGTACAGCGATCTTTCAACTGCTCAATGCCGTCCGATTGCGCGTCCTGCCCGTCCCCAACGCGCGGGAACTGGCCGAAATAAAGACCACAGCCGGCGACCCAAGAATGGGGATCGTCACCAGCCGTTACGCCCAGTTGACTCGGCCGGTCTTCAACCAGATCCGTGCGCAACAGCAGGATTGACGGGCGTCTTAGCCTGGAGCCTCGGTGGAGTGAGCACAGGAAAGGGAAGCGAGTTGCGTCGCGCGAGGGCGATTTTGTCAGCAGCGAATTCTTCAGCGTGCTCGGCGTCTATCCCTGGCGCGGACGGTTTTTTGCTCCGGAGGATGAAATCCCGTGTGGTTCTTCCCCGGGGCCGGACGGTCGTCAGCCATGGCTACTGGCAGAACGTGATGGGTGGACGAGATCTAGCGAGCGCGCGCATTCTGATCAACGGCGCGCTGCAGGACGTCGTCGGAGTGACGCCTCCTGAATTTTTTCGGCGTAGTGGTAGGCCAAACTTTCGATATATCGCGCTTCCGTATTGCCAGCCCAAAAAGTTTCGCAGATCTGTTCGAGACTGCGGCAATGGGACGACTTCGACCCGGGTGGACGATGGAACGCGCGTCGACACAGTTGAACGCCATCAGTCCCGGTATCTTTGAAGTAGTCGCGCGCACCGAATACGATCCGCGCATGATTCAGCAGTTCAAGACATTTCGGCTAGCAGCGTATCCGGCCGCGGCGGGCGTGAGCAACCTTCGCAAGGAGTACGACTCGTCACTGTGGCTGCTACTGGCGATAACAGGGTTGGTGCTCCTGATCGCGTGCGCGAATCTGGCAAATCTGTTGCTGGCGCGCGCCAGTTCGCGCTCCCGGGAGATCGCCGTCCGATTAGCGCTCGGAGCGTCGCGTGGACGAGTGGCACGGCAACTGGTCGCTGAGAGCGCGCTGCTGGCGGCAGCAAGCCCCACGAAGAGCATCGAGATAGCGCCGCGACGATGACAGCATCTGCGCATGCGACCTGCCGGCCCGTAGCGTGATCGACCTTCATTTGTACGAGGAGACCAACGAAACGCGATCCAATGGAAGTGTATGCCACCGACAGAGAATGTGCAAATCGAATTCGACATCGCCGCGCTGTTCGACGCACTCGATGCGCAACGCCGCAATCGCGCCCTGAGTTGGCAAGGTGTTGCCCAGCAATTGTGGGATCAGTCCGCGATGTTGAACGCGCAACGTCAAGATCACCCAATTAGTGCGTCTACGCTCACTGGCATGGCGAAACGCAAGGACACCACCTGCCAACATGCGCTCTTCATGCTTCGCTGGCTTGGCCGCACGCCAGAAAGTTTCATGCGCGGCTCGACGGCTGACGCAATGAGGACGGCGCTTCCGTTCGTCGGTCCCGATCAGCGGCTTCGTTGGGATCTTCAAAAACTTTATGACGCGCTCGATTCGCAGCGCCTCGAACGAAACCTCACGTGGTCGCAACTCGCGCATGAGCTGCTATGTACTCCCAGCCAGCTCACCGGAATAGGGCGGGCGCGATTCGCAATCGGCATGAAGCTCGCAATGCGCATCGTATCGTGGCTTCATCGCCCTGCTCGTGATTTCGTCTACGCGGCCTACTGGTGAAGGATCATCAAACTTACGACTCCGGAATACGAGGCTTGGGTGCAAGATGAGAGGGATGGCGCCCGATCACCACCGTAGCATTTACAGACCAATTGGACGTATCCCTATGTCGTACTCCTGCCCTTTGGCGGACCCCAAACTGCGTTCAAGGAGATCGGACCTACGAATGCGCCAAAGGAACTGAACGATGAATCACCACATGGTTGAATCAGGAAATGGGCTACGCAATCGCGCTCGGCAAACCGTTACTCCCGGTAACGCTCAGCGAGATGGCCACAGGAATGATCAGCGGGCTTCAGACGATCCGGCTTCGGAAGGGTTTATCTGATGTCGCAGAGAGGACCACCGCCGAAGAGATTGAGCGAGTCGTGAATAGCAACAGGGATCGCGGCGCGGCGTACGAGAGCACGGACGACAATGCCCAGTTGGATTCCATTTTATACTTAGGGGCAAGCCACTCTGCCTCTAGCGGTTCAACGGTTCCGTTTCGCGTTCAAGCGTATGTCGAGACGATCGTCCACACGTGTGTCGATGGTGGACGAGCGCTGGTCAGTGTGGTTCTGTTCGGCAGTGCCGCAATCGGCGGTTGGGTGCAACCGTCTCGGACGTGGATCTCATTCTGGTTGTCCCTGACTGCGCCAGTGATGAGCATATGGACGGCCTTCGCAGCGAGGTTGAGCGCATCGAAACCCTTCACCGGCTCAGCCACTCGACTCATGGCCAACTAGCGCTGGAGAAATTCCTTGATAAGGTAACGGCACACGACCGGTCGGTCTTTATTTGCAGGCGAGGCAACTTGCCCGGTATCGCAACCTGCCGGTACGTCAGGCAGTGCAGCTCAAGAATAAGATTTCGGGCACGTTACTCCATTCCTTTGGCTGTCGTGGTCGATCGTTGTGGCTGCATAGCCAGTAATCCAGCATTCCTATTCATGTAGTAAACTCAAAAGCCATGATGCGTTCTGCTGCTTTACACGTGCTCGTTTTCAGTGCCCTTATCGCCGCGAATGAGGAAATCCCGACAGTAAATTCGTGGGCCGACTATCGCGCCTTGCTGAAATCACAGGGCAGGACTGATCCTGAAATCGATGCGCAGGTCGCGACAATGCTCGGTGCTCTGAAAACAATGGACCGCAGTGCGGGCAACGATCGTATCGGGGCAATCGCTCCTAGGTTTGAGTTCGAACAATGGCTGAATTCGAAGCCAATTTCGGTCACCGACCTCCGAGGCCGCGTCGTGCTTCTTCGGTGGTGGACCGACACGTGCCCGCTATGTGCCTCGACTTCTCCGGCCTTGCGCAAGCTTCATGAGCAGTATTCGTCGAGGGGTCTCAAAGTCATCGGTGTATTTCACCCAAAGCTCGGGCGCGAGAAGCCGCTCGACGTGGAGCGAGTGCGACGCGCCGTGGCGAGCCGGCAGTATACGTTCCCTGTAGCAGTCGACTGGGAGTGGCGAACACTTAGGAACTGGTGGCTCGACAGCCGACCCAACGGAGTCCGCGTGCCGACATCGGTGACGTTTGTTCTGGACAAGAATGGTGTAGTGCGCTACGTGCATCCGGGGATGGAGTATCACGATGGACCAGCATCGCAGGAGCACGCCGTTTGTGAAAATGACATGGCCGCTATTCGGGCCATGATCGATCGGCTCATTACCGAGTAAAGCATATCCAGCAGAGGTACTCGCGGATACATACGCACGCATGAAATGATCAGTTCTCCCGCGTGCTGCCGCCTCTTGAATGGATTGACCGATCGGGATTACTTCTACCCTACCAACATGCCCACCCCAGAGTTTTGCAACGGAATCGTCAATAGTGCCGTGACTCGCGATTTCAAAGTGACTTTGCTTTCAGAGTGAGTTTCACGTGGAGTTTTTTACGCACCACAACTGGCCAATTCTCCGCTTGCAACAGACGCAACTGGGTGTATACTGGCGACAACTGGGATGCGTTGCGTAACGGCGCTCCCGAAAGAAGACGCTACATTCCGGGGAGGTGAGCGATGCGAGGGTGGTTGCCTTTTCTAGTAATTCTCCTTACGGCCCCTGCGTTCGGGCAAACGCGAGACACGGCCGCGATTTTTGGCAGCATTTCAGATACGCAAGGAGCCGCCATTCCGGGCGCGTCGGTAAGCTTGACCAGTACCACCACGGGCCAGGTGCGGAAAGTCGTGAGCGATGAGAGCGGGCAGTATCTCTTCCCTTCACTGCCCATAGGCGCCTATTCGCTTTCTGTCGAGCAACCGGCGTTTAAGCGCTCCCAGCGTACCGGCATCCTCCTGCAGGCCAACGAAAACGTAAAGCTGGACGTTGCGCTTGAGGTAGGCGATATCAAGACGGTCGTTTCGGTGGACGCGGCGGCGTCGCAGGTGGAGGTGCGGTCGTCAACCCTCAAGGAGACGGTGGACCGGGCACGCATAGTCGAACTGCCCCTGAACGGGCGCAACGCCGCGGATCTGGCGCTTCTGGCGACGGGTGTGACGGCTTTCGGTAGCAATACGGGTGATATAAGCAGCAGCTGGCGTCCGCGTGGCACCAAGGAATTCTCGGTGAACGGATCACGGAATAACAACGTCCACTTCAGCCTCGATGGCGGGGCCAACATGGATAACCTGATGAATACGAATCTTCCGTTTCCTTTTCCCGACGCCGTGCAGGAATTCTCCGTTGAAACCAGCAATATGTCTATGGACCAGGGCAATAGCTCGGCGGGCGCGGTGAACGTGGTCACGAAGTCGGGAACCAACCAGGTTCATGGCGATGCGTTCTGGTTCGTACGCAACACGCAGCTGAATGCCAGCAACTTCTTTTCGCGCCAGCAGGATCAGCTCAAGCGCAATCAGACCGGTTTCACGCTGGGGGGGCCGCTGCGTAAAAATAAGCTGTTTGCTTTCGGTGGTTACCAGCAACTCTGGATCCGCACCGCCTCCGGTGCCACTCGTGTCCAGACGCTGACTGCGGCCGAGCGCCGCGGCGATTTTTCCTCGAACCCGATCACCATCTACGATCCTCAGGGCGGCCTGCCGTTTGCCGGAAACATGATCCCGCAAAGCCGCCTTTCGCCCGGCGCGCTGAAACTGCTTACGGTATCTCCACTGCCCGACCCGGACGGCTACACGCGGTACTCCTTTGCCATCCCCTCGAACGAGAAGCAATATGTCGGCCGCCTCGATTATGTGGTGAACGATAAACACACCCTGCTGTTTCGAGTATTCGAGCAACACCAGAACGATCCGTATCACTCGCCGCCGGATAACATCCATGCCGGCCGTGTGCAAGGATATCAGGACACGAGCAATGCCACGCTGTCGCACAATTTCGTGATCCAGCCCGGCCTCATGGTTCATTCCCAGATCAGTGGTATGCACCAGGTAAGCCCGTTGATCAGCGATTTCAACAAGAGTGTTCGCGATTTCGGGCTCAACGTATATGCGGCTTCGAACGATGTCGCTGTGTCGATGACCAACAGCGGCGTGAGCATTAACAGTGATCCTAAGGTTGGCTTCAACCGCGCTACTGAAGAGATCCTGCACGACTGGAGTTGGACGAAGGGGAGCCACACCTTCAACTGGGGTGCCCAGTTCGCCTGGAGCCAGTACAACGAAGACACGGTATTCCACAGTTCCGGAGCCTGGCAATTTGACGGGCATGTGACGGGAAGCGGCAACACTCTCGGTTTCGATCGCGCCGATTTCATGCTTGGCCGATTTTCCAGCTTCACACAGAACAACGGCGAGCTGGAGAATCGCCGGCAGTTTACCAAGGGCCTGTTTTTCGGCGATGTCTGGCGCGTGAGCCGTCGCTTCACCGTGAACTTTGGCGTGCGCTGGGAACCGTTCGATTTTATCAGCGATACCCTGAACCGTAACCAGACTTTCGACTTGGGTAACTACCAGAAAGGGGTTCGTTCCAAAGTGTTTGTTAATGCTCCCCCTGGCCTGCTTTATTCTGGTGACGACAACCCCAAAGGCGGCAAGCTCTCTGGGCCGGTTGCCGGACGGGATTACAACAACGTGGCGCCGCGCTTCGGCGTCGCGTGGGATCCGTTCGGAGACGGCAAAACAGCCATCCGGAGCGGTTACGGGATCTACTACGACGCGCCGCAGCTATGGGCTTTGAATAATGCAAACAACGTTTCACCGTTCAGTTACAGCGTGCTCTTCTTCGATGGGCAATTAGAAAACCCGTACCTGGGGCGCGAAAAAAGCAATAAGTTCCCGCTCACCAGCTTCGGACCGGACAGCCCGTTCGACAGCCCACTCGAAACCATTGTCCTGGATGGCAAGTGGGTGACGTCGTACACCCAGCAGTGGAACTTCACAGTGGAACGTCAACTCATCAAGGATACACGCCTGAGGGCGGCCTATGTAGGCACGCAGTCCGCACATCTGAAAGGCGAGTACGATCAAAATGCACCGGTTTACAATCCGAACCTAACCCTAGCCCAGAACCGCTCCTCAATCGACGACCGCAGGCCGTTACAAGGCTTCTCCCGAATCGATCGCTTCTTCCATGGATTGAATGCTTCGTACAACGCGCTGCAAGTCTCGCTCGACAAGCGTTATGGCCACGGGTTCACCGTGTTGACTTCGTATACGTGGTCGAAGGCGCTCGATTATCAATCTCGTAACCAAGCTGCCCAGGACGCACCTCTCTCGATCCCATTCAATTTTTTCCTGGGCCACGGCCCAACCACAGGTGACCGCCGACACAGGCTTGTCAGTTCTTACGTTTGGGACTTACCCGGCGCCAGCCATGGCGTGGTGGCGAAGGTTCTAACGCGGGATTGGAAATTCTCCGGTATTCTCACTCTCCAATCCGGCCGGTTCTTCACTATCGCAGCCACCGGTGATCCGCTGGCGGGCATCGCCGGCGCCCGTGTCGACCTGATTGGCGCTGGCAATCCGGTGCTGCCCACGAACCGGAGTAAGGGCGAGAAGGTCGCTGAGTATTTCGATATAACTCGCTTCCGCAATCCCGCCCCTAACACCCTCGGCACGCTGGGCCGCGACGTTCTCGAAGGCCCCGGCTTCGCCAATCTGGATGTTTCCATGGTCAAGGGATTCCGGCTTCCTATGTTGCGTGAGTCAGGCCTCGGCCAGTTTCGGTTTGAAGCGTTTAATCTCTTCAACCGCACGAACTTCGGGCTGCCCAATACTGGCATCACTAATACAAGCTTCGGCACCTTAACCAGTACGGATGGCAACCCGCGCATCCTGCAGCTTGCCGTTAAGATCCTATTCTGATGGTCGATCTGAAGAAGACGTACGATGCCATTGTGGTTGGTTCCGGAGCGGCCGGAGGAGTCGCCGCGAAGGAACTGACAGAAGGTGGTCTTCAGGTACTGGTCCTCGAAGCGGGTCCGAGCCTGGACCCGGCGCGCGACTTCCGAACCCACCACTGGCCCTATGAGATGCCGTTTCGTGGATTCGACCGGCCCGGCGATCGCGAGAAGTTTTACCCTCACCAGATTTATACTGACGAGTACACTCGCGCTCTGTACATCGAGGATCCTCAGCATCCCTATACGACGCCGCCGGATCAGCCATATACCTGGGTGCGGTCGCGCTGTGTGGGCGGCAAGATCCTGCACTGGAGCCGGAACGCCCGCCGGCTGAGTGACTACGATTTCAAGGCCGCCGATAGGGACGGTTACGGAGAGAATTGGCCGATAACTTACGCGGACCTCGCGCCTTACTACGACAAAGTAGAAAGCTTCGTCGGCGTGGCCGGCTCGATCGAGAATATCCCCCATCTCCCAGACGGCAAGTATCTACCGCCGTTCCCGCTGAATTGCGGCGAGCATATCGTGCAAAAAGTTGCGCCTACGATCGGGCTCGGGATGCGAGTGATCCCTAAACGCGCAGCTCAGCGTTCGCGGAGCGTCAATGGCCTGGCTGCTTGCCACTACTGCGGCAGTTGTGGACGCGGTTGTGACGCTGGCGCTTTCTGGAACTCGATTTCCGACACGCTCCCGGCCGCCAGGAAGACGGGACGCCTGATGCTACAGAGTGACGCCATCGTGCGTGAGATTCTGGTGGACAAGAATGGAAAGCCGCGGGGCGTGTTGTTCTTCGATCGCACCAGTAAGAAACCTTACGAAGCCCGAGGCCGCGTGGTCGTGTTGGGTGCTTCGGCGCTCGAGTCCACACGCATACTGTTGAACTCGGTTTCACGCTTCTGGCCTAACGGTATGGCGAATTCCAGTGGCGTGCTGGGTCACTATCTCATGGACAATATCGTCGGTCCGAACGTTAGCGGGTTACTGCCGCAGTTACGCGACCGTGAGGTAGTGAACGAAGACGGTAAGGCGAGTGGCATCGACATAGTGGCCTATCGGAATATCGACTCGCGCCATCCCAGGTTTCTTCGATCTTATGTACATGAGGGCAGCTCCGGCGCCCGCCTGTTTCCCACCTACGCCCGCACTATGGTCGGTTACGGCGCTGGCTTCAAACGTACCGTCCGCAGCTATTACACTTCGCCGGTTGGCTTCAACACGCGAGGCGAGATGCTGGCGCGCTGGGAAAACTACGTCGAGATCGATAAAAACGTTGTGGATGCCTGGGGCATCCCGGTACTCAAAATTCACTGTCGGTGGAGCGACAACGAAATAGAGATGGCCCGCGATGCCCGCGAAAACCTTGTGACTCTGTTTCATGCGCTAGGTGCGGAGAACGTGCGAGTCAGCCGTGACCTGGCCGACCCGGGTGCCGCTATTCACGACATGGGCACCGCTCGCATGGGCAACGATCCAAAAAAGAGTGTTCTCAACCAACACAATCAGGCGCATGACGCCAAAAACCTGTTCGTGGTGGATGGCGCCTCGTTTGTGACCTCCGGAGGATATGGGCCCACACTCACCATTGGTGCGCTCGCGGCGCGTGCCTCATCGTACATTATTCAACAGCGGAGGCGCGGGGACTTATGAAGCGCCGAACCGTGTTGAAACTGCTCGCCGCAAGTGCCGGTCCCGCGCAAATTGCCAGCGCGCAGCACCATCCGATCGCGCTCGCTCAAACGCCGGGACCTTACAGATTGCAGTACTTCAGCCCCGGGCAGAGTGAGTTGCTCGCGCGGTTGACAGAGATGATCCTTCCCGCCGACGATCATTCCCCCGGGTCCCGCGAGGCCCAGGTGAATCTCTTCATCGACCTGATCGTCTCTCACAGCGGCAAGGACATCCAGGACCAATGGAGTTCCGGCCTGAAACTAGTGGACGGGGAGGCGCAAAGGCTTACGGGCGAGCCGTTCTCACGATGCGGCGCCGCAGAGCAAGACCGGATTCTCGCGGCGATGGCCGCGGGTGAGTCCGAGCCGAAGACCGAGTTGGAGCGCTTCTTCACGCGCCTGAAACTTATGACGCTAGATGGCTACTACACGTCCGCGATCGGCATCCATCGCGAGCTCAAGTATAAAGGCAACGCTGTCCTTACTGACTTCCCCGGCTGTCGTCATACGGATCATTGATACTTGTGTAGATAGAACAGTTGTGGTCCGCAAAAAAGAATTCGTGTGCGCAGCGTTTTCCCCTGTGCAGGTACTTTCCCACGGTTATCCGTGTCAACTCCATTTTCTCTTTGGTCTACTGGGTAAGCCCCAGTATACTCAATTGTGTCTAGCCCAAACGGGCTGAACGTACGGTACAAACGTCCTGGATCTTGGAAATATGCTCTAAGCGTGCGAGAGTCTAGCCAGGCTGAACGAAGCGAACATCGCCTGAACGGACTGGCCTCACATGAACGAAGTTAGAGATGATGTTGACGAAGTGGTTACATTGAAAAGCCTTAATCCACCCTCTTTTCAGGGCAGGACTCTGGAGTGGAGTGGCGAGCGTCGTGTCCCAGCGATTGGCGACTCTGTATGCGATGAGTGTGGGACTTTCGGAATTGTCATAGGTTACTGGCAGACGCATGGTTGCCTGGGCGTCAAGATCGCTAAAAAGGACAATGGTACAGTTGCCTGGCTACTTGGCTCTGAAATCGACTTGATGAACGAGTTTAGGAATCACGTTGTAAACTCACCCGTCTGCTCACGGAGATCAGATGCATGAGAACTGTGAAGAATGCCGGCGGCTGAGGCGCGCATATGCTGCTGCAACCACAATTCAGCTTACCCTTGAAAATAGGCTGCACCTCGCGACACTCAGTCACGAGAGTGAGGCTATTGACACCCTTGCGGTTCAGATCCAGGATGCCAGGCTGAAGAGAGCCAACGCCAGCGAAGCAATGCGGCAACATGAGATCACAGAGAACCACGGCACAGCAAAACCTGTTTCCCAAGGTTCGCCCGTCGAAACCGAATTTGGACTACGCGGGCACCTGCCAGCCGGCGCACGGAGTGAGCGGTGATTATTACGACTTCATCGCACTGCCGTCTGGCCGCCTCGGTCTTCTGCTGGCGGACGTCAGCGGCAAAGGGATGCCGGCGGCCCTGCTTGGCGCGGCGCTGCAATCGGCTATCAAAATCTATGCGGCCGCGGCAGGTGAGCATTGCGGTGAGGTTCTGTCCCGGGCCAACCGGCTGATTTTCGAAACGACTTCCCGGGAGAAATACGCCACTGTTTTTACGGTGTCTACGATCCTTGCTCCCGCACGTTGACTTATTCCAATGCGGGCCATTGTCCGCCCGTGGGCGCGTCCAACGGTTGCTGCACGTGTTTGGAAAGCCTCACCCCGCCGGTCGGACTCGGCGAAGGCTCAAGAGGCGGAAAAGATCCTGGGACTGGATCTGGGCGCCGACGATTATGCCACGAAACCATTTAGCCCGCGGGAACTGCGGGGGCGAATCCGGGCCGTTTTGAGAAGAAAAGAACCGCAGGAATTCGGAGAGATTTACCGCTTCGACGATCTGGAGGTGGATTCGGGGCGGGGCCAACTGCGACGGGCGGGGAGGGCCGTCGAGATTACGGCAACGGAATTCAAGCTGCTCACGACCTTCGTGCGCAACCGGGGACGGCTGCTGACACGAGACAAACTGCTGGATGAGGCGTGGGGGCGCGACAAGAGCGTTACCGATCGCGTGGTGGACAACCATATCGTGAGCTTGCGCAGGAAGATCGAGCGCGAGCCGGCGGAGCCCCGGTACCTGGTGACCGTCCGCGGATTGGGATACAGGTTCGATGGCTGAACTCTTACCGAAATCTGACGGAACGCGCGAAAGAGGCAGACATTCAATCGATAGTCTTGAGCCATGAAGATACAACAGACGGTTTCGTTGCTCGCATTGGCCGCCGGCATCACTATCAGCACGCTTGCCGCGCAATCCATCAGCCCAAACGAAGTTCGTTTCCGGGAAGCGCGCCACAAGGAACAAGTGGAAGGGGACCTGAACGGCGCAATCAAAATCTACCAGGCTCTGGCGTCCGCGAAAGGCGATCGCAACCTCTCGGCGAAGGCCTTGCTGCAGCTTGGCGTCTGTTACGAAAAGCAGGGAAGCGCCGAAGCTCGCAAAGCTTACGAAAAAGTGCTGAGTAGTTTCGGGGATCAGGACGATGTGACACGCGTGGCGCGTATGCGGTTAGCAAGACTGACGGGAGTGCCCGGCGTTGCCACAGACGTGACGGCTCGACGGCTGAGCAGACCAATCAGTCCGTTTGCAGGTCAGGTTCGAACCGTATCCCGGGATGGCGCTTACTTCGCGTACGTATACGACCGTCGAAGCATTCCGGTGCTTGTGGATCTCAAGACGGGGTCGGAACGCGATCTGGGCGCGCCGAAGACACCGTTGATTGCTTCGGGTGAGATGTCATCGACCGCAGCTATCTCGCCAGATGGCTCGTTGGTGGCTTACAACCGCGTGCGCGACGACTGGACTTCGGAGATACACATCATCGGTGTGAATTCACCGGAGCCCAAAGTTCTATACGGCGGGCCAGCCGCCGCGCATATACTCGACTGGTCGCGTGATGGCTCCGCGCTGCTCGTTCGCGAGGTACGTGCCGCGGCACACCAGCCGCTGCGCTGGCTTTTGATAAGCGCGAGGACGGGTGAAGTCAGGGAATTGAATCTCCCTGCGGGTCGGTTCGGAACAGAGCTCATCACTGAGGCAGAACAGTTGCAGGTTCAGGCCGGGCTGTCCCCCGACGCGCGGTTCGTTGCCTATACCCAACTGAATGAACGTTCAGAGCCGTCGGTCTACGTTGCTCCGGTGGATGGATCTTCACGTCGCAGGGTGACTGTACCGGGTGCGTCCGCTTATGTCTTTGCGTGGTCCCCGAATGGCAAGAGCCTGCTCTATACCAGTGACCAATCGGGTTCGCACGATCTCTGGGCTCTTGACATCAAAGATGGGAGCCCTGTCGGGCTACCGACGCTGGTGAAGAAGGACATCGGACCTGTTTTTGGCACTGGCATCGCTGATGACGGGTCTGTTTTTTACTCCGTAAAGGTGAACACCGGGTCTGTGTATCTCGGCGAGCTGGACGTCGAAGCTGCGACAGTCAACGACATGCGGGAACTGCCTCAACCACGCGGGACCCGGAACGCGAGTGCGAAATGGTCGCCCGACGGATCGAAGCTGCTGCTTCTACGGCGCGAGACAGCGGACCGCACCTTTCAAAATGTCATTTACGATGTTGTTACCGGGCAGGAGCATGAAATTGCGATTCCGGACAACCTTGTGCCCAACAAGGACACGACAGGCGGCGCTGAACGGAGTTATCAGATCGATTGGACTCCCGCCCCCGGACGATGCTCTTTGCGTCGGCGCGTCTCAAGGGTCCCACGCAGATCAGCATCGTCGATACGGTAACTGGTGAGGTGAAACGGCGAACGAATGCGTCCGATGCCGCAGCCGCCTATTATGCAGTGACGCCGTCCCCTGACGGTATTCACGTATTCGCAGTCACCGGACGGAATATGTCGAATGACTCCCACGTCGTGCGAATCAACATGAAAACGGGCCAAGAAAACAGCGTGTGTCGTGCCCGGCCCATGGTGTGGGCGGTCTCTTCGGACGGCAGGTATGTCGCATGTGGAGGTTATAGCGACAGTCTTCAGGTCGTAGCTGCGGATGGCGGTCGGGCACGTGACCTTGTGGAGGGCGGGATGGTAGTGATATTTTGCCTCATCCGTTTAGGCGTCGGCACGCTGGTCGGGATGCCGGCGAAACTTAGACGCCGACTCGACCCTCTCAGGCCTTCTTTCTCCTTTCCACAGGTGGGGCCAAATCAAATTAGCGCATCGAAGTGGCCAGTCCGGAGTATCGAACGCATCTCCTGCCGGTAAACGCGATATCCCGGCCACTGAAGGAAGCGGGTAAATTCATTGTCCGTTGGCAACCTAAACTATGCACGCCTACGGCTGTGATGGTGGTTGGTTGAGGCGTGACACCATTTGAGAACCCCTGAGAATTCTGCGCTAAAACAATTGGAAAATGGCTCAGCACCCACTTTGAGCAGTACACCCTAGTCGGATGTGTCTTCCTCTGCTCCGAGCGGATCGTTGGCAATCCGGAAATGAGAGCCAGTGTCAGGTAGCTTCCAATTTGCGCGTCGTCGTGGCGCGGGCCAGCGAAAGAATCACTGCGCCAAACAGAAGCGTATCGGCGAAGTAGTTGAGCCCCTCGACTTTCACCCCGCTACTCGGGTCCGCCAGCGCCCCAATCAGAACAGGCCCGTAGATGAGCACAACCAGGAGCACAATCCAGGCGCCGAGATACTCGGCCGCCATGCGCGTTTCCCGAGCCAGCAGAAAGCAGACCCCGCCAACGATGAGAAATGCGCCCGTCAAATAGTCGATGAACGCGCGAGCGGGAACCCACCTCGGGATCTGTTTCTCGAGCGGAACTCCGGGAAGTCCCAGCGGGTGCAGAAAATGCTGAACGCCAAAAACAATCGCGGCGATCGCGATTAACACGCGGCCAACGGTGATGAGACTCTTACCCTGCCCATCTCCATTTGCACCCATCGCAATTCCCGCCAAAACCCAGCAGCTGCCGCCGAACGACAGTTCCCGGATGACGACCGTCCATGGGATTCGGCCGCCGCTGCTGATCGCTCCCGGAAGATGCAACATCGCCACAAAAAGGAACATCATGATTCCGACCAGCAGGCCGGACCAGAGCACCTGAATCTTTGTGGCGATACTCAACGACGCGGCGATTAACGCAACACCGACGAAATATAGCCAAAACAAACGCCACGGCATGTACGACGGCACCATCTTCAGCGGGATTCCGCCGGAAAGATGTTCTGCGCCGAAGGCCGCCAACGGCATTGCGAAGCACAAGTGGGTCAGGGCTACCACCTTGTCGATGCCACGAGCCTGGATGATGTCGTTTTTCGCGGCCAATAGACCAATCACGAGCAGCGCGAGGCCGGCGGCAGACATCGAGAAAGCGGTGCTCGAGAATTCAAAGAATCCAGCGAGAATAGTTGGCTGCATGGATCTCCCGAACCGGCACAGCGTCTTTCATTCTACGTCGAAATCGGGTTCAAGACCGCATTTGCGGCATTCTCCCAATGACGCTGGCCCGGTGTGTATTAAGCAACGTTTCCGAATGGTGGCAGCCTTCCGGAGATAAGGGATTTGTTCCAGTTCGCCGCCGGCGGCGCGGCAGAGCCGAGCGCAACTTCGACGGAGATCGTGTGGTGCGAATGGTTCGAATGTGACCAGTCTTTCCGCGGAGGTCGACGATTGCCCAATGCCCTTCGCGCTGCTGCAGGTGGCCGAAAGTCAACGCGGCGAGCTCATGGCGACTGAGTCCACAGGCCAAAAGGAGGGCAAGCAGCGCCCGATCACGTTTGCCCGTCAGTCGCTCGCGGTCTGGCGCCTCTCAGAGTGCATGCGCTTGTTCGGCAGTCAACCAGTTGCCGAGCCGGACGCCCAACTTCTTTACACCCTTCACGCGCCGTATTCCCGCAGCCGAGTCGACGCTCAGGAGGCCGCAATCTGACGCCTCTTACGCCAGACGGCGGACCGCCCCGAGGCGGAGGTTGATGGTGCCTGGGGCGAGATTGCGGGCCTCCAGGTGCATCCGGTAGCGGACGACTACAGTCTTGCTGAACGGCAATCGCGGCTCCGAGCAGTACCGGTCCACGAACTCGTCAATAGCATGGCGATAGCCGCGTTGAGCGTCCGGACAGGAAAGGCTGTTGAGGACGGCTGACTTCGCGATTTCGAGGTCTGGTAATCGCAGGACGGTTTTACCAATGCTACGCTTTTGCTTACGACCTGGCTTTCTCTTCATCACCTGTGGCCTCCAATGCCACGGGTTGGATACCGGCGCAGGCGACTCGGTGCAAAACTCGTCGCCGCAGCCGAGAACTGGGCGAAAAACAAGGCTGCACCGGGACGGCATCGCAGTGCGCGGCAACCAAGTGACCGTCCCGCCGCACCAGACCGCCATCTACGAGCTGGCGCCTGGGCGGTATTGGGTTTCGGCGCCGCCTCTTTGATACAGTCTTGAAGGGGACAATTCGATGAAGACTTCTGTTATGGCACGGCTGGCCGCGTGGCTTCCAGCCCATGTAAGTCCGGGAAAGATTGCCGTCCTCGGTGTTTTTCTGGCATTGGCCGCATGGCCGGCCGACCTCCGGCTCGGCATCATCGGAACCGACACGTCGCACGCCACCGAGTTCACCAAGATGCTGAACGACGCCTCGTCGCCGAACCATGTCGCCGGTGCGCGTGTGGTGGCGGCGTTCAAGGGCGGCAGCAAAGAGGAACCGGACAGCTACCGGCGCGTCGACAAGTTCGCCGAGGAGCTGAAGACCAAGTATCAGATCGAGTTCGTCCCGGATATCGCCGGGCTGTGCGCGAAAGTGGACGGCATCATGCTCGAGAGCGTGGACGGCCGCCAGCACCGCGACCAAGTGAAACAGGCCGTGGCGTGCGGCAAGCCGATCTGGATCGACAAGCCGCTGGCTTCGTCCCTCGAAGATGCCCTCGAAATTGCCGGCGTGGCCAAGAAGGCGGGCGTGCCGTGGTACACGGCTTCCTCCCTGCGCTACGGCAAAGAAGTGGACTCGATGAAATTCCCCGATACCGAGAGCGCCATCACCTGGGGAGCCGGCCCGCTCGGCACCTTCCAGTTGGATCTCACGTACTACGCCATTCACGGGATCGAGATGCTGTATGCCATCATGGGCCCGGGTTGCGAGGAAGTGGCGCGCACCCATACCGACGAAGCCGACATCATTGTCGGGAAATGGAAGGGCGGCAGGACCGGCGAGGCCCGCGCTCTGCGGCACGACAACAATTACGGCATCATGGTCTTCCGCGCCGGCGGGAAGACGGAAATGGCGCCGAAGGCCAGCAGCGGCTACCGTCCGCTGGTGGAGCAGATCGTCAAATTTTTCGAGACCAAACAGGCGCCGGTGTCGAACGAAGAATCACTCGAAGTGATGCAGTTCATGGATGCCGCACAGCGCAGCATGAAGCAGGGCGGCGTGCCGGTGAAATTGCAGTAAGGCCCTATAATCGGAAACAGGGAGGCGTTTATGTCTGTTGGACGAAGAGATTTCCTTACCACTGCGGCTCTGGCTGGCGGCGCGGAACTATTGGGCGCGGGGCTCGCGCGGGCGGCTGCCAACGACCGCATTCACGCGGCCATCATCGGCATGGGCGGCCGCGGCCGTGACCACATGCGAGAATTGGCACGGATCCCGTTCGTGGACGTTGTCGCCTTCTGCGACCCGGATTCCACCCGACTGGAGGAGAAGGCGGCGGAATTCGAAAAGCTCACCGGCAAGCGGCCCGCGCTCCACCAGGATGTGCGGAAAGTGCTGGAGGACAAGAGCATCGATGCCGTCACCATCGCCACCTGCAACCACTGGCACGCGCTCGCCGCCATCTGGGCCTGCCAGGCTGGAAAGCACGTGTACGTGGAAAAGCCCGTCTCCCACGATATGTTTTCCGGCGCGCAGATGGTGGCCGCCGCCAGAAAATACAATCGCCTGGCGCAGGGCGGGACACAGCGGCGGTCCGAAGGCCGCGTGCGGCGGGCCGTCCAGGCGTTGCACGATGGCATCATCGGTGATGTTTACATGGCACGCTGCACGCATTACCAGCAGCGGGATTCCATCGGCTTCAAAGACGCCACCAACCCGCCCGGCACGCTGAATTGGGATTTGTGGACGGGCCCCGCTCCGGCCAAGCCGTACAACGCCAATCTGCACCCGTACAACTGGCATTGGTTCTGGGACTACGGCAACGGCGAACTGGGGAACAACGGGCCTCACTACATCGACGTGGGGCGTTGGGGATTGAACAAGGGCCTGCCTTCCCGAATCTTTTCGAGCGGCGGCCGTTTCGGCTATAAAGACCAAGCGCAGACGCCCAACGTGCAGTTGTCTTCTTACATCTTCGAAGATGGCACCGAGCTGATCATGGAGATTCGCGGGCGCTACAGCAATGCCGAAGGCCCCATCAGCGCCGGCAATATATTCTACGGTTCCAAAGGTTACATGATTTCGAGCGGCGGGCGTGAGGGCTTCCAGGTTTATCTGGACGGCAAGAAAACGCCGGAGCCCGACCTCGGTAGCGAACCAACGCCCACGGGGGAGGTCTCGCACTTCCGCAATTTCTTCGATGCCGTGCAAGCAAACAAGCCGGAGATGCTCCACGCCGAAATCAATGAAACCTATCTCTCCACGGCCTTCTGCCTTCTCGGCAACATTTCCTACCGGCTGAAGCGCGAGATCAAGTTCGATCCCAACACGCGGCGATTCATCGGCGACCACGAAGCCGACGACATGCTGAAGGACAAGTACCGCGCCCCGTTCACTGTACCGGAAAAAGTCTGAAGCCGCCCCGGCGCGGGGGCCGCCATCCGTGCGGACCCGGCCCCTCACATCTGCGATGCTCACAAGCTTATCGGCGTTGACGGCCTAAGTCGAGACGATGATTTAGATTCACGCAGGCAACGAAGCAATAAACCTCAGCAATCCCCAGGAGCAGCCGTTGCGCTAAGAGACCGCCACCCGGCCAGCCGCTGGCGAAGGTAGAAAAAAGTCGTTGCACCGTACCCCCTCTAGCAGACTAAGCGCAACGCAGGAGAAACGAAACGTTCAAAACTGTTATTTCGCGATTCGACTTTTGGGCGATTACAAATCGATGATCCCGCGCTTCAACCCGATCGTTACCGCATGCGTCCGGTCGTTCGCTCTGAGTTTCGCAAGGATTTTCGTGATGTGGCTCTTCACTGTCTCCTCGGTGATCGCCAGCCGGGCGGCGATTTCTTTATTCGCGTGTCCCTTTGCGACCAGTCCGAGAACCTCCAGTTCACGTGCGCTCAGATGTTCTTCCCCGGCATGCTCGGCCAGTTCCGCCGCTATCTCCGGCGGAATTCGCTTCTGGCCGGCGTGAACGGCTCGGATGACATCCAGCAACTCGCGATTCACCCGGCCTTTTAGGAGAAAACCACGCGCGCCCGCCCTTAACGCCCGAACCACCTGCACGTCGCCAGAATACGTCGTCAGGACGATGATTCGAGCCTCCGGAAAATCACCTCGAATTCCGATGATGGCCTCGATGCCGGTCATGTCCGGCATTTGCAGGTCCATCAACGTGATGTCCGGACGATGCTGCCTGAACTGTTTAATCGCTTCGACTCCGGTCGCAGCCTCCGCGATCACCTTCATGTCCGGTTCAGCGTTGACCAACCCCGCGATCCCGTAGCGCAGCAGCGCGTGATCATCCACGGTCAGGATTCGAATCAACCCGGAATCGCTCATAAACCATCCGTTTTCTTTCGAAACAGTCCGAATCGCCGTTGAGCCTGAGGTTCCGCGTATGCCTTTGAGGCCGGAACCGTCAATTCAATTTCGGTACCCGCCCCGGCTTCACTCCAGATATTGAATCGCCCACCAATCCGTTTCGCGCGCTCCCGAATTCCCGGCAGGCCCCAGTGCCCGGCCCTTGCGCCTTCCTCGAGTATGTGCGGGTCAATGCCTTTTCCATCATCGCGAATCCGCAAGCGAAGGTGACGCTTATCGTAGCGAATTTCGGCTTCGATGTGGCTGGCGTGCGCGTGACGGAAAGCGTTTCGCAGCACCTCGCGGCCGATCCGGTAAACCTCGTCCTGAAGGGCGGGCGACAAGATTCGTCGCGATCCTTCGACGGTTACATCGAACTTCGGGTGAGGTCCATTTGAATCCGGAGCTTGCGCCATTTCCTGCGCCGCGGCCGTCAGCAGATGCTCCAAATTGCTGTGCGAAGCCAGTGTGGCCCGCAAGTCCTGGATCGTCCTCCGGCCCTCATCGATGGCCTGCTCGGCGCTGCCGATCGCGTTATCGAGAGTTTGGATGGCCTCTTCGGGACGCCGCGGAAAAATGTTCCGAGCCGTCTGCATTTGGATCAGCGAAGCCTGAAAGCTCTGCAACAGCGTATCGTGGAGATCGCGTGCAATTCGGGCACGCTCCCCGGTCTGCGCCGAGAATTCCCGCGCCAGCTGGTACAGTCGAAGCCGATAAAGCCCCCAGAGAGTCACCACGAAGACCGCCGCCAACGACGAACGGAACCACGTTGTCTGGTAGTACGCCGGGGCGACGTTCAGAGCGATCGCAGTTTCTGGCCCGTTCCACAGCCCCTCGCTGTTGCTTGCGACTAGCCGAAATCGATAGGAGCCGGGCCCAAGGTTCGTGTAAACGGCTTCTCGCGCCGCAACTGGCTGGCTCCAGCTATTGTCGAAATCTTCGAGAAAATATCGAAAACGAATCCGCCCGGGCACCGCGAGGCTCAGTCCCGTGTACTCAAACGTGATTCGCCTGGGAGATGGAGGAATTCGAACGGAGCCGGCGAGGTTTACGGGGTTGTTATCGGCGGTGATCGCCTCGATGTGAGACAGCGCTGGAACTGAATAGTCCGTGATCCGGGATGAATCAACAGCCGACAAGCCGCTCCTGAGTGAAAACCAGATCCTGCCAGCTGAATCCGAGACCACCGATTGGCTCCGCTTCACTCCTTCAGTGCTCTCTAGACCGTCGGCCTGGTCATACTCGCGAACATCGACTGCCTTCACAACACCGCTTAGCAGTTTGTCGCGCGGAACGCGCAAAACATGATCTGAGGTCGCGATCCAAAACCTTCCGCTCTTGTCCTCCGCCATTCCGACTATTTGTTCGCGCAAAACGTCGGGCGATTCATGAGGAACTTGAAAGCGGTCAGAGGCAAAAAAGGCAAGACCAGCAGACGTTCCACTCCAGAGAGTTCCGGATGAATCCTCGAAAAGGCAGTTCACCTCTGGCGAAGGCAAACCCTCTACCGTTGTATAGGTTCTCCATTGGCCGTTTGAAAAAGAACTCAGCCCGCTAGGTGTGGCAAACCACATTGCACCATCGCGGGTTTCGAGGATGGACGAGACGGTATTCGAAGCGAGGCCGTTGGTCGTCGTGTAAGTGGTGAAGTGCCCATCTTTGAATTTGCTGACGCCGCCGTTTAGCGTGCCGGCCCACGCAGAGCCATCGCGGCTCTCATAAACAGCATAGGCACTGTTTTGGGCCAGTCCGTTTGCCTCTGTATAACTCTGGCTCGCTATCGCACCGTTGCGAAATCGTAGACGGGTCAGTCCCCCGCGTTGACGTCCGACCCACACGACATCTGCCCGTCCACTGATGGAATAGACGACCTCAGTTGGTGGTATTGATGTAAGGGGTTGAACTCGTCCATTCTGGAGAACATACAGCCCACCTTGAGCGGGAGCCAACCAGGTGCGGCCCTCCGGGTCGACATATACAGGGCCATTGTGTTCGAAACGACGATCGCTAACAGATGAATAAGTTACGAACGCACTGTCCCGAATGCGGCCTACCCCTCGCGCACCTCCGATCCAGAGATTCCCTTCGCGGTCCTCGAACAGAACGTTAATCCCGCCGTCTCCGCGAAGCTCATTCTCTTCGGAGAACGAAATGCCTTTCGCGTTGATGCACAGTAGCCCGCGCGTCGTACCCACCCAGATATTCGAGTCACGATCGTGCAGGAGGCTCAAAACCTGGACAACGCCGAGGAACGACGGCAATTCGAGCCGACGAAAGCCTGTGCCATTTCCACGATACAAGCCCGTGTTAGTACCGACCCACAACTCGTCACTACCGATCGCCAGCAGACAATTCATCTTTCGGTCGGGCAATCCTGCGTTCACCTGGGTAGCTCGCCCGCCCCTAAGAAGAAAGAGGCCATCGCCGAGTGTGCCCATCCAAATGTTGCCGTCGGCTGTTTCTGCCAGAGAGATTACTGGCGGTGAAGCGGGTCCCAATTTCTGAACGTGGTCTTCCATGAAACGGAATGTGCCCTGCGCGATGTCCGAAACCAGGACTCCGTCGTGGTTATCTTTTGACAGAGCGGTGATTGCGACTGGACCGTATCTGACGCTCTCAAACTTGCCATCTTTTTGGCGTACGAGATCGGCGCCCTGCGGACGGACCCACAGTTTTCCGCCAGCATCCGTAAGCAATTGCAGTATGGGAACGTTCGAAGCGGTGGCAATAGAAGCAAAAGAGACAGGCCTGAAATTAAAGCCGTCGAAACGTATCAGGCCTCTGTCGGCTCCAATCCAGAGGTATCCATCTGCGGTTTGCGCGATGCCGTTGACCGCGCCGCCGGGAAACCTGGTTTCGGTGGTCCATTGTTCGCGGACGTACTGCGAAGGCAGACGATTGGGATCGAGTGCACGTGCATCAGTGACAAGGCCCGCTAGCCCGATTCCAATAAGAATCCATCGATTTTGATTCAAGCAGCAAATCACGGGAGGTACTCGAATTTGTCGATTATGACCTCATTTTCGTTTTTCAGGGGTATTTGGCCCTGATGAAATACATACAAAGCGATGCGTACCGATTGTCCCCCCGGTGAAGGCACACTGGAGGTAAACACATGCTGGTCAATGACACGACCGGCATCTGTATTGCTCGATCCTGCTACCGTCGAAAACGTCACTTGCCCCGGTTCCCAGCGGAAGGAATGTGTGTAGACACCAGCCGGCATCCGAAAGGCAACAAAGTTAGCTGGAACGTAGTAAGGCTGGACAACATAATGTACGTTGTCATTATCAAGGTATCCCCAACGACCAAGCTCAACGTCCAACTCGCGTCGGTTGCTCTCTGTGCCAACGCCGTCCCAGGTGATTAGCGTTAGAAGAGCAGAAGGTTCGAGATGAGAGACATCGCGCACCTGGAACCTGTAGGTTCCGTATCCTAGGCTGCGCGTGAGCTTCAACTCCGCCGCAGTCCACTTTCCCGGGCTTCCCGAAATGCGAAGATGCAGTGCACCTCTTTCGCCCGTCCAAACGTTCGCAGGATCGAAAAAGTTTCTTGACCCAGCGCGGAAAATTGGCCCGGCGCTCGTCGTCCACTCGTAACCGCTAAAGTTCAGTATCTTGGGCGAGGGGAGTACCGGCGCGGCGCCTTCCCCGTTAACGACTGCCAGCGCCACCACGCCGTTGCCGACGATCGGTAACGATTCAGTTTGTTCAGGCGGATTGTAGGTTGGATCAACCAACAGAGCGGCATATTGTATTCCCAAATGGACCGAAGCTTTCCACCGGCCGTCACTTTCGATATTGGTCAACAGCTGGCCTGATTGCCGGCACACGCCCCATCGTCCATCTGTCTTTGCGTACGACACGATTCGCTGCCCGGGTCGAGCCCCTGTGGCACGACCTTCGATTATGTCTCTCTTGTAGTCACCATCTTCAATTATGTCTATTTCGTAGTGGCTCTCCTGAGCGGCGGGGACCTTGCTGAAAGCAACCGTGGGAGCTGAAGTTTTTGGTGAAGAGTGGCATCCGGTCAGCACAAAGTACACCAACAGCACTGAGAATGTTGCGGTACGTGCGACTATGTGCGGGCGCGACACCATCGATCTCCGTCACGATCCGAGGTAAGGCGGCCAGAGTTGCACCCACCATGGCCCGCTGTGCGCATAAATAACAATCTGTTGCTTCGGTCGAGCGTTACTGACCCGTCCAGAGATCGTGTCGACTCTTGCTCGTCCACATTGCGCCGCCGGCGGAATAGGGGTGAACTCGATCGAAGGTCCGGAATTGGCTTTATGCGACTGGCAACTGTTCAGCGAAATGCAGAGAACCAGCAGCAGCGGTCGCTGCAAGTACTCTTCCGGCAACTGGTCCAAAACATTCCGCCGTTGCAGAGTGCCATCGATCACGACGGCGCACAGCTTCAGATCGCCCAACGGCCGTTCCATCAGCGTCTTGAGCTTCTCCCGGCTGGCCTGGATGAATCGTTGGCTGATGGCCGACTTCTCGATGCCGTTGGCTTCCGCAAAACTGCGCGTCACCAACGGGTAGTTCCTCTTGGTCAGGCCCCGCAGCATCTTCCACCACACTTGGTCGTCCAGGTGGCGCGTCTGCTGGAACAGTTCGTACGTTCCCAGGCGCACTTCGCCGCTATTTTTGCCGCGCAGTCGCTGACGTTGCAGGGGCACCTTCTGTCCATTCACCACGACGAAGCCATGAAGAAACCATACCAAATCGCGGCCAGGCCGTGCCGTACAACGGGGCGGCAGTGGGCTGAAGAAAAGAGTCCCGTCGTGCAGCTCGTGCTGCCGATGACTGAGATTCTGACGTTGGCCATCCTCGCGGAGTACAACGGTGCGCCATCGGCGGGCAACGGCAATCAGCTCGCGCACCGCTCCTCGTATTCGCGCATGCTGAGCGGCTGACCCGCAAACGCTGGGCTCAATGTGACAATGCCTAGAAACGCCGCCGCGCTGCGCATACCTGTTCCCCTTGTCCACGCTCTGGCTCGTCGACATTTTTGCTGTAATGGTGCGTGTCGTAGACGAGGCTCTCGAACCCGTCCCTCAGCAACAGCCGCTTGCGATCATTCTATGTCTTCGCAATGAGGGGTAACAACACGCTCCCAAATCGG
Source organism: Bryobacterales bacterium (assembly GCA_963817515.1). Classification (GTDB taxonomy): domain Bacteria; phylum Acidobacteriota; class Terriglobia; order Bryobacterales; family Bryobacteraceae; genus DATMNI01. The sequence goes on along the minus strand of CAWFPJ010000031.1, from coordinate 162,133 downwards.
CGCTAATTTCGTGAACACCCAAGATTTTCAGGGCTTCTGCCAGATCCAGCATCTCAGCGATTGAGGGCGGCTTCTCCAGCGTGTAGCCCCGAAGCGCGTGAGCGAACCCGGCGAGCTGTCCATGCAAATCCATGTGGGTTCCGGTCGTCCGCTTTTCCAGGATTCGAGTCTCCCGCTCGATCGAGGGATGCTCGAACCGAAGGTACAGGCTGCGGCGTCGTAGTGGATCGCCAATCCGGCGAACCTCGTTCGAGGTCAGCACGACAAAAGGCCGGCTCCTCGCTTTGATCGTCCCGATCTCTGCGAGAGCAACTACCTTGGCAAGTTCTGTTTTCCCGGAGCCCGGTGGCCCTTCGGCCAAGACGGGTTTCTGCATTGGGCGGCAAGACAGATGACTTTGAGCGTCAGGGGATCCGTCACGTACTTGGTGGCCAAGACTCCGGACGAAATCTATTGGGGCAGGATCGTTCAAATGTGGTCGTGCGGAATCGAAAGCCACGGTGGTGTCGTCCGCCATGGCCGCAGTATACGTAGCTTCGATTCAGCGAGCAAATGCGGAGTGGAAGGGCAATTGGAAGGGCTGTTTTCTCGTCTCGCGGATCTAAACTATTGATTCTATGGTGGGCGCGACAGGACTCGAACCTGTGACCTCCTGCGTGTGAAGCAGGCGCTCTAACCAACTGAGCTACGCGCCCTTTTGGCGGGCGGACTGAACCATGCAGACTTGGCGCTCTTCACGCCAAACATTGAGTCTAACTGAAAAATGCAGGTGCCGCCACTTCTTCGCCGGACATTCCCGCCTCGCCTGTCAGCCGCGCCTGTCAGCCGTGGATCAGGTACATGATCCAACTGCCCGCCAAAGTGGCGATCAGGCAAGAGGCTGCCAGGTAGGCAGCGTGATAGACGCGGTCGCGGGCGGAGCGATTGCCAAGCAGAGCCGTGGCCGCCGAAATCAGGACCGCTAGCAGCAAGCTGAAGGGGAGATGGGACATCAGGGCTGATTCACCTCTCGCGGCATCGCCTCTCGCAGTGCCGTCGTTCTTAACTGCAGGGCATCGGCAATCGCCAGCACGTTGAGAAGACCCGCCAGCGTCAAGAGCGTGGTTCCGTACTCGTGGAGGCGGCCCGTCAGGAGGGTATGATTTCCGTCAAGGAGACGCGCCAGCAGGTATGGTCCGCCCGCCAGCACTTTCGCCACGGCGCCGGCCTGGGCCATGATGGTGGTGGCTCCGTCAAGTCCCTGGAGTTCGGCGGGCTGCGGCCATTGATTCGCGCCTTGGAGTGCGGTTCCGGCGGCGCATGCGCTCGACACCAGAAGCAGGAAGAGCGCGAATTGCGCGTAGCGCCGCAGCAGGAGGTAGCCGCCTCCGGGCACCAGCCATCCGAACAGAGCCACAGCGGCCGCGGCAGCCGGCATGCCTTGTCCTTGAGTCTTGATCCGACGCTTCATTCCACGCCTCTTATCTCTTGGGCGCGCTGGGACCGGGGCACCAGCAGCGTTCGTTCCCAGCGTGTTTTGGTAAAGAAGTGCTGTGCCACATCCACTATGTGGGCGAGGCTCCACTCTTCCAGTTCGTCGGTGGGCGCATCGTACGACCAGTAAACCATCAAAGGCTTACCGACCACGTAACTGCGCGGTACGAAGCCCCAGTAGCGGCTGTCCTCGGAGTTCTCGCGGTTGTCTCCGAGCACGAAAAGCGAATCCGGAGGCACGATCACCTCTCCCTGGATTACGTGATGCTGAAACATGTCGCGCCCGCGCGGCGTGGTGGAGGCTTCAGGCGCAAGGGGGAAACAATCGCGGTAAGGGTCCGCGGGCCAGGCCATGTGCTGCGTGTAGGGTTCCATGAGGCGGCGGCCGTTGCGGATCACCTGCTTGTCCAACAGGCGGATGCGGTCGCCGGGCAGGCCGATGACGCGTTTGACGTAGGTCTGGCGGATGTCTTCGGGATAGAGAAAAGCCACGATGTCGCCGCGCTGGACAGCATGGTAGGGCAACAGGTGCCGGCCCAGAGATCCGGGATTCGCAAAGGCGGCGCGATCCACCAGCATGTGGTCGCCGATCAGTAGATTGCCCTCCATCGAACCCGTGGGAACCACGTAGGCCTGAACCAGAGTGGTGGTGGCGAACAGGTACACGATGATAGTCAGGGCCCACTCGGTCACGAAGCTGCGCGGCATCTGCTTGCGCCCGGCGCACCAGATCGCACGGGCCTGGCGCGCGAGAAATTCACCAGAAAAAGTCGGGACGCGCATACAAGCGATTCTTTCGCGGACTATGGAGGCGAACCAATCGGCTGCCAGGCCTAGACTCAAACGGAACAGAGGCAGCCGGCCGCGGGTTCGCATAAGGTCCCGGCAGCGGTCGCGGAATAGTTGCTGCATGGCGCCGCCATACTGCAGCCTGAACTCACGGGGATAGGCGTAGAGCAGCGCACAGTAGATGCGGCAGAGGCGGCCAGCAGTGCCGGCGTTGGAGACGGAATCGGGGGCGGCGCCAGGCATCAGGCTTTGCCCCCAGCCAGGCTGGCTTTGCGGTCGAGGAGCCGCTTGGATATGGCCGCGGTGACGGCGCTAGCCAACCGCTGCGCTTCGGCCCGAACCACGTGGTGGCCCAGGGCGGTCATACGGTAATAACGGCGGCGCTCATCGTCCAGGGCGGGGTCGGGCCGTTCGTCCGACTCTTCCACCAGGCCCGCGGCGAGCATCCGCTTGAGGCAGCCGTAGAGTGTTCCGGGGCCAAGTTGAAGGGCGCTATCGGTCTGGCGTGCAACGTCCTGCATGATGCCGTAACCGTGGCGTTCCTCGTCTGCCAGGGCTAGCAGGATGTGAAAGACCGGCGGCGTGAGCGGCAGCAGTTCACGAAGCGATTGGAGCTTGGGCATAAATACATCCGTTACGGATATATTAAGCCGAACCCGCCGGTTCTGTCAAGCCGCTTCCGTCACGCCGCTTCCGTCACACCGCCGAAGCTCGGGCGAGTCAGGCCTCTTGACAGGCAGACCAGATGGCAGCCAGCCGGCCCACTTCGTCCGTGCTAAGCAAACTCGACGAACAGAACAGGCGATTGATCCGCTTCCGCCAATGGACGGCGTCGAACAGGACCACGTAACTCATCATGAAAACGATCGAAAACAGCGCGCTATAATTTGCCATCGACTACAACCCCCTTGTGGGACTGGTTTCACCAGACCTTGTCACCATCTGTCACCGGCTTGTAGTATCGCGCCTCCAGGCATTCTGGCGATAGTCCCAAAGGTATACAAGCAGCTTAATCTCCGGATTAATTGCCACGATCTAAACCGAAGTTAATGCGAAGGGGCCCGCAGGTGTATACTTTTCGCATTCGGGGAACCTCAAACCGGAAGTCCCCTGATGCAGGATAAGGAGCGCGATATGAGGACGACAAGAGGGCCGTACTTAGGAATCGTGGCGGCCGGGTTGGCGGTGTTCCTGGCCGCCTCCCTGACCAGGATGAGTGCCCAGCAACCCGCGGGCGGAGCGGTCCGCGTCGACAACGATGATATCGGCGGAGTGGTCACCAGCGCGAAGGGGCCGGAAGCCGGAGTCTGGGTGATTGCGCAGACTGCTGATCTGCCCACAAAGTTTGTCAAAATCGTGGTCACCGACGATCGCGGACGCTACCTCGTGCCTGACCTTCCGAAAGCCAACTACAGCCTGTGGGTACGCGGCTACGGACTGGTGGATTCGCCCAAAGTGCAGGCCGTCCCGGGCAAAAGCCTCAACCTTCAAGCCGTGGTGGCGCCGAACGCGCGCGCGGCTGCGGAGTATTATCCGGCCAGCTTTTGGTATTCCCTGCTGAAGATACCGGATAAGAGTGAGTTCCCCGGCACAGGCCCCCAGGGCAACGGCATTTCGCCGAACATGAAGAGCCAGGCCCAGTGGTTGGAGTTGGTGAAGACCGATAGCTGCTGGTCGTGCCACCAGCTTGGCACCAAGGCAACACGCGAGATTCCCGCAAGCCTTGGCCATTTCGATTCGGCGGCAAAGGCCTGGGAGCGGCGAATACAGTCCGGACAAGCCGGCGGCAATATGATGGGCGGCATTGGCCAACTTGGCAAGGAACGCGCGCTGGCGATGTTTGCGGATTGGACCAACCGGATTGCGGCCGGTGAACTGCCGCCGGTTCCCCCGCGGCCCCAGGGCGTGGAGCGCAATGTGGTCATCACGGAGTGGGACTGGGCTACACCCAAGGCTTACCTCCACGATGAGATTGCCACCGACAAGCGAAATCCGACGGTCAACGCCAACGGTCTGCTCTATGGAGCGCCCGAGCTCAGCACGGATAACGTCCCGGTTCTGGATCCGGTACACCACACGGCCACTCAGGTGAAAATGCCGGTCCGCGATCCCAACACGCCCGGTCCCGGGAAGCCGCTGCAGCCTTCGGCATACTGGGGCGACGAGGCCATCTGGGATAGCCAGGCCAACATGCATAACCCGATGTTCGACGAAAAGGGGCGGGTCTGGTTCACGTCCGTAATTCGCCCTGTGGACAACCCCGCCTACTGCAAAGAGGGGTCCAGCCACCCCTCGGCGCAATTGTTTCCGCTGGCCCGCAGCGGCCGGCAGTTGGCAATGTACGACCCCAAGAGCACAAAGTTCACGCTCATCGACACCTGTTTCAGCACGCACCACTTGCAGTTCGCCGAGGATGCCAACCAGACGCTGTGGACCAGCAGCGGCGGAGGCGGTGGAGCGGTGGGCTGGCTGAACACGAAGATGTTCGAGCAGACCCACGATGAGCAGAAGTCGCAGGGCTGGACCGCGCTGATCCTGGACACTAACGGCAACGGAAAGCGCGATGCCTACGTGGAGCCGGACCAGCCGGTCGATCCCACGAAGGACAAGCGGATCAACGCCGGCTTTTACGGCGTGACCGTGAGTCCGGCCGACGGTTCGATATGGGGTTCCGTGTTAGGTTTCCCGGGCTCCATCGTTCGGCTGAACCCGGGTTCGAACCCTCCGTCCACCGCTCTGGCGGAAATCTACGAGCTGCCGTGGAACAATCCGAAGGCGCCGGTTCAGGGCTTTTCTCCGCGTGGACTCGACATCGACCGCAACGGCATAGTTTGGACGGTCACCGCGAGTGGACATTTCGCCAGCTTCGACCGGCGCAAGTGCAAGGGACCGCTCAACGGGCCGGCTGCCACCGGACAGCATTGCCCCGAAGGTTGGACCCTCAATGCCTTCCCGGCGCCGCAGTTTAAGGGCGTTGCCGATTCGGGCAGCGCCGAGGCCAGCTACTACGATTGGGTGGATCAGTTCGATACGTTCGGGTTGGGCAAGAATGTGCCGATTGCCACGGGCAATGGGGAGGATGCGCTGATGGCATTTGCCAACGGCAAGTGGGTCGTCCTCCGCGTGCCTTACCCGATCGGGTTCTTCGCCAAAGGGATGGACGGCCGTATCGACGATCCGAAGACCGGCTGGAAAGGCAAGGGGCTGTGGTCGACTTATGCCACGCGGGCCGTGTTTCACGCCGAAGGCGGCAAGGGAACCACCAGCAAGGTGCTGCATTTCCAGCTTCGCCCCGATCCGCTGGCAAAGTGAAATCAGGCACTAACCGGGCTGTGACTGTCAGGTAGCGTTGTTGTGTGGATCAGTTCTTCAGTTCCACCACAATCGCCTCGAACGGAGTGTCCTGGAGGTTCTCTTCGCTATGCTTGGTTGGTGCGCCCCAACTGGCGTCCCCGGCCTTGTGCTGTGCCGTGTCGGTCTTTCCATCGGGCGTAGTCATGCTGCCGTTCTGATCTGTCAGATAAACCACCACCCGATTGAGAAGGTGCTCATGCAGCGGAACCTTATGGTGGGCGGCCATCTTCACATGGACAACGCGCACCTGCGCATTCTCGAACACCAGCTTGTAGTCTTTCGGATCGACCTTAAGCGGGTCCAGTGCACTGGTCGCCGATTTGCTCGGGTCGCCCTCCTTTTTCACTTCCACTTCGACGATCTTGACCGGAGTCGAGCTGGTCACTTCCGAAACGTGGGTGCCGCTGGCCGGGCTCCATTTTACTTCGCCCGCCTTGTACTTCAGCTCCACCGCCTTGCCATCCTGCGGAGTGATGGACTGGCTGCCCGCCGTCAAATAGATCATCACCCGATTCACTTTGTGCTCGTGCGGCTTCGTCTTGGCGTGCGGCTGATCGGTCACCTGGAGCACCCGCACCTGGTCGTTGTCTATCGCCGTTTTACTTTGGGCGATTGCACTTTGGGCGATCAGGCCGGCCGCAACCGCAAACAGAAATGGCAATTTCGAGTTTCGCATTAGCTCATATTACTCCAACGTGTCGTTGATCGGAGAGTTCGGGGCACGAGTGGCCCAGTGGCTAGCCTGAGTGGATAGTCTCAGCAGTCTTATGCATAGTCCTTCTGTCTGGCCCCAGGCCAGTTGCATGCTTGTGGGGAGTAATCCCGACTTGAGGCGGTGTGGCGGCTCAATTGTGCTGGTGGAAGTCCCCAGCGCTTCGCGTCAGAATGAGGCATGGCATCCGACGAAAAAGACGCGATAAATTCCGAATGTACCGTTCCCCAACATGCTGTGCCTCCCGAAGAGTTAAGCAGATACAGCCCCAAGCGGGATCCGCATAGCGAAGCTTATCGCACAGTACGTCGAAATCGAAGCGCACGGGCAGTCCGTCAAACACGTCGAGAAGGTAAAGGAAGAGGTCGTTCTTGGCGAGGTGTACGAGATCTGGGATGTGACTACAGATAAGGACAGGTGGTGGGTCATCTCCAACATGACGAACCTCTACTCTCAGCGCCACTTCCCAAGCCTCGATTACACTATCTCTTTCCACATCGGCTTGATGATGCGCATATCCAGCCGACCCAAAGGAGCTCGCAGTGAAGACCCGTCACCCTTCGACGACGTATTTAGGCGCCGCGAGCAGGCGCAGGACCGATTCCACACTGCTGTTGAGCCCGAAGATTACCAAGCCGTAGGGATGCAACTGCGTGAGTGCCTGATCTCACTCATTGGTGCTCTTCGACGCCGAGTAAAGGTAAATCCCGCGGCAGAGAGGCCGCAAGACGGCAACTTCATTGCATGGTCAGCTCTTCTGATCGATGAGGTGTGCCCAAGCAGCCGCAACAAAGAACTGCGTCAATACCTGAAGGGCACTGCAAGAGACACATGGCAGCTCGTGAATTGGCTCACGCATGATCGCAGCGCGAACAAGACGGCTGCCGGCATCGCTATCCATGGTTGCGACACCGTCGTTGGTCACTATGTAACCGTTTTTCAGCGCGAAAGAGTTGATCAGACTGAGCAGTGCCCGCTCTGCAACTCCCGTCAGATTCGACAACACTTCGATCCTTCCTTAGCTCCGGACGGCGATTACTTTACGAGTTGTGGTAAGTGCGGCTGGAATAGCCACCCCGGTGTGCCCAATGGCGATGACGACGCGCAGGAGGAACTCGAATTTTGATTTCGGCGGAGCGATGGTTCCGCGACTCCCTAACGGTCGCGGCTCTGATTCCGGCAAGCCCGCCTTACGCCAGCATGTCCTTGATCACAGTACCGCCAAAGTCCGTGAGCTTCTCATTCCTGCCGTTATGCAGGAACCAGAGCCGGTTCTGGTCCATGCCCAACAGTTGCAAGATGGTCGCATGGAAGTCACGCATCGAGTAGCGTTCGCCCACGCCGCGAAGACCCATTTCATCAGTTTCACCCACGATCGATCCCGGCTTGACACCGCCGCCGGCGAACCACATCGTGAAGCCGTGCGGGTTGTGATCGCGTCCATCTCCGCCCTGCGACATAGGCAGGCGTCCGAATTCGGCGCCCCAGATGACCAGGGTCGAATCCAGAAGGCCGCGCTGCTTCAAGTCTCGTAACAGGCCCGCCACCGGAAGATCGGTCATGCCGCACATCTTTTCGTGGTTGCCAACCAGATCCTTGTGAGCGTCCCATTGCACAGAGACCGGTCCTCCGCCGGAATAGAGCTGGACGAATCGCACACCGCGCTCCACCAGCCGCCGGGCCAGCAGACAGCGGGTGCCGAATTCGTTGGTGCGCTTTTGATCCACGCCGTAAAGCTTCCTGGTGGCTTCGGTTTCCTTGGATAGATCGACGGCATCGGGCGCCGAACTCTGCATGCGGAACGCCAGTTCATAAGAGCTGATGCGCGCGGCCATTTCGCTGTCGCCATCAAGCGTGTCCATCTCATTCATCTTCTGCAGAAAATCCAAAGTGTGCCGCTGGCGCTGCGCCGTCATGCCTTCGGGCGGCTGCAGGTTGAGGATCGGGCTTGAGCCTGAACGAAACACGGTTCCCTGATAGACCGCCGGCAGGAACCCCGCGCCCCAACACGGCGTGCCGCCTTCCGGCGTACCTTCAGGCTGCGGCATCACCACGTAGGCCGGCAGGTTTTGGCTTTCGCTCCCCAGCCCATATGTAATCCAGGAGCCCATGCTCGGATAGCCCATCAGAATGCGGCCGGTGTTGACCTGGTACATGGCGGGCGCGTGGACCGTGCTGTCGGTATAGAAGCTGCGCACGAAGCACAGGTCGTCCACGCATTGCGCGATATTCGGGAACAGGGTGGACACTTCGCGCCCGCACTGTCCGTACTTCTGAAACTTCCACGGGCTGCGCAGCAGCGGCGTGTCACCCTTGGTGAACTGGCTCACGATGGTCCCGTAGCTTGATGGCAGGGGCTGTCCGTTATACTTTTCAAGCGCGGGCTTGGGGTCGAACGTATCCACCTGGCTGGGGCCGCCCACCATGAAAAGAAAAATTACGGACTTGGCCTTAGCGGGGAAATTCGGCGGCTTGGCAGCAAGTGGATTGGCGCGCTCCGCGGCCTGGCTGATAGAAACGGCCGGCGGCGCCAGCAGCGATGCCAGAGCCAGCGAACCAAAGCCGTGCGCGGCGCGCGCCAGAACGTCACGACGGGTTACCGCCGCGCGGATATGAGTGCCGATCTGCTCAGGGTACTTAGGATACTTAGGGGACATCGGGTACTTAGGGAACATCGGGTACTTAGGGAACATAGATAAACTCATTTCGGTTGAAGAGAGCCAGACAGAAATCAGGCAGCGTGCCGCCCGACTTGAAAAACGCCGTTGCCAATTGCTTCTCCCGGGGTCGCGGAGGCCGGGACAGCGCCAGGCGCCAGGCTGAATTGATCTGGCATCCGCGGTCCTTGGCGCATGTCTTTTCAAGCCGCGCCGCGAAGGCCTGTGAGACCTCTTGCATGAAGCTCGAATTGAATAGCGACAAGGCTTGCAGCGCATGCGTGGAGACGGGCCGCACCGGGCACGACGTAATGTCATCCGGCTGGTCGAAAGCCGAGAGCAGCGGCATGCGCACACTGCGCTTGTTATAGAGATAGATACCGCGGCGATTTTGAACGTTCTTATCGGGGCTGACAGGCCACAGTCCATCGCGCTCGTATTCAGTGAAGATCAGATTGTAGACTTCCGGTTCGATCGGTATTCTCACGGGACGTCCGCCGATCGCGGGATTAAGCGTTCCGGCAACCGCTAGCGTGGCGTCCCGAATCGTTTCGGCCGCGAAACGCTTGCGGTTCATGCGCCACAGCAGACGATTCTGAGGATCGAGCTTGGATTTCGCCTCGTCCGGCGCCGACGTTTGCCGGTAGCCGCTGGAGGTCACAATCAGACGATCGATGGCCTTGACGCTCCAGCCGCGGGCCATGAATTCGGCTGCCAGCCAGTCCAGCAGCGCATGGCTATCGGGCTTGTCTCCCATGGTTCCGAAATCATTCGGCGTCCTGACCAGGCCCTCGCCTACGCGGAACTGCCAGATGCGGTTCACCATCACCCGCGCGCTGAGCGGATTGTCGGGCGAAGCCAGCCAGTTGGCGAAGGCCGTGCGGCGTTCGGTGGACGCCGGCGGAACTTTGTAGCCGGCGCGGATCACAAAAGGCACGGCGGGGTCCACCGGATCCAACCGGCTATGCGGATCGCCCAGGCGCAGTATGTAGCTTTGCGGTACGGAGTCGGCACTGCTGGCCGGCGTGTCGACGAAAGCGTAAGCCGCGGGCAGCGGATCGGGCGCGGTGGCTTCCACTTCATGCAACTGCTCCCGCAACTTGGCGCGTTCGGCCTTGGCGGAAGCCGGCATGGCGGCAACCACTTCGTCCCAGGCCGCCTTGATCTGCACCTCGGCGTTGGCGGCCAGCTTTTTTTGTTCGGCGGTTCGCTTGTCCTTGGGAATGTTGAGCGCTTCCAGCAGCGGGGCTTCCAGCTTGCTCTTGTGTTCTTCTCTGAGCTGTTGATCATAAGGCTTCGCGAGAGCCTTGAGGGCGTCGGACACTGGCTTCAGCCTCTTCTTGTAAGCTTCGTCCGCTGCTTGCCAGGCGGCTTTCTCCTCCGCCGTGGCGATCTCGACATCCTTGCCTTTGGCCCCCGCGAAGATCGCTTGCAGGCTATAAAAATCGGCTTGGAGGATAGGATCGAATTTGTGATTGTGGCAGCGCGCGCAGTTGATGGTCATGCCTAGAAAAGTCTGCCCCACATTCGTGGCGATTTCGGTCAGTACCTCCTGGCGGCTCTCTTCCGGGTCGACGTTGCCGGCCACCAAATGCTCTGAGCCGGCGCGCAGATAACCGGTGGCCACCAGCGCCTCCTTATTTCCCGGAGTGCCGGCCGGGAACATTTCATCACCGGCAATTTGCTCCTTGATGAAGCGATCGTATGGCTTGTCGCTGTTGAAAGACTGGATTACATAATCCCGGTAGCGCCAGGCGTTGGGACGATCCAGATCCAGCTCAAACCCATTGGTATCCGCGAATCGAGCCACGTCCAGCCACTTAGATGCCCAACGCTCGCCGTAATGAGGAGATGCCAGCAGGCGATCCACCACGGCTTCATACGCCGCGGGCGACTTGTCGCGCAGGAACGCTTCCACTTCTTCCGGCGTGGGCGGCAAGCCCGTAAGGTCGTATGTGACCCGGCGAATGAGCTGAGCGCGGTCCAGTGGTACTGACGGCTCAAGTTGTTTCGCACGCAAACTCTGAAGGACGAAAGCGTCGATCGGATTGTGGACCCAGGCATCCGGAATTGATGGGACCTCCGGGCGCACCACCTTCTGAAAGGCCCAGTATCTTCCGCGCGCGCCGATGAATGTCTCTTCCTTGCTTTGGGCCCAGATGATTCCCAAAGCTCCCAGAACTGCCAGCAATTTGCCCGCCCGGTTGATTCTCATGATTGCCGCCCGTTGATTCTCATGATTGCCGTTTGATGCGCCATGCCGATGCTGCACGCAGTGCTGGCGCAGAAGATCCTTTCCATTGGGGTAGCATAGAGAGCCTTCTTTGCACTGAGTCGAACTATATCACGTACGGTGTGAGCCGGCAGCGCAGCCATATCCAGGATACCCCGAGACGCGATGCTGGCGTGGAATGGAATGTGGGTATAATTGCGCACGCACGGCCGGCGCATGATGGCATCGCCTTGATTAAATGCTGCTTACTAAGGCGGCAACCAAAGGAAACCCTGCTATGGTGGGACCTACGGACCAATCCGAACACCGGACCAACATGAAACCCATCTCCATTCCTCTGTTTCTTTTCTCGGTAGCCTTCCTCTCACCATGGGCCTCGGCCGTCACGGCCACCTACACAACCAGCGCTCAAAACGTCACTCTGACCGGTCTCGGCGGCAGCGGCGGCGTTGGGCAGAGCCGGCGTCGATTGGGGCAGTTGCGCATACGATGGTACGAATACCAACTGCACAATCTCAGCTCCCTACACGGGCGTCGGCGGCGGTGGGACAATCTCCATAGTGCTGAGCTACCGGGGCAACGGGATATCTCCGTTTACCGCGGTTTCGATCGCCCCGGGAAGTGATACCATCACATTCGGTCCTTTCGCCGCCAATTCCGCAGTGTCGTGGTGAGCCTGTCAGAGAACACCGGCGCTAAAATTACGTTTCTATCCAACAATTTCAATTTCCATTATTCCAATGCAACGTGCACTGGAGCCGCCTCGTCATGCTCCATCGGACAAGTAGGGCTGGTGCCGAATGCCACGATTTCGGGCCAGGTTTTCGGCTCATTCGATGCCACGCCTGTAATTCAATCCGTCATCAGTGCCAGCAATTACGGAAGCTTCTCCGCGCTGGCGCCAGGAACGTGGATGGAGATCTATGGCACGAACCTTGCCAACGTCATCTCTCAGACTTGGGCCAGCGCCGATTTCAAAGGTAACGCGGCGCCCACCGCTCTGGGCGCCACCACGGTCACGATCGGCGGCCAGTCTGCATTTATCGATTTCGTCAGTCCCGGACAGGTCAATGCCCAGGTGCCATCCAATATCGCGAACGGACCGCAGCCGGTGGTGGTTAACACGCCGGGCGGAGCCAGCGCGGCCTCTACGATTACTGTGAAGACCAGTAGAGCCGGGCCTGCTGGCGCCGGCCGTGTTCAAGCTTCCCGCGGGACAGTACGTCGCGGCGCTTTTTCCGGACGGAGTTACCTTTGTGCTCCCTCCGGTCCCGGGTGCGCTAACGGCGCGTGCCAAGCCTGGTGATACGATCATACTTTATGGCGTGGGCTTTGGGACGGTAACGCCAGATAGCCCCGCTGGGCAGATCGTGACGCAGTCCAACAAGCTCAATGGAGACTTTCCAAGTGTCGTTTGCGGGCACGCCGGCCACGGTGAGCTTCGCCGGGCTGACGGGCGGCTACCTGGGCCTGTATCAGTTCAACGTGGTGGTGCCCAAAGTGGCCGCCAGCGACGCTGTTCCGCTGACCTACACGCTGGGCGGGGCCGCCGGCCCGCAGAACCTGATCATCCCCATACAGAACTAACCATTCTTCGAATTGCTGCCCCTTCGCCGCTACGCCGGGATACTCTGCCCCGGCGTATCCGCGCCGCCGCTCACCACCCAGCCGTCTGCCAGTTGAATGACCCGCTGGCTGCACGCGGCGTTGGCCTCCGAGTGCGTCACCTGCACAATCGTGGTGCCCTCTTCATTGAGCTTCTTGAACAGCTCCATAATTTCCTTGCCCTGCCCCGAATGCAGATTGCCGGTCGGTTCGTCCGCCAGAATCAGCTTGGGATTGGCGATCACCGCGCGCGCCACCGCCACCAGTTGCTGCTGGCCGCCCGAAAGCTGGCTCGGATACAGGTCGCGCTTACCCACAATGTGGAACCGGTCCAGAATGTCGCACACCATCGCCGCCCGTTCCGACCCCTTCACATTGCGGTATGAAAGCGGGATGTCCAGGTTTTCATACACCGTCAGGTTGTCGATCAGGTGGTAGCTCTGAAACACGAACCCGATGTACTTCTTGTTGAGTTCCACGCGGTCTTTCGGTTTCATCCGGTGGACCAGATGGCCCACGAACTCGAACTCGCCGGTCCATGCCCCGTCGAGCATCCCCAGGATGCTCAGGAGAGTGGATTTCCCCGCCCCCGAAGGTCCCATAATGGTGACGAATTCACCCTCTTTGATTTCCACGTTCACGCGGCGCAGCACGTAGGTCCTGCCGTAACCGCCTTCATAAAACTTCTCGAGATTGCGAAGTATGATCATGCCCCTGTCCTATTCATGCCTGTGCTTGTTCATGCCGTCCTATTCATGGCGTCTATTCATGACGGAGGGCCGTTGTGGGGTCCAAAGCCATCGCCCGCCGCGACGGCAGATAGCTGGCCCCCAGCGCCACTGCTCCCAGTAAAACCGATATCGCCGCGAAGGTGTAGAAGTCGGCCGGCTTCACGCCGAAGAGCATAGTAGCCATAAGCCGCGTCAGGCCCCATGCCGCCGCCAGGCCCGCCGCGATTCCATAAGCCGCCAGCCGCGCGCCCTGTCCCACTACCAGTTTGAGCACGTCCCCGGCTTGCGCCCCCAGTGCCAGCCGAATGCCTATCTCGTGCGTACGCTCAGTCACGTCGTATGAGATCACGCCGTAGATCCCCACCGCGGCCAGCACGAAAGCAATCGCCGCGAAGATGCCCAGCAGCACGGTGTTGAAGCGCGCGCCGGCCACCGCCCGGTCCATCACCTCGTCCATGGACCGCACATCCGACACCGGTTGGTCGGCGTCCAGTTGGTGCACTTCCCGCTCCACCGCCGAAGCCAGCGCCATCGGGGCGCCGCCCGTTCGCACCACCAGGATCAGGGTAGGCGTCGGCACTTGCGCATACGGGTCGTAAATCGTGGGCCAGTCTTCTCCTTCGATGCGGTCCGGCTTCACGTCTCCCACCACCCCCACAATCGCGGCCGTGCGGCCATCGGTGTCCACTACCAGGCGGCCGCCCAGGGGGTTGCCCTCCGGCCAAAAGCGGCGCACCAGCGTTTGGTTCACCAGGATTACCGGCGCCGCTCCCTTATTATCCGAGTCCGCGAAACCGCGCCCCGCCACCAGCGGTATCCCCATCGCGTGGAAATATCCCGGCGTCACCGAGCGCAGAACTCCCAAAGGCCGCTGATCCGGCGCAGGCGCCGGCCGCCCGTCCACCGCGAATGTCGAGCCCACTCCTAACCCCGTAAGGGGCAATCCATTCACCGCACCTACCGCGCGCACTCCGGGCAGCGTGGCCATACGGTCCATCACCTGCTGGAAAAATGCTACGCGCCGCTCGGGTGTGTTGTTGCGGCCGCCCGCCAGCGGTACCCGCAGAACCAAAAGCCCCGACGGCTGGAAGCCCGGGTTCACCGACCGCAGCCCTACGAAACTTCGAATCAGCAGCCCCGCGCCAATCAGAACCAGCACCGCCATGGCCACTTCCAGAACCACCAGCGCGCTACGCATGGTTCTTCCGGCGCGGCCGACAGTCCCGCTGCGCCCGCCTTCCGTCATCGTCTCATTCAGGCTGGCGCCGGAACTTTGCAGCGCGGGCGCCATTCCGCAAAGAATGCCGGTAGCCATGGAAACGCACAGCGTAAACAGAAACAGCCTGGCATCCACCCGGGCCTCGGCCAGCCGCGGAATGGTGGCCTGCCCCAGACGCGCAATCAGCCCCACGCCGCTGGCTGCCAGCATCAAGCCCAGGAGGCCGCCGCCCAGCGCCAGAATCATGCTCTCGGAAAGCAACTGGGCCACAATCCGTCCGCGGCCGGCGCCGAGGGCCATGCGAACCGCAATCTCTTTGCGCCGCGTGGTGGCGCGCGCCAACAGCAGGTTGGCTACGTTCACACAGGCCATCAGCAGCAGAAAGCCCACCGCCCCCAGCAACACCCAAAGCGCCTGCCGGACATTACCCACCAGTTCTTTTTCCAGCATGAAGATCGAAGGGCGCCAGCCCTGGTCTACCGCCGGAATGGCTTGTTCCATGCGGCTTCCGATGGTCTCCAGTTCCATCCGCGCGCGATCCACCGCGGTGCCCGTTTTCAGCCGCGCAATCACCGTCAGGAAGCGGCTGTTGGCAGACCGCGGGTCATTCGGATTCAGTCCCAGTGGAATCCACACACTCACTTCGGGGTTCATTACTGAAAAGCCCGCTGGCAGCACGCCCACCACGGTATAGCTCTGGTCGCGCAAGCGAATCGCCTTGCCGGCAATGGCGGGGTCGCCGCCGAAGCGCCGCTGCCATAGTGAATGGCTCAGCAGCGCGACGTTCGCCTTGCCGGGCTGATCTTCCTCCGGCCGGAACGTCCTCCCCAATACGGGCGCCACACCTAGCAGCGGAAACATCTCCGCGGAAACCCGCTCGCAATTCAACTCTTCCTGATCAATGTGTCCGTTGGGTCCTCCGGTCAAGTTGATATGGACATCCTGAAACGCAGCCATGCTTTCCATTGTGCGGCTCTGTTTGCGCCACTCCAGAAAATTGACGGGCGCCACGAACAGTTTGTACCGGTTTTGCGCGGGGTTCTTTTCCCAAATCACCAACAGGCGCTCGGGCGCTCGAAACCGCAGCGGTTTCAAAAGCACGGCGTCGACCATACTAAAAATCGCGGTAGTGGCACCGATTCCCAGCGCCACCACGATCACGGCCACGGCGCAGAACCCCGGAGACTTCCGCAACAGGCGGGCACCGTAGCTGAGATCCTGCCCGATCAGGTTCATGGCCTGTCAGGTTAACAGATGGCGCGCCTTGCCATGTAGGGATCCCCCCAGTGTGATTATTGAACGGGCTCGATCTAACTTACCGGACGCATCGATCACGCCCCCGAACGAACCGAAGTGGAACGAGCCGAGGAGGAGTGAATCGAGGTAGGGTGAATCGGCGAGTGAATCGAAGTAGAGCGAATCGACGAATGAATCGAAATGCCGCCATTCACATTGTGCAGATGAATTGGCGCTCCCCCGCCATGGACCATGGTTTGCAAGCCGGTGTCCGCCCGAAGCGCGAAATGCATGCCCGAACTCCGAATCGATCCCGCCGCTCAAATTGCGCGCCGTAACGCTGGCGCCCGCGCCGCCCGGAATCGACAGCTTGATCGGGCCGTTCACTGAACTCAGCGAAATCGCGTTCTGCCTGCTGATCCGGTTGAAGCCGGCCTCCAGTTGTCCGTTGATGGTGGAGAGGTCCACCTGGCCTTCCAGTTTCTCGGCCTTGATGCTCCCATTGACCGACGATGCCTTCACCGGCCCAGCCACCCCGCTGATCGAAAGCCCGCCGTTGATCAGCTTGACATTTTCCAGGTTCGCCCCGCGCGGCACCGTAATGCGGTACTCCACGCTGGCCGGATGTTCGGCATCCGATCCGGCGTATTGCGTGTGGATGGAGACCAGGCCCATGGAGGAATCCACTACGATCCGCGCGTCATCCAGACGCCTTGGGTCGGCCGAGCGTTTGATGGCCTCCACCCGCACTTCGTCTCTGTCCCAGCCCGTGATGCTCACGTCGCCGTAGAGGTTTTGGATTACTACGCGCCCGTTTGGACAGAGCGAATAAGTCTGCCGGAATTCCGACTGGGGAATTCCAATTGAAGCATTAAGACCACTGCCGGCAGCCAGCGCCAGCAGCATCGCACACGTTACCCTTAGGCCACCCGACATCGCGCCCCCCTCCAGATTGCCCCTTCGGGATCTCCAGCTAATTCTTTGCCGACTCTACGCTTTCTTCCACGATCCTGCCGTCGAATAACCGCACCGTGCGGTCCGCGAATTCGGCATAGCGCGGATCGTGCGTCACCATGCAGATGGTCGAGCCCGCCTGGTGCAGTTCGCGCAGCAGGCTCATCACAGCTTCGCCGTTGGCCGAATCCAGGTTCCCGGTAGGCTCATCCGCCAGCAGGATCAAGGGATCCCCGCTCAGCGCGCGCGCCACCGCCACACGCTGCTGCTGGCCGCCCGAGAGCTGCGACGGATAATGTTTCATGCGGTGGGACATCCCCACACGCTCGAGCGCGTCCTGCACGCGCTTCTTGCGCTCCGCCGAAGGCATGCCGCGATACGTCAGCGGCAGTTCCACGTTCTCGTAGACCGTCAGATCGCCGATCAGGTTGAACGCCTGGAAAATGAAGCCGATCTCACGGTTGCGAATGCGCGCCCGCTCGGACAGCTTCAGCCCGGTGACCGGTTTGCCGTTCAGGTAATATGTCCCGTCTGTGGGCGTGTCCAGTAAGCCAAGAATGGCAAGCAGCGTCGATTTCCCGCAGCCCGAGGGACCGGAAATCGAGAGATACTCTCCCTTCTTGACGTCGAAATGGATGCTTTGGAGAGCATGCGTCTCCACTTCATCCGTCACGAAAACCTTGCTCACGGCATCCAGTCGAATTAGCGGTTGTGAACCGTCATCCATGGTCATTTACCCCTTTTACGAGAATCGCGCCTGCCTGGTTCAATTTAAAAATGCCTAGTTCAACTTAATTCGGTCATAACTGTCGTACGCCGACATGTCCGACAGAATCACCTGATCTCCAACCTTCAAACCATCCTTAATCTCGATGGTGTTCACCGAACTCTTACCCAACAGCACTTTCACCTTGTTGGCGTACTTCCCGTCGCCCTCCAGCTTGAATAGCTGAACCGTGCTGTCCTGCTGCCCGAACACCGGCCGGCCCACAAACACCACATCGTTCAGGCGCTCCAGCTCAATCGTCCCATCCACGCTCAAGTCCGGACGCGCATCCTTCGGAAGCCCTTCTTTTCCAATTATTAAGGCCACGTCCACGGTCACCGTGCCATTCAGAATGGAAGGATCGATCCGCGATACCCGTCCTTCAATAAGACCATTACGCGTATCGATGACCGCGTGTTGACCGATCGCGACATCTTTTACTTGTGTTTCGGCGATCTTCAGTTCGGCTTTCAGCTTGGAGGGCTGCGCCACCTTGCCAAGCGGCGTGCCGGCCGCCACTCGCTGGCCTTCTTCCACCGGCGTGGGAAGCTGCTGCAGCATGCCGTCGAAGCCGGCTTTCACATTCAGTTGATCCACCTGACTTTTCTTGAGGTTATACTGGCCCTTAAGCTGGTCGATCTTCACCTTGGCGGCCGCCAGCTGGGCGTCTTCCGCGTCGGTATTGATGGTCAGCCGCTTCTGTTCCAGCTTCACGCGGCTGCTCAACTGGTCGGCTTTCACGGTCGAAATCTTGGCATCCACCTCTGAGAACAGGCCGTCTTTGGCCAGCGCCCGGTCGCGATCGGCTTGAAGCTTGGCCGTATTGGCATCGGCATCCACCTGCGCCACGGTCGACTGCATGTCGAGCTTCAGCTTCTCGAGCGTCACCTTCAGATTGGCGTAGTCCGCCTCAGCCGACTTCACGGCGAATTCGGCGTCCAGTAATTGCGTCTCGAGTTCCGGGCTGGTCAGAATCATCACCACCGATTCGGCTTTCACCGGTGTGCCCGGACGGATCAGAATGCGCTGCACCCTCCCGTCGGTGGTGGCAGGAATCAGCATGGTGTCGGTGGGAACCAGCGTACCCAACCCGCGGACATCCCGCATCATCGGACCGCGCTTCACGGTGTCCCTCCAGACCACAGAGAGATCTACACCGGGTGCCGCCGGCTTCAGTTTTCCCAGCCCGATGCTGGTTCCTACGACGGCCGCCACCAGCACCACTCCGATGACAATCCGGCGAATCAATCTCTTCTTGCCGGCATCCTTGCGTTGTATATCCATGTTCGTATTCCCGCAGGATAAGGGCACGGCTCCTGCCAATCCGCCGTCCAGCCTAACATATGACGATTCAAAGGAATAACGGATAGCCAGGTAATTCCGGTGTTCGCTTTTGGGACTCCCTGCGCGATGGTGGCACAGGCATCCTTGCGGTTCAGTCGCGCTTCTTCAACCTGCTCTTAGCCTTTGCGCTTACCTCAGGCGTCGGCATCCGGTTGCCGGCAGATTGTTTGATGGAGCCGGCTGCCGCTGGGTGGCGAAATCCGGAAACACCCGGTTCGCGAAAAACTGGTTTTGGCGGCTCAGGACTCCCCGGTTCAATTGCCATTTTCAAACCCACTGCCCGCAGGATTCCAAGCAGGCTGCTATACGTCGGGTTCCCATTAACCGTGAGCATGCGGTAGATTGACTCTCGGGCGACGCCTGCCGATTCGGCGACCCTGGCCATTTGTTTGGCCTCCGCAACATCCCGCAGCGCTATTAGGAACAATTCCTCTGAATCCTCGAGTGCGGCATTCAGGTAATGGGCGGCCTCTTGCGGATCGGCCAAATCGGCCAGAAGGTCATCGCGAAAATCAGTTGTTCGCTTAGGCATTGTAGTCCTCCCAGCATTGCTGCGCTTTCCTGATATCGGAATCCTGGGTGCCCTTATCTCCGGCCCCGAGGATAATTATTTGGTTCCCGTCTATTCCGAAATACACCCTATACCCGGGTCCGAGATCGAGTTTCAATTCGTAAACACCCTGTCCAACCGGCTCACAATCTCCGTAGTTTCCAAACTCCTCAATCCGCCTGATTCTAGCGTTGATCCTGTTGCGGACACGGCCGTCGACTTTTCGCGTGACCCATTCTCGGAATGGGCTCTTTCCCGCAGCATTGCGGTAGTTCCTGGCCTTTCTTGCAATTGGGTCCACGGCAGACACCTAAGCGGCTTAGTGATTTAAATATCACAGTAGTATGATACCACGCGGAAGGTTCAGATCAGCGGCTTCTAGAATCTAGAAGAAGAAATGCTTGGTCCAATCCACGGCCATGTGCAGCCCCGCCGATGACATCACACTGCCGGCCCGCTGGAAGACCCGCCCGTAGGCCCAACCCGCAATCGCGGCCACAATCATATACCGCCAGTTGGGCCGGGGCTGCGGGCCGTTATCCAGATGCGCGCAGCCGAAAATGAAGCTGGCGAGGAACAGTGTCCGCCCGCTCTCGCCAAACCGGAGCATGATGAAGTTTTGAATCAGCGAGCGGAACAGAATCTCTTCCGGCAATGCCGTTCCCACGAAGATGATCCCTACGGCTGCCGCCATCTGGCCGACGGTTTTCACCGGCAGGTGCGGCCAGGGAATAAATCCGATAGCGATCCCGACGATCGCCAGCACCGGCGCCAACGCCGCAAAGCCGGCCAGCGGCAGCCAGAAATCCGATGCCCGGCGCGGCAGGTTGTACTTCAAACCCGGGAAAGACCGGAACCCGATAAACAGCACCAGTCCCATAAGGATCGAGATTCCGTATCCCACGCTGTGCAGGAAGCCTTGCGCCGGTCGTGGAACCAGGCCCGCGCCCGCCCCGAATTCGAGCGGCAGCCAAAGCAGTGCGATGGTCAGGAAATCAAGGCCGCTGGGGCGCTCGATAAATCCGGCCCCTTGCGCGTAAGCGCACAGCGCCGGCGCCGCCGTGTAGGCCAGCACCATCAGCGCCAGTAGCAGACTGAGCGTGCCGGCCAACGCAGCCGCCCCGCAGAAGACCGCGGTGAGCAGCAATGGAAAGGCCCAGACTGCCGCCGGCCGCTGGTGGAGCAGGCCCTGCAAACGCGTCTGGACCGAAGGAACGAAAAACCCAAAGACCGCTGCCAGCAGTCCGCCAAGAATCAGTAGTTGCATGGAGCCAATCGCAGGCCCGGATGCCTGCGCTACTGAATCACGATACCGCGATCGTCCAGGAGTTCCCCGGTCTTGGTCAGAAGATTGAGAAGATTGCGCCGCAGACCGATCTGATTGACCACCACGTTCGAGTCCGCCTGCACCTTCACGTTCTGCGCCAGAATGACGTTCTGGTTGGTTTCCGTGCCCAATTCGTACTTTTTGTTCTCGGCGTCCAGGCCCTTCACCGCGAAATCCAGAGCCAGTTTAGCCAGCTTCAACTGTTCCACGCTGCCCTGTACATTGCTTACGGCGGTCAGAATGTCCAGCCGCACCGTCTGCTCCGTGGTGCGCACCGTCAGAGCGTCGCGTTTCTTGGCCACCAGAGCGTCGGCCATGTCAGCTGCCGCGCTGCGCGATTTGATGGGCAGCGAAAGGTTGAGGCCGAAGGAATACACGGGATAGCCGAAGCCGAACATCTGGCTCAACGAGTCGCTCAAGCCGCCGGGAATCGTAGTCACTACAGTCGAAGGAGTTCCGGTGCCGTTAAATAGATTCGAGCGCAGGTAAGCCACGCCCCCGCGTCCCTGCGTCTGGTAGGATGCCGTCAGCAAAAGGTTGGGCAGCAGCCCGTTCTTGGCCGATTGGATCGCAAGATCGTCCACATCCAGGCTCTGCACCGCCCCCTTCAGGTCCGGCCGGATCTCCAGCGCCTTGGCTACCTCCAGTTCCGTATCGACCGGGGCAGGAGGCACAATGTCCACCGTCTCCGTGAGCACGATGGGCAGCGTCCGGACCTTCGGGTCCAGGTCCAGGGAGATCTGTTTGCGCAACGCATCCTCTTTCTGCGCCAGCGTGAACCTGGCCTGCGATACGCTCAACTCCGCGGTGGCCAACTGTTGTTGCGGGTTATAAATGTCCAGCGGCGAAAGCGCGCCCAACTCCAGTTGCTTCTCGGAGAGCTTCAGGAATTCCGCGGCCACGTCCCGCCCGCCCTCGGCCACCTTCAGATTTTCGCGGGCCGACGACCACGTCCCAATAGGCATTCTCAGCGGCGTTGACCATTGTCAACAACTGGTTTTTCAGGCTCAACTCGGAGACCCGGTAGCGGCTTCTGGCCGACATCAGGGGCAGCTTGTTGATGAAGGTACTGCGATTCTTGAGCAACGGCTGCGTGAAGCCCACCGAAAGGCTGGAACTCAGAGCCGGGTTAAAGCTGGAAAAGCCGCTATTGCTGGCGCTCTTGCTGGCGGTGAAGCCCACCGTGTACGTGGTGCCGGTGGGGATTGTCTGGCTCACGCTGAACTGCGCCGGTTGAGTCAGCGAAACCAGGGTGGCCGCGCCGTCAAGCGCGCTGGTGGAGGGCGATTTCGTCTTGGTATCGGTGAACGTTGCCCTGGCCAGCGGATCCCAGGCCCCGAAGGCGCGAAGGATGGCGTTCTTGGGCATCTCCACGCTGAGCATCTGGATCTGGATGTCGGTGTTGTTCGCCATCACCAGAGCCAGATAGTTCTTCAGCGACAGTTCGAGCTTGCCGCCCACCACGAAATCCTCCAGCCGCACGGGGTCTTTCAACTCCACCTTGGTCTGGGTTCTCGCGAAAGTCTCGCGGAAGTATGACGGTTTGGGAAACGACGACACCTGCGCGAATGCGCCTGCCGCCACAAGAATGCCTGTGATTATAGTTCGCCGCAGCATAAGTCTTCAAAATGACAGGCCAGCAGGCCTGTCCTGCTCTACTCGTAACGAATGGCCTCGATGGGATCTAATTTGGCGGCCTGAACCGCCGGATAAATTCCGAATAACAATCCGATGAATACCGACACGCCGAAGGCCACCACGATCGAAGACGTGGTTACCACCGTCGACCAACCCGCGGCCGTCGCAATCACTCGCGACAGCGTAAACCCGAACAGAATGCCGATCAGACCGCCCACAATCGAAATCAGCACTGCCTCCGTCAGGAACTGACGCACAATGTCGTTCTGGCGTGCACCGATCGCGCGCCGGATCCCGATTTCGCGCGTGCGCTCGAGAACCGTCGCCAGCATGATGTTCATGATCCCGATACCGCCCACCAGCAGGGAAATCCCGGCAATGCAAATCATAACGATATTGAAGATGAAACTGGTCCGCCGCCGCTCTTCCAGCAGCCCCGCCGGCACGACTACGGTGAAATCCCCCGCGTCCTTGTGGGTGGCCGCCAGTATCGCGCGCACCACGTTAGACGTCTCGATGGAATCGACGTTAGGCCCCACCTTCATGTAGATGCCGTCGATCTCGTCTTTCAAGTAGCTGGTGTTATCCTCGAACCGCCGCATCACCGTATTCAGCGGCGCGATCACCAGGTTGTTGCGGTTGACCGACTGCACGCCTTCCACGTCGGCGTCGCTCGAAGCCGAAGGCGTCAGCACGCCGATCACCTGCAGCCAGGTATCGTTGATCTTCACGTACTTGCCTACCGCGTTATCGTAACCCAGCAGGTTGACCTTGGCGGTTTCCCCCAGCACGCAGACCGGCGCCGAGCTCTTATTTTCGTCTTCGCCAAAGAAGCGGCCCGCCACCAGTTTCAGGCTATTGATTTCCACGAAATTCGGGAACACGCCGATGAGTTGAGGCGGCTCCTGCAGCGTCTTGGGAAGAACCTTTTGCGGCTTGAAGCGTTTGCGCGGCGTGATCGCCACCAGCCCCGAAACGTTCTCGGAAATGGCGCGGAAATCGCGGAAGGACAGCCCCGGCGAAATGGCCCGCACGGCCTGCAGTTCGTTGCGGTCCACGGCTTCGTGCGATTCCACGATGATGTTGTTCACGCCCAGTTGATCGATGAAGCTCATCATCTCTTTCTGGGCGCCCGCCGTGATCGAAAGCATGGCCACCACCGCGCCCACGCCGAAGATCATGCCCAGCATGGTCAGCAGGCTGCGCAGCTTGTGGGCGAAGAGGCTCGAAAGCCCCATCATCAGTTCGGGAAGAATGCCTGAGAACATGCTACTTCCCCCCCGGCAGGCCGCCCATGGCATTGCCGCCCTGAGACTTCTTTTCCGCCTTGCCCTTCTTGTCGGCCGTCGGATCCGCCAGCGCCACAATCTCGCCGGCCTCCACTCCGGCCGACAGGACCATCATGGATTCGCTCTGCTTCACCAGCCGCACGTCGCGCGCCTCGAACTTGCCGTTCTTCCTCACGAACACCGTGTACTTGCCGTTCTTCTGGAAAATCGCCTGCGCCGGAATGTGAATCACGTCCGGAAGCTTTTCCACCTGGATTTCGACATCCGCCAGCAATCCCGGCCGCAGCAGCACCTGCACCTGCGAATCCTCTCCCGGAGGCAGCGGCAGTTTGGCGTTGTTGCGTTCGGCTTCGGTAAATGGCGAAAGGCTGGTTCGCATCATCATGTCCAGAGGATTGGCCAACCCGCCCGGGCCGCCACGCGCCGTGCGCCTGGGGCCAGAGGCGGGGGCGGGGAACCAGCTGCCGGGGGCCGGGGGCCAGGTGCCGGGGGCCGGGGACCAGGTGCCGGGGGCCGGGAATCGGGGTCGCGTCCGTTGTTCTGGCTTGCCGGCTGCCCGCTTCGTATGCCTCCGGAGCGTCCGCCACCGCGATCCCCGGCGATAAAGCAGCGGCTGAGTTCACCACGTTCTTCCTGGAGTTGGCCGCCGCCGTTGCCATGATGCGTTCCACATCGGACGGCTTCATCCCCAGCCCGGCCAGCAACTGCCGCATGTCGATCGAAAAGATCACATCGAACTTTTTCGAGGGGTCGCCCGAGAAGACATCCGAAGTTGCCGTGCCGCTCATGACCTTGATCTTGCCCTGGAAGCGCTTGTCCGGAATGGCATCCAGTTGCAGCAGAGCCTCCTCGCCTTCCTTGAGGTTGGCCCGATCGAGTTCACCCACTTTGGCCCAGACTTCCAGTTCCGAAAGGTCCAGAACGTCGGCCACCGGCATGCCCGGCTGCAGGGTATCGCCCTCTCGAATGTCCGGCAGCTGCTGGCCGAAATTGAAATACCCGGCGCGATTCTGCTTGATGGCCACCAATCCCGTGATCGGCGCCAGGGTCTTGGTCTGCGCAATGCGCTGCAATTCGCGCTGCACGTCGATCAGGCTGCGGTTGCGCTGCTCCTGCAACACCGCCAGCTGCGAATCGGCCTGGTCCTTGCGCGACTGAATGTCGGATTCCAGTTGCAGCAACGCCCGCTTGGATTGCTCCAGCGTGAGCAGGTTTTTCTTTCCGTCAATCTCGGAAATAATCGGATTGCGCTG
Organism: Bryobacterales bacterium; assembly: GCA_963817515.1. Taxonomy (GTDB): domain Bacteria; phylum Acidobacteriota; class Terriglobia; order Bryobacterales; family Bryobacteraceae; genus DATMNI01. Next base: position 137,003 of record CAWFPJ010000031.1, on the reverse strand, counting down.
CACTTCAAGCTGGGCACGCCGCACGTCATAGCGGGTCTTGAGCAGGGTCACCCGGTCCTGGCTATCCTGGATCGCCAGGTCTGCCCTGGCCTTCTTGATCTGCTCGTCCACGGCCTGGACGTTGAGCTGCGCTTCCTCAAGGGCCGCCCGCCGCTCGGAATCGTCATACTCCACGATCAGGTCTTTTTCCTTGGCCAGTGACCCCATCGGCGCCAGCCGCGTGGTCTGCACGGTGCCGAACAGATTCGGAGCATTCAGCGTGACCGACCGAACGGCGCGCAGTTCGCCCCGCGCATAGGCGCGAATCACCACGTCGCTGCGCTGCACCTTGGCCGTGGGGATCTGCTCCTGCCGCTCCGGCAGCTGCTTGAAGAACGTGTAACCGCCCCAGCCTGCACCCGCCAGAACCGCCAAACCGACTAAACGAAATAGTACCTTTTTCATGAAGATTTATTTCAGCTTTGACAGACGACTAACGACGATCGTCTGTCCCACTACAATTTCTTTCGGGCTCGTTTGGCCGCTTCCGCCGGGCTTTCGAGCGTAACCATATCGCCTTCCTTCAACCCGCTGGTAACGATGATGTCCTCATCGTTGCGCCTGCCCACCTGGATCATCCGGGTCTGGAAACCCCCTCCGCGCTGCACATATACCGCCGGCTTGCCGCCGCTTGAAAAGCTGGCCTGCACCGGAATCAACAGCGAGTTGCGCTGGCGCTCGATAATCACTTCGGCGCTGGCGCTCATCCCGGGCCGCAAGCGGCCGTCCAGATTCTTCAACGTGGCGCGCGCCGGAAAAGTCTTCTCCGGAGTGGCTCCTCCCCTGAATACCAGCGCCGCAATCGGGCTGATCCAGTCCAGCTCGGCGGTAAACTCCTTATCCGGGATGGCGTCTACCCGCACACGCACCGCCTGCCCCAGTTTCAGCTTGCCGCGGTCCACCTCTTCCAGCCTGAGGTCCACAAACATCTGGGAAAGGTCCGGAATCTCGGCGATCTCGGCCCCCGTCCAAACGTTGTCGCCCTCTTTGAACGGCGGCGTGGACTGGCCGAAGGAGCCGCCGGAGCGAAAGTTCGGCAGCACGTTGGCAATCCCGTCGTTAGGCGCCCGAAGCTGCATCATGGTCAAATAGCTCTCGGCCATGTTGAGGTCGCGCACGGCTTTGTCTTTGCGCTGGTCCAGGCGGTGCAGGTCGGCGTCATGCCCCACCTGGTGCGAAGTGATGGAAGCGTTCACCGTCTGCAGCGCGCCTCGCGAGACGCCCACCTGAATACGGTTCTTTTCGCCGTCGATGGCCGAAAGAACTTCGGCCTTGCTGGCGTCCAGCTTGGCCCGCTCCAGATCGTACTCGGATGACATTTTGCTCATGGCATCGGCTTCGTTTTCCATCTTCTGGGTGGCCTTGGCCTGAACGATGTCGCCATCCGCCGCGCGCACGTTGGTGGTTCGCGAAATGACGTTCTGCTCCTGCTGCACGCCATCGAATTCCACCACCACTTCGCCCTTCTTTACGGGCCTTCCATTGTCGGCCAGATGCACGATGCGCAAACCGGGGACCTGCGGCGCCTTCAGTATGGCGGAACGGGCGCTCTTGATAGCGCCGCGCGTGCGCACGCTGATCACAAAATCGGCCCGTCTTACGCGCGCCACCGGCACTTCCACTTCCGTGGCGCCCGTGTAATGGTAGGCGGCGAATACCCCGCCGCCGCATAAGAGGCCGGCCAGAGTCCAGGTAATGATTTTTACGCGTCTGGGGTGTGATTTTCCGAGGCGCTGCCCGGGTCTTTGATCTTTTGATGGCATTCTATTGATCCTGGTGCTTATTGAACCTGGTGCCGATTTCCTGTGGACGGCTTCGGGGCCGGCTACGACGAATACAGCCTCCTAGAGCGGACGCTGCAGCGCCACCACATCCCCTTTTTGCAGACCGGAGCGAACCGCAACCATGGTGAACGTGGGCAGCCCGGTCTCAATTTTCTTCATGACAAAGCCCTCGGGTCCTTGAACGAAAACCACCTGGCCGCCGTCTTCGTCGAACACAGCGGCGCGCGGAGCGATCAGCGTATTCCGTCTCCGTATTCACCACGATTTCGGCACTGCCGGTGAGATCGGGAATTACCCGGGGATCCATCTTTTCGATCTTCAGACGAATCGGAATCTCGCCCACCCAACGGGCGCGAAAATTGCTGGTCTTCGCCATGGCGCCAATACCGAGCAGGGTGCCGGGCACCTCAATGTCGGGATAGGCGTCCAGACGGATCGTGGCCTTCATTCCCAATCGCAGCCGCTCCGCATCCACCTGGTTCACGGTCGCGTTAAGGACCATCGAACTGGGGTCCACAATCTGCATGAAGGGCTGGCCCGCCGCGATCTGATCGCCCTCGCGGATCTGTCCGAACTCCCCGTTGCGAACGATGCTTTGCATCACCACGATCCCGTTCATCGGCGAGTTCATCACCATCTTCTGAACGTTAACCTCGGCGCGCTGCAGCTCGATCTTGGACTGATCGCGATTCAATTCCGAACTGCGAATGGCGGCGCGCTGGGATTCGTCCACCAACGCGGCCTCAGCCGTCAGTTGCTTGAATTTGCTCTCGGCCTCTTCAACCGCTAATTTGAATTTTTCCGCGTCAATCTTGGAACGGATGTCCGCGGTCTTCAGGTCCAGGATCGCCTTATCCCAATCCGCCTTGGCGCTGCGCTCCGTCTGATCGTGGGCCTCCTTGGCGGCCACCAGACTGGCGATCATCTTCTTAATGCTGTTCTCCAGCTGCACCACCGAGTCTTTGTAATCGTCAAGGCGCTGAATCTGGAACTGAGGGTCGAATTCGGCTACCACGTCGCCGGTTTTCACATGGTTCCCGGCCTGCTGCAGCTTCATGAGCACCAGACTGAAATCGCCCGCGGAGCCGCCCACACCACCTTGATCGCCACCCCGGTTGAAGCCCGTCCGGCTGCCAATGATGCGCGGCGCCAGCAACGACACGAAATTCTGCGCCCCCACCGTGCCATTCACACGCACCGTCGATTGCACGTCGCCCATGCCGACTACTGCTGTAGAAACCGTAAGAATCGGGGTTCCCCCACCCGAGATTTTCTTCTGCGATTGCGTGTTCAGGTAGTAAGCACCGGCCCCGGCAGCCAGCAGCGCGCCCGTCACGAGAGTGCCCCAAAACGCGGTTCGCCGTCTTTCCGGCGGCGGTTTGGGCGGCACTACCGCCGGCCCTGTTGACAACGGTTTGGGTTGAACACCGGTGCCTGAATCAGGCGCCGGCATACTGCTTAACATCGACATGGATCACCCTTCCAAGACCTAGAGGCCCGTTACGGTTCTGAAGTTGGTTCCAATAAAATGACGCTAAACCGGCGCAAAAGGTTATCCAGCGCACGGTTAATTGTTAATTATTCTTCAGCACCATTATTTCAGCCCATTGACCCGTCGGTGTCAAGTTCCCTGAGGGCGTTGTGGCGGAACGAAGCCAATTTGCCTGGTGGGTACCACTCCCTCACGGTCGTGGCTCGGTTTGCGAATCGGATTGCGAACCTGCGAGTGCGTAGCGTCGAACCTTCGACAGTCTGTGTCAGAACTGCCCAGGGTGTGACTAGCGTCCAATAGCGGGCGGCTTTTGCACCATCGACAAAAGCAAGCAAAACACCACTAAAACCCCCAATGCACCGGCGACCATCATAATAGTTCTCTCACCTCTAAAAGTCACTGAGCAATTGGAGTGCCGAATCGCGAATTCTCAGAAATGGATTCGAGCTGTTGGGAAACCTGATTCTCTTCTGGCGCCCAGGACGTCCGCCTGCCCTTCAGAAGGTTGACCAGAATGTTGATCGACGGCCCAAACTTCGAAGGCCATCAGGTAAAGCAGCAGCAGCATGGCGAGGGCTTGTACCCAGCCCATCATGAAGTATGCCAACGGCGACGCCAGATAGATGGCCGCTAGTTTGGAGTAGTGGGCCTCCGGGTGCCACGCCAGCATCAGGGCAACGGGAATCAACAGTGCGGCGTCAGGTTCGATGAGGTGGTGGCTAAGCAGGATGCCACCAAGCAGGACTGCACTCAAACCAAACCTGAAATCTCCACGATGGATGACGTAGAGGGCAACGACCAGGACCGAGGCAGCCAGTAGAATTTCGAGCGGCACGCTCGAATGGGCGAGACCTCGCAGGTTCGGAAGCGTAGCCGGACTGCGATCAATGACGTTATCACCGATCGCAGCCATGAGTTGTTTAGGCCAACTCAATCCCGCGATTGCAAAACACGACAGGAAAATCACAGCGCTGGCAGTCATCCAACCCATCAACATTCGCCGCCAATATATCAGCAACACGGGCAGCAGGATGAAGAGATGAAATTTGGCGGCGCACATTGCCAGCGCACAGCCGGCTGCAAATTCCCAACCTTTGGTCAACAGAACTACGGCCAACGCCAGCCACATCAGGAGAAATGGGTCATCTTGCCCGTTGGTGACTGCGTAATGCAAAGGCAGCGACCATGCACAGGCCAATAGCGACCATCTTCGCTGGGCCGGCCAAAGCAAGATAAAGACGCCTATGGAGATTACCAACGCTGCCCGCCATAACCAAAAGGCGGGCCAAAATGGAAGCAGAGACCACGGCTTCATCAGAGCGGCGAAGTATGGAAGGCGTATAAAGACCGCATACGAGATGCCGCAACCCATGGTGCTTTGCTCGCGTGCCTGCATTGCTTTCCATGAATACAGGAGGGGTGAACCAACAAGCTGCCCGCCGGCATAGAAAACCGGAAAATCCGTTCCGCACCTCCACCCCTGGTCTCTTTCCAGGCGGGCCATAGTGTAGGCTCTGGTAGCGACGCCAACTATGGAAAGCAGGATTAGCACCAGTGTCAGCAGGTGACGCGTCGTGAACAATGCACAATCCTTTCCTTCTCGTATATTTCACGGATACGAATGGACGGCTACGATATGAGGACCTGGAGGTTCGGATTTAAACAGGCGTACTCTAATTTTAAATGGGAGTTTTAAGCCGCCAGCCAGCGCCAGCCTCACTGAAATCTCTCTTTATCATCCTAATGTAGAGCCTGAAATGCAAACGCTATCCTGTTTACGCTTTCTTATGGTTCTCAATTTGCTTCAACAGAACCATTAAACTGCTGCCGTCAGACCTCCGATCGAGGCCGCCGATTTAGGACTGGCGATTTAGGACAACCACTCCCGATTGCGTTTCGTTACACTGGTGTTTCTTTCCCATCGTGAACGCCGTTGAATTTCAGGGAGTTTCCAAGAGCTACGCGATCTACGAAGCGCCGGGCGACCGGCTCAAGGAATTGCTGTCCCTGAACCGTCTCAACCGCCACAGGGATTTCTGGGCCCTGCACGATGTGAGCTTTGAGGTGAAGCGGGGCGAGACCTTTTGTATTGTGGGGGAGAACGGGTCCGGCAAGAGCACGCTGCTGCAGATGGTGGCCGGAATTCTGCAAGCCACGTCCGGCACGGTGACCGTGGGCGGCCGGGTTTCGGCGCTGCTGGAACTGGGCGCGGGTTTCAACCCGGAATTCAGCGGACGCGACAACGTTTACCTCAACGGATCGATTCTGGGGCTCACCACGCGGCAGATCGATCAACGCTACAAAGACATCGAGACCTTCGCCGAAATCGGCGCCTTCATCAACCAGCCGGTCAAGACGTATTCGAGCGGCATGGTGGTCCGGCTGGCTTTCGCGGTGGCCATCAACGTGGACCCCGAAATCCTGCTGGTGGACGAAGCCCTGGCGGTGGGTGATATCTATTTTCGACAGCGGTGCATGCGCAAAGTGCACGAACTGCGTTCACGCGGCGTGACGATTCTGTTCGTCTCGCACGCGGTAAGCGACGTCAAGGCCATCGGCGACCGCGCCCTATGGCTGGACCACGGCCGCCTGATCGATATCGGCGAACCCGACCGCGTGGTGTCCAAATACCTGGCGGCCATGACCGCAGAAAGATTCCACCTATCTGCTGCTCAAAGCCGGGACGGAAGAGAAACGGCAGCGCTCCGGACCGGTACATGCGCCGGAGGTGGTGGAGACCATCCCCAATATCGACCATCGTTTCGGAGACGGGCGCGCCGAAGTGATCGGGATCGCGGTTGTGGATGAGCAGGGCCGGCCGCTCCACATGCTGGACCCGGGTTCGCGCATCCTGGTGCGGATCAGCGTGCGGGCCAGGCAGGACCTGCCTATGCCGATTGTCGGCTTCATGATGCGCAACCAGTTGGGCATGGATTTTTCGGGCACCAACACGGCGCGCGAAGGCTACGAACTGGCCGCCATGCAGCCGGGCGATATCTTCACGGTGGACTTCTATCTGGATCTGCCGGAGTTGTATCCCGCGTCGTTTTCCTTCTCGCCGGCGATTGCCGACGGCACCCTGATGGGCTACCAGATGTGCGATTGGATCGATAACGCGATCGCGCTGCAGATGGGGCGATCGGAAGCGCAGGTATACGGCTACATCCATCTTCCCTGCCGCGTGGAGGTCAACTCGCGCATCCGGACCGAGCGGCAGGAACCGGCCGTGTTGGAGAACCCCGTTGTCTGAGTTCACGGGCGAACGGCTGATCCCCGGGCAGGTGGACGTGGACCTGTTGAACGAACACGTGGCGCGCTACGCTTTCGCGGTGCGGCTGGCGCGCGGGAAGAGGGTGCTGGACGCGGGCTGCGGAGCGGGCTACGGTGCGGACGAATTGGCGCAGGTGGCGGAATCCGTTACCGGCGTGGATGTGGCTGCCGACGCCATCGATTTCGCGCGCGCTCACTACCAGCGGCCCAATCTGCGGTTCGAACAGGCCTCATGCATCGCGCTACCCTACGCGGACGCGAGCTTCGACCTGCTGGTGGCGTTTGAAGTGATCGAGCACCTGGAGAACTGGCGCGATTTCCTGCAGGAAGCGCGGCGCGTGGTGGCGCCCGCGGGCCAGTTGATCGTCTCCACGCCCAACAAGCTGTACTACACGGAATCGCGGGGCGCGCAGGGACCGAACCCGTTCCACGTACACGAATTCGAATTCGACGAATTCCGCGACGAACTGCAGGCGGTTTTTCCGCATGTTGTGATGTTCCTCGAAAACCACGTGGAAGGCGTTACCTTCCAACCGCACGAAGCCGGCAATACACGCGAAGGCGGCAATACTGTGGAAGCGCGGGTGGATTCGGGTACGCCGGTGGCGGAGGAATCGCATTTTTTCGTGGCGGTGTGCGCGCACAGGCCGCAAGTGGGAAACCCCACATTCATCTATGTGCCGCGGGCCGCCAACGTGCTGCGTGAGCGCGAGCGCCACATTGCCAAACTGGAAGAGGAACTGGCCCGCAAGGACCAATGGCTTGGCCAGGCCCAGCAGGATCTGGCGGAATTCGATCGCCAGCACAAGAAGCAGAAGGAGGAATTGGAGCTCAGCAACCAGTGGGCGGACTCGCTCAACCGCGAACTGGAAGAGCGCCGCCGGCGCGTGGCCGATCTTCAGGCGGAACTGGCTCGCGACCAGGAGAACGCGCGCCAGATCGCCGCCGGCTATGCCGCCAAGGTTGCCGCGCTGGAACAGGAAATCCGCGAGACAGACCCAGTGGGCGAGGGATGTCGAAACCCGGCTGACCGCGGAGTTTCGGCAGCAGACGAAAAGATCTGGAGCTTGCGGTGGCCGCGCTGCACCAGACCGAAAACGACCTGGAGGAGCGCACGGAGTGGGCGCTTCGTTTACAGGAAGAGGGGCACCAGTTGGCAGAGCAGATCGCGATGTTCCGCGGGTCCCGATGGGTAAAGCTCGGCCGTAAGAGTCGGGCTGGGCCCCGCGTGAAATGGCTTTCCTGAAGCGCCTGGTGCGCGCGCTCCCGCTGCTGGTTTTGTCGCCGGTTCTGATGGCGCTGAGTTTTCTGGCGCTGGTGTTGACGGATCTGGTGGGGCGTGTTCGGAGGCGCGGTCCGGGCGAGGCATCGGATTCCAGGCCGGCCCTGGCGTCTGCATCGGTCGTCATTCCCAACTGGAACGGGAAAGATCTGCTTGAAAAGTACCTGCCCTCGATTGTGGAGGCTCTGGCCGGCAACTCCGGGAACGAAATCGTGGTGGTGGATAACGGCTCCACCGACGGCAGTGCGGACTTCGTCCGCAGCCACTTTCCGCAGGTGAACCTGCTGGCGCTGCCGGCCAATCTGGGGTTCGGCGGCGGCTCAAACGCGGGGTTCCGCGCGGCCAAGAACGATATCGTGGTGCTGCTGAACAGCGATATGCGCGTGGCGCCCGACTTTCTGGCGCCGCTGCTTGAAGGCTTCCACGACCCCGAAGTCTTCGCCGTCGCGTGCCAGATTTTCTTCAGCGATCCTGACAAGCTGCGTGAGGAGACCGGGCTCACGCAGGGCTGGTGGCAGGACGGCGGCCTGCGCGTGCGCCACCGGATCGACCCTGCAGGTGGACGACCTGTTCCCCTGCTTCTATGGCGGTGGCGGCTCCTGCGCGTTCGACCGCCACAAGTTCCTGGAACTGGGCGGCTTCGATCCGCTGCTGGAGCCCTTTTACCTGGAAGACACCGATCTCGGATACCTGGCGTGGAAACGCGGCTGGAAAGTGCTTCTATCAGCCGCGCAGCGTGGTCTACCATGAGCACCGCGGCACCATCGGGAAGACGTTTCAGCGAAGATTATATCCAGGCCGTTCTGAAGAAGAATTTCGTCCTCTTCTGCTGGAAGAACATTCACGAGTGGCCGCGGCTTAGTCTCGCACTTTTTCTTTGCCTGGGCGGGCGCCGTTCTGAGCGTGATTTTCGGCGATGTCCCCGGCCGCCCCAATCTGGCGGCGTTGTGGCGCGCATTTCGGCAACTGCCGCAGGCGGTCCGTTCGCGGGCGCGCGCCCTGGCACTGGCTCGGATCAGCGATACCGAAGCATTCCGGCGGCCGCTGGGCGGCTACTTTCACGATCGCTTCGACACCGAAGAAGCGCTCCCTGACGGCCGCGGCTCGAACTCGGCGCTGCGGGTACTGTTCGTGTCACCCTATCCAATTTGCCCTCCGGTACACGGCGGCGGCGTCTTCATGTACCAGACGCTGCGCGAAATGGCGAAGCTGGCGGAAGTCCACGTGGTGGAACTGCTGGACTGGCCCAGCCAGGAGAAGGACAACGAGGAACTGCGCGAATTCTGCGCGTCGGCCGAGTGGCTGGTGCGGCCCAGCGGGCGAGCCGAAAGGCTTCGGGCTCGCTCGAGCCCCACGCCGTCCGCGAATTCGCCAACGACGATCTGGAATGGCTGATCCATCGCCAGCTCTACCGCAAGCGGATCGACGTGCTGCAGCTGGAATACACGCCCATGGCGCAGTATCGCGGCGATTACCACCGCATTGCCACGGCGATTTTCGAGCATGATATCTACTTTCAATCGATCGGCCGCGGGCTGGGCCACATGGCCGGTGGCATTGATGAGGTGAAGCGCGCGCATTGAATACCTGCGGGCCCTGCGCTACGAACTGCGCATGTTGCCGGCCTTCGACCAGGTGCAGGTGTGCACGTCTGCCAATCGCGACTATCTGCTCTCATTCCGTCCGGAGCTGGCGCCGAAACTGCGAGACGGCTTGCGTGCCGGAATCGACACGTCGCGCTACCAGTTCCGTCCGCGGGGCCGCGAGCCGCTGACTATGCTTTTCGTCGGCAGCTTCCGGCACGATCCGAACCGCGTGGCCGTGGACTGGTTCGTGCGCGAGGTACTGCCGCATACTTCTGGCGCGCCAGCCGGACGTGAAACTGGTGATCGCCGGAAGCGACCCGCCGCCGGCCCATGCTTATGCCGACTACGCGGCACATCTGGAAATGTTGGGTTACGTGGAAGACGTGCGCGAGCCGCTGAACCGGTATTCGGTTTTTGTCTGCCCGATCCTGAGCGGTTCGGGGGTGCGGGTGAAGTTGCTGGAGGCCTTCGCGGCGGGCATCCCGGTGGTTTCCACGCGCGTGGGGGCCGAGGGACTGGCCAGCGGAGGACGGTGAATTCTGCGCCCTGGCCGACGACCCGCTGATGTTCGCCGAACGCGTGCTGGAATTGCTGGAGGAGCCCGAAGCCGCGGCTGAGATGGCAACGCGCGCGCGGGCTGAGGTGGAAGCCCATTGGGATATGGCGGCGCTTACCAGAAAGCTGGTGGACAGCTACCGCGACCTGGTGAGGGAGAAGCGCGGGTGAAGGAGAAGCGTAAGCGTGAGGCGCTACTTCTTTTTCGGATTCAGGTCGCGCTTGAGGCGGCTTACAATGTCGGAGGCGGTGCGATCCAATTGCCTGGAACTGCCGGTCTTTGGGAAGGTCATATGCCGACCAGACCACCTGGCGCGATTTGGCGTCCACCAGAAAGACGGTGCCGGTGGCCTGGCCGAAGCTCGAGTTGGCGCCGGGATTGGACAGCTTGTTCACCGGCTCGGCAAGCAGACCGCCGAGCTTGGTGTCATCATCTTTTTCCTTTGGCCGGCTGCTCCGGCCTCGGGACTGGGAAACAATTCCTCGAGTTTGGCCTGGAAGGATTCGCCAATGCGATCGGTCAATAGCGCATCGGCGAGCCTGGGGTCCGTCACCACCTGGAAGACGTGGTCATTGGTCAGCCGGTTGGCCAGATACTGGTCCAGCCCCTGCGACATCTTCAGCACATACACTGTATGGACGTTGGCCAGATCCGCGGCGGCCACAAGCGACGCGGAGCAGGACAGGAGGAGCACCAGCCGCATCATGACATTCAGCTTCATCAATTCCAGCTTCATTACTGCCATGATATCCAGAATCACTGCCATGACAGACAGACGCCGCGGAAATTCAAAAAGACGAAGCCATGTATAAAGGCCAGTCCATCACGGTGATCATGCCCTGCCTTAACGAAGAACAGGGGATCGAAAAGGTGCTGCGCGCCATGCCGGAGTTCGTGGATGAAGTAATCGTGGTGGACAACAATTCCACCGACCGCACCTCCGACGTGGCCGCTGCGCTGGGCGCCAAAGTGATTCGCGAGCCGGAGCGCGGCTATGGGCGGGCCTACAAACGCGGCTTCGCGGAGGCCACCTGCGACATTATCATCACGCTCGACGGCGACCACAGCTACCCGGTGGACGCGCTGTCTTACCTGATCGAGGCCATGCTTCACCTGGAGGTGGATTTCCTGAATGCCTCGCGCTTTCCGGTGCGCGACGCACAGGCCATGAGCCCGAAGAACAAGTTCGGCAACCTGGCGCTCTCGGTCGCGATGTCGGTGCTGTTCTTCCGCTGGGTGCGCGATTCGCAATCCGGAATGTGGGTCTTCCGGCGATGGATTCTCAAGGAGATGAAACTGGAATCCGACGGCATGGCATTCTCCGAGGAGATCAAGATCGAAGCGCTGCTGCAACCCGCGCATCCGCTTCGGAGAAATGTCGATTATGTATTCGTCGCGGCTGGGCGAGACCAAGCTCAACCCGTGGCGCGACGGTTTCCAGAACCTTGTGTTTCTGGCGAAGAAACGCTTCTTTCGATGAGCTGCTTTTTCTAGATGAGCATCACCGCCATTGTGCCGGTGTGGAACGGCCGCGAATTGCTGGAACGGCTGCTGGCTTCCCTGGCGGCGCAGACCGAACCCGCGGCGGAATTGCTGGTGGTGGATAACGGCTCGCACGATGGCGCGCCTGAGTTGGCGCGCGAGCACGGTGCGCGCGTCATCCCGATGGGGCGCAATGCAGGGTTCGCCGCCGCCGTCAACCGGGGCATCCGCGAAGCTCGCGGCGAGTGGATCGCGGTGTTGAATAACGACGTGGAACTGGCTCCCGATTACTTCGAGAAGCTGCGCGCGGCCGACGCATGGTTCGCCACCGGCAAAATCCTGAGTGACAGCGGGTTCGCATCCGGCGACAGTTGACGCCACCTTCGACGCGCTCTGCCGCGGCGGCACCGCCTGGCGCGTGGGCAGCGGCCGCTCTGACGCTTCCATCTTCTCTAACGCCCGAACCATTTCGTCGCCACCCTGGACCGCCGCGCTCTTCCGCGCCGACCTGTTCCGCCGCGTCGGACTGCTGGAAGAGACTTTCGGATCGTATCTGGAAGACGTGGATTTCGGCTTGCGCTGCGCGGCGCAGAAAATCGCTGGCCGTTACGTGCCCGCCGCTCTGGCGTGGCACCGCGGCAGCTCAACGCTGGGGCGCTGGCACCCGGAAACCGTGCGCCTGATGGCCCGCAACCAACTGCTGTTGATTGCCCGCCACTATCCCGGCCGTCTGCTGTTGGGCTGGCTTTGGCCGATTATAGCGGCGCACTCGCTGTGGGGAGCGGTGGCTTTCCGGCATGGCGCGGGCCTGGCCTGGCTGCGCGGGAAGTGGCAGGGCGTTCGTGGTTTTTCGGCAGCCCGCCGCGGCTTTCAACAATTCGATTCTGGACTGTTAGAACAATTTGTTCGAGAGAACGAGCGTACAATCTTCGAGATTCAGAGGGCCACCGGCTTCGATACTTACTGGAAAGTGTATTTTCTTCTGTCAGGTGGTGGGGCAAAGTGACACGGTCCGATATCGGCATTATTATTGTCACTTATAACTCGGAATCCGTGATTGGAGCATGCCTGGACGCAGCGCTGGCAACGGGCGCTCAGATCGTGGTGGTGGACAATGGCTCGCGTGATGGGACGGCGGCCGAAATCGCGCGGCGACCTGTGCGGTTTATTCGCAAACTCGTCTAACCGGGGCTTCGCAGGTGCGGTAAATCAAGGCTTTGCGGTGCTCGATTGTCCTTATATCTTGCTCTTGAATCCCGATGCCGTGCTTGAAAGTAGTCTGGAACCGCTGCGTGAGGCATGCGAAAGGACCGGCGCCGCCGGTGCCGGGGGCCGGCTCTTAGATACCAACGGGCGGCCGCAGATCGGTTTCATGGTGCGGCGGTTGCCCACGCCGGCGGTCCTCATTTTGGAAGCTCTCTTGCTTAACCGAATATGGCCGGGGAATCCGGTCAATCGGCGATACCGTTGTTTGGCGCTGGACTATTCCAAAGATATTCAGGTGGAGCAGCCGGCCGGTGCGTTGTTAATGGTTCGCCGCTCCGTTTGGCAGGAATTGGGTGGATTGGACGAGAGCTTTTTCCCGCTCTGGTTTGAAGATGTGGATTTCTGCCATCGGATATTGGACCGGGGGTTTATCTTGTACTACAGTCCCAAAACTGTCGCCAAACACACGGGAGCACATTCCATCCCCACTTTGACACTAGAGATGCGCCGAATTTATTGGTATCGTAGTTTACTGCGGTATTCAGCCAAGCATTTTCGACCAGCTGCGTTCCGGCTGGTGTGTCTGAGTGTAGTAACGGGTTGCTTTCTGCGCAGCATTGCAGAATCGTGCGCAGCATCGGAGCCTTAAGCCCCTGGCAATTTACGGGAAAGTGATGCGGCTCGCCGGCCAACGTTTTTTCACCGGCTGGCGGGACGAAGTAATTTTGCCAGGCCCCCAAATTTAAGGGGATACGTGGATGTTCATATCTCAGCCTCTCAGGTTCGTGTTCATGGCGCAAAACGACTTCGTATCCGTCACGTTAGTCACTTATAACAGCGGCCGTTTCATTAAGCGCTGCCTTGAGTCAGTGCTGGCGCAGAAATATCCGCTCAAAGAGATCATCATCGTCGACAATGCCTCCACCGACGGCACGGTCGACATCCTGGAACAGTTCGAAGACCGCTGCCAGGTCCACTACAACAACGAGAACCTGGGCTTTGCGGCGGCGCAGAACCAGGCCATCCAGCTTTCCAGCGGCGACTGGGTGCTGACGCTGAATCCGGATGTGCTGCTGCTGTCCAATTTTATTGAGGCGCTGGTGGACGCCGGCCAGTTCGATTCGAAAATCGGGAGCGTCTGCGGGAAGCTGCTGACCATGACGTCGCACTTCGAGATCCCCGAAAAACCGGTGGTCGATTCCACCGGCATCTACTTCAACCCCATGCTGCGGCACCTGGATCGCGGCAGCCAGGAAATGGACAACGGCCACTACCTGCAATACGAATACGTATTCGGCGCCACCGCCGCGGCCGCGCTTTACCGCCGCGCCATGATCGACGATATCGCGCTTGACGGCGAGTTTTTCGATTCCGATTTTTTCGTTTACCGGGAAGACGCGGATGTGGCGTGGCGCGCGCAATTGATGGGCTGGAAATGCCTGTACGCTCCCTATGCGCGCGGCTATCATGTGCGCAAAGTGCTGCCTGGCAACCGGCGCGCGCTGCCGCCGGAAATCAACATGCACTCGGTGAAGAACCGCTTCCTGATGCGCATTAAGAACATCTCTCCGGATCTCTACTGGCGCAATTGTTTCTCCATCACCGCACGAGACCTGGTGGTAGTGATGTGCTGTCTGCTCTGGGAGCACAGCTCGCTTGGGGCCTTCTGGTTCCTGGCGAAAAACTTCAAAAAGGTGGTGGCGAAACGCCGGTTGATTCAGTCCAGCCGGCGCGTGGATCACGCCTACATGGCAAGCTGGTTCCAATATACGCCGGTGAGCAAGCAGGCGCCGAAGAAGATGGCGCGGCTGGTCTCGCGCTCCGAAGCCGCGAAAACGTAAGTGCGCATCGCGCTCCTGGGCACGCGCGGAATCCCCGCCAATTACGGCGGATTCGAAACCTTCGCTGAAGAGCTCTCCACCCGGCTGGCGGCGCGCGGCCACGCGGTTACGGTTTACTGCCGCCAGCCGTATCCTCAAACGTACTATCGAGGTGTGCGGCTGCAATACCTGGCTACCATCCGCCACAAATACTTCGACACCATGGCTCACACGCTGGTCTCAACGCTGCACCTGATGACCCATCGGGGCGCACAGGCCGGCGTTGCACATCGCAGCTCTGTAGCGCTCTATTGCAATGGCGCCAATGCCATTTTCACGCCGTGGCCGCGGATGCTGGGTGTGCCGGTGGCGCTGAATGTGGACGGCATCGAACGCCAACGCAAGAAGTGGAACCGGCTGGCGCGGACCTGGTATCTGGTTTCCGAATGGCTGTCCACGTTCTGCCCCACCGTGATGGTGACCGATGCGCAGACTATTCAGCACTACTACAGAAGCCGCTACGGCAAGGAGAGCGTCTTCATTCCTTATGGGGCTGAGGTGGGCAAGGTTGGCGGACGCGCGGCGCTCTCGAAGTTGGGATTGGAGGCGGGCAGGTACTTTCTCTATGTGAGCCGGATGGAGCCGGAAAATCAACCGCTCGAAGTGCGCGAAGCCTTCGAAAAGGTCAGCACCCCGATGAAGCTGGCGTTGATCGGCGATGCGCCATATGCGCAGGAATACATCCGCCGCGTTCGCGATACACAAGATGCGCGCGTCGTGATTCCGGGCGCCATCTACGGTGAGGGCTACCACGAATTGGGATCGCATTGTTTCGCGTATATTCACGCCACCACAGTAGGCGGCACGCATCCCGCGCTGATCGAAGCCATGGGGCGGGGTGCGCTGGTGCTGTATCGCAACACGCCGGAGAACGCGGAGGTGGCGGGGAATGCGGGAATTTCGTTTGAAGCCGGCGAACTGGCCGAGAAGCTGCGTGCGGCTCTAGAGATGAGTGAAGTAGAACGCGAGGCGCTTAGGAAAATGGCCATGGACCGCGTACGGGAACGGTATTCGTGGGACGCGGTCACGGATGCATACGAGAGGCTGCTACAGGGAATTGCCTGACAACCGGTAGCGCAGCCGGTGGTCAGCCTGGTGGTCAACCGGTGGTCAGCTTGGTTGTCAACCAGATCTATTCCGAGGCCGTGTCACATTGAGCGCGATGGCCCAGGCTGCGGCGGGGATCAGCATGACAACGCCAATCATGATGGCGAAGGTGCGGGCAGGAACTCCAAGGTCAAGGGCCACCCCGCAGAAGTAACTGCTCGCCGAGATGGCTAACATGCACAGGCCGTAATCGGCGGAGAAGACGCGCCCACGAAAGCGGTCACCGGTGTAAATCTGAAGCAGAGTGCTCGAGAAGACCCAGTTAGTGGAGGCGCCGGCGTGGGCGGCGACCACGCCGAGGATGGCGAAGGCGAGCGACGTGGAAGTGCCCAGGCAAACATATCCCGCGGCGGCAAGCAGGAAGCCGAATAAGATGCCGGTGCGCAGGCGGGATTGATGGTCCCGCGCCCAGCGTCCACTCACCAGAGGGCCCAGCAGGGCGCCGGAACCGCGTGCGCCCATCAGCATGCTCATGCCGAGCAGGGCGCCGCGAGCGTGATCGAGGCCGGCCGTTCTCACGGGAAAGACACGTTCGCCCAGGATGGGGAGCAGCACATTGTTGGCGCCCAGCAGACCGATGCCGCACTTCACGAAGACCGTGGCGAACAGGCCGGGCTGGGAGCGGATGTAGCGCCAACCTTCCAGAACCGGCGTAAACTCCGCCAGTTCCCGGGCCGATAGGGGCGGCTGGCCGGCGGCATGCGGTTCGGTGAACGTCATGCGGCGGATGAGCCAGGCGGAAGCCAGAAAGGAACTGGCGTTGAGCATGAAAACGGCGTCGCGGCCCAGTAATACGGCCACCAGGCCCCCGAGCGATGCGCCCGCGGCCAGACAGAACGACCACGTGATCGAAGACAGCGCGTTGGCGGCCAGAACCTGCTGGCCGGGGACGATATTGGGAATCACGGAAGTGTGTGCCGGTTCGAAGAAAGCCGCGCCCACGGTTTCACTGAAGAGCAGCGGGTACACCAGCCAGACCATGCCGGGGGTCCGCACTGCGAGCATACCCAGCACCACGAAGAAGCGCGCAATATCGGCGGCGATCATGATGGCTTTGCGGCTGATGCGGTCGTTGATGACGCCGGCGGTGGGCGCGACCAGCGCGCTGGGCAGGACTTGCAGAACTACGGCGAGACCGACGGCCTGGGCCTTGCTGCCCGTGAGATCGAGCAGCAGGTGGTAGACCGCCAGTGTATAAAACCAATCGCCGAGTTCGCTGACCACCTGGGCGCTCCAGAGCAGGCGGTAGTTGCGATTGCGGCGAAGGAGTGCGATGTATTGCGAGAGCACGCTGTCAGGGTTAGCTAAACAAGGCTACAGGTACACGCCCATGCGTTCCTTCACCAGGCGCACGGTGTCATTGGCGATGGGGGCCACGCGTTCGGCGCCTTCGCGCAGAACCGCCGCCACGTAGCCCGGCTCCGAGACGATCTGGCGGTAGCGCTGCTGGAAGGGTTCCAGGTGCGCGATCACCATCTCGGCCACCTGCTTTTTCAAATCGCCGTAGCGCATGCCGGTGAACTGGCGCTTGATTTCGTCGTCGGTAGCGCCCGAGAAAGCCTGGTAGATGGAGAGCAGGTTGAGCACGCCCGGACCGGCGTTTTCGAAATCCACGGCGGGCTGTGAATCGGTGGTGGCGCGCATGAGCGTCTTGCGGATCTTGGCGGGCGGGTCGAGCAGTGCTACGGCGTGATTGGCGCCGGCCGCGGACTTGCTCATTTTTTGGGCAGGGTCGTCCAATCCCATGACGCGCGCGCCCACGGCCGGAAGGCTGGTGCCGGGGACCACGAAGGTTTCGCCGTACATCGAATTGAAGCGCTGGGCGATATCGCGGGTCAGCTCGAGGTGCTGCGCCTGATCCTCGCCCACGGGCACGATGCCGGCCTGGTAGAGCAGGATGTCGGCAGCCATCAGGACCGGATATTGCAGAAGGCCGTCGCCGATGGATTCCTGCTTGGCGGACTTAGCCTTGTATTGCGTCATGCGCTCCAGCCAGCCCACGGGCGTGACGCAGGTGAGCATCCAGGCCAGCTCGGCGTGCGCCGGCACCGCGGATTGCACCATAATGGAAGATACCTTCGGGTCGATGCCCGCGGCCAGATAGAGCGCGGCGATCTCAGCGATTTTCGCGCGAAGTTCGGCTGGGTCCTGATACACTGTGACGGCGTGCAGGTCGACGATGCAGAAGATGCATTCGTAATCCTGCTGGATGCGGACCCAGTTCTTAAGGGCGCCCAGATAGTTGCCGATGTGAAGATTTCCGGTTGGCTGCATGCCGGAAAAGACTCGTGTTTTCATGGTTGAGGTACGGGAGTAAATCTTATCGTAAGCAATTTCGAAGTCACGGTGGAAAAGCTGGTGTACGGCGGCGATGGGCTGGCGCGTCTGGAAGGCCGCGTCGTATTCGCGCCGTTCGTGCTGCCGGGGGAGCGCATTCGCGCGCAGGCGGAGCAGGAAAAGCCGGGCCTGGTGCGCGCGCGAATGCTGGAAGTGCTGCAGGCCGCTCCGGAGCGAGTGGCTGCGCCGTGCCCGGTTTTCGGACGCTGCGGCGGCTGTCATTACCAGCACGCGCCTTACGGATATCAGCTCGCGGCCAAGCACGACATCCTGGTGGAGGAACTGCGGAGGCTGGGAAAGATTGAAGCGCCCCAGCAGATCGCAGTGGTCGCGGACGAACCGTTCGGCTATCGCAACCGCGTGCAGTTGCATGTGGAAGAAACGCGCATCGGATACCGCGAGGGCCGGTCGCACCGGTTGTGTGAGGTGAGCGGGTGCCCCGTGGGGTCGCCGAAAATCGAGGAAGCCGTCAGGGCTTTGCATGAGATGGCGCGGGATTCGCGATGGCCGCGATTTGTGCGGTCGATCGAGGTATTCACCGACGAACGGCAGGTGCAGTTGAATGTTCTCGAAACGGACCGGCCGGTGGCGCGGCGCTTTTTCGATTGGGCCGGAGCGAAAATTCCCGGGCTGGTCGAAGGGGCGCTGGACTACCGCGATGAGTTCCGCGTGAGCAGCAATTCATTTTTCCAGATCAACCGGTTCCTCCTGGATCGCCTGGTAGAGACGGCGCTTGAGGGCGCGGAAGGCGAGACAGCGCTCGACCTTTACGCCGGAGTCGGCCTGATTTCGCTGCCGATGGCGCGGCGGTTCCGCCAAGTGGCGGCGGTGGAATCAGGTTCGGGCGCGGTCCGGGATCTGCAATTCAACGCGCAGCGCGCGGGTCTTGCCAACCTGACGGCGCAGCAGCAGACGGCCGAGGAGTATCTGGCGAAGCTTGAGCGCGCGCCGGATTTCGTGCTGCTCGATCCGCCCCGGTCGGGCTTGGGCAAAGTGGTGGCGAAGCGCCTGGCCGAGTTAAAGCCGCGGCAGGTGACGATCGTGGCCTGCGACCCGGCGACGCTGGCGCGGGACCTGGCGGTATTGGTGGCGGCGGGCTATCGCGTGGAACGGATGGCGCTGGTGGACTTGTTCCCGCAGACGTTTCATCTGGAGACGGTGGTGGGGTTGAAAATTGATTAAAATGAACTTTGTAGACTGTTGATTCTATGAGATATCGGCTTTTGCATTTCGCGAAACGCGAAAGGCATGGTATAGGTCAATGAGTGGGGATCAAGCCGCAGGACGTGTTGGTTGCGCTCAAGCTGGCCGCGAATCCGGAAGCGTCCTGGAGTTACCCTAAGCTTGCATCCGAAATCCGCCTGAGCATCTCCGAAACGTTCGCCAGCACGCATCGCTTGAGCGCCATGCACCTCCTTCAGGGAGGGCTTGGCGCGCCGCAGCTCGATCGCCGCGGGATCTATGGTTTTCTGATCCATGGTATACGCTATGCATTTCCTGCTGAGCGTGGCGGTCTGACTCGCGGGGTGGCGACCAGCTACGGCGCTCCTCCATTGA
This sequence comes from Bryobacterales bacterium, assembly GCA_963817515.1. GTDB lineage: Bacteria > Acidobacteriota > Terriglobia > Bryobacterales > Bryobacteraceae > DATMNI01. The sequence continues at coordinate 117,425 of CAWFPJ010000031.1, read as the reverse complement.
ACCGGCTTCTGGTTGGCAAAGCCGAGCTCCCTCCGGTATGGCCGCTGCCCCGGGGTAAAGTGCGCGGCTACGAATTTCAACCTCTGTACAAGAGCGCACCCGTGGCTGCCAGCCGGGATGAGAAGTTGTATGAGTTGCTGGCGCTTGTGGATGCGCTGCGAGATGGCCGGGCTCGCGAGAGATCGCTGGCGGCCCATGAACTTGCCGTGCGCCTGGGAGTGCCCGAGGAGTGAAAGACTCGAATCGCGCCATGCTGTCTGCGATGGCGGAGCGGCTGGGCCCGCTGCTGGAGCGAGTGGTATTCGTAGGCGGCTGCGCAACCGGTCTCCTGGTGACGGACAAGACTGCCCCGCCGATCCGCACGACCGAGGACGTGGATGTGATGCCCAGGTGGCGTCCTATTCCGAGTACACGGACTTGGCGCAGGAACTTCGCCAGCAGGGATTTAGTGAAGACACGCGCGAGGGCGCACCGCTTTGCCGGTGGGTCATCGACGACCTGACGCTCGACTTCATGCCGACGAATGCTCAGGTACTCGGGTTTAGCAATCGATGGTACGAGCCTGCAATCCAGACCGCAGTATTGCGGCGCATCGGACGGAACCGGCGAATTCGATTGATCACGGCGCCTTACTTTCTGGCGACCAAGTTGGTGGCGTTTGAGAGCCGGGGCAGAGGAGATTATTGGGGCAGTCGCGACATGGAGGATGTAGTGACGGTAATTGACGGCCGTCCGCGACTTTTGAAAGAAATACTGGCAGCCGATGGAGAGCTCAGAGTTTTCCTTGCCGCAGCACTGAGCGCGCGGATGGATGACCCCGAGTTTCACCACGCGGTGCCCGATATCTTCCCCCGGATGCGGCCAGCCAGGGGCGCGTGCCACTGGTCTTCTCCAGGGTGAAAGCGCTGATCGAAGCCGCGGTTGGCCGCGGCAGGTAACGATGCGTGCTTTCGGTAGATTATTTCACCACGATGTTCACCAGTTTGTCGGGCACAGTAATCACTTTGACCACCTGCTTGCCATCGACGAAGGGCTGCACCTTTTCGTCGGCCAGCGCACGGACTTCCAGCTCTTCCTTCGGAGTTCCGAAGGCGGCCGAGATGCGGGAACGGAGTTTGCCGTTGACCTGCACCACGATTTCGGCCTCGTCTTCTTTGGCCAGTTCCGGGTCATAGGACGGCCAGGTCTGGCGGAAGACAGGGCCCGTGTGGCCGAGTTCTTCCCAGATCTCCTGTGACAGGTAGACGGCAAACGGCGCCAACATCAGGGCTAGTTTCTCCAGGATTTCACCCATCGTCGCGGCACTTATGTTCCGCTCTTCGGCGTAGAGTTCATTGACCAACTCCATGATGGAGGCGATGCAGGTGTTGAAGTGCCACCGGGTTTCGAAATCGTCGGTGAGCTTCTTGAGAGTCTGGTGGAGTTTGCGGAGGACTTTGCGATCGGCTTCGCCCGATCGGGAGTCGGCAACCAGGCCCACGTTGCGTGTGGCGAAGCGGTAGACGCGGCCCAGGAAACGGTAGATGCCCTCGGCGCCTTCCACACGCCAGTCGACTTCCTTTTCGGGCGGCGCGGCGAAGAGGACGAACATGCGGGCGGTGTCGGCGCCGAACTTTTCGGCCAGCATATCGGCGCCCACCACGTTGCCTTTGGACTTCGACATCTTGGCGCCTTCGGCGATCACCATGCCTTGCGTGAAGAGGCGCCGGGCGGGCTCGCTGTTCCGGATGAGGCCGATATCGCGCATCATCTTGGTGAAGAAGCGCGAGTAGATCAGGTGGAGAATCGCATGTTCGACGCCGCCGATGTATTGGTCGATCTCGAACCAGTAGGCGATCTTGGCGGAATCGAAAGGCGCCTGGCTATTGTGCGGGTCGCAGTAACGGTAGAAATACCAGGAGCTGTCGATGAACGTGTCCATGGTATCGGTCTCGCGCCTGGCAGCTCCGCCGCACTTGGGGCACGTGACGTTGACGAAGCTGGGCACGTTTTCAAGCGGCGACCGGCCAGTGCCGGTAATGTCGATGCGGTCGGGAAGAATCACGGGGAGCTGTTCTTCCGGAACCGGCACCACGCCGTCCTGCGGGCAGTGAATTACCGGGATCGGAGTGCCCCAGTAGCGCTGGCGCGAGATGCCCCAATCCTTGATGCGGAAAGTGACAGCGGCTTTACCGAAGCCGTGCTCCTCGGCATAGGCGCTCATCCGGCGGCGTCCTTCGGCGCTGTCGAGTCCGGACCAGGCACCGGAGTTTTCGAGGATGCCGTATTCGGTGAAGGGTTCTTTCAAACCGGGTTCTACGGCCAGTGCGCCATCCACCGGACGGATGACAGGCCGCACCGGAATACCGTACTGGCGACAGAATTCGAAGTCGCGCTCGTCATGCGCGGGGACGGCCATGATGGCGCCGGTGCCGTAGCCCATGAGCACGAAGTTGGCGACCCAGATGGGGACTTGCTCGCCGCTGTAAGGATTGACGGCGTAGTGGCCGGTGAAGAAGCCTTCCTTTTCCACATCGCCGGGGTCTTTGTTGGCGGCGGCATCCACCATGGCTTTGGCCAGAGCCTTGCGATCGCCGTCGAGCAGTTGTTCGTTCAGCGGATGGCCCGGCGCAAGAATCAGGCAAGTGGCGCCGTAAATGGTATCGACGCGCGTGGTGAAGACGCGAATCGGCTGGTCCGTGCCCGCCAGTTTGAAATCGACTTCGGTGCCTTCGGAGCGGCCGATCCAATTGCGCTGCATGGTCAGCACGCGCTCGGGCCAACCGCCTTCCAGGCGCCCCATTTCGTTGAGCAATTCGTCGGCGTAATCGGTGATCTTGAGGAACCACTGTTCCAGCGCGCGCTGCTCCACACGTGTGCCTTCGTGGCGCCAGCAGCAGCCCTCCACCACCTGCTCATTGGCCAGCACGGTGGCGCACAGGGGGCACCAGTTGACCAGGGCCTTCTTGCGATAAGCCAGGCCGCGCTGCAGCATCTGAAGAAAGAACCACTGGTTCCAGCGGTAATATTCGGGCTCGCAGGTGGAGACTTCGCGATCCCAATCGTAGCTGAAAGCGAAGCGCCGATGGGTCTTCTTCATGGCCGCGATATTTTGCTGGGTCCATTCGCGCGGCTGGCGTTGGTTGGCGATGGCGGCATTTTCCGCCGGGAGCCCGAACGCATCCCAACCCATGGGGTGCAGGACGTTGAAGCCGCGCATCCACTTGTACCGCGCCAGCGCGTCGCCGATCGAATAGTTGCGAATGTGGCCGATGTGCAGCGTGCCGCTGGGGTAGGGCAGCATCTCAAGGACATAGAACTTCGGCTTGGCTGAGTTCTCCTCGGCCTTGTAGAAATCGGCGTTCTGCCAGCGCTCGTGCCATTTGAGCTCGATGTGGCTATGGTCGTAGGGCTTTTCGGGCATAGTACTTGAAGGGGGCTGTAATTCTATCGTAGCAGTGGGGCGGCGTTTACGCGGAGACGGCGCGGCGCCAGCGATTTCAGCGTGTCCAGATTTCGCCGGTCGTCGTCTTCGGCTTCGACGGGCGTCTCGGAGATGAAAACTTTGGATCGAAGTTTAGGGTGCGCGAGGATGCGTCGAAAGGGCTCGAGGCCAATTTGGCCTTGGCCGATCTTGGCGTGGCGGTCAACGTGGGAGCCAAGCGGGGCTTTGGAATCGTTGGCGTGGATGACGTGAACGTTGGCCATGCCCAGCACCCGGTCAGCGCTGCCCATGGTGTCGCGGAGGCCCTCGGGGCTGGTGATATCGAAACCCGCGGCGAACAGGTGGCAGGTGTCCAGGCAATAGCCGATGGGGAGGCTGGTGACTTCGCTTGCCAGGCTGCGGATGTCGCGCAATTCCTCAAAGCGGCTGCCGATGTGGCAACCGGCGCCGGCGGTGTTCTCAAGCAGCACGGTAAGCTTCCGCGAGTCGAAACCGGCAGCGGCCTGGCGCAGGCCATCTACGAAAGTGACGATGCCTTCGTCGACACAGCGGCCGCGGTAACTGCCGGGGTGGAGGACCAGGTATTTGGCGCCGATTTGCGGCGGCGCGTGCTAGTTCGCCACGGAAAGCCTGGACGGATTTGGCGTGGATTTCCGGATCGCCGGAAGCCAGGTTGATCAGATAGTTGACGTGGACTACCAGTGGGTGAATCGCGTGGCGCCGGCAAGTGGCTTGAAGATGGCGGATCTGGACGGGATCAGGTGTGCCGGCGCGCCACATGCGCGGGCTGGCCGAGAAAATCTGAAAGGTCTCAGCGCCGATTTCGGCGGCGCGCAACGCCACCTTTTCGAGCGAACCAAACGTGTACAGGTGCAGACCCAGGCGCAGAAGTTCATCCTATCAAAGCCGCCTCAGTGCTAATAGACAGACCAGCCTACTGGACCAGCCTGCTAACCAGGGACACGGTCGATGTGATCTGCGGCGCAATCGGCGACGCCACGGGGATGCCTGCATTCTTGAGCGCAGGATCGGCGTATTCCCTGGGATGGGGAAGCCCCTCCCAACTCACCGCGTACTCGCGCAGGCATCGCGGACAGATGTACTTTCCGTGTATCGGCCACATGGTGCTGGTGTGCATTCTCTGGCACCACGCGGCTGCAATCCAGTTCAACATTTCATTCCTCCCTACCAAAAAAGTACGCGCACGACGCTTGCGTCATACTTGATTTGACCTATTTCGTAGCAATTTACGTACCCAAACCTGGGATGCATTTACCGCGTCAGAAGGCTTCAAAAAACTCCTTGACAAAGAGTGGGTCAAACGTATAATTGAATCATTCGATTGAATGATACCGGATACGAAACAGAAGATCCTGGACACGGCGGAGCGGTTGTTTGGCGAACAGGGTTATGCTGCCACTTCGCTGCGGCAAATCATTGCTGAAGCGGGGGTTAACTTAGCGGCAGTGCATTACCACTTCGGGTCAAAGGAAGAATTGCTGGACGATGTGGTGCTGCGGCGTGCCGGGCCGGTGAATGAGCTGCGGATTGCCTGGATGGACCGCATCGAGGCCGAGGCGGGCAATGCTCCGCTCACGGTCGAGGCTGTTCTCGAGGCCTTCCTGCTACCCACCACCGAGACGGCCAGCCGACATCCGCAATTCCCGAGGTTGATGGGACGAATGTTAGCCGAGGGCATGATGCCTGGCATTCTGGAAAAGCATTTTCAGGCAGCGGCCGGCCGGTTTTTAGGAGCACTGCGCAAGGCGCTTCCGGACCTGCCTCCCGACGAACTTTTGTGGCGGGTTCATTTTATGGTGGGCGCCATGGCGCACACCATGGGGGGGACTCCGGAGTTCCCCGAAATGATCGCCGAGCCGGGTAATTTCCGGACACGGATGGACAGGCTAGTGACCTTTTTGAGTGCGGGCTTCCGGGCGCCGGTGTCCTTTTCTGACACAACAGATAGGGTAGCGCAGCCGGACTGTGTTACCGGAGAGAAAAGTAAATGAGATTCGGGTGGATGTGTCTCTTGTTGATGGCGCCGCCGATGAGGGCGGCGGGGCCGCTGCAGCTGAGCTTGAAACGGGCCGTGGAAATTGCCACGTCTCCCGAAGGGAACACCAGAATTCAGCTTTCGGGCGAGGCGTTGAAGCAGGCGGAATCGCGGTCGGCGCAGGCGCGGGCGGCGCTGCTGCCGGATCTGGAAGCCGCCTTCTCAGAGCAGAACCTGACACGCAATCTGGCGGCTCAGGGGATCACCTTCGTGTCGCCGATTCCGGGCTTCCAGTTTCCTACTTTCGTGGGTCCGTTTTCGACCATGGACGCGCGCATCACGGGATCGCAGAACGTGTTGGACTTCAGCTCGATCCGGCGGTTCCAGGCGTCGAAGGTGGGGATTGCCGCGGCCAAATCGGACGTATCGGGGACCGAAGAGCAGGTGGCGGCACAAGTGGCGCGCACGTACCTGGCGGCGGTGAGAGCAGATGCCGACGTGGAAATGGCGCAGGCCGATGTGACGCTTGCCGAGGCGGTGCTGAAGCAGTCCGAGAACCAGAAGGCGGCGGGAACCGGGACCGGAATCGAAATCACGCGCGCCCGGGTACAACTGGCCAACTACCGGCAAAAGCTGCTGGTAGCGCAGAACCAGCGGCGCAGCGCGCAGCTTCAATTGCTGCGCGGCATGGGGATGCGCCTGGATACCGAATTGGAATTGATGGACAAACTGGCGTATGTTCCGGTGGACGCGGTTACCGTGGAACAGGCCAAAGCTCAGGCCCTGAAGGATCGGCCGGATTACCAGGCGCAGCAGCAACGGGAACGGAACGCGCAGCTTTCGGCCAGCGCCACGAAACTGGAAAGGCTTCCGGCAGTGTCGGCTTTTGGCGACTACGGCGCGAACGGGTCAGCGCTGGGCAATTCGCTGCCGACGCGCACGGTTGGCGTCCAGGTGAGGGTGCCGCTGTTCGATGGCGGGCGGCGGGATGCGCGGCGGCAGGAATCGGAATCGCAGTACCGGTCGGAAAAGGTGAAGACCAATGATGCGAAGGAACAGATCGAGCTGGATGTCCGGCTGGCTCTCGATGGGCTGCAGTCCGCGGACGACCAGGTGAAGGTGGCGCGGGAAGGGCTGGAACTGGCGGAGAACGAGCTGACGCAGGCGCGGCGGCGGTATGACGGAGGCGTAGCCATCAGCGTGGAAGTGACGGACGCGCAGACGCGGCTCGAACGCGCGCGAGACAACCAGACGGCGGCGCTGTACAACTACAACCTGGCACGGATTGACCTGGCGCAGGCGACGGGCGCGGTGAGGCGCCTGGTTCAGTAGCGAGGGAAGAAATCAAGGGCCACGAATGGACACGAATGAACACCAATAGGCTCTTAAAACTGGCTTGGTTTATTCGTATGATTCGTGCATTCGTGGCTTGAATGAGACGGCTTCTATGAAAAAGAGAATTCTGGTTCCTTTGTTGGTGCTGCTGCTGGCGGGCGCGGCGGTTTATGCGCTTCGTGGGATTGGGAAGGCGCCGGATAACCGGATTGTGGTCTCAGGGAATATCGAACTGACGGAAGTGAACATTGCCTTCAAGACTGCCGGACGCTTGATCGAGCGCAATGTGGACGAGGGCGATGCGGTGAAGAAGGGGCAGATTCTGGCGCGCCTGGACCGTGATCAACTGGTGGCGCAGAGGGAGCGCGAGACGGCGGGCCTCGCGTCGGCGGCGTCGCAACTGGCGCAGGCGCAGACCTCCGTGGAATGGCAGAAGGCCACCCTGGCGGCCGATATCGAGACGCGCAAGGGGGACCTGGCAGCGGCTGAAGCGCGGCTGGCGGAACTAAAGAACGGCTCGCGGCCGCAGGAAAAACTGGATGCCAAGGCGACGGTGGATTCGGCGGCGGCCGAAGTCGACCGGGCCAAGAAGGATTGGGACCGCGCGCAGACCCTCTACAAGAACGACGATATTTCGGCCTCGCAATTCGACCAGTACCGCAGCCGGTGGGAGAGCGCGGAAGCCCTGCTCAAGCAGGCCAAGGAACGGGAAGCGCTGGTGCTGGCCGGTCCGCGCATTGAGCAGATCATGGGGCAGCAGGCGCAGGTGGAACGAGCCCGGGGAGCGCTGAAAATGGCCGAGGCAAACGCGCTCGAAATTCAGAGGCGCGAGCAGGAAATGACGACGCGGCGGGCGGAGATGACGCGGTCCAAGGCCAGCATGTCGCTGATCGATTCGCAGCTTTCCGACACCGTGGCGGTTTCACCGGTTGACGGCGTGGTGCTGGTGAAGGCGGCGGACGTCGGCGAGATCCTGGCGCCGGGGACCTCGGTGGTGACGGTGGGAGACATTGAACACCCGTGGCTGCGAGGCTACATCAACGAGACCGACCTGGGGAAGGTGAAGCTGGGGTCAAAGGCCAGGGTGACCACGGATTCGTACAAAGGGAAGGTCTATGAGGGGCGGGTGACCTTTATTTCCTCGGAGGCGGAATTCACGCCGAAGCAGATTCAGACGCAGGAGGAGCGGGTGAAGCTGGTATACCGCATCAAGATCGAACTGGACAATCCGCGGCGCGAGCTGAAATCGAACATGCCGGCGGATGCGGAAATCGTGCTGGAGCCGTGATGCAAGCCAGCAACCCCATGATTAGCAATTCCACGATCAGCAATTCCGCGATCATTGAAACCCGCGACCTCACGCGGCGCTTCGGCGCGCTGGTGGCGGTGGACCATCTGAACCTTACCGTGGCCCGGGGCGAGATTTTTGGACTTGTGGGGCCGGACGGCGCGGGAAAGACCACCACGCTGCGCATGCTCTGCGGCTTGATGGACCCAAGCGAAGGCAGCGCCCGCGTGGCCGGCTATGACGTGGCGCGCGAATCGCGGGCTGTGAAAGATCAGATCGGTTACATGGCGCAGCGCTTTGGGTTGTACCAGGACCTTACGGTGGAAGAGAACATGGTCTTCTACGCCGACCTGTTCGGCATTGCAGGCGGGGAGCGCGACAACCTGACGGCGCAATTACTGCGCATGACACGCATGGAGCCGTTCCGCGCGCGGCAGGCCGGGCGGCTTTCGGGCGGCATGAAGCAGAAACTGGCGTTGATGTGCACGCTGCTGCACCGCCCCCAGATTCTTTTTCTGGATGAGCCGACCAATGGAGTGGACCCGGTTTCGCGGCGCGACTTCTGGGCGATTCTGTATCAACTGCTGCAGGACGGAATCACGGTTTTCATGACCACGGCCTACCTGGACGAGGCCGAACGCTGCAACCGCGTGGGGCTGCTGCACAAGGGCAAACTGATCCGCTGCTCGGCGCCCGATGTGATGAAACGCGAAACCGGCGCGGCCAATCTGGAAGGCGCGTTCATCAAGACGATTCAGGCGGTGGAAGGACTGGCGCAGGCATGAGCGGCGAAAAACTGGCGGTGGAGATGGATGACCTGGTGAAGGCGTTCGGCGCTTTCGTGGCGGTGGACCATGTCTCGCTGCAGGTGACCCAGGGCGAGATTTTCGGTTTCCTGGGGCCCAACGGAGCTGGGAAATCGACCGCCATTCGGATACTGTGCGGGCTTCTGACGCCGACATCCGGCCGGGCGCGCGTGAGCGGTTTGGATGTGGCGACGCAGCCGGAAGAGATCCGCCGCAACATCGGATACATGTCGCAGAAGTTTTCGCTGTATGACGACCTGACGGTGGAGGAGAACATCGATTTCTTCAGCGGGATCTACGGAGTGCCGCGCGAGCGGCGGGCGGAACGCAAGGACTACGTGCTGCGGATGGCGAACCTGACGGAGCGGCGGGACAGCCTGACGGGTACGCTTTCAGGCGGCTGGAAGCAGCGGCTGGCGCTGGGCTGCGCGATCCTGCACGATCCGCCGGTGCTCTTTTTAGACGAGCCGACTTCGGGCGTGGACCCGATTGCGCGCGGCGCTTTCTGGGATCTGATCCGCGACCTTTCGGCGACCGGCCACACCATCTTCGTGAGCACGCACTACATGGACGAGGCGGAGAATTGCCATCGGCTGGCGCTGATGTATCGCGGCAAGGTGATCGCGCTGGGCACGCCGGCGGAATTGAAGAATGGGTTGACGCAGCATAGCCTGATGAACCTGGAAGCGCCGGAGCCGCTCAAGACGATGGGCGTCTTACAAGGTGTTGAAGGTGTGCGGGACGTGGCGGTGTTTGGAGGGGGACTGCATGTGACGGTGGACGACGCGGCTGCGACCGGGGCGCGCATGCGGCAGGCACTGGCCGCCAAAGGGATCGAGGTGGCGCGGCTGGAGCGGATTCAGCCATCCATGGAGGACGTGTTTGTGGCCCTGATCGAGGCCGAGGAAAAGAAAGCCGCATGAGCTACCGGCGGCTGCGAGCAATCTTCATCAAGGAATTGCACCATATCACGCGCGATGCACGCAGCCTGGCAATGGCGCTGGCGGTTCCGGTGATGATGCTGCTGCTGTATGGCTACGCGCTGAGCCTGGACGTGGACCGCGTCCCCACCATAATTTATGACCAGGACCGGACGACGCAAAGCCGTGAATTGATCCGGCAGTTCCAGGGCTCGCGGTATTTCGAAGTTCGCGGGTTGGTGGACGGCTACGGGCCGATCGAAGGCGGGATCGACCGCAATCAGATCCTGATGGGGGTGGTGATTCCGCGCGACTATGCGAAGAACCTGGGTGCGGGACGCGAGGCGCCGGTGCAGATCCTGCTGGACGGAAGCGATTCCAACACGGCTTCGATTGTGCTGGGATACGCCGAGGGCCTGGTGCGGAACTACTCGCTGCGCCTGCGGCAGGACATGCAGAACCGGCGCGGCGGAGAGCGGGGCGGAGCGACCGTGGATGCGCGCCTGCGCGTCTGGTACAACAGCTCGCTCGAATCCAAGAACTACGTGGTGCCGGGGCTGATCGCTGTAATTCTTCAGATTATCGCGGCGCTGCTGACGTCTCTCACCATCGCGCGCGAGTGGGAGATGGGCACCATGGAGCAACTGCTCTCGACGCCCCTGCGGCCGGCCGAAATGGTACTGGGAAAGATGCTGGCTTATTTCGTGGTGGGCCTGGCGGATGCTGTGATGGCGGTGCTGGTGGGGGTCTTCGTGTTCCAGGTGCCGCTGCGAGGCGGCCTGCCGCTGCTGGCGGTTTCGGTGTGCGCCTACCTGATGGGCGTGTTGTTCTGGGGCGTTTTCGTTTCGGCGGTAGCCAAGACGCAATTGGCCGCGTACCAATTGGGACTGCTGAGTTCGTTTCTGCCGGCGTTTCTGCTTTCGGGGTTTGTGTATTCCATCGAGAACATGCCGCCGGTGATTCAGGCGATCACCTACATCGTGCCGTCGCGGTATGTGGTGACCATCCTGAAGGGCATTTTCCTCAAGGGCGTGGGGATCGGCGTCTTGTGGGGCGAGTTGGGTTTTCTGACGCTCTTCGCAACCATCATTTTCATTCTGGCGACGCGCAAAGTGAATCAAAAGGTGGCGTGACTTTATGTGGGAACGGATTTGGGTCATCATGCGCAAGGAACTCATCCAGACGCTGCGCGAGCCGCGCATGCGCGTTCTTCTGTTCCTGCCGCCGGTGATCCAGCTGCTAATTTTCGGCTTTGCGGTGAACCTGGACGTGGACCATGCGCACATCGCATGGATGGACATGGACCGCTCTCCGTTGAGCCGGGACCTGCGCGCGCGCTTTGAAGGCTCGGGCCGGTTCGACGTGGTGTCGATGCCGCGCAATGAAGACGACGTGCAGCAAACGCTCGACCGCGGCCTGGCGCAAGCGGTGGTGCGGGTGCTGCCGGGCTTTGAGCGCGATGTAGAGCGGGGGCGCGCGACCGAGGTGCAGGTGCTGCTGGACGGCACGAATTCGAATACGGCTTCGCTGATATCGAGCTACGCCGGGGAGATCATCGCGGAATTCTCGGGCGATGTGATGGCGGGCCAGCAGAAGGTACGGGTGTTGACGCGCAGTCCGAATTCGCCGGTGGCGTTGACATTCCCGAGCGTAAAGGCCGACACGCGCGTCTGGTTCAATCCGGATCTGCGCAGCCGTAATTACTTCGTGCCGGGCGTGGTGGCCAACATCATCATGACAGTGACCCTGATGCTGACGGCGCTGGCGATTGTCCGCGAGAAGGAGATCGGCACCATGGAGCAGTTGATGGTGACGCCGATGCGGCCGATCGAATTGATGCTCGGAAAGACGCTGCCATTCGCGGCGGTGGGTCTGCTGGACGTGGTGCTGGTAAGCTCGGTGGCGCTGCTGGTGTTCCACATCCCGTTCCGGGGCAGCGTGCTGCTGCTGTTGTTCTCCGCCATTTTGTTCCTGATGACCTCGCTGGGCGCCGGATTGTTTCTATCGACTGTTTCACAGACGCAGCAGCAGGCCATGATGATGAACTTTTTCTTTTCGACCCCGGCCTTCATGTTGAGCGGGTTCGCATTTCCGATCCGCAACATGCCGGTAGCGGTGCAGTACCTGACGTATCTGAATCCGCTGCGTTACTTCATGGAGATTGTGCGCGGGATTTTTTTGAAGGGCGTTGGGGTATCGGTGTTGTGGCCGCAAATGGCGGCGATGGTGGTGTACGGCGTGGCGGTGCTGGGGCTGAGCGTGGCCAGGTTCCAGAAGAAACTGGATTAGGTGGCGTTGATAGAAGTTACATATTTTACCGCAGAGACGCTGAGCCGCGGAGATAAGCGCTGAGGAAGAAACAACCTGAACGCAGAGTAAGCGGAGAAAAAGCTTTAGCAGACCAGGTCTTCGCGTCCGATTTTGAAATTCTCCAGGTTTCCCAGAATCGTTAGAGCAATCTGCTTGGGGTCGAAAAACGTTTGCGCGATGCGCTGCACGTCGGCGGCGGTCACCGATTCGATGCTCTCGAGCAGTTCGTCCATAGTGAAGAACTTGCCGAAGTACATCTCCTGCCTTGCCAGGTTCGACATGCGGCTGGCAGTGGATTCCAGACCCAGCATCAACGAACCCTTCAGGTGGTCTTTGGCGCGGCGCAGCTCCTCATCGACCACAGGCTCCTGCTTGAGCTGCCGGAATTCGTTGGTAATGGATTCCACCACCTTACCCGCCGATTCCACTGAGGTGCCGGCATAGATTGAAAGACAGCCGGTGTCGCGATAGGGATTCAGCTCCGAAAACACGGCGTAGGCCAGCCCCTGCCGCTCGCGAATATTCTGGAACAGCCGCGAGCTCATGCCGCCGCCCAGCAGCGTGTTGAGCACGTAGCAGGCGTACCGCTCATGGTGCGGCAGCGGATAGGAAGGCACGCCAAGACAGAGATGCACCTGCTCGAGCGATTTCTTGTTGCGCAGCGCGATCCTCGCATGGGTGCTGGGGACCGGATCGGCCGCCGCGGGACTGGCTGGTCCCAGCGATTCGAAATGCTGTTTTACCAGTTCCACCAGACCATCGTGAGTCAGATGGCCGGCCGCGGTTACCACGAAGTTAGAGGGCTCATATACCGCATCGTAGTAAGCCTGAAGCATCGCGTGGTCGAACCGCTTCACGTGCTGTGGCGTTCCCAGAATCGGCTTGCCGAGCGGGTGATCTTTCCAGAAGTTGGAGGAGAAAATCTCGTGGACCAGGTAGTCCGGGCTGTCGGCCTCCATTTTGATCTCTTCGAGAATCACGCCCTTTTCCTTCTCGATGTCCTCCTCGCGAAACATCGGATGCAAAACCAGGTCGGCCAGAACGTCGAAGGCGATTGAGAGGTGCTGATCCAGCACTTTGGTGTTGAAGCAAACCAGCTCTTTGGCTGTGAAGGCGTCCAGGTTGCCGCCCAGCGCATCCACCGAGCGCGCGATGTCTTCGGCCGAACGCGAGGTGGTGCCCTTGAACAGCATGTGTTCGATAAAGTGCGTGATACCGTTCTGTTCAGGCGTCTCGCGCCGCGAACCGGCCCCGACCCAGATTCCAACGGAGACCGAGCGCACGTGGGGCATGGCTTCGGTGATAACACGCACGCCGTTCGCGAGCGTGGTCATTTCGATGTCCCGCACGGGACTGATAGATGATGTCATTGCAAGAAGAGGAGGTCCTTGTCTCTATTGTGGCACTGATCGGCGCTCCGCGGCTATTGGCCAGGTCCGCGAACATTTGCCGCCGTGGGTTGCGGTGACAGCGCGCGCAGATCGTCGATCCAGTAGTCCGGCTCAAAGCGGGCGAGGTCTTCGATTTTGCCGTAACCGTAACGCACGGCGCAGGTCTTCACACCCGCACGGCGGCCGGCTTCCATATCGGCGGATGAATCGCCCACGAAGAGGCAATCTTCAGGCCTGGCGCCGAGAGCCTCCAGCGCCGCGAAGATCACGTCGGGCGCCGGCTTGCATGGGAAACCGTCGGTGCCCTGCACGTGATCGAAGTACTGAATCAGGCCGAACTGCTCCAGGACGGCGCGCGTGGTCGGGGTGCCCTTGGTAGTGGCACTGCCCTTGCGTCCGCCCAGCGCGGCCATGCCTTCCGCGACCCCGGGATAGACGCTGGTTCGCGTGTGCCCGCGGGCCAGGTAGAATGTCCGGTACTGCGCGATCAATTGATCGATCTGCTCGGGGGTGTAGTGCGGGAAAATATCGCTGAAGAGGTCGATCAGGTGGCGCCCGATGTAGCCCTTCAGAAAGTCGAAGGTAACGGGCGCGCACGCGGTGGTGTCGAGCACCTGCTGGACTGCGCCGCAGATGTCCTGGGCCGAATCGAGCAGAGTGCCGTCAATATCAAACAGGTAAACCGGAAAACTCGGGAGCTGTCCGTAACTCATCCGCACTAGGCCGGAGCTGGACGCTCCCCTTCCGAAAGACCGGGAACGCGCCGTCCGCCGTCCGGCCGGATCACCTGCTGCGTGTCGTCGTTGGGGTTCGACCTGAGGCGGCCAGAGTCTGCCCGTTGACGATCTGCATCACTTCGTTGCCATCCAGGATCTCGCGCACCAGCAGCGCCTCGGCGATCTTCACCAGCGCCTCCGAGTGCTTCTCCAAAATCGGCGGCGGCAGTATCGTAGCCGCCCTGGACCAGCTTTTTCACCTGTTCATCGATGCGGATGGCAGTCTCTTCGCTGTAGTCGCGATGCTGCGCGATCTCGCGGCCCAGGAAAATCTGCTCTTCCTTCTTGCCGTAGCTCAGGGGCCCGAGTTCGCTCATGCCCCACTCGCAAACCATCTTGCGGGCCAGGTCCGTGGCGCGCTCGATATCGTTGCCCGCACCGGTGGTCATGTGGTGCATGTACTTTTCTTCGGCGATGCGGCCCGCCATGAGAATGGCCAGCTGCGACAGCAGGTAATCCTTGTTGTAGGAATGCTTGTCGTCGATCGGCAACTGCATGGTCACGCCGAGCGCCATGCCGCGCGGGATAATGGTGACCTTGTGCAGCGGGTCGGCGTTCGGCAGCGTGGCCGCGACCAGCGCGTGACCGGCTTCATGATACGCCGTATTGCGCTTCTCGGCGTCGCTCAGGATCATGGACTTGCGCTCGGCGCCCATCAGGATCTTGTCCTTGGCCAGTTCGAAATCGATCATCATGACGACTTTGCGATTCTGCCGCGCGGCGTTAAGCGCCGCTTCGTTCACCAGGTTGGCGAGATCCGCACCCGCCAGACCGGGTGTGCCGCGCGCCAGGATGGACAGTTCCACATTGTCGCCCAGCGGAATCTTCTTGGTGTGCACCCGCAGAATGGCCTCACGACCGTTGACGTCGGGACGGCCCACCACCACGCGGCGGTCGAAACGGCCGGGCCGCAGCAGCGCCGGGTCGAGCACGTCGGGACGGTTGGTGGCCGCCACCAGAATCACGCCTTCGTTCGATTCGAAGCCGTCCATTTCAACCAGCAACTGGTTCAGGGTCTGCTCGCGCTCATCGTGTCCGCCGCCAAGGCCTGCGCCGCGATGGCGGCCCACGGCGTCGATTTCATCGATGAAGATGATGCAGGGCGCGTTCTTCTTGCCCTGTTCGAACAGGTCGCGCACGCGGCTGGCGCCCACGCCGACAAACATTTCGACAAAGTCCGAACCGGAGATCGAAAAGAACGGCACGCTGGCCTCGCCGGCGATAGCGCGCGCCAGCAAGCGTCTTGCCGGTACCGGGAGGGCCAATCAGCAGAACGCCCTTGGGAATGCGGCCGCCCAGCTTCTGAAATTTCTGCGGCTCGCGGAGAAATTCGATGATCTCCTGCAGCTCTTCCTTGGCCTCTTCCACACCGGCCACGTCCTTGAAGGTAACCTTCTTCTGCTGCGTGGAGTGCAGCCGGGCGCGGCTCTTGCCGAAGCTCAGGGCCTTGTTGCCGCCGCTCTGCATCTGCCGCATCATGAAGATCCAGAAGGCCAGCAGCACGATGAACGGGGAGGCATTCAACAGAATCGAGATCCAGTTGCCGGTGCTGGTGTCTTTGATGGTGATATTGACTTTCTTTTCATTGAGAAGGTCAAAGAGCTGTGGGTAGTTGGCCGGAATCTGCGTGTGATAACCGCCAGTATTCTGGTTCTGGTAAGCTCCGTGCGCGTCGCGGTCGGCAATGGTGACATCTTTCACTTCACCGGCCTTCACCTTGTCGAGGAACTCGGTGAAAGTAAGAGTTTGCTCCTTAGGTGAATTGCCGCTCTTGACAACGGCAAAGAGAAACACCGCCACCACGACAAGAATGACCCAAAAAACTAATGTTTTGATGTTAGAATTCACGAAACCTCCGTACCGGCCCCTTCATTACTATAGACGCCGCCCTGCAAGATACCGATTCCGAATTTGTCACCCTGCTGTCATTTCCCGGACGCCATTGCCAGGTTCCAGCGCCCACACTTCCCGGATCTTCAGAATCAGATTACTGCCGGGACCCGCCGCGAACTCGGCCGCCGGCCCGAAACGCCTTGCCCAAACGATGGATGAGCCATCCGTAAGGACAGGCCAATGCCGACGCTCCCATAATGGGATACGTGCCTGCTGAAAGAGCGTCTTGATCTTTTCTTTGCCGGTGCCGCCCAAGGGCTGGTACTGGTCGCCCGGTCTCCAGTTCCGCAATTCCAGAGAACCGGACAAACGCTGCCAGTCGAGACAACCCACCCCACTATTATATACGTAATTTGACCCTACCAAAGTTTCCGCTTTTTCAATCAGTTCCAGGGAAATCGCCAGACCGGTACCAGGCACGCGGCAAGATGCCGGGAACGGGAGCCGCCAGTTGGTAGCCGCCGCTGTCCGGGGTGGGATCCTGGCGGAGTGCGAAACGAAGCCAATCGAAAGAACGGCAGATATCGAGTTCAGGCGCCTGAACTCGCCCGCTCCCGGCGCCGGCGGAGGCAAGCTCCAGAACGGCTGTAATGTGCCCGAAATCAATACCCCGCAGATTGGATTTCACGCGTTCCATCGCGCGGCGCACCAGGCGGCGGCTGACGGCCAGAGGCAGGGCTGCCAGGGCATCCGCGCGCACGCAGACGGCGCCGGGGCTTTCCGTGAAATGTTCGGCGGCCAGGCGATCGATCTCGGCTTCCCAGTAGGCTTCCTCCGCCAGCGCCCAATCGGCTGTGTTGGCCAGGGTCTGGCCGATGGCCGGATTCCATTCGGCAGCAAGTTGCGGCAGCAATTGATGGCGAATGCGGTTTCGCGCAAATTGCAAGGTAGCGTTGCTGGAATCTTCGCGCCACGCGAGGCCGCGTTCGAGCAGGAATTGCGCGACCTGGCTGCGCTCAATTTCGATCAGCGGGCGCACCAACCCTCGCGATGTCACCGGACGGATGCCCGCAAGGCCTGCGGTGCCGGACCCGCGCAGGAAACGGAAAAGCACCGTCTCCGCCTGATCCGAGCGCGTGTGCCCTAATGCCACGCGAGCCATATCGCCAGCCGCGAGCATTTCGTGGAAGAATGCCAGCCGCGCCAGCGCGGGCCGCCTGTTCCAGGTTACCCGAAGACGCGGCTACGTCAGCTTCGCGAATCAGAAACGGGAGACCCAATCTGGCGGCGAGTTCGCGGACAAAGGCGGCATCCTGCCGGGATTCTTCTCCGCGAAGGCCGTGGTTGAGGTGCAGGACGCTAAGCCGCAGGTTCCATTTTGGCGCCAGTTCCAGAAGCGCGTGGAGGAGGCAGACGGAATCGGCGCCGCCTGAGACGGCGACGCCGACGGACTGGCCGGCCTGAAACATTCGGTGGCGCTCGATAGTATGGATGAGGCGGTTGAGCACGGGACTGCTTGTTTACATTGTACGTATGGGCGGGTGATGGGCGAAGAACCGGCGGCGCTACGCGAAGGACCGGCGGCGGCTGCTTGAAGAACCGGCGGCATGGACCGCCGGCGCTACCTAGACCGCCGGCGTTACCGCATGCTATAAGAGCAAGATCATGGAACAAACGGCAGACATCGCTTTGATCGGTCTGGCAGTCATGGGCCAGAACCTCATCCTGAACATGAACGACCATGGCTACACCGTGGTGGCGTACAACCGCACGGTCTCCAAGGTGGATGAATTCCTGAACGACGCCGCCAAGGGCCGGAAAACCATTATTGGCGCCCGCTCCGATCGAAGAGATGGTGGGCCTGTTGAAGCGGCCGCGCAAGATCATGTTGATGGTCAAGGCAGGCAAGCCGGTGGACGACTTCATCGAGTCGCTTCTGCCCCACCTGGAACCGGGCGATCTGATCATCGATGGCGGCAATTCGCATTTTCCCGACACCATCCGCCGCACCAAGGAACTGGAGAGCAAAGGCATGCTGTTCGTCGGGACCGGCGTCTCCGGCGGCGAAGAAGGCGCGCGATTCGGCCCCTCTATGATGCCCGGCGGCAGCGTGGCGGCCTGGCCGCTGGTGAAGGACATTTTCCAGGCGATCTGCGCCCGGACGCCCGAAGGCGAACCCTGCTGCGACTGGATGGGCGAGGACGGCGCCGGCCACTTCGTGAAGATGACCCACAACGGCATCGAGTACGGCGACATGCAGCTCATCTGCGAAGCCTACCAGCTCATGAAGGAAGGGCTGGGCATGAGCAATGAGGAGATGAACGAGGTGCTGACCGAGTGGAACAAGGGCGAACTGGACAGCTACCTGATCGAGATCACGCGCGACATTCTGGCGTACAAGGACGAGAAGGGCGAATACGTGGTGGACAAGATTCTGGACACCGCCGGGCAGAAGGGCACCGGCAAGTGGACCAGCGTCAGTTCGCTCGACCTGGGTATGCCGGTGACGCTGATCGGCGAGGCCGTGTATGCCCGCTGCCTGAGCGCCATGAAGGACGACCGCGTGGCGGCTTCCAAGATTCTCTCGGGTCCAAAGTTCAAGTTTGACGGCGATAAGAAGGCTTTCGTCGAGGACATTCGCCAGGCGCTGCTGGCATCCAAGATCGTTTCCTACGCACAGGGCTTCATGCTGCTGCGCGAGGCCGCCAAGGAATACCACTGGAACCTGAACTACGGCTGCATCGCCATGGTGTGGCGCGCGGGCTGCATTATCCGCTCGGCCTTCCTGGGCAAGATCAAGGAAGCGTTTGCCGGGAATCCGAACCTGACCAACCTGCTGCTGGACGATTATTTCCGGGATGTGATCGAGCGCTGCCAAAAGTCGTGGCGCCATGCGATTGCAACGGCCGTGACGGCGGGAGTGCCTGCTCCGGCATTCACCACGGCGCTGGCATTCTACGACGGCTACCGCAGCGAGCGGCTGCCGGCCAACCTGCTGCAGGCCCAGCGCGACTATTTCGGCGCCCATACCTACGAACGGGTGGACCAGCCGCGCGGCAAGTTCTTCCACACCAACTGGACCGGCAAGGGCGGCACGGTATCGTCCGGGACCTATACGGTATGAACGAGCGACGTTACGCAACTGGCATCCAGAATCCGCTTGCTGTTGATGGACGTGGATGGCGTGCTGACCGACGGCAAACTCTACAATGTGCCGGCGGCTGCCGGGTTGGAAATGACCGTGGCTGAGACCAAGGGCTTCGACTCGCAGGACGGAATCGCGCTGCAGTGGCTCAATCGCGTGGGAATTGGCGGGGGCGTGATCAGCGGCCGGGTTTCGCCGGCCACCGCCGAGCGCGCCAAACAGGTCAAGTTCAAGTATGTGTACCAGGGCCACACGGAGAAGATTCCCATTCTCGAGGAGATTCTGGCGGATGCCAAAATCGACTCCAGCGAGGTCGCGTATATTGGCGACGATTTCACCGATGTGGTGGTGATGCGGCGCGTTGGCCTGGCGATCGCGACAGCCAATGCGAGGCCCGAGGTCAAGCCGCTGGCGCATTACGTTACGCAGGCCGCGGGCGGCCAGGGCGCCGTGCGCGAAGTGGTGGAACTGCTGCTGAAGGCGCAGGGCAAGTGGGACCAGATTCTGAAGCACTACGAAGTTATTTTGTAAGTGGAGGAATTGTCAGTGGATAAGTGGAGAATTGAATGAGTCATGGCCTGAATATCCGTCCGCAGGGTGCGCTGGACTTCCTGTCACTGGGCGCCCTGATCCACCGTCTGGATCCCGGAATCATTCCGTTCCGCAAAGCCACCGAATGCCTGATCCACGTGAGCGGCGGGGAGTTCAACTGCGCGGCTAACCTGGCGGACTGCTTTGGCCTGAATACCGGCATCGTGAGCGCCATGGTGGACTATCCTATCGGCGCCCTGATTGCCGAGCGCGTTCGGGCGATGGGTGTGAAGCCTTTCTATAAGCAGTTCAAGCACGATGGCGTCACCGGCCCCAACATGGCGGCCGTGTACAGCGACCGCGGCCTGGGCGTGCGCGCGCCGGTGGTTTTTTATAACCGCAGCAATGAAGCCGCGGCCCGGCTCAAGCCCGGCGATTTCGACTGGAAAGCCATCTTCGAAGGGGGCGTCCGCTGGTTCCACAGCGGCGGTATATTCGCGGCGCTTTCCCCAACCACGGCCGAAGTGATCATCGAAGCGATGCAGGCCGCCAAGGCCGCCGGCGCCGTGACCTCCTTCGATCTCAACTACCGCGCCAAGCTCTGGGGCATTTCAGGCGGCGAGGAGCGCGCCGTGGCGGTGCTGGACCGCATCGTGAAAAATGTGGACGTGCTGGTTGGCAACGAGGAGGACCTGCAGAAAGGCCTGGGTATTCCGGGACCGGAAGTGGCGGCGAAATCCAAGCTCGATCCGAGCGCCTTTTTCGGGATGATCGAGAAAGTTACGAAGAAGCATCCCCACGTTAAGGTGGTCGCCACCACGTTGCGCGAAGTGCATTCCACCAACCGACATAGCTGGGGCGCGGTGGCGTGGATCAACGGCAAGACGTACGAGTCTCCGACCGTGGAGCTTGACGTTCACGACCGCGTGGGCGGCGGCGATGGCTACGCCTCGGGGTTCTTTTACGGCCTGCTGACTAATGAATCGCCTGAAGATTCCGTGAAGCTGGGTTGGGCGCACGGCGCGCTGTTGACCACTTTCCCCGGCGATACCACGATGGCGACGCTGGAACAAGTGCGCTCGTTTGCCAAGGGCGGTTCGGCTCGCATTCAGCGGTAGGTGGCCGGCGGCGGTGCGAAAAGGGGCAGTCAATCGCCCGCCTTCACCCAATCCTCATTGAAGCGAACGTGCTTGATGGCCTTTCCTTCCGCGACGAAATAGCTATACGTCACGTGAATTGCGCCATCTTTTGCCTGAATAACCGAGGGATAGTGGTACTCGTTGGTGCCGGGCGCGGTTGGACTGCCGTCCAGGTGGCGTTTCCACTTCCAGGTTGCGCCTTCATCGTCGGATAGGGCGGCCACCAGTGAGTAGCGCTTCTGCTCGAGATCGTTGTAGACCATGATCCAGTGGCCGTTGGCCAGCCGCACCACTTCGAGGCTGGTGCCTGGGTTCAGAATTTCGGTGTCCCGCGCCTGCGTCCAGGTGACGCCGTCGTCTTTCGAGAAACTGATGTGCGCTCGCTTCGGCGGGGGGCCGTTGTCGCGCAGGTATGCCACGAGGGTGCCGTCGTTCTTGCGAACCACCGACGGTTGAATGCAGCCCGCTCCCACGATGGGCTGGCTGCCTCGCCATGTGTAGCCGTGGTCATCGCTGATGGCCATGATGCCGAACGAAAAGCCATCGGAGTACATAGGGGCAAGAATGCGGCCCGTCGGCAACTCCAGCGGATGAGTACGGGTGAACCACCCCATGCGCGAGAAGTATTCGTCCCCGGCATGCTCCATCAACCGTTTGGCGTAAGCCGCGCGCGGTCCTGGCCCGGCAGCCTCGGCTCCGGCGAATTCCCTGGTGAGCGCGGCGATGTTCTGCGGGATTAAGACAATGTTATCCTGATACTCCCAGTGTGGAGGCCCCGCGGGCTGCTGGTAGTCGGTGGAGATGCGATACTTCATGAGCGCGGTTTCCCACCGGTGCGCCACAATTAACGGCCACATGAAGAACAGCCGCTGGCGCGAATCCAGGAAGAGCACCGGGTTGGTCTCCGGAAAGCCCGGTGTATCAGCCATGGTAAAGCGTTCGGTCCATTTCCCGGCCGCGCGATTCCAGCGCGCACCTTGAATCAGAACATCGTCTGCGGTGCGCTCACCGGAGCCGTGGAACCAGCAGGCCAGAAGGTCGCCATTGGGCAATTCTACGATCGACGACGAGTGGTTGTGCCATTTCTCAGGTTGAAAAATCAGTTCGCCGCTGTATTGCGACGCCGCGGTGGCGGAGGCTACAGCCAGGAGGCAAATAGTGATCGTTCGCATCGAGGATCAGTATATATCGCCCACGGAATCCGGCAATGTCTAACTTCGTGGCACAATATCTTTTCCAGACTCGACGGGATTCGAGCGGGAGGACCAAAACCGAATGGCGATCAAAGCAAGGATTGCGCTAGTCACCGGCGCCGGCAGTGGTATCGGGCGAGCGGCATCCCTGGCGCTGCAGTCTGCTGGTTATTCCGTGGTGCTGGCCGGACGCCGTATTGCGGAACTCGAGAAAACTGCCGCCATGGCGAACCCTTCCGGCGGCAAGATGCTGGCGGTTGCCACCGATGTCGCCAAACCCCAGGCGGTTAATGAATTGTTCGCCAGGACCAAGGAAGAGTTCGGCCGGCTGGACGTTCTCTTCAACAATGCAGGAACAAATGCGCCCGGCATTCCGATTGAAGACCTGACCTTCGAGAAATGGAGCACCGTTGTGAACGTCAACCTTACGGGTGCTTTTCTCTGCGCGCAAGCCGCGTTCAGGCTCATGAAGGATCAGGACCCGCGTGGCGGCCGCATCATCAACAATGGGTCGATCTCGGCGGTTGCTCCCCGGCCCAACCAGGTTCCCTACACCGCCACGAAACACGCCATTACCGGTCTTACCAAATGCTTCTCGCTCGATGGCCGTAAGTACGACATCGCCTGCGGCCAGATCGATATCGGTAATGCCGCCACCGAAATGACCGAACGGATGAGCGATGGCGTGCCGCAAGCGAATGGCTCCATCATGGTAGAGCCGCGCATGGACGTCCGGCATGTGGCCGAGGCCGTCCTTTTCATGGCGAATTTACCGCTGGACGCCAACGTCCAGTTCATGACGCTGATGGCGACCAAAATGCCACTGGTCGGCCGCGGCTAGTCAAACTCATCCGGTACTCGCGTATTTCCCGCAGATTTGCCGATAAGTATTCTTAGGCAGGTTGAAAGAGCTCATTGGCGCGTCTCCACAGTAGTACGCAGCCGGCTGGGGAACCATAGAATGCATCACCGCATCGAACGCCAAATTCTGATGTTGGCCATAAGTCTCGCCGTCGTACACGCCGCGGACATCAAGGGCAGGATAATCATTGAGCATAAGCTCACCAAGAGATCCGTAACGGCGGCGGCAGATTCGTATCAGCGCGGAGGGACGGTAGAGCTGGGTTCGGGCGCAATTGAGGATCCTCTAGCCTATGAGCGCGCCCATGTGGCGATTTACCTGGACGATGAATTCCCGTCGGCACCGTCGATGCCGGCCGCGTCCGCACACTCCCTGTCTACCGCGACCATCGAGCAGCGGAATCGATCGTTCGTCCCCGACATGGTCCTGATCCCGGCTGGGTCTTCGGTTTCATTCCCCAATATGGACGTGATTTTCCACAACGTCTTTTCGTTATCCGCACCTAAGACGTTCGACTTGGGCAATTACTCAAAGGATCAAACGCGCACGGTCGGATTTCCCAAGCCCGGAATCGTATTTGTGAATTGCCGCTTGCACCCCAATATGTCAGCGGCAATCGTCATAAGCCCCAACGCGATTGCAGTCATGTCCGGCCGCGACGGCGAGTTCGTGCCGCAGCACTAGCGATTCGCGAGAGCAGGGAGAAGCTGGGCGGAGCCTATCTGGAGTTCGTGGAATCGCTGGCCAGCGCGCTTGATGCGCGCGACCGCTACACCGCCGGGCACAGCCGCAGAGTCAGCGGGCATGCCTGCGCCATTGCTCAGGCCATGAACTTCTCCGCCAGCGACCTGGATGAGATTCGCATCGGCGCACTGCTGCACGACATTGGAAAGATTGGGATCGCCGACAGCGTATTGCAGAATCCGGGGAAGCTGACGCGCGCGGAATTCGCCGTCATACAAGAGCATCCTGAGATCGGGCGGCAGATTCTTGCGGGCGTCAATGGGTTTCTAGCGTATCTGCCAACCGTCGAACTGCACCATGAGAATTGGGACGGGACCGGCTATCCGAAGGGATTGCACGGCACAGATACGCCTCTGCCGGCTCGGATTGTCCATGTGGCTGACGCTTACGACGCTATGACATCGGACCGCCCGTACCGCCGCGGCATGAGCCCCGACCCCGAGCCACTCTACATCCATGGCTATGCTCGCGGAAGCGTTGGCCGCCAGCCAGGAATCGAACGTGACGCACTCCGTCGAAGGGATCAACATATGAGACTTACGGTGCTTCTGTTCTCCCTTGCGCAATCGGCCTTATGGTGCCAGGAGGCCGACTCGGGCTTTGAACTGCGGACTACAGTGACGGAAGCCGGGGCCTACTCGCACCAACTGTCGGCCGCTCCGAGGATGGGTGGGCCGGTGGCCGGCGGATTTCGCGCGCTGCTATATCCTACGTTTAAGATAACCAGCCACTGGACGGTTGCCGGCACGTTCCAAATCCACTCACGCCCCTACTTCTTCGAAGAATTCTCCACGCAGGGGTACGGCGTCCGTGGCGACTTACTGCAACTCCACCTTTCGTACGCACGAATCTGGAACAAGTATTCGGTGGTTGTGCGCGCCGGCCAGCTATCGTCGGCCTTTGGGTCTTTTCTGCTGCATTACGACGACGCTGAAAATCCGCTCATCGATTTGCCCCCTTCCTACGGATACTATTCCAAGGGAGTGACGACGGCCGGGCTGACTGGCGCAGAGGCGGAAGTGAATCTTGGAAGAGTTGATTTACGGGCACAATTCGTGAACTCATCTCCGGCGAATCGCCGCAGTATTTTCGATCGGGACCAATACGGCAATTGGAGCGGAGGCGCAGGATACACCATCCGGCAGGGGCTTGATGTGGGAGCATCGGCCTACCGGGGTCCGTACCTGGACCGGCAGAACCGATACTACTTTCCAGGCGAGGCAAAACCCAGGGAACTGCCCGGCTCAGCTTACGGTCTTGACGGCGCCTGGGGCACAGGTCATTGGAACATGACCGGCGAATGGCAGAGGTTTGTCATGACGTATCATGCCATTCCCACGTTCACCCATACTGTGGGCTATGTTGACGTACGCCGCACACTCAGTCCAAGAATGTACGCCGCCACTCGGGTTTCCTACACGCGCGCGAGCGTTGGGCCAAGACGCCAGATATACGAGGTCGCGTTGGGTTTTCGGCCTAACGCGCATCAACTGGTGAAAGTCGGTTATCAAATTCAACAGGGGCCAGGGCTTCGGGGCACGCTGGCGAATACCTTCGCGGTGCAACTGGTCACCACTCTCCGTCCGGTCAGCATGGCTTGGAACTAGATCGATCCTCGTCAAGACACTTCCGCGCGCTGCGGCAAGCGCTTTCCGGGGTCCACCAACATCCAGAGGATCGCCGACGCCACATAGAGGCCGCCCATGATGAGCAGCGGCGCCTGCCAATTGGAGAAGCGCGTCACCACCCAACCGGTAACAACCGGGCTGAGAATGGCGCCGATCTGTCCGGTGGTGTTCATAGCGGCGCTCAGCACGCCGGTGTGGTCGGCGCCGATGTCCATACACGCGGCCCAACTCGCGCTCAGTGTAAACATGGAGGCGGCAACCGCCACCGCGATGAGGGATGCGGCCATCACGCTGGTGGCGGAGAAGACCGAGGCGAACATGGCGGCACCGGCTACAGAATATCCGGCAACGGCGACGGCGGAGCGGCCCAGGCGGAGGCCGAAGCGGCGAGTCAGGAAATCGGTGACCGCACCGCCGCTGAGGTCGCCAAAAACGCTAAGAAGCAGGGGCAGTCCGGAGAACAGGCTGAGCGATTCCTTTTGAAAGCCGCGCTGCTCCGCCAGATAAGTGGGCAGCCAGGTCATCACAAAATAGGCGCCGTAGCTATTAGAGAAATAGGCCAGGCAGAGGAACCAGACGTTGGACGATCGGGCCAGTGCTCGCCATGCGCCCGGCCCTCCGTGTTCGTGGGTGGCGATGCGACGTCCCGACTCGATCAGTTCCGCCTCGGCAGCGTTGACCCCAGCGTGATCGCGCGGTTCGTCGCGGAACCAACGGAACCATAGGGCAGCCCAGAAGAATCCGACTGTGCCGCATGCCGCAAAGATGGCTCGCCAGGACATGAGGGGGAGCAGAGCGGCGACCAGCAGCGGCGTGAGGCCGCCCGAGAGATGGGCCGCGGCGAAGAACAAGCCTTGCGCCCGGCCGCGCTCGCGCACAGGCGTCCAGCGGGAAAAGGCCAGGGCGGCGTTGGGCCATGCGCCAGCCTCACCGGCTCCGAACAGGAAACGGATGACCAGCAGGCTGGGGTAATTCCAGGCTAAAGAGGTCCCAATAGTGAAGCAGGACCACCACGCTACGATGCGGGTGAGCACGCGGCGCGGCCCGATGCGTTCGCCCCACCAAGCGGTCACGATTTCGAACCCCGCGTACGCCACGGCGAAGGCGCTAAATACGAAGCTCATCTGAACCTTCGTGAGGCTGAGATCGCGGGCGATGTCCGGCGCCAGGACCGAAATGCAGACGCGGTCAAGGTAGGTGACGGCGGCCAGCAGGAGGAGGAAACCGGCGGCGCGGTATCGGGTCCGGGTTGGTTGCATTATTGACTTGCCGACGAGCCGATTACTTCGCCGGGTGGAACCACCACACGATGTCCGGTCTGGCGCCCGCCAGCAGTTCCCCGCTGTGCGTCACATTCAGGACGTGATGACTATTGCCGGAGACCACGTAGCCCAGGATTTTCCCGGTCTTGCGGTCAATCTTCATGTGCCAACCGTCGGCCCCGGTGGGTTCGTTGCGAAACTGAGTCCCGATCCACAGGTTCCCGTCGCGGAACACCACGGTGGTTACCATGCCCAGATCGTCCCACTCGCCAAGGTACTTCCCGTTGAGATCGAATCGCTGCAGCCTGCCGTTCTGACGGTCCGCCACGTAGATGATGCCCTGATCGTCCACCGCGATACCGTGCGGCTGCCGGAACTGTCCGGGTCCGGTGCCGGCACTGCCCCACTGTTTGACGCGCTCGCCCTTGGAGGTGTATTCGAGGACGCGCGCGTTGCCGTAGCCATCGGAAATGAAAAGGCGCCCATTGGGCCCGAACGCAATATCGCTGGTTCCATTTGGCGAGGGAGCTTTGCCGTCACCCTTGCCCGCATTCCGGCTCGGAGGCTGCTCGCCGACTGAAATCTCCATCAGCTTCTCGCCCTGGGGAGTAAACTTCAACACCATCGAGCTCGATGAATCGACGGTCCAGATGTTGCCCTGCGGGTCGATGCGGATGCTGTGCGGAATCTTGTACATCCCCTTGCCCCACGACCGGATGATTTTTCCGTCGCGATTCAGCACGAGCACCGGATCTGCCTTCTCTCCGCGCTGCAGCACGTAGATGGTGCCTTTTTCGTCCATCGCCACCGACGAGGGATAACCGAGTTCCCAATCGGGACCAGGCGCTTGAACCTGGATGCGAGTTCTCTCGAGTGGCAGCTTCGGCGCTTGCTCGACCAGGGCCCGAAGCGCCGCGGCCTGCGCCTCCGTGGGCGGGGTGATGACATTCTGCGCCCAACCAGACAGGCAAATCAGGCACAACCATAGCGGCTTTCGCGACATGGCCTTGAGCTTATCGCGTGGGACGTGTTCGCGCAAGCGGAGTCGCGGGAAAATTCTTCACGCAGCGGAATCCAATTGTCGGACTGCGCTCCGCCTGGCGGGCCCAGCTTCGGTAAGAACAGGTGAGGAAAGTGTCGGGCGTGTCAAACCATGATCCGCCGCGCAGCACGCGGTAACGGCCTTCGGCGGGGCCTTGCGGGTTCTTTGCCGGCGCGGCTTCGTAGTAAGTGCGGCCGTACCGGTCCGAGGTCCACTCCCAGACGTTGCCGATCATATCGCACAGACCGAAATAATTCCTGGTTTTCGAACAAACGTCCTGCGCCCCATTGTCCAAGCCGTAAACCGCGAGCTTTGGGTTGGGCTTATCGTCGCCCCACGGGTAGCTGTGGCCATCGGCGATACCGCGGCAGGAACGCTCCCACTCGGCTTCGGTCGGGAGACGCTTTCCTTCCCAGGCGCAGAATGCCGCGCCGTCGTCCCAGCTCACATTGACCACCGGACGCAGTTCCATTCCCGCAGAAATTTCTCCATTGCGCCACTGGTAAGGAGGCTTGTGGCCAGTGGCCTTCACGAAGGCTGCATAGCGCTGGTTTGTGACTTCGGCCTCGTCCATATAGAACGGGTCGACGGTGATCTTGCGGACCGGCATGTCGTCTTTAAGCGGAGTGGGATACCAGATCAGCCTGGTATCCGGCCAGTCATAGGTGCGGCCGCGGGAAAACTCGCCGCCCGGAATGAAGACCATGCCCGGCTCAGCCGCGAAGAGGACGGCGCCCGTCAGGAAGAAGAACCAGAATGCGCTAGCCGTAAATGTTCGAGAGTTCATCCGTGGGGATAATTCCGTTCGCGCCGAGCGGATCTACGTAAGTGTAGGTTCGTCCCGAAGGCAGGTTGCGAACCTCCTTCGACCAATCGATGCCCAGCGCCGAGTAGACGGTCGCAACCACGTTCTCGATGCGCGGCTGGACCTTGTGCTTCCATCCTGTATCGACGCAGGTTCTGCCATCGCCGTCGGAAGCGCCGAGCACCAGTCCACCCTTGACGCCGGCCCCGGCGAACATCGCGGGGAAGACGAACTTGTGGTGATCGCGGCCCGCCATGTGGTTGAGCGGGCCAGGCGTACGGCCGAATTCACTCATCAGCACCACCAGGGTTTCGTCCAGCAGCGTCTTGCCCGGCGTTGCCTTGGATGGCGTGACGGCGAGATCTTCGATCAGACTTGCCGCGGCTGGGTCGAAGTCGCTGATGAGTTTGTAATGGTTGTCCGGAAGCGACCTGTCCCAGATGTGCCGGTGATGGTCCCAACCATGCTGGCAGATGTGGACGTAGCGTGTGCCGGCATCCTGAGCAAGCACGTTGCGCGCCAGCGCACTCGCAATACCGACGCCCGTATTGCCGTAGCGTTTCTTGTCCTGGTCTGTGACCTTAAACGTGGAAGGCCAGCGCGAGTCAGTGAGCAGGCGCTTGGCGGTATCGCTGAAATCCTCGTACGCCTCCACGTCGCGGCCGTAGCTGCTCATACTGCCGCGGACTTCGCGAAGTTTGGTCAGCACGCGCCAGCGTTCCTCAATCAACTCGACGGCCTTCTCGTCAAGCGACATGCCGGTGAGCGCCGCCTGGGCGTTGAGATCAAAAACCGAAAAGCGCGGCGGCAGGAAACCAGTGGCCAGCGCGCCTACAAGGTTGGTTTCGAGATTGAAGGATACATAGGTGGGGAAGGTGTCGGAACTGCGCCGGAACTTCTCGAGTTCGGCGGCCACCACCGAGCCAATCGATGGGATCTCACGTGCGAAGGCCACGTTCAATTGCCGCCCCGCCTGCACGTAATACTGGCCGCGCAGATGGACTTCCTCATGGCTGACCAGCGACCGCTGAATGGCGATGCGGCCCATCACCTTTTCCATCCGCGGGAACAGATTCACCGGGAGATAGATGCCGGTGTCGATCTTGCGCACCTCGAAGTCTTTCGGGGTGGCGGAGTTGTCTTTGAAGTCGAAAGTGTCCAGGTGGCTCATCGCGCCCGAGATTTCGAAGAAGACCACATTGCGGGCGGTGGCGCGTGGATGAGTCTTGCCGCCGACTTCCGCGGCTCGCAATTTCAGCGGCCACACGCCTTCAAGGGAAGCGCCGAAGAGGCCAAGTCCGCCATACTTCAACAGCTCGCGGCGGGTTGGGATCAGATCACCCACGGTCCTGGGACGATTCATAGTTGCCACCTATTAGAAGTTATAAAGAAACTCGACCAGATTCAACAGCGCCCATTCTACGTTCTGTGCGCCATTCACGCGGTTTTGATCCAGGAAGGAAACCGCCAGAGCCTTCTCCTCGGGCATCGGTTCGCGAGAGAGGGTCGACAGAAAGAGTTCCTCCACCACCTTGCCGTTGTCTTTGTAGCTGTCCAGCAATTGTTGCACCCGGCTATCCTTGGCGGCCAGCACCCGGTCATTTACCACCGGAGACCGCATCAGCATGATCGGCTGTAAAGGCGAAGCCTGCGACGGCTTGGCTGGAGTCCCGCGATTGGATTGCCCGAATGCGTTCAGGAAGCTTTTGAGCTCACCCTGGGCGCGCGGCATGGCGGACTGCATCGCCATAGTGACTGTCGGACCGGCGGGCTCATCGTCGTCGGTGACTCGCTTTCGCGCGCCGCCGAAGCTGCCGGGCCGGCCGGTCGCAATCGTGATCGAGTCGTGCACTTCTTCGGCGGTCAGCATGCGGGCATACTTGCGCGCGTAATACCGCGTATAGTTATCGCTCCACTCGCCGGGGAATCGCGCCGAGAGCTGGTAAGCGCTCGAATTGCAGATCAGCCGGAACAGCGAGTGCAGGCTGTGATTGTTGGTGCGGAAATAGGCCGCCAGCTGATCGAGCAATTCCGGATGCGAAGGCTGCAGCGGCCATCCCTCGGGAACGTTCTTCGGATCCTGGCGCGCGAGGTCGAATTCATCCACCGGCTCCACTATGCCGAAGCCCATCAGTTTCGACCAATATAGATTCACCGTGGCGCGCGCGAACTGGGGGTGGCTGGTGATGATGCGAGCCAGTTCGGCGCGTGGTTCCGCTTCCGCCGAAATGGTTTCATCGTTTAGAATAAACTTCGGAGTTCCGGGTCCGCCCAGCCGCTTCATGCGCAGCATGCTGTCGGCCTTCGTGTTGTAGCCCGCGGCTAGGTCATCCACCACGAAGTGGCCCATGACGGCTTCAGTATGCTCCACGTGGGGAATGTATCGAGTGTCGCCGAGGAAACCGGACTGCTGAAAAAAGTCCGTGCGTTTCTTCTTGGCCAGGTAAACGTTGACCTTCTCCAGATGAGCGGCACCATCATGGCAGGAGATGCAGGAGAGGTTCATGCCCAGGAAAACCCTGCCGTATAAGATGGTCAGCTCGTCATGGGTATCGGTCTGTTGAACCTTTTGGAGATTATCGGGGCCCTCTTCCTGTCCGGGCTTGCCTTCCACGTGCTCGCGGACGATCGGATTGACCGATGCCACCACGAAGTTACTCTTGGCCGAACCGGCAATCAGGGAGCGGGCGAAATCGTCGTACGGCCGATCCGATGCCAGGCTCTCTTTGAGCATGTAGTGGAACAGATTGATGCCGCGGCCCATCTTGCCGTTGGCGCGGACCAGGTCCATATAGAAGTATGACCACTTGTCTACGAAGGCCTGGCTGCCGATCAACTTGTCGATCAACCGGGCTCGTTTGTCGGGCGAGTTGTCGCCCAGAAATGCGCGCAGATCCACGGCGGCCGGGATGCGTCCGGTCAAGTCCAGCGTGACCCGGCGGAAAAATTCCTGGTCCGTAGACAAAGGCGCGTGGGGAACGCCATCCTTCGCCATCTTGCCGAAGACCTGATCGTCAATAAAATTCCGGTGCGGAACCGTGTCGGATTTGGCGGCCGTACGGGGGAGCGAACCGGCAAGGCGCTCGGTGGTGGCGCCCGCATCCAAAGTCTTAGGGCCTTTGAACAGGGGAGCGTGCACGTCCGAAGACATGCTGGACGTGTCAGCGGGTGGTTTACTTTGCGGTTCCTGGCCGCCGACTGATAAGCAAAAAACGGCCGTTATCGGCAGGATGAAGGTTAGACGAGACAGGGCAACCCTCCTTCGCGCGTGTCACCGCATCTGCGTGCAGTATCGGACTTGGCTGCAAGGAAGTCAAGCGGCGGTACGAGGCGGCAAACTAGAACAGCTACGCCGGGAAGGGCCAGACGCGCTCGATGGTCTTGCTGAGCATCCAGCTCTTATCGTCGGCGTTCAGGAATTTCATGTCGTCGCGGACCACCGTGAGCGCCTGCGGATATTTCCCAACGGCCTCGATGATCGGCCAATCGGTGCCCCACATCAAGCGCTGCGGGCCGAAGGCGGCGTGCAGCCGCTTCACCAATTCCTGCGAATCCAGCCACGGATACGGCTGGTGCGAGAGCGACCACGTGTGGGAGATCTTCACGAACACATTGGGAAAACGCCGCAAGGCAATCAGCTTTTCAAGCTCCTGCGGCTGGTTCACGGGGCAATCGGCCATGTGGTCGATCACCACCGTCATCTCAGGCAGCTTCTCCATCAACTGAGCTACCTCCGGCATGCGCCCCACCGGGGCCAGCACCGTCATCGGCACTTTCAATTCGGAGCAGCGCTTCCACAGGGGCGGCATCAGCGCGCCTGTGAACCAGTCGCCCGCGGCGCCGGCTCCCGGGCTCAGGCGCACTCCGCTGAATCCCTGACCGGTGAGCTGCGAAAGGTGGTCCGGCGCCGCCGGGTCCAGTGGATCCACGCGGCACACACCTTTGAAGGTCTTGGGATACTTCTTCAGCACCTGCGCCAGATAGCGGTTGTCGTACCGGTAGTAGATCACCTGGATGATGACGGTTTTCGAAACTCCGTTGGCCTTCATGAGGTCCAGCAGGGTTTCCGGGGCAGCGTCCCGCTCAGGAACTTTCTGTCCCTCCGCAAACGGAAACTCGGGATCGTGTTTCCACGTGTGAACGTGAGAATCGATGATGCGATAGTCGGCGGCCGCGGCGGTCGCGGCTGCGGTTGCAGCGAGCGTAGTTCCGAGGAAGGTTCGGCGTGAAATGTCAGACATAAATCGGTTCCAGCGTTTTGACGACATAAGCTCCGCACCGTTCGTAACTGGCGCGCGGACCTTGGCGGGCAATGTCCAAATCCACAATCAGCCAGTTCTTGAACGAAGCCGCCTTTAGCGCGCGATGGCAGGCGGGAAAGTCCACCTCCCCATCGCCGAGGTCGTAGATGTTCTGCACGAAGTTACCGGTGCCCCGCTTGGCGTCTTTGTAGTCCGCCAGCATCAGCCGGTGCTTGTAGCGGTCCAGTATCTTGGCGGCATCCATGCCCGCCAGGTGAAGGTGCGCAGTGTCGGGGGACAGCCAGAACAGCTTGGGATCAGTCATCTGCATGCACCGGTCCAGTTCGTCCTCGTTCTGCACCATCTGCCCCAGGTGGTTGTGCAGGCCCGCCCTGAAGCCCATTTCGCCGGCCAGTTCGCCCAGTTGGTTGTAGCACTCGCACATGGTCTTGAAAGCGTCTGCTGGTGGATACGGGCTGGCCGCGCCCGCGTTCCGGCCCGGCGAGAATACCACCAGCCGCTCCGCACCGAAATTCTTGAGGAAGGTCATCGCGACCTTGGCGCTGTCCAGCACCTCTTTGCGTTTGGACGCGTCCTGCGCCGGGGCGTTGAACGAAATCGTCACCACGTGCAGCCCGCGCTTGGAAACCTCCTTTTCCATTTGTTCGGTGGTGATGCTGTAGGTCTCGAGAATTTTTGGGAACTGCGTCAACCGGAGGCCGATAAACCCGGTGTCGTGCATCACGTCGAGGATGTCGGTAAACTTCGAACCCTTAAAAGAATTCCAGAGGTTCGAGCCCAATCCCCACTTGACGTTCTGGTTGGCGGGAAGCCGGTCAGCCGCCCGTCCCATAGTGTTCGCCAAAGCGCCCAGGGCCGCTAATACATTGCGTCGTGTCATCATACTGACCATCCTCCTTGCCGCGGACTGCCGCGACGCAGGCATTCGAACCTTCAATCCATGTAGAAGTTATTCTACAGCGCGGCGGACGATACGTCACCGAAAGCAATACCAGGCGACCGTGTTCCTTCAGGCAACCGTGTTCCTTCAGGCAACCGTGTTCCTTCAGGCAACGATGTCCTTCACTACCGTCCCGGCTACGTCCGTCAACCGGAAATCGCGTCCGCTGTAGCGGTAGGTGAGGCGCGTGTGGTCCAAACCCATCAGATGCAGGACGGTGGCATGCAGGTCGTGGATGTGCACCGGCTTTTCGACCGCCTTGAAACCGAAGTCGTCAGTTGCGCCATACGCCAGGCCGGCCTTGACACCGCCGCCTGCCAGTACGTAGCTGAAACCCTGATTGTTGTGGTCGCGGCCGTTCTGCACTTTGATCAAGCCGCTGACTTCAACCGCCGGCGTGCGGCCGAATTCACCGCCAATCAGCACCACGGTATCTTGCAGCATCCCGCTGGCTTTCAAATCCTGAAGCAGCGCCGCGATCGCAGGGTCGGCCTGAGCCGCCAGTGCACGGTGAATCTGGATGTCGTCGTGGTTATCCCAAGGCTGAAAATTGCCGAAGTAGACCTGCACCATGCGCACGCCGCGCTCGGCCAGGCGTCGCGCGATCAGGCAGCCGCGGCCGAAATCACTGTCGCCGTAGCGTTCGCGCGTCTTCTCCGCTTCCCTGGTGATATCAAAAGCCTCCGGCGCTTCGGCCTGCATGCGAAAAGCGATCTCGGCCGATTGGATAGACGCCTCCAGTTGCGGGTCGCTTCCCTGCTGTTTCAGGTGCAGGCGGTTGAGGGATGCCAGCAGATCCAGTTCGCCCCGCTGCTGCTCGCGCGTCAGCGACTTGTTGCGAATGTTCTGGATGAGGCGTTCGGTGTCCTTCTCTTCCGTATTGATATAGGTGCCCTGGTAGACCGCCGGCAGAAAGGTCGAACTCCAAAGCTGATGGCCCACCACCGGCAAACCGGGGCAGAGCACCACGAATCCCGGCAGGTTCTGGTTTTCGGTGCCCAATCCATAAGTCACCCACGACCCCATCGACGGACGGCCCGGAAGTTTCTCTCCACTGTTCAACATGAAGAGCGATGGCTCATGATTGGGCCGGTCGGTGTACATGGACCGCACGATGCAAAGGTCATCGGCGCATTCGCCGAGTTTGGGGAAGATCTCGCTGATCTCGAGCCCGCTCTGGCCGTACTTTTTGAACGTGAAAGGCGATTTCAGCAGATTGCCGGTCTTGCGCTCAGTGCGGAGGTTCCCGGTGGGAATCGGCTTGCCGTGGTACTCGTCCAGCTTGGGCTTGGGGTCGAAGGTGTCCACCTGTGACGGCCCGCCGTTCAGGAACAGGTAGATGACTCGCTTGGCTTTGGCCGGAAAGTGCGGAGACTTAGGCAGCAGCGGATCGGTGGGCGTTTGGGCACCCGCGACTCCACCAAAACCGACCATGCCGAATCCGGCGCCCATAGTGTGGAGTAATTCTCGTCGAGTCATCGAATGTCCCCTAGCTAGCTAGTTCACCCACTGAAATTCATTGGTGTTCAGCAGCACGCGCGCATATTCCTTCCAACCGCTCTTGCCCACGAATGCCAGCCCCATCCGCAACTCCTCAGCCGAGGGCGCGCGCCCATACAACAACCGGCACGCCTGCCGGATCCGCTGCGCATCGTCGCCGCTCAACCGGCTCGAGAGGCCGGCTGCCTGCTCTTCCACGAACGTGCTGTTCATCATGAAGAGGCGCTGCAGGGGCACGTTCGTAACCACGCGCTGCTCACTCGTGCTGTTCGGATTCGGAAAGTCGAAGAGGGCCAGCATAGAGTCCAGCTTGCGGCGGCTGACGAATCCGTAAACCGTTCTCCGCTTGTTCTTTTCGTCAATCGGGACAGGCGGTCCGCCAGCTTTCAAATCCAGGTTGCCGGCAACAAACAGCAGGGAGTCGCGCATGGTCTCAGCATCCATGCGCTGCCAGTTGGCCCGCCACAACATCCGGTTGTCCGCGTCCACCGCATCGTTGGCCGCAATGTCCTCAGAGCTCAGCGCATACACCGCGGACAGCATTATCTCGCGATGGATCGACTTGATGGACCACTTGTTTTCCACCAGGCGCGCCGAGAGGTAATCCAGCAGTTCCTGGTTGGAGGGCCGCGCCCCCATGTTGCCGAAATTGCTGGGAGTTTCCACGATGCCTCGCCCGAAGTGATGCAGCCAGATTCGATTGACGATCACGCGGGCCGTCAGCGGATTGCCAGGAGCGGCGATTCCCTCCGCCAGTTCCAGACGCCCGCTGCCCTTAGAGAAATGCTGCGGCTCGCCCTGGCAGGTGATCATGGGCATATGGCGCGGCGCCACCTCACCGCGATTGTTGACGTCGCCGCGGATGGCTACCTGGATGTCGCGCGGGTTCGAATTGTCGTGGATGGTTTGCAGGAACGGATACTGCGGCGGTAGCGCCTTCTTAAGGTCAGCCAGTTCCTGGCGCAGGGATTCCAGCCGCCGCTTCCATTCGCCGCTCAGGAAGCGATCGATCTTGCCGGTGCCGTAATACAAGACGCCGTCCGGTGACCTGAGGGCGCCGCCCGCGTCTTTTCGCGATTCGGCGAACAGGTCGCGCCACAGGTTGTACTGGTCGATGGTCAGCGAGAAGAGCTCAGCCTGGCTCTCGGTATTGCGGGAGGGGTTCAGCCCCAGCTTGATCTTGTTCTTCTCGTCAACCCGGTGCTTCTCTTCGTTCACCTCTTCAACTTTCGCCTGGAACTCGCGGGCCGCGGCTTCGAACTCCGCGGGCGCCGCGTTTTTAGCCGCCAGTTCGAACCAGTGCTTCAGGAACGGATGATCTTTGCGAGGGTTTGAGAGGTAGGCCGCGGTGCGGTCGAGTGTCTCACGATCCAGGTCGCCGGCGGGCGCCAACTGCCGCGAAGCCAGCAGAAAGCGCGCGGTCTGGCCGGCGAGGATGGCGCCCAACTGGTCAGTCTGTTGGGCGACGAAATCCTTCAGCCGCTCTTGCAGCTTGTCGATGGCCTTCTTTTCGGCATCCCACTTCTCGACCACATCTTTCGGCGCCAGCGGCACCTGATGCAGTTCGGAGCTGGAGAAGATTCCCTGCATCGAGTAGTAGTCTTTCTGCGGAATGGGATCGAACTTGTGATCGTGACATTGCGCGCAGGCGACGGTGAGCCCCATAAAACCCCGGCTGGTAGCATCCACACGCTCATCCTGCATTTCGGGACTTAGCGCATAGAAACCCAGGCCGGGCTGGAATTGAAGTGGGTCGTCGGATTTCAGCAGGTCGCCCGCAATCTGCGCTTTGACAAACATGTCGTAAGGCATGTCGCGGTTAAACGCCGCTATCACCCAGTCGCGATAGCGGAAGGCATTCGGGTACGGCTCCTCCTGCGTAGAGTTGAGCTTGTCGTCTGAATAGCGCGCGACGTCCAGCCAGTAGCGGCCCCATCGCTCCCCATAGTGCGGCGAGGCCAACAGCCGGTCGACAACGGCGGCGAATGCGTTGGGCGAGTGGTCTGCGAGGAAGGCATCCACCTCTTCCGGGGAAGGCGGCAGACCCGTCAGGTCGATGGTGGCGCGGCGGATGAGAACGCGTTTATCAGCGGGCCGCGCCGGTTTGAGGCCTTTTTCTTCCAGTTTAGCCAGGATGAAATTGTCCAGGGCATTTCGAACGAAGGGCTTGTCCTTTAC
Organism: Bryobacterales bacterium; assembly: GCA_963817515.1. Classification (GTDB taxonomy): domain Bacteria; phylum Acidobacteriota; class Terriglobia; order Bryobacterales; family Bryobacteraceae; genus DATMNI01. The sequence continues at coordinate 80,115 of CAWFPJ010000031.1, read as the reverse complement.
AGGCGGAACCGCCGGCTTTTGAACCGGCTGGAATGCCCAGAAAGCGCGCTGCTTAGGCGTGATCACATAAGGCGGGCTGGCGGACGTAGTTTGCACCGGCGAACCCTTGGGCCACACGGCACCGGCCTTCACCCATTGGACGATGGCCGCGATCTCTTCATCCTTGAGTTTGCCCCCCGGCGGCATTTTGATGCGCTCGTGCGTCTGGCGGATCGCCTGGATCAGCAGGCTCTCGTCGGGCTTGCCCGGCACGATCGGCGGACCAGATTTACCGCCCTTCGCGACTGCCTCAGCCGAGTCCAGGCGTAGTCCGCCCGAGCGGGCATCGGTATGGCAGCCATAACAACTCCGCGCGAAGATGGGGCGCACCTTGGACTCGAAGAACTCATCCGTATCGGCCGCGTGGGCCCATCCGGCCGCCAGCGCAAGCAGGCATAATAACCGCAGCGTTCTCACCGGCCTCTCCAACATTATGCTTAACCCTTCGAGTCTCATTGTCGCACCGCCTGGGGGCCGGATGCCGGGGGTCAAGGGCCGGGGGCCAGGGCGGGGGCCAGGGAATGGAAGTTACCGGAGAAGCTAAACGTGCAATGCCCGGCTGGGGTCAATAGAGGCCGCGCGGCGGGCTGGGACGTAGCTGGCGAGCAAGGCGACAACCGTGAGCACCACGGCCACCACGGCGAACGTCGCGAAATCCCCGGGCTTCACTCCGAACAAAAGGCTGCTCAGCAACTTCGTCACCCCATAAGCCAACGCCAGGCCGAGCGCCACGCCCGTGCCCGCGAGCCGCATTCCCTGGCCCATGACCAGGCGCACCATTTGGCCGCGGCTGGATCCGAGCGCCATGCGGATACCGATCTCTTGCACGCGCTGCTCCACCGAGTAAGACATCATGCCGTAGATGCCGATGGCCGCCAGCAGCAGGGCGACGCCGGCGAAGATGCTCAACAAGAGCATGTTGAAGGTCTGGCGGGCCATGGATTTCACCAAGACCTGCTCCATGGTTTTCTGGTTGGAAACGGTGATCAGAGAATCGACCGTGCGAAACTCATGCTCGACGGCGGCGCGCAATCCCATGGGATCGCCCACGGTCCGCACCGCCCAGGCCATGGGGATCACGCTGTTCGCCAGGCTGGTGAGACCGTCCGGAATCTGGCTCTGCGGCAGATACATCACTCCCTGAGCACCGTTGGCGAGGCCGGTTTCATGGGTGGTTGCAACCACCCCGATGATCTGCCGCGGCCGGTCGTCAAACTGCGGCCCCAGGCCCCTGCCGATGATGATCACCTGTCCCACGGGATCTTCCTTGGGCCAATACTGTTTGGCCATTTTTTCGTTGATGATGACCACGGGGAGAGAGTTGCCGGTGTCCGTCTCACGGAACACGCGCCCGCGCAGCAGCGGAATCCGGAATACCTGAAAATAGTGCGGTGAGCCCCATCGGTATTGCTCTTCGCCGTTGTACTGATCACCCTTCCCCGGCGCCTTCCCAACGATATTGAACGGCAGATCGATTCCGCCGTTGCCTACCGCCGGAAGCATCACCGTCATGCTCGCCGCCTCAACGCCGGGAAGGCCTTCGATGCGGTCGACCACCTGTTTGCTAAAGCCGTAAACCTTGGTAGTGGTGGAATAGGAGCTGCCGGACATGGAGGTCTCCATGGTCAGAATGTGGTGCGTGTCAATGCCGGGATTCACGGCGCTCAGCCCCTTGAAGGTGCGGATCATCAGCGCCGCGCCTACCAGAAGCACCAGCGCCAGTGAGATTTCGGCAATTACCAGAATGCTGCGCGCCAGATTCTGACGCCGCCCGGTGCCGGACCGGCCGCCGCCTTCCTTGAGGCTTGAAGCCAGATCCAGGTTGGAAATATGGAAGGCCGGCAGCAGACCGAAGAGGATTCCGGTCAACAAGGCGATGCCTATGGTGAACGTGGCGACACGCCAATCGAGCGGCGGCGCCACGGTTGAGATGCCGTCGGCGGCAGCCATGCGTGGAATATCTACCGGAACCAGCAATAACAGGGCGCGAACGCCCCAGGAGCCTAAGCCGAACCCGAAGGCTCCTCCGATGCCGGCAAGCAGCACGCTCTCTGTGAGAAGCTGGCGGAGCACGCGCCACCGGCTTGCGCCCACCGCTGCGCGAACCGCCATCTCGCGCTGGCGCACGGCCGCCCGGGCCAGCAGAAGATTGGCCACGTTGGCGCAGGCGATCAACAGCACGAAGGCCACGGCGCCCAGCAGAACCAGCAGGGTGGTTCTGATTTCGCCGACCACGGCCTCCTGCATGGGTGTCACGCCAACAGTTTCCGCCTTGTCCATCCACTTGGGATTGGCGCGGCGGAATTCCTCGCCCACAATTTTCATGGCGGCGCGAGCCTGCCAGAGAGTGACACCCGGCTTCAGGCGGGCGGCAACTGCCAGATAGTTGCCCTGGTTGGTGCTGTAGGGATCGGCACGCATCGGAAGCCACAGGTCCGCCGCCGGATCGGACTCAAAGCCCCTCGGAAGAATTCCGATCACGGTGTACGGTACGCCATTCAAGAGAATGGCGCGGCCCACGAGGGCCGGGTCGCCATTGAAGCGCCGCTGCCAAAAATGGAAGCTCATCACGGCCAGGTCCGGGCCGTTGGGTACGTCCTCACCAGGCGTGAACACGCGCCCCTGAATTGGCGAGGCTCCGAACACCTGGAAGAACCCGTGGGAAACGCTGAGGACTTTGACTTGTTCGTGCCGGCCATCGCTGCCCAGGTTCATGCCGGGACCGGACTGGCCATACAGCGCCATGGCTGCGAAGACCTGGTTGTGCGTCCAGACCATGTATTTGGGGATGGATGTGGAATCGCCGCGACCGTTCGGAAATTGGCGGTGGACCTTGACTATGCTGTCCGGCTGGGAATATGGCAAAGGCTTCAACAGCACCGAATCCACCACCGTGAAGATGGCGGTATTGGCTCCGATGCCCAAGGCCAATGCGGCGATGGCGATGCCCGCGAAACCGGGGTTCTTGCGGAGCATGCGAACGGCATAGACCAGGTCGGCAGCTAAGCTACCCATGGAAGAGGAAACGCACACAAGCAGGTGGAGGTTCCCGAAAATCACCTGCAGCAGCCTGCCACGATCATGATAGCCTCGAACGGGAAGATTTCAAGCGAATTGCGATCGGGGAGGATCGGTCATGGAGAAAAGCTTCGTCGGAATCTGTATTGCGGCTGGCGCATTTCTGGGGATGCCGGCCGCCGTGGCCTGGCAGACCGGAACAACCGCCGGCCAGAATATCGTTGTGGACGCGGCGCCGTCACACGTCGCCAATTCGTTCAGTCCATTTCGCGCACTGGGTGCTGCTATCGATCGGCTGCGGGCTCCGGGCGGGGGCCGCGGAGCCAATGCAACCGCGCCGCCTCACAAAGCCACACGGGCGGAAGTGGAGAAGCACGTGGAGACGATCCTGAGCGGGCAGCCGCTAAAGGAGATTCTGGGCGCCGGGTGGCAAACCGTGAGCTATCGCCAGAACACGGAACTGCATATCGAGGCGTGGCACTGGAACCCGAAGGGCACATGGAGCAATGCAGCCAAACAGGAGGGCTATTTCGTGGGCAGCGCCGAACCGGGCGCAGAGCCGATCAAGCATTCCTGGGCGTATCCGCTGCCGCATCGCGGCACGACCCGAGGCAGCGGTGAGGCATGGTCGAAGCTGACGGACGGCGATCCGAATTCATTCTGGAAGAGCAATCCATACCTGGCTAAGACCTTCACGGGCGAAGACGATTCGCTGCACCCGCAGTGGATCGTGATCGATCTGGGCGCCAAGATAGACATCAACGCCATCCGGATTTCCTGGACCAACCCTTATGCGCGCCAGTACGCGGTTCAATTCTGGACCGGCCCGGTGGAGCCCTTGTTTGACGGCACGGGCACGGAGGGGGATCCGCGTTATCTAAACACATGGGGCACGTGGAAGAGCTTTCCGATGGGGACGTTCGCGGGAGGAAAGGGAGGGACGGTCACGCACAAGCTGGTTTCGTGGACGATTCCGGTGAGATATCTGCGCATCTGGATGACGGAATCCTCCAACACCTGCGACACGCACGGCTCGTCCGACAAGCGCAATTGCGTGGGCTACGCCATCAATGAAGTGTTCGTCGGGAAGGTTGGGCCGGATGGCGAGTTCACCGATCTGACCAGGCATGCGCCCAGCCGGGAGCAGACCGTTACCTTTGCGTCCTCAGTGGATCCGTGGGCTTCGGCTTCGGATCTGGACGAATCGGTGGGCGATCAGATTGGGTTCGATTTGTTTTTTACCAGCGGCGTCACGCGCGGGCTGCCCGCCATGGTGCCGATCGCGCTGATATATGCCAATCCGGAGGATGCGGCCAACCAGATTGCGTACCTCTATAAGCGGCACTACCCGATTTCGTGGATCGAGATGGGGGAGGAAGCCGACGGGAAGCACATCATGCCGGAGGATTATGCCACGCTGTACGTGCAATTCGCCAAGGCGATTCACAAGCTGGTGCCGGAGGCGAAGCTGGGCGGGCCGGCCTTCGAGGGGACGTTCGAGGACGTGGAGATGTGGCCGGATGCCAACGGCAAGTCATCGTTCCTGGGCCGGTTTGTGGATTACCTCAAAGCGCACGGGCGGTTGAGCGACTTCACGTTCTTCTCCTTCGAGCACTATCCTTTTCTGGGCCGGCGCGCCAGCACGCAATGGAGCGATTTGTACAAGGAGCCGGAGTTCGTGAGCCACATTATCCAAGTCTGGAAGGACAACGGTTTACCGCCGGGTATCCCGTTTTTCATGACGGAGGGCAACTTTGGCGGCGGGGCCGGCCCGGGCGACCTGAAGGCGGGCTTGTGGCTGGCGGATTACGTTGGATCGATGATGACCGGAGGCGCCGGCGGTACTTACTTTTTCCACTACATTCCATCGCCGGGCGGCAACGCCGGCAACTTCCTCATGTTAGATCGCAATTACACGGTTAGAGCCTATCCGCCGCAGTATCTGGCGGCGCAGGTGATTACCAGGGAGTGGGTGCAGCCGGTGGATCGGATGCACAAGCTCTATAAGGTTTCAAGCGATGTGAAGGACGCCGACGGGAACCTGCTGGTATCGGCCTATGCCGTGGAGCGGCCGGATGGGCAATGGTCAGTGATGCTGGTCAATAAGGATCACGACAACGATCACTCCGTCAAAATGGTTTTCGCCGACCAGGAGACAAAGCACAATCGCTATTTCACGGGCATGCTGGACCGGATCAGCCTGAGCGGTGCGGAGTACCAATGGCACGGCGACGCAGCCACGGGTCATCCGGAGCCTGATGGCCCCGCCTCGAAGACCATGATCACCGGCGGCCCGGATGCGCTTTACCAGATTCCCAAGGCATCGATCATGGTGCTGCGAGGAAAGGTTGCGGCTCAGTAGCTATAGCTAGCTCAAGCTAGCCCCATTGATTAGCTCCACCCCGAGAGGTTAGCTCCAAAGGGCCGGTAACGGGACCGGCCCGCCGCGTCGCCTTTCCGTTATGTCCAACGCTTGACTCTACCGCCTTGCCGTTTGTATGAAAGTTCACGCCGTTGAAAAGGCTGATTTTATTCGAACAGCTTAAAATAGAGTTGATGAACCGCCAGTCATGATCGATCGCCCTGTTTCACCCCCTGCTCCACCTATTACTGCGCAGCCCCCTGCCGCAGGCATTGCCCGACCGCCCGCCAGCCCGGCCGTTAATCCTCCGGCTCTCCCACCCAAACCACACTCGAAACTGAAATGGCTGTGGATACTGGTGGTGGTTTTGCTCTGCTGGGCCGGATACGAGTACTGGCCCAAGATTAAGTCAATGATGGGCTCGTCGGGTCCGCCGGCGTCAACTACTACCGGGGGCGGCGGCGGTAAGAAAGGCGGCCGCGGCGGTGGCGGAGCCGTCCCGGTGGTGGCAACCCGAGCCCGCAAGGGCAATATCGGCGTCTACGATGTGGCGTTGGGCGCGGTTACGCCGATCTACACCGTCACCGTTAAATCGCGTGTGGACGGCCAGCTGATGAATGTCCTCTACAAGGAAGGCGACAACGTTCAGAAGGACCAACTGCTGATGGAGATCGATCCGCGGCCTTACCAGGTGCAACTCGAAATGGCGGAGGGGCAGTTGGCAAAAGACATCGCCGCGCTCAACAATGCGCGTGTCGACCTGGCGCGATATGAGACGCTGGTGAAACAGAACGCCGTCCCCGAACAGCAACTAGCCACGCAGAAGGCCACTGTCGAACAGGATGAAGGCACGGTCAAGAGCGACCAGGCAAATATCGATAGCGCCAAGTTGAACCTGATCTACTGCAGAATCACCGCCCCTACTGCGGGGCGCGTGGGCCTGCGCCTGGTGGACCCCGGCAACATTGTCCACGCCAGCGATAGCAATGGTCTGGTGGTGATCACGCAGATGGAGCCGATCAGCGTAATATTCCCCATCGCCGAAGACCAGTTGCCGGCGGTACTTCAGAAAATGCGGGCTGGTCAGACTCTGACCGTGGACGCATGGGATGCCTCCAATGCGCGGAAAATCACCTCGGGCAAGCTTATCACCATCGACAATCAGATCGATCAGAGCACCGGTACGGTGCGGATGAGGGCCGATTTCGATAACAAGCACTACGAACTGTTTCCCAACCAGTTCGTCAACGCGCGTCTGCTGGTGCAGCTGAAGACCGGCGTGGTGCTTCTGGAGGATGCTGCCATCCAACGCTCCACCAACGACGTGTATGTGTTCCTGGTGAAGCCCGATTCCACGGTCACGGTCCGCAATATTACCGTGGGCACTTCAGAAGGCGGAAATACGGAAGTCACTTCGGGCCTGGTTGCGGGCGATGAAGTGGTGATGACGGGAGTGGATAAGCTGCAGGAAGGCCTGAAAGTCACCGCGCAAATCCCGGGCGAGCAAGGCCGGGCAGGTTCGACTGGGGCAACGAAGCAGGGCGGCGGATCAACAAAGCAGGGCGGCGGAAAGGGCCAAGGCAAGAAGCAGTGAATCCGTCTCGAGAGTTTATTCTCAGGCCGGTAGCCACATCGCTGTTGATGGTGGCCATTCTGCTGGCGGGCGCCGTGGCTTACAAACAGCTGCCGGTTTCGGCGCTGCCAGAGGTTGACTACCCCACAATCCAGGTGGTCACGTTCTACCCTGGTGCCAGCCCTGACGTAATGGCCTCTTCGGTAACGGCGCCGCTCGAGCGCCAGTTTGGCCAGGTGCCGGGTTTGCAGCAGATGACCTCTACCAGTTCGGACGGAAGCTCGGTCATCACCCTGCAGTTCAATCTCAACTTGAATATCGATGTCGCCGAGCAGGAAGTGCAGCAATCCATCAATGCTTCCGGAACGTTTTTGCCGCCAGACCTGCCGACGCCGCCGCTCTACAGCAAAACCAATCCCGCCGATACTCCCATTCTCACGCTGGCGCTGACGTCGAAGAATATTGCGCTGTCGAAAGTGGAAGACCTGGCCGATACGCGGCTGGCGCCTAAGATCTCGCAATTGCCGGGCGTGGGCCTGGTGAGTATTTCGGGCGGTCAAAAACCGGCGGTGCGCATTCAAGCCAACCCCACCAAGCTGGCCTCCTACGGATTGAATCTGGAAGATCTCCGCAGCGGCATCACAGCGGCCAACGTGAACCAGGCGAAGGGCAATTTCGACGGCTTGTACCAGGATTATCAAATCGGCGCTAACGATCAGCTGCTCTCGAGCGCAGACTATGCGTCGCTCATCGTCGCCTACCGCAACGGCGCGCCCGTCAAGCTTACGGACGTGGCCACGGTCATGGACGATATCGAGAACCGCCGCCAGGCAGCCTGGTGGAACGATACGCCGGCCGTGATTGTCAACATCCAGCGCCAGCCCGGCGCCAACATCATTTCCGTGGTGGACCGCATCAAGACGCTGATGCCGACGCTCACGGCGACGCTGCCTTCCGACGTGCACGTGGAGATTCTGACCGATCGAACCAACACCATCCGGGCATCGGTATCGGATGTTCAATTCGAGTTGATGCTCACCGTCGGCCTGGTGGTGATGGTGATTTTCCTCTTCCTGCGCAATGTCTCGGCCACCATTATTCCCAGCATCGCCGTGCCGCTTTCACTGGTGGGCACCTTCGGCGTTATGTACCTGCTGGGATACAGCCTGAACAATCTGACGCTCATGGCGCTGACCATCTCGACCGGCTTCGTGGTGGACGATGCCATTGTCATGATCGAGAACATCACGCGCTACATCGAAGAGGGCGAGGATGCGATGCAGGCGGCGCTTAAAGGGTCGGCGCAGATCGGCTTCACCATCGTTTCGCTCACCATTTCGCTGATCGCGGTGCTGATTCCCCTGCTGTTCATGGGCGATATCGTGGGCCGCCTGTTCCGCGAATTCGCGGTGACGCTCAGCGTAACCATTCTGGTCTCGGCGGTGGTATCGCTTACGCTCACGCCCATGATGTGCTCCAAGCTCTTGAAGCACAAACCGGACCATGAGCAGACCTGGTTCTACCGCGTTTCCGAGCGCGGGTTCAATTGGATTATCGAGCAATACGGCAAGACCCTGCAGGTGGTGCTGCGCTTCCAGACCCTCACGCTGCTGGTGGCCGTGGCCACGCTGGCATTGACCATTCTGTTGTTCCTTTACATCCCCAAAGGCTTCTTCCCTATTCAGGACACCGGAGTGATCCAGGGAATCTCTGAAGCGGCGCAGACCATATCCTTCCGTGAGATGTCGGCCCGCCAGTTGGCGCTGGCGAAGGTGATCGAGCAAGATCCGGCCGTCGCCAGCCTGTCATCCTTTATCGGCATAGACGGCACCAACACCACCATGAACAGCGGGCGAATCCAGATCAACTTGAAGGATCTGGATGTCCGCAAGATCGGGGCCAGCGACGTGATCCGCCGGCTGCAACCCAAGCTCGACCAGGTGTCCGGTATCACCCTCTATATGCAGCCCGTGCAGGATTTGTCGGTGGAAGACCGCGTCAGCCGCACTCAATTCCAATACACGCTGGAAGACCCCAGTCCCGACGAGCTGAACGTGTATGCGCCCCGCATGTTGGATCGGCTCAGGCAACTGCCTGAGTTGACCGACGTAGCCAGCGATCAACAGGTGCAGGGTTTGCGCGCCACGCTGACGTATGACCGCGACACCGCATCGCGCCTGGGCATCACCCCCAACACCATCGATCAGACCTTGTACGACGCCTATGGCCAGCGCGAAGTCTCCACCATGTTCACGCAGTTGAACCAGTACCACGTGGTGCTGGAACTGATGCCGGGCTTTCAAAAAAGCCCGCAGGACTTGCGCGATCTGTATATCCGCACCGGCGCGGTAGCCTCAAGCGGCGGCACGGGGCTGGTGTCCGGCGGTACGTCGTCCACCTCGCTTTCCACCGGGCCGAAAAACAGCGCGGGCGCGGCGGCCAGCACCATTGTGACGGGCAACGGCTCATCGCCCGCAAGCGCCGTGTTCAACGGCAGCGCCGCATCCACGATGGCTTTTCCCAACGGCGGCCAGGTGCCGCTGAGCGCCTTTTCGCAGGTCAAGCTCTCGGCCGTTCCCATCACGGTGAACCATCAGGGGCAGTTCCCGGTAGTGACGCTGTCCTTCAATCTGGCGCCCAACGCCTCACTGGGCGACGCGGTCAAGGCCGTGAACCAGGTGAAACAGGAAATCGGAATGCCGGCCAGCATTCAGGGGGCATTCCAGGGCACGGCGCAAGCGTTTCAGGCGTCTCTGGCCAATGAGCCGGTGCTGATTCTGGCCGCGCTGGTGACGGTGTATATCGTGCTGGGCGTGCTGTATGAGAGCTACATTCACCCCGTCACGATTCTTTCCACGCTGCCTTCGGCGGGCGTAGGCGCACTGCTGGCGCTGCTGATCTGCGGCAGCGATTTCAGCGTGATCGCGCTGATCGGCATCGTCTTGCTGATAGGCATCGTGAAGAAGAATGCCATCATGATGATCGACTTTGCGCTGGAGGCCGAGCGAAAGGAAGGCATGGCGCCGTTGGACGCCATCTATCAGGCTTGCCTGCTGCGTTTCCGGCCCATCATGATGACCACCATGGCTGCCTTGCTGGGCGGCGTGCCGCTGGCGCTAGGCACGGGCACCGGTTCGGAACTGCGGCGCCCGCTGGGCATCACGATCATCGGCGGCCTGATTTTCAGCCAGATGCTGACGCTTTACACCACGCCAGTCATCTACCTGTTTTTCGAGCGCCTGGCCCGCCGCCTCTCGCGGCAAAAGGAGCCGGCACGCGAGCCGGCATCGGCGCCAGGTCTACATATGAATATCTGCGAACCATTCATCCGCAGACCCATCGCGACCACGCTGCTCACCGCCGCCATCGCCCTGGCCGGCGCTACGGCCTACCGCCTGCTGCCGGTCTCTCCGCTTCCCCAAGTGGATTTCCCCACCATCTCAGTCAGCGCCAGCCTGCCGGGAGCGAGCGCCGAGACCATGGCGTCATCCGTTGCAACGCCGCTTGAGCGCCAGTTCGGACGCATCGCTTCGGTAACGGAGATGACTAGTTCGAGCGGCCTGGGTTCCACCAGCATCACTCTGCAATTCGATTTGAACCGCAACATCGACGCCGCCGCGCGCGATGTACAAGCCGCCATCAACGCGGCGCGCGGCTATCTGCCCACCAACCTGCCGAGCAACCCGACCTATCGCAAAGTGAACCCCGCGGATTCGCCGGTTTTCATGATCGCGCTTACGTCCAACGTACTCGACAAGGGCCAGATGTACGACGCCGCTTCCACCATCATGGCGCAGAAGCTTTCGCAGGTTGCGGGCGTAGGGCAGGTCACGGTCGGCGGCAGCGCGCTGCCCGGCGTGCGTGTGGAGTTGAACCCCGACAAAGTCAACAAATACGGAATTGGCCTGGAGCAGGTGCGCACGGCGCTGTCTAACGCCAATGCCAATACGCCCAAAGGCCATTTTTCGAACGGAGTGCAGATGTTTGAGGTCGGGGCCAATGACCAGATCTTCAAGGCCATTGACTACAACCCGCTGATCGTCGCTTACCACAACGGTTCGGCGGTGCGCATATCCGATATCGGTGTAGCCGTCGATTCGGTGGAAGATCTGCGCAACTCCGGCTATGCCAACGGCGCTCCGTCCGTGCTGGTCATCATTTTCCGCCAGCCCGGCGCCAACATCATCGACACGGTGGACCGCGTGCGCGCCATGCTGCCGCAACTTCACGCCTCCATCCCGCAAGCCATCGATATGAAGGTGGCGATGGATCAGACCGTCACCATCCGCGCCTCGGTAAGAGATACGGAACGGACGCTGCTGATTTCGGTTTCACTGGTCATTCTGGTGGTCTTCTTCTTCCTGCGGAATCTGCGCACCACGTTCATTCCCAGCATTGCGGTGCCGGTATCGCTCATCGGAACGTTCGGAGCGATGTACCTGCTGGGTTATAGTCTCGACAACCTTTCCTTGATGGCCCTTACCATCTCGACCGGATTCGTGGTGGACGATGCCATCGTGGTGATCGAGAACATCACGCGCTACCTGGAACAGGGGATGGAGCCGTTTGCCGCGGCGTTGAAGGGCGCCGAGGAAATTGCCTCCACCGTATTCACCATCAGTGTTTCGCTGGTGGCGGTATTCATTCCTTTGCTTCTGATGGGCGGCATCGTGGGGCGTCTGCTCCGCGAGTTCGCGGTCACGCTATCCATTGCGATCTTCGTCTCCATGGTGGTTTCACTGACGGCCACGCCGATGATGTGCGCGCATCTGCTGCGCGAACAACGCTCGCACGGATGGCTCTACCGCACCAGCGAGCGCGGATTCAGCGCGGTGGTGAACGCTTACGGCCGCGCTTTGACCGTGGTGCTGCGCCATTCGTTCGTGACATTGCTGATCTTGTTCGCCACCATCGCATTGAACGTCTTTCTCTTTATCCGCGTCCCCAAGGGCTTTTTCCCGCAGCAGGACACGGGCCGCGTGAGCGGCTCCGTTCAGGCCGACCAGGACACATCCTTTACCGCCATGGACAAAGTGGTGCGGCGCTACATCGACATCATCGATAAGGACCCGGCCATCGATACGGTGAACGGCTTCACCGGCGGCGGCCGCGGCGGCGCCACCAATTCCGCCCGCATGTTTATCTCTTTGAAGCCGCTTGAAGAGCGCCTGGTCTCGGCCGACGAGGTGATCAATCGCCTGCGGCCCAAACTGGCGCGGGTTCCAGGGGCCACCTGCTTTCTGCAATCGTCGCAGGATCTGCGTGTGGGCGGGCGCCAGAGCAATGCGCAATACCAGTTCACCATGCGCGGCGATAACGTGGACGACCTCAACGTTTACGGCCCCAAGATGCTGGACCAGCTGCGCCAGATCCGGACCATCGTGGATACCAATACCGACCAGCAGAACCGCGGCTTGCAGTCCTGGGTGCAGTATGACCGGGCGACAGCGGCGCGATTCGGAATCTCATCGCAGTTGATCGATAACACCCTCTACGACGCCTTCGGGCAGCGGCCGGTATCCACCATGTATACGCCGCTCAACCAGTATCACGTCGTCATGGAAGCGGCGCCGCAGTACTGGCAAAATCCGGATATTCTCAAGAGCATTTACGTAAGCGCGCCTGCGGGAAACCAGGTGCCGCTCAGTGCCTTTGCGCGATTTGAGGCTCAAAACACAGCGCTGGCAGTGAACCACCAGGGCCTGTTCCCCGCGGTCACCATCTCATTCAACCTGCAGCCAGGCGTGGCGTTGGGTGATGCGGTGGAGGAAATCAACTCAGCCGCCGCCAGAGTCGGTTTGCCGCCAACCATTCAGACCTTTTTTGCGGGCACCGCCCAGGCATATCAGGATTCTCTCGGCAGCGAGCCGGTGCTGATCGCGGCCGCGCTGGCCGCCGTATACCTGGTGCTCGGCATTCTCTATGAGAGCTACATTCATCCCGTGACCATTCTTTCCACTCTGCCCTCGGCTGGCGTAGGCGCTCTGCTGGCCCTCCAACTTACCAAAACCGATTTGAGCGTTATCGCGATTATCGGAATCATTCTGCTGATCGGCATCGTGAAGAAGAACGCCATTATGATGATCGATTTCGCCCTGGCCGCGGAGCGCACCGAGGGCAAGAATTCGCGCGATTCCATTTTCGAAGCCTGCATGCTGCGCTTCCGGCCGATCATGATGACCACCATGGCGGCCATGCTGGGCGCGCTGCCGCTGGCGCTCGGCTCCGGCACGGGCGCGGAGCTCAGGCGTCCGCTGGGCATCACTATCATCGGGGGCCTGATTGTGAGCCAGATGCTCACGCTGTTCACTACGCCGGTGGTGTATCTGTACTTCGACCGCCTGCAACATTTCTGGTCGGGCCTGCGCGCACGCCGCCGCCAAAGACGCGCCCGATTGCTGGAGCAAGGGGCATGATGCGACGCCCTCGCGCGATGGCGCTTCCGGCATCGATCCTGCTGTTGGCCGGATGCGTCTTCTTAGCCGGATGCATCGTGGGCCCTAATTACAAGCGGCCCGCGGCCATCGTCACGCCCGCCAACATTCCGCCGCCGCCCGATACGTTCAAGGAAGCGCAGGCGGCCGGATTGCAACCGGCGAACCCCTCCGACGCTTTCCAAAAAGGCAAGTGGTGGGAGATCTATAACGACGCGGCTTTGAACGCTCTCGAGGAGCACGTCAGTATCGACAATCAGAACGTGTTGGTGGCAGAGGCCAATTATCGCGAGGCCAAGGCCGCGGTGCGCGTAGCCCGCTCGGGCCTCTTTCCCACGGTGACGGCCGGGCCGGGCATAAGCGAGTCGCATACCGGCGGCGTAAACTCATCCACCTCCGCCGCGCCCGGCGGAAGCTCGACCACGATCACTGTTCCCGGCGCGGGCTCTTCCCCCTCCACCGTCCCCACGGCAAGCTCATCCACGCACTCGTCATTCAGCCTGCCCTTCGATGTCTCCTGGGAGCCCGACCTGTGGGGCAACATCCGGCGCGGCGTCACAGCGGCCGCAGCCACGGCGCAGGCTTCATTCGCCGACCTGGAGAACGCCAGGCTACTGTTTCAGTCGGAACTGGCGTCAGACTTTTTTCAACTGCACGGCCTGGATGGCGACATCGATCTGCTGAATCGCACGGCGGCGTCTTACGTGGAATATCTCACGCTCACCAAGAACCGGTTCGCGGGCGGCGTGGCGTCGGATCTGGACGTGGCGCAGGCGGAATCGCAGCTTTACGCCACGCAGTCGCAAGTAATCGATCTGGGAGTCCAGCGGGCGCAACTGGAGCATGCAATTGCAGTGCTGACCGGCAAACCACCGGTAGCCGTAACTGTTTCCACGGCGATTCTCAACACGCCGCCTCCCACGATTCCCGCCGGGCTGCCTTCGGCGTTACTTGAGCGGCGGCCGGATATTGCGGGTTCGGAGCGGCGCGTGCACGCCGCCAACGAGCAGATCGGCATCGCGATGGCGGCGTTCTACCCCACGCTGACGCTCAGTGGTTCAGCCGGATTCCAAAGTACCAGCATCTCCAAATGGTTCAGCCTGCCGAGCCGCTTCTGGTCGGTAGGCCCGGCGTTGGCACAGACGCTGTTCGAAGGCGGCAGGCGGCGTGCCATTGTGGCGGAGGAACAGGCCGCGTACGATTCGACCGTGGCCACCTATCGTCAAACGGTGCTGGCGGCTTTTCAGCAGGTTGAAGATCAACTGGCGGCGCTGCGTATTCTGGAGCAGGAGACAGCCAAGGTGCAGGAGACCGTTCAGGTTGCCAACCGTGCACTGACGGTTGCCACCGCGCAATACAAAGCCGGGATCACGAATTACCTTACGGTCATCACTTCTCAGGCAGTGCTGCTGGATGCGCAGAAGACCGCGGTGGATCTGCTGACACGGCGGCTCATGGCCAGCGTGCTGCTGATTGAAGCGCTGGGCGGTGGATGGAACGCCTCGCAGTTGCCTTCGCAGCAGGATGTAGTAAAGCCGTAATTAAGCGTTCTTCCGGACGTAGCCATAGCGCAAATTATTGCGCTCCGGTCCGGCTTCTTCATACTCCGCCTTAGCCACCGAGAAACGGTCCGGCCTTGGCCCGCTGATCCGCCACTTCCGGCGTTTGCGCCTCCAGAGGCGTAGCGTCGAATATCTCTCCGTAAACGGCGTTCATCGCCACGAAGGACGCCGCCATGCCTGAAGCAGTCTGAAAGAAACGGCGCCGGCTAACGCCCTGCTTCTTCGCGATTGAGTCGGCCATGGTGATCAGCCGCGCTTCTACTTCCTTCTGCTGTGCGTTCTGCGGCGTTGGAAAGTATTCGTCGCTCGACACGACCTGCGTGGGTACAGGTGAAGGGAAAGCCGCTTCTTCGGCTGGAGCAACTGATTCATCTCTTCGTCGCTCAGAAAATTCATATCTTGACCTCTCTGGTGATTTTACAAAGGCAGAGGGACGACTGGGGTGACTCTGGCATGGCTTTCGCGACCGGGCATGCACCCAGCACGCACCCAGCGCGCACCAGGCGGACCTGCCGATTACCAGTAGATTTGATATATTAGCGACTGGTCGCGGCATTCCTCTGGCCCTTCAGACCCCGCGGGAACTCGCCTATTATGTGGATTGTTCGACTGGCCCTTGGCCGCCCCTACACCTTTGTTGTAATGGCGATTTTAATCGCCATCCTCGGCGGGTCGGCCATCGTCTCAATGCCCGTCGATATCTTTCCGTACATCGACATCCCCGTGGTGAGCGTGCTGTGGGTATACACGGGCCTGTCCCCAGAGGAGATGGAAAAGCGCGTCGTGACGAACTTCGAGCGAAGCCTGACTTCGAACGTCAACGACATCGAACATATTGAATCGCAGGCATACACAGGCTACGCTGTGGTCCGGATTTACTTTCACCCGAACGTGAAGATCGATATGGCGGTGGCCCAGGTGACAGCCACGATGAACACGTCGCTCCGCCAGATGCCGCCCGGTATGTTTCCGGCTAATATTCTGAAGTACGACGCCGCCAGCGTGCCCATTCTGCAGTTGGGCCTTTCGAGCAAGACCTTGCGCGAACAGGAAATCTTCGACTTGGGCAATAACTTCATCCGGACACCCCTCGGCACCGTGCAGGGCGCGTCTGTGTCTTATCCCTTTGGCGGAAAACAGCGCGCGGTGATGGTGGATTTGAATCTGGAGGAACTATACGCCAAACAGCTTTCGCCGATCGATGTTTCGAACGCCCTGAATCTGCAAAACCTGATCCTTCCGGCGGGCACGGCCAAGCTGGCTCAAACCGAATATCAGATCCAGGTCAACAGCAGCCCGATCGTTCTGAACGATTTGAACAATTTGCCCATCAAGACCGTAAACGGCGCAACCGTCTACATCAAAGACGTGGCGCAGGTTCGCGACGGATTCCAGGTTCAGAACAACATCGTTCGCGCCAACGGGAATCGCGGCGTATTGATTACCGTCACCAGGAACGGAAACGCATCCACGCTTTCCATCGTCAACGCCGTGAAGGCAGCGCTTCCCAAGATTCTGGCCAACGTTCCGGAGGAGTTGAAGGTGGTCACCCTGGCGGACCAGTCCGTCTTCGTGCGGGCCTCCATTGCGGGCGTAGTGCGGGAAGCGGCCATTGCCGCCGGCCTCACCGGCATGATGATCCTACTCTTCCTGGGAAGTTGGCGGAGCACTCTCATCGTTTGTATCTCCATCCCGCTATCGATCCTGGCGTCGCTGACTATCCTGAACCTCTTAGGTCAGACGGTCAATGTCATGACGCTCGGCGGCCTGGCTCTGGCAGTCGGCATCCTGGTAGACGATGCCACCGTGGAGATCGAGAACACCCACCGCAATATCGCGATGCGGAAGCCCATTATCCATGCGGTACTCGATGGCGCATCGCAAATCGCGGTTCCCACATTTGTCGCCACCATCGCGATTTGCATCGTGTTCGTTCCGGTGCTTCTGCTGACGGGGACAGCGAGATATCTGTTTACCCCGCTCGCCATGGCGGTCGTCTTCGCCATGCTGGCTTCCTACCTGCTGTCGCGCACGCTGGTACCGACGATGATGGCGTTTCTTCTTCAATCTGAAGTCGACCAGCACCACGAGGGCGTTGAGGGAGCAACGTCCAAGAGAAAAGGGATCCTCTGGAGCGCGCATCATCTATTCAACGTATCCTTCGAAGCCCTGCGCTACCGGTATATGGGGCTGCTCGGTTGGGCGTTGGGGCATCGCGGCCGCGTGCTCACTGCGTTCGCCATCTTCGCCGGGGCTTCGATGTTGCTCCTGCGGCTGGTTGGCCAGGATTTCTTCCCGAATGTGGATTCCGGGCAGATGAAGCTGCATGCGCGCGCTCCGGCCGGTATACGCATCGAAGAAACCGAGGCGCGCTTCGCCGCGATCGAACACGAGATCCGGAGCGTTATTCCGTCGGACGAGATCGACACGTTAATCGACAACATCGGGATTCCGAATAGTTGGCCTTCGATTGCGCAGGGAGACATTCCCACCATATCGAGCGCCGACGGCGAAATCATGATTTCGCTGCAAAAAGAGAAGCATGGCTCCAGCCGCGATTACGAGGTGCTCCTCCGTAAGCGCCTTCGCGAAAGGTTCCCGGACATGGTTTTCTTTTTCCAACCGGCCAATATCACCAGCCAGATTCTGAGCTTCGGTCTTCCGGCGCCCATTGATTTGCAGGTGGTTGGGCGAAACGCCCAGGCCAATTATCAGATTGCGCAAAAGCTGGCCGCCAAGATCGCGCGCATTCCCGGGGCTGCCGACGTGCATGTTCACCAGGTGGCGGAACAGCCGGTAATACGCCTGAACGTGGATCGGGCTAAAGCGTCGCAGATGGGTTTGACGGAGCGCGATGTCACCAGCAGCATGCTGATCTCCCTGAGTGGAAGCAATACCGTGGCGCCCAACTTCTGGATGAACTGGACAAACGGCATCAACTATAGTGTTGGCGTGCAGACGCCCCAATACCGCCTGGATTCGCTGGATGCTTTGCTGCGCACCCCGATATCTCCGGCGACCAATGTCGTCAACAGCACGACGGCGGGCTCAATGGCGGGCGCGTCGAATGGCGGCGTTACGGCTGTCGGCGGGTCGCCGAGCGGCGCCTCCCAGGCCTACGCAAATCCGGGATCCGTGGCGAATAGCACGCAGCTTCTCTCCAACCTGGTCTCGGTCCAACGGACGTACATGCCGGTGATCGTCAACCACTACAATGTCTGGCCGGTCTTCGACGTGTATGCCAACGTGGACCGGCGGGACTTGGGCAGTCTCGGGGATGAAGTCCGGAAGATCATGCGCGAGGAAGAGCCTCATTTGCCCCGCGGCACATCGTTTACACTGCGCGGCCAGGTCGACACGATGCAGTCATCCTTCTTCCGCCTCTCATTGGGGATGATCTTTGCCGTGGTGCTGGTTTATCTGTTGATGACCGTGAACTTTCAATCGTGGGTGGACCCGTTCATTATCCTTACGGCGCTGCCAGGCGCCATGGCCGGCATTCTCTGGATGCTGTTCATCACCGGAACAACCCTGAGCGTGCCTTCGTTGATGGGCGCCATCATGTGCGTTGGCGTGGCGACCGCAAACAGCATCCTGATGGTCACTTTCGCCAACGGCGAGCGGGAGCAGATCGATATTTCCGCGCGAGAGGCGATGCTTGCCGCGGGTCATGCCCGCATCCGCCCGGTGTTGATGACGGCGACGGCCATGATTCTCGGGATGCTGCCCATGTCGCTGGGCATGGGAGAAGGCGGCGAACAGAATGCGCCGCTCGGACGCGCCGTCATCGGGGGGCTGATTCTGGCGACGGTCACAACGTTGTTCGTGGTGCCGATAATCTACACCTACCTCCGAACCAAACCTCCCGTCGACCATGAGCGCAGATTGGAAGAAATGAATAGGAGCCGGCAGGCAGTATGACATCCGAACCCCGTTCCCTGAAAGATCCGGCCGGAAGCGACGAAGAAGAGCGGTTACGGAGGGAGAACAGCGATCTCAAGCGGCAACTTCAGGAGCTTAATGCACCGGCCGATCACTTGCCGCACGCCGGTCCGCACGTCGCGCTCTGGCGTCCGTCCGGCATTACCATTTGGGCGATCTTCTTAGCGGCGTGCATCCTGGCCGCAGTGGCGTTTTTCACGGGCTACCTTCCCCTTCAGAGGCGCAGGGTGCTGATCCAGAACGAGGCACAGGAACAGGAGCGATCTTTGCCGCGTGTCGAAGTGATCGCCGTGGGACACTCCTCGAAACCCAGCGAGTTGGAACTGCCCGGCGGTATTCAGGCCATCGCCGAGGCGCCCATACTGGCTCGGGCCGACGGTTACATCGGGCGCCGGCTGGTAGATATCGGCGATCGTGTACAGACCGGCCAGCCCCTGGCTGAGATTGAAGCTCCTGAGATGGATGAGCAGATTCGCCAGGCCAAGGCGGCATTGCAGCAGTCGCAGGCGGGCGTGAACCAGGCCCTGGCGAATTTGAAGCGGGGCCAAGCCGACACCGAACTCGCCCGCGTTACGGCGCAGCGCTTTGCCAGCCTGGCGGCCAAGGGCGTAGTCTCGAAGCAGGAAAACGATCAGTATCAGGCCCAATATCAGGCGCTGCTTGCCGGCGTGCAGGCGTTTCAAGAAGCCATCGCCGTGCAACGGAGTAACGTGGGGGCAGCCGAAGCCAGCCTGGCGCGTCTCGATCGGATTCAGGGCTACCGCGTGGTGAAGGCGCCCTTCGACGGCGTCATCACTCTGCGAAACGTGGACGCCGGCGCGCTTGTCAATGCGGGCAGCACCATGCTGTTCCGGATTGCGCAGACCGCCACGCTGCGAACCTATGTGAACGTCCCGCAAGCCCATGCCAGCACAGTCCGGCTCGGCCAAACCGCGCGCGTGAGCGTGTCCAATCTCCCCGGCCGCCAGTTTCCGGGCACTGTCGCGCGGACGGCCAACGCACTCGATCCAGCCAGCCGCACGCTTTTGGTGGAAATCCATGTGCCGAACCCCGACGGCGCGTTGTTGCCGGGGATGTATGCCCGCGTGGAACTGATCGGCGCTCGCGCGAGCACGTCGCTGCTGATCCCAAGCGAAGCCCTTATCGCCGGCAGTGAAGGCACCAACGTCGCCATGGTTCGCCCGGACCGCAGCGTACACCTCCAAAAAATCGAAGTCGGCCGGGACTACGGCGACCGCCTGGAGGTGGTGAGCGGGCTGCGGGAAGGCGATCTCATCATCCCAAATCCTGGCGACGTTGCGCGTGAAGGTCTGAAGGTGGAGCCCGTCCGTGAAGAGCAAAAGGCGTCCGGAAAGTAGGATCACGCAGCGTTAATTCTCGCCGCATTTACCCGACTGTCACCCCGTTGTCACGCGTTTTTAAGAATGCTAGGCTAACCTGATCGGCCTATGCGTAATTCGATTGGGATTGCCGCTCTGCTCTTCTCAGTGCCGTTTTTGCTACCGGCGCAGTCCACCTTCGGCACAATGTTGGGCACCGTCACAGACTCCTCCGGATCGGTCGTCCCCAAAGCCAGGATCGACATCACCGACCAGGGCGAGAATGTCTCCCACATCCTGTCAACCGACGCGCAAGGGAACTTCGAAGCGCTTAACCTGAAGGCTGGCATTTATTCTGTCTCCGCCGAGGCCAAGGGCTTTAAGACCTACAAGGACACCGGCATCGAGCTGCAAGCCCGCCAGACTTTGCGATTGAACATATCGCTGCAACTCGGTTCCGTCACCGAAACCGTGGAGGTCCAGGCTTCCGCGCCCGTCATCGCCACCGACACTGCTACCATCGCTTCTTCATTCCACACGCAAGAGGTCCTGGGTCTGCCTGCCAACTATCGCGGCGCAGGAAGCACCAGCCCCTACGCTCTGCTCGCTTATCAGCCGGGAATCCAAAGCGATAACGGCAACAACTTTTCGCTGCAGGGCGGATTGCCTGCGCAAACCGAGGTCTCGCTCGATGGCATCTCCACCGTGAGCGTCGCCTCCAACGGTCCGCTGACCCAGTTGTTTCCCTCCGTGGAAGGGATCGCCGAAATGAAGGTGCAAGGTGTAGGCAACACCGCCGAGTTCGCCCAGGTGGGCGACATCACCACCACTTCCCGCGGCGGCTCAAACCAGTTCCACGGCAGCGCTTTCGAATACCTGCAAAACCGCGCGTTCGACGCCAACGCCTTCGGCGCCACTGCGAAGCCGCAGAAAAGCGCCAACGATTTCGGAGGCAGCGTGGGCGGCCGCATCATCCGTAATCGCACCTTCTTCTTCGCCACTTTCGAAGACATGCAATACCGTACTGGCTCCAGTCTGCAGCTGACCGTGCCCACCGCTGCCATGCGATCCGGCGACTTCAGCGCCCAAGGCGGCACCGTCAAAGATCCGTCCACCAACTTGCCCTTCCCCAACAATCAGATTCCCTCAGCGTTGATCAGTTCGATCGCCACTAAGGTGCTGAGCTATTACCCCGCGCCGAATTTCGGCTCTACCACTGTCGAGCAGCCGGGCAACTACCGGACCAACGCTCCCAGCCCTACCACCTCATGGCAGAGCGACGGCCGCATCGATCAGGTTCTGACCAGTAAGCAGTCGATGTTCGGGCGATTGAGCTGGAAGGATCAGAACAACACCTCGCCGAACGCGTTCACACTGCCTGCGAGTACGTCTTACAACAACAGCCGCACGGCCGTCATCTCGCACAGCTACACCATCGCTCCCACGGTTCTTAACGAGGCGCGCTTCGGCCTGTCCATCAGCGACAGCGCCACCGCCTACGGCTACGACGGAAAAAGCATCACCGCCGGTTTGGGCCTGCAAGGGCTGCCGCCGCTCACCTTCAACGGGCTGCCTTCTTTCAGTTTCGGCAGCGGCACATCCGGCTTCGGCGCCGGCAAGCCCGGATTCACTTTCTCCCACAGCTATCAGTGGACCGACAACCTCACCTGGATCAAAGGACGCCACACTCTGAAATTCGGCGCCGACGTGCGCAGACTGCGCGCGCAAACCGCGCTGGGCTTCATCGGCAGCGACAACTACGGCAACTTCTCCTTCGATGGCCGCTACTCCGGCGCCGACGTTGCCGATTTCCTGTTGGGCATTCCATACGTTTCCACCTATTCTTCCGTCAAGCAGGACAATGACGGCATCGCCTGGCACTATGGCGTCTTCGCGCAGGACAGCTTCAAGGTGAACTCCAGGCTAACCCTGGAATATGGCCTGCGCTGGGAATACCATCCGCCCTTCCTCGACCTTGGATCGGACATTACCAACTTCGATCGCTCCGTGCCGGTCACCGGCCGCGTGGTCATCCCGAACACGCAGCAGGCGCTCGATATCACCGCGCCCGGCTTCCTCCAATCCATCAACGCCTGCCCGGCACCAGCGTACAACGGCATCCCCTGCACACCATTCCTCACTGCCGACAAGGCCGGCTGGCCCAACACTCTTCGCTTCGCGCAGAAGAAGGATTTTAATCCGCGCTTTGGTTTTGCCTACCGCCCGTTTGACGACACCAAGACGGTTGTCCGCGGGGGCTTCGGCCGCTACACCATGACGATCCTCGGCGATGTGTTCTATTCCCTCACAGGGATCAGCAGCTCCGATGTCCGGCAATTCACCAACTCGCTGCAGAACGGCGTACCGCTTTTCAAGTTCCCGCTTGTCTCGACCAACGGTAATGGCGTCACCTCTACGCCGTACGGCCAGGCCTACTTCGGCACCGCCAACGATCCCAATTTCAAAGATCCCTACTCCATGCAGTGGAACCTCAGCGTGGAGCGCGACCTGGGGTGGAACACCGGCCTCCGTGTATCCTACATCGGCCTGCGTTCGGTGCAGTTGCCGTGGGCGCCCGATCTCAACCAGCCCCAGCCGTCAACCACGCCCTACGCCCAGCGGCCGCTCACCGATCGACCCTTCCCTTATTGGGGGCGCATCTATACGCGGGACACCGGCGCCAACGCTATCTATAACTCCCTCCAACTTGAGGCCTCGCACCGTTCGCGCTCCGGTTTCACATTCGACAGCGCGTTCACCTGGGCCAAAAATCTTAGCGACGCTGCCGGCCCGGCGCCCACCGGATTCTCGGGCGATACCGGCGGCGGCCGCGTCACCAATTCCCTGGACCGCCGCGCCGACCGCGGCAATGTGGCCTTCACCCGCCGCCTCCGCTGGCTCAACACCGGCGTCTACGATCTACCGTTCGGGAAGGGCCGCCGTTTTGGTGGTACGTTAAACCCCGTCGCCGACGCATTTGTGGGAGGCTGGCACGCCAGTACGATCCTGCTCTTGCAGACCGGACCTTACCTGACTCCTACCATGAGCGGCGGCGACCCGTCCGGCACCGGCGGTGATATCCGCGGCACTCAAAGGCCCGATGCTGTCGGCATCGATCCAAGCCTTTCCGATCCCACCGCCTCCGCCTTTTTCAATCGCGCCGCATTCGTGTGTCCGGGACGTATTCCAGGTTCATCCACCCAATACAATTGCAGCGTTACCCCCATCGCCCGTTTCGGCAACGCCGGCGTCGGTACCCTGATTGGTCCGGGGACCTTTAATCTGTCGATGGGGCTGGGCAAGTCGTTCCGGGTAGCTGAAGGCAAGCGGTTGAAATTCGAAGCGTCCTTCAAGAATCTGACCAACCATCCTAACCTGAGCGATCCCGGCACTAACATCACCAGCATCAACTTCGGCACTACCACCAGCGCGCGCGGCGCCGATAGCGGCGGCAACCGTGTCGGCCAGTTCGCGCTGCGCTTTGAGTTCTGAGTAATCTGTTACGCCAGATCCACTGCGATCACTTCGTGATCCGCGATGCCAGGCGGAATTATTCGTCGTCGTGGTCGGCGTGAGCCGCCGCAGCGCCTGGCGCCGCGACGGCCAGCTTTTCCAGCTCGTCGCGGTTGATGGAACGCGGCTTCTGGGAGTTCTTCTCGCTGGCCGGAACAACCGGATCGAGCACGAATTCCCGAGCGGACGCCAGTTCCTGCTCGAGGTTGAAATCCGGCACGTTCTTCAGCTCCGGCACGCGCGCCATACCATGCTCGGTAATGACGCACTCCAACCCGTTTTGAAGCTTGAAGCGAACTCTGAATTGTTTGCGGATCGTAAACTTGCGCAGGTCTGCCAGCGTCATTTACCGGCTTCCTGGAATTCGTCGACGATTTCGCCGTCAGCAATCCGGGCAGCGATCTTCTCCTGGCAGGAAACGCAATACTTGGCCCACGGTACCGCATCGAGCCGTTTGGTGGAAATCGGCTCTTCACACTCCATGCACACGCCGTAGTGGTCATGATCCATGCGATGCAGCGCGCCCGAAATCTCGCGCAGCAATTTCATGTCGATGCTGTTACGGTTCAGGAAAATCCACTCTTCGTGATGCTGTTGGCTGAGGTCGCCCTCATCTGACGGAATATCCAGCCTCGCAACCACCTGGGCAGCCTTCTGGGCGGACATGCTTTGACGGACTTCCTCCGCTTTCCGTTCGAGTATGTTGCGATAGTTCGCGGTCTTAGGTTTCGGTCCGTTTTTCGTAATCATATTCTTTCTCGATCAATACCGATCAATGCGGTCAGTGGATAGGACGCAGACCCGAGGCTAATAGTTGCAGCCGAAATAGAAGGGGTCAATGCGGCGCGGATTGAAAAGTATAGCCAGACTCCGGCCTGAAAGTCAAATGCTGCTGTAATTTACCAAACTTTACAGAAGGCCTGTCACCGACCGCCGGAGTTAACCCGAGTTACAGTTAGGACTTGCTAACTCTTGGTCTATTTCGACTTCTTGAGAGCCTCGATCAGTTCCGGTACTACCTGGAATAAATCGCCGACAATACCATAGTCCGCCACTTCGAAAATGGGAGCGTTCGGGTCTTTATTAATCGCCACCACCACGCGCGAGCCCTTCATTCCTACCAGGTGCTGAATGGCGCCCGATATCCCGATGGCCATATACATCTTCGGCCCCACCGTCTGTCCCGAGCTGCCCACCTGGCGTTCCATGGGAAGCCAGCCGGCATCGCAAATCGGCCGCGACGCGGCCAGTTCGGCGCCCATCGCGTCCGCCAGTTGCTGCACCAGCGGAATGTTGCCGGCTTCCTTGATGCCGCGCCCCACCGCAACAATCAGTTCCGCCGCTCCCAGATCCACCGCGCGCTGCGACTCGCGGAAAAGTTCGAGCGGCTTGGTCCGGATATCGCCGGCTGCGATCTGGGGTGCGAATTTCTCCACTGGCGCCGGTCCCTGGTTGGTTTGGGCGGTCACCTGATCGGCGCGCCAGGCACCGGCCTGCAAAGAGGCCAAATGCGGCGCCGGGTTGTCCGGTCCCGCATCAGTAAGCCGCACATCAGCGTTCACCTTGCCCTGGAAGAGTTGGCGCACCAGCACCACCTGGCCGTTATCGATGCGGTGCGAGACTACATCGCTTACCGCGACCCGGCCCAGCGACGTGGCCAGCTTGGGCAGAAAATCGCGCACCTGGTAGGTATGCGGAAACAGCACCAGGCGAGGCTTGGCTTGCGCCAGCAATTGCCGCAGCGCCAGGGTATACGCGTCCGCCGTATAGTCCTTCAGCAGGTCGTGTTCGACGGCGTAGACTTTTTCCAGTTGTTGTTGCGCCAGTTCGCCCGATAGCGCCCCGGTACTCTGCCCCAGCAACCCCGCACTGGCCGTGGTGTCGAGTTCCCGGGCCAATTGCTGCGCCGCCGCGAGTGTCTCAAACGACATGCGGTTCCAACTGCCCGCGCGCTGTTCCATTACTACTAGAATGCTCATATCACCCGCGCCTCAAATCTCAGTTTCTCCACCAGCTTGGCCGCGGCTTCCTTCGGGTTGCCTTCGAATAGTTGCGTGCGCTTAGTGCGCTCAGGCAGGTAGATGCGTTCGAGCGCGATGCCGGAGCCGGAGTGCTCATTGGGCCCGGCTCCACCCAGGTCGGCGGCCGTCAGACGCTTGATCTCTTTCGTCTTGGCCTTCTTGATTCCCATTAGCGTGGCGTAGCGCAGTTTGCTGATGCCCGATTGAATGGTGAGCAGCGCGGGCAGCGGCATCTCCACATTTTGGAACCAGCCATCTTCCAGTTCGCGCTTCACCCGAATACCGCCGCCATCCTGCTTCTCCACGTGCATGATGAGCGTGGCGTGCGGAAGCCCTAGCAGTTCGGCCAGAATTACGCCGGTCTGCCCATAGCCCAGGTCGTCCGACTGCAACCCGGTGAGTACCAGGTCCGGCGCTTCGCCTTTAAGCGCCTCCGCCATCAGCCGCGCGACTGCCAGCGCGTCCAGGGCGCCCACGGCTTCCTCTTCAATGTGGATGGCGCGGTCGGCGCCTTTCGCCAGCGCCTCCCGGATGGTCTGCGACGCGCGGGCCGGCCCGGCACACAGCGCCACAACTTCTCCGCCGTGCTTTTCCTTTAGTTGAAGCCCCTCCTCCAGCGCGTAGGCGTCGGGCTCGTTGATTTCGTAGGTCAGGTCGGATTCCTCAATCCATTTCCCCGAGGAAGCGATGCGCAGTTGCGAATCGCGAGCCGGCACCTGTTTGATAGCAACAACGATTTTCATAAAAAACGATTTGAGCCACGAATGCACACGCATGGACACGAATCAGTCCATTCGTGTGATTCGTGGCCTACTCTTTCAAGCCTCGAATTTCCTAAAAATCAGACACCCGTTGGTTCCGCCGAAGCCGAAGCTGTTCGAAAGCGCATATTCGATTTTCATCGGGCGCTCGTGGTTGGGGATGTAGTCCAGATCGCAGGCCGGGTCGGAATTTTCTTGATTCACCGTAGGCGGCGCCAACCTGGTCGCGAATGGCCAGCACAGTGATACCGGCTTCCAACCCGCCGGCTCCGCCCAGCAGATGGCCGGTCATGGACTTCGTGGAACTGACCGCCACCTTATAGGCATGGTCGCCAAACGCGCGCTTGATGGCCATGGTCTCGGCGCGATCGCCCACCTCCGTGGAGGTGCCGTGGGCGTTGATGTATTCCACCTGGTGCGGCTCGATCTTGGCGTCGCGGAGCGCGTTGCGCATCACCCGGTAAGCCCCATCGCCGTCGTCGGGCGGCGCCGTCACATGCGACGCGTCGGAACTCATCCCGTAGCCCACAATTTCCGCCAGGATGTTGGCGCCGCGTTTACGGGCAAACTCCAGTTCTTCCAGAACCAGAATCCCGGCGCCTTCGCCTACCACGAATCCGTCGCGGTCCCTGTCCCACGGGCGCGATGCCCGTCCCGGATCGTCATTGCGCGTGGAAAGTGCCCGCATGGCCGCGAAGCCACCGATGCTCATGGGGGTCACCGCGGCTTCGGTGCCGCCGCAAATCATGGCATCGGCATCGCCGCGCTGGATCAAGCGGAACGAATCGCCGATGGAATGCGCGCTGGTGGTGCAGGCCGTGGCCGTGGCTGAATTCGGCCCCTTGGCCCCGCTGCGGATCGAAACATAACCCGAGGCTAAATTGATAATTGTCGCGGTAATGAAAAACGGCGAGATGCGGCGCGGCCCATGTTCCAGTAAAATCTTGTGCTCACGCTCGATGACTTCAAATCCGCCGATTCCGCTGCCGATGTAGACGCCCACCTGCTCGGCGTCCTCCGGGGTCACCTTCAAACCTGAATCCGACAAGGCGAACTCCGCCGCCGCGACGGCGAACTGGATGAAGCGCCCCATCTTCTTGATTTCTTTTTTCTCGATGTAATTGGCTGGTTCGAAACCTTTGACTTCTCCTGCGATCCGGCAGGAAAAAGCCGATGGATCGAACTGGGTGATGGCCCCAATTCCGCTCTTGCCCGCGCGGATGGCTTCCCAGGACGGTTCGGTCCCTATGCCAAGCGGCGTCAGCAAACCGACGCCGGTCACTACCACTCTTCGCGACAAAACGGCTCTCCCTGATGAGAAAAGGGGCTACTTCTTGGAAGTCTTAGCTTCGATATAGTCGACGGCATCTTTCACGGTGCCGATCTTTTCGGCGTCTTCGTCGGGGATTTCCAGTTCAAAGGCCTCCTCAAAGGCCATCACTAGCTCTACGATGTCGAGCGAATCGGCGCCCAGGTCGTCAACGAATGACGCGTTGCTATCCACCTGGCTCTCATCGACGCCCAGTTGCTCGACAATAATCTGCTTCACCTTCTGCTCAACCGCCATGATTCCTCCTGGGGTATTTGTCAACGATATGTGCGAACGCGTTGATTTTAGCTGGCTGTGCGGAGTTTCCGCAACTGACCGAACCATCCTAACAGATCCTAACGGACCTTGCCGTCCGCTACCCCAACTGGAGCAGGCCAACCCGAAGCGCTTCCGCGGCCCGTTCCAGCTTCGGTAAGTCCACCGCGGCGCCCACCATATCTTCATCCATGCCGCGAGTCTCCAGATGAGCGGCTATATTGTAGGCGGGATTCGAGCCAAAGGCGCCCATCGACCCTTTCAAGAGGTGCGCCGTGCGCCGCACGCCTTGAGGATCCCGGCGTTCCACGGCGTCGCGCACGGAAGCCAGTTGACGCGGGTATTCTTCGAGGAAGACGCTGACCAATTCGCCCAGCAACTCGCGGTCGCCATCTACTAAGGCGAGGGCGGCAGCCAGATTCACCACGCTCTCAATCATTTGATCCGGGTTGATTCCTGCCTGTTCCGCTGCTGTGTCTTCCATGACTATGCTCCGTTTCAAAGGTTCAGCCGCTTACCAACTCGTGCGGCGCCGTTCATAGCCACTCGCCGCCAAGAAAGCGGTCCTTGCGTGGCTCTGCTAACCTCTTATCGGCCGAAGCGGGAACTTTCTCCGCTATTGCAGCGTCAACTCCAACCATGAGCGGGCCCCCCGTCCTCGAAGCCCGCGAACTGGCCAAGCGTTATAGCGCCTTCACCGCCGTTCGCGATGTCAGTTTCGCCATTCGTCCAGGGGAGATTCTGGGCGTGCTGGGCCCCAACGGAGCCGGCAAGAGCACCATCGTGAAAATGGTGACCGGCCTTCTGGAACCCTCGCGTGGCGCCGTCCTCTTTAAGGGCCAACGCATCGATCACGAGCTCAGCGCCTTCAAGCAGAGCCTCGGCTACGTCCCCGAACAACCCGACCTCTACGGCTTCCTCACCGGCTGGGAATACCTCGACCTGGTGGCCACGCTTCGCAGCCTGAACCGCCGCCGTTTCCGGGAAAAGGCCACGGCCATGCTCGAAGGTCTCACGCTCTACGGAAGCCGCGACGCCCCCATCGGTTCCTATTCCAAGGGCATGCGCCAGCGTATCGTGCTCATCTCCGCCCTGATGCACGATCCCGAATTACTGGTGCTGGACGAGCCGTTCGCCGGCCTCGACGTCTCGAGCGCGCTGGTTCTGCACCACGTGATCGCGCGCCTCGCCGCTGAGGGCAAGGCCATCCTTTTCTCGTCTCCGGTAATGGAACACGTTGACCGTCTTTGCTCGCACCTCGTCGTGCTAAAAAAAGGAGCCGTGGTGGGCACCGGTTCCATGGACCAAATGCACGCCGGTTTTGCCGGCCTGGGCCTGGAAGCCGGATTCATGCAGCTAACGGAGCAGGTGGATGCCGATCGCATTGCGCAGGATATTGTTTCCGCGGTTCGTTCGCCGGCCCATTAACAAGTTGGCCCGGAGCCCCTTCGGCCGTTTGGTCCGTCAGTTCCTGGCCCGCACCGTCCGCGGCAGCCAGGGATCGACCGATTCCGAGTTCGATTTGGGTATTGGCGGACTCCTTGGCCTGCTGGCCGCGCCCGGCGCTTTCACCTGCTTCCTGCTGCTGGACAAGTATTCCGCGCTGCTGAACTGGATGCGCGGCCGCCGGCAGGCCGATATCTACCTGGTTTCGCTTCCCGACAAGTACCTGTTCATCGCGCTGGCCATGGCGGTGACCGGCATCGTCACGGTTCTCAAGTGGGACAAGATTCTGCCCGATTCGCAGGACTATCTCAACCTGGCGCCGCTGCCCATCCATCGCCGCACCATCCTTCTCGCCAATGCCGCCGCCATCGCTATTGCAGTGCTGGTCTTCGCGGTCGACGTAAATGCCGTCCCCACGTTCCTGTTTCCCTTATTCGTCTGCGCCTCCGGCCAAACCGGCGTCGCTGAATTCCTGCGGTTCGCCGGCGTGCATTTCACCTGCGTCCTGTTGGCCAGTTTCTTCTCCATCTGCGCAGTCTTCGCGCTGCTGGGGTCGCTTGCCGCCGTGCTGCCGCGCGAGACCTTTCGGGCGATCGGGTCCTGGGTTCGCGGCATCATGCTGCTGGCTCTCATCACTCTGCTGCTCACCGGTTTCGCTGGTCCGGCGCTGGTTCACCACCTCGAATTGGCACCCGGTTCCGCCGTGCGCTTTCTGCCCTCCCTCTGGTTTCTGGGCCTTTATCAGAGCTTGCAGCATCGCGCCACGCCGGTGCTGTCGGGACTGGCCGGCACCGCGCTTCAAGGCACAGCCGCAGCCTTCGTGTTGATGGTGGCGTCATATGCGGGCAGCTATCGCCGCCGTTTTGCCGGTGTGCTGGAAGGCGGACGCCGCCCTTCCGAACAACGTCTGATCGCACTGCTGCTGGCCTTTCTGGACCTCTGCGCCCACCGAGCCGCGGGATTTCCGCGCGCCTGCCACCGTTTCGCCGTCCGCGCCCTGTTGCGCAATGAACCCCATCGCCTGGCCCTTTCGGTTTCTATTGGGCTTGGCTGGCTCATGGCGTCTCAGGTTACCCCGGACGGCTCGGCGGATGCTGCGCCGCTCACCGCCGCATATCTTCTCATCCTGGGCATCCGCCTCGCTTTCGAACTCCCTGCCGGTGTGCCCGCCAACTGGATCTTCCGCGCCATTCTGGATCCGCGCTCCAACGAAACACTGCCCGTCGCGCGCCGAGTCATGCTCAGCTTCCTGATCCCGCTGGTCCTGCTGCCCGCTTTGGCGCTGGCGTGGTGGCGCGCCGGTTTGGCCGTCGCCATCATGCAGACGTTCTACGTGCTGGCGCTTTCGCTATGCCTCATCGAAATCCAACTGGCCGGCTACCGCAAAATCCCGCTCACCTGCTCCATGCCCGGCTTGCGCGACAACTTCCTGATGCTGTGCCTGGTGCAATTCCTGGGCTTTGAAGTTTTCACCCGCGCCGGCGCCGCCATGGAACAGTGGGCGCTCCAACATCCACTGCGACTATTGATGCTGCCAGCCGTGATGTACGCGGCCTCGCTCTGGAACCGCAACCGCATTCGTGAGGCTCGCGAAGCCGGCGAGTGGGAAGAAGGGCTCACTTTCGAAAACATTCCGCTGCGGACGGTTGAGCGATTGAACCTTTCGGAAAGTGACTGAAGGCGTGGATCTCCAATTGCTATGTTCCGCGATTGGTTCCATAATGTGGCTGATCTCCCGACCCGCCACTCTGCAAAATGAAGAGACTTCCACGAAAGCTATCCGTCCTTTACGAAGACGATGCCGTGGTGGTCCTCGATAAACCTGCCGGACTTCCGGCCGTGCCAGTCAACGGCTCCGATACTCAGTCCGCTTTGTCTCTTCTTTCCACGGAACTGAAACTGAAGAGACAACGAGCCTTTGTGGTGCATCGCATCGATCGTTTTACGTCGGGAATTTTGCTCTTTGCGAAAACCGAATCGGATCGGGATACACTCGTTCGGCAGTTTCTCGGCCACACTCCTGTCAGGCAGTATCTGGCCGTGGTGCGCGGGCGCCCCGGCGCCAGGGAGGGCACGCTTGTACACTACCTTCGACGGGAAGGAATGTTTCAGACTTTGAGCAAGGAGAGCGACGCCAACGCGGCTCGGGCCGAACTTCAATATGCCGTCGAACGCTCTCTGCGGGGCGCTTCGCTGGTTCGAGTTACCCTGCTGACGGGATTACAGAATCAGATCCGCGTGCAATTTTCAGCCGTTGGGCACCCGGTCATCGGCGACAGAAAATACCACTCGGCCGAATCGTTGGAGCGGCGAATTGCTCGTGTCGCTCTTCACGCGGCGCACCTTCAGTTCATTCATCCACGCTCAGGAAAGAGCGTCACGGTCGACTCCGAATTGCCCCCGGATTTTCAGTCTCTGCTGCGAGCGTTATCGCCACCAACCCGCGCGCGCCGGTGATCCCTTCCCACCCCTGCTAAAATAGAATTTCCCATGCAAATTGAAAAAGTGTACGAGCCCCAGCGGTTCGAGCCGCATTGGGCGCAATGGTGGATTGACTCCGGCATCTTCCGCGCTTCGGTGGACGCGCCCGGCCGCGTATTCTCGCTCGTCATTCCTCCGCCCAACGTGACCGGCATCCTGCACATCGGCCACATGCTCGAACACACCGAGATCGATGTCACGGTCCGCTGGCATCGCATGCTCGGCGACAACACCCTCTGGCTTCCCGGCACCGACCACGCCGGCATCGCCACCCAGATGGTGGTGCAGCGCAAACTTGCCGAGGAAGGCATCAGCCGCCAGGACCTGGGCCGCGAAAAGTTCGAAGCCCGCGTCTGGGAGTGGAAGGCTCAATCCGGCGACACCATCAAGCGCCAGATGGTCCGCCTGGGCACCAGTTGCGACTGGAGCCGCGAGCGTTTCACCCTCGACCCCGGCCTTTCCCGCGCCGTGCGCGAAGTCTTCGTGCGCCTCTACGAAAAAGGCCTGATTTACCGCGGCGAGTATATGGTCAACTGGTGCCCCCAGTGCCAGACCGCCATCTCCGATCTTGAAGTTGCGCATGTGGATGTCGCCGGCCACCTTTGGCACATCCGCTACCCCGTAAACGGTCTGCCGGGCCGCTACCTCACGGTCGCCACCACGCGGCCTGAAACCATGCTCGGCGATACCGCTGTCGCCATCAACGCCAAGGACGAACGCTATCGCGACCTGCACGGCCTCACTGTGCAACTGCCGCTGATGGACCGCGAGATCCCTATCATCCTCGATGATCTTGCCGACCCCGAGTTCGGCACCGGCGTGGTGAAAGTCACGCCCGCGCATGATCTGAACGATTTCGAAGCCGGCCGCCGCCACGATCTTCCTAAAATTCAGGTGATCGACACACGCGGCCAGATGACCGCCGCAGCCGGCCCCTATGTCGGCCTGGACCGCTTTGAGGCCCGCAAGCGCGTGGTCGCGGATCTCGAAAAGATCGGCGCCCTGGTCAAGGTGGAAGATTACGCGCTCAGCCTCGGCAAGTGCGCCCGCTGCAATACGCCGGTGGAGCCGCTCATCTCCACTCAGTGGTTCGTCAAGACCAAGCCGCTCGCCGCCAAAGCCATTGAGGTGGTGGAAAACGGCAGCATCGAATTCATACCGGCCAACTGGGCCAAGACCTACTACGAGTGGATGTACAACATCCGCGACTGGTGCATCTCGCGCCAGCTCTGGTGGGGCCACCGCATCCCGGCCTGGCACTGTGGGGAATGCAAGGAAGTGATCGTGGCGCGCGAAGCTCCCACCGCCTGCCCACGCTGCGGCTCGGGCCGTCTGGAGCAGGACACCGACGTTCTCGACACCTGGTTCAGTTCCGGCCTCTGGCCCTTCTCCACGCTCGGCTGGCCCGACCAGACGGCCGATCTGGCGAAGTACTATCCCACGTCGCTGCTCATCACCGGCTTCGACATCCTTTTCTTCTGGGTGGCCCGCATGGTCATGCTGGGCCTGGAATTCATGGGCGAGGTTCCCTTCCGTCAGGTCTACATCCACGGCCTGGTGCGCGATGCCGACAAGCAGAAGATGTCGAAGACCAGGGGCAACGTGGTGGACCCGCTGGTGGTCACGGAAAAATACGGCACCGACGCCGTCCGCATGGCGCTGCTGCAGGGCGCCGCGCCCGGCACCGATATCGTGCTCACCGAAGAGCGCATGGAAAGCTCGCGCGCCTTCGCCAACAAAATCTGGAACGCCGCGCGCTTTTTGTTCATGAACACGGACCAATCCGCGCGCCGTGCCCGCCGAGCGCCCCATTGAGGATCGCTGGATCTTCTCCCGCCTCAACGCCACCGCCGAAACCGCCAATCGCGCCATCGAACAGTATCGCTACCACGAATTCGCCCAGGAGCTGTGGCAGTTCTTCTGGCACGAATTCTGCGATTGGTACATCGAACTGAAAAAAGTGAGCGGCACCGGATGGGGCAACGCCGCGGCCGCCTTCGAAACCGCGCTGCGCCTGCTACATCCCGCCATGCCCTTCCTGACCGAAGAACTTTGGCAGCGTCTGGACAAACCCGAGGGCAGCCCTATCTCTATCGCGCTCGCTTCCTATCCGCAGTTCACGCGCGCCCACGACGACCCCGAAGCCGAAAAGGAAATCGGCATCCTGCAGGAGGTCGTCACCATGGCCCGTACCCTGCGCACCGAAGCCAAGCTCGACCCCAAGCAGCAGCTTGCCGGCACGCTCTACTGTCGTACCCCTTCGCTGGACATCGCCTACCGCCACGCCGAGGCCATCCAGAAAATTGCCAGCGTGACGCTCGAATTCAAATCCGAAACCGCACCCAAAGGCGGCGCCATTCGATCGACGGCCGAGTTCGACCTCGTGCTGGACGTTCCCAAAACGCAGGAAGATCCCGCACGCAAGCAAAGAGAGGTCGAGCAGCTCGACAAGAACATCGCCAATTCCAAACGCCAGCTTTCAGACGAGGTCTTCCTCAGCAAAGCCCCGGCTCACGTGGTGGAGAGCATCCGCGCCAAGCTGGTCGACTATGAGGCCCAGCGCGCCAAGCTGTCATGAACCCCATCGTTCGGCTAGCTCTCGAAGAAGACATCGGCTCGGGCGATGTCACCAGCCAGGCATGCATCCCCGAATCGCAAATGGCCAGCGGCCGCTTTCTGGCCCGCGAGCCGCTCATCGTCGCCGGCCTCGGGCTGCTCGATGAGATCTACCAGACTCCAGTCATGCTCCTCAAGCGCGATGGCGATGCCTGCACCGATGGCGAAGTCCTGGCTACCGTCACCGGACGCGCCCGCACCCTGCTTGAATGCGAGCGCGTCGCCCTCAACTTCCTCCAGCGCCTGAGCGGAGTGGCCACCGCCGCGCGCCGTTTTGCCGATGCCGTTGCCGGAACCGGGTGCCGCGTGCTCGATACCCGCAAGACCACTCCCGGCCTCCGCGCGCTCGAAAAGCAGGCTGCCGCGGCTGGCGGCATCACCAACCACCGCATGGGGCTGTACGACGCGATCCTGATCAAGAACAACCATATCGCGGCCGCCGGCGGAGTGCGCGCCGCCATCGAACGCGCGCGCGCCGCCAGCAGCCTGCCCATCGAAATCGAAGTCCGCACGCGCGAAGAACTCCGCCAGGCCCTCGCCTCTGGCGCCGCCCACCTGCTCCTCGATAACCTCAGCCCCACCGAAGCCGCCGATTGGATCCGCGAAATCGCCGGCCGCGCGCGCGTCGAGCTCTCCGGCAACATCACTCTCGAAAACGTCCGCGCCTACGCCGAAACCGGCGCCGACTTCGTCTCCTCCGGCGCCATCACTCACTCCGCCCGCGCCATGGACATCAGCTTCCGCCTGGAGCTCGAATGACTCCGCACTCGTGGAGCAGGCTCTCAGCCTGCCATGTCGGCAATCATGCCGACACAGCCGCGGAGCTCGCCTGATGGAGCATGACTGATGGATCTCGACCGCCTCCGCCGCGAGCTCGCCCCACGCCGCATCCTCTATTACCCATCCATCGATTCCACTATGCGGGCCGCCGCCGGCTGCGAAGCCGGCACCATTGTCATCGCCGATGAGCAACTCGCCGGCCAGGGCCGCCACGGCCACGCCTGGCATTCCGCAGCCAACGCCGGTATCTACTGCTCCGTGGTCCTTGAACCCAAGCCCGTCCTCACCCTGGCGCTGGGCCTGGCCGCCGTGGACGCCATCAGGCGCTCAACCGGCCTGGTCTGCGATCTCCGCTGGCCCAATGACCTCATGTTGGGCGGCAAGAAGACCGGCGGCATTCTGGTGCAACTCGCCGACGGCGCCGCCATCGCCGGCATCGGCATCAACGTAAACCAGACTGCGTTCCCTCCGGAACTGGCCCACCTCGCTACGTCGCTGCAGCTTCAGACAGGCCACCCTGCCTGCCGCACCGATATACTAGCTCGCCCTCATTCCCGCCATCGACGCTTTCGCACACGAGGATAAGGAAACCATCCTTCGCCTCTTCAGCCGCGCCTCCAGCTACGCCGCCGGCCGGCGCGTGGTGGTAGACCAACCCGGCGGCATCATCGAAGGCACCACCGCCGGCCTGGACCCGGACGGTTTTCTGATAGTGCGCAAAGACGATGGAACCGATACCCTGATTCTTGCAGGAGGCGTACGTGCTGCTGGCTCTTGACGCAGGTAACAGCAACATCACCATCGGCGCATTCGAAGGCCGTAAACTGGTCTGCCAGTGGCGGCTGCGGACCGTTCTCGAACAGACCGCCGACGAATGGGGCATCCTGCTGCGCAACCTTTTCTCGCCCGTGGGCCTGGATATTGCCAAGGTGGACGGCATCATTATCAGCAGCGTGGTGCCGCCCATCGATTCCACCCTGGCCTTCATGACCCAGCGCTACTTCAACACAGCCGCCACCTTCGTGGGGCCGCGCACCGATATCGGCCTCGCCATCCGCTACGACAACCCGAACGAAGTGGGCGCCGACCGCCTGGTGAACGGCGTGGCCGGCTTTTACAAATACGGCGGCCCGTGCGTGGTGGTGGACCTGGGCACCACCATCAATTTCGACGTGATTTCGAAGGACGCCGAGTACCTGGGCGGCGCCATCGCCGTCGGCATTGGTATTTCCATCGACGCCCTTTTCACCAAGACCGCGCGCCTGCCGCTGGTCGATTTCAAACCGCCGAAGGACGTGGTGGGCACCAATACCGTTGCCAGCATGCAGTCCGGCCTGTACTTCGGAGCCATCGGCATGATCGATGGAATCCTCGAACGCATCATCGCCAAACTTGGTCCTGAAACCAAGGCCATCGCCACCGGCGGCCAGGCCCATATGATTGTCAGCGGATCGCGTTTCATCACCAAGGTGGACGAATACCTCACCCTCGAAGGCCTGCAAATGATCTGGGAACGCAATCATCCGGATCGAACGCCAGATCGAATGCCCGATCAAACGCCGGAGTGAACGCCGCAGTGAGCCAGACTCCCGATTTCACCTACAACTATTTCAACTACTTCACCGAAATCGAGGAGCACTTCCAGCGCACTCGCGGCACCGGTCTCTTTTTGCTTTCTCCGCTCGATTGGGCTCTTATCGAAAGCTGGAAGAACTTCTGAAATTCCGCTTGAGGCCGTGATGCGCGGCATTGACGCCGCCTTCGAAAAATGGCGCAGCCGCAAGGTGAAGACCCAGATGGTGAACTCGCTCGCGTTCTGTTCCCAAGCCGTGCTTACCGAAGCTCAGATCATGGCCGGAACCGTTCCGCCGCGAGCGCACAAAGAAACGCCCCCGCCCTTTCCGCTGGACGATCTTCGCGCCTATCTGGAACGCAACGCCGCCGCGCTGCCCGCCGGATATCAAGAGATCGCGGCCTCGCTCCACCGCCTGGCCGCCGAAGTGGAGCGGCACTACAGCGACCTGGAGGCCCTGGAACAACGGCTGACCGCGCTTGAAGAGAAAATGATCGCCACCGCGCGCATACAGCAAAGCGAGGACGAAATGTTCCAATCGCGCGCCGAACTGGACCGCCAGTTGCGCCCCTATCGCGGAAAGATGACGGCGGACCAGTTGGCCATGCTCGAGAAGCAATACCTGGAGCGCCACCTGCTGGAAAAGTCCGGCCTTCCCCGGCTGAGCCTCTTCTACATGCGGTGACTCTTCCGGCAGCGCCGGCGGTCGTGCCGCCGGTGCCTCACTATACTAACCCGATACTAACCTGCGCTAAGCTGATAACTGAATGAGAATCCTGGTAGTCGAGGACGAGAAGCGAATCGCCGACTTCCTGTGCCGCGGCCTGGAGGGCGCTGGGTACGCCGTGGACGCCGCACTCACCGGTGCGGCTGCGCTCGATAACATTCACTCCACCGATTACGACATGGTCATTCTGGACCGCATGCTGCCCGACATGGACGGCCTTCAGGTGCTCGAGAAGATCCGCAACCGCAAGGTGGGTCCGCCGGTCCTGATCCTGAGCGCGCGCGGCGCCCTGGATGATCGCGTGAAGGGCCTGGAACAAGGCGCTGACGATTATCTCGTTAAGCCCTTCGCCTTCGTGGAACTTCTCGCCCGAGTGCGGGCGCTGTTCCGCCGCGGACAGCCCTCGCCTGAGAAACTGCAGGTTTCCGATCTTACGCTCGATTGCATCCGCCGCAAAGTGACGCGCGGTCCGGAAACCATTGACCTGGCTCCCAAGGAATTCGGCATCCTCGAATACATGATGCGTAATAAGGGCCGCCCGCTCAGCCGCACCATGATCGTAGAGCACGTCTGGGATATGGATTACGACGGCCTCACCAACATCGTGGACGTCTACATCCGCCACCTGCGCAGCAAGATCGATGACCGCTATCACCAGAAGCTGATTCAAACCGTGCGCGGCATCGGCTACATGATTGAAGCCCCGGACAAGCAGGCCGAGAGGCCCGCCGAACCAGCCTCCGAACATCAGGTGTAACGTGAGCCGTAAGCGCGATTTCCGCAGAGTCATGCGCGGCCTGCGCTTCCGGCTGATGGCCAGCTATGCGCTGTTTTTCGCCATACTGCTGATCGGTGTGGCGTCACTCTTCCGCGCGCGCCTGGTGAGTACCCTGGATGCCCGCGCCCACGATCTGCTGAACCAGGAGTGGGCCGCCATGAAGGGCGGATATCTGCGCATCGACAAGAGCCCCGAAGCCAGCCCCGTGCCGGGTAAGAACGCCGCCACCTGGTACTACGATCCGGATGATCCCGATGAAACCACGGCTGTTCTGGATATCAAGAAGATCTATCTGATCGCCGATGAGAATGGCAACCCGATCCCCGACGAGAAAACCGGGGAGCCATCGTATTCCACTACCTACGAGGATATCGGCATCGATCGCCCGGCCGACATTCGGGCGTTCGTGCAAGACGCCCGGGCCGCCATGCTGGCCAGCAAGCCCAGTACACCTTTAAAGACATCTTGGATGCCGAAAACCAATTCGGCAGGCGAGACATTTCTGATTCGGGCGGGCATCGTGTTCGATGAGGGGCACTTTGCCGAAGGCCACCACCTTCCCTACTACGTCGCCATCGGATGGCCGCTTACCGCCAACAACAATATTCTTCGTGAGTTCACCTGGACCTATGTCCGTCTGATTCCGGCGGCGCTCTTTCTGGGATCGCTGCTCGGCTGGTTCATGGCCGGCCGCGCTCTCCAACCGGTGCTGGGGGTGGCCCAGGCCGCGCAGCGGATTTCAGGCTCCAACCTGAGCCTGCGCATTCCCACGCGCGATGCCGGCGACGAACTGGATTACTTGATCCTCACCTTCAACCGCATGATCGAGCGCCTGGAAGCTTCGTTCCAGCAAATGAAGCAGTTCTCGACCGACGTCTCGCACGAATTGCGCACCCCCATCACCGCCATCCGCGGCCAGCTTGAAGTGGCGCTGTTCACCGCCAAGACCACCGACCAGTATCGCGAGGCCATGTTCAACGCGCTTCAGGATATCGACCGCCTTTCGCAAATCGTGCGCGCGCTGCTGCTGCTGTCGCAGGCCGAGTCGGGCCAGTTGGTGCTGCAAAAGGCGCGCTTGAATCTGTGCGAGGTGGTGGATGATCTGGTGGAGCAGTTTCAGATTCCCGCTGAGGCCGTCGGCGTCCGGCTCTCGGCCGAGTTGCCCGCGGAGTGCACCGCGCAAGCCGACCGCGTCCAGATAGAACGCATGATCACCAACCTGCTCTCGAATGCCATCAAATTCACGCCCGAAGGCGGCGAAGTGCGGGTGGCGTTGAAGACTCAACCGGACTTTGTCGAGATCGTAGTGGAGGATACCGGCCGGGGCATTCCGAGCGCGTCCCTGCCCCACATTTTCGACCGTTTCTATCGCGTGCCCGGCTCCGGCACCGCACCAGGACCCGAGCAGGGCTTGGGGCTGGGGCTGAGTTTCGTAGCCTGGATCGTGAAGGCCCACGGCGGCAAGATCGAAGTGGACAGCACGCCCGGCAAAGGCACCACGTTTACCATCCGGCTGCCGAATGAGGGTGTAGCGTCTGACGCGCTGGAGTTGGCCCATGCGGGATAGGCATGCATGTAGGCGCCGGGATGGCCGCGCATCAGACCTCTCAGTGCGGTATTCTTGACACGTTATGAATACTCCTGTAGCTGCGGCCGCCATCGATCGCCACGCCGCCTATAGCAAGGGCCGTCTTTTTCTGGTCAGCGTACTGGCTCTGTTTACGGCCGGCGTGGCGGCCTCGCTGCGCGCCGATATCGCCACCGACCTGCAGCGAATTTTCTTCGACCCCATCGACAGGGCGCATTCGGCTGAAATGATCGGCTCCGTGCTGGGAGTTCCGTTTCTTGGATTCGCCTTAACCATCGCCATCGGCAGCCCGCTGCTCGACGCCATCGGGATGGCGTTTCTGCTGCCTCTCTCGGGCATTTGCTTTATCGGCGGCACGCTGATCATTTTGTTTGCCGGAAGCCTCGCCTCGGGCGCCGGTGTCTACACCGTCATCTATATCGGGGCAGTAATCACTGGCATCGGCTGGGGACTGGTGGAGACGGTGATCAACCCCCTGTGCGCCACGCTCTACCCGGACGACAAGGCCGCCAGGCTGAACACGCTGCATGCCTGGTGGCCGGGCGGCCTGATTGCCGGTGGGTTGCTGGGCTTCGGCTTGAGCCAGGCTCAGGTTGGCTGGCAGACCAAACTCGCCCTGATTCTGATTCCGGCCTCGGCCGTTGTAGTGCTCTGCATCGGCGTGAAATTTCCCCCCACCGAACGCGCCGCTTCCGGTGTTTCGATGGGACAGATGTTCCGTGAGCTTCTGAACCCGATGTTCATTGTGCTCTTCTGCTCCATGTTCCTCACGGCCGCATCCGAACTTGCGCCCGGACAATGGGTCGATCTGGCGCTCACGCGCACGGTCCACATGCAGGGTATCCTGCTGCTGGTCTACGTCAGCGGCATCATGTTCGTGGCCCGGCATTTCGCCGGAACGCTGGTCCACAAACTCTCGTCCATCGGGCTGCTGTGGTGCTCTTGCCTGCTGGCCTCTTTTGGACTGGTCCTGCTCAGCTTTGCCAATTCTCCGGTCACCGGCATTCTGGCCGCCACGGTGTGGGGCGTGGGAGTTTGCTTCATGTGGCCCACCATGCTGGCCACGGCATCCGACCGTTTCCCGCGCGGCGGCGCCCTGCTGATGGGGCTGATGGGAACGGCCGGCACGTTGTCCATCAACTTCGTGCTTCCGGCGATGGGGCGTATTTTCGATTCCAAGAAAATCGAGGTCGCCGGCGGCCCCGAGGCCTTCAAGGCCCTGAGCGGCGACAAGCTGGATCAGGTTCTGGGCCTGGCATCGCAGACTTCATTTCGTGCCGTGGCCCTGCTGCCGGCGATCCTGTCTGATCGTGTTCGGCGCCATCTGGCTTTATGACCGCTCGAAGGGCGGCTTTAAACCCGTCAAGCTGGGTTAACCTGCTACAATCCAAGTTATTCCAGGGGCAGGCCAGTTTTTGAATTCTAGTCGCCAACCGTGATCCGCAGGGTCTTTAAAGCATTTCAATATCGCGACTTCCGCTTAATGTGGATCGGTGCCTGCACTTCCAGCATCGGCACGTGGATGCAGATTGTGGCGCAGGGCTGGCTGATCTGGAAACTGAGCCACTCCGCCTTCCTGCTGGGTCTGGACCAGTTTCTCGGCAGCATACCCATTTTCCTTTTCTCGCTGGTAGGCGGCGTGATTGCCGACCGTATCGAGCGGCGCCAGGTGCTGATCGGCTCGCAATGCGTGCAAATGTCCTGTGCCGTTGTGCTGACCGTGCTGGTGGCATTTCACGTGGTGCAGGTCTGGCACATGCTGCTCTCCTCGTTCATTTCCGGCCTGGCGCAAGCCTTCGGCGGACCGGCATACGCCGCGCTCATCCCCACCCTGGTGGAGAAGGAGGACGTGCCCAATGCCATCGCCCTGCAGTCCATGCAGTTCAATACCGCGGTCGTCTTGGGACCGGCGCTGGCGGGGCCGGCGCTGGCCAACCTCGGGGATGCCTGGTGCTTTGCGTTGAACGCCCTTTCGTTTGTCGCTCCCGTGATTTCGCTGCTTATGCTGAACGCGCGGTTCCTCCCCGAAAAGACCACGGAAACCATCCTGGACAGCATGAAACAGGGGATCCGTTTCATTCGTAAACAGGGCGCCATGGAGGCGCTCATGGTATTGGCCTTCTGCATGACCGCACTGGCTATACCCATGAGAACCCTGTTCCCGCTCTTCGCCACCGACATCTTTCATCAAGGGGCGAAAACTTATGCGATGTTCCTCTCTCTGTCGGGGTTGGGCTCGATTGTGGGCGCGCTCATCGTCGCCTGGATGGGCGATGTCCACAGCAAAGGCCGCATTGCTCTCATCATGCTGATCACCCTGGGCGCCGGTATCTCGGGGTTTGGACTTTCGCGGTCGCTGGTGCTGAGTGCCGTGATTCTGTTCTTAAACGGGGTTTCGATGATTGGCGTCTTTTCCATGGTCAATTCGCTGGTCCAGTTGATTGTCACCAACCAGATGCGGGGCCGCGTCATGAGCGTCTATAACTTCGCGTTCCGCGGTGGAATGCCTATCGGAAACCTGGTTACGGGTTGGCTCGTCCCAATGTTTACGGCTCCGGTGGTGCTGGCTGCCAACGGCCTGCTTCTGGTTGCCGTGGGAGTTTACTTCCTGATCGCGCAGCGGCGTGTGGCAGAGCTTTAGCTGTGGGGCCGGTTGGCAACCGGCGGCCGATTGTTAGAGCGGCCAATTGTGGGAAGCGGTCCGTCCCGGCGGTTGCCGCTCTCTGATGTAATAGATACGAGGGGTGTCATGCTGGTACTTCTGATCGCAAGTTTATTGGCCGGGGTCGCGCCTTCGCCGCTCGAGATAGCGCGCGACCAGCAGGATCGCGCCGCGCTCGAAAAATTGGTCAATGATTATTCCGCGGCGGCGGCCAAAGCGCCGAATGACGCCGATGCCCAATACCTGGCGGCGCTGGCTTCTTCTTACATGGCTGAGGTGGCGCTTGAAGTCCGCGACCGGAAGCAGGCGGAACAAGTCGCCGAGCGTGGTGTTAAGTTAGCGGAGCGGGCTGTGGCTCTCAAGCCTGAGATGGGCGAGTACTACCGCGTGCTGGGAACTCTTTGCGGGCAGGTGGTTCCGGCCAACGTGCTCATGGGGCTGAGCTATGGAAAGCGCGCTCAGGATGCCATCAACAAGGCGGTGGAGAAAGATCCGAAATCGCCTGGGGTGTATGTGGCCCGTGGTGTCGGCAACTACTACCTGCCGCCCGCGCTTGGCGGCGGCACGGAGTTGGCCATCGCGGACTTTCGCAAGGCGCTGCAGCTGGACGCCAAGAGCGCCGAGGCATACCTTTGGCTCGGCCTGAGCCTGCGCAAAGAGAACAAAAATGCCGAGGCGCGCCAGGCTTTCGTCAAATCGCTCGAACTGAACCCCAACCGGATCTGGGTGAAACAGCAACTGGACAAGACGCCCGCGA
The DNA here is from genome assembly GCA_963817515.1 of Bryobacterales bacterium. Taxonomy (GTDB): domain Bacteria; phylum Acidobacteriota; class Terriglobia; order Bryobacterales; family Bryobacteraceae; genus DATMNI01. Next base: position 36,578 of record CAWFPJ010000031.1, on the reverse strand, counting down.
AATGAAATCTTTCGCGATTGCCGCGGCCCCGGTCGCAGCCGCGGCAGCGGCGCTCGCGCTGTTGACTTTTCTTCAATTTCCCGGCCATACATGGCTACAGCAGGACACCCAGATTTATGTGCCCATCCTCGAGCATTTGCGCGACCCGTCGGTTCTTCGCAACGACATCCTGGTGCAGCATCCGCACGTCGCCTTCACACTCTACGACGAAGCGTCTCTGGCCCTCCGCGGCCTGACCGGCCTGGGTTTCCGCGAGGTGCTGGCCATCCAGCAGTTGGCCACCCGGGCATTGGGCATCTGGGGACTCATCCTGATGGCCCAGGCGATGGGCCTGGGGCTGAACCAGACCCTGCTGGTGGCTGCCATCTGCTCCCTGGGCGCTACCATCGCCGGGCCCGCGGTGCTGTCCATCGAATATGAGCCTACGCCGCGCGCTTTCGCCGTTCCCCTTCTGGTTTGTGCCATAGGCCTGGCGTCGCGCCATCGCTTTCTGGCGGCCGGAATCGCCGGCGCTTTCGCCTTCCTCTACCATCCACCCACCGCGCTGCCATTCTGGGGCTTGTTCGCCGTGTTGCTGGTCATGCGCCGGAGCTTTTCGGGTCTGGCGCCCCTGCCGGTTGCCGTTGGCATCCTGCTGATCACCGCGCGGGCCCAGGGCCAGGGGGGCGCGGGGCAGGCATTCCTGGCACAACTCACGCCGCTGCAGGAGCAGTTGCAGCGGATGCGTGCATCCTACGCCTGGATCTCCATGTGGCCGCACGCCGTGATCGTCGAACACCTCATTCTGTTCGCGATTCTGGCAGCCGCCTTTGCGCGCCTGCGGCACAGGAGTCCGCCGGTGCTGACATTTTTTCTGCTGGGCCTTCCGGTGCTGGGTTTGATGAGTATGCCGGCCTCCTGGCTGCTCCAGGAACAATGGAAATGGACCCTGGCGCCGCAGGTGCAACCAATGCGCACTCTCTTGTTTGTCGCGCTCATGATGCAATTCCTGACCGCGGTGGCCGGGGTCTACGCAGTTACGGGCGCGCGCTACGCGGAGGCCCTGGTTTGGTTCACGCTGGCATACCTACTGCCGTTGCAGTCAGGGCCTGCCGGATTGCTTGCCGGGCCGCCGGTGTGGGCCCGCATCTTCCTGATTCCAGCGCTGGCCGCCGTCACAGTTTTGGTTCTCTGGCGGGTGCCGTTGGCCGCCCCAGCCGTCGGAGTGGCCGCTTTTTTTCTGATCCCCCTGGCCGGCGTGGTGAATTATCCCAGCCTGCACACGCCGGAGCTGGCTCAATTGTCCCAATGGGCCCGTTCCTCGACGCCCACTGACGCCGTCTTTCTTTTCCCCGACGCGGCCCACGCGGTGTACCCGGGCATTTTCCGCTGCCAGGCTCTGCGCGCCGTTTATGTCGATTGGAAAGGCGGCGGCCAGGTGAACTACCTCAAAGATTTGGGCGAACAATGGTGGACCCGCTGGCAGCAGACGGTCGGCGCTGGCTTCGAGGCGGTGGACCTGCCGAAGTACCACGGGTTGGGGATTCAGTATGTGGTGGTTCAGGGGCGGAACCGGCTGCCGCAGCCACCGGCATACGAAAATTCCGGTTACATCGCTTATCAACTTCGATAGAGACTTGAATTACTGAAGTGGATCCGAATGAGTCAAACTTTCCTTCACCGTAGAGCCACGGAGGAAGCGCAGAGAGGAGCAATTGGGTTCTGACCGTGCTGGTTGGTCTTCCTCCGCGTTTGTCTCCGCGACTCTGCGGCTCCGCGGTGAATTTGTACCTTCCGTCGAAGGCGCGGCTTCTCTAGTCCTCCGGACGTCGATCCCGTGAATAGGTGTACAATGATGTGGCCGTTTGTAACATCTGTTTTACTTTCCCGAAAGGGGTTTGGGGGCCCACTCGCAAATGGAAAAACCGGCTCAAAATATCCAGGACAGTTTTTTAAATAACGCACGCAAGGACAAGATTGTCCTGACGATCTACCTGATGAGCGGCGTAAAACTTTCCGGCAGAATCAAGAGTTTCGACAAATACTCAGTGGTTCTTGAGACCAACAATCAGGAGCAATTGATTTTCAAGCACGCTATATCCACAGTGGTCACGCAGAAAACATCCCACTCCTACGCTAGCAGTTCGTCGGCGGCAGGTCAGGCCGTTTCCGGCAGCAGTGCGCCCGCTGCGCCGCTGCATTCGGACGCTACGGAGGCTTAGAAAACGGCACTCCGTAACGCCGTCAGAGAACGGGCCATCCTGGTTGGGCTGGAATGGAAGACCCGCGGCGCTCGCGGCCGCGCCGGAGCCATCGGTGTCGACGAGTCCCTGGAAGAACTTGCCGAACTGGCCGACAGTGCAGGCGCCGTGATCGTCGACCGCGTCTTCCAGACGCTGCCGGCCCCGGAAGCCGCTACGCTGGTGGGCCGGGGCAAGGTGGAAGAACTGGCGGCGGCTGTAATATCGGCTGCCGTAGACGTGGTGATCTTCGACCAGGACCTGAGCCCCACGCAACAGCGCAACCTCGAAAAAGCGCTCCAGACCAAAGTCATCGACCGCACCCAGCTCATTCTGGATATATTTGCGTCGCGCGCCCGCACGCGGGAAGGGCGGCTGCAGGTAGAGCTTGCTCAGTTGAGTTACCTGCTGCCCCGGCTGACCGGGCACGGCGTGGAGATGTCGCGGCTGGGCGGCGGGATCGGGACGCGCGGCCCCGGTGAAACTCAGCTGGAAACCGACCGTCGGCGCATCGCCAAACGCATTAAAAAGGTGGAAGATGAACTGGAGGGTGTGCGCGCCGGGCGATCGCTGCACCGCCAGCGCAGGAGCGCCGTCCCGCTGGCCACGCTGGCGCTGACGGGCTATACCAACGCGGGCAAGTCGACGCTCTTTAACCGGCTTACGCAATCGGGCGTCCTCACCGATGCGCGCATGTTTGCCACTCTCGACCCCACCGTCCGGCCCCTGGTACTGCCGTCGCGCCGGCGGGTCCTCATGAGCGACACCGTGGGTTTCATTCGCAACCTGCCCGTCACGCTGGTCAAAGCCTTTCGCGCCACGCTCGAAGAAGTTAATGAAGCCGCCCTGGTGCTGCACATCGTAGACGTCTCAGCGCCATCCGCGGCTGAGCATACCGCGCACGTCTGCAAGGTGCTGGCCGAAATCGGGGCCGCGGAAATTCCGCAAATACTGGTATTGAACAAGATTGACCGTGCTCCGCCGGGCCATCTGTTGAGCGAGGCCGGCGGGTGCCAACACACTCGCGCGGTGGGCATTTCGGCTTTGACCGGAGAGGGAACGGACCAGTTGCTGGCAGCCATCGACGAGGTGCTGCCGGTCGACCCGATTGTCCGCCAGACCTTCCACCTGGCTTCCGGAGACGGCGCCACTCTGGCGCTGCTGCACGAGTTCGGGCGCGTACTTGAGACCCGCTACGTGGGCGAGGATTGCGAAGTCGAGGCTGACGTCCCCGAATCGCTGAAGCGGCGTTTGGAATCGCGAAAATGACGGCGTTTTGCTAAACTTGAATATTCCACGGCGGCGTAGCTCAGCTGGCTAGAGCGACGGTCTCATAATCCGTAGGTCCGCAGTTCGAGTCTGCGCGCCGCCACCAGTTCTCCAAGCCGTGCTGACCCAATCAATTTTTTGAAGGACAGCTATAAAGATAATTTATCGGCTAAAGTAGACCAAACCATTGCCGTGGTGCAGCGACCTCACAGACAATTGAATATTCCGCGCAAAAATTAGGAGACGAATGGCCAACGAACTACAGGATTTTTTGACCCTTTCATACAGTGAACTGGAAGATCTGAACCTGCACGCCAAGGAGCAGCGCCATCACCGCGTGCCCGCGGAACAGATTCAGGAAGAACGCCTCAAATACCTGACCGACGAGAAGCGTATCAAGGCCGTGACCGTCCTGTTCAGCGACCTCGAAGGCCGGCTGCACATGCTGGACTATGACAAGAAGTTCCTGGTGAAGAGTTGGGACAACCTTACGTTCGACGGTTCCTCCATCCGGGGCTTCACCGCGCAGCGCGAAAGCGATCTCCGGCTCTTTATGGATTGGAGCGCCTTCTATTGGGGGCCCTCGGATATTTTCGGCTCCGGCAAGGTACTGGTCTTCGGCGAGGTCATCGACAAAGACGGCACACCCTATAGCGCGGATATTCGCGGGGTTCTGAAGGGGTATGCGCAGGGGTTGTATACCCAGAACGGCTACACTCTGAACGCGGCCAACGAGATCGAGGGCTTCCTGTTTAAAGGCGTGGATGCCGAGCGCCATTACTTCGAGACCGGCAAGCTGGAATATGTGAATACGGGCGGCTATTATCACTCGCTGCCGGGCGATCCGTTGCGTCTGTTCATCGATCGCACGGCGGAAGTGCAGCGCTCCATGGGCTTCCAGAACGAAAAGGACCACCCGGAAGTAGCGCCCTCACAGTTTGAGATCAACTACAGCTATTCCGAAGTGGTGGCGGCGGCCGACCAGATTCAACTCTACAAGCTCATCTGCCGTCAGGTGGCCACCAGGATGGGGTTCACCGCCAGTTTCCTGCCGAAGCCGGTGGTAGGCGTCAACGGCAGCGGAATGCACACCAACGTGTCCATCAGCAAGAATGGGAAGAACCTGTTCTGGGACCCTAAGGGTGAAGAGAAGATGAGCAAGTTCGCCTGGCAGTTTGTGGATCGCATTCTGACGCACGGCAATGACTTGTGCCTGCTCTTGAATCCCAGCGTGAATGCGTTCCGACGGCTGGACCCGCACTTTGAAGCGCCCAACCAGCTCAAGGCATCGGCGGTGGATCGCGGGTCGATGATCCGGATTCCAATCGGCAACGAGCGCAGTTCGCGCGTGGAAGTGCGGTCCGTTGCGCCCGACGCCAACCCGTACCTGGTGTTGCTGTCGGTGTTCAAGACCGGCCTCGACGGGGACATCGCCCGGATCAAAAATTTGCGGGCCGCGGAACGCTACCTGCCGGACAACATCTATGACGCGCTGGCCAATTTCAAGTCGGCCGAATGGACCACCAAGCTACTGGGCGAAGACGTGAAAGGACGCTACGCGGACCTCAAGCAGGCGTCGGCTGACCGTTGCCCGCGCTTACTCGGCACCTTCGTCAAGGCGCCGGAGGTGCAATACCATCACGAGGTGTACAACCAGTTTCTGTGGAACATGTTCTAGCGGGAATTCAGGGCACGCCGCCGGGTTATGGCTTTGCCGCAGCTTTGTCCAGCGCCAGATAGCGGTTGCGGTGATCTTCGGGCTCGGCGTGAGATTCCACGTCGATCCGCATCCGCTGGTAGTTGCTGTCGGCGCGATAGGTGGGCCACTCCGGGAGCCCAGGGCCATTTGGATTGCCGGTCTTGATGAAGTTCACAAAGTAAGCCTGCATCACTTTGGAAACTTCGTGGTCGGCAGGCTCCCAGGTGTAACGCTTGTCCAGATCGAGGTTCCCCATGGCGTACTGGATCTCGGCGGAATGGGCCGCGCCTCGGGGGACCGGGGGCCGCTGGGCGGCGGGCCCAGAGGGCGCCCCGGCGGCCGCATTGCCGGCTCTACGGCGCTCGGACACAGCGGCTGCCGGGGCGGGCTGGTCCGGCATCCCCAGATATTCCGGACGGGGACGGGCGTAGAGGTAGCGGTACACTGGCTTGCCACCAGTCTTCATCTGGAGTTCGGTCCACTTCCACGTGCTGTGCGAGATGAAGCGGGCGCTCGCGAGATGCGTGGCGGCCTCATACACCTCTTCCATCGTGGTGGCGGCGTAAGCCTTCATGATGTCTTCGGCCTTGTCACCGTATAACTTCTTGATGGCGTTGGCGAGCGTTTCCGGCGTAGGATCGCCGTCGCCCAAGATGGAGCGCGCCGATTGCTCCTGGGTGTTCGAACCTGCCAATAGCGGAATTTTGGCTTGCTCGCCGGCCTCGAAAATTGCCGTGAGGGATTTTGGCAGGAAATAGCCGTCCATTGCGGTGCTGAAACGGAGTCCCTGGACCTTGGTGAGGGCTTCCTGGATCTGCTCCGCGGTCATGGCGCGCAGGGCCGCGAGGGTATTCGCGCCCGCGGCAGCGCCAAACTTGAAGCCGTTCTGCTCGGCATCGGCGAGAGGCTGAGGCGGCAGGCTGGAGATCAGGGCGCCGCTTTCGCCGATCGCGCCGGCCATCAGACCCTTGGAGAGCGGGGATGCCATCAGCGCGCTGACCGCGATCGACCCGGCAGATTCGCCTGCGACGGTGACGCGCGCGGGGTCGCCGCCGAAGGCCGCGATGTTCTTCTGTACCCACCGCAGGGCGGCCACCTGGTCGAGCAACCCGTAGTTGCCCGCGGCGTGGTGCGGCGACTCCTTGGCGAGTTCCGGATGAACGAAGAAACCGAAAATGTTGGTCCGGTAGTTGATGGACACGGCGACCATGCCTTTGCGGGCCATGTTCTCGCCGTCATAGCGCGGCTCCGAGCCGTCGCCGTTCTGGAAGCCGCCGCCGAAGATGTAGACCAGGACGGGGAGTTTCTCCGTACCCGATTTAGCGGGAGTCCAGACATTGAGGTATAGGCAGTCCTCGCTCATGCCATTGCCGCGAAACCAGTAATCCGAGCTAGGGGAAGTCCGTTGCATGCACCGGGGCCCGAACTGGTCGGCTTTGCGGATGCCGTTCCAGTTCTTCACAGGCTGGGGCTCGCGCCAGCGAAGGTCTCCCACCGGTGGCTGGCCGAATGGAATGCCCTTGAAACTGCGTACAGAGTCCTTGGGCGTGTCCGTGGATTCCAGGATACCGTTGGCGGTCTTGACGCGATCGGCCGCGAACGACGGTTGGATCGCGACGGCGAAAACAGCTATGGCGGGGAGGATCAACGTGGAAGGCATCATAGATATATCGACTCATCAGGATAGTAACACCGGACGCAAGTAAGCCGCTGCGGCGGCTCGCGCAAAGCCGGCTATCGTGGTCGGGTCAGGATACCACGCAGCGACGTCATGCGAGATTCTCGAGATCAACCTTGAGGGCAGCAGCGAGTTTCTTCAGCGTGGTAATGCTTCCGGTCTTATGTCCGGTCTCAATCGCCGCGATCATGCCGCGCGAAACCTTGGACATTTTGGCAAGTTCTTGCTGAGTCAGCGCGCGATGATCACGCCAGATTCGAACCGGGCTTTCTCCGGCGATGCGGCGCTCGGTAATTTTAAGCGGTATTAGCTCGTCATCGCCACGGTCAAGACGGCCCTTGGCAGTGTCGTAAGCCTTTACGTCGGCGAGCATCTCCGCATCGTCCATCAGCCTCTGAAGATCTTCCACCGGGATAATGGCGAACTCCTTTCCTTTGCGGGTAAGCTTTTCGATACGCATCAATATATTCCCCCTCTCGGTCCCACTTCCAAGACCAGCATCACAAGGCGGTCGTCATGAAGCTCGTAAATTACACGCCAGTCTCCCACCCAATCAACCATAAGCTCGTAAATTACACGCAGTTACCGAAGCCGATATGCGAAGCCGATATGCATCACGGCCCTGGAGCTTTGTGAGATTGTTGTTCGGCACGTAGGGATTCACCGCAATTTCCTTGATCTTCGCCACGATCCGCTTTTGCCAGTTCGCAGGGAGCTTGGTGATGGCTTTGTTGAAGGATTTGGTGGTGACGACTGTGTACATGGTTCTGCCGTTTTCGACGGTGGCATCCCTACTCCATATAAAAAATGTTACTTAAAGAAACAATTGTAGCAGATCTCTAGAATGGGGCACGCGACGACGTAGCTCCGTTTCCGTCGTGGTCTCCTCTCCGCTGCGATTGGAGAAACACACTCATGCAGTCAAGAGCAAACCGGTACCGGTCCACGTGTTATTCAGCTTGGCCTGAAAGTGATCTTTTAGCGGGACACGTGAACGTGCCTTCAAAAGCCACGGCTGAAACCAGCTGCCGATGATGTTAGACTGCCGGAGAATGGTCAAGCCACCGGATCGTACACTGCTGAGTTATCTCGCATCCTACGACCCGCACGTCTCAAGGCTGGCTTTGGCTGTGCGCGAAACAGTGCTGGAAGAAGCCCCTGAAGCTATCGAGTCCATCTCTAAGGGTTACGCGGTCGCCATTGGGTTTTCTTTTACCGGTAAGCCGCTGAAGGACGGCTTTTGCCATATTGCAACCTACCGCAGTTACGTGAACCTCGGCTTCAACCGCGGCGCTCTGCTTCCCGACCCGAATGGAGTGCTGACCGGCACTGGCAAGTTGATTCGTCACATTACGATCCGCAACGAGAACGATCTCAACCGCCCGCTTGTCCGTCGATATCTTCAGGCGGCCATCGAGCAGGCAAACCAGGTGCCGCGAGGCGAACCAGGCCATGCGTCCAGGATCGCGCCAAGCGGTGGACGGCGTTCAAAGCTACGTTGAGTCGCACTCACGCGTCGGCGAGCGACGCCGGCTTCTATTGAAAACTGACACTTCGCCCGAACACCGAACTGTAGCGAAGTAAGCCGACGTCCACGCCCGGCGCGGTGAAGCGCGCCGCCCCGGTCACTCCGACACTCAGACCCAGCGCGCTCCCGCTCGCCGCAGTGGAACTGCCGGCAGCCGGAAGGCTCAGCAAAACGTTTGGAGGGATGGTGAACTGCCCGGCGCTGGCCTTCTCCACGCAGAAAAACGTGACCGGCGGCGCTGCGGGATCGTTCGGAGCGGAAACTCCGCGAATCTCCACCAGCGCTGCGGCGTCCACGCCGGACCAGTTAACCGTTACTCCCTGGCCGCGCTGCACGGCGCCGACTGCAAAGCGGTTGTCGAACTTCGGTGGCGCCGCGACGGCGATCTGGGCGTTGAACGCGCCGATCAGCTTGCCCCCAGGAAGCGGTCCGCCGCCCGGGGAGGAGACGGTGAACGATCCAGGCTCCAGAAATCCGCTGGTCGGTCCCGGACCAGACGCCGGCTCCGAAGACGACGCGGTGCCCAGCAGCGCGGAATAGTAATCGCCTCGATAGTTCATGGCACTTGACCCGGCGGTGCCCCGCACGGTAATGGTTCCCGCATCCAGGTTGATGTGCGGAGCCAGAATCGGCGGGCGATTGAGAATGGAATCGTTGGCGTTCCCGCGCCACACCGTGCACGACCCGGGCGTCGAGATCTCGCGCACCGGCATGCCCAACAGGTCGCCCAACGTGAGGTCGGTGAAAACGGCGCTGGCCTGGTCGTACCGCGTGACGAAGCCGGTGTTCGCCCCGGTCACGAGTTCGATGTCGGCCCGGAACAGGTCCATAATCCCCAGCCGGATTTTGTTATTGCGCTGCGCCGACTGGATATCGGACGCGCTTAGTCCGCCGGCATCCGAACACGCGCCGCCGGATGCCGATACCGACATGGTGGTGAAGTTGCTTACTGCGTTTCCGATCTTGGCTACTACCGGCACGTAGCATCCATCCAGGCCGTCCGGCACCTGAAACACGATTTGGTCGATGCCGGAGCAACAACCCGAACGTCCCTTGTACGCTACGCTGGCAAGCTTACCGCCGATGTACAACTCCAGGTTGACGGAGATGTCCGTGGGTTGCGGCGCGTCCACATCCGAATGGCCGTCTGGCCCCAGGCCCGTACCCCATGCGATGGCGACCTGTCCCGGTTTCGCCGATGTGGCCAGGGTGTTGATGACCAGGTCCGTGGCGGAATTGAAGTTCTGGATGATAGCCGCGCCCGTCCCGCCCTGGTTGATGGTGAAAAAGCCGGGCGTCCGGTCTACCACAGTGATGGGTGCGCTCCCACTGTGCCCGTTGTAGGTCACCGTCAGCGTACCCGTGCCGGGCGTCACGCTCGAAGGGACGATACCGGCAAGCTGATCGGTTCCCGAGCATGCCACCACGTAGATCATGGGGACGTCGACTGAACTGCCGCCCATCGTGATTTTCATGCTGGTGCCGTTCATCGTGGTGGCGATGGGAAACTGATCCGCGACCTTCACGCCGCACGCACCGAGGGCGCCGCTCCCGGCCGCGGCCTTGACGATAAACATGCCGCCGTGAGACACGCCGCCATTCGGGTAGCTCGGCGGGATGTAGCTTCCGGCGTTCGAAACGGAAGAGGCATCGATCTGCAGATCCTGCGCCATGCGCGGCACTCACCAAGACCAGCATGAGGCCGCAAAACGTGATACAAATCCGAGCTTGGTGTGTCATTGTGTTTCTCATTGGATCGCCATTCATGGAGCAGCCTTGTAGGTGTAATCGTTGTACTGCCACTGGCCGCCGAGCAAAGTCCACAGCTGCACGTAGATCGTGCTCCCGCCGGTTGGCAAACCGCTGACCGTCTGCGACGTCGCCAACCCCACGCTCTGGCCGTAGAGGCTGAGTCCGAGGGTGCCCACATCTATCCAATACTGCGTCGCCCCGTTGGCAGCGCTCCATGTGAACGTGACGCTCGAACCGGTCAGCGTTGAACCCGGCACCGGCGCCGTCAGCACCGCCTTGGCGCCGCCCGATGCCTTATAGGTGTAACCGTTGGACTCCCAGGTGCCGCCGGTCAGCGTCCAGAGCCGCACATAGATCGTGCTTCCGTCAGTGGGAATTCCGTTCACGGTCTTACTGGTTGCCAGCGCGACGTTCTGCCCGAAGATATTTCCCTGGCCTTGCGCCGATCCCACATCCAGCCAATAGGCCACAGCGCCTGAAGCCGCGCTCCACGTAAACGAAATGCTGGAGCCGCTCAGCGCCGAACCGGCCACGGGGCTCGTGATCACTCCCTTAGTTTTTGCCCCCACCGCTTTGTACGTGTAATCGTTGGACTGCCAGGTGCCGCCGGTCAGGGTCCATAGCCGCACATAGACGGTACTGCCGTCAGTAGGAATTCCGTTCACGGTCTGGCTGGTTGCCAGGGCGACGTTCTGCCCGAAGATGTTTCCTTGTCCTTGCAGCGATCCCAGGTCCAGCCAATATGCCGCCGCGCCAGAACCCGCGCCCCACGTGAATGTGACACTGGCGCCGCCCAAGACCGTGGTGGGCGTTGGGAGCAGCATCACTGCCTTGGTGTTTGCGCCCCCCGCCTTGTAGGTGTAATCGCTGGACTGCCAGGTGCCGCCTATCAGCGTCCACAGCTTCACGTAGACCGTGCTTCCATTGGTAGGAATTCCGCTTACGGTCTGGCTGGTTGCCAGCGCGACATTCTGCCCGAAGAAGTATCCCTGGCCTTGCCCCAATGCCACGTCCAGCCAATAGGCCGCTGCGCCTGAAGCTGCGCTCCACGTAAACGTAACGCTGGCGCCGCTCAGCGTGGAACCGGATACCGGGCTCGTCATCACTGCCTTGGTATTTACTCCCCCCGCTTTGTACGTGTATATGTTGTACTGCCAGATGCCGCCGAGCAATGTCCACAGGTTCACATAGATCGGGCTTCCATCGGTAGGAATCCCGTTCACAGTCTGGGCGGTTGCCAGGCCGACGTTCTGCCCGAAGAGGTTTGCCTGGCCTTGCGCCGTTCCCACATCCAGCCAGTAGGCCGCTGCGCCCGAAACCGCGCTCCACGTGAACGTGACACTCGCACCGCTTAGCGTGGCTCCGGCTGCCGGACTCGTCATCGCCGCTTTGCCTGCGCCCCCCGTCCCGCCGCCAGTCACTGTGAACACATACGCCGCACCAGAGTCGGCTGCCCCCTCATTGGGCGTGCTGTTGACGCCAAATGTGGAGCTGTCTTCGAGGTATGCACCTACCACTACCGTGTCCTCGCTCACGGCCACCGACCAGCCAAACTGGTCGCCTGCTTGCGTGGACCCGACCGCGGCCGGTTTCAGGTAGGCTTGCTGGCTCCAAACTCCCGCGCTCCGGGTGAATACATAAGCCGCCCCGGCGATGGCTGCCGATTCGTTTGGCGTGCTGTCAATCCCCGTAGTGGAGCTGCCTTCCCCGATCGCTCCCACCACCAGCGTGTCCCCGCTGAGTGCCACGGAACTGCCAAAGCCGTCACCTACTTGCGTGGTTCCAACCACAGACGGTTTCACGTACGCTTGTTGAATCCACACCCCAGCGCTCCGGGTGAACACATACACGGCACCCGAGGAGCCTGCAGCGTCATTTGGCGTGCTGTTGATTCCCAATGTGGAGCTGGATTCGTGATTCGCTCCTACCGCCACAGTATCCCCGCTTACCGCCACGGAAGTGCCAAACAAGTGACCTGCTTGTCCTCCCGACCCCACCGCGGCCGGTTTCAGGTATGCTTGCTGGCTCCACACCCCCGCGCTCCGGACGTACACATACGCCGCCCCGGCGCCTCCGGCCACGTCATTGGGCGTGCTGTTAATCCCGGTGGAGGAGCTGTCCTCCTGGAATGCCCCCACCACTACGGTGTCCCCGCTGACCGCTATCGAAGCACCAAAGTGGTCGTTGGCTTGCGAGGTACCCACCGCGGCCGGTTTCAGGTACGCCTGCTGGTTCCACACGCCGCCACTCCGCGCGAACACATAAGCTGCACCGGCGCCGGGCGCCAACTCATTGGGCGAGCTGTTGATCCCGGTTGTGGAACTGGCCTCGTTGTACGCTCCCACGGCCACCGTGTCCCCGCTTATCGCCACTGACCAGCCAAACTCGTCACTGGCTTGCGAGGCTCCCACAGCCGCCGGTTTCAGATAGGCTTGCTGGCTCCACGCGCCCCCACTCCGGATGAACACATACGCCGCCCCGGAATCGGTTGCCCCTTCAATGGGCGTGGTGTTGACCCCGGTCGAGGCGCTGTCTTCCGCGATCGCCCCCACCACCACGGTGTCCCCGCTTATGGCTACCGAAAAGCCAAAGTGGTCACCTGCTTGTCCTCCAGGCCCCACCGCGGCCGGTTTCAGGTACGCTTCCTGGCTCCATACGCCGCCGCTCTGGGTGAACACATACGCCGCTCCCGCAGAGCCCGCCGCTAACTCATTAGGCGTGCTGTTGACCCCCAACGAGGAACTGTCTTCCTGGGGCGCCCCCACCACCACTGTGTTTCCGCTTACTGCCACTGAATAACCAAACCAATCACCTGCTTGCGAGATCCCTACCGCGGCGGGTTTCAAGTACGCTGCTTGCTGGGCAACAGGATCAATTGTGATGGGGTAGCGCGCACCGCTCTCCTCTACTTCCAGCCGCAGCCCCTGCGGTTCGCGCTTGAAACGCGCAGCCAGTTTGCGGCCCTCGGCATCGGTCACCTTCAGGCCGGTGTAATTGAGCGCCACCACTCCACGATCATCCAGAAAGGCTACCCAGCGCCCGTCCGCCGAAATGTGCGGCGCAAGCGTCCCACGCACTGCCAGGTGAAGCGTGAGCGCTGAGACGCTGTTGCCCGGACGCGACGTGAGTGTAAAGCCGTGCTCCAGCCCGCCACTTCCATTGACGAACCACTCCTTCATCGTGGAGTCCCACTGGTAAGAAAGTCTCTCCACGTCGGCATTCGCGAGAGCATGCTTGAGGCTGCGTTCCTGGCCGGGAAAGCCATAGCTCTGGAGTTCCAATCCCCAGCGCCAGCCGCCGGCGTCGGGTGTGACCTCAAACCCACGCCCGTCGAAGCGGGTCACCCATTGCTGGCCGTAGTTCCGCGCCCGATGCCCGCCGTCCTCCGGAAATACCGCCTGGCGATGGCGCTGGTATTCCCTGCGGATGCTCGACCAGGCCGATCCGGAGAGGCCCTCCGGAGTTGCTTTAGGGAACACTCCCCCATAAGCGTAAGCCGACACAGCTGCGAGTAGAGCGATGGATCTGAGAACACTTCTAAGAATCATGACATCCCCGGTGTTGCTAAGGTCGACGAGGTAAGGTTGCCCCGAGTGTAGCAGAGAGTCACCGGAAAGGGTTAACCTCGAGTAGTTCGAAGCGGAGACGAACCAAGAGTGGCCAACTATCCGTACTTTCGCCTTTCACTCCCAGGAATGGATACTCGGTTTCGAGTTCTCATCATTGCGTCTCTTGTCCTGATTTCAACCGTCTTTACCGCCTGCGGGGTCCATGGTGACAACCGCAGCATGCCTGCGAAGGACGCGAACGCTTCCGCTGCGGCCACTCCAACTCCGCCAAAATCGGGCGGCATTGCTCCCATTCTCCTGTTCGATGGAACCGGAACTTCTCCTGGGGATGTCGCGGCCGTCGAAACAATCCTGAACAGTAATCACCTCAACTATTCGACCGTGAATTCTTCACAGTTGAACAAGATGGGAGAATCACAGATCCGTGTATATCCTCTGCTGATTGTTCCAGGCGGAAATTTCATTGACATCGGCAACAGCCTGACTTCGAGCACAACCGCGAACATTCGTAGCGCGGTACAGAATGGTTTGAATTACTTCGGAATCTGTGCGGGAGGTTTCTTTGCTGGGAACTCGGGTTATAACGGTTTGAATCTGACCTCGGGTGTGAGGTTCGGTTTCTACGCCGCCGAAAGTCGCGGTATCCGCAAGGCAGCGGTGGCGATTTTTGCTGCCGGCGCACCAGCGCTCGATCAGTACTGGGAGGATGGCCCGCAGTTTACCGGCTGGGGTGCGGTTGTCGGTAAGTATCCCGACGGAACTCCCGCAATCGTGGAAGGAACATTCGGAAGCGGGTGGGTGATCCTCACCGGGGTTCACCCTGAGGCTCCGGCGAGTTGGCGGCGCGGAATGACTTTCATTACGCCGGCCAGCGTAGACAATGCCTACGCGGGGACGCTTATCCACGCCGCACTGAATCGATCATCGCTAGCGCATTATTGAGTCTGACCAGGTTTGCCGTCAACGACTATCCGAGAAGTGAGTGCACACGTACGAGAGCGCGCGCCACGGACTCCATTCACCCATAGCGCCTGGTTGCGCCGGCTGCCAAACTCAAGGTTGCGAGCCCAGCTGATCAGGCTGCCTGGCCAGTCTCGATCCGCCGTCAGGGCGATCTGGTCGGCATCAACTTTCATGGTCATCAAGAACGCGGCCGGCGCCACTGCGGCGGCACGCAGAAAATATGTCGAAAAACACGCTCCCGCGTCGTCGTTCGGTTACTTGTCCGGTCCGTTACTGCCGGACTGCAGCCGGCGCCGCCAACTCGGCCATCCGGTCCAGATCGAACTCTTTCAAAAGATCCAGGCAGAACAGGTCGGGCGCGGCCTGATATTCAACAGGAGCATCCAATAGATGATGAAGGGTCTTTTGCCCCCCGTGGACCACCACCTCGCTGAAGAGCCCCGGTTTCATCGCGGCAGCGACCAACCCGACAACCTGACTGCGAAAGCCCGTGGTCTCGAGGCGCAACACCTGAGTGCCGCTCAGCGTGTGCGCCATTCCCGCCAATGCGACGAGTTGCCCCGCCTCAATACCTAGTGGCCGGTCGCCGGTGGTAGCCAACAGTTGGGCGAAGGCCGGGGACTCGCGCTCCGGGATGGAATCTCCGGTGAACAGCAGGTCCGCTGCCAGTACACCCTCTCCGCGGTTGATGCGTTCCGATGCCAGTTCCGCGGAATCCTTCTTGCCTTTGTCATTGAGCAGCATGGTTACGCGGTTGACTCGGACCGCCTCGAGCGGTTTGAACCAAACAGCAGTCGCGCTCAGCCCATTACTGAAGTCCACGCGGCTGGAAATTGTCTCGAGGCCCTTGTTCTTGCTGTTATCAAGCGTCCAGGGACGAACCTGTACGTCCCGATAGCGGACGATTTCAGCCAGGCGCTCACGCGTGGCCTGGCCGCGTCGTATGTCGCGCGCCAGCTTCCGCGCCAGTCCAAGAATAGTCAGGTTGTCAGCCGGCAAGCCCACCACCAGCTCGTCATACGACTTGACTTCGGCACCCACACCCGATTCGCCCGTGATGGGCGGCAGGCCGAAGTGCCGTGAAAAGAAGCCGTACGCCTGCATGCGGTTATCGAGTTCGTAATTGTGGGTGGCTGGGTCCAGATTCTCATGCCAGGCAAAGTTCCCGGCCTGACCATAAAGCTGAAAGAACGGCTTCGCGGCATCGAAAATATACGGCTTAACCAGAGGAGCACGGAAACAGCAGTCATCTTCCGCGTTGTACACAAGCAGCGTGGGGCGTGGAGCGCGCATCGCCGTGAAATGAGAATAATCGCGACCCACCAGCAGATCGGTGGCGTTCTGCTCAAGATCTCCAACATCGGCCGGGCGCTCGATCCGCGATCGCAAAGAGGAGTAACCCGCAACCGGGACCGAAACTTTCACCCGCTCGTCCAGGGCGCTGAGAATGATGGTCTGCCACCCTCCGCCGGAAAGACCGGTGACACCGAGGCGGGAACGGTCCACGTTGGGATGCCGATCGAGGAAGTCCAGTCCCTTCCGCATCGCGAGATAGAAAAGACCAACACCGTTGGCCCCCACCAGATCGAGATGCGCTCCGAACCAGTGACTGTTCTCCGCGTCGGCGAGCTCGCCGTAGTTGAACCATTCGAGATTCAACGCGAGGATGCCGTTGCGAGCGAAGTTGATACAGCGCTTCTGCTTGTACTCGACCGATTTGCCCGGCGACCCCACGTGCCCGTTCACGTTCAGAACGGCCGGAGCCTTTCCTTCGAGCTTTTCCGGTTCGTATAGGATGGCGGTGGATTGGAATCCGGGCACGATCTCGTAGCGGATCCTTCGCATCCGGTAACCCGGACCCGACGAAATCGAGCCGAGGTCCTCCGCCTTCAAGGGCGCCTCCACCCATTCGCGCGGCCAGCCGTGGTACACGACATCATCGAGCACGCGCCGGCGGATGCGTCCGGCCTCCTCACTCCATTCGGCGGCCGATGATGGGGCCGCAAGCGGCGGGGCTTTGCGGTCCAGGTATTGGCGCAACTGGTAGGCCGCCACGTCCGGCGTCTGTAGCGCAGGTTCGAGGAAGTGGGCCACCTGCCGCGGAGTTGTCTGGGCCGACAGTACCGCGCACTGAAAGACCAGGGACAATGTCAAGCTGAAGAAGTTTGCTCGCCTTATCGGCTCGGGGAAGGCTCTCCGAGATCGCGGCCCGGCGATTTGACGTGCGTGTCGCGGGTCAGAATGCATAACGCAGTCCGAGTTGTAGAATCCGCGGATCGCCCGCGCTGGTAATCCGCCCGAAGAGAGTGGAACTGAACGACGCGGTGGGATTGCCGAGGTTCACTCGGTTGAGCGCATTGAAGAACTCAGCCCGAAATTCAATCTTGTGCGCATCCGAATAAGGCATCGCGAAGTTCTTGAACAGAGACATGTCCAGATTCACAAGCGCGGGCCCCACCAAGGCGTTACGTCCCAACGTGCCGAAGGTACCCGGAGCATTCGGCATGAAGGCCGCGGTATTGAACCAGTTCAGGATCTGGTCTCCGCGCGAACGTCCGCCCCCGAGCGCGGGGCTGCCGATCACGTCGACGCGGTCGGCGCCGATGCCGCTGAAAGAATTGTCGAACCCCGTCGTAATGTTCAGCGGCGCGCCGGTTTGCGTAATGAAGATGCCGTTAAGCTGCCAGCCACCCAGGGCGTAGCGCGCTGGATTCGATTTCGACAGCCCGGGAAGTTGGTAATTGAAGGAGCCGGTGAACCGGGCTTTGCGGCTGAAATCGGAGACACCGTAATCCTTCATAATGCTGCCGTAAGGATAAGCGCCGAGGTTCCCTTCGAAAGCCGTGCTGGAAGCCAGGTCCAGGCTCTTCTGCCAGCTAAAGCCGGCCAGAAATGTCAGTCCGCGGGCCACTCGTTTTTCGAGACTCAACACCAGCGCGTCATAGTTCGTCAGACCGTATGTGCCGGCGAAGGTAAGCTGTGTGAATTCCTTGCGCGGTCGGCGGGAATCCGTATTGGTGAGAGTGGCGCCCGGTCCGTAAACAGCCGCGTTGTACTCGGCGGCGTGAAACATATGGCGTCCGGCCGACCCCTGGTAAGTAATTCTTGCCACCATTCCTTTAGGTAAACTTTGCTCCAGAGTCAGGTTCCACTGATGGATAGTCGGATACGTGAAATTCGGGTCGAACGCCACCAGGAGAAACGGCGTTGGAAAAAACTGGTTGGAGGCGATGGGACGCGTGACGGGGAAGGGATTCACCACGCCTGTGTATGGGTTGGCAAAGCTGGGCGGAGCAGTGACATCCACACGCACGGAATTCGGCGGCGAAGTGAGTTGGCGGTTGTAGCTGAGTCCAACCGGCTGGTCGTGGAAACGCCCGTATCCGGCGCGCAGGCTGGTCTTGCCGTTTCCAAAGACATCCCAGGCGATGCCGAACCTTGGATCGAAGATGTGATAGGCGGAAGGCACTCCGGCAAGGGGAATGCCAGGATCGCCTCCCACCAACACGCCCGGCGGCAAGTTTGTGAATCGCTGGGAACGCTTCCCGGCCAGATAGGCGGCCTGGTCGAACGTCGAGATCTGATGAGCCGGCACATCGGTAAATTCCAGGAAGGGATTCCAGCGCAGACCCAGATTGACGCTGACGCGGCGGCTGAGCTTGAAATTGTCCTGGACATAGGCGCCGTACAGGTTACGCAGCAGGTTGTTGTAGAGCGGCGAAATCTGCGCGAAGGCGCTGGCCTTTCCATACAGGAAGTCCGCCAGGTTGTTTCCCGAAAAGCGTCCGGCAAAGGTCCAGGTACCGTCGGAATTGAAGTCCTGATCCAAAACGCTCTGCTCGCGCGTGATGTCCACGCCGAAATCCAACTGGTGGCGGCCGTGAATCCAGGTCCAGGAGTGCTGCAGGCTGTACTCGTTGCGAGCCACCCGGTACAGCGCATTGACGGCATTGCCGAAATAGTTGGTCAGGGAAAAGCGGAAAGTATCGCCCTTGGACAAGATTGGCACGTTGATGCCCAGGGCCTTGTTGCCGGGAAAATTCTGGCCAAGCTGGATATTTACGGTTCGGCTGACGCTGAGCGTAGTGTTAGTAACAAGTGTTGGACTCAAGGTATAGGTGTCTGTCAGGTTATAACTCTGGCTGCTCCAAACCCTGTTCGGAATGTTTGTCAGACGATTCTGCGGGTCAATGATTCCCGGATTGTTCAGCCCATCGTAGAAGTAGCGGCCGGAAAGGCGGTGGTTGCTGCTGAACTGATGATCGATGCGTGGAATGTACTGGTTGTCCGTCTGCGAAGATGCCTGGACGTAATACAGCAATCCGCCGGGTTGGTTGGGCAGCGGGATCGTCTGAAGGACCTTCTGCGCAACCGGGTCCAACTGGGATTGCGGGATGATATTGCCGGGGATAGGTTGTTTTGTCACCGGGTCAATCAACTGCGTGCCGGGGAGGAGGCTGGAGAAATCTCCCTGACGCTGCGCGGCAGTCGCGACGATGGTTGTGGAAAGCGGCGGACGCTGGCGGAGTTGTGTGCCCTGCCAGGAGAAAAAGAAGAAGGTCCGGTTCTTTTTGACGGGCCCGCCGAAGGAGGCCCCGTACTGATTGCGTTTCAATCCGTCGTCGGTAGTGGCAAAAAAGTTTCGCGCATTCAGCTTGGAGTTGCGGACATATTCGAAAAATGAGCCATGAAAATCGTTAGTGCCCGATTTGGTTACCATGTTGACCACACCGCCGCCGCGGCCCGAAAACTTCGCCGAATAGTTATTGGTTTGGAAACTAAACTCCTGGATGGCATCCGGATTGGGCGCCACGTTGGCCACTTCGGTGTAGGGATCTTCATGGAGTCCGCCATCCAGCACAAAAGTTGTCGAGTCGCCGCGCCCGCCGCTGGCTGAAATAAGCTGCGAGCCGACTTCGGGACGCGTAGCGCTCTGGTTAAATGTGCCGCTGCCCTGTAGCGTGCCCGGCGTCAATTGCATCAACTGGAGCACATTACGTCCGTTCAGCGGGAGATCAGTAATCTGCCTCTCATTGATGATCGTGCTCAAGGTAGCGGTCCGGGTGTCTATGGCGGCAGCGTCGGCGGCAACATTGACGGTGTCGGTGATGGCGCCTACCGTCAGAGTGAGATTGAATGTGGCATTCTGATCCACTACCAGGACTAATTCGGAAACCGTCTGGGTCTGGAATCCTGCCTTTTTCACGGTCAGGGAGTATGGGCCGGCCGTCAGCGCCGTCACCACGTAATACCCAAGATCGTTTGTCTCCACAGTCCGCTCGGCGCTGGTGGAGAGATTGCGCAACAAAACCTGGGCAGCCGGAACCGTAGCTCCGGTCGCATCCACGACGGAACCGGCAACAGAGGCTGTGGTTCGCTGCGCAAGCGCTGGGCTTCCAAGCAACGGAAGCAGGAGTAAGGTGGCGATGGCTGCCTTGGGCGATCGCCCCGGTTTCGGGCCCCGAAACATGTTTCTCATGTCGATCCGCCTTTCCAATTTCGTACCGATGCTATTGTTTTCCCGCGCCGGAGTCAAGGTATCATTCGTCGATTGTCAAGGTGCAAGGTATCGTGCACCACGTCGCGGATGGTGAGGGAGTCTATGGGGCGGCTGGATGACCGCTTCTGTCTTTTTCGTGACGATTCGCTGGCAACGACCTGCGGCATGATAGTAGTCTGTTAGTGCCCAGTGAACCCGTCGACAACTGACAAATTCCGAGCGATTCTTTCCCAGGGAGAGTGGGACCAGGCCGCCGCATTGCTGCAAAGGCTCGACTCTGATGTCGCCGCAGACGTGTTCCTAAGCCTCCCGTTTGAAGAACAGGAAATATTGTTCCGGCGCTTGCCGGCTGAGTTTGCGGCTGTTTTGACGGCAATTTTCCCCTATTACCACTCGTACGTTCTCCTGCATACACGACCGACTGCTGAGGTAAAAGAGATCGTTGACAAGATGAATCCGGCCGAGCGCCTGATTTTCTTTGACGAACTGCCCGAGCAGGCCTGGCAACGCCTGATGGATGAACTCTCCAGCCAGGCTGGGGCCGAAGCACCGGAGGCAGGCGCTGCGCCGCATCAAGCCGAGCCGCCACTAGACCGGGTCACGGCTCCGGCCGCTCCGATTGCCGCTCCAATAATCGAGGGCCGGCGCATCGAGAAAAGCTACCAACAGGAGGGCGGCGGCCAAGTCCAGGTGATCGCTCCGACGGATCTTCGACTGGAATCCGGTATGATTGTCGCACTTCTGGGACCTTCGGGTTCAGGCAAGTCCACTCTCTTGCGGATGCTTTCGGGCCTGACAGTACCCTCCGGCGGCGAAGTTCTATGGCACGGAAAACCATTGGCCGGCTCCAAGCCAAACGTGGCGATCGTGTTCCAGAGTTTTGCCCTGTTCCCATGGCTGACCGTACAGGAGAACGTGGAGGTACCGCTGCTGGCCCGCGGCATGGAAGACCGAGAACGTCATCGGAAGGCGGCACTGACTCTCGATTCTGTCGGCCTGAAGGGATTTGAAGGCGCCTACCCCAAAGAACTCTCCGGGGGAATGAAACAACGGGTGGGATTCGCGCGCGCTCTGGCGGTGGAACCCGAAATCCTGTTTATGGATGAGCCGTTCTCGGCTCTTGACGTACTCACGGCGGAAACCCTGCGCGGAGAATTGATGGAATTGTGGCTGGGAAGAAAAATTCCCACTAAGACCATTTTCCTGGTCACCCACAACATTGAGGAAGCGGTCCTCCTGGCCGACCGGATCCTTGTGCTGGGCCGGAACCCATCCAGGATCCGCGCGGATTTCCGAGTTCCTATGGCTCAGCCTCGGGAACGCACCTCTGCGGAATTCCTCCTGTACGTGGACTACATATATAAGATGCTCACGCAGCCACAACTCGAAGCCCGGCCGCCTTCGGGCCTGGAACGTGAGACCAAGACTTACCAGATGCTGCCGCACGCCCGGCGCGGCGCCATTGCCGGCTTGCTCGAGCTTCTGAGAGATCGTGGAGGCCGGGATGACCTGTATCGCATCGCTGACGACCTGCGGATGGAACTGGACGATCTCTTGCCGATCGCAGAAGCCGCCAGCCTGCTGTCATTCGCCCGATTGGAGAAGGGTGACGTGGAGATCACTCCGGAAGGCAGGGCCTTTGCCGAAGCCGATATTGCCACTCGAAAGAGTTTGTTCCGTGATGCCGCGCTGGCTCACGTCGCGCTGTTTCAACAGATGAAGAGCTGTCTGACCAGCAAGTCAGACCATGCCATGCCACTGGAGTTTTTCCGCGACATCTTGCGCCAACGATTCTCCGACCAGGAGGTTAACCAGCAAATCGAAACGGCCCTGAATTGGGGGCGCTATGGCGACATATTCACGTACGACCGGGAGACCGACCGGATCCTTTCATATGAGACGATGCCTCCCGCCGATGGGGCTGAAAGCGCGCGCGGACACGAATGACGCCGGAGTCGAAGAAAGTCGCAACGGCGGGTCCACCCTGGGCAGCCTTACCTACTGCGGATACCCTCTCTCCTCAAGGACCTGCCCATTATTCTCGCGGGGCTGGCGCTATTTTACGGACTGCTGTCTCTGACGCGCTACTGGGCCGGGCCCGTCAACACGCAACCTGAGATTCGCCTCGATCCGGCAGCTCTCCCTCAATATGCTTTGTTCTCGGTGGCACGCATCGCGATCGCCTATTTCCTCAGTTTGATCGTGGCGCTGGTCTACGGGTATCTTGCGGCGCACCACTCCACTGCGGAGCGGCTGATGATCCCGCTGCTCGATACGCTGCAGTCCATTCCAGTGCTGAGCTTTCTTCCCGGCGTCATGGTGGCGATGGTGGCGCTTTTTCCCACCAGTCAGCTGGGCGTAGAGCTCGGAGCGATTCTCTTGATCTTTACCGGCCAGGTTTGGAACATGACGTTCAGCGTCTATTCCTCGCTTCAGAACATCCCGCATGAAATGCTGGAGGCCGCGCAAGTCTATCAATTGAGCCGATGGCAAAAGTTTCTGGAACTGGAACTGCCTTACTCGACCATCGGGCTCATCTGGAACTCCATGATGTCAGTGGCCGGCGGGTGGTTCTTTCTGATGGCATGCGAGATGTTCGTTCTCGGCAGCCGCGATTTCCGTCTTCCCGGTCTCGGTTCTTATCTGCAGACCGCAGCTAACGCCGGGAACACGAGAGCCATCGTGTCGGGAGTGGCCGTCATGGTTGCCGTCATCGTTCTCATGGATCAATTGATCTGGCGGCCTTTGATTGCGTGGAGCGAAAAATTCAAGTTCGAGCAGGTCGAAGCGGCGCAAGCGCCACGTTCTGCGATTTTTGATTGGCTGCGGCACTCCAGACTCCTTAGGCGCGCGGGCCGGGCTACTGTTGAGCCGGCACGCGAGGTCCTCCTGCTGCACTTCGCAAAACGGCGTCTCTCCCCGGAGACAGGCGCCGGCAAGAGCAAGTCGGGGAGTCGGACAGTTACTGTGGTGGGGATCGCGGCGGTGGCCTGCATCGGTTATGCGGTGGCCAGGATGATCGGCATGCTGACGGCGCTCTCACTCGCCGACCTGCGGGGAATCCTGTGGGGATCCGGAGCTACGTTCCTACGCGTGGAAGCGACGCTCGTGCTGGCAGGCCTCTGGACGATTCCGGTAGGAGTGTTCATTGGATTGCGCCCCAGGCTATCCGCCCTCGCTCAGCCCATCGCCCAAATCGCCGCATCGGTCCCCGCCACGGCCCTGTTCCCGATCGTGCTGCTGGTGCTGATTCGCATCGGCGACGGGTTAGGGATTGGCTCCATGGTTCTCTTGCTGTTAGGAACGCAATGGTACATTTTGTTCAATGTCATTGCCGGGGCCACCGCCATACCGACCGATCTGAAGGAGGTCACGGAAATCTTTCACCTCGGAACCGTCGAACGTTGGCGCAAGCTTCTGCTGCCGGGCATCTTCCCTTATCTCATCACCGGATTCGTCACGGCATCCGGTGGGGCTTGGAACGCAAGTATTGTTGCGGAATACTTTCGGTTCCGCGGCCAGACCTTTGCCATTACCGGGCTGGGAGCCGTGATCAGCCGCGCGACCGATAGTGGAAACTTTCCTGTGCTGTTAGGGGCTACCTTGGTCATGGCTGCCATAGTGGTGACGATCAACCGGCTCGTATGGCGGCGACTTTATGGCCTGGCTTCGACAAGGTTCAAGCTGGAGGCGTGAGCTTCCTGGCCCTTCGGCAGCAACGGTGGCATAGCCGGACCAACTCCTTGTGAACCCAGATGGGAGCTGCAGGCGCAACCCCATATAAGTTTCTTACGCTCTCTTTACACATTCCTTATTCTTTGGTTCCTACACTGAAGAGTGTATTGGCGCTCGCCATGTTAGCAGACGCCTCATGTCAAGCCGGCACTATGGGACCGTAGAAAAGTTAAGGCCGTGGCGCATTCTTTAATGCCAATTGAATCAGAGCTCTACTAATTTCAGCGTTGCAGCTGAGGAGACCAGGATATGAACGTTCACAAATACGTACGGGGTCTTTTAATCATCGGTACGGCTGCCGGACTGGTACAGTCATTGGCCCATGGTGAAGACGGGCCCACAGCAGCACCGGCGCCGGCGTTCGGATCCGCTGCGTGGAGTTACCCTCGACCCCACCGGGCAACCATTGGCGATGGTGAGTGTCGCGATCAATAGCATGGATGGCAGCATCGATCGCAAGGTATTGAGCGCCGGGGATGGAGTCTTCACCGCCGATCGTCTTACTCCTGGTCCTTACCTGATAACCGCGGTCAAGGAAGGGCTCGCCAGCGTGTCAGCCGCCAGAGTGGAGATCGCGCAAAACCAGACGGCCAGTCACAACGTGATCCTCGCGGCGGCCAAGCCTGCCGGCGGCCGCGCCAGCCGCACCGCTCACCGTTGAGAACGAGCTTGAGGCTATGAAGGAGCGCATCGCGGTCCTCGAAGCAGAGCTTAAGGCCCGTACGGCTTCGGCAATGGAGGCGCCGGTTCCCGCGAGAGCCGCTGAACCTTTCAAATGAATGGGATCCCCCATCTCTCGCATCTTCGGTCCGAGTCCATTTTCGGCCTCTCGTTTGTATTGCTCATCTTCGACGACAGTTCGAACAACGACTGGAACCGGCAGAAGGTCCTTGAGAGGCTCCCTCAAGCCGATCTGCCAGAGGGACTGCAACCCTCCATGGGTACCGACTGGAGCTTAACAGGTCAGATTTATTGGTACTCGCTGAGAAGCACCAATCCTGAGATTGACCTTATGGATCTACGGTCAATCCAGGACTGGACTATCGTGAAGGAACTCAAGTCCGTCCCGGATATCGTCGACGTAAGTACGTTCGGGGGCACCACCCGGGAATACCAGGTGAAGGTAGACCCCAACAAGCTGGTGTCGTACGGGCTGAGCATTGGCCAGGTGGAACAGCAGCTAACGAATAACAACATCAACGCCGGCGGCAACTTTGTGGAGACTGGCTTGCAGCAGATGAATGTCCGCACGATCGGGCTCTTCACCAATGTGAAAGACATCGAGCAGACTGTTCTAACCACAAAGTCCGGGACGCCTCTTCGTGTCAAAGACATCGCCGAAGTGGCGCAGGGAGCGAAAATTCGCCTGGGACATGAGGGCAAGTCCGATCCATCGTGCGGACGGCGTCATCGTGGACAACGACGACGTCATCTTTGCCCAGGTGATGATGCGTAAGGGTGCGGACTCAGAGCCAACGCTAAAGGGACTTCATGCCAAGGTGGACCAGCTCAATAACGGTATTCTCCCCACCTGGCGTGAAGATGGAGCCGATGATCGATCGTAGCGATCTCCTTCATTACACCCTGAGCACGGTGCTGCACAACCTGACAGAAGGGATGATCCTGGTGACGATCGTCCTGTTCCTGTTTCTGTTCAATGTTCGTGCGGCTCTGATTGTCGCGCTGACGATTCCATTCTCTTTACTCTTCGCGTCGATCTGGCTCGACCTGACCAAGATCCCTGTCAACCTCCTTTCGCTGGGTGCACTGGATTTTGGAATGGTCGTGGATGGCGCGGTGGTCATGGTAGAGAACATCGTGCGGCACATCAGTCACCGCCAAGCGGGATCTACGAAAACAATTGCGGAAACCATCCGCGACGCTGCTCACGAAGTCCAACGCCCGGTGTTCTACGCCATTGCCATTATCATCACCGCCTACATGCCGATCTTCACGCTGCAGCGTGTAGAGGGCCGACTATTCCGGCCCATGGCGTGGACGGTCGCCTTTGCTCTTCTGGGCGCGATGGTTTTTTCGATCCTGATCGCGCCAGTACTTGCGAGCGCGCTGTTCCGCAAAGGGGTCAGGGAGCCGCGCAACCCGTCATGGAGTTTCTGAGCGAGGTTTATCGCAGGCGGCTGCGCTGGGCGATCGGCATCGTTGGATCACGTGAGTGTCGGCGTAGCGGCACTGGCGGCATCGGTGTACCTGACCTTCAGCGGCATCATCGGATCGGAGTTCCTGCCCCATCTGGACGAAGGCTCGATCTGGGCGCGCGGCACCCTGGCGCAAAGCACCAGTCTTACCGAAGGCACGCGGTTTATGAATCAGGCGCGCCTGGTCTTCGCATCGTTCCCTGAGGTGACGAAAGTCATTTCCGAGATCGGCCGGCCCGACGACGGAACCGACACCGGGGGATTCGGGAACACGGAATACTTCGTTGACCTGAAGCCGAAGGCGCAGTGGAGGCCGGTGTTTCACGAGGACAAGGAGGCGCTGATCGCCGCGATGAATCGCGGAGATCTCGAAGCTGCCGGGCGCCGCCTGGAACTTCTCGCAGCCCATTGAAGACAACGTGGGAGAGACCGTCACCGGTACGAAGGGTCAACTTGCGCTGAAGATTTACGGGAATGACCTGGCGACGCTCGAGGAGAAGGGCGAAGAAGTCATCACCATTATGAAGCGCATCCCCGGCATTACAGATGTCAAGCTGTATCGCGATATTGGCCAGCCGAATCTCAATTTCACCATCGATCGCCAGCAGGCGGCCCGCTTTGGAGTCAACGTTTCCGATATACAAGACGTCATCGAGACCGCCGTGGGTGGGAAGGCTGTCAGTCAAGTGCTCCCCCAGGGGTCCCCGGAGCGATACGACGTTGTGGTGCGTTATCAGGAACCGTATCGCAAGGATCAGAAAGCGATTGCCAACATTCGCCTGCTCTCACCCTCGGGAGAGCGAGTCTCGCTGGCGACAGTTAACCAAAATCGAGGTTCGGGACGGCGCGTACGACATCTACCGCGAAGGGAACAGCCGCTACCTAAGCGTGACATTCAACGTGCGCGGGCGCGATCTGGGGAGTTCGGTTGAAGAAGCCATGCGCGAGATCAATCAGAAAGTCAAGTTTCCGCCGGGCTATCGCTATGAGTGGTCCGGGGAATATGAAAGCAAGCAGAGGTCCGACCAGCGCTTGTTACTGGTGCTGCCGATCACGATTCTGATCATCTTCATCATTCTCTACACCATGTTTCGCTCCGGGAAATGGGCATTCCTGATTCTTGTTACCGTTGCGATGGCACGCGTCGGCGGCCTGCTGGCCCTGTTTCTCACCGGCACGTTCTTCAGCGTGTCTTCGGGAGTAGGCTTCCTGGCGCTGTTCGGCGTGTCGGTGCAGACCGGCGTGATCATGCTGGAGTACATCAATCAGCTCCGGGCGCGCGGCCATTCGATCGCGGAGGCCGCCGTCGAAGGCGCAGTTCTCAGGCTTCGACCCATCATGATGACGATGCTGGTGGCGACTTTCGGACTACTGCCGGCCGCGATGTCTCACGCTATCGGGTCCGATTCGCAGCGGCCCTTTGCCATCGTAATTGTGGGTGGCCTGGTTGCGGACCTTGTGCTGAGCATCATCTTATTGCCGACACTGTATGTCTGGATCGCACGGGACGGAGACAAGCTCCCGGAAGTGGAGGCGTCCTTTGAAAGAATTTAAGCGTGTGACTCGGCACACTCAAAACGCTCGGGCTGTTTTGATCGCCGGCATTGCGGTCACTTGTGCGCTGTTTGCGGAGCCGGCCTTCGGACAGGCGCCTTCGGGGCCGCAGAAGATTACGCTCGAAGATGCCATCCAGATGGCGCTCCGACACAACCATAACCTGCTGGCCGCTCGAACCACCGTGCAACAGAGCCAGGCCCAGGAAATCACGGCCAACCTACACCCAAACCCCACATTGTTCGCCGACTGGGAATACCTGCCGTTCTTTTCACCAGGAAACTTTAGCAAAACCTACCTTAACGACCTAACGGAGGTCGACGTAGGAATTAGCTACCTCTTTGAACGGGGCAACAAGCGGCATCACCGCGTGGAGGCAGCCAAGGACGCAACCACCGTGACGCGCTCGCAGGTAACGGACAACGAGCGCACACTTAGCTTTCAAGTGGCTTCGCTATTTATCAACGTCCAGTTGGCGGAGTCCACTCTCGAGGTCGCACAGGCCAACCTTAAGAGCTTTCAGGATTCGGTGGACCTCAGCGAAACCCGCTACAAATCCGGCGGCATTAGTGAGAGTGACTACCTCAAGATGCAGCTCCAGTTACTGCAATTTCAGACCGACGTTCAGCAGGCGCAGCTGGCAAGAGTCCAGGCTCTTTCAGACCTCCGTCAACAGGTTGATTACGAATCCGTATCAGTTGGCTGCGCGCGGGCAGGTGATGACCGACGTGAAAGACGCGTATGAGGGGTTGCAAGCCAACGACCGCGTGCTTGAACGCTATCGATCCGGTTATCTGGATGTGGCGCGGAAGAACCGCGATATCAGCGAATTCGCCTATCGGCGCGGCGCCGCGAGCCTGCTCGATTTCCTTGACGCCGAGCGCAGTTATCGCTCTACCCAGCTGGCCTATCGCCAGACGCTGGCGGCGTACCTGACTGCGCTCGAGCTGGTTCGCCAGGCTGTAGGAACCAGGAGTTTGCCTTGAAGACTGCCGTGGGTCGGGCGCGTAAAGAACCAGGTTAAATATACCAGGTTAAATGAACCAGGAGAAATATCAGACATGACACGCAATCTGCCGGCAGTCTTCCTCGGGTTGAGTGTGCTTAGCATGCCACGGCCGTTGTTTGGGGCAGAAGAAGATAAGCAGCCTGCTCGAGCAACCAGTACGGAGCGAGTAGGTTTCTCTCCGGGCGGTACCATTCTTTTCAGCCAATCGTTCGGGGATTTAACGGTGGGAGGCTGGGACCGGTCTGAGGTTGAGATAAAGGCGATCAAGTCGATAGAGACCTACTACGAACCCAAAGAACGCGAACGGGCTGCGCGGCGTCTGGAGCGCATCCAGATCGTCACAGCACGACGCTCCGGCAGTGAGTTGGCGATTTCAACCAGCCTTCCTCCACGGAGCCGGCTCCTGCCACCGTGGCGCCGCAAGACTAGGGGCGGTGTGACGGTTGAATACCAGATCCACGTGCCGCGTGACTCGCGACTGGTGATGCATCACCTAGGCGGCTACGTATTGGTGAGCGATGTAGCTGGAGATGTGGAAGCCACGAGCGGCGGCGGTGACATCGTGCTGATGCTAACGGATTTGGATAAGTACTCGATCGACGCCAAGCGCAAACTCGGCAAAGTTGTGTCGGATTTTGGGGCCTCCACCCGTAGGCGGTACCTGCCGGGAGAGAAACTCGCCAGTACGCACCCCTCTCCGTCGCACCGGGTTTACGCGCGCATGGGTCGTGGAAGGATCACGATTAAAGAGGTGCCGCGTGAGGTGTCTGCGCCGGGCGGGCTCTGACCTGATCGAACCGGGTAAGCGACGGGCGAAAAGTCCATTCCTGCGCTGCTGCCAGCGGCCTGCACGGGAAAGAGCATAAAAAACCGGTGGCTTTTCATTATGTGCCGGTCTAATATGTCGTCTGGAGCACCCGATGAAGAATCCTTTTCCCTCTTATGCGCAAGCTTGTCGGACCGGTCTCGCACTCGCCGCGACGCTGCTCGCGTATGGAGCCGTTGGAATGTCTGCCCAAACCGTGCCCGCGAGCCAGGATGTGCAGGCGCTGATCGCAGAAATCAAAGAACTGAAAAGCCGCCTCGCAGCAGTGGAGGCGAAACTCACAGCATATTCGGCCGGGCCGAGTGTCTCGGCGGTAGCGCCCGCTGTCGAATCGCAGCCGCCGGCGGCACCGAGTGTCTCCGCTGACCAACATCCCGCCGCCAAACCAGCGCCATTCGCTTTCGGTGACTTCACGTGGATGAACGGCCAGAGCCGGCAAAAATCGCAGCCTCTCTCGAACTCCTTTGCAACCGTTAACCTTTATCTGGATACCTACTATGGCTATTCCTTCAATCACCCGCGCGATGACACCATCGTGGGCAGCGGAGCCGTCGGCCGCAACACCGAGTGGCAGATCAACAACGCCACTATCGGCGTAGACACTAACTACAAAAATGTACTCGGCAAAATCACGCTCCAGACTGGCAACCAGCTCGCGGTCACTCAGGACCTGGACGGCACGGTGAATCGCGGCCGTAATCTAACCGTTGCCAACAACAAGTACATCGGTGAGGCTCTCGCTGGATACCACTTCGATAAGCTTGATGGGATCAATGTCCAGGCCGGATACTTTTACTCCTACATCGGTCTGGAAAGCTATCTCCTCGGCGAAAACTGGAACTACAACCGGTCCATCGTATCGGACTTCACGCCTTTTTACTTCTCCGGAGCCCGCATCCAGATCTTCCCCACGGACAAGATTAAGATCGAGCCATGGTTCATGAACGGCTACCAGACCTATGGCAAGTGGAGCAAGAACAACTCAGTTGGACTATCGAACTACTGGCGCCCCAACGAGTCCCTCGGCTTCGTGGCGAATTTCTACTACGGTACGGACACGAAAGATGACCCGCATCGGAAGCGGTTCCACCACGACGACAGTATCCTCGTCCGCTATTTCAACAGTCCCCAATCTGCTGGAATCTCCAAGATGGCCCTCACTCTCAACAGCCACTTCGGAACGCAATGGGATGGCGTGAACCCGTTCCCCGGCCGCAAATCCTACATGCTAGGCTCGGCCTTAGCCAATCGCATCTGGTTCAGCCACGATCATCTGGCGTGGTCTTTCCGTGCGGAGGGCGTTACAAACCCCGGTCGCTATCTCGCGTTGCCTCCGACACCAGAGGGTTTCCTGCCCGGACCGGACAACTACAGCCTCAAGCTGTGGGATCTTACGTCAACCTTCGACGTGTTGCCCACAGATTTTTTGGCGTTTCGATTCGAATTCTTCAGCCGCCATTCCAATGTCCCGTATTTCGCCGGTCGCGGAGGGACGACTTCACCGGATGGGTGGCAGGGCACACCAGGCTTCTTCGTTCCAGATCTCGCAAAGCACGAAAACCGGCTGACGTTCGCGATCAATTGGCGTATGTAAGCCGGTTCCAGGCGGGCTCGAATGGACCTGGCGGAAACCCGCTCCCATCGGAACGGAGGCTCGAGCTATGGCCCCGGCCCCCCGGCTCTTTCAGCCCTTAATTCCTGATCCTTTCTTTACGACTTCTTTATGTCGCGGCCTCTACCCTGAGATCAGGTGAGGATCATGCAGACTCGTGGCGAACTTCGAATCGATCCGGGAACGCTCGCGACCAGTGCACCGGTCGATGAGCTGGAAGTCGTAGTGCCTTACACGGAATGGGCCGTGACCGAGGCCGTACTGAAGCGCGCGGCATCGTTGACCGCCGGCCTGAATGTCAGGCTGAAGCTGATTGCGGTTCACTCCGTGCCCTTCCCCGCCGATTTTCGATGCCCAGTGGCCGTGCATGCCTGCCTTGTGGAACAACTGGTAGACCTGGCGAGCCGTTGCACGTTACCCGTGGACGCGCAGGTGGTGTTGGCGCGCAGCCGGGACGAAGGCTTTCGATATATGCTGAAACCCGAATCCACGGTGCTGGTGGGGTCCCGCAAACATTTCTGGCGCACCGCCGAAGAACGCCTGGCCAAGACGCTGGTCGCCGACGGGCACAAGGTGGCGCTGGTTCACGTGGCCTGATTCAAATGGCACTGGGGGCAAAATGTTAGACCTTGGATTCGTCTTGATCTCAATTGGCTTTTTCCTGGCGAGTTGGGCATTCGTGAAAGGATGCGACCGCCTATGACTCTCGAATACACAATTTCTCTGCTGATCGCGGTGGGTGTCGGCGTATATCTGGTCTACGCGCTCCTCCGCCCTGAGCGCTTCTAGGCCGCTTATGACTTCCGGTATCTTTCAAATCGCTCTTTACTTTCTGGTCATCGCCGCCCTGACGAAACCCTTGGGCGCTTACATGGCGAGGGTCTTCGCCGGCGAGCGCACCTTCCTGCACCGGGTGTTGCGCCCGCTTGAAGTTGCCATCTACAAGCTCTGCGGCATCGATGAATCGGCCGAACAGCACTGGACCCTCTACGCCGGCTGCGTGCTGGTCTTCAGCATCGTCAGCCTGCTGTTCACCTACCTGTTGATGCGCGTGCAGCAGTGGCTGCCGCTGAACCCGCAAGGGCTCGCGAATGTCGGACCGGACCTTTCGTTCAACACGGCGGTCAGTTTCACCACCAACACCAACTGGCAGTCTTACACGCCGGAAGCCACCATGAGCTACCTCACGGAGATGGCGGCGCTGGCCACGCACAACTTCTTCTCCGCCGCAGCTCGGCATCGCGGTCGCCATCGCGTTCATTCGCGGCTTCGCGCGCCACTCGGCGAAGACGCTGGGCAACTTCTGGGTGGATTTCACGCGCGCCACGGTCTATGTGCTGCTGCCGCTTTCCATCGTGGGCGCGCTGCTGCTGTGTTCGCAGGGCGTGATCCAGAACTTCGATGCGTACACCAAGGTCACCACGCTCGAAGGCGCGGTTCAGACGATTCCGCAGGGCCCGGTGGCATCGCAGGAAGCCATCAAGATGATCGGCACCAACGGCGGCGGCTTCTTCAATGCCAACTCCGCCCATCCGTATGAGAACCCCACGCCGCTTTCCAACTTCCTGCAGATGGTCTTCATCTTCATCATCCCCGCGGGCCTCACTTACACGTTCGGCAAGATGGTGCGCGACACGCGCCAGGGCTGGGCCATTTTTGCCGCCATGTCAGTGCTGTTTCTGGCGGGCGTGTTCGTGGTCTATTCCGCGGAGCAGGCGGGCAACCCGATTCTGGCAAAGCTGGGCGTGGCCGGGCGCCGAACTATGGAAGGCAAAGAGGTGCGCTTCGGCATCGCCAATTCCGCGCTCTTCACCGTGATCACCACCGACGCCAGTTGCGGCGCCGTGAACAACGCGCACGACAGCCTTACGCCGCTGGGCGGCCTGGTGCCTCTGATCAACATCGAATTGGGCGAAGTGATCTTCGGCGGAGTCGGCTCGGGCCTCTACGGAATGCTGATCTTCGCCATCCTGGCGGTGTTCATCGCCGGCCTGATGGTAGGCCGCACGCCGGAGTACCTGGGCAAGAAGATCGAGCAGAAGGAAGTCAAGATGATGATGCTGGCGGTCCTGGTGCTGGCGTTTACCATTCTGGGCTTCGCCGCCACCGGATCGGTGGTCCACTTCGCCAAGAACAGTTGGGTCAATCCCCCGGGCCCGCCACGGCCAACCTGAGCAACAACGGCCCGCACGGGCTTTCCGAAATGCTCTACGCCTACACCAGCGCCGTGGGCAACAACGGCAGCGCCTTCGGCGGCATCAACGCCAACACGCCCTACTTCAACACCACCATGGGGATTGCCATGCTGTTCGGCCGGTTCCTGATGATGATTCCGCTGCTGGCCGCCGCCGGCAGCCTGGCGCAGAAGAAACTGGTGCCGGTCTCGGCGGGTACGTTCCCCACGCACGGGCCGCTGTTCGTCGGCCTGCTGGTGGGGGTGGTGGTGATCGTGGGCGCGCTGACGTTCTTCCCGGCGCTTTCGCTGGGGCCGATCGTGGAGCACTTCCTGATGCATGCAAGGCAAACTCTGGAGCTAGATTCTCATGGCGATCTCACATCACCTGAAGTGACACCCGCCAGGCAGGCCTCGCCGGCGCCGGTGGACGCGGTTTCCCTGATGCCCAAGAAGGGCTCGCGGTCCCGCCCGCTGTTCGATCCGCCGATCGTGAAGCGCGCCATCACGGATTCGCTGCTCAAGCTGAACCCGCGCACCATGATGAAGAACCCGGTGATGTTCGTGGTGGAGGTGGGCGCGGTCATGACCACCGTGCTGGCCGTCCGCGATTTCGCCGGCGGGCCGGCGTCGCCGGCTTCACCTTTCAGATCACGCTGTGGCTGTGGTTCACCGTGCTGTTCGCCAACTTCGCCGAAGCCATGGCGGAAGGCCGCGGCAAGGCGCAGGCCGACACGCTGCGCAAGACCAAGACCGAAACCACGGCGCGCCGGGTGGTGAACGGCCGCACGCGAAACCGTCGCCGCCACGCAACTGCGCAGCGGCGATATCGTGCGGGTGGAGATCGAACGAAACCATCCCCGGTGACGGCGATGTGATCGAAGGCATCGCCAGCGTGGATGAATCGGCCATCACCGGCGAGAGCGCGCCGGTGATTCGCGAATCGGGCGGCGACCGCAGCGCCGTCACCGGCGGCACCAAGGTGCTCTCCGATTGGATCAAGGTGCGCATCACCTCCAACCCCGGCGAAACGTTTCTGGACCGCATGATCGCGCTGGTGGAAGGCGCGGAGCGGCAGAAGACGCCGAATGAGATTGCGCTCAACATCGTGATCGCCGGGCTGACGCTGGTCTTCCTGCTGGCGGTGGTCACGCTGCAGCCCTTCGCGATTTACAGCGTGGCCGCCAGCGGCACCGGTACCGCGCCCTCCGTCACGGTGCTGATCTCGCTGCTGGTCTGCCTGATCCCCACCACCATCGGCGGCCTGCTCTCCGCCATCGGCATCGCCGGCATGGACCGCGTGATGCAGCACAACGTGCTGGCCATGAGCGGCAA
Organism: Bryobacterales bacterium; assembly: GCA_963817515.1. Lineage (GTDB taxonomy): Bacteria > Acidobacteriota > Terriglobia > Bryobacterales > Bryobacteraceae > DATMNI01. Next base: position 2,001 of record CAWFPJ010000031.1, on the reverse strand, counting down.
AGCCGTGGAGGCGGCGGGCGACGTCAACACGCTGCTGCTGGACAAGACCGGCACCATCACGCTGGGCAACCGCCAGGCCGTGGAGTTCATTCCCGTGGGCGGCGTCACGCCGGAGCGAACTGGCGGATGCCGCGCAACTTTCCAGCCTGGCCGACGAAACCCCCGAAGGCCGCTCCATCGTGGTGCTGGCCAAGCAGAAGTACAACATCCGCGGGCGCGAAGTGGCCGAGCACGAAGCGCACTTCATTCCCTTCACCGCGCAGACCCGCATGAGCGGCGTGGATCTGGACGGCCGCCAGATCCGCAAGGGCGCCACCGATTCGGTGATGCGAATTCGTCCACGAACACGGCGGCACGGTCCCGACCGAACTGATGGACATCACCGACCGCATCTCGCGCTCCGGCGGCACGCCGCTGGTGGTGGCCGACCGCGACCGCGCCCTGGGCGTGATCCATCTGAAGGACGTCGTGAAGGGCGGAATGCGCGAGCGCTTCGAGCAACTTCGCGCCATGGGCATCCGCACCGTCATGATCACCGGCGACAATCCGCTGACCGCCGCGGCCATCGCGGCCGAAGCCGGCGTGGACGATTTTCTGGCGCAGGCCACGCCCAAAGACAAGATGGACCTGATCAAGAAGGAGCAGGCCGGCGGCCGCCTGGTGGCCATGACCGGCGACGGCACCAACGACGCGCCCGCGCTGGCGCAGGCCGATGTCGGCCTGGCCATGAACACCGGCACCATGGCGGCCAAGGAAGCCGGCAACATGGTGGACCTGGACAGCAATCCCACCAAGCTGATTGAAGTGGTGGCCATCGGCAAGCAGTTGCTGATGACGCGCGGCGCGCTGACCACGTTCTCCATCGCCAACGATATCGCCAAGTATTTCGCCATTCTGCCGGCCATGTTCATGGCGACCTATCCGGCGCTGGCGCAAGCTCAACATCATGGGCCTGCACAGCGCCGCAGAGCGCCGTGCTGGCGGCGGTGATCTTCAACGCGCTGATCATCATCGTGCTGATTCCGCTGGCGCTGCGCGGCGTGCAAGTACCGCCCCATGAGCGCGGCCGCCTGCTGCGGCGCAACCTGCTGATCTACGGCGTGGGCGGCGTGATCGCGCCCTTCCCGGGCATCTGGCTGATCGACCGGCTGCTCGGCCTTCTTGCATCTGGCGTAAGGGAGAACTCAACATGAAACAACTTCTGATTGCGATCAAAGTGACGCTGGTGCTTGACGGTGCTGACTGGTCTGGCGTATCCGCTGCTGGTCACGGGCTTGGCCAAGGTGCTGTTCCCGCAGCCAGGCCAGTGGCAGCCTGATTCAGGCCAACGGCCAGCACGGTCGGCTCCGAGCTGATCGGCCAGCGCTTCACGCGGCCCGAGTATTTTCACGGCCGCCCTTCGGCCGCCGGCAACGATGGCTACGACGGCCTGGCATCCGGCGGTTCGAACCTCGGCCCGACCAATCAGAAGCTGATCGACCGTGTGACCGAGCGACGTGAAAAAATTCCGCGCCGAGAACCCCACCTTCACCGGCACCGGTGCCGGCCGACCTGTTGACGGCTTCGGGCAGCGGGCTCGACCCGCACATCAGCCCAGCTTCCGCCGAAGCCCAGGTCGCCCGGGTAGCCGCAGCACGCAAAATGAGCGCGGACGCCGTGCGCCAACTGGTGGCCGCCAACACCGAAGGCCGCCAGTTGGGCATTCTCGGTGAGCCCGGGTCAACGTGCTGAAGCTGAATCTGGCGTTGGATAGTCGCGCCCATGCCAAAATAAGCCAGGGAGCTCCATCTGGTTGATCGCCGTCCCAACCCGGAAGAACTCCTGCGCCGCGTCCAGGCCGAAGAGCGCCGCGAACAGCGCGGCCGCCTCAAGGTTTTCCTGGGCTACGCCTCGCGTGTCGGCAAGTCATTCCGCATGTTCGACGAGGGCCGCCGGCGCAAGGAACGCGGCCAGGATGTGGTCATCGGCGCGATTCAGCGCGACGTCACGCCGGATGTGGCC
>CAWFPJ010000030.1:0-46833 GCA_963817515.1 Bryobacterales bacterium | reverse complement strand
ACTGCCGTACACCGCCCGTTCGAAGTCTTCCAGCAAGCCCACAGCCTCTTTATCCACGAACGGCAGGAATTGCATCAATAGGACGGCACAGAGGGAACGCTTCGGGTCAATCCAGAAGAACGTATTAAAAAGCCCGGCCCACGCCAGGCTTCCGGCTGCGCGTCCGCCTTTGTATGCCGTGGTATTGATCAGGAATCCCAGGCCCCATTTTTCGGTGAAGCCCGGCTGGATGTCCACGTCGGCTGAATCGTGCTGGCTGGCACTGCGCATCTTGCCGGCCGTGAGTTCGCCAATCTGGTTGACCGCCATGCTTTCCACCGTCTTCGGTTTCAGGATCACTGCCTGGTTGGGGCCGCGGCCCTTGCGCAGGATCATCTGCATGAATCGCGTGTAGTCGGCCGCCGTCGAGTAGAGTCCGCCGCCGCCATTGAAGGCCTTCGGGGGCGCCGGCAGCGCACGCGTGTTCTGTTTGAGCGGGCCGCCGTTGTCCCGAGTCCACCCCGTGACCATCCGATCGAACTTCGATGCGGGCAGGATGTAGCTGGTGTCGCGCATTTCCAGCGGGCCCAGAATCTTGGCCTGAAAGTAGTCCTCCAGGCTCATCCCGCTGATCTTTTCCACCAGGCGCCCGGCCCAATCCACCCCCTGGCCATACTGCCAGCGGACACCCGGCTCATACATCAGCGGTCCGACGGCTCCTGCCGGACCTCGGCCGGCTTGCGACGCGTACCGGAACATATTCGGCTCCCAGGTGTCATAACAAAGTCCGGACGTGTGGGTCAGCAGGTGCTTGAGCGTTATCGGGATCTTCGCCGGCCGGAGAATCGGTTTGCCGGCCGCGTCGAACCCATCCAAAACGTCTAGTTTTTCCAGTTGCGGAAGATGTTTCGACACCGGTTCGTCGAGGGTCACCTTGCCCTGTTCGACCAGTTGCAGCGCGGCCACCGTGGTGACCGCCTTGGTCATGGATGCGATCGCGAAGATGGCGTCCGCGGTCACCGGCGTTCCCGAATCGCGTTCGCCGAACGCGCCCGTGTACAGGGTTTTGCTTTCGGTCGCGGCCATCCCCACCGCGGCGGGGATCTTTCGGCGGGCGATTCCGGAGCGCAATGCCTCGTCGATCTTCGGACTGCTGATGCCGGCATCGCCCCACAGACTGTGGGCTTGAACGCCCAGGCCAAGAGCTACACTGGCGAATTCTCTACGATTCATTGGTAGACAATATCACAGTGGCACAGACAGGCCACGAAGAGCGATGGCCTGCGCTACTGGATCCCATACACGTTGACGGCGTTATCGTAGTTGGGTGCGTATACCTTGCCGGCCACAACCAGCGGCGGCACGAACTTGACCAGCGTGCCCAGCCGGTCGCGCTTGGGTTTCTGCTCGCTATTCCAGAGCGGGCGCAGAGTCTCGGCATCGTAGGCGTAGAGGATGCCGGACGCATTGCCTGCGTCGGCGCTCTTGCCGTTGGTCAGCATCGCCCATACGATGCCGGTGCCCGGTTTTTTCCCATCCGAAGAAACCGTGAGTGCGCCGCCGGGCGAACCTTTCGACGGTACATCGCCCTTGGCGAAGGGCGTGGGGTCAAGCCGGTTGCCGTCAAAGCGGAAGCCCTTCAGCACATCGGCCTCAGTCCATAGATAGATCGCCGGACCGCGGGGACCATCCCAGTATGATGGGCCGGCCAGGTCCCGCCCGCCTCTCACTTCCACCGCCTGCAAAACGCTCTTATCGTCCGTGGTAAAGTGGCCCAGGTTTCGGCTGTCCACCAGATATAGGATCCCCTTCTTGTTACCGCAAAGCAGAAGATTGGTACCGGGGATCAGGAGCGGGCCGGTAGAACCCAGGTCCGCGTCCCGATCGTTCAAGGCTTGATAATCGTGCGGCGTGAAAAAGTCATCCACCGAGAAGCCGGCCTTACCGATACTGAGTCTGATGAGCGACGTTCCAAAATTCCGTTTGCCGTCGAACATTCCATTCCCGGTTTCGAAGTAGATGTTGCCCGCGGTGTCCACCGCCGGCCCGCGCCCGGATTGCCAAACGCCGCCCATGGGGCCGTCGGGCGTCACGCAAAACACGGCAGCCTGTTTCAGGGTGGCGGCGTCGTATGCCATCACCCAGCCGTGATACGGCTGGATGTCTTCATGGGATGCCCAGGCGATGATGACCATGCCGTGCACCAGCGCCAGCGCGGGCCGTTGGTTGCCGGCCTTGGGATCGAAACGCAGCACGCCATTCACGGCATCCGTCGCCCGGCCCGGAACGCTGGCTTCTATCTCCGCGGCCGGCAACTGGTCCTTTCCGCTGGCCAGGTCCAACCGGTGCAGGCGCTGCACGTAACGGCCTTGTTCCTTGGTGCGGGCCACCAGGAGAATCGCGTGCAGCGTGGACGCGATCACTGGAGTGCCCAGGATTCCGACGTCGCCGACCACGTTCAGGTCGTTCCGGTTGGTGATGTCCACCACGGGCACGGCCGTCACGCCGGCCAGTTCATTGGTGAAGTCGCGCATCCAAAGCGGTGGCCCGGCCTTGTCGGCGTCAAAGGCATAGACCTTGTCGCTCATGGTCGCGATAAACACCAAGTTGTGCGTGCCCAGTTCTGGGCTGGAAACTCGCGGGAAGTAGAGCGGCTGCGCGTAGACGGCGCCATCCACATAGTAGCTGTACAATTTTCCAAAGGCGCCGCTCTTCACACCGGCGGCGGTGAGCTTGGTCTCGCCCGTGTTGGCGCCGGTGGTAGCCGCGTCGTACCGGTTCATCAAGACCGGCATCTGCGCGGTGAGACTAAGGGCCACCAGGGTGGCGAAAAGAATAAGCTTCAGGTTTGGCATGTGTACGGTTTCCCAGCATATCGAACTATGAGATGATCTCGGGCATGAGAGCAACGTTGAAGAAGCGGAGGCGGCAGACCGGTCTGTGGGGATGACCGAGTAGAAAAGGCCGGCCCGCTGCGTCTGGCTTCCCATCCATGCTAGCGTCATTAAGTATGAATCCTTATGCTTCGTACCTGGGGGAGCGCGACCCGCGGGCCGTGATCGCGGAAACTCCCGCACGCCTCGACGGGCTGTTTGCCAAGCTTGGCAAGACCGGCGTGGAACGGGCCTTGGAGCCCGGGAAGTGGAGCGCCCGCAAGATTCTGTGCCACCTGGCGGATTGTGAAGTGGCCTTTGCATTTCGTTTGCGCCAGGCATTGGCGGAGCCGCATCACGTAATCCAGCCCTTCGACCAGGACGCCTGGGCGGCTGTCTATGACGCCGCGGCTTTAGACGCGGATTCGGCGCTTGAAGCTTATACGGCTCTCCGCAAGTGGAATATCAAACTGCTTCAGAACCTTCCGGCCGCCGCCATGTCCAAGCCGTTATCGCACCCTGGGCGCGGCCAGATGACGTTCGGCGTGGTGGTCGAGACCATGGCAGGGCACGACCTGAATCACCTGCAACAGATCGAACGCATCGCTTCTCAGCAAGCGTAGGAAGAGGAAACGGAATGAAATACTTTCTGGCGAAGTCGGAACCGGATGCATATTCGATCGACGATCTGGAGCGCGACAAGAAGACCACCTGGGACGGCGTGAAGAATCCGCAAGCCGTCCGGGCCATCCGGGAAATGCAACCGGGCGACCGCGTGTTCATTTATCACAGCGGCGGTGTGTCGGCGATAGTGGGCTGGGCTACGGTAGTGTCGGCGCCGCGTGACGACCCGAAGAATCCGAAGTCGGCCGTGATCGATCTCGAGTTTGGAGGCCGCCTGGACCCGCCGGCCACGCTGGCCGAAGTCAAACAGTCGAAGGAATTCGAGGACTGGGCGCTGGTTCGCCAGTCGCGCCTCTCGACCATGGCCGTGCCCGCGAAATTCGTCACCTGGATGAAGGCGCGCTACTCGAAGGCCAGGCTGTAGGCGTGGCTCCGATCAGTATCCAGACCCACTAATCGGGTGGTGCTACATGCAAAACAAGCCGTGATCAGCGTTGTAATAGCGTTGAATTCCGACCTACATATCTCTTATACTGAGTTGGACAGTCTTCTTCGAGTACGCTCGTCTCAGCTCCGGTCTTCCCGATCTGGCCTGACTCGTGGGGAAGCCGGCTAACTATCGCAAGGGGGATTTTCTTCGATGTTTTCCACAACGGACACGCTCCGTGTCGAGCAGTGCGCCGCACGCGCGCTTACCAGCCGGGTCGCGCGCGCCCTCATGATTCCGCTCTGCCTGATCGCGTTGGCCGTTCCCGGCTTAGCCCAGGAAGCCGGCGGAGGTGAAGCCAATCTCAAGCTTCCGGATCTCGGCACGGTGTCCTTCTTGCCTGGCCTGGGCGGAATCAGCGGTAGTTCCCTGCTCATGGGCGGCCTTCTGGTGAGCGCGCTGGGGCTGGTGTTCGGCCTCATGATTTTCGTTCGCCTTCGAAGAATGGCCGTCCATGACTCCATGCGCGAAGTATCGGAACTGATTTACGAAACCTGCAAGACCTACCTGGCCACCCAAGGCAAGTTCCTCCTGATCCTGGAATGCTTTATCGCGGTTATCATCATTTTCTACTTTGGATTTCTGCTGGGGTTCGAGTTTTATAAAGTCCTCATCATCCTGGCGTTTAGCGTGGTCGGCATCTCTGGCAGCTTTCTGGTGGCCGCTTTCGGCATGCGCGTCAACACCTTCGCCAACTCGCGCACGGCCTTCGCGTCGCTTACCGGCAAAGCCTACCCTTGCTATGACATTCCGCTGCAGGCCGGAATGAGCATCGGCATGCTGCTGGTCTCGGTGGAACTGCTCATCATGCTGTCAATCCTGCTCTTCATCCCGGGCGACCTGGCCGGCTCCTGCTTCATCGGCTTCGCCATCGGTGAATCGCTCGGCGCCGCGGCCCTGCGCGTGGCCGGTGGCATCTTCACCAAGATCGCCGACATCGGCAGCGACCTTATGAAGATCGTCTTCAAGATCAAGGAAGACGACGCGCGCAACCCCGGCGTGATCGCCGATTGCACCGGCGACAACGCGGGCGATTCCGTAGGCCCGTCCGCCGATGGGTTCGAAACTTACGGCGTCACTGGCGTGGCCCTGATCACCTTCATCATGCTGGCTGTGTCTAACGCCACTGTTCAGGTTCAGCTCCTGGTCTGGATCTTTTCCATGCGCGTCATGATGGTGATCTCTTCCGCGGTGGGCTATTTCGTAAATGCCGCTATCGCCAAGGCCCGCTTCGGCAGCCTCGCCAAGTTCAACTTTGAGACGCCGCTCACCACGCTGGTCTGGCTTACCTCCATCCTTTCCATCGGCCTCACCTATGTCATCAGCGCCTTCATGATCCCGGACCTCGGCGGCGATGCCTCGATGTGGTGGAAACTTGCCACCGTGATCAGTTGCGGTACGCTGGCAGGCGCGCTGATCCCCGAATTCGTCAAGGTCTTCACCTCCACCAGTTCGCGCCACGTCCGTGAAATCGTCACCAGTTCGCGCGAGGGCGGCGCCTCGCTCAACATCCTCTCCGGTTTCGTCGCCGGCAACTTCAGCGCTTACTGGCTGGGCTTCGCCATGCTGTCCCTGATGAGCGTCGGCTACTACATGAGCACCATGTTCTTAGGCACGCTGATGTTGGCCCCGGCGGTGTTTGCCTTCGGCCTGGTGGCCTTCGGCTTCCTCGGCATGGGGCCGGTCACCATCGCAGTGGATAGCTACGGTCCGGTCACTGACAACGCGCAGTCCATTTACGAACTGTCCACCATCGAAACCCTGCCCAACATCGTCCAGGACATCCAGAAGAATTTTGGTTTCAAGCCGGACTTCGAAAAAGCCAAGGAGAATCTGGAAGAAAACGACGGCGCCGGCAACACATTCAAGGCAACTTCCAAGCCGGTGCTGATCGGTACCGCCGTGGTGGGCGCCACCACCATGATCTTCTCTACCATCGTGGCCCTCACCCACGGCCTCACGCAAAACATGGAGAAGCTCTCGCTGATGCACGCGCCGTTCCTGCTGGGCCTCATAGCAGGCGGGGCGGTGATTTACTGGTTCACCGGCGCCAGCGCCCAGGCCGTTACCACCGGGGCCTACCGCGCGGTGGAGTTCATCAAGAAGAACATCAAGCTGGACAGCGTTGAAAAAGCCTCCGTGGCAGATTCCAAAAAGGTGGTTGAAATCTGCACGAAGTACGCGCAGAAGGGCATGTTCAACATCTTTCTGGTGGTCTTCTTCACCACGCTTTCGTTCGCCTTCCTGGAGCCCTTCTTCTTCGTCGGCTACCTGGTTTCCATCGCTCTGTTCGGCCTGTACCAGGCCATCTTTATGGCCAACGCCGGCGGCGCATGGGACAACGCCAAGAAAGTGGTCGAAACCGAACTCCACGCCAAGGGTACACCGCTGCACGATGCCTGCGTGATCGGCGACACCGTCGGCGATCCGTTCAAAGACACCAGTTCGGTGGCGCTCAACCCGATCATCAAATTCACCACGCTGTTCGGGTTGCTGGCTGTCTCTCTGGCCGTCAGCGTCACGGACAAGCAAGGCGCGGCACTCACCACCGGCCTGGCAGCCGTCTTTTTCGCCGTATCGGTGGTCTTCGTATACCGCAGCTTCTACGCCATGCGTATCGAGAGCGGCAAAGACTAGCTGTAAAGGGAGACGAAACCGTCTGCCCCACCGCCGCAGAGGACATGGCTTATTTTTGGTGAACCAGGCGGTTTCGCCTGTCAATCGCGAATGGTTGACTGATACAATCTCAGAGACATGAACGTACCGCTTACGCCGGTCCGGTGCCTCTATCGCGGGGTTGATCTCTACGGGAAGAAAGTTGGCATTGTCTCCGGCGCCTGCCGTTTTACCTATGCGGATTTCGGCGAACGCTGCGAGCGCCTGGCCTACGGGCTGCGGGCCATGGGCGTTCAGCCCGGCGACCGTGTCGCCTACCTCAGCTTCAACAACCATCAGCTTCTGGAAGGCTACTTCGGCGTCCCGATGATGCGCGCCATCGTCATGCCGCTCAATGTGCGGCTCACGCCTGCCGAACTTACCGCCATTCTTCTCCATGCCGAACCGCGCGTCCTGATCTACGAAAGCGATTTCGCCCCGCTTGTCGATCACCTGCGCCACGCCTGCCCTGCGATTGAGCACCTGGTAGAGATCGGCCAGCCCTACGAAGAACTGCTGTCCCGTGGCCGCATCGACCGGCCCGACCTCTTCTGGTTCGACGAAAATGAAATCGCCGAGCTGTTTTACACGTCGGGCTCCACCGGCACACCCAAGGGCGTGATGCTCTCGCACCGCACGCTCTACCTGCACACGCTGTACGTTTCCGGCACCTTTTATCACGACGATACCGCGGTGGAATTGCACACCATACCGCTCTTCCACGCCAACGGCTGGGGCCGTCCGCAGGCCGCCACCCTGTGCGGCCTGAAACAAGTGATGGTGCGGCGCTTCGAACCGGCCAGCGTGCTGCGCCTGATCCAGGACGAGAAGGCTACCGCCATGTCGATGGTGCCCACCATGGCAGTGGCCGTGCTGAACTGCCCGGAACTCGGCAACTTCGACATCTCTAGCGTGAAGCAGATCAACTTGGGCGGCGCGGCGTCTTCGCCCGAACTGATCGCCCGCCTGGAGCAGGCCTTTCCTGGCGCCAATGTGATGGCCGGCTACGGCCTGACCGAAACCAGCCCGGTAGCCACCTGCGCCCGCGATAAATCCACGGTCAAATATGCCGATGACGAAGACCGGCTGGCGCCGCCGCGCCAGCACCGGGTGGCCGCTGCCCGGCTGCGAGATCCGCGTAGTCGATACGAATATGAAAGACGTTCCGCGCGACATGCAGTCCATCGGCGAAATCGTCATCCGCGGCGACCTGGTCATGGACGGCTACTACAAAGAACCCCAGGCCACGGCCGACGTGTTGATCGATGGCTGGCTGCACACCGGCGATATGGCCGTCTGGGACGAGGAAAGCTTTGTCCTCATCGTGGACCGCAAGAAGGACATCATCGTCAGCGGCGGCGAAAACATTTCCTCCATCGAAGTGGAGCGCGCCATCTGCGCCCACCCGGCGGTGCTGGAATGCGCCGTAGTGTCGGCGCCCGATCCGCAATGGGGCGAAGTGCCGGCCGCCTTTGTGGTAGTCAAACCGGGCCGGGAGCTCAGCGAGGAACAGCTTTGCGATTTCCTTCGCGATCGCATCGCCAAATTCAAGATGCCGCGCCGATTCACCTTCACGGATAACGCCCTGCCCAAGACCGGCACCGGCAAGATCCTCAAGCGCGAGTTGCGCGAGACCCTCTGGCAGGGCAAAGAGAAACGGATACAAGGATAGCCAAGCGGAGTCAAGGATAACCATCGCATGTGGCAACAAAACTATACTCCGGTCGCGGACAGCCTGGCTCTTTCGGCGCTGGTCGCCGCTATTCCCATTTTTGCCCTGCTCATTTTGCTGGGCGTCACGCGGAAACCCGCCTGGATGGCCTCGCTGGTGGGCCTGGGCACGGCGGCGGTGGTGGCCGCCGGCGTTTATGGAATGCCGTTCGGCAAGCTCATCGCCGCGATCACGTACGGCGCCGCGTTCGGCCTCTTCCCCATCGGCTGGGTGGTATTCTCCGCCATTCTGCTCTACCGCGTCACGCTCGAAAGCGGCAAGTTCGAAGTGCTGAAGGATTCCATCGGGCACCTCACCGATGACCATCGCCTGCAGGCCCTGCTGATCGCCTTCGCATTCGGCGCCTTCATCGAAGGAGCGGCCGGTTTCGGAACTCCGGTGGCCGTCGCCTCCGCCATGCTGGTCGGTCTTGGCTTCGAGCCATTCTATGCCGCCGCCATCTGCCTGCTGGCCAATACCGCGCCGGTCGCGTTCGGCTCCATCGCCATTCCCATCAAGACCCTGGCGGTGACCACCGGCCTGCCGTTCGACCGCCTGAGCGCCGGCGTGGGTCGCATCTGCGCGCCGGTGTCGCTGTTCGTCCCCGCCTATCTGCTGGTGGTCATGTCCGGCTGGAAAGGGCTGCGCGGCGTTATGCCCGCCGCCGCCGTCTGCGGCATCGCCTTCGCGGGCACGCAGTTCGTGGTTTCCAACTTCGTCGGCGGCGAACTCACAGACATCCTGTCCTCCATGGCCGCCATCGGGTCGCTGGTGCTGCTGTTCCGATTCTGGAAACCCAAGGACGAGCGCGCCGCCGGCTCCCCGATTGCACCGCCGAAGGTTATGCACCGCGGCGCCGAGGTGGCGCTGGCCTGGGCCCCATACGCCCTGCTGGTGGTCTTTGTGCTCCTCTGGAGCAAGCCTCTTCAAACCCAACTGAACTCGACCAACATCGCCATCCACTGGGCCGGCCTGGACAACACCATTGAGCGAATGCCTCCGGTAGTTGCCAAGCCGTCGCCTTATCCGGCGGTCTATACCTTTCCCTGGCTTTCGGCCTCCGGCACGGCGTGCCTGTTCGCCGCCATCCTGGGCGCCGTCGTCGCCGGTTTGAAGCCGCGCCAATTCGTGCGCGTGGTGGGCCACACTGCCAAACAACTGGCGCTCGCCGAACTCACGCTGGCCGCCGTTCTGGGGCTGGCATTCCTGATGAATTACTCCGGTGCCACCGCCACCCTGGGCCTGGCCTTCGCCGCCACCGGCGCCCTGTTCCCATTCTTCAGCGCTTTGCTGGGCTGGCTGGGCGTCTTCCTTACCGGCAGCGACACTTCCGCCAACGCTCTCTTCGGGACGCTGCAGGTAGTCACCGCCACCAAACTCGGAATGAACCCGGTCCTGATGGCCGCGTCAAATTCGGCCGGCGGCGTGATGGGCAAAATGATCAGCCTCACGAGCATCGCGGTGGCCGCCGCCGCCACTTCCATGAAGCGCGAAGACGAATCGCTGCTCTTCCGCTTCACGCTGAAGCACAGCGTGATCCTGGCCTCGGCGATTGGCCTGATCGTTGTCTTCTACGCCTACGTGATGCCGTCCTGGGCGCCGTAGGCCACATTGCCGCGATTCACTAAACCGCCAGTTTCTTCCACCAGATCACCAGGCCGGTGACGACCATCCCGACCAGCAGGAGACTGGAGAGCGAGGTCAGAATGTGGCCTGCCAACCCCCATACGTCACCGGTGTGGATGGAGCGGTTGAAGCGAATCCAGCGATAGCCGAGAGAGTCCGTCAGGAAATTGTGGACCTCAAGAACTTTGCCAGTGTATTGATCCACCGTCACACTGCTGTGAGCGCTCCCCGACGTTTCCTCCGGCACGCGCATCACGATATTGAACGCACCTTTCGGGTTGAGCGGAAGGCTCAGATTGTCGACCGATGCGGCCGGCATCGTCTGGCGCGCCACTTCGAGCGCCTGGTCCACGGTGATGGGGGTGGCACCGGGAATGGGAGTCGACTGGGGCGGGCGCGCGAACGCCGGGCGGGAGGAGTGCGTCAGCGCGTAAATTGCCTTTTCGCCGAAATCAAACCCGATCAGCACGCCCGTGAATGCGGCGATCCATAAGAACAGGCCCGCGTAGATGCCTATGACATGATGCGCGTCGAAGCAGCGGCGAAACCACGAAGCGTTCCATTGAATGGACGCTCGCTTCGTCCGCCACCACAGAATGAGCCCGGTTGGCGCCAGCAGACAAAGGATGAGGCCCGCATAGCTGACGATCACTTTCCCTGCAGGTCCAATCCAACCGTCGCGGATCGGCGGCCAGGCGCAGATGAAGCTGATGAATGTTGCCTAGAATTATTTGGGTCTGCGACGGACCCATCACCCTGCCCAGCACCGAGCCGTCATACGGGTTGATCATGACTGCCGAGCGATCCGTCAGGTGCATCACCTGGGCCAGGTCCGGGTGCTGGGACATCTCCACGCCGCCCACATGCACGGGAGCAAACTGCTGCTGCACTTTGGCGATGAGTTCACCCTCGGGTAAAACGCGCGGACCAACCTTCACATACCAGAGGCTGGGATGCAGCCAGTGATCGATATCTCCTTCAAACGCCATGACGCTTCCGGTCAGGCCGAGAACCACGAGAAAGATGGCCGCCGCCAGGCCGAGGTAGAGATGGATCTTCAGAAGAGCGGTGCGCACGGCCGCCGGCTAAAGTGCAAAAACCTTGCGCGCCTGTTCGATGAAGACCGCGACTTTCTCGCGCGGGTCGCCCGCTCCCAGCGTCTCCACGGGCAGGTAACCGCGATAGCCGCCTTTATCGATGATGGCTTTGATTCTTCGCAGGTCGGTGGTTTCCTCCCTGGTGCCGTAGCCCACCTTCTCCTTGAGCTGCCAGTTGACGGCGTAGGGGAGCAGCTTTTCGATTTCGGTGTAAGGGTCGTTGGTGCGCAGGCTGCCGACATCGAGGATGCTGCCGAACCACTCCGAATTCACCGAGTCGATAACGCGAATGGTTTCGGCGGCGGTCTTCAGGAAGTCGTCGTGGTTTTGCAGCCCTACGATCACTCCGAAACGCTTGCCGTGCGCGACGCATTCCTTGAAATCCGGGATCATCCACTCGAGCGTCTGGTCGAAGGTGTAGCCCGCGGCCAGTTTGGGTCCGCTGAACACACGGATGACGGGCGCCCCGAGTTTGGCGGCAACCTCGATCCAGTCCTTGATCATCTGCACGTCGGCCTTGCGTTTGGCCGCGTCCGGCAGTGTAAAGTCGTTGCGCACGCCGGTGCCGGTGATCATTACCCCGTTGACGAAGGCTCTCCGCTTCAGGCCGTAAATGTATTCGTCGGTCGGAACTTTCGGATAGCCGGGGAAGTAGTAGCCGGTGGCATCCAGGCCGTCTATTCCGTGCTGGGCGCAGTAATCCACCAGATCCGACAGGGTCATGGAGTGATCCATCAGCGGCTTGTTGAACGAGTAAGCATTGAGTCCGAGTTTGACGCGAATGCCGCCGGTGCGCGTGACCTTCCCCTGCGCGAAGGCGGCTCCGGCCGGAGCCGAAACCGCCAGGCCGATGATCCGCTGCAGGAATCTTCGACGTTGGTTCACTGAATTCACAAATCTACCTCCTCACACTACGTAGGGTTTGCGATACACCTCGCGACTGATGAGCTTGTTGGCCTCGGCGTCGTTGCCAAAGCGAGGGCCGGAGCCGACGACCAGCTTGCGCCCCACACGATAGCTGATGTTGGCCAGATGGCACAACGACGCGCTCAGGTAAGCGTTCGAAAGCGGATCGTGCAGATCCTTGACGTTGCGTGAGCGGCACGCCGCCAGGAAGTTCTCCATGTGCAAGCCGGTGGTATCACCGCCGCCAGCGCCGCGTTCGGGGGGCTTGTTTTCCTGAAAGAGTTCGTTGCTTTCGCCCTTGTAGTACTGGCAGCCGGCATCGCTCATGGCAGCCCAGCCTTCGGTTCCGTAGAAGAGATTGCCTACCATGATGCTCGGCGGGGCCGTAGATACGGCTGCCACGGCAGCCTGTTCCGCCGCCGGTGGTGGAGTGCCCGGCGCATTGCCGCGGCCGCGTCCGCCCGGCGCGCGCTTCTGTACGTTGCCCTCACCGCCAGTGAGGTTGCCGCGCACTTCGAACACGATCTCACGCCCGCCGTAATCGTAGCTGGCCAGCAAGGTATTGGGCGTCTCGGTATCGTCGTCATTGGCGTACTTGCCGCCCGTGGCCACCGCGGTCTTGGGCCACTCCGGGTCGCCCAGGGCCCAACGGCAAATGCCCATTTCATGCACGCCCTGGTTGCCGATGTCGCCGTTGCCGGTATCCCAGAACCAGTGCCAGTTATAGGCAAAGCGATGCTGGTTGTACGGCCGCATGGGCGCCGGGCCCAGAAACAGGTCCCAGTTCAGCCCGGGCGGCGTGGGCTCGTCGGCCTGGACCCCGATCGACTTCCGCCGTTTGAAGCACAGCCCCTTCGCCATGTAGATCTTGCCGATGATTCCGCCCTGTATCTCCTGAAAGCTTTTCATCTTGAACGGCGTGCTGCGGTGCTGCGAGCCGATCTGCACCATGCGCTTAGTGTCGTTGGCCACCTGCAGCATCCTCTGGCCTTCGTGGATGTTGTAGCAGGCCGGCTTCTCGCAGTAAACGTCCTTGCCCGCCTGGCAAGCCCAGATGGTGGCCAGCGCGTGCCAGTGGTTGGGCGTGGCGATGGAGACGGCGTCCACGCCGGGGTCGGCAAACGCCTGCCGCATGTCCTCGTACTCTTTGGCCTTCTCGCTAGTGTTCTTCAGCAGGATCGCCTGCGCCCGTTCGCGGGCCGCCTGATTGACGTCGCACAGCGCCGCAACGCGGGCGTCGGGCAGCTTCGAAAGAGTGGGCAGGTGAGCCCCGCTACCACGGCCCCCGAGTCCAACTATGACCATATTAATCTTATCGTTCGCGCCCCAGACGCGTGTTGCCGCAACAGCCGTGGCCGCACCGAGAAAAAATCTGCGAGTAGTAGGATTCGACACCTGATTCTCCTTTGCCGGCTCATTATATCAAAAGGACGCGGCGACGATTTTCAAGCTCGTCCGAAGCGGTATCCTGGAAGCAATGAAACCATCCACTCTGTGTCGTAACGGTGTGGCGCTGCTGCTGTTGTCGAGCGCGCTGCCCGCTTTGGCGGATTCCAGATTCCAGATCCGCAGAATGACCCGTGATGACGTGCCACTAGGCAAAGGCCAATGCGATATCCGGCTGCAGGTCGACAACGAAGTTGAAGTTTCGGTACGCCGGGACACGGTCATTATCCACACCATTTCCGGACGCGATGCCCGCGATGATGGATCCGAATGCAACGCGCCGCTCCCGGACCGCGACGTACCGGGATTCAACTTTCAGGTGGTCGACAGCCGCAACGAAATTCGCCTGCTGGCCGAACCTTCGCGCAGAAACGATTTCACCGCCATTGTGCGCATCCGCGACGGCGCCGGCGGCGAGGGCCGCTACCATTTCCGCCTGTCCTGGCAGATGACCGGCGGCGATTTCCGCTCTGGCAACGATCGGCCGGGCCCTAATTTCGATCGCCCGCCCGACAGCCGCCGCGGTGGCCCGGGATTCAGTTGGAACAATGTGGTGAACTTCCAGGGGCGCGGGCGCGGCTCCGCTTCGATCAACAATTTCGGACAGCAGCAGCTCTCCGACGTTAATGTGGATATAGACCGCGGCGGCAAAATCGTGGTCTCGTTCCGCGTTGAACGTGGAAGGCCGATTATGTTCAACGGCGTTCTGATCGCCGATGAGGGCGGCAGGCTCAAGGCCGACGTGGCCTCGGAAGACCGGAGGTTGCGCGGGCCCATGTTCATCTCCGTAGACGACCGTCGCAACGTCAATAGCATTACGCTCGAAGCGACTGACGGGCGCGACCGCATGCGCCTGAATTGGGATCGAAGATAGACCCGACAAACTTGGGTGGAACAGGCGGTTTCGCCTGCTGTCAGAGCCGCGACAGTGAGGGGGCGGTCTTACTTTGCAGCGCTATTCTTCGCGCAACGCCGTCATTGGATCTATCCGTGCGGCGCGTCTGGCCGGTCCCAATGATGCCAACACCACGGTCACCGCCAGCACCACTGGCGCGACTGCCAAAGTTGGCGGATCCATGGTGGTGACGCCGTAAAGCAGCGACTCCAGGTAGCGCGTCAGCGCCCATGCGCCGCAAAGGCCGGCCAGCACCGCAACGCCTGCTACCGTGAGATTCTCGCGCATCACCTGGCTCGTAATATCCTGCGGCCGGGCGCCCAGCGCCATCCGAATTCCCATTTCGCGTGTGCGCCGCGTCACCAGGTAAGACATCACACCGTAGACGCCGGCCGCTGCCAGCAGCAGTGCCAGGCCGGCAAATGTGCCAATCAGGAGCAGTTGGAAACGTTGTGAGGCGGTGGCGTCTTCCAGGCGTTCCTCCATGGTTTTGACGTCGAATACGGGCTGGTTGCGATCCACGGCATAGACTTGTCCGGCGACGTCGCGAATGGCGTTGCGCGGCGGGCCGGTGGTGCGCACCACCAGCGCCATGCGGGTTAGAAAGACGTTACCGCCCTGGCATTCGCACCGGTAGACCAGGGGCGCGGGCTCAGCGCCGAGGGCGCTGCCGCGAATGCTGCCCACTACTCCGACGATGGTTCGAGCCGGGCTGTCTTCACGACCCATAACAATCCGACGGCCCAGTGGATCTTCCCCGGGAAAAATCTTCCGCGCGAAGGCGCGGTTGACCACCACAGCGTCAGGCGATCTGGCATTGTCGCTGGAATCGAACAGGCGCCCGCTTTCAAGAGGGATGTTCAGGGTGCGAAAGAATTCGGGGCCTACCACCGTTATGTTGGTCTGCGGCCGCTGCGCAATCGGAAGCGGTGCCCGGCCTTGCACCTGAAATGTCGCGCCTGAGTAAGGACGCTCGCCGCTCAGCGGCAGGTCCGTGGCTACCGAGGCCGCCCGCACCATGGGAAGTTGTCTCACGCGCTGCAGCACCTCGTCATAGAATTGCATCTGGCCTTCGGCCTTGGCGTATCGCGAACCCGTGAGGTTCACCCGGAGCGTAAGCAGGCGGTCAGAGTCGAATCCAAGATTGGTGTGCGCCAGCTTAAGGAAACTCCGGGCCAGCAAGCCGGCCGCGATCAGCAGCACCAGCGAGACTCCCAGTTCCGCCACCACCAGGATTTTCCGCAAGCGGGCGGCCCGCGGACCGCTGCTGTATCCCGAGCCTCCTGACTTCAAGGTTTCTTGAATTTCGATTCGCGCCGCAGCCATTGCCGGCGCCATACCGAATACCAGCCCGGTCAATAGCGTCAGGCTGAAGGTGAAGAGCAGGGTGCGAAGGTCTATGGAGACGGGCGGATATCGCACCAGCATCGCCGGCTTCGCCACATCCAGCAGCCATACCGTCAACCAGGCCAGGCCCGCGCCCGCAAGCCCGCCCGGCAACGCCAGCAACAGGCTCTCCGTAAGCATTTGCCGCATGATCCGGCCCCGATCCGAACCGAGCGCCAGCCGTATCGCCAACTCGCGCCGCCGTGTGCTGGCGCGCGCCAGCAGCAGGTTCGCCAGGTTCACGCACGCAATCAACAGAACCAGGCCGACGGCGCCGCTTAGCACCAACAAGGCCGGCCGCAAATCGCCGGTCATGCGTTCCTGCAGCGGGATCGCGGTGATCGCCATACCTTTCAGGAATCCCCCGGTTTCGAACTCTTTTGGGTACTCCGCGCGAATACCGGCGGTCAGCCGCGCCATCTCGGTTTCGAGTTCGCGCTCGCCCACTCCTGCCTTCACTCTTGCCAGCATGTTCACTATGTTCATCCGCCTCATGGGCGACCTTGGCCGCTGCGAGGATTCGTCCATCGGCAGCGGCCTCCAGATCTGCGTGCCTCTGGGATAGTCGAATCCCTGCGGCATCACACCCACGATGGTGGCGGGCAAACGGTCGAGCGTGATGGTTGTGCCCACCGCGTGCGGGTCCGCGCCCATCCGATCGCGCCAGAAGGCGTAGCTCACCACCGCCACCGCAGGCGCCTTTCTCCCTTCTTCCCCATCCGCCAGATATCGGCCCATCAAAGGCTGCTGCCCCATCACGCGGAAAAACGAAGACGTGACCTGGGCGGCATCCAATTGCTCGGGTTTCTCGATGCCGTCCCAGTTCAAAGAGAGGGGATCATAGGCAGCCACGTCCTCGAACAGGCGGCCCTGCTGGCGCAGGCTGTAATAGTCCGGCCCCAAGCCGGCCTCCTGCCCGATTCCCGCACGTTCGCTTAACCAGTGGATACGCTCGGCGCCGGGGTACGGAAGCGGACGCAACAGAATGGAATTGACCAGGCTGAACACTGTGGTGTTAGCGCCGATGCACAGGGACAGAGTGGCGGTTGCGGCCAGCGCCAGAACCGGATCGCGCCGCAAGCCGCGCATAGCATAACGCAGATCTTCGAAAATGCTATCGATCATTCCTGTCTCCACTAATCAGAGAAGCTTACACCAGTTCAGGCCGCCGGTTGTGACCCCAGTTGATCGCCATCTCGATTCCGATAACGAGTTTACTTACGTGTTACAAGTTCGCCAGATCTCTTGCAACCGCCTGGCGTTACAATGAACTCTGGCAATTCCCCGGAGGGTCATGCGGTGGGCGAACGAGCAATTACAAAGCCTGGATCTCCTCAAGCCTACTGGGATAGTGCCGCCACCAGGTATGAGAACAATTTTAGCGGCACTGTAATAGGCCAGACCCGCCGGCATTCCGTTTGGCGCGATCTGGATCGGACCTTTCACCCGGGCCAGCGCCTACTCGAATTGAACTGCGGTACCGGCCTTGACGCAATCCATCTCGCTGCACGAGGAATACAAGTTTTGGCGTGCGATATCTCTCCGCACATGATCCAGATCGCCCGTCAAGGGGCGGCTGAGTCGGGGTTCGAGGGGCGGCTGGATTTCCGTGTTCTTCCTACTGAGAATCTTGAGACGCTGGAATCCGAAGCTCCGTTTGATGGCGCATTCTCCAACTTTTCCGGTTTGAATTGTGTAGAAGATCTGTCTGCCGTCAGACGAAATCTGGCGCTTCTGCTGAAACCCGGCGCTTCGCTGCTGGCATGCGTGATCGGCCATTTCGTCCCCTGGGAAATCTTATGGTTTCTGGCTCATGGAAGACCGACGAGAGCTTTTGCGCGAGTTCGTGACAACGGAGAGCTCTTCGAAGCAGGCGACCTGAAAATTCAACGTCCGTCGGTGCAGCAGATGGCTCGCCTGTTTGTGCCGGATTTCGAGCTGCGAAGCTGGCGCGGAGTCGGCATCGCGGTGCCCCCTTCATACATGGAGCAGTGGGCGCGCCGCTTTCCCAAAGTTACCCAACTGCTGGCGCGAGCCGACAATTGGATCGATCGCTTGCCCCTGTTTCGAAACCTGGGCGATTGCGTTCTGCTCGAGTTTTCGCGCACCGAAGTAATTTCCCCATTCTCCAAAGTGCCGGAATGTTGAGGTTGGCGCGTAAAGCATTGAAGCGAATCCTCCTGGGCAATACCGACTTACCGCAGCAGTGTACCATCGCAATGAGCGACCCTCAATCAGAAGTGGAAGTATGGTTGCGCGGGTTGGGTCCGGGCATCAATGTAACCGAAAGGCACACGATTGCTTGCGCCGCCCCTTCCATGATCGCCATTCGGTTGGACGGCTCCCACCAACAAATCAAGCCGGGCATGCGGCTGCTGCTTAGATTCCAGGAACGCGGCACAGACGGAGCCCTGCTCGGCCAACTCGGACTTCAGAGTTCAGCCGTTGTCCAAACCGGTGGCGGAGACCTCCATCTCTTTGAGATCCGGAGTTGTGAAAACTACTGCCAGCCCAGGCTTCGGCTCTGGGGCTACTCGCTGTTTCACGCCTGGTTGCGGACCCGAAACAAAACCAACACGGATGTGGCGATGACGGCGCGCTCGGCCAACGCCATGGCCGTTTTATTCACGTGTCCCCGCCCCGTTGTCCTGGTATCCCTCTCGGCCAGCGGCAGCGGCAATATCTTCCCCTTGAACCTGATGGGATCCCTGGGCAACGGCTATTTCGGATTTGCTCTCAACAACCGGAGGCTGGCTGCTTCGCTGGTGGAGCGTGCGGGCCGCCTGGCCCTCAGCAGCATTCCCTTCGACCAGGCCGCCCTGGCCCGCCAGTTGGGGAAGAATCACCGCACGGAGGCGGTGAATTGGAGCGAACTGCCGTTTCGGGTCACACCGTCCGCCGCGCTCGGCATCCCGGTGCCCACATTCGCTTCGCGCATTCGGGAAATGGAAATTGAGTCCGTTCGGAAACTGGGGAGTCACACACTGTTTGTCGCCCGAATCATTCATGATGAGCGCCGGTCGGACAGTTCGCAATTCTTCATGGTTCACGGATTTTACCAGGCGTGGCGTCGAAATACGGGTCATGATCCATCGGACGGTCATCATCCATCGGATCTTGGTGCCTGCCCTCCGGCCATATAATAACCGAGAGAGAATGACGCGGCCGGGTTCGCCATCGGAAATCTGAATGCTCCTGGCCGCGGTAGTTGCAACGTCGCAGCGGGTTGGCGAGACCTCGCGGAGGCTCGAGAAGATCACCCTTCTAGCTGAGCTTTTGCGGCAGCTCGAACCCGAAGAAGCCCAGATCGTTGTCGCGTTTCTCTCCGGTTATACGCGTCAGGGCCGCATCGGCGTGGGCTACGCCGCGTTGCGCGATGCCGCGGTCGCGCCCGCTGAAACTGCCGGTCTCGATATCCGCGAATTAGACCGCATCCTAAGTGAGCTGGCCGCCGTAAAAGGCGCCGGCTCAGACCGGCAGAAGCGCGGCCTGCTCCACGCTCTGATGAGCCGCGCCACAGCACAGGAGCAAACCTTTCTTACCGGCCTCCTGCTGGGCGAAATCCGCCAGGGCGCGCTTGAAGGCATCATGCTTGAGGCGCTGGCCAAGGCTTCCGGCATTGCCCCTGAACGCCTGCGCCGCGCGGTGATGATGGCTGGTGACATTGCCCGCGTGGCTCGCTCGGCGCTCGAATCCGGCCTCGCGGGCCTGGCTCCATACGATATCCAGCTGCTTCGTCCGGTGCAGCCGATGCTGGCCCAAACCGCCGAAGATGTGGACGCGGCACTGACCGACCTGGGCGAAGCCGCCCTGGAATATAAGTTCGATGGCGCGCGTGTGCAGGTCCATCGCTCCGGCGACCAGGTCCTGGTGTTCTCGCGCAGCCTCAACGATGTCACGGCCGCCGTACCCGAAATTGTGGAGGCGGTGCGCGCCCTGCCCGCGAGCGACCTGATCCTGGATGGCGAAGTACTCAGCCTGGCGCCCGACGGCCGCCCGCAGCCCTTTCAGGTGACTGCGCGCCGTTTCGGCCGCAAGCTGGATCTGGACCGCTTGCGCGCCGAGTTGCCGCTCACCCCGTTCTGGTTTGACCTGCTCTACCTGAATGGCCAATCGCTGCTGGACGAGCCGCAGTCGCGCCGCTTCCAGACGCTGGTGGAGCTTGCCCCACCCAATACGCTGGTGCCTCACACCCTTACGGCGGACGCGGAACGCGCCGCCGAATTCCTTCATCAGGCTTTGCACCAGGGCCATGAGGGTATCATGGCGAAAGCCGCCGGGGCCGCGTATGCAGCCGGCGCACGCGGCCAGAGCTGGCTGAAGATCAAGAAAGCTCACACGCTGGACCTGGTAATTCTGGCAGCCGAATGGGGCCATGGCAGACGCCGCGGATGGCTGAGCAACCTCCACCTGGGGGCTCGCGACACGGAAAAAGGCGGCTTCGCGATGCTTGGCAAAACCTTCAAAGGCCTCACCGACCAGATGCTCGCCTGGCAGACGGAGGAATTGCTGAAAGCCGAAATCGGGCGCGACGCCTACACGGTTTTCGTAGCGCCCCAACTGGTGGCCGAAATCGCTTTCAACGATATTCAAGTTAGCCCCCGCTATGTCAGCGGCCTGGCCCTGCGCTTCGCCCGGGTCAAACGCTTCCGCCCTGATAAATCGCCAGCGGACGCCGACACGTTCGAGACGGTGCAAAAGCTGGCCGGAAACGGGTGAGCAACCTCTCATCTGGTCATAGTCAGTGCAGCGTCCTTGCCGTTAGTGTTGACCGTTGACCGCCCGCGCCTGCGCCATCGAACCAGGCGCCGGCAAGCCAGCCAGAGCCCGGTCCAGACAAGTATCGCGGCTCCGGCTGACGCAGTTACGGCAACCGTCTGGCCCGCGAGCCCGCCGGCTTCGCCCGTATGAAGAAAACGAAACCACGATCGAAGGCGCCGCCCCGTGTTGTAACTGGAAAACGGCTCCCAACGGATAACTTCCCCATTGCGCGGGTTAAGCGTAAGTTGAGACCGTTGATCGGGGCGCCCTCCGTTCCCTGTGTCGATGGTGAAGGTGAAGGGACCACGCCCGGATGGCGGCACACGCAGCGTCAGACTCTGCCAGCCCGGAACTTGTTGCTTGGCGCGCACCCATAGAGGATCGATTCCGGTCATGCTCGAGTGTCTGGAAGCCTTTGCCTGGCGTGATTCCGGCTCGGCACGCTGCCCGTTACCTTGGACCGGCGCTTCATTTCCGGTAAGCCGATACAGTAGATTGTTGGCCCAGGGATAAGACATGATCACACCACTCAACACGATCAAGAACAGCGGACCAGCGCACCAGACTCCGATCACGTTGTGCCAGTTGAAGTCTCGTGCTCGTCCGTTCAGGCCGCCGCGAAATAGCGCGATAGCCTTGATGCTTTGCCACGACCACGTGCGAGGCATCCACAGAAAAGGTCCAGAGACCACCAGCAGCAAGAAGCCGAAGTTACAAACACCCGTCACGGCGCGGCCGCCGGCACGGTGTTCGTTGCTGGCACTAAGCCATCGATGCCAATTCTCGATCTTCTGAAAAAGCGCGCGAGTTCCGGGAGAGCTCTCGCCCAGAACATTGCCGGTATAGACGTCCACCAGAAACACATGCTCGCGGCCAAAACTCACTTCGGCCGGAGCAGCCGGATTGGAACGTAGCGTGATAGCCGATGCCGCCGTAATCGCTGATGGCATACGATTTTGAGCCGCAACCTTCGCCACCAACGCCTCCATCGGCAGCCGGGCCGAACCGGCGGCCGGCGGCGGCGAGCGAAAATCACGATCGGCGTAGCTGATAATTTGCCGTTGATACGCCAGCAGCACTCCCGTCACGGACATGATGAGAACCACCAGGCCAGCCAGACAGCCGGTGGCGAGGTGAATCCAAAAAAGCGCCTTTCGCAAACTCATAAAGGACTCACACGTCCGCCCATCGACGAAGCAGGTTATGGTAGACGCCTGTCAACTGCACAGCGGAGGGGTGACCCGGACCCTCTCCGTTGAGCCGCTGAATGGCGACATCCAGATCGAACAGCAGCGTGCGTTCACCGTCATCGCGAACCATGCTCTGAATCCAGAAGAAGGAAGCTATGCGTGCCCCGCGCGTCACCGGCCGCACGTGATGAAGGCTGGTGGCGGGATATAGAATCAGGTGCCCGGCGGGAAGCCTTACGCCGTGCGTTCCGTATGTGTCTTCGACAACCAGTTCGCCGCCGTCGTATTCTTCGGGCGCGGTTAAGAAGAGCGTCGCCGAAAGGTCGGTGCGGATCCGGTGCGGCGTGCCGGTCACTTGCCGGATGGCATTGTCCACGTGGGTACCGAAAGCCTGGCCGCCCTGGTAGCGATTGAATAGCGGCGGAAATACCCTGGCTGGAAGGGCCGCCGAGATAAAGAGCGCATTTTGCTCCAGCGCTGAAAGGATCATGGCTCCCAACTCGCGGGCGGCCGGCGATCCTTCCGGGAGCTGCATATTGTCCTTAGTGCGGGAGGATTGGTGCCCGGCCGTCACGCGACCGTCCACCCAATCGGCTTGGTCCAGAAGCTGCCGGGCTTGAAGAACCTGCGCGGCAGTTAATACGTCAGGGATAGGCAATAGCATTAGCTGAGGTATCTCCGCGGTCAGAACTTGAATTTCAAACCGGCGAGCGCCGAGCGTCCCGGACCCAGCACGATGTGGGCGGGATGCAGCGCGTCGTAGTAATACCGGTTCGCAATATTGTTGACGTTGACCTGAAGATCCAGATGCTCGGTCAGCCGGTGCTTCGCCATCGCGTTGAAGACCCAATAACCGGGGACTTCCTTGACCAGCCCCGTGGTTGGATCAAGCGGCGCCGTCGAGCTGGCCGTGCGGCTGGAGACGAAGTTCCCGCCGAGACCACTCTCCCAGTGCCACGGCAAGCGAAAGGTGCTCCAGAAATTGAGGGTGTTTCGCGGCACGTTGGCAAGCACCGCGCCGACGGCCGCCGGATAGAATTGCGAACTGACCACCTTGGCGTCGAGGTTCGCGTAGCTGGCAAGCAGGTCCCAACGGCTGGTCAGACGGGTGCGGACTTCGATCTGTGTGCCCCTGACTCGTTGTGTGCCGGCCAAAACATTCAACAGCGAATTCAGGGGATCCGGTTCTCTGGCATTCAGTTTCTCGGTCTGGAACGCCGCCGCGCGAAGAGACAATCGACCGCGCAGGAAATCCCATTTGCTACCGAGTTCGTAGGTCCGATTCTTCTCGGGAGGCAGGCTGGCTGTGCTGGCGCTGAGGGCCAGCGTCTCGGCCGATGGATTGAACGAAGTGCCGGCGGCGAAGTAGACACTGCCTATGGAAACTGGTTTATAAACCAAAGCAGCGCGCCAACTCGGCATGTTGTCCACCCGGCTGAAGGCGGCTGCCGGGGCGACCGTTTGTGAGTAGTCGGCGTCAAGGCGGTCCCATCGGATGCCACCCGTCACATCCCAATGTTTGCCGAGCTTCATCGTGTCGAGCAAATAGGCCGCCGTACTGATCGCGGTGGTGTGAACGTTGGTCCGGGGCGTTGCAGTACCGGAGAACGCCTGGTCCGGATTCGGGTCGAGCAGGCTGGTTGTGGGCACATTCGTCCAGGCTGGCCGGATCGGATTCGAGGTTTCGCGCCCCGCCTCAATTCCGGCCACCACATCGTGGCGAATGAATCCGGTCTCAAAGTGCGCCGTCAAATCCAGCTGTTCATCGAGGAAGCTTTCGACGCTATCCACGCCAATCTGGTTCCGCGTCACATTAACAGAACTGACCGGCGTCGCCAGCGTGACACCGGCCGAAATCTGGGCTTCGGTGATCAGTACGTCGCGCACGTAATTCGCGTATCGGGCCTGGTTACGCAAAGTGATGTGGCTGCTCACATCGTGCTCCACCTTGACCGTCCCGATGTCGTCGTAGGTACGAAGATAGTTTCCGTTTTTGAATCCGTAATAATTGTTGTGAGGCACGGGCGCCGGACCGTTGAACAGCCACGGAATACCATAGTCCGGATTGTCGCTCGCATTCTGATGGAAGTAGCTGAAAGTCCAACGGGTGGGAGTTCCGAGCCCGAGAGCGAGCGATGGAGCGACCCCGAAGCGACGGTTCTCTGCGACGTCCCGTCCCGCGACCTGGCCCTGGTTGCCCATCAAGTTCAATCGAAAAGCCGCGCCCTTGGCGAGCGATGGCAACGGCTGATCGATATCCAGCGAAACGCGTCGCGTAAGATCCGTGCCCAGATCGAGGTCGCCCGAGATGAACCTGTTCAATCCGGGAGTTTTGGTGGCCTGATTGACCACCCCGCCCGTGGAGCCGCGTCCGAAGGTGACCGAAGACGGCCCTTGCAGGACTTCAACCTCCTGCGTATTAAAGGGATCGCGATAGTAGCTGCCGAAGTCGCGCATCCCATCGATAAAGAGGTCGTTGCGGGCCGTGAATCCCCGGATCGTCAGGTTGTCGCCCTGGGCGCCGCCTTCGCCCGCCGCCAGACTGATGCCGGCGACATTTCGCAGCGCGTCGCGCAGTGTAGTGACACCCTGCTGATGCCATTACAGCCTGCGGAACGGCTGTAATAGTTTGCGGCGTATCGAGCGGTGCTTGCGAGAACTTCGGCGACGCAACTGCCAGCGCGTCCACGCTGGTCGTCACCTCGACCGACGTCGCCATGCTCTTAAGCTCCAGAGAAACGGCCGTCGCGGAAGTGAAACGGTACGTCAGGCCGGTATCGGCGAGCAGCTTTTGAAGCGCCTGCTCGGGCGTGAATACCCCGGCGACGCCCGGGGAAGGGAGACTGCGAATGCCCGGGTTAGATACACTCACACGGTAACCGGTCAACTGTTCGAAGGCAGCCAGCACCGAATCGAGGGATCCGGCCGCTATGTCGAAGCGCCTCGCCGGCTGCGCGCCTAGAGTCTGCGATGTCGACTCGCTGGCATCGCCGGAGCGGTCCTGCGCCCGGGCCACATTGATTGTCTTGCTGCCGACCGCGGAATACGCCACCAGCGTTCCCATCGCCGCCCATCGATAGGCCACCGGCCAACTGCTCTGGCTGCTGTTTCCGCTCTTCTCGTTCGGGCGCGCCGTCTTGCTTTTGATCCTCACGTTTGTTCTCCTGGACGAATCTTTCGCGGCTTCGGAGTTTTCGTCTCCAAGCCGGGTTGAGTGGTTACTAAATTCGTGGCGGGCGGCCTTATAATGAGGTGGTCGCCAACCTTCCGGGTTGTCGATTCGCGGGTCTTCACGGTGCTTCGCCAAAAGAGTTCCGTGGAGGCCTGCTTTATTTAGTGGTTTACCGCTGTTGCAGCTTTTGCTTCCGCACCCTCCTGTTCGAGTGACCTGTCGTCACCCGTTGTGCAGGCGCGACAAATGCCGCCGAGCTCCAATCGGGTGACACGGATCGTGAAACCGGCCTGCTTTGATATCTCGGCTTTCAGACGCTCGAAAAGAGGACTCGAAAACTCCTCGATTCGACCGCATCGAAAACAGGCCAGGTGAACGTGATCGCGTTTGGTCTTTACCTCGTAGTAATGCTTTTCGCCCTCCAGATGCATGAGATCGAGTTCGTCGACCAACCGCAGCTTCTTCAAAAGCTCGATCGTGCGATAGACCGTCGCACGGTCAATATTCGGTTCCCTCTTGCGAGCCAGTTCGAGCAAGGAACCAGCGTCCAGATGTTCGGTTGCTTCTTGAATGACCTTAATCAGGGCACGGCGTTGTGCGGTCAAACGGATACCTTTGGAAACCAGCTCATCGAGCAAGGCGCGGCGTTCCAACGAGGGACTCACGCGGCGCTCCGTAGTTGCGACAGAGTCGCAATATAAGGGGTATTTGCGACTGATTCGCAACAAGATTTCCACAAAAACATTTGGAACCTCTTTGGATTATGTTACGGAACGAAGCCCTCGAAGTCAACGAAAAACAGCAAATGAGTTGCAACTGGGCCTGATCGGTTCTGAAAGGCACCGAACAGTCGCGGCAGCCCCGGAGGCCTACCTTACGGTGAACCGGGCCAGCGCCTCCACCTTGCCGCGCGCGGCGCCGCTGTCAATCGACACCACCGCCACAGCCATGCCTTCGAGGAACGTCTCCACCTTACCGGCGGCCACCAGCCCCGCGGCGGCATTCACCAGAACGATATCGCGCGCGGCCCCTGTCTCGCCGGCCAAAATGGCATTGGCAATCTCGGCATTGCGCGCCGAGTCCCCGCCCTTCAACTTGTCCGGTGCCGCCCGGCGCACGCCGAAATCGTACGTATCGAGCGTACGCTCCTCCACCGTGCCATTGCGGATCTCGAAGACCAGCGTCGGGCCGGTGGTGGTGATTTCGTCCAGCCCGTCAAACCCGTGGACTACGAAACCGCGCGGCAGGCCCAGCGCCGCCAGCGCTCCGGCCATAAGCCTTGCGGACTTGGCCGAAGGCGCACCCACCACTTGCGCCGTGGCCCGCGCCGGGTTGGTCAGCGGACCCAGCAGATTGAAAACCGTCCGCAGCTGCAGATCCTTCCGCACCGGCTGCGCGTGCTTCATGGAAGTGTGGACCGCGGGCGCGAAGAGAAACCCGATGCCCACTTCACGGATGGCCCGCGCGGTGTCATCGGGCGAGAAAGCAATGTCGATCCCAAGCGATTCCAGCAGGTCCGCGCTGCCCCCGCACTTGCTGGTGATTGACCGATTTCCGTGCTTGGCCACGCGCACACCGGCGCCGGCAACCACAAATGCAGCCACGGTGGAAATGTTAAATGTTCCGGCGCCGTCGCCGCCTGTGCCGCAGGTGTCCAGCAGCGCTTCACCGGCGAGCCCGTGATTTATGGGTACGGCCATTTCCCGCATGGCGCGCGCGAAGCCCACCAGCTCATCCACAGTCTCGCCCTTCATGCGCAATGCAATCAGGAAGCCCGCGATCTGCGGCGCACTGGCATCACCACGCAAGATGGTTTGCATGGCGGCCTGCGCATCCGCGGCGGTCAGGTCTTCATGCCCGGTGATGCGCTCAAGGTACGGAAGAAGGGACATGATATGGCGTGATATATTGATGTTTTGGGCGTTTGGGCGTTCCTTGTCAGCCTAACACAGCAGATTCTCCATGAAAATTCACGAGTATCAGGCAAAGGCCATTCTGGCCAGGTACAACGTTCCCGTGCCGCGCGGTGAAGTCGCTTACACAGTTGAAGAGGCCGAAGCGGCGGCCAAGAAGATTGGCGGCAGCGTGGTGGTGAAGGCTCAAATTCACGCCGGGGGGCGCGGAAAAGGCGGTGGCGTGAAAGTCGCCAAGGATGCGAACGACGCTGTTGAGCTGGCCAAGAAAATTCTGGGCATGCGCCTCATCACACACCAGACCGGCCCGGAAGGCCGCATCGTGCAGCGCCTGCTGATTGAAGAGACGCTTCCCATCGATCGCGAGTTGTATCTGGGCATCGTTCTGGACCGCGTGCAGGGCAAGCCGGTCTTCATGGCTTCGGCCGCCGGCGGTATGGACATCGAAGAGGTGGCCGCCAAAACTCCGGAACTCATCCTGAAGGAAACCATCGACCCTGGCACAGGCCTCGCGCCATTTCAGGCGCGCAAACTGGCTTTCAGCATCGGGATTCCCGGCGCTATGGTCAACGCCGCCGCGGCCGCGATGACTGCGCTGGCCAAAGCCTACGTGTCCATGGATGCTTCCCTGGCCGAAATCAATCCCTTCATACTCACGAAGGACGGCAAGGTCTACGCGCTCGACGCCAAGATCACTTTCGACGATAACGCCCTCTACCGCCACAAAGAACTGCTGGACCTCCGCGACCTGAACGAAGAAGATCCGCTGGAAGTGGAAGCCTCGCGCTTCGGCCTTAACTACATCAAGCTGGATGGCACGGTGGGCTGCATGGTCAACGGTGCGGGCCTGGCCATGGCCACCATGGACATCATCAAGTATGCCGGCGGAAGCCCCGCGAATTTTCTCGATGTGGGCGGCGGCGCCAGTGCGGAACAGGTGAAAAACGCCTTCCGCATCCTACTCTCGGATCATCACGTGAAGGCCGTACTGATTAATATTTTCGGCGGCATCCTGCGTTGCGACACGCTGGCCACGGGCGTGGTGGCGGCCGCCCGGGATCTCAACATTCAGGTCCCCATCGTGGTCCGCATGGAAGGCACGAATGTCGAATTGGGCCGCCAGATTCTGATGGAATCCGGCTTCAACTTCACCGTTGGCCAGGACATGCTGGACGCCGCCCGGAAAGTAGTGAAGCTGGCCGCGTAGACCATCCGGGCCGCTATTGGCACAGGGAAACCTTAATGAGCGTACTCGTAGACAAACAAACCCGCCTGATCGTTCAGGGCTTCACCGGCCGCGAAGGCACCTTCCATGCGCAGCAGGCCATCGCCTACGGCACCACGGTGGTGGGCGGCGTAGTTCCGGGCAAAGGCGGCACCACGCACCTGGACCTTCCGGTTTTTGACACTGTCGCGCAGGCTGTGAAAGAGACCGCCGCCAACGCCAGCGTGATCTTCGTGCCCCCGCCCTACGCCGGCGACGCCATCATGGAAGCCGCCGACGCGGGCGTGGCCCTGGTAGTCTGCATCACCGAAGGCATTCCGACGCTCGACATGGTGAAGGCCTGGGCATTCCTCAAGGACGGCGCGACGCGCCTGATCGGCCCCAACTGCCCCGGCGTCATTTCGCCCGGCAAGTGCAAAATCGGAATCATGCCCGGCCCTATTCACAAGGAGGGCCACGTGGGGGTGGTCTCGCGCTCCGGGACCCTGACCTACGAAGCCGTGGGCCAGTTGACCAAGCTCGGCATTGGCCAATCCACATGCATCGGCATTGGCGGCGACCCCATTATCGGAACTGATTTCGTGGACGCGCTGAAGCTGTTCAATGAGGATCCGGACACCCACGCCATCATCATGATCGGCGAAATCGGCGGCAACGCGGAAGAGACTGCGGCCGCTTACGTCAAGGCTCACGTGAAGAAACCGGTGGTGGGTTTCATCGCCGGCCAGACGGCGCCGCCGGGACGGCGCATGGGCCATGCCGGCGCTATCATCTCCGGCGGCTCCGGCAAAGCATCCGACAAGATCAAGGCCATGGAGGATGCGGGCATCACAGTTTGCTCCACGCCGGCCGAATTAGGAGAGAAAGTTCAAAGCCGCTTATGAGTGTTGAACGTACGTTTTCCATGATCAAGCCCGACGCCGTGGCTGCCGGGCAGGCGGGTGAAATCCTGGCCATGATTCAGAAGGCCGGCTTCAAAATCCTGGGGTTGCGCATGACGCGCCTGACAGAACTGCAGGCCGCGGCCTTTTATGCCGTGCATCGCGAGCGGCCTTTCTACACAGGCCTGGTCAAGTTCATGACCGAAGGCCCCATTATCGTGATGGCGCTTGAGCGCGACAACGCCATTAAAAATTTGCGCGAAGTCATGGGCGCCACCAACCCTGCCAATGCCGCGGAGGGCACGATTCGCAAGTGTTTCGCGGAAAACATCGAGCGTAACTGCGTTCACGGCTCGGACGCCCCGGAAACCGCCGAAGTGGAGCTGCGTTTCTTCTTCAGCAGTTCGGACCTTCTATAAACGGAAAGCTGTGGCCATCACCGTCGGCATCGTCTCCGAAGCATCTCCGAACGAACGGCGGGTCGCCATGGTACCATCCGCGCTTTCCGTCCTCAGTAAATCCGGTACCGAGACAATCATGCAATTGGGAGCCGGCGCACAAGCAGGCTTTCCGGATTCCGAGTACGCCGAAAAAGGCGTCCGCGTGGCTGCCACTCGCGAAGAAGTCTTCCGGTCGGCGGACGTCATCCTGCAAGTTCGCGCCCCCGGCGCCAATCCCGAAACCGGTGCAGCGGACCTGGCGCTTTTCCGTCGCGGCCAGACTGTGATTGGCTTCGGCGAGCCCCTCACCGCTGTGGATGCCGCCCGCGCATTGGCCGAGCGCGGCGTCACCTTCCTGGCCATGGAATTGATGCCCCGCATCACGCGCGCCCAGAGCATGGATGCCCTTTCTTCCATGGCTACCATAGCGGGCTACAAAGCCGCCCTGATCGCCGCCGACAACCTGCCCCGCATGTTCCCAATGCTTATGACCGCCGCCGGCACCGTAGCCCCCGCGCGCGTGCTGGTGATTGGCGCCGGCGTCGCGGGCCTGCAGGCCATTGCCACCGCCCGGCGCCTGGGAGCCGTGGTCAGCGGATACGACATTCGCGCCGTCGTCAAAGAACAGATCGAAAGCCTGGGGGCGCGGTTCGTAGTTTTACAGATCGAAGACGTGCCCGAAATCGAAGGCGCGGCTGAAGACAAGAGTGGTTATGCCAAGGCCATGAGCGAAGATTTCTACCGCCGTCAGCGCGAGGCCCTGGCCAACGTTCTGGCCGAGCAGCATGTGGTCATCACCACCGCCGCCGTGCCCGGCAAAAAGGCTCCCATTCTGATCACCCGGGAGATGGCCGCACGCATGGCGCCGGGCTCGCTCATTATCGATATCGCGGCGGAGCGCGGGGGCAACTGCGAACTGACGCGCCCCGGCGAGGTGGTGGAAGCCGGCGGCGTCCGAATTTTTGGTCCGCTCAACCTGCCCTCCACCATCCCTTACCACGCCAGCCAGATGTACGCCAAGAACATCGCCACATTCCTGAAGTACCTGATCAAAGACGGTAAGATCACGCTGCCTCGCGACGACGAAATCGTCCGCGAAACACTGGTGACGCAGGCCGGCGAAGTGGTGCACCCGCGCGTCCGCGAGGCCATGGGTCTGCCCCAATTGCAGCCCGCCCAATTGGAACCCGCGCCGGAGCGTTGAATGCCTACCAATCTGGAAATTGGCTTGTATGTGTTCATGCTGGCGACGTTCGTCGGCCTGGAGGTGATCCGCAAGGTTTCACCGCTGCTGCATACGCCGCTCATGTCGCTGACCAACGCCATTTCGGCGATCTCAGTAGTGGGCGCGATTCTGATCATCAGCGCGGATAGCGCCACCACCGCCAGCAAGGTTCTGGGTTTCATCGCGATCACAGCCGCCGTGACCAACATCGTGAGCGGTTTTCTGATCACCGACCGCATGCTCAAGATGTTCAAGAAGCTCCCCTCTGCCCGCCCCGCAAAAGAAATAATGGGCGAGGAAAAGAAATAAATGGTCCTGGTCAATTACATCTACATTCTCTCGGGCGCGCTGTTCATTCTTTCACTGAAGTGGATGAACACGCCGGCCACCGCGCGGCGCGGTGTCTTTGCCGGCGAACTGGGAATGCTGCTGGCGGTAGCGGGCACGCTCGAGGGGCACCACCACAACTGGGAGTGGATTCTGGCTGCATTCGTGATTGGAACCGCCATCGGTATTCCCATTGCCTACATCATGCCCATGACAGCGGTACCGCAACGGACGGCCATGTCGCACGCGTGCGGCGCGCTGGCTGCCGCGCTGGTGGGAACCGCGGAATTCTACCAGAGACAGCCGCGGGCCGACACGGAACTGCAGGGGTTCGTGATGGTGGCGCTGGTGATTGAGACGCTTCTGGGCTTCCTGACTTTCACGGGCAGCCTGATGGCCATGGGAAAACTGCAGGAGGTGCTGCCTTCACGCCCCATCACCTACCGCAACCAGAATCTGATCAACCTGTTTCTGTTCCTTGTCGCTCTGGGCCTTGGCACGCGGCTCATCCTGGTGCCCACCGACACCTGGATCTTTCCTATCTTCGCGGGTCTGGCGCTGCTATTCGGCGTGCTGCTGATCATTCCCATCGGCGGCGCCGATATGCCCACCGTAATCGCTCTGCTGAACTCCTATGCCGGCCTTTCCGCCTGCGCCATGGGGTTCGCGTTGAACAATCCGTTGCTGGTGATTGCCGGGGCTCTGGACGGTTCCTCGGGCCTGATTCTTTCAATCATCATGTGCAAAGCCATGAACCGTTCGTTCGCCAATGTTCTGTTCGGGGCCTTCGGCCAACTTCAAACCGCCGCCGCTAAGACCGAGCAGCGCCCCGTCCGTTCCGCCAGCCCCGAGGAAGCTGCGGCGATTCTCGAAACCGCCAGCAGCGTGATCATCGTCCCCGGATACGGCCTGGCGGTAGCGCAGGCGCAGCACAAGATCCGCGAGTTGTTCGATTCCCTGACGCGCCGGGGCGTGGACGTAAAGTTCGCCATTCACCCGGTAGCCGGCCGCATGCCCGGACACATGAACGTACTGCTGGCCGAAGCCGATATTCCCTACGATCGCCTGTTTGAAATGGACGACATCAACGGCGAATTTCCGCAGTGCGACGTGGCCCTGGTAATCGGCGCCAACGACGTGACCAACCCCGCGGCCCGCAATAACCCGGCCAGCCCGATCTATGGCATGCCGATTCTGGACGTGGACAAGGCCCACATCGTGATGGTGATCAAGCGTAGTATGAGTCCCGGTTTTGCCGGTATCGATAACGAACTTTATTACCTGGACAAGACCCTGATGCTCTTCGGCGACGCCAAGGCATTCACCACCGAAATCCTCAAAGAACTGCCGGCCCGCGTGGGCGCATAAGCTTGTTTACTCGTGCCGCAGCGCGGTCATCGGGTCGATTCGAGAGGCCTTCCGCGCAGGTATGTAACCGGCCAGAAGTGCGGCGCCCAGAAGAGTCACCACCGCCAGCGTAAGCGCCAGAGGGTCGTTGTGCTTCATCCCGTACAAAAACGAGGCGACGAATTTCGACGTGCCCACCGCCGTGGGCAGGCCGATCGCAAGGCCGATTGCCGCCAGTGCCAACACCTCCCGTAGAACCATCCGGACCACACCGCTGCGCTGCGCCCCCAGTGCCATCCTGATGCCAATTTCACCGGTGCGGCGGGCGATGTTGTACGATACGGTGCCGTAGAGACCGACGCAGGCGATCACCAACGCCAGGATCGCGAAGCCTGTGCACAGCCTGGCAAACGTGATTTCCTGGTTGATGGTCTGGTCGATGTCCGCCACCTGGCTTCTCACCTCGGACACGGGCACGCGCGCGTCCGCCCGGCGAACCATTTCGCGCACGGAGTTGATATACCGGAGCGGGTCACCGGATGTGCGGAGCGCATACACCATCTGATCCGGGTTAGGGTAGCCTTGGTTGTACGGCATATAGACCAGCGGCGGAATGGCCCTCGTCAGGCCGCCGTAGCGCGCGTTCCCGGATACCCCGACAATCTCCATGTCACGTGCGGGACGGCCGTCTTTCCACAGCGTCAGGTGCTGCCCGAGTGGATTTCGCTGGTCGAAATTGGCCTTGGCAAACATCTGGTTGATCACCGCAACCGCCGGCGAACCGGGCCGGTCGCTTTCCTCGAAATCGCGGCCGGCCAGGATCGGAATCTGCATGGTCTTGAAGAACTCGGGCCCGACGTTCAAGAGTTGTCTGCCTGGTCCGGGTGCGTCGCCTGACAGGCTGATGGGCAGCCCAGTGCCGGCTTCAATGAGCGAATCTTCCGAGAGACTCGCGCTGCGCACACCAGGGATCGCGCTGAACCGTTGACGCAGATCGCCATAAAAGGTGGCGATCTCCGGGTCCTTGTGTCCGGCCTTCCGTGCGTCCAACTGGAACAGCAGCACGTTCTCGCGATTGAAGCCAAGCTCGATCGATTGCAGATTCGAAAGCGTCCTCACAAAGAGTCCGGCCGCTACCAGCATCAGGAGCGAGATGGCGATCTGGCACACCACCAGCATGTGGCTCAGGCTGACCCTCCCGAAAGGATGCCTGGCCTGCGGCTGGCCGGCTGGCGTTGCCTTCAGCGCCGGCATGACATCCACGCGCGTGGACTGCAACGCCGGAGCCACGCCGAACAGCACACCCGTCAGCAGAGAGAGTGCCGCCGCCGCACCCAGCACATGCCAGTTCAAATCCGCGCGCAGGGTGAAGTTCGCCCGGCCGTTTGCCAGCAGCAACGTAAGGAAACGAATACCCCAAATGGCGAACAAGACCCCCAGTGCCCCGCCCATTGAGGCCAGCAGAAGGCTTTCGGTCAGCAACTGCCGCACAATGCGAAGACGGCCTGCGCCCATGCTCAGCCGCAGGGCCATTTCGCGTCTCCTGGCCGCCGCGCGCGCCAGCAGCAGGTTGGCGACATTGGCGCATGCCAGCGCCAGGATTAACCCCACCAGCGTCATCAGCACGTATAGCGGCTGCGAGTACCGCCGGCGCAGGCTGTCCAGGCCACCCGCGCCTGGGCTGACTACCAGTGCGGGAAGATTCGCGCGTTCGCGGTCATTGGCCGCGGTGCCCGCTACCCATTGCTGAAACGCCGGCGCCAGCGCGGCCTGGGCTTGCGGGAGGCTGGTTCCGGGCCGCAACCGGCCCATCACTTCGACCCAATAGTAGTTGCGAGCGAGGTAAGCGTCGGGGCGAAAACCAAACTGATGGCCGGCTCCCAGCAATTCGTTGGTGTGGATCGGAAGGTAGACATCCGGAACACGCGCCGGATCGACGCCGAAGAACTCTGGCGGCGTAACGCCCACCACGGTAAAGGGCAGGTTGTCGATCAGAATCGACTGGCCGGTCGCGTTGGCGGCTCCCCCGAAACGCCTTTGACTGTACGCGTCACTGAGGACTGCTACCGGAGGCGCTCCCGCACGGTCATCGTCGGGGATGATCAGCCGCCCCGCGGCCGGAGGAACGCCGAGTCCCCGAAAATAATCGCCCGATACGCACTCTCCGGCGGCAATGCCGGCTTCTCCTTTGACTGTCAGGTTCAGCCTCCTCGCCTGCCAGGATTGGAAGTGGGCAAATACAGTCGAAAAGACAGAGTCGTATTTCCGGAAAAGCTCGAATGCCGGGAAAGGGAAAATACCGCTCGTGGTTCCCGACTGGGAGTCGCCCCAGGTGCTGCCGCTCATGGAATGCATGACGAAGTCGCGCCCGGTAGCCTTGGCATGCCATTTCAGGACCACCAGCGACCCGGCATCGGGCACCGGCAGCGAGCGCAGCAGGATCGAGTCCATAAAGCTGTAGATGGCGGTATTGGCGCCGATGCCCAGCGCCAGCGACGCCACCGCCAGAAAGGTAAACAGCCGGTTGACGGCCATTGTCCGGAACCCGTAGCGCAGGTCCTGGCCGAGCTGCTCGAAGATAGTCCATCCCCACATGGCGCGGGTGTTCTCGTGTAATAACGCGAGGTTGCCCAAACCGCGGCGCGCCGCCCAACGGGCCTTGTCCTCTGCCAATCCCTCCGCTTGATGCTGTTCCGCTTCCTCTTCCAGGTGGAACTGGAGTTCATCCCGGAGTTCGGCTTCCCTGTTACGGCGTTCGGTCAACCATTTCAACTTGCGAAGGAACGAGTTCATTGCCCCTCCTGATCGGCTGGATTCAAGATCAATCCCATGGCGCGGGCGAATGCCTGCCACTTTGAGTGTTCGGCAGCGAGCTGTTTCCGCCCGAGCGGTGTGAGGCGGTAATACTTGGCCCGCTTGCCTTTGTCGGATAATTCCCAAGAGGCCGCGATCCAGCCCTTTGCCTCGAGTCTGTGCAGGGCCGGATATAAAGAACCGGTCTCCACTTGGAGCAGGTCTTCCGAGGTCCGCTGAATGTGTTTGGCGATCGCGTGGCCGTGTGTGGGCCCTATAATCAGTGTCCTGAGGATGAGGAGGTCGAGCGTGCCTTGCAGGAGTTCCACACGCGTTGGCGGTTTGTGGCTCATATTGTAGGCATTCTACTGTATATTGTGTAGATAGTCTACTAAGATCGACCGCTGCGCGCGTAGTCGTTTTCGGGGGCTTAGCGGAGACCGCTCCCTGACAGCGGCGGCTCTGTGTCGAGTATCGCCTGCTTGCGGATGGTTACACGCCGGAAATACGAGACCGTCATTCCTCGATGGTCAGTTTGACGGGCTGCTCGATATACTTGGGCTCCTTGCCGGCAGTCAGGATCATGAGCGCGAGCCGTCCCGCTACCTTCGCCGCCGGAATCTTGAACTTAATGGTAGTCGCAGACTGCTCGGTGACTTCCACGGCGGTGTCGTTCTTTCCATCGGTGAGATACACCTTGGCCACCGCATCCTTGTCCAGATTCTCGCCCGTTACGGCAACCACGTCCCCCTTCTTCGCGCTTGCCGGCTCCACAGAGGTCATCCGCGGCATCGCCTGTTGACCATAGGCGGCGAAGCTCGCGGCCATTAAAAGCCCCACAACAAAAGACAGTTTCATCTGATTTGCCGATCCTTCGATACCAATGCTATGTCCAATGAGTTCGAAATACAAGCGGTTTTATTTGTTAGATAACGGCTACCCGCGATCGGCACATTAATTCTTAGGCGTTTCCAGCGATTTGGGCTATCATACCTGAGGAGCGTGTCTGCGAAGCAGGTGTCGGTCCACCTATTTTGATCCAGAACTATCGAAATAGGGGTCCGACTCGATTAGTTGGCGCTGGTGAGCAAGCTCCTGGCGGTTCGCCGCAAGGGAGAAGCCTAAAGGCGCTCGGGGGACACCGCCGTATTCACATACGGGTCAAATAAAGGTCTGGCACGGCCTAGTGGTACGCTCCAACTCTCCTTAGTTTTCAGGTACACCGTAGTTTTCAGCTACACTGTGGTTTTTCAGCACACGCTGGCGTGGTGTACCATTGAACCGACAGGAGTCCTATGCCCAAAATCAGTCGCCGCACTCTGCTTGGCTCCGCCGTGGCAGCCTTCGCGGGCCTGCGTCCTGGTTCTGGCGCAGCCGGGCAGTTTCGTTTCGGTGTCACTGATTGGAACCTCAAACTCGGCGCCAAACCGGAAGCTGTGCCGCTAGCCGCTCAGTTGGGTTTTGACGGCGTTCAGGTTTCTTTTGGGAGGCGGATTATCGACGGCAAGATGCCCGTGGACAATCCGGAGATCATCGCCCGCTACCTT
Source organism: Bryobacterales bacterium (assembly GCA_963817515.1). Taxonomy (GTDB): domain Bacteria; phylum Acidobacteriota; class Terriglobia; order Bryobacterales; family Bryobacteraceae; genus DATMNI01. Next base: position 10,327 of record CAWFPJ010000030.1, on the reverse strand, counting down.
CAACTCTCGAAGGACAACCGGATTCCGCTGGACGGAACATGCGTGGACAAACTGCACGACAACGGCCTCAAGAGCGACAAACTGGCACCGCAGTGGGTGGCGGATTCCATCCGGCTAACCAAGGCGCTGAACACCAAGGTGTTGTTGCTGCCCTTCTTCGGCAGGTGGGCGCTGAAGACTCGCGACGAAATGGATTATACCGGCGATGCTTTGCGGGACCTTGGCCCCGAGGCCGAAAAAGCCGGCGTCATCCTGGGGCTGGAGGACGAGATTTCAGCCGAGGACAACGTGCGGATCATGGAGCGGTCGCGTTCCAAGAACGTGTTGGTGTATTACGACGTGGGAAACTCGACCAAGGTCGGCCTTGATGTAGTCAAGGAAATCCGTTGGCTGGGGAAGGATCGTATCTGTCAGATCCATCTGAAAGACAACCCGCACTATATGGGCGAAGGTTCCATTCCGTTCGTGGAGGTGTTGCGGGCTCTACGCGACATCGGCTTTGACGGCTACGCTAATCTCGAGACCGATACACATGCCGATGCCAGTGTCGAAGCCGATATGCGCCGCAACCTGGCGTTCATTCGTAAGCTGGCCGGATAGGCCTTGCAAAAAACTTTTTCCTTCGTGCTAACCGGCTGCCGCTTTCCCTAGTCTGACTACTGTATAGTTCGACTATGGAACTGATGAAACGGCCCGAGATCCCGCCCGGCACCTTGTACATGCTGATTCTCAAGACGCTGGCCAGGCTGGGGCCGATGCACGGCTACGGTATCGCGCAGTACGTCCACCAAATTTCGGAGGACGTCTTGCAGGTGGAGGAAGGCTCTCTCTACCCGGCGCTGCAGCGCATGCTCATCAAGGGATGGGTGGTGGCCGAGTGGAAGCAATCCGACAACAACCGGCGCGCTCGCTACTACCGTCTGACGCCGGAGGGCCGCAAACAGCTGGCCCTCGAGATCCGGGAATTTGAACGCGTGATGGCGGCGATTGTGCGCGTGATCCAGCCTGCCTGAAACCGCCATGCCAGAACTCTTTCGGAGACTACGCTTCCTGCTTCACCGGCGCCAGTTCGAACAGGATCTGGACGAAGAGATGCGTCATCATCTTACGCTGCAGGCCGAGGAACGCGGCAATGCCAATGCCGCCGCCAGGCGCCAGTTTGGAAATATCACTTTACTCAAGGAGGATAGCCGCGCCATGTGGACCTGGAACTTCGCGGAGCAACTCGCGCAGGATATTCGTTATGCCTTGCGGATGACGGCCGCGAACCGGCTGTTTACCGCCATGGCCATACTTTCCCTGGCGCTCGGTATTGGCGCAAACACCGCCATTTATAGCTTCATGGACGCGATTCTGCTGCGCGCGCTGCCGGTGCAGCGCCCGGAAGAACTGGTGGTCTTGAACTGGCGCGCGAAAGGCCAGCCGGCCGTCATTCACGGTCACTACGGCAGCTCGCACGGGGACCGCAAGACGGGCGTATTCACCAGCCCCAACTACCCATTCGCTGCCTTTGAAACTCTGCGCGCGCAGCAGGGCCCAATGTCCACGCTGTTTGCGTACGCTTCGGCATGGCAAGTTAATGTCATCGCGCGCGGGCAAGCTGAAGTCGCCAATGGGCTCTTCGTATCGGGCGGTTTTTACAACGGCCTGGGCGTGCTGCCCGCCGCCGGACGTCTGATTGTGGACGAGGACGACCGGGCCGGCGCCACTCCGGTGGCCGTCATCAGCTACAAATACTGGCAGCGGCGCTTCGCGTCCAGTCCCGATGCCATCGGGCAGTCGATTCTGATCAACAACGTGCCGTTTGCCATCGTCGGCGTCTCGGCGCCCGGCTTCTTCGGAGTGGATGCGGGAGCGGAACCACCGGTATTCGTCCCCCTGCATGCCGTTCCGCTATTGGCCCAGAACCCCGTCGAGGCGGAGCGGAGCAGGTTCTTCGACGCCCACTTCTATTGGGTGGAAATGATGGGCCGTCTGCGTCCCGGGGTCAGTCTAGAACAGGCTCAGGCCGCGCTCGCCACGCAGTTTCATTCGTTCGCCGACAGCACCGCCACTGGTGCCAAGGAAAAAAAGGATATGCCGGCTCTGTGGCTGGAAGAAGGCGCTTCCGGCCTGGACTCGTTGCGGCGGGAATACTCCAAACCGCTATACGTGTTGATGGCGATGGTCGGCCTGATCCTCACCATCGCCTGCGCCAATATTGCCAATCTGCTGCTGGCGCGAGCCACCGCCCGCAGGCGCGAGATGGCGGTGCGGCTAAGCCTGGGGGCCGGCCGGTGGCGCATTGTCCGGCAGTTGCTGACTGAAAGCGTGCTGCTGTCTTTCATGGGCGGGCTGCTGGGGTTGCTGGTGGCCTATTGGGGTATCCAGTCGATCACCTGGCTGCTGGCCAACGGACGCGACAACTTCACTCTGCATGCCCATCTGAACTGGCCGGTGCTGGGTTTCACCCTGGCGCTTGCCCTGGTAACCGGAATTGTCTTCGGGCTGGCTCCTGCCATTCAGGCCACCAGGGTGGATCTCACTCCTGCACTGAAGGAGACCAGAGCCAGCGCGCCCAGTGGAAGCTTTCGGCGCCTGGGGCTTCGTCTGGGAGCGAATCAGTTCCTGGTGGTGGCACAGATTGCCATCTCTTTGTTGCTGGTGATCGGGGCCGGCCTTTTCGTGCACACGGTATCCAATCTCCACGCCGTGGAACTCGGATTCAATCGCGAAAATGTTCTGCTTTTCAGCCTGAACGCCAGACAGGCAGGTTACAAAGATGCCGCCGTGGCCCGCTTCTATGCCGAACTGCGGAACGGTTTTCGCACCATTCCAGGGGTTCGCAGCGCCGCCTTTTCGGACTTCCCCCTGGTGGCCCATTACTGGAGCTCCGAACGGATCAACATTCCGGGTGTGCCGGCGCCGGCCGGCGGCTCGCTTGAGACCTGTTTGCTCAGAGTGGATCCGTCCTTTCTCGCGACCATGCAGATCCCGGTATTATTGGGCCGCGGGATTGAGGAGCGCGATATGCTATCGCCGCGCGTAGCAGTGGTTACCGAGAAGTTCGTAACCAAGTTTCTGGGGAAAGAAAATCCGATTGGCCGCACCATCGGATTTGGCGATCCCAAATCGCCGGCGGATATCGAGATCATCGGCGTAGCCAGGACTTCCCACTACAACTCGCTCCAGGAAGAAATTCCGGCGGTAGCTTACATCCCTTACACCCAGAATGCCGGTGGTCAGGGTCGGGCGTTCTTTGAACTCCGGACGGCCGGCGATCCACTGGCGCTGCTGGGTGCGGTTCGGCAGACCGTCGGACAAGCCAATAACAGCATTCCGTTAACTGACATCAATACGCAATCGCGTCTGATCGATCAGACCATCAGCCAGCAGCGCACCTTTGCCAACCTCTGCACCTGCTTTGCGGTGCTGGCCCTGCTGATCGCATGCGTGGGCCTCTACGGCACCATGGCCTACGCGGTGGCGCGCCGCACGGGCGAAATCGGCATCCGCATGGCGCTTGGCGCCGAAGGGCGTAACATTATCTGGATGGTGCTGCGCGAAGTTTTGGCGCTGGCCGCCGCGGGGCTCGTCATCGGGCTTGCGGCTGCGTGGGAAACTACTCACTTCATCGCATCGTTTCTGTTCGGAACGAAGCCCAATGATCCGCTGGCCATTTCGGTTTCCGCGGTGATCCTCGCGGCCGCCGGTCTGGCAGCCGGCTACACTCCGGCCTGGCGAGCGTCGCGGATCGACCCTATGACGGCGCTGCGCCATGAGTAGCTTGCAAGATGGGCCTCCTGGCCTGTCCGGTTCGTCTACTCAGGCTCCACCACCGGCCTGGTTGCCCTGAACTCGCGCCGCCCCACAGCGGCCGGCGTTCCGTGCCATTGCGTGAACGATTCGCGGATAATCCGAAACACCGAGCCGCGGTTCTGCGCAATCAGTTTCAGCCAGCCCCAGGCGCCCTTGGGCGGAAAGTAAATCCCGCGGAAGAAAAGCCGCGAAATCAAGTGGTTGATCTTGTAGGGAACCGGCTCGTCGGCAATGGAGTCGAGAGCTCTGACCGTCGCCTCCGGGCTGTAAGCATTCTTCCACGCGTACAGCACTTCGCTCTGCACGTCCTCGACGGTCATATTCAGCGGTGTGTGCGCCATGCGAAACGGGGCGAACTCCAGCCAGTGTTTGGGCCGCGTCAGCCGGCCTTCCTTGGCCAGGCGATCGTAAAGCGGCGTGGCCGGGAACGGCGTAATCTGCCCGAACACCGGCAGAACCGGCGGCCAGGTACGCATCTCGGCAAGCGTCCGTTCGCCCACGCCGACTTTATCGTGATCCAGGCCGAAAATGAACGACGTGATAGCGTACACGTTGCGCCGCGCCAGACCTTCCAGCACTTCCGCATACTGGGCCGGTTTATTGAAACTCTTCTTGACGCTCGCCAGGTTGGCCGGGTCCAGCGATTCCATACCAATGAAAATCCATTTGCCGCCGGACTCCGCGATCAGGTCCAGCAGTTCCTCATCCTTGAGCAGGTTGGCGCTGATCTGCGCTACCCAGTTCATCCCGGCCCCCGCCGCAACGATATCCCGCAGCAGCGACTTCGTCCGCTTCACGTTGATCGCGAAATTGTCGTCGACAAAAAATACCGCGATCTTGCCCTTCGTCCCGCTGGCGCGCTCCTTGAGCCGCAGCATCTCTTCGACGATGCTCTGGTTGGTGCGGAACCGAATTGAATCGCCAAAAAACCCGGTCACGGTGCAGAATTCGCAGCCGTACGGGCAGCCCCGCCCGCTCTCGATCGGAATGATGTGGAACGTCTCCCATTCGTAGTGGTTGTGGTGCATGAACCGCCGGGCCAAGCCAGGAATCCGATTGAACTGGTCCAGGTCCAGCCGCTGCCATGGGATTTGCGGATAGTGATCCAGGTTCGGCTTGCGCTCCTGGCCGAACGCATCGACCGGAGTGTAGACCTCCTTCAGTTGGCCGCGCGCGGCATCCGCCACAATCCGCGGCCACGTCTCATCGGCTTCGCCCAGCGCCACCGCGTCCGCATGGCGCGTTCCGCCGTCGCGCCCCAGCGCCTCGTCCGGCACCTCGGTAACATGCGGCCCGCCCATGACCACTGGGACCCCGGCCGCGCGCAACGCGTCGGCTACGCGGTACGCCTTGGCGATCATGCGGGTCATGGCGCCAATCCCCACTAATCCGATTCCGTGGTCACGAACGAACTTTACCAGATCGTCATCCGACATGGGATGGGTGTTGCCGTCCACCAGCAGGACCTCATGCCCGGGCGGCGTAAGTGACTGCAATAGGAACATCCAGAGGTGGGGCATGAAGTTCTTCGTGATCCCATTGTCTGGGTTATATAGCAATATTTTCATAGACTTGCCGGCGTTGAGCGGAGCACGGCCGCTCGCTTTCCTCTCTCCGGCAAGACGTCCCGGACGTTCAAGTGGATGGGCTGAAAACCCCAGTCGTCCGAACAGGATGGATGTCGGTTAAATGACCGACTAAATTGTAGCACCTAGTGATGGGAAAAGTTGTCAACTCGACCTCGTGGCGGTCCAACTGTGGAACGACAATTAACCACTGGTATGGGAGTAGCCCCGTACATGCAGCACTTTCAGCCGCTCCTGAACAGCCCCATAATCAAACTCATAGCGGACCGGTTGGTTAAGCTCGTATCGAGAGCAACCGGTTCTGCTGTCTCAGGATTCGGCTTTAGACGAAGGATCTTTTAGACGAAAGATAAGGATGTAGAAAATGTACCTGGAATCGGTTGGACTCAAAAACCTTCGAGAGCTTTACTTGCACCGCGAACAGATCAATTGCGCCATTGCGTCTCTCGAGGAGATCGAGCATTGTTCAGCCGGGCAAGAGGCCGTCGGGGAGCAAACGCGACCGTTGCCGCCTGGAGCGGCTCTCAGACTGAGACGCTGGAATTCATGCGGACACAGTCCGCGGTGAATATTTCTGATCCGCACAACTCTGCCTCCCCCTCACTCTCTGAACCTCGACTAAAATGGAGCATATGTTCTTTCGCCGCGAGCGGCCCAAAAATCCAACGTTCCAGGAAAGGCTGGAAAATGTTCGAAAGGTCGGCTTTTCCGTAACTCCACAAGCGGGCGGGCTCATTCGGGTCAGCCGTGATAACTGCGCAGTGGATTTGAAAGAGGAAAACGGCACGGTCCATCTCCACGATCGCGCCGGAATTCTTGTGGGCAGCGAGATCGGCATGCTGGTGGATGGCGGATACCAGAAATTTTTTCGGACTGCCTCCGGGAAGCAGAAGCCCGCCCTGGCCGAGGAATTGAAGGCGCTGCACGATTTCGAGGAAGACCTGAAGGAAGCTTTGGGCGAAGAGAGCCTCTATAACGAATCGTTGGGAACGGTCTCCACGTTCTATCTGTATGACCGCGTAAAGGACCGCGACCGCGGCGTTCCCAAGCGCGCCTGGGAGTCCTGATCGCCGCGGCCATGGAGAGCTTGCCCCTAAGACTGGCGGCGGTGCGCGACAGAATTGCCCGGGCGGCCGAACGGGCGCGCCGCGATCCGGCGGAGATTACTCTTCTGGCGGTTACCAAGATCTTTCCGGCAGCGGCAATAGAGGAAGCCTACCAACTGGGGCTGCGGGAGTTCGGCGAAAACTACGTGCAGGAGTTCGAAGGCAAGGCGCCTCGAAGTGGGCCGGCTCGACGGGCGCGCGCTTCCACCTGATTGGGCATTTGCAATCCAACAAGTCGAAGAAGGCGGCGGAACTTTTCCAGGTGATCCAGACGGTGGATTCGGCCAAACTCGCCCGTCGGCTAAACGAAGCGGGGCCGGCGCTCGACGTGATGCTGGAGGTTAAGCTTTCGGAGGAGGACGCCAAGAGCGGCGCCGGCCCGGCCGAATTGCCAGAGATCATCGACGCCGTGCGCCAGTGCCAAAACCTTCGCCTGGCTGGGCTTGATGACCATGCCGCCCTGGACCGAGGATGCGGAAGCCTCGCGGCCGTTTTTCCGGCGACTGCGCCAACTGGCGGAACAGCATGGGCTCCGCGGCCTCTCCATGGGGATGTCGCATGACCTGGAGACGGCCATCGAAGAAGGCGCCACCTGCGTGCGCGTGGGAACGGCCCTGTTCGGAAAACGGAAGAAAGTAGGATGAGCCAACGCCCATGACCGTGGGCTTTTATTCGCCCTTGCCGCCCGTCCGAACGGGAGTTGCGGACTATGCCGCACGCGCTGCTGGCGGAATTGCGGCGCGCACGGCAGCGTCGAGGTTGCACCCGACCAATGCAGCGTCGCCCTCTACCATGTGGGGAACAACGCGCTGCATCGCCGAAATCTACCAGCGGGCGCTCGGCCTCGCCAGGAGTGGTGGTCCTGCACGATGCGGTGCTTGCAGCACTTCCTGTTGGGGCAGTTGACTCGAAACCGGTACGTGGAAGAATTCGTCTACAACTATGGCGAATGGAACCGCGGGCTGGCGCGGGAGTTATGGCGCGCGCGCGCAGCCTCCGCGGCGGACAGCCGCTACTTCGCGTATCCGATGCTGCGGCGCGTAGCGGAGCGGGCGCGCGCCGTCGTGGTTCACAATCCGGCTGCGGCGCGCGCGGTCAAGGAACATGCGCCGGCGCGCGCGGGTGGTGGAAATTCCGCATTTGTTTCAGGAGCCGGGATGCTGCCAGGCTGAGGCTGAATCTGTGCGCTACCGGCAGCGGCTGGGCCTGGACCCGGCAGCGCCTTCCTGTTCGGCATATTCGGGTACCTGCGGGAATCCAAGCGGCTGGCCACGGTGCTTGAGGCCTTCGCCAAACTGCATCGGCAAAATGCGCGGACCAGTTTGCTGATAGCGGGCCAATTCGTCATCCACGGACCTGGAGCGGGCGGTGGAACCAATGCTGGCCCAGGCCGGCGTGGTGCGGCTGCCTCACTTGCCGGAGCGTGATTTCTGGATGGCGGCGCAGGCCGTGGATGCCTGCATCAACCTGCGATATCCTGCCGCCGGCGAGACGTCCGGGAATCGGCATCCGCCTGATGGGAATCGGCAAGCCGGTGATGGTGACGGACGGCGCTGGAGTACTCCCGGTTTCCGGAGGGCGCGTGCCTGCGAATCGCGCCCGGTGCGGCGGAAGGCGACTCGCTGCTGCACCATATGATTTTGCTAACATCTATATCTGGGGTGGCGCAGTGCGGTCGGGCAACGGGGAGCCGGACACATTCGGGCGCATCACCGGCTGGACCGGATCGGTGAGCGATATTGGGACTTGTTGAACGAGCTTTGTGCGTAGTCTTGCCTGCTGCGCGGGCACAGGCCGGGGCTGCGCAGAAACTCACAGATCAAACACTGCAGGTGCCGATACCCATGCGCGATGGCGTGCAGCTTTCGGCCAATGTATTCCGGCCATCCGAACACGCACGCGTGCCCGCCATCCTGGTGCGCACGCCCTACGGCAAGGGTCTCGACATCACTCCGCATTACCAGGCCTTCGTGGACCATGGCTACGCCGTAGTGGTGGAGGATGTTCGCGGGCGCTACGAATCCGAGGGCGCATTCCTGCCGCTTCGATCAGGAACCGGCCGATGGCGACGACACCCTGAACTGGATCGCGCGGCAAGCCTGGTCGGACGGCAAGATCGGGATGATGGGCGGGTCGTATGTGGGGATCGTGCAGTGGAAAGCGGCGCTGCTGAACAATCCTCACCTCAAGGCGATCTTCCCGGTGGTTTCGGGCTACGACGATTACCGCGACCGGTACTACTCCACCGGCGGCGCCATGAAGTTGGGGAACCGGCTGGAGTGGATGGCTGAGAACATGCGGGCGCCCGGATATCACCAGGACTTCGCAAAGTATGTGCTGCACCTGCCCGTGCGGTCGGCCGATGTGGCGGCACTCGGTTGGACTTCGCCGACTGTACCGCGACGTGATCCGCCATCCGGCCTTCGATGCGTTCTGGCAGGCCATCAGCACCAGGGAGCAGCTTCGCAAGATCCGGATTCCGGTCTTTTCCGTGGGCGGGTGGTACGACAACTTCGTGCAGAGCGACCTGGAGGCTTACGCGGCGCTGCACAAGAGCACGGGGCTGAGCCGGATTGTGGTGGGGCCGTGGCCGCACAACATGTCCTACCAGTTTCGACGGCGCCGATTTCGGGCACGGATTCTTCGGTGCCCATACGCTCGCTGCAAATCGAGTGGTTCGACCAGTGGCTGATGGGCAAGGACACGGCGTTGTTATCGCAGCCTCCGCTGAAGATCTTCGTGATGGGCGCCAACAAGTGGCGCGAAGAGCGCGAATGGCCGCCGGAACAGGCGCGCTACAAGATGTTCTACCTGGATAGCAATGGCCGCGCCAATTCGCTCGACGGCGACGGCGCCATGACGGACCAGCCGTCGAAACGGCACCGCCACGGACCACGTATGTTTTCGATCCGTACGATCCGGTGCCGACGCGCGGCGGTGCGGTCTGCTGCAATCCCAAGGTTTTCCCGTGGGGGCCAATGGATCAGCGGCCGGTAGAGCAGCGCAAGGACGTGCTGGTATACACCACGCGGCCGCTGAAGCACGATTTGGAGGCGATCGGGCCCGTGCAGGTGGTACTGTACGTAGCCACCAGCGCCACCGACACGGACTTCACGGCCAAGCTGGTGGACGTGTTTGCGGACGGCACCGCGCGCAACCTGACGGACGGAATTCTGCGCCTGCGCTACCGCAATTCGCTGGAGAAGCCGCGAGTTGGGAAAGGCCGGCGAAATCTATCGGGTGACGGTGGACGCCGGCGTAACCAGCAACGTGTTCCTGAAGGGCCATCGCATCCGCGTGGAGATCTCGAGCAGCAATTTCCCGCGCTTCGACCGCAACTCCGAATACCGGCGGCGTGATCGCCGACGCCACCCGGCTGCTGAAGGCCAACCAGACGGTGTACCACGATAAGGACCATCCTTCGTGCGTGGTGCTGATGGTGATGCAGGGCAAGGGATAGGCAGCATTGCGGTAGACACTCATGATTGATCGCCGATTCTGCAGATGCCAGAAGGACCCTTTCGTAGCCGTCCGGATGATTGTATTTGACTACGGCACCGCGAAGAACATGATCCTCCGACGAATAGCCGGTGTAGTCTACGATCCGGCGATTCAGATGTACCAACATCCCGCTGGCGCTCGACAGGCCAACGGTCACTGGCAGTACGTTGCGGAGGAACTCGAGGCCGTACCGTGAAATTGGTTCGTGCCCAATCGGCATCGCACATTGCTACGTTGTGGAGCAGCATCGAGCGATACTCGCTGTCTGCGCGCAGGACACGAGCTTCATGCAGGATGGGTTGGGACCGTTCAGGCTCGACGCTATGCCTCCTCGAC
>CAWFPJ010000029.1:0-60319 GCA_963817515.1 Bryobacterales bacterium | reverse complement strand
GGCCCGTTTCGGAATGAGTGCAGACCACCGTGATCCTCCCCGCGCCCGCTTTGCGGTCACCCAGCAGCACCGAAAAGGCCAGTGTGAAACTCGACTTCCCGACCCGCTCCACTGTGACCTGGGTCATTATCAGGTCTTCGCTGCGCAGCGCCGAAAAATAGTCGCACTCGGCATGCACGCGCGGGTAGACCAGGGGCGCCTGGTTCAGCAGGTCGTAGACATGGCCTATCGAGCGCATGAACTCGAATTCCGCGGCTTCGAAATGGCGGAAGATTGCCGAATAGTGGATTCGTCCGGATGCATCCGTATCCACAAAACGAATCCGGCTCTGCCATGCGAACGGCTGACTGGCGCTGTGGCTTAGTTCCAAGACCAACAGGATATCGCAAAGGTCGCTTCGACCGCCGGTGTATGATGGGTCTCCGTGAAGATCGATATCTTTAACCATGTTCTTCCGCAGCGATTCTTCGCCGAGTTCCTCAATCTTGCGCCTGGGCTGAAGGACATGGGCAAGCGGGTGCGAAATATTCCCATCATCGTGGATATGGAAGCGCGATTCCGTGTGATGGACGAGTTCGGCGAGTATCGCCAGGTGATCTCGTTGGCTTCACCGCCCCTGGAGTCTTTTACGGATCCCGCGACCACTGCGCATCTGGCGAGAATGGCGAACGACGGCATGGCGGAGTTGGTCGAGCGCTATCCCGACCGCTTTCCAGGCTTCGTCGCTTCTTTGCCCATGAACAACCCGCCCGCCGCCGCAGAGGAGTTGGATCGCGCCGTCACCCAGCTTGGCGCCTGCGGCGTTCAACTGTTCTCGAACGTGGCCGGCAAGCCGCTCGACGCGGAGGACTGCCTTCCCCTCATCGAGGAAATGGCGCGGCGGGATGTGATCATCTGGCTGCATCCGGCGAGGGGCGCCGATTTTCCCGATTACCGCAGTGAAGACCGGTCCAGGTACGAGATTTGGTGGACGTTCGGCTGGCCCTATGAGACTAGCGTCGCCATGGCGCGCCTGGTCTTCTCAGGTCTCTTCGACCGTCACCCTGGTTTGAAAATCATCACGCATCATATGGGCGCCATGATCCCGTATTTTGAAGGGCGGGTCGGCTACGGCTATGACCAGATGGGAACACGCAGCTCCGATGAGGACTACGCCGCGCTGTTGCGCAGCATGCACAAGCGGCCGGTCGAATACTTCAAAATGTTCCACGCCGACACAGCGCTGTTTGGCGCGCTCGCAGCCACGCAGTGCGGACTTGCCTTCTTCGGTATCGATCGCGTGCTGTTCGCGTCGGACACACCGTTCGAACCTCAACCCGGCCTCTACATTCGGGAAACCATACGCGTGATCGAAAGCCTTGGGCTGGCGGCTGAAGACAAGCAGCGCATCTACTGCGGAAACGCCCAACGCCTGTTGAACCTGCCCTTAGTCTAAGAAACGGGCTAACCATCCGGACCTAACCGAAACAGTACAGCCGCCCGTCCTGTGAGCCGATCACCACTCGTCCCGCGGCAATTGCAGGCGAGGCCGAAAGCGGCGAGCCGGCTTCGAATTCCCACAGTTTCTTCCCCGTGGCCAGGTCCAGCCCATAAAACAGGCCGTCATTCGAGCCCACGTAAAGGCGGCCGCCTGCGATCGCGGGAGAAGAGTCCACGCGGGCGCGCGTCGCAAAAGTCCAGATGGCCTTTCCGGTCTTGGCGTTCAGGCAATGAATCAGTTTGTCCCGGCCGCCCACCACGATGCGGTCGGCCAGCAGTGCCGCCGAAGAGTAAAACGGAAACTGCCGGTTGGGGTTTTCATAACGCCAGACGATGCGCTTCCGGCTAAGGTCGGCGCTTACCACCTGATTGCCGAATGTGCCGTAATAGGCCGTCTGGCCCAACAGCGCGGGCGACGCCCCGGTGTATCCGCCGGAAGGGAATTGCAGAACTTCCTTTCCATCCGCGATGCGAATGCCGCGAAAGATTTCATCGCAGCCGGCCAGGTACGCGATACCGCCCGAAACCATAGGCGTGGCGTGAACGTAGTTGCTGGTGGTGAATTTCCACAGCAGCTTGCCCTCACGCGCGGAGAGGCAGTAAAGGTTGCCATCGTAGGAGCCGATCAAAACCCGGCTGCCCGAAATCACCGGGGAAGACTTGATTTCCGCGTCGGTCTGAAAAGTCCAGAGCGGCTTGCCGTCCGCCGCGCCCACCGCATGCACCAGTCCCGAGAGGTCGCCCACATAGACGACGCCGTCATGCACCGCCGGCGACGATTCGCCGATGCCCTCCTTGGTCCGGTATTTCCAGCGGAGCTTGCCAGTCTGCAGGTCGATGGCGAGCAGATCCCCGGACTGGACGCCCACGTAAACCGTTCCGTCCACAATGGCAGCTGACGATTCGATGGAATCGCCTGCCTCATAGGTCCAGAGCAGCTTGAGGCTGCTGGCCACAGGGGAGGAGGCAACACCAGTCAGCTGCGGATTTCCGCGGAACTGCGGCCACTCATCCGCTGCGCTCAAGCGCTGTGGTCGAGCCGGAAAAGATGCGGCCAGAAGCAGCACGATGAGCGTTCGTACGGCCATCGCTACGCCCCTTTCCCAATAAACTTCATGCTTGATTCTACTCCGTGTGCGGCCGGAGTCTCGGGCTGCTTGACCCGGTAGCAGAGCCGCGACCAGCCAGGTCGTAATAAACTAGTGGAAATCGTGAGTCCTCAAATCGAAACCGCTTTAGCGGATAAGGTCAACGTCGCGCGCCAGGCCCTGGACGCCTGGACCCGGGAGATGGTGCAGTGGCACTTCAGTCCCGAAACCGGCTGCCCCTTCTGGCTGGAGTATGCCGCCGGCCTCGACTGGGATCCCCGCCAGGCCATCCAGACCTACGACGATCTGGACCGGTTCGGCTTCTTTCAGGATGAGTGCCTTCGCGGCGGACCCGTTCGTCGATGGGTCCCCAAGGCCTACGCGGACCGGCCCGTGTATGTCTTCGAGACCGGCGGCAGCACAGGCGTACCCAAGTCACGCATCAGTATCGACGATTTTCGCTTCGACTATGAGGCCTTCAGCGCCACCCTGCCCGACGACGCCTTTCCGCGCGGCTCCGACTGGCTCATGCTGGGGCCCAGCGGTCCGCGGCGGCTGCGTCTTGCAGTCGAGCATCTGGCACAGTACCGCGGCGGCATCTGCTTCATGACGGATCTCGACCCGCGCTGGGTGATCAAGCTGATCAAGCGCGGAAAGATCGATGAGGCCGAGGCTTATAAGCAGCATGTCGTGGACCAGGGGCTCACGCTCCTGCGCGCGCACGACATCCGCTGCATGTTCACCACCCCCAAGCTGCTTGAGGCGCTGTGCGAGAAAGTGTCGCTCAAAAAAGCCGGCATCCGCGGCGTGTTCTGCGGCGGCACTGAGATGACTCCCCAGTTCCATCGTTTCGCGGTCGAGGAACTGCTAGAAGGCATCTACTTCGCGCCCACCTACGGCAACACGCTGATGGGCCTGGCCGTGCACAAGCCGCGCCTGCCCGAAGACAACTACGCGGTCATTTATTACCCTCCGGCACCGCGCGCCGCCATTGAGGTAGTGGACCCGGACCAGCCATACCGCGTCGTGGAATACGGCCGAACCGGGCGCGTGCGGCTGACCACGCTGACGCGTGAGTTCTTCATGCCGCGGTTTCTCGAACGCGATGAGGCCGAGCGCGAGCCGCCATATATCCAGTATCCCTGGGACGGCGTGCGCAACGTGCGGCCCTTTTCCCGGTTTCAGAAGGCCGTGGTTGAGGGTGTTTACTAGATGGTAGGGGGTGTCTATTAATGGACCAGCTACTGCATGTGCCGCTCTTGCGCGGCGGCAAGCCCTACCGGAGCCTGGATACCATCCGCACGCCGCATTACCGCACCGGCGAGCCATTCGTCGAGATCAGCCAGGCTAATGTCGGATTGATCCGGCGCGATTTGCTCCATCAGGAAATGGCCAAGGGCATCCTGGCAGCCTTCACGTCGAAGGAGCTGTTTGGCATCTGCGCGCGGGCGGCCGAGTTTTTCGCAGGATCTTCGCTGCCGCTCGGCGACGGTATGCAGTCTCCTGAAGATTATGTGCAGCACGTTTCCGCCACTACGGGCTTGCCGCACGTAATGGTGCGCAAGAACATGCACAAGATCCGCACCGTGCTGGCCCAGATGGAAACCGTGGTTAACGGCCTCACGCGGAACCTGGATCTGCGCGTGCTGGACGCCGGCTACTCCGAAAGCCTGAGCTACTTTCCGCGTGCCGAGTCGCTCGGCGTCGTGCTGCCCAGTAATTCGCCCGGTGTGCATTCGCTCTGGGCGCCGGCGTTCGCCATGAAAACACCGCTGGTCCTGAAACCCGGCAGCGCCGAGCCGTGGACTCCGTATCGCATTATCCAGGCGCTGATTTACGCCGGCGCCCCACCCGAGGTGTTCGGCTATTACCCGGCCGATCACGCCGGCGCAGCCGAGATCCTCCGTCGCTGCGGCCGCGGAATGGTGTTCGGCGACGTGGCGTCCACGCGGCTTTGGCAGGGCAACCCGGGCATCGAGATCCACGGCCCGGGATACAGCAAGATCGTCATCGGCGAGGACTTGATCGGCGAGTGGGAGAAGTACCTGGACGTGATGGTCGCCTCCATCCTCGAAAACTCCGGCCGCTCCTGCATCAACGCGTCCGGCGTCTGGGTTCCGGACAAAGCCGCCGAAATCGCCGAGGCGCTGGCCGCGCGATTGGCACAGGTGGCGCCGCGCGATGAGGCCGACGAGCAGGCGCAGATCGCGCCATTCGCCAATCCCGCTATGGCGGCGCGCATCTCGCAGATGATCGACGGCGATCTGGACGGACCCGGCGCGCGCGACGTGACGGCGTCGCACCGGGAAAGCCAGCGCCTAGCCACCCTCAATGGCTGCTCGTACCTGCTGCCCACCATCGTGTTGTGCGACTCGCCCGCGCATCCGCTGGCCAACCGCGAATTCCTCTTCCCCTACGCCAGCGTGGTACCGGTGAGCCAGAGCGACTTGCCGCGCGCCCTCGGGCCAAGCCTGGTGGTGACCGCTATCACGCACGACCGCCAACTCATCGGGCGGCTGTTGTCGTCTCCGGACGTGGGCCGATTGAACCTGGGAGCCATCCCCACCTGCCGGATCAGTTGGGACCAGCCGCATGAAGGCAACCTGTTCGATCACCTGTACGCCCGCCGGGCCTTTCAGTGCGCGGTATGAAGATCGTTGCTTTCACCGCCGGCGCCGCGCAAATGTACTGCGGCAGTTGTATCCGCGACAACGCGCTGGCGGCGGCGCTCAAGAGCCAGGGGCACGATATCGTCCTCCTGCCCATCTATACCCCCACCCTCACCGACGAGCCGAACGTCAGCGGCCACAAGATCTTCTTCGGAGGCATCAGCGTCTACCTGGAGCAGCATTTGGGTTTGTTTCGCAAGTCGCCCTGGCTGCTGGACCGGCTGTGGGATTCCGAGTGGGCGCTGAAGCTGGCGGCGCGCCGCTCGATCCCCGTTAACCCGCGTCTTTTGGGCGAGTTAACGGTATCCATGCTGCGCGGCGAGCAGGGCTTTCAGCGCAAGGAAATCCGCAAGCTGACCAGTTGGCTGCGCAGCCAGCCGGCGCCCGATATCGTCACCCTGCCGAACTCGCTGCTGATCGGCTTGGCGCGGCCCATCCGTGAGGCCGTGGGCCGGCCCGTGTGCTGCACGCTGCAGGGCGAAGACCTGTTTCTGAGCCAGCTGCAGGAGCCTTATCGAAGCCGGTCGCTCGAACTGATCCGGGCCGCCATCGGGCACGTGGACGGCTTCGTGGCCGTGAGCCAATACTACGCGGACTTCATGCGGCGTTACCTCGGCATCCCGGAACATAAGATGCACGTGGCCCCCCTGGGCATCAGCCTCAAGGGTTATGATCCGGGCGTAAGGGTTCGCGGCAACGGTTTCACCGTGGGATACTTCGCGCGCGTAGCGCCGGAGAAGGGGCTGCACGTCCTGGTGGAGACCTGGCTGCAGTTGCGCCGCGAGACCGAATTTTCGGGAGCCGTCCTGGAAGTGGCCGGTTACCTGGCGCCTGAACATCGCGAGTATCTTCGCCGCCTGGAGAGGCAGATGAAGGACGCCGGCCTGGCGCACGAGTTTCACTATCGCGGCGTGCTCGACCGGCCGCAGAAAATCGAATTCCTGAGGAACCTCGATCTCCTGTGCGTCCCCAGCACCTATGACGAGCCCAAAGGGATCTTCCTGCTGGAGGCCATGGCCAGCGGCGTCCCGGTGGTGCAACCGCGGCGTGGGGCCTTCCCCGAAATTCTGGAGAAGACCGGCGGCGGAATCCTGGTGGAACCGGACGACACCGCCAGCCTGGCGCAGGGAATTCTCTCGCTGTGGAAAAACCCGGCGCTGGTTGCGGAACTGGGGCAGCGCGCCGCCGAAGGCGTTCGCCGGCATTACAGCGACACCCGAATGGCCGAGCGGGCGCTCGAGGTGTACGGCACCATCGCTGCCGCCCGGGCCTATGCTTGAAGTCTCGAACGTTCGAAAGGAATACTCCACGCCCCGCGGACCGATGGCCGTGCTTTCGAGCGTCAGCTTCACGCTCCAGCGCGGCGAGGCAGCGGCCATCATGGGCCCATCGGGGGCAGGCAAGAGCACGCTGCTCTATATCCTGGGCGGCCTTGAACACCCCACCTCCGGCACGGTGGTGTTGGACGGCCGGAATCCCTACCAGTTAGCCGAGAAGGATTTGGCTTCGTTCCGAAATCAGGCGGTCGGCTTCATCTTTCAAGACCATTGCCTGCTGCCGCAATGTTCGGTGTTGGAAAACGTCCTGGTTCCGACGCTGGTTGCCAATCACGCCTCCAACCACACCAGCGCCTACCAGGACCAGGCGCGGGAACTGCTCCGGCAGGTGGGGCTGGTCGACCGGCTGGAGCATCGCCCCGCCCAGCTTTCGGGTGGCGAGAAGCAACGCGTCGCGCTGGCGCGGGCCCTGATCCTGCAAGCCGCATCTGCTGCTCTGCGACGAACCAACCGGCAACCTCGATCAGGCGTCGGCACGCGTTGTGGCTTCCCTGTTACTTGAACTTCACCAGCGGCAGGAAACTATCCTGGTGGTGGTGACCCACAGCGCGGAACTGGCCGGCCAGTTCCCGGTCCGGTACGAATTGCGAAATGCGAATCTCCACCCTGCTGGCGCGTAATCTGGCCTGGTATTGGCGCACCAACCTGGCCGTGCTGCTGGGGGTCGCCACGGCTTCGGGCGTGCTCGGCGGAGCGCTGCTGGTGGGCCATTCGGTGCGTGCCAGCCTTCGCGGCCTGGTGCTTGATCGGCTAGGTGCAGCCGACTACGTAGTTTCCCGCAGCGGCTTCTTCCGCGAGGAGTTGTCTTCGGCGTTCGGCGCGGCCTGCCCCATGATCTCGACCGGCGGCGTGGTGGCGCATGAGGCCAGCGGGCGTCGCGCCATGGGCGTCCAGGTTTACGGAATCGATCAGCGTTTCTGGAAGTTCCAATCCGAGCCCGGCGAGGCGCCGCAGGGGCGCCAGGCGCTGTTGAGCGCCGCGTTGGCGCGCGAGTTAGGTGCCAAGGCCGGCGACTCCGTGCTGATCCGTGTGGAGAAGCCTTCGGCAATTCCGCTCGAGTCGCTGCACGGTCGTAAGGAAGACGTAGGCAAGACCATTCGGCTCACGGTGGGGGAAACCGCGCTCCGTGAATTTTCGCTGCAGCCGCAGCAGGGCGATATCCGCACCGTGTTCGTGCCGCTGGCCCGGCTCCAGAAGGACCTGGACCAGGAGGCGAAGGTGAACACCATCCTGGTGGCGGACGGTGTAGGGAATCCCCAGCGCATCCTGACAGATCACTACACGCTTCAAGATCTCGGCGTCAAGCTGCGTGTCTTGGATAAGCAGCATTGTCTTTCGCTTGAAACCGACAGTGCCGTGATCAGCGACGACCTGGCCCGGGCCGTCGTGGCCACGGCGCACTCGCTCGGCCTGCGCACCGAACCGGTGTTGACCTATCTGGCGAATAGTATCCGCGCCAACGGACATGAGATTCCGTATTCGGTGGTGACGGCGCTCGATTCACCGCCCGCGCCGGGCCACGCGGCTGGGGATGGCGATGGCATCACCCTCAACCAGTGGGCTGCCCGCGAACTGGGGGCCAAGGTGGGCGACGCGGTGTCGCTCGATTACTACGTCTGGAAATCCGACGGCCGGCTGCATACCGAAAGCGCATCGTTCCGCCTGGCGCAGTTAGTTCCGCTCGAAGGCGCGGCGGCAGACCGCGACTTTGCGCCGGATTATCCCGGCATTACGTCTTCCAGCAGCCTGCACGATTGGGATCCGCCATTCCCTATCGACCTCGGCCGCATCCGCCCCCTCGACGAACAGTACTGGAAGGTATATCGGACTACGCCGAAGGCCTTCCTGCCGCTGGCGCGAGGCCAACAACTCTGGGGGACGCGCTTCGGCAGCCTGACATCCATCCGTATATTTCCGCCGTCTGAAGGCTATGGCAGCGCTCTCCGGGCCGCGCTCGATCCCGCAAAAATGGGGCTGACCGTCTTGCCCGCAAAGGCCCGGGCTCTTGAAGCCGCGCAGGGTGGAACGGATTTCGGCGAGTATTTCCTGTACTTCAGTTTCTTCCTGATGGTCTCGGCCCTGTTGCTGACGGGGCTGTTCTTCAAGTTGGGAGTCGAGCAGCGTTCGCGCGAGATCGGCGTGCTTCGCGCGGTGGGCTTTTCCATCGCCAGGATTCGGGCCGTCTTTTTGCTTGAAGGCGCGGTGTTGGCGGTGGCCGGATCGGTGCTGGGGTTGGGAGGCGCACTGGCCTATGGCGAGCTGATCATGCTCGGATTGCGCACCTGGTGGGTGGGCGCCGTGGGCACCAGGCTGCTGGCGCTGCATCCCTCCATACCAACGTTGGCCATAGGGGAAGCGGCTGGAATTGCGACTGGCCTGGGCGCCATCGCGTGGACCCTGCGGCGTCTCCAGCCGGTGACGCCGCGCGGCCTGCTCGCGGGTCCGGCGCCCACGCCCGAGCGCGCGTCAACAAGGCGGCCATTGCTCATCGGCACCATCAGCGCTGCTGTCGCACTGATGCTGCTGATGGCCGCGCTGATGCGTAAGCTGGACCAGACCGCCGGATTCTTCGGCGCCGGCGCGCTGCTGCTGATCGCCGCGCTCTGCTTCCAATCCGCCTGGCTGAATTCGCGTTCCTCACGGCTCATTCGCGGCCTGATTTCGCTCGGCCTTCGCAGCGCAACCTGCCGCCCGGGCCGCAGCATCCTCTCCGTCGCTCTGATCGCCTTCGCGACGTTCCTCATCGTCTCATTAGACGCTTTTCGCCGCGAGGGCGCCTCCGCCGGCACGGGCGGCTTCCCGTTTATGGCCGAGTCGGCGCTGCCGCTGATTCACGATCCCAACACCGCCGCCGGCCGCGACGCCCTGAACCTCCCGCCGCTTGAGGGTGTGCAGTTCGTCCCATTCCGCCTGCGCGCCGGAGATGACGCCAGTTGTCTGAATCTCTACCAGCCGCGCCATCCGCGGTTTCTGGCGCCCCCCGCGGCGTTTCTGCGCAGTGCCCGCTTCCAGTTTCAGGATTCGATGCCGCCCGCGGCGAATCCCTGGCTTCTGCTCGAATCGCAGTTGGAGGGCGGAGCCATTCCGGTCATCGCCGACGCCAACTCCATGACATATGCACTGCACCGCAAGCTAGGCGAGGAATTCATGCTCGACCAGACGCGGTTTCGAATTGTGGCAGCCTTGCAGGACAGCCTCTTTCAGAGTGAGCTGCTGATCGGCGAGAAGAATTTCCTGCGTCTGTTTCCGGACGTCGACGGCTATCAATTTTTCCTGCTGAGTCTACCGCTGGTCTCCGCGGGAAACGGTTCACCCGTCTCCGCCGGAAACGCCTCACCGGTAGCGCCGGCGGTCGTGCCGCCGGTCTCTTCCAGGATCGCAAAAGCCCAAGATGCCACCGCACTGCTTGAGCAGGCCCTCTCCCCCTACGGATTCGATGTTCAGCCGACGGAAGCGCGCCTGGCGAGCTTCCACAACGTGGAGAACACCTACCTTTCCACGTTCCGCAGTTTGGGTGCACTGGGCCTGGTGCTAGGCACCGTGGGCCTAGCCGCGGTCTTGCTGCGCAACGTTCTAGAGCGCCGCAGGGAGCTGGCGTTGCTGCGCGCCGTAGGATATCGCCCAGCGCATCTGATTGCCATCGTCCTCGCCGAAAACGCACTCCTGTTGCTGCTCGGCCTGGCCACCGGAACCGTGTGCGCGCTGCTCGCCATCGCCCCGGCAGTTGGATTACGCGGCGGCCACCTGCCGGTCATGTCGCTCAGCTTGCTGCTGGGGGCGGTGCTGGTGACAGGAATCGGAGCCTCACTGGCCGCCACTGCCGCGGCTTTGCGGTCCCCCCTGCTGGCGGCCTTGAGATCCGAGTGATTTCGGATCGCTGCTACTTCGTCGCTGACAGTGCCGCCAGCACTTCTTCGCTGTGCTTAGCCGGGTTCACCGCCGTCCAGACCTTCACGATCTTGCCGGACGGGTCGATCAGAAACGTATTGCGCGACGCCATACCGCGCGCATTCAACGAACCATAGATATCGACCACTTTTTTCTCCGTGTCCGCGAGCAGCTTAAAGGTCAGACTCTCCTTGGCGCAGAATTCTTTGTGGCTGTTCGTGGAATCCACGCTGACGCCGACGATCACCGCATTGGCATGATCGTACTTCGGGAGATCCTGTTGGAAATTGTGGGCTTCGATCGTGCACCCCTGCGTCATGTCCTTGGGGTAGAAGTAGAGCACCACAAATTTCCCATGGAATTGCTTTAAGCCGACCACCGATCCCTCTTGTGATGGCAGGGAAAATTCCGGCGCCTGTTGTCCAACCTGCGGCACCTCGGCTGCTGCGGCGATGTTGGCAGTGATGATCGCGGAGATGATTACGGTTTGGAGCAGCGCGGCCCCGGCGATTATGTTACGGATTGGTTTCATCGTCTAAGGACCTCCTGAAGTCCTCACCTGAAGATATCCCAAGAGACCAGCGCGAGCAAGCGCGCCCGCGGTGCCTGTCAAGCCATTTATCTACATGACCGAAATGGGTGTCGGCTGGGTCATTTAAGAACATGACCAGACGCGCGAGTCCTTTTCTCGTTGTCGTAAGGTGAAGTCGATCCGCGCCCGAGCGGAGATCCGAGGCCGATGCGACGGGGCTGGCTCCGAAGAAATCGGCACTGAACCCTCTGATGGCTATCGCTGTCAGAGGGTTTGGTTTTTGTGGTTTGCTTCGCCCACATTTCTTTGGTGGAGTCTCGGAGCGGAGGCCTTGGATAAATAAACGCGAAGTCGCCGGGCCACTTTTGCCCGGCTTCCTTATTGACTGTCCGTCTGCCTCCTCCGCTGCGCCGACCGTGGCGCAACTCCGACCACATGGATGCCGCGACCCCGGCGCCTGGCTCGTGCCGGCTCCGGCGAGTTTTTTGCCTCGGTCGCCGCGAACAGCCGATTTCTTAACTCCTCAATGCGTCTGTGGAGCGCCGCCACATTCAGTGATTCGTACTGGGCTTCGAGACGCTTCCGCGCCGCCTGTGAGATCTGCCCCGACTCCATCACCCGCTGGTAGGGGGTTCGCGGTTCGTCATATGTGCGATGGATCTTGCCCCCCACCCGGATCTTTTCCACCAGCTTGATCGTCGGCTGGAAGAAGTTCTTGTACCATCTCACCGACTGATACAACTCACGCAGGATCGCCAATTCGCCGGCCGTGTCCAGACGCCGGTACCCCGCCACCTTCCGGACATGCGTCCAGTTCCGCTGCTCCACCCAGCAGTTGTCGTTCTTTTGGTACGGCCGCGAACGCGACATCTTGATCTTGGCATCCTGGCAGTACCCCCACAGCAGGTCGTTGATCATGCCGCTGTCATTGTCCGGATGGATCTCCCGGATCCGAAACGGCACCTGTTGCCGGATATTTTCCATCCCCGCTTTCGTGGCCGCCTGGGATCGCCCCATGATCGCCTCCCCTTCCCACCACCCGCTGGCAATATCCGCTGCTGAGAGCGTATGCACATACTCACCCGCCGTCGAGCGGCCGCAATGGAACACATAATCCAATTGCAGATTGCCCAGTTCCGTGGTATCCCACTCCGAAGCCACTTTCACCGGCACCTTTTGGTAGAGCAGCGGATGCACACTCGGATTCCGGTTTTGGCGCAGGTGGCGCAAATCCTTTTCTCGATCCAACAGCCGGTCGATGCTACGCGGCGAGATCGCTTCCAACTTAGCTGCCACCGCATCGCTGCAAATTAGTTCCTGGGCTCGGCGCAACCGCGCGACTTCTTTTCGCAGTCCTGGCGCCAGGCGCTGTCCACAGGGGTAATCGAACAACTCCCAGACCTGAATCAATGCCGCCTGTACATCTCTGGCGTAGACCCGCTTGCGTGGTCCTCGTTTCTTCTTCTGGCGGATGGTGGCTGGATGAGCCAGCTTGCCGATCAGCACTTTCCGATTCAGCCGCGTGCGCTTACGCGCTTCATTCAACAGCCGGGTCTTGGTCTTCTTATCCGCGTTCCGGTATTCGTCCCGAACACGTTCGAGGTATTGCTCCCGTGAGTGCATGTCCATCCTTGGGCCAAAAATGGCCATAATGCACTCGCGCTTTCGGTCATATTCCTAAATGGCCCAACCGATAGCCTCATGGTCATATTTTAAGTGGCAGAATTCGCCATGTAGAACCTGGCGTCACGGCGAGTTATACTCTGCTTAAGCTTTCGGACCCGGCCATTCCCAGTTGAACGGTTCCCGGTTTCTGACGTCCAACGATAGCCGTCTGTATCGCAGATCCATGGCCATTCACGTTGCGCTTCATCATGAGACCCGCTACCTTTACGACCGGCGGGTATCTCTCGGACCTCACATAGTCAGGCTGCGCCCCGCCCCGCATTGCCGCACGCCAATCCTCGCATACTCGCTGAAGGTTCTTCCCAAGAACCACTTCATCAACTGGCAGCAGGATCCGCAAGGCAACTATCTGGCGCGGCTGGTCTTTCCGGAGCCAACCACTGAGCTGTTCGTGGAAGTCGATCTGGTTGCCGAAATGGCGGTCTTCAATCCGTTTGACTTCTTCCTGGAGCCCTACGCGGAACAATACCCGTTTTCCTACGATGCGCAGGCCGCCCGCGAGTTGCGCCCGTTTCTCGAAACCGAGACGCCCGGGCCGGTGCTTTCGGCTTTTCTCGCCAAAGTGCCGCGCGGGAACGCCCGCACGATGGATTTTCTGGTGGGCCTCAATCAACTGGTGCAGCGCGAAATCGGCTACGTCATTCGCATGCAGCCGGGCGTGCAGACTTGCGACGAGACTCTTACCCTGCGCAGCGGGTCATGCCGCGATTCGGCCTGGCTGCTGGTCCAGATCATGCGCCACCTCGGACTCGCGGCGCGCTTCGTTTCCGGCTATCTGATTCAACTCGTGGCGGATGTCAAGCCGCTTGAAGGACCGTCCGGGCCCACCGCCGATTTTACGGACCTGCATGCCTGGACCGAAGCCTACCTTCCGGGCGCCGGCTGGGTCGGATTCGATCCCACCTCCGGGCTGCTGGCCGGCGAGGGGCACATCCCGCTGGCCTGCACTCCGGACGCCGGTAGCGCCGCTCCTATCTCGGGTTCGCTCGACCCTTGCAATACGGAGTTCCGTCACGAGATGACGGTGCAGCGAATTTACGAATCTCCTCGCGTCACCAAGCCATATACCGATAACCAGTGGCAGGCAATCGACAAACTTGGCCATCAGGTGGATGCCGATCTGCGCTCCGGAGACGTGCGGCTCACCATGGGCGGCGAGCCGACCTTCGTTTCCCTGGACGACGCCGACGGAGCCGAATGGACCACCGCCGCGCTGGGGCCGGTGAAACGCCAGCGCGCCGTGGAACTGCTGGGCAGGCTGCACCAGCGTTTTGCGCCGCACGGCTTGCTGCATTTCGGACAGGGAAAGTGGTATCCCGGTGAGCCGCTGCCGCGCTGGGCATTCGGCTGCTACTGGCGCAAGGATGGGGTTCCCATCTGGGAAGACGCCAGCCTTACCGCCGAGGACGGTGAAGATTACGGTTACACAGGCGCGGACGCGCGCCAGTTTCTTGAAGCCCTTACGCGCCGTCTCCAGGTGGACCCGGCCTTCACAATCGCGGCATACGAGGACGTCTTCTATTATCTGTGGAAGGAGCGCAAGCTGCCCGTCAATGTCGATCCGCTGGATCCTAAGCTCGCGGATCCGATCGAGCGCGGCCGTCTGGCGCACATTTTCGAACAGGGCCTGGGCCAGCCGATCGGCTACATCCTTCCGTTACGCCGCATCCCGACCCGGTCGGGCACGCCGCGCTGGACAAGTCAGCCCTGGTTTCTCGCCTCGAAACAGATGTTTCTAATCCCGGGCGATTCGTCGATGGGATATCGTTTGCCGCTCGAATCTCTTCCCTGGACCAAGCCCGAGGACGTGGTCCATACCTACGAGCCCGGATCCTTTTGAAAAGCGTACAAGCCTTCCCGCAAAGCCGGAGCGCAAACGCTACCTTTTCGATGAGCCCGCGGTTGTGGACTATCCTGTGCCCCAGTCCCCCAAAACCGAACCGCCGCCGAAGGGCGAATCGGCAGCCTGGATTTCGCGCCCCGCCCTCTGCGTCGAGCCGCGCGAGGGCAAGCTGTTCGTCTTCATGCCGCCGGTTGAGTATCTTGCGGACTATCTGGACCTGACGGCCGCCATCGAAGACACGGCGGCCCATCTCAAAATGCCGGTGCAACTGGAAGGTTACGCGCCGCCCTCCGATCCTCGGATCGCCGTGCTCAAGGTGACGCCCGATCCCGGTGTCATCGAAGTCAACATCCATCCGGCGGAATCCTGGGACCAGCTTACGGAAAACACCACCACTCTTTACGAACTCGCGCGCCAGAGCCGTTTGGGCACGGAGAAATTCATGTTGGACGGACAACACTCCGGCACCGGCGGCGGCAACCACGTGGTGATCGGCGGACCAACTGCGGAGGATAGTCCCTTCTTGCGGCGCCCGGACCTGTTGCGCAGCCTGATCGGTTACTGGCACAATCACCCGTCGCTGTCGTATCTGCTCTCGGGATTGTTTATCGGCCCCACCAGCCAGCATCCCCGTGTGGATGAAGCGCGCACCGATTCTATCTATGAGCTGGAGATCGCCTTCGACCAGATCCCGGACAAGGAGGCTCCCGCAAGCCCTCCGTGGCTGGCCGATCGCGTCTTCCGCCACCTTCTGACCGATCTGGCGGGCAACACACATCGCGCCGAGTTCTGCATCGACAAGCTGTACTCGCCCGACTCCGCCGGATCGCGGCTCGGCCTGGTGGAGTTGCGTGCGTTCGAGATGCCTCCGCACGCGCAAATGAGTCTCACGCAACAATTGCTGGTTCGGGCGCTGACGGCGCATTTCTGGAAAAGTCCGTACCGCCAAAAACTCGTGTGGTGGGGAACCATGCTGCACGACCGCTTTATGCTGCCTCACTTTGTTCAACTCGACTGGGCGGACGTGATGGCGGACCTGCGCCAGGCAGGATACGAGTTCCAGACGGAATGGTTTGCACCGCATTTCGAGTTTCGATTCCCGCAGATTGGTTCGGTAACCAGGCAGGGCATGCGGCTGGAACTGCGGCACGCGCTGGAACCGTGGCACGTGCTGGGCGAAGAGGCCTCCGGCAGCGGGACCTTCCGCAACGTCGATTCATCCGTTGAGCGGCTGCAGGTGAAAGTGGAAGGCATGACCGGCCAACGCTTCGCGATCGCCTGCAATGGCCGCCGCGTGCCGCTGCACCCCGCCGGCGAAAGCGGCGAATTTGTGGCAGGCGTGCGTTATCGCGCGTGGCAGCCGCCGTCATGCCTGCATCCAAACATTCCGGTGCACACGCCGTTGGTGTTTGATTTCGTCGACACATGGTCGGGCCGCGCGATCGGAGGCTGCACGTATCACGTGACGCATCCCGGCGGACGGGCCAATGAGCAGTTTCCAGTCAACGCGCAGGAAGCCGAAAGCCGCCGTTTGGCACGGTTTCGGGATACCGGCCACACGCCCGGTATGATGGTTGTGCCGCCGGAGGAGCACAATCCCGAATTCCCGTTGACGTTGGATTTGCGGCGCCGGGGATGACGGAGGTACGCCCGCTAACGAAGGTAAGATGGCACTTGAAGGAAGTACGGGACTTGAAGGAATTACGGGTCGGAACGCTGCCGGCAATATGCGGCCCCGCGCCAACCTGTCCCTCACCCGGCGGACCGTGATGGGAGGGCTGTTGGGGGCGCCGCTCGCCGCCCAGTCCGTGCGCGGCGCGTTATATGCGTACGTGGGATGCTACACCACGGCTCAACGTTCCGCGCGCGGCGACGGCATCCATGTTTATCGAATCGACCGGCAGACCGGCGCCTGGACGCATGTGCAGCGCGTGGGCGACTTAGTCAACCCGTCATTCCTGGTAATGGCCGCGGATCGGCAGCATCTTTATTCGGTTCACGGCGATGAAACCTATGCCACGGCGTTTTCGGTGAACCCTGCGACCGGTTTCCTGCAGCTCTTGAATCGCGCTGAAACCGGCGGCCGCAACGGAGTGCATCAAGCCATCGACCGCAGCGGCCGTTTTATGGTGGTGGCCAACTACGGCGCGGGCAGCGTATCCGTGCTGCCCATCCGGCCAGATGGCGCGCTGGTCGACGCCGTGCAGGTTGTGGCTCTTCCGGGAGAGCCAGGTCCACATCGCATAGAGCAGGTGAGTTCCCATCCGCATCACGTGGTGTTTGATCCGGGGGGTCGCTCGGTAATCGTGCCGGACAAGGGCCTGGACCGCGTGTTCATCTTTCGCTTCGATGCGCAGGCCGGCAAATTGACTCCCACCGAACAGGGCTCCGCCATTGCTCGCGCCGGCTCCGGCCCGCGCCATGCGGCATTCCATCCCCGGCTGCCCATCGCGTGGGTTGCCAACGAACTCGACAGCACCGTCACGACATATCATTGGAACGCGGAGCGCGGCAGTCTGCAGCCCGCGCACATTTTGCCCACGCTGCCGCCCGATTACACCGGTGAGAATACCGCCGCGGAGATCGCAGTATCGGCTGATGGCCGGTTCGTCTACTGCTCCAACCGCGGGCACGACAGTATCGCCACGTTCACGTCTGATCCACGCACCGGCCTGCTGACTGCCGCCGGTTGGACGCCCTCACAGGGCCGCACGCCCCGGTACATTGGCTTCGATCCGTCTTACTCGTTCCTCTGTGCAACCAATGAGCAGTCCGATACCGTGGTCACATACCGTGCCGCGGCTGCGACCGGCCGGCTGGCTACCGTTGGACCGCCGGTACAAAACGCAAGCCCGGTAACCATCGCCTTTGCATTACTTCCGGGGTAGTCAATCGGCGTACATGAGCGGCGACACTCTGGCATTGCTACCATTGCTTCGATGCGCCACAAAAACCTGACAGACAATTCGAGACTGGTAAACCGGAATGGCGGCTCCCGTTCGAGGCTTACTCTGCTGGCCGGCGCCTGTCTCGCGAGCCTGACGTTCCTGGCAACCGCGCCGGACTATCTCCCGATTCAGGCGCAGAACCGCATGAGCTTCTCCAAGGCATCGCCGAACAGCGGTCACATTGCGCTCGGCCTGGCGCTGCGCAAGCTGAGCGTCTCCGCCACTTTCCTGCAGGCGCCCGCGCACCCGGACGACGAGACCAACGCGCTCTTTACGTACTTCGGATACGGAATGGGGCTGCGTGTCATAGATGTGCAGAACAACCGCGGCGATGGCGGACAGAACGAAATCGGCCCTGAGTTGTTCGGCGACATCGCCGTGCTGCGCACCTCCGAATTACTCGCGGCGCACCGCATTGATGGCGCCGAGCAATATTTCACGCGCGCCATCGACTACGGTTACTCGTTCGACCCCGAGGAAGTGATCGGAAAGTGGGGCCGCAAGGAAATTGTCGGCGACTATGTCCGGCTGTGGCGCACGCTCCGGCCCGACGTCATCATTACCATGAATATCCAGGGGCGTGGCGGCGACCGCGCGCATGAGGCCACCACCATATTGGTCCGCGAATCGTTCCGCGCGGCCGGCGATCCTTCGATGTATCCCGAGCAGTTGCAGGAGGGCTTGCGGCCCTGGCAACCGAAGAAGCTTTACTTCTCAGCCGCAGCGGCGGCTCCGGGCGGCGCGCCGGGTAGAGGCAGAGGCGGACGCGGCACAGCAGCGGAGCAGGACGCGCCGGCTTCTGCTGAGACCGCGAAACTTACGCCGGTCAGCACCGGCACCTATGACTCGCTCCTGGGCCGTACCTATGCCGAAATCGCCTCCGACGCGCACAGCTATCACAAGTGCCAGGGCGTCGGCGGACCTGTGGCGGTGGTCGCGGCGGTCCTGCCGGCGCAGGTCGTGGGGGTCGCGCCGGCGCGGCCCGTGGAGCGGCAGGCCCCGGAGGAGCAGGCAGAGGGGAGGCTGCTGCTGATGCCGGTCGCGTCGGCGCGCCTGCCGGCCGTGGCGGCGGACGCGGCTATTCGCTGGTCGATACGACTCTCGCCGGTCAAATGCAGAAGCAGGAATCGTCCGTCTTCGAAGGCATCGATACCAGCCTGACGTCGATTGCGCAATATGCAGGACCGAACCCGTCGCGTGCGCTCATCGATGGGTTGGCCGCCATTCTCGCCAACGCAAAAGCTGCCCAGAAGGCATTCGCCGACGGTGACGACGCCGCCACGGCCGCGCCCATCGAAGCCGGTCTCACTGGCATCCGCACGTTGCGCGCGCAGCTCGGTTCCATGGGGCTCAGCGATTCGGCGCGCTACGAAATCGATTTCCGCCTGAAGCTGAAGGAGCGCGACTATCAGGACGCCGTCCTTGCGGCGCACGATATAACGTTCGATGCGGTTGCCGACGATGGCCTGATCATCGCCGGCCAGCCGGTTCAGCTCTCCTTGACAGCCACCAATCACGGCCCCACGGACGTGAGCGTGACCAGCGTCGACATCGCCGGCTTCGATGGGCCCGCTAACTGTGCCGCTGGGGTGGCGCGGAAGAATGCCGTCTACACTTGCGCGGCTGAAGCCCACGCGCCCAGGATTGCCAGGCCCACAACACCGTACTTCAGCGACAACTATTGGAAGCATCCGGAAAACCGGGCCATCCAGATCTTCGACCCGGGCGTGCCGTTTGGCGTTCCGTTTGCGCCCTCGCCGTTCCGCGCCACCTTCCATTTGAAAGCGGGCGATGTCGAGGTAACCCGCGAATTGCCTGTCGAATATCGCTACATGAAGGACATTTACTTCGGCGATAAGCGCATGGAGCTGAACGTCGTGCCCGCCTTCTCGGTGAGGATCACACCTGCGCTGGCTGTGATTCCGGCTCCCACCGGTTCAGCCAAGGCCATTGACCGCGAAATCCACGTCGCGGTGACAAACGGAATCAAGGGCGCCGCCAAGGCGACTGTTGCGTTGGAACTGCCGCCCGGCTGGAAATCCACGCCGGCCACGGTGCAAATCGGCTTTACTCATGAGGATGAATCCCTCTCGGCTCGCTTTATGGTGACGCCTCCGCCGCAAGTCAAGACCGGCGACTACACACTGCGCGCGGTGGTGACCTCATCCGTAACCGGTGGCGAAAAGTTTGCGAACGGATACCAGGAGATCGAATACCCGCACATTGAGCGCCGCCAGGTCGTCAAACCGGCCGAGATTGCGCTCAAGGTAGTGGATGTAAAAACCGCGCCGAATCTCAGCGTGGGCTACATTGAAGGCGTGGGCGATCAGGTGCCCGCCGCCATCCAGCAGTTAGGCGCCAGATTGGCGTTCATCGACCAGGACGAACTGGCCTGGGGCGATCTTTCCAAACACGATGTGATCGTTACCGGTGTGCGCGCTTATGAGCGCCGCGCCGATCTTCGCGCCTACAACCGCCGCCTGCTGGATTTCGCCGAGCGTGGCGGAACCGTCATCGTGCAGTACAACAAGATGGAATTCAACCGTGAAGACTATGGCCCGTATCCGGCCCAGGTAAGCGGGAACCGTATCACCGACGAAACCGCGCCCATCGAAATACTGGTTGCCAACAACCCGGTCTTCAACTTCCCGAACAAGATTGGCGCCGCCGCCTGGGCTGGCTGGGTGCAGGAGCGCGGCCTGTACTTCCTGGGGGAAAAGGACCCCAAGTACATCGATCTCATCTCCATGACGGATCCCTTCAAAGACAATCCCGGCGCGAAGCTCGGCTCGCTGGTCGAAGCCAAATACGGTAAGGGGCGTTGGCTCTATCTGGGGCTTGGTCTCTGGCGCCAATTGCCGGCCGGAACCAGCGGGGCTTACCAGTTGCTGGCGAACTTGATCAGTCTTCCGAAAGCTCCGGCGGTTCAATCGGGGCCGGCGAAGAAGCACTGAAGCAGTGCGCCATTAGCCCGCACTATCGCCTTGTTATGGTCCCAGGGCCGTGTGCTACTCGTATCTGAGCGCGACCATCGGGTCCACCCTGGTTGCTCGCCGCGCCGGAATGTAGCACGCCAGCAACGCTACGCACGTGAGAAGGGCCGCCACCGCACCGATCGTGATCGGGTCGCGTTCGCCCACGCCGAAGAGCAGGTTGGCTAACAGCCGGGTCAGTCCGAATGCGCCGGCGAAGCCGACCACCAGCCCGATTCCAGCCATCAACATGCCGCTGCGCAGTATCAGGCCTAGCAGATCGCCCTTCGACGCTCCAAGCGCCGCCCGAATCCCGATCTCATGCGTACGCTGCTCCACTGAATACGAAATCACGCCATAGATTCCGATCGCCGCCAGCAGTACGGCAATCGCGGCGAATACCGTCAGCAGCATAGATTGCAGGCGGTTTGACGCCATCGATTCGGCCTTGATCTGCTCGAGCGTTTTCACTTCCGTCAGGGTCTGGTCTTTGTTGATTTCGTGTATGGCCTTGGTCAGGGCCTGCTTTAACCCCGACGGGTTCATGGCCGTGCGCACCACCAGTGCCTGGAAGAATACGGGACTCTGCTCGTTCGATACATAGATGCCGGGATTGTCTCCCCGGCCGCCCAGGTTGTCTACTTTTTCGTCCGCCACCACACCAACCACTTCCCACGGGATCTCCGGTCCCAACTGAGCCTTACCGGGGACGATCTCCTGCACCAGGATTCGTTTGCCGATTGGCTCCTCACCCTTGAAATACAGCCGCACCATGGTTTCGTTGATTACCGCCACTGCCGGCGCTCCCTTCGCATCATGGTCGCCAAGCGGCCGGCCTTTGCGCACCTTCATGCCCAGCGCGCGGAAATATGACGGGCTGACCATCTTGAAGAAGCAGGCGCGGCGATTGGCGCGGTCAACCATCGGCTTGTCGGCTCTCTGAAAAGGCATTCCGTATCCCCACCCCTGCATCGGCAGGGCCGAAGTCAACGCCACATCGCGCACGCCCGGCAGCGCTTCTACATTGCTAACCACCTGGCGCAGATAGGCGTTCAATTGCGCCGGATCGGGAAATCGCTTGTCGGGTATCGGCAGCCCGGCCGTGAGTACATTGGTCGAATCGAATCCCGTGTCCACCTGCTGCATCTGGAAGAAACTGCGAATCAGCAGTCCGGCGCCGGTGAGCAGCACGAACGCCAGCGCTACTTCCGTTACTACCAGCGCGCTGCGGATTTTATGCCGGCCGCCCGAACTTGCGCCCCGGCCCCCCTCTTTCATACAGCCCGCCAGGTTCGGCCGCGTGGCCTGGAGCGCCGGCACCAACCCGAAAATAATCCCCGTGAAAATCGCCAGCACCAGGGTGAAAAGCAATACCCTCACGTCGATCGCAACATCGGCTTCGCGGGGCAGGGAAAACGGCGGCACCGCCATTTCGAGGCCGGCCTTCAAAGCCAGTCCCAAACCCAGCCCGAGAACGCCGCCGCAGATTGACAGCAGCACATTCTCCGTCAGGAATTGCCGCACCAGCCTCCATCTGCCGGCGCCCACAGAAGCGCGGATGGCGACTTCGCGCTCGCGGGCCGTGCCTCGGGCCAGGGTCAGGTTGGCCAGGTTCGCGCAACCGATCAGCAGAACCATTCCTACGGCGGACAGCAAGACGTACAGCGATTGCCGCAGCTGCGTGCCCACCACCGTATCCGCGAACGGTTCGATCATCACGCCCCATCCCTTGTTCGAATCCGGGTAGTCGTGCGCAATTCGAGCGCCGATCGCATCCATTTGAGCCGTAGCCTGCTTTAACGCTGACACCCCGTTTCAGCTTGGCGAAAGAGCCGAACCAATGGAAATTGCGCGTCATATTCTGGGGCTCGAACGCCAGCGGCCGCCAGATCTGCGCAAAGGCCCGGTCGAATGCGCCGCCCGCCGGCAGCACGCCGATCACAATGTGGGGGATGCCGTCCAGGGTGATGGAACGGCCGATCACGTTCGGATCGGCGCCGAACTGCGAATCCCACAGGGCGTGGCTGAGGACCGCCACATGCTGTTTCCCCAACTGCTCTTCGTCGGCAGAAAACGTGCGGCCGAACGCCGGCTTGATGCCGAAAATATCGAAGTAATGCGGCGAAACCTGCGCCCCGCGCAACTGAACTGGCTCATTGAGGCCCGTAAGCGTCACGGAGCCGCCGGTCTGCGCAGCCATGTACTCAAAGACGGTGTTGTCTTTTTGCCAGTCCAGATAATTCAGCGTCGAAATGCCGTTGCGGCCCCCGCCCGGCGGTTTCTCCAGCACTCGAACGATCCGTTCCGGTTCGCCATACGGCAGCGGCTTCAGCAACACGCCGTTCACAAAACTGAAGATCGCGGTGTTGGCGCCGATTCCGATGGCCAGCGTCAAGACCGCCACCGTGGCAAACCCGGGACTCTTCCGGAGTGTCCGCAATCCGTAGCGCAAATCCTGAAGCACTTCGTTCACAGCCGGTTAGACGACCGTCTCCCGAAAAAGTTCCGAACTCTCCAGATACTCCGGTGTGGCGGGACACCAGCTATAATCGACAGCTTGGAGGAAATTGTTGAATGAAGCTGCGATTGACCCTGTTGCTGGTCCTGGCGCATGCGGGACTCTTCACGGCGGCCCAGGCCCAGAAAAAGAATTCGGAACATTGGGTGGGCACCTGGGGCACCGCGGAGAATCTGTACGCTGCGCCCCGGCCTGCTGTGGCGGCGGCCGCGCCGGCCGCTGCCCAGCGCGGCCCTGTCGGTCCTCGCGGATTCGCCAACCAGACCGTGCGCATGATGGTGCGTGCCAGCATCGGCGGACATCGCCTCCGCGTGAAGCTGTCCAATGCCTTCGGTAGCCTCCCCGTCTCCATCGCCGCCGCGCACATCGCGCTTCGCAGCAAAGATTCCGAAATCGTTGCGGGCTCCGACAAGGCGCTGATGTTCAACGGCAAGCCCGGCTTCACGATCGGTCCCGGCGTCGTGCTTTTGAGCGACCCGGTGGATCTCACCTTCGCGCCCCTGGCCGATCTCGCCGTCAGCCTCTTCTTCTCCGCCGAATCCGGCCCGCCGACAACGCACTCCACCGGCCTGCACACTACCTACATTCAGGAAGGCGACGTCACCGCGCAGCCGTCCTTGCCCAACGCCGTTACCACACAGTCTTACTACTACCTGTCAGGCATTGAAGTGCTGGCTCCGGCTGCCGCCGCGGCCATTGTCACCTATGGCGATTCCATCACCGATGGCGCCCGTTCTTCCAACGAATCCAACCACAGTTGGCCGGCCCTGCTGGCCGCGCGCCTGGCCGCCAAAAAAGATACCGCCCACATCGCCGTGATCAATATGGGCATCGGCGGCAACCGCGTACTGCGGGACGTCAGCGGCGTGAGCGCGCTGGGCCGCTTCGATCGCGACGTCCTGAGCCAGGCTGGCGTGAAATGGGTGATGGTCCTCGAAGGCATCAACGACATCGGCCACGGCACTGTGGCGCCCGAAGAGGCGGTCACCGCCGATGATCTCATCGCCGGACATAAACAAATCATCGAAATGGCGCACGCCCACGGCATCAAGGCCATCGGCTGCACGCTCACGCCGTACGAGGGCGCCAACTACGCCCGCGAGGCCGGCGAAGCTGCCCGCGAAGCCCTCAACCAGTGGATTCGCACCAGCGGCGCCTATGACGCTGTGGTGGATTTCGATGCCGCCACGCATGAAACCGCCAACCCCAAGCGCATCCGCGCCGAGTTTGACCCCGGCGACCACCTGCACCCCAACGATGCCGGATACCAGGCCATGGCCGACGCCATCAACCTCGCGATCTTTAAGTGAGTTCTGTGGTCTACAAATAAGTTCTGTGGTCTAATCGTTCTTTCTGGATCGCCATGCAGTGAGGTAAACCATGCGCACCGTCCGCGTCCTTCTGGCTCTCGTTATTCTGAACTCGGTTTCATCCGCCGCCGACCACGCCATCCCTCTTTGGCCGAAGACCGCGCCGGGCGAGACCGCAGATATCGGGCCGGAAAAGGACACAACGGGACCAGGCGGCGCGCTCGTCGGCGGACGCAGCGTGATCCGGCTTGGCGGCGTCAGCGTTCCGACCCTCACCGTGTACCGGCCCTCGAAAGAGAAAGCCACGGGCGCCGCGGCGCTGGTTTTCCCGGGAGGCGGCTATTCCATTCTCGCGCTGGACCTGGAGGGCACCGAAATCTGCGAGTGGCTCAACTCGATTGGCATTACCGGCATCCTCGTGAAGTACCGCGTACCGGTGCGCGCCGGTCAGTCGAAATGGGCTGCGCCGCTGCAGGACGCGCAGCGCGCTGTGGGCATGGTGCGCAAGCAGGCGGGCGCGCTCGGGCTCGATCCCAAGCGCATCGGCGTGGTCGGTTTCTCCGCAGGCGGACATCTCGCCGCGGCCGTGAGCACGAACTTCGATCACCGAACCTACGATGCCGTGGATGAAGCCGACGCGCTGAGTTGCCGTCCTGATTTCTCGCTCCTTATCTACCCTGCATACCTCACCGTCAAAGAGGATGGCGACACGGTGGCGCCCGAGTTGAAGCTCACGGCGGAAACGCCGCCGACTTTCCTGGTTCAGGCCGAGGACGACGGCGTCCGTGTGGAAAACAGTCTCTTCTACTATGCCGCGCTGCGAAAAGCCAAAGTACCCGCCGAAATGCACCTCTATCCGGCCGGCGGCCACGGATACGGTCTCCGGCCCTCGGCCAACCTGGTCACCACCTGGCCCAAGCGTGCGGAGGAGTGGCTGCGCTCGCTGGGTGTGCTCGGCAAGTGAAGGAGTACCGAAAAGCTAACATGAAACTCGCGGAGCGAATGACTCGAATCGGCGTCGAATCGGCCTTCGACGTGTTGGTGCGTGCCCGCGCGCTCGAAGCGCAGGGCCGCAATGTGATTCACCTGGAAATCGGCGAGCCTGATTTTCCCAGTCCGCCGCATGTCATCGAAGCGGCCAAGAAGGCGCTGGACGATGGCTGGACCCACTATGGCCCCCCGCAGGGGCTGCCTGAGTTGCGCGAGGCCATCGCGGCTCACGTTGCGCGCACGCGCGGAATCCAGGTTTCGCCGCAACAGGTATCTGTGGTGCCTGGAGCCAAGCCCATCATCTTCTTTCCGATGATGGCGCTTCTCGAACCGGGCGATGAGGTGATCTATCCGAATCCCGGCTTCCCGATTTACGAATCCATGATCCGGTTCCTGGGCGCCAAACCGGTTCCGATACCGCTCGAAGAGAGCCGTGGGTTCTCCTTTGACCTTGACCGCTTCCGCGGCCTCCTGTCGGACCGCACCAAAATGGTGATCCTCAATTCGCCCCAGAATCCGACCGGCGGCGTCATCCCCAAGCAGGACCTGGCCGCGCTGGCGGAGATGCTGCGCGAACGGGACGTGATGGTGCTGAGCGATGAGATCTATTCGGAGATTTATTACGGCGAGCCTCCTGCTTCGATCGCGTCATTCCCCGGGATGTTGGAGAAAACCATCATCCTGGACGGCTTTTCGAAGACTCATGCCATGACCGGTTGGCGCCTGGGATACGGGGTGATGCCGGAGTGGCTGGTGGATGCCGTGAACAAACTGATGGTGAATTCGAATTCCTGCACCGCCAGTTTCACGCAGCGCGCCGGCATTGCCGCCCTCACCGGGCCGCGCGATTGTGTGGACGCGATGGTGGCGGAGTTCCGCCGGCGCCGCGAAGCCTTTGTGGCGGGCCTCAACGAAGTGCCGGGGTTCCGCTGTGCCATGCCCGGCGGCGCTTTCTACGCCTTCCCAAACGTCACCGGAACCGGCATGAGCTCCAAGGAACTGGCCGACTTCCTGTTGCATGAGGCCGGCGTGGCGGGTCTGAATGGGGGATCCTTCGGCGAATCGGGCGACGGCTACATCCGGTTCAGCTACGCCAATTCACTGGCCAACCTGATGGAGGCGGTGGAGCGCATCAAGAAGGTTTCGGCGGGCTGGGAAGCGCGAGCGCTGGTGAACCGGTAATCAGCTACACGGTTTCTAAGGAAGTGAATCGTCCGATGGCTTCGAAATCGCGGTCCCGGTGCCAGACGGGAACCGCATTCTCGATGGCAATTGCGGCGATCAGGCAATCGACGGAGGACCGGATGGTCAATCCTTTTCTGCGGCCCTGGCGATAAATATCGGCTGCCGAAAGATACAGCGCCAGCGGAACAGGATCGCTCAAAACCGGTATCGCCAGAAACGCCTCGCGAAAAGCTTCGCTGGCCAACCCGGGCCGAAGCCCCTGGAGGATTTCCTGGACCACCGGACCGCAGGTCACGAAATTGGAAAGATCTTCCTCCCGCACGGTGACGCCTTTACGACCTGCGATCAGCCCAATCCACACCGAAGTATCGACCAGGATCATTTGGCCGAACGGCCGCGACGAGGGCGGTCCTCCCGCATGGAGGCGAGGTCGCCTTCCCAAATACCCGCGCCAAAAAAACGGGGAAGGCTTTGAATCTTCTTGAGGCGGATCACTTCCGCCAGAGCGGTATTGACTGCGGCGGAATAGGTCTTGGCGCCCAGAACCCTGGTGGCCTGCTCCAGGAGTTGGTCATCTAACACAAGATTTGTACGTCGCATGTGTATAGTGTACCAGACTCGATGCTTCCCTCTTTACCGCAGAGACGCCGAGCAAAACGCAGAGGAGACCCACTGTCCGCAAGG
The DNA here is from genome assembly GCA_963817515.1 of Bryobacterales bacterium. GTDB lineage: Bacteria > Acidobacteriota > Terriglobia > Bryobacterales > Bryobacteraceae > DATMNI01. The sequence continues at coordinate 33,190 of CAWFPJ010000029.1, read as the reverse complement.
CCAAGCCTCAGTTGCTCTCTCTGCGCTTTGCTCAGCGTCTCCGCGTCTCTGCGGTTAATCCAAAGCTTGACTCACCACGCACTACTGCAAGTTTGCGGTGACGGCTGCGGAAGAGCCCACCTTGTTGACCAGGGTCACTGTGACCGAGCCGATCGACTGCGAACTGCCCTGCACCGTGAATGGTTGGGTAAAGGTGAACTGGCTGCCGAAAGCGCTGGCGGCCGGACTGGAATACCACTGCCCGAACAGACTGTCCGCGGGAATTGTGATGGAGCCGGTCTGCAGAGTAGAGCCCGGTGCTGGCGTAAACGTGAAGCTCACCTGCGTGATTTCGCGATCGGTCACGTAGCCCGTGATCACCACCGTGAAACCCGTGCTGTTGCGCGTGGCCGTTACCGTGGTAACCACCGGCGGCCCGGCAGCGATGCGGATCGTGCTGGTTGGCGCAGGCGTGGGTGTGATGTCGATGGCTCCCGCCACCAGCTGCCCTGTGATCGTGATAGCGCCGGACACGGTTCCGGTCTGCACCCCGACATTGGACGGCGCAACGGCGGTGCCGGCCGGGATGATGAAGCGCGCGGTGCGCCCGCCGGTCGAGAAGACCACCGTGGGATCGTCAGCGCCGGTGTCGGGAGTGAAAGTGAGAGTGAGAGTCACCGCCACGTCCAGCGGGTACGGGTTTCCGAGCACCACTTGCACGTTTTGCGGCACTGCCGGTGTCCCCGTGTTGATAACGCCGCTAAGGGTGACGGGTGGTGCGGCCGGCAGTCCGATAATCACCTGCAAGCTTCTGGTGGCGATGGTGCCGGCGTTGTCCTTCACAGTGACCGTCACGGACGCGGTGCCCGGCGCGGTGGGGGTTCCCGATATGGCGCCGGTGCCTGCTGCGATGCTCAGGCCGGCCGGCAAGCCGCTGGCGGAATACGTGTAGGGCGGCACTCCCCCGGAAGCCGCGGCGCTTCCCGAATATGCGGCGCCAACCGTGCCGTTGTTTGCCGAGGCGGTCAGGGCTAATGCGACGGCAATGGTGATATTGAACGATTGGTTAATCGTTTTGCCGGTGGCATCTTTCACCGTAGCGGTGATGGTAAAAGGGCCCGCGGATTTCGGCGTGCCGCTGATTGAGCCATCCGCGCCCGCAGTGACGCCATCCGGCAAGCCGCCGATGGTAAAGGTGTACGGCTTCACCCCGCCGGTTGCGGTGATGGCGGCGGAGTAGGCGGCGTTAACGGCGCCATTCGGCAGGCTCACGGTAGTGATGCCCAGCGCCGCCGGAATGATGGTAATGGACAAACTTCGAGTAGCCTTGGCGCCCGTCGCGTCAGTGACAGTCACGCTCAGCGTAAACTGTCCGTCGGCCGTGGGCGTGCCGCTCAGGGTACCGTCGCTCGACAAGCTCAGCCCCGCCGGTCCACCGCTGCCTGAGAACTGGTAAGGAGGCGTGCCGGCGGTGGCGCCCAGTTTCGCAGAATATGCCACGCCTACTTGCCCGTCACCCAAAGTGCCCGTGACGGCCAGGGTGGCTGGGCCGACCGTAATCGAGAAGCTCCTGGCGGTTGTGGTGCCGGCGCTATCCGTTACCGAGACAGAGAAAGCGAAGGTGCCAGTCGAGCTAGGCGTTCCCGAGAGCGTCGCCCCCGAAAACGAAGAGCCGGGTGGAACCGCTCCGCTCAGGCCGAACCTGTAAGGCGGGATGCCGCCGGTGGCGCCAAAGGTAATGGAAAGCGTAGCGCCGACAGTAGTATCGCTGGCGCTGCCTGTCAACACCAGGGGCGCCGCCTGAATCAGCACGGAGAAACCCTTGCTGGCGGTCAAACCGGTGGAATCCTTGGCCAGCACGCCGAAGTTGAAGATGCCGGGTTTGGTTGGCGTGCCGGTGAGGTATCCGCTGGTAGAGAGTGAAAGCCCATCCGGCAGGAGGCCATCTGACGGCGACCAGGTGAATGACGAGCTTCCCCCGGTGGCTGCAAAGGAAGCGGCATACGCCACGGCCACCTTGCCTGGGGGCAGACTTGCGGTTACAATCTGCGGCGGCGTAATCGCACCAACGCTGTACCGGGCACTCGCGGCTTGCCCGCTGGCATCGGTTACGGTCACGGAAATAGCGAACGGACCGCCGCTTGCAGGAGTTCCCGTGATGTCACCTGTGGCCGGGTTGATCGTCAGGCCCGATGGCAGCCCCACAGCGCTCCAGACGTATGGCAGCGTGCCTCCGTTGGCGCTGTTCTTTCCGATGTAGGGGACGCCAACAGTCAGGGTTGTCAGTGGACCGCCCGTGATAGTCAGGGCTCCGTTGACGCTGAAGGCGCGGCTGTTCGAGGATACGCCACCGGGGCCCACTACCGCTACATTCAACGATCTGCTCGCATTGATGGAGTTTGCCGGCACCGCTGCCTGGAGCGAGGTGGCGCTGACGAATGTGGTGGCCAGTTGCGTCCCGCCGAAAACCACCTGCGAGCCCCCATTGGGCCCCTGGTTGTTGAGGAAATTAGTGCCCGTCACAGTCAGCACAAAAGCGGCCGTGCCGATAGTCACTGCCGGAGGGCTCAAGCTAGTCACTGTCGGTACTGGGGCTATTACGAACGGCAGCTGATTGGAACTGGCCCCGTCCGGCGAGACAACCGTTACCCGGGCGTTGCCGGGCTGCGCGGTCAATGCCGCTGGCACGGGGGCGGTCAACTGGGTAGCGCTGACGAAGGTGGTGCTCTGCGCGGCGCCGTTCCATTGGATTGTCGCGCCATTGACAAAGTTGGAGCCAGTCACCGTCAAGGTGAACGATGGGGCAGTAGCCGTGCGCAGGCTCGGGCTGATGGCGCTCAGGACCAGCGCCGGACCGACGGCGAAAGTAACGATGTTCGACGCGACCGCATCGCGCCACCACCGTGACGTTAGCCGTGGCCGTTGTGGCAACATCCGCGGCCGGAATGGCGGCAGTCAATTGGGTGGCGCTGACAAAGGCGGTGCTGCGCGGCGTGCCGTTCCAGTTCACGGTCATGCCGTTGACGAAGTTAGTGCCGGTCACCGTCAAAGTGAATGCAGCCGCGCCCGCGGTGTGCGAAGCGGGGTTCAAGCTGGTGATATGGGGCACTCCATTCACCGTGAAAACCCCGGCATTCGAAGTCACTCCATCCGGGGTCACTACCCTGACGTTGGCCGTCGTAGGAGCGGCAATGTCGCTGGCTGAAATCGCCGCAGTCAACTGGGTGGCGCTGACAAAGGTGGTGGTGCGCGGCGTGCCGTTCCAGTTGACGATATCGCCGTTGACGAAGTTAGTACCGTTCACTGCCAAAGCAAAGGCCGCCGCGCCCGCGGTACGCGAACTGGGGTTCAGGCTGGTGAGGGTAAGACCCTGAGTAACCGTGAATGGGCTGGCGGTGGAACCGACTCCATCGCTGTTCACCACCGTAACGTTGTTAGTGGCGGCAGCGGCAATGTCCGCGGCGGAAATCGTGGCGGTCAACTGTGTGGCACTCACAAACGTAGTCGGTCGCGGGGATCCGTTCCAGTTCACTATCGTCGCGCCGCTGACGAAGCCCGTGCCGTTCACCGTCAGTGTGAACGCAGCCGCTCCCGCGGTGCGGGCAGCGGGGTTGAGGCTGGTGATGGCCGGCACCCGATTGATCGTAAAGGTAGCTCCGCCAGAGGCTGCGCCGTCCGCTGTGGCCACCGTTACGGTCGCCGCACCAAAGGCGCTGATCAGTGCGGCGGGCACTGTCGCCGTGATTTGAGTTGCGTCAGGCCCACAATCGCCAATTGCGTATTCGTGTTCCCATTGAGCCAGTTGACCGTCATGCCGCTGGTGAAATTGGCTCCGTTGAGGGTCAGGGTGAAGGTTCCAAATGTGGCGGTGTGGGAGGCCGGGCTGATGCTGGTGAGGGTGGGAACGGCACCGACGGCGTAGGGCGAATTGCCGGAGGATACGCCGTCGGGACTGATCACCGCGATCTGCGCCGTACCGGAATTTTGAGTGAGCGCGGCCGGAATCGTAACCTGAATCTGGTTGGCCGTGAGCGACGTGATCGCCAGGCCGCCGCCGTTCCAGGTGACGGTATCGCTGGCCGCGAAATTGGCGCCGTTGATGGTCAACGTAAACTGCCCCTGGCCGGCGCTCCGCGACGCCGGACTGAAACTGGTGATGGCTGGGCCGGCAGTGATGGTAAAGGGCAGGCCATTCGAAGACACGCCGTCGACATTGATGAGAGTAACGGTGGCCGTGCCCGCAGCGGCAGCGTCCGCGGCGGAAATGGCGGCGGTCAACTGCGTGGCGCTTACAAACGTGGTAGCCCGCGGGGACCCGTTCCAATTCACTATCGTCCCGCCATTGACGAAGCCCGTGCCGTTCACCGTCAGTGTGAACGCAGCCGCTCCCGCGGTGCGCGAAGCGGGGTTGAGGCTGGTGATGGCCGGCACCCGATTGATCGTAAAGGTGGCTCCGCCAGAGGCTGCGCCGTCCGCTGTGGCCACGGTCACGGTCGCCGAACCAAAGGCGCTGATCAGGGCGGCGGGCACTGTCGCCGTGATTTGAGTTGCCGTCAGGCTCACAATCGCCAATTGCGTATTGGTGTTCCCATTGAGCCAGTTGACCGTCATGCCGCTAGCGAAATTGGCTCCGTTGAGGGTCAGGGTGAAGGTTCCAAATGTGGCGGTGTGGGAGGCCGGGCTGATGCTGGTGAGGGTGGGAACGGTACCAACGGCGATAGGGCGAATTGCCCGAGGAAGCGCCGTCGGGGCTGATCACCGCGATCTGCGCCGTACCGGGATTTTGAGTGAGCGCGGCCGGAATCGTAACCTGAATCTGGTTGGCCGTGAGCGACGTGATCGCCAGGCCGCCGCCGTTCCAGGTGACGGTATCGCCGGCCGCGAAATTGGCGCCGTTGATGGTCAACGTGAACTGCCCCTGGCCGGCGCTGCGCGACGCCGGACTGAAACTGGTGATGGCGGGAGTGCCGCTGATTGTGAACGGCAGGCCATTCGAAGACACGCCGTCGACATTGATGAGAGTAACGGTGGCCGTGCCCGCAGCGGCAACGTCCGCGGCGGAAATGGCGGCAGTCAACTGCGTGGCGCTTACAAACGTGGTGGCCCGCGGGGACCCTTTCCAGTTCACTGTCGTCACACCATTGACGAAGTCCGTGCCGTTCACCGTCAGCGTGAACGCAGCCGCTCCGGCAGTGTGCGAAGCGGGGTTCAGACTGGTGATGGCCGGAACCCGATTGATGGTAAAGGTGGCTCCGCCAGAGGCTGCGCCGTCCGCTGTGGCCACGGTCACGGTCGCCAAACCAGAGGCGCTGATCAGGGCGGCGGGCACTGTCGCCGTGATTTGAGTTGCCGTCAGGCTCGCAATCGCCAATTGCGTATTGGTGCTCCCATTGAGCCAGTTAACCGTCATGCCGCTGGCGAAATTGGCTCCGTTGAGGGTCAGGGTGAAGGTTCCAAATGTGGCGGTGTGGGAGGCCGGGCTGATGCTGGTGAGGGTGGGAACGGTACCAACGCTATAGGGCGAATTGCCCGAGGGAGCGCCGTCGGGGCTGATCACCGCGATCTGCGCCGTACCGGGATTTTGAGTGAGCGCAGCTGGAATCGTAACCTGAATCTGGTTGGCTGTGAGCGAGGTAATCGCCAGGCCGCCGCCGTTCCAGGTAACGGTATCGCCGGCCACGAAATTGGCGCCGTTGATGGTCAACGTGAACTGCCCCTGGCCGGCGCTGCGCGACGCGGGACTGAAACCGATGATGGCAGGGCCGGCAGTGATGGTGAAGGGCAGGCCGTTCGAAGACACGCCGTCGAAACTGACGAGAGTGACGGTGGCCGTGCCCGCAGCCGCAACGTCACTAGCCGGAATCGTGGCCTGCTGGGTGCCGGAGTTCACGGTAACGGTGGGCCGATTCGCGCCATTCCACCGGACAATGGAGTTCGGGGGGATCTGGCTGCCGCTCACGTCCAACAGGAATTGGGCATGCCCCGCGGTGATGGTGTTCGGGGTCACACTTGAGATGACCGGAACGGGGACGATTGTATACGCCTGGCCCTCAGTAGACACGCCGTCCGGCGCAACGATATTGAGCGCTGCAATCCCCGGGGCCGCAACCAGGGCCGCGGGCACGGTGGCCGAAATCTGCGTCGGCGTCAGGCCGGTCATGGTCAAAGCCGTGCTAGACTCGCCCACGTTCCAAAACACCGTCATGCCCGTGACGAAATTGGTTCCATTCAGCCTGAGCGTGAACGTGGGGGCTGTAGCGGTACTGACATTCTGGCTGAGCGAAGTCAGGGTGGGAGCAGGGTTAACCGTGATCTGGCGCGCGTTCGATGTTACTCCATCATCTGTGACGATCGTGATAGTGTGTGTTCCCACAGTGAAGACGGAGAGAGGTACGCCGGAGGATATTTCTCCGGTTTGAACAGAAACCGAGAAAAACGGCGTGGTGTCCCACATGACCGTATCATTAATAGAACCGTTAGTAACAAAATTGGCACCCAGAATACGAAGAAACGGACCAGGATTGGTCGCGGTAAAGCTGACCGGGATGAAGCTTGTAATGACTGGTGCTGGAAGAACCGAATAGTTTATGGCGTTAGACGCGCCAACGTCAGTGTGCATTGTAACCGGGAAAGTTCCCAGGGCGGTGAGCAAGTTAGCGGGAACTATCGCCTGAAATATCGTGGGATCGGTGGTCGGGTTACTGGTCGCGAGGGGGGTAGTGTCGAAAAAGACCTGCGGGGTGGTATCACTGCCGAATTCGTTGGTTTGTACCACGAGGGTGAAGCCCGGGGCCCCTATAGTGGAGGCGGTCCGGGAGAGAAAAAGGATCTGGGCCTGGGAAAAGGCTGAAGCCGCAAAGATAGCCATCAGAAAAACAGCGAATATAAGTGGACGCGGCACGCCACGGCGAACCAGCCGAGGGGCGGAACCCGCCCGTAACACACCTTGCATGGGGCCTCCGAGTCACCCATTATCGTGCATTCCGGGATTAAAAGTACATAAAGGCAGCCGGTTTAATTCTTCACAATATCTAAGTAGCGAAATGGCGTAGGAATGCCGGACGTGGCAGGGGGGAAGGGCAGGGCGCCGGCTTAACGGAGGGTCACAATGGTGGCGCCCCATCCCCCGGCTTCGGCAGGCGCATCTTGGAAGGTCGCCACAAATTCGGTGCCCGCCAGTACGGAGCGCACCATTTCCCGCTGCACCCCAATGCCGCGGCCGTGGATGATGCGCAGCGCGCGGAATCCCAGGCGGTACGCCTCTTGAAGGTATTCTTCCACCACGGCTTTCGCATCCTGCGCCGGCACGCTGTGCAGGTCGAAAACATCGGTGATGGGGATGCGGACTGGTTCGGGTTCAGGATCCATGGGGTTTGAAAAATGCCGGGCTAAAATAAACCGGCCCAGAAATCAAAAAGCCCGGCCCCGCGAACGGGACCGGGCGAAAAGCGATTACCGCTACTAAGCGCACCCGACGTTAAGCGACCTGCTGAGACCGGCACTGGCTCATGATCGCTTCCATCTGATCTTTCAACCGGAGCTTCATTTTCTTTAACCGCGTCTCCTCCAACTCCTGGTCGTAAGTCAGATGGGGAAGCGATTCCAGACTGTCCAGCTGTTTGGCATATTCCAAATGCTGGCTGGCCAGCTGGCGAAACTCCTCGTTCGTCGTCATCAGATGCGCTTTCAATTCTTCTTGTGCGTTCCGTTCCATATTGGGCAATTCCTCCCAGTGAGGTTGCCGCGCCGAGTCGGTTGGGTTCGGAAAGAAGGCTCGGTGGGTAATCTCTATCGTATTTTCTTTTCCTGACGGCATCACCGTCTAAGGCCACCTTAACATGAATGAAACTTAAGGACAATAGCGGCTTCCGAAGGCGAGGAATAGTACGCCGGACGTCGGCTAAGTTCTTCAAAACCCAGGGAATTGTACAGATTTCGAGCCGCCTGGTTGGTCTCCCGTACCTCCAGGTAAACAGTACCAGTGAACCCTGGTAATAGGCTCTTCCACAGCTCACGGGCGATCCCATGCCGGCGCAAACCGGGCGCCACCGCCAGGTTGAGGATCTCCCGTTCAGACTCCGCCACCGTGCGGAACGCCAAAAACCCGTTCACTTGAGTTCCACTGACCGCCACCAGCAGGTCATACTGCAGATAATCCGCGACATTCCACTGGGGCGCCTCCGGGCTGGCCGCCTGAATCGCGGCGATATCCGCCAAGTCCGCTGGTACACCACGCCGGATTACTGGCATATTAAATGTATATTATGCGCGCGCTGCTGCCATTGCTCTTTTTCCTGGCGCAACCTTTCTGGGAGGCCAAGCCGCCGGAACGATGGACCGATGCCGAAATTGACACCATCCGGCGCGACAGCCCCTGGGCCCAGGCTGTGGAACCGGCTCCCGAGGTAACAGCCTACTTCGCCACGGCCGCGCCCGAAGAAATGGCCGAGACCGAATTGCGGCTGCGAATGAACAAGAATACCAGCCGGATGCCCGAAGCCGACCCTGACTACGTGGCGTATCTGCGGGAGAACCGCGAGCGCCAGTTCGTTCTGGCCATCACTTACCCCACGCTCAAGGGCCTGGGTAATGCGCAGGAAGACAAGCGGATGGAAGAAGAGTCGGTAATGGTGATCGGCCGCAAGACTTACAAGTTCGTAGGCCACTTCCCACCCACGCCGACCGACCCCGTTCTGCGCCTGATCTTCAACCGGGAAGTGAAGCCTTCGGACAAGACGGTGACTTTCCGGCTATATCTGCCTGGGCTGAATTTTCCGGAACGCGAAGTGGAATTCAAGGTAAAGGACCTGATGTTTCAAGGCAAGCTGGAGATGTGACGGGTAGCGCCGGCGTTACAACATCCCCTTACATCTTGGGGGCGTAGTAACCTTTTCGTACGTGCACCTGTAGTTCCTTGCGGCCCTTGACCCGCACTTCCACGGTGTGGAAGAGGCCGTCGGTCCTGAGCGGCTCGGGCCGGTACGAGATGTTGTACTGGTGGCGCAGTTCGTTGGCGATGTTTTCGAAGGACTGTTCCAGGTCTTCCACTTTGAAGGGGAAGAAGGCGCGTCCGCCGGTCTCCTGCGAAAAATATTTCAGAATCTTGTCGCCGTCCGTCTCGGTACGCGAGATGTTGGTGGAGATGGCGTACATCACCACGTCGGCCTTCTGCGCCAGTTCAAGCGCCTGGTCGCGCGTGTAGTGGCTCTGGTTGTCGTCGCCGTCGCTGACAATTACGATCGCCCGCCGAAACTTGTGCCTGGGCTGATCCTGCGAAAGCTTGTCGCGGCAAGCGTAAAAAACGGCGTCATAGAGAGCCGTGCCGCCGCCGGGACGCAGGTCGCGAATGGCCCGGTCCAGCTTATCGGTATCGCCGATCAGATCGGACACCAGTTCGGCGGAGGTGTCGAACCTGACCACCATGGCTTTGTCCTGGTTGGAGTGAACCACGCTCTTGACGAACTCGCTGGCGGCTTCCTGTTCGAACTTGAAGCGGTCGCGAATGCTGTTACTGGTATCGATCAGGATCCCCAGGCGCAGCGGCAGGTCGGATTCCGCCGTGAACTCCTGGATGGTCTGCGGTTTCTTGCCTTCGATGACTTCGAAATCATCCTTGGACAGGTCCGTGACGAAGCGGCCCTTACGGTCGGTGACGGTAAACAGCATGCTGACGCGCGTCACATCCACCTGGATGCGAGTAGGCTCGTCGCTCGGCACGGCTTGAGCCGGCGGCTGCTGGGCCGGTTTCTGCTGGGCGGCCCACACGGCGATCCCCAGCACAGTGATGGCGCACAAAGCACCCCAGGCTTTCATATGGCTCTGATTATAGCGTGCGGTAACGGCCGCGACCAGATCGGTTTCTGTCAAGCCAAAACCATCGGCGACAAGATCGCGCGGTTTTCGTTCAAGCCAACACCACCGGCTACAAGGCGCGGTAACGCCGGCGGTCTCGGCCGCCGGTCTCAAAACCACCGGCGACCAGATCGCCGGCGTTACCGCAAACCCTGAAGCCATTCCTCCAGTTCCGGCGCCAGCGGCGCAACCACTGAAATCTCCTCTTTCGTGGATGGCTGCTGGAAGCGAATCCGGTGCGCGTGCAGAAAGAAACGGCCCAGCAGAGGCTGCCCATCGATCTTCGCCGGTGCTCCATACAGCGTGTCGCCAACCACCGGGTGGCCGATGCTCGACAGGTGTACCCGGATCTGGTGGGTGCGCCCCGTTCCAATCCGCACCTCCAGCAGCGTGAATCGCTCGAATCGCCGCAGCACACGGTATTCCGACCATGCCGCGCGCCCCGCCGCCTGCCGCGCCGTCATGCGCGTGCGATGCCGCGGATCGCGCGCGATGGGCCGTTCGATGCGCCCGCTTTCGGGTTTCACGTGGCCGTGCACCAGCGCCAGGTATACCTTTTCCACCAGCCGGCCCGAAAACTGCTCCGCCAGCCGTCTGTGGGCCGCGTCGTTCTTCGCCACCAGCAGCACGCCGCTGGTGAAGCGGTCAAGCCGGTGGACGATTCCCGGCCGCAGCGCTCCGGCGACCCCCGAGAGCTCCGCGAACCGGTGCAGCAGGGCGTTCACCAGGGTTCCGGAATGAACGCCCGCGCCCGCGTGCACCACCATGCCGGCCGGTTTGTCGATGGCCACCACGTCTGCGTCTTCGTAGAGCACCGTCAACGGAATGGCTTCGGGTGTGGCGTTCAGCGGCGGCGGCTTCGGCCGGCGCCACATCGATGGCATCGCCCGCGCGTACCAGGTAAGAAGCCCGCACCAGGCTGGAGGCCAGCACTGCGGACCCGTGCACCAGCACATGGCCGGCCTTGATCCAATCCTGAATGCGGGAGCGGCTGAATTCGGGCAGGCGCTCGTGCAGCATCTGGTCCAGCCGTTTGCCGGCGTCTTGAGATTCAACGGTGAGCAGCACCCTACTTTGCCGGTTCGGTGCCGGCGGCCGCCGAAACTGCCGGGGAATCCTCCGGCGGCTTCGGGCTTTGGATCTCGCTTGCCAGCTTCCGGCGGTCGTAAAATTGCATACGGCACCACCGGCAGTGGTGCAGCCTGCCGCCCACCAACCGTTCCAGCAAGTTTAGAAACCCGGTATGCAAGCCATCGATCCTGTCGCGTTCTTTCAGCCGCACCACCCGGTACGTCCCGCACACCGGGCAGCGGCACGCGGGTCCCAGATGGTAGCGGAAACGGCGTGGCACAGACTCCTCGCGTTCGCACTTTGTGCACTCATAAATCGCCATGTAATTGAAGCGCTCGAAGAATGTCCGGTGCACCCGCCGTAGCTTACCCCCGCACTGACCGCACTTAACCATCGCTGCGTTTGTTATAGCGCAATTTGCAGAAGCGGCACAAGCGAGAGACAATAAGGAGTTCACCCCTCCAACCTTAGACTCACTATGCTGGACCGGATCACCGTGCATGGCGCGCGCCAGCACAATTTAAAGAACATCGATATCGAGATTCCGCGCAACACTCTCACCGTGATCACTGGTCTGAGCGGCTCCGGCAAATCCTCGTTGGCTTTCGATACCATTTACGCCGAGGGGCAGCGGCGGTATGTAGAAACACTTTCCACCTACGCGCGCCAGTTTCTGGACCAGATGGAGCGGCCCGACGTGGATTCCATTGACGGCCTCAGCCCCGCCATCTCCATCGAGCAGAAAACCACCAGCCGCAGCCCGCGGTCCACGGTAGGCACCATCACCGAGATTTACGATTACCTGCGCCTGCTGTACTCCTCCATCGGTGTGCCGCATTGCCCCGTCTGCGGCAGCCAGATCTCACAGCAGACCACCGAGCAGATTCTTCAGCACGTGCTGGCGCTGAAGCCGGAGGACCGCATCATGGTGATGGCGCCCATTGTGCGGGGCCGCAAGGGCGAGTATAAAAAGGATCTCGACAAACTGGCCCGCCAGGGTTTCGTGCGGGCGCGCATCGATGGCGTGCTGCGGTCGCTCGACGAGGATATACCGCTCGACAAACGTAAGAACCATACCATTGAAGTGGTGGTGGACAGGTTGCTGGTCAAGCCCGGCATCGAAAAGCGCCTGGAAGCCTCCATCGAAACCGCCACCAAACTGGCCAACGGGCTGGTGCTGATTGCCGTGGTCAACGGCGCAGAGCGGCTGTATTCGCAGAAACTGGCCTGCACCGAGTGCGGCGCCAGCATCCCGCAGCTGGAGCCGCGTTCCTTTTCGTTCAACAGTCCTTACGGCGCGTGCGAGGAGTGCCACGGCTTGGGCAGCAAATGGACTTTCGATCCCGCCAAGGTGATCGTCGATCCCGCCAAGCCGCTGCTCGATGGCGGTCTTGGGCCGGGCGCCGGCTCCTGGGCCATGCAGCAGCAGTTGGAGGAGTTCGCCAAACGCTCGCGCATCAATTTGAAGAAGCCTTTCGAGGACCTTCCCAAGAAAGCGCGCGATCTGCTGCTGGCGGGCGGCGACGGCTTCGAAGGCATTCTCGGCATTCTGGATGAATCCTACCGGGAATCTTCAGACGCCTACAAAGAATGGCTCACGGACTACATGTCTCCGGCGGAGTGCCCTGCCTGCCACGGCAAGCGTCTGCGGCCCTCAAGCCTGGCGGTGCGCGTGAAGAGCTTCGCCATCTCCGAATTTACTTCCATGCCCATCGCCCGCGCCCTGGTGACCGTGCGCAACTGGGAGTTGGGCGATCGCGAAAAGCAAATCGCCGGGCGCGTGGTGGATGAAATCCGCCGGCGCCTTGAGTTTCTGTCCGATGTGGGTCTGGATTACCTGAGCCTGGAACGCTCCGCCGCCACGCTCTCCGGCGGGGAGTCGCAGCGCATCCGCCTGGCGACGCAGATCGGCTCCAAGCTGCGCGGCGTGCTGTATGTGCTCGATGAACCTTCCATCGGGCTGCATCCGCGCGACAACAACCGCCTGCTCGAAACTCTCCAGCACCTGCGCGACATGGGTAATACCGTGCTCGTGGTGGAGCACGACGCTGAAACCATCGAACGCGCCGATTACGTGATCGATCTGGGCCCCGGCGCCGGCCGGCTGGGCGGCGTGCTGGTGGCCCAGGGCTCGCCGGCGGAAATCGCGCGCAATCCCGATTCGCTCACCGGCCGTTACCTTTCGGGTGCACTTGAGATCGCGATTCCGCCGGAGCGCCGTAAACCCGGCAGCAAGAAACTGGCGATTCGCGGCGCGCGCCAGCACAACCTCAAGGACATCGACGTGGAGATTCCGTTGGGCGTCCTGACGGTGGTGACGGGGGTTTCGGGAAGCGGCAAGTCCACCCTGGTGAACGAAATTCTTTACCGCTCGCTGGCCCGTGAAGTGTATGGTTCGCACGAAGAGCCGGGCGCGCACGATTCCATCCAGGGCATCGAGAATATCGATAAGGTGGTGCGCATCGACCAGGCGCCCATTGGCCGCACGCCGCGGTCGAATCCCGCCACCTACACCGGTCTCTTTACGCCGATTCGCGATCTCTACGCCATGCTTCCGGAATCGCGGGAGCGCGGCTACAAGCCCGGGCGCTTCAGCTTTAACGTCAAGGGCGGCCGCTGCGAAGCCTGCCAGGGAGACGGCCTCAAGCGCATCGAAATGAACTTCCTGCCCGACGTTTACGTCACCTGCGATGTTTGCCGCGGCCGCCGCTACAACCGTGAAACCCTGCAGGTGAAATTCAAGGGCTATTCCATAGCCGACCTGCTGGATGCCACCGTGGAAGAAGCCCTCCCGCTGATGGAAAACTTTCCGCAGATCCGCGCCAAGCTGCAAACGCTGCTCGATGTGGGTCTCGGCTACGTGCACCTGGGCCAGTCTTCCACCACGCTCTCAGGCGGCGAAGCGCAGCGCATCAAGCTGGCCAAGGAACTGAGCAAACGGCAGACTGGCCGCACGTTCTACCTGCTGGACGAACCCACCACCGGGCTGCATTTCGACGACGTGCGCAAACTGCTGGACGTGCTGCAGCGCCTGGTGGAATTGGGCAACACCGTGGTCGTGATCGAACATAACACGGACGTGATGAAGACCGCCGACTGGATCATTGACCTGGGCCCCGACGGCGGTGAATATGGCGGTAAGGTGGTAGCTGTCGGGACTCCCGAACAAGTCAGCCGGTCGAAGAAGAGCTACACCGCCGAGGCGCTGCGAAAGGTGTTGAGCAACGGTAACGCCGCATGAGCAAAGACGCCAGTATATACGCCAAGCGTCCGCTCGATTTCGCGAACCTCACGACGGTCGGTCTCAAGCAACGCGGCGGCAAGGTGCGGACGACGGATTTTGCTTCTGTGTATCAAAAGGGCTCCGGCGTGGACGGCCTGTTGAATTCGCTGCCGCACCTGCTGGCAGCCGACGGCTTTCGCGCCGTGGTGGACGCCATCGCCGCCGCGCGCGCCCGGAACCGCGCCATCATCTGGGGCATGGGCGGCCATGTCATCAAGTGCGGGCTGGCGCCGGTGTTGATCGACCTGATGCATCGCGGGTACGCTACGGCCTTCGCCATGAACGGATCGGCCGCCATCCACGATTTCGAAATTGCGCTGGCCGGCCACACCAGTGAAGACGTGGAAGCCGTGCTGCCCGATGGCCGCTTCGGCGCCGCGGAGGAGACCGGCCGTGAAATGAACCGGGCCATCGCCGAGGGGGACAAAGAAGGCCTGGGCATGGGTGAGTCCCTGGGCCGAGGCCTCTGTAACGCTGGTAGCGCCGGCGATCTTGTCGCCGGTGGCTCTTCCCTCCTTCTGCAGGCATACCGCTACGCCACGCCGGTCACCGTACACGTGGCCATCGGCACCGACACGCCGCACACTCACCCTGCCGCCGACCCCGCAGCCATCGGCAGGGCCTCGCATCGCGATTTCCGCCTGCTCTGCGCCTGCGTAACGGATCTGAACGAAGGCGGCGTCTATCTCAACGTCGGTTCCGCGGTGGTGATGCCTGAGGTCTTTCTCAAAGTGATCTCGGCAGTCCGCAACCTGGGCCATGCATTAGCCGGTTTCACCACCGCGAATTTTGATTTCCTGCAACATTACCGGCCGCGAGTCAACGTGGTTGAACGGCCGCACACCGCTTCCACCGGCGCCTCGGCTGGAAAGGGTTACGCCATAACCGGCCACCATGAGTTGATGGTGCCGCTGCTGGCGGCCGCGCTGATCGAAAGGGATGCATGAGCGACGCGCAGCCGCCGGCGCCCCCTGAGCCCGGGCCGGAACCACTCGCTCCACCGCCGCCCGAACCTGAAGCGCCCTACCCTTTCTGGAGCTACGGCGACTTCTTTCTGTTCGCGGGCCTCACTATTCCCTGCATGCTGCTGGCGGCCGGGTTGGTCAAGATGGTGCTATGGATGATTCACATTCATCCGGCGCTGCGCGTAGCCGAACTCCTGCCGGAGCAGGTTCTCCTCTATGTTCTTCTCTTCGTCATGCTGCTGTTGATCTTCCGTCTGGAATACGAACGCCCGTTTTGGGCCTCCCTGGCCTGGACCAATCCACGAATGCCGCTGCTGTGGATAGTGATCGCCGGCTTCAGTGCGGCCTATGGGGTGGCGATTGTCAGCAATCTGTTTCAGATGCCCACCAGCAGCAACCCGATGATGGACTTGCTGAAAGACCGCACGTCGATAATCCTGATGGCGATCTTCGGAATCGCTTTCGCGCCGGTGTGCGAGGAACTGATTTTCCGCGGTTTCCTGCAGCCTTTGCTGGTTCGCAGTTTGGGAACCGTCCCCGGCGTTCTGGCCGCGGCGCTCCCATTCGGCCTTCTGCATTTCTCCGAGTACGGAAATTCCTGGCGCCACGTGGTGCTGATCTCCCTTGCCGGCGCCACTTTCGGTTGGATGCGCCAAGGCACCGGTTCCACCAGGGCATCGGCCATTATGCACGCGTCGTATAATGCGCTGGGTTTTCTGGCGCTGTTCGCGCAAAGGAAGGACATACCGCACTAGTAGCCGCGATCGTGAGAGAGCGGTTGAAACGTGTGAACTCAAATGGTAGAGACAATACAATGGACCACCGAAGGCGTCGTCATGATCGATCAGACCCGCCTGCCGCTAACAGAAGAGTACGTGACTTGCCGTACGTATCAGGAAGTCGCCAAGGCGATTCGCGATATGGTCATTCGCGGCGCCCCCGCCATCGGCGTGGCCGCTGCCATGGGGGTTGCCATCGGCGTGCTCCATGCCGGCGAGCGGGATCTCGACAGCCAGGTGGATACCATCTGCAGCACGCTCGCCGAAACCCGCCCTACCGCGGTCAACCTCTTTTGGGGCATTGACCGCATGAAGCGGCTGTATCTTTCCATGAAGGGCAAGCCAATTGCGGAAATCCGCCGGCGCCTGGTGGAAGAGGCGCAACTGGTGCGTGAGGAAGACATCGCCATCAACCGCGCCATCGGCCGCCATGGCGCGCCGCTGGTGCCCGACCGGAAAACCGTGCTCACGCACTGCAACGCCGGCGCGCTGGCCACTGCAGGTTACGGCACGGCACTTGGCGTGATCCGCGCCGCGAGGGAGTCCGGCAAGGAGATCGACGTTTTCGCCGACGAAACCCGCCCCTTCCTGCAGGGCGCGCGCCTGACGGTTTGGGAACTGCAGCAGGATGGCATCCCGACCACTCTCATCACCGATAATATGGCGGGCCACTTCATGCACTCCGGCCGCATCGGCTGCGTGGTGGTGGGGGCCGACCGGATCGCTGCCAATGGCGACGTCGCCAACAAAGTAGGAACCTATTCGGTCGCCGTGCTGGCCAAGGAAAACAATGTGCCGTTCTTCGTGGCCGCTCCGATTTCCACGCTGGATCTGACTCTTTCCTCGGGCGACCAGATTCCTATTGAGCAGCGTTCCGCCAATGAAGTGACCCACGTACTCGGCCACCGCGTGGCCCCTGAAGGCACGGCCGTCATGAACCCGGCCTTCGATGTCACGCCCTTCCGTTACGTCACCGCCATCATCACGGAAAAGGGCGTGGCCCGTGCGCCCTATGAAGCGTCTTTGAAAAAGCTAGTGGGCTGAGGCGCTGTTTTAGACCGAAGTCATATCTTTACCGCAGAGACGCAGAGAGTAAACGCAGAGAAGGAGATTGCCATATCGATTTGTCGGTCCTCCTCTGCGTTTGCCTCCGCGTCTCCGCGTCTCTGCGGTTAATATAAACCCAACTCACTCGCATCAATCCGCCCGTGTTAAGGTGAACTCAATGCGAAAAATAATATCCATTCTGCTCTGTGCCGCGGCGCTCTTAGCGGCCCAGGGGCGCCGCGCGCCCGGTTTCTGCCTCAGTGACTCGACAGGCCAGTGGCATGACCTTGCCGACTATCGGGGCAAATTCGTAATCCTGGAATTCATGCAGACCACATGTCCGCATTGCGCTCTTTTCGCGAACATCCTGAAAGAGGCACAACAGAAGTACGGTGAAAAAATTGCGGTCATTGCCATGGTCACCGCGCCGGACAACCCCACCACCATGATCCAATATGTAAACGGCCACCACGTGACCTACCCGGTACTCTTCGATCAGGGTCAAGCCATGGCCTCTTACGTCAGGAAAAACTCCCTCGACTTTCCGGCTATCTACCTCATCGACGCCAACGGAATGATTAAAGGGGAGTACGAGTACAGCGAAATCACCAAGTCGATTTTTGAAGGCAAGGGCCTGTTCACGGAACTCGATCGACTGGTTGGCGGATCCTCTCCGGCGAAGAAAAAGTAGTACGAGCAGGTACGCGCATGCTGCCCATTCTGTTCGCAACCTATGGCGCCGTATTTGTCGCCGAAATCGTGGGCGATAAGCTTCTCTATACCACTGGCGTGCTCGCCACCCGCTATCGCATCGCACCCATCATGTTCGGCATGGCCGTCGCATTCATGGCCAAAATGGCGGTGGCGGTGCTGGTGGGCAAAGCCATCTCCACGCTGCCGCCCATGCTGGTTGCGGCCATCACCACCGTGAATTTCTTTGCTATCGCCTACGCGCTGTGGCGGAAGCCCGAGAGGAAAGAGGAGAAGAAGGAATACCCCGCATCGCGCGCCGTGATGGTCTCATTTGCCGCCATCTTCTTCTCTGAGTGGGGAGACGTCGGCCAAATCACCGCGGCTACCATGGCGGCGCGGTTCGGCTCTCCGGTGTTGGTTTGGATAGGCGCGGTCTGCGCCATGGTGACCAAAGGCGCTCTGGCCGCATCCATCGGTGCCGGAGTTCGAGAATGGATCCAGCGGCGCCTTTCTCCGAAAACCGTCAAGTACGCCGCCGTCGGCCTGCTGCTGTTCCTGGGACTGCTTTCGGTGGTGGAAACCCTGGAAGGACCCGAAACACCCAGCCTGATTCTGAACTGGCTGCGCTAATGGACGCCGGCTCCATAGACCCAAGAGACCCAAGCGACCCGAGGCAGCGGCGCTCCGCCGCCATTCGTTTCATTGTTTGCCTGGGAGTGGTCAGCCTGTTCGCGGACATGACGTACGAAGGCGCGCACAGCATCATTGGCCCGTTCCTGCAGGGCCTGGGCGCAAACGCCGCGCAAGTCGGCTTAATTGCCGGTCTCGGCGAAATGCTGGCCGCCAGCCTGCGTTTTTTTTCCGGCCGCTTTGCCGACCGCACCCGCGCCTATTGGACCATCACTATTCTGGGCTATGGTCTCAATTTGATCGCCGTACCGGCGCTGGCCTTCGCCGGAAACTGGCAGATGGCCGCGCTGCTGGTGGTCGCCGAACGCACCGGGAAAGCGTTGCGCGGCCCGGCCCGCGATGTCCTGCTCTCTCAGGCCACCAACGTAGTGG
This sequence comes from Bryobacterales bacterium, assembly GCA_963817515.1. Taxonomy (GTDB): domain Bacteria; phylum Acidobacteriota; class Terriglobia; order Bryobacterales; family Bryobacteraceae; genus DATMNI01. The sequence goes on along the minus strand of CAWFPJ010000029.1, from coordinate 14,459 downwards.
GCCATGGCTGGGGCTTCGGATTGCATGCCATGTTCGATCAGACGGGCGCTATGATCGGCCCGCTCCTCATGGCTGTGGCGGTGGCTGACGCGGGAGCCGGATCCAACACTTTCGGTCCCGCTTTTCTTCGTTTGGGAATTCCCGCGGTCCTGGCCTTGGCTGCCCTCCTGGCCGCCCGCGCGGCTTACCCCGCGGAAGGCGCACCGCCTCCGGAAAAGGGTCCGCAGGTTATTCCGCGAGTCTTCTGGTATTACGTGGCCGCGGCCGCGCTGCTGGCTTGCGGATTTGCGGATTTTCCGCTCCTCGCCTATCACTTCCAGAAAATGGCGCTGGCCAAACCTGCCGCCATCCCGCTGCTATACTCGGGCGCTATGGCGGTGAACGGCATCACCGCGCTGATCTTCGGACGGCTGTTCGACCGCTTCGGGCTTCCCGTCCTTTCGCTCGGCATTCTGATCTCGCTCGCGGCGCTGCCTCTGGGATTTCTCGGCGGCACCGGCGCCGCCATTGGCGCCGTTGGCTGCTGGGCGACGGGCCTGGGCGCGCAGGATGCGTCGCTGCGTTCCGGCATCGCGCAGGTGGTCTCCATGAACAAGCGCGGCAGCGCGTTCGGCGCTTTCAACGGCGTTTACGGTGTGGCCTGGTTTCTGGGCAGCGTCGTCATGGGCCTGCTCTACGACCACTCTGTGATGGCGCTGGTGGTGTTCGGCGTAGCAGCCCAGTTGGCTGCCGCCATAATGTTCTTTTGTCTCCGCGTCCCTTTGGCCGCCGCCAAGGTGTAACAGCCATGACCGAACCTGCACCCTCACAAAAAACCGCGTCGCCTGCGCCCCTGCTCGAAATACGCAACCTTTCCTGCACGCTCGGCGGCCGCTCCATTCTGCGCGACGTCAGCCTCACCGTGTCCGAAGGCGAAACCGTGGTCCTGCTGGGCCGCAGCGGATCCGGGAAAACCACTCTGCTCAAAACCGTCAACGGCCTGATCCGCCCTACCGGCGGCGCTATCCACTTCGAGGGCAAACCCGCCGCCGAATGGGACCCGATCCGCCTCCGCCGCCGCATGGGGTACGTCATCCAGGACGGCGGCCTGTTCCCCCACTGGACCGTGGAAGCCAACGTCGGCCTGGTGCCGCGCCTCGAAAACTGGTCCCCCGCCACCATCTCTGAGCGCGTCGATGTGCTCTTGCAAGCCGTGGGCCTGGCGCCGGCCGAGTTTCGCCAGCGCTACCCCCGCCAACTCTCCGGTGGACAGAAGCAGCGCGTAGGAATTGCCCGCGCTCTTGCCGCCGATCCGCCGCTTCTGCTTTTCGACGAGCCGTTCGGCGCGCTTGACCCCATCACCCGCTTCGAGCTGCAGCGCCATTCTCTGGACCTGCGCCGCACCGTCCGCAAGACCGCGCTGTTTGTCACGCACGATGTCCGCGAAGCCCTCATGCTGGCGTCCCGCATCGCGCTTCTCAAAGACGGCGTACTCGAACTGCTGCTCACACCGCGCGACTTTCTGGCCGCCCGCACCTCCGAAGCCGCGGCCTTTCTCGCCAGCTTGCAAGAAAACTGGGGTGACGATAAATGGAGACAGGATGAACGGCCAACTCAGCTCTGAAATACTTTCCCTTTCGCTCGAACACCTGGAGATGGTTTTGATCACCATCGCCGTCGCTATCGCGGTGGCTATCCCCGCCGCCATCCTGGTTGCCCGCCAGGCCGGCGCGCGCCGCTGGGCCTTGGGCTTCGCCAACGTCGCGCAAACCATTCCCAGCCTGGCGCTGTTCGGTTTCCTGGTGCCGATTCCGTACATCGGCGGCATCGGCAAACGCACGGCTATCGTAGCGCTGTGCCTCTACGCCCTGCTGCCCATCCTGCGCAACACACTGCTTGGAATCACCGGCATTGATCCAGCAGTGCGCGAATCGGCGGTGGCCATGGGGATGACCCGGCGCCAGATTTTGTGGCAGGTGGAAATGCCGCTGGCCGTGCCGTCGATTGTGGCCGGCCTGCGCCTGGCTACGGTAGCGACCATCGGCACCGCCACGATCGCCGCGGCCATCGGCGGAGGCGGCCTCGGGGTTTTCATTTTTCGCGGAATTTCCATGGTGGACACTCCCACCGTACTGGCGGGCGCGCTTCCGGCCGCCTTCATGGCGGTGGTGGCGGATGAGGTATTGGAATGGATCGAACGAAGATTGCGGCCTGCCTGACCCTGCTGATCCCGGCCTTCCTGGCGCTGTCCGCATGCTCGCATAAGCCGGCCGCCATCGTGGTCGGCTCCAAGAATTTCACGGAGCAGGTGCTGCTGGGTGAAATCCTGGCGCAGCACATTGAGCGGCGGCTCGGCCTGGTTGTCGACCGCAAGCTGAATCTCGGCGGCACCCTGGTGGCCCACCAGGCCATCACCAGCGGAGCCATCGATCTTTATCCGGAATACACCGGCACTGCCCTCACCGCCGTCCTCAAGCGGCAGCCGATCAAGGATTCCGCGGACGTGCTTACCCAGGTCCGCGAGGCCTACCAGCGCCAGTGGCATCTGAGCTGGTTGCGCCCGCTGGGTTTTAACAACACCTTCGCCATGATCGTCCGCGGCGAGACCGCGCGCAACGGAAAACTGACCAGTCTCTCCGAAGCCACCGCCCGTAGCAGCGCCTGGAAACTGGGCGTCGGCTACGAGTTTACGCAGCGGCCCGACGGGTTGGCGGGTCTGCTGCAGACCTATAACCTGCGCACCGCCGGCGCCCCCATCACCATGGATCTGGGTCTGCTTTACGCGGCGTTGAAGACCCGCAAGGTGGACCTCATCGCCGCCAGTTCCACCGACGGCTTGATTTCCGTCCTGGATGTAGCACTCCTAGCGGACGACCGGCACTACTTCCCGCCCTATGAATGCGCCGTCGTCGCCAGGGAGGACACGCTTGCCAGGTACGCCGGCCTCAGAGACGCTTTGGAACAACTCTCGGGCCGGCTGTCAGACCAAGCGATGAGAAAGCTCAATTTCGGAGTCGATGGCGAGCACCGGCCGCCCGCCCAGGTGGCTTCCCAATTCCTCGATTCGGCCTTTGGCGCGCAACGTTAAGTGCTAACCCCTATCTATCGGGAACTATCCCGTTCCATTGCAGAACCGCTATTATGAGCAGGCATATGATTCGCGTGCTTTCATGGATCACCTTTGGCGTGATGTTCCTGATGATCTCGCCGAAGTTGCGCGATACCGTCATGGATTGGGTCGTCACAGGAGTCGGCACCATAAAGTACTACAGCCCATGGTCCTACATCGGCGCTGTGACATGCCTTCTGCTATTCGCAGTGATCTCGAACTACCGCGGTGCTTCCCATCCGCGATAACTGGCGAGAACAAAACCTTCACCGCAGAGACGCTGAGTAAAGCGCAGAGCAGAACAACCCTGATCTGCCAATCCGCCTAACGTTGTTGCGTTCTCAGCGTTTTGGCTCAGCGTCTCAGCGTCTCTGCGGTATTCGAAAGCCTCCATTCTCGCCGGCCAACTCTTCCAGCACCGGTTTAGCCTTCGGGCTCCAACCCAGTTCGCGCGTCGCCTTGGCCGAAGAAATCCACTGATCGAGCGCCAGCGCATCGGCTAACGGCCCCAGAGTCTCTCGCGCCCGGTCCAAGGGAATCGCCTCTACGGGTTCCCCGGCTGCCGCCGCGCGGGCGATATCCTTCACCGCCACGGACGGTCCTGCCGACGCGAAATAAAGCCCGCCCGCCGGCGCCTGAAGCGCAAGTACGTAAAAGTCCGCCAGGTCGTCCACGTGAACACACGGCCAGCAATTCTCGCCGCTGCCTACATAATGCACTACGCCGCCTTCTTTCCGCTCGCGCACAAAGCCCGCCATGATTCCGCCTCCGCGGCCATAGACCATTCCAGGGCGAATCACAATACCGCGCATGCCCTCCGCGTTCAGCACCAGTTGCTCATGCGCCGGACGCCACGCCACAAGCAGGGGAGGATGCAGAGGCGTATTCTCATCGGCTTCCTGGCCGGCGGTATCGCCAAGGACCCAGATTCCGCTGGTATAGAGGAATGGCTTTCCCGTGTGGCTCAAGGCGCCCAACACTGCGTCGATCGCATTGCGGTCCAACCCCGGCGCCTCGGCCGAAAATTCCATGGCCAGATGAATCACAGCGTCGCATTGCCGGGCCGCGTCCGCGATGGCGCCCCCGTCCCGCATATCGCCCCGGACCGCGTGCGCCCCCATCCGCTCCAGTTTCAGGGCTGATGCATCCGACCGTGCCAAGCCCGACACCCGGTGCCCGAAAGCCTGAAGTTTTTCACTGACGACGCTGCCGATATAGCCCGTGGCGCCGGTGGCAAAAATATGCATGCCGGCAGTTAAACCGCGCGCGCCTTGCGTGGCCCCGCCGCGGTTTCGGATTTCGCCGGCTTACGTTCCGTCATTGCGCCCAGGCGCTTCACCTGGTCCGTCACGCACACCAGGAACATCGGCTGCCGCGCGTTCTTGAGCAAATCGATGATCCGGTTGGGCGCTTCCTCCAGGTAGATCGACTTGCCATCGGTGAGCAGGTGCACATCCGCCGATGCCGTGATGGCCTCGCTCAGGCGCTTGCCCATGTCCTTCTGCAGAAACCGGAGGACGCGGCGGATTTTTTGCAGCGAGAAACCCTTGCGCCGCAATTCCGCAATCACCGAAATCTCCACCACTTCTTCCGTCATGTAAATCCGCTTGTGACCGTCCTGCCTGGGGGAGACGACGTTGCGCTCATCCCACCATTGCAACTGCCGCAGGCTGACGCCGCAGATGCGCGCCACATCGCTACTGTTGTAGCCCTGTGCTTCCGGTGAGGATGCCGGCCGCGGTTTCCTGGCTTTAAACATTTTGCGCCACTTCCGTTTCGGTCATAGAATTAAGTGCCAACTTGGATTGTACATGCGCTACCGGCTGTGTCAATGGGGTGGCACTGAAGCAGGATAACAAAAACACTTATGGCGAAATCTGCAAACCACTAGTACCGTCGCGATGGCGAGCAGTTGGACGAAGCCGTCGAAAGGCCCCTGATCCCTTTTAAGCCGGATGTAAGCCGCTTGTTATTAATCAGTTGCAGTCAACCTAATCAATGCAGTTCGGGTGGTATAATAAAGTCGTATTCCCCACCTGCAGGAATCAAGGTTTAACTCATATGCGGTTACCCAAATTTTGGCCTCTGGATTTCGACCCGGAAGGCGCCATTTACGAAAACCCGGCGTGGGATCTCCCTGGCTTCAGGCGCGGCTTGCTGGCGCGCCCGAAGTCGGAGTTCCTGCCTGGGAGAGTCAGGAAGACCGGGTTCAGGAAGAGGCGTTAATCACTAACAAGACCTTTTTATCCTGAATTAGCCAAAAGTGCGTCCTCTTCGCCGTCTTATTCGTTCGGGTAGCGGAATTCGCCGTGCGAAATCGAACACCGCGTAATCCTTACACAACTTGCTGGTTCTTTAAGATGCCTGTTTGCATATCATCACGTTGATAGATCGGGATTTAAGTACAACGGTCGCAAGATTGCTTAAGCCAGTGTGAGGTCTTTGAAACGTATGAAAGCTTTCCTTGCGACCACTTGCATCGTAACCGGCGCTTTGCTCGCCAGCGGCTGTGCAACGAAAAAGTATGTTCGAAACACCACCGCTCCGATTCAGGCAAAAGTGGATCAGGTAGGTGAGCAAACTACCCACAACAGTCAACAGATCGATGACACCCGTACCCAATTGACGGGCCAGATCAAACAGGTTGACGATAAAGCGCAGAACGGTATCAGCGCGGCCCAAGAGCGGGCATCGTCGGCGGACCAACACGCGGGACTGGCAGATCAGCATGCTGGCGAAGCCATGACCAAAGCCAATCAGGCGGCTCAAGTCGGCGACCAGAACACTCATGCTATTGATGGCCTACGGTCCGCGATTTCCAACATCGACGACTATAAGCTCCAAACGTCGGTGGCGGTGCCGTTCCAGTTTAACAAGTATGCCCTTACCGACGAGTCCAGGCAGGAGCTCGACAAGCTGGCCGGCGACGTGAAGGCTGATAAGCGCTTCTTTATCGCAGTGGAAGGCTATACCGACAGCACTGGTTCTAAGTCCTACAACACCGAGCTCAGCCGGCGCCGCGCCCAAGCGGTGGAAGGGTACTTGGTAGCCAAGCATGATATCCCGGTGTACCGTATCCACATCATCGGGCTAGGTCAAGAGAAACCTGTCGACGAAGCTCGCAACCGGGCAGCTCGCGCCAAGAACCGCCGCGTTGAAGTCAAGGTTTTTAGCGCCGATCAGGTGACCACCGGAGGCGGCAGCAGCGTTAACACCAACTCTGCGGCCCGGTCTCAGGACGCTAAAGAAGAAGATCTGGAGCAGTAAAAGACTCTCAAACCCAACACCGTAACAACCATCCTGGAGCCGCGCGTGTGACCCACGCCGCGGCTCTTTTTTTGTGGTTTTCGGGTTTAGGCTTTGCTGGCGTTGACAGGACTTGGTTGGTGGATGTCAGCTTGAGGCGCGGTCCGGAAAGCCTGCCACCACATGTAGAGAAAGACCTGATTGGCGGCCATCAAAACCACGTTGCCGATCAGGGCTACGACAGCAGAGTGCCTGGACTGCGATAACTGGCGAACCGATTCTCCGATGGCTTCGCCCGTAAATAAGATCCCTAGCGCACCGCTCAGAATCAACAAACGGCGGTCGCGTCCGCGGAGACCTATTAACAGGGCCCAGAGCCCAAGATCGAGAACCGCGGCACAGAAATACAGTTCGCTTGTCCACGGAGTCATCCACTGACCGGTGTTCAGGATGCGGCTATCGAAGTTAATGAGGAACGTAATTGCGGCGAATAGAAACGCACCCCCGATCACCGCAGTCCGTACGATTCTGCGGGAGCGTAGGGTTGAGGTGGCCTCGTAAATCAGGCTCATAACCACGGCATAGATGAGGGCCAAATGGATCTGTTCGTTAATCCACCAGGTTTGCACGTACAGACTCCTGTATGGCTTGCCTAGGTAGTTCAGCGGAAGCTCAATCGCTGAAGCCAGAAAACCTGAGGTGGCATACGCGAAAACGAATGGATAGCGCTTATACGCGCCTCGCAAAAGCGCGACGATAATCAAGATCTGGAGCGGAAACCCGATTAAGTACCCACCCACTTCAATCGCGATTCGGACCGTGCGCATTCGGTATTAAATTCCAGGCGCGATGCGGACCAGGCTCCAGCCTTTATTCTTACATACCTGCAACTACGCTACGACGCGAACGCCTTCCCACGGATCGGGCGGCATGCTGGGGCCGTGTGCAACCACGCGAACACCTTCCCAGGGATCGGGCGGCATGCTGGGGCCGTGTGCAACCACGCGAACACCTTCCCACGGATCAGGCGGCATGCTGGGGCCGTGAGCTACGACGCGAACACCTTCCCACGGATCAGGCGGCATGCTGGGGCCGTGAGCTACGACGCGAACACCTTCCCAGGGATCGGGCGGCATGCTGGGGCCGTGTGCTACGACGCGAACACCTTCCCACGGATCAGGCGGCATGCTGGGGCCGTGAGCTACGACGCGAACACCTTCCCACGGATCGGGCGGCATGCTGGGGCCGTGCGCTACGACGCGAACACCTTCCCACGGATCGGGCGGCATGCTGGGGCCGTGTGCTACGACGCGAACACCTTCCCACGGATCGGGCGGCATACTGGGGCCGTGAGCTACGACGCGAACGCCTTCCCACGGATCGGGCGGCATGCTGGGGCCGTGCGCTATAATTTCGGTATCTGAGCGCTCCAGCGGGAGCAGCAGATGACCAGGAACAACAGAACTCCCACCATGAACGACATTCCAGGCGAGTGCCACCGTAAACAGAGAAACCGTTGCAGCACAAGCGACTTTATTTTCAAGAAAACTACGCATGGTTGAGAACTCCCTTTAAAACTGACTAGATTTCGACCCTGATGGAACGCTTGGATTGGTTAGCATCAGTTGTCCGGTCCCGTACCCGGCGACTCGGGGGGATGCTGTATTACAAGCTTCTTTCGAAGTGTACCGTACTCAAGTTTCCCTTGGCTAATTATAGTAGGGGAATACCCAGTACTCTTGAGGGGGGACTAGTGGTAGGCGAGTGAAGTTATACCCTTACTCGGGTACCAGAGTTCAATCGAAGCGAGCCCGCGCCTGCGTTATAACGCGTTCCGGGTAATCGGCGGCCGGCCGAAAAGGCTGCTTGCCGGGATACTCCAGCCGCATATCGGCCGTGATCTCGTCCAGCATTTCGATGTTGGCCACCCGGCTCTCCAGAGCAAACGCGGTGAGCAGCAGATTGTCGCAGATCGCATTGATGAGCCTGGGGATACCCTGAGAGCGGAAATGAATTTCCTGGATCAAGGCCGAAGGAAACACGGTCTGGTCTTTCATGCCCGCGTGCGCCAGGCGGGAGTTCATATAGGCCAGCGTCTCCAAAACCGTGAAACCGCGCAGGGTGCAGCGCAAAGCGATCCGCTGCTTGAGTTGCCGGAATTCGGGCGCTTCCAGTTTGCGATCCAGTTCCTGCTGGCCGGCAAGAATGATCTGCAGCAGCTTGCCTTTCCGGTTCTCCAGATTGCCCAGCAGGCGAATCTCTTCCAAAACTTCCCATTCCAGGTTGTGGGCCTCGTCCACAATCAGAACCGTGGTGCGGCCGGCGGCGGCGCGCTCCAGTAACATGTTGTTCAGCGAAAGCAGCACTTCGGTTTTGGAGAGCCGGTTGCACCGCAGGTCCAGATCGTAAGCCAGCATTTCGAAGAACTGCTCTACCGTGAGACGGGAGTTGAACAGCGAGGCGAAGGCAATCTGCTGCGCATTCAGAAAGTCGCGCAGGCATTCCAGCATGGTGGTTTTGCCCGTGCCCACCTCGCCGGTGAGTGCAATGAATCCCTTGCGGCTTTGGACTCCGTAGATCAGGTTGGCCAATGCCTCTTCGTGCTGAGGGCTCCGGAACAGGAACGTCGGGTCCGGACTCATGTTAAACGGGTTTTGCGTAAAGCCGAAGAAAGCGTTATACATAGCAGCAGTGACCCGTCTGCATAAAGCTTAGCATGCAGCGCGAACCCGGCGGCGGCAGTCGCGTACTGGAACTCCCGCTCAGGCCTCCGGCGCCGGATGCAGGGGCTTTTCGCCGCCTGCGGGCTTGGTTACCACTTTGGTAGGGCTGATCAGAATGTGCGCGTTACGGCCTTCGAGACGCGGCATGGCTTCCACGGTGCCATATGCCGTCAGGTCGGCGCCAAAGCGCATGAGCAGCTTCTTGCCCAGATCGGCATGCGCGATCTCACGGCCGCGGAACTGCACTACGGCCTTGACGCGGTTGCCTTCCTGCAGGAAGCGGATGGCGTTGTTCTTCTTGAAGTCGTAGTCGTGATCGTCGGTATTCGGGCGGAACTTCAGTTCCTTGACCTTGACCACGTGCTGTTTCTTCTTGGCGTCGTGCTGCTTCTTTTTCAGGTCGTACTGGTAGTGGCCGAAATCGACAGCCTTAGCCACCGGCGGCACGGCAGTGGGCGCAATCAGCACCAGGTCGAGACCCAGTTCCTGTGCTTTGCGCAACGCTGCCGAAGTGGGCATGATCTCAGTGGTGCCGTCCGGAAACACTGCGCGCACTTCGCGTACGCGGATGGATTCGTTTACGTTTTCTCTGCGATTCTGCCTGCGAGGAGGAAAGTTTCTGCCTGGATACATTTGTGGTTATGCGTTTGGTTGAAAATTGCGGGAAACAGCAAAGAAGGACCGGGCACTCCGGGAAGCGCCCCGGGAAACTCTCTCGTCGAGAATCGGAATGATAATAATAGACAAGCGAAATCTACGTCAAATTTAGTGTACACCAAAATGCCCGCCTTGTGGAGCGGCAATCTTGGCCCATGGATCGGAACCGTGCTGAGTTATCCTACGAATCTGAATGCACATCGCCCGGGTATTTTGGCCAGTGGTAGCATGCGTGGCCGCGGTGGTCGGATGCCTGGAGGTTCGGGCCGCCCTGGGTGAGACCCAAACCTGGGACGAGGGTATTCACATTTCGGCGGGCTACACCTACCTGCTCCGCGGCGACTATAGCTGGAACATGGAGCACCCGCCGCTGGTGAAATTAGTGAGCGCCCTGCCGCTGACGCGCCTCCACCTGGATGTTCCCTCGCCGGTCTTCGAAGGAAAACGGCGCGACCAGGTGCAGTACGGAATCGACTTCCTGTACCACAATCGCGCCCACGCCGATTCCATTCTGATGGCGGCCCGCAGTGCCAACATTCTCCTGACCCTTCTCTTCGCGGCGGCGCTGGCCTGGTGGACCAGGCGGCGGTTCGGTCCCGCAGTCGGCCTGCTGGCGGTGGTGCTCTGCGCCTTTGACCCGAACCTGATGGCGCATGGCCATTACGTCACCACGGATTATCCCCTTACGGTCTTCTACTTCTTTGCCTGCGTACTGTGGGTGGAATACCTGGAACGCGGAACGTTTCGCAGCCTGCTGCCGGCTGCCTTCGCCTTTACGCTGGCGATGATCGTCAAGTTTTCGGCCGTGCTGCTGATTCCGACGCTTATGTTGCTCTATGCCGTGCGCTGGGCACAAAGGCCTCGGGAGTTTACCCTGCGGCGCCTCGCCATCGCGGCAAGCACGACATTGGCGACGCTCCTGGTTGCTGCCGTGGTGGTGTATTGGCCGGAGACCGTGCGCTGCTTCATCACCAGGGTTCCCCGGCTGGCCGACGTGGTGAACCGCGACAACATTGTCGGCGATACCTTGTGGCATTTGGGGCGCACGCTGCATCTTCCCGCGCATAGATTCCTGGTGGGGTTGAGCGCCGTGGCGGAACACAATGCCGGGGGCCACACCAGCTATCTGATGGGTCTGCGTTCGGACAAGGGCTGGTGGTATTACTTTCCCGTGGTGTACGCAGTGAAAAGCACGATGGCCGCGCTGGCAGCCACCGCGATCCTGCTGCTGGCGGGAATCTGGAGCGGAGTCCGCGGCACCTTTCGCGGCAACCTGTGCGGCCGTTTTCGCAACATCCCGATCATGACCATCGGGCTGATGTTGCCGCCGGTATTTTATTTCGTCCTCAGCATGACCAGCGGCATCAACATCGGAATGCGGCATATTCTGCCGGTGTATCCGTTCTTGTATGTGGGGCTGGCGGCTTTGCTGGCAAGCCTGTTACAAGTGCAACGCTCCTCGATGGTCGCGGCTTCGATGCTGGTTCTCGCAGCGCTGCAGATCGCCGAATGCGCCAGTATCGCGCCGGATTACCTGGCCTTCTTCAACGCCTTCGCCGGCGGTCCCGGCAACGGACCGCTGTACCTGGCCGACTCCAATATCGACTGGGGACAGGACGTGAAGAAGCTGCTGACATGGCTGGAAGCCCACGGCACCCGCCGCGCGCGCGTCTTCTACTTCGGCAACGCGCAGCTTCGCTACTACGGAGTTCAGGAGGTGGGCTACCCCGGTCCCCGCGATCAGCGGGGCTGGGATGAGATCGATGACTACTGCGTGGCCAGTGTCACGCCCCTCATGGGCAACTATGTGCCGCTGGAGGATTTGGCGCAACTGCGTCTGCGCGAACCCGTCGCCAAAGTCGGCTGGTCGATGTATGTCTACGACCTGCGCAAGCGGTAACGCCGGCGATCTAGTCGCCGGTTGCCTTGTCCCCGGTTCTATTGCCGTCGCCATTTCTATTGCTAAGATTGTTCTACTCTTTATGGTGCGTTGCCCTTCCTGTTCGCACGAATCCGCGGACGACAGCCGGTTCTGCGGATGGTGCGCCAAGCCGCTTGATGCCAGCTCGGTTGAGACCGAGGTGCTTGGCGCGGCGCCGGGTACACGATCGGCTTCGCTCCTGAGTTCCCAAAGCAGCGTCGACGAAGGCCGGTTCCTGCCCGGGACCGTGGTGGCCGGGCGCTACCGCATCGCCGGGCTGTTGGGCCGGGGCGGAATGGGTGAAGTCTACCGCGCCACGGACCTGACGCTGGGACAAGCGGTGGCCCTGAAATTCCTGCCCGAAAGCTCTGTCCCAGGACGATCGCGCGCTGGCACGCTTCTACAATGAGGTGCGCACGGCGCGCCAGGTCACCCATCCCAACGTGTGCCGCGTCTACGACATCGGCCAGGCCGAGGGGTTGCACTACATTTCCATGGAGTTTGTGGACGGAGAAGACCTGGGCGGCCTGCTGCGCCGCATCGGGCGGCTGCCTGTCGACAAGGCCGTTGAGACGGCGCGGAAACTATGCGCGGGCCTGGCGGCGGCGCATGAGAAAGGCGTGCTGCATCGCGACCTGAAGCCGGCCAATATCATGATCGATGGCCGCGGCCAGGTCATCATCATGGATTTCGGACTGGCGGGGCTGGCCGGGCAATTGCACGGGCGACATCCGCAGCGGCACTCCGGCCTACATGTCTCCGGAACAACTGGCCGGCACCGAAGTCACCGCCAGAAGCGACATCTACGCGCTGGGGCTGGTGCTGTACGAAGTCTTCACCGGCAAGCGCGCGTTCGAAGCATCGTCCGTGGTGGAACTGATGCAGATGCAAGAGCAGGCCGCGCCGGCCGGCATCTCGACGCGTGGTGAAAGATCTGGAACCGGCAGTGGAGCGCGTGATCATGCGCTGTCTCGAAGCCGACCCGCGCCTGCGGCCCGCCTCGGCCCGGGCTGTGGCGGCGGGTTTGCCGGGAGGCGATCCGCTGGCGGCAGCCATGGCGGCCGGCGAAACGCCGTCGCCCGACCAGGTGGCGGCAGCCGGCGAAACCGAAGGGCTACCGCCCAAAGTGGCAATTGCGTGGCTGGCAGCGGTGCTGGTGGGCCTCGCGATCGTGGAGGTGTTGGCGCCCGCCGCGAGCGTCACTTCGAAACTTCCGCTGGAGAATTCTCCGGAGGCGTTGACGCGCGACGCGCGATCGCTGCTGAAAAGCTTTGGCTATACGGCCAAGCCTGCCGACCGGGCCTGGGGGCTGAACTATTACAGCCAATACGTTGACTGGCTCGACCAGACACCCCGCCGAGGCGAAATCGCGGTGGCGCAATCCGGCGGCGGGCCAGCCGCCCATGATTACTTTCTGGTATCGCGAGAGCCCGCGACCCTCTCGCTGCCGTGCGCGGTTTCAATGTGGCGGTGATCGATTCGGATCCGCCCATGGAAACTTCCGGAATGTTGCAGTTGTGGACCGACCTGGATGGCAAGCTTCATGAACTGGAAGCCGTGCCTCCCCAGGTGGAGGCTCCAGCTCGCGCCATCCGCCATACCGGTGTTCGATTGGAGCAGGCTGTTTCAGGCTGCCGGCCTGGATATGTCGCGCTTCCAGGCAACCGAAGCGCGCTGGACCCCGCTGGCTAACTGGGATGCGCGCGCGGCATGGAGCGGAGACGACCCAGAGACCGGTGACAAGTTGCGAGTGGAAGCCGCAGCGTGGCGCGGGAAGCCGGTCTTCTTCCGGATCATCGGGCCGTGGACCGTTCCAGAGCGGATGACGCCGCCGTCCAACACCAGGAACCAGATTCCGGTTGTGGTGATCATCTACATAGCCTTGTTCTCCGCGTGTGGAATCGCCTGGCACAATTTTCGGGCGGGGAAGACAGACCGGCGAGGCGCTTTGAGATTGGGAGGCGTCTACTTTCTGGCGATGGCGTGCAGCCGGTTTCTGAGCGCGCATCACACCGCAACCATGCAGGAATTGGATGGGTTTTGGCACACCGTAGCAATTTCCCTGATCAATGGCGGCGCTTTGTGGGTGATCTACCTGGCTCTGGAACCATGGGTGCGGCGCCGTTGGCCGCACACCATGATCGGTTGGACGCGATACACGGCCCAGGGAATCCGCGACCCGCTAGTGGGCCGCGACCTGTTGGTTGGCAGTGGGCTTCGGTCTCCTGACGGCTGGGGTGATCATGTCGGCTACGCTTTTCCACGGGAATGGCGGTCAGCCGTTTTTGCCGCCTCTGGATTCCCTCATGGGTGTCCGGTACGAGTTCGGGAAGCTGCTGGGCGCCTTCGACAATGCCCTCTTCGACGCCTTGTTCTACTTCTTCGTGCTCTTTGGCCTGCGCGTGCTTCTGCGCAAACAATGGATCGCAGCCATAGCTTTCGTGATGATTATGTCCTTCATTCACGACCTTCGGAACCAGCACTCCGTGGGTAGACTATCCGGTCGCCGCGGTGGAAGTAGCGGTGTTTGCATTCGTCCTGCTGCGGTTCGGGCTGTTGGCCGCCATGGCCGCCGACGGTTGCATCCAGCTCCTGGAGGCCTGCCCGCCCACGTTGGACTTCTCGTCGTGGTACCTGGGCTGGCGCTGATTCCGCCGGCGTTGGTGGCGCTGATCGCAGTATACGGATTCCGGATCTCGCTGGCCGGGCGGCCGCTGATCAGGGAAGTTTAGACCTCTTGCACCGCTCCCTTACGGTCGCGGCTCGGATTGCACCCTCAGGCCGGTCGGCCGAGCCGCGACCGTGAGGGAGCGTGTTTGATTAT
>CAWFPJ010000028.1:0-20277 GCA_963817515.1 Bryobacterales bacterium | reverse complement strand
GTTCAGTACCGCGAATCGGACTTCGCGTTCGCCGTCGCCTCATGGAGGAAGAAGGCATCTACTATTTCTTCAAGCACACAGACGGCAATCATCAGATGGTGGTGACGGACGTCCGGCAGCGCCCGGCCATCCCGGACAAAGCCCCGCGATTTACGAGGAAGCGCTCCGGGGAAGAGCGCGAGGACATGCGCGTCACGGCTTGGGAGAAAGCCCAGGAACTGCGCTCCGGCGAATACACGCTTTGGGACTATTCCTTCGAACTCCCGGCGAACCATCTGGAAGCTACCAAAAGACCGTCGACAGCATCACCGTGGGCAAGGTGACCCACAAGCTCAAGATCGGCGGCAACGATAAACTCGAAATCTACGATTACCCCGGCGCGTTACGCGCAGCGCTTCGATGGGATCGATCGGCCATGGCGCGCCGCAACCGCCTAATCTGCAGCACATCTTCGAGGACCGCGACAGGACCGCCAAGGTTCGCATGGAGCAGGAACAGGCCGACAGCCTGGAGATCCAGGGCGCCGGCGACTGCGGCCAGTTCACCGCCGGCCACAAGTTCACGCTGGAGCGGCATTTCGATGCCGACGGCCAATACCTTCTGACTCGCGTCGAACACCACGCCCGGCTCGGCGGCAACTACCGCTCCAACGCAACGCTGCCGTTCAGTTATGAAAACCGCTTCACTTGCATCCCGGCCGCCTTGCGATACCGCCCGGCGTGCCTGACGCCCAGGCCGGTGATCGCCGGCATCCAGACCGCGACCGTGGTCGGCCCCGAGGGCCAGGAGATCTTCTGCGACAAGTATGGCCGCGTGAAGGTGCAGTTCCATTGGGACCGCGAGGGCAGGAACAATGTCGACAGTTCGTGCTGGCTGCGGGTTGCCCAGATATGGGCAGGCAAAGGCTGGGGCGCGTTCTTCTGGCCTCGGATTGGCCACGAAGTGGTGGTTACATTCGAAGAAGGCGATCCCGACCAACCGCTGATCGTCGGCAGCGTGTACAATGCGGAAAATTTGCCGCCGTATCCGTTACCAAAGAATAAGATGTTCGACGGAATAAAATCGTCGAGCGTGCGCGGGACCAGCCGCGAGAATTTCAACGGCATCCTCTTCGTCGATGAAAAGGGACACGAACATTTATCGATTCATTCAGAGCGGCATCTGGTCCTGCACACCGAATTAGACAAGTCGTTCCAGGCCGGGCGCCACCAAGGCGAGAGGGTGGCCGGCGCCCGCACGGTGACTGTCGGTAGGCTACCCGGTACCGGAGGCAGCGGTGGAGGCCCTAACAAGAAACTCTGGCCTCATCCTGAACCGAGTGCTACGTTGGGAATCAATTCGTCCGTGGTTTACGGCGGCAACTTCCAGGTCGCGTTTCCCATAAACTTCCAGTTGGCCTTCGGGAGCAACCTGCAGATTTGCGTTAACCCGAGTTCCTTGGCAACTTTATTCACCGAAGGAGATATTCTGCCAGCATCGCCCACTACCGCTCAATTCCTGGGAAGCGGCCTGGGTGGTAACATGCAGCTTACTCTTGGCGCAAGCACCAACTTTGTTATGGGCCAGTCTGTCGACATCAATATGGGACCCAGACGGATCCAAATCGACGTCCGCGACATTACTTCTACTCAACCCGCCGCTAAGAAACTCGGTAAGATCATCGCTGCTGTGACTACCGCCTTTCTTCTGGTCTACCTTGTGCCTGACGATGATTGGCGGGCATTGATGATGTTGACGTTTCAGGTGACCATCCAGGTCCTTCTGGAACTGCTGATGGAGTTTCAGGATCTTTATCACACAGAGACCGAATGGGGGAGGCATACTTACAACGAGGTGTTCAAACCTGTCACCAAAGACGATCAAACGCTGGATAGCAAGCACACCCTTTTGGTCGGATTTTTCGAAAGCCAGCGCTTTTCTTGAGTTAGTCGTCGCTGAACCTTTGCTTGAGAGTATTGGTGAAAAATTTGGCCAGGAAGACTAGAGTCAATCCGAAGGATTATTATGGATAGAGACAGAAATGATCTGGGAGCAGGCTCCGGGGGCGGTCCGGAAACGTTGGATCATTCACAAGATTTTGACGGGACTTATTCCATCGCCGCCAACCAGGTGAGTTTGCTGGCCCGTCCACCGCTGCCGCCAGCCCCCCTCGGGGAGAGCGTGATTACGATCCTGGCCACCGGTCTGGGAGTGGACGGCCGGGTGGACGTGCGTGGAAGCCAGGGAGTGCGCGTCACGGCGGGACCGCCGCCGCTGCCGCCTACCACGTCGGCTTCCATCAACGGCGTCGAAATTATGGTTGGCGAGGCGCAAAATGTCACCATCAAGCGCGGTCTGATTGATGGCGTCGACCAGAAGATCGAGATGGCGCCAGGTAGTATTACGGTCGATGGCGGCGCAGGTTCCGTGACCATCCAGAGTCTCACCAAGATCACCCTTTCGGTGTGTGGCGGACTGAGTTCGATCACGCTGGGTCCCGATGGTGTGACCATCACCGGTCTGCCATTGGTCAAAATTAATTCGTCGATTTCCGGAGATCGGGTTGTGAGTAACGAACCATTCCTCAAGATACAAGCTGCGACCGCCGCCGAGATCTGCACGCGCTTCGATCTGAAAGATGAGGCGCGCCCATTGTTGGACGATGGGATGGAGCCCCGGGTATTTGTTGAAGCCCTGGTGACCCACAAGCAGTACCTCAGCGGCATCGACTTCATCGCCCACGGACTGCCGGCGCGCGAGGGCATCTGGTGGGGTTGTTGTGCATGCAACACGCCTGCGGCGACAATCTATCCCCGCCGGAAAGGGCGGCCGGCCTGGCTGCCGTACGCTGGGTGATGCAGCCAACGGAAAAAAATCGGGCCGCTGCCAAGGATCCAGCGCAAGCCGCCGGGCCAGCTTCGCCGGCGGGCGCATTAGCCGCAGCCGCTAACCAGACCGGGGGCAACGTGGCTCCGCCCAAAGCGCCCCCCATGCCGCCGGGTCCGTTTGCGCCGGCGAAGGCCGTCGCCATGGCAGTCAAGCTGGCGACCCTTAAGGCGGATCCGGCCGCAATTGTGGAAACGCAAAGACTATTCTTGGAGTTGGGGATTGGGGTAGCCCAGGGTCGTTTTTCTTAAGCCTGCAGGAACTAAGGGAGAATTAACATATGGGACAACCGGCCGCTCGCATGACCGACATGCATGTCTGTCCGATGGTGACGGTATTAGTGCCGCACGTCGGCGGACCCATCCTTCCACCCTGCTGCCCAACGGTGCTGATTGGAAGCCTGCCCGCCGCCCGTGTGGGGGACATGGCGACTTGCGTCGGTCCGCCTGACGTCATCGTCCTGGGATCGTTCACGGTCTTGATCGGCAGCCAACCCGCGGCCCGCATGGGCGATCTCACGGCTCACGGCGGATCCATCATCCTGGGCATGCCGACGGTTTTGATTGGATGAGGAAATCCGGCATATGAGCGCAGCACCAACAGCCATCCCCTACGAGAGACAAACCGATCCGCGAGACAGCCGTACGTGCGGCGCGGCTTGTTTGAGCATGGTTTATCACTCTTTCGGCAAGGAAGTCCCGCAAAGCGAGATCTGGCCGGCCATTGCCAAACAAAACCGGTTCGGCAGTCTGGCGTCTACGACCCACCTGATGGCCCTGGACGCCCTGGGCCGGGGCTTTGCCGCCGTCGCCATACAGGCGCGGCACCCCCTGCAGGCCCTGGGGCTCTGCCGTGAGCCGGGAGTTCGCGCGATTCTCAACCATCGCCTGCAGCCTGACTCGCCCGCAGGCCATTACTCGGTGCTGGTGGATCTCGACGACAAGAATGTGGTCCTGCACGATCCGTTCCTTGGTCCGTCGCGCCGCCTGTCGCATGCCGAATTGCTGGACCTGTGGCAGCCGCGCTTTCTAACTCGGAAATTGTAGGAAGCACCCTGATCGCCGTCGCCGCCGAACCGACTGAGGTGCGCCCGTGCCGATTCTGCCGCACCACAACCCCACCCAACGTCGAGTGCCCGAGGTGCAATAAGCCGGTCGGCCTGCAGCCGGGCGCCCTGTTGGGCTGCCTGAAAAAGGGCTGTATTGCCCGGATGTGGAATTACATCTGCTGCCCCACGTGCGACTATACATGGACCTTTGACGGCCAGCCGCAGCAAGCCGCCGCCCCGCGCAGCCCGGGCGTTTCAAGCCCATCACCGCCGGACCCGCAGGCAGCCCAGGAAGTTGTGCCGGACCTCAACCGGTTGTTTGTCCAACTGGATAAGTTCTGCAGTCAAATCCTGAGTGTGCCGGGCGTTGCGAACAATCTCGAACTCAAGGCGCAGCTCGACTTCATCACGAACAGCAAACAGGAGCTGACGCTGGCGCTGGCCGAAGGAGTGGCCCACGGCCAGGTGCGCAAGGAGCAGTTGAATAGGATGCAGCAGGCCGCGCGGCAGAAAGAGGAAGCTCACCGCCAGAAGGTGGAGAAGCTCAAAACTCCATCGCCCCCTTTGGATGGAGACGCTCTTGGCCGTGCCCTGTTGAAGAACTTCGGCTTCGACCACTAAACGTCCCGTGGCGAACTCGGGCGGCTATACTACCCCTGTGCGCCTCACTCTCCCTAACTTCGCCTGGCTGCTAAGGCAAAGTATCGTGGCCACCGTTGACGACGGCTGCTTCGGCATCGCCAAGGGCGCGGCCTATTCCGCCATGCTGTCGTTCTTTCCGGTCCTCACTTCAGCCGCCACCATCCTGGTCCAGACGCGCGCCGATTTCGTGGCCCGCACCATCCAGAATGTCCTCTCAGAGGTAGTGCCGCCCGGCACTGAGGACTTGGTGGTCCAACGTTTCCGCATCGTCGGTGAACGGCCTTTCGGGTTGCTGGTTGGCGCCGGCCTGATCTCCCTTTGGGCAGCCTCCAGCGTCATCAAGAGCCTGATCGAGGGTTTCGAGGCGGCCTATCGCGTGCCGCGCAACCGCGACTTTTTGCACCAGAGCGGTCTTACCATCGCGCTGGTGCTGCTCTCCCTGGTACCCCTGCTGGCCGCTTCCCTGCTGATCTTGTTCGGCGGCCAGGTGGAACGCGTGGTTCTCCACTGGATGAAGGTGGACCCGTTCCTCAATCCCTTTGCCTGGGCCTGGCAGTTGATCGGCCGGGTGGCCCGCTATGTGCTGGCCTTCGCCACCACTGTGACCGTTACGGCCATCCTATATTATTTCGGACCGTACCGCCGCCAGCGCTGGCGTTTCGTCTGGCCCGGCGCCATATTGGCCACCGTTCTCTGGATGCTGGCCACCACCGGATTCGCCTGGTACGTCCGCAACATCGCGCGCTACAACGCTATGTATGGCTCCATCGGCGCCGGAATAGCGCTCCTGGTTTGGCTCTACCTCATCTCCGCCATCGCGCTTATCGGCTGCGAATTCAACGCGGAATACGAAAGAAGTTTCGAATAGCCCAAACGGGCCAGATTCTGCGCCCCGCATCGGCTACAATCTCATATAGTGAAGACGGTCGTCTTTCTCATCGCGATGGCGTGGTGTGCCCGGCCGGCAGGCATACCCATGACGCTGGTCTCGGAGGATGAAGCCGAGCCGATCCATAGCGCCATCGCCCGTAAAGAGGCTTGGACGCAGGATTCCGTTCGCCGGTTGCGCGCCGATGCCGACCGCCGTATGAAAGATGGCCCCTGGACCGTTACTTCAGACCGTCCCAAAGGCGTCGCCTTCGACATTCACGATTACTACAGCGAAGCGCCCTATTGGTGGCCGGTGCCGGAAGACCCCAAGGCCCCCTACGTCCGCCGCGACGGCCAGATGAACCCCAACCGCTTCCTGGCCAACAAAACCGCCTTGAACGCAATGAGCGACACGGTTTTTTCTCTAGGAACCGCGGCATTCATGCTGGACAATCCGCAGTATGCCCAGCGGGCCACCCGCGTCATCTATACCTGGTTCATCAACCCCAAAACGCGCATGAATCCCAGCCTGGAATATGCCCAGGCCATTCCCAATGTCAACCAGGGACGCGGCGCCGGAATTGTCGACGGCCGGGTTTTGATCCGCGCAATTCAGGGTATGGAGTTCCTGTCGCAGACCGGCGCCTGGGACCCCAAGGAGCAGGCCGCCGTACGCAAGTGGTTTGAGGAGTATCTGCGCTGGCTGACACAAAGCACCAATGGCGCCGACGAGAAGAACAGCGGCAACAATCACTCCTCCTGGTGGACCGCCCAGGTGGCGGCCGTTGCCACCTTCGTGGAAGACGACAAATCCCAGCAGATGGCCTACAAGTATTACAGCGAGCGATTTTCCCCGGCCAGATCAAGCCCGATGGCAGCGCTCCGTTTGAGGAGGCCCGCACCCGGTCTCTTTCCTATTCCGCTTTC
Source organism: Bryobacterales bacterium (assembly GCA_963817515.1). GTDB lineage: Bacteria > Acidobacteriota > Terriglobia > Bryobacterales > Bryobacteraceae > DATMNI01. The sequence goes on along the minus strand of CAWFPJ010000028.1, from coordinate 13,925 downwards.
AATCTGGAAGCATTCACCACCATTTGCCGCATCGCGGAGGTGCACAACGTCAACCTTTGGACGGTGCAAGGCAAGAGCAACGTCACGATCGACACCATCATCGACTACCTGGTACCCTATTTCGCCGACCCGAAGAAATGGCGCAAAGATCAGGTCGCCGACTTCCAGAACGACGGCCTGTATTTCCTGGCCTTCGCGGGCATGGGTCTGAAGAAACCTGAGTATGTATCCCTATTCCGAAAACTTGAGCGTCCCGAAGGCGCCTGGCTCAGCATGGTAGACCTGATGGTCGGCCGCTGGGAGGCCGCCGGCCATCAAACCCGACACTAATTTCACCTGATGAACTACCAAATCCGGGCCCCGCTGTTTCTGTTATCCGCGCTGCTGCTGTCTTCGATCCCGCTTCGCGCCCAGCTCTACCCCCGCGCTTTCCTGATGGGACAAGCCTCCGGCACCAGCAACAACCCGGGTTCATCCGGAATGGATATGATCCACCTGCGCGCGCATTCCTGGATGGTGATGCTGCATGGTTCGGCCTACGTCACCGATATCCAGCAGACCGGCCCGCGCGGAGGCGACAAGTTCATCTCCACAAATTGGTTCATGGCGTCGGCCATTCACTCCGCCGGCGGTGGCGAATTCGCTGTCCGCGCCATGTTCAGCCTTGACCCCGCCACCGTTACCAACCGCAGCTACCCGCTGCTCTTCCAGACCGGCGAAACCGCCTACGGCCGCCCCCTTGTGGACGCCCAGCATCCGCACGATTTCATCATGGAACTGGCGCTTGAATACGTCCACCGGATCGGCGAAAAAATCCTCGTGAATTTCTACGCCGCCCCGGTGGGCGACCCTGCGCTCGGTCCCGTGGCCTTCCCCCACCGCGCCTCCGCTTCGGAAATTCCGCAGGCCACGCTGGGCCACCATTGGCAGGACTCCAGCCACATCGCCAACGAAGTGGTCACCGCCGGAATCGAGCGCGGCATTTTCCGGCTGGAAGCCAGCGGCTTTCATGGCGCGGAACCCAATGAGAACCGTTGGAACATAGACCATGGCGGCATTGACTCATGGTCCGGCCGCCTGTGGATCTCGCCCACCAGCAATCTCAACGGCCAGGTCTCCACGGGCCGCCTCTCTAAACCCGAAGCCGCGGAAGAAGGCGACGTGGTCCGCACCACCGCCTCGGTCTCGTACAATCAGCCGCTCGTCTCCGGTAACTGGACCACCAGTTTCATCTGGGGCCGCAACCACGATACCCACACCCAGCACAATCTCAATTCCTACCTGGTCGAATCCGTGCTGCATTTCTCGCGCAAGAACTATATCACCGGCCGCGTGGAACGGGTCGACAAGGATGAACTGATCGTCCCCGGCGTCTACCGCATTGGCGCTTACACCCTTGGCTATACCCGCGATATCGCATCGTCCAGGCACCTCACCACCGCGCTGGGCGGCAACGTAACCGGCTATACTTTCCCCGCCGCGCTGCAGCCCACCTATGGCCGCCACCCCCGCGGCTTCGAAGTCTTTCTTCGCTTTCGACTCAAGAAATCGTGATCTGGATCACCGCATGAAATCGTTACCTGAATACGAGTCCCTGGCCGCCCAGGCCCACGGCCATCTCTGCGCCGGCCAGATCCTCGGCCTCCGCATGGCGCTCCACGGCGTCCACCTGCTGGGCCTCGAAGACCCTGCCGGCCGCGACCGCAAACGCCTGATCGCCTTCGTCGAGATCGACCGCTGCGTCACTGACGCCATCGCCGTCGTAACCGGGTGCCGCCTGGGCAAGCGCGCCCTCAAGTTCCGCGACTTCGGCAAAGTCGCCGCCACCTTCTGCGACCTTCAGGAAAACCGCGCCGTCCGAATTGTTGCGCGCGAAAGCTCGAAACAACGCGCCCGCGAGTTGTATCCCGAAATTCAAGACAAGAACCGCCAGCAGATGCAGGCCTATCGGGAAATGCCGGATGAAGATCTTTTCGAAATCCAATGGGTCCGCGTGGACATCGGCCCCGAAGACCTTCCCGGCTACAAATCCCCGAAGGTAGTCTGCGCCGAATGCGGCGAAGCCGTCAACTTCGGGCGTGAGATAGTCCGCGACGCGCGCACGCTTTGCCGCGCCTGCGCCGGCGAACGCTATTACGCCCCCCTCTGAAATGCTGCGCTACTACATCACCGACCGTCACGCGGCCGGTGGTACCGAAGCGTTGGTTGGTTTTGTGGAGCGCGCCCTCCGCGACGGCGTCGAGCGCATTCAGATCCGCGAAAAGGATCTCACCACCAGCGAACTCTGCACGCTCACGCGGCGCATTTTGGCGCTTTCCAATCCCCACGCCACCCGCATTCTGGTGAATTCGCGGATAGACGTCGCTTTGGCCTGCGGCGCGCACGGCGTACATCTCCCCGGAAATTCCATCGCCCCGGAACAATGGCGCGCCATCACGCCCCCCGGCTTTCTCATCGGTGTTTCCGCGCATACAGTGGACGAACTCAGGGCAGCCGAAACCGAAGGCGCCGATTTCGCCGTCTTCAGCCCCATTTTTCCGACCGCGTCAAAAGCCGTCTACGGGCCGCCGCAGGGTCTCGACCGCCTTCGCGAAGCGGTGCGCGCCGTCGCCATACCGGTCCTGGCATTAGGAGGCATCACGCACAGCAACGCGAGCCAATGCCTGGCCGCCGGCGCCGCTGGAATCGCCGGCATTTCCCTGTTCCAGTAGGACAGACGATCGTATTTCGTCGTCTGTCAACGCCTCTCCCTATCCCACCGTCTTCAAAGCCTTCACGCGGTCTCTCAACTGCGCCGCCTTCTCGAACTCAAACTTCCGGGCCGCCTCGCGCATCCTCTCTTCCAACTCGCCGATGAACTGCGCACGCTGCGCCGGCGTAAGAGCCTCCACTTCCTCATCCGCCTCCAGCGGCACCGTCACGTAGTCGCCCTCCGCCACGGCCACCAGGCTCATGTCAATCGGCTTCACAATCGATTGCGGCGTAATATTGTTGCGCTCGTTGTACTCCAGTTGCACCGCCCGCCGCCGCCCCGTTTCGGACAGCGCCTTCCGCATACTGTCGGTCATCACATCGCCGTACAGAATCGCGTGGCCTTCCACATGCCGCGCCGCGCGTCCGATAGTCTGAATCAGCGCCCCCCACGATCGCAGAAAGCCCTCCTTGTCCGCGTCCAGAATCGCCACCAGTGAAACCTCCGGCAAATCGAGACCTTCGCGAAGCAGATTGATTCCCACCAGCACGTCGTATTCGCCGCGCCGCAAATCGCGCAAAATCCGTATGCGGTCAAGCGTGGTCACTTCCGAGTGCAGATACCGGCAGCGCACGCCGACCTCGGAATAATACTCCGCCAGATCCTCCGACATGCGCTTGGTCAACGTGGTCACCAGCACGCGCTGATTGGCCTCCGCGCGCTTGCGAATCTCGCCCAGCAAATCGTCCACCTGGCCTTTCACCGGGCGGATCTCCACCGTCGGATCCACCAATCCCGTCGGCCGTATAATCTGCTCCACCACCACGCCGCCGGCCTTCGTTAGTTCATACGGCCCCGGCGTGGCCGAAACGTATACCAGCTGGTTCACGCGATGCTCGAACTCCTCAAACGTCAGCGGCCGGTTGTCCAGCGCGCTCGGCAGCCGGAAGCCGTGCGACACCAGCACCTCTTTCCGCGACCGGTCCCCGTGGTACATCCCGTGCAGTTGAGGAATGGTCTGGTGGCTTTCATCGATGAAAATGGTCGAATCGTGCGGCAGGTAGTCCAGCAGCGTGGGCGGCGCCTCGCCCGGCAACCGTCCCGAAAAGTGCCGCGAATAGTTTTCGATCCCGTGGCAGTACCCTATCTCCTTGATCATTTCCAGATCGAACATGGTTCGCTGATGCAGCCGCTGCGCCTCAATGCTCTTGCCCTGCTTCTGCAGCTCCCCGCGCCACCACTCCAGCTCATTACGGATGCTGTCCATGGCCGAAACTTTCGTCTCGCGCGACATCACATAATGCGTCTTGGGATAAATCGGCAGCCGCTGGTATGTCTGTTTCACCTGCCCCAGCAGCGGGTCGATCTGCGACAGGCTTTCCACTTCATCACCCCAGAGCTCAATGCGAAAGGCATTGTCGTCGTATGTCGGATAAACTTCAATCACATCCCCGCGCACGCGGAACGTGCCGCGCCGGAAATCCATGTCGTTGCGCTCGTACAGAATCTCCACCAGTTTCGAGAGGATCTGGTTGCGCGAGATCTTCTGCCCTTTCTCCAGCATCAGCAGCATGCCGTAATAGGCCTCGGGCGAGCCCAATCCGTAAATGCAGCTCACGCTCGCGATGATCACGCAATCGCGCCGCTCGAACAGCGATTTGGTGGCCGCCAGCCGTAGCTTGTCCAGCTCATCGTTGGTAGTGGATTCCTTTTCGATGTAGACGTCGCTCGATGGAATGTAGGCCTCCGGCTGGTAGTAATCGTAGTAGCTGACGAAATACTCCACCGCGTTGTCCGGAAAGAAGGACTTGAACTCGTGATAGAGCTGCGCCGCCAGCGTTTTATTGTGCGCCAGAACCAGCGCCGGGCGCCCCATCGCCTCAATCACCTTGGCCATGGTGAACGTCTTCCCAGACCCCGTCACGCCCAGCAGAACCTGGTGCTGCTCGCCTTCCCGTATGCCCCGCGTCAATTCGGCGATGGCGTTTTCCTGATCCCCGCGCGGCCGATAATTCACCACCAACCGAAAGCCCATTCTCTCAGTGTAACCGCGGCCTCCAAACCTGCGTTTTAGCTCGGACGGGCCACGGCTGAAACCACTAGGTCTTCGACCGCTTAAAGGAATTCCTTTTATAGCCAAACTTGTGGCGGGCGGTTTTACGGTCGAACTTCCAGTGGATCTTGACTCGATCACGGTTCATCCGCCGGTTCCAGAACTTCGCCTCCCGGCGGAGAGTCTTAAGAGTGGGAATTCGGCGCTTGCCCAGACATTGGCGCGTAAATAGGCCGATCTCAATTTCCGCCTGATTAAGCCAACTGCCGTGGCGGGGCGTGTAGTGTACGGTAAACCGACCCCAAATCCGCCGCCAATTCCGCCCCGAACACCTCCGTCAATGATTTGCGCGTGTGACTACTGAGATTGTCCGTCACCAGGTGAATTGTCTTAGCGTTCGGATAGGCAAAGCCAAAGCGACCGCCACCCGAGCGAACTCAAAGCCAGACCGATCCGGCGTCGGGAACGTAAAATGACGGCCCGCCTTCGGCTCCACGGCGCAAAAGACATTCGCCGTGCCACAACGTTCGTATTCGTTATCGCGCCGCGCTTCTCGCCCCGGTTTGGCCGCCAGGCGGCACGCACGTCAGCGTGCAGAGTGACCGGTTTTTCGTCGAAACAGACCACCGGTTCGAGCGGATCGTACGGTCGTTCGTACATCTCCAACACATCTTCCATCTTGTCGATATACTCGTCATCGAGATCGGCCACTCACCACATTTTTTTCCCGCCACGGCTTCAGATCGTGGCTCGGAAGAAGAATGCGAATGGTTTCTCGTCCCACACGGGGCACGAGTTTGCGTTTCACGGCTTCCTCGGCGACTAGTCGCACCGTCCAACGAGCGCGGCCTTCCGGCGGATCGCTGCAAACCATGGCAATCAGTCGCTGTTTCTGGCTGTCATCCAGCACTTCCGCCGCTCCGGGCCGTTGTCTCTCATAGAGCGCCCGCTCTAAGCCCCCTTCCTGATACCGATGGCCAACCTTCCGAATGGCCTGAGGGGTAAGCGGAATACTGCCGGAAATTCGCGGCGCGCTGGTGCCCTTGGCCAGTTGCAACAGCGCCAAGGCACGAAGAACGACTCGGACTTGTTGTACTCCGCCGGCAAGCAACCGTTGGAGTGCCTTCTGGTCTTTAGCGGCGACTTCGATGCGCAGAGAAGCACGAGCCATGCCCTAAGTATGCGCCAAAACAATTCTACATAAAAATGGTTTATTAGAATCTCTTTAGGCAGTCAGAGACCTAGACGCCGATTCATTCCAGAACCGTTGAAAAATAACTTGCTAACATTGTTGGCCAGGGAATACCATTGCTGGCACTGCATCGGAATTGCGGAGGGGTCGCTGAAATGACACGGACCACGTTGAGTCAAGTCAAGATTGGTACGATTCTTTTCGCCTGGTTGGTGGCGGCTGCCTGGATCGCCCGCCCGGCCGACAGCGCAGGTACTCTACGGTTCGATCACCGGAACCGTCGCGGACATCACCGGCAGCGTCGTGCCCAACGCGGCCGTTACAGTCGTAAACGCTTCAACCGGCCAGTCGCGCCAGGCGGTCACCACGGATGCGGGTACCTACCTGTTTGCGGACGTGCCGGCCGGATCCTACACCGTGACTGTGGAGGCGAAGGGCTTCCGCACTTTCCGGACCACCGGCGTCGAGGTGACCATCAACACCGTGACCCGCGTGGATTCTCAATTGCCGGTGGGCGAGCGGGCGGACAGCGTTACCGTAGAGGCCAGCGCAGCCGCCATTCAGACGGACAGCGCCGACGTCCATGTGTCGCTCGGCTCGAAGGAAGTCACGGAGTTGCCGCTCCCCGGATATCGTAACTACCAGGCGCTGATCAGCCTGGTTCCCGGAGCCACGCCGGCCAGTTACCAGAACGCCGTCAGCGGGTCGCCGGGTCGCTCGCTGAACACCAACATCAACGGCTCTTCCAACACCAGCAACAATACGCGCCTGGATGGTGCGCTCGACATGCGCGGGTCTTTGCCGGCGCAGAGCCTCTACGTACCGCCCGTCGAATCCATCGAGACCGTGAACATCACCACCAACAGTTTCGATGCCGAGCAGGGATTGGCGGGCGGCGCCGCCATCAGCGTGACCACCAAGAGCGGCACCAATCAATTCCATGGCGTAATGTTTGAGCATCACACCGATGGCCGGCTGACGGCCAGGAACTTCTTTAATGTCTCGTCCTCCGCGCTGCCGCAAGGATATCGTCAATAACTACGGCGGCACGGTCGGCGGGCCTATTAAGAAAAACAAGCTGTTCTTCTTCCTGAGTTGGGAGGCCATGCGGGAGCGCAGCAACTTCACCAAGCTGACCACGGTGCCGACCGATCCGCAGCGCGCCGGGGATTTTAGCGCGCTCGCGGTCTCGCTCTACGATCCATCCACCGGTAGCGCCAGTGGAGTGGGCCGCACGCCGTTCCCGCAGAATATCATTCCTCTCAACCAGCAGAGCCCGATCACCCTGAAGATGCAGTCTTACATTCCCGAGCCGAACCTTGCCGGGGACCACCTCTAACTACTTCGACTCCGCCCCGGTGAGCTTTAACCGCGACAACGTGGATGCGAAGATCAACTGGAATCCATCGGACAAGACGATGCTCTGGGCGAAATACAGCGCCATGAAAGCGCTGGTGACCGACCAGTTCAGCCTGGGTCCGGCGGGCGGAGTGGGCATGGTGAATGGCGGCGGCGCCGGCACGGGCGATGTGCTGATTCAGGTGGTGGCGATCGGCGGGGTCCACACCTTCACGCCGGCGTTTCTGGTGGACGGCAACATGGCGGTCAGCCGCGATCCTCTCACGCTGATTGGTCCCGATTCCGGCAGCGCTTTCGGCCTGGATACGCTCCATATCCCGGGCACGAACGGGCCCGACCCGCGCTACAACGGCATCCCTGGATTTTCGATCAGCGGTTATGAGCCGATCGGAGGCAACGAAACCTATCTTCCCAAATACATTCGCAGCACTTATTTCACGTACTCACTGAATTTCGGCTTGACCAAGGGGCGGCATGAAATGCGCTTCGGTGTCGGATGTGGCGCGCTACCGCGTGAACGAATGGCATCCGGAGGTCGGCGGCGGGCCTGAAAGGGACTTTCACTTTCAACGGCTCCGTCACCCTTCCGGGCACCGGTTCGCCGAACCAGTTTAACAATTACGCCGCGTTCCTTCTGGGACTCCCGCAACAGATCAGCAAGTCGATCGCACCGGACTATAGCTCGCCAAGGCAATGGATGGAAGGCTTCTATTTCCGCGACCGGTGGCAGGTGAATCACAACCTGACACTGACGCTGGGCATGCGGTGGGAATACTACCCGATCATGACCTACGCGCATTTCGGAATGCTGCGTTACGACGCGCCCACGAACACGGTCTTCGTCGGCGGCCTGGGGTCGGTTCCGAACGACGCCGGGATTTCGACCAGCAAGAAGCAGTTTGCGCCGCGTTTCGGCTTTGCCTACCGCATCGGAAACAAGTCCGTCGTCCGCGGAGGCTATGGCATCAGCGTCGATCCACAGGGACCTCTGGCGCAGATGCTGTTTTCCTACCCGCTCGAGGTCCTCCAAACTTTCGCCGGCAATACCGCCAGCATCCCCTACGGTCCAATCGCCAACGGCATTCCCCCCATACCGTATCCAAATCTTAGTTCGGGCACGGTCCCGCTACCGCTGCCGATCTCGACCGTCACCCTGCCGGCCGGCCCTTACAAGCGGGGTTACACCCAATCCTATAACTTCACGATACAGCGGGAATTGCCGGGCGGCTTCGTCGGCTCGGCCGGTTACGTGGGCACGCACACGGTGCATGAAAACCTGCTTTTCAACATCAATGCGGCAAATCCGGGCGGCGGCAACAACGGGCGGCCACTGGCTGTCACAAGCGGCCGCACGGTGGATGAGACCGTGATCGCCCCTCTGGGGTTCTCGTCCTACAACGCGCTCCAGGCCCAAGTGGATCGCAAAATCTCGCAGCGGATTGCTGGTCAAGGTCTCCTACACTTACTCGAAGGCGATCGATAACGTCGATAACGAACTGGGTACCCTGATGTTCTATGATGCGGCGAATTTTGCACGGAACCGTGCCTTGGCCAGTTTCGACCGGACGCACAACTTCCGCGTGGCGTGGGTGGCGGATCTGCCGTTCGGCGCGGGAAAACGCTGGGTGCAGAACGGCGTCGGCCGCAAGGTGCTGGGTGGATGGCAGGTGAACGGAATCTTCAGCGCCTATAGCGGCACTCCCTTCACCGTGACCGCATCCAGTTCTTCCCTGAACGCGCCCGGCGAGAGCCAGACGGCCGACCAGGTCAACCCCGTGGTCGCCAAACTGGGGGGCATCGGACCCAACTCGCCGTATTACGATCCCGCGGCATTCGTTCCCGTCACGGCGGTCCGCTACGGCAATACGGGCCGGAACATTTTGCGCGGTCCGGGATTGGTGAACGCGGATCTGTCGTTGTTCCGCAATTTCCGCGTCAAGGAACGAGTGGGAATTCAGTTCCGTGCGGAGTCGTATAACTTCACCAACACGCCGCACTTCAACAACCCCAGCGCGAGTGTTTCATCGGGCGGCTTCATGACGATCACCAGCGCGTTAAGCCGGGCCAACAACGTAGACGGCGGCGAGCGCCAGTTCCGGGTGGCGCTCAAACTCAGCTTCTGAGGGCTCGGAACATCTATGCGCGGAGCAGACGGGGCGCCAGATTGTTGTCGCCGCCCACATCCGTCAAACGGAAATTGCGGCCCTGCAAGAAGTAGGTGAGGCGCTGGTGGTCCAGGCCCAACAGCGCCAGGATGGTGGCGTGAATGTCATTGGCGTGCACCGGGTCTTCGGTGGCGTGGAAGCCGATCTCGTCGGTGGCCCCGATGATTTTCCCGCCACTGAATGCCGCCGCCGGCCATCCACATACTGAAGCCGTAAGGATTGTGGTCGCGGCCCCCGCGATAGCCGCCGCCATCCCGCAACTGGCCGTCCGTAATCGGCGTGCGGCCGAAATCGCCGCCCCAGACCACCAGCGTGCTTTCCAGTAATCCGCGCTGCTTCAGATCCTGCAGCAAAGCCGCGATCGGCTGATCCACGCGGCCGGCCATCTTCAGATGGTTCTTATCGCATTCGGCGTGGCCGTCCCAATCGTCGCCGTTCAGCAAGCCGCCGGAGTAAATCTGAACGAATCGCACGCCGCGCTCCACCAGGCGGCGCGCCAGCAGGCACTTCGTGCCGTATTCGTGAGTTGGCTGGCTGTCGATGCCATAGAGCGCTCGCGTGGCCTCGCTCTCCTTGGAAAGGTCGGTCAGTTCCGGCACGTGAGCCTGCATCCGGAACGCCAGTTCGTAAGCCGCAATTCTGGCCGCCAGATTGGAATCGTCCTGGCGCGTTTCCAGGTGCTTTTCGTCGAACCACCGGGCGCGGTCGAGCATGTCCCGCTGTTCGGCTTCGGTCATCTGCTCGGGCGGGCGGATATTCAGGAATGGGCTGCCCTTGGTGCGGATCTCGGTGCCCTGATAGGTGGCCGGCAGGAATCCGGAACCGAAAACCGGCGGACCGGCTTTGGTGCCGCCTTCCTGCATCACGATGTACGGAGGCAGATTGCGGCTTTCGCTGCCCAGCCCGTAGACGATCCACGACCCCATGCTGGGAAAGCCCAGGCGAGTCGACCCGGTATTCATCAGGTTGAGCGCCATGGAATGGACGAAGGCTTCGTGATGGCAGGAGCGGATGAGCGCCAGGTCGTCCACATGCCGGGCGACGTTCGTGAACAGGTCCGAAACGTCCATTCCGCACTCGCCGTATTTCTTGAACTTGCGGCGCGATGCCAGCAGCGGCGCCTCGGCCGCGTTGGTAAACTGAAGCCGCACATTTTGCAGGCTGGGCGGCAGTTTCTGGCCATCCAGTTTTTCCAGCAGCGGTTTGGGATCGAAGGTGTCGATGTGGCTGGGACCGCCGTGCATGAACAGGTAAATTACGCTCTTGGCTTTGGCCGGAAAGTGTTGAGCTTTGGGAGCCAGGGGATCCGCGGCCTCCGGCGTCGCGCCGAGCAACCGGTCCTGTTCCATCATGGCGAACAGCGCCAGCATTCCAAATCCGCCGCCGGCGCGTTCGAGGAACTCGCGGCGCGAACTGTAGTGCGTCTGGCGGTGGAGCGGCTTCCAATCAATCGACATAAATGAACTCATTCAGGTTGAACAACATCAGGCAGAACTCGACCAGGGCGCGCGAACGCGCCTCACCGGTCTTGTCGGCGAACATCTCAATCGCTTTCCGTCTTTCATCAGCGGCCGGCGGCCGGGCCAGCGCCAATTGCCAGCCGTCGTCCACCCACGCGCCGGGGTTGTCTCCATCCTTCTTGGTCAGGCGCGCCGCAAAGTCACGCGCGCGCTGAAACATGAACCGGCTGTTCATCAAGGTGAGCGCCTGGGGCGCCACATTAGTGGCCTCGCGGCGGGCGCAACTGAAAGAGCTGTCCGGTTGATCGAAGGACTCGAGCATGGGAAGCCGGAACATGCGTTTCACGTACATATAGACGCTGCGCCGCAAAGGTTCCTGTCGGATTGGCGGTGGCCGGCCACAGGCTCTCTTCGCCCAGCGCGCTGACCTCATCGGGTTCAAGCGGCGGGATCACCGGCGGTCCGCCGGCTTTCAAATTGAGCGATCCCGAGACGGCCAGCGTCGCATCCCGGATCTCTTCGGCATCCAGGCGCTGCCGTTCCATGCGCCACCAATATGTGGTTGGCCGGATCCACTTTGGCGTTGGCGGCATTATACTGGTCCGACATCTGGTAAGTGCTCGAAAGCAGAATCAGGCGCTCGATGGCCTTGATGCTCCAGCCGCGCGCGACCAACTCCGTTGCCAGCCAATCCAGCAACTCGGGATGCGACGGGAGGTCGCCCTGCCTTCCGAAATCGTTCGGCGTGGCCACAATGCCCTTGCCGAATTTCCACTGCCATATGCGATTGACCATCACCCGCGCGGTCAGCGGATGATCGGGCTGCGTGAGCCATAATGCCATCGCCTTGCGGCGCTGCGGCACGAACGGGCCCTGCTCCGGTTCCTGAATCTCCGCGCCATTGGCCAGAACAGCCGGGAAGCCGGGGCCCACTCTTTCGCCGGGATTGCGAAAATCGCCGCGCACGGCAACGTGGATTTCCGGAACCAGGTCCGAATGGCCCAACACAGTGGCCGTGGCATAGGGCTTGGGAAGCGCCACGTAGAGTTCCGCGATCTGCCGCAGCAGTTTTTCGCGGCGCTGCTGCTCGTCCGGTGTGTAGTCGCCGGCCGCCAGTTTGCGCTTGCCGCCGCGTCCTCTGCGCGACGCACATCCATGCGGGCCACTTCGTCGCGCAGATCGTTCAATTCCAGTTGCTTGGGTTCGGATTTCCTCCAGGTTATGATCTTCACGGCGTCCACCACCGGAATTTCCTGTTCCTGGCTGCCCGCGAAAATGGCTTGCAGGCGGTAGTAATCCTTCTGCGTGATCGGGTCGAACTTGTGATCGTGGCAGCGCGCGCATCCCATGGAGAGACCAAGAAAGGCTGAGGCCGTCGTATCGGCCATGTCGGTCAGGCGATCGTAGCGCAACTGCGCGCCGTCCAGCGCCGAAGAGGGGTCGAAGGATCCGACCGTGTACATTCCGGTGCCGATGCGCCGCTCCAGATCTACCTGCTTCTTTTTGGGAAGGATGTAGCTGCCCTCCAGTTCGTTATCGTCGGGCCAGATCTCGTCGGCCGCGATCTGCTCTTTAATGAACTGATCGTACGGCTTGTCCTGATTGAACGAAGCGATCACGTAATCCCGATAGCGCCAGGCATTGCGCAGGTAGAGGTCGCTTTCGAAGCCGCTCGTAGTCGGCGTACCGGACCACGTCCAGCCAGTGCCGGCCCCAGCGCTCGCCATACCGGGGAGAGGCCAACAGCCGGTCGACCAGTTTTTCGTAGGCGCCGGCCGTCTGGTCGGCGAGGAAACTCCGGACATCCTCAGGAGCGGGCGGCAGGCCGGTCAGATCGAAGTAGACGCGCCGCAAGCAGCGTCAGCTTGTCAGCCGGGGGTGCCGGGGTCAGGTGTTCAGCTTCGAGCTTGGCGAGGATGAAGGCATCCACCGGCGTCCGCACCCAGGCGGCGTTCTTCACCTGTGGAACCGCGGGCCGCTGTGGCTTGCGGAAGGCCCACCATGCCGATTCCGTCGGCGGTACTGCCGGAGGCGTCAGGCCACTTGGCGCCGCCATCGATCCAGGCCGCAATCGTGCGCACCGCATCGGCGGCAGCGCGCTTTTTCCCGGCGGCATCTTGAGATCTCCCGTTCCGCTAATGGCCTTATAAAGGAGACTGTCGCCGCTGCGGCCTGGAACCACCGCGGGACCTCGTTTGCCGCCTTTGAGAATGGATGAAATCTGCCGTAAGTCCAGGCCGGACATCTGCGCCTGGCCATGGCAGCCATAACAGTTTTGAGCGAGAATCTGCTGCGCAGCTCTGTTCGAGTGAATCGGGCGCTGCTGTCGCTGAAAAGACCAAGGCCAGCGTTGCCGCAACGCCCCATCCGAACACCCTCTGATCCGGCATCTGCCAACTATTCTAGGTAATTGTGCCCTCGAGGAGCAATCGGCCATTCAAAATGCTTGAAGCCAAACGCGTCTAATCTTAAAGCTTAAGCGTTCGCCTGGTAGCCAAGCGTTTTCGAGATGCTGGCGGCGGCCACCTTGACGAGCGATGCCAGCCGGGGCTCATCCTGGCGGCTAACGTGAACGGCCATCATCGAGATACTGACGGCGGCCACTACTGCACCTTCGTGGTTCCGCACCGGCGCCCCAATGCAATAGGCGCCGATGAGGGCTTCTTCACGGTCGGCGGCATAGCCCTGCAGCCGGACTGCCTCCAGTTCCTTCTCGAACTGGGCCAGGTCGGTGATCGTGTGTTTCGTAATCCTTGGCATTCCCTGTTGTTTCAGCATGTCCGCGACGGTTGCGGGATCGAGATGCGCCAACAGCACCTTGCCCACGGAGGTGGCATGCGGGGCCACGCGGCGGCCGACCCGGTGGCGGATCTGGGCCTCCGCCGGCGAGTCAATCTGCTCCACGAAAAGGACTTCGCGCTCTTGCGGGTCGAAAACGGCCAGGTTGGCAGTGGCCTGCGCCGCCTCCGTCAAGAGGCGCATGAAGGGCCGCGCCATCTCGCTC
>CAWFPJ010000027.1:0-60415 GCA_963817515.1 Bryobacterales bacterium | reverse complement strand
CATTCCGGTCAATATAGTTGCGTGGAGACTTCCGGCCGCTGGTCAAGCAACCGGCTTCTGAGCCCTGCAGGCAGCCCAACAAATAACGCAGGCAAACTAATCACCAGCGTGCCCCGCTTTGATAATTCCGGCGATTGCGGTAAGGCCGGGAGATGTCAGCTTCCAACCAGAGGATTTCGAACCGGTGACCCGATTTGCCAGCAGCCTTAACGAACGAGTGGTTCCCTTTGTCGTAACACCCGAAATGGACGCAGAGGGCACGCGCATCTTCATCGCTAAAGGACGGCTCACCACTGCTAATTAAACAAGCCAATCCCGCCATCAAATAGCAGACGTGCGTTCGCTCCCTTCCTGAGCCATTCTTCCCAGGGAGCTCGATTACCGTCGCTTTGCCGTCGTCGAGGTGGATCAGTACTTCGATCAATTCCATCGATAGGCTATGCTTCTGCATCCAGATTTTCGCTTGGGCAGACACGCCGGACGGTGGTTCCACCTCTCCGTGCTCGTTTAACAAGGCCTTAGCGGGCTTCTGAACGAGAGTCGGCAGGCTGTCTCCAAGAAGGACTAAAGCCGCCTGAATCACCCGCTGCCGATCTTCGGGAGAGAGAGGCTCGAGAATAGTGTGTAGGTTCGCTGTTGCATCGGTCAGGGGGTTCTGCATCCTAGTTTGTCTCCATGCGCTATGTCAGCAAGCTGAAGACTCATCCTTTAAACTAAAAGGGCTGGTCTTTACGAGTCATATTCTACCACCGCCGACCTGCACGGAACAAGGCGGTATGACTGCCGCAGTGTCAGTGTACCGTCGGCGCCAGGAGCTGCGAATGGACAGGGCACTCACCTTGCCGGCGTGTCGCCTGACATTGGGTCACGTGGCCGTACTACGCGCGCTGTTGACAATGTGCAGCCTGCCGATCAATCCCCCTGGTTCTGTGGCGCTGAGACTGCGGAAGGTCCGCGTGCCTTCCATCGACACTACCCAAGCGATAGACAAATGTAGGCGTATCAACAGCTTGCGGCGAAAACTGCAGCAGCTACTGTAGCACCGGCGAAGATAAGGCGAAACTTGATCAAATCTGAGGTTTGTAAGTAATTGAAAGGAATGGCGGGGACGACGGGGTTCGAACCCGCGACCTCCGACGTGACAGGCCGGCGTTCTAACCAACTGAACTACGTCCCCGCTATGTCACGGACAATTGATGCTAGCACGTCGGCGCGAGCGCGCAAAAGGCGCCTCGAAAAAATCCGCACCCTTCTGATAACGTGTAAGCATGAAGATTCCAGCGTCGCGTGTTTCGCGCTCGCCATGGCAACGCTGGCGCCGCCGCCGACCCTAAAGCCACCCCCGAGGAAGCCCGCAAGTTCATTGACGACGCGGAGCAGAAGCTGCTCGTCCTGAGCGTCGACTCCGCGCAGGCCGACTGGATCAAGTCCACCTACATCACCGACGACACCGAGGCGATCGCGGCCAAGCTCGACGAACGTGCCATCGCCGCCAGCGTCAAGTATGCCAAGCAGTCCACGCGCTTCGACGGTCTCAAGCTCGATCCGGTGACCGCGCGCAAGATCAAGCTTCTCAAGCTCTCGCTCACGATCGCCACGCCCTCCGATCCCAAGGAGAGTGAAGAGCTCACCCGCATCGTCGCCGGCATGGAGGGCACCTACGGCAAAGGCAAGTACTGCCCCAGTGGCCCCGAAAGCTGCAAGGATCTCGAGGAGCTCAGCAAGATCCTGGCCGAGAGCCGCGACCCCAAGCAGCTGCAGGACGCCTGGACCGGCTGGCACGCGATCTCGCCGCCCATGCGCAAGGACTTCGTGCGCTACGTGGAACTGGCCAACAAGGGCGCCCGCGAACTGGGCTTCAAGGACAACGGCGCGATGTGGCGCTCCAAGTACGACATGGCGCCCGACGACTTCGCCAAGGAACTCGACCGCCTCTGGGAGCAGGTGAAGCCGCTCTATCTCTCGCTGCATGCCTACGTGCGCGACGCGGCTGCGCGAGAAGTACGGCGACGCCGTTCCGGCCACCGGCGCCGATTCCCGCCCATCTGCTGGGCAACATGTGGGCGCAGGACTGGGACAACATCTACCCGCTGGTGGCGCCGCCCAACGCCGACCCCGGCTTCGACCTGACCGAGTTGCTCAAGAAGGGCAAGACCGATTGGAAGCAGATGGTGAAGTACGGCGAAAGCTTCTTCGTCTCGCTGGGCTTCGATCCCCTGCCGCAGACCTTCTGGGAGCGCTCGCTCTTCCTCAAGCCGCGCGACCGCGACGTGGTCTGCCACGCCAGCGCCTGGGACGTCGACAACGTCAACGACCTGCGGCTCAAGATGTGCATCGAGATCACCGGCGAAGACTTCCTCACCATCCATCACGAGCTGGGGCACAACTTCTACCAGCGCGCCTACAACAAGCTGCCCCCTCGTTCCGCGACAGCGCCAACGACGGCTTCCATGAGGCGGTGGGCGACACGATCGCGCTCTCGATCACGCCCGAATACCTGGTGAAGATCGGGCTGCTCGATAAAGCCCCGGACGCCTCGAAGGACATCGGCCTGCTGCTGCGCAAGGCGCTCGAGAAGATCGCCTTCCTGCCCTTCGGGCTGGTGATCGATCAGTGGCGCTGGAAGGTTTTCTCGGGCGAGATCCCGCCCGCGAAGTACAACCAGACCTGGTGGGAGCTGCGGCAGAAGTATCAGGGAATCGCGCCGCCCGTCGATCG
Organism: Bryobacterales bacterium; assembly: GCA_963817515.1. Lineage (GTDB taxonomy): Bacteria > Acidobacteriota > Terriglobia > Bryobacterales > Bryobacteraceae > DATMNI01. The sequence goes on along the minus strand of CAWFPJ010000027.1, from coordinate 57,697 downwards.
CAGCGAGGCCGATTTCGATCCGGCCGCCAAGTATCACGTCGCGGCCAACGTTCCCTACATGCGCTACTTCCTTGCCGACATCCTCCAGTTTCAGTTCCATCGCGCGCTGGCGCAAGCCGCCGGCTGTACCGGCCCGCTCAACCGCTGCTCCATCTTACGGCAACAAGGAGGCGGGCGCCCGGCTGAACGCCATGCTGGAGATTGGGGCAGAGCCGCCCCTGGCAGGATGCGCTGGAGAAGATCGCCGGCACCCGGCAGATGGACGCCACGGCCATCCGCGACTACTTCGCGCCGCTACAAAAGTGGCTCGACGAACAAAACCGCGGTAAGCCAGCAGGCTGGTAGCGCCGGCGGTCTTGCCGTCTACCTGTAGAACTTCGCGGTTGCGAAGCCCGGATGGTCCAAGGCGGCTTGCGTCTGCAGATCCTGGCACAGCCGCTCCATCGCGGCGGTGGCTTTCTGTGCGCTGAAGGCTGCAAGATTCTGGGGACCGTAGACGCTGACCACCAGGTGGCACAGTTCCCGCAAGCGCGCGTTGGTAGCGCTCATTTCGCGGCCCAACTCGCGGTGTTCCTCCAATGTCAGCGGACTCTGTGTCTCCGGATGCATTCCAAGAATGGAGCTATAAGGCGCAGTTTAGCATACGGAGTAACATCACCTGAATTCGGTTTCGGTGCTCATGAGTTGTTACAATCGCTGTGATGGCCAACGAAATATACGCCGCATTCGATACTACAGAAGGCAACTTCAAGATAAAACTTCACGCCGATAAGGTGCCCGCCACGGTCGAGAATTTTGTAAGCCTCGCGGAGGGAACCAAGACCGGCAAGCCGTTCTATGACGGCATCATTTTCCATCGCGTGATCCCGGACTTTATGGTCCAGACCGGCGATCCCCAAGGCACCGGACATGGTGGTCCCGGATACAAGTTCGCCGACGAGTTCCATGCTTCGCTGAAGCACTCCAAACCCGGTATCGTGTCCATGGCCAACGCTGGGCCCAACACCAATGGGAGCCAGTTCTTCATCACGGTGGCCCCCACGACCCACCTGGACAACAAACATAGTGTGTTTGGCGAGGTCACCGAGGGCTACGATGTGGTGGAGAAGATATCCAAGGTTAAGCGCGACGCGCGGGACCGCCCCCTGAAAGAAGTCCGCATCAACTCCGTAAAGATCGAACGAACATGATCGCGCCACCTTGCATCGGGTTTTAGCCTGCCAGCCGCCACCATGAAACTAGCACTCTTCGGCGGCACCTTCGACCCCATCCACAACGCCCATCTCTCGCTGGCCCGCATGGCCGCCGACCGTTTTCATCTCGACCGCATTCTGTTCGTTCCGGCCTTCCATCCGCCCCATAAGTCCGGCATTACCCACGCGCCTTATGAAGACCGGGTGCGCATGGCCGAATTGGCTTGCCGGGACCAACCGCATTTCGAAGTTTCGCGTCTTGAGGAGGGCACAGCCCGCAGTTACTCTATCGACACCATAGAAAGGGTACGCACCGGTCTGAGCCCGGGCGATGAACTGTACTTTCTAATCGGCGCCGATGCCTTTGCCGAAATCCGCACCTGGCACCGGTGGCGGGATGTGGTTCGCAGCGTCTGTTTCCTGGTGGTGAGCCGTCCTGGCCATGTCTATGATGTGCCGCCGGGGGTAAATCTGCACCGCTTGGACACCCTGGATTTGCCGGTCTCGTCCTCTGACGTTCGCCGCGCGCTGGCTGCCGGCGAACGCCCGGACGAGGTTCCTGCTTCTGTGCTGGACTATACCGATCAGCACGGGCTCTACCGGTAATACGCAGGATATCGTGGCCGGAGTCTACACCGGCTGTGTCGGCCTGCTCCAACCTTCTTCCCCAGGCAGGGCGGGGGATTCCCTGCGGTCTGGCGGTAAGTCACGATATCTCTTGAATATAAAACATGATTAGTGGATAATGTTTTGAGGTAAAAGCGGAATGGCCCGCGCCGTGCAACAGAGTTCGTGTACCAGGGCGTTCTCCCCGTTTGGACTGCCTATCCGCTGTTTATCGTCTGGAGGTTCACGTTGAAGCGAATACTCTCTATATCGAGCCTGATTCTCGGTGTGCTCGCGGCTGTCGGCCTGCACGCCCAAACTTTGTCCGTCGACAAGACGTCGATGACCTTCTCCGCCCAGTCCGGTGGGGCGAAGGTATCCCAGGCTTTGAATATCTCCAGCCCCAGCGGTGCAGTCACATTTTTTGCGACTGCCTACGGTCGCCACGCCTTGGTTGACTTTCATTCCACAAACCGCCATCACGCCATCCGCGATTACCGTGACGGCGGATCCAGCCGGACTGAGTCCGGGGACTTACGGTACGTCGATTTCGATCTACGTCGGGGCGACTGTCGCTGCGACAGTCCCAGTGTCGTTTACGGTGAGTAGCATCGGGGCCAGCCCCTCGTCGTTACAGTTTTCCACAGTTTTCGGGAGCACTCCGACCTCGCAGGCCATCACGCTCTCAGGTACCAGTTCGTTCACCGCAGCAGCTAGTTCCGCAGCCGGTTGGCTGACGGTGGGGCCTACTACGGGAATCTCGCCCACTACGCTGATTGTGAGTCTCAACAATGCGGTTGTGCCCACTCTCAGCCCAGGGACGTATAGCGGCACCATCAGCATCACACCAGCCGCCAGCCCAACTCTTACCATAGCGGTAACACTTACTGTGACTCCAACGCCGCCGGTCACCGTGGGTCCGGCTTCGCTGAACCTGGGGTACCAGATCGGCGGCACAAATAACGCAGCCTCGCAGAACCTTACGGTCTCAACCACTGCCGGACAGCCACTGGCTTTTACCGTGAGTTCGACCGTCAATCCGAATCCAGCCGGAACCAACTGGATCACGGTCACCCCGGCCAGCGTCGCGGGGGCGACTGGGAGCGCGCAGGTGGCTATTGCTTATAACACCGCAATTACGCTGCCGGTTGGGACTTATACCGGCAACGTGCAGATATCCGCGCCTGGTTTCACACCTGCCACCACTAACATTCCAGTGACACTGGTGGTCTCGAGTTTCCCGCTGTTGATCGTGCCGACCGCGCCTCTGAGTTTCACGTACGAGTTGAGCGGGGCCGCTCCGCCGTCGCAGACGGTGACGGCCACCGCCACCACCGGCACGATACCATTCACGGTTGGGGAGACCTACGCGACCAACAACGGCAGTTGGATTGTTGTGACATCGCCTGCTGCCGGTTTCTTGCAAGACGGCACACCTTTTTCAGTATCCGTAAATCCGGCCGGACTTGCGCCGGGCACCTATTCCGGCACGATCACGGTGACGCCTGGAGCCGGCGCCGGCAACGGAGCGCAGCAAATTCCAGTGACCTTGACGGTAGCCAACGACCCGCTGATCGTCGCGAACGGATGCACAGCGGCCAGTGCAACATGCTCCTTATCGTTCGCATATCAGGTTGGGCAGGCGGCGCCGGCGGCGCAAAACCTGAATCTGGCCAGCAGCACGGGAGCGACGCTGAACTACACCGCTACCGCAACCACCACCTCCTGCGGAAGCTGGCTGGGGCTGACTGGTTCGCCGGGTGTAACCAATGGCGTAGTAACCGTTTCCGTATTGAATCCCACAAGTCTCACGGCTGGCACCTGCAGCGGCACAATCTCGATCGCGGGGACGAATCCAGCCACCGGTGCCGCGGCTCCCAACAGTCCACTGACGATTCCAGTGACGCTGTTTGTCAGCGCCACCCCATTGCTCCTGGTTTCGCCAGGATCAGTGACACTGACGGTGCCTGTCAATGGGCAGGCAACCCAGCCCGTTAGTCTGACCAGCACGAGTTCTGCAAGCCAGCTCAGTTACACTGTGACATTCACTACCGCCAGCGGCGGACCCTGGTTATCTCTTAACCAACTGTCGGGGAGCACGCCTAGCAGCAGTCTCCAGATCACTGCAGCTCCAGGACCCATTCTCTCAGCGGGAACATACTCCGGCAGTGTTACGGTGACGGCTACCGGTCCCGGCGGGGCGGCTGTGGCGAACAGCCCTCTGACGATTCCGGTTACGCTTCAGGTCACGGCGGGCTCTCTCTCCGTGACTCCTGCCACCCTCTCGTTTAGCCAGCTTGCCGGTGCGCCGGCTTCGGCTGCGCAATCCGTCCAGGTTTCGAGCAACGGCCAGCCATTGACCTATACAGTAGTCCCGTCCACTAATAGCCCGGTAAACTGGTTGTTTGTCTCTCCTTCGAGCGGCACCACAAACGGCAGTTTTTCCGTGGGCACCGACGGCTCCAAATTGACAGCGGGAACTTATACCGGTGTCGTCACCGTGACGGCGGCAGGGCCGAACGGCAGTCCGGTTTCCGGTAGTCCGGCCACGGTGCAGGTCACTCTGGTGGTGACGTCGGGAACGGTTTCGGCAGCACCCACCAGTCTTACCTTTACGCAGGCGGCGGGAGGGTCGGCACCAGCTGCCCAGCCCGTGACCTTATCCGGCACGCCCGGTCCCGTTAACTTCACGGTAAGCGCTACAACGGCAAGCGGGGGCAGTTGGCTTACGCCCACGCCGGCGAGTGGAACCACGCCCGCAACTATACAGGTTTCGGCCAGCGCAGGCAGCCTGGCGATCGGCCAGTATACCGGAACCGTAACCATTACCGCGCCAGGCGCCACTGGCAGCCCAATCAGCATTCCGGTGACTTTGAACGTAACGTCGGGCCAGGCCATAACGGCAACGCCTGCTACGCTTGCGTTCAACTACGTGGTTGGCACTGCCGTTCCAGCGGCGCAGCAGGTGCAAGCGGTCACCACGGGAAGTAGCATTTCGCTCTCCGCCGCGGCCAGCACCAAGGATGGAGCGAACTGGCTCTCAGTGACACCGGCTTCCGGTAACACACCGGCCACTCTTTCGGTTGCGGTGAGCCCGCAAACGCTGACGGCCGGCACTTACACAGGCAGCATCACGATCACTTCGTCCAGTGCTACGCAGGCCATCGTGCCCGTAACTTTGACCGTGGTGACAATCCCACAACCGGTGATTGTTGCGGTCAAAAACGCAGCCAGCTATGTGAGCGGCGGAGTCTCGCCGGGCGAGTTGGTGCTTGTCGGTGGCACGGGCGTAGGTCCGGCAACTGTTGTGTTTGGACAATTGACGGCCCAAGGTACACTGGCTACCACAGCCGGCGGCGTACAAGTGATGTTTGACGGTACTCCGGCTCCTGTCTACTACGCCTTGGCTAACCAGACCGCCGTGTTTGTGCCGTATGAGGTCGCGGGGCGGCCAACTACAAGCATCACGGTTGTATACCAGGGCGTGGTATCCGCTCCGCTTGTCTATAATGTGGTTGCTGCCGTTCCCGGAATATTTACCCAGAACCAACAAGGCAGCGGTCCGGGCTCGATTCTGAACCAGGATAATTCGATCAACGGTCCAAACAGTGGAGCGGCCAAGAGTTCGTATGTTGCCGTATATATGACGGGTGAAGGTCAAACCAGTCCTTCTGGCGTCACAGGCGCGGTAACTCCGGTCAACGGCTCGGGCCTCAAAAAACCAGTGCTGGCGGTGGCGGCCACGGTGGGCGGCCTTCCAGCGACCATTGCCTATGCTGGTTCGGCCCCGGGGGATGTGAATGGCGTAATGCAGGTCAATCTGCAAATTCCGGCGAATGCCGTGTCCGGACCGCAGCCGGTCGTCATCACGTTTTCCAGCCCGGGTTCCGCCACTCTCAGCACACAGGCTGGTGTGACGGTCCAAGTGCAGTAATGTTTAAGCAGGGCTGGTGGTTGGCCGCCGGCCCTGAGCTTGGCCGTTACTTCAACAGGATTGCGTGGGACCGCCCCGTGCCGCGCCTGACGCTGCTGTTCTTCGGCGCGACTAAGGATGTTTCCGGAAGCAGCAGAAACGGTCACCGCCGGGACAGTCCCTTTACTCCATTTCGGGTAGCACGCCAACGGCCAAACCAGCCGCCTCTGACATAGTTGTGACACCTTATCGAGAAGCGCATAGAATCAAACTATGTGCGCCGATTGGAACGTGGGGCTGTATGAAGCCAAACACTCGTTCGTGTGGCAGTTCGGCCGCGACCTGCTGGAGGTCCTGTCGCCCCAGACCGGTGAACGGATTTTGGATGTCGGTTGCGGTACCGGGCGTTTGTCTGCCGAGATCGCCAGTTTCGGCGCAGAAGTGGTAGGAATCGACTACTCCCCCACGATGGTTTCCCAGGCGCGTGCCAACTTCCCCGTCTTGAGCTTTGAAACGCAGGATGCATGCACCATGCCATATCTGGGCGAGTTTCACGCCGTGTTCTCCAACGCGGCTTTACATTGGATGCAACCCGCGGAAGAAGCCGCGGCCGCCATGTCGCGAGCGCTGAGACCGGGCGGGCGCCTGGTGGCGGAACTTGGCGGGCGCGGCAATGTCCAGGTGCTGGTGGATGCCGCGTACGTGGCCCTGAGGCAGCTAGGCATCGCGGATCCGGAACGCTACAACCCCTGGTATTTCCCCAGTGTCGGCGAGTACTCCACGCTGCTTGAGCGCAACGGCCTTGAAGTGACACTGGCCGCGATGTTCGACCGCGACACGCCGCTCGAGGGTGGCCCCTCCAGCCTGCAAGATTGGTTCACGATGTTCGGCGCCCGTCTTACGGAGGGTTTGCCGCCGGCGCGCATTCCGGAGTTTAGACGGCTGGCTGAGGCTTATGCCGCTCCGTACCTGTTTCGTGGCGGCAAATGGATAGCAGATTACCGCCGGTTGCGCATAGTGGCCAGGAAACCCTCGGTTCCTTCACGATAACTTCGGTTCCTTCACAAGCAAGTAAGGGCTACGGCAGCGTGAATGCAATTAGTGTGTCGGCCCCTTCACTCCTGGTCGGATCGATACTGCGGAAGCGGCCCGGCCCGCCGGCGGCAACCACAACATACTGCTTACCGTCGCGGCCCATGTAAGTGATGGGCACGCTGTTGGCAGCGGCGTCGATTCGCATGGACCAGAGTTCAGCTCCGGTGTGGGAGTCGAAGGCGCGAAAGCGGGCGTCATTGGTGGCGGCGACGAAGACCAGTCCGCCAGCGGTGGCGATGGTGCCGCCGACGTTGGGCGTTCCGGTATTCTTGAGGCCCTGCGCTTCGAGTTCCTCGTAACTTCCGAGCGGCACCCTCCAGGCGATCTCGCCGGTATTGGCATTGACGGCGCTCAATTCGCCCCACGGCGGCTGCTGGCACGGGTAGTGATCCTGATCGAGGAAGCGCGCATAGCCGCCCTCGTTGCGATAAGGCATCGGCGAACCGGCGCGGTGCCGGCGCCATATGGCCGATCGCGCCCATGTTGCTGGTGTTGACGAAAACGTAGCCGAGCGTGGGGTCGAACGAGACGCCGCCCCAGTTTCCGCCGCCCATCGCGCCCGGAAATACGAGCGTCGTCTCAGACCGATAAGGCGTGTACAGCGCCCCGCTGTCGCAATTGGTCGAACTGCTCGCGCGCAGTAGCGCTCGGCCTCGGGCGTTCGCTTGCTCAGTTCCTCGCGCGTCATGGCTCATGCGCGCCAGCGGCGGCGGCTTCAGCGGAAAGGGCTGCGTGGGCCACGACTCTTCGCCCGGCACGTCGCTCTTCGGAACGGGCGCGCTCCTCCACGCCGAAGATCGGCTTTCCCGGTCATGCGATCCAGCATGAACAGCAGCCCCATCTTCGTGATCTGCGCGACGGCGGGAATCTTCCTGCCGTTGCGTTTGACCTCGATCAGCGCCGGCGGGCGCCGGCCACATCGTAATCGAAGATGTCGTGATGCACCATCTGGTAATACCAGCGCAGCTTGCCGGTGGCGGCGTCGAGCGCGACCACGCAATTGGCGTACAGATTGGTGCCTTTGCGATCGCCGCCGTAGAAGCTGTCGGCGGGATTGCCGATCGGGCAGGAAGACCAGCCCGCGCTCGGCATCGACGGTGATGAGGCCCCACAGGCTCGGGCCGGAGCGATCCTTCCAGCCGTCCGGTCCCCAGGTGTCGTTGCCCGGTTCGCCCGGCTGCGGCACGGTGTGGAATCGCCAGACCAGTTTGCCGGTGCGGACGTCGAAGGCGCGCGGATCGCCGCTCGGACCGTGGCTCGGTCCTTCCTGCGTGCTGGGGCCCACGATCACCAGATCGCGATAGATGGCCGGCGGCGAGCGTGATCGAGTAACCCGCATTCGGAAAGTCGTCCGCCACGCCGGTCCGCAGGTCGATGGTGCCGTTGTCGCCGAAATCCCGGGACAGGCTTACCGGTCTTCGCGTCCAGTGCGATCAGGCGGCCGTCGGCTGTGCCGAAGAGAATGCGCGGCGGCGTTTGCTTGTCGCCCGGCCAGTACGAGACGCCGCGATGCTCGCGTGCGCGCGCACTTCGGATCGAAGTTCCAGATCTCCTTCCCGGTTTCGGGATCAGCGCGACGATCCGGAGTCTGCGTGGAGAGAGTACATGACGTCACCGGCAACCATCGGCGTGGTCTCGAATTGCCGCCCGCGTTCACCGGTGTGATAGGTCCACGCGCGGTGCAGCGTGCCACGTTCCGGGTTGATCTGCGTAGCGGCGAGTATCGCATGCCACCCGGATCGTGGCCGTAAGCCGGCCAGTCCGGTGGTCTGTGCCATCGCGAACGGTGCCCAAGCCGCCAACAGAGTCGACAGAACCGCTCGAATGCCAGCCATGGTTATAAGGTATTACATGCCGGGGTCGGAAGGCGCCCTGATGGAGCGATGACTATGACGCTGGTCGCCCGCTTACTCTCACGGCGTCTCGTCCAGTGCCTTCAACACACCAATACTAACCGGATACTCCGTCACGATGTGAGGAGTGGCATAATGTCAATAGCAAACGATAAACTCATCTTAATATTCCTCAGACTGATCGAAGCTGGCAGGACCGAGCTCAGTCCGGTGGCGTTCAACCTCCCCAGGTTGCTGAAGGATCTCGCCGCCATGTTCCGCTTGCGGGCCCAGGCTAATGCCCTGCAATTCGATATGGTAGTCGATGGGGAATTGGCGGCTTACGTTGTGGCTGACGAAGGTAAAATACGCCAGGCCTTGATCAATCTTCTCGGCAACGCAATCAAGTTTACCGACCGCGGCCAGGTAAGTTTGCACGTCGCCCTGGATCAAAGGAACGCCGATCGCCTGTGGTTGCTCAGCACAGGTTGAGGACACGGGTTCGGGTATCTCGGATGAAGCGCAAGAGAAGCTATTCGAGCCTTTTAGCCAAACTAAGGGAGGTCTTAACACTCAGGGGGGAACCGGCTTGGGGCTGGCCATAACCCGCAAGTACGCGCAACTGATGGGAGGCGATGTCACAGTTACAAGCAAGCCCGGCAAGGGATCCATCTTCTGGCTTGAGATTCCCGTTGGGCGTGGCAACGCCGGAGTGGCCGTCAGCCTGAGCGCTCCCCGCCGCGTCATTGGCCTACCGGCTGGAACGAAGGTTCCCAGAATCCTGGTCGTCGACGATCAATTTGAGAACCGGGACTGGCTGATGAAGCTGCTGACGGCTGTTGGATTCTCCGTGCGCGATGCGGATAACGGCGAGGCCGCCATCCGAAGCTGGGATATATGGAAGCCCCGGTTGGTCCTGATGGATGTACATATGCCTGTCATCGACGGGCTGGAAGCGACTCGAAGAATCAAAGCGGACCCCGAGGGGAAAGGACACGGTTATCGTTGCTCTGACCAGATTGGTGGAGGAAGCATGCCGCCGACTAACGAAGCTGTTGCCGCCTCATCGTGACAGGATCATGATCGTGGATGATAATCCTGCCAATCTCAAGCTGTTGGAAGACATACTCCGCCGGCATGGGTACGAGGTGCTGTCGTTTCCGCGGGGCCGGCTGGCCCTTGCAGCGGCGGACCAGCAATCGCCGGACTTGATCTTGCTGGATATCAACATGCCGGAAATGAATGGTTACGAAGTATGTGAACAGTTGAAGTCCAACCCGCGCCTCTATGATATTCCGGTGATTTTTATCAGTGCTCTCGATGCCATCGAAGACAAGATAAAGGGATTTCAAGCCGGTGGCGTCGACTACATTTCCAAGCCCTTCCAGTACGAAGAAGTGCAGGCGCGGGTTGAGACTCACCTCAAGTTAAGGCGTGCACAACAGGCGGAGCACGACCTGCTGGAAATGACACTCGGCGGCATCGTTGGAACTCTCTGGGAATTGATCCAGCTCACTTCTCCAAAGCTGGCATTGCGATCGGGAGCTATACGGGCTATTGTGCTTTGGATCACAAAGCAAATGAAAATTGAGGATGCTTGGCAGTACGAACTGGCTGCCACGTTGTCCCTGGTGGGATGTATATCGCTGCCCGAAGAGGTCTTCGAAAGGGCTTACTGCGGCCAGCATCTCTCGCCTGATGAGGATCGGATGTTTCGCGCTCATCCGCAGAGAGCCGCCCGCCTTCTTGCGAACATCCCACGGTTTGAAGGCGTGGCCGAGATGATTCGCGGACAGCAGAGACCCGAGGCAGAACCGATCGTGGAACAGTCCAGACAAGGCGCCTACATGCTTTGTCTGGCGTTGGAGTTGGATCGGAGAATCTACCGGGGACTTGCTTCCAGCTCTGCGCTTGCTGAACTCAGGTTGTTGGGCCGGTTCGACGTCCCCATGTTGGACGCGCTCACAAGCTATTCTCCAGCAAGAACAGAATTCGAAGTGCGGCGGTTGCCGATTCGAGAGCTTTGTGCCGGTATGGTTCTCGAGGGAGATGTTTTGAGCCACGGCGGGAATCTGATCCTCAAGCAGGGAACTATCCTCACCGAGACATGGATTGAGCGCTTGGGGAATTTTGCGAGAGCCCTGGGCGCGGAGAAACTTTTAGACGTGCGCATTCCCAGGATAGCTGGTCCGGGCAGACTACCTGTTCCTGGCGTTTCCGGAACAGGGCCAGAGAAAGCATGAAGGCGTCGATGGAGGAAAACTCTTCAGTTCCAAGCGACATCATGATCGTGGACGATAATCCTGCCAATCTGAAACTGTTGGAAGAAATGCTGGTGCGGCAAGGGTATGAAGTGCGTTCGTTTCCACTGGGCAGGCTGGCGCTGGCAGCGGCGACGCGCAATCCGCCGGATTTGATTTTGCTGGATATCAATATGCCGGAGATGAACGGTTATGAAGTGTGCGGCCACCTCAAGTCCAGCGCGACGCTTTCAACCATCCCAGTCATTTTTCTTAGCGCCCTCGAGCGAGACTCAGGATAAGGTGAGGGCTTTTCGCTCCGGTGGTGTAGATTACATTTCAAAGCCCTTTCAATTCGCGGAAGTTCAGGCCCGCGTCGAGGTGCATCTCAAAGTCCACGGTCTCCAGCGAGCGTTGAAGCTGCAGAATGAACGCCTGGAGGAGGCAGTAGCGGCGCGCACGCGCGAACTTGCCGAAGCCAACCAGCGTCTGACCATCCTCGATAGTTCCAAGAGCGAGTTCCTGAACCTGATCTCGCACGAGTTCCGTACGCCCCTGAACGGAATTCTCGGCATCGGCGAGCTCATATTGGAAGGGATGCCTTCGAGCGAGGAGAACAACGAACTACAAGCGATGTTTGAACAATCCCGGCGCAGAATTCTCTCGATACTGGATGATGCGTTACTCCTGACTGAAATCGACGTGAACGGGGCCCTGTTCAGGTCCGCTCCGGTATCCTTGCATGCTGCGTTGGCCTGCGCAATGGAGAGAACGGCTGAGTTTGCCGAGTCCCAGCGCGTCGCGCTCACCCCTCCATCGGCAGGTGTCGATCCGCGGCGCGTGATGGGAGACGAAGGCTTGCTGGTAAGGGCGTTTCACGCTCTCCTTGAAACCGCCGTTAAATTCTCCGAAGAGGGTGAGGCCGTCCGGGTATCATGCGACACTTTCCTGAATTCACAACGGGTTATAATCGAGAGCCACGGCAAGTCGATTCCTGGTCCCGCTTTGGGCAAATTCTTTGATCTCTTCTCCATCAGCGAAGCCAGCACACCGGGCAGGAACCTGGGGTTGGGCCCTCCCGTGGCATTCCGGATCCTTTCGTTATTCGGGGCGTCAGTCAGCGTTTCGAATCGGGAACCGTCTGGAATACGATTGATAGTATCGCTAAAGGATTCTAAACCATCAACAGAATAGCCGGGGGGCCTGCGATTTTTGCGTACCCAAGATGCTACAATCCGGTTTAAGCACAAGGAGAGAGTTGAGTGGCTTCTTTCATTCAGAACCAGTTTGAACAGAACTTTGTCACCACGTCGGTAGATCATGTGTTCAACTGGGCGCGCAAATCGGCGCTCTGGCCGCTGACGTTCGGTCTGGCGTGCTGCGCCATCGAAATGATTGCTTCCAGCACGTCGCGCTTCGATATCGCGCGATTCGGCGCTGAGGTCTTCCGTCCCAGTCCGCGCCAATCCGACCTCATGATCGTTGCCGGCACCGTCACCCTCAAGATGGCGCCGGTGCTGAAGCGCATCTGGGACCAGATGCCCGATCCGAAGTGGTGCATCTCCATGGGGGCCTGCTCGAGCGTCGGCGGCCCGTTCAACACGTACGCTGTGCTGCAGGGCGTCGACAAGATCGTGCCCGTGGACGTGTACGTTACCGGCTGCCCGCCGCGGCCCGAGAATCTCTTCTACGCACTGCTGAAATTGCAGGACAAGATCGATCAGATGAGCACCCTCGTGAAGCGGCCTACTGAAGTGCGCCTGGACGAATCCATGCTGGACGAGTTCAAACAGCAGATCCGGATCGCCCAGATCCAGAACCCGGCGTAAACCTGAAAAGGCGAATCGTGTTCTATCGGGATTCGCGTTGCGTGTACCGCGTTTCGGAACTGGATGCCTTCGAGTGGCTGGTGCATGGTTTCGGGACTCGCCTTTCGGACATTCCGGCACTGGTTCGCCAACCTTGCCACGTTGAAGCAGATTCATTCCTCCACGTGTATTCCGGCCGCGGGACGATCGGGCATGCTGGGCGAAGGCGATGCGCTGCTCGAAAACACGCCGGGCGCGGTGGTGGCCGTGAAGACGGCCGACTGCATCCCGGTGCTGTTGGTGGACGAACGGCAGCGCGCGGTGGCGGCGGTGCATGCCGGGTGGCGCGGCACGGCAGCGCGGATCGTGCCCGAAGCGCGTGGCCGCGATGGGGAACTATTTCGGCACGCAGCCCGGCGGATCTGCACGCCGCCATCGGGCCGGGCATCGGCAAGTGCTGCTATGAGGTGGGTCCCGAAGTAGCGGCGCAGTTCGAAGTTCAGGAGCCCGGAGGGCAGGGAAGAGCGCATATCGACCTGACGGCCGCTAATCAGCGCCAACTGGAAGAGGTTGGCGTAACTCCGGAGCGAATCTATGCGTCAAACTTGTGCACTATGTGCCGGCCCGAGGAGTTCCATTCGTACCGGCGCGATAAAGAAGCCGCCGGGCGCCTGCATTCTTTCGTGGGAATTCGCTGAAGCGGTACAGTAGAAACTGAGGCGCGCACATGTTTACATGGATCTGCCCGCAGTGCGGGCGAGAAGTACCCCCGGCTTACAACGAGTGTCCGGATTGTAAGGGAAAGGCCCCGGAGGCCGGGCCGCCGCCACCTTACCCACCGCTGCCAGGTCAGGAATATGTTCCGCCCCAGGCTCCTGGTCAGCAGCCGCCACCTTACTATCAGCAGCCGCCGCAGCCATATCAGCCGCCGCTACAGCCTGGCCAGCCCTATTACCAGCAGCCGCAGGCGCCTCCCACGGCACCGCAATATTACCAGCCGCAGCCACAGCAGGCGCCGCCTCCTTATTACCCTCCACCGCAGCAGCATCAGGGGCCGCCGCAATATTATCAGCCACCGCCTCCCCGCTCCGGTCTGAAGAATATTCCTCCGTGGCTGATGGCGATTGTGTTTGCGGTGGGAATCGGCGGTGCCGTTTTCGGACTTTACTCGCTGCTGCGGACCGGTACCGCCGGCAGTTCGGGTCCCGCTCCCGCCGCTTCAGTGGAGAGCCCGGCGGCCAAGCCTGGCGCCAAAACCAATCCGCTGCAGAAGTACGTCGAGATTAGCGGCGTGCGCTTCTCGCAAGATGCCAGGAAGAAGACGCTGGTGACCTTCGTCATCACCAACCACTCGGAGACCGATATGAGCGGGCTGGCAGGCAATGTGACGGTTTGGGGCCGCACACAGAAATCGGAAGAGGATGCGCAGGGCACGTTTTCGTTTTCCACCAGCCTGGCGCCGTTTGAATCGAAAACGGTGACCGCGCCGCTCGATAGCAAGAAGAAGATCTACGAATTGCCCGACTGGCAAAACATTAGTACGGACATTCAGATCACCGCGCCGGCGGGCTAAGGGCTTACGTGAAACGACCGAAGACCGCGGCCGCGCGCAAGCAGCGGGTGTCCGAAATCCTGCGCACCCTGGACCAGATGTATCCCGACGCCACCTGCGCGCTGCATCATCGCAACCCGTGGGAACTGCTGGTTGCCACCATCCTTTCCGCCCAATGCACCGATAAGCGCGTCAATGAAGTGACGCCCGGCCTGTTTGCCAGGTATCCGACTCCCCGGGATTTTGCAGCAGTGCGGCCGGAGGTGCTGGCGGGCGATATCCGGAGCACCGGCTTCTTCAACAACAAAGCCAAATCGATTGTGGGCGCCGCGAAAAGAATTGTGGGCGAGTTCGCGGGCGAGGTGCCGCGCACCATGGAGGCGCTCCTCACCGTGCCGGGGGCCGCGCGCAAAACCGCCAACGTCGTGCTGGGGACGGCATATGGGATTGCGCTGGGAGTAGTGGTGGATACTCATGTGCAACGCATTTCGGCGCGCCTCGACCTCACGAAAAATAGCGACCCTGTGAAGATCGAGCGGGATCTGATGAAGATCATTCCGCAAGAGAAGTGGATTCTCTTCTCGCACCAGATCATTCTGCACGGGCGGGCGTTGTGCGTTGCCCGGAATCCGAAATGCGCGGAGTGCCTGTTGAACCCGCTGTGTTATGCCAGGGATAAGACGGCGTAGACACGCTGTTACCTCGCATTTACCAACCTTTTACAAAACACCGTGCACCAATCACGTGCCGCCTACGTTCTTATAAGTAGGAGGAAACGAAAATGAAAACAAAGGTTTTGGGTCAGTTTCTCTTGGCTGCGGCCCTTCTGGCAGGCACCGCGGGTGCCTCCACGAAAGACCCCGGCACGGCTCCGAAAACCGACGCCGATATTGCCAGACAGGTGCGGCATGAAATCCTGATGTACACACGCTACACCATTTGGGACGATGTGAACTTCAGCGTCTCAAATGGCAGCGTCTCACTGCTGGGTGATGTTAGCCAGCCGTACAAGAAGCAGGATCTGGGCCGGATCGTGCAACGGGTTCCAGGCGTAGCCAGTGTCACTAACGAGTTAAAGGTCCTGCCGCTGTCGCCCCAGGATGATCGCCTGCGGCTTCAGGTAGCACGTGCGGTTTATGGCGACCCGGCGCTTTCCCGTTATAGGAATATGGCCCTTCCGCCAATACATATCATCGTGGACAACGGCCATGTCATGCTCACGGGATCGGTGAACAGTACGCTCGAGAAGGAAGTTGCCGGTATCCGTGCGTCGGGCGCCGGCCTGAGTTTCGGCCCCGTAATTAACAACCTCCAAGTCGAAAACCCGCCAGCTAAGAAAAGCTAATCCGCCCGATAACCTGCCATTCGAGGCGGCTGGCGTAAAACCCGGCCGCCTTCGTCTTTTGAGCCTTCGTCTTTAAAGGCCTTCGTCTTTTAAAGAACGCTACAATCGGTGTTCGTGCTGCGTTCGCTCTTCTTGCCGGTCCTGTCTGTTGCCGTCTGCGTGGGCTGCGGCAGCCTGCCGGAGAGTTGGGCTCCCCCGCCGCAGCGTCAACCGCTGCTGGTGCCGCCTGCTAAAGGGTTGGGTTATTACGTGTCCATGAGCGATCCCAATTCCAGCGCCTACGTGGTGCAGGGAATCGCCGGTGGTACCGAGATGCCCTGGCGATGGACCTACCAGCACCCCGTGCTGCGCTTCCTGGTGCCCGATGTGGAGCAACTACGGTTCGTGCTGGATTTCTCCCTGCCTGAGCGCACCTTTCGCGAGACCGGGCCGGTTACCCTGACGTTCACCATGAACGGCAAATTCTTCGACCGCGCCCGCTTTGACACGCCGGGCCAACTGCATTACTCCCACGCTGTGGCACCGGAATTCCTGCATAAGAACGGCGAGAACGTGGTGGCCATCGACCCCGATCCGGTATGGGTCTCCAAGGCGGACGGCGGCAGGCTGGGATTCATCATCTCCCGCGCCGGCTTCGCGGAGTAGCGCGTGCAGGCTCTGGCAATTCTGTTCGGTGCGCTGTTCACCGTGGCCGCGGCTACGGCCCTCGGTGCGCTCGTGTTGCGCGACACCTGCCGCGACCTCGCCGCGCGGTTTGTTTGCGGCGCGGCGGTTTTGAGTCTGCTGGTGTTCGGCTTATGCTGCGTAGGCCTCGTTTACCCACTGGTGTGCCTGGGCTTGGGCGTCGCGGCACTCTGGTGGGCACCATGGCGCTTGCCTGAAGACTCCGAAACTCTAAAGTTTAAGATGAATTTTTCGCAGACCGTTAAATATATTATTTTATTTATATTTACAATATATTTTATATTGTATTTCTTTAATGCTATGGCGCCCGAATCCAGCCCCGATGGCGCTGCCTACCACTTGGGGTTAGCCGGGCGCTACCTCCGCGACCATGGTTTCCACCGCAACACCGACAGCATCTACGCCATGATGCCCGGTGCCATGGAGATGCTGTTCCTGTTTGCGTTCGCATTCGGCCGGCATTCGGCGGCAGCGATGGTGCATTTCGCCTTCCTGCTGGCGTTGGTGTGGCAGATCTTCACCTACGCCCGCCGTGCCGGATTTGCGGTTGCCGGAGCCTGCGCGGCGGTGCTGGTATTCGCCAGCCCCCTGTTCGGTGTGGACGCCACCAGCGCATACAATGACGTCGCGCTGGCTGCCATTGCCTTCACCCTTTTTCATTTGCTTCAAATGCTGGATGAAAGGTCGTCGCGCCGGCTGCTCTTGGCCATCGGGTTGGTAGCGGGATTCGCCGTTGCCACGAAGTATACCGGGTGGCTGGCGATACCGTACGCTTTGGTGTTCGTCGCGTGGAAAAGGCGCGCCCGGGAACTCGGGTACGTTGCCTTCGGCGCGGCGATGATCACTGTGCCGTGGCTGGCTAAGAATTGGATTTGGGTGCATAATCCGGTGGCGCCGTTCTTCAATCAGCTTTTTCCGAATCCCTATGTGATGGTCTCGTTTGAAAAGATCTACCGCCAGATGCTCGCCATCTATGAGCTCAAGAGCCGCTGGCAGATCCCCCTGCAGGTAACCACCTACGGGTCGCTCGCGGGGCTGTTGGGACCCGTTTTCCTGCTCTCGCCTCTAGCCCTTTTGGCGCTCCGCCGGCAGCAGGGCCGGCAGTTGCTCTTCGCAGCGCTGGTCTTCGGCGCCAACTATTTCAGTAATATTGGAGCCCGCTTCCTCATTCCACCGCTGCCGTTCGTGGCGCTCGCCATGGCAATGGTCTTGAGCCGATTACCGCATCTGGCCGTGGCCGTGGCGCTGCTGCACGCCTTCATTTCGTGGCCTTCGATGGTTCTGAAATACTGCCGTCCGGATGCCTGGCACCTTAGCAAGGTTCCGTGGCGCGAGGCGTTGCGCATCAAACCGGAGGACGGCTACCTGGAATCGCATCTGCCGTATTACGGTGTGGACCGGATGATCGAGGGCGCCACCGCACCCGGCTCCACTATCTTCACCTTTAAGCCCATTCCGGAGGCATATACTTCGCGCCGGATTCTGGTGGAGTACGAATCGGCCGAAAACAAGATCAGCGGCGCCATTCTCTGGACCGCATTTGTGCCGGAATATGCTCCCACCTGGCGTCTGCGTTTTCCATTTCCGCGCCAGCCGCTCGCCTCCGTTCGAGTGGTTCAGACCAACACCGGCGAGGATCAGTGGAGCGTCCACGAATTCCGCATCTTCGACGGAGGGCGCGAGCTAACGCGTGAAGCGCGTTGGCGGCTCACGGCACAGCCTTACCCATGGGGCATTCAATCGGCATTCGACAATAGCCTGGCGACATTCTGGATGTGCGGAGACATGCTGCATCCGGGGCAATTCGTACAAGTGAATTTCGGGGCACCGGAGGCGGCCGACGCTGTTATGATTGAGACCGCGCCCAATCAGTGGGGCATCCATCTGAAACTCGAGGGTCAGCTTCAGGGCAACTGGAAGCTGCTTACTCCGGCGCCGGAGTTGAGCGATGCGCCGCGTCCATTGGGACTGAGGCGAGCCGTCGCGGAAGAGCTCAAACGGCGAGGCATTGACTACGTGCTGTCCTTCGAAGGCGATATGGGGGGCGACGATCTGCGCGAGAATGCCGGCATTTATGGGCTTCGCCTGGTGGGCGAATATAAAGGAGCGAGACTTTACCAATTGCCGGTAGCCGGAGGCAGGGAATAATGCAGCTGTTTCTAGGCGTGGATGGCGGGCAATCCGGGACCACGGCGGTGATCGGCGACCAGACCGGTCGCGTGTTGGGCACCGGCGAGGCTGGCCCATGCAACCATACCACCGCCGCCGAAGGCCGAGCCAGGCTGGAGCACGCCGTGAACGGGAGTCTGGAGGCGGCCTGCGCACAGGCGGGTCTGGACGCGGCCACTGTGGTATTTGAAGCCGCCTGTTTTGGCATGAGCGGCGGGGCGGACGATAAACGGACCATCCTGGCCGCGATTTTGAGGACACCCCGGTTGATGGTTACCGACGACGCAGTGATCGCGCTGGCGGGGGCAACCGCAAGCGGGCAGGGAATTATCATCATCGGCGGTACCGGGTCCATCGCCTTCGGTCGCAATGCCGAAGGACGCACCGGACGCGCCGGCGGTTGGGGCCATATTTTCGGCGACGAAGGCGGTGGTTTCGATATCGCGCGCCAGGCTCTGCGCGCCGTCCTGCGTATGGAGGAAGGCTGGGGATCGGCCACAAGCCTGCGGCAGAAGCTGCTGGAGGCCACCGGATCGCAGACCGCCAATGAGATGCTGCACAGGTTCTATACCGAGGAGTGGCCGCGTTCGCGAGTGGCCAGGCTGGCCCGGCTGGTGGACACGGCGGCAACCCAGGGCGACGGTCTGGCCATCGGCATTTTGGATAGTGCCGCACAGGAACTGGCGGTCTTGACGGGCGCAGTGCGCAGCCACTTATGGAAGCCCGGCCAAGCTATTGACGTGGCTTTCATCGGCGGCGTTTTTGAAAGCAGGTGGCTTCTGGAGCGGTATCGAATGTTGGTGGAGTTGGAGGAAGGCACGCATTGTGTGCTTCCAAAGCACGGCCCGGCCGAGGGCGCATTACTCGAAGCCTATCGAGGAGTCGGCCTCAACGTCGATCTGCGCTAGGACTCCCGTTTCGGCATAAAATGCTTTGCGCTGCAACAGGCTAATGGATCAAAGAGATGATCACCGAAGATAAAGCTCGAAACCTGGCCGCTCACTGGGTCCAATCGTGGAACTCTCACGACCTGGCCGAAATCATGTCGCACTACGCAGAAGACGTCGTCCTGGTGTCACCAGTTGCCGCAAGGATTCTGAATGACCCCTTGGGTACGGTGAAAGGCAAAGATGCACTGAGAGCGTACTTCCAGAAAGCTCTTGAGGCTTACCCAAACCTCAAGTTCGATCTTCTGGATCTGATGTGGGGACTCTCGAGTGTTGTTCTGTACTACGTGAACCAGAAGGGCACAAAGACTGGCGAATTTATGGAACTTGATTCAAATGGTAAGGTCGTTCGAGTGATTGCAAACTACAGTGGCTAAGGTTAAGGCGTAAACCCATCCAGCAAACGGAGGCGCCTACCTCTTGGAAATTACCTTTCCTTCCGATAACGAATATTATGTCAACTAAGGCTGAAGGCAGTCCCCCAATCCAAAAAACGGCCCGGCCCCCGCTGAACGGGACCGGGCCTATGGGAAGAAACTGACGCAGTGTTAAAGGAAAAAATCGTTATCGGCGGCCGCCATGAGACCCACCACCACCACCGTGGTTGCCGCCACCTCCTGATGGCCGCGAATTCGCCACCGCCGGAGTTGCCACGCGGTGCACTATAACTCGGCGCGCTCTGTCGCGGCGCGCTGGCGGCCGGTGCGCTGTTAGAACGCTCCCGCACCACTGGGGGCGAAATCCGTATATTCTGGCCGCTGCCGCCCGGCGCGTTGTAGTGCATCCCATTACCGCGCGGCCCGGAACCCTGGCTATCTCCACCAGGTGCGCCGAACCGCTGCCAGCCGCCGTTGCTGCGCGGTGAAGGAGTGCTGCGCGGCGCTGCTGTATTGCCCGGTTGGCCCTGAGCCGGCCTGTCATTGCGCAGCATTTGATTGGCGGGCGCCCCAGCCTGCCCGCTGCCACGGAATCCGCTGCTCTGCTGAGAAGATTGGGGGCTTCCGCTCTGTCCGGACGGACTGCCAAAGCGCCGCCAGCTACTGGAACCTTCACCCTGTGCGCCGCCCTGAACGCCGCGAGACGGCATTGCCTGTCCGCCTGCCGGCATGTTGGAACTGCGCAGTCCGATAGCCGGCGAGGCGCTTCCTGCGCGGTTGAAAGACTGGCGCGCCACCGGGTTTGGTTGTTGATGCGTGAAGAACCGGGCGTTCTCATTGCTCCGCGGGATCGCGGTCGCCTGACGGTCGGAAAACCGCAGGTTTGCGCTACTGGGAGCGATTCCCATCTGGCCCCGCACCAAGCCCGCTTCGCGTACCTGACTGCCGTTGAAGCGTTGAACATTATTGAACCGGCCGTTCTGGAAGTCATGCACTCCGACGGCTGTAATCCCGTTATGGAAGCGCGCATTTCTAAATGTGTTTCCAATATTTATGTTGGTAATGTTCAAGGAACGGTTGAAGCCGCCGCCGAACCCACGTCCCCACCAGGGCCGAAAGACCTCAAAGGGTGCCAGTGGTACCCAGCCGATATTTCCGAAACCGAAGCCAATACCAACTCCGGGGCCGAAGCCGAAGAAACCCACCAGAGCCGGCGACCAATAGTGCCGCACGCCAAACACACCGGGATACCAGCACCACCCAAACCGGTCATTACGGAACCAACGCCCATAGTGGTAAGGAGCCCAGCCCCACGGATCGGAGCTTACCCAAGTCCACCCATACCAGTCTTCCCAAACCCAACGGCCTGCCTGGTAAGGGGCCCAGTCGTTGGCCACCACCGGATGCCAGACATTGCCGTACTCCGGCACATTGTCCCAGCTACCATACGCATCCAGATCTTCAGCACCGTACACGCCGGGGCCCACATTGCGCGCACTGGTGGATTGCAAAAGCGTCCGGTCGCGGGTATCGCACCAGCGGTCCCAGTCGTCGGCGCCATTGGCTGCCACTATCTGAAACTCGGGGTCTGAGGCAGTGCCGCGCGCCATCAATGTCTGGCCGGTGCGCACCCACTGGGATCCGGTCGGGGTGAAGATCTCCACGTCGCCTACGTGCGCGGTGACTTCGGTTTGACCCGCCTCGTTCACGGAGATGCGGTAGCTTCCCTGCTTCGCCGGGCGTACGGAAACATTCGGTGTGTCGATTTCGACGTTGGCGTCCGAAGGGCGCAGAACGCGATATGTCACCAGACCGTGCGCCAATACCATCTGATATCGGTTATATTCCAACTGCGTGAGCCGCAGTTCAGTGTTGGCACCGAAGCGCAGCATGTTAGCCGAGTCGAACTGCACTTCGCCCCGGGAGTTGGCGCCGGAGCCGATGCGGTCATCGGTCAGCAGCGGCGCATTAATCACGCCCGCTACCCAGTCTCCGGAATCACCGCGGCGTACAGAAACGTCGCCATTGATCAAACTGATACGGGCCACTCCACGCTTCAGATCATCGGCGTCCTGTGCGCGAGCAGTGGTGAAGACACCGGCGGTCAACAAGACCGTGCCCGTCAAAACCAGGAATCGGAATTTCGAAGTGCGTCGCATGGTTGCTGTCCCCCGACTACGAACCTTTAGCAAGCAATGCCAATGCCAAAAGCATCTGCTGTTTTATCAAACACTTGGAAGAGTAACAAAGATTGCCCGGTGGCCGAAAACCACCACCCTGGCCGCGATTGAGCAGGCCTCTATTGGGCCACGGTCAGGTTAGCGTCACGAAAAACCACGTGCAGATGCCGTTGTTCCAACACCGCTTCATCCCGTCGTTTTACTACATAGTAATCGTAAGAGCCGTTCAGCGCCAGGCCATCCACAGGGTCCCAATTGCCGAGACGGTAGCGTGCGCGGTAGTAATTCAGAACCGCTTCAATACCTGGGCCGGCGCCGATCCGGATGTGCCGCAACCCTGCATTCTGGCGGATGGCCTTGACCAGGGATCGGGCCTCGGCGTACTCGGGCCATTCGCCATAGATGTGAACATCGAACTGAATCAGGTAAACGGTGACCAGGGCAGCGGCCGCTACCAACGCTCCAAGGTTCAGTGGCTTTCGATTAGCCTTGCAGACCAGCGCCAGGGCCGCCAGTGTGGCGACGGGAATAAAGTAGAGGGCCGAACCATTGACTGGAAAACGTACCCGAAGGATGCGGTTAGCCAGCTCCAGCGCTACGAAGGCTAGAAGCACGGTACCGGCCAGCAAGACCAATAACGATTTGACTCTTCCCTGCTCCCGCCGGCTCAGGATTTGGGCGCCGGCAAAGACCACGGTTATCACCACGACGCCTAATCCCACCCGGGCTACGGCGGCTATTAATGGAGGCAGGCTCCAGGTCTGACCGTGGGAGAACGATAGCGCAGTTATCGAACCCACCGTCTGTCTGAGGCTGGTGGCGCCGATATTAAAGGTGGCGAAGTCAGCACGATTAAGCGGGATGACCAGGACCAGGAATGCCGCGACAAAAGCTGGGATCGCGAACCGGCGCCACAAGTGGGATCGGCGTCCAGCCTGTCCGGCTCTAACCCAGAGTGCAAAGGAACAACCCAGAGCCGCCACCGGAACGATGAAGGCCAAACTCGAAGCCACCGATAGGCCCAGGCACACCGCCGCCAGATTGATCTTTAAGTTGATATTATCTACAGCAATGGGTTGATTTAATTCCAGATACTCGAGCATCAGTTCGAAGGCCAAAAGCCAGAATGCCATCGCCATGCCGTATCCGCGAGCTGCGGAAAGATGATCCAGCACCAGCGGGTTCAGGGTCAATAGAGCCACAGCCGCCAGAAACAGCGGACCAGTTCCGAAGGTCCGGCGCGAGAGGCGGTACACAGCCCAAAAGTAAAGCGCCCCGCATAAGACGCTCGGCAATCGCAGCGCCAGGTCGGTTAAGTGAAAATAGGAGGTTGAAATAATCGCCAGCAAAGTATTCAACACATGATTGTTCGCGGTCATGACGCTGAGCGCCTCACGGAGCGGCGGCCCGACGAAACGGTTATAGGTGACGGCCTCATCCGGAGTGCATGACTGCGTAGCCGCGCGGTACACGTTGACCGCAAACAGCGCCGCCAGAAGGCTGCGGGCTATCTTAGTCGATGCGGTAGAATCTGGTTCCATTGCCCTTGGCGACCTCGGTGATACCCCAAAACTTCGCGTGGTTCTTCATATCCTCAGAACAAAAATCCGAGTCGTTGATCCAGAGGTAGCCAATTCCGCGCGCCTTCACGTTGCGGATAGACGCGCGCCGAATACCGCCGGGCAGATCGTTAGTGGAGTTTTCCGGGGATCGGTGATAGCCACCCAACGGCCGCTGTCCGTCATGACTTCAACCTGTACGTGAGCTTCCCAGGCCGGATCGGACTCCAGCAGCACGGCATCAATGCGCTCGTCATGCGCGAAGTCGATCTGCAAACGGGCATGGGCCGGCATGGCTTGCCAGGTGGACCAGCGGGTGGCGTAGCTGTTGTCGAACGCGAGCGGCGCTTCCCAGCCATTGGGCCAGGCACTCACGCGCCAGCCGGCCATACGTGGTACCGCGGTTCCTTGCGACAGGACGCGCATTTCGGCAACGGTCCAGAAATTCTCCGCGGACGCGATGTTGACCACACGCACGCCGCGCGTGGTAACCGGCAGGAAGCTGAACTGCTGGCGGGGCTTCGGCGGGGGACGAAAAGCCGGAGTTGCAAAATGTCCTGCACCAGGTCGCCAGAGTCGACTCGGATCGGACGACTATGTCGCGATCGATGTAGGCTTCCGGCCTTCCGGCAAACGAAAAAATTTTCTCTCCTGGAGCCACGCTCCGTTCGATGGGAATCTTCAAGGCGTAGTCAAAAAGATGGCGCTCGATGTAACGGAACTTCGGGCTCTCTTCGTAAGGCAGCCTTCACCGGCACCGAGGATATGCGCCACGCATAAGGGTCGCAGTAGGTGGTGAGAACGCTCGGCCATGAGACCACCGCATGGAATATGGCGACCGCGGCCAGGACACCTGGCGAATCGGAGAGGCCCAGCCCGATGGCGAGGGCCAGGAACGGCGCGCTCGGAATCAGGAGCGAGCATCGATGTTGAAATAAGCCGGAAGCGCGAACACTAGCGCCGCCAGCAGCAGCCGCCTGCCTTGACTCTGGCGCAGCCCGAGCAACGCGAACGGCGCCAGCAGGAAGACCGGGCCGAACATGCTGGTCACCAGGCCCCCGCGCATAGTGAGTTGCAAAGGGATTTCCCAAACGTGATGGATTCCGAGTAGTGCCTGAGCGAGTCCACGTAAATCTTCTCCATGCCGGCGTGGTAGTAGGGATTGGGAAACCAGGCGTTGAGAAAAGGAGCGAAGGGATTACCAAGCCAGATCCAGTTGCGCAGGACCCACGGCGCAACCACGATAGCGGCGGGGATCGACAGCAGCAGCACGCCGCGGAGCTTGCGTGACCTCCACCAGACAAAGGCGGCCGCAACTGGAAACACCAGGAAGGCGCTGTACTTTATTCCGTAGGCTGATCCGGCAAGCAAGCCAATTAAGAACAAATAGTTAGAGTTTCTGGACTCATCCCACACTTGAAGCATGTAGAAAACTGCAAAACTCACGGTTGCAACTGCCAGGTCATTATATGCGACAACGCTGTCCATCCCAATCACGGGGCTGGGCATAACCAGAATTGCCGCACACAAAGCCGGCCGGCCGAAGTCGCTAACCGGCGGCCATAATACAGACATCAGGAGCGGCAGAGCCGTGAGAAAGGCGAAATGGACCAGGGCGGCTGCCGAATGGCGCCCAAACGCGAAAGCCACCAGGAATAGCATCTCCATCCCTTGCGAGAGGTAGGCATACATGCTGTGAAAGTCCCACACAAAGCCATGGTGCTTCCAGATCCGCAGCACATTTCCCAAGTGATAACCGCTGCCATCCGGGCTCACTTCGGGCGCCAAAGCATTAAAGAAATAGCAGATGAAAAATGCCCCAAACAACACGTAGAAAGGGGTCCACCACCTGGCCGGTATTTGAGGCGTCACTCGCAGGTCGGCTGAGCCGGGGGCGGAGACCTTCTTCCCGCCACACGGCCCCATGCAATCGCTCCCAGTCCGCCCCACAGGAACACCTCGCGGCGCGCCTGGTGAACCATGCACAGCAGAGCCACCGTCACGACTGAGCAATCCGCTGCCGGCCACCAGGCCCAACAACACGGCCTCAAGCCGGTGGAGATTGAGGCTCAGCCGGCGCAGCAGAAGCATGCCCATCGCGGTGGACACCGCCACCGTGAAGACCGCGCCGAAGAGAATGTGCAGGACCTCCCGCATCGCTTCAGTAGGGCTTATTGGCTAAAGCCCGTCCTGCGCAGCAGAAATGAGAGTTGCGCCCCATCATCGGCGAGATACCCATCTCGGGTCGGCCTCGGAAGTCACGGCGAGAATCCCGGCTGACCCGGTTCCACCAACCCTCTCGGCACGGCGTGCTCCATGCGATAGTCGCCCGCGTGGTCACCGCGCGTGGTTGTCAGAGCCTTTCCGTTTACTGTGCAGGAAACCGTTACCGGCCCCGTGACGCGGAAGGTTACATCCGCAGATGGCGAACTCTACTGCAAATTTCAGGTTGCTGGTGTCACTCACGCGCAATCGCAATTCCGGGTACCGGAATGCCCAGCGGGAAGACGCCCTGCTCCGGGCTGATGTCCCGCACCAGGAAAGTGTCGGCATCGGGCACTCGCTCCATCCTCACCATGCTGCGCAGCCCGCCGGGATCCGGGCCCAGATCGAGAGACTGCTGGGCAGGCATTGGAAAACTCCCCGCGCGCCGTCCGCAGGCCCCGGTCAACCCTCCCGCGATAACCACCAGCAGTCTTCTCCGCAAACCGATTCCAAATTGACCCGCCACGAAGAGGAAGTATAACAGGGCCCGGAGGTGAAACATGCTATATACAAGCTAGGTCGCGCGACGGATGACAGGGGTTCTCGAGGATCTGCGCTATGGCTTTGGCGCTTTGGCGAAAGACCGCGGTTTTACTGTGGTGGCGGTGTTGTCGCTTGCGTTGGGTATAGGCGCCAACACGACTAATTTCCACGCCGTCAACGCCATCTTTTTGCGCCCGATGCCGGTTGCGGATCCGGGCCGCCTGGCAGCCGTCTTCACAATTGACCAGCACAATCCCGGAATGCTGCTGTGTTCGTACCCGAATTATCTCGATTACCGCAATCACAACAGCGTCTTTTCGTCCATGCTCCTCTATGCTCCGATCACCACCAGCCTGACCGGCGCGGCCGAACCCCAGCACATAATGGCGCAGATAGTTTCCGGTAATTACTTTTCGACACTCGGTGTGACCCCGGTGATCGGGCGCGGCTTTTTACCCGAAGAGGATACCAGCCCCGGAGCCAGCCCCGTGGCCGTGATCAGCTACGGCATGTGGACATGGCAGTTCGGCAGCGACCCGCAGATCACCAGCCGCAACGTCCGCCTCAACGGTTTACCCTTCCGCATCGTGGGTGTGGCTCCGCAAGGTTTCCAGGGCCTGTTTCAAATGGCCGCGGCCGATGTCTATGTGCCCATAATGATGTACCCGCAGCTCTACGTGTACGCAAACCAGGTGAACCAGCGGCACGCTCTGCTATTCTCCGCCGTGGGCCGCCTGAAACCGGGCGTGAACCTGCCGCAGGCTGAAGCCGGTATGCAGGCCATCGCGCAGGAACTGGAGCGCCAGTATCCCGGGGACAACGCAGGCCGGCGGGTCAAGCTTACTTCCATTGGCGAAGCCGCGCTCAATCCGAGAACCCGGCCCGTGGTCTCAAGCGTTGGAACCCTGCTCTTGATCATTTCGGCCCTGGTTCTGCTGATTGCCTGCGGCAACATAGCTAACCTATTGCTGGCCAGGGCCGTTGGCCGCAGCCGGGAAATCACGGTTCGGCTGGCGTTGGGCGCCACTCGCTGGCGCCTCATCCGCCAGCTTCTGACGGAGAGCATTCTGCTGGCGGCGATAGGCGGCGCGCTGGGCCTGGCCTTGGCGCGCTGGGCCGGTGACCTTCTCTGGTCCCTTCGGCCGCCGATCTTCACTCATGCCGGATTCCGCCTGGATCTGGACTCACGGGTCCTCGGGTTCAACCTCGCGGTCTCGCTGCTGACCGCCATCGTCTGTGGTCTGGCCCCGGCCATTCGCGCCACGCGAAGCGACCTGGCGACCGATCTGAAGGAGCGCGCCGGCCAGCCGGGCAGTTCCGGTGGGACCTGGCATCCCAGGTCGGTCCTGGTCATAGCCCAAGTGGCGCTATCGCTGGTGGCGCTGCTGGGCGCCGGCCTTTTCGCCCGCAGTGTGCAGAACGCGGACGATATCGACCCGGGCTTCAACGCCGCGCACCTGGGCATCGTCGCCTTTAATCTGATTGACCTGGGCTATGGCGAAGATCGCGCGCGCGAGTATTACCAGCAGATACTGCGGCGCGCTTCCGCCCTTCCTGGAATCACTGCGGCGACGCTTTCGAAGGATCCGCCTTTCAGGGTTGCCTCGGCGCGCACCGTGTTGCTGCAAGGCCAGGAGAGCACCAGCGGTGGAAGGGGCCGCGCCACGCTGACCAGCGTAGTGTGGCCGGGCTATTTCGAGACAGTGGGGATCCCCTTGCTGCGGGGCCGCGATTTCAGCTCGCTCGATACCCGGACAACCCCGCGCGTGGTCATCGTCAACGAGGCAGCCGCCGCCGCTTACTGGCCCGGTGAAAATGCCATCGGCAAGCGCATTCAGTTCTTCGGCGAGCCGCTTCCCACGGAGGTGATCGGACTGGCACGCAATGCCAACTACCAGACCGTCGGCGAGCTGCCGCAGGCGCTGGTTTACCTTTCGCTGATACAGTATTACTTTCCCATGAGCGTGTTGGTGGTGCGCACCGCGGGCGACCCCGATTCGGTCCTGGCCTCGCTGCGCCGCGAAGTGCAGCTGCTAGACCACAATCTGTACCTGCAATCCGAATCTCTGAGGACCACCATGCGGGAATCGCTCTGGGCGCTGCGGCTTGCCGCGGGGCTGCTGGCGGTATTCGGCAGCCTGGCGCTGTTGCTTTCGACCATCGGCATTTACGGCGTGATTTCGTATTCGGTCACCCAGCGCAAACGCGAGATCGGCGTGCGCATGGCGCTCGGCGCCACCCGCGGCAACGTGCAGATGATGCTCTTGAGCGAAGGCGTGAAACTGGTCGCCATCGGAGTGCTGTTGGGCATGTCGATTGCGCTGGCAGCGTCGCGCATGGTGGCCGGCATGCTCCTGGTAATCGGCCCGCGCGATGCGGTTACATTTGTCCTGGTGCCGGCGATTTTGACGCTGGTGGCGATTGTGGCGTGTTGGGTGCCGGCGTATCGGGCTACGGCGATTGATCCGGCCATCGCGTTGCGGGACGAGTGACGAAATCGGCCCAAAACTCAAGTCTCCAGCTTGAACCTTGTTGAAGCCAGGGCATAGAGCCGCCGCCACACCAGCCGGTTGATCGTCACCACTATAGCGGCCATGACCAGCGTAGCCCCTAACAGCACCGGAAAGTTTCCGCTATCGGTCGCGCGGCTGATCACGGCTCCCAGCCCGGTAATGGCAAATGTCTGCCCGCGAAATCGGAAGTACTCCGCCACAATACTTGCGTTCCAGGCCCCCCCGGATGCCGTGACGAAGCCGGTGATGAGATATGGGAAAATGCCCGGCAGCAGCAGCTTGCGCCAACGCTCCACCGTTCCGAGGTGAAAGACTTCCGTGACCTCCTTCAGATCCGTCGGTATGGCGGTGGCGCCGGCAATCACGTTGAACAGAATGTACCATTGCGTTCCCAACAGCAGCAGGACCATGGAGCCGATCCCTAACCCGCCGCCCATACGAATCAACATGAGCAGCACGATCGGAAACAGGGCCGTGGCCGGGACCGATGCGGCGATCTGGGCGATGGGCTGAGCGATTGCGGATAGTCTGGGGCGCAATCCAATGAAGACTCCCACCGGAATCGTCCAGAGGCCGGCAAGTGCGAGCGTGACTTCAACGCGCAGAAGCGTGGCCCCGGCGCCCCAAAAGATTCCCCGCAAATCGGCGATGGAGAGCGCCGTCAGCATAACGAGCATCCTGACACCCGCATAACCGATGCCGGCCACCGCCGCGATCCCCAGCACAGAAACCTTCCAATTCCCCGGCTTGCTCTTGCGGGCGCCCGCCAGTGGGGCGAAACGCCGTTTCGCGAAGTGCAGCAGGAGCGCCTCGCGTGCCGGCTCCACCGTGGCGCGGAGCACGCGTAAGCAGTCTCGAGTGCCGCAGCAAATCGAGAATCGGCGAACGCGGTGCTTGCGACGCTTCCACCTGCTCGAACTTGAATTTCTCGCTCCACGCAATGATCGGCCGCCAGATCAACTGATCCATCATCACGATCACGGCCACCATGGCGGCTACGCCCCACAGAATGGCGCCCGTGTTCCCCGGCGTTGGCGGCGGTCTGCAGATACGAACCGAGGCCCGGCAGGCGGAGGTCGCGATTTCCGAGCACGAACATCTCGCACGCCATCAGGAAGAACCAGCCGCCGGCCACTGACATCATGGAGTTCCACACCAGCCCGATGGCCGGAGTACGGCAGTTCCAGTTGGAGAAACGTCTGCCACCAGCTCAATCGATAGACCTCGGTCGCCTCCAGCATTTCGCGCGGGATGTTCTCGAGGGAGGAGTAGACGCTGAACGTCATATTCCACACCTGGCCGGTGAAGATCAGCAGAATCGCTCCCAGCTCCACGCCCAGTCTGGCTGGTGGGAAAGAGCGCGACCATCGCCACCATCACGCCGGGAAGAAAGCTCAGCACGGGAATCGACTGCAGCGTATCGAGAAGCGGAATCATCATCCGCTCCGCGGTGCGGTGATGCGCCGCAAGATAACCGTAGGCCAGCGCCACGACTCAAGCTGAGGAGATAGGCGATCGTGATACGCGCCACCGAGAAGAACGCATATTGCGGTAGCGCCGCCGGATTGAGGTGAATCTCCGGTTGCGTGTTGACGGGCGCGATCCAGTAGCGCGTCAGAGACAGCAGTCCGTAAAACAGCGCCAGGCCTGCGAATACGATGGGCAAGTCCGGACGAGCGAGGGAATCCGCACCGGCAAGCCAGCCCACGGTGGACCGCCGTTGCGGCTTTGTTCGGCTCCGGCGTCATCAGTGTCCACGCCTCCATCGGCCGCGTCCGCGGCAGGCATCGGCTCATCCGAGAGGACCGGTCGCTCTCCGGTCGTACGTAAAGAGGTCGCCATAGCGGCCCCAGTTCAGGGCCGTGTCGATCTGCCGCTTCACTTCCGCGTCGGAAAAATGCTCGTCGCAGGATGTCGCGAAAGAACTCGAGCGGCATGCTGTGGTCGGACTTGCTGGCCAGGCACTGTTCATCTGCTGAAGTAGCGTGACGTGTGCCAGCGCGGCCTCGCGGAACAAACTCTTGCGAGTGGCGATATCGGCTTCGGCAAAGGCGCCGCCTTCTGGCGTAAGCTCCACGTCGCCCTTCTCCGATCGGGCGAATGAAAGCAGGCTGGCGGCTTCCACGATCGGCAGCAGATCGTCCACTTCCATGCGCAGTTCGTCAGCGATGCGGTACAGGTCATCCTGGCCGCCGCGATCGTTCAGCAGCTCAAGCAATCCGGCGATGGCGCCGCGCCGGGCGTGCGGCAGCATCTGATGGGGCTTGGCTCTCACGTTCCTGACCTGAAGGCGGGCGGGCTTCCAGTTGCGGCTGCGTCATCAGCTTGTAGATGTAGTCCACGTAGAGCAGGAACTCGGCGGAAGTGCGTTCCCTGGGTCGAGCCATGGGAACGCGGAAATCCGCGCGGATCCTGCGCCGGATTGCGGCCCAGCACAATGATCCGGTCGGCCAGCAGCACCGCCTCCTCGATGTTGTGGGTCACCAGGAAAATGGTCTTGGTGGGAATCTTCTTTTCCAGCCACAATTCCAGAAGTTCGCCGCGCAGGTTCTCCGCCGTCAGCACATCGAGCGCGGAGAATGGCTCATCCATGAACAGGACCTCGGGTTCCACCGCCAGGGCGCGCGCGAATCCCACCCGCTGCTTCATGCCGCCGGAAAGTTCTTTGGGGTAGGCGTTCTCAAATCCCTTCAGGCCCACCGAATTGAGCGTCAGACCGCCTTCCGATGCCGCTCGCGCCGGCTTCCATGCCACGAGCCAGCAACGGAACCTCGACGTTCTCCAGGACGGTCAGCCACGGGAACAGGGCGAAGCTCTGGAACACGATCGCCACGTTGGGCGTGGACCCGGCCAACGGTTTCCCGTGCCAGAGAACCTCGCCGGCGGAGGGCGCTGTCAATCCGGAGAGCATTCGCAAGAGCGTGGACTTGCCGGAACCGGAAGGTCCCAGAAGCGCGACGATCATGCCGGATTCCAGCCTAAGATCGGTGGGAGCGATCACTTGAACCTGGCCGCCGCCCTGCTGTTGGTAGCTTTTTTCGATACGGCGGCCCTCGACAATCGGTGCCGCCGGAGCCGCGACTGGGGCCAATGGCGGCTCGGGACGATACGGCGCAGCGGCTGCCGCCGGGGCTTCGGCGCCTGCCTGGCCGGAAAGTTCATCCATCAGGCGTTGCCAGGCCTGTTCGGGCAGTTCGTCAAAAAACATCAGGCGCTCGGCCGGATTCATCTTGTCGACGATCTCTTTCACCTCAGCGGCCGGTCGCGTATGCAAAAGAACGTACGCGTGGTAATAAGGGAAAGCTGGCACCAATACTGCCGCAAACTGAGCCGGCAATCGGCGGAACAACATTTCCTGTTCTTCAAATGGGAGGCTTAGGAACACGTCTGCGGCGATGCTGGGGTCTAGCCGTTGCAGCAGTGCGACCGCCTGGTCCCACTCACCCAGGGAAAGCATCGCTCGGAACTTGTCGGTTGTCGGCGGTTTCACGGTGCGAATTTACAGACTACTATCATGCCGCACGTCGGTTCCGGCGAATTACCGGGAATCGACTTCTCGCCATTGGCAAGTCGAACTGAAACGCCTCTCCGTTTCCCTCCACTACCTGCTGTGCGGAAGCAATTCGAACTGCGGCGAACGCGCACCAGCCAGCCAGGAAGGGCGTGAACGCTTCCGGGCCGTTCGGGGGACGGCCCTTTTCTTTTCGTGCTATCCGAAAGATCTCTCGGTTCTCTCTGGCGGCCGGAGTCATGCTAAAATCTAGCCCGGCTTCTGTTCGTATTATTGAAGGTTCTCCGACAGGCACACTTATGGGCGCAAGCGCTGGGATGACGGCACATTCCGAAACCAAACCGCGAGTCTTTCGCCTGTTCATCAGCTACGCCCGGGAAGACACGAAGATAGCTATTGCCGTACACAACGCACTTCAGAGTGCCCTTGGCCCTTCCGCTGAGGTCTTCATCGACAGCGGCTTGACCTTTGGAATGAGCTTCCAGGATGAGATCAAGAAGAAACTCGATGAAACCGACACTCTCGTGGTTATTGACTCCGCCGCCCTCAAGCCTGCATTCGGCTTTACCGGCATGGAACTGGGCTACTTCATTCGCGCCATGGAGCGGGAGGTAGACCGGGATTTTCCGCGCCGCATCGTCCCCGTCTACTCCGACAAGCCTCCGGATATCCTGGCCGATCACCAGGGAATCAGGATCGACATTTCTCACACTACGCTCTCCCTGAGCGCGGAAGAGTACGAAGCCAGCCTTCAAAACATCGACTACGACTATGCCACAGTCAAATTCCTGCGGGACTTCCAGGCGCTGGTCGATGGGCTTCACGAAAAGTACAGCGGGTCCAGGATTCCGCAGAGTCCGGACCAGCGGGACTTGCCCGGGCTCGTAAAGAGAATGCAACTGGCCATCTTCAGTCACTTGAAGACAACGCCGGAATCCACTCTCAAACCCCAAAAACAGATCACCATCAGGACTAACGATATTGCTTTGAATTCCCAGGTGTGCGAACTGCCCGAGGATGCGCTCCTCATCCCGATGGGCACGGGGAATCCGCTTTCCATCTTTGGTCTGGAAAGCGTTGAAATCACCTGGGGTGATTTTCAGAAGAATACGAAGAATGCGAAGTTTCACGACTGTTGGATGGACGCCATAACCAGCGTTGTGACCTCTTCTCTGCAGAGCCAGCTTGAAGTGGATAACAGTCAGGTCATCGTCTCCAACGACGAAAAGCACACATATCGCGTCATCCTGACTACCGGAACCAGATACTACGACGGTGTCCGCGAATTCAACCTCTATTTCGTCGAGTACTTGAAGCGCGAAGATTTTGGAGACCGCGATACTACACAGCTTCTCAAGGGTCTGGAGCTTTCTTGCCGTTTCAGGTCCATGTTCCTGGAGCGGGCCAGCGAATTTTCAAGTATCGGTTGCAAGACGGCCAGGTCATTGACTGACATGGCGCGTGACATGCAGCGTGAATTGAATCTGCTGCACCGGGATTCCATGGAACTCGGTCTGGATAAGGCCAATATATGGGCCGACTTTGTGGATTGGTCCAGCCTTGAGAAGATCATCGAAGTTTGGCGCCCGCTCGAAGTCAGGCTTCAGGAGGTGCTCACCCGGATCCGGCGCGCTGAGCCCGATGCCATGGAAACCTGCCGCCAATCGCTCGTGACCGTGCTGCAGGAACTGGAAACGGCCATGCGGCCCCTGAACGCCGCCGCCGTTTCTGAAATGGCCGAGAAACTGAAGAAGCCGGTGACGGGCTGACTCCTGTTTCCTGCTTCCGGGGCGGGCCTACTTCCCTTCCCCGGCTCTTGCGCCCGACCCGACGTACACCTGAAACGGCCCCCAATAAAACGGCTTGGCGTAGCGCGCGTCTTCCCTGGCCAGCGCCAGCTTCGCGCTGCGCATCGCCGTTACCGGGTTCTGCCCGGCGGCAACACCGCCATAGAAGCGATTCATGAGCGGTTCCGTGGAGGTGTCGCTCACATCCCAAAGTCCCGCCACCACCTGGCGGGCGCCGGCCTGCAGGAAAGCCCACGCAAAACCGATCAGCCCTTCACCTGCGTAAGAACGCACTCCGGCGCTGCGGCATGCGGAGATGGTTACCAGGTCGGCGTGGATGGGGACATCGATCACGTCGCGCGCGTACAGCCGGTTCTGTCCGTTCCGGGGCTCGCGCGATAAAATGACCGCCGAATCCAGCGGATACTCGCGGTTTGCTTCGGCGTGGGCCGCGAAGTGGATCAATGAAAACTGAGCGGGATTCGCAGCGCGGTACACAGCCGGCGACGCCTGCGGCCCGGTGTGAACTGTCTGCGGCACACCAGCCAGGCGGGTCTGGATGTCATGCACCTCGGTCCCGGCATTTTTCAACGGCTGAAATTGCGTACCGGTATATTCCGGTGCCCCTATCAACAGCAGCGATCGGCCCGCTGCCGGTCCCGGCTTCGACGCCGCGATGGTGATGGACGGCGCCACGCTCACCTCCGCATCTTCGATCCAATAGTGCGGGCTGGGCGAAGGCGCCACCAGCGTTTCCAGGTTGAGCCGGTGCAGCGCCCCGTCTGGAATCACAATTACCCGGCTATTCCTGGGGATTTCCTGTGCGATCCCAGCCATCAAAGCGTTCCAGAGCTTGGGCCCCGATGGATCGTTGGTCTCGATCGGGTCTCGCAGCGAATGTTCCACCACGTCGCGATACGCCGTGACCAGTTTTTCGATCTCACCCGCGGCCGGCAGTGCGAACCGGCGCACGCTGTTGGCGGTGATGAGCCAGGCGAACGAGTGTACCGGCGCCAGCCAGAACGAAAGCAGCGACGCATCCGTAGCCCGTGCCACACGCTGCAGACTGGCAGCGTCGGGAAACTGTTCCGCTTTCAGATTGAGTTCCAGGCGCTCGGCCAGCACCCGCGCGCGGCTGGATTCGGCGATGCGCAGCGCGGCCGCATCATTGTTCTGCTGCACCAGCGAGTCCACGTAATCCTGATAGAAAGGAATCAGGCGCGAAAGAAGGGAGATTCGGTTACCTGAGCTGGTCAGGTCCGACCGCCTGCTGTCAACGATCTTCCGGCCGCTTTCAAACTCCCGATTGGACTTCTGAAACCGCTTGGCCTCGGCATCGATGGTTCCCATCAGGTCGTACACATACAGCGGGAAACTGAGGTCTTTCGTCTTGGTGCGCAGTAGTTCCTCGCAGATCCTCATCGCTTCTTCCGGCTGGCCGCGCCCATACGCGATGTACGCGCGGTTTCGGGTCAGATAGGGAATCGACAGGTTGTCTTTTACCTGCGGCGCCAACTCCAGGGCACGCTGATTCCAATCCGCGGCGGCGTCCCACTGCCTGGTCCTGCTCAGTGTGAGGGCCAGGTTCCCGGCGAATCGTTCGGCAGCCGGTTCTTTCTTCAGGTCGCAGGCAATTTGGAAAGCCTGCTGATAACTTGCAATCGCGCGCTCCGTGTCACCCTGGCGGTCGTAACTCAGTCCCAGTTCGCCAAGGGCGATCATGAAACCCGTCCGGTCTCCCAGCGCCTCCAGCGTCTTGGCGGACTTTTCCTCGTGATCGACAGCCAGTTCGGTTTCCCCAAGATAGAGGTAAGGGGAGCCGAGATTGCCGTGAGCCTTCGCCGCCAGTCTTCGAGCTCCAATCTTTTCAGCCGCGGACAGCGCTCGAAGACCAAATTCCACTGACTCTTCATAACGCTGCAGCACTTTGCTCGAATAAGACAGATTTACCAGGACTGATGACTGCCAGTAGAGACTCTGCATGCGCTCGGCCATTTTGAGAGCTTCGCGTAAATCCGCCTGCTTCCCGTCATCCACATGGGACAGGCCATCGGAGATCTTGATGCGAATAGCGAGCTCCGGATCTGATACAGTGGCGCGGGCTCGTCGAAGAAGTTCGGCTTTAAGTTCGGTCTTATTGTCGGTTTGCAGAGCGGCTTGATCGATGAGGCGCTGCACCTCCAGTTGGCTGAACTCCTCGCCTCCCGGAACCGCGTCTGCCAGCAGCGAACTGGCTTCTTCTTTCCTGCCCTGCGCGGTAAGCGCCTCGGCTTGGAGTAATCGAAATCTCCAAAACCACGGTGACTTCGGATTGGCGCTCCATCGGGCCGCGTTAGCCGAAGCCAGCGTTGCAGTCTGGTTGATATCGCCGCTGAAGTATATCGATCGGACACGCTCGTACGCCGCATTGGGCGGCGTGGGGCGCGAACATGAGGCGCTTAAAAGTCCAAATAGAAGTAAAAGTTTACCGCGCCTAGCCGCCGTCCGTAGTCTGTCCGTTTGATTGGCCATCGCCTACCATTGCCGGTCCGGCCGCATCTGACCCCATGGCCAATCGCACCATGGTAAGCTGCCGGTCATTTCCTTTGACGTGAGTTTCGCCAAGAATGATTTTCCCGAAACCTTCCCAATGGATAGTGTAACCGTCAATGTGTATTTTCTGTTTCTCTGCCTGCGGTCCAACCAGCTTGATCTTGCGCACCAGGGAGAATTTGTAGTGTGGTCCATGGCCGGCGATCTCCGGTGCTTTGGGATCCGTACGGTACCGCCATGCGTTCTGGCGCCGGTAGAGCCCATCCTTGCTTCCATAAAACTTCGCCAGTTGCTGCTGGTTGCCGGCGAAGCACAATGGCTCGTCGTCTAACTCGACGCTGACCTGCACCTTGCCCAGTCGCAGCCCGTCGATCCGGTTGCCCCTGGTACTGGTCGCAGGTTCGGTTCCGTCCGCTTTGAGAGTCGAAAGGATATGCAGGCTTACATGCTCAATGTGCAACTTCTCCACCACGTGTATAGCTTCGATTTCGGCTTCTACCTCCGTCTCGAAACGATCGCCAAGATCGCGCCCCGTGGCCGTGGTTACAATCTTCCGCACGCCCAGCAGGCTTCTGCGGCGCGGCTGGTCTACAGTGAAGCAGAAATGGTTGACCTCGGACTTGGACACCCCACCAGTCACGGGAAGTACGCTGGCGGCCAACGCGGGAACCACGTGGTTCAACTTGTCTGCCAGGTCCAGGCGATGAAACTGCGCGGCGGCGCCAATTGCGTGTCCGGAGAAGATATAGCGTGTTTGGGTTGCTGTCATTGAACTTTCGTCTCCTGAGAAGTCACTTCGAATGAACTCCGCGCCAGTTCCTGCGCCGGCCGGCCGGATTGCTCCGCCCGCACCACCACAGTATATCGGCCCGGATTAACCTTGACCGGGAAGTAGAGATCGAGCGGCTGGCCGGTCTTGGGAGTTGCGACAGGGCCCCTGCTCAACCGGTTGCCCAGCGTGTCCATCAATTCCACCGTGAGATTGCCGCCGGCCGCGGCGTGGTCATACGGCATCTGTACGCGCACGCCATCGCCGGCAGGCGCCTGCGGAAGCGCAGCCCGCGTTTCGCCATCCAGAATTACAGAGGTGACTAGTGAGCGCGGCGCCATGATCCCGGGAATCACCACCAGATTCTGATAGCCGATGAATGCCGCAAACGCCAGGGCGGCGAATGCCGGCACCGGTCGCGCAAACAACCAGTCCAGCCAGGCGGCACGCCGGGGAGCGGCACTGGCCAGCAGCGCGCGATCGCGGAAAACGGCCTTCACATTCGCGGCAAATATCGAGGCCATCGAAAGGTCTTCCATGCAGCGCGTACAATCCGAAAAATGATCTTCGAATTCCTCTCTCTCACTCAAGGACAGATCTCGGTTGACGTACCTTTCGGACGCCTTTGTCTGGATTGCCGTGTCGTGGTCCATTAGTTTTAGTACCATCCCACTAACATCGTGATTCCTGACACCAGTCCGTTACTCAAAATTGTTACGAAGATAAAATTCGTTGCGGACCCGGACGAACCGCGTTTCCGTAAATAAGCAGATTCGAATTTGCCTTTGGCGCGATGTAACAGTACCCGCAGATAATCCGCCTCTACTTTCAACTGTTTGCAGATATCCACTCTGTCCGCATCTTCAAAGAATACCAGCCGCAGTATCTCACGATCCTTAGAAGAAAGCTCGTCCAGGACCGACGCTACGATTCGTTTTCGCTCTTCCGTGATAACCGCCGCGTCCAGATCCACCCGGTCATCCAAGGGTTCAGGCGCCCCTTCTTCCATGAGCGGATGTTTGGATTGCTTGTGGTTCATCTCCAGCAGGACGTTGTTGGAAACCGAATTCACGAAAGAGCCGAATCGCTCGGGGTGGGTAACGCCGGAGCCTTGCCGAAGCGTTTTGAGTACCCGCATCAGGGTTTCCTGGCGCACGTCTTCGATCATCTCCGGAGACACCCTGCGCGAGCGCAGCTTCAAGAAGATGAATTTCTCGAAATAGGCACCGAAATGCGATTCGGTGGCTGGGTCTCCCGCAGCCAGCCGTTTTACGTAGTCTGCATCGAATACGTGGAATTCCACGCTTACGCCACCTGCATCCGATCTATTATACAGATGGCGGCAGGAAGAAGGCTAGAATTCCTGCGGAAAGACGAGTGACTGAAGTAGTCGGCACCTTTTGCTCGCATTTTGCAGGCGCCATAACGATTTGCGGCGTTCCTGGTCATTTCTGGCCGAGTCAAACCGCGAACGAACTTCGTTCAACTGGTTCACGGCCATCAGGTAGGTGGTCAGGAACTCCGCCGTCATCACGGCCTGTTCCCCTCCGGTTTTGGTTGCTGTAGCTTGCATAACATCCAATAGTGCGTCGCGCTCCTGATTCGTTTCACGGTTCTTTGCGGGTCTAGCAGCGATGGTTCACGCAATGCGTCGCAATCAGGGCCTGCAGCTTGTGGCATTTCGTGCGGCTTTGCTCCAGGACCACTCGCGCCTCTTCCCGAAACTCTTCGCTGGGTGCGGATTCCACTAGCGAGTTATCCTCATTCATCCGGTTAACCGCCAGCAGGAAGGCCAGAATCAGCTCGTCCCGCGTTCTGCACTTGCGGGGTTCTGCTTTCACAAGGACAGGTGCCATAGTACGGGTTAGTGAGTTATCGGCGCCTGGCGTTTCACATCATCCCCGGACGGCCTTCCAAATCGACGTGCTTATAAGAAAGATACCAATACAGGCCAGTGATGCAGACCAGGATGAACATCACCTGAAACACAGTGACAGCCTCGGTTCCGGCCGTCGCATACCGCGGCGCCACAATCTGGAACAGGGCAAAGAACGCGGCCTGGCCGACACCCACGCCGCCCGGCGAGATGGGGATCGCGGCCGTGACCATTCCCAGGGGCACTACCAGGAAAAATTGCCCCAGCGGCATATCCGTAACTCCCGTAGCCCGCAGCGCCAGGTAGTACATGGCGCATGTGCACGCCTGATTGGCCACGCTGAGCGCCAGTGCAATGGGAATTACAGAAGCCTTCTGCCGGTACTCATGCAGCGCACCGAACACCTTCCGCAGCACTCCTGGAAGAAAGTGCCATTCGGAAAGCCACTCGCCCGCGAACATCGCGGCGTACAGCACCACCAGGCCGCCTAGCATTCCGCCGATGGTGAGCATCCCCAGGCTGCGCGTGGCGGCGCTGCGCAGGGTATCCTGCAAATTCGCGATCGCCATCACAGCGCCCAGAAAAAGCAAGCCAATCAGCCCCACCACACGGTCCATCAGCAGTGTCGTCGCGGCATGAGACTTCCGGCCCGCCGCCGCCCGGGTGATGTAGTAACCTTTGACCAGGTCCCCACCCACGGCTCCGGGAATCACTACATTAAACAGCATTCCGATCATCGTGAGGCCCCAGGCCCGACGGTAGGGAAGTTGGATATCCTGGGCCCGCAGCAGCAGGTTCCATCGCCAGGCCGAGATTCCCACCTGAGAATACGCCAGCGCCACAATCGCCAGCATCAGCGGCCAGTGCGCCAGGCTCCGGGCCACCTGAGCCAGGTTGAGCTTCCCGCTGGAAGCCATCCACGTCAGGATACCCGCCGCCAACAGCACCTTCAAAACAGGGCTGGCTTTGGTCCAAAAGCGCTTCATTTTTTCTATTTATCCGGCGACGCCAGGTTGATGATATTGTCCTCATCGGGCTTGACGTGAACCCGTACCTGTAGAATCTTTGTGGCGGGGTCGTAGAACCACGTGCGGTCGGCCATTCCGCTGGACCCGGTCACCTGCCGGTATTTCACCTCGCCGAAACCCACTTCAGAAGGCTTCTCCAGATGGTGAACCACCCATTGGTAGTCGCGGTCCGTTTTGGATTCGATCTCCAGGCGCATGATGTCGGCCGCCGGAGCGGCATGTACCTGCGTGTAATCGGCCAGGTCGCTTTCCAGCAGAAAGAACTCGGCGCCGAGCTTGGGAAAGTAGTGTAAAGCCATGGCGCCGCCGGTCGAATCCAGTGGAACGATGCCGCCATTGCGCGCGAAGACCGGCAGCGAATTCGTCTTCACCGTCGATGGTGCGCGGGCCTCGCGCCGTTTCGCCGGTTTCGAGATTGGTCCAGATGCCGCGCGGCAGGTAGACAGTGCGCTTGTCGCCGGGCTGGCAGATCGGCGCGATCAGCATTTCGTCGCCGAGCATGAACTCATCGGCATGGCGCGTCGCCTCGCCGTCATCCGGAAACTGGAAAGGCAGCGGATGCCAGACGGGGTAGCCGTGGTCGCTGAGTTCGGCGGCATAGGTGCTGAAGAAAGTCTCCAACTGCTTGCGAAATCCGCTGACGCCCACCGGCCCCGGTGACACTGTGTGCACCAGCGAACCCAGTTGCCGGGCGCGCTGCTGCAGTTCGGGCGGCGCATTGTTGTAGGGCGCCAGGTCGAATGACGGCTCCAGTCGCGGCCGACATGGCGCCATGCACCAGGCGCAACAATGCCGCGCGTAGCGTCTCCCATGAGCCGAAGCGATCAGTCGACGCCGCCATGGTTCGCAGCACCGCGCGGCATACCGGTGTTCGTCGAAGATCTCCTTGATGGTGGGGCCGTAGTGGAAGAAGTAGTCGATCTCTGGGCGCTTGGATGCGGTACCGGTCGCCCGCCGTGAAATCGAAATGGTATCCTCCGGCAGCGGCGTGGTACTCGCCGTAACCGTTGGTGCACAGAAGGAAGGGAACTTCGGCCTGCACGTGACTTGCCGCGCAGATCGAAGACTGTATCGGTGCGCGGGCCCAGGCCGTATAGCTGTGCGCCCGGCGGAGTCTGGCGCTCCCAAGTGACACCGGCGCCTCCGAGTCGCGGCTCGGAAAGATCCGCCATCAGCGGCGTGCCATCCAGGCGGCGCACGCGCAGCAGCAGTCCGTGCTTCTGAAGAGTGACGTCGAGGAACTTGGAACGGAGGCGCACGGCGCCGGGAATATCGTCAGCCTGCACCGTGACCGGCTCGCCTTCCTTCGCCGCCTAGCCGCCGGCAGCGGGCCCTCCAGCACGCGCCGAAAGCGAAAGGTGCTGGGAGTGATCCACACCAGCTCGGCGCTGCCGTGGTCCAGCCGGAACTCGACGTGGTTGCCGTGCTGGGCGAACGAAAGCAGTGTCGCGACTGCTGCCAGCGCCTGCGCGGGCATTAGAGCAGCGCCATCTCCCGCTGGATCTCGCCGGTGACGCGCGCGTCTTTGTCGCCGACGAACATATTGATTTCGGAGCGGACGCCGAAGTCCGGCAGATAGACTCCGGGCTCGATCGAGAAGCAGCTCCAGGGCATCACGCGCCGCTCGTCGTGAGTTTCGAAATTGTCCATGTTGGCGCCGTTGCCGTGGACTTCCTGGCCGATGGAGTGGCCGGTGCGGTGCGTGAAGTACTCGCCAAGCCGCGGCTTTCGATGAACGCCCGCGAATCGCGTCGTCCACCTCAAAACCGCATAGCGGCTGGCCCGCGGCGATAGCCTCCTGCACCCGCTTGATGCCGGCATCGCGCGCGCCCGTGACTACGTCGAACACCTTGCGCATCTTGTCGCTCGGATTGTCGCCGCAGAAGGCGGTCCAGGTGATGTCGTAGTAGACCGCGCCGGGCTGGTCGAGCTTGGCCCACATATCCAGCAGCACCCAATCGCCGGTGCGGATCGGCGAGGTGATCTCCTCGCTCGGTTCGTAGTGCGGGTTGGAGGCGT
The DNA here is from genome assembly GCA_963817515.1 of Bryobacterales bacterium. Classification (GTDB taxonomy): domain Bacteria; phylum Acidobacteriota; class Terriglobia; order Bryobacterales; family Bryobacteraceae; genus DATMNI01. The sequence goes on along the minus strand of CAWFPJ010000027.1, from coordinate 15,414 downwards.
TGGCATTGCACGCCCACAATGGGGCCGCTGTCGGTGATCAGGCCCGCCTTGGCGAATCCCTCGCGCACGAACGTCCTTCACTTCCACTTCCTGGAGCGGCGCGCCGTTGCGCGTGCGCTCGCGGATGAGTGCGAAGGCCGCGGCGCGCACGCGGTCGACGCGGCGTCCGGCTTCGAGATGCGACTCCAGCGCATCGGGCGTCCAGCGGGCCTCGAATACCTGAATCAGTTCGGCGGAGCTGACCACGTCCACGCCGAGGCTGCGGACCAGTTCCATGGTGCCGCCATCCACCGTCGAGACATAAGGGATGGCGCACATCGGCGAGTACTGCATGGCGACGCGTCTTCATGCCGGCGGTGAGCTTTTCGAAGTGCCGCCAGTTGTTCGGTCCAACTGGAATAAGCGATCCGCTCGCCGGGAAGGCTCGCCAGTTGGTCGCGCTCGATGCGGTGCTCCATGCCGCGCGGCTCGCCGTCGGCGGGAATCATGTAATACCAGCGGCGCGTAGGCCCTTTGGTCACGTGCAGACCCAGGACCCGGTAGGACAAGCGGGTCACGATTGTGGTGATCGAAGAACAGCCACCCGTCGAGCTTCTGATTGCGAATCTCCTGCTGAATCTTTTCGAGGTTCATCTTTCTGACCGCTCAATTTGACCGCTCAATCGCTTCCTGTGGGACTCCCTCAATTTCAACGACCTTCATGCGGCTTGTCAAGCCCGCCACCCTTCGCAGCGCGGTCCTGTGACGGGTGTATACTTACTGACTCGATTCCGACCGTACTGGAGGCGATGTGCCGAAAACCGGGAAGTCTTCAAAAATGCCGCGCGTGTTTATCAGTCATGCATCGGCCAATATTTCCGTCGCCCGGCAGGCCCAGGCTGCCCTGAAGGCCCGCTTCGACCCATGGCTCGACCAGTCCGACATCCGCCCCGGCGTCCTGCTCGGAAAGGAATTGCAGCAGTCGATTGCGGCCAGCGAACTGGTGGTTCTGATCTGGTCCAAAGCGGCCGCGGCTTCGCGCTGGGTAGCGTCGGAACTATTGACGGCCTTCCATCTTGACCGGTTCATCGCGCCGTGTGTGCTGAGCGCGGAACCGTTGCCGCAGTTTCTGTCGCGCTCCATTTATTGCGATCTGCGCCGCAAACGGGCTGACGCCCTGGCGCGGTTTGTAGAACAGCTTCAGCGCGCGCCCCGCTCCCGCAACGAATTCCCTGCCCTGCAACCTTACCAGGATCCTGAATTGACCCAGGCGATCTCCGGCATCAACGCCAAACAACGGGCCGTCCTGTTGCCTCTGGGATCCGACATGGCTGCCGCTCGAAAACTGCAAGCCCGGCTGGACCCCGAAATGCACGCTGCCGAGGAGCGCTGGCGCTATGATCCCACGATTCTCAATCTGGCCGGCTACCACCGCAAGAACTGGTACATGCTCCGGCACTGGGAAGAATATAGCGCCGGACGCTTTCCTCCGGATCCCGTCCTGGAGGAAGGCGAGCGATTCTTCTTTGAAACGCTGTTCGTCAACCCGCTGGAGTTGAGCGCGCTGAACGGACTGGGAAATATCCTGATGTTCCGGGGCGAATTATACGCGGCGGAATTTTTCGTGGAGCGCGCAGTGGAGTGTGCCCGCGCCGCCGGCGTTGACTACGCCGAGGCTGTGAATGATCTGCAGCTGATCCGCAGCCGGAAAGTAGGGAGCATGCCATGATTCCACTGACTACCAGGTACGCCTCCCCTATACTGAAGGGATGAAATTCACACCAGCAGGCGCTCTCTCGGCGTGGCTCCTGTTCGCTGGCCTCGCTGGCGGCGGCCGACGGCAAGCCGTTGTTCAACGGCAAGAATCTGGATGGCTGGGAAGTCATCGGCGACGGCCAATGGACCGTCATGGCGGACGGCACGCTACTCGGTCAACGGACCGGCGACCTGCGCAAGATGCTCGTGCCCGGCGGTCCGCTCGCCACGCCGCCAGCAGTTCAAAGGATGGGTCGACACGCAATCGTGGCTCTACACCACGCGCAACGATTTCGGCGAGTTCGACCTGCACCTGGAGTACTGGACCAAGACCACCGGCAACAGCGGCGTCTCCATTCGCGATACCTCGCGCGCCAAGTGGGGCATCGTCACTCCGCCCGATTACACGCATACGCCGTCGAAGATCGGCTACGAGATCCAGATCAACAATCGCTTTCCCGATCCGCATCCTTCGGGCAGCATCTACGGCTTCATGGACGCGCCCAAGGAAGCCCAGCACGAAGACGATTGGAACGCCATGGACATCTCGTCGCGCAACGACAAGATCACGATCAAGCTCAACGGCCGCGTGGTCGCCGAGCACGCCGGCGATCCGCAGCGTTCGAAAACCGGACCGATCGGCCTGCAATTGCACGACCAGTTTTCGATCATCATGTTCCGCAATATCCGGATTCACGAGTTGCGCCATTGATCGGTATGGCGGACTGCGTCCACTCAGACCGGAATCGGCAAAAACGCTCGGTAGAAAGCTACTTCTTGCGCAGCCGGCGCGACAGCCCAATCAGTGCCGTACCGCACAGCAGCCAGGCTTGACGGCTCAGGTACTGACTCCGTAAACTCTCCGCTCAGGTAGGAGCCGTCTGGCAGCCCGTTGATCGGGCCTTGCTGCAGAAGGGTGCCGTCGCGGCCGTACTGTACCAGGACGCCGCCTTCTGATGAGGTGGCCCACAACGTGTGGTCGGCAGGGTCGATCCCCAGGGAAGATAGATTCGAGGTCGCGGTGGCAAAAGAACTGAGAAAGGTTCCCGACAGTGAGAGTTCTGCATCTCACTCAAATTCCAGCCGCTAAGCCATAAGGAGGCGTTCGAGGAATCGTATGTGATGCCTAGAAATCGCCGTTTTGGATGTCAATGTGAATAGAACTGACGGGTTTTGCCAATCAAAATCCGTGCGTATTACACCCTCCACGCCCAGGTCCCCTGGAATTGCAGATAGTAATTGAACGTCCCATCGGACGTTGCATCATAGGCGGTGTTTGTAATTGTTGGGGAGGTAGGCTGCCCATACTGCACCAGCGTAGGGACGCCCGCCAGCGTATACTGGCCGCCGATGCCGCCAGGACCGTTGTCCTGCGGAAAGGCATTTGTGCGAACCGTATCCGTAACGGCAATCATGGCCTCTTGGTACGTACCGCTTCCGCCCACCAGGGCGCCATAAGCGTCGTCGAAGCTGTTGATGACGGTTGTTCCTTGAACCACATAGATTCTATGGTCGGAGAAGTTGTCCAGGTAGTAGGCGCTGATTGGACCCGTAAACGTAATCGGACCAGCATGCGCCGGCAGCGTGAGGAGCACCGAAGCTGCGCATAGCACGATCGCGAGGTACAAAAGAGATTTCATGGGTATTCCTTCAAGGATGGCTATCCGGTAAGTAGGATCGCCGACGATTCAAATATATAACAATTAACAAGTGGCACAGCATTATATAATTCCCCAATTTTCAGCGTTAGGACTGATGATTACAGTTAAATTAAGTACAAAATGGCGCATTTTGTAATTGGGAAAAACATCAATTTTCCTATGAAGTAAGTTGGAATTAGCAGGCTGAACTGCCTTGACTCAGGGTTGCCGCTTCAGTGACCCGTTGCCGGAAGCCGTATGGGCTGATGCATCCGTCCGAAGTGCACTGAAATTCACAGAAAACATCCAAGCTCCTGTCGATTTTACTGCACCTCGTTCGACATACCAGTGAAGTCCGGTCAGCCGGTTAAGAACCGTGCTGGGGACGGGCTTCGAAGCGTAGAATCCATAAAGGGAACCAAAGGAGACAAAAAAAAATCATGCAAGCCAAACCCACATACGAACAAGCACAGCTCCACCTGCGAACCTACGAGATGCGCCGCAAGGAACGTCTGCGGCAGGCGCGCGATTGGTTTTTCAAGAATTATTTTCGCGGATAGTTTCGAGGAAGCCATGCGCCTCGGCACCGCCGGGAACGGAAGCAGGTGCGTTCGCCATGATGGTATTCAGTTATTGGCAGTAGGGCCTGTGCGTTGCTCAACTATGGTTTACTCCACGAAGACCTGTTCTTTGAAACCAACGGCGAATTCTTCGGAGTCTGGGAGCGTCGTCAAACCCGGCATCCGTGAGGGCCGGGACAAATGGGCGAATCAGCAGTTCCTCGCACACTTGGAAAAAGCTGGCGAACCGCTTTGAAGCCTGGATGGAAACCCGCTTCCGCCGTGGCCATGTTGCCGCCATGCGTGAATTTGGGAAACAGATGCGCCCTCAAACTGGAAAGGAATCTGGAAAGGCAGCATAGCACCTGATGTGAGGGCTTGAAAGTCAATTGCGAGTTGGCCTGCGGCCGCCGGGGTAAGCCTCACCTGGCGGCGCAGGTCTATTCGGCGCGAAGGATCGTGGTGATGTCGAGTCCGGCGATGCGGCGGGTGGCGGCCCAGATACTGGTCGACGCGATCAAAGCGATGAACAGAACCGAAAGGGCGGACGTAGCGAGATCAACGGATTTCGCCCCGTTAATCAGGCTTTCGAGAAAGCGTCCGCTGAGCATCGCTCCGGCGACTCCAGGAATCGCCCCTGCCGCGACAGTCAGTAGACCCTGCCGCAGCAGGATTCCACGAAGCCGGACCGGTGTGGTGCCGAGAGCCAGGCGAACACCCATTTCGCGAGTCCTCTGGACAACGGCATAGGAGACGATGCCGTAAATGCCGATCACCGCGAGCAGCAACGCGAATCCCGCGAAAATCAGGACGGCGGTGCTGTAGAATTTCGGACGGGTGAGGGCGTCAGCCAGGCGCTGCGCCATCGTTTTCACGCCGAACACGGGAACTTGCGTATCTACAGACCGGATCGCGTCGCGGACCATGCCCAGGTGATCTTCGGCCCGGCCATTGACTCGCGCCACGAAGGTAGAGAAAAAACCACCAGGCGAGTCGGCTGGGACGAACACCTGAGTCGGGTTGGCGCCGTCTACCATGTAGTCCATCCCCTTGACGACGCCGACAATCTTCCGGGAATTGTTCCCCTGCGTGAGTTGACGGCCCAGCGCCTCCGCCGGATCGCCAAATTCGCGCGCGAATCGTTCATTCACGACAGCAACCTTGGCTTTGGAACGCACTTCCGCATCCGTGAATTCGCGCCCGTACAGGATACGTCCGCCCATGGTCTGGAAATAATCGGACAACACCGGCACCATCATGGAATTCCGTTTGGCCGGACGGCCATCTATTCCCGAGGGTCCCCCCACAAATCCCGTGGCATAGAGCGGAAGGAACTCGGTGGCGCTGGCGCTGCGAACTCCGGGAAGCCGGCGGATCCGCGCGAGTGCCTCCTCGAAATAGGGCAGCTCCCGCTGGGCGAGTTGATGAGTCGTGCCATCCAACGACACGCTCACCGTGACCAACCCCTGCGCGTCAAAGCCGCGGTCGGTGCGCATCAGGTTGACGAACGCACGCCCTACCGAAACCGATGCGGTGAAAAGAATAATCGTGAGCATGACCTGCGCAGCGACCAGTGTTTCGCGAATCAGCCGTGAGCCGCGGGTGCCGGCGGAACCCCGGGTTCCGAATGCGTAGATACGGCCGGCGTACAGTGACGGCAAGACGCCGAAAACCAGACTGCTGAGCAACGAAGCCAACGCTGCGAAACCCAGCACGCGCCAGTCGAGAATCGAATAAGACTGCGCGGCAAGCGGCGGCGGCTGAACCTTCACCGCGATTGAAGCCGTCCAATATGCGACTGCCAATCCAGCCATAGCGGCAACGGACGAGAGAAGCAGGCACTCGGTGAGCAACTGTTGTGCCAGCCTGGCCCGGCTTGCTCCCAGCGCGGAGCGTATGGATAGTTCCGCGGCGCGATCGGCCGTGCGCGCCATCAAGAGATTCGCAACATTTGTGCAGGCGATCAGCAGAATCAGCACCACCGCGGCCATCAGCATCAGCGAGGCGTTCTTCACCGGGCCGGCAAGTCCGTCCTGGAGCGAAGTCATGGTCGGACGACGCTGTTTTACATCGTCGAATGTCGCACGGTTCGGCGAGAGACGATCCACTTCGGCGTCAAATGCTTGGCGGGCCGCCGGCCACGTGATACCCGGTTTGAGCCGCGCGACCGTTTCCCAGCCATTGTTACCCGCGGCAAACACCGCCGGTTTCCACAGAACGGCGCTTCCCGGGAAGTCGAAGCCGGGCGGCGCCACCCCAATGATGGTGAGAGGGATTCCATCAATCCGAATGGCGGAACCCACGGCTCGCCGGTCGCCCGCGAAAAGCTGTTGCCAGAGTCCGTAACCGATGACCGCGATTGCGTTGTGTCCGGGTGTATCTTCGCCCGGCATGAACGCTCGTCCCAATACCGGCTGTGTGCCGAGGGTAGAGAAGAAATTCCAGGATGTCTGGGCGACATGCGCCCGCGCCGGGTCGCGCACGCCTCCAAGATTGACATCGTAGTCCTCAAAAAGTGCGGCATCAGCCAGGTACGTGCTCTGCCGGCGCCAATCGTGAAATTGTTTCGCGCTGTCGTGAGGAGGAATGAACTCCCCGTGATGCAGCGCGGCCAGGCGGCCCGGCTCATGGAACGGCAGCGAGCGCAGCAGCAATGCGTTGACGACGCTGAAGACACCGGTGTTCGCGCCAATGCCGATGGCAAGGGCGGCAATCGCGAACGCCGTATGCCACGGACGGCTTGCCCAAAGCCGAAGCGCGTGCCTGGCATCCTGAGACACTTCGCGCGAAAGCTGCACCGGAATCGATAGGGCCAGATCGGCCAGGAGGTGAATCCCGGGCTTTGCCAAAGCCTCGGTCCCGCTCGATGTGCCGAATTCGTCGTCGCCATGGGGCATACGGGTACACTCCAAAACCTAGTCTTCCCGCTGGCAATTAAGCTTGTCAAGATCAAGAGCGCCTGCGACGCAGCGCGCGCCGGAATGTGACATCATCCAGATGTTGCCCCTGTCCTCACGGAGCACCATTCGATTCGCCCGCCCGCCGCCGACCAGCCCCCTTGCTGATACGACACCGTCCGTGAAGATGCTGCGCGGCAAAGGCCGCTCCTACCGGCCGGTGGGAGCTTGCTTCTAGTCCGCCGCCCCCACGGCAGTGTCCCATCCCTCGCGACGTGAAATATAGTGTTTGCCATCCGGCGACCCAGTCCTGGCCCAATCTTCGGCCCCTTCTTCCTCGCGTATCTGAATCCAGGCGCTCTCAGGAACCGGTTTCGGTCCATCCACAGGCGCGATCGCACGCGCGCCCGATCAGGCTGAATCCGGGCGGTAAAACTGACCCAGCTATCGTCGGGGGAGAACCGGCCGTACAACAAATTGTAAGTCGCGTGCTCGAACACCGCGGTCTGCTGATGGGAGGCTACGTCGAGAACGCTAACCTGATACCGGCCGCCGCCGAGATCAATAGCGCCTTTTCGTCGCGCGACCAATCTGTAGCCCGCAGGCATCCTTCACACAGCTTCTCCGGCGCGCCGCCGGTAGTGGGATACACACACCAGCCTCTTGCCGTTTTCGTAGGCCGAAAATGCGATTCGGCCGCCCGATGGTTGATCACGGGATACCGGTGCACAAACGTATGAGCCGGCCACATGCGACTCTTTCCCGGCTGCCAGTTCTCGCAGCCAGACGTTCAATCGACCCGACTGGGCCGAAGCGAACGCCACATATCTTCCATTGCTCGAAAGCGATGCGTGTTCCCGCCGGCAGGACCTTGTGTGATCCGTTCCAGCGCACCGGTTGATCTTCCACGGTCCAAGTCGAACGGTAGCGACCAGATGTCTCTTCGGATTTCCCCGTTGGTGAATGCCAGGACGGTCCTCCCGCCGCGCAGGACGACTCGACTTCGTTCCCGGCGCCCGCCGTCAGTCTCGTGAACGAACCACTGACTCTTCCGTTCGCCGGTGATATTCCGGTTTCCCAGAGGTTCCGTGTGTCGCCGCTGTCGGCGGAGAAGTGCGGCCACGTTGGTGGCCGCCGACCAACAACACGGCCTTGGAACGGTCGGGTTCGTATACGTGGTTGACGGATTGCCGGCGGCGTCGCGCGTTGGCAATCCGCGCGCGCCAACGCATCGTAGGCGCCGGTTCTTATCGCGTCGCCTCCGTTAATCGCGACTAGCCACCAGTCGATGGCAGAGCTGTCTGGTACGCCTTCGTGGAGGTGTATCCCATGATCAGAAAGGCGCGTGGCTTCGAGAGACCATATGGGATAACGGTATTTGTAAAAATCGGGCCCCACCCGCTGCGGCTGTCCCCCGGCCGCAGGCACCACCCAGACCGCGCCGCTCCCCGGTACCGTGGCGTCTACGTTTGCCGCTCCTACCCAATAAGCCACCTGCGAGCCGTCCGGCGAAAACCTGGGATTTCAATCCTGTCCCGCGCCAATTGCCTGACCTCTCCTCCAAACACCGGGATCTCACAGATGCCGCCGCCATTCCGGTTTGACCGGAACACGATCTTGCTGCCGTCCGGCGAAAAATCCGGCGTTGTGTTCCCCGCACCATCGAATGTCAAGCGGATCGGCTGGCCTCCGGCAACCTGTCTGACATAGAGGTCCCGTTCACCTTCCAGGCTGCGGTCTGAAGAATAAGCCACCAGCTTGCCATCGGGCGCCATCGCCGGAGCGTCCGAGACCCCGGCATCGGCGGTGAGCTGGGTCAGCGTCCAGGGCGGCGGCGTGGCCGGTGGATCGTGAAATCGCCAACCCGTCGCGAACGAAACCAGGCACACCGCGGCGGCCCCAAGCCACCACCAAAGACTCACGCTCCGCTTCCCAGGCAACTCGTTACGAGTCGTCGATTCACCGGTACGGGGAATGGCCACAGGGAGGCGAGGCTCCAGGATTCCAATGAATCGGTATCCCCGGCCCGGAACGGTTTCGATGTACCGGGGATTCTCCGCCGAATCGCACAACGCCCGCCGGAGCTTGTTCATTGCCGCGTTCAAGCCATGCTCGAAATCGACAAACGTGCCCTCACTCCAAACCTGCTCGCGCAATTGCTCGCGGGTTACCAGATCACCGGGATGCGCCAGCAGGACTGAACAGAATCTGGAAGGGCTGGCCGGACAGGCGGACCCGGACACCGCTCTTAAGTAATTCCTCAGCCGGCGCATTCAGTTCGAACTGGCCGAAGTTCACGCGAGCCGGGTTTCGGGGTGGGGCGCCATCAGGGTCGTCCAATGCAGAGACAGTCTAACACGAGGCGCGCCGGCTGATGAGATGAGCCGATACGCACTTTATCTTTAGTAGCTTGGGCGATGAGGTGCATTCCGAGGTGGAAATGATCGAAGAGGCATCGCTATGCCGGCGTCCTGCGTGTATTGTCGTGCCCAGGAGACCTTCTCTGTATGTTGACTCGACGGGATTTGATTGTTTCGCTTGCGCTGGTTCTGTTCACCGTTCCTGCAAGCGCCGGTACTTTGGTTTACGCCATCAACGAGTTTCAGTTTGGCACCGTTGATCTGGAAAATGGAGCTTTTCACCAAATCGGTCCCGGCTTGCCGGTCGGGGGAGACGGTTTGGCTCCGGGACCGAATGGATCCTTGCTGACTCTTACCTTCTCTGGCGACCTGAACTCGATCAACCCTGCCACTGGCCTGACCACCGTTATCGGAGCCACAGGGTTGGGTTCCTGTATTTCGCCAACCCCTCCGTGCGCGTCCAACTCGGCCAACAATTTTGTTCGTTTTGGAGCGAATTTCTATGCCACCGATTTGGACAATAACCTTTATACCGTTAACCCGTTGACCGCCGCCGCCACACTATTGGGGCCTACCGGATCCCGCCTCTTCCGTTTGTTCTTCTTTCTACCAATCCCGATGGCAGTGAGAATCTCTTCGATGAGACTCTCTTTACCGCGGGGGGACGCCTCTACGCAACCTTTGACGCCATCACGATTGACTTCTCAACCTTTACGATCACGCCGGTGATTCCTGCCGCCCTCTACCAGATCGATCCTGCTACCGGAATTGCGGCGTTCATCTCCCCCACAGCCCTCAATCTCAGTGCGGCTGTCGACGTCAACGGCACGGTGTACGCCTTCAATGCGGCGACAAGTCAGGTGGTCACGCTCGATCTGGCGAATGGTAACACCACGTTCGTCAGCAGTCTTGACCCGTCTGCCGGGCTTCTCGGCGGAGCCTCCCCGGTTCCTGAGCCGGCTTCGATGACCCTGGCCGGCCTCGGAATAGCGGCGCTTGTAGCTTTGAGACGGCGGAGACGTCATTCGTAGGATCGCTCGCCGAATTTCACCGTGTCTCCGCTTGCGCCGTCAGTGGGGGCCAGTCAGATGCTCAAACGCCGTGTTCCCGCAGTACCTTGGGAACCCTGCTGTGTTCCAACTTTTCGACCCACACCCCGGGGGTCGCGCCCATGGTTCGGCAGCTGCAGATCACTCGGTCGCGCAGCGGCGTGCCCTGTCCCGCTCAGGTGAAGCGCGGGAAGAAGCGGCCCACCCGGGACATGTAACTGAGGTATTGGTCTCCAAAACGCGCGATCAGGTAAGTCTCTTCTATGCGGGTGCGTCTCGCCAGCATCCCGAACATCGCCGTCGCGGCCAGCGGCAACAGCCAGGTTCCAAAAGCCAGCCCCAGGCTTGCGCCCACCATTAGAATCCCCGTGTACATCGGGTTCCTCACGTAGCGGTAAGGGCCGTAATCCACGAAATGCGCATCCCGGCGCGTCACCACCGTATCGGTGAGATTACTGCCCAGCGAGATGAACATCCAGATCAGCCAGGAGATCCCAAACAGGAATCCTCCGACGCCCATCCAGCGTGCCCAGTCAGGTATCGGAAACGCAGCCCAGGCGAACCGCGTTGGGTTCCACATCCACGCCGCCGCTGACGCCAGCGTTACCAGGCCCGCCAGTCTTATGCCGATAAGAATCGGCCAGCCCTCCTTCGTGCGGTCCAGTTTATCGCCCGATTGCGCCGCGCGAATGCGATGGTACACGCCGACGGCTAAAAAAGTGAGGCTGAACACGATCAGTACGGTGCGCACGGTGGGCGGCATGAGTTAACTATAGCTAACTCGGGTACTCCGGTCAAGTCTTTTTTGCAGACCGTTCACGCACTCCGCTGGCATGTAGACAATCTACGGCTGTGGATGTAGAATATCTACGGCTATGGACAAGCGGGAACGCTACCAGAATCGGATCGCCCTGCTCCAGGGCACCCTGGACATGCTGATCCTCCAAACTCTTCGCTGGGGGCCGCAGCACGGTTACGGCATCTGTCAGGCCATCCGCTCCGGCTCCGGGGACGTCCTTCAGGTCGAAACCGGATCTTTATACCCAATATATGTTTATGCTAATACTCCTAAAAAAAAAAAAAAAAAAATGCGTAACATTGCCAATTGGGATGTGGATGCATTGTTGGCTGATCCTGGGCATCGCTCTTGGTTTTGTAGAAGACCGGCTTGTCGGGCAGGAAGGCCGCGCCGAACTTGCTGCCGATCAGCGTCGCGCACGGCGTCGATGGCCTGGGCGCCCGACGCGCACGCTGTCGGTACGCATATAGGTAATGAGTCCCTCGGCGCCACTGCCGACGTCCACGCCTTCGTACAGCTGCTGCGCGATCTGCATCGTGCGCTTGCCGCTCCAGCCGAACTTCTTGGCGGCGTCCTGCTGCAGCGTGCTGCCTGGTAAACGGCGGGCCGGGGCGGCGGGTCTGCTTGCGGGTCCCACTTCGCCGGCTGGTACTGGGCCGTCTGGCGCATCTCGGCCGACCAGCGCCTCGCGCCTCGGCCGCGCTGCGGATTGTGATCGTCTTGCCGTCGGAGCTGACGCGCCGTCCTTCGCTGCGGGCGCGCTGGTCCTTGCGCCATCGCGCGCTTCCTCGCCATCCGGGCGCACCAGCGCGCAGGCCGTCGATGCGCGCCAGGCCGGCCGTGAAGCCGCTGCCGTTGGCGCTGAACTCGCCGTCGAAGCTCCAGAATTCCTGCGGCTTGAAAGCCTCGATCTCGCGTTCGCGTTCGCAGATCAGCCGCACGGCGACGCTCTGCACGCGGCCGGCGGACGAGCCCCGGTTTGATCTTGCGCCACATCAGCGGACTGATCTGATAGCCCACCAGCCGGTCGAGCACGCGGCGCGCCTGCTGCGCGTCGACGCGGTTCATGTCGATCTCGCGCGGGTGCTTGAGCGCTTCCTGCACCGCCTGCTTGGTCACTTCGTGGAACTCGACGCGCTTGACCGGGCTTCTTGAGCAGCTGCGCCACATGCCAGCCGATCGCCTCGCCCTCGCGGTCCGGGTCCGGTGCGATGAAGATCTCATCGGCGCCCTTGATCGCTTCCTTGAGCGCGGCGATCACGCGCGTCTTGCCCGTGATCGTCTCGTACTGCGGCTCGAAGTCGTTTTCGAGGTCGACGCCCGAGCTTGCTCTTGGGCAGGTCGCGGATGTGGCCGACGGTGCTGACGACGGTGAAGTCCTTGCCGAGGTAACGGCCGATGGTCTTCGCCTTGGTCGGCGACTCAACGATTAGCGTCTTCTTCGTCATTACACCTTCCCGTCGGGTGCGGGGAACTCGCGCCGCACCAATTGCCTGTGTAATTGTCCTAGGTCCGCTGAGCCCGCCGTCTGTTCCCGCCGGGTCGGGGGTCCCGGTCTACCGTCTGGTGAGCCTGGCCCCGCCGCGCCAAGAGGTCACAGCCGCACAGCACCCTCGCTTGTCGCTGCGGAGATTAAACCACGAATCTCCAGCAGGTCAGATGCGCGACGCACTGCGCCGGGGTCTATACCGATCCGCCGCAGAGAGCAAGACCAACGGTTAGACATAAACATGGCTAGCGCCACGAGCCACCAATTTTTCGCCGAAGCGAATCGAATCGCCTGCTCTGATCTCTCGTGTCCTTCTGCGGCCCGGCTCCTTCCAACTGAAGGTGATCGAGTTCCTGTTTGATCCACTTGGCGTAGCGACGCATGGACTAGGCCGCGCAGTTCCTTGAATTCGTCAAAGCTGGCAGCCATCTCGTTGAAATGCTCGTCCATCTGACGCGACAGACGATGCAGCGATTCCTAAAATAGTCGGCGGGGGAAAATGAGTGCCTTCGACGTCGATTTTTGTCTTGATGTCGCGGCACATCAGGCGATCCTTGCGAATGACGAAGCGGGCCTCGCCGTGGACAACATGCGCGAGCCGAGCGTCATGGTGCGATGCGACTCGCACACCAGTTCCTCGGTATCCGGAGCCATGCCCGCCATCACCCGCGCCATGGTTTCCTCCGCGATCCAAAGGATCTGAGCCCAACTTCTCGTCGGCGTCATACATGATCTTGCCGAACTTCGTCTTGAAGTAGCCGCAGTAGCGAACGACTCGTAGCCCTTCTTCTCCCCGAAGTCGACGTCGAGGATCGGATCGATCTCGAGGCCGAAGATGCTTTTGACGGCGACGGCGAAGTGATCCGCATTGAGCTTGGCCGCTACGCGCCGGTCGGATGCAGAAAGAGCGTCAGGGTGCCGGATTTCTGAGTGGAAGCCGGCGCCGGCGATGTCCTCGGCCTTGAGTCCGTCCATGAGCGCGGTCGCGGTGATGACGATGCCGCCGGGGCTCTGCGGGCAGTGTCTTCGTCTTGCGTGGCTGCGGCTGGAGATCTGCGTTTGTGCTGGTTTGGGTGGGTGCATGATTATGGGGGCACGTGGGTTTTGCCAGGTGCTGCTGGATCTTTCGTTGGAGTCTGTGCAAATCTGCTGGGCTTGCTGTATCTGTTGTGTCTGCTGTGCCTGTTTCTGGAGCATCTAAGCCATGGTCTGCACCGTTGGCCGCTCTGGACCTCACTGTACTTGCCCACGGGTGCCGGCTTGGGATCTATGCTCGGGAATTGCCCCTAGCCGTACTGTCTGCTTTTTGTCTGGTACCGGGCAGCATCGTACCAGAGCTTTGGGCTGATCTTGCCGACGAGGTCGGACTGCTTCTTCTGCGCTTTCGTCGGGGCCAGATTCTGAGCCGTGTCCATTGGCGTGCCGGACGCGGTGTGTGTGCGGTGGTGGCTGATAGTTTTTGCACCATGTTGGCTAACTTGGTTGGCTTGCTGGTAATAGCAAGACTAACTGAGCCAAGAAATACTACATAAAAAAAAAAAGGCTCACCTCAGGCTAATCCTCTTCCGAATTCTAAATTGCCTGACCGCGGTGTGCGGGTGAGCCCGAGACGGCTAGGGTAGTGAGGCCTGCCGGAGGTAACTGCTGCGGCTGACGGAGCTTGATCGCCCGCGCGGCTCCTCCCCCAACCTCGCCGCTTGGACGACTCCCTGGCTGCTGGCGAGGTTCGACGCCGGGCGCGCGCTCAGGCGCCAGCCCGTCAACCGCCAGGGCGTTGAGCCTTCCGGAGCCGTCCAGCAGGCCCGCATCGTGGCTGCTGGCCTGTCGATCACACTCGAGGCGGCCGAACCGGTGATCGTGAACGCCGACGACGTAGCGGCTGCGCCAGATCATCGACAACCTGATCGGCAACGCCATCCAGCACACTCCGGCCGAAACGCCGGGCGACGGTGACGGTGTCGGGCGATTCCGGAAGCGGTCGGCTCACCGTCGCCGACCAGGGGCCGGGCATGACCAAGGAACAGGTGTCGCACGCGTTCGAGCGGTTCTACCTGGATGGACGCCACGCCGGCAACCGCGCCGCTGTCCGGCGCGGTCGGCCTGGGCCATCGTGGTGCTGCCGGCCGCTGCCGACGGCGGTGAGCTCACCGTTGACACCCAGCCCGGCCGCGTACTGGACTTCGACCACCTGCGCCTCCCGCAGCCGGAGACCTTCCAGGTGATCGCAAGCGAATCGCACAAGGCCGCCTTCCCGAACTGCTTGCCGTAGCGGAATAGCGTTAGCCGCTCCGGTCTACGGACAACCTTGGCGCATTGCGAAACATTTGTCAAAGCTTGCGGGGGACCGCGCTGGAGACCTTGAGCGTGCTTAACGCTTCCCTCGAAATTCCCAGCGCGGGCTGGCATAACTGGGATTAACAGGGCAGGAGACAAGGAGCTAAACAAATGTTTTCCAGCAAGAGGTCTAGGGTCGTCGCCGCCGGAATAGCGTCTGTCGTGATCGCGGCGGTTCCTGACGGGATCGTCGAAGCCACTTCCAGCAGTTCCACTCCCACGGCCAGTAGCAGCAGTGCTAATACCACCAGTCATGGGCCTTGCCGGCGCTCTTGGAGCGGAGGTCAAGGATCCATGCCTGGTTAGGCCCAGCTGCCTGCGGGCCCATCGGCACGGCCAGCAGCGTGACCTCGTCCGGCTTCATCTTTACGACGTCAACCGGTCAGAAGGTGACCATCAAGGGCGTCCACCACCTACGAGCAGGGCAACCAGCCCCGCCTCGATCAGCGCCGTCACCAGCGGCGCATCGGTTCTGGCTGGGATGCACCGACAGCTCGACCATCACGGCCAGCCAGGTCATCGTGGATCCGCCCAGTAGCGCATCGTTCCCGG
>CAWFPJ010000026.1:0-117844 GCA_963817515.1 Bryobacterales bacterium | reverse complement strand
CCTCCGCCCAGGTCCGCGCGAGGTTGCGCACTGCCGCCTTGCTCGCACTGTAGACGCTCATTGTCGGGGCGCCCGTGGTGCCGGCGCTGGAGCCGGTCAGGATGATCGAACCGCCCTTGCCCATCAGCGGCAGCGCCTTCTGGACCGTGAAGATCGTACCTTTCACATTAGTGTCGAAGGTCTCGTCAATGTGCTCGGCGGTGATCTTGCCGAGCGGAAGCGGGCTTCCCGCCCCGGCATTGGCGAAGACGATGTCGAGGGTCCCGCGCTCGGCCTTCACCGCCGCGTAGAGTCGGTCGAGGTCGGCCAGATCGGAGATCGAGCCCTTCACTGCGCGGGCGTTGGGCCCGAGGTCGGCCACAGCGGCGTCGAGCTCTGCCTGCCGGCGGCCGAAGATGAAGACGATGGCGCCCTCCTCGATGAAGCGCTTTGCTGCGGCGCGGCCAATGCCGGTGGCGCCACCGGTGATAACTGCAACCTTCCCTTGAAGCTTTCCCATAATTTAGTCCCTTCGGAATTGTGTAAACATTCGGTACACTAGGGTAGATTCTTTGGCGGCGGACGAAAACTGCTCAGGAGTCCAAGATTTTTGTCTATTCGTCCAGAAAGAGGGCTGAAGCGAGCTGTTTTGCACCTTCTTGATGGAGCTGGGACGCGCGCCTCGAGGAAAAGCAGTGTAGGAGTTGTGACGCTGGAAGGAAGGAGAATGTCCGTCATGGTTGAGGCCTCTTCTACCTGAAGCAGTTTCGTACAGTCCTCACAGAACACTATGGCTTTCGAGAGCAGAAGGAGGCTCAGTTGGACCCGATAACAGACATCTTCAGAACGATGCACGTAACCGCTTTCGGTCAGCACAGGCTCGAAGCCACAGCCCCGTGGGGCTTGATACAGGAGAAGCAGCCCGAAGAGAAAGTCACGCCTTCCGGCAAAAAAAATTCACCCACAGATCTGGCGCACTTCGCCATGCTGTCGCGCGGTAACTGCTGGCTCAGTATCGGAGGCATTCCGGACCCGATTCCCCTCACCGGTGGCGACTGCTTCTTGCTGGGCCGCGACACCTCGATCGTCATGCGCGATAGCCCGCGAACACGTCCAAGGTCAACCTTCCGCGAAATCGCCGCCAAAGCCAACGGTAATGTCGCTCATCATGGAGGGGGTGGCGCGCCGACGACAATCGTCTGTGGGTCCATGAGTTTCGATCGCGCCAGCCTGAGGCCGATCACTCAGTTATTGCCGAGCTTCATTCTGATTAAGGCCGAGCAGGCACGCACGCTTGCTCTTCACGACACAATGCGAGCGCTGGCGTCAGAAATGGCAGAACAGGTACCGGGATCTGAAATAGTCGCGAATCGGCTAGCCGAGGTCCTGTTTATCCAAATACTCCGGGCGCATATCGCGTCGGGACCGGAACGTAACAAAGGATGGCTTCGTGCGATCTTCGATCCTCAAATGGGCACTGCCCTGAGTGCCATTCACGACAGTGTGAATACACCTTGGACAGTCGAATCTCTGGCCGAAGCGGCGGGCATGTCTCGCTCCGCATTCGCAGCGCGTTTTAAAGAGCTACTCGGACAAACACCGCTGGAATACGTAACCGAGTGGAGGATGCAGAAGGCGATGCAGTTACTACAACAGCGTGACAAGAAGCTCATAGACGTGGCTCGGTCGGTCGGTTACGAGTCCGACGCTGCCTTCAGTAAGGCGTTCAAGCGAGTTGTCGGGGCCAACCCTGGTGAATACCTCAAACGTGGTTTTGAAGGCCACGGTAATGCCGGAATGGCGGAAGATTCTTGAAGGGGAGGATTCTGACTTTGGCGGTGGGGCCTAGGTGCCATGGAAGTGTGTTCTTCCACTGAAATGGGTGCCCCAGGTGCCTCGCATTTGGGAACGGGAGACCACGGACCCAAAACCCACCGAAGCAGACCACGATCAGTCCTGGTAAACGGCCATCCACTTGGCTGTGTAGTCGCCGACTCGGACTTTGACGGGGGGCGTAGGTTCCAAACAGGCGTTCCGTCCGTTGGATCCTCCCTGAGTCGCGCAGCGTTTACCTAGCCACGAGCGCGTGACCATTCGGCTCGGATCACGGGCGAATTGGAAATTGAAGGGGGCGCAACGGGGCGCTGCGGCCTCCGCTCGGCTGGTCCGGCGTACCAACCGCCGGGATGGCCCCTACGACCGAGTCTCGGCAGGTTCTGAACCACCTCATCGTATGCCTTCTTCAGCAGCACCCAACTTTTGAGGGTGCCGGCAGGAAGCCCACGCGACACATCCCCGTAACGCACGCATTCACCGCTAGCCCGCATATTCATAACGATCTTGCGGACGTCCTGCTGTAGCCGGCAGCGGCGAGATTCGCTGCGTTCCCGACTAAAGTGCTGATTGCGCTTGGCGAGAGCGGTGTACAGATCCGGGCTGGACTTGTCCCCATTTTTGAGACAAACAGTTAAGACTCAAAGTTCATTAAACCATTGAATGGAGAATTGAGTCATGGGATTGTCTCGTAGGCAGTTCACCAAAGAGTTCAAACTGGCCGCCGTCCGGCGGCTGGAACAAGGTGTATCGATCGCTGAAGCAGCCCGCGCGCTGGAGGTGGGACCCAACGTCCTGCAGCGCTGGCGGCGAGAGTTCCGCGAGGGAGCCGGTAACGTCTTTCCCGGTAACGGCAAACCACGCTGGTCGGAGGGCCGGATCGCCGAACTGGAGCGGAAGGTCGGCCAGCAGGCCCTGGAGATCGATTTTTTGAAGGGGTGCTTGCAGCGCATCGAGGAACAGCGGATGCTACAGGCACTGACTGGAAATCCGCGGTCTACCGGAAAGTCCAAGAAGAAGTGAAGGCCGACCGGGGATTGACCATCGAACGCATGGTGGAGCTGGGCCGGGTCAGCCGGTCCGGCTTCTACCGCTTCGACAAGGGTGGCCCACCGCGGCCGGACGGCGACATGGAACTGCGTGACGCCATCCATCGCATCGCCCTGGAGTGGCCCAGCTACGGGCGCCCCCGGATCACGGCGGAGTTGCGCCGGCAAGGCTGGACGGTGAACCACAAGCGGGTTCGCCGTCTGCTGCGAGAAGACAACCTGCTCTGTCTCCGGAAGCGGAAGTTCGTGGTGACCACCGACTCCAACCATGGCCGCAAGGTCTACCCGAATCTGGCGGGAAAGATGACGCTGACGGGAGTGGACCAACTGTGGGTAGCGGATATCACCTACGTCCGGCTGCAGGAGGAATTCGTTTTCCTGGCGGTGATTCTCGACGCCTACTCGCGCCGCGTGATCGGCTGGGCACTGGACCGCACCATGGAAGACGATCTGACGCTGGCGGCGTTACGGATGGCGCTGGCCAGCCGGAACATCCGGCCTGGGCTGGTGCACCATTCCGACCGCGGCTCGCAGTACGCCAGCACGGACTACACCGATTTGCTGAAAGAGCGCGGCATCGACATCAGCATGAGTCGCAAAGGAAATCCTTGGGACAACGCGGCATGTGAATCGTTCATGAAAACGCTGAAATACGAGGAGGTGTTCCGCAATGAATATCGCGACCTGGTCGAGGCCAAGCGCTCCATCGAGCGCTTCCTCGAAAAGGTCTACAACGAAAAGCGGCTGCACTCGGCGCTGGGCTACCGCCCGCCGGCCGAGTTTGAAAGCTCGCTTCCGCTGGTGAATCCGCAACTGCTCAAAAAGGGTGAGGGCCCTCAGAATGCGTTTTCTCAGGCATGACGGAATCTATCGGTCCGATGTGTCCTTACTTCTGGTAAACCCGGCCCAGATGCCGCCTCCCGTTGGTCGGCCCCGTTGCCAGGCTATAGCGCGCGACGGGAGGAGCACGCCCTGCCCATCGTCCGCGATGAGTTCCGGCCGGCTATTCCTTGATCGGGGTGGTCGCCACCAGAGCCCGTCTCCGCTTCGCCGGCATCCTCAGAATAATTCTCTGGCGTTTCGGCGCGCAAGAAATTATCATCGAACGGCAGGTAGTGTCTTAACTGTTTGTGTCAGCCGAGGGGACAAGCACAGACAAGCCCGAAGATCGGTTCGCCTCTGGCCCAACCTGGCCGCGATCTCGCTGATTGACGGTGCTTGGTCCTCTAACAAGAACGATTCCATACGTTTTCGCAGCATCTCCTTGGCGGCACGTTTTCGCTCTTGGCGCTGAGCAAGGATTCTGTCACACAGCTCGGGAGCATAAGCGCGAAGTGACGCAGAGGCCAAGAAATGAAGCCTAAGGACTTGTCGGGAGTAATCGCTGACCCAGCCCGCTAGGCCGGCCAACGGTGCTCTAAATCCCCCGTTCACCCCCGAATTCGAAGTTTCTTGCGAACTTTCGTCGGCGCACGTTCGTCAGAACCTTGGACAACCATGAACACCCCCCGGTTCTTCTCCACCCTTTGGCAGGACCTTCGCTACGGCTTCCGCGTGCTCCTGAAGAACCGCGGCATCACGGCCGTCGCGATCCTTTCGCTCGCCTTCGGCATCGGCGCGAGCACCTCCATCTTCAGCGTGGTATACGGCGTCCTCATCTCCCCATATCCCTACTCCAGGCCCGGCGAGATCTGGGCCCCCGGAATCCGCAACGCGAAGAGCCCCAACCAGGGGCGCGGCGCCTACAAAGCTGCCGAAGTCGTGCGTCTCCGCGAATTGCCGGCCTTCTCCACCGTCATGGCGACCGCTCCCGAAAATCGCGTCCTCAAACACAACGGCGCCCCCGAAAACTTCTCCGCCATCCAGGTCACCGCCAACGCCTTCGAGTTCCTGGGCGTCGAGCCGATCCTCGGCCGCGCCATCGCGACGGCCGACATCCGCGCGGATGGAAGCCCCCAGCCCGTTGTCGTCCTCACCGTCAAGGCTTGGCAGCGCCTCTTCGACGGTCAGCCGGACGCGATCGGCAAGACCGTCGTCCTCAACGACGTCCGCCACACCGTCATCGGCGTGATGCCCTCCCGCTTCGGCTGGTTCACCGACGATGGCGGCTGGGTCCCCCTTGCGCTCGACACCCGCAGCCCTGGGATGATGATGGCCATCACGCGCCTCGCCCCCGGCGTCTCCGCCCCAGCCGCGCGCGAGCAGCTCGACGCGTTGCACCGGCAGCTCGCACAGGCCGCCCCAGGCGACTTCCCCAAGGAGGGCTTCGTCACGCAGTTGCAGAACTATCTGGACATCACCGTCGCATCCGGGGAAATGCACTCCAGCCTGCGCCTGCTCTTCGGCGCCGTCGGTTTTCTGCTCCTGATCGCCTGCGCCAACGTCGCCAACCTGCAGCTGGCGCGCGCCACATCGCGGGCCCGCGAGATCGCGCTTCGCATGTCGGTCGGCGCCGGACGTGGCCGTGTCCTGCGCCAGTTGCTCACCGAAAGCGTCGTGCTCTCCGTCGCAGGCGGCGCCCTCGGCATTCTCTTCGCCGTCGCGATCACCCGCGGCGTCGTGACGCTGATGCCGGATTTCTATGTCCCCAACGAGGCCCGCATCACGGTCAACGGCTACGTCCTCGCCTTCTCCGCCGTGGTCTCGATCCTCACCGGTATCCTGTTCGGCCTCGCCCCTGCCGTGCAGTGCTCGCGCCTCGACCTGGTCGACACGTTGAAGGACGGCGGCAAGGGCGCCGGCGCGGGTTCGGCCGGCGCGCGAACCCGCAACGCCCTCGTCATCGCTGAGGTGGCCCTCTCGGTCGTCCTCCTGGTCGGCGCCGGGCTCACGGTTCGAGGCTTCCTCGGGCTCCAGTCCGTCGACCTGGGCTTCCAGCCCGACCACCTCCTGATGGTCGGTGTGCAGCTCCCGCCCAAGCGCTACGTCACCTGGGAGCAGCGGGTCGCCTTCACGCAGAACCTCCTCGAGCGCGCCGCCGCGATTCCGGGCGCACAATCGGCTGCCATCGGCAATGGTGGGCTCCCGTTCGGTGGACCCCGTTCGCCTTACCGGATCGAGGGAGCGCCGCAGCCGGGCGCCAATCCGCTCCTGCTCGCGCTCGTCAGCGCCGATTATCCGCGCACGCTCGGCATCCCCCTTGTCACCGGACGCGCCCTGACCGCCCCTGAAGTCGCCCGCGCCAACCGCGTAGCCCTCATCAACGAGGCCGCCGCGAAGCTCTGGCCCGAAGGGCAGAGCCCGATCGGCAGGCGCGTCCATCTCGACTTCCTCGAGCGCTCGCCGGGCGGCGCGCCGCTCGCGCCCGGAGGCGTCGGCGCGGCCGACGTGACCGTCGTCGGAATTCTACGGAATACGCGGAACGCCGGCCTTCGGAATCCGCCCGCGCCCGCCGCGTTCCTCCCCTACACCATGCTGGCCCCGACGGGACGCGCCGTGGCAATCCGTGCCCAAGGGCCGAATCCTCTGTCGCTCCTGGGCTCCTTGCGCGAACAGATGCGCCAACTCGATCCCGAGGTTCCCCTCAGCCGCCCCATCGCCATGACGGACATCATAGGGGAGGACACCAAACAGCCGCGCTTCAACATGGCGCTGTTCTCTTTTTTCGGCGGCCTCGGTTTGAGCCTCGCCGTGGTCGGGATTTTCAGCGTGCTTTCTTACAGCGTTGTCCGCCGGACCCACGAGATCGGCGTACGAATGGCGCTCGGCGCCGATCGCAGCCACGTCCTGACCCTGATACTCTCTATGGGAGCGAAGCTCGTCCTCGCCGGGCTCGGGATCGGCCTCGCCGGCAGCATCGCGCTCGCCCGATATCTCCGGAGCGAGATCTTTCAGGCGCCCGCGACCGATCCGGTATCGCTGATTGGCGTCGTCCTTCTTCTCGCAGTCGCCGCATTCTTCGCATGCCTAATCCCCGCGCGCCGCGCCGCCAGGCTTGACCCCATGCATGCGCTCCGACAGGACTAGCGCGATGTTCGTCCGGTGGATCCGCTCCGATCGTGCGAGCGGTGCCTTGGAGCCACTCGATAGCAGGATTACCGAACCCAAGCCGACATATGTGCCTCGTGGACACGCGAGACATGTTCTCTCCGCGCGGGGAGGTAATCGCTCAACGGAGCGGACGCAGGGGCCGGCGTATCAGGCGTCCCTTTCAGAATGCGGCCAAGGTGCAACTCCCAAGAAACGCTATGACTCGGGGAAGTTGGCGAATTAGTACTGGGAAGTCGGCTTCTCGTCAGCCGACTGTGTGCACGCCGACGGGAACCCGGTCCGGCCGGCGTCGCGATGCCCCTCGGGCGACGCCAGCTCCGGATTCCTGATGCGAATCCCATGATGGCCGAAGTTCCGTCTCAGAGCCCAGCGTTATGGAAGATTATCGGAAGCTTTATCCTGATTAAGCGAAACGCTCCGGTTCTTGTGGAGCGTGCGCGCCGCTCCTGGCGGCACGCCGAAAGATACAAGACCAGTCAAGCCGACTATCGGCTCGATCTGGACCTCGTCTTCGCGGATCCGTCCGGAGAGCACTTCAAACCCGACAGCGTCACAGCAACTGCATGCCTGATCGCTCACAATGCGGGGCTGACGGGTGTTGGTCTGCACTCGTTACGACATAGCCATGGTTCCCAACTCTTGTCAGAAGGGGTTTCTCTGCCGACCGTTTCAAGGCGTCTTGGACACAGTTCACCCGATATCACCGCGAGGGTCTATGCACATTCCTTCAAGTCCGACGAGGTCGACGCAGCTCGAATCTGGGACGAGAGCGTGGGAGCGGTGCTTCAGACGAACGTTAAAAGCGATCTTCTGAGCGGGAGTGTAGCAGGGTGTAGCAACATCGGACCTGAATTATTGATAGCAAACCAGATGTGTGGTAGCGCTAACGGGAATCGAACCCGTATTTAAGCCTTGAGAGGGCTTCGTCCTAACCGTTAGACGATAGCGCCATGTGATTTTACGCTTCATTCTACCAAAACCTCAGAAGCCGCGGCGCTTGGCGGGACGAACGATGCGAAATTCCAGTTCCAACGAGAATTTTCTTCGTCATCCCACCTCTTCGGTCAGCTCAAAACCGTGGTCCGCGATGTTCGCGAACAGCGTTTCTGAATTGTGCCCATGCAGGCGGAAGATCTGGCGCACCAGATCGCACACGCTCTCATAGCCGCTTTCGAAGAACACCAGGATCGAAGGGCCGGCGCCGCTTAAGGCACAGCCGAGCAGGCCCGGCGCCCGCAATTTTAGAATCTCGTGCAGCCCGGGCACCAGCGCCTCGCGGTAGGGTTGGTGAAACCGGTCCTCCAGGGCCGCCGGAAAGGCCGAAACCGTTCCCGTGGCCAGCGCTGCAATCAGCAGCGAGGCGCGCTGCACGTTGAACACGGCATCTTCGCGGCTGTAACCCGAGGGTAGAACCGCTCTTGCCCGAGATGTCGGCAGGTCAAAGTCGGGCACCACCACCGCCACGCCGAAGCTTCGGGGCAGGTCCAGCCGTATGCATCGCGCCACACCTCCTGAATCGATGGCACTGGCCACGATCGAACCTAATATACATGGGGCCACATTGTCCGGATGGCCTTCCAGTCGCGCGGCTTCGTCCAGAATGCGCAGTGGTTTCCACCTCAGGTTCAGTAGCTGGTCCGCGATGATCACTCCTGCGGTCAGCGCCGCCGCGCTAGACCCCATCCCCTTGCCCAGTGGAATGTCGTTCTGAATGCGCAACTCGATCGGCGGCATTTTCATTTGGAGATTCTTAGCCACCGTCACTGCCGTCTGCCAGATCAGGTTAGTCGGCCCGGTGGAGATGATTTCCGCGTCACGGCCTTCCGCGTGAATCGCCAAAGTCTGGCTCTGCCGGAACCGGCATGTCAGGTACACTCCCAGCGCCAGGCCCAGCGCGTCGAAGCCAGGTCCCAGATTGGCGCTCGACGCAGGTACCCGGACGGTAAACCAGGACTTGGATTCAGAGGGTGGATTCATTTTCGCCGATGAACGGCCTTACTTGATCTCCAGGATATCCTTCTCTTTCGTCTTTGCAGCCAGATCGATCTTCTGCATGTAGCCGTCAGTCAATTTCTGGATATCGTCCAATGCTTTCTTTTCGTCGTCCTCGGCCAGCTTTTTTTCCTTAAGCAGTTTCTTCACGGCCTCGTTGCCGTCGCGCCGGATATTCCGCACTGCCACGCGGTGATGCTCCGCTGTGCCATGCAGTTTCTTGACCAGTTCCTTCCGGCGCTCCTCGGTGAGCGGAGGAATCGGCAACCGGATCACTTTTCCGTCGTTGGCGGGATTCAAGCCCAGGTCGGACGCCCGAATGGATTTTTCAATCGCGCCGATCTGCGAAACATCCCACGGCTGGATGGTGATCAAGGCGGGCTCCGGAACGTGCAGGTTCGCTACCTGGTTGAGGGGCGTCGGCGTGCCATAGTAATCCACCCGGATGTGATCCAGGATTCCCAATGAAGCGCGCCCGGTCCGGATGGAAGACATCTCGTGCTGCAAATCCGAGACGGCTTTTTCCATTCGGATCTTGATATTGGCTTCAACGTCCTTGACCGAGTTAAACGATGGTCCGCTGGGTGCTGCTGCGGGTTCTGTCTTCATGATGAGGTATCTCCGGCGACTAATGAATCACAGTGCCGACGGGCTCGCCCATCGACATACGCATTATATTGCCTGTTATATTCAGATTGAAAACGATGATGGGCAGCTTATTGTCCCGGCACATAGCGATCGAAGTGGCATCCATCACTCCGAGTGCCTTCGAAAGCACTTCCAGATAGGTGACTTCCGGGTACCTGACGGCTTTGGGGAACTTAAGCGGGTCCTGGTCGTAAACGCCGTCCACCCGTGTCCCCTTGGCGATCACGTCAGCCTTGATCTCAAGCGCGCGCAGCGTGGCCGCGGTGTCAGTGGAGAAGTAGGGGTTGGAGGTACCGGCCGCGAAGATCACGATGCGGCCCTTTTCCAGGTGGCGAATGGCGCGGCGCCGGATATACGGTTCGGCCACCTGATGCATTTCGATGGCGCTCATGACCCGCGTCGGAATGCCCATCTGCTCAAGGGCGTCGGAAAGCGCCAGGGAGTTGATGACGGTGGCCAGCATGCCCATATGGTCTCCGGTCACGCGGTCCATGTTCCGGGCCGCAGCGGCCACCCCGCGAAAAATGTTGCCGCCGCCTACTACTACGCCGATCTGCACGCCCGCCGCCGCCACGTCGGCAACCTCGCGGGCCAGCGCCTTCACGCGGTCCGCGTCGATTCCAAACGTGGCCGCACCCGCCAAGGCCTCTCCGCTGAGCTTGAGCAGAATGCGCTTGTAGCCGGCCATTTACTGCTCGACCGCTGCGTCGCCCACTTTGAAGCGAACGAATCGCGCGATGCTGATATTTTCACCGAGCTTGGCGATTTTGGTCTTGACCAGTTGCCCGATCGTAAGCGTGGCTTCCTTAACGAAGGGCTGTTCCAGCAAACAAACCTCCTCGTAGAACTTGCTCAGCCGGCCTTCGACAATCTTGTCGAGAATCTTCTCGGGCTTACCTTCGGCCAGAGCGCGCGCCCGCGCGATATCTTTTTCCTGATCCAGCAGTTCCGGCGTAACATCTTCCTTGCGGACGAACCGCGGATCGGCGGCGGCGATGTGCATGGCAATGTCGTGGACCAGTTCCTGGAAGTCGTCCGTGCGCGCCACGAAATCCGACTCGCAGTTGACCTCCACCAGCACACCGAGCTGCCCGCCCTGGTGAATGTAGCTGCCGACCAGTCCCTGTTTGGTGACCCGCGAAGCCTTCTTGCCGGCCGATGCGATGCCGCGCTTGCGCAGAACTACTTCCGCCTCCGCCGGATCGCCCTTGGCTTCCACCAGAGCCGCCTTGCACTCCATCATTCCCGCGCCAGTCCGCTCGCGCAATTGTTTCACTAATACTGCGGTGATTTCCGCCATAAGATTCCGCCGTTTATTTGTGGATTCAGACTCTCCGATCGCTGATGATCGCGGCTCCGACCTGTACGAGTCAGCAGAGCCTCGGCCGTCAGCGAGCGGAGAGCCGCTCTGAATTCTCTAGTGTCCGCTTTCGGTTGCCGCTGCCGGCTCAGATGCCGGTTCGGCGGTCTCGGATGCGGGGCCCTTACGGGAAGCCTGAGCCGGTTCGTCTTCCATGCTCAGGCTCTCCGCCATGATCTTCTCGGCATACTTGGGGTCCACATATTCCGTGTACGCGGCCATGCCTTCCTCAGCCGGGGCCTCATCGCTCACAATCTTGTCCCCTGTGAAGTCATGCTCGGTAGCCAGCGCGCGGCCTTCGATCACCGCGTCCGAAATCTTGCTGGCGAACAGACGGATGGCACGCAGCGCGTCGTCATTACCGGGGATCACGTAATCGACTTCATCCGGATCGCAATTCGTGTCGACGATGGCTACCACTGGGATCCCCAACCGGCGGGCTTCCTTGACCGCGATGCCTTCCTTGTTGGAATCGATTACAAACAGTACGTCGGGCAACCCCGGCATGTCTTTGATGCCCGCCAGGTTCTGGTCCAGATGCTTGCGTTCACGCTCCAGCCGGATCACTTCTTTCTTGGGCCGCCCGGCATAGCCGCCTTCCACCGAGGACATGCCCTCAAGCTCCTTCAGGCGCTTGATGGATTTCTGCACCGTCAGCATGTTGGTGAGCAATCCGCCCAGCCAGCGTTGGTTGACGTAATACATCTGGCAGCGGGTGGCTTCCTCGGCTATGGCTTCCTGCGCCTGGCGCTTGGTGCCAACAAAGAGCACGTTCTTACCTTGCGCGGCCATTTCGCCCACGAACCGGGCGGCGTCCTTAAACATCTTCAGGGTCTTCTGAAGATCGATGATATAGATACCGTTGCGTTCGCCGAAGATATATTCCTTCATCTTCGGATTCCAGCGCTTGGTCTGGTGCCCGAAGTGAACACCGGCTTCGAGCAATTCCTTCATGGATATTGCGGGCAAACTGCCTCCTAATCACATGTGAGAGTTGATCCTCACGTTTAGCCTTCCGATTGTTCCAAGTCCGCCGCGCGGCCAAAGCGAAATTTGCGCAGCGGAGGAGGAACCGGGGGCTTATAGAAGCCGAGGCGACCAAACCGATCGTCCGGCCCGAATAGCAAAACCCGGAGCACTGGTTGCGAAACGAACCCAATTGCCCCAGGTTTCGCGGGGAAATTAACGCTTGGAGAACTGGAACCGCTTGCGAGCGCCCTTTTGGCCGTACTTCTTCCGCTCGTGCTGGCGCGGGTCGCGGGTCAAAAAGCCGAGTTTCTTCAGCCGGGACCGCAGTTCCGCATTGAACTCCACCAAAGCCCGGGCAATTCCCAAGACGGGCCGCGCCCGCCTGGCCGGCCACACCACCGCCGTCCGCAAGAATCAGCAGGTCAAACTTCTCCATGGTCTCAGTGGCCGCAAGCGGCTGCCGCACCACGGCGCGCGTACTTTCCGTGGGAAAGTAATTCTCAAACGCGCGGTTATTGACCTTGATCTCGCCCTTGCCGGGCCGTAAGAACACGCGAGCCACCGATCTCTTGCGGCGGCCCGTACCCAAATATTGAACTATCGTCGCTGCCACTAACGGTACCTTCCTACTGTTTCAGCCTACTATTTAACGGCCAGCGCGGTGGGTTGTTGCGCCGCGTGCGGATGCCGGTCACCCGCATAGACCTGTAGTTTCCGGAACATCTGTTTGCCGAGCTTGGTCTTCGGAAGCATGCCCGAAATGGCATCTTCCACAATCCGCGTAGGTCTTTCGGCCCGAACGCGCTTCAAGCTCTTCTCCACCAATCCGCCCGGATAGCCGGTGAAATGGCGATAAAGTTTATCTTCTTCTTTTCGGCCCGTGACTTTCACTTTGGCCGCGTTGATGACGATCACGTGATCGCCGGTATCCAGGAACGTCGTATAGGTTGGCTTCGTTTTGCCCATCAGCAGCATGGCCGCCTTGCTGGCCAGCTTGCCCAACACCACATCCTGGGCATCGATCACATGCCATTGACGCTTCACACCGTTCTTGGAGGGGAACTCAGTACTCATTGACACACGTCTCCAGCTAGTCGTTGATTAATATTTAGCTTACGGGGACTGAAGGCACGTTGTCAAATCGACTTGCGCGCCTCGGCATCCCGTGGCTGCCGTAATGTGCGGCCCGTCACCCAGCACCGTTCATAGCGGGCGGCTCTTAGCGGGCCCGGCGGCCGGGGCCGGCAGCAGATGCGGCGGGTTTGGCGTCGCTGGTTACGACATACTCGGAGGGCTCGCGGGCACCACCCGACTTGGCCAGTTTCACCGTCCGCAGCGCGTCGTTGCCGGCCAGAACCAGCACCATGTGAGACGGGTCGAGCGGATTTTTCGCCGCGAAAATCAGAGCTTCCCGCTCACCGGCGTGCACGGCGCCTTCGATCTTGAAAGCGGCCGCCGAGTAATCCAGGCCGATCCTCGTGGTCCACGCGGCCAGAGCCGAGTTTGCCTCGGGACGGCCCACGAAAACGATATCGCGGTGCTGCAACAGATCGTCCGAGACTTCGAAATCTTTGTAGATCGGAACCTCGCTCTCATACTGCTCCAGATAGCGGGCCTGCAACTGCTCGGCCGCGTAACGGTTGGCGCCGGCTTCGCGCAGAGTGCCGTAAACCAGAACCGCGGATGCCAGGCGGCCGCCGATGTCGCCCACTGTGTAAGCCGGACCATCGTCAGGCTCCTTGAAATCAAAGGGCACACCGGCTTTGTCGAGGAACGATTGGGCGGTAACCGTCCTGGTGGTGTTGGCGGCGAAGTATTCCGCCATCAATTTCAGAAAGGCATCGTCCCCCATCTTGCGGCGCAGGCCATCCAGGAACAGGACGCCTTTGGTCTGCTCAATGTGGAAGCGATTGATGGCGGTATCGGGAGAGAGCTTCAGGCCGCGATACAGGATCTGACGCGACTTGATGGCCTTTTCCATATCGTCCGACTGCAGAACCTGCAGGTAGGCAACGGAACCGGCGGCGAACCAGGTATCGGCTTCGGAGGCCGGCACAATCCAACCCTTCCAGAGATGGTCCTGATAGGACGCCCGGCGCGCCGGCCGCGCAGACGCATTCGAATCCGCGGCGGGCTTGGCAGGAGCCAGACGAGCCTTTTCGTTTTCCTGAATAGCCGCGCTCAAACTCTGCGACGGCTGAGCGCTGAACAGGTAGTAGCCGGATGGGTAGAGGCCGTCATTCTTCTCGTAAGTGCTGCGCGCGCCGGCCACCCACTCGCGCTGATTGGGCTTGCCGAAGGCGCTCCAGACCATCATGCGGTTGGCCATATCGGCCGTGATCACCTTGGCATCCATGGTGCTGGCGCTGACGAGGGGGGCGGTTCGGAAAGCCAGAAAACCGAACTGTTCGTCAATCTGGCCGCGATGTTTCTGGTAGAGATCCTGCCAGGCGAGATCGCGAATGGCTGGAACGTAAGGGACGTATTCGGGCTGGCCATGCGGGTCGGGCAGATACTCGGTGCGGATGGTGAGATCTTTGGCGTTGTTGTTGCCCCAGTAGAATCCGGGCGTGTTGCCGAACCACTCGTCGCGCGAACTGCGCCAGAGTTTGGTGTGGTTGGTGCCCAGTTCATACATGGCGATCTCATTGTTCTTGGCGTCGCCCATGATCCACTCGTTGGTATAGAGACCGTTGTTCCTGGTGCCGAGGCGCTCCACCATCTCGGTGATGCTGGCGGAATATTGGATTGCCATGCGAGCGCGATAAGCCACGGGCGTGCCTTGAGGATTGAAAGGCGTCTGCCGAATCGTGGTCTCGGTGAGCACCACACCGGCGTCATTCTGATACCAGTCGGTGCCGCTCTCAATGCCGCCGGGGTAGCTCTGCATCAGCATGCGGTGGCCGGATTCGGGCTTGATGTCGAGCCAGACGTTGGTCTGTTCGGCCAGGGTGAGAGGCCACCAGGTGACGTGGCCGACGATCATTTTGCCGTCTTTGGTGGCGGGGCCGGTAGCGGCGAAAGCGCTGCAGCGGTCGAGGATGGAAACGTCGCGCTTCTTGTCGTAATAGGCGGGCGACTCGAATTTGAGATCTTCGAGTCCGGTGGGAGTGACTGGCATAGCGGAGCGGAGTTCGCCCATTTCCACGGTGACGTTGGCGACCACGACATCCACCAGGTCAATGCGGCGGCCCTGCCACTTGATGCCGGCGTCTGAAGCGCCATCCGCGATACCGCGCATTTCTTCCAGAATTTCGCGATCGAAGCCGCGCAGGAAAAAAGCATTGGCAGTAGTACGAAGGTTGGCCCATCCTTGCGGATTGTTGGCGCCGAGGTCGGCGGCGCAGCGTTCGAAATACTCGGGAATTTCACGCGCCATGAGGTAGCCGTGCTGGTAACCACGCTCATAGGGCTTGCCTTCAATGTGCAGGTAGATCCAGCCGGCGGCCGGGTAGCGGTACGCCGGGCCGAAGGTTTTGACGGCTTCGCGCGCGGGCCACTCATCGGCCGAGCCGACTTCATCCAGGCTGACGCCATCGAACCATGCCTTGCCACGGAAGGAACCGCCGTTGCCGATGCTGAGCAGGATGCGATCTTCGGCGCGGCTGGCGACAAAGCGAAGGCTGAGGCGCGTCCATGGCTGGGTGCCGCCGAGCGACGTGGAGTGAACGTCGAAGGGCATTGACGCCATGCTGATGGCGGCGCCAACGGCGATGGGGGAACGGTCCAGGTCGCGCACCGTGAGCGAATCCGTGCGCACCCAGCCGCTGAGCTCATATCGCTTGCCGATGGTGAGCGACACGGGAGCGGAACGAACGATGGCGTCGGGCGCCTGGCCGCCGGGCTCGATGCGGAGCGACTTGCCGGTGCCGTGGTGAATAGACGCATCCGCGAGGGCCGCGCCGTGGATGACGCTCCATCCATGGTTCGGCTGGTCGAAAGACGCCTGGTAGACGGTGGTGGCGGCCTGGGCGGCGCCGGTGGCTAAGAGGCAGGCGGCCAAAAGACAGATTGCGAGTCGGAACATGGGCACTCCTGTGGGACCAGGATATCAGGTTGACGGGTAGCGGCGCGGCATGAAAACGGCTTACACTGGTGCCTGCATGTCGATGGAAATCAGCCATCAGGAGATCGCGCCAGGAGCGGTGGAGGTAACACTCGGGGGCAAGATTATGCTCGGCCTGGAGAGCGAACAGATCGTGACCCTGGTGGAGGAATTGCTGCGCGCGGGGACGCGCGTGATTATCTTTAATCTTGCCGATGTGAAGGCCATTGACAGCACCGGCGTGGGCCGCTTCATCTGGAGCTATAACAAGATTGCGGCCGCCGGCTGCGAGATGCGCATGGCAGGGGCCACCGGGCATGTGCTGCAGACGTTTCGGGTGAGCTTGCTCGATACCGTGTTTTCGTTTTACGACAGCTTGGAAGAAGCTCGGCAAGTGAGTTAAAGCACCGGCGGCAAGTGAGCACCGGCGGCATGGACCGCCGGCGTTACCGGAGGCCGTCGACCAGGGTTTTTGCGAGGTCGGATATCAGCAGCGAGCCCACGTTTTCGACGGAGTAATCGACCTTCGGCATACCGTCGACGGTGATGGCCATGGCAATGCGGCCGTTCTTCGAGTAGACGATGCCCAGATCGGCGCGGAGAGCGTCGAGCGTGCCGGTTTTGTTGGCGATGGGTAGATCGCCCAGCCGCCGGCGGATGCCGGTATTATCCTGGCAGCGTTTGAGGATGGCGATCATTTCGCGGGAGGCTTCTGGACTGACCAGTTCGCCGCGCTCCAGTTTCTCCAGAATGGCGACCATGTCGCGCGGGGTGGAAACGCCGAGGCCGTATTTCTGGTTTTCAGGAAGCTTGCCGGCGGCGGAAGCGCCCGCGGCCTTGAGCTGCGAACCGTTGCCCAGGATCTTGCGCAGCGAGCGCGTGGTATGGATGCCGATGCGGTCCAGGTATTGGTTGACGGCGTCGGCGGTGATGCGCTCCAGCAGCATGTTGGTGGCGGTGTTGTCGCTCAGGACGATCATGAGGTGGACCACATCGCGCAGGGGGAGTTGAACACCATCGGAGATTTCGCTGGCGATGACGCCGGAGCCGGAAGCCTTTTCAGCGGAGGTTACGGTAAGGGGCTCGGTCCACTTGGCCTGGCCGCGGGCGACGGTGTCGAAGACTGCAGCCATGATGGCGAGCTTGATGGTGCTGGCGGTGCGGACGGGTTCAGTCTCGCGAATGCCGATGACAGCGCCAGTGTCCAGGTTCCTGGCGTAGAGCGAGACGGTGCCCTGGAAAGTGCCGATGCGGGCGTGGAGCGCATCTTGCAGGGGCTGCGCGGGGGCGGTAACGGCTAGGATGGCCAGCAGGAAGGCGGAACGGCGCATGAGACTGATGATAGCTGAAGAAGATAGATGAAAACGGTGTGGGGCAGGGCGGCATTGGAACGGGCGGGTTGACAACCCGCCGCAGGTTTACAACCTGCCCCACACCTGCCCCGCACACGTGGCTTTAGTCGCCGGAAACTCGGTCGTAGACGGGCGCTTTGCTCGCCTGCAGGGCGCCCAGGCTTACGTGGATCTGCGGCATCGATCCGGTTTCGAAGCTTTCGCGAACCATATCGCTATCGCTCTGGTCCAGCTTTTCGCGGAGCATCTGGCGGCGCAGCCGGGCTTCGAACTCCTGCAGCTGCTGGTCGATGGTATTGGACTTCTGCTTGTTGCGCACCATGTCTTCGCGGTAGCGCTTCAGGAAGTAACCGATGGTCTCCACGCGGATTCTGATGGAGCCAGTGGGCTTATTTTCGTCGATATCCTTAAAGCAGAAGTAGGGAGTGCCGGAGTGCTCCACGATTTCCTCCACCACCGAATAAATGGGGGCGTCGTGGCCGCACTTGAAGCTGGAAAGTTCGAGCGCCACCAGATTGGGATGGCGCGAGACATACTTCGCGGCCCAAACCTTGCGGCTGGTATTTTCGCTGTAGGAGTTCTTCCAGACATCGTCAATCGACATGGGGTGCGGAATTTCGCCGGCTTCCACATCGCTGCCGAAGAGGCGCCAGATGATGTCGTCGTCAATCGGCAGGCAATCCTGCGCAAACACGGGATATCCAAGCTTCTGGAATTCTTCCAGGATTTCGTGGTTCACGCCGGGGTCATTGTGATAGGGGCGGCCCAGCAGAACCACGCCCAGGCGGTCTTCGCGCTCCAGTTGCTCCAGCACTTCGCGCGCGGCCCCGCGCATGGTCACGTTGTCGAAATAACTGAGGGCGCGATAGCCCTGCTCCACGGCCCTCTTGTTCTCTTCGGGCGAGAGGCCCAGGATGTCTTTGAACTCCTCGTACATCTGCCGCTCTAGAAGTTCGGGCTTGGAGAGGTTGACGAAAGTGTCCAGGAAGCGAACGCCCTTCTCCTTGAACAGGTCGCCTTCTTTGATGAACGCGGCCTTAACAGCTTCGGGCGTGGTAGCCACCGTGGGGCACGAACGGCTGGCTTGCACCGCGTGCAGGTCCGTGGTGAGGCAGTCGATCATGGGGAAGAAAATCAGATCGAGCGGCTTCTTGGCGTGCACCTTGTAGAGCAGGTTGTGCACGTGCGGAATGCCAAGCTTGGAGGGGAAGCAGGGGTCGATCGCGCCGCGCTTGGCGCCTTCCTTGTACAATTCCTCGCTGGTGTAATCGGAGAAGACGATGTTCTGGGGCTGAATGCCGAGCGACGCGAAATAGCCGGTGAAGATGGGCGTCTGCGAGTACATGTTGAGGACGCGGGGCATACCGATGCGATATTCGGCGCGCTTCTTCATGAGCTCGGCGCGCTTCTTCTGCGCGGCCGTAATCTGGAATTTGGGCAGCGCGTCGGCCACCAGCGGAACGTCGGGGACGCGGAAGACGGCCTTGGCAGCCACTTCGACGAAGTTCGGATTGGCCTTCTTGACCTTGTCGAGGTTGCCCTTGATGCCGCGCATTTCCTCGATGTTTTCGACGGTTCCCTTTTCGCAAGTGGCGATGATCAGGCGTTGTGCGCCCTCTTCGAGCGGCACCTTGGTCTTGGACGGCCGCTTGTAATCCAGCGGAATCAGGTTGGTCTTGACGTCGATGAACGTGCGCAGGCACTTGTTCTTGCAGAAGTAGCAGCGGGTGGCTTCTTCGCGGGTCGTCTTGTACTTGATGTTGGCGCAGGCATCCAGGCCGATAAACGTGCTCTGGCGGCCGTTGTCCCACAGGCGGCCGGCTTCGAGAGCAGCGCCGATCGCGCCGGCTTCGCCGCAATGTTCGTGAACGATCACGTCGGCAGGATGTTCCTTGCCTTTGAACCGCGACTCGATGAAATCCACCTGGGCCTT
Organism: Bryobacterales bacterium; assembly: GCA_963817515.1. Taxonomy (GTDB): domain Bacteria; phylum Acidobacteriota; class Terriglobia; order Bryobacterales; family Bryobacteraceae; genus DATMNI01. The sequence goes on along the minus strand of CAWFPJ010000026.1, from coordinate 98,694 downwards.
AACCGCGGCCAGGTTGTACTGCGTTCCGCCTTGCAGCAGGAAGCGGGTTCCGATGGCGGAGAGGTTGGGAATCTGCGAAACGTAGAGCCAGATGTTCTTGGGCAGCACGTTGCACAGACCGGCCATGATCTCTTCGGGTTTCCAGCCCTGGCGCTGGAAGTCGACGATATCGGACTGCATGAAGACCGCGCAGCCGTAGCCGAAACTCGGGAAGCCTTTGGCGCCGAATGCGATGTCGGCGTACTGCTCCACCGCGACGTTAAAGCCCTGGGCCGTGGATTGCAGGAAGTAGCCGTTGCCGGCCGAGCACTGCGTATTGAGCTTGAAGTCTTTGACGCGGCCGTTCTTGAGAATGATGATCTTGATATCCTGGCCGCCGACGTCGCAGATCACATCCACGTCTTTGTAGAAGTGCAGGCCGGCTTCAGTGTGGGCCACGGTCTCAACCAGGGCCGCATCGGCGCCTACCACGTCCTTCAGAATGTCCTTGGCGTAACCGGTGGTGCCGACGCCCAGAATCTTCAGCTCGGCGCCCTGATCCAGAATCTGCCGGTTGAGTTTCTGCAGCACCTCGATGGTGTCTTCGATGGGGTTGCCCTTCGAAAGCTGATAAGTCTTGGCGAGGATGGTGCGCTTGCCGTCCTTTGAGAGCAGCACTGCCTTGGTGGAAGTGGAGCCGCCATCGAGACCGACAAAGCCCTCAACCACTTCACCGGGCTGGAAGGGAGTTGCGGTGAACTTCTTGGTGCGGTACTTTTCCTTGAACGTGGCGAGATCGGCATCGTCCTTCGCCAGACCGACGCCGCCGCCGCGCTTGAGCTTTTCCTCTTCGCGGCCGATGGTGACGTACCATTCCAGCTTTTCCCAGCCGGTGTACAGGCCCACGTTATCGTCTTCCGATTTGCCGAACTCCACCGAACCGATGGCCGCGAAGTATTGGGCGTTGTCGGGCGTCTTGATCAGGTCTTCAGGGGGAACGCCTTCGGGCAGCGGAGTATTGCGCTCTTCCCAGATCTTGGGGATGTTGGCCTTCCAGCAATCGCGCATGCCCTTGATGTAGCAATTCGGGCCGCCCAGCAGCAGCACCACCGGCAGCAGCGTGTTGCCGCGCGTGAGCACCGAGAGGTTCTGCATGACGATGGCTTCGAAAAGCGACGCCATCAGTTCGTCGGGCGGAACACCCATTTTCTGCAGGCCGTTGATATCGGTCTCGGCGAAAACACCGCACTTGCCGGCTACCGGGTGCAGCTTGAGGCCTTTGTAGCCCATCTGGCAAAGCTGCTCAGTGGGGATGCGCAGCTTGGCGTTGATCTTGTCGATGACTGCGCCGGTGCCGCCCGCGCACTTATCGTTCATCGATGGAATTTTCTTCTTGCGGCCGGTTTCCGGGTCGGTCTTGAAGATGATGATCTTGGCGTCCTGGCCGCCCAGTTCGATCACGGAGCCGCACTCGGGGTACATGCGTTCCACGGCGAGCGAAACGGCGTTCACTTCCTGGACGAACTTCGCACCCAGGAATTTGACCAGGCCGTTGCCGCCGGAGCCGGTGATGAACATGCGCGACTGCTTGGCGCTGAAGCCCTCGATTTCGGTTTCAAATCGCTTGCAGAACTCGAGCACTTTTTCGGGCTGCTTGGTGTCGTGGCGCTGATAGTCGGACCAAAGAATCTGGTCGGTGGCGCCATCAATCACCACGGCCTTAACAGTGGTTGAGCCAACATCCATTCCGATGAGGAATTGTTTTTCCATGATTAGTGATCTCGTAAAATCCAGTCCGCTCCCTTACGGTCGCGGCTCGGCTATCGGGATACCAGTTCCGGCTGGGCCTGAGCAGTTGCTGGGGCAACCCAGCCTTCGGTCTTGATGCGGTCCGCGATGTGCAGCACGAAATTGGCGGCCTGGCTGACGTAGCCCTTGCTGTGCGGAACCTGATACAGCGGACGCTTGCTTTCGGGATGCGCTTCTACCCAGGTCGCGGCACTGGTCCAGAGTGAGGCCCGCTTGTTCCAGCGCAGCCGCGAATTCCTTCTTGGCCTTGTTCTTGGCTTCGCCGAGCGCCATCTGCACGCGGCTGTGAGCGTTGATTTCGCCTTCGCCGGAAGTTTCCACCGGCAGGTAGATCATATCCTTGTAGTTCGAAACCACGGCCGATTGCGCGCCGTCGGACTGCGTGGAAGGCATGCAGCCGAACGGTTTGAGCGACAGCACCATGTGGGCCAGGTCTTTGTTCGAGTAGTAAATGTTCTTCGCGACTTCCAGGTGGCCTTCGCCGCCGCCGGCGCGCGAATTGTAGAAGGGATGGCCCAGGCGCTGCAGTTCGTACTGGTCCGTGAGGTGATGCGCGATGCCGCCCAGGGCGTCGACAATCTTGTGGTACTCGCCCTTGAAGATGGCTTCGGCAAGTTTCAGTTTGGCGACCTTCTGGCGGTAACCGAATTCGATCTTGGCGCGCGTTCCCAATTTCCACAGCGAGGGCAGCACGGCGCCTTCTTCGAGGCCCTTGAAATCCTTGTACTTCTGGATCACCTGGTGGATCATGTACATGATCCAGGTGCCGATGGGCTCCACCAGCACCTGCGCGCCTTCACGCTGCAGGAAGTTGAACATGTTGAAGTTGCCATCGCCTTCGGTGGTCTGGGCCCAGAATTCGCCGGTGATTTTGACGATGGGCTTGACGCGGAGGCGGTCGATATCGATGCTGTTGAACTGATCGCGGCAGCGCTCGAGCGCGGGAACATATTCGTCGCCCTTGAGCTGCTTCACGAATTTGCCGACGTATTCGGCGGTATCGGAGAAGCCGCCCAGATATTTCGACATGCCCTCGTCCAGTTTCCACGGGCGCTTCTTGCGGAAAACCTCATGCAGGTAATCCATGGCTTCATCGAGGACGCGGTCGGTGTCGCCGGCGTTGACTTCGTAGGGACGCAGGGCGTAGGCCACTTCGTTCATTACGTCGCCGCAATTGAGCGCGTTCAGGATGCCCAGAAAGAAGTCGATGTTCATTTCGAGGCCAGCCTCAGCGTCGGACTGGCTCAGGCCGCCGGACTGCTGGAACAGGAGCACGCGGAAGCCATCGAACCCGGCATTGCGCAACGCCAGGCGGTACTCGGCTTCGTACATTCCGAAGCGGCAGGGCCCGCAGGCGCCGGCCGTGAAAAATACGTACCGGTCAATAATTTCCTGCTTGGGAACGCCCTGCTCCTCAAGGCTCTGGAGATACTGCACCAGGTTGCCGACGGTGAAGTACGTGGGATTGCACTGCCCGTTGTTGCCGTACTCTTTGCCGGCCTGGAAGGCCTTCACATTGGGGGTGGGGACAGCCTCAGCGCGGTAGCCGAGCCCTTCCAATGCGCCATGCACCAGTTTCTCGTGTTTCCAGGTGAGGCCGCCGAAAAGCAGCGTGGTGTTGGGGCGCTGGTCTGCGGTAAACGGCTTCTCCACCGGCTTCTTGAAGTGATGGGCTTCACGCTTGACGAGACCTGCTTCGCTCTCCAGGCGGGCGCGCTCTTCGGCGAGGCGCTTTTGGATCGTGTCTTCAATCGAAACGCCGATCTGGACAAGGTCGGCGGGGGGCGTAGCTTTGGGTTCAAACGGCTGTGTGCTCATTAAGATGCATCCTTCCCAGTTTGAAGCCATCTTGCCCCTTTAAGCGATTGAAAGAAAACAGCTATCCATTAAATGGCGCATTTCCAAGTGGAATGGGGGAATTAGGGGTGTGAGTGGATGTGTACTGGACTAGACGGAGGGGCCAAAAGAGCGAAGCGCTAAGATAATAAGGGATTTGAGCGAACGCGTGCTAACCATGGAACGCCTGCCGAAGCCGGTTACGATCAGGAACTTCCTGCGAGTGCTGGGTTGCATTTACGGCGTCGCCTTTGTGTCGTTTGGCGTGCAGGCCATGGGGTTGATCGGGTCGCGCGGGATACTGCCGGCGGTGGAGTATTTACGCACCGTCCGCGAAGGCGCCGGGGCAGCCGCGTACTGGGAGGTTCCGTCGCTGCTGTGGCTGAACGCCAGCGACACGGCGATTCATGCGGCCTGGATTCTAGGGACGCTGTGTGCTTTGGCGGCGGTGGCCGGGTGGCGCCAACGGACGGCGCTGGCCGGATGCCTGGTGCTGTGGCTTTCCATCTGTGCCGTGGGGCAGGATTTTCTGTCATTTCAGTGGGATGTGCTGTTGCTGGAGGCTGGCTTCCTGGCCGTCTTTGCCGACGATTCGCCGATCCGCGTCTGGTTGTTCCGGTGGCTGCTTTTCCGGCTGATGTTCTTCAGCGGAGCCGTGAAACTGCTCAGCGGCGACCCGGCATGGCGCAATTTGACGGCGCTTCGGTTTCACTATGAGACCCAGCCGCTGCCGACACCGCTGGCGTGGTACATGCACCAGTTGCCTATGGGATTTCAGAAGGCTTCCACCCTGGTCGTATTTTTCGCGGAGATCGCGGCGCCGTTTCTGTTCTTTGCGCCCAGGCGCTGGCGGCGCGTAGGAGGCTGGATCACGATCGGGCTGCAGGTGATGATTCTGCTCACCGGGAACTACACGTTCTTCAATTTCCTGACAATTGCATTGGCCATGTTCCTGTTTATCGAGCCGCATGACGATCGGGAATCTACCCCACACAGGGCGGTCAGCATCGGCCTCGCGGGATTTGTCGGGGTGGTCAGCGGCCTGCTCTTTCTCGGATTATTTTCGATTTCGCTGCCGGGGGGAAGTGAGGTGCTGCGTCTGGTGGCTCCGCTGCGGATTGTGAATTCTTATGGACTATTCGCGGTGATGACCACCACCCGGCCGGAGATTATCGTGGAGGGGTCGAACGACGGTGTCACCTGGGCGGCATACGAATTCCGGTACAAGGCCGGGAACGTGATGCGCGCGCCGCCGGTGGTGGCGCCTCACCAGCCGCGCCTGGACTGGCAGATGTGGTTTGCGGCCTTGGGTAATTATCAGGAGAACCGCTGGTTCGTGAACTTCATGCTCCGGCTGTTACAAGGGGAACGGAGCGTAACAGGACTCTTGCAATATAATCCGTTTCCAGCGGCGCCGCCTAAGTACATACGAGCGGAAGTATATTTGTATAACTTCAGTCACTCAGGCGAACGTGCGTGGTGGCGCAGGGAAGCGCGCGGCACTTACTTTCCGGCAGTAAGTTTGAAGTAAGTCGGAACTAGTACGTCGGAACCTGGTTGTGTGTGTCTTCGGTGGGCTACTCTCCGGTTAGAGCCTCCATCGGAGATATTCGCGCCGCGCGGCGCGATGGCAGCAGGCAGGCAACCAGAGACACCGTCGCCATCACGCCCGCAGTACCGGCGACGATGGCCAAATTCAGAGCCGGCACGTGGAAGAGCACTGTCTCCATGGCACGGCCGGCGAGCCATGTTCCGATCACGCCAAGGATCGTGCCGCAAGCCAGCAGCCGTAAGGCGAGCGCGACAAACTGCCTGCCGATCTGGTCCGGCCGCGCCCCCAATGCCATGCGCACACCGATCTCGCGGCGGCGCTGAGCCACGGCGTAACTTAACACTCCATAGCTGCCGACGGCGGTGAGCAGCAGGGCTATCCCGGAGAAAAATCCTGCCAGCAGGGCCGGTGAGCGGCGAACGACGAGGCTATCGGCAATGCGATTCTCCATCGACCGGAGATCGTTGACCGGCAGGTCGGGGTCGATTTGCCGAACCACGCGCTGCAGCGTCAAGCCGAGAGATTCCGGTGGAAGGACGGTGCGGGCGACGATGAAGATATTGTTGTCGGTGCGGAAGACGTACGGGTAATAAACCGCGCCTTGGGCTGTGTCGTCAGTGAGTCCGGCTTGTTTCACGCTGCCGACGACGCCGACAATGGTGAATGCCTCGGCATCCCCTCTCTCTTCGGACCCTTCGAACAGACGTTGGCCGAGAGCACTGGCGCCGGGCCAGTAGTACCGCGCAAAGTCCTCATCCACCACACAGACACGCGTCGCTCGCCGTGAATCGGCGGCCGTGAGGAAGCGTCCCGTTCGCAGGGAGAAGCTCAGGGCCTGGAAGTATTCGCCGCCCACCCAGTAAGAGTAGTGTCCGCGCGGTGATTCGCCGGGCCGGGGCATGCGGCCTTTAACCGTGGCCGCGCTTTTACCGCTGTTGCCGCTGAGGGGCACATTGCTGACGACGCCGGCGGACAACACTCCCGGCAGGCTGCGGATGTTGTCGGTTACTTTTTCAACAAATGCCAGGCGGGCCGCTCCGTCCCGATAGTTTTTCCCCGGAAGCGAGACTTGCCCGGTGAGTAAGTGGTCGGGCCGGAAGCCGGGAGAAACGGCCATTGCACGTTGGAGGCTGAGGCCGAGCATGCCGGCCCCGGCCAGCAGTACGAAAGCCAAGGCAATCTGGGAAACGATGAAGCTGTGGCGCAGGAGTTGAGCGGCGCGGCCGGTGGTTCCACCTCGACTCTCGGACTGAAGCGCACTGCCCAAAGGGCGTCGGAGGTTGAGCCAGGCGATGGGCGCCGCAAGAACGACGCCCAAGGCGATGGAGGCGGAGAGGGCGACCAATGCCAATCGCGCGTCGAAGGCCATGCGGCTTCCCAACGGCAGGCGATCCGCACCCAGCACGCTTAACAGACGAATGCCGCAAGCTCCCACGGCGAGGCCGAGAAGACCTCCGACCAGCGTGAGCAGGCTGGTCTCGACAACAACTTCGCTCACGACGTGGCGCCGGCTCGCGCCCAATGCCTGCCGGACGGCGAGTTCCTTGACCCGGCCACTGGCGCGGATGAGGAGCAGGTTCACAAGATTGACTGCGCCGATCAGGAGGAGGGCGATTACACCGGCTTGCAGTAACAGCAGAGTGGGCCGGACGGCTGCGACGTGGTCGCCATGCAGTGACACCACCAGGGATCGAAAGCCCGCATCGGCCATCATTTTGGCCTGAGGATCGTCTTCCTCCAACCTGGCATTCTGGGTATCGATCTGCGATTGGGCCTGCGTCAATGTAGCGCCGGGTTTAAGCCGGGCAATCATTTGGATGACATTCCCGCCGGAATGGCGCTGCAAGGGTGTGCGGTCTGCGGCACGCGATGCCAGCGGGAAGTACAGGCGGGCTTCGGAGGAGAGAAAGCGGAAGCCGGGCGGCAATACGCCGATCACAGTTTTGGGAAGGCCGTCCACACGAATCTGCCTTCCGACCACGTGGGGGTCGGCATGGTAGCGCTGCCGCCAATACGTGTCGGTTAAAATTGCGACACCATCGGTTTGGTAGGTGGTCTCCTCTTCCGTAAAGGCGCGTCCAATCACAGGGCCGAGGCCGAGCGTGGAGAAAAAATCTGGAGAGACCCGCATGATCTGTTCGCGTTCCGGTGAGCCGGTCTCACCGATAATCGCGGTGCCATAACGGTAGATTGCGAGCGAGGCAAAGGCGGGAATATTACCCCGGCGTTCGTAGTAGTTGGTCAGCGAGGAACCGTCGCGTTCGACGCCGGCTTTGGGATACGTATTGAACAGGGTCACCAGCCGGCCGGGTTCGGGAAACGGCAGCGGGCGGAGCAGGATCGCGTCGATCACGGAAAAAATCGTCAGATTGGCACCCAGGCAAACGGCTAGGGTCAAGAGAGCGGTAGCCGTGAAGCCGGGCGTCTTGCGGAGCATTCGGGCGGCGTAGGTTAACTCCCTGCGAATCTCGTCAAAAAGGTACAAGCCACGCGCCTCGCGGCAGTCCCCCCTGACGCTGTCGAAGCTGCCGAATTCCATGCGTGCGCGGCGCGCCGCTTCTTCCGGTGACACGCCGGAGCGCACCAGGTCGTCAGTATATTGCTCGATATGGAAGCGTAGCTCCTCGGTCATACCGTCTTCGAAATCACGCCGGCGAGTGAGTACGTTAAGCAGAGAACGAAAGCGCTTAAACATGTCAAACCTCTTCCGATGTGGTGTTCAAGGCTGCGGCAATCGCGGACGCCAGCCGGTTCCAGCCGGCGGTTTCTTCACGCAGGCGGCGGCGCCCGGCGGTGGTTAAGGTGTAGTACTTCGCCCGGCGGTTGTTCTCGCTCTGGCCCCATTCGGCGGTGATGAGATCCTGGTGCTCCAACCGGTAGAGCGCCGGATACAAAGACCCTTGCGGAATCTCAAGTGCATCGCCCGAGATTTGGCGGATGCGCAGCAAGACACCGTAGCCGTGCAGCGGTTTCAAGGACACGGCTTTGAGAATCAACATGTCAAGTGTGCCCGGAAGCAGGTCCGCGGATTTGCCCACAATGCTAAGGCCTCCTAGCCTGACTAGGAGTATACCAAGTGCTCCCCTAGTTTGGCAAGGAGAGAGCTACCGGCCCGGAGGCAAGTCGAGCGCGGGGTTGCGCGCGAAGAAACCCCACGGCACCAGTTTGAAACCCGCAGCATGCACCGGCATCACGGGCCAGTCCTCGGGGCGGGGATTGTGGGTTATGCCCATGGAATACCACAGCACCACGTCGTGATTATCGATGGGGCGATTCGCAGCGGTCCACTTGGCCAGGCCATCGCCGCCGCGGCTCTGGTTAGGGTAGTCGCCGCCGGCATACATTTCGGCGGATCGATACGGCGTTACCCAGACATGCGCGTTCAGAAATGCGGCGCGTTTGCGAACCCACGAATCGGGCTGGGCAAAAAGCAGCGCATTTTCTCCGGGCAAGAGCGCGTAGCCGGTGGGGTGGCCAAGAGCGTTCATGACGTTGGGGTTGATCACGATCCATTTGCGGCTGGCTCCCAGATCCAGATTGCGCTGCGCCTGGCGCTCCCTCACCAGAGGGGTTTCCTCCATCATGAAGGCCCCGCCGTAAGGATTCTGGGGCCCGGATGGCACGGCCACGCTGTTCATTTCCACCACGCGGTTGGGCATGGCGCCGTCCACGTCCAGATCCAATCGGAAGGTGAAGAAGTGCTGGTGGTGGGGGGCCGCCAGATTCCTGGTCACCATGTGGCTGTAGGAATCGTGCGCGCCTTCGGCGACGGCCTTGGCGGTCATCACTCCGGTGAGCGCCACACGCATTTCGAGGGTGCCATCCTGGTGAAAAATCCAATCGAAGCCGTAGTCATAATTACCCACGGTGGACACGAAACCCAGAACCAGTTCGCGGGCGCGGCGAGTTTCGTCTTCGTGCTTCCACGCAATGCCGCCATCGCGCTCGTAGATCGCCACAGCGCGGGGGATGGCGACGGGCGCGCCGCTGCCGTCGGCGAACACGGCGTCGAACAAAGAACAGTTGGCGGGGCAGTCCACACCCGGTTTGAGCGGAGAGGCGTTTACGCCCAGGCCCAGTTCACCGGCGTCGAAGCTGTTGCGGAAAAACCAGGCGCCGCCGGGGTCGCCATAAGGGACAAACATTTCGGAGAGCGAGGCGCGGTAGAGAACGGGGCGCACGCGTCCGCCATCGTCGTATCCCACGGTGTACAGCACCAGGCCTTCGCGGGGATGGAGCCCGAAACGGAAGCTCCACTTCTGCCAGCGCACTTCGCCGTCCGCAAGCTCAAACCCGGGGCCGCTGGTTTGCAGGATGTCGAGGGGTGCCGGGGCCAGGCGGAGCGGGGCCGTGTGGGGCAGGGAAAGCTCGCCCGACTCCCTGGGGACCGGGATGCCGCGATCGGTATCCAGCAAGTCAATGATCTTGCCGGTGGTCAGGTTGACGTGCGCCACCAGGCCTTCGACGGGGTGGGCATAGTAATTCTGGCCTGCGTTGAGATAGGGAATGGCGCGCACGATTCGCCCCTGATCGGTGCCGGGCAGGGCGAAGTAGCCGGCGGTCCAGGCGACCACGACGACGTAGTTGGGGTTGATGCCGCGGGCGCGCAGGGCGCGCTGCCAACGCGAATCGGCCTGAACGATGCTGGCAGCCAGGTTGGAATCCTCACCAGTGACCGGCGGCTGCGCCCCGGGGATTTCTTTCCAGCGGTCCACGCGGCTGGCAGCCAAATCGGCCAGCGCTTCCCACGTTCGGTTGGCCTGGCCATCGTAGATGACGGCGAAGGCGCGGCGGGGAACGGAGATCTTGCGCAACACCAATTCCTTGGGAGGTTCATCGAGAGCGATCAGGCTGAAACGTGCGCCGGCGGGAACCCGGCCGGAGGCTTTTATGATTCTCGCGGCTGTGCCAATTTCGGCTGCCGTGAGAGGGGCCAGCGGATGCGTGGGCAGAGGCGGCGTACCGCATCCAGCGGACATCAGGATCGCGAAGAGTGCGACACCGGTGGCTGAGGGAGTGGTTTCCCGCAAGATCTACGCTCCAACGATTTTAGTTGCGACGGGTCATAAACATGGCTATTAGTCTAAACCCAAGCGGTAACGCCGGCGATCGTGTCGCCGGTTCCTGAGTGGAAGGCGGACCGGCCCTATCGGACTTCTTCGGACCAATTTTCCAGCACCTTCTTGACCTTGGTCATGAACTGGTCGGCCAAGGCGCCATCGATCAGACGGTGGTCGAAGCTCAGCGAGAGGTGGCAAATGGAGCGAATAGCTATGGCATCGTCGATCACCACCGGGGTTTTGTCCACCGTCCCGACGCCCATGATGGCGGCCTGGGGCTGGTTGATGACCGGAGTTCCGATAAGGCTGCCGAAGCTGCCGAAGTTGGTGATGGAGAACGTGCCGCCCACCACTTCGTCTGGCTTCAGCTGCCGCGAACGGGCGCGTGCGGCCAGATCGACCACGGCGCGCTGCAGACCCAGCACGTTCTTTTCATCGGCACCGCGAATCACGGGGACGATCAGGCCATTTTCGAGCGCCACCGCGATCCCGATATTGATCTCGTTGTGATAGATGATGTTGTTGTTATCGAGAGAAGCATTGAGCAGCGGGAACTGGCGCAGGGCCACCGCCGCGGCACTGGTGATGAAGGGCAGGTACGTGAGCCCGAAGCCGTAGGTGGCCTGGAAGCTGGTCTTGTGGAGTTCGCGCATTTTGGCGACCTTGGTCATGTCCACGCGATGAATCGTGGTGACGTGCGGCGAGGTCCGCTTGGACATCACCATGTGCTCGGCGATCTTGATGCGCATGGCGCTCATGGGCTCAATGCGCGTTTTGGCCGGGGTTGTAGGAGGCAAGGGAGCCACGGCTGGCTGCGCAGTTGGAGCGGGCGCGGCTGAAGCAGGTGGTGCAGGTGCAGCGGGCGCGGGTGCAGCCGCTGGTGGCGCAGCAGGCGGGGCCGCGGCGGGCTGAGCCGGTTGGGCCAGGTGCGCTTCCACATCCTGCTTGGTGATGCGGCCACCGGCGCCGGTACCCTTTACGCGCGACAGATCGATATTGTTCTCGCGGGCCATTTTGCGGACCAGCGGAGAGAGCGGGCCGGCGGGTTCGGCAGGTTTTTCGGGTTCGGCCGGTTTGGCGGTTTCCGTGGGCTGGGCGGTGGCCGGTTCGTCGACCTGCTCGAGCGACGGCGTGGGCTGGGGTGGCTCCTGCGGCGGTGTTTCGGGCGCGGCCGGTGCTGGCTTCGCGGGTGCGGCTGCGGCGGGCTCTGCCGCTTTGGCTGGAGCAGGCTTAGCTGCGGCAGGCTTGGCGGCTGCTCCACCGCCTTCGTCAATTCGCGACCTTCGTTAATTCGCGCAACTACGGTGTTGATTCCCACCGTCTGGCCTTCCTGTACCAGGATCTCGGAGACGGTTCCGGCAACCGGCGCCGGAATCTCGGTATCCACTTTGTCGGTGGATATCTCGAATAGAGGCTCATCGCGCTCTATGCGCTCGCCGGCCTTTTTAAGCCACTTGGTCAACGTGCCTTCGACAATGCTTTCGCCCATCTGGGGCATCACGACGTCGGTCATTTCAGTTCTCTCTTTCCATAATTGCTATAACATTGCCGCGAGGATAGCGGCGTCGGAACAAGCCGCTGGTGCAGGAATCTTAACCAGCATTTCGCAATCGAAAACACGGCCGAAGTGCGCCGCCAGGCTTTGGCCCACTTCGTCCAAACCGGCGCGGACGCCGAGTGCGGCCATGGAGGTCACAGGCTTGGTCAATCCGCAGGGAACAATGTACTCAAAGTAGCTCAAATCGGTGGCAACGTTTAACGCGAACCCATGGGAGGTCACCCAGCGGCTGAGGTGCACCCCGATAGCTGCAATTTTACGATCCTCAACCCAAACGCCGGTCAGCTTGGGAATGCGGCCGGCGGCAATGCCATAGTCGGCCAGGGTGTCGATGACTACCTGCTCCAAGGCGCGGACGTACGCGCCCACGTCGCGCTGCCAATCCCGTAAGTCCAGAATCGGGTAGCCCACCAGTTGTCCGGGGCCGTGGTAAGTGACATCGCCGCCGCGATCGGTGGGATAGAACGCGATGCCCGCGCGGTCGAGAATTTCGCCGCTGGCCAGCAGGTTTTCCATGTGGCCGTTGCGGCCCAGGGTGATGACGTGCGGGTGCTCAAGCAGCAGGAGATGGTCTGGAACCACACTGCGCTTACGGTCCGCCGAGATCTGCTGTTGCAGTTCCAGCGCGCGCCCGTAGTCTATCCGCCCGAGTTGCCGCAGCCAGCACTTACGCATTTATGGCCAGACCGTAGACGGCGTTGAATGCTTCGCCCAACCCTTCGTAGAGCGTGGGGTGCGCGTGGATGGTCTGCATCATTACGTCCACGGTGGCCTCGGCTTCCATGGCGGCCACGGCTTCGGCGATCAACTCAAATCCCTCGGGGCCTATGATGTGGACTCCAAGAATCTCGCCATGCTCTTCGTCGGCAACCACCTTGATGAAGCCTTCATGATGGCCGATGATGGATGCGCGGCTGTTGCCTGCGAACGGGAAGCGGCCCACTTTCACCTTGTAGCCCTGCGCCTTGGCCTGGGCTTCGGTGAGTCCCACGCTGCCGATGCCGGGCTCCGTATAGGTTGCGCCCGGAATGCGGTTCTTGTTGATGGGAACGGCGGGCTTGCCGGCCATGTGGGCCACCGCGATCATGCCTTCCCGGGTAGCCACGTGAGCCAGTTGCGGAGTGCCGGCCACCACGTCGCCGATGGCATACACGCCGGGTTCGGCGGTAAGTTGATGAGCGTCCACTTTGATGAAGCCGCGGTCCAGTTCGACCTTGGTGTTCTCCAGGCCGAGGTTTTCGGTATTGGGTTTGCGGCCCACGGCGACCAGCAGTTTTTCGGCTTCGAGCTCCTCCTGCTTGCCATCCCTCGTAGTTAAAGTGAGCTTCACGCCCTTACCGGTTTTCTGAATGTGGTCCGCGCGCGCGCCGGTTTCCACGCGAATCTTCTGCTTACGAAAAACGCGATCCAGTTCTTTGGAGATGTCTTCATCTTCAACCGGGACGATACGCGGCAGCATTTCAATCAATGTGACGTCTGTGCCGAAACGCTTGAAGATGGAGGCGAACTCCACGCCCACCGCCCCCGCGCCGATGATGATAAGGCTCTTAGGCACGGCCGTGAGGTTCAGAATCTCGATGTTGGTGAGGATGAACTCCGCGTCCGCCTCCAGGCCGGGGATCATGCGGGCCTCCGAGCCGGTGGCGATGATGATGTTCTTCGCCTCCAGCGTCTGAACGCCGGAATCGGATTTCACTTCTACCTTGCCCTTGCCCTTGAGCGTGGCGTATCCGGAGATGCGCTCCACCTTGGCCCGCTTGAGGAGCATCTCGACGCCCTTCGAATGCTTATTGACGATGCCGTCCTTGCGCTCCTTCACTTTGGGGTAATCGAGGCGCGGATTTTCGGCGTGGATGCCCTCCTCCTCGGAGTGAACGAAACGCTGCCAGACCTCGGCGGTATGGAGCAGGGACTTGGTGGGGATACATCCCACCAGAAGGCAGGTACCACCGAGTTTGGCCTGTTTTTCGATGAGAGCCGTTTTCAATCCGTACTGGCCGGCGCGAATAGCTGCGGAGTAGCCGCCTGGGCCACTCCCAATGACAATGAGATCGTAGGGCACTTTTTCCATTCTAACCTGGGTCACAGGCGGACCCGCCGGTGCGCCCGGAATTTCGCACCTGGGCCCTGAGTTGTGAACTGCTGCTAATTTTATTGATGCAGGGGTCCGCCGACGGATTCGGGAGTAGAACCCACCAGTCGGTGTAATCCAAGAGGCGCCCGGCGCGTCTACATAACGATATATGAAGTTGTTGCTGATGCTGGCGGCGCTGACGGCCGGTGCAGGCTTCGCGCAGACCGGCGGGACGCCCGCGAAGAAGCCTGCTTCCAAGGCTGCCGCGAAGGCAGCCCCGAAGACAACGGCCCCCGCTGCTCCCGTGAAATGGCCCATCGAGAGCCTGCAAGTGGAAGGCAGCCACAACTATACGCGCGAGCAGGTGCTGGCCGTCGCAGGGGTTAAGGTGGGGCAGATGGCCGGCAAACCGGAATTCGATGCGGCGCGCGACCGGCTGGTAGCGAGCGGCGCTTTTGAAACCGTGGGGTACCGGTTCGAACCGGCGAGTCAGGAAGGATATGCCGCGATTTTCCAGGTGACCGATGTGCAGCCCGCATACCCTGTGCGGATTGAAGACCTGGGGCCGCCTGAACGGGACATTGAGGCCGCGCTGGCCGCCAAAGACCCGCTGTTTTCGACTACCAGAATGCCCGCCACCAAACCAGTGGTGGACCGGTACATAGCGTGGATCCAGGAATATCTGGTTTCGAAGGGCTTCGAGGAGACCGTTGCGGGACGTGTCACCGCGGTGGGAGCGGATCAATTCGCGATCGTGTTTCGCCCGGCGCGCAACCTGCCGGCGGTGGCGCAGGTGACGTTTGAAGGCAACCAGGTGGTGACGCAGAATGTCCTGCGCGAAGCCATCGCCGGAGTAGCCGTCGGTTCGCCGTATACCGAAGTGGGGTTTCGCGAAGTGCTGAACAACGCCATCCGCCCCGTATATGAGCAGCGCGGACGGGTTCGGGTGGCGTTTCCCAAGATTCGCGCGGAACCGGTGACGGACGTCGAGGGCGTCCATGTATTCGTCACCGTGGATGAGGGGCAGAGCTACACGCTGGGCAAGGTGGAGATAGCGGGACCTAGCCCGGTGGACCGGGCGGTGTTGTTGAGAGAGGGCAACTTCAAGACCGGTGACGTAGCCAACTTCGACCGCGTGAATGAGGGCCTGGAGCGCATCCGCAAAGCCGTGCGGCACGCCGGTTTCCTGCAGGTGAAGGTCACATCGGAGCGCAAAATCGACGACGCCAAAAAAGCCGTGGACGTAGCAGTGCACATCGAGCCGGGGCCGCAATATCTGATGGGTAAGTTGACCCTGGTGGGGCTGGATTTGATCGGTGAAGCCGAGGTGCTGCGGATCTGGACCCTGAAAGAAGGCAAGCCGCTCAATCCGGATTACCCGGATTATTTTCTGAACCGCATCAAAGAGGAAGGCCTGTTCGAGGGGCTCGGCAAGACCGCGGCCGACTTGAAGGTGGATGAGCAGAAACACACCGCGGACGTGACCCTGACCTTTGCGGGAGAAAAGGCCGACCAGAAGCCGGCGCGGCGGACGCGGCGGCAGTAAGAACGGAGCCGCGAGCGTCAGCGGGCCGTATCCTTCTCAACCTCAACCCTCCACAGAATCTGGCGGAGCATTCCCAGCAGCACCGGAACGTCGCGGGCGGCGATGTCGAGCCGCCGAACCAGGCGGCGAACCTTTTCATCCGTAGACGCGGCGGTCAACGGATTGATGTAGCCACTCTGGTGCAGCACTTCCAGAAGCCTGGTGGTGACCTGTTCGTTTTCCGCCGCATTGGCGCGCACCATTTTTTCGGGACGTGCAGCAGCGGCTTTCGGATCGCGCGCCAGTTCGTAGAGGCATAGCGCTACGGCCTGGCCCAGGTTCATCGAAAGATCCTGACCAACGGTGGGGATGCGCATCAGCCAATTGCAGTGGCTTAGATCCTGGTTCGACAGGCCGAATTTCTCAGAACCGAACAGGAGCGCCACAGGCTGTGAAGCGACCGGGTGTGACAGTGTCCGCCGGATCAGGCGCGCGCCGTATTCCAGGCGCCGGATGGGGTGCTGTAGCTCGCGATGGCCGATGGAGGTGGTGCCGATCACGAGCCGGCACTCGGCAACAGCGTCAGCGACCGTGGAGAATTCCTCGGCAGCCTGCAGCAAGGGCGCGGCGCCGACGGCGGAACGGGCTTCGCGGAAAGCCAGATCGTACGGGTTGACCACGCGCAGCCGGGCAAACCCGAAATTTGCCATGGCCCGCGCCGCGGCCCCGATGTTCAGGGGATTGCGCGTCTCAACCAGCACCACGCGGAGGTTGTCTTTCCAGTTTGGGGCTTTCCGGTTTGTGGCAATGTTCCGATGGTAGCGTAGTGCGTGGCTTGCCCACTACCGCCCGCGCCCCGTCTAGAATGAAGCGTGGACGCCCCGCAGCATAACGATCTGCTTCAGCGCATTCGGGAACTCGAGCAATCCGTCGAGTCCTGGAAGCAAAAATACGAGTTGCTCCTGGCAGACGCGGCCCGCGATGTCAGCGAGCGCCGGGTGGCCGAGGTTACTCTGCGCCAGTCGGAATACAGCGTGCGCGTCGATGAGGAGCGATACCGGGCGCTCTTTGAGAACTCCCCTTTCCCCATGTGGGAAGAAGATTTCTCGCGCGTCAAGGAGTATGTCGATGGCCTGGCGGCAGGCGGCGTCGCCAATTTGAGAAGCTATCTGACGGAAAATCGCGAGGCCCTGAAGGAGTGCGTGCGCCGCATCAGCGTGCTGGATGTCAATCGCGCGGCGCGGCAGTTTTACGGCGTGGAAGACAAGCGGGAACTGCTGGGGGACCTCACCAAAATCTTTGACGACCCCGCCTATGAAGTCTTCTGCGACGAGATTGCCGCGCTGGCGGAAACCAAATCGATGTACCAGACTGAGTTCCTGGCGCACACCCTTCGCGGGGAGGAGCGCACCGTCAATATGGTCGTTTACCTGGCCCCTTCGCCGCGCCAGGACTGGTCGCGCGTGATTGTTTTCTTCTTCGATATCACCGACCGGAAGCGGTTGGAAGAACAGCTCCAGCAATCCCAGAAACTCGAAAGTCTGGGAAGGCTGGCCGGCGGGATCGCGCACGATTTCAACAACCTTCTGATGGTGATTACCGGCTACAGCGACCTTCTTCTGGGGACGCTGGACGATCCGGAAAAGGTGCGCGGCGGCCTGATGGAAATCAAGCGCGCCGGCGAGCGCGGCGCCGACCTCACGCAGCAACTGCTGGCCTTCAGCCGCAAACAGATCACGCAGCCGCAGGCCCTGAGCCTCAACGAAGTAGTGCAGGAATCGCAGGGCATGCTGCAGCGCGTCATCGGCGAAGATATCCGCCTGGTGACCTCGCTGGACCCGGCCACCTGGACCATCAAGGCCGACCGCGGCCAGTTGCACCAGGTGCTCATGAATTTGGTGTTGAACAGCCGGCAAGCCATGCCGCAAGGCGGCGTGTTGACGATCCGAACCCGGAACGTCCATTTGGGGAGCGATTTTCAGGAAGAGCCGGAAGGCGCCGGCGGTCTGGCCCATGTTCTGCTCCAAATCAACGACACCGGCGCCGGGATGGACGAGCAAACCCGGAAGCACGTGTTTGAACCGTTCTTCACCACCAAGGGGGGCAGGAAGGGAACGGGCCTCGGCCTGGCGACCGTGTTCGGCATCGTCACGCACTCCGGAGGCCACATCTCGGTTGAGAGCGAACCGGGGCACGGGACTACGTTCAACCTCTATTTCTTATCTATTCCCGAAGCGGCGAACGGGAAAACTCGGGATCATGAGCCTCGGCCTCGGGCTAAAGGTTCGGGAACCGTGTTGGTGGTGGAGGATCAGGAAGAGGTGCGCCAAATCACCTGTGCCATCCTGAGGGGCCTCGGGTTCCACGTTCTGGAAGCCGCCGACGGTATGGAAGCTCTGCTGGTGGTCGCGGAATATCAGAAGCCGATCCGGCTGATGGTGACGGATGTGATCATGCCCGGAATCAACGGCCGCGAACTGGCGGAAAGCATGGCGCTGTTGCGGCCGGAAATGCTGGTGATCTATATGTCGGGCTACACCGACCGCATCATTAGCAAAGATGGCGTGCTGGACGCCTCCGTGGCATATCTCCAGAAGCCCTTTACTCCGGAAAAGCTCACCCAAATGGTGCACCGCGTCCTGCGTACCGGTGACTGACCACGCCGCTTGCTGTTATGCCGATTGCACGCGCGCTTTGGTCTTGCCTGGGCCTTCTTCCGCAACCGGCCACGGATGGCCCAGACGCCTGGCTTCCTCTGCGGCGTGCGGATCACAGTAGGCAGCGACCATGCTGGGGGCTCCTGTGTCTGTGTCA
The DNA here is from genome assembly GCA_963817515.1 of Bryobacterales bacterium. GTDB lineage: Bacteria > Acidobacteriota > Terriglobia > Bryobacterales > Bryobacteraceae > DATMNI01. The sequence goes on along the minus strand of CAWFPJ010000026.1, from coordinate 80,487 downwards.
ATGCTGCCGGTGAAAACGTACCTGGCAACCCGGGTACACGCCTGAACCGTGCACATGACGGTTTCCTGGCGAACGGTGCGGATCTGCAAGAGCATGAGGAACCATTGTACCAACCGGCATCGGGCTTGCCATATGAGAGGGGCTTTTCCATTGACCGCAGAGCCGCAGAGACGCGGAGTAAAGCGCTGAGGAAGACCAACCCACTGATCTAACGCAGGGCCAAGCCTCAGTTGCATTCTCTGGCTTGGCTCCGCGTCTCTCCGGTAAAGTCAAAATCTGACCTAATTCAAGTACTCCAGTGCCGCCACAAATTTCCGCATCCGCTTAGAAAGGTGCGGTGACCGCGCTGCCATGTCTGCAAAGAAAGCTTCGGTGTCGGCCGGGGCGATTCGCAATTCGGAGCGCCTGCCGTAGCGAACATACACGCGGCCGCGGTTTTCGGAGGCGAGCCCGATAGACGTGATCGCCTGGTAGGGAATTAATTGCCGCCGCAACGCGGTCCGCACCACCAGGCCCTCCTCCGTGGTCTCGTAGGTTTGGGGATAGGCGCATATCATCAGGTTCAGCAAAAGCGGTCCCACAATCCAGTAATTGGCGCCTAGCAGAAGGACAACAATGGAAACCGCAATCGCGGACACAGTCCACCAGTTGGTTGTTGCGCAGTGAGTCATGTGGAGCTCCATCGTTGGTCAACGGGTGGGGCGGCCAGCCTTTTTTACGGGCCGCCCCCACCACGCCGCCAGGTCATCCCGTCTTGCGCTTGGACTTGATGTCGTTCAGCAGGCGGTCGATTTCCTCCTGCTTCTCCATGGCCGCGAACTTGTCGTTCACGTCATCAGCTCACCAGGTCGGCTTTGGCCTGCGCGGTCGCCTCCGAGTGATGCACCTTGCGCTTCATGCGGTCGAACGCCGCGGCGTTGGAATCGTTGCCAATCGCCGAACCGGCGTCGGTGGCTTTGCCGAGAGCGCGCGAACGGCGGTGCTGCGCGATCAGCAGGTCGCTCTTGGTTTGGGCCTCGGCCAGCTTCTGCTGCAGCTTGAGCAGCGCGGATTTCAGGTTGTCCACCTGAGTCTTCTGATCATCCACCTGCTGCCGGAAACTCTCGGTCATGGATTTGTAGCTCATTGACCGCTCCACCGCGGCCCGGGCCAGGGCATCGTCCTTCCGGTCCACCGCCAGCTCGGCGCGCTTCATCCACTGCCGCTCGTTCTCCTGATTCTCCGTCAGCTTCTTCTCCAGCACGTGCTGGTCGGCGATGGTGATGGCCACCTGGGTCTTAACCTGCAGCAATTGATTCTGCATGTCGAGAATAACCTGCTTGATCATTTTTTCCGGGTCTTCGGCCTTGTCGACAAGGTCGTTGATATTCGCCCGGACTAACGTAGAGACACGCTCTAAGAGTGCCATGGGTATACTCCTTTTTACTGTGCTGCCGCGCCTGTGCTCTTCGGCTTGTCGTCCGGCTTGGGCGACCGTTCGCCAATAGTTCTTACTTTCGCGAACAACTCTTTGAACGGCATTCCCGAAAGGGTCTCGAACAGCGCCGGAATCTGCGCCGCCATTTCGGTGATGTCGCCCGTAATTTTGTGCATTCCGGAACTGCTGCCATTGCCAGTGGAGACGATGGTGATCTTGTCCACGTTGGCCAAGGGCGCGGCCAGTGCCCTCACGATTTCCGGCATGTTGGTGATCAGCTTGTCGACGATGGCCGCCTGGTTGAATTCCTGGTAAGCCTCGGCCTTGACGTTCATGGCCCGGGCTTCGGCGTCGCCCTTTTTGAAGATGATTTCGGCTTCCGCCTCGCCCTGCGCCCGGATCGCCGAGGCCTGGCCTTCGGCCTGCATGATCAGGCGCGACTTCTCGGCTTCGGCCAGCATCTCGATGCGCTTCCTCTCGTACTCCGCCCCCTTGAGCACGGTGGCAATCAGCTCGTTTTCGCGGCGTGCGATTTCGGCCTTCTGCACTTCCACCTCGTGCTCTTTTTCCACCTGGTGAATCTTGACTTCCTCGGCGCGCACCTGCTGCTGCATGATGTTGCCTTGGATCTCGTAAGACTTGTCGGCCTGCGCCTGCTGCTTCTTGACGCTTTCCAGATACAGCGCCTTCTTGACTTCCAAGTCGCGCTGCGCCTCGGCCTGTTTGGTCTGCGACAGCGTTTCCGCCAGCACCCGCTCCTGGTCCGCCTGGGCTTTGGCGACTGCCGACTCGCGCGAAGCTATAGCCCGCTTCATGGCTGTGTCGCGTTCGGCTTCAGCGGTGGCCACATCGGCATCGCGCTTGATGCGCGCTACGTCCGGCCGGCCCATGTTGCTGATGTATTCGTTCTTGTCGCGGACTTCCTTGATGGTGAACGAAATTACTTCGAGACCCATCTTCGTCATGTCGTCGGCGCAGGTGGACCGCATGCGGTCGCCGACCATTTCCGGCTGCTTCACGATCTCTTCCACCGTGAGCTGGCCGATGATTCCGCGCAGGTGGCCTTCCATCACCAGGCGGATCAGGCCCTCGCGCTCTTCGGGCGACTTCGTCAGGAACTGCTCGGCAGCCGTCAGGATCGATTCCGGATCGGATTTCACCTTGATCTGCGCCACGGCTTCCACGGTCACGGCTACGCCCTGCTTGGTGTACAGATCCTGCTTGGGCGCCACGTCAAACGACATCAGCTCAAGCGAAAGCCCGCGCGCGCTCTCCACCATGGGGAAAATAACCGTGCCGCGGCCCTTCACCACGCGTGTACCGCGGAAACCGTACACGATAATCGCTTCGTGCGGTCCCGCCTTGCGGAACAGCTTGGCGAACATCGCCATCAACAGAATAATCGCCAGAATCATCAAACCGGCGATCACAACTACTTGGTTATCCATAAAGTTCTCTCTCTTTCAACCCGTCAGCGCCCGTGCTCCAATGGCTAATTTCGGGGCTCCGCTCGTTCACTTCGGGGCTCCAGTTCGCCTGCCGGGTCTTGCCAGGGGCGGACGTATGCAATTCCCTTGTCGTAGCGGGTCACCATTACCTCGGCGCCTTTCGGGATAGCCTCGCCATCCTCACTGCGCGCCCCCGTAACGCGGCGTGTGCCCTCTTGCGAATAAATCAACTCACCGGTGCCGCCGGCGCGTATCGGAATGCTGAGATGTCCCAACACTCCGGCCATTTCGTAATCGGCCGGGTCCAGCGGCTCATCGTGCCTCATCAGGACCTTGGCGAGAAACAGGAACACCACGCTCGCTCCACCCAGGCCGCTGACCGTAGCCACAATCAGCGCCGCCACGAACCAGACGCCGTAATAGCGCTCCAGCAAATAACCCGTACCGCCGAACCAGGCAAGGAAGGCCGCCATGGTGCTGAAATTGAACCAGGAAGCGCCGCCCCGGTCTCCCCCACCGCCGTGCCCATGTCCCAGATGGACTCCGTGATCCAAGTGCAGGTGCGGCAAATGCAGGTGCACACTTCCGGCCAGCAGCGTCAGCACGCTCAGGCCGAAGCCAACCAGAAAACAGATCATGTAGAAATTAGGCCACGTCATGAACGCCTCCTCGGTTTGTGATTAGGCGATGGCGCCGGTGTCTTGAGCACTTCAATCAGCCGTTCGGCGAGCCCGGGATTTTCCAAAATGGTTCCAAGCAGGATCAGGCACATGCGCGAATCCTTATGCTTGGCCACCGTGAGCAAGGCCTCATGCAGGTCCACGTCCCGGCAGAAGCGCTCTGCGCCCGACACCAGCCAAAGGTCCAGTTTGTCCTCCAGCGCCCCCAGGTTGGACATCAGCTCATTCTGAAAACCCTCGGGGTCGTCCACCAGGTAGCCCGGATGAACTTTGAAAAACCGCGCCAGCAGCATGCGCGTAGAATTAGTCAGATGCGGCCGCGTCCCGCTTTCGATCTGCGAAAGGTAGCTCTGGCTGATGGATTTGCCAAGCTCCTTCTGGATCAGCCGCGCCATCTCCACCTGCGAAAGTTCGCGGTCCATTCCGCGCAGCGTGCCTTCCACTTCCCGCAGGTACCGAAGTTTTTCACCGAGCAGCATATCGCAATCTGTAATTACTATATTGCAGATTGCTATTGGCTGTCAATAGGGAAATTTTGCCGCGGAAACGTACCGGAGGTGGGTTTACCGGAACGCGTCCTTCATCCATTCAATCCGCATCGGCTTCTCCAGCAGTACGCTCACAATATCGAAGCGCGTCAGGTCCCACTTCACGTCGGCGCGGCGGGCGTAGTCGCGGGCGGCGTGCTGCAGATGGGCGCGCTTCTCGGCGCCTACCGCGCTTTCGGGGGTGCCGAACGCTTCGCTTTCCCGGGTCTTCACCTCCACGAACACCAGCCGCGAACCGTGCCAGACCACCAGGTCGATCTCGCCGCCGCCGGCGCGCGGGCGGTAGTTCCGCGATACCACGGTACAGCCGTGCCTTCGCAAATAGCGGTGCGCTGCATCTTCACCCATCCGGCCATGGTCGTTGTGCTGCGAGCGGCGCCTGAGGGCGTCGGCTACGCGATAAAGTAAACCCATCATTTCGACACTTCGAATTCGAACTCCATCACTTTTCCCCGAACCACATAACAAAGATAGTGCTCCCAGAACCGCCGATAGCGCGGGAACCGGTTGACCAGAAATTCAAATCCCAGCCACCTCCAAAATGCCAGTAGCTTTACGCGTACCGAAATTTCGCGGAACCTGGATTTCGAATAATATCCGAAGCCGCCGTGATCCTCGCCGAAATAACGGAAGCTGAAACTGTTCAGATGGCTCTTGTGGGTGGGGTCGCAAAAGGAGCTGAAGTCGGTGTAGTGCGGGGTCTCCAGGCGCACCGTGCCGCCGGCCCTCACCAGGCGGTGAAACTCTTCCATCGTTCGGATCACGTCGTTGACGTGCTCGATTACGTGGATTGCGGTCAGCCGGTCGAATGAGCTGTCGGCGAAGGGATACGGAAAACGGTCAAGGTCGGCCAGAACGTCGGCGCGGCTGGCAGCATTACGGTCCAGGCCGATGGCGCCGGGTTGCTTGTGAATCCCGCAGCCCACGTCGAGTATTCTCATCCGCTCTTTGCCGCTAACGTCAGGCACTCCTCCAGCGTATCAATCGCGAAATCGCATTGGTCGCGCGAAATGACCAGCGGCGGGCACAGCCGCAGGGTATTGTCGCCCGCGCCCAGGATCAACAGCCCGCGCTCGAAAGCCAGATTCACCACACGGTCGCGGAGTTCGGGCGCCCTCTCTTTAGTCTTCCGGTCGCGCACCAGTTCCACCCCGATCATCAGTCCCAGGCCGCGCACATCGCCGACGTTGGGGAAGCGTTCCGGCCAATCTTTCATCCGTTCCCTCAAGTAAGCGCCCATTCGCGCGGCGTTTTCGATCAGCCCTTCCTCCAGCAGCGCGATGGTCTCAAGGGCGGCGGCGCAGCCAACCGGGTTGCCTCCAAACGTGGAGGCGTGGGCTCCCGGCGGCCACGTCATCAGGTCCGCGCGCGCCACCGTGGCCCCCAGCGGCATTCCGCTGGCGATTCCCTTAGCCACGGCAAAGATGTCAGGCGCGGCGTCGAAATGCTGCGCCGCCCACATCCTGCCGGTGCGGCCCATTCCGCACTGTACCTCGTCGAAGATCAGAAGAATACCATTTTGCCTGGCCACGCGCGCCAGTTCGTCGAAGAATTTCTTTGGCGGAACAATGTAACCGCCCTCGCCCTGCACCGGCTCCAGCACAATCGCCGCAGTCTCCGACGCCGGCGCAATGGTCTTAAGCAGAGTCTCCTCCACGTGCTTCACGCATTCCACGGCGCAGCTTTCGGGCTCTTTGCCGAACGGGCATCGGTAGCAATTGGGATATGGCGCATGCACTACGCCCGGCATCATCGGACCGAAACCCTCCCGCTGCACGGCCTTGCGGGAGGTCAGTGAAAGCGCCCCCATGGTGCGTCCGTGGAAGCTGCCGAAGAACGCGATGATGGTTGGGCGGCCAGTGCTCCAGCGCGCCAGCTTGATGCAGCCTTCGATGGCTTCGGCGCCAGAGTTACCGAATGAGACGCGACGGGGCGCGTCACCGGGCGCAATCGCAGCCAGTTTCTCCGCCAGTGCCACCATCCCTTCGTAGTAGAAGTCAGTGCCCGACATGTGGATCAGCCGGGCGGCCTGTTTCTGGATGGCCTCCACTACGCGCGGATGGCAATGGCCCGTGGAGACTACTGCGATGCCGGCATTGAAATCCAGAAAGCGGTTGCCATCCACGTCTTCGATCATGGCGCCCTCGCCGCGCTCAACCACCAGCGGATAGCATCGTGTGTACGACGGGGACACTACTTGCGCGTCGCGATCGATCATGGCGCGCGCGCGGGCACCCGGCAGCGGACCGGTCAGGTGCGGAAGGTCTGGACGGACCTGTTCCAAGGTCTTCGCCATAACAAATCTCCTATGACTGTTAGTAGGTTAAGGTGCGAGGAGAGCGGCCGGCAACTAATCGGAGCCGAAGAGGCCCGGTCGCGAAACTGCGGGCGTCGAACCCATACCTTATCTTACACCCGATGCAGTATAGCGCCCGCCGATCTAAGTGCCGCTGGAAGTTAGACAGTCACGCGAAAGCACTTACAGCTTGGCACGCTGGTTGCTCTACTACATTTGACGGATACACGGAAATCTCATGCGCAAATGGTTCTGGTTCGCACCACTGTTACTCTTGGCCGGCTGTTCTACAGCGCCTTCTTCAAAGAATTGGACCGCTGATCCGGCGGCTCAGCCGGGCAAATCCGAACCCTGCCGCCAGGGCGATTCCGAGCGGCACCGCGATACACGTTCGCGTGGACGAGTCGATCGACACGCGCGCCAACCGCGCAGGCGATGGTTTCACGGCCACATTGAGCGCTCCTGTCGACGTCGATGGCCGCACGGTCGTGCCGTCAGGGACTCAGTTCGCCGGACACGTGACCACCGCCGCGCCGTCAGGCCGTTTGAAAGGCCGGGCGCGAATCGGGCTGACCCTGGACTCCTTCCAATTGGCAGGCAGGGAATACCGTGTGCAGACCACGAGTGTCGATCGCGTAAGCGCCCGGCATAAGAAGCGCAATGCGATCTGGATTGGCGGCGGTGCCGGGTTGGGCGCAGCCATTGGCGCCCTTGCCGGCGGGCCGAAGGGCGCGCTGATTGGGGCGGGCGCAGGCGCCGGCGCGGGTACCGCCGGCGCCGCGCTCAGCGGGAAGAAGCAGGTAGGCGTGGCGGCCGAAACCGCGTTGCGCTTCACCCTGGAAGCTGCCGTACAGATGTAAGGTACAGATGTAAGCCGTTCTTCAGACTAAGACCCAAACACCCGCGCAAAAATCTTGTCTACGTTTCTCAACTGCCGTTCCAGTGAAAACGCTTGCGCGATCTGCTCCTCCGTCAGCACCGTTCGAATTTCCGGGTCGGCCGCAATCGCCGCGCGAAAATCGCCCTCTTCCTCCCAGGCCCGCATCGCGTGCGCCTGCACAATCCGGTAGGCATCCTCGCGCAGCATTCCCGACGCTGCCAGGTCCAACAGCACCTGCCCGGAAAATACCAGCCCGCGAGTCATCTCCAGGTTGCGCCGCATGCGCTCGGGATGGACCAGGAGCTGATCCACCAGCTTGGTCGTCTTCTCCAACAGGTAGTCGGCCAGGATGGTGGAATCCGGAAGAATCACGCGCTCCACCGAGGAATGCGAAATGTCGCGTTCGTGCCACAGTGCGATATCCTCAAACGCCGCCTGCACATTGGACCGCACCACGCGCGCCAGCCCGCAAATCTGCTCGCACGTGACCGGATTGCGTTTGTGCGGCATCGCCGAACTGCCCTTTTGGCCGCGCGCGAAATACTCCTCGGCTTCGCGCACTTCGGTGCGCTGCAGGTGCCGGACTTCCAGCCCAATCTTCTCGCACAGCGCCGCTGCCAGCGCCAGGACCGACACAAAGTTGGCGTGCCGGTCGCGCTGGATCACCTGCGACGCCACTGCCGCCGGCCGCAGGTTCAGGCGCGCGCAGATCATTTCCTCCACTTCCGGCGCAATGTGGCCGAACGTGCCCACGGCGCCCGACATCTTGCCCACGCTGACGTCCTTCGCAGCGGCCTGAAGGCGTGCCAGGTCGCGCCCGGCCTCCTCATGCCAGATGGCCAGCTTGAGGCCGAACGTGATCGGCTCGGCGTGCACGCCGTGGGTGCGGCCGATTTGCACCGTGTGCTGAAACTCAAGCGCGCGCCGCTTCAACACGTCCCGCAATCCCTGCAACCCGCGCAGCAGAATCGCCGAAGCTTGCTGCAACAGCAGCGCCTGCGCGGTATCCACTACGTCGTTCGACGTCAGCCCGTAGTGCAGCCAGCGCGAAGCTTCGGCATGCCCGGCGCGAGCCATGGTTTCGGACACCGCCGTAGTGAAGGCGATCACGTCATGCTTGACTTCTTTTTCGATTTCGTTGATACGTTCGACATCGAAGCTCGCGTGCGCGCGCAGCAGTCGGGCCGCTTCGGCCGGCACTACGCCCTGCTCCGCCAGAGCCTCCGAGGCCGCCAATTCCACTTCAAGCCATTGTTGAAACTTGTTCTGGTCGCTCCAGATCCGGCCCATTTCGGGCCGCGTATATCGCGCAATCATGATTGATATTAGAACCGAATACTAGAACTGAAAAACTTCGGAAGGGGCGTTCTGTCTGGCGATTGAGAGCACGGTCTTCAACCCGCGCCGCTCCAGAGCTTCACTGGCGATCATCTGCACAATCGCCGGATGGTTGTTATGCTCGCTCAAGTGTCCCAGCACCACGTTGGCGGTGCAGGAATCCAGATCTTGCATCAGGTATTCCGACATTCCCAGGTTCGAGAGATGGCCTACCCGGCTCATCACGCGCTGCTTCACCGACCACGGGTACGGCCCCACCTTCAGCATATCCAGATCGTGATTGGCTTCAAGCAGCAGCAGGTCCGTGCGCCGCAGATGATACTTGATAGATTCCGGTAACATAGCCCAGGTCGGTCGCCACGCCGATGCGCACGCCTTCGGCTTCAAAGCAGTAGCCGATGGGGTCGATGGCATCATGCGGGATGCCGAAGCTCTGCACTTCGATATCGCCGATCTGGAAAGCGGCCCCGGACTGGAACCGTTCCAGGCGCGCCGGCGGCCGTTCGCCCCAGTCAATCCCGGGCGCCGTGAGACGAGTCATATAGATGGCGGCGCGGATGTCTCTGTTACGCGCCAGCACTGCCAGGCCGGAGATGTGATCGGTGTGTTCGTGAGTGACAAGGATAGCGTCCACGCGGTTGAGATCTTCACCGATGGCATCAAGGCGCTTGCGAAGCTCCCGCATGCTCAGCCCGGCATCCACCAGGATCCGCGTCCGTTCGGTAGCCAGCAGCGCCGCATTCCCGGAGCTGCCGCTCGCCAGTACGCAAAACTTAACGATACCTGCCTCCCCTTTGACACTCCAGAATACACCTAAACGGCCCAAAACAGAATCACTAAAGTATGTTTAGGGCTACTATTTCTCGCAAAGCCGCCAAGTACGCCAGGAAAAAGCGGAAAAGATCCGCGTTGCCGGCAGTCGGTTCGGTAAAGTTGTAGTGGGTCATGGCGGCCGGTTGTAAAACCGCTCCCTCACGGTCGCGGCTCTGCAGCACTGAATTTGCCGAGCCGCGCACGTCAGTAAGCGGTGATTCTGGGACTAACCGTCGGAAGGATAGGAATGCTGCTCATAGGCTGGATTGCCCTGATCGTGTTCTGGTTTGCCTGGGCGTACCCGTTCATCTTCCGCGCGCCCCACGTCCAGCGCCGGCCTTCCATCACCCTGACCAGGCCCACTCGCGCCGGCCTGCTGCTGGAATGCCTGGCCATCTTCATCGCGTTCGCGTGCCGGATGCCTTCCGGCGACTCTCCAGCTACTGCCCGCGTCGTCGCCGAAATGGTGTTCGGTCCTATTGCCGCGGTGCTCGCCTGGTCTTCCGTCAAGCATCTGGGCCGACAGTTCCGTGTTAACGCCGGGCTCTACGAAGATCACGAACTGGTGCGCACCGGGCCCTATGCCATCGTGCGGCATCCCATATATTCGTCGCTTCTGGCCATGCTGCTGAGCACCCTTTGCCTGCTGACTCCGTGGCCGTGGGTGCTCGTATCGCTGGCGCTGTTCGTGGCCGGAACCGAGATTCGCGTTCACGCCGAAGACGGCCTGTTATCCTCGCGTTTCGGCCCGGAGTTCGCTGCGTACCAGAAAAAAGTAAGTGCCTACGTCCCGTTTGTGCGATGAGTCAAACTGCGCACCAGCCGTACGCCGTCCCCCATGTCCCGCAAACGCGCGACCAGATCTTCCGTCTCGCGTTCCACGATCAACGGCCCCTGGAAACCGATCTCTTCGAGCGTCCGCACAAACCGCTCGATTCCCACCGACCCCTGGCCTAGCGGCCGCTCCGTTCCGAGCGCCCCAGCCACATCTTTTGGCGGCCAATCCCCGTCCTTGCAGTGCACCGACACCACCAGCGGCGCCAGCGCGCGCAACGCCTCGATGGGTTCGCCGGTCCCGTACAGAATCAGATTCGCAGGGTCGAAGTTGATCCGCAGATTCGGCCGGTCCACGTCCTTGATGAACCCGAGCAACACGTCGGCCCGCTCCTGCCCGGTCTCGAGCGCAAACGTCTGGCCGTGGCCTGCCGCGTGGTCGCAGACGCGGCGCACCAGGTCGCGCACCCCCGTGTAATCCGGCGTCGGTATGGTTTTCGGGCACGAAGCCCACGTGGCACGCGATGCTTCCCACGCCCAGCCCCGCGGCGAAATCGCTTACCTCATAGGTGCGTCGCTCGCGCGCCTGACGCGTGGCGGCGGGAATGAAGCCCACGGTCCGCAGCACGGTCGGAATGTCCGCGTAGTCTTCGCCCTCAAACGTCGCGAACACGGTCACCACCGTGAACTGCTCGCGGCCAAGCATCGATTTCCATTCCGCCGCCACGGCGTCGTTCAAGGGCATGTTGCCCGGAATCGCCAACTGCCCGCAGCGCACGCCCAGCGCCTGCATCTGGCTCACCTGGTCGCGCTCGGCCCAAAACATCACTCCAGCTTCCAGCGGTTCTAAAGGTTGCATTTCATCTTCTCCCCATTCCGGCTTCGTGCCTCCAGCATTATTAACATGAGTTTCACCGCATCCGCCGATTCGCGCGGCGGGCATCGCTCCGGCGGCTTGCCCGCCAGGCAACACTCCACAAAATAGCCAATCTCAGCGGCGTATCCATCGTGATCCTTCAACGGCAGAACCTGCTCGCCCGTTTCTGCGTAAAGCGTGGGCGCCCGTCCCGCGGAACTGAATTCAATCGCCCCGCCATCCAGTGTGACGCTGTACTCCATGGAAAACGGATAGGCTCCCGAAGGCTGCCAGCCGCCGGTTACCGTCGCCACGGCGCCATCGGCGTAAAAGAGCTCTGCCTGCAGACCATCGATTCCCTTGGATGGATCCGCGTATCCGGTTGCCGCCACGGCTTCCGGTTTCCCGAAAAGATGCAGGCACATGTCCGCATCGTGGATCAGCAGATCGAATGCGCCTCCGCCGCTCTTGCCAGGATCTTTCAACCACCCGCCCCACGCCGGCGCCGCGCATCGCCGCCGGAACGTGGCGCTTCGCATCGGTGCCCACGTCCGGCAGGCCAAGCGCTTCTTCGAGCGCCAGGTACGGGCCCATGAAGCGAAGCACCTGGGCGGTCATCAGGATCCGGCCCTGGTGTGTGGCTTCGTCAATCATGCGCTCCGCGGCCGCGCCGTCAAGCGCCATCGGCTTCTCTACAAGCACGTGCTTGCCCGCGCGCAGAGCCGCCACTGCCACTGGTTCGTGCAGGTCGGTCGGCAGGCAGATGTCCACCGCATCGATTGCCGGGTCCGCCAGCAGCGCGTCCAGTTCCCGGTATTGGGCGACCGCCGAAAAGTCGAAGCGCTCCCCCGGACCGCCCAGGTTGCCCTGCACCGCACTGAGGTCCCCGGAAATTTTCCGGTCATCGTGGCTGAAAACGGCCGCCAGTGTGGCGCCCGGCACACTACGCAAAGCCTTCAGGTGGGTGCTTCCCATGAACCCCAGCCCAAGCACGGCAAGTTTCATCGTCTGATAACTTTCATTGTCTGAATATAACAAGGTTTGATTGTGGCACAAGTTCAGGCCGCTATAATTGAACTTTACGGATGCTTCGCAACGCTGCTCTTTTTCTCGCCGCCGCGCTCCCGCTTCTAACCCAAACCGTCCAACGTCCCAGCCCGGCCACCATCCAGCGTTGGCAGGATCGCAAGTTCGGCATGTTCATCCACTGGGGTCTTTATTCCATCCCCGCGGGCGTGTGGAACGGCCACCGCATCACCAACGGCTACAGCGAACAGATTGAGAGCCACGCCCCCATCGCCAAAGAGGAATACGAAAGGCTGGCCAGGCAGTTCGACCCCGTGAAATGGGACGCCGAGGCTATCGCCAGGCTCGCCCGACAGGCCGGCATGAAGTTCATCGTGATCACCGCCAAGCACCACGACGGCTTCAACATGTTCGCCACCAAACAGACCAACTACAACATGGTGGACGGCACGCCCTACGGCAAAGACATCGTTCAGCAGTTGTCCATGGCCTGCGCCCGCAACGGACTGAAATTCGGCGTCTACTATTCCACCATCGACTGGCACTATCCCGATGCCACCACCTGGACCGAGGACAACAACAACGACATCCCACCGAAGCACGCCGACTTCAACGTCCGCCAGTTGCGTGAGCTGATGAGCAACTATGGTCCACTTTCCGAAATCTGGTTTGACATGGGCAACCCCACGCTGGAGCAGAGCCAGCGCTTCGCGGATACGGTGCACTCCATCCAGCCCGAGTGCATGGTGAGCGGCCGCGTCTTCAACCACCAGGGCGATTTCTCCGTCATGGGTGACAACCGCATTCCGCAAATCATTCTGGATGAGCCGTGGCAGACGCCCGCGTCGATCTACAGCGACACCTGGGGCTACCGCGAATGGCAGCCGCGCGGCGATCTTCCCGGCAAAATTAACGAACACCTCCTTAAGCTGGTGGAGGTGGTGAGCCGCGGCGGCAATTACCTTCTCAACATCGGCCCGCGCGGCGACGGCTCCGTGGTAGAGTTTGAGGCCGGTGTCCTGCGCGGCGTGGGCGCGTGGCTGGAGAAAAACGGCGAAGCCATCTACGCCACCAGGCCCCAACCCTTTCGCCAACTGGATTTTGGTTACGCCACAGTGAAGCCCGGCCGCCTGTACCTCATGGTGAAAAACTGGCCTGCCGACGGCCTTCTGCGCCTTCCCGGCCTGAAGAACAAAATCCGCAAAGCCTGGTTCCTGGCCGACCCCCGCCGCACTCCGCTGCCCTTGGAAATTGCCGATGGCACGGCCGCGGTGCGGATTACCCGGCGCGTGGAAACGCAACCCGTGACGGTGGTAGTGGCCGAGTTCGCCGGCGACGTCGACGTCACGCCGCCCGTCATCCGTCCCGATTCCACCGGTATCGTCACGCTCACCGCCGCTCAGGCGAACACCTGGTACAACTACAATGGCGGCGGTTATTACGATCCGCCCAGCGTGTACAGGCGCCAGTGGGATTTTGCAACCGCCCGCAAAGGCCAATACCAGGTCGAAATCTTCTACAAACAGGTTCAGCCCGGAGCCAATGTCGAGTTGGTCGTGGACCGGCGAACCATTATCGGCCAGATCGATCGCTCCGGTGGTTCCGGGTCCATATCTATCGGTACCGTGGACCTGACGCCGAAGGACCACATCTCCCTGAGCCTGACACCCCCGCGCCCGTTCGCCAAAGGCGCGGCCCTGGGCCTGGACGTGGACCGCATCACGTTGACTCCGGTCGAATCATCGCGGCAATAATAGCACCCATAGAAAATTTAGATTGGACTCGCTTCGAAGTCGGCCCATAGACTGAAAGAGTAACGAGTGGGGTGAAAAGTGCCAGTGTCCGAAGCCAAAAGTCAGGTCGAGTTGTTGCACCAGATCAGCAACATTGTCAGCTCAAATCTCAGCCTTGAGAAAGTGCTCCAGGAATTAATCGGTCTGGCGGTCGACGTCACCGATTGCGATGCCTGCCTGGTCTATCTGGTGGATCGCAATTCCAAGGAAATCGTGTTGCGCGGGTCGCAGCTTCCGCATGCATCTGAAATTGGCAACATTCGAATGAAGATGGGTGAAGGCGTCACAGGCTGGGTTGCCAAACATAAATCCGTCGTGGCCCTGTCGTCAAATGCCTCCTCCGACGCCCGGTTCAAGATGTTTCAAACGCTGCCGGAAGATACCTATCAAGCCTTCCTTTCGGTTCCGCTGATCTCGAACGGCGAATTGATCGGCGTCATCAATGTTCATCACAGGGCTCAGCACTCGCACACGCCCGACGAAGTCGCGCTGATCGGTTTCATCGGCGAACAGATGGGCGGAGCGCTGGCCAAGTTCAATCTCGCCGAACGCTCTGAGCGCGCTGCGCGCCGCATGGAAGCGCTGGCCGGCCTGGCCGAGAAGATCTCGGAAAAGAATTATCTCGACCGCATTTTGCAAACCATCGCGGAGATGGTGGCTGACAAGCTGGATTCTCCCGTTTGCTCTATCATGCTGGTGGATGCCGACCGTCAGGAGTTGGTGATCACAGCCGCGCGGTGCTCCTCGGAGGAATACCTGCACCGCATGCCGCTCAAGATTGAGGAGTCGCTGATCGGCCGCGTAGTGCGCGAAGTCGCGCCCATCATGATCCCCAACGTGCTTGAAGAAAAGCAGTATCGCTACCCGGAGCTGGCGCGCAAAACCGGTCTGGCCTCGCTCCTGTCGGTCCCCATGATCACGCGCGACCAGGTGATCGGCACCATTAACATCTACACGCGTGAAGTCCGGCACTTTGCCGACGACGAAGTCGGCTTCGTCAAAGTGGTCGCCGGCCAGGCTGCCATCGCCATCGAGAATGCGCGGCTTATGTCGGAGACCCTGGAAGCCAAGCGAGCACTCGAAACGCGCAAAGTAGTGGAGCGCGCCAAGGGCATCATGCAATCCAAGTTTGGGCTTACTGAGGAAGAGGCGTACTTGAAGTTGCGCAACGAAAGCCGCCGGCTGCGCCGCCCCATGCGTGACCTTGCCGAGGCCGTGATCCTCTCCGACGACCTGGAAAAACAGAAGGTCACCAAAGCCCCGGCCTAAACCCGTGGAGCCAGGCTTCAGCCTGCCATGCCCGGATTCAATCCGGGCACAATCTCCCTCCCAACTGCATCATGCGCGAGAAGTTCACCTGCGAGGTGATCTTTCCAAGCGAACTGCTCACCGCGCCCACCTCCAGTTGCAAATCCAACGAGACAAATTCCTGAGAGGCCACGATCACGTGCTTTTTGGTCAATCCTCTTGAACTCCGGCGCCGGTCACTTCGTCTCGCAGACCCATCGTAGAATGAAAACTGTCATGTTTCAGGATGACCCCATTGCCAGGCTCGCGCGCCAGATTGATGCCGCCAGCAAAGCCGAGCGCCTTGTGAGTGCCGATGACGTCGCCGCCCTTCGCCGTCGCGGCGCCTGCCTGCTGCACTCCATTTGCGCGGACTTCATCTCCTCGGTGAACGACCAGTTGTCGCAAGGTTCCCTCGAGCTTTCGCCGCCGGCGTACACTCCCGAGATGTTCCGCGAATCCGGCGTAAACCTGATTCAGATCGGTTCCCAGGGGCGCCAGATGCAGCTCGCTTTTGAGGCCCCGCCGCAGCTTGTTTCTACCGAGAAGTTCCTGGTCCCCTATATCCTCGAAGGCGAGGTGCGCACATACAACCAGAAGATGCTGGAACGCTTTGAGATTCGCAGCCAGTTACTGTTCTACTGCCTGGAAGAAGACCGTGCCGGCTGGCGCTTCTTTGATTGGCGAACTCGCGGCACCGGCCCGGTCGATCGCCAAATGCTGGTGACCCTGATGGGGCGCCTCTTCTGAGAACTGCCTCAGGCCTGCGTGGGGCCTGCTAGCTGGTGCACAGCCCCGGGCCATCCAGCCCTTGCGTGCTCATATACCCGTCTTTCACCACAAAAATTCCGGGGAACCGCTTCTCCCATCCCTGGTTGGCGGCCGGTACATATTCCCGCGCATTGGCCTCCAGCGCAAATGCTCCCGGCACGTGCGCCGCGATCCCGACTGCGTGCACCAGCGCCGCCCCCGGACACGTCAGATCCTGCACACATCGGAACATCTTGTACTTCTGCGCCGCAGCCCCCAGCAGCAGTGAATCCGATTGGCCTTTGCACGCTTTCAGCGCCACTCCCGTATAGCCCATCTCGCGCGCCAGCAGCAGCGTGTCCAGGCCCGTCAGCGATTCGTCAATCACCACCGGCCGCAGCTTGGCCGCCTCGAACATCGTGTTCTGCCGGTTGGCCGCCAGGTCGCGCGCCGTGGGCTGTTCGATGTACTGCACCTGCGTGAACGCCACCGGCGCCTTGCCCTTCAACTGGTGTTCGAAATCCAGAAGGTACTGTACATTGGGGCAGCGCTCGTTGAAATCCAGCGAATAAATCCAACCCTTGAAGCCGCGTTTGGTCTGCGCCGCCGTGGTCACGCGGTCGATCTCGGCGACTCTGTCCACGTCCCACGCCAGGTCCGCGCCGTTGAGCTTGATCTTGATCGCGGTCACGCCGTTGTATGGAATCCAGTCCTCCAGCGTCTCCGGCAGTCCGTCGCCAATCCGCTTCTTCACCTCAGCGGCGGTCAGTGGGTCCGATGCCCCCACCGAGTGATACATGCGGATCCGCGGCGCGGACTTTTGCAGAATGTACGGGTCCAGATATTCCCCGCGAAATTCCTGGTTCAGATAATGCGCCAGGTCGTAGCGCACAAAGTCTTTCCCGCAAACCGTGAAACTGTTGCGGCCGTGCAGTTTTCCGAATGCGTCATGGATGGCGGCGTCCACCGGGCTGGCCGTCACCAGGGTGCACAGCTTGGGGATGGGCAGCGCCAGTTGCAACTCGCGCGAGGTCTCCGCCGCTGCCTTCAGGTACTCCGGCGCCAGCGTGTGATTGACGTCCAGCGGATGCGCGTATTCCGTGAAGCTTCGCGTGATTCCGGCGATCTTCTGCGCCAGCGCCTTCATTGCCGCCAGCGTAGTGTCGTAAGGAATATTCGGGGCGGGGAACGACCAGACATTTCCCAGTGACATGGTGGCCGCGCCCTCCGCCGATTTCCCCGCCTTGGTCCCCAGCCGGCAGCGGACTTTCAGCAGCGTGACCCGGTCCACTTCTTTGCCGCCGAACTTGTAAGGCGCGCGGTACCGGTAATCCTCGAAACTTATCTGCAGTTCCTCAATGCGCGCGTCCGTGGGCTGCGCCGCCGCCAACAATGCAGGCATGGCTAAAGGCACGGTCAGAAACTGCCGCCGTCGTATCTTCACAAACTCGCTTGCCCCAGATAACCGCGCACCTTGACCAGATCCTTCTTCATCGCGGTGAAAACCTCCTCGCGCGAAATCGTGATCTTACGTGTGCCGTTGTTGGCGCCGCCCAACGGATACTCATAGTGAAGCTGCAGCGGTCCCGCGAACCCCGACTCCGATACCATACCGAAGAATTGCGGAAAACGAACCATGCCTTCGCCGATCGGCTTCCACTGCTCCCGCCAGTTGCCCTTGGCATCCCGCTCCCAGAGAAAATCCTTCAACGCGATGCCTCGCACATGCGCGCCGGTGATTTTGAAGCTGTTGATCCAGCCGCCCAGCCCGCCCTCAATGGTAGCGTGCGCCACGTCGTAATTCACGCCCATGGCCTTCGGGTCCAGGTCTTTCATCATTATGTACAGGTCCCAGATTGATGCCCCGACCAAACCTGCGCCCGAATGCGTGTGATACATGGCGCAAGCCTGGTATTTCGCATTGAGCGCCGCCAGTTTCGCCAGGCGCGGCTTCATGGATTCCAGTTGCGCCTCGTACGGCTGGCGAGCCTCCCACTTGAACGCGCCAAAACGGTAATTCCGGATTCCCAGCCGCGCCATGGTTTTCAGAATGTCCTCGGCGAAGGGCGTCTCGGCGTCCGCAATGTCTGTGGTCACCATGGGTACTTCCAGGCCGTGCGCCTTGAGCGTGGCCACCAGGGCCGGCAGCTCCTGCGACACTTGCGCCGGTTCCACGTGCCCGCCCTTGCGTACCGTGATGTCCAGGCCGTCGAATCCGAGCTCGGCCACGCTCTTGGCCAGATCTTCGCCCGTCAGAAACTGAAGATGCTTGGAGAAAACCGCCACCTTCAACTTCTCTTTGGCCGGTAGCGGGCGGCTCATCAACGCTGCGCCGGCTGCCAACAGGGCACGCCGGGAGAGGAGAATTCCGTCTGAATTCATATAACATAGGTAGCACAGCCGTGGCCTCTAAGCCACGCGGTCCGCCAGTCAGGCGTGCTCAGGCGATGATTCCTTTGCGAACCGCATAGAGGATCAACTCCGGTATGCTGTGCAGGCCGAGTTTTTGCAGAACGTGCGTGCGGTGCGTTTCCACTGTAGTCAGGCTGATGTTCAGCAGGCTCGCGACTTCTTTATTGGCCCGCCCTTCGGCCACCAGTTGCAGAATCTCGCGCTCGCGGGCGGTAAGCAGATCATAGCGGTCGTCAAGGCCGCGGCGCTCCAGTTGCTGAATGTAATCCTCCTGCAGCATGCGGCTGATCTTGCGTGTCAGGAAAGAGTGGCCTTGCGACACGGCGCGAATGGCGTCGATGATTTCGGTCCGCGCGGAATCCTTCAGAAGGTAACCCTTGGCCCCGGCTTTCAATGATCCCAGCACGTAGCTTTCGTCCTGGTGCATGCTGAGAATCACCACCGCGCAATGCGTTTGGGATGCCAGAATCCTGCGCGTGGCTTCCATGCCGTTCATGTGCGGCATGGCGATGTCCATGATTACCACGTCAGGCGAATGCTCCTCGGCAAGACGCAGGCACTCGCGGCCGTCGGCGGCTTCGGCCACAATCTCCATGTCGGGCTGGCGCTCGAGAACCGCCCGCAACCCATCGCGCACTACGGTGTGGTCATCAGCCACCAGAATGCGAATAGGCTTCATGTTCGTTTTTTCGGGCTAGTTCCAGCAGCGGCAGTTGGGCATCGACCGAGGTTCCGCGGCCCGGCTGTGACGTGATTTGGAAGTGACCGCCCAGCCGCCGCACGCGTTCCTCCATGCCCAGCAGGCCAAGGCCGCGGACATACCGCGTGTCGAATCCGCCTCCGTCGTCCTGCACGCGCAACACCACGTGGTCGCCGTCGCGCCGCACCGTCACTTCCACGGTGCGGGCGCTGGCATGGCGGGCGGAGTTGTTCACGGCTTCCTGTACCATGCGATAGATGCAGGTCCGGTGTTCGTCCGGCAGATCGCCGGCGGCGTCATCGGCCCAGACCACAATGTTCATTCCGGTGCGCTTGGTCATCTCTCGCGCATGCCATTGAAGCGCCGGTACCAGTCCAAAATCGTCGAGCATGGACGGCCGCAAGAGCAGCGCCAGATCGCGGACTTCGTTCACGGTCTTTTCCGCCAGCGACCGGATGGAGGCCAGATGCTCGCGCATCTTCGCCTGTGTTTCGGCACATTCGGCGCCATCGGTTTCCATGAGAATCGCCGATAGGGATTGCCCCACTTCGTCGTGCAGTTCGCGCGCCAGCGTGCGCCGTTCGTTCTCCTGCGCTCGCACCAGGCGGGCCGAGAGATCCTGCAGGCCGGCGCTCGATCGTGCGTTTTCCGCCAGCCGGCGCTCCAGTTCGCGCTCCAGCCGCAGTGTATGACCAATGGTCAGCATGGCCAGCACCAGGCTGCCCGCGAGTGTGATCCCGAAGGTCACGGTCAAAGTTCGGCGCAGGCCGTCGGACGAGGCGGCCATACGCTCCTCGGCCCGCCTCAAGCCCTGCTCGTTGACTCCGGCGATGCGGTCGGCGATCTGCAGCATGGCGGTGCGGCGTGGCACCAGTTCCTGGTAAAAGAATGCGTTGCGCAGGCGGTTCCGCTGTTCCGGGTTCCAGGTCACGGTGCCGTCGAGCACGCGCCAATAGGCTTCGATTTCGGATTGCAGCGCCAGGAAGGGCTCGCGCTCGCCGGCTTCGAGCCAACGGGAATAGCCCTGCAGGGCAGTGTGCGTTTCGCGTTCCAGTGAGGCCAGCCGAACGGCCTGGGCTTGGGCGCCGATTGAGTCCGGCGAGAGCAGAAAATCGCGCACGTATGTGCCCGATAAATAGAGTTGTGCGCGAATCTGGTCCAGCGCGCCCAACCGTTGAAGGTATGCCGTGCGAATGCTGGTTTCACCCTCGCGGACGCGGTCCAGCACCAGCAGCGTATCCGTGGCGGCCGCGATAATGAAGATCAGCAGACCACCAAAGCCAACCGAGAGCACGAACCAAGGGGCCTTGCGGCGCGGTCCTTCCACGTGACCAGTGTAATCAAACCGGCTGTACGAAAATATCCTGTCCGCACAGGATGGGAATGCTGCGGACGAAACGTCACAATTGGAAACAGGAAGGAATTACATGAAGAATTCTCGCGAATTGATTCTCTTTGCAGTTGCCGCGATCTCCCTTGGCGGAGCGGCCTGCGCCAAGAAAAAGGTGGCCGCGGTGCCCCCGCCCGCTCCCCAGCCCGCTGTTGAGACCTCCAGGCCAAGCCCCAACCAGCAGCCTGTGAGGGCCGCGGTTGCGCCCGCTCCTGTTGCCGCCAACACACCGGAAACGCGGGTTCCCAGCGCCGCAACGCGCGCCCGCATTGACGAGCTTCTGGCCAGGATTGAGGATGCTTATTTCGACTATAATCAGCACGCCTTGCGCCCCGATGCCGTCAAAGCTCTGCAGGCCAATTCCACCGAACTGCGCGATATTCTTAGGGATTATCCAACCTATAAGCTGATGGTCGAAGGCCACTGCGACGAGCGCGGCTCGGCGGAATACAATATGGCGCTCGGCGATGCGCGGGCCCAGGCCGCCAAGGATTATCTAGTACAGGTGGGAATTCCCAGCGCCCAGCTCAATGTGGTTAGCTACGGTAAGGAGAAGCCCGTTTGCCAGGATCATGACGAGAACTGCTGGCAAAAGAACCGGCGCATTCATATAGGTGCAGGGGCCACAGACTAGGGGAAATCCACTCGCTGGAGAAAAGCCCGACAGCGCCTCGTCGCACGAGGACAAGCTTCTCCTGGTGCTGACACTGGTTATCGGGGCGGTTGTCGGGCTGGTGGTGGTGGCGTTCATCCTGCTCACGGAGAATCTGGGGGCCCGGCTCTATCCCGCCCGCGGCGCAGCCTGGCGGCGTCTGCTGATCCCGCTGGCGGGCTCGCTCGGCACCGGATTTCTTCTGTTTCGTTATTTTCCCAATGCCCGCGGCAGTGGCATTCCGCAGACCAAGACGGCGCTGTTCATCCGCGATGGATATATCAGCCTCCGTACCGTGGCGGGGAAATTCGGTCTCTGCTCGGTCTCGCTGGCCAGCGGTATTGCATTAGGCCGGGAGGGGCCGTCGGTGCAGGTGGGCGCCGGACTGGCATCGGTGCTGGGCCGTAAGCTGGGGCTGAGCGCCGCCTCGATAAAGGCTCTGGTGCCGGCGGGCGCGGCGGCTGCACTGGCGGCTGCATTCAACACTCCCATATCGGCGGTGCTGTTTACGCTCGAAGAAGTCATGGGCGATATGCACGCGCCGGTGCTCGGTTCCATTGTTTTGGCCTCGGCCACATCCTGGATCGTGCTGCATCTGGTGCTGGGTGATGAGCCTTTGTTCCACGTGCCGCCATATCAACTGGTCCATCCCGCTCGAGTTCGCGCTCTATGCCGTGCTTGGCTTGGCGGGCGGGCTGGTTTCGGTGTGCTTCGTGAAACTGCTGCTTTGGCAGCGGCGCCATTTTCAAGCCATGCCCAAATCCACGCAGTGGTTCCAGCCCGCCATCGGCGGCTTGACGGTCGGCGTGCTGGGCTGGTTCTTTCCGAATGTGCTGGGCGTAGGGTATGGTGTTGTGGGGCAGGCGCTCAACGGGCAGATGATGGTGGGGGCCATGGCCCTGCTGGTGCTGCTGAAGATCGTAGCGACTTCCACCTGTTATGCGTCGGGCAATGCCGGCGGAATCTTCGGCCCGAGTCTCTTTATGGGCGCCATGATGGGCGGCGCTGTGGGCGGCATCGGCCATATGCTGCTGCCCGATTACACCGGCAGCGTGGGCGCCTACGCGCTGGTGGGAATGGGCGCGACCTTCGCCGGAATCGTTCGCGTGCCGCTGACTTCGGTGATCATGATCTTCGAAATCACGCGCGACTACTCCATCATCGTGCCCTTGATGATCGCCAACCTGATCAGCTACTTCATCGCCAGCCGTCTGCAGGAACCGGTGTATGAGGCCCTCATGCATCAGGACGGCATCAGCTTGCCGTCGGGCTCGCGTGCCCGGGAGGCGCTGCTTACGGTGCGCCATGCCTTCCGTCCCGAGTCGCAGGTGTTGTCCGCCGGGGAGCAGATCCGGCAGGCGGTTGCTGCCGTGGAACCGGAACGCGGCGCCTGGCCCGTGTTGGATGAGAAAGGCCTGCGAGGCATGGTCACCATGGACCAGCTTGACCAGGCGGTGCAAGCCGGGTTGGGCGATGAAATTCTGGGGCGCATCGTGCCCGAGCCCGGGCCATCGCGGGAATTGGACGGTGACAGATTTCCCCACGTTCATGTTGACCAGCTTCTGGATGTCGCCATGCGGCGCATAGCCGCCAGCGGGCTTAAGGTTCTGCCCGTGGTCAGCCGCGACAATGTTCGCGAACTCAGGGGAAGCATTTCCGTCCCCGATATCCTGGCGGCATACGGCATCGGGCAAGTGCGCGAAGAAGCTGTCTCGCCTGGCAGCGCCGGCACCCGCCCAACCCAGAATCCAACCAGGCTGTTGGTTGGAGTGTTGGCCGCGTTGATTCTGGTCGCGGTTCTAGCGGGATCGCTCAACTACTATTACCGCGGCGAACGCGCCAACCGGGCGGAGCAGGCATACCGGGCGGGCAACGAACTCATGCGCAAGGAGCGTTATGACGAGGCCATCGAACGATTCCGTAACGCGCTTTCCATCTCGCACAGCGCCGAACATCGCCTGGCTCTGGGCCTGGCGCTGATCGAAGCCGCCAGCTTGAATGAAGCTGAGATTTACCTGAACGAAGTCCTCCGCAGCGCGCCCGAAAGCGGACCCGCGCATCTCGGCCTGGGCCGGATCTACGCGCAGGAAGGACGAGTTGACAAGGCCATCCAGCACTATCAGCGGGCGATCGACGGCGCCTGGCCCGATAAGGCGGAAGACAACCGGCAGCGGGCGCGGTCCGAGTTATCCAAGCTAACCAAGCAGCCGTAACGTGCTCCAATAACACAACCGGCGACATGATCGCCGGCGCTACCGTAACGTGCTCTTCATAACCTTGGCCTCTCTGGTGCTTACTAATAACCGGAGGTACATCATGAGAGCCAGATTGATAGCTGGAATCTCCGCCACACTCTTAGCCTTGGCGCCATGCTTTGCGGCGGTCCAGGACGACGCGCGGCAGAGCGGCAAGGAAGGCGAAACCGCCGCGGTGCAGGAAGCCAGACGCCAGGGAGTGGCTGCTAACTCCAAGACCGACAAGAGTCCCGAGCAGTCTATGCGACAGGCAATCGCGTTCGAGCGCTACAAGGAGTTAGCCGCCGAACGAGAAGCACGGAAGGAAGCGCCGCTCCAAAGTGACAAACAACACAGCCGACCGCAGCAAGGACGAAAAGACCAAGAAGTAACCTAGTGATCGCGCTCCGTCACCAGTTCAGTAACGGCCAACAGGGCGCGCTGATAAGGCGAATCGGGAAACTCGATGATCGTTTGGCGCGCAGAGTTAGTAAAAGCTTGAGCGCGCTCTTTTACGCGTTCGATGCCCTGGTACTTTTGAAGCAGCGACAAGATGCGGCTGAAGGGGACTTCGTCGTAATTGCGCTGGCGGAGTATGGTTTCTACCAGCCTCCGCTCGTCTGGTGTGGCGCGCTCCAGGGCGTACACCAGCGGCAGGGTGACCTTGCCTTCACGAAGGTCGCCTCCTACCGGCTTGCCGAGCGTCTTTTCGCGGGCCGTAAAATCCAGTACGTCATCCACTAACTGAAAAGCCATGCCGAGGTTCCAGGCGTAGTCGCGAAGCTTTTCCTGCATGCCAAGGCCGCCGTGCCCGGCAATGGCGCCGATCTGGCAGCAGACGGAGAAGAGGCAGGCGGTCTTGCGGTCCACCAGTTGCATGCAATCGGCTTCGGTGACGTGGATGCTGCCGATGCGTTCCAGCTGCAGCAGTTCGCCTTCGACCATCATCTGGGTGAGCGAGATCAGCAGGTCCAGAATCTGGAAGTTGCGTTCCCGCAGGGCGATCTGAAAGGCCTGCATGTACAGCCAGTCGCCAGCCAAAACGCAGGTGTGGTTGCCCCATTTCACGTTGGTAGACGGGCGGCCGCGGCGGGTTTCGGCGGCGTCGATCACGTCGTCATGGACCAGGGTGGCGGCGTGAATCAGTTCCACTACGGCGCCCAGTTGGATGGCGGTTGGTCCGCAATCGCCGGCCAGCTTGGCGGACAACAGGAGCAGGGCGGGGCGCAGCCGTTTGCCGCCGGCCGATTGCAGGTACTGGCCAATGGCCGTGACCGCGTCAACCGACGCCACCGATTCGGCGGTGATCTTCTTTTCGACCTGTTCCAGATCATCCTGGATCAGGTCAAAAATTTCCCTGGTTGTGAGGGCCTGCCCCAACTTGCCTAAATTCATGTAAGGTAACCAGTCTAACTGTTACCAGCCCTCCGCCGCAAACAGAGGCTCTCAAAATTGCGTGTGGTGGCCGCGGCGATGGCCTCCGAAGAGACGCCGCGCACGTCCGCCAGACGGCGTACAGTGGCCACCATGAAGGCCGGCTCATTGCGCTTTCCCCGATGCGGAACCGGCGCCAGATACGGACAATCGGTCTCCACCAGGAGGCGGTCTTCGGGCGTTATGCGGGCGGCCTCGCGCACGCCTTCCGCCTTGGGAAACGTCAACACTCCGCCAAAACTGAGATGAAATCCGAGATCGAGCGCCTCCCGCGCCTGGACGGCGTCGCCCGTAAAGCAATGCATTATGCCAGCCCCTTGCCAGCGTTGGCGCAGGATGGAGATCGTGTCGGCCCAGGCTTCCCGCGTGTGGATCACGATCGGCTTGCCGCTTTCGGCGGCGATTTCCAGCTGCTGTTCGAAAACCGATCGCTGCACTTCGCGCGGTGAAAAATCGTAGTGGTAGTCGAGGCCGATTTCACCGATGGCGAGAACCTTGGGGTGGGCGGCCAGGCCGCGCATTCTGGCAAAGGTGTCGGGCGTGGCCTTGGAGGCGTCGTGCGGATGGACCCCGATGGTGGCATAGATGAATGCGTGCCGGTCGGCCAGGCGCACGGCAGTTTCGAGATCGGCGGGGCCATCGCCGGTGCCGATCGCCATCATGGTTTCGACACCCGCGGCCAGCGCGCGCTCGATTACCTGATCACGGTCTTCGTCGAACTTGGCGTCGTCCAGGTGGCAATGCGAATCAACCATCTTACTTGAGGCGTGCTCCGGCCGGGATGTCCTCGTGGAAGCCGGCCAATACCGGCTTGCCGCCGTCGACCGATGCAGCCACAATCATTCCATTTGATTCGATGCCCTTCAGTTTGCGAGGTTGCAAATTCGCGACGATGACGACTTTCCGGTTCAGAAGTTGCTCCGGCGTGTAGGCTTCGGCGATGCCGGCCACAATGGTGCGGGGCTCGGGTTCGCCGATGTCGACTTTCATGTGCATCAGTTTGTCCGAGCCTTTTACGCGCTCGGCGGAGATCACCAGGCCCGCGCGCAGGTCCACTTTGAGGAAGTCGTCGATGGGGATTTTGGCAGACTCTTCCTTTTTCTCGGCGGGCTGCGCCACAACTTTGCCGAGGAGTTTGGCTTGTTCGGCGGAGACTTTCTCTTCCAGGGCGCGCATGGTATCGACGGCTGTCTTTAGTTCGATGCGGGGGAAGACGGCGGCGATCTCGCCAATTTTCTGGCCCGGTTGCAGACCGCCCCAGCGCAGGGATTCGAAGCGGACCGATTCGATGGATTCGGCCATGCCGAGTTGCGACCAGATTTTGGGCGTGCTTTGGGGCAGAACCGGCGACAAGAGCGCGGCGGCGATGCGTAGCGCCTCGGCGCTGGTGTAGAGCGTGGCGCTCAACTGGCGCACTGAGGCATCGTCAGGCTGGCGCGCCAATTTCCAGGGAGCGTTCTGCACGATGAACTTGTCCACCGCGGAAATCAGGCCCCAGACGGATTCCAGGCCCTTCGAGAACTCAAACCGGTCGAACAAATCCTGAACTGCCTGGATGGTGTCATTCGCCAATGCCGCGATTTGCGGATCGGAGCCTTCCGGGATTTCGCCTCCGCGGTACTGGTTGATCATGGTCAGGGTGCGGCTGGCGAGGTTGCCCAACCCATTGGCAAGGTCGGAATTATAACGGCCGATCAGTGCGTCGTAGCTGAAGCTCCCATCCTGGCCGAAGACGATTTCGCGTAACAGGAAATAGCGCAGCGCGTCCACGCCCATGACTTCGCGAATGGGCTCCGCGCGAACGATATTGCCGCGCGACTTGCTCATCTTGCTCTCTTCGAAGAGCAGCCACCCGTGCGCGAAGATACTCTTGGGAAGCGGCAAATCCGCGGCCATGAGGAATGCCGGCCAGAAAACGGCGTGAAAGCGGACGATCTCCTTTCCGATCAGATGCAGGTCGGCTGGCCACAGGCCTTTGCCGTCAACCGCGGTCATGTACGCGGTGAGAGCGTCGAACCAAACGTAGAATACATGCGGCGCCTCTCCGGCCACGGGAATACCCCACTTGATGTTGGTGCGGGTAATGGAGAGATCGCTCAGGCCCGCTTTGACGAAGGAGATCACTTCATTGCGGCGACTCTCGGGCTGAATAAAGTTTGGCTCACGCTCATATAGTTCGAGCAGCCTGTCCTCGAAGGCCGAGAGTCTGAAGAAAAAGTTTTCTTCCGTGACGGTCTCCGTCGGCCGGCCGCAATCCGGACACGGATCACCGGGCTTGGCCTCATTGACGTACAGGTTGTCGAAAATGCAGTACTGGCCCGTATAAGAACCCTTATAGACGTATTGGTTTTTCCGGCAGCGATCAAACAGATCCTGCACAACCCGCGCATGATGCGGATCGGTAGTGCGCTGGAAAACATCGATCTGGAGGCCGAGCGATTGCCATTGGCGTTCAAACTCGGCGGCTATTGTGTCGCAAAATTCCTTGGGCGTTTTCCCCATACGCTGCGCCGCGCGGTCGACGTTGACGCCGTGCTCGTCGGAACCGGTCGTCAGCACGGCGTCATAGCCCTGCATGCGCTTAAACCGCTTGATCAGGTCGGCGACAATCGTCGTGTAAGCGTGGCCAATGTGCGGCGCCGCGTTGACGTAATAGATGGGCGTGGTGAGGTAATATTTCATCGTATAGTTACACTTTTTTAGAATCAATAACTTATATAATAATGCAGTTGAATCTTATTGATCTGCGTCTCCGCCAGTAGCGTAGTGGATCAGCCGACGGCCCGACTCTGTCGCGGCTCTGCCGGAAGAATTCCCAGTATCCGTTCCGCAGCCTGCTTGCCCATGCGGATGCAGTCCGGAATCCCGATCCCCCGATAGGCATTACCCGCCAGGTGCAGGCCGGGGATTTGGGCGACGCGCCGCTCGATTTCCGCCAGCCGCTGCGGATGGCCCACGGTGTACTGTGCCATGGAGCGCGGCCAGCGGAAGATGCGGCTGAAGTGCGGCCGCGCGGTTATCCCCGCGATTTCCTGCAACTCCGCGGTCACTGCCGCCACAATCGCGTCATCCGGTTCGCCCAGGACGCCCGCATCGCCCACTCCGCCCAGAAAGCAGCGCGCCACCACTTTGCCTTCCGGCACGCGGTTCGCAAACTTGGTGCCCACCCACGTGCAAGCCACCAGGCGCCTCCGTTCTTTCTTGGGGACGAGGAAGCCGAAACCATCCGGCCGCGTGCCTGGTGAGCGCGCGAAATCCAACGCGTCGAACCCCAGCGCCACCGTCATCGACGAGCTGTAAGGCACTGTGCCCAGCAGTTCCGCCAGGCGCGCGTCCACGCTGCTCAACAACGCCGATGCGTTATGGGCCTCGCAGGCCATTACCACATGGTCGGCCTCCATTGAGGCGCCGTTCAGCTTGACGCGGAACCCTGCCGCGGTGCGCTCCACCGTTTCCGCGCGCCCGGCCAACACCTCGGTTTTTCCCTGAATGGCCGCCGCCGCCCGGTCCACCATCTGGCCCATGCCGCTCTTCAGGGTGCGGAACAACGGCGCCGGGGCGGTGCCGTTTCGTGCCTTGACTCGCTCCGCCAGAACCCCCCGCGTGAGGCTGCCATACTTTGTCGCCAGTTCGACGAACCGCGGCAGCACGCTGGTGGCGCTGAGCTCGGCCGGGTCGCCTCCGAAGATGCCGGAGAGCAGCGGCTCCGCCAGGTAATCCACGGCTTCGGCGCCGTAATGCTCTTCCACGAAATCCGCAACGGACTGATCGCCGGTTCCGGGCTTGGGCCGCCGCAGCAGTTCCATGCCCATGCGCATCTTGGTTCCAAGGCTGAACAGACGGGTGGTCAGCAGCGGCAGAATCTTGGTGGGGACCATCATCATGAGGCCGTCCGGCAACGGCACCAACCGGCCGCCCTTGCGCACATAGGTAATGCGCAAATGGTCGTTCGACCCGATGACCTGATCGGCCAGACCCAATTCGCGGATCAGTTCCAGCGCGGCCGGCTTGGCTGAGAGAAAACTGTCGGGGCCGGCCTCAATGGTGCACCCTTCTACGCGCTCCGTCTGAATCACGCCGCCCAGCCGCCCGCGCGACTCAATGAGGGTGGCGGCACAGCTTCCTTTGGCAAGATAGAAGGCTGCGGAAAGGCCCGAGATGCCTCCCCCGATGATGACTACGCGGGGCATGGTAAGACGTGCCGCCATGAACGGCGGCCTGGCAGGCTGAGAGCCCGCTCCGCGGTCACGGGCGGAATTCCCGGACCATCTCCACCACCGCCTTCACATTTTCCACCGGGGTCTCCGGTAGAATCCCGTGGCCCAGGTTGAAGATGTGGCCCGGCCGCGCGCCGGTGCGTTTCAGCAACTCGTGCACCTTGGTCCGCAGCTCATGCAGCGGCGCAAACAGCGCCACCGGATCGAGGTTGCCCTGGATGGCGGAGCGATAGCTGATGTCCATCCAGGCCTGATCGATATTGATGCGCCAGTCCACGCCCATCACGTCGCCGCCGGCAGCGTGCAGTTCGCGGAAGAAACCCGATGCGCCCGTGCCGAAGTGGATTACCGGCACGCCGGTTGACCGTATGCGTTCAATCAGCGCCCGCGAATACGGGGCCGCGAAGCGCACATAATCGTCCGAACCGAGCGCCCCCACCCAACTGTCGAACACCTGGATGGCGCGCGCTCCACTCGATACCTGCGAATGCGCGAATGGCGCCAGCACATCCACGATCTTCCCCATCAGCCGCCGCCACAGTGTTTCGTCGCTATACATCAGCTTCTTGGTGCGGATGAAATTGCGCGACGCGCCGCCTTCGATCATGTAGCTCGCCATGGTGAAAGGCGCGCCCACGAACCCGATCACCGGCACCTTGCCCGCCAGCGCGCGCACTACGTGCTGGATGGCTTCGCCCACATATCCCAGATCGTCCGTGTTGGTGGTGGACAGCGAATCCACGTCGTCGGAGTTGCGCACGGGGTTGCCAATCACCGGCCCTTCACCCTTTTTGTAGGTCAGCTTAAGCCCCATCGGCTCGATGGGCAGCAGCAGATCCGCGAAGATAATGGCGGCATCCACATCCAGAAGCTCCACTGGCTGCAGCGTCACGGTGGACGCCAGGTCCGGCCGTTTGCAAATTTCCAGAATGCCGTGCTTTTCGCGAATCTGGCGGTACTGTTTCAAGTACCGGCCCGCCTGCCGCATAAACCAGACCGGCCTCACATCTGTAGGTCGGCGCCGGCAGGCATCTAAAAAACGGCTCGTCATTGGAGCCACGCGCATGGCTTTTCCATCCTGTCTTGGCAAAAGAACACTCGAAATTCCTTTGGCTTATGCCTCGCCGCCCATTGGCGGCCATTCACGAAATACGGTTTCGCCCATGCCTCGCTGTCAATCGTGCGCGGCGCCACTACCGAAACCGATACGCTGCCCTGCGCCGGGTATCCGGTCCGCGGGTCCATAATATGGGCGTAGGTGATTCCCTCCGCCCTAAAAAATTTCTCATAGCTGCCCGAGGTGGACAGCGACATGTCCTTCAGAAAAACCTCCGCCAGCGTCTTGCGGGCGTCCCATGGGTCTTTGATCTCCGTCCGCCAGCCTTGCGGCTGGTCCGGCGGCGCTCCCATTCCATAGATACTGCTTCCTGAGCCTGCCACGAGAGCGATCCGGACGCCGTTTTGTTTCAAAACATCCACCATGCGGTCTACCGCGTATCCTTTACCGATTCCACCCGGGTCCATCTCCACACCCGGCCGGTCAAAGCGCACCGCCTGAACGGCCGGATCCAGCAGGATGTGCTGGTAGCCGACCTTCGTAAGC
This sequence comes from Bryobacterales bacterium, assembly GCA_963817515.1. Classification (GTDB taxonomy): domain Bacteria; phylum Acidobacteriota; class Terriglobia; order Bryobacterales; family Bryobacteraceae; genus DATMNI01. Next base: position 49,939 of record CAWFPJ010000026.1, on the reverse strand, counting down.
GCTGCCTGCACCTCGGCCCGGTGGGGTAAATGGCCGGAGCCCTTGTAGAACCCCCAGACCTTCATCAGCGGTCCCACCGTGATATCAAATGCGCCTTCGCCTTCGCGGCTATACTGCAGGCAGGCCGAAAGCAGCCGGAACAATTCCCGCGATACCTTGACGGGCCTTTCGGCCGCATTCCGGTTGACCTCGCTCCATTCGCTGTCGGGCTTATAGTTCGAAAGCATGTCGTCGAGCCGCCGAACCTCGTCGAAAGCGGCGTCCACTGCCGCCTCCATCTTGACCCGGTCATACCCATAAACCGCTATCGAGTATGTAGAGCCCATGGCGTCGCCACTTTTCTCGAGCCGGAGCATCTCCTGCCCGAAAGCAGCCGGAGCCGCCAACAGACACAAAATTATCACAACCTGTTTGCTTTTAGGGCTAATTTTCGCTTCGCCCACGAGATTTTTTCGCGCGTTTCAGAAGCAAGTCGATCCGGCTCTCCACGTACGGGTTCTTGTCACGCTCAAAATGCAGTTCAGGGAGACGCCTGAGTTGCAGCCGCAGCGCCAGTTGCCGCCGCAAATAAGCTTGGGCATGTTCGAGCGCCGCCAAAGCCTGATTCATTTCGCGATCGGTCCCCTGAAACCCAAATTTCACCGTGGCATGCCGCGAATCCGGACTGACATGGACTGTGGTTACTTCTACTCCCATCAGCCTCGGGTCCTCCAATTCAAATCCAATCATCTCGGCCAGTTCTTCCCGGATCGCCTCGGAGACTCTTAATGTACGATGCTCATCCATACAAAATTGGGGGCCGGATGTCACTCCGCAACACGGAGCAAGGATCCGGATGTCGGATCTCGGTGCCGAACGTAATGCCCGAGTGCTTCATCCGGCCCCTGACCCCCGACATCCGGCCCCTGTTTTCACATCCATTCCACCGTCGCCCCTACCAGTTCCTGGCCCAGCAGAGAAGCCGCCTCATCTTCCACCGACCGCAGGACCTTCTCCGCGTGCACCTGGTCGGACGACACCGTTACGGCGGCCAGCGCCGCACGCTGCCACAGATCCTGATAATCGATCTCCGCCACCGCCACGTTGAACCGGTTCCGCAGCCGTTCCTTCAGGCTCTGAACCACGTGGCGTTTTTCCTTAAGCGAGTGCGAATTTTCCAGCCGCAGTTCCAGTGTCAAAACGCCGATCACCGCCATGACAATCTCAATTCGGCTCAGGCGAAAACTTCCGCAGCCACGCGCTCGGTCACAAACGCCTCGATAATGTCGCCCGCCTTGACATCGCCGTAGTTTTCGAGCGTGATGCCGCACTCCATTCCGCTCTTCACTTCGCTGACGTCGTCCTTGAAGCGCCGCAGCGAACCGATCTTTCCGGTGTGCACCACCACGTTGTCGCGCAGCAGGCGCATTTCGGCATGTTGTGTAATGGTGCCGTCCAGCACCTGGCAGCCGGCCACGTTGCCTACCTTGGTGATGCGGAAGGTATCCTTGACCTCCGCCCGGCCCTTGTAGACTTCCTTGTAGACCGGCGACAAGAGGCCGCTCATGGCAAGTTTGATTTCGTCGGTGAGGTTGTAAATGATGGTGTGCAGGCGGATGTCCACCTTCTCCTGCTCCGCCAGCGCCTCAGCCTTGCGCTCCGGCCGCACGTTGAACCCGATAATAATCGCGTTCGAAGCCGAGGCCAGCAGCACGTCGGATTCGTTGATGGCGCCTACGCCAGAGCCGATAACCCGCACCTTCACTTTGTCGTTGGTGAGCTTCTGCAGCATCTCGGTGAGCACTTCGGTGGATCCGCCCACGTCGGCTTTGATAATGAGCGGCAGCTCCTTGACCTCGCCCGCCTGCATCTGCTTGTGCAGTTGTTCCAGCGTGAGGCGGCTATTTTTCGCCAATGCGGCTTCGCGCAATTTCAGGTCGCGGAAACTAACGATCTGCTTGGCCTTGGCGGTATCGGTCACCACCTGGAAATCGTCGCCGGCCTCGGGCAGCGATTCGAGACCCAGCACCTCCACCGGGGTGGAAGGCTCGGCCTTGCGGATCTGCGCTCCGCGATCGTTCTGCATGGCGCGCACCTTGCCGAACACCGCGCCGCAGATGAAGAAATCGCCCACTGCCAGGGTTCCGTTGCGCACCAGCACGGTGGCCACCGGACCACGTCCGCGGTCGAGCTGAGCCTCGATCACCGTACCCATAGCCGGTCGGCTGGGGTTGGCCTTGAGGTCCAAAATCTCGGCCACCAGGAGGATCATTTCGAGCAGCAGGCGGGATGCCCTGCTGGGTCCTGGCCGAAACCGGCACCATTACCGTATCGCCGCCCCAATCTTCGGGCAGCAGGCCGCGGTCGGAAAGTTGCTGCTTGATGCGCTCCGGCTGTGCATCGGCCTTGTCGATCTTGTTGATCGCGACAATGATCGGCACCTTGGCCGCCTTGGCGTGATCGATGGCTTCGAGCGTCTGCGGCATTACGCCGTCATCGGCCGCCACCACCAGCACCACGATGTCGGTAACCTTCGCGCCGCGGGCGCGCATGCGGGTAAACGCCTCATGGCCCGGAGTGTCGATAAAGACAATCTTCTTGCCTTTCAGATCCACCTGGTATGCGCCGATATGCTGCGTAATTCCGCCGGCTTCGCGCCCCGCCACGTTGGCTTCGCGAATGGCGTCCAGCAGCGAGGTCTTGCCGTGATCCACATGTCCCATGATCGTGACCACGGGCGCGCGCTTCACCACGTCTTTGGTATCTTCGGCCTCATTGACTACAGCCATGGCTTCCACTTCGTAGCTGACGGTGGCGGTGGATGCGCCGAACTCGCGGGCCACTTCGGTGGCCAGCTTGGAATCGAGGGTTTGGTTGATGGTGGCGAAGATGCTGCGGTCGAACAGCTTCTTGATCACCAGGTTGGCTTTGACGTCGAGCTTCTCGGACAGCTCTTTGACCGTGATGCCCTCCGAAATTGTGATCTCGCGATTGATCGGCGGCGGCCCCGATTCCACCTGCCGCCGCTGCGGCCGCAGGACTTTCTCTTCCTCGATGCGTTCGCGTGGCCCACCGGGCCGGGTGGGTCGTTTATCGCCTGGACGCCCGCGCGATGGGGTAGCCCCCTCGGGCCCCGGCGGCGGCGCCATACCCGGTTCCATGCGGCCCCGCGATGTGGGATGCTGCGGACGCGGGCCACCCGGACGAGGCGCCATGGGCGCGCCCGGACGCGCGGCTGTCCTTGCCACCATGGGCTGCCCCGGACGAATGGGCCCGCGGTAAATCGGCTGGCCCGGCACAGGCGTGCTGGGAGCTTTCGGAACTCCGGGCCGGGGCTGCGTGGGCGCCTGCGGCATCATGGGCCGCGGGGCGCTCAATTTCGCCACCAGATCGGGGCGCGGTGGAACTACCGGGCGGGCCGCGGGCTGGCCTGCCAAAGGACGGCTTTGCGGCGACACCGGCATGGATGGCGCGGAGGGCGCATTCGCGCGCGGCGCTGTGGGCCGCGGCGTATCGGGTTGCGCGCGTGGAACCAGGATCGGGCGCTGCTGCGGCGCTCGGTCAAGCGGCGGGCGCTGCTGCTGCGGTCGTTCCTGGGGCGTACCGGGGCGCGCTGCACCCGGATGGGCGGCGGCTTCTGAAGGCGCTGACGGAAAGGGCTGCCGTGGACCCGAAAGAACCTGACCGGGCTTGGGCGCGGCTCCGCCCGTCATTCCACCTGGGACTGCGGCGCCAGGCAACGGCTTCACCGCCGGGGGAGCGGGGCGGCCCGGCGCTAATGGCGCGTGATGCTGCGGCGGCGCGGCGTGCGCCGCGGGCGCTGATGTGGGCGCTGCCCCCGATGGCGGGGCTGTGCGCGGGGTTTCGGGCCGCGCCGCTTCAGGCCTCTGGACTTCGTGCCGCGCCACCGGGGGGCTCGGAATCTCCGGCCGCGGCAGACTGGCTCCTACCGGCGGATGCACCGGCCGGCCCGCCGCTAACGGCGGACGGATGGGCGCCGCCGGGCCCGCGCGCGCGTGCTCTTCGGCCGCTGGTTTATCTTCGGTTTTCGCAGGAGGCTCCTCCATTACAGCGGCGGCGCCTCCGGCATGCGCGGAGGGATTGGCCGCCGCGTGGCCCTGAGGCGATGCCGGGCTGGCTTCGGGCTGCTGCTCCGCATGGGCCTCGGTCTCGGCGTCTTCCGGCCCGGGAACATAATCCGGAACATCTTCGCCGTACAAGCGGCGCAGCCTGATAGCCACGTCTTCATCGATTGAGCTGGAGTGCGTCTTCTTCTCGGTGACGCCCAGTTCGGGGAGCCGCTCTAGTACTTCGTGAGCCTTGATTTCCAATTCCCTCGCCAGCTCGTTGATTCGAATCTTCTTCATAGAGAAAAACTATCTTCTTCTAACCGCGGAAGCGCCAGCTACCGGCCGCTACCTTCGTCTGGACCTGCACCAGACTGATTGTGGGGGGGACCCTCGTTCTCCATCGTACCAAACTGTTCCGCCGTTGCTTCAGGCGTGGCAGCTGGAGTTTCATCTGCCGCCGCGGCATCTTCGGCAGCCGGTTCCGACGCGTCTGCAGCCCGCACTTCCCCAGAGGCCTCTCCAGACGATTCCCCCGATGGCGCCGTTTCCGGCGCGGTTTCTACGGCCGGTTCGCCGGCTACTTCGGCCTGGGGTTCGACGGCTTCCTGCACCGGGTCCTCGAACTGGCTGTAATAAGCGTTAACCGATTCCTGGATCTTCTCCACCGTCTGCGGGCCAATGCCCTGGATTTCTTCGAGCTGCTCAGGTGTCATGCTGCCCAGCCTCTCGATGGTGCCCACGCCCGTTTCCAGCAGCTTGTCCAGGATTTTTTCGTCCAGGCCGTACTCCGCCAGCACCGAAATCGGAGCTCCCGGGGCCACCAGTGCCGCCATCTGCGATTCCACTTCCTGGCGCTTCTCTTCCTCGCTCTTGATATCGATCTTCCAGCCCAGCAGCTTGGCCGCCAGCCGCACGTTCTGACCCTTCTTCCCGATGGCGAGGGAAAGCTGCGAATCGTCCACTATCACTTCCATGTGCTTTTCGAGTGGATCGATCACGGTGATCCGGCTCACCTTGGCCGGGCTCAGCGCATGAGTCGCAAACGAAACCGAATCTTCGGAGTACTCGATAATGTCGATCTTTTCGCCGCGCAATTCGCGGATGATCGACTGCACACGCATACCCTTCATGCCCACGCAGGCGCCCACGCTGTCCACGTCCCGGTCGCGGCTCTGCACCGCGATCTTGGTCCGCTCGCCGGCCTCGCGCGCGCATCCTCGAATGACCACCGTACTGTCGTAGATCTCGGGCACTTCCTGCTCGAACAGGCGCATCACCAGTTCCGGCGCTGCCCGCGACACCAGCACGCCCGGCCCCTTGCTCGATTTGTCCACCAGCTTGATCACGCACCGCACGCGGTCGCCCACGCTGTAGCTTTCCAAACGCGATTGTTCCTTCTTGGGAAGTTTGGCTTCGGTCTTTCCCAAATCCAGGATATAATCCGGCCCTTCCACGCGTTTGATGGTGCAGTTCACCAGTTCGCCGGTGCGCCCCGAATATTCATTGAACACGGTTTCGCGCTCGGCTTCGCGCACCTTCTGGAAGATCACCTGCTTGGCCGTCTGCGCCGAGATCCGCCCCAGGGCGTCAGTGTTCTTCGGAATACGGATTTCGGCCCCGGCCTCAGCCTGCGCATCGATGCGCCGGGCCTCCGCCATAGTCATCTCGTGGACCGGATCTTCCACTACTTCCACGGCCTTTTTGAGTGCGTAGAGCGTGATGGCTCCAGTCTTCGGGTCCATGTCCGCCAGGTAGTCTTCATTGGTACGGTAGTGCTTGCGGGCCGCGATCAGCATTGCGTCCTTGACCGCGTCAAGAACGATTTGCGGATCGATGCCCTTTTCCTTGCTCAGTATCTCGATGGATTGAAAGATGGTTTCCAAGGTGCCCTCGTTGTTACCAATTTGCTACCAAGTGTTATCAAAGTTTGCTCGATCAAATTTGTCCGGCTGTTTTTTGCTCCGCGGCAGGCTCTACCACTCGAACTTCAGATTGGCCTTCTGGACTTGCTCCAGCGGGAATTGCCGGGTTTTCCCCGGCTCGATCTCAAGCGCTACGCTGCCCTCTGCGAACCCGGCCAGCGTGCCTTCCCAATTGCGCCGTCCTTCCACCGGATCGCGCAGTGAGATTTTGGCTTTTTTCCCCTGAAACCGTTGATAATCTTGTGGTTTAAGAAGTTTACGTTCAACGCCCGGAGAGCTCACTTCAAGCGTATAGCGCCCGCCCGGCAACACGTCTTCCACGTCCAGAATGGTCCCCACCTGCTGCGAAACCAACTCGCAATCCGCGTGCGTGACCCCTGCCGGTTTGTCGATCCAGATCCGCACCAGCCGGTGAACTCCGCCGCCGCCCTTGACCTCCACCTCCACGATTTCCAAGCCTTCCGACTCGGCCACGCGTTGTGCGATCTCCTCGATTTTGGACGCCACGGCTTCCCGCATTGTTTGCCCAAAGTGCTGTATGCAACAAAAAAGTGGGCTTTCGCCCACTCCGTCGGCTCGACACTCAAATGCTATTGTACCGTGTTTGCGCGAGGAGGGGAAGAGGCGTATTGCGGCCCAAAACAATCCCCAAAGGTGGTCTAACACTCAATGCGGACGAAACGCGAACCCCGATATGAGCAGGTTTGAACAGACCTGGAGCTGCCAATGTCCTTATGATTGCCTAGGGCAAGGTTGCAGCCGGCAGGGCGGTTTAAGTATGCCGGTCCACCGCGCGGGGGAAAAATGTCATGTCTTTCGGAATTTACATTATCGGTTTTCTGATCCTGATCGGCGGCTTGATCTATGGGGCCGTTTTGATTCACATGCCTTCGCATTGGATTGTGGTAGGTGCGATCGTACTGGTGGGCCTGGGGATTTTAACGGGCGTCAAGAACACGCGCCAGAAGGATTCCTCAAGCTGAGCAGGATGCGCCGAAGGATACTTATCCGCCAAAAAAGGTCTACTTATCCGCCAAAAAACGTAGCATCTTTTTCCAGCACCTGGCGGGTGATAAATTCATCGCCTTCATCTATGTCTTGATCCTGTTCGCTGGCCGGGGCCGATGAAGCGGCTCGTTCGGGCTGCGGAACGGCTTCGGGCTGGGGATCGGCCGGTTCGGCAGTAGCGTCGGAAGCTTGTATTCGGGAGCGCATGGTTCACCTCCACAGGTCCAGTATATGGCAGACCGAGCTTCAGCCGGCGCTGCACTGTAAACTGAAACTATGGCTGCCCGCAAAACGCGCAAGTTGGTCGACCCCGGTTCGCGCGCCCCGGATTTCCGCCTCGCGCGGCTGGATGGCGGCGAAGTGACTCTGCATGAATTGGTTGCCAACGGACCGGTGTTGCTGGCGTTCTTCAAGGTCAGTTGTCCGGTCTGCCAGTTCACTTTCCCTTTCCTCGAGCGCCTTCACGCCGCCGGCTCCCTGCCGGTCTACGGCATTTCACAGAACGATGCGGAGGATACGCGGGAGTTCAATCGTGAGTTCGGCGTGACGTTTCCAATGCTGCTCGATCCTGAGGACAGCGGCTTCCCGGTCAGCAGCGACTATGGAATTTCGACTGTCCCCACCATGTTCCTGCTTGGGCCGGACGGCACCGTTTCCTATGTGTTCGAAGGTTGGAATAAGAAGGAAATTGACTGGTTAGGCGATAAGGCCGCGGTCAAGCTCTTTCACCCAAGCGACAACGTGCCGGTGTGGAAGGCCGGCTGAAGCTCCCGAAACTAGAAGTTCCCGGTGGGAGCTTCCCAAGCGCGGGCCGCAAGGCACGCTAGAATGAAAGCAGACCGAATGGCAGAAAAAATCGATATTTTGGGTGCGGCGGCGGCCTTGGCCAAAGGGATGGGCATCACGTTCAAGGAGATGATGTCTCCGACCGTGACGGATAACTATCCCGACGAGCCGCCGAAGTTTGAGCAGCGCTTCCGCGGCGTCCACGTTCTGCAGCGCGATGAGAACGGCATGGAAAAGTGCGTGGCCTGCTTCCTGTGCGCCGCCGCCTGTCCGTCCAATTGCATCTACATCGAGGCGGCTGAGAACACCGCCAAAGTTCGCATCTCCGGCGGAGAGCGCTACGCCAGCGTTTACAACATCGACTACAACCGCTGCATCTTTTGCGGTTATTGCGTGGAAGCCTGCCCCACCGATGCCATCACTCATGGACACGGGTTCGAGGTGGCCAGCTACAACACATCCACGCTGATCAAGCGCAAAGAGGACATGCTTGCGCCCGTGCCTGCCGGCGCCAAGGCCCCGGTGGTTGAGCCCGAAACCACGGCCGCTCACTGAATCCGGAGTTTGCCGCGCGCCATCTACTATAAGGTACGCGTCATGTTTCGAGCCGTCAGGGAACAGATCGACACCATTTTCCGCGAAGATCCGGCCGCCAAGAGCGTGATCGAGATCATTCTCTGTTACCCCGGCTTCCAAGCGATCCTTATGCACCGTCTGGCCCACAAGCTCTATGGCTGGGGCTGGCCGCTGGTGCCGCGCGTCATCTCGCAGATCAGCCGGTTCTTCACGGGAATCGAAATCCATCCCGGCGCCACTATTGGCCGGCGCTTTTTCATCGACCACGGCTCCGGCGTAGTGATTGGCGAGACCACTGAAATTGGCGATGACGTGCTGCTTTACCAGGGCGTGACTCTGGGGGGCACCGGCAACGAGAAGGGCAAGCGCCATCCCACGCTGGGCAATAACGTGGTGGTGGGAACCGGCGCCAAAGTGCTCGGCAATATCCGGATTGGCGACAACGTCAAAGTGGGCGCCGGTTCCGTGGTGGTGCATCCGGTGCCGGACAACTCGACCGTGGTCGGCATTCCCGGCCGCGTGGTGCGCATAAGGCCCGAAGGCGGAGTGCTGGAGCACGGCCGGCTGCCCGACCCGGAAGGCCAGGCCATCGACGATCTGGCGCGGCGCGTGGAAGAGTTGGAAGGCATGCTGCGCCAACTGATCGCCGAGCACGAAGTAGAACATCACCGGGACCGGTAACGCCGGCGATCGTGTCGCCGGTTCTGGTAGCGCCGGCGATCGCAGTCGCCGGTTGATCGCTTCTTGCAGCCCGCAGTCCTAAAGCCGCCTGGCACGCTACACTATCCTCATGACCTGCAAACTCATGCTCCTGTCCCTGCTGATGGCCGGTTTCGCTTTCGGGCAGAATCGCGTCTTCGAGCTTCGCACCTATACCTGCAACGAGGGTAAACTCGAAACCCTCAAAACCCGTTTCCGCGACCACACCATTCGCATCTTCAGGCGTCACGGCATGGAGAGCGTCGGCTACTGGGTTCCTCAGGACGGTGAGCAATCGAAGACCACCCTGATCTACATCATCGCCCACGCCAGCCGCGAAGCCGCCACCAAGAATTGGATCGACTTCCGCAACGATCCCGAATGGAAAAAGGTTTCCGCGGAGTCCGAGGTCAACGGCAAGATTCTGGCCAAGCCCCCGGAATCGGTATTCATGGATCCGGCTGATTTCTCGATGATCAAGTAGCCGTGGACATCGCGCGCCAGGGGCACATGCGCCTGCTTGTCGACCAGCTTCATAAGCTGGAAGACCGTCTTCGCGAAGGCGGCGGCCCGGAGCGCATCGAGCGCCAGAAACGCGCCGGCAAGATGACTGCGCGGGAAAGAATCCTGGCGCTTCTGGATACTGGTTCCCATTTTCTCGAAGTCGGTTTACTCATCGCATATGACCGCTACGACGGTCAGGCTCCCGCAGCCGGCGTGGTCACCGGGATCGGTAAGATCGAAGGCCGCCCTGCTGTCATTGTGGCCAACGATGCTACCGTGAAGGCCGGCGCCTGGTGGCCTGAGACCATTACCAAGATCCTTCGCGCTCAGGAAATCGCCATGAAGAACCGGCTGCCCATCGTGTACCTGGTGGATTCAGCGGGCGTCAACCTGCCATATCAGGACGGCATCTTTCCGGGCCAGTATGGCGCCGGCCGAATTTTCCTCTACAATTCGCTGATGCGGCGCAAACTGCGCATTCCGCAAATTGCGGCCGTGATGGGGCCGTGCATTGCGGGCGGCGCATATCTGCCGGCGTTGAGCGACGTCATTATCATGGTGGAGGGCACCAGTTTTATGGGCCTGGGCGGGCCCAACCTGGTGAAGGGCGCCACCGGGCAGGTGATTGAATCCGAACCCCTCGGCGGCGCGCACCTGCACACGGCCGTCAGCGGCGTAGCTCACTTTATGGCCAAGGACGATGCCGATTGCCTGGCACGCATCCGCCAGCGGTTTCGACAGCTGCCTGAGCCCACGGCCCTGCCGGCCGAAGGCGTTCCGCCGCTGCGCCCGATATCCGAAACGTATGGCGTGCTGCCTGCCGACCACCGTCTGCCCTACGACATCGAAGAGGTCCTGTTCCGCATTTTCGACGGCGCGGACTACACCGAATTTCAGCCGGACTATGCTCCCGAGATGCTGTGCGCCAACGCGCGTCTTGCGGGCCGCCCGGTTTCCGTGATTGCCAACCGGCGCGGCTTTATGAAGGTTCAGGGCCGGCCGCGCATCGGCGGAATTATCTATGCCGAATCCGCGCGCAAGGTGGCATACTTCGTCGAAACCAGTGAGCGGCTGGGCTCTCCTCTGATTTATCTGCAGGATGTTTCCGGCTTCATGGTGGGGCCCGACGCCGAACGCGAGGGCATCATCCGTGCCGGCGCGGAGATGGTGGAGACCATGGCGTGTGCCACCGTTCCTAAGATCGTCCTCACGCTCAACCACGCCAGCGGCGCCGGCTATTACGCCATGGCCGGCCAGGGCTTCGACCCTAACTTCACGTTCAGTTGGCCCACAGCCCGTATCGGTGTGATGGACGGCGAGTCTGCCGTGGTGGCGCTGTACTCCGCGGAACTCGAAAAATCTAAAGGCGGCCCGCTGCCTGACGAATTGCGTGAGGCCGTGGAAAAGACCCGTGCGGATTATGAACGCTGGCTCGATGCCAGGTATGCAGCCGCCCGCGGCCACTGCGACGCCTTAATCGATCCCCTGGAAACTCGCAAGATTCTGGCATTCGCGTTGGAGGCATGTATGCACAATGATCCCTCAGCCCTGATCCCCGGCCCGCCACCCCTGGTCCCGGGAGCGCAGCGGCCATGATTCGAATTGCTAACGGACAGGGCTTTTGGGGCGACTGGCTGGAAGCCCCCGTTCGCCTGGTGCAGCAGGGCCCCATCGATTACCTGGCGCTAGATTACCTGGCCGAGGTCACCATGTCGATCCTCCAGAAACAGCGCCAGGCCGACCCCAATCTCGGCTACGCCCGCGACTTCCCGCCGCTTATCGCGCGCATCGCCCGGCAGATCCGCGAGCGCGATGTGAAGGTGATTGCCAACGCCGGCGGCGTCAACCCCGTGGCCTGCGCCCGCGAAGTAGTGCGGCTGGCGCCCGGCCTCAAGGTGGCGGTGGTCCTGGGCGACGATGTCTTCGCGCGCCTGGATGAATTCGTCGCCAAGGGCTACCAGATGCGCGATATGGACACCGGCGAACCCATCGCCGCGGTGCGCGATCGCATTCTCAGCGCCAACGCCTATATCGGCGCCTTTCCGCTGGCCGAGGCATTAGCCACCGGCGCTGATGTGGTGATCGCCGGCCGCTCCACCGATACCGCGCTCACGCTGGCTCCCATGATCCATCGCTACGGCTGGCAGCCCGGCGAATACGACAAGCTGGCCGCTGGAACTATCGCCGGCCACATTATTGAATGCGGCGCGCAGTGCACCGGCGGCAACTGTCAGGTGGATTGGCAAACCATCCCCGATATGGCCAACATCGGATACCCTATCGTCGAAGCCGAACCCGATGGCAGTTTCTGCGTGACCAAGCATGCCGCCGCCGGCGGCCGCGTCAACAGCCACGGCATCAAGGAACAGTTGCTTTACGAGTTGGGCGACCCGAAGAATTACATTACGCCCGATTGCATCGCAGATTTCACCAGCATTCGCCTGGAAGATGTGGGGCCCGACCGCGTGCGCGTCTCCAGCATTCGCGGCTCAGCCCGGCCGCCCACGCTGAAGCTTTCGATGAGCTACACCAACGGCTGGAAGGCCATTGGCACTCTGGTCTACTCGTGGCCCCAGGCGGCCGAAAAAGCCCGGGCCGCCGACCGCGTGGTGCGCGATCGCCTGCGCAACCTCGGACTGGCCTTCGATGAAATCTACACCGAGTACTTCGGCATCAACGCCTGCCACGGCCCCGCGGCTTCAGCCAACCCCGATCCGCCGGAAGTGCAATTGCGAATCGGAGTGCGCGGCGCCGACAAGAAGGCCGTGGAGCGCTTCACCCGCGAATTGATCCCCCTGGTGCTCAATGGCCCTCCCGGCGCAACCGGTTTCGGCGACGGTCGCCCGCCGGTGCGCGAAATCGTAGCCTATTGGTCGGCCCTGATTCCGCGCGAAGAGATCACCATCCACGTAGAAGTGATCGAGTAGAATCGGCCTCCTGGCCTGTCCGCTATCGATTGTATGGTTGCGGCTGATTGGGGTCGTAGTTCTGCTGAGACCGCGGATATTGCGGCTGATTGTATTGTTGATTGTACTGTTGAGGCTGGTTGGGATCGTAGTTCTGTTGCGGCGGATATTGCTGTTGATTGGAATTGTAGTTCTGCTGTTGTGGCGGATATTGCCGCTGGCCGGAATAGCAGTTGGGATTCTGGATCCAGGTGCCGTACTGGTCGTATGAGCCCTGGGCGCAGGCCTGCGGCGCCGCCGGTCCGTAAGAATAGCCTGGATCGTAGGCATAGCCGGGGTCGACGTATCCGGGACCATAACCGTATCCGTAAGGAGCGCCATAGCCGAGGTAAACGCCCCCACCGTAATATCCGCGATAGGCGGGCCTCCCATAAGAACGCGGAGCCACGTAGCCGCGGCCGTAGTAGCTCGGGCCACCCGCGTATCCCCGCCGTCCGTCATTTCCGCGGGGGCTCACAAAGCTCTGGCGCCCGGAGTAGTGTCCTCCGCCGGAAGAACCGCGCGGGGCGGAATTGCGGCTTCCCCTGGAAAAGCCTTGCCCGCCGCGATCCCGCGCCAAACCCGCCGGTATCAATACCGTGAGCAGCGTTCCAGCCACGAATGCGGTTGATGCGAATTTTTGGAACATAACCGAAGGTCCCCTTTTTCCCTACATTCAGAGAGACGTGGACGCGCACCTCGGGGTTCTAGGCCTTTTCCATAGTGAACAATAAATAATAATGATGCGAACTTTCGCCGGGTTCGCGAATCACTCCAGTGCGCGTTCGGCGGCGGAATCCGGCCAAAGCCGGCTCACGCTGTACCCTACCACCATCAGCACCACATGGCCGATGGCGCCGATCATGTAATCGTGCCAGGGAAAGTTGAAGCGGCCCAGGTTCAATACGCGCTTCTCGCCCATCGTCAACGTGGCCCAGGCGGTAAAGGCCACGCAGGCTGCAATGCCGGCGTAAACGCCCTGGCGGTTGGTTCGCTTCGTGAGAAACGCCAGCACGAACAGGCCTGCCAGACCCCCGCTCACAATCGAAGATGCCGAAAACCAGACCGACAGCGCCGGCGTCTGCGTATGCGAAAGCACCAGCGCCATCACGACGCACAGCACGCCGCAGCAGAGCACGATGCGTTTGGCCGCGCGCAACCGTTCGCGGTCGGTGGAGAGCGGCCGGAACAGGCGGTAAATGTCCTCCACCCCTACCGCTGCGAACGAATTCAGGTCGCTTGAAAGTGCGCACATCGCCGAACCCATCAGTGCCGCCAGCACCATGCCCGCTATGCCCGCCGGCAGGTGCGTGCTCAGAAAGTGCGGAAAGACCTGGTCGCCCTTGGTGACGTAAGGCGGCAGCTTTTCACCCGTGATCTTGTAGAACGTCCAGGTGCAGGTGCCGATCAGCATAAACAGGGTCCAGACCGGGACGGAGAGCAGCGCCCCGAAGGTCACGCCGCGCACCGCCGCCGCATCGGATTTAGCCGCCAGATAGCGCTGCACCAGCGTCTGGTCCGTGGTGTAGCGTTGCAGGTACCAGAAGAACCCATAAGTCATCAGCACCCATACGGTGGGTTGCGAAAGGTCAAAGGCCGTGCTGCCCAATCGAAACTTGTGGTTCGCCCAGGCGGTCTGAAATACCGCCACAGGGCCGCCCGGCGGCAGGAAGAGCAGGTAGCCGAGGCACAGGAAAATCCCGGTCCACAGAACGATGCCTTGCAGTACGTCCGTCCATACCACCGCTTCAAAGCCGCCCTTGAGCGTATACAAAATGGTCAGAAAGCCGGAGACCAGAATCACCTGGTCCATATTCCAGCCGGTGGTGCTGTTGACCGTCAGGGCCAGCAGATAGAAGACCAGCCCCATCTTCGAAAAGTGCGCCAGCGTGAACGCCACGGAGGCGTAGACGCGGGTGGGCCGGCCGAAGCGCTTGCCGAAATATTCGAACGCGCTCATCCCCACCGTACGCCGGTAGAACGGGATGATCACCGTCCCCACCAGCGCGATCACCACCAGCAGGAAGAAGCCGGGAACCAGCAGCGACCAGTCCTTGGCATACGCCGCCCCGGGAAACGCGATGAACGTGACGCTGGTGATCATCGCCGTGAAGAACGACATGCCCACCGCCCACGAGGGCACCGATCGTTTGGCCGTGAAGTAGCGCTCCGTGGTAGTCTGGCGCCGCGAGAACCGCAAACCGATCGCCGTCAGCCCCAGCACATAGGCCACGATGATCCCGAGATCCAGCCAGCGAACGCCCGCCACAACGAATGAGTATCCCACGCATTCGAGTGGGGCAGGTTGTCAACCTGCGGTCGATTGGCAATCGACCCACCACAAGCTCACGCCTTCCCCTCTTTCTCCGCCAATGTCCGGATATGATCCAGCACGCGCAGATGAATGCGGTGAATAATCGCATCCGACCACCACCGCCAATATTCCCCAGGCCACAGACCGTGCTGATACCAGGTGGTTCGTTCCAGCAGCGTATGGTTGTTCGGCAATCGCGTGAGCTGAAACTGGCCGTGTTTGGAAATCAGATACCCATGCAAATGTTTGGGCAATACCTGGGCGTAAGGGCTCCACTCGTTCATCGGCGCGGGGTTCTCGGTGACCCGGAATCGCAGCAGGCGCGGCTCATTCCAGACTTCGATGGGCTCCACAAAGGGGCCGGTCGAAAACTCGCAATAGCGGATCGCGCCGGGGCCCGTTCCCACAATGCGGGCCCGTTTCGGATAAGCCAAGCCGGCGCGAAAGAACCATTCTTGCGGCTCGGGCATCTCCGAAAAGGTGATCACGTGTTTCCAGACCAGTTCAGGGGAGGCCGCGATCGTGATCGCGCTGTGCACCTTGAACAAGGTTGGCCGGGCTAGAACATCCCACGTGAGGCTGGAGGGCGGCAGCAGAAGCAACATCGCGACCCCGGCGCCGGTTGCCACTCTCGAGGATTGGGCGCGGTACATCAGGCCAGCGCCGAGGACACGCGGAATGCGCGTGCCGCAATCCACCAGAATGCGGCGAAACCAGGCGATGTCGATGTCGCGGATCTCCTTGGTTTGCGGGCTGAACGGCGACAGGGGATACTTCGGGTCTGCGCCGTTGCGCAGAAGAGCGCGCAGCACATTCCGGTTGGGTGCGAAGTGAACCAGCTTAACGGAAATCAACTCGCGTAGCCGGGCTTCGAGATTGGCCGCCTGTTGAAGGGCCAGCTCGATCTTCGGCTGCATATCCGCGCAGGCCCGCTGGTAGAAGTCCATCACAATGGCTTCCTTGGACGGGTAGTAGTAGTAGGCCGCCCCGGTCGCGACCCCTGCCCTCTGCGCGATCTCCCGCATGGTGGCGTTATCGAAGCCTTCCTCCCGGAAGAGCGCCAACGCGGAGTCTAGAATTCTGAGGCCGGTCTCTTCGGCTTTGGGCGTTACTTTTGTGGAAGGCATAAAATTGAACGTGTTCAAGACTTAGTATGGGCGTGATTGAGGCAGCTGTCAATAAATATTTGAACGTGTTCAAACAGTCGACTCCATGGCACAATAGCGT
Source organism: Bryobacterales bacterium (assembly GCA_963817515.1). Taxonomy (GTDB): domain Bacteria; phylum Acidobacteriota; class Terriglobia; order Bryobacterales; family Bryobacteraceae; genus DATMNI01. The sequence continues at coordinate 33,909 of CAWFPJ010000026.1, read as the reverse complement.
CAGGTCGTCCTCAATGAAGGTCCCGCTCTCGCAGATCGCCCACACCCGCTCCGGAGACAAAGGCGACACCTGCAACATCGGAGTGATCGCCTACCGCCAGACCGACTATCCGGTCCTGGTGCGACAAGTCACCGCCGAGCGCGTCAAACTGCATTTCGGGGAATTGGTGAAGGGAAATGTGGAGCGCTACGAGTTGCCCAATCTCGGCGCGCTGAATTTCCTGCTGCATGAAGCGCTGGGTGGCGGCGGCACCGTCTCCCTTCGCACCGACGCCCAGGGCAAGACCTTCGGCGCGGCCCTCCTCTCGCTTGAAATCGACCTGGAATAAAGGTCCGTAACCCTCCCGATTCGCCACGTAATTTTCGCATTTTCACCGGTAGCAATCTCGCATCCTCAGGTTTATACTGTTAGGAACGGCGTGAGCTCCGCGCGCCGGCCGAAGCTATCTGCCTGCCTACGGAGCGAAACCTCATGAGCGACACTGTGCACACCGTTTCAGACGGCCGGTTGTTGCGTCTTACGCTGAACCGTCCGCAGAAGCGCAACGCCCTCAATCTGGAGCTTTGCCGCGCTCTGGTTGAAGCCCTGGAAGGCGCTGACCGCGATCCCAAAATTGGCGCCATCCTGCTGAGCGCAAACGGCCCATCCTTCTGCGCCGGCATGGACCTCCACGAAATCGACCATGTCGACGACGGCGCTCTCAGCCTGGTCCATGAGCAGTTGTTTACCATCGGCGCCCGTCTTTCGAAGCCCCTGGTGGCCGCGGTTCACGGGGCGGCCCTGGCAGGAGGAACCGGCCTGGTCGCCAATTGCCACATCGTGGTCGCCAGCGAAGACGCCACCTTCGGCCTCACTGAAATCCGCCTCGGTCTGTGGCCGTTTCTGGTTTTCCGGGCCGTTGCCGCCGCCATCGGAGAGCGCCGCGCCACGGAACTTTCGCTGACCGGCCGCATTTTTGGGGCAGGGGAGGCCCAGGAAATCGGTCTTGGCCCACCAGGTGGTTGTCGGCGCCGCCGGGCCCAGCCGTGGTTTGGAAGTCGCCTCCGCCATCGCCGAATCCAGCCCCACCGCCCTACAAAGCGGCCTCCGCTGCGTCCAGGCAACCAGGGGAAAGGATTGGAAGCAGGCGGGCGAGATTTCGCAGCGGGCTCGCCGCGAGGTTTTCGCCAGCCCCGATTTTCAAGAAGGACTGCGGGCTTTCCGCGAGAAACGTAAGCCCCGGTGGCCCTCGATTTACGGCCCGTCAGCCGGAGAAGGCGGATAGATGGCACTATATAATGTGTTGTCTGAGAATGAAGCCACTGGATACTGTGGTAGAAGTGCTTTACTTTTTGGTTCGGCGAGCTTAGTATAGTTACAACTCCCCCGAGCCAGGCGAGGTGCATGTTTTGCTGAAACTGAAACGCGTCGAACTTCAGGGATTCAAGTCCTTTTGCGACCGCACCGAACTTCGCTTCAACGGCGAAGGCATCGCGGCCATCGTCGGGCCCAACGGCTGCGGCAAGTCCAACATCAGTGATGCCATCAGCTGGGTCCTGGGTGAGCAGTCCGCCAAGAGCCTGCGCGGAACCCGCATGGAGGACGTGATTTTTGCCGGCACGCGCGACCGCAAGCCCCTCGGCATGGCCTACGTCACCATGACCCTGGTCGACCCCGACGTCTATGACCCCGCCGGGCACGTGGGTCCGGTCCCCGTCGACGGTCATCCCCCCAAGCCCAGCGAGATCACCATCACCCGCCGGCTCTTCCGCTCCGGTGAAAGCGAATATCTGATCGATGGCCGCGCCGCCCGCCTGCGTGACATTCAGGACATTTTCATGGGCACCGGCCTGGGTCCGGAAAGCTACGCCATCATCGAGCAGGGCCGCATCGGCCAGATTCTCAGTTCCAAACCGCAGGACCGGCGCAACGTCATCGAAGAAGCCGCCGGCATCACGCGGTTCAAGACCCGCAAGCGCCTGGCCGAGGCCAAGCTCGAAGGCGCCAAGCAGAATCTGGCCCGCGTGTATGACATTCTGGAAGAGGTCACCCGCCAGGTCAATTCGCTCAAGCGCCAGGCTGCCAAGGCCAGGCGCTATAACGAACTCAAGGCCGAACTGGAAACGCGGCTGCGCGTGGTGCTTTCCGGGAAGTTCCGCCTGCTGGAGCGCGATGCCGCCGAAACCGCCATCAACCTCAACCTGGCCTCCGCGGAACTGAAGCAACTGGGCGATCAGGTTACGGAAAAGGAACAGGCCCACGAACGCCAGCAGGCCGTCTGCTACGAAATGGAGCAGCAGTTGACCGCGGCGCGGCAGCAGCTTTCCGGTATGCATGTGGAAGCTGAGCGCACGCGCGGCCGCCTGGAATCCCAGGTCAAAGAGAGCGGCGCCATTGAGCAGCGGATTGCGCAATCCGAAAAGGAATCGCAGGAGCTCGAAGCCCGTCTCAACGCGCTCGACCTGGAAATCGGCGGCCACCAGAAGGCTGTGGAAGCGCTTGAGGCGCAGATCGCCCAGGCCCGCGAGCGCATGATGGAAACCAACCAGCAGCGCGAGCAGTTGCAGCTCAAGGTGCGGGAGCGCGAAAAGGCCATCGAGGCCGGCAGGCAGGTGATTCTGCGCTTGCTGGGCGAAGCCTCAACGCTCAAGAATCAGTTGGCGCAGATCGACGAGTACCTGGCCGGCATCGATCGCGAAACCGCCCGCTCCACGCGTGAGGAAGAGGTGGCGTCGGCCGAAATCGCGCGCCTCGATCTGGCCCGCAAGCAGCTTTCGGAAACCGTGGCCCAGCGCCAGCTTGAACTGGAATCGGTTACCGGCGAGCGGCGCCGAACCGAAGAGGAACTGGCGGCGCGGCGCAGCGCCTCGGTGGAATTGCGCCGCGAGATCGACGGTCTCAAGACCGAGGTTTCGCAGATTCGCGCCCGCAAGGAATCGCTCGAGCAGGTGCTGGCGCATCGCACCTACACCACCGAATCCGTCAAGCGCCTGTTCGCCTCGCTCGAAAAAGGCAAGGCCGGCGATCTCAAGCCCATGGGCGTGATGGCCGACTTCGTGGAAGTGGATCCGCAGTTCGAAAAACCGGCCGAAGAATTCCTGCATGAAGAGCTGGAATATGTGGTGGTGGAGAACTGGCAGCAGGCCGAGAGCGGCCTGGATTTCATCCGCGCCGAACTCGATGGCCGCGCCACCTTCCTGGTGCATCCCGAACCGGGGGTGAATGGAAAGGCGCATCTGCCCGAGCCGGCCATCGGACCCGAGACAGGAATCGCCGCGCGGTTGAGCGATTCGCTGCGCCTGACCAACGGATTCAAAGATCGCGCGGTGGACCTGCTGCCGCGCGTTTCGCTCTGCTTCCTGGCCGAGGATCGCGCTGCCGCCCAGCGCCTGGCAGTGTCTCCTATCCGCACCTCTACTTCCTGTTGCCCGATGGCGTCTGCTACCACGGCCACACGGTCACCGGAGGCAAGAAATCCGGCGCCGGCCCGCTGGCCATGAAGCGCGAAGCACGCGAGTTGACCGTCAAGCTGCAAGGCCGGCAGGCGAGTCTCGACCAGATGTTGAGCCGCCAGGACGGGTTGAACCAGGAGATCGCGGGTCTCGAGACCGAACTGGAGCGTCTGCGCGCGCTGCAGCAGGCCCGCGAGAAAGACCGCGTGGCCCTGGATCACGACATGCGCAAACTGGGCGAAGATCTGTCGCGCTCGGGCTCGCGGCTGTCGGTGGCGCGGCTGGAATTGGAGCGCCTGCGCCGCGATGCCGGGAAGTCGGTTGAGCAGCGGGAACGCAATCGCGCCGCTGTGGATGAGAAGGAGCGTTTGCGCGCGCAAAGCGAAGAGGCTCTCGAAGCTGAGCGCCAGGAACTGGAAAAGCTCGAAGGCCAGGCGGCCACCATCGCCGAAGAGCATGCGGCTGTCCGCGCGCAACTGGCGGCTCTGGAGGAGCGCAACCGCGGCGAGCGCAGCGCCATGGGCCGCCTGCAGCAGCAGCTCCATGAAACCACCAGCCGCCACAACGCCATCGCGCCTGAAATTGCGCGGCTGGGCGAGCAGCGCGCCCGCCTGTTGGCGGACAACATTGAGCTCGATCGCAAGGCTGTTCTACTGGCGGAGCAAATCACCACCCTCGAAGCGCGCGTCAACCAGATGGCTTCCGAGGAAGCCGGCATGCGCGAGACCCTTCGCGCCAATGAGGAAGAGCTCAAGGTCTTGCGCGCGTCCGTGCAGGAATGCCATGAGAAGCGTTCGCAGGTTGAAATCGACCTGGTGCGCAAACAGGCCGAACTGAAATTCCTGGACGAGACCAGCCGCAAAGAGCTGAACTGTCCGGTGGTGGAACTGGGCTCTGACGGCGACACGGTTCCCGACACCGATGCCATCGCCGAAGCCGAACGGGCCGCCTTTGAGGTGCGCAACCGCATTGAGGGCCTGGGCGCCGTGAACGCCGCCGCCATGGAGGAATACCAGGAAGCCCAGCAGCGCCACGATTTCCTCAGCGTCCAGCGGCAGGATCTGATCGATTCCATCCGCGACACCGAGAAGGCCATTCAGGAAATCGACCAGGTGTCGCGCCAGAAATTCGCCGAGGCTTTCGAAGCCATCAACGCCAATTTCCGCGTCGGATTCCAGACTCTGTTTGGCGGCGGCACCGGCGAAATGCGATTGACCGATCAGGAAAATATCGCCGATTCCGGCATCGATATCGTCTGCTCGCCTCCCGGCAAGCGCCTGCAGAACGTACTGCTGCTATCGGGAGGCGAGAAGGCCCTGGCCGCCGTCGCGCTCCTGATGGCCATCTTCAAGTACCAGCCCAGCCCCTTCTGCGTCATGGACGAAGTGGACGCGCCGCTGGACGAAGCCAACATCGCGCGCCTCACCAGGCTGCTCAAAGAGATGTCTGCCCAGACCCAGTTCGTGGTGATCACGCACTCCAAGCGCACTATGGAAGCGGCGCAGGCGCTTTACGGCGTGACCATGCAGGAGCCCGGCGTCTCGCGCCTGGTATCCGTGAAGCTGAACGCCAACGAAGCCGCCGCATAGCTGACTGCATTATTATAGTGGAGACGTGAGTATCCACCTGCACCAGACGTGTCCACGATGCAAGGTATCTCTGGGACGCCAGGATACTCTGTGCTGGGCCTGCCGCCATGTGCTCAAGACGCCCTCGGTCTACAACGCGAATGTCTGGCTGTTCCTGACATTGAAAGTGCTGGTGGCGGGGACGCTGATCGCGTTACTGCTGAAATACCGGATGCAGATTGAAGGTACAGTGCATGCCGCGGTACGGTCGTTTTTGAATCACTGAACTCCGCGGCGGTATTAAGCGTATACCATACAAGTTATGGCATCTGGCGCGTTCTTCCGCCGTCCGGCGGTCATGCTGGCATTGGCGCTTTGCTCGGTAGGAGCCGTGGTGACGTTGATGGCGCGGCTGGCCAGCGGCCCGCAGGTGGCACAGAAGAAGACGCAGCTTTCGAGCGCGGCCGGTTCAGAAGCCTATCCATCGTTTTCGCCCGATGCCAGACGCCTGGCATACAGCGCGCGGGATGCGTCGAAGGTGAGCGCGTTTCACATTTTCGTGCGCGAATTGCCGTCGGGAAATCCCCAGCAGTTGACCAAGGGCGAAGCCAGCGACATAGGCCCGGTCTGGTCGCCGGATGGCGGCACGCTCGCCTTTCTGCGCATCGAAGAGGGACGCACAGCGTGCATCGTGATTCCGGCCGATGGCGGCGCCGAACGCCAGGTGGCAGAGTTCGGCCCGGCCGCCGATGCTGGTCAGCCGCTGCCCGCGGTTTCGTGGACCCCTGACGGCAAATCGCTCGCAGTAGTGCAAGGCGGCGACAAACTGCCCGCCATCGTGCTGGTCGCAATCGACACCGGAAAGGTGCAGCCGATCACGGCCCCACCGGAAGGATCGCAGGGCGATTCCACTCCAGCCGTTTCGCCCACCGGTAGCAGCCTGGCTTTCGTACGCAACACCGGCACCGGCAACGATGGCGGCGCCGATATCTGGCTCTGCGATCTCTCCGGCACAGGACTGCGCCGCCTGACTTTCGATGATCGCGGCATTCGCGGAATCGCGTGGACCCGAGACGGGCAGGACCTGGTCTATTCCTCCAATCGAATCGGGGGCTGGCACATCTGGCGTGTACCGGCGTACGGCGGAAGCCCCAGGGAATATACGCTCGGCGGCAGGCAGGCCTACTATCCCGCGGTCGGGCGGAACCGGCTGGCCTTTACCGACAGCCCGACGGTCTCGGCTATCTGGCGCGCGTCATTATCCGGGGCGCCCGATTCCACCGCGGATGCGCGGCCCGTGATCCGTTCCTCCGGGCGCGAGACTTCCCCAGTGTATTCGCCGGACGGCAAGAGAATCGCCGACGTATCCGACCAGACCGGCACCGATGAAGTTTTCATTTGCAACGCCGATGGAAGCAACCGTGTTCAGGTCACCAGCCTCGCCGGCCCCAGTATCGGCCGTGTGCGATGGTCGCCCGACGGAAAACTCCTCGTCTTCGATGCCAGCTCCGATCATGGGCAGGAAGTCTATACTGTGGCCCCGGCTGCCGGCGGCAAACCCAAGCGTGTGCTGCTGAATGCAAGCAACGCGTCGTTTTCGAACGACGGCAAGTGGATCTATTTTCAATCCCGGGGCCAGATCTGGAAAGCCACGGCGGAGGGAGGCAATCCGCAAGCGCTGGCCCAGCAAAGGGGCGCCGCTGCAGCCCGTGGAATCGGCGGACGGAAAGTTCGTCTACTTCCGGTCGCGCCGCTCCTACTGGCGCGTTCCTGTAGCTGGCGGAGAAGCAGAAGAAGCCATCATCCCCGAACACGATTCGTTCTGGGCCACCACTATTCAGCCCACCAGGAAGGGCATTTACTACATTGAGTTCGAGCGCAACGCGCGCGCCATGGTGGTCTCTTTCTACGACTTCGCAACCAGGAAAAGCACCGTCGCCTATCGCATGAGAAGCATGGACATGCAGAGCGGCGGCACGTTTTCGGTATCGCCGGACGGCAAGTACATTCTGTATCCCAGGGTGGACCAGAGCCAGACGAACCTGATGCTGGTGGAGAATTTCAGATAAGTTGCGACCGGCAAGTCGCACAAAGGTGGGGCAGGCGGTTTCGCCCAATGTCACTTAGTTTTTGGTAGCGCCGGCAATCTTGTTGCCGGTCCTTGCCGGATGCCGAATAACCCACCGGCAACAAGATTGCCGGCGCTACCGGGAAAGAGTGTCCGAGTTTGGGAAAACTATGCGGCATTCGGCGGTTTCGCCTGTCGTCTCCGGCTGCGCCAAGCAGAGAGGCGCGCGTCAGCAAGCCGCCGCTACTTCAATCCAAAAACTTTCGCGCCACTCTCCGCCCACCGGCACGCGCTGCAATTCCGTATACACGCCGGCATGCGCCAGGTTGAAGGCATCGGTGACTGCGGCCATCGGCTCAAAGCAGATGAAGTCCCGGCCCGTGGGCGCGAAAACCACGGCCACCGGGTATTTGGGACCGTACGCAACCGTGACCCGCTCCTTCTGTCCCTGCACCCAGAACCGCGCCCGCCCGTCGGCTCCACGAATCAGGTTGCCGAAAACATCGTCGAGCGGTCCCGAGTCAAGCCCATGCGGGTCGCTGAATTCCACGGGCTTGCGCTCGCCCGTCGGAATCAACTGATCGCTCAGTACCAGGTGATCGCGCGCGGCCAGATGAACTTTCCATTGATCGCGATGGCTGTCGTGCAACTGGAAATAAGGGTGGTAGCCGATGGCCACCGGCAGCGGTTCCCGGGCGTGATTTTGAAGCGTGGTTTCCACTTCCAGGACGCCTTCCGCCAGCCGGTACGTCATGGTGATGGTGTGGGCGAAGGGAAACTGCGCCATCAGGTCCGGATGATTTCCGAATTCCAGGCGGCTGGCGGCATGGGCCGAGCGTTCATCGGCGGCGGCCGAAATCAAGCTCCAGTCCCGGGAATAGTTCAGTAAGCCGTGGATCGGTTTCCGGTTCGGATCGCGCCGGAAATTGGCGATCTCGGGTTTCAGCGTGTAGCGGTTGCCGTTCACCCAATACGTGTCGCTGTCCAGACGGTTGGCCCACGGCGCGAGGAAGGGAATACCGCAAAACTTGGGATGCTCGCGCAACGCAGCGGGGCTCTCAAAGGGGAACCACAGGAAGTTCCCGCCACCCACCTTGAGCTCATAGGCCATGTTTCCCACCCCGATGGCGATCGACACTTCCATTTGGCGCGCGGCATCCGCCAGTTGCACCACTTCGATTCCATCAACCAGGGTACAGGTGGCGGAATAGCCAATCACTGAATGTCGTCCGGGTCGCGCAGATCGAGGGTGGTTTCCCTCTGGCAGCACACACAGGGCCCGGGGGCATACGCGCGGATGGAGCAGACGTCGCACCAGTAGGTGACCATTTTGAGCTTGCCGTCCTGGCGGACCATCAGCGAGTGGGTGTGCTGCGGATTGATCAGGAACCGGTCCGGGGCGGTGAAGTGGCCGCGAGCCTCCACTTCGAACCCGTTGACGCGCTTATCGTTGAGCACCTTGTGGGTGGGGGCATCGCCATCCACGGCGATCAGCTTATGCTCCGGGGTTTCGATGGCGGACGCCTTTCCTGAGCGCACGATCAGTTTCCCCCGGATGGTTTCGGTCTGAACCTTGTCGGCGGCGCCCAGCACCAGGACCAGCGCGCCGATCAACGACATCAAACAGAGGCCACGTCGGATCAATTCCGGTCGCATCAATTCCAGTCGCATCAATTCTAATTGTAGCGCGCAGGCAGGTTCCGAGAGAAGTGCGCGAACTTCATTCCTGGCGCAGCGTAAGACCAGGATCGAGCTTTGAGGCGCGGCGTGCAGGCGCCACAGCCGCCACCAGCGCTACCGCGCACAAGACGGCAATGGCGGCGCTCACCGCCACAGGATCGCCCGGTTCTATTTGAAACAGCAGCGAGCGCAGCAGGCGCGCGGCCGCCAGCGACCCACCGGCGCCAAGCAAAATTCCTGCTGCGGTCCAGCGTACAGCTGAAGCCAGCGTCATGCGCACAATGCGCCCGGGCGTGGCGCCCAAGGCCATGCGCACACCAATCTCACGCGTTCGCTGCGCCACCAGGAACGACATCACGCCGAACAACCCTACCGCCGCGATCATCACGCCCATGGCCGCGAAAACCGCCAGCAGGACCGCATAAAAGCGCGGCCTTTCATCGATATCCCGCAGGTGCTGGTGCATAGTCTCGATCTCCACAGGCAACGTCACATCGAGCGAGCCGAGGATGGCGCGTATGGAAGTTGCCGCCAGCTTCGGATCGAGGGGCGTGCGCGCGATCACAATAGCGGAGCGCCAGCCGATGGGCGGCTCCTGGTTCTGGAAATTGAAATCGGGCGAGTGTTTTCGCACGATGTAATACTCCGGCCAGCTTTGCCGGAGTGCACCCAGGTTGGTCACGTCGCGGGCAACTCCGATTACGGTGGTCCATTGGCCCTGCGGTCCTTTGAGTATCCGCTTGCCGATCGGATCTTGATGCGGAAACATGCGCCGCGCCAGTGACTCGCTGAGGATGGCCACGAATGCGGGTGGATCGCGGTCCTGCTCCGTGAATGGCCGCCCGCGAACAATGGGGATTCCGAGCGCCGCGAAATATCCGGGCGTGACGTAACGCCATGCCACCATGCCCCCGGTCCCTTCCGGCCGGTGTGGTTGGCCTTCGATGTCGATAGCCGCCAGCGGGCGTCCGCGCGTTCCCCCGGAGGGAGGCATGGAATCGGCGATGGCCATTGCCTCCAAACCGGGCGCGGCGGCCAAGCGCTGCTCCAGCTCATTGAAGAATGCCAATTGTTGCGCATCGCTGCTGTAACGCTGGCGGCCCAGTACGAATCGGGCAGTGAGCACATGGTCGGATTGCATGCCCAGCGGAACGCTTTCGAGTTTCCACAAGCTGTGCAGCAGCAGCCCGGCGGCCGTCAACAGCACCATGGAAAAGGCGATTTCCAGGGTTACCAGCGCGGAGCGCATTCCGCCGCGAGAGCGCACCGTGGCATGCCAGCCCCCCAAGGGTATGGAGCCGGGCCGGCGCAGTGCGGGCACGATGCCGAAGAGCAAACCCGCGGCCAGCGCGGCCCCAAAAGTGAACAGCAGCACTCGCCCGTCAATGGAAGCTTCTTCCAGGCGTGGCAGCCCCGCGGGCGCAATGGCGATAAAGCCACGCAGCAGCGCCCAGGCCAGAGCGCAGCCCACTGCGCCGCCGATGGCGCTCAGCAGCAGGCTTTCGGTGAGAGATTGCCGCACCAGGCGCAGGCGGGAAGCGCCCAGCGCTGTGCGCACGGCAAGTTCACGCTCGCGTGCCGTGGCGCGCGCCAGCAGCAGGCTGGCGATGTTGGCGCAGGCGATAAGCAGCACGGCAAGAACGGAGCCGAACAGTGCCAGCGATGCCGCCCGCACATCGCCCACCTGGCGGTCGCGCACCGGCCGAACGCGGAGTGAGATTTCTTTGCGAAATTGTGGGGGCACCGTCATGAGCGCCTGCTGGAACTGCGGCTGCAGTTCGGCCGCTGCCTGCCGCACCGTGATGCCGGGTTTCAGGCGTGCGAAGACGCGCAGGGCACGGCCGGAGCGCTCGCTGGCCTGGTTTAGCGCCAGCGGCAGCAGGACATCGGCCGGTGTGAGCGTCGGCATCTCGAAGTCTTTGGGCAGGACGCCGACAACCTCCGCCGGCACGCCATCCAGCCAGAGCGTTCGTCCCACCGCCCGCGGATCGGCGGCGAAGCGGCTGCGCCATAACCCATAGGAGATCATGGCCACGCGGGGTCCGCCGGGGCGGTCCTCTTCCAGCCTGAAGGCGCGGCCGGCGAGCGGCCGGATGCCGAAGACGTGCAAGAAATTGGCTTCGATCCGCAGAGCGCGCAAACGCATTGGATTGCCTTCGGTAAGATCGGTGGCGATGTTGCCTGCCTGGAACGCCGTCACCTCTTCGAAAGGTCCGGGATGGTGGCGCAAATTGAAATACGGCTCCGCGAACAGGAATTCATTAGTGTCGAGCGGCGCCATCATCCCAGCCGATACCAGCCGGTTTTCATCCGCGTATGGAAGCGCCCGAAAGAGGATCGGATCTACCGCACTGAAGACCGCGCTGGTGGCGCCGATGCCGAGGGCGGCCCCCAGGATCGCTGTCAGGGAGAAGGCGGGATTCCGGATGAGCCCGCGAATCGCGTAGCGGGCATCCTGCAAAGTGCTTTCGAGCGCAGACAGCATCGACGTATAGACGCCGTCTGCGCCCGGATTGTTGCTTAACGTGCGTCGCCAACGCAGCGTTTAGTACTCCACTTCCACCAGGAACAAGCCCTTGGCCGGCGCCGTTGCCCCGCAACGCCCAGGCAGCGCGGTCGGATCCTCCAAATTCCCGCGCCCGGCTTCGATCAAAGTGCCTACAATGTTCCTGACCATGTGCTTCAGGAACCCGCTGCCCCGGATGCGATAAACCAGTTGCCCGTCACGCCGCTCGAGCACTGACGAGAAGACCGTCCGGACTTTGCTTCTTCCCTCGGAGTCGCGATCGTCCGATGCCGCGAATGGCGTAAAATCGTGTTCGCCCTCGAACAGCGCCGCCAGTTGAATCATGGCTTCCTCACGCAGCGGGTAGGGGTAATGATGCACATAGGCCCACTCGAAAGGACTACAAACTTCGGTCCGCTGGATGCGATATTCGTAAGTTTTGGACCTGGCATCGAAGCGCGGATGAAAATCGGCATGCACTTCTTCCGCGCAAATCACCCGGATGGCGGGGGGCAGCAGGCGATTCACCGCGCGGCGCAAATTGGGTAGCGGGATGGGGTTGGCGATGGTGAACGCCGCCACCTGCCGCAGCGCATGCACGCCGGCGTCGGTGCGGCCCGACCCGGCCACATGCACGGGCTTGCCTTCCATGCCGGAAACGATTTCTTCCAGGATGCCTTGAATCGTGGGCAGGCCGGGCTGCACCTGCCATCCATGAAACCCGCCGCCATCGTAGGCCAGTTCGATGCGGATGCGGCGCATCAGGTTGGGCGCGAGCCGGGCTTCACCACGGGAATGCCGAGCTTGCACAGCGGGCACGCATCCGGATAATGCGCCGCCACCTGAAGCGTGGCCAGCGCCACGCGCCGGACGCCCACATCGGCATGGCCGCCGCTGCGATCGATGATGGAACCCGCCGCCGGCACATTGGCGCCCGCCGCGCACAGCACTTCGATGACGTCCCGCGTGCTGCCGCCGGTGGTAATCACATCTTCAATCACCACTGCCACCTCACCATGCCCCACGGTGAAGCCCCGGCGCAGCAACATCTTGCGGGTCTTGGGATCGCGCTCTGTGAAAATGTGCGGCACCCCCAGGGCCCGCGCCACTTCGTGCCCGATGATCAACCCGCCCATCGCCGGCGAAACCACCACGCCGATTTTTCCGGATTCCACCGTGCGCAGCTCCTCCGCCAGAAGACGGCCCAGTCTCTCCGCCGCGGCCGGATGTTGCAACACCCGCGCGCATTGCAGATACTCGGCGCTGTGCAATCCGCTGGTCAGCTGGAAGTGGCCTTGGAGGTAGGCGCCGGTAGATCGAAATAATTCCAGAACCGATTCAGCTTGCGGCGTCACAAACGCCTACTATACCATTGGAGATAAACGCAACCGGCAGTTATTCCTCGACGGTTGCCCGGAGACTTTCAAACATGGACGGAATTCGAGCCAATATCGCCATACTTTGTGTTCTGACGCTGCTGACGCCGGCCGGAAGTTTTGCGGCTGATCAGTCCCCAAGCCCACCCAGCCAGAATTCGCCGAACTCGGCAGGCCAAACACCGAACACGGCCAGCGATCAGAATCCCCAGGCCCCAGTCAGCGAGCGTGGCATTTTGGGTTCCCTTACCGGTCCCTATCGCGCGAGACTTGCGCCGCCGGTCAACCTGAATAATTCAACCCGCCTCGAATCCCTGATCCGCGGCGGTAATCTCTACCTTTCGCTGCCGGACACGATTGCGCTGGCGCTTGAGAACAATCTGGATATCGAACTGCAACGCTACACGCCGCAGATCGCCGACACCAACCTGCTGAAGGCGCAGGCTGGTGGTTCGTTTGCGGCCCCCGTTCCGACCAGCGTTTTTGCGGGGCCGGCAAGCGTCACCGGCGCCCCGCCCTCGGCCGGACTGCAGGGCCTGTTGGTTCCAGCTACCACCGCGGTTGGGCCAGTGCCTCCCAGTTTCGACCCGGCGCTGATCGGCAGCCTCTCCTGGGCGCACCAGACAAGCCCCCAAACCAGTTCGTTCCTTACCGGAACCAATTCGCTGATCCAGCGCCAGGATCTTTCCTCGGTTGGTGTGCAGCAGAACCTCAGTTCGGGCACCCTTGTGAACCTGGGACTCTCGAACAACTCCATCGTCACCAACAGCGCGCGTTCGGATTTCAGCCCGGTCACCAACGGTTCGCTTTCTCTTACCGTCACGCAGCACCTGTTGCAAGGTTTCGGCGCCGCGCTCAACACCCGCCAGATCCGCATCGCCCGGAACAACCGTGAGATTTCGGACCTCACCTTCAAGGCGCAGGTGATTACCACGGTGGCCGCGGTGATGGACCTCTATTGGGACCTGGTCAGCTACAACCAGAACGTGGGCGTGCAGCGCGATGCCCTGGCCGCCGATGAGAGGCTGCTGGCGGACAATACGAAGCAGGTTGCAGTGGGTACTCTGGCGTCCATCGAAATCGTGCGCGCGCAGGCGGAAATCGCCGCCTCCCAGCAGGCCCTCACCGTGGCACAGACGCAACTGCTTCAGCAGGAGATGATTCTTAAGACCGCGCTCAGCCGCACCGGCGTGCTGAATCCGGCGTTGGCTTCCGCGCATATTATTCCGATCGACCACATTCGGGTGCCGGATGTGGAAGCCATCGCACCCATACAGGATATGGTGGCCCAGGCGTTCGCCTCCAGGCCCGAGATGTCGCAATTCCGCATGATGATTCAGAATCAGGAAATCGGTATCAGGGGGACCAGGAATGAACTGCTGCCCACTCTGGATCTAGTAGGTTCCCTTAGCAACAACGGCCTGGCCGGCCAGATAAACCCGGTGCCGCAGGTAGGCGGCGCCCCGCGCACGCCCACGGCTTTCTTCAACGGCGGCTATGGAACCGTGCTTTCACAACTCTTTGCGCGCAACTTCCCGAACTACGCGATAGGTTTCAACTTAAATGTTCCGATACGCAATCGCGCGGCCCAGGCCGACCTGATTAACAGCCAGTTGGCTTTGCGGCAGCAACAGATCGGCGCCCAGAGGCTGGAAAACCAGGTTCGCCTGGAAGTCCAGAACGCCGTCATCGGCGTGCAGCAGAGCCGGGCCCAGTATGAGTCCGCCCTCAAGCAGCGCGTGCTGCAGCAGCAGACTGTAGAGGCCGAGCAGAAGAAACTGGAAATGGGCGTGTCCACCACTTACAACGTGATCCTGACTCAGCGCGACTTGACTACTGCCGAATCGAACGTAGTGGCGGCCACCAGCGCTTACTCCAAAGCCAAAGTAGAATTGGACCGCGCCACCGGCCAGACCCTTTACAACAACAATGTTTCAGTGGACGAGGCCTTCAAGGGTAAGGTATCCCGGCCGCCCAGTGTCATTCCAGACACGCCCCGTTGATCAAGTCTGACATTCAAAGTTGACATTCAAGAAAGAAAGTTGACACATGGGTGCCAATTTTGCATACACTCGCGCGCCCAGGTCCGCGTTGCTTGTTAAGCTATCTGCTTCCCAAATTTAGCTATTGGCCCGCGCCAAGATAAATTCCGGTTTGGCGAGACGATTGCTATAGAGACGGCGTGACTAAATTCAATCAGACCCAGGTAGAGACGGTTGACCCCCGACTTCAAATCCTGCCCAACCAGTCACCTCGCATAAACTCCTTCTAACTATCCACAATTTCCTCACAAGCGTCTCTTCCTGGGCCTGTCAAATCCGACAGGTCCAGGCTTAAATCCCCCGGCCGCCAATCTCGATTACGATAGTGCTATGGTCAAAGGCATGTTCGACGTCGAATGCCCGTGTTGCAAGACGGTGCTCAAGATCGATCCCGAAACCCGCGCCGTAATTGCGCATACAGTCCCCGTGAAGCCGCCGCCGATTGAAGATCTGGCGGCAGAGGTGGCCAAACTGAAAGGCGAGGGCGCCCGCCGCGAACAGGTGTTCCAGAAGAGTTTCGAAGCCGAAAAAAACCACGGCAAGGTGCTGGAAAAGAAATTCGACGAGCTCTTCAAACGCGCCAAGGAGAACCCCGACCTGACGCCTCCCAAGCGCGACATAGACCTGGATTAGGTCGCACGGTAACGCCGGCGGTCTTCGCCGCCGGTGCCTTGTCCTAAGATCGCCGGCGCTACAGCACCAGTAGACTCTCTGCAAAGCCCCACTCTTCGTCAATCCACTGCCGGCCCAGCCGGAACCCCGTGGCGCGGGCCATGGCGCAGATCTGATCCGGACTGAACTTGTGGCAGCCTTCCGTCCAGATGGTCTCGCCGGCCGCGAACTCCACCACCATTCTTGCCCCGCGGACGTGCACAACCTGACGTACGCGCGAGCGCAGGTGCATTTCGATGCGCTGGCGTTTCTGGTCGTAGCGGATCTCATGCTCGAACTGGCGCAGGTCGAAATCGGCATCCAACTCCCGGTTGATCCGCCCCAGCAGGTTCAGGTTGAAGGCCCGGTTGACGCCGGTCGGGTCGTCGTAAGCTTGGATGAGTTGCGCCGCGGGCTTTACCAGGTCCGTGCCCAGCAGCAGCGCGTCGCCGGGCGAAAGCGTCCGGCGGACGGTATACAGGAAATCGATGGCCGCCTCCGGCTCAAAATTCCCAATCGTGCTTCCCAGAAAGAGCACCAGCAGAGCCTGGCCTGGGACGCGCCGTTCCGTGACGCGGCGCAAGCCTTCCAAATAGCTGGTCTCCATTGGAAAGACATCGGCCAACTCGGCCAATTCCTGCGCGCATTTGGCCAGCGCCGCCGCCGAGACATCGATAGGGTAATATTCCACCGGCTGCCGCCGGCGCAGTTCCTTGAGGATGGTCCTGGTTTTGGTGCCGGTGCCGCTTCCCAGTTCCGCTACTGCCACGCCGGGGGGCAGGTTATCAATCAGTTCGCCGGCACAGGCCTGGATCACGCGCGCATCGGCGCGGGTGAGGCCGTATTCCGGCAGGAAGGTGATGGCTTCGAAGAGCGCCGAACCGATGTCATCGTACAAGTAGCGGCAGGGCAGGGTCTTCTGTTCCGCGCGGGTAAGGCCCGCGCGAACTTCTCGCGCAAATTCATCGTCCAGGGCTTCGGCGTACATCAGGAAGCTCCTTCTCCCTCTACCAAGCGGAACGTGGCGTAGATGTAAGGATACGACGGTCGGAACCAGTTACGAAACGAAGGCCGCAGAAAGCAGGCCGCCGTGCGGGGTGACGAGCCTTTCAGCACATAGTGGCGGCCGTCGAAGAACGGCTCCGAATAATTGGCGTAAAACGGAAATGGCTCAAACCCGGGGAAGGGGGCGAAGGGTGTGGATGTCCACTCCCACCCGTTGCCGGTAATCTGCGAAATGCCGGCTGAGCCTTCGTCATCCGCTGTAACCGGAATGGGGTCCCAGTATCGAAAATCCACATTGCGCGACGGCCGGGCTCTCTCGGCCGCACGGTGCCACTCGGGCTCGGTTGGCAACCGCATGCCGCGCCAGTTTGCATAGGCCTCGGCCTGGCGATGCGTCACGTACACGGGCCAGTCCGGAGGCAGCGGAAATTCGGAGAACATACCGCGATACCACCAGCCATCCTCGCGCCGCGTCCAAAAAAATGGCGGTTCGGCGCCCGCATCCACAAACTTCAAGTAATCCGCGTTGGTCACTTTGTACTGACCGATGGCGAAAGCGGGAACCTGGACGGTGTGGGCCTTAAACTCGTTGTCCCAGCCAAAGCCGCTGTCCAGTCCCAACCTCGCACTCCCGGGCCCTACTTCCATCATCCGCGCAGTGCTTGGAAATCCGGCTGCCGACCGGGCCGGCTGCACCACTTTTCTGTCGTAATCCAACTGGTGAATGATGTATGCCAAAGTCTCCGCGTGCATCAACCGGTGCTCAATGGCCACATGCAGCAATTGGTCGGGCACGCTGGCCAGCAAGTCATCGATCGCGTCCCGCGTGCGGTGGTTGTAGCGCTCCACTTCAGCCAGCGTCGGCCAGTCCGACGGCTGATCCGACGGCAGTTCCCCAGGTGGCGGGTCAATGCCAAAAGCAAACAGCCGGTCGAACGTGGGGTGAAACGAAGGCACGTCGAGCGCATATCGCGCGATCAGGTTCCAGTCGAAGGCTTCCAGGTGACCGATGTAAAAGACGATGCGATGCCGCTCGGGGATGGGCCGCTCATAAAGTGAATCGGCGCGCACCAAGCGGAACAACTCGTCGGTCTGTTGGCGGGCCTGGTAAAGAGCGTGGCCAATATCTGTGATGGTCCGCATAAAAACCGCACTTCAGTTTATCAGTGGATCGTAAGGCCTGTACCCGTTTCGATGCAGCACCTGTATTGCAAGATCCATGCTTTCGGGCAGTACGTAAAAAAAAGCACCTGCGCGGACGCTGCGGAAAATCACTCCGCCGCGGTATTCATCGGCCTCAACGCCATAATCCACACCGGCTTGAGTGAAGATGGATTCCAACTGCAGCGCGTCTTTCAACTTTTTAGCAATGTAAATCAGAACCGGCTCTTTGCCTTCGAAGAACGGAGCTTCCTGACGGGCCACACCTCTAGTGTATCCGTGGAGCAGGCTCTTCAGCCTGCAATGTCGGCTATCGAGCCGGCAAAGCCGCTAGACCAGCGATAATCCTCAGGCGTCGAAACCAGTCCGGCGCTGACCGGATTATTCTCAATATATCGCCGAATTCTATCGAATTCCCGCTGGTCGCGTACCCAATGATCATAAGACTCGCTCTGCCAGAAAGGCTCGCCTGTGCGACCCAAGAGCCTGTTCGCCTCACGCGCGGAAAAGCCTTTTAATGAATGCAGCATAGTGCTTGGGTTGACGTGGGGCGTTACCAGCACGTGAACGTGGTTGGCCATAATCAAATAGGCGTGGAGGTCGTAATGACCTAGTTTTGCAGCTCCGGCGTTCAGTGCGTTTAACATGATTAGAGCGACAGCGTTCCGCTTCAGCCATGTTGGGCCGTAGCGAGCCTGGTCCAGATACCGGTCCATCCACACGAAAGCCTGCCCGGCGCTAAGGGATTGAGGTGGCGGGTAGTGGTTATGAGGCAGGCTGCCATATAAGTGCCAGGTAATAAACAGGGACTTGCCTTCGGGTTGCCAGTGCGGCAGGCGGCGGGAGTGGAAACTCACAAAAAGTAGTGGGACCACAGGGGGGAAGTTCTCAGTAAAAAGCGGCCATGCCCGCATGAATACGGGCATGGCAGCCTGAAGGCCGCTCCACGAACTGTGTTATCGTTTTGTTCAGTTAGTACCACTTCATGCTTTCGCCTGTTCTCAGCCGCGAAGAGGAACTTCACTGGCTGGCTCTTAAACTGATTCCGGGTCTGGGCACCAGAACCTCGGGAAAACTGCTGGATCGCTTGGGAACCCCGCAGGCCATCTTTCGCGCGTCGCGGAGCGAACTCGAAGCTGCTGGTCTGAGCGGCGCGGTGGCGCAGTCGATCGCCAGCGGATGCACGTTCGAAGACGCCGTCGTGCAACAGGAAAAAATGCTCGCCGCCGGCGCCGCGGTGATCACCATGAGTGACCCGCGCTATCCGCAGCTGTTACGCGAAATCTTCGATCCGCCGATGCTGCTGTTCGCCCGCGGCCGCGTGGATTTGCTTCAATCGCTCGCGCTGGGAGTGGTGGGCACGCGGCGGCCCACGCCGTACGGTCTTGCCGTTGCCGAGCGGCTCTCCGCCGATCTGGCCCATGCGGGTCTCACCATCGTCAGCGGGATGGCGCGCGGCATCGACACGGCAGCGCACAAGGGCGTCCTCGCGGCGGGCGGCGATACGGTGGCCGTGCTCGGCTGCGGCGTGGATGTGGTCTATCCTTCGGAGAACCGCAAACTCGCGGCGGAACTGGCCGCCAAAGGGCTGATTGTCTCGGAATTTCCGATGGGAGCCACGGCATTCCCGCAAAATTTCCCGATCCGCAACCGCATCATCAGCGGGGTCAGCGTGGGGGTGCTGGTGGTAGAGGGCGCCCAGTATAGCGGCTCCGCCATCACCGCCAAGCTGGCGATCGATCAGGGGCGCGAAGTCTTCGCGGTCCCCGGCAACATTACGTCCAAGCTCAGTTGGGGTCCTAACTTATTGATTAAACAGGGTGCTAAGATCGTTCAGGACTGGAACGACGTGGTCGCGGAACTGCCGCCCGAATCCCGCCGGCATCTAATTGAACGAGGGCGGCAGAAGATTCTGGGCGAGGATGGTGCATCCGAAGCGGGTCGGCAAGCATCATTATTAAATAGCCCGTCTCCGGAGTTGGACGCCACCGCCCGGCGAGCGCTTGAAGCTCTGCAGGTAGATACCGCCATACACTTGGATGATCTGCTTGAAAAAGTGGAAGATACGTCGCCTTCCGAGCTCATAGCCGCGCTCTTCGAATTGGAAATGCTGGGCCTGGTAAAACAACTTCCGGGAAAGAACTTTGTTAAAGTGTGGTAGCGGCTGAGGGTGCCGCATTCTGAACTTCTCAATATGCCAAAGGCTCTTGTAATCGTGGAGTCGCCTGCAAAGGCGAAGACCATCAACAAATACCTGGGTAAAGAATTTGTAGTCAAAGCTTCGCTCGGTCATATCAAAGATCTTCCGAAGAACGATCTGTCGGTGGATGTCGAACACGGCTTCGAGCCGCACTATGAGGTCATCGAAGGAAAGAAGAAGCTCATCGCAGAGCTGCGGCAAACCGCCAAGACGGTGAAGGAAATTTACCTGGCGGCTGACCCTGACCGCGAGGGCGAAGCCATCTGTTTTCACTTGCAGGAAGAACTGACGGGTAAAGGCGATAAAGGCCCGCAGTTTTTCCGGGTGATGTTTAACGAGATCACCAAGAAGGCCATCGATAAGGCCTTCGAAAAGCCGAGCCAGGTGAACATTCATCTGGTGGATGCGCAGCAGGCGCGCCGCGTGCTTGACCGGCTGGTGGGCTATAAGATTTCGCCGCTGCTGTGGGACAAGGTGCGGCGCGGCCTGTCCGCGGGACGCGTGCAGACGGTGGCCCTGCGCGTCATCGTGGAGCGCGAACGCGAGATACGCGCATTTCAGAAAAGGGAATACTGGACCGTCGACGTCGATCTTGCGGCCGGAAAGCCGCCCCTGCTGAGCGCGCGCCTCTTTAAGTTGAACGACGAAACGCCCGAGATCGGCGGCAAGGAAGCAGCCGATGAGCTCCTGGCGCAGATTAAGGGAGCGGACTACATTGTCAAGTCCGTGGGCACGCGCGAAAAGAAACGCAACCCGGTAGCCCCGTTCATTACTTCCACGTTGCAGCAGGAATCGTCCCGCAAGCTGCCGTTCAGCGTGAAGCGCACCATGATACTGGCGCAGCGGCTATATGAAGGCGTCGAGATGGGCAGGGAAGGAGCCGTAGGCCTGATCACCTACATGCGTACCGATTCCACGCGCATTTCCGATGACGCTGTGCGCGACGCACGCGACTATATCGCGGAGCGCTACGGGAAGAACTTCCTGCCGGAATCGCCCAACGTCTACAAATCGAAGAAGGATGCGCAGGACGCGCACGAAGCTATCCGGCCCACCTCCATGGCGTACGCTCCGGAGGTGGTGGAAAAGTACCTGGCCGAAGACGAGATGAAGCTGTACAAGTTAATCTGGAACCGCTTCGTGGCCTGCCAGATGATGCCGGCGCTTTTCGACCAGACCACCATCGACGTGGTTGCCAAGGGAAAGAACGGCGTGGACTATACGTTTCGCGCCACTGGCAGCGTGCAGAAGTTCGACGGCTTTCTCAAGGTCTATCAGGAAGGCAAAGACCAGAATGATGAGGAAGATGAGGAGCTGAAGCATCGCCTGCCGGTCGTGACCGCGGGCGAGACTCTGCGCTTCGAGGCCATCAGGCCAGAGCAGCATTTCACCGAACCGCCGCCGCGCTACAACGAAGCCACGCTGGTGAAGCGCCTGGAATCGGACGGCGTGGGCCGGCCCTCCACTTACGCGTCGATCCTTTCCACCATTCAGGAGCGCGAGTACGTTCAGAAAGAAGGCGGACGGTTTACGCCCACCGAGCTGGGCATGGTCGTGACCGACCTTCTGCTCGAAAGCTTCGCCGACATTTTCGACGTAAGTTACACGGCGCGCATGGAGCAGGAACTTGACGATGTCGAGGACGGCAAGCTCGATTGGCGCGCTGCCATGGGCGAGTTTTACGAGCGCTTCGATAAGGACATCAAGCACGCCGAAGAGCACATGACCAACATCAAGCGGATGGAGAAGCCCACCGACTTGATTTGCGAGAAGTGCGGCAAGCCGCTGGTGATCAAGTGGGGCAAGCACGGAAGCTTTATCGCTTGCAGCGGCTATCCCGACTTCTCCTCCAAGAGCGCGGAAGCCGACTTGAAGAAGTTGGAGGCAGAGATTGGCCGGCAACAGGTTCGGCTTCTCAACAAGGTCGCCAAGATTCAGGGCCGGTATCCCGAGGTGCCGATCCAGTACGAGCACGGCAAATTTGTCACCGGCCCCCCCTTCGCCAAAAAAATCGCAGCGGTCCTGAAGAGTGCCGAGAAGGCATTTGCCAAGCAGCGGCTCAAAGACCGCAAAACGATTGAGGCACGTCTGGAAAAGATTCAGGCCCGGTATCCTCAGATGAACGAGTTTTACAACCTGGATCTGCAGGACACAGCCGACGGCGTCACGTTGTCCTGGCGGAGGAAAGAAGATTTTTGCACGTATACCCGGGAGTTAACCGTCGATCTGCCGGACCTGGACAAAGCCGACTTGAGCGAGCAGGCGGAAGAGGAGTCCTGCGAAAATTGCGGACGCCCGATGGTGTTGAAGAAGGGCCGTTTCGGCACCTTCCTGGCCTGTTCCGGATACCCCGACTGCAATACCACCAAACAAATTGGCGGCACGCAGACCAAACCCGATCAGCCGCTCGAAGAGAAGTGCCCGCAGTGCGGCAATAATCTGGTGCTGAAGACCGGGCGCTTTGGCGAATTCACCTCCTGCAGCACTTACCCCACCTGCAAGTATGTGAAGCAGAAAACCATCGGGGTGAAGTGCCCGGATTGTTCCGAAGGCGAAATCATCGAGCGGCGTTCCAAGAAGGGCAAGACGTTTTACGGCTGCAACCGCTACCCCGATTGCACCTTCGTCGCCTGGGGCAAGCCGGTGGCCGAGAAGTGCCCCGAGTGCGGCAGCCCTTACATGGTGGAGAAGTGGCTCAAAGCCGGCCCCGTGTGGCAGTGCCCCAACGCCGACTGCAAGCACAAGCAGGAAGCCCCGCAACCCCTCGAAACCGTGCTGCCGTAGTCAGCCTTTTTTCGTGACAAAGAACACGCGCCCCTCGCCCAGTTGCCCGGCCATGCCCAGGTCGCGGGCATCGTAGCAGGCCGTTTCCACGAAGCCGGCGCCGGCCAGCGCGGCATCGATCTCCTCATGCGAGTAACAGCGCTCCTGAATCTGCGCGTCCGAGCGGCGCCATGCATTGTCCAAAAGCCGGAACATCGTGATCGTGCATCGGGCCACGCGTCGCCGAAAATCGTAGCCCGAACCTGAAATCAGCAGGGCGTGGTCGTCGCGGACAATGGTGAAAGCTTCGGCCCAGCCCGTTTGGTACGCGCCTTCCAGCAGCATGTCGAAAACGAAGGGCGCGCCCGGCTTCAGCGCGGTGGCAGTGTTGCGGAACGCAGCGTCCAGGTCCGCCGTGTTCAAAATGTGATTGAGGCTGTCGAAAGTGGAGACGGCCGCGCTGAATCGGCCGGGCATACGGAATGCCGTAGCATCGCAAACATGAAACTCCGCATCGGGCACATGGGCGCGGGCATGGCCGATCATCGCGGATGAAGCGTCAATGCCGGTCACGCGATATCCGCGGGCTGTCAGCAAGCCCGCCAGATAACCGGTGCCGCAGCAGACATCCAAAATGCGGGCTTTGGCGGGCACTCGCGGCAGCCAGATGCGCTCCAGAATCGGAAAGGCCAGGCTGTGAAATTCCTCATTCCAGTAGCGGCTGTAGAACCAGGCGAAATCGTCGTACAGGGCCATGCAATCGGCGGAGCTTCCAGCATGGCATACTATGTGGACGATGAGGATGGCGTTTTGGATGGGAGCCGGCGCGGCAATACTACTGGCGCTTACGGGATGTTCGTCGTCCAACGAAGTGTCATCGAATAAAGGCAGCAAGGAACAACCGCCGGCACTACCCGAGAAAGCGCCCGATGTCTTCCAGGTGAATCTGGACACTTCGAAGGGCGCCATCCTGATCGAAGTGCACAAGGACTGGGCGCCCCTCGGCGTGGATCACCTGTACACGCTGGTGAAGACTGGATACTACGATGGCAATCGCTTCTTCCGAGTGACTCACAGCTACGTGCAATTCGGCATCAATGGCGATCCCAAGACGAGCGGTCTGTGGTCCACCGCCTACTTGCCCGACGATCCGGTGAAGCAGAGCAACGTCAAGGGCAGCGTGACGTTCGCCCATTTGGGAGCCAACAACCGCACCACGCAGTTGTTTTTTAACCTCAAGGACAATAAGGATCTCGATAAGTCCGGTTTTGCACCCATCGGGAAAGTGATTGCGGGCATGGACGTGGTGGCCAGCCTGTACAGCGCCTATGGCGACATGCCGCCGCGCGGCCAGGGACCCGATCCCTCAAAAATCGAGATACAGGGAAATCCGTACCTCGAGAGTCATTTTCCACGGCTGGATTATGTCAAGAAGGCTACGATTCAGTGATATAGTGGGTAAGACCCTGACCCCGATTCGAAGGGGACCAGGAAGTTACTAATACAGGGTCAAACTTGAACGACGCGGCCCGGTGGGTTTAACTCCCGCCGGGTTTTTTTTTCGTGGAGCGGACTTCAGTCTGCCATGTCGGTATTCATACCGACACTCTTCGGCGCGTGAATCTCCTGCAAACTCCACACACGGATTGGATCGCGCAGCCTTGCCGCCACCGCGTCCGCCGCCGCGCGCGCCCCGCTCATCGTGGTGATGCATGGTACACGGTACATCACCGCGCTGCGCCTGATGGCCTTCTCATCGAAAAATGCCGGCGCGCCTGTGGTCGTATAGATCGCCAACTGAATGCTGCCGCCCTTCAGCAGATCCACCGCATTCGGCCGCCCCTCGTTCACCTTGAAGACTGTCTTGCACTGCAGGCCCGCATTGCGCAAAGCGGCTGCGGTGCCGCGCGTAGCCACCAGCCGGAACCCCAGTTCCGCGAACCGCCTGGCCACCGCCACGGCTTCGGGCTTATGGTGATCGTTAACGCTGATAAACACCGTTCCCTTTTCGGGCAGCGGGCTGCCGGCGCTGATCTGGGCCTTCAGAAAGGCCTCGCCGAAATTCACCCCGACTCCCATCACCTCGCCGGTGGAACGCATTTCGGGCCCCAGCGCCGGATCCACGCCGGGGAATTTGCTGAACGGGAAGACCGGCGATTTCACGAAGTCTTGCGGCACAGTCAAGGTGTCCGACCGGTATCCGTAGTCTTTCAACTTGCGGCCCCACATCAGACCCACTGCGATTTTCGGCAGAGCCACGCCCGTCGCCTTGCTCACATACGGCACCGTTCGCGACGCTCGCGGGTTCACTTCCAGCACATAGACCACGCCGTTCTGAATGGCGTACTGCACGTTCATCAGGCCGATCACGTTGAGCGCCTTGGCGAGCCGCACGGTATAGTCTTTAATCGTGTGGATGATCTCGGCGCTTAGCGATTGCGGCGGCAGCACGCAGGAACTGTCGCCGGAATGCACCCCGGCCTCTTCGATGTGCTCCATGATGCCGGCGATCAGAACGTCGTCGCCGTCCGATAGCGCGTCCACGTCCACCTCGGTGGCGTCTTCCAGAAAGCGGTCCACCAGAACCGGCCGCTTCTGCGAAAACGTCACGGCGTCGTGCATGTACTGGCGCACCATTTCCTCGTCGTAGGCGATCACCATGGCGCGCCCTCCCAGCACGTAGCTGGGCCTCACCAGCACTGGGTAGCCGATGCGGCGCGCCACAGCGCAAGCCTCTTCCACGGTGGTGGCGGTGCCGTTAGCGGGGCAGGGAATTTTCAACTCGTCAAGCAGTTTGCCGAACAGCTTGCGGTCTTCTGCCAGATCGATATTGGATGGGTCCGTGCCGATGATCGGCATGCCCAGGCGCTTGAGGGGCAGCGCCAGGTTAAGCGGCGTCTGCCCGCCGAACTGCACGATGATGCCGTCGGGCTTTTCGGTGTCGCAGATGTTGAGCACGTTTTCGAGCGTCAACGGTTCGAAGTAGAGGCGGTCGCTGGTGTCGTAATCGGTCGAAACGGTCTCCGGGTTGCAGTTGACCATGATGGATTCCACGCCCATCTCCTGCAGAGCGAACGATGCGTGGCAGCAGCAGTAATCGAACTCGATGCCTTGACCGATCCGGTTGGGGCCGCTTCCCAGAATCATGACCTTCTTTCGGTCCCCCGGCTCGGCCTCGCACACGCTTTCGTAGTTGGAGTAGAGGTAGGGCGTAAAGCTTTCGAACTCGGCGGCGCAGGTGTCCACGCGGCTGAAGACTGCGGCCACGCCTAACTCTTTGCGGCGGTTGCGGACCTCGATTTCTGTGACCTTCCAGGTATTGGCAAGCTGTGTGTCGCTGATGCCGTAGCGCTTGGCGGTGCGGAAGAATTCTTTGGGGATGACGGGAAGTGACCCGGGCAGGTATATTTGCGCGACTTGCTCGAAGTCCACCACCTCTTTCATTTGTTCCAGGAACCACGGGTCGATGGACGTGAGTTCGTGAATCTGTTCCACTGTGTACCCGTTCGCCATGGCGAAGCGGATGTAGTTAAGGCGGTCCGGCGTCGGCGTAATCAGCTTGTTGGCGATGCTGGTTTTGTCGAACTTCTCCGCGCCGAAAGCTTTGCCGGTCTCCAGGCTGCGGATGCCTTTCCACAACGCCTGCTTAAAGGTGCGGCCGATGGCCATTACCTCTCCCACCGACTTCATCTGGGTGCCCAGCGTCTGGTTCGCGCCGGGGAATTTCTCAAAGGCCCACTTGGGAATCTTGACCACCACATAGTCGATGGTGGGCTCAAAGCAGGCTGGGGTTTTGCGCGTGATATCGTTGCTGATCTCGTCCAGCCGGTACCCCACTGCCAGCTTGGCCGCGATCTTGGCGATGGGGAAGCCGGTGGCCTTGGAAGCCAGCGCCGAGCTGCGCGAAACCCGCGGATTCATTTCGATAATCACCATGCGCCCGTTGGCCGGGTTGATGGCGAATTGCACGTTGGAGCCGCCCGTATCCACGCCGATTTCGCGCAGGCACCGCAGCGCGCCATCGCGCATCATCTGGTATTCGCGGTCGGTAAGGGTCTGGGCCGGCGCCACCGTGATGGAATCGCCTGTGTGCACGCCCATCGGGTCGAAATTCTCAATGGAGCAAACGATGATGCAGTTGTCCGCCAGGTCGCGCATCACCTCCAGCTCGAATTCCTTCCAGCCGAGAGCGCTCTCCTCGATGAGAACCTCGTGCACCGGCGAAAGCGCGATGCCGCCCTCCAGAATTTCCACCAGCTCTTCCTTGTTATAAGCGATGCCGCCGCCCGTGCCGCCAAGCGTGAAGCTGGGCCGCAGGATACAGGGATAGCCGATCTTTTCCGCGAACTGGAGACCGCCATTGAGGGTATTGACGAGCTGCGATTGCGGCGTTTCCAGGCCGATCTTCCGCATGGCGTCTTTGAACAGCAGCCGGTCCTCGGCCTTTTTGATGGCGTCGATTTTGGCGCCGATCAATTCCACGCCGTACTTATCCAGTACGCCCGCCTCGGCCAGCTCCACCGCCAGGTTCAGCGCGGTCTGCCCGCCCACGGTGGACAGCAGCGCGTCCGGACGCTCGCGCCGGATGATCTCTTCCAGGTACGGCAGAGTCAGCGGTTCCACGTAGGTCTTA
Source organism: Bryobacterales bacterium (assembly GCA_963817515.1). Taxonomy (GTDB): domain Bacteria; phylum Acidobacteriota; class Terriglobia; order Bryobacterales; family Bryobacteraceae; genus DATMNI01. The sequence continues at coordinate 6,825 of CAWFPJ010000026.1, read as the reverse complement.
TTCGCCAACTCCGGATCCGTCATGATGGTGGCCGGGTTGGAATTTACCAGAATGATTTCGTAGCCGTCGGCGCGCAGGGCTTTGGCGGCCTGGGTTCCCGAATAATCGAACTCGCAGCCCTGGCCGATGACGATTGGCCCCGAGCCGATGATCAGGATGCGATGGAGGTCGTTGCGTCTGGGCATCCGTTATTGTTTCCCGCTCATGAGCTTTACAAAATCATCGAACAGATAACGCGAATCGTGAGGTCCGGGCGCCGCCTCCGGATGGTACTGCACGCAAAAGACCGGATGGTTGCGCAGCCGGAAGCCTTCGAGCGTCTGGTCGTTGAGGTTCACGTGAGTGATTTCCACGTCGCTCTGGTTGAGCGAATCCGGATCCACCGCGAAGCCGTGATTGTGCGAAGTGATCTCCACCTGTTTTGTAATTTCGTTGCGCACCGGATGATTGGAGCCGCGGTGGCCGAATTTCAGTTTGTACGTCTTGCCGCCAACCGCGAGGCCCAGCAGCTGGTTCCCCAGGCAGATGCCGAAGATGGGTTTCTTGCCGATGAGTTTGCGAATGTTGGCCACCTGGGCTTCGAGCGGTTCAGGGTCGCCCGGGCCGTTTGAAAGGAACACGCCATCGGGATTGAGCGCCAGCACGTCTTCGGCTGAAGTGAGGGATGGAACCACCGTTACGCGGCAGCCCACATGCACCAGGCGGCGGAGAATGTTGTGCTTGATGCCGTAATCGTAGGCCACCACGTGGTATCTGGATTCGGCCGGCCGCCCCACCAGTTCCGAAGGTGAGCAGGCATCCACGGGCTTGGTCCATTCATATCGCTCGCGGGTGGACACGCGGGTAGCCAGATCCAGGCCTGTCATGGTGGGAATGCTGCGCGCTTTTTCCACCAGAGTTCGCGGGTCGCGAAAACGCCCCGCCTCGGTTTCAACGGCTGAGAGCACGCCGCGCATCACACCGCGTGTGCGCAAGTGGCGAACCAGCGCGCGGGTATCGAGATCGGAAATCACGGGAATGCCGGCGCGGCTCAAAAAGGCGTCCGCCTGCGCATCCGACCGCCAGTTGCTGGCGATGCTCGAAAATTCGCGCACCACCAGACCTTCAATGTAGGGACGGGCCGATTCGTTGTCCCCGGCACTGGTTCCGTAGTTGCCAATTTGCGGATTCGTGAGGATGACTATCTGGCCGGCATAGGAAGGATCGGTGAATACTTCCTGATACCCGGTGAGTGAGGTATTGAATACGACCTCTCCGGACCGTTCGGCGGGCGCACCAAAACTCTTGCCCTCGAAGACCGTGCCGTCTTCCAGGGCGAGGGTTGCAAGGTTCAATTTAAGCTGTTCCTCCGTGGGAGTGGATAAATTTTATTTTAGCAGGGGAGGAGGCTGGAATTCCGCGAAGTCAGAGATTCGGCTAAAGAGCCGATTGACACCCTTTGATTGACGTGGCCTGTAAGATAGGTTACACTTTTCGTAGAATTTCGATCTTTTTCATACGCATTAAGAGAATCACATTTTCTATTCGCGCCTGAAGATGCGCAGTGATATAGCGGCGTCGTTGGCACGAATCTTATGGAATTGGCACGATTTTATGGACCTGGCAAATGTCATTCGCGAACTCCGTGCTCAACGGGACTACCTCGATCAAGCGATCCTGGCACTTGAGTCCATGAATTCGTCACTTCCCAAACGGCGGGGAAGACCCAGAAAATCGGCCGCGCAGACTGGCTCATCCATCGGGATCGCGGCCGGATCGACAGATCGCCCACCGTTTCCACAAAGCATCAAGCGTTAAGCTACCGGTAGCGACCGGATCTTAGTCGATTGCCGGACCGAAATAACCCTGCGCCAGCGCCGGCTCTGATTCCAGTGCCTTGCCCCAGCACGCGCGGGCTTCTTCCGACTTGCCGTTCGACTCCAGAATGCGGCCCAGGTTGAGCAGCGCTTCCGGCATGTCCGGCTGCTGCGCCAGAGCATCGCGATAGAGACGCGCCGCCTTGTCCAACTGCCCGGCCTTTTCGTACATCAGGCCGGCGTTGTACAGCACCTCAGGAGAGCGCTCGCCCAGATCGATCAGGCGAACGTGGAATTCGAGCGCCGTATCGAAATCCGAAGACTGAATGGCCAGCGCGGCCAATCCGCGAAGAGCGTCCATGGATTTCGGATCGGCGTCCAGCATTTTTTCGTACAGGCGTTCGGCGTGGTCGCGTTCACCCAGGCCGCTGTAAGCCAAGGCCAGGTTGGCGTGCGCTTCGGGCCATTGCGAGCGGTACTTCAGGCAGCCTTCGAAAGCTTCCGCTGCGCCGCGGAAATCCTCGCGCTGCAGTCGCAGAAAGCCCATGCGGAAACGCGCTTCTTCTTCCTTCGGAGCGCGCTCCAGAACCTGCTTGTACCAGCGCTCCGCCTCTTCCGGCTGGCCGGAGTGCTCCAGCAGCAGCGCGATATTCCAGAGGGGCGCCAGCGCATCCGGGCTGGTCTTGAGCGCATTGTCATAAGCCCCGCGCGCACCGGCCGCATCGCCCAGTTGTTCGCGCACGATTCCCAAATTGGTATAAGCCTCGCAAGACTGTTCGCGCAGCTTGACGGCCTCTTCGTAGGCGTCCGCGGCCTGCTGGAATCGTCCCGATTTCTGGTGCGCCAGAGCCAGGTTAAACCATCCTTCGAAGTGGCCCGGCACCGCCGCAACCAACAGCGCGCAGAATTTGGCGGTAAGGGCGTGCTCGCCGGCGGCACAGGCCCAGGCAGCCAGGCCCTCCAACGCCACGGTGGATTCCGGACGCAATTGCAACAGGTGCTCGGAGTATTCGCGCACCATGTCGAAATCTTCCTTGCCCATGCCGATCAGCACCAGATTCGAGAGCGACTCCTCGGAATTGGCGTTGTGCTCAAGGATGCGCTGGTAGATCTCCGAGGCTTCGTCGCCGTGGCCCAGCGATTGCAGCGCCACTGCTTTGCCGAACAGCGCGTCCTCGTGGGTGGAGGAAAGCTCCAGGCAGCGTTCAAACGAGAAGAGCGCCGACTTCGGATCTTCCTGCCGCAGGTGGCACACGCCCAGCCCCAGGTGCGCATCCAGGTGCGTGGGCTCAAGCGTGCATGACTTGTGAAAAGCCTGAGCCGCGTCATCCCATGTGCCGATCCGCTCCAGGCACACCGCCAGGTTAAACCAGCCCAAAGCGTACTGGGGCTTAACCTGCACCAGAATCCGATAGCTCTGAGCCGCCTCCTCGAAGTGGTTGAGCTCAAACTGAATGTGGCCCATGGCGCGATAGATTTCGGCCGACGCCTCATTCGCCGCGATGGCCCGCTGCAGTTGCTTGAGGGCTTCCTCGCGCTTTCCGGCCAGATGGAGCGTTACTGCACGCGCGAGATGGCTGTTTGAGCCCCCACCTTTTTCGGCGACCTCCAGTTCTGTTGTCCGGAGACTCTGTACCTTGGCAGGTATTCGCATGGCTGTGCTCATCTTTTCTGACCTTCCTTGCCGGGGCTTCCTGAAGAGGATAGCCTTACCCAATAAAGTCGCGCTCGTTCGTCGGGCGCGCCCATAAATCCTATGCCTCCCACGGGGAGGCGTGCGTCTGTCCACGTGGCGATGGTGTTGCCAGCCACGGATACTGTGTAATTGTCGCCGTCGACGCGCGTGCGCACCGTCAACGACGACTTCGGTTTGGCGGCGATGCGCCCATCCGCGATCACTTCCGGTTCCGCGACTCCATCGAAAACCACTTGTCGCGAGAATTCCAATTCGCCGTTGGCTGATGCCGTCAGGGTGCAGCGGTAATATTGATCCAAACTGGTTGCGCGAACCACCCAGGAGACTCTGCGTTGATCGATGCGCGACAGGAACTCGAGTTCGTAATCGATCAGGTCCATCGACGGGTTGTAGAGCGCCAGTGGCCCGGTTCGCACACCGGCCACATCCACCAGCCAATCCGCTGTTCCTCCGGTCCAGTTGCCCCAGCCATTGTCGAAATGCTCTTCGAGGCGCGTCACCAACACGGGCGCCGGCGCTACAGGCGTGGCCTCGGGCTCAACGTCCGCCTTGCCGCCGCTCACCAGTGTCAGGCCCGGTGTGCCGGCCAGATTTCCCGAACTCAGAATGGCGCCCGCCAGCGTGTCGTGAAGCCCGACGCGCGGATATCCGATTGGCGATTCCTGCACGTGAATGGGCGCCGACGCCAACTGTTGCACGGCGTCGATAGTGGACGCTTCCATTGACAATACAAAAAGGTGCGCTCCGTTGCGCCGCGCAAACCCGGCCGATTCCGGTCCGGGAATCGACCCGGCCCACTTCGGATCCTTGGGACTCCATTCGACGTCGCTCGACCGCGCGGGCGGTTTCGTGCCGCTGGCAGGCGTGTGCGCCGGCAGTTCCACCACATTCGCCCTGAGGAAGCGGGCCGGCCCGCCGGCATTGGGGCAGGCAGGCGTTTTCGGGTGCGGAACCGGAATGCTCATCTGCAGCAATTTCGGCGCGGCCGGGCGGGCTACGCTGTCGGGAGTGGTGGAGTGAGGCTGGTCCGGCCAAACCATGGCACTGCGTGCGGAAGGCGTGCTGGCGTGTCTTCGAAAATGCGCCGCCGGTACACGGAAAGCAAGTCCGCTTGAAATCCGCAGGGCATTTCCTTTCTGCGGTGCAGTGCGCGCCTTGCATGAGGGCGGGGTTTGGTGCAGGGCCACCTTTCCCAGCACGCTTACGTCGTGCAGAGTTGCCGGCCCTGGGCCCAGCTCCACTCGGGTCCCGGAGCGCGGCAAAAGGTCAAGACGGCGAGAATGCGAATCGGTTGCCGGAGGCGCCGTTTGAAGCTCCGCAGTCGGGGCCTGGGCCAGTTGCGCCCGCATACTCACGTTGTGCCCGCGCAGCCATGGCGCTTTCTCGCGGGGCGTGATGCGAATGGCTGAGGATTCCGATTCCCGGGATTGAGAGGCTTCCAGCAAGCGCGCCGGCCGCAGTTGCAGATGCGCTTGCGGCTCAGTGGCCATCTGCGCTTTGCCGGCCACCGAAAACAGCGGAGATAGCCCGGCCGCTATCGCCTGGGTCCCCGCCTGCTTGGGCAAATCACATACCCGAACCGAACTGGCAGAGTTGCACATGAGCCGCGCAGCCCCGATCTGGCGCGGGTTTTCGCGCCGGCGCATCAGGCTCGCAACCTTATCGGCTTCGTGCAGCCGGTCCATGCCTAGCCGCAGCCGATATTGGCTCTTGTGTTCGCGCGAACAAAAGTCTCCGTCCGCACCCACTCGAAGCCGGCTTAGCGGCTTGCCGCATAATTGGCAGGTTCTTGCGTTCATTTTCAAGAAAATTATAAGAACTATTTCCAGAAAATACTAGATAAGCAGCGGTAGCAACAATTTACTATCGTAGGTTATGAGAGTACAACAGGTTTATTATCAATGGTAATGAGAGACCTGTCCGCTACAGATAATTTTACCAGCTTTTGCAGAAAAGTACATCATTTAGCCCGGAATTCTAGTAAAATTATCATAGAAGCCTGATATCGGCACGTGCCGGAGCGGGTGGAGGCATCCGATGACAGAGTCGACGGCGCGCGCGGAACGATTCGATCCGCAGACATCCATATCCCCCTTTTATACCTGGGAAGTTCCGCAGAAACCCGTTTCCGTTCAAATTCCCCATGCTTTGATTGACCGTCTGGAAAAAGAAGCGGTTGAGAATTTTCGTTCGCTCAGTTCGCGCGGATCGGAAATCGGCGGCCTCCTGGTGGGCAGCGTTTCGCCCGGCAATCCCATGATCGTTTCGCTCTCGGACTATGAGATCATCCCCTGCGACTACAGCCGGGGTCCGCTGTATCGCCTGTCGGATGTGGACATGGGGCGCTTCGGGCGCGCCATTCAGCAGCATCTGGCAGCGGGGCGTGCCGTAGCCGGCTTCTTCCGCAGCCAGGCGCGGAAAGGTATGACGCTGGACGCGGACGATCTCACCTTCTTCGAGCAGCGCTTCCGCGATCCGCATCATATTGTATTGCTGGTACGGCCGTACGCCACTAAGGCGTCCACCGCCGCTATCTTTATCCGCGAAGGCGGCCAGGTGAATGGCGGCTCCAGCCCCCTGGAGTTTCCGTTCCGTTCCTCGGAATTAGGCCCGGTGAAGCCTGGAGCGGATCAGCCGGATTCCAAGCTCAGGCCTTCGGCGCCATCGCCGGTAGTGCCCGCCGCACCGAAACCGGCCGTGCGCGCGCAGATTGTGCCTATCGCATCGCGCCGGGAAACTCCATTGCCCATGGCTGAGGCCAGCGTACAGGCGCCTCCCAATGCACTGCCGCAAAACGATGCACCGCCGGCAAAGGAAGCCCGGGCCATAACGGCGCCACCTGCCGTAGAGCCGCCAGAGCCTGTGACTAACGGCGAGCCGGCAGCGAAAATCGAAGACCTCGAGAGAACCGATACCCCCACCCTGGCCGCAAAACTCCCCGAAGAAAAAGCCGAAAGGACGGCTCCGGCGGCTGAGACCCCAATGATGTTTCAGCCGGAAGCCGGGCCGGGCTCTGGCGGCAATAGGACGGTTAAGCTTCTGGTGGGGCTGGCGGCCGCCGCCGCATTGTCGGTGGGCCTGTTCGTTTATCCCGGCGTCTTGCGGCAGGACATCAAGCCTGTGCCCGTGCTGCATCAGGATTCCTCGCTGCTTCAATTGCATGTGGAGCGCACGGCGGGTGAACTTCTGTTGACATGGAACCGCGACGCCGACCCCATCAAGACCGCTACTAAAGCCACGCTTTCGATCTCCGAAGGCGATCAACAGGAAACCGTCGAGATGGACCTGGCTCATTTGCGCAACGGCAGTATCGTGTATCCGCCCTCGAGCACC
>CAWFPJ010000025.1:0-377971 GCA_963817515.1 Bryobacterales bacterium | reverse complement strand
TCCGGATAGCGGCCGCCGAAAAATCAGCTTGACTAAAGCAGGCGACTTAACTATAGTTAACTCATGACGCCTGCCATGCGCTCTATCCTGATCGCCCTCAGTCTCACCTTCTTCACCGTCGGCATCTACCATCGTATTCGTGCCGCGCAATCGGGCGATAAACTGGACCGCACGAAGGAGGGGTGGCCCATTCTGATCGGACTGAGGCTGGCGGGCTTAATAACGTTCGGATCAGCGGCAGCGTGGATGTGGAACCCAGCGTGGTTCGCCTGGGCTGCCTTGCCTGTGCCTGAATGGGGACGCTGGATCGGCGTGGGCGGATTCTTTTTGGGCGCCACATGGCTGATGTGGATGTTCATCTCCCTGGGCTCTAATCTCACCGACACGGTGGTGACGCGCCGGGATGCGCATTTCGTCGATCACGGCCCTTACCGCTACGTGAGGAACCCGATGTATTCCGGAATTCTGATCGTCGGCGTGAGTCTCGGGCTGGCTCTTGGAACCTGGCTGGTGCCGCTTGCCGCCGGCGCGATGTTCGGGATCCTCGCCAGACGCACGCGCATAGAGGAGACCTACCTGATCGCGCGCTTTGGAGACCAGTACCGCGGTTACATGAACCGCGTGGGCCGCTTCTTCCCGCACTTCACCTGAGCGCAATCGGATAGCGTGTGCACTACTTCGCGGCCACCACTCCGCCCACGGTAGACGATCCGGTTCCGCTGCACCCGGTCCCGCCATAGCGGAGGAACTTCTGGATCCGTTTTGCGGTATCGACTTCCGCCGTGTAGATGTTGCCCTTGCTGTCCACGCTCACCTGATGCAGGTAGTGGAATTCTCCAGCCATCCGGCCACTGCGGCCCAGCCGGCCCAGTTCCTGCAGATTGCTTCGGTTCAGGATGTAGATCGTCATGTTGGCGTTGTCTCCGACATAGAGGCAGCTCTGCGCCTTGTCCGTGGAGAAGTTCATGGAAACGGCGGTTCCAATTATGTTGGTGTGATCGCTGATAAATTGCTCGGCAACGAAACCGCATTTGCCGGCCTCGCCAGTCGGATTGCTGCACGGCTTGCCGAGCGTGGGATCGTTCTTATCAAACACCTGAATGCGATCGTTTCCCCGGTCGCAGACATAAATCTTGCCGTCATTGGCGATCTTCACGCAATGCACGGGATTGCGAAAGAATGCGGGCTTCTTGTTGCCTTTGGAATAGTCGGCGATCCACGGCCCGGCGGCTGCGGCGGCCCGATCGTCAACGGGATTGTTTCCATAGGCGCCGAAATGGCCGATATACTTGCCGGTGTTGGCGTCAACGATCAGCACGCGGCGGTTTCCGTAGCCATCGGAGATGTACAGGCGGTTGGTCGCGGGATCGACCACCATGTCCGCCGCCAGATAGAGCAATGGCGTGCCATTGATGCCGCCATGCGTGTCGTTGCTGTTCGGTCCCTTCGGAGTTCCGCCGATCCTCATCTTGAAATTGCCGTTCATATCGAACTTCAGTACAAAGCCGTCGCCGCCTTCCTTGTTCGTCGTCCAAGGCGGCCCTGCCCGGCCCGCGTCCGCTGCCGGCCGCCGCGGAACTTCCCGGAGATCCAGACGTTGTCGTTCTGGTCGACGTAAATACCATGCTCGCTGCTGGGCCAGATGCAGCCTGCCTCCGCCTTACATTTGCCGCCGATGAAACCGGGATCGGACGGACCGCCCCAGGCCCGCAGCAGCTTGCCGTCGGAATCCAGCTCCAGCACCGAAGGAGCGGCCTTGCAGCAATCTGCGACAGCGCCATATGCGCGCGCGTGGCCGAGCCCGTTGACCGGCTGCCCCTGCTCATCCGTGGCGCCCGGCACGGGACCTTCAAGCCCGGCCTCGTCGGTCGTCATGGTGCGCGGCCGGTTGTAGACCCAGACATGGTCATGCTGGTCGACATAGAGGCCGCCTATCTGGCCAACCAGCCAGTTGTTTGGCAGCGGCTGCGGCCATGACGGGTCGATCACGAAACCCGGTGTCTTGCCGGTGCTCGATGCATTGTACACGCCCGATTTTTTGAACAGCCGCTCAAGGGAGCCGCTGTTCTTCAGGATATTGATATCGGGATCGGCGGCCATGGCCAGGCCGGTCAGGGTCAATACGATTGCAGGTAGTGTCGCCGTCACCTTACGGTGGATCATAATCCTCGTCTTCCTTTCAGCACGCTCTCCGAAGGCGGTGTAGCGGGCCGGTCTGCGAACGCAGATCCGGATAAAGTATATGACAATTTGATCGCGCGCCCGAAGTCAGAAAATCAACCTGACGGCGAGCTGAATTATCCGGCTTCCCGAGCCTCCGAAAATCTTTCCAGCGGTCGCAACCGGCAGACCACCATCACGCGTGTCTCCTATGGTGGAGCCCGGACCTCCGAGGTTAAAGTGGTTGAAGGCGTCGAACCAGTCTGTTCTCAATTGCAAGCGCAACCCTTCTTCGCCCTTGAAGTAGAACATCTTCATGAGGCTGATGTCCCAATTCTCGGACCCCGGGCCATAAACGTTATTCCGGGGCGCGTTGCCGTAGGCCCACTTCTGGGGGGCCGTGAATGCAGCCGGATTGAACCATTGCACGCCGGAAACAATGTCGTGCGAGCCGCCATTCTTGCCGTCATACAGCCCGGTGCCTGAAACCGCGTCCGGCCGCCCGCCCCACCAACCCACGATGTTCGAAGGCACGTTGAAAGACATCGAAAAGGGTGCGCCGCCAACGTAAGAGGTAATACCGGCGACTTCCCAGCCACCCAATACCGCGTCGGTTACGCCTTTCCTGTTCAGCCAGCGCCGCTTGGCGCCAAAGGGCAATTCGTAGATGTAATTGAACACCAGTCTCTGGCGCGGCAGGGAGTCGGAGTTGCCATAGTCGCACATGTAGCAGTATGGGTTGTTCAAACCTGCGGCGACCGGTACGTCGTCCAGGCTTCTGGTCCAGTTGTATTCAACCTGTAAGCTCAAGCCGTGGGAGAACCGCCGGATGAGCTCCAGCTGCAACTGGCCGAAGTTCTGGAGGCCGCCGGAAGCGTTGTAATTGATGTTGGCCCAGGGTTGGTACGGACGCTGGTTTTGCAGAATGACGTTCGGCTGCTGAACGGCCGGTTGGTTGATGTTGAAGGCGTACCAGAACAAGTGCTGAACTTGCGAACCCACATAGGTAGCGCGGGCCTCCCAATCCTGCCCGATCTGCCGCTCCAGGGTCAAGGTCCACTGCTGCTGCCTGGGGTTCCTGTAGTCTCGGGGCGTCTCGTAGACCAGGGGATTGGACGCCGGGGCGCCGCCGCCGGCCGTGGGGAAAGGATTGGCCAAGGTCAGATCCGGGCGGTAGCCGCCCACGGGCGGCGTCCCCGGCAAGTTGGTGGAGTAGGTGGGGCCGATCCGGTACGGCGGGTTAAAGGTCATTTCCAGGGTTCCCAGCTCCGCTCCAATGAAGTTGTAAAACATGCCGTAGCCGCCACGGATGACCGTCTTACTGCCCCCGAACGGGCGCCAGGCAAACCCAAAACGCGGCCCCCAGTTTGATTTGTTCGGAATGTAGTAGTCCCTGGACCAACCAGCCTGTTGCGAGGTCTCAAAGGGGTAGACCGACAACAAGTTGGCGTAAGCCGAGGGAGGAGCCGTCGGCGTAGGCGAGTTTTGCAGCAGGACAAGCTTGGAATTCGAAAGGTCGAGAGGGCTGTAGTTTCGGTCGCGCTCTTGCCACGGGGACTGGTACATATAGCGCAGACCGTAGTTGATGGTCAACCGGGGCGTGGCCTGCCAGGTATCCTGCACGTACCCCTCCCAGTCGCGCGAGGAAAGCAGTGTGCTGTTCACCAGGGTGGCGTAGTTCGTGGAGCTCAAATCACCCAACAGGAAATCCGCGAAGGAATTTCCCTGGGAAGCCGCCAGGCCCGGGAAACCCTTACCACCCGTCCAGGAGCCAGTGGAGCCAAAGGCGCCGTTGTAGGAGCCCAGTTGAATGGTAAGGCGGCCGTCGGATCCGGGAACGCTGAATTTGTATCCCGTCTCCAGAATGCCCGCCTTGATCGTGTGCCGCCCGTGGGTCTTCGTGAAGTTGTTGGAGAACTCAACGTCATAGGTCGGGAAATCGATGCCTGCGCCCCAATCGCTTAGCCCCGTATATCCGCTGAGGGTAACGGTGGGTAAACCGCCCGTGTTCTGCACCGGCACTGCCGGGACCAGAGTCCACGGTTTGACATCGAAGTTCTGGCCTTGACGGGCCTGGATGTAATTGCGATAGGCGACACGGAATTCGTTGATGGACGTAGCGCCGAACGAGTGAGTCTCCGTAATGCTACCGGCCCAGTCTTTGTCGCGGAAGTTGGCATTATTGCCGTAATTCGGAGGCGTATTTCCTGCCGCCTGAAACCAGTTATTACTATTCGAAAGGTGGAAGAAGCCGTTCACAGTGTCCTTATCGGATATCTGCCAATCCATGCGCGTTTCCAGATTGCTCTTCGGGTAATGGTTCGAGACTGCAGCCTGGTAGTTAGGCGCTCCGTTCGGCAGGCCTGCGGCGTTGGTCGACAAGTTGGGCAGAGGCATGTAGGCAAGCAGCGCTTTGGCGCGGGAATCAAAGGAGGAAGGATCGATGATGTTGCCGGGGTAGGGTGTACCCGAGAGGGGGTTGTACAATTGCGTGCCTTGGGCATAGAGCGCGGAAAAGTCACCCTGGCGCATGGCCGCGGAGGGGAAAGTCAAGGATACGATGGTCGGCGAGACTTGACGAAAATGAAAATAGTCGGCAAAGAAGAAGAGTTTGTTCTTCTTGATCGGACCTCCGATCAGACCGCCGTACTGATCGCGGTCATAGTCCGGACGCGCTTGTCCGCGGGCATTGTTCAGGAACGCGTTCGCGTTCAGATTCTTGTTTTCGAAGTACGCATAGCCTTCGCCGTGGAAACCATTCGTTCCCTGCTTGAGCACCATCGTGATTCCGGTCGTATTGCGAAACTCGGCATTCAAGGCGCCACTGGCAACTTTGAACTCCTGTAAAGCATTGGTGGACGGCAGCGTGATCAAGCCAAGGCCGTAGGCCCCCGCCCCCCTGCCGTTCGAAGCGTCCTGCATGCTCACCCCATTCAGATTCCAATCGTTGCCTCCCCAGTAACCGCTGCCGGCGATCATGGCGTTACCGCCAGTGGTGGCCGCACCCGGCACCAGGCCGATCAGTGCGTCGATGGATTGACTCGACTTTGGCAGGTCACCCATAATCCGGTTGGTAATGCTGGACGAGATCGATTGCGTGTCGGTATGAACCAGAGCCACCTCACCGGACACAGACACAGTCTGCTGCATGGCGCCCAGCTCAAGTCTTACGTCCACGCGCACGGTCTGTGAACTCAACACGCGGATGGCCGTCACTGTCTGCGTCACGAAACCGGTTTTGGCGATGGTGATGTCGTAAATTCCGGGTTGAAGCTGCAGGATTGTGTAGGTGCCGGAGGAATCACTGGCGCCTTCGGTGGCGATGCCTGTTTCGGCATTTTTCGCGGTCACCCGAGCGTCAGGCACGCCTGCGCCGGAGGGATCGTTCACCTGCCCGACGATGGTACTGGTAATCGTTTGGCCCCAGCCGAAACCGCTCAAGATAACGCTCAACAGCGCCAGCCTGGATATGGCTCTCCCACACAACAAAACATTGCAGGTCATGTGTCTGTCTCCTGAACGAGCTAACCCGTGCATCCCTGTCCTGGAAGGACCCGGGTGTTAGGAAGGAAGATATCACCGAGGGCCTTAACTGTCAATGGCGATAACAACATTCGCTGAAGATGTCGTTAATCGAAGATGGTGGTGTCGACTGTTCGGGAATGTCACCGGCAATTGCTTGGAAGAATTCTTAAAGCTCCAATGCGGCACGGTCCCATTTGGCCAGACGTGCTCCTGCGTCGTACGTGCTCTCCAGAAATTCAAGTAAGGCTTCCTCGGGCGAGCCGGCACTGCGCACGTCATCGTACATCAGAATGAATTCCGAAAGCTGCGGGTTCCACCTGGCCCCACCCGGCCGCGCTTGCGCCTTTTCAAGGCCGGCAGGCTGCGGAAGGGTGTACGAATAAAACGCCGGACCGTCCACAACGCCGCCGCCGGGCCAGAAGCCGGCGCTGCAGACTTCGTGTGAGTAGGCGGGACCGCTGATGGCACCTTTACGCGGCGGCGCGGGGCGCCCGGAAAACCGCGTGCACGCCAGGTCGCAACTGCCCCAAAAAAAGTGCACAGGGCTGCACTTGCCGATGAACTTTGCGCGAAACTGCTCCATCACTTTGGAGGTGGAAACCAGAATTCGCCAAAATCGATTGGCGTATTCGGCGTCGTAAGAGCAGTTGGCGAAATCACGGTCGAATGGAACCGCGCCGGCAACCTCCTGCGGTCTGAGATTAATTTCCACGGCGATTCCAACGGATGCCAAACACTCCGAAATGCCGCCGTAGAAACTGGCGACCGATTCTGCTGCCAGCGGCCGGGAGACGCCGGTTCCCTCGCTAGTGGAAATTTGGACCGTATGTTTCTGGAAATCGAACTGGATTTCGAACACGCCCAGCGGATACGGTACCGGCCCGGTGGTCAAGCCGCGCGAATTGACATACAAGGTGACGTGCCACCAGTGATTCAGCGGCGGGGAGAGGGTCATGCGGATCTTGCCCACGATTTGGGTCCACATGTGAAGCGTGCGGTACGTATCCTGCCATTCGTCTAGCGGCAGAGACGGCCAGCGCTGAAGGTCATTCATACCGTTCATTCTTGCATTTAATCCGGAGCTTCAATCTACCGCGGGTCCACCGAATCGTTGGCAATCAGGCGCAGCGCCGTCAGGCTCGGCATGAAGAAATAATCGCCGCCGCGGAGTTCCACGAATTGCGGCAGGCGGGCGCACAGGAACGGCGGGTTCGCTGGATCCTCCGAACCTTGGATCATGAACTTGCCGCGGCCATCGTGGTTGCCCAGAAGCGCATCCTTGTCGCTGCCCTGGCGCGCGTCGTTGCCATACTCAATCCACTGCTGATGCACGAATTCAAACTGGCGGAAGATGCTGGAATTGAGCACCATGAAAATCACGCCGCGGTCGTCCTCGTCCCGAACCGGTTGTCCTTCCGGGACGTAGTCGCCATAGGGCAGGCCGCGCCGCGCGATGCGCCGGCGATTGACAAGTTCGCCATGGAAGCCGAAGGCGTCGCGTGGATTGACACGGCGGACGTGGGCGCCCATGGGGCAGCGAATCCCTTTGGCGTCCTGTCCGAAAGTGAAATTGGTATTGCGGTCGGGATCGGCGGTCAATGCCGGATCGGGCGCATCGGGCGAAAGTTCGATAGGGAGTGCCGTCGCGCCACCGGCCAACGATCTTCGCTGCCAGCTTTTCCTTGCCGCCCGCGTATTGCCGGCCCATTTCCTCCAGATAGGCGCGGAAAGTCGCGACGTTCTCATGCAGCTTGCGGTAGACCATGAAGGCGCCATTCCGGGCCAGCAGATGGGGCACCGGGGCTACCGGTAACTCGCCGGCCTCATCGGCGTATCCCAGCAGAAACTCGCCGGTCGCCAGCGGTACCCAGCGGCCGTCCTTGGTCAACTTGCCCTGGCCGGGCTGCGAACTCCGGCTGGCGCCTTCGAAGTCGGGATTGCCGAAACCATCGGTATAGCCGAAGTGCTCTTTGGTTGTGACCTTGCCGTCGATGGTCACGGCCTTGGCGTCCTGCGCCTGCAAGAACTTCGCGCCGCCGGTCTGGTCCATAACCTTCCGCAGATCGGCGCAACACCGGTCGAGCGCGTCGCGATCCAGCGCGTTTACGCCCAACCAGACGTGCACGCGGTCTTCGCGCCACACCCGGTCCCAGCGCTCGGGGGCGTTGCGGCCGGTGTCGCACAGGATGTCCCTGCGGGCCTTCATGCCCTGTTGGAACTCCACCGGAAAACTGAGCAGGGTGGGACTAGGCAGACCCAATTGCGCCAGGCCCTTGTGCGTGAAGGCGATGTTTACGGTGGAGGGCGGCTTGGTTTCCCAGGGTTGGCCGGTGGTGATGTGCGGAATGATTTGCCCCACGAACTCGCGCCCGGTTTTGGGCCCGGGCAATTCCAGCAGAAGGTATCGGGCCAATGGAAAGTTGTAGCCGCGCAGCGCGAATCCCTGAATGTCGCTATTGTCTAAATTAACCTCTAAATCAGCCATGGTGACCTTCGTATTCGCCCGCCTTCGGTTCCGGCGCATTACCGATCTTTTCCAGGAAGGCCTGGAATGCCGCCTGGATTTCGGCCGGTGGTTTGCCCTGGTGAGCCCCGATGAACCAGGCAAGCCCGGACTGGACCTTCAGCGCGCGCATCGTTTCCTGGACGGTCTTATTGTTCACGTCGGCGAAATAAAAAGTGGTTTCAAGCTGGCACTTTTTCATGTAGGCCGCAAATGCCCCGGCGTCGCCCACACCGGGGTATCCGACGCAATGCCGCCAGACCGCATGCACTTCTTCGGCTGCCTCCACTGCCATGCGGTTCAAGTAAGCGTCCAGCTCGCCATCGAAGTTGGATTCGAAAACCAGGTACTTTGACTGGAGATGTTCCTCACGCGCCGGCTCACCCACAAAGACCACGTCGTCCATCACTACCAGCCGGGCCAGGTGAGTGCTGGAGACTTTGGCGAAAGGGCTGCGGTGGTCGCGAGGCAGTTGCGCCAGATAATCGCGAAGGACGGCATCGTGAGGGGTGGCGCCATCGTTAGAAAGGTCGTCCGATCCGTTGATGATAGGTGAGAGGATCGTCAATCCATAGACATTGCCGCTCTGGTTTGGCATAGAATTCCGCGTAGACTAGGTGCCGACAGGCCCAATGCCGGTTGCGCCCAGGTCGGCTTGCACCTGTATGAGGAACTGCTTGTACGCGCCGCCGAACTCGGCGGCCGTCATATTCTTGCTCCTTCGCGCAAATTCCTCCAGGGCGGCGGCCGTCCGGTGCGCGGCCTTGACGTCGTTGGTAGTGGCGCGCGGATAGGCGGTGTAATAGTAATCGGTGTCGAACTGCACCAGCGCGATATACCGCTTGAACGAACTTACCGGCCGCGCGCCGGGATATTTCTCGCTCCAGCGCCAAACCAGATTCAGACCGATGGCCAGCACGTCGGAGAAGGCGTCGATGTATTGATTCCAGGTTCCGTTGAAGTTACTGAAGAACAGAAGATAGTCGTAGTGCAGCCGTTCCTGGGGCTGCTGTGGCGACAGATGCGGGAAAGCATTTCGCCTGATCACCACCCATCGCGCAAAATGAATAAACGACAGGTTTACCAGATCGGCCCGCAGAGCTTCGATGTGGCCCAGCAGGAAAAAGAAGAGCTTCAGAAGCGGTGTTTTCCACGCCTTCATCGGCGTGATCGCATTCATCGCGTATGTTTTTCCGTTGATATTCGTCACAGACTGGCAACACCCGGGATTGGCCTAATATACAATGGCTCGCGCAGTCGCGCAAGCTGCGAAAAGTCACGGGAAAAAGGGCTGGGGTCAGGATTGTTTGCGCCATAACCTTCGGTGCTTGACACGCGGCGGGACGGTTGTATACTGGCTGCTATCGGAAGCGCAAGGGTCAATTTTCGGAGGAAATCGCATGAAGCGAATTTTTAATCAGAGGCTTTTTCTTTATTTCGCCGCCGTTATTATTTCTGGAACCACGGCATTCAGTCAGACAGCATCGATCACCGGCGTGATCACGGATCCCAAAGGCGGCTCTGTGCCGGAGGCGGCCGTTACGGTGCGCAATGTCGATACCGGAGTGGAAAACGCTGCACCGACCAACAGCGAGGGCTACTATACGTTCCCGCAGTTGAATCCCGGTAACTACGAGCTTACCGTGCGCAAGGCGGGATTTCGCGCGGCCACCCGCCCGGCCTTCAAGCTGGATATCGGGCAGATCGCTCGCGTCGATCTGAAGCTCACTATCGGCAATGTGGAACAGAGCGTGACTGTGAACGCGGAAGCACCGATTCTGTCGAGCCAAAAGGCGACCGTGGAGCAGGTGATCGGCTCCCAGAAAATCGTGGATCTGCCCCTCAACGGCCGGGATTTCACGCAGTTGGCCACGCTCGTGCCGGGGGCGATCAGCCGTGGTTTGAACTCGTCGGAACAGTCGGATTCCATGAGCATCAACGGCGCCCGCAACAGCAAGACCGAGTTCATGCTGGATGGGGCCAGCGTGTCCAACCAGTACTTCGATGTGGCCTCAATTGAGCCTTCGGTGGATGCCATCCAGGAGTTCTCGGTACAGTCCAACTCGCTGGCCGCGGAATATGGGAAGGGGACTTCGATCATCAATATCGTGCTGAAATCGGGAACCAACCAGCCGCACGGAGCGATGTTCGAGTTCCTCCGGAACCAGCTTCTGGACGCGCGCAACTTCTTCAATGCCACCAGCGTGCGCCCGACCGTGAAACGCAATCAGTTCGGATTTACGCTAGGCGGTCCCATCGTGATTCCGCATCTGTACAGCGGCAAGGATAAAACGTTCATCTTCGGCGATTATGAAGGCACGCGAGCCCGCAACGGCGTGACCAATAATAATCTCGTGCCGACAGCGGCCCAGCAACAGGGTAACTTTTCCTCGCTCAGCACGCCGATTTACGATCCACTGGCGGCCACCAAAACGGCGTTTCCAGGCAACATCATTCCTGCGAACCGGCTATCGCCGCAAGCGACTTTCTTTCTGCCGTTCTATCCGATGCCGAACACGGCGGCGGGCTTATTTAATTACGTCCCGAGCAGCCAGAATACGGTGGATAAGTTTGATATCCGCGCGGATCATTATTTCTCGCATGCGGACTCCCTGACGGGCACCTATTCCTTTAATCAGGTGTTGAATTACGCGCCGGGAGCGTTCCCGGCGAACGGTGCAGTCCTCCAGGGGGTTCGCAGGCAGGCGGCCGCACTGGGCGAGACTCATTCGTTCGGGCCCGCCACCTTGAACGAACTGCGCGTCAATTACGTGAGGACGCGGGAATCGAACTCGGCGCAAGGCCAGGGAACCAATTACACTGTCCAGTCAGGAATTGGCGGATTTGACCAGCAGAGCGCCGCGTTTCCGGGTTTCCCAGGCCTGAGCATCAGCGGGTATCTGGGATTCAACGGAAACGCTTTCGTCCCGATCATCTTTCGCGACAACACTTCGGAAATCAGCGACAGCGTGACGTGGATACGCGGTGCGCACACGTTCAAAGCGGGTGGACTTTTCCGTTACTACGACACCGCCACCGTCAATGCGGCTTACAGCCGCGGCCAGTTTAATTTCACCGGCACTTACAGCGGCAACTCCTTTGCGGATTTTTTACTCGGCTATCCCTTCCAGGCGGAGCGCGACTTCCCGCGGAATGAATTCGGCATCGCGCCAATGCGTAATGAGCACGTCTTTTTCCAGGACGATTGGAAGATCACCCGAACCCTCACGCTGAATCTGGGTTTACGGTATGAGCTGAACAACCCGCCGACGGTGCTTCACAATCAGATGGCTTCAACCGATCCGGTGCTGCAGCAAATTGTGGTGGCCAGCACCAGCGACGGCAAGATCAACTACAACGGCCAGCAAATCGGCCCGTTTCTTTATCCGCTGTTTGCGCAGTATATCGTTCCGTCAAGCAAGGTGGGGCTGGGGCCGTCGCTGCGCTATACCGATTGGAACAATTTCGCGCCTCGCGGCGGACTTGCATGGCGCCTGGGAAATGATTTTGTCGTGCGCACGGGATACGGCATTTTTTACGGGCTGATCCAGGGCAACCGCTCGGAGAGCACCGGCATCGTCAACCCGCCTTTCCTGGCCGACGAACTCTCCAATTTCAACACCACGCCGGTACCGACCAAGACGCTGGCCAACATCTTCGCCCCGGTCCAGCAGGGGTTGAACCTGGTTCCACTTTCGTTCTTCCAGATCGACCCGCATATGGCCGATCCCCGGATTCAGGAGTGGAATTTCACGGTGCAAAAATCCGTCAAGGGCATTCTCTCGCTGGAAGCCGGATGGGTGGGAAGCAAGGGCTCCAAGATCGAATTTTCACGGCCGATCAATATTCCCGATCCGGGACCGGGGGTGATCCAGAACCGGCGCCTGTGGCCCGTCTTCGCGTCGGGAACCTACGTGGAGAACAGCGGCTATTCGACCTATAACGCATTACAGGTTAAAGCGCAGATCCGCAGCTGGCACGGCTTTTCGCTGCTTAGTTCGTATGCTCTTGCCAAGTCGCTCGATAACTTGAGCAGCGATGTCCAGGGCTTTTCGTCCCAAGACCCACGCAATAACAACGCCGAGAAAGGCCTTTCCGACTACGATATCGAACAGCGCTGGGTGACCAGTTTCAACTATGCTCTACCGTTTGCGAAGAACCGGAGCGATTTTCTGGGGCGCGTCGCCCGCGGTTGGGAGGTCGGCAGCATCGTGACGGCGCAATCGGGTTTGCCATTCACGCCCGGCATATCCACCGATCCGGCCAACACGGGAAACAGCAAGCGGCCCAATCGCATCGCGAGCGGCGTTCTTTCGGATCAGTCCATCAATGCCTGGTTTAACGTGGCGGCATTCGCGGTTCCCGCTCAATACACGTATGGCAACTCCGGCCGGAATATTCTCTTCGGCCCCGGGTTCGTCAACTGGGATGCCCTGGCGATGCGCAACTTCCAGATCAAGGAGCGGCTCAGGCTGCAGTTCCGCGGCGAGTTTTTCAACTTTACGAATACCCCGGCCTTCAACAATCCCGTGACCAATATTCAAGCTTCGAACGCCGGTCACATCACTTCGGCGGGCGCACCGCGCGACATCCAACTCGGCCTCAAGCTGTTGTTTTAAGCTATTCTCCAAAGGGCGGTTCAAAGTGAAACGAATCTCAGTTTTCGGTTTTCTACTCGCGTGGGGCCTCCCGCTGTCCGGCGCGTCTTTTCGCGCCTCAGTCGTCGAGACCGACATCACGCCCAATACACCTCAATGGCTGATGGGTTACAACGAGCGCCAGTCCACCGGCGTGCACGATAAAATTTATCACCGCATCATCGCGATGGATGATGGAAAAACTCAGTTTTATCTTGTAGCCAGCGACCTTTGTCTTTTCTCGCCGTCGGTCTACGATGAAGTGGCCGCGCGGCTTCAGAAGGAACTGGGCATTGAGCCAAAGAACATGTGGTGGAGCGTCACGCATTCGCATGCGGCCCCTGAGGTCGGCGCCCCTGGAATGTACCGGGTTCTGCTGGGCCGGTCGGAGCATGAATGGAACCACGCCTATGCCACCCAGGTTACCGACGCTCTGGTCGAGGGCGTCAAGAGCGCCAAGGCCAAACTCGAACCTGCGCGCATCGCGATGGGCTCGGGTATTTCTACCGCCAACATGAACCGGCGCGCGAAGGACACTGACGGGCGCGTCTCCCTGGGACTCAATCCGGATGGCCCCACGGACCGGCAGATCGGCATTATCCGGCTGGAGCGTCCCGACGGTTCGCCGATTGCTGTGATCGCGAATTACGCCATGCATGGAACCGTGCTTAGCGGAAAGAACCTGGAGGTCGGCGGCGATGCGCCGGGCACCGTCTCGGCTTACGTCGAACAGAAAATCGGCGCGCCTGTCTTGTACGTCAACGGGGCGGCCGGCAACATGGCGCCGATCTATAGCGGATATGCGGACCCTCGCAGCGGGCACCTGTCGCAGTTCAATGTGCTGCTGGGCGATCGCATACTGACCGCCCTGCATTCGCTCGGTCCGGCAACCGGCGACGCGTCGCTGTGGGTGGGCGAGAAGATGGTGGAGACGCCGCGAAAGGAGGGTTTAAGCTGGCCGGACGAGTTGTCGGCCTATTCGCGAACCAGTGCCGGCGGCGCCACTCTGGTACGCTTGCCGACGCGCTATCTGCGAATCAACGACACCCTCATTTGGTCGGCCCCCATCGAACTCTTTTGCGAAATTGCCGTAGACGTCCGCAATCAGTCCCCGTTCCCCCACACCTTTTATTTCGGTTACACGGGCGGCTGGTTCGGCTATCTGCCGACCAAGCAGGCGTTTCAGGAAGGCGGGTACGAGCCGAAGACATCGCCCTTCACTGAGTCGGCCGAGCGCGACTTGTCCGAAGCCGTTATCAGCTTCGTGCAAGGCCTGGCGCGCTAACGTAGCTTAGTCCTACTTCTCCGGTAACACCCAGGCAAACATTACGCCGCCTCCGCTGGTAAGCACGTACTGGCGGCCGTCCAGTTCATACGTAACAGGTGAGCTCTGCATGCTCTGGCCCTGGCCCGCATGCCAAAGCGTCTTGCCATCGCTGGTGCGGAGCGCCAGAACACTGCCCTGCGCATCACCCGTGAAGATCAGGCCGGAGGCGGTGGTGAGTACGCCTCCACCCGCGCCATTAGGGCCAAGTTCGTGGCTCCACTTGATCTTGCCGGTCTGATAGTCGATGGCCTCCAGAACGCCCTTGCCCCACACTCCATAGTCTGCGCCAGCCCACCCGAAAGTGCCGTCGGCGGGTTTGGTGAAGTAGATGCCATAGCTGGGATGCGCGTTGACGATGAACAGGCCGGTCTTCGGGTCGAAACTGGGCGAGCGGTAGTTGGTGAGACCGCCTTCATCGGGCGCGATGAGGCGTCCATCGGGAGCGGGTTCCTTGACCGGATTCGGCGTCGGGCGTCCCTTCTGGTCAAGCCCCGAAGACCAGTTGACCGGGCCAAACGGAGTGGTCAGCAGGTTCTCTCCACTGAGGCGGTCCAGCACGAAGAAGTAGCCATTGCGGGATGCCTGCATCAGCATCTTGCGAGGCTTGCCGCGAAAGCCGGCATCCACCAGCACGGGGATCTCGACGGCGTCCCAATCGTGCGTATCGTGCGGGGAAGGCTGGAAGGCCCATTTCTTATTTCCGGTATTTGGATCCAGCGCGACAATGCTGCATGTATCGGGATTATCGCCGGGGCGAACGTCACCGTTGAGCACCGGAGTCGGGTTGCCCGTGCCCCAGTAAACTGTGTCCGCATCTGGGTCATAAGTGCCCGTCATCCAAGTCATGCCGCCGGTGGTTGAATTCGGCGTGCCGCTCGGCGGAGTGCTGTCCCAGCGCCACTGGGTCGCTCCCGTTTCGGGGTCGACGGATTTGAGAAAGCCGGTGAGATTGTCAAAGTCGCCCGAGACGCCCACAAGAACGTGGTTGCGAATGATGAGCGGCGACATCGTGGTCCAGTAGCCGCGCTGGGAATCCGCCACGGCGACGTTCCAGCGGACCGTGCCGTCCTTGGCGTTCAGGCAGATGAGGTGGGCATCCGGCGTCATGAAATAGAGCCATTCGCCGTACATGGAAACGCCGCGGGAGCCGATGTGGAAGCCTTTGTTCTGGGGGTAAGTATAGTGCCAGATCTGGTGGCCGGCGCGTGCATCCACGGCATAGACATTATCCGGCGTCGAGAAATAAATGATGCCATCCACCATCAGCGGCGAAGCTTTGATCTGCGCGTTTGCGCCTGTCTGAAAGGCCCAGCCGAGCGTGAGGCCGCCGACATTTTGCGGGGTGATTTGCGTCAACGCGCTGTGACGCTTGCCGGAATAGTCTCCATGATAGGCAGGCCAACTGTCTTTCGGCGGCTTCAGCAGCATATCGGGCGTGGTTCCCTGAGCGAATAAGGTGGAGGCCGTCAGCCAGAGCAATTGGTAGGTTAATTTCATTGCGCGGTCCTATTTCAGGGTCATCAGGTACGTCACCAGGTTGTGAATGTCGTCGTCGGTGTACTTGGCCAGAAGATCGACATGCGCCTGCGCCGGGTCGTCCACCTGCACCTTCACCTTCGCGGCAGGCCAGGATCGGTAGCGGCCGGAGGAATCGCGCAGAGCCACGGTGAATTCATCCAGGTACGCGCGGGTGCCGCTGACGCTTTCTCCCGAAGGCAGCATCACGGTCAACTTGGCCTTGGCCCCGCGCGGATACATGATGCGCTCAAAGAGTTTCAGGCCTTCGTTGCGCGTGGCCACGCCGGCCAGGTCCCCGGTGGGAGAATGGCAGGCATTGCATTTTCCGGTTCCGTTGAAGTACTCTTTGCCTTTGTCGATATTGCCAGTGGCCAGATCCTTCGCGTCAACGCCCTTTCGCCCCCCGGTCTGCGATTCGGCCAGGTTCTTCTGCGTGCGAATAAAGGCAACCAGCCCCGAGAGTTCCTGGTCCGTCACCGTAAAACGCGGCATATTGTTGCGCCCGTTGCGCACCACGGGCCCAATCTGGCTGCCGTTGACATCGTCCGCCACAAGCTTGGAACGCGTCAGGTCCGGCCCCGATTCTCCACCCCCCGTATCGCGCCCATGGCAGAAAGCGCAATGCTCGACAAACAAGGCTTCACCGGCCTTGACGAGTTCAGCCGGAAAAGTCTGGGCCGATTTCGCCGGGGCCGCGGGAGGTCGTGGCGCCTGGGTGAAGGCGACTGAGGCGGTTATGAGCAGCGCGATCAGGACGCGCGAAATTCGCATTGAATAATTTGCCTCCTGGTTGGCCCTCATTTTAACAGAGAGGTGTATACTAACCGGGATTCGTGCTGGCGTAGGTGAGGATGCCTGATTGGAAACTGTGCGAAGGCGAGTTTGCCGACGGGAAGTTCCCGCTGGAGCGGTACCTCGGCGGCAGTGAAGGGAGCGCCGTCTTCCTCACCCGGTTTGCCTCGGGCGCGGCCGCCATCAAGCTCGTGCCCGGCGACCAGGCGCAAGCGGCGAAACTTGTAGAGCGCTGGAATCGCACAGCTACGCTCCACCAGCCTCACCTGATCCGCATCCTGGCAACCGGAACCTGTACGCTGGCAGGCGAGCCGCTAGCTTATCTCGTTATGGAATATGCCGGGGAACACCTGGCCGCAGTTCTCCGCGAACGCCCTCTCACCGCGGCCGAAGCCCGCGAAATGCTGCTACCCGTCGCGGATGCACTGGCCTACCTGCACGGCGAGGGCCTGGTGCACGGCAACCTGAAGCCCGCGAACATTCTAGCGGTAGAAGACACCGTGAAGATCTCGAGCGAGTCGGTGTCGGCGGGCGATCCGGCGGCGGACATCCGGGCGCTGGGAGTAACGTTGGTCCAGGCTTTAACGCCGGTCCAGGCTTTGACGCCCGAAGCGGCAACCGTTGCCCAAGGCGGCCCTGAAGGTGCGGTTGGCGCGCTACCTCTTCCGTTCCGCGAACTGGCGCACAATTGCCTGCATCATGACCCGCGGCTTCGATGGTCGGCTGCCAGGATCAGGGCATGGCTCCGTTCGCCCCAGCAGCCTGCCTCCACTCTCCCCGCATCCGCAGCGCCAATCGCGGAACCGGCGCGGGGGAAACCGAGGCCTCGCTACTATGTTGCAGTGCTCACCCTGGTGGTCGTGGGCCTGCTGATTGCCGGGGGCCTGGTGATGCATCGGACGGCTGCTCCCGTGCCATCGGTTGCCGGCTCCGTGCGGCCGGCGCCCTCCTCTGCGACCCTGCCCCCCCCTGCCCCTACCAACCCGTCCCCACCTGACCCTCCCAACCCGACACCACCTGACCCTTCGCCAACCGTGCTGACGCCTGCGCCGAGCGCCGCCCCACCTGTCCCTGCTGAGCCGGCTTCACAGGATGCAATCACGCGCCGCGTGCTCCCTGACATTCCCGCCAAAGCCCGGAATACAATTCACGGAAAAGCCACGGTGGTCGTCAAGGTTGCGGTAGATTCATCAGGGCATGTAACGGAGGCCACGCTCGAGCCGGGCGGCTCGCCTTACTTTGGCAAGCTGGCGCTCGAAGCAGCCCGGCATTGGGAATTCCGCCCCGTTGAGGCCGCGGC
Source organism: Bryobacterales bacterium (assembly GCA_963817515.1). Lineage (GTDB taxonomy): Bacteria > Acidobacteriota > Terriglobia > Bryobacterales > Bryobacteraceae > DATMNI01. The sequence continues at coordinate 360,209 of CAWFPJ010000025.1, read as the reverse complement.
CCCGCGAAACTGGACGCTGCGTTTTGAGATCAGGCAAACCGCGACGCAGGTCATCGTTCGCAGGGGTCCGCCGTAGCCTTCGGGCGTAACGGTCGCAGCTAACTATCGCGCATCGCGAAAGACGGTACCGGCCGCATAAAGCTCCAGCATAGCGTTTAGCCCTTCCGCCAGTTGCTTGTCTTTCTGTTCGGTGGCCAGGCTTAGAGCTTGATGCGCGGTTTCGATGGCTCTCGAAAACTGACCCGCTTCGGCGTAGGATGCCGCCAGCGTGGCCAGAATTCTCGCTTGCCGTCCACCCGATGCTTGCACTGCCCGTTCGGCAAGACTGACTGCCTCCGCGCCGTTGCGAACCGCTGCCGTGGGACTGGTCGCCAGAACCCACGCCGCCTGGTTCAGAACGGCGACCTGGTTCGGCTGCTCCCGGATCACCCTGCGCCATTCGACCAGCGCTTCCGCAATTTTTCCCTGCAGGTAAAGCGTGTTGCCAAGATAGTAGCGCGCCTGAACGAACTCGGGGCTGATCGACAGCGCCTTCTCGAAATGCGGAAGCGCTTCGCCGGACCGGCCTTTCTGCACCAATGCCGCCCCCAGACTGGTGTGGAGCGCGGCGGAATCCGGGTTGAGCGTCACGGCCCGTTCGAAATGCGGGATGGCGTCGTCCAGCCTGCCTCGCTCCGACAGGGCGGCGCCCAGGTTGGCCTGCAACTCGACCGAATCCGGTGTGAGCGCGGCGGCTTTTTCGAAATGTGGAATCGCCTCGTCGAGTCTCCCCCGCTCCGCCAGCGCCGCACCAAAATTAGTATGCGCCTCCGAGTTTTCCGGGTCCACCGCAAGAGCCTTCTCGAAATGACTGATCGCTTCGTCCAGCCGCCCTTGCCGAGCCAATGCTACGCCAAGATTGGTGTGCGCCTCAGCGAAGCCGGGATTCACTTCGACCGCGGTTTGCAAATGCGAGACGGCCTCCTCCAGATTTCCTTTACGGAACAGCGCCACGCCCAGATCGGCCTGTGCCTCGGGATACCGCGGATCCACTTCCAGAGCCTTGCGGTAATGCGTAATCGCTTCGTCCAGCCTGCCTTGCTGAGCCAGGGCGGCCCCCAGATTGGTTCGGGCTTCCAGGTACCTGGGATTGCCTTTCAGCGCGCTTTGGTAATGAGCGATGGCATCGTCAAGCTTTCCCTTCTGCGTGAGCGCGTTGGCCAGGTTCGTGTTTCCCCTGACGTCTTCCGGACTGAGCTGGAGGGCCTTTTGAAATGCGGGAATCGCCGCGTCAAAGTCGTGCTTATCCGCCAACTCCTTGGCGACGTCGAACAGCCGATAAAATTCGGTGGCCGGCGTATCGATCTTCAGCATGCCGTTGGGCGCGATGTTTACGAACTCGGGAATGTTCACTGCGCGGTTGGCGGCGGTTGTGTTGTCGATCAGAATCGCCGGGCTGTCCTGGCCGTTTTCGTCGATGTGAGTCAGAAACATGCGCGTGTAGGGCGAAAGACTCTTCGACGAGAACACCATCCAGCGGCCATTGGGCGAGAAGCTATGCCACGAATTCATCAGCGGCGTATTGCAGCGCATCCGCCGCGCCTCCCCGCCTTCCACTGGAACCATGAAAAGCTGTCCGTCCGGACGCATCAACTGACCGTTGCGCGCCTGCACGAAAACAATCCGGCGCCCGTCCGGCGATATTTTCGGAAAGCTGTTGCTCTTGCCATTGTGTGAGGCTCCCGCAATGGCCTCCGGCCGGCCCCCTTTGCCGCCGTTGAACGGAATGCGGTAGAGATCGTATTGGATCTGTGTCTCGTTCGGATCATTGGAATATTCAGCCAGCCTGGCGCCTTTCGGATAAGCGTCCCTGGCCTCGGCCCGTGCGAACACCAGGTACTTGCCGTCCGGACTCCACACCGCATTGGCATGCACGTACCGCGGGTCGTCGGCGCCGGGAAGCGGCTGCACCTGGCGGGTTGCACGGTTGTACCAGACCAGAATTCCGCGCGTCGGATAGAACACCTGCAGGAAACGATAGTCCTTGAAATTGGCCACGTAGTAAAGCTGCTGGCTGTCGGCCCCAGGTGGTTTGACGGTGGTCATCACGTACTGCCCGTCGGGCGAAACCTGCGACATGAAGCCCTCTCTCACCTGGCTGCCGAGCTTGCCGCTGAAAGAACTCCACGCGATCACGTCCTGGTTGCGGATGGTCATCTGCGGCTGGATGGAAGCAATGGCGTACAGGCCCTTGTCATTCTGCGGGCCGTCCAGATCCAATCCCAGGGTCTTGCCATCGCCAGAAAAGGAGTGGCAGTTGGCGCAGGTGTGCAGTCCCTCCATCACCACGCGGCTGGCCGGTTCCGCGATGTTGCGCAGTCGCCACGCAATCAGCGGCACTGCCTTGGCGGCCAGCGGTTTGATCACGCCCTTTTCCGTTTCGGAGGGCATCAGCGGCACGTCCCGGTAGAAAATCGGCGCACCCACCGCATCCTTCGAAGTATGAATCGTGACCTGGCCGCGGGAGACCGGCTGGTCTGAACTCTTGTCCCGGAAGCCGGTGATGGTCACCGTGGCGGCAGCTGCCTGGGAGTGATTCTTGACGGCCGTCCACATGGCCGGATCCGCCTTCCAGGTGTGCGCCTCCGCCTGCTGGGGCGTCAGCTTGGGTAATTCGTTGGTAGAGGAAATGCAGCGCTGGTCGATCTCGCCGATCTGCATTCGCTTACCAGGCGATATCACGTGAACGGCGGGCGAGCCGTCGGCAAACGCCACGTCAATCCGCCACGTAGTCGCGGTTCTATCCGCATCGCGCCAGAGAAAAGTTGGCGGTGTAATCTCAGGCGGGAAGATCGATTGATCAGCCGGATAGTCAATGCTGACCGGTGCCGGTGGTCCGTCCGCGCCGGTCATATGCGCACGGTTCAGCGCGGCCAGCATCATTGCAGCCAGCACCAGTGCGCCGAATCCGAAGCGCCTCATTGCACCCTCTCCTGGCAGCTTATTATTCAGGCACTATATCACGGTGCGGAACATGGCGATTGCTTCGATCTCAAGCAGCAGTTCCGAACGGCAGAGAACCACCTGCACGCCGATCGAAGCCGGCAGCGGATCAAGCCCGTGGGCGGTATAGAAGGCCGTGCGTTCTTCGTTGAAAGCGGCGTAATCGCGCTCCATGTCGCGCAGGTAGCAAGTGGTCCGCACCACGTCGCTCCAGTTAGCGCCTTCCGCTTCAAGCAAGCCGGTAATGTTGGAGAACACGCGGCGAGTTTGCGCCCGCATATCGCCTACGTGCACGGTGCGGCCTTCCTCATTGATGCTGCCGGTTCCCGAAATCAGTACAATCGCGAAGCCGTTCAGGTCAATGCGCATGCCGCGCGAAAATGAACTCGGCCTGGCATACTTGTAGGCTTCGTTCAATACGTTGAGATTGGAAATCGCCCGTTTCTCGATCGGGCCCAGCCGCGCAGGCCGCCGCAAGTCCATTCTGAGGATCCAGTTAAGTGATCACTATAAACCAGAGTTCACCGCTTTGTCCACTTGTGGAGCAGACACGTGGAGCGGACTCGCAGTCTGGCATGTCGGGATTCATCCGGACATGTGTTGTTAGCGCCACCCGGACACGTTGCAAACCGGCGAGGTGAGGGATATACTAACCACAATTTATTTTGCTGGGCCGTCCTGTCAATGGCCCGGGTCAAGCGAATTAGCTTCGCTAACCAAAAGAGGAGATCCTACATGACTTTGAGGCGTATCGCCAGGGCGGGTGCCTTCTACTCCTGCTGTATCCTGTTGCTGACAACTCTCGTTTGGGCGCAAACCGGCACCGGCAAAATCCAAGGCACGGTGAGAGATGCTACCGGCGCCGTAGTGCCGAACGCCAAGGTCACGGTGACTCATACGGCCACCAACAACCAGCATAGCGGCGTCACCAACGATGTTGGCTTCTACCTCTTCCCGGCACTTGAATTGGGAGAGTACCGGGTCAGCGTGGAAGCCGCCGGCATGGACCTCTGGAGTGGACAGTTGACGCTTCTCGCGGGTCAGACTGCCGAGGTCGAAACGGTTCTCAAGACAGGCGGCACCTCTACCAAAGTGGAAGTCAGCGGTGAGATCGCGCCCCTGGTTACCACGACCGCGGCAACCCTGGCCACCGTGGTGGAGACCGAGCGCATTCAGCAGTTGCCGATTGACGGCCGCTCGATTACTACCTTGCTGTACATGACCACGCCCGGAGTTTTGTCCGATCCCAACGGGTTCATGCCTCGGGTCTACGGATTGCGGAATGCCTCGGAGATGATGGAAGACGGCGCCATCATGCAGAACGGAGAGTGGGGCGGCACGCCCTATCGCCAGCCTGGGTTGGACACGGTGGCGGAGTTCCGTTCGGAGACGAACAACTCCTCCGCCAAGATGGACCGGCCGGGATCGTTCATCATCACCACCAAAGCCGGCACCAATTCGCTACACGGTTCGTTCTTCGAAACCGCCCGTAACAGCGGCATTGGCGTGGCCCGCGCGCGCACAGATTTCTTCACCAAAGCGCCGCACCTGGTGCGCAACGAATTCGGCGCCTCGGCGGGCGGACCTGTTTACGTGCCGAAGGTGTACAACGGCAAGAACAAGACGTTCTTCTTCTTCGCTTATGAAGGCTACCGTCTGCGGCAGGCCAGCACGCGCTCCATTGGGGTCTTTACTCCCGCCATGGAAGCAGGCGACTTTAGCGGCCTGACCGATGCCAACCTACATCCGATTACAGTCTACGACCCATGGTCCGTCAGCCAGGCCAATGCCACCACCTATACGAAGACGCCTTATCCGAACAATCAGATTCCGGTCTCTCTCCTGGCCCCGCTCTCGAAGTATCTCTTTGGCGTGACGCCGCTGCCCACTACGGCCGACAACCCCATGGTGTCGCCAAACTGGTACGGGTTGGGATTCAACAAGACCAACCAGATGACAGAGACCGTGAAAATCGACCACCGTCTTTCGGACAAGGACCACTTGTCGTTCCGGCAGTCGCACCTGCCGTCCTATCAAGTTGCGACCTCCAGTCCCTATGGCCAGTCGCCGGCCACGCTAGATGGACTGGCCAACATCGCGGTTCATGCCGGCACCAATGACAGCGGGGTCGCCAACTGGACCCACACTTTTTCTCCTACCTTGTTTGGCGAAACCCTGGTTACGGTTTCGCGGGACTTCACCGCCATCCAGCCGGCTACCGGCACGCAGGAGATCGACGGCCAGCTCGGATTTCCAAACCCGTTCAACGGCTTCGGGTTTCCTCGCCTTCCCTATTCGCTGAACACGGGGACAGCCTCTGCCGTTTCCTATGACAGTTGCTGTAACCCGAACATCACCTACACACACTATTTCAACATTGACCAAAACTTCACGAAGGTCCGTGGCCGGCATGAGCTCCAGTTCGGCGTGCGCTACCGGTGGGAGACGCTGCATGAGTTGGAAGACCAGCACGGCCAACAAGGCGAGTTGGATTACAACAACGTTTCCGCCACCGCTCTGGAGTTTCCCACGGCGGGCAATACCTTTACCGCCACTCCATTTACCGGCTCCGTGGCCGCGCAGTTCTTCCTGGGCCTGGGTGCATACAATGCCAGGTTCAACCGCCAAGCCATGCCGATCAAGGATAGCGAAAAGGCCGCCTATTTCCAGGACAACTTCAAGGTGAATTCGCGCCTCACCATCAACTTCGGGGTACGTTATGAGTACAACATCGCGCCCTACTTCACCGACAATTCCGGAGTCAGTTTCGATGCCACGAACCATAAGATCGTGCTCGGGACTACGCTCGCAAACCTGGTGCAGCTCAAGGATGTAAATCCGCTGGTGGTTAACGCTTATCAGGGTTTTGGCCTGCAGTTTGAGACGCCCCAGCAGGCCGGGCTGCCTTCCCGCCTGGTGAAAAACAATTACCTGGATTTTCACCCGCGAATTGGCGTGGCTTATCGCATCACCACGGGCAGCCGGCCGCTCGTGCTCCGTAGCGGTTTTGCCCAGTACGGCTATCCCGAGCCTGGCCGCTTGTACACGGCCCAATTCTCGCTCACTCAGCCATACCTGGGCGTCTTTCAATACAATCCGAACTCCGCCACGTTCAGCCCGGATGGCCTGGCGAACTATAACCTTCGCGTCGCTCCCACCATCGTTGCCGGACAGAATAGCGCTCATGTCCTGGACCTGACCTCGGTAACCATCGCGCCCGGCGGCGGCCAGATGTTCTACCTGAACCCGAACCAACCTACCGAAAAATCGATGCAGTGGAACCTGACGTTCGAAAAAGAGGTGCTGGCCAACACCGCCGTAAGAGTCGCCTACGTCGGACAGCATGGCTACAACGCCCCCACCATCGACGACTACAACGAGCCCGTCCCCAGTTACATCTGGTACTCGACCACTCACAATCCGCTGCCCACCGGGCCATACTCCAACGTTCTGACGCGCGCCTATGACCAGACCGGAGCCTACGGCGAGATCCAGGAGTACGACAAAGTCGGCTGGTCCAACACCAGCGCGTTCCAGGTGGAACTGGAACATCGGTATTCGAAAGGCTTCGCCTTCCAGTTCTACTATGTGATGAGCAACGTGCTTCGCGCGGGCGGCGATTCCTGGTTTGGCAACGGCTATAGCGGCGTACAAAGGCCCGAGCAGTTCATGCCTGGCGCGGTCCCGACCGATCTCCATGACCGCCTGCGCCTGCTCTGGTATGCCCGCGACCCCACCGTACCCAAGCACTCAATCAACGCCAACTTCGTCGTGGATCTGCCGTTCGGCAAGAACAAGCTGCTGGGCCGCAATAGCGGGCGGTTCGCCAACGCGGTGATCGGCGGCTGGCAGACGGCGGGCTTCTTCACGCTCAACAGCAGCTACACCACGGTGACCACCAGCTTCTTCGGACCGTATAACAAGATCCAGACCTACGGAAAGCAATACCCGATCCAGAATTGCACCAGCGGCGTCTGCTATAACGGCTACCTTTACTGGAACGGCTACATTCAGGCCAACCTGATCAACCGCCACAACGCAGCCGGCGCGTGCACGGGAATCTGCGGCGTGCCGTCCAGCTACGTTCCGTTCGCGCAGCCATTTTACCCGACTCCGGCGAACGGGGGAACTGCAGGCGACCCCAATGCCCAGTATTATGAAACCAACACGACCTTCGTTCCGCTGAACAATGGAACCACGCAGGTGCTGGCTTATGCGCCGGGCCTCAACCCGATGCAGAACCAATACTTCCCGGGTCCATTTCACTGGACCATGACCGCGTCGCTGTTCAAGTCAGTGCACCTCAGCGACAGGGTCATGCTGCGCATCAACGCGGATTTCCTGAACAACGTGTTCAACATGCCGGGCACTCCGAATCCCAACGGAACCACCGGGTTGATCTCGATGCAGACTTCGGCCAACGCGCCGCGCACGCTGCAGTTGACGGGGCGGCTGACGTTCTAATATTGGCAGGGCCGACAATCTTGACAGTAGCGGATCGGCATTGATGGGAGTGAGTTGTTCAGCTCTTCCCAAAGACTTCTTTGATCACTTTCAACGCCCCGAGCGCGGTCCCGGTCAGCGGAATCACATTAGCGGTCCCCAAGGCGACCGCTAAGTTGACGGTGGTCATCATCACAGTGGTCGGATGTTCCTTCACGAAGTGCGCTGTTATCTCACTGATGTGTCCCAGGTAGCTGCGCGCCTTGGCGCCCGGGGAACTGATCGAGTCCCTCAGGCAGGCCAGCCGTTCCCCCTGCGGTGAGCCGCAGCACTCTCGCACCGCGTCAAACTGCGCCATCAGGAAACGATAAATCGCATCCGCATCCCAGTTCGGAATCGATCGCACGGCCGCTTCTTTACTCTCCAGATCGGCGAACAGAACCAGGCAGGGCAAGTCCTTCGCGGAGATTGGCGGTGAAAACAAGTCGCGCCATTCGAAAGCCGCGCCGGCGCTGGGCGCGGTTTTCTTCAACTCCTCGAAGCCTTCGCCCAGTTGCTTGCGCCAGTAGTCCTCCAAGCCGTCGGCCCACTCCTGCGGAGGGTCGAAGGCGACCACTACGAACTCGTCTCCGCTTAGATGATGCAGCTCGCTCCACCGCGTCCGAACTACGTCCGCCAGGGCGCTTTTCGAATCGGCTGAAAGCAGGAGCCCGTATACTTTGACGTTGGGAATCCGCGCCAGAATCTCCTTGGTTCTGGCCGGGTCCTGCCCAGCCGGCAGCATCCCCTTTTCGCCTTTCACATGCAGGAACTCTTCGGGTATTCCCTTGTATGGCATGCTTCCAATTCTCCTCTATGCCGCGCCGTATAAACAAACCGGAGCCCAATAGTAAGGATGGTCGAAACGCTCCTGCTTCTTGATAGCCTGGATGGCGCGCTGCAGCGCCACCGCGGGCTTTGCCTGGTTCGTCACCAGCTCCGTGTAAAAGGACCGCACCAACGGCACACTGACTTCCTCCGGCATCTTCCATATGGATGCCACCACGGACGGCGTCCCGCTGCGGAGGAAGGCGCCGGCCATCCCGGCCATTTCCATCCCATAGCCATGCAGGTCGGCTCGCGACGTTTCGCACGCGCTCAGAAATACCAGAGAGGCCTGGCACCTGCCGCCCGCGATTTCGTTAACGCCCAGAATTCCATCCTCCAATTGAAGTCCCTGAAAATCGGTCACGGCACTTGACAGGTTAGTGTGGCAAGAAAGATGCACCACCCGGCTTTTCATTCCGCGGGTCATTACCGCATCCCGAGTGGCCGGCTCCGGAGTGGCGCCGAAAATCTGCGCGACCACTTCCGCCTCCTCGCGCGAACATCCCGGTCCGCCCTTCTCTTCCGAAACACCGGCTGCGAAAATTCGCTGTCCTCCGTTGGTTCGGTCGGCGGCCAGTGCCCGCCGTAACAGGGCGATGCCTGGCGTATACGCAACCGCCACTTCGTCGATCAGCGCCGTAGTTTCATCTTTGAGTGCCGCCTGGAACGGAATCCGCAGCAAGGTCCCATCCGCGCTGATCCACAACACATCGCAGCCATCCAGTCGGTCGCGCACAGGGGCAATTAGCACCCGGTACAAATACTGCAAGGCTCCAGTGGGATAAATCGCGTCGATCTGTTCATCCATCCTTCGCTGAATCAGATCCCAATTCTCGAAGGCACTGCGCATCGCGCTGGTTACTTGTAACTGGACCAGTGCCTTCGCGAGGCTCTCGCCGGTAACCGGAATCTCCACTGGCGGACCCTTCAATCCTTCCGGGCCCAGCACAAAAACCAGAACGCGCTCCGGCTGCTGAAAGTACAAGAGTACGGCCGTCCCGGGGGGGACACTCTTCACCATTTCCGCATAGCTGCAGGGAAAGCAGCTCAGGTCCAGCGCCCGCTGCACCGCAAACTTTTCGATCTGCGCCTGGGTTCTGCCGATCAGCCTGAAAATCTCTTCCAATTCCGCTTTATGCCGCTCCGCAACCTCCGCCGGTAACATCCCAAGCTTTCGCCCCATATCGGCCGACAGGGCCTGCAAGCGCTGCTCGCGTTCCACCAGACGCTGCGGCACCGGTTTATAACTGGATGCCATCACCATCGCCGCCCGTAACAGCACCCGTGATTTGCCCCATTCCGCGGTCTCAATCGCACGTTCCCAATACTCCGGTTCGGCCTTGCCCAATTCGAGGCACGCATCCACCAGTTCCGTCACATCCCGGCGAGCGTCGCGCACGATGTCCGCCGCTAGTTGCGGGGAATCCTGGTGTAGCACCGCCTTCTCCGCAGCCTTGACATTCTTATCCAGTAGTTCGAAGACCTTATGCCAGTCGCCCGCCTTGCGTGCCCAGAATGCCAGGTTGCGCCGCACACTTTGCGCCAGCTCTCTATCGCCTGCCTCTTCCGCCAGCCGCAGGGCGGTAGTTTGATGCGCGGTCACTTGCGAAATGTCGGGATAAGCCAGAGTCGCCAGATTGTTTTCCGCTTGGGACCGCAACTTCGCCGGCGCTTCCAGGTTCGCCGCGCACACCATCAACGCCGCCTGGGCATTCTGCCGCAACTCCGGCGTCCTCGGTTCCGCGCCGCCCACCGTCTCCGCTCCCAGCAGCAACTGCCGCCAGCACCCTGCGGCGAAATCGCTCTGCGCCCGGTGGGAGGCGCGGCCGCTGAATCTGGCAACCGCGCCCAGGAAATTCAGCTCGAATTCCACACGCGATCGAACCTGCGCTATGGTCGCTTCCGCCGCTGCCCGGTCGCCCCCGGCAATTTGGAGGTTCAAGGCGCCGAACGGCTGAGTCGCCACCTCCACGCACATGTCTACGAATGCGTCATCAAAGCGCTCCCGTACCGCACTCATGCGCGCCGCGCCTTCTTCCGCGCTGGCCACATCGGTTGCCAGCAAATCCCGCCTGGTGACGATACTCCGCGCTGCCGCGCTCCAGGCCTCAAACTCCGCCGCGCCGTCCGGATCGCCGGCTTCCCGCTGCACCGCGGCTCGGCTGCGCAACGCTGCGGCGTCGGCATCGGTGAGCTCCGCACTGTGCTGCCAAACCAGTCCCCGGCCTTCTTCCTCTGAGTTCACGGTTTCAAGCGACATCCGCCACGACGTGTTCACCATGGACTGCCGCACATTATCCCATGTCCCATATTCCCCGCCCCGCTACAATGTGGTTCGGAGATTTATATGTCTGATTCGCGCCGGCGGTTTCTGAGCCGTTGTTCTGCCGCAATCATGGCCGCAGCCGCGGCGTGCCGCAAGCCCCAGCCCAACTCCACCGCCCTTCCACCGGGAGCCCCGCCGGCATTCGGCACTGCACCGGATGTAGGCCCACTCGTCTCGCCTGCCACCTTCACTGAAGCCGAAAAACTCGTGCAGTTTGAACTCGGCGCCGCCGAGCGCGCAATGGCCGCCGGCAATTGGCGCAAGACCATGGCGCCCCTGTATGAACGCCGCACCGGACCGCGCAAGTTCTCGCCGCCGCCATCCGTTGCGCCAGCCTCGCGCTGGGATCCGGTGTTGCCCAGACAAACCATCGGCGCCGGAGATACCGCTCCGGCACGCGATCGCTTCATCCGCACAGCCGGCGCACCAGTTCCCCTTCCCGCTAACGATCGGGACATCGCCTTCGCGCCGCTGTCCCGCCTTTCCCGCTGGATTGCGGCGCGCCAGATTACCTCCGAGCGGCTCACCCGCCTCTATCTGGACCGCATCCAGCACTTCGATCCCAAGCTGCGTTGTGTCATTACGCTCACGCGCGACCTGGCGCTGTCGCAGGCCCAGCAGGCCGACCGCGAGATTGCCGCCGGACACTACCGCGGGCCGCTGCACGGAATCCCCTGGGGCGGCAAGGACCTGCTCGACACGGCCGGCATCCCCACCACTTACGGCGCCGAGCCATATCGCAACCGCGTTCCCGCGCAGGATGCCGCTGTGGTGAAGCGTCTTCACGATGCCGGAGCCGTGCTGCTTGCCAAACTGAGCCTGGGCGCCCTCGCGCTTAATGACGTCTGGTTCGGGGGACAGACCATGAATCCGTGGCTGCTGGAGGAAGGCGCGTCCGGATCAAGCGCCGGCCCGGGCGCCGCAACTGCCGCTGGATTAGTCGGCTTCTCCATCGGCAGCGAAACGGGGGGCAGTATCGTCAGCCCCAGCATGCGCTGTGGCGTCACCGGATTGCGTCCCACTTACGGCCGTGTGCCGCGTACCGGCGCCATGACGCTGTGCTGGTCGCTCGACAAACTTGGCCCCATGACCCGCTCTGTCGAGGACGCGCTGCTGGTGCTGCAAACTATTTCCGGCCCGGACCCCGGCGATGTCTCGAGTGTGTCCAGCCACCTGGATTTCGATGCTTCCGCGGGCGTCGCCGGACTGCGTGTCGGATTCTTTCCCGGCTGGATGAAGGAGAGCCCTGCCACCGATGTCGATCGCGCCGCGCTCGAAACCACCCGCAAGCTCGGCATGCTGCCGGTCGAGGTATCTCTGCCGGACTGGCCCTACGATTCGCTCAGCCTCATCCTTTTTGCCGAAGCCGCGGCCGCATTCGAGGAACTTACGCTCGGCGGCGGCCTCAAGGAACTCAAGGCGCAAGTCCCCGATGCCTGGCCCAACCTTTTTCGTCAGGCCCGCTTTCTCTCCGCTGTGGACTTTGTCCAGGCCGATCGCTTTCGGCGCAGCGTGGCCCAGGAAATGGCGCGCATCTTTTCCCAGGTGGATCTGCTGCTGGTCCCGTCCCTGCGCGACGAAATACTGACCATTACCAACTTCACCGGTCATCCGTCGCTCACTCTCCCCGCCGGCTTTGTGGAAGTTTCCGAGGCGCGCAGCGACTGGGCTCCCGACCCGGCTCATCCACTCCCCAAATTCTCGCCACCCCGGCGCGTACCCCACGGCGTCACGCTCATCGGACGCCTCTTTGACGAAGGCACGCTCGGCCGCGCCGGTCTTGCTCTTGAACGCACACTAAATGTGGCCACCCAGTGGCCGCCCGGCTTCTGACCGGTCGCGGCTCAGCCTTACCCAATCCACTCTGGCGCCTGCACTTCATGGCGCTCAGTGCATTGTGGTAACGTGGCGCTTACAGGAAACAATCGACTAGTTTCACCTCCCGCCGGGTGGAGGGGGCCCAACCCGCGGAAGGAACCTCAACGGGAACGACTATGAGTACTATGGGTCCCGGCTCCCAGTCCAGATTGAAGTCCAGATTTGGCGTCCTCGCGCTTCTTATTGTCCTCCTCCTGATTGGTTTTCTTCTGATCAACGCCATCAACCCAGTGGGAACCTCGAGAGCCGTCGTGTCGACCGCTCAGTGGTGGAGCGGGCATTGGCCGGTGAAGATGGGCAGAACTGCCGGCTACCGCCTCAACGACGCGCTCTACCGCATAGGGGTTTTCAAGCCGGTGGTTACTCAGATTCGGCCCGGCGTGATCATGGAGCTGGACGGCCGCGATTTGGTGACACAGAGCATTCTGATGCAAGGCGTCTGGGAACCTAAGGTGACAGCGTTTGTCAGCTCAAGTCTCGCGCCGGGGAACGTGTTCATCGATGTTGGAGCGCATGTTGGTTACTACTCACTGCTTGCCGCACCGCTGGTTGGCCCAACGGGCAAGGTGGTCGCGGTCGAGCCAAACCCGCCGACCATCGCGCGCCTGGAGCGGAACATAAACTTAAATCAAAACACCAACGTCCTGGTGCAAAAGGTGGCCTGTACCGATAAGGAAGAGACGTTGAAATTCTTCCAGGCGCCGACAGAAAACACCGGTGGCTCTTCGATGTTTGACGCCAATCCCGGCAAGGAGACTGAGATCCAGGTTGCGGCCGTGCCGCTGGATAAGATCGTTCAATCGTTGGCCCTCAGCCGGGTCGATCTGGTGAAAATCGATGTGGAGGGAGCGGAACTCCTGGTTCTCCGGGGCATGAAGGGCATACTTGCCAATTATCGGCCGAAATTGAGCATTGAACTCCAGGGCCCAAACGTAACCGCAGCCGAAGCCCTCATACATGACAGCGGGTACACGCTGGTGGGGCGCGACGGCGTGGGCGACTATTTCTGGGCGCCAACTTCGCAGGCGCCGCAGTCTCACTGAACCGGAGCCGCTCAGTTTACCCGAATCCACTCCGGCATCTGCACCTGTCTCTGGCTCAGGTCAAGTCTCCACAGCGCCCCCGCTGGACCTTCCTCAGCCACCTCAAACCCGTGCTCTCGATAAAAATCCTGTGCCGGTGTGTTCTTCTTCGTAGGCAAAAACCAGCCTTGCAGCCAGCGGGCTCCCTGCGTTCGGGCGTCGGCTGCCAGGTGCGCCAAGAAAGCCGTCTCCACGGTGCGCCCAATTACGCGGCAACTCATCAGGAATGTGTCGATCTCGCAGATCTCGCCTTTCACCTGGGCGATGGCCACCGCCACCAGCCCGTTGTCGGCATACCGGTCGGCCACCCGCAGAGACCAGATGCGCCAGCCGGGGCACTTGGCCATATCCGCGACCTGTTGCTCGGTGTACCTTCGCGTGGTCAGGTTGAACTGGTTGGTCTTTTGCGTTAATTGCGCTACACGTGCCAGGGTCGAGTCATTCACCAGGGCGATCCCGGCCACCTGCTCGAGCGACCGATAGAAGTCTTCTTTGGAGGTGACGCTGCGCTCCAGGGCTGCCCGCTGCCGCTGCGAAGCGTAATAATCGCCGCGCTGCCGGTCCTCTTGAGAGAGCGATAGCCGTTCGAAGTAAGGGCAGTCGCGAATTATCGGCGCGAAGGCCATCGGGTCTTCCGGCAGTTCGATGACGATCGCGTCCGCCGCCTGCTCCCGGATCTGCTGCCTCTCCACGGGATTGTCGTCCAGGAAGGCCACGCTGTCGATCCCGATATTCAGCTCTTCTGCGATCTCCCGCAGGTTCTCGGCCTTCTGGTTCCAGTTGATCCGCATAGCCGCGAAATCGCGCGGCCGCAGCACCATGCCGGGGTGGTTGGCCAGCGCCTCCATGGCGTCCGCGGAATTGTTCTTGCTGCAGACGGCTAATAAAATGCCGCGCCGAGTCAGATCCAGCAGCGCTCTTTGCACTTCCTGAAAGGCCGCTCCGGGATACTCCTGTCCCAGCCGGATTCCAGTCATGCCGTCCTCGCCGATCACCCCGCCCCAAAGCGTGTTATCCAGGTCTACCGCCACGCACTTGGCGATTTTTCCTGTGAGCGGATGCAGGAAGCGCAGCCATTCCGCGGCAAGGTGCGGCAGATGCGTGGAAGACACCGGCAGCCTTACGGTAAGCCACTTGCGCTCGTCGCCCCAGGTTTCGCGGCCGTGGCGCGCCACCAGCGCGTCGTAATCCAGAATGTAGACGCCGCGGTATTCTCGCGCCAGCGCCCTCAGGCCGCGGTTGATTCGCCGGATACAGTCCGCCTGGCTTTCTTCCGCCTGGCCATCCAGAATTCCCTCTGCCGCCACCGTTGGCGTCTCCAGGGAATGAACGATCAAAACCGCCTGGCTGTTGGCCCGGAATGCCCGCACCCAGTCGCCTAACCTCCCCAGCGTACTTTCCGCGGCGGCGTCGCGCTCGGGCTGGCTTAGGCGGGCGTAATCCCGCCAGAGGTCCGGCGTCAGATCTCGGGTTTGCACCGCCAGCACTACCGCATCCGGCTGAAAGCGGTACAGGGCGCTTTCCGGGTCCAGAATTTCTTGGGCGTAGGCGTTGAACTCGCCGGTGTGGGTTTCAAGGTCAACGCCGCGGGTGAAGGCCGATGCCCGCAGGATCGGCACAATCGGCTCCACGGTGAATGACCGCAGCACCGCCCATCGGTAGGGAGCCAGAGGCAGGCGGCCGCGCAGTTTTTCGTATCGCGAGGCGACAAATCCGGCCAGCCCGGCGCCGCCTTCGCGCTTCCACAGCTCACGCAGCATCCGTGACGCGCCGCTGGCGTCGCCTGCCGCGATCAATTCATCAATGTCCTTACGATGGTTTGCCGCCTGCATCCGAAATCACTTAGAAGGTCTAGTAGTACTTATTCCAGTACAACATACACCCAAACCGTATGTCATCCGGCGAAAGAATCGTATCATGTTACAAAGGGATTACGGGGAGGGCATTTTTGTCCGATTCGCGTTCAATATCTGAAAAGCTCCGAACCATAACTTTACTTGCTCCAAGAGCCATAACATCCGCGGGCGAAACACCCACCGGCCGTTACATGCTGAGGATGTTCATAGTCTGCCTCTCTTATGTAAACCTCTGTTTTCTGAACGTGTGGGTCGAAATGAACAATCGGGAGACCGATGTTTTTCGAAAATATGGTGAGACGTGGGTAAAGTTGTCGGCCGTGACCCTCGATATTCTGATTCTGGCTGTAGTCCTCTGGGGAGCGATCTATCTGGCGCTGTGGACCGGCAAGAGCTCATGGATCCGCTTCCTGAAGTGGGGCGCTATCGTCGGCCTGCTGGTGCCCGCAGAAATCATCCGCCATGAGGATGCTTTCGTAGCCAGGGGTTTGGACGCCATGTCGGAGGCCACTGGAACCGTGGTCATGCTGACAGGCGTGGTCGCCGCCATGATCCTTCTGGTCAAATGGGAGCGAATCTCCACCCGCCTGACCACGATGTTGCTGATCGTTTTGGCGCCCACTATGCCGATGTCGGTTGTAACTGCGGCGTGGCATATCTGGTCTGGGCCGCCCCAGGGTCTTTACCCCAATAAACCGCTGCAGGCCGCGCTGCCGCAACGCCCCGGCGCTCCCCACGTGCTTTGGATTTTGTTCGACGAGTGGGATCAGGACCTGACATTCCGGGAGCGGCCCGCGAATTTGTCGCTGCCTGAACTCGACCGGTTTCAAGACCAGGCGTTCCATGCCAACCGCGCCTATACGCCGTCGCGGCACACCCTTATTTCGGTGCCGTCCTTGCTGACCGGAAAGGTCTTCATTGAGGGATGGTCGGATTCGTGGAACGAAATGAAATTGGTCTATCAGAAGGGCCATGCTCCGCTGGAACTCACGAAACAAGAGACGATTTTTTCAGCCGCCCGGCGCGACGGATTCAACGTCGGGATTGTTGGCTGGTACCTTCCGTATTGCCGCCTCTTCCCCGAATGTACAGCGTGTACGTGGCACCCGGCGATCGGACCCTTGGATAGAGGGGAATACGAAAAGCCGTACCCCGAACTCAGTATCATGGCGAAGATCGTGACGCGGCAGATCGACGTAGTCCCGCTGCTCAAGCGCCTTGGCATTAACGACCTTGATGCGGCCGAGACGTCGACGGCAAAAACCCTTCACGCTAAGAGCTACGAAGAGATTCACAATGACATGCTCCAGATGATAACCGATCCCCGGCTGAACCTGGTTTTTGTGCATGTGAACGTGCCCCACCCGCCGGCGATCTATGACCTTTCCAGGAATGCTATTTCCCATGATCGTAATATCAGTTATCTGGGCAACCTGCGGCTGCTTGACCGTACTCTTGGCGATATCAGAGAAACCCTGGAAAAGGCCGGCATGTGGGATAGCAGCACCATCCTGTTGACTGGGGATCATCCGTTCCGTGCGTTCACTTACCAAAACCCCAAGCGATATCCGTCCCGATTGGGCTTTAAACAACACAACCAGGTGCCTTATCTCTTGCGAATGCCTGGAGAAACGCAGGGCGTAGTCTACGACTCTGCCATGAACACCATTGTCACCAAAGATTTGCTGATGGCCATCTTGAATCGACAAGTGGCCGCTCCCCAGCAGATCGCCGCATGGCTGGATCGGCATCCGCCACACTTGTAGCAAGCCCGCGCTCGCGTGGGACAATACCAGCGTGCCGATCACTTTGGCCCATCTGTCTCACGAAGCCCAGAGGAGCGAACCGGCTTGGTGTGCCTGACCATTTTCCTGTGCAGCGCGGCCTTTTGCGTTTACACCATCGCCGGATATCCGTTGCTATTGGCTCTTCTGGCGCGGTGGCGGCCCCGTCCCGTCCTCAAGGCCCCACGGCAGGCGAAAGTCTCGGTCATTCTGCCGGTGCGTAACGGCGAACGCTGGATCGGGGCCAAACTGGAATCCATTCTGGCGCTGAATTATCCGGCGGAACTCATGGAAATCCTGGTGGTGTCGGACGGTTCCACCGACAGAACCGACTCCATCGTGCGCGGCGCCTCGCGCCGTGCGGGCCCCAAGGGATGCGACCTTGAGTTGATTCAAGTGCCCCCGCAAGGCAAGGCCGAGGCGCTCAATGCCGGCCTTGAGCGCGCCTCGGGTGAGATCCTGTTCTTCACGGATGTGCGTCAAACTCTACACCGCGAAAGCTTGCGCAACCTGGTCGACTGTTTTGCCGATCCGGCCGTCGGCGTGGCCAGCGGAGAACTGGTGATCCGCGAGGGCGCCGGCCTGGAGGAAGCGTCCGTAGGGCTCTATTGGAAATATGAGAAGTGGATCCGCAAGCAGTTAAGCAGTGTCGATTCGGTGATGGGCGCCACCGGATGCATATACGCGATGCGCCGGAGCCTGGCCACGCGTTTGCCTCCGGACACGCTGGTGGACGATATGTATCTTCCCCTGGGCGCCTTTTTTCGGGGATACCGCATAATCCTGGACGAATCCGCGCTGGCGTACGATTACCCTACGCAGCTTTCCTCGGAATTTCGCCGCAAGGTTCGTACGCTGGCCGGGGTGTACCAGATCGTCGGCCAGTATCCGGCTTTGCTGGGTCCGTCCAATCGCATGTGGGTACACTTCTTTTCGCACAAATTGGCCCGCCTGCTTATGCCATACGCGCTCATCGCGGCCGCCGCCGCCAGTTTCGGTCTGCCGCCTCTGTGGGGCCGCTATGTCCTGGGGGCGCAAGCCTTGTTTTACGCTATGGCCGTGGCCGACTGGTGGTTGCCGGGTGGGTCTCCGTTCAAACGGATCACCTCTCCGGTGCGCACGTTCACGGTGCTGATGGCGGCATCCTTGTGCGCCGGTTCGATTCTGTTCCTCCCCGGCCGGTATTTGTGGAAAGAGACCAAGGTGAGCGCCGCGCGGCAGGCCGATGGAACCCCGCTGTCATAACAGAAATCCGAAGCCTGACGTGCCAGCGGGTACACACCACCCGGGCCCCGACTTGACATGCTCGAAAGACTCGCGTCAGACTTTGATTTATACCCTGCAGTGGTTGCAGACGGGGTGCGGAGGAGTACATTTTGAGTTTGGTACGAGCGTTTGCACTACTGGGAGTGGTCGCGCCCGCTTTTGCGCAGTACGCCGGCCCGGCGATCCTTCTTCGGGGGGAAGCGCCCGCGCCCATGCAAGGGGCGTCAATCGACTTTCGTCCCTTTATCGATTTAACCGGTACCTATAATTCCGGCCTCACCGCCGTGACTGTGAATAGCCAGGGCAACACGGTAAACAATTCGTCGTACGGACTGCAACTAACCGGCGGCGTAAGCGGTAGCCATACATGGAAACACATCAGACTGGGTCTGGATTATCACGGCTCCCTCCGGCACTATCCGAATAATTCCTATTACGATGGCAGCGATCAGACCCTGGCCCTTGGTTTGACCGATCGCCTTTCCAGGCATATCACTTTCAGATTGCGGGAGAACGCCGGTTTTTACTCCAATAATTTCGGCGTGTCCACACTGAGCCAGTCGGTTCCGTTCGACCCTTCAACGGCCTACATTCCCAGAAACGATTTCTTCGATAACCGTGTCATCTACGTCAGCACGCAGGCCGATCTCACTATTCAGAAGAGTGCGCGGCTCTCTATTAATTTTGGCGGAGATGGTTTTCTTCAACGCTACCGCTCCTCGGCTCTCTACGGAGTTACCGGCGCCGGCGCGCGGGCTGATCTGCAATACCGTCTGTCGCGCCGCTCCACCATCGGCGTAGGCTACAACTATACCCACTATTCATTCACCCGGGTCTTCAGCAGCACCGACCTCCACGGAGTGGTGGTAACTTACGGATTGCGCGTGTCGCGCAACTTCGAGTTCAGCGGCTATGGCGGCTCTACCAGGGTGGAGACCAAGTTTCTACAAACCGTGCCCCTGGACCCGGCAGTGGCTGCGATCATTGGGATCGCCTCGGCAACCGCAGTTTCGTACCGGGTCAACTATGTCCCGAATCTGGCTGGGAGGATTTCGTACACGGTCAGTCGCGGCGTCGTATACGTTTCGGGAGGCCACACCATACTTCCAGGCAACGGCGTATTCCTGACTTCCGCCAGTACCAACGTAGGAACGGGTTATGGGTATACCGGACTGAAACGTTGGAGCATCAATGCGGCCTTAGCGTACAACCACTCCAACTCGATCGGCAATGTGACGGGCGACTACGGCAGTTATGTGGGCAGCCTGACGGCCAGCCGCGCGTTGGCCCACCATACTCACGCACTGATCTCGGCCAATGTCAACAAGTACAACAGCGGCGCCTTCGCTGTCTACAACCGCTGGGCCTATAGCTTCCGCGTGGGGTTCGGCTTCGCACCTGGCGACGTGGCGCTCCGGCTGTGGTAGACGGCACCCAGTCCGGCTAAGAACCCGGTGTCGTCACCTGGCTAGCCTAAACTAACAAGGTCCGATAGAACTCTACAACCTCGCGAATGTTCTCCTGGCCGTCGCCGGGCACGTTCTTCGGCGAATCGCCGCCGGCCAAGGTTTCGAAGATCGCGTCCCGCAGCCCTTCCCGGTTAGAGGTGGGAAATAACCGCACGCCGGGTGGACGCATCCGGTTGTCGGAAGCAATCACGGGAATCCCGATATAGAGCGCCTCCCGCACTGAAACCGAGTCGCCATCATAGAGCGTGGTGCGCAACAAGACTTCGCATTCCACCATTGCCCGCAGGGTCGCGGCGTGGGGCATGTCTCCATAGAGCAGCACGTGTTCCGCATAAGGCTTGGCGGCGATCCGGCTTCGCAGTTCCTTCTCCAGGCTGCCCGCTCCGGCAATCATGAGTCCGGCCCCGGGAAAGCGCCGCAGAATGTCTTCCATCACGTCGATCTGAAGCGGCAGGTCGTACTCCGGTTCCAGCAGTCCAACCGTAAGCAACACGGGCTTGTGAGTCGCCAGGAAACTGCTCGCCCGCTCCGGCAGCGGCATTGCCCGGTCAGGAGGCTTCACCGCGAACGGGAGAATCGTGCGAATGCGCTCCGGACGAACACCGAACCGGCGGAACAGCGCCGCGATTTCGGCATTGACCGCGATCAGCCCGTCCAGGCGGCGAAGGATCAAGCCGCGCAACGTCCATGGACCGGCAGTCTGACCGGCCGGTGACCGCGGGTAGCCGCCCGAATGAAAGCTCAGCACCACCTTACGCCCCGGCAGCAGAGAGGTGAGCCAGGCGAGGCCCAGCAGGCGCGCCGTCAGATCGCCTCCGAAGTGCAGGTGAACGACGTCCGCGCGAAGCCGCAACATCAGCCACACCAGACTGGCTGCATTGTTCGGATAGTAAACGCCGTCGGCATCCGGCCTGCGGAAGCGCGTCAGGTTAATGGCCCGGCACCCGTGGCCGTTTCCCAGCAGGTATTCGCGGATGGCCACCAGATTGGTCTGCACTCCGCCATGCGGCGGTGGGTAAGGGCCGAGCTGGAGGACATTCATACGCCGCTGATTTCTACCGGTCCCTGTTGCTTCGCCGATTCCATCATGGCCAGGCAGCCCAGGGTGGCGCGGACGCCATCGTAAACCGTGACCGCGGGCGGGCGTCCCTTGCGAACAGCCTCGATAAAGTCGGCCATCTGCGCCGCGTAGCCCTTATCGGGCCACAGGCATGAGCGCGAATGCTGCATGCCCTTGTGGACCCCGAGGCGCTTGAAATCCTCAACGTAAGCGCCCACGCCTTGCGCGAAAACCTCCACGCGTTCGCCGCCCGAAGTCTTGCTTCCGACAGTGCAGTACGTGAGATTGCCGATGGATCCATCCGCGAACCGGAAGCTGGCGGCCAGATTGTTCTCGCCGATCGGGTCGGCCTTCCCGGTGGGCAACCCGTATGCCGACACGCTAACCGGTTCGGAGTCGAGCAGCCAGTACATCAGATCGATAAAGTGGCAAGCCTCTCCCAGAATGGCGCCGCCAATGGCTGGATCGGCCATCCAGTACGACCCGGAAATCCCCGGCGAATTGATACGGCACTGCACCACGGCGGGGGCGTTGCGGCGCAGCAGGCTGTCTTTCAGTCCGCGGTAGAACGGCGCAAAACGGCGGTTGAAGCCGACGGTAAGCTGCCTGCCGCTCTGGCTCACGGCCGCGCACAATTGGCGGCATTCCTCCGCCGTGAGCGCCATGGGTTTTTCCACGAACACATGCTTGCCGGCGCCTAGCGCGGCCAGCGATTGCGCCGCGTGGTGCTGGTTGCGGCTGGCGATTAGAACCGCGTCAATCCGGGGATCCTTAAGAATCTCTTCGTATTCCGAACAGCAGTAAGCCGCACCGAAACGCAGCGCGTAGCTCTTGCCGCGAACCCCGGCGGCCGAATAAACCGCGCGCAGTTCCACCCCTGGCAGCTTCTTAAGATTGGGCAAATGCTCCCACCGGGCCAGGTTGCCGGCCCCCACCAGCGCCACCTCCACCTTCTTCTTGTCAGCGGAATAGGCTTCCGGGCCTGCCTCTTGTGTTGTCACCTTCCGCACCGGCGCGAAGGCCGCCACCGGATCGGCCGCCGATGCCGCCGGATAGCGCAGCAACACCGCCAGGCTTTGCGCCGCAGGGTTGAGAATCGTGTCGTAACCCTTGGGCGCATCCTCCAGGTTGAACTCATGGCTGATCAACGGGCGAACGTCGATGCGCCCGGCCGCGATCAGCCGCAGGAATTCCTCCATGTTGCGGTTTTCGGTCCAACGCACGTAGGGCAGCGGGTAATCGCGGCCCTGCTTCTCATAGGAAGGGTCGTAGCTGCCGGGGCCGTAAGCGCGCGACATGTAGAGCTGGATTTCCTTCAGGTACATGTCGTTCCACGGAAACTCCATGCCCACCGCGCCGACGATGCAGATGCGGCCGCGGTCGCGACAAAGCTGCAGGGCATGCTGCGCGGGCGCCGCGGATTTCGACGCCGCTGCCACGATGGCGCAATCCACGCCCCGTCCACCGGTGAGGGCCCGCACCCCGTCAATGGCCGATACGCCCGCGATGCCATGGTCGGCGCCCAGGCGGAGAGCCAGGTCCACGCGGTGGCCGTTGAGGTCGATACCGGCCACCACACCGCCTTGCAGCCGCACCAACTGCGCCACAAGCTGGCCAACCAGACCGAGACCGATCACCGCCACCACGTCGCCCAGTTCAATCTTCGCCGTGCGCACCGCGTTCATGGCGATGCTGCCCAGAGTGGCGAAGCATGCATGCTCGAAGGGCACGGACGCGGGCATGCGTGCTGCCAGGTTGCGGCCCACCAGAACCGTCTCGCCGTGGCCGGTGCCCTCGCCGCCATAGGCCACGCGCTCCCCGATTTCGAGGTCGGTGACGGTGGCGTGGTGCGCCACCACCACGCCGGCGCCGGAATATCCCAGCACCGCATATTCGCTGAACTTCGCCCGCACCTCCCCCAGTGTGGCGATGGGTCCGGCCTTCATGGCCACGTCCCAGATCTTGCGCAGATGCGACGGGTTATCGGCCACCTCGGATAGAAGACTGTCGCGATGAATGCTGGCGGTTTCCGTGCCGCTGCTGATCAGCGAATACAGCGGGCGAATCAGCACGTGGTGCGGCAGAAGCACGGGGTCCGGGACCTCGTCCACGATGATGTCTTTAAGTCCTTTGCGAATAACCTGTTTCATTAGGCGCGACGTCAGACTCCACTGTAACAAGTATGCCTGGGCAAGCACCTGTCTCGGCGGAGCAGGCAATTTCAGGCGCTGCGAAAATCGCGCAACATGGCGGCCCATCCGGGATAACCCCGCGCAGCCGAGTACGCATCTTCTTCCAGGTTAAAAGCTATATCCAGACGGGCGCCCGTCGCCAGTTCAGCGGCGCGCCCGGCCGAATTCCACGATTTCAGGTTCAGCGTGCGGCCATTCTGCCGCACCGTCACGCGCATGTGCTTTTCCTTCAAGATCACGGGCGGCGCGGCCACTTCCACATTCATGGCGGCGAACAGCGGCGGTGGATTGCCGTTGCCGAACGGCGCCAGCGCGAATATTTCCTCGATGCTGCGGTCCGTGATCTCGCGAAGTTCCACCACGGCATCCACTTCCAACCGGCGCAGAAAATCTTCGGGCTCCAGGCGCGCCGCCGCGAAGGCGTTGAAGCGCTCGCGAAATTCGCCCACCCGCGCGGCTTCGAGCGTCACTCCCGCCGCATACTTGTGGCCGCCGAAGCGCAGGAAAAGGCCGGGCATCGACTCCAGCGCTTCCAGCAGATGAAACGCGGGAATGCTGCGGCCGGAACCCTGCGCCGTGCCATCATCCGGGTTGCGGCTCAACACAAACACCGGACGCTGCAGGCGTTCCACCATGCGGCTGGCGACAATACCCAGGACGCCGCGATGCCATTCCTCGGCGTAATAAACCAGCGCACAGGCCGCGCCATCCACGGCGACGCCCGCGCAGGTCTCGCAGATTGCAGCCTCTATCTGCTGGCGCTCGGTGTTCTGCTCGTGAAGCTGGCGCGCCAGGTCGCGGGCCCGCGCCGTGTCTCCCGTCAGGAACAATTCCACCACCGCCTGGGCAGTGTCCATGCGTCCGGCGGCATTGATGCGAGGCGCGATCTGAAACGCCACCTGGCGGGCGTTGGGCACAGCATCGCCCGTGAAACCAGCCACGTCCAGCAGCGCTCGCAATCCGGGGTTGCGCACGTCGCTGAGGCCTTTCAGCCCATACTTGACGATGATGCGATTCTCGCCGGTGAGCGGAACCACATCGGCCACGGTGGCGATAGCGACCAGCTTGAGAAACGATTCGGAAACCCGCCGAACTCTTTCAGCCGGCCAACCCAGGGCCGGCAACAGGGCCTGAATCACTTTGAACGCCACGCCGGCGCCGCAGAGATTTTTCTCCGGATAGCCGCAGTCGGCGCGGTTGGGGTTGAGCACAGCCAGCGCCGGCGGCAGGTCGGCCTCGGGAAGATGATGATCGGTGACGATCACGTCAATGCCCAGCTCGCCCGCGCGCCGCACCACTTCAGCCGCCCGGATTCCGGTATCCACGCTGACGATCAGGGTTACGCCCTGCTCTGCCGCCGCCTCCACCACTTCGGCCCGCATACCGTAGCCGTCCTTGAGGCGGTGCGGAACGTGATAACTGGCGGAGCCGCCGGCCAACTCGATGGCTTTCGTCAGCAGGACTACGGATGTAGTGCCGTCCACGTCGTAATCGCCGTAGATCAGGATTTTCTCATGGCCGCCAATGGCGCGCCCGATGCGCGCGATGGCCGCGGGCATGTCGCGAAGCGTGAGCGGGTCGTGGAGCTCGTCGAACGAAGGGCGCAGAAACCGGCGGGCAGCCGCGGGGTCGCCAAGGCCGCGACGCACCAGAACCCGAGCGGCGGGCATACCGATTCCCAGGGCGGAAGAGATAGCGGCAATTTCCTGGGGATCCGGTGCAGGGAGTAGCCAGCGGGTATCGGACATGGCGGGGCGGCGGGCCTACCCTTCCTAGTTCTTGGAGAAATATCCGCCGAGGGAATCGTCCTGGTCCGTTTCGTCGTCCGTCAGCCGGGTCATGATCTCTTCTTCCACACCCAGATATTCCTCGTACCAATCCGGCTGAACTTCATAGACGTACAGACGGGAATTGTGATCGAATGCCAGTTCGAGCGAACAGGTCACGCCTTCATAAGCGCGCAGCTCGCGCAGGCGCGATTCGTAGTCGCGCTGCTCCTCTCGCGTCAGGCCGCAGGCACCCAACTGTTCCACCAGATCGTCCAGGTCCTCCGCCTCGAACTCGCGGCTGGCAAACATGATCAGCCTGATACCGCTCTTGCGGGCGACCTCCAGAAACATCTGGTAGTCGGGATGCTTCTCGGCATCCCACAACACCATCGGAATGCCTTCCAGGCCTCCCGGACTGCTGCGGAAAACGGCGAACTCCTTCGAGTCGAGATATTCCAGGATTTCGCGTTTAAGTGCGTCGAGATTCAAGTCCACGTGGATGCCTCACCCCTGAGCCAACACCAGAATATCATCGGGACTGGCCAAGTCGCGGGCGGAAGGTGTAACGATGGTCTTCCGCCCAATGTAGATTTTGCGTTTCTCCCGGATGGCGAGCTTCACATCGGCCTCGCAAACGAAGTCCACCGGTTCAGGCGGCCCAGCACTGGGGCTGGTCAGTCAGCCGTAACCGCCTGGCTTATTATTAGTGACGACATTACCGCCGCTACTACTACTACTACCGCTGCCGCCGGCACGCTGCGTCAGAAACCTGTTCACCACATCGGCGGTGACGTTCGCGATGAGAGACTCCGTCACCTGTTTTGGGGCCTGGGTTGACGCAGTGGTTGACGAAGGGGCAGAGGCAGCAGCCGACGCCGGTAACGCGATCCCCTTCGACAACAGGAACCGCTCCACTGCCGATGCCACGGCCGCGCGATCCATGGAGCCGCCGGCTGCCAAAGCTTCGCCCGATGGCGCCGCATCGTAGTCCAGCGGCATCTCAAATGCCTCTTCCGGTTTGCGCACCGTGTAGGCAAGGCGCTTAATATTCATCAGGTGCAGCGGGCCGATATTGTCGGACGTGATGTTCCCCGCCACCGCGCCGCAGCCCAGCGTCATGGCAGGGAATACATTCGTGGTGATGCCGGTGGAACCCTGCGGCGCAGGCGTGTTCACCAACACGCGATTGGCGGGCATGCGCAGCGCATACTCCCGGGTCCGCGCGTCGTCGTTGGAATAAATCGCCGCCGTGTGGCCCGCGCCGCCGAACTTCAGCAGCGCGAAACAGGTATCCATGGCAGTCTTGAAATCGGGAACAAAATAGAGCGAGAGCACCGGCGAAAGCTTTTCGGCGGAGAGCGGATACTTCTTGCCGACGCCCGGTACGTGGCAGCAAAGAATGGAGGTGTCGGCGGGGACTTCGAAGCCCGCCATCCTGGCGATCTTGGTCGGCGCCTGTCCCACGCACTGCGGATTCACGATATAGTTCGGCATGATCAGCAGTTTGCCCAACGCCTCGGCCTGGGCGTCATTGCATATGTAAGCATGGTTGGCGCGCAGCAGGCTCAGTATCCGGTCGCGCAGAGTCGTCTCGGCCACCAGCGCCTGTTCGCTGGAACAGACCGTTCCGTAATCGAAGGATTTGCCCGAGACGATTTTGGCGACCGCATCTTCCAGATCGGCCGAGATGTCCACCAGCACGGGCACGTTGCCTGGCCCCACGCCGAATGCCGGCTTGCCGCTCGAATAGGCCGCTTTCACAATGCCATGGCCGCCCGTGGAAAGAATCACGCCCGTGCGCTCGTGCCGCATCAGCGCGTTGGTGGCTTCCATGGTGGCATTTTCCACGCACTGGATGATGTCAGGTGGGGCGCCGGCTTCGAGCGCCGCCTGGTACATAATGGCCGCGGTCTGGCACGTGCACTTTTGCGCGCGCGGATGGGGACTGATCACGATGGCATTGCCGGATTTCAGCGAAATCAGGATTTTGTAGATCGCCGTGGAGGTCGGATTGGTAGTGGGTAGAATAGCCGCCACCACGCCTACAGGCACGCCGATTTCTACCAGTTTCTCTTGCGGTAATTCGCGGATGATCCCGATAGTCTTCATGCCGCGCATGCGGCGCGGCAGCCAGTCTGAGCTGAGAAGATTTTTGATGTACTTGTCTTTGGCGTTCCCGTAGCCCGTCTCCTGGACGGCGAGATCGGCCAGACTCCTGGCATTGGCGCGCGCCGCCGCAGCCATCCGCTCGACAATGGCATCCACCTGCTCTTGAGAATAAGTGCGGTATTTCTGCCAGGCTGCGTATGCTTTTTCGACCTTGGTGCGGACCTCCTGGATCGACAGAAGGTCTTTGTCTTCGAGCATCAACCTTTACTTCTTGAGGCCGCCAGTAGGGAGGATTTTTTCCACCTCGTCATGCGGGCGCGGAATTACGTGGACGCTAACCAGTTCGCCAACGCGCCGGGCCGCGGCCGCGCCAGCGTCCGTGGCCGCTTTCACGGCACCCACATCGCCGCGGACGGAGACCATCACCAGGCCGGCGCCGACAAATTCCTTGCCGGTCAAAACCACGTTGGCAGTCTTGACCATGGCATCGGCCGCTTCAATTGCGGCGATCAACCCCTTAGTTTCAATCAGGCCAAGTGCCTCCATGCGTCCTCCAGTTGAATTTGAAAATCCTAACGTAACACATTTCTAAGAGAAACTCTCGGCCAACACAGCACTAGTAGGACAGACCATCGTTTTCCGTGGTCTGTCTTCTCTCAAGAAGTTTATGCTCTTCTACCGCAGACACCTTCCTCACTGGATTCCGGACGAAGCCGCCATCTTTGTGACCTGGCGCCTGGCTGGTCCTGGTCCATTTGAGGCAGGCATGGGTCCCTTCTGGTTGCAGGATCCCCGGGTCGCCAGCGTAGTGGTGGACGCTCTTCTGCATGGAGAAACCGTTCGCCACTTCTACCAACTGCATGCCTGGGCGATCATGCCCAACCACGTCCACGTAATCTTGCAGCCTCATGCCGCAATGCCGGCAATCATGCGATGGCTCAAAGGTAGAACCAGCCGGGTAGCCAACCGGATTCTGGGCCGAACCGGAAAACCGTTCTGGCAAGACGAGTCATTCGATCACTGGGTCCGTTCCGCCGAGGAACTCGAGGATTTGATCGCTTACGTGGAAAACAACCCTGTAAAGGCAGGCTTAGTGGAAGCTCCGGAGCAGTGGAGATGGTCCAGTGCGGGATGGCTCACAGGCAAGTGACAGACAGCGGTGTGACGGACGCAAGTGACAGACGACAAAAAACGATCGTCTGTCCTACATCTAAAAAGAAATGGTTCCAAGTGATCTGATTTCCAGCCTTGCTCACCACCGGCATGCACGGTACTGAGCACTGCGCTTAAGAGCGCCGGACGTTTCGCCTCTCTGCTCCCCTGTGGCGGGTTTCCCAACCCCAGGTTCATTGCTTCAAGGCTCGCCGCAGCCTGATCTCTCTCAAGCGGGACCGTTCGCTCGTAACGGCCTTTCCCTCGCCTGCAACAGCTGCCCTTTTTCAGAGTTACCATTCCAGGGTCAATGGTTCTGGCCTGCTACTTCGCTCTCTCACCGCAAGCTTCTCCGTCCGTTCGACCTTTCCGCTCTGCTACCGGCTCCGGTTCGCCCCGGCCCCGGCCGCTTCTTCGCTTCTGGCCCGTTACAGTTCCGCTTGCCGCTTCCACCTGCCGCTTCTCCGGCCTCCACTCCCCTTCGGGGCTTTTACCCCCCTTCGGATCAAAGCGTTCAGCCGGTTTCGCTGCCGGTCGGTCCGCCTTCCAAATCCGCCCGATTCCCTCTCGCTCCCCGCTGCCGGTCCTTTTTCAATTACGGCTGCGGATCAT
This sequence comes from Bryobacterales bacterium, assembly GCA_963817515.1. Lineage (GTDB taxonomy): Bacteria > Acidobacteriota > Terriglobia > Bryobacterales > Bryobacteraceae > DATMNI01. Next base: position 331,362 of record CAWFPJ010000025.1, on the reverse strand, counting down.
CGTTCCTGGGTCGCTACGTTTCCGGAGGCTTGCTGTTCCTCAAACCTCTTGGAACCTCATTCACTATGCTCCCGAAGCTGCCGCGCGTCAATGAATTTTTAGTGACCAACAAGCCCTTTTCCTCACTATTTATTTGTCTTACTTCGAAACAGTTACAGGCAAAGTCGAGTTGGTATCCTGTGGATAAAACGGGTGGCTGAAGATCTGCTTTGCGATACTGGAGCCCAGGTGCGAAGGCTAGTCATTCGGCCCGGGGCTATCGGCGATCTCATCGTTTCGCTTCCGGCACTGGAGTGCCTGCGCAGTGATTACCTGGAAGTCTGGGTGGCCACCGCCAACGTTCCGCTGGTGCGTTTTGCGAACCGCGTGCGTGGTATCGCCTCCACCTCGCTCGACCTGCTGGGCGTGACGGAACCACCGCCGCAGCTCCTGGATGCGCTGCACGGTTTTGACTCCATCGTTTCCTGGTACGGCGCCAATCGCCCGGAGTTTCGCGAACTCACGCAATCGCTCGGCCTGCCATTCACGTTTTTGCGGGCGCTGCCGGAGCACGGCTCCAAAGTCCATGCCACGGAATTCTACCTTGATCAGGTGCGCGCCATCGCCAACTGCGAATCGGATGGTATCCCGCGCATTGCCTGCCCGGCCGAGCCTGGGAACTTCGCCGTGATTCATCCCTTCTCTGGAAGTCCGCGAAAGAACTGGCCGCTCGAAAAGTTCCAGTCGGTAGCGCGGAACCTGGAGCGCCTCATGCCCGTGCATTGGTGCTCCGGACCGGAGGATCCGCAGCTGCCCCTTGTTGCCGATCGGGCCGTACAGATCGCGGATCTTTACGAACTGGCCTGTTGGCTGGCATGCGCCCGTTTGTACATTGGAAACGATTCGGGCATTACGCATCTCGCGGCCGCAGTGGGCACACCGGTGCTGGCGTTATTCGGACCGACCGATCCGGACGTCTGGGCTCCAAGGGGGCCGCACGTTCGAGTGGGCCAATTTGGCGCGAGCGTCAGTGCTGTGACATAGGAGTAACAATAAATCTATATACTGCGAAATACACATGCCGACGAGTGATTTTCATTTGCGTACGCGCAGAGAGTTCTTCATCCAGGCTGCTCAGCTTTCGGGAGGCGCCGGGCTGACTGCGGCTCTGCTGGCTTCGGTGGAACGGGCATCCGCGATTCAGGCGGAGCAAGGTTCCACCTATCTGGACGCCGAACACGTCGTCGTTCTTATGCAGGAGAACCGTTCGTTCGACCATGCTTATGGAACCTTGCGCGGCGTACGCGGCTTCAATGATCCACGGGCCGTCACCCTGCCCGACCAGAATCCGGTATGGCTGCAGACCAATGCCGCCGGCGAGACCTACGCTCCCTTCCGGTTGAACATCAAGGAAACCAATGCGACGTGGCTGGGGTCGCTGCCGCATTCCTGGACGGACCAGACCGACGCGCGCAACCACGGCAACAACGACAAGTGGCTGGATTCAAAGTTGTCCGGCCGCAAAGATTGCGCCGGGAAGCCTTTGACGCTGGGATATTACGATCGCCGCGACCTTCCCTTCTACTACGCGCTGGCCGATGCGTTTACAATCTGCGACCAGAATTTCTGCTCCTCGCTGACCGGCACGACGCCGAACCGCCTCTACCTGTGGACGGGCACGATTCGCGAGAAACAGAATGCGGAGTCGGCGGCGAACGTGCGCAACTCGGATGTGGATTACGATTTACTGGCGAAGTGGACCACGTTCCCGGAACGGCTGGAGGACGCCGGGATTTCGTGGAAGATCTATCAAAACGAAATCAGCCTGCTGTCGGGCCTCAGCCATGACGAAGATGCCTGGCTGGCCAACTTCACGGACAACCCGATTGAGTGGTTCGAGCAGTATCACGTGTTTTTTTCGAAGACGTTTCGAAGCTATGCGGAGAAAGCGGTGGCCACTCTACCGAACGAGATCGCCGAGCTGGATCGGAAAATCGGCGCCGCCGGCAGCGCCGATTCCGCAAGGCTGATCAGGGAGCGCAGGGCCAAAGAGAGAGCGCTGCAGTTGACCCGGACGGCCGCGAAATTCACCGATGAGGCTTATGCGAAACTCTCCGGGCGCGAGCGGAACCTGCATGAGAAAGCCTTCAGCACGAACGCCGGAGACCCGGCCTATCGCGAGTTGACGACACTGCGCTACCGCGATGGAGAGACAGAGCGCGAAATGAAAGTGCCCAAGGGCGATGTGCTCCATCAGTTCCGGCAGGATGTGCAGCAGGGCAAGCTGCCGGCAGTATCCTGGCTGGTGCCGCCGGAAAACTTTTCCGATCATCCGGGCGCGCCTTGGTACGGGGCATGGATGGTGTCGGAAGTCTTGAATATTCTGACGCACAATCCGGAGGTGTGGAAGAAGACGATCTTCATCCTGACCTATGACGAGAACGATGGATACTTCGATCACGTGACTCCTTTTGGGGCGCCCGATCCGAGCCAACCGGAGACCGGCAAGACATCGGAGGGAATTGACGCCAGCGTCGAATATTGGGCGCTCGAGCGCGACCTGGAGCGGAGGACGAAAAGGGAGGCGCGCGGCAGTTCGATTGGTCTGGGTTTTCGCGTGCCGATGTTGGTGGCGTCGCCGTGGAGCCGCGGCGGCTATGTCTGCTCGCAGGTGTTCGATCACACTTCGGTGTTGCAGCTTCTTGAAAAGGTGCTCAGCCACAAGCTGGGAAAGGAGGTTCGGGAGACGAACATCAGCGCATGGCGGCGCGCCGTATGCGGAGATCTTTCGTCGGCGTTTCAACCGGCATCGGCTGCGCTGCCGGACAAGCTGGAATTTCCGCCGAGAGACGCGGTGCTCGAAAGAATTCACAAGGCGCAATTCAAACCGCTGCCGTCGGGATATCGGAAACTGGCGGCGGCAGACATCGAGCAATTCACGCGCGACCGCTTTTCAGCTTCCTGGATGCCGCAGCAGGAGAAGGGAGTGCGGCCTTCATTGCCGCTGCCATATCAGTTGTATGCGATGGGAAGATTGAGCGATGACCGCAAGTCGCTTGAGATCTCGATGGAAGCCGGACGGGAGATCTTTGGAGCGAAGTCGGCGGGATCTCCGTTTCACGTCTACACGCGGGGGAAGTTCAGGCAGCAGGTGAGCCTGAGAACGCGCGCCTATGCGGTGGAAGCCGGCAAGCGGGTGACGGATACGTGGGCGCTCGATGGATTCGATGATAAGGGAGCTTACCATCTGTGCGTGTGCGGACCGAATGGTTTCCTGCGCGAGTTGGTAGGAAGTTCGGAAGATCCGCCGATCGATATCCACTGCGAGTATGTGCGCAAGTCACCGATGGAGGCCACGGGCGATCTGGAAGTGGCGGTGACGAATCGAGATCATGAGCGGAGTTACAGTTTCCAGATCGTCGATCATGCCTACCAGAGTGGGAATCATTCAGCGACGGTGAAGCCGGGGAAGAAGAGCGCGATTGTCCTGCGGCTGGCCAAGAGCTTTTCGTGGTATGACTTCACCATAAAGGTCGCCGGCTCGAACGGATTTGCGCGAAGATGCGCGGGCCGTGTGGAGACAGCCAATGCAGGCTACAGCGATCCGGCGATGGGCCGCAACGGGTAGGTCGAGCAATCCGTCCCCAGGTCAGCGGCAAAGCGCCGCCGCGCCGGCTATTCCCGCGTCAGCGCCGTAGCGGGCCATCACCAGGGGGATTTCGCCCGCGCGCCGATTGATGGACCACTGCGGCAGGTTCTTCGAAATGCTCGCGAAAAAACCGCTCATCAGTTCCGCCATGCCGCCGCCAACCACCATGACGTCGGGTTCCAGAAGGTCAACGATGTTGCCCAGCCAGATTGTCAGCAAGCGCGCGGTTTCGTTGAGGACCTCGCAGGCCGCGGCATCTCCCTCGCGAAATGCCTGGCCCACGTGCTCCGCGCGGACCTCCTCCAGACTTCCGGCAAGTTGCAGGATCCTCGATCCGGCGAAGCGCGCGAGCGTGGCTTGCGCACGCCGGGCAATTGCCGGACCGGCGGCCAGCGCCTCAATGCAGCCGAACTTACCGCAGGCGCATTTGGGCCCGTTGTAATCTATGGTGACGTGTCCGCCTTCAGCCGCGCTGCCGGTGCGGCCGTGATAGATCTTCCGGTCGAACACGATGCCGCTGCCGATGCCCGTGCCCAGCGTGGCGTAGAACACGTTGACGTACCCCGCGCCAGATCCCCACAGAGCTTCGGCCAGACCCGCGGCATTGGCGTCGTTATCCACGCGCGCCGGAATCCCGAAGGCTCTTTCCGTTTCGGCAGCCAGCGGAAAGTTGCGCCAGCACGGCAGGTTCGGCGGGTTGAGCACTACTCCGGTTTTCGGATCGAGCGGGCCCGGCGAGCAAAGCCCGATGCCTTTGACTGCCGCGCGCGCTTCAGGTGCGCCGGAGAAGATCGCGGACACCGCTCCGGTTACGGCCGCGAAGCCCTGGGCCGCCGTGCCCGCGCTATTCATCGGCTGGCGCGTCTTGTGCGTGATCTCTCCCGTGGAACTGACCAGCGCGGCGGCAACCTTGGTGCCGCCAATATCCACCCCGATAGTCATAGGTTCAGAGGTGGTCATTGGTTCCGGCATATTCAGGCCCTGTTACTCGATTTCGAACTGGTGCTGCATCTCTTCCAAAGTGCGGCCCTTGGTTTCCGGGTAGGTGGCCAGCACTACGAAGAACTGCACCCCCATCATCACCGCGAAAAGGACGAAGGGGGCGCCGCCCGAGGAATGCGCCACCACCGGGAAAATTCCCGATATCAGGGCGTTCATGATCCAGTGAGTGAAACTGCCCAGGCTCTGGCCTTTGGCCCTCACGCGTGTGGGGAACACCTCGCTCAGATACACCCAGATCACGGCGCCTTGCGAGAAGCCGAAGAAGGCGATGAAGCCGGCCAGGCACCAGACCAACAGGTCCTGGTGAGTGCCCGCGAAGAAGATGGCCGCCACTCCGGCCAGCGCCAGCGCCATGCCGATGGAACCGATCAGCAGCAGAGTCTTGCGCCCGACGCGGTCGATCACCGACATCGCCAGCATAGTGAACAGCAGGTTGGTGGCTCCCACGGCTACGGTCTGCAGATCGGCCGAGACTTTGGTAAAGCCGGCCTTGGCAAAAATGTCGTTCAGGTAATACAGCACCGCGTTGATGCCGGTGAACTGGTTGAACATGGCGATCGAGACTGCCAGATATATAGGGAATCGATACTTGCGCTGGAATAGAGGCTCATGAGAGGCGCCATGCTTCGCGCTTAGCGACTCCACGATTTCCTCCAGATCCTGGCGGTAGTTCGGGTCGCCCGAGCTGCGCAGCACCTCTTCGGCTTCCTGCACGCGGCCCTGGCCGGCCAGCCAGCGAGGGCTTTCGGGAATCGCGAATAGCGTGATCAGGAAGATGACCGCCGGTATCGCCGCCACACCCAGCTTCCACCGCCATTCGCTATCTCCGAAGCCCATGGTGCCAATCACGTAATTGGAAAAGTACGCCAGCAGAATGCCGAAGACGATATTGAACTGGAAGAAGCCCACCAGGCGGCCGCGATCTTTTGCCGGAGCGATCTCGGCGATGTACATGGGCCCCAGCACCGACGATGCGCCAACCCCCAGCCCACCGATAAACCGCGCCAGCACGAATGAATACCAGTCAAACGCAAAAGCGCAGCCCAGCGCAGAGATCAGGTACAGCACGGCCGTGATCCGCAGGCTGGCCCGCCGTCCGTATCTGTCGCCGGGAACGCCTCCGAACATCGATCCCAGGATGGTGCCGTACAGCGCCGAGGCCACAGTCAGGCCGAGCGACCAGTCCGTCAGCGCGTAGGTGCTTCTCAAAGCTCCGGTGGCGCCTGAGATCACCGCCGTGTCGAAGCCGAAGAGCAATCCGCCCAGGGCAGCCACCACCGAGCTTTTGGCCAGGTATGCGTTAATTTTCATTGGAGACTCATAGCCGTACCGCTTGCAAAAAGTCGTAAAAAGCGTTCTGATGGGACTTACGGTATCACGCCAATCGAGAACACGCTATTTAAGCACGTTTTCAAGAACGAGGTATTTCCATGTCGAATGATGATTCTCTCGATCGAAGAGGTTTTCTGAAATCCGTGAGCGCCACGGGCGTCACATTGGGCGCTGCCACATCTGCATTCGCGGCTAAGACCAGCAGCAAGATGTCGGGCGGCCGTGTTGTGGGCGCCAATGACCGTATCAACATCGGCGTGATCGGCTGCGGCGGGCGCGGAGCCTACGACGGTCAGGCATTCGCGCAGTTCGGGCAGAAGAATAACAATGCCTGCCAGGTGGTGGCGGTTTGCGATGTGTACGAAAAGCGCAAACGCGTCGCGGCCGAGCACCACAAAGTGAAGGGTTATCTCGATTACCGCGAACTGTTGAACCAGTCGGACGTGGATGCCGTCATCATCGCCACGCCGGACCACTGGCACGGCAAGATCGCCATGGACGCCATGGACCACGGTAAAGACGTCTATCTGGAAAAGCCCATGGTCCACACCAACGACGAAGCCCGTCAGTTGGTGGCCACGGTCAAGGAGACCAAGCGCATTTTGCAGGTTGGTTCGCAGACCACTTCGGCGGATATCTGGTGGAAGGCCAAGAAGGCCATCGCCGACGGCATGATCGGGCAGATGATTGAGAGCCAGGGTTCGTATCACCGCAATTCCGTCGAAGGCGAGTGGAATTACCCCATCGACGAAAAGGCTGGCCCAGAGGGCAAAGGCGACGACTTTATCGACTGGAACATGTGGCTGGGGTCGCAGTACAAGCTGGCGCCCAAGCGCTCATACGATGCCGACCGCTTCTTCCGCTTCCGCAAGTATTGGGACTATTCGCTGGGCATTGCCAGTGATCTGTTCTACCACGTGATCGCGCCGCTGAACATCTGCTGGGATGAGCCCCAGTTCCCGACCAAGGTGATGGCCACCGGCGGCATCTACGTATTCAAGACGCTGCCCAACGGAAAGCCCGACCGCGAAGTGCCCGACACATTCCACCTGCTGGCCGAGTATGCCAAGGGCCACTCGCTGGTGCTGAGTTCGTCGATGGCCAACGATACGCATATCCCCGGTATGATCCGCGGCCATGAGGGCACCATCATCATGGTGGAGCATGGCATGTTCGAGCGAATGGTTCCCTACATCACGGTCAAGCCGCAGGTGAAGGGCAGCCGCAACGGAGCAGTCACGGCCATCGGCGGCGAGGCTTATGCCACCAAGTTCGGCACCAAGGATATCCAGATTCCGGTCGACCAGACGGACATGATGGCGGCTCATATCGGCAACTTCCTCACCTGCATGCGCACGCGCGAAAAACCGCACCTGGATGTGGAGACCGGCGCCAAGGCGGTGGTTGTGATCAACCTGGCAGCGCAGTCTTACCGCGAAGGCAAGACCTTGTATTGGGACGAGAAGCACTGGAAAGCGTCCGACAAGCCGGTCAAGGCATAGGTGAGGCTGCATTTCCGGCGTTTTGAATCGGTGGAGGGCGCCCGGCCGCTATAGGCGCGGTGCACTGCATGCCGTCTCCGAACGAACACGAACTTCGCCGCCAGACCGTGGCCGCGGGCCTGGCCGAACGCAAGCTGGATGCGCTGCTGGTTTCCTTCGGCGCCAACCTGCGCTATCTCTCCGGCTTTACCGGCAGCAACGGCGCCCTCCTCATCCTGCCCGGTAAATCGATCCTCTTTACGGACCCGCGATACCAGACCCAGGCCCCACAGGAAACCACCTGCCAGGTGAGGATCGCCAGGGGACCGCTCCCGTTCGACGTGCTCGCGATCATCAAAAAACTCGGCCTGAAGCGCATCGGCTACGAACCTTCGCACATGACGTGCGAGTCTTACGAATCCCTGAAATCGCGCTTGCCTTTGAAGGCTGCATTCGAACCTGCGAACGGCTGGATCGAACAACTTCGCATGCTGAAGTCGCCCACGGAAATCGACCGCATCCGCCGCTCCGTCGAAACCAATTCCCGGGCATTCGAACTAACCGTCAAGCGCGTGCGCCCGGGCATGAAGGAACAGGATCTGGCCGCCGAACTGGAATACCGGATGCGTCGTTTGGGCGCCGAAAAACCGAGCTTCGAAACCATCGTCGCCGGCGGCCGCCGCTCGGCCCTGCCGCACGCCCAACCCACTGCGGCGCCCTTGAATCCAGGCGAGTTGGTGGTGGTGGACATGGGGGCGATCGTGAACGGTTATTGTAGCGATATGACACGCATGTTGTTTCTTGGGACGCCCACTGCGAAGGTGAAGCGCACTTATCGCGCGGTCCTCGAAGCCCAACTGGCGGCAATCGATGCCGTGCGCCCCGGCGCCCTCACTTCCCGTGTAGACGCCGCCGCCCGCAATGTCCTCAAAGCCCGCGGTCTGGACCATGTCTTCATCCACTCCACAGGCCACGGCCTCGGCTTGGAAATCCACGAACCTCCGCGTATCGGCAAACGCGACAAGACCCGCCTTCAGGCCGGAATGGCCATCACCATCGAGCCGGGCGTATACCTGGAAGATTTCGGCGGCATCCGCATCGAAGACACCGTGGTAGTCACCGCAAACGGCTGCGAGATCCTGACCCCAACTTCCAAAACCCTCCTGGAAGTCTAAGAGTATTTCTAGTTACGTTGGTCCGACGCGTGCTAAATCATATCAAATGTTTATGCCTGCGTTCGGCACTCATGAATATATTCTGTTCGGCATCATTGGACTTACAACGTTAGCTGGAATCATCTCCCTTATCGCGCTCGCTGTCAGCACTTTCGCGGAGAGACGCGATGAAGAAAAATCTCAAAATTTCGATCAGCCGCCAGATCTCGCGCAAGAATTACACAGACGAAGACGCCGGCCGCCCCAACAGTTTTCCGAGTGAGCGTTTTCTACCCCTCCGGAATTACCCTTACATAATCATCCGGCATCAACAGCGTCAGCGCATCCGGAACAATTCGTATTTCCGCCGGCAGCAGCCCCACGAATTCGCCGTCAATCTGCACGGAGGCGTTGCGGTCGTCAAGGCATGAGATCACCGCGCGATCGGCGCGCACCACGGTGACGCCCTTCATTCCGCTTAGACGGTTGAGCATCAGGCCGGCCAGGTACTTCACGTAGCGCAGCGTAGAGCGGCCCTCCATCAGAACCACCTCAAGCCGGTCGTCCAACAGGCTCACGCTGCGCGCAATCTCAAAATCGCCGCCATAGTTTTTGACTTTGCTCAGCAGCGCGAAGGAGCACTTGCGCTTGTGGCCGGCCACGTCCACGTAGAATTCCGGCAAGCTGCGGCCCAGCAGGCTCCAGCCGGCCACCCAGAAAGCCAGCTTGCCGGTTTTCGCCTTAAGCAAGGGGTTCACATGGCGCACGATGTGAGCATCCAGGCCAATTCCCGCCATGAGCAGAAAGTGACGCGATACCCGGCCGCCCTGGCAGCATATGTGGCCCACTGAGATGCGATGCGGCTTCCACTCATTCATGTGCCGCGCCACGCGCTCCAGGTTCTTGCCGGCCTTCAGCTCCATGGCCAGCACATTCGCCGTGCCGCCGGGCAGAATCGCCAGGGGCACCCGGGAATGCACCATGCCCTCGGCCACTTCGTTGATGGTGCCATCCCCACCCGCCGCCACCACCAGGTCGGCGCCGCCCGCCATATGTTCGCGCGCGATGGCTCCCCCGGTTTCAGGTCCGGTAGTGGGAGCCACGGTGATGTTGTGACCGCTTTTCGTTAGTATTTCCGCGGCGCGGTCTATCAGCGCACCGCCGTGCCGTCCAAATCTTCCCGCCCGGGGATTGTAGATCAGGACAGTCTTCCTGTAGGTTGTTATAGCGTAATCTCCGGTATCCTCGTTAAATTATAGATGAGAGCCAGATGAAAGATCCCGCGGGCGAGATTGAAAGACTTCGTGAAGAGATCCGGCGCCACGAGCATTTGTATTACGTTCTGGATAAGCCGGAACTCACCGATGCCGAGTATGACGCGCTGATGCGCAAGCTGAAGGCCATGGAGGATCAGCATCCGGAACTGGCCACGCCGGATTCACCCACCCAGCGCGTGGGCGGCAAACCCCGCGAAGGATTCATTAAGGTGAGGCACAGTTCCCAGATGCTGAGCCTGGACAACGCTCTGAACGAGGCCGAGCTGCGCGATTTCGATCGACGGGTCGGGGAACTGCTGGAAGGCGCCGCATACCGCTACATCACCGAGCTGAAGCTGGATGGCCTGTCCATGGCGGCACAATACGGCGGCCGCCAGTTCATGCGGGCCATCACGCGCGGCGACGGAATGACCGGCGAGGACGTAACCGAAAATGCGCGGACCATTCGCTCCTTGCCGCTTCGGGTGCCGGGGAAGTTCGATGCTTTCGAAGTCCGCGGCGAGACGGTCATGAACCGGCGCGCCTTTGAGCGCCTCAATGCGGAACGCGACGAGCGCGGCCTTTCCCGCTTCGCCAACCCGCGCAACGCGGCTGCCGGTTCGCTTCGCGTCCTGGAACCCCAGATCACCGCTTCCAGGCGGCTGGAGTACTACACCTACTTCATGCTGGTGGATGGCCAGCCCGCCTTCCCGAGCCATGACGAATCGCTGAAAGAACTCAAGCGCATGGGGTTCAAGGTGAATCCCAACACCAGAATCTGCCGGGACGTGGATGAAGTGCTGGCCTTCTGCGCGGAGTGGGAAGCCAAGCGCGAAGGGCTGCCGTATGAGATTGACGGAGTGGTTGTCAAAGTGGATTCCACGGAGCAGCAGCGGCAGCTCGGCTTCACGTCGAAGGCGCCGCGATGGGCCATCGCTTACAAATATCCGGCGCGCCAGGCGACCACCACTGTGGAGGGCATTGAGGTCCAGGTGGGCCGCACTGGCGCCCTTACGCCGGTAGCGCATTTGAAGCCGGTGGTGGTCGGGGGCGTTACCGTGGCGCGGGCCACGCTGCACAACGAAGACGAAATCGAGCGGCTGGGCTTGCAGATCGGCGATGAAGTGGTGATTGAGCGTTCGGGCGACGTGATCCCCAAAGTGGTGCGCGTATCGTCGCAGGGTTCCTACCGCAAGAAGTTTCAGATGCCCGCCAAGTGCCCGGTCTGCGGCAGCAAAGTAGTGCGCGAGGAAGGCGAGGCCGCCAGCCGGTGCATTAACCTGAACTGCCCGGCCCGGTTGAAGGAATCCATTTTGCATTTCGCCTCGCGAGGCGTAATGAACATCGACGGCATGGGCGATGCGCTGGTGGATCAACTGGTGGACCGCGAAATCATTCGTAACGTAGCCGACCTTTATGACCTGAAGATCGAAGATCTCATGAATCTGGAACGTATGGGAGTCAAGTCGGCTAGCAAAGTGATTGGCAACATTGCCGACTCTCGCAAGAACCCGCTTCCGCGCGTATTGACCGCGCTGGGTATCCGGTTCGTGGGCGAACGCACAGCGGTGTTCCTGGCGGAGGCCTTCGGCAACTTGGATGTCATCGGAGCCGCCGGCCTGGACGAACTGCAGCAGGCCGAAGAGGTAGGGCCCAAGGTGGCGGAGAGCATCATCCAATTCTTCCGCGAACCGCACAACCGGGAACTGGTGGACCGGCTGCGCGCCGCCGGCCTGCAGTTCACGTATCAGTCCACGCGGCCTAAGGGCGGGCCGCTGACCGGTCTTACGTTCGTGCTCACCGGCACCTTGCCCACGCTCAGCCGCGATGAGGCCAAGGCCGCCATCGAAAGCGCGGGTGGAAAGGTCAGCAGCGCGGTCAGCAAGAAGACCGCGTATGTGGTGGCCGGAGAGGATGCCGGGTCCAAGCTGGCCAAGGCGCAGGAACTCGGAGTCAAGGTCCTGACCGAGGATCAACTGCGCCAGATGCTCAACGGCGGGTAGAACGGGAAGCAGGGGCCGGGAATTAGGGGCCGGATGTCAGGGGCCCCCGGCCCCCGTCCCCCGTCCTCGGCCCCCGCTCTCATACCGCTTCGCATCCAGGCGCCAGCCGGCTTTCCGACCCGCGCCGCACCAGGCCCCGAACCGTGTGCCCGCGGCGAATCAGTTCGGCGGACAACCGGCGTCCCATGAAACCGCTGGCGCCGGTTATGAAGACTAAAGCCATTCGCCAGTATTACGAGAAGCGCTGTGGTCTTGGATTGATAAACGTCTGAGCCAGGTCAGGACGCGGCATTCTCACCATCCGGCCCCCGGCCCCTGGCATCCGGCCCCCGTCTTGGCCCGGCCGCTGTCTTATTGATCGCGCATGATCTTCTGAAGCCGCTTCAGGTTACTCTTGATTTCGTCGGTGGCATCGATCATCTGGTTGGCATCGTAAATCACGCGCGGCGTGATGAACACCACCAGCTCGGTGCGGCTCTTGTTCGTTGACCTCGTACCAAACGCGGCCCCGAGCCAGGGTATCCGCTGCAGCAGCGGCACACCCGCGGTGACTAGCCCATCCGATTCCAGAATGACGCCGCCGATCGCCACCATCTGGCCATCCTGCACCGTGACCTGGGTCTGGAAGGAGCGGTTCTGGAACGATGGCGATTGAATCCCGCCCGACGCAGGAGCCTGCGGCGCGCTGATGTCCTGATTGATGATCAGAGTCACGATGCCGCTTGAGTTGACGCGAGCCAGGATGTTAAGCGTCACGCCCGTGCTTACGGTATTGACGGTGTTGCTGAAGAGAGAGCTGCCGCCCTGTTGTACGCCGCCGGCGACGGCTTGCGAAGTGAGCGTGGGTACGCTGGTGCCAACGTTCATGGTCGCTGGAACGCTGTCGGTGGCGATGATGCTGGGGGCGGAAATGACCCGCGTCCGGTTGGACGTCTCGGAGGCCGTGATGGTAGCCAGCAGTTCCTTGGTTTGTGAGATCAGCAGGCCCGTGGTTAGAGTCACGCCTCCTGCGCCGGTCGCCACGTTGAGGGCGCGTGCGCCCGCGCCCGAGGCGTCCTTGTTTTGGATGAAAGCCGTTACCCCGGCGGAAAATGCGCCGCTCAAATCCACTTCGTAGATCTTGGCGTCGATCAGCACCTGGCGCGGCGCTATGTCCAGTTGCCGAAGCAGGTTGGTGATCTGGTCGTACTCCTGCGACGTGCCCTGAATCAGCAGGGTATTGTCCAGCGGGTTGGCTATCACATGCGGACCCTTCTGCGGCCATTGTGAGCCGCCATAAGTGGTGTCGCCCAGGTAAGTGCCCGTTTGACCGGCGCCGGTCGGCGCTCCGGGCTGGGCGATCCCCGTGGGATTCAGGGGAGAAGCGTTGTAGGTCGGCGGGTTGACGCCGTAGCCTGCCGTACCACCCTGTCCGTAGCCGCCCTGTCCGTAACCACCCTGTCCATAGCCGCCCTGTCCGTAACTCATCGCCGCATACGGGTTTGTCATGCCGGCCCCGCCGCCGTACATGCTGCCCATCCCCCCGTACCCGCCGCCCGCGCCAGGATACATCCCGCCGCCCATACCGCCGCCCATCATGTTCATCTGGCTCAGTGCCATCAGCGCCGTGGTGTTGCCGGTGTAGAGCGCCATAATGGCCATGGCCAAAGTCTCGGCACGGGCGTATTTCAACCGGTAGACATAGGTGTTCACGCTGCCCGCTGAACTCTTCACCGCGATGTCCAGCTTCTTGATCCAATCCTCCACCTGGTTAAAAATGCCGGGGTTGGGCGCCACCGCGATCAGCGTGTTGATACGATCCACGGCCATGAATTTCACCGCCGCGGCTTTGTCCGAAAGTGCATATGCCTTGAAGACCGACTCCAGCTCTTTCTGCAGATCCGAGGGGCGGCTGTTTTCCACTTCAAAGAGCCGGACCCTCTGCCCGGCGAACGTGTCGCTGTCGAACAGCGAAACCAGTTCCATGTACCGCCTCATGCTGCGCGAATTGTCCTGGATCATCAGCAGGTTGGCAGGCTCGTAAGGAATAGCCGTGCCGCCTTCGCCAAGGAAGGGCGTCATCAGCTTGGCGATTTCCGCGGCCGTGGCGTACTTGAGGAACACCAGGTTGAGCATCATGCGCTCATCGTCGGGAAGCGTTTTGGGGTCTGCGTTGACCACCGGACTCAGCGGCAGCTGCGATACCTTGCCCATAGGTACGATGCGGTATAGATCGCCAACCTTCACAATGGTGGCGCCGTTGATGCGCAGAATGGTCTCCAGCAATTGCATCTCATCCACCGGCCTGACTTCGCCATAGGTGTAGATGGTGACATTGCCCTGCACGGCCGGATCTTTGATGTAATTGATCTTCAACCGCCTGGCCAGAAGATCGATCAACTCCGAGAGCGACGCGTTGGGCATGATGAAGGCGCCGTTGTCGGTGAGCCGCGGCGCTGAAGTTTGCGGCTGCGTCGCCGGCTGTCCGGCTGGTGGTTGCCCGGCTGCTGGTTGTCCGGCGGCCGGTTGTCCGGCTGGTGGTTGCGCCGGCTGGTGGTTGTCCGGCTGGTGGTTGCCCAGGCTGTTGCGCCGCGGGCTTTGCCGGCTGCGGCGGATTCGGCTGATCCGGCGGCGCCTCAAACGGTCTGCTGGGAGCCACGCCGGCGCCTCCGGGCCGCACCTGCGCCGGCAGAATGATGGCCGCGCAGCAAGCCGCCAGGATCAACCGAAGATGGAAAGAGAAGCGCATTCTGATTAGTCCTGTTCCGAAGAGGGCTGTTTTCCAGAGGCCGGTTCCGCAGACGGCTGGCCCCTTTGCCGGTTCCATGCCGCCTGTTCCGTCTCATCCAGTTCCGATTTTTTCTTTTGCCATTTGTACACGCCGAACGGGCCTGGACGCTCGAAGCGGATCGTGTCGCCGTCCTCGGTAGCCTTCATATCGCCGCCCTTCACGTCGCTGCTCTTCACATCGGCGCGCAGACCACTATCCGGAGCCGCGGCTTTACCGGCAGGAGTCTCCTCCAGGCGGGCGACTCCGAACGGCGTCTTGCGATAGATCCACTTCTTCCCGTTCGCGTCGGTGTAGCGGAAAGTGCCGGGTTCGGATTCCGTGGCCCCTGCCGGAATCTGTAGCGGCTGCATGACCTTCGGCGCCGCCGGAGCCTTTGTGGCCTTGGTAGCCTTGGTAGCCTTGGCACCCTGCGGAGCCTTGGTAGCCTGCGGAGCCTTGGTAGCTTTTGGCGCCTTCGTAGCTTGCGGAGTATTCGCGGCCGGCGGAGCCTTGGTAGCCTGCGGAGCCCCGGTCTCTTGCGGGCCGGCCGCGGACAGGAGCCTTGCCACTGCGATGACTGCAATAAGCAATTTCATAGTTTAAATTCCTTTGAGCTTAATTCGGCGGAGCTGCCTCCACGCCGGGAGTCACTTTCCGACTGGGTCCCAACGGCACGCCGCGCCAAAGGGCGTCGGCATCGACACTTTTCGAAATCCGTCAACCACCGTCCCTTCGGGAGTGCTGTCGTTCGGGCTGCACGTCTTGTAACCCTGAGGAGTAGCTTCGCCGGGACCAGTCGGCGTCTTAGCCACCGGTACCGGCGGAGGGGCCGCAGGCGGCGGCGCCGAACCACGCGAATTCGAGGGCCCGCCGTTGCGATCCGTCAACTCGTCCAACCTCTTGTGAATCGTCTGGCCGTTCCATTCGAAAACCAGCTCTTGTATATTGACGTCCAGCAGCTTGAATTCGCCGATGGTCTCCCCGGGTTTTAGAAACTTTTGGGGCGAATTCGGACTTTCGCTGAGAATCGCCATCATTCCATCCAGATTCATCTGGCCGTGGAAGCGCGGCAGCGCCGGCATGGGTCTTGGAGGAGGCGGCGCCGGCAGTTCCACCACCACAGTAGAGTTTCGCGAGGGATCGAAGAGAAACTTTTGCGGGATCAGGCTATAGCCGGCCGCCAGCACCGGCCCCGTGCCCGGAAGCGCGGCGTATGGCGGAACCGCCGCCGGCTTGACGGGCGGCCCAGGCAGTGTCGCGGCTTCGCGCGCCTTCGCGGCCAGCCACTCATTCCGCAATTGAATGCCCGCGTAGACCGCCACGGCGGCTAAGACTACGTTTAGGATTACGATTCTCCGCTTCAAAACGCGACCGGTCCTTTCTTTTCCGGAAGCAGCTTCTTGGGTACCACTCCGGAAAGGCTCAACCGCACCTGGATATTCTTCTTCTTGTCGGTGCCCCCGGTAATCTGAATCGAATTGGTGGCCAGAAGTTCGGGTTCGTTGGCCAGGGCCGCCATGAAATTCACCAGCTGTTCGATCCCGCAGACGAAGCTCACGGTCACGGAGACTTCGGCGTAATCGTTGCCCATGGGCTTAAATCGCTGGTCTTCCATGCCGCGCGCGTCTATTCCGTTGGCCGCGCCCACGCTGCGGATCACTTCCTGCAGCAGCGCTTGCGCCTGGGGAACCGTATCCGCCTTCAGCATGCCCTTTTCGCGGGTCTGCAATTCGTCCGTCGCCACCTTGAGCACGGTTTCCTTGCCCGGAACCGTCGCCGCCACTTCGCGCAAACGGGCCAGGCGCCTTTCCGCCAGCGGAATCGAATCGCTGGCAGACACCACCCCTGCCTCATGGCCGCCAGACACGCCGAAGCGCAGGATGGCAAGCAGCAGCAGTCCGCCCAGCAGCATGAAGAGCGTGCGCCGGTCCAGTGTCCCGAGGTTCATTTCTTCCTCCGATTCGTGCGGAACTGGAACGATTCGCCGGCGCCGGTGCGCCCCCCCTGCAGCGTCTCGGTGCCTTCAAAAAATGGCGAGGAGTCGAGTATCTTCACCAGCGGAGCCACCCGCGGGGCTTCGCCGCCAAGCCGCACCGAATCCCTGGTGATGTCGATCATGTTGGTCCAGGCCGGCGGCTCCACCAGCCGGGTCAGTTCGTTCAGAGTATCCAGATCGGTCTGGGTCTGTTTGCGGAACTGGTCCAGAAGCCGGGCGCGGGCGCGCAGCCGATCGGTTTCGCGGTCCAGCGCCGCGGCCCGCCTCGCCGGGGGCTCCCAGCGGGCAATTTCGGCGTTGAGCTTGCGAAGATACTGGCGGTCCGACCAGACGGAATAACCCGCCGTGGCGCCCACCACCAGCAGCAACACGGCAGCCAAAACAATCGTCGGAATAAAGACGGCGCGCGAACTGAAGCGCCGGTGCTCGGGCGGCAACACATTCGCCGCCGGCGCCAGCCGTGGACAGGCCCCGGCCAGCGCCGTGGCGTATGGCAGCGCGTTGCGGGAAAGGTCGTTTTCCACCGGATTCACGTCCGGCTTGGGCAGCACATCTTCGAGTTTGCGGGGAGCGGTTTCGGGCGGCAGGCGCAACTCGGAAAGCGCCAGCACCACGGCGCGCTGCGGAGCCAGGTCGAATTCCGCCGAGAAGACCGGACGCGCCGCGCTCTCTCCATATACTTCCACCGCGCCCTCGGGGCTGCGGCTCAGGGCGATGAACCCCGCGCTCCCATTGCCGCCATGATTGCCCGCCACACCATTGCCCGCCACACCACGGTTGTCCGCCCCATTCAAGCGAATTGCCGCATGCACCGCCGCCGCCGCAAAGGTGAAGCTTGAGGCTGCAATGCCGGCTTCCGAGAAGACCTCGACGTAGCGCTCCACGGTTGCCCGCCGGACAATTCCCACCATCACGGCGCCCGGGCCCAGTAAAGACCAGCCCCACGTGACGTCTTCGTCGCCGTAGGGGTGCAGCGTATCCAACTGGAACCGGATGGCGCTTTCAACATCCTTGTTGGCCACGCCGGCCAGCGCCATCTGCCGGACGATGACTTCCCGCCGCGGCAGCAGCACTGTGGCGCTGATGTAGCCGATGCCCAGCGACTTGAGGAACCGTGAGTATTCCGAGCCCCACTCGGCTGCCGGCCGGGTGGCAAAGTTTTCAATACTCAGCCGGCCCAGCACGTGAATGCGCGAAGGCCGCACACGCGCCGCCACTACTTCCAGATCCGTCGCGCCAATCTCGATGCCCACGCCGGAGCCGAACGCCAGCAGCTTGCGAAGATCCTGGGAAATTGGAATTTCGAAAGGCATGCGAGGCTTAGTTGCTCCAGGTGGTGTCGTACCAGCGCAAAATGTGGATCGGCGAATCGTATCCCTTGGGCATGTATTTCACTTGCGCCGCCACCGTGCGCCTGAGGTCCGAAAGTTGGCCGTTGGGAAGCAGCACGCGCGCGGTGGCGCGGAAGTTGACAATAGAGTTGCCTGCCACGCGCAGGAAGCCGAAGCCCGGCCCCAGGAGCGGCGCCATTTCCCCAAGCTGCTGTTCGTCCAGCGGCAACGCGCGGCGGCGTTGGACCACGAAGTTCACGGCGTCAGGCGACAGGCCGACGGCCGCCAGTACCGCCGGATTGGCCGTGTTGGCGTCCACCCTGTCCTTCGAACCGAAGGTGGAAAGGCAATCCACCAGGCCGCTGATATGCATCAGCCGCTGCCCCCGATCATTGGCCGGCGCGGGCACGTAGGTACCGTAAAAGATTTCGGGAGTAACGCCTTTCACTAGAAGCAATTCCTCTGTCTCTCGAAAGGACGTATGACTGGCCCGAAAAGACGGAGCCAGTGAAAGATAATACGAGTCAAACTGCCCGTCGCCGGGGGACCTCCAGTCGACTATGGCCTGGGCGATCCCGAGCGCCCGCTCGGGTGCGATCCCCAGCGCCAGCATGAGCTTGTAGAGCATCTCGGGCGTGGCCGAGTTCAGGTCCAGCCGGGCTGTCTCGGGAATGATTTCCACATGCGCCAGGCCGGTCGGAAAACGGTAGTCGATCGCCGAAATGCCTTTGGGAAGCACTCGCTTGTCAGGAAAGAGGGCCGACCAGATCACCTCCAGCATGGCCCGGTCAATGGCGCCGCTGGCCAGGTAATAGCTCCGCAGGTCATCCAGCACGGTGGATGTGCGTTCGGTCTCGCCGCGCACGGTGTTCGAGAGCGAAAAGGCGATGGCCGCCATGGCCGCGGAGATCCAGAGGACCGCCAGCAGCGCGCTGCCGCGGCGCTTCCTAGAAACCGTAATCGCCATAGGGGACCTCCGGATTGCGGTGAATATGGATGGGCGCGGTGATGGCGATCGGCTGCAATCGTGACGGGTCCGGATCAAGCGGCGCCATGTCCACGCGTATGCCCGCCGGCCAGTTAGCGGCGGCCCAGACCGGAAGCCAGAGCGGCGGATGGTTCGGCTCCGCGGACGGCGTCAGGTAAGAGAAGCGGCAGTAAGCCAGTTTATCGGCCAGAACGAAAGACCTGGGCCCTGGCGCAACAGGCGTGAAACGAAAACCCATTCCCTCGGGGCCGGGACCGATGCACAGTTGGCCCGCGCCGGCCGAACCTGTGTACGGAATTTCGTTCACAAGCAACCGGACGCCGCGGCCGTCTGCGCCGGGAATGATGAAGACTTCCAGAATCTGCGGCTGCCCACGCCACGCCTGTTGCAGCGAAAACGTGGAGACCAGCCGCATGACTTGAGGCTCGCCCTGAAAGAACGCCATGTTGGTCCCGCCGCCGGCCGCCGATGCGCCGCATGCCGCCACCACCGGCATCAGGCCTTCCAGTTGTTCCTCGAGAATGCGTTGCGCGCCCGCCACGCGGCGGTTGTCCATAAGCCTGGCCTGTGTCTTGCCGTAGGCATTCAGCCCCAGGCGCAGCGCCATCAGCAAACCAACCGACAGAAGGCTGAGCAACGTAATGGCAACCAGAAGCTCAATCAGCGTGACACCGCGGACGCCACTCCCTGACGGTCGTGGCTCTGATAGCCCTGCCGAGCCGCGACCGTCAGGGAGCGGTGCCTTTTCTCTTACTGGCCCCCTCATGGTCCCACTCCCGGGACCATGTCCTCGGCGCGCAGCGTGCGCTTGCGGTAGCTTTCCAGCGCAAACGTGCGGCGCTGCGGGCCGGCCATCCACCAGATTTCCAACTGTATCCGGTCCAGGGCGAAATCGCCCGGCGTGGGGGCAGGCGATGCCTCGGAAACGGTGACGCGGGCACGCCAACCGGTGTTCAGGCCGCCGGCCAAGGCAGGGTCAAACAGGCCGGATATCTCGGTGTTGCGCGGGAGCCGGTCGTCCAGCAGCAATTCATTCATCCGTAAACGCGAGAGCTGAACCACGCGGTCGTAGTCGCGCAGCCGGGCGGCATTGCGGGTTGCGCCCGAAATACCGACCAGCAGACCGACCACCGCGATCCCCATGATGGTGGTGGCCACGATCATCTCCAGCAGCGTGAATCCGCGCTTTGCCTTCACTGCGGATTGACGCTTTCTACGCGCGGAAAGCCGGTCATGGGGTCCAACCGCACCACTCGACGTGCGCCGCGCCGGTTGGCGATCTGAATGCCGATACCGGGAACGGTCGCGCCCGGCATCAAAACAAATCGCCGCACTCCCGCATCGTTCGCGCCGTCATCCCTGACCGTCGGCAGCACCGCCTCGATCACGATTCCGTCCCCCATTTTCAACTCCCGCGTAAAGCCCGGCTCGTTGGAAAAAAGCGAGAGGCGGTTTTCGCGGAGCGAGATCTCGAGTTCGATGGCCTGCTGGCGGCGTTCCACGCGGTTGACGGCCGCGTTGAGAAATGTGGCCACAGAATCCGTGGCCGAAACCAGCCGCACGCTGTCGATTCCGGCCGAGGCCGAAGGGAATGAAATGGCGGTGATCACGCCGACGATCGCCACCACCACCATCATTTCGATCAGCGTGACGCCGCGCTGCCTTACTTGACTCTTCCAGCTGACAATGTCGGCATTCAATCCTTCGCCGCCCGGCTGGCCGTCGCCGCCAAGACAGATGATGTCCGGCGCGTCGCCATGTTCGCCCGGAAACTTGTAAACGTAATCGTGGCCCCACGGATCTTTGGGGATCTCCTGCTCCATATAAGGTCCGTTCCACTGGTTGGCGTCCGCGGGCTTCACGCGCAGCGCCGCAAAGCCCTGCTCGGTGGTAGGGAATCCGCCGGTATCCAGCTTGTAGGTGCCCAGGGCCGTCATGAAATTCTGGATCTGGGCCCGCGCCGCGGTGATCCGGGCCTGATCGGCTCGCTTGAACATGCCGGGCGCCACCAGCGCCACAAACAGTCCGATGATGGTCACCACCACCAGCATTTCGATCAAGGTGACGCCGCGAGTGCCCAGTCTTGGCCTCGCATTCACAGGAGCGGCCGAAGATCCGGCCCCCGGCCCCTGGCATCCGGCCCCTGTTCCTGATCCCGCGCGCCTTCGGTTTCGTCTTTTGCGTTCGAACATATTTACACCGCCACGTCGTTAATGCTGGTGATCGCCAGCAGCATACTCAAAATCAGCGCGCCAACCACGATGCCCATCACCAGAATAATAATGGGTTCGAAGAGCGCGGTGAAGCGCTTGATGGAGGCGCGGGTATCGTTTTCGTAAATATCCGCCATGCGGGAAAACATCTGGTCCAGGCGCCCGGTCTCTTCGCCCACGGTCAACAGGTGCGCGGCCAGCGGCGGAAAGACTCCGGCCTTGCGCAGCGGCACGGCGATGCCCTCTCCCCGCTTGACCCCCTGGGCCACGCCGGCCATCGCCGCCGCGATCATCTTGTTGTTCAGCGTGGCGGCCGCGATGCCGATCGATTGCACCAGCGGCACGGTATTGGCCACCAGCGTCGCCATGGCGCGCGCGAACCGCGCGGTTTCCGCCTTCAAAAGAGCATCGCCCAGCATGGGGGTCTTCAGGCGCACGCGGTCCCACCACAAGCGCCCCGCCGGGGTGCGGGTATAGGTCCGCCAGATGACCACCACCGCCAGCAACACCGTTGCGCCCACCCACCACCAGTCCTTAACGAAGGCGCTGGCGTCCAGCATCATCTTGGTGGGTAGCGGGATTTTCATGTTCGATCCCGTAAAGACCGTCGCAAATCGCGGCACCACGAAAGTCAGCAGCAGCAGAATCGAGCTCATCCCCACCACCGCCAGCAGCGCCGGATAGATCATGGAAGAAATGATGTAGTTGCGCAGATCGTCGCGCGACCGCTCGAACTCGGCCAGCCGTTCGAAAATAGCGGCCAGCGCGCCCGAGGCTTCCCCCGCCCGCACCATGTTGATATACAGGTCGGAAAAGAACTCCGGGTGCGTCGCCAGGCTGTCGGCCATCGACCGGCCGCCCTTGAGCACGCGCAGAATATCCAGAATGATGAAGCGGAAATTGGGCCGCTCGGTGATTTCGCCGGTGATGGTGAGGGCGCGGTCCAGCGGCACACCGGCGTTGAGCAGCGTGGAAAGCTCCTGCGTAAAAAAGAGAACGTCGCGGCGGCCGCCCTTGCCGAAGGACGGCAGTTTGATTTCGAGCGCCGATCCCTTAGGCCCAACTCCGACATAGATCGGAGTAAGACCCTGCTTCCGCAGTTCGCGGGCAATGATCTTTTCGTTGTCGCCCGTGAGACTGCCGCTTCGGACCTTGCCGTCCGAAGCCACCGCTCTGAAAAAGAAAGTCGCCATTTAGAAAAGATGGATGCCGGAGGCCTGGAAGAAGGGGCCAGATACCGGGGGCCGGATGCCGGGAAACCCTGGACCAGGCGCACCGAGCCGATTTGATCCGGCCCCCGGCCCCTGGCATCCGGCCCCCGTTTTAAGCCGTCCGGCCCCCGTCTTTAGCCATCCGGCTCCCATCCTAAAACTCCTGCGTCACGCGCATCACTTCATCCACGGTGCTGACGCCATCGCGAATTTTTCTCCAGCCGTCCTCGCGCAGATTGCGCATGCCGTTGCGCCGCGCCGCCTGGGTCAGGACGGAGGCGTCCGCATTGTCCATAATCAGCTTGCGGATCTCGTCGTTGACGTCCATCATCTCGAAAATGCCCATGCGCGAAGTGTAGCCGCGGCCGTTGCATTCCGCGCAGCCGGAGCCGCGCCAGGTAGCCACACGGTCGCCTTCGGGCGTGAGCGCCGTCCCCGCAGGCGTCTTGCAGTGCTCGCAGATCACGCGCACCAGGCGCTGCGCCAGCACCGCCACCAGCGAGGAAGTGATCAGGTAGTTCTCCACCCCCATATCGGTGAGGCGCGTGATGGCGCTGGGCGCGTCATTGGTGTGCAGCGTCGAAAAAACCAGGTGGCCCGTGAGCGCGGCGCGGATGGCGATATCGGCGGTTTCGCGGTCGCGGATTTCGCCCACCATGATGACGTCCGGATCCTGGCGCACAATGTGCCGCAAACCCGCCGCGAACGTGAGGCCGATCTGCGGATTGACGTGGATCTGGTTGATCCCGTCCATCTGGTATTCCACGGGATCTTCGATGGTGATGATTTTCTTGTCCGGAAGATTGATGCGCTTGAGCGCCGAATAAAGCGTGGTGGATTTGCCGCTGCCGGTGGGGCCCGTCACCAGGAAAATGCCGTGCGGCCGGCTGGTGAAATGCTCCATTTGCTCCAGCATGCGCTCGTCGAAGCCCAGGCGGCGGAGATCGTAGAAATCGCCCGCCGACCGGTCCAGCAGGCGCATCACCACGCTTTCGCCGTATAGCGTGGGCAGCGTGGAAACACGCAAATCCACTTCGCGGCCCAGGATCTTGATCTTGATGCGGCCGTCCTGCGGCAGGCGGCGCTCGGCAATGTTGAGCTTGGCCATCAGCTTCAGGCGCGAGATGATGGCGGCCTTCAATTCCCGGGGCGGCGGCTCCTGGCTGAACAGCACGCCATCCACGCGGAAGCGGACGCGGAACTCTTTCTCGAACGGCTCGATGTGAATATCGCTGGCGCGCTTTTCAATGGCATCGGCGATCATGGCGTTGACCAGCCGGATAACCGGCGCTTCGCTGGCCATGTCGCGCAGGTGTTCCAGATCGGCCGACGCCTGCTCGTCTTCCCCGTCGCCGCTGAGCACCTGCCGGTCGGTTTCGCCGTAATGCCTCTCGATGGCGTCTAGAATTTCCTGCTCGGGCGCCAGCGCGGTCTGAATCTGCAGGCCGGAAAACGCGCGCACCGCCGCGATGGTTTCGAAATCCAGCGGGTCGGCCATCGCGATGGTCAGGATGGAACCCGCCAAAGCCACCGGGAAGGCCCGGCACTGCCGCAGAAACCGGTGGGAGAGGCCTTCGATTTCCGGGGCCTCCGGCGGCGCGCCATCCACCGCGACCAAAGGGATTCCGAGTTGGTCGGACAGCGCGGCCAGCATGTCGCGCTGGGCCATCAGCCCCATGTCCACCAGGATTTTGCCCAGCTTGTCGCCGCGCTCCTTCTGCAGTTCCAGGGCGCGCTCCAGGTCTTCGGCATCCAGCTTGCCGCGCTCCTGCAGAATTTCCCCCAGCCGCATGTAGCGCGGTCCGCCGTCCGCAGCCTGCATGGGCGCGGCGAACGCCGCTTCAGACTCGGGAGTGGGTAGTGTCGCCGCCACCTATTGTTCTTCCGCTTTGACGTCGCCGTTGAGCGCATCGCGGCGCGTGGCGCTCATCATCACCTGGGCCGGCAAACCGGTGGTGTCTTCATAGGGCAGGTAAAGCAGCCGCACCGCCAGCACGATCTGCTGGCTTTCGGGAATCTGCACCAGGGTCATGCCGGAGGTCTTCATCATTACGGCCATCGCCTGCTTCAGCAGCGGCAAGCGCGCCAGTTTGCGCTGGTGCACGCGGTCGGCTTCCTCTTTGGTGATCTGCTGCCGGAATGGGTTGATGGTGGGAGTAATGATCAGGCTGAGTTCCGTGGTAAACACGGCGCCATAGCCATCCAGATAGAGTCCGCGGGTAGCGCCCAACAGATCGATCGGATCGTTGGGGCTGCCGGTCTTGACCAGAAGGTTGTCCAGGCGCTGTTCCAGTTCGGTAAAGGTCTGCGGCGCGATCTTCATCGCCTTCGCCCCGTTCGGCACCGCAGCCGGCACGGCTGTATTCGGTGGCCGCCCGCACCGGCCGCGTACCGATGGGAGCCGCGATTTGAGCCAGCGCCGGAACCATCGCCAGCGCCAGCATCCCAGCCGCGGTTCTCATTTTACTTGGGGTCCTCATTTCCTTCTCCGTTACCCGCGTTAGGCATGGCGCGCGGCATCTGGTAGGCGCTGGCCGAAATCCGCATGTTGGTGGCGCGCTTCTGAGACCAGTCATACTCCGCCGCCGCCAGCAGCAGTTTCTTGCGGGCGGCCTGCAAATCGGCCACCAGTTGCGTGGTCTTCTGCGTCTGGCGCGCGTCAACCTCGGCCACGGCTTTGAGCACTGCGCTCTCGATGCGATTCTGAATCTCGGCATCGGAGATTTGGGCTACACCCGAAGAGGCTTTGGGCGGGTCTGAAACCCGCCCTACGGGAGCCGGCCGCACTAGTTGTGAGACCAGTGGGGAGACCAGAAGGGCCACCGACAACATGGCCGCCGAAGCGAACCCCAGGCGCGCCGCAGAGCCCCAGAATGCGGCCCACCGGCGGCGCCAGGGCGAGGGTTCGAAAACTTTGTCCGAAACGAATGCGATGCGCTGCGGGATTTCTTCATCCCGAAGCGACAACAGGGCCGCCCCGGTCAACTGCAGCCGGTCCAGCTCTTCACGGCAGACCTGGCAGCCTTTGACGTGGCCCTCTACCTCCCGCTGCTGCGGGTTGGGCAGTTCCTTCAGAAAATAATCCTTCAAATCGAATGGCGAGCAACTCATGACACACCTCTTGCGGTAACCGGAGCCAGTTCTACTTTGAGGAGTTCGAGCGCGGTATAAAGACGGGACTTGATGGTGGAAACGGGGCAGGACAGGATTTCGGCCATCTCCTCAAACTTGAAACCCTGGTAGATCTTGAGCACCACGGCCTCGCGCTGGTCGGGCGACAGGCGACCGAGCGCGCTCGACACCGCCAGGCTCAATTCGATGGGAAACACCGAACTGCCGCCCATGGTGATCTTGTTGCCCGTGGCTTCCGGCTCAAGCTCGTCGATATCGGTTTCCGGCCGGCGCTTGCGGAACATGGAGTAGGCCTCATTGTGCGCGATGCGGTATAGCCAGGGGGCGAACCGTGCAGGGTCGTCGAGCTTGCGGAGGTTCTGGTAGGCTTTCAAGAACACGTCCTGCGTCAAGTCCAGAGCGTCTTCCCGATTAGCCGTGATTCGCAGGAGGTAATTGTAGACACGTTTCTCCCACCGGGAGACAAGGAGGTTATAGCTCTCCACGCTGCCCCGGGTTGCCTGCTGAATCAGGTCGGTATCTTCAACCGCCCGAAAGATCAAATCTCTGGCTCCTTGTCACTAGACGCGCCGGGCCCCCAAAAAGTCGAGGACCGGGCACGTATCTAGTTTAAGACAGGGGCCGGATGTCAGGGGCCGGGGGCCGGGGCCGGATGTCGGGGGCCGGGTGCCGAGGCTGGACCGGTGCGTGAGGGCAGCCGCAGTCCTGGTCGCCTGCTGCGCCAAATCAGGACGCGGCGCCCTCACCATCCGGCCCCTGGCATCCGGCCCCCGGCATCCGTCTTAACCGGCCCCCGGCCCCCGACATCCGGCCCCTTCTTAAAGGTTCTGCGGATGTTCAATGGCCGTTTTGATCTTCTCGCTCAGTCTCGTAACCGTATACGGCTTTTGGATAAAACCTACCGCTGCGCCGGCCCCGAACTGCTCAATCGCCACCAGTTCGCTGTACCCGGTGGAGACGATAACCGGCACATCGGGCCGGATTTCTCTGATCAGGCGGAAGGCTTCCTTTCCGCTCATTACAGGCATCGTCATATCCAACAGGACCGCGACAATCTTAGGGGCGTTGTCGCGAAACAGATTGACCGCCTCCCGGCCATCCCCGGCGACCAGCACCGAGTATCCACGCTGCTCCAGAATCATCTGCGCAAGTCTTCTGACCGCGGGCTCGTCGTCCACCACCAGAATGGTGCCGGTACCACGGAAAGCTGGGGGCGGCGGAGCCTTTTCCACCCGCAGAGTGGGAACCTCCACTGCCGGGAAGAGAACTCTGAACGTCGTACCCTTTCCGAGAGCGCTGTCCAATTCCATTTTGCCCTTGTGTCCGCGAAGAATGCCCGATACGGCAGCCAAACCCAAACCTCGCCCCGTGAATTTTGTGGTGAAGAATGGGTCGAACATGTTCGCCTGGGTCGCCGCGCTCATGCCGATTCCCGAATCCTTCACTTCCATGTAAACGTACCTTCCGGGTTTGCCATCCGTTCCTCCTTCGAGGTCGGTCACCCCCGTCGAGACGCGAAGCGTCCCAGCTTCCGTTCCAATGGCTTCACCGCCGTTGATGACCAGGTTCATCACAATCTGTTCGATCTGGCTGGCATCGGCTTCAATCCAGGGCAATCCGGTGGCAAGTTCGGTTTCCAATTGGACCGATTTGGGAACTGAGGTGGCAATCAAGGGCAGCATCTCCGATATCAGCGCGGAAAAATCGAAGCGCGTGACAACGAACTGCCCTTTGCCCGAGTACGCCAGTAATTGCGTGGTCAACTTGGCCGCCTTCTCGCAGGAGTCCTCCGCAATGTCGAGCAATGGGCATGCGGCATGGTCCGGCGGCAAGATGGTCTTGGCAAAGCTCACGCTCCCCAGAATGCCCGTCAACAGATTGTTGAAATCGTGAGCGATGCCGCCCGCGAGAATCCCGATGCTCTCCAGTTTGTGAGCCTGCAGCAGGGCCTCTTCGGACTTACGGCGCTCGCTGACGTCGTGTATCAGTG
This sequence comes from Bryobacterales bacterium, assembly GCA_963817515.1. Taxonomy (GTDB): domain Bacteria; phylum Acidobacteriota; class Terriglobia; order Bryobacterales; family Bryobacteraceae; genus DATMNI01. Next base: position 303,896 of record CAWFPJ010000025.1, on the reverse strand, counting down.
TTCCGAACTCACGATCGTTTCCTTGTCCCAGAGAAGACATTGAGCCGTCGGCAAGGAAGCGCGTGCCGTCCTTGCGAACCCGCCAGCCTTTGCTTTCGACCCACCCCGCCCGGCCGGCCTTTTCCAAAGTCTTCCGGGGCACGCCGCTGCGCACGTCTTCCGGCGTAAAAAATCGCGAGAAATCCTGGCCCTTAATCTCCGCTTGCGAGTAGCCTAACAAGCGCTCCGCGCCGCTGTTCCAACTGGTCACGCATCCCTCGGCATCCACGGTGAAGAGCGCGTAGTCTTTGGCGCCGTCGATCAGCAATTGATACCGGTGGTTGGTCTCCTCCAGCGTTCTATGCAGGATCGCGGAATAGCGTTGCCCCACGAAAGCCTGCCCCAGGTGCGCCAGCAAATTGCCGTAGACCTTCAGGGTGGCGCCGCTGAGAGGAACCTGGTGGACGGCCTCTTGCCAAAGCTGCTGCGGCGAAACCTTAAACGTCCGGGCCACTCCCTGCAAGGGCAAGGGCTCGGGATAATGATTGAAGACCTGGCCCGCGATCAGCGCTCCCAACGGGTGGCCGCCCAATGAGAGCGGCACGGCTACGTGCGCCAGGCCGGCCCCGTCATGTACCAGCACCACGCCCCCGGTTTTCAAAGCCTCCGCCACGGCGGTGCAAGGGACATGCGGGGCCAGGCAGAAAGAACACTCGCTTCCGCCTTGGGGCGCCGCGCCGCGCGCCAAACGCCAGACCGGTTGCGGGTTGTAACACTGCCCTAACAGGCGGCCGTGTGAATCCGTCAGGGCCACGGCCAGCTTCATGGTGGCAGCATACGTCTCAAGAACGCTTCGCCAGCCTTCCGGATCCAGCAGTTCGGCCCGCGCCCCCGGCGACAGCTCAACGGGGCTGGGTTCGTATCGGCGCGTATTCCGGCGATGTCACTTGGAATCCGATGCGGTGGCCAAATCCGATGGGCCGTGACCGGCGAACGGAAACCGCGTGGGGGCCCGGCTCAAGATGCTGGAGTAGCGTGCCAGCGGCAGCTTCTCGGTAGTCTCTTCATCGATCGGCAGAAGCGCGATTCCGCCTTGCCCGATGGTGAACTCGCGGCTGTCGAACTCGTGCTTACAGCCCCGTGACTTGACCACCGTCAGGCAGCGCCGGAGCGAGCTCTTGATTTCGATCAGGCTCAACAGAATGATATTGTCCACGATCGAGCTCACCGGAAAATTCGGCATATAGGACGTGATGCCGAGAAACTCCGGGTTTTCATAATTGAAGAAAGTCGACATCAACCGATACTTGCTATAAGACACCAGGGCGTGAATAAAGTCGCGGTAAATGCCTTGATCTTCAAGGGCCGTGCTATACGACGTCATGCCATCAATCACCATGCGCTGGATGTTGTTCTTCTCGATGGTTTCGCAGATCCTGGAGTAATGCGCATCGATGTCCAATTCCTGGGGGCTCTCGAAGAGGATGTGCAGGTCGCCCGAATCGATGAGCGGCTGCAGCGGGATGCCGACGGTCTCCGCATTGCGAATAATCTGGGCGGGATGCTCATCGAGCGAGATCAGCAGTCCGCGGGACTTTTGCTTCAGCACTCCTTCCTGCAGAAGTTGCGCACCGAGCACGGTTTTTCCCGCCCCTGAAATGCCCACCACCATGGTGGTGGAACCATCGAAGATGCCGCCGCCCATCAAAGCATCGAGCGCGCCCACTCCGATCATGGAGCGCTTAGCCTTGGACGAGGGCTGCGACTGTTGGGCGACCGGCGACTGAACCCGGCGGAACACTTCCAACCCCTTGCCATCGTTGATCTGCAGGGTGTGGAGGCCGCCAACATAATTCTGACCGCGGCTTTTGACGATCTCGATGCTGCGATAGGTGCGCCGGTTCTTGATGTGTCGATTCAGACTGGATCACGGTATCAGCCAGAAAACCGGCCGATTCCAAACTGAGCTGCGACTCCGGGATGTGTCCGGTCTCGTGCGACAGTATCGCAGTCAGGTTTTCCCGGTTGAGGCCTTCGATGAGCTGCTGTAACATCTCGCGGTAGGAAGCCGGAGTAACCGGCGCCATACCGCCGTTGGCGGCAGGGCGGCGCAACAACCCAATGCCATCGATAAACATGCGTTGGGCGCCCATTTCGAGCGCCGTCTCCAGCAGCAGGCTATCGGGCGACCGCATCTCCTGATCCAGCACTTCGGGGCTGGTGAAGACGATTTGCAGCTTCTTTTGCTCCTGCAGTTCCTGAAGCTTCCAGCCGAATCCGGACGCGTCGCGGATGAGTTTGTCCGGGCTGGTTTCAAACACCACAATAATGCCGGGCTCGTCATATTCGGTGATTCCCCGGTAGATGAACTCTACGCCAAGTATAGTCTTGCCGCTTCCCGTGGGACCCTGGACCAGGATCACATTGGTTCTGGGAATACCGCCCATCAGGACGGTATCGAGGCCGGCGATACCGGTCCGGACTAACTCGCGTTTTGGCTTGGCCATTTCAGTTTCCTTTTCTGCTGAATATCATGCTAAATGCAAACCATCGCACTGCTCGGCCTGTTCACGGCGGGAGTGCCGCTGCAGGATTGCCGTCAGCAGCAACCGGCCCGTGCGTCTTTCGGCCAAACCAATTAGCTCCAACAAACAGCCGTGGCGGGAATCTTCCGGAGGCTCGAACCGGTACATGTGTAGCCCCCGGGAACTGCGCGAACGTTGCGCCATGCCAATGGACTCAAGTTTTACGAGCGCGGCGGCGATTGCGGTCTTGCCATACCCGAGCAGTGCCGCGATCTGCTCGGCGCTGGTAAGACTGGCATTGTGACGACGTAGGAAAATCAAGACATCCCATTCACATAAGAGCGAGATGCCTAACATGTCTAAGTCTTCGCGGACCTGAACAGACGAGGAATCGTCCAATGCCATATGTTGAGCTTCCATATTCAGGAAAATAAACCACTTAATTTGGAGGTTAGCACCCCGCCATGGATTTGGCTGTTCAATTTTGCTCATCGGGGGTAGGGAATCTTTCGAACAGATTTACCCGATCTGGAGTATAATCAAGTACAAGTGCTTCGATCGTGGTTGGCACTGGCTGCACTTTGTGTCGGGGCAGCCAGGGGAGCGGCGCCGTCCTACTCCACAGCAAGCATCGCCAATTTCCCAAGTTATACGCTGGCGCCATTTGCGCCCGGCTCCCTCGTGACCATTTTCGGTACCGGCCTGGCGCGATCAGCCCAGGCGGGCATCCCCTCCGCAGGCTACCTTCCCACCGAGATCAATTACGTCCGGGTTTACGTGTCGGATTCACCCGCGGCTTTGTATTATGTTTCCGAGGGCCAAATCAATTTCCTGATGCCGTCTACTACGGTCGCCGGGCCCGTGAGGATTCGGGTGGTTGTTGAAGGGTCGACCGGACCAGAGGTTACCGTACCGCTGTTGGATGCGGTGCCGGCGATGCTCCCCAACCCGACGGCCGGCGAATACTTGCTGGCCCAACACGCGGACGGCACCCTGCTCACGGCGGATTCGCCGGCACATCCGGGGGATGTTGTGGTGATCTACCTGACGGGATTGGGCCGCACTACTCCCAATGCGAGACCCGGCGAAATCCCAAGTTATGCTGCTCCGATGGTCCGGTTGAGCGATTTGACGGTGTCGCTGGGCGGAGTCGTAATGGACCCGCTCTGGGTCAAGTATGCCGGTTTGACTCCTGGATTTGCCGGGCTGTACCAGATCAATCTGGCGCTGCCGGGCAACCTCGGGACGGACCCGGAAATCCGCGTGTCGGTAGCCGGCCAGTCCAGCCCGCCGGGGCTCAAGCTGTACCTGCACTAACCAATCCAAAGCAACTTTCCCCTCCCCAAACACGTTAAACATATAGGCTAGAATCGTTTAAGGAGTCCGCAGATGTTGGCACGGCCGTTGACTACAATCGCTTTCCTGGCAGTTGGGTTATGGGGGCAAGACGCTCCGCCTGCTCCACCGTCCCCCACACCCAAGGGCCCGGGCTACACGCTGACTTCGGGGACCAAGGTTCCGCTCAGCCTGATCAACAGCGTCAGCACCAAGCACTCGGCCGAAGGCGACCGCGTGTATCTGGAGACCGTGTTTCCGGTTCTGGTGGACGGGCGGATCGTGGTGCCGGTGGGCAGTTACGTAGCCGGAACCGTGACCCAGATCAAGCGGCCGGGGCGCATGAAAGGGCGCGGCGAGCTTTACGTGCGGTTCGATTCGCTGACATTGCCGAACGGCGTAACGCGGGATTTCCACGGCCGGATCGGCCAGATGGATGGCAACTCGCGCAGTGAACTGGACCGCAACGAAGGTAAAGTGCAGAGCGAAGGCAACAAGGCCGGCGATGCGCGCACGGTTGGCGAAGCCACGGCCGCCGGCGCTTCCATCGGTGTTCTGGCCGGCAGCGCCGCCGGGCACGCCGGTATGGGAGCCGGCATCGGCGCCGCCGCGGGAGCCGCCGCGGGCATGGTGGGCGTCTTGTTTTCCAGGGGCCCGGACGCAGTGCTCGCCAGGGGGAGCACGCTCGAAATGGTGCTCGATCGGTCAGTCAGTTTCGAAGAGAGCGAACTCAACTTCAACGGATATCAGGCGCCGCGGCGCGCCGGGGTCCCTGGGGCGGGCGCTGAGAAAGGGACCGTGCCGCTGCCGCAGAGACGCTGGCCTTTTTAAAAAAGGGGCCGGATGCCAGGGGCCGGGGGCCAGATGAAACCGGGCGCTCGCGCCTTTCCCCGGCCCCTGGCCCCCGAGCGAAGCGAGCATCCGGCCCCCTACTTGCCTGGGGGCATGAATCTCTTGATGAAATTGGTGTCGAAGCGGCCGGCCAGAAAATCCGGGTCGGCCAGGATGCGCCGGTGCAGCGGAATTGACGTGAAGATGCCCTCGACTATGAACATCTCAAGCGCGCGATGCATGCGGCGGATAGCTTCGCCCCGGTCGGCTCCGTAGGTGATCAACTTGGCTACCAGCGAATCGTAGTAGGGCGGGATGATGCAATCGGTATAGGCCCAGGTGTCCACGCGGACTCCAATTCCGCCGGGCAGGTGGAAGCCGGTGATGCGGCCGGGCGAGGGGACGAAGGTCTCGGGATTCTCGGCGTTGATGCGGCACTCAATGGCATGGCCGCGCAGCTGGAGCGGCTCCTTAATAATGTCGGTCAGGCTCTCACCCTGCGCGATCCGGATCTGGGCCTTGACAAGGTCGATGCCGGTGACGAATTCGGTGACCGGGTGCTCCACCTGTATGCGCGCGTTGACTTCAATGAAGTAAAGCTTGCCGGCTTCATCCATGAGGAACTCCACCGTGCCGGCGTTAGTATAGCCGGCGTGGGCGATGGCCTTGCGCAAGGCCGTGGAGATTTCGGCGCGCTGCGCGTCCGTGACCACGGGCGACGGGGACTCTTCCAGGAGCTTCTGGTGCCGCCGCTGGATGCTGCACTCGCGCTCACCCAGGATTTCGACATTGCCGTGCTCGTCAGCCAGGATCTGGAATTCGATGTGCCGCGGAGCCGCGATGAATTTTTCCAGGTAGACGTCGGGCGAACTGAAGGCGGAGCCGGCTTCCTGCTGGGCCTGCACCACAAGAGCCGGCAATTCGGCGGCCTGGTTGACCACGCGCATCCCGCGGCCGCCGCCGCCTGCGGATGCCTTGACGATCACGGGGTAGCCGATGCCGCTGGCCAGTTGGAGGGCCTCTTCCGGCGACGTGAGCACACCGGCCGAGCCGGGGAGCACTGGGACGCCCATTTCGCGCATGAAGGCACGGGCGCGCTCCTTGACGCCCATCAGACGAATGACATCGGGGCGCGGGCCGATGAACTTGATGCCGGAAGTTTCGCAGATTTCGGCGAAGCCGGCGTTTTCGCTTAGAAAGCCGTAGCCGGGATGAATCGCGTCGGCATTGGTGATTTCGGCGGCGCTGATGATGGAAGGCTGGTCCAGGTAGCTGCGGGCGCTCTTGGCGGGCCCGATGCAGATGGCCTGGTCGGCGAAGCGCACGTGGGAGCTGTAGCGATCGGCCTCGGAATAGACGGCTACGGTGGGAATTCCCAGTTCCTTGCAAGCGCTGATCACGCGAACGGCAATTTCGCCCCGGTTGGCGATGAGGATCTTCTTAAACGGCACGAACGGCAAACAGAGCCTCCCCGTACTCCACCGGTTGCCCGTTCATAACCAGCTTGCTTTCGACGATGCCCGACGTCTCGGCTTCAATCTCATTCATGAGCTTCATGGACTCGATAATGCAGAGGATCTTGCCCGGCTCCACCTGCTCGCCTACGCGCACGAAAGGCGGCGAATCCGGACCTGGCGATTCATAAAAGGTGCCCACGATGGGGGATTTGACCAGGACCAGGTTGCGGTCCGAAGCCTTTTCGGCCTTATCCTTTCCCCACTCAGGCCCCGGCGGCACCCCGGTTGCCGCTGAGGACGCCGGCACCGCCGCGCGCGATATTGCCGATTGATGGGCCGGTGCGTGGGGCGGGCTGCCCTCGTGCTGTGAGGCTGCCGCGACCTCCTGCGCCGGGGTAAAGCTATCGCGGCGAATGCGCACCCGGTTGTCGCCGCGCTGCACTTCCAGCTCCGCGATGCCGGTTTCCGACGCCAGATGGATTAGCTCACGGATCTCATCGACTGTCATCCATGGATTAGCTTAACAGAGGTGCGCTGAGCCCGTGGCGCGCCCGTGTCAAGGCTTCTTCTCCGGCGCTGCCGCCTTCTTAAGCTTCAGAGGAAGGCTGCCGGGTCCCTGCGTCCACGTGCCGTTCAACTCCGAACCATCCTTGTTGATCTCGGCCTCAAACCGCCCGCCGACCATCTTCACGTCGAGTGTCAGCTTGGAATCCTTCTGGTCGATCGCGTTCACCGGAATTTCGGCACCGTCCTGGTCAACGGTAATCAGGACGGCCTTCGATCCGCTTTCATCGTTTGATATTTTCAACACCAGCCGTAACCCCGGACCCTCGAGCGTGCCTTCCCAGGTCCCCAGGAAGTTCTTCGCCACCGCCGGGCTGGGCTTAACTTCCTCCACTTTGGGGTCGCCGGTCCGGCTGAATTTAAATGGGACCGAGCCGGTGCCTTGCGTGAAGTCACCCGCCATAGTCTTGCCGTCGGCGGAAAGCGTGCCTGTGAATGTCGGCTCGCCCGGTGCGGCTTTCACGCGGAAGGTGCACTTGCCGTTGGTAAAGGTAATCGAATCGAGCGGAATGCCCGACGCATTCTGCGCTGGAATCGAGACCGAACCGATCCAACCATCGGCCTTCTTTTCCAGATCGACTTCCATGGCCAGAGGATGGCCGGGAACCTCGACGGTGCCGCTCCAGTGCCCCCGGGGGCCGTCTTGCGCCCAGGCCGGCAATGCGCCGGCCATCCATAAAGCTGCAATTCCAATCCAGGTGATTGCCCTATTCATGGTTACCTCCAGTATCCCAAAGTTGACCCCTGCCAGCGGGATGCTCCACGGGCGTGTTCGTCGGTGGAAACGGGGTGTTCGTCGACTTTCGGACGCCCGGCCGCCCCCGCGACCTTATAATTCGGGCATGCTGGAAGTCAAAGGGCTCCATTGTCAACACCGTTTTGACCGTGCGTTTGTCCAGTTGAATTACACTTTGGACATGCCTTGCCGTCGTGGGCTGCATTGCCGTAGTCGGCTGCCTCTCCTTATCGCCGCCCTTGCCAGTGGCTCACTGCTCGCGCAGGTACCGACCTTCGCCATTTCGGGCGACTGGGATGTGCTGGTGTCCGTACCGGGAGCCGGCAGCCAGACAGTTCACGTCCCGCCGCCTGTGATGGTCCGCGTGACCGCCGAGAAATACGTAGCGATCCCCATGTTCAATCCCAAGGCCGGCGGCTGGGTTAAAGGTGCGCAGTTACTCGGCGTCAAAGCGCAGGAGACCACCAGCCCGCAATTGCTCGATACCGGGAGCTTCACTCTGCGCGCCGGGCCCGAATCGGACGCGGCAATATTTACCCAGGGCGTCGATTACGAAATCGATCTAAGCTGGGGAACTTTCGGGCGCCTGGCCGATAGCCGCATCCAGCCCGATCAAGCGGTGTTCGCCAGCTATCGTCATGCACAGATGCGACTGGATGCCGTGGTCCTCAGCGCCGATGGCCGGATAGTTGTCCGCCAGGGTGAGCCCCGCGCCGCGGCTCCCGTGGCTCCGCAGGTTAGCGCGGGCGAGCGCCATCTGGGCAATATCTATCTGCCGGGATTTGTCACGAAGCTTCAACCCGAACACCTGTTTCCGATTCTTGAGCAGGCCTACCCCGAGCCGCCAAAATCGGACAACGCCACAGTGGCGCGTCTGGTGCGGCTGCTCAACAGCGGCCGCACACTGCGCATCCTGGCGTGGGGCGACAGCGTTACGGATGGCGCTTATCTCCCTGAAAAGAACACTCAACGGTGGCAGGAGCAGTTCGTAGCACGTCTCCGCGAGCGATTCCCCCGGGCAAATATCGAATTAACCACCCAGGCGTGGGGAGGCCGCAACACCGGCAGCTATCTGGCGGAGCCTGCCGGCAGCCCTCACAACTATCGCGAAACCGTGCTGGCGCGTGAAGCCGGACTTGATCATCTCCGAGTTCGTGAACGACGCAAATCTCAACCCTGCCCAGGTGGAGGAGCGCTATGCCAGGCTGCTGGCCGATTTCCGAGCCATCGGGGCCGAATGGATCATACTCACGCCGCATTACGTTCGCCCCGACTGGATGGGGCTAACCGCCGAGCGTGAAATCGACAATGACCCTCGCCCCTACGTGGAGGGGCTGCGTCAATTCGCCGCCAAGCACGACGTTGCGCTGGCCGATGCCTCCCTACGCTACGGCCGGCTTTGGCGTCAGGGCACACCACACCTTACGCTGCTGGTGAACGCAATCAATCACCCTGACGCGCGAGGGATGCGCATTTTCGCCGACGCCCTGATGGCGCTTTTTCGCTAGCGCAAGCCAGCCCTCGTGGGGCGTCCGTTTAGCTCCCTGAAATTTCCTGACAATTTCTACAGTTTGGCGCCGGACCAGACGATAGAACTGCATATGCCGACGCAAGCTGCTGTTGTTCTCTTCCTGAGCATCCTCATGGCCCTCGCGGTGATTGTGTTTTGGGAATGCACCCGGTCGAGAAGACGCTGTACTCTCACTGCTGTGCAAATTGGCAGGCTAATGGCGAATACGACCAGCCGAACCGACTCGCGCCGCTAGCCTGTCGCAGTGAGTTCGTTAGCAGGCGCCAGCGCGCGGAACCAATCCGAGCCGCGACCGTGAGGGAGCGATCATGCTTACGTTGTCTCTGCGACAGCCGCTAGTAGTCAAGTGGGGCATGCACGCAGGCACTCCCCGGCTTTATTCCGTTCTGAGCGCAGTCATGGGCGAAACGGATGCGGCCATGCTGGCTGGAATCATGGCCGCGGCGGTCGCACTAATCGCCAGCGCCCCCGCTGCTACGGCCAGCGCGAGCGGGTCCCAGAAGGAGACTTCGTATAGCTGGCTCGAGATCAGCCGTCCGGCGCCGACGGCCAACGGAAGTCCCAGTGCAAGCCCGGCAGCCACGCGGATCAAGGCTCCGCGGAGTATGTATCGAACCACCTTGGTGCGGTCAGCGCCCAGCGCCATCCGAATTCCGATCTCGTTCGTCCGCTGTGCTACGGTGTAGGCCGTGACGCCGTAAAGTCCTACCGCAGCCAGCAGCAGAGCTACAAATCCGAACAGACCGGCAAGGCTGGCGACCGCGCGTTCCTGATCAAACGTCAGTTCCACTTGATGTCCCAAGGTCCTTACGCTGTTGATCGTCAGATTCGGATCCACTCGTGCCAGGATCCGGGTGAGCAGGGGCTCAAGCGTGCCGGGCGATGTGTGCGTCACCAGCAGCAATCCACCGATGAAGTGAGACTGAAGTTCAATTCTCTTCATCAGGGGGTCCTTATAGGGGACGTTCTGCGCCAGCGGAACATAGAACATCGGACGCGCCGGCCTGCGCAGCGCAAAGCCGGCGAACTTTGCGTCGCGCACAATGCCGACGATGCGGAACGTGCCGGCGTTCTCCGGCAGATCCAGGCCGAAGTGCTGCCCGAGCGAATCTTCATCGCTCCTGAAGAAGCGCTTCACAAAAGCTTCATTGACAATTGCGACGGGCTCCGTCGTCTCGTTGTCGCTTCTGGCAAAGAATCTTCCGCGAGTCAAGGTCACGCCAAGGTTCTGAAGGTATTCGGCGCTCACACGGTCCCAGGAGGCGCCCGCCTCCTCACTCATCTTGGCCGCGGGATGGCCGGATACCATAATGAGTTCTCCCCAGTTGTCCGTCAGCGGGTTATATAACGCAAGTCCCGATCCGGTTACGCCCGGCAAGCGATTTAATCCATCTTCAATCTGCCGGTAGAGCGATGCCAATTGCGGCTGCGTGTAAGTCGCCGGAGGACGGTTCAAAGACACCACCACGCGGCCTTCCGTCAGATACCCGAAATGCTGATGCTCCAGCTTGTCGAGACTTCGCGCCAGCATGGTGGCGCCGGAAACCAGCACAACTGAGAGAGCCGCCTGCACGATCAGCAGCGCCTTGCGGGCTGGGGAAGAGTGATCGCTCGTGCTCCGGCCCGCGCCGCGCAAGGCTTCGAGCGGACTCGTTCGGGTTGCGAACCAGGCCGGAGCCGCGCCAAACACGATGCCTGTCACCAGGGCCACTGCAAACGCAAACGCCAGGACCAGGGGAGACGGTAGAGTGCTGATGGGGATGAAGTGTGAACCTCGAAAGGCCAAAGCCAGCAGAAGACGCCCGGCCACTGCTGCCACGGCGAGTCCGGCAATTCCCCCCGCCACCGCCAACAGGATCGCCTCAATCAGGGCCTGCACCACGATTTGCCGCCTGCTGGCTCCCAGCGCGAGACGAAGCGCGGTTTGTCTGCGGCGCGACACCGCGCGGGCCAGCAGCAGGTTCGCGACATTGGCGCAAGCGATCAGCAGCACCATGCCGCACACTCCAAGGAGAATCTGGAGACTGCGGCCGTACTCTTCTTTCATTGCTGCCACTCCCGCGCCTGCCGGAACCACGTTGATCACCTGTTTGGGAAGCATGCGAATCACGTCCGGCATCCAGTTGGAGGGATAGCCGGAATCGTGTTCCAGCCATTGCTGCAGGACGCCGGTCAACCGGGGCGCCATGCCGGCGGTGGTAGCTGCCGGGATGCAAACGGCCAATTACCCGCAACCAAGCGCCGACAGACTGGCGCAGCAGGGCGCTATCGCCGGCGATGAGGGGCTCCTGTTGCACGGGAATCCAGATGTCGGGCGGATCGCTGCGCAATGTCTCGCCGAAAAATCCCGGCGGAGCTACGCCGATCACGGTGAATGCATGTCCTTCTACAACGAAACTCGAGCCCACCACCGAAGGATCCGCTCCATATTCCGCTTGCCATGTCTGATGGCTCAAGATCGCAACCGGTGGAGCAGAGGCTTTGTCGTCATCCGCAGAAAGCAAGCGGCCCCCGAACGCCTTCACGCCAAGCGTGGTGAAATAGTTGCCCGTTACGTACTCAGAGCGCAACGGTTTAGCGGCGAGTCCGCTGCCCTCACGCCGAACACTCAAACGCTGACCGCCCGCTTGAAATGCAGCCACTTCTTCGAATTCCGGTGCCTGTGCTTTCAGCCGTTCGTAGAGCGGAAACGAGAACATCCCCCATCGGTTCTGCGGGCCGCCCTCCACGCAGCAATCGTCGCCGTCGCCAATACGATACAGAAGCGCCGGATCCGAAACCGGCAGCGAACGCAACATGACCGCGTGGATCATTGTGAAAATTGCAGTGGTTCCTCCAATTCCCAAGGCCAGCGTCAGTGTAGCGGCCGCCGTGAACACCGGCGACATCCGAAACTGCCTTAAGGTATATCGAAGAGTGCTGCGCAAGTTCTGCATTGGGCCTCTTACGTCCTTACGAGTTTGGAGTATGACGAGTTCCCTACAAACTCTGTTGTTACCGCCCCTCGGGGAGCCCGTGCGCACCAACACGGCACGCGTTCAAAACGCCTCCATATCTCAATACTCTTCCGGAGCAAAAAGGTTACGAAGCGCAACAAGCGATTTCCCGGCCTGCTCCGTCAACGAGGCAGGTAGCGTCGGCGGTCGTGCCGCCGGTTCCGTTCTCTCTCCCACTTTGCCGACCACTCCACCGATCACGTCACCGGTCCGGGGTTGAAGGGTGACAGAGTATTGGCCAGGCCCCAGTGTTCCGCCCAGGTTTTCTGGCGGCCGCTGGCCACTTCCAGGATGAAGCGAAAGATGTCCCAGCCCACCTCTTCAATGGTGGCTTGACCGGTGGCGATGCGGCCGGCGTCGATATCGATCAGGTCATGCCATTTCTCCGCCAGAGCCGTGCGTGATGAGACCTTGACCACGGGGACCAGCGCCAGGCCGTAAGGGCTGCCTTCACCGGTGGTGAAAACGTGCAGGTTCATGGAGGCCAGTTGCTGGGTGCCGCAGATGAAATCGCTGGCCGGCGTGGCGGCGAAGACCAGGCCCTTGGCGGTTACCTTTTCCCCATGACCGGCCACGCTGCGAAGCGCGCTGGTGCCCGATTTGGCCACACTGCCCAACGCCTTTTCGACGATGTTGGCCAGTCCGCCGCGCTTGTTGCCGGGGGTGGTGTTGGCGCTGCGGTCGGCCTGGCCGCCGGCCAGATAGTCGTCATACCAGCGCATTTCGCGGATCAGGTCGCGCGCGATCTGCGGCGTGGCGGCGCGCGGAGTCAGCAGGTGGACGGCATCGCGCACTTCGGTGACTTCCGAAAAGATGACGGTGGCGCCGGCACGAACCAGCAGGTCGGCGGCATAGCCCACGGCCGGATTGCAGGTCACGCCGGAGAAAGCATCGCTGCCGCCGCATTGCAGGCCGACCACCAGGTGGGCCGCGGGACAGGTCTGGCGCCGGCGCTGCTGCAGTTGCTGCAACCGCTTCTCCGCGCCCTGCATGATGGCGGCCACCATTTCGGCGAAGCCGCGCTGGTCTTGCAGGCGGATCACGTTGTCCTCGCCCAGGATTTGGAAATCACTGCCGGAGAGTTCATTGTTAAAGAGCCGCGCGGGCTGCAGCTTTTCGCAGCCCAGGCTGACCACCAGAGGCTGGCCGGCCATATTGGCGTGCAGCGAGATGTGCTTCAACGTGCGGATGGGAATGGCTGCGCCGGGCGCATCGATGGCCACGCCGCAGCCGTAGGAGTGGGTAACTGAGACTACGTCGTCCACATTGGGAAAGCGCGGCAGGAGTTCGGCCTTGATTCGGCGCGCGGCATACTCCACGGTGGGCGCAACGCACTGAACCGTGGTCGCGATTCCCAGGACGTTGCGCGTTCCGGTGGCGCCGTCGGCGTTCGGGTAGCCTTCAAAAGTGTAGCCCTCAAGGGGAGGTAGCGGCGCGGGAACCGCTGTGGCCAGCGGAAGCTGGTCGAGAGATGGCGGAACGGGCATGTCGATCAGCTCTTCGCGTACCCATGATCCGGCTGGGATGGGGCGGTTAGCCAGGCCGATGGTGTGGCCGTAGCGCAGGACCGGATCGCCCGGTTCGAAATCGCGCAAAGCGATTTTGTGCGCCTGGGGTATGCGCTCACGGGCATGCATTCCGCCGGGCAGCGCGGCACCCGCCGCCACCCCTTCGGGGTGGACGATGATCGCCACGTTGTCCTGGGAGTTCACGCGGATGTACATAAACTGATTCTAACGGGGGCATGGCGGAACTCGGAACATCCATCCTTCTTTACATTTACTTTTCAGACCTTTCACATTCCTAATGACTCGTTCAACGTCCTATTAGGTACCAAGATCAACGCCGATCGGGTTTGACCTTTGAAGGCTAACTCTTGGATAGAGCATTACTAGAAAATTGGAGGACAAAAGTCAGTGAACTATAACGTTGATCATCAGGCAAAGAAGACCGCGCGAGTGCGCAGGCTGCCCCTGGCCGCTCTCGCGCTCGGATGTGCATTCGGCACGGTCACCCACGCAGCGGCGCAGACACTATCGCCGCCAACCACTCCCACCGCCATTACGCCGCCGGCGGGAAACTCGGCATTTTTGTTGGGTCACGCAGTGGGTACTCAAGGCTATGTTTGCTTGCCCAAAGGCACAGGCGCTTCATGGACCGTCAACAATGCGCGCCCCGAAGCCACCCTGTTTGCCAGTCTTTTTGGCCACGACATCGAGATTATCACCCACTTCCTAAGCCCGGATACGAACCCCAACCAGTTCGCCCCGGACCCGCTACCCTTCGGCAGCGCGACGTGGCAGAGTTCCCTCGATAGCAGCATGGTATGGGCAAGCGCGGTGCAGTCGATCGCCGCTGGCTCCGATCCGAGTTGCCCGAATACCGGGGCGATCAGCTGCCTCTTATTACAGGCAATCGGCTCGCAAAAGGGGCCGATCGGCGGTAAGGTCATGACCAAAACAACCTTCGTCCAACGCTTAAATACCAAAGGTGGGTCTGCACCGGAGGACGGTTGTGCCGAAGCCGCCGATGTGGGTAAGCAAACGCTAGTGCCGTACACTGCCGACTATTACTTCTTCCACGCCAAGGGTTAGGCACTTCACTCCGGTTAGCGCACGCGAAGCCTCACCTCCATTGAAGCTTCACGTACATTGAAGCCTCAGGTACATTGGTGCCCTTCGCGTGTGCGGCCCGGAAAACCACAAGGGGGCTGACTATACAAGTGATATCCGCCGCGTGTTTGCAATAGGCCCGCAGTCCGCCTTAACGCAGGCGTGCCGGCTTGATGGTCCAGCCCTGTAGCCGGCCAAGTTCGAGCAACTCGGGCGCGCTGAAACCCTCCGGGTGGATCGGCCAACTGAAAGAGCCTTTCGGATCGGTAGAGAAGTAATTCTCGAATTCGAGTTTGGCCCGGTGTACGCGGGCACTCGCGGAAGTGCCGTCATAGGCGGCCAGCGTAGCTGCGAAGTCGCCGATCGAAAGCTTCTCGGATCCGATCCAGACCTCCGCGGGCAGCCGATGATTCATATGGATGAACGATACCGCCTCCGCCTTGGCACGCTCAAAAGCAGCGCGCGGAATCGTATCGCCGCGGAGCGTGCTGGCAATCCGCGTGGCCGGCCCATCCACCACCTCCGGGTCCATTCCAAGCAGCGCCAGCAGCATGTCGGCGGCCGAAAGCGATTCTTGCTCCGTCAGCAGAAAAGTCTGCTTCGCGGCCATATGCTCTGCGACGCGAGCGCGGTTCACCGACAGCGGCGAAGGGCCGCCGTATAGCTGCAGCATATCGCGCGCCGTCGCGAACCGGACGCCCGGCACGCCTTTCATATGCGCGACGTAAGCATGCAGAACTCCGAAGCAGCGTGCGGCCTCGGCGTCGGTGCGCTTGTGGGGGCGGCGCCAGTCACTGCGTTCGCGGTTCGCTCCTTTGGCGAAATTCACAGCGTCCCAGAATTCGGTGGTGACAAATTCGGTCGGGTGGTAATAGATGCTGATCACGCCGCCCCCGCGGGCTGCAAGTTCGGAGGCCGCGTGGTCGAACTGCTGGTAGCTGTTGTCTGTCGCCCCGGCGCCATCCAGAGGTGCCCGCAGGCTGAACTGGCCCATGTTGAAAATGTGAAGCAATCCGCCGTACCAGAACGGCTGGCTGTTGACCCCTACCTGCGTGCCTTCATCCAGGTAAACCGGAATGCCCATTCGGCGCAGTGCCGGGTTGGACTGCGGAGCCCAGGAGCTTCCAGGCTGGCCATAGCAAATGGGGCGCACCCCAAAGATGCGTTGTACATCTAACGCTCCGGCGCGCTCGCGGCGCTCGAACTCGGCCGCGCCTTCCACAAATCCAAGATCCCGGAGATACAGCGACGGGGTGGGTGGGATGCTATGGAAATTGGAGTGATAGCCGATGTCGTGCAGGGCCAGGGCCCGAACCACGTCCCAACGCCCGCGCTGCTCCAGTACGCGCGCTTTCTCGCCGACGATTTTGAAGGTAGCGCGAACCCCGAGTCCCGTCAAATCGCTCGCAATACGCAGCGCAGCGTCATCCGCGGCGGGTTCCACGTAATCCTCGGTGTCGAACCAGAGAACCACGTAAACGGGGCCGGCGGCCCGCACAACATTAATCGCCAGAAATATCAGCAACAACGCGATTCGAATTTTCATATTCAACCCATTCAACAGTATCGTTACGGCTTGGGTTGGTTCGCAACAGGAAAGAAGCTTTTGTCCGCGTGGGGCAGGAGCTTTCGGCGGCCGGTTCCCTCACTTGCCTTGTACAGGGGGCCGGAAATGCAGCGGATCTCTCAGGTTTTGCAATTCTCTGTAATAGTAAAGCGGGCTTGGGCGGCGCTCTTTGAATCGCAAGGATTTTAGAAACTCGATCTCGTCGGCGGTGGCATCGCCGCTTAGTGTCGCATCCCGGAGGAACTCTTCAAGCGCGGGCTCGACCTCGAACGACGGCTCCGCCTCCAGTTCCACGAAGCCAAATCTCTTGAAGTGCCCATCCGTCAGCTTACGGTTCAGGACCAGTTCCACGCCCAGGTTTTGGATATCCATGTTCCAGGATTCAATCAAGGCCTCCAGGAAGAAGAGGCCGTGCTCTACCGACACGCTGAATACATCGGCGTTGAGAAACTCCAGAAGCTGGACACGGGTCTGCAGGTAGCTTCGCTTGCTGAGCTGAGCCACCCGGTGCACCCACTTCACGTTTTCCAGCTGCTCCTTGGCGATCCCTTTGGCCACATCCAGCAGCTTCTGTGTTACCAGGCGCTCAATTTCGCCGAACGGTTCTTTCTCGAATATGGCGCGCACGTGGGCGTGTTTGGCGCGCACGCATTTACGAAGAACCAGAGTTCGGAACTCCTTGAACAGGGGCTGTGGCGGGTCCGCGGCCCTTTTCTTTAAGGCTTCCTTGCGTTGCAGGTTGGCCAGCTTCGACAGTTCTCCGCTGGGCAGGCGTAAGAAGCTTTCCATCTTGTCGTAGATATCGCTGCGGTTAGGCGCCGGCGGCAGCTTTTTCCGGGCCAGCAATTGTGAGATGTACGATTCGGTGACTTGGGCGGCCATGGCCAGGCCCCGCTGCTCCAAACCCAGCTCCTTCAGGCGATGTTTAATAACCAGCGGAACGTCCACGTGGTCTCCTATGCCCGTTGATTGGATGTTTTCCAGCTCACTTTAGTTAACCTAAGATAATTAAGCTGCCTGTTAGAATATGGCATATTTGGCTTGACAAGTAAAGATGCTTAACCTATTATGGTTAATGACTGAGCACTTCCGCCCACTCTACAGAACACCCGGTCTAAGCCAGGTGCCCTGATCCTCTGTTATCTTAGCCACCCCAACCTTAGGAGGTTGCATGTATATTCGTTTCCCCTCGATGATCTGCGGCATTGCTGCATTCGGTGCACTCATTCTTCCGTCTCTCCAAGCCGACGAATGGAACAAGAAGACTGTAATCACGATCACCGAGCCAGTCGAAATGCCGTCCTGCTGCACGCCGGACAACACGGTCGTCCTTCAGCCCGGGACATATGTTATCGTTCTGGTTGATTCGCTCTCGGACCGCCACATCGTTCGAGTGTTTGAAAAGGATGAAAAGACCGTGGTCACCACCATCCTGGCAATCCCGAACTACCGGTTGAAACCGACCGACAAAACCAATTTCCAATTCTGGGAGACGCCCGCCGGCCAGCCCAGGGCCATGCGCGCCTGGTTCTATCCGGGCGATAATTTTGGCCAGGAGTTCGCCTATCCTAAGACCAAATCCACCGAGATAGCGAAAGTATCCCACGCTCCGGTGCCCACGGTCACGGTGGTTCAGGAAGCTGAGCTGAAGACGGCGCCCCTGGTGGTTGTTGACGCAGGCGGAGCCGAAACACCTTTGCAGGTTGAAGCGCCGCCCGTAGTGGTGGAAGCCGACAGGGTTCAACCCGAACCGGCCCCTGCCGTTGAAGTTGCTGCCGCTCCGGCTCCCGAGCCCGCTCCGGCCAGCCTGCCCCATACTTCCAGCCCGTTTCCGCTAATCGGATTGATTGGGTTCGGTTCGCTGGCGTTCTCCGGCCTTATGTCTCGTTTCTCCAAACGTGGCTGACATGCGCATTTTCCGCCTGTCCGGCCGGTACACGTACACCGGCCGTATGTTGGCGGTACCGTGCCTGGCTCTGCTGCTTCCCATAGTCCACGCCCTGGATTTCCAGGGCCCCGGCCCGGGAGAATTTAAGATTTCAACCAACGTCACGCTGGTGGTTCTTGACGTCAGCGTGAAAGACCCGAAAGGCGGCTACGTCTCCGGGCTTGCTAAAGATGACTTTCGCGTTTACGAGAGTGGTATACCGCAGAAGCTCACCGTCTTCTCCAAAGGCGATGAGCCCGTAACCGTGGGGTTGGTCATCGATGAAAGCGGCAGTATGCGCTCCAAGAATGACCAGGTGATCACGGCGGGCCTCACCTTCATCGGCGCCAGCAATCCCAACGACCAGATGTTCGTGGTCAACTTCAACGACACCGTCCGCAGCGGACTCCCTGCCAATATACCTTTCAGCGATCAACTCTCCGAGCTGCACGCCGCCCTTTCCCTAAACAAGCCGCAGGGGCAGACTGCGCTTTACGATGCCATTGCGTATGCATTGCAACACCTGGAACACGGACAGCGCGAAAAGAAAACGCTGGTGGTGATAAGCGATGGAGGCGACAATCGCAGCCGTCACACTCTCCCCGACGTGATGAAGCTCATTCAAGAGTCGCATGCAACCATCTACACCGTAGGCATCTATGATCCCGACGACGCCGACCACAACCCGGCGGTCATGAAACGCATCGCCAATGCCGGCGGCGGGGAATGGTTTCTGCCTAAGTCTCTCGATGAGATCGGTCCCATCTGCAGGAAGATCGCCAAGGACATCCGTAATCGGTACACCATCGGATACATTCCGGATCGCCAGGGCGACAAGGCCGCGATACGCAAAATCAGAGTCGACATTTCGTCGCCGGGCCATGAAAAGTTCACCGTCCGAACACGCACCAGCTACTCTCTGCGTGAGCCCCGGCCGCACGGCCAAAAGCCGGAACCGTCAAAGTGACCGTGCGGATCGTGCTCACTTGCGGGGCAGGTTGTAAACCTCCCGTGGAGCAGGCTTCAGCCTGCCATGCCGGCAATCGTGCCGGCACATTCCTATTCCCGCTGGTCACCACCCTCCAACCTCCAGCCGGATTGTCAACCCGCGGTTCGCCGGTTTTGCGATACCTGCAAATCTTCTTCCTGATCGCCGGGATTCTGGTTCTAAGCTACACGGCTTATAACTACGCGGCGCGCTACGTCTTTCAGACCCTGGAGAGTTGGAAGTTCAATCGCGGACCGGCGCGATCTGCAGGGCGCTCCTCGCCGGAGACGGCGCAACCGGTTCTCAGGCTTGCCATTCCACGGCTGCGCATTGCCGCCATGGTCAGGGAAGGCGTCGATGACCGCACGCTCGACCTGGCTATTGGACACATTCCATCCACCGCACTGCCTGGACGGCCCGGGAACATCGGTCTGGCGGCTCACCGCGATACTTTGTTCCGCGGTCTCAAGGACGTCCGCCAGGGCGACGAGATTACCCTGAGCACACGCGACCGCGAGTACACTTACCGTGTGGTTTGGTACAAAGTAGTCAAGCCAACCGCAGTTGACGTTCTCGAACCGATCGCCGGCCAGGAAAACCTGACCCTGGTGACCTGCTACCCGTTCTACTTCGTCGGGAACGCACCCAGGCGGTTCATCGTTCGCGCCCGCCGGATGAGTGACCAACCATTGCCGCCTGACGCTCCGTAAATCCCGGTAAATCCCTCCTTGCTCCCTTGACACGGCCTTCGTATTAACCTATTCTAGTTAAGGATTGAGCTTTTTCGCCAGCCCTGCTGATGATCTGAACTAAGTGAGGTTATCTGCAAAGTCCCTCCCCTTAGCCAACCCGATTTTGGTGCTCTTAACCGAAACAAAGGACAGAGGGTAAACGTGAAAACGATCATCAGCGGATCTCTCGGAATTTTTCTAATCACAGTCGGACTGCTCCCTGCGCAGTCGACGCAGGCTCCCAACCCAACTCAGCAATCGGCCGGAAATAACGGACCCATGCCGATCTACCGCGTGACCGTGGTGGCGCGGACCACCAAAGCCATCAACTACAACCACCGCAGCGGTTCCACCAATGTCGGTTTCCGTGGGACGGCGCTGCTGCCGGATGCCACCGGCGAAGCCAGCGTGGAAAGCAAGCAGGGCGTGATCAAGATCAGCGCCCGCATGCAGCACTTGCAGCCGGCCACCAAGTACGGACCGGAGTACCTGACGTATGTGATGTGGGCGATTACGCCCGAAGGCCGCGCTACCAATGTTGGCGAAGTTCTGCTGAATGGCACCAACAGCAAGTTGGACGCGACGTCGGAGTTGCAGTCGTTCGGTTTGATCGTTACCGCCGAACCATATTTCGCGGTCACGCAGCCTAGCGATGTGGTGGTGATGGAGAATTTCGTCCGCAAGGACACTACCGGCACCATCGAAGAAGTGGATGCCAAGTATGAGTTGCTGCAGCGCGGGCAGTACACGCTGAACGTGAATCCGGCCGAGATTAAAGCGGCCAGGCTCGATCCGAAAATACCGCTCGAGCTTTACGAAGCGCGCAACGCGGTGCAGATTGCGCGTTGGACCGGCGCTCCGCAGTATGCCGCCGAAACTTATCAGAAGGCTGTGATCGGCCTTGAAAACGCCGAGGGCTACCTGAAAGGAAAGGCCGGCAAGAGGCCCATCGGGACCGTCGCCCGCGAAGCCGTCCAGATGGCCGAGGACGCGCGCATCATCACGGTCAAGAAGATCCAGGAAGCCACCCTGGCCAGCGAACGGCAGGCATCTACCGACCGTGAAAACAGCGCCAGGGCCGCCACTGAGCGTGAATCCCAGGCCAAGCTGCAGGCACAACTGCGCGAGCGCAGCGAAGCCGAAGCGCGATTGCGCGCCGAGAGCGAGCGGGCCACCGCGGAGTCCAACTCGGCCCGCATCAGGGGCGAAGCCGATGCGGCGCGAATTGCGTCACAAAATGAAGCTGACCGCGTGAAGCGCGAAACCGATGCACAACGCGCCGCCGCGCAAATTGACATTGCGCTCGCCGGCAAGGAAAAGGCCGAAGCGGAAGCCGCGCGCGCTGCCGCCGTTCAGCAGCAGCAGCTGGCGCAGGCGGAAACCGATAAGGCCCGCCTGGCAACCGCGGAAGCCGACCGGCTGCGCGGGAACGCAGAGGCTGAGAAAACGCAATTGCGAGCTCAGCTATTAAGACAGTTCAACCTGATCTTGCAAACTCGCGATACGGCCCGCGGCCTGATCGTCAATATGTCGGATGTTCTCTTTGACACGGCCAAGTACACGCTGCGGCCCGGCGCCAGGGAAAAGCTCGCCAAAATCGGCGGCATCGTGGCCGGGCACCCCGGTCTCAGGATGGAAGTGGAAGGCTTCACCGACAGCATGGGCGGCGATGAATACAACCAGAGGCTTTCCGAACAGCGCAGCGACGCGGTTCGCGACTACCTGACCCGCAGCGGCGTGGACACCGCTCTGGTGACGTCCAAAGGTTTTGGAAAATCGCAGCCGGTCGCCGGCAACGAGACAGCCGCCGGACGGCAACAGAACCGGCGCGTGGAATTGGTGATCTCCGGTGAGATCATCGGCATGCAGCTTGGTGCGGCCGATCGGATCCGGTAGCGCAGAGCCCGCGTTACATTACGGGGCCGATGCGCCAGGGAACAAATTCCTTGTGGCCCAGACGCTCCGCGCACGTGTGGCTGCCAGAGGCAACTTCGAGCATCAGGTCGAATATCTGGCGGCCGATTCCCTGTACCGTATTTTCGCCATCGGCGATCGCGCCGGCATTGACATCCATGTTGTCGGTCATGCGGCGGTAGGTGTTGCTGTTCGTGGCGATCTTGATCACAGGGATCGTCGGGAACCCGATGGCGCTGCCCCGGCCGGTGGTGAAGGCGATCAGGTTGCAGCCGCCGGCGGCCAGGCCCGTGAGCGATACCGGGTCATAACCCGGCGTGTTCATGAAGGTGAAGCCGGAGGCCGTCACGCGCTCGGCGTAATCGTAAACATCGATCAGCGGCGACGTGCCGCCCTTGGCCACCGCGCCCAGCGACTTTTCCAGGATGTTGGTGAGGCCGCCCTCCTTGTTGCCCGGGCTGGGGTTGTCGTCGAAGCTGCCGGCAAAGCGGTTCAAATACACCTTGTATTTTCGGATGCAGTCGAGCAGTTTTTCGGCGACCTCGCGATTGCGCGCGCGTTTGACCAGCAGGTGTTCGGCGCCGAAGATCTCGGTGGTTTCGGCCAGCACCGGGGTGCCGCCCAGTTCGGCCAGCAGATCCGAGCAGTAGCCCAGCGCCGGGTTGGCGGTGATGCCGGAGAAGGAATCGGAACCGCCGCAGTTGAGGCCGAGTACGATTTTTGAGGCCGGCATCGGAACCCGCCGTTCGGCCGAAGCCTGGTCGAAGAAGCGCGTGATTTCGCGGCGGGCCGCCTCAATGGCGCCGCGCGTGCCTCCGCTGGATTGCAGGGTCATGCCGAAAAGGCGCTGGCTGCGCGGGCCCCCAGTACCCAGGTAATGCTCGATCTGGTTGGTTTCGCAGCCCAGGCCGAGGATGATGGCGCCGGAAACGTTAGGGTGCACCAGAACGCCGCCCAGGGTGCGGCGGAGTTGGTCGATATCGGGGCCCTCGGCGGCATGGGCGCAGCCCTCACCGTGCGGGAAAGCCACCACGCCATCCACGTTGGGCGGCAGGGTTTCGCCTTCGTAGCTGCGGGCAATCTGTTCGGCCGTGTGGGCGGCGCAGTTGCTGGCCGCAACCACCGCGATATAGTTGCGCGTGCCGGCGCGGCCGTCTTCGCGCTCATAGCCCATAAACGTCGGGGCCTCGGCCCGCCTGGGCGCCGCAATTTCTACCGAGGGGAACTCGTAGTCCAGATGCAGTTCCTCGAACGCCAGGTTGTGAGTGTGAACATGGCGGCCGGCATCGATGGCCTGCTTGGCGCGCCCGATCACCTGGCCGTAGCGCTCCACCACTTCACCCGCCTGGATGTCCCAAAGCGCCACTTTGTGCCCGGCGGGAATCGCATCCAGCGTGACCAGCGGCAGGCCGTTGATACGCAAGCTGGTTCCGGCGGGGACCGGAACGCGGGCCACAGCCACGTTATCGGTGGGGTGTAGATGGATGGCCGAATTCTCAGCGGTTGGCAATTTCACGATGTCGAGAAGCATTGGATTCCTTTAACGTTGCAGTTTCAATTCGCCCGCCGGTTCATCCGTATGGACGTGCAGCTTATCGCCGGCGGGGTGGACCCAGAGGCCATCGCCATCGCGCTCCACTGGGATATCGGCGGGGCCGTCGACCACAATGAAATGGTCGTTCTCAGAGCCTTCCAGAAGCTTGCCTATGTGGATGTGGGCATGGCACTGCGTACGCCTCTCCAGGCTATTTATGGCAAGGCCCCATTGGTCGCCCCAGACTTCGCGGGCTTTGGTAATGGCGGCCGACCAGTAGGCCGTGCGCTGCGCGGCTGTCATATCGAGCAGTTGCTGCGGGTTGACGCCGTGGAACCGGGGCAGGGCCAGCCACCGATTCGGTTTGTTAGGGTTGGTGTCGCGAACGAAAATCGTCTGCGGTTCGGACGGCATGGCTTCCACTTCGCGGCACAGGCTGCATTCCTTGGCCGCCATGGTCTCGGGGCGGGCCACATCGCAGACGCAGGTGCGCACGTCGGCTCGCGAAAGAGGCAAGAGGCAGATGGCGATAACAACCAGGGTGCGCATACTGTAGGTGGAACGACCACGCAAACTTGATTATAGCCGGTGGGGTCGGCCGCCTGGCCTGCCTGGCCCCACGAAAGAGGCGGCCGCGCCAATGCCGCTAGAATAAGAGAAATGCCCCGGAAAATCCCGCGCTTGGTTTGGGCCGTTCTACCGCTGGCATACCTGCTTTACTTTTACGGCTTGGGGTCGGTCGGACTGCTGGGGAAGGATGAGACGCGGTATGCTTCGGTGGCGCGCGAAATGGCGCGCTCGGGCGACTGGGTCACTCCGCGCTTGTATGGGCAGCCGTGGTTCGAAAAACCGGCGCTCTCCTACTGGATGATGGGCGCGGGGTTTCGCCTCGGGCTGCCGCCGGACCTTGCGCCGCGCTTGCCAATGGCGCTGCTGGCCGTGGCGTTCCTGGGTTTTTACTGGTGGATTCTGCAGCGTGAGTTTGGCTGCCGGGCCGCATGGATGGCCACCCTGATCCTCGGCACTACCGGCTTGTGGCTCGGCTTTAGCCAGGTCGGAGTCACGGATTTGCCGCTCACGGCCACGTTCTCGTCGGCCATGCTGCTCTGCCTGCCGTGGGTTGGCAAACGCGACGAAAAATTTCTGCCGGCAGCCTCCGCGATGTTGGGGCTGGCGGTGCTTGCCAAGGGACTGGTTCCACTGGCGCTGGCCGTGCCGCTGATTTGGTGGATGAATCCCTGGATGAAAACCGGTCCTGCACAGAAGCAATCCAAAACGCGTCTGCCATTGCTACGGATGATCGCAGCCTTCTGTGTGGTGGCGCTCCCCTGGTATCTGCTCTGCTACTGGCACAACGGCCGAGCCTTCTTCGACGATTTTATTTTGAAACAGCACTTCGCGCGGATCACTTCCAGCAGCTTGATGCACGTGCAGCCGTGGTGGTTTTATTTGCGATGGCTTCCGGGTGAACTACTCCCCTGGACGCCTCTGTTGCTGCTGCTGGCCGGGACGGCAGCTTACCGCGACCCGCAACGCCGGTTCCTGCTCGCGTTGGTGTTGTTCGGTCTGCTGTTCTTCTCCATCCCGGTAAATAAACTGCCGGGATATGTTTTGCCGTTGACGCCGGCGATCGCGGCCTTGATGGGGGTGGCGCTCGACCAGGCCGCAGCCAAGACCGCCGGGACACGGCTGCTGCTGGCCTGCTGCGGGATGGTGCTGATGGTCTTCCCGGTGGCGGCAGCGGTGCTGCCGGAAGCTCTGAACCGCGGGCTCACGCGAGTAGCGCTGCCGCCTTTTCAACCGGCATGGCTTCTGGCCGTGGCGCCGGCAGCGATTGCCTGGTGGTTGGAAGGCCGCGGCAGGCGGCTGGCGGCGGTCTTCACAATAGCGGCGGGCGTGAGCGTCGGAGTGTCTTATCTGAAGTGGGCGGTGTCGCCGGAACTGAACCGCGCGGTTTCCGCCCGCGATTTGTGGGCACAAATTGCCGGACGCGCGGGCCAAGTCTGCGTCGATAATGTGGAGCAGAGCTGGCGCTTCGGGCTCAACTATTATTCCGTCACGCCGCTGCCCGAATGTTCCCTGCAATCGCGTCCGTTGTGGCTGCGCCAGAATCCAGGGGAGCCGCCTCGCCTGGAGGCCGCGCCCGCGATTTTGGGAACCGCCGGGGGCGACGGTTGACCCGCCTCACCGATAGTTGTAACCTCTAACTCTCCGGATCTGATTCATGATTCTTCCACAAACCTACACTGCCACCATGATCCTGATGGTGCTGAGCATGCTCTGCCTGGGCGTCTGGGTGAGCTCCTTGAGGCTCGCCGGAAAGTGGCGATTCGAAGTTTTCTACTTCGATTTCGCTTTCGGTCTGCTGATCGCGGCGGCAGTCTACGCCTTCACGGTGGGGAACCTGGGCTTTGACGGGTTCAACTTCCTTGATGACTTGCAGCATACCGGCAAGCACCAATGGCTGTACTGTTTTGCGGCCGGCACAATCTTCAATCTGGCCAATTTTCTGCTGGTGGCGGCGGTTTCCGTCGCCGGAATGGCGGCGGCGTTTCCCATAGCCATGGGCACCGCGCTAATTCTGGGGACGGCACTGGGATTTTCAACCACCACGGCCGCCAACACAATGATGTTGCTGCTGGGCTGCACGATGCTGTTCACGGCCGTGATCGTAAACGCCATGGCGTACCGTCTGCTGGCAGTGCAGCGTCACGAGGTTCTGGCGCGCGCCGGCAAAGCCAAGAGCACCCTGCGGCCGACTTCGAGCAAAGGCATCATCCTTTCGATCATCAGCGGCCTGATCATGGGATCGTTCGCACCGCTATTGGATAAGGCGCGGCAGGGCGACCTTGGAATGGGCCCCTACGCCATCGTCGGCATGTTCGCCCTGGGCGCGTTCTTCTCCACTTTCGTCTACACCATGTTCTTCATGAACCTTCCGGTGGAAGGCGAACCCGTGGAGATCTCGGATTACTTTTCGGCGCGCCCCAAGCAGCACCTGTTTGGCTGGCTGGGCGGTTTTGTCTGGTGCACGGGCACGTTGGCGGGCATGGTGGCGCTTGCCGCACCCGACGCGGCCCAGCCCGGCCTGGCCACGCGAGCGCTCTTGGGGCACGCCGCTCCTCTGCTCACGGTCCTGGTGGGGATCGTGGTTTGGAAAGAACTCAAAGGCTCCGATTTGCGCGTGAGGTCGCTCACCCTTCTGATGGCTGTCCTGTACGCTTGCGGCGTAGTGATAGTATCGCTGGCGCCTTTTTATATTCGCCAGCCCTGAACTCAGGGCAGAGCGGCAACTCCCATCTTCGAATACCAGGGCGTGGCGGATTGAATGGCGTCGTTCACGGCATTGATGTTTTTGACGCCTTCCCGCTGCAGCCAATCCTCCAGGGCCTTCAGACCCTGCTTGGCGTAGATCGGGATGCCTTCCTTCCATGTGGCGCGCCCGCAGAGGACGCCGCAGTAATCAATGCCGGCTTCCGAAGCCATTTTTAGCGATTCTGTGAACTGGGCATTACCGACGCCCGCGCTCAGAAAGATGAAGGGCTTGGCGGCCACCGCCGCGGCCTCGCGGAAATACTTGAGGGCTTCGTCGCGCGTGTAGGCTTTCTGGCCCTTGTAGACGCTCGAACCCTCAACGTATTCGGCGTTGATGGGAACCTCGACTTTGAGCACGTCCACTTTGTACTGCGGCTTGGAAAATTCCTCCATGCTCTTCTTGACGATCTCCGGCTTCTGCCGCGCGAAGTCCCAGCTCTTCTCGTCGCCGCCTTTAGGGTCGTAGCCCACGAATTCCAGGAAGAAGGGGATATCGTAGGTTTCGCACTCGGCGCCGATGCGCTCAATGAAGGCATGTTTGATGTCGTTGACCGCGGCCTCGTCGTAAGGCGTGTAATAGATCAGGATCTTAACCGCATCCGCGCCCCAGTCCAGAATGCGTTTGACGGAGACGTGGGGCAGCAGATCGGGCAGCCGGCCGGGGCGCGTGTTATCGTACCCGCTCAGCTCATAGGCCAGCAGCAGGCCGGCATTGTGCGCGCGGGCATGCGCCGCGTCAAGGCCGAATTCAGGGTCCAGCAGGATGGCGCTGGCGTGGGGAGTGAGCACCTTGCTGACGGCGACTTTGAACTCGCTCATCATGTCGTGCGTGATCTCTTTCATATCGACGCCGCGGGCCACTGCCAGAGACTTCTGGAGACTTCCCCGCTGGTCCATGGCCGCCGCGGCAATAACTCCCCGGGAGTTAGACAGCGCTTTCATGCGCTTAAGTTTTCCCTCTGATAGGTTCATGCGGCCATTATCCCACGGGAGTCTGCCCGGCGCCTGGGTCACAACTTTTTCCCCAAATCGTCCCCATCGTTGGCGCACTTGTAGCCGCCCTCCAAGCCCCGTCCGTCCCCGGTTAACCTGAGAGTGGGGCAATCGGAATGGCCGCAATCAACCTCTCGCGATACCGTCGCGAACGCGCGCTAGCCGCGACCGTCAGGGAGCGGTCCCCTGACAACCCACCGCCCGCAACCCATTGAAACCAATTCGCCCAACCAGCAAATTGGCTTCGTCGCAAATTGGCTTCGTTTCGCAAATTAAGGTTTGCCCCGGCCGCTGGCCGCCTCCACCCCTACAACCGCATGGGCTTGGTGTACCCCGTCATTTCCAGGTAGCCCACGCCGCGCCCCGTGCCGCTATAAGTCACGGCGCCTTCCCAGTAGGTGGGCGCGGTGCCGTCTTCGCTGACCAACTCCTGATCGGGGATCGCTGCATTGCATTCGAGCGTGATCTTCAAAGAAGGCACCGAGATGCGCCACTTGCTGGGATAACGCGCGCCGGTATGTGGGCTGGTCCAGTATTCCAGGGCTTCGAGGTGAAAATCGGATTGCTTAAGATGCGTGGCGCGGCCGTCGGCGGCGATGTAGGTGCCGGACGAAAAAGGATCGATCCCGCCATCGGTGCGGCGCAGTTGGAACAGCATCAGGTCGGCGCCGGCGTCCAGTTGCACGCTGAACCAGTCCCAACCCTGCTGGCCTGCCTCCAGCTGGTGGCTGAACCATTCGTGGTCCATCCAAGCCAGGCCGGTGACCGCGAAACCATTAAGCGTGCCGTCCACCGCCAGGCGCGGAAAGGAGACATAATACGACGCGTTGCCGAGGCCGGCGGACTTCTGGCTGACGCCATTCTCGCCATGAATCACCGGCGGCTTGCGAGGCGTGAGCCGCAGCGTGAAACGAACGTCTTCGGCGACGGCGGAAAGAGTTTGCGCGCCCACAGATGGATCGCTAGACTGATCCCAGCGCACTTCCCAGTTGCCGTTCCAGATCCGCAACTGGTCGAAGCTGACGCCCGCAATGCCGGGGCCGGAGCGATTCAGGCGCCGGTAGTAACGGAAGCGGCGGCCGTCAATGTCGGTGAGCGCCAGGTGAGCCAGATACAGATCGTGGACGCGCCAGGCCGACGGGTTGGCGTCGGGCCCGCGGTGCTGTCCCTGGCGGAAGAAGACCAGTTCGAAGCCATAGCGATGGCCATCGTGCGCCCGCAAATTGCCCGTGTAATACCACCACTCGGTGCGGAAATCCGGGTGGTCGAAATGGTCGCGCGGAAACTGAAAATGGCGGCCGGGAAGCGCCTGGCGGTATTCCGCCGCACCGGCAGGGCGGGCCTCCTGGCCTGCCAGACAAGCCCAGAGAAAGCTGGAGAAGAAATAGACCGCGGCCAGAGCCGCGCGCGCGAAGTACATTAGAATGGTCCTAACGAATTATATGAAACGGGTGATCACGGCACAGGATGTGCCCGCCACCGGCGACCTGCGAATTCCCTTGGGAAGCATCGTTACGTCGTCGGCGCGGGAGGTGGCGGCGGCGCGCGGCGTGCGCATCGCCGAAGTGCCGCAGGACCAATTGTCTTCGCAAGCCGCGCCGGACAAAACTATCGCCATCGGCTCCGACCACGGCGGCTTCCGCCTGAAGGAAGCGCTCAAGCCGTTGATCGAAAGCCTGGGCCTCAATGCGCGCGACGCCGGCGTGTTCGAAGAGAAGCCCGCCGACTATCCCGACATCGCCCTCAAGGTGGCCCAACTGGTGGTGTCGGGCCAGGCCACGCGCGGCGTCATTATCGATGGCGCGGGCATCGGATCGTGCATGGCCGCCAACAAAGTTCCGGGCATTCGCGCGGCCCTATGCTATGATAAAGCTTCAGCTCGTAACGGCCGGGAACACAATGATTCTAATGTGCTTACGCTCGGCGCACGGCTTCTGACCCAGACCCAGGCCGAGGACGTTTTGCGCACCTGGATCGAAACTCCATTCGCCGGCGGGCGGCACCAGCAGCGGGTACAGAAAATCATGGACATCGAGCAGCTGTATTTAACCAACAGCGCCGCTTTAGACAACGGTACTTTGAGGAAGGGCTCCTCGTGAATCAGGCGGAATTAGACCGGCTGGTGGCGCAGATCGGCGAAGAGATTCTGGCACGGATGCCGGCGGCTTCCGGGATGTCTTCTGGTGTATCCGGGGCTCCGAAAAAAGGCGAGGGGCTCAATCTGCCGGACCAGGTTTGCCCCGGCTGCATGCAGCGATGCGTGCAGACTTGCGCGCGCAACGCCAGGGAGATTATCGCCGCGGGCGCGTCGCGGGTTTCGGCCAGCGAGAGGCTGACGAAGATCGATCCGTCGATCGCCGCCCTGATCGATCACACCATCCTCAAGCCCGACGCCACGCGCGAAGACATTCTCAAAGTTTGCCGTGAAGCCCGCGAATATCATTTCGCCAGCGTCTGCGTCAACCCCTACTGGGTGCCGCTGGTGGCCCGGGAATTGGCCGGGTCTGGCGTCAAAGTCTGTTCCGTGGTCGGCTTCCCGCTGGGCGCCACCACTACCGACGCCAAGGTGGCGGAGACCGCCGGGGCGCTGCGCAACGGAGCCCAGGAGATCGACATGGTGATCAACGTGGGCGCCCTGCGTTCGGGCGATTTCGATGCCGTCAAGAATGACATTCAGCAGGTGGTAAGGGTGGCGCACCAGGCGGGCGCCATCGTGAAGGTAATTCTCGAAACCGCGCTGCTGGACGATACCCAGAAGACCACTGCCTCCAAGCTGGCGAAGGCGGCGGGGGCGGATTTCGTGAAGACCTCCACCGGGTTCTCTTCCTCGGGCGCCACCGCGCACGATATCGCTTTGATGCGCGCGGCCGTAGGTCCGGAGATGGGCGTGAAGGCCTCGGGCGGTATCCGGACGCTGCAGGATGTGCAGACCATGACCGCGGCCGGCGCCACGCGCATCGGCGCCAGCGCCAGTGTGAAGATCGTCGAGGCGACGGCCGCTTGAGCCCGGTCCGCAAATGATGCAAGCCACCCGCAAAGCCGCGGTCCGTTTCAGGGAGAGATCCGAGCTGCTCGATTTCCTGCTGGAGGTCTCGGCCGCCATCAGCCTGACGCTCGATCTGGACCAGTTGCTCACCAACGTGGCGGAGATTGTGCAGAGGGTTCTGCCCTACGATCTGTTTGCGATTCTGCTCTACAGCGACAGGCGGCAGGATCTGCGCATCCGCTATGCCGTGGGGCATCGCGAAGAAGTGATTCGCAATCTTTCGCTGGCGATTGGCGAAGGCATCACCGGAACCGCCGCGGCGCGCCGCGAGCCGGTGCTGGTCAGCGATGTGCGAAGCGATCCGCGGTACCTGAACACCGTGGACGCGGTGCGCACCGAGCTCGCCGTGCCGATGACCGCGCGCGGCAAGCTGGTGGGCGTGATCGATCTGCAATCCACGCGCGTCAACGCGTACACCGAATATGACCGCGCGCTGCTGCGCCTGATCGCGGCGCGCGTCAGCATCGCCATCGACAACGCGCGGCTCTACCGGCGCGTGGACCGGCAGAATCGCACGCTGAAAACTCTAACCCATATTTCGCGCGAATTCTCGTCGATCCTGGATTTGAATGAGCTGCTGAGCAAGCTCATCAGCACCATGCGTGAACTGATCAACTACGACGCCTTCAGCATTCTGCTGGTGGACCGCGAAGCCAAGGCGCTGCGCCACCTGTTCAGCGTGCGCTACGACAAGCGCGTCAACATAGACAACGTTCCGCTGGGCAAGGGGATCACGGGAGCGGCCGCGGAATCGCGCGAAGTGGTGCGCGTGCACGATACCGCGAAAGACCCGCGCTACATCGCTTCGCATTCCGATATTCGCTCCGAAGTGGCGGTGCCGCTGATCGTGCAGGACCGCGTGGTGGGCGTGATGGACCTGGAGAGCGACCGCGTGGGATATTTCAGCGACGACCAGGTGCGCACGCTGGCGCTGCTGGCCCCGCAAGTTGCCAGCAGTCTCGAAAACGCGCGGCTCTATCAGGAACTGGCGCAGCGTGAGCGCCGCATGGAAGAAGATCTGCAGGCGGCGCGCGAACTGCAGCGCGTGCTGCTGCCCGATGCCGAGCCGGAAATCGAAGGTATGGAAGCGGCGGTGCGCCTGCGGCCGGCGCGCGAGATCTCGGGCGACATCTACGACATTTTTGAGCATAAGGACCGGCAGACGGTGATCGCCATGGGCGACGTCAGCGGCAAGGGCGCGGCCGCGGCGCTGTATGGCGGGCTGATGAGCGGCCTGCTGCGCACGCTGGCGCCGCGCCGTCGCGGGCCGGCGGAGTTGATGAAGGCGCTGAATGACTCGCTTATCGAGCGCAAAGTCGAAGCCCGCTACGTCACGCTGGGCGTGCTGCTGTGGGACCCCGCCAACCGCCGCATTGTCATGGCCAACGCCGGAGCGCTGCCCCCGATGATCTGCCGCAAAGGCGAGATTCTGAAGATTCGCGTGGAAGGCGTGCCCCTCGGTCTGCTGGAGGCCCGCGAGTATGAGGAGGTGGAATTCCAGGCGGAGCCCGGCGACACGGTGGTGCTCTACTCGGACGGCATCACGGACCACATGAATGCGGCCGGCACGGAGTACGGACGCGGCCGGCTGGCGCAGGTGGTTCGAACCAACTGCCACAAGAAAGCCGACGGCCTGATCGCCACCATCTTCAAGGATCTCGACAAGTTTTCTACCATCGCGTTCGACGATCAAACGCTGTTCGTGATG
This sequence comes from Bryobacterales bacterium, assembly GCA_963817515.1. Classification (GTDB taxonomy): domain Bacteria; phylum Acidobacteriota; class Terriglobia; order Bryobacterales; family Bryobacteraceae; genus DATMNI01. The sequence goes on along the minus strand of CAWFPJ010000025.1, from coordinate 271,607 downwards.
AAGATCCTGTAGACTGCGCTCTGTCAGAGCCGCGCTAACCGAGCCGCGACCGTAAGGGAGCGTCGCCCCGCGCCAGCCAAACGCCATCGCCGACTACGCTAAACTAAATAGGTTTGGTCAAAATGGGAAATGTAATCATTCTGGGCTCTCAATGGGGGGACGAGGGCAAAGGTAAAATTGTCGACCTCTTTGCCGAGCGGTTCGATATCGTGGCGCGCTATCAGGGCGGGCACAACGCCGGCCACACAGTCTTCATCGGCGACACGAAGTATGTTCTGAAGCTGATTCCGAGCGGGATTCTGCGCCCCGGCAAGAAGGCCGTGATCGGCAATGGCCTGGTGATCGACCCCGCCGCGCTGCTTTCGGAAATCGACATGCTGGAGTCGGCCGGCGTCCAGATCAAGGGCAATCTCTTCATCAGCAACCGGGCGCACGTGCTGTTTCCGATGCACCGCACCATGGAGAAACTGTCGGAAGACCGCCCGGGCCGCGTCTCCATCGGCACCACGTCGCGCGGCATCGGCCCCTGCTATGAGGACAAGACCGGCCGCCGCGGCATACGGGTGGCCGACCTGATGAACCGGGAGGTCTTTCGCGCGCAATACGATTCGGTGATGGAAGAGAAGGTCACCATCGCCAGGGCGCTCGGCATTTACACCGAAGCGCTGGACCTGGGCCGCATCCGTGACGAATACGAGGCCTTCGCGGAACGCATACGGCCGATGGTCTGCGATACCTCCGTGCTGCTGAACTCGGCCATCCGGGACGGCAAGACCGTGATGTTCGAAGGCGCGCAGGGCACCATGCTCGATATCGACCACGGCACCTATCCTTTCGTGACCTCATCGAGCGCCAGCGCCGGCGGAGCCTGCACCGGCACCGGCGTTGCCCCCACGCGCATCAGCGGCGTGATCGGCGTATCCAAGGCATACATCACGCGCGTGGGCGGCGGACCGTTTCCCACCGAAGCCCTCAATGGCGCCGGCGATCAGATCCGCAGCCGCGGCAAGGAATTCGGCGCGGTGACCGGCCGCCCCCGCCGCTGCGGCTGGTTCGACGTGCCCCTGCTCCGCTACACCGCGACCATCAATGGTTTCGACAGCCTGGTGGTAACCAAGCTCGACGTGCTGGACGCCTTCGAGCAGATCCAGGTCTGCGTGGGCTATCGCTGCGGTCAACAGGCGGTCTACGACATGCCGCCTACGGTCGCCGAAATCGAAAAGCTGGAACCCGTGTACGAGTGCGTGCCCGGATGGGCCACGGAGACGCTCGGCATTTCCAATTACGACGAATTGCCCGCCAGGGCCAAGGACTATATCGCGTACCTGGAGCAACGCACCGGAGTGGAAATCGGCTGCATCTCCACCGGCCCGGAGCGCAACCAGACCATCGTCCGGCAGGGTTCCCGCTTTGAGAAGTTAGTCGGCGCTCAGCGCGGGTAGGTCTTCTCGTATTTATTGCGGCTGTTGTACATGGTGAACGTGCCGTTCCTCAGCGCGGTCACCTTGATCCACTTACCCTCGCAAAGCTCATCCACGTTGGCGATTACAGGGTCGGCCGAATTGTGATCCTTGCCGCCGGCCACGGCGAAATGCACTTGCCAGATATCCTGCATGCCGGGCGAATCGTGAATGGTCTGCCAGATCTCGGGCGAGCCGCCTTTCTTGGCGCCGTTGTTCATCAGGGCCACCCGCGCATGCAGAGCGTGAACCAGCTGCGGCGAGCCCGACAGATTCGAACCATGGTGCGGCACCAGGTACAAGTCTATGGGACCGACTTTGTTGACCGGACAGACCAGGTCTTTCTCCTTGTTCCAGGTTAGATCGCCGAGATCGATCATGCGGAAATCGCCGTAGCCGATCAGAATACCCACCGATTGCGCGTTCTCCGTAGGGTCCACCGGCTTCGACTGAAAGGTGTCGCACTCCGGGTTGGGCTGCCCCGCGCCGGGCAGCGGCGAGCCGATCACGCTGCCGGCGGCGGACAGCACGCGAACGTCCAGGCCCTTGATCGGAATGGTATCGCCGGCCTTCACCTGAATGTGGTTGCCCTTGGCGCGATAGGCGCTGTAGGCATTGAACAGAACGCTGGCATCTTTGCTGGTTTCCACGCTGCTGCCGTGATCCACGAAATTGCGGATGGGCAGTTTTTCGGCGAGCTGCGGCACGCCGCCCACGTGGTCGGAGTGGAAGTGGGTGATCACCAGATAGTCGATCTTCTTCACGCCCGCGGACTTGGCGGCAGCCGCGATGCGTTCGGCGTCGCGGTGGTTGAAACCGGCCCAGCCGGTATCCACCAGCATGGACTCACCCGATGGGGAGACGAACAGCGTGGCCTGGCCGCCCTCCACGTCAATGGAGTAAACTTCAAGGTTCTTGGCCGCCGGCAGCACCGCCGCGCACGCCAGGAGAAGAATGCCCGGAATTAGCTTTCGCACGGAAAAGATATTACCACGGGCGGGGCGTGTGCAGTTGCCGGAACAGACCGGGCTCGCATAACGTATGAGATAACAGATGCCGTTTTGCAGCCAATGCGGGAACCAGGTAGCGGACTCGGATGTCTTTTGCGCGCGGTGCGGCGGGAGGCAGCATGCGGGACCCGGCCGCCCGAGGCCAGGCGCGGACCCCCTGGCGGGGATCAATCCGCGGACCGCCTCGATTCTCTGCTATGTGCCCGGCGTGGGCTGGATCGCATCCATCATCGTACTGGCCTCGGACCGCTTCCGGCATGACCGCGCGGTTCGCTTCCATGCCTTCCAGGGGCTCTACCTGTTCGTAGCCTGGCTGCTGGAGGATTGGGTGGTGCGGCCTCTGCTCGGAAGAATTCCGGAGCTCCATATTCACCGCATCATTGAAGCCGGCCTGCTGGCGATGTCGATTTTCATGATGGTGAAGGCTTCGCACGAAGAGGCTTATCCATTGCCGCTGCTGGGGGAGTTGGCGCACAAGTCGATTGCCGAGGATTAAGGACGTTTACTATAGTGTAATGCGACAACGCCTACATCCGCTGATTCTGGCTGCCTCTGTTCTGTCTGCCGGTCGGGGCGCAAGTGCCCGCGCAGGATTCGCGCAACACCAACATCCCCAACACCGATACGCATTTCACGCCGCGGGTTTATAACGCGCGCCCAATGGGAGGCCCGCCGTGCGCACCTTCGCAAGCAGATACTCTCGGCCTCGGGCCTGCTGCCCTTGCCGGTCAAGAACGATCTGCACGCGCAGGTCTTCGGCCGCATCGAGAATCGGGACTATAGCATCGAAAAGGTTTTGCTCGAAACGCTGCCCGGCTACTACCTGGGCGGCAACCTGTACCGGCCGCTCAGGGCGGCGCCCGCGGGCGGCTTTCCGGCGGTCGTCTCGCCGCATGGCCACTGGAATTACGGCCGGCTGGAACATACCACGCTGGCTTCCATTCCGGCCCGCTGCATCAACCTTGCCCGCCAGGGATACGTGGTGTTCGCCTACGACCAGGTGGGTTACAACGATACCATCCAGGCACCGCATGAATTCGGCGGCCCCAAGGAAGATCTGTGGAGCTTCGGGCCGCTCGGCGTGCAGCTCTGGAACGGGATTCGCGCCGTGGATTTCGTGGAATCGCTGCCGGAAGTGAATCGCGGAAAGATCGGCGCCACCGGCGCATCGGGAGGCGCTACCCAAACCTTCCTGCTGGCCGGCGTGGACGACCGCATTCAGTTCTCGGCGCCGGCCAACATGATTTCAGCCATCATGCAAGGCGGCGCGATGTGCGAGAATGCGCCCAACCTGAGGGTGGATACCTTCAACGTGGAGATTGGCGCCATCATGGCCCCGCGCCCCATGCTGATGGTTTCGGCCACCGGCGACTGGACCAAGAACACGCCCACCGAGGAGTTCCCGGCGATGCGCGAGATTTACGCTTTGTACGACAAAGCGGCCAACGTGGAGACCCTGCACCTGGATGCGCCGCACAACTACAATCAGCAGAATCGCGAGGCCATGTACCGGTTCTTCGGCAAGCACGCGCTGGGCGATGGGGATGATTCCAAGTTCAAGGAGAAGTCGATTCGCGTGGAAAAGCTGCAGGACATGCTGGCGCTGCACAATCGCACGCTGCCCGCCAACGCTGTCACTCTAGATGGCCTGTATGCCGAATGGGTGCGGATGGCGAAGGACCAGTCGGCAGCGCTGGTGTCCTCCCAGGACCGCAATGCGTTGCGCGAGATGCTGTCCTATTCCTTGCTGGCGGATTGGCCGGCGGAGGTGCTGAGCCAGGTGGATGGGGAAAAGATCCTGCTCGGAAGGCCCGGCAAAGGAGATCGCGTGGCGGGCCTGTGGCTTAAGGGCCAGGGGCAGGTGGCGCTGGTGGTGTCGCCGGATGGCGCGGCGGCGGCGCGGAAAAGCCCGGAGGTAGCGCAACTGGTGGCTGCCGGCCGTCCGGTGCTGATGATCGACGCGTTCCAGACCGGATCGGCGGTGGCGCCGCGCGACCGGTCCGGAAAGTTCTTTACGACGTTCAACAAGACCGACGATGCCAACCGCGTACAGGACATTCTGACGGCGCTGGCCTGGGTTAACCGGGACGCGGCGAAGACATCCAGAACGGAACTCATCGGGACGGGAAAAGCCGGCGTCTGGTGCCTCTTCGCAGCGGCGGTTGCCGGCCAACCCGTGCAGTTGAAGGCCGATCTCAGCGGCTTCAGCGGCACCGATCAGGATTTCCTGGACCGCTTTTTTGTGCCTGGAATTCAGCGGGCCGGCGGGTTACAGGCCGCCAAAACGCTGGCGGGGAACTAGCATGCTGCCGGAGGGTCCCGACTTCCACGAGTTCCTGCTGCGCTTGTGCCACGATTTGAGAACGCCGCAGCGCTCGGTCAGGGCCAATGCCGAGCTGCTTCTCAGGAGCCCCGAAAAGCGCGACAGCGCCGACTACGAACAGATACTCGGCTTCATCGTGGGCGGCGCGAAGAAGATCGATTCCCTGGTTGACGGTCTCTCCAGTTACGCGCTGGCCTTACAGGTTGGGGCCGGGGGCTTCCAGGCGGCGCGAACCGATGTGCTGCTGCGAGCCGTCCTGGCCAAACTCGCCAAGGAACTGAACAGCAGCGGCGCGGAGGTGGCCTACGATGACCTGCCGCGCGTCCAGGGCGATCCCGACCGGCTCATGACCCTGTTCGAGAACCTGGTGCGCAATGCGATTCAGCACCGGGGAACGGCCGCGCCGCGAATCCACATCGGGGCTGAAGCGCGGGATGGCGAATGGCTGTTTCGGGTCCACGATAACGGGCCTGGTGTAGAGAGCGAAGATCTGGAGCGGATGTTCCGGCCATTCGAGCGCGTAAGCCGCAACGGAACGGCCGGCGCGGGCCTGGGCCTGGCGATTTGCCGGGAGATCGTGGTCCGGCATAACGGCAAAATTTGGGCCGAGTCGACGGTTGGAGGCGGGTGCGCCATCTGCTTCACGCTTCCGGCTGCGGAGTAAGAACCACTCCCTCACGGTCGTGGCTCGGGTAGCGCCGCGCGGTCATTTGCCGCCGGTCTCTCGCTCAGTCCGTGCCGGCGACGGCCGCCAAACCCTCGCCGTTCTGTTCGGCATTCTGTTCGGCGTAGATGTGAAGCTTGTTGTGCAGGGTGCGCAGGCTGATCCCGACAATTTCCGCGGCCCGCGTCTTATTGTTGTTGGTGTACTTGAGCACCAGGCGGATATAAGCCTCTTCGACATCGCTCAGGCGGTCCCCGATGCGAACCTGCAGAACATCGTCGGCGGACTCCTTCGGCGAAACCGATTGCGGCGCCGGAGCGAAAAGGCTGGGCAGGTGCCGCAGATGGATCTCGCCTTCCCCCGCCACGATCACGGCGCGCTCAAGCACGTTACGCAATTCCCTGACATTGCCCGGCCACGCATAAGCCTGGAACCGCGCCTGCACTTCGGGCGCAAGATGGGTTACGCGGCAGGAATGCTTCTTGTTCAGGTTGCGAATGAGGGCGTTCGAGATGGCCGGGATGTCGCCTTTGCGTTCCCGCAAGTTGGGCAGCAAAAGGTGAAACACGTTGAGGCGATAGAAGAGATCTTCGCGCAGGCGCTTGTTCTGAATGGCCTTTTCCGGCGCCTGGTTGGTGGCTGCAAGCACGCGCACGTTGATGGGGATATCGTGAGCGCCGCCCAACCGGCGCACCTTGGACTCCTCCAGCACGCGCAGCAGTTTGGCCTGGGTGCCAATGGGCATCTCGCCGATTTCGTCGAGCAGCAAGGTTCCGTTTTGAGCCTGTTCGAAGCAGCCCGCGCGGCGTTCCACGGCGCCGGTGAAGGCGCCCTTTTCATGCCCAAAAAGCTCGCTCTCCATCAGGCTTTCCGGCAAGGCGGCGCAGTTGACCGCCACAAACGGGCTGTCGCTGCGCGAACTTAATTGGTGGACCGCGCGGGCCACCAGTTCCTTACCCGTACCGCTCTCACCGGTGATCAGCACCGAAGCCGTGGTTCCGGCCACCTGGCGGATCAGGGAGAAGATTTCCTTCATGGGAGCAGAGTCTCCCACCAGGTCGCCCAAAACACCCTGGTAGCTAAGCTGGCGGCTCAGGCGTTCGGTTTCTTCCACCAGGTGGCTCTGCCGGACGGCACGCTCCAACAGGGTGCGCAACACGGCGGGCTGCACGGGTTTTTCGAGAAACCAGAAAGCCTTAAGATCATGCACGATAGAGACTGCCTGATCGAAAGACCCGAACCCGGTCAGCACGATGGCAGGCGTGCGGTCGCCGCGGACGGCCAGTTCTTTGAGCAATTCAATCCCGCCCATGCGGGGCATCATCAAGTCGGTGAGGATGACGTCGGCCGGATCGGCGGCAAGCTTGGCGAGAGCTTCCCGGCCGTCGCAGGCGAGTGTGACCGGGAAGCCGAGGTCTGCGACCATTTGAGCTACGTCGGCCCTTTGGCCGGCATCGTCATCTACTACCAGGACTCCTGCACGCATGCGTTTCCCCTCCCGGGCTTCCATTGTCCGCTATCTGGCTCAGATATTGCTCGACTACTTTTGCACGGCCGAGAATGCAGCCGCTGCATGCCCGCGAAAATATTACGACGCGCCCATCGTGCGGACCGGTACGGCCGGTTCCAGTATGCGGCGGACCCGGTTCAACAGTTCTCGCGGGGCGAAAGGCTTCACCAGCAATTGCACTTCGGACATAAGCAGCTTGGTGAACTTAAAAATCTCGGTTCCGGTGGCTCCGGATACGAAAAGAACCTTCACAGCAGGATCGGATTCGAGCAAGGTAAGGGCCAATTCGCACCCGTTCTTATCCGGCAACGAGACATCGGCAACCAGGAGATTGATAGCGCCTTCGTGCATACGGTGGGCCTGGATGGCCTCGGCGTAACTCGCCGCCGCAAAAACCGTGTAGTCTTGGGACCGAAGCACGTTGCACATCAAGTTAAGATCGCCAATTTCGTCGTCTACCACCAGAATTCTTATTTTCTTCTTCGGCATTTCCGCGCGGCCTTCCTCGCTCGGGCGGCGAGTACCTATGAGAACAGCACGCGGGGGGCCAGCAGGTTATATAGCCGATGGGCTAAACGCCACCGTAGGCTCCCGCGGCAGCGTGAAGAAGACCGTGGCGCCAGACCCAAGCACCGACTCGAGCCAAATGCTGCCGCTATGCCGCTCTATGATCCGCCGCGCGATCGCCAGACCGACTCCGCCGCCAGCGTACCGGTCGCCGTTGATCCGCTTGAACATGTGAAACACGGATTCACAGTGGCGGGGATCGATCCCAATTCCGTTGTCGCGCACGGAAAAGAGCCAGCCAGCCCGGTGGGGGGTTGCGGAGATGCGGATCTCGGGACGGTTTTGGCCGCGAAACTTGATGGCGTTCTCCACCAGGCAGGTCCAGACGTAGAGCATCTGATTGGGATCGCACTGCAGTTGCGGCAGGTCGTCATGCGTGACCAACGCATCGGCCTCACGAGCCATGGGCCCGACAGAAGCGAGTGCGCCGGCCAGCAGCGCGTTGCCCTCGCACTGGCGGTACTCGGCAGGCGAACCAACCACCCGGGCATAGGTTCGCAGCGCGGTCATCAAATTTTGCAGGCGAGTTGCCGAAGCGTGGATGAGATCCAAAACAACCTCGTCGTCCTTGGCATCGGCATCCGCATCTTTCACGGCCAAGGGACGTTTCTGGCGCCGCTTGCGAAACAACTCCAACAGGGTGCAGACCTGATTCACGGGACCCGCCAGGTCATGGAGCGTATCCGAATGAAACGGCACGAAGCATCCCTGGGCGGTTTCTTGGGGGGCGGACTCTTGCGGCATCTTCTTCCGGAATTGCGCTTGCATCTTAGTGGCCTCCGGCGGCGTTTCGCGAGCCTAGTTGCGCCGCCGGCAGCACGATTTGAAAAACAGTGCCTTCCCCCAGCCCGCTGCGAACCCGGACTGCGCCTCCGTTGCTTCGCACGAAGCCGTGCACCGCCGAAAGCCCCAACCCGCGGCCCGTGAACTTAGTGCTGAAGAAAGGATCGAAGATTTTGGCCTGAGTCTCGGGGTCCATACCGCAACCGGTGTCCTGAACCTCCAGCGAGACAAACCTGACACCAGCGCCAACCGCGGTTTCCAGTGCCTCCTGGCGGGCTAACTCCTCGTCGATCTCGGCGAATTTGGTGCGCACCCAGATGGCGCCCGAGGCATTTTCGTCGATGGCCTCCACGGCGTTCATCACCAGTTCCACAATCACCAGCCGCAACTGTTCCGTATCGGTCTCCACGGGAGGCAGTGCACACCCGCCTTCAAACCGCAGATGAATTCTCTTGGGCACGGAGGAGCGCAGGAACTCGCAGGTCTGACGGGCCAGCCGGTCCATGTCGATCGGCTCGACAAAAAGATTGCCGCGGCCCGAATACGCCAGCATCTTGCGGGTAAGCTCGGCGGCCCGCTCGCCGGCGCGAATCACGTCCTTCAGAATTCGCGTGGCGGAATCCGACGGCGGCATAGTCTCCAGCACGAAACTGGCGCCGCCGATAATGCCCACCAACAGATTGTTGAAATCGTGCGCGATCCCGCCGGCCAGCAGGCCAAGGGTTTCCAGTTTTTCCTTCTGATGCGCGGCCTTTTCAGCCTGCTTCTGGCTTTCTACTTCCGTGCAGGTTCCAAACCAGTTGATCACCTCGCCGGTCGGATTCTTCATCGGAACGGCGCGGACCAGGTGGCATCGGTAGCTCTGGTCGGCGGCCCTCAGGAGCCGGTGCTCGATTTCAAACACAGAACCGGACTCCACGGCCGATTGCCACGCGCATAAAGTGAGCTCGCGATCCTCGGGATGGAGCACCTGGTCCCAACCCATGCGGCCGGCTGTCTCCAGAGTCAGGCCGCTATATTCCAGCCAGCGCCGGTTGGCGTACTCAACCACGCCCTCGGCGTTGGCCGTCCAGACCATCTGGGGCATGGCCTCAAGGAGCAGCTCATAGCGCCGCTGGCTGCGCCTGAGGGCTGTCCGGTGCTCCTCGATACGGCGCTCGATCTGGAACTTATGTATGGCGTTGATAACGGTGTAGGCCAGCGACTCGGTAGACACCTGCCGCTTCGGCAGATAGTCCATCACGCCGGCCTTCATGGCCTGAACAGCCAACGACTCGCCGCCAAACGCGGTCAACATGACGATTGCACACGGCAAGCTTTGGCCATCCTTCAGTAAGCGGGCCAGCACTTCCAGGCCGTTCATGTCGGGAAGATCGTAATCCAGCAGGATGCAGTCCGGGCGCCATGTTCCTGCGAGCTCAATCGCGGCCGCGGCGGATTCGGCTTCGGTGAACTCAAATTTCGGGGTAGTGAGTTCGTTGAGGCACCGCCTGTAAACCTGGCGATCGATGAGGTCGTCGTCGACGACCAGTATTCTTAGTTGTTGTGGTTCGGCCAGCATGCCTGTGACTAGAGCGGATAGGCAGATTTAGCACCAACTCTCAAAATCGTCTAAAGCGATCAAACATCAATCAATGGACGATAATGGGCTTAAACTTGCAAAATCGGCCTTCGTCTTCAAGCATACTTGTGAGCCGATGCACATAGTGTTCTCAGCACTGGTCTTAGTGTCAGCGCTGGTCGGGATGCGCCGAAGTTGACGGCGACCCGTGCAAGTATTGCGTGCAGAAATTGCACACCTGAAGGCTGTCGTACGGCTTTTCTACCAAGGGGGAACTATGCCCGAGATTTTGCTGGCCGAGGATAATCCGGCGGATGTATACCTGATCCGGGAAGCGCTGCGTGAGCATAACGTCGATTGCGCGCTTCGCGTAGCCGCCGATGGCAAGGATGTAATCGCGCTCCTTTCAGAGGAAGGAGCGGCGCCGGACCTGATCATCCTGGATCTCAACCTGCCGCGTCACGACGGAATCGAAATCCTGCAACGCGTCCGGGCAAACGATGGAATGAGACACGTTCCGGTGGTGGTGCTGACCTCATCCGACTCACCGCGGGACCGTCTGGTGGCCATACAACTGGGCGCCACCCGGTATATCAAGAAGCCGTCCAGCCTGGAGTTGTTTCTGGAATTGGGCGCGGTTTTCAAAGAGCTGTTGGCAGGACGCCAGTCCCGTTCCAAGGGAGTCTGCAAATGAAACCTGAAGCTCCGAAGCCTGAATCAGTGGTGGATGTTTTCGATACCGGTACTCTGTTGAAAGCTCTGATTGCTTTTCGAGACGGCGACTTTTCCGTTCGCCTGCCGGTAGACCAGACCGGAGTGGCGGGAAAAATTGCGGACACCCTTAACGATATCTTCAAGTTGAACGAACGCATGGCCAGCGAATTCGCGCGCATCAGCGGCGCGGTGGGAAAGGAGGGCAAGATCAACCAGCGCGCCAGCATGGGCGCGGCATCCGGCGACTGGGCCGAGTGCCTGGATTCCGTCAACGGCCTGATCGGAGACCTGGTGCAGCCGTCCACCGAAGTGGCGCGCGTGATTGGCGCGGTGGCCAATGGCGATCTGTCGCAGACCATGGCGGTGGAGGTTGAGGGCCGCTCGCTGAAGGGCGAATTCCTGCACACCGCGCGCGTGGTGAACACCATGGTGGAGCAGTTGAATTCGTTCGCATCCGAAGTGACGCGCGTGGCGCGCGAAGTGGGTACCGAAGGCAAGCTGGGCGGCCAGGCGGTGGTGAAGGGCGTGGGCGGCGTTTGGAAAGATCTGACGGACAGCGTGAATTCGATGGCGGGCAACCTGACCGCGCAGGTCCGCAACATCGCGGAGGTGACCACGGCGGTGGCCAACGGCGATCTCTCCCGCAAAATCACGGTGGACGTTCAAGGCGAAATTCTGGAACTCAAGAACACCATCAACACGATGGTGGATCAGCTCAGTTCGTTCGCATCGGAAGTGACGCGCGTGGCGCGCGAAGTCGGCACCGAAGGCAAACTGGGCGGCCAGGCGGAAGTGAAGGGCGTGGCCGGCGTTTGGAAAGACCTGACGGACAGCGTGAATTCCATGGCCGGCAACCTGACGGCGCAGGTTCGTAACATCGCGGAAGTAACCACGGCGGTAGCTAACGGCGACCTTTCGAGCAAAATCACGGTAGACGTGCGCGGCGAAATTCTGGAACTGAAGAACACCATCAACACGATGGTGGATCAGCTCAACGCGTTCGCATCGGAAGTGACGCGCGTGGCGCGCGAAGTGGGCACCGAAGGCATTCTGGGCGGCCAGGCGGACGTGCGCGGCGTGGCGGGCACCTGGAAGGATCTGACCGACAGCGTGAACTCCATGGCCGGCAACCTCACGGGCCAGGTGCGCAACATCGCCGAAGTGACCACGGCGGTGGCCAATGGCGACCTTTCGCGAAAGATCACGGTGGCGGTGCGCGGCGAAATTCTGGAGCTGAAGAACACCATCAACACGATGGTGGACCAGCTCAGCTCGTTCGCATCGGAAGTGACGCGCGTGGCGCGCGAAGTGGGCACCGACGGCAAACTGGGCGGCCAGGCGGAAGTGAAGGGCGTGGCGGGCACGTGGAAGGATCTCACGGAAAGCGTGAACTCCATGGCCGGCAATCTGACCAACCAGGTGCGCAACATCGCCGGCGTGACCACGGCGGTGGCCAAGGGCGACCTGTCGACCAAGATCACGGTGGACGCGCGCGGCGAAATTCTGGAACTGAAGAACACCATCAACACCATGGTGGACCAGCTCAACAGCTTTGCCTCGGAAGTGACGCGCGTGGCGCGCGAAGTGGGCACCGAAGGCAAGCTGGGCGGCCAGGCGCAGGTGAAGGGCGTGGGCGGCGTGTGGAAGGATTTGACCGACAGCGTGAACTCGATGGCGGGCAACCTGACGGCGCAGGTTCGCAACATCGCGGAAGTGACCACGGCGGTGGCCAACGGCGACTTGTCGCGCAAGATCACGGTGGATGTGCAGGGCGAAATTCTGGAGCTCAAGAACACCATCAACACGATGGTGGACCAGCTCAACGCGTTCGCGTCGGAAGTGACGCGCGTGGCGCGCGAAGTGGGCACCGAAGGAGAACTGGGCGGCCAGGCGGAGGTGAAGGGCGTGGGCGGCGTGTGGAAGGATCTTGACCGATAGCGTGAACTCCATGGCCGGCAACCTGACGGCGCAGGTCCGCAACATCGCCGAAGTGACGACCGCGGTGGCCAATGGCGACCTGTCGCGCAAGATCACGGTGGACGTGCGCGGCGAAATTCTGGAGCTGAAGAACACCATCAACACCATGGTGGATCAGCTCAACGCGTTCGCGTCGGAAGTGACGCGCGTGGCGCGCGAAGTGGGCACCGAAGGCAAGCTGGGCGGCCAGGCGGAGGTGAAAGGCGTGGCCGGCACCTGGAAGGATCTGACCGATTCGGTGAACTCGATGGCCAGCAACCTGACCAACCAGGTGCGTAACATCGCCGAGGTGACCACGGCGGTGGCCAAGGGCGACTTGAGCCGCAAGATCACGGTGGACGTGCGCGGCGAAATTCTGGAGCTGAAGAACACCATCAACACCATGGTGGACCAGCTCAGCTCGTTCGCCTCGGAAGTGACGCGCGTGGCGCGCGAAGTGGGCACCGAAGGCAAGCTGGGCGGCCAGGCGGATGTGAAGGGCGTGGCCGGCACCTGGAAGGATCTTACCGATAGCGTGAACTCCATGGCCGGCAACCTGACGGCCCAGGTCCGCAACATCGCCGAAGTCACCACGGCCGTGGCCAAGGCGACCTCAGCCGCAAAATCACGGTGGACGTGCGCGGCGAAATTCTGGAGTTGAAGAACACCATCAACACGATGGTGGACCAGCTCAACGCGTTCGCCGGCGAAGTGACGCGCGTGGCGCGCGAGGTGGGCACCGAAGGCAAGCTGGGCGGCCAGGCCGATGTGAAGGGCGTGGGCGGCACCTGGAAAGATTTGACCGACAGCGTCAACTTCATGGCGGGCAACCTGACAGCGCAGGTGCGCAACATCGCCGAAGTGACGACCGCCGTGGCCAGGGGCGACTTGAGCCGCAAGATCACGGTGGACGTGCGCGGCGAAATTCTGGAGCTGAAGAACACCATCAACACGATGGTGGATCAGCTCAACGCGTTCGCCGGCGAAGTGACGCGCGTGGCGCGCGAAGTGGGCACCGAAGGCAAGCTCGGCGGCCAGGCCGATGTGCGCGGCGTGGCGGGCACGTGGAAGGATCTGACCGACTCGGTGAACTCGATGGCCAGCAACCTGACCAACCAGGTGCGCAACATCGCCGGCGTGACCACGGCGGTGGCCAAGGGCGATTTGACGACCAAGATCACGGTGGACGCGCGCGGCGAAATTCTGGAGCTGAAGAACACCATCAACATCATGGTGGATCAGCTCAGCTCCTTTGCGTCCGAAGTGACGCGCGTGGCGCGCGAAGTGGGCACCGAAGGCAAGCTGGGCGGCCAGGCCGATGTGCGCGGCGTGGCGGGCACGTGGAAGGATCTGACGGACTCGGTGAACTCCATGGCGGCGAACCTGACCACGCAGGTCCGCAACATCGCGGAAGTGACCACGGCGGTGGCGAAAGGCGACTTGTGCCGCAAGATCACGGTGGACGTGCGCGGCGAAATTCTGGAGCTGAAGAACACCATCAACACGATGGTGGATCAGCTCGGTTCGTTCGCCGCGGAAGTGACGCGCGTGGCGCGCGAAGTGGGCACCGAAGGCAAACTGGGCGGCCAGGCCGAAGTGCGCGGCGTCGCCGGAACGTGGAAAGATCTCACCGACAGCGTGAACTTCATGGCCGGCAACCTGACAGCGCAGGTCCGAAACATCGCGCAGGTGACCACGGCGGTGGCCAACGGCGATCTGAGCCGCAAGATCACGGTAGACGTGCACGGCGAAATTCTGGAGCTGAAGAACACCATCAACACCATGGTGGATCAGCTCAACAGCTTCGCATCGGAAGTGACGCGCGTGGCGCGCGAAGTGGGCACCGAAGGCAAACTGGGCGGCCAGGCCGAAGTGCGCGGCGTGGCGGGCACGTGGAAGGATTTGACGGACAACGTGAATTTCATGGCGGCCAACCTCACCACCCAGGTCCGCGGCATCGCCAAGGTGGTGACCGACGTGGCCAACGGCAACCTGAAACGCAAACTGGTGCTGGAGACCAAGGGTGAAATTGCGGAACTGGCCGACACCATCAACGGAATGATCGACACGCTGGCGGTGTTCGCCGACCAGGTGAGCAACGTGGCGCGCGAAGTCGGCATCGAAGGCAAACTGGGCGGCCAGGCGCGGTGCCGGGCGCGGCCGGCATCTGGCGCGATCTTACCGACAACGTCAACCAGCTGGCGGCCAACCTGACCACGCAGGTGCGCGCCATCGCGGATGTGGCCACCGCGGTGACCAAGGGCGACCTGACGCGCTCGATCGCGGTGGAAGCGCTGGGCGAAGTGGCGGCGCTCAAAGACAACATCAACGAGATGATCGGCAACCTGGCCGAGACCACGCGCAAGAACAAGGATCAGGACTGGCTGAAGACCAACATCGCCAAGTTCACCGGCATGATGCAGGGGCAGCGCGACCTGTTGACGGTATCGAAGCTGCTGCTGTCGGAACTGACGCCGCTGGTGGACGCGCAACACGGAACCTTCTACATCGCGGATTCCGCGGAGGACGAGCCCGCCCTGAAGCTGATGGCGGCCTACGCTTCGAGCGAACGGAACGGCTACACGACAAAGTTCCGGATGGGCGAGGGTCTGGTGGGCCAGTGCGGCCTGGAGAAGCAACGCATTCTGGTAACGGATCTTCCGCAGGACTACATCAAGATCAGCTCCAGCCTGGGCGAGGGCACGCCGGTGAGCATCGTGGTGCTGCCGGTGCTGTTCGAAGGTGAAGCCAAGGCGGTGCTGGAACTGGCATCGTTCCGGCACTTCAGCGAAATTCACCTGGCCTTCCTCGATCAGCTGACGCAGAGCATCGGAATCGTGCTGAACACGATTGCGGCGACCATGCGGACGGAACAACTGCTGAAGCAAAGCCAGGCGCTGGCCGAGCAGCTGCAGAAGACCAACGCCGAACTGGAGGAAAAGGCGCACCTGCTGGCCGAACAGAAGAACGAAGTCGAAAACAAGAACCGCGAAGTGGAACAGGCCAAGGCGGCGCTGGAAGAGAAGGCGGAACAGCTGTCGCTGACCTCGAAGTACAAGAGCGAGTTCCTGGCGAACATGAGCCACGAGCTGCGAACGCCGCTCAACAACCTGCTGATTCTGGCGCAGATGCTGGCGGAAAACGGTGAGAACACCCTGACGACCAAGCAGGTCAAGTACGCCGAAACCATTCACTCTTCCGGAACCGATCTGCTGGCCCTGATCAACGACATTCTGGATCTGAGCAAGATCGAATCCGGAAAGATGGATGTGCAGATCGGCAGCGTCCGCTTCCACGAACTGCGCGATTTCTGTTCGCAAGACATTCCGCCACGTGGCGGACGGAAAGGGGCTGGAATTCACCATCGAACTGGGCGAGAGCCTGCCCTCGGACACTATCGTCACGGACGCCAAGCGCGCTGCAGCAGGTGCTCAAGAACCTGCTTTCGAACGCTCTCAAATTCACGGAGCACGGCTCGGTGTGCCTGAAGATCGACAAGGCCAGCGCGGGGTGGAGCTCGACTCACGCGATACTGGGCCGCGCCAAATCGGTGATCGCGTTCTCGGTGACCGACACCGGCATCGGCATCCCGCTCGACAAGCAGAGGATCATCTTCGAAGCATTCCAGCAGGCCGACGGCACCACCAGCCGCAAGTACGGCGGCACCGGCCTGGGCCTATCCATCAGCCGCGAACTCACGCGCCTGCTGGGCGGCGAAATCCGGCTGCAGAGCGCCACCGGAGCGGGCAGCACATTTACCCTGTATCTGCCGCAGACCTATGTGGCGATTGCGTCTCCGGCCAAGGCCGAACTGCAATGGACCGCGCCGGTGAACGAAGGTCCGCGGCTGACAGCCGCGCTTCAGGTAGAGGCGGCAGAGGAGCAAGGGGTGGACTTCATTCTGCCCACGCCATCGCCCGCGGCCGCCGCGCTGGTGCATGAGATCGAGATCGACGACGACCGCAATCTCATCCAACCTCGCGATGCGGTGCTGCTGATCATCGAGGACGACGTCACGTTCGCGCGAATCCTGCTGGACCTGGCGCACGACCGGGGGATTAAGGCGCTGGTCGCCCTGCGGGGCAGCACTGCCCTGGCGCTGGCCCGCGAATTCAGCCCTGGGGCCATTACGCTCGATATCACTCTTCCCGACATGGCTGGGATGGACGATTCTGGACCGGTTGAAGCACGATCCGGCGACGCGCCACATCCCGGTCCATATCATCAGCGGCGACGAAAACCGGCGCCTCGGCCTGGCACTGGGCGCCATGACCTATCTCGAAAAGACCATGACCAGGAGATCTTGAGCGCCGCCTTCGACACGATTCATCATTCGCTTGAGCGGCGCCAGAAGAAACTGCTGGTGGTGACCGCGCAGGCGGCGGGCGAGACCGGCTGGCAGGCGGCTTTGGGTGGACCAGACGTGGAAACCATCGTGGTGGGTTCGGGCGGAGAAGCTCTGGCCGTGATGCGGCACCAATACCTGGACGGCATTGTCGTGGATCTTGGATTGACCGACATTCCCGCCCTGCAGTTGGTGGATGAGATTCACGCGGAGGTGAGTCCGCAGGCCCCGCCGATCGTGGTGTACAGCAAGCGGCCGGTAAGCCTGGCGGTGGAAACTGAAATCCGGAATCAGGGACGCCTGGGCGTGGTCCGGTTCGCGGACACCACCGAACGATTGCTGGAGGAGACCGTACTGCTGCTGCACCGCGCGGAGGCGGATCTCAGCCGAGGCGCAGCGTGAGAGCCTGGCTGAAACCAGAAGGCACGACGCCACGCTGAGAGGTAAGAAAGTGCTGGTTGTGGACGATGACGTTCGCAATATCTTCGCGCTCACCAGCGTGCTGGAGCAGCATGACCTCGACGTGGTCCACGCCGAGAACGGCCGCGCGGGCATCGAGATGCTCCTCAAGACCCCTGGTATCGACGGCGTCCTGATGGACATCATGATGCCCGAGATGGACGGCTACGAAACCATGCGGGCCATCCGCAAGATTCCGGAGTTTCGCACTCTTCCGATCTTCGCAGTGACTGCGAAAGCCATGAAGGGCGATCGCGCTCAAGTGCATTGAGGCCGGGGCGTCGGACTACATTACCAAGCCGGTGGACCTGGATCAGCTGTTTTCGGTACTTGCGAGTCTGGCTTACGCGCGGCCAGGAGTCGACGCAATAAGACGATGACCAGTGCGAGGTAAATCCATGTCCGCGCCAACCAGCGCCGGACAGATCGAGACGAACCCAGTGCCCGAACAGCGCATGAAAATCCTGCTGGTGGACGATACGCCGGATACGCTGGTATCGCTGGAGGCCGCGCTTTACGGATTGGGCGAAGAACTGGTAATGGCCCACTCCGGGAAGGAGGCGCTGCGCCATCTGCTGGATCGACGACTTCGCGGCCATTCTTCTGGACGTCCGTATGCCGGATATGGACGGCTTCGAAACCGCGGAAATGATTCGCAGCCGTCCGCGATCGCGGGAAACCCCGATTATTTTTCTAACCGGATATAAGAACGAAGAGCACCTGTTCCGGGGATACGATCTGGGCGCGGTGGATTTCCTGTTTAAGCCGATGGTGCCTGAGGTGCTGCGTTCCAAGGTGGCGGTGTTCGTGGAACTGGGCCGCCGCAGCGCCCAACTGAAGGAGCAGGCCGAGGCGCTGCGCAACCAGGCGGAGGTCCTGCAGAAGGCCGAACAGAAGTTTCGTTCCCTGCTGGAAGCTGCGCCCGATGCCATGGTGATGTGCCGCGACGATGGCGAGATCGTCATGGTGAACTCACAGACCGAACTGCTCTTCCAATGCGGGCGGGACCGTTTGGTCTCGCGGAATATCCGGTCGCTGGTGCCGGACTGGGACTTTCAGCTACCCGCCGGATGGGATGCGGATTCCAGCCAGTCGAAGCTGCAGCCAGGCGAGGTGGGCAAAGAGCTGGAGGCGCTGCGCGAAGATGGATCGAGTTTCCCGGTGGCCATCAGCTCCAGGCCCTTGCAGACGGAGGAAGGGGTGGTCATCACCAGCGCCATCCGCGACATCAGCGAGCGCAAGAAAAACGAAGCGCAGATTCGGGAACTGAACACCAACCTGGAGCAACGCGTGATGGCGCGAACCGAGGAGCTGATGCGGTCCAACGAAGAGCTGCAGCAGTTCGCCTACATCGCCAGCCATGATTTGCAGGAACCGCTGCGCACGGTGTCCATCTTCGCGCAACTGCTTGCCAAGAGATACCGGGGACAGCTTCAGGGCGACGCGGACGAATTCATCAGGTACATCGTGGAGAGTTCGGAACGTATGGAGCGGCTGATCCATGACCTGCTGGATTTTTCGCGCGTGGACGCCCGGGGCACCGACTACTTCGCGCGCACCCGCTGCGACACAGTCCTTACGGATGCGACCGACAATCTGCAGTCCCTGATTATGGAAACCGATGCCGAGGTGACGCACGGGACCCTGCCGGTGGTGATGGCGGATCCGGTTCAACTGACGCGATTGTTCCAGAATCTCCTGGTGAACTCTATCCGGTTCCGCAGCGACGCGCCGCCGAAAATCGACGTTGTCGCCGAGGCCCGGGACAACGAATGGGTGTTCTCCGTGAGAGACAACGGAATCGGCATCGAGCCCCAGTATGCGGAAAAGGTCTTCGGCATTTTCAAGTGCCTCCACTCGCGCGACAAGTATCCCGGAAGCGGCATGGGGTTGGCGATTTGCCGCAAGATCGTGAGCCGCCACCAGGGCCGCATCTGGGTTGAATCCGAGCTGGGCCAGGGCGCCACGTTCCGCTTCACATTACCGAAGAGCCGGCTGTAGGGCGCGATTCGCAGATGAAATCGGCAGACGAAACCGTCTGCGCCCACCAATGCAGAAGGCATGTGGTAGTGAAGGAGGTCGCAGAGCCCGAAGCCCTGTTAGAATGAGGCGATGGAGGAAAACCAAGCCGCGGCCAAGCCAGTCGAATCCTTCGAAATCTGCCTGGACCAGCTCGAAAAGGTAGTCAAGGAACTGGAAGCCGGCGATCTCTCTTTGGAGCGCTCACTGGAACTCTTCGAGCGCGGCATGAGCCTTAGCGACACCTGCCGCAAGCAGCTTGAAGAGGCCGAGACGCGGGTGGAAATGCTTATCCGCAGCGCGGGCAAGATTACGGCCGAGCCGTTCCGCCCGGAAAAATCCTGACCGGCATGAACCTGCGCGACTACCTGGCCCAGCAACAACGACTGGTGGATTCGGAACTCGACCGCCTGGTCCCCCCGGAAACCGCGGCTCCGGAAACCATCCACCGCGCCATGCGCTACAGCCTCTTCGCCGGCGGCAAGCGCATCCGCCCGATCCTCTGCATCGAGGCCGCGCGCACGGTTTCGGATTCGCCCGATGGCGTAATCGCCGCCGCCTGTTCGCTGGAACTCATCCACACCTATTCGCTGATTCACGACGATCTGCCGGCGCTCGACAACGACGATTACCGCCGCGGCAAGCTCACCAACCACAAGGTCTTCGGTGAAGCCATGGCTATCCTCGCCGGCGATTCGCTGCTCACGCTGGCTTTTCAGGTGCTGGCGCAGCTTCCTGTGAGCGGCGATTGCAAGGCCCGCCTGATCCTGGAGCTTTCCACCGCGTCCGGCACTGTTGGCGGAATGATCGGCGGCCAGGTGGCGGATCTCGAAGGCGAAGGCAAGCCGCCCGACGCGCAATTGCTGGAAACCATTCACCGCGCCAAGACCGGCGCCCTGCTTCGCGCCAGCCTGCGCCTGGGCGCCATTTACGCCGGAGCCACCGACCCGCAATACGCGGCGCTTTCCTGCTACGGCGAGCACGTCGGCCTGGCATTCCAGATCGTGGACGACATCCTCGATGTGGAAGAATCCTCCGAGGCGCTTGGCAAGACCGCGGGCAAGGACGCGGCGCAGCAGAAGATCACCTTCCCGGCGGTGTATGGTCTCGAAACCTCTCACCGCATGGCGGGTGAAGAATGCGCCCGGGCCCACCAGGTGTTGGAACCGTTCGGCGAACGCGCCGGCCGTTTGCACGAACTGGCGGACCTGATTGTGCGCCGCAAGTCATGAAGACGCGGTTGGACCTGTTGATCGTCGAGCGCGGCCTCGCCGATTCGCGCGAGAAAGCACAGGCCCTGATCATGGCTGGAGAGGTTCTGGTCGATCGTCAGAAGGCCGCCAAGCCGGGCCAGTCGGTGCGTTCCGATTGCGCGCTGGTTGTGCTGGCCCGCCCGCCGTACGTCAGCCGGGGCGGTCTCAAACTGGCCCAGGCGCTGCGCCATTTCGCGATCGATGTCACCGGCGCAACGTGTCTCGATATCGGCTGCTCCACCGGCGGCTTCACCGATTGCCTGCTCCAGGCGGGCGCCGCCCGCGTGCACGCCATTGACGTCGGCAGCGGCCAGATCGATTGGAAGCTGCGCTCCGATCCGCGCGTCGTACTGCGCGAGGGCCTCAATGCGCGCGATCTGAGATTTGAGGACATCGGCGAGAGCGCTGCCCTGATAGTGTGCGATGTGAGCTTCATTTCCGTGACCCTGATCGTGCCCGCGGCCGTGCCCCTCTTACGGCCCGGCGGCCAAATGGTTATACTGATCAAACCGCAATTTGAAGTAGGACGGGGCCAGGTAGGCAAGGGCGGCATTGTCCGGGATCCGGAACTCCACCAGGCGGCTTGTGATCGGGTGACGCGGGCCGTGCGCGAATTCGGATTCGAAACCAGCATCATCGAGAGCCCCATCCTCGGCGCCGAAGGGAACAAGGAGTTTCTCCTCTATGGCCATCATTAAGACCGTCGGCATCATCTCGAAACCCAACTCTCCGGCGGCAGGCGAAATCGTGCCCAAGCTGATCGAGTGGCTCAACCGGCGCGGCATCGCCATCCGGATGGATGAGCAGACCGCCTTTTACGCTGGGCCCGGCTCCGCGGGACAACCGGCGGGCATAGCTCGCGAAGAGGTTCCCGAAGGCTGCGATCTTCTGATTGTGCTGGGCGGCGACGGCACTCTGCTTTCCGCCGCGCGCGCCATCGGCCGGCGCGAAATCCCCCTCTTCCCTGTCAACCTGGGCGGGCTAGGCTTCCTGACCGCTATCACTGTGGACGAACTGTACCCTGAACTGGAGCGCGCCTTCCGAGCCGAGCATCGGGTTGCCAAACGCAAGCTGCTGAACACCGAAGTGATTCGCGAACGCCAGGTGATCGCATCGTACGACGCGCTGAACGACGCCGTTCTCACCAAATCCGACATCGCCCGCATGATCGACCTGGACGTTTACGTAGACGAACAGTTCGTATGCACATACAAGGCCGATGGCCTGATCATCGCCACGCCCACCGGGTCCACGGCCTACTCACTCTCGGCCGGCGGCCCTATCATCTTCCCCTCCGTTCCGGCCATCTGCATGACGCCCATTTGCCCGCACATGCTCACCAACCGGCCGGTTCTGGTTCCCGAAACCAGCGTGATCCGCGTCACTTCGCGGGGACCCGACGAAAGCGTCTATCTCACCATCGACGGCCAGGTGGGCACGAAAATCCGCCAGGGTGACACCATCGTCTGCCACAGTTCGAATTTCTCGCTGCACCTGGTGCGCCCGCCGCGCATGATGTTTTTTGACGTGCTGCGCCAAAAACTGAAGTGGGGAGAGCGGTGAAGCGGATTTCCCTCACCGCCTGGATCTTTATCGGCATGGCCGCCGGCGTGGCTGTAGGAATCGCCGCGCCCGGGTTCGCGGTGCAGTTGGGCATCATCGGAACCGTATTTCTGCGGCTGATTCGTTCCATCGTCGCGCCCCTGCTTTTCGGCACGCTGGTTGCCGGCATCGCGGGCGGCGGCGACATAAAGAACATGGGCCGCATCGGCGCCAAGGCCATTCTCTATTTTGAAATCGTTACGACGTTCGCGCTCTTTCTGGGCCTGGGCGCGGTAAACCTGGTTCGCCCCGGCGATGGCGTGCCCATTCAGCGCACCGCCGCCGATGCCGCCGTTCCACAGACCGCGACTACCTTCGGTTCGGTTTTGGAGCACACTTTCCCGGCGAGCATCATCGATGCCATGGCGCGCAATGACGTGCTGCAGGTGGTGGTCTTTGCCTTTCTTTTCGGCGCGGCCTGCGCCGCTATTGGCGCCAAGGCGGAACCGGTGGTCAAATTCGCGGCTTCACTGGCCGAGGTGATGTTCCGGTACACGAAGTACGTGATGTACCTGGCCCCATTGGGCGTGGGCGCCGCGATCGCAGTAACGGTGGGGAGCAAGGGCGTAGCGGTGCTGTTCGGTTTGGGAAAGCTGATCCTGACCATGTACGCCTCGCTGGCAATTTTCGTGATGCTGGTGCTGGGGGCTGTGGTGATTCTTTTCCGCATCCCGCTGCGGCCCTTCTACCGTGCGGTGCGCGAGCCTTTCCTGATCGCATTCTCCACTGCCTCAAGCGAAGCCGCGCTGCCGCTGGCGCTCGAAAACATGGAACGGTTCGGCGTGCCGAAACACATCGTGGGTTTCGTGATCCCCACTGGCTACAGCTTCAATCTGGATGGGACTACTCTTTATCTTTCGCTGGCCTCGGTGTTCGTAGCGCAGGCCGCGGGCGTCCATATGTCATTTGGCGAGCAGTTAATCATGATGCTGACGCTCATGCTTACCAGCAAAGGCGTGGCCGGCGTGCCGCGCGCGGCCCTGGTAATTCTGGCCGGAACCTTGACTACCTTTCACCTGCCGGTGGAAGGCTTCAGCATTCTGTTGGGCGTGGATGCCCTGCTGGACATGGCGCGCACCGGAGTCAACGTGCTGGGCAACTGCCTGGCCAGCGCCGTGGTGGCGCGGTGGGAGGGCTTCAAGGTGGGATGCTGATGAGTCAGCTTTCGATCACCGCAGAGACGCAGAGACGCGGAGCAAAGCGCGGAGAAGAGGGCACCGAAACTTAACCTTGCGAAGCGATGCAGACTGCCTGACCTCTTCCTTGGTTCCTCTGCGCTTATCTCTGCGTCTCCGCGGCTCTGCGGTGATGACCAACGTTCCGAGAGACAATGAGAGAGCCCGATGACTTCCGACCCCCGCCCCGTGTATTCCCAATTGCTTAACCAGCGCCGCGCCGAGATCGCCCTCCGCGAGCGGCGCCATCAATGGCTGGCTTACGCGCGCCTCGCAGCCGCGGTTAGCGCCCTGGCGGTAGTTTGGATGGCTCTGGCGCGGGATGCATTTTCCATCCTGTGGGTGCTGGTTCCGGTGGCGGTCTTCGTCGCGTTCATCGTGATTCATGAGAACTTGCTGCGCGTGGTGGAGCGGCGGCGGCGCGCCCAACGGTATTTCGAACGCGGCATGGCGCGGCTGGACGGTAAATGGATCGGGACCGGCGAACCGGGAGACCGCTATCTGGTTCCGGAGCACCCCTACGCGCAGGACCTGGACCTGTTCGGCAAGGGCTCCGTCTTCGAATTGCTGTGCACGGCCAGGACCCGCATCGGCGAGGACACGCTGGCCAGCTGGCTGATGCACCCGGCCAACCCCGAAACTGTTCGGGCGCGGCAGGAAGCCGTCAACGAACTTCGTCCCCGTCTGGATTTGCGCGAGGATCTGGCGGTGCTGGCGGAAGAGGCGCGGACCGGCGTGGAACCGGTGGCTCTGGCAGCCTGGGCCGAGGCTCCGCCGATTCTGCAGACACGCGGCCTGCGCATACCGATCTGGATCTTCACGTTCCTGGGCCTGATCGGATTTGTTTGCCTGTGGACCATGCTTCTTTACCAGGCCGGGCTGGTGCGTATGACCGAAGCCACCGCCCCGCTGGTGCGCGATGGCCTGCTGGTTACGTTGGTGGTGAACGGGTGGTTTCTCTACCGCAATCGTCTGCTGATGGGAGCCGTAACGGCGGCCGTGGAAGAAGCCTCGCACGAACTCGGGCTGCTTTCCGAAGTGCTGTGCCGCGTGGAGAAGGAGCAGTTTCGCTCGCCCCTGCTGGCGCAATTGCGCGCTGGCCTCGACTCCGAAGGCGAACCGCCTTCCAGACGGCTGGCCCGCCTGAAGCGCCTGATGGAGTACCTGGATTCGCGGGACAACGTTTTGGTGCGCATTCTGGAAATCTTCATCCTGTGGACGCCCCATATGGCCTTGAAGGTGGAAGACTGGCGGCGGCACTCGGGCCTGGCGGTGCGCCGGTGGCTGAACGCCGCCGGAGAACTGGAGGCGCTCTGTTCAATGGCCAGTCACGCCTTTGAGCATCCAGCCGACCCTTTTCCGGAATTCAGCGAACAAGCACCCTACCTGGAGGCCGAGGCCATCGGCCATCCGTTGTTGGGCGAAGACCGCGTGGTGCGCAACGATGTGCGGATTGGAGGCGACCTTCGGCTGCTGGTGGTGAGCGGCTCCAACATGTCGGGCAAGAGCACCATGCTGCGGACGCTGGGCGTCAACGCGGTTCTGGCGCAGGCCGGCGCCCCGGTTCGCGCCCGGCGGCTTCGGCTATCGCCGCTGGCGCTGGGGGCATCCATACGGGTTTCGGACTCGCTCCAAGGCGGCGTCTCGCGCTTCTACGCCGAGATTCTGCGGCTGCGCCAGATTCTGGACCTGACTTCGGGAAAGCTGCCGGTGTTGTTTCTGATCGATGAATTCCTGCACGGCACCAATTCGCACGACCGGCGCATCGGCGCCGAAGCCCTGGCGCGCGGCCTGGTGGAGCGCGGCGCGATCGGGCTTATCACTACTCATGACCTGGCCCTGGCCGAGGTGGCCGACATACTCGGAGAGAGGGCCGCCAACGTCCACTTCGAAGATCATGTCGAAAACGGCCGGATCCACTTCGACTACCTGATGCGGCCGGGGGTGGTGCGCAAGAGCAACGCCATCGAACTGATGCGGCAAGTGGGACTGGAGATTTGAGCGGGGTTTGTCACCAGTGAATGCCAGGCTCGAAACCAGCGCCGTTCGCGATCTGGCGCGCCAGTGCGGATTCGAACTGGCAGGTGTTGTGCCGGCCGCGCCCGCCCCGGAACGCGCCCGGTATCACGAATGGATGGCCGCGGGTTTCGCCGGCCAGATGGGTTATCTGACCGACCGGCGGGCCGGCCTCCGTGACGATCCCCGAAACCTGCTGCCATCGGCGCAGTCGGTCATCTGCGTGGGCAAACTCTACAATACGCCGTGGCCCTACTCCACGAAATTCGGCGGCGCCGAGCGCGCCTGGATCTCGCGGTATGCCTGGGGCGACGATTATCACGACGTGCTTCGCCGCGGTCTGGAGCGGCTGCGCGATCTGCTGCGGGAACACGCCTGTGCGGAATTCGAGTCGAAGATTTGCGTGGACACGGGGCCGCTGCTGGAACGGTCGTACGCACGGATGGCGGGGCTGGGGTGGATCGGGAAGAATACGTGTCTGATCAATCAGCAGAGCGGGTCCTGGTTTTTTCTGGGCGAACTGCTGGTGTCGCTCGAAATTCAGCCGGCGGATGCCGCCCCTCCACCGGACCGGTGCGGGACTTGCACGCGATGTATCGAGGCCTGTCCGACTGCGGCGATTGTTCCCGCCCGAACCGGCAGCCCAGACGATACCGGCTTCACCGTGGATTCGCGGCTGTGCATTTCCTACTTCACTATCGAACTGCGCGGCGATATTCCCGACGACCGGCGCGGCGCAACCGGCAAGCATGTCTTCGGCTGCGACATCTGCCAGGACGTCTGTCCCTGGAACCGCCGGGCCCCGGTATCGGGCGATGCGGCGTTCGCGCCCCGCGACTTTGCACCGCCACTGGAACGTCTGGCCGGGCTAACCGAGGAGGAGTTCCGTTCCATGTTTCGGGGGACCCCCGTGACCCGCGCAAAATATTCCGGGTTCCTTCGCAATGTAGCGGTAGCGATGGCCAACGCACGGCTGGAACATTTTCGCGCCCCGTTGGAGCGCCTGGCCGCGTCGCAGGACATTACCGTTGCGGAACATGCGAGCTGGGGCCTCAAGCAACTTGGGCCCGCCTGAAGACCAACCGCTGCGTTACGGTCCGCAGCTCCGGATGAGATCTTGGTGTATCAACAACTCAATGACTCTTAACCACACGATCGGCAACAATCGCGCCGGTAACCACACGACAGGGGGCGGGCGAACCCGCCCCAAATCGTATCAGAACCGGAAAACAGAGCGCTGCTCCCGGTCTAGCTGGCGGAGGTGTTCGCGGACGCGAGCTGGGTGTTGGTGGCTGTCCAGATGCCGCTGATGCTGCCACCGGCGCCGATGAAAAGGGCGGCCGACGCTAAGGCAACGAACGCCATAAGCAGTGTGTACTCGATAAGATCCTGGCCTTGTTCGTCATTCCAAATATTACGTAGAAACGTCATGTTTTTATTCTCCTGAGAAGTTCTTGTTTTGTGTAGGTGGCCGCTCTGTCCACCGGTTCTGAGATATGCCGTAACCTCTTGGTCACAGCCTGTGTACAAAGGTAGAGTAAACCCGGGAAGCGAAAGAACAACAGTATGCCTCGTGCAACTTAGTTTTTGCTAACCGACGTTATCATTACCATTACTTACCAGCGGGATTTACCTGTGCGGGAGAATTGGATTTTCGATCAGGTAATGCGGCGTCTCACCCCGGCGGTAGCGCTGCAGGTTGCCGGCCAGGAGTTGAAACATGCGGGCCAGGTTCACGTCCGTCACGCCGGCGATGTGGGGGGTTGCGATCACTTGCGGCAAATGGAACAGGGGGTGCCGCGGATCAGCCGGCTCCTCCCCGAACACATCCAGCCCGGCGGCCCTCAGATGCCCGGTTTCGAGACTGGCCAGCAGCGCGTTTTCGTCGATCAGGCTGCCGCGCGCAATATTGATCAGAATGGCGCCCGGCTTCATGCCAGCCAATACCTCGGCGTCGAAGAGGCGCGCGTTGTGGTTGCCGGCGCGCAGGCAGAGAATCGCATAATCGGCAGATTTCAGCGCTTCCGCCAACTGGCCCTCGGGATATAAGCGGACGTAAGAAGGAGAGCCTCGATCGAAGTTCTTTCGCGTAGCCAACAGTTCCATGCCAAAACTGTGCAGCCGCTCCGCCACAGCCATGCCGATGGAGCCCAGGCCTACCACACACGCCGTTTTGCCCAGCAGCGCATAGCCCACGGGTTGCGCCCATCGCCGCTCATGCAGCCCACGCTGGGCCTCCGGCAATTGCCGTGAGCAGGCGAGCATTAAGAGGATGGCGTGCTCGGCCACCGATTCGGCGTTGCCGGTCTCCGAAGAGGGAACGTGCGCCACCCAAATTCCGAGTTCGGCGGCGGCGGCCATATCGATGTGATCGTAACCCGTGCCGACTGTCTGGATAAAACCGAAACAGCCCTGTTGCATGACCGCGCGATCAACCTTGCCAATAGCCAGGAGGGCGTCGATGCCCTGCAGTGGTCCGATGGGCGCGCCGGGAAGCGAATCCAGCAGCTCGATTCCGGGGATTAAAGGGGCCAGGCGCTGGACCAGTTTTCGGCTACCATCGTCGCGATGACAAACCAGGACTTTCATGCTCAAAACCAGTGTATGGGAACCGCAGGCGCGAGGGCAGCGTGGTATCCCGCCCGTCGATTGCGAATCGGCGCAACGGCGGGTTGACAACCGCTGCACAAGTCGAATCCAAGGGATTAACGGGACTCCAGTCCTATAAGCACCATCCTTGCCCTAGACCTTGTGATGCAGTTGCTAATGTCGCCGCAGAATAGACTGCTACTATCCTTCGGTCACGGCTCAGAATCAGCGCTTCCGAGCCAGTTATAATTGAGTGGTGCGCGCGATCTTTCCGTTAATACTGATTCTTTGTCTGACTGCCTGCAATCGCGGCACGGTAAACAATGATGCGGTGCGGCAGGGCGTCATCGATCACCTGGCCCAGGTCGGCTTGAACGTGGCTGGAATGGATGTTGCCATGAAATCGGTTCAAGTCCATGGCAATCAGGCGGATGCGGCGGTTACGATTACGCCCAAAGGCGGCAGCGCCGCACAGGGTATGCAAATGACATACCTTATGGATCAGAAGGACGGGAAGTGGGTGGTTGTGAGCCGCCAGGACAGCAGCCAACACGGCGCCGCGCCGCCGCCCGCGGTCAACCCTCACGCCGGAGGAAGCATGCCGTCTCCGGAAGACCTGCCGCCCGCAACCAAAAAGCCATGAAGCGCGTGGCCATTCTGGGTGGTGGTCCGGCCGGAGCATTCGCCGCCCAACAACTCGCATCCGCCGGTTTGGGCGTTATCCTGATCGACGAAAAGCTCGCCTGGGAAAAACCGTGCGGCGGCGGACTTACCCACAAGGCTTACAGCCAGTACCCTTTTCTGATCGAGAACTCTACGCCCAAACGTCTGGTCACGGAAACCGTTCTGGCGGCTCCCAAGGCCGGCTCGGTGACGTTGAAGTTGGGCGAACCCCTGCTGATCTACTCGCGTCTGGACCTGAACCGCATGCTGTTGGAACGCGCCGAACGGGCCGGGGCGCAGATTGAAAAAGCGCGCGTCACGGAAATGTCGCGATGCGAATCGGGATGGCGGCTTCGAACCAATTCGGGAACGCTGGACGCCGAATTCTGCATCGTAGCCACAGGTGCGCGCAACCCGCTGCGCGACGTGGGCACCGAACTCACACCGCCGGACACGATGTCCGCTCTGGGCTACTACGTTCCCGGCGAGCAGGCCGGAATCGATATCCAGTTTCTGCCGCATTTGGAAGGATACATCTGGATCTTCCCGCGCTGCGGCCATCTTTCAGTTGGCATCTGCGGCAAGGGCGAACCGGCCGCGTCATTGCGCCAGCGGCTGGAGCGGTTCATGACTGAACGCGGCCTCAGGTGGAAAGGCGCTGCGTTCTACAGCCACCTGCTGCCCTCGCTCGACACCCGCTCCTGGCGCAAGAACCGCGTCGCGGGTGATGGCTGGATGGCGGTTGGCGATGCCGCCGGCCTGGTAGACCCGATCACAGGTGAGGGGCTCTACTACGCCATCCGGTCCGCCGACCTGGCGGTGCGCAGCCTGTTGTCCGCATCCGGCGATTTGGCCGCCAGGATGTCTCACTACCGCACTCAGCTACGGCGCGATTTCGGCGCCGACCTGGAGTTTGGCTCACGCCTGGCCAAGCGCGTATTCCTGGGCCGATTCCTCATGGGCTCCGTGCCCACGCGCATGGTACAGTTCACGGCCCGCAGCCCGCGTTTTGCGGCGATCATGCAGGACCTGTTTGCAGGAAGGCAGCCGTATCTCGGGCTGAAACGGCGGCTGATGCGCAACCTGAACGGCAGCCTCTATGAGATCGTGATGAGCCTGGGATTCAGCCGGCTGGTACCGCGCGGCCAGGAAGCCGCCGGCGCATGCGCGCCGCTCCGTTCTGAGCCGCGACCGTAAGGGAACCGGCCCTCGAAATACTATGAACCATTCCAGATCCGAAGAGCTGTTTCGCCGCGCCGTGGAAATAATTCCCGGCGGGGTCAACTCGCCTGTGCGCGCGTTTCGCAGCGTCGGCGGCCAGCCGGTATTCATGGCGCGCGGCGAGGGCAGCCGCATCTTCGACGTCGATGGCAACCAGTACATCGATTACGTGGGTTCCTGGGGACCGCTGCTGCTGGGCCACCGGCATCCGGAAATTCTGGAGGCGCTCGAACGCGCGCTGACGATCGGCACCAGCTTCGGCGCGCCCACGGAACAGGAGGTTGAACTCGCCGAATTGATCTGCGATGCCGTGCCGTCCATCCAGATGGTGAGGCTGGTCAACTCCGGGACAGAAGCCACCATGTCCGCCATCCGCGTGGCGCGCGGCTTCACCGGGCGCGACCTGATTGTGAAATTCGAAGGCTGCTATCACGGCCACGTGGATTCGCTGCTGGTGAAGGCCGGATCGGGCGTGGCCACGCTGGGGATCGCCGACACCCAGGGAGTGCCCAAGGCCTTTTGCGATACCACCATTGCCTTGCCCTACAATTCGGCGGATGCGGTGGAGCAGGCCTTCCGCGCGCATGGCGACCGCATCGCGGCGATTATCGTGGAACCTGTCGCCGGCAATATGGGCTGCGTGCCGCCGCTGCCCGGATATCTGGAGGCGTTGCGCGAGATCACGGCACGGTATGGCTCGCTGTTGATTTTCGATGAGGTGATGACCGGCTTCCGCGTGGCGTTTGGCGGCGCTCAACAGCTCTACGGCATCCGGCCGGACCTGACCACGCTGGGCAAAGTGATCGGCGGCGGCCTGCCGGTCGGCGCTTATGGCGGGCGCAAGGACATTATGAGCAAGGTGGCTCCGGCGGGGCCTGTTTACCAGGCCGGCACGCTCTCCGGAAACCCGCTGGCGGTGGCCGCGGGGTTGGCCATGCTGCGGCACTTGAAGACCCATCCCGAAGTGTACAACCAGTTGGAAGCGCGGGCGGCGGCGTTGTGCGCATCGGCGCCGGCGGGGGTGACGGTGAATCGCGTGGGCTCCATGTTCACGTTCTTCTTCACCGGCCAGCCGGTGACCGATTGGGAGTCGGCCAAGCGTTGCGACACCGTGCGCTTCGGTCAGTTCTTCCGCGGAATGCTGGAGCGCGGCGTCTACCTGGCTCCAAGCCAGTTCGAGGCGGCCTTCGTTTCAGCGGCGCACAGCCAGGAAGATATTCGGCTGACCATTCAGGCGGCGGAACAGGCGTGAGTGGGCAAGCCCGGCAATACGGAAGAATCTGATATATTGTCCTGACATGAGCCGGACACTTGTGGCACGCCTTTCCGTCGGCGCCCTGTTCCTGATGGGCTGCTGGATCGCTTACACGCAGAATCAGGCCAAGCAGCCTCCGCAGTTGACCATCAATAAGGTCAAGGATGACCTGTATAACATCGAGGGCGATGGCGGCAATGTCGCGGTGTACGTCACCAGCGAGGGCGTGATCCTGGTGGATGACAAGTACGAGCAGGATTTCGAAGGCATCGTGGCGATGGTCAAAACCGTGACCAACCAGCCGGTCAAATACGTGCTCAGCACGCATCATCATGCCGACCACAGCGGTGGCAATTCCAAATTCCTCCCCGTGGCCGAGATCATCTCGACCGCCAATGCGCGCAAGAACATTGTGGAACACAGGCAGTCGAATGCGCCCCCCGGAATGGCCGGCGCGCGTGTGGTGTTCACAGAGGAGACGTCCGTATTTCTGGGCGGCAAGGAAGCTCGCGCGCATTATTTCGGCCGCGGCCACACCAATGGCGATGCCATAGTTTATTTTCCGGCTCTGCGGACCATCCACACCGGCGACTTGATGGCCGGCAACACTCCGCTCATCGATTACCCCGGCGGCGGCAGCCTGGTGCAATGGACCACGACACTGGACGCCGCCCTGAAGCTGGACTTCGACACGGTGATCCCCGGCCACGGCCCTGTGACCAATAAAGCCGGACTTTTGGCATACCGCAACAACGTGGAGAAACTGCGCAGCCGGGCAACCCACCTGATTCGCGAAGGCAAGGGCCAGGAGGAAGTCGGCAAAGCCATGATGGCCGACTTCGGCTGGGCTGCTACCAGCTTGCAGATGCAATGGAGCCTGCCGGGCATGATGGCGGAGTTGAAGTAAACTTTGCCGGCAAACGGCAGACGAAACCGTCTGCCCCACCCTGCTACCGGTTGTATTTAGGCGTAATGCCGCGGAGCTTTTGCCAGACGGCGTCGCAGGCGGTCAGGGTGTCTTCGGGCAGCGGCCCGCCGTCGAAGGCATCCAGGTTCTGTTCGAGTTGCGCGGGCGTGGACGCGCCCAGAATCACGCCATCGGTGGGCGTGTGGTGCAGCAGCCAGTTCAGCGAAAGGTCGATCATCGAACGGCCGACTTTTTCAGCCACGCCGCGCAGTTCATCCACGGCATCGAAATACGCCGGATGCCAGTAACGGTCGATGTACATCGGCACTTTGTCGAAGCGCGTACCGGGCAGCGGTCGCTCGCGCTGCTGCTTGCCGGTGAGCAGACCGCCGGCCAGCGGGTTGTAAACTACCGTGGCGACGCCGAACTGCCTGCACATCGGAAGATACTCCTGCTCAATGCCGCGGGCCAGAAGGTTGTACATAGGCTGCGAAATCAACGGCGGCTGGTACCCGTTCTTTTCGGAGATCCATAACATCTGGCAAACCTGCCATCCGGCATAGTTGGAAATGGCCGGATGGCGAACCTTTCCGGCGCGCACCAGACGGTCCATGGCTTCCAGGGTTTCTTCGATGGGCACGGCCCAGTCGGGCGCGTGGAGGTAATAAAGATCCAGGTAATCGGTCTGCAGCCGGCCCAGGCTCTGGTCGATGGCGAGCTCGATGGCGGCGCGCGAAAGCCCGGATTCGCCAGGCCCATCGCCCATCTTCATCCGAACCTTGCTGGCCAGCACGACCTTGTCGCGGCGTCCTTTCAAAACATTGCCGAGCATAGTTTCGGCAACGCCGTTGGTGTAGACGTTGGCGGTATCGAAGAAATTGACCCCGCGGTCGAGGCACAGGTCCACCATGCGCCCGGCGGTAGCTTCATCCGCCTGGATGCCGAAGGTCATGGTGCCAAAGCAGGCGCGCGAGACTCTGAGATCAGTTCGGGGAAGGATGCGGGTTTCCATCGACCTCATCGTAGCAACCCTGAATCTGGACCCTGAATCTTTTTTGGTGCCTCTACATCAAATATCTTGATAACAAGATTTATTGAAGGGATTGCATGAAACCAAAAATCCTGATCTTCGCGGGCAGCACCCGCAACGGTTCGCTCCATCGCAGGCTGGCCATGGAAGCCGCCGAGCGCTTAGAGGCCGCCGGCGCCGACGCCACTTTCGCAGACCTTCGGGATTACCCGATGCCGCTTTATGACGGCGACCTGGAAGCCGCGCAGGGGCTGCCCCCCGCTGCCAAGGCCTTCAAGGAACTGGTGCGGCGGCACGATGCCATCGTGATAGCCTCGCCGGAATACAACGGCTCATTCACCGCCTTGCTCAAGAACACGATCGACTGGATTTCGCGCCCTGAGGCCGGTGAACCGACCCTGGCCGTTCTTCGCGGCAAAGTGGCAGCAATAATGAGTGTTTCCCCGGGACCCGGGGGCGGCGGCCGCGGGCTGCGACACCTGCGCGAGCTGCTGGAGATGATCGGAGTCACCGTGATTCCCGGGCAACTGGCCATCGCCCGCAGTTCGCAGGCATTTGACAGCCAGGGAAAACTGATCCGCCTTGAAGACACTGAAGCCATGCAAGAACTTGTAGCCGGGCTTAGCCAGGCTCTTGAGAGCGGCGTCACCGTATAGCCAGCCGCTGCATAAGGAACCTCCGTCATGATCACAATTCGAAGAAGCAACCAACGCGGCCATGCCAATCACGGCTGGCTGGACACTAACCATACCTTTTCATTCGCCAGTTATTACGACCCCAAGAATATGGGCTTCCGGACCCTTCGGGTGATTAACGAAGACCGCGTGAGCCCGGGCCGCGGCTTCGGCTCGCATCCGCATGAGGATATGGAAATCCTGACTTATGTATTGAGTGGCGCGCTGGCCCACAAAGACAGCATGGGGAACGTCGAAACCCTGCGCGCTAACGAATTGCAGCGCATATCGGCAGGCACCGGAATCGTCCACAGCGAGTACAACGCGTCGCCCAGCGAGCCGGTTCACTTTCTGCAGATCTGGATTGAGCCGGGCGAATACGGGATTAAGCCGACCTACGAACAGGTGAGTCTCACGGAGGAGCAGAAGCGCGGCAAACTTCTGCCGGTGGCGGGCGACGGCGGCCTTCTGCAAATACACCAGGACGCACGGGTCCTGATCGGCGCCGCCGATGCGGGCCAGACGCTGACCTACGGGCTGGCGCCCAAGCGCGGGGCCTGGGTCCACGTGGTTCGCGGCGAGGCGCTGGTCAATGGTAAGGCACTTTCCACGAGCGATGCGGCGGCTGTGACGGAGGAGAGTTCGCTCTCTATCCAGGCACTGAACGGGGCGGCCGAAGTCCTGGTATTCGACCTGGCCTGATCAGATTTACGGGCGCCGGGTTACAGTGTACAGATGAAGCTCGAAGGCGTATTCTCCGTTCTCCCCACGCCGTTCCGATCCGGCGGCGAACTGGACCTTGACAGCCTGAAGCGCGTCATCGACCTGTTCATCGGCGCGGGCGTCAATGGGCTGACGGCGCTGGGCGTCACCAGCGAGGTGGCGCGCATGAATGACCGCGAGCGTGTGCAGGTGCTGGAGACCGTGGTGAAGCACGTGAACGGCCGGGTCCACGTGGTGGCCGGCGCCACCGCCGATGGCCTGGGCACCTGCATCGAATACGCGCGGACCGCGCGCGAGACCGGCGCTTCGGCAGTAATGATCAGCCCGCCGCGCATGCCCAAACTGAATTCGGACGCGGTGGTCCGCCACTTTGCCGCCGTTGCCGACGCTGTGGATATCGACGTGGTGGTTCAGGACTACCCGCCCGTCTCCGGCTACGCCATGGAGCCGTGGCTGCTGGTTCGCATTGCCCGCGAGGTTGCGGCGGCCAAAACCATCAAGCTGGAAGATCCGCCGACACCGTATAAGACCAGCCGCATACGGGACGCCGCGCAAGGGATGGAAATCGGGATCTTCGGCGGCCTGGGCGGCGTGTTTCTGCTGGAAGAACTAATGGCAGGGGCCACCGGGGCGATGACGGGGTTTGCGTACCCGGAAATTCTGGTGGAGATTGTCAGGCGCTATCATGCCGGCGACGTGGATGGCGCCGCCCAGGTTTTCTACCCGGCCGTTCCGATCATGCGGTTCGAGTTTCAGGAAGGGCTGGGAATGGCGATCCGCAAAGAGGTGCTGCGGCGGCGGGGAGCGATCGCATGCGCGGACATACGGCCTCCGGGGGCGAAGTTGGACGCGGCTACTGCGGCGGCGCTGACCCGGGTTCTGGCGTGGAGCGGGAAGTAGAGAAACTCACTCTGATCACGCAAACGTGAGAGGGAAGACATTCAAGCCCCGACGTTAGGATCCAAGCGCTGAACGTCAGGGTCCAGCCGTACAGGATATTAGGATATAGTAGTACTATTTGCAAAACTTTTACGTCTTCCAAACCAACACGCAAGGGCATATAGCTAACCTGATTTCAGGAGCGGCTAGGAATGTGTGCAAAGAGTTGGTATAAGGCAGCGCCGGTTTTGGCCTTGGCCGTAAGCTGCCTGGCTGGGACCGCGAAGGCCCAGCAGCGCGTCATCGATACCGAGAAATCGGTGATGACTGTGCGGGTATACAAGGCCGGCCTCCTCTCCGCCTTCGGACACGACCACGAGATTGCCGCACCTGTCGCCGGCAAAGTCGACAGTGCCGCCCACACTGTTGAATTGCATACGAACGCGAGCGCGTTGCGCGTGCGCGATCCGAAAGCTTCCGAGAAAGACCGCGACGAGATCCAAAAGACCATGCTGGGCCCGGACGTTCTTGACGCCGCACGCTATCCGGAAATTGTCTTTCGCTCTACCGCGGCCGAACCAATGGGCACAGGTTCCTGGAAGGTGCGCGGCACCCTCGCGCTGCATGGGCAGACTCAACCCGTGACTGTGGAAGTGCGCGAAAACGCCGGGCATTACCAAGGGAACTCCTTACTTAAACTGGCGGACTTTGACATCAAGCCGATCCGGGTGGCGGGGGGCACAGTACGGGTGAAGGATGAAATCCGGATTGAATTCGATATCCAGTTGGCACGCTAAGCACGTCGGGGGATGATTGACATGGCTAGATTCAAAGTAGACGGGCTGTTCAACGTTAGAGCCCTGCTAAGTTACCGCGCTCGCTGAAATATTCGGACCCTGGCAAGCAGCGCTTGCCGAACATGAATGCGTGAGTTGATGGAACACCAGCGCATCCTTGGCTTCCCGCTTCTTTTCCACGGCTGCCCGCAACAGCCGATCGAAGCGCGCCACCTCGGGTTCACGCCGGTCGCTTGAATCGCATTGCGCAATCTGAAGCGTTATAAGTTCGCGGATTGCAGCTACAAAGTCATCAAAGAGTAGCGCCCATTCCCCACAAACGGGAGATTCGGAAATCACGTTGAAACGATCGCTCGATATCTGCACCGGTCATGGTCTCCGCTCATGGCTGCAGCAATACTCCAGCCAACGTGAATGAGCATACTCAGCCACAAGCCCTTGTTAAGGGCAAAACCCAGAAAGGGGAGAGCGTTCGCTCACTTACGAGTCAAGCCTTCTCCCTCGGCGCGCGAGACAGACTCTTCCTCTTCCGCCTGTCGGAGTTCCCCTTCTGCCTTGAGCCAGTCATCCAGCTGGGACCCGTCCTGACCGCCCCGCTGCACATAAATCTCATGGGCACGCCGACGAATCTGTTCCTCTAGCGGAAGCGATTGCTTCTCAACGTCTCTCTTCGTGGGTGCGTCTTTCTTTGGTGATGCTGGTGCCCTTGCTGCCATAAACGACCTCTACTACCGGTATCGCAGATTTTCGGAAATTCCGGAAGAGGCCCATAAGAGCCGGGGGTGTGATTGCGAACCAATACTCGAACTAATACCCTGGAGCAGCGGCCGGTGTAATGCACAGTGATAGAATCATCGGGGCGATCCTTATGGCCGATAACGCTTACCTCAATCGCCGTAATTTTCTAAAAGGCTCCGGGGCCGTGATCGCCGGCGCTCCCGTGTCGTGGTCGCAAACCGCTTCGCATCCGAGTGTCGCAATCATAGTCGATCCCGCGGATCCGGTGGCCTCCGCGGCGCCGGTCCAGTGGGCGGCGCACGAACTGCAGCAGGCCCTGGCCGATACCGGCGTGGCAGTGAGCCGTCACGATCGCGTGGCGCAATCGGGCGCCGGTGAATTTTGCGTCGTAGTTTCAGGACCCGTCGTAGTTTCAAGGCCCAGTGCCGCTTCTGGTTTCAAGACCGATGTAGCCATTCCGAACGCGCCCGAATGCCTGGCTTTGGCGCCCGCCACAGAAGCCGGCAGGCAGCTCGTACTTGCCTGTGGCAGCGATACTCGCGGCGCCGTCTACGCGTTGCTGGAATTGGCCGACCGCGTACGGCTGGGGCCGGATCCCCTAGCCGCCCTGCAGGTAGCCAAGCCGATTGTCGAGCAGCCTGCCAATTCCATTCGCAGCATCCAGCGGTTGTTCAGCAGCGATGTGGAAGACAAGCCGTGGTTTAACGATCGCGAAATGTGGCCGCATTATCTCACCATGCTGGCGGCTCAGCGCTTCAATCGCTTCAACCTGAGTCTTGGCATCGGCTACGATTTCCTGCGCGAAGTCACCGACGCCTACTTCCTGTTTGCCTATCCGTTCCTGCTATCACCGCCCGGCTACAACGTGCGCGCCGCGAATCTGCCGGATGCCGAGCGCGACCGCAATCTGGCCACCCTGAAGTTCATCAGCGAGGAAGACCGTCGCCCGCGGCCTGCACTTTCAGTTGGGCATCTGGATGCACGGCTACCAGTGGATCAACAGCCCGCATCCCAACTACACCATCGAGGGCCTCACCGCCGACAATCACGGGCCCTACTGCCGCGATGCGCTGGCCATGCTGCTCAAAGCCTGCCCGGCCATTCAGGGCGTGACGTTCCGCATTCACGGCGAAAGCGGCGTGGCTGAAGGCAGCTACGATTTCTGGAAGACCGTGTTCGACGGCGTCAAACTGGCGGGCGCAAAATCGAAATCGACATGCACGCCAAGGGCATCGACCAGGGCATGATCGATGTGGGCCTGGCCACCGGCATGCCCGTGAAGGTCTCGCCGAAATACTGGGCCGAGCACATGGGAATGCCGTACCACCAGGCCGCCATTCGCGAACAGGAAGTGCCCAAGGATCGCAAGGACAACGGCTTCTTCGCGCTCAGTTCCGGCTCCCGAAGCTTTCTGCGCTACGGCTACGGCGACCTGCTGCGCGAAGACCGGCGATACGGCGTGCTGCACCGCATCTGGCCGGGCACGCAGCGCCTTCTGCTGTGGGGCGACCCGGTCACGGCCGCGGCCTATTCACGCGCTTTCAGTTTCTGCGGGTCCGACGGCGTTGAGATCATGGAGCCGCTGTCTTTCAAGGGGCGCAGGGGTTCGGGCATTGCGGGCGACCGGTGCGGTTACGCCGATGCCTCGCTCAGGCCGCGGTGGGATTGGCAGAAGTATCTTTACGCCTTCCGGGTCTGGGGCCGCCATCTATATAATCCCGATACCGACCCGGAGGTCTGCCGCCGGTATCTGCGTTCGCAGTTTAAGGCCGGCGCCCCCGCGGCTGAAGCGGCTCTGGCCAATGCCAGCCGCATTCTGCCGATCATCACCACCGCGCATCTGCCTTCCGCGGCCAACAATACGTACTGGCCCGAGGTCTACACCAACCAGCCGATGGTGGACGCGAAGAAGAATAATCCATACAGCGATACGCCTTCGCCCAAGACTTTCCAGAATTCGAGCCCGCTCGATCCGCAGCTGTTTTCGCGCATGAGCGATTTTGCCGATGAGTTGCTTCAGGGCGAGCGCAGCGGCAAATATTCGCCCATCGAAGTGGCCCAGTGGCTGGAGGATCTTTCAGCGGCCGCCATGAACAACCTGGCCCAGACGACCAGCCAGCGCGGGCCGGAATATTCCAGGCTGGCCATCGATGTAGACGTTCAGATCAACCTCGGCCGGTTCTTTGCGACAAAATTCCGAAGCGGCGTGCTCTATGCCATCCATGAGCGGACCGGAGATCGCGCGGCGCTTGAGCAGGCGCTCAGAACCTATCGCGATGCCAGGGCGATCTGGGCTCGACTCGTGGCGCGGACCAAAGCCGTCTACGCTCCCGACATCACGGTTGGCGAACTGCCGTGGCTGCGCGGCCACTGGAGCAACCGGCTTGCGGCCATTGACGACGACATTGCGCAGATGGAACAGCGGCTGCAATCGGCGGCCGCGCCAGACGAAAAGACGGATGAAAAGAAGCCCGTGAATGATGCCGTGGTCAGGGCGGCTGTTTCGGAAGCGCTGGGCCATCCGGCACGGGACTTATCCGGATTCCGCCACAGCGCCCCCGCGAAGTTCCATCCCAAAGAATCTCTGCCTCTGGAGATTGCCGCGGAGGGAATGAAACTGGCCTCGGCCCGGCTCTACTACCGGCACGTGAATCAGGCCGAACGCTGGCAGGTTCTGGACATGCAGGCGCGCGGCGGCGGGTTCCATGCGGCGGTTCCAGCCGAGTACACCAACGCACCGTACCCACTCCAGTATTACTTCGAGTTGAAGGGCGGCCCGGGGGAGGCCTGGTTGTATCCGGGTTTCGCGCCGCAGTTAACCAATCAACCTTATTTGGTGGTGCGGCAGGCGTGAGCGCAGTTACCGCGCGCGGACCGATCAGTGCCGCGACCGTAAGGGAGCGGTCTTCGCGGAATATGAGATCGCATCTATGAGGTGATGCTGTGCGACTGATTCAACTATCGGGACGCGAGGGCCGCCGGGTGGGCCAGGTGGAGGATAACCGGATTCGGCTGCTACGCGGCTGCGACTCAGTGTACGCTCTGGCGAATGCCGCGCTGGCATCACCCGCGCCGCTGGCCGATGCGGTGGCGCGCAGCCTTTCGGAAGAGCTGCTGGACTATGACGAAATTTATAGCGGAGCATCGCCATGGCGGATTCTGCCGGCCGTCGATCATCCCGCCGAACCTGCCCGCTGCATGGTGAGCGGTACAGGCTTGACCCATACCGGCAGCGCCATAAATCGTCAGGCCATGCACGCCGCAGGCGAGCAACCCACCGACAGCATGCGCATGTTCCAGTGGGGCATCGAAAGCGGCCGGCCGGCGCCGGGACAGATTGGCGTTTCTCCCGAGTGGTTCTACAAAGGCACCGGGAGCACAGTCAGGGCGCATGGCGAGCCCTTGGATGTGCCGCCCTATGCCGAAGACGGCGGCGAAGAGCCGGAGATCGCAGGCATCTACATCGTCGATCCGGAGGGCCGGCCGCGCCGCATCGGAATGGCGCCCGGGAACGAGTTCTCGGATCATCGCTTCGAGAAGAAGAACTATCTGTATCTGGCGGCCTCCAAGCTGCGGACCTGTGCCATCGGTCCGGAACTGGTGGTGGACCCGGACTTCCACAAGGTTCCCGGCGAGGTGTCCATTGAGCGCGGCGGACAGATGGTCTGGTCCAAGCGCCTGGCTACCGGGGAATCCGTGATGTGCCACAGTCTGGAAAATCTGGAGCATCATCACTTCAAGTTCGAGGCACACCGCCGGCCCGGGGATGTCCATGTGCACTTCTTCGGCGCCGATGCGTTTAGTTTTGGACAGGGTGTGCAGTTGGCGGACGGGGATGTGATGCGAGTAGAATTTGAGGGGTTTGGAAGGGCCCTGCGGAATCCGCTGCGTATGGCTTCCGCGGCCAACGCGCTGGTCACGGTGCAGCCGGTTTAATTAGACATATTTTCTTACTTTGCCCGTGGCATCTCAGCCAGAACCGCCAGCCCACCTGCAACAAAGAAAGCCGCCTTGTAACAATCCTGTCCGTCCCGCCACATTTACCTCGACGGAGGAGCGCCCGGTCCATACGCTGGGGTCATGAGAAATTTTGCCAGCACAAGTGCCCTGAGCAGGATGACGATCGGAGTATGCCTCTTGTCGGCTCTTCCGATCGCCCGTGGCGGTGAACCGATCAAGATTGCCATGACGGCTGAGCACTGGCAGGCGAAGGAGAATGCAGAATTCCTCCGGCAGCTGGGTTTTTTTCACGGCTTGATGCGACTGAACAGCGGCGATGCGGTACTCAAAGGCATCACGTTCAGCGACGGAACGATCGAGTTCGACGTCAACACGATCGGGCGGGGCGCACCCGGAATAGCCTTTCGTCAGCAAGACGAAGGTAATTTCGAGCTCTTCTACCTTAGGCCTGATCCGAGCTGTCCGGCCTTCCGGGCCTGCATACAGTATGCGCCGCAGAGTCATGGTGTCCTGCTATGGGACCTCTTTCCGCAATATCAAACGCGGGCGCCGCTCCGGGAGAACGGGTGGAACCACATCAAGATGGTCGTATCCGGCCGACGGATGAATATTTTCGTGAACGATGCCACATCGCCCACACTTGAGGTCGGCAGGTTAGAGGGGGATACGATGAAAGGCGGCCTGCGACTGCAGGGGCCAGGCACTTTCGCAAACATGGTGATAACTCCCGATGCAGTGGACGGTCTTTCTCCGGAGCCGGCCAGAGATCCGCTGGATGGGGACCGCGGCCTGGTCCGGAATTGGCGTCTCTCAACGTTTTCCGTGCTGCCGAACGGTAAGGACCCCATGTATAACGAAATGCCCGGTGCTTCGCAGGAATGGAAGACGATCAGCACCGAGCGGAACGGGCTGGTAAATCTCAGCCGCGAGTATGGCCGGCCTGTGCCCGAGCCGAACCGAGCCGTAGCATGGCTGAAGACGACGATAACTTCGGACAGGAAGCAGACGAAGAAGGTAAATATTGGATGGACGCGCGAACTGTGGGTATTCGTGAACGGGAAACTGGTGTATACCGACAAGAACCTGTTCGAGTCGGAAGGAGCGAGAAAATTTCCCGACGGGCGATGCTCGCTGGAGAATGGCGCCTTCACGTTGCCTCTGGAAGCGGGCGATAATGAGGTCGCGGTGGCAATCTCAAACAACTTCTTCGGATGGGGACTGATGCTGCGCCTCGACGATCTGGAAGGCGTCCATCTAGCGGGCAAGTGAGATACCCGATCGCCGGCAAAGAATGGATAAAGACCCGACCAGGCCGCAGTGTGCTTGCGGCCTTTGCCTGGACAATCCTCGGGTGCGTCTTTGCGTTGCCGGATCTTTCAGCCGGCACCGAGTGGCACTACGCTCTGCTTTTGTCCCTGACGTTATGGTGGTCCTGGGGTATGGTCACACCACTCATTTTTTGGGCGGACCGGCAGATTCCCGTTTCCAGCAAGCAACTCGCCCGGCGAGTTCTGGCGCATTTCCTTCCCAGCCTGCTGGTGACGTCTGTGTACGTTTATCTTTTAGGGGCGGTTCGCGCCGCGTTCGGAATCGGTGAATGGGATGGCTTGCCTGGGATCAGTTTTCTTGTCCATGCGCTGAAAGGCATGTTTCTCTGGAATTGGCTCGTCTATTGGCTGATTCTGGGAGCCTGGCAGGCATATCGCTACTACGATCACTACATTGCCGCCGAGTTGCGTCTGGAGCGTTTGGAAAAAAACTTCTCCGAGGCTCGTCTGAACGCGCTGCGGATGCAACTGGATCCGCACTTTCTTTTCAATGCGCTGAATACGATCTCTTCTCAGTTGGAACGGGACCCGAAGCTCGCGCGGAGGATGATCGAGCATCTGGGCGATCTTCTGCGCCTTTCCCTGGAATCCAAAGACAGGCAGGAAGTCCCTCTGGCCGAAGAGATGGCGTTTCTGGAACACTATCTGGCAATCCAGAAGATCCGCTTCGGAGACCACTTGAAAATCGATGTGCAAATCGCGCCGGAGGTAAAGTACGCTTGCGTGCCCTGCCTCTTCGTTCAGCCGCTGGTGGAGAATGCGATCCGCCACGGAATTTCCAGACGATCCTCCGGCGGAACTGTGATCGTATCGGCGCAGCGAGCCGGGGATCGACTCGACATTCGCGTGCTGGACGATGGAGTGGGACTACCGGCTGGTTGGACGCTGGAAAACTCGGGCGGCCTGGGACTCTCGGTAACGCGGGAGCGTATCGCGGGGCTCCATCCCGGGGGAGAAGGCCGCCTGGACGTCAAGCGCCGGACGAGTGGAGGAACCGAGGTTGAAATATCCTTGCCCCTGCGTCTAAATGGAGAGGCTGCCAATGGTTACTTCCACGCCTGAACGCATCTCCGTCCTGGTCGCTGACGACGAAGCACCGGCGCGACAGCGGCTGATCGATCTATTGCGTAAGGATCGCCATGTTGCATCGATCGCGGAAGCCGCGGACGGCCCTTCCGTTGTGGAGGCGATCGAGAATCGCCGGCCCGACCTGGTGTTTCTCGACGTACAAATGCCTGAGTTAGATGGCCTGGAGGTCATCGATACAATCGGAGCCGGGCAAATGCCGCTCACGGTTTTCGTAACCGCGTACGATCGTCATGCGATCCGCGCTTTCGAGGCCAATGCTCTGGATTATCTGCTGAAGCCATTCAGCGATGAGCGCCTGGAGGCAACAATGGCCCGGGTGAAAGCCCGTCTGAACGAGCGTAGCATTCGGGAATTTGGACAACGTATTCTTCACTTGGTTTCCACTGCGCCGGATCGGCCGCTGGACCGTCTTGTCGTCAAGTCGGGAGGAACGACTCGTTTTGTGCGCGTGGCGGATATCGACTGGATCGAAGCCGCCGGAGTTTACGTGAACCTGCACGTTGCGGGCAAGGAACTGCTGTACCGGGCCGCGCTGAATGACCTTGCCGGGAAGCTTGATCCAAGTCGCTTCGTCCGCGTGCATCGATCGGCTATCGTCAATATTGAGAGCATCCTGCAACTTGAGCCGATTTCTCATGGCGAGTTCGAAGTTGTATTGAAGAATGGTTCGCGGTCGCGCATCAGCAGAACCTACCGCACTCAACTCGAACGGCGATTGGGTCAGTCGTTGTAGTTTGCCGCGCGTAACCTCTCCGGTCACGATCGAATGAACGGTGCATCTGAAAGCCTTGCAGCCTCTAACAAGTTGCCCGCAGCAGCGCGTTAGACAGCCAAGTGGATGACGCAGCCCTGTACCTGCCGCAGACCGTGGCGTCTAAAGCAATACCGTTCTCCAGACCGGCACCAACGAGCGTTATTCGGCCAAGTGGCCTGGCTGATCGCCAGAGGTTAAATTTCCGATATCCCCACTTATCGGGAGGTTCACCTCGCAGGCGGCTATACTTGGCAATTGTGGAACCCGAACTGATTCTTCTGAGCCCATGGATCCAGCCGTACTCACCCGATGGATTGGCCAGCGAGTTACAGCGCGAGGCCGGGCCGGATCATCCACTGTTCGGCAAGACAACTCGGGCGCTTGCCGTCGCACGGGACCGCGACGATGTGTTGTTCGAGGTTGCGGACGCGGGCGGGCGTCGATATGCCGTAGTTCACCTAACCGGGACCGGCAAGCAGGAGACATCGGGCAAATTCCCATGGACGGAGTTCTTCGATTCTCTCGACCACTGGCTTGAGTACATGAGAGCCGACCACGCCGACTACACGCACGGCGGTGAAGACCAGCGCTGAAGGAACCCAAGCTCGTGCGGGAGAGGACGGGGCGATGTTGTCGATGATCGCGTTAAAACGGCGCTCTCGTCCATTACCATT
The DNA here is from genome assembly GCA_963817515.1 of Bryobacterales bacterium. Classification (GTDB taxonomy): domain Bacteria; phylum Acidobacteriota; class Terriglobia; order Bryobacterales; family Bryobacteraceae; genus DATMNI01. Next base: position 226,909 of record CAWFPJ010000025.1, on the reverse strand, counting down.
CGGTTATGTACGGAATCCCCACCTTTCGTCAACTATTCCATTCTCCGCGTGGCCTACCATCCAGACGGAGCTTCCGCGTTGCAGCACTTCGGTGGCTCGCGCGTTATAGGGGCAGTGTAAACCACTCCGTCCCGAAAGGGGGTCCTTTGCGCGACGTCTGGTTTCCTGGGCGCTTCTGTACCGGGGATCGCAGTAAAATGTACGTGATGAACCGCGAAAGAGAGATCGCAATCCGGGAGCTGATGCGAGACCTTGGATGGCTGCCGTCCGATGTAAACTGTGAGGAAAAAGGACGCCTCGCTGAGGAATATCTGGATGCCACAATCGAATGGGCTGAAGCCTGCCAGGGGCGATGGATGGATCTGGTTGATCGGCTGCGTCGAACCTACTCCGTCCTGCAGTCGAATGAATATCAAGGACCGGGTCATCCGGTCATCGATGAAGCTCGCCTGAAAACTGCTCGCGCCCGGCTTGCCCTTGAAGCTCATGTAGCCGTCCACAATTGCTAGGGGTGAGTGCTTCGAAACTCCAGCGATTCGGGTTGTAGGCGGTGGCCAAGTGTTCCTATTTCCGATAGCCCCAGGAAAACGGCGTTATCGGAAACTGACCGTCCCCCCATTAAGGGTCACTTGGCCGTATAGTCGCCAGACCACTGAAGTGGGCGACATCACATCAGTCCCCGCAGGTCGGCTCACACCTTACACATCGTCGTCGGCGGCACTCCTGGACTCACTCAAGTCCAACTCGCGTTCCATACGACGCAGCACCTCATCGTTGATGCGGCCTTCATCGCGCAGGCGAATTACCGTCTCACGCTCCACACGCAGAGCCTCGAGAGAAAGCGCGAGTTGGCGATCGTGATCGGCTGCAGCCTCGTGACTTCCGCCGCGGAGTTGAAGACCTGCCAGACGTTGGCGATAATGCCGCACCAGGTCGTCATAGTTCGCGGCGGATTGTTCGCTGTCCCTTTGTTTCGCATCTTCCAGATGGGAGACCGCGGCTTCAATCACAATCCGCCGGGCTTCCTGTTCCTCGCAGTTAGGCCCAGCGGCTCCGGCCAGGCCAAGCGCGCGGATCAGAGGCGGAAGCGTAATGCCCTGCAACACCAGCGTCACGAAAATAACGCAGAACGTAAGAAAGACAATTAGATTCCGCTGGGGGAACGAGCTTCCGTCAGCCAGCACAGTTGGAAGAGCCAGGGCGGCCGCAAGGGAGACGACCCCTCGCATGCCGGTCCATCCGAGGACGAAAATCGAATTCAGGCGCGGCGGGCTCTCCTTTTGGTGGCCAATCCGGGTCCGTATGTACCAGGAGATGCCCGCTCCCGGGAATATCCACAGGAGGCGCAGCAGAATCAGGAGAGCGCTGAAGATCGCACCGTCCACCATCAACCTTGGGAGACTGTATCCTCGAATGGAGCCGCGAATCGCCGGAAGCTGAAGTCCAATGAGGACGAAGACTAACCCAGTCAGAACAAAATTCAGCGATTGCCAGACCGACCAGATCTGGATGCGGACCGAGGGCGAGAAGAAATTGGCGCTGCGGCGGGACAGCAACAACCCGCACGCGACCACAGCCAGCACGCCCGAAGCATGGATCTCTTCCGCCGCCAGATAAGCCGCGTACGGGACCAAAATGCTCAGGGCGATCTCAATCGGGCCATCGTCGATCCGCCGCTCGACGTAGTCGACTATCCAGCCGACCAGCAGCCCCAGTCCAATGCCGCCGCCAATCAGCCAGGCGAAGGTCACGATGGCGGTCGATAGAGTCGGTGCCTGCTTATGGACCACAATGGCTATGGCGAATTGAAGAGCTAACAAGCCACTGGCGTCGTTGATCAAACTCTCCCCTTCGAGAATATCTACGATGCGGCCCGGCAGCCCCACGCGTCGGGCGATGGAAGTGGCGGCGATGGCGTCGGTCGGAGCGACAACGGCGCCCAGCACGAATCCCAGTCGCCAGTCGAAACCGGCAAAAACCGTGGGCGCAATCAGGGCGACGGATACAACGGTGGCCCCGACCAGGCCGAAAGCCAAAAGAAAGATGCTGACCAGGTTGTAACGGAAGTCACGCCAGGATGTGGTCCAGGCGGACGCATAAAGCAACGGCGGCAGGACCACCAGGAAAATAAGGTCGGGATTGAGGGTGACGTCCGGCATGCTGGGAATGAGACCCAGGATTAATCCGCCAATCACCATGACGAGCGGGTAGGGAGTGCCTAGTTTTCGGGCGAGCAGTCCGAAAACGATAATGAAAAGCAGCAGAAGAAGAAAGATGAATTCGATTTCTCCGATTCCACTCATTCGGCACAACCCATTCTTTGAAGATACCTTTTCTTTTGAAGATACCTTGCTGCAGAACTGATGCCGTTATCGGGATTGGTGATGCGGGAACTCGACCGGGCCTTTTCCGGCAAGCTGCTGCCGCACCAATTTCGCCAAAGTCCCGATGAAGCGCGGCGAACTGTTGAGTCCGGGCATCAGCCGGAAATCGGAGATACCCAGGCGCTCGGCCACTTCCCGGTATTCGATGTTAATCTCGTGCAGCGTCTCCACGTGATCCGAGACGAACGAAATGGGAACCACCAGAATATGGCGGCTGCCCGCGGCCTGCCAACCGCTCCAGAGTTTCCTGCATGGAGGGCGCCAGCCACTTGGAAGTGCCCACCTTGCTCTGGTAGCAGAGGTGCCGTCTGCCGGGCCAGCCTCCCCGGGCCCACACCAGATCGCAGGTTTGCTCAATCTGCTGCTGGTATGGATCGCCCGCCTTCACCACGGAGACCGGCAGGCTGTGCGCGCTGAACACGAAATCCAGATCGGCTACGGGATGTGGAAAGGTTGCCAGAGACTGGTTCACCGCCGCCGCCATGGCCTCAATGAAATCCGGGTCGGTGTGGTATTCGCGAACCACATGCGCCTCCGGGCGCCAGCCGTCGGAAAGCCGGAAGCGGCGGTTCCACTCATTCAAACTGCTGCCGGTGGTGGTCCGCGAAAACTGCGGATACAGAGGCAGCAGCACCAGTTCCTGGGGCGCGTGCAGCCGGAGTTGTTCGATGGCTTCCACGGTGAACGGATGCCAGTAGCGCATGGCCACCACCACCCGCGCGTCCAACGCGTCACCATTGCTCCGCAGTTCGCGTTCAAGCGCCGCGGCCTGGCCCAACGTATGTTCGAGGATGGGCGAACGGCCTCCGATTTCGGCGTAATGGCCGCTCACGTGACGCGCCCGCGATCGGGCGATCAACCGCGCCAGGGGCCGCCGGGCTATGGAACTGAGTGGGAAGTCGATTATATCCGGATCGCTGAAGAGGTTATAGAGAAACGGCTCCACGGCATCGCAAGAGTCGGGACCCCCGAGTTGAAACAGCACCACACCAATACGGCGACCAGCAGGATTGAGATCAGGCATTCCACTGAGCACGAGTTTACATCATTGGTTATTGTCGATCCAAACCCGCTAGAATGGAAATCGAGGTCTCAGAACCGCGAATTCCGGGTAGGGGAAGCGTTTTCCTAATCCGGCGTCAACAGATTCCATCCTCCGCATTTCGGGCACCGGTAGCTTTCCCAGAATCGCATGGTCCGCCGCACCACGCCCTGCTTTCGCAGGAACATCTCCGAGTGGCCCGACCCGCAGCGCACGCAGACGTTGGCCCACCATTCGCCCGAATCCACCGGTTCCGTGTTGCCAAAGTAGAACTCCCACCCGTAGTGGCTTAGCCGGGTTCCGAATAGCAGGTCCAGCGTCCGCAGGCTCCACGTAAAAACCGCCAGAAATCGCTCGTTGCCGTTGGCGAAAAGCAACAGCCGCTTGGGCGGATGCGTCGCATTGCTGACGTTCAAAAAAGATAGCCCGCTGAAAAGCAGGCGCGTGCCGCGGTGCTTCATGCCGGTCAGGTCTTGCACCAGCCGGGTCACCTGGTTCGGGGAGCGGAACGCATTCACGTGCCCGCCGCCGTGCGCCAGCCAGCGATAGATGCGGTCGGTAAGCGTATTGGCATCGGGGACCGCGATGAACAGCACGCCATCTTTCCGAATCACGCGGCCGATTTCGCGCACCGCCAGTTCCAGTTCGGGAAAGTGCTCCAGGCTGTGATTGCTCACGATAAGATCGAAGCACTGCGCCGCAAAAGGCATGCGCGCGGCATCGCCGGCCACGTATGCGCCTTCGCCATGGCTGGCGGGAACCGAGAGGTCCAGGCGGACCAGGCAAAGATCGCCGCGGTCGGTATGAAAGCTGCCGGTGCGCGCGCCCAGATCCAGCACGCGCGACCCGGGTGCGAGTGCCGCGATGAGATGATCCATGAATGATTATATTTAAGTAAGGCAGGATCATGAAAACCTGCTGCATAGCCCGAATTGGTTATGTAACCAGTTGTTCCGGACCCGAATTTATGCTTTCGTGCCGCGCGCCTGAGCAAGCGGTCTACGCTGCTGGGGCATCCGATTAATGCAGGAACAATTTTGGCTTGCGCGGCGGGTGCCGGATATTTTAAGATAAGAGAGTAGTGTTACTCCGAATTGACGGGGAGTCAGATGATTTATTCTCGGTCCGCCGAATACGCGATTCGCGCTTTTGTTCACCTCGCCCAGGTGCCCGAAGGCAAGTATGCCATGGTGAAGAACATCGCCCAGCAGGAGGACATTCCGGCCCACTTCCTGGCGAAGATTCTGCAGCAATTGGCGCGCAAAGGCCTGTTGCGTTCCAGCAAGGGTCCCACCGGCGGCTTCGCCCTGCGGATTGACCCTTCGGAAATCCGTCTGCTGGACATCGTGGAAGCCCTGGACGGCTTGGCCCCCTACCAGCAGTGCGCCAGCGGACTCTCCGAATGCTCCGACGATATGCCCTGCTCCATGCACGATAGCTGGATAGCCCTCCGTTCGCGTATCATGGATTATCTAGGGAAAAATACAATCGCCGACTTGAGCAAGGCGCTGGACTCGAAGAAAAAGACTCTGGCTCTCACCAAACAGCGCAAGAGCAAGCGGCCGGTTACGGCAAAACGGGCTTAATTCGAAACTAAGGGAATCCGGAGGTAACATGGGACATTCCGTCCTTGTCCCCATGGTGGTCGAACAGACTTCCAGGGGAGAACGCGCGTACGACATTTATTCCAGACTATTAAGAGAGAACATCATTTTTCTGGGGACGCCGATTGACGACCAGGTCGCCAATCTGATCATCGCTCAACTCCTTTTCCTGGAAGCCGAAGACCCGGAAAAGGATATTTCCATCTACATCAATTCGCCGGGCGGCTCGATCACGGCCGGCTTGGCAATACTGGACACCATGTCCTTCATCCGGCCGGACATCGTGACCATTTGCGTGGGGCAGGCGGCTTCCATGGCGGCCGTGCTGCTGGCCGAGGGCACCAAGGGAAAGCGGTTCAGCCTGCCGAATTCCCGCATCATGATTCACCAGCCTTCCATGCAAGGTCTGGCCGGCCAGGCGGCGGACATCGACATCTATGCCCGGGAAATCCTGCGCATGCGCGAAATTCTCAATGCCAGGCTGGCGCAGGCCACCGGGCAGCCGGTGGAACGCGTGGCCCGCGATGTCGATCGTGACTACATCATGGAACCGGACCAGGCGGTAGTGTACGGCATGATCGACCGCGTGATTGCCAGCCGCGACCTTGCCCCGGTAGCGATCAAGGGCTAAGCGTTAAGAACAGCGTTAAAAAATGCTGATATTCTGGGCAAGGACACCGCCTCCTTGCCCATGAAAAATCCGCTTTGTTTGCTGGCCATGGCGCTGGCCGCCTTGGGCCCCCCTGCGTCGGCTCAAGACCCACTCACGCTTTGGTACCAAAAACCCGCCCAACTATGGACTGACGCTTTGCCCGTAGGCAACGGCCGCATGGGGGCGATGGTATTCGGTGGCATAGCGCACGAACGCATCCAGTTCAACCAGCAAACCGTCTGGACCGGCGAGCCCCGCGATTATTCGCATAAAGGCGCCAGCCAGTCACTGGGCAAGATCCGCGAACTGCTGTGGGCCGGCAAGCAAAAAGAGGCCGAAGACCTGGCCATGAAAGAATTCATGAGCGTGCCGATTCATCAGCAGGCGTACCAGGCGTTGGGCGATCTGATGATTGAGACTGCGGGCGTTGAGAACGCCACCAACTACAAACGCTGGCTCGATCTCGACACCGGGATCGCCGCCACTGAGTTCACCGCGGGCGGAGTGACCTACCGGCGTGAGGTGTTTGCGAGCTTTCCGGCGAACGCGATCGTGGTGCACCTGACCGCCAGCAAGCCGGCGGCGTTCACTCTATCGTTGAAGTGCGCTCACTCCGATTGCACGGCCGGACCGTCCATGACGGGCAAGGTTGCCGGCTCGGCCATACGGTTCGATGCTCGCATCGAAGCCCTGGCTGGCTACAGCAACCCCGGCACTTCCGCCACCTTCGTTCTGGTTGCCGCCACCAATTTCAAGAATTACAAGGATGTGTCGGCCGATCCGGCACAGCGCAATACTGCCACGCTCGCCGCCATCGGGAAGAAGAGCTACGACACTCTCCGCGCTGAGCACATCGAAGATCACCGGGCGCTCTTCCGGCGCGTCTCGCTCGATCTCGGCACAACCGCCGCCGCCGCGCTCCCGACCGACGAACGCATCGCCGCCTTCGCCAAAGGCAATGACCCGGCGCTGGTCGCGCTGCTGTTTCAATACGGCCGCTACCTGATGATCGGTGCCAGCCGCCCGGGTGGGCAGCCGGCCAATCTGCAAGGGCTCTGGAACGAATCCAATGCCCCGGCCTGGGACAGCAAGTACACCGACAACATCAACACCGAAATGAACTACTGGCCGGTGGAAGAGACCAGCCTCTCCGAATGCCAACTCCCGCTGTTCGACGCCTTGCAGGACCTGGCGCAGTCCGGTGCCATCACTGCCAGGGAGCACTACCACGCGGGCGGGTGGGTTCTGCATCACAACTTCGACCTGTGGCGCGGCACTGCGCCCATCAACGCCAGCAACCACGGCATCTGGCAGACCGGGGGCGCATGGCTTTCGACGCACCTCTGGGAGCACTACCTCTTCACCGGCGATCGCGAATTTCTGCGCCTTAAGGCTTACCCTCTGATGAAGGGCGCGGCGTTGTTCTTCGTGGACACGCTGGTGAAAGATCCGAAGACCGGGTTCCTGATCACCGGCCCCAGCAATTCTCCCGAGCAGGGCGGCCTGGTGATGGGACCAACCATGGACCGGCAGATCGTGCGCACGTTGTTCGGCGAAGTGATTGCCGCTGCCAGGACGCTGAACGTGGATAGCGATCTGCGCCGGCAGTTGACCGCCATGCGCCAACAGATCGCGCCCAACCAGATCGGCAGGTACGGCCAGTTGCAGGAGTGGATGGAAGACAAGGACGACCCCAAAAACGATCACCGCCACGTCTCCCACCTCTGGGGCGTCTACCCTGGTTCCGAAATCACGCCCTACGGCACGCCGGATCTGTTCCAGGCGGCCCGGCAATCGCTGATCTTCCGCGGCGACGCCGCCACCGGGTGGTCGATGGGTTGGAAAATCAACCTGTGGGCGCGGTTCCTCGATGGCGACCACGCCTACAGGATTCTGCAAAACCTGATCACGCCGGCATCGGACAAAACAGCCACCACCCAGGCGCGGGCCGGCGTCTTCCCGAATCTGTTCGACGCCCATCCGCCGTTCCAGATCGATGGCAACTTCGGCGCCACCGCCGGGATTACGGAGATGCTGCTGCAGAGCGACGATCCGTACGGCACGCCCACCAGCCTCACGCCGGTGCAATCGGGCGAAGCCGCGTTCCTCAACCTGCTGCCTGCCCTGCCCTCGGCGTTTCCGGCGGGAAAGGTAACCGGCCTGCGGGCGCGCGGCGGCTTGGGTGTGACCCTTTCCTGGAAGGACGGAAAGCTGGTCAGGGCCGCGCTGGCGGCCAGGGAATCGAAACCCGTCAAGGTGCGATATGCCGGCCAGGAAATCCAAATCCAGGCCAAGGCGGGGCAGACGTACGAATTGGGTCCGGACTTGAAGACGGTCCGGAATTAGGCTGGGACAACATACACTCGCTGCGCGATCACCCCATGCACAAAGCCATCATTTTCGACCTGGGCAAGGTTCTCATCTATTTCGATTTCAATCGCGTCTACCTTACGCTCGAGGGCCTCTGCCCTTACACCGCCGCCGAGATCCCCAAACGCCTCGCCGGCACCGGCCTGGTTGAACGCTTCGAAACCGGTCTGGTGGAACCCCGGGATTTCGTCGAACAGTTCTCCCGGGTTCTGGACTTGCACCTGGATTACGAGGACTTCTGCCGAATCTGGAGCAGCATCTTCGCCCGGACCCTGGTCTCCGAAAGCATGCTTGAAGGCCTGGCGGCGCGCTATCGCCTGCTGCTGCTCTCCAATACCAACGCCCTGCATTTCGAATTGCTACGCCATAACTATGGCCACATGCTGCGCCATTTCCACCATCTGGTCCTCTCCTATGAGGTCCACGCCATGAAGCCGCAGCCGGAAATCTTTCAGGCGGCGGTGGAACGCGCCGGGTGCCGGCCCGAAGAATGTTTCTACACGGATGACATCGGCGCTTATGTGGAGGCTGGCAGGCAAATGGGCATGGATGCAGTCCAGTTCGAATCCGGCGAACAAATCGAGCGGGAACTGCGGCAGCGCGGAATCGCCTGGCAAGAAAATACGCCGGGCGCTCCGGATTAGTGTCAGGCCAACAGTCCGCCGTGCCCCAGGCCGGCTATTTCCCAGCCCGCCACGTGATAGCGCGCCAGCAGCGGCGGCAACACCAGGTCGACCACGTTGGTTTTGGCCGACCGGAAGCAACCCGGCGCCGAAACAATCGGCACATCATCCTTATACGACATCAAGAGCAGGTTTCCCGGCTCCACCGGCGCCAGGAACCGTTCCACCTGGCCTCCCAGTTTCACTATGGCCTGGCCGATCACATCTTCCGGACCAGCCGGCGCGGTTGTGGAAGCCACCAGAATCACACATGGCTTCGATCGCAAAAGATGCTGAAGGCTGCGCGCCACAGAGTTCTCGTCCTCCGTGCAGGCCAAAGCAAAACTTGCGTTCACGCCGAATCGGTCCAGCCGCTGCCGCATGATGTTCTCGAACAACTGGCGGGCCCGCTCGCCGCTGACGGGATCGGTGTAAAGCACTCCTACACTCGGCGACCGCACGGGCCGGGCTTGCAGGATCGGTCCGCGTTCCTTCAGTATCCCGATCAGGGCGTCCAACTGGTCCTGCGCCACCGCGAACGGCGCGCTCTTGATGGTTGCAATCCGCTGGCCCGCAACCGCGTAGCTGAAATTCAGCGCCGTGGCGATTACCACGCTGGCGGGGCAGTTGATCAGTTTCAGAAGTTCGTCATCCACCAGCACACAGCAGTTCTCGGTGGCCACCAGGTTAGCCCGGCCGCCCGCCGCCATCCGGATCTCGAGGCTCCCGCATCCCATCTCGCTGGCAACGGCGCAAACCGCGTCGTCCTCACTCACTTCGCCGGCCTCTAACTCCGTGACCCAAATGTTGGCCATGCCTTCGGATTCGAGAACCCGGATATCTTCATCGCTGATGACATGCCCCTTGGCAAGCAGCTTCTTTCCACCGGAACGGAAAACTGTATTACAAAGAATCCGCCCAGTTGAGGATTTAACATCAACCGTTTGCGCTCTCATGTTCGCCTCTCAGGAAGTAAGATCAAGCGATTTTAATATTCTCTAATCCGTAATTGAAGTGTACCTCCAAAAGAATGCGCAAGTGTAGTTTATCTTGGGCATTTCAGTCCATTTCTAAGATATTGCCTATATTTTGCGGGGAATAGGTATTTGAATGAACTGGTCGTCGGGCGATGCCATGGCGTGGCCCCACATTTCGGGTTGCCCGTCCGGCCAGTGCTGAGGCCGCACCATCCGCAGCACCGCGATCTCATCGCAGGCCTGGAATTTGGGGCAGCGCAGGCAATCTTTCCAAGCCTTTAGCGGCAGCGCTCCGCGTTCCACCACGTGGAATCCCACCTTTTGGAAGAATTCGGCCACATAGGTGAAAGCGAATACCGCATCCAGTTCATATTGCTGCCCTTCCTCAACCAACAGTTCCACTAACTTGCGGCCGACACCCTTGGTCTTAGCCTCTTCGTGGACCGCCAGCGAGCGGATTTCGGCAATCTGAGGAGTGTAGAAATGCAGCGCTCCGCAGCCCAGCAGCCGGTCCTCCAGGGTCACCACGCTGAAATCGCGTATGGCCTCGGACATTTCGAACTCGGTGCGCGGAAGCATAATGCCGCGGGCCGCGTAACCGTTAATCAGGTCCAGAATGGACGGAATATCACGCATGGCCGCTTTGCGGGTTACGAGCCCGTATTCGGGACCTCCCAGCTCCACAAAAGCGTCCGCCTGAAGGGCGCTGATCATGCCGCGTGTACCTCGCTTGCGATCATGCGGGTGCCGATTTCTTCACCGGCCAGAATACGTTCCAGCACGCCTTCGGCCGCACCCGGCGCGATTCTCACCTGCCCGACTCCGCCTTCGAGCGCCGCCAGCGCGGCGTTAAGCTTGGCCTGCATGCCGCCCGTCACGGTGCCGTCCGCGATCAGCTGCCGGCTTTGCTCCGCGCCCAGCACCGGCCGCACCTGTTTCGCGCCATCCAGCACGCCCGGCACATCCGTCAAAAACACCAGCTGTTGGGCGCCGAAGGCCACCGCGCAGGCCACCGCCATCTGGTCGGCATTGACGTTGTAAACCTGCCCCTGCCGGTCGCCCGCCACGCACGCCACCACCGGCAGATAGCCATTGTCCGCCAGCAGATGCAGAAGCGCCGGGTTGGACCGGGTCACGCGCCCCACTGCGCCCAGCGCGGGGTCCATCTGCTCCGCCTCCACCAGAAAGGAATCGATGCCCGAAAGCCCTACCGCCATGGCTCCGGCGCGGTTCAGGCTGGCCACCAGTTCGTGATTCACGCTGCCCGCGAAGACCTTGAGCACCGCGTCCACGGTTTCCGGCGTGGTCACCCGCAGCCCGTTCACAAAGCGGCTCTCAATGCCCCGCTCCGTGAGATAGCGCGTCATCTGTTTGCCGCCGCCGTGAACCACTACGATTTCGGCGCCGCCGGCCCGCGCCGCCGCAATTTGAGCGGCCAGGCGATCGCGCGAATCCGCGGCGTCAAGCAGCGTGCCACCCAGTTTGACCAGCAGTTTCACAATAGAGGCCTCGTCACAACAACCCTTGGGTTTCGGCGAACCCCAGCATGAGGTTCATGTTCTGCACCGCTTGCCCGGCCGCGCCTTTCACCAGGTTGTCGATGGCGCTGACCACCACGGCGCGCCCGGTTCCGGCATCGAGCGTAACCCCAATGTCGCAGAAGTTGGTCCGCGCTACCGCTCGGAGATCAGGCGTATGGCCCGGGTTATACAGCCTGACGAAGGGCTCCCCGGCGTAGCACTTTTCGTAAATGGCAAGCAGTTCCCCGGCGCTGCCTACACCCACCGCGCGGAAGTAGATGGTTTCCAGGATACCGCGTTCAAGCGGCAGCAGTTGCGCCGTAAAGCTGAACTCGCGCTCTTCCAAACCCGGAGATCTGCAGCACCTCCGGAACGTGCCGATGCTTGAGAATGGAATACGCCGAAAAGTTCTCGGTGACCTCGCAGAAGCTGGTCGTGAGGCTGGCTTTCCGGCCCGCCCCGCTGACTCCTGATTTAGCATCGCAAACGATGCCCGCAGCCCGGTCCACCACGCCGGCTTCCACCAGCGGCCGGATAGCGAGATTGGCCGCCGTCGGGTAGCAGCCTGGATTTGAAACCAGCCGCGCCCCGGGAATCCGTTCCCGGCAGAACTCCGGAAGCCCGTAGGCAGCCTCCGCCAGCAGTTCCGGCTGGGTGTGCGGCTCCTTATACCAGGCCGTATAGTTTGCCGGCGTGCGCAGCCGAAACGCGCCGCTCAAATCGACAACCCGCGCTCCGGCGTCCAACATGACCGGCGCCAGTTGCATGGAAACCTGCGGCGGCGTAGCCAGAAAAACCACGGCAAGCCCTTCAGCCCGAACAGCTTCACCGGTGCTTGGGATGCGCGCGGGCCCGGTGACATTGCGGATGGCCGCGCCCGGGCCCGCATCCTCCCGGTGGTCCATCAGGATGGGCACAACCTGTCCGTGCCCAGCCAAAATCCGAACCAGTTCCGCCCCGCTGTAGCCGGTGTGACCGACGATGCCAACCTTCTGTGCCATTGGTTATATATTCGTTCCTATGAATAAATATACCATGACTGGCGGACGGTCGTGTCACAAGTTTGTGTTGGTTAAATATGCATCCGGCGAATGATAGGCTAGGTGGGTGGACGCGCAACAGCCCAGTAAATGGCGCACGGACATTGGGAAGGCCTTCGGGATGACCCTCCTGTCAATTGGGCTCAAACACTACGCGGGAGATGAGTTTGCCGCACTGGCGCTCATCATCGGCGCTATCCTCATACTTTACGGTCACTTCCCGCACTGGTTCAGGGTAGCCTTTTGGAGCACAGATAAGATAGCTGTATCGTGGATGTGTGCTTTAGTAGCTGGGACGTCACTGGCGATCTATTCCGCCGCACTTTTTGTCAATCCGCTTCCAGTAAACCCACGAACCATCGCGGCGAGTGCTGTTCTGAGAATACCTGAGCTACGAAACTATGTAAGTAGGCTGACTAATGGTTTTACCGCTCCGGGGTTGTCCAAGGGCCTAGCAGACAAACCTATAGAGGCTGCTATAAATGGCGAACCGCCCAGGCCGCAGCCCTACCCATGGATGTCTACTGCAACATGGTATCCAGATAGCCGAGGAGATATAGAAGCGGTTGGCATATCTATAATAGTTGAAGACTACCCCGTGCGTCATCCGATCAGGAATGCCGTACTATCTATTTTACCGTTGGAGCATTTTCATGCTTCAGTCAGTGTTCTCGGGCTGATTGATCTGGCCTCTGGGGGTGGTGTTTATTGCAATATAGCGGAATTTCGACCTGAGATCTGGAACGCCGACGACGGAACGTACAAGCCCCTCGGAGTAGTCTATCTAAAATATGATACGACCATCCTTACGATGCGGGCTACCGCTAAAAATGGCGTGTGGATTAGTTATGCAATTCTTCACAAGAATGGAAAGCGGGTAGATTCGGAGCAGTCACTAGCTGGAACATTCATTCCCGACTCACCTATTCGCGTGAGAGAGGAAAACATTAGCGGCGTATCTAGTTTTAAGGATCACGCAAAGCAAATTGAAATAACAAACAGGATACTAATTAAGTCAGGAGCCCCGAAGTTATTAGGACCGATAGATGCAGCCACATGGCAACCCGTCTGCCAGCAACTAGTACGGCATCCTTGAAAGCCTTAAGTGAGCAATTCCGCTAGCCCCCAAACTCTCCCCGTCAACCCCGAAGCCATAGCGGGAGTTACCCTGATCGTGCGATGCACCCGGCAGAAATTGTAGAACGCGAAATGCAGTGCCAGTGCTGCTTTCAGGTTCGTCCACTTCTTGCTGAATGCATAACTCAACCTTGTGAGCCGCTTGCACCACTGGCGAAGCGAGCCGTTCTGGCGCTCGATGGGCGACGTGCAAACGCGTTGCATGTCTGGGTCTCCGTAGATTTCCTTCTTCTCCGCACCGATCACTTTTGCGGGGCTGTAGCGGCGTTCTGCACTTCCGGGTCTGTCCATAGCTCCGTTACAGATTGAGACGACGGGAGAAATTCAGCCGTGATCCACTGGCGGCCTGCACTCCCGAGGCCGCCACCAACGGACCAACACAACGTTAGGACACTACCTGGCAAAGCTGGTGGAAGGAGGTTGTGCTGACATTTCAAATGTTGCGCTGGTCTAACTATGCGCCCCGAGACTCCGTGCGCTGCTTCATAGCCTTCTGGATCACGTCGCAGGCAAGTTCGTCGGGGCCGGCGTCTTGCGACTGCGGGCCCACAAACTCGCGAAGTGCCACGACGTCAGCCTTGTCCGGAGGGCGCTTTTTGGTCAGGGCTGTCAGAACCCGCTGGGCTATTTGCATGGCGTCGAAATTGTTCTGCATTTCAGCCGGTTCCACCTTTCGATCACGAAAAGATAGGCAGCCGGTGCTCAGCGGTTTAGACGGCTCTTTGGGTGAACGGTGTGAGCATATCACTACCGATGACCTCGGTCAAATATAGTACGACGGCACGCAAAACCCAGAGCTTCTTCGCAAACAAAATAACAATTGAATGCGCCGCGGTCTCGTTGGAAGATCCGCCGGGGACTTTGATCTGGCCCGCTACCGCCGCCACTCTTCGAATCTGATTACTTGGACGCGTCCGACGCTCTCCAGGATTCTCGTAACTGGATTTCCGTAACTGTGAGTGCCCACGCCGCCCGCTTTCGAGAGAGAATAACAAGCTATGAGGTCTCCAATGTTGACGCGGCGCGGCGCGCTCCTCTCCACTCTTGGCGCGGCGGCACGTCTGCGCGCCCAGCAGGCCCCTCCCAAAACCGACCTCGACCGCCTGCTTTCGGTCTACGATATCGAGGCTGACGCGCATACCAAAATCTCGCGGGGCGCCTGGGAGCGCATCGTGGGAGGCGCGGCCGATGAAATCACGCTCAAGTGGAATCGCGAAGCCTACGACCACATCCGGCTGAAACCCCGCGTGCTGGTGGATGTGTCGAAACTGGATACCCGGCTGCGCCTGTTCGGCACCGAATTGCCGTTTCCGATCGTGCTTGCGCCCACCGGCGGCCAGGGTTTGATTATGCCGCAAGGCGACCTGGTGGCCGTCCGCGGCGCCGGGGCGGCGAACGCTACCTACGTCGTCAGCAGCAGCGCCGGCATGAAGATCGAGGATATCGCCAAGGCCGCTACCGGGCCCACCTGGTTTCTGCTTTACGTGCAGAAGGACCACGGTTTTACGCGCGACCTGGTGCAACGCGCCGAAGATTTGGGCTGCCGCGCCATCTGCGTCACGGTGGATTCGCCCACGTTCGCGCTCCGCAACCGCGAGCAGCGCGCCGCCGGCGAACTGCCCACCCGGCAGTTGCCGAATCTTCCCAGCCCCAACTATCTGGACCCCAGCCTCACCTGGAAAGACATCGAATGGCTGCAGGGTTTCGCACGCAAGCCGGTGGTGCTCAAAGGCATCCTGAACCCCGACGATGCCGCCATCGCGGTCAAGACCGGAGTGGCCGGTATTATCGTCTCCAATCACGGCGCGCGTAATCTGGACACCGTGCCGGCAACCATCGATGCGCTGCCGCTGGTGGTGGAGAAGGTAGCCGGCCGCGTGCCGGTGCTGGTGGATGGCGGCATACGCCGCGGCACCGATATCATCAAGGCGCTGGCGCTCGGCGCGGCGGCGGTGCAGATCGGCCGGCCGTATCTCTGGGGGATGGGAGTGGCAGGCGAGGCCGGCATCGCCCGCGTGGTGGAAATTCTGCGCAAAGAGTTTGAGTTCGCGATGGCGCTGACAGGCCGGCCCACGCTGGCAAGCATCGACCGCTCGGTGATCTGGTAAGTTCAGTGCTTGAGCACGTCCTCGAAGAAGGCCATAGCCCGCGTGTCGTGGGATTGGCCCAGGGAGTTCATGGCCTGCTTGCGAACTTCGCCGTCCTTGGTAGTCTTCACCAGTTGGATCAGCAGCGGAACGCCCTCGCCATCGGGCAGGTTTTGCAGCGCGGATACCGCGCGCCGTTTCACACTGGTGTCCGGGTCGTTTTCGATCGCGTCTTTGAGTGCGCCGGTCACTTTACTCCCCGATTTTCGGTTCAATGAGGAGATGGCCTGCGCGCGCAACCGCGGGTTCTTGTCGGTGCGCGCGATCGCAATCAGCAAATCCATGGCGTCCGTCTCCCGGCTGCCGGACAGACCTGAAATGGCCCGCTCGCGCACTCGCTCGCTGGCGTCGTTAGCGATCAGGTTCTTGAGGATCTCCATTCCGTGGCGTCCGCGGGCTGAGCCCAGAAGGGACGCCGTGCGCTGCCGGAGCCATTCGGGCTTGTCCGATGCCACGAAACGCTCGAGCGCCGCATCGGCCGCCGCGTCGGCATGCATGGCGATCGCGGTGATGGCTCCGTTCGAGTCGATTTCGTGCTGCGGAACGTAGGTGTTCAGCAGGGCGATACTCTCGGCTGGCTGCACGTCCGTCAGCCAGTGTACCGGGACGTCTCCGGCGTCGATCTCGCAATTCGGCGACAGCGCGCGGATGCGGTTTACGGCATTGCCCTCCAGGCGAAACAGGATCAGGGCATGGTCGGGCGGTTCCAGGTGAATCACGCCGGCTGTGGTGGCGCTGTCGCGAACGTAGTCGCAGCCCAGGTTGTAAGTGCGCACCGCCGGCACCGAATACATGATCCACGCCGGCTGCGGCTGAGTCGTAAGAAGTGTCTGAAACTCGCGTTGCAGGCCCGCCCCCGGCCGCGTATCCAGCCTGGCATTGATCAACAGCTTGGGCTGCGCGGCCAAAGGCAATGCAGCCAGCACCAACGGAGCCAGCGTCAGGCAAAGAACGCGCGTCATTTGTTTAGAATCTCCATCAGGTAATCGTTGGCTTCCTTGGACTTCATGTTGGAGAGACGCTCCACGATCGTAAGCTTCATCTTGGGGTCCTTCTCGGCGCGCGCCATGTCCACCAGCGCCTTGGCGTTGCGCTGGGATGAGACGCTGTCCACGATGGACCGCTTGATCTGCGGATCGGTCTCGGCATTGTAAATCGCCACCAGCGTATCCGCCGTGTTGGCGTTCCTGTGAGAGCCGAGAACCTGGAGGGCCGCACGCCGTACATTCACGTCCTTCTCGGTCTTGGCGACCTCCGCCAGCTTGTCGGTATTGCCGTTCGAATACATGGACTGCAGAATCTGAATCTTGACCTCAGGAGCAGTCTCGGCCTGGTAGATCTGCCAGAGTTCCGGCTGGCCGTTGAAGTTGCCTAAATTCTGAATAGCCGCCAACCGAAGCTCCGGATTCTTTTCGGTTTTTGCGATCTGCAGCAGGCGGTCTTTGTCGCGGCTATTGGCGAACGAGTTGAGAATGGCGCGCTTCACGCTGACGTCGTTGCTGGCCGCGTAGATCTCCGACAGCACTTGCCCGCCGTTCACTTTACGCTTCTCACCCATGTAGCTGATGGCCCGCAGTTGCAGATCGGGATTGCCGCCGCCGCGCGCAATCTGTTCCAGCAGTTGCTGCGCCCGCGGCGAGTTGCTCTGCGCCAGCACGTACACCACGTTCTTCTTCAGCTTGGGGGATTGTGTCCCCTTCAGCAGATTTTCCAGCAGCGGGAAGGCCCGGTCGGGATCCGATTGCACCAGGCCGTTGAGCGCCAGCAGCTTGAGGTCTTCATCGGTTGCCTGGTCCGGCGATACGGGCTGTCCGGACGCCTGCTTAACCTCCAGTTCGAGCGCCTTGGCATCGTCCAGCCAGCGGCTGCTGCCGTAGGACTTGCGCAGCTCGGCGATCGCGGCCAGCGCTTCATCCCGGCGCCCCAGCCTGTTCAGCGCGTAAGCCTTCCAGTAGAGCGCTCCATCGGCGCGCGAACCGCCATGCGATGCCACCTGGCCGAAAGCTTCCAGGGCTTCATCCCAGCGGCGGTTATCGAGCGCGCTCTGGCCGTTCTGGTAGAGGCGGTCGTCGTTGCCCCGCATCTTCATCATGTCGCGGCCCGAGCCGGCCATTCCCTGGGCGAAAGCCATGGGGGCCGACAGTCCCTTGAAATCGAAGTTCATTCCGGCCATAGGGGCGGTCATTTCCTTGCGATCGAGCTTCCAGAGTCTTTGCTGGACATTGGCGAGCTTATCCTCAAGATCGAATGGCATGGGCATATCGAATGGCATAGGCGCAGGGTCGTCATTCTGCCAAACAAAAGGTTCGGCCATCGCCCGCGGGACCGGAGCAGGCGCGGGAACCGGAGCCACCGCCGGCGCCGGTGGTACGGGCGGCTCGAGTGGCGCCGGCCGTTGAGCCAGCGCCAGGGCGGCGGTCGCAAATAAGCAGCACATCGGATTCATTATTCGAGCGTGGATCATGTTGTTTTAACCTTCTTCAGTAACAAATTCTGTCGTCACAATTTTCGTCCGGCCGGGCTAACGGCCGGTTCTTCCTGGTTCCGGACATTTGAGCCCAGCACACGGATCTTGAATAGAATGCCGTCGGCTTCCAGCCTGCCGCGCATCTTCTCCAACTCCCCTGGCGAGATCTGCGAGGGCGCATGCGTGATATCCAGCAGCACGCGCTCCAGTTCTTCAAGGACGCTGGCCACGGCGGTGTCGCCGGTATGGGCGGCGGTCTGGCGATACAAGCGGGTCTCGCTTACCAGGTCTCCGGCCCGCGCCTGCTCGGCGGAAATGTCCAGCGCGCCTTTCGGGTCGGCGTTAGCCAGTTCGATCAATACCATTTGCGAACGTTCCAGGTAATCGCCCACCGCCACCATCAGGATGCGTTCTCCGGCCTGGGAATCCACCACGGCAATCTGCGCCGGCTTGTGCGCCTGCGGCAGGAAGCGGCCCGCTAGAAACGCCGCCACCATAAGGGCCGCGCATGCCGCGCTGGTAAAGGCCCATCGCCACGGTCCGGGCCGCAGCCAGGTCGTGATTCCAAAGCCCGCCGGCGCGGGGAGACGCCGTTCGATGCGCCGCCAGACCTGCTTGCCATATTCGGCGCCGCGCTCCGGAAGGGGCAGCGAATCCACCACGTTCAGTACACGCTGCAGCGAACCGAAGAGCGCCCGGCACTCGCCGCACTGCTCCAGGTGTTGTTCGGCGGTGAGCGTATCGCCCTCTTCGCCGTAGTAAAGCAAGATCAGTTGTTCTTCGTTCAGATGGCTCATTTTGCCGGACTCACCAAGGGCTCAAGCGCCCTGCGTAGTTTCTGCACCGCGCGAAACACGCTGTGCTTGGCCGCTCCGGGTTGGCACCCCAACACGCGGCTCACTTCTTCAATGCACATGCCTTCGAAGTGCCTCAGCACGAAGGCGGTTCTTTCCGAAGCGCTCAACTCCTTCATGGCTTCGGTGACGCGCTCGCGGACCTCTCCGCTCATCGCCAGCCGGTCCGGCGTCGGGTCCCCCGAGGGCAGCAAGAGCACCGGGTCGTCCATTTCGGGATCGGCCGGGGCCATTTGCTCGGAGCGCCGTTTCCGGGCGCGGACCAGATCCAGCGAGTAATTCATGGCGATCCGGTACAGCCACGTCCCGAAGCTGGCGCGTTCGTCGAATTTGCCCAGCTGCTTATAGGCCCGCAGGAAGCTTTCCTGCACCGCGTCTTCTGCGTCCTGTTCGTTTCCCGTCATACGAAATGCCAACCGGAACAGAGCACGGCTGTGCCGTTCCACAAGCACCCGGAACGCGTCAGTGTCACCTGTACGCGCCCTGGCCACGAAAGCTGCGTCGGTCAGCTCCATCCGGCTGTTCTTTAGACTGTAGCCTTACGCACCGGTTAGCAAGCCCCCTGCTATCCTGTGATAACAATGCGATTGAATCGGCGTCAGATGTTTGCCGCTGCGCTGGCGGCGACTGCGGTACGGCACATCAAGGGCGCGGACGAGGGCGTTACGATCGCCGGGAAACGGCCCATGATCCTTCATAATGACCGCCCGGAGGACCTGGAAACCCCGCTGCGCTATTTCGATTCCTGGGTGACTCCTATCGATGCCTTCTTCGTGCGCCAGCACTTGCCGCGGCCGGCGGCCATTGAACCGGCGGCTTACCGGCTCACCATCAATGGAATGGTGTCGAAGACCGTGCAGTTGACGCTGGCCGATTTACTGAAGCTTCCGCAACGCACCGTTCCGGCCACCCTGGAATGCACCGGGAACGGGCGCGGGTTTTACACTCCGAAAGTCCCCGGCATTCAATGGGGGCGCGGGGCCGTGGGCACCGCCGAGTGGAGCGGTCCGCGGCTTAGCGACGTTCTGAAACTGGCTGGAGCGAGCAGCCAGGCGGCATTTCTCGAAATCGACGGGGCGGATACCGGCGTCGCGGCTACTCCCGATTTTGTGCGTTCCATGCCGATGCGCAAGGCCATGCATCCGGACACTCTGCTGGCTCTGAAAATGAACGGGCAGACGCCTGAGATCCACGGTTTTCCGGCGCGATTGATTGTGCCCGGTTGGGATGGAACCAGTTGGGTGAAATGGGTGACCCGGCTGACGCCGGCGGCGCAGGAGAACCGCGGATTCTTCATGAACCCCGGCTACCGGTTCCCCAAATACAGCCTGCCGCCGGGTTCGCCGCCGAAACCGGCCGAGCTCGAAGTGATCGAAGGCATGCCGGTGAAATCATCCCTCACCGCCCCCGAAGATCAGGCCAAATTCAACCTCGGCCCGATCGTGATTCGCGGCTTCGCCTGGGCCGGTGAGAACGCCATCGAGCGCGTGGAAGTGTCCACCGATGGCGGCAGCCGATGGCGCGACGCGCAGCTTTCCTCGCAGAAACTTCCCTTTGCCTGGAGGCTGTTCAGTCTGAACTGGACGCCGGCCGACCCCGGCTATTACACCATCATGTCTCGCGCCACCGATACCGCCGGACGCGTGCAGCCGATCGTGCCGGCGTGGAACCCTTCGGGCTACCTTTGGAACGGGATCGACCGCGTGGGTGTCACGGTGGAGAAAGCATGATGCGCGTCAAGCTTGGATTACTCGCGTGCGGACTTGTAACCGTGGCTACCGCCGCCGACCAGGCCACGCTTGACCTGGGAAAGAAGGCCGAGGCCCGCAGCTGCGTTCCGTGCCACAGCCTGCGCCTGATTCATTCGCAGCGCCTGGCGCGCGCGGCGTGGGTGAAGGAGTTGGACAAGATGGCAGGTTGGGGCGCGGTGATGAATGACCGCGACGCGCTGCTGGAATACCTGGTGGCCAACTATCGCGAATGACAAGCCGCTGCCCGTGCCCGATATGACCGCCAACGGCACCAGCAAGTAAGCCCCGGCGAATGTTGTTAAAAGCCATTTCCCCCGATTGCCGTCCGGCCACGGCATTCGCTATCCTGGGATCATGATCAAAACGATGCTGCTGGGTTTGGCACTGGGCGCGTTGGCATTCGGCGCCTCCAGCGTTTACGATTTCACGTTGTCGTCCATTGACGGCGCAGCCGCACCGCTGTCCGGCTTTAAGGGAAAAGTGGTGCTTCTGGTAAACGTCGCCAGCAAATGCGGCTACACACCTCAATACGCCGGCCTGGAGAAATTGTACGAGACGTATAAGGACAAAGGTTTCGTGATCGTGGGTGTGCCCGCCAATAACTTCGGTTCGCAGGAACCGGGCACCAACGAAGAGATCAAGACGTTTTGCACGCGCAACTATAACGTCACCTTCCCGATGATGACCAAGGTTTCGGTGAAGGGCAGCGACAAGACGCCGCTGTATCAATACCTGACCGATACATCGACCAAAACCGGCGGCGAGATCAAGTGGAACTTCACTAAGTTCCTGGTTGACCGCAAGGGAAACGTGATCTCGCGATTTGAATCGGCCGTAACTCCGGACTCCGCCGACATGGTAAAGGCCATCGAACAAGCGCTGGCTCAATAAACCCTTCTTTACGCGGGCGTTACGAAAGTTGGTGCGCCCCCATACCTTCCTGGTTCCAGTACCGGCGCGGGAAGATTTCTCAAAAATTTTGAGCGGAATCGCCTGATTTTGCGTCTAAACAACTTGAGGCCCGCACGGATTATTTTTATGAACACTGCACCAACACGCAGTTCCCTTACTGAACTTCGCGCTAAAACCGATCGTGAGCTCGCCATTCTGGTGCGCCGGGAGCTGAACCGCAGTATGACTTTGGTGAACGAGGCACGCTGCCGCGACGCGGAGCGTAGTCTTGCAACTGCCAAGACCCTGCTGGCCCTAACCGAAATCTCAGGCAGCGCGCGTACATCGCTGGAACAAGAGATGGACCAGATTCGCCGTGCCCTGCCATGCGCTATGTCCGCCGCATAGAACACCGGTTTTCAAAAGAGTAGCTACTTTTTCATCGGGTATGTCAGAGATTCATCGCGTATGTCAGAAAGAGTTATCTTCAAAGGTGTCTATCCCATCGGCGGCACGAAAACGAATGGACTGCCGGTGAAGGAGCTCGGGCCGGCAGTGGGATACTACACGCAAGTGCTCGGCTTCTCGCTGGTCACGAAGGATCGGAAGTCGGCCGTTTTGCAGCGAGACGACGCACAGATCGGCCTGGCTGTGAATGGCGATGATCCGGAGCAGGCAAGCTGTTATTTCGCCGTCAGCGACGTGGACGCCTTGCGGCTCGAGCTTGACTCAAAGGGCATTCAGCCTGGAGACGTTAAGGTGCAAGAATACGACGGCAAACAATTTCGCGTGTTCTTTGCGAAAGAGCCTTACGGCGTCTGCTTCTGTTTCGGTCAGCCGGCGTAGAGGGCGGCCCACTTCGCGCCCAGCGCGGATATGCGTTACCGCCCGCTGCCCTCCGGCAACTCCATCGCCGCCCGCAGCGCCGCTTTGCTCTGGTCGGAGCCGATGATCAAATTCCCCGGAAACCGGCGATGGGTCAACATTTCGCTGTATATCGAGCCTTCCCGGCTCACGTTCAGCGCCAGGCCGGCCATGTATTGCAGCCGCAGGTTGCCGTCGCGGTTGATCTCCGCGCCCTCCAGCCAGGAGCGTAGATCCGGTTCCTGCCCCGCATAAGTGCCCAGCAGCGACACCACCGAGGGGAAGCCCACTTCGCGCAGCGATTGCGCCACCGCCGCATCCTCCGGGCGTGCCAGCCGCTGCTCCATCGCGTCCATATCGATCTTCGCCTGGTCCACCTGCCCCAGCAGCACCAGGTCATAGCCGCCGCCGCTGATGTCGTTCCCCCAGACGGTTCCGTTGGGGAAAACATCGAAGAAGGTCTTAATCTCGCTCTTTACCGTGGCCACGTCGCTCTCATACAGCGGCACCCATTGCGTGATGACGCCCCCTGGATTCAGATGCCGCCTGACCAGTTCGAAGTACTCCTTCGAATACAGCGTGGCGCTGCCTTTGACCCACGGATGAATAGGGTCGGACGTGATGATGTCGAACTTCTCCGGCGTGGTCAGCACGAAATGGCGGGCGTCGTCGTAGATGATCTGGGTGCGAGGGTCGTCGACCACATGGTAATTCTGCTTGCCGAAGTATTTGGTCGCGGTCGGCGGAATGATCGGCTCCATTTCGCAGATCACGATTCGGGCCACCTCATGATGCGGCACGAACGAACCAGCCGTCACGCCCGCGCCGAAGCCCACCACCAGCACCGATTTTGGATTCGGATGCAGCAGCGCCGGCAAGTGCCCCAGCATGCGCTGCAGCCGCATATCGTACGACTCGGTGGAGGCTTCCACTTTACCGCTGACGTGGAACTGAACCGCGCCATCGTCCCACTCCGAAATGGCAATGGACGAATTGATCCCCTCGCCGGTAAACAGGATTTTGGAGCGGCCGGCCGAAGTGGTCATACGCCGGCCATAGGCAATCAGCATTCCCGGAACGCCGGAAACGCCCTGCGCCAGGAGCACGGCGCCCACTGCGGCCGCCAGCACCGTCGCCGCGGCGAAAAAGCGGAAGGGCCGCCCCGGAGTGCGAAGCAGCGGTACCAATAGCAGCAAGCCGCCGATGGCCGACAGAATCACCAGCACTTGCTCGGCGTGGCCGGTGCCGATCCACGGGATCAGGATCATGCTGAAAGTCAGAGCGCCCAGGATGGCGCCGCCGGTATTGGCGGCGTAGATGCCGCCCACCAGTCTTCCCGGGTCGTCTTCGGGCCCGGCGGCAGCGGCCAGCGCCAGCGGGAAACTTGCGCCCCACAAAATTGCGGCCGGCAGAATGGCCCAAAGGCAGCGGACCAGATCGATTTGAAAGGTGAACCACGGGTCTGTGGAGAGCAGCGGATTAATCGGCCAGTAAGGTAGCGATTTGGCCAGCATGTATGCCGTCCAGGCCACGGCCCCGGCCAGCAGCATCTGGCTCCAGCCCAGCGCGGCTTTCGCGCTTCCGGACTTTCGGGCCATCATCGAACCCACGGCGCTGCCGCCTCCCAACCCCACCAGGAACACCGCCAGGATGAGGGAGAACGTGTACACGGTCGCGCCCAGCATCAGCCCCAGCAACCGGGTCCAGATCACTTCCGCGCCCAGCGCGCAGGCGCCTGACAACCCGATAACCGCATACACCGGCCAGGCTGTAGCGGCGGCCACCGGAGCGACTGCGGTTTGGATCGAAGGGGTTTGGATCGAAGCGTTTTGGACCGAAGCAGTTTGCCCGGACGTCTTGCCTGCCAGCGCGAAACTCGCCAGAGCCACGGCCACATTAATAGCAGCCGCCGTGTAAGTGGCCGTCGCCATATCGAAAACGCGCAGCAGGTAGAAGCCGGCCAGCAGACAACCGAACACCGCGCCCACGGTGTTGGCACCATAGAGCAGCCCCAGCCACGAGACTCCCTCAGGCGTAACCTGAATCCAGCGCGCGGCGGCGGGCAGCGATGCGCCCATTAAAAACGTAGGAGGCAGAAGGCACAAAGCGCAGACCAGGGCGCGCAATAGAATCGCCGGAAGGCCATGCCCCACGGCCGCCGTGTACACCGAATCCACCAGCGGCATTCCGAACAGCGCCAGCACGCCGCACAGGCCGATTCCCAATTCCAGCTTTGCGTAAACCCGCAGCGGATGCTGGCCCGCCAACCGCAACCGCGGCAGCGCCAGGCTCCCCAGGCACAGGCCGCCCATGAAGGTAGCCAGCAGAACTCCCAGCGAAACCGCGCTTGAGCCGATCACCAGCTGCAGTAATTGATACCAGACGATTTCGTAGATCAGAGCCGAGCAGCCGCTGCCGGCGAACAGTAATAGCAGGAGAGGAAGATAGCGGCGCGCCGCGCCGGGAGGAAAGACGTGCGCCGGGGAATCAACCCGCGGGTTGAGGTTTTGTTTAGCCATTTTGAGAGGCAAATATTATTGAAGGACCCAAGCAGCCACGTTACCATAGCCTACATGCACATCTCCGAAATCGACACACCCGCACTGGTCGTGGACCTGGATATCTTAGAGCGCAATCTCCAGCGCGTGGCCGGCTACGCCCGGGAAAACGGACTGCGGCTGCGCCCGCACACCAAGACGCACAAATCCATTCGCGTGGGCGCACGCCAATTGCAAACCGGCGCCGTGGGCCTGACGGTCGCCAAAGTGGGCGAGGCCGAGGTCATGCTGGGCGCGGAACCGGCCGACATGCTGGTGGCTTACCCCGTGATCGGCCACGGCAAACTGGAGCGCCTGGCGGAAGTGGCGGGCAAGACCCATATTACGGTGGCGCTTGACAGCGTTGCAGCCGCGGGCCAGCTTTCCGACGCCGCCCGCGCCGCGCAAGTGGAAATCGGCGTGCTCGCCGAAGTGGATGTGGGGATGGGCCGCGTTGGCGTTGCCCCTGGCGAACCGCTGCTCCATCTGGCTCAGGCGATCGAGAAGCTGCCGAACCTGAAGTTTGAAGGCATCACTTTCTATCCCGGCCATATCAAGGATATGGACGAACCCGGGCAGCGGCAATTGGCGCAGCTATCGGAAGTATTGCGCCAGATTTTGGCGGACTTCCGCGCCGCCGGCATCCTGGTAGGGATCGTCAGCGGAGGTTCGACGCCCACGCTGTTCCACTCCCACGAAGTCGATGGCCTTACCGAGATACGCCCGGGCACTTACGTATTTAACGACATCAATACTATTCGCAGCGGCGGCTGCACCATGGATGATTGCGCCGCGTCCATCCTGGCCACGGTGGTCTCCACTTCGCGCCCAGGCCACATGATTATCGATGGCGGCTCCAAGACGTTCTCTTCCGATCGCCTGGCCGATCCCGCCGAAGCGACGTTCGGCCACCTCGTGGAGGCCCCGGCCGCGCGCTTCCACAAGATGAACGAGGAGCATGGTTACGTGGATCTCACCCAGGTCGGCCAGGAATTTTCGCTCGGCGACCGCGTTCATGTGATCCCGAACCATATCTGTGTGGCGGTGAACCTGCACGAGCAAGTCTACGGAGTGCGCGGCGAGACGGTGGAAGAGATCTGGCGCGTGGACGCCAGAGGCAAGCTGCAGTAATCCTGGCCTGTCTGCGGGCTATGGTGTTTTGGATGCCGTGACAGCAGCATCCTTTTCCAGTTGCCGCCGAGCCAGCTCCAGGTTCCCCTTGGCTGCGGGAATCGACGGCAACGCCCGTTCCAGATGCGCCACCCCTTCGCGTCTCGTGCTCCTTTGCGTCACCAGCAGCGAGCCCAAAACGAAGTGCGCTTTGTTATTGGCGGGATCCAGGCGCACGGCCGCGCGCGCGGATTGCGTGGCGTCTTCGTAGCGCTTGAGCATGTACTGGGCGAAGGCCATATTGGACAGATCCACCGAATTGGGCTTGGTGAGTTCCATAGCGTGGTTGGCGTCGCCGATGGCTTCCTCAAAGCGCCCCATGCGCGCATGCTGGGCGGCAAGATTGGTGTAAGCGTCGGCATAATCCGGTGAAATCCGGATGGCCTTCTCCAGTTCCGCCGCGGCCTTCTCGAATTGTCCGGCTTCTGAAAACTTCTGCGCCGCCACGAACGCCCCAAGGGCCTTGCGCGTTGGCGGATGTTGCAACTGGGTTACGGAGACCGGTCCGGAAGGCGGCCGGTCAATCCGCTCTTTTGGCAATTGAATCTCGACCGGCGGCGTGTGCTCGCCCACGGTTACGAAATTCTGGTGCAAAACGGCACCGAATGCATTCGTGATAAGGATTTGGTAATCGCCGAAAGGTACATTGCGGAATGCAAAGGCGCCGTCGAAACGGACCTCCGCGTGATCTATCAGGCGATTGTTGTGTGCGTCGTAGAGATCTACGGAGTACTCAGTAAGCAGCTCCCGCCGCTCGTCGTGAAGTTCTCCTTTGAGTGACGCTAATTGCAAGCCCTGGGGCCGGCCGGGAACGCGCAGCAATAACAATAACGCCAGCGCGGACAGCAGCCGGAGACACCTGTTGTTCACGGTTATCCTCCGTCGATTTGGTTTTGGTGGGGACCTGTCGGCGTGGACAACCTGCTACTCCTCCAGCGTAAACAAACTACGGGCGCCGATCCAATCGAAAGTTTTTATCGCCGTGATGCTATCCTGAAAGGAGCGCTCCCGTTTATCTGGTACACACAAATTGAAAGTCGGTTTTGTAAGTCTCGGTTGTCCCAAGAACCTGGTCGATAGTGAAGTCATGATGGGCCAGTTGGTGGCCCGCGGCCACGAACTCACTCCGCATCCCGATCAGGCCGATGTGCTGGTGGTGAACACCTGCAGCTTCATCGATCCGGCTAAAAAGGAATCGGTCGATACCATCCTCGAAATGGCCGAGTACAAGAAGATCGGCCGCGCTAAAAAACTGATCGTGGCCGGCTGCCTGGTGGAGCGCTATCGCGGCGACATTCGCAAGGACCTGCCGGAAGTCGACGCCCTCATCGGCACTAATGAACTCGACAGCATCGTAGCCCTGTGCGAAAGTGAAGCACTGTGCGAAGGTCTGGCAGCGCCTGGCAAATCACCGGCGGGCAAGCCTCTGGAGCCGTATCTTTATCACGATCTCACGCCGCGCGTCCTGGCCACTCCGCATCACTTCGCTTACATGAAGATCGCCGAAGGCTGCGACCACCCCTGCACGTTCTGCGTGATTCCGCAGTATCGCGGCAATTTCCGCAGCCGCCGCTTCGAATCGGTGGTCTCCGAAGCCACACGGCTTTTCCAGCAGGGTATCCGCGAGATCAACCTGATCGGACAGGACACCACCTGCTACGGCGAAGACCTCGGCCTGCAAGATGGACTGGCACACCTGCTGGCGCGCCTGGCGCAAATCGAAACACCCAACGAGAAATGGATCCGCTTCCTTTACGCCTATCCCAACAAGGTCACGCAGAAGCTGCTCGACACCATGGCGGAACACCGCGCCCTGGTCAAATATATCGACATGCCGCTGCAACACGCCAGCGCATCGGTTCTTAAACGCATGAAGCGCGGCGGGTCCGGCGAGATTTTCCTGCGGCTGTTGGACCGCATTCGCCGCACGATACCGGGCGTGGCGATTCGCACCAGCTTCATCGTTGGCTTTCCCGGGGAAACTGCCGCGGATTTTGACGAACTCTGCCAGTTTGTGGAGGCCGCCAGATTCGACAACATGGGCGTCTTCACCTATTCCGACGAAGACACCAGCGCCAGCTACGCGCTGGATGGCAAAGTGGACGGCCGCACCATGCACAACCGCAAGCGCCGCCTGATGGCCATCCAACGAAAGATCTCACGCGCCCGCAACCGCGCTCTGGTGGGGTCTGAAGTGCCGGTGCTGGTTAGCGGCCTGTCGCAGGAGACGGATCTGTTGTGGGAAGCGCGCATGTCCACGCAGGCGCCGGAGATCGATGGCGTCACCCTGATCAACGACTTTGAGGGCGCCGAGCCAAGCTCAGGCGAAATCCGCCGTTTGCGCATCACCGAAGCGCACGATTACGATGTGGTAGGAACGTTGCTCGAATCTGACGAGCTTGCGCCAAGAATCGTGCCGTCGGGTTTCATCAACATAGCGCTCCCGGCGCCGCTTTATGAAGTGTCCAATCTGCAAGAAAGTTGAAGTCGCGCTCGGCGACCCGGACTTCCCTTTTTGTAGCGAGCGCTGCCGCAATATCGACCTCGGCAACTGGGCTTCGGAAAAATACGTATTCTCTGAACCGGCGAACCTGCGGCCCGAGACGCAAGATGAAGATGACTGATCGAATCGGAACTGATGCGGCTTAAGCTGGCCACCGTCCTCGCCACCTGGTTCGGTTGCGGTTACTTCCCCCGCGCTCCCGGCACAGCCGGTTCCCTGGCGGCACTGGTTATCGCAATCGCCCTTCACCGCTATGCCGGCTTCGCGTGGTGGCACTTCCTCGTGCTGGCCGCCGCGCTCTTCTATCCCGCCGTTTGGGCCGCCACCGTCACCGCCGAAGCCCACGGATCCAAGGACCCTCAGTTCATCGTGGTCGATGAAGTTCTGGGACAATGGATCGCCCTGGCAGGTGCGCGAGTTTACAATTGGGAGAGCTATCTGCTGGCCCTGTTTCTCTTCCGCCTGTTCGATATCTTTAAGCCTCCGCCAGTGCGCCAACTGGAATCTTTACCCGGCGGACTGGGCATCAACGCTGACGACGCCATGGCCGGTGTTTACGCGGCGCTTGTGTTATTCGCGGCAGGGTGTTTCAATCTCTATTAGCTATGCCTCTTCGGAAATCATCCGACTCCAGGCCACAAATCTCTCAAGTCACACCACCCGCGGCCATCGCCGGGGGCGAGTTGCAGATTCGAGGGAAGGGCTTTGCGAAGTCAGAACGCCCCCGCGTCACCATCGGCGAAGTGGGCGCGCCAGTCATCATCGGATCCGATTCCTTCGTGATCGCGCGCGTTCCGGAAGGAGCCACTGCCGGGGAACTGGTGATTGAAAGCGGCGGCGGGTCGAGCGATTCCTGGGCCTGCGATGTCGGCGTTCTGATCGCCGAGAGCCTGCATCCGGTGACCAGCCCGGCCATCGATTCGTTCGGCAATATTTACACCACCTTCAGCGGTTCGCGCGGGCAGAAAGTCCCGGTGGCGGTGTACCGGATCGACCTGAACTTCAACATGAAGCCGTTCATCAACGATCTGATGAATGCCACGGCCATGGTTTTTGACACGCAGGGACTGCTCTACATTTCCAGCCGTTATGACGGTTTCGTGTACCAGGTGACGCCCAACGGCAACATGTCGGTTTTCGTGGAAGGCATGGGTGTGGCCACCGGCCTGGCTTTCGATAGCATTGGCAACCTGTACGTGGGCGACCGCAGCGGGACCATATTCAAGATCAGCCCTACGCGCCAGATATTCGTCTTCGCCACGCTGGAGCCTTCTATCGCCGCCTACCACCTGACATTCGGCCCCGACGGCTACCTGTACGTGACCGGCCCAACCACCTCCAGCTTCGATGCCGTACACCGCATTTCGCACGAAGGCGAGGTGGAGGTCTTCTACCGCGGATTAGGCCGTCCGCAGGGTATGGCCTTCGACGAGGAGGGCCGCCTTTACGTGGCCGCCTCCATCGCCGGCCGCAAAGGCGTGGTACGCATATACCCGGACAAGCGCGCCGACCTGTTCCTCACCGGTCCCGGAATTGTGGGCCTGGCATTCACTCCCTCGCGCGCCATGGTGGTGGCGACCACTAATGCGCTGTACCGGGTCGACGTCGGCATCAAGGGCCGCCCGCTGGTTTGATTGGATGATTAGGAACGCCCTGATTTGATGAACGCCGAAATCATCGCGGTTGGTTCGGAGATGCTGACGCCCCAGCGCGTCGATACCAACTCCCTCTACCTCACCGGTGAGTTGAACAACCTGGGCGTGGAAGTGGTCACCAAGTGCGTGATTGGCGACGACCGCGAGCGGCTGGCCGACGCCATTCAACGCGCGCTTTCGCGCTCTGCCATCCTGATTATTTCCGGCGGCCTGGGCCCCACCGAAGACGACCTGACGCGCGAAGCCATGGCACTGGCTCTGGACCGCAAGCTGGTTTTTCGCCCCGAGATCGCCGATGCGCTGGAACAACGCTTCATCAAGCTGAAGCGCAAAATGGCTGAGGTAAACAAGCGCCAGGCGTTCGTCATCGAAGGCGCCGAAATCCTCGCCAACGATCGCGGCACCGCGCCCGGCCAATGGGTGGAAGAGTCGGGCGCGGTGGCTATGCTGCTGCCCGGCCCGCCACATGAATTGAAGTCCATGTTTGAGCGCCAGTGCCTGCCGCGGCTGGCGCGCCTGGTGCCCAGGCAGGTGATCCGCACGCTGTTTCTGCGCGTAGCCGGCATGTCCGAGTCAGACCTGGACCAGCTCATTGCACCGGTCTACAAGAAGTACGAAAACCCGGCCACCACCATCCTGGCGGCCAACGGCGACCTGCAGATCCACTTGCGCGCGCGCTGCGTCACCGAGGCGCAAGCCGATGAGCTTCTGGCCGAGGTCGGCGGCCCCATTGAACTGCTCCTGGGCGACCGCATCTACTCGCGCAATGGGGACCCGCTCGAAGCCACCGTGGGCGAACTGTTGCGGAGCTGCCGCGCCACGGTTTCAGTGGCCGAGAGTTGCACTGGCGGCATGTTGGGCGAGCGCCTCACCTCGGTGCCCGGAAGTTCGGATTACTTCGCCGGCGGATTCATCACGTACACCAACGCCATGAAAGTGGAACTGCTGGGCGTGACTCCAGAGCTCCTGAAGGAGCACGGGGCAGTCAGCAAGCCCACTGCTGAAGCCATGGCCATCGGAGCGCGCCGCCGCACTGGTTCCACCTACGCGCTTTCGATCACGGGCGTAGCCGGACCTGAAGCGCCGTCTGGGCCACATAGCGAAACCGCCCCCGTGGGCACCGTGTATGTGGGACTCGCCGATGCCGCCGGCACGCTGGTGATGCATCGCCAGTTCCTGGGCGACCGGCAGCGCATCCGCGTCTTCTCTTGCCAGATGGCGATGGACCTGCTGCGCCGGCGCATGACCGGGCGCGCGCTTTAAGTAGCATGCGCCAACCGCTTACTAACGTGCGCGGCTCTGATCGGAGCCGCGACCGTGAGGGAGCGGTCATACTCAGAAGCCGTTGCCGCGGTGATTCACCAACGCCAAAAACTCATCCCGCGTCTTCTTCCCGTCGCGGAAGGCGCCGAGCATAGCGCTGGTCATCGCGCCGGAATGCTGTTTCTCTACGCCGCGCATCATCATGCAAAAGTGGCGGGCTTCGCAGATTACCCCGACGCCCAACGGCTTGATGATCTGCTGAATGGTTTGCGCCACTTCCTGCGTCAGGCGCTCTTGAATCTGCAGACGCCGGGCGAACATATCCACAATCCGCGGAATTTTGCTGAGCCCGATCACCTTCGATTGCGGCAGGTAGGCTACGTGCATCTTTCCGTAAAACGGCAGCATGTGGTGTTCGCACAGGCTGAAAAACTCAATGTCTTTCACCACCACCATTTCGTCGTACTTCACTTCGTACAGCGCGCCGTTAACGATCTTGTTGACGTCCATCCCGTAGCCGCTGGTCAGAAACTTCAGCGCTTTGTCCACGCGCTCCGGCGTGCGAACCAGCCCATCGCGGTCCAGGTCTTCGCCCAACCGCGCCAGCAGTTCCCGAATCAATGGAGCGATGGCCTGCTCCTGCGGCTTCGGACTCATGACTTTCACGACTGCCTTATTCGATTTCATCGGCTCCAACTTCAAAGATGTTTCGGGGGGTCTCTTCGATGCGGATCTTCTCGAGCTTAGGCCAGTCGCCCGGAAACACTTCCTTCCAATGCTGTTTCAATCTGCGGCAGATCTCGAACCCGAGATTCTCCGACGTGGGCACAACCTGCGCGAACACCGCCACTTCGACATTCAGATTTCGATGGTCGAAGGGCTCGATCACCTGCCGGTTCACCAGTTCATCCAACTGTTCAATGTCCACGGCGCGTCCGGCGGCATCCAGGGGCCCGCGTACGCTCACGTCGATCACGTAATTGTGGCCGTGCCCGTAGGGATTATTGCACTTGCCATACAGCAGCCGGTTCTGGGCTTCGCTCAATTCCCCCGAATGCAGCCGGTGGGAAGCCGCGAAGGCATATCGCCGCGTTACGCGGAACACGGCTGGTCTCCAAAACGCTGCTCTCCGAAACGCGGCTCTCCGAAATAATCCACGTAAAGGTCGGGCGTTTCGTATACCCGAACGGCGTGCAGCCTTCCGCGCCCGCCGTTCAGGTGCGGCTCCAGACGCTGCCAGATGTCCTGGGCGATGTTTTCGGTGGTCGGCACCACGCGGTCAAAAGGCGGCACCTCATAGTTCAGGAACCGATGGTCGTACGGCTCCACGATCTGACGCGTCAGAATTTCTTTCAGCTCTTTCAGATCCAGCACCATCCCGGTCACCGGATCGGGATCCCCAGCCAGGCTCACTTCCACCACATAGTTGTGCCCGTGGCCGTGCGGATTGGCTGCCAGCCCGAACAACTGCCGATTCTCCTGTTCCGAAAGCTGCGGGTTGCGGCAGATGTGCGAAGCTGAGAATTCCACTTTGCGGGTGATGACCATGGGCCCTTTTCTTACGACGCCCGGGAACCACCAGCGGACGGTCGGCGATGTACAATTTAATTATAGGATTTCCAGATGCAGAGCGTCAAAACTGATCGAATTCTGCGGACCGCCATCGGGCTGCTGGTAGTGGTACTGGTTTACGTGATCTCTGCCGCCATCCACGAGCGCGTCGTGGTCGCGGGCGACACGGCTCCGGAATTCACCATCACTGCCGACAATGGCCGGACGATTTCGGTGCCCAACTTTGGCGGCAAACTGCTGGTGCTCAATTTCTGGGCCGCCTGGTGCCCCCCCTGCGTGCAAGAGACGCCGTCTCTCAGCGCGTTCGCGCAGGCCTACGCCGGCAAGGGCGTCGTCGTGATGGGGGTCAGCGTGGATAAAGACGAAAAGCTTTATAGCGCTTTTCTCCAGAGACTCCATCCCGGTTTTCTCACCGCGCGCGACAGGAAGATCCACGAGGACTACGGGACGTTTATGTACCCGGAGACTTACATCATCGACAGCCAGGGCCGGGTGCTCAGGAAAATCGCCGAGGCCGTGGATTGGACAGATCCGCAAATCACGAAGTACATCGATTCGCTCCTGTAAATGGCTACCGGCCCCATCACGGACGAGCAGGTTGCCGCGTATCACAGTGACGGTTACGTCCTTGTCCGCGGGATGTTTGAAGCGGATGAAATCCAGTTGCTGGGCCGGGCCGCCCGGGAGGACCGCGCGCTTGACCGGCATTCGTTCGGCCGTGCGGATGGCGAGGGCGGCACCGTCCGTCTGTCGCTTTGGAACCATCCTGGAGACACCATCTACGGTATGGCCGCGCGCTGCCGGCGGGTTGTCGAGTCAGCCGAGAAGCTGCTGGACGGCGAGGTCTACCACTACCATTCCAAGATGATCATGAAGGACGCCAAGACCGGCGGCGCCTGGGCCTGGCACCAGGACTACGGCTACTGGTATCAAAACGGCGTTCTGTTTCCGCTCCTCTGCAGCGCCTCGATCGCGGTGGATGCGGCCACGAAAGAGAATGGCTGCCTGCAGGTGATCCGCGGATCGCACCACCTGGGGCGCATCGACCACATCCTCACGGGCGAGCAGGCCGGCGCCGACCTGGAGCGCGTCGATGAAGCGCTGAAGCGGCTGGAACTGGTTTATGTTGAAATGCAGCCGGGCGACACGCTTTTCTTCCACTGCAATTTGCTGCATCGCTCCGACCAGAATCGCTCCGAACATCCACGCTGGTCGATGATCTCCTGTTATAACGCGGCGCGCAACGATCCGTTTAGGGAGTCGCACCATCCACGCTACACGCCTCTGGCCAAGGTTGCCGACTCGGCGGTGCGGGAGGCCGGCCTGAAGCGCTTCGGCGACTCGCAGGCGGATGTCGGCTGGCTGGAAGCCGCGCGGGACGAGAGCACCGCCGGTTTAGAAACGCGTAAATGAAAACCGTATCGATCGCGATGCTCGGTTCCGGGTTCGTGGCCGACTTTTACATGCAGGGCCTGCGCGATGTAAACGGACAACAGGTGGCGCTGAACTACTCGCGGTCACCGGCGCGCGCCCGCAGGTTCGCCGGACGTTGGGGAATTCCGGAATCCACAGCCAACCTCGCAAAAACCATTGCCCGGGATGACATAGACCTCTTCGTCATCGCTCTGCCGAATGAGGCGCACCTGCCGGTTTCACTGGCGCTTTCGCAAGTGCGGCGCAACCAGGTATGCACCAAGCCGCTGGCCAGAAACCGCGTCGAAGCCCGGCAGATGCTCCGCGCGGCGGTGAAATCGCACGCACTGCATGGCTATGCGGAGACTGAGGTCTTCGCGCCGGCGGTGGTGAAAGCGAGAGAGACTATCGAGCGCGGCGGCGTGGGCCGGGTGATCTGGGTCAGGTCGCGCGAATCGCATAGCGGGCCGCACAGCGCGCATTTTTGGGACATCGAAAAAACCGGCGGCGGCGCCATGAACGACCTGGCGCCGCACTGCATTGAAGCTGCCCGATACTTCTTCGGCAAGGACGACAAAGTGGTGGAAGCCATGGCGTGGACGGGCACGCTGGTACACGGCCAACGGACGAAGGGCGAAGACAACGCCTTACTGGCTCTGAAAATGTCGGGCGGGGGCATCGCCCACTGCGAGCTTTCCTGGACCTCAAAAGGCGGCCTGGACCTGCGCAACGAGATTCACGGCTCGGAAGGCTCCATCTTCACCGACGTGACGCGCGGCACTCCCATCCAAACTTTCACCACGCGCAGCGCCGGATACGTGGTGGAAAAGGCCGATATCGACTTTGGATGGACGCGCCCCTTACCGGAGGAGGCCTTCACATACGGCTACCAGGCGGAGATGCGGCACTTCGTGGAATGCGCGCGCTCGGGCGCCGTGCCCAGAGAAACCTACGAGGACGGTTACGTAGTTAGCTGCGTGCTTGAGGCCGGTTATGCTTCGGCGAAGAAGGGACGATGGGTGCGCGTGAAATACTGAGCCGCTCCCGAGTTGCGGCCAGCGGGTGCGGCTGTGGAATCGGTTCGCCGTAGCCCTGGCTCGCTCTCCTAGCAGCACTTGGCCCGCGCATACTTCGCGCGCAGCCGCTCCTCGGAGAATCGGCGCCATTCCTCGCCCGACGCCTGGCGGCCATGCCGCTCCAGATGCCGCTGGTAGGCATTCTCATCGGCCAGTTCGCGCAGCAGCGCCAGGGCCAGTTTTCCGAATCGCCGCAGACCGCTCATAGCTCCTCCGCCCGCAGTTGGGACAGCACAAACGGCGCCTCGCACACCTGCCGCTCCCGGCTGCCATTCAGGATTCCGACCCAGACGCGAACGGAGTCGATCAGGACCACTGCTACCAGCAGCATGAAAACGCCGCACACCACCGCATCCAGGCGGGCATTGAATATCAGGGTTTGGGTGGCCGCCACATTAGCAACTTTGCCCGCGCGCAATGCGGCTTCAAGACCATCAGCCTGGGCCAGAAACCCGAGGGCCGGCAGTGGTGAGAAGATCTTCTGCCAGGCGGCCGTGAACGTGGCGCTGACCAGCCAGACCAGCGGCACGCAGGTGATCCACATGAATTTTGCGCCGTGCATCTTCAGCAGGATCGTAGTCGCCACGCAGAGCGCGATGGACGCCAGCAACTGGTTGGAGATTCCGAAGAGCGGCCACAGCGAGTTGATTCCGCCCAGCGGGTCGCGCACTCCCTGAATCAGAAAGTAGCCCCATCCGCCGACCACCAGCGCGCTGGTCGCAATCACGCCCGGCATCCAACTGGTCCGGCCCAGGGGCTTCGAAATGTGGCCCAGCAGATCTTGCAGCATGAAGCGGCCCACGCGCGTGCCGGCATCGATGATGGTCAGGATGAACAGGGCTTCGAACATGATGGCGAAGTGGTACCAGAACCCGATCACTGCCTGCCCGCCGCCGCTGCGCGCGAAAATGTGGGCCATCCCCAGCGCCAGGGACGGGGCGCCGCCGGTCCGCGAGAACAGCGTGGTTTCGCCCACGTCGCGCGCCAGCGTGGTCATGTCGGCTACGGTCACGGGGAAGCCCCAGGTGGAAATGGTCGCCACCGCCGCCGCGGGGGTTGCGCCCACCACGCCGGCCGGAGAGTTCACCGCGAAGTACACGCCCGGCTGCAGCACGCAGGCGGCAATCATCGCCATGATGGCGACGAAGCTTTCGAGCAGCATGGAGCCGTAGCCCACCGGCCAGGCATGCGACTCCCTGGCAATCATCTTCGGGGTGGTGCCGGAAGAAATCAGCGCATGGAAGCCGGAAATCGCGCCGCAGGCAATGGTGATGAAGCAGAAGGGGAAAATCTTGCCGGCGAAAATCGGCCCGTTCCCATCCACAAACCGGGTGAACGCCGGAAGCTGAAGTTCGGGCCGCACGAACAGGATTCCAATTCCCAGCATCAGCACCACGCCCAACTTTACGAACGTGCTGAGATAATCGCGCGGGGCGAGCAAGAGCCAGACCGGCAGGGAACTGGCGAGGAAGCCATAGAGAATGATCCCCACGGCCAGAGCCATGGCGCTGAGCGTGAAGACCGGAGCCAGGTTCGCCGATGCGGCCACCACCCGGCCGGCGAAGATGCTGGC
Source organism: Bryobacterales bacterium (assembly GCA_963817515.1). GTDB lineage: Bacteria > Acidobacteriota > Terriglobia > Bryobacterales > Bryobacteraceae > DATMNI01. The sequence continues at coordinate 189,785 of CAWFPJ010000025.1, read as the reverse complement.
CATCACCAGGACGAATCCGATGGCAGAGCACTCGAGCACTTTCCCGGGCCGCCAGTAACGGAGATAGAGGCCCATGAAGAGCGCGATGGGCATGGTTGCCGCAATGGTAAACGTGCCCCACGGGCTGCCCCTCAGCGCATTCACCACCACCAGCCCGACCACGGCCAGCAGGATGATCATGATGAGCAGCACCGTGACGAGCGCGATGAAGCCGCCCACCTTGCCGATCTCCTCGCGCGCCATCTGGCCCAGCGATTTGCCGTCGCGCCGCATGGAGGCGAACAGGATTACGAAATCCTGGACGGCGCCGCCCACCACCGCTCCGATGATGATCCAAAGCGTTCCCGGCAGATAGCCGAACTGAGCCGCCAGGACGGGGCCCACCAAGGGGCCTGGCCCGGCGATGGCGGCAAAGTGGTGGCCGAAGATGATCCACTTGTTGGTAGGTTCGAAATCGTGGCCGTTGCGCAGGCGCTCGGCGGGCGTGGCGCGCCGGTCATCAAGCGTCATCACGCGCGCCGCGATGAACCGGGCGTAGAAGCGATAGCCAGTGGCATAGCTGCAAGCGGCGGCCAGCACCAGCCAGATGCTGTTGATATGCTCACCGCGATTGAGCGCGATGCCGCCGAGGCAGAATGCAGCCGCGCAGGCCACCGCGGCCCAGAAGAGACGACCCAGAAGGTTCACGCCCTACAGTCTACTAAAACGACTCTACTAAACTAAAACTGCTTGAGGTTTCGCAGTAGCGAGTCAGTGGAACCCCCGGAGCGCAGCGGGACCGAAGCGATGGGCCGCCACCTGTCGTCCATGCCCCCAACGTACAAAACACTCTTGCGGTCGCCGCCCATCAGAATCACGGTGAGATGCCGGTCCGGGTATCCGAGCGCCTCGTACTGAATGGTTCCCGAATCGTTTTGCCAGCGATCGGTAGCGGGCTCTCCCAGTTTGCCGACCACGGCGGTGCGGTCGTCACGCGCGGTCAATCCGAAAATGGTCTGGTCCTTGGGCGTGAAGACTACTCTTCCGCGGGACAGGTTGACCACGACCACGTAGAACACAATGGCGCAAGCCACCACGGCCCCGATCAGTTTGAAGATGCGGGTATCGGTAGCGGATTCCGTGCGGATACCCACGATAGGCGCGGGCGCGGCGCGCTCCCCCGTGCTCGTTGCCTGAGAGCTTCCACCCACAGCCACGGGCATCTCAATAACGCGGCGCTGGAACGGAACGATCATGCCGCTTTTATACTCCAGTTCGCGATTCAATCCGACGATCAAGACAGGGTCATCGACGCGCGAAACTTCCCCGACGAACCGCCTGGGTATCCAGACTTCGGAGGCGGATTTGCAATTGACGACCAGGATCTCAGACCAACTGGCTTTGCGGAACAGCCACTCGTTGTGTTCAATGTTGACGATAGGAGGATAGAAAGAGAAGGGACGCGTGACCAGATGGTCAAGGGACGGCGGGATGGGCGGCGACGCCATGGAACCAAGTTAACTTACAAAGCCCAACCGGGGGTGGACCGGATATTGCCGGCCACCCCCGGATAAAGAATTTGCAAAAACCGGAAAAATCGATCGGTTACTTCTCCCTGCTGCGCATCGAGAAGCGATTCAGTTCGGCTACCAGCCTGTCGGCACCGGCCGGCGATAGCCAGGCTGCCGTTGATGATTTCCTTAGTGGTCATCTTGCTGCCGTACAGCTCTTTGTTCGAATCCTGGTCCGGACGAAGAGTCGCGCCACTAAGGGAAATACCGGCGAAGAGGCCTTTGGTTCGAGACCACGCCAATATTTCGGCAGTCATATAAGCATCGGTCTGGGCGTCCGCAGTTCGGCCCACCGGACCAGCCGCGACAGAAGCATCAGCGCCCAGCGTGAACTTACTGCTGGCCAGCTTTTCCATTCCCCGCTTGTTCATTACCAACATCACTACGTCGGTGGAAGATCCACCAATCTGGAATCCGACGCTACCACCTTCCGCGCGCATCGCCGCCGGCGCGCCCCAACCGGTTCCGCCCTGGTTGCGGCATTCCGCGAAGCCCTTTCCGAATTCGCCGCCCACTACAAATGCGGCTTTCTTCATTCCGGGCACGATGATTACGCACTGCGCCTTCTCCAGCAAATCCTGGGGAATCCCTTTATCGGGTGTGGCCATGATCTCCGAAAAAACCGTGGCGCTCTCCGCCAGTCGCTCCTGCGCAGTCTCGGCTTGCAGCGTGGCCGCGGCAAGAATCAGAGTTAGCATTCCTGTAAGTTTCATAAGACAATCTCCTGTCACATTTGTTATAGCAATTGGCAGGCCATTGGAGATTACTTGCGGCCCAACAGGCGTAATCGTACGCTGAAGGCCCGCGCTTGTCCTCTTCCATACGTCAGGAACTGGGGGGTTCCCTGGACATTGTTCACTACGTTGGGATTGAGGTTTCCGGTCAGATTATTGTAGCCGAAACGCCAGGCCCACAGATAGTGCAGTGCGCGAAATTTGCGCTCGAAGTGCAGGTTGATATTGAAATAGTTGGGGTACCGCGTGCCGTTCGGGCGGCCCACCAAAACGCCTTCCTCATTGACCACGCTGAAGGGGAAGCCGGTGCGGTATTCCACCAGATAGGCAGCCGTGGTATTGCGCGTTAGAAATTGGAGTTTCGCGGGCAGCAGACGTTTGGGAAGCGGGGCCCAACCCCACATGTGGAAGCGATTAGGAGTGTCCCACGGGAACGGCCCCGGCATTTGGGGCGCGAAAACCGGGTTATCGATACTGTAATCCACGGCGGCATTGGATCGTGAACTCGACCGCGTGTATCCGGCAAACCATTCGAACTGTCCGGCGAAGGTGCGGCGGACGCTAAAATCCGCGGCGTTATACCGGTCCTGCCGCCGATTGAATAATTGATACACGGCTCCCTCAAGAGGTGTGGGACCGCCAGGCTCGAGGGCTGACGTGTCCATAAATACGAAGCTGCGCGGACCGTAGCGCCAGGTGTACCCGGCGCGCGCGTAGAATTCGAATGGAAGCTTGCGCTCCATGTTGACGCTAGCGGAATGGTAGTAGGGCGCTTCGAGGGTGCGGTCGTTCACCTGAAATGAAGTGGGCACCGGCCCATACGACGTTCCTCCCGGCAGATAGAACGTAGAAAGACTTACCTGGTCCTGCTGGCGGGCAACGATGCCGAGGCTGATGGCGTCGTAGTAAATGCCCCATCCGGCGGAGAACTTGGTATCGGGCAGGCTGTGCGGCGCCCAGGCGATTCCAACCCTGGGCGCGACTTCCAGGTCGCGGACGATCTCATTCCATTCCGTGCGCACCCCGACATCCACGGCCAAGCCTTCGCGCGGCGTCCAATGGTCCTGAATATATTGCGCGGACTCGAAATTTTTGCGCGCCTCGTAAGGGGAGCCCTCAAAGGTTACATACCGTGCCACAGAACCATCGGCCCGCAGTACCTCGTAATCGTGCCGCAGGGTCTCCTGGTGGAAGGCCTCGCGCTCGAAATCAACGCCGAATTTCAAGTGGTGGGTACCCTGAAAATGGACCGTAGGCAAGAACAGGTTGGCCACTACCTGCTGCCGGTACGAGTGCCGGTTCATGTTGGCGAAATAATTGCCCCGATTTCCGAAGGGCGTGATTTCGTAAAGCTGATCGCCCAGCGAAGGGTTGCGTAACATGATGCGGGTATCGGCAAAACCAACATCGAGGAGAGCCCCGCCGGCGAAGTAGTGCTGATCGCGAATGGTGCTCATGTACGTGGCCTGCCGGATATTGGTGGTGGTCTCAACCGGGTTCAATATGCTGAGACCGGAGCGCGAGGTGTCGGCAAGGTTATAGAGGAAGCTGGCGCTAAGCCTGTTGGCGTGAGTCAGGCTGACTTGGAACCGCGTCAGGTTGCTGGTGGTAAGGCCGCTGGTACGATTTTGGCCGTTGGGCAATCCGTGGACCGTATCCACGTTATAGAAGGCGTCGAACCCGGTGTGGAACCAGGCGCGCCCTTTGGCGAGAGGCCCGGACAATTCAAGCCGCGGCGTCCACTTATTGAAGTGCAGGCCGCCGTCGGTGGAGATGCCCGGGATGAAATTGGTGCCGCCGAAACGCCAGCGGTCGTCCCCCATCTTGGTTTTGAGATCGAGGACCCCTGCGGATCCCCGGCCGTTCTCCGCCGAGAAGCGGCTGCTTTCCAGATCCATAGTCTGGATGGCGTCGATATTGAGCCGCGTTTCCAGGCGGCCAGTCACCGGGTCTGAGATATTGAAACCGTCCAATGTGTAATTGGCCTGATTCGTGTCGCCCCCGTTAATATGCACACGGCCGGCGTTGTCCAGGACCACGCCATCCATGAGGGCCAGGCCGTTGCGGTAGTCCTGTGGGGCAGGATAAGGGACGGACTCGATTTCCGTGTTGGCCAGTTCCTTGCGATCGGCGGTTTGTTCAAGGTCGATGGCAGGCGGAGAATAGGTGACGTCGATCTTGTCGGCGAATTCCTGGAGGTGGTTCAGGGTGATGACGAGCTGGTTCGCGCCGGGATCGAATTTCTGCTTGCGGCCCTGGTAGACGAAGAAGCCCAGGCGCTCGGCGCGGATGGTGTATTCTCCGGCGGCCGCTAGGTTCAGACGGAAATTACCAGCAAGGTCCGAAGAGGCAACCACGGGGGACCCGTCGGGGGCGGCGGTGGCGGTAACGGCCACCCGGACGCCTGCAATACCGGCGCCGTTCTCATCCACAACGCGGCCCGAGACCGCAATTTGTGCCTGCAAGCCGGCGCACAGCAGCAGCAGCCCCAGCACCGGTCGCGCGTTGTCTAACACCGCTTTTTCTGACCCAAGGGGCATGCGGGGCTCGTGCGGTTGCAGACCGCAACTCCAAGTTAAGGATACAACGCACCGGGGCATTCACCGGTACTGGCGGTTGGTACTAATTTTCAGCCAGCCCGGGCGGGCCGATTCACCGCTGAGACGCAGAGGCGCGGAGCAAAACGCAGAGGCAGCAAATGAGGCTTGGTTTTGCGGACGGGCTCGCAGTGGTAAGCCCGCGATTGGCGGGCAGAGGAAGCAGAGACATTCGCGGCTGACCTCCGCGTGTTGGCTACTTTGCCATTGAGGCTTCCTTTTCAACCAGGCCAAGCATGCCCCAATCTGCCGGCTGCGTAACGCGGCCCTGGCCGTGGGGCGGCTTCAGTTCTTCAATTTGAAAGTTGATGCCTGTTCCATGGACCTCCACCAGGGCGTACCCAAAGAACCAACCATCCTGGTACTTTCGCGAGGCGCGCAGGTGTCCGCCGGAACTCGGCATCGAGATGTACGTCAGGCCCTGAAGATCGAGGCGCAGCATCTGGTGGAGGTGGCCGGCAATCACATACTGCACTCCGTATTGCCGGGCGAGCTGGTGCAAAGCGAAGTTGGGATTCTGGAGTGCCGCGCCGACCAGCCAGGATGGCCGGTGCGAGAAGATGAACTTGACTGGCTGCGCCGCGTGGGCCTTCAAATCCTGTTCCAGGAAAGCCAGCTCATCGGCCGAAAACTCCTCCGTCCGGCTGTTATCGAGGACCGTGAAATGCGCCTGTCCATAGTCGAAGCTATAGTGCGGCGGGTGCGCGGCGTATTTTCGAAACAGCCGCTCTGATGCGGTGGACCAGATGTCGTGGTTTCCGGGCGTGAAGTAGAAGGGAAAGAGCCGGTAAGGTTTGAGGATCTGCTCCACCTGCAGCCACTGGGCCGGCGCGGTTGCGTCGTTCAATCCCTCGATTGTGTCTCCGACGCTGACTACGAAAGCCGGATGCCCGGCCGCCGCCGCTTGCCAGGCACGCTCGTAAACACCTGGGGTGGCTTCGCCCGTCCGGTCGCCCAGGATCACGAAGCGGAACGAACCCAATTCCGGCGTAGCCCCGGTTCCGGTCAGGCCAAACAGCAGGACTGCGATAGGTAAGGCGAACCGTGCGTTAGGTTTAGAGGTCATTTGCTGTCGCGATACCAAAAAAAGAGGCGCCCGGTAGGGGCGCCTCAGGGTCTTGAGATTTGGAGAAACTTTAGAAAACGATTCGTGCAACCAGCTGCAGCTGGCGCGAGTTACTGGGGAAGAAGTTGTTGATCTGTCCGAAGGCCGCATTGTTGGGGACCAGGAAGTTGCGGCTGATCGCCGCTGTCGAATAGGCTTGAACGTCGGAGAGGTAGCCGCCAACGAATTGCGAGTGATTGAACAGATTGAAGAACTGCGCTCCGAAACTCAAGCTCTTGGTCTCAGTGAAGTTGAGCTTCTTCATCAGGGAGGCGTCGATGTTATTGGTGCGGCCCAGCGGGAATGAATTGCGGCCGCCGTTCGCAAGCGCACCGGAGCCCGCCACGACGTACCGGGCGTTGGGATTGGTGGCCACGTAAGCAACGATACTGGCACTACCGGCGGGAACCACCTGGCCGGCGGAATTGAGACCGCTGACGCCGCTGCCAATCTTGGCCGAACCGGCCGGGTTGATGATGGTGCGGTCGCCCGTGGAATCGTTGTTGAGATTGGCGTCGATACCGTCCTGAACCGTGGCATATTCCGGAGATTGGAACGTATAGGTGCCGGAAATATTCCAGTTGCCGACGATATTCTTCAGCAGCCAGCTCTTGTCCTGGAACGGCTTGAAGTCGTAAAACGGGGTCAGAGTGAGGCGATGGCGGCGGTCGAGCGCCGAAGAAGCCCATTCAGCGCGCTGGTTCTGGAAATCCTGAGTCCGGCGGGGCGACAGAATGGTGGAAAAGTTGGTCGCCGTGGAATCGTCAAAATTGTGACTCCAGGTGTAAGCGAAGATATAAGAGAAGTTTTTCGAGTAGCGCTTGGTCATCTGCAGCGCCAGACCGTTATACCGCGAGTTTCCCCATGGAATATATCCGACGATGGCCTGTTGGAACCCGTAAACGGCCAGGTTGTTCCACGGTTCGGCGGCCGTAGTTCCGGGAAGCACTGTTGACTTGAGTGCGCCAAGGGTTAGGGTGTTAGCCGACAGTTGACCCGCCGTGGGCATTGTAAAGTAGGTCGGGATGTTTCGGGTGGCGGTTACCGGAGAGACCACGTTCAGGCGGGTCTGGTTATAGAGATGCACGCCTTTGGTATAGACGTAACGCGCTTCGACGACATAATCTTTGCCGAGGAGACGCTGTACGCTCAAGGATCCGGTGAGGGCGTAAGGACGATGCTGGTCCCACGTGTAGGACGCGATTGCCGCGCGTGCCTGTGCCTGGGTTGCCTGAGGCGGCAAAGCTCCGCTTATGCCTCCATTCGCCAGGAAATTAGTAACAGGCGCCGCGCTATTCACATCGACCGTGGTCTGGTAGTACGGCGGCGACGCATTCTGGTTGAGATTGATATAGGTATTATCGAACGACCGGCCGGCACCTCCGCGGATGGACCACTTGCCGCTGGTTCCCGGCGAATATGCAAAACCGATGCGCGGCGACCAGTCATTCTTCGTAGACTGGGGAGCGGCGAAAGTGATCACGCCGGGGACGTTGGCGATGGAGCTATATTGTTGCGCGCGCGAACCCACCGGAACCGTGACGTACTCATAGCGGACCCCCAGATTGAGCGTCAGGTTGGGGCGAACACGCCAGTCGTCATTGAAATAGCCTGCGTGCTGCAAGTTGCCGAAGGGAACGCCATTCTTGGCGCCGACGCTGCGTTCGCCGCTGGAGGGCGTGCCGAAGGCGCTGCCTGTCGGCTGGTTGTCGACCAAATACTCCTCGAGGCTTGCGTAGTCGTAATCGCCACGGGCGCGCTGCACGAAGGTACCGGTCAAGATGGTGTCGACGATACTGTAGCCGCCCTTGAAGGTATGCCGACCCCATGCCTTGGTAATGTTGTCCTGGATCGAAGAGGAGTTGGCGATGGAGCCGGAGGGTGTGTTGGGATCGGGCCCCAACTGCAGTCCGAGATCGTCAAAGGAGATGTTCGGGAACGCGTCCAAGCCGGGGAACTGGAAGTTTCCGGCCGAAATGTTGGCGTTGTTGCGCCTATAAGCGATGCGAAATTCATTTACGACGGTGGGAGAGAAATTGTGGAACTCAGACACTGAGACGCTGTGGTTGAGGGTGGGCTGGGGTTGGTAAAACACGGGCAACGCGGCGTTGAAATCTATGCCAACGCTCTTGTCGTAGATGTAACGGCCGCGAATCTGATCTCTGCTGCTGATGTTAGCGTCGATAGCGACAATGGCGTGATACGCGTTGTTGTAGTTCGGCGAGGCGAAAGAGAGCAGACCGCTCGGAATGTTGACGCCATTCACTACTATAGGATTGGAAGGGTCGACTGTGCCGGCGACCGGGACATATTTTTGAAAAATGCCCAGGTTGGTCTTGTTGAGGCCGGGGATGCCATTCAGCGCGGTAATGCCCGCTGCGGTGGGAGCGGTTACGGGTTGGCCCGGGCTGGATGCCTGCCCTAATGGGTTGTACTCGAAGCTGCCGAAATAGAAGAGCTTGTCCTTCTTGATGGGGCCACCGATGGTTGCCCCGAAGCGATTGCTGTCAAAGCGTGGGTTGGACGTCAGCCCCTGTACAACCTGCGAATAATCCTGGGCGTTGAGCTTGCGATTCTGCATGTATTCAAAAAGGGAGCCATGGATCTGGTTGGTGCCGGTCTTGACGATTACATTGAAAACGCCGCCCGAGGCGCCGCCGAACTCGGCGCTAAACTGATTTTGCGCCACGTTCAACTGTGAGATGGCCTCATTCGAAACGTAGACTTGTGGACCGGTGACGTAGCCGTCGTTGTTGTTGACGCCGTCAATGAAGAAGCTGTTGTTTTCCGGACGCTGTCCTGCAACGCTAGGGCCAACGCCTTGACCCACGCCGCCCGAGGAGGCTACACCGGCGCCGAGCAGGCTGAGGTTATAGATGCCCGCCCCGTTGATTACCTTGGAGGTGCCAGCCGAAGGCACATCGATAGCGGTTCTGGAGTCGTAGGTATTCTGCAATTGGGCCGTCGAAGTATCGATGGTGGCTGCCGCTTCCGATACTTCCAAAGTGGTGCTGACGGAACCCACTGCCAGCGTGAGGTTCACTGAGGAAGTATGGTTCAGATCTAACTGGAGGCCCGCCAGCGTAGTAGTGGTAAAGCCGCTCTTGGCCGCTGAGACGTCATACCGGCCAACCGGAACGTTATTCAGGCGATATTCGCCGGCGGAGTTGGTGACGGCCGTATACTTTACTCCGGTATCCTTATTGGTGACCGTTATGGCCGTTCCGGGCACCGCTGCACCGGAAGCATCCGATACCACTCCAACCAGGTTGGAATCAGTCGCCTGACCGAAACTCAAGGTGGCCAAGCCCAACAATGCAAGAACCACTACTAATCCAGTCTTGTTCATAAACACGCTCCTCAGGAAAGTAAATCGCCAATCTTTGCGTAAGCTGAGTTGGAAAGAGCAACTCACCTACCAAGTTAAGGTCGGGTTAATTTTATTGAGTCGTAAAGGCTTTTTCAACACTTTACGGTTAATCGTCGCGGGGGTTTCCTACAGACCACTATAGCACCACCTCGAAGGAGAGCCTCTTTAGGCTTGTAACAGATTGACCCATCTGAGGGTTAGCCTGACTATGGGGATTGGAAACCCCGGAATACGCTTCCAAGTAGCGGAATTAACTTTGAATGAATAACATAAAGCTAGTACCTAAGGTTAATTCCGTACCTGGCCTTGTTAGCCCAAACGGACCATGCTCAACCGACCGGGCAGGGCGGAATGCCGACACCGCTGTCTTCGAGCGCGGCGGCCACGCGAAGAATCAGGGCCTCCTGGAATGCCGGTGCGGCGATCTGCAGGCCGATGGGCAGGCCCGCGTGATTGCCGTTGGCGCTCAACCCGCAGGGCATGGAAAGCGCAGGCAGGCCAAGGGCATTGATACCGCGCAGCAGGCGTGTGGTGGCGAGCCGCACGTCCTCTTCGTGGCCGCCGAAGCGCACCGTGGTTTGACCGATGCGCGGGGCGGTGTTGGGAGTGGTGGGGGTGAGCAGACAATCCACCTCGGTCCAGATTTGGTTGAACTCGCGCTGCATGCGGCGGCGTAAACGCTGGGCGTTTACGTAGTCGGTTGCCGGCAGGAGCCGCCCCTGATCGAGCAGCGTCAAAACGTCGGGCCCGAAGAGTTCGCGCCGCTCCCGAAAGGGTTCCATAACGGCGGACGCCTCTGCCAGCAGGACGATGCGGGCCACCGCGTTAAGAGCCGCCATGTCGGTTAACGGTTTTGCCACGATCGGCTTAACCACGGCGCCTAACGCGGCGGCGCGCGCGATGGCGCTGCGGACCGAGGATTCTACATCGCCCTCGAGGCGATCGAAAAAGAAATTCTGCGGGACACCGATGCGGACCCCCTTGAATCCCACAACCATCCTCAGGGACGTAGTCAGGCACCGGGCGGCGGGAGGAGGTTCCATCGCGGCGGTCGTAACCGGCAATGGCATTCAGCACCAGGGCGGCGTCGCGGACCGTGCTGGTGAGCGGCCCCATGTGGTCCAGGCTGTAAGACAGCGGCAGACCGCCGTAGCGGCTGACGCGGCCGTACGTCGGCTTCAGGCCCACGGTGCCGCAGAAGGAAGCCGGTATGCGGATGGAGCCGCCGGTATCGCTTCCCATAGCGGCAAAGACCATGCCGGTGGCGACGGCTGTGCCCGAACCGCCGCTCGACCCGCCGGGGCTGTGCTCGGCATTCCAGGGGTTGCGCACGGCGCCGAAGTGCGGATTGGCGGAGGTGATCCCATATGCCATCTCATGCATGTTGAGTTTGCCCAGCATCACGGCGCCGGCCGCTTGCAATTTCTCAACCACCGCGGCGTCTATGGTGGGAACCCAGTTCTCATAGACCTTGGAACCACCGGTGGTGCGCACACCGCGGGTGGCGAACAGATCCTTCACGGCCACGGGTATGCCGTGAAGCGGTCCGCGGTCATGGCCGGATGCCAGTTCGGAATCGGCCTGCCGGGCTTGCTGCATGGCCTGTTCGGAAGTGACCGTGATGAAGGCTTTGAGCGTGGCGTTGTCACGGTCGATGCGCGCGATGGCCGCGGCGGCTAGTTCCACGGACGAGACCTGCCGGGCGCGCAGTGCTTCGGCGGCGGTGCGGATATTCACTGGGCGTCCTCCGGGGTGGCGACGCTGAATTCGACGCAGGGTTCGAGGTCAGGCGTGAGGTCGCCGATGAGGGGCCGGAAGGCTTCTTCCAGAGCGTCGAGCGGCGGCGTTATGCGGTCCAGGTCGCTGGGGGACAATGGGAGGCCCTGGGCTTGGGCGATGGCTCTCCAATTTTTCATGCACTTTCTAAGATAGCGGAAATCGGGGGTCAGAAGCCGGGGAAGTTCGGGGAAGGAGAAAGTGTTTCTCGCGAAGACGCTAAAAACGTTTAAGGACAGCTTGGAAACCGCTTGCTTACGCGCGCGGCTCGGATGGTGATCTGGCAGGCGAAAGCGCCTCAATGTCACTTAGTTTTCGGTAGCACCGGCAATCTTGTTGCCGGTACTTGCCGGATAACGAAAAACCCACCGGCAACAAGATTGCCGGCGCTACAGGGAAAGCTCGTTACGGAATCTCCAGGTTTACTGAAGACCGTCTCAGATGAGTGTCGTCCCGCAATCTGTGCAGAGTGTCCGAGTTTGGGAAAACTATGCGGCATTCGGCGAAACCGCCTGCCCCACCTCCCACCTCTGGCTTAGGCTGGGCCTGCTCCGGTGGGACCCCACCACCGGGGAGGATTCTTCATCCCCACGCCGGCCAGGACAATCCAGAATATGAGCGTCTTTTGCCTGGGATTCATAAGTTCACTCCATGGTTCCTGCCAAAAGGCGGGTCCGCTGGCGGATTGGGGCACGTCGGCAACCGGCGGAAATAACAGCCGCAAAGCGGAAACCAGCAGCAGGCTGGCGCCTCCGCCCGACAGCAGGATCCAAAACGGCAGCGCTAATTCCCGGTTGCCCATCGAGAGCAGGGCCTGTAAGAAGAGCGCGAATCCAACGGCGAGCGCGGTTCCCCGGATGGGCTTTACGGCGGAGGGCTTTCGCGGATCGGCGTAGGCGTCGCCCAGCATTAAGGCAACCAGCACCGCGGCCGGAGGAATCGCTAAACGAAACATGCCCCGTGGATCAGATAGAAATCCCGAATCCATATATCTTGCCGCCGCCAGGAACGACAGGTACAGGACCGAGGCTTCCATCAGGAGCACCCGAAGGTCCGTGGTCCGGCGTATCCGGCTAAACACCACCAGAGGCACGGCGCAAACCGCATCCAGCAGGTACTGGCGCGGCGACGTGTATCGTTCATAAAGGTCGCCGAGCACGGACTCGCGGCAGGCAGGTGGGAGCAGGAATGCCACGACACATTCCGCGGCCGTGCAGGGAGCCCTGGAGGGAACCGGCTTCGGCGGCATTAGCCGGCCTCCTTTCCCCAGCGTTTGCCCCACTCCCTGGCCCACTCTTTTCCCCAGACCTCCGCGGCCACATCCCAGATGCGTTTGGCGGTGACTGCCGATTCCTGCAAGGCGCGCTCACCGAGAGCTTCCAGGCGGTAGCAGCGCTTGGCCCGGCCGCCGCGCTCCGGTGTAGGCTCCGAGAGCCAGGACGCGACCAGACCCTTGTCCTCCAGGCGATCCAAGGTGACGTAAATGGCGCCGAGAGACACCGCCTTGGACGGCGTTAATTCGCCCACCTTGGCGTGGATGGTGACGCCATAAGCATCGTCGCGGAGGGTTAGAATCGCGGTGAGAACCAACTGCTCGAACTGGCCGAGGGAATCGGGTTTCGCCATTTGTCAAACATTGTAAGACAAATGGGAATTGCCGTCAATAGCCGAATGATAGCCGAATGATACTTCGGGAGTGTGCGGAGCACCTCCAACGATGCCAGTGATTTTGTGCTATATTCCGCCGGGTATGAATCTGAAACTTACACGACTCTTGACGTTCACCTCACTCTTCGGCTTGTCCGCAGGCTTGGGTTCCGCGCAGTCGGCCACCGTTTTCGCCACCGGTCTTCTGAATCCTTCGAAGATCATCACAGCTTCGGCTGGAACCCTGCTGGCCGCTGAAACCGGGACCACCGCGAATTCGGGCCGGATTTCCGTGATCAGCTCAAGCGGCCTGCGCACCACGCTGATCGATGGGCTACCCTCAGGCCCCTCGCCTCCGAGCGGCGATGCGGATGGTCCCAATGGTTTGCTGCTAAACGGCAACACGCTCTACATCGCCGTCGGTGAGGGCAATCTCTATACCAATGGCACCGCACAAGGCACGACCATCGTCAACACGACCTTGGGCGGTATTTCATCCCCGATCTTCGACACGCTGCTGCAGGTGGATTTTTCGCAAAGCGTGGACCATATTACGGGCGGCTTCACGCTGGCGCTGGCCGATCACACCACGCTGTTTGATGGCAAACCCGTGGCCCTTACCAATTCGGCGGGCGACACGGCGACGGTCACATTGCTTTCCGAGTTCCGCTTCCGGCCCGACGCCACGGAGATTATCAAGCACTCCCACCCATATGGCATCGCCAGGCTGGATTCCGACCCCAGCCATCTGTACATCGCCGACGCGGGACTCAACCTGGTGCACCAGGTGGATATCTCTACCGGGCGCAAACGGACGCTGGTGAGTTTTCCCAAGCTTCCGAACCTGGGTACCACTCCGCCGCCGGTAGTGGACGCTGTGCCCGACAGCATTCGCGCGTACGGCAACCAATTGCTGGTGACGTTCCTCACCGGCTTCCCGTTTACCGGGGGTAATGCCAAAGTGTTGCAGGTGGATCCGGTAACCGGCGCCACGGCCCCGTTCATCAACTATCTGAACCCGACCATCGACATTGTTTACCGTCCACGCCCCAATGGCACCCGGCCGCAGTTTTTCGTGCTGGAATACAGCACCAGTTTTCTGGCCGGGGCGCCGGGCCGCGTGCTGGTATTCAATGAGCCCGTGCCAACGGTTCTGGTGGACGGCCTCAATGGCCCCACCAGCCTGGCGCTGGATTCCACGGCGGGCATGCTTTACATTGCCAGCCGCACGGATGGCAAGATCATGCAGGTGAGCGTGGGTCAATAGCGCTAAAGAGCGGTTAGCCCGGCTAGCGGCCAATCGGGATATTCTCAAATCGCGATATTCTCAAGAGGTTCGATTCTTCCACGGAGCGTCGATGGAAAAGCAAAAGGTTCGAACCAGCATTGAAGAAATCGGGATCATTCCAGCCCTTCGCCTGTCTTCCGCGGAAGACGCGCGCTTCGCGGCGGAGGTGGTGGCGGCCGCCGGCATTCCCATTGTGGAAATCACTATGACGGTGCCGGGGGCCATCGAAGTGATTTCCGATCTGGCGCGCCATAGCCCGCATTTGATTGTGGGAGCCGGCACGGTTTTCGATGTGGACACGGCCCGCCGCTGTCTCAATGCCGGCGCAAGCTTCCTGACCAGCACGGGGCTCGACCTTGAGATGGTGGCGTTCGCGGTCAAGGAAAATGTGGTGGTGCTGCCGGGCGCTCTGACGCCGACCGAGGTGATGGCGGCGTGGAAGGCCGGCCCGGATTTCGTGAAGATTTTTCCCTGCTCGCAGGTCGGCGGCGCCACTTACATCAAGGCTCTGAAAAAGCCATTCCCGGACGTGCCCATGATTGCCGCGGGAGGCGTGAACCAGCAAACTGCTTCCGAGTTCATCCTGGCCGGAGCGATCGCCATTGGGGTGGGCAAGGATTTGATTCCGCTAGAGGCGATTCAACGCCGGCAGTCGCACCGCATACAGGAACTGGCGCATCGGTTTCTGGCCATGGTCAAGGCGGCCCGAAGCTTGAATGCGGGAAATGGGTAAGATAAGACGGCAGGCGAAACTGCCCAATGTCACTTAGTTAATAAACCCACCGGCAACAAGATTGCCGGCGCTACCGGGAAAGCTCGGTAAGTCTACGCTAACTGCAGGGCTTCGCGGAGACCCGGGTCGTGACGCACGCGCCAGATGCGGCTGTCGAGGTAGTAGTGCGTCAGGCCGAAGCCGCAGAAAAATCCGAATGCCAGGTCGGACACCTGGCCTAATTGGAATCCCGGAATGCGGTATGCCAGGCTGAACACCAGCCCGGCGGCGGCATAGGCCAGCAGACTTCGGCCCACGGCGGCGGGGATACGGCCGTGGCGCTGGCTGCCGGCGGCGCCGCTGTAGCGGTTGCGATTGTGAAACCATACCAGGGCGTGGTACTGCAGATTGTGAACGATGGTAACGGTGGGCACGGCTGCCTGCCAGCTCATGTACGCGAAGGTGAGCCAGTGCAGCGGAATGATGGCGGCGAAGAGCAACTGCTTGGGAACGTCGAGCGAATCGCCGGCCCGGTAACGCACGGCCTGGCGCGCCAGATAGAAGGCGGCGGTGGCTGCGACGAGGGTCCACAGCAGGGGTTCCGCCGGGGCGAAGGAAAACTTCAGGCCGAGTTCCCCGGGATGGTGGAGGAAGAATCGATGGAACGGCGGGAAGATCAGCATCAGGCCCATGAAGATGCGGTCTAGCCGGTTATCGAGCGGGCGCAGGTCGCGGTTCTTCACTTTGTAGAGCACCATGAAACCGTAGTGCTGGCGAATCACGTGATAGTAGGCCCACACACCCACCAGCAGGGCGAGGTAACCCTTGAGGCCGGCCAGCACCATTAGCGGCCCGAGGGAGAAGAAGAACAGCAGGCTGCCGAACAGCAGTTTAGAGCTGCGCGCGCGGGCTTCGCTATCGAAGAAGGTGCGCGAGGCGGTTCCAAAAATGTGGGTGCCGTCGAAGCCCACCGACCAGAACCACCACAGGTATGAGATTTTCACGTGGACGGCGGTGAAGAGCACCAGGTAGACGTAACCGGCCAGGGCGCTGCCGATGATCAGCGAGAGATCGACGTTGCGGCTGACGATCCAGGCGGATATCGCTCCCTGACGGTCGCGGGTCGGTTTGGGCAAGGGCAACATCGCTCCCTGACGGTCGCGGCTCGGTTTGCGCCGGTTCAAGCGAAGTGATACTTGTTGGCAGCGTCATCCCAGATGACTTTCTTCTGGTTCTTGAACGAGATCGTCGCCATGTGGCCGGAGATGGCCGCCTGCTGGCCCACGGGCGGCGGAGCGATAGGCTTCTCATTGCCGAGCACGGACTGGATGAAGTTGCGGAAGTGGTTGATGGCGCCGTCGGACTCGTTGAAATCGTTCTTGCCGTTTAGATGGATGGGCTGGCGATTCTTGATATTGTCGGGCGCCTTGCCGCGGTAGCTCTCGGGCGTGAAATAAAGGTCCTGGCGGTTCATCACCTCGATGGTGCCTTCATTGCCGCACAACTGCTCGCCGTAGCCGTAATGGTCGTTGCCGAAATAGCAGGAGTAGTTGATGTGGAAATTATTGCCGTACTCGTAGATGGCGCTCAGGCAATCGGGCACATCGCGGTCGTCCTTTTTGTCGGTCCAGCGATAGATTCCACCGGACGCCATGCAGGATTTCGGCACGGTTTTGTCGAGCATGAAGTTGACGATGTCGGTCTGGTGCACCAGCAGGTCGGTGGAGATGCCGCCTGAATAATCCCAGTAGAGCCGCCACTGGAAATAGCGCTGCGGGTCCCAGTCGTGCTTGGGCGCGGTGCCCAGGAACTTGGCCCAGTCGGTGTTCTGCGGGGTGGCTTCGGGCGGGAATCGCGTAGCGCCAGGCCGGATCGTCCGGCAGCGAATTGCGATACCAGAAAGCGCGGACATAGTGCACGTCGCCGATCATGCCCTGCTTGACCAGTTCCTTGGCTTTCTTATAAAGCGACGAACTGCGATTCTGCGTGCCCACCTGCACTATCTTGCCGGATTGCTGCCAGACCTTGACGATATCGAAGCCTTCTTCGATGGTGTGGGCCAGCGGTTTTTCGATATACACGTGCTTGCCGGCCTTGAGCGCCGCGACCGTCATGTCATGGTGCAGATGCTCGGGCGTCATGATGTAAACGGCGTCGATGGATTTGTCGGCCAGCAGCTGGTGATAGTCGTTGTAGGTGGCCGGCGTGTTGCCCCAGATGGTCTGCATGCGGTCTTTGGCGCGGGCAATATTGCCTTGATAGGTGTCGCAGATGGCGGTGATCTTGACTTCGTTGGCTGCCGCCGTGTGCAGCCAGTCCAACCCGGCATAGCCGCGCGTACCCACGCCAATCCAGCCGATGTTGACCTTGTCATTGGCGCCGCGCGCCGTGATCACAGCCGGTCCCGCGGCAATCGCGGCCGCTTTGAGAAAATTGCGCCGATTCAGTTCATCCGCCATAATCGTCTCCAGAACTCGATCATACCGCTATTCTCCAAAGCTATTCGCTAAACTGAAATGGAATGGCCCAACCGTTAGTGGGCATGGATCTGGGGGACCTCCGCGAGGCCCTGGGACCCGGCCAGCCAGGATACCGCGCGCAACAACTTTACCAGGCGATCTATCGCGGGCAGGCGTCGGATTTCGTGCAGATCTCAACGCTGCCGGCCCGTATGCGCGAAGACCTGGCCGCGCGGCACGCCATCGGTCTGCCCGAAGTGGCGCAGCTTTACCAGTCTGCCGACGGAACCCGCCGCTACCTGCTGCGCCTGGAGGACGGCCGCACCGTGGAAACCGTGCTGATGCCCGAAGGCGAACGCGACACCATCTGCATTTCGAGCCAGGTAGGCTGCGCGGTGGATTGCAAGTTCTGTATGACCGCGCTGCTCGGCCTGGAGCGCAACATGACGGCCGGCGAAATTGTGGGGCAGGTTCTACTGGTGGCGCGCGAGAACCGTCTGCGCCAGGATGGCGGCCGCCTGAACATCGTGATGATGGGGCAGGGCGAACCGCTGCTCAACCTGGCCAATGTGGTGAAGGCCACGCGGATTCTGCTGGACCCCGGCGGGTTTGCGCTTTCGCCGCGCCGCATCACGGTGTCGACCGCCGGGATCGTCCCCAAGATTGAGGAACTGGGCCGAGAGGCGGTGCGGCCCAAACTGGCCATCTCACTGAATGCCTCCACCGAGGAGTCGCGCCAGGAGATCATGCCCATCACGCGCAAGTACCATTTGAAAGATCTGATGGACGCCTGCAAGGCCTATCCGCTGCGGCCCTGGGAAAAACTGACGTTCGAGTACGTGCTGCTGAAAGGCGTGAATGACAGTGACGCGGATGCGCGCCGCGTGGTCCGGCTGCTGGCGCACTTGAATGCCAAGGTGAATCTGATTGCGCTCAATCCGGGCCCCGGCATTGCGTTCGAGACACCTGACCCGGAGCGTGTGGCCAGTTTTCAGCAGATCGTCAAGCGCGGGCTGCCGTGCTTTATCCGCAAGCCGCGGGGCCTGGATATCTATGCCGCCTGCGGCCAACTAAAAAGCAACGCGTCCTAAAACCCCACACCGGACGATAATAGAAACATGCATTCCAATCGCGCGCCACTTCTCCTCCTGGCTTCGCTAGCTCTCTTGCCCGTGCTCTTGCGCGCACAAGACGTTCGTCCCAAGGACGTTCGCGAGATCGCCAAAGGCGGTTCGTCCGCCCTGCCCAGGCTTCAGGAACTACTGCAGAACCCGACCACCGCCGTCCGCGTGGAGGCGGTCAAGCAGATCACCGAAATCGGCACGGTGCGCAGTCTCGACCCGCTGATCATCGCCACCCGGGACAACCAGCCCGAAGTTCAGATTCCGGCGATCGACGGCCTGGTGAATTTCTATCTACCCGGGCTACGTCCAGACGGGTTTCGGCGCGTCGCTGCGGCGCGTTGGCACCGGCATCAAGGGCAAATTCACCGACACCAACGATCAGGTGATCGACCCGTTCATCGCGGTTCGCCCCGACGTAATCGCGGCGCTGGGCAGCCTGGTTTCGGGCGGCGGAAGCATGGAGGCGCGGGCTAGTGCGGCGCGCGGCCTGGGTGTGCTGCGCGGCAAGGGCGCGGTGCCCGATCTACTGAAAGCGCTGCGGTCGAAAGACACGGCCGTGCTGTACGAATCGCTGGTGGCCCTGCAGAAGATCCGCGACGAATCGGCCGGCCCGCAAATCACTTTCCTGCTGCACGATCTCAATCCGAAGGTACAGGTGGCGGCCATCGAGACCACCGGTCTCTTGCGCAACAAGGACGCCGTGCCGGAGCTCACCGATGTGCTGAACCGCGCCAAGGATGCCAAGGTTCGGCGCGCGGCGCTGACCGCGATTGCCATGCTGCCGTCTGAGCAGAGCCGCTCTTTATACGCGCAGTCCCTGCAGGATAAAGACGAGAAGATACGCGCCGCCGCGGCCGAGGGCTACGCGCGCCTGCGCAATCCGAGCGATCTGCCCATGCTCGAGAAGGCCTGGCAGGACGAAGGCAAACCGGCGCCGCGGCTTTCGCTGGCCTTCGCCGAGGTGATGCTTGGCAAGACGGAGTTGAGCGAGTTCAGCCCGTTGCAATACCTGATCAACACGCTGAACTCGGTAGCCTACAAAGGCGAGGCGTTTCCGTTCCTGGTGGAATTGGCCCGTGACCCGCAGGTTCGCAATTCGCTTTACGGGCCGATGCAAACCGGCACCAAAGACGAGAAGATCGGCCTGGCCGGAGTGCTGGCGCGGAGTGGAGACAAGGATAGCGTTGCGCCACTTCAGAAACTCAGCAACGACACCGATACCGAAGTGGCGCAGGAGGGATTGCGCGCCTTGCGGATCCTGCAGGCCCGCTTGTAATAACTACTTGGCCTTCTTCTGCTTCTGCTGGCCGACGCGGACCTTGACGTGCAGATTCTTGGATTCCTGGAACGCCTTGTGATCGTGGCGCGCCACGGCTTCAGTCAGGTACTTGTCCACGTCCGCCGTTCGGGGCAGCACGGCCATCAGGGTGAAACTATCATTGCAGGTCGGGCAAAAGGGCCGGAACCGCTTCACATTCGGAATTGCCATAACTCTTGCTAGTTTACCATGTGGGCAGATTGGCATGCCGCCTGGTACGTGAATCGCCTGGCGCCGCACTACGTCGCGTCATGGCACATGGGCATCAATTCTCCGTCGGCTTTTCCACGTGATCGATGATCAAGAAACTGACCGGCCCCTTATCGGACGAAAGCTTCAATCCGATCTGCTCCTGCAGGGCGACGAAGAGGTTTGGCCCTGGGTCGGGGGACGGCGCTGGATTGCCGGGATTGGCTGCATTATCCACATTCCCTCCCCGGCCCGCGGGGACGGCTTGGCCGAGCATATAGGGATCGGGCGTGAACTCCAAATGGAAATTGAACTTGCCTGCAATGCCCGTCTTATCGACGATGGTGCGGTCCACGCGCCCCGAGAGCCGCTGCGCGAATTGCGTCATAGTCGACCCGCGCACTTCGATCATCATGTCCCCTTTCCCGGCGGGTCCCATAATCATGACGCCGCAGAGGTTCGGTGGGGGATCGCCCGGTTTCGGCGGCGGCGGCGGATGCGTCAGATCGAGGGGCGTGCACGCGCCCTCGGCCAACGGCTCCACTTTGAGGCCGCCTTTTCCCACGGTCATGGTATACACCGGCTTCTCCCGCGTCTCGCGATGGGTCTTCAACCGAAAGCGCTCTTCGAGAAACGCCTGCAGCATCGGCCCAGCCAGCATTTCCGTGCGTACCGGTCCGTCGCCCTTCGCCGACAGACTGTAATGTTCGGACTGCATCCACGAAGGCCCGCCCTCCATCGGGAGCGGCTGCGTGTTTATGCTGACGCCGTCGCCGAACGTGCCGAAGGCGGCCTGGATAAGATTTTGCAGATTAACGCACGGCATCTCCAACCGCCCCGGAGAGGGACTAAAGTGCCCGGACCTGGGCGTGTTTTCGCACCCATTATTGGGCTTGAGCGACGCCACTTCAAACTGCGGCTGGGCCGGCGCCGCCGGTTTTTCCTGGCTCCACGCTGCGGGCATTAGCAGCACTCCTACAGCCAGTGGCCCGGCGAAATTGAACATCTTCATGCCAGCCTCCCTCTGCTAAGGTCCGGAATGGACCAAGCACTATTCATACCGCAAAGAGAATCCTGGGGCCACCCTGCGGCACACAGGACGAGGCCTCCAGCTAACCAAATTGAAGGTTGGACGTCTACCCTCAAGATGATATTTGAAGGTAGAATATCTACCAGCGATATGGGCTCTACATTATCGAACTGGCCCGCACGATTAAAAGCGCCCGGAGCGGCGGTTGGCAACCGCCGCGCAGCTTTCCAAGTTGCCCCACAGAATCACGCCGTTTGCGGCCGCAGATGCAGGGCCTCCACCAGGCCCTTCCACTTTCTTAAAACCAGTTCCACCAGGTTCAGCAGCAGCGCCAACGCCAGCAGCCCCGGCCATAATTCCATAGATGAGCGGATACTGCGCCCCCCGGCATCGAAAACGTCTCGGGCCCTGGGGTTGAAACGGCCGCCGGTGGATGCCGCAATCTGACGCAGCAACTGCTCGTTGTTGCCATATTCCTGCATTTCGTCTTCCTGCCGGTAAAAGCCAACCTCTGGAAAGGCTCGCGATTCCACCAGCGGGCGTATGCGGAACAGGCCCTGATTCTGGCCGATGGGCAGGCGGCCGCGATAATGGCCCGCCGCTACCTTGGTGACCTTCAGCGGCGCCTGAAAGCCATTGGGGCCGAATGCGAAGATATCGGGCGCGGGAGCGCCCTCCGGGCCCGGCTCATCCACGTTCCGCGACAGGCGATAGTCAACCACCAGTTGATTGCTGGCCCGGTCGAAATCGGCCGTGGTCTCGCTGGGCGGAGCGTGCGGCAGAAGGTCGTGGAAAATGTTGGCCCACAGGTGATCGAATCCGGGCCAGGTGACCCAGTTGGCGGCCCAGCGGTTCTTGGCGTCGGAGGTGAACACGGCCGAGCGGCCAAGCCCGTATTGCCAGCGCACAAAGAGCGGGTCGTCGCGGTCGGCGGCCAGGATCACATCGGAGGTGGGGCGCGCCTGAAACCGCACGTAGCCATGCAGCGCGGGCGCGGTTTCCATTCCCACGCCATCCAGAATTTCCGCCTGCTTCACCACTCTTGGCGTGATGGTTTTCTCCACCGCGGTGACGCCGGTGTGTTCCTCCACGTCACGCAGCAGGAGCTGTTCCAATCCGGAGGGGTCGTTGAGGAAATACGATTTGCCTTCCGCGCTCGAGGCCACTTTTTCCAGAAACGCGCGGTTCACATCCTGGCCGAGGCCCACGGTCGAAATCGTAACGTGGCTGACCACCGCTTCCTTGGCCAGCGCCATGCTGTCGCCTTCCTCGGAAATCCCGTCCGTCAGCAGCACGATATGTTTGTAAACCGCGGTCTGCGGAACGATGCGTTGGTAGGCCTCGGTGAGGGCAGGCGCGATCTGCGTGCCGCCATCCGGCGTAATGCCCGAGATCAGACGCTTGATTCCGGAGCGGTCATCCGCTTTGCGAATGGGTACCGCCCACTGGAATGAATTATCGAAAATCAGCACGCCTACCGAATCGATGGCGCGCAAGTTCTCCACCACGCCGATGGCGGCCAGGCGCGCCAGTTCGATCTTGCGGCCTTCCATGGAAGAAGACTTGTCGATAATCAGCACCACCGCGGTGCCCTCGGGCGATCGCGGCGGCGCCAGTTTGGCCGGAAGCGAACGCTCCAGAGGATCTTCCGGCGCGCCCTTCTTGTCCACGTAATTGTTATGCTCGCCGGCGATCCAAACCAGCCCGCCTCCGTTCTGTACGTAATCTTCGAGCGCGGTCTTGGCCGCGGCCGGAATGGATTCCATGTCCCAATTGTTGATGAGGATCAGTTGAAAGCCATCGAGCTTCGCCGGAATGCCGCCGGGGGCCTGCTGCACCTCAAACTGGTTCGCCTGCAGGGCACGCAGAATATGCTGTTCGCTGGCGGCCGGGTCTCGCGACACCAGCAGCACACGCGGGCTACGCAGCGTCACCGAATCTTCAAAGCGCGTTTCACCCAGGCCGGGGGCGGATATCCGGCCCGCCAGCGCAATCGCGCCTACTGCGTTGACGCTGGCCTGAAGCCGCAGGTGGTTGGTGCCCTGCGCCAGTTGCACCTGGCTATTGCCAATGGTTTTGCCTTCCGCCGTCAACTCCACGGTGGCGGTGGCGCTGCCCCCTGAGCCGGGCGATTCCACCGTCACATCAATTGGAAAGCGTTCGCCGCTGAAGACCTGGCCGGGGATAGCCACCGACTCCAGCAGCAGCCCCGGCTTGGGATGGCCGCCCAGCGGAACGGTATCCACCGGGATGCCCAGTTGCTGTGCCTGCCAGATGGCGCGCGCCACGCTGCCCAGGTTTTCGTTGCCATCGGAAACTAACAGAAGACGCGGCACCATGCCGGCCGGAAGCCCGGCGGCGCCGTCGCGGATGGCCGCTTCAAGATCCGTGCCGCGCCCGGGCCCGCCCGCGGTGTAGTGCAGTTGCCAGGCCTTGTTGAGATACTCATCGCGCGCTGCCAGGCGCGTACCGCGAGCGAACGGAATAATTCGCGTCCAGTGGCGGCCGCGGGCGCGCTCCACCTGGTTAGCCATGTCGCTTTCCTTCGCCAGGTCCTGCGGAGTTACGCTGGCCGAAGTATCGACCAGCACCGCCACCGCAACCTTGGTTTCATAGACCACCATGTGCGGCGAGGCCAGCGCCAGAACAATCGCCGTGAAGGAACCGGCTTTCAGAAGCAGGGCCAGGTGCCGTCCGGACTCGCGCCATTCCCACACAACCCAGGCGACAGGCACCAGCGCCAGCAGAAGCAGCCATGGATGATCGAAGGTCATCGGCGTACCTCTACCGACTGGGGTGCCGCATCGGTCGTCCTGGATCGCATCATCAGCGTGCGCGACCGGCCGAAGCCGCGGCGGAACCGGCCGTACAACAGCCATTCGGCCAATAGCCCCAGCCCGCCTGCGAGCGCCAGCCAGGGCCATAAATCGCTCGAAGACTCCATCAGGGCCTGGAACCGGGGAATGCCCTGGTGCGCGTCTGCCGGCGGCTCCCACTTGGAATCCCACAGTTCGGGAAGCGTCAGGGAATAGAGATATTCGCGGTCCCCGGCCACCACCCGCACACCGCCCGGCGTGCCGGCAAAAAAGTTGAGCGTGCGGTCATGCAGTGTGAACGGCACCGCTGAGCCATCCTCGCCAGTGACCTTGACGTCGGGCGGCGCGGTCTGCTGGTCCATTACCAGCTTCACGGTTCCCACGCTGCCGCCCGAGATCTCTCTCTGGCGGAAGATCTCCGGCGAAACCCAGCGCAGCAGATTCGCGAACAGCAGGGGCGTGGCCAGTTCATAGCGCATGCCCGAAAGCACCGGATGAAAACCCAGCACCACGATCTTGGGTTTACCGGGCCGCGCCACGATCACCGGTCCGGCTTCCACTTCGCCAATGCGGCCATCGCCGGCTCCGGCTTCGAAGACCGACACCCGGTCGAGTTTGAAATCCTTGGTGTGCAAACCGGCGGCCGCCGGGTGTTCCGGATTCCAGCGGGTAAACTGCGCCTGCTCCGCCACCGTGCGAATGCGTATGGGGGAACCCACCGCCGGCGGATCGATCCAGATGGAATCCGCAGCCGGACGCTGGGGCGGAATGAAGCGGTCCAGAATCACCAGGCCCTGGTCATTGGCCCGATATTCATCCGGCTTGCGGTAGACCGCGGCCACCCTCGCGTTGGCCGCAAGAACCGGGCGCAACAGCTCGGGTTGGCTGGAATAGACTGTCACCGGCAGCGTGGGCTGCGCAGGCAGTTCGAGTTCCGCATGGTCATCGGCGGGAAAGCTGTCATGCGGGGTCAGGCTTACGCCCAGAATTCCGGCGGCGCTGGTGCGATATTCGAAGCTAGCCTCGACATCGGCGCCCGGCTGCAGCGTAATCGGGTGCCGCCCGGCCGCGACCCTTCCCACACGGCCGGGCGGCCCGAAATCCAGCAGCAACGTCACCGCATGCGGGCGCGTTCCGTAATTATGGGTGGAGACGTAAATCTCCCAAAGGCCCGGCGCCGTCGGGGACCGCCGCATTCCAACTTTGCGCAGCCCCACGTTCTCAATGTTGTCCGGTATCCCGATCACCCGCAGATTACGCGGCGGCGCGGCAGCCGTTCCCGGATCGCGAGCCGCGGTGCGGCCGGGTCCGATGAAGGCGATCTCACCCACGCGGCGGCCGTCCTGCCCCTGAATGTGGCGCGCAAACGCCAGAGCCTGATCCAGATTGAGGGCCGTGGAGCCGGGCTGCGAAGCCTGGATAGCCGCTTCCACCTTGCGCCGGTCCGGTTCGAAGGCAGTCGCCGGCGTGGCCAGGGCATCGGCCCTCACCAGCATCACGCGGTCGCGGCCGGGCAGAACGTGCAGATATTGGCGAGCGCGCTCGCGGCCGATATCCATAAGAGTGCGGTTTCCTGAACGCGCGGCCATCCAGGAAGAAGTATCGAGAATAATCACGTGGTCGCGCCCCACCTGCGCCGGGGTGCCCACGCGCAACTGCGCCATGGCGAGAATCAGAAGCCCCATGCTGACCAGTTGCAGCAGCAGCGACCAGGGCTGCTGAACACGCCGGCGGCGCGCGGCCACCGTGGGCTGCTCGGCCGAGACCCAGAAACGCAGCGTGGAAACCACCTGCTTCCGGCGCGACCGGTCCAGCAGATAGAGAGCTACCGAGATCGCCGAGATGGAACCGAAGAGCGCCGCGAACTGCAGGAAGGACAGGTTTAGGAAATACATAGGTAGCGCCGGCGGTCGTGCCGCCGGTGTTCCGTTAATAGCGAAACACCGGCGGCACGACCGCCGGCGCTACACTCACGCTATCCCCCTTACACGGATCAGGTCGCCAAAGATGACGCTCTCCAAAGACTGCGAAGTGGCGATTCCGGCATAGCGCCCATTGCTGCGCATGGCCATAGTCTGGATGGTAGAACAGTATTCGTCAAAGGCACGGGTGTAGCGGTCTCGCGCGGCCTCGTCGAAATCCAGTTTCATGCCGGCGCCGGTTTCGGCATCGCGCAACTCCAATTCTCCAACCCAGGGGGGAGTGCGGTCCTCATCGGCCCAGATCTGAAGCAACATCAACTCGTGGCCGAAATCGGCCAGATATTGCAGCGCCCGCTCGCAGCCGTTGTCGTCCAGAAAATCCGAGATTACGATAACCAGGCCGCGCTGCGAATACGTACCGATGAATTCGCGAACCACTGCCAGATAATCCGTGGGTCCGCCGCTCTCCAAAGCCGACAACCCATCCATCACCCGCGAAAACCGGTGCCTTCCTCCGCTCGAAAAAATACGCTGCGACAGATGGTTCGTGAATCCATGAATCTCGATCGTGTCCAGGCGCACCAGACCGACATAGCACAGGGCCCCGGCCAGTTTGCGCGCATACTCGAACTTCTCGCCGCCGTGCGCGCCCATGGAAGCGCTCAGGTCCAGCAGCAGCCGCACCGGAACCCGGGGCTCCACCTGGAACATCTTGAGAAATAGTTTTTCCAGACGCAGGTAAGCGCGCCAGTTCACGGCCCGCAAGTCGTCGCCGTGGTGGAAGTTTCGATGGTCCAGAAACTCCTGTCCGGCACCCGGGAACCGCGATTTGTTATGGCCGCCCACCAGCCCGGCAAAGGACTTCTGCCAGTGAATAGTGAGCCGTTCGAGTTTCTCCAGGAACTCGCGGTCCAGCAGTGGAACGGACGCCATAGAAGTCCTACGCGACCGAAGCCTGGGCGGTTACGCTCTTGATCACGGCCTGCAGAATGGTTTCCGGCGTCTGGCCGTCGGCATGAGCGTCAAAGTTCAGAATGATCCGGTGGCGCAGCACGGAGGAGGCGATGTGCAGCACATCATCGATAGCCAGGTGGAAGCGTCCGCGCATCAGCGCGTGTACGCGCCCGCATTCCACCAGCGCCTGCGCGCCCCGCGGCGAACTGCCGTACCGGACATACTTCTTGGCCAGCTCATGGGCTTCCTTCTGGTCGGGCTGCGTGGCCATCACCAGATGGATGGCATACTCCTGCACATGCGGCGCCACCAGCACCTCACGGCATACCGAGCGGACCTGCAGGATGGCATCGCGATCCATCACCGGCTCGGGGGTCTGTTCTTCCCTCTGGATGGTGCGCTCCACGATGCGGTTCAGTTCTTCGCGGCTTGGATACGTCACCAGGATTTTCATCAGGAAGCGGTCCAGCTGCGCTTCGGGCAGCGGGTAGGTGCCTTCCATCTCGATGGGGTTCTGCGTGGCCATCACCAGGAAGGGCGATTCCAGATGATGCGTAGTAGTTCCGCTGGTGACCGTGCGCTCCTGCATGGCCTCCAGAAGGGCCGACTGCGTCTTTGGCGTGGCGCGGTTGATTTCGTCGGCCAGGACCAGATTGGCGAAAATCGGGCCATGCTGAAACCGAAGCGTCTTACTGCCGCGCTCCTCAGTTTCCATGATCATGCTGCCCACGATATCCGCCGGCATCAGGTCAGGCGTGAATTGGATGCGCGAGTATTTGAGTTGAAGGGCGCGCGCCAGAGTCCGCAGCAGCGTGGTCTTGCCCAGGCCGGGAACGCCTTCCAGGAGCACATGCCCCCCGGCCAGCAGACAAATCAGCACGCCTTCGACAACGTCGTCCTGACCTACGATGATTTTGGCAATCTCTTGCCGGACCGAATTCAGACGGCCAACGGCTAATTGGAGTGTATCTTCGGATCCCACGTTAATCATTGTAGAGCAGGAGACGTCCAAGAACGGGACGGCCGGGGACTGAAATAGCCGGAATAAATTCTATTGATCGGTCCGAAGGTGTACTTTGGTGAGGCTCTACGTGAAGAGCGGCGTATTCTAAGCTTCGACGCCGATACCGCCGTGCTCGCCTATCTTGCGAACCAGAACATCCAAAACCGAGGCCATTTCGGTGAGTGCCTTGCGCGCCTGCTGCGGTGCCGCGGTCCTGGTGACCCGGTACCACAACTCCATCAGCTTGTAGTCAAGAATAAGAAGCCGATCTTCCAGAGACCCCAGTTCCAAACCAGCCGCGTGTTCTACCAGGTAGGTGAAAACCTGATAATCGCGATCGAGGGCGCTGTGCAGAGGATCGAGCTCTTCCTGAGTGCTGCGAAGTTTCTCAATAACGCCAGCCACGCCGAATCGACTCGCCACGGGAGCCGGCAAGGCAGCTAACGGTTCCCGAGAATTGCGCAATAACAAGATGCAGCAATACCGGAACCAATAACCAAAAAGCGCGAGTGAGAAACTTATAATCAGTATGCTTACGAACATCTCACACCAGGTTCTACTGGATACTATAGTACTAGACCAACCATGACGAGTTTAGCACTGGCTAGTATTCTATGCAAGGCTTTTCTTATTCATTGGATTCAGAGGGCTTAGGTTGGGCCACTTTAGAGGTTCGGCGGCCCCCAAACAGGGGTAATGTATGTGCGCGCGCGGCGGTCCGGCAAGCGACTGATTCCAGACCGCCAAAACGCGGACTGCGAAATCTAGCCAATTCCGGCCTGCGGATCCGGTTGCATCAAACCAAAGATAAATCCTTCAGTGTCCTTGCAATAGGCCAGCCACCCCACACCAGGCACCGGCATCTTAGGCACGACGCTGGTGCCGCCCTGGCTCTCGATGGTCTTCACCATTTCGTCCAGGTTGGCGACATCGATAGTGTTCACACAGGGTTGGGCCGGATCGCGCCGGGGCATCAGCCCTCCGTTAATTCCCGGCTCTTTGGCATCGCCGGTAATGATTATCCAATAGTCCATGGGGCCGTCCCATTTGGTGAACTTCCAGCCAAAAACAGTCGAATAAAACCGGATGGCCCGCTCCGGATTTTCCGCCGGAATTTCGAAATGTATCGGTCTTTGCACTTTATTGTTCTCCTCTTATTAAGCAATTTGTTTTACGTTTGAGCCGGCGCGCTGCGTCAGGAATCCGATGATGGCGCCTGATACGAAGCCCGGCAGCATGATCTCCAGGTAATAGTGCCGGCCGGACGGATCGGGCATAACCGCCACCAGGTAGGCGAAAATCAGCCCCATTACCGAGCCGAACACGATCCCCCACGCGACGGAGTGCACCTTGCGCGCAAACCAACCGCTCAGAAGACCCACCAGCATGCCCTTGACCGACGAACCGGCCAGAATGCCCGCAATCTCCGGCCGCACCGCGGGTGTGAACCACGCAGTGGACCCATCCACCGCGCCGAGTATTGCACCGAAAACCAGCCCGGCGATAATCTTGTTCCTCACGTTGTCTGCACTCCCTTCGTCATCTTATTCCGCGTCCGCCGGAATTCCTTTAAAGATTTCGCAGAAAGAGCAGAAAAAAACGCACCGCCAGATAGGCCGCAAGCAAGAGCAGCAGCACCTGGTTGCGCAGGGCGAAGCGCCGCACCCGGTGCCAGACGGACTCGGGATAGGCATCCACCGCGAGACCATCCTGAAACCGCTGCAGATCGAGCAGCAGGGACGGAACATCGCGGTAGCGGGCATCCGGCTCTGCGGACATGGCTTTCACGGCAATCGCGCGTAGAGGCCGCGGCGCCGGTTCGGACAGCATGAACCGCAGCAGGGCACCGAGGGCGTAGACGTCGGAGCGATGGTCGGGCGGACGGCCGGGCGGGCCAGCCTGCTCCGGCGCGCGGAATTGCGGGGTCCCGGCGACTCCCTCGACACCCCAATCCATGACGTAGACTTCGCCGAACGCGCCCACCATCACGTTTTGCGGTTTCAGATCGCGATGCACGGTGCCGAGTGTGTGCGCGAAGGCCAGCGCCTCACCCACCCTCTGTATGACGCGCAAGCGTTCGGAAAGCGAAGGGTGTGCCTCCAGATATTGATCCAGCCGCTGGCCGGCGACGAGTTTCATGGCGTAGAAGGCGCGGCCATCGGGCAGCACGCCGGCTTCGTAAATCGGCACGATGGCGGGATGCTCCAGCCTGGCGATGATGCGGGCCTCTTCGGTGGAATCCATGTCGGAACCCATGTTGGAACCCAGGTCGGAATTCAGCACCTTGAGGGCGACCGGACGCTGCAACTGGATGTCGCGCGCGGCGTAAACCACGCCCAGCCCTCCGCGGCCGATTTCCTGCTGCAACTCATAGCGAGTCCCGCTGAGGTCGGGCAGATCGATCACCGAGCGCAAATGGCGCAGGGTGGAATCGCTGAGGTCCGTCATTGGGCGGGGTCTAGAACCGCGCGCATCTCGTTCCGCAGTTCCCGGTTGTCAGAAGTCACACCGCGCAGGCGATCGGCCAGGTACCCGCGAAGCATTCGCCGCGACCAGGCCAGATGATTGTTGAAAGCTGTGGTAGAAATGCCGTGCCGCAGTGCCAGTTCGGCATACGCGGGACGGTCATTATCGGCCAGATCATATTCCTCGAAAATCTGGAACTGGAGAAGCTTTCCGGTTTCGCGGCAGTGCGCGCGAAGATCTTCCACGGCCAGCGTGAACAACTGCCGCTGCCATTCACGATGAAATATATCTTCGGGGGTTTCGGTGGCAGCACAGGTCAACGACGCGCCGGACGGCCCTTCCGCATCGCCGGAATCGAGCGCAACGATGGACGCCGCACCACCTCTTTTTTGCCGATGCGCCGCCGCATGTTGACTGGCGGCAAAGCGATCGAGCGCCATGCGGAGATAGGTTCGGAAGGAAGCCTTACGAGGATCGAACTGCTGGAAGAAATCCCGTTCCAGGGCGCTGGCGAAAAAGCTCTGGGTCAGGTCCTTGGCTTCTTCGTTGTCTAAATGCCACTTCAGCCGGACGTACTTGTAGACCGGCTTCCAATAAAGGGCAGCTACCTGATCGAGTGCCTGATTGGGCAGCGCGCCATCGGACGAGACAGCTTCCAGCAGCGAGTGGCGCGTTGAAGGGAAGCGGTCGCGAGGGCCGCCAATGGCCGTGTCGGGGTCCATGGGCATTTCATTTTAACCGCAGGCTATTCGAAACTACCGTCACGCTGGATAGCGCCATCGCCGCCGATGCCAGCATCGGCGAGAGCAGCCCGAACGCCGCCACAGGGATTCCCACGGCGTTGTAGGCGAAGGCCCAGAAGAGATTTTGCCGGATGATCCGCATGGTCCGGCGCGAAAGCTCGATGGCGTCGGCCACGCCGTTCAGGTCGCCGCGCATGAGAATGATGCTGCCCGCGTCCATCGCCACGCCGGTACCGGAGCCCATCGCCACGCCGAGATCGGCTTGCGCCAGGGCAGGAGCGTCGTTGATTCCGTCGCCCACCATCGCCACGCGTTTGCCGGTGGCTTGCAGTTTCTTCACGGCGTCCGCTTTCTGGTCCGGCAGCACTTCGGCCAGCACGTGATCGATGCCGGCGTCTCGGGCCACCGCCTCAGCGGTATCGCGCCGGTCGCCGGTGATCATCCAGACATCGAGATTCATGTCACGCAGGCGGCGTACGGCGGCGGCGGCTTCAGGCTTGATGGTATCGGCAATCTCGATGGCGCCGGCCGGCGAACCGTCGACCGTCACCGTCACGCCGGGCTTGCCCACTTCCACTATGCGGCCGCCCACCAGAGCCCGAACGCCGTAGCCCGACAGCGCCGCAAAGCCGGTGGCCGCCTCAAGGGCCAACCCGCGCTCCATGGCGGCTTCCACGATGGCCTTGCCCAAGGGGTGTTCGGAATACCGCTCCGCCGAAGCCGCCAGGCGCAGCAGTTCTTCTTCGGTGAATCCAGCCGCGGCGGCAACGGCGGTCACCCGCGGCTTTCCGCGCGTGATTGTGCCGGTTTTGTCCAGCACCACGATGTCGATTTTGTGCGCCATCTCAAGGGCTTCACCGCCCTTAATCAGAATGCCGTGTGCGGCGCCGCGGCCGGTGCCGACCATGATGGCGGTCGGGGTCGCCAGGCCCAGCGCGCAGGGGCAGGCGATGATCAGGACCGCCACCGCATTGACCAGGGCGACGCTAAACGGTGCGAACCAAATCCAGGCCGCGAACGTGATGGCCGCGGCGGCCAGAACCGCGATGGTGAAATAGCCGCTCACCACGTCGGCCAGCCGGGCCACCGGGGCGCGCGAACCCTGCGCCTGGTTGACCAGTTCGATCATCTGCTGCAGCACGGTGGCGCGCCCCACCTTCGTGGCTGCATAGCGGAAGCCGCCGGAGCAGTTGATGGTTCCGGCGAAGACTGCCGCGCCGGGCCGCTTCTCCACCGGCATACTCTCTCCGGTGAGCATGGATTCATCCACTGCCGACTCGCCTTCGCTGACAACGCCATCCACCGGGATGCGCTCGCCGGGCCGCACTACCACCACGTCGCCGGAGAGCACGTCCTGGGCCTTCAACTCCACTTCAAGAGCGTTTCGGACCACGCGCGCGGTGGGCGGCTGCAGTTCCATCAGATGGCGGATGGCTTCTCCGGCCTGGCCGCGGGCGCGCGCTTCCAGCATGCGTCCCAACAGGATCAGGGCGATGATTACGGCGGCGGCTTCGTAGTAGACTTCGTGGCCGCCGCGCAGCGTCTGGTAGAGCGAATAGAGGAAGGCCGCGCCTGTGCCGAGCGCGATCAGCGAGTTCATGTTTGCCGAACGGTGGCGCAGGGCGCTCCATGCCGCCAGATAAAACGGCGCGCCCGAGTAGAAGATCACCGGCAATGTGAGCGCCAGCTGAATCCAGGCCGAATACGGCACGTGCACAACGCCATGAGACATGCCCAGCGCCAGCACCGGGACAGCCAAGATGGCGGCCACCAGCAGGCGGCGATTGCCGGGCTCTTGGCTTTTTGGCGGCACTTCCGGGCGAGGCACTCCATAACCCAGTTCCTCAATGCCCGTGACCAGAGCACCCACGAAATCGCTCACCTTGGCGCTGCCGGGGTCAAACTCCACCGTGGCGGTATTGGTGGCCAGGTTCACCTGGGCGCGGCTTACTCCGGGGGTGTGGGCCAGGGTGCGTTCGATAGTGCGGGCGCAGGCGGCGCACGTCATACCTGAGACGGGAAGATCGACGCGTTCTGGAGCCGCCAGTTTCATTTTCCTTGGCTCATGCGGGTCCCTTTGGTCATGCGGGTCCCTTGGCTCATGCCGGCACTTCGTAGCCAAGCTGTCTCACGGCGTTGGCGATCACTTCCGGCTTCACCACCTTCACGTCATACTCTACCGTGGCGCTGGCCTTGTCCAACTCGACGGTTACCTTAGTTACCCCCGGCGTCCCCGAAAGTCTACGCTCCACGCTGCGCGCACAGTTACCGCAGGTCATGCCATGTACGGCAAGGTTCAGAATTGCGATCGCCATGTCTATACGATGCTCCTTACTTACATGATGCTTCATACTGTCACAGGAGGATGGCGATGAATTTTGCCGGGGTATCGCTGGCGCGCCGCATTGAAGCTGCGGAGGCGGCCAACGCGCGCGGCTGCACGGCGGTGCATCCCGAAGCGGCGGTGCTCGAAATAGCCGGCGGCTGCGCGATTTTCGCGGGAGCCAATTCTCCCCTGACCAATGCCGTGGGAATGGGGCTCAACGGTCCGGTCAGCCGGGACGAAATCAACGCCCTGGAGGACTTTTTCCGGTGCCGCGGAGCTTATGTGACCGTGGATTTCTGCCCTCTGGCAGACGCGGGATTTTTGCAAGCGCTGAGCCGGCGCGGCTACCGCATTACCGAATTCAGCAACGTTCTGGTGAAGCGGCTGGCGGGTACGGAGATCGCCTTCACTCCACGCACACGGCGCGCTCTGCCCGACGAGGCCGATCTATGGTCATACACCGTGGGCCGGGGGTTCTTCGAGCAGCCGCAGCTCACCACCGAAGAGATGGACGTGGGCCGCGCCATTTTCGCCATGCCGTCCGCCATGTGCTACCTCTCGGCGGCGGCGCACGGCGAGCCGGCGGGCGGCGCCGCATCGGCCATTTACAGCGGCCTCGCCACCTTGTTCGCCGACAGCACCATCGCGGGCTTCCGGAATCTGGGCCTGCAGCGGGAACTGATCGCCGCCCGGCTCAACGAAGCCCTGGCGCAAGGCTGCGACATGGCCACCGCATCCACCGAACCCGGCAGCGCCTCGCAGCGCAATTATGAGCGGATGGGTTTTGAGGTGGTGTATACCAAGGTTACGCTGGCAGCAGAGGCTTCGGAATTAGAAATCCAGAGGGGCCGGGCGGCCGGGGAGGCCGAGTAAATATATTTGAGATTTCGGTACCTTATAACACACACCAATTCTTACGCACTTAAACTACGAATGGTTGGATCACTGGGTTGCGGCCTGCCTGGTCCCGGTGGTGCTCTGGATCCTGCTGAGTGGTCTGGACGATTTGCTGATCAACGTGGTGTATCTGCTGCCCCGGCGCCGGAGCTTTCCCTGGCCGGCGAAGCAGGAGTTGCGGCAGATCCCGGAGCGGCGAATCGCCATCTTTGTGCCTGTGTGGCATGAACACGGCGTGATCGGCCAGATGCTGGAACACAATCTGGCGGAGATCGGATACTCGAATTACGACGTTTTTGTAGGCGTATATCCCAACGACCTGGCAACGGTCCGCGCCGTCTCCGAACAGTCCCGCCGCCATCCGCGGATTCACGTGGCAACCTGTCCGCATAACGGCCCCACATCCAAAGGCGATTGCATGAATTGGATTTATCGCCGGATGCAGGAGTTCGAAGCGCAGCATGGAGTGCGCTTCGAAATCGTGGTCACACATGACGCCGAAGACATGGTTCATGCCGACTCTCTACGGTTGATCAACTGGTTCTCGCGCAGCTACGAGATGGTGCAGATCCCGGTGCTTCCCCTGCCCACGGGACTTCGCGACTTCACCCATGGGCTGTATTGCGACGAGTTCGCGGAGTACCAGCACAAGGACATTCCGGTCCGCCAGCGCCTGGGTGGCTTCCTGCCCTCGAATGGCGTGGGTACCGGCTTTGGCCGCGCTGCCCTCGAACGTCTGGCAGCCAGCCGCAAGGGGCAGATATTCGACCCCGAATGCCTGACTGAGGACTATGAAACCGGATTCCGTCTGCACGCCCTTGGCTGCCGCCAGATCTTTGTGCCGGTGCACTTTACGGCCAACGGGCCAGTGGCCACGCGCGAATATTTTCCGCGCACCTTCCGCGCGTCGGTCCGCCAGCGCACGCGTTGGGTGACCGGTATTTCGCTGCAGGGGTGGCAGCAGCACGGCTGGCGCGACCGGCAGGTTTATTGGTTTTGGCGCGACCGTAAGGGCCTGGTGGGGAACTTGCTTTCACCGGTAGCCAACCTGCTTTTTCTCTATGGCCTGGCGTCCTTTGCGGGAAGCCGGGTGACGGCCACAGCCTGGCATTTCGATACTTTTGTATCACACCGGATTTCGGCTCTTTGCTATTGCACATTAGGGCTTTCGTGGTTTCAGGTTGGTGTGCGGGCGCACGCCAGTGCCCGCATATACGGCTGGCGCTTCGCGACCGGTGTACCGGCGCGGATATTCTGGGGCAACCTGCTGAACTCAACCGCCACCGTGGCCGCGCTGTGCCAGTTCGCGTCAGCCCGCGTCCAGCGCCGCACCCTGGCATGGCGCAAGACCGAGCACATCTACCCGATACGGCAGCTTCGCGAATCTATTTCGGCGGGTGCTCATTATCGGAGTGCTGTGGATGGTTCGTCAACCTCCGCAACAAGGGAATCTTGCCTACCATACGCGACAGGCGCGACCTCTGATCTGGCGTCTCCCCAACCGAGGGCGGCGGCGTAGGGGCGGCGGTGATTGCGAGACCGGGCTGAACCGGCAGCGCCAGGCTGGTGGATGGATCAGGTCTGATTTCGCGCGGGGTGCGCGACGCGAACGGCGAAGGCCGATCGGGCTCTGTGGAAGCGTCCGCGGCGCGGTTGGCCGATGCACCGTCAGCCGCCGGCCTGGCGGGGATGGCTGAGGCCGGCACACCGGCAATCTGGACAGAGTCCGAGACGTTGCCATCTCCCTGGTCTACCTCCAGAGTAAAAGTCACCTTGGGCGTTTCCGGCCAGTATTTTACATTAGCGGCAAGCAGTTGCTGGCTATCCAGGTCCAAGTGGCTTTGCCGCGGGCCATCCTTGATGTAGAGAACCGCATGGCTGGCTTTGTGCATCGGCTGGGAACTGCGATCCCACGCCACCAGCAGCACCTGTCCCTGGCGTTCTACATTTAATCCCAGGCGGTGGCTATCGAGCAAATCCTGCGTGGATGTCTTTGGACGTGCCTGGCTTTTGATGGTGGCGGAACAGAACTGTCCCTAACAGCAGGAGGGCCGCGACACCGATGATCATGCCCGCGATGAGGGGCGGCCGAGCCTTGCCACGCTTTACACCTGGTCGCACACGCTGTCGCACACTGGGCTCCACACTCCTCAGACGGTGCAAGCGTAAGGCCAGTGTGAAGGGAGTCACGTGAGCCCTCTTGCAACCGAGCGTTGGCGGTTCACCCTACGAGGGGCAACAATACACGATCTAACTCCTCGTCATCCCACGTGCTTATCTGAACGCCGCGGTGCGCGGTCCACCGTTCGGTGTGGGTTATGCTTTCTCCGGAACCGAGCAAGGTGAGAGGGCCCAGGGTTTCCAGTTCCAGGAAATCGGCGTTGGTGAAGGCTTCAAAAGAGGCGCCGCAGTCGGGAAATCGGGAGGGTTCGCCCTCGGCCCGGTAGCGCTTCACGAACAACTCGCGATTCAACAGGTAGGCGGCCCAGGTATGGCGGTGGAAGCTGCCGAGTTTCTGAGGCGAGGCGATGTTCGGGTCCTGCCGCAAAGCCAGGTATTTGCGGGAGAGGCGCCAGCGCGGGTCGCCCAGGTCGGTAAAGGCCCACATGACCAGGGGGTTCGTGGGGGCCAGCATTTCCGGGTGAGTGCCGCGTGGGGGAAAGCCGTGAATGGCAACGCCCGATTGGGCCATCATGGTCAAAGCCCAGGTGGCCAGATGGTACGGCGCGGAGCCCGCGTTGCGCAGCCGGTGAATCACTTCGACACTGGTTCCGGAAGGCGCCATCTTGACCGTGATCCGCTTCTCAATGCCGGTGAGCGGCTCCACCGGTTGCGTGGCAGTCACCACGTCGCCCCTGATTTCGATGTGTACCGGGCCGTTGTCGGGGGCGTATGTCTTCACGGGATCTTCAGGCGCGATCCAGACGCGGTGGCCTCCGCGGAGCTGCCACGCGGGTTCGCCGGATTTGCCGAGTTGACCGGTGAACTCCTTGAAAAAATTCTGGCCGCCCACGAATCCATAGCGCATAATGCGCGGGCCGATGTCGGAAGTGATAACCGCCTCCACTTCGCCATTCGATACGCGATAGCTGTTGGGCCAGCCCTGGTAATCGATCTTCTCGATGATCATTCAAATGCCAGCTTAACGCACGACACCGGGCGTGGTCCGCCTGGGGCTTGGGGTAAGGGTGCGCGGCCTCGCCGGAGCTTCGGAAGTTCGGTGACGCAATGGAAGACTAAGCAAGAATCGCGCGCTGGACTTTCGTGATCGCGGCCACGATGTCCTCCAGATCGCGGCTGGTATATTTCGGGCCGATGGTTAAAGTAGCGGCGCGGTTGAAGAGCGCCATCGTCCGCGGGCAACATGCCGCGCCATAAGCCATCTCTTTCCCGCGCGGAGAATTGAAAGTCGGCCATGCCGGGTGGGGAACCACCTTGTTTACGATGTAGGGCATGGGCGGGAGCGGTGTAGCCGCACTGGGCGGTCCCATCGGCACGTTCTCGGCCTTCATCGCCGCCGTGAACCGGTCTCGCGTCTTGCGATCGGGCAGCAGCATATCGATGGTCCAGCCGAGTTCGCCATCGGGATCGTGACTGTGCCGCAGTTTGATGCCGGGCAAGGTTTGAATTCGTTCGCGCACGAAACGGGCATTCTGCCGGTGCCGCGCCAACAGCGTCTCCAACTTTCGCAACTGTGCGCGCATGACGGCTCCGGTCATTTCGTTCATGCGGTAGTTGATGCCGAGGAAATTCGGCATACCCGGCTTGCCCAGGGCCTCCAGGTGCACTGGCCGCAGCAGGCCAAGATCGTGAAAGCGGATGGCCCGCTCGTAGATCGTGGGATCGGCAGTCAGGACAGCGCCGCCCTCCCCAGCCGTGATCAGCTTGTGGATCTGGAAGCTGAAGATGCCGACGTCGCCAAGAGTGCCCACCCGCTTGCCCTTGTATTGAGCGCCCGCGCTTTGTGCGGCGTCCTCCAGGACCTTCAATCCGTGCTTCCGGGCGACCGTCAGAATCCGGCCCATATCGGCCGGAGCGCCGAAGAGATGCACTGCCATGATGGCTTTGGTTTGCGGGGTGATCTTGGCTTCCACATCATCCGGATCGAGTGTGAGGGACTCGTCCACCTCAGCGAAAACCGGCAGCGCACCGGTCATCACGATGGTGGTGTAACAGGAGTGCCAGGTCCACGCCGGCAGGATCACCTCATCGCCGGGGCCTACCCCCAGTCCGGTGAGGGCGCAGTGCAGCGCAGCGGTCCCCGAGGTTACCGCAAGCACATACTTTCCACCCATGAACGCCGCGAATTCCTGCTCGAACTTGGCAACTTTCCGCGGTGTTTGAGAGCCGTAAAAACGGAACAGGCTATGAGTGTCGTAGGCCTCGTTAAGTTCGCCGCGCTCCTGCTCGTCATAAAACTGTGTTCCGGGAAACTCTGTGGACAAGGGCGTGGCGCGGATCGGTTTCGCAACTGCAGCGGACGCCTCTTGCTGGGCTCCGGCGGGCATTGCGGTAGAAGCTATGGCCGGAACCGCGGCGGCGAGAAACGCGCGGCGGTTGACTCGGCTTCGGGGAGTGATTGGATCTCTCATTGCTACCACGCAAACCGAACCGAAAGCTGTAACTGCCGGGCGGGGTTCGACTGACTCGCCTCGGACAGGATTCCGGCGCCGGCGCCGTCGCTGACGCCATTGCTGCCGACATTGTTCGGGTGGTTGAATACGTTGAAGGCGTCGAAGGTAAAGCGCAGGTTCATACTCTCCCGAATCTTGAAGTTTTTGAACATGGAGACATCCTGGTTCCATTGACGCGGACCGCCAATGTATTGGTTGCGCAGCGGATTCAGATTGGGGTTGTAAGTGGTCCGCACCACGGTGCCGTTGTTCAATGGTACCCAGACCGTATTGGTATCCCAGTAGAGGGAGACGTCGGTGCCAGCGGGCATATTGGGCTGCGCCGCGGTGGTGCCCCAGGGGATCAATGGCGTCGAAAACGGCTTGTAATTCGCCGGCACGCCGCAGACGCCGGTGCACTTGCCGGCCGCGTTGACCGCGTTAATCTGGTTGGCCGGGATGTAACTGTTGATCCACAGATAACCGCGCTGGCATGTGCCGCTGCGGCAATCCGTAATCGGATTACTATATCCGTACTGGTGTATCGGTTCGCCGGTGAAGGCGTAGTTGCTGGCGGGCAGAGTGAGGTATGTGCTGTTGAGGCTCCCGATGGCGGCCAATTGCCAGCCGCTGATTAGCCCGTTCAGAACGCCGTGGGCATTGCGCCCGAGTGCTTTACCGCGGCCAAGAGGCAGGTCATAGATCCAGTTCCATCTCAAGCGGTGCTTGGGTGAGGAGTAGTCGCGGCGGTAGAGAAGGAAGTGAGCCAGTTTGTCTATGCCGGCCATGTCATTGGGGGAAGAGACCGCAGGCACGGCTCCGGGCAGGTAGTTGGACGGTGAACTGACCAGTGAGGTGTAACCGCCTCCGCTCTCCACGTCTCCCATGCGGAAGGTGTTGCCAACCACGTAGCTAACCTGGTATGCCAGACCTTTACTGTAGCGGCGCTCTATGCTGAACTGGGCACCGCTGTAGTTAGAGAAACCCAGCTTATTGTATTCCACCAGCGTGCCGTAGCCTGACTGATCGTAGGGGCGCAGGGCGGTGGCAGACGCGGTCCCGGTAGGCAGAGGCTGGTGGGTGGTCGCGTAATAGATATAAGTCGGCACGTTGTCGTTGAAGGAGTATGTCATGCCCTGGTTCCCACCGTGATTCCCCACATAACCAAACCGTATCAGAGGTGTTGGACAAGAGCTCTTTCTCGAATGTGACGTTCCAGTCATCCACGTAATTAGTGGGCATGTTCTTGGGGAAGAAATAATTGTAAGTCGAGCCGGGCGTGATCCCGTTGGGATTGCTCAGGTCCACGGCGTTTTTACTGTTGGCACCGGCGACGATTGTGGGCACCGAGCGCATCCCGTAATTTGCAATACCGTCCGGCGACTGACCGGCGGCGGTTTGATAGTAGTTCTGGAAATTCGCCGTAAACGGAGTGTTGGCGGCTGACTGGTCCAGCCACGTCCAGATACCATCGTTGAAGTAGGATCGGCCGAAGCCTGCGCGAACTACGAAACTCTTGGCTCCATCGCCGGCCCGGTATGCAGTCCCCAGATGGGGCGACCAATCGTGCCAGTTGCTGTAAGCGCCCGAAGCGGGCTGGCCTGCCTGCGCGGCGGTTTCGAACTTGGCGCCTATGTTCTGGTAGGCCTGAATGATCGCAGGCGTGGTGACGCCCATTTTGTATAACTGGGTGAGCGGCAGGGCCGTCACGATGGCATGATTCGCGATATCGAAGCCCGGAATGGGAACGTCGTTCGCCTCGCTGATGAAGGGCGATAACTGCCAGCGGATTCCCAGGTTCACGGTCCACCGCGGAGTCACCTTAATGTTGTCCTGGAAGTAGCCCGCGTACTCCGGCCGCCTGAAGTTGAAGTTGCCCTTGCGCAAAGGAGCGGCATAGTTGGCCTGCCCCAGGAACAGGTTCGCCAGGTTGCTGCCCGTAAGCGCCGTCGCCAGCGGGTTGGTGGCGGAACTGCTCGGATCGTAGAGGCACGTAGCGCAGTTATTGAAGTCTACCTGACCGGTGTAAAACACTAGCTGTGGTATGGTATCCAGCAAGTCAAACCGCGCGTGCACCCCGAACTGCAGCTCATGCTTGCCGACGATCTTGGTGGCGTTGTCATCGAAAATCCAGTAATTATAAACGAACTTGTTGCGGTTATAAGGGCGGAGATAATTAGAGTCCCCAAAGCCGATGTTCTGGATATAAGGAAAACCAACCTGGTCAAATGGGTTTGGCAGACCTAGAATGTCGTCATACTTAGTGACTCCGTCGCCGGTATACCGGTCCCTCCAGGTGTGCGCGAGACTGGCGGAGAACTCATTGACAAGCGAGGGAGAAAACGTGTGCACCCAGTTCAGAGCGACACTCGAGTTCATGGTATAGTCCGACTGCCAGTTGGCCACCTTATCCAGGGTGGGCACGGTATCGCTGTACGCATCCCAGATGCGGTGATGAGGGGCGATGCTGACGCGCACATAGGCCTGGTCCTTATCCGTGAACCGATGGTCTATCCTGGTGGCGGTAGTAATCTCATTGGTGTCGTCCGGCGCCGACCCGTACCAGTTAGAGGCCAGCAGCGGGTTGAGGTTGTTGGTCGGCATGGGTATCACGCTGTACATGTACTTAGCCAGCGGACTCATCCGGCTGGGGTCGATATTGTTGATCTTCCCGTTGTAACTGAACGGCTGGCGGCCCCAGGTGGACGTGGTGGACCAGGGGTCATAGATGACGCTGAGGCGGCCCTGGCTGTCCAGCAACCCGCTGTAATCCCCATTCCTCATAGCGGCGGTGGGCACGCTGGTGTTCATAGAGAAGGGAGCATTCCTCTTCGACCCCTCATAAGAGAAGAAGAAAAAGGTGCGGTTCTTGCCGTTGTATATCTTGGGGATGTACACGGGACCACCCAGGCTGGCCCCGAACTCATTGCGGTGCAACGTGGGGAAATTGGCGGCGTTGAGATCGGTGCGTGCACGGGCCAAACCGTAGGCATTGTCCCGGTTGGTCTCGAATGCCGCGCCATGCAACCGGTTGGTACCGCTTTTGGTGGACAGGATGATACTCGTCATACGGCTGAACTTGGCCGAGGAGGCACCGTTTTCCACCTTGAACTCCTCGATCGTGTCTAATCCCGGCGGCCGTATTACGGTTCCTTCCTCCCACATGGACTCCTCGAGCACCGCCCCATCCAGATAGTAGCCGTGAGCTCCGGACATCATACCCCAGGAACGCACCTGGTTAGCCGTGGCGACCTCCAGGCCCGGAACGGTCTGCAGGAGTTGTTGCACATCGCGGCCGTTGAGGGGTAACTGTTCGATGCGCTGGCGTTCCAGCACGTGACCGAGAGTCCCATTGTTAGTCGTCGCCAGAGGCACCACCTCCGCCGATACGTTGACCGTGGTGCCGGTGCTGCCGGGTCTGAGCACGGCGTGGAACTCCGATGCTACCTGGACCTGGACCTGGACTGTGACTTGCACCTTATCCATCCCCGCTGACTCAACAGTTAGTCTGTATTCACCCGGGATCACCGATGGGAACGTGTACAGTCCCGCCTCGTTCGAGGTTGTTCGCATAGTGATGTTCGTGGCCTGGTTAGTGAGGTCCACCTTGGCCCCGGGAATAACCGCATTGGTCTGGTCCCGAACCGAACCATTGACACTGCCGTTGCTGGACTGCGCAAGTGCCACGTGAGCCAGTAGCAGAACCATCGCAACCAATCGGGCAAATGTGCCAAACAACCCCGCAGACTGTCGTTGAGCGTGCATAAACTCCCCCTTCGCGCTAACCCCCAAGTCAACCTTCTGGGATTTCTCTTCTTGTGATTGTGAAAGAAAAAAAGCCCAAACTTACCCAATTGCTGCGTGACCCGTTAGACTCGACGTAGCGTCATGGGAAATGTAACGTTGGCAAAATAGTCCTACAATCCGTTAACCGTGTCAAGCCATCCTTCGCTCGCGGCGTTATCGTCTGCACAAAACGTGACAGCACCGTGTCCAGACTTACCGCCCGCGGCCCTGCAGATAGGCTCCGACGGTGCTGGTCAGATCATCCTCCACTTGCGCGGTAAAAGGATTGGTCTGGGTTTCGTACCCACCCTCCGCGAAAGCCTGCCGGGTGGCCAGATAACCCAGCCAGCCATTGGCATAGCCGAAATAAAAGGTGTGCCGATAGGGCGACCGGTTGCGTAAGTCCATCGAGATCTCGCAGAATAACTCAACCGGCGCGGACCAAATGGCGAGGTCGTCGTTGACGATCAGAAATCGCACCGGGAAGCGGATGATACCAGCTTCGCCAGGAGCCGCCTTAAGGTAATTCCCCAGGCTTTCGTCCCAGCCAAAGCCCTTTCGACGAGGTGTTTCCACAAACTTTTCGCCCGGCCGCAGGTGAATGTCAGCGGCGGCGATAGTCATCTCATGATTGGCGGACAGGATCTTGTCGCCCAGCAGCACATTGAACTCGGTGATATGGGCCGCCTGGAAGTTGTCCTGGACCGTGTAGATAGGAGCCATGTTGCCCGCGGCTCCGTTTATGTAGAGCATCGGCGCGCCCAGTTTCTGCTCGACATAGGCGGCCACCAATCCCGGCGCATCGCCGCTGATGAGCTTATTCGGTGGGCCAAGCGCGGTGCCGTGCATGGAGTAGTTGGCGATGAGAGCTATGGGCGAACCGTCAGTCCGATCCAGACGGATCAGGCCGATTTGCCGGTCTGTGGGACCGTCCGGATTCAAGCCCAGCGAAACCCGGCCCCTGGGATCGCGGGCGCGCCGATTGATGTTGGCCGAGGAGTAGCCGGTGCCGACGAACATACGCGCCGGCTCCAGTTTGCCGCGAGCCTCCTTGATGCCGTCGATGAGGGCCCGCTCCACCAAGGCCGTATATTCCTGGTCCGGGTCATGCGTGTACCGGTCCGGCATCATCAGCTTGATCAGGCCGGGCGGACCGACCTCAGGAGCGGAGTGCGTGTGAGTGAAAGTCCACCAGACCTGCACAGGCTGGATTCCCGTCTCCTGCTTGAGTTGCGCCATAGTTTCGTCGTATACCGATGGCGGGTAAAGACAAATGTCGGTGGAAACCAGGAAGAACTGCGAGGAGCCGTCATCGAGCGCCACGATGCGGTGGAAAATGTGGTCGTGCACGCCATTCGATTGCCGCGCAGGGTACCCAGCCAGCCACTTGCTGGTGGACGGAGTGACATCCACCTTCACCACCGCGGCGCGGAGATTTCCGGCCTGCGCCATCGCGCCGGGAGGTGTGGCGACCCAGGCGGCCACTATCAGCGCTGAAAGCAGCGCGCGAAATACATCTGCCATGTGAGTCTTCCGTGGATCGCGATCACCCGGGCCTTACCCAATCGCAGAGGGGTCCTTGGCTACGACCGCTTCCTCCCCGTCTTGTTAAATTAGAGCGATTATGGCGCGATGTCAGTTTACATGTCAAGGAACTTAACCGAAGACTTTTGGACTTATCGATGAACAGCCCCGGTGCGTCCAACTTCGTGGCCCTTTTTCGATCCGGTTTCGGCGGGTAAACGGAGTGTTAGGATTGGTTAGTACTCTCTGGAGGTGCGGGAACGTGTTAGCTGGTCTTCGCCGTGTATTACCTCTGATTGTCCTTTGCGCGTCATCCAACCTTTCGGCGCAACCCTCCGCCGCCAGGGCTGCCGAGAGTCGGAAGGGAGCCTCTCTGTGGGTTCTGAAACCCGTCATTCGCCCACAGGTTCCCGCCGGCGTTACCAAATCCACCAACCCAATCGATGCCTTCATCGCGGCTGACTATCAGGCGAAGGGCCTTCGTCCGGCCGGCGCGGCAGACAAGCTGACACTGCTTCGCCGGGTATACCTGGATCTGATTGGCATCCCGCCCTCGCCAGCCG
This sequence comes from Bryobacterales bacterium, assembly GCA_963817515.1. Lineage (GTDB taxonomy): Bacteria > Acidobacteriota > Terriglobia > Bryobacterales > Bryobacteraceae > DATMNI01. Next base: position 145,273 of record CAWFPJ010000025.1, on the reverse strand, counting down.
AGCAGGAAGCTTTTCTTAATGACGAATCTTCCAGCGCTTATGAAAAAGTGGTGGACAAACTGCTGGCCAGCGACCAGCACGGCGTCCGTTACGCCCGCCACTGGCTGGACGTTTTGCGTTATGCCGATGCCGACGAGCGGATGACGGCCGCGGCCGGGATTCATTATTGGCGCGATTGGGTGATCTACGCCCTGAATAGCGATATGCCCTACGACCAGTTCGTGCGCGCGCAGTTAACCGGCTACCGGACCACGGAGCGCACGCAGATGTCCGCCATAGGCCTTCGCTCAAAAGTGGAGCCGCGGCTGGACGATATGTTCGCGCTGGGATTTCTGGCGCGCGGCGACGTGGTTCGCGACAACAAGAACACGCAGGAAATGCCGATTGTGGCGGTGGAAACCATCTCCACGGCCTTCATGGGCCTCACGGTGGGATGCGCCAAGTGCCATGACCACATGTACGACCCGATTTTGCAGCGCGACTTTTACTCCATGAAGGCGCTCTTCGATCCGCTGGTTATCAAGAAGGTAACCATGGCCACTCCCGAGCAAATCATGGCGCAGAGCAAGGCGCTCGATGAAGCTCAGAAGAAACGGGCGGCTGCCGAAGGTCCGTTGAATGCGCTGATCGCTCCTTATAAGAAGAAGCTGTACGATGACCGCGTCGCCGTGCTGCCGGCCGATGTTCGGGCGATCATTCTGAAGCCGGAAAAGGACCGCACGCCGGCGGAGCAGAAGATTGCCGACGATTATTTCCCGGTGCTGCGCATCGATGCCGAAAAGATTCAGGAGATCCTGCCGGCCGACGTCCGGACAAAGTATAAGGAACTGCAGCAGGCAGTGACTGCGGCGGGCGGTGGTGCCGGCGGCGGGCGCCGCGGCGGTGGCGGTCTGCCGGCCTACTGGACCGTTGAAGTGGACCGCGGGAAGGAGTTGGAACCGAGCTACATCCTGACCAGCGGCGACCCGGAGCGGCCCGGAGAAGAACAAACCGGTGCAGCCGGGTTGGCCGTTCGCGCCGGCCAAGATCGATTTCCGCGAGGGAAGAATCGAAGCATTCTCCGATTGGCTCACGGCCCCGGAGAATCCGATGTTTGCTCGGGTGGCTGTCAATCGCCTCTGGCAATGGCACTTCGGCGAGGGTCTGCAGAAGTCCTCGAGCGATTTCGGGAAACTGGGCGGCACGCCCTCCAATCCGCGCTTGCTCGATTGGCTGGCATCCGAATTTGTAGCGCGCAATTTCAGCATGAAGGAAATCAACCGGCTGATGGTGACTTCCGACACCTACAAGCTTGCCTCGGAAGCCGACGCGGCTATCTCGGCGGCGAACATCAAAGTGGATCCCGAGAACACTTATCTCTGGCGCTACCGCCTGCAGCGGTTGGAGGCCGAGCCGATCTGGGATTCGATCCTGTCGGCTGCCGGCAACCTGGATCTAACTGTGGGCGGACCGTCCTTCAGCGTGGGTGGCGGCGGCGGACGCCGCGGCGGGGGCGGTGGCGGTGGGCGTGGAATGGCCGCTGCACCGGGCGCAACCAACCGGCGCGGCGCTTACATGATCCGCGGTTTTTCCACCAGCACCGAAATCGTGCCTAACTTTCTTCAAGCCTTCGATGTGGACGATGGACGCCTGCCGTGTCCCCTGAGGACGCAAACGGTTACCGCGCCTCAGGGCCTGTTCATGATGAATAGCGATGAGGTGGAAAATGCTTCCGCGAAACTGGCCGCGCGGCTGCAAAAGGAGTCCGGCGGAGATCTGAAAAACGCGGTGGACCTGGGGTATCGGCTGACGCTGGACCGTCCGCCTTCGCCAGCTGAGAAGGATGGTGCGCTGACTTACATCGAAAGCGATCCGGCCCGGCTCAAGGGCTTTGCCTGGTTGTTATACAACCTGGACGAGTTCATTTATGTCAGGTGACGGACTATTAGGTGAGCATATGGATCTCAAGAGCATGTATCCGTGCGGCAGATTGAACCGGCGCGGCTTTCTGCATCAGATGGGCGGCGGATTCTTCGGTGTGGCCATGGGCGCTCTGTGGGCCGAAGACGGGAAACTCAAGGACGCCATTCGCGGGCCCCATTTCGAGCCTAAGGCCAAATCCGTCATCTTTCTGTTTATGTGCGGCGGCATCAGCCACATCGATACTTTCGATCCGAAGGACAACAAGTACGCCGGCAAGCTGATCGATGCCGTGGGGTTTGGCGACAACGTGGCTGAGATGAAGCGGCCGGTGATCCCAATCCTGCGCAAGTTCACCAACTACGGGAAATCGGGAATTCCGGTTTCCGATTGGTTTCCGAACGTGGGCGGCGTGATCGACGACATCGCCGTGGTGCGCTCCATGTGGTGCAACGAAGGCAACCACTTTCCGGCGGTTATTGAAACCACCACCGGGCACCGCGGCCGGCAGTTCGATCACCCGACGCTGGGCGCATGGGTGACGTATGCCATGGGAACGGCCAATAAAAATCTGCCGACGTTCGTCAACATCGGACGGCCGTCTTCGCCGGTACAGTTGACCGGCGGTTACCTGGGCGCCACGGTATCGGCCACGCCGTTCCAGCCGGGCGATACGCCCATCCCCAATCTGTATCCGCCCAAGACGAGTAACGCCAAAGAGCGCGAACATCAGATGCAGGTGCTGCAGGACCTTAACCGGGAGTTCCGCGATCGCTATAGCATCAACACCGACATTGCGGCGCGATCGCAGGCCTACGAACTGGCGGCGCGAATGCAGCTTACGGCGCCCGATGTGGTGGATTTTTCTCAGGAGCCGACCAGCGTCACGGCGCTTTACGGCATCGGCGAAAAGGAAACCGACGATTTCGGCAAGCAACTGCTGCTGGCGCGACGCCTGGCGGAAAAGGGCGTCCGCTTCATTCAGATTTGCCACGCCGGAGGCGGCAATGGGGCCTGGGACGCGCACGGCGACATGAAGACGCACGAACCTCTGTGCCGGGCTGTGGATAAGCCCATCTCGGGACTGATTCGCGATTTGAAACAGCGCGGCATGCTCGATTCCACGCTGGTGGTATTCGGCAGCGAGTTCGGCAGAAGCCCGTGGTCGCAAAATACCACCGGCCGCGATCATAACCCCAAGGGTTACACGGTGTGGCTGGCGGGCGGCGGCATCAAAGGCGGCGTGGTGCACGGCGCCACCGACGATGTTGGCTACCGGGCCGTCGATCACCCGCACTACTACAGCGACCTGCATGCCACGATTCTCAACCAGGTGGGGCTGGACTACAAAAAGATGGAGATGAACGTCTTTGGCCGAACCATGCGCCTGGTGGAAGAGGGCCAGGGACCGATCAAGGAAATCCTGGTTTAGAGCTTCAGATCTGCCTGAAATACTGGCATAGAGCTGTGATACTCTGAAGTTTTCCAACGTGTGCCAGCGCGTGTCAGCGAAGCTCTCGTCTTGCGGACTTACCCGCTGAAGGAAGCCGACCTCGTGGTCAGTTTTCTCTCCAGGGATCAGGGTAAGTTGCGGGGCGTGGCCAAGCGGGCGCGCCGTCCGAAGAGTCCGTTCGGCGCCGGGCTGGAGCGGTTATCGCACGTGCGTATAGCGTATTTCCAGCGCGAGACCCGCGAACTGGTGAACCTGGATTCCTGCGAATTGATTCATTCCCAATTCGGGCTGGTCTCCGATTACCAGGCCAGTGTCGCGCTTGATTACTTCGCGGAAGTTGCCGAGCAGTTGCTCCCCTCCGCGGAGCCGAATGAGAAGTTTTTCCGGCTCTTGCTGGCCGTGCTGGATTTTCTTCAGCCGGCTGGTGGGCGGGTGCATCATGCAAGTGAAGCGGCAGGCCAAAATGCAGGCGAAGATGCAGGAAGAGTCTGGCGTGCGGTGACCTATTTTTCATTGTGGGCAGTGCGGCTTTCCGGGCTGCTGCCGGAATTGAATGTTTGCCTCGGGTGCGGCAGTCTGCTGGATGAAGAGCGCGCGTTTTTCAGTCGTGGCCGCGATGGCCTGATTTGTAGCCATTGCCGTGGGGGCAACAGTTGGGAATTGAGCTGGGAGTCCAGAACCATCGCCGCCGAAATGCTGCGGCAGCCGGTGGCGCAGCTTTCGAAAACGGAGTGGCAGCAGACCACGGCTTCGGATTTGCGCCGCCTTCTGGTGCAGCAGATTGAGACGCACGTGGAGCGCCGGCTGATCACGGCGCCGATGTTGGAAACGAAACAATGATAGAGACGTAATGCCATCTTTTCAAGAAATCATTTTCAAGCTGAAGCAATACTGGGCCGACCGCGGCTGCGTCATACAGGAACCCTACGACATTGAAGTCGGCGCCGGCACGATGGTCCCGGAAACTTTTCTGCGGGTGTTAGGCCCTCAGCCTTATCGGGTGGCGTACGTGCAGCCCAGCCGCCGCCCCGCGGATGGCCGCTACGGCGACAACCCCAACCGCCTCTACAAGCACTCTCAGCTTCAAGTGATCCTGAAACCCGCACCTGCGGACATTATCGAGCAGTACCTGGGCAGCCTGGAAGCCATCGGCATCGATCTGCGGCAGCATGACATCAAGTTCGAAGAAGACAACTGGGAGGCTCCTACGCTGGGCGCCTGGGGCATCGGCTGGCAGGTCATGCTGGACGGCCTGGAGATCTCGCAGTTCACCTATTTCCAGCAGTGCGGCGGCATTGATTTGGAAGTTGTTCCGGCAGAGCTGACTTACGGCCTGGAACGGCTCACCGCCTTCCTCCAGGCAAAGGACAGCGTCTACGATATCGAGTGGACGCAGGGTTTCACTTACGGCGACGTCCGCTATAAGGACGAACTCCAGTACTCTGTCTACAATTTTGAAATGGCCGATATCCCCACCTTGTGGAAGCTTTTCGATCTGCACGAAGGCGAAGCCACCCGCCTGGTGAAAATGTACGATCCCAAGTCTCCGCAGAAGAAGCGCTTCCCGCTGCTGCCCACATACGACCAGGTGCTCAAGTGCTCCAACATTTTTAATACTCTCGATGCCCGCGGCGCCATCAGCGTCACGGAGCGCGTCGGCGTGATCCAGCGCGTGCGGAAAATGGCGGTGGCGGTGGCCCAGGCCTGGGCCGACCAGAACAGCGACCAGACTACCGGCCAGAATGCTGAGGTGGCGCAGTGAGCCTGCCGTTCCTGCTTGAAATCGGCACCGAAGAAATCCCCGATTGGATGATTCCAACGGCGCTCGAAAACCTGCGCCTGCTCTTCGAAAAGCTGGCGATTGCGCACGAATCGATTCGTCTGGACGCCACCCCGCGCCGCCTGGTGCTGCGCGTGGAAGGTTTGCCGGCGCTCGAAGCCGATAGCCAGGAGCGCATCATGGGCCCTGCGAAATCCGCGCCCGCCCAGGCCGTGGCCGGCTTCGCCCGCAAACAGGGCGTCACCCTCGAAGACCTGGCCATCGAAACCACACCCAAGGGCGAGTATTACAGCTTCGTCAAGAAGGTGGCGGGCCGTTACACCAAAGACATCCTGGCCAGCGCGCTGCCCGGCCTGATCCTGCAAATCTACTTCCCTAAGACGATGTACTGGACCGGAAAGAGCGGGCCGCGCTTTATTCGCCCCATTCGTTGGATCGTGGCTTTGCTCGGCGACGAAATCATTCCATTCGAACTAGCCGGTGTCCGCTCCGGCAACCTCACTTCGGGACACCGCCGGCTGGGAGCCCGCGAGGTAGCCGTAACCACCGCCGATTACGAGCAGCGCCTGCGCGACCATTTCGTGATCCTCTCGGCTGAAGAGCGCCGCCGCAAGATCGCGGGTGAACTGGCGGGCACGCGCGTGAAGGCCGACCCGGGGCTGCTCGAAACCCTGGTCTACATCACCGAGTATCCGGCGACTATCACGGGCAGCTTCGACCCGCAGTTTCTGGAATTGCCCGAAGAAGTGCTCATCACGGTGATGCGCCACCACCAGAAGTATTTCTCGGTGGAAGATTCCGCCGGCAAACTGGCCCCCAGTTTCGTGGCCGTGATGAACATTGCGGCCGATCCCGAAGGCTTCGTGCGCCACGGCAACGAACGCGTGCTCCGCGCCCGTTTCAACGATGCCCGATTCTTTTGGGATTCCGACCAGAAAAAGAAACTCGCGGACCGCAAGGAAGATCTGGCCCACGTCACGTTCCAGGCCAAGCTTGGCTCTTATCTCGAAAAGACCGTCCGCATGATGACGCTGGTGGCGGAACTGGGCGGCGATGGCAACGCTGTTCGCGCCGCCGAACTTTGCAAGTGCGACCTGACTACCGAACTGGTCAAGGAATTCACCGAACTCCAGGGAGTGGTTGGCGGCCTCTACGCCCGTTTCCAAGGCGAGCCCGCACCGGTGTGGCAGTCCATCTACGACCACTACAAGCCGGAGAGCATGGAAGACGCTATTCCGCGCCATCGCACTGCCCAACTGGTCTCCGTGGCCGACAAGCTGGACACCCTGCGCGGCTGCTTCCGTGTGGGCATGATCCCTTCCGGCTCGCGCGACCCATTCGCGTTGCGGCGCGCGGCGCAGGGCGTCGTGAAAACTCTGGTGGAAGGCAAGATCGAACTGCCGCTGCTTCGACCTGCTCGAAAACAACCAGGAGCTGATTTCGTTCTTCGCCGATCGCGTGCGTTTCTATTTTCGCGATCACCGGGGATTCAAGTATGACGAAGTGAACGCCGCCATGGCCGCCGGCTGGAGCAACCTGCCTGACCTGGAAAGCCGGCTGGAGCGTATCCAGAGTCTTCGGCCCACGCCCGATTTCGAGCCCATGGCAGCCAGCTTCAAGCGCATCCGCAACATTCTGGAACAGGCGAATTCCTGGCAGGCGAAACCGCCCGCTCCACCCAATGAGAGCCTGCTTGAAGCGGGCCCGGAGAGAGACCTGTACGATGAGTATTTGCGGATCACAGACCAGCCTATCGAAAGCGTGATTTCCAGGCTGCGCCCGAAAGTGGATCTTTTTTTCGACAAGGTGTTGGTAAATGCGCCGGATGCCGCTGTCCGGCAAAATCGTTTGACGCTGCTTAATACGTTATTGGCCGAGTTTTCGACCATCGCGGATTTTTCTGAAATCGTTACTAATTCATAGGAGCCAAAGCATGACGAAGTACGTCTTCTCGTTCGGCAACGAAACCGCCGACGGTGATGGAAAGATGAAAGATACGCTCGGCGGAAAAGGCGCAGGGCTGGCTGAGATGTGCCGGGCCAAGCTGCCGGTGCCGCCCGGCTTCACGATTTCGACGGCGGTCTGCAACCTCTACTTCCAGAACAAAAACGCTGTTCCGGCGGAGATCCACCAGGAGATGCTTGACGCCCTCAAGCTGCTTGAGGAGCGTATGGGGCAGAAACTCGGGGACGTCGGAAACCCCCTGCTGGTGAGCGTGCGCTCGGGCGCCAAGTTTTCCATGCCGGGCATGATGGACACCATTCTGAACCTCGGGCTTAACGACGAGACTGTCAAGACCGTCGCGGACAGGACCAACAATCCGCGCTTCGCCTACGATTGCTACCGCCGCTTCATCCAGATGTACGGCAACGTGGTGCTCGAAGTCGGCAAGCACGATTTCGACCAGGTGTTCGACGGCCAGAAGAAAAAAGCCAAGGCCAAGCTGGATACCGATCTTACTGCCGCGGACCTGCAGGAAGTGATTGTCGGCTACAAGAAGCTGGTGCAGAAGAAAACCGGCAAGCCCTTCCCGCAAGATGCGCTGCAGCAACTGGCGGGCGCGCGCGATGCCGTGTTCCGTTCGTGGAACGGTAAACGCGCCATCGAGTACCGGCGCATGGAAGGCATACCCGATGAACTGGGAACCGCTGTCAACGTGCAGGCCATGGTGTTCGGCAACCTGGGCGTAACTTCGGCCACCGGCGTGGGCTTCACCCGCAATCCCGCCACCGGCGAAAAGGCTTTCTACGGCGAGTTCCTGGAAAACGCGCAGGGCGAAGACGTGGTGGCCGGCATTCGCACCCCGCATCCGATTTCGGATCTCGAGAAGTGGAATCCCGCGGTCTACAACCAGCTTCGCGAGATCACCTCAATGCTGGAAAAGCATTACCGCGACATCCAGGATTTCGAGTTCACCATCCAGGATGGCAAGCTGTACATGCTGCAGACGCGCAACGGCAAGCGAACCGGGCCGGCCGCGGTCCGCATCGCGGTGGAGATGGTTGGCGAAAAGCTCATCACCAAAGAAGAGGCGGTGCTCCGCGTCGATCCCAACCAACTGGACCAGCTCCTGCACCCGGTGCTCGACCCCAAGTCGAAGAAGTCTCTCACCCTGCTGGCCACGGGCCTGCCGGCATCACCGGGCGCCTCGGTAGGCACCATCGTTTTCACGGCCGATCATGCCGTGGAGCAGGCCAAGAAATCGCCCGTGGTTCTGGTGCGCAAAGAAACCGTGCCCGACGACATTCACGGCATGGCAGTGGCCAAGGGCATTTTGACATCGCGCGGCGGCATGACCAGCCACGCGGCCGTGGTCTGCCGCGGCATGGGCACTCCCTGCGTGGCCGGCGCCGAAGCTTTCACCGTGGATGAGCACAAGAAACTGGTCACCGTCACGGTGGGCGGCAAGCTGGTCAGCCTGAAGGAAGGCGACTGGCTGTCGCTTGACGGTTCCACGGGCGAGGTGTTCGCCGGCCAGGCCAACACGCTCGATGCCGATCCCTCATCCGGCGTGCTGAAGACATTCATGGAATGGGCGGACTCGTTCCGCGGCAACTTCGGCGTTCGCGCCAATGCCGATATACCCCGCGATGCCCAGGCGGCCCGTAAGTTCGGCGCTGAAGGCATCGGCCTCTGCCGCACGGAGCACATGTTCTTCGCCGAGGGCCGCATCGAACACATGCAGGCCATGATTCTGGCGCGCGATGAGAAGTCCCGCCGCAAGGCCCTGCAGAAACTTCTACCCATGCAGCGCGCCGATTTCGCCGGCCTCTTCAAAGCCATGGATGGCTTCCCGGTTGTGATCCGCACCCTGGACCCGCCGCTCCATGAGTTCCTGCCGAAGCGTGAGGACCTGATGGTGGACGTCGCCATTCTGCCCTACGCCGACATCAAGAAGAAGAAGGAACTGGTCGCCAAATATCTGAAATTCGGCGCCGAAGTAAAGAACCTCAAGACCGTGATCCCCGAGTTGCTGAAGCGCGTGGAAGAACTGCACGAGTTCAACCCCATGCTGGGCCACCGCGGCTGCCGGCTGGGCATCACCTATCCGGAGATCACGGAGATGCAGGCGCGCGCCATCTTCGAAGCCGCGGTCCAGGTGGCTAAGAAGGGCATCAAGGTCATTCCCGAAGTCATGATCCCGCTCATCGGCGGCGTCAAGGAACTGGAGAACCAGAAGCAGATTGTGGTCCAGGTGGCGCAGGAAGTTTTGGCCAAGGCCGGCATGAAGAAGCTGAAATACATGGTCGGCACCATGATCGAAATTCCGCGTGCGGCTCTGACCGCCGGTGAGGTGGCCAAGGAAGCCGAGTTCTTCAGCTTCGGCACCAATGACCTGACCCAGACCACGATGGGCCTTTCCCGCGACGACTATACGAAGTTCCAGCCGGACTACCAGAAACGCAAGATTTTCGCCAACGACCCGTTCGCCGTTCTGGACCAGGAAGGCGTGGGCAAGCTGGTGAAGATGGCAGTGGAAGCCGGCCGCGCCACCAACCCGGACCTCGAAATCGGCATTTGCGGCGAGCATGGCGGCGAGCCTAGTTCGGTGCAGTTCTGCTATCGCGTGGGCATGAATTACGTTTCGTGCTCTCCGTACCGTGTGCCCATCGCGCGGCTGGCTGCCGCGCAAGCCGCCATTTCTTCCGCCGGCAAATCGGAAGCCAGTCGAACCGCTTAAGCGCAACCGCTCCCTGACGGTCGGGGCTCTGATCCGAGCCCCGAAGGTCAGGGAGGGCCGAGGTCACGGCCTAAAACGCTTGCCGCAGTTGATCCAGCGCGTCCGTGCCAGTGGACAGCGTAACGTGCACCGTACGCTCGTCGCGCTGAATCTGGATACCGTGCAGCATCGCGGCCAGCGCGGGTTGGCGCGCGGCGGCCGCGGCGGCTAGCGAAAGCATGGCGCGCAGACTCTGTTCCAGTTCACGGCCGGCATCCGGGGTACGGCAGATGCCGGCGATCTCAATCGCGATGGGCTCGCGAAGATCGGCTGCGACGGTAGTGTATTCGGTGGAGTGAAGCAGGCGGTTGAGGTTGGCGAGATTGCCCGTGAGCGGGAGCGTGACACTGCCCCGCACCACGATCCAGATTGCGTGCGCGGCGGCCAGCGGCTGCGCGCGAGCGAGGAGGTCCGCCGCCGCTATCGTTCCCGTGCGGTGCTGGGTGGTTGCGGCGCTAACAAAGTCGGAGGAGCCGGCGATGGCCAGGTCCGCCGCCAGCAGTGTCGCGCCCGGCGGCGCCTGGCGAAAGGGACCGCGCGAGATGGCCAACAGGTTCGTGCCGTCTGACGCGAAGATGGTGTAGCCTGCGGGGCGAAGGGGTTCGACCAGGGCCAGCACGGCGGGCGGAAGTTTCGGATAAAGTGGAGCTGCGCGGAGTTGGTCCAGATTGAGCCCCGCGAGAATTGCAGCAGTTCCCGGTACGCAGGATGCCATGTCGCGGTGGATGGCGGCGGTCGGGACGCGCTGGCAGGAACTGGCGATGGCAGCCAGGGCGAGAAGAGCCGCGGAATGAGATTGAGTCACCGTTCTAGCTTAGAGCCACCGTGTCAGCTCAGATCCACTGCCACCATGCTCCGGCGGTCGCGAATGTAGAGATGCGAGCCCACCAGCGCGGGCGGTGTCCACGATAGCGTCGTCAAAAGCTCGGCCTTGGCAACGACCTTGAATCCTTCGGGCGACGGGTGCGCGAGCATGAGGTTGCCATCCTGGTCGAGTGTGATGAGCTTCTGGTCGGCCCATACGAATGTGGCTTTGGGGATGCTGCGCTCCTGCCAGCGGATCTTACCGCTTGGCACATCCACAGCGGTGAGGATCGCCTGGCTGCCCTTCCCTCCGCTCGAAAAGTAAATAGTATCGCCGATGCGCATGGCGTTCCCATGGTGAAGCCGCAGGCGGTTGGAAGCCCACACTTCCGTGGCCGTGGTATGGAGGCCGTTGCGTTGCAAGTGGATTACCTTGGACCCGGCATCGTACTCGGCCGAGACGAAAAGCAGGTTTCCCGGTCCCCAGACTGGGGTGGACACAGCGATCCCGTAGCCCGCACGAAAGGGTATCTGCCACTGCAGGTCGCCGTTCGACGGATTCACCGCGAACACGGCGCCGTTCATGAGCACCGCCAACTGCTCCAGGCCATCGACATTGATCAGCAGCGGGGAAGAATAAGCGTTACCGAAATCATTTTTGGCCCATGCGACACTGCCGTCAGCCTGCCGGAAAGCCATTACGGCCCTACCCTGTCCGCCCACAGGGACGATCACGGTGTCGCGAAATGCGATGGGGCTGGACGCGTAGCCATACATGAGGCGCGTGCCCTTGTGGTCAAGCCAGAGCTGTTGGGTCCAGAGGAGCTTGCCGGTCTTCTTGTCGAAACACTGCATGCGGCCGGCCACGCCGGTGGTGAACACGCGGTCGCCGGCAATCAGAGGGGTGGAATACGGGCCGTTCCCCATCTCGGAGGCATAGTCGCTCACAAATGTCATGGAGGTGGAATGCTCCCAGAGAGTCTTGCCCGATGTGGCGTCGGCAGCCAGAACTATTTCCTCCCGCGGCCTGCCATAGAGAGTGTAGAGGACATTGTTCTCGACGGCCGGCGATGAGTATCCGTCGCCCAACTGGCGTTTCCACATGACCTTCGGCCCGCCGGCAGGCCATTGATCTTTCAATCCGGCGGCTTCGGTTTTGAAATCGCGGGTGGGCCCGCCCCACTGGGTCCACGGGACTCCAGCCGGAGTTCGGCTGTTCTGCGCAAAGCCCGACGCGGCCGCCGCCATTTGCAGGAAAGTCCGCCGCCTCACTTGACCCATAGACGGATGAACGGGGGAATGGTTGCGCATCCCCATATTTGACGCATCCCGGGTTTCTTTGTTTCAGCTTGACAGGCGTTGATTTTTCGTCTTGCTTCGTACACTATCCTATATGCGAGGCGCCAATGCGTCGGATAATCTTATGAGCTTTCGCGACTGCCCTTGGACTGCTGGCCTGGGATAGTAACGAGGATCTGCTGTCCGCCACACCCACGGTGAGCGTGACGCGCCACGATCCGAGGGTGTAACCTGAAAAGGGCTTTTCCCCAGTGTTGGCTGGCGGTTGCCGAGATCGAGGACGAATCGATGACGGTATGAGCTTTTGGACATCCGCAGGATCTGATCCGACCCTCGTGGGAACATCCCGGCCATGAATCACGCCCCAGTGACCGATGGTCATGAAGTCAGCAACGCAATCTTCCGCGCAGGACCTGCCGACGGTCGAACCGGCACAGAGCGACGAATCGGGTTTCTTCTCCGGCGAGTCCGTTCTTGACATCCTGAAGTTGATTCTGGGCGGATCTAAGTTGCCTGAGGTTCTGACGATCATCGCTCAATTGGTCGAATCTCAAGGCAACGACACGTTGTGCACCATCTGGCTTCCCGATGCCGAAGGAAGGCACGTCTATTGCGCAGCCGCTCCCAGTCTTCCTGGATTTGCCGCAAACGCAGGGCGGATGTCTATTGGCCCGAAAGGCGCCTCCTGCGGAACGGCAATATATCGGAGAGAGCCGGTCTATGTTGCCGACATTATGCAGGAGTCTATTTGGGACGACTATCGCGACCGGGTCCTGCCTTACGGTATTCGGGCGGTTTGGTCGCGACCCCTGTTCACGCATGAGGGCAAGGTCCTAGGCACTTTCGCCATCCACTATCGTGAGGTGCGCAGTCCTAACTCCATTGACCTGCAGATGATCGAAAATGCCAGCCACATTGCAGGGATCGCAATTGAGCGGCACATTCATGAAGAGGCGTTGCGGCACGAACGCGACCGGCTGCGCTTGCTTCTCGAAATTACAAGCAGCGTGACATCCAGGTTGGGCTTCCGACAAGTGGTTGAGGCGCTTTCGACGAATCTATTGCGCGTAATGCAATGTGACGTGTCTGCCTTGCTGCTACCCGACTCCGAGAGCGGCGAGTTGCGCGTCACTATCCTGCACAATCCCGACGCGAGAGGACCCATGCGCGAGGGTTCGTTGGTGCCGATGAATAGTTCGATTTCGGGTCAGGTATTGCGGACTGCCAAGAGTGTCCGGATCGATAGCTTCGAACAAGTCCGCGAGGATCCTGAAATTTATGGGAATCCTGACGGCCGGCGCCTTTATGAGCGGGTAATCGAGGAAGGCCTCAAGGCCGGTTGTTATCTTCCGCTCGTAGGCCGCAACCGCGTGGTTGGGGTTCTGATGCTCTCCAGGCGTTCGGACAATACTTTTGAGAAAGACGACGTCATCTTGCTCGAGCAAGTGGCCCGCCAGGTCGCGATTGCAGTTGAGAACACGTTGGAGTACGAGAAGGCGGTAAAGGATCGAGAGAAAGAAACGAAGCAGAGACTCTACCTTGAGGAGGAGATTCGCGCTCAGACTGGGGCAATCGTTGGGGAGAGTCCCGCCTTGAAGGCGGCGATGCAATTGGTATCCGTTGTTGCTTCCACGAATTCGACCGTCCTGATCCTCGGCGAGACCGGAACCGGAAAGGAACTGATTGCCCGCGCGATCCACGATTTGAGTTCTCGTCGCGACCGCGCCTTCGTGAAATTGAACTGCGCCGCGATTCCGCTCGGGCTTCTGGAGAGTGAACTCTTCGGTCACGAAAAAGGCGCGTTTACGGGAGCGGTCGCCCAAAAAGTGGGGCGTTTTGAATTAGCGAACAAGGGCACGCTCTTTTTGGACGAGGTCGGCGACATCCCGCTCGAACTTCAGGCGAAACTGCTGCGGGTCCTGCAGGAGCAGGAATTTGAGAGGCTCGGCAGTAACCGCACTCATAAGGTGGACGTGCGGCTCATCGCCGCCACGCATCGCGACCTGGCGGGAATGGTGAAGCAGGGTACGTTTCGCGAAGACCTGTATTACCGATTGAAGGTATTTCCGATTCAAGTTCCGGCGCTGCGGCAACGGGCGGACGATATTCCAGTACTGGTTCGTCATTTCACGGAACTGTACGCGCGGCGCATGAACAAGAGGATCGACGAAATCCCGCAGGCGACCATGGATGCATTAGTGCGGTACCCCTGGCCCGGAAACGTTCGGGAGTTGCAAAACTTTATCGAACGAGCAGTGATTCTTTCTCCGCATTCCGTATTGCGCGCCCCGACTTCCGAGTTGGAGTCCTTCGCTGCTGTTGGAGTGCCCACAGTTCCCATGACAGGTCTTGAGGAAGTGGAGCGAGATCACATTGTGCGCGCGCTAGAGGCGAGCAATTGGGTGGTGGGCGGGCGAAATGGCGCGGCGCAACGACTGGGGATGAAGAGGACGTCCTTGGTTTACCGAATGCAGAAGCTGCGCATTCGACGGCCTGCGCACCCGCATACGTCACCCTGACGGTCGAACGATGCGAAGCGCGACGAAGGTCGCGACAGATCCCTGTCAGCGGGATGGAGGTTCGTCGCGATTTCGTCACGGGAGACGAGACTTATTTCCCATGTTTCGGCGCGATCTTGCTGGGTCAAAAACACTTATCAAATCCCACCGGTTCCGAATTGACGCTGCCTTGTTTCGGCTTCTCGCGTGCCACCTGTCGGTTCATGAATCAAGCCGGGTTTAAAACGTCGTTCGAGTTCTCTGTACCTGTTACTTCCGTTCACAATGTGGAGGCGGATGGAGTCCGCGTGTTCTATCGAGCGGCCGGTGACCCAAGTTCCCCGGTAGTGCTGTTGCTGCACGGCTTCCCGACATCGTCTTTCATGTACCGCGAACTGATTCCACGGCTGGCCAGCGACTATCGAGTGATCGCGCCAGACCTCCCCGGCTTCGGATTTACGGAAATTCCCGCCGAACGAAAATACGTCTACTCGTTCGACGGATTGGCCGCGACGCTCAATGCGTTCACGCAGGCGCTTAAGATCAGACGCTTTGTGCTGTATGTGTTCGACTATGGCGCGCCAACTGGATTCCGTCTGGCGATGGCTCACCCCGATCGGGTGGCAGCGATCATTTCGCAGAACGGAAATGCTTATGAAGAAGGGCTGGGCGACGCCTGGGGCCCGATCCGGAAATACTGGGCTGAGCCAACACCAGAGAATCGAGAGGTACTCCGCAAAAATATACTGACCCTGGAAGGAACGCGCTGGCAGTACACGCACGGGGTGGCCAACCCGGAGACCATTCCGCCTGAATCATACACGTTGGACACGGCTCTGCTGGAGCGTCCGGGAAACAAAGATATTCAACTGGATTTGTTTCTCGATTACGCGTCGAACGTGAAGCTCTATCCAGCGTTTCAGGATTACTTTCGCAAGGCCAAGCCGCCGCTGCTCGCGATTTGGGGAAAGAATGATCCGTTTTTTATCCCCGCAGGGGCCGAGGCATTTCGACAAGACATACCGGACACGCGGGTCGAGTTCCTGGATACCGGCCATTTTGCCATCGAGACGCACGTCGTCGAAATTGCCGCCGTAATGAAGGAGTTCCTGGCGGCGAGCGGGGCATCTCGATGAGCTCCTTTGCGCAGAACGCCACCATTGTATTGGTGCACGGTGCGTGGGCCGACGGATCTTGCTGGCAAAAGGTGATTCTGCCGTTACGAAAAGAAGGTCTTCAGGTGACGTGCGCGCCGATCCCGTTAACATCCCTCACCGACGACATAGCCGCTCTGCAACGCGTACTTGAGAGAACCGGCGGGCCGGCGGCCTTAGTAGGGCATGCGTATGGCGGCGCGGTGATCGCCGGCCCAAACGATTCGCGGATAACGTCTCTGGTGTACATAGCGGCGCTGGCGCCGGCGGAAGGTGAGACGGTCGCGGACGTTTTTTATCGCGCCAAGCCCCATCCGGAGGCGCCGCATCTCGCGCCCGATGCGCTTGGAATCATCTGGATGCCAGAAGGGGGGTTTGCTCACGCAGTTGCCCATAACGCTTCACCGGACCAGACAACGATTCTGGAAGCCGTGCAGCGGCCGATCGCGATGAAGTGCATTCAAGAGAAGGCCCCCGTGCGAGCGTGGAACACTAAGCCATCTTGGTTTCTGTTGGCAGAGCAGGATCGCATGATTGCGCCGGAGACGCAGCGCTACATGGCCGAGCGGATGGGCGCGCAGATTCGGACACATAATGTGGATCACAGTCCAATGTACACGGCGCCGGACGTCGTCGTTGGCGTGATTCTGGAAGCGGCACGGGAGACGCTGGCATGTTAGCGGGAGCCAAATCCGTTGCCATCGTCACTGGTGCGAGCCAGGGCATCGGCCGTGCTACCGCGCTCCGCCTGGCACGCGATTTTGAAGTCGTTGTCCTGACCGCGAGGCAAGACGACGAGCTCAAGAAGACTGCGGCTGAGGTAAAATCCGCAGGCTCTGAACCCCTGACTTACGCGCTCGATTTGCGTGAGCCGCGCTCGGTCGAGACCCTCGTCCAGGGCACGCTCGACCGCTTTAGGAGAATAGACGCTCTGGTAAACATTGCTGGCGCCGTGCCGCAGATCGATTTGTTCGAGATGACCGACGCGCAGTGGGAAGACGGCATGGCGCTGAAACTGCACGGTGCGCGTCGATTAACTATGCGAGCCTGGGATGCTCTGAAGGTTTCCAGAGGCGCGGTCGTATTTATCTCCGGAAGCGCCGCTCTCGATCCGAAGCCGGCCTTCGCCGCCGTCGCCACAATCAACGCCGCCATCATTGCGCTCGCGAAGGCGTTTGCCGAGCAAGGGATCAAGGATGGAGTCCAAGTCAACAGCGTAGTGCCAGGTGCAGTTATGACGGGCCGCCGCCGTTCCTTCCTCGAACAATGGGCGCCAGCGCATGGAATGAGCGTGGAAGCCGCAACGAAGCAGTTTCCGGAAAAGGCTGGCATCGCCCGTTATGGTGACCCGGAGGAAATTGCCGGCCTGATGGCGTACCTGGTTTCCAAGGAGGCTCGTTGGCTCACGGGCGCTTCTGTTCGGATGGATGGCGGCGAAACCAAAGGGGTCTAGGATGGAACGCCGTACTTTTCTTAGAGCCGCGGCCGCCAGCTCACTGGTAGGTTCGCTTGTTCGGCATGCGAACGCGCAGCGTGATTCGGCATTCACGACCGCTAAGATCGACGTTGCCGGCAACAGCATCTTTTATCGCCGTTATGGAGAGGGTCCTGCGGTCCTCATGGTTCATGGTTTTCCGCGAACCAGCCTGATGTGGCGATACCTAGCCCCAACCGTTGCCGGGAATCACACGGTGATCTGCGCTGATCTGCGCGCCTACGGTCGAAGCGGGATACCAGCATCCGCGGACGACCACTTCCCTTATTCCAAGCGGGCAATCGCAAAGGAACTGGTTGAGGCGATGATCAAACTCGGCTATCCAACCTTCACGCTGATCGGCCACGATCGCGGAGGACGCATCGCCTACCGTATGGCCTTGGATCATCGGAAGAACGTGGAGCGTCTCGCTGTGTTCGACGTAATTCCAATTCTCGAAGCCTGGAGCCGATCGGATGCGCGCTTCGCTCAGACCTATTGGCCCTGGATTCTGTTGTCGCAGAAACAGCCGCTACCGGAGAGCTACTTACTAGGCGCTCCGAAGGCCGTCTTCGATAACCCGTTCGGGCACGGTTCGTTCGGCCCAGAGATTCTCGAAGAATACGTTTCCACCTATCGCGATCCTGCCCGCGTTCATGGAATCTGTGAGGAGTATCGGGCTGCAGCGACGATCGATGTCGAACACGATCGCGCCGACAAGGAAGCTTCCAGCCGAATCGAAAGCCAGATGCTGCATCTATGGGCCGAGGGTGGCCCGCTCGACACTTTCTATGCAAAAGACGGCGGCCCGTTGGGTATTTGGCGTCAATGGGCTCCGCATGCGCAGGGACAGGCAATGAAGGCGGCCACTTCTTCCCAGAAGAGACCCCGGATGATACGGCAGCTCTAATCAAACAGTTCCTCAGGAGATGAATCAGATGAATGCAGCAGAAAAATACGACGCCTTGGTGGTAGGCGGCGGTACAGCCGGGAAGTTGATGGCCTGGACGATGGCCAAAGAAGGAAAGCGAACCGCCGTCGACGAGCGGAAGTACGTCGGCGGTTCCTGTCCTAGCGTGGCATGCCTGCCCAGCAAGAACGTCATTCATTCAGCGAAGGTCGCCTCGCTCGCCCGGCGGCATCGGGAGTTCGGGATCGAAACCGGCCGATCGCCATCGACATGGCTGGAGTTTAGGCGCGCAAACGCGAGATGGTCGACGGCATTGTCCAGGTTCATCTGGACAAGTATCAGGCGGTGGGAGCTGATCTGATCTTCGGTGACGGTACATTCTGCGAAGGTGACGCTCCAGAGATCCGGACGCTGATCCGACGGTTAGCGGAGGAGAACCGGACTGGGGAGCTCCTAAGCTACATGGCGAGTTGTTGAAGCTCGGGTTCGTTGTCTCGGAACGGACTTTAGCCCGGTATCTGCGTCGAATTCGGCACCGAGGTGACCCGGGTAAACGGTGGCTGGCGTTTCTACAGGATCACAGGGAAATCATCGTTGCCTTCGATTTCTTCACCGTGCCGACATTGACGTTCCAGATGCTGTATTGCTTCTTTGTCATCGAGCATGGGCGCCGCCGAATTCTACATTTCAACATCACTCGACATCCAAGTGCGGAATGGGTCGTTCAACAACTGTGCGAGGCTTTTCCGGAAGTTGGCCCATACCGTTATGTGATCCTGGACGGCGACTCGAAAACCGATGCCATCGTCATCACATTTCTAAAGGCGACGGGTCTGAAACCGAAGCGGACCAGCATTCAATCGCCCTGGCAAAACAGAACCGCGGAACGCTGGGTTGGAAGTTGTCGTCGAGAGATCCTGGACCATGTCATCCGGCTGGACGAACGACATTTGCTCCGGCTGATGCGTGATTACGTGAGCTATGACCATCAGGACCGCATTCACGGGCTCTCTCGAAAAGGACACCCCGGACAAGCGGGCAATCGAACCGAAGCCGGCAACAACCGCAAACGTGACCTCCCTGCCGCGCCTCGGTAGCCTGCGCGAGAGCCCTCACGCCGCCAACCGCGTGACTGCGGGGAATTCGCGTGACCGGGAAGGCAATTCCAAGACTGGCGCGGCTTGCCTGGATGTGCAAACCATGCAGAGGGACTCTCCAACCGGCGTTACGCACGCCGCCTCAAGGGTCTTCATTGTGGAATGAATTGCTGCGAGTACGGCTTCCTTGTAATCCCTATCCGCCCATCTTTCGGCACAGTGCAGCCGATAGTGTTCCACCCTTATCCACTGCTCAAGCCGTCTATTTGATGGATCGAACCGCTGCATATGGCATGAAGCTCCATATCCTATGCTCGGGCCCCCAAGATTTCCGAGCAGGGACTGCGAATCATCAACTCTTTCCAAGCACGAACATCAGAAACTGCAACGGCAGGTAGACGATAGTGGCCTTCAATAGATGGCGCGCGGCGATTCTCGATTGCAATGAAACTTGCCGCAGCGCGTAGTACAAAAGTCCGGAGCCGAGCAGGACCGTTCCACAGTATTGAAAAGTGCCTCCGTTGTTCGCACTGGCGATATCAAGGCCGGCAATGAAGAGGGCAGACGATGCGATCGATGTTACCCCGGCCAAGAACGTGCCCTCATTGTTCGTCGGGAAGATCAAATAGCCGGCGCGAGCATAGTCATCGCGATACATCCATGCGATCGCCATGAAATGAGGCAACTGCCATAGAAACAACAACGCGTACAGCATCCAGGCTTTCCCACTGCTGATGGAGCCTAATGCCGCCGCCCAACCGATCAGCATGGGCATAGCTCCGGGAACGGCGCCCACAAACGTGCACAACGGTGTTTTGCGTTTCAGTGGAGTGTAGACGAGCAGATAACTCATCAAAGTGACGGCTGCCAGCAGGCTGGAGAGTGCGTTGACAGCGACGAGGAGGTAAACAACGCCAGCGACAGACAGCGACACTCCGAACCACAAGGCGGTCACGGGCCGCAGCCTGCCGGCGGGAATCGGGCGTCTGGATGTCCGTCGCATCTGCGCATCGAAGAGGTATTCAAGGTACTGGTTCAGGGTGCCGGTGCCGCTTGCCACTAGCAGCGTTCCTGATAATGTGTGAAACAGCCGCGCCAGGGGAAACCTGTCCAGATTAGTTGGACAGCCCAGATAGAACCCAGTGAACGTAGCGATTACGATCAAAAAGTTGACTTCTGGCTTTGTGAGAGTCCAGAAATCGGGAGCAGAGGCACATACTGTTGTCCAGAAGTGTGCCCGCAAGGCGTGCTTACCAAGGTCAGTTGTGGGAGAACTTGTCATCTAAGAAACCCCTGCCTCAGCGGTGCCCAGCCGTTCGCCCGAGAGGAGCGGCGCCAGTACTACGAGCGCCGGAATTAGATAGGCCAGCGTTACTGTAAGCCACATGAGCGCTCCAGCCAGAGCCTGGTCTTCGAGTGGGGACAGGCCGAACATCCCGCCGCCCGCGGACAAATATGGCTGGTACACGACATGGCCACAGAACGCCAGGAAGGCCGCAAGAGCGTCGCACGGTAACGTGGCGAGGAAAAGATACAACGGTAGCGTCCATGGTCGAGTCGTAAAACCGGAATGGATCACGGGGTACCAAAATAGAAGTCCCGCCAGGAAAAAGCTGGCGTGTTCGATCGTATGCCAATAAGGAAATCGCAGCGCGAGTTCAAAGACCAGAGGAACGTGCCACAAGATCACTGTAAGACTGCCCGCCAACCAGCAGAAGGCCGGATGAGGATGCCATCGGATATGCAAGCTATGGCGCGTTCCGAGCAGAATCAAGGGAGCAGCCACAACCATCAGGAGAAGATGCTGCACCATGTGGGCGGTAAGCAAATGATGATCGAGGTGCGCGACCGGCGATGCGACAACAATCCAAACTGTCGCAAGTCCAGCGGCAAGCAACGCGATCTTGTAGGTCACGGTTGCACTCCCGCTGTACGCGAAGCGTCCCTGGCAGGAGCCTGGCCAGAAGGATGGAGGGCCTCGAGAAAGGCCACCAATGCGGCGGTCTCCGCCGGGTTCAAGTTTTTCCCATACGCAGGCATATTACCGCCGCCTTGTAGTACCTGCCGCACGAGCTGATCGCCAGTCAGCCGTACAGCGACCGCGTCAAGTGCCGGCCCTCGCTTGCCGCCGCTTTCACCGAGGGCGTGGCAGTTGTGGCACTGCTTCGACTGGAAGACCAGCGCTCCCTGAATCTGAAGCGGCGTGCGTCCGCTCACGAATTTCGCGGGGATGGGAGCGCCGGTCCAAGCGTCCATGACTGGACTCCACGGCGCGTGGCTCGCCAGATTGGTGAACGTGCCGAGCGCCACCGCAATCAAGAGAATCGTCAGCACCGCAATTGGCCGCCGCTTCCAGCTTTTCTCTCCCTCACCCGAAAAGAATGGGAGCAGCAGCAAGACGAGCAACGCGATCACAGGTCCGATCAGCAGGACCGGGGTTTCGAGCGACGGCGGTAGCAGCGATAAAACGGCGTAAAGCCACAGGAAGAAGAAATCCGGGCGCGGCGCCGTCTGGATGACCCGCGGGTCGGGCTGACCGGTAGGACCGAACGGACCGAAATACAGAGCACAGGCTGCAATGGCGAGAAGAATCACTCCGGAAAAGACCGCGTCCTTCCAAACGCCATACGGCAGAAACGGCACTCCCTGAGTGCGCGTCAGGGCGTGGTACTCCTGCACATAGTCGGCGCGACGAACCAGGCGGCCCGGCATAGGCCATTCATTGATGCCCAGCTTGAGCACGAGCAGCACATGCAATCCGACGAACAGCATCAGCGAACCAGGAATGACAAACACGTGGAGGGCAAAGAAGCGGGAGAGTGTCGCGCCTGCAATGATCGGACCGCCCAACATGAGCTTCACTACTGCGGGGCCGACGATCGGGACGCGGCTGGCAATCGACGCTCCGATTCCCAGGCCCCAATACGCATCCTCGTCGAATCGCAACACCTGTCCGGTGAAGGCCATTCCAAGCGTCATCAGCAACAGGAACACGCCAAGAATCCATGTCAGTTCCCTTGGAAATTTGTAAGCTCCGAAAAGAAACACCTGGACCATGTGAACCAGCACAATCGCCAGCATGAAATTCGATCCCCAGCCATGCAGCGCGCGAATGAACCACCCGAGGCTTACCTGGTGGTTCAAGACTTGTAGACTGTTCCAGGCTTCTCCGGCGGAGGGCACATAAATCAGAGCGAGAAGTATTCCAGTCACGAGCTGGAGCCCGAAGGCGGTCATCGCGGCGCTGCCGAAGACGTAAAACCAGCTTGCGGTATCGCGCGGGATCGGGTGCTGCATCGTCTCGCGGATCGGCGCTCCGAGCTGAAGGCGCTCATCGAGCCAGTTGCCAAATTCGCGGATCAGGCGCATGGCGGCCTCTTCGAATCGATGGACGCGGAAGGGCCGGGCGTGAGCAGTTCGCCCGCCTGGATGTGCAGGTTCCCATCGAGGATCTTGAACGGGTACTCAAACAACCCGCGCTCCGGCGGCCCGGATGCGCGCGAGCCATCCGCGTAATATGCGCCGCCGTGGCACGGGCACATAAAAAGGCCCGACTGCGGAAACCACCGCACGGGGCAGCCAAGGTGCGCGCAATTAATCGCGAATACCTGGAACTTACTGTTGTCAACGTGACGCACCCAGCAAGGAATGTCCGCCGTCTCTCCATCCGAGGGCTGGGCAACCGGGTTGCGGTACGTTGCCAGGCGCGTTTCGCCGGATGGAAACTGATCGATCGAGCCGAGCGATATCCAGCTTTCATAGCCCGACTTACCCGCGCGTATTACGGGTGAGAGAACATAGCGCACGATAGGTATGGCTAGGAGCATACCCACGACGCCATTGAATAGCGTCGCGATTTTCATGAACATCTGACGACGGGAAAGGTCGCTCATTCAAGACCTCCTGGATGATTCAATTTCACAGACAAAGGCTGCCGCTGCGCCGCGAGCCACGCCACGACATCCGTCACGTCGGCATCGGACATTGGCTTCCCGGGCACGTTGCCGCGCCAGTCCGGTGCGCCCAGAGCCGGCATGCCAATGATGGTTACGGTGCGCAGGTGCTGATCGCTCACGAGCGCAAGATACGAGTTGTCAACGATCGAGCCGGCCCGGCCGCCGCGCCCCTCCGAACCATGGCAGGAAGAACAATACGTGGTGAATACGTGGTTGCCCCGCGCTGCGTCGCCCGGCTGTGAGGCTGCATAGGCCGGTGGTCTGTCGCTGTCGAGTGCAGCGGGCTTGGCCCAACGCTCCCTGATCCCTCGGACAAGGATGTCGATCTGCGCTTCCGTCAGCAGGCCTCCAGCGTTTTGAGCGAAAGCGGGCATGGCGGTTCCAGGCCTGCCCCCCTCAATTGCGCGCCGAATCGTGGCACTGTCAGCAATGGCGAGGTATACGGGACTGCCTATTGCTACGGCCAATGCTCCTTGTCCATCGATTCCATGGCACCCGGAACAGTTCTGCGTGTACAACACGCGGAAATCGATGACTTCGCTCGGACGGACGACAGTTGGCTCCGCCACCCTACGACCCGGTGATCCACACGATGTAAGTGCCACCAAGAGGATCAGTGCACCATACTTCATGGCTTTCGCTCCTGCTGATGCTCCTGCATTAGGCCGGGAGCCTCTATGCCCATACGAACGGTCAACGGTACTCGCTGGCGGGTGGGAATTCGTTCCTGAACGGCAACCACGAGACCAGCGACAACTCCAAACGCGATTTGAGACGCGACAAACCAAGCCCAGTCGATGTGTTGGTTCATGACCGGATTGACGAATGCCAGGATGCCGTAGATCAGGCCTGACCACAACAGCGGAGCGACCAAGCCGCCCAACACAATCGGGCGCCGTGGGAGCATCGGCAGCATCGCACCATAAAGCAGTCCGACCAGGAGCGACATTACCAAGTGAAGCGGCACAGCGACAAGGAACTCCTGGAGGTTGAAGGTCCCGATCTGCGTGGCTGTTTCCGTGCCAACCGCGGGAAACAGGCCGGCTACCAGCAGATCCATGGCGTACCAGATGCCGTTGCCACTCACAATCCCATACAGTGCGGCCAACAATGCCATCACCCCTCCACCGGCGAGCCCACCCTTCATGCCGGCGGACACCGGGTAAATCTCAACCGGCAGCCATGCGCGAGGGGTGGCTTGGAAGGCGGTGATTCGCTGTACGGCTTCGTGGGACCGCTCAATCGCGATTTCTTCCTGAACCACCGGCGCCCACTCGTGGGATTCCACGGGCAGGACTTGGCGGAACCAGCCGGTCGCGCCGGCCACGGCCAACAATCGCGCCTAGCACGCTGACGGAAGCCGCCGTGACAAGTCCGGCGAACACCAGCGTCAATCCAAACGCCAGTACAATCGGCCACGCTGTAGCGGCGGGCACTTCGATCTTCTCGGGAATGTTCATCGCTCCTCCCTACGCTCCGATCACGTAAACCACGAGGAAGACCACGACCCAGACCGCATCGACGAAGTGCCAATACAACGAAAGAATCTCCAGCCGTTCGGCATGGTCTCGCCGGAGCAGTCCCGCAAAATAAAAGAGCACAACGGTAGACAGGGCGAGAAGTCCCATCGTGACGTGAAAAGCATGCAAGCCAACCAGCGAGTAATAGGTCGTACCGAACAGATTCGTGTCTATCGTGAGGCCATCACGGAAGATCAGATGAACCCATTCGCGAGCGGTCCCGAAGAGGAAGACGCCTCCGAGCAAAATGGTGAGCGACCAGTAACGCGCAAAGGCGGCCATGTTTCCGGCGATTAGTCTTCGTACAGCAACGTGCACGGTAAGACTGCTCGAGAGCAAGCACACCGTAAAGAAGATCGGCGCATGCAGAACGTCTTTTGGCTTCGGCCCCGCAAGGCTCTTGCCGATATAGAAGAGATATGCCACCACGAAAATTGTGAAGATGGCGGCTTCGGCACCGATCAGGCAGTACATTCCGACGCGTCCTCGCGAAGGAAGACGCCAGTCGAACTCACGCTCCTGGAAGTCTACGGTTAATGCGCTCATCGGCTACTCGTACCTCCAATCGGGATCTTCCGGATGCTTGAGATCCCACAGTGGACGTCGGCTTCGAACTCTCGGGATCACGGCGTAGTTGTACACAGGTGGGGGCGAACTTGCAGACCACTCCAGCGTCCATGCGTCCCACGGATCGGCCCCAGCCACATTGCCTCGGAAGTACGACCAAATCAGATTAACGGCGAAGATGAGGATCCCCAATGCTTGAAATGCGACACCGACCGTTACTATCAGGTTCCAGATGTCCCAGCCGCGGCCGGGCTCATATGTATAAATCCGCCGAGGCATGCCGAGGATTCCAGGAACGTGCATAAAATCAAATGTGAGATGAAAGCCGATGAGAAACAGCCAGAAAT
Source organism: Bryobacterales bacterium (assembly GCA_963817515.1). Taxonomy (GTDB): domain Bacteria; phylum Acidobacteriota; class Terriglobia; order Bryobacterales; family Bryobacteraceae; genus DATMNI01. Next base: position 119,795 of record CAWFPJ010000025.1, on the reverse strand, counting down.
GCAATTTTCCGAGCGCTTCGTTATACATCTTTCCAACGGCTTTCGGGAACCAGTAATAGAAAGCGCCGAAGATCGTGAAAAGAATGCCGCCAACAATTACGTAATGAAAGTGAGCCACCACGTAGTAGGAGTTCCCGAGTTGCCAATCGAGCGGCGCCACGGCCAAGGTGACTCCCGTTAACCCCGCCACCAGAAACTGGAAGAGAAAGCCAACGCAGAAGAGCATGGGTGCGTCGAGTCGGATCCTGCCGCCCCACATGGTTGCCAACCAGTTGAAAATCTTGATTCCCGTAGGCACCGCAATCGCCATTGTGGAGAGAACGAAGAACGTGTTGGCACCCGCACTCATGCCCACCGTGAACATGTGGTGGGCCCAGACGCTCATCCCGATGAATCCGATGGCCACCGTCGCCAGCACCATCACGGGGTAACCAAAGATCGCCTTGCGTGAAAATACGGGAATGATCTCGGACGCGAATGCGAAGGCAGGAAGCACGAGGACATAGACTTCCGGGTGTCCGAAGATCCAGAAGAAGTGCATCCAGATTACGGCCGATCCGCCGGCTTGGGTATCGAAGAAATGGCCTCCGAGATATCGGTCGATCAGAAGCATGATCTGCGCAGCGGAAAGTGGGCTCACCGCAAGGATTACGAGACCTGCCATCACGAGGTTGAGCCACACGAGCAGCGGCATCTTGCCGAGCGTCATTCCCGGACATCGCATGCACAGAATCGTCGCGATTATGTTGATCGCCGTTCCAATGCTGCCGATACCGGACGAAAGCAGGGAAAGGGTCCAGTAGTCAGTGCTGTGTCCAACGGAGAACGTCTTTGCGGTCAGTGGAGCATATGCGAACCACCCGGCATCGGGAGTGCTTCCCGCCCCATACAGTCCGCTTCCACCCAGAAAGCTGAAGTAGAGTAATAGGCCGCCAAGTGCAGTCATCCAGAAGCTGAACGCATTAAGGCGCGGAAACGCCATGTCGCGGGCACCGATCATTAGCGGCACCAGGTAGTTCGCGAAGCCGAACACCAGAGGCATGGCCACAAAGAAGATCATGGTGGTGCCGTGCATCGTGAACATCCGGTTGAAGACCTCAGGCGAAACGAGGTCATTGTGCGGCCGAACGAGTTGCAGACGCATGATCGTCGCCTCAACACCACCGACCAACAGAAACACCAGGGCGAACAGAATATAGAGGATGCCCAGGCGCTTATGATCCACTGTGGTCACCCATTCGTGGAGACGAAGCGTGAACGGGCGGGATGCCGGAAACTCGGATACCACTACGGTATTGGTCGACATCAGCGGAGTGTCTCCAGGTAAGCAGTTAGTGCATCCAGGTCGGAGTCGCTCAACCCCATGGCCGGCATTTTCGATCCCGGCTTAATGGCGTCCGGACTCTTGACCCATAGGCGCAACATCTCAGGAGTGTTGCGCGCCGCACCTGCGGCGATGGTGTCGCGGCTCATTAGATGCGTCAGGTCCGGGCCGAAGCGGCCTCTAGCCGAGGTTCCTGATATCGTGTGGCAGTTAACACACGCCGTCGATTCAAATACCCGCTGTCCGGCGGACAAAATACCGGGTTCCGGCGTACGCTGTTGCTCATGCACCCACCGTTCGAACTCATCGCGCGTTTGCACGTAGACGCGCAGCAGCATCTTGGCATGCTGGGTTCCGCAATATTGCGCGCACTGGCCCAGGAAGACGCCCGGTTCGTGAGGGTCGATCCACATCTGATTTGGGTGATTCGGAATGAGGTCGGTCTTGCCCGCCAGCCGAGGCACCCAGAAGCTATGATCCGTATCTGCCGATAGCAGGGTCAGGAACGTCGGAGTGGGATGTGCCGGATCGCTGACCGGCACATGAAGCTCATTCGCAGTGACGATATTCAGGCCAGGATATTGGTATTCCCACCAGTACTGGTGGCCGATAACGGTCACCTCCAGTGCAGCAGGTGGTCGCGGCGGATTCTGAACCGATGCAATCACGCGCGCTGCGGCCAGGAACAGCGCCAGCACGATTAGAACCGGGATCACAGTCCAAGCCAGCTCTACCTGGCTGCTGCCGTAGATCTGTGCAGGCTCGCTGCGATCCGTCCCCTGCTTGTTCCTGAATCTGACGACGACGTAAGCGAGCAAGGCGAAGACGACGACAAATATCGCTGCGACGTTTAGCAGAACAAATATCGAGAGCCCGAAGATGGAATCGGCGGGAGTGGAGGCTGGAGCAAAAATATTCGTCGGACTCATAAAAATGACGCTTGCCTTTCTTGCTTCCTTGCCTGGGAAGAGACTTGGACAACCTATTCTGTTGGGATAGTAAAAAAGGCGAAATCGGCTCCCGATCCGATTTCGCCTCCACTGCCAGTCGGCTGCGGGCGCTACTTGGCGCCAAACTTAAACACGACGCCGCCGGAGTATCGAATGTCATTCTGGTGATTGCCGAAGCCCTTCGTGGATCCGCCCAGGCTGGCGCTGTCGAACTGCGTCATCACGTACTCAACCTGGATCGGTTTGATCGAAATGTGCTTAGTCCAGTTGAAGTCCAAACCGCCGCCGGCCGCAGTGGCGAATGAGTCCTGTGTCTGCTGCGGATCGGTGGGACCGCTCCACGCGTGCGCGCCACCGAACAGGAACTGCAGATACGGCGTCCAGTGCGCAAAATGTCGCAGATTGAAACGAGGGCCGAATAGATACGTCAGGGCCGTGTCATTGATCCCCGTCCGCGTATTTCCGTAGCCGCCGAAATCGGCGACCAGGCCAAGGACCCGACTGAGGTTGTACTCGAAATAGGCCGACCCGCCGTTGCCCGTCCGCTGAAAATCAAAATTTGCCGAATTGACGTGCAACCACGAGTAGTTGAGACCGACTTCGACTTTCGGTGTAGCGGTCTCTTGTGCGCTGGCCGCGACGGCGGATACCAGCAGAACTCCCAAAACGAACTTACATGCTTTCATGTTTCTGTCCTCTCCTTTGTGTAGAGGCACTCGTCCCTGAGTGCCGCTAGTAACCCCTAATCTCTGAACGCCACCCGCTGGGGTGTTGCTCGCGCCCTTGATTGGTTCACCCGTGAGGATTCTGCGATGAGTAAGTTTGTTTGAACCCTCAAGGAAGTTGTAATACACAAACAATCAGACACGGTTCCTGATCGCTAGGTATAACGAACCTCATTTATGAAGGAGCTTTCCATGCGTCTATTCCAACCCCACCGCAACACAGGACTTGTGTGTTTGGCCCTTATGGCCGGTCTTCCTCTCTTTGTTCAGCTGGCTGCTGATCCTTTTCCGACCTCTATCCGGGTGAAGACCAGGGCAATGACCTCAACTCCGCAGCAAGCCGCGGCGGATTCTGTCACTCTTCAGGAATTGAGCCATTCCGTTCCTTCAAGGGCTCGCCGCGAGATGGAAAAGGGGCGTCAAACCAACGGCCCGAAGCAGGTGCACGAGTGCTTCCTGATTGATGTGCTTGGCAAAGGTCCGGATGAACCTTTCCTCCTTCCGGTCCGATTCCAGCGTTCGCACCTTCAATTGAACTTCCTGGGCCACATCGTCGGCGTCGGACGTATTTGGAATCAGCCCATTGATGCGTCTGCGAACACAGTCCATGTGCCGATCCATGACGATGTTTGTAGCTAGCCGAACTATTTTGCCAATGGGATATCTACTTCACTCAGGTAGCCACTACCGCTTGTGGTTACGGTTCCTGGTGGCTCGGCACTGCCATGCTATTGGAATGCCCGCGGCCGCCTGTCTCAGCCCGACTACGCGCCGCGCGACGGAGGTGCCGCAAGAAATGGCCACTTCCGCGGCCAACCGTCCGGACGCCGCCAGCGCGAACCGAGAGGTGCTCTCTCCGGACTGTCGCGCGAGCCGCGCCGTTCGAAACCACAAGATCTTGGGGTCACCTGAGTGAAGTAGATATCCCATTTTTCGCCAAACAAAGGACAGCCTCGCGCGCTCCTCATCGGCGAAGACTGTGATCAACCCAGCAAGCGAGAGCGATCTTCGAATCCGCTTCGAGCAGCACGGCCCGAAATCCCGGGCCGAGGTCTCGGGCAGAATCAACATCGATTCGTCCCCTGAATTTCGTGGCTCACTTCTTCGAATGCTCCGAGTGCCGGATTGTCAATGCCTCGAAGTGAGCTTCTGCGAAGTTGCCTACATCGATACGTCTGGCCTCGCTGTTTTGGTTGACGTTCTGAAATCCGCACGACATCTCGGCAAAAAGCTCGAGCTGAGCGGTTTACAAGAGCGCCCCCGCTACCTTCTAGAATCCACTGGATTGTTGCGCTTCTTCGTCGAGGCGCGGAGCCTTTGCGACGAATGAATTTTCCCGTGCTCGATCATGTCGGCAGTTCAACCGTGGGCTACCTGGAGTATATCGGTGGCCTCGTGATCCAGTCCGGAAAGACAATCAGGGCATTACGAAAGACGTTTCCCGTGATCGGCAACGTGAACCGATGGAGATCCGCGATTCGTCAGATGCTCGCAGTTGGCGTCGATGCAATCCCGATGGTCGGCATCATGGCCGTTTGTAGTGGATTCATCCTGGCTATGCAGGGGGCGACCGAGTTGCGCCGCTTCGGCGCAATTCAATTTGTGATCGACCTGGTGACCATTGGATTTACGCGTGAACTTGGCCCGCTGCTCACGGCTATCGCGGTGAGTGGCCGTTCCGGATCGGCATTTTCCGCTGAAATCGGCACGATGGTGGTCACCGAGGAAATCGACGCCCTCCAAACCATGGGTATCGATCCGATGGAGTTCGTGCTTGCCCCGAAATTCCTGGCAGCCCTCATCATGCTGCCGTGCTTGACTGTAGTCAGCAACGCGTGCGGGATTCTCGCCGGCGGAGCATTCATGCGCATCACCACGGGCATGGCGTTCGGCGTCTACATCAGCGGCGTGATCCATTCGATTGTTATGCGCGACGTGGTGACAGGACTAGTAAAGAGTCTTGCGTTCGCGACCATCATCGTGAACGTCGGAAGTCTTGAAGGACTCAGGGTTCGCGGCGGCCCTGATGCTGTCGGCCGTTCCGCGACTTCCGCTGTCGTCAAATCCACCTTTCTGGTGATCCTTGCGGATGTTGGCTTCACGACGCTTTTCTATCTCACCGGAGGCCACTGAACGGTGCATGATCCTGCCATTTCGGTTCGCAACGTAGTCGTTAGTTACGACAACCGGCGCGTGTTGGACGGAATCAGCCTGGACGTCGCGCGGGGAGAAACGATGGTCCTGCTCGGAGGAAGCGGGTCCGGCAAAAGCACGCTGCTGCGCCAGATTATCGGTCTCGCACGACCGCAGTCCGGTCAAGTCATAGTGAACGGCGTCGACCTCAGCACGAGGGATCAAAGAGAGCTGAAGACAATCCATCGTTCGATGGGTGTTGCATTTCAGAGCGCAGCTTTGTTCGATTCTTTATCTCTAGAAGAAAACGTTGCGTTACCGCTCCGCGAGCTGACGCGACTGGATGATTCAACCATCCGGTTAATGACCTGGATGAAGCTGGCCGTGGTTGGCTTGGCGGAGTTCGGAAAGCTAAGCCCGCAGGCATTGTCCGGCGGGATGAAGAAACGCGCCGCGGTTGCCCGAGCGTTGGCGCTCGACCCGGAAATCCTGGTGTTCGATGAGCCATCCGCCGGCCTCGATCCAATCGTCGCAGCCGAACTCGACGAATTGATTCTCTCACTGAAGAAAGCATTCAAAATGACGGTTCTGGTGGTGACTCACGAAATGGCGAGTGCTTTCCGCATCGCGGATCGCATGGCGATGCTTTACAATGGCTCACTCATCGCGGTCGGCACAAAGGAGGAATTGCAAAGCAGTTCCCATCCCCGAATCCGCCAGTTCCTGGATCGTGTGCCGGATCGAGTCTTCCAATCCGCTTCCACTCACCAATCTATCGAACGCTATTTGGAAGGAGGGCAGCTATGAGCACCGAAGCGAAGGTCGGGCTTTTTGTCATCATCTCGGCCGTCTTGTTCATCGGAACGGTGTATTATCTCGGCAACGAACAATGGGGCCATCACGTGATCCCATACCGAACTTATCTTCGCTATGCCGGCGGCGTGGAACCCGGCTCGACAGTTCTGTTCGGAGGAATCACGGTCGGCAGAGTCGCAGCCGTCCGAGCCTGGAATGAAGATCCGACCAAGATTGAACTTCTGCTCGAAGTTAAAGAGGGTACTCCCATAAATGCGTCCTGCACGGCGAGATTGGGCGCCGTAAGTCTTATGAGCGCCCCCGCCATTTCGATATCGACGGGGAGCAACGGTGTGCCGCGCCTCAAGCCGGGTGGGGTGATCCCATCTGAAGAGACCGTTAGCATAGACGAGATGGCAAGAAAGCTCGCAGGAATCGCGGATAATGCTCAGGGGCTAATCACCCAGGTCGAGGGCCAAATCAAAGGCTCTCAGCGAGCAGGCAAACACGCTGCTCGCGAGCTTGAACGAAGCGACGGGACCCGCAAATCGCAACCAAATCGCGGAAATATTGCGTAATACCAATACGATGCTCGCCCAGCAGTCGCCCAAAATCGACCGCATAACGGATCAGGTTTTGGTCGCTACACAGGACGCGGACGCAGCGATCAAGAAGGTTGCACCCCTTCTCGATCATGTGGACACTAGCGTAGGGAACGTGAACTCTACGATTGATCAACTCCGCGAGCCACTTCGCCAGGACCTGTTACAGATGCAATCGACGATGGAACAAGCCCGGGGCCTCATCGCGAGCATTCAGGCCGCTGTTCGAGGCAATGACGATAATATTCGGGAAACGATTGAAAATCTGCGCGTCGCGACTGAACATCTCGCGCAACTGAGCACCGGCGTAAAAGACCGTCCATGGAGCCTGGTTAGAATCCGTCAACCGAAGGACCGCAAGATTCCGAAGTAACACTCATCTGCTGTTGGGCTGCATCAGCCCGTTGATGTAGTGTAGAAAGTCTTCGTTGTGCGAGAATTCGACCGCTAGCCCCTCCCACTCACGCCGAAAAATTCGGCCATCCAAAATGTGTTTGATTTCCCGTTCCCAGGCATTCCAGAGCGCTTTGGAAATGTACCCGCCTTGATGCACATGATAGACGTCCGCGATCAGTTGGAAACAATACAGCGTGCAATCAGTAATTCGATGGCTGGGAGGAGGCAAGGGCTGGCTGGAATTCCGGTTCGCAAGCCATGCTTCGGTCGGGAACATTCGAAGCAGTGCCTGAAAGCGCCCGGATACCTCAATGAACATCTGCGCATTGAGCTGCCGCCGCTGATTAAACATCGCGACCCAAACGCCCAAACATCCGAGAAGAAGCGTGCCCACCTGGGAGCACTGGACAAGAACATCGCGCGAGAGTGTCATTCGTTCTCAAACTAAGATCCAGCGGACTGCCAAGGTGTTGGCGCTCCAACAAACCTATCGGAGCCCTGCTCTTCATGTATGAGACAGGCCGCGAAATGTCCGGCCGTAAAGAACATCAGTATGAGAAACTTCCACGCATCTCTCCTTTTTACAATTGTCGGTGCAATTTCAGCTAGTGCCTCTGACGAGACCGCGGCTCGCCTGAACAAGGCCACGGCGGCGTTCGCAAAACTGACGGAATCCGAACATGGTATCCTTCCCAGCCGGATCGCGAGCGCGGATTGCATCGCCGTGATCCCAGGATTCAAGAAAGGCGCCGCCGGACTTGGCATCGGATTCGGCCGCGGATTCATCTCGTGCCGCAAAGAAGGCGGCTGGTCGGCTCCGGCTGCAATCACGCTTGAGACAGCAAGTGTCGGCGTGCAATTGGGTGGCGAGGAGATTGACATTGTCCTGTTGTCACTCGACAAAGAACGCCGGTCCAAGCTACTCTCTGAGCGATTCACGGTCGGCTCAGACGCATCAGCCGCATGGGGCAACGGTAAGAGCGCCCATGAGGATCCGAGCGGGCAGATCGTTTTTTACGGTCACACCAAGGGGGCGTTCGCCGGCTTCGGTCTCGACGGCGCGACTCTCAAGCGCGACCAGTCCGGCGACAAAGCCCTCTATGGCAAGGATCTGAAGAACAGCGACATAGTCGACGGAACCGCAACCACCCCTTCGGTTGCCAAGCCGTTCGTCGACAAGTTGTCGCAAACGGCGAATTGATAGCGAAGCCACTGGCTCAGACTCGCAGCTCGAGGTATATTTGACAACTTTACCGCCTGGGCCGGGCTCATGCTGGCATGTTTATGTTCAGGCGCTACTGGACAGTCCTCGTCGCCCGATCCGGCCACAGATCCGAGTTGCTCGACGAACATAGCGCCGCCAATGGAGAGCACGCGACTCCTCGGCATTATCCCGAACTACCGGAGTTGACAGAGCTTTCAGAATTATCAGCCGCTCACGCCGGCCGAGAATTTCAGGATCGCTTCTGAAGATTCACTCGACCGCGGAACATTCCTTCTCGCGGAATTCTACGAAGCCCAAGGCCAATGGGCAAACGGGAACCGATCTTTCGGCCAGGGAGCCGCTGGCTTCGGCAAATACTTCGGCGCCGCTTATGGAGATCTCGTCATCGGCAACTACATGACAGGGGCGGTATTCCCAACGCTCCTTCACCAGGACCCTCGTTACTTCCGCCGCGGCACCGGGAGCGGGTAGTCAAGGCTCCAACACGCTCTCGGCCAGACCCTGTGGACGCAGCACGATTCCAGCACCCTGCAGTTCAACTATTCGGAAATCGTCGGGAGCGTCGCCGCAGTTGCCGTTTCGAATGCCTACTACGCGGCGATCGAAGACGAAATCTCAGAAGTTGACGAGCGTCGTCACCGGACCAACTCCCGCCTCTGGCGCGCAACTCTCAGAAAACACTTATGATTGGCTCTTTGTTCTCGTGGAGACGCAAGTGCCCTAACGAGGGGCATGATCGACCAGACAATCGCAAGTGAGAGATTCCTTCAGGAGTGCGCAGCCGCGCAAAACTTTCTGGAATCGCCAAACGAAGATACGTTCGCCGGGGTGTTTAAAATCTTCACCCCTCAATTGATCTCCTTTTTCCGTGCGCGTGGCTGCGAGCCGGCGCTGAGCGAGGATCTGGCCCAGGATGTCATGCTGATCGTCTATCGCAAAGCGGATCAACTTCGAGACCGAACCCTGTTTCGAGCCTGGCTCTTCAAAGTCGCACGAAGTTCACTTTGCCGGCACTACGGAAAGGAGTCCCGTGAGGTAGATACGATCGACTTGGAAAAGGTATCCGATTCGCTGGTTGCTTCAATCAGGGTGCCCGCAGCGACGCCGGCGTTCGAATTTCAGCATTGGATGTCCTTCCTTGACTCGCGGGAGCAGGAAGCGCTGACGCTGCGCTTCATCGAGGAATGGGAATACCACGAAATCGCGGCAGCCAAGGCCATTCCGATCGGTACAGTCCAATGGCGCGTTTTCAACGCGAAAAAGAAACTCGCGCCGCATCTGAGACGTCGTGAAAGCGCCGATCGTCGGGCAGCGTGAATCGAAACGGAGGAGAGATATGATCAGAACCACTGTGCTCGATCCAAATAGGACCGGCAAAGACGCAACCGATCTCGAAATCGGCCTCCGACGCCAGGTCGTTGGGCAGGATGAAGCCATCGAGCAGATCGCACGGGTATATCAAATTCACCGTACAGGCCTCGCCGCCCAGGGACGGCCGATCGGAAACTTCCTATTCCTCGGCCCAACAGGTTCAGGAAAGACGAGGGTCGTGGAAGCTACCGCGCAGGCGCTGCTCGACAATCCTAAGGCGGTCGTCAAAATCGACTGCGCGGAATATCAGCACAGTCATGAAATCGCGAAGCTGATCGGCTCTCCCCCGGGTTACCTTGGCCACCGGGAGACGCAAGCCCTCCTCTCGCAGGAAGTACTCAACCAACATCATACGGAAAAGATGAAGATGAGCTTAGTGCTCTTTGACGAAATCGAAAAAGCATCTGATTCACTTTGGAACCTGCTGCTTGGGATTCTCGACAAGGCGACATTGACGCTCGGCGATAATCGCAAAGTGGACTTTTCCAGGGCCATGATCTTCATGACCAGCAACCTGGGCGCAGCGGAGATGAGTTCTCTGGTAACGCCTCGGCTGGGGTTCCGGCTACGTGAGGCCGACAGCGCGAACGATCAAGTGAAACTAGCTGCGCGCTTGTCGCGTACTGGGGTCGCGGCGGCACGCCGGAAATTCTCGCCGGAGTTCCTCAACCGCCTGGACAAAATCGTCGTCTTCAAGGCTCTCAGTGCCAAGGAATTGCGCCGAATTCTGGATATCGAGCTCGAAGCGGTTCACGGTAGAATCGAAGCGGCGTCGCAGGGGAAACCATTTCTACTAGATGTGACAGAGAGCGCGAGGGATTTTTTGTTACGCGAAGGTACCGACCTGAGCTACGGCGCCCGCCCACTAAAGCGCGCCATCGAACGCTTTCTCGTGCACCCGGTCTCCAATCTGATTGCCACGGGACAGGTCCGCCGCGGCGACCGCATCCGGGTCACGGCGAGCGAGAATTCATCCGTCCTGACGTTCGCGCGCGAGACTGAAACACCTCACTGGGAAACTGCCCGTCGCGCCGCCTAGTCGGACGTGAGACTTGTCCCTCCCCACGGGGGCGGTTCATTGCCTCGAGGGGACTCAGGTGCGCGAGCGTCCCGACGCTCGGGCCCGCCGGACGATCTGAGCGGTTTCCGGCAGCGCGAAACGTGACAGTGCGGTCCCAGAACCTGGTGACGGGAATCGCCGCCGTGCTCGCCGGAATCCGAATTTCTCCCCCGCAGGGCATCGATTCAATCGCGATTGTGACCAGGTTGAAAAAAGTGGATCGTCTAAAACCCGCGAGCTCAGGCGTTTGCATGAAACCTAACCCCGACTTGACCGCGGCCGCACACCTCCGGCGCTGGCTCCGACCGGCCCAGCTATCGGGCGCCGAGCAATTCGTCAATGGATCAAAATCCTGGAGTCATCCCGGCAGATTCCTGAAGCTCGGCCCACGCGAGCAGATATCCCAGGTTCGCCTGAAGCAAATCCGCCTGTGCCTTATACGTTGCGGCCGTTGTTTGACGACGGTCGGAGATCAACACCACTCCCTCGGCAAGTTGATTCTGCGCCAGCCGCTCGCTCTCCTGCCGCAGCTTCACAACCTGTTGCGCAACTTGCACCAAGTTCTTTGTCCGCTGCACCTTGTTGTAACTACGCTCGATCGAGACTGCGACCTCCTCCTTCAACCGCCGCACATTCTCTTCAGCCTGCGCCAAGCGAGCCTCGCTCTCGCGCACCGCCGCGCGGCGCTTGCCGAAATCGAAAACATCCCAATTCAAGCTGATACCAAACGTACCGAAGTTCCGAACCAGGAAGGGCACTCCATTCTGATAGCTTTGCCGGGCGTAGGCTGTGACATCGGGAATATAGGCGGATTCAGCGGAGGCGACAGCCGCGTGCGCTTTCTTCACGGCATTTTCGGCAGCCTTGATCTGCGGATTCTGGGACCAGGCAGTTCGTTGGTACGCTTCGCTTGAACGCAGATCAAAATCTACCGGCACAGCAGCGTCTAGATCGAGCTGAGTGTCGAGCGGAAGTCCCAGCAGGTCATTCAACTCGGTGGTCAGGTCAGACAACTGAAGATCCGCTGTGAGGACGGATTGCTGGCTCTCGAGAACAGTGGCTCGGCCCTGGATCGTCGTTACCCTCAGGGCGTTGCCATTGCGCACGTCGTCCTCGCTTTCACGGAGATATTCATCCGCATAGCGTGTCTGCTGCTCGGCGGCCTGCTTTTGCAGCTTCGCGATCAATATCCCGTAATACACCGAATGAACTTGCAGGGCGACCTCGTTTTCAGCCTTTTTCAAGTCATCCTGCGAGATGGCGACGTCGGCAGCCGCCATCCGATTCGCGTCATGGATCCGGATCAACTGCGTAAGCGGCTGCGAAAGCTGCGTACCGCTCGTATAAAATGTCTTTTGCCCTTGCGGAAGGATCCGGTTCTGCGAAGGTACGTCCGATCCTCCGGCCATTCCGAACGCGCCGGCTGGGATGCTGATATTCTGCAAGTCCGTAACGTGCAGGATATTCGATTGGTTCGTGAGAGACGGGAAATATGCCGAACGCTGGCCTGCTTTCTTCTGCTCGTTTTCAGTGACCTTCAGCCGCGCAATCTTCAAAGACCGGTTCTGGCTGATCGCGAGATGGACCGCCTCAGTCAGTGTCAAATGCCGGACTTCGGCGCCATATTGTGAAGTTGCCGCGACGATGCCAACCGCAGCAACGATGACAAAACGGTTCATATTTTCCTCAAATCCCTGTAGCTGAACTTCGCCGGCCTGAGAAACACTAAGAGCAGCAAATAGATGACAACCATCCAGCAAATTACGATGAATCCATCGGAGATCGCCATCGTATAGGCCTGTCCTCTCACCTGCTGATTGAGAATCCCGATCGCACGCGATTGAGCCTCATCGGAGCCGCTGGACGGGGAGAAGAGTCCAGCACTCAGCGCCCGCAAGTGTTCGTCCGTTAACCAGTTACCGGCCTGAACATGCAGGCCAAGAGCATTGTCGTGAAACCGCTCGCGCACCGTGACGATTCGGTTCATTGCGGAGGTTCCAATCTGCCCTCCGAAAAGGCGAACAAAGTGCATGAAGCCCGAAAAGGTCGCCGCATTGGCGGCAGCGGTCAGAACGCCTGATTCCAGTGCTTCGAGCACGATACTGCTGACCAACCCTACGTAGCTTCCGGCGAGACCCAGTGCAAGTAACAGCTCCAGGGCCTCGAAGTTGTTACCGGCCCAGGCCGAATCGATACGCGAACAGATCCAGCAGGTAACAGCGACCAAGGTTAGTCCCAGTGCAAGTGTCAGTCTCGAGTTGGTATAGATCGCGAGCCACGCGACCAGCCAGACCACGGCGAACATCGGTACCGCGACCCAAGCCAGTGCGTGTCCGGTTTCGAGTGGTCTGTAATTTCGAATGGTGTTCAGGAATCCCGGAACCAGAACAAGTACTGAAAGGTGCACGAACTTGAACACAAATATTGACAACGCCAGGATGATGGTGTTCCTCCTGTTCAGAAACGAAAGTTTCAGCGTTGGGTTCGGCTGCAGGATGCGTCGAATGCAGGTCGCAATAAACAAGAAGACGCCACCCGCAAGCATCGCGACGATCACGCCGGAATTTAGCCAGTCGAGCCGCTCGCCTTGATCGAGCGCGCCGTAAATGAGGGCAAGCGAAGCACTGAAGTAAGCGAATCCGCGCCAGCTAGGAACCGGACCGGCGGGCGTCCTTTGCGGTATTCCAAAATAGACGCAAAGAAACATCACTGGGGTGGCGGCCGCGGCAGTCCAGAAGATCCATGCCCAGGAGAGATGTTCGATGTACCACCCTTCCAACAAGGTCGCGATATTGCTCACGAACACGATGTCTCCTGCATAGGCCGCGATGCCAAAAATAATCAGGCGTTTGGGCAGCGTCGTCAAAACGAAGGTCATTGTCAGCGAATAGAACGTCCCCGACGAAAGGCCAGCAATCACCGTCAGTAGGAGCATGGGCCAGTAACCCGGAACGAACGGCAACATCGCCGAAACGAGCGTAAAGATAGCGGCGGCCGGGAGGAGAATCCGTCGTGGGCCGAGCAGAGCGTTCACAAACACAACGAAGACTCCGCTGAACATCGTAGCCATGTTCAGCGCGGTTGGGATCCATGACGCTTCGTCGAACCCGAATCCTTTTGCGCCGCGAAGATCGGCGAGGCCGACACCGACCAGCCGGGCATTCAGTGTCGCCAGTCCGGCGCCCAGAAACACGCCCGCAATCCCAAAATACGGATTCGTGTACGGCACCGTCGGCGCATTTGCGATTCGGCGGCCATCGGTTTGACTTCGGACACAGGCATCCGGCTGTCTCCTTCAACGCAGCGTGGCTCGGACCGTCGCAATCACCGACAACCCAGGGCGCAGCCGATCCAGTTCCGTTTGACCCGGCTGCAGCAGAATTTTCACCGGAACGCGCTGAACAATTTTCGTGAAATTCCCGGTGGCGTTGTCGGGCGGCAGGAGAGCGAATTGCGACCCGCTCGCGGGCGCGACCTGATCGACCTTACCCCGGAAGGCGATTCCCGGAAACGCGTCGATCTTGATTTCCGCTTCGTCGCCTGGGTGAATGTGACGGACCTGCGTTTCCTTGTAATTCGCCTGCACCCAAATATCGCGCTGTACCAGCGAGATCACCTGGGTTCCGGGACTGACGAGCTGCCCTGCCCGGACCTTTCGTTCGCTTACGACCCCATCCTCCGGCGCCACGATCCGTGTGTAACCCAAGTTCGTCGTCGCGAGGGAGAGTGCCGCGCGCTTGGAGTTCAAATCGGCTCGGAGCAGAAGCTCCTGCGAATCGAGCACAGCGCGCTGCCGTTTCTGTGCTTCCAGTTCGGCCACCGAGCTGCCGAGTTGTGCGCGCGCGCGCGCCAGATCGGCCTCACGGCTCGCGAGCTGCGCGGTTGCCGTCGCGAGATCGGCTTCGCGGCTCGCATGGGTGGATTGATAGCGCTGTTGATCGGCAACAACCTGCTCCAGTTTCTGATGGGTTGCAGATTCCGTGGCGATCAGGGCCTCCTGGCGGCGGCGTTCGAGCTGAGTCCGTTGAACGTCCGCCTTGGCCCCTTCAATGGCGCTGCGCGCGTTCGCGATCGCGGAGCGGGCGGCTTCAATGCCCGCATCCGCGGCCTTAATCTGGGCCTCCGAGGCGTGGATGTTTTCGCCAGCCTGCAAAATGCGCGCGTCTTGTAGTTCCTTCTGGCGCTGATTGTTGATTAATGCGGCTTCGCCTGAGGCCACTCCTGCTTCGGCTTGCTGGACCTGTGCGCGAAAGTCGTCATCGCGGAGCTGCACCAGAAGATCTCTGGTTTTGACGCTCTGGTAATCAGAAACCGTAACCTTCGCGACAAGGCCGGCGACCTTCGTGCTCAAAGGTGTCAGGTCCGCGCGCGTATAAGCGTCGTCGGTCTCCTGCGTGGCCTTCTCACTCGCCCAAGCATTCCAGTTCCCCGCGATCACCACGACAATTGCCAGAGCCATCGCGAGGATCAGCCCGGGGACGATCCACTGCTTCAATCGCCCCCCAAGCGCTTGTCCGTTGTTCGACAACTTTGCTTTCAGGCATTTCAGTTTCCTCTCTATGAGCGTCACCGGCTGGACAGAGTGCTCCGGGATAGCTCGTTTCGCAAGGAAGCGACTATTTCCTCGGCGGCTTCGCTGAGTTCACGGGACATCGCTGCGACGACTCCCGGAACCGACCGTTGCTCAACCGCGGAGGTCTTGGACGATATGCCCGACCAAATCACATCGCCTGTCTTCAACTTCTTTAGCGCTGCCGAGATCCTGACATCGACAGATACGGATCGGCCATTGTCGAGTTCTTCCAGATGATCCAGGGTTCCGGTCAGCAGAAACTCCGCATCTCCACGGCCGTCGTACAGTTCGGCTGACTTGAACGTTTGCTGCAAGTCGCGCACGACCGCGGCCGTCACCGTTCTCCGCGGATCTTCCGCCCAGTGGTGGTAATCGTAGAAGGCGATCTGTTCGGGTTCAGGACGGTATGCGATCGGCCCCTGTCTCAAATACGCTGGTGCGCGAAACTCCTGAACCATAACTGTCCCAGAGATCGGCGCTGGACCATGCGAGGCGGAGACCGGATTGGGTATGTTCAGCGTGTAATAGTTCGGATACCTGACTCCAGCGCATCCGCCCAATGCCAGAAGTGCAATCAATGGCGCTATGAATCTTGACCTCATCACACCTCCGAATGCGTAGAGCGGGGCGATTCAGCCTTTGTTTGAAGCACCATCATGGCTCGATCACCGGAGTTTGGGACGCGAGTTGAAGGTCCATGATTAATCCAAGTCTCCAATCCAATTGAAAAAACAGCGCCGTTGACTTTCCCGACAATACTTTTCGGAAGAGCGGGAAGTATTTGAGGCGCACTTGGAGAATGGCCTGGTCCACTGACGCTCGTCCGCGTATGTACTTTTCCGCGTCTGCGTCGGTCATCGTCAAGTAATCTTGCGCATACTGTTTCAGCAGTGCGTATTTCTCGTCCTGTTTCGCGACAAGCTCCTGGGTGTATCGCTCAAATACCGGCCAGAACTGCTCCGCTTCTTTATCGCTGAGGTCCATGTTCGCAGCGATAAGTTGCTTTCGCATAGACCGCAGATCTTTTCGAAACAGCTTAATGTCTTCATCGACTGGGTCCTGAGCCGATGCTGGTCTGGTGCCGACCAGGGTGAATGCCAGGGCGGTTGCGAGAATTAACTTCTTCACTTTGTTTTTCTCCTCAAAGGCGCCGATTGCGCTTACAGGTCAGGAGTGCCGATCTCGCCAGTTTGTTGGCATGCACCGCAGTGTGTCTGAACTTGAGGTGTCGTTAGCCGATTGAGTGCGCCTTCCAGCCCGCTCGAAGCGCGATCTCAGTCCAACGTGGGCAAGGTGTCGTGGCCGACAGCATCCCAATTAAGCCTGCGAGAGTCTGAGGCTATACGGGCCCGACAGAGCGCTCCGCGCCGGCCCAGAAACGCTCCCGGAGAACTCGCTTCAGCACCTTGCCCGAAGCGCTTTTCGGCAGGTCCGTTTCGGAAAAGTCGATTCGACGCGGAACCTTATAGTTCGCCACGAACTGCCGGCAGTACGCGATCAGCTCGTCCGCGGTGAGTTGCGTCCGAGCTTTCAAGACCACGCAGGCCGCCACCAGTTCTCCCCACCGTGCATCTGGAATACCGAACACTGCTACGTCCCGGACGGCAGGATGATTGAAGATTACCCCCTCCACCTCGCCCGAATAGACGTTTTCACCACCGGTGACGATCATGTCTTTCAAACGGTCTAGTATGTAGAAATAGCCGTTCGAATCCTGGTAACCGATGTCCCCCGTTCGGAAATAGCCATTTTGAAAGGAGGCGGTAGTCTCCTTTTCGTTGTTCCAGTAGCCCACCATTACGTTCGCGCCGCGTGCGACCAACTCACCGGGGTTCGGTGGCTTGACCGGGTTGCCTGCGTTGTCCACAATTTGCACGTCGACGCCGGGGCAGGGCCGTCCGCAAGACATTAACTTGTCGGCGGTATGTTCTCCATCCTGTAGGCCCGTGAGGAACCCGGTTTCACTCAGCCCATAAACCTGTACGAGTTGCGTGTTCGGCAAAAGTTCTCGAGTCCTGCGGATCAGTTGCGGGGCCATTGGAGATCCGCCGTACGCGAGCATTTCAAGGCTGGTCATGTCGTGCGGGTTAGATTCGGCGAACTGAGTCAGCAAATTGATCATGGTCGGGACGAGAACGGTATAATTCACTCGCTCTTTCGCGACGACTTCGCAGAACGCTTCCGGCTGGAAGCGTGCGAGAGTAACCTGGCTCGCGCCGAACATTGGCGCCGCAAACATCGCGGGAAAGTCGGCGATATGAAAGATGGGCGCGGCGTGCAGATATACGCCGCCTTCGCGATAGCGCATCCAGTAATTGAAATTGTTCACGTCTGAAAGAATATTGGAATGCGTCAGCATGACGCCCTTGGGCCGGCCTGTGGTCCCGCTCGTATAGATGAGCGCCAGGATCGCATCCGGATCGTAGCAGGCGTCCGGGCAGATCCCATCGCCACTCATCAATCCGTCGCGGTCGAGCACTATGTCCCAGGAAAGGGGCGTATTCGGCTGCGGCAGCGTCGAATGTCGAACGATTCCGCGCGGGCTGGAGTCCGCCAGCACGTTATCAATCTCGGGGATGGAAAGCCGGACGTTGATGGGAACGGCGATCACGCCGAGCCAACTGCACGCATAAACGAGTTCGATATATTCGGGCGCGTTGGGAAGCAGGATCGCGAGGCGATCTCCCTTCTTGAAACCGGCACTGCTCAGTCCGGCGGCGAGTCTCTTCACGCGATCATGAAGCTGTGAAAAAGTGAGGGTCGATTGGTCTAAAGAGAGCGCCGGCCGTTCGGGATAGTATCGGATTGCCCGACCCATGGAATGGACATAAATCATTCAGGTGTTCTCCAAGATTCTGATCCCGGCTACACGAAGCGCACTGAGTGCACAATAGGACCGATGACCTAGCTGATTCATAGGTCGACACTCTGTGCCAGAAAGAGCACGCTTGTCATCCGACAACCCTCGCAGCGGATGCATCGCCAGCTCGTCGGGCAAACTCGCTTCGATACAGCGCCAAATCCGCAACGCTTACCATCTTCAGGGCATACTTACTGCAGAAGCGGATGAGATCAGGCAAGCAGGCCATGGCTCCATCATCGTTCGCGATTTCGCAGATTACACCCGAAGGATCCAGCCCAGCGAGACGAGCGAGATCGACTGCCGCTTCGGTGTGACCTCGCCGCTCCAGAACGCCATTCCTGCGAGCGCGAAGCGGAAAAATGTGCCCCGGCCGTGCCAGATCTTCAGGACGTGTGTGTGCGTCTACTATCGCGAGCACCGTTTGGGCACGGTCGTACGCTGAGATTCCCGTTGTGACACCTCGTCCCTTCGCGTCGACCGACACCGTAAAGGGTGTGCCGCCCCACGAAGTATTTCGTAAGACCATCGGGCTCAGTTCAAGAGCATCCGCTCTCTCGCTGGTAATCGCCATGCAGATCAGTCCGCGTGCGCGAGTCGCCATGAAGTTGATGGCTTCTGGGGTGATCATCTCCGCGGCGATCATGAGGTCGCCCTCGTTCTCGCGGTCTTCATCGTCGACAATCACAATCATCCGTCCCGCTTGGAGCTCCGCGAGCGCTTCACGGATTGATGTGAAGAGTGGCGATTCTTGCGTTGGGTCTAGCCCCGCAGAGACATCGAGGATTTCAACGTCTTCGAAACTGTCGGTAAACATCCGGCGAACTCCCTTCCAATCGATCTTGTTCGGGCTCTCATCGAGGTCGCTAACGTGTCAACCAGCCCTGACTGGCAGCAAGGTGGCCCGGCGACTTGTGGATATCCTGATGACCGGTTCGCGGCCCACTAGATAGAAGCCAGCCGAGCGTCCGGAATCCTCGTCGGCACAGTCATACCCGAATCCGGCGTCGATCATTTTCTAAACGATCAGATAAGTGTGAGCGTGTGGCCCATTCTGTGCTTTTTGATTCCTAGATACCCAGTGGAGTACGAACTAGGAGGCGCCTCGCACGGAATCTGCTCCACGACGGCAATGCCAGCCTTGGCCAGCGCGCGGCACTTGTCAGGATTGTTAGAAAGCAGGCGAATTTCACGGATACCGAGATGGTTTAAGATCGCGGCCGGCAACATAAAATCCCGGCAGTCTGCTTCAAAACCAAGTGCGTGGTTTGCAGCTATTGTGTCCAGACCCTCATCTTGAAGGGCATAGGCCTGCAATTTCGCCATCAGACCTATGCCGCGGCCCTCCTGTTGTTCATAAATCAGGAGACCGCGTCCTTCCGCGGCGATCGCCCCCATCGCAAGTTCCAGTTGTTCGCCGCAGTCGCAGCGGAGGGATCGCAAGACTTCACCAGTGATGCACTGGGAGTGAATTCGAACAAGGGGCGCATGTAGTGAGGGATCGCCAAGGACGAGCACGAGTGCCGTTTCCGGTGAGCGCTGACCGGGGGGCCAGCGCTCAAAGCCAAGCGCCCGAAATACACCCCAACTTGTTGGCAACTCCGTAGCGGCGATCTGTCGTATCGGGTTGGTCTTCTGAGGCTCTCTCATAAGAGCTCCGTTTGGGCAAGCTTCCCGGCTTCAGGAGGCCTTAAGTGGCGTCTGGCCTGCCTTCGTGCTGCTAAAGTTCGGCTTACGCTTCTCGAGAAATGCCGCGAAAGCCTCCTTTGCTTCAGCGGATCGGACTCTGGCGGCGAATTCGCTGAGTTCACGACTTACGGCTTGCTCAATGGACTCTCGGTCTGGAGCCTTGATGAGTTTCTTACAGGCCTTGAGGGCCTCGGCCGGTTTCCGCGCGAGGTTCATCGCGATCTCGGCGGCTTTAGCCCAGACGTTTTGATCGGGAAAGACGGCCGTCACGAGGCCAAGCTCGTTTGCGCGAGCCGCACTGAATGGCTCACCCAGGAAAATCAACTCGGCCGCTTGCAGATATCCAATCTGTCTCGGCAGCGTGTAGCTTGACGCCAGTTCGGGTACGAGCGCGAGGTTGATAAATGGGACTTGAAATCTGGTGTTTTCCGCGGCATAGACAAAGTCGAAATGCAGAAGCATTGTCGTGCCGCCCCCGATAGCGACGCCGTGCACGCGCTGCAACCAGCGGTTTGCTGAATCGAATGAGCGCATCGAGGAATCGAGCCTGTGGGCTATCACCAGGTCCAGGAGGATGTTTCGTGAAATCCGCCAAGTCGTTGCCGGCCGTGAAGGAATCGCCCGCGCCGTGCACCAGCACGACGCGGACGTCATCGTTCTTGTCGGCTCGGTCGAGCTCCTCTGCGAGGGCAGCGTACATCGCCACAGTCATCGCGTTCTTCTTAGACGGGCGATTGAATTGGACGCGCAAAACGTTGCCGGAAAGTTCAGTGATGATCTCCTCCATGACCGTTACCTGGGAATTTCCGCGTACGCAATGCCGCTCAAGTTTCCTTCCGCGAACAGGATCGCCTTCTTTTCCGACCCGTCCAGATTGCAGCGATATACGGAACCGCCGAGGTCGGTTAAGAACATGCGAGCATTTTTCAAATCCAGCGCCAGACCAATTCCCTCCATGAGATGGTTGAAAATGATCTTGGGATCTTCGCGGCGACCGGACTGCGCATCCATCGGCGCGCGATTTACGGTGTTGCCGCGCGGCGGATCGCCGCGGTCGGTCCAGTACATCATGCGGGCTGCAATATCGAGATCCAGGTCGATCGGCTCGGGTAGGCCTCCATAGAGAAGTTCGATGTCTTCCCGATGCTCCGCATGTTGTCCTTTTGGAATTTCGAGACCAGCTCGAAAGATGCGACCCTGACCGGCGTTGTCGGGACCTTTTTGGGTCCAGTAGAGCTGGCCGCGTTCCACGTCGAGCGCTATTCCCACGCACCACTTGGTTGCATCCGTCCCCGGCCGTGGATCGCCCTGGCTTGTGTCGACGAGAGTTTCAAGCTTCGAGCCATCCAGATTGACCCGCATGACTCTCATTCCCTCGCGATCCGACCAATAAAGCTTTCCGTTCTTTTGATCCAACTGGAGCTGCTTTGGCGTATGGGTAGCGCCTTCGGGAACAATCGTGGCTATGTTGGCGCCGTCGAGGTCCGCGCGCATAACAGATCCGTCATTCGCGTTCGGGATACCCATGTTGGTCCAGTAAATGTGACCTGCGTCCGGGTCGACGACGATGCCATCGGGGAGTTTCCGTCCCAGGGTGACGATCGTTTTGAGGTCTGAGCCATCGGGAGTGCAAGACATCACACGCCCGCTGGACAGATCGAGGAAGAACAGGCGGCCGACCGGTGCCTTCGTTGCGGGTTTCCGGGATCTTGTTTTTTGGGAAATCGTTTCGCTCATCGTTTACCTCCTACGACCTCAGCACCCTGACTTGACGGCGGAATAGTCGCACTGGCTCGAAACGCCTCAATCTGGTCAGCGCTGAATCCGAGCTCTCGCAGCACTTCGTCGTTGTGCTCGCCAAGCTCCGGTGCGCGTCGCGCTTTTGCTTTTGGCACACCGTGAACTTTGATCGGGCTACTGACGGTTCTGCGTTAAGTGCTCGCCGCCGCCTTCGATCGGCACGATCATCTCGTTCGCGAGAACCTGTGGATCCGTTGTAACCTCGGCCGCGGTTTTGACGATTCCGTAGGTGATGCGAGCGCGCTCGAAAGCGTCGTGCCAGTGTGCCAGCGGTTGCGCGGTGAAGATCTGATCCAGGATCGCCGCGAGTTGCGCCGAGTTCTTCGCCCGAGCGGCGTCATCCGCGAAACGAGGATCAGACAGGAGTTCCGGGTGGCCGATGGCGCCAGGGAGAGCCGGCCAATCCTTAGGTTGCATCACAATCAGAAACCAACGGTTGTCCGAGGTCTGGTAGACGTTGAAGATTGCGTTAGGCGGGTTCTTTCGATCATGAAGCGGGTAGAACTTCGCGTTGCACAGAGCAGCCTGAACCAACACCGCGGAGGCCCAGATTCCTTCGCCGATGAGCGAGGTGGTCACATAGCAACCCTCGCCAGTGCGCTCGCGCCGGTACAAGCCCGTGACGATCGCGGAATAAAGGCCCATCGCGGTCGCGTGGTCTCCACTGGCGGGCACCGGTAAGGTGGGAGGAGCGCCGGCATCTCGGGTCATATCGAGCAGACCGCTCCGCGACCAATAGGCTGTGATATCGAATCCCGGAAGATCGGTATCGGGACCTTCGTCTCCGTATCCAGTGATGTCCGCATAGACCAGACGCGGATTCCAGGGTGCGATGTCTTCATAGGTCAGCTTGAGTCTTTTACGCACCGGAGGCGGGAAGTTAACGACCAGAACGTCGGCCCATTTGACCAGGCGTTCCAGAATCTCTCTGGAGCGTGGCGATTTCAAGTCGAGCGCCAGTCCCCGCTTGTTGCGATTGGAAAGCTGCCAGCTGTAGTTCTCTTTGGCGCTCGGAAAAGGTGGAATCTTATATGTCATCCGGTGCGGATCGCCGATTCCTGGCGGTTCAACCTTAATGACGTCGGCGCCGAAGTCCGAAAGCACTGTCGCCGCGCCAGGACCCGCCAGGAAACTGGAGAGATCCACAACTTTTAAGCCCGTAAAAATGTAATTCGTGTTCATGTGACTCCTTAGCGTCCCTTGAAGTTGGCCGCACGCTTCTCGAGAAATGCAGTCGTACCTTCCTTCTTGTCCTCGGTTGAGGTGCAGATCGCGACCAGCGACGATTCGATGAGCAGACCTTCCGAGAGGCTGGTCTCAAGACCTTTGTTGACAGCCTGAAGAGCGTACCTCACAGAAAGCGGCGCGTTGCCGGCCATCTGCTTCAATACCGCTTCGGCTCGGCCAATCAGCTCCGGCGCGGGGACGACTTCATTTACGAGGCCGATGCGATAAGCTTCCTGCGCATTGATCATTTCGCCGGTGAGAATCATCTGCAGCGCGCGGCCCTTTCCTACGAGGCGCGGAAGCCTCTGCGTCCCGCCGTAGCCCGGGATGATTCCGAGCTTCACTTCGGGCAAACCGAACTTGGCATTTTCCGAGGCGATGCGAACTGTGCACGCAAGCGCGGTCTCGCAGCCTCCGCCGAGAGCGAAACCGTTCACGGCGGCGATGGCGGGTTTGCCCAGGCTCTCGATCAGATCCATTACAGCCTGTCCATCGCGCGTCTTCTGCTCCGCTTCGACGGGCGTGTCTGTCGCGACCTCGTTGATGTCGGCGCCGGCGATGAATGCTTTTTCTCCGGCCCCGGTAATGATTGCACCGCGGACTTCCGGATCGTCTTTGGCGTCCTGAAATGCCTCACGCAAATCGGCGAGTGCTCTTCTATTGAGGGCATTGAGGACCTTGGGACGATTCATTGTGATGTAAGCGAAACCGCCCTTCTTCTCGTATAGAACGGTTTCGAGCGATAACCCTGCTACGGTCGTTTGACTCATCTCTTTCTCCATGACTTCTAAACGAACGCCCCCATTCCGGTAATCGCTTTGCCGACGATGAGCGTATTCATTTCGCGGGTGCCTTCGTAGGAATAAATGGCTTCGGCATCCGCGACAAAGCGGCCGACCTGGTAATCGAGCGAGATGCCATTCGCCCCGAGGAGTTCGCGGGCGTACCCGACTGTCTCGCGCATTTTCACGGTGCAGAATGCCTTGGCGAGCGACGCGTGCTCATCCTTCAGCTTTCCCTCGTCCTGCAACTGGGACAATCGGACCACCATGCAGAGCGACGCCGTGATATTGCCGAGCATTTTCACCAGCAGGTCCTGTATAAGCTGGAATTTCGCGATGGGCTTCCCGAACTGCTCGCGCGTCTGCGCATAGGCGAGCGCGTGTTCATAAGCTCCGATCGCGCAACCCACCGCTTCCCAAGCCACGAACGCGCGCGTCATGCGCAGTACACGCGCAGTGTCGCGGAAGGACGTGTCCATTTGCAGACGGTTTTCTTCCGGCACACGCAGTTCTCGAGTGTGATCAGCGCGTTTTGGACGACGCGCAGCGCCATCTTGTGTTGGATTTTTTCGGCTTTGAAGCCGGGAGTTTTGTTTTCGACGATGAACCCCTTCACCTGGTTGTCTGCCACGTCGCGCGCCCAGATAATCGTTACGTCGCCCCAGGTGGCATTGCCGATCCACTTCTTCTGCCCGTTCAGGACCCAGGTGTCGCCTTCGCGTCGCGCCGTTGTGAGCAGTCCGCCCGAGGCGCCTGAACCGACCAGCGGCTCAGTCAAGCCGAAGGAGCCGATTTTTTCCAGGCGGGCCATCGGCGGCAGCCACTTCTGTTTTTGCTCTTCGGATCCGCAGAGGAAGATCGAACCCATTGCCAATCCGCTGTGGACGCCGAAAAAGGTCGCGAACGAGCAATCCACGCGAGCGATCTCCATCGCGACAAACCCCGCGAGCAAGGTGCTGCCGCCCGCGCATCCATAGCCGTGATAGCCCATACCTGCGACCTGGAGATCCCGAAAGCCCGGCACTAAGTCGAACGGAAAGGAATCCTCCAGCCAATATTGGTTGATGACCGGCGCGACCTTGCTCTCCATAAACGTTCGAACCTTCTGCAGGACCGCCCGTTCGGAGTCGTTCAGGACCTCGGTCACCTGATAGAAGTCGCCATTTGGTTTCGGTAATTGTACGTCGGGTTTTGCAATGAGTGTCGCCATATGTTTTCTCGTAAACTTATTTGTTCGCTACAGTCACAACTGAGGAGCCTTCGGATCTGGGTATTGTTGGGTTGCAACTGCGATGGTTGACGATGAGCCGTGAGCCACGCTGTCCGGTGAGATAGGTCCATACCCATTGAACGAAAACGCTTACGCGCAGGCTCGATTGCGCGAGAAATTGGAGATGAACCCCCGCCCACGCGAGCCATGCGATGAACCCGGACATTTGGAACTTTCCACTCTGCAGGACCGCAAACCCTTTTCCAACGACGGCCATGTTGCCTTTATCGAAATAGCGGAAAGGCGGTGGGGCCGGTTGACCGGCGATTGTGCGGTAAATCAATTTTCCGGCATATCGACCTTGCTGGATCGCGACCTGCGCGACGCCAGGCAGAGGCCGGCCCTCTTGGTCGAGCGATGCGGTGTCTCCGACGACGAAAATCTCCGGATGGCCGGTTACGGAGAGATCGTTTTGAACACGCACGCGGCCAGCCCGATCGGTTGGCGCTTTTAACCACTTGCCAGCGGCCGACGGCGCGACGCCGGCGGTCCAAATCACCGTTTTGCTGGAAATTCGTTCGCCCGCGACGATCACGCCATCGGCGTCGATCTGATCCACTGCATGCCCCAGCCGGACCTCGACGCCGAGAGACTCCAGGCGCTTCCTGGCGGCCGCAGAAATTTTCTCGGAGAACGTTCCGAGGACGCGCGGCGCTGCATCGAAGAGAACGATTCGCGCCGACGCCGGATCAATTCTGCGAAATTCCGATTTCAATGTATTGCGGACCAGCACGGCAATCGCGCTGGCCATCTCAACTCCCGTTGGGCCCGCCCCGACCAGGACGAATGTCAGCAAATCGCGGTGGCGGCTGGGATCCTCCTCGGCTTCGGCCTGTTCGAACGCTTGTAATACTCCGTTGCGGATCGCGACCGCGTCGGCGAGGGTTTTCAGGCCAGGCGCGTGCGCGGCGAATTCGTCGTGCCCGAAATAGCTGTGCGTGACGCCCGTCGCCAACACGAGAAAATCGTAGGGAATCGGGACTCCCGACCTATCGGTAACGTCCACGAATACGCACTTCTTCTCGACATCGAGTCCGGTCACCTCACCGAGGACGACGGTTGTATTACGTTGCTTGCGCAGAATATTGCGTATCGGAGAACCGATCTGCCCCGGCGTTAACACCGATGTCGCAACCTGATACAGCAGGGGTTGAAACAAATGGTGATTCGATCGATCGATGAGAGTGACGCGCGCGGGTGCGTTCTTAAGCGCCTTGGCTGCCGCAAGGCCGCCAAAGCCACCACCGACGATGACGACGTGAGGAATTCGCTCGCCCATTTGGTTCGCCTTCCCCTATTTCGTAAGCGTCTGCGTCTGAAGCATCCGGAGTTTCACCAGTTCCAGCAGTAATTCGTCGCGCGTCTCTGCCAATTCATCGATGCTGCGTCCATTCGCCTCCTTGAGGACGCCATCAACAATTGTTTCCTTGCTTCCCTCGGGCCAATCGGTAAAGCTTCCCAGGTCCTTCCACCACGTCGCAACGGGGCCGGACAGATGCTCCATGAAGTGCCTGATTCCGCCCTCGCCACCGCCAAGGTGGAACAACATGCTTGGTCCCATGAGTCCCCATCGCAATCCGGGGCCCCAGCAGACTGCCGTGTCAGCATCGGCAACATCCACAACACCCTGATGAATGAGATTGACGACCTCCCGATACACGGCAGCCTGCAATCGATTGGCGACGTGTCCGACCACCTCTTTGCGGACGTGAATTGGTTTCTTTCCGATGGAGGCGTAAAACTCGATTGCGCGCCTGACCGCTTCCTCCGACGTCTTCGATCCGCCCACTACTTCAACGAGCGGAACCATGTGCGGAGGATTGAACGGATGCCCAATGACGCAGCGTTCGGGGTGCTTGCAGGCGGACTGGGTCAAACTCATGGTGATGCCGGACGAACTCGACGCAATGAGCGAATCGGGCGGCGTCGACGCGTCGATGTCGGCGAAGAGCTTGATTTTGAAGTCGGGTCGTTCGGGGCCATTTTCCTGAACGAAGTCGGCGTCTGAGACAGCCTTCCTCATGTCCTGCGAAAAACTTAGTCTGTTGCGCGACGCGGTCTTTGCAAGGCCCTTCTGCGGTGAGAGCGGGCCATGCCGCGTCGACGAACTTGCGCAAATTCTGCTCAGCGTTTGCCGCGGGGTCGGTGGCGACCACGTCAAAACCGTGTGCAAGAAATTCAGACGCCCAGCTCGCACCAATTACGCCTGTCCCGACAATCGCAATCTTCTGTATAGGTTTGTTTAAAGCCATCGTTCTTCTCCCTCCGGAAGCCGTGGTATTGAGGGCCACGTTCTTTCTCTTCAACTGGGAAGAGATTGGGCCAGGTTCTCTTGTTGGGGCTTTTCGAAAGAATCAAGCCGAGTTTTGAGCCGAAGGTCCGTGTCGCCTTTGCAGGCGTGCTGTAGCTAGCTGCAGCCAGCGGTAAGTGCCGAAACGCCGGCTTTCGGATCGCTCTGGCGAACAAGAAGAGCCGTCAGCGGCGCCTCAGGTGCCAGTGAATTGATTCAACCGGGCCCCATCTCCTCGCGGGCCCTCTTCCATTAAGACTTGGGCTTAACCGGCCGAGTTAATAGGTCATCTATCAGATCGAGAAGCGCCTGGCCGTCAATGGCCTTTCTGAAAAGCCATTCGCGCCTTTATCCAGATAGAAGGCCGCATCAAGTTACAGAGTGCTTCACGTAGCAACTGAGTCATCGTCGACAAAATACACGGTATTCGCCCCCCGATCCCGTAACGTCAGATTCCAGCCCATAGCGGTGTTTATTGATCCGGAGACTCTTGATCTTAGATTCCAAGGTAGTTCGCGGAATCCCGAGCCTCCGGGCAGTTCCGTCCGGACCGGCAACCTTCCCATGACTCTCCGCCAAGGCGGCTTCAATGAGCTCTCGCTCTCGAGTTGTCAGGGACGGCCGCAGGCCGAGTCCGGGCTCTGATTCCGGGTGCAGCCATGCTTTTTCCACAAAGAACGTATCCGCATCACACAGGATCATGGCTCGCTCAACCACATTCTGAAGTTCCCGGATGTTTCCCGGCCAGTCATAGCCCTCGAGGAGCTGCGCCGTTTGCTTATCAATCCAACGAATCGTTTTGCCCGTCTTAGCACCATATCGTTCGATGAAATACTTAACAAGGAGAAGAATGTCCTCCTGGCGCTCCCGAAGAGGGAAGACGTGGATCGGAAAGACGTTCAAGCGATAAAAGAGGTCCAGACGGAACTTCCCGGAACGAACCGCGGCCCGGAGATCGCAGTTTGTGGCTGCGATCACTCGAACGTCAACGGAGATGCTTTGCGTACCTCCAACCCGCTCGAACTCGCGTTCCTGGAGCACGCGCAACAGGGCGATCTGGGTTTCGACTGGCATATCGCCGATCTCATCCAGGAAAATCGTCCCGTGGTTCGCGATTTCGAAACGGCCGGCGTGCCGCTGATTGGCGCCGGTGAAGGCACCTTTCTCGTAACCGAAGAGCTCGGCTGCGATCAGCGAGGGTGGGGTAGCGGCGCAGTTCATTTTTGTGAAAGGCGATGCCGACCGCTGCGACCTTTTGTGAATTGCGCGGGCGATGAGTTCCTTTCCCGTGCCACTCTCTCCGGTGATGAGGACTGTGGCCCCCGAGGGAGCGACCCTCATCCCTTGTCCCGCAACTCCCCTGATCGCCTCTGACGAGCCGACGATTTCCTCGAACATGGAGGTCGACAGAACTTCCTCGCGGAGGTCCAGCACCTCTTCGTTAACGCACTTGGACAATTCCGCAAGATCTGAGAGATGATCAGATGCGCGATTCGGATGTCACGGTAACATAAATAGTTGGAAACGTTTAGACTAGGCGAGGCAAAACTCATCGTAAGGCTCCATTTAGCGGCAATGTGCAATACTGATTTCCTGGAGCGCGACCATCGGGCGGTTTGCCAGAGCGTTCCGGGCGCATCGGCGATCGGAGCACTTTGGGAACTCGCATGACGTTGCCCTCCATTACGGACGATCATAGCGAGCAGTGACGTGTGAGCCAATTACATAAATCTGCTACCCGGAAGGAGTTACGGCTGAATAACTCTTCTTGGTGGGAAACGGTTGCAACTGTGCGGAGCAGGACGAGAGGTCGATAGGCGAGGGTCTCGGTCCATTGGGCGGTTCATGACAATGCGCGCTCCTCCAGCCACTCGACGCCCTGCAACGGCTCCGCGACTCGCCACGCGCAGTCCATCCTTAAGTGCGTGTCGGGATAGCGGAGAAGGCGATCGTCACGCTTCGCTTTCCCGTCGGCGGTGACGTGAGGCGCCAGGCAGTAGGCTTCCGCGGTGGCTCGGTCGGACGTCAGCTAGAAGATTGTGCTCTGTCCGACTAAGTGCTCGGCGGCATCAAAATTTGTTGAGGTCTTCAAAGACTGGAGCAAGTGCCGCACGCGAGTGCAAATCGTGGGAGGGCGCCGAATCCTTGGCGTTTATGTATACGGCGAAGCCTGCGGTAAAGAGAGAGATCCGCCCTTTCGGATCACGACGATCGCCGGTGTCTGTATTCTACTCGCTCTACTCGCTATTGGGCGGCGGAACTGCTCGGCGACGCTCACGTGTCATCCACTCTTGGATGAAGAGATGGCAGTTAACGAGTTGTATACCTTGAGATTCACACTGAATCAGAAATCGAACGCTGGGTCGATTTAAAAGGTTGACATCTTTCAAGTCGAGCTTTGGCGAGTCTGTGCATTGTTCAATTTCTGTCTGCAACTCAGACAGATGCTCCTCCTGAATCCTGCCGCTCAGCTTAAGAACGGTTGATGTTTTACCCAAAAGCTTCTCGATGCGTAGCATTGTTGACGCGTCACAAGGTTAGAGCAGGTCTGAGAGCGACGTGTTTGAATCGCTTTTAGATCCTGATTTCCAAGGACGCTCTTGGTCATCGCCCGCTCATGACCTCCCGCGAACCTCTGGCTGGGATTGTTGCATCGAGGTTGCCATACTCTGGGGGAGACCTGTCGGCCCTCCGCACAGTGGCTTGGTTATGGCCGCCCTGTTCCGGATCAGAACCCGATCCATGGAAGAGTAACCGAGCGTCATAGCAAGCACAATGAGTGCGCCAGGAATCACCGGCGGACTGGCTGCGGGAATGTCGAAATAACGGCATCCAGCGCCGATGATGAAACTCAGGACAAAACCAATTGCAATCTTCACGATTCTCTCCCTTCTGAAAACAAGTGCCTGCGGGCGGCCGCGCACATCGCAGCTATGCCACAGGCGACTGCGAGCGGTAGTGAAATCGAATAAGCCAGCATCTGAGCACCCGCGAAGGCTCCGCAGATCATCGCCAGAATGGCGGCGCCACGCCGCTGCCAGCGTGGATTCTCTCCGCCCGCCAGGCTTGAGTCGGCTGCCAGGCCGGTGATCGTCAACGTCAACACCGTCGTGGTCATGTTCGGAACCGCGAGCTTTCTGACGATTGCGTTTCTCAGTCCCATTGCGACCGCAGTTGAGGCGATGACGGCATGCAATTGCAATGGATTGGCTGCGGTGCCCGAACCGATCCCTATTGCGGTCAACGCACCGGCACCAAGAAGCAGCGCTTCCAGAACAAAGCCTTGGTCCGCCCACCGCTGCCCACTGGACTCGTCAAATGCCATTCGACCACCTAGAATAGCCCCTGACAAAAATGCGACTAACGCCACAGCGGAACGCGAGATCGAGATCCCCGGAGTTCCGGCGAATGCGAACCCGATCAGCACCAGATTGCCCGTCATATTGGCCGTGAAGACACGGCCCAACGCGAGAAAACTAACCGCATCGACGACTCCAGTGACCACGGTCATCGCCAGGAGAATGCCAACCGGCGTCTTCATAGGGACCGATGCGATCATCCGCTCGGCCATCGTCTTGTCCAGACTCGCTAAGTCGCCAACGAGGTCCATTCCCCTGCCGATCGCTTGCCCTGTTTCCCTTGATTCCATCAATCTTGCCGCTAAATCCCTTCAGTCACGGTATTTCGCCGGTTGATGAGCTGGATCAGATAGCGTTTGCCGGATATACGGTCCATCAGAATTTGTACCCCGCCCAAAACTCCATGTAATTAATGTTCCGGCCTGGTGCTGCCTGCTTCAGGAAGTCGCCAGCGAAGAAGATTCCGTAGTCGGCCTGTAGATAGGCATGACGATCGATCTGCCATCGCGCCTCGATGCCGGGCCGATATCCGACGAACCGTGCCCGGCTATCGCCCGCCGGCACCAGCAGAAAACCGGGCACCGCGTAGACCCCATCGTGCAGGCTTTCCCGCCACTGCACCACCACGTCGGTCGAAATCGATACTCCGTGCGGAAGCCGGGTCTGAAGCCGCGGGTGCACATCGATGAAGTTGACTGGGCCCGGACCGGTGTCCGCCAGCACGCCGAAGTAGTTTCCAATCGGAAACAGGGGATTAAAGGTACCTAGCGAACTGTGCCGTGGGTCGTCTCCACTGGAAATATCAGCCTTCACGCTGATGCGCGGTCGCAATGGCGCGGAGGGAAGGCTGTAGCCTGTATCCGAAGCGAAGGTCCAGGCTCGAATTCCGTCCGTACCAAAAGTGCCGAACTGCCACACACCCTCGTAGTCGAAATCCCAATCGTGTTCCTTCGTGGCGGGCGGACGCCAGAGACGCACGCCCAGGCTCTCGCGGTTCTCCTTTGCAGTGCCGCGGTTGAACGTGGCAGCCTTGCGGTCCAAGCCCAGATAGTAGCTGTCAATTGAAATTCTCCGCCGCAACGGACGTGTTGCGTACACGCCCCAGAAGGCGGTCTTATGGTCGGGAACGTTATTGAAGAATCCCGGCTTGTCGAGGTCCGGACGAGTGGCGAACACGTCGATCCGCCATTCACCAGCTTTTCCCTTCAGCTTTGCTCCGTCGAAGCTCTGTCGTACGTTCGGGCCCTCGCGAACGGAAACCAGCCGCCCCGATCCGTAATTGAGCTCCTGCCGACCGGCCTGCAAGACCAACCAGTTGTCGCCGCTTGTGGTACCGACCTCGACGAATGCTGCTTCAAGATCCAGCTTCTTTTCGTCGATTGGCCTCGGCCCGCCTGTGCGGAATGATTCCAACCCACTCTTTAGCTGCACAAATGCGCGGACATACTTTCCCAAATGCCAGTCCGTGTGCAG
Source organism: Bryobacterales bacterium (assembly GCA_963817515.1). GTDB lineage: Bacteria > Acidobacteriota > Terriglobia > Bryobacterales > Bryobacteraceae > DATMNI01. Next base: position 87,891 of record CAWFPJ010000025.1, on the reverse strand, counting down.
CATGTATCGTTCGAGGAAGAAGGTGTTGGTATAGTTTTGCTTTCCCCAATTGTCATTGCCTACCCGCTCGAAGGCCTGGCGTGCCTCGCCGCCAATGGTGAGAAACCAGCCGTCCGGTCCGAGCCTGATGTATTTAATGGGGTCCCAGAAGTCCTGGCGACGCGATGCGACTTTCAAAAAGCTCCAATCTTCGTCTTCGCGCATCAGGCTGTAGGTGCGAACCGCTTCGCCCGAATCCGCCGTCTGGTCGGGTTGTGCGTGCACAACGGAAATCGCCGTTGCCAGTGCCACTATCCAGACTAAAGCGGTTCGCATGCAGCCTACTTTCCCGCGCTGGCGGAATGGATCTCGGCGATGTACCCGCCCGGAAATTGGACTATTGCCGAGTCTCGTTTGTCTGCGGTATTGGGACCCGCTAGGACAGACACGCCTGCGGCCTGGGCCTTTGCGAGCGTGCCGGCCAGGTTCGCGACCTCGTACCCGGTCATCTCGCGGCCATACGGATACGGAAGATGCCCATCGGTAACGAGCACGGCCATCGCGCCAAAGACTGAAGATATCCGGATGCGTCGGTAGGCATCTGAGGCGCGCCCAATCTCAATTCCGGGCGCGTGCACATCGTCTGAGACGATTTTCCCGTGGGAAAACGCGAGAAAGCTTTGAACAAATGCGGTCGCCCGGTCGGCGGACACGTACACGCGATTCTCCGGAATCGTTTTAAGCGGCGGGTACGATGGCGGCGTCGTGTGCCAATAGAGCTGCATATTCACGCCGCCGGGCCATTGAATCACGGCATCCTTGCCGATGGGATCATTGAACGGCTTCACGAGGACATCGGCGCCGTCGGCCTGAGCTGCATGCACTGCGGCGTCGAAGTCGGTGACGAGATAGCCCGTGCGCTCGACTCCGAACGGGTACGGAACCGGTGTCTTGAATCCGAAAATCGATAGCGTTCCGGCGGGCGTCAGCACCAGTTGCGACATGGTCTGGCTTGGCGTGGGAGTGACGGTAAAGACACCCTGCTTGGTCGCGGTTCCTTCGAATGTGGCCAGGAGGCTGGCGACGAAGCGGTCGAAATCCTCCAGCCGAACATAAACGTGAGTGGTGTCGTACTGAGGGCCGACGCCGAAGTTGGAATCCGTTGGCAATGCGTAGACGACCGCGCTCAAAAGTACCGCAATGGTTGTCATCAGGAATCGTTTCATGAGTATTTGGATGCTCCTTTCAGCACAAGCGGAGGCAGCTAAAACGCCCAGCAGAGACAACCCATTCCACCGCTGATTTGTCGCTCGTGGCAGCGATGTTCACCCACGTGCGAGTGTTGCAGCGCAGAATGCGCCACCGCCGGCGCAGTTGTCGGTTTGTGATATCCGCCATACGCCAGGACGGGAGACCACTCCGGCAGCACGGGTGGAAGTGGCGGCGCCAGGTCCGCGAACTCTTCCGCCGCATATACGGGCTTGCCACCCACAATCGTGAGCACCGATTCGAGGTTTTTGATCTCGTCCTCGGGGACCGAAAAGTAGTCGGCGGACAGCACAGCGAGGTCCGCAAGTTGATCGGCGACGATCGAACCCTTCGCGTCCTGCTCCGTTGAAAACCAACTACTTCCCACAGTCCACAGGCGGAGGGCTTCCATGCGATCGAGGCGGTTCTCATCGTCATACATTGCAAAACCGCCGACCGTCTTCCCTGTTACCAGCCAATAGAGCGACACGAAGGGGTTGTACGTGGCGACCCGCGTCGCGTCGGTGCCAGCTCCTACCGGCAGTCCGGTCCGCAGCATCTCCCGGACGGGTGGGGTTCTTTTCGTTTCGGTGTTTCCGTACCGGTCGCGGAAATACTCGCCCTGAAACGCCATGCGATGCTGAATCGCGATCCCGCCGCCCAACGCCGCGATCCGATCCATGTTGCGCTGCGAAATGGTTTCCGCGTGGTCGATGAACCAGTGCAGGCCTCGAAGCGGAATCTCGCGGTTCACTTCTTCGTAGACGTTGAGAGCCCGCGTGATCGTCTCATCGTAGGTGGCATGAAGGCGGAAGGGCCAGCGATTCTTCGCCAGCAGGCTCACCACGGCTTTCAATTCTTGCTCCATGACCCCAGGCATGTCAGGCCGAGGTTCGAGAAAGTCTTCGAAATCCGCGGCCGAAAAGACCAGCATCTCGCCGGCGCCATTGTGGCGAAGGTAATCGTCGCCCTCCCGCGGTTTGAGCATGTCGCTCCAGCCTTGGAAATCGGCGAGCTCGCCCTTGGGCTTCTGTGTAAACAGATTGTAGGCAATCCGGACAGTCGACTCGCGATTCTTGTGAAGGTGCTCGATTATTTGATAGTCTTCCGGATAGTTCTGAAAGCCGCCGCCGGCGTCGATGGCGCTCGTGATCCCCAGCCGGTTGAGTTCCCGCATGAAGTGCCGGCTCGAGTTGACCTGGTATTCCTGCGGCAGCTTCGGGCCCTTCGCGAGTGTGGCGTACAGGATGAGCGCGTTCGGCCTGGCAATGAGAATGCCCGTTGGATTGCCGGCGCCATCGCGTACAATCTCCCCGCCCGGCGGATTGGGCGAGTCCTTGCTGTAGCCGACCGCACGGAGTGCGGCTCGGTTCAGAAGAGCCCGGTCGTAGAGGTGAAGCACGAAGACCGGCGTATCTGGCGCGGCCCGGTTCAGCTCGTCCAGTGTCGGCATCCGGCGCTCGGCAAACTGAAACTCCGACCATCCGCCAACGATACGCACCCACTGGCCTGCAGGAGTCCTTTGCGCTTGTTCCCGCAGCATGCGAAGGCCGTCTGCTAACGAAGGCACGCCGTCCCATCGAAGTTCGAGGTTGTAATTCAGGCCGCCGCGAATCAGGTGAAGATGCGAGTCGTTCAACCCTGGAATGACGGTGCGCTTGTTCAGGTCGATCAGCTTAGTGCTGTCATCACGCAAGCGCATCACCTCCCGGTCGCTTCCGACCGCGAGAAACTTACCATCGCGGATCGCCGCCGCCCTTGCGAGGGAGCGGCGATCGTCTTGCGTCGCGATTTTGCCGTTGTGAAGGATCAGTTCCGCGGGCTGTTTGTTCATCACGAGCCTCCTGAACTTACTTGTGGGCCATTTCGGCCTGCGGGACCACGTACTCCGGAAACACAGTGGGCGGTGCGCCGTGCACCATGGTGTAGGCGTATTCCACGCCGATACCATAGGCGCCGAAATGGTTCTTTACCAGATCCATGACGGCATCGTAGGTGTCGCGATTCGCCCAGTCGCGTTGCCATTCGAGCAAGGTGGAAAGAGCGGTCACCGGCCTCGCCCCGGCCTGAACTACTCGGCGCATCGCGTTGTCGTGCGCCAATTGGCTGACGTCTCCGCAGCAATCCTCGGCCACATAGACTTCGTAGCCATCGTGAATCGCTTGGATAGTGGGCAGTGCGATGCAGGTCTCGGTCCACAAGCCTGCGAGCACGATCTTCTTCCGGCCGGTCTTTTCGATGGCCGCGACGAAGTTCTTGTCGTCCCAGGAGTCCATCGAGGAGCGTTCGATGGGCTCCTGACCCGGGAAGATCGCCTTGAGCTGGGGCCAGATGTTCCCGCTGAAGCTCTTGGTTTCTACCGTAGTCAACACAACCGGCACGTCGAAGATTCGCGTGGCCTTGGCCAATGCGACGGTGCTGTTGATGATCGACTGCCGGTCGAAGTTCGAGGTACCGAACAGCATTTGGGGTTGATGATCGATGAACGCTACAACACAGTTGTCTGGTGTGAGGAGTCCTTTTTCGCTGCGCTTTGCGCGACCGTTATTTTGAGACATGGATTTCCTTTCTTTCTTAACTGAGACTTCAACCTCCCAATTTGTTTGCCGGGCCCGCCGGCCAGATGTTGATCCGGCGTTCTTATTGAGCTCGCGTTCGCGTCTGTGCGCCCTGGCGGCAACGCGGGCCATCAGGCTAATGCCGAAACATCGACACTTGCCCGGCATGGCTGTGCCTGATGCTCAAACACTGGCATTCGTCCGCAGCCAGCATTTCGAGATGGCACGTTAGCGTCCCGCGTAAAGCTCATTGAATACGGCTGCGGCAAGCGCGCGCGATTCGCGCGATTCGGCGATAATCTTGGCACCGTACTGCTGCCAACGAAGAAGCAGAGTGTGCCCGTCTTCGTCCGCGTCGCTTACACGTGTGATATCGACAACAAGCGGTCGATCCCCAATAACTGACAGTGCTGTCTGCCAGGCATATCGAACGCTCTGAGCGCCATTGCCGCTCAGGCTCCCTGCCAATTCAAACCGCATGGCTGCCGATCCATCATGTATTGAGTACTGCAGTAGCTCGCGCTTCACGATCAGCTTTCCTTCCTTCTACCGCCGTGAGCACAGACAAAACCACAATGACGTTCGATCAACTTGGACGAGGCCTGCAATCCCATTGCGGCCGATGAAGACGCATTCAGAATGCACACGGGTTTGGACGTCATCCGTGTAGCAATTGGCGCTCCAAATCCAGTGAGAGCCATTCTCTCCAATGTTGTGGTCGTACCTTCGACGAGCGAAGATCGCGCGACTGATCCCCATACCGTTCGCCTTGCGTAGTGAAGAAAGCATCGAAGATCCCCGCCAGGTTCCGCGCCGGACATTCCGGGGCCGATGTGCATGAACTCCGCCGAACGAAGCTATCAGTTTTCTTGCGCACACCGAATCCGCAGCATGGGAGGCGCTTGCTGTCGCCTCCACTGCCTGATTCGCGTTCTGATGACGATCTTACGACTACCAAGTGTGCCAGCAACGCCCGGCCGACGCGACCTTGTTAAAGGGATGCCTGGAGCAGCACGTCGAACAGTTCGGACGCGCCCCGGAACGCGTGGCGGCGGACCCCGGATTCTTTTCAGCCGCCAACGAATCCAAGGCCCACCAAATGGGAGTCAAGCGAGTCTCGATTCCGAGCCACGACACCAACAGCGCCACGCGTAAACAGCGGCAGAAGCAGCGTTGGTTTAAGGAACTTCAGAAGTGGCGTACCGGGTGTGAAGGCCGCATCAGTGTTCTCAAACGCCGACATGGATTACGGCGATCGCTCTATAGGGGCCCGGACGGCATCCAGCGCTGGGTCGGACTTGGAGTGCTCGCCGACAATGTCATCCATATCGGCACCCACCTGGCCGAGAAAGTGCGCCCGCGGTGAGGTTCCTAGTCGGCTGCTGATACGCCACTCCCACACCGTTGATCCTCCCTCGCACCCTTGAAGCGCCCTCCATCCCACGCCCAACGCTACCTACAAAGTCACCACCCGGGGCAGAATCTCCTCGACGACGCGTGTTAGCTGTCCAAAAGCCGCTTTTTGAATTTTAAGTGGGAAAGTAGCTAGAGCAGGGTGCCGGTACCGTGGTCGTATCACCAAGCACTTGCGATCAGCACCGTGAAGGAAGTCGGATTAGCAACTGCCTCCTTCAGTCCCATCCGAGCCGGAATCGATTTCCCTGGACGTCCTGCGACGGCCAGATGCTCCAGAGTGATTTCGCCGGCCGAATTGAGCGTCACTCTCTGTCGTAGTTTATGGAGTCCTCAATAGGAGACTGAATTTGGCCCCACCGTCGGGATTATTCTCTGCCCACAGCTTGCCGTAGTGCGCTTCAACGATCGAGCGGGAGATAGCGAGACCAATCCCCATACCGTTCGCCTTGGTAGTGAAGAATGCATCGAAGACCCTGTCAGGATCCGTGCCGGATATTCCAGGGCCGTTGTCAATGAATTCCGCTAGAACGAGGCCGTCAGCTGTCTTGCGAACATGAATTCGCAGCATTGGAGGCCTTGCTGTCGCCTCCATTGCTTCAATCCCGTTCTTGATGAGATTGACGAGTACCTGATGAATCTGAAGACGGTCGACCAGCACAGTTAAGGCAGACTCTTCGTAATGACATTCAATTGGCGTCGACCTCCGAGTCGCATCCTCTTTGAAGAGTCCGACTGCCTCATGAATGAGCTCGAGCATATTGAGGGGAGCTTTGACAAACGGCTGGCGCTCGAACAAGGCTCTAATATTTCTCATTGATGCATCGGCAGCACGCCCGTCCCTTATGATTCGCTCAACACACACCACTGCCTCGTTCACGTTTGGAGAATTAGCGGCTAGCCAGCGCGAGCAGGCTTGTGCGTTCGCGAGCACAGACGTCAATGGCTGGTTCAATTCGTGAGCGATAGACGCAGATAACTCCGCCACTGTTGCGACACGGTCCAGAATCTCGCGAGCTTCTTGTTCACTCGCCTTAAGAGCCTCTTGAGTCTTGATCTGCTCATCGACGTCAACGCCGAGCACGTACCAGGCGAACGTCACGTCGTCATTGTATGTCGTCAATTCCGCCTTAATTTGCAGCCATCGATAGGCACCGTCGTGTTGCCTAAATCTCCAGGTTGCATTCAAGGGCTGCTTCGTGCGTATGGAATGAGCCCACAGGAACTGCGCCTCTACCAAGCAGGAGGAATCGAGACTGTTGAACCAACCCTGGCCCAAGAGATCTTGCAGTGGTCGACCCAGAGTCGCAAGAGCCATCTTATTTGCGTAGACAGTCTGCCCTGTCGCGTCTGCCACCCAGATGCAACCTGGCAGGCCGTCCACGATTCGGTGGAAATGCGTGCCATCCTGTAGACGGCTTTGGTTGGTCGACGCCGAAGCACCGTTTGGCGGATGTGAGCGGGTCTTCATGTTGCCCTCACAATAACACCGAGATGGCGGCACGTCATTGTTGTCAAGCGACACCCTCGTACACCGTGGGGGTTAATAGGCAGCGTATGTGGACGATAGGTGCACCCGGTTGCGCGTGCATTTCACCCATCACTTCCTGCTAGGCGGTTTGGACCGATTCAGGCTTAAGCGTTTCCGCCAGTCTGACCAAGGCGGCGAATGAATCCGCCTTCATCTTCCGCATGATATTGCCTCGGTGTATCTGAATCGTGTACTCGGTGATTCCCAGTTCCGCCGCAATTTGTTTGTTCAGCCTGCCCTTCACAAGAAGTGGAAGGACCTCTTGTTCGCGCCGCGTAAGCAAACGATAGCGCGCGAGGAGATTTGCATGGTGAAGCGCGTCGCATCTGGCAATTCGATGTTGGTCGAGGGCGCGTTCGACCGCGGCCAAAAGCAGAGCTTCGTCAACAGGTTTGGTCAGGAAGTCACTTGCTCCGCCTTTCATTGCCTTTACAGTCGAATCGATATCGCCGCGTCCAGTAACAAAGATGATCGGGATTGTCGCCGAAACGAACCGCTGGACATCGAGTCCATTCAGCCCGGGCATCCTGAGATCTAAGATAAGGCAAGCTGGCGTATCGTCCCGCTCGAAACTGAGGAATTCCGCACCAGAAGTGAACAGGCGAACATTCTTGCCGCTTGCCCTTAGCAAGGACGAGAGCGCCTCACGTACCGCCGGGTCATCGTCGACGATATAAATGGTATCAGTGTCCGTTCCCATAACTAGCCATCGACCACAAGCCGCGATTGCGTCGCTGTGACCATCTGAAGCGGCACTCCGATAAAAAGGTCACGTATACGATGAGAAATTGCCATTCCCTGATCGATAGCGATTCTTATCAATGTGGAGGCTCTTAATTTTGGATTCCAGGGTTGTTCGCGGGACTCCGAGCTTTGCGGCGGCACCGTGCGGGCCCGCAATCCGGCCATGAGTGTGGGCCAATGCGGCTTCAATGATCTCTCGTTGGTGATTCGATATGGACGGTCGCAAGCCGGCATCACTCTCTGACTCAGGTCGCAGCCAAGACTCTTCCACAGAAAATGTGTCGGAGTCACAAAGGATCATAGCCCGTTCGATCACGTTCTGTAGTTCACGGATGTTTCCCGGCCAGTCGTATTCCTCGAGAAGCTCCGCTGTCCGCTTCTCCACCCGTCTGATCCTTTTGGCCGTTTTCGCGGCATAGCGTTCAATGAAATAATTTGCGAGAAGAAGGATATCCTCGGGCCGATCGCGTAAAGGAGGAACGTGGATCGGGAAAACGTTCAACCGGTAGAACAGATCCAGACGAAACCTGCCGGAACGAACCGCCGATGGCAGATCGCAGTTTGTAGCTGCGATTACACGCACGTCGACTGGAATGCTTTGAGTACCTCCGACGCGCTCGAACTCGTGTTCCTGAAGCACCCGCAACAAGGCAACTTGGGTTTCGCTCGGCATATCACCGATCTCGTCGAGAAACATCGTCCCGTGGTTCGCGACTTCGAAGCGCCCGGCGTGCCGCTGATTGGCACCGGTGAAGGCGCCTTTCTCGTAGCCGAAGAGCTCGGCCGCCATCAGCGACGATGGAGTGACAGCGCAATTCATCCTTGTGAAGGCAGACCGGGATCTACGCGACCTCTTGTGAATCGCCCGAGCGATCAACTCCTTTCCTGTGCCACTCTCACCTGTGATCAGAACGGTGGCGTCGCTAGGAGCAACCTTCATCACCTGCGCGGTCACACGGCAAATCGCATCCGAAGAGCCGACGATCTCCTCGAACATGCACGTCGACAGAACCTCGTCGCGAAGATCGATCGCTTCCCGGTTCAGCTCTCTGTGTTTTTCCGTGCTCACCCGGCTCGCAGCATCATCTGTGAAATGATTGGACACAGCTAAACCAAGCGATGACGCGCTCATCATAAGGCTCTCCTAGCTACGGCTAGAAACTTGTGAGTAGATCCAGCGAGGCCAGAGATCGCCGGGAGTCTCTCTGTAGCCACCTTCGACCCAACATCGTCCGAATGACGGTCCAGGCCGTCACGGTTCGTATCATGCATCTTCAATGTCCTCCCTTCCCGCCGGCCCTTGCTCCCATGGGCGCGCATGCGTTTCCGCCTCCTCTCTCGTGACCCATTCACGGATATAGGGCGGACAATTCCTGAGTTCCGTTCCGTTGGCCTCGCTGAGCGCAAGGAGTTTCACGGCTTCTCTGTCGACAAGAAGAACGTTTTTGAGATCCATGGCGAAGCCGCCCGATTCCTGTTCCAGTACGCCCCGAAGTATGTCGACATGTTCTCCTGTGATCCGGCCGCTTATGAACAACACCACGAGGTTTTCAGCGCTAACGACTCGGTCGATTCTACAGCTCATTTGTGGGCCTTCGGTTCAATCCTTCTCTTCCTATAGCGTCTAGATAGGGGTTGGACGTACTGGCTTTGTCAAATACGTCTGCTGAGGAACGACTCACGCCGCAGCCAGCCCATTGGTTTTCCAAGTCTCCCAGGCCTCTGTTTCACGGAAGAATGTTAGCGATGGCGATTCATAGCTATGTATGATGCGAATTCGATCATGGCACTGAATCTGGCCAGTTGCCATCAGATTAGAAAGCGGCTGGACGAGCAGACGTTCGATGGCGCGTTTCAGCGGGCGGGCGCCATACCTGAGGTCGATACCCTCGGCGAGCAGGAACTTCCTGGCACTGTCCGTCACATTCATAAAAAACGGCTTACTGGCCATAGCGGCCTGGACGCGCTGTTGGACGAGTTCGAGCTCGACGTCAATGATTCTGTTTAGTTCCTCATTGCCTAGAGCCTTGAACACGACGATTCTGTCGAGACGATTGAGAAACTCCGGCGTGAACCTCCGACGCGCTGCTTCTACACCTGCGCGGGACAGTTTAGCTGACAGTGCGGGTGCGCAGTTCCTGTCATTCAGCGGGGCAGCACCGAAGCCGAGCTTCGGACTGACGAGCGAACTCATCTCAGCAGCACCGATATTGCTCGTCATGAAAATCAACGCTTTCGAAAAGTCCACTTTTCGGTTATCGCCCAACGTCAGTGTAGCTTTGTCCAGGATCCCGAGAAGCAGGTTCCACAGCGCATCGTTCGCCTTCTCGATTTCATCAAACAGCACGAAACTAAGCTTCACGGTTTCTGTTTGGTACTGATCGAGAGCATCTTGGGAAAGCAGCGGGTGGGTTTCGCGATGACCCAGATATCCAGGGGGCGAGCCGACGAGTTTGGCAATTTCATGACTGTGCTGAAACTCGCCGCAGTCGATTTTAGTAACGGCGTGCGGATTGCCGAGAAGCGCCTCCGCCGTGGCCTCCACTGCGCGTGTTTTCCCGGTACCCGTAGGCCCAAGGAACAAGAACGTTCCAATCGGTCGGCCATTTGGAGAAAGCCCGGCGAGATAAGTCTGATAAGTCCGAACGATCTCGTGGATTGCCTCTTCCTGCCCTATGACGAGGCGAAAAAGTTTTGTCTCAAGATCCTTGGCTTTCGTTCCAGTCATGGTGGCATCTAGCAACTCTAGCCCTGTCTGGCCCTCTGGAATCCGTGAGCTAATTCGTCTTTTTAGGACGGCTAAATCCTTCATTTCATGACTCCTTTCTCGGATCAGACGCTTTCGAGTGGCCTTGGGGATACGACTTGCCATCCCTGCGACCCCAAGCACCTTCAACTGTCGGAGAGAACCCAAATCTTGCCGCGATCCAGCGCGAATGCTCCCACGGAGGCGAGTTCTAGTTTTCTACGCCTCATTGTTGCCCGGTCCTCTTACAGCGATTACCTCGTGCCATCTCGCGATCGATGTAATACAAGGCAAGGCTCCTGCCATTTCCAAGCTTATGAAAATAAAGAAAAACGGAGATAGGTCGCTGTCCCGCTCCCGTGAATTCGAAGTTCCGCGAATTTCCGCGAATCCCGCGACTCGGCCTCTAGTCCCAGTGAGCGCCGTCTCGATAATTCCCGCTCGCTTCGGCTCAACGTTCAAAGCAGCGACGTTTCAGCCCGAGCTGCCTGCGGAGAAGTCCTTTTGGAAGCCATAGCTCATCAACTGAAAATCACGGACTCAGTTCTGCCCACTTCGTCGCGCTCACGAATATCGCCGGTCCGTCGTCTGCGCGCAAACGTTCAGGGACCTTCAGCCGATCGAGGAGATCCTTGGAACGTCCCATTGCTAGCGGGCACGCAATTCGCGACAGCATAACGAACGTCGTCGTCCCTCCCCACCGTCGAATTCCGCTGAGCACTCTCAATAATGCCGCCTGGCGGAAAGTCCCCATTCGCCAGGAAACGTTCCGCCTCAGCGATTTCGCGGCAGCCGATGTCGCGAAGGTTCCCTTCGGACAATTCCGAGGAAACCAGCGTGGGAGGAACGGCAGCACAATTCACAGTAACGAAGGGACGAGCAGAGATCTCTGAGATCGTTTGTGGACGGCACGGGCGATGAGTTCTTTGCCTGTGCCGGTTTCCCCGGTAATCAGAACGGTCGAGTCGGTCGGAGCGACTTTGGCAATTCGGGAAAGAACGGCCTTCAGAGACCTCGATGTGCCGACAATTTCCTCGAACATCGAAGCCTTGTCGATCTCCTCGCGAAGGGCAACGTTCTCCTGCTGAAGTTTCTGTTCGGCCCGCTTGCGGTCTTCAATACCCGTTAGCGCATACCAACGCTTGACTTGTCCCTTGTCGTCGTGCAGCGCAAGTGCCAAGAGATCCCTGACCGTTGCACGTAAGCGGACAACCTCAGCGGAGCAATCCATGATCATTTGAGCTGTCACGATCCTGCGGTCATGCGAGCTGACCGTCATTCGCGCAGTTCCCATGGTGTTGAAGAACGCGCAGACATGATTTTGCCCGGCGAGATTGACCCCGGCGAGTTCTACTGAACGTTGGTTCGTCGTCATATATGCTCTCCCTTCGGTTGCTTTAGGTCAGAGGAAAGCTGCAGCGTCAGCCGTACTTGAATCGCCGTTTATCGATTTTCAAGGCTTTGATCCTGTCCTCAAGAGTAGAGGGCGACATCCCAAGCTTAACCGCGGCTCCTGATGGTCCGGAAACCCGACCTCTGCTCTCGGCCAGTGCCGCCTCGATAGTCTCCCGCGCGCTGTGCGGCTTAGCCTCACCCTTGAAAGCTACCGACGTTGCAACCCGAGATGCCGGCAGAGAGGTCTCTTTGGAAAGCCACGACTCGTCAACTGAAAAAACGTCACCCGAGCTCAGAATCACGGACCTCTCAATTACGTTCTGCAACTCACGAATATTGCCTGGCCAGTCGTAGGCTTGCAACAGGTCCAGTGTCTTCTTGTCGATCGATTGGATATTCTTGCCCGCTCGGTTCGCGTAGCGTTGCACGAAATACTCGACCAGCATCAGAAGGTCCTCCTTCCGTTCTCGCAAAGGCGGCACTTCAATCGGAAACACATTCAGCCGATAAAACAGATCCTGTCGGAAGGCCCCATTGGCGACGGCAGCGCTCAAGTCGCGATTCGTGGCAGCGATAACGCGAACGTCGACTTGGATGGGCTGCCCTCCCCCAACCCGCTCGAATTCCCGTTCCTGTAGCACTCTCAATAACGCGGCCTGGGTGTCGGGCAAGAGTTCGCCCACTTCGTCCAGGAAAATCGTTCCGCCGTCGGCCATTTCGAACCGGCCCAGCCGCCGCTGCACGGCTCCCGTGAAGGCTCCCTTCTCATGGCCGAATAGCTCGGAGGAAATCAGCGATGGCGCAAGCGCGGCACAGTTCACACTGACGAAAGCGTGTCCAGACCTCTGGGATCGTTTGTGAACGGCGCGGGCGATCAGTTCCTTGCCAGTGCCAGTCTCTCCAGTGATCAAAACAGTGGAGTCGGTGGGCGCGACTTTGGCAATCCGGGCAAGAACGGTCTTCAACGGCTTCGAGGTGCCGACAATCTCCTCAAACATCGAGGCCCGGTCCACCTCGTCCCGCAGCGCCAGATTCTCCCTATAGAGCTGTTCCTTCAGAGCCTTGATCTCAGCTTCGGCTCGCTTCTGGTCGCTTAAATCGAGAACGAACGCGACGCCCTCCCCGCCGCCTTCTTTGAACAGCGCGGCCCCAATAAGCACGGGCATGCGGCTGCCATCTTTCCGGAAAAACTCCTTCTCGTATGGTTGAACCGTCCCGGTTCCCTTCAGTTCTGTCACGGCGCGTTCGTCGCGCTCGCGCCATTCCGTCGGCGTCAGATCCGTCCAGCGCACTCTGCCCGAGACGAGATCGTCACGGCCGTATTGCAGCATGCGCAGAAACGCTTCGTTGGCCCCGACGATAGCACCTTCGAGGTTCCAGATGAAGATCCCCAGAATGTTGGCGTCGACCAAGCGCCGGATCTTTCCTTCGCGATCTTCGAGATCGCGATAGAGCTGCGAATTCTCGAGCGAGATTCCTGCTTGCGACGCAAGCACCTTCAACACCGTGACGCGGCCAGGAGTGAAAACGTATGGCGTCAGATTGTTTTCAAGGTAGAGAATACCGATGAGCTTGGTCTGGTTGACTAATGGTAGACACAAAATGGAATGGGCGCGACACTGAACGATGTAGGGATCCGCAGAAAACGGAGTCTGAACTGATGCATCATCGAGAATCACTATCTCTCGAGTGCGCATTACATACCGAACGAGAGATTCCGGCAACGCGGCGGGAGTGGAGGTGCCATCTCGGAGATGCACGGTTACACCCTCTCCACCGATGGTTGCTTCCGCTTCCATCTGCAGCTTATCACCTCGCGGAACTATCAAGAGACCCCGCTCGGCGCCTGCGTGCTCGATAGCCGCGCGCATGAGCCTGTCGATCAATTTTTCCAGAACCATCTCGCCCGAGACTGCTTGCGAGACTTTAATCACCGTCGCCAGATCCAGGAGTTCGACCGGTGCCACAATGGTGCTCGTGGGGCCGGGATCGGACTCGTTCTTGAGGTGAGGATACACCAGGAGTTCGACCGGCGCCACAGTTGTGCTCGTGGGGCCGCGAGCGGGCGCTTCTTCCCCGAGTTGTGGATACAAATGGTCCAGTTGCTTCACCTTGCCATTGGCTCCCCAACGGAGATAGCCGTACCGAGCATCCTGCAAATAGGCCTTTGCGATCTTTTCGAAACCACGCGCCGCGTAGAATCGTGCGGCGAGTTCATTTGCGAGTGCCGCATTGTGGACAAAGCCGTTTGCATGCGCTGACCGGATGGCCTTTTCGTAGAGATGTTCGGCATCCAGTTCTCGCCCTTCCAGGCGAGCGATCTCTGCGCCCACCAGTGCGGTGCGGTTCTCGAAATTTTCCGGACAGTTCGCTGCCCAGACCTCGAGCTGGCGATAGTGGGCGGCCAGAGCCTCGAAATGATTGTAGCGCTCGTCCGGCGATGTGCAATCACACAATGCTGCCCGACAGAGGCCGCTGTAGAATTCATATTCCGCCGTCTCAAAAAAGGAAGGTGATGTCCAAAGCAACGGTCGAGCCTTTGAGGATGCGACGATTGCGGAACGATAATCGCCCGCCAGCACGCGAGCTTGCAGCTTCCGAATCCAGTACCAGCACTCCGCCAGTGCCAGATCCGCCTGGCTCGCCAAGTCGTGTTCGAAGCGGCGTTCATCGAACTGCTCCTCGTCAAAACATCCGAATGCCGGCGTCAGACCACGAAGCGTCCGGATCAGTTGGAGCTGCGCAGTAATGATCGCAATGACGAGGCCGAATCGCGCCTTATGTGCAAACTCGAGACCTTGCTCGGCTTCACCTTGCGTTTCGGCTAACGCATCTCCCGCTGCGAGAAGATTTGTATTCAGGTTGTTGCAGCTATATGCCCCGAACGTGAGGTCGCCGGTTCTATTCGCGACATCGAACGCGCGACGTACCAGATCACGACCCGTTCGAACGTGCTTCGTCCATGGCATAACGAAACTGCCGAATGCCATGTACGTTCGAGCCCGATAACGATGCAGACTGCGCTTTTCGACCAACGCATACCCGAGCCGGCCGAACTGGAAACCACCCTCATAATTATCGAAATGGGGTCCAGCGACCATGCCAAGGAACACATAGGCGAAGCACGATCCGTCGCTGTTGCCGTGCTCGAGACTGAGATTCACCATCCGGCAGATTACGAGCGAAAGCAAATTACGGTCGGTAAACAGGGCCGCCGGCACGACCTTGGTCAGCACATCCTGGGTTGCGAGGGACAACGCGTCGCTCATCAACGGCAGATCAACGAGCTCCTCGATCGCGCGGCTTCCGAGCAGTGACCAGGTACGCTCGTATTCGCGTCGCGCTTGTTCTTCCGGTGGATGCGGCGACCAGTCGATGCCCAAATGACGCAGGTAGGCGAGACAGACTTCGACCGCCCGGTCGCTCCGATCGAGCGTTGTGTACAGGTCAACGCGCACGCAGGCGACGGTCGCTTGATCGATAGCATTGGCAGCGCGGGATGAAAGCATGATCAAGCGCGCCTCCGCGCTCGCCAATTCGCCAGTCAGGAACTCGCATTCGGCCCGGTGCAGTTCCAGCGCGAGAATGAGCTCCGGCCGGCGCTCCCAACAGTCGTCTGCCAACAGTGCCGCACCGGCGATGAGATAGTTGAGGGCTGAGGCGTAGGCCGAAGAAGCCTTGGCGCGCTTGCCCGCAATCAGGTTGAGCTCCGCAAGTTGCTCGCGCTCGTCTCGGGAGGTGATCAAGGCCGCGCCGCGGTTCAGTTGATTGACGATCTCGAAGATCGCCTCCTCCCGCTTCTCGCGAGGAGTGTGCTCTGCCAGCAGCCTGCCGATTCGGAGATGCGCCTCGGGGCGCAGATCTTTCGGGATCAAGGAATAGGCCGCTTCCTGAACGCGGTCATGGAGGAACCTATAAGCGCCTTCTGAATGGAGAACGAGTCCGGTTCGCAGCGCTTCCTGTAGATCGCTATGCAGTTCCTCCCCTGAAACCTCGTACACCAATGCCAGTAGGGCGGACTCGGCGCTGTTGCCGAGGCAGGCGAGCTGCTTTAATGCATTCACGGTTTCGACGGGCAGCCGGTTCAACTTCCCAACCATGAGGTCCACCACATTGTCGGCATAACCCTTGGCGTGAATGCGATTCAGGTCCCAGGACCATCGGCGTTCGCCGTGATCGAAGGTGAGCAGGTTCTCTTCGGCAAGCGCAGAAAAGAACTGAATGGCGAAAAATGGATTGCCAGCAGTCTTGTCGTGGATCAGTTGCGCCAGCGGTTTGGCACGCTCCGGTTCGCAGTGGAGAGAATCGGCAACTAATTGTCGCAGGTCTTCACGGGCTAGGGGCGCAAGTACGATATCCTGCGCTATCGCACCAGCTTGGCGGATCGCTTCGAGCTTGCGCATCAGCGGATGGGTAGGATTAACCTCGTTGTCCCGGTAGGCGCCGATCAACATCAAATGTTGCACGTCCGGCCGGGTCAACAGATCCTCCATCAAATCGAGCGTTGCCGCGTCGAGCCATTGCAAATCGTCGAAGAACACGGCCAGGGGATGTTCCCGTGTGAATACGCTGATAAATCGACGGAACACCAGTTGGAAGCGGCCCTGCGCATCCTGTGGCTGCAGCTCAGGAACCGGTGGTTGTTCTCCTATGATGAGCTTCAATTCGGGAACCAGATCCACAATGAGCTGTCCGTTCGGATCTAACGCTTCACGAAGGGCATCTCTCCATTTACTCAGCTCCTTTTCGCTCTTGCTTAGTAGTAGGCGGATGAGGCTCTGAAAAGCTTGCGCCAAAGTGGCATAAGGGATGTCGCGCTTGTACTGGTCGAACTTGCCTGACGCAAACAAGCCCCGCGGCGGAACAAGCGGCTTGTGGAGTTCATTGACAACGGATGACTTGCCGATGCCGGAGTATCCAGAAACGAGCACCAACTCCGGTCGGCCGCCGGCGACGATGCGGTCGAAAGCAGCGAGGAGGGTCTCAATTTCAGATGCTCGCCCGTACAATTTTTCGGGAATCAGCAGCCGGTCTGGCGTGTCGTGTTCGCCAAGCGGAAACTCATCAATCCAGCCCCTCGTTTCCCATTCATCAAGACAGCGCCGAAGATCGCTCGCAGCGCCCGCTGCTGTCTGATACCGGTCCTCAGCCGTCTTCGCGAGCAATTTCATCACGATTGCCGAAACCGGGCCCGGTATACCGTTCAACCGCTCTCCTGGCGGCACCGGCTGTCGCGCGATATGGGAGTGCACCAGTTCCATCGGATCGGACGCCGTGAATGGAAGAGTCCCGGTGGCCATCTCGTAAAGCGTCGCCCCGAGCGCATAAAGGTCGCTCCGCGAATCGATCGAGCGATTCATTCGCCCGGTCTGTTCGGGGGCCATGTAGGCGAGTGTTCCGGCTATGAACTCGGGAGGTTCGGGCGCTTGGCGCTCACGCGGAAGGCGCGAAGCAATCCCAAAGCCCATGAGCCGAGCCTGACCCGTCGCGGTATTGACAAGAATATTTGAAGGCTTCACGTCCTTGTGGATCAGCTCCTTCTCGTGCAACCCGCTGAGTGCGGCTGCGGTACCGACGGCGAAGCGCAGGAACTGCGTCATTTCCATCGGCCCTGGAAGGAAGCGATCGAGAGTCTCACCGCCAGGATCTTCGAGCACGAGCGTCATCTGCCCACGGTGTTCGGAGAGCGCCAGGGACCGAACCGCCCAAGCTGAGTCGAGTTCATCCCTAAACGAGTATTCGTACTCTATCTTTTTTAGCGTCTCCAACGCTGGCTGCATCGAAGCAGGAGCTAGGAGGAAAACGGACGGTGAACCGGGCTGGTGCGAGTACTCGCCCCGGTACAGGACGAACTCCTCATCCCTGCGGTGAGCTTCGAGGACATACTTTGAAAGTTCCACGATGATTGTCCCCAATTTTAGGGGTGCCTCGCCGGTCGACAGACACCATTTCCAGCCTGGCCAAGCCTCCGCGATTTGCAAGAACGCTAGTCTACCACCGTCCCATATTATTCTTGCGCACCGTGGGCGTGTTCGGTTAGCGCCAGTTGGGGTTCCAAAAATCTGAAATGATTCGATCTTCAAGTCGACGCCATTCAACGCGGAGCCCTGTTCTGGCTAGTAGATCCTCCTATAGAAGTGCAAGGGGAAGGCCGCCACTTATGCTTTCACCTCCAAGGATGTCATCCAGCGCCGATTGCCAATGTATTCTCGGAGGGCGCCCATCTGCAACGGAATGGTCTGTTGGTCGTCGGTGGAATCACGGGTGCACAGCCCGGCGCTGTACGAGAGCTTCTGGCGCAAGTCGGAGTTGAAGTGAGCCGTTCAGGATCGAGTGATGCTTCGCAAGTGATCCACACTGTATAGCTTCGCGAGTAAGTCGTAGTCCTGAATCGGCCGCGAAGCCGCGGGCGGTACATACAGAGTGAACCCCGCATGGATCTCCTGCGCATATTCGCCCATATCCTCAAGGGCAAATCGAAGGATGGCGGGCGGTAGAATTGGGTGCGGTGAGCAGTAGATGGCCACCACCTCATGCCGTGGCGGATAATGCTGCCGCAAGTGCGCGATCAATCCGGCGAACCGTTCCGGCCGCGACACCCCCATGCTGTGCAGGCAAGTTTCCAAAGGGCCGATCTGCCAGATAATCGCGGGCACCTCGGGCTGCAACGGCCGGCGCCGCAACAACAGATCGGTAGCTTCGTACATCTGAATCCCGTGGACCACCGGGTCGAGCCGCAAGTCGGCGAGAATCGCATCGATCGCCGAGATGCCCGGTAGGACCGCGACCCGCATATCCAGTGCGTTCGCCAGTTCCAGAATCAGAAACGGCGGGTGGGCTGCGACCAACGGGTGTCCATGGATCGCGAACGTAACCGGTGAATGATCGAGAGCCGCGTCGATGACGCGGGCAGCCATGTGCTCGTAGGCGTTTACCCGTGGTCTCTCTTCGGAGTAACTCTCCTCGTAAAGCGACGTGATCCGTGGGCACAGCGTCTCAAGAAAGGCCCTGGTGGCCACGCCCGTGTCCAGGTAGAGAACCTCGCGCGAAGAGCGGATTGCCAACTCCACCTCCCGGGTCACCTGCCCAACGGTCTGAAGACCAAGCCCGGCGATCCAGATCTCGGTCATCGCACTTCTCCACTGCGCAGGACGTGCATCAGGTCGATCAGCCGGCCATACCTCTGGTCGTTGCGAGCACTGCGCACCGCAGCGACGGCCGCCTGCACCTCTGCCGAACGCAGATCGCTTCCAAACGGTGACCCGCCGGGCCTGCCGGCGGCCTCCGGTGGGGGCGGAGCTGTCATGTTGGAGGCTTGTCGAAGTCCGGCGCTCAGGCCGACTTGCGGGTCGCCAGCCGCGTCTTGCATTTGCACCGCGGAGACTTGAATCACCGCATGCAACGGCGCCAGTGGCTGGCCGGGGAACACGGCTCCCGGCGGCGGCGGCAGGCTCGCCGGATCGGCTCCATGGGGCAGCGGATTCACCCACACCGCATAGGCGAACGTATGCAGCCGGCCGTTCTCATACTGGGCGCACGGAACGAGCGTCAACGCTAGCGAAATGTCGGGCAGTGTGCGCGCCTGAACTACGGCGTGAGGCTGCGGCACGCTGGATGCTTCCGGCACGGGGCTGGAGGATTCCCGCTCGTGGGCGAGCGCCGCTCCCAATAAGCGCAGCAGCCGATGGTCGGGCTGCCGCAGGAGATCCTTCTCCTCCTCCGTGAGGTCATAGTCCTCGAATACTTCCTCCGGGGATTCGAGCAGCCGCCGGCCCAGGTCCGCCTCGAGCGCCGATGCTATGAGCAACTGATATATGCCGGGTTTCGATCGACCCGGTGCCTGTTTAGACACTCAGCACCCCAGGCCGCCTTGGATCGCGTTAAAACAGCTAATGTCTTGATTAGATCGGAGCATGCATGCATGGTACTACCAAGCCGGGGCGACGGGAGGCCAAGGCTGCGGTTGCGGGTTCCCTCAATCCTACTTCTATCGGGCTTGTCGATCATCCATGATCCCTGTGCCACAGGTTGCCCCGCGCTGTCCTCGGCGATGACAACGTTGTGCTCAAACTCGAATCCACGGCAAGCACAAAGTTGGGATTCTTCCTTCTATCCTTTCTCCAGCACAAAGTGCGTCGCTTGCTCGGTAGCCTTGTGCTCCGTCACAGAAAATCCAAGAGCGGGCAGGTCGAGACCGGTAAACAATGCTTCCCCCTGGCCGAGTACGACAGGTGCAAGTGCAAAGTGCAGGGAATCTATCAGCCCTGCTTGCAGATATTGCCGCACCGTGGAAACACCGCCTCCGATTTTGACATCCTTGTCGCCCGCTGCCTGTTTCGCGAGCCTCAGCGCCTCTTCGATTCCGCCGGTGACAAAGTGGAAGGTCGTCCCGCCCTCCATCACCAGCGGCTCCCGTTCGTAGTGCGTCAGGACGAACGTTTCCGCATGGTACGGCGGGTTGTCGCCCCACCATCCCTTCCATGAGCCGTCGGGCCACGGGCCGCGCACCGGACCGAACATGTTGCGACCAAGGATGAAGGCTCCAAAGTTCTCCATCGACCGCCGTGCGAACTCATCGTCCACATCGATAGATCCACCTTCCTGCCCATGCATCGCGCAAAATGTCTTTGTGTGGAAGAACCACTGAAAGATCTCTGGACCGCGCTTGCCCAGCGGATCGTTCAGGCTTTGCTCCGTTCCCGCGCTGAAACCGTCCAACGAAACACCAAATCCCGCAACTCGAACCTTCGGCATATGTCGTGCTACTCGCCTCCGAAATTTATGCTACCGCCTGTTCGATGGGAGCCTTAACTGGCCCGCTGGCCGAGCCGACGTTAGCTGACGAGGGACTGGAACGCGAGCGTTATGATGATGGAGCAGTCTCCCTTGACGGACTTGTTTCGACGTGGACTTTAGTTTTCGATCGGAACCTTGTCGGCACGGTCAATGGCAATAATATCGATCGGCGCTTTTTGAGATTCCAACTCAAGCCCAAGTTGGTCCGGGAGTGTCGAGAATATTGCATCGCTATTCACCATGGCTTCCTTCCATTCCGCTGGGCCCAGACCTTTTGCCAGGTTGTAGATGTCGGCGTTGAATGAATAGGCACCCTTCAGGCCGGTGCGGTCGAGAACCGGACGCCCCACGGAGGTCATCAGCGAAAGCGATTCTGCCAGGGCTTCCATGGTGCGTCCGTTAATCTACTACATATGTGGTCCTTAGCAAGGACTTTCTTGTGCGGCCGTAACGGTGGATCCTTTGCACCATCTCCCGGTAGGAAATACCGTTCCAAGGGGATCAACCAGCGCTTCGGTATGAAAGCGTTACCCGAGCTACTCGAACACGGCCCAGACTATGGTGTGGTCCGATGCGCCTTCCGCCTTGCGAGGCGTCAGATCTACGTCGGCCGTTTGGCAGCGGTCCGCCAGCGGTGCAGTCGCAAGGATGTGATCGATGCGCCAGCCAAAATCACGATCAAACGCGTTTCTGAAGTAATCCCAGTAGGTGTATTGCACCCGATCAGGATGGAGCTTTCGAAATACGTCAATGAACCCCCAGGCCACTGCTTCTTTGTAGGCGGTTCGGGCATCGATATGGAAGTCGACATCGTTCACGCGGCGCTCGGAGTGGTAGACGTCAATGGGCTCTGGCGCGACATTCAGATCGCCAAGCCATATCGCCGGTTTCTCAGGATCAAGATACGCATCGAAGTAGCGGCGAATGCGCTTAAACCAAGCAAGCTTGAACGTATACTTTTCTGAGCTGATCGAGTACCCCTGAGGCACATAGCAGTTGATGATCGGAATTCCGTTCACAACGGTCTGAACAATTCGAACATCTTCGTTATCCGGGCCTTCGTGGAGCCCATGGAGAATCCGCTCGGGTTTCTGTCGGGTCAGGGTTGCAACGCCGTTATACCCCTTCATGCCCCGAAAGGTGGCGTGATATCCGGCGTCATGAAAAGCGGCTGCCGGGAAATCCTGATCTTGCACCTTCGTCTCCTGCAGGCACATCACATCGGGCTTATGCGCAAGGATCCAGTCGAGCACTAACGGGAGGCGCCTGCGAATGGAATTGACGTTATAGCTGGCTATCTTCATGACGGTTCTTGTCCGGCGGTAGCTGCCACACACCTGCACATATGCGTGAGGAGCAAAGCGCTTATGCAACGCGCCAGGACGTTAGCTTCGCGGTTGCTTCCCCTGCCCCGAGATCCGGATCAATTGTCAATTCCAGGACGGAGGCGCCGACAAGATCGACGAGATAGTCCTCTGATTCAGAGGTCGATCCTTCGGGACTGAAGTTCCACTGCTGGCGAACGATTTCCTGGGAGCCAGAGGTTCTGTCACGAGACCATCGCAAAGTGAATTCCTGAGTTCGCGCGAGTTCAGCCTCATCGAATCGGAGGCAGATACGTTTGATCGCTTGCGGTTGATCAAAGATCAAGCGAATCATTTGGTTACCTGGCGATGCAGCCCGCCACTCGGAACTCTCCCCAAAATCAAACGCCGATTCGACTGGGTGGTTGATCTCTTCGGAGGTAACCTCGACCTGCGCAAGCCGTGATAGATCAAGCCAGGGAGAATGGTTCTCAGTCGAATCGGAAAGAAGCAGACCGATGACGCGTTTCCTCATAACCTCATTGTCCTCGATTTCCGAGGAGGGAACGAGGCGTTACGCGAAGCACACGTCAGCGCTGCGGACACTCGCTGATGCCGCTGGAGTGAGCGAGATGGGAAGATGGTTAATTTCCAAGCGTCTGTTGCGTGACATAATTTCGCAGCCGTGGAACCAGCTTGCCGAAGCTGAATAGCTGCTTTCCTCCTTTACATTTTCAGGCTATCATGATGAATCATGACACGTAAAGAAATACAGGGGTCCTTTTCGCGTCGGGCGGCGCACAAAGGTATTGCCCAGGAACGACATCAACGCCGAACCGGCGGCTGACCACCAGTCGGCCAGATGCCATCAGTCACACCTGCAAAAGAGCTACAGGCTGCCAGTTTGAACCGACGTGTATACTAGACTGAGTGCCGTAAACATGTCTTCAAGCCTATCTGGTTTGGCAAGAATGTATCGATCGTGATCGGTTCGGCATGGAAGGCCAAAAAGTGAGGAGATTTGACTATGCCCAATTTAAGTGCACGACGGCTTGCCGCTTGCGTCGCATTATTGACGGGCCTTGCGCAGGCTGCGTCTGCCGCTGAAATTCTTATCGTCGACGCGAAATCCCAGCCCGAGAGTTTGACTGTCGCACCGGGCGGGATACTGATCGTCGGTAGCGCGAGCACTCCGTTCGTCTACAAGGTGCGCCCAGGCTCGACCACTGCCGAGAAGTTCGTTGATGCCAGCGCTGAAGGTGCTGGCACCTTTTTCTTCGGCATGCTTGCCGATGCCGCTACCAACACGTTGTGGACGTGTCAGCTAACCCCGGTGCCAGGCATAACGCCGGTGAAGCGTCACACCGCCCTGAGGGGCTTTGATCTCTCCACTGGCGCTCAAAAGCTTCGTTGGAACCTGCCTGGTGACAACAGTACCTGCAACGATTTCTCGGTCGGACCGGACAAGGCGCTTTACATCAGCGACACCGCCAACAGCAAAATCTACAAGCTACCAGCCGGTGCTTCCACTGCCGAACTATTCCTGGAAGATCGCGCGCTCTACGGCATCGACGGGATCACCTTTTTGGACGGTACGCTGTATGTGAACAATGTGTTCTCGAACAATCTCTACCGTATCCCGGTGGACGCTGCCGGCAAGGCCGGACAACCTGTCGATATCTGGATGGATCAGCCCGTGAAAGGGCCGGATGGCATGCGCGCAGCCAATGGCAAGCTGCTGCTTGCTGAGAATGGCAGCGGCAAGATTTCCGTTATTACTGTCAATGGCGATAAGGCCAGCGTCACGGTAATCAAGGAAGGACTCAAGACACCAACCGCAGTCGAGCCCGCGGGCGACACGATCTGGGTCGCCGAACGCGGCGCTGGCAAGGCAGTGTCTATTCCGATGCCGAAATGATTGAAGTGAGATTGGTGAACAAATCCAGCTACGCGACTGCCAATTGCGCGGGTGAGGAAGCACGTCGCCCTGGGCTGAGGCATTTCGATTCATATACCGGTGTCAGTATCTTCAACACGGAAGCGTTGTGATCGACCGCAAGTCTTTATTTGGCACGACCCAATGGTAATGTATGAATAACGACGGCGCCCCGGATCGCTTAAGGTCGGGCGCTTGAGAAGCAAGGAGAGAAATGACGATGAAATTGGCGAAAGCGCCGTTGCTTTTCACCCTGGTGTCGGTGGCGGCCTGGGCCCAGGTCAATGTGGGCGAACAGAAGCCCGAAGCCAGCCTGCCCTTCACCATGACGACGGTGGCCACTTTTAAACTGCCCTGGCGGCTGGCCTTCCTGCCCGATGGCCGCATGCTGGTCACCGAAAAGGTCGGGCCCGTTTGGCTGGTATCCCAGCAGGGAGAGAAGATCCAGGTGGAGAATACGCCCGCCGTCTATTACCAGGGCCAGAACGGCATGCACGGCGTCTTCCTCTCGCCACGTTACGCCACCGACCAGAGTATCTATCTCACCTATGCCGAGCCGGGTGACTATGGCGGAGGCCTGGCGCTCGCGCGCGCCAAGCTGAACGCCACCGCCACCTCGGCTAAACTCGAAAACTTCGAGGTGCTGTGGCACCAGATGCCCAAGGGCAAGGGCGGGCAGGAAGGCGCGCAGGTCGCCTTCTCGCCCGACGGCCAGTTTCTGTTCCTCACGGTTGGCGACCGCCAGCGCTTCACCCCCGCCCAGGATCCAGACCAGCCCGAAGGCAAGATCCTGCGCCTGACGCTGGACGGCAAACCAGCCCCTGGCAATCCCAACTTCGGCAAGACCGGCGCTGCCACCATTCCCCTGATCGATCCGCCCAGTGACACCGAAGCCGCCAAGACCGCGAAGGTGGTAAGCACCTATACCTTTCCCGGCCCCGAATCTGACGCCGGCTGAAACCTGGGCCAGCGGCGTCCGCACGCCCTACGGCATGGCGTTTTCGCCCACCGGCGAATTGTGGGAGGTCGAGCATGGCCCGCGCGGCGGCGACGAGCTGAACCTGATCGAGAAGGGCAAGAATTATGGCTGGCCGCTCGTCTCCTATGGCGAGAACTATAACGGCGTGCCCATTCCCAAGCCCGACACGCGGCCCGACCTGGCGAAGCCCGTGCTCTATTGGGTGCCGGTGATCGCGCCGGGCAATCTGATGTTCTACCACGGCACCCAGACCTTCCCGCAATGGAACGGCAACGGCTTCATCAGCGGCCTGGCGACCAAGTCGCTCAACCGCATCGTCTTTGACGGCCATGGCGGCGCCAAAACCGCCGAGCGCTGGGATGTGGGCCACCGCATCCGCGATGTGGAAGAAGGCCCCGATGGTTCGCTGTGGATGCTGGAAGACGCCAATCCCGGCGCCCTGATCCATGTGACACCCAAGTGATCACTTCGCGTTAGGTGAACAAGAAGCAAGAGGGCCGGAGCGATCCGGCCCTCTTGCTTTTGTCGGTAGCCGCTTCTGTCAATTCACGTTTCAGAGCGGTTAGATTGAGAGTAAATGGCGAGTGCAGTCAGCAGTCAGAAAAATACGGCTCCGAGCGAGAATCCGACGGATGGGCCATTTCAGGCTGCTGTTTTGACCGTGCGAACAGCGATGAGTTCGATGTTAGTTACAGCCACCCGCTTGGCCTTCAGGAGCAGGTAGCGGAGGTTCTGATAGCCGCGCCCGCGGTTGATCAACATGCGAATGTTTCCGTTGACCGCCTCGACCACCCCAAAGCGCACCTTGGTCCGACAGTAGTTTAGAATGCCGTCCGGATGCTTGATTAACATCGCGGCGAGTTTCGGTAGAAAAGACGTCTGGCGGGGAGGGCAATCCATTCCCGCAATGGCCCTTTTGTATTCACCGCACTCAATAACGATCCCGCCAAACTCAACAAAACACCCCACCCGGCAACATTTTCCCAGCCCAGACTAATCTTTGAGACGACGATGGCAAGTGAGCCGGCGGACACTAGATAAGACCCACTCATTCGGCCCGTTGAGCGTCCCCGGAGCCACACGCTGGCAATGTTAATCACCATTAGAGCAACCAGCACTGGTTGCAGGCCCGAAAGAGACAGGATGTTTTTGATGCCCGCGATCCCAAATAGGCTAAGATACGCCGCCCAACAGACCGGACACTTTGGGAAAAAAGCCATTACGACGGACGCGAGTGTGCCGAACATCATTGAGGCCGTTGCCCCCCAGGCTGGAGGATTTCCTAACGCTGGACGTACCTCAGACGATGTCCCGGTGGTCTCGTTCCGCACCTCGATTGCGCGATCCACCACCTGAAGCTCATCCCAGTGGATCCGTTCAAAGCGTGCGGCGATCCGGCCCTCGGCATCCAAAATGAAAAGCTCAATACGATGCCGGTTCACTAGCGATTCGATGAAGTTGACCCCGAGCTTGAAATGGCTTCGAAGGGCGTTAATGCCATCAGTCGCTCTAAGCATTCGATGGTGGGCGTCGAGGCGTACACCTCGGTTCTGGCCATAGCCGCGAAGGCGTTCGGAGAGGTCAAACGCGGGATCGTAGGTGATCGCCGCAGTGCGTATTTCATCGGTGAGTCTCCGTGCCTCCAACAACTTCTGAACCCGGGCGAGCTTCGTGATCGTGAGCGAGCACTTCAGCGGGTTGTCACACCGCGTGTAGAAGAAGACCACGATGGAAGGGCGCCCTCGGAAGAAATCCTTAAAACTGATCGACAGCCCTTCCTGATCTTCGAAGACGACTGAGTTGATCGGCTCACAGCCGCGACGGAAACCGGGAGCCCATGGGAAAAACGTCTTGCTCAGACCGCCTGGCAACGTGCAACACGTTTCGATGCCAGACTCGCCGCCAAGATCGCTGCGGATTGCCTCAACAGACCGATCGATATCGATCCGCAACTTCTTTGAGGGCCCCCCGGCTTGCCCACGCAGCGATTCGAGGTCATGTAGGACTCCTCGCGCGTGTGGACCCAGCCATGCCAGCGTGGCGAGCAATTCACGAACCGGACTGGTGCCTGTGGACGCGACCGCGTATTCGCCATAGCTCTCAAAGGACACTGGTTCATCGCGATAGCGGATGTTGGTGAGCGCGCGCATGACGAATGGAGCGAGCGCCGCTGTGGGGTTCGGGTATGACCGTAGTGCGCGTGCGGCGGCGGCGACCAGATACGCATCCGTTCCAGCGTCGAGCTCTTCGAGCAGGAAGAGGAGAGCCGCGTCGGACACGCCCACGCGGGCCAGTGCTAGCAGGACCCATCCGCGCATGCGTACTGTGGCCGCCGTGCCGCGCTGGTCATAGACAGGGTGATCTTCTCGTAACAGATCGGTCAGACGATCGAGTCGATCCGAATCGGCGGCGCACTCGTCGACCAGCGCAGCAAACTGCACTTCGCTCCTCGCGGGCGCCATTGCAACGATTTGCATCGATCACACCTTCAAACGGTATACTTGCCGAGGAATTGGAGGGCGGTCTGTTTGATATTACCCGTTTCGCTACTCAGGCGTTGGACTCGCTTCATCAGCGCCTTGTCCTTACCAATTGCCGCGGCGTCGCCGAACTGTGTCAGCGCGGTCAGGCTACTGGCCTTCATATCGTCTTGCTCCTTTGCGTCGAGCAGCATTTCGCGCGCATTCGCCTGCAGTTTCTCCGGCTGGAGCGAATGCAGCGCGGAAGCCGCGATCTGGCGGATCTCAAGGGATTCGCCTTTGTCGCGCAATGCCTTCTCGAACAGCGGTGCGGCCGTCGCGTCGGCCGCCAGAAGCCGATAGGCCTCTCGCTTTGCGGAGGGGTTGGGCGGATTACTAATGATCGCACGTGCGATTGGATAGGCTTCCGCGTGCACGTCATAACCGAGGAGCTGCAGTGCCTTCTCAGGCGGAACCAAAGCTTTCTCAGGGTTATGCAACCCATCAAGGAGTAACTTTTGTGCCAAGCCGTCCTTTTCGCGCGCCAGCAAGCCGAGCGCCCGCTGACGGAGTTCGGCGTCCGGATCTTGCGCAACCTCCCGCAAGGCCGCCGTGTAGTCACCGCGACACGATTCGAATGCCACAACGCTGAAGCTCGCGGCCTGAAGGGATTGTAAAGCCGCAAGCCGCACACCGATCGGTTCCTCCTTATTACGAAGGAGGTTCAACATGGACTGCAGGTTCTGGTCATTATCACAAACGGACAGAGGCGCTTCCGCCAGGGCTGCGACCCGTTCCTTGGCGGTCTTTTGCACATTTGTCCCGATCGATAACGCATCTATTGCCCCAAGGTTCGCTGCGCTCTTGGGTTTCCGAGCCGCTGCCGATTTCGTCGTCCCTTTACGTTTTGTGGTCATGGTTCCAATCTCCTCGTGCAACGCACGTCAAAATGGCACATCGTCGTAATCGAATCCGAGGCGGGCGACGGAGTTAACCGAGCCTTGGTAATCCAGACTGTCCTTCACTTTCGGTTGGGGACCTGGCGCACGGGCAGACGGGGACGCCGCCATCGCGCCGCCAGGGGCTGTTGGTGGGCGTGAGCCTCCGGTGATCCCATTCCACGGCCACATGGTGTCAGACAGGTTGTGGCCGATCGGATTTCCGGGGTTGCTATCGAACGAGGCAGCCAAGGCTGGATCGAAGCGGCTGAATTGCCGCTGCCACTTAGCCCAGAGCCGATCGACGTTACAGTGAAGCAGGAAGAACAGCGGATCTTTGGCGGCGGTCGGTATACTGGAGATCGAACCGCCGAAGCTGACATGCGCGGATCCGTGCGGATTTCCCTCTAACGTCCTGAACGCGGGGTACGCATTGCCGAGGGCCAGCGTCTGCGCCTCCGTGCGAAGGCCGGGCGGCGCCGTATTGGTGGGGAAAAAGGGCCGGCGGTTAATCCCCTGAACCCCGTCGGTCCTCCAGAATTGCAGCGGGTTTGTAGGGCTGAATGTTACCGTCCCAATCGGATCGGACACGCCGAAGAAGTCGAGTGTGAAGATGTTGGGCGCGGCCTGGTCGAAGCGCCAGTAAGGCAGCGTGACACTCGCGTCGATGGCTTGAAGTTCACGTTCGAGATCGAGCAGGTAAGCGCGGTGCCAAGGCAGAAACCCAGGCGCACCATGAGCCTGCGGCGAGCTCACCGCAGTGTGCATGTCGCGGAAGTCAGTGAACCGCCCCAAGCCCTGGTTGTTGAGCTGGGCGAATGCCGACACTAAACGGTCGCGTTCGGCTGGCGTGAGTTGCTGGGCATTCTTACGGATGCGCACCATCACTGCAACCGAGCCAACCAGCGTGGTCCCCGTCCGGGCCTCAATGGTCACGTCGCCGTTCTTAAGGCTGGGTCGCCCGAACTTGCCGGCTATGAAGAATGGAACGGAGGCGCCACTGATTGGGACCTTCACACTCACACTATCCGCGAACGCTCCCGTGGTGCCCGCACGAAACACTACGGCGCCACCACCGGCCACCGATTTACCGGTGATTTTCACGACGACTGCAGGCGGTATGGCGCCGGACGGGTTGGCGACGCGGATCCGGCATGCGGACGGAGTCCACGAGACGAACCGAGCGCCAGGGACTGTGCTGTTGTTGATCTGCAATTCAACTGTCACTTTGGGCTGCCCTCCTATCCCCTTCTTGGGATCTGTTCAGGTACCACTCATAAGAAGTGTGACCAGTCTATATCAAGAGAGCCATGAGGGCGTCGAAAAATGGGCCGCGTGTGTGTGAGGTGGTGTACAAATGACGTGCATAGATTTGGAGCGACTCCGATTCGATCGGGATTCTACCGAAGATCAACTGCCGCAATTACAGAGGGCCGGATACTGCCAGGGTGCCGCCCGGCGAGTGTAGTTAAAGTGTAGATATAGCACCCTCAAAACGACAGTGGGTCGGGCCTCGAAAAACGCTAAGCTTTTGAAACCACAGGGGAAACTACATATGGTATCGACCGGAGATTCATTTGGCCAAGGCGAATGCTATGGAGCTCAAAAACCAGCTTGTTTTCAAGTGCTTGCACGCGAACGCGTTTGGCGTCCTGGTGTTGAAACTTGTTGAGCCCTGTTAAAGCCGGAGGCTCTCGGCAGCTACAAAACTATGTACAATTCATTCTAAGCCTTTAGGAGAAGCGCCCAATCTACTCGGTGGTAATGTCTAAAGCGAGAAGACACCACGTCCGAACGGGCCCGCGGGCGTTTGCTCCGCGACCCTCCCCGGTGCGGAGCCTGGCGCGATGAGCTCGAACGAAGCTTTCCGAGCGCGGTAACTCGTTGCCAGAGACGGGGCACCACTACAACACTCTGGCCTGCGTTTTCCGACTGACGTGAAATTAGGAGGCACCACCAAAAGGCCGGCCCGGTGGCGGGATGATCGCCGCATAGGCTAGACTGCTGATCATGACGAAAGTACTCTCCTGGTTTGTTTTGCTGTGCACCACGCTTCCCGCCCAAGACTGGAAGCAGTCCCTCACCTTCCACGCCTCCTTTGACCAAGGTCTTGACGCCGGCTTCGCCTTGGGCGACAAGCGCATCTTCACAGCCCCCGACTATAAGGCTCAGATGGAGGCCAAGCCCGGTCTGGATAACCCGGATGTCACGGTCGTGACCGGCGGGCTCACCGGCTCAGCGTTGCGATTCGGCAAGAAGAATGTCCACGCCATCTTCTACCAAGGAGACAAGAACGTCCCGTTCCGCGACGGTGATTGGACCGGCACCATCTCCTTCTGGCTCAACCTCGACCCTGACCAGGACCTGGAACCGGGGTTTTGCGACCCGATCCAGGTGACTGACAAGGCTTACAACGATTCCGCCATCTGGGTGGACTTCACCAAAGACGACAAGCCACGCCACTTCCGCATGGGTGTGTTCGGGGATCTGAAGGTTTGGAACGCCACCAATCTTCCGAGCGATAAGAACCCGGCGTTCAACAGCCGACTCGTCGTCGTCGCCAAGCCGCCCTTCCGGCGTGGGACCTGGAACCATGTGGTTGTTACTCATACCGGTCTGGGAAGCGGCAAGGGCGTGGCGAAACTCTACCTTGACGGGAAGCTCCAGGGTACGACTGAAACGATCGGCGAGCCGTTCCGCTGGGACAGGAGCCGCGCGGCCATTCGGTTGGGGGTCAACTACGTCGGACTCTGGGATGAGCTGGCTATCTTCAACCGCGCCCTTTCGGACCGAGAGGTTGCCGAGTTGTACCGGCTGAAGGGCGGGTTGGCATCGCTGCGACGGTAAAGTCTCCGGTTCCGTTGCGAAAAAGGCGAACCAGTCTGGTAGGGTGGAAGTTCATGCCGATCACCCCGACCGATCCCTTCAAATGGCGCCACTTTCCCGGCGAGGTGATCCTCCTCTGCGTTCGGTGGTACCTGCGATATCCCTTGGCCTACAAACACGTCTCCGAGCTTCTGGCGGAACGTGGCGTCACCGTTGATCCCACTTGCATTTGGCCCTGGGTGCAGACCTATGGACCCGAGCTGAACAAACGCTGTCGGCCCCATCTGAAACCCACCAACAAAAGCTACCGTACCGACGAAACCTACATCAGAGTCCAGGGAGAAGACAAATACTTGTACCGTGCAGTGGATTCGGCCGGCCATACGATTGACTTCCTGCTCACCGCGAAGCGCAACGCGGCCGCAGCCAAGCGCTTCTTCCGCCGGGCTTTGAGTTCTCCCGGCAATCCCATACCACGAGTCATCAATGTAGACAAGAATCCAGCCTTTCCGCCTGCCGTGGAAGCGCTGAAAGCGGAAGGCATCCTGCCTCGTCGGGTCCGCCTGCGTCAGTGCAAGTATCTAAATAACGTGGTGGAACAGGACCATCGTACGGTGAAGAAGCGGACGTGGTTGGCGAAAGGGTACAGCTCGCTGATTACCGCGTGGCGAACGTTACAGGGGATCGAAGCGGTGGAGATGATTCGGAAAGGCCGGGCGAGGTGGGTGGCAAGGGAAGACTCCATCACGCAGGCCAATTTCATTGGCGAGCTATTCGGTCTCGCAACCTAAAGTCCTGACTCCGTTTCGCCCCAACTCGTCTTCACTCTTCCCAAACCGATTTTCGCAACGAAACCCTGCTTTCTGATAAACGTCTCGATGAGCTTCTCGAATTCGATCCTTTCGTTGTTGGGCCTGAAGAACACAACAACGAGATCGGCAAGAGGTGCTCATTTCATCACTGCCCACCCGCAACTTCATGCATCGACAGAGTTCCAACTTCAATTACACTTTTTGGAGAGGAAACCAAAAACTCCATCGCGCTGAAAACAACGTGGTGTGATCACTCGCCGCCTGGCCGGCCGGAAACAACGTGCTTTGCGGTACCGCTATTCAGACTTCGGCTGGCGGCGGCGTAGGCGAAGGCAACAGCGGCGTCCACCCGTGAAGGACGCCTATGTTACTGCATGACCGAAGCGCTGCTTATTTCGTGGCGGGTGTTTGTTTCGGTGTCGCCGCAAGTTCTTTGATTGGGTTGCATTATGCGCCACAAGCGGGTCGGAGAACGCGCCGCAAGATCGATTAATCGAGAAACCGTTTAAACCATCGCGCGGCCGTGACATTGTTCACGCGGCGCGGGATTGTCCATTGGCGCCTGTGTCTGGGTTCGGGTTTTGTCTGCTGACGGGTCGCTATACTGGGTGAAGAATGGCATTACGAACCACAGCCTTGACACTGTACGTAGGCCTTCTGCTGCAGGCGCAGAACAAGGGCCCTGATTCGAAGACACCGCAACTGAACCCCGCCGCCGCAGCGCCTGAAGCGCCTCCTTTCGTCGCCTGTCCCGCAGGTCCTCCGATGGGGGCAATGGACCTTCAGGTAGCAGCTGGCGATCAGCGTCTCCCGTTTCGCACCATCAATAATCTGAGCGAGGGCGATACGTTGCTCTATGCTCCCGTTCTGCGCGGCAAAGAGAAGCGGCCAGGCGAGGTTGCGCTGGTGCTCGTCCCGGAAAAACGCATACCGGGCGATGAAGATATTATCGTTACCGATCCGAAGCCCGCGGACAAGCCGCAGGAATGGAAGATGACGCAGACCATTGCGGTGGCGGCGGTGGTGTATGGCCCGTCGGGACTAAACAAGAAAAAGGTCGCCAAGTTTCTATCGCGAGACGAGGTCCTGATCGCGCAGTTGGCGGATTATGCAGATAAAACGGCGCAGGCGGAGCAGTTGGTAGCGACATTGTCGAACAGCGAGAGTTCCTCGGCAAGCGTGAATGCCGCCCTCAACGGCTTCGCTTCGACCTATGGGTTCGCAGTGCAAATCAACCGGAGCGCCCCCGCGCAGACCCAGGCTGCGACGCTATTTGCGGCTATGAACCCCCAACTGGCAACCTACAATCCGCTGGCCGGTTCCACCCCGCAAGCTGTCGGACAAACAACCAGCCTGGCTAGCATGGCAGGTACGCTCTTTTTCGGCAGCCCAGTCGGACTGGCTGCCGGCGGAACGGCGATGTTGCTCGATCTGCGCGCGATCGCATTCCCCGATACGCAGTTCCGCGCTTCCTTCGCGCAGCCGTTGACCGGGTCCGATTCCGGCATCAATTTATGCGGCCAACAAGGGCCTTTGCCGCCGCACACCAGGGCCGCTTATATTTGGGCAAGCCGTGTGCCGAATATGCCTCCACCTGGGATCCACATCGGCGACGCGAATTTCATCCCGGTCACACAGAAGACGCCTATGCCGGTCGATGTGCCGGGACCAGCGTGGAAATACCTGGATCGGGCGCGCCAATGGACGCTGTCCCGCGACCAGAAGAAGGTTTCGATCCCGGTGGTTAAGCTCGGGAATCAGCAAGCCCTGGAACTGGATTTGACGCAAGCCAATCTCCCGGCGGGCGATTACAAACTGGGCGGGTTATGGGATTGGACTCCCTTCGAGGCTACCGGGACGGTGCATGTCGTACCGCTCGGCGATTTTAAGAACGCGCATCTCGATACGGCCTCGCAGGACCGCGTGCTGGCGAAATCCGGCAAAGTTCCCGTGATGCTCACGGGCGGCGATTTCGAGTTCACTACAAACATCCAATTGCAAAAGGCGAATGACGAGTTCGCGACTCCAGAAAGCGTTCGCTTTTTGTTGCCCAAGGGTTTGCGGAAAGGTCCCCAGGACCATGTGGATATCCAGCTCGACACCGGACACCTGGATCCCGGTATCTATCATCTCCTGATCACGCAGCAGGACGACAAGAGTCACCGCGTCGATTTCAAGGTTCTCCCCAATCCGCCAAAGTTCAACAACCTGCCGATTCTCCTCAACGAGGGCGCGGTCACACAGCACTTTGTGCTAAAAGGCGAGCGACTCGAGCAGGTCAGCAGACTGGAGGCGTCCGGCATCGTCTTCAATCTCAGCCCCCCGGCTCCCAATCAGACGGAACGGAGCCTCACGGTTGAACTGAAGCCGTCACCACGATCAGGGACGGTGCTGCCCGTCGCCGCTTATCTGGAGGATCGCATTGAGCCACTCCAGTTACGCGACGCCGTCCAGATCACGGGCCCACTGCCAGTCATCGCGAGCGCGAAACTGTCCCCGCCAAAGGAAATCGCGGTAAATGTCCGCTCCAATGAGTTTCCGGCGGGATACACGCTGAATGCGATGCTCGATGTAAAAAACATCGACCGGCAGAGCGTTTTGCGACTAGCATGCGCGGAGGGCGTTGGGGCCAACGCGGCCCTCCACATTGGCGAGCAGACCGCCACCTCGAATTTGCAACAGCTTTCGCCGGATCAACTGTTTCTTGCTATGGAGACCGATCGCCTGCCTGCCGGCTGTTCGATTCAGGCGGTGATCGACAACGGCCTCGGCGGCCGTTCACAGCCTTTTGCGCTGGCGCATATTGTACGCGTACCTAGGATCGACGCGTTTACCGTGGTTAACACAGCGGCGGCCGGCGCGACTCACGAGTATCAGCTCACCGGCCAGAATCTGGAGATGATCGAGAAGTTGGGATGGGATAAGAGCAGCGGGGTTAATGTTTCGGACCTGCCGACGCCGCTTCCCGGACCGGGACTGAAGCAATCGATTCAAGTGAGTCTTCCGGACCCGCCTGCTCACGACTCGTCGCTTTACATTTGGCTGCGGCGTGACCAGGAAGCCCGCGAGACTGTCATCAAGGCCCCGGCCTTACCGGCTCCGCCGGCGATCGCACCAACAGCCACATCGATTGCCTCCTCGGCGGAACGTTCTTTTGCAGGGCAGGCGATCGCGTTGCTCGCGAAGGTAAATCCAGCGGCGGCTACCGGATCCGTCAAGTTTATGGATGGGCCTACCTGTGTAGGGACGGCAACATTGAACGCGGGCCAGGCGACTCTCACCACCTCCAATCTCGCGCCCGGCTCGAAGACGATCACGGCGGTCTATATCGGCGACGGGAGTTACGCCGCCAGCACTTCGCCCGCGCTAACACAGACCGTGGAGAAGCGGGCTACGACCGCCACGATTAGTTCCACGCCGAATCCGTCAACATCCGGACAACCTGTGACGTTCACGACTGTCGTAGCCGCAACTCCATCAGACGGAGCGACTCCCACTGGAGCAGTGATTTTTTATGCCGGCGACACTGCTCTGGGAACCGCATCTCTTGACACCAAGGGCACCGCAACCTTCAGCATGCCGGGGCTGACTGCAGGTAAGTACGACGTCAAAGCGGTTTATCGCGGGTCCGGTGTGTTTGCGGAAAGTTCCTCTACCCCTATTACCCATGTCGTCCAATAAAAAGGAGAGAGCGTGAATTACCGGCGCCAGTCGGTGCCGACTCGGACCAGGATCAGCAGAGCGGGGTTTACGGAGTTGCCGACGTTGGCCTGAATGAACCGGAAACGGTTGTCTGCGGTGGCGGTGCGTCGCTGAGGTGGGCTCAATGTCGAGGATGCTCATTCCCATCGCGATTCGCAAGAGAGTTTGCCTGGCGAATGGCCAGAAGCAGGTCTGGAGAGCCACGTTGCGCCGAC
The DNA here is from genome assembly GCA_963817515.1 of Bryobacterales bacterium. Lineage (GTDB taxonomy): Bacteria > Acidobacteriota > Terriglobia > Bryobacterales > Bryobacteraceae > DATMNI01. The sequence goes on along the minus strand of CAWFPJ010000025.1, from coordinate 52,310 downwards.
CACCCAGTCTGCTCTAAGCCGCAACACTCAGAACGAAGCGCGTCGCAATGGAACAGGGCAGCCCCGGTTTCGGAGTAGGACAATTGGGCACGCCACCTCCCAAGGTGCAGGAGCCTGCCACCCACGAAGCGCTGACGAACTTCGTTCCTGGCGGAAGAACATCGGTGACCGTAACCTGACTAGCTGTAGCCGGTCCGAGGTTCGCGACTCCCATGAGGTAGCTCAGGTTGTGTCCAGTCTGGACTAGCGGGCTTGCTAGGGTCCCCCCGCCCTCAAGCCACTGGCAAGGTCCTCCCCTGTTGAATGTCCTTCGCGTGGCCGATCTTCCCGAAGCCGCGGCGCTCGTCGCGCACCTGGAAGTTATTGTCGTGCCATCGCTGCCGGATGCGTACCGGTACACGCGTTCCATCCTCGAGCTGTACGGCAGTGCGTCGCATCTCCGCAAATCTCGGGGCCTCGCCCAGGCCAGCGAATCGCGGTCCTGAAGAAGCGTTTATGATTCATATGAGGTAACGATGACTTCCAGAAGGCAGTTTCTCAAACGAACGACCGTGGGCCTCGCCGCCGCGCGGCTCGCGGCCGATCCGCTCGGGCTCCCGATCGGATTCCAGTCCTACTCCGTCCGGCAGATGATCGGCGCGGATTTCGAGGGAACACTCAAAGACATGGCCGCCGCCGGCTACCGCACGGTTGAGTTGTGCTCGCCGCCCGGCTATCAGAAGTCCGGATTCGGCTCGCTGCTGAACATGAAGGCATCCGATCTTCGCGACCGGATCCGCTCGACGGGCCTGACCTGCGAAAGCAGCCACTACGGAGCCGAGGAGATCAGGGATCACCTCGAAGAGCGGATCGCCTTCGCCAAGGACCTCGGCCTCAAGCAGATGATCCTGGCGCACCCCGGCATTAAGCCGAACGCCCCCATGGATGAGTGGAAGCGCGTCTCGGAGTGGCTGAACAAGGCGGGAGAGCAGACCCGCAAGGCCGGCATCCAGCTCGGCTACCACAACCACGATGTCGAGTTTACGAAAATCGACGGGGTACTCATCTATGACGAGTTCATGCGCATGCTGGATCCGAAGCTCGTGAAAATTCAGTTCCAGGTGGCAGTGATCCGGCTAGGGTTCGAGCCCGCGGAGTTTCTCGCCAAATATCCCGGCCGCGTGATCTCGCTGCACGTTTCGGACTGGTCGAACACCGAGAAACGCATGGTGGCGGTCGGTCAGGGCGTGCTCGACTGGAAGAAGATCTTCGCCGCCGCAAAAACCGGCGGCATCCGGAACTACTACGTCGAGATGAGCCCGGACTTGATCAAAGCCAGCTACCCTTACCTACACAGCCTGAAGATATAGCAAGCCGAAAATATGTTGTGCGCGTCTTAATGCTCCGACCGCATTCGTTTGTAGGCTTCCGGAACACGGTTCGCGGGACCATAGACCTTATTCCAAACTGTCCTGATCCTACGGAGAGCAGTCAGATTCAGGTCTCCGACCAACACATTTTCGCCAGCGTCAAGCTCGTCCTGCTTCAATCCGCAGATCCAACGAACCGCAGCTAGCGCAGTAATCCCTTCATTTTTGTTTGGATCTCCTGGGCGAGTTCCAACTGAGTGACAAACCAAATCTCAATTTCATCCACGTCATCCTTCTTCAATTCCATCCGCAGGGTGGCGGCCTTTCCTCGGTAGGTAATCGGAAAAGTCTCTATCTTGGTGTTCTTAACAGGGGCTGGCATCGTTGCGCTCAACCGTTCCGCTCTCTACCGACGGCCGTGCTGCCAACCACTACCTCCAGGAATTCGAATCCTGCCCCACCAGCCTCCTTGAGTTCCTTCTCCATGGTGGAAGTCTTGGTTGTCGCAAGGAGTTTGTATTCTATCGTCCTCTTCGGGGACGATGAGTTGCGCTCCAAAATGACACTCACCTCTTTTCCGCCCAACGCCGACTGGAATACTGTCTGACCGCAAAAATCAAATCCTTCGTCGCCTGCTTGCTGCAATTCCTTCTGCATTGTAGAGGTCCGGGAAGTTGCCAGCAGCTTATATTGTTTGACGCCCTGGGATTCCGCGCCGAGTTTCGTAGTCATGACGACAACTACTTCTTTTCCCCCGATACCGGTTTGCCCGCCCATGACGGAGGAGAATGAATATCCCGCATCAGCCGCCGCGTTAAGTTCCTTCTCCATGGTTGGCGTTCTGGTAGTGGCCAGGAGACGATAGTCATATTTCGGAACATCGGCCGCGCCGAGCACTCCCAGGAAGCCGGTGAATACCATCCAGATGCATTTCAGATTCGTGGGTCTCATATTGTACACGCCAAGCTTAGCACTGTTTGTGGCTCGAACTATTCGATCGAGACAAAGCATGATCCAGCGTTTCGTGTCCGGTTACTTTTCCGCCCGCAAATCGTAACAGAGCAACCTGGGCCCCTTCCGGTTGATCACCTCGCGCGAATGCTGGCTGATGTAGAGCAATCCCCGGCTGAGTACCGGAAGTGACCACGTTTCTCGCGCCGCAAACAGCGAAGTCCGCGCAAGCTCCTTGTAGCCTTGCGGCGAAAGATCCAGCCACAGCAAATGTCCCATCTCTCCCAGGCACAGGAAGTGCCCATCCACCGCCAGCAGCGTGCCGCGATAGATCCCCAATCGCTGGTTTATGGTTTTGCCGTCCACCACAAACGTTTCATCCCACTCCGGATTGACGCGCCACATCACCTTTCCGGTCTTGATTTCAACACACACCAGCGAGGCGTCCGGCTCGTTGCGGCCATCGAATGCGTAGAGGTAGCCGTCCTTTTGGATCGCGGTATTGAAGTGCGTCCCGATCTCCTGCGAGGTCCAGGCAACGGTGTACTTTCCGTTCGGCAGGAGATTAAGCAGCGCACCTCCCGTTCGATAACTTGCCGAGACGAACACCTGATTTCCCGCGACCACTGGTGAGGCGGCGTTCACCGATTCATAGCTTCGGCTGCGCCACGGGAACATAAAGTCGATGGCCCCGTTCGCAGGATCGATCGCCAGCAACCCGCCAGAGGGCGGCTGACTTTCCCCGCCGGCGAATACGAACACACGGCGCTGGCCGCCAATCGTGGCAGGCACTGGTGAGGCGTAACTTGAGCCCCATTCGTTCCCGGCGCCCCAAACCATTTTTCCGCTGAGCTTGTGAAACGCCGCCACGGTTGGCCCCCGCGGCGCGCCAACGTTGATGATCAGCAGTTCGCCTTCGATCAGAGGCGTGGTCGCCGTGCCAAAGAAGTCCTGCGGCACTTTGAATTCAGCGGAAAGATCGCGCTTCCAATAGACCTGCCCGGTCTGCAACTTGAGGCAATGCAGTTTTCCCTCGGCGCCGTACGTGTACACGCGATCGCCGTCGATCACCGGGCTGGCGCGCGGGCCGTTATTGTAGCCGTAGCGATCCTCGAACCGCGTGGGGTAGCTGAAATCCCAGTACTTCTCTCCCGTTTCAGGATGCAGGCACTCGACCTTCTCCTGGTCGCCCTGGCGGTGAAAGTACACCAGCCGGTCCTGTGAAATCGCGGGTGAACTGTATCCGGTGCCTTTCGCCATCTCCCAAAGCAGCGTGGGACCGCCTTTCGGCCAGTCGCGCAGTAGTTTGGTTTCCGGCGACGTACCGCTATGCGAAGGCCCCAGGAACGAGGCCCAATCGCTGGTGGCCGCCCCTGCCGGCAATGGTTTCGGCCTGGCGTGAAAGCGGATCGCGGGATTGGTTCTGGCCACAGGCGCCTGCACGGAGGGCGGGGTCTGCGCCACAGGAGGCGCCGGGTCGCGAAATGTCTGGGCGTAGAGAGCCAGGACCGAGGCCGCCCAGAGAAAGCGGATTTTCATGGGATTCCTGGCTTCGCCCGGCTCAACAAGTCGCGGTGCACGCGCGCCACTTCGTGCATGTAACCCGCCGCCGAAAAGCGATCGCCGGCGGCTTCAGTGATCTGCCGCAGCGCACGTTCGGCATCCCCCAATGCCTCGTAGTACAAGCCGGTATAAAGATATGCATAAAACTGTGCATCGATCCCGTCCCTCGCGGCCCGCATCACCTGCTCCGGGGTGTAGTTGCCGCGGAACATCTCATAAATCTCGCGCATAGGTATTCTCGAATCGGGACCGACTGGCAGCAACGCGCGTTTTGCCTTCTCCGCCGATTCGCCGCGCGCCACGCAAAGAAAATGCCAAGCCGCGTTTTCCACATCATCGGGATTCACCGTGCGATGCGATTCGAACTGCGCGCGGCAATCCTTGTATCGCCCTGCATAGTAGAGCGCGATCCCGCGCTGCCAGAGCTGCGGAGCGTAGGCTGGAACGAGCTTCGTGACTCGGTCAAAGCCATCCACTGCCTGCGCGATGCGGCCCTGCTGGAAATCGGATACGGCGCGATCCAGGATCTCCCCAGGCTTTTCGTTCATGCTTTGCCCGAACGCGTGGAAGGCGATGATAAAGAGCAAAGGAGGGAGAGGAGCGGTCATGGCATTCTTCAATCTCAGTAGATGGTGCGTCAATTCTAACGGGCAACCGGGCTGGCGGTCAACCTGGAACGGGTTCAGTGGAACGGTTCGGGCAGCGGCGACGCTAATCGCCAAAAGGTGCCTGAGCCGGTGCTTATTTCGATTGACCTCAACGAGATCCACTTCCACTAAGGGAAGAATTCCAGACATGCGTCTGCCTCTGAAAGAATCCCAAACAGTCATCGAGCGCGCATCGAGGCGTGCGGAATAGAGCCATGTCAGTCAACCCGGCAGAGATCCTCCTGTCACCCTACCCGCTCGGCGATCTGAAGCTGAAGAATCGCATCGTAATGGCTCCACTGACCCGCACGCGAGTCAAATCCCTCCAGGACGCCGACAACAAAAAGCGGATGGAGCATCATTGGTGGTCATGCCTCCGGTGATTGGATCAATCTTCCAGGCGGAATTTGCGCTGGGCGCAGCTGGCTGAGCAGATGACGACTACCCGAAAGTTCCTTCGCCAGACCAGGAACGGAACCGTGTCGGCGCTTCCGGCCTGGGACACGCTCATCGTGCCAGGCTACTTGTCCCAGGCGAAGATTTGTTCAGATGTGTTCTTTCTAAGTGCCCCGACCGACCGCCTGCTGCTGATGACGATCCGAATAGGGCACACGTCCGCGCCTCAGACGAAGGACTTTGATGTCTTCCGTTGGATCAACTCAGTAAACCGCAGCCCCTTTTTTAGTAGCACGTAACGGTTCGGGAAATCAGCGCCGATATTGAGATTGTTCGGCGGTGGGACGCGGGCCACAAGTCCGTACCCCTCCAGCTTGCTAAAGACGCTGTCGATATCCGGCCCAAGCTTCGACCAATTCCCAGATTCCCACGTTGCATGCGCGCTCGGACGCGGGATGCGTTCTTGGTTTTTTCAAGCTGTCGACCCGAGATTCTCACGAGTTCGCCCAGGAACGTAATGTCGTGATCACTGAGTTCCATGGCAACACGCATCAGGTTCCATTGCGAAGTTCGATTTTGACTCCTTCTCGGTACGGTCCTATGTCGCGAGACCCCTGTAAATAGGGCCTGTCGTGAAAACCATAAAACATGCCGGTTGTTTGGAGTGTGATTTTCGCAATGGAACCAAAACCTATCATGGACGTCGCCCACCCCGTACTAATTACAAGTTACCGCGGCCGCAACTCGGACCACAGGTGAACCGCTGGTTTGCGTGAAGGCTATATTCAGAACATCTCCTACCGCAACTGGGATACTCCCTGTCTGAGAGCCAGTGACGCTCCCTCCGGTACCAGCGCATGAGAAACTCACTGTGGGGATCCTGGCCGACTGGGCAACGCCGTTTTTCGTGAGCGTTGCAGTGACCGTAGTTGAGCCTGCGGTCCCGGCAATCGTGTAGAGCGTCATGGTGACTCTCGAGATCGTGCACGCAATCGGGCTGGCGCCTCCGATCCATTCCGGGTTTTGGGTACTCACCTTAATTTCTCCATTCAGTCCGCTCCACCATGGGGACGAAGTGCCGGGATTGATGGCGTTCACGGTAAGACGCATACCGGTGCCGTTCGGACCGGATGCTCCGGTTGGGCCCTGTGAGCCCGATGGGCCTTGCGCTCCAGTCGCGCCGTTGACGCCTGGTGCGCCGGCGGTGCCTGTCGGCCCGGTTGCTCCCGCGGAGGTGGGACCCCTGGCGCCGGCAGGGCCTGTCTGCCCGCTTGCTCCCGCGGGACCAGCCGAACCAGTAGGCCCCGTTCCACCGGCCGCCTCTGTGGGACCCGCCGGGCCTCTCCGACCGGTGAGGCCTGTAGCCCCAGCCGGCCCCACCGACTGCGTGATTACATTTAGAAAGATCGGGTGGCTGGTGGTCGTGTTTTCTTTGCTATCGAGTACCAATGACGTGTTGCTGGCAGAGGCAGCAGCGGAGATCTTCACACCAAAATTGGCAGCCGTACCGCTTACCCAATCCTTGACCAGCTGAGTCACGTCTACCGTTACCCACTGCCTCCCACCCGACGTGGGCACGTTGGTGGCGAAGGGCGACTGGAAGGTGGGCTGAGAACTATACGTTACCGCCGTTTCCGTCCAGGCGCTGGTGACCTGGGAAACGTCAACACCGCCTGTTATAGCCGCCGTGTTGACGTAAAAAGACATGGTGGCCTTGCTCACCTGTGCAGCGGTGAGCGATGGCAGAGAAGAGAGGTCAAATTGGATTAGCGCGGAGTTGCCGCCGCCGATATTTATCGCAGTGGAAGTACCGAAGTTGGTGGCGGGCGCTCCCGCGCTGATGTAGGTATCGGCGGCGACGGTGTCGGCAGCCGAAGCTCCTATGGGCGCCAAACAAAGTACTACCAGGGATGTTCCGAGAGCAAATTGTCCTTTAACGATCACAGTATGTATGCTCCAGAATTAGGCTAGTTACAAAGCACGCCAACCGCGGCACGAGCTACAACCGTGCCCACGGTCTGCGTGAACCCTGCGGTGAGAATATCGCCCACCGCCACCGAGATCGATCCTATCCCGGACGCTGTGGCTGATGAACCAGCAGCGGCGTTCGCGACACTGACGGTGGCAAGCCCAGACGACTGCGAAACGCCATTCTTGTAGATTGTGAAGTTGACCGTGTCAGCGGCGGCGGTGCCGCTTACCGTAAAGACAGTCAGGGCGACTTTCGTTATCGTACAGGCGGACGCACTGGGCCCACCCGCCCACTCCGGGTTGTTGGTAGTAACCTTGGTTTCTCCGTTGAGCCCGATATACCAGGGGTTCGTATTTGTGGGCACGACCGCGTTTGCCGTGAGGACACCGCCTCCTCCAGTCGGGCCGGTCGCCCCGATTGGTCCTATGGGACCAGTGGGACCGACACTACCTGCCGAACCAGCCGCACCCGGGGGTCCGTTAGGGCCAGTCGCGCCTGCGAGACCGGTCAGGCCGCTCGGGCCCGTGGGACCAGCGGGACCGACGCTACCCGCCGGACCAATGGGGCCGGCCGGACCAGTGGGGCCGGTACTGCCTGGATCTCCGGAAGGGCCAGTTGGACCCGTCGGACCTGTCGCGCCAGTTGCGCCAGCCGGACCCATGTTCATCAGCATGATCGTCAATGTCGCCGCATGACTGGTGGTGGTGGCCTCCTTACTATCGAACTGCAAACCGGAGCCTGTATTCGGCAACAGCATGAAGCCGTTATTCGTAACGGGTGACGTGACCCATCCCTGGACTGCCGAGGTCACATCCACCGTGACGAACGTGTTGCCCGCCGGAGCCGACACTGTCGTAGCCACTATGCTGCCTATAGCGGGTGCCGCGAGTCCGGTTACCGTCGTTTCGGACCATGGTGTTGCCACGCTCACCGTATCAACATCAAACGAGCCCACTACGCCGATGCGATTCAAGAACAGCGTCAGGGTGGCCTTCTGCACCTGGCTCGCAAGTACACCTGAGGGCAGCGCGCTCAGGTCGAACTGCACTAGCCCAACGCTTGCAGAGCTACCTACGGTAACGCTCGTTGCTGTGCCGAAGTTCGTGCCGTTTCCCGGCACATAGTGCGCATCCTGTGTCGGAGTAAGAGTCTGCGCGTAGCCCGCCAGGGGCGTCAACGCCGCCATTCCGAGATAAAAACCAAAACACTTGTTCATTCTTTTTCTCCAGACGCGCTAATTCGGCACTTGATGCCGATGTGCCGCAGTAGAGCAAGGGCTGCCCCACCAATGCACAAGAAAAGCAGGGTGCCAGGCTCAGGCGCCCCTAACGCGGCAACGGCATCCGCTCCCTCAATTGAAATCACGTAATCGCCCGTGCGCGACACACCCAACGCACTGAGATCGCAGAAATTGCCGGCCACTCCAGCTTCCTGGCAAGTAAAACCGGGATTGAGGTCCTGCGAGAATCCATCCCCGGGTTCGGCGCCGACCGGGTTGTTGTCATAAACCGCGAGTGCCAGAGTGAAAGTGCCGGGACCGAAAGTATTCTTGTAATATAAGTCGTTACAATTTCCAGTACCGGAATCCTGACCCACATAGGTACACGTGCTGTCATTACTTACGGTAAAGACGTTGCCCAGGTGATCGAAAAGAAAGGCCGTTGGGCTGAATCCGCCGCCCGGAACCAGCGTCGAATTCACGCTGCCGCCGGCGTAGCTATAGGTGATGAATGTGATCGATTGAGCGGCATTCACCGTTAAATCGAACAATGAGATCTGATTATCGGCAGTAAAAGTCCCTTGGTATTGGTAGACCAAGGGCCCGGATAGGGCGGGCGAGGCCACGCACGCAAGTAGGAAGAGATTGCAAAGGGCGTGTTTCATTGTGGATCTCCCAGTGTGGATTACTAAGCGGATGTCCAACGAGAATCCGTACCTCGCTCCCGCATCCGCTTCTCAGGACCATTCAACTAACAACTGTATCGGAAGAATCATTAGCTGTCTGAGCTGTTTTGCTCAGAATGAGCGGTCGTCACCCCGGCAGGTCGGAGCCGCGTGCCGCCGTGGCAAAGGACAGTCCCGGCCGCATGAGATCGTGCGCCGGATTTCCGATTACAGTCTGATTGAGGTCCCTGATGGCGATTTCCGGTTTCATTGCGAAAATCCGCTTGCGTGTGTGACAAGGCGGTTTGGGGTGTTGGATCGAGTGCGGGTTAGGCGGCGATACCGAACAACTCCACACTGCCGTATATGAACCCGACGAGGTAGAACGCCTTCTTCTTTCAGCGCTTCCACCGCTGCCGGATACGATGGATTCTTGTCCACATTGATGACCCGTGGCACCGGATTGCCGGGCGACCTCAGAGCCTTGCGGAAGAAGCGTTTGGCGGCCGCGGCATCTCGTTTGGCAGTGAGCAGAAAGTCGATCGTCTGGCCAGTCGAATCCACCGCTCGGTATAGATACTGGTCTTTGCCCTTGACCTTTATGTAGGTCTCGTCCGTGCGGTAGCTTCTGTTGGTGGGCTTCAGATCGGGCCGACAGCGTTTGTTCAGTTCGGGTGAATAAGCCTGGACCCAGCGCCAGATGCAGCTGGCATCTACCTCAACGCCACGTTCGGCTAAGAGTTCGGAGACGTGTTCGTAGGCAAGCGGATATCGTAGGCATCAGCGGACGCATTGCACGATCACCTCGCCTGGGAAATGACGCCCTTTGAACGGATTGGTCGCGGTGATCGGCATTGCCTTCTACCCTATCAAACCGTATCCCAAACTTCGCAACGGAACCGGCGAAACTGCTTCTCGGCGACCAAGAGTCCCGACCCCACCCAGCGCTCCCGCTGGTCACCGTCGTGTCAGCGTTTCACGTTCCGGCAAACCCGCTCCACAATCGAGAACGCCGACTCGATCACATTGGTGCTGGCCATGATCTTCCGCAATTGCATCGGCAGGTGAAGCCGATGCACAGTCAGGGTCTCCTCCATCCCTTCGCCCAAACTCCGCGCCGCACTCGGATTCAGATCCATCAGTTCGCGATGCAGCAGGGCGTTCAGCGCTTGCTTGGCGGCGGCGTAATCTTCCAGAGCGTAGGCTGCGTTCAGCTTCTTCGCCACGGCCGGCTTCTGTTCGTCGGATCCACAGTCCCACGGTTTGAGTTCCTAACCGCTCGCAATGGCCTGAAGCAGATCTTGGCAGTGGATGCATCGGGCAGCTTCTTGCGGTGGCTGTACATGACGGAGCGAACCTCCCGCGATCTTTCATCCACCGTGATCGCACCCATGCTCTACGCGTTCGAAAGTATTCCCTCTGCTCTTCGATCCGGGGACGTGGAGAAGATTTTGGCTGCCACTCGACAAGATTGCACGCAGAAAGGGATACGTGATTACGCGATCCTGATGCTGATCTCGAAGTACGGGATCCGCTCCGGGGAGATCGCGGCCCTTCGGCTGGACGATGTGGATTGGCGCCAGGAAGTCATTCGGATTCGCCACAGTAAGACTGGTGCTAAATCACAATACTGTTCACTTAACGACATTTTCATGATATTCTGTTTCAGGGCGAATGCCTCCAACAAGGAGGAATCCCATGCGCGTTGCCACGGTGGAGTCAACCACGCTTGCGACGGTTGGCTACGACGAAAACCTGAAACGGCTGCAACTGGAGTTCTGTAGTCGGGCTGTCTACCTTTACTTCGGCGTTCCCGCAGCGGTGTTCGAAGCGCTGCTCGACGCGCCCTCGAAGGGCCGGTATTTCAATGGGGCCATCCGCGGACGTTATCCCTACAGTCAGATTCTGGGCTCCAATCCGGCTCTGCAGAGTGCCGAAGTAGCGGCCAGGTGCGATCGTTAGGAGAACACCAATGGCGCGCACCCTGGCGGAGTTACCGGCTGGCAGCCGGATCACTGACTACATCAGCCTCGGCGTCATTGCCAAGTTCTTCCCCGCCGAGAAAATCCATGAGGTTCTGGAACAGACCAAGCGCGCCAGTGTCCGCGAGCGGGACTTGCCGGCGCATGTGGTGGTCTATTACGTCATCGCGCTGGCGCTGTACATGCGGTCCTCTTACCGTGAAGTCCTGCGCTGCCTGCTGGAAGGCGTGCAGTGGCTGCTCGATCCTTCCGCCAAGGTGAAGGTCGCCGGTAAATCCGGCATTTCCCAGGCGCGCAGCCGACTGGGCGCCGAGCCGCTGAAGAAACTCTATGCCGCGGTAGTGGCTCCCATTGCGGAGAAGCGCACCAAAGGCGCTTGGTACCGGCAATGGCGACTGGTCAGTTTGGATGGCAGCACGCTGGACGTCGCCGATACGGCGGAGAACGACAAGGCCTACGGGCGTCCGGGTTCCAGTCGAGGGTCCAGTGCTTTCCCCAAGATACGGTTTGTAGCACTGCTGGAGAATGGGACACATGTGCTGTGGGGCGCGCACATGGATCGATACGCCACCGATGAACTCACGCTGGCTGAGAAAGTGATTCCTTTGCTAGGCAAAGGAATGCTGTGTATGGCCGACCGGTTCTTCCCCGGTTACAAACTCTGGCGTGCAGCCGCAAAGACGGGAGCGGATCTGCTGTGGCGCACGCGCCAAAATGCACGCCTGGACGTGGAAAAGCGCCTGCCCGACGGCTCCTATCTCAGCCGCATCTACGCCTCCACTAAGGACCGGCGGAAGAAGCGCAACGGGATTGTGGTCCGTGTCATCGATTACCGTTTGAAAAACGTCGCCGACGCCGAACCCCTGTACCGGCTGATCACCACCATCCTCGATCACGAGCAGGCGCCGGCCAAGGAATTGGCCGCCCTGTATCACGAGCGCTGGGAGATCGAAACCACCCTGGACGAATTGAAGACCCATCTGCGCGGCGCTCAGATTGTATTACGCAGCAAGACGCCAGAACTGGTCGAGCAGGAGTTCTTCGGTCTGCTGATGGCGCATTTTGCCATCCGCGGCCTCATGCACGAAGCCGCCCTGAAGGCTGATGAAGACCCCGATCGGCTGTCCTTCGTCCACTCCGTGCACGTTGTCCAGCGACGGATGGCGCGTTACGGCGCTATTCCCCCCTCGGCAGAGAAAAGTACTCCACGAAGCGACCCTCGACGAAATTCTTGAAGAGCGGGTTGTATCGAGCCGCAATCGGATCAACCTGCGCGGCGTGAAGCGCAAGATGAGCAACTACCCTCTGCGGCCCCGCAAGCGCCAGCGCACGCGACGGCTGGATGTAGCCAAGCGGATCAGGATCATTAAGTGAACAGTATTGGTGCTAAATCCTATCTGCCATTACTGCCCGAAGTCGGTGAGGCGGTGTTGAAATACCTGCAGGACTCGCGGCCGAAGACGTCTTTTCGAGAAATATTCATTCGCGCCTGTGCCCCGTATCGACCCTTCAGATGCGGGTCAAGCCTATACCGACTCGTCCGGCATCGGCTCGAAGCCGCCAACGTCATCACTACAGGCAAACGAGGCCCCCATGCTTTTCGTCACGCACGGGCGGTGAGCATGCTTCGCGCGACGGTATCAGTGAAGGATATTGGGGATCTGCTGGGCCACCGTGCAGCGGATTCAACATTGGTGTATCTGAAGCTGGCGACGGAGGATTTGCGTGCAGTGGCCTTGGAGATTCCGACTGGGGTGAAGGCATGAAAACGACATCCATGTCTAAGGGGTCAACGCCCGAGAATTACGTCCGAGAGCTGCGCTTGCGCAGTCCGGTGTCATCTCAGGTTTACCTGAGCATCCTGAACGGATTCCAACGCTTCGTCGCCGAGCAGGCGGAGGACAAATCGGTATCGCAAACAACGATACGGCAGTGGCTCAAGGATCGAACCCTGGCGTGGCCGTTCCACATAGTCACGGATCGTGCGCGTCTTGTCGACCGTTTTCTGGACTGGAGGGTAAACAACCGAGCACTCGCAAACAATCCATTCGCCGACTTGAGAGCGGAGTATGGACAACGCACGACCACACCAGTTGTGCGGGCACTGTTGAATCCTAACCCTGAGGCGGCACTCGAAGCACTACGCCCGCTTCCCCGCTTCGGCAGTTTTCTCGGCCCTGTGATGCGCGAGCACGTGGGCCTTATGCATGCCATGGGTTACCGCTACAACACGCAGGCGGAGCGTCTGCTTCGGCTGGACCGATTCCTTCAGGGCCGGCCGGATCTATCTGGCCATCCGCTGACGGAGTTGATTCGAGAATGGACGAATACACGATCCACCCCGCAGCATGCGTTGGACTGCCACCAGGCGGGCAGACTGCTTTCCAGTGTGCTGTCTCGTATCGATCCAACAGTCGAGAGGATTCCTTCGGACAAACGGATCTGGCGGCTAGCGAAAGAGCGGTACCGGCAGCCATACATTTTTAGCGAACAAGACGTTCTCGGCCTATTGGAGACGGCGCTCAGTTTTCCATCTCCCCAATCACCCCTGCGGCCCAAAACACTCCACATGATGCTGGTGCTGGCCTACTGCGCCGGTCTCCGCATCGGCGAAGTCGTGCGTTTGAACGTTGGCGATTTCAACATTGACGATCGCGTCATCGAGGTCCACGGCACCAAGTTCTTCAAATCACGGCGCCTGCCGCTCTCCGACAGCGCAGTTGCAGCACTTCAGTCGTATCTCACTGCTCGCAAAGGCGCGGGGGCATCCACGTCCCCTGACGCCGCACTGTTCTGGCATCAACATGCGGGCGGCCGATACTCGCGCGACAGGGCCGGCAAGCTGCTGGTCCGTGTTCTACGGCGGGCGAAGCTCAAACCTGCTCCGGGACGCGTGGGTCCGCGTGTACACGATCTTCGTCATGCCTTCGTCGCAGGCCGCATGCTCGCCTGGTACCGCGAGGGTATCAATCCTCAGTCGGGTTTCGTTGCGAAAATCGGTTTGGGAAGAGTGAAGACGAGTTGGGGCGAATCGGAGTCAGGACTTTAGGTTGCGAGACCGAATAGCTCGCCAATGAAATTGGCCTGCCCGGTCGCCTCCGGGGCGTTGTTTTTGGCGTGCTTGGGCCGTCCAGGCTTTGCGACGACGCCGTGTGCAGAAATTCTCTTCGGTCCTGACGAGATCCCGAGCCGACCTAGGCAGCGGAGGTGGTGGCGGACGATGCGCTTTCTGCGCTGCTCGTCCAGTGGCGGTGACGGTGCTTGCGCTAAAGGCTGCTGGGTTTGCAGGACCTGGTAAACCTGCAACAGAAGTCCGTGTGGCGGTGTGGGCGAATCCGTGTAAACGATTTCGCGGCGAATTTGCTTTCCGGTAATCGGTCGTAGAGAAAAGCTCCTTAGCTCATCCCGCCGGAGCCGCCCGTCGCGAAACCATCCTGACAGAACGGCGCGGAGGGCGCAAGGGCGGCGCCGCTTCGGCACGGCGGAGCGGACCCTTGCGTGCGAGCACCGTTCTGTGATGCAGGGGAATTTCGACGGGCGGCCTGGCGGGATGAGCGACCCATCCTGCTGGTGGGCTCTGAGCGGTTTTTGGGGTTTACCTCAGGCCACCGCTGTCGGCGATTCGGTCGCCGCACATGGTGTCCAGATAGTTCAGCATCTGCTTCCAGTGCTGTACCGCATCCCACTTCGCCACCACGCGCACCAGCGCCAGATAGAGCAGCTTAAACGCAGCACCTTCGCTGGGAAACGACCCCCGCGTTTTGATGATTTTGCGCAGGCTCATATGCAGCGACTCCACGGCGTTGGTGGTGTAGACGATTTTTCGCACCTCCTCCGGGAAGGCAAAGAACGGTATTACCCGCTCCCAGTGCTCACGCCAAAGCCGGCTAATCGCCGGATACTTCTTTTTCCACTTCTCCTCGAACTCGCTCAATTGCCGCTCGGCTTCATCGGTCGTCGCCGCTTTGTAGATCGGCTTCAGATCTGTCACCACCTCCTTGCGATCCTTCCAGGTCACATAGTTGAGGCTGGCTCTGAGCATATGCACGATGCACAACTGCACCTGGGCTTTGGGGAACACCGATTCAATCGCCTGCGGAAAACCCTTCAGTCCGTCCACGCACACCAGATAGATATCTTTGACCCCGCGGTTGCGCAGCTCCGTCAGGACGCTGAGCCAGAACTTTGCCCCTTCCGAGGCGCCCGTCCATAACCCCAGAACATCCTTCCTGCCTTCCAGGTTGATGCCGATCGCCACGTAGACAGCGCGGTTTTCGACGCGGCCTTCATGCCGCATCTTCACGTACAGCGCATCCAGGAACACGATCGCGTAAAACGTATCCAGCGGCCGGCTCTGCCAGGCTCGCGCCTGCTCCATCACGCCGTCCGTCACGTCGCTGATCAGGCTGGGGCTGACTTCCACCCCGTACATCTCTTCCAGGTGTCCCTGAATGTCGCGAACGCTCATGCCACGTGAGTACATGGACAGGATCTTGTCATCGAAGCCCGCCCACCGCGTCTGGTTCTTCTTGACGATCCTCGGTTCGAACTCGCCGTTGCGATCGCGCGGTGTCTCGATTTCCACCTCACCGAAGTCGCCTTTCAGCGTCTTAAGCGTCGTTCCATTCCGGCTGTTCCCGCTGTTGTTTCCATCCGGATCGTGCTTCTCATAGCCCAGATGCTCGGCCATCTCCCCCTGCTTGGCACGTTCCACCACCTGTTTGGTGAACTGCTTCAAAAGCCCCTGGACGTCTTCCGGCTTTCGACCCTGCTTCAACCACTCGTCGATTAACTCGTCGCTGATCGGCGAGGTCTGCTTCGTCTTTTTCATTTCGCTCTCCCAAGTATCACCGGAGAACGTTTACACAGTTTTCACCACACCCTCTGCAACAGAAGTCCGTGTGCAACGGCCACAACCGCCTTCTTCTTGCCGCCCACCGCCCAGCGCCAGAACTTCTCCCTCAAGAGGGATTTCTTCGACTTCGATGCGGCCCAGGCACATTCGGTTAGGGTGGACCGCAGCCACCGATTGCCTCGGGTTGTGTGACCGCGAAAGTCCTTTCCCGCGCTCTTCTTATTGCCGGGACAAACGCCCGCCCAGGAACTCAGTTGCTTCCCTGTCCGAAATTGTTTCATGTCCGGCCCTACCTCGGCAAGAATGGACACCGCCGAATCGTGCCCCAGCCCAGGAATCGTTTGCAACAGGTTGACCAGACGTTCCATCCCAAGAGCATTTATCCGTTTGATGAGTTCCTCGTCGAGATCTATGATCTGCCCCTCTAGCATCCGAAGATGCTCGAGACTCATCCGAATCATGAAACGGTGATGCTCACTGAAGCGATGGCCGGTCAGCGATTCTATGATCTTCGGGATCTTCTTTCGCGCCTTCTGCCGCGCCATTTCGGCAATCTCCTGTGCGCTGCCATTACCCTTCAGTAGGGCCTCCAACATACGTTGACCAGAAACGCCGAAAACATCTGAGAGCACGCTGCCCAGCTTGACGTTCGCGTCCTCCAGAGTCTTCTGCACCCGGTTCCTCTCACTGGTAGCATCGCCCAACAACTGCTTGCGCCGCCTCGTCAGATCGCGCAGTTCGCGGATCGGGCGTGGAGGAACGAAACTTGCCCGAACCATGTCGTGTCGTAATAAATGAGCCAGCCACTTGGCGTCTCTTCGGTCCGTCTTGTGTCCCTTACGTCCCTTAACATCCTCAGCATTGTCTAGGCACACCACCAGACTATCCTCCAAAATATTGAACACCGGCTTCCAGTATGGTCCGGTGCTTTCCATGACGACGTGCGTACAGCCAGCTTGCACCAGCCATCGCTTCATCGCCTCCAGATCCGCGTTGAATGTGCTGAACTCGCGCACTTCTACTCTCGGTTCGCTTTCGGCTGGACCCACCATCAGGCATACCGCCAAATTGCGCTTGCCGATATCAATACCAGCACAGTGGGTCAATACTGCGGGAATCATACATGCCTCGTCCGCCGGGAGGGCGAGCTGACGGGTTCGCATACACGATCTTGCTCCACGGGCGGCTTTCGCCGCACCAATCGGGGGTTCCGTCACGTCAGCGGGGCCAGTTTAGAATACGGGATTGAACACCAATAATCGGTTCGGCCTTGCCCCGTCCGGCGATCCGATGATACCCCCCGGGCCCGCTCCATGACAGCCCTGCATTTTCATCCTCGGGGGTGAGGCATTCCTCATGAGAGTTTAGAATCGTGATCAGTTTGAAGGCGGGGATGAAGCGGCGGTGAAAACCTATACCAACCACAGCGTCACACCGGGCTCGCCTTTCCGTCTCGACAACCTGTGGCCGCAGAATGTTCCGTCCGTGATCTGAACTTTCCAGATCGCTAACGACGTGTGGACCGCGGCCAAGGTCGAACCGGCAAAGAACCGGCCCATCGGGATTAGCGAAGTCCTTCAACCGGGCGTGTCCCATAACGTTGTCGATTCTCGAACACAGGCCGACCAACTACGAGTGTTTCTGTGGCGCGAATCCAACTGAAAGACGCCTGCTCAGTTAGCACCGCGTAAACGGCTTGGGTGTGCAGGCGGCCGACTGGCCTACTGCTGAGTAACCGTCAGCCAAGCGCCGGCTGGATTCTTCCCGCCACCCCCTGAGCGGACAGTGCCTTTTCACCTCGAGGCTATGCTGATACTGTGTCCTCATGGCCGTCGATGACTTCCCACCGGATGCCTTGAAGCGGAGATTTCAGATCGAAGACGCATTCATCTCACCCGTTACCAAAAAGGTTCTTGACATCGCCTCCTCCCTCCCCTTGGGCTGGCCATTCAATAGCGCAATCGACAAGATCCGCTCACAACTTGGCGCGGATTCCACGGAGCATATCAAAATCATGCTTGAAACCGTCATAGAGCATCTCCGCAGTCACGACCAGGACATTCGTGAGCTCCAGAGCGAGCTCAGTGCGGAAGCAGCGCAAGCGCGGACGGATACCCTTAAGGAACTGATTCTCGACGGCGCACGTAAAGCGGAGGCTACTCGCGCGCACGAACGTATCCGTCGCCTCGGTTTGATCCTGGCGAACGCTACAATCGAGACGCGACAAGCGTATGCCGACTCGATCGAAGAAATGATGCGTGGTTCCATTGCGAAAATCACACTCCAAACAACCGGCATGTTTTATGGTTTTCACGACAGGCCCTATTTACAGGGGTCTCGCGACATAGGACCGTACCGAGAAGGAGTCAAAATCGAACTTCGCAATGGAACCCAAGTATTTGTCTTCTCCCTGGACTCTGATGTAGGTTTCGTCGGTACGGTAGCTTTTGTTGGTGGGTTTCAGATGGGGCCGACAGCGTTTGTTCAGCTCGGGTCCATAGGTCTGCACCCAGCGCCAAATGCAAGTGGGATCAACGGCGACGCCACGTTCCGCCAGAAGCTCGGAGACGTGTTTGTAGGCCAATGGATATCGCAGGTACCACCGAACGCAGAGGAGCATCACCTCGCCGGGAAAGTGGCGCCATTTGAAGGGATCGGTCGGGGTGATCGGCATGAACTTCCACCCTACCAGACTGGTTCGCCTTTTTCGCAACGGAACCGCCATGCCGAACACTACGTTGATTGCGAACAAAATTGGAAATGGCATAATCGACTCTTTCTGTTGGCAGCGTTATTGCGCGACCGGTCCACTGGCCATCAATGCCCTCAGCGGCATCAAGGGTCCGACCGGGAGGTACACGTGATCCATCAAGTGTTCCTTCGCGAGCGGCAGCGTTTCCATAAGCGCTCGTGCTTCGTCCTCGGTCTTCGCATCGACCAGGAACACGACGCCTCTGCCATCGCCGCGCGAATACCACTGGCAGATCTTCCCGTCGAAGTAGAGCTTCATAGTTGCCCGAATCTCATCCGGCATTACTGCAAAGACTTGTTGAGGGATTACGAATCCGGTCACAAACGCGCCGCGCGCGGCAAAGAGTTAAACAGTGAGCGAAGGAGATCAGGAGCTTCGCGCCCTGATGATCCGTTATCAGGGCGGATCGCTGGAAGCATTCCAAGAGATCTACGCAGAGCTCGCCGCCGGAGTGCGCCGTTACCTGTTGCACCTGACAAGCGGCTCGGAGACCTCCGACGATTTGCTGCAGGAGACGTTTCTTCAGATGCACCGGTCGAGGGCCGCCTATAACCCGGCATACGCGGTCCGCCCATGGGTGTTCGGTTTGGCGCGAAATGTTTTCCTGATGAATCGGCGAGCGGCCCGGCGATTGGCACAGGTTTACGAGTCGCGCGAGGATTTGCCCGAATTTCCCGTGCTTCCGGAAGCTGAGAGTCTCGGCTCCAGGGACCAGATCCGCAGAGGCATTGCGTGTTTGTCCGCGGATCAGGCCGAAGCGCTGTTGCTTCATCATGAGTGGGGATTCAGCTTCGATGAGATTGCCGGGATGTTGGGCATTAGTGCCGCGGCGGCTCGCGCGCGCGCCAGCCGCGGAATGGCGGACCTGCGCGCTGCACTGAATAATCTTCAAAGGGCTCGGGCATGATGAATCGTTCACCGAAACCTCCGGAAGCGCTGCTGCGAGCGGTCACTCAGGATCTCAAACCCGTCAAACCTTCGCGGCGCCCGCTCCGCCTCGCCATCGAAACCGCGCCCTGTGCGTTGTTGGTTTCCTCCCTAATCCTGCTGACGATCGGAATCCGGGGCGACTCAGGGATCCTGGGACCACTCATGACCTGGGGCGCCTCCGCCGCGCAGTACACGTTTGCTATCGTGCTCATCTGGGTCGCTGCGCACGAGAGCACGCCGGCGGGGAGGTTACCGAAAGGGATTGTTTACTCAGCAGCCGTGGCGGCGTTGTTCGTGGTCGTAGCCATCACTCTTTCCACGCTCTGGATTAGCCCTGTGGGCAGCACATTGCGTGTCGGCGGACCATTGCGTGTCCCGCCATGGATCATGGATTTGGTCTGCGGTATCGGCAGCACGGTGGCGGGAGGGATTCTGGTCTTGCTGTTTAGCTGGATGTTCCGGAACTCGCTCGCGGTCCGGCCAACCGTGGCGGGCGCGCTCTATGGCGCGGGCGCGGGGCTTGCGATCAATGCCGGTTGGCGCATTGCTTGTCCGTTTCCCACGCTTAGGCATGCGCTTGGAGCGCATGGAACGGCGATTATCGCCACGGTGCTCTTGGGAGCCTTGATCGGGCGTTTTTTAGGAAATTGCAGATTGCACACCGGCGGCAAACGTCCCTGAGCGCCAGTGCGCAAAAGCGCAGGCCCTGCTAAAGCGGCGCAGCTTTTGGCTCCTGGAACGAGATCAGGAGTAATCCACTCGGACGAGAAGTCGCCGACGCGCGATCTGCCACCTAGTGTGGCCGCCGTTAATCTCATCATTTATGGAGCGCGATGCGGGCGCGGGTCACCAACAAGCGCAAATTTACCAGATGTACGGTACTAGGCGGAACCTGACCCTCTCGCAATATTCCGTATAGCCTGGCAGGCTCCTTTGCAGAAATTTCTCCTCTTCCAGAAGCCGCAAAACAATGATCAAGAACATGGGGATGAACATCACTAATCCCCACCACGAGCCGAGAGCAAGCGGTGTCGCAAAGAGCATGACGATTGCACCAGCATACATCGGATGACGAACGACCGCGTAGGGGCCGGTGGAGAGGACTCGTTGGTTAGGGACCACTTCAATTGTCGCTGAGGTGAAGGTGTTCTCCTTGTACACGATGAAAACGGCAAGGAATCCAAATGTTACAAGGGAGCCACCCAGAATCACAAAGACCAACGGGACCTGCGACCAGAGATAGCGGCGATCAAATGAAGGAAGAACCAAGGTTCCAATGAACGCCAGCGACGCAAGGAGCTGAATCAACTTTTGACTCATTTCCTTCTCCGCGCGTGGGCCGGCTTTCACGCGGCTCTCCAGCAGCTTTCGATCGTACTTCCATAGATAAGCGGTAATGAGGGCCGAAGCTGCGGTAAAGATGGATAAGTAGACCCATGCCTGCCAAAAATAGAGCGTCCACGCAGGAATAAAGAGCGCTGCTCCCAGAAACACGATAAGTTGAGTGAATCCGAGGATGGTTCTAGCGGCCAGACTTTCCATATTATTAGTTTAAGGTGAACATGCTAGACCTCTACGCAACTCCGAGCGAATCACGCGCTAATCTTCCAAAGCGGTCGGGCGTCCGGCGGGTGAGGAATCGCACTGACCTTCGTACGTGTCGCCGACCATCCTCTTGGAGGGGTGGTCGGCTGATGCAAGCGCATTTCTCGTCGTCGCGAGGTCTGTCGGCGATCCGCTCATCGCCGCCGAGTGAAAAAAGTCACGGACGTGGTCCAAAGCCATGACGATCATCACCACGCCGCGCAACAGGTCCACCGATTGAATCCGTTGGGTCGGAGCCGGGCTGCTGTTCATGTGCGGATGCCTATCGCTCGACGTACCGGGTGAACACGTAACCGTTGTCTTTTTTAGATATGTGGCACTGAAAGCACGCCTGCTGGGCTTTGGCATCGAGCGTATTTACCTTGCTCCCCTCGTCGAAGTTTCCGAAGCCCCAACCTCCAGTAGAGGCATAGCGGCGGCGGTCCATGACCATCACGGCCGTCAGGACACGACGTCCCTCTCCGCCAATTCCCTTTTCTCCAATCTGGAACTCGAGCATTTCTTCCGCGATGATTGCGCCGTCCTCATAGGCGCCGATCCGCAGCCCTTTCATGGCCAGTTCATTCGCGTAGAAGTAAAACATGCCGTTGGTACACGGCTTCACACACGGTGATTTGGAAAACGCTCCGAACGCGGCCGGAACGATGGAGCCGTGTAGGAATGGCCAGTTACGATAACCGTCCGGGTAGGCGACGGTTTGATCTTCGGCACTGACCGTGGGCGTGTGGAAGAAGGCAGCGCATACCGCGATAACCGATACGAATAAAGTGCTTGTTCTCATCTGTACTGCGATTGTAGTTTAGAAATGGTCCTCTGAGAAGATCCATTATGAACACTTCGACTGTACCATTTGAGCTTCCATGTCGAAGGTAAAAGGTTGGCTTGAACTTCCGCTTAAGGCCCGCGGCGAAGGGCAGCCGCTGACGGATTGGCTCTGCCGGGAGCTCCGTTCCGCAATTCTGGAAGGCAGATTGCCGCCCTCCGCGCGCCTTCCTTCTACGAGGGACTTTGCCGCTCAGTACGACGTGTCACGTGGGACGATCGTCCAGGTTTTCGAGCGGTTGCAATCGGAAGGCTACCTCTGTTCGCGAGTGGGAGTGGGCACCGTGATCAGTGGCCATGTGATGCCGCGACAGCGGTCCCGTCCTGAGGCGGCCGCGCTCCCCGCTTCTATTCGCAGCGTCAGGGCGAACTATCAGAGGCCGAAAGCGTTCGCGGGTCTGGCGCCCTTTTGCGCTTCGCGCCCCTTTCGAATGGGGGACGTGGACTTGAAGGAGTTCCCCTCAAAGCTTTGGGCTCGCTTGGCCTCACGGCGCGCTCGATCGCCGGGTTCCTGGGCGCATCCGGCATATGACGCGAGGGACTACAAGCCTCTGCGCCAAGCAATCGCACAATATCTGGGATCGTCCAGGGGAATCGCATGCGCGGCAGACCAGATCACGATCGTGTCGGGAGTGCAGCAAGCCCTGGATGCGCTCGCGCGACTTCTCCTCTCGGCGGACGATAAGGTTTGGATGGAGGATCCAGGCTACTTCGGAGCGCGCATTGCCTTCGAAAACACCGGGGCGCAGATCGTACCGGTCCCGGTTGATGCTGAGGGAATCGTCGTCGCCCAAGGCCTAGAAACGGGAGCGGCGGCTGCCGGCGCCTATGTGACCCCGGCACACCAGTTTCCGTTAGGTCCGGCGATGTCGCTCGGCAGGCGTATGGAGTTGCTGAAATGGGCGGCAAGCGCCGGGGCATTCGTCATTGAAGACGACTACGACAGCGAATACCGTTTCGAGGGACGCCCCATTCCGGCGTTGATGAGCCTCGACCCGGGCTCGAACGTGATCATGGTCGGCTCCATGTCGAAGTTGTTGTTCCCAGCTTTGCGCATCGGCTACATCGTTGCGCCGCCTGCGCTGGCGGACTTTGTGGCCGCCTTCCGTCTGCGAACAGATTTTCGCTCCCTTCACCTGGAGCAGGCTGTCCTCACTGACTTTATCGATGGCGGCCACTTCAGCCGGCACGTGCGCCGTATGCGGGAGATCTATGCGGGCCGGCATGGTGCGTTGATTGAAGCGGCTCGAAGACACCTCGCGGGAGTGCTCGATGTGCAGAACGTCCATTGCGGCCTTTATACGGCGGCGCGATTGAGGAATTCCATCAGTTCGGACGAAGCCGAGAGAGCAGCGTTGGCTGCGGGAGTGGAGACTCTGTCTCTGGATCGGGGCGGTGTGGGCGAATCCGTGTAAACGATTTCGCGGCGAATTTGCTTTCCGGTAATCGGTCGTAGAGAAAAGCTCCTTAGCTCATCCCGCCGGAGCCGCCCGTCGCGAAACCATCCTGACAGAACGGCGCGGAGGGCGCAAGGGCGGCGCCGCTTCGGCGCGGCGGAGCGGACCCTTGCGTGCGAGCACCGTTCTGTGATGCAGGGGAATTTCGACGGGCGGCCTGGCGGGATGAGCGACCCATCCTGCTGGTGGGCTCTGAGCGGTTTTTGGGGTTTACCTCAGGCCACCGCTGTCGGCGATTCGGTCGCCGCACATGGTGTCCAGATAGTTCAGCATCTGCTTCCAGTGCTGTACCGCATCCCACTTCGCCACCACGCGCACCAGCGCCAGATAGAGCAGCTTAAACGCAGCATCTTCGCTGGGAAACGACCCCCGCGTTTTGATGATTTTGCGCAGGCTCATATGCAGCGACTCCACGGCGTTGGTGGTGTAGACGATTTTTCGCACCTCCTCCGGGAAGGCAAAGAACGGTATTACCCGCTCCCAGTGCTCACGCCAAAGCCGGCTAATCGCCGGATACTTCTTTTTCCACTTCTCCTCGAACTCGCTCAATTGCCGCTCGGCTTCATCGGTCGTCGCCGCTTTGTAGATCGGCTTCAGATCTGTCACCACCTCCTTGCGATCCTTCCAGGTCACATAGTTGAGGCTGGCTCTGAGCATATGCACGATGCACAACTGCACCTGGGCTTTGGGGAACACCGATTCAATCGCCTGCGGAAAACCCTTCAGTCCGTCCACGCACACCAGATAGATATCTTTGACCCCGCGGTTGCGCAGCTCCGTCAGGACGCTGAGCCAGAACTTTGCCCCTTCCGAGGCGCCCGTCCATAACCCCAGAACATCCTTCCTGCCTTCCAGGTTGATGCCGATCGCCACGTAGACAGCGCGGTTTTCGACGCGGCCTTCATGCCGCATCTTCACGTACAGCGCATCCAGGAACACGATCGCGTAAAACGTATCCAGCGGCCGGCTCTGCCAGGCTCGCGCCTGCTCCATCACGCCGTCCGTCACGTCGCTGATCAGGCTGGGGCTGACTTCCACCCCGTACATCTCTTCCAGGTGTCCCTGAATGTCGCGAACGCTCATGCCACGTGAGTACATGGACAGGATCTTGTCATCGAAGCCCGCCCACCGCGTCTGGTTCTTCTTGACGATCCTCGGTTCGAACTCGCCGTTGCGATCGCGCGGTGTCTCGATTTCCACCTCACCGAAGTCGCCTTTCAGCGTCTTAAGCGTCGTTCCATTCCGGCTGTTCCCGCTGTTGTTTCCATCCGGATCGTGCTTCTCATAGCCCAGATGCTCGGCCATCTCCCCCTGCATGGCACGTTCCACCACCTGTTTGGTGAACTGCTTCAAAAGCCCCTGGACGTCTTCCGGCTTTCGACCCTGCTTCAACCACTCGTCGATTAACTCGTCGCTGATCGGCGAGGTCTGCTTCGTCTTTTTCATTTCGCTCTCCCAAGTATCACCGGAGAACGTTTACACAGTTTTCACCACACCCTCTGGATCGATATACATTGTCGACGCCGGACCCCAAGGGATTGCTTCTGGGGTTTGCTTCGTTCCATGAGACGACGAGAATTACGCTCTTGATGGCAATATCAATATTCCAAACTACCTTGCACCAAATTATCTTGAGCCGGGGCTCCTGAACCTCATTGATGCATACGTGTCCAGCGAAGTGAGCGTCTCCAGCAATGGCACGGCTTTCACCACAATTGCCGATCCCTCGGGAAAGTTTAGCCTTTTTCTTTCGCTCCAGACCCCGTCGTTCAACTATGCCTTGTCGAACTTTCAGGTTCTGGACCCCGTCACGCAGGAGATCTACGCACTTTTGCGCACGGCTGGTGCGCGTAAGCAGCCGGTTGCGGCCATGTACGAAGGGTACCCTCGACTGTTTTGTCCGCACTTGTTGGGCAGGAGTAAGCAAGGCCGGCGGAACGCGTTCTGTTATCAGTTTGGACGAGCAAGTGTCAGCGGCTTAAGGGCGGTTTTGGCGGGAGTGGGCGGTTGGCGCTGCATTGTCGTCGACAAACTCAGCCAAGTCGAGTTGCAATCTGGGGGATGACACACAGAGCCGCGATCGAGTCGGCAGACTTGCGTGGAAGAGGTTGAATTCGACGCAGACGCTCAGCGCGGCGAAGATCCACAATAAGGGCAGCGAGGCAATTGCTGCGTTAATCCAGCGGTGCTTGGCGATCTTGATCAGAGCTTTGCGTGGGGTGTTCTCAGGCAATGTCGAGATCTAGTATTTAGTGGGCTCCTTCTCGCTTTTCGGCCATTCAATCAACAACCACTCCTCCGCATGAGGCTCCGCCTGCCAATATCCGATATCAGCAAGAAGTGGGAATCGGTGACTGGCTCCGCGTGCAATAGCGTGCAATGGTTTACGGTATCGGTGGCAACTATGGCATTCTGAGCAACTTAGAATCTGCAACCTACACGGACATTTGGATGCAGCTGGGTTCAAGTCCCACCTCCGGCATCCGCGAGGGCCTGAAGAGGGCTGGCTGATTCCGGCGGTGTTGCCAGGAGGCTCGATTGCGGATTTCAGGCTCCCCGCCGACTGGCGCTGGTCGAGTTGTTACCGGAAAAGATCCAACAGCAAGTGCGGGAGGGAAAGATCGGCGCACACGTGGCGATGAAGTTTCTGGTGCCGGTGGCGCGCATCAAGCTGGAAGACTGCGAGCGGATGGCCGCGGTGTTCGCACAGCATCACTGCGAATCGCGGCAAGCCGGGCAGTTGTATGCCGCCTGGCGCAATGGCTCAGTCGCGATCCGCAAGCGCATCCTAGATGCGCCGGATCTGTTCTTCAAAACGCAGCGGCAAGCGGAGCCGAAAGCCCAAGTGGCGGCAGGCATTCAAGCTAAGGGAGAACACCACCTCTGCCAGTTCGCCCGAGGCTCTAGCTGAAAAACCTGCCTCGTCGGAGGAATCTGTGGGTGGTTTGCCCCACGTTTAGCCCTGTGATTGATTGAGGAAGTTCCAGAGCTTTCGGCAGGTGGACTCGAAGGATCGCTGTTGTTCCTCGGAGTCGCCGTGATGAAGGATGGGGCCGCCGTCCTTGATCAGATCGACCAGAACTTTCTTCACTGGTGCTTTTCTGAGCGAAGGCGTGTAGTTGAGTTCGGTGATGAACTCGCCGCCTAATACCCACATGTTGTCGACGTGCTTCTGAATCGTCTTTGGCGACAGATTCGACATTGCCAAGTGCTCCAGGAACGGACGGAACAACATCACGAGCTGCTCGCCGGGTGGCAGATCTTTCTCCAGACCCATCCATGATCGGGGCCAGCTGTTCAGATCCCGGCAGTAGTGTTCCAGTCCATGGCGCGGCGTGGTGGCGGTGCGGGTTATTTTGGTAGTCTTCGCCGTCGCCATCTTCCACTTCATGCTGCAGCTCATCTCAATTCTAAATCGGTGCCACCGTTTTCCGGGATTCGTTTACCAGCAGGCCCGCTTCAGTTCCGATCACAAGAGCATTGAAATCGCCGTGCGTCCGCGCAAGGGCTCGAAGGCCGTCTGTTCGCGCTGCCATCAGCCCGCCCCCGGATACGATCAACTCGCCGAGCGGCGTTTCGAGTTTATTCCTTTCCGGGGATTTTTGGTTTTTCTGCTTTACTCCATGCGGCGCGTCGATTGCCGCCGCTGCCAGGCGGTCGTCGTCGAGGAGGTTCCCTGGGCCGATGGCAAACGTACTCTCACCAAAGCCTACATGCTGTTTCTGGCCCGCTGGGCGCGCCGGCTGTCCTGGAAGGAAACGGCCGAGGCGTTTCGCACTTCCTGGGACAAAGTCTTCGACGCGGTAGAGCACGTGGTCACCTGGGGTCTAGCCCGGGCTAGGGAGGACGTACCGTGTGATAAGGTAGGGAAACTGCGACCAAGTGGGTTTCAGGAACGCTTTATACCAAACGGTGAGTTGGGGAAGGCATTTTCATGAAACAAAGAGTCTTATTCGGGGTCCTCTTTTTTGGGCTCGCGCTGATACTGGTGTGGGCGGCTGATCCGACCGGGTCGATTTCGGGCTCGGTGACCGATTCAAGCGGTGCGCCGATACCGGCGGCCAAGGTGGTGGCTACGAACCGGGCCAACGGTCTGAGTCGAGAGACAACATCCGCCTCGGATGGCGGGTTCGTATTTCCGCTGATCCCGGTGGGTACCTACAATGTGACCGTGCAGGTGGCCGGGTTCCGTCGATTTGAACAGCGCGGTATCTCGATCGTCACCGATGCGAGTGTGTCGCTACCCGTAGCGCTCCAAGTGGGCGATGTCGCCGAAACAGTGACCGTGGAGGCGACCGCGACGCAGGTGGAGACGCGCTCCGGCTCGCTGGGACAGGTGGTGAACCAGCAAAAGATCGTGGAGCTGCCGTTGAACGGGCGCAATGCGGCGACACTGGTGTTGCTGGCGCCGGGCACCGCCGATCTGACCGCGGGGAACTCGCGCGGCGCGGGCGATACCACGCACAGCGCGAACTATCCGGGCGCGCAATCGATTTCATCCAACGGCTCCCGCAGCGAAGGCACCAACTACTTTCTGGATGGCGCGAGCAATCAGGATCCGTGGACGAACGCCAACAACCCTTTCCCGAATCCGGACGCACTCGAGGAATTCAGCGTGCAGACGAATAGCTACAGCGCTGAGTTTGGCCGGGCGTCGGGCGCCGTGGTGAACATCGTGACCAAGTCCGGGTCGAACCAGTTGCACGGTTCGCTATTTGAATTCTTGCGCAACGGCGCGATGAATGCACGGAACTTCTTCGCGCCGGTGCCGGATCATTTGAAGCGCAACCAGTATGGCGGCAGCGTGGGCGGTCCGGTCATCAAGGACAAGCTCTTTTTCTTCGGCACCTATCAGGGAACGCAGATCCGCAATATTTCCACGGGCAACTCGGCGTTCGTGCTGACCAACGCGCAACGCAACGGCGATTTTTCCGGCGTCACGCGACAACTAATTGACCCGTACAACGGAAACCAGCCCATTCCGGGAAACAGGATCCCGGCAAGCCGGATGGATCCGGCCGCGTTGAAGCTGCTGCCGCTCATCCCGACCTCCAACTCGCCGGATGGGCTGGTGGTGTTCGACAAACCTTCGGCGACTCACGAGAACCAGTACATGGTCAGGATCGATTACAACCTGACCAAGCACCGTATCTACGGCCGCTATTTCCAGACACGGCAGATCCTTGATCCGATGTCGGGTGCAGTGAACCTGATCGCATCGGGACCGGGATTCAACTATTTCGATCGAGGTGTGGCGCTCAACTACACTTATACGCCGCGGCCGAACCTCATCAACAACGCGTCGTTTTCTTACAACCGCAACGATACCAAGCGGGTGAGCGCGGCGCCCTTCGGATTGAACACGATCGGCGTAAACGTCGCGCAGCCTCCAGTGCCGGAAATTTCGCTGTCGGTAGTGAACTTCTTCTCCATCGCTACGGGACGACAGGGGGAGTTCGATCGCCCGGCTTATAACTTTTCCGATAACGCCCACTGGATTAAAGGCGTGCACGAGATCTCGTTCGGTGGCGAGGTGCTGCGAGTATTCACGGACGTGAACAACAGCTTCCGACAGTCGGGCGATTTCCGTTTCAGCGGGACCACGCACAGCGGGAATCCTGCCTCTGATTTTCTATTAGGCGCCGTTGACCGCTTCATCCAGGGTGGCGGCGATTTCCGGGCGCAGCGTGGCACGATGGCCAGCCTGTTCGTGCAGGACAACATGCGCCTGACCCGGAAACTCAACATCAATCTGGGCCTGCGCTGGGATCCTTGGATTCCGTTTGGCGAGGAGTTTGGGCGTATCCCCTGTTATGTGCCGGGAGCCCATTCCACGCGCTATCCCAATGCACCGGCCGGCTACTTGCTGACCGGTGACAGCGGATGCCCGGGCGGCGGTACGAAGGCGCGCTGGGAACAGATGGCTCCGCGAATTGGACTCGCTTACAATTTCGACGGCGGCCGCACGGTACTGCGCGGCGGCTTCGGAATGTTCTACCAGCCGCCCTTCACCGAGGCACTGGGAACGCTGACCAACAGTGCCCCGTTCAGCCCGCAGTTCACCCTCTTTGGCGTGCCGTTCGACAATCCGTGGGCGGGAACTACCAATCCTTTCCCGTCTCAGTACGGACCGGGGATCCCGGGCAAGGACGTGAAGTTCACGCTCCCCACGGCGCTGGTTTCTTTGAATGATGGCTGGCGGCCGCCCCGCGTACTCAGTTGGAATCTCGCGCTCGAACGCCAGTTGCGGAAGAACATGCTGATGCGCGTAGCCTATGCGGCGTCGAAGGGGACGTTCCTCGGCTATAACGTGGATCTGAATCCGGCGGCGCTGGTGCCGGGAGCCAATACCAGCAACACGCAGGCGCGGCGGCCCAACCAGGATTTCCAGAACATCATCGAGGACAACTCGGGCGGCAACTCGATCTATAACTCACTCCAGGTATCGCTGGAAAAGCGCTTCTCGGAAGGATTCAGCGTGACGGCGAATTACACGTTCGGCAAGTCGATCGATCAGGTTTCTTACCTCACGGATACTTGCAGTACGAACACGATCAATCCCTACAATGCCGGCGCCTATAGAGCGGTTTCCGACTACAACATTCCCCAGCGGTTCGTGATGAACTACCTGTGGCAGTTGCCCTCACCCAAACAGAACGCGGTGCTACGTCACTTGCTCAGCGACTGGGCGACGACCGGAATTTTGAACTGGCAGAGCGGGTTCCCGATCAACGTGGTTTCCGGTGAGGACGATTCGTTGAGCGGCGTGGGCGCCGATCAGGCGGACGTGATTTCGAAGCCGTCGCTCACCAACGGCTCGCGCGCTCAGGACGTCGCAAAATGGTTCACCACCGCGGTGTTCAAGACCGCCGCGCCGGGCACGTTCGGCAACGCCGGACGCAATCTGATTCAAGGACCGGGGACGTTCAATCTCGACTTCTCGATTCAGCGTGTGTTCACAATCAAGGAACGGTTCAAGCTGCAGTATCGCGGGGAGTTCTTCAACGGACTGAATCACACGCTCTTGAATAATCCGAACACGACGGTAACTTCGGCCACGTTCGGACGCATAACTAGTGCGCGGGATCCCCGCATTCTCCAGATGGCTCTGAAACTGCGATTCTGAGATCAATGGGAATCACTCGCCGCAGCCTGTTCAGTATCGCCCCGGTGGCGTAGTCCCCGTGCAAAAATGCCTGAGCGCGGAATCGCTGGTGGCGTTCAAATTGAACGACCGGTTCCTACCGCGCAAGAACGGATTTCCGGCCCGGGCGCTCTTTCCGGGCTGGTATGGGATGGACTCGGCCAGGTTTGCCGAGAGTGGGATGAACCGGCTCTATAACCGCGTCGTGGAGAATCCGGCGGGCGAACGGACGGCGACGCGGCTGACCGAGATTCAAGTGAAATCGGTGCTCGCGTGGCCGCCGGACAAAGCGAAGCTCCCGGCGGGACGGCACCAGGTGTACGGGTTTGCGTGGACCGGCGCCGGAGTGGTGCGGTCGGTGCAGGTAAGCGTCGACGGCGGCGGAACGCGAGGAGTAGGCTATGATGCCAACCGGCGGCCAAATTGTGTCCAGATGGTCGGCGATCCGTACATCCGTCGGCGGGTAAGCCGCCGGGTCGGAGCGAGCGGCTTGCAAGGAGTCCTACGGGTGTACAACTTCGGGCAAGGCGGCGCTGACCTGAAGTTCACTGAGGTTGTGATCACGAACGCGGATCTGAAGGCGCTCCGCGGGGAGCCAAAATCCAAACACGTCAATGCCAGCGCCCCGGTGGTTAACGGCTTTCCTACGCCGAGACGATTCAAAACGAGTGCGCGAACCCCCTGTCCAGCAAGCATTTAGTGGTCCAGAGCCTAGCTCGGCGATTCTCAGTTTCGAGGTGGTGCGATCTGAGTTGCCGCGTGCAACCGTCAAGGTTGCGACCGCACGCCGTGTTTCCTGGCTCCGAACTCTCACATTCTCTGGTTAACATGACCCAGTGGTTAGCTTTTGGGTTCCAAAGTGGAGATTCCAGCGAAATCTGGATTGTGGTCTGCAACGACCGCATTCTTTGCCGCACCATCCTGACGAGGGAGTACTCAGAAATGTTCACATTAACCGGAACTGTGCAGAGAACCTGGAGCGTGATGAAATCTCACGAAGTTAGTGCCGGACTGTCTTTCATTCGCACGATCTGAGCAGCATGATTCGCTACGACAGACACCCAGGGCTCAGGAAGCGC
The DNA here is from genome assembly GCA_963817515.1 of Bryobacterales bacterium. Classification (GTDB taxonomy): domain Bacteria; phylum Acidobacteriota; class Terriglobia; order Bryobacterales; family Bryobacteraceae; genus DATMNI01. The sequence continues at coordinate 20,922 of CAWFPJ010000025.1, read as the reverse complement.
ACTGGCCAAGTCTTATTGCACAAATAAGCTCCTGTAACGTTGTGAGGGAACACATATCATGGCCGATAACGCGGCGCCAAGCGTCTATATTGGGTTCGGAAAGGGTCTTACGGAGGAAGTCTACGATGGCACCGGGTCCATTTGGGATTTCCGGTACTCGGGCGCACAGAGTCAGTATTCCCGCTGGATCGACCCCATATTCGGCCCGGGGTGCAGGATCCACGATAGGAACAACTACGCGTGTTACGCGGGGCCTAGCGGTTCTGGTGGACCCGAGGGTACGCGCAGATACGACCACGTCACGCTGAAGCCCGGACAGGATAAATACGTGTATCTCGACGTTGGCTTTTGGGGCCGTGCGGACAAGCGGACCTTCGGGCTGATATGCGGGCCTCACGTGTGGCTCTGCAATTACGGGCAGAAGGGTGGCGCACCGGAACCGACCGACCTGTTCGTGAGCAACCTGCGTGACTTTCAACAAGAGATGGGTAATTTCGGAGTTTTCCAACACGCCACTGCCCCTCTCGACGAGTCTGCCCTGGACGCGAAAATCTATTTAATTTTGCCCGACATGCACATGTGGCCCGACCCGGAAGAGTTAAAAAAGGCGCGATTGGCATTCTTCGATCCGGACGAAGTGAAAACACTCGATAGCGGAAAGAAAGACGGCAAAATAATAAAAAACGACGACGGTTCCTGGGACATTCCGATCGAGAAAGGCGAATCGTATGAGGAGCACTCCCTTAGGATGCTGACTACGCCAGCGGGGAGGGCTGCCATGAAGGAGAACGCCTTCACTGATACCCGCAAGATGAGGGAAGAAGAGGAGAAACATGCGTTCGGTTCCACCGCGGGGAGCGATTTGGTGAAACTGCTGACCGCCCTGCAGCGAGTCCGCACCAACGGGGACAACCCTTTCGATGTGACCCTCCTGCATGTCGGCGATCTTCTCGAAATGTGGGCGCCCTATCACACCTGGGTGGGCGCTAAACCTTTCGTATATGAGACAGATAGGTTGAAGCTCTCCGACACCCTTAACCAGCGCATTCCTAAGTGGATCGGACTGGTTTACAACAATGGCCACAATAAGGCTGCCCTCGATGCGTTGCAAAACGCCGCGTGCCGTCAGATTTATGGGAACCACGACGTGTACCTGGCATTCGACGAGTGGAAATTTTCAAATATTGCAACGATGGACCGGCTGAGGAACTCCCCCGGATTCTTCCAAGAAAATCTTCTCTGGGTTGAGCATGGACACCGCTTCGATCCCAGTAATCGGGATGGCTATTGGCAATGGATCGACCTCGACCACCCTCCCGGACCTCTCATCAATACAGCGGTGAATTACTACCCCGATCTCCGTGACCTCGGCGATAAGTATGATAACTCGGATTCAAATCTTTACCAGAAAAATGTTCCCTACGCCACAATCTGGTACTTATTGTCCCGTTATGCGAACGTGGACAAGAGTGTTGGCTTGCGCCTGCCCCCGAAATTCCGCATTTTTTGCCAGGGCCACACCCATTCTCCCGTCTTGTTAAACGTAAACGTTTTCTGGAGCAAGCTCACAGGAAAATATTCTGGCACCTCGATAGAGGAGGACGTGATGAAAGAGGAGCAGCTGCGTGAGCAGCATGCGCGCGCCGGAATCCGTGATCAAGGCACATTTGAGGACATGGCAATCGATTTGGAAAAGAATCGTGAGGAACGTGTCCGGAGAGACCGGTGACGCAACCATGTATACAATAAATCGTCCCGCGGACGGCAAGCATGTTGTCCAGCAGGGAGAATGGGTTTCGAAGATAGCGGCGCAGTACGGCATCGCCGATTGGCGCCAGGTTTGGGATCACCCGAAAAACTCAGACCTTCGTCAGAACCGCCAAGAACCTAATGTCCTCTTTAAAGGGGACCTCCTTTTCATCCCCGAGCTTGAAATGAGACAAGAGGAGTGCTCCACCGACAACAAGCATACTTTCATATTGAAAACCAGCAAAAAGAAACTAAAGCTTGTTCTACGAGACTGGGAAGATAAGCCTAGAAAAGGGATCCCTTGCGTCCTGGAGATCAACGGTCCGTTTTCCGGACAATCGGATACAACCGACCAGCAAGGCAAATTAGAATTTGAAATCCCAGAGGACGTAAGCGGCGCCCGACTCTTGGTCGGGCAAAATCGGTCCGAGGTTTACGAAGTCCTCGTGGGCCACCTCGATCCAATTGATGAGGTGCATGGCTACCAGCAGCGATTGTCCAACCTGGGCTATCATCTGGGCGAAATCGACGGGATTGACGGCCCCTTAACGAAATCGGCGGTTCGATCGTTCCAAGACCGCGAAAACTTCTTAGCCGGCACCGAGGTTCTGAAAGTTGATGGCATCATGGGTCCGAAGACGAAAGACAGGCTGCAGCAACGCCACGGATACTAAGTGACGGGTATATGCCGCCGAATCAGCCGTCAGCGTCAACCGGGCGTCAGCGTCAAGCGGGCGGGTTTACGCAGGCGGAACGTAGGCAGTCTGCTTAAAAACCCCTCGCCCATTATCGGTTAATACTTCGCTGCAAAACAACATCAACGGGAACTTTAACACAGCCATTGGTGTGGGAGTAATGTTCAACAACACATCTGATACCCTAATCGAACAAGGCTATGACCGAACTTCAACGCTCTCACGCTGAGCTTCGCGCGGCGGTAATCCTGGCCGGCAAAGAGATTCGCAAGCTGAACTTTGGGCGAGCCGATAGCCCCGTGCTTTCTATGCTTCGACGGCTTCCTCACCTTCGCGTCGTCGAGCCCCGTTGGCCACGACTTCCGACCGTATCGAGCTTCGTACCGCACTACCTCTCCGAATGCGAGATTGTGAAATTGCTCGCGCTCTGCACGGACCTCAAGCGTCCAGCGTTTCGAGCCGACATATACAGGGCACTGGTGCTCATTCTCTACTGCACCGTCATTCGTTTTGGGGAAGCGCTGCGCCTCCGCATGCGGGATGTGGATACGGGTACCGGCGTTATTTTTGTTGAGACGTTCAAGGGGCGAGCCCGCTGGGTCCCTTTTCATCGCACGCTATCCCGCGAACTAGCCCGGTACGTAGCCAAGCGGGTGAACTACGCGCCGAGTGGCCCCGAAACTCGATTCTTCGTTGGAACTAACCGACGAGTGTCGCCGGTTAGTACCGCCCATAGGACGATTTACAGTTTGTTTGTAGAGGCCGGGCTAAAGCCAGAGAAGAGACGCATTGGACCGCGGCCGTACGACCTGCGACGCGCCTTTGCCGTCCAACGGCTCACCCGATGGTATCGCCAGGGTGCGGACCTCCATGCTCGGCTTCCTTGGCTCTCGAACTACATGGGACATGTGGGACATTGTCGGCACAGAAACCTATCTAAACGCCACGCCCGAGCTGCTGCAACTCGCCGCCCATCGCCTGCACCGGCGCTACAGGAAGGCGGCAACCGGGGAGGAGCATAGCGTATGAGCCGTTCCAAGCATGTAACAAGAAGTGTCGCGTCTCCATTCAGAACTTCGTGGCCCACTATCACGGGGAACGCAATCACCAAGGTCTGGGGAACCAACTCAACAGCCCAGAACCTGGCCACCTCGGCAACTCAGGTGAGGCGCAACGCCGCCAGCGGTTGGGCGGCATGCTCAACTACTACTACCGGGCCGCTGCTTGAGCTCAAGATTCCGGAGCGCGAGTTCGCGGGCTCGTAACGAGCAGGCGGCGCACACACGTAATCGTTGCTGACCCAACTTTACTGGGACAGCAGGGAATGAACGGCCGATGTGTTACTCCCAAAGTCTTTCTGCTTCGGGACGGAGGGAGTCCGGCCAAGGCAGAACTTATCACAAGGCTTCAGATGGGGGAACCCGGACATTGCCGACGAGAGCCCATCGATTTCGGTTTTCGGACCATAGGGGGGCAGAAATGCGGGTTTTGTAGCAAATGGCAGCGGGGCGATTTGGTAGGGTGTGCGTGACCCAAATGACGCCGGTACTGTTCCGTAGGCAGCATTTTTGAAGACGTCATCATCCAAAAAATCATTCCAGGCCGACGCGCAAATCAAGCGGAGTCGCGACCGTAAGGGAGCGCCTGGCGGCGGAATTCAGCGGCGGACCTTCGAGCTAAAACCCGGGGATCTGTTCTGGCGAAAGCTATTTCCACTCTCTCACAGTCACGGCCGATTGGGCTGCACGTCGGCGAAAGAAAATCGATTACGCGGTTAGGGCCTAGCGCAATCCGCGCTGCGTCAGGTGGTCAATCAGGCCTGCCGGGTCGTCCGTGATGATGGCATCCACTTTTGCATCGATCAGTTTGTCCCAATCGTCCTTCTTGTTCGCGGTCCATGGCACCACTTGCAGGCCAGACGCGTGAGCGTCCCGCACCTTTTCAGGCGTCACGGTCTGATAAACCGGGGATATGATTCCCGCCTCGCCCTCCTTGGCCATTTCCACAAAGCTCTTATTGTTGTCGCTGGTGAGCGCCGACAAGCGGATCTCCGGGGCGAGTTTTTTCATTGCAATCAGCGTGCGGAAATCAAAGGATTGCAGAATCACGCGGTCTTCCATGTGATACTTTCGGATCTTCTCCAGCACCAGTCTCACGAACACTTCTGGAGACGGCGTCATCTCCGGTCCCATGGCGGCGATCAGTGCCATCGCGTCCTTCCCCTGCGGGCTGTCGGCGGAGAAGCCCATCCGCTTCAGCATCATTTCCGCTTCCTGCGCTCCCACGCGCCGAGCCATGATCTTGGTTTCGATATTGAACTGTACTTGGTTGCCTTGGCCAAGCGCGAAGACCTCGTCCAGGGTAGGCACGCGCGTACCGGGGATGGTCTGCTGGGTGTGAAACTCGGGATTCTGCTTCACGCCGCAGTCCCATTGCTTCACTTGCTCCAGGGTCAAATCGTGGATAATCGCGTGCGCCTGCGTCGCGCTGTTACAGACGGGCGGGCGGAGTATCGGATCATGTGAAACTACGATCACGTTGTCTTTTGTAACGGCCATATCGAGTTCCAATACGTCCGTACCGGCGGCGATGGCGTATTGAAAAGCGGGGATCGTATTTTCGGGCCGCATCGCGCGCGCGCCGCGGTGGCCGTGAACCAGAATTGCGGGATGCACCTCCTGGGCCGGCGCCAAGCCGGGGAACAGGCAGAGCAAAAGCGACTGCGAAAGCAGTGCTGCGAGAAATTGTCTCATTGTAGGCACGATAGCGGACCCGCGTGAATTGAGAATGACAACGCAGGTTCTAAACGCTATGACGTCCGGGTCTTGGTTCACGAGACTGACACACAGTATACATCCCCGGTTAACATCGCTGTTCTAACCTCTGAAAAATGAAACGTAACGTCGTAACTCCACACCTGCGGGGGCTCCTCTTATTCATGTCGTTAGGCGCGTTTGGTTTACACGCGCAGTTCGATACGGCCACGGTACTCGGCTCGGTTCACGATGCCAGCGGCTCGGTGGTGGCGCGCAGCCAAGTCTCGCTCGTTAATCAGGAAACCGGCATCACCGCCAAGACCACTTCGGATGAGAACGGAAATTTTAACTTCAGTGAAGTTAAAATCGGCCTGTTTACAGTAGCGGCCGAGGCGCCTGGGTTTTCGAGGGGTGAGGCGAAGAACATCGTGGTCAACGTGAATGCCCGGCAACGCGTGGACCTGGTGCTGCAGGTGGGCGCGACCACAGAGACGGTCGAAGTCAACTCGGCCGCGATCCTGCTGAACACGGACACGAGCGACCGCGGCCAGGTTGTGAACAAGATTTCGATCACGGAATTACCGCTGAACGGACGCCAGTTCTCCGACTTGGCCTTGCTGACTACCGGCGTGAACAAATCGCCGTCCTCAGGCAGCCGCGAAGGCTCGTTCATCGTCAATGGCCTGCGCAGCACCTACAACAACTACCTGCTGGATGGTATCGACAACAACGCTTATGGCACCAGCAACCAGGGATTCTCCAATCAGGTGGCGCAGCCCTCGCCCGATTCGGTGGTGGAATTTGAAGTGGTCACCAGCAATTACAGCGCGGAGTATGGCCGCAGCGGCGGCGCCACCATCATCTCCGCGATGCGTTCCGGGACCAACAGCTATCACGGTACCGCCTATGAGTTTTTGCGCAATACCGACCTGAACGCCACGGGCTTCCAGTTTGGCCTGCGCCCGTCGACCTTCAAGAAGCCGACGCTTTCCCAGAACCAGTTCGGCGCGACGTTCGGCGGCCCGGTCATTAAGAACCGCGTCTTCTTCTTTACGGACTATGAAGGCTTCCGCAACATTCAACGGACACTTTCGTTCTCCAGCCTGCCGACCATGGCGGACCGGCAGGGAAACTTCCCTGTTGCCGTTACTAATCCGCTGACCGGCGCGACGTACGCCGCCAATACGGCAATCCCCATTAGCGCCATGTCGCCGCTTGCGGTGAAGGTACTGAACGCGCTGCCAACCCCACTGATCGCCGGCCGTTCCAACAACTATCAGCAGTTGTCGGGTGATCGCACGAAGGCCGATAAGTTCGATGCCAAGCTCGACGGCCAGATCAAGTCCACCATGTCCGGCTTCCTGCGCGTCAGCCAGAGCAAGCGAAATGAAAACCAGGACTCCAGCTTTCCCGGACCCTCGGGCGGCAATGGCACCGTACTCTGGGTGCTGAGTCAGCAGGCCACTGCCGCGTACACGTGGATCAGCAGCCCCACTTCCGTGTTGGACCTGCGCTTCGGCGTATCGCGCATGTATGCGGGCAAGAAGCCGCCGTTCCTGGGTCAGCCAAACATGCTGGAAGCCTACGGAATCCCCGGTTTGCCCAGCGATCCGGCGTTGGCCGGCGGTTTGCTGCCCATCTCACTGCAGGGTCTGACGGGCCTGGGACGGCAAGCGACCATTCCGCAATTTCAAAATCCCCTGAGCTTCGATTCAAAGGTTAACTTCTCCAAGATCATCGGGCGCCATTCCATGAAGTTCGGCTATGAGAACGTGATTATCCGCACGCAGGTGCTGGATGTGAACCCAATGTACGGAGCCGACCAATATCTGGGCGCCTTCAGCAAACCTGCCGGCGGCGCCGCCGATCCGACAACGTATTCGCTGGCCGACTTCCTGTTCGGCCTGCGCAGCGGCTATGCACTCTCCACGGATGTGATCGGCAACTACCGCCAGCACGAAGATTTTCTCTATGCGCAGGACAACATCCGCGTCTCCAACAAACTGACCGTTAATCTGGGCGTTCGCTGGGAGTTCGCCACTCCGCGGTGGGAGCGCGACAACCGGCTCTCGAACTTCGATCCGACCACGAACACCATGTTGCTCGCCAAGAATGGCACCATCTATGACAAGGGTTTGATCAGCCCCTATTACAAAGACCTCGCGCCGCGCCTGGGCTTCGCATATAGCGTCAACCCAGGCACCGTGGTGCGCGGCGGTTACGGGCTCAGCTATGTGCACCAAAACCGCATGGGAAGCGGCGATCTGCTGGGAATCAACGGACCTCAGGTTGTAATCGCCACCGTGGCCCAGACGCCGGGCACGCCGGGGTTCCTCAGCACCGACCAGGGCTACCCGATTGGCCTAACCGATCCGGCAAACTTCAATCCCCAGACTTCGAACGTTCTCTACATGCCGAAGAACCTGGTGGATCCCCGCATTCAGAGCTGGTTCATTTCGATTCAGCGCCAACTGACGTCGGGCCTGATGCTGGACGTTGGTTACATCGGCAACAGTTCCGCCAATCTGCCCGTGATGGGGGATTACAACCAGGCCGCACCACAGGCTAGCGCAACTGGCACCGCGACTTTGAATTCACGTCGCCCGATTCAAGGCTTCGGCGCGATCAGTTGGTACAACACCGGCGGCTTTTCTAACTACAACGGTCTGCAGGCGAAGTTGCAGAAGCGCTTCGCGCACGGGCTGCAATTCCTCAACTCCTTCACCTATTCGAAGGCGATCGACAACAGTTCGCAGGCGCTGGATGGTCAAAACGGGAATCAGTCGAGTGTACAGGATATTCATAATCTGGCGGCTGAAAAAGGTCCGTCGGCGTACGATCTGAAGTTTGTGGATGTCCTGAGCGCCGTATATCAGATTCCGGTAGGCCGCGACCGCAAGTTCGGGTCGCACATGCCCGGCTATCTCAACCAGATTCTGGGTGGTTGGGAGACCACGCTGATCAACAACGCGCTCTCAGCGCCGCCGATTAATCTGCGTTCGTGGTCGGGAACAGTACCCACCGCCTTCCAGACCGTCGGCAACCTGGCCGAATGGAAAGGCGGCGAGGCCTTCCGGCCCAACGTGACGGGCCCCGTGGTAGCCTCCGACTGGACGACGGACAACTACTTCAACAAAACCAACGTGCAGTTGCAGACCGACCCGAGTCATCCGTTCGGCAACGCGGGCCGCAACATTGCGCGCGGCCTGCCGATGAATCAATTGGATCTTGGGTTGTTCAAAAACTTCACCATGCCGCGCGAGGGAATGAATTTGCAGTTCCGTTCGGAGTTCTTCAACGCGTTGAACCATACCAATTTCAAAGCGGCGGCGGGGGATATTTCCAGTTCGGCGTTCGGGACGATCCGGTCTACGTTTATGGCGCGGCAGATTCAGTTCGCGTTGAAGCTGACGTTCTGAAAGGCACCTCTTGGCGTGGCAAAAACAATTCGGAAGAGCGGAATCCTGCCCAAGTAGCATTCCGCATGTTTCATTCTGCGCTTAGTCCATCTCCCCGGATTCCTTGCAAGCTAGCCAGCGCGCCCTCCACGGAATCCACCACGCCACGCTTAGACCGGCAAACGTGGGATCGAGTGCAAATCGCTGCGCCGCCTCCAAGAAAGAATCGAAGACCTGCACCGACGTTATCTCCCGCACCATGCGCAAGATGTCCAGTTGGGAGCGCGCTTGGCCGCCTGCGCCGATGATCGCAACGCAACGCGCGTCGGGCAGCGCCAGCACATCCGCTCTCAGTGCGCCCGGAGCCATTGCTCGCTTGCCAGCGGCCGAATGGGCTCTGGCCCGCTGTTGGGGCAAGAGCCTTCCGCTCAATTCGTCCAGCCCAGGCTACATCTCCGCAGCAACTTCGCCAACGGCAGAGGGTGGTCGGCAAGAGGCTGATCCTGAACCATTACTAAGCCATCTTTTGCACGGTCGTACACTGCGACGCAAAGCGCCGAATCGTCGTGGCGAGATCGATACAGGATTCCGTCCGGTTGGTCGTCGTGCTCCCACAGTGCACGCGACCAAAGTTGCGAGGTTGCGTAGTCGTTGCGGCCTGTGCTCCGCAAAAATGTCGTCCGACCGTCCTGACTGGAGCTGGCAGAGCCGCGTCGGATCCGTGCGAGGCTCACGCCGCGGTCTTCTCCAGGGCGTACTCATAATGGAGACCGCCCAGAACTGCCGTGCTGCGAATAACGTGCCCGGCGGGGATTACATGACTGCTCCTATTCGTCGGTGGGGGATGCGAGAGTGGCACCGGTATCCCCGGGCCCAGACTCATGTGCGGTCTGCCGTGGTTGAAATGCGCGACCCCATGATTTTAGGGTGAGTTTCATGTGGCGCTCGTTCAACGGAATCATGAAGTCCAGGCATTTGCGGCGTAGGGTCCCGCCGAACCGCTCGCATATTGCGTTTGCCTGGGGCGCCCGCACGGGTGTTCGCACCACCTGCATTCCCAAAGACGTCACGCCCTTGTCCAGTTCCGGGGAGAAGATGCTATCCCGAATCGTGGATCACGAAGCGATATGGATGATCGTCTGGAAGCGCCTCTCGGAACTGTTGCAGGGTCCACTTCGCGGTGGGGTGGTCAGTGACGTTGTGGTGGAGGATCCTAGGAGTACCCAGTTCTATGATTACGAACACATAAAGGGTGCGGAAGTTGGCCGTTACGACTACGAAGAAGTCGCATGCCACGATCGCTTTGGCATGACTGCGAACGAAGGTCATCCATCGTTGCTTCGGATCGGGCTTCCAACCGGGAGCGGCGCGTAGGTAACTCGCGACGGTGCGGGGCGAGACCCGGATTCCACGATTCAGTTTCAGTTCATTAGATTAGCAATTCGCTCCTGTCCCCACGACGGATTCTCCGCAGCCATCCGACGGATCAACTCGCGGAGGTCCTTGGGCAGGCGAGGTCTTCCGTCGGCTTGGACTTCCAACGCCAGAACAGCCGGAACCCTTGGCGGTGCCAGCGGATAAAGGTATCGGGCTTGACTACCACTGGCGACATCCGCCAATCGAACAGCCGACTGACCGTGACCATCAGCCATCTGGTAGCGTCGTCAGCCCGGTGCGGTTTGACCTTCCTCTCCTGGAAGAGCGCCAGTTGCTTCCGCAGAAACAGGTTCTCCGCCGCCAAGCCATTGCGGGAATAAGCAGCCAGACGGATGGCCCGAAGGAGATCGAGCAGGACGATCGCGGCGGTCCGGAAGCAATGTCCCGAGGCGACGAGGAAGAGAAAATGGAGCCGACATGAATGCTCAGGATCGCATGTTACGAGACGTTTAGGAGCGTGATTCGGGCCCATGACGGAGTTTTTGCGGACGACAAGTGATCCCAGTTCGATGAACCTTCGTACTCCTCAGGCGAAGCGAACAATACTGCCGACGATACCTCGTTGGTAGCTGTGCTTTCCTCTTTGTTGCCCACCGGTCCGGTGGGGATGATGTATCGTAAATGATGACTTTTCCAGTAAAGAAAGTCAACGGGAAAAGTGTAGAGAAAAGGAACGGCTTTCCGTTATGAACAGACGCGAGTTACTTTCCCTACTGCCCGTCGCCGGAGCAGCAACCCTTAAGATCTCCAAAGCGGCGGCGCCTTTCGAGCGGTTCGACTGCCACGTTCATTTGCATGAGCATTGCCCGCCAATCATCGCCGGGTTGGAAAGGACCGGCTGGACCGCGCTAATCGTTTGCCTTTGCGGTGGGGTCGCGGACGAAGAGTACGACATGGAGGCGTTGCTGAACAAGACCGCCAAGCTCCACCGCGAAAGCAGGGGGCGGCTGCCGTGGGTGGCGGCATTCGACGCACGCGGCTGGGAAAGCCGCGGCTTCGCGGAGCGAAATATCGCAATGCTCAACCGAGCATTTCAACAAGACGCACTGGGCGTGAAGATCTGGAAGAACCTCGGCATGGCCATCAAGTCGAAGAAGACCGGCGAGTACCTAAAGCCGGACAACGAGGCCCTCATGCCCATCTATGCGGCAATCCAGAAGGCCGATCGCACTCTTATGGCTCACACGGCAGAACCCGCCGGAGCCTTCGCCCCCCGGCCGCAGCCTCAGGTCGGCGCCGACGCCAAGAACGGGGCCGGCCCCGGGGTTCCCTCGTATTGGACGCTGTACAAGCGTGGCAACGCGCCGGACAACTGGTGGGCTTACGAGAATCATCCCGGGTCGCCGGGGAAAGAAGAACTCTTGCTGGCCCGGGACCAGATTATGGTCCGCAACCCGAAACTGCGCGTAGTGGGTGTTCACATCGGAAGTAACGAGGAAGACCTCGGCGCGCTGGGCAAACGCCTGGACACATATCCCAATTTCAATATCGACGTCGCCGCCCGCGTCAACGTCTTCGCCCGGCTGGAACCTTCTGTTGCCCGCGAATTCCTGATTAAGTATCAGGACCGCATCATTTACGGATCCGATTCCGTCGTGCTGGATGAAAAGGCGGGCGAGGAGGAATCGTGGAGGGTCATGAACGCTGCGCAGGAACGGGAATGGAAATTCTTCTCCAGCAAGGAGTCCGTGATATTTGGAGGTAACGCCCGTCAGCCTGCGCGCGAAGTGGCGGGGCTGGGACTTCCTGAAAACGTGCTGCGAAAAATCTATAGTGAGAATCCGAAGCGCTTGTTTCCTGGGATCACGACTAAATAGAAATCGGCAACGGGAAAGACGAATCCATCGGGCGCCAGTTGCCTTCCCTCCCCCCGCAGCTTAGAGGAATAAACCGGCTTTCCAAGCCCAAGCGGGCCAGCAATATAAACGCAAACTGCCCAGCCTGTCGCAATTTTTTCTGGTCGGAGTTTTTCTTGCCTTGCATTCCACCAATATGATATCCTCTGCTAAAATCACACTAACGAAAATCAGCATTCGCGGGTCCTCCCCATCTCCCGCGAACTCATCTGGGCCACGAAGCTCTTTGGGAACCGCAACCGGGCGCCTGAGGGCGATTGACGTTGCCGAAAGCGCTTGAAAATCCAGGGCCGCTCTAGCTTGGAGCAGGGTCGCCTGCGTCCTTCCAAGGAGAAACGATATGTGTCAGAACCTGGCGATCCGTCCGGTGCTGATCCCGGCACAACCGACGCGGTGTAATTGGCTTTTCGCCTTCGTCTTTTGTGCAGTGTTGATGAATGAGATGCCGGTGGCGCACGGGCAGGCATCGCTCAGCACTTTGCGGGGAACCGTGACCGATGCCTCCGGAGCTGTGGTTCCCTCCGTTGTGATCGCATTGAGAGATCCCGCGACCCGAGTCCCGGTGCGGCAGGAATCGGCAGATACGCAAGGGAACTACGAATTGATCGACGTGAAGCCCGGCACCTACAGGCTTACTTGTGAAGCCCCGGGATTCAAGCCTTTCGCGGCAGATGGCTTGATTCTGGAGAGCGGCGCAGTCCGACGCATCGATATTCGCCTTTCGGTCGGCGAGTCGACTCAGGAGATCACGGTGACGGCAGGTGCAGCCGTAATTCAGACCGAGACGGGAACGATTGGCGGTGTTTTCGACAACAAGCAGCATCAGGATGTGCCTCTGATCGACGTTTACCCATCGCCCAGTTCCATGCTGACGACGCTGCCGGGCATACAGGGCGGCAACTCTATGCGGATAAACGGCCAGGGCACCACTCAGATTTCGCAGAGCTTTGACGGGCTCATCAACGATCAAACTGGCGGTCAAAGCAGTAACACGGAGTTCTTTCAAGAGGTAAGTGCTGTCACCGTGAACGCGCCCGCGGATAGCTCACGCGTTGCGAGTTATAACATGACGACGAAGCGAGGCGAGAATCAGATACACGGCATGGGCTACTACAAACTGTTCAGCTCGGTGTTCGACGCCCGCAACTTTTTCTCCGCGACGAAGCTTCCGTATCTGCAGCACGAATGGCAGCTCGAAATGGGCGCCCCGATCATTAAAAATCGGACCTTTATCTACGGGACCTGGTTTTCTCAACGGATTCCTCTTGGCTCATTTGCCACTGCCACCGTTCCCACCTCGCAGCAGCGCAGTGGCGACTTCTCTTCGTCTACCACGGTTGTCAAAGATCCTGTCGCGGGGCTGCCGTTTCCTGGCAACGTGGTGCCGGCCAACCGGATTAGTCCTGTATCGGCACAGTTTCAGAATCTTTATTTTCCCCTGCCCACGTCTCCCGCCCTGGTCAACAACTTATTTTTCACTTTCCCATTCAATACGGACCTGTACAAGGGCGACTGGCTGCTTTTTCGCATCGACCACAACATTTCCAGCAAGAATTCTCTTTATGTCCGGTGGCTGATGCGGCGGACCCCATACGTCCTGCAGAGTGGCCTGCCGGCGGAGGTCTGGACACGCCTGAGGGAACATCACCAGTTCGCCCTGTCGGACACCCACCTGTTTTCGCCATCTCTGTTAAACACGTTTCGAATGGGCTTGGCCGTAGACCACATTTCGGACGGCGGTCAAGAGGCCGGAGTCACGCCGCCTGGCGGCGCAGCAGTGCTTGCGGCGACCGGTCTCCAAGGTTCGAATCCCGGCAACTTTGTCGGTCAAGGATTTCCTACCGTCAGTATTAGCGGGATGACGACCTTGCAGAATGATCCCGGCGGCGTTGTGGCCGACAACTACACTTACACATTTGACGATTCTGTAACCAAGGTCGCTGGGAGACACGTCGTTAAATTTGGCGGTACATACCAGCTATTGACGCAATCGAACGCGCTCGCCAACTACGGTTCCTTCACGTTCGATGGCTCGCTGTCAAACAATGCTTACGCCGATTTTCTATTGGGAATCCCGCGACAGAGTTCCCGGGTCAACCCACTTATCAACCAGAGGGAGCGTGCCTCTGAACTGGGCCTGTTTGTCGAGGACACGTTCAAGGTCAACCAAAAACTTACCTTGGAATACGGGTTGCGCTGGGACTACTTTTGGAGCCCGACCTACGACTCCAACTTAATGTATAACTTCAATCCAACCACCAGCCAGGTCTTGGTTCCGAAGGGCACGCTTTCTAAGATTAGTCCTCTGTATCCAAGTAACATCGCGGTGGCGGAAGGAAACGTGGTTCCATCCTCCGACTTAAAAAATTTCCGCCCGCGCTTCAGCGTCGCCTATCGGTTGTCGCCCTCTCTGGTCCTCCGCGGCGGTTACGGCTCCTTCACGGAGCGGATCCCCTATTTCACGCTGGCGACCAACGGCGGTCCGTTCCAGATCGCGGAAACTTACCAGAATCAACCCGGACAACCCCCTTTGTTTGTATTTCCGAATCCTTTCCCCAGCAACATAAAATTGGCGACGGTTGCGAGCCAGAGCACCAGCGAACTGCCTGCTCACGCGAACAACGGCACGATCAATCAGTTCAACGTAACCCTTGAAAAAGAAATGAGGAACATAGGTCTTAGAGCCTCGTATATAGGCACCTACAGTAGCGGTTTGAATTACTCATTGAATGTTAACCTACCGCCACCTGGTCTCATTCCTTTCACGGTCAATGCCAGACCGTTCCCGCAGTTCGTGAACGTCACCCAATACCGATCTGACGGCAGTGCCCATTTCAACGGGCTTCAACTCGAAACAAAGCGGCGCGCCGGCTCATTTACGTTCGACCTCAATTATTCCTATCAAACGAACCGGAACAATATTTCGGACCTGGAGAATCCGTATGACGTTCTCAGCCACTGGGCTAATGATGCGAGCACTGAACGTCAGTACGTCGTCGGGTCAGTTGTGTACACCCTGCCGGTGGGCCGTGGCAAGCGATTTCTTGGCACTGCTTCACGGCGATCCGATTTGCTGGTAGGGGATTGGCAATTTTATTTCATCTCGTACTACGGCTCTGGCCTGTTCTTCTCGCCCGCGTTCTCGGGATCGGGCCCTTCTAACACTGGTGTTACTGGAGGCCTTCCGGATACTGTCCCGAATGTAAACGTCGTGCCGTCCGGCGGCCGTACTTATCAGCAATGGTTTAACCCCGCTGCATTTACCGTGCCGCAGCCGGGACGTTTTGGCGACGCCCTGCCGAATAGCCTGACTGCTGAGCCGCTGGTGGTGCAGCATCTTAGTGTGGCAAAAAAAGTTCGGATAACCGAAAAGTTGACTTACACCTTGACCATGGCTGTATCGAATCTCTTCAACCATCCATTTTTCACAGCGCCTTTGAATAATATTTCGGTAGCCGGAACGGGCGCGTTTACAGCCGTAGTCGGGGTATTTAATTCTTCCGAAAAGGCCGGTCCGCGCCAAGTCACGTTCAAAGGGCGCTTTGAATTTTAAGCTGCGCACAGTCGGGCCGGGCCAAGCGAACAAGCTGAATTCTTCTTGCGTATGGCCGCGTGTTCGAAAGAGGGCTCTGGTGCAAAATCGAGGTGACGCGGCTTTCAGGCGTTTTGCACCTTTGTGTAGCCAGAACCTAAGTCCGTGACATTTGAGCCGTTATGTAACAGCGTTTGGCTTGCCTGTGCCGCTCCAATGCGGTCGTGAGCAGAAGGCGAGCATCGGTAGCTCTTCTCTGAGACGCGGCGACAGTGCGGAGGAAGTCTGCCGCGCACTCATTGCGGTTGCCTGCACGCGACATGTGTCCCGGAGCACGTCGTCAGCAATCCCGGAGGAGAATCCCGGATGCGGAGATTTTATGCCGCCTCGCGCCATCCGTAGCGATGGCGCAGGCCACCCAGGCGCGTCATCAAAATCACGCTCGCCGTGGCGGAAGGCCGTTGCTCGACGAGCCGCTGGTTGGGAGTGTCCTTCAGGGAATCGTGAATGCGATCCTCGTGATGATAATTTACGTACTCGCGGACTATCCGCCCGAGATGTTGTTCGTTCAATGCGATGATGTGATCCAGGATTTCCCGGCGACAGCTTCCAATCCACCTCTCGGCCGTTCCGTTCTGCCACGGCGCCCGGATGCTCGTGCGCTTGGGTTGCAGGCCCGTCGCCTTCCAGAAAAGTGATGACGCCTGCGTCGAATTTCGCATCGCGATCCAGGATGACATAGCGGTACGGGCCCGCCTCCAGAAAGGCCTCGCGCAGTTGTTGGACCACCCACTCTGCAGTCGGATGGCGGGTCACGTTGCAGTGCAGGATCCTGCGGCGTGAGTGCTCGATGACCAAGAAGCCGTAGAGCAACTGGAAGGTCACCGTCGGCAAACGGTGAAGTCGATGGCGACGATGGCCTCGCGGTGGTTCTGGAAGAAGGCTAACCACCGTTTGCCAGGGTCACCCCGGCGATCCACTCGCGCCAGATACCGAGCTACGCTGGCCTGTGAGTTCCTTTCAACGGACGGTCATGCGGTGGTCGGGGTGAGTTGATAGCCGAGTTCTTTAGCCCTGGCCGTCAGACTTTTAATACGACTGAGCTGATATCGCTGCTCGTATGCCTGCGCACCTTCATCTAGATACGGCTGCTCCCACCGGAGTAAGCGGTAGATGAGCGTGGCCAGTTTCCTGGCAGTGGCAAATATCGCCACATCTCCTCCGATCCGGCGCGCCATCTGGCGATAGTAGGCGCCTAATGCCGTCTCGCTATGGCGCAGCGATGTGGCTGCCATCCGCAGCGCGGCGGCCACACGGGTGCTCGCGCTGTTGCGCTTCTTGTTTTTCACCGGCTTGCCGGCGCTCGTTGGTTTGTGCGGTACCAACGTTACGTGTGACACGAACTGCTTCTCGGTGGGAAAACGACTCAAGTCTGGCCCGTATTCATTAAGTACCACTTGCACTGTTTCCACCCCGAGCGCGTCGATCCCCGTCAGATCCACTCCGCTCATTCGGAATAAAGCCTGTCGCATCGTCGTACATCTTCAGTGCCTGCCGCAGGCTGAACAAGTGATCTTCCCGCCAGTGCCCGCTCAACTGTGTAGCCGTTGAATCCACTCGCAGTCGAACGGATCCGACTTCTTGTCGCGCCCTGGCACTCGCGCCAGTTGTCGGGTGTCGACCAACATCACCTCCAAGCCCGCCGCTTCCAATACCTCATACGGTGCGATCCAGTAGACTCCGGTGCTCTCCATCGCCACCGAGTCTACCTTTCGTGCATGGAGCCACTTCGCCATCCGGATCAACTCGCTCGTGGTAGCCCCGAAATCGGTCACTTCTCGTCCACCTCCCTCGACCGTCGGGGCGCACACCCAGTGCCGTTCACTTCCTAGATCAATGCCCGCCACCCTGTGCCGAACTACCGGCAGCCCTGCAATTTCTCTCGACCTGCCAACGCCACCCTTGCGCCTGTCGCCGTCGCGCATCTTTTCCACCTTTCGAACACGACAGCCCAGGTTGGCCGATACGTGGATTCTGGCCTAGGGGAGTGCTCCAAGAGCCTCACCAATGTTCAATCGCCTTCCTGGAGCCATGCTCCTTTTGGGGCATACGCACCAATGAACTAAGGGGCCGTAACCGCAGCCGTGTCCTCTTGCAGCACCGCCGCTGTCGACCACCGTTCAGTCACAGCCTGTTCAATCCGCGCAGCCGGAGGCCCTGCTCCTTTCCGAGAGGACGAAGCCGAGCTTCTGCAGCTCTCCGTGGATCTTGGGAGCTCCCCAATCCGGGTTCTCAGCCGCCAGACGTTGAATCAGACCGCGGATTTCGTCGGTGATTGGTGGCCGGCCGGCGGGCGGCCGGGACCGTGTTCGGCGTCAATAGTCTGGGTACGTCGCCAGTTTTAATCTTCGCTGAACACCCTGTCAAGCGGGGCAATGATTTGCAGTAAAATACCACACCATGGCAAGCTTTGTTTCTCGCACGCATCGAGAATTGGATTTGCAGCACTTGTGGCATGGCAATCTTCAGCATCAGGGCCTGGAACAGCGCCCACCGCTGGAGATTGTTCGCGCCGACGGCTGCTGGGTTTATGATTCCGAAGGGCGGTCCTACCTGGACGCTATGGCGGGGCTGTGGTGTGTCAATGTCGGCTATGGCCAGAGCGAGATCGTGAATGCCGTTGCCGACCAGATGGCCCGGCTGCCGTATTATCCGCTCACGCAGTCGCATCCGCCAGGCGCGCAGCTCGCCGGACGGCTGGCCGAGTTGCTCCCAGCCGAGCTGAATCGCGTGTTTTTCCTCAACAGCGGCTCGGAGGCGGTGGAGACCGCGCTCAAGATGGCGCGGCAGTACGCGCGACAAGCACATCCAGGGCAGGACCGCTACAAGATTATCGCGCTTCGGCGGCGGGGGCGTATTCCATGCTCCCGACGGCTACCTGGAGCGCGTGCGCGAAATCTGCGACCGCCACGGCGTGCTGCTGATCCTTGATGAGGTCATCACGGGCTTCGGACGGACGGGAAAAATGTTCGGCTTCGAACATGCCGGCATACGCCCCGATATCCTGACTCTGGCGAAGGGCATCACGTCGGCTTACCTTCCGCTCGCCGCCACGGTCGCGACGGACGTGATATTCGATGCCTTCAAGAGTGACGCTGACGACACGACAAAGTTTGCGCAGGTGAGCACGTTCGGCGGCCATCCGTGCTCGTGCGCTGCAGGCTTGGCCAACCTGGCGATCCTGACGCGGGAGAGGCTCTGGGAGAATTCCGCACGGATGGGCTGCTACCTGGCGGATCGGCTGCTGGCGCTAAAATCATCACTTATCGGCGAAGTGCGCGGTCGCGGCCTGCTTATCGGGCTGGAGATGATCGCGGATGCGAACCGCACACCCATGCCCGAGCCGCAGATCGTCCGGTTGCAGCGGGCGATTCGGGAGGCCGGCGTGCTGGTTGGGCGTAACAATGATACTGTGCCCGGATTCGGTAACGTCCTGACAATCTCTCCGCCGCTGACGCTGAACCAGGAACAAGCTGACACGATTGTGACGGGAATTGATAAAGGTTTGCAGCAGTTATGACGGATGGGCGCTAGTACTACTGGGTCGGTCCACTCTTGTCCATATCTCCTCCAGCGTTCAGAGGTTCCTCTGAATGGATGTGCTGTCGGTGGCCGCGCCTCCCGCGCTCTTCACCGTCAACTCGAAAACGTAGAGCCCGATCCCTGGAGCCGACACGCGAGTTTGCGCCGCTGTCGGATTCAGAATGACAGCGCCTAGCGGTCCCGACGCCAATACCCATTGGTAGGTCAAGGTCCCGTGCTGCGGGTCCGAGGAAAGCGTGCCATCGAGTTGCAGTTGGTCCGGATAGATCGTGTACGTTGCCATTGCCTTGGCTACCGGCGGGAACAGAACCGCTGGAGGGATGCGGACCAGCAACTGGTCGGTGGCTTGCGCCGCGTCTCCGTGTGCCACCAGAGTGTACAACTGCTAATCACCTGGATGAACGGCAGCTGAGCCGTTGGCCGGCAGTCCGGCGCCGACGCCCGGCAGGATGTCCACGGAAGTCGCGTTCGCGGTCTCCCATCGGAGCACAACCGATTCATCGGCCGCGGGCGAGTCGGCGGTTTCGGCGAAGCGACACTGGTCATTTCAGTCCAGCTCTCGCTCCCAGATTAACTCGAGCACGCTAGTTGTAACGGCCGTCAGCGCCAGACGACTGGCGTTGAATCGATAGGTACGCTTCAGATCCGTACCTACCCAACTGGGCACCAGGCAGGCCTGAACATGATGGATCACAGTCTGCGTCGATTCATCGACGTCGAATGTGCCGAAATATGCAATAAAGCCGTTTACCGCCTCGCGGATCTCTTCGCTGGAGGCGTTGCCGGCGATCAAGCTCACTCCGGAAGTAACCGTCGAGCGACGGCCCGGTCGCATCAATTGCGCCGACATGCGCCCCCTGCCGTCGTAAGTGATCCGCCCGACCGGTTTCTCTCCGTAGGGATAATCGATGTTTCCATCACTGGACTTGCGCTCGCAACGGATCAGTCTCCAAACACCGATGAAACGGTCCCGCGCTGCCGGCGCCGCCTGGATCGTCGCTGCAAACCCCAGCGTACCGATCACTTGCCGTCTGTTCATCACGCCCTCCCCTCGACTTACGCCTCTGGAGCACACGCAAGCCGAACGTTCCCGGCATTCCGCCAAAACGGCATAACCGGCTTTTCCGCCCGATATTATCACGGGACGGCGAGGTGCGGTTCCCTCTGGACGCGCGAGCGGCTTCACCGGCCTCTCCGTAGCCGTCACGCACACTCGTGCAATTCGAGGCCGATCCCGCGCGGAGACTCGATCCGTTTGTCGCCGCGGTCGCGCAGGCGCGAGTGCTGGCGGGATCGCCGAGCCGCGCGCGGGTGCGTCCGGTCTCGCGTTCGGCGCTCCAGTGCGGTGTTTGCGATGTGAGGCGTTGACGCGTGGCTTCGGAGGGTGCACGCAAAGGCGCACCGGATGCAGTGCAGGTTGCCGATCGATTTCACATCCTATACAACCTCACCCAATCTCTGCCACGGCTGGCCGCGCACATCCTCGGAGGGATTGGTTCCCGACCAACAAACGGTTGATCTTTGGAGTCTGTTTCACAGGTGCTTAGAGTCACACTGCAGTTGTTCAACATACTGCCGCGTACGTAGAAGCGATCCGCGACGCGTCGAAGCCCGCAGGAAATGGATAACGGTTAAAGCCGCGTCGCCTGGCCAGATCATATCTCTCCGTAGGCCAGCGATAGCTCATCGATAACGGGCACCAACTCTGGAATGGCAAGCGCTCGATCGACACACGTTTTCAGCTTTAGCCATTCGTCAGGAAGGTTCCATTGCGAAAATCACACTCCAAACAACCGGCATGTTTTATGGTTTTCACGACAGGCCCTATTTACAGGGGTCTCGCGACATAGGACCGTACCGAGAAGGAGTCAAAATCGAACTTCGCAATGGAACCGA
>CAWFPJ010000024.1:0-260610 GCA_963817515.1 Bryobacterales bacterium | reverse complement strand
TGCGCGGCGACAATCACGGTTTGTGTCACGTCGCCCATCGCGAGCCGCATGCTGCCGAGGGGAAGGCGCCCTGAGGCGGTCAGAAAGATTCCCGTGCGGCGGAAAGTCTGAACCCGCTTGCCTCCACCGAGACCGGGAGACCGAGGGCATGGCGGTGAAGACAAATTCACCCGCGTCGCTGGTGGCCGTCACTCGGTCTCGCCGTTCAGCTCATTGGAAAGAGTGACTTTCGCCCTGGGCACTACGACTCCCGACTGGTCCACAACCGTGCCGCTCATGCTTCCCGTGATTGTCTGACCGATCGCTTCTCCCCAAGAGAGCACGACCAGCACCATGGCATACAAGTGCAGCGAGTGATTCCGATACCCACGCATCTGCATCTCCCTACTTGGCCTTCGTGCAAGCTTCGCCTAGTACAGCGTGAGTCCGGCAAGACGGTCTATCACTATCCCACGATACTTTGTTGCGAAACTATCACTCGCGGAGCAAGCCGCTGGATTCCCGATTGACGGGCGAGCCAAATCCTGATAAGGTCTGATCCTAAATGGGGTGGCGTGCGGGGGCAGCATTAGCTCGTGCGGGGAGCCGGCGGTATCCGGCCTGGGAAAACGCGTTCTCGGTGGTGGATCCCCAGATCAATGCCTCGGGAATACACGTCTGGCCCTTCAATCTTCTTTCTTTTCCGATAGATGTCCGGTTTTTTGTTGCGGGCGGGACCCACAACATCCGCATCAATCGCCACGACTACTACGAAATCATGTTCGTTTGGCAAGGCCGGACGGAGTTGATGATCCAGGACCGCTGTTTTGAAATTGGGCCGGGGGACCTTGTGGTGATCGGCAGCGGCCTGTACCACGGCATCATCGGACGGCCGCCAGTAAAGCTGGTGACGCTCTACTTCGAGCCTGAACTGGTGAGCAGGCCGCCCGCCGAAGGCGAGGATGTGGAATACCTGAGGCCTTTCCTCTCGTAGAGCGCCGGGGCCGCTCACGTCGTGCCCGCGGAAAGCGGCATCTCGGAACAGGTGCTCGATTTGATGCAACGTATCGACGCCGAACTGCCGGCCGCGTCCGTGCGTCAACGTCTGTCTGTGAAGACGTATCTGAAGACGATTCTCGGTCGCTGGTGAATCATTATGCGGCATACCTGGGAAATCAGGAGACGGTCGACCGCAAGGAGACGGAGTTGCAGCGTCTGGCTGTGTTGTTCGATTACCTGGAGCAGCACTATCACGAGCCGATTCGGGTGGCGGAGGCGGCACATGTCTGCGCTCTGAGCGCCTCACACTTCATGTACTTCTTCAGAAAGGCCACCGGTCAGTCCTTCCTTGGCTACCTCAACCGCTTCCGCGTTGCCAAGGCTCAGGCGTCGCTGGTCTGGACGGAACAAACGTTGGCGGAAATAAGCCTGGCAACCGGCTTTTGCGATCAGAGCCACTTTGGGCAGGTCTTTCGCAAACTGGTCGGGATGACGCCGCTCAACTACAGACACCGTTTCAGTCAGAACGGGTTGCTGATACAGGGAGACCACCGTGCCTGGCCACGGACCGATCATGCCGCTGGAACCGATGGTTCGACAGCCAGCAAGAGCTCAATTCTCATAGGTCGTTTTCATGGACGCAATAATACAATCTCGCTACTTCCTTTGGAGGTGAGAGGTATGGATGGGGGAACGTAAGCCTGCCTGGGAAAGTTTATGCACGGTCATCGAGCCCCAGATCAACGCCGACGGCGTGCACGAATGGCCCTTCGACCCGATGTTTCCGATTGACGTCCGCCACTTCAGCATGAAGGATACGGCGACATCCGCATGAACCGCCATCGCTATCTCGAGTTGGTGTACGTTCATTCTGGAGAGGCGCATTGCGAAATCCAGGGCCGCTTTTTTGTGGCAAACCCCTGGCGACCTGTTGGTGATCGGAAAACAACTGTTTCCACCATGTCTTCGATCCCCATCCAAGGCCCATGAACCTTGTAGTGCTGTATTTCCAGCCAGAACTCATCACCGCCACACAAGCCTCCGACGAGAACCTGGAATACCTCATGCCGTTCCTGTATGCAGGACTCGAACCCGGCGCCGCTGGTGCCGGCGAGTGAAGGAATTCCGGCCCAGGTGCTGGACTTCATGCAGCGCATCGAATCCCAGTTGCCGCCCCGGTCCATCCGGGCCCGCATCTCGGTGAAGACTTACCTCCAGTACATTCTTGTGCTCCTGGTCAAACATTACGCGCGGTTCTCCAAGGGCACCAAGACCTGAACGACAGGGAACGGCACCTGGAACGCCTCCGGCCGTTGTTTGATTGGATCAACGCGCACTATCGCGGTCCAATCGGCGTAGAGGACGGCGCCAGCCTGATTCACATGAGCACGGCCCGTTTCATGTCGTACTTCAAGAAAGTAACCGGGCAGTCGTTCCTTTCCTACCTCAAACCGTTTCCGGATTGCGCGGGCCCAGTCGCTGCTGACGTGGACCGATTGCTCGATAGCCGAAGTCGGGCAGGCGACAGGTTTCTGCAACCAGAGTTATTTTGCCCTGGCGTTCCGGAAGTTAGTAGGCATCACGCCCCGGGAATACAAGAACCGCATTATTCAGAGCGCGGACTGGCCCGAATCGCAGGCCGCGCGCCGCACCCTATCCCGCGACCCGCTGCAATCCGTTGCCACATTCGCGGTACCGGGCGAGCCTGGTATAATCTCTCCCCTTGCACAGGCCCGGACTCCCTTGCACAGGCCGGGGATGCCCGTCACCAGACCAGAACCGTAGTATTGCGATAAAACAGTATTGCGATAAACCAACAGTATTGCGATAAACCAACGTACGATTCTCATATAGCGAATCGACCGTGCTTTGTTAATCTGGCTCGGTTACACGCCTTGAGACGCGCGGAGGGGACGGCAAACGGTCATGCAACCAGAATTGAAGATCCAAAGTCATTCTCAAAGCGAACACTATCCGCCGGCGAAACGGTTCGAGAACCAGGTTGCCCTGGTGGTCGGCGGGGCCCAGGGGATCGGCCGGGCGATCGCTCTCAGGCTGGCGCGCGAGGGCGCCCACATCGTCATCGCCGATATCGACCATGAGAAGATCAACCGCCGCCGGCGAGATCTCCGCTGAGGGTGTGGACGTCGAATCCGTCGCCTGCGATGTACGTGACTCCGGACAAGTGGATCGGATGGTGGAGCACCTCATCGAGCGATATCAGCGGATCGACGTCCTGATGTATGTGGCCGGCGTGTGCAAGGGCGTACCCTTCACCGAAACGGATGAGGAGCTTTGGGACTTTACCCTGGACACGAACCTGAAAAGGCGCGTTCCTGGTTTCGCGGGCGGTGGTTCCTCATATGATCCAGCGCCTCAGCGGCAACCTTGTCTTCATGGCGTCCACCAATTCCTGGGAGGGCGGAAACTTTGCAAGCGCCTTACAATGCTTCGAAGGCAGGTGTCTTTCTGCTTGCCAAGACCCTGGCCGGCGAACTTGGCCGGCATGGCATTCGTTCCAACGCCCGGCCGGGCTTCATCCGCACGCGGCTGAGCGAGCCCTTTCTTAAGGACCCCGAGTTTGTCGCCAAGTATTGTAGCGACAATGGCAGCAACGCGATCGCGCTTGGGCGGCTCGGGATTCCCGAAGACGTGGCCGGCCCCGCGGCTTTCCTGGCATCGAGCGATGCCAGTTTCGTTAACGGTGTCCTTCTGTTTGTGGATGGAGGACAACTGGCCTGACCCGGACGTCTGGAATCGAGCGGGGCCCTGAAAAGCGGAGGAGCGTTGCATACATGGAACTGGGCTCTGGTTCTCCAAGACGCAGCCTGCAATTGGCTATGATCAGCCGTCGCGGCGTGCTCGCATGCTTACTGGCGCCCTTAGCCCAGGACCGCAGAGCTCCGACCAGGTTATCGGTCAGCAGCAATCAACGGTACTTGCAGGACGCATCCGGCACACCGCTGTTTCTGGTCGGGGATTGCCCGCAAAACATGCCGCTCAAGCTGGCCATACCGGAGTTGGACAATTTCATGGCTGATTGTGACGCCAAGGGTTTCAACATGCTGTGGATCTGCATGGACGGCCAGGAGAGCGGAGGGCTGGCCACCAAGCCGCCCATAGACAGAAACCACAACCTCATGATGAAGTCCGGATGGGACATCGGCACTCTGAACGAACCTTACTTTGTAACTATCGATGCCATCGCGAACGCCGCGCAGCAGTATGGCATTTACTGCATGTTTACGCCTTTGAGTGAGTGTCAATGGCACCGGGACAAGATTCTGGCCAACACTGCGAGTAACTGGTACCGGTATGGCACCTTTGTCGGGAAGCGCTATAAGGACCAGTCCAATATCATCTGGCAGATCGGCAATGACAACATCACCGTGGAGGCGCAGCATGCCGTGGTGCGAGGCATCAAAGATGCAGGCGACACCCACCTGATGACCGTAAACTGGCGCCCCGGCTTTCACCATGAGGGCTCCGGATGGATCGTAAGTATAAGTATGGCGAAGATTGGATTGACTTCCTATGCGTGGTACATCAACACTCCCATCAGGGAGGGCGGTGCGCCATGTTATTGGCAGAAGATCGAGTACGAGCGGCCCAATCCAATGCCGACCTTTGCCACCGAGGTGCACTACCAGCAACCTTATGCGAAGGCGACCGATCTGGACTGCCGGATGCAAAACTACTACGTGGCGCTAGGCGGTGGTTGCGGGGGTCACGTATACGGCTCGGGCTTTCTCGCGAATGAATGGGATTACAACACTTACAAGAACAATGGAGGGCGCCTTCAGGCCATTCACTTCAAGAACCTCTTCGTTGGCCGTGAGTGGACGTCGTTGGTGCCGGACTACGGCCACCGGTTTATCACGGGCGGGTTCGGAGCACTCGTCGCCGGCCACCACGAACTACGTGGGTGCCGCGATCAACAATGGCTCACTGGCCATGGCCTATTGTCCGCAGGCGGCAACCGTTGCAGCGGATATGTCCAGACTCAACGGCCCTATGGAGGGGCGGTGGTACGATCCGACGAACGGGACGTGGAAGCCGATTCCGGGTTCGCCGTTCAAAAATCGCGGGTCGCGCACCTTCTCCACCCCGGGCAGCAACAGCGCAGGCGCGGCGGATTGGGTGCTGGTGTTCGAAACGAAGAAGAAGGACAAAGCGAGGGGCAATTGAGACGGCGCGAGTTCTTGACTGCCTGGGCCGCTGTAGAAGGCGGGCAAGGCGCATGTTCCCGTCTCCGCTAATCGGCCCTTCGGCGCTCGATGTGTGGCAGAGTTGATAGATGCATCCGGCGGGGAGGCTGATCTGAGCGACCTGGCGAAACCAACCGACTCCGCCGCGGCGGGCGGAATTCCACGGCTTCGCCGAGTGCTCTCGCTCTGGGACCTGATCCTCTACGGCATCGTCGCGGTCACGCCCAGCGCACCGGTTACGGTCTTCGGGCTGGCCATGGTTATGTCGCGAGGACATGCGCTCGACACCATCCTCATCGCCATGGTAGCCATGGTGTTGACCGCGTTCAGCTACGGCCGCATGGCCGCCCTCTATCCTTCGGCCGGATCCGCGTACACGTATGTGGGACGTGGATTGAACTCGTACCTGGGATTTCTGGCGGGTTGGGCCATGCTGCTCGACTACCTGTTCATCCCGCTGTTCTGCGTGATCTATGGGACCCTGGCATTCCAGCGCTTACTGCCCCAGGTTCCCTATATCGTATTTGCGGGCTTTTTTGCTGGTACTATGACGTTTCTGAATCTGCGGGGAATCCGCGCCACGGCGCGCAGCAGCGAAATTCTGGTGGGCGCCATGGGCCTGGTGCTGCTGGCCTTCATCGGACTGGCCATTCGCTACGTTTTGTTCCACCAGGGTTGGCAGAGTCTGTTCTCCGTGCGCCCGTTCTATAACCCCCAAACATTCCAGTTGCATTCCGTGGCGACCGCCACATCGTTTGCCGCCCTGACCTACCTCGGGTTCGACGCGGTCACCACGCTGGCGGAGGATGTGAAGGACCCGCGGCGCAGCGTGCTGCTGGCCACGGTGCTGGTGTGCGTGTTCACGGGACTCTTTGGCGGCTTGCTGGTCTACCTGGGCCAGTTGGTGTGGCCGGAATATCAGACGTTCACCAACGTCGAGACCGCCTTCATGGACGTCACGCGGCGCGTGGGCGGCACGGCGCTGTTCCAGGCCATGGCGGTTCTGCTGGTGATTGCCAATGTCGGCGCCGGGCTGACCGCGCAGGTTGGCGCCGCAAGACTGCTGTTCGGCATGGGACGGGACAACGTCTTTCCTCGAAGGATATTCGCCTACCTGGATCCGAAGCACAACAGCCCTACGTTCAACATATGGCTGGTCGGAGGGATCGGTTTTTTCGGATCGCTTTTCATGAGCTACGAACTCACCGCCGAACTGCTCAATTTTGGCGCTTTTCTGGGGTTCATGGGCGTCAATCTCGCCACCATCCGGCAGTTCTACTTCGTGAGGCAGCCCGGCAGAAAGAGGAATTTCCTGACGGACCTGGTAGTGCCGGGCCTCGGTTTCCTGTTCTGTTTCGGCATTTGGGTGGGCTTGGCGACACCGGCAAAGATCGCCGGTGGGATATGGTTCGTCTTGGGAGTGATTCATCTGGCATACCTGACGCGAGGACTAAGCCGGGAACCCGTGCTGCTGGACTTCAGTGAATCGTGACGCGTATGACGGAAGAACAATGCATCACATCGCTGTGGACGCGGGAAGCGCAACAGGCGAAAGGGCAGCCGCCATGACCGGCACTCTGCACGATTGGGTGCGCGCAGCCTACCGCCCGGCCATTGGCCGCCCGCGCAGGGATATCGTGACGCCGGCTCTGATCCTCGATCTGGACGCCGCCCGCAGGAACATCCGCTTCATGGCGGATCGGATGGCGTCCCTGAAGGCGCGGCTTCGGCCTCATGTAAAGGTGCAGAAGAGTCCGGAGCTGGCGCGAATGCAGGTGGAGGCGGGCGCTATCGGCGTCTGCACCGCCACGGTCTGGGAAGCCATCGTCATGAGCCGCGCGGGTATAGATGATGTGCTGATTGCCAACCAGGTAGGCGGCGCGGAGAAGATCGGGGCGCTGGCCGCCGCGGCCGGGAAGGGCAGTTTGAGCGTGGCTGTGGACCACCCCGGGAACGCGCAGGATCTGTCCGCCGCAGCAGTTGCGGCGAAGAGCGAAATCGGCGTTGTGATTGAGGTGGACGTCGGCATGCGGCGCGGCGGGGTCCGCTCCTCCGGGGAAGCCATCGCGCTTGCCCAGTGTCTGCAACGCCTTCCCGGCCTGCGGTTCCGGGGGGTGCAGGGCTATGAAGGTCATTGCATGCTGGAACCCGACCGCGAAGTGCGGATTCGCGAGGCGCATGCGGCGATGAACTACCTGGCGGACGTGGTGAACCGCCTGGCGGAGGCTGGCTTCGGCTGCCAGGTTGTCTCCGCCGGAGGGACCGGCACGTATGACATTACGGGGGCAAAACCATTCGTCACGGAGATCCAGGCCGGGTCCTACGTGTTCATGGATAACTTCCACGGCAACCTCGTGCCCGGATTCGAGCGAGCCTTGACGGTGCTCGGCACTGTCGTCATACAGCACGGCAATACCATCGTGCTCGATTCCGGCCGCAAGTCCATCGGCATCGATTTCGTTCTGCCCACCATGGTCGAATATCCCTGCTATCAAGCGCGCTACTTTGCCGAGGAGCACGCCCTGTTCGACGTGGACGGGCGATGCCGGCTTCGTCTGGGAGACACCTTGGAATTGACACCCGGCTACGCACCGACCACGGTGAATATTTATGACGCCTACCATGTCGTGGAAAATGACGTGGTGGTGGATATCTGGCCCATTGTCCCGCGCGGCCCGGGCCATGCCGGAATCCTTGCGGACCAGGCGGGAGGAGCACGATTGCCATGATGACCAAGCCAGCGCCGCTGTCGGCACAAGAGTTTGAGGACTTGTTCCAGAGTGTTTGCAACTGGGGACGGTGGGGCCCCGATGACGAGCGGGGAACCCTGAATTACATCACCCCCGAACGCCTGCGAGCAGCGGCCGGCCTGGTCCGCAGTGGCCGGTCCGTGTCCATGGCCCAGCCGATTAACAAGGTCGCCGGACCGGACAATCCCCACCCGGCTGTGCATTACATGGTGCAGAACTATGACGTCCGCTCCGGCCTGGGCGAGCCGCAATTCTGTACGGACTTCCTGGCCTGCGAGTTTCACGGCGACTGCCATACCCATATCGATGCGCTTTGTCACATCGCTTATCGGGGGAAGCTGTACAACGGCAAGTCGGTCGATAATGTGACCTCTCGCGGCCCCCTTCTGCAAGACATCACGGCCTACGCGCACGGCATAGTCGGACGCGGAGTGCTGCTGGACATCCCCCGCCTCCGCGGCGTCAAATGGCTGGAACCCGGCGAAGCCGTCACCGGCGAGGAACTCCAGGCGGCGGAGCGCGCCGAAGGTGTGCGCCTGGGTGAAGGAGACATCTTCGTTTTCCGAACGGGACATCACCGCCGGAGGTTGGAACTGGGCCCATGGGACAACTCCTACGCCGGGGAGGGTAAACCCGGACTTCACTCGACCGCCATGCAACTGCTTCACCAGCGCCGGGTGGCGGCGTTCTTCCCCGACGGCGACGGCGAAACCGTACCCAGCAATGTAGAGGGAGTGGCCTACCCGGTTCATGCGCTTCAGATCGCCGCCATGGGAATGGCATGCTCCGACAGCCTGCAATTCGAGGAGTTGGTTCCCGTGTGCGAGCAGGAACAGCGCTGGGAGTTCATGGTGGTGGCAGCCCCCTTGCGGCTGCCCAGGGGCACCGGTTCGCTGTTCAACCCGATCGCCATTTTCTAAGGAGGTTGAGAACATGAAAGCTCATCTCGTGAAGAGCGCTCTAGGTTTCCTGCTCATCCTTTGTGCCTTCGAAACGCGCGCGGAGCCGATCAGGCTGCATCCCGCCAACCCACACTACTTTCTGTTTAACGGCAGGCCGACTGTCCTCATTACATCCGCCGAACACTACGGCGCTGTCATCAACAAGGATTTCGATTACGTTCCCTATTTGAACGCCCTTAAAGCGTACGGGCTGAACTACACGCGTATCTATCCGGGCGCGATGTTCGAGCCGTTGGGCAAGTTCGTGAAGGGAAATCCGCTCGGACCCAAGCCGCATCGGCTCACGCTACCCTGGGCCCGCGGCACGGAGCCGTCCTACCTGTTCGGCGGAAACAAGTTTGACCTGGACAAGTGGGATCCCGAGTATTTTGCGCGCCTGAAGGACTTTATTGCGAAGGCCGGCGAGCGTGGCATCGTGGTGGAGATCTGTTTTTTCAATTCGCAGTACACGGATTCCTGGCCCCTGTCGCCCCTCTATTACGAAAACAACATCCAATCGGTGGGAAAGTGCGACTTCGAAGATGCCCAGACGCTCAAGCACGCAGATCTTGTGAAGCGCGAGAGCGATTACGTCAGCAAGATTACAGAGGAGGTGAACGCATACGACAACGTGGTTCTCGAGGTTTGTGACGAGCCGTCTCTGTTCATCCCTCACGCCGACGCCGGCCCATGGGTGGGCCATCTTCTGGAAGTAGTAAACAAAACTGAGGCCAGGCTGCCGAAGAAGCACCTGGTGGCACAGGAAGTGGAGGGGCCACTGGGCGGTCCCATCGACTTCTCGGGCAGCCCTTTGCTCTCTCTGATCGTGACTCAATATGTCTGGGAAGGTGGTTCGGAGCAGTTGGGAGGCATGCGGGCCCTGGACACCGTCTACCACCACAACAAGGCGATTGAGTTGAACGAGACGGCCTGGTATCCCACCGGGTACAGGGGCGATATCGTGGCTGCATCGCGCGTCGAGGCTTGGGAGTTCATGGTTGGCGGCGGCGCCGGATTCAACCATCTGAACGGGCGTTTCACCGCCAGCGATCCGGCCGGAAATACACCTGACAACGCGCGAGTGCTGGGCGCTCTGCGCAACCTGATGAACTTTATGAACAGCTTCGATTATTTGAAAATGAGCAAGGACGGTAGCTTCGTGGTCAGCGGTATCCCTGCCGGAGCCTACTGCCGGGGAATCTCGCAGCCCGGGGAGCAGTACGCGCTGTATCATCACCATAGTGAACTGGAGCCCCGCAATCATTACTACATTGCCAGGCCAGGGAACTACAGAGAGACCCTGGTAGTGAATCTGCCCGGAAATACTTACTCGGCGGATTGGGTGGACCCGGCATCCGGGGCTGTTTTGAGCTCGACCACGTTCTCGCACCAGTCCGGCAACATGACGTTGATCTCTCCATCGCACGTTGTGGACCTGGCGCTTCGGATCAAGCGCGCTCGCTGATCCGGACGCGACACTGAGCGCCGACGCCTTCTACGAAGCCGTAGTGGCGGCGCTCCAGAAAGCCAAAGCGGTGTCTTCGTAACTCACCGGTCGTACTTGGGATGATGCCGAATGGCCTTATGGATCACTTTCCACTTGCGCTTCGTTTCAGCAGCCGCACGCTGATCCACGGAGCGCTCATGGTAGCGGGCTTCGGCCAGCAACTTCTGGTAGCTGGCCCAGCGCGCCGGTTCGAGCTCGCCGGTTTTGAGCGCCACGGACACCGCACAGCCCGGCTCGCCCGCGTGCGCGCAGTCGTGAAACCGGCACTGGCGCGCGAGCGCGGCGATGCCGGCAAACACATCGTCGACCGAGTCCTGTCCCGCCCAAAGGGCCAGTTCACGCAGGCCAGGTGTGTCGATCAGCGCGCCACCGTCCGGCAGTTCGATGAGCATGCGGCGTGTCGTCGTGTGGCGACCGCGCGAGTCGGACTCCCGCACGGGCCGGGTAGCTTGGCGAGACTCGCCAAGCAAGGCGTTGGTGATCGTCGACTTGCCCGCGCCCGAGGAGCCGAGCAGCACCACGGTACGTCCACGTACAACTTCAAAGATTGGCGCTACGGACTCGTGCGCCGACAGTGCCGCTGCGTTGCTCGTTATGGCTCGTACCTCGGCAAGGCGCGCCGGCCATTCCGCGCAGACGTCCATCTTGTTTAACACCAACATCGCCTCCGCGCCGCTTGCGGCGGCCAGTACGAGGTAGCGTTCGAGACGCCGGAGGTTGTAGTCATCGTCGAGTCCCATCACGATGGCAATCAGGTCAACATTCGCCGCCAAAACCTGCTTCCCACCGCCGCCCGGGCGTTGGCGCGAAATGCAGGTGGTGCGCGGCTCCACGTTCTCGATTACCGCCAGAGTGGTATCGGCGCGACGGGCGCGGACCCAGTCCCCCACCGCCGGCAGTTCCGCGCTCCAACGCAGTGCGCCCGCGGGCACCGCGTCGCATTCGACACCGTCTTCAAATCGCAGGCAGTAGTGTTCCTGGGCTGCTTCGCACACGCGTGCGCGTACTGAAGAATCGGAAGAGTAGTTCATTGCTTGTTCGCTCCACGAAGACACGTAAGGTAGGGTGTGGAAGACGTCTTCGGGGCCGGCGCGTCTTGAGCGCCGGTTAGCGAACAATGGTCAGGGTCAAATTGCAGGATAGCATCGAAGAGACGTGGCCCGCAGCGGGCCCCTGATACTCCTTCCAGTCCGGTTTGACAGTTACACTTGGGCTTGGGTGAGTTAATGACGTAGATGCCCGCACATCCGGTCGTGCTCTTGACATAGCCATCCGACCAGGTGAAGGCGATGGGCGACGAAGGGTCGGGCGCGTAAACATGAATTCCGGCGCAGCCATTCTTTGCGAACTGATCGCCGTGTGAGCAGGTAAATGCGCTATCCGGCGTAAATATGATATTCGGGGGCCGGAGGCGCCACCTGGCCGGTTAGGGAAATCCCGATCAGCATGAGAACCAGGAATAACCCAACTTCAAATCGAAACATGATTGTAACTCCAGCTATAACTCCGCGCAATTGTTTCCAGGCAATAGCGAGATAGGAGCCGGGATTGGGCTGTCAATGCTAGACTCGAGTCACTTTGGCGGCCGAATCACTTCAATGGTACCGTTGGAGGCGCTCCCTTGTCCTTCAATAAGAAGACAAGAAACTTTGCGGGCTTAGAACTGCTCGCATTCTTCGAGACGGTGTGGATGTCGTCGGGTGATTCGTAAAACGTCTGGCCCGGCCCCAGGGTTACGGCTTGCCCGCCTTTGACCTGCATCACCACGGAACCTTCCAGGACGTATACGAACGTGTGGGCGTTGTGTCTATGCTCGCTCGACGCGGCACCGGGCGCATACTCTACGGTAACCATCACAGCTTCTTTCCCGGCGAGTCCAGCCAAATCCTTCGACAGCACAGGCGTAACCTTGGCCTCGTCAGCGAAGACGGGAGCGGCGAAGAGAGACAACAGACCAATCACGGCTGCTTGTGCAAATAGACAATTCATTCGAGTTCTCCTTGCGTCAAATTTACCAGTTCTCCTCTGTTGAAGTGTTGCCGCTTGTCCGCGAGCGTTCGAAACGCAACGCTCTGTGAAATCGTCCGCCGCAAGCTTATGGTAGGTTTAGGTGGATCGACAATCCTGGCAGCTTCCAGAGAATCGGAATGGTGCCATGCGGCAGGAGCGTGTTACCGGAGAGGATGATATGTCGCTTGTGCTCCCATTCAATCGTTCCGTGGTCACACGCGCCGCCGCCGCCGAGGTTGTCGGTTCCACCACTGCGAAGGTCAGACTTCTGGCCGACAGCAGCGCGACAGGCGGGGCTCTCTCCACGGTGCGAGTATCCCTTGACAAAGGCGCCGACGGAGCGCGGCCGCACCGCCACGACCATTCGGCCGAGATGTTCTACGTGCTCGATGGTGCACTGCAGGTTCTTTCCGGCAGCGAGATCGTCAAGGCCGAACAGGGTGACGTCATCGTGGTACCGCCACGGCTGCCGCACGCGTTCTCAGCCCTGCGGGGCACGAGTGC
Organism: Bryobacterales bacterium; assembly: GCA_963817515.1. Classification (GTDB taxonomy): domain Bacteria; phylum Acidobacteriota; class Terriglobia; order Bryobacterales; family Bryobacteraceae; genus DATMNI01. The sequence goes on along the minus strand of CAWFPJ010000024.1, from coordinate 247,712 downwards.
GGAAGTCCTGATCGTGATCGCACCGGGTGTCGAGCGCTTCGAATACTTCCGCCAGCTTACTCGCATTGCGCGCGGCGAGGAGCCGCCTGAGAGCCTGCGCGACGTACAGGAACTCTACGATACGTATTTCTTGAGCAGCCCTGAATGGGAAGCGGCGCAGCGATGACAAACCGGTCTCGCACAAGCTGACGCGGCTGGGATAGCGCGGTGCCTCACAAATGCGGCTGGCGGAAAATCGGAGTGCAAAATCGATACACTATTCCGTGTGGATCCGGTTCTTCAGCCGTACCGCCGTCTCCTGCTGCTGGGCCTGCTGGTAGCCGTCATACCTACGACTGCCGGTGCCGTGGTGACTTGGAAATCCATCACGCCGTGGGAAGCGGGTTTGGACGCATCCGCACTGGCTGCATGGAAGAACGCACTGGCCCAAAGCGGAACTTCCGGCCTATTGGTGGTGCGGCGCGGCGCCATTGCCTTTGAGTGGTATGCGGCAGATTCCGGCGTGGACAAACCGCACGGCACCGCCTCCATGGCGAAGGCCCTGGTAGGCGGCATGTCGCTAATGGTTGCGCTGAACGACGGACGGATTGCTCCAGACGACCCTGCGTCGAAATATATTCCGGGCTGGCTAGCCGATTCGCTGAAATCGAAAATCACTATTCGCCAGCTCGCGACCCACACCTCAGGTATTGAAGACGCCGAACAGGGCTCTCTTCCGCACGACCAGCTTCCGGGCTGGAAGGGAGCTTTTTGGAAGCGTGAGCCGGATCCGTTCTCGGTGGCCTTGCGGGACGCGCCGGTGATCTTTGAGCCGGGCTCACAATACGCCTACAGCAATCCCGGCATGGGCTTCGCACGGATCAGCGGAACGGCGGACGAATTCCGCGGGATCAACTTGCGTTCCGCGGGCGAGCGCGCGGGGGGCGGAGCGGGAAGCCCGAAAGCCAGCGGAATCCTGATGGTCGATGGCGTGCTTTATATGTGGGTCCGCAACGTGAGTAACTCACAATTGCTCTGGTCGAAGGACCACGGAAGCACGTGGGAATCCGGTTTCCGTTTGCAGACCGGTTTCGGTTCTCCCACGTTCCTGAACTTCGCCCGCGACTATCGCGGTTCGCGCGATGAGTTCGTGTACACCTATTCGCAGGATGGTCCCAGTGCGTACGAGAGCGACAATCAACTGGCGCTGGCGCGGGTTCCCAAGCGTAAGATCGCGGACCGTGCGGCCTGGGAATTTTTCCAGAAGCTAGACGACAACGGCCGCGCTCTTTGGACGCCGGACATCGACCAGCGCGGGTCTGTGTTCACCTATACGGCGAACTGCCGCCGCTCTGATGTGGTTTACAACCCGGGAATCCGGCGTTACCCCCTGGCACTGGCGTACAACGCATCCGGAGACTGGGGCCTTTTCGACGCCGCCGAACCCTGGGGTCCGTGGACCGTAGTGTTCCACAACGATGCCTCAAGATCCGCCGCGGGCGCGGATGTCTGGGGAATTCCCGGTACGCACGGTTACCGCTTGCCGGCGAAATGGATCAGTCAGGATGGTCTGGCGATGACTTTGATTTTTTCCGGCGTGCGTTTAAAGGAAACTACCTACGACGCATTCTGCACGCGGACTATGCAGTTGCAGTTATGGCGTTGAAACGGCTCTGGGCGGGACCTTCGGCGCTTGTCAGAATGCGTCTTGCTATTGCCCTGTTAACCGCTATCACACTCTTCGCCGCCGATGACGACTGGGCGCACTATCGTGGTCCCAACCGCGACGGCGTCGCGCGGGGCGATGTGCCACTGGAATTCAGCCTGACCAGGAATCTGGCTTGGAAGACACGTATCCCCGGCCGCGGGCACTCCTCGCCAGTTATCTGGGGCGACAGGATCTTTCTCTCAACCGCGATTCCCACCGGCGCGGCCGATGGATACGCGCCCGCCATCCGCAAAGAGCACAGGCTTCTGGTGATGTGCCTGGACCGCAATACCGGCAAGGTTCTGTGGGAGCGCTCGCCGAAAACCGTGACGCCTCCGGACGCTTATCAGGTCCCTTACGGCAGTTATGCCTCGAACATTCCCGTGACCGACGGCAAGCGAGTCTACTTCTTCTGGGAGTCCCGCGGCATCTTTGTATACGATCTGGACGGCAAGCTTGAATGGCAGAAAGATTTTCCCCAGATGCACAAACGCGGCGAATTCGGCGAAGGCACGCCGACCATGATTGACGGCGATACGCTCTATCTGAAGTTCGATCAGGAGCAAAACTCTCACCTGATTGCCCTGGATAAAAACAACGGCCGGGAACTTTGGCGCGTGAATCGCGACGAGCCCTCGTCCTGGTCGCCGCCGCTGATGGCCACTTACAATGGCAGGAAGCAGTTGTTAGTCGCCGGCACCAAGGTGACCTCGTACGATCCCGCAACCGGAAAGGTGAACTGGGAATGCGCTGGACTGGGGCTGAATTCGATTCCATCGCTGGTTTCGGCCAATGGCGTGGTCTTTGCCATGACCGGATTTCAGAGACCCAACCTGATGGCCATACGGATCGACCGACAGGGCGTGCTGACAGGAACCGACGCGGTCCTCTGGAGCAACAATCGCGGCATTCCGTATAACCCGTCGCCCGTCCTGAAGGACGACATACTGTACTTCATCAGTGACACCGCGATGCTGTCCGCGTTCAAGGCCGACACCGGCGTCCCGTATTACCACCAGCAGCGTCTATCCGGCGCGTATAGTCTGAAGTCCTCTCCCGTGGCGGTGAATGGCAAACTCTATATCGCTACCGAGCAGGGCGATGTCGTAGTAGTGAGAATGGGCGAGAAGTTCGAAGTGCTCGCGACCAACAGCATGGGTGACGACATGTTCATCGCTACGCCGGCAGTGGCAGGGAATAGCATGTACCTGCGCGGCCAGAATATGTTGTATTGTATCCGCCCTGCGAATTAGGTGCGAATCGCCGACTCCGCCCTTGCCTCATGCGGCTGATCTCGCGCTGCAGCTACGTGTCAACGGTACCGATGTGTGCCATGCTAGAAATTCTATGCGAGACCCGAAGATCATCGATACCGAGCTGATGGAAATCAGCGCCATCGCTGACGATACCGTCAAATTCGAGCGCATCGTCGTCTGGTGCGCGTTACATCCCGACGAAGTCCCCTTCGCCCTGCATCAGTTCATGGGCGGGCGTGAGAAGCAGTCGCCGGAAACTGAATCGTGAAGTTGTGGCCAGAACGGCTATGTCTTTCCAGACTCATTCTTCTGGCCAGTTGGATCGACAAAATAGCATGCAATCACGCCCGCGATCGCCATTATACTGCCCGCGTATAAGCCCCAAGACCATCCGGCTCGGGAAGCTATATAGGGTGTCAGGATGGGCGCAAGAAAGCCGCCTATGTTTCCGCCGGTATTCAGGATCCCGCATGCAGCGCCCACCTGCTTACCCGCCACGTCGATTGCGGAAGCCCAGAATGGCCCTTCACACCAGGACGCGAACCCGGTGGCGAGCGACAGCGATAGAACCGCAGCGGCTGTTCCGGGAGCGGCTGTACCGACTAGCAGCAGGAGAGCTCCCAGGCTCAGCCCAACCATCGGAACAAGACGCCGGCCGATTCTCGCCCCGTATGATCGGGTTAGCCGGTCAGAGATCCATCCGCCTAACGGCATCATGATCCCCATTGTCAAGAAGATGATGGTGGTGTACTTCGCACTCTGGCTGAAGCCGACGTGACGAACTTGCCCGAAATAGTAGTAGATCCAATAGAAGAAGATGAATTGAAAATAGCCCAGGCAGAAGTATGCCAATGTCAGGAGCATGAGGTTTCGATTCGTGAATAGCCGGTGCCAGGCGCTGACAGGTTGCTCTTGGATGGAGGTGCCGGTTTCTGCCGGGTGGGTGCTGCTTTGTGCTGGACGGATACCGGCGGGGTAGTCACGAACAGTCCAGTACCACACCACAGCCAGGGTGGCAGTGGCAACAGCAGCTATGACAAACGAGATGCGCCACCTATAAAGGCTGATGAGCCAGGCGAATAGAATCGGCGAAACCGCGCCACCCATGGATGAGCCGGCAATAATCAGCGCCTGCACGCGGCCGTGATGCGCAATGGGAATCCAGTGTGCGCTCATCCTGGCACAGGCGGGATAGAGTGGTGCGGTCCCGGCTCCTAACGCAAGACGAATCGCGAAAAAAGCCGGCAAGACCCCCAGAACGGAACCGATTCCCGGCTTACCTCCCAGCGATGTCAAACCCGTAAAGAGAGCGGCTGACAAATTCACCAGCAGCAGAGTGAGCCGGGGACCGAGCCGGTCCGCGACGTGGCCTCCGGGTATCATCATGAGCGCGTAGCTCAGGCCGAATGCCGAATAAATACTCCCCATTTGCGTCGCCGACAGGTGGAACTCCTCCATGATCTGCGGACCAGCAATAGACATGATCGTGCGATCGAAATAGCTCATCACGCTGCAAACGATCATCAGGACGACGACTATGATTTCTGCGCGGCTGGAACTATATGGCCTAAGCATGTCGAATTCGAATTACACCCGATACTTTCGGAACCGAAGGGAGATTGAACATCATATCGGATTACCTTGCCTCGCGGTTTCGAGTAGATTCGGTGATCAACGATCACGATCAACGATCAAGGGCCGGGCGGGATTGTTTCGGCCAGTAGTGGAAGGCGTACTGCTGGCGGCAGTCTTCGCGAAGCGCGGCCTCGGCAGTAGTTTGGACCGCAACGCGCGCCGGTGAGAGTGGCGATAGATCCATCCGGGGTTTGCCAGAAATAATCCATTCAGCCAACAAGTCTCCGATAATGGGCGCGATCGTCAGCCCACCGACGCAACATCCGCCAGCCACGTAAAGACCGCGAAGCTCCGCCAGCGGCCCCACGATATGCTCGCCGTCAGCAGTCATGGTGGGCAGGCCCCCTCGATGTTCTTTAATGGCGATCTCGCGGAGGATAGGGAACTGATCGGCCACCAGGCCGATGAGGCGGCGAAGCACTGCCAAATCGAGCGGCAAATCTCCCATACTGAAGTCCGAGGGTAGATTCGCCATGTCGAACTGCAATGGATCGGATTCGTAGCCGCCCACCATCAGGCCGCCATCGGCAGGACGGATGTAGACATTGCAATCGATCACGCGTGCGATCGCGTGATGTGGCTCGACACCGGGAATCGGGTGGGTGATCAGCAACTGATGGCGCGTAGCAATCGCGCCCACCCGCGAGCCGGCAAGGCTGCCGACAAGACGCAACCAGGCGCCGGCTGCGTCGACGACAATCGGGGATTGAATCTCGCCGCGGTCGGTGATCACCTTGGTAACACGTCCGTCCTCCGCACCAAAGCCGGTGACCGTGGTGTTTGGGAGAAGCACGCCGCCGAGTTTCGCTGTGGCGAACGCATAGCCTCTGGGTAACTGTCCGGGCTCCAGGTAAAGATCGCCCCGGGCATAAGTCACGGCCCGAATGCCGGCCGGCTCGAAAAACGGCATCAACTGTCGCGCCTTGGCAGGGGACACGAAGTCAACGTCCACACCCAGCTTCTGGCCGCGCTCGACATCGCGCCGCAACTGCTGTTCGTGCTCCGCAGTCCGGGCGATCCTCAAGGAGCCGGACTGAAAATAGACCAGTTCCTCGCCTGTTTCGGCGGTGAAATTCTTGATCTTTTCAACCGCCATCCTGGCGAGTTGAGTCATCAATTCCGATTGGCGAATCTGCGAGGTCAAACCCGCCGCACGAGGCGAGGTTTGCGAAGCGATCTCATGTTTGTCGACCAGGGCGACAGGTGAGATGCCGCGTTTTGCCAGGTGATAGGCAACACTGGAACCCAGCGCGCCTGAGCCGATTATCACGGCTGCCGCTTTTTGAATCATTCGATTAACTCTTGCAACAAAAATATCATGTTCGACTGCCTGGAGGCCTCGGAGCGGCGATCTTACAAGCGCTTTCCCAGTCCCTCGAATTTCCGCCGCTCGCCTTCGGCTCCGTGGCATATCACGCAAGACTCAGCGCCCTTCACATTCAGATCCGAGACCTGCGCGTATGTCAGCCCCTTATCTTTCCAGGTTATGATTCTCAAGCCTTGTTCTGATGAGAAATAGAACGTCAACCCCTCGGATTGATAAGTCTCTCCACCCGATGGCATGACGCGTGACGATGACGAAATCAACAGCGAGATTGGCTTGCGATCCATCTCGTACGCCAGGTAAGCGACATCCTCCCCCCGAAACTGCATCAGCCGCGCGCCAGCCAGAGCATACCGTTTCGGTCCGCCTTCCGGATAATTAGGCAGCGTCAAGTGAAATGGTACCCGGGGCTCCAGCCATTTTGACACCACCTGGGGCTGGTTCGACGCAACGTCCAGGGGAAACGCCCCTCGTGCGTAGTTGCGATGCGCCTGCGCCGCGAATTTCTCGTACCCCGACAGTCCGGCTGAAAGCCACAGCATGGCGGCTGCGACCAACACAGCCGCCGCTGCCGCCGCCGGTATCCAACGGCGCTGCTTCTGCCGGCGCTCACAATTTGCCACTATCCCCTGGACAGCCGAATAGCTCCGTTCCGGCACTTCATATAGCGGACGCGCTCCGCGGACGGCATCCACCGTTTCACGCAGCTCGTCATAGGCACGCCGGCAGTCCGTGCAATCAATAAGGTGCGCTTCGAAGTCCAGGGCCTCCGCGCCGGTCACCTCCCTATCCACATACAACGAAATCCGCGGCCGGATCTCCGAACATTTCATCATCGCCGCACCTCCGGCATCCGAGGCGTCAACAATTGCCGCAACGCCGCCCGGGCGCGTGCCAGGCGGCTCATCACCGTGCCGATCGGGCAGCCAAGAACGGCGGCGATCTGAGAGTAGGAAAGATCTTCCATATCGCGCATCACGATAATCTCCCGCCACGGCACCGGCAGCGAGTCCACCGCCGCTCGAACCTCGGAAACCAGCAGCTTTCGGCTCATCGCCAGTTCGACGTTCTCGACGGAAGCGAGAGCCGCCGCGTCCTCCAGCAAGTCCTCCTGCCACCGCGCCATCCGTCTCCGTTCATTCTGCCAGACGTGCCGCATGATCGTGAAAATCCAAGGCCGAATCTCATCGGCATCGGCTGCCGCCGGCTTCCGCTTCGCCGCCAGCGCCCGCTTGTAGGTCTCCTGCAACAACTCCTCAGCTTCCCGCGGCTCGCCACACAGCGACCGGGCATAGCGGTACAGGGATGCATGACAAGCCAATATACAATCCGCGAACGACGGCAAATAAGCTCCTTCCTTTGGAACCACACCGCAAACGGTTGAAAATTCCACAATTTTTCTTGAGTCTCTTGGAATAATCTCTTAGCCCGAGTGTGGACGTCAACAGGACCCCGGTCGCAGAAAGATCAGGGTGGAGCAAGGAGGAGAACCGTGCGAATTGAGACAAGTTGGTTGCGGCGTACCGTATTGGCGGGCGGATTGGCAGTTGGATTGGGCGTTCTTTTGGGCCAGGATAAAATGCCGCCGTCCAGCTATGCCCCCGTCGATATCCATGAGGCATTTGCCACCACTATGAGCCGTATGTCGGCTGCGAAGGCCGACATCGTCAAACGTCAATTGGCGCTTCTGGCCGAGCGTTATGACCTGAGTAACAATCCCGCGCCCGGTCTCACTATGTCGCGCAATAAGGCGATTCAGCAGGGCGTGCGTGTCAAACTCGCCTCGGGAGTCAACTGGGACCAGCTTTCGCAACTGACTCCCGACCAGATCAAAGCCCGCGATATCTTCCCCGCCGGTTTTCTTCCACTCCCGCACCCCAATCACGGAGAGGGCGGAATGCTTTTCCCGAAGTTTGAAATTGATGAAATCAAGAAGCAAGAGAACCGGGACCTGACGCGTTTTGACCTGGACTTCGACATACCCGACCACTTCCTTCCCGAATTTCCGCCGCCGATCTATCTCACTACCCGCCCCGATTTGGGCGACGTGTCGAAAGGCAAGCTGGTCACCATTGACAACTTCTATGAGCTCTTCAACGGCATCCTCAATCCTAAGCAGCTCGAAGGACTACGGCTGCTGGTTACACCCTTTGCGCAACAGCAGTACAACCAAACCGAGGATCGCCGTACGGTTCAGGCCAGCCGCGGTGTAGCATGCCTGGACTGTCACGCCAACGGACACACCAACCGCGCCACGCACCTGGTGGGGGACATCCGGCCCCAGGAGTTTCGTCACCGCATCAATACACCTTCCCTACGCGGTGTGAATGTGCAACGGTTGTTCGGCTCCCAGCGCGCTCTGAAGACGGTGGAGGATTTTACCGAGTTTGAGCAGCGCGCCGCCTACTTCGATGGCGATCCGGTGATCGCGATGAAGAAGGGCGTAAACATCCTCGATCGGGGAAGCCAGGTCCACGCTATGGCCGAGTTTCAGGAAGTGTTGGATTTTCCGCCGGCCCCCAAGCTGAACATCGAAGGCAAACTGGACACGCGGAAAGCGACCGCCGGCGAACTGCGTGGCCAGGAGATCTTCTTTGGGAAAGCCCGCTGCGCCGGCTGTCACCCGGCACCTTATTACACTGACAACCTGATGCACAATCTGCAGGCTGAGCGCTTCTATAAGCCGCGTTTGGTGAACGGCATGATGGCCGCCTCTGACGGCCCTATCAAGACATTCCCGCTTCGCGGAGTTAAGGACAGCCCGCCGTACCTCCACGATGGCCGCTTGCTCACACTGGAGGATACCGTGGAATTCTTCAATCTCATGCTCGAAACCAAACTGACCGCGCAGGAAAAGGCAGACGTGGTCGCGTTCATCCGGGCGCTCTAGTCTGCTTCGTGAGGGCTGTCAAGCAGGCGCGGTAAGTCGAGTCGCGCTTGCACAACCGGGTCAGACTAAAAGTGGATGCGGCCGGTGTACTGAATCTCGCGGCCGTAGTTGCCATTTGCTACCCACGTGCTTTGTCCCATCGTGCCGCTACCGATGCCGGTATCCGGATCGCTGGGCATGAACGAGTTCGTGGTGTTGAACATCTCCAGGCGAAGTTCGAACTTGGCCCGTTCAGAGATTTTAAAGTACTTCACCACGGTCGAGTCCAATTGCCAGAACTTCGGTCCGCGCAGCCCGTCGTAATAAAAGGGGTTGGTCCGCGGCGTGTACGCGGGAGGTACCGCAAAAACCGCCGGATTGAAGTAATAGCCGGCCGGGACGTTTTGGCGCGGATCGCCGGTGACTGTCGCCTGATTGAACAACATCAGGTTTCCGCTGTGGGCCATCAGGATATGGCTGGTGGCCCATCCGCCAATCACCGCGTCCACCGCGCGGCCTACATGGTTCAGGTACTGACGCCCGCGGCCGATCGGGATTTCCCAGGTGCCGGCAAACGTAAAGTTGTGCCGCGGCTGCCCCCGGTCCCACATGGTGTACTTGTTGTTGTACGTGTCCACTTGGTTGAAATATTGCGAATGGTACTCCTGGTTGTAGTTGTAGCCGGCCATGAATGCCAGCCCCTTCGCCATCTTGCGTTCGGCTTTCAGGGCAAGGCCGTAGTAGTGATCGGTGCCACCCGGCCAACCTAACACGGTGAGATCGCCATACTGCGGATACGGGCGAAGTAACTGGCTCACCGCCACGGTCGGCTGCGTCCGCAACGATCCGGGCATGATGTTGGCCGGCAGATTGTAGAACGGATTCGCTACTGACTGATCCATTTGCCCCTTGAACTGGTAGAACAGGTTGGGGTCGACCTGGTTGAGGTTGAACCCGTTGCTGCCGCCCCACATGCTGCCATCCTGGACGTTGTGGCCGAAGTGCATGAAGAACGTGGCTTCCGCGAACAGTTGTTCCATCACCTGCCGCTGGACACTGAAGTTCAAACGATCGTTCAGCGCTGTCTTCATGGTGTTTCCATCCCAAAAGCTGATATCGTTCCCCAGTTGGGTGTAGCGGCCCAACCCGCTGCCGGAAGGCAGCACGACGGGGTTGCTAGCCGGGAATGGATCGCTCGCCAGCGCGCGGGGCGTGCCTTGGAGCGGCCCCAGCACTGAGGTGGACTGTGAGAAACCGTAGGTCGGCAGTCCACCCGTCTCGGCATGGACGGTAACCCATGGCACCGCGTAGCGGGCGTACCCGGCACGGATCGATGTCTTATCGTTAAGGCGGAAGGCCAATCCGGCGCGCGGCAGGAAGGTGGTCCAGGGGGCATCGTACATGCGTGGATCGGAATTGCTGGTGTACACCATGGCGCCATTGAACTTGTAGGGCACCTTGGCGATTGCCGTGACTTCTGACGGCATGGTTATGCCTTGCAGTTCCGGAATCGACTGAGTCAGGTTCAAAGTCTTCACCAGTTGGCGCTGCTGCTCGGCGGGCCCGGTTTCCCGTTCCCAGCGCAAACCGAGGTTCAGTGTGAGATTGCGGGTGAGCTTGATATCGTCTTGGAAATAGAGGCCCCACTGCTGCTGCCGCATGTCGAGATTCGGAGCGATATTGGCGTAGCCGCCGGTGCCGTTGTCCCCGTTATGAAGCACGCCGAGAAGCGCCGAGGCATACATGTTCCCCGACTGAGTGGCATCGTAGCCGAGGAACGATTTGCCGGTGTCGATGGAGTTGAAGTTGAGGCCGCCGGGTCCGGAGTTGGCGTTGTCCTGATCATAGGAGTAGCGCAACTGCCAGCCTGCCTTGATGTGGTGAATGCCGGTGTCGTGCGACACATTTACTGTCGGGTTATAGGAACGCCCATGCACCAGCCACCAACCGCCGATGCCAGAGCCGGCGCTGCCGTTTCCGTTGAAACTGAAGTGCGGGTAGTAGATTCCCTGCTCGGCATTGATGACCCCTTTATACCAACTGCTGTTAGGCCAGAAGCCGGCCCATACACTAGTGGGCACCTGGGCCCACGGCGAAGCGTAATCGTCTTCCATGTAGATCACGCCGAAGCGGACGTTTACAGTGGTCTTGGGGCTGAGCATGTAGAGCACATCTACCGCCCCATTTAGTGCATCCATGATGCCGCCGTTGTCCGAGGGTACAGCAATGGTGCCTCCCCAGTTAGGATTGTCCAGGCGAGTCTGGAACTTGCTGAAGCGTGAAAAGAAGCGCCACTTTTCACTCATGTTGTAGTCCACGCGGTCGGTCAGGTTCCAGTAGTTCTCCCACCACGGGTAAGCCTTCTTAAAGTTATTCAGGCCTGAAAGGTCACTGCCCGGATTGTTGGGCATCCAAAGGTCATTGACTGCCTTCACTCCCGCAGGGTCCATGCGATTCTTAGGTATGATATTGCCCGGGAACGGTGTGCGCGTCGCCGTGGATCCAGCTGCATCAAACACCGTGCTGAAGGGATCATAGATCTGCTGCAACTGCCCCTGTGGCGTCAGCGCCTGGGAGAAATCGCCGGTGCGTTCGGCGGCTGTGGGAACTGTCGACTGGTTGCTTGAGGGCTGCTTCACCTTCCAGTTCTCGTAGGCGAAGAAGTTGAAAAGCTTGTTCTTGACGACAGGTTGGCCGATACTGCCGCCATAAATGTTCTGCCGGACCACGCCGACGTCGCGAGTGATGCGGTTGGTGAGCGCGTCGAAGAACGGGTTGCGGCCGAAATAGTAGGCGGTGCCGTGAATCCCGTTGGTGCCTGCCTTGGTGGAAAGATTGATGGTGCCGCCGGCGCTGAAGCCGAACTCGGCGTCCATGGCATTCTGCTGAACCGCCACTTCCTGCACGGCGTCCATCGGCGCGTTATAAGAACCGCGGGCAGAGATGTTTAGCGTGGTGCCATCCATTTCCTGATCATTCTTGCCGCCCGTCGGACCCCCAATGTTCATTCCGCCGTTCGACCACATGTAGAAAGGGTTGCGATGGGCGATATCCCAGTACTGGTTCACCACCGCGGGATTCAATAAGGCCAGCGTAAAGGGATTTCGCGCCAACACCGGGAGATCCTGTATCATTCCCCCCTGAATGGTAGTAGTCATCGTGGAGGTATTGAACTCCACCGCTCCGATGCCGGAACTCACCTCAACGGCCGACGTGACGGCGCCCACGGTGAGAGTCGCGTTCACGGTGACATCGCCGCGAGTCAGGACGGTGACGTTATCGTTCACATACCTCTGAAATCCTGCCATCCCGACAGTGATGGCATACGTTCCAGGTTGCACGAAATCAAAAAGATAGTGGCCGGATGAATCTGTTTCCTTGACGGTTTCAATTCCGGTGTTGACGTTCTTCAAGGTGACGCTGGCGCCTGTGATAGCGGCCGGGCTAGGATCTGTCACGGTGCCTTGAACCTTACCCCGATAGTCCTGCGCGGACGAAACTGCGCAGAGAGATACCAACAAGGCGAGGGCCAGCAGAGCTCCTCGCAGAGAAAACGATCCTGATGTCATGTACCACCTCACAAAGCGGTCTGAAACGTTTGCACGTTAAAGCACACTGTCGGCGCTACGAACCGACGTCCCCGCGCTTCGCACTATTTACAAGTGTGTGAAGTGTACGGCGACACGAGAGCCAAGTCAATTAGGGAGTTTCCCTGAGTGTCGCTGGTATGTGCGTTGTCCGCGCGGATTAAGTCGCTGTAGTACAGGTAGCTACGCCCAAGGCGTGTGCCACCTATTGCACCGACAGGTTCACGGGCACACTAGATGCGTCACCGAGTAGAGACACACGTAGAGCGGACAGCGCGGCATCGACAGGCACAATATTGCAAAGTACAATCTCCCGCCAACCGTCAATGACCCGACTTTGGTGGGGAGTTGGCCCGGGCAGCATAGAATTTCTTGTCTTGCGCGTCCCGGTCCCGGCTGAGAGGTCAGTTACACTGTTCCAAGTGATTCTACTTTGGAAAAGACTGGCCTTGGCCTTGCTTTGTTCAACGTGCCTGCGCGGGCAACAGGAGTTCCAAATCCACGGCTATATTCAAGGCCGCTTCACCAACCAGGAAGGTACCCCAGACCGCCTGGAGATCCGTCGCGCCCGGCTGATCCTAACCGGCGATCCTCTTTCGAAACTGTCTTACATTGTTCAAGTTGATGTAGTGAAGCGGCCGTATCTCATGGACGCCGCGCTGACCTGGAAATTCTCGCGGTCCATCCGCCTGACTGGCGGCCAATTCAAGATTCCATTCAGCGCAGAAAGTTTGATCTCGGACAACTTGAACATCCCTATTGCTCGGGCCCGCGCCATCAATGGCCTGGCACCGGGCCGCGACACGGGCGTCCAAGCTCGGGACATGGGGTTGCAACTCGCGGGAACCCTGTACCGGGGCAAAGGACCTTTGGTAGACTACGCCGCGGGCGTGTTCCGAGGCAGAATTCTGGTGGACTCGCCCACCGTGCATTACCATGCCACCGCTGGACGTGTGATCGTACACCCGCTCCCAGGCTTGACGGCGGGCGGCGACTGGTATGGGAGTTTTTCAGCCCCCGCAGGAGCGGAAAAGCGGCGCATGGAATCGGAGGGGAGCTACGATCACGGACCGATCCACCTGCGCGCCGAACAGATTTGGGCGCGCGACGGCACCCTCGAACGCCGAGGCGGGTACGCGCTGGGCGCCTGGCGTCTTTCGCCCCGCTGGGAACCCCTGACTCGGGCGGATTGGCTGACCACGAACATCCACAAGCCGAATACGACCTCGATCGCTTATCTCGCAGGCCTGAATTTCCACTGGGGCAAGCATCTAAAGGTCGGTGCAAATACCGGCGCCCAGCACGACCAGGGTCCGAAAGGATTCAGCAGTCTCTTCCTCGCGCAAACCATGCTCATGTTTTGACGATTCCAGGCCACTGGTGAGCCAGCTTGCTCCGCTAAGTCGCTATCCGGGAAGTGCCGCGGAACCTCGGAGCTTCTAACAGGATTTGCAGCGAGTCGCCAGCAGACCGGTAGCCTCAGTAAGGTCGACGTCCGCGATCAACAGCCCTCGCTTGCCGTATGGCTGGTAGCTCAGCAGCGTCCCATCTGGCCGCACCACCGCTGAAGTAGTCGGCGACCCAGCGCTCGCACAGTTCACGGTTGCGAAAAAGCAGGTGTTCTCGGCGGCGCGGCACAGGGCTGCCTTCTCATGGAATGAGTTGGCGGGATCGGCGAAACTCGAAGGGCGGTAATCGCCTGGCGCGGCTTCGTGGAGATGCGGGTGGAACACGATGTGTGCGCCGCGCCGGGCGGCCCAGCGGACCGTTTCCGGATAGCGCCAACCTTCATGGCAAATGGCGATACCGAATGTCAGAGGGCCGGTTTGGAATACACGCCTCCCTGAGCCGGCCGAATAGGTACCCTCCTCGGAGGGGTCGATCTGCACTTTGTCCTGGAAACCCGCGATGCTCCCATCCCGGTTGATGACCAGAGCGGTGATCAACAGCGCCCCATCGACGATGCGTTCGGTGCCGAGAATCACCGCGAGATCAGCCTTCGCGGCGGACGATGCAACTGCGGACCACGCATGTTCGAGGAAGGCCGGATCGGGGGGCGGGACCAACTTCCCCATGCCGCGGTAGCCGGGAATGAAACATTCCGGAAAGCAGATGAGGCCGGCGCGCTCGATGGAGGCTTGAGCGATTGCCTCCTCGGCCAACGCGATCGACTCATCCGGAGTCGCCGGATATTGGATGTTGGCGAGCGCTATTCGAAATGGGCTCATTCGGCACTTCAATTTTATCGCCTGCGGAGCCTTTCAATTTCCTCCGGCTGTCGTCGCCCCCTTTGACTGAAGCAGTCCAATCACGTATAGTCGCCTCGATGCGTACTCGTTTCCTGATTCTCTTATTGGCGTTCTCCCGTGCCCTGCTTGCCCAGTCCCCCGACGCCCCCAAAATCCCGGACACAGTCCTCGCCGAACGCGACGTTGAGTACTCGGCCGTCGGTGGCCGGCAGACGATCGACATATTCCGCCCGCGCGAGTCCTCCAACAGCGCCCGTCCCGCCGTTTTGCTGGTTCACGGCGGTGGTTTCCGCGCCGGTGCAAAGGAGAGTTATATTCCGCTGGCCATCAAACTCGCTGAGCACGGGTACGTCGCCGCAACCGCCAATTACCGGCTCTCGCCACATAATCAGTTTCCCGCCGCCGTTCAGGACGTGAAGGCCGCAGTCCGGTTTCTTCGCGCCAACGCGATGAAATACAACCTCGATTCGAAGCACATCGGCGCACTCGGCGGAAGCGCCGGTGGTCATCTTGTGTTGATGCTCGGCCTCACCGCCGGCGTGGACGAGTTTGAAGGCTCCGGCCCGAATCGCGATCAATCGAGCGCCGTGCAATGCGTCGTAGACGAGTATGGACCGACCGACTTCACACAGTCATATTCCAAATCGGTTGACGCCGCCGAAGTCCTTCCGAAGTTTCTCGGAGGCGATCTGGACCATGAACGGCTGGCCCACATTCGTTCGAGCCCGCTCAACTGGGTCACACCCAACGCGGCGCCAATTCTTGCGATCCACGGCACCGCCGACAACTATGTGGCCTACGAGCAGTCCCTTGTGGATCATCGAGCGGCTGATCGGGGCTGGCGTGCCGGCGGAGCTTGAGACTATCAGCGGTGCGGGTCACGGATTCAAGGGCGCCGATGCCCAGCGCGCCGACGATCGCGCCTTCGCGTGGTTCGACAAATACCTGAAGCCGAAGCCGATTCGTCATACGCTGCTGATCTCCGATCACGGACCAAACGGCGAGATTGCGGAGATCGAATGGCCGTCGGCCAGGCTTCTCTGGAAGGCGCCTAACGATCACGGGCATGACGTGCAGGCTCTCCCAAACCACCATGTGCTCTTCACGATCAATCCGCAGAAGAAGGTGGTTGAGATCGATGGTGACCACAAAGAGGTCTGGACGTATTCGGAAGGTCTGGAGCACCCTATCGCCGCGCAACGCCTCGCCAATGGCAACACGCTAATCAGTGACGCCAAACTGGGCAAAGTGATTGAAGTAACTGCCGGCAAGCAAATTGTCTGGAAATTCGAAAACTCCGATCTCGCCAATATGCGGTCGCGCAATGCGCATCGCACCGACCAGGGCACCACACTGATTGCTATCGAGGCTGAGGGCAAATTGATCGAAGTCGACCAGGCCGCAAATATCGTTTGGCAATGGCAGGCGCCGAACGGCAGGAACCGCAAACTGTACATGGGCCGCCGGCTTGCGAACGGCAACACCGTCATGAGCCTTTCGGATCCTGGAGAGCTGGTGGAGGTCGATCGCTCCGGAAAGATCGTGCGCAGCATCGGGGGTGCGGACCCGGCGATCCAGATGGGCTGGGCTTCGGGATTTGCGTTTCTTCCGGAAGGCGGAATTCTGATTAACGATTATACGGGCCGGCGTATCATCGAAGTGGACGTGAAAGGTAAGGTGGTGAACCAATGGCGCACCGGTTCGCGGACTATCGCGAGCATTGACCTTGTCCAATAGTTAGTCGCTTCGACCACCTTGTGCGCCGAAACCCACGTTCAGGGGCGCCACTCCAACATGAGTAAGTGCTGCCGGCCGCCGTATAATGGTTTCTCCCACGGAGAAACCATGTCGGCCGCCACGGACGCATACGTCAAAGAGAACCAGCCACGGCTCCTCAATGAGCTGAAAGAGTTCGTACGAATACCCAGCATCAGCACACTGCCGGAGCATCGTGCGGATATCGATGGCGCCGCCTCATTTGTGGCCGATGGCTTGCGGAGGGTGGGAATGGAGCATGTCCAGCTGATTCCCACCGGCAAGCACCCGCTGGTTTATGCCGATTGGATGCACGCGCCGGGTAAGCCCACGGTGCTTTGCTACGGGCATTACGACGTTCAGCCGGCCGACCCGCTGGAGTTGTGGAGCAGCCCTCCTTTCGAACCGACCGAGCGCGACGGCAATCTCTACGGGCGCGGCACGGCCGATGACAAAGGCCAGATGTATATGCACATCAAGGCCATAGAAGCGTTGCGTGCAGTCAACGGCACGCTGCCCGTGAACGTGAAGTTCCTGGTGGAAGGCGAGGAAGAAGTGGGCGGCGCTTCCATCGCCAGGTACGTCGCGGAAAACCCGGAAAAGCTGCGCGCGGATGTAGCGCTGGTTTCCGACACCGCGATGTACGCCGAAGGCATGCCCACCCTGTGCATCGGTCTGCGCGGCCTCATCTACATGGAAGTGGAAGCCGCCGGCCCCGTGCGCGATCTGCATTCGGGCCTCTACGGCGGGGCCGCGCCGAACGCGGTTTACGGCCTGATCGAACTGCTGGCGAAGGCCAAGGACGCGAACGGCGTGATCCGGATTCCGGGCCTCTACGACGCGGTGGAAGAGCCGGCGCCGGCCGAATTGGCGAGTTGGAAAAGCTTGCCGTTTGAGGAGCGGGAATTCCTGGCGAAGGAAGTCGGCTCCTCCGAGCTTACCGGCGAACCGGACCGTTCCGTGCTGGAGCGGGTGTGGTCCAGGCCGACGTTTGAAGTGCATGGCATCGCGGGCGGCTTCACGGCAGCCGGCGCCAAGACCGTAATTCCCGCCAAAGCGGTGGCGAAGGTGAGCATCCGGCTGGTGCCCCGGCAGGATCCGGACCAGGTGGTGGCGGCGTTTCGCGAGTGGGTGCAAAAGAACACACCCAGGGGGATCCGCACCGAAGTGCGCGTGCTGAGCACGTCTCCGGGACTGGTGGTGAACCCTGGCCATCCCGCGATTTCCGTGGCCGCGGAGGCGTTCGGCGACGTCTTCGGCAAGCCCACGGTGTTCATTCGTTCCGGCGGGTCAATTCCGATTGTGGGGGATTTCGCCAACCATCTGGGCATACCGACGATCCTGATGGGATTCGGCCTGCCGGACGACGGGCTGCATTCGCCCAACGAGAAATACAAAATCGAGAATTACTACATGGGCATTATGACGATTGCCCACTTCTTCGAACAGTACGGAGTAAACTCATAAGTAGGTGTGCACTCCGGTTCCCTAAGACAGGTTGGCGTGGCGGCCGCGCTGGTGATTCTAGCCGGTTGCCGCAGCAGCGGTCCTCCGCCCTCGCCATCCATTGGGGAGGCGTACGTCGGGCCAGCTACCCTGAAGATTCGCAGCGAGATTCCCCTGCAGTCGTCCACCGTGGCCACGGTGAAGCATGGAGATCGCCTGGAGATTCTGGGAAACCGCCGGCGGTTTTTGCGCGTGCGGACACCCCACGGCGTCGAAGGCTGGGCCGACGAACGGCAATTGCTGGCGCAGGCCGACATGGTGAGCCTCAAGGAACTGGCGGACCGGGCCGCGAAACTGCCCGTGCAGGGCGTGGCCACCACCTTCGGCGACGTTAACGTACATACGCAGCCGGCGCGTCAATCACCCAGCTTTCTGCAGGTCAAAGAGAAAGAGAAGATGGACGTGCTGATTCACGTGGTGACGCCCCGGGCGGATGCGCCGCGCAAACGCCTGATCGTGCCGCCGCCTAAAAAGAAAACCAGGGCTGCGGAGAAGAAACAGGCCAGGAAGCAGCCGGCGATTCCCCCGCCTCCCATGCCGAAGCCACCCGCGCTGCCTGGCGATTGGCTGGATCTTTCGAAGCCGGATTCGCCCGATGAACCGGCGCCGGCCGATGATGAGCCCGAAACCAAGCCGCCCGCGCCCACCGACGACTGGAGCCTGATTCGCACGGCCAACGGGCAATCCGGTTGGGTGCTGACGCGGCGCCTGGTGATGGCGATTCCGGATGAGGTGGCGCAGTATGCCGAAGGCCGCCGGATCGTTTCTTATTTTTCGCTGGGCGAAATCCCCGACGGCGATCAGCAGAAGAACATCTGGTTATGGACCACCACCAGCAACAGTTCCCAGCCCTGGGATTTCGACAGCTTCCGGGTTTTCGTCTGGAGCCTGCGGCACCACCGCTACGAAACCGGGTATATCGAGCGCAACCTGAAGGGCTACGCGCCGGTGCTGCTCAAGGAAGTCGATTTCTCTTCCAAGACCCAGGCCGCAAAGTACCCCGGCTTTTCGATTTGCCTGGAGAAGAAAGACGGCCAGCGGTACCGGCGGGAGTATGCGCTGCTGACTAACGTGATCCGGTTTGCGGCGGAACGTCCCTGCGAAGCGCTCGCGCCTGCGTTTACCATGCAGGCGCCCTCGGTGCTACCGAAACAGAATCCGGCTCCCGCGCCCCAGCCGCCCGGCCTGAGCTTCGGCGAGCGGTTGAAGAATCACTGGCGCGCGCTCACAGGGTCCCGGCAGAGGTCCGACCGCGAGCCTGCACGGTAGTGTCATGTGCCGCCTAATTATTGACAACCACTCTCTCACGGTCGCGGCTCCGATTAGCGCTGGTCTGTAGCGCCGGTCTGTTGCGGAGGCGGGTCCGTTGTGTTATTTTTGGGTTCAAGTCGGAACAACTATCCAACTAAACCGCCCGCTTAAGCGAGCAGCGACGGTTCAATCATAATCGCCAAAGGATGGCATCCCGTGGAAGCTGTCAATCGTAAACTTATTCGTCCGTCTCTCAACGAGATCAAAGAACAGATCGCGCCGCCCCGCCGCGCCCCCCAACAAAAAAAACCTGCCCCGCCAGACCAAACCAACGCCGAGAACTTTTATTACGTCAAGCAGATGCAGGCCAAGACACCAATGGTGTTCGTCTTGCGTGATGGAGAAACGCTGCACGGAACCATTGAGTGGTACGACAAGTGCTGTTTGAAGGTGAATCGTACCGGCGAGCCCAATATCCTGCTGTATAAACCCGCCATCAAATACATGTACAAAGAAACTTAGGCTTTTAAGCGGTTGCGCAGCGCCAGGCGGTATTCGCGCCGCTCCAGAGCCTCACGAAAGCGACGTATTTCATCATCGGTTTCCGGAATTACGGGAACGATGGGTGCGACTTTTCCGTGCTCATTCAGCGCTACGAAAGTCAGGTAGGCCGAGCACGTGTGCAGCCTTTCGCCCGTGCGCAGTTTCTCAGTGACCACGTGAACTCCGATCTCCATGGAAGTGCGGAAGACGCGATTGACGGATGAGCGGAGGATGATCAACTCCCCGATGTGGACCGGGTGGAGAAAATGGAGGCTGTCCACGGAAGCCGTGACCACCGGACCGCGGGCATGGCGTATGCCGGCCAGGGCTGCCGCCAGGTCCACCAGGTGCATGACCTTTCCACCCAGCACGTTGCCCAGTCCGTTGGCGTCGTTAGGCAGAGCCAGTTCGGAGTATTCAGATGCCGATTCGCGTACGGGTTTGCCCTCCATCATTCTCCCTCACGGCCTGCTTTCCGGCGCAGATAGCTTTGAACGTAGGCCTGAGCCTGGCGTTCGAGCAAAGGGCTTGCCGCCGGAACGCCTGCACTCGTATGTATTAGAGGGCCGTGGGCGAATGGGTGATGGTTGCGCTCGATGACATAATATAGACGTACCGTGGCGCCGTCATCACCGGAAACCGTGAAGCGCACGGCGTCAGGGCCGTCGTCTCGCGGAAAGCTGACGCAACTGCCGCGCGCGTAGCCCAGGTTGCACAGAGGGCCAAGGGTGGCATGGTCCGGCTGCCAGGGCTGGTCGGGAGTTGCCCGGCAAATACCGGCCCAGGCGTCGCCCAGCGGCAGCATGGCGCTTTCGGGACCGCTGTGAGGAACCTGTGGCGCAACCGGATCGAAGTAGGGGCAGGACATTTTGGAGGTATAGTAACACAAGCGATGGCAAGCACCCGGTTAGACGCGTTGAAGAACATGGTGGCGCAGAATCCGAACGATAGTTTCCTGCGCTATGGGCTGGCGATGGAGTACAAGAACGCCGGAGATCTGGAGGAGGCGTCCAGCGCATTCCGCGACCTGATGGCCGTGAATCCGGACTACTCCGCGGCGTATTTTCACGGCGGCCAGGCGCTGGAGAAACTCGGCAAGCTCGAAGAGGCGCGTGCTATGTACCAGCAGGGCATTGAAGTGACCACGCGCAAGGGAGACCTGCACACGCGAAGCGAGATCCAGGCCGCGCTCGATTTGCTGGATTAGCAGATCCTGAATTAGCAGATCCTGCATTAGCAGATCACTGGTACACCAGCGCGTTGAAGAACATCTTGAATGTCAGGTAGCTCTGCGCGCGGTATTGCGGCCGCATGCCGAACAGCACCACGTGGCCGGCTGCCCATGGGGGCGTCGATCATGGCAGCCCGTCCCGCAATCACTTTTTCGCCCACCAGCCAGCCCGAGGCCAGCAGGCCCGAATCCGGATAGCGGGCCACCACCGGCAACTGCGTATCCCATGCGGGGCTGTGCTCGCTCCAGATGGCGATATCGGCCGGCACTCCATAGGTCAGCGGGCTGCGGGTATCCAGCTTGACGTTGAGCAGAGAGCCGGGCGAATAGAACTCGCTCGATTCGCCGCGCGTTACGGTCCTGGCCTGAATGCCCAATCGGGAAATGGCGTAGTCGGTAGCGCCGTTGAGGAACACCAGGGTACCGCCGGCGTTGGCAAACTCCTTAAGTGCATCTGCGCCTTTGGGACCGAGACCGCCGGTATACTCGGGCGGCATGGCGCCTGCCGCGAAGCCGTTCTCGATTCCGTTGGCAGTCTGATCGGCAAACACGATCGCGTCAAATCTCTGCCGCAAGCCGCCGCCCTGAATGTCTGCGTTGCGCACGCCGGAATAAGCGAACCCGAACTGTTCCAGCAGCCAGCGGGTCCAGCCTTCGTCCATATTCGCCTGCCAGGGCTGATAGAGCGCCACGCGAGGCCTCCGGACCGGCTTCCATCCGGCATGTTCGGCGAGCGAGAAATTTCCATTGGCCGGGTCGCGCCACACGGGCTTACCGTCAGCCCACGCACGGTTCACGGCGATCCAGGAATCGGTATCGGATGCCGCCAATACCCCACCCACGCGGGGAAGCGGCGCCTGCCAGTCGCCCGACGATGATACCGCCTGGCCCACAGCTTTCACCGCCACGCCCATAAGCAGCGGCAGGGTGTGCGCGGTCACGTCATAGGGCCGCTTGGGTGGGCCGCCGGGGTAAAGGCGGTCCTCGGGATAATGCTGCCGCTCCAGCAGCGATTTCGCCCAGCCGCTATAAGGCTGGTGCATGGAAATCACGGCGCTGCCGCCCTCCCCCTTCCCGATCTCCACCTGTCCGAATTTCAGGGTTTCGACCAGTTTCCGCGTGGCCCCAGGGTCGCGCTGATCGGCCGGAATCACAAAGCCCCACGGCTCGGTCCGCGCCACCTGGCGTTCGGCCACGCGATAGAAATTCCGCAGCAACTCCTCGCGGTGAAGCGCGGCGTTGTACAAGACCGACTCAAACGCAATCAGTTGGTAATCGATGATGTCGCGCAGCCGCCAGGTTCCACCCAGCCAGGGCTCCAGGTAGTTCCAGGAACGCTCGCGCGGGTTGTATCCCAGGGCAGTATCGGCGATCTGGCCGGCTGAGAGGGTGATGGGTGAAGCGATGCGCACGCTGGCCGATTCGGTGAGCAGCCGCAGGCCCGCCGTGAAAGGCCTGGTAGTGGCGCGAGGGCGTCCAGAAATCATACGCCGCGTGGATCGAGACGCCCGTCTTTCCGGCAGCCGTCAGGTCGGTCGCGATCATGGTGCCGAACATGTTCATCTCCTGCATCAGGATGGGATCGATGTTCGGCTCCACCGGATCGAGCCACGGCGGAACGAAAATCCTGGAGGCGTTGGCGGCCTGTTGATGAACGTCGTAGACGATCTGCGGATGCCACACGTTGTGCAGCTTCGAAATGGTAAGCCGCGTTTCCGGCTGCGAGAAAATGTACCAGTCGCGGTTGTTGTCGTGCCCCACGTATTTGTGCCACAACTCCGGCGGCTGCGATGCTTCAAACGGAGTCCCCAGCGTCTTGCGGTACCAGCGCGTGACGATATCCACGCCATCGGGATTGAGCGACGGCACCAGCAGCAGGATCGTGTCCTTGAGAATCGCGCGGTAGTGCGGCTTGTCTTCCGTAAGGATGCGGTATGCAAACTCCACGGCTGTGTGGGTAGAGGCGATTTCAGTGGCGTGAATGGAGCAGGTGAGCAGCACCACCGTCTTGCCTTCGAGGAACAACTTCTCGGCTTCGGCACGGCTGGTGGTGCGCGGGTCGGCCAGTTTTTGCTGGATGGCGATGTAGCGGTCCAGGTGGCGCAGCGTGTCGCGATCCGCAATAGTGGCGGCCAGGAACGGCCGGTTATCGGCCGTCTTCCCCAATTCCTCCACGTGGATGCGGTCGCTCGATTTGGCGAGCTCGTGAAAATAGCCGACCACTTTGTCCCAGTCGAGGACCGTGCGGTCTTCGCCCATCTCGTGGCCGAAATAACTCTTGGGCGTGGGTACGGCCGCGAATACGGATGAGGCGGCGAGAAAAAGCGTCAGGATGAAGAGGGGGACGGCGCGTAGATTCACGGGGCGATAGGCTCCTGGGATATTGTATCGGAGAGGGTTGGTCACAAACCTACAAGATACCGCTTGCTCACGCGCGCGGCTCCGATCAGAGCCGCGACCGTCAGGGAGAGCGATCTCGCCGAACTACGAGCCTCACTTCGCGCTGAGATATTTCTTGGGAATCTTCAACGCCATGGTGCCCGCCACCGTAACCACGTCATACTTCCCGACGGCGCCGATCAACTGGTGCGCGGCCCACGGCTCCAGTTGATAGTCGTTCACCAGCCAGTGGACCATGTCGGTGGTGGCCATTTGTAATGCCCGATCGAGGGAGCTGGCGAACTCGGGCTGCGCTCCCACGCTGATCAGATAGTCGGCGGTTTCAACGCGCGGGCCGGTGACGCGGGGGTTCTTCTTCAGTTCCACCGAGAATTCGACATCCATGGAGGTTTCAATCCCGGTGCCGGTCGGTTCGCCGTCGGCCATAATCGCATGGCCATCGCCCATGAATAGCAGGCCGCCCGCATGATAGACCGGCAGGATCACGGTGGCGCCTTCGCCGATTTCGTTGTAGTCCAGATTGCCGCCGTAGGAGCCTGACGGCGCGGACGTTGGCGCAAAGTCTCCCGGGGCCGCAACACCGACACAGCCAAGCATCGGGTGCGCGGGAAACTCGAGCTTCACTTTGCCGCTGACCGGCTCGCGCAGGTGGACCGTGGCGTGCTCAAGGTCGATGTCCCACGGAAGCACGTTGTCGCGGCCTTTGCGCACGGAGTCGGCCTTGTAGTGGTTGGGATAGATGGTCTCGATGTATTCAGGAGTCAGCGAAAAGAGACCCAGGCGATAGGCCGTGTAGCCGGAGTTGCGGTTCAGGCGAACCTTCCGAAACTTGACCATCAGCGCGTCGCCGGGTTCCGCGCCTTCGACAAAAAAAGGACCTGTCAGCGGATTACTGCCGGGGGACTTCTGTTCACCCCGGTAGTTCATCCCGCTCGCGTCCAGCGTTTTCGTGACGATGACGTCGCCGGGTTTGATCCGCAGCAGAACCGGGTTGGTGTGCGCGAACGTGCGGTAGTATTGGTCCGGGACAATTTGACGCGTCTCGGAGAGTAGCGGCGCGGCGGCCAGTATGGTGAAGAGAATGCCTGATCGCATCTGCTTATATTGCCATTTTTCCGGCTGTCAAGCATGGGGCTAAGCAATGCGGCTAGGCAAAGACTGGGGAACGCTATTCCACTCCGGTCGAAATGGCGGCATGCGCCTGGCGCATTTGCTCCAGCCTTTTTCGGAATTGTTTCCGCAGTGCCGCCCGGTAGTCCTCCGGCGAAATGCCCAGTGCGCCGGCCCGCATACGAAGCTCGGCCTGCGCCAACTCCACGCCCTCATGCACCCGCTCGCCCGCGCGGTGCCGAAAATCAGGGTCGCTGGCGAAACCGAAGAGCATCACCGCGGGCAGGGGGCGGCGGTAGTTGTCCGGCAGTCCCACCTGGTCGAATGGAAAGGCGGAGGCCCAATCGGTATGATGCCCCACCAGCATATTGGAGGGACTTACCGACACCTGGCCGTGCGTCACGCAATTCCCCGCCGCAATCTGGTATCGTCCACGGAGCATTTCAATGAGCATGGCGGCCGCGCGCACCTGGGCCGGGCTGATTTCCGGACCCTGCGCCGGCGAAGTCTGTGCCTCAAGCGATACTCCCAGGAAACTCTCGTTCAGGTTGACGTAGATCCACTCGTCATCGGACCAGACGGAGTAACCGGCATGGTCGGCCACGTCGCCCTCGGGCACCACACGGTAAACGCGCCCGAAACGGTCGACCACGAAGTTGTATGCCCGCCGGCGGCGCACATATAACAGCAGCGACTCTCCAATGCGGGTCAGAGCGCGATTTTGCTCCGCCTCAAAGGGTGCCTGCATGCTCTCGGTGGTATGAAAAACGATCCCGGCAGGCTCGGTCCGCTGGATCCCCTGCGTATCGGGGCGGTCCCGCGGAAAAGCCACATACGACCTCGGGCGGGTGCAAACCGAATAGCGATTGTCGACGCGCAATCCGTTGCTATAGATATCCGCACCGTGGTTTTGCTCAACCAGCCAGACTTGCGGAAGACGCGGCGCGACCGATACAGCCCGTATCCCCGGCGCGGAAGCCGCAGACGGCGACACTCGCGCCGCGGCCCGGGGCACCAGGAACCAGCTGGCGACCACCGCCAAAAAAAACAGCAGCGCGAAAATCCGCAGGACAAGCTTGCGCGGCCAGGGCTCTACAGTGGCCAGCCTTCTCAGGAAGCGTAGCCGCAGAATCGGGTCGTCGATCATAGCCGCAGCCCAGTCCGCCCAGAGCCGCGAAGCCAATGGTTGAGACCTTACCATTACGTCTACAGGGTAGCAGGTATCTTATGGTTTTCTATCTAAAAGCGTCTGATAGTAAATTCATTTGCCTTGATTTGAGACTTGAATTTAAGAGAATTGACGCCACGCTTTATTAACGTGCGCCATATTTTGCAGGCCTTCCAAGAGCGGCTGGATATTCAAGAATACGAGTGTGTTAAACTGCACTGCAAAATTCCGATTACCATTGACAACGCGCCGATAATGGACGCACTATTGTGTCAACCTGCGGAATATCGACTTAGTATCAGCCAATATTCAATTAAATCAGATCGTCTCTGAAGGAGAATAAGGTCCATGAGCAATACGGATGAGGACTACAATCAACCCGTCGGGCTGGACGTGGGCACGAGCCGGATTGTGGCCGCCCGGAAAACCGGCAAGGAGTATCGGTTCGACTCCCAACTGAATGCATTCTTGACGCTGCCATACTCTAAGCTCGCCGTGGGTCTCCTGCAGAAAGAGAAAGTATTCCACGAGGTGGAAGGCGACGAAATTGTGGTAGCCGGCAATGATGCGCAGAAGTTCGCCGAGGTCTTCCACGCGGACGTGCGGCGGCCGATGGCGAGCGGCGTCTTGAACCCGGCTGAGCCTCACAGCCTGTCAGTGGTACGGCGCATTATTACAAAGCTCATTGGGAAGGCGGCAGCGGACGGACAAAAGGTTTTCTTCAGCGTGCCGGCGCCGTCTGCCGCGGGCGACCCGGGCCTGACCTATCACGCGGCTTCGATCGGGCAGATCCTGACCGATCTGAACTACACCGCTACTCCCATCGAAGAGGGTCTCTCGGTAGTTTTCGGCGAGCTGAGCGCTTCCAATTACAGCGGCATCGGAATCTCCTGCGGCAGCGGCCTGTGCAACGTCTGTCTGGCGGTGTTGGCCGTGCCGGTGATCAGCTTTAGCGTCCCCAAAGCCGGCGACTATATCGATGCCCAAGCCGCAATGGTTACCGGGGAACTGGCCACGCGCATGAGGGTGCAGAAGGAGCAGTCTTGCATGCTGAATGGATTATCGGGCGACAGGGTCAATAACGCGCTCACCATCTACTACCGGGAAATGATCGCGAACCTGGTGCAGAACCTTCGCACCCAGATTACTTCCACGCGCCGCCTGCCCAAGTTCGACCGATCGGTCCCGCTGGTGGTAAGCGGCGGAACCGCGATGCCCAAGGGCTTCCTGGAGCAGTTCTCGGCGGCCCTCAATGCCAGCGATTTTCCAATTAGCCTCTCTGAGATCCGGTTGTCGGCGGACCCGCTGAACTCCACCGCCCGCGGCGCCCTCATGGCCGCGCTCTGCTGAGCGTGCCGGCGACTGCTACTCGGGACCCGCTACTCGGGACCCGCTACTCAGGACCAAGGCGGAACGTGTATCGCACCATCAAAGTGTGAGAGGCGTTGCCGGCTCCGTACGCGGTGGAATAGACATATTGCGCGAAAACGTCGCGCGAGAATCGCCAGCCGGCGCCAAAATCAGAGAATCGGGGCGCGGTCTGGTAGGCTGTGGTCGCCAGCGCGAAAAACGAATCCTGCAACAGGGCCCGGCCGCCGAACCGGTCGGAGTACAGGGCCATCTCGAGTTGGTGGTCTTGCCACAGGTTAAGCAGCGATGCGCTTGCAAAGAGACGCCGCGAAAGGTTCACCTGGACGGCGGTATGCATGGAAACGAAGCGGTTTTCGGCCGCTTCGTTCTGCAGCAGTTTGCCGGTGGCGTCTTCAATGCGCGCGGCCGAGGTGCTGCCGCCCCCACCGGCCAGGTCGAAACTGAGGACTGCCCGGCGCGTCAGCGCATAGCCCAAACCAGCGGCCAGGGATCCCCTCTGGGCGCGGTCGCGGGCGTGCGAATCCACGGCGGTGCTGCGGATCAGGCCGTCTTGCGCGGAAATGCCAAGCCAGGCTCCGGCCAGTCCGTACGATAGACGCGGGGTGATGGTTCCGCGCAGGCGCCAGCCAAATTCCGAGGAATGGCCGGTGGTGCGCGTGCCGTTCAGGCCCAAGGCCAGGCCGTTGATGCTGTGATCCACGTCGTGATCGTCGCCCTGAATGAACGCGTAGCGGTAAAAGACTCCCAATTTCGCATTCTTCGAAAGGTCTCTCGAATAACCCGCCGTCAAACGTGTTTGGGTTATGGTGGAAGCCGAATCGATGCGCTCGCTGAGGATAGAGTTGCCGGCGGAGCCGCCGGTATCGGTTGTGGTGCTGGCCACAGACCCGGTGCCTTTGAGCGACTCCAACTCCATACCGAAACTGTTCGGCCCCAGGCGCCGTGCAGCCACCAGCGCGCCGGAGTAGAAGTTACTGGTGGAGTCTCCGGAAGTGGAGCCCTTGCCCGGGCCGGCCGGTCCCACCGCTGTGGAGTCGAAATCCGGAATTGCCGACAGCGACGTGTTGCCCACGCGCGATGCCGAAACACTACCGCCCAGAAAGTAGCCGCTGGCGCCGACGGGCGAGAACATGGAGAGCTGCGGAGAAATACTGTAATTGCCAGGAGCGGATCCGCCGGGCCCAAAGGCGGTCTGATATTCCTGCAGGCCCCGGACGCCGCTGAATGTGGGCAGCACGAACACCCTGCCTTCGCCGGTCTGAAAACCGGTGGCGTACGCCGGGTTCTCCAGGCTATCGAGATAGGCTTCAGGATAGGCGTTGAACCGGAACAGGAAAGGGATTTGGGTTACGTCGGCCAGTCCGGCGATGTAGCGATCGTAGGTGCTGGCGATGGCGCGGGGCGAACTGCCATCGCGATCGTGAGGCGCCTGATTCAGTGGAGACCCCGATTGATTCTGTGGCCCAGCTTGATTTTGTGAAGGTCCCGATTGGTTCTGTGGTGGTGGAGTTTGCCCCATGGGAGGCGTGCCGCCGTGGGCGTCGGGAAGATGGGCCGCCAGGGGCCCGCTGGAGCCGGCGTCCGCAGCGCCTTTGCGGTCCGCAGGGTCATGGGTTCCGGGACCGGCAGGCGCGCCGGCCAGCAAATGGAAATCCTGACCAGCCTGTACCAGAACACCGCGGCCGGCTTCAATGAGCATTTTGCGGTTGGGATCGTCGAGGCTGGCGACTTCGACCGCTCCTTCATAGACCACTACCTGGGTACTGCCTTGCCAGTCCACTTCGATGCTGAACTCAGTGCCGCGGACCGCAATGGAGGCGGTAGGGCTGTTCATGCGATAAGGGTTGGGCTTTCCGGCAAAATGGTTGATCTTCACGCGCACCATGCCGGCGGTGATCTCGAACAACTCCCGCAAAGAACTGGCGGCGCGAAAATCCTTCAGGATGACGATGGATTCGGGCGCCACCACTACCATGCTGCCGTCGCTCAGGTCTATCACCACGCGCCCGCCGCCGTGAGTGTCGATGCGGTCGCCGGGGTTGAGAATGTATCCGGTGGTAAGAGTGAACGGAGGGCTGCCGCTGCCCAGCAGCACGGCGTGGCCGGTTACGCTGGCGGCCCGTGCCACCACGCCACTGGACTGCGCACGGGCGCTGCCGCTTCCCATAAGCGTAATCACCAGCGCCATCGCCAGTGCAGCGGGCAATTCCACCAGCGCGCTCCTCCGGAAGCCATGCATCACGCGATATCCAGCGGCTTCTGCGCGGCTTCCTCTTCCACTTCCAGTTCCCCTTCGGGGTCGATCGCCCCCTGCAGTTGGTAGCGGGCGATAAGCCTTTGGATGGTGCGGCGGTCCAGGGCAAGTACGGCGGCCGCCCGGCGCCGGTTCCACCCGGTCTCCTCCAGTATGAGCTGCAGGTAGCGCCGCTGCAATTCCTCCATGGTGGGGCGGTCGGCAATCAGGCGGTACTCCGGGCGGTCGCTTGCACCGGTGGTCTTCTGGCGGCGCGCCGCAATCTCCGGAGGCAGGCAGTCGATGGTCACCAGGCCGCCGGAAGAGAGTGCCACGGCTCGCCGTAGGGCATTTTCCAGTTCCCGGACGTTGCCCGGAAAGTTATGGGCCGCCAGCGCTTCCATGGCTTCGCGCGTGAGGTGCAGCGGCGGCTGGTCGGGATTGCGGAAGAGCTGCAGAAAATGTGCCGTGAGCAGTTCGACATCGCCCGTGCGCGCCCGCAGCGGCGGCAGCTCAATGCTGAGCACGCTCAGCCGGTAGAACAGGTCGGCACGGAAACTGCCCGCGGCTACCAGGTCGCGAAGGGGCGCATTACTGGCGCCGATCACCCGGACGTTGACGCGGTGCGACTGCGTGGAGCCAACCCGCCGCACTTCACCGCTCTGCAACACGCGCAGCAGGCTGGCCTGAAAAGCCGGGCTGGTGGACGCCAGTTCATCCAGGAAGAAGGTTCCGCCATCGGCGGCTTCAAACAAGCCGGTGCGTTCCGTGTTAGCGCCGGTGAACGCGCCGCGGGTGTATCCGAACAGTTCTGACTCCAGCAGCGTATCGGTCAGGCCGGAGCAATTGACGGAGAGGAACGGCCGGGCGGAACGCGCGCTGAAATCGTGAATGGCTCGCGCCACCAGTTCCTTGCCGGTCCCGGATTCGCCCATGATCAGGACCGTGGCATCGGTACGGGCAGCCTGTGCCACCAGTTTGTAGACCATCACCATGGGGGCGCTGCGGCCCAACAATCCAGCGTGCGAGAGAGCCGACCCGGGTTGTTCGGAACCGGCCGAGGCCTGAGCTTCGCGGCGCGCATCCATGAAGCGCCGGAGCAGCGCCACCACGGCCGAGACGTCGAAGGGCTTGCCGATGAAATCGCTGGCTCCGCGCTGCACCGCTTCCACTGCCACCTGCAGCGATCCCTGGGCGGTCATGAGGATGATAGGAAGGCCGTTGTCCACCGCCCGCAACGCATCCACCAGTTCCAGGCCGCCGCCATCGGGCATATAAATATCGCTCAGGACGGCGTCGAACTGGCCGCTCGATGCGGCTTCCAGGGCTTCGCGGCCGGTGCGCACAGCGGTTACACGGAAACCATTCAACGTGAGACCGGTTTCCAGCATCAGCCGGATTGAGCGCTCATCGTCGGCGACCAGGATGTGAGGCTGTCGCGATGAAGGCGGCAAAGGTGGTGTCACGGGTTGCGGCATTACGCGGTTGCCTCCTGGCGCGGGATCCTAAGGGTGAACGTGGAGCCGGCGTTGACTTCACTTCTGACGGCCACCGAGCCGCCGTGCAGTTCGGCGATCTCACGGACCAGCGCCAGGCCAAGGCCAGTGCCCGGCACACCGGCATCCTGCACGCGCGGAACCCGGTAGAATTTCTCGAAAACGCGGGCCAAGTCGGCTTCCGGAATGCCGTACCCCTGGTCGCTTACTTCGAGAGAAACAGCATCCTCATCGCTCGATGTGGTGATGGTCACCTGGGTTCCGGAGGGGCTGTACTTGAGGGCGTTTGAGACCAGATTCTCCACGGCCCGCGAGAGCAGGTCGGCGTCGGCCAGAAAGGCAGGCAGCTCCGCGGCAAAGTGGCGCGCCAGCTTGATGCCGCGCTGGGCGGCCACCGGATCGAGCAGCAGCAGGATTCGCTCCAGCAGACTTTCCAGTCGGACCGGCGACAGGCGCAACTCGGTAGCGCCCGATTCCAGGCGCGTGATATCCAGATAGCCGGTGATCATGCGGGCCAGGCGCTTGACCTCATCGTTGATTGCGAGATGCATCTCGCGGCTGCGCTCGGGATCTACATCGTATTGAGCCAGCAGTTCCGTCATGCCCTGAATGGCCG
Source organism: Bryobacterales bacterium (assembly GCA_963817515.1). GTDB lineage: Bacteria > Acidobacteriota > Terriglobia > Bryobacterales > Bryobacteraceae > DATMNI01. The sequence continues at coordinate 216,425 of CAWFPJ010000024.1, read as the reverse complement.
TGAGCGGCGTGCGCATTTCATGAGACACCAGCGATATCACGTCGTTCTTGGTCTGCTGTAGATCATGCTGGCGCGTGATATCGGAGAGCGAAACCACGATTCCCAGCACCGGACCATCGCCCGTATCGCCAGTGGGAGAGCCGCCATTGGAAGCGGCCCCATGGGAAACGCCGCCATTGGGTGAGCCGCCCGCGGAAACCGCCGCCATTCGCAGAATGAACTGTTGCGGCCGCGCACCATTCATGGGAAGGTTGACCGTGATTTCACGCTCAATCCTGCCCCGGTCTTCCACCAGCCGCGCAATCATGCCGGCGTCCACCAGGCCCGTCAACCGCTGCACCAGGTTCTGGCCTACTAACCCGCGGCCCGTGGAGCCCAGAATGGCTCCGGCGCTGCGATTGGCGAAGGTGATGCGGCCGTCGGGCGCGGCCATGATGAGGGCGTCTTCCACCGACCGCAGGGCGAAATCCACGAAGCGGGCGCGGTCGAGAAGACGGGCATTCAATTCGCTGAGGGTGCGGGCCTTCCACTCCAGGCCCTTAGGCAGCCAGCCGCGCGCCAGCGAGACCGGGCCGCCGCGCACCCAATGGTGATAAGGGCCGGCGATTCCGGCGCCGGCAGGAGCCAGCAGGTCGCCCGAGTAGGCCAGTTCGGCGATGTTGGCATCCAGGCGTGAGCTGGCGTCAAGCGATCGGCGCAGCAGGCCCAGAATGCCCGCCACCGAAAACGCCACCAGCGCGGGCGCCAGTGGCGGAAAGATCAGAAGTTTCAAAAACGCAAGATAGCCGGCCAGCAAAATCGCCGCGGCCACACCGGCCAGTACGGCAATCTGCTTCAGCAGTTCGTGGCCGCCCTGCGCGGCATCCAGCAGCACCAGCGTGAGGGCAGCGGCCAGCGCGGCCCATAGCAGCGCGGCAAAATCCGAAGTGTCCGAATAGAAGCGCGACCTCAGAATCGTATTCAGCGCATTGGCCAGGACCTCCACACCGGGCATCAGCGCACCGTGCTGGTCCGCGCGCTCATCGGTATAGCGCACGAAGGGCGACGCCACATGGTCGCCAAGAGAAGCCGCGGTGGCTCCGATAAGCACGTACTTGCTGCGAAGTTTTTCCGTGGGGATGCGGCCGGAGACGACATCGGAAAGGCTGTAGGTGTTGCTGGCGAACGATCCGGCGGGGCCGATGTAATCGATGGTCATGCGCCCGTCGCGCAGAATTCTCGCGGGACGTGTGCCATCGGGCGCCTGCGCGACGATCACCGTCCGTGCGGAGACTTCCACAGGAATGACGCGCGAACCGGCCAGTAGTGCGTTCGGCGTATCGGTCAGACCCTCCTCCGCTGTGCCGTCGCCCACGCGCACGGCTTCCACCGGCATGGCGCGAATGGTTTGACCGGCGTCGTCTGCGGCCTGCACCGCGATCTGGCGGGCTACCCCTTCAAGCTCCGTCTGCACGTTGACGTGGCCCACACCGGCAGCGGCGCGGACCAGGCCGGGCAGCGGAAGAAGCCAGCGCGAAGGGCCGCCGTGCACCGGGGAATCGGTGAGTTGGGCGGCCACCACAACGTTGCCGGCGTGGCCGATGGCGCGGGCCAGCGAGTCATCGTCTTCGGGCGTGGTGGGGTCAATGAAGAGCACATCGAGCGCGATGACTCTCGGATGCGCGGCAGCTAGGGAATCGATGGCGCGCGCGATGACTTGTCGCGACCAGGGGAAGCGGCCGAAACGGGCCATGCTGGCTTCGTCGATGGCCACGATGGCGATATCTTCAGGCACTGGCAGCGGACCACGCGCGCGCATCAGCCAATCCCGCGTGTAGCGGCCCACGCCAGAAGCACGCCAGTCCACCACCAGCCCGAGCGACGCGGAAACAGCGATAATGGCCAGCGTCCACGCGATCTTGCCGGCGTTGCCTTTGGTGGTGAGCATCCGGTCCCTTCTCAGCTTAACTCTGGGCGCAAGCGTACAGTCAGATGCGATCCGCAGGGGGCCAACTAGAGTAGTGGCACATCGGATGCCGGGCTGCAAGTGCCTGATAATCAGTGGGATTGAAGTCCGCATTGGGAGCGGCAGCGGCAACTTGCCGCACCCCATAAGAAAGAAAGGGCCGCAGCGCCACCCGGCCGGTAACATCCGCCGATTGGCTGACGCCTAAGATAACACTATGACCAAAAAGCTGCTTTTTGTAGTTACAATTGCGCTTGTCGCAACATTCGCGCTAATGGCTGCGGGTGTGGACGGCAAGTGGGTATTTGAACAAGCCGGCAGACAGGGGAACTCCGTTCAAGTCACGTTGGTGTTGAAGGCCGATGGCTCGACCCTGTCTGGCAGCACGACCCGTCCTGGCCGTGGCGGCGGCGACCCCATGGTTGCGCAGATCAAGGATGGCAAAGTAGATGGCAACAACGTGTCCTTCAAGACGACGCAGTCGATGGGCGGCAATGAAGTGACCACCGAGTATACCGGCGTCGTTTCGGGCGATGAACTGAAGTTGAAGATCGTTCGTCCGGGCCGCGATGGCTCGCCCCAGACCAGCGAAGTCACCGCCAAGCGCTCTACCACCTAGTGCGCTTGACTCCCTTACGTTCGGGGCTGCCGATCGGGGCCGCGAACGTAAGTGAGTTGCGTTCCATAGGTCTAGGCGAAAGATCCAGGCAAAAGATTCAGGCGGCGTCCCAGCAGAGGGGACGCCGCCTCTTTTTTTGCTCTTCACTTCTATCTTCACCAGGCACGCGAATACTGCACAGGCGGGTTTAGTTTTCGGCCAAGCGCCTGTGAGGCCCGAAGTGGAAAATAGGAGTCGCGCAGAAATTCGCGGGCCAGCAATACCAGGTCGGCTTTTCCGGAGCGAATGATTTCGTCGGCTTGCCCGGGTGTGGTGATAAGACCGACGGCTCCGCTCAGCATCCCCGCTTCTCGGCGGATGCGCTCGGCAAAGGGAACCTGATAGCCCGGCGCCAGCGGAATTTTGGCATGCGGCGACGAACCGCCGGAAGAACAATCCACCAGGTCCACGCCCAGCGGCTTCACGCGGCGTGCCAGTTCCACCGACTCATCCGCAGTCCAGCCGCCTTCCATCCAATCGGTGGCGGAGATGCGCAGAAACAGAGGCAGGTGCAGCGGCCATGCTCCTCGCACCGCTTGCGCCACCTCCAGCACGAACCGGATCCGGTTGTCGAATGCGCCGCCATATTCGTCGTCGCGAAAATTGCTGAGCGGCGAAAGGAACTGGTGAATCAGGTAGCCGTGTGCGCCGTGAATCTCCACCACCTGAAAGCCGGCCTCCAGCGCGCGCACCGCGGCCGCCCGGAAGGCATCGGCCATCAAATGAATCTCCGGTTTCGACAGTGCTGCGGGCACGGTGTCTTCGGGACGGAACGGGATGGCGCTGGGCGCGACCGTTTGCCAGCCGCCGGCATCCTGCGGTATGGATGCGCCGCCTTCCCATGGCACCTGCACACTGGCCTTGCGGCCGGCGTGCGCCAGTTGGATCCCGGCCACGGCTCCCTGCTGCTTCAGGAAACTCGCTATACGCGAGAGAAACACGATGTGGTCATCCTTCCAGATGCCCGAATCCTGCGGTGAGATCCGGCCGCGGTCTTCCACGGCCGTGGCCTCCATCATCACCAGGCCGGCTCCGCCCACGGCGCGGCTGCCCAGATGGACCAGGTGCCAGTCATTGGCAAATCCGTCGTTGGAGGAATACTGGCACATGGGGGAAACCGTGATCCGGTTGCGGAAGGTAACCTCGCGAATGGAGAGCGGAGTTAACAGGTCTGCCGCGGCAATCGAAGTTTCGCGGCCGTCGGTGGTTTCAAGAGCACTCATGTTTTCAGTATCGCAGGCGCTCTTTACCGTAAGATAACTGCTCTATACTCCTTGCCCGCCCCGCTTTTACCGCATGATCTGGTCCAGGGGGAAATCCGGTGAAACTCAATGTCAAACTCAATGTCAAACTCACGGTTACGCTGCTGGCCGTAGCGGTTCTGGCGAAGGGCGCTTCGTGGCGTGAGGAGATGCAAGCGGCGCAGGAACTTCGCGACGCCGGCCGGAACTCGGAGGCCGAGAGCGCTTTTCGCGAAGCCGTGCGAGAAGCCAAAAAGCTGAGTCTGGATGCCCCTGAGACCGGCGTGGAACTGAACGCGCTTGGGGAAGAGCTCTACCTGGCTGCGCGCTACACCGAGGCGGAGTCAGTCTACCGGCTGGCCTTGCAATCATTCGACCGCCCCGGCTCTGAAATATCTGTAAACCGGGCGTTGACGGCCGGAAACCTGGGCGCGCTGCTTCGGGCCCAGGGACGTTACGAAGAGGCGGAGCGGCGGCTGGTGGAATCCATCAGTCAATTGGAAACGCTGAAAGGTCCGGATTGCCTGGACGTCGCGCTTACCACCAGTAACCTGGCATCGCTCCACTGGTCGCGCGGCGAACTTGCTGGGGCCGAATCGCTGGCGCTGCGTGCCGATGCCATTTTCGCGCGATTTCCAGCCGGCGAATCACAGCGCGCCAACCGCCAGATCCTGGGATCGATCTATATTGCGCAACACCGGTTCGGCGATGCCGACGCCCTGTTTCACACTTTGTTGGACGGCGCCAGTGACCGGCAGGCCGCCACCATCTATAGCAACCTGACCGCCAGCGCACTGGGGCGCGGCAGCTACCAGGAGGCCGAAGGCCTGGCGCTGCACTCACTGGAACTCTCGCGCCGGACTCTGCCGCCAAGTCATCCGCTGCTGGCTGCTGCGCTCAACAACCTGGCCCAGGCGCTCCGGTTTGAAGGCCAATACCTGCAGGCCGAGAAGCGCTATCGCGAAGCCATTGCCATCTGGGAGGATGCCTTCGGACCGCGCCATCCCGACGTGGCCAAGGGCTTGGTCAATCTGGCGGCTTTCTACCATGAGCGCGGCCGGGAAGCGGGAGCGGAGGAGCTGTACAGTCGCGCGGCCGGGATCTTCGAGCAGGCATTCGGCAAGAACAATCCGCAAACCTTGATTGCGCGCAATGAGCTGGCGGAGGTGTTGCGCGCGCAACGCCGGTTCACCGAATCGGAGAAGCTGGCCCGTGCGACGCTGCCGGAGTTGGAGAAAGCTTTCGAACCGCGGGACCCGCGCCTGGTTCGCGCACTTTCCAACTACGCGCGGCTGCTGGACCAGACCAGGCGGCCGGCGGAGGCGCGGGCGGTTTTGAACCGGATCGGCGCGTCGGGATTCATGCCGACAGGTGGTGTGCCGGCGCGATAGCCGGCATGGCAGGCGACCGCGCCTACTCCACCAGGCGGAGGCGCTTCAATAATATCTGGAAGCGCGGTTCGGAGCGAATCGCGTCGTAGACGGGGTGCACCTTCAAAGCGCTTAGCGGCAGTTCGCTTTGGTCGCAGCCTTTTTCCAGCAATTCCAGGGCGCGATGGTTTTCGCCTAATCCGAGGTGCACGATGGCAAACACCGTGGAGGGCACGTAGGAGCGGCCGGCAAGCTGGGTAAGTTTCCCCAGCACTTCCCGCGCGCGAGCCGGTTCGCCCGCCAGCCCGTAAACTTGTCCCATAGCTCCCAGAATGTTGGGGATGTCGCCGGCCAGCGTGCGGCCTTTTTCGAGCATCGCAATAGCGTCCAGATACTTGCCCTGCTGCGCGTAGGCGCGTCCCATTGAGGTGTAGCCCTTGTAGAACGCGGGGTCGAATTCCACAAGTTCGCGATATGCCCGGATGGCTCCGTCATAGTCCCGCTTCAGCATTTTGACAAAGGCCACGCCCTCGCGAATGATGTGGGAAAGCGGATCCAACTGGCCGGCGATCTGCAGCTCCGCCTCCGCCAGATCGAACCGGCCCAGCATGGCGCAGTGGTCCACGCCATACCAGTGATGCGCCGTGGCGTAGCCGGGGTTGAGTTCAATGGCGCGCATGTACAGGCCTTCGGCAGCGTCCCATTCGTGCTCATACAGAGAACGAATCAGCGCCAGCGACGCATATGCCTCCGCCAGCTCCGGGTCGAGTTCCACGCCGCGGCTGGCAGCCAGTTTGGCCTTGGGCATACCTTGGGCCGGGTGCATGAGGCCGTAATCCACCAGCAGGGTGTAGGCATCGGCCTGGCCGGCGTGGGCCAGCGCGGAATTCGGGTCGGCCGCGATTGCGGTTTCGAAATACGCCAGGCTGCGCGACAGATCTTCCGGTGTGCGCTTGTGCCAGTGATAGCGGCCCTTGAGGTAGTAGTCGTAGGAGCTGATGCTGCTTCGCCTCGGCAGCGGCAGAGCATTCTCAGGGCTGCCGGCCAATTGGACGCGCAGGGTTCGCACAATAGCGCGCGCGATCTCTTCCTGGATCGCGAAAACGTCCTGCATCTGCCGGTCGAACGTTTCCGACCACAGGTACACGCCGGTTTCGGTATCGATAAGCTGCGCCCGTACGCGCAGCCCGGGCCCCGCAATGCGAACGCTGCCGGTGAGCGCCGTGCCCACCTTTAACTGATCCCGGATGGCGTGGATGTCCTGCTGCCGGCCGCGCAGCTGGGCCGCCGTATTCCAGGCAACCACACGCATCCCCGGCACCTTGGTCAGCGCATGGATCAGCTCTTCGGTTAGTCCGTCGCTGAAGTATTCGTGGCCGGGCTTGGAGCTGAGATCGACGAATGGCAGCACGGCTACGGTAATAATTCCCGGCTCTGTGGACCGGGCCGCGGCCGGTGGTTGCGTGGCCGGCGGGGTTGCCTGTCGAATTTGCGGCGCATAACTTCCGGACACGAATTCGATGATCACCGGATCGCCGCGGCCGTCGCCTTCGTAGTAAGCCTTGAGCTTGGAGCGCAAGCGCCGCGCTTCGACGCGAACGATCGGGTCTACGCGAGGATCGTACATCTCTTTGCGGTCGAAGACTTCGACCCCGATTAGATACTCCTTAAGGTCGCCGGCCCTGGCTTGCAGGCTGAATTCCACAGCCATGCGCAAGAATCTGCCCATGCGATCGGAGCGCGTGAAGAGACCATGGGCCAGGATCTTTTGCAGCTGCTGCCGAACCGCCGAATGACACACCGCGGGCTGTTGCGCCTGGGACAATTGGGGATCCGCTGTACTAGCTATTATCCTAGCTTCCGCAGCCGGCGGCAATCCAGTGTGTGTGGGGCGGACGATCGGGTTATGTCGTCTGCCGTCAGAAACCTACTTCTGTTCAGCCGCCGTCAAACGCGCCTGAGCGCGCAGCATCGCCGCCAGCGCCGCCGCCGGTTCCACCCCCAGAGCCGGATTGATAGACTCATCCAGGGCGCGCTGTAGCGCCTTCTTGGCGCGTTCGACGTCGATCTCCTCAGCGCGTTCGGCCAGGTCCGCCAGCACGCGCACGTGATCTTCCAGCACTTCCAGGAAGCCGCCATGCACCGACATATAACGCTTCTGTCCGCCCACCACATAGCTCAGCATGCCGATCCCCAGCAAGCCGAGAAGCGGCGCATGGCCCGGCAGAATCCCCAGGTAGCCTTTCTTGCCGGGGATCTGGGTCTCGGTGACTTTCTCGCGCACCAACTGGCGCTCGGGGGTCGCGATTTCCAGTTCCAGTACTTCCGCCCTCGCTTGGCTTTGTTCCGGCATGGTCAGGCCTTGTTGAGGGCTGCGGCCTTTTCCAGCACTTCCTCAATCGTCCCTTGCATGTAAAATGCCTGCTCGGGTACGTCGTCGTGCTTGCCTTCGACAATTTCACGGAAGCCGCGGATCGTATCGGCCAGCTTCACGTACTTGCCGGCGAAACCGGTGAACTGCTCAGCCACGTGGAAGGGCTGCGAGAAGAACCTCTGAACTTTGCGAGCGCGGGATACGGTCAGCTTATCCTCGTCCGACAGTTCGTCGATACCCAGAATGGCGATGATATCCTGCAGGTCTTTGTAGCGCTGCAGCGTTCCCTTCACCTGTTGGGCTGTGTCGTAGTGCTCCTGCCCGATGATCAGCGGATCCAGAATGCGTGAGGTGGAAGCCAGCGGATCGACCGCCGGGTAGATACCTAGCGCCGCGATATCGCGCGACAGGTTGGTGGTGGCGTCCAGGTGCGCGAACGCGGTAGCGGGGGCAGGGTCAGTATAATCGTCGGCCGGAACGTAAATGGCTTGCACCGAAGTGATGGAGCCGTTCTTGGTGGACGTAATGCGCTCCTGCAATTCGCCCATTTCGGTGGCCAGGTTAGGCTGGTATCCCACCGCCGAAGGCATGCGGCCCAGCAGCGCCGATACTTCGGAACCGGCCTGCGTGAACCGGAAAATATTGTCGATGAACAGCAGCACATCCTGCTTTTCTTCGTCGCGGAAATACTCGGCCACGGTCAGGCCCGTCAGACCAACGCGCAGGCGGGCTCCGGGCGGCTCGGTCATCTGGCCGTAGATCAACGCGCATTTGGATTTAGTGAAATCGTGCGGATCGATCACGCCCGACTCCTGCATTTCAAGCCACAGGTCATTGCCTTCGCGGGTGCGCTCGCCCACGCCCGAGAAAACCGAAACGCCGCCGTGCTTGGTGGCGATATTGTTGATCAGCTCCATGATGATGACGGTCTTGCCGACGCCCGCGCCGCCGAACAGCCCGATCTTGCCGCCGCGCAGATAAGGCTCCAGAAGGTCAATCACCTTGATGCCGGTTTCGAACATCTCCAGGCGCGTGGATTGATCTTCGAATGACGGCGCGGGCCGGTGAATGGGGTAGTGCAGCTTGGCATTCACCGGCCCCATACCATCCACCGGATCGCCAATCACATTGAGCACGCGGCCCAGTGTTTCCGGGCCCACCGGCACTTCCACGGGACGGCCCAAACTGATGGCCTGCATGCCCCGCACCAGCCCCTCGGTGGGCTGCAGAGCCACGGTGCGCACGCGGCCCTCGCCGATATGCTGCTGCACTTCGCAGATGATGTCGATAGGCTCAGGTACGTCGAAGCCTTCGCTGATCACACGGATCGCGGTGTACACCAGCGGAATTTGTCCTTCGGGAAACTCGCAGTCCACAGCCGGTCCGGAGACCTGGACCACCTTGCCAACCACTTTCTTGTCTACCACCACTCCGGTTGTCGTTGCCATAATATTCTTACTCGGCGTTATCCTTATTCAGCGGCTGCCGCGCCCGACACCACTTCGATGATTTCCTTGGTGATGCTGGACTGGCGCACGCGGTTCATATACAAGGTCAGCTTCTCAATCATGTCGGCCGCATTCGATGTGGCCGCGTCCATGGCCGTCATGCGCGCGGCATGTTCGGCAGCCGCCGATTCCACCAGCGCCCGGTAGAATTCCACTTCCACGTAACGGGGCAGCAGATCGTCCAGCATTTCGTTTGGAGAATCTTCGAAAATGTAGTCCACCGGGTTGGCCTGCTCGGGCAGCTCCGCCGGCAAAACGCGCGACACCGTCAGCCTCTGCGTCATCACGCTCTTGAATTCGTTATAGAGAACGTAGACCGCGTCGATCTCTTCATTGCGGAACATCTCCATGGCCCTGCGCGCGATGGCGGCCATATCGTCGTATGCCGGTTTGGCCGCCAGGCCGATCTGTTCGCCTGAAATTTTAGCCTCGCGCCTGCGGAAGAAATCCCGCCCCTTGCGGCCAATCAGTTCCAGCGTGACCGACGCTCCGCTGCGCTCCGCAAAAAAGCGCTGCGCTCCTTTGATGATGTTGGTGTTGAACGCGCCGGCCAGGCCCTTGTCGCCGGTGATCACAACCAGCAGAACCCGCTTCTCCTCGCGGCGTGCCAGTAGCGGATTCTGGCCTTCCTGTTCGTCCGCCGCCACGGCCGCGGCCACATTGCCCAGAACCTTGCGCAGCAGCGACGCATAGGGACGCGACGCAATCACCCGGTCCTGAGCCCGCCGCAGTTTGGCCGCCGAGACCATCTTCATGGCCTTGGTGATCTGCTGCGTGTTCTTGACCGAACGGATGCGCCGCCGGATGTCGATCAGGCTAGGCATGTGCCGGTACCACTGGCGGCGTCGCCGGTTTACCCGCTGGTTGACCCGATTGTGGCGCCGCCGGTTGGGCCGCTGCCTGCGCCGCGCTTTGTTCGCTTACAAATCGGGCCTTGAATTCCTCGATCGCCGCCGTCAATTTGGCCCGCAGCGCGTCGTCCAAAACCTTCTTGGTCCGGATCTCCTCAAATACGTCGCGGTGCGCGTTGTCGATAAACTTGTACAGTTCCTCTTCGAACTTGCGGCAGCGCTCCACCGGCAGATCGTCCAGGTAACCCTTGGTGCCGGCAAAGATGATTACGATCTGCTTTTCTAGAGGCAGCGGCTGATATTGGCCCTGCTTCAGAATCTCCACCAGGTGCTTGCCGCGGTTTAACTGCGCCTGCGAAGACTTGTCCAGGTCGCTGCCGAACTGCGCGAAGGCCGCCAGTTCGCGATACTGCGCCAGGTCCAGCCGCATGCTGCCGGCGATCGACTTCATGGCTTTGGTCTGCGCGTTGCCGCCCACGCGGCTCACCGAGATACCCACGTTGATAGCCGGCCGCTGATTGGAGTTGAACAGGTCGGCTTCGAGGAAGATCTGGCCGTCGGTAATCGAAATCACGTTGGTCGGAATGTAGGCCGAAACGTCGCCCGCCTGGGTTTCAATGAAGGGCAGGGCCGTGAGCGAACCGGCGCCCAGTTCGTTGTTCAGCTTGGCGGCGCGCTCCAGCAACCGGCTGTGCAGATAGAACACGTCGCCCGGGAAAGCCTCGCGCCCGGGCGGCCGCCGCAGCAGCAGCGAAATCTCGCGGTAGGCGGCGGCGTGCTTGGAAAGGTCGTCATATATGCAGAGGGCGTGCCGCTTGGTATCGCGGAAATACTCGCCCATGGCCGTGCCCGCAAACGGCGCCAGGTATTGCATGGGGGCCGGGTCCGATGCTGATGCCGAAACCACGATGGTATATTCCATGGCGCCGTGGTCTTCAAGCGTCTTCACCACCTGCGCCACCGTGGATCGCTTCTGGCCGATGGCGACATAGATGCAAATCATGTCGCCGCCCTTTTGATTGATGATGGCATCCAGCGCAATCGCGGTCTTGCCCGTCTGCCGGTCGCCGATGATCAGCTCGCGCTGCCCGCGGCCGATCGGAATCATGGCGTCCACGGCCTTGATGCCCGTCTGCATCGGCTCTTTCACCGGCTGCCGCGCCACCACTCCGGGCGCCAGCCGCTCGATGGGGTTGAACTGCGTGGTTTGAACGGGGCCCTTGCCGTCGATAGGCACGCCAAGCGCGTTGACCACGCGCCCGATCAGCGCTTCGCCCACCGGCACCGACATGATGCGCCGGGTGCGGCGCACTTCGTCGCCCTCTTTGATTTCGGCGAAATCGCCCAGCAGCACGGAGCCTACCTGGTCTTCTTCCAGGTTCATCGCGATACCGGCCACGTCATGCGGGAATTGAATCAACTCTCCCGCCATCACCTTCTCCAGGCCATGGATTCGGGCGATGCCGTCGCCTACCGAAATCACCGAACCGGTTTCCGATACGTCGATCGCCCGTTCGTAGTTTTCGATCTCCTGCCGCAGAATCTTGGTAATCTCGTCCGCTCGAATTTGAGCCATAATTCCTTCCCGTTACGATTAACTTGGCAGGCCCGCAGGCCTACCCTGCACTAAGGCGGCGCCCCATGGACGACAACTGCCCGCGCACCGAGCCGTCATACACCGTGGAGCCAATTCTGGCTACCACTCCGCCGATCAGCGCTTCATCCACTGCAAACCGCATCCGGATGCGTTTGCCGGTGAGCCGCTCCAATTCCCCATTCAGAGCGGTGCGTTGCGCCTCGGTCAACTCGCGCGCCGAAGACACCTCCGCGCGAGCGAATCCGAGACGCTCATCCACGATTAATTCGAAGCTGTGAATCACGGCCGAAAGCGAAGCGATGCGTCGATGATCGATCAGCACGAATAGAAGATTTTGCGAAATCCGCGACAGCTTCAACTCGTCCGCGATGCGCGCCACCACCGCACGCTTCCGGCTGGCCGGCACGGAGGGTGAAATCAGGGCATTCTGCAGCTCTGTAGACGATTGCAGGGTTGCGTCAAAAGCGCGCAGTTCCAGCACGGCCGCCTCCGGACCCAGGGTGGAAGCGCTGGCCGTGACGACATCGGCAAGCGCGCGGGCATATCGCGTAGCTACGGCAGAGAGAGTCATTTCAAGTCGCGCACAAAACTCCGTACCAGACCGTCTTGGGTCTGAGGCGTCATGCGGGTACGGATTTTCTGTTCCGCAAGCTCCACCGCCAGTTGTCCGGAGTACCGTTTCAATTCCGCTCGCGCCGCCTTGCCGGCAGACGCAATTTCCTGTTCCGCATGCGCCTGAACCTTGGCGATTTCAGCCGCGGTGTGCTGCGCCATGCGCTGGTTTTCGGCTTCCGTCATAGCCTGCGACTCGCTGCGCAGGGCGGCAATCTCTTTTTCCAGACTGGCCATCCGCCGGTCTACTTCCGCGGCTTGAGCTTCGGCCTCTTTCCGCTGCTGCTCCGATTCCGCCATGTCTTTGCGAATGCTACTGGAGCGCGCCGCGAAGAACGGCCCGCCATGTTTGCCGACCAGATAGCCCAACACCCCCGCGAGAATCAGGAAGTTGGCCCATTTCAATTCAAGCTCGTGCTTTTCCGCAAAGCTTTCGGGCTTCTCGGAAGGCTTTTCCGGCTCCTGCGCGAATGTCCCCGGAATGAAAGTCGCGAAGCCCAGAATCAGTAATACACGGAGCCGACGTTTCATGCCGCGCTCCGCAGGATGGAATCGGCTATCTGGTCCGCCAGCGCATCGCTATCGGCGGCCAGGGTGGCCTTGGCGGCTGCCGCATCCTTTGCCAAATCGGCTTTGGCCGCATGAATCGCGGCTTCCACGCTATGGCGCGCGGCCAGAAGTGCGGCCGCCTCCTGCTCCTGTAATTGTTTATTCAACTGCTCCTGCGACTGGTAGATTTCGTTCTTGGCCGCGCGTATTGCCGCCTGGTATTCGGCCGTCTTGGCCGCCGCCCGGTCCAGGCTTTCCTTGGCCAGTTTGCGCGCCCCCTCGGTGGCCTGGTAACGCTCATGCAGCACCTTCTCCAGGGGCTTGAAAAAGACGCTCTTCAAATAGAAGTTCAGGAAGATCACGAGCAGGAACGTAGGGACCGCTCGCAGCAGAATTCCGCCTAGGGCGTGTAACAGCGTAGCATCCATGGATTTATAAGGAGAGCCGTCAGGAGTCTTTAAGGAGCTTAGAGTAACATTGTGCTGAAAGGACAGTCAACCGCGGGTTCACCTGCCATGTATAAGATGGGGCAGGTGTATATGGTGGGGTAGTTTTCGGTAGCGCCGGCAATCTTGTTGCCGGTACTTGCCGGATGCCGAATAACCCACCGGCAACAAGATTGCCGGCGCTACCGGGAAAGCTCGTTACTGGTTCACTTGGTATTCGGTGTAACAGATCTCCAGGTGGTTTACTGAAGACCGTCTCAGATGAGTGTCGTCCCGCAATCTGTGCAGAGTGTCCGAGTTGGGGAAAACTACGCGGCATTCGGCATTCAGCCTGTCGTGTCGTTTTCCAAACCTGCATTGAGCGTTACACTACATTCATGCTGCCTGCCGCCCTCAAGCAACGCGTCTCCGCGCTTCTCGGGCCGCAGGGCTTCCTCGACCGCGCCTCAGACCTGGCCCTCTATGAATACGATGGCGGAGTCGATAAGCACCCGCCCGACCTGGTGGTCTTCCCCCGCACCACCGAACACGTGGCCGCCCTGGTCAAACTGGCCCGCGAATTTGACGTTCCCTTCGTCGGCCGCGGCGCCGGCACGGGCCTTTCAGGCGGCGCCATTCCTCGGGAAGGCGGCATGATGATCGCTTTCGCCCGTATGAACCGCATTCTCGAAATCGACCTTGAGAATGAGCGCGCCGTGGTGCAGCCCGGCGTGGTCAACCTGGATATCACGATGGCGGTCGAAAATCGCGGCTACTTTTACGCGCCGGACCCCTCCAGCCAGCGCGCCTGCACCATCGGCGGCAATGTATCCGAAAACGCCGGCGGCCCGCATACCCTGGCTTACGGGGTCACCACCAACCACGTGATGGCGCTTGAACTCGTGCTGCCCGATGGCACTGTTGTTGAAACCGGCGCCACCGAACCCGACCTCCCCGGTTATGACCTTACCGGTCTGCTCACCGGTTCAGAAGGCACCATGGTCCTGGTCACCAGGGTGGCTGTCCGCCTCATGCGGAAGCCCGAGCTCGTGAAAACCATTCTGGCGGTTTATGATTCCAGCGAAGACGCCGGCCGCACCGTGGCCGAGATCACCGCGCGCTCCATCACCCCGGTCGCCGTTGAGATGCTGGATGGCGTCATGCTCCGCATGGTGGAGGAAGCCACCCACGCCGGCTACCCCATGGACGCCGCCGCCGTGCTGCTCATCGAACTCGAGGGCATTCGCGAAACGGTGGAAGCGCAGGTGGAACAGATTCGCGAAGCCTGCCTGCTCTGCGGCGCCCGCGAATTCCGCGTGGCCCGCACCGCCGAGGAGCGCGACCTGCTCTGGAAGGGCCGCAAGAACGCCTTTGGCGCCGTGGGCCGCGTCAGCCCCACGTATTACGTTCAGGATGGCGTGGTGCCCCGTACCAAAGTTGCCCCCACCCTGAACTTCATCGGTGAGGTTTCACGCAAATACGGGCTTACCATCAGCAACATTTTTCATGCCGGTGACGGCAATCTGCACCCCATCATCCTTTTCAATCCCCGCATACCCGGCGACCTTGAAAAAGCTCGCGCTTGCGGCGACGAGATCCTCACCTGGTGTATCGATGTGGGCGGCTCCATCACCGGCGAGCACGGTGTCGGCATGGAAAAGAATGAGCTGATGGCCAAGCTGTTCACTCCCGAAACCCTGGATACCATCCGCAGCTTGAAGAATCTCTTCGATCCGGACAACCGCCTGAATCCCGGCAAAGTCCTCCCCACCGGCCGCGGCTGTCTGGAAATTCGCCAGCCTGCGGGCACCCTTATATAACACCGCATTCCATTCATCATTCCCCCTTCCCGCGCCGATAAGACAAGTAATGGGCCGTCAGAGCCGCGACCGTAAGGGAGCGGTTGCGCCCGCAAGAGGCAATGAAAAACTACACCTCTATTCGGCGGAAATCAACCACCCTGATCGCGGGCGGCGTTATGGCCGCTGCTATGGTGGCGGCCGTCGGCTTCTCCTGGTTCGATCTCAGCCGCTACGGACAGCGTACTAATGCCGGGTTAGCAGCCATCGCCAGCGTGGTGGCCGGCCAGGTGAGCCCTGCCATCATACGCGGGGATCTTAAATCCGCTGCCGAAATCTTGAACTCGGTCCGCGCTGACGCTTTGATCCGCGACGCCATCCTATACGACGTCGCGGGTGGCTGCTTCGCCGCTTTTCACCGCTCCGCAGCCTCCGGTTGCCCCGAAACGCCGCCCGAAGGAATGCGCCGCGAACTCAACACGCAGGTTCTTGCCCACGCCGTCACTGCTGGAAACCAGAGGCTCGGCACCCTGGTGATCACCGCCAGCACGCCTTCGAGCGCGGCCCTGTTGGGCCAATATCTGGTAGGAGCGCTTCTCATCGTCGGCCTCAGCCTGGCTGTAGGAGGCGTTGTCGCCCGGGCCCTGCAATCGCGCGTCTCAGTGCCAATCCTTGAAATCGCCGGCGTAGCGGAGCGCATCGCCCAAACCCATCAGTTTGGCGACCGCGTTTCGGTGGCTTCCCGGGACGAGTTGGGCGTGCTGGCAAAATCCTTCAACGCCATGCTGGACGAAATCGCGCGGCGCAATACGGAACTGGCGCGGCGCAATGCCGAACTGCTGCTGGCCAAAGACAAGGCTGAGGAGTCCACGCGCCTGAAAAGCGAGTTCCTCGCCAACATGAGCCATGAGATTCGCACTCCCATGAACGGCGTCGTGGGAATGATCAGCCTGGTGCTCGACCGCTGTTCGGATGCCGAGGAGCGCGAACAGCTTCTGGTTGCACAAACGGCGTCACAGTCCCTGATCAGCTTGCTGAACGGAATTCTGGACCTCTCCAAGATGGAGGCCGGCCGCATGACCATCGAAGTCATCGATTTTGACCTCCCGTCCCTGGTGAAAGAGGCGGTCCGCATGTTCGACCTCGAAGCCCGCGGCAAGAATCTGCGCCAGACCTTAACCGTTGCGCCGGACTGCCCGATATGGGTGCGCGGAGACCCGGTTCGCCTCCGCCAGGTGCTGATCAACCTGGTGGGCAATGCCATCAAATTCACGCCGGAGGGTTCGGTTCAGGTAACCGTAGCCATCCCCGACGAACGCAACCAAAGCCTGGTTCGCTTCGCAATTCAGGATACCGGCATCGGCGTGGCGCCGGAGAAGCTGAACTCCATTTTCGAGGCCTTCACCCAGGCCGACGGCTCCCACACGCGGCGCTTCGGGGGCACCGGCCTCGGATTAACCATCACACAGCGCCTGGTGAACCTCATGCGAGGCCGCGTCTGGG
Organism: Bryobacterales bacterium; assembly: GCA_963817515.1. Classification (GTDB taxonomy): domain Bacteria; phylum Acidobacteriota; class Terriglobia; order Bryobacterales; family Bryobacteraceae; genus DATMNI01. The sequence goes on along the minus strand of CAWFPJ010000024.1, from coordinate 199,993 downwards.
CCGAAAGCCACGCCGGGCAGGGAAGCTGTTTCTATGTGGAATTGCCCCTCGAACGCTGTGCCAAACCAGTCCCGGCTGTCCATGTTGTGCCTTCTCTTGTATCCGCCAGTCTTCCGGGTTTGAAAGTGCTGGTGGCCGAAGATAACCCCGTCAACCAGAAGGTCATCACGTCCATGCTGAAACGGCAGGGCTGGACCGTCACCCTGGCACAGAACGGCGAAGAGGCCTACCGGCATTTTCTCGGTTCGCGCTTCGACCTCATCCTGATGGACGTTCAGATGCCCGAGATGGACGGAAACCAGGCCGCGGGCCTGATTCGGCAGGAAGAGACCCGGCGCGCAGAGTGCGGAGACGAAGCCCGTACCCCCATCATCGCGCTGACAGCGCACGCATCCCACTCCCAGCAGCAACAATGCCTGACCGCTGGAATGGATCTGGTGATCACCAAACCCGTCAACCTGCCGACCCTGCTGCGCGGAATTGAGCAGGCGATGGCCATCCACGCTACCCTCCCAGTGGCATCGTAAGGCGCTAGGCCCCGGCCCCTGCCTGGCCCCCCCGGCCCCCGACACGTTTCTTCCGACCCATCGGCTAAATATTCTACTGGCTTTTGCGCCTTTCCGCCGATGAGTTAAGCATGAACACCATACGTCTCCTGCTGCTTGCCGCAGCCACTCTAGGAGCCGTCTGTGCCCAGAGAGTCGGATCCCCTACGGGCGACTTGACCAGTATCGGCGTGGATGAGCTATTTAGCGTCGAAGTCTCCTCCGTGGGACGCAAGTCTCAACAACTCTCAAAGGCCCCGGCCGCCGTCTTCGTTCTGACAGCCGATGACATCCGCCGGTCGGGCGCAAGTTCCATTCCCGAAGCCCTGCAGTGGGTCCCGGGCTTAACGGTGCTGCGCATCGACGGCCGATCGTGGTCGGTGTCCGCGCGCGGTGGGGCCCGCCAGTTTGCCGACAAGATCCTGGTGATGATTGACGGCCGGTCTCTCTACACCCCGCTCTTTTCAGGCACCATCTGGGACGCCGTGGATGTCTCGCTTGAAGATGTCGAACAAATAGAAATCGTGCGTGGACCCGGAGCTGTCATGTGGGGGCCTAATGCCGTCAACGGTGTTATCAACATCATCACCAAGCGGGCGCAGGCCACCACAGGCGGGATGGTCAGCGCCGCTGCCGGCAATGAACAGCGGGGTAGCGGTGAAGTCCGATGGGGCGCCGCTCCCAGCGACCACCTGGCTTACCGGATCTGGGGCAAGGCAGACGATTCGAATCCCGCCTACGGATCCCCGGGTTACTACAGATTCTCCGACAGGTTCATTTATCGCGATCCCTCGATCAAAAGCCTTGAGGCTTCCAACGGGCGTCTCGGATTTCGGTTTGACGGGCAATCGGGCGAACGGAATCAGTGGATGGTGCAGGGCGATTTCTACAAGGCCAACCGCCAGGATGAAGTGGGTTATCCCGTGCTATTACCCAGCGGCATTGACCGCCTGCAGGGCCACAGCGACTACGAAGGCGGGTTTGTGCAGGCCCGATGGACGCAGACAACCTCGGCCGGCAATGAGGGCGTCTTTCAGTTTGCGTACTCCAAAGACCAGATTAACTATCCCTACCTGGGCCTCAATTTGAACAATCTTACTCTGGATTACCAGAAACGCAAACAAGTCGGAGAGTCGAACGAGATCTACTGGGGGGTCGGTTATCAGCAGTATTGGGACGATACCAATTCCAATCGCTTCGTCGATTTTGACCCTAAGGCTTCGACCTACCGCGTGGGCGATATCGTGATTCGCGATGAGTGGCAGGTTGTGCCCACGCGCCTGATGATATCCGCCGGAGTCCGAATCGACTACAACTCCTACGGCCACTTCGAGTATCAGCCCAGCCTCCGGTTCCTGTTTACGCCCACCGCCAGGCAGTCGGCATGGTTTGCCCTGTCCCGCGCCGTACGGGTACCCACGCGGTTTGACCGGGATGTCGAAATCGATGAAGGCCAGCAGTTGGCCCCGGGCGTGCCGCTGCCCATTTCGACCTCGGTTAGCGGATCGGTGGCGGCGCGTTCCGAGACGGAGCGAAGTGCCGAGCTTGGGTACAAACTTCAGGCCGGCCAGCATTGGTCGCTCGACGGGTCGCTTTTTTGGAGCTACTATGGCCGCCTGCGGGCTTTGGAGGCTTCCCAGATACCCAACCTGGTTTTTGCGGGACAGATTCCAACCCTGCAGATTCCCTTGACCATGAGCAATCCTGGCTCGGGCCGTACCTATGGAGCCGAGGTCTGGTCCATCTGGCAGGTTCGCGCCGGCTGGCGCCTGATCCCGTCCTATTCATACATGAATGAGACCCTTTGGCTGCCTGGGTCGCAATACTATTTCTATTACTGGGACAGCCACCCCACCAGCCCTCGTCACCAGGCCCTTGTGCGTTCCCAGTTTGATCTGGGCCGCGCCTGGCAGTTGGACGTGATGGCCAAAGCCAGGTCGCAAGATCCGGTATTCGGCACCACTGGAGGCCTGCTCGTCGACGCGCGCATCGGTTGGCGGCCGTCGCGTTCGACAGAATTGAGTTTTTCCGTGAAGGATCTGACGAACCGCCCTGTGGTGGAAAGCTATGGAGAGCTTCCCATCCCGGCGATTCCGCTGCGGCGGACATTCGTAATCAAATGGACGCAACGGTTCTAAACGCACCGGATAATCCTATGAGCCTGTGGGGGAAAACAATGCGGTGGGTCCTGGTAGTGGCGCTGCTGGCGATTCTGCCGGTTCTGCCCGCCATCGCTTCGGAACCCGAGGACGAGCTCAAATCGGCCATCGTGCTTAGCTTTCTGCGGTACTCCGAATGGCCCGAACCGGTGCCCGCCGGCCAACCCCTCACGGTCGGAGTCATTGGCCGGTCGTCAATTCTGCCGGTCCTTCGCAAGGCTCTCGAAGGCAAGCTGGTGAACAGCCGGCCGGTTCGCATTCTCGCGGTCAAGACCCTCTTGGATCCCGGTTGTTGCCAGGTTATTTATCTGGCCACCGGGAAAGCCGCCGAAATCCAGCAGGCCCTGATCGGTGCGCGGTCCGTCCATGTGCTGACCATCGGGGAGTCCGACCGGTTTCTGGAATACGGAGGCGCCGTCAACCTGATTCTGGTGGACGGGCATATGAGTTTCGAGGTCAACCTGGATGCGCTGGGGCGGTCCGGAGTTACCATCAGTTCCAAACTGTTGCGTTACGGACAGGTCAACGGACGGCGGCCGGCATGAGAAACTACACCTCTTTGCGGCGCAAGATAACCGTCCTGATCGCGGGTGGCGGCGTGATCTCCGCCCTGATCGCGGCAGTCGGATTCTCGTCATTCGACCTCAAGCGATACTGGCAGCGCACCAACGCCGAGTTAACCGCCATTTCGGACGTGGTGGCCGACCAGGTGGGTCCGGCAATCTCGCTCGGCGATCTTAAGTCCGCCAGAGAAATCTTAGGCTCGGTCCGCGCCGACCCTCTGATCGGCGATGCCATGCTTTATGACGTTAAGGGTGGCTGTTTCGCCGCGTTTCACCGCTCCGCCGCCTCCGGTTGCCCCGGCTTGCCCCCCGACGGAATCCGCCGCCAACTCAATATGTTGGTTCTTGCGCGTGCCGTCAACGCCGGAAACGAGAGACTCGGAACTTTGGTAATGGCCGCCACTGTTCCTTCCATACCCGCCCTCCTTCGCCAATATCTGGTTGGCGCGTTTCTCATCATTGGCCTAAGCCTGGCCGTCGCGGCTGTCGTCGCCGTGGCATTGCAATTCAGAGTGTCCACTCCGATCCTCGAAATCGCTCGTGTGGCGGAGCGCATCGCTCAAACCCACCGGTTTGGCGATCGCGTTTCGGTCGAGTCCGAGGATGAGTTGGGCGTGCTGGCCAACTCTTTCAATGCCATGCTGAGCGAAATCGAGCGGCGTGATGCCGAATTGGTGCTGGCCAAGGACAAGGCTGAGGAGGCCACGCGCCTGAAGAGCGAGTTCCTCGCCAATATGAGCCATGAGATTCGCACTCCCATGAACGGCGTCCTTGGAATGATCAGCCTGGTGCTCGACCGTTGCTCGGACGCCGAGGAGCGCGAACAGCTTCTGGTTGCACAAACGGCGTCACTATCCCTGATCACCTTGCTGAACGGAATTCTGGACCTCTCTAAGATGGAGGCCGGCCGCATGACCATCGAAGTCATCGATTTTGACCTCCCGTCCCTGGTGAAAGAGGCAGTCCGCATGTTCGATCTCGAAGTCCGCGGCAAGAATCTGCGCCATACATTAACTGTTGCGCCGGACTGCCCGGAATGGGTGCGGGGAGACCCGGTCCGCCTCCGCCAGGTGCTGATCAACCTGGTGGGCAATGCCATCAAATTCACGCTCGAGGGTTCGGTCCAGGTAACGGTAGCCGTACCCAACCAAAGCCTGGTTCGCTTCGCAATTCAGGATACCGGCATCGGCGTGGCGCCGGAGAAGCTGAACTCCATTTTCGACGCCTTCACCCAGGCCGACGGCTCCCACACGCGGCGCTTCGGGGGCACCGGCCTCGGGTTAACCATCACCCGGCGCCTGGTGAACCTGATGGGGGGCCGCCTCTGGGCCGAAAGCGAGGCAGGGCAGGGAAGCTGTTTCTACGTGGAATTGCCCCTCGAACGCTGTGCCAAGCCACTCCTTACAATGGATGCCGCAACCGCATCTCCCAGCCGTGCGGATTTGGAGGTGCTGGTGGCCGAAGATAACCCCGTCAACCAGAAAGTCATCACATCCATGCTCAAACGGCAGGGCTGGACCATCACGCTGGCACAGAACGGCGAAGAGGCCTACCGGTATTTTCTTGGTTCGCGCTTCGACCTCATCCTGATGGACGTTCAGATGCCCGAGGTGGACGGTTTCGAGGCCACCGGCCTGATCCGGCGGGAAGAAGCCCGCCGCGCAGAGTGCGGAGCCGAAGCCCGTACTCCCATCATCGCGCTAACCGCTCACGCATCCGAATCCCAGCAGCAGCAATGCCTGACCGCTGGAATGGACCTGGTGATCACCAAGCCCGTCAACCTGCCAACTCTTCTGCGCGGAATTGAGCAGGTGCTGGCCGTATTGGCTACGCCCGGCGCCGCATCTCCGCCCGCGCCTCAGCCTCCGCCGTCTTTGCCCGCTCAGTCTCCCGCTTGTCGTGCATTTTCTTCCCTTTAGCCACTGCCACTTCGCACTTGATCCGCCCCTTCTTCAGGTAAATCTTGGTGGGGATCAGCGCCAACCCCTTCTCGCGCGTTTGCACCAGCAGTTTGTCAATCTCCCTTCGGTGCAAAAGCAGTTTCCGGTTCCTCACCGGCTGGTGGTTCTCCCGGTTTCCGTGCGAGTACTGGCTGATGTGGGCGTTGACCAGCCACGCCTCATTGTTCAGCACCGAAGCGTATGCTTCCTTGAGCTGGACCTGGCCATCCTTAGCCGCCTTAACCTCGGTACCGGTGAGCACAATCCCGGCCTCAAAACGGTCCAGCAGGAAGTAGTTGTGGCTCGCTTTCCGGTTGTCGCTCAGGATTTTGATGCCGATGTCTTTGTCAGCCAATTCCGATCCCTGGCGCGGCGCGTATTCGACTCAACGCGCGGAAGCCTAACGTCGTCAATAAGTTTAGATGATCCCCGGTCTGGGAAATCGCAAACTCATCTTATCACAAGGCTCTCAGTAGGCCGACAGGCGTCGAACTATGTATTTTTTCAATCGCTTAACAGCGGTCGTGGCTATTGCCGCGATGCTGGGACCGATGCTTCCTCTTGAGGCTCGCACCCGCAAGGGGGACAAATTCCTTGCCGAAGGCCGCTCGCACGAGGCTAAGAAGGAATGGGACGAAGCTCTCTCTGCCTACGAGAAAGCCTTCACCGAAGACCCCGCCGACATCGTTTACCGGATGGCCGTGGACAAGACCCGCTTTCAGGCCGGCCAGTCGCACATCGATAAAGGTTTGAAACTTCGGGCCAAGGGCATGCTGGGCGAAGCCCTTCTCGAATTCCAGCGCGCCTATGCCATCAACCCCAGTTCCTCCGCGGCTGAACAGGAACTGCGCCGTACTAAGGAGATGATCAATATCGAGCGCAAGAAGGCGCAGGATTCCGGCAAGGAATCCGCACCCGAAGAACGGGCGCTCACCCCCGCCGAACGCGCCAAAAAGCAAGCCAACGATCGCATCGACAGCATCCTCCCGGTTCCCGACCTGAGGCCTCTCAACCCCGATCCCATCCGGCTCAAAATGAGCGGCCAGCCGAAACTGCTCTTTGAAACCGTGGCCAAGCTGGCCGGCCTGAATGTGCTTTGGGACCCGGAGTATCAATCCCAGGTCAAGAACAACGTACCGGTGGAGTTCGACAATTCCACCCTGGATGAGGCCCTGGATTACCTGGCCGTCATCACCAAGTCCTACTGGAAGCCCCTCTCGCCCAACACCATCTTCATCACTATGGACAACCCCAACAAGCGGCGCGACTACGAAGAGCAGGTGGCCAGGGTCTTTTACCTCTCCAACGTGAATACGCCGCAGGAACTCCAGGAAATCGTCAACGCCGTACGCTCGGTGGCGGACATTCAGCGGTTCTTCCCATATAATTCGCAAAACGCCATCATCGCCAAGGGAAGCGCCGACCAGATTGCGCTGGCCGAAAAGATTCTCCACGACCTGGATAAGCCTAAATCCGAAGTGGTGGTGGACATTATCGTGATGGAAGCCAGTACCGTCTACACGCGCCAGTTGACCTCGGCGCTGGCCTCGACGGGCCTCAACATGCCTATCAGTTTCACGCCGCGCTCCAGCCTCCAGTCGGTCGTAACCGGCACCGGCACAGCCACCACCACAGGCACGGCGGCCGCGGGCACCACTCCCGTGGACACGACAGGTACTCCTGTCACCACTGGAACATCCACCGCCACCGGCGCTTCCGTCCCGCTCTCCAATATTGCCCACCTGAACGGGAATGACTGGTCCACCGTGCTGCCGGGTGCGGTGCTCCAGGCGGTTTTGAGCGACAGCAGCACCAAGGTGCTGCAATCGCCGCAGGTGCGCACGGTGGACAACATCAAGGCCACGCTCAAGATCGGCGACCGCGTACCCACCGCGACCGGCAGCTTTCAGCCGGGCATCGGCGGCGTCGGCATCAACCCGCTGGTTAATACGCAGTTCACTTACATCGACACCGGCGTCAACGTGGATCTGCTGGCGCGTGTGCACGATAACGGCGACGTCTCGCTCGAAGTGGATCTGGATATCAACAGCGTGAACGGTCACGTCAATCTGGGGGGCATCGATCAGCCCATCATCGGGCAGCGCAAAGTGTCGCACAAGGTTCGCATGCGCGAAGGTGAGGTCAATCTTCTGGGAGGCCTCACCACGTATACGGACAACAAGACCAAGACCGGCATACCAGGGCTGGCCAGCATCCCGCTCGTGGGCCGTTTGTTTAGCGGCGACAGCGTGGACCGCGATCGCAGCGAACTCATGATCGCCCTGATCCCCCACGTGATCCGGCGGCCGGAGGTCACCGAAGAGAATCTGCGCGGCATTGCGGTCGGCAACCAGGCATCGGTCCATTTGAACTTCGGCCGCCGGCCGAGCGAAGTCCCCGCGGCAGCCGCGCCCCCGAAGGCCGATGCGCCGGCCAGTGCGGCTCCGGCTGTCGCGGCCAATGCCGCCGCCGGTCAACCGGCCACCCCGCCGGCCACCGCTCCTGGTGCGCAGGTAACGCCGCCGCCCGGCGCACCGCAACCTGTTGGGCCACCACCTGGTGTACCTCAACCGGGTATGCCGCCAGCTACAGCTCCTCCCATGACGGACACCGCCAAACCCGAACAGCCCCCGGCGCCCGCCGGTAGCGCCAGCGTCCATTTCCAGCCGGATCAGGCGGTGACCACCGTCCAGGGCGCTATCACGGTGGCTCTGGTAATTGAAAACGGCAGCGACATAGCCTCTTCGCCGCTGCAAATCCAGTTTGACCCCAAGTTCGTCAAACTCAATGACGTGGGGACCGGCGATTTCCTCGCGCGCGATGGCCAGATTCCGGTGTTCACCAAGAACATCCAGAACGATGCCGGCTCCGCCACCATCAACCTGAACCGGATACCCGGCACACCGGGCGCCAACGGATCCGGAGTGCTGGTCACCATGAGCTTCCAGGGAGTGGCCAAGGGCAGCACCACCATCTCCATACCCAACCTCAGCGTGCGCAACGCGCAGGGGCAGGTGGTTGCATCTGGAACCCCGACGTTTACCGTGACCGTCAAATAGAGGAATGCGAAGTATCAAGTATATGGTCTCAGTCACGCATTGCCAAACCGCTTGCTCACGCGTGCGGCTCCGATCAGAGCCGCGACCGTTAGGGAGCGTTAAACGACGAAATCAGAGAGGCCTCACGCTGGTGGAACTGATCGTGGTCTTCACCATCATGATGATTCTCAGCACCATGGCCGTGCCGCTGGCCCGTTCCAAAGTGCGGGTCACGCGCGAACGCGATTTGCGCCGGGCCCTGTTGGAAATGCATCAGGCCATCGACAAGTACAAGGACTATGCCGACTTGGGCTACCTTGGCCCCCAAAAGGCGGGCACCAACAACTGGCCCGAAACGCTGGACATCCTGGTGGAAGGCGTGAAGCTGCCCGGGCCCGACGGCAAGAAGATGCGCTTCCTGAGGCGAATTCCGCGGGACCCCTTCACCGGCAAGGCCGAATGGGGCATGCGCAGCGATCAGGACGACCCCAAGTCCACCAGTTGGGGCGGCCAATGCGTCTTTGATGTTTACAGCAAAACAAATGAAAAGGCTGGAGATGGAACTGCGTACTCAGATTGGTAAAAGGAAGCGCCTGCGCGGTTTTACGTTTGTCGAAATGATGGTGGTAATCACCATCATCGTGATCCTCATCACGATCGCCATCCCTATCTACAATCGCTCCATCACGCGGGCCAAGGAAAGCGTGCTCCACAACAATCTCTTCACGCTGCGTTCGGTAATCGACAGCTATACCTACGACAAGCAGAAGGCCCCGCCGACCTTGCAGGATCTGGTTTCCGAGGGCTACCTCAGGCAAATGCCGGTCGACCCCATGACCGGCAGCAACCAGTGGCGCACCGTCATGGAAGACGCCAGCCAAAGCGTCAACCAGTCGGAACCCGGCATTTTCGACGTAAAGAGTAACTCTGATAAAGTTAGTCTAGATGGAACCCCGTACTCGGACTGGTAAGCAGCTTACCCTGCTGCTTGCCGTACTTTGCCTTACAGTTTGGGGAGCATCGGCCCAAACTCTGCCCTTCTCCGGCCGCTGTGCAGTCACCAGCGTACCTGTTCAGGTGCGCTCGGAAGGTCTGACGGAACGGCTGGGCGACATCATGCTCCAATGCTCCGGCTCTAATCCCGGCACAGTGTTATCCGGCAATCTGACCCTATTCTTCCCGGTGAACGTCACCAACCGGGTGGATTCCAACAACCTGGCTCATGACGCCCTGATCTCGGTCGATTACGGCAGCGGTTTTGTACCCACCGCCATCACCGGTCAGGTGGCTAACGCCATGATCGCCTTCAACGGCATCAACCTTACCGTCCCGGCCACAGGAAATCTCAATCTCAAGATCTCCGGCATCCGCGCCAACATTAACCAACTGGGGCTGCTGGCCCCACAACCGGTCACGGCATCGCTCTCCTCTAATTTTTCGGTTAACCAGGCGCAAGTAATCGTGGCGTATCCCCAGATCGGCCTGGAAGCCACCCTGTATAGTAAGGGGATTACCTGCGCGGGCTCGCCCGTTCCAGCCACCATCAGCTTCTCCGGGCTCTTTGCCGCGGGAACCAGTTTTGTGTCCACCCGCGTCACTGAAGGCTTCGCGTCCGCGTTTGAAGCGCGGACAGCCGGAGCCGATACCGGCACACGTTTTCTGGTGAAGTACTCGGCATTCCCGGCTAACGCGCATCTCTACGTTCCCGATATGGTGGCGGGCTCCGATGCGCTGGTCCCCACGGCCGGCGGCGACCTCGGCGGGTCCCAGGCGCTCGGGCAGTATGTCCCAGGCAGCGGCAGCCTGCTGCTGGTCCGCGTTCCCGGAGCGGATTCATCGGGTGCCGGCGGATCTGCTGTTTTCCCGCCGGCGGGCAGCGGCCCCGTGACATTGACCGGGGCCAGCGAAGTGCCGCTTGCGAATGGTTCCGGCTATGCCGTGTACGAAGTTGCCGACGCTAACCCGGCGGTGCAGGAGACCGCTCAGTTCCCCACATTCATCGGGATATCCAATATCACTGCCCCGGCCGTCGCCCAGGAAAGTATCGGACTGGCGCCGGTCTCAACGGTGCTGAATGCATCTGCCGGCGCACCGGTTCCACGCTTTGCCGGGGTGATTCCGCCATCGGATTGCAACGCACTCGGCGATTGCCTGGCCGATTATTTTCCCAAGCTGATGGTGGATGCCACCGCCATTTTACTTACCGCCACGGGCGGCACCATGACCAGCGCTCCCGGCTACATTCCCATCCGCAATGGCGGCGGCGGGCTTCTGAACTGGGGCGTGGTGATCGCTTACAGCGCTGGTTCGGGCTGGCTGACCCTCGACAATTCGTCCGGTCAGAACAATGGCAGCGTCCGCGTATGGGCTCAATCGCAGAATCTGGCGCCCGGCACATACCAGGCCACCGTCACAGTGAATGCCGGAGCGGCCGGCAGTCAAACCATCCCTTTGACCTTGACGGTGCAAGCGGCTCCCCCTTTACCGCCACCCGCCCACCCACTCCGGCGCCGGCTACTCCGGCCGTGACGGTGAGCAAGGTGCTGAACGCTGCTACTTTGACGGCCACCCCATTAGTTTCCGGGTCGCTCGGCACGCTGATGGGCTCCAATCTGGCAGGCAAGAACGTGGCCGTCACATTCGATGGCAACCCGGCCTCCCTGCTGTACTCAAGCGCCACCCAGATCAATTTCCGGGTTCCGATGGGCCTGGGGTCCAAGACGTCTACCGCGCTGGTGGTGACGGTTGACGGATCGAGCAGCACACCTGTGACGGTACCGCTCTCGCCGGCATGGCCCGCGGTCTTCGCGCATGGAGTTCTCAACCAGGATGGTTCGGAGAACACCTCTGCCAGTGCTGCCGGGTCAGGGAACCTTTTGCAGATCTTCGCGACGGGAATTCCGGAGGGCGCCATGGTCTCAGTACAGATGGGCGATCGGGCCAACCTGGTGCCGCTCTATGCGGCCGACGTCCCGACGGTTCCGGGCGTGCAACAGGTCAACGTTGCGGTTCCCGATGGACTAGCGCCGGGAACTACGCCGTTAATCGTTTGCGCTACCATCGGCACACAGCAGTATTGCTCTGCCGGTTATTCGCTGGCGCTCCAGTAGTCAAGGGCGTGGCGATGTCTTACCCCAGGTGAATATCGAACTGGCGGCGAAGTTCCAGACGCTGCCTACAGCCAGGCCGGACAGTCCCGCCAGCGGCCACCAGACGCCGCGGTCCAGCAGCAGTTTGGCCAGTGCATAGTTGCTGAGATTGCCCACCGAACAGGCCAGCGCGTAGATCGCCAGGCCGCGGAGTAGCGCCCATCCGCGCAGGCGGCGTTCGCGGTAAGTGAGGACATTATTGATTACGAAATTGCCGATGAGCGCCGCCGTGATGGCCACCAGCAGCGCGCTTGCAAAGGAATACCCCAGCTTGGCGTACAGCAGCCACAACACGCTCATGTGAAGGGCCAGGCCGCCGGCGCCCACCAGGCAATAAAGCACAAAGCGGACAGGCAGCCATCGCCCGATGAGCTTGTCGGCCACCAGGTAGAGATACTCGACACCGACGTTGAGATCCAGCTTGCTTTGGCCCAACTGGCGTTTACGGAATTGATACGGCACCTCGGTGAACCGGACCGGACGCTTGGAGGACGACACCAGATCCAGCATGATTTTGAAACCAACTCCGGTGGCGCCGCGCATGACCTCTTCCAGAAAGCCGCGCGTCAGCATGAAGTAGCCGCTCATGGGGTCGCTAAGATCGTGTTTGCTGATCAGCTTGCTGACGGCCAGGCCGAGGTTGCTGAGCGCCACGCGCCCGGGCGCGGCCTCGCCCATGCTGCCGTCTCCGATGTGGCGGCTGCCAATCACCAGGTCATAGCTGCCGGTCCGGATTCTGGCCAGCATCTCGGGGAGAATTTTCTCATCGTGCTGCAGATCGGCATCCATCACCGCCAGCACGGGCGCGCTGGTGCCGAGCATTCCTTCGAGACAGGCGGACGCGAGACCGCGGCGTCCAATCCGGTGAAGCACGCGGACGCCGCTCTGGGCTCGCGTGATCTCGCGCACCAGGCCGGCGGTGCCGTCGGGCGAATCGTCATCGACAAAGATCACTTCATAAGCCACGCCGGCAAGACTCTGCCGCAGGCGGTCGAGCAACGGCCGCACGTTGTCCCTCTCATTAAAAGTAGGAACGATGATGGCCAGCTCCGGCGGTTCCGCACTTGCCTCACCCCCCCACTTACCACCGGCACTATTGGGCATGGGTATTCACCGGAGGCAGCGAACCTGGGGCGATGTAATAAAGAAAGAGCGTGCCCACGCGTTCGGTGGGCTGAAGGTAATCGAACCACGGCTTGAGATTGGGATATTGATAACCCAGGCCGTACTGCACCAGTTTGTCGATCGTCGGACTTACAGCCGTCCAACCTTCCGCGGGTTCGATCGGATTGATTTTTTTGGTGGACGGCAGTTCCGGCCACACGGATTGATGGTCGCCAAGCCAACCGTACGAAACCTGTTTCACGCCTAACTCGCGCAGCCGTACGGCCAGCCGTTTGGTGTCCTGCATCCAATCGTAATCCGAATCCACCAGAATGTTCTCGGGATGGCTGCCGGCGAATTCGTTGAAATAGGACAGGTAGTCGGGATGGCGGCGGGCGCCGGAGACGGCCAGCCAAACCACCAGCAGGCTGGCCGTCACAGCCGCCCATCGCCTGGTGTTCCCCCACTCCACCAGTTGAACTACTGCCACGGCAGCCAGAATGGAAAAGCCGATGTAGATTGGCAGAACATGCCGCACCCCGATGTTGATGTGGCCGTTCATGGCCGGCGCCAGGATGCCTGCGGAGAATGCCAGCGGCACCAGATAGCGGGCCGAGGCACGCTTGCTCCAACACAGGTATGCTCCGCCCGCCAGCAGCAAAAGGAAGGCAATGGGAGTCTTGACGGACAAGACCACCGGGAAGTAATACCACCATCCCTGAACGCCATGTTGGCCCAGCAGGAAGGCGGAGTGGCCGCTCTGGCTGTTGGACAGATTCTGCCGGGCGCCGTCAAAGAATTCGGGCGCGGGCAGGCTGATATTCCAGCCGGGAACTTTTCCGAATGAGAACGAATAGACGGCCCAAATGCAGAGTGCCCCTGTAATCACCGCCAGCCCGAAAGTTGCCAGGCGCTCCCGGGCGAGGCCGATCAGTTTCCGCTCGCCAGATCGACCAGGCCGCCTGACTGCGATGTACGCAGCCAGCGTCAGAGCCGCGCAAGCCGGCAGATACCCCAAGGCCGTGAAGCGCGAGACGGCCGCCAGCGCCGTGGCGACTCCGAACAACAGGGCACGCTGCCAGGTGGGCTCTTCGGCCCACAGCATGAGAGTGAGGAACGCGGCTCCGAGGCAGCCGGTAAGCGCCATATCGAGCGTGGCCAGGCCCGCATGCGCCAGAACCGGCGGCAGCATGGTGAACAGTCCGGTAGCGATCAGCCCGGCGGCTTTTCCGAAGTAGTGTCTGGCCCAGATATAAACCACGACGGCAGCCAGGATGAAGAAGGGCAGAATTCCAAGCCTCATGAGAAACAGCATGCGGCTGGGATTGCCGGAGTTGAATATCACGGTGCGGCCATCGTCGCCCATGTCCGGCATTCCCAGCGGCCGCGCGCCGGCCAGGTATGGCAGCACGGCCGACGCCAGGCGCGCTAACGGCGGATGCTGCGGCTCATACTGGTAGATGTGTTTACCCAGGTATTGGAGCCCGCAACCCAGAGTGGTGGGCTCATCCGAGGTGTTGCTGAATACGGAATAGGTGGCAACAATCCGCAACGCGGCGATGGCGATCAGGCACAACGCGCCCGCCAGAGAATGCCGCTCCAGAAAAGGCAGCACCCGGCTTTGCTGAGCGCGAGGCGACTGCGGCTTCAAGGGCCCGCTGGGATGCTCCAAGGGGCGGCGGGCCATCTTCTTCGGCAATTTGCACTCTCTCGTGTTTACGACACCAGAACGCCGGCTAGCACCTGAATCGACGCTTTGCAAAAGGCCGGCAGATCTTCCGGCTTGCGGCTGGTCACCAGATTGTTGTCCACGATCACTTCGGCGTCCACCCAATGCGCGCCCGCGTTCACGACGTCATCTTTTATCGCAAAGAAACTGGTGGCCTTGCGATTCTTGAGCATGCCGCCGGCGGAGCACAACACCCAGGGGCCATGACAAATGGCGGCCACCAGTTTGCCTTGCGCATCCATTTCCTGCACGAACTGGTTGGCCTTGGCATGGCGGCGTATATGGTCCGGCGCATAGCCGCCCGGCACCACCACGCCGTCGAAATCGGCGGCCCTGGCGTCATCATAGGAAAGCTGGCTCTTCACCGGATAGCCCAGTTTGCTGCCGTAGGTCTCGCCCGCTTTGGCGCCAACCGTGACTACGGTGGCTCCGGCTTCCTGGAAGCGGAACAACGGGTACCAGACTTCCATTTCCTGATACATGTTGTCCACCAGAATTGCGATCTTCTTGCCTTTAAGGTCCATGTGTTTATAGTATCCCCAGATGGTGAGCGCCGTAACCAATCGCACGGCAACGGAACGCGTTGTGAAACATGTCCCGCGGGCACGGCATCTCTATTATGAATGGCGGACACAGGCCCAGTGATTCTTGAGGCTGGCGGCACGGAGGTCTCCACAGCGGCGGGAGGGGCGCGCCGGTATCGCAAGCCGCTCAGAACGCTTCGATGGTGTGACATCAAGGCGCTGTTGGGCAAGAGTTACGAAGAGTGGAACCGGCACAAAGGTCCGCGCCTGGGGGCTGCCCTTGCCTTTTATACGCTTCTCTCGCTGACACCGCTGCTGCTCATCGTGGTGAGTATCGGAGGGCTTGTGTTCGGCCGCCAGGCCGCCCAGTCCCAGATTGTGTGGCAGATCCGGGACCTGGTCGGCCCTTCGGGAGCCCAGGCCATTCAGGCCCTGCTGGAGGGCGCGCGCAATACGACACAGGGTATTCTGGCCACTATACTCGGCCTGCTGACATTGCTCTTCGGCGCGTCCGGAGTGCTGGTTGAGCTTCGAGACGCGCTCAATACCATTTGGGAAGTTCCGCCGGTCCAGCGGACTGGCCTGCAAAGCCTTGTCGATTTCATCAAGGAGCGGATGTTTTCTTTCGCACTGGTGCTTGCGATCGGGTTTCTATTGTTGGTCTCCCTGGCGATCAACGCCTGGATTTCGGCCTTGGGCGCATTCTCCGCCAGTGCGTTTCCACTATCCGAGGGTATACTGCATACTGTCAACACGCTGGTTTCATTCATCGTGATTACGGGCCTTTTTGCCGCTATTTACAGGATTATGCCGGATGTCCGTATTGAGTGGCGAGATGTAGCGTTAGGCGCGGCAGTGACGTCGTTGCTGTTCACGGTGGGCAAGCTTCTGATTGGACTTTACCTGGGTAAGGCAGGCTTTATCTCCACGTATGGAGCGGCTGCTTCTGTGGTGCTGCTGATCGTATGGGTGTATTACTCCGGCCAAATCTTCTTTCTGGGTGCGGAATTCACGAAAGTATTCGCAGACCGGTACGGCTCGCAGCCG
Organism: Bryobacterales bacterium; assembly: GCA_963817515.1. Classification (GTDB taxonomy): domain Bacteria; phylum Acidobacteriota; class Terriglobia; order Bryobacterales; family Bryobacteraceae; genus DATMNI01. Next base: position 184,195 of record CAWFPJ010000024.1, on the reverse strand, counting down.
ATGCGGCACCCGGAGGCCATGGTGATCGAGAAAGCTGCCGTCATTGAGAAAGACATGGTGATTGAGAAAGACATGGGGATCGAAAAAGACACGGTTATCGAGAAAGCCATCGAGACTGGCCAGAGCCCCGCAACGGCCGAGGCACTCGAAGATCGTCACACCTTGAGGCTTTTCAGGTACTCGATGTCGGGCTTTACTTCGGCATTCAGGGCCACGCTGCCTCGTTCCATGCGCTCCTGTCGAGAGAACAGGCTGATGCGGGAATCAAAGAGGAACGTGAACAGTAACTTAGTCCAAGAGGAGTGGTACACCAGCGAATTGTACATCTCCGGCGCCCCGCCGCGTATTTTCGGAAGGCGGTTCCAGGGGACCGAGGGAAGGTCATGGTGCTCATTGTGGTAGCCGACATTGAAGGCGACTTTGTTGAACGGGCCGTAGTAGCTATAAGTTTCCTGGGGCGGAGCCACCAGGTAGTGTTCCTGTATCCAGCGGGCTCCCAGGGGATGTAAGCCGACCGAAAAAAAGAAGGATGCCGCCAGATACAGCAGGGCGCCGCCGCCGGCGTATTGATAAATCGCGACATCGAAGACCAACTGAACCACGATGTTGAGTACAATCCACCGGTCGAACATTCGAATTTCTTTCAAGCGGGGCGGCCGCGTTACCTGAAACACCGGAAACAGCAGCAGCCAGAGAGCCTTGCCCAGGGCCGAATTCCCAACCAGACGGGCTTCCCAATGACTTGGCAGGTCTGCATCCAGATCATAAACGCCCTGGAAGGCATGGTGCTTCATGTGGTAGCGCTGGAAGGATACGGCGCTGGGCAGCAAGTGCGGCAAATTGGCTATGATGCCGAATAAAGTATTCAGATAGGTCTTGGAGAAAATCAGGTTGTGCGAGCATTCATGAATCAGCGTCCACAAAGCATGGCTGGCGCACGCGCCGATGGTGAGCGACGCCGGAAGGATAAGCCACCACGGCCAACCGTTCACGAGGAAACTCACGCCTACCTGGAGCGCGACACAACCAAGAATGATTAATGCAGTGTACGGGTTCTTACCGATGTACTGCCGCATTTCCGGATGGCTCCGCAATAGCTGTTTGGTGCGATCGCGGTGCGGTTCGGGCTCGTGCGAATACAGAAACTGATTTGTGATGTCACCCACTTTGGCATGTAGTATAACGGAGTCATACAGTGGTGGCAATCGGGAAACAAGCACCGCTCACTCAGCCACACCGTAGCGCATGAGCAATTGCACGCCCCGCCCCTCGCCGTGCTGTTCGGCCAGGCGGGCGTGACGCCAAGCAGCCCGATAGTCTTCGCGTACGGCATAAATTTCAGTCAGAGCGGCGTGCGCATCGGCGAAGGCCGGGTCCAGGCGCACGGCTTCCAGCAGCAAGCCCAGAGCTTCTTCCGGCTTGAAAGCCACGCGGTAGAGTTGCGCCAGGTGGTAGTAGGGACGGGCATTGGCGGGCTCGCGGGCAATCCAGGCGCGCTGCTCCTCCATGTGAAGGCGGGTTTCGTTATCGAGCGCGGGCTCGATCATTTCCTTGCGCCAGAAACTCATGACCGGGTACCTATAAGAACGATGCGGACATCCATCACGTTGGTGTTGGTGGGGCCCGTGATCACCAGGTCTCCCAAAGATTCGAAGTAGTGGTACGAGTTGTTTTCCTCCAGGTAGCGGCGCGCGTCCGGGTTGCGGCGAAGTGTTGCGCCATCGGCCACGGCGCCAGCGGCATCGGTGGGGCCGTCGCTGCCATCGGTGCCGGCGCTAAACACGACTACGTTTTCGAGGTCCACAATATCGATGGCGGCAGCCAGGACGAATTCCTGGTTTCTGCCACCCAAGCCCTCGCCTCTCAGGGTGACCGTGGTTTCACCGCCCGTGATGATGCACGCAGGCGGTTTGGCGGGCTGCCCCGAATGGACGATTTCGCGGGCGATGGCGGCGTGCATGCGCGCGATCTCACGGGTCTCGCCCTGGATCTCGCTAGAGAGCACCAGCGTGCGGAAGCCCAGCGATCGGGCGTGGCGCGCTGCCGCAGCCAGGGCCAGACGGTTTCCGCCCACTACGGTGTTGCGCACACGCCGGAAGATGGGGTCGCCCGGCTTGGGTGTCTCCGGAAGTTCGCCGCGCTGCCCGCGTTCGATGCGCTCTTTCACGGCAGCAGGTACGCGCGCTCGAATGCCGTACTTGTCCAGAACGTCCCCGGCCGCCGCGAAGGTGGAAGCATCGGGGGCGGTGGGGCCAGAGCCGATCACGTCCAGGTCATCGCCGATCACGTCGGAGAGCAACAGCGATTCCACTGTCGCCGGTGCCGCCAGACGGGCCAGTTGGCCGCCTTTGATACGAGAGATGTGCTTGCGGATGGCGTTGATCTCATGGATATTGGCGCCGCAGGCCAGCAGCAGGCGCGTGGTGCCCTGCTTCTCTTCGAGCGTGATGCCCGCCGCCGGCAGCGGCATAAGCGCCGAGGCGCCGCCTGAAATCAGGCATACCACGAGATCATCTTTCTGCGCACCGGCGGCAATTTGCGCGATTCGTTCCGCCCCCGCCACGCCGCGGGCATCGGGCATGGGATGGCCGCACGGGTTCAATTCGATGCGGCTTTTGCGTTGCGAAGCCGGACGCTGCCCGGCCGCGGGTTCGTCCTTTACGTTGATCAGACCGGCGGTGATCGGGCGGCCCAGTGCGCGTTCCGCGGCATGCGCCATGGAAGCTCCGGCTTTGCCCGCGCCGATTACGTAGAGGTTGGAATACCGGCTCAGGTCCCTGTCTTTCAGGTGGCGTGTGACGGCGTCGGCGGGGTTGGCGGCGGCCAGCGCGGCCTGGAAAATGGCCGACGCATGGCGGCGCAGCGATTTCACGGTCATTTGAACAACTTGTGGTCCAGAATCAGGCTGACCACGGCTTCCGGGTCATCGCTTTCGATGGGGACGGTGGCATCGGCCAGACGGTAAACCTCGCGGCGGGACTTAAACAGCGCCGCGAACGTGTCGGGATCGCGCGCCAGAGGGCGGTGGCTGGCCTCTCCAACTCGGCGCTGGACGGTTTCGAACGGGCAATCGAGCCACACCGCGATCCCGTTGTTGCAGAGCAGTTGACGATTGACCGGTTCCGCAAAAGCGCCCCCGCCCAGCGCCAGCACCGCGGGGCGCCCGCGTTCGATCCAGCCAACGTGATGGCGGATGATTTCCGTCTCAATGCTGCGGAACGCCGGCTCACCGCGCCCCGTGAATATCTGGGCGATGGTCATCTTTTCGGCGGCCTCGATTTCTTCGTCGGTATCAAAGAAGCTCCATCCGAGCCTGCGCGCCAGATGACGGCCGATGGTGGATTTTCCGGAGCCCATGAAGCCCACCATATAAATGCCAGGAGTACGTTTGAGCTTGATGTTCATGCGGTTTCGTTCATTTGCGCCATGCGGGATTCCACAATGGAGGGGAACAGGCGCATCGCCAGCACCAGCAGCCATCCGGCCTTTGGCGTGACGATGGTGCGGGCTCCGCGCTCCACCCCGCGGCGAATATCGGTGGCGCAGCGCTGCGGCGTGATGGCGAAGCGGCGGCCCTCCTGTACCTTGAGGGGCGCTTGCCCCGCGCGTACGTTTTTTTGAAACCCCGTCTGCACGTAGCCGGGGCAGACCAGCAGGGTGCGGATGCCGTCGCGCATCAGTTCCATGCGCATGCCTTCGGTGAGCGCGCCGACGGCATACTTCGAGGCGCTGTAAATCGTCATCCAGGGCAGCACCATCTTACCGCCGATCGACCCCACGTTGACCACCATGCCGCTTTTGCGGACGCGCATGTGCGGGACGGCTAACTGCGTAAGGCCCAGCAGGGCGAAGAAATTCAGCTCCATGAGGGCGCGCGCCTCTTCCATGGGGATGTTCCAGGAAGGCCAGTAAATTCCGGCACCGGCGTTGTTGATCAGAATGTCGATTTGGCCGTAGGTTTCAATGGTACGCTCCACCACGCGGAGGCGGTCGGCTTCGTTGGTCAGGTCGCCGGGAATGATGAGCGCTTTCGAGCCGGGAGCGATGGAGGCGCCCACGCGCCGCAGGCCTTCTTCGGAGCGGGCGGTGAGCGAGAGTTTGGCGCCCGCCCGCGCGAATTCCGCGGCGCAAGCGGCGCCGATGCCTTCCGAGGCCCCGGTGATGAGTACGACTTTGCCCTCAATTCGCATGTTGTGGACGATCGATCATTGCTAGGCTTTCCGCCGAAACGCCATAATAGTATCATGCCATCGCGGCGCATCCCGCTGTTCCCATTACAGCTTGTAGTCTTCCCGCGGACCCACCTGCCGCTCCACATCTTCGAAGATCGCTACAAGGAAATGGCGGGCGACGCAATCCGCGACGGTTCCGAGTTCGGCATCGTGCTGGCCCGGGATCAGGGCATTGTGAACACCGGATGCACGGTGATCATCGAAAAGGTTCTGGAGATGTATTCGGATGGGCGGATGGATATCCTGACACGCGGGCAGCGGCGTTTCGAGATCGAGGCGCTCAACGAAGAAAAGAATTATCTGCAGGCTGAAGTGAGTTTCTTCGATGACGATGATTTCGAACCCACACCCAAGGAATTGCGCGATGAGGCTGTTTCGAACTATCACGCGCTGAGCTCATTGGGTACGTCGGAGCGCCGGAGCGAACCGGATCTCAAAGATCCACAACTCAGCTTTCAACTGGCGCAGGGGTTGCCGGACCTGGATTTTCTGAACACGCTCCTGAGGCAGCGCTCCGAAACCGGGCGCCTTAAGGAGCTGAACCATTACCTGTCGGCGTACATTCCCAGGCAGCGCACCATCGAGCGCATGCGGGAACTGGCTCCGACCAACGGGTTTGGCAGGAAGCCGGCAGGGATCTGATGCGAAGCGCCACTTCCTTCGCCGTCTCAGCCTGTTTCCACGGCGGGATTCTGGGGTGGGTGGTCTTCGCGCCGGCACTGACGCCGCCGCATGAGGCGCGTTCGATCTACGATCGGGAAATTCGTCCCAACGAGAAAAAGATCGTCTGGTATAACCTGCGCGAGAAACTGCCGGAGGTGGCGCCGGCGGAAGCGCATCCCGACGCCCGGCCTCCGCGAGCGCGCGTGAAGTTCGACCAGACCGTGGTCTCCGGAACAAAAGATGACGACCGGCCGCCGCAGATGATATGGACGCCGGAACCCGCAGCGCCGACGGCATTGCCACCAGCACACCTGCCGAATGTGGTGGCGGTGGCCCCAGCGCCCAAGGTAGCACCACCGCCCAAGCTGGTACGGCCGTTCGTGGCGCCGCCTGTGCAGCCCCAGCCGGTTATTACTTCAGCGCCCGCGCTTCCTGAGGCTCCGCACGTGTCAGCCAGCGCCGAGGCAACGGCCGTGCCATTGCCCTCAGCCGGCCCGCGCCTGCAGCCGCTGCCTTTCACTCCGCCGCCCAGCGTCAGAATGCAGCGGCAAGCCGCCCTGCTGCTCCCGGACGCGCCGGCGCTGCAGTCCGCCGCTCCGTTGAAGGGCTTGCCGATCGACGCGTCTCTTCCGAAGCCACAGCCGCTGGACTTCCGACCGCCACCGGGCAGCAAGCCGCAACCAGTGGCCGCAGGATTGCCGGCCGTGCCGGATATTAGCGCCCCGCCAGCTGCCCAACCGGCTGCCCAGTTGAACCAGGCAAGCTTCGCCATCGTAGGGCTGAATCCTATCAACACAACCGTGGTTCCGCCGCCGCCGGTTTCCCGCGAGGCTGGCTTTTCGGCGGGGGCCGTGGTCCGGCCGGAGGGTGGCATAGCAAACGGCGCTTCCAATGCCCGGGTGGCCGTTCCCGGTCTATTGTTGCGCGATGGGGTTAAGGATGCCCAACCTTCGCTTGCTGCCAACCTCTCGCCGGGATCGTTCTCGCCGACCTCTAAAGAGAACCTTATGGCCGCGGACCGGATGGTGCGCGACCCGGCACCCACGCCGGAACCACTGGCCACGCGCGTCTTGAGCGCTCCCGATCCGCGCCTGGCCGGACGTATGGTGTACACGGTGGCCATCCAGATGCCGAATGTCACCAGTTATTCGGGAAGCTGGATCGTTTGGTTTGCGGTGCGCGAGGCCGGCATGGGGACTGCGGGCATGGCCGCAAACGCCGAGAGTCATCCATCCGGCCCTGCGCCCGCGATCCGGCCGCCGGTTCCGCTGCGCAAAGTGGACCCCAAGTATATCCAGTCCGCGGTGAGCGAGAGGGTGGAGGGCAAAGTTCTGCTCTCGGCGGTGATCCGGGGGGACGGTCATGTGGAGTCCGTGGTCCTGCTGCGCGGCCTGGATGACCGCCTGGATCGAAGCGCCGGAGAAGCCCTCGCCAAGTGGTTATTCGAACCCGCGATGCGCAACGGTTCCCCGGTGGACGTGGACGCGGTGTTTGAAATACCCTTCCACCTGGCTCCGAAACCTGCTAAGTGATGCGCCAAAATCTGATTGTGGATGCCGACGACACGCTCTGGGAGAATAATATATTCTTCGAGCGCGCCTTCGAAGAGTTCGTGCAGTTTCTGGCTCATTCGACCATGTCGCCGAGCCAGGTGCGCGACGTTCTGGACCAGATCGAGGACGCCAACAGCAAGATCCACGGCTACGGTTCGCTGAACTTTGCCCGCAACCTGCGGCAATGCTATGAGCACCTGGCGGAGCGCGAGATTCGCGAAGACGACCGGCGAACGGCGATGGGCTTTGCCGAGAGGATTCTGGAATGCCCCATGGTGGTCATCGACGGCGTTGCCGAGACGCTGGAGCATCTGGCATCCCGGCATGACCTCACGCTGTTCACCAAGGGACATCCGGAGGAGCAGAAGCTGAAGATCGACCGGTCCGGTTTGGGGAAATACTTTGGGCACACGGCGATTGTGAAGGAAAAGGATGCGGCGGCGTACCGCAATCTGGTGGACCAACGCGGGATGGAACCGCAGCGGACCTGGATGATCGGCAACAGCCCGAAGTCGGATATTAACCCGGCCCTTGAGGCGGGGCTGAATGCGGTTTTTGTTCCGCACCAGCATACGTGGGTTCTGGAGAAGCAGGAATTGCGCGCGGGGGCGGGGAAGTTGCTGGTGCTCGAAGGGTTCAGGGAGTTGAGAGAGCACTTCTGAGCCTCTCCCCGGCTCGCCGTTCCGACGTTTATTTGTTGTTCACCGTTTACTGCTCTACGTTACTGTTCTACGCGGCGCTGCCTCTCGTAGGCCGTCTTGAGATACTGTGCGGCCTGCTCCTGTGCGCCCTGGGTATCATCTTTGGTCCGGATCGCCAGGTTGTACTCGTTCACGGCGCGCTCGCGCTGCCCGGAGATATCGAATATTTTGCCCAAATTGATGCGCGCCCAGACTTCCGTCCACTTGGGTTCCAGGTCGCCCGCCAGAACCTCCCGGAACTCGTTGGCGGCAGGCTGGTAGTTGTTCTGAAGGAAATGAACCTCGGCAATCCGGTAGTGCGCCAGGGAACTGGTGCGGTTGGTTTCGAGCGCCTTCTGATACTCTTTTAAAGCCTCGCCGAACTCGCTCAATTCCGCGAACTGTTCGCCGCGGCGGATGGCCACCGCCACGCGCACCTGGGGGCTGTAGCGGAGCACGTGGTTATTGATATCGATGATGACGTTCTTGGGCTTGCCGAACGTGTCCACGGAGAATTCCGAGGACGTTCCCACCACTTCGACGCGCTTCTCCTCGGGGTTGCCCTCGGTTTCAATCTTGAGGTCCACCGGCATACGGAAAGTATCCAGGTCCTGCGAGATCTTGCCCATCACCCGGAAGCCTTTCTGGGTGCGGAAAATGGTGTATTCGAGCTTGAATTCAGGAGCGCCGCTGCTGGATTCGATCCACTGAATAAAAAAGTAGCCCAGATCCTGCCCCGAAACCGTCTCGGCCACCTTGCGGAAATCGTCCGTGTTCACCGATTTCCAGGAAAACTGCTGCGGGTAAGCCTTCAGGGTCTTAAAGAAGTTGTCGTCGCCCATTACGTAGCGCAGCATGCCCATAACGCCGGCGCCTTTGCTTCCGGTGAGGGCCCACAGTTCGGGCGAGTAATCTTCCAGACGTGCCGACTGAATCACGGGCACGGTGTCGATTGTCAGTGAATCCACCATGACATCGCGAAGCTGCGATTCCATAGCCCCTGGACCGCTGGCATGCTCGGTCCACAGCAGTTCGGAGTAAGCCGCCAGACCGTTGGTGAGCCACAGGTGATTGCGTGTGGTGGGCGATACCAGATCTTCCCACCACTGCCGCGAAATCTGGTTGGCCAGCAGCTTGGCGTTGGGCTGTTTGCCGATGGCGCGCGGGGCCAGGAAGATGATGCCGGGCGCCGCATAACCGTTGGGCGCGCCCTCTTCGGTCTCCACCACCGTGAGATTGGCGTAAGGCGGCAAACCGAAGAGGCCCGTGAAATACGACATCACCTTGCCAATATGTTCGCCATAGGGCTGCGCCATTTCGGCTTCGGCGCCGCGGAAATAAAGCGCCGTGGTGACGCCCTCAGCAGCCACTTTCGCCGGCTGGCCCTTCATCACCGCGAAGCTGCCGGGGAACGACGGCCGTTCGAACTTGATCTCGTAGAGGTTCTTGTCTCCCGCAGTCCGCTTGCTGTCGAGGCCGCTGCCCAGCACCGTATAACCCATGGGAACCGTAACGCGCAGGTCGGTGGCGAAGCGGTCGGTGCTGTAACCGCTCACCGGAAACCAACGGGCGGGATACATAAAGAACGAAAAATCAGGATGGATGGCGGCGAATTTGATGCCGTATACGGGCGAGTCTTCCTGGCCGCTGAGCTTGCCATCGTAGTAAAACGTGATAGTGACAGGCTGGCCCTTGGGCAGGGGCTGTTCGAAGCTGAGCCGCACCGTAAAATCCTGCTGGTTGCGGGACGCCGGAATCTGGCGGCCCTTGTCGTCTTCCACCTTGGAAACATTTAACGCATTGTTCAACTCGAAGGAGGCCGAAGTGATGTTTTCGTCGATGGGCACAAACCGCACCGCCACCTTGGCGGTCATCGACTGCGTATTGGGCGAGACCTCGGCGTCGATGGTGTACTGCTCGACGTCGATGCGCGAGCGGCGGTCCTGGGCTTGCGATACGGCGGGCGCTGCGGCGGCAACCGCAATCAGGGCTACGAACGACAGCAGGGCGCGGGAATTACGAAACATGGCTGGGTTGTCCTTCCAAAATGTCCTGAATAATTACTGCAGCGCACTCCGGGGCGGCCTGAGAGGCTGCCGCACCGGATAACTTTTCACGAACTTCACTTAGCCCGGCCTTCATTTCCGAACGCGCGGTTTCATTGGTTAGCAGCCGCTGGGCCTCGAAGGCTATGGTCTCGCCGGTCATCTGGCTTTGCATCAGTTCGGGCACCACGGCGCGCCCGGCGATCAGGTTGACCATGCAATAGAATGGAACGCGAACCAGAAATTTTCCGGCCAGCCAACTGAGCGGCGAAACTTTGTAAAACGTCACCATCGGAGTGCCCAAAAGCGCAGCCTCCACGGTAACAGTGCCGCTTGCAGCGAGCGCGACGTCAGAGTGCGCCATAGCGTCCCAGCTTTCCCCTTCGATCACCCGAATCGGCGAGCGGCCCACCCGCTCTTCAAAAAAGGCTACCCCCGTGGTAGCCGAGGCCGGTAGCACCAGATTAACAGCCTGTTGGCGGTACAAGCGGCCGGCCGCATCCAACAACGCGGGCAAATGACGTGCGGCTTCCCCGCGGCGGCTTCCAGGCAACACTGCTATTAATGGACGGCCCGCAGCCAGCCTGTGTTTCCGAAAAAACTCGTCCCGGCTCAGGGACGGGCGCACCAGGCCGGCCAGCGGATGCCCGATGTAGGTGGTGTTAACACCTTCGCGTGTAAAGAATTCCTTTTCAAAGGGAAAGATGCACAGCAGCCGGCTGACGTCGCGCCGCATCTGCTTCACCCTTCCTTTGCGCCAGGCCCAGGCCTGGGGCGCCACCAGGTAAACCACGGGAATACCATGCCGGTGAAGCTGGCGGGCCACGCGCAGATGGAAATCGGGAGAATCGGTGAGAATCGCCAGATCGGGCCGCTCAACCTCTGCCGCCGCCAGCAATTTCCGGTATTCGCGGTGGATGCGGGGAATGTGCGACACCACCTCCAGCAGGCCTACCACCGCCAGACTGGCCGCGTCCACCACGGTGCGCACGCCCGCCGCCCGCAACCGGGGCCCGGTGCAGCCGAAGAACTCCGCCTGTGGGGACAGGCGCCGCAATGCTGCCACCACGAGCGAAGCGTAGAGGTCGCCCGAGGCCTCCCCCGCCGACACCAGAATTTTCGGCATTCCTTTTCAAGTTTAACGTGCAGCCCCTCTCCGCTCCCTGCTGCCGCCCGGGGAGGCTTACACCGAAGCTGCAATCGAGGCTACAATCGAAGCTGCAATCGAGATACTATCGAACCACCCGATGTCCAATGAGCCAGTACAGTCGAAATCCACGGTAGTGGAACTCGCCGCGCGCATTAGCAGCGAGATGATTCCGCTCACCGGCAAGTTCTCCTATTTCACCACGCTGCCTGTGGCCGAAGAGGACCTGCGCCAGTATCTGAATGACCCGATCGCCGCCATCTCGCCGGCGATCGTCGAGGCACTGCCGAAAATGGGCATCGTTCTGGCGCCGTATATCGAAAAGGCCAACGGCAAGGGCGGCGACAGCGTGACGTTCGAACGCCCCAACGAATCGCGCCACATTCCCTGTTCGCGCACGGAGTCGGGCGGCCTGACGGTGCTGGCCCTGGGGATCAAGGACCTGGAGGTGGCGGACTATCACTACCAGTTCTATAACGCTTTGGCGGCGCTGGTGGCGGACCGCTGGAGCCAGGAAGTGCAGGAGCGTTTCTTCCGCACCATCCGCGAGGAACTGAGCGCCGAAGTGCACGGCGAAGTGGATGAGAAGAGCTGGCACCTCAAACAGGCTTTGCAGCGGCGGCAAACCAACGTGCGCAAGGAAACCAAGCTATTCCGCGAGTATGCGCGGCAGGCGTTTGAAGATACTTTGACGCTCTACTTGCACGGGACCTGCTGTGACATCGATGTGGAGACGGGCCCGCGGCAGATGCCCAGCCGGTACCTGCGGCGCCGCCTGGAGCTGCTGATTTCGCTTTTCCCTCCGCCCGAGGGCTATGCCGTGCTGCCGGAACAGTTGAAATCGCGCTAGGGGTCGTCTGCCGGCAGGGCGGGGCTGAACTGCTGGTGATAATCTAATTCCAGAGAAGCGGGCACATGATCATCGGGGTTCCCAAGGAAATCAAAGACCACGAAACGCGGGTTGGGCTGGTGCCGAGCGGCGTGATGTCACTGCGCGAGGCCGGCCACGAAGTGCTGGTGGAGACCGGCGCGGGCGAGGGCAGTTCCATAACCGATGGCGAATACATGCAGGCGGGCGGGGCGATTGTGCAAACCGCCGCCGAAGTGTGGAGCAAGGCCGGTCTGGTGGTGAAGGTCAAGGAGCCGCAAGTGGCCGAGTATGGCTATTTTCGGCCCGGCCTCATCCTGTTCACATACCTGCACCTGGCCCCGCTGCCGGAGTTGACGGACCAACTGGTGGCCTCCGGGGTGAATGGCGTGGCCTACGAAACCATCCGGGAGAAAGACGGTTCGCTGCCGCTGCTCACCCCCATGAGCGAAGTGGCCGGCCGCATGGCCGTGCAGGTGGGCGCGCAATATCTGGAGCGGCCAAGCGGCGGGCGCGGCATTCTGCTGGGCGGCGTGCCGGGCGTGGCTCCGGGCAACGTGGTGGTTCTGGGCGGCGGCATCGTGGGCACCAACGCGGCCAAAATTGCGGTCGGCATGGGCGCGCACGTAACCATCATCGACCGCAGCCTGAACCGTCTGCGCGAACTGGATGACATTTTTAACCAGCAGGTGGTGACTCTGGCGTCGAATGCCTGGACCATTAGCGAGAACCTGAAGACCGCCGACCTGGTGGTGGGCGCGGTTCTGATCCCCGGCGCCTCTGCTCCCCGATTGGTGAAGCGCGAGATGATCGCCAACATGAAGCGCGGCGCGGTGGTGGTGGATGTGGCCATCGACCAGGGCGGATGCTTCGAAACCTCGCACGCCACCACCCACACGGAGCCGGTTTATTTTGTGGATGGCTGTCGTGCACTATTGCGTTTCCAATATGCCGGCGGCGGTGCCCCACACCTCCACGTTCGCCCTCACCAATGCCACTTTCCCGTATCTGCTGGAACTGGCGAACCATGGCCTGGAAGGCGCGTGCGAACGCCACGCTGCGCTGCGCGAAGGCGTCAATACTTATAAGGGCCACGTGACTTATCGAGGCGTTGCCGAATCGCAGGGCAGACCGTGGCAAGCGCTGGCGGCAGTGCAATAGTGCAGAAGTTGAGACGATTAGTGACCGCAGAGACGCTGAGACGCGGAGTTAGGCGCGGAGGAAGCAGAACACTATACCAATTTTCTTGTTCGGCCTCTACGTTTGTCTCCGCGTCTCTGCGCCTCCGCGGTAAATACTTGTTTCGATGTGAGCCGGAACCTCATGTGCGGATTGTGATCGCATTGCGGGGCCATCGCCCGGTGGAGTAAGCTTCTGACATGCCGGCAATCGAAGGCCTGGGTGCAGCGCCGCTACCGTTGACCTCGCTTACCGAAGACGAAAAGCTTTTCCAGTCCACCGTCCGCAGGTTCGCGCGGGAGCAAATTCGTCCTTACGTGCGCGAGATGGACGAGGCGGGAGCATTCCGCAAAGACATCATCCAGCAGTTCTTCGAGATGGGTTTGATGGGGATTGAAATCCCCGAAGAGTACGGCGGGCAGGGCGGCAGTTTTTTCCAGGCGGTGCTGGCGGTCGAGGAACTCTCGGCGGTGGACCCCTCGGCGGGCGTCATTGTGGACGTGCAGAACACCATCTGCAACAACGCGCTGCTGAAGTGGGGCACGGCCGGCCAGAAGGCAAAATACCTGCCTCGCCTGGCGAAAAACATGGTGGCCTCGTATGCTCTGTCTGAAGCCGGGTCGGGCTCAGATGCCTTCGCCATGGCCACGCGCGCCGAAGACCGCGGCGACCATTTCCTGCTGACCGGCCGCAAGCTGTGGATCACCAACGCCGCCGAGGCCGGTTTCTTCCTGCTGTTCGCCAACGCCAACCCGGACGCGGGCTACAAGGGCGTGACGGCCTTCCTGATCGAACGCGAATTTCCGGGCTTCCAGGTGGGCAAGAAAGAGGACAAACTCGGCCTGCGCGCTTCTTCCACGTGCGAATTGATTCTGGACAACTGCCGGGTTCCGCGCGAGAACGTGATGGGCCAGGTGGGCCAGGGTTACAAGATCGCTATCGAAACTCTGAACGAGGGCCGGATTGCTATCGGAGCGCAGATGATCGGCCTGGCGCGCGGTGCGCTGGACCACTCGGTAGCTTACGCCAAGGAGCGGAAGCAATTCGGCAAGGCCATCGGCGAGTTCCAGGGCGTCCAGTTCGAACTTGCTAAGATGGCAGTAGAGGTGGAGGCGGCGCGGCTGCTGGTATATAACGCGGCGCGCCTGAGGGATGCCGGAATGCCGTTTCTGACCGAGGCGGCCATGGCCAAGTATTACAGTTCGGAGATTGCGGAGCGGGCGGCTTCGAAGGCCATTGAGGTCCACGGCGGCGTGGGCATCACCAAGGATTATCCCGTGGAGAAACTGTACCGGGACGCCAAGATCGGGCGCATCTACGAAGGCACAAGTAACATCCAGCTTCTGACGATCGCCAAGAAACTATTGGGCAAGTGAGTTCGTCTCACGGATGAGGGCAAAATGCGTGTAATCGTTCTTTGCGCGGCACTGGCGGCTCTCGGTGCGCCGGCGGTGGTGCCAGTTTGGGCCGCCGATGACGTCAACGCGGATGATATCGTTAAGAAATTTGCCGCCAAGGAGTTGGAGTTCCTCCAGGCGCGCAATAACTATACATACCGGCAGAGCGTGAAATTGGAAACCGTGACGGACGGCGGAAAGTGGGAAGAGGTGGCCGACATCATTTTCAGTCCCGAAGGCAAGCGCATGGAAAAGGTGGTCTACGCGCCGGTCACCACGCTCCGTCTCATTGGGTTGACGCCGGAAGACCTGCAGGACCTGCGCAACGTGCAACCGTTCGTCCTCACTACGCCCGACATCGGCGATTACGATATCCATTACCTGGGCCGCGAGAAGATCGATGAAGTCGGCTGCTACACTTTTTCGGTGAAAGCCAAGAAAATGGTCAAGGGCAAGCGCTACTTCGAAGGGCAGATTTGGGTTGACGACCGCGATTTACAGATCGTGAAGACCTACGGAAAGGGGGTCGGGCTCAACGCTACCAACCAGGCCTTCCCCAAATTCGAGACCTACCGCGAACAGATCGACGGCAAGTACTGGTTTCCCACGTATACCCACGCCGACGACACGCTGCACTTCAAGGACGGGCAGAACGTGCCCATCCGGATGACCGTCAAGTACCAGGATTATAAGCATTACGAAGGCCGATCAACCATCAAGTTCGGCGATGTGGTGGACGATTCCAAGACGCCTCCGGCCGCGACCAAGAAGAAGTAGGCAGCCGGCGAAACTGCCTGCTCCACCAAGACAAGCCTTGCTGCACGCCGTGGTACTATCCGTTATTGAATGCCTACCAAGATTACCTGCCTTAGCAACGGCCCCATTCGCATCGAGGGTGAATTCGAGATTCTGGATCCCGCCGGCGCTGCCTTCGGGCTCGCCGGCCGCACCGTCATTTCCCTATGCCGCTGCGGCCACTCGGCCAACAAGCCGTTCTGTGACGGCAGCCATAACCGCATGGGCTTCATGGACGCCGTAACCGCGCGTGAACTTCCCCCGCCTAAACCCAAACTTTAAAAAAGTTCCAGAATCTGCGCCGGATTAGGGCAATTGCCATGCCAAGCGGTAACATTAGGACTGGCTGCAGCGCCTTTTCAAGTATAAAATCGATCTATGTTTATATACCCTACCGGTGGTTCTGAGGGGCAGAGAAGACACCGTAAAGCACTTAGAAATATGGGGCTTACCGCGCTCTCCCTGGTATTCCTTTACGGATGTTCGAATGGCGGAGCCTCCACCGCCGGGTCGGGTGCTCCCGGTGGCGGTGGCGGCGGTAAGGGCGGCAAGAGGGGTATGGGTGGCGGTGATGTGCCGGTCAACGTGGCCAAAGCCTCCCAGAAGGATGTGCCGGTGGAGATCCAGGTCATCGGCAATGTGGAAGCCTATTCCACGATTACCGTTAAAGCGCAGGTCGGCGGTGAGTTGACCAAGGTATCTTTCCGTGAGGGCGATTTCGTCAAGAAGGGCGAACTGCTGTTTTCGATTGACCGCCGGCCTCTCGAAGCGGCCCTGAATCAGGCCATCGCGAATGTAGCCCGGGATGAGGCAGCGCTGGGGCAGGCCCAGGCGAATCTGGCCAAAGACCGCGCGCAATCGAAGTACAGCGAGGCGCAGGCCAACCGGTATGCCGAGCTGTTAAAAGGCGGCGTCATCTCCAAAGATCAGTCCGAGCAGTTGCGCGCCAATGCCGACGCCGTGGCGCAGGGAGTGGCGGCAGATCTGGCTGCCATCGAAAGCGCCAAGGCGAGCATCGGAGCCAGCAAGGCCGCCATCGACAATGCGCGCGTGCAACTGGGCTACACCGATATCCGCTCCCCGATCGACGGCCGCACCGGCAACCTTACCGTCAAGCAGGGCAACGTGGTCATGGCGAACAGCATGGACATGATGACCATCAATGAGGTGGAGCCTATCTATGTGACGTTCTCGGTGCCGGAATCGCAGTTGCCGGCCATCAAGCGCTATATGGAATTGGGGAAGCTTTCAGTGCGTTCGCGCCCGCAGGACGATCCGGGCGGCGAAGAGACGGGTACCCTGACCTTTGTGGATAACGCCGTCGACATGACTACCGGTACCATCAAGTTGAAAGGCACTTTCCCTAACACCGATCATAAGTTGTGGCCCGGCCAGTTTGTGCGTGTGACTCTGCGGCTCACAACCCAGCCGAACGCCGTGGTAGTCCCCAATGAAGCCGTTCAGACCGGCCAGACCGGCACCTTTGTGTATGTGGTGAAGCCGGACAGAACCGTGGAATCGCGGACCGTGACCACGGGCGCCCGCGTGGGTCAGGACATGGTGATCGATAAGGGACTCGAAGCGGGTGAGACTGTGGTTACCGAGGGTCAGCTGCGGCTTGCTCCCGGCAGCCGTGTCGTGATGCGCGATCCCAACCGGCCCGCCGGCGGCGGACGCGGAAAGGGGCAGGGCGCGTCCCAGGGTAATTCCAAAGGCAGCGATACGCCTGCGGCGCAGAAGCCTGCTTCACAAGAGCCAAGGCCTGCTACACAA
Organism: Bryobacterales bacterium; assembly: GCA_963817515.1. Classification (GTDB taxonomy): domain Bacteria; phylum Acidobacteriota; class Terriglobia; order Bryobacterales; family Bryobacteraceae; genus DATMNI01. Next base: position 167,863 of record CAWFPJ010000024.1, on the reverse strand, counting down.
GAGAGGTAACACGGTCGGAGTGTTGGAGAACTAGAGGGGGCTCGGCGTGAACATTTCCGAAAGCTTTATCCGGCGGCCAATCGCGACCAGCTTGATCATGGCTGGAATCGCGCTGTTCGGTGTGATTGCCTACCGCGCTTTGCCGGTCAGCGATCTTCCGCAAGTGGATTACCCGACGATTTCGGTATCGGCCAGCCTGCCCGGCGCCAACCCGGACACGATGGCGTCGGCGGTGGCCACGCCTCTGGAGCGGCAGTTCACCACCATCGCCGGCCTGGACTCGATGATTTCGAACAGCAGCCAGGGGTCCACCAACATCACCCTGCAGTTCAATCTCAACCGCGATATCGATGGCGCTACCGTGGATGTGGAGACCGCCATTGCCGAGGCGATGCCGCTGCTGCCTCCCGGTATGCCCACTCCGCCATCGTTCCACAAACAGAACCCTGGCGATTTCGGCATCATCAGCATCTTCCTTACTTCCCCGATCATGCGGCTCTCCGACCTGGATGAGTACGCCGAGACCATGGTGGCGCAGCGCATCTCCATGGTGTCGGGCGTTTCACAGGTGCAGGTTTTCGGAGCCGCCAAATATGCCGTACGCGTGCAGGTGGATCCCAATATTTTAGCCTCTCGCAAGATCGGCCTCAATGAAGTGGATCAGGCGCTGCAGAACTGGAACGTCAACGTTCCCACCGGCACGCTCTACGGAAGGAAGACCGCGTACAACGTCCAGGTCAACGGCCAGTTGATGCGGGCCAAGGATTACAAATCGCTTATCGTCAGCTACCAGAACGGCGCCCCGGTGCGCCTGGATGAGGTCGCCAACGTTATCGACAGCGTGGAGGACGACAAGCAGATCGCGCTGATCTACGGCGGTGAGTACGGCAAAGACGGCACCCGCGGAGTCAGCATGCAGGTGCTGCGCCAACCCGGCAGCAATACCATCGAGGTGATCGATAACATCCGGCGTCTGCTGCCGGTGTTCCAGGCGCAAATGCCGCCGTCCGTCCATATGGGCATTCGCGGCGACCGCTCCAAGAATATTCGCGAAGCCTTCAATGACGTTCAGTTCACCATGGCCGCCACTCTGGCGCTGGTCATCATGGTGATTTTCCTGTTCCTGCGCAACTTCTCGGCAACCATGATCCCGGCCATGGCGCTGCCGTTCTCGATCGTAGGAACCTTCTCAGTGATGTACCTGCTGAATTTCAGCATGAACAACATTTCCATGATGGCGCTGATCCTTTCCGTGGGATTCGTGGTGGACGACGCCATCGTGATGCTGGAGAATATCGTCCGCCATATCGAGAACGGCGAGAAGCCGTACGTGGCCGCGCTCAACGGTTCCAAGGAAATCGGCTTCACCATCGTATCCATGACGCTCTCGCTGGCCGCGGTCTTCATCCCCATTCTCTTCATGGCGGGTATTCTGGGCCGGCTGTTCCGCGAGTTCGCCGTCACCATCTGCACCGCCATTCTGATTTCGGGCATGGTTTCGGTCAGCCTCACCCCTATGCTATGCAGCCGGTTCCTGCGCGACACGCGGCACGACAAGCACGGGTTTCTGTATCGCGCGCTGGAGAGTGTGTTTGACGGCATGCTGCGCCTCTATGCCGTCACCCTGCGCTGGGTGTTGCGCCACCGCCCGGTCATGCTGGCCTCGTTCGTTGCCGTGATGCTAGTTACCGGATGGCTATACACGGTGGTGAACAAGGGCTTCATCCCGGATACCGATAACGACAACTTCGGCGTGCAGACCGAGGCTGCGCAGGGCACGTCATACTACCAGATGGTCAAGTATCAGGCACAGGTGGCTGCCATCATTGTGGCCGATCCGGATGTGGAGACTTTCTTCTCGAGCACCGGCGGCGGCTTCGGCGGTTCGTCGGGGAACACCGGCCGGTTAATGGTCAACACCAAGCCGCGCCGGCAGCGGACCTCCACCATCAACGACATTGTCAACCGGCTGCGCCCCAAGGTTTCGAACATACCAGGGCTGAAGGTTTTCATCTCCATTCCGCAAGCCATCCGTGTGGGCGGGCGCATGTCTAAGAGCGCCTATGACTATACCCTCTACGGACCGGACACGCAGCAGCTTTACAGCATAGCGCCGCAACTGGAGCGCGCCATGGCCCGCATCCCGGGCCTTCAGGAAGTATCGAGCGACTTGCAGATCAAGACGCCGCGGGTCAACATTGTCCTCGACCGCGACCGCGCAGCGGCCCTGCAGGTAAACTGGCTTTCGGTTTCCTCGGCGCTGTACGACGCTTTCGGGCCGCAGCTTGCGTCTACTATTTACGCCCCTACCAACCAATATCGTGTCCTACTGGAAATGCTGCCCGGATACCAGCGCTACACCGACGGCTTGCAGATGATCTATCTGAAGTCCGACACGGGTCAACTGGTGCCGTTGAATGCCGTAGCCAAGCTGGTGGAAAATGCCGGTCCGCAGACTATTCCGCACTCCGGCCAGTTGCCGTCGGTGACTCTCTCCTTCGCCCTGAAGCCCGGAACATCGCTGGGCGAGGCCACCGAAGAAATTGAGGACACCGCCAGAAACATACTGCCAGCCACCATCACGGGTTCGTTCCAGGGCACCGCCAAAGTCTTTCAGGACTCCATGAAGAACATGGGAGTCCTGCTGATTGTTGCGATTGCGGTGGTTTACATCGTCTTGGGCGTGCTCTATGAAAGCTACGTCCACCCCATCACCATCCTCTCCGGCCTGCCTTCGGCGGGTTTCGGCGCGCTGCTCACACTCATCATTTTCAAAGTGGATCTCAGCATCTACTCATTCGTCGGACTGATCATGCTGATCGGCATCGTGAAGAAGAACGCCATCATGCAGATCGATTTCGCCCTGGAAGCCGAGCGCAAGGAAGGCAAGTCTCCGGGCGAAGCCATCTACGAAGGCTGTCTGATTCGATTCCGTCCCATCATGATGACCACCATGGCGGCGCTGCTGGGCGGCCTGCCAATTGCCCTGGGATGGGGAGCGGGCGGGGAATCGCGCCGGCCCCTCGGCCTGGCGGTGGTGGGCGGCCTGGCATTCTCGCAATTGATGACTCTGTATTTGACCCCCGTGGTTTATACGTATCTGGCGGCTATCGTGGACCGGTGGAAAGATTGGAAGTCGCGCAAGTCGCATAAAGCTCTTTCGCCCGTGATGCAGGCGGGAGACTGATTGGTGCAGGCGCACGCATGAACATTTCCCAGACCTTTATTGAAAGACCTATTGCTACCAGTTTGCTGATGGCTGCGATCGCGTTGTTTGGCGGTGTGGCTTACCGATCGCTGGCGGTCAGCGATCTGCCCAACGTCGACTTCCCCACGCTCCTGGTTACCGCCAGCCTGCCGGGCGCCAGTCCGGAAACCATGGCCGCGGCCGTCGCCACGCCTCTCGAGAATCAGTTTTCCACCATCGCCGGATTGAATTCGATGTCTTCTTCGAATTCCCTGGGCAGCACGCAGATCACGCTCGAGTTTGAACTGACCCGCAAGCTGGATGGCGCTGCCGTGGATGTGCAGGCGGCCATCACGCAGGCTTCGCGGCTCCTCCCGCTGGGCATGCCGACGCCACCCACCTTTACCAAGGTGAACCCGGCCGACCAGCCGATTCTATACATCGCGTTGACCTCGCCCACGCTGCCGCTCTATACCCTGGATGAATATGCCGAGACGCGCATCGCGCAGCGAATTTCGATGATCTCAGGCGTCGCGCAGGTGCAGGTGCTGGGCGCCCAGAAGTACGCCGTGCATGCCCAGATGGACCCGCACTTACTGGCTTCGCGGCAGATCGGCATGAACGAGATTGAAACCGCCCTGAAGAACTGGAACGTCAATCTGCCCACGGGTTCGATTATCGGTCCGCAGCGGGCCTTCACCCTGCAGGCCAGCGGACAACTGCTGACGGCGGCCGCGTATCGCTCCGTGGTGGTGGCTTACCGCGCCGGCTCGCCTGTGCGCCTGGAAGAACTGGGCAACGTGATTGACAGCGTGGAGGACGACAAGACAGCCTCCTGGTATTACCGGCACGATTTCAACAGCCGCTCTATCATTCTCGCCATCCAGCGGCAACCCGGAACCAACACCATGGAGGTGACCAACGGGGTCAAGAATCTCTTGCCGCTGTTCAAGGCGGAACTGCCGCCTTCGGTCAACATGGATATCCTATACGACCGGTCCGACACCATCCGCGAATCCTACACCGATGTGAAGTTCACCATGCTCCTGACCCTGGGGCTGGTGGTTCTGGTGATCTTCCTTTTCCTGCGCAACGTTTCGGCCACCATCATTCCCAGCCTGGCGCTGCCGTTTTCCATCATCGGAACTTTTGCCGTGATGTACCTGCTGGACTACAGCCTGGACAACCTTTCGATGATGGCCCTGATCCTGTCGATCGGTTTCGTGGTGGATGATGCCATCGTGATGCTGGAGAACATTGTCCGGCACATCGAGTTGGGCGAGCAACCGCTTGAGGCTTCTATGAAGGGCTCGGAAGAAATCGGCTTCACGATTGTCTCCATGACGCTGTCGCTGGCGGCGGTCTTCATCCCGGTGCTGTTCCTGGGAGGCGTGCTGGGCCGTCTGTTTAAGGAATTCGCCGTAACCATCACGGTGGCCATCCTGATTTCCGGCGTGGTATCCGTGACTCTCACGCCCATGCTGTGCAGCCGCTTCCTCAAGGCCGCCCACGATGAGAAGCGCGGCTGGTTCTATGCGGTAACCGAGAAATTCTTTGAGGGGATGCTTCGCGTATACGACAGCACTCTCAAGCTGGCGCTGCGTCATCGCCCGCTGATGATGATGAGTTTCGTGGTGGTGCTGGCCGCCACCGTGTTCATGTTCATAAAGATCCCCAAAGGCTTCATTCCCGACCAGGACACAGACCAGTTGCAGATTATCACGGAGGCATCCCAGGGGACTTCGTATTACCAGATGGTGGAATACGAGAAGGAAATTGCCGACCTGGTGTCGAAAGATCCCAATGTGGATTCTCTGATGGCCAGCGTGGGCGGGACCACGGCATCTCAGTTAGGCGGCCCGAATTTCGGTGAGCTGGTGATCCACTTGAAGCCCCGGACCACGCGGAAACTGGGTGTCAACGACCTGATCAAGGAGCTGCGTCCTAAACTGGCCACGTTTCGCCGGAATCAAATCTTACCTGCTGAATCCGCCTACCATACAGATCGGCGGCCAGGTCACTAAGAGCCTGTACCAGTTCTCGATGCAGACGCCCGACAAGCAGGAACTCTACTCCCAGACCGAGCGGATCACCAAACTGGTGGAGCAGATTCCCGGAGTGGACGACGTCACCAACGATGTGGCGGTGGCCACGCCGCAGGTCAACGTCACCATCGATCGCGATAAAGCTGCCGCCATGAACGTGAATGCATCGCTGATCGAAAACGCGCTCTACGACGCTTACGGTCCGCGGTGGGTCTCCACAATCTATGGTTCGGTGAACGAGTATAAGGTGCTTCTGGAATTGGAGCCGAGGTATCAGGCCGACCCGCGGGCCCTTTCGCTGCTGTACTTCAAGAACACCAACGGCAAACTCATTCCGCTGGACACCATGGCCAAAGTGGTTACCGAAACGGGGCCGCAGACCATCAATCACTACGGGCAGTTGCCCTCCGCAACCATCTCATTCAACCTGAAGCCCGGCGCCGCGCTGGGCGAGATGGTGGACGAGGTGCAGAAGATCGCCGACCGCGAACTGCCGTCAACCATCAGCACCAATTTTCAGGGCGCCGCCAAGGCCTTCCAGAATTCGCTGGGCAACCTTTGGGTGCTGCTGGTGATTGCCATCATGGTGGTGTACATCGTGCTGGGCATTCTATACGAAAGCTACATCCATCCCATTACGATTCTCTCGGGCCTGCCATCGGCCGGATTCGGCGCGCTGCTCACGTTGGTCCTGTTTAAAATGGACCTGAGCATTTATGCCTTCGTCGGCTTAATCATGCTGATCGGCATCGTCAAGAAGAACGCCATCATGCAGATCGACTTTGCGCTGGAAGCCGAACGCCACCACGGCCTGTCTCCCGAGCAGGCGATCTATGAAGGCTGCCTGATCCGTTTCCGCCCCATCATGATGACCACCATGGCGGCGCTGCTGGGCGCGGTGCCAATCGCCCTGGGCTACGGCGCCGGCGGCGAGGCGCGGCAACCGCTGGGCCTGGTAGTGGTGGGCGGCCTTTTGTTCTCACAGTTGGTAACGCTGTACCTGACGCCGGTGTTCTACATCTACATGTCGGCGATTCAGGAGAAGGTGACTTCGCGTAAGGGCCGCAAGAAAATAGGGGAGCCGGCGCCGGTAGCAGGGTAGGCAGTACCCTCCCGATATGTGAGAATAGACAGGCGATTGGAGGTATCCCGTGAAGCGGTGTGTGATCGTGGGCGTGTTTGGGGCTCTGCTGTTCGTGGCCTTAGGACAGCAGGCGGAGAGCCCGCTTGGGAAAGTCCGACAACTCGCACCGGGCGTGTTCTCCCGGCAAGGCGACCGCGACCGCCGGCAGCCGGCCAACACAAGCTGGGTGATTTTTCGGGACTACGTCGTGGTGATCGACGCCAACACTCCGTGGGGCATTCGCGAGATCCTGCCGGAGATTCGCAAGACCACCGACAAACCAATCCGCTACGTGTTCGACACCCACTACCACTGGGACCACACCTGGGGAAACAGCGTGATGGTGGACGCCGGAGTCACGGTGGTCTGTTCGAGGGATTGTGCCGCGGAGCTGCTCACTAAGGGCAAGCGGGAGTGGGACCGGAATCCGCCGAGCGGCGCCTTCAGTTTGAAGGCATACCGTATGGAGCAGCCGGGGCTTGCATTCGGCGAGTTTCTGGCGTTTGACGACGGTGAGCGCCGGCTGGAATTGCGGCGCATGGGTCCAGCCCACACCATCGGCGACGCGGTGGCCTATCTGCCGCACGAGGGGATTCTTTTCACAGGCGACCTGTGCGTGAACTGGCGATCGGGAAACAACATGGGGGACCGGGACGCCGATCATGCAAACTGGGTCCGGGCCCTGAATGAACTGGCAACGTGGAACGTCAAGACCGTTATACCGGGCCACGGCAGCCCCGGGACTCTGGAAACCTTGCGGGCGCAGAGCGCATTCATCGACGACGTATGGAAGCAGGTTTCCGCCGGGAAGCGGGCGGGTAAGACCGCCGAGCAGCTTATCCGGGAGGTTAGTCTTGCGCGGCACGGCGATTTCGCCGCCGACGCTCAGCAGAACGAAGCCGCGATCCGCGCCGCGTTTGCCAAGGCGCCGGGTTAAGAGTCAGTGGCGCGTATTCCAACGGTCATTCCGCAGCGGAGCGCCAAAACGGAACAACCCAGGCCAGCAGCGCTCCCGCGGCGCCGCTTATAAGCATGACGGCAGTGTGCCAAAGCATCACGTGCAGGGCCTGGAAATTCGGGCAGTGAATCTCCAGCATGGTAACTCCGGCCAGACCCGCAAGCGTACCCGCCACCAGTCCGGCGGCAACGGAATTCACCGCGAAACCCCGCCGTAAAAGCAACCAGCTCGCCAGCGCTGCCGGAATCGCGTGGAGCAGGCCCGCGGTCAGGCAGGCAACGCCTTGGAACACGAAGCGGTCCGTATGGTAATCGCGGAAGAGGACTGCGAAGACGGCAAGCAGCGCCAGGCTGCCAGCCGCCAGCAGGAACCCTGGGGCAACGCGGCGCCGGCTGCCGGGGATCATTTCGCCGACCAATGCCGCGGCCGCGAGGCAGATGAGGATGGCCAGCTCGGGAAAGATCAGGGCGCGTTCCCATGCACTCAGTTTGTGAATGCCGTTGAGTCCCAACCGGGCTGCGCCGGCCACGGCAATTCCGGAGCAGATCAGCACCAGGCCGCACGCGAGGACCCATGCAGCCGGCAGCGGACGGACAGGCTGCAGGGAGGAACCGATGGATCTGGCGACACGATCGAGCAGCGCCGGGTCCACATCGTGGGAAGCCCCAGCGGCCCGCTTCAGGATTTCGTCGATTTCTCTATCCCTCACGAAAGCCCTCCCGCATTTCCTTTACTCAGCCCCATGCCGCCCAGCCGTTTCCTCAAACTCTCATAAGCCCGGTGGGCTTTCTGCTTCACTGACCCTACGCTTGACGACGTGGCGCGCGCCACCTCCTCGAGCGACATCCCCGCGACCTTCAGCATCTCGATCACTTCGCGCTGGCTCTCGGGCAGGGGCGCCAGGAGCGCTTCCAGATCCGGAGTTCCCGTGGTTCCCGCAGGGAGTGCAGCCGCCACTTCCGCTATGTCCTCCAGTCCCTTTTCGCGGGCCGTTGTCCGCTGTGCTTTTCGATAGTGATCCACGCGAATGTGCCGGGCAATCGCGTAGAGCCATGGCAGCAGCGGCTCGCCGGCGCGATAAGTGTGCCGCACCTTGTGAACGCGCAGCCAGGTTTCCTGCAGCAGATCGTCGGCATCTCCGCGGCTTGCGAACTGGATAATGAAAAACCGATGCAGCTGCGGACTCAGGCGATGAATCAGATCCGTCGCCGCGGATAAATCACCCTGTTGATAAAGGGCCATTAGCATTTCCAGATCGCGGTCCGGGCTCATGAGTGACAAGCGGCTCACCCATTATTACCCGGATCGCCGAACTCGCGCTCGGCGTTTACCGGCAGGCCTCAGCAGGATATATACGATGGATGGTGCCGGAAAGTTACGCATCGCAAATTGCGATCCGCACCGTAACTTCGCTCCACCCCGCGGCGAAAACAAGTGCGACGACCGGTGCCCGGTCCCTTCGGAAGGACCAAGCCGTGACCCCACGGAAGAGCGCACTGGCCGCATCTTAAGGAGAACATGATGAAGCTTAGCAAAATGAATAAATTTAGATTTGCCGGCATCCTGATTCCGCTGATTGCAGCGGCTACTGCTGCCCGCGCCGATACCGATCCGAACGCTCTGGTGGTTACGGCGTCAAACGCTGCCAAGAACCAGCTTCTGGTTTACAACACCGGCGGCAAACTGATCCAGATGATTTCAACTCAGGGTCAGGGTGGCGCGAGCGGCAACGCCGGCGGCATCGCTTCGAAAGGGAACCTGCTCGCGGTGGTGAATTTCGGATCGCAGTCCGTGTCCATCTTTGAACGCCAGAACAATGGCCTACAGATGAAGGACCTGGTACCCACAGCTTCCAACCCGGTCAGCGTAGCCTTCGGCGCCGGCCATCTATATATCCTCGGGACTACCAAGGTTGAATCCCACCGGATGTTCGGATCCAATGCGAGTTCCAATCCCGATGGAACCGTGGCGCTGCTCAAGGCGGATGGGTCGTCAGCTCAACTCGGCATTGTGCAAAATCAGCTCATCGTCACCGAAAAAAGCAACACGATAGAAACCGTAAACCTGTCGGCCGACGGAGCCGTGACCGGGGTGCCCACGCTGGTACAAAACATTCCTGCCAACGTCGATACGCCGTTTGGGTTGGTCACGCGCGGCAACAATGCCTACGTCACCATCGCTCATGCCGATGAGATCAGCCTGGTTCGCAATGGTAAGGTTCTTACGGTCACCGGCTCCGGTACCCAGCATTCCCCTTGCTGGCTGACGCTGACGGGAACGTTTCTGTTCTCCAGCAATTCGCCGAGCATGAGTATTTCACGATATGCCGTCTACGGGCAAAAAGTCGTGCAGGACGCGGCTGTAGCAGCGCAACTGAACGGCAGTCCGACCGATATTGCCTCGGGTGGGGGATTGGTGGCCGTGATCGACGGGAGCGGCCAGACCTCGCATCTCTCGATCTTCAGCGTGGATGAGGATGGCAACCTGACCCTGCAAACCGCGGCCACCATCAACGCAACAGTCAACGGCGTGGCAGTGATGCGAGGCAAGAGACTGTGAGCCTCGGCCGGATTCGGAACGGTAACAGCGATTCAGGGTTAGCAATTAGCAGGAATATGACGTCGCGGAAAGAAGGTTCAGCCGTGAGGTAGGCAGGAGCAGAAGCGGGCGCTGGTTCCGCGTTTCACAGCGGTATGTTTGGTGTGAGAAAGAGTGGCGCGATCGCTGTTAAGCAGAAGCGCCACTCTCCAGATACCCGAGTGATTTTAGCTGGCCGCAGCGTTCGCAGCCGTGAGCTGAGTGTTGGTGGTTGTCCAGATGCCCTTGATGCTGCCGCCGGCGCCGATGAAAAGAGCCGCTGAGGCCAATGCCACGAACGCCATCAGCAGTGTGTACTCGATCAGGTCCTGTCCCTGCTCGTCGTTCCATAAGTTGTTCAAAAAAGCCATTTGTGTATCCTCCAGAATGTAGGTAGTGATGCTGCGCTATTTGTTTTCGTAACCTCTCGGTCACGGCTGAGTACGATGTAAAGTTACCTCAGCTTCGCGAATCCGTCTAGATATGCCTAATGCATCAGTGGTTACGCTAACCAAAGTGAACCGCAGCGATGCGCTGCCCGAAAAGCACCAGCACCGGTGCCCTACAGCCATCCGCAGGAAGAGCAAGCAGCTCAGATTGGAACATTCTGAAGCACTTAGACTCTGGCCCGCGGAGTGCATTTAACTTGTGCAGGGGGAAGGACGATATGAAAACGAAACTGTTGGCGATGGTGCTTTTGGCCGGAGGTTCGGTGTTTGCCCAATCCCGGCTTTCAATCGGCGTCGGTATCGGAGGATATGCGCCTGGCTACTACCCCGGGTATCCTTCCGTTCAAGCCGTAGTGCCGCCCTGTCCAGGTCCGGATTATAGCTGGGTGGACGGCTATTGGTCGCCATACGGCGGCCGCAACACGTGGGTGGCGGGATACTGGGCGAGGCCGGCATTCGTCGGTGGGTACCGGTCTGGATACCGCGGCGGATACGTGGCTGCCCCCCGCTATGCACAGCCATTCCACGGCAATGCTTATCGGCAGGGAAGCGTGAGCCGGGGTTTTGACCGCGGTGGTCATGATCGCGGCCGCCAGTACGGACATAGCAACCAAAATGGCTTCAGGGGCCGCTAATCGGGGGTGGTGATGGTGGCCGGGGCGGGTGCGCCAGCCGCGGCCGCCATTACTGTGCCATAGCGGATCTTAGAATGGTCACCAGGTTCCAGGTGATGATCGCCGCAAACCAGTAATTCAGGAACACGATCACGCGGGTGCGCTTGAAGCGGATAGCGGCGCCCACCAGGACCAGCGCGAAACACTTGGCGACCAGCAGTCCCGTCAAGGGGCCGAGCCTTATCATCCGGGCCACGAAGAAGCTGGCCTCGCCGGCCCCCAGGCGCAGGCCGATCAACGTGGTCAGCACATCGAGCGCCTGCAATGAAAAAAAGACCGCCATGGAGGGCGCTGGAAAATCCCTCTGAGGGAGAAATGGAATCATGTTTTGTCCGGTTCGCCGGCTGGCGCTTACGGCCGTCTGCCGGGCAGCGTAAACACAGTGGTTCCGCCGGTGTAGGCGGGGGCGATGATCGTGATGGCGGTATCCGTGCCGGCATTCGCCGCTTTCTGCGCCGGTTGCTGTTTCAACGCCGGCCGCTGCTTCAACGCCATGCGCTGAGTTTCGATCATCTTATTAAACTCCACCTCGGGAATTGCCAGCGCCAGCTTGATGGTTCCGTTGTTCGCGCTGACATCAAACTTGGGGGAATTGGCCGCCGGCTGTTGGAATTTCATCATCATTTCGATGAACCCTATGGAAGCGGTGAGTTTTTCCACGTCCTTGGCGGAGGCCGCATGCAGCTCAGCGCTGAGTTCCAACCCATGGCTCAATGAGATGCCGAACTGAAAGTGATCGATAGAATCGAGGCCGGCATCGACGTTCCCCGGCTTCTCGCCCGCAGGCATCAAGCTGGAGGGCTTATCGCCCAATCCCCAGATGTCATAACGGCCCCGCAGGGAGGCGACTGCGGCCGCAAGAGTAGGATCGAGTGGCGCACCCGCACCGCGCCGGTCAATAGCAGCATGAACCTCAGGCAGAGTGCCCATGATCACGGTGGACGCATCGAACATCGCGATCGCGCCGGTAGAACCCGCGCCGCCCTCCAGGACCGGGACCCCTTGGTAGGGCTTGGCATGCTCCGCGAATTGCTCCATGTTGAAATTGCCGCGGGCTATCAGGAGCATGGGCGGAGTCTGGCCCTGGACGCCGGCACTGGTGGATGCCATCAGCACTTCGTCAATGTCTTTCACGTCAATGTCTTTCATGGGGTCGAAGCCGGCCTTTGAGACGACCTTCTGCCAGTCTCCTGCGCGGCCCAGCGCGGCGGCATCCTGGGTGAACCCCTGGGCCAGGGGCGAACTGGCGATGCGGCGCACCTGGACGCCGAACATCACCTTGATCCCCGGCGGCAGAAAATTCGGCAGAGCGTTGTCGCCGGCGATCGCAGCGTGGGCAGTCAGCAGGAAAAGTAAACAATACCGCATACCAATTTATAATGCTTCTTCGGCGGTGAAGACCAGACCGCGGAAGTTAGCAAAATACTGTTAACCATTCACAGGTCCAGCCGAAACATGGCAGAATAATCGCATGAACAACATGTTCCGGATGGGCGCCATGGCCTGCGCCTTGCTGGCTTCGGGAAGCCTGCGGGCCGCGGATAATCAACTGACGGCGAAGGAGAAGACCGCCGGGTGGCGCCTCCTTTTCGATGGCAAGACCTACGCCAACTGGGAAGACCCTACGAAGAAATCGCCTCCGGGAGATTCGTTCACCGTGGAAGACGGCTGCTTGAAGTCGTTACAGCATGCACGGATCGTCGAAGATCTTTTTACCAAAGAGACTTTCACCGATTTCGAATTGGAGTTCGATTGGAAGATCTCGCCCGGCGGCAACAGCGGTGTCAAGTATCGCATTCAGGATCGCGCGTTTTTGATGGACGAGTCCGGATCGAAAGCCAAGTTCGAGGATCGCGCCAACGAGTCCTTCCGGAATAAGCGGACCGACCGCCCGGCGAAGGGACAGGAGTACGTGGTCGGATATGAATACCAGATGCTGGACAACGCCAGCAACCCCGATGCGTTAAATGGCGCCACCCACCAGACGGGCGCGCTTTACGACATGTTTCCGCCGGCGAAAGATACGACGCGCGCGGTGGGCCAGTGGAACCATTCGCGCCTGGTGGTGAAGGGCGACCACGTGGAGCATTGGCTGAACGGCGAAAAGCTGGTGGACGCAAGTTTGAATGCGCCGGAGGTGGCGAAGGGCACTGCCAAGCGATGGGGCGTGGGATCTCCGATTTATGTTTTGCTGGTTAAGCATCCGCGCCAGGCCTGTCAGATCTCGCTGCAAAATCATGAAAGCGATGCCTGGTTTAAGAATATTAAGATTCGGGTGTTGTAAGATGCCAGGCGCTATCCTCAAGAAGTGACCATACCCTTCAGCGCCATCGCGCATGAAGCCTGCCCTCGCTGCCTGCGGGGGCCGATCTTCCGCGCATCGCTGCTGCGCGGATATTTGGCGATGCATGAGCGCTGCCCGGTGTGCGGGCTGAAATTTGAACGCGAGCCGGGATATTTTCTGGGCGCGATGTACTTCAGTTACATGTTGTCGATCCCGCCGGTGCTGGTGCTGATTCTCTTGTTCTGGCGGTTCACATCGTGGCGATTTGACTTAGTGGTGGTAGCCGCGTTCGTCACCTATCTACCGTTCGTTCCAGTAGTGACGCGCTTTGCACGCGTGCTGTGGATGTATGTGGACCGGCACTTCGATCCCGATTGACGGCTAGTGATCCAAGGCCTGCCGAAGCCGGTCCAGTTGGGCGGCCTCTTCCGGGTTGGTGGCGTAGGGCCGGCCTTTTTCGATGAAGGCGCGGGCCTTGGCTGCGTCGCCCAAACGATAGCTGGCGTAGGCCAGGTTGTAGAAATAACGCGACGCCTGGGCGGGTGTGACCTGCTTCACTTGCGCGAATTCGGCCATAGCGTCCGCGAAGCTGGCGATGCGCACATAAGCGAGGCCGAGTTCGAGATGCGCTTCTTCGAGCCCGGGGTCGAGCCTGGCGGCGGTCTGCAACGCGGCGACGGCATCCTGGTCGCGCCGGTTGTATTCAAGGATGCGCGCGTAGTCCATGAACGTTCGCGGGTGCCGGCATCCAAGCTCGGCGGCGCGCGCGAAATGGCCCAGGGCCTCCTCATTCTTGCGCTGGCGAAAACTGAACTGCGCCCAGGCTTCTTCCACTTCCCAACTGTCGGGATAGTCGTGCGCCAGTTGTTGATATGCGGCCTGCGCCTGGCTGAGCTTGTCGCGATTATTGGCCAGCAGTTCCGCCAGGGCGAGCCGCGCTGCGAGGCTGGCGCCGGTTTCGATCTGGGGCGAATCCACTGACGTCGGCAGTTGGATATCGAAAACCGCGGCGTTGAGGTTGCTGCGTTTGAGGTAAGCGCGAAGATCGTCCTGTACGCGCTCGATGGGCTTGCCGTAGGCGCGCTGAAAAGCCGCGGCCGTGTCGCCGTCCTTGAGAGCCTCCACCATGGCGCGAAGCCGGGGGCGATAGGCGGCGTCGAGGTTGAGCATGTGGGTCAGCGCCCAACTTTCGGCATAAAACATGCCGGCTTTCGACTTTTCGTGATAGAGCGGCGAGTTGTGATCCGCCGCGACCAGCACGCGCAGGTCGATCCATTTCTCGAACGCGAGCGTTTCGACGCGTCCGGCAATCATGCCGCCGACGACGATCTTTGAGCCGGACGGCGCCAGGTTCGAATACAGCTCAGCCATGCCTTCATTCAGCCAGACCGGAACCACCTGGGCGGACTGATGAATCATGAGGTGCGTGAATTCGTGCACGGTGGCATCGTAGCGGTCGTTCGGGGAGTTCTGCATCACGATGAAATCGTGTTCGGCGCCGGGCCGGTAGAAGGCAGTGGCAATCTCATTGGGGCGATAGGGCCGGAATTCTTTTTCGGAATGAAAGGCGATGATGCGCACCGGTTTGGCAGCGGCGAGATGGGAGCCGAAGGCCTGCATGAAGAAGCTGCGGACCTGTTCGAAACGCTTGATCAGGTCGCGGCCACTCTGTTCCCCGGCGCTGGTGAAGAGTTCGAAGTTGGCGGATTTGATCAGCAGCCAGGGATCCTGGCCGGCGGCCGGGGCGCAGAGCGGAAGCGTGCACGCAAGCGCGAGGAGGGCGAGTTTGCGGTGGCCGGTCATTGAACGTAGATCTGGACCGGGCGGGAGAAGCGGCCACCGGCGAAGATGGAGATGGAGGGAGCGGCAATCTGCGCCGGCAGTTGGAAATTGATCTGCACAACGCCCATCACAATGCCCGGCGCCGCACCTGAGTAGAGCACGTGCAGCGGCGTGTTTCCGAGGTAGACGGCGCAACACTCGAAATCGTCGGCTGAGGTGGCGATCTGGCCATCTCCCCCCAGGGTGAAGACCGGGGTTATGCCCGCGCCTGTGGCCCAGATGGACAGAATTGAGCCGGCCTTCGCCGGATGATCGGCGGAGTTCAGCGTGCCGTCCTGATTCACAGCCTCGGCGGCTCCGTTGGGGCTCTGGAAGATCTGCGGATCTGCGGGGACGATTGTGGCGGTGAAGTCGGTACTGGTCTTGCCGCTGGAAGATACGCGGACTCGCGCACTGCCGGAACTGCCGGGCGAGAAGAGGAGAAAGCCTGAAAAGCCGGAGCCAGGAGAAATGCCAAGAGGGAGGACCGCATTAATTTGGGAGTCGGAGACGTAGAGCAGCGGTATCGGCGAGTCATTCAAGAGAACCTGTACGCCTGCCAGCGATGTCGGCATGTGGCCGGAACGGTCAGGCGTGGCGGTGGCGGGCGCGGCGGGGCCGATGTGCGGCCCGTAGATCGAGATGACTTCGCCCGGCGCAACGCGTCCGCTGAGCGGGCCAAAAGCCGCGTTGGTAATACCGAAGATGCGCATGGTGGGATTTTGCGACGGTGCGATCGTGGAGATCATCCCGGTGGAACCGGCCGCGTGAATCGTGCCTGAGGAATCCGCGGCGATGGTTTGCGCTACCGTGTCGTTGGGGTAGCGTGCCGCGTAAAGGAGGGCAGCTCCGGTGGCACTCAGCCCGGCGATGAAATCGCCGCCCTGTGTCCAGCCCTGTGAGTTGGGAAAGTCGGACGAAGCCGTAGTGCCTGTCAGCCATATGTTTCCACTGCCATCCACGGCCAGGGCGTTGGCTCGATCCCCATTCTTACCGCCGACGAAGGTGGCCCACACCATGGCGGAACCGGCTGGGTTGAGTTTGGCAACGAAGGCATCAGAGGGCGGGGGCGGATACACCGGGGCAGTCGCCGGGCCTGCGAAGGCCGCTTGATAGGCGCCGGCAGTAGCGGGAAACCTGGGGTCTGACGTGGAACCCGCCAGGTAAACGTTGCCCGCCGCATCCACTGCCAGCGCCGATGCGGAATTGGCGGGACTGTTGAAGGGCGCCAGGATGTAGTTCGTGGAGCCGATCAGCGTGAGATACGCCAGAGCCGTTCCCGCCGTGTTCGACTCTGGCGACGAAGGCCCCGGTGCCGTGCTCCAGAAACGCGCCGGTTGTAGCGGGCAGATCGGTGGTGTCGGTGTTGCCGGCGATATACGCGCTGCCTGCGGCATCGACGGCCACCGCCACACCTGCCGTATATCTTTGGCTCAGGAAGCAGGAACTGCCGGAGCCGCAATCTTTGCCGTGGCCTGCGATCACGGTGGAATAGAGGATCTTATCTCCCGCGGGCGAGAGCTTGGTGAGGAAGGCCCCGAAGACGGTAGGCGGGCCACTACCCACGCTTGCGGCCGGCAGTCCTGCAGTCACCGGGAAGTTCGCCGCGCTGGTGAGCCCGGTGACGTAGACGCTGCCCGCACTATCCACAGCCAGGGCGGCTATGGTGCCCGGAAAGTACGTCGAGTAGATCATCTGGGTCGCATCCGGATTGAACTTGATAACGAAGCCAGGGCCGGGCGTGGATTGGAACGCGTTGTGCAACGGCAGATTCACTGACGACGTGGAGCCCGCGACATAAATGTTGCCCGCCGGATCGATGGCCATATCGCTGATGGCGTCGGCGCCCTTTCCACTGAAGACCGCGAACAGCACGACCTTGCCGGTGGTATCGAGCTTCATGACGAAGCTCTCGGCGAACTGAAGCAAGAACGGACTCGGCCGGGGAGCGCGATCCGGCTTCCGGCAATGTACGTATTCCCTGCCCGTCGGCCACTACGCGCGCCACGCGGTAATCGTTGGCGTCTCCGATATAGGTAGTGAATTCGGCGCCTGTGGAGCATAACGCGGCGGCCAGCAGGAGCGCGAACGTGCGCATAGCTTGAGGTTAACGCGCCTCCAGCATGCGCGCCACCTCAGCATAGAGACGCTGTGTTAACTCGTCGCGCTGGTCGAGCTTTAGCCCGCGGGTGGGAATGGGGTCGCCAATCCGCAACACCACGCTGCCGCTTCGGATGTGGGCCGACCCCATGGGGAGCAGATCGCGCATCCCCACGACGGCCATCGGCACAATCGGCACGCCGGCCTTGATCGCGATATAAACGGCGCCTTCCTTAAACTCCCGCAGCCCTTCGGCCGACCGCCCGCCCTCGGGAAAAAGCAGCATCGAAATGCCGCGCTCGGCGATGATCCTGGCGCCCTGGCTCATGCTCTTGAGCGATGCGCGCGCGCTTGAGCGGTCCACCGGTAGATGCCCGGCGCGGTGGAGATGGGTGCCCAAAAATGGAATCCTGTATAACGACTTTTTGGCGAAGAAGCGGAACTGGTGCGGCAGCTGCGAAAGGATTGCCGGGATGTCCATCAAGCTTCCATGGTTGGCTACGAAGACGTAGCTGGCGTTGGGGTCGAGTTTCTCCAGACCCTCGGCGCGTACCCGGATGAAGCTCACGGCCAGCAGCATTTTGGCCCAGATGCGCGCCAGGCGGTGCTGCGAATTGCCGGTCGCGTCAAAGAAAGAATCGACCAGCGAAATGGTCCCCATCACGATGGTGGAAAGCATTATCAGAGGCGCGGAGAACAGCCAGGAGCGCAGCAAACTCATGGTTTCGCCCCAATCATAACAGCAGCAGTTCGCGCGCTTCGGCGACCAGGAAGAGTGAGCCGGTGACGAAGACGACATCATCTTCCGGCGCATCGGCGACCATCGCCAGGGCGTCCCGCAGACATGCCGCCACGCGCAGATCGGCGATGATCGGCGATCTCGCGCAGGGCCTGCGGCGCCAGGGCGCGCGCCTGTGCCGGGGCCGTGACAATCACCTGCGCGGCGCGCGGGAACAGGATGCCGCTAATCTCGTCGATGGCTTTGTCGCGCATGGCGCCGTAGATCAGCCGCACACGGCGTGCCGCATAGAAGCGGTCGATGTAAGCGGCCAGCGCCCGCGCACCTGCGGGATTGTGGGCGCCGTCGAGAATGATTTCGGGCTTCAGGCTGACGCGCTCAAGGCGCCCCGGCCACTGAGTACGGGCAATGCCGCTCTCGATTGCGGCAGTCCGAAACCTCCAGACGAACCAGCGCGGCGGCCGCGGTTACGGCGTTCTCAACCTGGTGTTCTCCGGCCAGCGGGCAGGCGATTTGCAGTTCGCGTTCCCCCACTAGGCGGAAGCGGCTTCCCCGGGCGTCCAACTCCAAGTTGGTAACGTGCCAATCCCGAGTGTGGGTTACGGCGACGCCCAGTTCCGCTGCCCGCTGGTCCAGCACCCAGCCGGCTTCTTTTCTTTGACGCGCGAACACGGCCGGCACGCCTGCTTTCAGAATCCCGGCCTTTTCCCCGGCGATCGCTTCCAGGCTTTTGCCCAGGAAGGCTTCGTGGTCGAAATCCACCGGCGTGATCACGCACAGCTCCGGCGAAATCACGTTGGTGGCGTCCAGGCGGCCGCCCATCCCCACTTCCAGCACCACCCGGTCCACCCGCTCTTCGGCGAAAACCAGCAGCGCCATGGCGGTCACGGTTTCGAAATAGGTTGTGTGGAAGTCTATGCCGCCCGCGGCCAGCAATTCCTCGGCGGCCCGGTGAATACGGTCGAACGCAGCGGTGAACTGGTCCGTTCCGATGGCTTGGCCGGCAATGCGAATGCGCTCGGTGGGCTGGCTCAAGTGCGGTGAAGTGAAGAGGCCGGTACGCTGGCCAGCGGCCCGCAGCGCGCTTTCGATCATGGCGCAGGTGGAGCCTTTGCCGTTGGTGCCGGCCACGTGGACAAAGCGCGTGCGGTCCTGCGGTCTGCCCAGTGCCTCTAAGACTGCGCGCGTGCGGTCCAGGCCAAGCTTGGCGGTCTTGATTTCGTTGCCCAGCGCATACAGGAAGTGGACGGAGTCAGGATAATTCATGGATGCAAACGCAGGCCAGGAGGCTTACGCTACGCGGCGAAAAACTTCAGGGCTTTCGATACGTAGGCTTTCATCTCCAGGCGCGGCACCACGGCGTCCAGCATGCCGTGCTTGAGCAGGAATTCGCTGCGCTGGAATCCTTCGGGCAGCTTCTGCCGGATGGTCTGCTCAATCACGCGCGGTCCGGCGAACCCGATCAGCGCCCCCGGCTCCGCGATGTTCAGATCGCCCAGCATCGCAAAGCTGGCGGTGACGCCGCCTGTGGTCGGGTCGGTCAGAATGCTGATGTACGGCAGCCGCGCTTCGTCCAACTGCATCAGGCCGGCGGAAATTTTGGCCATCTGCATCAGGCTGACGGCGCCTTCCTGCATGCGGGCCCCGCCCGAAGCCGAGACGATCAGCAGCGGCTCTTCCCGCTCCATGGCCCGCTCAATGGCTCGCGCAATCATTTCACCCACCACCGACCCCATGCTGCCGCCGATGAACCGCGGCTCCATGGCGCAGATCTGCACGCGCCGCCCATCCAGGCAACCAGCGGCCGCGATCATGGCGTCGCATAGATTGGTGGCTTTCTGCATTCCGTCCAGGCGCTCGGAGTAGGGCTTGCTGTCCACGAAATCCAGCGGGTTGGATGAACGCAGCGCGGTATCGAAACGCTCGAACCGGCCATCGTCCATCAACAACTTAAGCCGCGTAACGGCATCGATCCGGCTGTGGGCTCCGCACTTGGGGCAGACGTTCCAGTTGTCCTCCAGTTCCTTCTTCCAGATGATCTGGCGGCAGCTTTCACACTTCTGCCACAGCCCCTCGGTGCGCACTTTACGCTCGCCGTTTTCAACCTTGGGAAGCTTCTCGTCGGCAGGTTTGTCCCGCTGAAACCATGACATAGTGCACCGTCTACGTTAGCGCGGGTAAGGATGGCCCCGCAACGTTGCAAAGGCGCGATAAATCTGCTCCGTCAGCATGGCGCGGGCCAGCTCGTGCGGAAAGGTCATGGCGGAGAGCGATACCAGCAGGTCCGCGCGCGCGGCCCATCCGGCTGGAAGACCGTCATGCCCGCCAATCAGAAACACCAAATCGCGCCCTTCCATTTCCGCCTTCGAAACCAGATTCGCGAAGGCCGTTGAATCCATCGGCTTACCGGCCGGATCCAAAAAAATCTTGCGCGCCGAGGGATGCCTGCCCCAAAGGTCCACCCGCTCGGGCCGGATTTCACGCATTTCCACCGGCGCATAGCGCGCCGCGCGACCCAGAAAATCCTGGGCAATGGCATTGGTGTGCGCGTCCTTCGGCTTGCCGATAAAGTAAAGGAAGATCTTCACTCGGCCGGAATCTCGACCGTTCGGGCATTCCGCCAAAGCCGTTCCAGCCCATAATAGTCGCGGGCCTTGGTGGAAAACACGTGGATCAGAAGGTCGCCGTAATCCACCAGCACCCATTCCGCCTGAGTGTACCCTTCTATACTGTTCGGTAATTCTCCGGTCTCTTTCAACTGCAGCGCAACCTCATCGCCAATGGCCTGCACCTGCCTCTGATTGGCTCCGGTACAGATTACGAAATAATCCGCGAATGAGGTGACACCGGTGAGGTCCAGAACTTTGATGCCGGTAGCTTTCTTGGATTCGGCCGCGCGAACGGCAACCAGCCAGGCGGGGATAGCAGATTGAATAACGTTAGTTTCCTTTAAACCAGTTTTCGCCAGAAACACTGCTCCTGTCCGTATGATACTACCTGTGGTGAGGGCGGTGACTGGAATCGGTGACTGAATCCTGTGGGGCGCTCTAGACGGGTTTTGGCTTCCAGTTAAGTACGTTAACGCTACCACGGTAGAATTGATTTTCGTTTTCTGGTGAACCAGAGCAATATGAGCCACACCGTCGAATTCCTCTTGCGCCACGGATACGCCTTGCTATTCGTCTGGGTCTTCGCCGAGCAGGCCGCTCTGCCGCTGCCGTCGATTCCGCTGCTGCTGGCCTGTGGCGCTCTGGTCCATGACGGCCGCATGAACCCCATACTGGCGATTGGCGTGGGCGTTCTGGCCAGTCTTTTGGCGGATAACATCTGGTTCCAACTGGGGCGGCGCCGCGGCGCGGCCGTGCTGCGCTTCATCTGCCGCATCGCGATTGAGCCCGATTCCTGCGTGCACCGGACGGAGAGCGCATTTCTGCGCTACGGCAGCCGTTCTCTGCTTATCGCCAAGTTCCTTCCGGGGTTCAACGCCGCGGCGGCTCCACTGGCCGGCATTTCCGGCATGAGCCTGGGCCGCTTCCTGGTGTTCGATACCCTGGGCGCATCCCTTTGGATCTCTTCCTATCTTTTGGTGGGCTATCTGTTCAGCGGTCAGCTTGAACTCGCCGGTATGTATTTGAAGCAGATGGGGTCCGGCCTGGTGCTGCTGGTGGCCGGGCTGCTGGGCGCCTGGATCGGATGGAAGTTCATTCAGCGCCAGCGTTTCCTGCACAAACTCTATATGGCCCGGATCACGGCCGAGGAACTGAGCGCCATGCTGGATGCCGGCGAGCAGGTGATGATTCTGGATTTGCGGAGCGCGATGGAAAGCGACGCGGACGGGGTCTCCGCGATCCCCGGAGCCCTGCGCATCCCCATGGAAGATCTGTTGGCTCGCCGTCTGGAGATTCCGCGCGACCGCGAGATCGTCCTGTTCTGCAGTTGCCCGAACGAAGCCTCCAGCGCCACGGTGGCACTGCAGTTGAAGAAACAGGGAATTACCCGGGTGCGGCCGCTTAAGGGCGGCGTGGATTCCTGGCGGCGCTTGCATCCATGAAGGCGTCTGCAACATCCGGATTAAAATAGGGAGTAAATGCCGACCAAGCCAGTACTGATGACCGTGGACGATGACCAGGCTGTCCTGAAAGCCGTCGAGCGGGATTTGCGCAAGCGGTACGCGCAGGATTATCGCATCCTCTCCGCACCGTCCGGCCATGCGGCGCTCGATTTGTTGACCAGGCTGGAACAGCGCAACGAGCCGGTGGCCCTGTTTCTGGTGGACCACCGCATGCCGCAAATGAACGGCATCGAATTTCTGGCCCAAACCCTGGAACGCCATTCGAGCAGCCGGCGCGTGCTGCTGACCGCGTATGCCGACACCGATGCCGCCATCCGGGCTATCAATCAGATCAAACTGCACCACTATTTGCTGAAGCCCTGGAATCCGCCGGAGCAGAATCTTTATCCGGTCCTTGACGATCTGCTGGAAGACTGGCGCTCAGCCTTTCGACCGCCCTTCGAGGGACTCCGCGTGCTGGGCTCGCGCTGGTCGCCCAAGACCTACGAAATCCGCGAATTCCTGGCCAGGAACGCCGTCCCATATCAATGGCTCGACCTGGATAGCGCCAGCCGCGACCCGGAAGTGCAGCGGCTGGTGGAAGAACCGGCACAAGACGCCGCCGCCACGTTTCCACTGGTGCTCTTCTCCGACGGCCAGCGATTGCACCAGCCCACAACGGCGCAGTTGGCCGAACGGATCGGGCTGCGCACACGCGCCGATAACAAATTTTACGATCTTGTAATCGTTGGCGGCGGCCCCGCCGGACTGGCAGCCGCCGTATACGGCGCTTCCGAGGGATTGGGCACCGTGATTGTAGAGCGGGATGCGCCGGGCGGGCAAGCCGGCCTGAGTTCACGAATTGAAAACTATCTGGGCTTTCCTTCCGGATTGAGCGGGGCCGATCTGACGCGCCGCGCCGTGGCCCAGGCGCGCCGCTTTGGGGCTGAGATTCTGGCGCCGCAGCATTCCGTTAGCGCGCGGGCTGAAGGCCCGTACCGCCTGGTCAAGCTTGGCGACGGCTCCGAAATTTCCTGCCACGCCCTGATGATCGCCACCGGCGTGCAGTGGAGGAAGCTGGATATTCAGGGCATGGCGCGCCTGCAGGGCGCCGGAGTGTATTATGGGGCCGGTCCGGCTGAGGCCATTTCGTGCCAGGACGAGGACGTCTACATCGTGGGCGGCGCCAATTCCGCGGGCCAGGCAGCTATGAATTTCTCGCGGTACGCCCGGCGCGTGGTGATGCTGGTTCGCGGACCCGGCCTGGGTGCGTCCATGTCAAAGTACCTGATCGATGAAATCGGCCAGACCCCCAACATCGAAGTCCAGACCGGCACTTACGTAGTGGAAGTTCATGGCGAAGAGCGTTTGGAAGCGATCTCTATTCATTGCGATGCTTCCGGATCGGTGGAACAGGTGCCGGCCAGCGCGTTGTACATTTTCATTGGCGCGGAGCCCAGTACCGACTGGCTGGACGGTTTCGTGGAGCGCGATGCGCGCGGATTCGTGCTGACCGGCCAGGATCTTATGAAGAATGGGGAAAGGCCCAAAGGCTGGCAACTGGATCGTGACCCAGGGCTGCTGGAGACCAATGTGCCCGGCGTTTTTGCCGTAGGGGACGTTCGCCACGGTTCCATTAAACGCGTGGCTTCGAGTGTTGGCGAAGGCTCCATCGCCATTCAGTTCGTCCACCAGTATCTGGCCAAGGTGTCGGCATGACTCAAAACGACGGTGTCGGAATCAGCCAAAGCGAAGTCGCCGGGAAACTCTACAGTGAAGGTGTCAAAAAGAGCCCGGCCGTGGCCGACTTGCGCGGTATCCCCGAGTTTGCCGATCTCCCGGAGGATGCGCTGGAGTGGCTGGCCGCACAGATGCAAGTGGTGGAAGTGGAAGCCGGAGAACTGTTTATCCATGCCGGCGCTCCCGCCGACCACATGATGGTGATTCTCGAAGGCGAATTGCGTCTGCAGCGGGAAGGCGGCGCGGACGACGGCCGCACATTTGTGGCGACCGTCGGACAAGTCACGGGCATGCTTCCTTATTCGCGTCTCAAGGTCATCCCGTTCGCTGTGCGCGCCATTCTGCGGAGCCGGGTGGCCGTGTTGAGGAAGGAACTCTTCCCCGAGATGCTGCATCGCATCCCGCCGCTGGGCCCTCGCCTGGTTGCCCTGATGGCCGACCGCATCCGTGACATCACAAGGGACGAGCAGCAGCGCGAGAAACTGGCGTCGCTGGGCAAAATCTCCGCGGGTCTGGCCCATGAGTTGAACAACCCGGCCGCGGCTGCGGCGCGCGCTGCCGAGGGTCTTCGGGAATCCGTGGCCGCAGGCAGAAACGCCAACCTCAGGCTGGAGCGTATGGCTCTTAGCGGTGAGCAGCGCGCCGCGCTTGCCGATCTGGAGCAGCGGGTGCTGGACTCGGCGGCGCGCCACACCGAGACTGATCCGCTGGAGCGCAGCGACCGCGAACAGGCTCTGGGCGATTGCCTTGAGCGGCGCGGGATCGCCGATGCCTGGACTCTGGCCGCTACCCTTGCCGATGCCGGGGCCAATGCCGGCCAGTTTGAAGGGCTGGCGAACATGGCTCCCGCGGAAGCCATCGGCGACGTGCTCTGCCGCATCACCTGTTCTCTGCAGGTGGGCAGCCTGGTGGACCAGATCGAAAACAGCACGCGCCGCATTTCGGAACTGGTGAAGGCCGTAAAAGAGTACACCTACATGGACCAGGGGGCGCAGCAGGAGGTGGACATCCACGCCGGACTGGACAGCACGCTCCTGATACTCCACCATCGTTTGAAACACGGAGTCCAGGTGGTCCGCGAGTACGACCGCACGCTCCCCAAACTTTGCGCGCACGGCAGCGAACTCAACCAGGTCTGGACCAACCTGATTGTCAACGCCATTGATGCCATGGCAGGCAAGGGCGAACTGCGCATCCGAACCTCACGCGCACAGGACTACGCGTTGGTGGAGATCATGGATAACGGCCCGGGAATTCCGCCCGAAGTGCAGGCGCACCTCTTCGAGCCGTTCTTCACTACTAAAGGCGTGGGGGAGGGAACCGGCTTGGGGCTGGACACGGCCAGCCGCATCGTGCGCCAGCACCAGGGCCAGATTCTTGTGGAGTCGCGGCCTGGCGCGACTAACTTCCGGGTTACGCTGCCGCTCACATCCCGGTCGCTTTGAACCCGGTCGCTTTGAAATGGCGGTGCGGATGAGTCATTGCGTTGCCGCGCCAATCAAAACCAGACCCAGGGTGTAACCGCCCAGCATCAGCACCAGGAATTTGTTCGTCCCCGGCGGCGCCGCGCGGAATTCGCGCCAGATCAACAAACCCCATAGCGCGGCCACCAGGGTTGCGCCCTGCCCCAGCGCGTAGGAAATGGCCGGTCCAGCCACGCTCGATGCAAGCACGTTGAAGGTAAGGGCGAGCATCCAGATGGCGCCGCCGAGTATCCCCAGCCCGTGCAGTTTGGCGCTCCCGCGAAAGTAGTCGGCATACGTCACATGACCGGCCCACATGAAGACCGTGTTCCAGATGAGATTACTGGCCAGCACGCCCGCGCCGAAGAAGACCAGTGCTACGTACGGCGTTAACATGCCGGGCACAATGGGCGCCGAGTTGAAATTAGGAGAGATGGCGCGCATCAATTGCGGATAAAAAAGCCCCATTATGCAGCCCGCGATAGCCGAGAAGATCAAGCCGCGCAGAGGGCTGCGGGCACCCGCGTGCGGCAGCCTGCGATGCGCAACGCCCGACATGATCATGGCGAACACAATCAGCGCCACGCCGATAAACAGCAGTGCCGGGTCGCCCTTAGGGGCCTCAATGAAGCTTTCCACCGTGCCGATCCCCAGGGCCAGCCCAACGCCCACGGGAAAGGCGACCGACATACCGGCGGCATCGATTCCCACCACCAGCAGAATGTTCGCAAGGTTGAAAATGGCGCCGCTGATCAGCGCCGGAACCACGAAGCCGAAATCCGCGCTATGCATATTCTCGCGCGCGCCCGGACCTGCCGTGCCGAAGGTTCCCAGTGTGTGCGCCAGCACCAGGCCGCACACAAAAACGCCGATTGCGTAATCCCAATAGAAGAGCTCAAACGGCCACTTTTCCTTCCCCGCCAGTTTTTGGGTATTGGCCCACGAACCCCACCCCAGCATAGTGATGACGCAGAACAAGATCGCAACCGGCAAGCTGTTCACCACGAACATACGTCAGTCTCCCTGGACGGATTGCTAGTGTAATACAATTCTCTTCTATGCTGAGATCCGTTTTGATTCTGGCGACGGCCGGTGTGGTGACAATTGCCTGCGACGCGGCATGGGCCGGCTCCCCCATAGATCGGAAGGACGTCGAATATGCGCGCCCGGGCGGGAAGCCGCTGCTACTGGACCTTCACATTCCAGACGGACCGGGTCCGTTTCCGGCGGCTATTCTGGTGCACGGCGGCGGGTTCGACGAGGGCAGCAAGAGTACCAACGTGCGACCGTTGTTCGACGTGCTGGCCAACGCCCAAATCGCGTGGTTCAGCATCGACTACCGGCTGGCGCCGGAGGCCCGTTTTCCGCAGCCGGTGGATGATCTCAACAGCGCCATACGGTGGGTCAAGGCCAACGCCGCGGCCTGGCATGTGGATGTCTCGCGGATCGCGATCATCGGCGAATCGGCCGGCGGGTTTCTCGTGAACTACGCCGGGACGCACGAGACGCCGGACACCCGGGTAGGCGCCGTGGTGGATTTTTACGGACCGGTGGATTACGGAAAACTGGCCGAACTGCGGCGCGACCATCCGGAGCGTTTCAACATGACCAGCATCAACCGCCACGCCTCAAACGGCGGCGGCATTCATTTTTTCGGCGTCGAACAACTGGACCAGGCAGGCCTTGCGAAACTGCGTGCAGCCTCGCCCATCGCCGCCGTCCACAAGGGCATGGCGCCGTTCCTGTGCATACACGGGACCAAGGACGATCAGGTCGCATTTGAGCAATCACCGGCCATGTGCGACGCCATGCATAAAGTGGGAGCGGGCTGCGAACTGATCACGATCGAGGGCGGCGGTCACGGCATGGGAGGGTGGCGAGCGCCGGAGATGCAGCACTGGAAACCCGAGATGGTTGCCTGGCTGCACAAGACGCTGAAGTAGAGGCCGCGGGATTAGCCGAAGTACTCTGGCGATGCGTCGCTACCTGCTGGTCTGGTGGCTCGCCCGGACGGCGATTTTCCGGATGATGTTCCGCGATCCCGACGGCAATCAGTTTGTGCTCTCGTCGAAGTATGCTAGACGGTGAGCGCCGCCACACCTACCCGCGCCGCGGCCTTCAATAGCGCGTCCCAATTACCGTCCGCGATGGGGATGCCGTTCTTGCGCCGCTCGGCTTCGGTGCGCCACTCGGGATCGCCCGCCACCATCACTTCGTCGTAACCCGGGGCGGCCGGCGTGGACTTCATGAGCTGCACCAGTTGCTCCACCCGTACCGTGAATTCTTCGACGGGCATGAAGCGCGCCACCTCGATCGCCATGAACATCTGGCTCACGCGCACGGTTTTGCCGCGGTAGCGAATGCCGCCCACTTCGTTGGCCATGGCGCCGCCGCTCAGCACCGAGCTCAGGATTTCCACCATCATTGCCAGGCCGCTGCCTTTGTAGCCGCCCAGCGGCATCAGCATGCCCTTGTAGGCTTCGGCGGTGTCGGTGGTGGGCACGCCCTCGGAATTGAAAGCCCAGCCGGCAGGAATCTCGGGCTGGCCGTTCAGGAAGGCTTTGAAAACCTTGCCAGCGGCCACAGTAGTGGTGGCCATATCCAACAGCCATGGTCCGGGCACCGACATGCAAATGGGGTTGGTGCCCATGCGGCCCTGCTTTCCCTGCCACGGCGGCACGATCGGCGATGCGTTGCACATAATGATCCCGATCTGGCCGGCGGCGCGCATCTTCTGCGCCCACCATGCCGCGGCGCCGAAGTGGTTGGATTCGCGCGCCACCACCATCGCCAGCCCATGTTCGCGCGCGATGCGCACGGCATGCCCGCAGCAGATCTCGGCCACCCATTGGCCGATTCCGTTTCGGCCGTCGAACGTGAGGCAGCAGCCAGTCTCCGCCACCACTAGGCCGTCAGTCTGAGCGTCCATTTCACCGGCCAACAACTGGTCGATATAGAAGGGCAGAAGCTGGATGCCATGAGAATCCACGCCGCGCAGGTTGGAGGCAACCAGACAGGCGGCGGTAATCGCGGCCTTGTGCGGCGGCACGCCCGCTCCTTCCAGAATCTGCTCGCAGAAGCGTGTGAGTTCAGTGACCGGAACAATGGGCATCGAAGTTGTAGGCTTACAGCGGCCGTGTGCTCACTTTGTCGGCCGTCGGGAAATCGGCCGGCACCTTCTGCGTCACCTTCCCGGTAGCCACCCATTCGGTGCCGCGCAGCAGCGTGGTGATGAAGCCGACGCATGACATAGACGTCGGGTTATCCCCCAAAGTGGTGTGGAAGATGCGGCCTTTGCCGAAGCTGAGCGTCATCAACATGGGCTCATCGTGCCCGGTGCCGCGGTTCGCCGGATCGGAAAACGCAGTGGCCAGCACGGTCATGTTTTCGCCGGGGCCGCGCATCTTGGAATACAACTCGTCGGCCGCATGCATCCACTTCTCCGGCAGACCCTTGGCGATCGGGTGCTTCCTGTCGCGCATGACCACCAGGAACGGTGTGCGCGCGCCATGATTTCCGGCGCTGCCCGGCGTGGGGTCCTGCACCAGTTTGTCATCTTTGAAATACCAGTAGGGGCCGGCTTTCTCGGTGCGTCCCATCCAACCGCCAATCCCGATCATCAGGTTGTAGGCCGGCCAGTCCGGAAACGCATTGTCAGCAGCATGGTACGAAACAAAGCCGCCGCCCCCGCGCACGTACTGCTCGAACGCCGTCTTCACATCCTCGGGCCATTTGTCGCCCGTGGGGAACTCGTTATAATTCGAGACCACCACCTTATACTTGGCGAACTCCGGCTTAAAGGTGCTGAAATCGCCGCCCTTGGGAGGCGCCGTCACCACGTCTACCTGGAACAGTCCGCTGCCTTCCAGGATCTGTTTCAGCACCGGAGTGGTGTGCTTCCAATCGTGATTATTCTGGCCGTCGATAATCAACGCGCGAATCGGGGTGGCGGCACGTGCGGTCTGCGCCAGCCAGCTTTGCGTCAAACCAAGCGTTGCGGCGAGGAAAATGGTGAACTTTACGGTTTTCATGGCTCGCTAAGATTGTAGCGTAGCCACGGGCCGCGCCAACCCGCGCCGGTGTGCGATTTGCAAAGGATGGGAACTTTTCTGTAACAAAGGTGTCTATACCTGATAGCGGCGCCTTTGCGCGGCAGTTGTTTTCCTGGTAGTTTGAAGTCAGGCTGAATGAGAGGCTATAGGTGGCCACTTCAATCTTCGAGTTGAACCCGGAAAGAACGGCGGAGATCGCGGGACAAGAGGACCTCCGTCTGGTGGAATCTCTGCGCGAGGGTTCCGAACGGGGGTACGAGGAACTGCTGGCACGGTTCCAGCAGCCTGTCTACGTGCTGGCGTTGCGGCTGCTTGACGACCAGTCCGAGGCCTTCGACGTGGTTCAGGAAGTCTTCCTCAAGGTCTTTCGAAACATCGGGAACTTTCGCGGACAGAGTACTTTGAAAACTTGGATTTATCGGATCACGGTGAATGAGGCCCACAACGCCCGCCGCTGGTTCTTTCGTCACCGCCGGCGAGAAGTGGAACTGGACACCGATCCGCAGGAAGCGCGCAATTGGAAGGAGATCATACCGGACGGCAGCCGCTCGCCGTTCGACGCAGCGTCCGACCGCGAACAGCGTGTCATGATCGAGGCTGCGCTTGAAAGAATCAACCCCATTTTCCGCGAAGCCGTGGTGTTAAGGGACATCACGGATCTGAGCTATGAGGAAATCGCGGTAATACTGGGAGTTTCCCTGGGTACAGTCAAGTCCCGAATTCTGAGGGGCCGTGAAGCCCTGAGACAAGAATTCGCAGGAAGCCTGAAATCCAGGCCGGCCCTGCGATTAGTCCCTAAAACAGCAGAGTGATGCCATGAGTTGTGAGAACGTGCAAGAACTGATCTCTTTACTGCTTGACCGGAAGCTTCCGGACGGGGAGCGGGAGAATGTGTTGGCGCACACCGGACACTGCCGCACATGCGGCGCGCATCTTGAGGCCATGCAGGCAATGCGCGCGGCGCTCCGTAACATGGGCCAACCGGCCATGCCGCCCGCCCTCTCCGCGCAGTTGCGTGTGCTGGCGTCTCACGAGCGCGCCCGGCAGTTTGCGGGAAGAAATCTCTCGGCCCGGGTTGACCATTGGTCTTCCCGGGTTCGCCTGGCGTTCGACAACCTGATGCGCCCGCTGGCGCTGCCCTTCACTGGCGGCATCCTTTCGGCCATGGTGGTGTTCAGCCTGCTGGTTCCGAATCTGAGTTTCCCGCATAACTACGCCGACGACGATCCCAGCACTATCGATTTCACGTTTCCGGATGGCAAGGTGGTAGGAGCTACCGACCTCAACCTTGGTCCGAACGAGCCTGAAACGCGGCTGGAACCGGTAAGTGCCATTATTCTGCCCGGCGAAAGAGCGGTCGATCTGGTGATTGACGACACCGGGCAGGTTAGGGACTATTCCGTCACCCGCGGTCCGGTTACGCCGGATATGGTCAATGTGATTCTTCTGTCGCGGTTCACGCCGGCGACGTATTCCGGCCAGCCCACCTGGGGATCCATTCGGGTGGTCTTTCCGCATCATCGGCGCGGCGTGCGGAGCTAGCGGCAATCGCTTGCCGCCGAAGCTCGGTCAACATTTTCTCACCCAGGGTTCCATTCTGGATCGAATCGCTGCGGCGGTCTGTCCCGCGCACGAGGACCTAGTCATTGAAATCGGCCCAGGCAAGGGCGCGCTCACCGGAAAACTGCTGCAGCGCGCCGCACGCGTAATTGCCATTGAGGTGGACTACGCGCTGGTGGATCATCTCCGCCAGAAATTCGCCGGGGAACCGCGCCTGCAGGTTGTGCATAGCGACGTGCTCCAAACCGATCTGGCGCAATGGGGCCGGGCGCCTATTGCCGGCAACCTGCCCTATTACATCACCTCACCGATTCTGGAAAGGACTGTCCGGCTGGACGTGCCGCGGGCCGTATTTCTGATGCAGAAAGAAGTGGCCGAGCGCCTGGTGGCCAAACCCGGCGAACGCGATTACGGCTACCTGACAGTGCAAACCGCGCTCTTTGCCGATGCGCGCATCCTGTTCGAAGTGAAGCCCGGAGCTTTTAAGCCGCCGCCCAAGGTGGATTCGGCCGTGGTTCTGCTGGAGCCACATGCGCGCGATTTTGCCCTGGCCGATCGACCGGCTTTTCTGCGCTTTGTGGGCCACTGTTTCCGCCAGAAACGAAAAATGCTGCGCAACAACCTGGGGCCGGTCTACGGCGACGCGATGGTGGACGCCTGGCCCGAAGCCAGCCTGCGGGCTGAGAAACTGTCGCTCGACCAATTCGTCGAAATGTACCGGAGACTATAGCGCCCAGACCGTAGTACCCTGCCCCTGTCACTCTGCAAATCAGAATTGGGTTCGATTCGCAATCTGTCAGAAGGCCGGGTCGCGGCGCTGGGAGTCGTGGGAAAGAGCACACTACCCAGGGTGTGTCAGGCCTTTTCCGTGCTACTCTCCAAAACAGCAGTCAATTCCAGTAGGCACGGGGCCTCAGGGTAGACGCCGAATCGCGGCGCCAGACCAGAACTGGAAAGCAGATCCATGTCCAACAGAATTGCCTTCAACCCCCAAGACCGATTCGTGGTCTCCATCGGCAACACCTTGATCGTCACCACGCGGACCGGCGACACCTTCGGTCATGACATTACAGGGCACACCGCGGACCGCGCCTTTCAGTTCGCCGGAGCCAAGGCGGCATTCAACACGGTAGACCGCTTCGTCACGACCATGGGCAACATGCTGATCGTGTGCACTCAAAACGGCGACGTCTTCGGCCATGACGTTTCGGGCCGCACCATAGGCGCTCCTTTCAAGTTCGACGGGTCCAAGGCGGCATTCAACGCGGTGGACCGTTTCGTCGTGACGATCGGCAACACGCTCATCGTGACCACGCAGAACGGCGACGTCTTCGGCCATGACGTGACGGGCCGCACCATAGGCGCTCCTTTCAAGTTCGACGGGTCCAAGGCGGCATTCAACGCGGTAGACCGTTTCGTCGTCACCATCGGCAACAAGCTGATCGTTTGCACGCAGAACGGCGACGTCTTCGGCCATGATGTCTCGGGACACAGCATCGGCCCTCCGTTCAAATTCACCGGATCAAGGATGGCGTTCAATCCGCAGGACCGGTTCGTCGTCACCGTGGGCAATACCATGATCGTCACGACCCAGAGTGGCCCCGCTTTTGGCGCGGACGTCACGGGTCGGGACATCGGCCCGATCTTCCGGCTGAACCCCGATCTCAGTATCCGGCTGCACCTCAAGATCTGGACCAATCCCACCATCCCCATCTCGACCATGCTCACCCGCATGCAGGACCTGTACGGCACCGCCGGGATCGGTGTGGTGGTTGCCAGCCGTCAGGATCTCACCGGGGCGAACATACTTACGGCTCTCCGGGATCTGGATGTGGTGCCAACCTGTCCGGCCGGCCAGTTGACCGGCGAGCAGATTCAGCTCTTCAACAATCGCGATAACGTCGGGGAGTCTGACGTTGTGGCCCATTTTGTTCGTTCGACCAACCCCGTCCTCAATGGCTGCGCCTCGCATCCGGATGGCGTCTTCGGTGCCGCGATCACTCAGATCGCCTCCGTCTGGACTATGGCGCACGAGATCGGACACGTGCTGGGCCTGCGGCATATCGACGGCGAGAATACCAACTGCCCGCAGGGCAACCAAACCTGCTGCAGTACGCCCGACTTCACCAGGCTGATGACCGGATGCGGCACCAATGGCATCGTCGGAACTCCGGTCTTAGTCCAGAGCGAGATGGATACCCTCAGAAGCAGCAGCAGGACTCGTCCGTCCTAGGAGGCGAAACGTGCCAGTGACTTTGCAGGATGTGGTAAGACAGCTTGATCGGGATGAGCCCGACTATGCGCAGGCGGCACAGCTTGGCCCGGAAGTTCTGGCCCATCTCCGGCAGCTTATCCAGGGAAGCAACACCGGACTGGCAGCTAAGGCCGCATGTCTCGCGGGCACCATGAATGCAGACGAGTCGGTCCCACTTCTGGAGTTGGCCGCACGTCATCCCGATCCGGTGGTACGAGTGGCTGCAGCAGCTTCCGCGCGGAACTTGACCAGCATGACCGCCTCACTCGTAACCACATTTCTGGACGACGCCGATCCTGGCGTTCGCAAATGGGGATTGCGCAGCCTTGAAGTGAATCACCCGGAAGGCATCAAGCCGAAGGTGGAGAAGATCATGAAGGACGATCCCGACTCGGGACTTCGAGAACAGGCGCGAAAGGTCGTCGATCGGATGCAGTAGGCCTGGCCGCCACGCCAGATAGTTTGCAAAGTCCCTACTACTCCGTCTGCTGCTCCGGATGCGCTTCCAAGTATCGCGCGCGCGCCGAACGGATGATATCCCGGGCCTCCCGCGGGCCGCGCCATCCGCGCATCTCCGTACGCTTGCCTTCCAGTTCCTTGTAGATACTGAAGAAGTGCTCAATCTCGCGCAGGTTATGCGGGAAGACCTGGTCGATGGTATGCACCTGGTCGAATCGCGGATTGCGGTTGGGCACCGCGAGAACTTTCTGGTCGGGTTCGTCCTGGTCCACCATCTCCAGCACGCCGACGGGGCGTACATAGATCAGAACGCCGGGATGGCTGGCCGCATCCACCATCACCAGAACGTCCAGCGGATCGTGGTCCTCAGCCAGCGTTCCGGGAATAAAACCATAATCGCCCGGATAGTGCATAGGTGAATACAGCGTGCGGTCCAAACGGAATACCCCGAGTTTGCCGTCGTACTCGTACTTGTTGGTGGAGTTCTTGGGAATTTCAACGATCATCCGGACAATCTCGGGGCTGTCCGGACCCGGGTCCAGATCGTACAGGTTCGTGCTCACGCTGTTATCGTAGCTTAGCGCGCCGGAGGACAGCTAACGCAAGAAGGCTTGAATCGCCAGCACGATCGCGAGGCCAACCAGCGACGCAATCACTTTCATCACGGTCCAAGTCCGCAGAGTCTGCGGCACGGTCAATCCAAAATACTGGTTCACCAGCCAGAAGCCCGAATCGTTCACATGCGAATACGCCGAACCGCCGCAGCATAGAGCCAGAATCAGCAGGTCCGGACTGTAGCCCGGCATACCCTTCACCATGGGCGCAACAATTCCGGCGGCCGTGATGATCGCGACTGTGGCCGATCCCTGTGCCACACGCAGGGCGGCGGCGATGATGTATAGCACGATCAACGGAGAGATCGCCGAAGTCAGCAGCAGCTTGCCGGCGTACGGACCCACGCCTGAATCCACGATGATCTGTTTGAAGGCGCCGCCGCCGCCCATGATGCATAAGATCGCGCCCATTGGCGCCAGCGATTCGGTAGCCATTGTCGCGGCCTGGGAGCGCGTCAGGCCGCGTCGGATACCGAAGAAGTAAATCGCCACCAGGGTAGCGATGGCCAGCGCCGCGAAGGGATGGCCCACGAACACCGCCACGTTACGAAACGGCAGGTTGCCGAGGGTGGCCAGCGTGGCGCCGAGCGTCAACAGTACCGGCAACAGCAGCAACAGAATCACCACCGGAATCGGCGGCGCCGAGCCCGTCTCATCTTTCTTGTGTCCGGCCTTCTCCACTTCGAAGCTGGCCGCAATTTCCGGCACAGGAATATACATCCGCCGCGCGATCCACGTGCCATACGCCATGCCACCCGCCAGAACCATCGGGATCGCGACGGCCACTCCATAGAGCATGGTGTGGCCCAGATCGCCGCCCAGCAGTTGCGAAGCCGCCGCCGGCGCAGGGTGCGGCGGCACCAGCGAATGAGTGACTGTTGCCGCCGCCGC
Source organism: Bryobacterales bacterium (assembly GCA_963817515.1). Lineage (GTDB taxonomy): Bacteria > Acidobacteriota > Terriglobia > Bryobacterales > Bryobacteraceae > DATMNI01. The sequence continues at coordinate 132,822 of CAWFPJ010000024.1, read as the reverse complement.
CATCGGCAGCCCATAGAACAGCAGGGAGCGTTTGCTTTCGCGCGCCAGGTTCCACACCAGCGGGATCATAATGATGAAGCTGACTTCGAAGAATATCGGCAGCCCCACCAGGAAGGAAGCCACCACCACCGCCCAGGCGGCGCGCTCATTGCCGAACTTTTCGAGCAGCCAATCGGCCAGCGCGCGGCCGCCCCCGGAATACTCCAGAAACCGGCCGATCATGGCGCCCATCCCAACCACCACAGCGATGAACCCCAAAGCGTCTCCGAAGCCGAACTGAATGGACTTCAGCACTTTGTCGGGCGGCATTCCCGCAGCCAGGCCCAGCGCCATGCTGGAAAGCAGCAGCGCCAGGAACGCGTGCAGTTTGACCACCAGGATCAGGGTCAGGAGAAGAGCCAGAGCGGCTACCGTTAGCAGAATGAGGTACGTGCCATTGGCAGGCATAATTTACTGCAACCTTTCGAAAACGCCCGCAGCCCCCTGGCCGCCGCCCACGCACATCGTGACCATTCCATACCGCGACCCGCGCCGCTCCATTTCGCGCAAAATGCCGGCCGTCAGCTTGGCCCCGGTGCACCCCAGCGGATGGCCCAGCGCGATGGCTCCGCCGTTCACATTCACGCGCTCGGCATCGAGGTTGGCCCGGCGAATCACCGCCAGAGCCTGCACCGCGAATGCCTCATTGAGTTCAATCACGCCGATGTCGTCCAGCTTCAACCCCGCCAGCGCCAGCGCCTTCGGAATCGCCACTACCGGACCGATCCCCATGATTTCCGGCGGCACTCCCGCAGTTGCGAAACTCATGAACCGCGCCTTAGGCTTGAGCCCCAGTGCACGCGCTCTGCGTTCCGACATCACCAGCGCCGCCGCCGCGCCATCGCTGGTCTGCGACGAGTTTCCCGCGGTCACCGTACCGCTCACATGAAACACTGGCCTCAGCTTGCCGAGAGCCTCCAGGCTGGTATCGGCCCTGGGCCCCTCGTCGGTCTGAAACAGGCCTTTTTCGGCATGCTCGCCAACATGACCCGGCGTCGCGGTTTCCAGTTCCACCGGCACAATCTCGTCGGCGAAGTGCCCGGCCTGCTGCGCCCGCACCGCGTTCTGGTGGCTGCGCAGCGCGAACGCATCCGAATCTTCGCGTGACACGCCATACTTCTTTTGCATCCGCTCGGCCGTGAGCCCCATGTTCATGTAGACCTCCGGCCAATGTTCCACGAACCAGGGATTCGGCGCCGGCCTGGCTCCGCCGCGCGGGGTCAAGCTCATGGATTCGCTGCCGCCGGCGATCATGACTTCGGCTCCGCCGGACCGGATACGTTCCGCTGCCAGTGCAATCGCCTGCAGACCGGAGCTGCAAAACCGGTTGATGGTCATGCCGGGCACCGAATCCGGAAGCCCGGCCCTCAGCGCCGCCTGTCGCGCCATATTGTTGCCGGCTTCGCCCTCCGGCATGGCGCAGCCCATGACGACGTCATCCACTTCATCCTTGACCTGTGGATACCGCTCCAGCAGGGCGCGAATCACGGCTGCCGCCAAATCATCCGGCCGCGAATTCCGCAGCGCTCCGCGCGGCGCCTTCCCCACTGCCGTCCGCAAGCAATCGACAATCACCGCTTCCTGCATAGTAGCCTCCTGTTAAACTACTTCACCGCAGAGCCGCTGAGACGCGGAGATAAGCGCAGAGAATACAAGACAACCAAATGAACGTACGCATTTTTACGGCATCAATCTGACAAGATAAGCCTAACAATCTCCGATGCGTTCTCAGCGTCTTTCTCCGCGTCTCAGCGGCTCTGCGGTGAGATCTTACCCGCTAGTTTCTCAAAGTCTTTCCCGTTTTCAGCATGTGCTGCATCCGTTCCTGCGTTTTTACATTCCCGCACAAACTCAAGAATGCCTCCCGTTCCAGGTCTAATAAGTATTGCTCCGAAACCTTTTGCGTTCCCGTAAGCCTTCCGCCGCTTAGCACGTGCGCCAGCTTTTCGCCGACCACGATATCGTACTCCGTGATATATCCGCCTTCGCGTGCCAAATATAGTCCCATCCTCAGCAGCGCGTAGCCCGCGTCGCCCTCCACCGCGATGTCCTGGCGCGGCGCCCCTGGAGCCCAACTCGGCACCAGCGCCAATGCCTCGGCTTTGGCATCGGCGATCAGCCGCTCCGGGTTCATCGAAATGCCGTCTTTTTCGCGCAAAAAGCCGAGTTCCCGCGCATTCGCCGCGCTCGAGGAGACCTTGGCATACCCGATCAGCTCGAACGCGTCTTTCGCCTTCCCCAGCCGCATCAGCATCTCTTTGCAGCCGCCGCCCGCCGGAATCAGCCCCACTCCCGTTTCCACCAGCCCCATGTAAGTTTCGGCCGATGCCTGCACGCGCACCGCATGAATTGCGAACTCGCAGCCGCCGCCCAATGCCATTCCGAACGGCGCCGACACCACCGGCTTGGCCGCATACTTGATTGCCATGCTGGCCTGTTGGAAGCGCCGGACCGCGGCATCCAGCTCGTCCCACTCGCTTTCCTGCGATGCCAACAGCACCAGCATCAGGTTGGCTCCCACGCTGAAATTCTCGCCCTGGTTGGCGATCACCAGCGCTTCGAATCCGCGGCTGGTCTCTTCAATGGCGCTGCCCAGCATTTGCACGATGTCATCGCCCAGAGAATTCATCTTGCTGTGAAATTCCAGGCATAGCGCGCCATCGCCCAGATCCACCAGCGACGCTCCGGCGTTCTTCTTCACCACGCCGCGCGCGCGCTTGAGGTCGCTCAAAACCAGAACGCCGGGACGCTTCTCCAGTTCCCCATACGCGCCGCCCTGCAGGTCAAAGTACAGCTTGCCGGGTTCGCGGCCGTGGTCCGCCACCTGATAGAAGCTCTTGGCGCCCGAAGCCAGCATCTGCGCGACGTTCATCGGCGCAGCGGTGCCTTCGCGGCTCATCCGCTCCACAGTTTGCGGCACGCCCAGCGCGTCCCACAACTCGAAGGGCCCCATTTTGAAGGCGAAGCCCCACCGCATGGCGCAATCGATCTCTACCACGCGGTCCGAAATCTCCGGCACCATGGACGCCGAGTAAATGAAGAGGTCGCGGAACAGCGCCCACAGAAACTGTCCCGCCCGGTCGTCCCCCGCCACCAGCGTGCGCAGGCGCTGCGGCAAGTCTTCGATGTTGCGCGCGGCCTCCACCGCCGGAAATCGAGGCTTCTGCGCCAAGTGATATTCCATAGTTTTCGGGTCCAGGGCGTGGATTTCCTTCCCGGCCCCTTTGCCTACACGTTTGTAAAAGCCCTGACCGCGCTTCTCGCCCAGCCACCCGCGTTCCAGCATCCGCTCCATCAGCTCCGGCACCACGAACAGATCGCGCGCCGGATCGCCGGGCACCAGCTCATGCAGGTTGCGCAGCACGTGGCACCACACATCCAGCCCCACAATATCGATCAGCCGGTAACTGGCGCTCTTCGGCAGCCCGATCGCCGGCCCCGTAAGAGCGTCCACTTCTTCAATTGTGTAATCGCCATCGGTTGTCAGCTTGTGAATCGTGGCCCCGAAGAAACAGCCGATACGGTTGGCGATAAAGTTCGGCGTGTCCTTGCACAGCACCACGCCCTTGCCCAGGTGCAGATCGCAAAAACTGGATACCCACTGCAACACGCCGTCCGCCGTCTCCGCGCCCGGAATAATCTCCACCAGATGCAGGTACCGCGGCGGATTGAAAAAATGCGTACCCAGAAAATGCTGCCGGAACTCCTCCGCGAAGCCTTCCGAAATATTCGCCAGGGGAATGCCGCTGGTGTTGGTGGAGATAATGGTGCCGGCCTTGCGCACCGCCGCCACCCGATACCACAAGTCGCGCTTAATCTCGAGATTCTCGGCCACGGCCTCAATGATCCAATCGCAACCGCTTAACCGCTCCAGGTGGTCGTCAAAGTTTCCCGGCGTAATCAGCCCCTTCGCCTTATCGGTGAAGAACGCCACGGGTTTCTGTTTCGCGGCATTCTCGATACCCGCCAGCACCGCATGATTCCGATTGGGCTGATCCGGCAAAACGATATCCAGCAGATCCACCGGAAACCCGGCATTGGCAAAGTGGGCGGCAATCCGCGACCCCATGGTCCCCGCCCCCAAGACCGCAACACGACGTAGTGGCTTCATCATCAGCTAGAGTATCAGGGACCCGGGTGCTCCACGCTATCATGAGGTCGTGACTGCCCGCCGAAGAATTCCTTCCTGGCTGCCCCAAGCGCTCGGCTACAGCCTTTCGGCCGGTTGTCTCCTGTGGGTGCTGCGCGGCTACCCGCTGGGCGACCTGCTTCCCAACGTTCGCTCGCTCGATTGGAAATGGGTTATCTTAGCCATCGCTACGGACCTTTCCATTTACGTGGTTCACGCCTGGCGCTGGAACACGCTGCTCTTTCCCGTGGCGCGATTGGGCCTCTGGACCACCGTGCAAGCCATCTATATCGGACTGTTCGCCAATGAGGTACTCCCCCTCCGCGTGGGCGAAATCATCCGCTGCTACCTGCTGGCCCACTGGAACAATCTGCGGCTCTCGCTGGGTTTCGCCTCGGCGGCCGTGGAGCGCATTATCGATGGACTCTGGATGCTGGTCGCGTTCATGATCACCGCCGGCTTCGTGAGAGCCCTGCCTCCCGATCTGACTATCTTCGTGCAGATTTTGGGAGGCCTTCTGATCCTGGCCACTGGCGGCCTGGTTTGGGTCGTTTCGCACAAGCATCACGCTCACGTCGTACTTAGCGAAAGCCGGTGGGCCTCCACCCTTCGCCATATCGTGGAGGGCCTGCAGTTGATGGGCAACCTGAAAACTCTCAGCTTGACCGCACTCATCAGTATTCTCTACCTGGCGCTTCAGATCGTGTTCGTCTATGCCCTGATGAGAGCTTACGGCCTGGATCTTTCCTTCTGGGTTGCCGGCGGCGTCCTGACCATTGTCCGCCTCAGTACCGCCGTGCCCAACGCACCCGGCAACATCGGACTGCTGAACTTCGCTGTGGTCTTCGCTCTCCGGCTTTTCGAGGTCGAACAAAACGACGCCAAGACATTCTCGCTGATCTTCTACGCTGTCCAGACCTTTCCCCTCTTGATCGGCGGCGCCATCGCAACCGCTCTGACGGGCGCCAACATCGGCGAGCTTCGCGACCGCGCCCGCCAGCACATGAGCACGGTCCACGCCGACGCCGGCGAGTAGCACGTCCTCATAACGAGTGTTTTATTCGCGGCATTCGTTAACATTCGTTGCCGAATTTCCGCTTGCATTACGCCATACCCACCATATAGAATTGCGGCAACTACCACGCCGCACTGAGGAGGGTTCTATGCGAGCACCATGTTACGTGTTTATCGCTCTGGCTCTGGCTTCCGCCGCTTTCGCCCAATTCGATTCGGGCCAGATCGCAGGTTTCGTACGTGACGGGTCGGGAGCTGTTATACCCGGCGCCAATGTCACAGCCAAGAGTGAAGGCACCGGCGAGGAACGGCGGACCGTCACCAACGCCGATGGCTACTATGTGTTCCCCCAACTATTCGTGGGCCAGTATTCCGTTGCCGTCGAAGCGTCCGGCTTCAAGAAATTCCTCAAGACGCGCGTGGTGCTGAACGCGGAAGGTAAAGTGGGCGTCGACGTCGAAATGGTGGTTGGCGCGGTCACGGAGCAAGTGGAGGTACAGGCTTCCACAGCGCAGGTGAAGACCGAATCGGCCGATGTCGGCACCACCATTGACAACAAACAGATTCAAAACCTTACTCTCAACGGCCGCAATCCGGTGTATCTGGCGGCGTTGACGCCCGGCGTGGTGGGCGGCCAGGGAATCGGCACGTTTGACCCGGATAGCGTGAGCAACGGCAGTTTCAACATCAACGGCGGGCGCCCCGATGAATACGTCGTCATGATCGATGGCGCGGTGGCTACGCGTACGCGCTCCTCGGGTTCCATGCTGGGCGCCATGGACGTGGATGCCGTGCAGGAAGTGCAGGTGCTGACCGCCGATTACTCCGCCGAATACGGCCGTGCCTCGGCCGGCCAAATCCGCTTCGTGACCAAGAGCGGCACGCGATCTTTTCACGGCGACCTGATCGAGAATTTCCGCAACTCCGCGCTTGACGCCAACACATGGACCCGCAATCACAGCCCCCTCAAGCAGATCTCGAGCGGCGCCGCGCCATACCGCTTCAACCAATTCGGCTTTGACGTGGGCGGTCCGGTTTTCATTCCCAAGCACTTCAACAGCGACCGCAACAAACTCTTTTTCTTCGTTGCCGAAGAGTGGATCAAGCGCCGCTACGATAGCACCAACACGGGAACCGTGCCCAGCATCGCCATGCGCAACGGCGACTTCAGTGAGTTGCTGAATCCCGCCAACACTTTCTTCGGCAGGGTCCGCACCATCACCGACCCGCAGAACGGGGCTCCATTCCCCGGCAACATCATTCCCCAGGCGCGCATCAGCCACAATGGCCAGGCGCTGCTCAACGTACTGCCGCTGCCTGTGCCGGGATTCGTCCAGGGCTCTGCCGACTGGATTGGCGCCAAGTCTACGCATTCCGACTTGCGCAAAGATAATTTCAAAGTGGATTACCTGATCTCGCAGACCGAACACTTTTCGGTGCGTGGCACCCACACTCCGTGGCACTTCAATGCGCCCTTTGAGGACACCTTTGGGCGCATGGAGGAAGTCTGGTCGCGGCCCAACCGCATCGGAGCCGCCAGCCTGACCAGCACGTTCTCACCTACGCTGGTGAACGAGTTAAACTTTTCCGCAAACTCCGACGGCAAGGGCGACATCGGGTTCGGCAGTTACTGCGCCCCTTGCCAGCGCAGCCAGTACGGTTTGAATTATCCCCTGCTGTTTCCAGGCACGAAGGTAGCGCCCGAGAAAGTGCCCAGCATTCGTATTCAGGGAATGACCACGCTTGATGCAGGCCCCTATCCCGGATCCTGGTCTGGTTTTGTTTACGGCTTGACCAACACCACTACCAAAATCGTTGGCGGCCATACGATCAAATGGGGCGTCTACCTGGAGCATGCCGGGCAGAACGATTTCATTCAAGGCACCACTGCGGGGCCCGGCCAGACGGTGAATCAGAACGGCGATTTCAGCTTCAATGACACGGGCAATCCCAACACCACGGGCCTTGCCGCTGCCAATGCCCTACTCGGCAATTTCGATACCTACTCGGAGTTCGGCGCGAAAGCTTATACGCCGTACGTGGCAACTTCGCTCGATCTGTTTGCGCAGGATAGCTGGAAAGTCTCGCACAAGCTGACCCTGTCGTATGGGCTTCGCTGGTCGCTGTGGCCGGCATGGTCCAGCAAGTGGGGAAACATTTCGGAGTTTCTGCCGCAATACTACAACCCGGCTACTGCGCCGGTAATCGATCCAAAAGGCGGTTTCATTGTCAGCGGCAACCCGTACGATGGCATTGTGCTGCCGGGTACCGGAGTGCCCAAAGCCGAGGGCGGCCGCGTTCCCGCGCTGCACTCCGGCCAGTTCACCAGCCTCTACCACGGCTTGCCGGACGGCCTTTCGCCCACGCAATGGAAAGTTTTCCAACCGCGCCTTGGCGTGGCATATGCTTTCTCACCGAAGATGGCGTTGCGCAGCGGTATCGGCGCATTCGCCAACCGCACGGCGATCAATCGCGACACCGCGCTCGGAGGAAACCCTCCGTTCCAGCTGCAGGAATCGGTGATCAACGGCTCGGTGGATTTTCCCGCCGGCGCAACGCAGCGAACGTTTCCGTTCACCCAGACTATCCAGGACCCGGTCTTCAAGATCCCCACGGCATGGGAATGGAATACCACCTTCCAGCGTGAAATCGGCGGGGGTACCACCGTGGAAGTTGGCTATGTGGGCCGCCGCGGGCTGCACAACCAGCGCAAGCGCAACCTCAACCAGTTGCTGCCGGGCACCTTGCAGGCTAACTCCGGCATTAACGCCAACGCCCTTCGGCAGTACCTTGGATACGGAGTGCTCGACATCTCCGAGAACGGCGGCTCGTCACGCTACAACGGGCTGCAGGTCAGCATTCAGCGGCGCTTCGCGTCGGGCCTGCAATTCGGGATTGCTTACACGCTATCGCGATCCCGCGACGATGGGTCGAGCCTTACCGACGTTCTTCCAAACGCTTACAGCGCCAAAGGCTACTACGGCCTTTCGGACTTCGATCGCACGCACGTGCTGGTGGTCAATTACATCTACGAACTGCCCCTTTTCAAGGCAGGCAATGGGCTGATGCACCATGCGCTTGGCGGGTGGGAGCTTTCCGGAGTCTTCCAGGCCCAGTCGGGAATACCGCTGTCTGTTCGTACCAGCGCGGATATCGCGGGAGTTGGGACGGGCAGCGGTAATCAGTTCTGGAACCTGGTGGGCGACCCTTCCACATCCGTCAGCAGCTTCACTAATTCGGCCACGTGGTTCAATCCAGCGGCGTTCACCATCCCAGTGACTGGAACCTACGGCACGCAACTTCGTAATATTCTGCGCGGCCCTGGTTTCTGGGATTGGGACATGAGCCTTCGGAAGAACATTCGGACATTCGAAAAGCAGAGCCTGCAGTTTCGGTTCGAGGTATTCGACATCCTGAATCATCCGAACTGGAGCAACCCCGTAACCGATCCCACCAACGGCTCGTTCGGTAAAGTGACCGGCAAGAGCGGCGACGATCGCCAAATGCAGCTAGCATTGAAGTATATTTTCTAAGTGACCAGACGCGAGTTGTTCCAAACCGGCGTGGCTAGTGCGGCGGCCCTTTCGGCGGAGACCCTTTCCGCACAAACCGGCACCGCAGTTCCGTGGTACCACCGCGTCACGCGCTGGGGCCAGACCAATATTACGGAGCGCGATCCGACTCGCTACGATATTCCGTGGTGGCGGGAATACTGGAAGCGCACGCGCATCCAGGGTGTGATCGTCAATGCCGGCGGCATCGTGGCCTATTACCCGACCAAGTTTCCGCTCCATCACCAGGCCGAGTTTCTCAACGGGCGCGACCTCTATGGCGAGCTTGCCAAAGCGGCGCATGAGGATGGGCTCGCAGTGCTGGCGCGGATGGACTGCAACCGCACCGCCGAGGATTTCTACCGCGCGCATCCCGATTGGTTCGCGCGCAACAAGGCCGGCGAACCGTATCGCGCCGCCGACAAGTTCATCACCTGCGTCAACAGCCCGTATTACGACGAGTACATCCCCAGTGTGCTCACGGAGATCATCGAACGCAGCCACCCCGAAGGTTTCGGCGACAACAGTTGGAGCGGTCTGGCGCGCGATAGCATTTGCTACTGCGACAATTGCACGCGCAAGTTCCGCGCCGCCGCCGGCAAGCCCATCCCCGCACGCAAGGACTGGGACGACGCTGTCTACCGCCAGTGGATCCAATGGAACTACCAGCGCCGCCTGGAAATCTGGGACCTTTTCAACCGCACCACTAAAGCTGTGGGTGGCCCGAACTGCCTGTATATCGGCATGAACAGCGGGTCCATCACCAGCCAAAGCCGCTCATTCCGCGACTTTCAGGAAATATGCAAACGCGCCGAGTTCATGCTGTTGGACCATCAGGCGCGCGCCAATGAATCCGGATTCCAGCAGAATGGCGATACCGGCAAACTGGTGCACGGGCTGCTCGGCTGGGACAAGCTGATGCCTGAGAGCATGGCGCAATATCAGGCCGGCAACCCCGGTTTCCGCGTAGCCAGCAAGCCCGCACCGGAAGCCCGCATGTGGATGCTGGAGGGGATAGCCGGAGGCATTCAGCCGTGGTGGCATTTCGTCGGCGCATGGCACGAAGACAAGCGCATGTACCGCACCCCCGAGCCCGTGTTCCAGTGGCATCAGGAGCACGAGCAATACCTCATCAACCGCCAGCCGGTGGCGGCCGTGGGCGTGGTCTGGTCGCAGCGCAATACCGATTACTACGGCCGCGACGAAGCTGCCGAACTGGTGGACGCGCCCTATCGCGGCGTCACCCAGGCGCTGATGCGCGCGCGCATTCCGTACCTGCCGGTGAATGCCGATCACATTGAGCGCGACGGCAACCTTCTGTCTGCGCTGGTGTTGCCCAGCGTCGGCGCGCTCTCCGATGCACAGTGTGCAGCCGTCAGGCGTTTCGTGGAAAAGGGCGGCGGCCTGGTGGCCACCGGCGCCAGCAGCCTGTATGACGAATGGGGAGATCCGCGCGCCGATTTTGCGCTGGCCGATTTATACGGCGCTCACGCTCCCTCGCCGGACTTTGGTAGAAAAAGCGTCGCGCGCGCATCCCTGCATACCTATCTGCGAATTACATCCGGCGAGCGCCACGCGGTGCTGCGTGGATTCGATGAGACCGACATCCTACCGTTCGGAGGCATGCTGGAGGGCCTGCGCACGGACCCCAACGTGACCATTCCGCTGACGTTCATTCCCGCATTTCCGGTTTATCCTCCCGAAACCGCCTGGATGCGTGAGCCCAAAACGGATATCCCCGGCCTGGTGCTGAGCACACGCGGCAAAGCTCGGATCGCCTACCTGCCGGCGGATCTGGACCGTCGCTACGGCCGCGACAATTTGCCTGACCACGGCAACCTGCTGGCGAATATTTTCCGTTGGGCCGCGGCCGATCGCATTCCGCTCGAAGTGCATGGGCCCGGACTTATCGATTGCCACCTGTACCGCCAGCCTGGCCGCCTGATTCTGCACCTGGTCAATCTGACCAATGAAGGCACATGGCGCGCGCCGCTGGACGAAATTATTCCCGTGGGACCGATCGAGGTTCGCCTGAAACTGCCCGACGACGTAAGGGGACGCAACGGCCAGTATCTGGTGTCGAGCGCCCGGCCGGCCATCGCGGTGCGGCAAGGTTGGGCGACCTTTGAGGTGAAGTCGCTGGCCGAGCATGAGGTGGTGGTGATTTCGTAGTTATAATTAAGCATGTTGACGCCCACCGAAAAAATCTGGCACAACGGCCGCTTCATCCCCTGGGCTGACGCGACCATTCATGTCCTTTCACACGTGGTGAGCTACGGAAGTTCTGTATTCGAAGGCATCCGCTGCTACTCCACTCCAGCCGGCCCGGCGGTTTTCCGCCTGCGCGAGCACATCCGCCGTATGGTGGATTCGGCCAAGATTTACCGCATGGAACATCTTGGATACTCGGCCGAACAACTTGCGGACGCCATGCTGGAACTGGTACGCGTCAATCGCATGGAAGCCTGCTACCTTCGCCCCATCGTGATCCGCGGCTATGGCGACATCGGGGTCAACCCGATGAACAACCCGATCGACGTCTATATCGCTTGCTGGAGTTGGGGCAAGTATTTGGGCGAAGAGGCGCTGGCCGAAGGCGTGGATGTCTGCATTTCCAGTTGGAATCGTTTCGCGCCCAACACCCTGCCGGCGCTTGCCAAGGCCGGCGCCAATTACATGAACTCGCAGCTCATCAAGATGGAAGCCATTGCCAACGGATACACCGAAGGGATCGCGCTTGATACCGCCGGCTATGTCAGCGAAGGCTCGGGAGAAAACATCTTCGTGGTGCGCGATGGCAAGATCCACACCCCGCCCCTGGGTGCTTCCGTGCTCCCCGGCATCACCCGCGACAGCGTGCTCGCGCTGGCTCGCGACTTGGGCATCCCCACGGTTGAGACCATCATCCCGCGCGAAATGCTTTACATCGCCGACGAAGTTTTCTTCTCGGGCACGGCGGCCGAAATCACGCCCATCCGGTCGGTGGATAAGATCACCATCGGGAGCGGGCGGCGCGGCCCCATCGCGGAGAAGCTGCAGAAGGAATTCTTCGGAGTAATCAGCGGCGTCAAGGAAGATCGCTACGGTTGGCTCACCCCGGTGCATGTCGCGGTGGCCGCAAAATAGCGCACCACCAAGAGGCTGCGCAACCAGAATGACTAGCCTCCCCCGAGATTTGCCGTCCTGGCTGCGCCGCCCCAATTGGACTCTCCCTTTGTATCGCGACCAGCCTGCGAATGCCACCGCGAATTTTCCGTTGTCCGCCGTTTTCAACACGTTTTTTGCACAGTTGCTCCATGCACATACAAACGTTCCGGTGTGGCAAACTTGTGCATAAAACGCTAAGCCCATAATCTGTTCCGATATGATTTGCTCAGGTATAGACGTCAATAGCGAATTGCCTGTCGACGTGGCGTTTGAGGACAAGGTCCTCTCCGTCAGTCCGGCGGCCGCCCCCGCCAATATCTACGTGGCTCCCGGATGGATCGATCTCCAGGTGAATGGCTTCGCCGCCGTCGACTACAACCGGCCTGGAGTTTCGCACGAAGAGATCGCCCGCTCGCTGCAGGTCCTCTTCTCCACCGGTGTCACGCGCTTCTACCCCACGGTGATCACCGGCCCGCCGGACGACATGGAAGGCGCGTTGCGCAACCTGGCGCGCGCCAGCGAGTCGCTTCCCGAGGGCGAAGCCATCGACGGCTTCCACGTGGAAGGCCCGCACATTTGCCCAGATGACGGCCCGCGAGGCGCACACCCGCTGCATTGCGTGCGCAAGCCCGATCTCGACGAATTCCGCCGCTGGCAGGACGCCACCGGTAACCGCGTCCGCATTGTGACGCTTTCGCCCGAGTGGCCCGAAGCGGCGCGCTACATCGAGACGATCACCTCAGAGGGTGTGGTGGCCTCAATTGGCCACACCAATGCGAACGCCGGCCAGATCGCAGATGCGGTTTCCGCCGGCGCCACGCTTTCAACCCACATTGGCAACGGCGCGCACTTCGAAATGCGCCGGCATCCCAACTACATTTGGGACCAACTGGCCGAAGACCGCCTGATGGCCGGCTTCATCGTGGACGGCATCCACCTTGGGGCCAGCTTCCTTAAGGTCGGTCTGCGCGCGAAAGGTGTCGGCCGCTCCGTGCTGGTCACTGACGCCTCCACGCCGGCCGGAGCCCAGCCCGGCCGCTATCAACTCGGCGAGCAGGCCATTGAGCTAACGCCCGACCACCGCGTCGTCTTGGCCGGCACCAATCGCCTGGCCGGCAGCGCCCTGCGCATGGACCGCGGCATCGAAAATCTGATGACGCTGGCGGGGCTTTCGCTCCAGGACGCCGTGCAACTGGCGACCGTCAATGCCGCTAAAGCAGGCAGAGTGCCGGGGCGAACCAATGGCCTGGCGGCAGGAGACCGTGCCGATCTGGTCCAATTCCACTTCGACCCCGCGGCCCGTCGCATCGAAGTTATCGGCACATGGCTTTCCGGCCGACAGGTCTACAAAGGCTGAATTCCTGCGCGCCGGTGGAGCGGACTTTAGTCTGCCATGTCCCCATTCATGGGGACACGCTTTTTTACCCGCTGCTACAGTAGAAGCTGTGAATTTTCCGGGACACTTGCAGGGATACGCAGGGATCACTGCGCCGGCACTGGCCACCGCCGTCGGCCTGGGAGGTGCTGCCCTCGGCCTGTGGCTCACCGGCCTGCGCCAGCGTGCGCGGGCGGTGGTGCCATTCAGCGCGGGAGTGTTGATCGGCGTGGCGTTGTTCGGGTTGCTGCCGGAACTGGCGGTCACGCTCAGCTGGCCGGTAAGCCTGCTCCTGTTTGCGGCCGGTTACGCGCTTCTGCTCGGCGTGAACCGCTACGTGTACGCGGTGTGCCCAACGTGCTCTCACGATCACGACCACGCTGCCTGCCCGCAGGAACTGCACGGGTTTGCGGGACCCCTGATTGCGGCCGCGGCGATCCACAGCTTTCTGGACGGCTGGAGCATCGCGACGGTGCAGCTGGCGGTGCCGCTGGGGCTGCGCGTAGCCGTGCCAGTGGCAATCGCCCTGCATAAGGCGCCGGAAGGCATCGCACTGGGCGGTATTCTGCGCGCCGCGGTGAAGCGGCGCGCCACGGCACTCGGCTGGGCAACATTGGCGGAAGGCGCCACGCTGGTGGGTGGAGCGCTCGGTCTGGTACTAGCGCCGCGGTTGGGGACGGGTTGGATTACGTATCCGCTGGGCATCACGGCGGGGTGGCTGTTCTACCTGGGGTACCACGCGGTGCATGAGGAGTGGAAGCGAAACGGGGCCAACGCGGCATTCGTGTCAGCGGCGGCCGGAGTGGTGGGAGCGGCGGTGATTCAGCGTGGAGCGGAAGCTCTGTTCCAGTAGGCTGGCTCGTCCGGACCGCTTCTTACCAGTTGAACCGCAGCCCTAACTGAATTAGCCTCTGATCGCGCGCGCCGGTGGCCGCATTGCTATTCGGCACGATAATCGCCCCTGCCGCATCAACCTGTGCGGTGGTGTTCAACCCCGTCACATTCAGGGTATTGGTTACGTTGGTGGTCTCCGCCATGAACTCGAAGGCCTTCCGTTCGCGCACCGGGAACAACCGCGAATAGCGCGCGTTCAGTTCAAACGGAGCCTGTGCCCGCACGGTGTTCCGCCCAATGTAGAGCGGCCGCTGGAAGGCCGCACCCTCGGACGCGTCGCCGTTCAGTATGCGGTTGCTGCCGACATTGAACAGGTCGCCGCTCGATGCCACCAGCGCCACCGAGAGCCGGTTATTGTTTAGAAGGTAATTCGCAATCCTGTTACCCGATTTGAACTCCGGCATCAGCACGCCGGTCATATTGAACACGTGGCGCTTGTCGGTAAGTGAGTCCCCTTTGTCACGCCGCCGGTTGCTGGGGTCCGAAAGAAAGTTGGCGCCGCTATCGATGTTGTTCTGTTCCGGTGCGTCATCAATGGCATGCGACCACGTGTAGGTCGCGATCATCTCATATCCGCGCGCCAGGCGCCGGCTCAGCGTCAGGTTGGCGCCATTGTAAGTCGAGTGGCCCACCGATTCCGCCGAGATAATGTTGGCGAAGGCCGGGTATACTCGCGCCGTGGTGCTGAAAATCGGCCGGCCGTCGGCCAGAAATTGTCCGCTCTGCACCAGGTTGATATTGCTGTAAACCGGCAGCCGGTTGCCCACGGTGTAAAGATAGGATGCCGTCAGCGACATGCTCGGCGTCAGTTCGCGAGTAACCGATACGTTGCCATTGTAGGAGTAGAGGTTCGCGAAATTCGGCGAAATCGTCGTGATATCCTGCGCCGCCAGCGCAAAGCCCGTTGGCAGCGACGTGAACACGGTGGGGAAACTCGGCGCAAAGGCCGTTCCCGGTCCGGTCGAAATATTAAAGAAGGCCGGATTGCCGTTGTTGAGCAGCGCCCTGCGGTACTGATCCGTCTGCGGCGCATCGTAGAAAATTCCGGTGCTGGCGCGGATCACGGTCTTCTGTTCGCTGCCTAGCCCCCAGGCAAATCCCAGCCGCGGCCCGAAGTTGTTCTTGTCGGTCCGGAAGTTTTGTGATAATGGGAACGGCGAAGTCTTATCCGCGCCCGGCATCTGGTATAGGTCGTACCGCAAGCCATAAGTCAGTGTGAAATTCCGGCGGGGCTTCCAACTGTCTTGCACAAAGAAGTTAGTGAACAACGAATTGTACGTAATCGATGGATTGCCGTATGTCTGGGCGAAGGTGCTGTATCCCTTAGGTGCCGATCCATTCGCCGCCGCCAGATATGTCGCGATCGAAGGAAACGTGTAAGTCGCGCTGGTCGCCTGAGTCTGTGTGTCGCGAATCGCGTGCGTGCTGGCGCCAAACTTAAATGCGTGTGAACCTCGGTTATAACTCAGGTTGTCGGCCAGTTCCGGAGTGGTCTCTTCGTACAGAAAACCCACATCCGTGGGCCCGCCGAAATTCACCAGGCCGGAAATTGCCAGGGCCGGCCCGGTGCCGGTGGCCGAGAATCTGTTCTGCGATTGGCCGCGATATGCCACCTGGCCGCGCAGTTCGTTGACTGCGTTGGCGGAAAGCGTCGAGATCAGTTGAATTGCCCCCACGTGCGAGCGGTCGACGAAGTTATAGGTCCGGGAAACCAGGTACAAGCCGCCGATATTGCTGTTGTTATAAGGCGAGTCATTGGCGTGGTGCATATAGCGCACCGAAAGCCGATTTCTGTCGTTGATCTGCCAGTCGGCTTTGCCCATGTAGAAATACACGCTCTGTCGAAAAGGCACGGCGTTGGCAAAGTCCGCGGGGAGCCCCAGTTGCTGTATGGTGGACGCGGATACAGTTACCGGCGCCGGCAGATCGCGCTTCACGTGCTCAAATCCGCCAAAGAAGAATAGCTTGTCCTTTATGATGCGTCCGCCGCCATCCACCGAATAGGAATCCACGTTCACCTCCGGAGTTGCCGCGGTGGCCGCCAGCAGTTTGGGCCGCGCGCTGAAATCCGTGCGCCGGAAAAGGTAAGCACCCTCCCCGTGAAATTCGTTGGTGCCGGACTTCGTGACCGTGTTGAAGACTGTCCCTACGGTATTACCAAATTCCGGCGCAAAGCCGTTGCTCACCATCTGCGCATCTGCTATGTAGATATCGGAGATCGGAATCAACCGGATGCCGCCGCGGTCGCTCTCCGTGTTATTACTGCCATCGATCTGGTAATTGATGCGCCCGGTAAACCCGTTGGCGTTGATCTTGCGCGGCACGCCAAATTCGGTGTTGGCGCGCCCGCTGACGTTGGGCTGGAACAAAATAAAGTTGTAGGGATTGCGCGACACCAGCGGCAGATTGCGCGTCATGTTCTCATCGAGCGTGCTGCCCAGGTCGGTGCGGCTGGGGTCCGTGATCAGGGCCGCCGCCGTCACTTCCACCGTGGTGGCCGTCCCAGCCACCGCCATTGGCACGTTGACTGTGGCGGTGTAGCCGGCGGTCAGAACAATACCTGTGCGTTTCGCCGCCGTGAATCCAGCCGCCTGCACTTCCACTTCGTATGTGCCCAGGGGTAGCAGGCTGAACCGGAAGAGGCCCGTATCGGCAGTCTTAGTGGATTGCTTGAACCCCGTCTCGGTGTTATTGGCCTGAACCGTGGCTCCCGCCAGCGCCGCCCCCGATGGGTCCGTTACCGTGCCGTTGATTTCGCCATTGATGGCGGAAGCCTGCCCGAAGCAGCGCGGAAGCAGGGCTGCGCCCAGGCACAAAATCAGTGTCAACGATTTAAATGTATAACGCATCATAATAGACTCACCCCAAACCAACTCGACCGAAGCCGGTGCGTTTCCTACTTAGACGTAACAAGGTGTCATTTGGTCGCAGTCGAATTGCTTGCCGGCGGCCGGGTCAGTTGGTTGACCTGTCGCAGAGCCGGGAATAGCCACGCCCAGGCCGCCACCACCAGCATGGTCCCGATCCCGCCGATCACCACCGCCGGCACGGTTCCGAACCACTGGGCAGTGAGGCCGGACTCGAACTGCCCCACCTCGTTCGAAGCGCCGATGAAGATCATGTTGACTGCGCTGACGCGGCCGCGCATCTCGTCCGGCGTGGCCAGTTGCACCATGGTGTGGCGCACAATTACGCTCACCATGTCGCACGCGCCCACCAGGATCAGCACGGCCATCGAAAGCGCGATGTTGCGCGAGAGCCCGAAGACCACGGTGAAGAATCCGAAGCCCGCCACACAACAAAGCATAGCGGCGCCGGCGTGGCGCTTTAACGGCCAGTGCGCCACCACGATCGCCATAATCACGGCGCCCATGCCCGGCCCGCTGCGAAGAATGCCCAGCCCCTGGGCGCCTACTTTAAGGATGTCTCTGGCGTATATCGGCAGCAGCGCCACGGCACCACCCAGCAGCACCGCGAACAGGTCCAGTGAGATCGCGCCCAGAACCAGTTTCTCGCGCCAGATATAGCGCAGGCCTTCCAGCACCACTCCTATGCGAGCCGTCCCGCGCGGCCGTTGCACTGACTTCACGCGGATTGCCGAGATCAGCACTAGTCCCGCCAGGTACGCCGCCGCCGCGCTTGCATAAACCGGAGTGGGGCTCCCGGTAAACCCGTAGAGTAAGCCGCCGGCTACGGGTCCCAAAACCATAGCGCCTTGAAAAATGGATGAGCCCCACGCCACCGCGTTGGGAAAATGTTCTTCCGGCACCATCAGCGGCAAGAAGGCCTGCGATGCCGGTCCATTGAATGCCCTCACTACGCCATTCAGCAGCAGCGCCGCATAGATGGGCCACGCCGATCGGACGCCATTCAGCGTTAGCGTAAGCAGTAAAAGAGAGACCACCGAGAATGCCCCGTAGCAGCTTTGCAGGATGCGCTGCCGCGGAACCCGGTCCGCCGTTTGCCCGGCTGGCAGGAACAGCAGAATCCCCGGGAGAAACTGCGCCAGCCCCACCAGCCCAAGGTCAAGCGCGCGGCCGGTGAGCCCGTACACCTGCCAGGCCACCGCCACGCCCTGCATCTCTGACGAGGCCGTAACCAGAAACCGCGCCGTCATGTAGTAACGAAAATTCGGATACTGAAACGCAACGCGGCCCTGTGCCATTTCGAGTTAAAGTCCAGTGTCCCACACGTGTGCTTTAATCAAGAGAATCATGTCCTTCCCACCGCAAACGATGTTCTGCTCCGAATGCGGACGTTCTGCGCCCGCTGATGAACTGGCACGCTTTGGCGACCGCCTGGTTTGCCTCGATTGCAAGAACAGCTACGCCCAAAAACTTCGCGAAGGCGTCGCTATTGCCGCGCCGGTCAAGTATGCCGGCTTCTGGATACGTCTGGTGGCGGCCCTGATCGATGGCATTATCCTCTTCATCCTCGGCAGCATTCTGCAGTATGCATTGCTGGGCGCGAGAGTGGGTTCTCCCCTTACCGACCCGGTCCATCCCGAGGTTCAGATCGGACAGACGCTCTCCATTCTTGGCTTCGCATGGCTGATCGGCCTGCTCACTGGAGCAACCTATGAGGGCGTGTTCGTCCACAAACTGGGCGCCACTCCCGGCAAAATGGCGCTCGGATTAAAGGTGGTCCGGCCAGGTGGCGGCCCGGTCAGCCTGGGGCGCGCGGTCGGCCGCTACTTCGCCAAAATGTTAAGTTACATAATCCTGTGCATCGGTTACATCATAATTGGGTTCGATTCCGAAAAGCGCGGCGTGCATGACATGATCTGCGATACCCGCGTCATCAAGACCAACTGACAGTCATGTCTCTGCCCTGCGCGAGCTGCCAAACGCCTCTGCCGGCATGGGAGCTCACGAACAGCGATGTCGCCGTTTGCACTCAGTGCGGCTCTGCCAATACCGTGCGCGTATTCCCGGCCGCCTTGTCCCCTGCCCGCGTGCCGGTGCGGCCGGAACTCGCCCTCGATGGCGATGCCGCCTGCTTCGACCACCCTAATAAGCGTGCCGTGGCAGCCTGCCGGCAGTGCGGCCGATTCGTCTGCCAGCTTTGTTCCGTGGAGTTCGGCGTCCAAATTCTTTGTCCCTCCTGCGTGGCCGCCGGCAGCGGTGTCGCCAAGGTAGCCAACCTCGAAACTTCCCGAACGCTTTACGATTCCATCGCGCTGGTTACGCCCCTGGTGTCCTTACTGCTCTGGCCCATCACCATAGTCGCCGCGCCTGGCGCCGTGGTATTGACAGTTATGAAATGGAGCCAGCCCATCAGCCTGGTGCGCCGCAATCGCTGGCGCTTCGTTCTGGCCTGCCTGATCGGGTTGTTCGAAACCGGGCTTTGGATCTGGGGAATCATCTACCTTGTGGCCAAACGCGGGGCGGGCAGTTGAACATGGCCCAAACGAGCATGACCCAAATGAGCGCGACCCAAGGCTATCGGTATCGGAAGCTGCCCGGCCGCCGGCGCGGCATTCTGCGAGGGGCCAGCGTCTGGATCGGGGGCGACCACCTGCTCTCCGTCAAATCGAACCGCTTCCGCGAGGAATACAAGCGTTTCCATTTGCGCGACGTGCAGGCCATCGTGGTGGCTTTCACCCCGCGGTTTCACATCTCCACGCGATCTCTGTTCATCGGCGCGTTGTGGTTGTTCGCCTACATACTTCTCTCGGTGAACGTGCGTTTCGCATTCCTGACGCCGGCTCTATACATGGTGGCTGCCGGCCTGGTGGCCGCCTGGCTGGTGATATCGGCCGCGTTCAGTTGCCGATGCCGCATTCTCACCGCGGTGAGCCTGGACGAGCTGCCTTCTATCTATCGCACCTGGACCGCGCGCAGATTTCTGGCGAAGGTGGAGCCGGGCATCGCGGAAGTCCAGGGCCGCGTGGAAGGCAACTGGGCCGCGGCCGCGGAGGCTCGCGCGCCAGGTCCCGGGAATCCTGCCGCCGGCGCTGCGGGCCGCATCCTTCACGCCTCCGTTTCAAACCGTCCTAAACCCGCCGACCCAGACCCACACTCGCCTATCCGACCTGTTTGTCGTCACGCTGTTCGTCAAGTCGGCGGCCATGCTTCTTACCCTGCACTCCCCGATCATGCTCGTCCGGTGGCTGGTGAGCGGATTGGTCCTGATGGAACTTGGCGCCATTGCCGGTATCCTCGCGCAGCAATATCGCGGTATCCTGCGTTCGGGAATGCCGGGGCTTGCCATTGCGGCTGTGATTAAGACGGGGATCGTTTACTATGCCGGTTTGCTCATGGTCTCCTTTGCCGCTGCGAAGAATCCGGCCGTCGATAGGGCCGCGCTGATGCAACTGCCGCCATACATTCTGTTGCGCCAGGTTGACGCTTGCCTGGACGCCGTACTAGGGCTGGTGGGCGCTGGGATGGCGGTGAGTTCCGACCGGTTTACGGACTAAATCCTCATGGCCGGCATCTCTCTACAACAGCGCTGCTGGAATCACGAAGCTCGCGAAGCTGCCTGCCGCTGCCCCGCGTGCGGCCGTTCCTTCTGCCGCGAATGCGTTACGGAACACGAGATGCGCCTTCTGTGCGCCGCCTGCTTGCGTCTTAGTGGAGCGCCCCACGTCGAGGCTGGCTGGCGAGCGTGGCGATCCGTTCTTCCCGGCGCCATGCTGCTGGCTGGATTTCTGCTCTCCTGGATTTTTTTCTACGGCGCCGCCGAGAGTCTCAGCTTCTTCACCGAACGTGCGGAGCAATCCTCATGGCAGAGCCCATAAGCCCCCTTGAAGGCAGCATCGAACTGATGGATCAGGCTGTGAGGCTGCTCCGCCAGGCGTCGCTTTCCACGCTGCTGTGCCACTGGCTGGGGTCGGCGCCCCTGGCACTCGCCCTGCTGCTTTTCCGCAACGTGGTCGCCCGGCCCCGCGTTCCCGCATCCAGTGCGGCGCTCTACGCCTTGATCCTCACCCTGCTTCTGATCTGGATGAACTGCTGGCGCGCCGTGTTCGCCGGCCGTTTGCGCCGCCAACTCACCGGCGCTGTCGATTCCTCCTCGAACTCCCCGTGGACCGCCCGCCGCGTCTTCCATCTGATCGCCCTACAGGCATACTTCGGCGCCACCAAACTCTTCATACTTCCGCTGTCCGCCCTGATCATGTTCACATTCGGCAATACCGTGGCCTTCTATCGCATGGTCGCCGTGCTGTCCGGTGGTGGCGATGCCGGCAATCTGGATCCCCTGCGATTGCGATCGCGGGCACGGCAGCTGGCGGCCTTCGCCAGCGGTCAGAACTGGACCGTCCTTGCCATCCTGCTTCTGTTGCAGGTTATAGCCGCCATAAATCTCACGCTCGCTATCGCCATCCTGCCGCAACTTTTCCGCGTCCTTACCGGCATCGAGACAGCCTTCAGCCGCAGCGGCACGGTATTCATGATGAACCCGTTGTTCCCGCTGCTGGTGATGGCGGTCACGTGGCTGGCGCTCGATCCCTTTGTACAAGCGGTCTACTGCGTGCGTTGCTTCCGCGCCGAATCCATCGAGACCGGCGAAGATGTGCGCGCTGGTTTGCGCCGGATTCGCGCCGCGCGCCAGGTTGCCGCTGCCGCCTTTCTGTTTGTCGCGGGAAGCTTGACAGGCCGCGCCGCTGCCGCCGACGGCGTGGTCGCGCCCAGCGGTCTGGAACAGGCAATTAAGCAGACCATGCAATCGCACGAATACGATTGGCGGCTGCCCCCGCCGGCCGATTTGGTCCGCGGCCACTCGGGGATTGTGGATTTCACCGATCGCGCGATTGCCGGCCTGCGGTCCGTTTTTCAGAGCATCGGCACAGCCATGGACGCCTTCTTCAGGTGGCTGTTGCGGCAATTCGGCGTCATTCCGGAGTCTGGTCCCGGTTCGCCGCCTGGAAGCGCGCTTCACCGCAGCGTCTACGTGCTCATGGCCCTGGTGCTCGCCGCCGGCCTCTGGATCGTCTGGCACAAACGGCGCGCCCGTACGAAAACCGTGCCGGCTACAGCGAATTTCGTGACCGGCGTGAACCTGGATTCCGAAGACCTCACGCCTGACCGGCTGCCCGAGGAGCAATGGCTGGAGCTTGCCCTCCGCTGCCTGGCAGAGCGGAACTTCCGTCTGGGGCTTCGGGCATACTATCTGGCCAGCCTCGCCTGGCTGGGCCGGACCGAATTCATCACCATCCATTCCGGCAAGACCAACCGCGAATACGAGTTGGAACTGCGCCGCAGAGCCCGGGCTTTTCCAGACGCCGGCGGGTACTTCGCGGCCAACATCGCCGCCTTCGAGCGCGCCTGGTATGGCATGCACGACGTTACCGCCGAAGACGCTGACGAATTCCGTGGCCGAATGGAGCAGATGAAACAGCAGATGGAAGCTACGCCTGGCGCTCCTCATCAGGCGGTAGCATGAAATCCAAAGCCTTCTTCCTTACCGTCCTGCTGGTAGGGGGCTTCACGGCTACCGTGCTCTATCTCTTCGGCGTCGAATTCGCCAGCGGGGATGTGTACCCTGAATACTCCAGCCTGCGGACCGATGCCCAGGGCGCCAAACTGCTCCTGGAAAGTCTGGCCCGTGTGCCCGGCCTGTCCGTGGAGCGCAATTTCCTGCCGCTTGCATTCCTGCCCGAAGACCACGCCACCGTGCTCCTGCTGGGCCTCAACCCCGAAGGCTTTGCCAGAGATCCCGACCCCTATTTGCAGGCCATCGAGAAACTGGCCGCTCGCGGCAATAGAATTGTGGCTGCCATGGAATTGGACTCCAAGGCCAACGCTCCGCGTGCCGGCGCGCTTGAAAAAATGTGGCACGTCAGGTTCGGTCTGGACTCCAACCGGAAGCACTTCTCGCTTCTCTACTTCACCCAAGCCACGGATTGGAAGGTGCTCGAATCCCTCGGCCGCAAGTTGTTCGCCATTGAGCGCCCCTTCGGCAAAGGCAGCGTAGTGCTGTTGGCGTCGAGCGGCGATTTCAACAATCAGTCCACCGTCGCCATGGACCGGCTGCAGCAGGTCTCCGCCGCCATTGGTCCGAATACGCGCATTGTTTTTGATGAGCAGCACCTCGGCATTTCCGAATCCGGCAGCGTAGTCGGGCTGGCGCGGCGGTTCCACCTGATGGGTATGGCCTTCGGTCTGGCGCTTTGTGCCGCGCTCTTCATCTGGAAAAACGCCGCGGCTTTTCCGCCTCCCGCCGCACGCCCGTCCGCTCCGCGGGTGGGGCGCACATCGCTTTCAGGTCTGCTCACGCTGTTGCGCCGCCATATTCCGGCCAATGAAGTGGCTGCCGTCTGCTGGCGCGAATGGCTGAGCGCCAATCGCCGCCAGGTGACGCCCGGGCGCGCCAGCCGTGCCGCAGCCATCATCGCCACTTCCGCCGGACGCCCGCTGGATGCCGTGCGCGAAATCCAGGCCGTTCTGCACTCGACCGGCCTGAACGCGAAAGGAGAGCTTTGAACCTCGAACAATTTCAAGCAGCCATACAGAACGTTGCCGCCGGCATCCGCAAGGTGATCATCGGCCAGGACGACGCCGTTCGCTTTTCGCTGGTGGTGGTGCTCTGCAATCAGCACGCGCTGATTGAGGGTGTGCCGGGCCTGGGCAAAACGCTGTTGGCGCGAACGCTGGCGGCTGTGCTGGGCAGCGAGTTCAAGCGGATCCAATTCACTCCAGACCTGATGCCGGCCGACATCACCGGCACCAACGTATTCAACCTCCAGCGCAACGAGTTCTCGCTGGTGAAGGGGCCGCTCTTCACCACGTTTCTGTTGGGCGATGAGATCAATCGCGCGCCCGCCAAAACCCAATCCGCGCTGCTTGAGGCCATGCAGGAGCGCACGGTCACGATCGATCGCGAGACCCACCGGCTCTCCCCGAACTTCACGGTCTTCGCAACCCAAAACCCCATCGAATCCGAAGGCACCTATCCGCTACCGGAAGCCCAGAAGGATCGCTTCATGCTCAAGATTTCCATGAGCTGGCCCGAAGCCGAAGAAGAACTTGCGCTGGCCCGCCGCAGCCTCGGCCGCGAAGCTCCCGAAGCCGTGCTGCTTTCCGGCGTTGTCACGCCCTGCCTGCGCGAAGACGAACTGGCGGAGGCGCGCGCCGCCCTGAGCCTGGTGACTCTGAGTGAACAACTGGTGGAGTATGTGGTGCAAGTGGTTCGCCGCACGCGTACCGATGACGCCATCCTGGTGGGCGCCGGTCCGCGGGCTACGCAGGCGCTCCTACGCGCCGCGCGCGCCTGGGCGGCGCTGGAGGCCCGAGACTTCGTCAGCCCCGATGATGTCCGCGCGGTCGCTCTGCCGGTCCTCGAACACCGATTGCTGCTGCGTCCCGAATCGGAATTGGAAGGAGTGCGGCCGGCCGAAGTCCTGGACCGTATTCTGCATCAGGTGCCCGTGCCCCGATAGAAACTATGATCGTCCCGTCCACACGTCTGCTGCTGCTCACTGCGCTCATCGCGGTGCCCGCCGCCACCATCGCCGGCTTTTCACCGGCCGCGGCCCCGGCGTGTGCGACGATTCTGGCGGCTTTCGCAATCATCGCGTCAGTGGATGCCGTGCGGGCCATTCAGTTCCTTCAGGCCATCACAGCCAGCGCTCCGCAAAAACTGCGGCTCACCAAGAATGTTGCCGCGGCAGTCCCCATCACCTTCGAGAACCGCTCAACCGGGGCACTCTCGCTGCGGCTGTGGGGTAGCCCTCCTGGCCTGCCGTTATCTTATTCGGTACCCCCACAGGCGTCCCGCCTGGACTACCCGGTGACCGTCGCCACCCGCGGTGATCACCCGTTCACCCGGCTCTATCTGGAAACGCCGTCGCCTCTGGGCCTCTGGCTGGCCCGCGACCAGCGCGCCCTGGATTGCACGCTCCGCGTCTACCCCAACCTCCGCGACCGCGCCACCGCCGCTCTATTCCTGCGCACCGCGGACCTGGGCGTTCGCCTGCATCGCCAGCTTGGCAAAGGGCGCGAGTTCGACAACCTGCGGCACTACATGGCGGGCGACAGCTTTGAGGACATCCACTGGAAAGCCACCGCGCGCCGCGGCTTCCCCACCGTCAAGCTGTACCGCGTGGAGCACTCGCAGGAAATCTATGCGGTGGTGGATTCCTCCCGGCTGTCGGCGCGCGACGATATTCTGGAAGCCTACGTGGATGCCGCCTTGCACCTGGCACTGGTGGCTCAGCGCCAGGGCGACCGTTTTGGCCTGGTGACGTTCAGCGACCGCACTCACAAATTCGTCCGCGCCGCCAACGGCATGGACCATTTCCGCCTCTGCCGCGAAACCATCTACAACCTGCAAGCGCAGCGCGTCAGCCCCGATTTCCGCGACGTCTTTACCAGCCTGCAGGTGAACCTGCGCCGCCGCTCGCTGCTGGTTTTCTTCACCTCCCTCGATGATGCTCTGCTGGCCGAGACCTTCGAACACGAAGTGGGTCTGCTGGCCCGCCGCCACCTGGTGCGGGTCAATGTGATGCAGACTCCCGGCCTCAAGCCGCTCTTCACCGGCGAAGCCCCTCAGGACATCGAGTCCCTCTACGCCGGCCTGGCCGGCCAGATGCTTTCCAATCGCATGCGGGAGTTGAAAATCGCGCTGCAGAACCGCGGCGTCAGGATGCAAGTCGTCGATTCCGAGCGCATCAAGGCGCAGGTTACCTCGCAATACCTGGACGTCAAACGGAGGCAGGCGCTGTGATCATCGACCTGCGCCGTTTTGTCACCGCCGAGCGGGCTTACTGGGACGAACTGCAGGCCGAACTTCAAAAGCTCGACACCGAGCCCGATCGCCGCCTGTCGCTTTCCGAAGTTCAGCGTTTGCATTATCTCTACGAACGTTGTTCCGCCGACCTGTCCCGTCTGGATACCTTCTCCACCGAGCCCCGCCTGCGCGCGTTTTTGGAATCGCTGGTTGGCCGCGCCTATAGCGAGATCCACGAAACCCGCGCCCCGTTGCGCATCCGCTGGCGCAGCCTGGCTCCTGGCTTTCCCGCGCGCCTTCCGCCGCCATCTTGGCGCCTTCCGTTTGTCGCTCGCGGTCACTTTGCTGGGCTGCGCCTTCGGCTGGTTTGCCATTCACATGGACCCCAAGTCGAAGGCCGTGCTCATACCGTTTCAAGGCCTGATGGGCTCGCCCGCTGAGCGTGTCGCCCAGGAAGAAAGCGCCGGTAAAGCCGGGAACGATCGCCTGCGCGGAAGGAAGACCTCATTCTCCGCTCAGCTGATGACGCACAACATTCAGGTAACCATCATGACCCTGGCGGCTGGCATCACCTGGGGCGTCGGCACGCTGATCCTGCTCTTCTACAACGGCGTCCTCCTGGGCGCGGTGGCGGCCGACTACGTTGCGGCGGGCCAAGGCACGTTTCTGGCCGGTTGGCTTCTGCCGCACGGTTCCATCGAAATTCCGGCGATCCTGCTGGGCGGCCAATGCGGTTTTATTCTGGCCGGAGCGCTAATCGGTTGGGGTGATGGAAACACGGAGAGCGCCGACACCCGTGCCGACCGCTTGCGGGCCGTGGCGTCCGATCTATTTACTATTGTGGCCGGGGCCGCCGGGCTGCTGGTGTGGGCCGGCATGGTGGAGGCTTTCGTTTCGCAATACCACCAGCCCGTTATT
This sequence comes from Bryobacterales bacterium, assembly GCA_963817515.1. Classification (GTDB taxonomy): domain Bacteria; phylum Acidobacteriota; class Terriglobia; order Bryobacterales; family Bryobacteraceae; genus DATMNI01. The sequence continues at coordinate 106,082 of CAWFPJ010000024.1, read as the reverse complement.
CCTTACGCCCTCAAAATTGCGTTCGGCATCTGTGAACTTTCGGGGCTTTGTGCTTTTCTGGGCTGGGCGGGCGTGGAGCGGGCTTCAGCCCGCCATATCCGGATTCATCCGGATACGTCGTTGCACAATCCGCAGTTATGAGAGCCTCCTCCCTAAGCATCGAAACGCCGGAAGGCGTGGTCTTCTCCTTCGAACTGGCTACCCCGGTGACGCGCGCTCTCGCCTGGGCCGTAGACGCCACGGCCATCGGCTGCCTGTCGTACGGCGCGGGCAGACTGGCGCAGATCGCCGGCGTTGTCGACAATGACCTCGCCACTGCGATTTCGGTCGGCGGCTTCTTCGCCATCTCGGTGGGGTACGGCATCGCGCTCGAATGGCGCTGGCGCGGCCAAACCATCGGCAAGCGGCTGCTGGGCCTGCGCGTGATCGATGCGCATGGTCTCAGGCTGCACCTGCCGCAGATTGTGCTGCGCAACCTGATCCGCCTGGTGGACGCTTTGCCGCTGCTCTACCTGGTAGGCGGCATCGCGTGCTTTTTCAGCCGCAACGGCCAGCGCCTGGGCGACCTGGCGGCCAACACCATCGTTGTATCCCATCAGAAAGCCGTTGTGTCCGATCGGAACGGCGCACACGAAGCCAACTGGAACGCGCCGGATCTCGACCTCATCGCCAATCCTACTGACGTCAAATACAATTCGCTCCAGGCGTACCCGCACCTTGCGGCGCGCCTGCGCAGCCAGGCCAGCCGCGAAGCCGTCGCCCTGGCAGTCCGAGCCATCGCAGGCCGTGCACAATATAGTCCTGTGGCGCGGGTGGAACTCTTCCGCGACCTCGCCCTATATTTTCAATCGCTGGTGAAGTTTCCCGATCACGCCACGGAATCGCTCACCGATGAACAGTATGTGCGGAGCGTCCTGCACGTGATCTATTCCAGGGCCTGGTGATCAGATGGTAATGCCGAGGTATGCCGGGATCGTACTTCTGCTGGTATGCTCTGCGGCCGGCCTTATCTACCAAGCCCGCCATCTCGGCTTGACCGTCGATGAAACCTCTCACTTCGCCGCGGCATATATGTATTGGCTCGGCCAGGACGTGCTCCTGCCTGCGGATGCGCCGCCGCTCACTCGAGCCATTTGCGGATGGGTTCCTCGCCTGTTGCGTGCGCCGCATCCTCAGACCACCAAGGGCTGGCAGGAGCGCGATGCTTACCTGATTGGCGCGGAGATTCTGGACCGTCCCAACATCCGCGCGCGCCGTCTTCTCTTCTACACGCGCCTTCCGTTCCTGGCCTTCCCTTTATTAATCGTCTTCCTGCTTTGGCATTGGGGTCGCCAGTTGTTTGACGAATCGGTGGCTCTCATTCTCGCCGCGTGCGGCGCCCTGGAGCCAACCATTCTGGGCCACGGCGTTCTCATCCACTCCGACGTGCCCGCCGCCTTCGCCGCCTTGTGGTTTGCTTATGCGGCCTGGCGGTATTGGCGCGCTCCCGGCACCGTCCGCTTGCTGATCATGACACTGGCGCTGGTCTTCGCCGTTCTCACGAAGTTCACATTACTGCCGCTGGCCGCGGCGGCGTTCGGTTTGGTTCTCTGCAAAGGCCCGCGGCGAATTCTTAGTGCCGTCGCTATCCCGGTGGCCGTCTATGCCGGTATTCTGGCCGCCTCCCAGTTTCAGGCCCAGCCAGTTCCTCAAATTGAAATTGATCAATTCCGCGGCGCGGGTGTGTCGCAGTGGGCGCTGCCCGCAATGAAACTGATCGCCCGTTTGCCGTGGCCGCTCCAATTTGTGCGCGGTCTGCTCTTCATCGGCGGCAGTCTGCGCGGCGAAGGCTTTACCGGATATATGTTGGGCCGCAAGATCCAGGGTTGGGTTCCGCTATATTTCCCGTTCGCCTGGGCGATCAAATTCCCCATACCTCTTCAGATACTCACGGTCGCCGGCCTGGCAGCTTTTCTGATTCGGATTCAGCGGCGCCAGGCCAGTGCGTCCGACCTGATGGTATGGGGGCCGGCTGTATTGTTTTTTGGATCCGCCGTGCTTTCAAATTTTCATATCGGTTTCCGCCACGTCCTGCCGTCTTTGCCGTTTTTCATTCTAGGCGGCGGATTTGCGTTGCAGCGGTGGGCCGCGAACCGAGCCGCTCGCGCCATAATTGCGCTTTGCCTCGCCTGGTTTGCGATCTCCTCATTGTGCGTCTATCCGAACGGCATTTCCTACTTCAACGAATGGATTGGCGGCCCCGCGCAAGGATGGAGATACCTCGCCGACAGCAACATCGACTGGGGTCAGAATCTGCCTGACCTCGGCGCTTACTTGAAACGAAACCGAATCGAGCAGATCAAGACTTTCATCTTTGGCTTCGATAACCCGTGGCACTATATGAAGCCCGGCAGCCTGACGCCTCAGCCGCTGCCTTCCCCGGCAGACACCGCCATGGGCCATTACTATCTGCCGCAGCCGGGCATCTACGCCGTGAGTGTGAATTTCTTGACGGGTTTCCTGGCGCCGCCCGGTTACGAGGACTACCTGAGGTATTTTCGACAGCGCCCACCCGATGGCCGCGCCGGCTATTCCATTCTCATTTATTACGTCAGGTGACGGCGTAAAACAGGCGCTCGAATCTACCCGATCCGCACACGGTATGCGGGGGCGAGGTAGAGCGCCTCTCCGGGTTGGAGGCAGGCTCAAGGAAAATGTAATGATATCTGGGAGGGAAATATGAATAACGTTCGTTGGTTGATCCCCACTGGAACGGTTCTCTTGGCTGCCTGGATGGTGAAGGCGGCAAACAACATCGACAGCAAGACTGTTTTGACGGGGCAAAGCGCTTTCGCGGATTCGGTATCGCTTAAGCCGGGCCGCGCCCGCAAGATCACACCCGCCGACCTGCCGAAGCCCTTCGCGACTGAGTCGGCCAGGCTCCAGCCCCTGGTCCCGCGGCCTGAAGGGGCCATGCCAGTTGCGCCCGCAGGGTTCAAGGTGGAGTTGTTTCTCACTGGACTGATGAACCCCCGCCAGATTCGCATGGCTCCCAACGGCGATATGTTTTTCACCGAGACCAACGCCGGGCAGATCAAGGTCATACGGGGTGATAAAGACGGCAAACCCGACGTCTCCTTGTTCGCCACCGGGTTGCCGGGCGCGTTCGGCATCGCATTCTATCCGCTCGGCAGTAATCCCCAATGGCTGTATGTCGGCAACACCCAGTCGCTGGTTCGCATCCCTTACAAGAATGGTGACCTCAAGGCCACCGCACCTCCGGAGACTCTGGTGGAAGGAATTCCGAAAGGCGGCCATTCCACGCGCGACGTCGTCTTTTCCAAAGATGGCAAGCGGCTCTTCCTCGCGGTCGGATCCGCGTCCAATGTCGACGACCCGGATGACCATCCCAGCGAGTTTCATCGCGCCAACATTCTCGAATACACGCCGGAAGGCAAGTTTGTGGGCGTGTACGCATCCGGAATCCGGAACCCGGTTGGGCTCGGCATTAATCCGGCGACCGGAGAGTTGTGGTGCTCGGTCAACGAGCGTGACGCCCTGGGGGACAACTTAGTCCCCGACTACATTACCCACGTACGGGAGGGTGGTTTCTATGGTTGGCCCTGGTATTACATGGGTGCCAATCAGGATCCCCGCCAAGCGGGAAAACATCCGGAGCTGAAGGATAAGGTGATAGTTCCCGACGTGCTCATGCAGCCGCATAACGCGTCCCTCGGCCTGACCTTCTACGAAGGCACTCAATTCCCGCCCGAGTACCGTGGCGACTTGTTTGCCGCCGAGCACGGCTCCTGGAACCGCTCCCGCCGCGCCGGACTGGAAGTAGTTCGCATACCTTTGGACAAAGGCCATGCTAGCGGCGTATATCAGGACTTCCTGACCGGATTCACTACCGCCGACGGAACGGCCTGGGGCCGGCCTGTGGGCGTCGCGGTCGCGAAGGACGGTTCGATGTATGTAACCGACGACGGCTCCAAATCCATCTGGCGCGTCAGCTACGTGGGTAAGTAGGCCAGACGAGTCTTTACAGTACGGCACGCCCCAGAGTGCCTAGCATTCTGAGTGTTCACCGATACTTCCGGCAGGAACGTTGGCATCTGAAGCTCTGGTATTCTCTATTTGGCTTAGTAAGTCTTTGACGGAAACAGGTTTGGATATGTAGCCATCCATCCCTGCCGCGAGACACCGCTCCCGGTCGCCCGGCATCGCATGCGCCGTCATCGCGATGATAGGGATGTGTCTGTTCCTGCCGATCTCGTCTTTACGGATGGCCATCGTCGCTTCGAATCCGTCCATTTCCGGCATTTGCACATCCATTAAAACCAGGTCAATGGTCTCGCTTTGCAGCGCGGCAATCGCTTCTCTGCCGTTGCGGACGATGATTACGGTGTGGCCGCTTTTTTCCAGGATTCGAGCAGCCACGCGCTGGTTGACAACATTATCCTCGGCCAAGAGAATGCGTAACCGCGATGCCTCCGGCCCTGCCAGCAGGGAAGCTTGCGGCATTGGCGATGCCTGTTCACCTTCGCTTCCAGCCGCGGAGGGGGCCACAATCGCCTTAACTATAGCCGCACGGAGCTCAGCGCGCCGAACCGGTTTCGTGAGATAAGCTGAAACTCCCAGCCCGAAGCAGCGTTGTATATCGCTCCGTTTTTCGCCGGAGGTCAGCATTATGATAACGACGCCGGCGAGATTCGGCGTCTGTTTTATTCGATTCGCAAGATCAAAGCCGTCCATCTCCGGCATATGGACGTCCGTCACCACCAGGGCGAACGGATTACCACGCTCAGATGCGCGCCGTAACTGGTTCAAGGCCTCTCGAGCGCTCGCCGTTTCCGTCGGTTTCATCTGCCACATCCAAAACAGTTCAGTCAGGATCCGTCGATTGGTGGAGTTGTCGTCGACCACCAATACGGGTATTCCAGCCAAAGACACTTCTTCGGTCGGCAGTACCAATGCCTCGCGGTCCACTCCCAGGCAGACCGTGAAATGGAAGTTGCTGCCCCGGCCAGGCTCGCTCTCTACCCAGATCCTGCCTTTCATCGCCTCCACCAAACGTGAAGAAATGGTCAATCCCAACCCTGTTCCTCCGAACCTGCGCGTCGTCGAATTGTCGGCCTGGGAAAATGCTTCGAAGACGAGCTTCTGTTTTTCCGGGGCAATGCCGATGCCGGTATCGCTCACGGTAAAGTGCAGCCGCAATTCATCGCCATCCTGAGCCTCCACTGCCACTTCCAACTCCACTTGGCCGTGTTCGGTGAATTTGATGGAATTCCCCACCAGATTCACGATGATTTGGCGAATTCGAGCGGAATCACCGATGACGGAGGAGGGAACGTCGGGCTTGATGTCGCAAAGTAACTCCAGGCCTTTCTCATGGGCCCGAAACGCCAGCGCCTTCATTGTCTCCTCAACGCTCTGATACAGGTGGAAAGCAACTGGATCCAGGTCGAACTTGCCGGCCTCGATCTTCGAGAAGTCCAAGATATCGTTAATGATGATCAGCAGGGACTCCGCGGACATCTTCGCCGTTATGAGGTAGTCCCGCTGTTCAAACGTGAGATCGGTATCGAGCACCAGTTCGGTCATTCCAATGACACCGTTCATCGGCGTACGGATTTCGTGGCTCATCGAAGCCAGGAACTCGCTCTTAGCCCGGCTGGCGCTTTCGGCAGCTTCTTGAGCTCGTTTTCGCTCAGTGATGTCTGTCATCACGCCGACAAGCTCGTTAACGTTTCCATTCCCCGCAACCAGGCGGACCGAAGTCCTCAGCCAGATAACGCTCCTGTCGGCGCATATCATTCTGTGCTCGAAACGTTGAGAGCTGCGGTCCCGGGTGGCAGCTGTGCAAAACGATTCCGTTAATTCGCGATCGTCCGGATGCACGTGATCGAACAGAAACGTTCCGTTGGCCAGCCACTGTTCGGGTGGGTAGCCGAGGAGTTCCTCGGCTTCTTTGTTGACAAAGCTGAATCGACGGGAGTCGACGCTACGCCGCCAGAGGATGACCTGCACCGACTCCACTAGTTGCCGGTAGCGCTCCTCACTCAAACTCAGCTCTAAGGATTTCGCGGAGAACCGGCGGTCGATCAATGATGTCAGGATCACGAGGCTGAGAACTATGAAGGTGACCACGATGATAGCGGCGATGCCGAGCTCTGAGATTTGCACCGAGTGGGTTAGCTTAGGGGCTGAACCTGTCGGCTCAAAAGTGACCGCAGCCATGCCGGTATAGTGCATGATTGGGATGGCTGCCCCCATTAAGATTGCGCTCGCCAGCTTTTTCCAGCCTGCGGCCCTGGTCTCTTCCCGCAGATGGAAGGTCAACCAGAGCGCCACCAGTGAGATCGCGATTGCAAGGATGACGGACAGAATCACAAGTCCCGGAGAATAATGGCACATGGCGGGTAACCGCATCGCTTCCATGCCGATATAGTGCATAGCCGCGATTCCGATTCCCATGAGAACGCCGCCACCCGCGGTGCGCAGCGGCCGCATGACGCTCCGGCTGGCGATAAACAGCGCCACGCCCGATGCGAACATGGCTGCCATGAGGGACACCAAGACAGTGGGCCAATCGTAGAGGACTGCCACCGGAAGGCTGTAAGCGAGCATTCCGATATAGTGCATGGACCAGATGCCGAGACCCATGGCAGCAGCGCCGCCTGTGAGCCAACCGAGTCTAGCGCGTCCGTACGCGGCTGTTACTCGTCCCGCGAGATCGAGCGCAGCAAAAGACGCCAGCATCGCGATTAACACGGACAAAGCGACCAGGCGGTAATCGTAAGAACCGGCTAGAGCTGCCGCATGCGGCATCGTTAGCATCGAGCGATCCTGCGGATCATGTCAGGCCCGCAACGTACAACCGGTAAACTGGGGTCGAAGGTTCGTGGCGCGGCACGGGAGAAATAGAGCCAATCTGGCCGGAAGCAGGAGAGACGTCGAGCGGCGCCTTTATGCTGGAGTTTATTCAACTACGTTACAAATATACTCGAATAATGTAAATTAGTCAAATAAATCACATTAGATATGTAATATATAAAAGTTAGAATACCAGGGATATTTAATAATTTAAGCCCCATCCCGGCTTCCGTTCACCTTGTGGACTGCACAGCGTGGCGCGCGGTGATTCTCTCAATGGGACCGCACTCGCGCCACCAGGTACCAAACGATCAGCACGTTTACAAACGCAATCACCAGCTTCGTCGCCGTGAAATGCCGAGCCAGTTCGAAGATTTCGAGCGGGATTAGCCCGCTGGTGGTAACGATGGTGAAATATTCCGCCCAGCGTTTACGCAGCAATAGTCCCACCCCTTCGGCTGCGAACAGACCCGCATAAAGGAAAGTACCCACGCTCAACTGCTTCAACTGCTTCGGCGTAACGCTGAGGACCTTCACCAACATTCCGTGAACGAATCGGTTGTCCGGATCCACGCGCAGCACCTGTGTCCAATGCAGCACCGTGCTGGCAACGTTCTTGTGCAGGAGATTGATGGCGCCGATCCCTACCGCGATCAGCAGGAGGGCCTTAAACAGCTTGAACATCCCGATGAGGACCAAAACGAACGATGACGATCTTGAGGATTGTCTCGACCGCTGCCTCTCGTCCGATTTACGCAAACCCGTCTGACGTGCCACATTCCCATAGTACTTGCTGTTCCAACGCCATCAATATCGCGGACCTGGTCAAATTTGTGGAGAATTACGTGATCCCGCCGTGGGTTACTGCTGTGGCGCATAACCGAACGTCACCGTCAGCGAAATGCTGCGCGCCGGCAGCAGCGTCAAGATGTCACCGGGTGCTGGCGCGGAACTTGCCGTTGAGGCCGGCGTAACACCCACAATGCTGTGATTATCAAGAAGGTTGTTGATGCCAAACCGGATTTTGGTCCCTCTCAAATATGAGTCGCCTCTCACCGTATAGTTCAAGAACAGATTGCTCACATTAAAGGGATCGATGGCGACCGCCTGGTTGATCGCACCATTATCGTTATACATAGTGCCGATGCGTTTGTTGAAGAAGCCCAGGTCCCAACTTTTGACCCGGTACGTAAAGCCCACCGTTTCGGTGTTCTTTGGAGCATTCGCTACCCACAACCCGGTCTGGGCATACCGGGCGCTACCCAAGGTTCCGTTAAGGTACAGGCTGAATCCGTGACCGATTAAGATATTGCTCTCGGCTTCGACGCCTTTGGTATTCGATGGACCAGTCTGATAGAAAATGGGCTCGCCCGATGCGTCGGCAGTTGACGAGTACGGGTTCTGAAAATGGCTGTAGTAGCCGTCTACATCCAGAGTCACCCGGTTGAATTTCACCACCGAGCCAATCTGGTAAGTCTTGGTCGTAGTGGGTTTAGGCAGGACGGCAACCAATGCACCTTTGGTGTCGAACACGTTGGTCGGCGGAATTACGCTGCCGGTGGCGAACTGGGCATATACCGACCAGTTGCTCTTCAGTCTGTAACGCGCGTCGAGGGACGGCATCCACGACCGAAAGGTGGCGTCATGCATGACGCTTGGCGCCCCATTGAGGCTGCCCACCGTCTTGCCGTTATCGGCGAACTGGGTGAAGTTCATGTTGTAGTTGGCAAGCTTGACGCCGGCTGTCAGGCTAAGCTCCCGCGTCACCCTGTATTCATATTCGACAAACGGCTGCAGGGATGTAGTGATGTAGTTTTCATGGAAATTGGATAAAGGCGCGTCCACCCACGTCCGCGGATCGGTAGGAATCTGATAGCGGTCGGTATACGCCCACTCATACCAAAGCCCCGTACGCAGGATGCCCCGGGTAGACTCATGGCTCACGGCCAGCACATCGCCCACCTTGCGATAACCGTTGAGTTTGTCGATCCCGCTGGTCGCGGTGATGGTAGTGCCGTTGTAGTTCTGCTTATTCCAATAACGGTACGTGTACATCTTGTTGTCCAACTTCCAGCCATGGCCCAGGTCGGAGTGGATGCCGAAATACTCGAAGTCCGTCTGCACGTGGTAGAAATTGTAACCATAGTAGTCTGCCCTGGAAGGATCGCCACTCAGGAGGTAGTCGTCTCCGAACTGAGCCACCTGGGCGCGCGTTGGCCCTTTGGTATTTGGCGTGTTCGTCCAGAGATCGACCAGCCCGGCAAACACGGTGAATGTCGTTCTGTCATTCAGTCGATACTGGTACTTCAGAAAGCCGGCGACGCGCTTTTGATAGTTATAGGTCTGATACCCATCCGACAACATCTGGTGCAAGTTAATCACAAAGCTCGATTTCTTACTTGTGCCGCCAAACTGCCCGGAATCGAAATCGAGCGCCAGCATGCGGGTATTGAAGGAGCCGTACGAAACAGTTGCCCTGATGCCCATGGTATATGGCACGCTGCGGGACAACAGGTTGATCGATCCACCGAAGTTGGTAGGTCCAATGGTGGCCGCAGACCCGGGGCTGCGGTCGAAGTCGATTCCGGCAATGAACTGGCTGGGGAAAAACGCCCAGGAGTGGTGGGTTGGACTGTTGGTGTCGTTAAACGGAATGCCATCCACCAACATGGTGTACTGGCCGTCCGCAAAGCCGCGGAAATATGTCTTGCTGTCGCCCAAGCCAACTCCGTTGGGATTGACGCTGAACGTACCCGGAGCATTATTGAGCAACTCGGTGTAATCGGCAACCGGCGACGCGAAGTTCTGGATATACTCCGGGCTGATCTCCGATTTTGCCGACCGCGCCTCCAGCGTACTCTGCGAAGGCGCGAGCTCCGCAGCCACCGAAACCGTGCCCTCGACCGTAACGGTCTGGGACAACTCCCCAATGTTCAGCGAGAGAGAGATGTCGTCATTTGCACCCGCGGCAAGCTTCAGCCCCGTGCGGCGGCTGGTCGCAAAACTGGGCGCTGACGCCTCGATCGAATAGGCGCCGGCGGGCAGCCCGGTGATTGAAAACCGGCCGTCTGAGCTCGTCACCGCGCCGCGAACGAAGCCGCTCGATTCGTTCTTCGCAGTCACTGCGGCGTTAGCAATCGGTTTCCCGGCCACATCCAAGACAGTTCCGGCGACAGTCGCCGCCCCGTTATCCTGTTGCGCCTGAAGCCGAACCGGCCTCACGGCACAGATAAATACGCATACGCCAACAGCAGACAAATGGAGCCAGCGGTTCAAGACAGCGTGCATCAAAACACCTCCCGCGCAAAGTTGGAACAGGGAAGGTGAATGGTAGCTGCCGAGTGTTGCGGCAATATGACAATGCTGTGAACAGGCTGTAACAATCGTTTTTTAATGCACTCCGCGATATGTTCTGGCGTGGTCTTTGCAGCAGATTTTCAGATTCGTGGCCTAATATAAATCAGTAGCGATGCGAATTCTCGTGGTAGAAGATGAGCGCCGGATGGCGGAGTTGCTCAGGCAGGGTCTAAGCGAGGAAGGGCATCGGATTACGGTGGCCACGGATGGCCGCGAAGGCCTTGGCATCGCCGAAAGCGGTTCATTCGATTTGATTCTGCTCGACGTAATGCTTCCCGGAATGAATGGTTTCCAAATCGTAAACCAACTCCGCAGCCACCGTAATCAGACTCCCATCCTGATGTTGACGGCTCGCGATTCGACCAAAGATATGGTTGAAGGGCTCGATTTTGGTGCCGACGATTACCTGACCAAGCCGTTTTCCTTCGAGGTGCTGTTGGCACGCGTTCGCGCCGTGGGCCGCCGCGGGCCGATACCGCAACCGGTTTGCCTGCAAGTGGGTGGACTGGCCATGAACCAGAGTACGCGCGAGGTACGGCTTGGCGAACGGCGCATCGATTTGACGCGGACTGAATTCTCCATCCTGGAGATGTTGATGCGCAACAACGGACGCGTAGTGACTCGCGATGCGTTGATCGAAAGCGTATGGGGCGGCAGCTCCGACATCGAAAACAACACGCTTGACGCGTTTGTGCGCCTTCTGCGCGCCAAAATCGAAGAGCCAGGACTGATCCGCACCATTCGGGGCGTCGGCTATTTCCTGAAATCGGAGTCGCCATGACGAACCTTTCCATTCGCCTGCGGCTGACTATCTGGTATGCGGTTGTGCTTCTGCTCGGCCTGAGCCTGTTCGGACTGGGCATGTGGTTCGCCCTCCAGAACCGCTTGATTGCCGGAGTCGATGCGCGCCTGGCACTGCGCGTTCAAGGGCTGCGCAGCGCGGGGAAGGGAATCAAGAACGACGATTACAATCACATCCGGCGGGAGCTTTCAGAGTTCGCCAGTGAAATTCCGGACGGCAGCCTTGTCGAGTTGCGGGATTCCTCCGGCAATGTGATCGTTCCATTCCCCGGCCAACAGCCCTTCCCAGTGAATGTCCCGAAGGGACGCCGTACCGTACGGCGCGAAGGGAAGCCTTTCCGAATCCTGACTGACCGAATCGAGTACGGGAGCCGGGCGTATGGCGTGCTGGTGGCCGGTTCACTGGATGAAGTGGACGCCGTTATGCGAGACTTCCGCACTCTGCTCTTCCTGATGATTCCGGCTGTCTTGGGAGTCGCGTGCTTGGGCGGATATTGGCTCAGCGTCCGCGCCCTGCGGCCGGTGGATGAGATCACCGGCGTCGCCAAATCAATCAGTGTGCAGAACCTGTCGCAGCGGCTGGAGGTGCCGCGCACCGGCGACGAGTTACAGCGCATGGCCGAAACGTGGAACGAGGTGCTCGAACGCCTGGATACCTCGGTGAAACGCATCCGCCAATTCACCGCCGATGCCTCGCACGAGCTCCGAACACCGGTGGCGGTGATCCGTGCTACGGCGGAGTTGGCGCTGCGGCGCGAACGTGATCCCAAAGAATACCGGAAATCGCTCCGCGCCATTGAGGGCGAGGCGAAGCGGATGACGGCTCTTACCGAATCACTACTGGTGATGGCGCGTGCCGATGCGAACGAATTCAATGTGGATTCAGTGCTCGCGGACATCGCCCAAATCGCGCGCCGAGTGGTAGATCAAAATGACGCTCTTGCAACCGAAAAGGGAATCGTGCTGAAGGCGGAAGCCAACGGACAGCCGGCGGTAGCCAATGTCGATGTTCCTGCTATCCGGAGGCTGCTCTTGATTCTTATTGACAACGCACTGAAACACACGCCGGCTGGAGGCGTCGTTACCGTCTCGGTACAAAAGAGCAGCGGAGCCATTGTGCTGTCGGTGGCGGACACCGGCGAAGGCATTTCTCCCGAAGCTCTGCCGCACGTGTTCGAACGGTTCTACCGAAGCGACCCCGCGCGTGGGGATGGGTCCGGTTTCGGGTTGGGGCTTTCTATTGCCCAAGCAATCGCTCAGGCGCACCGGACGCGCATCACGGTGGAAAGTGCGCCCGGCGCGGGCGCTCGCTTTTCATTAGCATTGAAGTGCTGAATTCGACAGGTGGTTTTCAGCCAATTTTCAGTTTGGTTCGCTATCGTTTTCATGTGGAGACGTTGATGACGCGCAAACTCACCATAATGCTCGCAATAACCGCCTTCGCCGGCGCCAAAGCGGCGATCCTAAAAAAGGTCGGCACTGGAAAGTTCGGCATGCTCGAAACCGTTACCAAGCCTGGAGCCGAGACTATGTACGAAGCCGCATACACTACCAAGGGCGGAAAGAAGGCGGAAGTCCTGGTAAAGGCCGATGGCACCGAAACCAAGGATTAACATGCATCTCTGTCTGCTGAGCCCCGGAGTCTATCAGCCAGGGCAGCGGCGCTCGCCTGGACTGAATTGAACTCGACTGAACTGGACTGGACCGGATTGAATGTTTCGACTTCGCTGGGTAATCGCCGCTTTTCTGCTTGCCTCCACGCTCTTTGGCCAGACCGCGACCGTGCGCGGACGGGTGACCGATGAGAGCGGAGGGATCATTCCCGGGGCGCTGGTGAAGTTGAGCGGCGATCCGGGTGTGGTGAAGATCGCGACGGCCGATGAAACGGGCGCGTATTCCTTCGCAGGACTTCCGCCGGGACGCTACACCCTTGAGGCCTCCGCTCTGAGGCTGGCGCAGGAACCGGTGAAGGTTGCTTTGAGCGCGGGGGCGCGCACGCTGGATCTGGTGCTCAAGGTGGCTATCACTACCGAGAAAGTCACTGTACAGGACAATGCGGGACCGACCGTGAGCCTGGAGTCCAGCAATAATGCCAGCGCGGTGGTGCTGCGCGGAGAAGACCTGGACGCGCTTTCGGACAATCCTGATGACCTGCAAGCCGATCTGCAGGCTCTGGCAGGACCGGCGGCGGGACCCAATGGCGGCTCGATTTTCGTTGATGGCTTCAGCGGCGGCGAACTGCCTCCAAAGCAATCGATCCGCGAAATTCGCATCAATCAGAACCCGTTCTCTCCGGAGTACGACAAGTTGGGGTACGGCAAGATCGAAATTTTCACCAAGCCGGGCGCCGACAAATACCGGGGCACGGTGAACTACAATTTTGCTCAGGATTTCTGGAATTCCCGGAACCCGTACGCTCCCGAGAAGGCGCCGTTTCTGCTGAACGAATTCGAAGGGGACGCGGGTGGACCGCTAACCAGGCGGTCGTCGTTTACAGTGGATGCGCAGCGCAACATGGTAGATAACGGATCGATTACGAACGCCGTGACCTTGAACCCGCAAACGCTGCAGGCGCAACCGTTCTCCGGGATTTTGACCACGCCGGGACGCTTCACCAAAGTCACCCCTCGGGTGGATTACCAACTGAGCGACAATCACACGCTCATGTTTCGTTACGGCATCACCCACTCCGATGTGAAGGACAACGGGATCGGTGGGTTCGACCTGGTATCGCGCGGCTACCATTCGCAGTTCACCAACCAAACCATACAGGCGGCGGAGACGGCAGTGATCGGGACTTCGGTAAATGAAACGCGGTTTCAGTATTACCGCACGGCTTCGCAATCGATCGCCAACACGACGGCGCCGGCGCTGCAGGTGCTCGGATCGTTCAACGATGGCGGCTCGTCGGCCGGGCGGACGTTTGACACTCAGAATAGTTACGAGCTGCAGAACTACACCTCGATGCTGAAGGGGAAGCACGCCTGGCGGTTCGGAGTGCGGCTGCGAGGGCAGACAGATGCCAGTGTCTCACCGCAGAATTTCAACGGCACGTTCACGTTCGGTGGAGCCGGGCTGGAGCCGGTGTTGAACGAGCAGAACCAACCCCTGCTGGATGCGGCAGGACAGGTGGAGGTGGCACCGATCACATCGATCGAGCGATACCGCCGTACGCTATTGTTTCAGCAACTCGGAATGGCGCCGGCGGAGATCCGCGCCTTAGGTGGAGGCGCCACGCAATTCAGTCTGAACGCGGGAAGGGCTGCGCTTTCGGTGCGCCAGTTCGATGCGGGCATCTTCGCGGGCGACGAGTGGCGTGTGCGCGCCAACCTGACGCTAAGCCTGGGGTTCCGGTATGAGGCACAGAGCAACATACACGACTGGCGCGATTTTTCACCGCGGGTGGCGTTGGCGTGGGCGCCCGGCGGCGGCGGGAAGACGCGGACCAAGACGGTGGTTCGCGCCGGGTTCGGCGTGTTTTACGATCGATTCGCCTTGGCGAACACTCTGACGTCTGAGCGATTCAACGGCGTGGTGCAGCAGCAGTACGTGGTCTCGAATCCAGATTTTTTCCCGGTCTTGCCGTCGCCGGATATGCTGGCGGGGTTCCGCTCAGAGCAGGTGATTCAAGAGGTAAGTTCGCGGCTGCGCGCGCCGTACATTCTACAATCAGCAGTCACACTGGAAAGGCAATTGCCGGCAAATGCGACCCTGGCGGTGACCTACACGAACTCGCACGGCCTGCATCTGTTGCGCTCCGAGGATATCAATGCGCCGCTGCCGGCCAGCGGGGCGTTTCCCCTGGGCCATTCCGGGCCAGTGTTCCTGATGGAGTCGGCGGGGCTGTACAACCAGAACCAGCTGATTGCCAACGTGAACGCCAAGGTGAATTCCGGCCTATCGCTGTTCGGCTTCTATGTGTTGAACCACGCTATGAGCAACACGGACGGGGTGAGCACGTTTCCCGCAGTTCCACGCAGCTTTGCCGGGGAGTATGGCCCGGCGTCCACGGACGTGCGGCACCGCGTAACAGCGGGTGGGTCGATCAATCTGAAGTGGAGTATCCGGATCAGCCCCTTCGCGGTGGTGCAATCGGGAGCGCCGTTCGATATCACTACGGGCGCCGATCTCTACGGCACCACGCTTTTCAACGCGCGGCCAGGGGTGGCGACCGATCCGAACAAGGCCGGTTTGATTCGGACGTCATACGGTCTGCTGGATCCGAATCCTACGCCTGGAGAGAGTTTGCTGTCCCGGAATTACGGACGCGGTCCGGGGCAGATTTCGGTAAACCTGCGCGTGGCGAAGACCATCGGGTTCGGTTCGGAGCGCGGCGGATCGGGCGGGCAGTCCTCGTCAGGCGGCGGTGGTGGTGGGACAGCCACGGCGATGGCGGCCGTATCGGGGCGCGGCCTGGGTAGCATCATCGGAAGCCCGACTACAGCGCGACGATACAACCTGAGCCTAGGGATGTCCATCCGCAACCTGCTCAACCACACCAATCCAGGGCCGATCATTGGCAATCTGACTTCGCCATACTTCGGTTCCGCGAACCAGATTGCTGGTGCGGCGAATGGCGAAGGGTTCTATGAAACGGCCAATAACCGGCGTTTGGAAATGCAGATCCGGTTCACTTTCTAACTGTGGACTGGAATTGGGAATGACCCGGATACGCGCGAAGTAACTCCTTCCACATGCGGTTCGTAATCGTTCTGTAGCTCAACGTTCACTATTGATTCACCGTCAGACGCCTAAGCTAAGACACATTCGGTCATGAGTGTCGTACGTATGAAACATTCGACTCGTATCGGAAGCTCTTCGGTTCCAGATATTGCACATCACAATCCAGTTGATGACTCGCACCAAGTCGCACACTGGTCCGAAATGGCGTTCGACGTTGACCCCCTGAACAGTAATCTCGATTGCCCTAGCAATCTCGTTCAGGCGTGCCACCAATGCCGGAGTTGACCGATTTGTCCAGACCTTCACCGGAGTCAGACCGAGGCACTCGAGGTTTACAAATGCTTGTATGAGTACCCTCTGGTCGGCCGTCAAGCTCTTGACGTACCGCAAAGAGCCAACAAGCCCTCGTTCCTCACCGGCAAACGCTACAAAGACATAAGTGTGCTCGCGAGGCCGGCTCTTGAGCGCATGATATTACGACGGTAACAAGGAAGTGCCGCTCCAATCGTCGACCACTCCCTTCCCGTGCTCCACAAAATCGAAGTGCCCACCGACCACGATAGTGGAGCTCGTCTGGCCGGGCAGCGTGCAGATTACATTCCCGGAATTCCTATCGATGTGCTGCTCCTCAACAGCGCACCCTGCAAAATCTCCAGAGCCGTAGTCGTCGCTGCATTCAGTTGCGGAGGCAAACACATTCCGCTGGTAGGTTGGCAAACCGTACAAGTGGCGGCCTAAGGGACGACTCAACAATAAAGTTACAGATTTGGTGAGATGGTGTAGTTCCATCTCGGCAGTGTGTTGCTGTGTTTAAGGCGGAGCGCGGAGATGAGACGGCGGTCTGGTTTGAGACCGGTGGGATAGTCTTTTCGATCCAGATAGGCAGTCACGACCAGGCCGGTTCGGGTGTTGGTGGTGCGAATGAAGTTGAGCATTTTTTCATAGCTGTCCAGGGGTTCGGCAGGGGCAATGTGACAGAGACGCTCCAGGTCGGTTGTTGTATCGCGGGCGGGGGGCCAGCCGGCACAATGCTGGGATATTTGCTCGCACGCGCTGGAATCCAGGTTGTGGTTTTGGAGAAGCATGCCGATTTCCTCCGCGACTTCCGTGGCGACACGCTGCATCCCTCAACCCTCGAAATCATGCACGAACTCGGCATCCTTGACGAACTCCTAAAACGGCCGCATCGGCAACTCCGGCAGTTCACGGCGCAGATGGGCAACTCGGAAATCGTCTTGGCCGATTTTACCCGCTTGTCTACCCACTGCCATTTTGTTGCCCTTATGCCGCAATGGGACTTCCTCGACTTTCTGGTAAAACAGGCGCAACGCTATCCCACCTTCCAATTAAGAATGCGAACCGAGGTTAGCGGCCTGATGGAGGAAGACGGGCGTGTCACCGGAGTGATCGCGCAGAGTCCTCAGGGCCCGTTGGAGTTCCGGACGGACTTGATCGTAGGATCCGACGGCGGGCATTCGGCAGTGCGACACGCGTCCGGACTCCAGGTTGTCGACTTCGGTTCCCCTACTAGATGTTTTGTGGATGCGGCTCTCCAGACATGCGAACGATCCGCAAGTGATTCTGCGCTTCGACGGCGGCAGGATCCTGGCGACAGCAGACCGCGGAGACTACTGGCAGTGCGGGTTTGTCATTGCCAAAGGAGCTTCCGAGGAACTCCGGGGCAAGGGGATCGAATCCTTTCGCGCAGAGATTGCCAAGATCGCGCCCTTTTTGCACAACCGGCTGGCAGAACTGAGGGACTGGAACGACATCCGGCTCCTGGCGGTGCGCATCGATCGATTGCGGCAGTGGTATCGACCGGGGCTTCTGTGTATCGGCGATGCAGCTCATGCCATGTCGCCCATTGGCGGGGTAGGGATCAATCTGGCTATTCAGGACGCCGTCGCAGCGGCCAACATCTTGGCCGGACCCTTACGCAGCGGCTGCCTCACCACGGATCATCTTGCGGCAGTTCAACAACGCCGGGAGTTGGCAACCCGGATCACTCAACGGTTTCAGATGATCATTCAGAAGCAACTCGTTGAGCGAGTACTCGCCACATCCGACCGGGAAGGCCTACCCTGGCCCCAGCGGCTGTTAAACCGTTCCGGACCGGTACGCTGGATCCGCGGGCGGATGATCGGCATCGGATTCCGCCCTGAACACATAAGGACTCCCGATTACCAGATGGCAACTAGCACCACACAGACATAGTGCTGTGACCAGCCGATGCTACGACAGGATGTGCGATTTCACGACATCCGCGGTCATGCTGGACCTGCAAACAACTGGCGGTCTTCCAGGTGAGGAAGGTCAAACCGCATCGGGCCAACGACGCTACCAGATGGTTGATGGTCACTGTGAGTCGGCTGTTCGATTGGCGGATGTCGCTGGTGGTAGTCAAGCCCGATACCTTCCTCCGCTGGCACCGCAAGGGATTCCGGCTGTTCTGGCGTTGGAAGTCGAAGCCTTCGGGAAGACCTCGCCTGCCCAAGGAACTCCGCGAGTTGATCCGGCGGATGGCCGCGCAGAATCCGTCGTGGGGACAGGAGCGCATCGCGAATGAACTGAAACTGAAGCTTGGAATCCTAGTCTCGCCCAGCACCGTCGCGAGTTACCTACGCGCCGGTCCCGGACGGAAGCCCGATCCGAAGCAACGATGGATGACCTTCGTTCGCAATCATGCCCAAGCCATCATGGCATGCGACTTCTTCGTAGTCGTGACGGCCAACTTCCGCACACTTTATGTGTTCGTAATCATGGAACTGGGTACTCGCAGGATCCTCCACCACAACGTCACCGACCACCTCACCGCGGAGTGGACCCTGCAACAGTTCCGAGAGGCGCTTCCGGACGATCATCCCTATCGATTCGTGATTCACGACCGGGACAGCATCTTTTCCAGGGATCTGAATAGAGGCGTGAAGGCTATGGGTGTGCGAGTATTGCGAACACCCGTGCGGGCGCCCCAGGCAAACGCAATATGCGAGCGGTTCGGCGGGACACTACGCCGCGAATGCCTGGACTTTCTGATTCCGTTGAACGAGCGCCACCTGAAACTCACCCTGAAATCATGGGTCACGCATTTCAACCACGGCAGACCCCACATGAGTCTTGGCCCGGAGATACCGGTGCGACTCCCGCATTCACCGCCGGCGAGTGGGAGCCGTCATGTAATCTCGGCCGGGCACGTAGTTCGCAGCACGGCGATTCTGGGCGGTCTCCATCATGAATACGCCCTGGAGAAGACCGCGGCGTGAGCCTCCCATGGATCCGACGGGGCCCAGCCAGAGCCAGTCAGGAGGGTCGGACGACATTTTTGCGGAGCACAACTTGGCCTCCGGCGCACCTTCGCCTCACCGGCCCTTTACTGGGAACCGTCGGCGCTAGCCCACGCGATGAATTTCTGGACGACCGCTTTCCCCAGTGCCACGCCGGCGATGTTATCGATCGGATAGTGAATGCCGGCCCAGATGCGGGAATCTCCGCCCTCCTTACCCACCGCCCGGATGAACTCCGCACGCTGGGGAAAGAGATATGCCAACATCTCTGATCTGGTGGCCGAGAACGTGGAGTGGTTCGAAGGATAGCTCGGGAAATTCGGGACCGGAAAAAGGGGAACAATTGCTGGTTCCAGTTGGGGAGGCCGGATGTACCAATAGGTGAACTTTCCGTCCTGGCTGGCGATGAAGGCATCAAAGAACGAGGCGGCGATCAAGGCGTATACACGCGCCCACCGGGCCGCGTTTTGATCGAGCTTATCTTCGAACATCCACTTATTCGCGTAAACATACGGCCAAAAATTGATACCTTCGGGGCTCTGCCAGTACATGGCTCGCTGATTGGTCGTAAATGCAGCGGGCGAACGCGGGAAATTCTTCACCTCGGCGACTTCCGCCACCATCTGTGCCGAATCGCAAGCAGGAGGCACCGGAGGGCGGAATTGACTGGGCGACGAGAGCAGGACGGGCTTCCATGTAGTAGCCGTCACGTTGCCCGGATTTGTCCCGATCCACATGCACGTACCGGTGGGCACGGTGCCTGTCCAAACCGCATCGGAGCCGTCCGCCTTGGCAAACTCGATCACCCTCGCGGCCACCTTCTGGCCTAAATCCAACCCGGCGGAATAGTCTGTCGGAAATTGCAGGCCGGCGTAGAGCTGCGATTTGCCGGCTTGTTCGGCCAAGCTCTGGAACGAACCCGCCTCGTTCGGGAAGAAGTAGCCAAGTACGCCTGCCGCGGCCGCCGCCGTTGCGGCATGTTCCGAAGGATAAGAGGGACTTCGCGGAGTCGGCAACCGGGTCTTCAGCGTTGGGTCGAGTTCGCTGGGCCGCGGCCGGTTGTACGCGTATTTCGAATCCCACGCCGCCACGGTTGCGTCATACATCGCCAGCGCGACATAAGTGTAGACGCGGTGCGCATAAGCAGAAAGGGGCGCGCCGGTGAGGGCGCGGTTGTTGATCAGTTCGATCCACTGATAGGCCGGTGCACCGGCGCTCCAGAACTTGACCGAATCGGCAATATAGGGATTCGGTTCGGCTACAGCATCATGGAGCCATTGCAATTCTCCGGCCGTGGTGCCGGCGTCGGGGGGCGGGGGCACACGGAAATCCTTGCCGGAGGAGATGATCCATGTCTTCCAGGTACCGGCTTTGGGTTCAACCGATTGTCCGAGCATAGGGAGGGCGCAGGCGAAAATCGCCGCGCAGAAGGATAGGTGGTGTGTTTTCATTCAAGACCTCCTACGGGAATGACGGATGGAGAGCGGCGGTAGAAGCGGACCGGCTCTGGTTGAATAGAGAGTGACTCCGGATTTTAGCCGGCTGCTTCTCCACTTCTCCTCGCATGATCTGGACGCGGCCGATCGGTAGGCTAGTGCACGATGACCCGCAAACGGTGGCGCGCCCGAACTGCCATCAAACTCAAGAGCGACAGCGGGAGGCGAATGCCGCCATGGCCCTCGGCTAAGACTCCGGGATTATATCACCTGACAAAACGGGGTGTCGAGCGACACAAGCTCATCCGCCAGGCATGTGACGGCGCCGCACTCGCGCGCGGAACGCAGTCGCGTTGTCGACGCGAATCTCCTCGGGGGCTGGGGCGAGTCGTGCGAGCGGGCGCGAAGGCCATGGTCCCCACCTCGATCATTTTCCGCTGAGATGGGCTGAGATCTCGTAGAGTGGCTCAACACCGCCCGAATACCTGGAGTGGTCCCAATATTCCAGCCCACCATCGACTTGGGCTAATCTCTGTTGCCGAGCGGGGTGGAAGACACACTGTAGATTCTGTTTTCAGGAAGTCGATTTTTTCGTGACCATGATGAGCTAAGGACACCGGATCGGCCTTTCTCGACTGGAACCGCTCCTGCACGACCGCCGCGACGACCGACTCGAAGTTCCGCTTGGGTTGGCGCAAAGAGGACGGACCTAGGGTTTCCAGTTGACGTAAGCCGGACTCATCGTTCCCTACCGTGGAAAGGCGCTCTCTCCGAGTCGCCGAGGATACACTCAGTGTCGATCTGAAATCAGCTTCGGTCAGTCCTGGAAGGCATCGTGATCTGTGTTATGATGCAGCGCACTTATGCAACTGGTCGCGGACTCTCGGTTGGATTCCTATGAGATCATCGCGCCGTTGGGCGCGGGGGGAATGGGCGAAGTGTATCGCGCACGCGACACTTCGCTGAAACGTGAAGTGGCGATCAAAGTGCTCCCGGACCACTGGACGCGGGACCCCGGACGACTCCACCGCTTCGAACTGGAGGCGCGGGCCACTGCCGCTCTCAACCATCCCAATATTGTTGCGATCTTCCACGTCGGGCAACACGATGGGTGTCCTTACATCGTGACCGAACTGCTGCAGGGAGAAACACTGCGGGATCGCCTGCGCCGCGGTCCGATGCGTCCGCGCGAGGCCTGCGATTGCGGCATCGACATTGCGCGTGGACTGGCCACCGCGCACGACGCCGGAGTTGTTCATCGTGACCTCAAACCGGAAAACCTGTTCCTTACGAGAGACGGACGCCTAGAGATCCTGGATTTCGGCCTGGCCTAGCTCACGCAGCCCGAACCCGCTGGTGCCGATGGTACGACCGCCACCATCCCGCAACACACCGAGCCCGGCCAGGTTTCCGGTACCGTCGGCTACATGGCACCAGAGCAGGTGCGGGGACATGCCGCCGACCTGCGCAGCGACATCTTTGCTTTCGGCGTGGTCCTGTACGAGATGCTCACCGGCAAACGCGCCTTCCTGAAGGCCACCTCCGCCGAAACGCTCAGCGCGATTCTGAACGAAGAGCCGCCCCGCTGGCGCAGTCTGTGCAGGATCTTCCTCCCACGCTGCAGCGGATTCTGAGCCGCTGCCTGGAGAAAAAGCCGGAGCGCCGCTTTCAGCATGAATCCGATCTCGGGTTCGCGCTCGAAGCTCTCTGTGATGCGAGCGGCGCCCCGATCGCCGCGCCTCCCCAGGGGGTGCACGCACGCGATGGATCTGGATCGCCGCGGCGGTGGTCGCCGTCGCGGTTGCAGCAGCTCTGTTCGTGTGGTGGAGACGGCCCTCCGCGGTCCCGGTCGTCGAAGCCGTTACCCGGCTCACCAGCGACGGTGAGGTCAAAGCGAACTCAGGCAGATTGGAGACCGATGGCTCGCGCATTTACTTCGGCGAAGGCACGCTGGGGAGTTACAGGATCGCTCAGGTCGCGGCCACCGGTGGCCCCACCGCCATCATCCCCACCTGATTAGCCAATTTCCAGTTCACCGCATTGAGCCAGGACAGGTCGTATCTGCTCGGCGCAGCGGGCGACGCGTTCGCGCTTCCTTTCTGGGCCGTCCCGCTGCCCAGTGGAGAACCACGCCTCCTCGGATCCATCGTTTCGCAGGATGCGGACTTATTTCCGGATGGGCGCATTCTCTTCTGCCTGGGAAACGCCATCAATGTAGCCGAGAAGGACGGCTCCCAGCCACGCAAACTGCTCAGTGTCGACGGTCTCCCGGTGGAACCGAGTGTCTCCCCGGACGGAGAGCGGCTCGTCTTCACAATCTGGTCGCCCGCACATCGCCCGATCTCGCTCGACGAGGCCAAGACAGACGGCTCTGGTCTCCATGTCCTCCTCAGGAACAACGCTGCCGGACGTCTTTGCTGTGCTCGATGGACACCCGATGGTCGCTACGTTGTCTACGAAAACAGACATGAAGGGCGCACCGACCTCTGGGTCCTGCCGATGCAATCCGGTTTCTGCGCCGCTCGCCATCGCCGGTCCAGCTCACCCATGGTCCGCTTTTCTATCGATCGGCCGTTTCCAGCCGCGATGGGAAGCAGATTTTTGCTGTCGGCATGGAGGCGCGAGGAGAGCTGGTCCGTTACGACGCCAATTCTAGGCAATTCCTATCTCTGCTGCCCGGCCTCCACGCTTTCGATCCCTCCTGGTCCGCAAACGGCAAGTGGGTCGCCTACACGGCCTACCCCGATCACGCGTTGTAGCGCAGTCGCAGCGACGGAACGGATCCCTTGCAGCTTACGTTTCCGCCTGGGCAGATCTTTGCCCCTTCCATTTCCCCGGATGGGAAGCAGGTCGCGTATCTCAATTCCGCGGGCGCGATTTGCCTGATCGGTATGGACGGACGAGCGCCGCCGACCATCGTGGAGAAGGATGGGGCCTGGCCGCGCCGGTCGCCGGACGGAAGCCTCCTAGTGTTCATGGATCGCGGCGCTTCCCCCCATATCCACTTCCTCGAGCTCCGCAACGGCAGGAGTTCCCTGGTTCCCGGACCGGCAGGCCTGTTGAATCCGCAGTGGGTGGGCGACGATCGGCTGGTCGCTGGTACGCCGGACTTCACGAAGCTGATGGTTTTTGATGTCCGGGGCGCAGCAATGGTCCGAACTGGTTTCGTTCACGGCACCGGGCTACGTCGTCAACTGGGTCCACACGCCGGATTACAAGTCGGTGGACTACACCACCGGCGGCGGAGACCCCATGCTTTTCCGAGCGGGCCTGGCTGATCGCAGAATCGAGACCTCACCAGCCTGAGAGGCCTGCACCGTGCCACCGGCCCGGCCGGGAATACCGAAATCAGCGTGGCCCCTGACGGTTCGGCGGTATTCACCCGCGACATCGGCACGCAGGAGATTTACGAACTCACAGTGGAGTGGCCATGACTAGTTGCCGAGCGACGCGCCACTTCCATGAGAAGGCCGGCCCCTGTCAAGCCGTTTTCTTGGTCGTGTCAACTATACAGCCCGACTGTCGACCAACGGGAGGCACGATTAGCCTCCAGCCTTTCCTTCTTGGAAAGGTTTTTTGTTCGGCCATCGCTACAGCCGATCGCCGACCATCGGGAGGCGCACAATGCTGCCATCCCGAAATCTCAAATCACCGATTCGCCCTACTTCCATCCGCACTCTTTGTGGAGCTATTGCCCCCGGTGCCAGCTGGGTGTCCTCGATTGGAAACGGGTGCTGCCGTCTCGGAGCCGAACTGAATGTCTCTGTTTCCTGAGACGTTGTTCCTGGCGCGTGCCGCAGTCACCCGAACTCGGCGATTTGGTCTTAGAGCCTGTCAAGCGGCAACCTTTTTCTGCTCCTGTCGTGCGTTGTGATTGCGCAATGGTTCGTACACTTCACCCGTTACCCACAGCCGATGAAGCAAGATCCCCAGTTTTCGCGCAACCGCCACGACCGCTCTTTTCTTGCCACGCTTTCCTCCATGTTTAGCCAGGTGCAGGCCCCATCGCTTTAGATCGGTGTCCGGTCCCCGGCGGCTGATGATGTAGTGCGCTCCTTGCACCAGCATCGTCCGCAGGTACGGGTCACCCTCCTTGGTGATTCGTAATTGCGGTTGACTCTGCCCCGAATCGCTGCGCCGCGGCCGCAGCCCCACATAACAGCCGACATCCCGGCTCTTCTGGAACCTGTTCTTGTCTTCGATGGTGAGTATGAATGTCAGAGCGATCAACGGCCCGACTCCGCCGACTTGATGCAGGAGTGCCGTTTCCGGATAATCTTTCCGGGCGATCTGCTCGATTTCACGATCACTGTTTTTGATCTTCTCAGTCAACGACTCCACTTCTTTCAGCAACGGTTCCAGCGCCTGCCGCAGCTGCGGCGGCAGCGAGATAGCTCGAGCGACACCCATCTGGTCGGCATCACACTGTGGTAATCGTTCGCCCATCGACTTCGTCAAGCCCCGCACGGTATTCACCAAGCTGGTCCGCACGGCCACCAGCGCACCTCGTACCCGGATGACCATCAAAGCACCTTGTGCCTTCTCGCTGCGATGTTGAATCGGTCGCAGCAATTGGGGATCAATTCGCACCAGCCGCGCCAAGGTTTGAGCGTCCAATCGATCGTCTTTTCGGCTGCTCTCCGTGATCAGCTTAACCTGCCTTGGATTGGCTACGATCACTTCGTGTCCCAACTTTAGTAACAAACGACTCACCCAGGGCGAATGGGTTCCGACCTCGATGGCGATCCGCACCCGCCCTAAAGATCCAAACGCTTCCACGATCCCAGCCTTCGTGGTAGCAACTTGCCCTTCCCGCAAGATCTCACCCTCGTTGCCCAGCATGCAGTACCGACTAGTTTTGTCTCCCAGATCCATCCCGATCGTGACGCGTTCCTGTGCGCCTTTCGTCTTTACCGTTACCTTCTGACTCTTCTGAGAACTGCTACGCTTCTTCATGGTCGGTCTCCTTTGCACCGCAAGTGCGTAACCGGGAGCATATCGCATCCCGCAGAGGCCGGCCTTCTCATTCCATCTCGGAGACTGCTCGCCTGCGGTCAGGGCGGGCTCGGGCCGTGATGCGCAATTCCTCCCGTGACATGCCACTCCTTGAAATGACGCTGCTCGACTGGTTAAGGGCCCACAAACCTCACGTCGGCTCGCGTAAGAAATGCTGCCGGACGCCGGGCAGATTCCAGACCCGACTCGCGCTCGCGTCGAGTAGACGCCGAGGCCCGCGGCGCCGCCAGGCGCTGCTGGACGGATTCGCGTCGGCCCACGCGACCCTCGCGACGGGCGACTCGAATCGTACTAGCGGGCGCGACGTGCGTGGCGAAGGCGCGCTCGGCGCGAAGCAGCCGCGCTAGCGAGCAACTCCATGAACCACGCGCGCAATCCTATGCCCGATCTCTCGTTATCCTCTCGTGCCATGACCCTTATACCCTCGAAGCCGGGTCTTCTGGTGCGACCGGTTGGCGTCAGCGAGAACGCACTGTCGGGCTGCGGCGAGGAGGTCGCGCAGTTGGTCGTGTTGCACGCGGACAAGCCGGACTAGCACGACGGGGTGCTTCGCGTAGTGGTCCGTGACGTAGTACGTTTCCGGATCGTCGGTGAGGAGTGCAGCCCGCTGTTCAAAATCGGTGCGGACGACAAGCGATCCTGGTTCCGCTGACCGGTGGACAGCGAGACACGCCACCAGCCGCTTGCCGAGCTTAAGCGCTGGCGAACCGTACATCGTGCTCTCCTGCAGGTCCGCGAGGTCGCGCCCCAACCCGCGCACCGCCTCGAAGTTCAGCGCTGTCTTTCGCATCCGCGATCACCAACTATAGGGCTCGTCCATATCCATGACACCCCCACTCTGAATAGGTCGGACCCGGGAATACAGATTTTCCCACCTTCCTGCCAGAGAGTCTAATGGTGGTCAGTATAGCGGAGCAGGGGCACTGTCGAGGCTGCGGCGACAAACGTAGGAGACGGCGGCGATCCCGGCGGCTCGTGCGCCCGAGCGGCTTGTGACGCGCGCTCGAATCCCCGCGCGAGATCTGGCTCGAATTGCGCGAGTGGCGCGACGGCCCGCGGCGAGGCCGGCGAAGCCGCTGGCTCGGGGAGAACGCCGCCTCAGCGCCAGAAGGCCGCGTCTTTGAGGTGATGTCTCTCCGTTTCGTTGACTTCGCAACTGGAGTTCGGCCGTCGCTCACATGGACCCGTAGCCGAGTCGTAGATCTGGCTTGTAGATGGCGGCAGATCAAGGTGCCTCCGACGTGCATGCCAAGCACTAACTTGCTAACGCTGCTATTTCTTCTTGCTCGTGTCCGCGCCCTGCTTGGCGATGATCATGTCCTTAATCTTCTCGTAGGTTGCGTGAGGAACGATTTTCTTCTGGTCGAGCTGATTCTTCGCCTTGTACGGCCGCCCCGCAATAATCTTCGCCGAGTAGGCGTCGCCGATCCCAGGCAGCGCCTTCAAATCCTGCTCGCTAGCCGAATTGATGTCGAGCAGTGGCGTCTTTGCAGCCACTACCGTCGGCGCTGCCTTTGTGGCAGCGCCTTTGTCCGGAGTTGCCTTGTTGGCTTGCGGCGCCGCCATCATTGCCACCGCCGTCAGAACAATCAGCAAGTACCTTACGAGTTTCATCAATGTCCACCCCTCCGCAAATTCTACCGCGCGCCGGCCTTCAGCAGTCTGACCGCGAGCGCCGGGGCATCCAGCGGAAAGTACTCGTTACGCCCTTTCTCCTTCGCAAGCTCAAACCACAAAATGTCAGATTCAGATAGAGACATCCGAAGCTCCAAAGTTTTCCCCAGGTTGAGAGGGTGCGTTGCCGCCGATTCCTTTACAGACCCCTGTAAAGTCTTAAATTTAGCGACTGTAGGTATTTGATTCTAAATGCTTTGGCTCCCCGGCATGGATTCGAACCACGAATAACATAAGCTTTGTGGAATGTGCAACTTGCAGATTCCAAAAAGGCTGAGATTGCCCAAAAGGACACGAAATACCCCATCGGTACAGCACCGGTACAGTCGGACGCGGCCGTCCGCCAGGCCCAGCAGGCCACAGACTTTGCAAAGGTCAGCCAAATGGCGTACCATAAGTAGCCAGAGGGCCAGTATGGAAACTGAAGCGATTGCCGAGATTCTGGGCGGGCGGAAGGTGCTCGGCAAGGCCATCAAAAACCCTGACGATCTGGCGCAACTTGTCCGTGCGGGCCTACCGGCAGGTTCCGTTTCGGCTCTCGCTGAAAGGCTCCATCTGGGGAACGGAGTTCTGTCACGGAAACTGGGCATCCCGCAGCGAACGCTGACCCGCAGACTGAGCCACGGATTACTGCTGACGGCCGCCGAATCGGATCGTACCGTCCGGATGGCACGCGTATATGCGAATGCCATTGAAATGATCGGCGACCAGGACAAAGCCATTGAATGGCTTGGCACTCCGAATCGGGCGTTGGGTGGCGAAAGACCTCTGGATCAACTTGACACCGACACGGGCGCGCGCATGGTGGAAGACATCCTGGGCCGCATTGCCTACGGCGTCTACAGCTAATGCAGTTCTGGAGAATTTGCCGCCGCCGCTATGCCGCAGAGGCCGCGAGCGGCGAGGGTGCTCGCCGGTATGGTGGCCGATGGAACAGTCGAGGAGTGCGCATGGTCTACGCCTCAACCTCCCTGTCGCTCGCCGCAGTTGAGACGTTCGTCAACCTGGAACCGAATCTAAGACCGGCGGACCTCGTGTCGATTGAAGGTGTCATACCGGATGCGATTCAGACCGCTACGTTCGATGTGAAAGTTCTTCCGGCACGCTGGTACGAAACAAGAGACGAGTCCTTACATCGATTCGGGGACGACTGGATTAGGAATGGACGGAGTGCCACTCTACTTGTTCCATCGGCGGCGATCCGCGGGGAATGGAATGTGCTGCTGAACCCCGCTCATGCTGACTTCTCCAAAATCGAATTTCGGGATCCGAAGCCGTTTGAATTTGACGTGCGGATGTTCCGTTAGCTATGCATTTGGTTTTGTTGATCTGCATGTGTTCTCCCAAGACAGATTCTAAAGAAGGGCGAGATTGCGGGGAGGGGGGAGCGACACGAAGTACCACCATCGGCACAGCATCGATACGGTCGCGACGGTGAACGGGCCTGGCCGCCCCGCGGAATCTCACGAGCAGAAGGCGACAGGCTGCTCAGCCGAGCGCTGGGGCAAGTGCAGTTGCCAAGCAAGGCGCCGTACAGCAAACGTTCCGAAAATGCCGTGGGGCAGGCTTGTGAGAGCGCTGCCGCGCGGCAGGTGGCGCTGCGATTCGGTTTGCCAGCCAGCACCGTGCGATCTATCGATTTGCGCTATTTGGAGCGATGGGCGACGAGCCGAAGAAAGCCGGTGCTGGCGCAAATGGGCGTCGATGAAATCCATTTGGGAAAGAAGCAGAAGTTCCTCACAGTGGTGAGCAACCTGAACAATGCCGAGCCGGTCTGGTTTGGCCGAGAGCGTAAGAAAGAGACACTGGATCAGTTCTTCCAGAGTGAACTGAGCGCCAGCCAGCGGATGCGGATCACGGCGGCCTGCGTGGACATGTGGGAGCCCTATCGGCTGAGCATCGAGCAATGGGCTCCAAACTGCCGCATCGTTTATGACAAGTTCCACGTCATGCAGCATGCGAATAAAGCGATTGATGAAGTGCGCCGCGCGGAGTTTTTCCGTAAGGGCGGACAAATGCGCGGCTTGGTGAAGGGCAAACGCTGGCTGTTGCTCAGTCGGTGGATGAACCTGTCGGCGCCCAAACGCCAGGAGTTGAATCAGCTCTTCGCCATGAATCGGAAGGTGTTTAAGGCCTACCTCATGAAAGAAAGCTTGGACCGGCTGGATCCGAGTAAGAACCGGAGAGAAGATCGCGAGGGACTGAGCGTGGCTCACGGGAGGAGTGTACGGCTGAGACGACGAGGCGGAGGGAATTTGAGGGGAATTGGGTAGTGTCGGGAATTGAATCACCGCTGTGAGTTGAACTGCCGGTTTGCAGAAGCGCTGCAAACTGATCCATCTGAAGGAAACCGAGATCTTGGACACTACGGGATTGTGGAGACGTTGCGCATAGGCGGTTTCGAGGGCAGGTTGCAGGGAAGTGAAATGGGCAGTTTCGCGTTTGAGAAACACTACCGAGTGAAGGAACTGGCGGGAATCTGAGGCCTCTCCGCGAAGACGGTCACGAGGATGTTCGCTGAAGAAGCCGGTGTAATTCGCGTCGCCAACGCCGGGACCGGCAAGCGAAAATACGCCAACACCCCCAAACTGTACCGGTACTCGTACAGTCTGTCAAATCGTGTCCAGAAACTATTGATTCTATTGTGCTTGGCTCCCCGGCATGGATTCGAACCACGATTCACGGCTCCAAAGGCCGCTGTCCTACCATTAGACGACCGGGGAATTTCCTAACCGACGGAAACTTCTCTCCACCAGTGTAACTTTCTGTTTCGCCTCGCCGCAACGAACCTGTGCGGAAATCTCTTCTACAATGGTTGCGGAAGGCAATCTGAACTGGTGTTCGGGACGGTCTTCAAAACCGTTCGGCGGCTGCAAGGCCGCTGGTGTGTTCGATTCGCACTGTCTTCCGCCATGCCTCCACCATAACCTCAGGGAACACTCCCATGTTGCCCAAATTGAGGGCGGCATTGCCACGGGTTCTCCTGTAAATTGAGAGCGTGAATTTCTCCGAACTTCCGAGACCGCGATGAAGAAGTGGTTCTGGCTTGTTTCTTCCGTCGCGCTGGCAGGCCAGTTGGCCATTGGAGCGGTGGCGGAAAGCGACCAAAAAAAGACCGGAGATCCGACTATCACCAGCCCCACGGCGGCTGCTCCCGCTTCAAGGTTTTCGGAACCGGCTGACAGTGTTGTTGTTACGCTGCCGGGCCTGGCCGCTCCAGCGCCCCGGCCAGTGATTTCGGTGCCGTCGCTTCCTGTGACGCCACCTGCCGTGATTCCACCCCTAACCACCGTGCCTGCTCCGGCCCTCATAAAGGAGCCAGCCCGAGCCAAGCCTGTAGCAATCAAGCGCGAACCGGCCAAGTCCCCGCTCGACGCCGAGCCCCATTCGAACCCTAAAAGCACCAAGCCCGCTTTGCCTGCGGATCTTGTCAAAGAAAGCTCCGCTTTCTGCCAGAAACAGATTGGACAGTGGAAAGAAGCCGATGCCCGCGCCCTCTTTGGAGCGCCGCTGCGGCAGCGGCCTGCCTACGGAGAGGACCAGAAAGCCGCAAACGGCAGAATCTACGCATTTTCCGATCCTACGGACCGCTACAAGGAACTGGAATTGGATTTCGACAAGTCCAGCGGGACCTTGCGCACAGTTTTCGTTTACCCTCCCGAGATGACTTGGGAGGAATGCCGCCGCCTCTGGGGCAACGACGTGACTTCGGCAAACGCACGCCAGGGCCGCACTTTCTATTCCTTTTTAAACCGGCGCCTGGACGTGCTGGTGGACCACGCAGGCAAGGTCATCAGCCTGGGTCTCTACTGAACCATGGGTCTCTACTGAACATTAAGATTCCGAAACCCCGGTGATTCTCGCCGCGTTTAATAGTTAGACTACCAGCCGCCCGGAAATGGGCGTATAGTGTAGCTATACAGGAGTTTTTCCGACCATGAAACTTCGCCTGGTTCGGCCCGTTAGCGTTTTGGCCGCATTCAGCCTGCTGACAGGGAGTGCATTCGCCGGTGGGGATGGGGATAAAAAGAAAGATCCCGAAGAAATCGGCAACCGTGATGTCGGCAAGGGTGTAAACTTCTACTCCCTCGAGAAGGAGATTGCGCTCGGCAAGCAGTTGGCGCAGGAAGTGGAGCGCCAGGCCAAGGTCATCGATGACCCGATTATCGCCGAATATACCAACCGCATTGGGCAGAACCTGGTGCGGAATTCCGACGCCAAGGTGCCATTCACCATTAAGGTTCTTGACTCTGAAGAGGTCAATGCCTTTGCGCTGCCGGGCGGCTTTTTCTTTGTCAACTCCGGCCTCATCCTTAAAGCCGAGTCGGAAGCCGAACTGGCTGGAGTGATGGCGCATGAGATTGCGCATGTCGCGGCGCGCCACGGCACCAAGCAGGCCACAAAGGGCGAAATTATCAACATCGCGACCATTCCCCTTATCTTCATGGGCGGCTGGGCTGGGTACGCCATCCGGCAGGGCGCCAGCATTGCGATACCGCTGGGCTTCCTGAAGTTTACCCAGACTATGGAATCTGAGGCCGACTACCTTGGTCTGCAATACCTTTATAAGTCGGGCTACGATCCTACGGCGTTCGTCGACTTCTTCGAAAAGATCGAATCGCTGGAAAAGAAGAAACCTGGCACGCTAGCCAAGATCTTCTCCAGCCATCCGCCGACCGACACCCGGATCAAGGCTGCGCAGGTTGAGATCCAGAAGATTCTTGTTGCCAAGCCCGAGTACGTGGTGAACACGTCTGAGTTCAACGACGTGCACAGCCGGCTTGCGATGCTGCACAACCGCCGCAAAGTCGATACCGACAAGGATTCCAACCGTCCGCGCCTGCGCCGTGCGCCCGGAACCGGCACTGGCCCGGTGGATCCGAACGAAGATGGCACTAAGCCGAAAACCGATTCCGATGAGCGTCCAACTCTGAAGCGCCGCGACGGCTAGGTTGTGGAGCGGGCATTCGTGCCTGCCATGTCGGCATTTATGTCGACACTTTCTATGCCGACACAACGACGCCGTTGCGTAAACAACCATACGCGCGGCGAGCAACCACGACTTCCTCGTTGGTCGCCACCGCCAGTACCGTAACCTTGGAATCATTAGCGGAAACCACCCTGTCCCCGCTGCCGCTTCGGTTGCGCGCCGGGTCAATGCGGATCCCCAGAAACTCCAGTTCCGCGCAACAACCAGCCCGCAGCCGCGCCGAGTTCTCCCCAATTCCACCCGTGAAGGCCACCGCCTCGAGGCCCCCCATCGCCGCCGCGAATGCGCCCAATGTCTTCTTCACCTGGTAAACGAAAACCTCAAGCGCCAGTTCAGCTCGCCTGTTGCCCTGCGCCGCGGCATTTTCCAAGTCGCGCACATCGCCGCCGGCTATAGCCGAAAGCCCGGCCAGCCCGCCGCCGCCGGCCAGTTGCCGCCGCACTTCTTCAGTGCTCCAGCCGTGCCGTTCCATCATATATAACACCGCGAATACGTCCAGATCGCCGTGGCGCGTGGCGTTTTCCAGGCCGGATTGCGGCGAAAACCCCATGGTAGTATCCACTGACCGGCCGGCCTCGATGGCGCACATGGACGAGCTTCCGCCCAGGTGGCAGCTCACCAGTTTCACATGCCGCCCTAACATGGCAGCGACTCGTTCGCCGATGTACTGGTGCGATGCGCCGTGAAATCCGTACTTGGCCACGCCCTCTGCCAGCCAATCGCCGGGTACACCGTAGAGCCGCGCGTGTTCGGGCATGGTAGTGTGGAATTCCGGTTCGAACGCGGCCACAATCGGCACGCCTGGCATAGCCTGCCGGAAGGCTTCGATGGCCGTCAGGTAGATAGCGTTGTGCGCCGGTGCCGCGGGCAGGAACTGGCGCAGCGCGTCGATCACTCCGCCATCCACCACAAAGGTGCCGCGGTATTTCGGCCCCGCATGCACGGCCTTGAGCGCGATGGCATTAATCGCCGTGCCACCGGTGGAGATTTCCGCGATCGCCTGAGGGTAATTCGAGACCCGCTCCAGCCGTCCTTTCGCCAGCGGCTTCTCGCTAGGCATTTCCAGAATCTGATATTTCAGCGAAGTCGACCCGAGGTTCGGTATGAGAATATTCACTTGATGCCGTGGTATTGATTCTTGAGCCCCAGCAGGTTCTTGGCAGCCGTCGCCTGGTAAGGGCTCTTGATGGCGGCGCAATCGCGGTAAAAGTTGGCGGCCTCCTGCGGCTTGTCGAGTTTGTAATTCGCGAAGCCCAAAAGGTAGAGCACCTCAGGCTTCTTGGAGGCGTCCACCAAAGGCAGCGCAGCGCGTAGCGCGACGTCAGCTTTGGCGAAGCCGGTTTCGTTATAGTATTGTTTGCCGTTCAGGTACTGCGCGTTGCCGGTCGCCAGGTTCTTGCGGACGGTCCAATCGGCGTCGCTCACGCCCTCAGGTTTGGGCTTGTGGGCCACCAGTTCGATAACCTTAGCCGAGTAGGCGTGAACCTTCTCGGGCTCCTTCTTCTGTTGCACGTAACTGTCCGCCACAGCCAGCAGCATCTCCTCGTTAGTCTGGTCGACGGCCAGCACGGTTTCCGCCAGCGCGATGCCTTTGGCTGTATCGCCGGACTGCAGGTACGCGATGAAGAGCGGCTGCACCACCTTGGCGGCATAATCGCTTTTGGGATTCCGCTCCCTCAGCAGCCCCGCGAATTCGACCACCACCTTGGGGTCGCGCGATTCCAGTGCCACGCGATATAGCGAGTAGTCAGCGTAGGTGTCCACCTGCTTGGCGTAGTCTATTTCACCCTTCCAGGCGGTAACTTCGTCGGCATCCTTGGGCTGGGGCGTGGCCGCCATCTTGCGGGCCGCGGCCGAAGTAGCCACCGAATACTTCTTGATCAGCGCCATGTCCTTCTTGGCCTCGGCGGCCTTGAGGCATTGCACTGCGGCCTCCGGGTCGTCCGGATCAAGGGTCAGCAACCGGTCGCCGGCGGCGATGACCTTGTCCAGGTCGTTGGCCTTGACATAGATGGCTTGCAGCTGGTCGAGGACCCACGGAGTACCCTTGTCGTTAGGGAACTGGGTTGCGAACTGATCCAGCAGCGCAGTCTTCTTGGCTGGATCGTTCTCCTGCATGATCTGCTGCAGCAGCTTGCCTTCCGGCTTTTCGGAATTAACTTCTTCGATCTTGTGCCGCTGGCCGGAAGCCGCGAAAGTGACGGCGATGAGAAGTATCAGTGTGCGCATTTCATCCCTCCCCGATCCACGGAATATTATCACGAAAGTGAGGGCTGAGTGGAACAGGGCTCCCAACATGTTTGTCTTCGCAAGAGTCCGCCGAAAATACAATCCCTCTTGACACCGGCATTTTGCCGGTCCATACTCCTATCAACCATCTATGGGAAAAGGCCGGAGCGAAGGAACCCTGGTCCAGGGGACGCTGGACATGCTTATTCTGAAAACCCTCACCCGCGGTCCGATGCACGGGTACGGGATCTCGCAGTGGATCCAGCAGATCTCAGACGAAGTGCTGCGCGTGGAAGAGGGCTCTCTGTATCCCGCGCTGCACCGTCTGGAACTGAGCGGCGTGATCGATGCCGATTGGGGGCTGTCGGAGAATAACCGGCGCGCAAAGTTCTACCGGCTGACCGCGGACGGCCGCAAACGGCTCTCCCGGGAGGCCACCGAATGGCGGCGCCTGGCGGAAGCCATCGCGCTGGTGATGGAGACAGCCTGAGTAGATGGAGAGAGCCTGAAATGAAGCGATTTCGCAAGAAACTCCTGGCGCTCTGGCGGCGCCGGCAACTCGACCGCGACCTGCAAGACGAGTTGCGATTCCACCTGGAGATGGCTAGCGAAGCGGGAACCAGCCAGAACGCGCGGCGCCGCTTCGGGAACATCACCAGCATCGGGGAGCGCTGCCGCGACGTATGGACTTTCGCGCGGATCGAGGCGCTGTGGCACGATGTTCGATACGCGGCGCGCACATTCGGCAAGAATCCGGGATTCGCAGCGGTGGCGGTGATCGCGCTGGCACTTGGGATCGGCGCGGATACCGCGATGTTCACTATCGTCAGCGGGGTGATCTCATGGAATATGGGGCTGGACCACGCCGAACGGGTGATCATAGTCAGCGCCACCGATGCGGCGCGCGTGCAGCATTTCGAGACTTCCTATCCGTACTTCCGCGATCTGCGGTCGCGCGTGCATTTGTTGGCGGGGCTGGCGGCATACCAATTCCGTCCGGTCAATGTGAGCGACCGCAGCGGGCTGCCGGAGCGATACTACTGCGTCCGCATCTCTGCGAACGGAAACGCGGTGGCGCGGCAGCAGCCCTTGTTGGGCCGTGACTTCACGAGTGATGACGAGAAGCCCGGGGCGGCCGCAGTGGTGCTGTTGGGTCACCACGTCTGGGAGCAACGGTACGGCGGCGAACCGGCCATTGTAGGCCAAACCATCCGCATAGACGAAGTGCCGGCGCGGGTAGTGGGCGTAATGCCGCCGGGAAAGCGGTTCCCCGAGGACACCGACCTGTGGACGCCGCTGATTCCCACCGCCGCGATGGAGAAGGGCGACAACCGGGACCTGATGATGTATGGCCGGCTGGCCGACGGCGTGAATGTTGCCGCGGCCCGAACGGAACTGGATACGCTGATGCGGCAAATGGCGAGCCAATTCCCGGAGACCGGCAAGGGACTCACGGCAGAGGTGCAGCCGATCATTGCGATCACGGGAGCCTACGCCATGCGGCCGCTGTTTGCAGTACTGTTCGGGGCGGTGGGATTTGTGCTGTTGATCGCGTGCGCCGACGTTGCCAATATGCTGTTGGCGCGCGCGGCGGGGCGGGCGCGGGAGATCTCGATCCGCCTGGCGATCGGCGCCGGCCGGGCACGCATCATCAGGCAGTTGCTGATCGAGAGCACGATGCTCTCGCTGGCGGGCGGACTTTTGGGGTGGGCTGTGGCCATCGGCGGGCTGCGCTGGTTCGATGCCGGCACAGGTGACCGCGCGAAGCCGCCCTGGCTGAACCTGCAGTTGGACGGCGCGGCCTTCGCGTACCTGGCGGCGATTTCCATCGCCACCGGGGTCCTGTTCGGACTGGCTCCGGCGCTGCGATTGGCGAAGGTGGATATCCACGGGTCGCTGAAAGATGGCGGCCACGGCACCGCCGGCGGCCGTCGCAGTCTGCGCCTGGCAAGCACGTTGGTAGCGTTTGAAATGGCGCTGTGCGTGATGCTGCTGGCCGGCGCGGGCCTGATGATTCGCAGCACGGCCAAGCTTTACGGAACGCCAATCGGACTGAACACCGCTAATGTGCTTACCATGCGGATCAACCTTCCGGAGGCGAAGTATCCGCGGGATGAGGACCTGGTGCGCTTCCACGAAGCACTGGCGGTGCGTCTGGGTGCGCTGCCGGGAGTGGAGTCCACGGCCGTGGTGTCGAACCTGCCGATGGGCGGGCGAATGTCTTTCCCATACCAGTTGGAGGGGTCGGCAGCGCCGGCAGGGGAGCGGCTGCCGCAGTTGGGCGCGATTGTGGCGGCGCCCGGCTACTTCCGCGTGGGACAGGTGCAAGCGCGCCGCGGACGGCTGCTCACGGACGCGGACAGCACGTCGGCAGCGCCGGTAACGCTGGTCAATGAGAGCTTCGCGGCGCAGATGTGGCCGCATGAGAATCCGCTGGGCAAGCGGCTCCGCCTGGTGCGGAACCACGCGGCCGCGGCCTGGTTGACTGTCGTCGGCGTGGTGCCGGATATACAGCAGGATTTCCGCCATCCGCTGGAACCTACGCCCCTGATCTATCTCACCTTTGCGGCGGCGCCGCAGCGCGTGGCGTATCTTGTGGCGCGGACCGGGGTGCCGCCCGCCACGCTGGCGCAAGCGTTCCGGACCGAAGTGCAACACTTGGACAAGGGGCTGCCGGTCTACGAAGTACGGTCGCTCGAAAGCCGGATTTCCGATAGCCGGATGCCGACCCGATTGTTCGGGGCGATCTGCACCGTGTTCGCGGCCGTGGCGCTGGTGCTGGCGTCGATCGGGCTGTACTCCGTGACGGCCCATTCGGTGAGCCAGCGGATGCAGGAGTTCGGGGTCCGTCTGGCGATGGGTGGAACCAGCGGCGACATTCTGCGGCTGGTGTTCCGGCAGGGTTTGCGTCCCCTGGTGATCGGTCTGGTGATCGGGCTGCCGCTGGCGTTCATGGTGACGCGGCTGCTGCGGGCCATTCTGGCAGGAGTGTCACCGGGGGATCCGGTCACATTTGCGGCGTCGGCCGCGGTCCTGGTGCTTGCAGGTGTGGCGGGCTGCGCGATTCCAGCGCGGCGGGCCGTGCGGGTGGATCCGGCGGTGGTATTGCGATGCGAGTAACCTTACAAGGCCGTCCCGTTAATTACAGCGCGGCCCCGTTAATTACAGGGCTGCGCCGTTAGTTACAGAGCTGCCCCCGTTGACGCCATCCCTGCCAGCTCCGTCCCCTACCAGCAATTCCAGGAACGCCTGCGCCGCCCGATTGAACTTCTTTCGCTTGCGATGCACGGAACACATTTTTGGCTCGACGCCTCGCGAGCGATTGCACAACGGGGGATTCACTTTCTCGATGGCCACCGCCCGCTCGTGCATCATCGCAGTCTGAACCTCGCAAGAACGCGTCTCCGTTATGGTAAAACTAATACTCTCAGAGAAAGGGGTGCTTCATGTTCCGTCCTTCAACTGCCATGTTCCTCCTCGCGATTAGCTTAACGTCGGCAAGGGCCCAGACTCCCCCCGCGCGGCTCCGCCCGACTCCGCCGACGCGCGATTCGCACACGCCCGGTTATGTCATGGCGAAAGAACTGCCGGACGGCGAAAATGCTCCGGCAACGGTGGATGGCAACTTCATCCTCGGCCCCACTCACAAACCGGCGCCGGAGTCGACGGTGCACGAAGGCGTGCCGCAGGGAACCGTGTACAACTTCACCATGGAATCGGCGGACAGCAAATTTTACCCCGGAATCGCCCGCGAGCCGAGGACCCCTGGCGCCCCCGACGCGCTCGATCCCGCCAAACGGATCGTCACCAGCCATCCTGCTCCCTACACGCGCCGCGTTGCGGTTTATGTCCCTAAACAATATGTTCCTGGCACCGACGCGCCGTTCATCGTAGGAGCCGACGGCCCCGACCGGCTCCTGTTCACCGCACTCGACAACCTGATCGCGGAGAAAAAGGTCCCGGTGATGATCGCCGTTTCCATAGGTAACGGCGGCGGCGACGCGGCGGGCAGCGAACGCGGCCTGGAATACGACAACATGACCGGTCGCTACGCCGAATTCGTCGAGAAGGAAGTGCTGCCGCTGGTCGAAAAACAATATAACGTGAAATTGACCAAAGATCCCGAAGGCCGCGCGACCATGGGAAGCAGTTCCGGCGGTTCCTGCGCATTGATCATGGCCTGGTATCATCCCGAGCTGTACCACCGCGTCCTCACCTATTCCGGCAGCTATGTGAACTCGCAGTGGCCGCTGGATCCGGAAACGCCGCATGGCGCCTGGGAGTTTCACG
Source organism: Bryobacterales bacterium (assembly GCA_963817515.1). Taxonomy (GTDB): domain Bacteria; phylum Acidobacteriota; class Terriglobia; order Bryobacterales; family Bryobacteraceae; genus DATMNI01. The sequence goes on along the minus strand of CAWFPJ010000024.1, from coordinate 67,467 downwards.
AGAACTTGATCCCCAAAAACCCGCGCAAGCCGATCCGGTTGTGGATGGAGGTGGGCGATCGCGACCTTTATACTCTCGACCCGATGCAGAACGATCACGTAGTCGCCAATGAATTCATGGCGCGAGAGCTCGCGGCCAAGGGCTATCATTATCAATTCGTGTTCGCGCAGAACGCCGGCCACGGCGATCGCGCCGTGAAGCAGCAGACCATGTCGGAAGCTCTCGAATACCTGTGGCAAGGCTACGCGCCATCGAAGAATTAGACTGCCGGCGTCGGCTTTTCCAGGATTCGCTCCTTCAGTTTCGTTTATGGCGGAGACGCATTGTCGCCGCTGGCAAAACAGCGGTGGTTATCTACTTGATTGCGACGCCGTCGCTGCACCCATGCCGGACCAGTAAGACGCTCGCTCGCAAGCAATCTAAGCCAGCGCTTTACGGTCTGTATTCTATAGATCGGTACACGAGAGACGGGCAGGAACTCGCGCTCAACGGTTCGCATCGCTGGACTTCAGCAGCCATGAACGTCGTCGCCTTCGCGTAGAAATGACCTCGTAGCCGGGCGCTCCGGACAAGACGATGAAAAACTGGCCAGAAACGAGTTGCCCGCGGATGAACGCAGTTAGGCGCCGATAACGAATCCGCGTGCGCTTATCCGCGGCCCGGAAACTCGTCCGCAGCAAACTGCTACAACGCCGCACCGTTGGTGTCCCCGCCAGCTCCGTCACCCACCAACAATTCCAGGAACGCCTGCGCCGCCCGATTGAACTTCTTCCGCTTGCGATGCACAATGCCCACCGGCCTCACCAGATCCGGGGCGAGAAGTTTGACCGCCACCAGCCGCCCCTGCTTGATTTCCGTCAGCATGGTGCGCGCGGGCAGCAGGCTGATGCCTCGACCCAGGCCGACGGCTTCCTTGATCATCTGGACATTATCGAAGTGCATGACGATTTTCACTTCGACGCCCTGGCCGCGCAGGAAGCGGTCCAGCTCACGGCGGATCGAAAGGTCTTCATCGAAGCCAATGAAGTCCTGGCCGTTCAGGTCGGCGGGATAGACGAAATCCCGTTGGGCGAACGCATGCGCGGGCGGCACGGCCACCTGCATCTCTTCGTTGCGCCACGGAATCGCCGTGATTTCGCGGCTGGGTTCGGGAAAGCTCACCAGACCAAGATCGGCGGTATCGTTTCGCACCGCGTCGTAGATCTTACGGTCGTCCCGGCTCCGCGCTAGCGATTGGATGTGGTCCGAAATATGTGATTTGCGTCGGTTCGTTGATTAGGCAAAGACCTACAAGCAATCCGCGTGAGCGCGAAGTCGCCATCCCGTGGATTGGCGGTCCTCAGCTTTACCGACATCAGGAGGAACGATAGGGCGTAACACGGCCACGTGGATAAAGCTGACGTCCCGAAAGGGGGTCGTTTGTGCAACGCGCGGCGAGGCGAGATCGTCGCCACTTTCCGATAAAGACGCCTACACGGAGCGCCAGTGACCAGCGCAACAGGCTATCCGCACCTGAGAAAGCGTGGGACACCCGGAACTCGACAACCGCCTAAGTGGACCGGTAATGCTAATCAAATAGTTCATATGGCTGCAGCTCGTCTGCCGCCTCGGCTATCGATCAGCTGACGTCACCACCAGATCCGTTACATCCGTGTTGCCCACTTGCACTGTCTTGCGCAAGAAGGTTGACTGGGAAGAAGCTACGACTTGGAAACTGAGAACATAGACCCCCGGCGCCAGCCCGGAAATCCGGAATTCGCGTGACCTTTCCTCGTGGCGTGAGACACCCCAAACTGCCCGATAATTGTCGTCCCCTGCCGGCAGCACAGATACTCCAATTAGCACGCCGTCATCCAGGTGTCCTCGGATCTCGCGAGCCGGAATCGGTGATACCCGCAGATCGACCGTAACTTTACGGCCGGGCACCATGTCGATCCCTACTGGAACGTCACCGCCGTCCGGACCGGAATAATAGACGGGCGTGAACGACAACCCTTGTGCGCGCAGCAAAGTCCCAACCCCCGGCGACAAAACCCCTACATAATAAATTCCGCGAGAGGTGGCGGCGCGAAATTCTCCATCTGAATCTGTCGCATAAGTGGAACGAAAGCTACCCTTGCCTGTGCCCTCTTGGACCACTACTTGCGCTCCCGGCACGGGTAAGCCACGGTCGTCCTTCACAGTGCCGCTGATCAAGGCCTGCCGGGTGAGACGCATGGTGAGATCCGCGTTCATTATGGACCGTACATGAGAGTATCTTCGGCCGGTCGCGTCCAGGTATCCGGCCTTCTCGACGGCAATATCGAACTTGTCATCCGGCAGTCCGGTAAAGTGGAATTTCCCGTCCTCACCCGTGAGGACAACCAGCAGGTCCGGGTGTGAAAGGTCCTCGCTCTTCCACACTGTAGCAGTCGCGAGGGCGTGGGCGACTGGTTTGCCGTCTTCCGCATCCACTACCGAACCCGTAATCTCGACCTGGCCCAAAGCAGGCCTCGCCGCGCATATGGCCAACCACGAGATTCCTACCCATCGAGCCATTCTCACTTTGAACCTCCTCGGATCGCCTCTATTGAAACGAACGCGGTTTGGTCGGACGTGACCACCGCTTCAACCGGCTTTACCGCTGCATCAGCTAGATCGGGACCAAGGTATCCGTGAGCACCCGGCAGCCATGCCCATAGTAAGTACCGGCCGGGCGGCAGCACTCCAATTGACGCATGCCCCTTCGCATCGGAGGTGCCGGCGATTACTTCGCCCGGTTCTTGAGGAGTTCCGCTCAGCAAGATCAGGTATTCGGAGAACGGGGCTGCGAATTCCCCGACAACGGTTTGGATGCCGATGCTACCGCAATGCCTCCCCAATTCCACATCAAGCCGGAGGGTCATGCCGGAAGCCACCGTGATACGGTGCTCTATGACGTCTTTTGCATCCAGCCGGGCCGATGCCGCGCATAGAGGCGCCTTCGCACGAATGAAGAGCCAATAAGCGCCGGGGTCGAGACTCAAGCCCGAGCTCTTTCTGAGACGTTGAGCTAACATTCCGTCCGACGTGGGAACAAGAAAGACCGTCGCCGAGTTGTCGTCAACCTTCATCCCGTCTCCGTCAAGTATATGAACGTCGATCGTCGCGCTGCGAATCGGAGGGAGCTCAATTGGTGCTGGTGGCCCGTCGGATACTGTAAATTCGCGGCGCGCCACGAAACCCGGCCCCTCCAGATCAATTACACGGGTCTCCACGACATAATTGCCTAGAGGAACGTTTCGCACTTCAGCTCCCCAACCGGGCAACCGCGTAGACTCCCGAAGGTCGACCGGCGAACCGGTCGCGTCAGAGTGGTTCAGCGTGAAGAGAGGCCACACCCGACCGGAGGACAATGCTTTGGAGTCCAGTTCGGGCCCGCCTGTGAATCTGATGTTGTAGGAGGGAGTGGAGTCCAGCGTGAAATCCTGGTGTGGGCGCGTGCCAGGGTCGATGCGGAAATGGACACCAGGTGAATCGGGGTCGGGATAGCAGCTTCGAGCATAGATCTGAGCCGGTGTACCAGGCCGGTACCGGGCAGCGCTTTCGCCGCTGGGAGGGATGCGACGATACGCGGGCAGCGAAGCGCAAATGACATATTCTCCGGGCCATAGTTCTTCCAGGCGGTATTTGCCCTGATCATCGGTACCAGTTCTGCCGACCTCAACGAGGCCGATCCGGCCGCCTCGCCCGGTGTTGCCGGACAGCATTTCGAAGGCAGGAAACGCAATGCGAGGCCCTCGCCGCACGGAACGGTAGACCTCGATCTCCGCTTGCCCGATCGGGTCGCCGTATCGGTTGCGAATCGTTCCGCTGAGGACGGCGCGAGGCACAATACGGAAGAAGATGGTCCTGTCGTCCCATCCCGTGCCGACCTCTATGCTGCGGTGGCCAACCAAGTACAGCGGATCAGCAAAATCGCCGTATGTCACGATGTCATGCGGCAATTCAGCCTGAAGTTCGTAGTGTCCCGCGGAGAGTCCGGCAAATACAAAGTGGCCATCGGAATCGGGAGCGGCCGTCAAAGCAATTGCGCCGCGGATTCCGCTTTCCGGGACGTTCTCTTTCGTCCCTTCGAGGTGAAGCTTCACTTCGGACATCGGGCCGCCGCTCAAACCATTGATGGCATAGCCACTCAATGAGAATGTCTGACTCATACAAGCGACGGGTAGTAGACAAAAAACAGCAAACACTGGAGACGCCGGCTGGGTCAAAATTGCTCCTCGATCAAGGCTTAGTGTAGCCAATCCACTTGGCTGTGTAGTCGTCTTCTCGTAGAAATGACCTCGTAGCCGGGCGCTCCGGACAAGACGATGAAAAAACTGGCCAGAAACGAATTGCCGGCGGATGAACGCAGTTAGGCGCCGATAACGAATCCGCGTGCGCTTATCCGCGGCCGGAAGCATTTTTGTCAAACTGCTACGAAGCTGCCCCGTTGACCCCATCCCTGCCAGCTCCGTCCCCTACCAGCAATTCCAGGAACGCCTGCGCCGCCCGATTGAACTTCTTCCGCTTGCGATGCACAATGCCCACCGGCCTCACCAGATCCGGCGCGAGTAGCTTCACTGCAACCAGCCGCCCCTGCTTGATTTCCGCTAGCATGGTGCGCGCGGGCAGCAGGCTGATGCCTCGGCCCAGGCCGACGGCTTCCTTGATCATCTGGACATTATCGAAGTGCATGACGATTTTCACTTCGACGCCCTGGCCGCGCAGGAAGCGGTCCAGCTCACGGCGGATCGAAAGGTCTTCATCGAAGCCAATGAAGTCCTGGCCGTTCAGGTCGGCGGGATAGACGAAATCCCGTTGGGCGAGTGCATGCGCGGGCGGCACGGCCACCTGCATCTCTTCGTTGCGCCACGGAATCGCCGTGATTTCGCGGCTGGACTCGGGGAAGCTCACCAGGCCGAGATCGGCGGTATCGTTTCGCACCGCGTCGTAGACCTTATCCGGGCGCATGTACTCCACGTGGAGTTGTGCGGTGGGATACCGCGCCGAGAATTCCTCCTGCAGGCGGCCCATTTCGGAAAGCCCCGTGGAATAGATCGACACCACTCGCACGGTGCCCTCCACGTCGCCTTTGACGGATTCGAGCGCCATCGTGAATTCTTCTTCGCGGCGTAAAACGTCGCGGCAAAACTCGGCGTAGAGTTTGCCCGCGGCGGTCACTTCTAGCGGCCGTTTGCTGCGGTCGAACAGCGCCACCCCCAGCCTGCGCTCCACTTCCTGCACATGCTGGCTAGCGGCCGATTGGCTGACTCCGCAATGTTCGGCACCTTTGCTCATACTACGTGTCGCTGCTATCTCTTTGAAAAGGTTAAGTTCCCAGATGGCCACGCGAATATCATATCATAAGCTACCCTAATTTTGGCGTGAGGTAAATTCCCCTTGTCTAATACTGCAAAGGTTGGTACACTCTTTTTTGTAATTCCCCGAGACTCCTTGTATGAGTGAAAATATTGTGAGCAGCGGCCTACCCAGCGCGCAGGGCCTCTACGATCCCCGCCACGAACATGACGCCTGCGGAATTGGCTTCGTTGCCCACATCAAGGGGCAGAAGTCTCACGACATTATCGTCAAAGGGATTCAGGTTCTGATCAACCTGACGCACCGCGGCGCCTGTGGGTGCGATCCGGAAACCGGCGATGGCGCCGGAGTGCTGATCCAGATTCCTCACAAATTTTTCGTGCGCGAGTGCGCCAAGCTGGGCTTCACGCTGCCCGGAGCCGGCGAATACGGTGTGGGGATGACGTTTCTGCCGGTGGAGCCCCATCCACGGCTGGTGTGCGAAGGCATCATCGAGCGCATCGTCCGCGAGGAGGGCCTGACCGTCCTCGGTTGGCGCGACACTCCTATCCAAGGCGCCGCCATCGGGCGCGTGGCGAGGGCTTCGCAGCCATACATCCAGCAGATTTTTGTGGGCCGTGGCGCTTCCGGGGCAAACAAGGGCATGACCGAGGAGCAGCTCGAGCGCAAGCTGTACATTATTCGCAAGCGTGCCGAATCCGAAATCTCGAAATCCGATCTGCCCGACAAGGATTTCTTTTACGTCCCTTCGTTTTCCTGCCGCACCATCATCTATAAGGGCCTGCTGCTGGCGCCGCAGATCGCCAACTTCTACCCCGAGCTCAGCGACCCCGATGTGGTCAGCGCTCTCTGCCTGGTGCACCAGCGCTTCTCCACCAACACGTTCCCCACCTGGCACCTGGCGCATCCGTACCGCTACATCGCGCACAACGGCGAAATCAATACCGTGCGTGGCAACGTCAATTGGATGCATGCCCGCCAGTCGGTGCTGGCCTCGCCTCTGTTTGGCGACGACATCAAGAAGATGTTCCCCATTATCCAGCCGGGCGGCAGTGATTCGGCGGCCTTCGATAATGCGCTGGAACTGCTGGTAATGTCCGGCCGCGGCATCGCGCACGCCATGGCCATGCTGGTGCCCGAAGCCTGGGACCATAATCCGCACATGAATCCGCAGAAGCGGGCCTTTTACGAGTACCACGCCTCGCTGATGGAACCCTGGGACGGCCCGGCGGCCATCGCCTTCACCGACGGCCGCTCCATCGGCGCCACGCTGGACCGCAACGGTCTGCGTCCCGCGCGCTACCTTGTCACCCGCGACGATCTGGTGATCATGGCCTCGGAGACCGGAGTGCTGCCGGTGAAGCCCGAAGACGTCAAGCTCAAGGGCCGCCTGCAGCCGGGCAAAATGCTGCTGGTGGATACCGTGGAAGGCCGCATTGTTTCCGACAAGGAGCTCAAGCGCAGTCTCTACGGGCGCAACCCCTACCAGCTCTGGCTCAAGGAAAACCAGATCACCCTGGACCAACTGGCCGAGCCGCCGCGTGAACACGGCTCCGATTGCGCCACGCTGCTGAGCCGCCAGCGCGCCTTCGGCTACACCGACGAAGACGTCCGCATGATTCTCGGGCCCATGGCTGAAAAGGGCGAAGAGCCGGTCGGCTCCATGGGCACCGACACGCCCCTGGCCTGTCTTTCGGATAAGCCGCAGCCGCTGTTCAATTATTTCAAGCAGCTTTTCGCGCAGGTGACCAATCCGCCCATCGACCCCATTCGCGAAGAGATGGTGATGTCGCTCACCAGCTATATCGGCACGGAGCGCAACATCCTGGCCGAAACGCCGCAGCACTGCCATACGCTCAAGCTGCCGCACCCTATTCTGAGCAATCGCGATCTGGAAAAGCTGCGCCGTGTTTCGCAGGGTGATTTTCTGGCTAACACGCTGCCCATGCTGTTTGAAGTGGACCAGGGGGCCAAGGGCCTGGAGCGCGCGCTGACGCAGCTTTGCCGGCGCGCCTCGCTGGCCATCCAGTCTGGCTACACCTTGCTGATTCTTTCCGACCGCGGCGTGGATCCGGATTACGCGCCCATCCCCAGCCTGCTGGCGCTGACCGCGGTTCACAACCATCTGGTGCGCGAAGAGACGCGTACGCAAGTGGCGCTGATCATAGAATCCGGAGAGCCTCGCGAGGTCATGCACTTCGCGTTGTTGATCGGCTACGGAGCCAGCGCCGTGAATCCCTATCTGGCTGTGGAGACCGTAGCGCAGGGCTACGACTCGCCCGCCGAAGCGCAGAAGGCCATCTACAATTACTCCAAATCCATCAACAAGGGGCTGCTGAAGACTTTCTCGAAGATGGGGATCTCCACCCTGCAAAGCTATCGCGGGGCCCAGGTGTTTGAGGCTATCGGCCTCAACAAAGATCTGATCGAAAAGTATTTCACCGGCACGGTCTCGCGAATTGAAGGCGTGGGGCTCGAGGTACTGGCGCAAGAAGCCGTTCTCAAACACCGGTACGCCTACGCGCCCCTCACCGATTCCGACACCGAACTGGCGGTGGGCGGCAACTATCAGTTCCGTACGCGCGGCGAGTATCATCTGTACAATCCGGACACCATCGCTAAACTGCAGCACGCCGTTCGCAGCGAGAGTTTCCCGACCTTTCAGGAATACACCGAGCTTTTGGACCGCCAGAGCCGCCAACTCTGCACCCTGCGCGGGCTGCTCGAAATCAAGCATGGCGATCCGATTCCGCTGGAAGAAGTGGAAGAGGCCAAGGATATCGTGAAGCGCTTTGCCACGGGCGCGATGTCGTACGGCTCAATCTCTAAGGAAGCTCACGAGACCCTGGCCATTGCCATGAACCGGATTGGCGGCAAGTCCAATACCGGCGAGGGCGGGGAAGACGAGGAGCGCTTCGGCACCGAACGGCGCAGCGCCATCAAACAGGTTGCTTCGGCGCGATTCGGCGTAACCACCAACTATCTGATCAACGCCGATGAGTTGCAGATCAAGATGGCCCAGGGCGCCAAGCCCGGCGAGGGCGGCCAGCTTCCGGGCCACAAAGTGGACGCCACCATTGCCCGCGTGCGCCATTCCATTCCCGGCGTGGGGCTGATTTCGCCGCCGCCGCACCACGACATTTATTCGATTGAAGATTTGGCGCAGCTCATCTACGATCTCAAGAACGTCAATCCGCGCGCGCGCATTTCCGTGAAGCTGGTAGCCGAAGTGGGAGTGGGGACTGTGGCCGCGGGTGTGGCCAAGGCGCATGCCGACGTAGTGCTGATTTCGGGCGACTCGGGCGGCACCGGCGCCTCGCCGCTCAGTTCCATTAAACATGCCGGCGTGCCATGGGAGCTCGGGCTTGCCGAAGCCCACCAGGTGCTGGTGATGAACGACCTGCGCGGACGCATCCGCGTGCAGACCGATGGCAAGCTGCAGACCGGTCGCGATGTTACTATCGCCGCGCTGCTGGGCGCAGAGGAGTTCGGTTTCTCCACCGCGCCACTGGTGGCCATGGGCTGCATCATGATGCGCAAGTGCCACCTCAACACCTGTCCGGTGGGCATCGCCACGCAAGACCCGGCCTTGCGCGCCAAATTCCAGGGCACGCCTGAGAACGCCATCAATTTCTTTTTCTTCATCGCCGAGCAGGTGCGGCGTTACATGGCCCAGATGGGTTTCCGCACGTTCGATGAGATGGTGGGACGCGTGGATATGCTGGAAGCGCGCGCTGCCCAGGACCATTGGAAAGCCAAGGGCATTGACCTTTCGGCGATCCTATACAATCCGCAGACGCCCAGGCGCATCGCGCGGCGCTGTGTCCAGGCGCAGGATCATGGGCTTTCCGCGGCGCTGGACTATAAGCTGATTGAACACGCGGGCGAGGCGCTCGAGAACGGCACGCCGATCGAGATCATGCTGCCCATCCGCAATATTCATCGCACCGTGGGGGCCATGCTTTCAGGCGAGATTGCGCGGCGCTATGGTTCGGCCGGCTTGCCCGACGACACTATTCACTGCCAGTTCCGGGGCTCGGCCGGCCAGAGTTTCGGCGCCTTCCTGGCCAAAGGCGTGACCCTGGAATTGGAAGGCGACGCCAACGATTACGTGGGCAAAGGGCTCTCCGGCGGAAAGGTCATCGTCTACCCGCCGCGTGCTTCCACGTTCCTGCCCGAGGAAAACATCCTGATCGGCAACGTGGCGCTCTATGGCGCCACCAGCGGAGAAGCCTACTTTAACGGCGTGGGCGGCGAACGCTTCGCGGTGCGCAACTCCGGCGCTCAAGCCGTGGTGGAAGGCCTGGGCGATCATGGCTGCGAGTACATGACTAACGGCACCGTGGTGGTGCTGGGCAAATGCGGCCGCAACTTCGCTGCCGGTATGAGCGGAGGCATTGCCTACGTGCTGGATGAAAAGGGCGACTTCGCCGAGAAGCGCTGCAACACGGCCGGAGTGGACCTGGAGCCCGTTTGCGATGAAGATATCCAGGTGCTGCAATCCATGATTTTCAGACACGTGGAACTCACCGGAAGCCCGCGTGGCAAGTGGATTCTGGAGAATTGGGAGATCATAATCGACAAGTTCGTCAAGGTCTTCCCACATGAGTACCAGAGGGTGTTGGGTGTGCCGCGCCTCAGCGAAAGGATGAAGGCTACGGCGTAATGGGAAAAGTCACCGGTTTCCTGGAGCACACCCGCGAACTTCCCAAGCGTCGCCCGCCGGCCGAGCGCATCAAGGACTGGTTCGAAATCTACCAGCCGTTTCCAGAAGACAGCATCGTCACGCAAGCCGGACGATGCATGGATTGCGGCGTTCCCTTCTGTCACACCGGTTGTCCGCTGACCAACATCATTCCGGATTGGAACGACCTGGTGTATCGCGGGCGCTGGCACGAAGCCATCCGGCAGCTGCACGCCACCAACAACTTTCCGGAATTCACCGGCCGCATTTGTCCGGCGCCGTGCGAAGCCGCCTGTGTTCTGGGGATCAGCGAGCCGCCGGTCACGATCAAGCAGATTGAGAAGACCATCGTGGACCGCGGCTTCGAGGAGGGTTTCATTAAACCCGAGCCGGCCGCGACTCATACCGGCAAGCGCGTTGCCGTGATTGGATCCGGGCCCGCCGGCCTGGCTGCCGCGCAACAACTGGCGCGCGCCGGACACGATGTGACGGTCTTTGAAAAGAACGACCGCATCGGCGGGTTGCTGCGCTACGGCATTCCCAATTTCAAGATGGAGAAGCACCTCATCGACCGGCGGATAGAACAGATGCGCGGAGAGGGCGTGGAGTTCCAAACCAATGCCCACGTGGGCGGCAATGTTGCAGTGGCCGACCTGCAGGATCAGTTCCACGCGATTCTGCTGGCCGGGGGCGCGGAACACCCGCGCAACCTGAACGTGCCGGGCCGTGAGTTGAAGGGCATTCACTTCGCCATGGAGTTTCTGCCGCAGCAGAACAAACGCAATGAGGGCGACGCGGTGCCTGAGGCAGGCGCCATTCTGGCTACTGGTAAGCGCGTGGTGATCATCGGCGGCGGAGATACCGGCGCCGATTGTCTGGGCACCAGCCACCGCCAGGGAGCGCGGTCCATAGCGCAGTTCGAACTGCTGCCCAAGCCGCCCGATACGCGGTCCCCTGCCACGCCGTGGCCCATGTGGCCCATGCAGTTGCGCGTGGAAAGCTCGCACGAGGAAGGCGGCACGCGAGACTGGAGTGTGAACACCGTGAAGTTCACGGGCGATGGGCACGGCAACGTGAAGCAGCTGCACGCCATTCGGATTGGCCCCCCGCCCGCATTTGAGGCGCAGCCGGGCACTGAGTTCACGCTCGATGCCGATCTGGTGCTGCTGGCAATGGGCTTCACCGGCCCGGTGAAAAGCGGCTTGATCGAGCAGTTGGGCGTGGATCTGGACAAGCGCGGGAACGTCGCCACGGGAGCCGGTTACAGTTCGTCCGTGCCTGGCGTTTTTGCCGCCGGCGACATGCGCAGGGGGCAGTCGCTGGTAGTCTGGGCGATTGCCGAAGGGCGCAAAGCCGCGCGCGCCATCGATAAATTTCTGATGGGCGCCACCCACCTGCCGTAGGCGTGGAGCAAGCTTTAGCTTGCCATGCCGGCTATCGGGCCGGCACAGTATCATTAACCTATATGAAGCTTCTCTGCTGGGCAGCATTTGCTGCCACAGCGCTCTCCGCGCAGTCTTTCTCCGGCGCACAGGCCGTAGACGATGCCATCAACCAGGCCATCGCCGCGGGCCGCCTTCCCGGCGCCGTACTGATCGCGGGACATGACGGCCAGGCGATCTATCGCAAGGCTTATGGCTACCGCGCACTGGTGCCGCAGCGGGAAGCCATGACCGTGGACACCATTTTCGATTGCGCTTCGCTGACCAAGGTCATCGCCACGACTTCTTCGCTCATGAAGCTTTTCGAGCAGGGCAAGTTCCGGCTTAACGATAAAATCACGGACTACATCCCCGAGTTTCAGGGCGGCAAGAGCGACATCACGATCCGCAATTTGTTCACGCACTTCTCCGGCATGGCGCCCGATGTGCCTCTCAAGCCGGAGTGGAGCGGTAACGAAACCGGCCTACACCTGGCTTATGTGGATAAGCCCGCCGGGCCGCCGGGCGTGCGTTTCGTTTACAGCGATATCAACTTCATCCTTCTGGGTGAACTGGTGCACCGTCTGAGCGGCCAGCCGCTGAATGAGTATGCGCGGCAGAATATTTTTCTTCCGCTGGCTATGAAGGAGACCACGTTTCTTCCGCCGGCGTCATGGATTCCGCGAATCGCTCCCACCGAGCGCCCGGCCACCAACGCCTTCCCGCTGCGGGGCGTAGTGCATGACCCTACGTCACGTTTCATGGGAGGTGTGGCGGGCCACGCGGGGCTCTTCTCCACGGCTGCCGACCTGGCGCGCTTCGCCCAGATGATGATCAACGGTGGGGAACTGGATGGCGTGCGCGTGTTCAGCAAGCTTACCGTCGCTAAGTTCACCGAACCGCAGACTCCGCCCGACCAGACCATTCTCCGCGGCCTCGGCTGGGATATCGATTCGCCCTTCTCCGCCAATCGCGGCGAACTCTTCCCCATCGGTTCCTTCGGTCATACCGGGTTCACGGGCACCTCCGTCTGGATCGACCCGTCCACCAGAAGCTATGTGATCCTGATGGCCAACAGCGTCCATCCGAGCCTGCGGCCTGCCATTACGCCCCTGCGCGCTGAGGTCGCGACCATCGTGGCCGCGGCCGCCGGCATGATCACGCAGAACGTCACGCTCACGGGCTACAACGAGACGCTTGCGGGTGCCGGCGGGCGCCGCCAGGTGAACCGCACGGGCGCCACCCTTACGGGGCTCGACGTTCTGGTGGCGCAGAAATTTCTGCCGCTGCGCGGCAAGCGCGTGGGTCTTATCACCAACCAGAGTGGTCTGGACCACCAGGGCCGCCGCAATATCGATCTGATGAAGCAGGCGGGCATTGATGTGGCAGCGCTGTTTTCGCCCGAGCACGGCTTCCTCGGCGCCGAAGACCGGCCCGGCATTCAGGACAACGAAGACCGCGCCACCGGCATCAAGGTTTTCAGCCTGTACGGCAAGACGCTGCGGCCAACGCCCGAAATGCTTCAGGGCATCGACGCGCTGGTCTACGATATTCAAGACGTGGGCGTCCGTTTCTACACTTTCGAAACCACCATGGCTTACGCTCTGGAGGCCGCGGCCAAGGCCAACATCCAGTTTTACGTGCTGGACCGTCCCAACCCGATCACGGGCGCGCATGTCGAAGGCCCGATGATGGACGCGGCCAACAAGTCGTTTGTCGGCTACATGGCCGGTGAGCCGGTGCGCCACGGCATGACGATGGGTGAACTGGCCCGCCTGTTCAATGGCGAAAACCAGCTCGGCGCCAAGCTGACCGTGATCCCGATGGCGGACTGGAACCGCGGCGATTGGTTCGATGCCACCGGCGTCTCCTGGGTCAACCCCTCGCCCAACATGCGCAGCCTGAACGCGGCCGTACTCTATCCCGGCCTGTGCCTGCTGGAGTTTGCGAGAAATATTTCCGTGGGGAGGGGGACCGACTCGCCCTTCGAACAGGTGGGCGCGGACTTTATCGGCGGCCACGAATTGGCTTCGTTTCTAAACCAGCGCGGCATCCCCGGCGTTCGCGTCTACCCAACCAGCTTCACGCCGTCCGAATCCAATTTCAAAGGCATCAAAATCGAAGGCGTGCGCTTCGTGATCACCAACCGCGAACAGGTTGATGCTACGCGGCTGGGCCTGGAGCTCGCGGTTGCGATTCAAAAGCTGTATCCGGGGAAGATCGATTTTTCGGGCGGCAAAAAGCTGATTGGCAGTGAGGATGTGATCCGGCGAATCCAGGCTGGGGAAGATCCGCGCACGATTCTGCAAAGCTTTCAGGATGCTGTGGAGAGCTTCGTGAAGCTGCGGGATCAGTACTTGTTATACCGTTAGTGGGTGCAGCTAGCCACCCGGTGAATCCTGTTCGCCCGTTCCCGCAAGGTCTTCGATCTTGGTTCCCTTGCGGTCGCTGTGCTGGGCTACGGTTCCCTTCATATCCATCTGATCTTCGGTGGCGCCGATGCCGGACAATTTCTGCTCCGTGTTTTTCTGTACAGGGTCGGCGGGTTCTGTGGTTGCCATATAATCTCCAGGGGGTGTGATTGCAATATTGGGCCCAACGTCGACAGATGTCAACGAGGTAATGTCTCCCTTAGCACTCCACCATGAAAACACTCGGCTATCGGGTGAATCCCAGTTCCTTCTTAAACGCTTCGAGCGAATTATACACGATGGGGCAGTAGCAGGCCCGATCCGCGAACTGCCGCATGCGGCTGACGATCGACCCGTTGCCGCGCACCACGTGCGGAAACTTCTGGCAAGTCTCCGGCCGCGCATCGTACACGGTACATGTAGTCCCGTCCAGAAACACGCAGCCGGTTTCTTTGGTGCGCCGCAGGACGGTGCCTTCTTCCTGACTCTGCTCCGTGTACTCCTGCAGGAATTGCGAAACCTTCAGCCCGAGATACCGCGCCAGGTGCTCCACGTCGCGCTCGGAGACTTTGGTGGTGGCCACTTTGCAGCAGTTGGCGCAGGTAGTGCAATCGATCTGTTCCTCGATGCCCTCCGCTACGCGGCGCAGAATCCGATCGGAGTGGTCGCGCGACTTCATGTGTTTGCGGAACCGCTCATTTTCGGCGCGCTTTTTTTCGCCGAGCAGACGGATCTGCACCAGGTCGGTGATCATGCAACTCCACTTTAGCTGGTATACGGAGCTACAGCTGGTATGCGCAGCTACAGCTGGTATAGGGAGCTACAGGCGTTTCGCCACTGCCAGCGTGATGTCGTCGGCTTGCGGTGCGCCGGCGCAGAATTCGGTGAGCGCCTTGGTAACGGCGTCCACAATGGCCGCGGCGGGTTGGTCGCGGTGGTGCTTCAGCACGTCAATGAAACGCTCTTCGTCGAATTCGTCGAAAGCCGGGTTGTTGGCCTCGGTGACGCCGTCGCTATAGAGCACCAGCATGTCGCCGGAGTTGAGATTGGCGTTCATCTCCGAGTAGGGCGCGGTGGCAAGAATTCCCAGCACGGGGCCTCCGCCTTCCAGCATTTCGGCGGTTCCGTCGGCGCGCACCAGGATGGGCGGATTGTGGCCGGCGTTGGCATAGGACAATGCGCCCGTGGCCGGGTCCAGCACGCAGAAGAAGAAAGTGACGAACCGGTTGCTGGGGCACTTGGCGCTGGTAGCCTTATTCAGGCGCACCATAAAGGCTCCCAAATCTCCGGGATCCTCAGCCAGCACTTGCACGCGGGCGTGGAGCTCAGCCATCATCAGGGATGCGGGCATACCCTTGCCGGAGACGTCGCCCAGGGTGAGACCGACCTTGCCATCGGGATACGGGAAAAAATCGTAGTAGTCGCCGCCCACCGTGCGGCATGGAAGGTTGAAGCCCGCCAGTTCGGCGCCGTGCACGATAGGCGCATGGTCCGGCAACATGCGGCCCTGGATGTCTGCGGCTTGATCCAGATCGCGCTTCATGATGCGCTCGGCCGCTTCCACTTCGGCGAGGCGCGCGTTTTCGATGCGGATGGCGGCTACGTTGGCCATCACGGTGAGCAGGCTCAGGTCGTCCTTCGTGAACTCGCGGATAATGAAAGGCGAGTCCAGGTAGATGAGGCCGATGATGCGCTCCTTAGCCTGGAGTGGAGCGGCCATCATGGTGTGGACCTTCTGTTCCACGATGCTCATGCGGCCTTTGAAAGCGTCGTCCAACTGGGCGTCGCGCACCAGGATGGAAGATTTTTCGTTGATCACACGGTCGCGGACGGCGGTGCTGATGCGGAAGCCATCGCCCTTGTGCGCCCTGGCAACAAGCGTATCGCCTTCCAGAAGCAGAAGGACTCCGCGCTGGGCGTTGACGGCCTGAATGGCCAGATCGAGGATCACCGGGAAGAGTTCGTTGAGCGGACGGTTTTCCGAAAGCTCCTGCCCGGCGCGGATGAGAGCTTGCATGGGCGCGGAAGACTTGGAGCCGCCGCGCTCAACCGCCATGGTCTGGTTGTTGAGCGCGCCCTCCAGGCTGGTGATCACCGTGGAGGTGCTGGGGGAGCTGGTGTCGCCGCCTTCGAAAACCACCACGCCATCATTGGCATTGGCGGCATCGGGCGCGTAGACGATCACCAGGTGGCCGGCGGTGATGCGATCGCCGGGTTTGAGGATCAAACGGGCCTTGAGCGGGATATTGTTGACGAAGGTGCCATTCTTGCTGCCGAGGTCCTGCACGGTCCAGTCTTCGCCCTGGTTTTCAAAAGCGAAGTGCTGTCGCGAGAGCCCGGCGTCCTCCGGAAAACAGAGCTCCGCTGCACTGGAGCGGCCGATGGAAAGGCGCTCTCCAGTAAGCGCAATGGTTTTCGTCTGGCCGTCGGGACACTGAATCTGGAGTTCCTTGGGCATAGGCAGTCCCTTTTGGTTTTGAACCATTATAATCACTAGTGTTGGGCCGGGAGGAAAGTTTCTGCGTCAGCCGGGAATGCGCATAGTTGCGGCTGTATTCTGTGCCATGCTCGCCAGGCACGCGCTGGCGCTTGATCCGCGCATGAGCCTGACGCAGTATTCGCACACGCAGTGGACCCAGCAGCATGGCCTGCCCCAGGACACCATCCGCGCGATTGCGCAAACCATCGACGGGTATCTTTGGCTGGGCACCGACGAAGGTCTGGCGCGATTCGACGGCTATGAGTTCGTGGTGTTCAACAAGGCAGACGGCGATTTGCCATCCAACTCCATCACGGCGCTGGCGGCGACCGGGGACGGATCGTTGTGGATCGGCACGTCGAACGGTTTGGCGCAGTATCGCGACCGCCGCTTCCGCACGTTCACGGTGAAGCAGGGTCTGCCCGACAACGCCATTACGGGGCTGTATTCGGACCACGAGGGCACGCTCTGGCTGGTGGCCGGGCTCTATCTGAGCCGTTACCAGGACGGCAAGTTCACCAATTTCGCGCCGGAGATCGATATCCCGGTGACTTCGGTGCGCGCGGTGTGCGAGGACCGGCATCACGACCTGTGGGTCGCCGGATTCAGCCGTGTCGTAAAGATGTCTGGCGGCAAGTTCGTGACCATGATCGAACCGGAAATTTTGGGTGGTACGGTGGTGCTGAGCATGATTGCCGATCGCGACGACAATTTGTGGGTGGGCGGCAATCAAGGCATTTTCGAGAGGACGGCCGGCGGCAAAATCCGAAAGTTCAATACGCTGGATGGGTTGCCCGACGGGGGCGTGCGGGCCCTGTGGCAGGACCGCGACGGCAATATCTGGGCCGGTACGAACAACGGTTTTGCGCGCCTGGAAGGCAGCCGGTTTGTGAGCTCGCGCCAGGCCGGCCACGATGCGGACCTGGTGCGGTGCCTGTTTGAAGACCGCGAGGGCAACCTGTGGGTCGGATCGAACGGCGGGCTGAACCGCCTGCGCAGTGACATCTTTACGGTGTATGGCGAGCCCGAAGGGCTGCCGGCCGATGAGCCGAATAACGTCTTTCAGGATCGCGCCGGCCGCGTTTGGGTGGGCTTTCGCGATAGCGGCCTGATGTTGTTTTCCGGGGGCACCCGCCGCCGCTTCACCATGCGCGACGGCCTGCCGGATAACGAAGTGTTCCAGATTCGCGAGACCTCGAACGGCGACCTGCTGGTGAGCACGCGCGTCGGCCTGTCCCGTATGGAAGGGACGCACTTCCGCAACTATTCGCCGCCCGACCCGCTGGGGCGGAGGGCTATGTTCGACGCGCTCGAAGACCGGCAGGGCCAGCTTTGGATGGCAACTCCGAGCGGTGTCGGCGTGCTCCGCGGCAATGAGTTCCGCAGGGTGGTTCCCGGCGGGCTGTTGCTGATCGACTTCGCAGCCACACTCTACGAAGGCAGCGATGGAACCATCTGGGCCGGAACTTACGGTAAAGGATTGTGGCGTATCAGGCAGCATGACCAGCGGTTGTTCACCACAGCCGACGGCCTTTCCAGCGGTGAGATACGATCGCTCTATGAGGACTCCGATGGCGCCCTATGGATCGGCACTTTCGGCGGCGGCCTGAATGTCCTGCGCAAAGGCCGGTTCTCGCATTACACGGCGAAGGACGGGCTGCTGAGCGATAACGTGGCCAAGGTTTCCGACGACGGCGACTCGCTGTGGCTCAGTACCACGCGCGGGATCTGCCGAATCTCCAAGCGCCAGTTGCGCGATTTCACGGACCATAAACGGGCCGTCCTGGAGCCCGAGAATTACGGCGTGGAGGATGGCTTGCGCAGCGCGCAATGCGCACCGGGTTTTCCCAAAGCCGGCGGCGGCACCCGGACCGCGGACGGCCGCCTTTGGTTCACCACGGGCCGCGGATTGGCTGTGCTCGACCCCGGTGCGCGTAAGCAGATTCCGGTAGCGCCTGCCGTCCAGCTGGTGGAAATGACGGCTAACGGAACGCCGTTGGACCTGGGGCGGCCGGCACGGCTGGCGCCTTCAAGCGAGCGGCTGCAAATAAGATATACGGGAATTTATCTGAGCGCCCCGGAGCGGCTCCAGTATTCGTACAAGCTGGAAGGGCTGGACAAGAATTGGGTACTCGCGGGAACCAGGCGCGTGATCAATTACAACAGCCTGGGCCACGGTCATTACCGCTTCGGGGTGCGGGCCGAGTTGCCGGGCGGACCGGCTGCCGAGCGGTCTTATGATTTCGAGGTACTGCCGCGATATTACGACACAGCCTGGTTCCGCGTGCTCTGCGCCATTCTGTTTGCGGCCGCCGCCTGGACAATTTATCAGTTACGGCTGCGGCAGATCCGCTATCGCTTCGCGCTGGTGCTGGAGGAGAGGACGCGCCTGGCGCGCGAGATTCACGACACGCTGGCGCAGGGCTTCGTGGGCATCTCATCGCAACTTGACGCCGTGGCGATGTGCATGCCCGATGAGAAGTCGTCTGCCCGCAAGTACCTGGATCTGGCCCGCCGCATGGCGCGGCACAGCCTGACCGAGGCGCGCCGTTCGGTGATGGATCTGCGAGCCTCTGCGCTCGAGGGGCATGACCTGGCCGCGGCCATCGAAACCGGCACGCGGATGTGGACGGCCGGATCGGGAGTTCACGTGGATGTGATGGTGGATGCGGGGGCGCCGCGCGAACTGTCCGAAGAGATGGAGCAGCACCTTCTACGAATTGCGCAGGAGGCCGTGACCAACGTGCTGAAGCATGCCGGAGCCAGCAAGATCTGGGTGAAACTACATATGGAAGCGCGCAAGCTATATCTGCGGATTGTGGATAACGGCCGGGGATTCGACCAGGCGGATGTCTTTCAATCGCGGGGCGGCCACTTCGGATTGATGGGGATGCGCGAACGCGCGGAACGGCTGGGCGGTGAACTGCACCTGTCGAGCCATCCGGGAGAAGGAACCAAAGTTGAAGTGATGGTGCCCCTGCCATGAGCCAATGCTTGCGAGTGATGCTATGAGCGATACGATACGAATACTAGTTGCCGAGGATCACCTGGTGGCGCGGGTGGGCGTCAGCACCATCGTCAACATGCAGCCGGATATGACCGTGGTGGCAGAGGCTTCGAACGGCCACCAGGCGGTGGAGCTTTTTCGCAAGCATCAGCCGGACGTGACGCTGTTGGATCTGCGGATGCCCGGCATGGGCGGTGTGGAAGCCGCCACGGCCATTCGAGCCGAGTACCCCGGAGCCAGAATGATCGCGCTGACCACCTACGGGGGGGACGAGGACATCCGCCGTGCGCTGGCGGCGGGGGTTCACGCGTATCTCACCAAGGATGTGCTCCATGATGAGCTGCTGAAAGCCATCCGCGCCGTGCACGCCGGCCAGACCTATCTGCCCGCGGCAGTGGCCGCGTCCCTGGCGGCGCAACTGCCCCGGCCCGATCTGAGCGCGCGGGAGGTCCAGGTTCTGGGGCTGATTGTGCGCGGCCAGGCGAACAAGCAAATCGCGTACACTCTGAGCATTGCGGAACATACAGTAAAGAATCACGTGAAGAATATTCTGAGCAAACTGGGTGTGCAGGACCGTACCCAGGCTGCCACCGCGGCCATTCAGCGCGGTATAATTCACCTTTAGGCGCACCTTTTAGGGCGAGCCAGCGAGGATTGAGAACGGGGCGGCGGGGCCAGGAAGCCACTCCCCATGACTCGAAATGGCTACCAGCCTGTGCTCCGGAGGCGTCATCCAATAATTGGAACTATCGGATATCATTAAAGTTAGTTCCTGAGATTTTCTCTTTCCTGCCATAGCGTGCATAAACCATGTGGATTGTTAGATTAGCCTTACGCCGGCCCTACACCTTCGTCGTGGTCTCACTGCTGATCGCGATTCTGGGCGGCTCGGCCATTATCACCATGCCGGTAGATATCTTTCCTTACATCGATATCCCGGTGGTCAGCGTGGTCTGGCAGTACACGGGCATGGCGCCCGATGAGATGGAGAAGCGCATCCTGACGTTCTTCGAGCGCTCGATGACTACTACCGTGAACGACATCGAGCATATCGAGTCGCAGGCGTATAACGGCGTGACCGTGACCCGCGTATACCTCCAGCCCAACGCCAAGGTGGAACTGGCGCTGGCACAGATCACCGCCATCTCGAATGCGCTGCTGCGCGCCCTGCCGCCGGCCATCACGCCGCCCAGCATCATCAAATACGATGCTTCGAGCGTACCCATCATCCAACTGGGTTTGGAAAGCCAGACGCTGAGTGAACAGGAGCTGTTCGACCTGGGGCAGAACTTCATCCGCACTCAGTTGGCAACCATCCAGGGCGCGGCGGTGCCGCTTCCGTATGGCGGAAAGTTCCGGTCGGTGATGATCGATCTGAACCCCGACCAGATGTTCGCCAAGGGCCTTTCGGCGACGGATATTTCGAACGCAGTGGCAAATCAGAACCTGATTTTTCCGTCCGGGACCGCTAAGATCGGCGAGAAGGATTACCAGATCAAGCTCAATAATTCGCCGCGCGTCATGGATGAGCTCAACAACCTGCCGGTCCGTGCGGTGAACGGTGCTACGGTCTATCTGCGCGACGTGGCGCAGGTGCGCGACGGCTACTCGGTGCAGACCAGCATTGTGCGAACCAACGGCACGCGGGGTGCGCTGCTGACCGTGATGCGCAGCGGCAAGGCGTCCACCCTGGCGGTGGTGAATGCCGTGAAGGAGGCAATGCCGAAGATTCTGGCTGGTCTTACGCCGGAATTGAAAGTGCGCGAATTGTTCGATCAATCGCTGTTCGTGCGCGCGGCCATCAACGGCGTGGTGCGCGAAGCCTGCATCGCGGCGTTTCTTACCGGCATGATGATTCTGCTGTTCCTGGGAAGCTGGCGCAGCACCGTGATCGTCTGCATTTCGATTCCGCTCTCCATTCTGGTTTCGATGATCATGTTGAACCTGCTGGGCGAAACCACCAACGTGATGACCCTGGGGGGCATGGCGCTGGCCGTCGGCATCCTGGTGGACGATGCCACCGTGGAACTGGAGAACACGCACCGCAACATGGCGATGCGCAAGCCGCTGGTACGGGCTGTGCTTGATGGCGCCCAGCAGATCGCCGCGCCGGCTTTTGTTTCCACGCTCTCCATCTGTATCGTGTTCGTTCCCGTGCTGCTGCTCACGGGCGCCGCCAAATACCTGTTCACTCCGCTGGCGATGGCGGTGGTCTTCGCCATGTTAGCGTCTTACTTTCTCTCCCGAACCTTGATTCCGACGATGGTGCACTACATGCTGCGCCCGGAGGTGAAGCTGTACGCGATGGGGGAGCATGAGGAGGGCGGAACCGGATTCATCTGGCGCGTGCACTATCTTTTTAATCGCCGGTTTGAGATGCTGCGGGCCTCCTATACCGGGCTGCTGCACTGGTGCCTGGATCATCGCGCCCCGGTGCTGACTGGTTTTGCCTTGTTCGTCGCCGGGTCGTTGTGTCTGGCCCCGCTGGTGGGGCGCGACTTTTTCCCCACGGTGGATTCCGGCTCCATGCGGCTGCATGCCAGGGCGCCCGCGGGTACCCGCCTGGAAAGCACGGAGATGATCTTTGCAAACATCGAGAATGAAATCCGGCAGGTTGTGCCCCCTCGCGAAATCGAGAATATCATCGACAACATCGGCATTCCCAACGGCGGTTTCAATCTGGCCTTTGGCGACAGCCCCACGCTCGGCGTCAGCGACGGCGATATCCTGATCTCTCTCAAACCCGAAGACCACGGTCCTACCGCCGAATACATTGTCCGTCTCCGCGAGCGCCTGCACCAGAAGTTTCCCGACGTACTTTTCTTCTTTGAGGCAGCCAATATCACCAACCAGATTCTGAATTTCGGCTTGCCCGCGCCCATTGATGTGCAGGTGGTGGGGCGCAACCAGGCGGAGAACTATCCCATAGCGCAGCAGATTGCCGCGCAGGTGGCGCGCATCCCCGGCGCGGCCGACGTTCACATTCATCAGATTGTGGACTACCCCGAAATCGACATTAACGTGGACCGCAGCAAGGCCACGCAGGTGGGCCTGACGCAGCGCGACGTGGCCACCAGCCTGATGATCTCGCTTAGTTCCAGCGGCCAGCTTGCTCCCACGCAGTTTCTGGATTGGAAAACCGGGGTCAGCTACAACGTGGCCCTGCAGACTCCGCAATACCGCAATGACTCCCTGGCTGCGGTGTTGCGTACGCCCATCAGCTCGCCGTTCTCGAATGTCAATTCCAACACCGCCGGTTCTCTTGCCGGCTCCTCGAACGCCACCGGCGTGGGCGCGGGGCCCAACCAGGCTTCAGCCGCATACGGCAATCCAGGGTCGAGCGCGGGCAACCCGCAATTGCTCTCCAACATGGTGACGGTGGAGCGCGGGACGGCGCCGGCGATCGTGAATCACTACAACGTGCAGCCGGTTTACGATGTTTACGCCAACGTGGACCGCACCGATCTGGGCAGCGTGGGTGTGGCGGTGGAAAAAATTGTGGCACAGGCCCGGCGCAAATTGCCGCGCGGCACCACTATCGAAACGCGCGGGCAGGTGATCACCATGCAGAACTCCTTCTACCGCCTGGGCATGGGCATGATCTTTGCGGTGGTGCTGGTCTATCTCCTGATGGCGGTCAATTTCCAATCCTGGCTGGACCCGTTCATCATTCTGATGGCGCTCCCGGGCGCTATGGCCGGCATTGTCTGGATGCTGTTTATCACCCAGACCACTTTCAGCGTGCCGTCGCTGATGGGTTCCATCATGTGCATCGGGGTGGCCACGGCCAACAGCATCCTGATGGTGGTATTCGCCAATGACCAGCGGGTGGAGGGCCTGGACGCGCGGTCGGCGGCGCTTTCGGCGGGCCATACGCGCATTCGCCCGGTGATCATGACGGCCAGCGCGATGATCATAGGAATGCTGCCGATGGCGCTCGCCCTCGGCGAGGGCGGCGAGCAGAATGCTCCGCTTGGACGCGCGGTTATCGGAGGTCTTATTCTAGCTACTATTACAACTCTTTTCGTGGTTCCAATGGTTTATAGCTTGCTGCGCAAGAATCCTCCCATTGATTTCGAACGGCGGATCGTGGAAGAGGAGAACGAATACATGCGCGACGAGTTGATGCTGCGCGAGGAATTATAAATGAACGAAACCAAGTCCCCATCCGTCGAAGAACAGCTGCGCAGCGAAGTTGAAGAATTGAAGCGTCAGCTGAAAGAGCAGAAAGATCTTCACCAGCCGGGCCCGCATGGCGCCAAGGGTCCATCGACCGGTACCCTGATACTGATCGGATGCGTGCTGATCGCCGTGATTGTGGCGGGATTTTTCCTGGGTTATCTGCCGCGCCACCGCCGCGAAGAGGTGTTGGCCGCGGAATCGAAAGATGCATCTGTGAGTCTTTCCGCGGTCAACGTGAGCAAGGTGACGCGCTCCGATAAACAGAGCGAGCTGGTGCTGCCCGGCAATATTCAGGCGGTCACCGAGGCGCCGGTTTTAGCGCGCGCCAGCGGCTACATCAAGAAACGCTATGTGGATATCGGCGACCGTGTGAAAGCCGATCAGGTGCTGGCTGAGATTGAGGCGCCGGAACTGGATCAGCAGATTCTTCAGGCCAAGGCCACGCTGGGCCAGACCAACAGTTCGGTGCAGCAGGCCGAAGCGGCGGTTGAGCAAGCCCGCAGCAATTTGAATTTGGCTAAAGTCACCGCCGTGCGCTGGGACAATTTGCAGAAGCGCGGAGCGGTTTCGAAGCAGGAAAACGATACCTATCAGGCTCAGTGGGTTTCGCAGCAGGCCAACGTGCAGGCGCTTGAGAAGGCCGTGGCGGCGGCCCGGAGCAACGTAGGTGCCGCCCAGGCCAACCTGGACCGGCTGATTCAGTTGAAGAGTTACCTGACCGTGCGTGCGCCGTTTGCGGGAGTCATCACGGTGCGCAACGTGGATACCGGCGCGCTGGTCAACGACGCCAGCACCCTGCTGTTCCGCATCGCGCAGACTACGTCCCTGCGAACTTATGTGAACCTGCCGCAGACCGACGCCGATTCGGTGCGGGTTGGCCAAGCTGCCTTCCTCACCGTGCCTGAGCTTCCCGGCCGCAAGTTCAAGGGCACGGTGGCCCGCACGGCGAATGCCCTGGACCCGGCTACCCGCACGCTCCTCACCGAAGTGCAGGTCCCGAATGCCGATGGCGTCCTGATGCCGGGCATGTATGCCCAGGTGGACATGTCGGTGCCGAGGCGGAATCCGCCGCTGCTGATTCCCGGCGATACGCTGGTGATCCGCAGCGATGGACCTCAGGTGGCGGTGGTTGGCGACGATGGAACGGTGCACTTCGCGCGCATCGAGTTGGGACGCGACTATGGCGATCGCCTGGAAGTGATTTCCGGCCTGGAGATCGGGCAGCAGCTGGTAGTCAACCCGAGCGATGTTGTCCGCGAAGGTGTTAAGGTCAAACCTGTGGTGGGGCAAGAAAAGCCCGCGCCTGGAAAACGGTAAATAATATTTCATGGATAAAAATAAGAGTGTGCTGGCCCTGCTGCTCCCGGCCAGTCTCGCTTTGGCTCAAACCGGTACGCTGCCCCGGACGCCCGATGTGCGTTTTGAGAATTCGCCCCGCGTCCATGAACTGATACGCGCCGGCAATCTTTACCTCGGGCTTCAAGACGCCCTGGCTCTGGCCATCGAGAACAATCTGGACGTCGAACTTCAGCGCTTCGCGCTGCCGCAGGGCGACACCGAACTGTTGCGCGCCAAAGGCGGCGGCCTGACTCGCGGCTTGACCTTCACTCTGCAGGAAGTGCCCACCGGCGTGGGCGGACCGCTCAGCCCGGTCTTGACCAATGCGGCCGCGGCAGGGCGCGCGACGTCGGGAACCTCGGTCGCCACCAACGCGCTCGAGTTAGGGGTACTGACTGAACCGCAGACCAACTATTCGCTGCAGGGCTCTATTCTGCAATCCACCGGCACAGGAATCCCGAGCTACGATCCGGCCTTGGTTGGGCAATTAAACTGGACCCACCAGACTGCTCCCCAGATCAGCACCGCCACAACCGGCACCAATACCCTGGTCACCAACACCACGCTTTACAATGCCGGTATTGAGCAGGGCTTCGCCACCGGAGCGCAGGCCAGCCTGAATTTCAACAACAGCCGGCAAACTCTGAATTCGATGACCAGCGGCTACAATCCATTCACCGGCTCGTCTCTGGGGCTTACGGTTACCCAGCCGTTGCTGCGCGGCTATGGGATCAGTCTGAACCGCCGCTTCATTCAGATCGCGGGCAGCGAGCAAAAGATCACCAGCCTTCTTTTCCAGCAGCAGCTCATTATGACGGTCTATGGCGTGATTCGCCTCTACACTGATTTCATCGCGCTTTACGAAGACCAGAAAGTCAAACAGGAGACCCTGAATCTGGCCGACAAACTTTTCTCCGACATCAAGGCGCAGGTGGACGAAGGAACGCTGGCGCCGGTGGAAATGACGCGCGCCAGCGCCCAGGTTTTCTCCACGCGGCAGGATCTGATCAATGCGCGCGGCCTGGTTGAAGAACAGGAGGCGATTCTCAAGAACGTTCTCACGCGCCGCGGCAACGAAGACCCGGAAGTGCAGTCGGCCCACGTGATTCCGACCGACACCCTGGCCCTTCCCGAGAAGGATGAGATACGGCCCATTCAGGATTTGATTTCCGACGCCCTGGCCCACCGTCCCGACCTGGGGCAGGGGCGGCTGCAGATCGACATTGCAAAGATCGGGCTGGCCGGCGCCCGCAGCGCCACCCGGCCGCAACTGGACCTGGTCGGAGTGATGCAGAACAACGGCCTGGCCGGCGCCGCGAGCCCCTTCGTACCGAGTCCGGATCCGGGGTTCATCGGCGGTTTCGGCGGCGTTCTGGACCAGATCTTTTCGCGTAAGTATCCCACCTACGGGGTGGGCCTGCAGATGACCCTGCCGATTCACAACCGTGTTGCCGAGGCCGACCTGGCGCGCGACGAGTTGCAGGTGAAGCAATCGGAAATCCGGCTCCGCCAATTGCAAAACCAGGCCCGCCTGGAAGTGGAAGACGCCCTGATCGCGATGCGCCGGGCCCGCTCTTCCTACGAGGCCGCGGTGGAGGCGCGCCGCTTGCAGCAGGAATCCCTCGAAGCCGAGCAGGCCAAGTTCGAAGTGGGCGCGTCCACCAGCTTTTTCGTCATCCAGTACGAAAGCCTGCTGGCGCAGTCCAAGTCCACTGAGGTAGCCGCCCGCAGTTCCTACGTGAAAGCTAAGGCGGCACTGCAGCGGGCCATGGGCACTATTCTGGACGAGAACCGGATTTCGTTCGAGTCGGCGGTCAAGGGAAAAATGTAGAGTAAGTAGACCCTGTTGATCCCCTGCCACTAAGAGTTACAACAGGGACGGCGGGTCCACTAACTCGTGGCGCCTCGGTAAGAGTAATTGTATAATTTATCCGACGGACGCCTGCTATGACTTCCAGGAATAAAAAAAGCCGCGTCTCGATCCTCCTTTGTTTCTGGCCAAAGTCGGTAAGGGAAGAAGCATTGGGATCTATGCCGGCGACCAGGCTATTTTCTCGCAGGGTGACAGTGCGGACTCCCTCTTCTACATTCAGCAAGGCAAGGTCAAGCTGTCGGTTGTGTCGGCGCAAGGCAAGGAGGCCGTGATTGCGATTATGGGCGAAGGGGAGTTCTTCGGCGAAGCGGTTCTCGCCGGGCAGGTGCGGAGAATGTCAACCGCCGTCGCGATAACCGATTGCGTGACCATTCGATTGGACAAAACCGCGGCCGTCCGGGTGCTTCATGAGGAGCCGGGCTTTTCCGAAATGATGATGGCGCACCTGCTTTCGCGCACCATTCGCATTGAGGAGGACCTGATTGATCAGCTCTTCCACTCAAGCGAGAAAAGACTGGCGCGGGTGCTTCTGATGCTGGCCAACTTCGGCAAGGAGGGCAAGCACCAACCGATCGTTGCAAAAATAAGCCAGCAGACGCTGGCGGAGATCGTCGGCACCACTCGCTCTCGAGTCAGCTTCTTCATGAACAAGTTTCGGAAACTGGGACTCATTGAATACAACGACCATCTGGAAGTACATAGTTCGCTGTTGAATGTCGTCCTGCACGACTGAGCGGATATGTGGATCAGGAGCGACCGGCGAGTGCGGTACTTGCTATGATGAACCGGGCGAACCAATTCCAATGCCTCAGGATGACAAACCGGCGGGCACCAGGCGAAGCAGGGGCCGGGCAGGCATCTTATTGTGGGCTGTAAGTATCGCGCAAGTGGGAATTGTTCAAAGTGCTGCGCAGGAGTCCCCGGCCGCGGCCACCCAGTCTCCGGCAACCCAGTCTCCGCCCGCCGCACAACAGCCCGCTAAGCCCGTAGCCGAAATGGCTACTCGGGAAGAATCGGCTGTCTTCAAGGCACGGGTCAACCTGGTCATGGTTCCCGTGGTCCTGCGGGACAAGCAGGGGCACGCCGTCGGCAACCTCAAGCAGGAGGATTTTCAGCTTTTCGACAAGGGCAAGCCGCAGGTGATCACCAGGTTCTCGGTCGAGAAGCCAGGGAGCCTGGCGATCAAGGAAGCTGAGACTGCGGGCGCCAAGCCAGGCGCACCGGCTGCGTGGGCCGACCAACCGGAGCGGTTCGTGGCCTACCTGTTTGACGATGTGCATGTACAGTTCGCCGATCTGGCGCGGGTTCGGGACGCAGCGGACCGGCATTTGGCTGCCATGCAGCCCGGAGATCGCGCGGCCATCTTTACCACATCCGGCCAGACCATGCTCGAGTTCACCGACGATCGGGAAAAGCTGCATCAGACGCTTTTCCTTCTGCGGCCCCGTCCGGTTACCGGGTCCGGCATGACGGAATGCCCGCACATGACTTACTACATGGCGGACCAGATTGAGAACAAGCATGACACGATGATGCTGCAGGCGGCGACACAGGATGTGATGGCTTGCTCGAACATGGATCCCAGCCAACTGGCGGCGGCGCAGCAAATGGCGCAGGGGGCCGCGCAGCGTGAGTTGACCGCCGGCGAACATGAGACGCGCCTGGCGCTGGGTATGCTTAAGGATGTGGTCCGCCGGCTCGCGGCCATGCCGGGACAACGCACCGTCATCCTGGTTTCTCCGGGATTTTTGACGCTGACCGAGCACATTACCGACAAGGTCGACATCATGGACCGCGCCATCCGCGCCAATGTGATTATCAGTTCGCTCGATGCGCGCGGGCTTTACACCCTGACGCCGGATATCGCCCAGCGTGGACCCAACAATCAGCTCTCGATGAACATGATGAGCATGGTCGACAGAGCGACGGCTTCCGCACAGTCCGATGTGCTGGCCGAAATGGCGGCTGGAACCGGGGGCACATTTGTCCAGAACACCAATGACCTGGACGATGGCTTAAAGCGCACGGCCACTGCCCCGGAGTATTTCTACGTGCTGGGTTTCTCGCCGCAAAACCTGAAGATGGACGGCAGCTTTCACGCCCTGAAGGTAACGCTGAAGACGCCCAACTCCCAAAGTCTGACCGCAGTCGCCGTGAACGCGCGGCGCGGCTATTACGCCCCTACGCACCTGGCCGATGCCGCGGAAACCGCCAGGCGCGAGGTTGAAGAGGCGCTCTTCTCGCGGGAAGAGATGCGCGATATTCCGGTAGAACTGAACAGCCAGTTTTTTAAGTTGAACGATCAACAGGCTAAGGTGGCGCTGGTGATTCGCGTGGACTTGCAAAAGCTTCGCTACCACAAGGAGAATGACCGGAACCGCAATGATCTGACTGTGGTCGCGGGCCTTTTCGACCGCAATGGAAACTACGTGATCGGGAATACCAAGCGAATTGAAATGCGGCTCAAGGATGAGACGCTGCAAAAACTAGGCTCCGGGCTGACCATTCGCACCAGCCTGGATGTGAAGCCCGGCAGGTATGCGATCCGGCTGGTGGTGCGGGACAGCGAAGGGCAACTGATGGCGGCGCAGAATGGCGCGGTCGATATTCCGTATTAAGTGGAGGTGTTGTGTGAAGCTTTCCGGACAGGTGCTTTTGACAGGAGTTCTTGGTCTTGCCGCGGCGGTTGCGCAGGCTCAGGAGGCAAGCCCGCCTGCACAGCCCGGCTCGGTGCCGCTCATCAAGAGCGAGACGCGGCTGGTATTGGTGGATGCCGTGGTGATGGACAAAAAAGGCCAATACGTGCCCGATCTGGAGTCCAAGAACTTCAAGGTCTGGGAAGACAACAAGGAGCAGTCCATCAAAACCTTCTCGTTCAGCGCGGACCCCGCCTCTCCCACCAGTTCACAGAAGCGCTACCTGGTGCTCTTCTTCGACAATTCCACCATGGGCTTCGGCGAACAGGCGCAGGCGCGGCAGGCCGCTGCCAAATTCATCGACTCAAACACCGGCCCTAACCGGCTGGTGGCCATCGTCAACTACGGCGGCACCGTGCAAATCGCGCAGAACTTCACCTCGGACGCCGAGCGCTTGAAGCAGGTTGTAAGCGGCATCAAGACGGCGTTCGTCTCACCTAACCGCGATGCCGGAGCACCGCGTTTGGGCGGCGCCGCCGGCGGCTTCGGCGCGCGCAGCGTGATTTTGGCATTGCGGGAGATGGCCAAGAGCCTGGCCGAGGTGCCCGGACGCAAGAGCCTGATCATGCTGACTTCGGGTTTTCGGCTGACCGATGAGATCCGTTCCGAAGTAACGGCCGCCATCGATATGTGCAACCGGGCCAATGTCGCGGTCTATCCCATCGACGTTCGCGGCTTGACCACCATGCCGTTTGCCAACCGGCCTCGGGCTGACCTTCGGGTTCCATCCGGCATCCGGCTCGGAAGCCCGCGCCTGGGCTCTTCGGTGATGATGGCGTCATTTGTGGCGTCATCCGCGGAATACGACGAACAGGCCAGAGGCGGCGCCGGCGGCACTCCCAGCACGGGTGGTGGTGCGCCGGCCAACCCCAGCTCAGGCCGGCCCAGCGCGCCGGCGGCTCCTAGTCCGGGAGGCACGAAGGGCACTCCTTCGAGCGGCAATCCGGGCAGCAACACGGGTAACACCGGTAACAAGGGCACCACGACCGGCGGCGGAAATCCCAATTTAAACAACAACAACAACTCGATGATGAACCGGAATAATCCGTTCAACCAGTCGCGCCAGATTGTTCCGCCATTTCCTGCCAGCGCTTTGGACAACCAGCAGGTGCTGTATATGTTGGCCGAAGGCACCGGCGGTTTCGTGATTGTGAATACCAATGATCTTCTGGGCGGCTTGGAGAAAATCGGCAAAGAGCAGAACCAGTATTACGTTCTGGGCTACACGCCCGCCGAGTCTACCGAAGGAAGCTGCCATACCCTCAAGGTCAAAGTGGACCACGGTATGAATGTCCGGGCGCGCACTGGTTACTGTAACGTGAAATCAACCGACCCGCTGGCGGGCAAGCCGAGCGAAAAACAATTGGAGACTCGTGTGACCGGGTCGGCGCCCGGGACGATTGCGGCGTCGATGCAGGCTCCGTTCTTCTACACATCGCCTGATACAGCGCGCGTGGATGTGGCCATAGATATGCCTGCCGACGCCATCAAATTCGAGAAGGTGAAGGGCAAGTATCACGCGGCCATGGACGTTCTCGGAATCGCCTACAGGCCGGACGGCAACGTGGCGGCGCGCTTCAGCGACACCGTGAAGGTGGATCTGGAAGACAAGAAGCAGGTGGATCAGTTCGCGGAGAAGCCATACCACTACGAGAACCAGTTTGACGTGGGATCAGGCCAGTACACTCTCAAGGTGGCCTTCAGTTCCGGGGGCGAAGGATTCGGCAAGCTGGAAGTGCCGCTGGCGATCGATGCCAACGACGGCAAGAAATTCACCCTGAGCAGCCTGGCGCTCAGCCGCGAAGTTCACAAGGTCTCCGAATTGGAGACCAACCTGGATGCGGAACTGCTGGAGGGCCGTGCGCCGCTGGTTGCCGGGCCCTATCGATTTACGCCCACCGGCACATACCGCTTCAAGACCACCGAGACGCCCACCATCTATTTCGAGGTGTACGAACCGCTGCTGGCGGATTCCCAACAACCGGCCCAGGCGCCGTCCCAAGAAGCCGCTCAACAACCCGGTCAGCAGCCCAATCAACAAGCCGCTCCGCAGGGGCCTCAGGTTGGCGTGCAGATGTTGATCACGGACCGCAAAACGGGAAAGCAGGAGCAGGATTCCGGCGTTGTGAATATCGCCAATTTTATCAAGGCGGGCAACCCCGTAATTGCGGCGGGACTGAGGCTACCGGTGGCGACGCTCAAGCCCGGCTCCTACACGGTGGGGATCAAGGCGCTCGATTCGGCGGGCGCAGCGGTGTTGCGGTCGGCCGATTTCGAAGTGCAGTAGGCGTAGCGAAGCCGCGCGTGAGCCCTTACATACGGCGGTAAGGGGTATCGAGGTATCTCTTCGATTCCTGCGCTGCCTCGGCTTGAGGTGCATAGGCGATGGCCTTCTTGTATGCCTCCAGAGCCTGGGCCCGCTTCTGCTTCAAGTCATATATCTGCCCTATCCTGAGATAGGCTTGGACACCGGTATTGAGGTCTATCTCTTTGGCCGCGCCCGTGACGCGCTGCATGTTTTCCAAAGACCGGTCGAGCTGGTTATACCAAAACTGGATCGAGCCTTGGTGAAAGTAAATCTTCTCCCACGGCAGCCGGTCGAATCCCGGGGCGCGCTGTGTCTTCAGGCGCGCCACTTCTTCCAGGGTTTCGATACCGTGCGTACCGTCGCCCGCCATGCTGTACATTTGCGCCAGTTCCAGGCGGAGCAGAAAATTGCGCGGGAAACGGCCGATCAGGTCTTGGACAATGGGGATTGCGAGGCGGGTGCGGTTTTCGCGCCGGTATAAAGCGCAGAGCAGAATCTGAGCGTCGATGCGGTTGGCCTTGCCGTTGCTGGCCACGTCCTGAACCGTGCGGATGCCTTTTTCCTTGTCCCCGCGGATGCCGACCAGGAAGCCGATCATCTTGAATTTCCAGGAAAGGCTGCCCACGATGTAATCGTGCAGGCCCTGCACCAGGCGCGCGTCCACATTATTGGGCTCCAGCTCGGAAACGCGGTTGTGCAGGCGGCGTGCCGCGGTGGCGTCTTTCAAGGAATCGTGCCACGCCTTCTTAACGACCCAATAGTAGTTGGTGCGCAAACCGTAGGAGATACCCATCGCGTACAGGGCGGCGGTATCGTTAGGGTTCGTCTTGAGCCTGGTGTCGGCCAGCGCCATGGCCTTCGAGACCTCGCTCAAGAATCGCGTTTCGGTTTCCGCAGAGGGGTTCAGCTTCGGCCGGCGCAGGAAGGAGTTAGCGCCGGAAACCAGCTCGCTTTCGAGAGCGCCGTCACGGAACATTTCCTGGAAGACCAGCGTCTGCGCCAAGTGGTTGTGCAAATCCGGGGAGTTGGGGTTACGGGCGATGGCTTTCTCAAAACTGGCGATGGCCTCGTCGTACTCCAGATTGTAGAAATGGCTAAAGCCCTGTTCAACCACGCCGTCCTGGCAGGCCAGCGGCGCGGCCATCGCTACCAGGAGCAGCATCGGGTTCCTCACATGTCTATGGTAGCGGGTTGGTCGGTAACATGTCTTTCGTTCATCGGTCACTCCTCAATTAACGGGTGCACCGCGAAAAGGGCGATCATTAAGGATGGACTAGCCTGGCATCGAAAACATCGCGCTATGACTCCTCTGTTCGACAACGATCCATTGCCGCACTCCACCGAACCGCTCGAAGAAGGTGCTGTCCTATTGCGCGGCTTCGCCACTGAGGAAGGGCCGGCGCTGGTCGAAGAAGTGGCGCGGATCGCGCAGGCCGCGCCGTTCCGACACCTGGTCACCCCGGGCGGGTACACCATGTCGGTCGCGATGACCAACTGCGGCCGTGTCGGTTGGGTCTCCGACCGCACCGGCTATCGCTACGACCCTGCCGATCCCGATACCGGAGCGCCTTGGCCTGCGATGCCGGAGGCCTTCCTCAATCTCGCTGTACGTGCCGCCGCCGAGGCCGGGTTCGCCCATTACGATCCGGACGATTGTCTGATCAACCGCTACATCGCCGGCGCTAAACTTGGCCTCCATCAGGACCGTGACGAGAAGGACGCCTGGGCTCCGATCGTTTCCGTCTCGCTCGGTCTGCCTGCTGTGTTCTTATGGGGTGGCAAACGCCGCGCCGATCCGGTACGCCGCCTGCGCGTGGAAAGTGGCGACATCGTGGTCTGGGGCGGTCCCGCGCGTTTCGTCTACCACGGCGTTGCTCCGCTGAAGGACGGGCAGCATCCGTTGACCGGCGCCGCGCGCATCAATCTCACCTTCCGCAAAGTGTTCTGACAAGGTTCCGCGGGCCTTCTGGCCAATCCTGTTGCCACCAATTCATCGCCTTGTGGCACACTGGGAGCCGGGACACCTTCCCGTGGGAGAATCCAAATGACGTCGAAAGCGCTGCTCAGGTATTCGCTACCTTTGATTCTGTCGACCGGCCTGTTCTGCGTTATCGGCTCCGCCTCTGCCAAGGTCATCTTCAAGGCCGACTTCGAGACCGGCGATCTCAGCGAGTGGAGCAAGACCGGCACCCGCGGCCAGAACGCGACACCGAGAAACGTCCAGGTCGTCACCGACATCGTCCAGGAGGGAAAGTACGCCGCCAAGTTCACGATCCACGAAGACGATGTGTTCAACGCCCAGCAGTTGCGCGTGCAGGTCGGCGGACCGAAGGTCACCGTCGAAGAAGGCTCCGACACCTACATGTCCTTCTACATGTACATGGCCGAGGCGCCGAAGGACCGCGACAACTTCTTCTATTGGGAGGGAACCCCGCCGCCGAGATACGACAACGTCATGACCTGGTGGGTCCAGCCGAAAGAAGGGGGCGGGGCGCTCATCAAGTACGGTACGGGAAACCTCGGGCGCAACGGCACGCACTGGGAGGCGGATTTCACGATCGGCAAATGGCATCAGTTGGCGATGCACATCCATTGGTCGGAGGACAAGGACAAGGGGAACACGCGGCTCTGGTTCGACGGCGTTCTGGTCCTGGACAAGAAGCTGAAGACCAAAGGCCCCGAGAGCGTCTACTTCTGCCAGCCCGGAATCCATCGCAGTCCGCACCGTCCGTCGGTCGACTCGATCTACTTCGACAATTTCATCCTCGCCGACACTCTGGAAGAGGTGCTCCCAAAACCGGCTGAAGGCGCAGCCGGGCACTCGCCTGCGAAGTGAGTGTCTTTACTTGGTTCGGCAGTCGGGAGAAATAGTAGCCTCGCGACCGTCGACGGCGAGAAGGCGGATCTGGTCGCGTACTTGAGGACTCTCTAACTTGGGGATGATAGCTTCCGTTGGACCGGTCCCGCGCCAAAGCGCTCAGCCTCGACGCCAAACTGCCTTGGCGTATGAGGCACGTGCTGAAGCTCTTCCCCCTATGGGAGGAGATATGGCTGGGACCTGTGATGAAGCTACTCGACCCGCTTGCTGCTCGCTCGCCGGGGCTTCGGCTTGCTCTTGCCCTCGAGATTGAGCGCTACTGCAGCGAGGATGAGATCCTTCAAGGCCGCTTCATCGACCTTGTCGCCTTCGTGGATGTCGATGGCGCGCCTGACATTCCCTTCGAGGCTGGAGTTGAATAGACCTGAAGGATCCTTCAACGCAGCTCCCTTGGCAAATGTCATCTTGACGACTTTCTTGTACGTCTCTCCGGTGCAGACGATGCCGCCGTGGGACCAGACGGGAGTCCCCATCCACTTCCACTCTTCGATGATCTCCGGATCGGCCTCCTGTATGATTTCGCGCACTTTCGCGAGCGTCTTTCCGCGCCAGTCTCTAAGTTCCTTGATCTTCTCGTCGATTAATGCAGATGCAGATTCCACCGGAACGGGCTTTTTCATATACAGCTCCAACTCTCGCACCTATTTTAACTGCGCTCAGCGTAGTCGCTCGCCGGGCGATGCGAACTAGCGAACGGAGGCGAAGCATACCGTAGATCACGGAGGGATGCTGATCCGGCATCTCCATGAAATGGTGGTCGACGGCATCCTTCTGAAGCACGATAAAAAAGTGTTTCAGCACATGTCTGCTACGCGATTTCGCCGTACGGCATGACGCTCGCGCCGGTGCTCGAATAGATTTGTGATTGGGGGCGGAAGCAGCAGGCCCGGCTTAAGAAGAACATGAAAAGTACAGCTTGAAATCTACGAAACTTCTGCGCTCTATGCACGTGAAAGCGCGAGCCTCTCTCCGTACTGATCCATGAGAGTGCGCGCCGCGCTTAGAACATCTGCGCCCGCCTTTTCCGGGGAGCCGGCATCGAAGGGTGGCTGCGGATCATACTCCATCGTAAGCTGGACAGCTTTGGCCACATCTGCGCCTCGTAGTTGCGCCAGCACCGTGAGGCCGAAATCGATCCCTGCGGTGACGCCGCCTCCGCTGATACGGTTTCGATCCGTAACGACGCGTGCTTTCACGGGCTTTGCACCGAACTGCTGCAACATGTCATGAGCGGCCCAGTGTGTGGTCGCCTGGTATCCCTGCATCAGGCCCGCTGCGCCGAGAAGCAATGAACCGGAACAAACGGAGGTAATGAAGTCTGCGCGCGGCGCGGCAATTTGCAAAAAGGAGATCAACTCAGCGTCCGCCATTGCGGCCTCCGTCCCAAAGCCGCCCGGGACGAACAGGACATCGAGTTTCTCCGGGCAATCGCGAAGAAGTATGGTGGGGACCATGGAGACACCGGCATCCGATGCGACTGGTTCCAGATTTTTCCAGAACAGGTGCAACTTTGAATGCATCGAGAAAACCGTGAGCGGGCCCACCAGGTCGAGCATGGTGAAGCCGGGGTATAGCAGCATTCCGACGATGAGTGGTGGTTGATTCATTTGTTCCTCTCTTTACCTTCAGTACAGACACACGTGTGATCGCACGCTTCGATGAGCGTCATCACAGCTCCGATTCTTTGGCGATCAGTTGTTAGCCTGCCCGCGCCTTGATATTCGGCAGGGGCTTGGCCTTGGCCTTAGGACGTTTTGGCACAGGGAGGGAGCGCTCCACAAGCGCGTTAAACGCTGCCGATGCGCGGCGGTCCGCATCCGGTGACCGTAGGAAACGCTGCGATGTGTGATGGGCGAGATAGATCCCATCCAACTCCCAAACAAACTGTTCGACATCGAGGCCGGCGCGTAGGTGGCCCAGTTCCACGGCGCTCCGCACAAGACCACCAAGGAACACGCGCCAAGTGGTTTCGAGCACCACGATCTTGTCGCGCACCGGGCTCTCGATATCGTCAAACTCAAACATTCCAGCGGCCACAGGACATCCGCCCGGAAGACCGCTGCGCGGAGCCCATCCGAACCAATTGCGAACCAACGCGCGAAGGCGCGGCAGCCCCTCGGGTTCTTTCATGGCCGGTTCAATAATATGGGGACGGCCGTATTCAGTCATGTATTCCAGCAGTTCGATCTGCAATTGGTCTTTTGACTTGAAGTGCGCGAACAGCCCGCTTTTGGACAGCCCGGCCTGATCTGCGAGTACGCCCAGCGTTACGCCGCCTAAACCGGACTGGCTCATGAGCGCCAGACCGCGTTCCAAAATGCGTTCGCGCGACGTGGCAGCGTTTCTCATACGCCGAATAATAGCACGACCGGTCGGTCTTGTCCAGTAGTTGCTATTGAGCGGGATACCGGCATGAAGGTCGAGCGATCGCCAGACCATCACCTGCCAAACGAAACCGACCCCGGGCCGAAAAATGCCACGCTCGAGGCGGAAAACCCCAATTCGGTTTCCGGACCGAGGGGAGTCTCATGACCGAAACGCGAATCCCTGTTTCAGGAGCCAGGCCTTGGTGGTCTTGACCGTTTCAAGCGGTGTCATAGGCGCGTTATCGGAAGGGTCAAGTTCTACCATGATGTTCGGGTTCTGTCCCGCGGCTTCGACCATATCGAGCACAGCCGTCAGATCCACTTTGCCCATGCCAAGCGGGCAGTAGCCCGAGAAGTGTTCCCAGCCCTTGTAGTCTTTCAGGTGCATGTGTTTGAGGATGGGCAGAAAGTCTTTAACCACCTTCGCCGCATCGGCTCCGCCTTTCTGCAATTGGCCCACGTCCGGCGCGAACTTCAGATGTTTCGTGTCCACCGCCTCCATTACGGCGTAGACTTCGTCGCGCGATTCGATCGCTGTTCCGGTGTGCTGATGCAGACCGGTGCCCAGACCGAGACCCGTGACTGCCATGGCGTACTCGTTGAGGCCCGAAATAATGCCGGCCCGGTGTTCCTGGAAATTGTAAGAATCGCGCTTCACTCCATTGGGTGCCAGAACGATGAATGTGCCATTGTATTTCTGCACCACTCTGGAAAGCCGGATGACGCGCTCGACCTCTTCCTTCCGTTTCGCGGGGTCGATCAGATTGACCGTGATGTAGCCTGAGCGAACGGGCACGCCGTACTTCTCGATCAGTGCCTGTAATTCCTTTTTCTGGTCCAGCGTATCGAGCAACTCGGGAAATGTTTCAAAGCTCCAGAATCCCTCCGCCGAGATGTCCCTGAGGGCCGGTTCGATGGTGGCTTCGGCGCCTGGGCGAGGAAACGAGCCCCACGTGATGCAGGTATGGCCGATGTGGAGCTTTCGCGCCGGCGCCGCGCCGGAGGGAATCGCCGCAGCGCACGCGCCCAGGGCCAGAGTTTTAGCAAAACTTCGCCGGTCGATTGCAGTCATATTACTCTCTTACCTCCTCGCGGAAAGCTTCGCGCTGGGTGTTGTGTCGGCAGGGAGGTCGCCGAGAATGAACTGAATAGCATTGAGGATTAACTGCGCCAGCTCGGGAGTAGCGAACAGAGTGGGCGTGTGCCCCATGGCGCAGTTGAATACGCGTCCCTTACCGTAACTCTTGATCCACACCGAGCCATAGTCGTTATCGGGGCGAACCTTCCAGTTGCTGAGATCGGATTTTGCGGCATCGATGCTGATCAGGACATGCAGTTTGTCGCGCGAGTAAGGACCGGTGGGCAGGAAATGGTAAAACTCGTCGGAGCGGGTGAAACCCTTGCCGTTGAAATGCCGGGTGAGCGGGCTGTCCGGATCGTCGATCTTCAGGGTGGCCGGCTCTACTCGGTGCGGGCCATCGGCAGCGCCCATCAGATCGGTGAATTCGGGCAGGTCCATGGATGCGTAGGTGCTTCCGTGGATGCCGGCAACACCGCCCCCTTCACGAACGAAGCGGAGCAGCCCGCCGAGAACAGCAAGATCGGGAAACACTTCTCCCACGACGCTGTTCAGAAACACGCCGTCGTACTGCTTTATAGCCGGATACCTGAGGTTATTCAGGTCGTTGCTGAAGACCGCTTCGTAAGCGCCCGTATTCTTTGCCATCAACTCAATCGCCAGATTCGCGTGTGCAATGGTGGCATGATAATAACCGCCCGCCGGGCATAAGTCGATTACCAGCAGCTTGCGCGGCTTCTTCGGCTTCACCGCAGCCTGCCTGGGGAGCGCCGCTTCGATCTTCGCGCGTTCGTCGGCCGGAACTTTATTCACGCTCGTAATCGGAGTCAGCTTCGACACCTGCTCGATGCGATAGCCCATTGCATGGCGCAAAGCCGCTTCGAACTGTTCGACACCCGCGCCGGTTGCAGTATCGAGCGCGATGAAGAGAGGCTTCATGCCGCCGTGCGGGCGGCCGCAATTACTGCACTGATCGGGATGTTCCTCTGGTGGAGGACCCTGCTTGACAAGGTCCACCAGGAACTGCGCCAGTCCGGATTCGTTCGGGCGAACATAAAGAGCGGCGAGCCTGTCCGCGGCCGCGCCGCTCTTCACCGTGTGCTGCCAAGTCAGGGCCCCGGTGGCGATGCCCAGGCGTGGGCTTGCCTGCTGGAGGGCGCCGGCGAGACTCTTCGGATCTTTGGTTTCGATGGCGACGTTGATCCCGGCCGCATTGGCCATTTTGTCGACTGCCGCCACCACGTCTGGAGCGACCCGGGCGATTACCATGTCTGCGCCAAGAGCCTTTGCGAACTCCAACACCTTTCCATCGTCCGGCCCAAGCGTGTCCGCATGATAGGCAGCAAGATGGAGATTCAGTGATTTCAGTTTTTTCTGGATCGCGTCCCGCTCCCCGGCCGAGAGGTTCGAATCGAAGCTCTTCGCGATGTCCGCACTGACTTTCTGTGAGCTGAACGCCTCGATCGCACCAAGCCCAGCTGCATCGGTCTTTGTCGCCGCGTCAAAAAACGTTGCGTCTTTGAAACTGGTGGATTGAGTCCCCACGTGCCATCCAAGGAGTCCGGTCACCGCCAGGGCGACCTTGTGGGAAGACGGAGGGCGGACGGACTCCGTTTGTGGCGCTTGTGCCTGCAGCGCCATCGGGAACGCAAGAAATACCAGTGGAAGTGCCGCACATTTAGTCCGGTTCATGTAAGCTCCAGATCCAGCCAAACAACAAGCCGCTCTGCTTACAAAAGTGCAAAGACTGGCCTGTTCTATGGCGCCTGCGTCTCAGATACTGGGTCCTATCCGGCCAGCCGCTTTCACGATTCCGAATATCACAAGGCCCCCCACGATCGCAATACTGACCACATGGGCCTTGCTGAGATGGAAACCGCCGCTCGCGCTGGGGCAACTGCCGGCGGTGCGCTGGACGCCGGACACCTCCAGAACCTGAGTCGCGCCGCCAGCGGGACTGGCGTTCGAAGCTGCCGTGCCGGTTACCTGGACATGCTGTCCGGCCCGTAAATTTCCCCCGCGGAGTTGGACCTTGGTCTTTGAATTCTCATCCACCAGTGTGTATACGCTGCCATCTTTTTGGACGCAGCCAGCCAAGGGCGCTGGTGGCGCCCCCGAACTCGTCTGCGCGGTGGCCTGGATTGTGAGCAGGAGAGCTGCGGCTGCCGCCGCAGTACCGGAAATCTTGAACATTTTCTTGTTATTCCTTTCTAGTTTTTCTATTCAGGAAGCGCGCCGTCCCATACCCGCGGTCAGAAGGTAAACCGCAGCCCCAGTTGCATGCGTCGCTCTGGCCGCGTTGCGGTCACCTGGCCGAACGCCGCCGTGGTCTGCTGCCCTGTCGGCGTGAAGCGTGCAGTGGCATTCACCGTCGATGCCTCGGCGTGGTTCGGCACGTTATAGACCTCCCACCGGAATTGAAGAATCCGGGTTTCACGTATCGGGAAGTTCTTGAACAGTGAAGCATCCCAGTTGTTGAAGCCGGGACCGCGGAAGTAGTTGCCGTTGAAACGGCTGCCATAGCTGCCGCGTCCGGCAGGCCGCGCCACGCAGGAGGTATTGAAAAACTGCGCGAAATTCCTGTCTCCATGTCCAAGCTGCGGATCGCAGGTCAGGACAGGCTGCGCCGTGATGTCGCCGCCTCCGGTGAAATCGAACGCATCGCTCGTCGTCAGCGAAATGCTCTGCGGGAATCCGCTTCCCCACGTCGTGATACCCGAAACCTGCCAGTTATCGAGCGACAGGCGGGCCATCGTGGACTTCGTATGCAGCAGCTTCGTCACTGAGGGGATGTTGTAGACGTAGCTGAAATTCACCACGTAGGTCTGGTCGATGGTACTGAGTCCCCAGAAGTTATGCACCGGAATCAGCTGGCTCCACCCGTTGTAATTGAAGTTCTTAGCCCAGGTGAAGTTAGCGTCGATTTCAAGACCCGAAGCGAAGCGGTGCTGCGCTTTGGCCTGCAGCGAATCATAGCGGGTGATGGCGGCCGGGTGCGTCTGGGCAAGATCGAGGTAGCCCTGGATCGGCCGCAGAAGAGGGTCAGGCAAGGCCACACTGGGGTTCGCCGGATCCGCATTTTGCGGGAGGAAGCGGGCGCCGAATGGCAACAGGTTGTAGTTGTAGCTTTGCGACACGTAACGCTGTTGGTTGCCCACATACGAGACGGTAGCCACGGTGGCGTGGCCGATATCGCGCTGTATGGAGAACAGATACTGCGTGACAACCGGAATTTTGTTGTTCTTGACAGGGCCGCCGGTTACACCGATCGGGCTCGTGAGCGGAGTCTGCGTAAAGAGCGACGGGTCGAGCGTGCCGCTCAGAACGGTGCGCGTGTAAACAAAAGCCGGACCCCGGTCAAAAGCCGTGCCGCCTTGGCTAGCTTCGTGAAACTCGCCGTAGGAAGCGCGGATTGCCGTCTTTCCGTTGCCAAACGGATCCCAGGCAATACCGATGCGGGGATCCCACTGGATTCCCGGTGGGTCGCGGAAACCAAAGCCGGACACATACGTCGGATCGTTCTGGATCACGATGCCATTCAGTTTGCAGGGATTCGTGTTTGACAGATTGAGGCACGAGTTGCCTGTACCAGGCACGATATTGCCAATGTACGACTGAGGCACGATGGCTCCAGTGACAGGGTTCACACCCTGGCGGCCCGAACTGGTGGAGATGGGAGCGTAGAGCACCGGAGGATTTCCACCCCACGTGGGATCAAAGCGCGACGCAGCAAAGATCGAGGCGACGCCGTCCGACTGCAAACCCCACGGAGCGTGATATATTCGCAGGCCGATATCAAGCGTCAGGTTGCGCTTAATCTTCCACGTGTCCTGCGCGTAATAAGCCTGGATATTACGACGCGTATTATCCGGACCGCGGCCAAGGTCTTCGGTATAGGCGTTGAAGTGGCCTACGTAGGCGTTGGCGAACGCATAGCCCGTGTTAGTCGGATCGAGTGAATTCTGGCCGAAATCGATACTTCCTGAGAAGTTACTCGTAGCAGCTTGCCCAATTCGGCTGTGTTCGTAAAAGTAGCCGAACTTGAACGTGTGCGACCGGTATGCGTATGTCAAATCGTCCTTGAACGTCAGGTTCGAATCATAACCGGACAGGGGCTCGCGGCCGTCAAAGCTGATCGCCGCAGCGCTGAAACTCGTCGGAATCCCGCCAAAGGACGCTTTGGGAATGAAGTTCAGCGGATTCCACGTGTTGTTGAACTGTCCCAGGCTATTGAGCGCGCCCTGGTTCTGCCGCTTCATGGGGTTGTACTGTCCGCAACCGATTTGAACGCAATCCGGACCGAATGCCGGCGATGCTTCGACATCGTGCAACCCGCCGGCATAGAGTTCGTTCACGATGTGGGGCGTAACAACCCTGGTCCAGTCGATGGTGCCCTGATAGGCGGAAAACGAGTATTGCATCAGTGCCAGGCCCGGGTAGGTTATGCCCGCTGCCACGTGAAAACCGGTTGAATTGGCATCCCAGGTCTTGAACGTCGTGCTGATCGTGTCCTTCTCGGTCGCGTGGTAATCGAGCCTGCTGGTTGACGATTGACGGGGCTGATTGATGAACCTTTCCTGGAAGAGATAGTTGAAGCCCGCGCCATTGTAATTCGGCAGCGGCAGAATGTTCATTTCCGCGAGAGAATAGGGATCCGCGCGGCTCTGCGGAATCTTGTTGCCGGGGAAGGGCTGCCCTGTGAGAGGATCCCTGACCACGATCAGCGAGGTGCCGTTGAACGACTGTGAGAAGTCCCCCTGCCGCTCGAGCGCGGTCGGCATCGTATACCGGTCGATGCCCTGGGGCGTCTTGAGACGCTGATCTTCAAACAGGAAGAAGAAAAACAGCTTATCCTCCATGTTGACCTTGGGGATCTTTACCTTGCCGCCGATGTCGCCGCCGAACGTTTGGAAGCGGTAGATGGACTTGCCCAAACCGGTCAGGTTGTTGAAGTAATTATTGGCGTTGAGCTGTTCGTGGCGCTTGTAGAACCAGCCGCTGCCATGGTACTGCTGGCCCCCGCTCTTGGTGATAATGTTGATCATGGCGCCCCCGGCGCGGCCGAACTCGGCGTTGTAGTTGCCCATCAGGACCTTTACTTCGGAGATGGAGTCCAGGTTGACTGTCCCCGAGTAAAGACCGCCCGACTGGCTGTCTCCGCCGTTCACACCGTCGGACATGATGACGTTAGTGCCCGTACCGAGCCCCTGGAATGAGGGAACCGTACTGCCGTAGGAGCCTCCGAGAAAGTCGGGGTCGATACCCTTTTGCACACCCGGTAAGATCCCGAGGAACGACATGGGGTCGCGGGCGCGAACCGAAATCTGCTGGAGTTCCTTGAGATCAACCAGTTCGGACTTGTCCGAACTCTCCGTTTCGACCTGCGCCACCTGCGCGGCCACGTTGATCGATTCGTTGACACCACCCACCTGTAATTGCAGCGTGCCGACGGACAGGCGCGTGGAAGACACCACCACATTGCCTCGCCGCTCCAGGGTCCGGAACCCGGTAGTCTGCACTTTCACGGTGTAAGTACCCGGATTCACACTGGCAAAAACGAAGTCGCCTGACTGGTTCGTGGTTTCCGAGCGTTGATCTCCGGATGCCTCGTTAATGAGCGTAATGGAACTGCCGGGAATTACCCGGTTGGTTGTGTCGGCTACCGTTCCCACCACCGAACTGGAGCCTGTTTGCGCTATGGCGGAAACAGCCACCGCCAGCGAGACGAAGATCGTCGGGCAAAAACTTCTAAGCATAGAACTCCCCCAAGCTCCAGGCGTTATCACTGAACCCAGACTCGCGTCTTAAACGGTCCGCAGTTGGCTATTTTTCCATCCCGGCCCACCGCGTACTTTAGCGATACAGTTTAGCGACATACTATATATCACCGTGTTTGTGATATTGTCAATCATTTATTTTTATGAGCTGCCGAGGACGAGCCGAAAATGAATTTTCAGCTGGAGGGAAAACTTGCATATGTCAACGCCGGAGCGTACGGTATCGGAGAAGCAGTAGCCGACCTCCTGACGCAGGAGGGCGCAAGCGTTATCGTTGGCGATCAGGACGAAGCGGTTCTTCAGGAAAAGGCCCGGCGCTGGACCGGAATCGTGGCCGCCGACCTGGCTACCGCCAAGGGCACCGATGATGCCGTTTCGTACGTCCTCAACAGGTTTGAGCGGGCTCCCGACATTCTGATCAACAACCTGGGCGTCGGGGAAGCAGGGTCCTTCGAAGACCTTTCGGACGAACGCTGGGCCCGCAGTTTCGAAGTCAACCTGATGGGCTGCGTAAGGATGTGCCGGGCGTTCATTCCGGGCATGGCGGCACACGGCGGCGCTGCCATCGTCAACACCGGCTCCGACCTTGCGAAACAGCCGGAACCCGGAGTCATGGACTACGGTGTCTGCAAAGCCGGTTTGTTGTATCTGACCAAAGCGCTTGCAAAGCAGTATGCGCCGAAG
Organism: Bryobacterales bacterium; assembly: GCA_963817515.1. Lineage (GTDB taxonomy): Bacteria > Acidobacteriota > Terriglobia > Bryobacterales > Bryobacteraceae > DATMNI01. The sequence continues at coordinate 22,963 of CAWFPJ010000024.1, read as the reverse complement.
GTCCGCGTCAACACGGTGCTGCCAGGACCCATCTGGACGCGCATGTGGACCCGGCCCGGCGGCATCGCGGATCAGCTCGTCCAGCAGTACGGAGCCGAGGACAGAGATGCGGCGATCAAGCGGTTCCTCGAAGACCGGTATCTCCCGCTGGGGATCGGCCAGGCTGAGGACGTCGCAAACGCTGTCGTATTCCTGGCGTCGCCACTGGCGAAACTTATCACCGGCGCGTCACTCGATATCGGCGGCACGTTGCGTGGATTAATCTGAGTGACTTCCATGAACACTGACTATTCAAGGTTTGGTAGTCTCTCCCAAGTTCATCATTGCCGCTCGTACGGCATCCCGAAGGCATAAACCGTATTGTCCGACGTCGCCAGATAAACCTGTCCCGGACTCGACGACAACCCCGTTCCATGCGCGAACGCAGTCATCGTGCCGCCGCTGTTCCACATGTCCTTACCGGTTGTCGCGTCGAGCGCATACAGCACCGCGGGCGAGGAACGCCGCGCCCGATCGACGTTGCTCACCGTGGGGTCTCCGGGATTGTACTCTCCGCTGGAGGCGGCGTAGATAACACCGTTTACTACGATCGGCGGGAGCGGCGCAATCATGTCCCTGGAAATCCATGCCGGTTCCAGCGTAGGTTTGGCCCCGGGTTTCAGGCGGTATGCCGTAATGGCCCCGTTCATGACAGGGCCATTGGTCGCGGCGAACCGGTTCGCGGACGCCGGCGCAGCCGACGGCGCCAGCAGCCAGCGCACGCCGCTCTCATCCTCCCAACTGGCGAGCGCAGCCGGAAGCACTCCGGCACGAGGGCCAGAAGACGGCGGCGTTATTTCCAGCGGCGTCTTGTGATCTGCGCCGCCGAGCGATGCGGCATCCAGCAGGAATATCCTCCCATCGCCAGCCACTTCAGCAAGCAGGTCCTTGCCATTGCTCTGGAATACCACCGGAGTCGAAACAAAGCCGGCGCCGGCGTGCTGGAACCAGTCTTTCACCAGCAATGTCTGCGGGTCCAGCGCGACCACAGTGTTGGCGTAGCCTGCGTCCCCTGCCTGACCATCGCCGATCGCCGCATAAACTGTACCGTCGCTGCCGAAAGCCAGGGTCCCCGCCACGCTGGCGCCATTGGTTTTCCACGAAGTGACTTGGGGGGGCTCAGCCATGGGGTCGATTGCCCAGACGGCATTCGCCACTCCACCGCATTCGCCCACGGTCGCCGTATAAACGATACCGCCAATCCAGGCGAGATCGCTCGCGTTGGCATTCGCCGGAATGAAGGGCATTGGCTTCAGAAGTTCCTTCGCGGAGATAGGACTCACGAAGTGCAACACGCCATCGCTTGCGAGGACCGCGATGGGCCGTGCGCCAGTGGATGTCGCCGGGACGCGACCCCGCCCCCCCGCCCGGCCCAATCCGGCAGCCGGCACCGCGGGGCCGGGCGCCGCATCGGCGGTTGCACCACGCCCGGCGGCATTCGCACGTCCGCCTCCGCCGCCGGGGAGAAAGCCTCCCGAACCCAGAGCAGCTCCGGCGCCGGGCTCGCCCAGCGTACTCCGGTAGGGACTCCGGATTCCGGGCCTGCCGGAAGCCAGAGCCGCAGGATTCGCATTCGTGGCGCGGGTGGCCGCCGCCGTCATCCCGCCTGGACAGGGCGCGGTTGACGACGCCGGAATCGCCGCATCAAAATGCTTCTCCCAATACATCACGCCGAAGTCGTTGTCCACGGCAAAAACAGTATTCGAAGCGCCAGCCAGCACGGTAAGCGAGCGGAAGCCGTTGACCCCGGTCGCCATCGCATTGCCCACCAGGACCGGCCGGCTGAAATAGCTCAATTGTCTTGGCTGGTTGCTCACTTTAAGCTTCCACAGAAAGCCAAACTTACCCGTCGACATTGCGCTCTTCGAGATCAGCGCGTCCTTCCTGATCCAGGACGATCTTTGCGCATCGCCGCCGCTTGTTGACCATTCCTGTGTGGCCAGACCGCCGAGCTGAGCCCAGGCTGCGCCCGCCAACAGCGCTGCGGAAATCGCAGCCATACGCCTGTGTCGCGAGATCTTCATGTTTTACTCCTCCTGAGAGGTTGGATCCCGGCTATTTAGTAACTCCAAAGCAATACAGCATCCCATCGAATGTCGGAAGATAGACCCGGCCATTGGCGCCGGAGATTCCGCTGAAATGATTCCATGATGTGATTTGATCGCCGCTCGACCACAACTCTTTTCCGGTCGCGGCGTCCAGCGCGTAGACCGTTGCATGAGTCGAATTGGCGATTCGGTTCCCCGAGCCGGTGTAGGGCGGCGGAGGTTCGTCCCAGGCCCGGTCCTCCATCGTCACGCGGACGTCCTCACCTGCTACGTATGTGAAGAGGACGCCATTTGCCTGCATCGCCTCCTCCCCCGGTCCGATATCCTTGGAAAGCCATGCCGGCGTAAGTTCCCATTTCCCGGTCTTCTGTTCCAGTCTGAAAGTTGCGACCCCGCCGCGTGCAGGGCGGCTCAGCTCCATCGGCGCGTGAAAGCGCGTGCTGACCGGCCCGTAGAAGGGGACCGCCAGCCAGCCGTCACCCTTCGCGTCCTCCCAGAACGCCATCGCACCCCAGACCCCTTGTGCTGCGTAATTCGCATTGTCGTTGCAGATCAGCGGCGTGCGATAGAGCGGCGTACGGTGGTCGTCGCCGCCGAATTCATCGCGATCCAGCAGCCAGACGCGACACTCCTTACTCGTCCCCGCCACAAAATGCCGGCCCTTATGGTCGAAAGACATCGGACTGACGTTGATGTCGAGATCCCGCTTCCATAACCAGTCCGCATTGCTTGGACCGTAATAGCCGGTCAGCTTCAGCTCGCCTGCCTCGTCCCTCCTGACTGACACGAGCCCGTTGCCAAGGTGGCCGTTTTCGGGATCGAACTGGCCATCGCCTGTGCCCATGTAGACTGTTCCGTCCGGGGACATCGCCACGCCTCTGCGTCCCCACAGACCTCCTCCGCTGGGGAGAAAGACACTTGTACGCTTCGTCTTCAGATCGAACGCGAGAAACATATGAGTGACACCGCCGCAACCTTGAGCGGTGCTTGCATAGACCACGTCTCTTTGCAGGTTGAGGGCGTAGGGTTTGCCATTCGGGGGGATGAATTTTTCGGCGGGTGCAACCTCGGAGCCGTCGGCCGCATTCAGTTGCCAGAGCCGGCCATCCCAGGAAACTGCGTACACGGTATACTTACCCGATCCTGCGTTTCCTATAACCGGGACCGCGAGTTGGCCACCGGGGCAGAGTGTCCCGCCGCTGCGGCCATTGCCGCCCGGCGCCCAGGTATTGTCGAAGTGTTTCCTCCAAAGCTGGGATCCCGTCACCGCGTCCAAGGCGAACATGTCATCCGAGACTCCCGCGACAATCAGGATCTCCTTCTTCCCGCCAGCGGTGTTCACTCCGGTTGCGATCAGCGGGGGAAACAAATTGTGCATCTCCCGCGGTACGCTGTCCAGCTTCGTCTTCCACAGAAGCTTCATATTGCGGACATTGTCCACGCTGAAGGACTTGTCGCCCTGGAGCCATCCGGTGCGCCCGGTATCGCCGCCCTCCATCAGATAGTCCGCGCTCCAGGTAAGGGCGCAGCTTATCAGAACTCCCCAAACAACCATCAGCCTCATCATTCAAATCCCTACTTCCTGGTGTAGTCCACGGGCGTCGGGAGGCGCCCTTCGGGCCTGATCGACATCTTACTACTTGCTGGAGATTGCGCGGCTATAACATTTTGACGGCCGCCGGAAAGGTCGGGGTGTCGCTCTGCAATCCGCTCGAAGTACAGGAGCACCAAAACGATCAATTCCATGGTGATCAGCGCGAAATAGAGTGCTGACGCAAATCCGGACACACCCCGCACATAGAGGACGAATACTCTTTCTAGTACCGGTTCAAGCGTAAACAGCACAGTGCCTGCCATGTAGCGAGCATGGGTATCCGTGTCATTTCGACGGATACTCACAACCGCTGAGACAAGGAACGTAACGAACAGCGTTAGCGCGCACAGATCAAGAAAGGCGAATTTGAGCAGGAGTATCAGGTCGATCTGCTTATATCGGAGCACCATCAATCGCACCATGTGCAAACCGCTCGCAACCAGGAGTGGCGCGAGAACGAGCAAGGTTACCCATCCCAATCTGCGGTGCAGTTTGAATCTCTGTGGCTGATCAGCCAGGATTGGATGATCGGAACCGTCATCCAAGTCAGCGCCGGATCGGTGTTGAACCCTGCACATATGGCGTGTTGTCTGTGCTGAAGATCTGGTGGCCAACGCGCCGCCGATTGTGATAATGTGCGACCTATGCACTTTCAGGATTTGCTGTCCCGCCGTGGCTTCCTTGCCATGGCTGCCGCCTCCGCAGGCGCTTTGCAGGCGCAAAGCAGGAAGCGCGTCCCGGTTGGCGTGTTGGTTTACGCTGTAATCGACGATTGGGCCAAGGACCTCAACGGAACCACGACCTCCCTTGCCCAGATGGGGTTCGAGGGCCTGGAACTCACTCGATACGCGGACTGGACACCAGCGAAGGCCAAAGAATATCGGGCACTGCTGGATTCGCTCAAGCTCAAGTGTTTCGCAACCCATACGGAGCCGCCACTGTTTGTGCCGGGTGAAAAAATGAAAGCGATGATCGAATTGAATCACATTCTAGGCACGCAGACCATTAGCTGTGTGCGTGGTTTGGCGGCGTCGGTTACTCCGGCCGCAAATAACCCGGACAATGCGGGCCGCGGCGGCGGTCGGGGACCTGGCAAGAAAGGCGGCCCGGAGGCCACCAAGAAAGCTCCGCCGAAGGCGGGTGGCGGAACGGAGATCGGCTATCACCCGGTGAAGGCCACTAATGAAGCCGATGCCTGGAAGGAACTGACAGATGTGCTGCAGAGCGCCGCAGTGATCCTGAAAAAAGACGGCTTCGTGCTCAGCTTCCATAACCATGGAGTGGAATTCCAGACCAGGAAGAATGGCGTCGGCCGTCCCATCGACATCCTGGCCAAAGCCCCCGATCTGACGTTCACCACCGACACCAACGTGGCGATGCGCGCGGGCTCGGACATAGTGACCTTCATCAAGCAGTATCCCGGCAAGTGCAACAGCCTGTTACTGACCGACGGTCCGAACGACGCCGAGGGGAAGGTGCCCGCTTTGGGAAAGGGCAATCTTCCCTGGAACCAGATCTTCGGCGCGGCCGAAGGATTGGGTGGCGTCAAGTTTTACCTGCTGACCCATGGGCCGAATATCGGCAGCGGCACGACGCGCATGGAGGCGATCAAGACAGACCTGGCGCAGTATCACGTGATCCACGGCTAGGCGTCGTGCACATGGACGGCCCGTTAAGCCTCGTGACAAATTGGGACTATGTGCTGATCCGCGTTCTTAAGAAGCCGAGCCCACCTGTGGTCACCCAAGCGCAACGCCAACGGCGACTCAGACCTGGTCAGGCACGATATACGGCGCCCGGTACGGCCGCGTCAGCATCCGATTCGCTTCCGGCTCGCCCGGAAACGTCATCGTCTTCGGATCGAATGCGAGCTTCTTCCCCAGCCGGTAGCTGATATTGGCAATGTGAACCAAAGATGCCGAGATCACTCCGATCTCGACATCGGCATTCAGATCCTTCGGATTGCGGCTCCGCATCGCCTGGAAGAAATTACGGAAGTGCCTGGCGTTCGCGCCAAGCGCGTCCTCGTTGGAACGCTCGGCCCCCTCGTCCATGATCTTCTCGCTCTTCTCCCCCTTGTACACCTGGAACCCGGATCTGCCGTTCGCCATCCAGCCCTCGCTGCCATAAAAAAGATCCCCGACCGTATTGCCGCTCTGCGAGATGTTTCCCTCGCTGCCCGTAGGCAGACCGCGCACCTCGAACACAAGCTCCCCGTCACCAAAATCGAACGTGGCGATCTGCGTATTCGGCGTCTCCTGGTCGTCCTGGTAGATGTACTTGCCGCCCGTCGATACCACGGACGTGGGCATACCCGGCTTCCCCAATCCCCAGCGTGCGATGTCTATCTGATGGGCACCCTGATTGCCGATGTCGCCATTGCCGGTGTCCCAAAACCAGTGCCAGTTGTACTTGAAGCGGTTCTCGCTATAAGCGCGCATGGGAGCCGGACCAAGGAACTTGTCCCAGTTCAGGCCGGGCGGCACCGGGCCGTCGGGAGTGTGCCCGATCGATTTGCGCCGGTTGAAACAGAGACCGCGAGCCATGTACACCTTGCCGATCACGCCTTCCCGGAGAAGCTTCATGCCCTTCTGCAAGCTTGGTGAACTGCGCCCTTGGGAGCCGATCTGCACCATGCGCTTATATTTGCGGGCAGCTTCGATCATCTTCAGCCCTTCGAAAACGTTATGGCAGGCCGGCTTTTCCACGTAGACGTCTTTACCGGCCTGGCACGCCCAGATCGTCGCCAGCGCGTGCCAATGGTTGGGCAACGGCATGGAGACGGCGTCGACGCTCTTATCGGCAAAAACTTCCCGCATGTCGGCATAACCTGTAGGCTTTTTGCGGCCAGCTCGTTGGACCGTGGACTGCGAGCGCTCCAGCGCCTCCTGGTTGACATCGCAAAGGGCCGCGATGTCGGCTTCCGGAATGGTCAGATAGGTTTTGATGTGGTCCTGCCCCCGGCCACCCAGGCCGATGATCGCAGCCTGGATACGATCGTTGGCGCCCATGACGCGACCGGCTTGGGTGGCAGTCAAGGCCATGCCGGTCGAATGGAAGAATCGTCGTCTGGATAAGGTTTCCATGTTGGCTAGTATAGACACAGTCGGAATACTTTCGAAAAGCAGGCGCTCGTTGAGCCGCCGTCTATACCGTCTTCAGACAGTTCCGTTTTTGCGGGCCACAAGTATTTTACGCCGGATGGTGGGCCCAGACCGTATCTGGCAAAGGGAAGAAAGGATGCAAGGGAAGAAAACTCTATGTGTCCTTCCCTTGCGCTGCAGTAGACCCTACCGAAACACGTCTACGCTCGCTTCGGATCTGCGGCCGCGGAAATATACCTCGTCGGTCTGACGCGCAGCCTCGTTAGGGATTACAGATCGATGGCCACGACTTCGTGCAACTCGATTGGGGGAGTGGTGGTTTCGATCCACGCTCCATTTTGCCGCCACCGTGCCTTGGCCGAGCTGACCAGGAACTTGACCTCGCGTGCTTTGGCGCCCTCCGGCAATCTCACCCGCACCTTCTGGGAACCAATTGGCAGAGTCTCGCGCATCGACCCCCTCATCATCATTGGATTGGAGAAGTTGACGAGGTGGACGGTGATGGAGGATTGCTGCTTCCAAAGCGCCACATCGATTACGCCGGGACCCTGGACCTGGACAGGTTGCTCTTCGTTCGCCGCCCAGCGGACGCTATTGGCCAACACAGTCCCGTGATCCACGTTCATCAGTTCCCAGAACGTCCGATCGATGTCCCAGGGGAAGTAAACCACGCGGCCCGCACCGACGGAACGAATCATCACACCCGGAATGTCTAGCTTGGTGTCCCGCTGATAGCGCTCCTCCACCGGCAGATCGGGGAAGGTGGGAATGGTCATCAGGGGCGCGCGCAAACCTGCCTGAGTGCGAATCTCAACCCGCTTCACGCCGTGAATGATCCGGTCCATATCATTGAGTCCCGCGAGTAGAGGATGGGTGTGATCCTCGAGGAACAGGTAGGCATTCTGCTGGCGTTCGATCACGTTGCCCGCAAACGAAGCGCCGAATAGGGAGCCGAGGCCAAAATCACTGCGGCGCTTGCCCCCTTCATCGTTCAGCGAAGTCTCGTGGGTGGCGACGATCCCCCCTCCCTTCTCGACGAACGATTGCAACTGCGCGCACTGCGCGTCGGACAGGTTGACGATATTCGGCAGCGCCAGGACCTTAAACTGCTCCATGCGAGCGGAGCCAAATTGGTTGTTGGGAACCATTTCGAAGGGGATTCGGGCCTCCACCAGGGCGTGGTAGAACCCCGACGTATGGTCCGGCGCAGCCCGTTGTGCAGAAACCAGCCCGACGCGAGCCAGCGGCCGCTCGTTGCGCATATACTTTTCGTTCTTCCAATGCCAAACGAAAAGGTCCTCCACGGGTTTTTGCGAGCGATGGTCGAGCCGTTTCGCATTGAACTTAATGGCCCATGGGCGGAAGCCCTGCGCTATACCGCTCACGGCCCAAAACAGGATTTCATTGGGGTTCTGGCCGGAATCTCCCCATCGATACTGCGACCCCACGGTGACACCGAACAGACTGACGATCGGCTTTGATCCAAGAGTCGCGCGATAGTCCTTGGCAAACATGCCGTTCTGCCAGGGCGGGCTGTTTTCGGAGCGGCTCTGCCGGTCCGCAAACAGAATCGGGACCGAAGCCCGGTCCTGTATCCGCTCAAAGCCATTGGGGAAGAACGCGGCATCCGGATTCCGTTTCTTGATCTCACCTTCCCAAAGGGAATACAACTCAAGGAGGCGTTTCTTTTCCCAGGCTGCGTACTGGCGCTGCGCCTCGCTTTGGGCACCCGTTGCCCCACGTCCGCCCCCTGCTCTGCGTGCCCCCTCCGCTGCCGGAGTGCCCGTGGTTCTTGGAAGTTCCAAACCGCTGAAGTCCCGGAAGTTCCGCTGGCAGTGCTCGCAATAGCACATACCCGACCCGCTCCAGCGATTGGCGAAGATCCCGTCGACCTTGTAGAGGGTCATGATCTCCTGGATGACGCTGGTCATGAGCTCGAAGTTGTATGGGCCGAGTCCGCAGGTAACCCATTGGGAGGGCATGGCCCAATGGCGGCGCGGCTGGCCGTTGGCTTCGACGGCGATCCAATCGGGATGAGCGTCGTATACGTCTTGATGCGCGGCATGGGGATCGATCCGCGCGATTACGTTCATACCGAGTTTGCGGCAGCCGGTGAGCATCTCGCCGAAGCTGTCGTGATCGCCGAGGAACTTGCTGCGATAATGCAGCGGAACCTTGGTCGGATAAAAGGCCACACATCCGCCCGCGGAGAGGCAGATCGCGTCGATGTGCAGCCGCTTATAGTAGTCGAGCCAAAAGCCGGGGTCGTATTGACCCGGATCGTCCTCCACAAAAGCCAGCTGTGCCCACCGCATTGGACGGTCATACCAGCTAGTAGCCGGACTTTGCTGCGCTGACGCCGCACTGGCCGCCACCAGCGCGCCGGTCTGCAACATCCATTCGCGTCGATTGCTTTCCATAATTCGTCCTCGTTCCCCGCCAGATGCGGAGGTGCCGGCCGCCGGCTTGCTCGCGACCAAGATTCGCTGCTTAGGCGCTCGTTTCCATCTGCTCCCCTAGAACGTATAGCGCAACGAGAATTGCAGGATGCGGGGACTGCCTGCAGACAGGATCCGGCCAAAATTCCTATTGTTTAAACCCGCGGTTGGCGAGTTGAAATTGGAGTGGTTCAAGGAATTGTAGAACTCGGCTCGCAGTTGTACCTTACCAAAACGCTCAGAGACCGGAAAGGCCTTGGCCAAGGCGAGGTCCGTCGTGGCCTGGGGTGGGCCGACCAGCAGGTTACGGCCCGTATCGCCATAGTGTCCCGGCTGGTTCGCTACGAACGCGGCGGGGCTAAAAAACGCCTGAAGCATGTCGCTCTGGTTCGAATAGGACCGGAATGGATTTCCTACCACATCCGGGCGGTCATTGCCGACACCGGTAAGAGAGGCGTCCACTCCAGTAGTGATGTTGAAAGGCGCACCACTGGTCACGCTGGTGGTGCCCGCCAGCTCCCAGCCGCCGACGATCTTCCTTTCCAGGCCGTGTCCGAATGCCGGAAGCTGGTAAACGAGGCTCATATTGAACACCTGGGTGCGGTTGTTATCGGACAGGCCACGATCGGAGCGTAGGTTATAGGGGTCTTGCGACGTTGCCGCCAGCGTCTGGGCCGCAAAATAATCCAGAAGTTTCGAGAAGGTGTAGGATCCCAGCACCGTGAACCCTTTCGTGAGCCGCTTGTTCAACGTGAGCTGGAGGGAATGATAGGTGGCACCGGCGTCGGTGTCAATTTCGCGGAAACTACCGTACCCGTATGCGGCCAGAATCCGGCGCTGGTTCGTGTTGGCCACGGTCGACGCGCCAGGGATATAGACGGCGGGATTCTTCTGTTGCATCATGAGCAGGTTGTGCGCGAGTTTCCCTGAGTACCCCGCCTTCAGCACGATACTCGAAGGCAGAGAGTGTTCAACGCTGAAACTCAGTTGGTGAATATAGGGAGTCCTATCCTGCGGGCCAAGGACCGTAAAGAGTGACATGGGCAAGCTGAATTTGGCGTTAGCGTTCGAATAGACATACGGGAAAGGGTTGACATACCCACGGTACATGTCCGTAAGGCTATAGGGGTCGTTGATCGAATCCGATATGACGAACGGCTGATTGACGGCGGGATAGGTCCACAGGTCGGCGCGAAAATCTTCGTGGAACAGTCCATAAGATCCCCGCACCGCCATGTGCCCGTTCCCACTGGGGTCCCACACAATTCCAATCCGCGGACCGAAATCGTTCTTGTCAGCCGGAATCAGCTTGGGTACGAATCCACTGTCTCCCGGGAAAATCATTCCCAATGGCGCGGAAGGCACAACTGTGGACTGTTCGCCGGCATGGTAAGCGTTGACTACGTCATAGATATTGTGAAATGGCGGAACGTATTCGTATCGAAGGCCGAGGCTTACACTCAGGTTGGATGAAATGCGGATATCATCCTGGGCGAACAAATACCACTCGTACCCTTTGACTAACCGGTCATATGTACTATTTTGGGTAAGACTGGTGGGCTTGCCAATCAGGTAATCCGCAAAGGGGTCTCCCGTGATTGCCCCGCCGAATGAAATGACACCCTGATTGGAGGACGAGCCACTCCCAAAATACTCGCGGCGGCTAAATTCACCCCCGACCGCTACCGTGTGCCGGCCGTGGAACCAGCGGACCGTATCGCCCACCTGATAAATGTTCGAGACCTCTGCGTACCGGTCCGCCGTGGCGGGGGCGAAGTAACCGGTGACCGTGATGCTGGGAAGCTGCGGGGTCACGACTCCCGGAAAAATGGCGCCGTAATCGGACAGTTGAGCATTGCCTGAGGATCTCTCCGCCGAGTGACTCCGATTGACGCCGATATGGAATTCGCTGAGCAACGAACCGCTGAACGTATGGGTATCGTGAAGAGTATAGTTAGCGGCCTTAAGACCCTGGGGATTCGGCGACCAGTTCAGAATGTTTCCATTCTGCGAGGTCGTACTGCCGTCATTTCGGAAGTAACGGACGTTTAGGGAATTTTTTTCGCTCACCGCGTGATCTATGCGCCACAAATATTGATCGCCCGTGCTTGGCTCGGGGCTTAGAGCTACAAATGCGCCAGTCGGCGTGTTCGGCAAGGGAATGTACGCATTTAACAACGCGACTGCTGTCGGGTCGAATCTCGAGGAGGGGATAATGGCGCCCGGGAACGGCGCGTTGTTGAGGGGATCCTTTGGCTTCGTGCTGGAGGCGGAGAAATCTCCCGCTCGCTGCGCCGCCGAAGGCGGAGTCGCGCTGGAAAGCACCTGCGATTGACGGATTCTGGTGCCCTGGTACGATCCGAAGAAAAAGGTCCGCTTGTGGATTACAGGACCGCCGAGTGTAAAGCCGAACTGGTTTTGCTTGAGATCCGGCTTCGTCGCCGAGAAGTAATTGCGAGCATCGAAGGCCGTGTTGCGCAGGTATTCCCAGAGGGAACCGTGAAGGGCGTTTGTGCCGGCTCGAGTAACGGCGATGAAGACACCACCGCCATACTGTCCATATTCGGCGGTGAAGTTGTTGGTCAACACGGTGAATTCCTGCAGGGCGTCCGGCGAGGGCAGGTTGAGGGCTGAGTTGTTAGCCAGTTGCACGTTGGAGGAATCGTCAAGGCGGATTTCATTTTCCGTGTTGCGTCCGCCCGCCACGCTGGCCTGAGGGCCGGAGCGGCCGAGTGTCACCAATGTCGGAGCCGAAACCCCTGTCACCCCCGGAATAAGGTTGGCCAGTTGCATGACGTTGCGGCCATTCAGAGGCAACTCCTGGACGCGCTCACGATCTATTACCCCGCCCACCGTTGCCTGCCGGGTATCGACGCCGATGGCGTCCGCCGATACCGTGACACTGTCAGTAAGCGCCCCCACTTCGAGGACGGCGTCTACGCGCGCATTCTGGTCGGCATCCAGAGTAATACCCCCCTGCACCAACCGTCGAAATCCCCCCTTTTCGACAAGGAGGGAGTAGGGTCCAACTGGAAGATTTGTGATCAGGTACGCACCGGTCGCGTCGCTCGATGCCGTGCGCGCGATTGACGTAGCTGTATTCGTAGCGGTGATCTTAGCTTCGGGCACGACGGCGCCGCTGGTGTCTCGGACTACACCGAAAAGCGTCGCCGTGGTGGTCTGGCTGTTGGCAACCTGGAGAGGACCGCACAACAGGATCGCGGTGAGAAGACGTGGCAGGTTGATTTTAAGCGCCAACATGAAAGACGCACCATCGACGAGACTTTCGGAGACTCGACACTTCATGCAGATCCTCCCAGTTCCATCCGATTTGGATGTTGTTTTAGACAGCCGCGATTACCGTGATCTCGATGTGAGCATCACCGGGTAACGCAGCCACTTGTACGGTAGTACGTCCTGGGGGCGCCTCGTGAAAATACTCGGCATAGACTTCATTCATGGCTCCAAAGTTCGCCAGGTCGGTCATATGGACCGTCGCGGCAACGGCATCGTCCAGGGTAGCCCCTGCTTCCGCGAGAATTGCCTTAATGTTCTCCATAGTCTGCCGGGTTTCGGCCGTAATGCCGCCGGACACAACTTTGCCGGTGCGCGGATCAATTCCTTTTTCCCCGGCGACGAAGACGAGGTTGCCAACCCGGATCCCCTGTGAATACGGCCCAACCGGTAACGCTGCTTTCGAACTGGCAAGTGCCTGTTTCTTCCAGCTCATTCTTTCAGCTGTCTCAGTAGTCGGAGGGGCCGCTACACTATCAGTTGACTTACCTTGGCTATTCGTTGTCATTCTCTCTCCTTATTCAGTTGGCCAAATCGCGTCTTCAGCCGTTCCGTAGAATTTCGCGGCTGACGTTCGGGCACGATTTCGCAATTCCGTAAAGCAAGCGGCATCGGCGAAGCTGCTTTCACTCTGGCAAACTTTGCGGCGAAAGCGGAAGAACCGATGGGCACATCGATCAGGAAGTTGCGGCGGGACACTTCCAGTCCCTCGTTCTTCTTGACCATCTTTCCCCTCCGGCGACGCCTGAGCTGTGCCGGCTAAACGGAACTCACGCAAACTTAGTTAATCAGTACACAGCATCTCGTAAGGGGTGTCAATAGTTTGGGCTCAATGGCTTATTCAGAAAACGGACAAAGTGGATTGGTAGAGGCCGCCATTAGGCTGGAGAGGATAGCGGGAGTTCCTGGCCGGAAGTTTTTGGATACCGGATTACGGGACGGACACCAACGCCGAATCTGTCACAAGATCGAGAACGCTTGCAGCGTCTTCGTGGAAGGATAGGAATCGCCGAATTCGCTTTGCCTCGTTCCGTGGCAGGGGGTAGTGCCCGAGCTTTGCCTCGCAATGCCGCGCACAAAGAAATCTCCTTTCGATGGTATCCGCTCTCCTACGAGCACGTCAGCAAACTGGTGGCCGAGCGTGGTGTTGAGGTGGATGCCAGTTGCATTTGGCGCTGGGTGAAGGCCTATGCGCTCGAACCGAACAAACGCTGCCCGCCACATCGGAAGCCGACAAACCTTTCGAGGGTCCAACGCGAGTTGCGGATCGTCGTTGGTCTTCCAGACGCCGCTGTTACAGATGTCGATGTAGAAGACGCGGGACGGGCGGTACGCGCCGCAATGCAACGCCGGACTGGGTGTGCTGTTCGCGGTGAGCGTCACTCTGGAGTCGACACGCCTGGTGGCGAGCTTCCTGTAAGGAGTACGACCGAACGATCCCCTAAGACTGTTTTTGGCGGCGGGGGTGGCGGGCTACTTGCCAACGCGGCGGGTCCAGCCGGGCCTACCACTTCTCAAAAACTTACGAGATTTCAGGTCGGGGAAGGTGGAGGGAATTGGGGGCTTAACGGAGTAACCAGAAAGGGTAGTTCGCGCCCGTTCCCGGTTATGGACCGGGCCGGCTGGACGTCGAGGGCAACTTCGCCCACTTATCGACCACCTCGTGCTCGGTTCGCACGCTGTTCGGCATTATGGCCGGCCACATCCTCCGCCTCAAGCGAACGCTCGCCGAACGGACCACCTGGCTGTTCGTGGCAGGCATCCTGCTCTCCGCGGCCGGCCTGATCTGCAACCAGTGGTTGCCTATCAATAAGAAGCTGTGGACCAGTTCCTTCTCGCTGTTCATGGCGGGACTGGACTTCCTGATGTTTGCCCTGCTCCTCTGGCTGGTCGATGGCCGCGGCTACCAACGCGCGGTCAAGCCGCTGGTGATCATGGGGAAGAACGCCATTGTGGTATATCTGGCGTCGGAGTTTCTGGACGAAGCCTTCGGCTGGATTCAGTGGACGTCCGAGGGCCACACCATCTCGTTGCACCGTTGGCTGTTCGAAAACATTTTGGCAGGGCTGTTTTCTCCCATCAACGCGTCCTACTGTATGGAATCGCTATACCCTGGTGATTTATCTATTCGCTTACGGAATGTACCGTCGTGGCTGGTTCGTCAAGGTGTAGGAAAGTGGCTCATAGCACACTAAGGGAGCTCTACCTAGCCATGCGAACCTGCGCCGCCATGTGCTGCAGGACATTGTGGAGAAACGGCGCGCCGCCCTGCAGCAGATTCTCCTTCGTCATGTAATCGTCCGTCAAATCCGGCCAAACTCCCGTGTTTTCGATCAAGTCGGTATAGGGGTAATTGCCATTGAGATGTTTCTCCTCGCGTGTCTGTAAGGCCAATGTCATCCCGGCAAGTCCTTCCGAGTAGGATCCGGCGTCAAAGGTGGTGTTATTGCCGCCCGCTCCGTCGGTCCGTATCCCGTACAGCACGGCGCGGTTCGCGTCTCGGATCATTCCCGGCACGGAATCCGCCGTCGACGTGGAGAATTCGTCGATCAACATCATCATCTGCTTCTTATACGCGAGGACGTTGCCGTCCGCATCCATCAGGGGATTGCGGGTCAGGCTGGATGTGCAAAGCGGCAGGGAATCGGTGATGGTTTGGCCTTGGGTGTTAGCGGTCAGCATCGCTTTGTACACCAATTCGTACTGGTCGATCACTTGCTGAGGCGCACCGTTGGCCTTGGCGCTGATCCACGAGTTATAGAAACTGATGATTCGGCTCCAGAAGGGACGCAACCGGAAACCAGTCGCACGGAACTGGGTCGGAATCAGCGTCGTGGCGATATTCTCGCCATAACACAGAGTGCCGCCCGGATTCCGCATCTCATCTACAATCAGCCCGTCCGTATTGGCGTTCATGAAGGCGATTTCCTTCTCGAACTGCGCCAGGGCGGCGTCTGTGGACGTTGGCCCATAGCTCGGAATCCGGATGTACCCGAGCGTGAGTTCCTCATACGCGAACGTGCCCGAGTAGAAGAAATCAGACGTACTTCCGCCCAACCGTCGGGTGAAGTGTGCGTCGGCGAGGGCGTTCAAGAAGAGTGGATTGCGGCTCCCGAATCCATTGAGCCCCACCTCTTCCACATTCGTCACGCCGGACCACTGCGCGTCCAACAGGGCGGCCATGTAGTCCGGAGCCGCCGGGTCATACTGCGGAAGAAATGTTTTCCGACGGGCAATTGCCGCTTTCGGCGAGGGCACCGGACCCACTACCAGGGGAGTGCCCGACGTGGTCCAGGGAATAGTGTAGGTTTCGGTGGCACCGGTCTGCCGTTCAATGACCACGGTGGCAGACTGACCGATCACATCAGTGGCATGGGGCATTAGCGATTGAGGACGAGTCGTGATCCGCGCTGCCGCCAGGCGTTTTGCGGCACTCGGGTTTCCCCATGCGGCATAAACAGCGAAGTCCTGGAGCAACGGTTGCGCGTCGAGGCCGTCAACCGAAAGAAGCCGGTCTCCGATCACGAAAGGATAGTCCTTCAACGGCAGCATGGTGCGGTTGATCGAATCGATGAGCAACACTCCGTCGTAAATGTCGACCGAGAACCCGAGCGACGCCACAAAATCGGACGGCAGTGAGAAGTGATCGTGAGTGTCATTCAGGCCGGCAACATATTCCACGCAGACTTCGTAGAAGTCCAGGTCCGTCTTGGTTTGGACCGCGCGGTCCAGCCAGGGTTTGATGGCCAGCACATCGAAGTTAAACAATTGTTTCTTCCAATCGACGGGAGCGTAATAGGTGGAGTACAAGCTCGCCAGATAGCGGAAATCGGCGTCCTTCTGAGCGGGCGTCAGGTTCTGCGCGCGAAGGGTGGACGAAGCAAAAAGAATGAGGCTCAAGATTAGTTTCTTCACGAGTCTGTCCTCCTACTTACTGCCCTGAATCTGAGCCACGATCGCAGCCACAAAGGCGTCCACGAACGGCTTGCCCTTTTGATTCAGGTTGTCGCTGGTCATGTAGTCCACCACGATATCCGGGCGGACTCCGATGTTCTCCACGTATGGCGCCGGGGGATACTCGGCCGTCACTATCGTATTCTTACGGTTCATCAGGGATTCGGTGACCGTCGTGTTGCCCAGGGAATAGCTGCCGGCCTCCCATGCTTCCACGGTTCCGCCGGCTCCCATGGTGCGCCATCCGAGAAGCGGTCCACGCGCGTTGTCCTGGATGGTAGCCGCGAACGCATCGCCGCCAGACGCCGACATCTCATCGACCAACACTATAAGGGGCTTGGTGAATGCAATCAGGTTGCCTTTCGCATCCAAGGCCGGGTCGCGGTCGATCGTAACACCGTCCAGCGGAATCGGGTTGGTCCGGCCCCGCATGGCGCTGTTAGCAGCCTGAATCTCGCTCTTGATCATCTGCAAGAGATCGAGAATGCTTTGCGGCGCGCCCTGCGATGTTGCCGATACCAGCGAACTCGAGATCTCCTGGACCCACTCGGACGTGGCCCGCACCTCGAAGGGGATGCTTCGCCACGTAGAAGGCATCAGGTTGCTCACAATTGCATTCAAGTAGCTGACGCTTCCACCGGGATTGCGCATTTCATCCACCACCAGTCCCTCGGTGTTGGCCTGAAAGAAGGCAATCTCCTTTTGAAAAGTGGCGACGGCGCCGATCGGGTCGGCCGGAGCGTAGCTGGGAATACGGATAAAACCGATGGTGTGCCCGTCCGCGCTAAATATTCCTGAAAAAAACGGATCCAGGAAAGATTTCCCCTGCCGCAGAACGAAACTCGAAGGTAGGGCAGCCGCAAATACCGGCACCTGACCGCCAAACCCGTTTACGGCCTGGTCGGGAAGACGGCAATTCTGTAACCGGTTTAGTACTTGGAGCCAGTCCGGCGTTTGGTCCGGAGCCGGCGGGCCGATGGACTGGTCCGCGGTGGACATTCCCGTAAGACCGGGCGTAGTGTACCTGCCGACCGTCGTCAGAAGCAACCCCGACTTAGCCCACGGGATTCGATAGGATTCCAGGTTCCCATCCGGCCGCCGGAACAGTACCACCGAGATCTCCGGTACATCCGCGGCATACGGCATCCGAACTTGCGGTCGGATGGTCAACAGCTGTGCCGCCAGGCGCCTGGTGCTCCGAGGGTTGGCGGCGATTTCGTATCGCAACAATCCATCAAGCTGCTTTTGAGAATCCTGCCCATCAATCGAAACCAGTTCGTAGCCGATCACGAAACCAAATTCGGATGCGGGCAACCGCAAACGGTTGATAGAATCAACCAGCAGCTTCCCATCGTAGATATCGACGGTGAAATTCAAGTTTGCCTGGAACGTTGAAGGAAGCTGGTAAACGTCGTGAGCGTCGTTCAGGCTCGCGACGTATTGTGACATGACGTCGTAAAAGTCTAAATCGTTCTTGGTTGCCTGGATCTTGGCCAACCACGAAGTTATGTTTAAAAGATCGAAACCCAGCGCATCTCGTTTCCACTCATATGGGCCGTATCGCTTTGCGTACAAGCCGGCGAGAGCCTGAAAATCCGAGACCTTCTGATCCGTGGTTAGCTGTGCGTAGCATAGTGTTGCGCCCAAGCCGACCAGGAGCAGTCTAGACCAATTGCGCATAGTGCAGTTCTCCTTTAACGATTTCAACGGCAGGTTTGAGATGCGGGGACATCGCTGGTATCGGAAGGGTAGTGAGACAAGTTAGCAGATCGTTGCATATTTTTTTGAATTTCTAACCCAGGACTTTAGTTCCCGGCGGAATCCGGAAAATTTCTCGATTTAATTTGCGGTCACGTTGAGCACTGCCTTCGCGATCGCGTCCACCAGCTGCGCTCCGAATCCCATCCGGTCGGGAATCTCGGGCAGGTGACCGAGCTTGGGGTTTAGCGAGATCCGCTGCTCCATCAGGAAGGTGGGGATCTTGAAGTCGCGATAGAGGCCCTGCACAACATTCATGCGGCCGGTCATCCCCGCGGTGGTGGTGGTGTCGGCGTAGCGCAGCGGCGTCGTGGGCGCGAAGGTCGTCTCGGTGGAGAGGATCTTGAAGAAGTGCTCGGCCAGCGATTTGAATTTGCCTTCTCCGCCGCTCTGGGGCGGCCCCTCCAGGTATTCCCCCGTCTCTGTGTTGTGCAGCGAAAAGTAGAGGGCGATGGTGTGGCCGCCGCGGATCCAGGCGCGCACGGCGTCACGCTGAGCGGCGATCTCGGGCATTTTGCTCGGGTCTGTTATGTCCCAATTGCGGTTCAGATCGTAGCCATTCGCGTTGAAGCGTACGCCGCCGCGCGCTACGCCGTCCGGATCGCAAAGCGGAAAGATCCTCCAGATGATGGACTGCCTGCGGCGCCGCGCCTCCACATCTCCTCGCAGCAGGGCGCGGATGGCACCTTCGCCTGCCCATGAGCTGCCCGTCTCCCAACTATGCTGGCGGAACATGAGCCAGACCGTCGGCTTGTCCTTAGCAACGGGTTGTGTTGCAACGGTCCAAAGTACAAGGTCGCGGCCGCCCAGAGTCTTGCCGATCACCTGCTCGCGGAAGTCGGGATGGCGGCTGGCGTCGGCCCGCAGCCTGTCCAGATTCTGTGCGGTGTAGGGCGGGACGTGAGCAATCCATAATTGTGCCTGCTTGGGCATAACGCGGAGGGTCAACTTGGGCTCGGCTGGGTCGTATGTGAATGTGTCGATGTGCTTCCAGGTGCGGCGATCGTAGCTGATGACGGGCGGCGTATAGTTGTTAATTGCGCCTTGGTTGGGGAGGTAATTGTACTCGCCTGGGAGGTCGACGATGTCGAGCGTCAGCTCTTTCGTGCCGGCGCTGTCAATACGGAAGTAATACCAGTTGGCCTGGCGATTGCGACCGTCCTGATCCTTTCCTTTAGCCCCGAGGCGGAAGTGAGTGTCCGAGACCTTCTCGATTGGCCGCGGCAGCCGCCCTCGAAATCCGTGTTCACGGTGACCGCCAAGGCTAACCCGGGGACCAGGAAAAGCAGGAGCCGCATGGGGTGATATTAGCATCGAATGCGGAAGATCAACCGTTCTTGGATCGGCTAGCGCTGCGGCACTGCGGCTGTGGCAAAATGGGCCATGCGTCTCGCACTCGTTTCGTTGCTCTGCCTGCGTGCCTGGGCGGCTGACAGCATGCCTCCGGAAGCCGAACAACGCCTGGCCCGGGAAATCTACAAGCAGATGATCGAGGTGAAGTCCGGGTTCACCACCGGGAGCACCACGCCGATCGCGGAATCGGTGGCGGCCCGTTTCAGGGCCGCCGGCTTTCCAGCCGCGGACATTTTTGTTGGCGGGCCCATCCCAACCAAGGCCAACGTCGTGGTGCGCTACCACGGCACGGGAGCACGGAAGCCCATTCTTCTGTTGGCCCATATCGACGTGGTCGAGGCCCGGCGCGAAGACTGGAATTCGACCCGTTCCGTACCTGCTCGAAAAAGACGGCTACTTCTACGGCCGTGGCACGGCGGACGACAAGGCGCAGGCCGCCGTGTGGGTCGCCACCCTGCTGCGATTCAAGCGCGAAAGCTTTCAACCGGACCGCCACCTGATTCTCGCGCTTACTGCCGACGAGGAAGGCGGCGGTCCCTACAACGGCGTCGATTGGATGCTGCGGACGAATCGCAGCCTCATCGATGCCGAGTTCGCGCTCAACGAAGGTGCGCGCGGCATGCTGGTGAACGGCAAGCCCGTCGAGCACGATATCGGCCTGGCCGAGAAGCAGTTTGTGAATTTGCGTTGGGAAGTGCGCAACAAGGGCGGTCACAGCGCGCGCCCTGTGCCGGACAACGCCATCTACCGCCTGCTGCCGCCGCACTGAACCGCCTGGCCACCTTTGAGTTCGGCTTCCACCTGAACGACATCACCCGCGAGTATTTCCAGCAAGCGGCGAAAACGGCGTCGGGCGGGCTGGCCGCCGACATGGCCCGCGTGGCCGAAGGCGACCTCGAAGCGATGCGCCGCATCGCGAGGTCGTCGGCGCCCCTCAATGCCATGATGCGCACTACCTGCGTTGCCACCCAGCTCGAAGGCGGCCACGCCACCAACGCATTGCCACAACTGGCCGCCGCCAACGTCAACTGTCGCCTGCTGCCTGACGATTCCGCGGAACGGGTGGTGGCCGAATTGGCGAAACTGATCGCGGACGATCAGGTGAAGATCACGATCACCACCAACGAAGGCGCCAGCCCGGCGTCCCCCATGCGGCCTGACATCATGAAGGCCTTCACTCGCGTTACGGACACAATGTGGCCGGGTGTAATCACCGTGCCCACGATGGCGGTGGGCGGCTCAGACGGACGCTATCTCCGGGTCGCCGGGATTCCCACTTACGGAGTGCAGGGATTCTTTCAGGACCGCGATGATGTCCGTGCACACGGCCGCGATGAGCGGATGCCGGTCCGGTCATTTTACGAGGGCCAGACCTTCCTCTACGAGTTTGTCAAAGCCCTATCTCAGTGAGGCACTCTCTCCGGCAGGGTTATCGCGGAGACCCGTGGGGCAGGCAATCTTGACTGCAGCCGCCTTTCCAGGCTGCCTTTCCAGGCGGATAGCCCGCCCACAAAGCGCATAACCGTTATTCTGTTTGCCGCAGACCACGAGCCCCTTTCTTCGGGTACAATGGCCGTCTAAGCAGGGCGTGAAGATGTCTAGAAGGGAACGCATGTCAATGGATCGGATTACGCGGCGCGATGCGCTCTTTGCACTCGGTGCGGCAGCGGCGCCACAGGCTCGCGCGGAGGCCGGGCTCCTTCGCGCTACGCGTGTGGATCACGTTGCACTGGCGGTCGGCGATATCGACAGGGCCATGATGTTCTACCGTCGTCTCTTCGGCAACGAAGTGCTGAAAGATAGCCGGATGCTGCGGCGCTACCTGCGCCTTGGCCCGTGTTATGTCGCGATCGCACCGGCCGCGGCCGGTGAAGCCAGGCGCATCGATCACGTTGGCATCGGCATTGAACATTTCGACGCGCCCGGCATGAAGAGCACGCTCGAGAAAGCCGGATTGGGAGTGCGTGAGTCGAATGTTGGGCTCTTCGTCACGGATCCCGACGGCACGAGTATACAGGTCTGGGCGGACCAGTCGTGGAAACAGCTTACCAATGCCGCGCCCGAAGCGGGCCCGAAACAGGAAGCTCTCTTTCACTCCCGCGGAATGCACCACGTTGCGATCCAGGTCAACGATATGGCGCGAGCGACCGGGTTCTATCGGAAGCTGTTCGGCGAGCCGGCGGCAGGGCAGGGCAATCCGCCGCAGCCAACCTTCCAGGCGGGCGAGACCAGGATCCTGCTCTACAATCCGGCGCCCGGTAAGCAGGCAAAGATCGATCACTTCAGCGTGCTGGTGGATAACTTCGATGCCCCTTCGGCCGTAAAAGTAGTCAAAGCGCTCGGCGCCACCGCGGAGTTGTCGAGACAGGAAACTTTGAATGAGTTTTTCGATCCCGATGGCATCCGTCTGCAGGTGACCTATCCGGGACAAACGTACGGGAATCCTACGAAGAAGTAAATAGCAGCACGCTCAGGCTCGCGAAGCTTCCCGGGCACGCTGCCGGTACAATGCCTTGCCTTGTTCGAAAGCTTCAGGGAAGACTTGGATCCTCGGCGCTGGCGAAACGCGCCTCCTGTCTCAGCCAGTCCATGGCCTGGTCCAGGTAGCGTATATAAAACTGCGCGTCATCCCAACTCCGGATTGGCTTTCCGTCCACAATGGCATAGACCGGGGAGGTGTGAGCGAAGACGTTCTCCGGCCGACGGGTTCCGTAAAGGCTGCTTAACAGTGTGCCTTCGGCGCTGTGGACCCGGTCGAACTCAACCCCCGGATAGCGATGCAGATCCTCCAGCGCCCGCGCCGCAATCCAACCACTGCCGCTAACCGTACATCCAGGTGAATCTCGGCATGGTGCAGCGGACCGGTAGGAGTGGTGGATGCAATTACATCCCCGTTGCGCACAATTTCCAGCCGGTCGTAAGGCAGTTGCGATTCGGCCCTGGCATAAATCTGCAAAACGCGGTCCTTTCCCGAATGCAGCGCCAGCGCGGAGCCCGCCTCATGACCGTTCACCGTGAACGTCAGCAGCGGGTTGTTGCTGACGAAAGTGCGGCCCCCCTTCAGGGCGTCAATCCAGCTCTGATAGGTGAACTCGCCGGCCACGTGCGCATAAACCCGGTTTGCGCCCACCGTCACAAACGTCGTCATCTTGTCAGTGCCCGCGGTGGCGGTCAGCGGGTAGCCGCAATTCAGATATCGGTACCACATGTGCAACCCGGTGTTGGCGGACATCTGGGGTACCAGTTTCTTGACGAACACCGGCAGCTCTCGCGGTTCCAGCACACACAGAATCTCAAGGCCGTCCAACTTCTCCAAAGCCACATCGAGGGGGCTCTCCAGGCAGGGCATGCTGGAAAAATGCGCCCAGGTGACATAGCCGC
>CAWFPJ010000023.1:0-899407 GCA_963817515.1 Bryobacterales bacterium | reverse complement strand
GTCGAACCCCCGACGTAAGATGTTCGAGAGTGTGACACCACGCCTGAAACGCGGCGGCATTAGGTCCGAATATTTTGCGCTTTGGTCGCAGAGGAATCGGTCCAGCGCCTGGAGCGTACGAGCTGGAAGATCGAAACGCCGTCCCAAAGCCCGCTTCAGATCGACATACCGGCGAACGCGGGCGCCAAGCGAGACGAAAACACCGGAGTAAAAATCGAGCGACCTCTCTCATCACTTCCCCTCCTTTCCGGCGGGCGCTCCCGGAACCGCGAGGGCCACCTCGCGCAAATCGCCAGTGGCCAATCGCAGGTACATGGACGTGGTCTCGGCGGTACGATGCCCGAGGATGTCGCCGATGGTCTTAAGAGGAGTTCCATTCTTGAGGAGACGCAGGGCGTACGAGTGGCGCATGCAATGTGGGCCTTGGTAGGAAATGCTGAGCCCGCTTTTGCGAACCAGCGCCTGAAAGGCCTCCGTGACAGCGGTCGGTTTCAGCACGCCCATGGGAGCGCGCATTCGCAGGAAGACCCTCCGATATGGTGCCGGTGGTGGCGTTCGTTTCAGATGCTTCACCAGCGCGGACAGGACCTCATTGGTGAGCGGCAGTTCCAAAGGCGAGGAGGTCTTGCGCTGGTGGATTCGCAGGATGCCTTGTCTCCAATGGATGTCGTCGAGGGTGATGGCCACCACCTCGCTGGCGCGTAATCCGTAGGTAGCGATCAACAGGAACATCGCGTAGTCGCGCAGGCCCATGGGCGATGCCTTGTCCACGGATTGCAGAAGTGTGCGAACTGTTTCCCACGGTAGGGCGCGAGGGAGTCGCTCCAGGCGGTAGAGTCGCGGCGTGTCAATCTGCCGATCCAGCCCGGTGGGAGCCCTACCATCTGTTGCGAGAAAGCGGAGAAAGCCACGCAGGGCGGCGATGTCGTGTTGTAGACTGGCCCGGCTCAGCCGTTTGCCGGCCTGGGCGACGTACGATTCGACATGGCAGGGCCGGATGCGCCTCAACGCAGTGCCCTCTGCTGCCAGGTGCTGTAGGAAACACTGCGCGGTGCGCCGGTGGCTGGAAACGGTGGAGGTCGCGAATCCGCGAACTTCGCGGAGGTGACCCGCATACTCGCCGGTCAAACTCGATGGCTGAGTTGCTGCTTGGCGGCCATCCACGATCAGGCCATTGGCGACCAGATATCGCTCCAGCGTGTGGATGGTTCCTGCACGGTAGGGGTATCTCTTCTTCAGGGCCTTACAGCAATCGTCGAGAACCGCGTGGTTGAGCTTCGCGACCTCGTCTATGCCGCGGCGGCGTAGCTGCTTATCCGCGATCGGCAGTAGATTGATCGCCAGCGTGCGCGAGCCCAGAGTGAAGCCACTGGCGGCTGAGCCAGTCGTCAAAACCATCGGTGATCGGCCCCAATAGCGGCAGTGAGAAATACTTCTGATGAGCTCTCGGAAAAACGGAACGTAGCATCGATACCTCAATAAAAACGGGATTAGCCGCCGGACGGCGGCCGTTCCGATGCTACCGCTATAAATGTGGAGTTGGAAACCGGGGAACCCGTGATTCGACGCGGTTGCCACGCGTCAACTCCACATTTCTGACAACTTCACATTAGTCGATAAATGTTCAGCTGAACATTTATCGACGAATTCGGGTATTTAAATCTGAAACCGGAGCAGTCCAACATCTTTTTCAAGCTGATGGAGGAGCGTTACCGCCAGCATTCCACAATCATTACAACGAATTTGGTGTATGACGAGTGGCCGAACTTCTTGGGCAATCGCCCGATGGTGGAAGCGCTGCTGAGCCGTCTGCGGCACTACTGCCACACGGTGCACATTGACGGGCCGTCGCTGCGCCTGCCGCAAAGTTGAGGAGTACCATCGTGGACGACGGCTGCGAAGAGTACATTCGCCAGGTTCTGGAGGCGTACCGCAAAACGCCGGGTACGATGGGAACGGTCCGTCGTGCGGACCGCATGCTGGCCGCGCAACTCTACCAACGCGGCGTGGCCGTGAGCGTGATCGAAAACGCATTCGTGCTGGCGGCGGCGCGCCGCCTGATGCGTCCCGCCGATGCCCCGCCGTTGGGCACGATTCGTTCGCTGGCTTATTTCCTGCCGGTGATCGAGGAAGTGCTCGACATGCGCGTCAGCCCGGAGTACTTTCAGTACCTCCGCCACAAACTCCAACGGATCGTGCCGATCGGTAGCTGCCGAGTCCTCGCATCACTCCCCGCGCCTTTGGCGCGGATGATGGAAACACCAACCCCGCACGCCTTCGGCGTGGATAATACTGCTTGCCCTCTCTCACTCCCCAAGAACACGCCTTCGGCGTGGATGATAGCCCTCTGATCTCGCTCCTGTTCCCAGTCCCGTTCTCAGAGTGGGTCACTTCAGCCGACCCCTACTGGTCTACTCTTGCCGAGCGCCCAAGCCCCAAGCGAAAAACATGGGCTCGCCGTCGGTGAGGCCGCCGTAAGCCACATCCCAAATGCCGTCCGGGATGTTCGAGGCCTCATCGAACAGATACCAGGATGTCGAATCTTTGGCGTGCTGTCCGGCGAAGGATTGGGAGTTTTCCTCCCGGCACGTCTGCATGACCACTTTCCAATCCTCGGGATGCTGCTTCGAATAGATGCCCGTCTTCCGGATGTCGAACCAGTGCGCCGTAATGCACAGCTTGGTCCAGCGCCGGATCGCCGCCCAGGTGCGGCTTTCCAGTTGCGTGAATGTGTTGGCGGTGACGGTGCCGATGGAGTGAGGCCGGGTACTGAGGATCCAATTTGCAATCCAGGCCCCCAAAACAGACTTGCCGGTGCCGTGGCCGCTCGATTGGCACATCAGAATCGGCATCACGGGAGCGCCGCCGCGGAAACCCCTGGCCTCTACTTCGGCTCCCAAGTCGATCAGAAACTGCTCCTGGTTGGTGTCCGGACCTTCCTCATTCTCCAGGGGCCCGCCCTTTTCTCCCCAAGGGTATGCCACGAGTACAAACCCCAGAGGGTCCGCGTAATACTTCGCCATTTCGTTCGCGAGTTGCATATTGGTGGTCGTTAACATAACGCTTCCTTTTTACCGTTCGTTGCAGGGCCAGCAGAGACGATGAATACGTCGATCGTTCCGCAATTTCCTGGCAACAGGGACGGAAGTGGTCGTTGGTTGATTGGCCTTGGGTGCGTTGTTGCAGATTCGACACCTCGGCCCTTGGATACTGGAGCGCTCTCAACGAGATTCCCCGCCTACTCGCTCAGCAACCTGCTGCTCCAATCGCTGCAGTCGCACTTCCGCGTCTTCAAATTCGAGGAAGTGCTTTGCGTGTTCCATGACCCGGTCCGCGGCGCGTACACGACAGGCGGCTGGGTTCGTAGGATCCAGCATGATCTTTAGCAACGTCGAGGTGGCGGCGCCACACGCCTGTTGCAAGCGCGCCATGGCTTGCGAAACGACGTCGCGACGCGCCTGCAGATAGGCGGCTTGAAACTCCGGCGATTTTCTAATCCGGTAGGCGGTAGACGTCGAAATTCCGATAGACGTAGCGGCCTTCTCCAAGTCGGATTGCTGAAGCAAGGCTGCGATCAACCGTTCCCATTTCCGATTCTCTTTCGCACTCTCACCGCTGTGCCCCACTGGTATGTTCATCGCCATTCCTGGTCGCTTCATCTCCCACCCCCTATTTGCGATTCACGGCTTCCGTGGCGAAGCTGTGCTACTTCATCGAAACTTCGCCCATCGCCTGTGAGTGTGGCTGGCCTGCCCGTATATCCCTGCCATCGTCGGACGATTACGTCCGCATACAGTGGATCGATCTCCATTAGGCGACCTTGCCGCCCATGGCGCTCACACGCGATTAAGGTCGAGCCGGAGCCCCCGAACAAGTCCACGATCAGATCGCCAGCCCGTGTACTGTTCACCAGACCGCGCTCGACCAGGGCCACCCGTTGAGTCGAGGGATGCTCCCGATGGGCAGCCGGCTCATTTTCCTGCCACAGTGTCGATTGCGACTGGTTGCCGTACCAAGGGTCCTTCTGACCTGCCACATAACCGTAGAAAATCGGCTCGTGTTGGAGCTGGTAGCGACCAGATCCTCTGGCGAATGTCTGTTTCGCCCAGACTATCTGATACCGTACGTTGAAGCCCGCCGCCTCCAGAGCATTTTGGAGGTCCCGCTGCCAGCAGGAAGCATGACACACGTAAAAGGAGGCACCTGGTTTTACGATTCGCCGATAGGTGGTGAATGTGGCAGACAGGAACTCCCGAAACTCATCTGGCGTCATCCGGTCGCCCTGAATCTTCAATCGCCCTTCCGTGGAACTCTCGTAATCGACGTTACGGGATGGATCCGTGAATATGAGGTCGGCTGCTTCCCCGGCCATCAACTTCTCCACGTCCGAAAGCTGCATCGCATCACCGCACAGCAGTCTATGGTGGTCGCCCAACTGCCAAAGGTCGCCAGGAAGAGTGACCGGCGTCTCCGCCACCGCGGGGACCGCATCTTCGTCGGTGAGTCCTACGACGGCATCTTCGGTTGCCAACAGCCGTAACAGTTCGGCGTCATCGAATCCGATCAACTCCAGGTCGAAGTGCTCTCCCTGCAGAGCGGTCAACTCCAATCGCAACATCTCTTCATCCCAGCCGGCATTGAGGGTAAGTTGGTTGTCGGCAACGACGAGAGCCCGGCGCTGGGTCTGGGATAAATGCCCAAGCACGATCACCGGAACTTGGCTCAGGCAGAGTTGCTTGGCAGCCAAGAGGCGGGCGTGGCCGGCAATGATTGTGCCGTCCGCACCGACCAGCATCGGGTTAACGAATCCGAATTCTCTGATGGATGCGGCAATTTGTGCGATCTGCTCGCGACTATGGGTACGGGCATTCCCCAAGAAAGGCATCAATCGGTCAATAGTCCAGCTTTCGATGTGCTGGACGGTAATCGGCACGTTGGTGCCGGGTCCTGTTTTCACTTTCGCTTGGTGTCCTGAGTTCATACACTACTACTCAGAGACATGTCTCCCCGACCGGCTGAATTGTCCGAGACAAGTCTCGGAACTCATTGAATATAAAGGGAAATATATTTAGAAAGAATTTATTGCCGACAGTTGGACTTGTCTGACGGTGTCACTTTTCGAACGACGGACTACATCCGATCTTGAATCGGCAGGAGTAGCCCCTTGCAGCATCCTTCAGCACAGGATCGGAAGCGATATGGAAGTGTTTCTTCAGACTCTGGCGCATCCGCACCATGCACTTCTCAATTGCGATGAAAGTTTTGCCATCGCGCGCAAAATTAGGAAGGACACCGCCGGCTTTGGCCAGTTCCCGAAGCAGCCCCCACGCCTCATTCGGCTTGCCAGTCCTTCGGTCCTCAAAACCCATTTCAGCGTAATTGAAAGTTTGAATTTGCTCGTTGACCTTCACTTGCACCCGCGTTCCTTCCCCGAGCAAATGTACCTAAAAGCACATTTGCTCGGATCAACCCCGGAAAGACCCAGGCCTGAACCAAGCACCGCGCGTTTTTCAATCACCCCCCACAGCCAAAGCACTTAGTGACAGTTTCGGCGGCCTTGTGCCTCACCTCACAACTATAAGAGCCACGCACGACTCGTTTGTGCAACAAAAACTCTCTGAGGAATCTGTTGCACCGCCCGGGAGTCTCGTATTTGCCTTGATTGATTCAAGGTAGGGCTTCGTGAAAATTGCGGTCAGGAGCGTTCAAAATCGGTCAAAATCAGTCAAAATGGATCCCCGCAGGCGGGTTGATTAAGCAAAAACGCCCGGGCCTGCGGCTCCGGCTTGGGAAGGCCGGGCTCGTATTCGAAGTTGACGCGTTCGCGCTCCACCCCCGGCCGGCGACCCTGCCGCACGCGGCTAAGCCCGTGCTCCCGTCAACGGTTTCGAGCGTACTATGGAATGGAGGATTAGTTATGCGTTTTCCAGTTGCTTTGCGCCAGCTTGCGGTGGCCTGTCTGCTCGCGGCCGCCACGTTCGCATCGTCGAATCCCCCCATTCCGCCCCTTTCAACCGATGTTCCCCTTGCCAAACAGCCCGGAAAGGAAACCGCTGTCTTCGCCGGAGGCTGTTTTTGGGGCGTGCAATCCGTGTTTCAGCGCGTGAAGGGTGTCCTGTCCACGACGGCCGGATACTCCGGAGGATCCGCCAAAACCGCCACCTACAAGCAGGTGGTCACGGAGACCACCGGGCACGCGGAATCGGTCGAGGTGGTCTACGATCCATCACGCATCACGTATGGCCAATTATTGCGGATTTATTTCTCGGTTGCGCATGATCCTACAGAGTTGAACCGGCAGGGGCCGGATGTGGGAACGTCGTACCGGTCGGCTATTTTTTATGCCAGCGAAGAGCAGAAGCGGCTGGCGCAGGCGTACATCGCGCAGCTCGATGGGCAGAAGGTTTTTCCGAAGCCGATCGTGACCGACGTGACGCCTCTCAAGGCCTTCTATCGCGCCGAGGATTATCATCAGGACTACGCCTACTACAATCCCGACAACCCCTACATTCAGGTTTGCGATCGTCCAAAAATTGCCGCGCTGCAGCAGCAGTTTCCGGAACTGTTTGTCGAATACAAACCTAAGAAGTAGCTGGCGGGATTGTCCCTCCTGCCTCTAGTGGTTTTGGGCGAGAGCCTTCAAGCCTTGCGCAGCTTCTCTCACGAGTAGCGCAGCAATGCCTTGAAGCCGTAATCCATGTGCTGTTGGATATGGCAGTGAAACAGCGTCGGTCCCGGCTGGTCGGCGGTAAAGTCCACGCTGGCGCGCCCATACGTGGGCACCACCACCGTGTCCTTGATCACGCCCGAAGTGGCTTTGCCATAAATCTCGGCGATCTCCAGTTGGTGCCGATGCACGTGCAAAGGATGCGCATCGTCGGTGCGGTTATGAAACGTCAGCCGGTAGCGCGTGCCCTGTTTGAGCAGAAACTCCTGGTCATGGGGATAGGATTTGCCGTTTACCGTGAAGCTGTTGAATTTGCCGGCGCCGCGCGGCACCTTTTCAAACACCATGTCCAATCGCTCGGTAGGCGCCGGTTGCGACGGCGGCTTGCCGAAGAGGGTATAGTCCCAACTGGATTTGGGCGGCGGCGTCCACTGCGGAGTGCGGTGTTGATTGGCGTATTCGATGGCGATGCCCAAGCCGCCTTCGCGTACCGGGTCCTCGGGCGCGCCCAGAATCCAAACCCCGGGCTGGTTCATCTCCACCCAGGCATCGATGCGCTCGCCCGGACCCAGCATCAACACGTCCACGGCCGCCGGCGTGGGCACGGGATTTCCGTCCAGCGCGATCACGTTGAATTTGTGGCCGGGCAGCGCCAGGTGGCGGTTCTCGATTGCGCTGGCGTTCAGAAAATGAAACAGCACGCGCTCGCCCGGTTTCACGCGGATCGGCTCGCCGGCGCCCAGCGCCTTGTCGTTGATGGAAAAAATATCGGCCGCTACCTCCAGGCCCACCGGCCGCGTATCCAGCACCGCCGGCTTTTCCGGTTGTGCCAGCGCGGGATCCAGATCGTCGGTATCCATCACCTGGTTGCTGAAATAGGGCTCCCAATCGCGCAGCGCCAGGTAGTGTTCCTGATCGAAGCGGCCCGGATTATTCGCTCCCTCGACGATCAGAAAGCCGAACATTCCGGTAAAACTGCCGCGGTGCAGGTCGTCCATCGACATGGTGTGGGTGTGGTACCAGCGGGTGCCGGCCGGCGTGGGCGTGAACTGATAGCGGCGGCTTCCGTGCGGAGGCACGACCGGGGTACCTTCTTCCTCCGCTCCGTCCACATCGGAGGGAATCAGCAATCCGTGAAAATGCACAAACTCCGGCACGTCGGTGTTATTGACCACGTTCACCGTGACCGGCACGCCCTCCTTCATCCGCAGCCGCGGCCCCGGCGAGGTGCCGTTGTACCCGATGGTGCTGATAATGCGATTGGGCGCCAATTCGACCGTGATCGGCGCGATTTGCAGCGTGAAATCGGTCTTGGCCACGTCTTGCGGAGCCGGTGGGCGCCAGAAAGGATTGCGGTTGCTGGCCCGCCAGCCGGCTGCTTGCGGCCGCCGCCCCGGCAATCTTGAGAAAGTCGCGTCGTTGCATGAGCCTTCGGCCATGGTACCGCAACGTCGCATCCAGCCAACCGCCGCTCGTCGTCGCCACTGAATGGCGAGTTATTCTATATACTCCAACAGTCAACTGGCGGCGGTGGGAAGGTAGCCCGCGCTGCTGTGGAGGATGATGCGCGAGATCGCTTTGCAGCTGGAGTATTCAGTCGAGGCCAACGTTAGTCTTGCTTTCGCATGGCAGTTCCGAACGGACGTATCGAACTGGAGCGATCCACCTGCCCAATTCGCCCTCGACGGTCCATTTGAAGCAGGCGCCCGTGGAACAACTCAGTTGCCGGGCCAGGAGACCTTGCATTGGCGCCTCCGCGAGGTTCGGCACGGTGAGTCGTTCGTCACTGAACTGCAGCTTGACCGCGCCACGCTGACTTTCGAGTGGTACTTTGACCGTGTCTCCGAAGACAGGACGAAACTGACACAGCGCATAGTGCTGTCGGGCGACAACGCGGGAGCATACGCCGCGCAGGTAGAAGCAGGATTCGGCCCGAATCTCCCGGACGGCATGAAGAGAATCGCGGCTGAGATGGTCGCCGCTGAGAAGCGTTTGAACAGCGCCGATTAAAAGCCACGCTGCGCGTCCGGCTACGCCATCTGCCTCTGCTGCCGCGCTTCTGATATGCTTCAAGACAACATCCGAGGTAATTATCTATGAAGCTGGTGCGGCTCATCTCCGCCATTCTCCTCCTGCTTTCCGCTCAGCCTCGGGCTGTTTGCGCTGCAAGGGGGAGGGTATCAGGGGTACGGCCGCCAGCAATACTCCTACTACGGCCGGACCGAACGTGCCCTCGGAGTTTTATTGGAGCCGGCTCCAGTACAATTCCGGCTATGCCAACGGCAGCAGCTTCGGGTTTCGCGGTTTTCGCGGCGGTTGGTCCCGGGATTATCCCAAGGCCGACAACGATTGCCTGATCGCCCTGCGGCGTCTGACCCACATCAACTCTCCGTCGCCGCTGAACGTTGTCGATCTCGATAGCGACCATCTCTTCGACTATCCCTGGATCTACGCCGTCGACGTGAACACCTGGACCTTCACCGACGAGGAGGCCAAACGCCTGCACGATTATCTTTTGAAGGGCGGCTTCCTGATGGTGGACGACTTCCACGGCACCGACGACTGGGAGCATTTCATGGCCGGCATGCGCATGGTGCTGCCCGACCGGCCCGTCGAGGATCTCAAGGATAGCGACGAGATCTACCACGTCCTGTACGACATCAACGAAAAGTTTCAGATCCCCAGCGAGGTCTACGTCAACACCGGCCGAACCTATGAGAAGGACGGCTACGTGCCCAAGTGGCGCGCCATCCGCAACGATCACGGGCGCATCATGGTGGCGATCTGCGCCAACATGCATCTCGGCGACGCCTGGGAGTGGGCGGATAGCCCGCAGTATCCCGAGAAGTTTTCCGGACTTGCGTTTCGCATCGTCCTCAACTACATTACCTACGCCATGACCCACTAGGCATGAACCGCGCGCGCCTCTTCCCACAGTCGCACGGCAGCCCCCGAGCCCATGTTCGAGTTCTTTTTTAAGTATCCGCGTTCGGTGTATGCACGCGGCCAATTTGCCCTTTTGGGGGCATGGCCAAAGTGGATGCTGGTGCTGCTGATCCTGGCCGCCGCCGCCGGTCTGGCCTGGCTGATCCGCTCCCGCCTGGCGCAAGCCGCGCCGGTCATGCGCGGTTGGCGAGCCTGGGTCATCTGGGGCTTGCAGACGCTGCTGGCCGCGCTGGTGCTGGTGCTGCTGTGGCAGCCGGCGATCACCGTCGCCGAGTTGAAGCCGCAACAAAACATCATCGCCGTGCTGGTGGACGATTCGCGCAGCATGGCCATATCCGAGGACGGTCTCACCCGCCAGGCCCAAGCCGTCAAGGCGCTTCAGAACGGCGTCCTGGCCAGCCTCAACCGCTCCTTTCAAACGCGTCTCTACCGCGTCGACGACGTGCCCGCCCGTATCGACAGCCTCAAGGACCTGCAGCCCAACGCGCCCTCCACCCGCATCGGCGACAGCCTCAAGCAGTTGAGCGAGGAGACTTCCGACCTGCCCATCGGCGCCGTGGTGCTGCTCAGCGACGGCGACGACAACGCCGGTGGCATCAGCGCGGACGCCATCAGCGCGCTGCGCGCCCGCCACATTCCCGTTCACACCGTGGGCTTCGGACGCGAGCGCGCCGAACATGACGTGGAGCTGGATGATGCCGTCGTTGCTCCCCGCGCCTTGGCCGGCTCCCGCCTCGCCGCCAAGATCACCTTGCACCAGCGCGGATACGCCGGCGCCAAGATCAACCTGACGGTGCGCGACGTCAGCGCCGGCCAAGCCAAGGTTCTGGCTTCCCGCACCATCAGCCTGGGGCCGGACGGCAACCTCCAGACCGAGACTTTGATGTTCGATATCGGCGGCGCCGGCGCCAAAACGCTCCAAATCGCGGCGGCTCCGCTCCCGGGCGAGGAGAACACGGCCAACAATACCTTGACCCGCGTGGTGAATGTTGGCTCCGAACCGCGCCGCATCCTGTACATCGAGGGTGAACCGCGTTGGGAGTACAAGTTCATCCGCCAGGCGGAAGAGGACGACCGCATGGTGCAGATCGTCTCCATGGTTCGCACCAGCGAAAACAAGATCTACCGCCAGGGAATCTCCGATCCCAAAGAGCTGGCCGACGGCTTTCCTTCCCGCCCGGAGGACCTTTTCGCCTATCAGGGATTGATCATCGGGTCGGTGGAAGCCGGCTATTTCACTCCCGGCCAGCAGGAATTAATCCGCCAGTTCGTGGATCGCCGCGGCGGCGGCCTGCTGCTGCTCGGCGGTCAGTTCGCGCTGGCGGATGGCGGCTGGAACGCCTCCAACCTTACCGACCTGATGCCCGCGACGCTGCCAACCCAGGCCGGCACTTTTCATCGCGAGGCCGATCCGAGGAACGGCACCACCCATACAACCGCCGAGCTGGCGCCCGCCGGCGTGGACAGCATCATTACCCGCCTGGTCGACGACCCCGCCGCGAACGCCGCCAAGTGGAAGAAGCTGCCCTACCTGATGGACTATGAAGATCCCGGCACTCCCAAGCCGGGGGCCGCCGTTCTCGCCAACATGATTACGCCCGAAGGCCGAAAGCTGCCGCTGCTGATTACGGAGAACTTCGGTCGCGGCCGCACCGCGATTATGGCCACCGGAGGCAGTTGGCGCTGGCAGATGAGTTCACCCCTGGGCGACACCGCTCACGATTTGTTCTGGCAGCAGCTCCTGCGGTGGCTGGTTTCCGATACGCCTGGCCACGTAGCCGCTTCCGTCCCCGCTCAGATGCTGCTCGACAATGGCGCCGTAACTCTCACCGCCGACGTTCGCGATCAACAGTACAATCCCGCTCCCGATGCCAGGGTCGAAGCTCATATCCTGGGCCCGAGCGGCGTCAGCGCCCTGGTCGAGATGACGCCGGTGCCCGATAGTCCCGGCCAGTTCCAGGCCGCCTGGTCCGCTCCCAAGACCGGCGCCTACCTGACCGAGGTCACCGCCCAGCGCGCCGATCCGAAGACCGGCACGGTCAAGGAATTAGGCCGCGACGTATTAACCTTTCAGCGCATGGACGGCGTCGCGGAGAATTTCCACACCGAACAGAACCGCGACCTGCTCGAACGCCTCGCCACCCAAACCGGTGGACAATACTGGAAGCCCGCCGACCTCGGCAAACTCGCCGCCGCGCATTCCCTTTTCGGAGGCCGGCGTGACCATGCGCGAGACCAAGGATCTGTGGAATTTGCCGCTGGTCTTCCTGGTGTTGCTGCTGCTGCGCTTTTCCGAGTGGTGGCTGCGGCGGAAGTGGGGGATCGTTTGAAAAACTCGCGTCTATAGTCGAAACCGGATAGCTCTTCATGCAACAGCGCTTCCTCAATCCCGCCGTCCTCGCCGGCATCTCCGGCCTTGATCTGGTCGCCAAGACCGTGGTCGATGGCTTCGTCGCCGGCCTGCACCGCTCTCCCGACTTTGGTTTCAGCCAGGAGTTCGCCGAATATCGCGCCTATAATCCCGGCGACGATCTTCGCCACGTCGATTGGAACGTCTACGCCCGAACCGAGCGCATGTATCTGAAGCGCTATCGCGGCGAAACCAACAGCTTGTTGACGATCTTGCTCGACGCCAGCAACTCCATGCAGTTTGGCTCCCATGGCGTCAACAAGATGGATTACGCCCGCTACCTCGCCGCGTCGCTCTTCTATCTGGCCATCCACGGCCAGCGCGATGCCGCCGGGCTGATTACCTTCGACGACGAGATCCGCAACTACATCCGCCCCTCTACCCGCCAGGGCCAGTTGCATCGTCTGCTGGCCGGCCTGGAACAGGCCGAAGCTCGCGCCCGCACCGATTTCGCCAAGCCCATGCGCTACTTCCAGGAGTTCCTGAAGCGCCGCGGCATGGTGCTGATCGTCTCCGACTTCTGGGAATCGCCCGAGAGCATTGTCCGCACCATCGAGCCGCTGCGCTATCCACGGCAACGAGGTGGTCCTGTTCCACGTCCTCGACCCCGAGGATGTGCGTCCCGACTTGAACGGCCCGTCCATCCTGGTTGACATGGAGACCAAGCAGCAGCTCGAGGTCACGCCCGATTACGCCAAGAAGGAGTATCGGGAAAAGATCGAGGCGCACCTTGCCGACCTGCGCGACCGTACCCAGGCCGCGGGCATGGGCTACTGCCTGCTCATGACCGACCGGCCGCTCGATGCCGCCCTGCGCGAATACCTCACCCTGCGCGGAGGCCGCAATTAATGGGACTCTTCGCGCCCTGGTTCCTGGCCGGCCTGGCGGGGCTGGCGCTTCCGCTCTACCTGCATTTGTTGAAGCGGCAAACCACCAAGCCCAAGCCGGTGAGCTCGCTGATGTTCTTACGAGTCGCGCACGCAAAGCTCCACCCGTCATCGCCGGCTCCGCTATTTCCTGCTGCTGTCGCTGCGGCTGCTGGTGCTGCTGCTGTTGATTCTCGCCTTCGCCAATCCCTTCATCAACCGCAACGCGGCCGACCCTTGCCAGCAGACCGGCTGGTGCTGCTGGTGGTCGACAACTCCTTCAGCATGCGCGCCGGAACCCGCCTGGCCGATGCCAAAGACGCGGCCATGAGCGTGCTCTCCGGAAAGGGCGCCGCGCGCGCCCAGGTGGCGGCGTTCGGCTCGCAGTTGCGGCTCATGACCCAGCCCATCGAGGA
The DNA here is from genome assembly GCA_963817515.1 of Bryobacterales bacterium. Lineage (GTDB taxonomy): Bacteria > Acidobacteriota > Terriglobia > Bryobacterales > Bryobacteraceae > DATMNI01. The sequence goes on along the minus strand of CAWFPJ010000023.1, from coordinate 886,102 downwards.
CCAGTCGGCGTTGCGTGCCGCCGTGCAGGCCATTCAGCCCGGCGATGGCCACGGTAATTTCGGCGAACTCGCGCGCGCCGTGCGTGCCATGGCCGAGGCGGTCCATACTCCCATCGAGCTTCATCTGTTCAGCGACATGCAGCGCGGCAACCTGGCCGCCACCTTCTCCGACATGGCGCTGCCCGCCAACGTCAAACTGGTGACGCATGCCGTGGTCGCCAAGGCCCAACCCAACTGGACGGTCGAATCGGTGGATGCCCCCGGACAGGTCTGGGGCAAGGACGCCAAGCCGGTTCACGTACAGGCCGTGATTGCCGGCTACGGCACTCCCGCCGCTCAACGCACCGTGTCGCTGGTCGTGAACGGCAAGACCACCGCCACCAAGACCGTGGCGGTCCCCGCCAACGGACGGGCCACCGTCGACTTCCCCGCGCTCGAAGTGCCCTACGGCTTCAGCCGCTGCGAAGTCAGGATCGATGCCGCCGACGGCTTCCCGGCCGACGACCTCCGCCGCTTTGCCGTCCAGCGTTCCGACCCGCAAAAAGCCTTGCTGATCCATAACTACGGCGACAATCGTTCGCCGCTCTACGTCGGCGCCGCGCTCTCCGCAGCCGCGCAATCGGCCTTTATCCTCGAATCCATCAACGTCAACGAGGCCGCCGACCGTAAGCCGTCCAATTACGCTTTCATCGTTCTCTCCGATCTCAACTCGCTGCCTTCGCTTCTGGAAAATTCGCTCACCGGCTACGTGCGCTCCGGCGGCAGTCTCCTCATCGCCGCCGGAACCTCCGCCGGCGGCCGCTCGCAGATTCCCATTTTCGGCGCGCACATCGTGGAGACCCGCGACTACAGCCGCGTTCCCGATCGTTACATGGCGGTCGGCTCCAGCGACTCCTCCTACCCCGCCGTGGCCAAGGCCGACGGCTGGGCCGGGCGTGAAGTTTTTCTACGCTCTGAATGTCGATCCCGGTGTCGGTCCCGATGCCGCTCGCGTGATCGTTCGCCTGGGCGACCAGACGCCGCTCTTGCTTGAGAAGCGCATCGGCGAGGGCCGCGTGGTGCTGCTCACCTCCGGGCTCGACAACCTCACCAACGATTTCCCCCTGCATCCCGCCTTCGTCCCCTTCATCGAGCAGACCGCGCGCTATCTTGCGGGCAGCGAACGCCAGGGCGGCGCCCGTCCGGTGGACGCCTACCTGGAGCTCCGCAATGCCAAGGAGCAAGCCCAAGGCGTCGAGGTCACCGACCCCGAGGGGAAGCGCCCGCTCACCCTGGGCGAGGCCGCCTCCGCCCAGTCGTTCCAGCTCACCGAGGCCGGCTACTACCAGCTCCGCCTCGCCAATGGCCGCCAGGACGAAGTCGGCGTCAATCCCGATCCCAAGGAATCGAACCTCGACGTGATCCCCGACGATGTCCTGGCCTTGTGGCAGGGCAAAGCCGGACCAGTCTTCACAAGAAGCGGCTAACTCCAACAAGGTAGCCGGCCCGGCAGCGCCCCACAAGACGCCGCAAACCCTCTGGTGGTACGTCATGCTGCTGGTGCTCGCTTCCGCCGTTGCCGAATCGGTCCTGGCCAGCCGCTACCTGGGCACTCAGCGCGAGGAATCGTAAGTACGGTCGAGATCTCTGATTGCTCACGGCACCGGTAGCGCCGGCGGTCGTGCCGCCGGTACCCCGTCGCGAAAGGCACCCGTGGTAACGCCGGCGGTCGTGCCGCCGGTATCTTGTTGCGATTCTCCAATTGAGACCGGTTCTGCGTTGGAGCAAAGCTTCTAAGTGCTCTTTTGGATAATCGGCATCAAGCCAATGGATTTCGCTGTACTAACGGTTGCAGCAACTGCCCGGCGAAATTAGAAGTTATCGGAGCGTCTATTCCGTATTTCACCGGCCACTGCTGTTTTGGTAAGTAAAAAGTGCCGAAACATTTGTCTACCCACGGCAGCATCGACGAGTAATTTTTGTTGATTCGCTCTGGCCCATCGTTGGTATGGTGCCAGTGGTGGAACGCAGGGGAGGATAATACCCACTCCAGCCAACCAAAGCGCCACTTAATATTGGCGTGGAGGAAGAAGCCCCAGAGAGTACCGGCGACCGTCACCAATACAGGCACGAAATCCACGGCATTCCCCATCGGCTGGGCCAGGCCCAGCAAATACATGGGGACAAGGCCGCAGAGCCGGGTGAAGACCAGGTCCACCGGATGCGCGCGGGTATTTACCAGCCAATCGATCTCCTCGGCGCTATGGTGGATGGCGTGGAAGCGCCAGAGCAGTGGAACCTCATGTGACCAGCGATGGCCCCAATAGGAGCCTACTTCTCCCACCACCATCGCCAGGGTAAGGCGCATCCACAGCGGTATGCCCGATGACCACGAGTAGAGGCGGCCCGGCATAAACAGGTGTAGCCCGCCTGCAATCAGTGTCATTGGAACCACCAGAAGCAGACCGGGCAGTATACCGCTGAGAAAATAGTATGCCAGATCCGTGCCAAACGCTTTGCGGAAGACCCTCTGTGGACGCAGCTTCCAGCGCCTCTCGAGCGGCACGAAAATGGTTATGAGTAGCGCCAGCCAGATAGATAATCGAAAAATATTGAGAGCGAGCGGGGCCAGATGTTGTGGCAGGTACCGAAGCATTTCCATGATTGCCAAAAGCTTATTAAGCGCGCCTCTTCGATAACCTTCGGGCGATAGCAAAGGTCAGAAGGCCGCTGCCCATTAACGCATAGGTTTGGGGTTCTGGAGCTTCCGTAAACGTGACACCGTCCAATAGAACAAAAGGCGGCTGGCCATTCGGCGTACCTACTGCCAGGAAAGCGAGTGCCTGGCTCGTAGCCGTCGCTGTGAAAGTCATCGCTTGCTTCATCCAGCCCACATCGCCGTGACTGGCAGTGTGCATCAAGGTCGAAAGTTGGTAATTGCTGCCGAGAGCGACTAGCCATTGCTCAGTAGTAGGGCCATTGAAACCATACTGTTGTGCAGCTGCTTGATAAAACGTCACGTTATACTTCATTCCAACAATCAGCCCGCTCAGCATTTGGTATATCGGCGTGGCATAGTCGGAATCGCCGTCTATGGCTATAAAATTTCCGCCATCCGGGCTCGGCCCGGGATTGACCCAAAACTTCATCCCTCCTCCGAAGGCGGTAGGACCACACAAGTTCGTAACGTCTGTGGAAACAACCAGACAGTCTAAGATCTTATCGCCGGACGGGAACGCCGTCCAGTTTGGCAGCGCGGTGGGGTTATTGATTGAGAAACTCGAGGTGGCGGTCCCAATATTTCCAAAAGAACCATTGAGTAATATCAGCCCGTTCGCCTGCGCGGGTGACGCACACGTGAAGAGCACCATGGCCGAGAAGCAGAAGACTGTTGATGCATGCAAGACTTCGGTCAATCTGGACATCTGCGATCTCTGCTTCTTCATGAATTAAGTCTGCGTGGAAACACTGGTTCGGTGTAAGTAGCCGTCGGATGCTTTTTTCTGTTACCTGGGTACGGTCGGTTTCTGGAGTACTACCGCCTCAACAGGTCATTCCCGAATAGGCCGCAAACTCAAATCACAGACTATTAAAACTCTAATCCCCCTTCCCCTCAGCAACATCCGCTCCAAGACCGCCCCGAACTCCCGCCTTCCCATGCTTAACTGGGAGTAGGCCGGGCTCCTGCAATTCCGTACGTTCCGCGATCCGATTCCCCAAAAGCCTCCCATCATGTCTGTCCAATCTCAAATCGACTCCAATCGGCTGAACGCTGATCACCTGGACTGTCGCGTAGCGCCGCCACAGCCCGCATCCCGCTCCCGGAAGCCAGCCGCGCCTGTTCCTGAACCGGCCTCGCTGAGGAAACTCAATCACTTACTCCACAAATTGGGTTCGTTCCGCCAATTCACGTGGCGAACACACTACCCCGGTTGCCCAGCCACTACCATTGGGATATCCTTCAGGTATCAAGTCGGCCGCGCCGTGGGAGGTTCCATGAGTTTCCGCGAACAACTTCACGCATACATTGCCCAACTGGAACAACGTCTGCGCTGGAGCACCTTGCTGCGCGGCTTGGCCATTCTCACCGGCAGCGCTTTGTTGGCGACGCTGGTGCTGGTCACTATCGCCAATGCGCTCGCCTTTTCGCAGGGAAGCGTGACCGCCGCCCGCTTCGGACTGATCCTGATTCTGGCCATTGCCGCTGCCGCCGGGTTGGCACTGCCCTTGCGCCGCCTGACTCGCCGCCGCGCAGTGGGAACCGCCGAAGCCGCCTTCCCGCAATTCCAGCAGCGCCTCACCACCTTCACTGAGCGCGACGGCCAGGATCCCTTTATTGAACTTTTGGCCGGGGAGACTCTCGAAGTCGCCCAATCCGCCGAGCCCGGGCAAATGATCACCGACCTCCGCCTTTGGAGTTCGCTGGGCGCCAGCGTCGGCGCCTTCGCCATCTTGATCTGGATGATCGCCGCCGGACCCGGTTTCCTCGGCTATGGCGCCTCGCTGCTGTGGACCGGTCCGCACCGCGACAAGCCCGCACTCTACGACCTGCGCGTGACTCCCGGCGACGCCGTCGTGCGCCGCCACGCCGACCAGATGGTTTCGGCGCTGCCCACCGGCCTGCGGTCGCCCAGCGTCAAGTTGTATGCCCGCTTTCAAAATTCCTCCAAGTGGGAAGAGATTGCGATGCAGCCCAAGGCGGCGGGCAGTTTCGCCGGCGGCTATGAATTTCTATTTGCCGGTTTGCCCGACAACGTCGAGTACTATGTCACCGCCGGAGCGATGACGTCGAAGCACTTTAACATTCACGTCACCGATTTGCCCGCGGTCAAGCAGATTCGCGTCACCTACCATTACCCCGCCTGGACCGGCATGCCGTCCGAGATCGAGGAGCGCGGCGGCGATCTGCGCGCCGTCATCGGCACAGAGGCCGAACTGCAGGTCTCGACCGACCGCCCTCTTCCGGGCGGCCAGATCCAGCTCGACAACGGACAGCAGGTCCAGCTCACCGGCGGCCAGAATAACGTCTATCGCGGCACCGTCAAGATGGATCGCGACGGCGTCTACCACGTCGTTGGCGTGGAACAGGGCCAGCCCGTTCGCGTCAGTGAGGATTTTTTCATCGAGGCCCGCAAAGCCAACCCGCCTCAGATTTCGTTGGTGCGTCCCGGCCGCGGTGACTACCACGCCAACCCCATCGAAGAGGTAACCGTTGCCGCCAAGGCCACCGGCGAGTACGCACTCAACGGCGTCGCGCTGCATTATTCGGTCAACGGCGGCCCCGAGACTACGGTGGATCTGCTGAAGCAAAAAGGCAAGAAACAAGCTGACGGCTCGACCACGCTCTCGCTCGAGGCTTTCAAGCTGGTTCCGGGCGATCTGGTTAGCGTCTACGCCACCGCCAAGGACGCCAACGCCGAAGCCCACACCGACATGATGTTCATCCAGGCCGAACCGTTTGAGCGCGAGTTTTCACAATCGCAACAGTCGGGTGGCGGGGGCGGAGGCGGCGGGGGCCAGGGCAATGATCCCGGGCAGATCTCGCAGCGCGAGAAGGAAATCATATCCGCCACCTTCAAACAACAGGGAGACAAGCACTCGACCCAACAGCAGGCCACCGACATCGCCAAGCTGCTGACCCAATCCCAATCCACTTTGCGCGATCAGGCCATCTCGCTTTCCGGCCGCTTGCAGGCCCGCGAGTTGACCGATGAAGTGCAGGCCATCAGCGATTTTCAGAAGGATATGATCGGCCGCCTCCAATGCCATGGCGCCGGCCGCGCAGCAATTGCAGCAGGAGAAGTGGAAGGACGCCATACCCAATGAGCAGAAGGCTCTGCAATTCCTGCTGCGCGCCGAAGCTACCTTCCGGCAAATTCAAGTTGCCTTTGGATCGCGCGGCGGAGGTGGTGGCGGTGGAGGCGGCGCGGCGCGCGATCTGGCCGCCCTCTTCGATCTCGAGCTCGATACCGAGAAAAATCAATACGAGACCCGCAAATCCGCGGCTACCAGCGCCGAACAAAAGGCGCAGGAAATCGACGACGCGCTGAAAAAGCTCGACGAACTGGCCAAGCGCGAGGAGAATCTGGCGCAGCAGCAGCGCAACGGCACCCAGACCGCCGAGCAAAAATGGCAGCAGGAGATGCTGCAGCGCGAGGCGCAGGAACTCCAGCGGCAGATGGAGCAACAACCTGGCTCAAAATAGCCGGCAGGGCCAGCAGAGCCAGCCGGGGCAGCAGGGCCAAAGCGCTTCAGCTTCGGGGCAATCCAGTTCCCAATCCGGCTCCGGGCAATCCAGCGGACAGGCGGGCCAACGCGGCGGGCAAGCGGGCAGTTCATCCGGCGGCCGTAGCGGCGGCAGCCAATCGGCCGGCCAGGACAATGCCGGCGCCGCCAATCCCCAGCAGTCCGCGGACCAGGCGGCCGACTCCCGGCAGCAGGCGGCCCAACAGGCGCTCGACCGCTTGCGTCAGGCCAACGACGACATGAAGCGCGCCGTCTCCCGGAATGCCAGCGCCGCCGATTCCCGCCGCGCCGCCGATCGCTTGCGCGAAGCCACCGACCTGCTTGGCGGCCTGCAGCAGCAGGACGCCGCCGGCCGCCTCAACTCAATGGCCCAAACCGCCGATCAATTGGCGGCCCGGCAAAAGCAGCAAGCCGATCACGTGCGCGACTTGATGGCGCAGCAGAATTCCGCTCGCGCCTCCGGCCAGCCGATGCACAGTCCTTCCGCCCAGGAAATCGACAAAATGGTCAATGATCGCCAACAGGTCAGCGATGACCTGGCGCATCTCACCCAGCAAATGCGCACCACCGCGCGCGAACTCGCGCCCACGCAGCCGGCGGCTTCCACCAAGTTGCGCAGCGCGCTCGATGGCATGGACGAAAACAATCTCGGCACCCGCATGCAGCGCAGCTCGGATTGGCTGCGCAGCGGCCAGTTCTCCGATCCGGCCGAAACCGCCCTCACCAGCGACCTGCACAAGCTGGGTCAACAGGTCGGCGACGCGGCTCGCGCCTTGGGCAGTGCTCAGCACGCTTCGAAGGACGCCGAGCTCAACCGGGCCATGGACGATCTATCCCGTCTGCGCGACCAGCTCGCCGGCATCGGAGGACGTTCCAACTCTCAAGCCAACACTCAAGCTGGACAAGGCCAGCCAGCCCGTGGCGCCCAACAGTTCCAAACCGGTCAACTGACCCGTGACGGAAAGGCCGGACAGCCAGGCCAAAGCGGCCAATCTGGTCAAGGTGGTCAGGCCGGGCAAGGTGGTCAAGCCGGCGGAAACCAGTCAGGCGGAGTCGGCAACCGCCTCGCTGGTCCGGTAGGCAATCCGGCCGGTGGCGGGGGTAACCGCGACCACAACGGGTATGGCGCCTATGACACCGGCAATACTCGCATCTCCGGTCAGGCCGTGGCGCCCCAACAAGGTCCCAACCCGGCCGATACGCAGCGCCAGATCGAGCAGGGATTGAACCTTCTCAACCAGGTTCGTGCCGTGGTGCAGGATAGTCCCGAGGCGCGGCAACAGGTGCAGTCGCTGATCGAACAAATGCGCAATCTCGATCCCAAGCGTTTCCCCGGGAATCCCGCCCTGGTCGAGCAGATGCACCAGCAGCTACTCAGCAATGTGGACGCGCTCGAATTGCAACTGCGCCGTCAACTCGAAGAGAACCGGGGAGGCACCATCCGCAACACCGACCCGGCCAAGGTCCCCGCCGGCTATCGGGACTCGGTCGCCGAGTATTACCGCAAGCTCTCCGGCGGCGGCCACTAGCCGCACGCAGAATTTCTCAACGCGAAGCCGTTGTTAGGCTTTATTGCCGGCCGGCTTCTGCTCGCCGCGGCCCATCTTTTCGATTTCGTTGAAGTAGACTTTGCGCCCTTCATCCATCGCCATGTTGGACAGAATCACCGCCACCGAATCCGCCATCCCCACTTCCAGGTCGGCCTTTGGTTTCTGGCCGTCGCGGCAGTTCCGGAAGAAGCTCTCCAATTCGGTATCCACCGGGTTGGCCTTCTCTTCCTGAATCATCACGCCCTTGGTAGTGAGCCAGCGGCGCGCAAACTTCACTTCCTTATCCAGGAAATTCTCCTTGCCGGTGAATTCCACATCGCTGGTCATGATCGGGATGGGGCCCCCGCCGCCGCCCGACGAAGCCATGGTGGCGCCGGCTACGAAGGGCTTCTTTTCGCCGGCCTTGGTTACCGCGGCTTCCTGCTTCGGGGGCTCGCGATACCACCAGGCGATGGCGTGTTCCACGTCCGCGCCCACCGTAATCTGGATGGTGCCTTCGGTGCCCATGATGCACTCGCCCATTTCGGCGCGCTGGGCATTGAAATAAGGTAGGTGCTGATTGGTGCTGATGGAGGAGTAAGTCAGCTTCTGGCCTTTCGGATACCGGTAGATCAACTGGATGTTATCGTAAACATCGCGGCCGTCCTTCAGTGTATCCAGGCTGCCCAGCCCCATCACAAACTCCGGTGACTGGCCGAACATCCAGTCCGACACATCCACCTGGTGCGACGTCAGCTCCGCCGTCAGTCCGCCCGACATGGAACGGTAGACGCGCCAGTTGGCAATGTTCTTTTCGCCGCCCGGCTTCATGGTCCACAGTGAGCTGGGCTTGTTGATCATGTTGCGGTGCCACTGCGCATGGATGTGGTGCACGTCGCCCAAAATGCCTTTGTCCACCATGCTCTTCACAGTCTGGTAGAAGTAGCTGTAGCGCCGCTGCAAACCGGTTTGCAGTGTCTGTTTCGGGTGTTCGGCGGCCAGGGCGCGCAGCGCGTGGACTTCCTCCGGCTTGAAGACCAGGCACTTCTCGCAGAAAACGTTCTTGCCCGCCATCAGGGCGTCCTTCGTGATCGGGAAGTGCATGAACAGCGGCACCGTCACGAAAACTGCGTCCACGTCCTTCTGTGCCAGCAGTTCGCGGTAATCCTTAAAAGTCTTGGGATTGTTGCCGATGGTTTGCGCGCCGCGATCGAGCGCATCCTGCTGGATATCGCACAACGCCACGCAGCGGCCGTTGTCGATGCTCTTGAGATGCTTCAGCAGGTAGGAACCGCGGCTTCCGGTTCCGATCATGCCGAACTGCACCTGGTCGTTGGCGGCCCTAACCTTTTGAATTGCCGGGGCTGTGTTCACAACGGCGGCGGCTGCCGCGGTCACCGCTCCGGCGGTCTTCACAAAATCCCGGCGGGAGACGTCTGTGTCCTGTGCCATACGTAGGCGATTGTATCATGTGGTTTTCGTGGGTCAGGCCATCCGGGCCGCCATCCCCGCAATCGTACAGGCAGGCTCGTTCCAGGGGTTGACGGCCCGGCTAAAATAGAAGGAGTGCTGTCCGGCTTTGATCCCTTAACCTCCGAATGGTTCTGTACGCGCTTTGGGTTTACCACGGAGCCGCAAACGCTCGGCTGGCCTGAGATCCGCGCTGGGCGCGACGTCCTGATCTCAGCCCCCACCGGCTCCGGTAAAACACTGGCCGCTTTCCTGATCTGCATCGACAACCTGGTGCGCCTGGCGCGGCAGAACGCGCTGCCTGACCACACCGAGGTGGTTTACGTTTCACCGCTCAAAGCCTTGAGCAACGACATCCACAAGAACCTGGAAGTGCCGTTGGCCGAAATCTCCGCGCTGGCCGCCCAACAGGGTATTTTGCTGGCTCCCATCCGCGTGGCGTTGCGAACGGGCGATACCCCGCAGGCGGAGCGGCAGCGCATGACGCGCCAGCGGCCCCACATCCTGGTGACCACGCCGGAGTCGCTTTACATCCTGCTGACCGCGGCCAGGCCGCGCGAAATGCTGGCGCGCGTCAGCACCGTGATCGTGGATGAGATTCACGCCCTGGCCGACGACAAGCGGGGCTCGCACCTGGCGCTCTCCCTGGCGCGCCTGGACCGCATGGTGGAGCAGAGCGGCCTGCCCAAGCCGCAGCGCATCGGGCTTTCGGCCACAGTCAAACCCCTGGAGGAAGTCGGCGCCTTCCTCAGCGACAATGCGCACGTGGTCAACGTAGGGCATCGGCGCGAAATGGAATTGGCGGTGGAGGTGCCGCGCGACGAACTGGGTCCCGTCGCCAGCAACGAAATGTGGGGCGAGATTTACGACCGCGTGGCCCAGTTGATTCGCGAAAACCGCACCACGCTGGTGTTCGTCAATACGCGCCGTTTGTCCGAGCGCGTCACCCATCACCTGGCCGAACGGCTGGGCGAAAATGTCGTGCTGCCCCACCACGGCAGCCTTTCGCGCGCCATTCGCCTCGACGCGGAGCGGCGTCTCAAAGCCGGCGAACTTCGCGCCGTGGTCGCCACCGCATCGCTCGAACTGGGGATCGATATCGGCACCGTGGACCTGGTTTGCCAGATCGGGTCGCCGCGCTCCATCGCGGTGGCCCTGCAGCGCGTCGGCCGTGCCGGTCACTGGGTGGGCGCTCTGCCCAAGGGCCGGATCTTCGCCACCACGCGCGATGAGCTGATCGAATGCGCCGCCCTGGTTCGCGCCATCCGGAACGGCGAACTGGACCGCCTCGAGATTCCGCACAACGCGCTCGACATCCTGGCGCAGCAAATGGTGGCCGCCTGCGCCTGTGAAGACTTTGAGGAAGACGATCTCTTTGCCCTGATGCGCCAGGCCTGGCCGTACCGCACGCTCGACCGGCGCGATTTCGATGCCGTGCTCGAAGTCCTGTCCGAAGGCATTGCCACATCCCGCGGGCGGGCCGGTGCCTATTTGCATCGCGATGCCGTGAATCGAAGGGTGCGCGGGCGCAGGCATGCCCGCTTGACCGCGATCACGTCGGGCGGCGCCATCCCCGACACGGCGCAGTACCTGGTGGTGGCCGAACCCGAGGGCATCACCGTGGGCACGCTCGATGAGGATTTTGCAGTCGAAAGTCTGGCGGGCGATATCTTCCTGCTGGGCACCACGTCCTGGCGCATACGCCGCGTGGAGTCGGGCCGCGTACGCGTGGAAGACGCCCACGGCGCAGCGCCCACAATTCCCTTTTGGAACGGAGAAGCGCCGGGGCGAACCGCGGAATTGTCGCACGCGGTCTCCCTCCTGCGCGAAGAAATCGGCAATGCCTTCATTCCTGGCAACGCAGACGTTTCCGCCTGCGTTGCCTTTCTCGAGCGCGAATGCGGCCTCGACCGCCGCGGCGCGGAGCAGGCCGTCGAATACATCCAGATCGGACGGGCCGCGCTGGGCCTGATGCCGTCGGACACCCGTGTGGTCGCCGAACGTTTCTTCGACGAAGGCGGCGGCATGCAACTTGTGATTCACGCCCCTTTCGGCGCGCGCATCAACCGCGCCTGGGGCCTGGCGCTGCGCAAACGCTTCTGCCGTTCCTTCAATTTCGAACTGCAAGCCGCCGCCACGGACAACGGAATCGTCATCTCTCTGGGTGAGCAGCACTCCTTTCCGCTCGACATCGTCTTCGAGTTTTTGCGGCCGGCCACAGTACAGGAAGTGCTCACCCAGGCGCTGTTGGCTGCCCCCATGTTCACTGCGCGCTGGCGCTGGAACGCCTCGCGCGCCCTGGCGATTCCGCGCTACTCCGGCGGCCGCAAGGTGCCCCCGCCCATTCAGCGCATGCGCGCCGATGACCTCATGGCTGCCGTATTCCCGGACCAGGCGGCCTGCCCGGAAAATCTCGCCGGCGAGGTACGCATTCCCGACCACCCACTGGTCAAGGAGACCGTGGAAAACTGTCTGTACGAAGCCATGGACCTGCACGGCCTTCGCGCGTTGCTGACCGCCATTCACGATGGCCAAATCCAAACCGTGGCCGTGGATACCCCGGAGCCTTCGCCGTTCTCGCATGAGATTCTGAACGCCAACCCGTACGCGTTCCTGGATGACGCACCGCTTGAAGAGCGCCGCACTCGCGCCGTTCAGATGCGCCGCACGCTTCCCGCCGATTACGCCGAAGGCGCCAGTGCGCTGGACCCCGCAGCCATCGCGCAGGTGGCCGCCGAAGCGTGGCCCCCCATGCGGGATGCGGATGAATTGCACGAAGCCTTATGCGGCCTAAGCCTGATGCCCGTGGGCCAGGTTTCCAATGTTTCCGAATTGCCCTTACTGTATGCCGAACTCGTGGCAGCCCGGCGCGCCGCCACCCTCACGGCAGATGGCCGCGAGTTCTGGATTCCGGCTGAGCGTCTGGACATTGTCCTGCGCGCGTACCCTCAGGCGCTGGTCAGCCCGCCGATCACGGCCCCGCCCAGCACGCGGCCGATCCCCGAGCACCAGGAGGCCTGCGCCGCCGAAATCCTTCGCGGGTGGTTTGAATGCTCCGGGCCGCTCCGCGCTTCCGCGCTTTCGGCCAACCTTGCCATGCCCCGTGACCTGGTGGACCAGGCCCTGGCGCAGTTGGAAGCCGAAGGCCAGATACTCCGCGGCAATTTTGGTGGCGTCCAATCCACCGAGACGGAATGGTGCCACCGGCGCCTGCTGGCGCGCATTCACCGGCTCACCATCGGGCGCCTGCGGCGCGAAATCGAGCCCGTGACCACTGCCGAATTTTACGCCTTCCTCAACCGCTGGCAGCACCTCTCGCCCGGCAGCCAGCTGCATGGTGTGGATGGCACCCTGCAAATTATCAGGCAACTGCAAGGCAGCGAATTCGGAGCGGCAGCCTGGGAATCCGAGGTTCTTCCGCGCCGCGTGGCGCGCTACAAGCCGGAGTATCTGGACCAGCTTTGCCTGGCAGGCGAAGTCACCTGGGGCCGGCTTTCGCCGCACCCGGCCTTTGAGCGCGAGGAACAAGAGAATAAAAGCCGCCGCGTTCGGCCCACCCGCGTGGCGCCGCTCGCCATCTTCCTGCGCGAGGATGCCCCGTGGCTGCTGGCGGGTCCCCAGCCCACGCCGGACACGGCGCTCTCACACCCCGCGCGTGAAGTTCTGGCAGTGCTCGAAACGCATGGCGCCAGCTTCTTCGTCGACCTCACTCGCGCCACCGGCCGTCTGGCCAGCGAAGTAGAGGACGCGCTCTGGGAACTGGTGACCGGCGGCCTGGTGACCGCTGACGGTTTCGAAAACCTGCGAGCGCTGCTAGACCCCAAGCGCCGCAGCGGGCAGGGCAAGGGCCGCACCGCGCGTCCGCGCCACGCACCCGGCAGATGGGCGCTGCTGCGTCACACGCCGCCATCGCCCGATGGCCATGCCGAAGCTTTCGCCCGCCAGTTGCTGCATCGCTGGGGAGTAGTCTTTCGCGACGTCGCCGTCAAGGAATCCATCGCACCAGCCTGGCGCGACCTGCTGGTGGCCTTGCGCCGATTGGAATCCCGCGGCGAAATTCGCGGCGGCCGCTTTGTCTCGGCCTTTCTAGGCGAACAGTTTGCACTGCCCGAAGCCCTCGATCTTCTGCGCGCCATCCGCCGCAGCGGCGAAACCGCAGTAGAAGCTCCAGCCCCGTGGACTGCGCCACAGGCAGCACTGCTAGCAGCCAATCCAGCGGCCAGTGCCTAAAATACCAATGGCCAGAAGTTAAGTCCCGGGCCGAAGGCCGCTCCCCCCTCCGCTCCCTCGGCGTTCGAACCACGCAAAACAAACAAACCTCTCGAACGGTTATCGCGCCCCGCCTCATTTCCCTGCCTTCTCCGCGTTTCCTCCGCGCCTCGGCGTCTCCGCGTCAAGAGCCAAGCCCCAACCCGCGCCAACTATTCTCCCTTGTAATCCACCCAACCTACGTGTGAAACCTCTCCATCGTCCGCGGATTATAAGCCCAGTGAAACTCCAGTTCATACCCCATCGATTTCGCCAGCCCGTCCAGATCCGGAAACAGCGTCGCGTAAGTAATGTTCATCCGGTACAACTCGCGCATGCCCACTTCGCGGACAGCATTCGTCAACACAAACTTCGCCAGAATGTTCTCCTGGTCCCGGTCGCTCAGAATCTCCTCAATGGGCACGTCCAGCACGCCCGGCACCGCGAACGTTCCGGACTGTGCAATCAGCCGCCGGTTCATGGTGTGCGGTTCGCCCATCCAGATCATGTGGTTCTTGCCCTTCAGGAAATAGCGTTTGAAGTTCCCCGTGTTGCGCGGATCCATGCGCACCGGCTTGCGTGCGCGGCTGCTGTCGATGGCCGCGGGATTCATGGCCCACACCACGCCATCGGTCACCGTGCGCTCCAGCGCGAAGAACGCGGCCACGTAGGGCGACCATGTGAAATCCAGCAGCCGCGTGGGCGCGCCGTGGTGCTGCATGAGCGCCAGCCACTGGAAATCGTCATTGGGGTCGGGCGGCTTGTCCAGGAACTGGTGCGCCTTGCGTTTGAAGATGCGCAGAATACGGCCTTCCTGTTCGGGCCAGGCGCGCGCATCCACTTTGGCGATTTGCAGGTACCGCGATAAGGAGCTGTACAGAGGCCAGCGTTCGTCCCGCTCTCCGCGGAACGCCCAGTTGGAGTAGGGCGGGTGGATTACGTGCCCCAGAAACTTTTCCCACGAATCCAGGCGGAAGACGCGGTAAGAGCGCCGGGCCCCCTTGCTTGTCGGCATCTGCTAACTATCGTAGCGGTAGATGGCCTGCTCGATGGGCACGCCCCGCGCCTCGATGCGCTTGAGGTCCGTCGTGCCCACGCCGTGGGCTTCCGCCAACAGCAGCGTGTTTTCGCACTTCTGGAACGGCGCTGTCCCGCGGCGCGCGCGCGGGTTGTAGCCCATCACAGCGGTAGAGACCACGTCGGTGGTGACGGGATTCATGCCGGCGATCAGCACGCCTGGCTTCACCACGCGCACGCCGCCAATCCACGGGCCTTCGCCGCCCGCGATGGATTCCACGCCATCGATGATCGCCAGATGGATAGGCCGCGCCGCCGCCAGATCGGCAACTACGTGCGGGATGCGGTATTCGGCCTCGTGGTTGGCGTTGGGATGAAGTTCAGCCGGCGCCGCCTTCGAAGGTTGGCGCTTGCCTTCGTGGCATACCACCAGACGTCCCTTGGTGGGGTTCTCGTTTGGCTCATCCACACCGGCGTCGTCGCCATAGATGGAGGCCGGCGTCATCCCGAAGCAGTTCTTCATGGAGAGCGTCACCCCGCAGGTGGCGTGGTTCTTGAGTTTCGCCAGGCTTACGAAGACGTCCGTCTCCTCATAAGCATGGTTCAGCACGTACGCCGGATACATGTAAGCGCTGCCCGGCACCTTGAACGTGGAATAGCGTTTGCCCTTGCCCAGCGCATTGGTGTTTTCGAACTCCACGCCCGGCGCCGCCGATTGCAGTGTGCGCACGTTCCAGCCGGAATCGAGCATCACGTCTTCCAGCGGACCGCCCGTGCCCCACGCGCTTTCCACGAAGCGAATGCGTTTCGCTCCGGCGCGGCCCAGCAGGTATGCCGTGGCCCCAACCAGTTTGGGATGCGTGTAATGCGTCAACCCCAGCGCCCGCCCCTGCACGCGCATGCCGGGAGCGCCGGTCATGTTGATCTTGATGGTGACGGTCTTGTTGCGCACCAGTTTTTCAATACCGCCCAACTGGTCGAACATGCCCCCCAACTTTGCCGCGACATCCTCATCGTAGGAAGCGCATTTCGCGATGGCCACCGGGGCGGTGGGTGCTTCGGTTGCGGCAGCTCTCAAAAGCGGCGCCGCGCTAATCATTGCCAGCCATTCTCTACGCGTCATGCTATTGCTCCAGCCGGAGGGTGGCGCAGACCGATACCTTGGCCAGGTCCACTCCCCATCCCTCTTCGGTTTCGTAAACGTCCAGTTTCTTGTCGGCGCCGTCCGGTGTCAGCAGCGTCGCGTGTTTGTAATTACCCAGGTAATGCACCGCCACGTCCTCCACCGGATAATCCGAGTAGTTCACCAGGTGCAGCACGGCCGACTTTCCGTTTTCGGAGGCCAGGTAGTTCGAAAGCATGGAGGAGACGTTAAACAACCGCACCCCCATATTGCGCCGTCCCACCATCGAATTCACGTCGTGCCAGATGTCGTTGAGGCGCTCCAGTTCGGCCTTCTCCAGCGTGATTTTGTCGCCCGCGGGGGTCGGATCTTTCCATCCCGGGGGCCCGGTCAACAGCATTCCGCCGCCGCGCGTGAAGCCGCGCAGCACTTCTTTCTGCTCGGCAGTGAGCGCCTCGCCGTCCACGTTTACCGCCATGCTGGCGCCCTCCAGAGTTTTAGGCGTGAGGTGCTCGCGAGGAATGGGCCGCACGGGCGTGTGCTTCACCGCGATCATGTCCAGGATGCCGCCCGAAAGCAGCCCGCCCTTACCCGGATCCTGCACCAACGCCAGCTTTCCGGACTCGCGCATCCGGCGCCACTCGGGGTGCTGTTCGAAATAGGCGGTCAGGACCGCGATGCGCTTCCAATCGACCAGGGCCGCCGCATCGCGCCGGGCCAGGCGGCCGGCGAAATCTTCATCCAGCGCAAGCACCCAGCGACCCCCCGAGATACCGGCATCGGCGATCACTTGCAAATAGCGCGAGCCGGTAATCGCCATCTTGGCCGGAGGCTGGTTGGCGATCCAGACGGCGGTATCGCCCCCCGCGCCCGCCGTGTCCCATGCCCGCACGGCCCGCAGGAACCCGGTGTTGGTGTCAATCCAGACCGAAGCCGTAGGCCCGGATTTCTTTGATCCGTCTTCGTCGATCGTGATCCCCGGCCAGACGCCTTGATACGTGCCGATCACCGGTGCGGCCGAGCCCAGCGCCATGCGGTTTCGCGCCGTCAGCTCGATCACCGGTGCGCCTGCAGCCGCTTCGCGCACTCCCGCCGCCGCGCCTTCGGGGAACTCACCTTCGAGTACGATTCCACTGGTTTTCGCGTCCAGGGCCCGCCGGGCCGCGGCCACCACGTCGCCCCCCGGCGTGAGTAGGGCCAGCGTCACCAGGCCGCGCGCGGCTGCGGCTGCCACGAACGCTTCCGGATATGTTTTCAGCAGGAGGCAGTTAATCGCGGTGCCGGACAGTAATTCCAGCGACTTCACGTCATTCCACGGCCAGCGCACCGGAACCCAATCGGCCGGACGCGGCACCGCGGACGACAACACCCCTTCGCACAACAAGGGCATGAATCCAAGGACGACGAGCGCCCGCATCCTCATAATACGACTGTAACCCAACGCGGTTCTCCACCGTAACTTTCCCACCGCTCCAACCGAACACATATGATCAGAAGGGTAGTATGAAACACACGCTCGCCGCTGTTGCCTTCAGCATCTTCGCCGGTCTCTTCACCGACCTCTCCGTCGCCCAAGCCTCATTCGCCGGCGATGTTCCGGTACTGGCCGAACTCTTCACGTCCGAAGGCTGCTCCAGTTGCCCACCAGCCGACGCCGTGCTCACGCAACTCGACCGCCTGCAGCCGGTTCCCGGCGCGCACATCATCGTACTGAGTGAGCACGTGGATTACTGGAACCACCTGGGTTGGCGCGACCCGTTCTCTTCGCCGCAATTCAGCCAGCGGCAGGCCGGCTATGCGCGCCTGATGGGATCGGACGTTTACACTCCGCAGCTGGTGATCGATGGCCGCGTTCAGCTCAACGGCAGCGACTCCAAAGACATTCAGGCCGCGATCGCACGCGCCGCCGTAAAGCCCAAACTGCCGGTGCGCATCGTGCAAGCCACACGCGAAGGGGACAACGCCATGGTTCACCTGTCGATACCGGCGCTGGCCTCGGGCCGGTCCGATGTTTGGGTTGCCGTGGCCGATGATAACGCCCAGGCCAGTGTCACCAAGGGTGAAAACTCGGGCCGCACGCTGGCTCATGTGGCCGTGGTCCGCAGCCTCACCAAGGTTGGCTCCGTGAGCAAAGGGGCAGGATTCGACCAGACAGTGCGGCTGCCGCTGAGCCCGGCCAAGGCCGGCGGAAGCAGAATTGTCGTTTTCGTGGCTCAGCCCAATAGCTCGATCATGGGCGCCGATTCGGTAGAACTCGCGGGCGGTTCTGTCACTTCTCGGGATTGAATCGCAGCGCCGCCGAATTGATGCAGTAACGCAATCCGGTGGGCGCCGGCCCGTCCTCAAACACGTGGCCCAGGTGCGCGTCGCACTTGCTGCATAGCGCCTCCACGCGCTTCATAAACAGGCTGGTATCGGTGGCGGTGCTGACGTTTTCCTCGGCGGCGGGCGCCCAGAAACTCGGCCAGCCGGTGCCGGACTCGAACTTTTCATCAGACCGGAACAGCGCATTGCCGCAGCAGACGCAGCGGTACACCCCAGCCGCATGGTTGTCCCAATAACGTCCGGTGAACGGCGGCTCCGTGCCCTTCTTGCGGGCCACCGCGAACTCTTCGGGCGTCAGTTCCTTCTGCCATTCGGCATCGCTTTTCGCAATCTTACTCACTTCGACGATTTCCCCCTTCGTTCCATTATCCGAAAACATCGCCAGCTTGATGCGGCGGCCGGCCCCGCCCTTCTCCGCGGCGGGCACCGGATGTTCCTTGCGGTTTGAAAGGGCCAACAGTCCCGCAAACGCAATCGGCATGAACAGAAATGCCCGGCGTGGAAGGCCGGCGGATTGTCCGGACTCAAACATAAGTTAGTTGATCCGTCAATTAGCTGATCCAGCGTGCCAGCCCGAAAGCCGCGGCCGAAGCCAGGCCTCCAATGACCACTGTCTGGGCGCCGCCCCGCGCCGGATGGATGCCCGTGAGTTTTCCCTTCACGTAACCGAAGACGAACAGCGCCATCAGCGTCACCGCCACCGAAAAAGTGAGAGCTGTCCGCAAATCGCTCACCACTATATACGAGGAGAGCGGTACCAGCCCGCCCAGAATATAAGACATCGCGATGGTGATAGCGCTGTTCCGCGCGCGCTTGGGATCCGGCTCCTCGAAACCGAGCTCGAAACGCATCATGAAGTCCACCCACCGGTTCTGATCGCTGCGGATGGCCGCCACCACGGGCGCAATATCTTTCTCGGTCATGCCGAAGCCGCGGAAAATGTCGGCCACCTCATCGGCTTCCTTGTCGGGCAGTTCCAGGGTTTCGCGGAGCTCGCGTGAGCGTTCCGACTCGTAATGATCGCGGTCCGTGCGCGCCGCCAGGTAACCGCCCAACCCCATCGCGATCGAGCCTGCCACGATTTCGGCCAGGCCGGCAACCACCACCAGCTTGCTGGTGGCCGCGGCGGTTCCAGTAAGTCCCGCGGCCAGCGCGAACGGAACCGTCAGCCCATCCGCCATCCCTATGACGACGTCCCGAACGGTGTCCGAGGCCTCGAAGTGCTTTTCGGCGTGTTCCGTGTGCGGCGATTTGGGCATTGACTCCACATCATCGCACGCACAGAGCGCGCGACCGTCAGGCAGCGACGTTGTTACCCCGATTCCCCGCCGCCCATCTCCGACGCGCATGCGTTGTCCTCGCCCGCTTTGTTCAACAGGTGAGACAAACGTTCCACCAGGGCTGGTCCCGTAAAAGGCGTCAAGAGCACCCGGTCGGCCGACTGCCGCAGGATGCTTTCCATCGCGATGCTGGAGCAGTGGGCTGAAATGTAAAGGACTTTAACGCCGGGCCGCTGGCGTTCAAGCTCGGCTGCCAGGTCCAGACCGCTCATTCCCGGCATCACCATATCGAGAATCACCAGATCGATTTTGTCGCTGTTGGCCTTGAATAACGCCAGCCCCTGCCTTTCGTTGGCGGCCTCGATAAAAGCGAATCCATTGCTCTGCAAAACTCCCACGATGAATTGGCGCAAGGATGGATCATCGTCCACTACAAGCACCGTGAATGGCCGCTCATCCATGATGGCGCCGGCGGGCTCAAGCCGGCCAGCGGAATTCCGCAAGCCGGCTGCGAGCCGTTTCCATCGCTCCATTCTGAGTGTATCGCTTCTGAAGCCGAGTGATGGGGGGCGTGGTTATGGAACTGGTACTATCGATTGGCCGAACCGGACTCCCATCGTCCGGCAATCGGTTCGGGCACACCTGTTGCTCAATATTCACGGATTGACCCCGCAAACTATTCGATCTAAAATGGATTAGCTAAATTCAGCACAAAGTCCCAGGAAGCGGTGAGCTAGTATGAACGCATCACGCCTTTCGATAGCCTTTATTTCCGTGTCCTTTCTCGGCGGCATCTTCGCGGCGCCCCAGAAAAGCGGCGACAAGAACTCCAGCGGCGAAACCATCGCCAAGCCGTTAACCGACAGGCAAAAAAGGAAGCGCGATGAAAAGCTGCGCAAAGAGCTGGAAACGCCTTACCGCAAGTGGCTCAATGAAGATGTAGCCTACATCATCACCGACGAAGAGCGCACCGCCTTCAAGCGCCTTCAGACCGACGAAGAGCGCGAGCAGTTCATCGAACAGTTCTGGCTGCGCCGCGACCCCACGCCGGACACAATCGAGAACGAGTTTAAGGAAGAGCACTACCGCCGCATCGCGTATACCAACGAGAATTTTGCCTCGGGCATTCCCGGCTGGAAGACCGACCGCGGCCGCATCTATATCACGTACGGCCCGCCTGACGAAAAGGAAACCCACCCCTCCGGCGGCACCTATGAGCGGCCCCCGGAAGAAGGCGGCGGCACCACCTCCACCTTCCCCTTCGAGCAGTGGCGCTACCGCTACATCGAGGGCATTGGCACCGACATCAACATTGAATTTGTCGATCCCACGATGTCGGGCGAGTACCGGATGACCAGCGACCCATCCGAAAAGGACGCCCTGCTCTATGTCCCCGGCGCCGGCCTCACGATGATGGAACAGATGGGCATGTCCGACAAGACGGCCCGGTTCAACCGCACCGATGGCACCCACCTGGGCGTTCCCTTCGGCGCCGAGACCGAGAAGATGAACGAGTTCAGCCGAATTGAGCAGTTCGCCAAATTGCAGCGGCCTCCGGCGATCAAGTTCCATGACCTGGAAGCGGCGATCAATTCGAAAATCAGCTACAACATGCTGCCGGCGAAATATCGCGTGGACTTCTTCCCCCTCACCGACGCCTCGGTTCTGACCTCCGTCACCATGCAGTTCGACAACAAGGATCTGCAATTCCGGATCAAGGAAGGCGTGCAGCAGGCGGCCGTCAATATTTTCTGCAAGGTCAGCACCATGACCCGCCGCATCGTGACCAACTTCGAGGATACTGTCACGGTCTCCACCCCCACCGAATACTTGCAGCAGACCGCTCAGGCCAAGTCGGTTTACAACAAGACCATTCCCCTGTCACCGGGCACGTACCGGCTCAGCATGTCAGCCAAAGACGTGATCGGCGGCAATCTCTATACGCAGGAGATTGCTCTGGTCATCCCGCGCCTGGACACCGAAAAGCTCTCCACCAGCACCATTGTTTTGGCCGACGTGCTTGAGAAGGTTGCCACCAAGAGTGTCGGCATGGGCCAGTTCGTGGTCGGCAGTTCCAAAGTCCGGCCGCGCGTGGACGAAGTCTTCAAGCGCGATGAAAAGATGGGCATCTACCTCAGGGTCTACAATTTCGGCACCGATGGCGAAAACCGCGTACCCTCCGGCGAGGTGCAGTACGAAGTCGTAAAGAACGGCTCCGATGAACCCATCTATACTTTCACCGAAGACGTTTCGAAGATCCCCGGCGCTTCTTCCAACCAGGTAACAATTGAAAAACTTCTGCCTCTAAGCAGTTTGGTTCCTGGGCAGTACACCATCAGGTTGAAGATTACGGACAGGAATCGTAATCAGGTACTCACCCCATCCGGCAAATTTACGGTAATCTAAGGTAAGCGGGGGATTGCCCCCGCCCAGGACGAGCGTCGAGGATGTTTAAGACGTGGCCGCAAAAGTCGGTAGCAGCATACTTCTTGGTCGCGGGGGGCGCCGGAGTGCTGTGTCTGGCGGCCCCATCGGCTTTCGCCGCGTCCACTCCACTGAAACTTTCAGGCGCCATCGTCGGCATTGTTACCGATGGAGTGGTCCCGCAGATGGGCGCCAGCGTCATCTTATATAACCGCCAGGAGCGCATTTTTGAGAAAGCCCTGACGGACGAACGCGGCACCTTCAAGTTCGTGGGGCTCTTCCCGGATTTCTATTCCGTCAAGGTTTCGCTGGCGACTTTCGTTCCCGCGCTCAAAAAGAACATCCTGGTGCAGCCCGGCATGCGCAGCATGCTGAACGTGAACCTGAACACCTTGTTCAGCAACATTCAGTTGACCTATCCGCCCCTAGAAAACGGCAGCTTGATGAGCGATGAATGGAAGTGGGTGCTGCGCAGCGCCTCCCCCACTCGTCCCGTACTGCGCTTCACGGGCGACGCGCTGGCCCGGGACACTTCGGCAACCAGCCATCGCCGCATTGCGATCTTTTCCGACACACGCGGCATTCTGAAAGTTTCCGCTGGCGATAGCCCCCTGATCACAGGCATCGGCGACGAAGCCGACCTGGGCACAGCCTTCGCGCTGGCTACATCGCTTTACGGCAACAACATGCTGCAGGTGAGTGGCAACGTAGGATATGGCTCGCAGACGGGCGCTCCCACGGCCGCCTTCCGTACCAGCTACAGCCGCAACATGGGCGGTGGCAGCAGCCCCGCGGTTTCGGTCACCATGCGGCAGGTGTTCCTGCCCGGCCGTGTGGGCGCTGCTTTGACAGGCTCCGATTCCGCTCTGCCGATGCTGCGTTCCGTGGCTGCCAGCTTCGACGACCATACTCAGCTTACCGACGAACTGACGGTGCAATACGGCTTTACGCTGAATTCAATTTCCTTCCTGGATCACCTGAACTATGCCAGCCCATACGCCCGTCTGGCTTACGATCTGGGGGACGGCGCGGAACTGGTATTCGCCTACACTTCCGGCGATGCGCGGCCCGATCTGGCTGGCGCCGATCAGCAGGATGCGGATCTGCAGCGCGACCTGAGTTCGCTCGGTTTGTTCCCGCGCGTTTCTCTTCTGGCAGGCCAACCCAAGATCCAGCGCGGTCAGGAATTGGAACTTGCATTATCCAAAAAGCTTGGCTCGCGGACGTTTCAGGCCTCCGTCTACCGCGAATCGATTACCAATGCGGCGCTCTCCATCGTGGCGCCCAACGGCATGTACACGGGCGGCGATATCCTCCCCGACCTCCTCAGCGGTACTGGAACCTTCAACGCGGGCGACTATCAGAGCACGGGCTACACGGCTTCGGTTACGCAGAATCTGGGCGAGCATCTGAGCGCCACTCTCATGTATGGATCCATGGACGCCCTGACCGCGGATAACCGCGAACTGGTCAGCAACAGCCCCGACGAACTGCGCTCCATGATCCGCGTTGGCCGCAAGACCGCCGCCACCGCGCGGATCAACGCCACTTCCCCGTGGATCGGCACCCACATGATCGCCAGCTACCAGTGGACCGATGGCAACCGCTGGGCCATGCCCGGCCACTTGTACAGCACTCAGGCCGGCCGGCCGATGCCCGGCTTGAATCTTTATATCAGACAGCCCATACCGCGCCTGGGCGCTCTGCCGTGGCGCATGGAAGCTACCGCCGATCTCCGCAACCTTCTGGCCCAGGGGTACATCCCGCTCGGCATGGTGGGCGGCCAGCAGGTATTGCTGGTAGAATCTCCGCGCAGCTTCCGTGGTGGTGTAAGCTTTATCTTCTAGCCGGGCACTCCGCTCTCTAACGGCCGCGGCTCTGAATTGATGCGCATCGACGCCCACCAGCATTTCACTGCTGAATATACCCCTGACGTTCTGGCCCCGATTCTCAAACGCAATCGCTTCGAAGGCTCCGTGGTAGTCTGCCGTTCGGACGATGTCTCCATGCACTTCGAACTGGCAGCCAGACATGCCTTCATCCAAGCCGTGGTCGCCTGGGCCGATCTCACAGCCCCGAATCTGGGCCGCATCCTGGACAGCTACCAGTGTCATCCTAAATTCCGCGGTTTGGTTTCTGCCTTCGGGGCCGGGATTCCCAGCGGCCTTGCCGAACTGGAGCGCCGCGGCCTGACTCTGGACCTGCCGGACGTGTCGTCCATCTCCCGCATCGCCGATCGCTTCCCATCCCTCCGCCTGGTCGTCGATCATCTGGGCCGCCCGCCCGCCGACCCGGACGCGTGGGCTCGCGATGTTGAGGCCGCCGCGCAGTATCCGCAGGTTTCCGGCAAGCTGAGCGGGTTGATCACCGGTGTGCCCACGCGCTGGAAAGCCGAGGATTTTCGCCCCTACGTGCACCATGCCCTTCGCGTTTTCGGCCCGCAGCGCCTCATGTTCGGCAGCGACTGGCCCGCCTATCTGCCGGAGGGAACCTTCAAGGAATCGCTGGCCGCTTTCACGCAATCCATTGGCGCATTGTCCCTGGAAGCTCGCGAACACCTGCTGGGAGGAACTGCCGCGCGGGTCTATGGAATTGAGCAGCGAACGGAGCATGGAACCCTGCCAGAGGCCGCCCGTTAATGCGCAGGACCATGGGCAAAACCGTGCACAAAACCATGCGCAAAACCACGGCCGCCGCGCTGGCGTTGTTCGCCCTCAACGCCTGGATCACACTTCGGCTCTTTCACACCGACTATACGCGAAACATGGGCTCCATCGAGGCTGCCTTCATCGGCCTGGCGCGCTATATCGCGGTCCACTTCTCAGGCCTCAGATGGTTTCCGCTCTGGTATGGCGGCATTCCCTATCCGGACACCTATCCACCGCTGCTGCACTGGATAGTAGGGCTGACCGTGGCCGCCGCGCATCTTGACCCTGGGCTGGCCTATCACGCCGTCACCGCCACCATATATGCCGCGGGCCCGGTGACGCTGTTTTGGATGGCATGGCGCCTCTCCGCCAACCGGCCGGCCGCCATCATAGCTGGCGTGATGTACTCGCTGATCTCGCCCACTTGCCTGTTGGTCAAAGAAGTCCGCTTCGATGCCGGCGGATGGTTCGGCCCGCGCCGGCTCAACACCCTGGTGATCTATGGAGAAGGTCCCCACCTGGCGTCGCTGTTCTTTCTCCCGCTGGCCGTCGGACTGCTGCACGTGGCCCTCAAGAAGCGCCGGCCGGGCTATTACGTGATGGCCGCGCTGGCCATCGCCGCGGTGCCGCTCACCAACTGGCTGGGTGGCGTGGCACTCGCCATGGCTATCGCCGCCTATCTGCTGGCAGGTTTTGAAACCGGCCTTGAAACAAGGCATGCCTGGCTGCGGACCGCGGCGCTCGGGTGCTTCGCCTACGCCATCGCTGTGCCCTGGCTTGGCCCCGCTACCATCGCCGTGATCCGCGCTAATGCGCCGCGCGTGGCCAACAATTTCGAATCCACCGCCGGGCAGCGTATCTACGCGGCCGCAATTGCCCTGGGCTTATGCGCCGCCGCGTGGGCTCTGGCCCATTGGAGAGTCGCGCCCGCGCAACGCTTCGGTGCGCTGTTCGCATACATCACTGCCGCGACCGCGCTGGGCCGCTATTGGCTCCGCCAGTCCCTGGTTCCGCAGCCTGAGCGCTACCACCTGGAAATGGATATGGCCTTCTGCCTGATGGCGGGCTTCCTGATCTGGCCGATGCTCATGCGCATTCCGCAACCCGCCAGGCTGATCGCGATCTGCGCCGCCGCAGCCGGTTGCATCGCGGTGGCCATCCACCAGCAGCGCATGGCGCAAGACATGGAGCGGCCCATCGATATCCGCACCACCATCGAATATCAGACCGCCAAGTGGCTGGACGCCAACCTGCCCGGCCGCCGCGTCTTCGCCCCCGGCACCATTGGTTTCTGGCTCAACGCATTCAG
Organism: Bryobacterales bacterium; assembly: GCA_963817515.1. Classification (GTDB taxonomy): domain Bacteria; phylum Acidobacteriota; class Terriglobia; order Bryobacterales; family Bryobacteraceae; genus DATMNI01. The sequence goes on along the minus strand of CAWFPJ010000023.1, from coordinate 860,504 downwards.
CGACGCCCCGCAGCTGACCGGCGGTTTCGATAACGGCATCCTCAATCCTTTCCTGCCCCACGTGATCTACCAGATCTACGCCGGCGCCCAACAGGACCTGGCGATCGAGTTCCTCAAAGCTTACGGGTGTACTGCCGTGATCGCCGGCGGCGCCGATAGCCGCGAGGTGTACCATCCCTACGCGCACCCGGAGAAGTTCCGCGGCATGACCGAACTGTGGCGCAACGGCGGCGATGCTGTGTATGCGGTCCCCGGCCGCTCCGCTTCGCTGGCCCACGCCGTTCGCGCCGCGGATCTGGTGCAACTGACTCCCGTGGCCTACAACGACGCGGCCTTGAAGCCTTACCTGGCCGCGCTGGACGACCCGTCGCTGCCGCCTGCCGACTTGTACTGGCGCGGCCCGAGCGCCGCTAATATCACCGCCGCTCTTGGCCCCGAGCACCTGCTTTCCGTGCAGATCAGTTGGGACCCGGGCTGGCATGCCGCCGTGAACGGAGAGCCGCGCCGGGCGTGGGGCGACAGGCTGAACCAGATGGTGGTGGAACCGCGATGCAGCGGCCCCTGCACGGTGGAACTGACATACGATGGCGGCGCCGAAGGCCGCATCTCGCGCTGGCTGTCGCGTCTGGCGCTGGCCGCCGGTGCGCTGTGGATTATACTCGCGCAGTTCGGCGGTCTTGGTGGCGCTGGCGGTTCCGATCCGAGCCGCGCGCGTAAGCAAGCGGTCAGCTAACTAACCCTGCGCAAAAGCATGGCCGAGTTCTTGCTGCCGAAGGCGATGCAGTTGGCCATTGCATGCTCCACCGCCAATTTGCGGCCGGGTTCAGGGATGTAGTCCAGGTCGCATTCGGGGTCGGGTTCGTCCACATTGATGGTGGGGGGCACCACGCCATCGCGCATCGACAGCAGTGTGGCGGCGATGCCGGCGGCGCCGCATGCGCCTTGCGGATGGCCGATCATGCTCTTCAGCGAAGAGCCCGCCAGCTTGTAGGCGTGGCCGTTGAAGGCCAGTTTGACGGCCCGCGTTTCAATGCGGTCATTCAGCTCCGTAGACGTGCCGTGGTAGTGGATGTATTGCACCTCAGATGGTGGAATGCCCGCCTCGTCCATTGCCATACCCATGGCGCGGGCCGGCTCTTCGCCGCATTCCTCCAGCCGCACCCGGTGATAGGCCTCGCAGGTGGATCCGTAGCCGGCGATCTCGCCATATATGTGAGCGCCGCGCTCCTTCGCCTGTTCCATTTCTTCCAGGATGAAGAACCACGCACCCTCGGCGATCACGAAGCCGTCGCGGTCTTTGGAGAAAGGACGCGACGCGCGCTCGGGCTCCTGATTCCAGCGCGTGGACATGATGCGCATGAGCTGGAATCCGCGCAAGATCAGCGGGGCGATGGGCGAATCCACGCCGCCGGCCACCACGGTGTTCAACACGCCCGCCTGGATGTTGCGGTACGCGTAGCCCAGCGCGTCGGTGGAAGAAGTGCAGCCCGTGGAGACGATGTGGCTCAGGCCGCGGAATCCGAACCGCATGGAGACTTCACTGGCCAGGGTGCCGATAGTGCCTGTGGGAATCGTGTACACGCTGCACTGCTTGATGAGGCCGGCGTAGTAGAGGCGGTACTGCTCTTCGGTGAAATCCTGACTGCCGCCGCCGGAACCGACGATCACTCCGATGCCGCGGAGCTGGTCGCGCGTCATCGCGCGGACGTCCAGGCCCGCATCGGCCACAGCTTCCTTAACGGCGGCGGCGGCCAGAGGAACGGCGCGGGAGACATGCGGGCGGTCCTTAATCTCCACATACTGCTTTTCATCGAACTCGTCCGGGACCTGCCCGGCCACCTGCACCTGGTAGCCCGAGGTGTCGAATCGGGTGATCCGGCGAACCCCGCTTACGCCATTCCTGGTGGCCTCCCAAAAGCGCTCACGTCCGATTCCATTGGGGCTGACCGCGCCAATTCCTGTGATGACTACACGACGCATCAATTTATTTTGCCTTTAGTCTTCTCGCCAGTATAGGCTGAATCGTATGAGTGTTGCCACGGAGGGCCGGCCCGCGACCTCGACTTCCGTGTTTCTTGCCGGTCTGCAGGCCGGCATGATCGCGGTTGGCTGGATGCTGGCCTGGATGGGAGTGAGCGCCGTGTGGCAGCGCCGCAGTTTCTGGACTTCCGAAAACCTGATGGCCAGTGTTCTGTACGGCGATGGAGCCATCCGCCTTGGTTTTGCCTTCAGCACACTCGCGGGCCTGGCTCTCTATTTGATTCTCTACAGCCTGTTGGGAGCGCTGTTGGCAACTGTGCTGCGCAGCCGGCTGACTGGTCTGGGAACGCTGCTGGTCAGCATTCTGTTCGCATTGGCCTGGTACTATTTCTTTTTCCAGGCCATTGGAAAAACCTTGGCGCCGCTGGTGGCCCTGCTGCACTCCGAGCGCCCTACCGTGTTTGGCCACGTGATTTATGGGGGACTGCTGGCGCGTTTTCATTCGTATCTTCCAAGGGAGGAACGGGCAGAATTGGAAAAACCCACAGAACCGGCAGGCTGAATGCCTGCCCCACCGGCCCTAACCATCCCCACGTTAGACCAGCTCCAGTTCAATCTTCTTGGCGGCGGAGTCAAGTTTGACGATGCGGAAACTGCGCACCTGGCCGGATCGCACGGGTTCATTCTTGGCACCGCCCGCACCGCCCTGGCCGCCCTTCCAACGGGCTTCCAGCATAGTGCTCAGCGAGGAAAGATCCACCTTCGACGCACTGGCCTTCTCTTCCTTCCCGGGGGCATCGGCACTCAGCCGGCATGTGGCATTGATGCCCTCGCCGAGTTCCACCTTGGCGCGGTTGCCCGAGACATCCGTGGTGCGGCCGGTGACCACATCGCCCTCCTTGTGCTCGGCGATGTATTCATCCAGGCTGGTGGGCACAAGTTGCTTCATGCCCAGGCGCAGGCGGCGCTTTTCGGTGTCCACTTCGAGCACCTGAGCCTTCACCACCTGGCCCATCTTGATGGCGTCCTGCGGATGGTTCAGCCGTTTATCCGCGCTGATGTCGCCGATGTGGATCATGCCTTCCACGCCCTCGGCAATTTGTACGAACGCACCGAACTTCTGGATACTGGTGACGGGACCCTCCACCACCGATCCAACCGGAAACTTCTGCGCGATATCGGCCCAGGGATCGCCCAATGCCTGCTTCAGGCCAAGCGAGATGCGGCGGTCAGCCTGGTTCACGCCGAGAATCACAACCTCCACCTGATCGTTGGGCTTAACCACGTCGGAGGGCTTGCGGACCTTCTTGGACCAGGACATTTCGGAAAGGTGAATCAGCCCTTCAATGCCCTTTTCCACTTCTACAAAGGCGCCGAAATCAGCCACGCGGGTGACCGTGCCATGAACGCGATCGCCCACTTTGTACTTCTCGCTGACCAGGTCCCATGGGTGCGGCAGCAGCTGCTTCATGCCGAGCGAAATGCGGTGCTTGGCGGGATCGACCTTGAGCACCTTGGCATCGATTGCCTGGCCCACCGTAAGCACATCGGCCGGTTTGTTGACGCGGCCCCAGCCAATATCGGCCACGTGCAGCAGCGCATCCACGCCGCCGATATCGATGAAAGCTCCGTAGTCGGTAAGGCTGCGGACGGTGCCATGCACGGTCTCGCCTTCCTTGACTTCGGTGTAGCGCTTTTCCTTAGTGGCGCGCTCCTCCTCTTCCAGAACCGCGCGGCGGTCCACCACCAGATCTTCGTCGGCGATATCCAGCTTGATGATGCGGCAGCGAATTTCCTGGCCGATGAGCTTTTCCATCTCGGCCACGTCGCGCGCGCCGGAGCGGGAAGCCGGCATAAATGCACGCATACCAACATCCACGCTGACTCCGCCCTTCACGACGGCGGTTACGGTGCCGGCGATGGCAACTTTATCGGCGAAAGCCTTCTCGAGCGACGACCAATCCTTGGGCCGCTCCACATGCATGCGCGAAAGCTCGTAATAGCCTTCGGGATCGCGGCCTTTTATGGATACGGGGATTTTGTCGCCGGCCTTCGGCGAGTCGCCCGTGGCTTGAAATTCGGCCAGCGGGATGATGCCCTCGGTCTTAAAGCCGATATCCAGGAACACCGATTCGCCCGTGATGGCGACCACCGTGCCTTCCAGCCCTTGCCTGCCCTGTTCGGTCCGGTGGGAATGGGACTGCTCATACTGGGAAAGGATATCGCCAAAAGATTCGTCGGGTTCGTTCGGGGTTGGGGAGTCGGGACCGGTACCCCGATCCTGATCCAGCATGCTTGGGTTGGACATGAGACGATTCTTTTTTATTGTGGCATAATCCCGCCCGGGATATCTCGGTACAATGTGGCTTGGTATTGAACGACTTGGTTTGAATGAAATGAAAGGACACACCATGCGCTTGATCTACAGGTTGGTGCCGGCAGTCGCGGTTGTGATGCTCACCGCTACCGCGATGCATTCCCAGGTTCAAACGGAATCCTCCCGCATTGTTGAAGGCGGCGGTATTTCGGTCCCTGGATGGACTGGAAAGATCGATGCGAGTGAGGAAAAGGCCGGACAGGCACTTAACAACGCGAAACTCGCAGCGGAGGGCAAATCCCTGCACGTCACTACCGGTCCGGCGGTGACATACTGGAACCCGGCCAACAAAGCCACCGGCAACTATACCGTCAAGGCGACGTTCAACGAGCCGAAATACATGAGCCTGAATAGCCACCCACACCCTTACGGCATTGTCATCGCGGGGAACGGCCTGGGAACTGCCGAACAGAGCTACCTCTATTGCGCGGCATACGGCAATGGCAACTTCATCGTGCGCGGATTCGGACCGGCTCCGTTTCAGATGAATGGCGGGCGAGGAGAAGCCAACCCCGCGGTGCATAAGGCGGCAGGCAAGGGAGAGCCGGTAACTCAGGAGATCGCGGTTTCTGTCAAGGGCGACCGCGTTGAGTGCGCGATCAACGGCACCGTGGTAGCGGGCTACGACAAGCCCGCGGTGGTGACTGCTGGAAAACTCACTTCTACAGATGGCGTCTATGGGCTCCGCTTTGCTCATAACACGGACGTCATCGTCACCGGTTTAAGCATTACGAAGAACTAAGCTCCCAAACCGCTTGCTTACGCGCGCGGCTCAGAATGGGCGAAGACAGACAAGACTGGAGCACCGGGCGGCTGTTCCGGCTGATCAGGGCGCAGGATATCGTCTGGATCCTGCTGTTCGTGGTACTGGCTGCTACCAGCGAGTTTGTCGATTCCTACGCCATGGTGCCGCTGGCGGCGCTGGGGGTGGCGCAGGTTCTCGAACCGAGGATTCCGGCGCTCAGCTTCACGCGGGGCCGCATCGCCTGGATCGTTTTGAAACTGGTGCTGGGGTACCTGGTAATCGGCTACACCGGTTCCATCGAAAGTCACTTCTGGCTGGTGCTGCTGCTGCCGGTGGTCACGGCGGCCGGCACCTTCGGGGTATTAGGAACGCTGGTGTTCTCAATTGTGGCCAGCGGCGCTTATCTTTCGTTCCTGCTGTATATCAACTGGACGCAGGCGACGGTTGAAGGGCAGGACATCGCCGAACTGGCGGCGCGGGTGGCTTTTCTGGCCATGGCGGGGAACCTGGCCAATACGCTGGCCGAGGACTTGCGCGTGCAATCGTTAAAGCACCAACGCACGGCGGAACAACTGGCGGAAGCCAACGTGCATATCGAGCAGGCGGAGGAGGCCGTGCGGCGGTCGGACCGTCTGGCGGCGCTGGGCCAGCTTTCGGCGGGGCTGGCGCACGAGCTGCGCAATCCGCTGGGCACGATCAAAGCGTCGGCTGAGATGCTCAGCGCCCAAGTGAGCGCGGAGAATGACGTGGCGCGCGAGATGGCCGGGTTTATTTCCTCGGAAGTGGACCGCACCAACTCGCTGGTCACGCGTTTTCTGCAGTTCGCGCGCCCGCTACAAGTGCGCCTGGAGCCGGCGGACCTGTCCCAGGTGCTGGACCGAGCCATCACGGAGGCGCAGAGGGAAGCTCCGCAGATCACCATCTACAAGAACTATGCGCCGGAGATTCCGCCGTTTCCCCTGGACGCCGAACTGATGGAGCGCGTGTTCTACAACCTGGTGCTGAATGCCGCTCAGGCCACGGCGCCGGGCGGGGCGGTGACGGTGAAGACGCGGGCGGCGGGCGGCAAGGCTGAGATCGCAGTGATCGACCGCGGGGTGGGGATCGACCCCAAGGTGCGCGACAACATTTTCAACCCGTTCTTTACCACCAAGCCTACGGGTGTGGGGCTGGGCCTGGCGATTGTCGCCAAGATTGTGGACGAACACGGCGGTAAAATAGCAGTGGATAGCGAGTCCGGGAAAGGCAGCATTTTCTGCGTGATTCTGCCCATGGAGCGAGCGCGCCCCGAAGCTTCCTCATGAAAAAGCGAATTCTGGTGGTAGAAGACGAAGAGAAGCTCCGCCGCGTCATCGAACTGCAACTGGTGTCGGCGGGGTTTGAAGTGGACAAGGCCGGCACGGCTGAAGACGGCCTCAAGATTGTGGACCGCGCCGATATGGTGCTGACCGATTTGAGACTGCCGGGCATGGATGGGCTGCATTTTCTGGGGCTGATCCGGCGGCAGAATTCGCTGGTGCCGGTGGTGGTGATGACGGCTTTCGGCAGCATCGAAACGGCGGTGGAATCCATGAAGGCCGGGGCTACCGATTTCCTGCTGAAGCCGTTCTCGCTCGATCACCTGATGCAGGTGGTCAACAAGGCGCTCGAAGTTCGCGCGCTGCGCGATGAGAACCGCACGCTGAAAGAGGAGCTGGGCCGGCGCTACGAGTTCGACAACATTATTGGACGCAGCCCGAACATGCAGGAGATTTTCGCGACCATCGAACGCGTTGGGCCCACGCGCGCCACCGTGCTGCTGGCCGGGGAGAGCGGCGTGGGCAAGGACCTGATTGCGCGCGCCATTCACTTCCATTCGCCGCGCCGCGACCGGCCGCTGGTGAAGATCAACTGCACCGCGATTCCCGAAAACCTGATGGAGAGCGAGTTGTTCGGATATGAGAAAGGTGCTTTCACAGGCGCCAACACTACCAAGCCGGGCAAGTTCGAGCAGGCCGACACGGGCACGGTGTTCCTGGATGAAATCGGCGACGTGCCAGGGCCGATTCAGGTGAAGCTGCTGCGCGTGCTGCAGGAGCGGGAATTCGAACGGCTGGGCAGCAACGTGACGCGGCACATTGACGTGCGGGTGATTGCGGCGACCAACCAGGACTTGCGTGCCGCCCTGGAGCAGGGTACCTTCCGCGAAGATCTGTATTACCGGTTGAACGTGGTGCCGCTCAACATTCCGCCGCTGCGCGAGCGCAAGCAGGACATACCGTTTCTGGCCAACCATTTTCTGAAGAAGCTGGCGCCGGACGCGGGGTCCCAGGTGGAGTCGATCACGGATGCGGCCATGGAGAAGCTGATCAGCTATCACTGGCCGGGCAATGTGCGCGAACTGGAGAATGTGATTGAGCGCAGCCTGGTGATGGCAACCGGCACGCAACTGGATGTTTCCGATGTCAAGCTTGAGAGCGCGCCCCGCCCGCGCCCGCAAAGCGAGGCGCACTTTGTGCCGGAGGGGCTGAGCCTGGACCAATACGAGCAGGAGATTATCCGCGAAGCGCTGCGGCGCGCCGACGGAAACAAGAGCCAGGCGGCGCGCATGCTGGGGCTGACCAGGAATGCGTTAAGGTACCGGTTAACCCAGATGGGTATGGAGGGGTAGCGCGGCGCGAGCAACCCGGGGTGATTCACCTGAGCGCGTCTTGACTTTAGCAACCCGGTAATTTATTCTGACGATTACCTTTGGCCGCACGTCCGGGCAGTTCTGCGTATGCGGGAAAAAGCACGCCATGAGCCGGAAACCGTGGAGCGGTTTCTAGATTCGACGCTGGAGAGTGTCGACAACGCCGAAGAACTCGCCGTTGCCGTGGCCGAGAGAGCGGGGTTTGAGGAAGACGACCTGATGAGAATCGGGATGGCCGTCCGGGAATCGCTGGTGAACGCGGTGGTGCACGGTAACCGCTACAACGCCAACAAAAAGGTGCGGTTCCTGGTGAACCACAGCGCGGACCGGTTCACGATTCGGATTGCCGACGAGGGCGAGGGTTTCGAATATCAGGAGGTGCCGGATCCGCTGGCGCCGGAGAATCTGATGCGCACTTCGGGGCGCGGTCTTTTTCTCATCCGGTCTTTTATGGATGAGTTCCGGATTCGGCGTCTGGACCGCGGCGGGACCGAAGTAACATTAGTAAAGTACGTGGTGTCAAAGTAGATTTGGCGGCTTTCAGCCAGGAGGCATATTCAGTGAGTGTAAAGTTGAGTACTCGGCAAGTGGGCGACGTGACGGTGATGGATGTAGCGGGGCGGATCACTCTGGGTGAGGGGTCGAGCGCCCTGCGTGACGCGTTGCGCGAATTGGTTGGCAAGAATCAGAAGAAGATCCTGCTCAACCTGGGCGAGGTATCCTACATCGACAGCTCGGGCATCGGCGAGCTGGTGTCGGGCTTCACGACAGTGACCAACAGCGGCGGGAATTTGAAGCTGCTCAACCTCAACAAGCGAGTCAAGGACCTGCTGCAGATCACCAAGTTATATACCGTTTTCGATGTGCACGAGGACGAAGCGGGCGCGATCCGCAGCTTCGCATAGCCCCGGGCAAGTCGCATGAAAGTTGAAGGGCGGTCCGCTTCGCCGCGGCCCGCCAACTTTTCGGACTACACCCCTGCAAGACCGGCCTACAACATTTACCCGATATTCGGATTCGGATATCTATGTTGTAATATTAAGTACGATAGTAAGTAACGGAACCGTGTGCGACTCTACGAGTGCCACGGTTCCCCAAATTCCCCGCAACTTCAAGAGATCGCTCCCCTTAGAAGCTTAAGAAAGAAACAGATTGTCTGGCCAAGTTCGCGAAGACCGCTAAAATTGCCGGTTTGTTTTCTTTGCGTTTTTGCGAGAGACAGTTTTCGTGCTGTGAGTTATGGGTCGCTCCCTGACGGTCGCGGCTCTGATCGGAACTGGTAGGCAGATCCTTACCCGCCCCCCACAAACTGAACGATTTCCAGTTGAGCGCCGCTTCGCAGTTCCGTCTCCGCCCATTGCGGTTGCTTGACGATGCGGCGGTCCAGTTCCACTGCAACCCGCTCAGGATCCATCTCCAATTGCCGCAAAAGACCCAGAACAGTCTGGCCTTCCGCCGCCGTTTTTGTCTCGCCGTTCACGATGATTGCGATCATGCTTGGTTGACACCCCTGTTTTCGACCCATTATAGTCAGATTTAGACCCGCTTCCCGAAAAACGAATGCCCAGCACACTTACCGAAACGTATTTTCCTGTCCTGCTCCAGGCCATCATCGCCATGGGGCTGGCCGCGGGCTTGCTGACGGTGTCGTATTTGTTGGGGAAACGCGTTCGCAACAGGATTAAGGACACCCCGTACGAGTCCGGCATCACCCCCACCGGGGACGCGCGCCAGCGTTTCAGCGTGAAGTTTTACCTGGTGGGAATGCTATTCATTCTCTTCGATATCGAAGCGATTTTTCTGTATCCCTGGGTGGTGGTTTACCGGGACCTGAACCACGGTCACAACCTGTTCGGTTTCGTCGAAATGCTGATTTTTGTGATCCTGATCCTTTCCGGATTCTTCTACATCTGGAAAAAGGGCGCATTGGATTGGGCGGAGTCCGGCCGTACCGGACGGAAGTTGTAATCACTCGAATGTTACCCGACAATTTGAAAGAGCATGCCGCGGCGATTGCCGTGGATGCCTTTGACGCCGACGCTGTGAAAGACGGCAAATTCGACTACAACGAACTGACGCTCGAGATCGCGCCCGGCAAAATCGCGAGCGTTTGCGGCTTTCTGAAGTACGACCAGCAATTCGTCCGGTTGAGTGGTGTAACGGCGGTGGACCGGTATCCCGCGGAGCCGCGCTTCGAAGTGGTGTACCACCTGCATTCGGTGGAGCGAAACGATCGCGTGCGGCTGAAATGCCGGGTGCGCGGCGAAGATCCGGTGATCGAATCGGTGACCTCGGTCTGGCGCGGCGCCGAGTGGTACGAGCGCGAAGTTTTCGACCTTTTCGGCATCAAGTTTCTGAATCATCCGGACCTGCGCCGCATTCTGATGCCGGATGAGTGGGAAGGCCATCCGCTGCGCAAAGATTATCCTGTCACCGGGACCAGAGTTTAGGTCATGAGCGAATCGATAGAAGGCATTCCGGAGCAGGTGGGGGCGGCGCTTGAGCCGTTGGAAGAGCCGCAAACTCCGGCCGGACCGCGGCGCATGGTGCTCAACATGGGGCCGCAGCACCCGTCTACGCACGGTGTGCTGCGACTGCTGCTTGAGCTGGATGGCGAGACCATCATGAAGTGCCGGCCGGACATCGGCTATCTGCACACCGGCATCGAAAAAGAATTCGAGGTGAAGACCTACCAGCAGGCCGTTACCCTGACGGATCGCGTGGATTACCTGGCGCCGCTTTCGAACAACCTGGGCTGGTGCCTGGCGGTGGAAAAGCTGCTCGGTTTGGAGATTCCGCCGCAGGCGCAGTGGATGCGCGTGATGCTCACGGAGTTGACCCGGCTCAACAGCCACCTGGTCTGGCTGGGAACGCATGCCATCGACATCGGGGCCATGAGCGTCTTCCTGTATTGCTTCCGCGAGCGCGAGGAGATCCTCAAGATCTTCGAGATGTTCTCCGGCCAGCGCATGATGACCAGCTATTTCCGCATCGGCGGCCTGGCGCTCGAACCGCCGCGCGGATGGCAGCAGCGCGTGAAGAAGTTCGTCAGCGGATTTCCGGCCAAGGTGGATGAGTACGAAAACCTGCTCACCAACAATCGCATCTGGATCGGCCGCACCCAGGGCGTGGGTTATATTTCACTGGAAGAAATGCTGGATCTGGGCGTCACCGGGCCCATGCTGCGCGCCGCCGGGTTGAAGATCGACGTCCGCAAAGACCAGCCCTATAGCAGCTACGAGAAATTCGATTTCGAAGTGCCGACGCGCACTGAGAACGACGTGTATGCGCGCTACCTGGTACGCATTGAAGAGATGCGGCAGAGCACGCGCATCGTGACGCAGGCGATGGAGGGCATGCCCGCGGGAGCCTGGAAGGCCGACGCTCCGCACGTGGTGCTGCCCGACCGCGAAAAAATGAAGACCCAGATGGAGGCGCTGATTTATCACTTCAAAATTGTCACGGAGGGGTTCCGTGTGCCGGCGGGCGAAGTTTACCAGGTGATCGAATCGCCGCGCGGCGAACTGGGTTATTACGTAGTGAGCGACGGGACCGCGCATCCCTACCGCGTATTCATGCGGACGCCGAGTTTCGCCAACCTGCAATGCACAGGGAGGATGGTGGAGGGCACGCTGATCGCCGATGTGATCGCGGCCATCGGCAGTATGGATTTCGTTTTGGGAGACACGGACCGGTAATGACTTTTTCGCCAGAACTGGAAGCCAGGTTCGCCAAGTGCTGAACAAGCTATCCTCCGGGACGGCAGCGCTCGGCCATGATTCCCATGCTGCTTTACGCGCAGGATGAATTGGGCCAGATTCCCGACGAACTGGTCGCCGAAGTTGCCAAACGCGTGGGCGTGACGCCGCTGCAGGTGGACGAGGTGCTCTCGTATTACTCCATGCTGCACCGCAAGCCGCTGGGGAAATACCACGTGCAGATATGCACCAACATCAGTTGCCTGCTGAACGATGGCGACAAATTGTGGGAGCACGCCTGCAAGAAGTTGGGTATCGGCCACAAGCAAGTCACTGCCGACGGGCAGATTTCGCTGGAAGAAGTGGAGTGCATCGGCGCCTGCTCCTGGGCTCCGGCAGTGCAGGTGAATTACGATTTTCACCACTTTGTGACGTCCGAAAAACTGGACGGACTAATGGACGGCCTGAGGAAGAAACAATAACGAATGCTGTACAACGAACCCAGTCCGCTTGAGACCAAGGTGCTTTCGCGCCGCTTCGGAATCGCAAACTCGGCGACTATCGATACTTACCTGGCTAACGATGGCTACCAGGCTTTCAAGAAGGCCGCCGGGATGAAGCCCGAAGAAATCATCGAAGAGGTCAAGGTTTCCAATTTGCGCGGCCGCGGCGGAGCAGGCTTCCCCACGGGAATGAAGTGGAGCTTTGTGCCGCGCACCTCGCCCAAACCCAAGTACATTGTGGTGAATGCCGATGAGAGCGAACCGGGCACCTGTAAAGACCGCGTCCTGATCGAGAACGATCCGCACCAGTTGATCGAGGGCGTGCTGATTGCCGGGCTGGCAGTGGATTCGCACACCGGCTATATCTACATCCGCGGCGAATACCGCTACCTTATCGAGGTTATGGACAAAGCCATCGCCGAGGCGTACGCCAGCGGCTGGCTGGGCAAGAACATTCAGGGCACGGGCTTCGATTTCGAACTGTACACCCACACGGGGGCGGGCGCCTACGAGTGCGGTGAGGAATCGGCGCTGCTGGAATCGCTCGAAGGCAAACGCGGCATTCCGCGCATCCGGCCGCCATTTCCCGCTGTTGGAGGCGCCTTCCAGTGCCCCACGGTGCTGAACAACGTGGAGACCTTCTGCGCGGTGCCGGCAATTTTGCGCGACGGCGGCGCGGCTTTCGCCGCATTGGGCATTCCCAAATCCGGCGGGACCAAAATGACCTGCCTCACGGGCCATATCAACAAGCCGGGAGTTTACGAACTGAAGCTGGGGTTCCCGGTGAAGCAGATGATTGAAGAAGTTGGCGGCGGCATTCGCAACGGCAAAAAGATGAAGGCGTTCATTCCCGGCGGCTCCAGTTGCCCGGTGCTCACCGCGGCCGAAGTGGAGGGTGCCACCATGGATTACGATTCCATGGCCCAGCGCAAAAGCATGCTGGGTTCGGGCGGCGTCATCATCATGGACGAAGATACTTGCATGGTGAAGGCGGCGCTGCGCATCATGCGGTTCTATGCGCACGAAAGCTGCGGCTGGTGCATCCCGTGCCGCGAGGGCACTGCATGGCTGCGGAAGATTCTGCAGCGGTTCCACGATGGCCAGGGCACACGCAATGACATCAATCTGATTGGCGATATTTCGAAGAACATGCTGGGCCGCACGTTTTGTCCGCTGGGCGACGCGGCTGCCTTGCCGACGATTTCGATTGTCGAAAAATTCCGCCACGAATTCGAGGATCACCTCAACGGCAAGCCGTGCCCATACGAGCACGCCAGCCATATGGTGACGGTCTAAATGGCTGACTCGATAAAGCTCACAATCGACGGCCGCGCGGTGCAGGCCGCGCCGGGAATGCTGGTGATTGACGCCGCCAAGACGGCCGGCATCGAGATTCCGGCGTTCTGCTACTACGAGGGCCTGACGCTGGCGGCCGCCTGCCGTATGTGCCTGGTGGAAGTGGAGAAGATGCCGAAGATGATGACGGCGTGCACTCTGCCGGTGGCCGAAGGCATGATCGTGCGGACCGATACCGCGCAAGTGCGGCAGGCCCGCAAGTACACTTTGGAATTCCTGCTCACCAACCATCCGCTGGATTGCCCGGTCTGCGATAAAGGCGGCGAGTGCGAATTGCAGGATATGGTGTTCCGCTATGGCGCGGGCGAAAGCCGCTTCACCGAAGAGAAGGTGCATACGCCCGAAAAGCAGTTCTCGCCGGTGGTCTTCTTCGATGCCCCGCGCTGCATTCTCTGTTTTCGCTGCGTTCGTGTTTGCAATGAGGGCCTGGGCGTGGGCGCGCTGGGCGTGGTCAACCGCGGAGTGGTATCGGAGATCGCACCCAATGTGGGCGACCATCTGGAATGCGACGAGTGCGGCGCCTGCATCGATATCTGCCCGGTAGGCGCGCTCACCAGCGGCGCCTATCGCTATAAGACGCGGCCGTGGGAGATGACTCACGTCGGCACCATCTGCACGCACTGCGGCGATGGCTGCAAGACCACTCTCGGCACGCGCAACGACCAGATCATCCGCGGCAACAATCGCGACCGTTCCGGCGTCAACGGCGAGTTTCTCTGCATCAAGGGCCGCTATGGCTTCGACTTCTCCCATCACCCGGAGCGGCTGCAATCGCCGCTGGTGCGGGTCAACGGCAAGTTGGAAGAGGTTGCCTGGTCGCGGGCTCTGGAAGTGGTGGCGCAGAATTTCAACCGCGTGCTGGCCGATGGCGGCAGCTTCGGCGTGATCGGTTCCAACCATACCACCAACGAAGAGAATTACTACTTACAGAAGTTCGCCCGTGAAGTGCTGCGCACCAACCACATCGACCATCACCGCACCGGTGACGTGGTGACGCTGCTCGATGCGCTGAGCGGCAAGGCCGGCCAGTTGGCAACGGTGAATGACCTCTACGAGCGCAAAGCGATTCTGGTGCTGGGCGCCGACCTTGCGCTGGAGCATCCGCTGCTTTCGTACCAGATCCGCGCCAACTATCGCCACCACCAGGCACACGTTTACGCGGTGACGCCCGGCCCGGTGCGCGAAGACAAATACGCCGCTTCTGTTGTCAGGGGCCGCGAATACGAATCGCTTTTCGACAAGCTCAAAGCCGAGCCCGAGCTGGTGATTCTGTTCGACGATTCCTACAAGGGCGACGACATTCGCAAACTGGTGGAATTCGGCGAGGGGTTGGGGATCCCGGTGAAGTACATCTGCCTGGTGGATTATGCCAACTCGCGCGGCGCCGTGGATATGGGGTTGACGCCGGAACTGCTGCCCGGTTACAAGCCCTCGGGCCTGCCGGGCATGCACCTGCATGAGATGATTGCGGCGGCCGATCTGAGCGCGTTGTGGGTGGTGGGCGCGAATCCGTATCAAGAACAGGGGCCAGGGGCCGGGGGCCGGGGGCCGGGGGCACGGCTTCCTTGTGGTACAGGATATGTTCCTTACTGAAACCGCGCAATTGGCGGACGTGGTTCTGCCGGCGGCGTCGGCTTACGAAAAGAACGGCACGTTCACCAATGTTACGGGGGAAGTGCAGCGCCTCAAGCTCGCCGTGAATACGATGGGAGCCAAGCCGGATCTGGAGATTATGGGATTGATCGCGCGCGAAATGGGCGCGGCGGCGGCGCTGGGTCCCTGGCTGCCGGATGTGGTTTTTGAAGCGATACGCAAACAGGTCCGCGGATATGCGGTTGCCGTGCCGGTGATCGCCACCGGCGGGGCGGCGCAGACTATGCCTGTCAACGGGCGCATTCCCGTTGAGAACCGGCCGGATCTGGTGCACTCCGATCACAACGGATTGTTCGCGTCCGGCACGCTTGGGCGTTATTCTAAGGTTCTGAACTCCGTTATAGAAAGCCGCCGCCAGTGATGGAAAGCCGCCGCTAATGGACTCGTTTATCGTTATCACGCTGATCAAGGCCTTCGTGATCTTTGCGGTATTGATGACCACGCTGGCCTACCTGCAATGGGTGGAGCGCAAAGTTATCGCGCACATCCAGGTGCGGCCGGGGCCATACCGCGTGGGGCCGCACGGTCTGTTGCAGCCGCTGGCCGACGTCATCAAGCTTCTCACCAAGGAAGACCTGCTGCCGTCATATGTGAACAAGCCGCTATACCTGGCGGCGCCGTTTCTGGCCATCACCATGGCATTGCTTTCGATTTCGGTAATCCCGTTCGGGCCGGTAATTCAGGTCTTCGGATACCACACCATGATGCAGCTCACCGACCTGAATATCGGGGTGCTCTTCATCCTGGCGGCTTCTTCTATGGGCGTTTACGGCGTGGCCCTGGCCGGCTGGTCGTCCAATAACAAGTACGCCCTGCTGGGCGGGTTGCGGAGTTCGGCGCAGATGATCAGCTATGAACTGCCGATGTCGCTGGCCATCGCCGCTCCGCTGCTGATTTCGAATACCTTGAGCCTGCGCAAACTGGTGGAGAGCCAGTCCGGCAACATCCTGAACTGGAATATTCTGCACGGGCCGTTTCCGCAAATCATCAGCTTTATCATTTTCATAATCGCCGCCTTCGCGGAAACCAACCGCGTGCCGTTCGATTTGCCGGAGGCCGAAAACGAACTGGTGGCGGGATTTCACACCGAATACAGCAGCATGAAGTTCGCATCATTCTTTATGGCCGAGTACGCCAACATGGTCACGGTAAGTTGTATGGCGGCGCTGCTGTTCCTGGGTGGTTGGGTTGCGCCGTGGCCTGCCGAATACGGCTCCAGCTACGTGCCGGCGTTGATTTTCGGGGCCGCGGGCCTGGTGGCGCTGTATCACGGGGTAAACGCGGCACGCAAGCGTGACAAGCGCACGCTTCCCGTTTTCGGCGTAATTTTTCTGGTGATCGCCGGCATTTTCCTGCTCCCGGTAGTGCAGGCCTGGCTGCTGCCGCTGTTCTGGTTCTGCGCCAAAGTGGGCGCCATTCTCTTTGCCTTTATGTGGGTCCGCGGCACGCTGCCGCGGTTCCGCTACGACCAACTGATGGGCTTCACGTGGAAGTTCCTTTTCCCGGTCGCGATGTTGAATCTGCTGGTGACCGGTTTTCTGGTGGCGTGGTTTTCATAAGATGCCTTTTTCACCAGATGTGATTTTGTTTGTGGCCTTCGCGCTGATCGCGGTGATATCCGCCATCAATGTGGTGGTGCAGACGCACCCGATTTCGAGCGCGCTTTCGCTGGTAGGGGTGATGGGTTCGCTGGCGATCCTCTATCTTCTGCTGGGCGCCGAGTTCATCGCGGCCGCACAGGTGATTGTTTACGCCGGCGCGGTGATGGTGTTGTTCATCTTCGTCATCATGCTGTTGAATGCGGGCACGGAGTCAAAGAAAGGCCGCTCCTTCATGGTGCAGTTGTTGGGTGTGCCGCTGCTGGTGGCGCTGCTGGGCCTGGTGGCGTATTTTGTGCAGCGTATTTATTCACCGCGTGAGACGGTGCACTTCGGCGGGTTTACGGGCGGCTCGGCACAGGACATCGGCCACGCCCTGTTCACTACTTACCTGCTGCCCTTTGAGGTGACCTCCGTCCTGATCCTGATTGCGATTCTGGGCGCGGTGGTTCTGGCGAGAAAGGAAATGGACTAGAGGATGACCGCTGTCCCGATTTCCTGGTATCTCACGCTGAGCGCGATACTGTTCGTGCTGGGTGTGGCCGGCTTCCTGTTCCGGCGCAATATCATCACGGTGTTCATGTCGATCGAATTAATGCTGAATGCCGTGAACCTGAGTTTTGTTACGTTCGCCTATCACAACAAAGATGTCAGCGGCCACCTCTTCACGTTCTTCGTGATGGTGGTGGCGGCAGCCGAAGCCGCAGTGGGGCTGGCGATCATTCTGACGGTCTATAAGAACCGGTCCACTTTGAATATCGATGAAGTGGATTCGATGAAAAATTAACGACCAATGCAACTCTGGCTGATACCCATACTTCCGCTGGCGGGTTTTCTGATCAACGGCATTTTCGGCCGCCGGTTTTCCAAGAGCCTCGTCAACATAGTCGCCATCGGCAGCGTGGTTCTTAGTTTCGCCTGGGTGTTGCGGGTAATTGCCGGCATGGGCGATCTCAATACGCCCATCGTCGAACACTATTTCACGTGGATTCAAAGCGGAACCCTTAGCATTGGCTGCGATCTTGCCGTGGACCGCCTCACCATCATCATGCTGCTGGTGGTAACTGGCATCGGTTCCCTGATTCACGTCTACTCGATCGGGTACATGGCGCACGAGGGGGGCTACTATCGATTCTTCGCGTACCTCAACCTCTTCATGTTTTTCATGCTGGCGCTGGTGCTGGCCGCCAACTATCTGATCCTGTTTGTGGGCTGGGAAGGCGTGGGCCTGTGCAGCTACCTGCTGATCGGCTTCTACTTCGATAAGAAGTTCGCCACCAATGCCGGCAACAAGGCGTTCATCGTAAACCGCATCGGCGATTTCGGATTTTCGCTGGCGATGTTCTATATCGTCAAGAATTTCGGTTCGCTGGATTTCATTACGGTTTTCAGGCAGGCGGCCAGCGCCCCCGAATGGGTTCTCACCATCATCGCGATGCTGCTGCTGGTGGGGGCTTGCGGCAAGTCGGCGCAGATTCCGTTGTATGTCTGGCTGCCGGACGCGATGGCCGGCCCAACCCCGGTTTCGGCTTTGATTCACGCCGCCACCATGGTCACGGCCGGCGTCTACATGATGGCACGGTCGTGGGTCATCTTCACCCATGCTCCCGGGGCAATGGGATGGGTCGCCACCATCGGCATTGTCACCGCATTCTTCGCGGCGAGCATCGGCCTGGTGCAAAACGACATCAAGAAAGTTTTCGCGTACTCCACGGTTTCGCAGCTTGGCTACATGTTTCTCGGCGTCGGCTGCGGCGCATTTTCGGCGGGTATTTATCATCTGGTTACCCATGCATTCTTCAAGGCTCTGCTCTTCCTGGGGTCGGGCTCAGTAATCCACGCGCTCTCGGGCGAACAGGATATGCGCAACATGGGTGGCCTGCGCAAGAAGATCAAGTGGACATACATGACGATGATGTGCGCCGCCGTGGCCATTGCGGGCATCCCCCCCTTCTCGGGCTTTTTCAGCAAGGATGCCATTCTGCTGGCCGCGTACGAGCATGCTCCGTGGATGTACTGGCTGGGCGTGGTAACCGCGGGGATGACGGCATTTTATGTATTTCGCGCCATGTTCATGACCTTCTTCGGCGAATACCGGGGCCACGAGCATCCACACGAATCGCCGCCATCGATGTTGATCCCGCTGGTGATTTTGGCCGTGCTTTCGTTGGGTGGCGGATACCTTTTCAAAATCCCGGAATTCCTGATCGCCCTCTTCCCGGCTATGGAAGCGCCGGAAAGTCTTTCGTTAATGCTGATCTCGGTGGCCGCCGGCGTGGCCGGAATAGCCGTCGCATGGCTGATGTACGTCGCCAGGCCAGGCATGGCCGATTCACTGGCCGCGGCCTTCAAACTGCCGTACCAGTTGATCTACAACAAATGGTTCGTGGATGAAATCTATGACGCCGCGGTGGTGAAACCGGTGGTCGGCGGATCTCGGGTGGTTCTCTGGAAAGGCGTGGATAGCGGGTTGATCGACGGTTCCGTAAACGGCGTCGGTTCTGGCGCACGGAGCATCGGTAGCTTGCTTCGCTTGATGCAATCCGGCAATATCCGCAGTTATGCCACGTGGGTGCTGTTGGGCTCTGTGCTGCTGATTGTGGCGATGTGGACCGCTTCGGGAGGTCTCCGATGAACCTGCTGACGGTGGTTCTTGTGCTGCCGCTGTTCGGATTTCTGGTGGCGCTTGCAGCTCCGCGGTCTTCGCCCCAGGCCAGCCGCGTCTGGGCGCTGGCAGTTTCATTGGTCACGTTCGTCGCGTCGGTCGGCCTGCTGTTCTGGTTCGACCGCGGCGCGGCCGGTGAGCAGTTCCTGGTGGACGTTCCGTGGATCGCCACTCCCGACATTCACTTCGCCATCGCCGTCAACGGCGTCAGCTTGTGGCTGATTATCCTGTCCACTTTCCTGACGCCCATCTGCGTGCTGATCTCGTGGCGCTCCATCACGCGCCGCGCCAAGGAGTTTTACGCCTTCCTGATTCTGCTGGAATTCGGACTGGTGGGCGTCTTCATCGCGCAGGACCTGTTTCTGTTCTACACGTTCTGGGAAGTCTCGCTGGTGCCCATGTATTTCCTGATCGGCATCTGGGGCCATGACCGCCGCATTTATGCCGCTGTGAAGTTCTTCCTGTACACCATGGCCGGATCGGTGCTGATGCTGACCGCCATCATCTATATCTACAACCGCACACAGACATTCAACTACGCGGCAATTCTGGAAATGCTTTCAAGCGGCAAACTGGTGTTCGCCCCCGGGGAGCAGTTGCTGTTGTTCCTGGCATTCTTCGTGGCCTTCGCCATCAAGGTGCCGCTTTTTCCGCTGCACACCTGGCTTCCCGATGCGCACGTGGAAGCGCCGTCGGCCGGTTCCGTGATGCTGGCCTCCGTGATGCTGAAGATGGGAACGTACGGTATTCTGCGTTATTGCCTGCCGCTGTTTCCCAGCGCGGCGCGAACCTGCGCTCCCTGGATCGTGGTGCTGGCCATCATCGGCATCGTGTATGGTGCGCTGGTGGCAATGGTGCAGCCCAATATGAAGAAGTTGGTGGCGTACTCTTCGGTGAGCCATCTGGGTTTCGTGGTGCTCGGCATTTTTTCGTTTACCCAGGCCGGGATGGATGGCGCGGTTTACGTAATGCTGGCCCATGGAATTTCCACCGGGGCGTTGTTTGCGATTGTGGGGCTGCTATACGACCGGCGCCATTCGCTTGAGATCGCCGATTACGGCGGCGTTGCGACCGTGGCGCCCTGGCTCTCGACGGTCTTTTTAATCGCCACGCTGGCCAGTATCGGGCTGCCTTTGCTGAGCAATTTCGTGGGCGAGTTCCTGGTGTTGCAGGGCACGGCCATCGCCAATTATCGGTGGGCGATCTACGCTTCACTGGGCGTCATTCTTTCAGCCTGCTACATGCTTTGGATGTATCAGCGGGTGATTTACGGCGAGGTGAACGCCGAAGTCCGGTCGCACGTTCCGGACCTGGATCTGCGCGAGTGGGCGGCCATGGTTCCCCTTGTCGCCATGATGGTCTGGATGGGCGTCTATTCGCAATCGTTCCTGCAACCGGTCAGCAAGGTAACGGCGCGGGTTCTCGATCAGACGCAAGTGAACGTGCCGTACCGCGTGCAGATGAAGCTGGGGCCAGGGGCCGGGAGCCGAACGCCGGCCGCACTTTCGACTGCGGAGGTTGCAAGTGCCCGCTAGTTTCGGATTCAGTTCCACGGACGCCATTCGCTTCCTGCCGGAAATCATCCTGATCCTCATGGGCACGCTCCTGATGGTGCTCGATCCGGTAATCGGCAAGCGATCGTCCGAAGCCTTCGGACACATCAGTCTGCTGGCACTGGTGGCCGCATTGGGCGGCGCGGTGGTGGCGTATCAAAACCCCGGTCCCGCCTTCGGCGGCATGTTGATGGTGGATGGCTTCGCCACGTTTTTCCGCGTCCTGGTTATTGCTGTGGGGATCTTGACGGTTCTGCCCTCATACCGATTCCTCGCCCGGCAGGACGCCGAGACCGGCGAGTATCACGCGCTGCTGTTGTTTTCAATTTCGGGCCAATGCCTGATGGCTGCATCAAACGACCTGATCATGGTATTTATTGGCCTCGAGATTTCATCGATTGCCAGCTACATTCTGGCCGGGTACCTGCGCGACGACAAACGCGCCAATGAAGCATCGCTGAAATATTTCCTGCTGGGTTCGTTTGCCACGGCCTTCTTTCTGTACGGTGTGGCGCTGATCTATGGTGCCACCAAGAGCGTCAATCTTACGCTGGTGCGGCAGGCGATTTCGGGACAGGACGCGCCATCGTTCGTGTTTATCGGCGTAGCCGCGGCGCTGATGTTCGTGGGGCTGGCTTTCAAAGTATCGGCCGCTCCTTTCCAGATCTGGGCACCGGACGTTTACCAGGGAGCGCCCACGCCCATTTCCGCCTTTCTTTCGGCCGGCCCCAAGGCTGCGGCCTTCGCAGTCTTCCTGCGCATCTTTATGACGGCGCTGGAACCGATCGGCAAGGGATGGGAACCGTTGGTTTGGGGCGCGGCGCTGCTTTCGATGTTCGTGGGAAATTTCGCGGCGTTGCTGCAAACCAATATCAAGCGCATGCTGGCTTACAGTTCAATCGCGCATGCCGGTTACGTACTGGTAGCGCTGACGGCGCGGTCAGACGTGGGCGTGGCGGCCGCCATGTTTTATCTGGCTGGGTACGCCTTGATGAACGTCGGGGCATTCACCGCCGTGGGTACCCTGACGGGCCAGGGCGAACGCTTCACCAGCATCGACGATTTCGCGGGCCTGGGTCAGAAGCAACCGCTGACCGCGGCGATGTTCTCGATCTTTCTGCTGTCCCTCATCGGCGTGCCTCTCACCGGCGGCTTCTTCGGAAAGGTCTACATCTTCAAGGCCGCGATGGAATCCCATCTGGTCTGGCTTACGGTGCTCGGTCTGCTGTCGAGCGCCGTGGCCGCGTATTACTATCTGCGCATTTTGGTGGTCATGTACATGAAGGAGCCGAGCGAAGCCACGGTCAATGCCGAACCGCTATCGGCGGGGCTGAGCCTGGCGTTGATTCTGCCGGCCGTGGGGACGTTGGCGCTCGGAATCTTCCCGGGCTGGGTGCTGGAATTCGCGGGCAAGTCCTCCATGCTGGGAAAGTGATGTGAGTCATGCTGTTAGTGGCTTGCATGTTTCTGGCATCGGCCGCGTTCCTCACAGGACAAACTAATTCCCCCTCGATTCCGGCTGCGCCCGCGGCGCCTCGCGACTATGTCTGCCCCATGGATCCCGATGTGCGATCGGCGGCTCCGGGTAAGTGCCGGCGATGCGGCATGAACCTGGTGTTGGGCATCCCCGAACCAGCCGAGTATCCACTGAGTCTGACGGTGAGCCCGCGTGCAGCCAAAGCGGGCGATCGCCTGGAACTTACTTTCAAGATCAAAGACCCGAAGACCGGCGCCCCCGTAAGTCAGTTTGAGATGGTGCACGAGAAGTTATTCCACATGTTTATCGTGAGCCAGGACCTGGAATTTTTCGTCCACGACCATCCGGTAATATCGGGAGGCGGAACTTTTCGTTATGCAGGGGTGCTGCCCAATGCCGGCATGTATCGTGTACTCGCGGACTACTACCCGTCTAACGGAACGCCGCAACTCACAGCGAAGACCATCTTTATTGCAGGTAGTGGCTTGTTAGCGGCAGGCGGCGGCCTGCGCATCCCGCAGCTAATTCCGGACCTGGCGGCGAAGCACGCCGGGAACATCGATGTGGAACTGGCGGCCGAGCCTCCAACGCCGATCGCCGGCTTCAAGACCATGCTGTTCTTTCGCGTGAAGCCGGCAGAAGGCCTGGAGCCGTACCTCGGAGCGTGGGGCCACATGCTGGCCGCCAGTGACGACCTGATCGACTTAATCCATACCCATCCCTTTCTGGCGGATGGGGGTCCGGGGATTCAGTTCAATGTCATTTTCCCCCGGGCGCGCACTTACAGACTTTGGGTGCAATTTCAGCGAAAGGGCGTGGTGAATACGGCGGTATTTACGATACCCGTGTCTGGTTTGAAATAGCCATGCGAAGGCTCACCAGTGCGCTGGCGTTCGTACTTCTGGCCACTCACTCGGGCGCCCACGATGTCATCACTACTCCCATCACATTTTCGCGTGAGATTTCGCGGTTACTCTACAGCCGCTGCGTGAGATGTCATCGTGAGGGAGGCAGCGCCTTTTCTCTGCTGACTTATGCCGAAGCGCGGCCTTGGGCTAAGGCAATCAAGGACGAGGTCTTAGAGCGCCGGATGCCGCCCTGGGGCGCGGTGAAAGGCTTCGGAGAGTTCCGGAACGATCAGGGGCTCACGCAAGAGCAGCTGGAACTGGTTGCGGAATGGGTGGAGGGCGGCGCTCCGGAGGGCGATCCCAAGTACCTGCCGAAGGCCCCCGTTGGGGCAGGGAGCACTGCAGGCCCGCCGCCGGCCGGAATTCCGGTGGATGGTGAGCTGACGCTGAAGACCGCAATCGCAGTGGCTGGCGTCCGTACGAAGGACGTACCCGAAGGCTCGTCCTTCATGGCGGTCGTTGAACGCCCCGACGGCACGATCGAACCCTTGGTGTGGATCTACGACTACAAGCCGCGATTCGACCACGCGTATTGGTACAGCGCACCGCTGCGTCTTCCGGCGGGCGCAAGGATCGAAATTGCACCACGCGGCGCTGGCAGCATCGCGCTGCTGACGCAGAATCCTACAAAACAAACACGGCCGCCTGCCCACCGGTCACGCTGAGACCTGTACCGTGATTTCTTACAGGGCTACTTCTCGCTGCCGGTCAAAATCCGTGAACGTTCCGCCGGTTTCGGCAAGCCGCCGAAGCAGGGGGGCCGGCGACCAGAGATCGTCCCCGTGGGCGATTTTCGATCCCTGCCGGCGAAATTCCTCAATCCGGGCCAGCACCGTTTTGAGCCCAACCGTATCGGCGTAGAACATCGGACCTCCGCGCCAGGCGGGAAACGCGTACCCGTTCATGTAGACCACGTCGATATCCGCAGCGCGCAGCGCAATGCCTTCGCCGAGCACGTGCGCGCCTTCGTTTACCAGCGCGAAAATGCAGCGATCGACGATCTCTTCCCGGTTGATGCTGCGCCGTTCGATTCCCGCCTCGCGCGCAGCCTGCTCGATAAGAGCGGCGGTGTCGGGATCGGGAGAAGGCTGTCGGTTCTCGTCGTATTGCGACCACCCGCGACCGGTTTTCTGCCCAAAACGGCCCATTTCGCACAGCCGGTCCGCCACCAGCGGCACGCGGACACCAGGCTTTTCGAGGTGTTTGAATTCCTTTCTGATGCGCCAGCCGACGTCCAGTCCGGCAAGGTCGCTCATGGCCAGCGGTCCCATGGCCATGCCGAAATCGTAGAGCGCCTGGTTGACGTCTTCAACGGAGGCGCCTTCTTCCACCAGGAATTGTGCCTCGCGCAGATACGGCGTCAGCATGCGGTTCCCGATGAAGCCGCGCGCGTTTCCGGCCAGCACGCCGATCTTGTTCAGCTTCTTTGCCAAGGCCATGGAGGTGGCCAGCACTGCCTTGCTGGTGGCTTTGCCGCGCACGATTTCCAGCAGCCGCATGACATTCGCGGGGCTGAAGTAGTGATGGCCCAAAACCATTTCCGGGCGATCAGTGGAGGAGGCGATTTCATCGATATCCAGGTATGACGTATTGGACGCCAGGATGCAGCCGGGCTTGGCGATGGCGTCGATTTCGGTGAACACCTGCTTCTTCAGGGCCATGCCTTCGAAGACTGCCTCGGCAATGATATCGGCCTGCTCGAAGCCGTCGTAGGTAAGCTGCGGCGTGATCAGCGAGAGCCGCTGGTCCATCGCGGCCTGCGACAACCTCCCCCTCTTGACGCTGTTGGCATAGTTCTTGCGGATGGTCGCCATGCCGCGATCGAGCGCTTCCTGGCTGGTCTCCTTGACGATCACCGGGATGCCGGCATTGGCATAATTCATGGTGATGCCGCCGCCCATGGTGCCGGCGCCGATCACCGCCGCGCGCCGGATCTCATACACCGGAGTGTCCCTGGGAATGGGAATTTTGGCAACGCCGCGCTCGGCAAAGAACGTATGGATCAGTGCCTTGGCTTGCGTCGAATAGAGACACTGATCGAAGAGCTCCGCCTCCCGCGCGCACCCGGCTTCGAATGGAAGTCTGGTCGCGGACTCGACCGCGTCGATGGCTGCGAGCGGCGCCATTTGCCCGCGCCGCGTCTTGGCGGCCTGCTGACGCGCACGTTCGAAGATCGCCGGATCGGCGTCGCGCAATTTCTCGTTGCGCTCCCGCGTTTTGGGATGAGGCTTGCCCGCCGCTTCGCGCGCAAAGGCGATAGCGCCAGCCAGTAGATCGCCCTCAATAACGGCGTCGGCGATTCCCAGGGCGTGCGCCTCGTGCGCGCTGACCGGCTCGCCGAAGGCGCACATCTCGACCGCCTTCGCTACACCTGCCAGGCGAGGTAAGCGTTGCGTCCCGCCCGCCCCTGGAATAATTCCGAGCTTCACTTCCGGTTGTCCGGCCTGCGCCGATGCAGCCATCACGCGGTAATGCCCGGCCATCGCGACCTCCAGGCCGCCGCCGAACGCGGTACCGTGAATAGCCATAATCACGGGCTTGGGACTATCCTCAATTTCGAGCAACAGTGGGCAGCAGGCTACGCCGCGGTTTCTCCCCGCTTACCACTTTGCCGAATTCGCGGATATCCGCGCCGGCGACAAAGGTGCGTCCGGCGCCGATGACCACGATGGCCACGGCGGCAGGATCTGCTGCGGCTGCGGCAACTGCGGATCGAAGGCCCTCAGGCACGCCAGGGCTCAGCGCGTTGACCGGGGGATTGGAAATAGTTACGACCGCCACACCGTCTTCGAGCCGTAACGAGACCAGTTCATTCATGACCGCAGACAGTCTACCCGTCGGCGAGCAAAGCTGTCAATGTGAGATATACTGGTTTGCACTTCGAAACGATGCACTGACGGTGAGTACTCTGACGCTGGTGAGACACGGCCAGGCGCAACCATTCCAGCGGGAGACCGCCGTGCTGACTTCGCTGGGAGAAACTCAGGCCACGAAGCTGGCGCAATTCTGGCTGCGTAATCAAGTTCAGTTTGACGAGGTGCATTGCGGCTTGTTGGCGCGGCAGGTGCGCACCCAGCAGGTGGTCGCGGAATGTTTTCGGGCGTCGGGCCAGCCCTGGCCCACGGCCCAGCCGGATGGCGCCTGGAACGAATACGACGCCCCGGGCGTTCTGCAGCATTACGTTCCGTGCGATCCGCGTCTGGCGCCGCTGGCCGCGGATTTCGAGCAGGGCCGCTCCGGGCCGGATGCGAATCGCAGGTTTCAGCGCATGTTCGAAGCAGCCATGTTGTATTGGTTGGATGGCGGGCCTGAACAATCCCAAGCCGGCGTATCGGGTGTGGAGCCTTGGTCCGCATTTCGCGAACGCGTGTCGGGCGCGATAGCGCGAATAATGGAGGGGCCGCCGAGCCGCCGCGTCGTCGTCTTTACTTCGGGCGGTCCAATCGGTTTCACCGTGCGATTCGCGCTCCAGGCTCCCGACAGAAGCTTTCTCGACGTGAACTGGCGCATTCGCAATGGTTCGGTGACGGAGTTTGTCTTCGACCGGGAGCGCCTCACTCTCGATTCTTTCAATAGCATCGCGCACCTGGACGACATCGCTTTGCGCACCTACCGGTAGACCACATGGACCTGACGATATCCAGCCCGATTCTAAGAGAGAAGGTTGCCGTTGTGACCGGCGCCAGCCGCGGAATAGGCCGCGCAATTGCGCAGGCGTTCGCGCGCGAAGCCGCTACCGTGGTGATTTGCGGACGCAAGCAGGAAGCGCTCGACCAGGTGGCGGCGGAAATCGGCGAGGGCCCTGGCACGATCTATCCGCTTGCCTGTCACGTCGGGCGCGCGGACCAGATTCAGCGCCTGGTCGAGACCACCCACCGGAAATTCGGCAAGATCGATATCCTGGTCAACAACGCGGCTACCAACATCGCCCAGGAACCGGTGCTGCAGATCGACGAGGGCAAGTTCGACAAGATGGTGGAGGTGAACCTGAAGAGCGCTTTCCGGCTGATGCAGGCCATTGCGCCGGGCATGTGCGAGCGGGGCTGGGGCTCGATCATCAACATCGCATCCATTTCCGGCATTCGACCGCAATTTCACGGCATGCTGTACAGCATGACCAAGGCCGCGTTGATCATGATGACGCAGTCTTATGCCTTGGAACTCGGGCCACGCGGCGTGCGGGTCAATGCCATTGCGCCCGGCATGATCCAGACGGTGCTCAGCGAGTATTACTGGAAGGACGACGCGAAACGCGAAGAGATCATCCAGGAGCAGCCCATCAAGCACCTGGGCCAGCCTGAGGAGATCGCCGAAATGGCGCTGCTGCTGGCGAGCGACCGCGGCTCCTACATTACCGGGCAGACCATGATTGTCGACGGAGGCCGGCTGCTGCCCTGATCTGTGGTGGCAGGGCATTGTTTCCTAGGTGGGACAGACCATCGTTTTTTGTGGTCTGTCAGTCCAAGCCCCACTATTTCCGCCCCGCGCTCCACACGCCTTCATCCAAGGTCGTGCCGTCTTCCCCGGTCGTCTGGTACCGGCCATCGAACGCTTTACCGTTCCACTCACCCGTGATCCGTGAGCGCAGCTCATTGCCGTCCAATTGGAAATCGTAGGCGACCTCCATTTTGGATTGCTCGACTTTAACCTGTCGAATCGTGGTTTTGATCTCTTCACCGCCGAACGTAAAAACGATTTCACACTTCCACGCGCCGTTTGGGGCTGGTTCCAGGCTCATGCGCAAGGAACCGCTGCCGCCGGGACCGTTGCTCTTCCATTCGCCTGCATAACGGCCCGACAAATCGCGATCGGCTGCGCTGGCGATCATGAGAAGCACGAACAAAATGATGATGTACCGCATGCCGTGATCCTACCAAATGTTTATTCAACCGTGGCCCTGCCGGTCTCGTGCTTCTTCAACTCCAGTTTGGCAATGGATTCGCGATGCACTTCATCCGGACCATCGGCAAACCGCAAGGTCCGCGAATTCGCCCAGGCGGCCGCCCACTCGAAGTCCTGGGAAATCCCGCCGCCGCCGTGCGCCTGAATGGCCCGGTCCAGCACTCGAAGCGCCAGATTGGGCGCCACCACTTTGATCATGGCAATCTCAGCCCGCGCCGCTTTGTTGCCCGCCGTGTCCATCATGTAAGCCGCCTTGAAAACCAGCAGCCGCGCCTGCTCGATTTCCATGCGCGAGTTGGCAATGTCCGCCCGGATGGTTCCCTGCTCCGCCAGGGTCTTGCCAAACGCCACTCGCGACCGGACGCGCCGGCACATGCCCTCCAGAGCGCGCTCCGCCACTCCGATCAGGCGCATGCAATGATGAATCCGTCCCGGCCCCAGCCGCCCCTGCGCGATTTCGAAACCGCGTCCCTCTCCCAGCAGCAGGTTGCCCGCCGGTACCCGCACATTTTCAAACCAGACTTCAGCGTGCCCATGAGGCGCGTGATCGTATCCAAAAACGGTCAGCATGCGCTTGACGGTCACGCCCGCTGCATCCATCGGAACCACAATCATGGACTGCTGTTTATGTTTGGGCGCGGCCGGGTCCGTTTTGCCCATGAAGATCGCCACCTTGCACCGCGGATCGCCGGCGCCCGAGATCCACCACTTGCGGCCGTTGAGCACGTAATGATCGCCATCGCGCCGGATAGCCGCCTCAATGTTGGTGGCGTCCGATGATGCCACCCGCGGTTCCGTCATGGCGAAGCAGGACCGGATTTCGCCGGCCAGCAGCGGCTTGAGCCAGCGCTCCTTCAATTCCGGGGAGCCGTAGCGCTCCAGCACCTCCATGTTGCCGGTATCGGGCGCCGAGCAGTTGAATATTTCGGACGCCATCGCGCAGCGGCCCATGATCTCGCACAGCGGCGCGTACTCCAGATTCGTGAGCCCGGCGCCGGCCTCGCTCTCCGGCAGGAACAGATTCCATAGTCCGGCCGCGCGCGCCTTGGGCTTCAACTCTTCGATTACCGGCACCGGCTGCCAGCGGTTCTCACCGTTGGTGTGCTGGTTATACCGCGCCTCATTGGGATAAACGTGCTCATCCATAAAGGCGGCCAATCGCTTCTGAAGGTCTTTCACCTTGTCGGAAAATTCGAAATGCGTAGAATAGGCCTCCTGGCCTGTCGTTTGTCTTAGCTATACTTCTCCGCGAGCCAGGCGGCCCGTTTAGCCAATTCCCTGGCGCGAGCCCCAAAATTTTCAAACCGCCCATCCTGTGTCTGCCCGCGATGGAAGCGGCAATAAATCTGTTGAATGATGACGGCCAGCTTGAAGACTCCGAGCACCTCGTAATAGCCGATGTGGGTCACGTCGCGTCCGGTTCGTTCGGCATACCTCGCCACAAGCTGGTCGCGGCTGTACCATCCGGGCGCCGCCGTCAATGCCGGAATGCCCGCCACGCAGACTTCCGGGTCCGTGGCCCAGGTCCAATAACATAACGTCAGACCGAGATCGGAAAGCGGGTCGCCGATGGTCGTCATCTCCCAATCGAGCACCGCTTCTATTCGGACCGGAGAGCCATACGCCAGCATGATGTTGTCCAGCTTGTAGTCATTGTGAATCAGGCACGGCGCCAGCGGCTGCGGCACGCGCGCGGCAAGCCATCGCACCACGTGATCCATCTCGGAAACTTCCGCCGTTTTGGCATGCTCCCAGCGGTCCGCCCAGCCGCGCACCTGCCGTTCCACATAGCCTTCGGGCTTTCCCAACTGTCGCAAATCACCCGCTGAGGCGCCCGCGCCCGAATTCAAATCGACGGCGTGCAGCCTGACCAGTGTGTCCAGGAACGCCTCACTGATAATCTGCCCGTGTCCCGGGATGGCTGCAATCGCGGCAGGAATTTCCTCTCGCAGAACCGCCCCATGCCGGCATTCCATTACGAAGAACGGCGCTCCCAAAACGGCGGGATCTTCGCACAGCAGGAAAACTTGCGGCGCCTGAGGGAAGTGCGGATGCACCGCGCGCAAAACATGATACTCGCGGACCATGTCGTGAGCCTTGGGCGCCACAGGTCCCAGTGGGGGACGCCGCAGCACATAGTCGCGTCCGCCCGTTCGCAACCGGTACGTCAGGTTAGAATGGCCGTTGGGAAACTGCTCCACTTCGATGCCGTGCTCAGTCCCGTCGATCTTGCCGCGTAAATAGTCCTTCAGGACATCGATCGCGATTCTCTCGCCGGCCCGCATCGCGATGGTTTCACGCGCTTCCATCCGGCTCCTAAAAATAGATCCGCACCAGCCACTCGGCTGCGAGTGCGGGCTTCGCGTGGTTCTCGATCTCCACCACAATCCCCCAGGCGATTTCGATTCCGCCTTCCACCTCCCGGACAGCGTTGGGTGTGACGTGCGCCCGAATTCGCGCTCCTGCGGGAACAGGCGCCGGAAAGCGCAGCCGGTTGAAGCCATAGTTCACGCGCAGTTTGGCCTCGGTACGGAGATCGACCGCCTGGCTTAGCATCCTGCTCAACAGCGCCACCGTCAGGAATCCGTGCGCCACAGTGGCGCCAAACGGCGATTCACGGTGCGCCCGTTCGGCATCAACGTGGATCCACTGCCGATCGCCGCTGAGAGCCGCGAACTCGTGGATAAGTTCCTGCGTCACCACCAGCCATTCGCTGACGCCGGCCTCGCGGCCGATCGATGCCTTCACCTCTTCAATCTGCATACGTGTTCGCACTTCCGCGGGCCACTCTGTTCATGGCGAATAATCTACCACACGCGCCGTGGCCAGCCGATTCGTTTCAATCCCGTTCGTTTCAATCCGGTTCCAGTCAATCGGGCCGTGTTAATCTTCTGTTCGATGAGCGTCTTCCATGAGAATCTTCTGCAAGGCAAAGTCGCCTTTGTAACCGGCGGCGGAAGCGGCATCGGCCTGCGGATGGCCGAACGCTTTGCGGAGCATTCCGCCAAAGTAGTTTTGGCCGGCCGTAAACCAGAGAAACTCGATGCCGCGGCATCGGCCATTCGCGCCGCCGGAGGAGTTGCCGAAACTGCCGCGCTCGACGTCCGCGACTATGCCGCGGTGGCCGATGCGCTGCACCAGACGCGTGAACGGTTCGGCGAAATCGATATTCTGCTCTGCGGTGCTGCCGGTAATTTCTACGCTCCGGTAACCGGTATGTCGGCAAACGGGTTCAAAGCCGTGATCGATATCGACCTGCTCGGCACGTTCCATACCTGCCGCGCGGCATACGAGTTCCTTCGCAAGCCCGGTGCATCGATTCTGAGCATCTCGGCCAATCACGCCACCACTCCAATCGCCGGCCAGTCGCATGTTTGCGCGGCCAAAGCCGGCATCGAACTGCTCATGAAAACGCTGGCCGTCGAGTGGGGCCGGTTGGGCATTCGTGCCAACTGCATCACGCCTGGGCCCACCGCCGATACCGAAGGGATGCGGCGTCTTGCGCCCACAGAGGAGGCACGCCGCCGCGTGGAGGCGAGCGTGCCGCTTGGCCGTTATGGGACCAAAGACGAGCTCGCCGACCTGGCGCTGTTCCTGTGTTCGGATGCCGCAGCGTACATTACCGGAGCGGTCTACTGCTGCGACGGCGGCCTCTCGCTCACGCGCGGCTCAACCATGATGGGGCTTACCTGACTGGCGGGCTTGCCTGACTGGCGTGTGTCTCGGTCCGGCGCGGCTCAGCGCCCCTTGAATGCGGGAGCCCGTTTCTCCACAAAGTGCGCCACCCCTTCCCGAAAATCCTCACACTGCAAGCTGGCCCGCATCTCCTCGGTCGCAGTGTCGAGCGCCTGGCCGAGTGTCTGGAACATGGCCTCGTAGACCTGGCGTTTGATCACCCGCATGGAGCGCGGGCTCACGCTGGCCGCCAAATCATTGGCATAGGCATACACGCCGTCTACGAACTTGTCGTGAGCCAGCACCTGATTGACCAGTCCGATCCGCAGAGCCTCCTGCGCGTTGACCATTCGCGCCGACAGTAGCAGATCGAGCGCATTGGAATGGCCGATCACCTTGGGCAGCAGCCAGGCCAAGCCATACTCGGCGATCAGCCCGCGACGCGCAAATGCGGTTCCGAATTTCGCCTCCTCCGAAGCCACCCGGATATCGCAGTACATGGCGATGACCAGCCCCAGTCCCACGGCCGGTCCGTTGATGGCCGCGATTATGGGCTTGGGTATGGCGGGAAAGTAGGAGTACTGGCGTTCGAAATCGGCGCGCGCATCCTGCTGGTGTGCATGATCTGCTGCAGCCTCGGGCAGCGGGTGTGCACCGCGCTCCACCACGTCCTGCAGCAGGCTCATATCGGCGCCGGCGCAGAAGCCCCGGCCTGCACCTGTCAGCACGATTACGCGCACATCGTCATCGCTCGCGGCCTCCTGCATGGCCCGCCGGACTTCCGCTTCCATGGTCCGGGTCCACGCGTTCAACTTGTCCGGACGATGGAGCGTAACGGTGGCGATGCGCCCGGCAACGTTGTACAGAGTCTCTTGAGTGGGCATGTAGGATAATTGTAAACCCGCTTTCCCGCTGGGCCACCATTTGGCCAGCACGATTCGTCCGGCACGATTCGTCCAGCCATCGTATTACAATCCATCCGTGCCCATCTCACGCCGCCGCCTGCTCGCTTCCGCCGCTGCTCTGCCCCTCCGGGCACAATCCTCCGCGGCCCTCAAGATTATCGTCGCCGGCGGTCACCCAGGCGATCCTGAATGCGGCTGCGCCGGCACCATCGCACGCTACACTGCGCTCGGCCACACGGTGGTTCTGCTGTACCTGAATCGCGGTGAGGGTTACTGCGGCGGAGCCAGCCTTGAGCAGTGTGCCGGCATCCGCACCGCCGAAGCTCGCAAGGCTTGTGAAACTCTTAAGGCCCGTGCCGCTTTCGCCGGCCAGTACGACGGCCGCGCGATCGTGGATGCCCAACACTATGAGGCTTTCGCTCGCGTGCTGGCTGCGGAAAGCCCCGACGTTGTATTCACCCAGTGGCCCATCGACAGTCACCGCGACCATCGCGCCGTCTCCGCGCTTACCCTGGATGCCTGGTTGAAAGGCGGCAAGAGATTCGCGCTTTACTATTACGAGGTTGCCGGGGATACCATGATGTTCTCGCCCGCCGAGTATGTCGATATCTCCTCCGTCGAATCGCTCCGCCGCGCCGCTTGTTACGCGCACGTCTCACAGCAGCCCGATAAGTGGTACCCGAAACAAGTCGAGATCACGAAGTCACGCGGCGTTGAAAGCGGCTTCCCCCAAGCCGAGGGGTTTCTCCGCCACGCGGAAAGTAAGCGCGCCCTGCTGCCATGACGTAATGAGCGGCGTTCATTCCTATGCTGCCCGGGACCACCCAACCCTATCGCACTTCCCCTATCGCACTTCCACCCAGTAAGGCATCAGCCGCAGGTAGCCGCCCTTCATCCACGCGTGGAAAGGCATGCGGCCGAAGACCTGCGTTAGCCGCGCTTCCAGCATATCGCTCGGTGACTTGCGCATAAGAACGTCCAGGAAATCGCGCCGCGCGGGGTATGTCACTATAGTGACGTTTTCGGAGGCGGGAATATTGGCTTTCTTCTTTGCCATCTCGACCGCGGTGTCCAGGCCTCCGATTTCGTCCACCAGGCCATTGGCCTTAGCCTGATTGCCCATCCAAACGCGGCCTTGGGAGAGCGGTTCGATCTGCTCGAATTTACGGTGGCGCGCCTCGGCCACCTTAGTGACGAAATCCTTGTAGCTCTCGTCGATTCCGGCCCGAAGCATCTGCCGCTCATCGCCCGTCAGCGGACGATAGTCGGAGTCGATGCCGGCGTGCCGGCCGCGCTCAATGGAGTCTTTAGTGATACCGATCTTGTCGTAGAGCCCGTGCAGATTCGGCTTGCCGAAGACCACGCCGATGGATCCGGTCAGCGTCCCGGGGTAGGCCACAATAGGGTCG
The DNA here is from genome assembly GCA_963817515.1 of Bryobacterales bacterium. Taxonomy (GTDB): domain Bacteria; phylum Acidobacteriota; class Terriglobia; order Bryobacterales; family Bryobacteraceae; genus DATMNI01. The sequence goes on along the minus strand of CAWFPJ010000023.1, from coordinate 826,429 downwards.
CCCGTCATGGCCATGTAATATCCTCCCGAAGCGGCGGCATCCGACATCGAGATGACCATCGGCTTCTTCTTGCTCAACAGGTTCATCTCGCGCCAGATCTCGTCGGAGGCCGTCACTTCGCCGCCGGGGGAGTCAATGCGCACCACCACAGCTTTGATGGTGGAGTCGCGCGCCACCTGGCGCAACAGCTTGACGAATCCATGTGCCGTCAGGCTGCTCTCCGCGGAGCCATCGTCATTGGCGTCGCCGCGCACGATGTCGCCTTCGCCGATCACGATCGCAACCCGTCGGCTGCCCTGCAGTCCCACCGACTCGGGGGTTACCTTTACATACTTGTCCAGCGGAACCTTGACCGGTTCGCCGGAATGCAGGCGGTCCTTGAGTTCACCCCACATTTGATCTTCGAACCGCAATGCGTCCACCAGCCCCGCCTTCAATGCCTGGGTTGCGGTGAACGGGCCCTGATCGATGATGGTCCGAACTTCCTCGGGCGATTTCTTCCGGCCGGCGGCAATGCGGGCCACCATGTTGCCATAGAGATCGTCCACCACGCTGGTCATCACCTCGCGTGTTTCGGGGCTCATGTCGGTGCGCGTGAACATGTCGCCGAAGTCTTTGTACTTGCCGGCGTGCTCCACATCGACAACCACCCCGAGCTTATCCAGCGTCTTCTTGAAGTACATCATCTCGGCGCGCAGGCCCTTGACGTACATCTGGTCGGCTGGCCCGAGATAGATGCGATCGGCAGCCGTGGCCAGGTAGTATTCGCGCGTGCCGGGTGTGCGCAGGTAGGCATAGACCGGCTTGCCGGATTTGCGGAATTGCTCGATATCCATGCGCAATTCTTCGAGCCTGGCCCATCCGGCCGCAACGCCGGAGGGTTCGAGCGCAACGGCCTTGATGTGCGGGTCCACAGCGGCCTTCTTTAACGACATCCACACTCCCGCCACAGTCACAGGAGCATGATCGCCGGCCAGAAATGAGGGCAGCTCCAGCGGCGGTTTCTCCGGAATCTCGCCTTCCAGTCGCAGCACCAGCACGGAGTTATCGGCGATTTGAGGGGCCCTCTCACGAAAGCGCAGCAGCGCAAAAAACAGCAGGACGACGGTCAGAAAAACCAACGCGATGCCCGTAACGAGGCCGATCAGGAACTTGACCATAGCTACTCCGAAAGTAGCATAGGCACGTCCGAAGGAGTCAACTTTCGATTCACCGCAGAGCCGCAGAGCCGCTGAGATAAGCGCAGAGAAGCCACCCGGCCGGTTTGACATTTCTGCTCAGTTGCACTTTCCTCTGCGCTTATCTCAGCGTCTCTGCGGCTCTGCGGTAAGAAGTAGTTCAAGCACCCATAGTCTTGCCGGCCAGGCTCACTCCCGCCGCGCGGCAATCGGCTTCCACCATCAGCCGTACCAGCGTTTCGAAGCTGGTATGCCCGCTCCAGCCCAGGGTAGTTTTGGCTTTGGCGGGATTGCCAATCAACAGGTCTACTTCAGCGGGCCGGTGAAGCAACTCATCGGTGGTCACATAATCCCTGTAGTCCCGGCCCACGAACGAGAAAGCCATCTGGCAAAACTCGCGCACCGAATGCGTTTCACCGGTGGCCACCACGTAATCGTCCGGCACGTCCTGCTGAAGCATCATCCACATGGCTTCCACATAGTCGGGGGCGTGGCCCCAATCGCGGCGGGCTTCCAGGTTGCCGAGCCGGACTTCCTTGGCTTTGCCGGCGACGATGGCGGCCACGCCCGCGGTGATCTTACGGGTCACAAACTCGTAGCCGCGGCGCGCTGACTCGTGGTTAAACAGGATCCCGCTAGACGCAGACAGACCATATGCCTCGCGGTAGTTCCGCGTCAAATCAAAACCTGCCACCTTGCTGATTCCGTATGCCGAGCGAGGATGGAACCGGGTCAATTCGGTTTGCGGAATCTCCTCCACCTTGCCGAACATTTCGCTCGATCCCGCGAAATAGAAACGGCAGGCAGGGGCAGCCTCTTTCACCGCCGCCAGCAGGTAGTGCGTGCCGTTGATATTGGTGTTGAGTGTTGAGAACTCGTCGTCAAACGAGTAGCTCACGAAACTCTGGGCCGCCAGGTGATAGCACTCGTCAGGCTGCACCCGCCGTACGATCTGGTACAGGCTGGGGAAGCTCTCGAGCGAACCGGCATGCAGGCTGAGCTGGTCGCGAAAATTAGCGATCCGCCCCAACCGGTGTCCCGGGTCCTCCAGCGCCACCCGCCGCACTAATCCGTGAACTTCATAGCCCTTGGCCAGCAGCAACTCGGCCAGGTACGACCCATCCTGTCCGGTGATGCCCGTAATAAACGCTTTTCGACGACTCATTGTATTTAGGTTCTTCCGATTCTCTTCAGCATAGCCTTAATGGGGAACTGAAAACCTTCGAACATGATTTTCCGGCCGAACTTGGACTTCCCCGATTCGCGCTCCACAAAAATGATTGGAAACTCGGCAAAGCGCGCCCCGCTCCGGTGCAATTTGAACTTCATCTCCATGAGGAAGGCGTAACCCTCTGAGCCAATCCCGTCCAAATCGATCTGCCGTAGCGTGGCGGCCTGATAACCGACGAAGCCGGCGGTCATATCGTGCACCGGCACTCCCGTCAGCAGCCTGGCATAGAGATTAGCGCAGAAACTCAGCAATTTGCGGCGTATATCCCAGTTCTGGCTGCCGCCGCCATCGACATAGCGTGAGCCGATCACCACCGGGTAGGTTCTTAGCAGTTCAATCATACGCGGCAGCAGCTCCGGTGGATGCGACAAATCTGCATCCGACTGAATCAGGTAGTCGGCCAGGTTCTCATGGAGAATCTTCTTCATGGCATCCCGGCATGCGGAGCCATAGCCGTTCTTGTCGGGCCGCACCATCACATGGATGTTGCCGTCCTGCCGCTGGAGCCTGAGAATTTCGCTGGCGGTGCCATCCGGAGAATTATCATCGACGAAGAAAATCGGTTCCGTGCCGGCGGCCTTACGGATGCGGGCCACCAGGATCGCGATGTTCCCCCGTTCATTGTAAGTCGGGATGATCAGCATGTGGGGCAAGTTTGCTGAGAGAGAATGCCCGATACGCTACCCCGCATAGGTCAAATATGTCAGTGTCATCGTCATTTTGAGTGACTCGTCATTTTGAATGAATCGGGGACCGCCGGGCGTACACGTCGGACGTTCCGCTGGTGAAGACCTTTTCGCAATCCTGGTTCAATACCTTCATCACGTGGCGATAAACATCCGGCGCCTTACCTTCAAGCGCATAGAGAGTCTGGCGGTAGCATTTATCATCCACCACAACAAAGTCGGGCTGCTTGCCGGAGTAGTAGCCGAGGGTCGCATCCTCCAGAACCGGCCCATAGAACCCCAGGTCGAAACCGAGTTCTCCTCCTCCCATGACCAGGGCATGCGGGCCTTCGTGTTGCTTGATATAAGCGGTAATAGCCGTATAACTCTGCCGGTAGGGATCGCGGCTGATGGAATAAACGTTCCAGGCGATATGGAAAACCACCAGTATCAATGCCACGGCGGCTCCGGCCGAACGGCGCAGGCCCCCGGTGAGCCACCACGAATAGATCCAGATGGCGGCACAGCAGCATAGCAGGGGCGTCACGTGGACCAGGTAGAAATCCGGTTTGGTGCCTTCCATCACCGAAAAGACCACAAAGTAGATGAGCGCCAACCGGCCGAATATGCGGCCCGCTTCATTCTTTCGCGGCAGAATAAAACAGCAGGTTAAGGCGGCAAGACCATAGAGGATCGGAATCAGGATCGTGAGCTTCCTCCATCCAGCCGAGTACGGCGGCAGGTAGGAGTGTTCCATATATCGAAGGGTGACCTCTCGCCAAAAACCCAGCAGCGGCGCCCCTAACCCGCCGAAGCGGCCGGTGGAGGCATTAGCCAGAAACTGCTTCTGAAAGGCCTCCGGATCGAGGCTGATATACCATCCCCATAGCCCGAAACCTGCGATATACGGCACAGCCGCTAACAGGATATGCCGCCAGGCCAGGCGAGTCCTGTCGAAGTGGATAGCAAGGTAGAGCAAGCCAAAAGCCGCAACGCCTCCGATAGGGTGTGACAGCACCGAGGCTGCCAGGCACGCATTGGCTAGAAAAACTGCCAGGCTGAGGCGGCTTTCCCGAAAGGCCAGATAAACCGTGAGGGCTCCCACGCCGAACGCCGCGCTGGTCATGTCAGGCCTGCCGTCCGCGGCCGCGAACACGAAGCTTCTGTCCACCACGATCAACGCGATGGCGAGGAGTGCCGCCGGAGGTTGCCGGCTTAACCGGAGGACCAGAAAGCCCCAGCAATACAGGGCCGCCAGGCCGAACACGATATGCAGGCTGCGCATCGTAAAAACGCTCACGCCGAATATCTTGAACCAGCCCGCTTGCAGCAGCGGGTCGAACGGCATGATGAAGTATGCATGCGTCTGTACTCGCGGAAAAACCCATCCGATCAAAAGGGAGTAGCCGGTCGGGTCCATAGCGGTGTACCCGAAGGAGCCGCGGGTGATGAGATCCACGCCCGGGTTTGCAAAACATGCTTCGTCACACCACGGCCTCTTGGTCAGTGCGGTGCCGCAGGCAAGTGCCAGATAGACGCACAGGATCGGGGCGGCAATCCACAAGTAAGCGCGGCGGTAAAGTGGCCGTGAATTCATCCTGCCTCTGTTCTATCACGAATGCCCGCCATTCCCGGCAAAGCGCGGCCGGAGCGGAAAACCGGTCACAAGGTTTTTACACGCTCTCATTAGTGTTTTTTCAATAAGTTATGCGCCAAAGTCCGGTGGTGCTTGAGGCATCGGTTGATACCCTGTGCTTGGGAAGCGGTTTTGCGGAGAATCGCAGTGACCGGTTAGAGAAAGCATCAACCATGACATCCTACGAGTTTGAAAGTACCGAGGGCCGCTCTGCTCAGCGCCGTCCCTGCCGCATCGTGCGCGGTCCGGCCAGGGGGACGGCGCTGCGGCGGGTAAGCGTGGCCGTGGTGTTGTTTGCGGCCGCCACAATTGCGGCGATGGCCCAGACCCGTATAGACATCCGGACCCAGTCCAAGGACGTGGATTTTTCGGCGGCCTCTTCCACCAAACCGTCCAAGACCGGAACCACGCTGCCGGTTACGTGTTCGGTGGGGGAGACTTATCTGAAAACGAATGCGGCGGCAGGAAAGAACCTCTACGCTTGCACGCAGCTTAACACGTGGACCGTCCAGGGTGTTCCCGATCCCACCGGAAACGCCGATAAGGTGCTTTCAAATGATGGCTTCACCACCGGATGGCGGCCCCTCGGCGGCGACGTCAGCGGACCGCCGGATACGCTCGCCGTGGTCAGGGTTCAGGGCCGTTCGGTCTCCGCTGCGGCTCCGCTCAACGGGCAGACGCTCGTCTGGAATGCCACCGGTCTCCAATGGCAGCCGCAGACCATATCCGGAGGCACGGGCGGCGGCTCAGGCGGCGGCGCGGAGGCGCTTATTCCAGCAGCTTTACGTCGCAAACTGCGGTGATCATCCTGGGCACAGCCCATCAATTGGGAACGGCCAATGTCTTAGTCGGCTGCTACGATCCGAGTACCCCCGCCGTCCGCGTTCAACCCAATACAGTAAGTGTGCATCCGACCACATTCGATGTGACTGTAACCTTTGTCACAGCCCAGAGCGGACGGTGCGTAGTGTCGTCGGGCGGCAGTGCGGCGACCGTCAGTTCGGGTAGCGGCGCGGGCGCCTCGATGGCGGCCCAGTTAGGGGACCTCAATGTTACCTCCACCAGCAGCACTGTACTCACCATTGGCCCGAATTGTTCCACCGCAACGCCATGCAACATACGCTGGGGAAACCGCGTGTTTACATTTGTCAGCGCCGCTGCGGTTACGTTGACCGCCGGCACCGGAGTCGCCTATATCTATGTGGATGCCAACGGAACCTTGACCGTGGGGCACAACCTGACCCTCGCATGCGCTTCCACTTGTACTGCGGCGCCAGGTACCACCGCGTTCCCGGTGAATTCGATTCCGATATACACCTGGACCGCCACCGGGGGTGTCTGGAATACCGCCGGCGGGTTGGACAAACGGGCCCTGTTGAGCGGCAAAATTCTAAGTGCCGGAACAGGCATAGTGACTGTCGATACCGGCTCCAACACAAATATCTCAGTAGACTCCGCGGCCGTGCCGACCTACCTGACAGCCTCGGCGGCACTAAGTTTCGGAACGATTGCGGCCGGGGCCTGCGTAGCGGATCTGACCTTCTCATTGCCCGGCGCCGCGGCGGGTAATTCCGTGGCGCCGGGATGGCCTGGCGGACTGGAGCCAGGCCTCATCGGGATCATGCGCGTGAGCGCCGCCAACACCATTGCGGTCCGGTTGTGCAACCTTTCGGGCGGGGCGGTAAGTCCGGCCAGTGCGACATACACGGGGACGATTGTGAGGAGCTTCTAAGTCATGAGGAATGTGATTGGGATATTGGCCCTGCTGTGCACCGGCATCGCTAACGCGCAGGAGGCCGTGAACGGCAGCCCTGTCGTCATGGGTACTCTGAAATCCACCGGCGCCCAGTCGGCAGTGGATTTTACCGCCGCCGGAACCACCGCGCCCGTAAAGACCGGGCTCCTGGCAGCGCGGCCATCCACCTGCGCGCCGGGCCAGATGTACTTCGTCACTGATGCCACCGCTGGGCAGAACCTGTATCTGTGCACAGCAACCGCGGTGTGGTCGCTCGGAACCGGCGGTTCGGGCGGAGGCAGCCCGGGCGGCTTAAGCGGTGGCGTTCAGACCAATAACGGGGCCGGAGGATTTGCCGGCCAACCTGCGGTCTACTCCAGCCTGTACAATGGTGGCATAGAGTATCAGCAGGCGGAGAATTGCCTCAGGGGTATTGTGGTTCCGTACACGGCCTTCACAACAGCTTCAACGTCCCAGCAAGTAGCCATCGCGACGGTGCCCGGCCTCTGGAGTCCTCGGATAGTCCAGGTTGAGGAGAGCGGCACGTTTACTTCCGGCTCCGGCCAGGTTACCGCGTTGGCAGTCTCCGTGGGTACTCTGTCGAATCCGGCCTACTATCTGCAGCCGCTGGTGGTGATGCAGAGCGCGCCTAACTTCAGGTCGGACAACGCCGGCGGCCAACCGGCACAGCTAACATCTCACCCGGTCTATCTTCAATTGTCCGTGGCTAATGCCAATCCGGGCAGCCTGGGGAACGGCACTACTACTAACCTGACCGCCGGCCAACTCACCGTCCGTGTCTGCGGGGTAACTCTGCAATGAAGCGTCTGGTGCTGGTCTTCGCTTGTCTTCTGCCGTCCGCGTCCGCAGTTACCGGAGTGTCGGTGCAGGGTGCCACGGCAACACAGGCGATCCTGCGGTTTGCGGCGCCGGACCGCGGAGTATGCACCGTGGAGGTGAGTGAGTGGCCAGGCTTTGCGCCTCTGGTGCACGATGTCGACGCGTCTCTCTTTGCCGGCGCGAATCTGGACAGCCGTCCCGAGAGTACTTCCTCGGGCAGGGAGCGCGTATTCGTCATCGGCAAGCGCCGTGCCGAGAAGGCAGCGAATGGGAAGTGGTACTCACGGGCTCTCCAGGCATATACCCAACACTACTACCGGATTACGTGCGGTGGCGATATAGCTACTGGGACTTTTTCAACTACTAACATTGTGCTGGGCAACACTTACAATGAGCCCCTTCCTCCCGATCCGTCCGTGGTCGGCAGCACCATCTTCTCTTCGACCGGCCATTACGCTTACCCGCAGTTTACTAAATGGGATATTAGCGACCCCACCGCGCGCCAGGAGACCCTGATCGACCCGGACACCGGGGCGTTGATAAAGCGGTTCGCCATGCCGGGGGATCAGAACACAGCTAACTCACCAGCCGGTGACCACACTATAGCCCTCGGTGCAGCCTACGGCGCCAACTGGAGCAATCCCAACAATGCGTTTGCCGATGATTCTGCCTCCGCGACTTACTCCGCGGCGGGAACCGACTGGCTCGTGCTGCCCGTGTCCATCAGGTTGGACGCGCTGCAATCGCTCGAAGTCGACCTGAAAGCATGGTGCACCGGAACTTGCACGGACCCGGTGCAAGTCGGCCTCAGCGTCAACGGGGTGACTGCGTGGCCCACCGACGCCAGTGCCGCCCTGGTCGCGCATGTCCTGGGAATGTCGTTCCCATCGTCCTTTACATCTTTTGGCGGTACCAGCAACGTGATGGGAGAATGGACGCCGGCGGGCCTCGATGCGTTGACTCCTACCGACATCAACTCCAGAACCGGTCGCGTAGACGTGGACCGCACCGGCAACGTCACCTGGGATTCGGGCGACTGGTTCTATCCCGGCTGGATCGCTGGCAGCAAGATCACCATTAACAACCTTATTTGTACTCTGACCGGACTGACCGACCCAAAGCACCTGGCCATCGACCTCACCTCTTGTCCTATCAACGTTCCAACTACCAATCAGGTGTATGTCGCCAATAACTTCTCGCTGATGATCCGCAAGAAGGTGGCCAACACCGACACCATCAACGTACAGTACGCCAAGTACAACCTGACGCAGGCCGTCGCTCCCGGCTGGTCGGCTAGCGGAGCGCCTCACTTTTGCTCCAATAACCTGACACAGAACATCGCCACAGGCGACTACGGTTACCACTGCGTCTACCCCAGTAACTTACCGATGGTGTACTGGATTTCGGCCACGGACGCCACCGCCAACTACCTCGGGTTCTTTATGATCGGAAGCTCCGGTGGCGCCGACGGCTGGGACAACAATGGATGTGCCAACGATTCTATAACCTTGCGGCGTTCGGCCAACACCAATCAGGAGTTGTATAACTGCGTCATACTGGATCACAGTGGAAGGCAGGTCGTTCTTTCCTGCACGCTGAGCAGCACCAACGCGCCGGGAAACCTGTCGCTATCATGCTCCAACCTGACACTCGGGTCAGGCGGTAAAGACCTGGGGACCCTGACCAGTAACTTTACTACCGGACACGGACCTGTGTTCGATTCGGCTAAGTTCGGCTGCGGCATATCGGGCATCCAAAACGGGCAACTTATGATAAACTGCCGTCGCAGCGTACAGGACACCCTGGCGTGGATATTGGTTTTCGATCCGGCCCAGATATCGAACGCCCCGGGCTGTGTCGGCGGCGGAGCCCCGGGTTGCGTGGTCGCGGCCATGAACACGTGGACCACGGCTCCGGCGCGGTTTTGCGGAATACACACACTATTCTCAGCCGGTGATGGCGCGACCAACATTGCCTGGGTATCGTTGAAGTTTACTGCGGATACTTCAGGATCTCATGCGGGCGCCGGGCCGCAAAGATCCAACATAACATCTGGCGTGCTCACGTCCACCCCCGGAGTGCCGGCCGGGACAAGTGACTGTCCGGCGGGGAGCCAGGGGTGTGACCACGTGACTACGGACGGCGAGCCCTGCAACCCGTTCCCAGGGCCCGGCGAGGGTGGAAATGGTTCGTGTGCTAAGAACGACGCGTACCAGGGATTACAAGATGCGGCTGTCGGTGACATACTGCAAATCGAGCCCGGGCCCCCTGAATGGGTCAAACTCGTAGCCCACACCGATGCCACGCACTGGACCATCCAAAGAGCCATCGGGCCGCCGCTATCTTCGGGCCCGGTACCTATTAATCATACCGGCTCGGGAACGCTGGACTTGTGGGAAACGTGTCAGGCACGGCAATTTAATCCGCGGTCTGATTGGTACGCCGATGGCGTCACCTGGGATTTTGCCAACGATCCGTATGGTGCGAACATCTCCGTACTGCCATTTGATACCACTCACCCGGTACCGCGGCAGATTGGCGTGATCGGCGATGGGTATCCAATCTCGACTAACATCTTGGCTCCGCCGACTATAAACGTCACACCCTCTCCGACTTTCGCCGGCATCGCCGGGCTGGATATTGCTCTCGAAGCCACCCAGAACCACGCCAACCATTCACAAGACACGGCTTCCGCCAGTGACCAGAATTGGTTCCTGGATGCACGCCCGCTATCCGGGCCCGGACCTACCGTTGTTGATCCATTCACGCGCGTTTCCGGTCAGCTTTACAAAGTGACGATGTTGGTTATCGACAAGGATAACTTTACCAATATTGCATGGGGTTCTTCCGGGGGCGGTTTTACGGTTCTGAATCGCAAGTTACAAGCGACCATGGCGATGTCGGGCACACAGCCGATGGTGGATATCAGTTCCGCTGCCACGGGCAACATCATCGGCGATACCAGCGTCGATTCGTATAAGTACTGTGTGGTTCGTTTCCCCAATGAATGCCGGACTGGTTCGGTGGTTGGGGAAGCCTACTTAAACGCACCGTTTGTAAAGCCGCGCGACGACGGAACCTATGGGTCGGTGGGGGCCATTGCCGGGCAGGAAGCGGCGTTGCAGAATGACCTGTGCATCTTCAACAGCGATGCTTACCTGAACTCGATAGTCCAGATGGGTTATCAGACCAGCGACAGTACAGGCGCGCTTGGCCGTCGCTTGACCAGGGGGCTGATGCGCTACCGGTTGTTGGATGTGAACATGAGCGTCAAGTCTTTGCCCAGTGCCTCCTGGGTGAACATTGAGGGCGGCATGATGGTCAAATTGCCTCCGTATCCAGCCACGGATTCGGTAGTCCGGGCTACCTTTGTCCCGATGTTTTTGACTGTGCCTCCCCCGGATAATATTCCGGTCGACAATGTCATTGTGCAATTTGGCTATGCGGAGAATGGGGCTCCGGACCAGTTTTATTGCACCAGTCGCAAAGAATCCTGTCTGGCCGTATCGGCGGCTGTGCCGGCCGACCCATTCAAGTTTCCCAGCGATGGCGCGGACGGAACGCTCGCGAGCATAGCCGGAGTTCCATGCGCCTCCGGATGTTTAGTAGCCATCCCGGCGATTTCGCAGCGGGTCGTGTACTACAGGTATCAGTATCGCGACGCCTCCAATCGCCCGATCGGGCCACCCTGCCAATTGGGAATGCAAGTGGTTCCATAGTTGCCGATGGCGGCGTGAAGAGTACAAAACACGGCTGCCGCTCGTTGTCGCCGGCCTGCTCCTCGTAAGTCCAATCGATGAGGCGTTCCACCGGGGAGTAGCCAAGGCCTTGGATATCCGGCACTCCTACCTGGCTTCCTGCGTCGTTAGTCAGCATGCGCCTGCAATCAATCCCCATTAGTATGTACTTCGGAGCGGGCTTCGCGGCTTGCACCGCCGCCAGGGTCTCCTCTCGATTGGCGCCGCCGGCCACCGACCGGGCCTCGGGAAAATAGTAGCTATTCAGATCCGACTGGTCCCCGACTAACATTACGCTCTGATGGCGAAGACGTTCGCCTAACTCCCGGAGCGGCGGATTACTTAGGGAATAGAATCGGATAAACTCCGGAATCGAATCAGCGGCGAAAACCAAGACTACCAGCGCCGCCAGGAATCGCCGGGCGGCTTGGCGGCGGCGGAACTCATCGTACACAAAGAGCGCCAGGCCTAGCACCGTAGGGAAGATGAGTAAGGCAAAAAGCCGCGGCGAGCCGCGCATCCCCAATATGGTAAACATCACCAGATAGACGGCCGGCGGTAACAGCACGGAACCCAACAAGAACGGCGTCCTGCGATATCGGATCAGACCAAGGGCGGCAACCAATAAGATAATAGCCGCAACGGCAAGATGGCTGCAGCCCGACATAAAGTACAGAATACCCATAGCTAGATCGGGCCCCATCTTACGGTGGGCCAGGCCGGAGTGACTACGGGCATATTGCAGCAGCTGAGGCAGCGTGATGCTGTTTACCATCAGACTGACCAGCATGGCCCACACGCAGGTTAGAACTACGGCCGCCCAATGAAAGACTCTGACTCGGTCGCTTCCCCGGCGGGCAGCCAGCGCTCCCCAAAACAATGCCGCCAGGGCGTGCGCTGCGGGCAAATACAGGGTGGTCGCGAGAAAGGCATTGGCCAGCCCCACCGCCGCGACATATCCGCCAGCCGCCCAACTGTTGAAATCGCGGCTCATCTCAAGGAAAAGACAGCAGGCGAGTGCGCCGAATAATATCGCGCCTGTATAGCCGCGAGCGCTATCGGAGAACTCAACGTAGCGAAAATGCACCACCGCCAGTGAGGCTAGCGTCAGAGCTGCGCCCCGCGGTAGGAATCGCCGCGTCAGAAGATACAGCGCCGCGGCGGTAGAGGCGCCCAGCAGAGCGGCAGGGAGGCGCAACGCCCACTCGGTTTCGCCGAATGTCTTGGACGACACATACATCAATAGCGAGTTCAAGAAGTGATTGTTGCCATCCGAGCTGAAAGCGAAAATCACAGGTAGGCCGCGCTTCACTACGCTGACTACCGTGCTTAATTCATCCATCCAGAGAGAGGACCCGAGCGTCGGCAGACGCAGCAGAAAGCTGACAACGAACAAGCCGGCCGCGATCTGAAAATCCCATTTGTGCCACTTGGTGTTGGCGCTCTCAAGGGCATCCTGCCCCAGCGGGTCGATAACTGTATGGTGCTTTACGAACCAACCGGTAACTAGTGCAAGCCCTGCGCCAGCCACCAGAAGCACACGGAAGAACGAGATACCCGCAGCAACCAGCGGCCAATAGCGTTCTGCTTTCGCGGGTATGTGAGCTTCAACCAAACCGGGCGAGAAAACAGCGGCGCACGCAGTAAGTATGCCAGCTAATGCCAGCCAGGACGATGTCATTTGGAATCGTTTCAAGATTCGCTTCTTCGTCAACCAGATTACATCGAATCGTATGCTTACGACCAGACATCAGACGCAGCCTGACAGATAACCGGGCCATGTGCGATCGGAACCGGTACAATAAGAGAGTCAGAGACTCCTGACGAATGGAGCAAGCACGATGCGGATCAGTGAAAGGCGCTTCTCCAAAGCAGGGACCGCGGTTCTCGCCACAGTCACACTGCTTTCAGCCGCAATGCCGGATGACAAACACCTGGTGGATTGGGTGCAGAATCGCATGCGCGCACTGCAACCCAGCCGGGCCGAGCGGCGGATTGACGATATCGGCTGGGCACATGGGATTCTGGAAGCGGAAGAGTTTGCACGAAAGTTCAACCGCCCGGTATTCATCTTTACGCACGATGGAAGAATTGAAACCGGCCGCTGTTGAGGCGGGGCATTTGCCTTGAGAGCGGGTCCGCTCTCGGATACCAAAGTAATCAGCCTGTTGAACAGCAGTTTCGTTCCGGTCTTCTCACCCAACGAAGACTATACCGGGGCCGGCAAAGCTCCGCCTGCGGAAAAAGCCGAACGGCAGCGGATCTATGGCGAATTCGTCGCCAGGCGATTGGGAGTTGGCGATGTCCACATTTACGTTGTGACGGGCGATGGGCAGCCGGTAGAAAGTCTTGAAGTCGCAAAAGCCACGGAGCCCGATGTTCTCTATGGCTTTCTACAGCGCATGGCAGCCAAGTTGTCCGTCAAGCCAGGAGTCCCCGCCATACCGCCCCACCCGCAGTCGGCCCCGCCTGCGGTTGAGAAGGACGCGATGGTTCTTCACACTGTAGCGCGCGGCTCCAGGCAAGGCTCGTGGCGCGAGTTTCCCGGCGAGAATTGGACGGTGCTTCACCGTGCGGAATGGACTCTGCTGCTTCCGCATTCTCCTGCCAAGGTTGGGGACAGTTGGGAGATTCCTGAGAAAGCCGCCCGGCAATTGCTGACCAACTTCTATCCGCCAACCGAGGACACCCGCGACACGGACCGCAATTTGATCGACGAGTGTTCCCTTCGCATGAAAGCTATTGCGATGACTGAAGGAGCGCTGCGCGTGCGGATTGAGGGGAGTCTGAAGATGCGCCGCCGCTTCGCTCCGGGTAGCAAGGACTATTCGCCGATCTCGGCCGAAGTGGTCGGGTTTATGGACATCTCTGCCGGCAGTCCGCAGATCCGGCGGTTCAATCTGACCACCTGGAAGGCCGCATTTGGAAATGAAGCGTTCGATGTGGCTCAGCGCTACCTTCCTCCTGAGGGGCTGGAACTGATGCGCCGCTGACACAGCCTTCCGGTGTTTCTCGCCTCGATCCTGTTACGCGAGTTTCCGCTGGACTGCAAAGCGATACACCAGGGCACCGGCGGCTACGGTTACCATCGCGCTGACGGATGCCTTGGGTTGCCAGATGAACCCGTACACCATCATGCCGGTGCCGACCAGCACGTAGCTCAGGGGTACCACGGGATAAGCGAAGCTTACTGCCCGCAACTTCTGCCAGTCTGGCCGGGATCTCCGGAACAGCAGGACCGAGCCGGCCGACAGCACCGTGAAGAAAGTCAGGCTCATCCCGATGTAAACCACCAGATCGGGGAATGGGGTCAAGGTCATGAGGATCGCACAAATGCCCTGAGCGATAATTGCCACCACTGGAGTATGCCATCGAGGGTGCACCGATGCCGCCGCGGCGAAGAATGCCCGGTTCTTGGCCATTGCGAAGTACACGCGCGGGCCGACGGTAACCATGGCATTCACCGTCGACATGATCGCCACCGCCATAAGCGCGGAGAACAATCCGGCTATGTTAGGCCCGAACAGATTCGAAGCGGACAGGGAGCCGATCGCCAGTACCCCTTTCATCTTTTCGAGCGGCGTGGAATAGATGAATACCAGGTTCAACCCAACATAGAGAATGGCCACGGTGGCCGTGCCTGCAGCGATTGCCGCCGGCAGTGTCACATAGGGACGTTCGATTTCCTCGGCGACGTAAGTGGCGGCGTTCCATCCGCTATAGCCAACCATGACCCACAGAAGGCTGATGGCGAATTGCGCGGGCAAGCTGGCAGTCGAGGTGCGCACGGCCAGTTCCGAGAAGTTGCCCCAGTGGCCGGTACCCAAAGTGAATCCCAGGACGATAAACGCGGCGATGACCAACACCTTCGTGCCGGTCAGGACATTCTGAACCTTGGCCACCCGCTCCACGCCAAAGCAATTCAGGATCGTGAACGCAGCGATCAGCGACGATGCCATCAACTGTCCGCCGCCAAGCTTCAGGGACAAGTTCCCCGAACCCAGCACCACCGTGGCACTGCTCGCCTTCAAGAAGGGAAAGAAGTGGCCCAGGTAATCCGAGAATGCCAGCGCGGCCGCGGCGATGGGAGCCGAAAAACCAGCGAAGAAAGATACCCAGCCGGTCATAAATCCCCAGGTCGGGCCGAAGGCGTTGGTCAGGTAAACGTACTCGCCGCCGGATTTTGGGAAATTGATAGCCAGCTCGGAATAGCTGAGAGCCCCCGCCGCCGCAAAAAGCGCTCCCACCGTCCATGCCGCAAGAATCAACCAGGCGCTGCCCAAGTCTCCAGCCATGAATCCGGTGGTGGCAAAAATGCCGGTCCCGATCATGTTGGATACAACCAGGGCGGTTGCGCTATAGAAGCCCAAACGGCGCACCAGGGTGGTTTCAGAACCTTGAGATGCGCTAACCATGGAGGCTAGTATGATAGCGCAAGTAGCGGCCTGGATTTCGTGCAGGCAATCACATCTTGACTTCGCTGTCCCTCAGGTTCCTGGCTGGTTTCGTGGGTATCGGCGGCAGTTTCCCGTGCGGAGTGCCGGGCAAAATTTCACTCTGCGGCGTCCCTTCTTTGCGGACCGCAATCGAGCCGCGATTGCTGGTGATCTTAATGATAGGTCCATCGCCCACCCGACCCCTCAGCGTAGTCGTCCGGCCTTCGGTTTCCTTCTGGATCGGTGGGCCGTAATCGTTGATGGCATCGCCGCGCTCCGCCGTAGCCTCCAGTTGGAAAGCCGATTTGTCCGGCAGAACCAATTCGATTTTGCCGACACCCGAACGCGCTTCAATAGAGGCCAGGGGCAGGCGCCCCGGCGTCAGCTCTATGTCGCCGCGCTCGGTTTCCAGTTCCAGCGACTGCGTGAAGTTCGCCACCTTGATGTCGCGCGACCGTGTCACCAGCCGCAATGGCCCCACCACATCGTTGGCCGTGAACGCGCCCAGATCCATGCTGATCCGCCCAGGCACCGCCTGTACGTTCAATTCGGTGTTGCGCAGCCCCTCGAACTGCAGCGGCTTGGCAAGGTTTTTGAAATCCAGGGTGCCCCGGTAAGCGCCGTTGATCGTGACCTGCCCCGTGATGTTTTCCATTTCCACGTCGGAGCCCTGGCCTTGCAAATCAAACCGGCCCTTCACGTCCTGCGCGCGGATCAGATCGCTGCGGCCCACGTCCAGCCTGACATTGCCGCCCAGCCGCGCAATCCGTACATCGCCGTGGCTGGCCGTGAGATCCACATCGCCGTCCAAATCCGAAACTTCGTAGTCGCCCTGGCCGCCGCGAGATTCCACCGCCATGGCGCGCGGGATCGTAATCTCCAGGTCATCGGACATCCTCTGGCTGTTGGGGACGCGGTCCTGGTTGGTGCGCACCATCAGCCGGTCGCCCTGCAGCACGATCTCCACCGCCGTGCTCTCATTGGTTCGGTCGGCATCCTGTTTGCTATAGGCGCGGATCTGCTTGTGGCCGGTGACCGTGACATCCTTCGTGTCCGCGCCGGTCACTTTGATGTTGCCGCGCGGGTTTTCAAAGACAATCCGTTTCATGCCGGCAGCCGGACTAGTCTCGGAAACGGAATAGTCGTATTGCTGGCCCCACCAGTCCAGGCCCCGCGCATTGAACCGGATGCCGTGCTCGTGCGCCTGCCAAATGCCCGAACCAGCTATGCAGATCAGGACGATCAGCACAATCTCCCCGCCCGTGAATCCGTGGTGGACGCTGCCGCGGTTCCAGATCATGGTCTCCACCAATCGCAGCACACCCCACGCGATCAGCACGAAAGGCCAATACCGGGCCAGCAGGTCGAATATCGCGGCTTCCGGATGCAGGTTGGTCCAGAGGAATATGCCGCCGATCAGCAACAGCAACAGCGGCCCGGTAACCGAACGTCGTCTCATAAGGCATCTCCCGATGGCGGAGCGTTTCCACTTCCCTGCCCACTACTGCCCTGCCCGCCATCGCCCGCGCGCGGTGGGGCGCTCGAGCCAAACCCACCCTTGGCCGGCGCTGCGGGCTGCTGCGGAGGGGCTGCATAAGAACTCTGCGCGTACCCTCCCGGCACCGGCGGCTGAGGCTGATACCAGACTGGTGGAGGAACCGGAGGCGGCGGGGGCACAGGCTGCATTCCACGCCGCAGCAGGCTCAGCAATCCAAACACGATCAGCAGAATCGGCCACGTTTTATCGAAACCGTACCCGGTGAAATTGTTCAGCGCAAATAGCACTCCGACCGTGATCAGCGTGACGGGCCCACGAATAGCGTTGATCATGGAGCCGTCTTTACCGCTCATGGCCCATCTCCTTAGGCGCCGCATCGTGAGCCGTAAACCGGCCGTATAAGAGGTAGGCCCCGGCCGCGATCAACAGCACCGGCCAATAACGCACAATATATTCGAAATCCAACAGTTCCAGCGTGTGCAGCAGCATCAGGATGCCCAGCACGATCAACAAAATTCCGGCCAGCGGAATGTTGTTCCGCCCGCGCAGCTCGATCAGGCTCGAGTATTCGTCCACCGGCTCGCCCATGCGCCGCTTGCGCGCGGTGTGATATGCCTCAAACGCCATATAGGCCATCCAGGCCACCACCGACATGACGAAGATCGGCTCCAGGCCATGCGCGGCGCGCGAGTCCGCGATGCTCATCAGCACGCCCCACACCACGGCGTGAACCATGCCCTTGGCATACTGGCCGTTGTAGATGGCGCCGACGCCGGGAATCACTCCCAGGAACAACGCCAGCCCCGGCGATACGTCGGCGTAAGCGTAGCTCGGCGGGGCTCCGGGCGCGGAAGAGAACCCCGGGGGGACACCCATGGGGTATGGCGGCGCGGGCGGCGCCTGGGCCGCGGGCGTATGCTCCGCGCAATAGACGGTTCCGAAGGCATCCCGTCGGCATTCGTCGCAAACCGGTTTGCCGCAGGCGCGGCAGTATGCCGTGGCCGGCACATCTTCGTGATTCTGGCAATTCATAAGTACCCCTTCCCGTGCGTGGCTAACGCTTCAATTCCGGCTTGTCGATCTGTTCCGGCGATGCTTTCACCGGCAGCTTCCGGTCGTCCGTCTTGCGGTTGTCCTGATTCTGGTTATTCTGAGAGGTCACTGCCGGCCTCTGCTCTTCGTCCTGCTGCTGCCATTCCCGCAGCATGGTTTGAATCTGGTAAACCACCTTCAGGTTGTCGTAATACTTCACTGTCCGCGCCCAGGCGCGATGCGCCCGATCGTCGAGCGACATCCAGACCGCGGACGGACTCAGGTCCGCGGGCTTCAACTGCCGCAGTCCGGGCGCCACGAACGGCTTCAGCAGCGAGAGCGAAAGGATGGTCATGGCCATCCCCATGGCAAATTTCGGATGCAGCACCGGCCCCAGGAATGCCCCCAGCCGGCGGCGTAACCCCGCTGCCTTTACGTGGCCCTTGCTCCAGGGCGCGTCGTACAGAATCTTGGTAATCAGCTCCGGCGGCGGCTCCACTTCGGCGGCGCTTTCCATGAATGCCACCGCGGCCGCGGAATCCCGCGCCAGTTCGGCACACGCCGGACATTGGTCCAGATGGGCGGCCACCTCGGCCTTACGGGCCGGCGTGAGAGTGCCATCCACGTAGTCGCAGATCAAAGTTTCAAGCTCTGCGCAATTCATAACGCCAACTTCTGCTTCCGCAGCAGGCGGGCCAGTTCGGCCCGTCCACG
This sequence comes from Bryobacterales bacterium, assembly GCA_963817515.1. Taxonomy (GTDB): domain Bacteria; phylum Acidobacteriota; class Terriglobia; order Bryobacterales; family Bryobacteraceae; genus DATMNI01. The sequence goes on along the minus strand of CAWFPJ010000023.1, from coordinate 807,727 downwards.
GTTGATTCGCGACTTCACCGTGCCCTCGGGAATTTCCAGCACATCGGCGATTTCGCGGTATTCCATTTCCTGCAGGTCCCTCAGAATCACAGCCTCGCGCAAATCCGGCGAAAGCTTTTGCAAAGTGGCCTGCAGAATCTCGCTGGCCTCGCGCCCGGCCAGCGCATGGTCCGGGCGCGCCGAAGCCGCCGCGCCTGCCTCTTCCAACATCGGGAGCTGTTCTTCGATGGAATCGGTTATGCGCTCCTGACGAGTTCGGCGATAATGATCGATCAAAAGGTTACGCGTCACCCGGGCCAGCCAGGTGCCGAAGGAGCCTTCCACCGACCGGAACGACTGGATGGTTTTAAATACCCGCAGAAATACTTCCTGCGTCAGGTCCTGGGCTTCATGTCCGCTGCCCGTGAACCGGTAGCAGAGCCCGTATACCTGCCGGGTGTGAAGCCGAACCAGATCTTCCCAGGCGGCCTCATCGCCGCCCAGACATCTCGATACGAGACTATGGTCCTGGCCCAAGCTACGTTCTATCAGATTGCGGCCCCCGCGCACACCTACCGCTTGGTCTGCAGCCTCGCCGCCGGCGATTCGAATTCCCAGATGCTCTAAGGCTAGCGTCGCGGATGCCATGGCACTCGTTCTTTCACATGAAGAAACGAGGCTTACCCATGATAGGTTCAATTTTTCCTGTATGCTAGCTCTTTATCCGGATACCGCTTGCAAATGCGCGCGGCTCCGTTCGGAGCGGGAGGAGCGGCGATTCACCGGCATACCTGGAAATGGGTGGTTAGCGGCCTGCTGGCAGCCGCTGCGGTCCTGTGGTTCCTCCGCGGCCAAATGGCGGAACGGGCCTTCGACTGGGAATTGGCCGGCGCTACCTTTGCAAGGGTCCGGTGGCGATGGGTGTTGTTGTCGGTAATTCCAATCTTTGGAACCTATTACGGCCGGGCCATGCGCTGGGCGGTCTTCCTGAAACCGCTCCGGCCGCGCCCCTCTATCCGCAATCTCTTGACCGCCACCATCATAGGCTACACCGCCGTCACTCTGTTCGGCCGTGCCGGCGAGTTCGTGCGCCCCTACCTGATCGCCAGAAAAGAACAGGTGCCTGTGCCTTCCCAATTCGCCGCCTGGATTCTCGAACGCCTCTTTGACCTGCTCATGGCCTTGCTGCTGTTTGGCTTTGCCCTGACCCGCGTGCGAGCATCGGATGCGTTGGTGGGGCCCAAGCTCGAATGGGTACTGGAGTTCGGGGGACAGATTGTGGCTTACAGCGGCGTGGCCGTGCTGCTGGCCTTGCTGTCGATGAGGCATTTCGCCGAACGCCTGCGACGCCGCTTAACGGCCCTGGATTTTCGGCCGCAGCGGCGTTTCTCGCGAGTCGAAAAGCTGATTTCGGCCTGCATCCAGGGGGTGGAGTCCACGCGCAGCGATGCGGCGCTCCTGCTGGTCCTGGCGTATTCTGTGGCGGAGTGGATTCTGATATCGGCATGCTATTGGTGCCTGGCCCAGGCTTTCACCGGTATAATCACGCTTAGCTTTGTGGATGTGCTTATCCTAACGGGGTTTGTGTCGTTTGGTGCGGTTGTCCAGATCCCCGGCGTGGGTGGCGGAATTCAGGTGGCTGCGGTGCTGGTGCTGACCGAATTGTTCCGCGTCAGGCTGGAACTGGCGACGGCTTTCGCCATTCTGATCTGGATTCTTACATTTGTAGCAATTGTGCCATTCGGCCTGTTGCTGGCCCTGAAGGAAGGGCTGAACTGGCGAAGCCTGAAGCAGATAGGGCAAGAGGTATCCTAAATGAAGTGCCCGTTTTGCAATCACTTGCATGACAAAGTGGTGGATTCCCGGGAGAGTAAGGAAGGCGATGCCATTCGGCGCCGCCGGGAATGCCTGGAGTGCGAGCGCCGGTTTACGACTTATGAGCGGATCGACGAGGTCCCTTATATGGTGGTAAAGAAGGACGGCAGGCGTGAGAAGTTCGACCGCCAAAAGGTGCTGGGCGGCCTCCTGAAGGCTTGCGAGAAGCGCCCGATAGGCATGGCGAAGCTCGCCGAACTGGTGAATCAAGTGGAGTCCAAGGTAAGCGATTCGCCGGACCGTGAGATATCTACTATAGAAGTAGGAGAATTTTTGATGGAGAGCCTTCGCGAGCTCGACAAGATTGCGTATGTGCGATTCGCCTCGGTCTACCGGGACTTCCAGGATGAGCAGGCCTTCTTCAACGAGCTAAAGGCCCTGATGCGGCAGAAGGGAGGGTGAGAACGGGGGCCCGGATGTCAGGGGCCTCCATTTTCCATGTAACCTTCTCAGTTTTAAGACATCTTTAAAAATAGAGCTTAACTTTAAAGGTGATTGGTGGTATCATCAAACCGAAAGTCGATCCCCGAATGCAGCCGATCTTCTCAACACTTGGGGCCGGACCAGCACAAGCAACTCGATTTTTTCACAGATAAGTGCCCCATTCCCAGACATCCGATGTAATGGAGTCGCGTGCCCGTGCGGGAGGTGAGTCTTAGTGGACCAATTTGAAGATCAATTTTTAACGGAACACCCCGAAGCGTTAAACATCAATTTTGAGGAAGAGGCCAAGTTTTTCGATCCTGAGGCAGCTCAGGACCCGGATTTCCTGCACCCCGCTCCTGTCGAAGAATCCATCTACACCGATGATCCGGTACGCGTGTACCTTCGGGAGATGGGTGCCGTTCCGTTGCTCACCCGCGAAGGCGAAGTCGATCTGGCGCGTCGCATGGAACGCGGTAAGCTGCGCATGCAAAAGGCCATTAGCCGCTCAGCGCTAGTGCAGCGGGTGGTGGTCGATCTGGCCGAGAACTTGAAGAAGGCGGCCGTCGAACTCGAGACTGTAGTTGATCTGGGGGACGTGGAAGAGGGTTCACCCGCCGATTTGAAAGTTCGCACCGACGCCGGCAAACAATTCGCCGACGTGGTCACGCTGCACAAAAAGCTGCAACAACTGGAAGATAAAGTGGAGGTTACGCCACTTTCCAGCAAGAAGCCCCGTAAGCGCCTGTGCGCCAAACTCAACCGCGCCAAAGTAGAAACGTCGATGGCGATACGGCGCGTTCCCTTCCGGCTTATCAAGTGGAAGGAATTCTCCCGCGAGATTGAACACGCGGTGGACGAAATCAGCCATCTCGACAGCGAAATCAAGAAGCTGGAACTCCGCAACAACGCCATCCAACAACTCCGCATCCGCGAGTTGAAGCGCGAGCTGCGCAAGCGCGAGGCCGGCGCCGGTGCCGACCTTCCTGAGCTGAAGCACAGTTTGACCGTAATTCGCCACGGCGAAGCCGAAGCCGAGCGAGCCAAAAAAGACCTGGTAGAGGCCAACCTGCGCCTTGTGGTTTCCGTTGCCAAGAAGTACGTGAACCGCGGACTTCACCTGCTGGACCTGATCCAGGAGGGCAATATCGGCCTCATGCGGGCCGCCGACAAGTTCGAATACCGGCGGGGCTACAAGTTTTCCACTTACGCTACCTGGTGGATCCGCCAGGCTATCACTCGTGCCATTGCCGACCAATCGCGCACGATTCGTATTCCCGTCCACATGAACGAGAGTATGAACAAGTTTCTGCGGGCGACGCGCGAGTTAGAGAAGGAACTCGGACGTACTCCTACAAATGACGAAATCGGCCGCCGGATGGATATCCCGGTGGAAAAGGTTCAGAAGCTGAAGACCATTTCGCGCGATCCCGTATCGCTCGAAACCCCCGTTGGCCGCGATGGCGAGTCGGCGCTCGGCGACCTGATTGAGGACCGCTGGGTAGGGTCGCCTGTGGACGCCGTCATCGAGTCCAATGTTCGCGACGAAACTGCCGGCATTCTCAAAACGCTTTCCCCGAAGGAAGAGAAAGTCATCCGTATGCGGTTCGGCATCGGCTGTGAGCGTGAGCATACGCTCGAAGAGATCGGACAGGAGTTCGACGTTACGCGCGAACGCATTCGCCAGATTGAGGCCAAAGCTTTGCGCCAGTTGCGGGCCCCCGAACGGGCACGCCGCCTGCGTGCGCTTATGGCCGCGAGATAACACCAAAAGCTGATCCTCTCCTTGTGGCCGGGGTTTAACCGCCCCGGCTTTTCTTTTTGCCCGCCCCGCGTTTGTTCACACCAAATAATTGCCTGTCACGAATTGCCACAATTGTCTGTCACTAATTGCCACCCTGGGGGTGGCGGCCGAGCGTCACTATGTCTCCTGTGTGGCAATGCGGCACACCCATCCGGTTAAATCCGTTTGAAAATAAAAGGCGTACTTACTGGTAACTGGATTGCTCATCCAGATTTGCCGAGGAGGAACGGCTGATGCCTATCGCCAAAATCACAGGACAGGGTTTGACGGCGATTGCGCTATCCGTCGCACTTCTTTGGGGTTGTCTCATTGGTGAACGCGTGATGGTACGCCGCGCCTCCGCTGAGCGCGCCCAGGTGATGCGCGATCTGCGGCGCATCCGTTTGCGGGCGAACCCGGTACAGCTTCACCCTCGTTCCGAGCCGGTGTCGGTGCCCCTTCTTATGCCACGGCCGGTCCGTGCCACGGCAGGCTGATCGGAAAGGTCCAAAGACCGCTTACTGACGTGCGCGGCTCTGCACACGGTACAATTGCAACGATGGCGAGATACGTTGCGATTCTTTTTGTTGCCTTGTTATGCGCGGGCTGCGGCAAGAATTCCAGTGAGCAACTCGCCGCCCTTTCCGACGAATTTGTTAACACCACGCTATCCTTCTCGCCGGCCGCGGCGACGGGCATTGGGCTACATGAGTTCCAGGGGCAGAAGCTGGACGACATGCTGGATGACATGGGTCCGGCAGCTATCGACCGCCAACGCCGCTTCTACGAAAAGTTCCGCGGCCGCCTGGGTGAGCTCAAAGCCGATAAGCTTACCGCCGAAGAGCGCGTCGATCTGACCATCATGCAGGACCAGATCTCGCTCACGCTCCTCGACCTGAACTCGATCCACACTTTCCTGCACAGCCCGACGATGTATGTAGAGACGCTGGGCAATGCCCTGTTCAACCCTTTCGTGCTGGAGTATGCGCCCAAGCCGGCGCGCATTCGCAACATCATTGCCCGTCTGCAAAAAGTTCCGTTATTCCTGGACCAGGCTTCCACTAACCTGGTATCGGCGCCGGACATCTGGACCAAGGTAGCGATTGAAGAGAACCAGGGAAACATCAACCTGGTGGACCACGATATCCGCGCCGCAGTGCCGTCCGATCTGCTGGATGCCTACGCCCGCGCCGCCCGGCCCGCGCTGGACGCGATGCACAAGTTTGACAAGTACCTCCAGAACAGCCTTGCCGGGCGCAACAATGCCAACTGGCGCCTGGGCGGAGACATTTACTCGCGCAAGTTTCGCTTCACTATACAAAGCGGTGTGGAGGCCGACACCACCCTGCAGATGGCCGAACGCGAACTGACCAGCGTGCGCGCGCGAATGCTGGAGCTGGCGCTGCCGCTGCACCGGTCTTTCTTCCCGGCCCACAAAGAACATACGGACGTGCTGGGAGCGGACCGTGAAAACGTGGTGATCGGCGAAGTGCTCAACAAGATTGCAGAACGCCATTCCACCCGCGAATCCTTTATGGAGGATGCGCGCAAGGATTTAGAAGAGGCCCGCGCTTTCGTTCAGGAAAAGCATCTGCTCACCTTACCTTCGCGGAACAACCTGCAGGTGATTCCCACGCCGGAGTTCATGCGCGGGATCTACTCAGTGGCCGGATTCAACGCTGCGCCCGCGCTTGAGCCGCAGTTAGGAGCGTTCTACTGGATTACGCCGATATCCGAGAAGCTGCCGCTGGCCCAGGTGGAATCCAAACTACGCGAGAATAATTTCTACAAGCTGAAATTGCTGACCATTCATGAGGCCATGCCCGGTCACTACGTGCAGCTGGAAGTTGCCAACGGCGTGCAGCCCAAATCGCGCCGCATTCTGCGCTCCGTCTTCGGCGCGCAATCCTATGTGGAGGGCTGGGCCCAGTTTGCCGAGCAGACGATGCTGGAGGAAGGCTACCTGAATCACTCGCCCGAGTTAGCCCTGACTTTCGCCAAGGAGGAGCTGCGGGTGATAGCCAACACCATAATCGACGTTCGCCTTCAGATGCTGGGGATGACCGACCAGGAGGCTTTGGACCTGATGGAAAAACAAACCTTTCAGGAATCTGAGGAGGCCAACGGCAAACTGCAGCGCGCCAAACTGTCGTCCTGCCAGTTGCCGGCGTACTTCGCAGGATGGCGCGCGTGGCAGCAGGTCCGCAACCAATACAGGCAGGCCAAAGGAGCGTCCTTTAACCTTGCCGAATTCAATGACCGTGCGCTCAAAGAAGGGGCCGTGCCGCTGCCGGCGCTGGGAGCGTTGTTGAAATGAACTAAATGAAGCGAGCAACCCAAGCGACCCCTAAAAGCGTCTATAATTACGTATCAGAAGTCAGGAATGCAGCCGGACGATAACTCCAGTATTACGCCGCCGGCAGAGCCGGAAGCCGCGCCAGCAGCGGAATCCGTCGGCGCCCTCACCGGCATGCGGCCAGCCCCTTCCACCCTGTGGAGCGCCCTCTCCTGGGTTCGGGATCTGGCTTTTTCAGTGCTGATCGCGGTTATCCTGATTGTGTTTATCTACCAGCCCGTGAAGGTGGAAGGCACCAGTATGATGCCTACGCTTACGGACCAGGAACGCATCTTCATCAACAAGTTTACCTATCACTTCGGCCTGGGCGGCATTGAGCGCGGCGACATGGTGGTCTTCTGGTTTCCCGGGGACGAAAAGAAATCCTACATCAAGCGGGTGATCGGGCTTCCGGGCGACAGGATACGGATCGATAGCGGCCAGGTCTACGTGAACGGCGTGGCTCTGGTGGAGGATTACGTGCCGGAGAGCTACCGGGACAATGTTTCCTGGGAGGGTCACGTAGTGCCCGCGGGCGAGTACTTCGTTTTGGGCGACCACCGCAGTTCGTCGAGCGATAGCCGTGCCTGGGGATTCGTGGAACGCGAAAAAATTTATGGCAAGGCGGTCTTCGTGTACTGGCCGCTGGACAAGATGGGCCGCCTGCATTAGTTTGCGATACTCTGCTGCAGGATGATCAGCGGGGCGACATACGTGACCAAGCGCTCCCTGACGGTCGCGGCTCTGATTGGAGCCTTACTTCCGCAGGACCCACATTAGCAATGACAGCACCAGGCTGATCAACAGACATGTGGTTAGCGGAAAGTAGAACGAGGAGCCCTTCCCCTGAATATAGATATCACCGGGCAATCGCCCGAGTTTAATGGGCAGCCGTCCCAGTACAAGAACCACCACTCCAGCCCCCACCAGTAGCAGTCCAAGAGTGATGAGGAGCCGCCCGAGGGGCATGCATTCAGTGTAGCGCCGGCGCGGCGTGTAAGAGCACCGGCGGCAAGGACCGCCGACGTTACCAGGCCCGAGAGAGATGCTGCCGGCGGCGTGATAGGCTACAGCGTTGGACTCAGCGAACCAGGACTCACCTAAAAGGCAACTGGGGCTGTTCGACGCCACGATGATTGTGATGGGTGGCATCGTGGGGTCGGGGATTTTCATGAATCCGCACGTGGTTGCGGTGCACGTGCACACTCCGTTTTTGATTTTGGGCGTATGGATGGCCGGCGGCGCCCTGGCTATGTTGGGCGCCTTCATCTGGGCGGAACTGGCCACGCGGCTGCCTGGCGCGGGCGGGCAGTATCTTTATCTGCGCGAGGCGTATCATCCGTCGGTGGCGTTCGTTTATGGGTGGGTGCTGCTGCTGGTGACGCAGACCGGCGGCATGGCGGCCGTCGCCATGACGTTCGCCAGCTATTTCCGCGAGATCACGGGCGTGGCATGGAGTGACAGCCTGATCGCGGCGGCGGTGCTGCTGGGGCTGACGGCGGTCAACTGCCTGGGGGCGCGCGCGGGCAGCAACGTGCAGAGCGCCTTGATGCTTCTCGAAGATGGGGGCGATTGCGGCGCTGGTGGCGGCGGGTCTTTTTTGGGGCGGTGGTGTGATTCATCCGCTGCCGCTGGTGGAGCGGACTTCGCTGGGACTTATTGGGGCTGTTGGGGCGGCCATGATTCCGGTGGCGTTCGCGTATGGCGGATGGCAGACCGCGACGTTCGTGGCGGGGGAGATGCGCAACCCGGGGCGCGACCTTTCGCGCGGGCTGGTGCTGGGCGTGACCGGCGTGGTGGCGCTTTATCTTTCGGTGAATTTCGTTTGTTTGAAAGTGCTGGGCCCGGCGGGGCTGGCCGCGACGAAGACGCCGGCCTCGGCAGTAATGCGCGCGGCGCTGGGGGAACGCGGAGCCTGGTGGATCGCGATGGGGATTGCGGTGTCCACGCTGGGATTCCTGAGCCAGGGAATGTTGACGGCGCCGCGTGTGTACAACGCAATGGCGCGCGACGGTCTGTTCTTCCGGAAGGTGGGGCAGCTTTCGAAGCGCAGCGGGGCGCCGGTGGTGGCGATTGTGCTGCAGGGGCTGGCGGCGACGGCCATTGCCTGGACCGGGAAGTATGAGCAGATTCTGAACTATGAGGTGTCAGTGGATTTTATTTCGTTCTCGCTGGCGGCGGCATCGCTATTCCTGTTTCGCAGGCAGGACCGGCGGCCGGATCGCGATGTAGCGGAGGGCGCGATTTACCTGGCGCCGGGACATCCTTACACCACCGCGCTGTTCGTGCTGACTTGCGTGGGGATTGTAGCCAGCACGATCGCAACATTCCCCGAGAACAGCGGCATCGGGATCGGGATTATGTTGACGGGCATTCCCGTATATTTGTATTGGAGCAGGGCCAAGAGGCTGGCTAAGAAGCTGGGGCCTTCTGTATGAGACACGCGCATTCCGACTACATGCATTGGGCCAAGACCGCGAGCAGGGCCCGGTACAACCTGGCGACCAGCGGGGTGGGGCCGTTTCCGCTGCGCGAGTTGGGATATCGGCTGGAGGAGTTGGAGATCAACGGCGACAACAGCTACGGGTATGCGCCGCTGAAGCAGGCCATCGCGGACCGGCACGGGGTGGACGTGGACTGCGTGGTGACAGCGGCTGGGACTTCGATGGCGAACTACCTGGTGTTTGCCACGATGCTGGATGCGGGCGATGAAGTGTTGATGGAACACCCCACGTACGGCTTGCTGGTGGATGCGGCGCGGTGCGTGGGCGCGCACGTGAAAGCGTTCGCGCGAACCGAGGCAACCGGATACGCGGTAGACCCTGCGGAGGTGAGGCGCGCGATCACGCCGAAAACGAAACTGATTGTAGTGACGAATCTGCATAACCCTTCGAGCGTGCTGACGCCCGAGGTTGTTTTGCGCGAGGTGGGGGACCTGGCGCGCAGCGTGGGGGCGCGGGTGCTGGTGGACGAAGTCTATCTGGACGCGGTGTATGAGGACACGCCGCGGACTTCGGCGCATTTGGGTCCGGAGTTCGTGGTGACCAGCAGCCTCACGAAAGTTTACGGGCTGAGCGGGCTCAGGTGCGGATGGATTCTGGCGCAGCCGGACCTGGCGCGCGCCATGTGGCAGATGAACAACCTGCTGGCGGCGACGCCGGTGTATCCGGGGGAATTACTGAGCGCGGCGGCGTTTCAACAGTTGGACAGGATTCGGGAGAAGTGGCGGCGGGTGGTGGAGACGGACCGCGTGCTGCTGAATGAGTTTCTGGATCGGGAGACGGGAATTTCGGCGGTGCGGACGGGTTTTGGTACGACGTGCTTTATGCGGCTGGGCGGTACGCGGAGCATGAACCAGGGAGATGCCGGCGAGTTTCTGGCGCGGTTGAGGACGGAGTTTGAGACTTCCGCGGTGCCGGGCAGATTTTTCGGGATGAACGGACATTTCCGCGTCGGGATGGGGGTGAATACGGAGATGTTTGGCGAGGGCCTGCGGAGGATCGGGGCGGCGCTGGGTCGTTGATCGATGGGCGGAAATGGTAGCTCAGGTTTCTTTGCGAGAGCGCGTTGCGGCCCACTCAATAATCGACCGTGGAAGCAGTTTCACCAGACGCACTATGGCCCGGTAGCGCCAACCGGGAATCACGATCAGCCGGCCTTCCTTTAACCCCCGCAGCGATTCGCGCACCACGAAATCGGCCGGCATCCACAAGCTCTTGGGAATCTCTTTGCGGTCCGAGCCCATCACATCGTGAAACTCTGAATAGGTATACCCGGGGCATAGCGCTTGCACCACAACCGGCGACCCGAGGACCTTCAACTCCATATGCAGACCCTCGGTGAAACTGATCATCCAGGCCTTGGTGGCGAAGTAGCTGATGTGACCCGGGCTTTGCAGGAAGCCGGCTATCGAGGCGACGTTGACGATGCCGCCCCGGCGGCGCGCAATCATTCCAGGCAGCGCGGCGCGCGTGAGCCGCTCGGTGGCCAGCACGTGAAGGCGGTGCATGGCATCCTGCTGCACGGCATCGGCTTCGAAGAAGAAGCCCTTGGTGCCGAAGCCCGCGTTGTTCACCAAGAGCGCCAGGTTGGGGAAGTCCGCCAGGCGCTGCGCTACGCGGTCCACGTCGGCATCGCGCGTGAGGTCCGCCGCCATGGTTTCCGCCGGTACGCCGTGCCTGGCGCGCAACTCCGCGGCCAATTCTTCCAGGCGGTCTGTGCGCCGCGCCACCAGCACCAGGCCGTAGCCATCTTCGGCGATCTGCCGCGCGAACGTCGCACCGATCCCGCTGGAGGCACCGGTCACCAACGCCATGGGATTCGCTGACATGTCTCCGTATCTCACTCGAGAGTATCTCATTCGGGCTGCGCCGCTGTAGAATGAGTTGCTGAGGGACAATGCATCGGTTGAAGCGGATTGCTCTGCGCGCTGTAGTGCTGCTTATGACGGCGGCCGTTTACGTGGGCGGCCAGGAACCAACATCTCACGGTGCGGCTCCGGGCGGGGCGAACGACAAAGGCGGCGTTAGTGCTGCGGCCATCGCGGCGTCCAAAGAAGATCCCGCGGCCGTGGCGCGGGGGGACAAGCTTTACGTCACATATTGTGGCGGTTGCCATGGCGCAGGGGCCAGGGGCGGTGCTGGAGCACCTGACCTGGTCCGTTCGGTTCTGGTGCTGGATGATGAGAAGGGCATTCTGATTGCCCCGGTTCTGCGCGACGGCCGCCCCGATGCGGGAATGCCTAAGCTGAATCTGACCGAGCCGCAGATTGCCGATCTGGTGGCATGGCTGCACGTTCAGACTTATGCGGCCGGCCATCGCAATACCTATGTCTTCATGGACGTGCTCACGGGCGATCCTAAAAAAGGCGAGGCCTATTTCAATAACACCGGGACCTGCAAGACCTGCCACTCGGCAACCGGCGACCTGCAAGGCATTGGCAGCCGGTACCAGCCTTTCGCCTTGCAGTCACGATGGCTGCAGCCGCGCGGCGGGCGGGGTGGTGGCGGCCGGGGCGGGCGAGGCGGCGGCCCCCCGTCTACCCGGAGTGTGGTTACGGTGACGGTGACGCCGCCCTCGGGCCAAGCCGTCTCAGGCGCCCTCGATCGCATTGATGATTTCAACGTCTCGTTGCGCGATTCCGCGGGCGAGTATCATTCGTTTGCGCGCGATGGAGCAGTCCCCAAAGTGGAGGTTCACGACCCTCTGAAGGCGCATGCCGACCTGCTTGGGAAGTATACAGACGCCGACATCCACAACGTTACCGCTTACCTGGTTTCACTGAAATAGGTCAGACTAAAATGAAATTCCGATTCGTGTTGCTTTCGTTGTTTGTGCCTGTGTGGGCCGCTTTCGGACAGGCCCTCAATCCGGCGACCTTGCTCAAGCAGCCCACCGACGCGTGGCCGACCTACAACGGCGATTATTCCGGACGGCGCTTCAGTCCGCTGACGCAGATTGATTCCTCGAACGTCCACGCTTTGTCCCTGGCCTGGGCCGCCCGTTATTCCGGAGGGACCACTTCTGCCGGGCGCGGCGGCATTCAAATCAAGTCGACTCCGCTGATGGTGAACGGCGTCCTGTATTTCACCGCCCCTAACAATGTTTGGGCCGCCGACGCGCGCACCGGCCGCGAGCTGTGGCATTATCAGTACCCTCCCAACACGGGCAGCACGATCGGCAATCGCGGCGTCGGTATGTACGGAAACTGGCTGTACTTCGAATCGCCCGACAGCCAGCTTGTCAGCCTGGACGCGCGAACAGGCAAGGAACGCTGGAAGGTCCAGATCGCCGACCCTAAGCTGGACTACACTTCCACGGTGGCGCCGGTGGTGGTGGGCAATCACATACTGGTGGGCATAGGCGGCGATCACCTGGACAATCCCGGCTTCCTGCAATCGCGCGACCCCGAGACCGGAGCCCTGCAGTGGAAGTGGTGGACCACGCCGCGCAAGGGAGAGCCGGGAATTGAGACCTGGCCGGATGAGTACGCGTCGGCTCACGGCACCGGGCAAGCCTGGATTCCGGGTACTTACGATCCGCAGCTGAACCTGTACATCGTGGGCACCGGCAACCCCAACCCGGTGATGGCGGAGAAAAGCCGCAAGGGCGACAATCTCTACACCTGCTCGATTGTGGCGATCAACCCGGACACCGGCAAGATGGTCTGGTATTTCCAGCCTTCGCCGCATGACGTGCATGATTGGGATGCCGTAGAGACGCCGGTGCTGATCGACGGCGTGATCGACGGCCAGCCGCGGAAACTGGTAGCGCAAGCCAGCCGCAACGGATATTTCTTTGTGTTGGATCGGGCCACGGGTAAGAAGATCGTCACCGCCCCTATGGTCGACACGCTGAACTGGGCGAAGGGATTCGACGCCAAGGGCCAGCCGATCGCGGATCCGGCCAAGTTCCCTACTACCGACGGCGTGCTGGTCTCTCCGGCCACCGGTGGAGTGACTAACTGGGAGGCGCCGAGTTTCGATCCCGAGACAGGACTGTTCTATGTCGGCAGCAACCGGTCGTACGCCATGTACTACCTGACCGATACGGACCCCCATCCGGAGGGCTGGGGCGGGCTCGATACCGCGGTGGGGAACAGCGGCGATGCTCTTCTGGCGATCGACTACAAGACCGGCAAAGTCGCCTGGAAGCACGATTGGCCCAGCGGCAACGGCGTCACCCACATGCTGACCACCGCGGGCAAATTGTTGTTCACCAGCAATGGACAGAATCTGATCGCACTACATCCGGCCACCGGTAAGATCCTGTGGCATGCGGGCCTGATGGCGAACCCGAGCGCCGGGTCCATCACTTATTTGCTGGATGGCAAGCAATACCTGCTGGCCGTGGCGGCCGACAGCCTGTACGCTTTCACTATTAATCAGCCGGCGCATTAGGCGAGTTAGAATCACGGCCGGTCTGGTATGACCGGTTGCCTCCAAACTGGTAGCATGTCACTGGGAGACCGCCGTATGTCACTTAGAGACCGCATGAGGGGTGTCCTCGGATTCCCCGTCACTCCTTTACACCAGGATCTTTCGCTCGACCTGGACGCCCTGGCCCGCAATGTAGATGAAATGGCAAGCTATCCATTCTGCGCCCTGGTGGCCGCCGGCGGCACGGGTGAAGTCTACTCACTGACGCCCGATGAATTGGAACAGGTGGTGCGCGTGACTGTCCAGGCGGCTGCCGGGCGCATGCCGGTGGTTGCGGGCACGGGATACAATGCGCCCATCGGCGCCGATATGGCGCGGCGTGCGGAAAAGGCTGGGGCGGAATGCATCCTGATGCTTCCTCCGTACTATATCAATGCGCCGTTTGACGGCATGATCGAATACTATCGCGCCATTGGCGCTGCCACGGGATTGCCGCTCATGGTGTACAGCCGGGATTGGGCCATGTTCACTGCGGACATGGTGTCGCGGCTGGCCGACCGCCTGCCGGCGCTGGAGTTCTGGAAGGACGGGCAGGGCGACGCCCGGAAATACCAGCGCATCATGCATTCGTTGGGCGACCGGTTGGCCTGGTTGGGAGGGCTTGGCGACGACTGCGTGCCGGCCTATTTTTCGGTGGGGGTCCAGGCCTATACTTCGAGCATTTCGAATATTGCGCCGCGGCTCTCGCTGGAACTGGCGGAGGCGGGGCTGGCCCGTGACTTCGAACGGCTGGACCGCCTGATGCGTAAATACGTGCATCCGCTGTATGCCATTCGCGAACGAGCCAAGGGGTACGAGGTTTCCGCCATGAAGGCGGCCATGGAGATTCTGGGCATGCCCGCGGGACCGGTGCGGCCGCCCCTGACCAACTGCTCGGCCAAGGACATTGCGGACCTGCGCGGGCTGATGGAAGTATATGCGGACCTGATCGGCGAGCACAGCCGCGCGCGCGAGCACACCGCATCACGATAATCAGGATTATGAGGTCGTATGATTGAACAGATGCGCCACCCACTATCGATATGTATCGTGGCCGCCTGCCTGGCTGCGATGTTGCCGGCCGCGGACCAGCCGTCTGCCGCTGCCGATTCCGCTATAGACTCCCAGGCCTGGAACGCCAAGGCGGCCGCCGGGTACCTGGATGGGCGGCTGGCATGGTGGATGACGTGGCCGTCGGCGGCCCGCGACCATGAAACGTTTTGCGTCTCCTGTCACACTGTGGCGCCCTATGCCGTAGGCCGGCCCGCGCTGCGCTCCGCTCTCGGGGAACAGGGGCCGTCGCCAACCGAACGCAGGCTTCTGGACAACGTCACCAAGCGCGTCCGGCTGTGGAAGGAGGTCGCGCCGTTCTACCCCGATGAGACGCGGGGAGTGCCGAAGACGGCCGAATCGCGCGGTACCGAGTCTATTTTCAACGCCCTGATCCTGGTATCTTACGATGCGCCCGCAGGAAAGTTGAGCCCCGATGCGCGGCTTGCGCTCGACAATATGTGGGCCGAGCAAGTGAAGACCGGAGAAGCCAGGGGCGCGTGGCAGTGGCTGCAATTTCATAACGCGCCGTGGGAAGGCGATTCGCAATATTATGGAAACACGCTGGCTGCTATCGCCATTGGTACAGCAGCCGGCGACTATAGCTCGTCCCCCGAAATCCAGGACCGGTTGAAGTTGTTGCGTGAGTATCTGGTGCGCGAGCGCGAATCGCAGATTCTGATCGATCGCGTGGTTTTGCTGTGGGCCTCCACAAAATTGCCCGGGCTCCTGACTCCCGCGCAGCAGAAGTCCATCGTCGATGAAGCGCTGGGCAAACAGCAGCCGGACGGGGGCTTCAGCCTGTCTGCGTTCGTGGGAGCGTGGAAGCGGCACGATGGTACGGCGCTTGAGACAAAGAGCGACGGTTACGCCACTGCCGTGGTTACGTTCGCGCTGCAGCAGGCCGGCGTGGGGCGCGACCAGGCGCAGGTGAAGCGCGGGCTGGAGTGGCTGGTGCAGAATCAGCAAAAGACGGAAGGCCGCTGGCTGGCCTATTCACTGAATAAGCAGCGCGACTTGTCTTCGGACGTGGGACGCTTCATGAGTGACGCGGCTACGGCTTACGCGGTGCTGGCGCTGAAACCGGCGAAGTAACCCGCTATGCGCGATAGCAGGTTCGGCGTGCCGTGCGCCCGGACTTTATGGAGGTGCTGCACGTGGCGATGTGCGCACATTTGTTGGTAGCCTATTTCGCTCTGGCAGCGGCGGCGTTCGCTCAACCCGCCGACCTGGTTCTGCGCAACGGAAAGATCGTCACCATGAACCAGTCGGCGCCTGTGGCGCAGGCTATCGCGGTTCGCGGCGGTAAGATTGTTGCGGTCGCCAGCGACAATGATATTCGCAAGCAGATAGGGCGGGGCACCCGAATCATCGACCTGCATGGCATGCTCGCGATCCCCGGCTTCATTGAAGGCCACGGCCATTTCACCGGCGTGGGCGAGTTCCGCATGGGCCTGGATTTGCGCGAGGCCCGCACCTGGGACGACATTGTGGCGCAAGTGGCGCGCGCCGCCAAACAGGCCAGGCCCGGAGAGTGGATCATCGGCCGCGGCTGGCACCAGTCCAAGTGGGAGCATGCGCCGGAACCCAATGTTGAAGGCTTTCCGGAGCACGCTTCGCTCGACCAGGTTTCGCCCAACAATCCGGTGCTCCTGACCCACGCCAGCGGCCACGCCGCGTTCGTCAACGGCAAGGCCATGGCAGCGGCCGGCATCACCGCCAAGACCCCCAATCCGGCGGGCGGCGAAATCCTCAAAGATGCCAAGGGCGAACCCACCGGCCTGCTGCGCGAACGGGCCGCGGGCCTGGTAAGCGTCGCGCGCTCGCAGTGGGAAGCCAGGCGAACACCAGCGGAACGCCTGGCTGAGAAGCGGAAGGCTATCGACCTGGCGATGGACGAATCCATCTCCAAAGGCATCACGACCTTTGAAGACGCCGGCTCGCCGTTTGACACCATCGACATGCTGAAAAGCATGGCCGAAAAGCACGAGCTCAAACTGCGTATCTGGATGATGGCGCGGACGTCGAACCAGGAACTGGCCGCCAAAATGGACGCCTATCGCATGCTTGGCGCGGGCGGAAATTTCCTGACGGTTCGTGCGGTCAAGCGCGCCATCGACGGCGCTCTCGGTTCGCGCGGCGCCTGGCTGCTGGCGCCGTACACCGACAAGCCCGACAGCAGCGGTCTGAATACGGACGACCCGGCCGACATCCGCAAGACCGCCGAACTCGCCATACAACACGGCTATCAACTTTGCGTGCACGCCATCGGCGACCGGGCCAACCGCGAAACTTTGAATATTTTCGAAGAGACCTTCAAGGCGCATCCCGACAAGCAGGATCTCCGCTGGCGCATCGAGCATGCGCAGCACTTGAGCGCCGCCGACATTCCGCGTTTCGGCCAGTTGGGTGTGATCGCCGCCATGCAGGGCGTTCACTGTACTTCCGACGCGCCGTACGTGCTGCTGCGGCTGGGGCCCCAGCGCGCCGAAGAAGGCGCTTACGTCTGGCAAAAGCTCATGCAGTCGGGCGCGGTGGTGGGCAATGGAACCGACGCGCCGGTGGAGGATGTCAGCCCGTTGGCTTCGTTCTATGCCTCAGTCAGTCGCAAGCTGAAGGACGGCACCGTCTTCTTCCCCGACCAGCGCATGAGCCGCGAGCAGGCGCTTCGTTCCTATACCGCGAATAATGCGTTTGCCGCGTTCGAGGAAAAGGTGAAGGGATCGCTTGAGCCCGGCAAACTGGCCGACATCACGGTGCTTTCGCGCGACATCATGACCATTCCGGAAGACGAGATCATGTCTGCCGATGTGGTCTATACGATCGTGGGCGGCAAGGTCGCGTTCGACCGCACGGCGACGCCGCGGTAGGGCCGGCCTTCGGTTCTTATCGGCTCCGGACAAAGTTCCAGGCGTGCTGGACGATGGTTCGCAGATCGGTGTATTGCGGCGTCCAGCCTAATTTCTGGCGCAGTTTGTCCGCGGCGGCCACCAGACTTGGCGGATCGCCCTCGCGGCGCGGACCTACCGTGTAAGGCACCTTGCTGCCGCTCACTTCCTCCACCGCGCGGATGGTCTCCATCACGCTGTGGCCGGTTCCAGTGCCGACGTTGAACTTCTCCGAAGCGCCGCCCCCGATCAGATATTCCAGCGCCAGAATGTGCGCCTGCGCCAGATCGTACACGTGGATGTAGTCGCGGATGCAGGTGCCGTCGGGGGTCCCGTAATCGTCTCCGAAAATAGTGGCCGGCTGGCCCGACTTCACGGCACGCAGCAGCAGCGGAATCAGGTGGGTCTCAGGCGAGTGCTCCTCGCCCAGAACGCCTTCGGGGTCGGCTCCCGATGCGTTGAAGTAGCGCAGGCAGACGCTGGTAAGGTGGTGAATCTCGTCGAACCAGCGCAGCAGTGTCTCCACCATTACCTTGGATTCGCCGTAAGCGTTCACCGGCTGAATGGGAAAGCTTTCGAGGATCGGAGTGGCGTGGGGATTGCCATAAACGGCCGCCGTGGAAGAGAACACGATGTGCTTGACGCCGGCCCGCACCATGGCATCCAGCAGCGAGAGCGAAGCGCAAACATTGTTGCCGAAATAACGCGCCGGCTGACGCATGGATTCCCCCACCGCGATGAACCCCGCGAAATGGATTACGGCCTGGCACTTCTTTTCGGTCAGCAGTTGGACCAGCGCTTCGGTGTCGGCCAGATCCAGCTGGTGCAGCCGGTCGGCGGGCACGTTGTGGCGATAGCCCGTGGAGAGGTTGTCGACCACCGTGACGTCGTGCCCCTGCTGCAACAGCATCCGTACTGTGTGCGAGCCGATGTAGCCGGCCCCGCCCGTAACCAATATTTTTCGAGGAATCACAAAGGTCTAGAACTCGATTGTAGTAGCATGACGGTTCTATGCCAAACGGAGCCGAGCTGTTTGTGGAGACCGCCGCGCAGTTGGGGATCGACACCATTTTTACTTTGGTGGGCGATCATCTGAATGAACTGCTGGCGGCGGCGCGCCACCGGATGCGCATCGTGGATATGCGGCACGAATCCGGCGTGACCCACGCGGCCGACGCCTGGGCGCGGATTCATCGCCGGCCGGCGCTATCGCTGGTAACGGGTGGGCCCGGCCATACCAACTCACTGACGGGAATTGCCACCGCGATGCTGGCCGGCAGTCCATTGATCGCGGTCAGCGGATCGCGGGCCAGCACGCTGGCCGACCGCCAGGCCTTCCAGGACATCGACCAGGTGGGGATGGCGCGCCCGGTGGTGAAGTGGGCGGCGGCCGCTCCTAACGCGGCGCAAATCCCATTCTATTTACAGCGCGCCTATGTGGAAGCCAACAGCGGCCGCAAAGGCGCCGTGCATCTCACCATCCCCGTGGATTTCCTGGTAGCGCCGGCGGTCTTGCCGCCGGTGATTTCGGGCCCGCTCTCAGGAGACGCCCGCGGCCGACGGATACCATTTGGGTCCGGCGCGAACCGCAATCGACCTTCTCCGCTCCGCCCGGCGGCCCGTGATCATCGCCGGCAGCGGCGTTTGGTGGTCGCATGCGGAACACGCGCTGCGCGAATTTATTGACCGCACCAATATCCCGCTTTACACCATCACCATGGCGCGCGGGGCGGTTCCGGACGATCACCCGCTGGTCATGGGGTATGCCGACCCCGCGCTGAACCACGCCGTCCATGCGGTCTTCCGTGAGGCCGATGTTTTTCTGGTGGTGGGCAAGCGCATCGACTATCGGCTGGCTCTGGGCGGCGCGCGCCTGTTTCCACCCGAAGCCAAATTCATTCAGGTGGATATTCACCCGCAGGAACTGGGCCTCAACCGTCCACTCGACCTGGCTATCTGCGCCGACGCGCGCACCACTCTCGAAAGCCTTACAGAGGCGGCAGGGCCGGCAGTCTGGCCGGCGGGTGAGTGGCTTCACCGGGTCCGCACACTGCGCGACGAATGGAATTCCAGGCTTGCGGAAACCGCAGGCGATGGTTCGTCGCCGCTGCACCCGGCCGCCTTTTTTCGCGAACTCAGTCAGGCGCTTCCGCCCGATATTCTCTATTCCTGGGATGGCGGCGATTTCGCCCACTGGGGCCGTGCCATGCTCCCCGCGCGGCACGCCGGCGGTTGGCTGCGCCTGGGTCCGCTGGGCACCATCGGTGCGTCGCTGCCCAACGCCATCGCACTGCAACTGGCGCATCCCCGACGCCCGGTGGCAGCCATCACCGGAGACGGCGCAGTGGGCTTTTATCTGGCCGAGATGGATACCGCCGTCCGCCACAAGCTCCCCATCGTGGTGATCGTGGGCAATGATGCGGGTTGGGGCCTGGAGCGCGAATTGCAATCGTTCGCAGTGCCGAACCAGCCGACGGTGGCTTGCGAGTTGCAATCGGCCCGCTACGATCTGGTCATGCAGGCTTTCGGCGGCGGCGGCGAAACCATTGAACGGCTGGATCAGGTGCGCCCCGCGCTCGGCCGCGCCTTCGCCTCCGGCATACCCTACTGCTTAAACGTGAAGATCCGGGGCGTGCGATCTCCGTTCACGGATTGGCAGATTGCGGGAAAGAAGCGTTAGCCCCGATGCGTTAGTCGTTAGACCGCAGTTCGATAATCAGCGCATCCAGCGCGATGGTCTTCTGGATATTGCGGCGGATCAGTTCCGCGATCTCATCCACCTGTTTCACGGCTTTGCGAATCCACGAAAACTGCACCTTGGCGGCCAGCGCTTCCAGGTCGCGGCGGATGTCCTGGTTTCGAATCTCCGCGCCGCTCTGGTTCAGGATCAGCAGGTCGCGCAGCAATTCGTACAGCACCTTGAGATACAGATCCAGCTTCTCGCTCTTGCTGCGGCCGATGGTTTCAGAAACCGGCACCCAGGCGCCGAACGGGGCCGCCCCCGCCGCCACTTTCAGCAGCACCAGCATGGCCGCGCGGCGCTTGTCGTAAGCTTCCAGGTCAAGCGACATGGCCAGGCCGGGGCTTCCGGCGGCCAACGCTACGCGGCGCTCCGGCTGGTCCAGGCCGCGCGCCTGAACGAACTGCTGCATCGCGTCGCGCGAAAGCGGAGTGAAGTGAAACGGCACGGCGCGCGAGCGTATCGTCGGCAGCAGGTCGTAGGCATTTTCAGCCGTCATGATCACGATCAGGTGGTTGGGCGGCTCTTCGAGCGTCTTGAGCAGCGAATTGGCGGCCTGGTCATTGGCGCGGTCCACATGGTCGATCAGGAAGATACGCCGGCTGCCCTGGTGCGGCAGAAACTGGGCGCGCTCTTTCAGCAGGCGCGTCTGCTGGATGGAGATCTGGCGCATCGGCCCATCCGGCGGGAAGGTGACGAAATCCGGGTGCGTGGCGAAGAGCAGTGGGTCGTCATTACGCTTTTCCGACGGTAGCCTTTCGCGCGCGGCCACGGCCTCCAGGTTTTCCGGGCGGCCCAGGTCGTCTTGTTCGATCCGCTCCGGGTGGCCCAGCAAGCGCGCGCCCAGCCGCCGCGCAAGCGTAGCTTTGCCAACGCCCTCGGGGCCCGAAAAGAGCAGGGTTTGCGACAGGCGGTCCTGCTGGATCATCTGCTCCAGCGCCTGCACCACCTGCGGGTTGCCCCAGAAGTCTTCAAACATAACCGCTCACAATGTTCCAGATTTCCTGTTCAATGGCGTCCATCCCGAGCCGGCCGTTCACCAGTTTGACGCGTTCCGGTTCGCGCGCCGCCAGGGCATGGTAGGCATCGTAGACCTTGCGGTGGAATTCAAGCGACTGGTCGTCCATACGGGTTTCGCAATGCGGCTCGGCCAGGTTGCGGGCGCGGGCGCGGGCCAGGCTGGCTTCGGCATCCACATCCACCAGTATGGTCAGGTGCGGCTTCAAGCCGCGGCAGGCGATGCCGTCCAGTGCCTCCACGGCAGCCGCGCCCAGGCCCCGTCCGTAGCCCTGGTAGACCAGTGAAGAGTCCGTGAACCGGTCGGCCAGCACGATCTCGCCGCGGGCCAGCGCGGGCGTTATCCACTCATCCACGTTCTGGGCGCGAGAGGCAAAGTAGAGCAGGACCTCGGCGGCCGGGCTAAGCTCCTGATTGGCTGAATCCAGCAGAATCCGCCGGATCGTCATAGCGATGGGCGGTCCCCCGGGTTCCGCGGTTTCGAGCACGGTCCGGCCCATGCCCCGCAGGCGGCCGGCAAGGCGATGCATCTGGGTGGTCTTGCCGGAACCGTCCATGCCTTCAAAAGTGATAAAGAGACCTTGTTGTTTCACAGGCACGCGAATCGAAGTCGGCGATCACTTGGGCACGGACAGGCCCGAAGCGTACTGTTATTGTAACGGGCGGCGCCGTCCTCAACGAATCGGCGGGTGCGAATTGCCGCCGCGCCAAAGTCTTTGCGACACTGAACGGTATGAGTGAAGCCTGCCAACATCTGGATCAGATCAAGATCAAGCGTACGAATAAGAAGGGCTGCGAAGAATGCCTCAAGACTGGCGACACCTGGGTGCACCTGCGGCTCTGTCTGACATGCGGGCACGTTGGATGTTGCGATTCCTCCAAGAACAGGCACGCCACCAAGCACTTCCACGCTGTGAAACATCCCCTGGTGCGCTCCATCGAACCAGGCGAATCCTGGGCTTGGTGCTATGTTGACGAAGTCATGCTGGACGAACTGGCCTGAGCGCGCGAAAACTTCCGTGCGCCCCCTCCGCGGGTTACTATCGAAGGCATGCCGGATGACGGACTCTTTTCTTTAGCTGATGATGTGGCGGTTGTAATTGGCGGCGGTGGAGTGCTGGCCGGGGCGATGGCTGAGGGTTTGGCGCGTGCCGGGGCCAGGATTGCTATCGCGGGGCGAACCCAGGAACATGCCGACGCGCGGGCTGCGGCCATTGCGGAAAAAGGCGGGCAGGCAATCGGGATTCGGTGCGATGCCACCAGCAAAGCCGATCTTCAGAAGGTGCTGGCCACGGTGCTTGAACGGTTCGGCCGCGTGGACATTCTGATCAATGCCGCGGGCGTGAACTCAGCCACACCCTTCTTCGAAATCAGCGAAGAGGAGTGGCATCGGATTCTGGATATTGACCTCAAAAGCGTCTTCCTCGCATGCCAGGTTTTCGGCAAGGCCATGGTGGATGCCGGGAACGGCGGGTCCATCATCAACATCACATCGGTATCTTCGGGCCCGCCGCTTTCCAAGGTTTTCACTTATGGCGTGGCCAAGGCCGGGGTCAACCAGATCACGCATTTTCTGGCGCGCGAACTGGCGCCGAACAATGTGCGGGTCAACGCGATTCTGCCGGGCTTCTTTCCGGCGGAGCAGAATCGCAAAGTGCTCACGGCGGAACGCGTGGCCAGCATCATCGGGCACACGCCCATGAAGCGGTTCGGGGAAGCCGACGAACTGGTGGGAGCTGCAGTGTATCTTGCCGCGCGGCGCGCCTCCGCGTTCGTGACGGGGACCATTCTTCGGGTGGATGGCGGGTTTATGGCCATGACCATCTGACCCGGTGCCAGCCCCGAAAGCCATGAAAACGTCAAGCCGCATGGTACGATCCGGCTATGTCGCAGACCATCCGTTCACGATGGCCATTTGCAATCGCTGCCGCACTTATTTCCATCTTTTTTCTCCAGCTCTTCTTTGCCAGCCGCGGTAAGTCTCCAGCATGGGATGAGCCCGGCGATATCGCGTCCGGCGTCGCATATGTTCAGAAAGGCGCCCTCACGGTCAACCCTCAGCATCCCCCGCTCCTCAAAGCCTTGAGCGGCCTCTTCCTCACGTGGGCCGGGGCCCGCTGGCCCGACACGCCTCACGCCCGCGATCTTCTCAACGGAGCATCCGAATGGCAGTGGGCTGCCGGTACCCACATCCTGGTGACCGCCGGGCTGGACCGCGCCCTCCAATGGGCGCGCCTCCCCATGATGTTCGTCGGAGTGATGGCTGCCGTGGTGATCTACCTCTGGGGCCGGCAACTCGCCGGCGAACTGGCCGGCCTCTGCGCCCTTTTCCTGTTTACGCTCGACCCCACCATCCTGGCCCACTCCTATCTGGTTACGCTCGATGTCGGGCTGGCCGCATTCACGCTCCTCTTCCTCTTCTGTCTCTGGCAGTACGCGCGCTCCCCCAGGCCGCGCGCGCTGGTCTTCTGCGGCATCGCGCTAGGCCTTCTCCTCTGCACCAAGTTCTCATCGGTCGCAGCCGTCCCCATCGCCGCGGTGCTTCTGTTTGCGGTACGGGGCCGGCGCGCTGTGCAAAAGACTGCGCCCGATGAGCTCTGCCCATGCGGCAGCGGAAAGAAATTCAAGAACTGCCACGCCGGCATAGCGCAGTCCGGTTTCGACTTTCGCCAGGCTCTCACCGCCGTGCCGCCCTTGCTGTGCATGGGAGCCATCGCCCTCGCCGTTGTCTGGATCGTCTACCGCTTCCAATCTCCCGCGGCCTACATCGCAGGCATGAACCTGGTCAATCAGGACCGCGATTCGAACTACCTGGTCTTCATGGCCGGCCGGGTGGCTCCCCGGTTCACCAGTTACTTCGCCGTCGTCTATTTACTGAAGGAGCCCCTGGCCGCCATTGTGCTGGCCGCGGCCGGACTCTACTTCGTACTTCGCCCCAAGGCCTTCCCGATGCGCGACCGGTTGTTTCTTCTGCTGCCGCCGGCAGTGCTTTTGCTGATTCACGTCTGGAAGGCCGCCGATATAGGAATCCGCTACATCATCCCCTGCCTGCCCTTCGCGCATCTGCTGGGCGGCATCGCACTTGCCGCACTGTTCCGCTCGTCCGTGCGCGCCGCCAAAGGCCTGGCTGTCGTCTTGAGTCTGTGGATGGTGGTTGCGGCTGCCGGAATCTATCCCGATGGACTCAGCTACTTTAATGAATCCGCGTGCCTGTTGAGCCAGCCGTCCCAAATCGGGTTCGACGGCGGCAGCGCCTGCGGAACCTCCTGGCTGGATGACAGCAACGTCGATTGGGGTGAAGGCCTCAAATCCCTCAAAGTATGGCTGGACCGCAATGCCCGGGGGCGCACCGCCCAGCTTGCCTACTTTGGCTCCTTCCCGCCCGCGGCCTACGACATGCCGGTCAATGTGGTGGAAGATTCGCAACTGGCCTTCCAGCCTCCGCCCGGCCTGTATGCCATCAGCGCGCACTTGCTGGCTCACCACAACGCCATGGTAGAGCACCGACTGGAGAACGGCGATGAGTGGACGCTGCGTGTTTCCCCGGCCGCCGTCATCGATCACTGCATTTACGTCTACGACCTCCGCTAAATCGCAGAGACGCTGAGACGCAGGTAACGCCGGCGGTCTTCGCCGCCGGTGTCTTTGGCACCACCGGCGGTCTGAGATCGTGCTCCGAGCAACTCTGATTCGGGCGTAGGGTTTGGTACATATTAAGATCAGGTTATTCGTGCGCCTCAACCGGTCCCTATATATTTCCCTTCGGATCCTGCTGTTTTGCGTGCTGGCTGGCGGCCTGCAAGCGCAGCAGAAGACCAGCGTGACTCTCGGCGCCAACCCCAGCAGTCTCCTGCCCGGCCAGACCGCAACACTCACGGCTCTGGTGCAAAATGCCACCAACTCGAATGTGGTCTGGACCTTCAGCCCGACCGTGGCCGGAGCGGTCGCCGGTCCCAGTACCACGGTGTCAGATCCATCGACCGGGATCTCCATTAATACGTACACGGCTCCATCGGTGATCACCGTGGCTCAAAGCGTCAAAGTCACGGTTCAGACTCTCGATGGCAGCAATTTGACCGCATCCGCGACCATCACGCTGACGGTGCCTCTTGACGTAGGCACGGGCGCGCCTACGCCAAGCCTGCAAAACGCCTTCATCTCGGCGTTCTTCCGCAATGGCTTTTTTAACCTGGTTTTGCTGCCGCCGGTTGGGATCGTCAAGCGTCTCGGAACCACGGGCTACGTGCAGGAGTTCACCGATAAGAACTCCTCGGCAAAGCTGGCGCTGGCTACCGTCAGCCCAACGGCTTCGCAGCCTACCGATGGCACCTCGATTGTCATCGTCCAGCTTCTGGGCGACATCTATACTTATTACACTTCCGTGGGTGCGGCCACCGCCGGCTTACCGCTGATGGATACCCAATCCTGTCCGGCCTTTGATCCTGCCAATAGCTGCCAATACGACATATTCGATAAGAACTACGCCCTGTTTGCCTACCACGCGCCTCTAGCCACAGGAACCGGCTTCACTATCCGGCTGTTGTTTTTCACGGAGTGGACCAAACAGGGCGGCATCTCCGGTCTGGGCCGGCCCGTGGATGTGGAGACCGCCGTCACCGCGCCCGTGATTACCGGCACCACCGGAACTACAGCCACCTCCCAAGCCTATTCCAATGGCGGGATCTACAGCATTACGTCGGGACCGAACAATGGCAAGGTCTTCAGTGTTCTTGAACCGATTTACGATTTGTATGTCGCCAACGGCGGCGCGGCCGGCACCTTAGGGCTGCCTACGGGTGAACAGTTTTCTCTTACCAGCGGCGACGTCCGGCAGAATTTCGAAGGCGGCGCGCTGCAGTACACTCCCGGCGGAGGCGGCCCTACGCTGCGCCTGCCGGTGGCGTCGGTGGTTCTAAGCGGCGCGGGCGTGGCGCCGGGCGCGGCCATTACGCTAAACCTGGGCCAGACGTTGGCGCTGACCGCGGCCCCCGCAACATCCACCGGAGCCTTGCTCACGGACCGTCTGGTCTCATGGACCACCACCAATAACCGCGTGCTGCAGATTCAGCCCAACAATCTGACCGCGGTCGTGAAGGCCATAGGCGGGGGCTCCGCCAGTCTGATGGCGTCGAGCGAGGGCGTGTCCAGCCCGAAGCTGATTATCAACGTGATTGCGCCATGCTGCCAGATTGGAGAGGGAGCGCCAATGCCGGTTCAGCAGGCGTTCCAGTCGGCGCTCACGCGCAACCAGATCCCGGTGCAGGCGCCGGTGGCGAGCCCGGCGGTACGGTCGGGGAACGGCTACGTACAAACCGTGCAATCGTCCAGCACGCCACCGGTCACTTACCTGCTTGCCCAATCGGACCGGCTGGGGACGGCATATGTCTTGAGCGGACCGGTGCTGGCCGCGTACCTGGGGCTGGGCGGTCCCGCGGGCGCGTTGGGATATCCGATTTCAGACCAGACGCCGGGCGGCACGCAGCTATTCGAAAACAGCGCGGCGCTGGCGGGCAGTCCGGTTCGCCTGGTAGAAGGGGTGATCCTTTCGAAATGGGCCCTGCTGGCCTATGAAAAGGGTACGGCGGGAGCACCGGTTGCCGATGAGGCAAGTTTCGCCACTTTCGGCGCCAACTCGGGGGTGACCCAGAGTTTCGCCAATGGCGCAATTTACGGAGCCACGGTGGGGCCGCGCACTGGACAGGCTTACTTCGTGAGCGGTCTGATTCTGGCACGATATAACGCCCTGGGCGGCGGCCGCCGGCGCCTTTGGCATGCCGGTCAGCGACGAGATCGTCACCGGAGGCCTGCACCAGCAAAACTTCGAAGGCGGCAACATCACCTATTCTTCAGGCGATGCGGCGGCGGTGGAGCACGCGGTTCCCAAGAGTCCCAGTGTGATTGTTTCGCCGGCATCCCTGGCGGCCGGCGCCAGCGCGCGGCTGGCGGTAGTGGGGTTCCCGGGTAACAGCACGATTCGCGTGTCCATTTCGGGTCAGCCCGATTTCATTGTGAACACGGCCACCGGCGCATACAGCTGGGACATGTTCTTCCCGCTGACATCGAAAAGCGGGACGGTGGCAATTCATGCCGCGGATTCGACCGGAGCCACCACTGCCGATGGCAGCCTGACGGTGAAGGGTTTTGCGGATAACCGGCTTCCGATTACCAAGGTTCAGGGCGACAACCAGACTGGCGCACCCGGGGCGCTGGCGCCGCTTTCCTTGCGCGTGGCTTTGCAGGACGCCTCGGGTGACCCGGTGGTGGGAGCGCGGGTGGTATTCCAGGCATCGCCCGGAGCGCAGGTTACAGCGCCCAGTGCCCTGACGGATGGCAACGGCCAGGCGGAAACCTTTGTCCGTCTTCCGGCGGCGCAAGGTATCACGCTGGTGAACGTGACCGCGCCTTCCATTGCGCAGACCGGCGTGACGTTTGGATTGCGGTCGGCGGCTTCAGGCCTCACCAACTTCCCCAAACTGCAAGAGGCAGGGGACGTCCCGCTGGGTAATGGCACCGCCACCATCGGACAGAAAGGCGCGCTGCTGACCGCGGTGGCGTCCATTTTGCAGTACCACCAGAACCGCGGCGAGGTGCCGTCTCCGAACGGCACGGCCGACCCGGTGACGCTCAACGCCTTCCTGAAAGCCTATTGTTTACTTGACGCCAACGGCAAACAGAATTGCGATGGCTTCGTTTCGAACAGTGCCTCGCCGTCGAAACCCGGCGAGCAGATCGTGAATCTCTGGCGGGCTGCGGAATTTACAGGCGGAATGGATATCTCCATCGAGACCCCCACTCCGGCTGCCATCGCGGATCTGGTGGCGCAAGGCTGGCCGGTGTTGCTTTCGCTGGGGCTTTCCCTGAACGGAACGGTCCAGGGCGGCCACTTCGTGGTGGCAACCGGGGTGGCAGCTGACGGGTCGATTGTAATTCAGGACCCCAATCCGTTATTCGCGCGAACCAGCCTCAACGACTATCTAAACGGATTCAGTTCCGGCGGACCGGGTGCGGCCCAGGGAATCTGGAAGGCCGATCTGCGGGCCGCGGTCCGGTTGGTTTTGCGCACTCCCCTGGCGACGCGGTTCCTGGTGGCGGCGCTCTCGCAGCCGGCCAGCCTGATGAGCAACCTCGCAACCGCGGTGAGTTCGGGCGCCGGCGCATGCGCCAATCCGATTCAATTGCTGGACGCGGTGGATTCGGTGGGAAACGCGCCAGTCAATGGCGCGCTGGTCTCCCGCATCGTAGCCTGCGACGGCAGCCAGCCGGTCTACCAGATCAGCGTCGGCCTTTCCGGAAATCCGCAGCCCTTCCAGGCATTTGTCTCGGACCTGGGGCCCGGCGGATCCATGATCGACATTTCGGGCAGCGCCCCCAGCGTCTACAAGGCGTCGCGGCCAAAGCTCGCCCTGGCGATTGCGCCGCAGGATATCAGCTTCGCCGCCAGCGCCGTGGTGAATGCGGCGACTTTCACGGCGGGAATCGCGCCCGGCGGCATCATGGCAATCTTCGGCGAAGGGCTGACGGGTACGGGGGCTCCGACCAGCGTGGATATGGACGGAATCGCAGTCAGGCTGCTCTACGTCTCGCCGTTTCAGGTCAACGCCGAAGTTCCCCTGGCCGCTGCGCCCGGTGTGCATACGCTGCACATTCAGTCGGCTTACGGTTCGGCGCAGCAGCAGGTGACGGTTTCGGTGGTGGCGCCTCAGATTTTCCTGGTGGGGAACCCGGTCACGGGCGCCGTCGTCGGCGCTCTGGTCAACCAGGACAACAGCCTCAATGGGCCATCCAACCCGCTGGCACGCGGCAACACCCTGGTAATCTATGCGACCGGGCTGGGAGCGGTATTGAAGAGCGGACAGTTTTCGGTGGCGGCGGCCTCCGTCACTGTGGTGTTGAATGGCACGGAATTGCCGGCGGCTTTTGCCGGGCTGGCTCCGGGATTTATTGGGTTATATCAGGTGAACGTAATCATCCCAGCTTCTACTCCGCCTGGCCTGGGTTTATCCCTTACCCTCAAACAGGGGGATCAGTCAGCCGGTCAAATGAGCAATTCAGTGCGCGTGGCGATCCAGTAAACCAAAAAATGAGATCATTCAGTGTTAAAGTATTGACTCCAGGGATTGGACGTGATTAAATCGTGCCAGCCTCGAGAGCGATCAGATTAGCGCTGGCGGCTACGCAATGCACAGTGATTAGGAGGAATTCTCTTGACACCGGGCTTGCAATCAGTTATGAATAGCTTTACCGCGTCAGGTTTTAGTGTGCAATTTTGTCCTTTTGCCCTGTGAGCACAGAAGATATCAAAACAAAGAACATGTGCCACAGGTTAAGACTTCAGTTAGGCCCGATGCCCGGCGACAGGCTTTCGGAGTTTGACTCTCCGCCCGACACGGAGAAGTTCCCTAGGTTGGCTGAAACGGTGTTTGAGACTTGATTTTATTGAGGCTCAGGTTGAAAGAGAACTTCGACCGATTCAATTTGAAATTCACAAGGAGAAGCAGAATGGTAGATTTTCGCAGATGGATTACTGCGTTAGCTGTCCTAGCCCTGTTTGCAGGGTTGGCCGGCGCGCAGGTAATTGGTTCTGGCAACCAACAATTAACGTGCAGCACGAACGTGTCGGCTACGCCCCAGCTCCGCTCAGAAGGTTACACGGAGCAAACAGGTGATATCACAATCACCTGCACGGGCGGCTCCCCGGTAGTGACGGGTACCCAGATTCCGACCGTCAATATCACGATTTTCCTAAACACGGCGGTAACCAGCCGGCTGTTGTCGTCCTCGGGTACGGGCAACAGTTCGACCCAATCCGAAGCGCTGCTGTTGATCGATGAACCGGGTTCGGGGCTTACTGGTGTGGTTCCGGGTTTCGGTCCGAGCGCAGGCCAGAACGTGTGCGCGACGCCGACTTTGGGCTGCGCTGAATTCGCAACGAACATTGGCGGTGTACCGGTTGCCACAGATGTCAGTTGCGGACCGACGCCTGCTCCGAACGTGACTTGCCCTGCTCCGGCCGCCGGAAAGAACGTTTTCCAGGGCATCGTCGGCGGTAATTCCGTTACATTCTTTGGCGTACCGGTCCTGCCTCCGGTGTCAACCGGCTCTTCGCGCGTCTTCCGTTTCACCAACATTCGCGCTAATGCCACTGCTTTGGGCGGAGGTTCCGCGGCTGGTGCAACACCCGTCGTGGCTTCCATCGCGGTCAGCAACTCGGCCGCATTGCCTATTACGAATCCGACCCCAACCGTGGGCTTCGTTCAGAGCGGCCTGGCGACCAAAGTAAGCGGCTCGACCAACCGGCAACAGTGCGTGAGCAGTACCAAGGTTTCGGTTTCCACTCTCAGCTTCACCGAGCTTTTCGGTACGGCGTTCAAGACTCGCATCGTGGCGCAGACCAACGCACAATTTGCCGGCCAGGGCATCCCGACTCCTACCGCCCCAGGCAACCAGAATGTTCCGGGTTCGATCTACAACTCGGAATCCAACTTCGTTCTGCCTGTGAATGGCGGCACGGCAGGCTTGGCAGACTTCGGCACCCGCTTAAAGGCCACCTTCAACAACGTGCCGACAGGTGTGCGCATCTTCGTTTCGGTCTGGAACGTTCTCAACAACGTCACGAACGTTGTGGCTCCCGTTCCTCCTGGCGGCAACGCTGGGAACACCTCTACGACACCATACGCTGCGCTGATATCGAGCGAAACCGGAGCCGATGGTAACGCCGGCGCTGGATTCTTCCCCGGGGTGACTGGTACGGACAATGCCTCGGGCGGCGTAGCGATTGCCGAGATTGCGCTGGTTAACGGCTCGGGAACAGCGGTATGGGAAGTCTTGAACACGAGCCCGTCCTCCATAGACACTCTCAACTTCGGTGTGTACGCGACCTACGTGGCCAACGTGGCCCAGAATTTGCCGCCTCCGGGTAGCGGGACGGTCAACCTGAGCTTCGCCCCAACGCCGCCCGGACCGTTTACGTCCAGCGCCGCTGCGGCAGCTTCTGCTTCGGCTCCCATTCCGCGATTCATCGCAGATCCGAATGCGCCGAAGAGCATAATTGCCATCAACGTTTGTAGGACGATTCTGTTGTATCCGTTCATCACGAACCAGTCCGGCTTCGATACTGGTATCGCGATTGCGAATACATCGACAGATCCGTTCGGCACTGGTCCCCAGGCCGGCGCCTGCACCTTGAACTGGTACTCCGGCGCAAGCTCTCCGCCGCCCACGACTACCCCGAGCATCGCCAGCGGCACAGTGTATACTGCACTGGCGTCGACGACGGTCGCCGGCTTCCAGGGCTACATGATCGCGGTTTGCACCTTCCAGTATGCTCACGGGTTTGCGTTCATCAGCGATCTTGGTGCGCGCAATCTGGCCATGGGCTACCTGGCATTGGTTATCCCCGATCCGCCAAGCCAAAACAACAACGTTCGCAACGCTTCCTCTTCTGGTTGCGGCGTAGGTGACATCAACTGCGGTGGCGGCGAAAGCGACAGCCACTAAAACGAAACAGTAGTTTCTTAGGGGGAGCTTCGGCTCCCCCTTTTTTTTTTGAATACAGGTTCGCGGATCAGTGATAAACTTAAGATCTCACCGCGTCCATCCGAATCCAACCATGTTCATACATTGAACGAGGAGGTAGTCCTTGGACAGACTTCGATTAACCTTTTTAGCGGCATTCATTGGCATGATTTGCGTTCCTGCGGCATCGGGGCAGACTGCAGCGAACCTCACTATCGTATCCGGCAACGGACAGATCGTCTGCCTGACCTGTCTTTTTAATACTCAGTTCCAAACCTTTCTGCCGATGGTCGTCAAGGTGACGGACGCCAACGGCCATCCAATCGCAAACAAGACTGTGAACTGGAGTGTCACATTGAGTTTGGGTCAGCTATCCACCCTCAATTCCGGTGCGACTACCCAAACCGATGCCAATGGCATTGCCAGCAACACGATAAGTCAGGCATCATTAGCTGGTTCTGCTCTCCAAGGGTATCTGCAAACTACAGTGGTAGCCCAGGCAGACAACGCCTCGGCAACCTTCACCGAAACACAGGCCTTAACCGGCGCGACCAATCACTTAATTCAATTTGTCGAGGCTTTCGTAGTCGCTCCATTGCAAGGCATCACGCTGACAGGCACGGCCGGCGCCGCGGGCACATCTCCAGTCAAGGTCCATGTGGATGCGTCGGGCGCACCAGTCCAGGGAGCCTCGGTGCGGCTGTTGAACAACAACGATCCCACTACCGGCGCCACCGCGGTTTGCCAGACTGGTCCGGGCGCGGACACCGGTTCGGTTCTCACGGACGCCAACGGAGATGCCAACTGCACTCCGGTCTTCGGTGGAATCGCAGGCAACGGAAGCGTCACCGTACTGGTGGGCGGTGAGGATGCCACACCGTACAGCGGCACAACCGCGGCCATCGGATATTTCCAATCTTTCATCATCCCCATCTCGACTACGGCCGCCGTGCCGGGTTCGATCACCATCAGCGCCGGCAATGGGCAGAGCGCCAACCCTGGACGGACTCTGAGCGGCCCATTGACGGTACGGGTGGCTGATGCCAGCGGCGTTGCCGCCATAGCCGGTGTCCCCGTAACCTGGACAGTCAGTCCCGCCGGCGCGGCGACGGTGAATCCGGCAACGTCTACGACGGACGGGCAGGGCCTGGCGTCCACGAATGTAGGGCTGTCTACTACTACTTCGGGCCCGGTCACCATCAGGGCGGCTCTGGCCGGCGCGAACAGCAACATCTTCACTACCTTCAACGTCAACGTGGTGGTTATCGTGAGTGTGACAGCTATCCAGAAACTGTCAGGCGACAGCCAGAGTGCCGTCGCGGGCGCCACCTTTGCGCAGCCGCTGGCGGTGGTGGTAAGCACCAATAATGGTGCACCTGCGAATATCCCGGTTACTTTCTCGATCAGCGGGCCCGGTAACATCGGGGGCCAGACATCCAGTACGATCAACACGGATAGCACGGGCAAAGCGCAGGTGACGGTTACCGCTGGAAGCACGACCGGCACGGTTACGGTGACGGCCAGTACAAGCGGATTCAACCAGTCGTTCAGTCTCACGGTGATTCCGCCGGGGCCGAATTTGACCGCCAACAGCTTCTTCAACGCGGCCGGCTTGAAGCAGGGCTCCCTGTCCCCCTGTAGTCTGGCGACGATTTCCGCGTCGGGGCTGGCGCCGGGCGTTCAAGGTTCGCTCAACCCGGTGAGCCTGTTCGGACAACTGCCGACCACGCTCGGTCCCGACAGTGTGACCTTCAACGGTGTTCAGGCTCCGATTCTCCGGGTTTCGAACAGCGCGGGCGGGGAGCAGGTGATCGTTCAGGTGCCCTGCGAGGTAACCCCTGGCAGCAGCATTCCCGTGACTGTGAACGTAGGCGGCGGCACCGCAACCGTGAACGTGGCGATCCAATCGGCCAGCCCGGGCATCTTCGAAACGGTGATGTCGGATGGCGTTCGCCGGGCGGTCATGGTCCGTCCGGACGGCTCGTTTGTAAGCCTGGAGAACCCGGCGCGGCGTGGAGAAATCATCCGCGTTTATGTTACCGGTCTGGGTCCGACAGTTCCGCCGCGTAGCCACGAACGCCATCCCGATACCCGGAATCGATTCGACTGGTTCTGGGGCAGTTAATCGTCGGGGTCAACAACTTCGGGGCGAACCCGGTCACCGCGCGACTGGTACCGACTCAGATCGGCATATACGAAGTTACCTTCCACGGTGCCCTCCGATGCGACCACCGGCAACAATATCGTTTTCTCCGTTGCCATAAACCCGGTCGACGGCAGCCCGACTCAGTTCAGCAACGGCAGTAAGATACCGATTCAGTAGTTGTGCACCGGGCGAGGGTGCAGGTAGCGCTCTCGCCCGGTTTTCTCCCCAGACTGTGATTTCCCTCCAGGTTTAGGTGTTTCTCCTTCTCTTCGCCCCAGTGTCTATATGTAGTGTGTTGCGCAATCAGTGCCGAACTGGTTGTACCTGGATCGTGTAGCCCATAACTCCCTTTTACATCAGCAAGATCCTCAACAATTTCTCTTGCAAAACACGATATAGACGTGACACTATGTATTGGGTGGTCCAAAATGGATACCCAGTGGATATCAAGTGGACGAAAATACGGCACCAGCACCGATCATCAGGGAACTACCCCGGGGTATGTACTCGGGCCGCCTCGATGACAAGGGCAGACTGAAACTGCCGGTTGATTTCCACAATCACTTTCGCGCCCTCCAGGAGCAAAAACTTTACGTCACGAGTTTAGACCGAAAAACGGCGGCTGTATATCCTCTTTACAAATGGCGCGAGGTTGAGGCCTTCCTGAACGACTTTCATGACGATCCGGCGGCGGCCATGAATGTGGCATTTGTGGCAGCGGAGCTGGGCTCCGAAGCCGAACCGGATGCGCAAGGGCGAATACTTTTTTCGCAGGAATTGCGGAAGCAACTGGGACTGGAAGACCAGCCGTTGAAGCTATGGGCGCGCAACGGCCACGTGGAAGTGTTGAGTGAAGACAGCTTCAGGCAAAAGCAGGAGCAGTCGAAGCAGACGCCGGAGCAGGATCTGGCCAAGCTGCGGGCGGCGGGGATGAAATGCTGAGTTATGCATGTCAGCGTAATGCCGGAAGAAGCGATCTCGCTACTGGCGATTCGCCCCGAAGGAATTTAT
Organism: Bryobacterales bacterium; assembly: GCA_963817515.1. Lineage (GTDB taxonomy): Bacteria > Acidobacteriota > Terriglobia > Bryobacterales > Bryobacteraceae > DATMNI01. The sequence continues at coordinate 773,048 of CAWFPJ010000023.1, read as the reverse complement.
CTGGACGCCACCGCGGGGCTTGGGGGACATACAGCGCTGATAGCGCAGCGTCTGACAACGGGGTACGTGATTGCGAGCGACCGCGATGCCAAGTCGCTCGAGATGGCGAGGCGCAACACAGAGGCCTGGTCACAAAGAATCTGTTTCCACTACGGCCCGTTCAGCACGCTTGCCGATGCCGTGCTGCAGGCGGGATACGAGAAAGTGGATGGGCTCCTGGCGGATCTGGGAGTGAGCCGGTATCAGCTCACGGCGCCGGAGCGGGGTTTTTCGTTCATGGCGGATGGGCCGCTGGACATGCGCATGGATCAATCCATGGGCGGGACGGCGGCCGATCTTGTCAATCAAACCGACGAAAAAACACTCGCCGATCTGATATTTCAGTTCGGCGACGAAAGGAGGGCGCGGAAGGTAGCCAGAGCAATCGTCCGAGCACGGCCCATACGGAGCACACTACATCTGGCCGATGTAGTGGAGCGGGCCGTGCCCAGGACGGGACGTTTGCATCCCGCCACGAAGACATTTCAGGCGCTGCGAATGGCGGTCAACGATGAACCCGGAGAATTGAATCGGCTGCTCGAGATCGGCCCCGAGCTGCTGTTGAGTGGCGGGCGAATGGTGGTGATCAGTTTCATGTCATTCGATGACAGGCAAGTCAAAGAAAAGTTCCGTGCGTTGGGACGGGAAGGGCGCGCGACTGTTCTGACCAAACACCCGCTTCAGCCGAGCGAACAAGAGAGTGCCCAGAACCCAGCTTCGCGCAGCGCCAAACTGCGCGCGCTGGCAATGAACTAGAGAGGGAATCAAGAAAAGCCATGGCGACGCTGCCAACATTTTTCCGCAGAACAGGAACGCAAATCATTCCACAAGCCGCTGCCCGGCCCGTACGGGTACAGGCGGAGCGGGATCCGTTTCTGCTGCGGGCCTTGCCGAATGACGACATCTTCTTCTACTGTAAGAAGATTGATAACTTTCGCCTGGTCCGGGAAGCCGACCCGAAAGCGCGCGGCGCCTGCTGGAGCGCGATTGGCGCGGCCTGCGTTCTGCTGGTGCTGCTGACGAGCGCCTTTTTCCCGACGGTGGCCACTACTCTTGCCGGCTACAAATTGGAGGCGCTGCGCGTGGAGGAGCGGCACCTTTTGACCGAGGGCCGCAACCTGGACCTGCAGGAAGCCGAGCTGCTGAGCCCGGCGCGGCTGGACAAACTGGCCAGAGAGAATAATCTGGTAACCCCGTTGTCCGCTCAGGTGGTACACCTGGACGGCAGGAGCGACGGTGCGGTTGCCATGATGCAGAAGTAAAGAGACTGCCTGTGCCACTGACATGGTTGAGCGTCGTCTGACATGGCTGGCCGCGATCGTTCTTGTCTGGGGCGCGGCTATTTTTCAAAAACTAGTCTCGTTGCAGATTGTTCATCACCAGGAGTATGCCAGAATGGCGAGGGCGCGCCAGGAACTGGTGATCGAGATACCGGCACCGCGCGGCACTATTTTCGACCGCTCGGGGCAGCCGCTGGCGATGAGCGTTCAGACGGAGTCCGTCTATGTTAATCCCCTGAAAGTTCCGGACCTGGGCGTGGCGTCCGAAATTCTGTCGCTGGTTCTGCACATGGACCGGGCCGGGCTCTACGAAAAAATGCAGGAAGCTTACGACGGCAATCGCGGCTTTCTGTGGGTCAAGCGCAAGATCTCTCCGGAAGAGGCCGAGAGCTTGCGCACGCTGCGCCTGGAGTGGATCAAGATTCAGGCCGAGAGCCAGCGTCATTACCCCAAGGGATCACTGGCGGCGCACGTTTTGGGTGCGGTGAATTTCGAAGAACGGGGAACGGCGGGAGTGGAAAAGGCATTGGACAATGAACTCCGCGGCCAGCCCGGGCGCGCGCGGCTGCTCACGGACGTGAAGCGGCGCGGTATCGATTCCCAGCTTGCCACGGAGGCGCGGGCGGGGACGCCGGTGACTTTGTCGATCGACGAGCGGCTGCAGTTCGTGGCGGAGCGCGAGATTGCGGCCGCGGTGAAGACGCACCATGCGTGGAGCGGCAGCGTGGTGGTGATGAACCCGTACTCAGGCGACGTGCTGGCCATGGCCAGCTACCCGACTTACGATCCGAACGTGATTCCGGCACCCGGCGAAAATCTGGCCAAATATCAGAACCATGCGGTCTCGGTGCCCTTCGAACCGGGCAGCGTGTTTAAGGTAATCACGCTTTCCGCCGCGCTCGAAACCACCAGCCTGCGGCCGGAGAGCCCGATCAACTGCCACGGCGGCGTGCTCAAGCTGCCAGGGCGTACGATCCACGATTCGCACGGCGGACTGGGAGTGATCCCAATGGCTATCGTATTGGCCAAGTCGAGCAATATTGGCGCGATCCAGGTGGGAATGCGGGTGGGGCAGGACAACATGTACCAGTACATGCGGAGGTTCGGCTTCGGGCAGAGGACCGGCGTGCAGCTGCCGGCGGAATCTCCAGGCAAGGTTTACAAGCTGAACCACTGGGGCACAACGTCTCTAGCGTCAGTCTCGATGGGGCAGGAAGTGAGCGTCACAACCTTGCAACTGGCGCAGGCCGCGTCCGTGGTGGCCAATGGCGGCATGATGGTGCGGCCGCGTCTGGTGTTGAAAAAGGGCAACCTGGCTGCACCGGAGCCGCAGCTGGTGCGCGTGATCAAGCCGGAGACGGCCATCACGATGCGCCAGATGATGGAGGGAGTGGTGCTGCCTGGGGGAAGCGGAACGCGTGCGCGGCTAGCCGGATATACGGTAGGCGGCAAGACAGGCTCGGCGCAGATTTTCGATTTCGCCGCGCGGCACTACACGCACTCCTACAATGGCTCATTCATGGGCATTGCCCCACTCACTAATCCGCAGATCGTGGTGGTAGTGACTTTGAACGGAACCCACGGCGGCGAAGCGGGTTTCGGCGGGATAGTGGCAGCGCCTGTTTTTCGAGTTGTGGCTACCGAAGCTTTGCGCGTTCTGGATGTGCCGAAGGACCTGCCCGAAACCGAAACGGCTAAGACGGGACAGAAGAGTGAGCCGGCTTACGACCTTGCGGATGCGGACACGCGGCCGGGTGCGCCGAATATTCTGGAAGAAGGCGACGACGAAGAAGCCGTGGAATCTGCTCAAGAGCAGACGGCGCCTGGGGAACCGGCTTCCCCAAGGGTCCCGAATTTTCGAGGCATGACCATGCGGGCGGTGCTGGCAGAGGCCTCGGCGAAGGGTTTGACGGTGCTTCCCGATGGCAGCGGCATTGCGCGCATTCAATATCCGGCGCCGGGTTCGCCGCTGCACCAGGGAGAACGGATTCGCGTCCAGTTTAAACGATGAGACTGGAAGAAATACTCTCGGGCGTCCGGCTGAAACAGGCGATTGCGCCGGACCTCGCGCGAGCGGAGATTCAGGGACTGGAATATGATTCACGACGGGTAGGGCCGGGGTTTCTCTTCTTTGCATTTCCCGGCAGCCGGACCGACGGACAGAAGTTTGCGCAGGATGCGGTGGCGCGCGGAGCGGCGGCCATCGCTAGTCAAAACGCCGGTGAGCGGGAACCGCCAGCGGATTTGGCCGCGCGCTGGGTTCAGGTGGAGCAGGGACGCCAGGCGCTGTCACTGGCGGCGCGCAATTTCTACGGCAAGCCGGATGAGCAACTCGGAATCACCGGCATTACGGGGACCAACGGCAAGACGACCACCGCGTACCTGACCGACTCGGTGCTGCGCGCGGCCGGTAACACGACGGCCATGATCGGCACGATCGAATACCATCTGGCGGGGCGGGTGCTGAAAGCCGTAAACACGACGCCGGAATCGCTGGACCTGGTGCGGCTGTTCGCCGAATTGCGGCAAGCCGGAGGGACGCATGCCACCATGGAGGTTTCGAGCCACGCGCTGGCGCTCAACCGGGTATACGGATTGCGCTTTCATACGGTGGTCTTCACCAACCTGACGCGCGACCACCTGGATTTTCACGGAACCATGGAGGCCTATTTCGCGGCCAAGCAGACGCTGTTCGAGGGTGCGGGTGGCTCTGCTCCCCGATTCGCGGTGCTCAACCGCGATGACGAATATGCGCGGCGGCTGCGGCTGAATCGAACGACTGAAGTGCTGTGGTACGGTCTGGGCCATGAGCCGGAGCTTCGCGCGCGCCATATATCGTCGGGATTCCAGGGACTGAAGTTCGATGTGCAGTACAGAAAACTGCGATTTCCGGTGGAATCGCCGCTCATCGGAAAGATCAATGTGTATAACATTCTGGCGGCTTGCGGAGCCGGGCTCTCCTACGGGCTGGCGCCCGAAACCATCGCGCAGGGGATTAAGAATCTGCAGCGCGTGCCGGGGCGCTTCGAACGCGTGGATGAGGGGCAGCCCTTCGTGGTTGTGGTGGACTACGCACACACCGACGATGCCTTGCGCAATGTGATCGCCGTGTCGCGCGGCCTCAACCCAAAGCGCGTGATCACGCTGTTCGGCTGCGGCGGAGATCGCGACCGGACCAAGCGCCCACTGATGGGGCAGGCGGCGGCAGAGGCCAGCGATTTTGTGGTGCTGACCAGCGACAATCCGCGATCCGAAGATCCGCTGGCCATCATGAACGATGCGCTGGTGGGAATACGCCGTACGGACGTGCCGCATGTGGTGGAACCGGACAGGGCCGCTGCCATCGCACGCGCTTTGAATGAAGCGCGGGAGGGCGACATCGTGATCCTGGCCGGCAAAGGCCACGAGACTTATCAGGTGCTGAAGGATAAGACCATCGATTTTGACGACAGGCAGGTGGCGCGAGAAGTGCTGAGGGGTTATGGGTACCACAAGAACCAGTGAGCTGGTTCGACGAACATGACCCTGGATATAGAAGAAGTTGCGGCTGCGATGGGCGCGGAGGGGAGACCGGCGGCCGGGCGGGCAGCGGGGTGGAGCGTGGATACCCGGACACAGAATCGGGGAGATGTGTATTTCGCGCTGCGCGGGCCGAACCACGACGGCCACGATTATATTGCGGCAGCAGTGGAGAAGGGCGCGGCAGCCGTAGTGGTGGAGCGCACGGTTGGAGTGGTCAATGAACTGGTGGTGAGCGACACCCTGCGGGCCTTGCAGCGTTTGGGGGCGTGGGCGCGCAACGGGTGGGGCGGCAAGGTGATTGGTGTGACTGGCAGCGCGGGCAAGACGACCACAAAGGATGCGATCGCGCACCTGCTGGCAGTGGAAATGCCTGTAGGCAAGACGGTGGGCAATCTCAACAATCACGTGGGCGTGCCGCTTTCGATTCTGCGGCTGCCTGACGATTGCACGGCGGCGGTGTTGGAAATGGGAATGAACCATGCGGGCGAAATCCGGGCGTTGGCTGAAATTGCGAAGCCAGACGTCGGCGTGGTGACCAATGTGGGATACGCGCATGTGGAATTTTTCGATTCCATCGACGGGGTGGCCGCGGCTAAACGGGAATTGATTGAAGGGCTGGCGCCAGAGGGCGTGGCTGTGTTGAACGCCGACGACGCGCGCGTGCTGGCGTTTCGCGATGCCCGACATTCTGGTCAACCCGGTCAGCCGGGCCGCACGATCACTTTCGGCTTTTCGGAGGGCGCGGATGTGCGGGCTGAAAGGACGGATTTGCGGGCGGACGGCTACGCGCTTCCGGGCGCTGGGAGTGGATTTCGAAACCGGCCTGACAGGGCGGCATGCGGTGATGAACCTGCTGGCCGCCATCGCGGTGTCGCAAGTTTTCGAAATCGCGCCGGAGCGTTTGCGGGAGCCGGTACGAACCTTCGCGGTGGGCAAGATGCGCGGAGAGCGGACGGAACACAACGGAACGGTGGTCTGGAACGACTGCTACAACTCCAATCCCGAAGCGGCGGAATCCATGATCGACGTGCTGCGCCAGACACCGGTCGGAACAGCGGGCGGAAAGCGCATCGCGGTGCTGGGGGAAATGCTGGAGCTGGGACATGCGGCCGAAGAGTTGCACCGGCAGGTAGGCCGCTATGCCGCGGGGCACGGGGTGGACGTGCTGGTGGGGGTGCGCGGTCACGCCCGTGAGATGGTGGAGGCCGCCGTGGAAGCCGGCATGGCGAAGACGGCTGCGCGCTTCTTCGATGATGCGGCCGAGGCGGGCGACTTCGTGCGGCACACGGCGCGGTCCGGCGATGCGGTTTTGTTCAAGGGCTCTCGCGGCGTAAAAGTGGAACAGGCCTTGGAAAGGTTTCTGGCGTAGGGGCGATGCTTTACTACCTGCTATACGAACAGCTCTACAAGTATGTGAGCCCGTTCCGCGTCTTCCGCTACACCACGTTTCGCACGGCTTTTGCGAGCCTGACGGCGCTGTTCCTGTGCGTTGCACTGGGGCCCTGGCTGATCAACAAGCTGCGCCAGTTTCAAATCGGTCAGTACATCCGCGAAGAGGGGCCGCAGTCGCACCAGAAGAAGGCGGGGACGCCCACCATGGGCGGGATTCTCATCATCATTTCGATTGTGATCCCAACGCTGCTGTGGGCCGACCTGCGGTATCCCAGTGTGTGGGTTGCCATCGCCGCGCTACTGGGCTATGGCTGGATCGGATTTCTGGACGATTATGCCAAGGTCACCAAGCAGCGTAATCTGGGGCTCACTGGAAGACGCAAGCTGGCGTACCAGTTCGTCCTGGGGTTCGGGCTTGCGGCGATGCTGCTGGTGATGCGCGCGTACGGGGATTTTTCAACCGCGATGAACATCCCGTTTCTGAAACAGTTCAAACCGTCGCTGCTGATCGAATCGCTGGTGCACAACCCGTGGACCTATGTGCTGGGGGTGGCGCCATTCTGCATATTCGTCGCGCTGGTGGTGGTGTTCGCCTCAAATGCGGTGAACCTGACGGATGGGCTGGACGGCCTGGCGACGGGCCTGATGGTGATTGCCGCGGGCGCGCTGACGGTGTTGACTTACGCCGGAGGCCACGCGCAACTGGCCCAGTATCTGGAACTGGCGCGCAGCCCGCGAACCTCGGAGGTGACGATCTTCTGCGGCTCCATGACCGGGCGCCATGCCTGGGCTTTCTCTGGTACAACGCGCATCCGGCGGAGATCTTCATGGGTGACGTGGGGGCGCTGGGACTGGGCGGCGCCATGGCGGTGGTGGCGGTGCTGATCAAGCAGGAAGTTTTGCTGCTGTTCATTGGCGGCATCTTCATCCTGGAGGCGGTTTCGGTAATTCTGCAGGTGGGCAGCTTCAGGCTGCGCGGGGGCAAGAGAATTTTCAAAATGGCCCCCCTGCATCATCATTTCGAGGCGCTGGGCTGGGCGGAATCGAAAATCATCGCGCGCTTCTGGATCGCGGGGCTAGTGCTGGCGCTGTTCGCGTTGACCACCTTAAAGCTGAGATGACGATGGAGTTGAGTGGGTTGGGGCGATGGCGGGTTAACAACCCGCCGCAGGTTTACAACCTGCCCCACAGTTGAGATGCGGATGGCGTTGCCAGGTTGAGATGCGGATGGTATTGCGGGGGGTTAGAACGCTGATAGTGGGAATGAAGCGGTCGGGAATGGCGACGGCGGAATTGCTGGCGCGCCAGGGCGCTGTAGTGCGGGCCACGGACATCCAGCCGCTGGACCAGCTGGGCGACGCACAGGAGGTGCTGGCCCGGCTCAACATTCCGTTCGCGCGCCAAGCGCCGGAAGTATTCGAAGGCTGCGATCTGATTGTTCTATCGCCGGACGTGCCCGCCGACCTGCCGCCACTGGAAGAAGCCCGCAAGCGGGGCGTCAAGGTTATTGGCGAAGTGGAACTGGCGGCGGCGTTTCTCAAGGGCCGGAACATTGGGATCACGGGCTCCAACGGCAAGACCACCACCACCAGCCTGATCGGCCACATCCTGCGCGAGGCTGGAGTGCCGGCGCAGGTGGGGGGCAACATCGGAGTGCCCGCCACTGCAATGGTGGACAGCTCCCGTGCCGATGGCTGGAACGTGCTGGAGCTTTCGAGTTTCCAAACGGAGACGATTGTCGATTTTCGCGCTCACATCGCCCTGGCGCTCAACGTGACGCAGAACCATCTGGACCGGCATCACACGTTCGAGCAGTATGCGGCTGCCAAAGGCCGGCTTTTCGAGACACAGCAGGCCGGCGATTTCGCCATTCTCAACGCCGACGATCCGGTTTGTGTGGCGTACGCCGAGCGCACTGCCGCCACGCCGCAATGGTTCAGCAGCCGGCGTAAGGTATCGCCCGGGGCCAGCCTGTGCCACGACAAACTGGTGCTTGACGGGAAGCTTCTGATGACCGCCGGCGATGTCCCCATCCGCGGGCGACACAACGTGGAGAACGTGCTGGCAGCGGCGATTGCAACAGCGCGCGCGGGGGTAGAGCGGGAGAAGATCGCCGCCGCTGTGCGCACGTTCAAGGCTGTGGAACATCGCCTGGAGTTCGTGCGGCAAGTTAGCGGAGTGGACTTCTACAACGATTCGAAAGCCACCAGCGTGGATGCCACACTCAAGGCGCTGGAGGCGTTTCCCGGTGGTCTGTGGGTGATTCTTGGCGGCAAAGACAAAGGCCTGGATTACGCGGCGCTTCGCGAACCGCTGGCGGCCAAGGCGCACGCGGCGCTGCTGATTGGGGCCGCGGCGGAGAAGATCGCGGACCAACTGGAAGGCGCATTGCCGCTGCTGAATTTGAAGACGCTGGATGCGGCCATCGTCTATGCGTACCAGCATGGAAAGCCGGGCGATACCGTGCTGCTGGCCCCGGCCTGCGCCAGTTTCGATCAATTTAAGAGCTTCGAACACCGCGGCGAAGTCTTCAAACAAACGGTGAATCAACTGCAACCGAAGGACTGATATGGCGCAACGACTCAAGACGGATTGGATTCTGTTCGGCACCGTGCTGGCGATGGTGGTGTTCGGGGTGCTGGTGGTGTACAGCGCGTCGTCCATCATGGCTTATCAGCGCTATCACTCGGCCTGGCATTTTGTGGAGCGCCAGGCAGCGTGGGCCGCGCTCGGGCTGTGCGCGATGATGATGCTGAAGAAGCTTCACTACCGCCGGCTGCAGACACCGGCCGTCGCCTTCAGCGCCATCAGCGTGACGCTGCTGCTGCTGGGCACGGTCTTCTTTGCCGACACCGCGAACCGCCGCTGGCTAAGGCTTGGCGGCCCGGTGGGAATCCAGCCTTCTGAGCTGGCGAAACCGGTGCTGGTGATCTTCCTGGCCTTCTTCGTGACCTGGCGCGCCCGTGCTATCAATAACCCGCGATACACGCTGGTGCCGGCCGCCATGGCCGTCGGCCTGGTGATCCTGGCGGTGGTGGTAGCCGATCTTGGAACGGCTATCGTGCTGGGGGCGGCGGCGGCCGTGGTCTTTTTTGTGGCCGGCCTGGAGTGGCGCTACTGCGCGGTGGCGGCGGCCGTGGCGCTGCTTGGGGTGGTGTTATTCATAGCCGAGAAACCGTACCGCACCGCGCGCGTGGTGATGTACTTCGACCCGCACTTGAAGCTGGTGGAAAAGTTCGACCCTAAAGGCAGAATCAAAGACTATCTACAGAAATCCCTGGTCACGCGCGACACCAATTACCAGTTGGAACAATCGCAGATCGCCGTGGGGGCGGGTGGCGCCGGCGGCCTGGGTTTCATGAACGGCAGGCAGAAGCTGTTGTATCTGCCCGAGGCGCACAAGGATTTCATCTATGCCGTAGCCGGAGAGGAATTGGGGATGATCGGGTCCGTGGGGCTGCTGCTGGGGTTCGGCATTATTTTCTGGCGAGGACTGAGAGCGTCGGTTCGCATGGGCGACGATTTCGGACGATACCTGGCCCTGGGTTTAACGGTGATCGTGGTGGTGCAAGGCTTCATGCATATGAGCGTGGTCTTGGGAATGATGCCCACGAAGGGAATTCCGCTGCCGATGATCAGCTACGGCGGAAGTTCGCTGCTGAGCACGCTGGCGAGCTTGGGAATGTTGATGAACGTGTCGGAACATGCGGGGTGAGAAGACGGGGGCCGGATGTCGGGGGCCGGGGGCCGGTGAGGAGGCTTGGGTTGAAGGTTGAGACGGATGCCGAAGGTCAGCCATTTTCGGGAGCTGCGTGTTTGGCAGGGCGCGATGGATCTGGTGGAGAGTGTGTATCGCATCTCGGTTGAGTTTCCAAAGTCGGAGTTGTATGGATTGACGAGCCAGATAAGAAGGGCTTCGGTTTCGGTGCCTTCGAATATTGCGGAGGGGCAGACTCGGGCGTCGACCAAGGAGTATTTGAATCATGTTTCGATTGCGCAAGCTTCGCTTGCGGAAGTGGAGACCCAACTCGAGATTGCTGTACGGCTGGGGTACTTGGCTCCGGAGAAATTGATTCAGGTACTGGAGCAAGCCGCTGTGTTAGGCAAGCAGTTGTACGCGCTTCGAAATGCGCTGAGTAGAAAATGAGCAAGCAACCGATCCCCGGCCCCCGGCCCCCGGCATCCGGCCCCCGGTTTTCTAATGGCAGGCGGCGGCACCGGCGGTCACGTGATTCCGGCGCTGGCGGTGGCTCGGGAATTGAGGCAGCGGGGACATCGTGGTGTTTTTTGTGGGGACTGATCGCGGCATGGAAGCGAAGTTGGTACCGGCGGAAGGGTTTGAGTTGCGGAAGATCGAGATCGGCGGATTGAATCGGGTGGGCTTGCGGCAGAAGCTGGCCACGCTGGCGCGGCTTGCCTTTTACCACGCTCGGCTGCTCAAAGTTTGTGCGGGAGTCGTGCGCCGTATTCAGTATGGGCGGCTATGTTGCCGGGCCGCCTGTCATGGCTGCTATGTTGCGCGGCGTCCCTGTGGTGGTGATGGAGCCGAACGCCGTCCCGGGGTTTACCAATCGCATCATCGGGCGCTTTGTTTCGCGCGCCCTGGTCTCCTTTTCCGAGACGGCCAAATATTTTCCGAACGGCAAAACCGAAATCACAGGCCTGCCCGTCCGCGAAGAGTTTTTCCGAATCATGCCACGGCCGCGCGGCGGCGTGATGAACATCCTGATCACGGGCGGCAGCCAGGGTTCCCGCAGGCTCAATGAAGCCGGACGCCAGAGTTGGCCGCTGTTCTTGAAAGAGTCCCGGAATGGCGGGTTGGCCGTGCGCATCCTTCACCAGACGGGTGCCGCAGGTTTCGAATCCATGCGCGACGATTTTGCAAAGTCCGGCCTGCTGGGAGAAGTAGTGGCTTTCATCGGCGACATGCCTGCCGCCTTCGCCGAAGCGGACCTGGTGATCTGCCGCTCCGGCGCGGGCGCGGTTTCGGAGTTGGCGGCGGCCGGTAAGCCCTCGATCCTGGTGCCATTCCCTTTTGCGGCCGACGACCATCAGACGCGCAATGCCGAGGCCCTGGAACATGTTGACGCGGCCCGTTTGGTGCGGGATGCGGAGTTCACAGGCGAGAAATTGTTCGCAGTGGTACATGCGTTGGCTGCCGATCCGGGGCGCCTGGAAGGAATGGGAGAGCGGGCCCGGCAGTTCGCCAGACCGGGCTCGGCGCAGCGGGCGGCGCAGATTTTGGAGGAGGCAGCGGGCATCTCCGGCCGGTAAATGATGACATTTCCGATTGACAGTTGCCGCTTAAGCCGAAACAATACAATAAGTAAATGTTTTTTCGTCCCCAGCACCTCCATTTTACGGGCATTGGAGGAATCGGCATGAGCGGCATCGCGGAAGTGCTGCTCAACCTCGGATACCAGATCAGCGGATCGGACGTGAAACTGACGCCGATCACCGAGCGGCTGACCTCCATGGGCGCGCGTGTCTACGAAGGCCATGCGGCATCCAACATCACCGGCGCCCGCGCCCTGGTGGTGAGTTCCGCCGTGGAGGAGCAGAACCCCGAGGTGCAGGAAGCGCGCCGCCTGCAGATTCCGGTGATCCCGCGCGGCGAATTGCTGGCCGAGTTGATGCGGCTGAAGTACGGAATCGCCGTCGCCGGGAGCCACGGCAAAACCACGACAACTTCCATGACCGCGACCATTCTGAACTATGCGGGCCTGGACCCCACGGTGGTTGTAGGCGGCCGCGTGGGCACCATGGGCGGATCCAACGCGCGCCTGGGGCACAGCGATTTTCTGGTGGTGGAATCGGATGAAAGCGACGGCTCGTTCTTGAAGCTCTCGCCCATCATCGCGGTGGTGACCAATTTCGACCGCGAGCATCTGGATCACTACCTGTCGCTTGATGCCATCCGTGCGGCTTTCCTTGAGTTCGTCAACAAAGTGCCGTTTTACGGTGCGGTCATCGTCTGCCTGGACGACGCCAACGTGCAAGGCCTTCTGCCCGATATCCGGCGGCGTACCATTACCTACGGCACCACCGCGCAGGCGGACGTGGAGGCCAGCGAGATCACGCACGGACCGTTCGCCAGCGAATTCCGGCTGCGGTATCGCACCGTTGACCTGGGCCGCTTCCACCTCCGCATCCCCGGCCGCCACAATGTCCTGAACGCCATGGCGGCCATCACCGTGGCCATGGAACTGGAAGTGAAGCCGGACGTAATCCGCGAGGCGCTGGCCACCTTCAATGGCGTGGACCGGCGCTTTCAGATGCGCGGAAAAGAGCGCGGCATTACGGTGGTGGACGACTACGGCCACCATCCCACGGAGATTCGCGCCACGCTCGACGGCGCCCGCCTGTGCGGCTTCCGGCGCATCCACGTACTGTTCCAGCCGCACCGCTATACGCGGACGTTTCACCTGATGGATGAATTCGCCGGCGCGTTCCACCAGGCCGACAGCGTGTTCGTAATGGACATTTACGCGGCCTCCGAAAAGCCCATCGAAGGCGTGACCGCGGAATTGCTGGTGGAGCGCATCCGCCAGTTCGGCCACCGCGGCGTGGAATACGTGGGCACGATCGATGGCGGCGTAGACGCATTGCTGGCTGTTGCCGCCGATGGCGACCTGGTGCTGACGCTGGGGGCGGGCAACGTGTGGCAGGCCGGCGAAAAGCTGCTGGAAAAACTCAAGGCTGGGGCCGGGGGCCGGAATGGCTAGGGAATCAAAGAAAGACAAAACCCGGTTCAACTGGCGGCTGATGCTGGGGCTCACCGGCTTGGGAGTGGTGGGCGTTTCGACGGCCATGGCGGGCTTCAAAGTCAGGCAGTTCGTCTTCACGGACCCGCAGTTCACGCTGTCCCGCGATCGCAAAGACGCTATCACTATTCAGGGCCTGAGCTACGCTTCGCGTTCCAAAGTGCAGCGCATTTTCGCAACCGACTTCAACCGCAGCGTGTTTGCGGTTCCCCTGGCGGAACGCCGGCGCCGGTTGTTAGCCGTCGACTGGGTGGAGGACGCCTCGGTTTCGCGCATCTGGCCGGATCGCCTGGTGATCCGCATCACGGAGCGTAAGCCGGTGGCCTTCGTCTTCTTCCGCTCGGGCGTGCTGTTGATCGATTCTCACGGCGTACTGTTGGACCCTCCGGCGCAGGCGCAATTCGCTTTCCCTGTGCTCAGCGGCATTCGGGAAGCCGAGGCGGAAGGCCAGCGCCTGGAACACGTCCGCACCTTTCTCCGGGTACTGGAGGAACTGGGGTATCTGGCGAAGGACATTTCCGAAGTGGATACCTATGACTCCGACAATATCCGCATGGTGGCGCAGGTTGAGCATCGCGCGGTGGTCTTGATGATGGGCGATGGCAACTTCGCGCGGCGCTATCAGAATTTTCTCAACCATTACCCGGAGATCCGGAAACGATCGCCTGCTGCGAAGGCTTTCGACCTGAGGTTGGACGACCGCATCACAGTGAAGGAATAAGGGCCCATGGCAGTAAAACCGATTTACGCAGTAGGACTGGACGCCGGCAGCCGCAGGACACGGATGGTGATCTGTGTCCTGGAGGGCGGCCGCATGCGCTTTCTGGGGGCGAGCGCGGTCGAGTCGCAAGGCTGGCACAGGGGAAGAATCGCCGACCAGAAGGCGGTGTCGGCTTCGATCCTGGCGGCGCTGCGCGAAGCCGAAATCCGGGCCGGGGCTTCAGTGGGTTCCGCGGTAGTGGGAATGGGTGGTACCACGGTGCGCGGCGCCAACGGCCGGGGCGTAGTGGAATGGGGGCACGTCCGGGAGATTGAGCAGCGCGACGTGAATCGCGTGGTGGACCGGGCCTCGCGCGTGGTTTTGCAGGAAGACCGCATGGTGCTGCAACTCTTCTCGCAGGATTTCGTGGTGGACGATCATCCGGGCCACCGCGACCCGCGCAAGATGCTGGCTTCGCGTCTGGAGATCAATGTCCACCTGGTGACGTCGTCGGTGCAGGAGCACAACTGCCTGATTGGCGCCGTGAATGAAGCGCACCTGGCGGTGGAAGAAACCGTTTTTGAGGCGCTCGGGTCCTGTTATGCGGCGGTGCTGCCGGAAAACCGGCGCGAGGGCATTGCCATAGTGGACATCGGCGCGCAGTCCACCGAACTGGTGGTTTACTACGGCGAGTCCATGTACCTGGCATCCACCGTGAGCATATGCGGCGACCACTTCACGCGCGATCTGGCCCAGGGCTTGTGCCTTACCTTCGAAGATGCGGAACTGGTGAAGATGGAATTCGGGTGCGCGATTTCCAAGGACACCCCGGATAACGTTCTGTTGGAGCTTCCGACTCCAGACGATCGCCCGCGCCGCGACGAAAAACGCAAGATGGTCAACCGCATTCTGGAGGCGCGCGCCCAGGAATTGTTCAACTTCGTGCGCTCCGAGTTTGCTCGCGTGGGAATGGACCGCGCGCTGATCGGCGGCGTTTTTCTGACCGGCGGCGGCGCCAAGCTACCAGGACTCTGTGATGCCGCGGAGGAGGTGCTGCAGTGCCAGACGCGGTTTGGCCTGACCGAGGGAATCGAGCATTGGCCGGAGGAATTAAACGATCCGGAATGGTGTTCGGCCGCAGGACTTGCCATGTACTCGGCCAAGCTGAAGGACCGGTTTCAACACCAGGAGGAATCGGCCGGATGGCTGGGAAAGATGCTGAAATGAAAAATTGGGCTACGAATGAACACGAATGACTTTGTGCGAGGGAGGTCAATATGGGGCTTATCGATTCGGATATGGACGATTTGAAATATGAGATCGAAGAAGAGGTCCGCCTCGGCACGCGGATCAAAGTGATCGGCGTTGGGGGCGGCGGCTGCAATGCCGTGGCGCGTATGGTGCAGGAGGGCCTGGAAGGGGTGCAGTTCTATGCCATGAATACGGATGTTCAAGCCCTTTCCGCTTGCAATGTGCCCAATAAACTACAGATCGGCGCCAAGATAACCAACGGGCTGGGGGCCGGCTCCAACCCCGAGATTGGCCGGCGGGCGGCGCTTGAAAATACCGACCGCATTGTGGAAATGCTGCAGGATTCGGACATGGTTTTTGTCACGGCGGGTTTGGGCGGCGGCACGGGTACGGGGGCGGCTCCGGTGATCGCTTCGCTGGCCAAGGAACTGGACGCGCTCACGGTGGCGGTGGTCACCAAGCCGTTCGGGTTTGAAGGCCCGCGGCGCATGCGCCTGGCGGAGGACGGGCTTCGCATGTTGGCCTCCACCGTGGATACCGTGATCGCGATTCCCAATGACAGGCTGCTGGCGCTGACGCCGCGCGGCACCAGTTTCTTTGAATCGTTCAAGGTGGCGGACGATCTTCTGCGCCAGGCGGTGCAGGGCATCAGCGACATTATCATCACGCCGGGTCTGATCAACCGCGATTTCTCGGACATCAAGGCGACTATGGTCGGCATGGGCTACGCCATGATGGGGACAGCCATCGGCCGCGGCGAAAAGGCGGCAGTAGACGCGGCGCGCCAGGCCATCAGTTCTCCGCTGCTGGAAGATTCGCGCATCGCCGGATCGCGCGGCATTCTGATCAACATCACGGGGTCCAGCCGGCTGGGCCTGCATGAAGTGAACGAAGCCTGCTCGATCATTCGGGAAGCCGCCGACTGCGACGAGGTGCAGATCAACTTCGGCGTGATTCTGAACGAGTCCATGGCGGATGCCGTCAAGATCACAGTGATCGCCACCGGATTCCAGCCCGAAAATGCTCCGATTGCGGAGCGGCCCAGTATCGTGGTCCCCGTGGTGCGCATGCAACCGCGGCCGTCTGAGCCGGAGCCCGTGATCGAACACATCCCGGTTCGCGAACCGGTGCCTGAGCCCGAGCCGATGCGGGTGGCCGAGGCTGACCCTGTGATGGAGCTGGACATGGATGACTTGGACACGCCGGCGTATCTGCGGCAGGGAACGCTTTTGAACTAGCGGCCTTTACTCCGCGGGGCGGATGCCCCGGGCGTCGGGTGATAATGAGAACTCGTGAATTTCAGGGCGAGTTTCAACTCCGGGCGATTTCCGGGCCGGCTGCGCATGGCGATCGTGTTGCTTGCCATCGTCGCGGGCTTCTACTGGAAGCTCACGCTCACATCCCAATACGATTGGGTATGGGGCCCGGACCTGGCCACGCAGGTGATGCCCTGGTTTGCGGTGCAGGCGCGTTCGTGGCATGCGGGCACATTTCCGCTGTGGGATCCATACCTGTGGGCCGGCCAGCCGCTGCTAGGGCAGGCGCAGCCGGGCGGCACCTATCCGCTGAACTGGATCCTGTTTAATCTGCCGCTCGATCACGGGCAGATTTCCACACTGGCTCTGCAATGGTATTTCGTGGTTATCCGGTTTCTGGCGGTGGCGTTCTGCTATTTGCTATGCCGTGATTTGGGCCGGTCGCGCGTGGCGTCGACCGTGGCGGGCCTGGCGTTCGGGGTGGGCGGCGTGGTGGGCAGCACCGGATGGCCGCAGATGGTGAACGGGGCCATCTGGGCGCCGCTGGTGTTCTTGTTTTTGCTGCGGGCGGTGCGCGGAAAGAATCGCTGGGGGAGCGCGGCTTTATCGGGAATGTTTCTGGGAGTGGCATGGCTGAGCGGGCATCACCAGCTTCCGTTTTTTACGACGCTGGCGGCGGCCGGCGCGTGGCTGTATTACATTTTCCGCTCCGGCCGGCTGGACCAGCGGGTGGCTCTGGCGGCGATGACCGCGTTTCTCATCACTGGATTGACCAGCGCGCTGCAGATTCTTCCAGCGTCGGAATATGCCCACCTGGCGAAGCGGTGGGTAGGAGCGCCGGAGCCGCTGGCGTGGAATCAGCCGGTGCCTTATTACGTCCACGCACAGTACAGTTTCAAGCCGGAGAATCTGCTGGGCCTGGTATTCCCCGGGATTAAGGCGAACTTCGATCCGTTCGTGGGGATTGTGGCATTGGCTCTGGCGGGGATCGGGGTGGCGGCCTTCTGGCGGGACCATCGCGTACGCCTGATGAGCGCAGTGGCGCTGGGCGGAATCCTTTACTCAATCGGACAATACAGCGTTTTTCAAGGCTTCCTCTACTCAGTTATTCCGGACCTGGACAAGGCGCGATCGCCTTCGACCGCGATTCTCATCTTCCAATTCGGCGTGGCGGTGCTGGCGGCGTTCGGCATGGACCAGTTGAATTCCGGAAAGCCCTCTCCGTGGCCCAGGCGGGTGATGTGGACCGTAATTTCGTTCGGGGTTTTCACGCTAGCCGTTTTTCAGGCGGTCTACTTTGCCAACAAGATGACGTTTCCTGGAGACGACGGAGTGGCGATCACGGCCTTCCTGGCTCTGCTGCTGGGGGCGCTGCTGTTTGCCCGAATGCGGGGAGCGGTGACGGCGAGTCAGGCGGGCGTGCTGATGACGGGGCTGCTGCTGCTGGAGTTGGGGAACAACTACGTGCCGGTGTTCACGCCGCGGACGGATGAGGGGCGTGAGCGGTGGACCGAGCAGATGAACGCGAATTCCGACGTGGCGGACTTTCTGAGGAAGCAGCCGGGATTCCACCGGGCCAACGTTGCGGACGGTGCCTTCAATGCGAACTGGGGGGCGGTGCATGACGTGCCGATGTGGGGCGGGTCACTGGCCAGCGTCACCAGCAACCTGCTCAGCTTCGAGTTTCACAGGGTGGAGGCGCGCCTGCTCTACGGTGTGGCTTACACCATCGCGACGCACCCCACGGAGGGCGCAGGCGACGAAGTTTTCAGCGGCCGGAGCGGCATGAAGGTCTACCGGAACAACGCGGTGTTTCCGCGGGCCTGGGCCGTGCACAGGCTGGTGGAGGTCCGCGATATGGAGGAAGGCAATTCGGTGATGATGGGGCATCTGCCGGAGATGCACGGCCAGGCGGTGATGGTGGGGAAGGCGCCGGCTCTCAATCCTTGCGACGGACGCGATTGGATCGATTTGCTGGAACACGGCGCGGATCGTTTGCTGATTCGGGCTAACATGTCGTGCCCGGGCATGGTGATTCTCTCTGACACGTACTTTCCGGGATGGCGGGCGCGTGTGGATGCCAAGGCGGCGCAGATTTATGAGGTGAACGGGGCCATGCGGGGTGTGATGGTGCCGGCGGGATTGCATACGGTGACGATGCGGTATCGACCGGCTTCGGTGATTTTGGGCGGAATATTGACGCTGGTGGGGATCCTGGGAGCGCTGGCGCTGGTTGCGGCCGGAGAGACGCTCAGAGGTCTCGCGATAAATCGCACACTGTTTAAAGACTCGCAGGCGAAACCGCCCAATGTCACTTAGTTTTCGGTAGCGCCGGCAATCTTGTTGCCGGTGTTTGCCGGATGCCGAATAACCCACCGGCAACAAGATTGCCGGCGCTACCGGGAAAGCTCGTTACTGGTTCACTTGGTATTCGGTGTAACAGATCTCCAGGTGGTTTACTGAAGACCGTCTCAGATGAGCGTCGTCCCGCAATCTGTGCCGAGTGTCCGAGTTTGGGAAAACTACCAGTACAACTTCAGCGCCATTTGCATCTGGCGCGGTGAGTTCGACTGGCTGGTAACCAGGCCGAATGAGTTGCTGTTCAGGCTGGAATTCGGGTTGCCGAAGATGGTCCGGTTCAGAAGATTGAAAGCTTCGGCGCGGAAATCCAGCTTGAAGCGTTCCGTCATCTGGAAGGATTTGCTCAAGCTCACATTCTCATTCTTGTTCCAGAAGCCGCGGGCTTTCGGGTTGTAACGGGTCTCATTCCCGATCACATAGGGCAGTTGCGCGGGAAACGCCGCGATGTTCAGGTACAGATCTTTGGCTGGATCGAACCTGCCGCTCACTGGCATCAACCAACCATCATAAGTGGTGATCGTCGGCCGGTCGGATCCATCGAAAATCGGCAGTGGATTGTTGCGTGTCACTGCCAGAGGCAGACCACTTGCATAAACTTGAATGGCGCCGGCCCGCCAGCCGCCAATTACCCAACTGGCCAAGCCATGCGTCGCCCAGCGCCGTCCCTTGCCGAACGGCAATTCGTAGATCGTGTTGAACTTCAGAGAGTGAGTCTGGTCATATTGACCAATCGACTTTTCGAGGCGCCGGTTGCCCTGGTCCTGCGCGAAACCGCTGTTCGCATAATAGGTGTCGGAATCGGTCAGCAGTTTGGACAGCGAGTAACTCCACTGCATAGTCAGCCCCGCGCGCAGGCGGTGGTTTAATCTCAGAACCAGCGCGTTGTATGTGGAATGGCCGCTCTTGTCGCCGCCGCTTTGGCTAGTGTCGATGGTCAGATATTGAGGGAACGGCCTGAGGGCCTGATTAACGGTTTGGGAACGCTGCACCGCCGGGTTGGTGAAGTTGGGATACGGAATCGGGATTCCCGCCGCCACCGCCGCCGGCGAGGTGATACTTGAGTTCAGCAGATTGATGGCCTGAGTTGGTCCCAATTTAGCAATCAAGTTGTTTACGGTCGACATAGGCACCTGGTTGATGTTCACCAGTCCCGTTTGCAGGTGCGCACCTACAGTGGCATTGTAGTTGGCTTCGAACGTGGTGTCGCGGGCAATCGCCCGCTGAATTGAGAAGGTCCAGTTATACGATTCCGGCGCGCGGGTGGCGTTCTGGCCCTGCCAATAGTCAGTGTTGCCGTTATTCGAGAAGGACGGATCGATCAGCGGCGGCAGCGGGTAAGAAGGCAGGCCCTGATCCCAGTTGAATGCCGGTGTGATGCCCTGATTGGTGGAGGCGAAGGCGTACTGTCCGATGAATCCGGAATAGTGGCTGCTGCTGGCCACCACCGTCACGCGGCTGAAGGACCGTGCGAAGCCCGCGCGAATCGTAGTCTTCGAATTCACGGAGTATGCCAGGCCGATGCGCGGTCCTATGGCGCCATACCAGCCGGGCACCAGGCTTCTGGTGCCCTGGCGGCCGGGTCCGGTACCTGCAAAAATCAGCGCGCCTGGATAGTTGTTTACGGCGGGATTCGGCGTGGTTGGCGAGAAGTCCTCGTACTGATCGCCGCCGGCCACGGGCGGCAGCGTGAATTCGTAGCGCAGTCCGAAATTCATCGTCAGCCGTTTCGAGACACGCCAGTCGTCCTGAGCATAGAATCCGTGGTAGGCAAAAGTTTGTGGGACGTAGCGAATGGTCTCAGTGGCGCCGCTGTCGGCAACGCCCAGCAGGAAAGAGGCGAAGGAACTGCCGCTGGTGGCCGTGGTCACGCCGGGAACGCCCGTTTCGAGGAAACTGAAGCTGGCCTGGCCGGAGATGTTCTGCTGCCCGAAGCCGTTGGCCCGCTGGCTGGTAAAGGCGTACCCGAACTTCATGATGTGTGCGCCGCGCACCCAGCTGAGGTCTTCCTTGATAGACCAGTTCGGCTGTTCGGTGCCGTTGTATGTCGTGCTTCCCCATCCGGTTTCGTCGCTGAAGGAAAGATTGGGAAAATTGACATTGCAATCCACAGCATTCTTGATGCATACCTTGTCTTTCCAGTTCTTTCCGGAATTCGGCGAATACGAGTTCTTAAAAAAGGTATTTCCGCCAATGGAAAAATGGTTGAGCAGTCTCGGTGTGATGGTCCAATCGTGACTCATCCGGTAATCGTTGGCTTCATAGTGCGAGACCTGCCCGTTCCACAAGGGCTGGGGCAACCCCACCACGCCGCTCGGTCCGGGCTTACTGTCGTAAACCGTGTGATTGAAGAAGAAAGACAAGTGATGTTTGTAGCCGAAGTTTTGATCCAGCTTGGCGCTGATCTTGTCCGTCGGGCTGGTGGTGGTGCCGCCGGTGACCACGTAATTGTTGCGCACGTATC
The DNA here is from genome assembly GCA_963817515.1 of Bryobacterales bacterium. GTDB lineage: Bacteria > Acidobacteriota > Terriglobia > Bryobacterales > Bryobacteraceae > DATMNI01. The sequence continues at coordinate 752,022 of CAWFPJ010000023.1, read as the reverse complement.
CGGACGTTCCCGGCACCAGCCCCGGCCGATTCGGCGTCACCACCTGGCCAAATGGAATGATCTCCTTGCTTACGGCGCTGAACAGGCTTTGCGGAATCTGGTTGCTGGGAAAGACCGTGCGCACAAAACCGCTGCCTGAAGGATTGGGCTGCGTGGTTGCCGGATCGTAGATGGGCAGCAAGGCTCCTTTGGCATCCACCCACTTGGAAAAGTCACCGGTGTACATTTCCGGCGTGGGAACGCTAAGGGTGCTGCCATTCGAGCCGATCCGGTTACGGAAACCTTCGTAGTTGACGAAGAAAAACGTGCGGTCCCTGCCGTTGTACAGCTTGGGCACAATCACCGGGCCGCCGGCCGAAGCGCCGAAATCATTCTGCTTATAGATTGAGCGCTGGGTGGCGAAAAAGCCGCGTGCATCGAAATCGTCGTTGCGAACGAAGTCATAAGCGGTACCGTGGAATGCGTTGGTTCCGGATTTCGACGCGAAGGTGATCATGCCTCCGCCCGCCTGCGCATACTCAGCTTTGAACCCGTTGGTCTCAACCGCAAACTCCGTGATGGCTTCCACTGACGGCGTAAGGTACGCGGTCTCGCCCGCGTCGCCGGCGCGGTTGGTATTCACCGAAAGCCCATCCAGTGTCGCGCCCCATGCTGCCGCCTGTCCGCCCCCGATCATGAGCGTGGTCCCACTGCCTCTGGCCTGCGGAATCATAGTCACCAGGTCGAACGGACTGCGCATGGCGCCGCCCACCACCAGAGGCAACTCGTCGATCAACTTGTTCTCCACCGAGCTGGTGACCTTGGCATTTTCGGTTTGCAACTGAACTGTTTGGGCACGGACTTCGACGGAGTCGGTGACCTGGCCAACCTCGAGCGTGGCATCCAGCCTGACCGAACTTCCCGCCGCAGCCTGGACACCGCCTTCGACAAAGCGCTTAAAACCGGGCGCCACAATTTCGACGCGATACAGGCCGGGTTGCAAGCTGGCGACGTTGTACTCGCCGGTGCTGGTGGTGGTGACACGGACCGATGTGTTGGTGGCGGTGTTGGCGATGCTCACCGCAACATTCGGCATTGGCGCGCCGGTGGCATCGGTCACCGTGCCAGTGATGGTCCCACGGTCCCCCTGGGCGAACAAAGCCAGTGGCGAACAGAGCCAGAAAACGCAAATGGAGACAACCTTAGGGAACCGCATGCACCCCTCCTGCCGCATTCGAAACGACGCGGCCAGCCTCGATACAGCGGAAACTATCATTTCGACACCGCTAAAGTCAAGCCTTCCAAGCCTTCTAAGACCGTGCCGTCAAATATTTTCCACGGCATGGTCCAGGAGCACGACTATACAGAGGGGCGGAGTAGTATTAGGAATATGACGGACAGCTCGAAGCCTTTGCTCTGGACCAGCGTGTTAGCGGTTCTTGTCGGGAGTGGGATGGCAGCCACTTCCACTCTCTACGACCGAATCTATGTCTTCGGAGACAGCTACTCAGACAGCGGCGCGGGCTATCTGGACGGCAACGGTCCTACGGCGGTCGTCTACATGGCTGAGCAGTTGGGTATTTCGCTGTTGCCGGCTAACGACCCCAATGCAGCCGGGAAGAGCCTGAACTTTGCGGTCAGCGGCGCTCGTACCGGCAGCGGTTCCGGACGCAGAATAAAGGATGCCCTACTCGGTCTGGGAATGCGCGACCAGGTGGAAGATTTCGCGACGCGGGTTCGCTCGCATGCGATTACATTCGATCCGAAGACGACCCTCTTTTTTTTAGCGGGGGGATTAAACGACAAATCTCTGCCGAGTGAGACGACGGTCGAGAATCTGAAAGGCGAGATCAAGATCCTTTACAGTTTGGGTGGCCGGCGCTTCATGGTGGCCCTGCTGCCAACGGCGATCCCTGGTTTCAGCGCGGTGGGACAACGGCTCAATCCCGAGTTGGGGCATATCCCAAAAGAGATCGCGGGTGATATTCCCGGGGCTTCTGTCGGCCTGAGCAAGTGGGGCTTCTTCTTCGACGAAATTATGCGCAACCCCGCTCAATACGGAATCGAAAATACAAAGGAAGCATGCGCCGGCAGGGCCATCTTCGATGAAGACCCGAGCCCGTGTTCGGCGCCAGCGGCGCACTTCTATTACCACGCGGGGCACCCATCCACCGCAGTTCACAAGGCCGTTGGTGAAAAACTCTATCGAGAGCTGCTCAGCATGCCCGCTCAATAATCGATTGAGTAAGGAGCACTATATTAACGCGCTCATTCATGCCGCGAACTCGGAAGTTCAGCACCGGTGAGAACTGTGTGTATTGTTGCGAGTGGTGGTGTAAAAAGCGACATCTGGTCGGGATCTGCGAACAGGGCCTCGTAGTCGCCAGGAGCAAACGCGCGTTGCAGGCGTGCTGCGAACGTCTCACGCAGGACACGCACATAGTGCTCGACATCATAGTCCCGACCCTCGGCTCTTTCGATCGCGACTGTTCCGTCTTCAGGTTCCTCGATCACACCACCGGAGCCGGACTTCGTGCGATAGATCCGGATGCGGTCACCGGCACTCCACGACGTGCGGCCGCTCGCGAGCATCGCTTCGTACGGCAGCTCACGGCGGGTGTCGCGGGTTTCGAGGTATTGCGCTGGCGTCTTGGTCAGCCTCACTCTGGACGATACTTCATACACCGGCAGTTCGCGACGGCGCAGAGAATCGAGCGCGGCGACGTATACGTCGCGTACGCCGCCTACATCCTCCGCAAGTAGGCGGGCGATAGACTGTCGCAGGAAAGTCTCTCCGAAGGGCTCTGCACGGCTCGAACGGAACGCGACCCCACGAAGTAGGAGTGAACCGTCATAGGCGAGGAGCGCGTAATTCTTGGGCTCGTGCGACAGCATGGCCGCATAACGGCCTTCAAACTCCAGTTGCACGAGTGGAGGAAGGAGTGCGGCGACCTCAGCTACCACGCGCCGTTCGTCCGCCTCGCTCCACCCCGCGGGCACCGCGAAGTAGACGCCGTCGGTGTCCGCCTCCAGCAGTGTCACACCCCGAGCGGCGAGTTCCCGGCACATCAGGTCCAGGGTTTCACGGCCGTGCCGGGTCACCTGGTTCGCCGCATGCACATCCGCGAACCGCGTAAGCTCGCCGCCTGCGGCAAGGTATCCGTAGGCTGAGTTTACAACGAGCTTCATGGCCGCCGACATGGCCTCATGCGCATAGCGCTCCGCCGATCCCGGGGGCGCCGCCTTGGCGTTCGCCTTCGCAGCAAGCCTACGCTCCACCAGCCGGTCTACCAGCGCGAGCATGGCGCCAAGGTGGTCGCGCGCCGGGCCGATTCGGTACGCGCGCATCAACGACGGATAGAGGCTTGCGACATCCGCCTTCACCACTCGCCGTGCCACGCCGGTCGCGAACAGGTGCAGGGCAGCGCCACTGTGCGGCGTTCCATCGCCAGGCTGGTGTGCGGGCAATGCCATCCCTGCGCGCAGGTATGCACGCACCAGCATAGGATCGATCACACCTGTGGCCGCCCCGGCATCGGCGAGCCGCTCGTACCGCCGCGGGGTCATTTGCGCCAGTGCGAATGCGGCGCCGCCGAGCATCCGCGCCACTCCAGCGACTTCCTCCACATCCGCAGTCGCGTAGCGGCGTACACGATCCGGGTCGCGGCGGTATACCGTGTGAATCTGGTCGCCGCGAATGTGTTCGCGATTCGGGCCGGCGAGGCCAAGGTGCCGCGCGACCGCTTTGAGCCCATGATTCGGCAGCTCGCGTGTGGCGAAGTCGTAGCGCAGTACCGCATCGAGCGTGTCTATCAGCTCACGACCAGGTGCGACGAACCGCACGCGGCGGGCCGTGTCGGTACTGCTCGCAGTCCCGCGCCGGGCTGCACGCTGGCGCAATCCCGGAGGTCCGATCCGACCTAGCCCGAGAGGAACTCCCAGGATGCGCGCCCGGCGATCCAGGAACGGCAGGTCGAATCCATGCAAGTTGTGGTTCTCGATTACATCCGGATCTGCCGCTTTCACTTTCGCGACAAGCCGGCGAATCAGTTCGGCCTCGCCGGCATCCCCGTCGCCGCGCGCCTCAAGCAGTTCCGTTGTACCCGACTGGTCCCGCACCGCCACCATGAAGATCCGATCGCGCTCGGGATCCAGCCCTGTGGTCTCCAGATCGAACTGCATCCGGTGTAGTTGGTCGAACAAGAGATCGCGGAAATATGCCCGCCCTGTCGCGACCAGGTACTGTTCCTCTGGCGGCAGGGCCAGTACGGCGGCCTTTCCCAAATCCCGCAGGTGCCCGATGCGCCGTCCCAGCCGCCGCGTTGCACCTTCCAAAACCGCCGCGGTCAGCGTCTTCCAATCGTCGGCGCAGACGAGATACCGCAGCGTACCGGGACCGTCGAGTTCGCGATAACTCACCAGCGCGCCCGCCGTCCCTTCCTGACCAAGCCGTGCACCGAGATGCCAAAGATCATCAAGGCGATCGAGCACCAGCCACGGCCGGAACCGCGCCTCCTCACGCACCAACTCACCCGTCTCCGCCATCCGGCGCCACACCACGGCGCGTCCATCACCCTCCGCCCACACCGATACGATTCCCGGAGTCTGATCCCATCCCCACAACCATTCGTCCCCGGTCCGGCACGAGGTCTCGCAGTTCTGGCTCAACGAGATTCCTCCGAAGCCGCAAACTGCGGAATTGGCTCGGTTGTACGTCCCGCAAGCCCGTCAATCTCCGCGATTAGTTCTTTCCTAAGAGCCAAAGTATTCCGTTCTCAAACAGTTTGTTCTGCGTGGCGCTGGTGAAGACTTTGTCGCCGTGGCCCATGTTCATGTAGAGCATCTTGAAGTTCGTGTTCGTCCAGACCACTGGCACGTCCGGATCCTTCTGCGTAATCAAACCTTTGATGCCGAGCGGGTATTGGGTGGGGTCCAGAGTCAGCAGCACGTGGACGTTCTTGTCGAGGCGCGGACTGGGACGCCAGGAATACCATTCGTTGGTGGGCGAGAGATACGCCTTCGGAATGCCGCGCGTGACGGGACTCCCGGTGTCATCGACGATGAGCCTGGCAGGCAGCGGCGGCCAGTTGTTGACGCCGAAGGCCCCGCCGCCGATGAATTGCTTGAACCACGCCCAGCGCGAATTCTTATCGTTATAGGCGGCGACGTGGAAGCCGAGCCATGTGCCGCCGTTCTCCATATATCGCTGGAAGGCCTGCTGCTGCGTGCTGGGGGGAATGCTGTTGAGCCAGACGACTAGCTTGTACTGCTTCAGGTTCTCGTCGTTCATGTCCGCCCAGTTGCTGGTGGCTTCCACGCGAAAATCGTGTTTGTCTGCCTGTTCGGCAAAAAATTTCATGGCATCCGTCGCGAAGAGCATGTGATCGGCCTCGACGTTCAGGGAGAAGAAGAGCAGCACCCTGGGCGGTGGAGTTGGTTGGCCGGCGGCTTGCGCAAACGCACTGTTACCCAAGAGGAGCAAGGCGAGACAGAGCGCGATGCAAACGAAGTATTTCCTCATTGACCCGCCCCCCAGAAGATAGCGTTTCGGAACAACTGCACGAAGGCCGGATTGTCAAACAGTCCGCCGTGATGGCCCATGAAGATGTAAACGTTGCGGGCCTTGTAATGCGGGTTCGACCAGACTACGGGGTGGTCACCGCCCATCTTGATCATGGTGTTCGGTACGTAACTGGACTCGTCGACCGTAGCCAGCACATGCACGTTCGGGCGCGGCGACTTGTTCCAGGTGTACCACTCTTCCTTATCGATCACGAACGACGACGGCAGTCCTTTGGCGAGCGGGCTGGACGGGTCCTCGATCTTTACCGTGGCCTTGGCGAAGTCCGGCAGGTAGTGGGTAAAGCGGATGCCGCCAAGGAACTGCGAGAACCAGGGGTCCATGGGGTATCCGTCGAAGTCGCCGAGTAGGGTTGCGTGGTGGAAGCCGATCCACCCGCCCTTTCCCAGGGTGATGTAATCCTCGAAGGCCTTTTTCGCGATGGGCGCCCAGCGATAGGGCGGATGGTTAAGTTGAATGAAGAGCTTGTACTGCGCGAGAGACTCGTCATTGATGCGCTCCGTGCCGGTGATGTAGTCAACCGCGAAGTCGTTCTCGGCGGCCAGCTTGTTCAAGTAGAGCCTGGCCGCATCGACGAAATTCTGATGGTCGCCGCCGCCGCGCTCCGCCAACGCCACAACGCGAAACTTGGGCGGCCGCGGCCATGCATTCGGCGACTGCGCGCCGGCCGGGACCGCGCAGAGGACGAGCAGCACGAGCGGGCAGAGCATCGGGAGACTGATTGGAGATCTTGTGAACGTCATATGGATCTACCTCGTCGTGTGGATCTGCTCCAATGAGCAGACGCAGCCGGCGTCAGTGCGATGCTGGACCATGTATCACAGCATGGATCACCGTTGCATTGTCGCTGCTAAAGTTTGCCACGTAGACCTGGTTGGCGGCTGCATCGACGGCCATCGCGTAGGGGATGGTGCCGGCCTTCACGGTCGCCGTGACAGCGTTGGTCTTGCCGTCGAGCACCAGCACAGTCGCGGTGTTCTGAGTGGCGATGTAGATCTGGCTGGTCTTTGGGTTGACGGCGATCGCCGAGGGATGCGCGGCGAGAGGCAGCGTTTTCGTCACCGTGCCGGTGGCGCCGTCGATCACCGCCATCGTGTTCCCGGCGTAGGTGAGGACGTAGGCCTTGTTCGTCGCGGGATTGACTGCGACCGCGAAGGGGATATCGCCGACCGTGACATTCTTCGTTGTGCCCGTGGCGCCGTCGAGGATGGAGACGCGGGCGCTGTCCTCGCTGACCACGTAGGTCTTGTTGGCGCGGCTGTCAACCGCGATGGCCCAGGGATGCTTGCCCGTGGGCACGGAGGTGATGGCGTTGGTGGCGCCATCGATCTCGGTTGCGTCCTGGCTGCCGTAGTTCGCCGTGTAGATCTTGTTGGTGACCGGGTTCACTACGATGGCGCGCGGGCCCTGGCCTACCCGGAACGTGGTCACTCCGTTGGTGGCGCCGTCGATGACCGTGACGCTGTGGCCGAAGTTGTTGGCCACGTAAATCTTGTTGGTCGCGGAATTCACGGCGAGGGCCTGGCAGTAGCTGCCGGTGCGCACCGTGGCGGCAACGGTGTCAGTGGCGCCATCGATCACGGTTACCGAACTCTCGGTGGCATTGGCGACGTACACCTTGTTGGTGAGCGGGTTGACGGCGATGCCTTCAGGCCCCGCGCCGGTCTGGATGGTCGCGATGGCGGTGCGCGTCTTTCCGTCGATGACGGTGACGGAATTGCTGTTGTGGTTGACGACGTAGGCCTTGTTGGTGGTCTCATTGACCGCGACCGCCATTGGCTGTTCCCCTGTGCTGATGTTCTGCGAGGCGGCGAGGAGGCAAGTGGAGACTGCGAAAAGGGCGAGACTGAGCTTCAGCCCCGCTGCATCCATCTGTCCTTTGATCATAAGGCGCTTGATCATCCGGCGTGTAATCATCCGGGCTCCCTCGTTGGATGCGGCCCTTATTCTTGTTTCTGAGCTTCGCCCGTCACCGAAGCCTTCGACTCTCCTTCGGCCGGTTTCGGACGGGCCGGCGCGAGCATCTGCCTGGTGGTGATGTTGGCATCGAAGGTCACGTTGAACATGCAAACCACCATCTCGTCATAGCTCTGCTGGCCCCAGATCACCGTCTTGGTGGGGTCCGGATTCTCCGGATTGTTCTTCGAGTTGTCGAAATGCTCGGTGCACTCGAGCTTCGTGCCCTTGGGCAGCTTGATGGGTTCGGCGAAGTCGTACCAGAGCTGCCAGCGCCAATTGTAGTGGGGCACTTTCAGCAGGGTCTCCGTCTTTCCGTCGGCGAAGGCGATCCGGTACGCCGCGGATTTGCCGCGCATGTGCATGTGCGGATGAAGGCCGAGCAGCGTCACGTCCTCCGGCATAGTGTAGGATGCATCCACGGCGAAGTTCGGGTCACCGGGCGGAATCTTGAACGACGAATTGCCGGCCGAAAGAGTCATCGCGCGCTCGGTGGGCGGCTCTTTGGCGAGCACCAGACCCAGCCGCGACTGGTCGGTTGTGGCCTTGCCCTCCGGCATGTAGTGGATCTCGAGCACGATGTCTGAGCCGGCGGGAATCAGCTTCGCCTGCCCCGGCTTGAACATGTCGGGCGGTTGGCCGGGCGCGTAACCCGTGAGCCAGTCGTTCGGCACGTCGTCCTTGGGCGCTTTGGCACCGTCATTCTTGGCCGGGGGCGCCTCGAAGAACTGGTTCTTCGGCATGTCCTTGAAGTAGTTGGAGCCGGGGACGCGCACGTAAGCCACGATGTGATGGACGACGCTATGGTTGGTCGGCGCGGCCTGTACCTGCTGCACCCAGGTGTCCTGGGTAAAGCCGGTGGGGATAATCACGTACTGATACTCCAATACCCCGGTGGCTGGCACTGCGAATGGCTTGGGCAGTTGGAAGACGATATCCGGCTTTGGAATCGTCCAACCCTCGACGAATTGCCTGGGCTCGGGCATTTCCTTGGGATCGCCCAGGGGAGCCCCGGCGTCCACCCAAGCCACCAGCGTGTTGATGTCGCGCTGGGACAAAGAGGCATCATTCGCAAACTTTCCGAACTGCGGATCGGCGAACCACGGAGGCATCTTCTTCGCCAGCACCGCGTACTTGATGGCCTTGGCCCACGGACGCGCCTGTTCATAGGTGAGCAACGAGAAGGGAGCCGCTTCGCCGGGCCGATGGCAAGTCTGGCAGTTTTGTTGCAGGATGGGCGCGACATCCCTGGTGAAGGTCGTCTTGGAGTTCGCGGCGCCCGCGGTCCCCTGCGCCGGCAGGCTGACTGCCGTGGTTATTCCTAGCACCAGAACCAATATCGTGCGTTCCATGCATTCCCCGATCAACGGACAGATGCTTTGTTTTAGCACATCTGGGAAGGCTTTGCTGCGAATTGGAATTTCAGCTAGAGTATCTAATCCAGAAGGAGATTCGGTTGAGACTCTTACGTTGTCTCGTTCTCGTGTTTTCGCTGGCGGCGGTGTGCTCGGCCCAGCTTCCTGGTTACTACAAAACGGTCAACCGGGTGACATGGGTGGTGGGGAACATCGACAAGGTCAGGCCGGCGTGGGCGGCGCTGGGGCTGTCCGATATTCAGGAATATCCCAACATCCAACTGGTGGGCCAGTTCCGCGGCAAGCCAGTCACCATCTATGCGTGGCAGATCACCGGACATCTGGGCAATCTGACCGTGGATATGATCCAGCCGGCCGAGGGCCAGAACAATGCCTATACGAGTTTCCTGGCCAAGCATGGCGACGGGATCCTCTCGATCGTGCATGCGGTTCCGAGCCGGCAGGCTATGGAGAAGGAAATTCTGCGGATGACGGGAAAAGGGGTGGGGGTGTTGCAGCAGGTGACGGTGCAGCGCGACCGCGTCCCCGTGACCTATACCTACTTCGATACGGAGCCGGAGGGGAAGTTTGTACTGGGGTTGGTGTCCGGGCCGGGGGGAATGCAGGCGTCGGCGGGGCCGGCCGTGGTGTCGCACTTCAGCCCGGTAGTGTGGGATGCGGCAGCGGTATCGGCTTACTGGGAGGGGTTGGGGTTCCCGGCTTTCCCGATGCAGCAGGCAGCGCCGCGTGCGGACTCCCGGTACAGAGATAAGCCGCTTTCGCTGGCGTTTGAGGTCGGCTATCAGCGCCACACACAGTTCCCCTATGAGTGGATCTTTCCGCCGCCGAGCCCGGCGAATATCTATGCGGACTTCCTGAATAAACACCATCGGGAAGGGATCCAGCACATAGGGATGCCGGTTGAAGATCTGGCGAAGTCAGTCGCGGCCTATGAAAAATTGGGCTACCACGTGCGACAGTCGGGGGCTTGGGGAGATGTGGGGAAGCCGGGGTCGGGGCAGTATGCCTATATGGATACGGACTCGGCTGGCGGGATCAGCGTGGAACTGGTCCACAGCTATTAACCAAGCTATCACCCGCGACGCACTGGCGTATAAATGATTTCTTCGCGCGTAAGGCGCTCAAGCGCGGCTTCGTCCAGCGCGAGCAGCTCTTTCAATGCTTCTTCGGTGTGCTCGCCGAGGCGAGGAGCGCGACGCGTGACGCATCCCGGCGAAGCTGAGAACTTGACTGGCGCTCCCGTCACGCGGACGCCGTCGACCGACGGGAACATTTCACGATGCGCCGCCTGCGGATCAGCTACCACTTCGTCGAAGCTACGCACCAACGTGCACGGAATCCCTCTGGCACGCAACTTTTCGATCCAGTATGCGCTGCCGTTGGAGCGGAAGATCCGGCCGATCAGGGCCTCCAGTTCCTCGCGATTCACCACGCGCAGCGGATTGGTCGTATAGCGTGGATCGGAGGCGAGTTCGCGCCGGTCGATGGCAGCGCAAAACTCCGGCCATAATTTGGGACTCGCCACTGCGATCACGATGTCGCGGTCCGCGGTCGGGAATCCGCGATACGGGACAATGGCGCCGAAGCGCGTCCCCAGCGGGCCCGGAACCACGCCCGATCCCGTGAAATAAGCGAAATTCGAGGACATCGCCGAAATCATGCAGTCGAGCATGGAAACGTCAACGAACTGGCCCACGCCGGTGCGGTTGCGCGCTTCGAGCGCCAGCAGAATACCGATCAGCGCGAACATACCCGCGCTGATATCGGCGACTGAGTGGCCGGCGCGCACTCGTTCGCCGCCTTCGACCCCGGTGATGCTGATCAGACCGCTGGCTGCCTGCAGGATCAAATCCATCGCGGGCTCGTCGCGCGAGGGTCCGGTCTGGCCGTACCCGCTCACCGAGCAATAAATGATTCGCGGATTCCTCGCGCGCGCCGCTTCGTATCCCAGCCCCAGCCGCTCCAGCGTTCCCGCCCGCATATTTTCGATCAATATGTCGACGTGTTCGATTAAATCGAGGCATAGCGCGATTCCTTCCGGTGTTTTCAGATCGATCGCCAGGCTGCGTTTTCCGGTATTGATGCCCAGAAAATAGGATGCGTCTTCGCCGGTAAATGGAGGACCCCAGGCACGTCCAACGTCGCCGCCGTCGGGCGATTCGACCTTGAAGATATCGGATCCGTACTGTGCCATGAGCATGGTGCAGTACGGACCGGCGAGGGCGTGCGAGAAATCCAAAACGCGGATGCCGTCTAAAGGGAGCATCTACGTAGGATTCCACATTTACACGGGCAGCCGGTCGACGGAGAGCCTAATCCAGCCGATTGCTCAATTGCTATCGGCTTCCCTGGCACGCGCCTGGAAGACTTGGCGCGCCTCCTCGAATTGCTGCAGGACGTGGTCGCGCTCTTTCGGAGAGCGCCACTCGCCGGCGGCATCGGTCATTTTCCAAAGCTTGTCGAGCCACGCCGCAAAATACTCGGCTGAGGCGCGGCTGCGAATCTTCTGATCGCCCACGTAGACGCGGATAGGGTTGCTCACGGCCTGCGGGTAAGAGGGATCTTGAGAGTGCGGCTTGCCCTCGCCTTCGGCGGTAAAGGAATACCAGCCGCTCTCGGTGACGTGGGCCTTGGTGCGCAGCCGGCCGTTCATACGGTCGGCGTCCAGCGGAACCTCCTTCCAGATTTTTCCTTCGTGATAGATTACGGCGCGGGTAAGCGGCAGCCATGACCATACCTGCGCTTCCAGTTCGATGTCGCCGCCGCCCTTCGGGAGATGGATGACGTCACCCGCGATCTGGTTGTTGATACGGAACTCCAGCAGCGGGCCATTGCTTTCGAAGCTGTGCCCCTGGCCGACAGCGTCAATCCATGCGCGCGCGTCCAGCTTGGGGCCGACATACGCATACGTGCGCACGCTGCCCAGCATGGTGTGGTGATGAAGGCTGGTGTTGGAGTCCTCGCCCCCGGTGGCGGCGATTGGGAAATCGTTGTTGAGCGCGTGATGCCAGACGATCAGGGAAGCATGTGAGGACGTGGACCATTCCAGGCAGTCGACGGTGCCGAGCGCGACATCGATAGGGAAGGCTTTGGCGCCACCGAGCGACCCTTTTGCCGGATCGCCGTCGCCGCCGCCGAATGGGTGAACGTAGCCTGTAACTGCGCCCTCCGCTTTGGCCTTGCGAAACATGTCGGTGTTGGTGGGGTACAAACTTTCGATGGCCGTGCCCGCGTAACCGGTAAGGAACGGGGAGATCAAGTGATCGCGCAGGCCAATGAGGAAGGTGTGGCCCCAAAAGGGCGGCCGGTATTCTTCACCCACGATGAAGGCGACATCCGGCTTGGAAGCGGGATGCGCGCCGCCTCCCTGGACGAAGTATTCCCAGTCCATGATGCGATTGTCTTTGTTGGCAACCAGCGCGTTGACTACATCCAGGTTTTCGGCGCGGCCCATCAGCAGCATGTTTTCGGGAGTGTTCCGCAGGTTGCCGCCATAGTTCATGTGGGCGTGGGTGGAGCCGCTGTACCAGCCTTTGGCGCGCATGCTGACGATCGGCTGCAGGCGGAGCGTGAGATTTGCGACTTCGCCGGAACGGATTTCGATCTCCTGGCGGGCCGGACGATATTCGAAACCTTTGACCGCCTCGACCGTGATTTTCCCGACCGGGGCTTCGAGTGTGAAGTCGCCTGAAGAGTGGAAGATGTGCTCGCCCGATCGATAGGTCATGCGAATGCCGGCGATGCGGGCGTAGGCATCGGCGGGGGGATATGATTTTCCGTCGGAGGCGACGGTGTAAATGCGCGCGGCGGTTTCGAGGCCGGAGCTTTCGTCGACGACGCGCACGTGCACTTGCCCAACCGGCCGGCGCCAGTGGTGCGATGCGATGGCGATTTTACGCCGAGCGCCGCCGTAGGTTTCGAGCACGTAGAGCTGCGGCAACCCGCCTTCGTTCGAGATGTATGCGATCGACTCGCCGTCGGGCGACCAGCGCGGGTGGAAGTCATCGAAGGAGCCGAAGGTCATTTTGTAGGCTTCGCCGCCGCCGATGGGAAGCACATAGAGGTGATTGAACTCATCGGCCGCACCGCCGCTTGAGGAATAGATGATGCGCTTGCCGTCGATGGAGACATCGGGGCGCGTGCGATACAGCGTCTGCTCGCGCAGAACCGGCTTGGCTTTCAGAATGCCGTCGGGCTCGACCGGCATGCGCAGGACGTCGCCTGACCCGAACTCGGCATTGCGGTTAGAGACGAAGACCAATTGCTTACCGTCCGGCATCCAAACCGGCTGGGTGGCCATGTCCCACTGGCCAAAGTAGAGGCGATTCTCGCCGTAGTTGTGATCGCGCGTGACTGCGATCTCCGGGCCGCTCCACTGCCCATCGCGCACCGGGCGGACATAGATATTGAAATAGCCGTTCGGTTTGCTCGAGACGTAGGCGATGCGGCTGCCATCGGGAGAGAAGACCGGATCGGTGTACACATGCGCATCGCTCGAGAGCGGGTGCGATTCGCCGGTGTCGACGTTGACGATCTCAAGCTGTATGCTCTTGCCGTCGTCGTCGGCGGTGTAGACGATCCACTTGCCATCGGGCGACCAACTCGGCGACGAGTGATACTTGCGGTTGTAACTGAGCTCGGATGCGGCGCCGTTGCGTGGATCCACCTTCCAGATGGAGCCGTACATGGACACCGCGATCCATTTGCCGTCCGGCGACCAGGCCGGCGCCCAGGGCGTCGCGGTGGGGACCTGCGGCAAATAGTAATTGAACATATACGTGCCTCCATGCCTGGAGGCTGGATACTGCGCCTGGGCCGCGGGCAGCAGAAAGGCGGCGCAAACAATAGAGAGTAGTCGGGTGTCCATAATCAGAACCGATAGCGTAGGGCGAATTGTAAGATCCGCGGATCGGCCGCGGTCTGGATCTGTCCGAACGTTTTGTCGATCAGGTTGCCGTCGGGCTGGCCGAAGTTGGCGCGGTTCATGGCATTGAAGAATTCGGACCGGAACTGCAGTTGGCCGTAGCGGTCGCTGATGGGGAAGGTCTTGACCACCGAGATGTCGGTGTTGAAGGAGCCGGGGCCGCTGAAGAGGTTGCGGGCTGCATTGCCGTAATGGCCAGGCTGATTGGCCACAAACGCCGCGGTGTTGAAGAACTGCTGCAGTATGTCGGCCTTGCTGCTGTGCGAGCGATTAAAATTACCGACCACGTCGGGCCGGTCGAACCCGACGCCGGTGAGAGAATTGTCGCGCCCGCTGATCACGTACACCGGGAGTCCGGTGGCCGCGGTGATAAGGCCAGACACCGACCAGTTACCGAAGGCGGTCGAGACCCAGCCTTTGCCGCGCCGGAGGAACGGCAACTGGTAAACGAACGAAGACGTGAAGACGTGATTGCGGTCTTCGTCGGAGCGCGCGCGGTCGGCCCGTTCGTTATAAGGATCCTGCGGAGTCTGGCCCAGGTTTTGGGCTGAGTAGTAGTCGAGCAGCTTGCCGAACGTATAAGACGCGAGGAAGGTCAGACCCGAGCTGAAACGGCGTGAGAGGGATGCTTCAAGCGAGTGATAGGCCGCGTTGGAGTTCGTATCGACTTCGCGGAAGCTGCTGTAAATTCCCGGCAGCAGCACGCGCCGCTGATCCGTATTGGCGGTGGTGGATTGCCCGGGAATGTAGATCGCCGGATTCTTCTGAACCATCTGCAGCAGGTTGTGCTCGAGCTTTCCTACGTAGCCGGCCTTCAGCACCATCTTGCCGGGGAGCGCTTTTTCCACCGTGAAGTTCATCTGGTGGACGTATGGTGAATTGAGCGTGGGGCCGGGGACTGTCAACAGCGACATCGGGTAGCTGAATTTCGCAGTGGAGGGCGAGTACAGATAAGGAAACGGATCCACAATGCCTCGATAGGGATTGGCGAACGACGCTGGATTGTTGACGGTGTCGGTGATGACGAACGGCTGATTCACAGCGGGGTAGGTCCAGACATCCGAGCGCATGTCTTCATAGAAGAGCCCGTATCCCGCGCGGATACTGAGGCGACCGTTGCCCAGGGGATCCCAGGCAAAGCCCACGCGGGGGCCGAAATTGTTCTTGTCGGAAGGTACCAGGCCGGGAAGCACTCCGGCATCGCCGGGGAAGACCAAGCCAACCGGCGCCGTCGGCGTCACCGTGCTCTGCTGGCCGGCCCGGTAGGTATTGGTGCGATTGTAGACCGCGTGATACGGCTGGAAATATTCGTAGCGAAGGCCGAGATTCAGGGTGAGCCGCGCGCTGAGGCGGATGTCATCCTGCACGAACATATACCAATCCCAGCCCTTCACCAGGCGTTCGTAGGGGCTCTTTTGGGTGAGGCTGACGGGCTTGCCGATCAGGAAATCGGCGAAGGAGACACCGGTCACCGAGCCATCGAATGAGAATGATCCCTGATTGCCGGAAGAGCCGCGATTAAATTCCTCGGTACGCTCCCACTCGCCGCCGGCGCTGATGGAATGGTGGCCGCGGAACCAGCGCAGCGTGTCGCCGATCTGGTATATGTTTCCGTGCTCGCTGAAGATATCGGTGGTGGCCAGGCTGTAATATCCGCTCACCGTGACCAGGGGCATCTGCGGCGTGAGCACGCCCGGGTAGATCGCGCCTAAGTCGGAAAGCTGCGTGGGGTCGGTAACGCCCACCAGGGAGTTGTCGCGATCCAGACCAACACGGAGTTCGTTGAGCAGCGTGGGGCTGAAGGTGTGGGTATCGTGGAGCGCCCAATTGGCAGTATCCAGGGTTTGGCTGTTGGGCGCGTAGGGCGCCACGTTGCCGCTCTGGAAATTGGTGCCGCTGTTGTCCTGAAAATAGCGGACATCCAGGGTGTTCTTGCTATTGACAATATAGTCGGCGCGAACCAGGTACTGGTTGTCATTGCTGGGCTGTGGCGCCAGATCGACCCATCGGCCATCGGCAGTGTTGGCCAGCGGCATGAACTTGTTCATGAGGTTGATGGCGACCGGATCGAAGCGGGTGGCAGGAATGATTCCGCCGGGAAAAGGCGCGCCGGTCAGGGGATCGTTCGGCTTTTTCGGTGAGGCCGAGAAATCGCCCTGGCGCTCGAGAGCCGTGGCCGGGCGGGCGGTTGCCAGCAGTAGAGACTGGCGGACCTTGGTTCCCTGGTAGGAGCCGAACAGGAAGAGCTTGTTATGGATCACGGGCCCGCCCGCCGTGAAGCCGTACTGATTCTGGATCAAGCGTCGGCTTGCTCACCGAGAAGAAGTTGCGCGCATTGAGATCGGTGTTGCGCAGGTATTCCCAGAGGGTGCCGTGGAGATCGTTGGTGCCCGCCCGGGTCACGCCGACGATCACACCGCCGGCATTGCGGCCGTATTCCGCGGTGTAGTTGCTGGTCATGATAAGGAATTCCTGGAGCGCGTCGGGCGAGGGAAAGTTGAGCGCCGTGTTCTGCGTGAGATTTTTGTGCGAGATGCCATCGAACCGGAATTCGTTCTGGGTATTGCGCCCGCCGGCCACGGTGATGGTGGG
The DNA here is from genome assembly GCA_963817515.1 of Bryobacterales bacterium. Lineage (GTDB taxonomy): Bacteria > Acidobacteriota > Terriglobia > Bryobacterales > Bryobacteraceae > DATMNI01. Next base: position 735,614 of record CAWFPJ010000023.1, on the reverse strand, counting down.
GCCGGAGCGGCTCTGCGATACGATGGTCGGGGCGCTGACGCTAATGACGCCGGGCGCCACGCGCGCCAGTGACATGGCATTGCGTCCGTTGAGCGGCAATTCCTGAATGCTGGTGCGGTCCACCAGTTCGCCCACGGTGGTGGATCGAGTCTCCACTCCGGTGGCCTCGGCATTGACGGTCACGCTTTCAGACACATTGCCTACCGCCAGGGTAATGTCCACGCGCGCGTTCTGGTCCACGACCAGCGTGATGCCCTGCTGGACGTTCTTCGAGAACCCGGATTTTGCCGCAGTCACCGTGTATTCACCCACCGGAAGATTGGTAATCAGATAAGCGCCGGTCTCGTCGGAGAGGGTGCTGCGGGTAAACGAAGTGGCGGCGTTCCGGGCTTCTATTTCCACCTGCGGGACCACGGCGCCAGTATGGTCGCGAACCACACCAAGCACCGACGCAGTAGTGGTTTGAGCGTGCGCCGCTTCCGAAATAGCCAAAGCGCATAGAGCTGGAATGAGGATACACCGGACCATTCGTGCCTCCTGAACGCAGAGTGTTTGGTGTTTTAGGAATGATCCAGGATGCGTGTATTGATGTCAATACGATGTTACGGGCTGGCGGGGCGAATTAGTACTAAATCAGCCAGAGTGGGATGGTCGCCGGCCGGGTTGGCCTTTCGACCGTACCAATTTACTTCTTTTTGGAGGATGCCATTAGGTGTCTCACTTGACACTCCCGCCGGAAAGCCATTTACTAGAACCTATATTCCCGTTATCGCGCGGGCCGCGCAGCGGAGTATCAGGAAGGTAAAGCATGACCAGTCAACCGGAACTATCGCGACGTTCTTTCTTTGGCGGCTTGACCCGCACCTCGGCGGTGGCTGCCTGCACCCTGACGGAAGTAAAGATGGCCTTTGCCCAGTCCGTGCAAAAACTGTCGGGCGACGGCCAGGATCATGGCGGGTGGGAGACGGACCACGGGTATTGGGAGAAGATCCGCAAGCAGTTCATGCTGGAGGACGGCTTTGCCTATCTCAATACGGGTACACTCGGCCCGACACCGAAGCTGGTGGTGAACGCGTTAAATGAGTACTGGCGGCTGATGGCGGTCAATCCGAATGAGAACAGCGAGATTTTTCAGGAACGGCAGGAGCAGATCCGCGTGAAGGCTGCCGCCTATGTGGGCGCCACAGCGGACGAGATCGCGATCACGCGCAATACCACGGAAGGGACCACCACGTTGGTGCACGGCCTGGATCTCAAGCCGGGCGACGAGATTCTGATCACCCAGTATGAGCACAACAGCCTGCGCGAGACGCGCTACCGGCACGCCAAGCGATTCGGCCTGGTGGTGAAGGAAGTCAAGTTCCCGATGCCGGTGACCAACGCGCAGATCATAAGCGCGTTCGAGGCTGCGATTACGCCGCGGACTCGCGTAATGCAATTCGGGAACCCGCTGGGCGGATACGGCTGCTTCACGCCCGTGAAGCAGTTGGCGGCGCTGGCGCGCAGCAAGAATATTCTGTGCTTCATCGACGGCGCCCACTGTCCCGGTATGGCGCAGGTTAACCTCTCCGATTGGGGCGTGGACGGCTTCGCCTGCAATTCGCATAAATGGTTGTGCGGCGCGGCCGGGGCCGGCCTGCTGTTTGTCCGCAAGGACATTCAGGAGCGCATCTGGCCGAACATCAGCATCGCTCGCAATGATCCGAAAGGCGCGCGGAAGTACGACCAATTGAGCCGGCGGCCCTGGCCGGTGGTGGCCGCGTTTGAGGACATTCTGGACTTTCATGCCGCGGTGGGCCGGGCGCGGTTAGAGCAGCGCACTCGCGCGCTGGGCACCTATCTGCGGCGGAGCGTGGCGGAGATTCCGAAAGTGAAGGTCTACACGCCCATGGATCCCACGATGTCGAGCGGCACCACAACCCTCGGGATCGAGGGTGTGGCCGGCTCCCGCATCAAGGAATACCTGCGGCAGAAGTATGACGCCTACATTCCGTCCGGCGGGGCCACGGCGCGCATTTCCACGCACTTCTTCAACACCTTTGAGCAGGTGGACCGCGTCATCAAAGCGGTGAAAGAACTTTCCACGGGAGTAGCTTAGTATGAGCGGCGATCCTCTGGAGTATAACCAACCGCTGGAGTATTCGCGGCGGCGGTTCTTCGCGGGCGCGGGAACGGCATTCGCTTCTGTAGCCGCGGTTAAGGAGGCGTTTGCCCAGACGGTAAAGCAGATCTCCGCCGACACGCCGGCATGGCATACGGATGACGGCTATTGGGCCAAGATGCGCCAGCATTTCATGCTGGAAGAGGGGCTCGGATATTTGAACAACGGCACCGTTGGGCCGACGCCTACCCCGGTCTACCGCAACCTGATTGAATACTGGCGGCTGATGGCCGTGAATCCAAACGAGAACAGTACGCCGCAGCAGGGGCGCATGGAGCAGATCCGTGAAAAGGCGGGGCGGCTTCTGGGCGCGTATCCGGATGAGATCGCGATCATGCGCAACGCCACAGAGAGCAACAACCTGGTGGCGCAGGGCATCGACCTGAAGGCGGGTGATGAGGTCCTGATCGGATACCTGGAGCACGACAGCAACCGCCAGCCGTGGCTGGTGAAGGCCAAGCGGCACGGGATCGTGGTCAAGGAGGTGGCTATCCAAACACCGCCAAAGAGTCCCGAGGAAATTTTGAATGCCTTCGCAGCCGCGATCACGCCGAAGACGCGCGCCATTGCCACCACGCATTGCGACACGGTAACCGGCACATACGCTCCGATCAAAGAACTGGCCCGGTTAGCGCACAGCAAGGGCTTGCTCTGTTTCGCCGACGGCGCTCAGGTGATCGGCATGATTCCGATCAACCTGCATGACCTGGAAGTGGACACCTACACTACCACTTGCCACAAGTGGCTCTGCTCGCCGGCCGGCACCGGGCTGCTGTATGTCCGGCGCGAGATGCAGGAGCGAATCTGGCCGAACATCGTCACGGAGAACTGGTGGACGTTCAAGGATGCGCGAAAGTACGAACACGTCAGCCGGCGGCCCTGGCCCGTGGTGGCGGCTCTGGAAGATGCCATCGATTTCTACGAGGCAGTCGGCCCGGCGCGAGTGGAGCAAAGGATTCGCGCGCTTTCAAGCTACCTGCGCAGCCAGGCGGCGGAGATTCCGCATGTGAAGCTGTACACGTCAAACGATCCAAAGCTTTCGGGCGCGATGACGAGCCTGGGCATGGACAACGTCTCGCCGGTGCGCCTGAGGGAGTACCTGCGGCAGCGCTTTGACGTCTACACCGCCGAGCGGGCGATGGGGATCAAGTATCCGGCCGACCCGCACGGAGTGGAAGGGATCCGCGTTTCCACGCACTACTACAACACCTTTGAGCAGGTGGAACGCGTGCTTCAGGGGCTGCGGGAACTATCGAGCGGTAAGGCCGCTTAATCACTATCACCGCGGCAATCTGAAAAACAACCACGCCTGGGAAGCCCGTGCACGGCGGCACGGGCCTGGAAATTATCGGGCTAGAAATTCAGCTTCAGGGCTACTTGAAGTGTCCGCGGCGAGTTCTGCGTGGCGGTGATCACTCCAAAGCTTGTAGATCCCACCGTCACGTTAGGATCCGCGAAGATGGGGGTGTTGGTGACATTGAACGCCTCGCCGCGAATCTGAACGAACAAGTTGCGCTCCGCGTTTATGTTGATGTTCTTGAACATAGACACATCGGCATTCTTCAGGCCCGGACCGCGCGCCCTGGAAAGCGTCCGCGGCGCGTTGCCGAAAGTGTAAGACGCCGGCCGCGAAAAAGCGTTTGGATCCAGATAGTGATCGATCCGGGATTCCACGGTGCCGGGAAGGCCCGGTTCATAGAGCAGATTCGGGCGCTGCGTGGCTCCCGGCAGAACGCCGCTTTGCAGGTTGGGGATTAGTGGATCTCCCGATTGGAGAACGAAGATGCCGTTGACCTGCCACCCGCCCAGTGCCATGTCGACGGGGCGGTTCCAGTTGTGCCCCAGCGCTCTCCCCCTGCCGATCGGCAGTTCATAAAGGAAGTCCATCACGCCCCGGCTGGTGATGTCGCGAACCGAAACGGCTCTTTCCAGGCGGACGTTGTTGTAAGTCTGAATCGGAGTCTGGCCGCCCAGCCATGACTGACCGCTTGACGACAGCGAGTTGTCGTCAATCATCTTCGATAATGTGTAATGCGCCGACACGTTAAACCCGTGCGAATATCGCTTGGTGTACTTGAACTGAAGACCGTTGTAAATGGAATCCGCAATCGGAGGAGCAGGCCACGCGCCCACACTCGTGAACTGCGGATACGGAAGGAGCAACTGCATCAGCGCCACTGTCGGCTTGTTCAAAGTAGTGGCGAGCGGATCGGTGATGATCCCGTAGAATGGATTCGGCACCAGGTCGTTGAGGTGCGCTCCGTAGCTGTAGTAGCTCTGGTTGATGCGGTTCAGGGCGGTCATGGTGTCAAAGCCCAGGTGTATGCCCCGGCTTCCCGAATAAGCCACTTCCATCACGGCATTACCAGGCAGTTCCCGCTCAATCGAGAAGCTCCAGGTGGGGTAATAAGGCGTCGTGTTCCAGTCTCGGATCGGCGAAAGACCAGTGGCGACCCCGACGTTGGTGAGCAGGCCATTCTTGCTGCCCGGCGGCGTGTTGATGCCATCCTTGAACGGGTTCGTCAGCGACGTGTACTGAGTGATGTTGCCATCGAGCGAAGGCGTCCACGAAGTGGATGTCCGGAACCCAGGCCCCAGCGGTGAGCTGACCTGCGCGCGCGTCAGGCCGTAGTAGATCCCGAAGCCGGAGCGCATCACCATCTTGGACATGAACTGGTAAGCGAAACCGATTCGAGGCGCCCAGTTGTTCCTGTCCGTCAAATAAGGGCTGCGGGAGTCGTTCCCCTGGAGCGCGAACTGAATCCCGCCCCTCAGGTCCGGATACGCGGGCACCACCAGCGGCGACTTGATAACGGGATTGAACCAGGCCTCCCGGTTGTACCTTTCTGTCTCCGGTACCGGCAATTCGTAGCGCATACCCAGGTTCAAAGTGAATCTGGATGTTACCTGCCAATCGTGCTGGTAAAAGAATGCGTAAGACTGATATGCCAGTGAAGACGGGGCGTCCCCGGCGTCATCCCCAGTGCCCCAACCCAAGCAGCATCGATGCCAGCCCATTGCCCTGCGACGAGTTGGATATCGTCGGGCTCTGCATGGTGATCGTCCGCGGGAAGGCGAAGTTGATATCGTTCACCCCTGGCTGCGCGTAATTCAGCCTGTACAAGCGAGCCTCCGCGCCGAACTTCAAGGTGTGGCGTCCGATGGTCTTCGTAAAGTTGCCGTTGAAGTGGTTTACATCTTCGCCGCGAATAATCAGCGTAAAGCGGCCGGTGCCGACCGTTTGATATGCCTCCGGGGCGAACTGCGGGGGAATCGGAGAATCCCACGGGCCCTGAATATTCAGCGTCGACGGGGTGAAGTTGCACTTGGGCTCGCACGGCAAAGAAGAGTATCCGAACTGGCGGGCCCATCCCCACCGCAGGCTCAGAACCGCGGTAGGGCTAATCGTGCGAGTGTAGTCGAACGAAGGGTTGTTGGTGTTGGTTGTGGTGGTGTTGCCGTTGGCGCTCATCCAGTTCCCGTCGCCCCAGGTATTAGGCGATATGTTATTCTGCCTGACCAGGCTGAAGCGGAATGAAATCCTCTGCTTCTCGTTGAAGTTGTGATCGATCTTAGCCGTTTCCTGGAATCCGTTCGCGATGCTCGCACCGGAAAAGAAATAGTTGCTGGTATGCGTGAACGGGAGCCCCGGCAGATTGGGATCCGGGTAGAACTTGATGGCGGCCACGGCAACCGGATTGAACCGCGAACTGGGAATCACGTTGTTGGGGAAGGGTGTTCGCAAGGGTGCTCCGGAGGCGGTGCTGACGCTGTACGGATCGAAGATCTGCAGCAGTTTCCCGGTGGCATCGAAGCTCTGGCTGAAGTCCCCATTCTTTTCCAAAACGGTTGGAAGTGTCTGGGTCGAGGTGGACTGGGACGACACTTTGGTCCCTTCGTGGTGGAAGAAGAAAAAGGTCTTATTGTGGCCATTGTACAGTTTCGGGATGTAAACCGGTCCACCCACCGCAGCCCCAAACTGGTTCTGCCGTGAGGGTACGATGCTCCGCCCGGCGCGGTTTGAGAAGAAGGCATTGGCGTTCAAGGCGCTATTGCGCAGGTAGTCGAATGCCGAGCCATGAAGCTGATTCGTACCAGAGCGCGTTACGGCGTTGATCACCGTGCCGCCGGTGAATCCGTACTCGGCGCTTAGGCTGTTCGTCTGGACCTTGAATTCCTGAACCGATTCCACCGTGGGACGAAACTTGATGTCGGTCGCGCCGCCTCCTTGCTCGTGCACGGCGACGGTGGTTCCGTCCAGCAGCAAGTCGGTCGTCGAATTCCGCACGCCGTTTGAGACGAAGTTACTTCCCGTGCCGGCCGGTGCGCCCACTACTCCTGGGGCCAGATTGGCCAGATCGAGGATACTGCGCGACGCCAGCGGCATACTTTGCAGCGATCTGTTCTCCACCACCCGCCCGAGTGTTGCACTCACCGCATCAAGGCGCGGCGCCTCTCCGGCCACCACCACGTTCGTGGACACGTCGCCCACTCGCAGCACGATGTCTACGTCGGCCTGCTGCTGCACCTGCAAAACCATCCCGGTGCGCACGGAAGTCTGAAAACCCGTCATCTCCACGGTCATCCTGTAGCTGCCCGGCGGCAGAAGCGTAAAGAGATAGGCGCCGCGTGAATCCGTTTGCTTTTCCTGCTGCTTGACGTTGGTCGCCTCGTTCACCAGTGAAACGTGGGCGTTCGGCACCACGGAACCAGTGGAATCGGTTACCATCCCCTGCAGCGTGGCTGTGAATGATTGTGCTTGAACGTGAACCGCAGTGAGCCAAAAGCCAAGTACCAAGCCTCCGGCAAGAGTCCAGATAGACCTGTTCCCCGTGTTGCAAAAGCCCAATCGCATGAAGTCACCCCTCCTTCGATGGCAAGAAGTATACGCTCATACTTAGCGTCCGTCCAGAAAAATTTCACCGGAAATCACCGGATTCTATCTGCTGGAAATCTGATCTGTTAGAATCCTGGCTTGAGTAAGTTCCCTAAGATCGGAACGCTTGGTGCCCTGGCCCTGCTGCCGCTGCATCTTCTGGTCGGGGCGGCGGAGTCCGATTATGCTGGGGCGGCGTCATGCGCCAAATGCCATCCGGCCCAATTTTCGGCGCAATCGTCCAGCGCTCACGCCCGGGCGCTGGCGCCGTCCAAACCTCCCCAACCGGGGCTCTGGGCATTTGGCGCGGGGGTGCAGGCCATCACGTTCGTCAGTCGCCTGAATGCCGAAACTTATGTCGAAGAAGACCAGACCTGGTACCGGAGACTCAACGCGATTGCCCGTACGCCGGGTCATAAGACTTCGGGCGGCGGCATACGGCACCGGATTTTTGATCCCGAAGCGGGAATCCTGCGCTGTTTCAGTTGTCACTCCACCGGTCCGCTAAAGGTCTCGGCCGATCAGGTAATCATGCCGCACGAACTGGGGATCCGGTGCGAAGGCTGTCATGGACCTGCCGCGAGCCACGTAAAGGATCCGGCGAAAATCCGCCCTCGCAATCCCGGGAAGTATTCCGCCGATCAACTCAATGATTTTTGCGGGCAATGCCACCGCATGCCCGGCATTCAAGGGGATACCACAGATCTGAAGGATCCTTGGAACTCGCGCCATCAGCCCGTGATGCTGGCGGCCAGTTACTGCTTCAAGGCCGCGGGTGGCCGCCTGACGTGTCTGACATGTCACTCGCCGCATGCCCCGCTCGAAACGAAAGTCGCGGCCTATGACGCCGCCTGCCGGAAATGCCATGCCGCTCAACGTCACAAAGTGAACACCGGCGGGAAGGCCTGCGCAGAGTGCCACATGCCAGGGGTTCCGGCGCAGCCCAACCTGATCTTTGCCAACCATCGGATCGCCGTGTACGCGCCGGGCGACCCTATGTCCCCAATCATCTCGCGCCGCTAGCCAGACGTTTTTCGAATACCGCGGCCTCCTGTATCTTTCCTCTTTCACGGAGAAATTCCGCCAGGGTGCGCACGTCATTCAGAGTTTGGGCATGCCTTGGTCCATAAGCCCGCTCATCCACCGCCAGCGCTCGCCGGTAGTTCTGTTCCGCGCGCACAAAGTCTCCCTTGGCTCGCAGGCCATAAGCCAGAATCGTCGCCGAGACCGCAACCCGCGGATGATCTTCCCCCATGGTCTCCTCGAGAATCGATATCGCCTCGGTAATCAGCCGCACGGATTCGTCCACTGCATTCGCATCCAGCAGCACACCCGCCAGATTGGCTTCGATGGTGGCGGTTTCCGGATGCCGGGCTCCTAGCAGTCCGCGGTTGATGGCAAAGGATCGCCGAAGCACCGCGGTCCCTTCTACCGGGTCCACGATCTGGCCCAATACCTGAGCCACGCCGCTAAGCAGTATGGCCAGGTCCGCTTTCTCCGGATTGGTCGCGGCCTGGCGAAGGGCCGCCTCCTCGTTGGCCAGCGCCTGCCGATAATACCGTGCTGCGCCGGCCTGATCCCCGGCGGTCTCATGCAATTGCCCCAACGCCGCAAAGGCCCTTGCCGCCACCTTCTGCTCCGGACTCTTCGCCGCCCGTTGCCAAAGCGGTTCGGCCTGGCGCGGCGGTGACACACTGGCGAGCGCCGCCACATCCGCCAGCGTTTGTTTAGCCTCTGCGCCGAGCGCGGATTCCTCCTGGCGCACCACCTCGCTAAGCACCTGTTGAGCGCCCGCTGCTGCGCCCTGCTTGCTCAGGAAAAGGCCCAGGTCGCGGGCCGCTTGAACCGTACGGGTGTCGGAGGCGCCATACTCCTGTTTCTTGCGTTCGAGGGCTTCCCGGTAAAGCTGTCCAAGCATGGCCGGGTCCGGCTGCCAGGCCAGCAATGCGACAAGGCTAAGAACCATGGCGAATGGCCACCCCGTTTAATGTGGTATCGGCGCCTGGCCGCCCCGGCCCTGACCGCCCCGGCCCTGGCCAGTACGCGGCGGTGCCAGTTCGCTGATCCAGGTCGGCATCTGGGGGGCCCCGCCCGAAGCCGGCTTGCCCATCATCGTCGACCAGCGGCGAATCCACCCCGTCCCACCCGGCCCAAGGTAAACGTCCGGCCGCGCGTATGCAGGATCTCGCATAGCTTCTTCCATGCTGACGAAAGTGTAACCCCGCTTGCGCATCACGGCGATTGAGTCCCGAAGGCTCACGGACTCCAGCTCGTTGCAGTGGATCAGCAGGGTCTGGGCCACCTCGTAGCCGAGCACCTCCCGCGACTCCTTCTCGAAGTACTCGAACCCCTTGTCAACCGCCTCAACCAGGGCCTTATAGACCCTGTCGGCATCGGCCTTCTTGCCATCGCGCATGAGGCGGCTCCAGACTCCGGCATAGCTGTAGTCCTTGTAATCCACCGTCACCGGCGCAACCCTGTACCCGCGTTTCGCAAGAAACTCATGGAACTCCCGGAAAAATTCCGGACCGCTCCCCGTGTTCAGATACGGATGCCGGAACCAGACCAGTTTCTTGCCGCGCGCCTCAAGGATCGGGCGCATCAGGACCTCTCCCTTGATAAGGTCGTCCTCGAATTGCCACACCTGCATCTGCGCAAGCTGGGGATGCGAGTAGGTATGGTTGCCGAGATCGAAACCGGCATCGAGCCAGTTGTGCAGGATCTGGACGCGGGCGTCGCGCTGGCCATCAACATTGAGCTGACGCTCGTTGACGAACATAATTACAGGGACTTGCTCCGCTTTGAAGCACGAGACAATGCCGGCCTGAATGCGCTGGTACGCCGCCAAATCGCTACCGGCGCCCACCGCAGGTCCGTCATCGATCGTAATTGCGACTTTGCGGCCCTGCGCCGGAGGAGCCTGGGCCATCAGGCCGGAGAGAGAAACCGCCGTCGCCACCGAGCCGGTGAGCACCTGCCGCCGTGAAATCCCGGAACACGACGCACTCATGTTCGATCCTCCATCTGGTATCGTCTAAGATGCTAAGCTTTCTGAACGATGCTAAACTTCCTGAACCTAACGCAGGCCAGGTGGTTTGTCAACTGGAGCGCTGATCCCTGCTAGTATGCGGTGACGTCGAGCACTGCCTTCGCGATCGCGTCCACCAATTGCGCGCCGAACGCCATCCGGTCTGGGATCTCGGGCAGGTGGCCCAGCTTGGGATTTAGCGAGATCCGCTGCTCCATCAGGAAGGCGGGGATCTTGAAATCGCGATAGAGGCCCTGCACCACGGTCATGCGGCCCGTCATTCCCGCCGTGGTGGTGATGTCCGCATATCGCAGCGGCGTCGTTGGGGCGAAGGCCGTCTCTGTAGAGAGGATTTTGAAGAAGCGCTCGGCCAGCGGCCGGAATTCCTTTTCGCCGCCATTCTGCGGCGGCCCCTCCAGATACTCTCCGGTCTCCGTGTTGTGCAGCGAAAAGTACAGGGCGATGGCGTGGCCGTCGCGGATCCAGGCGCGCACGGCTTCACGCTGGGCTGCGATCTCGGGCATTTTGCGCGGGTCCTCCACGTCCCAGTTGCGGTTCAGGTCGTAGCCGTTGGCATTGAAGCGAACGCCGCCGCGTGCTACTCCGTCCGGATCGCAGAGCGGAAAGATCTTCCAGACGATGGACTGCCTGCGGCGTCGCGCCCCCGCATCGTCGCGCAGCAGGCCGCGTATGGCGCCCTCGCCTGCCCAGGAGCTGCCGGCCTCCCAACTGTGCTGGCGGAACATGAGCCAGACGGTCGGCTTGTCCTTCGTAACGGGCGGCGCGGCCACAGTCCAAAGCACCAGGTCGCGGCCCCCTGGCGTTTTGCCGATGACCTGCTCGCGGAAGTCGGGATGTCTGATGGCATCGGCCCGCAGCCGGCCGAGCTCCTGTGCGGTGTAGGGCGGAACGTGGGCAATCCACAAACGCGCCTGCTTGGGAATAACGCGGAGCGTCAGCTTGGGCTCGGCTGGGTCGTAAGTGAACCTCTCGATGTGCTTCCAGGTGCGGCCATCGTAGCTGATGACGGGCGGCGTATCTGCCGTAATTGCACCTTTGTTGGGTTGGTAATTGTATTCGCCCGGGAGGTCGACGATGTCGAGCGTCAACTCTTTCGTGCCGGCGCTGTCGACGCGGAAATAATACCAGTTGGCCTGGCGATTGCGCCCATCCTGGTCCTTTTCCCCCTTCGCCCCGAGACGGAAGTGGGTTTCCGAGACCTTCTCGATGCGGCCCAAAGACCCACCTTCGAAGTCCGTGTTCACTGTGACAGCCGCGGCTAAAGCGGGCGCCAGGAAGATCAGGAACCGCATGGGCATGATAGTAGCATCCTGTTTATTCGCTACGCGTACAGATCGCGGATCACGTTTCCCTTGCCGTCCTTGGTTACGTAGACGGGCCGCTTCTCTGTGACGAAGAACTGAGTCGGTGCGATGCCCAGAGCCCGGTAAATGGTGGCGTGCAGGTCTTCAACGGGCACCGGGTTTTCGACAGTTGTGCAGGGGCGCTCATCCGCCGTCTTGCCATACACGAATCCGCGCTTCATGCCGCCGCCAAACAGCAATACGGAACCAGCCGCGGTAAAATGCCGGTGCATTCCGTAGTGTGTTGGCAGGGTCATCACGTCGGGCGTGGTGGCCTGATCGCGGACCTCCCTGCCGACCTTGCCCTCCGTGATTGCGTCGCGTCCGAACTCGCTCGCCAGCACCACCAGCGTCCGGTTCAGCAACCCTCGAACCTCCAGATCGAGAACCAATTGCGCCAAAGGTCCGTCAATCGCCTTCTTCATCATCGCCGCGCGTTCGTGACCGTCCTGGTGCGAGTCCCAATACCGGAACGGAATGTACTCCGTTGTCACTTCGACGAAGCGAGCTCCGGCTTCCACCAGGCGGCGCGCCAGCAGACATCCCTGTCCGAAGCGGCTCGTATTATAGATGTCGTAGCTCTTCTTAGGCTCAAGCGAAAGATCGAATGCCTTGGCGGAGGGCGACGTCAACAGCCGGTCGGCTGCATCCATAGCCTTGATCATCGACTCGCGTTGAAAATCGCCGGCGTACTGGTAGGCCGGCTGCTGGGCGAGCACCTGTTGATACAGGCGGCGCCGGCTTTTGAAACGCGTCTCACCCAGGTCGGCCGGCGGCCGCACGGCCGATGCAGCATCTTGCGGGTCCGCGATCAGGAACGGCGCATATTCAGTTCCCAGAAAACCCGCCGTATGAAACGCCTTGATCGACGCGCTCTCGCCGCCGATCTCCAGGTTCTGGCCGATGGAGATAAAGGGCGGCACGGTTGGATTCTTTGGCCCCAAAGTCTTGGCGATGACGGCGCCGATATGGGGGACGGCCAATGACTGCGGCGGAACGTATCCGGTGTGCCAGTGAAATTGATGCCTCGAATGGAGAATGAATCCTAGGTCCGCGGCCTGGAATGTACGGATCAGAGATCCACGGTCTATTATCTTGGCGACGCGCTCAAGCCCCTGGGAGATTTTGATATTGTCGACGACCGTGTCGATCGCCGGAAACGTGCTGAGGACTCGCTCGGTGCGGACGCCGGGCTCGAAGGGCGTGTACTTCTTCGGGTCGAATGTCTCGGTCTGCGCCATCCCACCGGCCATCCAAAGCACAATGATGGAATCCGCCGTGGCCTCCGGGGCGGCGGCGCAAACCATCTGCGGTTCACGGCCGGCCAGCGCCGCAAGAGTGGCCGCCGCGGTCACCCCGATTCCCATAAACCCGCGGCGGCTGAGCTTTAAGGCGATCGATTTTTCCTCGGCGTTCATTCAGACTCCCTAGCGAATCAGTTGAAACTCGGGCGTCATGATAATTGCCCACAGCAGATCCGCAAGTCCGTCAGCGGCAGGCTTCCGAGGGTCGGCCGGGCTGCGCAGGGCGGCTGCCGCTACCGCTCGCTCGGCCACGGATGGCGCGCGGCCCAAGGCATACCAATAGACCCGATCGACCGTCTCCGAAACCGTCCGCAGCACTGGAGCGGGCGGCAGCGGCGTGGCCGGGTTCGGCGGCACCAACCGATCCATATCCGGCTGCCGGTCGAAGACGAAAAACCGCGCCTGCACACTCTCGCCCTGAATCAGCGGCGCCGCTTCGAAACCAGTGGCGCCCCGGAAGCGCGTGAAGCCCTTGCCTGCGATGTCATACACCAGCACCGAGGACAACTTCACCCGCAGCGCCGAAACATTGTCCGGGCCCCCCGCGCCGCTGAGAGGCGAATTGTCAGCGCGAAGACCCGAACCATCCACCGGCGCCAGCGCGCTGAGCGGCGTGGCGCCCTCCGGGCCATCCAGTTCCGCCTCCATCCACAACGGCGCGGCTTTGTCAGGCGCGGTGGACAGCCCATCCTGCACGATCAGATATAGTTTTTCCGATTTGGAGACATCCACATCGAACGGAGCCGGTGGAGCAGCCAGAACGGGCGAGCCTCGGCCCGCGTTCATTTGTCTGCTGACCAGGCTCACCGGCTCCGGCGGCAGCTCGCCGAGCATCCGGCGGGCGCCGCGCCACAGCCAGTGGGTCATCTTGCCGCCATTAACCAGTTCGAGCGCCTGAATGGTTGTCGCCTGGGTGTCGCGAGTGGAATAGACCTGATCTCGAATCGGACGTCCCAAGGCGCGGTCCAGGCTGCTTCCCGCGATGCGCCATTCCCGCACGTAGTCGCCCGGCGGAATTGGAATTGGGCCGGTAACCGGCGGCGCACCACGCCCGCCGGCAGGTACCGCGGGTGCCACCGGGCGTTTCAGGCTTGCACCGTCCGACGGAGCGCCTGAAATCACCGCAGGGCCGCCGCGCCCTCCGCCCGGCGGATTCGTCGCACGCGTCAGAGCAGGCCACTCACCGGTAATCGACGCGACGCCGTCGGCGAACTGCTCCGCGGTCATCCGCCGCAACTCAGGGCCGTGGAATACATACCTTTTGGCGGCGCCCCTCCTGGCAACGGCGGGAAGTTGGTAGGCGCGCGAATTCATAATCGTAGAGAGAAGCGCCTTGATGTCGTAACCGCTATCGACGAAGTCGCTCGCCAGCCAATCCAAAAGCTTGGGACTCCACGGCTCGCCATCCATCTCGTCCACATTTTCGACGATGCCTCGTCCCATCAGTTTTTGCCAGATCCGGTTCACCAGCGTGCGCGGAACCCTGCCGTTGCGTGGATCTGTGAAGATCGCGGCGGCAGCGGCGCGGCGATCCGCGGTGCTCGGCGAAGGTAGTGGCCGGTCAAGCTCGGGAAACAGAAATCCCGCCGTGGCAGACTGGTCCTGCGCGATATCGCACCGGTAAAGTTGAAGGCTCTCTTCCGCCGAGAAATACGCAGCCAGCGAATATGCGTCTTTAAGTTTCCACTTGCTGATAAAACTGTCATGACAGGAATTGCACTTCAGGTTGATCCCGAGAAAGACCTGCGCGGTATTCTGTGCGGCCTGAAGCGCGGGCGTCTGGCTGGCGCTCACCGTTCCGCGCCAGTTGACGCCGATGAGGAAGCCGTCGGGATCGCCGGGAGCAACAGGATTCAGGAGCCTGGCGATCCACTGGTTGTAGGGGGTGTTCGACTCGAGCGCGGCCAGCAGCCAATCGCTGATGCTCTTCCGCCCGGCTGTCTCGGAGTAGTAGGTGACGCCTTCTTCGTTGCGCAGCAGATCGTTCCAGTAGGAGATCCAGTTCTCAGCGTACTTTTGATTGTCGGCGAGAAGCCTGGCCATCAGGCGCGACCGCTTGCGGGGAGCCTGGTCTTCCAGAAATGCGCGCAGTTCATCCGGCTGCGGCAGCAGGCCCCAGATGTCGAGATAGGCACGACGCGCGAAAATGGCGTCAGGCGCCAACGGTGTTTCGGCGGCACCGCGGCTTGCCAGGTACGCCGCCGTAAAGCGATCGATCGGCGCGTTCCAGCTCTTCCAGGGGGAGACGGGCAGCTTGGGACGTTGCAGCGTGAGCGGCGCCTCCCACTTCGCCCGGGCTGCGGGTGCGGTCGGCGCCGGGCGGGCGCCCTGATCGATCCACGAGCTGATGATCCCGACTTCGGCCGGAGCCAGTGCCGGTCCGCCGAGCGGCATGCGCGTGGATGGAGGCCCGGAGATTCTCTGCAACATCAGGCTTCCGCCGCTGTTGCCCGGCTTGACGATGGCCCCACTGCGGCCGCCCCCGAGCACGTCTTCATAGGTGGCCAGCGACAGTCCGCCCGCCCGCTTTTCCTGGCTATGGCATGCCAGGCAACGGGCCGCCAGGATGGCGTGGACCTGGCGATTGTAGTCGATCCGCGCGGGCGCGGTTTGAGCCGCCAAGCTCGCCGGCGATGCACACAGCCACACCAGGACGCTCACCGTGCCGACCGCACAGTGCGGCGCCCGTCGTTTTCGTCCCAGGTTCATCTGCCAACCAGTTTACACATGCCTACAGACTTGAGCTGGCTGCTGAAACGTTTCCGGCCTGAGTATCACAACTATTCAGGCGAGGTGCCAGATGTCCGGGACGGCCAAGCTTCGTGTTTTTATTAGTCACGCCAGCGGGGAAGCGCCACTCGCGGAGATTCTGCAGCAACATATCACCAGGGACTTCATCGGTCTCGTGGGGGTCTTTGTCTCCTCGGACGGCACAAGCATCGCGGTCGGGGATCACTGGCTGGATGGAGTAGTCAAGGCTCTTCAGAGTGCTGACATTTATGTAGTCCTGTGCAGCCAGCATTCCATTGAAAGGCGCTGGATAAACATCGAGATGGGAGCGGCGTTGGCCCGTTCCAAGCCTGTTATCCCGATTTGTCATACAGATTTGAAGGCGGCTCAACTCCAGCGCCCGCTGGAAGACAGTCAGGCAATCCAGGCTTCTGATCCGGACGGACTGCGCCAGCTTTACAGCCGTTTCGCCGAAGAACTCGGCTCCGCGATACCAGCCGTCGATTTTAACGCGCTTGCCGCTGAAGTACGAGCATTCGAGGTGCGCCACAGTGAACAGAAAGGCATGGTCACAGAGGCGTTCTACTGCGGTGCCAAGACAACGACTACCGACCAGGTGGTTCTAAACCCCAAGGTACTTTGCGCCACGAGCAAGCAATACCAGGCTACGATACGCGAGGACATCGAACTGATCCGGGCGGCTTTTCCTGAAGGCGTTCGCCATCTGGTCAGCACGTCGTCGGCCGATTTGCGCAAGCTCCTTGTCGAGAATCGCTTCGACATCGTCCACGTCGCGTCCTACATTTGCCCGCTAAGTGGCGATCTGATTTTTAGTGAAGTGGACCCAAGGACGAAGCGGGATGTCAGCGGAAAGCCGGACTACCTTGAGATTGATGCATTTGTTCGACTCGTCATGGAGACAGGGGCTTCGCTTGTGGTTCTGCCGAATAATGAGGCCCTGCCGTTGGTTGCCAAACTGTTGCCTGTCACTAACGTCGTCTTTGCGTTGGATCCGATCGACCTCAAGACACTGGCCAACTGGATCCAAGACTTCTACCTTATGCTGTCGCGGGGCTATTCTCTTTCCGACGCTTGCCGCAAGGCGTTTGCCCAGCATCAAGTGCCAATGAACTTGTACCCTCAATTGCCTTCTAATTCAGGACGCAAGTTTCCCAGAGAATCGATGGACCTTGAGGCGGTTCCTGCGGGTGTCCACGTCCCCTGAATTGCGGCAGAGATCCAGCCATGAAAAACACCCCCGAAATCACTTCTCGTCGGTGATCTCACGAATAACCCGGCATGGATTTCCGGCCGCAAACACTCCATCCGGAATATCACGCGTGACAACGCTTCCGGCACCGATCACGGTCTTAGATCCAATACGCACCCCGGGCAGGATGAGCGCTCCTCCACCAACCCAAACGTCCGATCCGATATCGATAGGCTTGCCATATTCCTGCTTTCGCCGTAGCTCAGCCGATAGCGGATGCATTGGAGTCAGGATTTGAACTCCTGGTCCGAATAGCGTGTAATCCCCGATGCGCACGCGGCATACGTCCAGCACGATGCAATTGAAGTTGAAGAACACCCGCTCTCCGAGCTCAATATTCCAGCCGTAATCACAATAGAAGGGCGGTTGCATTAAGACCGTTTCGCCACCTTGAGGAAAGAGCTGCCTCAAGAGATCTCGTCGGACATCCTGCTCAGCCTCGCGTGTCGCATTCAAAGTCTGGCAAAGGTCACGTGCCCGATGTCGGCTGGCAACCAGGTCGGCGTCAAAAGCATCGTAGAGCTCTCCTGCTAACATCTTTTCCCGTTCACTAGACATTTTCATTTCTTCCAATTAGCCGGTTTTGCACGGCCACTCCACCATGCGCGCGACGTTCCTCCGGCTCCTGTCTCTGCTACTTCGGAAACATGTTCGTTCCGCGGTTACGACAGCGCCGTTCACCGGCAGTCGGAAACTATGCCGGGGCCGAGAGGAAGCGATCGGGAACCTGCGGGGCGGGGATGGCGCCGAGCTGTCGCAGCAGCCCGAGCTGGTCCCAACTGTTCCAACCTTCCGCGATTTGGCCACCGGCGATTCTAACGATCACGATACCGCTGATAGAGACCCGCTGTCCGGTTGGGGGTAGTCCGAGTCCCTCGCCGAGGTGCGTTCCTTCGAGGACAATTCGAACAGCGGCCTTGCTCGCATCGACGACGGTGTCCTCGATCCTGATATGCACATCGGGCAAAGCGGATCGCATGCTGCGCAAGAAAATCTTGAAGCCGACGGGGCTGCGCACGTCGGCGTTTCCTTCACCTAAACCGTGGCCGATTCCATCGGGGGCGAAAAGTTCGTCCACGGTCTCCTCACGGCCCTGATTCCAGACCTCGTCGAACCAGCGATGGACGAGCGTGTAGGGATCGATTGACATAGGAGCCCTCCTGGCTGGCATTAATGTAGCACAAGCACCCGGCGTGCATCCACCCGGGTGCATCCATCTTGAGTGGTGGGTTTGTGAGTGGGGCAAGGCCGGAAGGCGGAGGGACTGCGGAACTTCACGATCACCCGGCCGGCACAGAGTTCAATTCGCCAGCGGCACTTTGTCCGCCCGGTCCACCACCAGGACCTCCACGGGCTCCTTCGATGCCTCCAACTTGAGCCCGAGCTGCTGCTGGATAGCATTGAAGATGAACGGTCGAGGCGCACTGTCCGCCTCCGCCGGCATTCCAGACGGTGCGTCGTCCGGGGTCCAATTGAGCTCCACATCGAAGGCCCCGCTCAGCCCGGTCTTATTGAATACTGGCTGGCGCAGCTGCCGTGATAGCAGTACGGCGAGCCTGTCCATTGGAATGTGCTGATAGGAAAGCCTGCCCCGCCCGTAGTAGACTCGCGTGGTGGGCCCATCGTCCGGTGCAACCGGAAGTTTCGGCCCGTTCTTGGCCACAGCCAGGTCGAAATGCGCGATTCGCTTAGGCTCGCGATGCAGTACCAGCCGGAACCGCTGCGCCAGCAAGGCCTGCATCATTGCGGGAAGCTCATCAGCGGGCGTCGCAGGTGGCGCTTTAGCGACGACGTCGAAACGGATGTGGCGGTCCCGGATCCAGTCCGGCCCCGAGATTTGATCCTCGCTCACGAGCCCGTACGCATAGCGAACGCATTCGCTGAGTGTAGTATTCGTCAGCGTCAACATGCCGTGGCTCACCGTTCCGAGATCGATATTAATCAAATCCCCTTCGGGCGGCGGGCTGGGCTTCAGTGAAGCCACATCGAATGCGGGCTGCGCCGGCGCGGCACCCGTTAGCAGGAGAACCCAGACCACCACGGTCTTGTGCATTACTAATAAATTAGTACTTTGCGGGCTGTCATGTCAATCCGACTTCGCACCGTCTTCACAACCCGATTCCCCCCGGCCGCGCAACGCCGTGTCGCAGGTTATTGGGCTTGCCGGAAGCCCGCCTGCCGCATGGCCATTCACCTGCTAATAGAAAGACATCCGCCATGAGCGGCGGAGAAAGCGAGAGGCAACAGCGTGATTCTTCCGGTACGGTGTCGAGCCCAGCAACCTGACCAATCCACAGGCCACTGCATTTTATCCTGCGGCCACGACGGCATGCATCAGACCTTCGTTGCAGAATGGCAAGAAGGCGCAAGCATTTCGCGACGGCGACAACCCCGGCAGGCGAGCCGGTCTTCCCATTTCCCGCAAGCCGGCAGTCGATCGGTGCCGCGCGGCGAGTGGCAGCACCAGCGGTCGAACGCACGATTTGCATAGCATGGCGGCAGCCACGTTGGTCGGGCCTAAGTGATCGGAGTTGCGGCGTCAGTTGGCGGTAACAAATTCTGATCATCCATAGTGCGGAGAATCACGGCCGCGCCGCATTGTTTAGAGACGGCGTCCGGATCGAACCTGCCGTCCGCCACAAATTTGCCGCTGGTGTAATGGTTGGAGCCACTCCAAAGATAGGGCGAAAGCACTTCGGGATGTCGGCTGCGGTAGCCGAAGCCGTTATATTTCTCGAGCCGGTAGAGGAGTGCGGGGAAGCTCCAGTCGGTCACTTTATCCAGACCTTCGAGCTGCAACGCATCGGTGGCGCTGGCCTCCCAGGTGAACGGTGGATCACCGCTGGCAGGGCGGCCCGCGGGGACGTGCACGGTACGCGCAGTGAGCGGGTCTCCGTTGTGGAGCTGCCGGTCGAAGCGCTGCGAAGACTCCATGTTGTGGATGACCCCGATGAAGTACCAGGGGATCGATAGCGCTGTCCCGACAGCGTCGTAGCGGTCTCGGTTTTGAACGATTTTGGCAGCCAGGATATCGACTTCCTCTCGAGTCTCCGGACGGATCTGGCACGTATCGAAAAGTGTCTGGTATTCGGCGCGAAGCGCGTCCGTGAGCGGAAGGATCATTGTTTGGCCTCCAACGGCTGAGATCAGCGGATCGTCACAACCAGTTTATAAGGGGAATCGCCCCGCGAGGGGCTGGTGCGGAGGACGGAAATGCCATAGTCCCCGGTTTGGGGCAGTTCCGCGCTCCAGCGATTCGCGCCGGATTTTCGCAGCGGCATCTCCGCACCTTCGGGATTGTACAGTTTGAGCGAAAAGGTTCCGGCCGGGGCGGCTGAGAGTCGAAGCGTAAGCGTCTGGCTGGCCCGCGCCGCAGCCTCGTACTCCATCTGCTGGTGCCCACGCAAACGGCCCTCCACCGTGGTGGAGGCGGCGCCGTCAGCAAACCGGATGCGAACGGGTTGGGCCTTCTGGGCATACGAAGCGCCGGCGAATACAAGGTTCACAGCGAGGATAGACAGAGTGACTCCGGACATTGATTTCACGCGACGATTTAACGTGACCCTGAGGCTATCATCGCTGGTCTCCCCCGCCATAGCAATGCCTTTCCGGTCCGCGACGCCATGCGGCGAAAATCAAGGCCCAACAGAATCTAGATCTTAAAGGTGGTCTATCGAATGGAACCATAATGGACTCCAAAGAGAGGCTTCCGGAAGGCCGAAGTCTGTAACTCTTTGAAGAATTTGGTCGGGCTGCCGAGATTTGAACTCGGGACCTCTTGCACCCCAAGCAACAAATATCAATCACTTACAGACCATGCTCAATGAAAACAAAAGACTTAACGTGTCGTAATTTGGTCCCAGTTTAGACCCAGTTGGCGAATCATTTGGCGTTTGGACCCAGTTTGGACCCTGTTTTAGCGAGCATCCACATCATCACGGTGGTGGCAGGCCACATGCTTTTCGCGTGCGCGCGCGGTCGTTTCCGCCTTGCGAATGTTCTCTCCGTTTCGTGAATCAGGAGACGGAGACAACATCGATTTTCCCTATACATGCAGATGGCCCCCCATCCCCCTGGCCGTTTGGTCATCATCGGCAGGACCGGTTCGATCCGTTTATGTCTTCGCCGCGTCTCATGTGAACGTGCCGGTCTGTCCGCCGGGAAGATTGACGCCTTGTTCTTCGCAGAAGTATTGCACGAACCCCGGGACGTTTTTCGACAAGCGCTCGAGGAGCCTCTGAAGCGTCAATCCGATCGCACCCGCCTGTTCGTGCAGCTTGTGCACAAACAGCCCCGGTTCAAGATCGTAGATTCCGCGCAGGAAGGTGGATGGTCCCTGTACTTCGATCTCCCACGGCCGCACCGACGCATCCGGGAAGTCACGCCGATTGTAGGTCACGATCAGTTCAGAGTGAGACCGAACCGCGGCCGCGAGCACATGGCGATCCTTGAGGTCGTTTGTCATCACGTTAAGGAGCGGCTCGAAACCCTCGACCCACGCCTCCGGGAAGTGCCGCCGGAGTTCTTCTTCGCGCCGGCGTGCTTTCTCTGGTTCCATGTTCCACTTCTTGACGAGGTTCCGCGTGACCTCATCCATGATCGCCTGCGACCACTTCGGCAAATAGAGCCGTGGGGCTTCCGCCATACGGAGGAGAGTGTCGGCCAGCGGCATCGGAATGAGCACGCACGCGTCGAGTACGGCGCGATAGTCGGCTCTCATTCGTCCTGGCCACCTTCGGGTATGCCTGTGCGATCATAGAGCCCCGATTCAAAAGCTTCTTTTGCGATCCGATCGAGCGCCGCTCTGCGCTCCGCATCGCGTCGTTTCTGATAACCAACAAAATCTTTTAGGTAGATGCGCCGGTGGCTGCCGACCTTGTGGTACGGCAGTTCTCCGCTTTCCAGCAGTTTGACGAGATGAGGCCGGGAAACCCCGAGGAGATCTGCGGCGCGCTGCGTGGTCAATTGCTGATTTTCGGGAATCAGGACAATGGCCCTGCCCAACTGCATGTTACGCACGATGTCTTTGAGCAATAGGAAAACCACATTCGGGATCGCCAGTCGCTCGCCATCGGCTCCTACCAAAGCAGGTGTTCCGAGTTGGAGCATCCGATTCAATTCGCGAATCTGAGCTTCGTCCGACTCGGGCAGTGTGACTGGTTCATTAAGCATGGGTTCTCGCCTCCAACACGACTCTACCACACAGACGAAACAAACGCAACGCAAACGAATTACTCGAACACTGCTGGCTGATCGCTTTTCCGGCTTGGCGTGAAAAAGTGCAAGAGGTCCCAATAGCAAGTGATTTGTTTTGAATAGCTTACATTTGCGAGCCGACTTGCACCCCAAGCAACCGAATATCAATCACTTACAGACCATGCTCAATGAAAACAAAAGAGTTAGTTAGTCATAATTTGGTCCCAGTTTAGACCCAGTTGGCGGATCAGTTGGCGTTTGGACCCAGTTTGGACCCAGTTTTGGGCGAGCATCCACATCATCACGACGGTGGCAGGCCACATGCTTTTCGCGTGCGCACGCGGTCGTTTCCGCCTTGCGAATGTTCCCTCCGTTTCGTGAATCAGGAGACGGAGACAACATCGATTTCTCTATACATGCAGATGGCCCGGATTACTTCATGCTCAGCTCGATCAATGCCGCCATTGTGGAGTTGTCACCGGTCGTGAAACTCTCGAGGGATGCCGCCATCATCTGCTCGCGCGTCACTCGGCTCCAATCGATCACGAAACCTACCTGTGCCGCCAGTTCTCGAATGAACTCGCGCTGAGCGCGACCGTTGCCGTCCCGGAATGGATGGATGGCATTTATCTCTCCCATGTAGTAGCCGGCGCGCATCGCGAACGTCCGAGGATCTGAGCCTTTCAGATAGTGCTGTGCGGGCAGCTTGCGCAGAACGCCCTGCAACGCCGGTTCGACGAAGGCAGCGACTCCGAAAAGATGGCCGCCCTTCGAGATATTAACGGTCCGGAATTCACCGGCCCACTTATAGACATCCTGAAAGATGTATCGGTGGATGGCCAGGACATCAGTCCCCGGATACGTGTAGGGGTCCGAACTGTCGGGCATTCAGGGCTCGAATCTCCGCGGCCATCTCCTGGGTCGTAAAGTCGCCAGCAATATATCGATCGAAGATGGCCCGGGCTGCCTCGTTAGGCTCGAGGCCCTCCAGTCGCACCGAAGCTACAGCGCGCGCCACGCGAGCCTGGCGCTCGATTCGTTCCTGGTCCGTAATCGGGTTGATGATGCCGGCCATGAATACTAACCCTCTCCCCCTATTTTACCGTGGTGCGGACCTGGGGAGCTACTGGACCACGGACGTCACTGGCACCGTGTCGGCCAAACTTGGCGGTGCCTCAGGCGTTGGCGGCGCAGGAGACGGAATGATAGTCACCGGAACCTTTTCGTTCTGTTTCGTCCCGGCATCGGCCAGCTTCTGCTGGATGCGCCGTGTCAGTTCGTTCTGGCGCTCAGGCGTGACGAAGGTGTATTCGCCGGTCATTGCCAAGTCGCTATGGCCGGCAATCTTGGATGCCTCGATGGCGCTGCCACCAACTTGTTGCCGCCACGTGATGTTGGCGCGCCGGAAGGAGTGGGGGCCCAGTCCGCGGAAATCGCATCCCTCTTCCTCTGCTGCTTGATGGAGAGCATGTCGAATTCCCGAGTCCCACAGCGGTTTTCCGGGCTGCGGCCGGATCTGATTGAGGCGCAGCGCGCCCCGCTTGGGCACGATGTACTTGTCGAGGTAGAACTGCTCCTTCAAACGAGTGGGCTTGGCGATCTGCATTTCGCGGCCGAGATATCCTTCCCCGTACATCTTTGCGACCTCGTTGAACAGGACCACGCCGGTTGCCGCGACCTGCTCCACGGTCGGCGCGTTCAACTTCGCCAGAAACTTGTCGCGTTCAACTTCGGCCTGTTTCTTGGTGATCCTGTTGTCGCCGCGACTCGGGCCCACCGCCTGCTTCTTACGGGTCGTTTTGACCGAGCCATTCGCCTGCACATCGTCGGCGTAGTAGCGGAAGAACCACATCCAGCCTTCGCGGAACTTGGCCTCCAAAATCTTGGGATGCTGAACATGCACTTTAACCTTCAAACCTCCAGCCAGGGCCTGAAGGGTACCTTCGTCGTACATATTAAGCAAGTCTCATCGTTTCAATAGCTTAAACGATCAAGTGCGCCGCCATGTTGCTGGCTCTGTCAGCAAGATAAAGCGCTTCGCGGGCGCGAGTCATGCCGACTTAAAACATGCGGATCACGGCGTCACGCGGTGGACCATGGCGCTGGTAAGCGGCGTCGCCGGCCTGGCTGAGGTCCGGGAAGAGGATGACGACATCGGCTTCGCCACCTTTAACCGAATGAATCGCGCCCACGGTGACATGGGGTTTTTCCAGCAGAGCTTGCGGTCCCCTTACGGCCGCGATGTCCGACGGGAACTGGATTCGGTTCTGCATCGTTCCATTAACGCGACTGCGCCACCAGGAGAGCAGCCCGCGGTAATCGCCGTCAAAACAAGTAAGGAGCGACTCGAGCGCGGCTGTCTCGAAGGCGGCATCCAGATCCACCATCGTCACTGTCCGTGAGGTATCCGAGTCACGGAGCCGTGATTTCGCACCGTGCTTTAGAACGCCCTTTGCAGTAAGCCATTCGGTCCATAGGGCGAATTCTCCGGCGTTCCATTCGCGGTGGCCGTCGCCGAACGCAGGATGGGCGACCAGTGGCGCCAGGACTCGGTTCACCGTCGAGCCGCGGCGGCCAATACGAAGTGGATTCCAGAAGCCATTGCCGCGGCGATACGGGTTGTGGAACGGAATCGCGTTTTTCCGCAGCACCTGGATGATAGGCCGAAGCATATAGGAACAGGAGGCCAGGAACATCACACTGCGGCCGCGATCCAGTTGCTCCATCGCGATCCGAAGCACGCCGTACTCTGGTGTTTCCCACGTCCCGGACACCTCGGTACAGACACCTTCAGCCGCACGCGGCAGGTATTCCTTCTCTTGCCGCTTTGTGACCTGGATCAATCTGTTGGCTGCGGCGTGTACCGCACGGGGAACCCGGTAGCTCTGTTTAAGAATGATCTTGTGATCCTCCGGAATCTCTGGGCCCAGGATGGCGTCCGGCGAGGCGCCGGTGAAGGAGTAGATGGTCTGGTCGTCGTCGCCGGCCACGATGAAGTAGTCGGTATGCCGGCCCCAACGGCGAATCAGCGTCAACTGCATCCGGTTGAGATCCTGCGCCTCGTCGGCAAAGATCACCGATGGCATCTTCGGAGCGACCCGAACATCGAGCAGGCACCGGTCGATCAGGTCACAGAAATCGAAAAGCCCGTTCGCGTCTTTGTATGCCTGCCACTTCGCGGCGAACTGCCGCAGCGCTGGTGACCAGGCTCCAGGCGGCAGCATTTGGCCGCGGTACCGGCTGAGTTCCTAAAGCCACTGGTCGCCCTCCTTTTTAGTGTCGCCATCATCGTCGAAGGTTTCCTCGCCTTCGAGCTTGCCCTGCTTTTTTACCGGAGTGATTTGCAGGTGCGGGTTATCCGTATTCCATTCATCGACATTCGCCTCGGCGATTTGCGGCCCGCCCAGAGCGTGGAAGCAGTGCGAGTGGAGAGTCCCCACCCGGTCTGGCTCGACGGGCAGATCGCGCCCGGCCAACTCGGCGGCGGCCGCGCGCGAGAAGCTGGTAACAAGGACAGAGTCAGGCCCAAAGCGTTCCACTGCCCGCCGAATCTGGCGGGTCAGGTTGGTGGTCTTGCCCGTTCCTGGAGGCCCGAAGATTCGGTATTCCGAGGTGATGGAATGATCTCGCTGCCCGATCTCGTCAAGCGTTCCACAGGCCTATTCATTCGGATTCGACATAGGTTCCTCCTGGCGATGAGTCTCGTGCGCTTGCGCGCTGAAGTCGGCGGGATCGAACTGATCTACGGAAGCAACCTACGCCCCTGCTCGCGGATCTTTGCGCCGCGGACCCGGATGCTCTGCGCCGACCGCGGACAGCATCGAGGCGATTGCCTTCACCGATAGGTTCTGTCCGAAGGTCTTGTTCAGGTAGAGTTGCAGATCGATGGAATTCACCGCGATCTGTCCTCCGATAAGCATCGGCCGCCGGATCGCGTGCGACGGCTGACCCTCGATGCTCGGGATGAACGCTGTCTCCGTCAAGTAGTGTCCGAGGTACACGCGCATCGCTCCCTCAAACTCAGCCTCGACGCCGCCCTCCCGCTCTACAAGCGCGTCGAGCATGGCTTGGGCCAGGCGCTCCCAGACCTGAGGCTTGATCTTCGGGATGATCCTTTTGACGGCGCTTGCGATCGCGACGCGAAGGGACTTTTGTTCAATGATGCCCGAGACATTTGAAAGTTCGATGCGGCCGTGCTCCAACTCGACCTGGTAGGTGGGCTCTTTGCCGGTGATGTTGACGAAGCGCAGGATCCTGATGCCGAGGCTGGTGGAGATGGATTCGCAGAGCGCAGCCTTGGCTGCCAGGGGATCAACGGGTGCGGCGGGTTCGTTTGGTTCCGGCTTCTCAGGACTCTCACCTGAGGGTGGGGCATCTGCCGGCGTACCCTCGGCCGCAGGTAGGCCAGTTGGAAAATCGACTGGCAGGTTACCTACGCGGCTGGTTGCCCGGGACAGAGTTCGTTGGAAGTAATCGCCCCGCGTGCGCGCCTTCTGGTTGTGCAGCCGTCGGTGGTGGATGATGAGATCGACGATCTGCCGGGGCGCCAGGCCAGCATCAACGCCAAAGTCCGCGAGCGCAAGATCATACCCACTCTGCGACTGATCTTTCAGATCGTGACGCTGCCGGAACCACGTATTCCGAAAGCGCATATCGGCTTCGGCCCACTGTCGAATCAGATCGTCCGCGATTTGCACATTCAGATTCACGACGATGGTTCCGTCCGAAACGGTCTCGGTGAAAACGCGCGCAACCCGCTCCTGCGACTCCGCTCCTGGAATGCCATGCTCATCAAGGAAGTCCTCGAAGTCCGACAAGTTGTACCGGCGATCGTTCAGGTCGTGAACCAGAACCGGCTTCGGTGAGTTTGGGTCCTTGAAATTGTTCGTGCCGGGAATCCGCATGACACGCGGGAGATCCGCCAGGCGGT
Source organism: Bryobacterales bacterium (assembly GCA_963817515.1). Lineage (GTDB taxonomy): Bacteria > Acidobacteriota > Terriglobia > Bryobacterales > Bryobacteraceae > DATMNI01. Next base: position 708,755 of record CAWFPJ010000023.1, on the reverse strand, counting down.
CGAAGGCCCAGCCTCGGTTTGCGGCGTTGAACCGAAGCATGGTCTGCCAGCGGTACACCGCGGCGGCAGTCCGCGCGCCGTCCTGATCGTTTTCGAAGATCAGCGGTTCCTTCAGGATCCACCAGGCGTGCCCGCCGTTGCCGGTGGCCACGGTCATGGTCGGTGGCAACTGCGGGGGAATCCGCCCATTACCGAGTACTTCTGCCGGAAGGCCGCGAAGGATGGCCCGAAGATCGTTTGGCACAGGAATCGGAACTGTGCATGGACGTCAAGTGGGCTGTACGGCATGGGCGTTCTCGTGAGCGCCAATCGGTCGTTCGGCGCCCCAACCCCGCGACGAAGGTGTTAGAGTTCTTCGGCACGCGCCTTCTTACTGAATGGTACTGCAACGACGTTGGCCGCTATACCCATTGGCATGGCGGTTAACCAGACTCGAACGCGGCGTCCGCGGTTTGGCAGCTCGGATTGGTGGAATAGTCGATCGCGTTTTGCTAGTGATTCCCAGGTGCTTTGGGAACAGGGGTAGACGAGACAGCACACGACGTCGGCCGTACGCGCAAGGCTGGCATATGCCAATGCCTGCAGAAGGTCCGCTCGATGTCGCTCATGCAAGGCACTACTCTGGCTGTGCCACGCACCCTCCTGGAGTTCTTCCCAATGACGTTTGTACTTCGCATCAACGATAAACGAGGTCTGGTCCAACTCCAGGATCATGTCGGGGACAAGTGAGCGCTGTGAACCAAGGTATGGTGGGCTCCATGCAAGTGGGGCTACCCTCTCTCGCTGACGCCCGGTCTTGAGTATTCCGCCCACGCTTCGTGCGACGCAGCGCATTACTGCTTCAACCCAGGCTTCGAAGAACTGTTCCATCGGCATCGTCCACGGTATGCCTTCGAGATCGCTTAGTCCGGCCAGCCCTCGCTCTTCGACCGTCCAATCGATTGCCTGGAGACCCTCAATGAAACTGTCGCTCCGCAATGGACGCCGCAACCACATTTCGACCTCGTGCACCCCTGGGCGGCGACTGGGGATCGCGTCGACTTTACGCAAGAGTGTTTCCGCCAAAGCGATCAGGCGATGGACGAATGTTCCCTGCTCGTGTTGTGTCTCGAGTGATCGCAGTTGTTTTTCTATTGTGAAACGGATGGCCCCTTTGAGTTGCCGGTCGTCACGGAGGTCGGGAAACGTGCACGGTACCGACAGAAATGAGCCCCGCGCCAACTGGAAGTCGCGTACTGGGTCCAGTCAATGCGGCCCTTCGGGGCGGATCCACCATATGAACCCGCATCAGCGTTCGACGGGTCAATGTAGGCCGCATACGGGATGCCTTTTTCATTTCCTTTCATGTCAGGCGCTCGCAGCGCCACGGACTTTTCTGCCCGCTTGGCGTAGCGTGTGCCGAAAAGCGCCGCCAACGCCTTTTCATTGCGGCCCTTCCAAGAGTCGGAGGTCGTCGAGTGAATAAGGTCCACGAGTAGATCGAATGGTGATGCCATGGCTGTACGCCGATTTTCCTTTCAGCATCGCTGCGCAAAACAAAATGCTAAGTACCAGAATATGATTTTCTTGGCACAGCCAAAAGAACGCTCCGAAGGTCTGGCCCGCCGCGAAGTCGATCACCGCGTCCATCACGATGTGGTTGCTCGCGTTCAACGCCATCGATCTCAACGACCAGCGATAGCTTGTTATTGTCAGCCATGCATCAGCCCCGGAACGCTCGTCCGCACGGTCCCACTATTTGCAATTTCGCAAGTTTGCGAATACACTAAAACCGAGTGCCCAGAACGAAAGTCGTCCTTTATCAGGAAGCGGACGGGTCGTGCCCATTCCTGACCTGGTTCGGGGGACTGCCCGCAAAGGTCCAGGACAAGTGCTTCCTGCGATTGGAGCGGCTGCGTGAAGTGGGCCACGAACTGCGGCGGCCGGAGGCCGATCTTCTGCGCGACGGAATTTACGAACTCCGGGTCAGCCTTCAAGGCGTTCACCACCGAATCCTGTACTTCTTTCACGGAACGGTGGCGGCGGTGATCTCGCATGGGCTAATCAAGAGCGGGTCGTCCCGCCGAAGGAGATTGACCGCGCCGTTCAGAGGAAGAAGCGGTTCGAAGTCAATCCACGGAGACATACTTACGAGGAGGTCTGACATGGCCACGAAACGGAAACCAACTACGGATGCGGTAGAAATGCTTCACCGCCGGTTCTTCGAAGGCAAACCAGAACGGCTGAAGGACCTCGAAGAGGCGCGAGCGAACGAGGACATCGCCCGCAAGATCTGCGAGTTGAGGACGGCGGCGGGTCTTACCCAAACTCAACTTGGCAAACTTATCGGCACCACCGCGTCGGTCATCTGCCGCCTTGAAGACGCGGACTACGAAGGGCACTCGCTGGCAATGCTGCGCAGGATCGGAGCTGCGTTGAATCAGCGAGTCCAGATCCGATTTGTTCCCATCCGGCGCTCGGCGTAGCACTACCGGGAGCACTGTCCTGGCAACCTCTCGCGCCGCTTGGCTGCAGCGAGCGCGCGGAACCCGAGCGAGGTTCCATCAGGAGCGTAAAAAGGGATTTGTTCGGGGCCTTCATCCGGGCACACCTCGGGTACTACACGGAAGGGAAGGAGTTTTACGAGAGTCCCGTCTCTCGATGGTGGGGATGCGGGATTTGCGAGAGGCCCCGCGAACTCTGGGAGAACGCTGCGAAAGCGTTCTACTCAATCTCTAACACGGCGAGGTCGGAGCGTCAAGGAAAAAACAAATCGATGCCGTGTTGTTTCAAAGGGATGGGCATCCCCCAGGCAAGACCGGATCCCAACCGCTCCCATCGATACCATGCTTACCGTGTTCGATTCGTGCCGAGCACGTTGGCGATCCTGGCGGCCGGTGGGAGCCGTGGGGGCGATGTGGTCCCCATCCGCATGTATAGGGAAAACTCGTGTTGTCTCCGTCTCGCGATACGGAGGACAACGAACCAAGCATCCCATCGATACCACGGCTACCATGGCGAAAGCAGTTTGGGTTTGGACCCAGTTTAGACCCAGTTAGGGAGGCCGAGCGGGTCCACGGCCTGTAAGTCTTTGAGTTATTTGGTCGGGCTGCCGAGATTTGAACTCGGGACCTCTTGCACCCCAAGCAACAAATATCAATCACTTACGGACTGTCGTTACTAATAACAAAAGACTTGCCGGGGTGCGATTTGGACGCCAAGTGGGCGCCAGCCGCGGAGTTTCCTTGTTTTGGACGCCAATTGGACTCCTGGACTGGGTACGGGCGTCCTATACGATATTCAGAAACCATTCACTGAGGCTTTTGTTTTTCTGAAAAGAAGAACCCAACTGCGAAGGCGTTTTCTGGGAGAAGACCATGGTGGGGCCGCCGATTCTTTGGCAGTCCATAGGGTGGGGGATTTGTCTACTGCAAAATAGGCGTCTCGGACTCTGCGTTCGCCAGATCCGGTAGAACCTCAGTTGGAGCCGCCGAAGCAAGTCCTGTTGTGGAAAGTTTTTCCTCGCCCGCTTTGCGATGAGCATTGGCAAGCTTCCGTTGAATACGCCGGGTCAGTTCGTTCTGCCGGTCTACGGTGACGAAGGTATACTCGCCCGTCATCTCCAGATCGCTGTGGCCAGCCATCTTGGAAGCTTCGATAGCGCTTCCCCCCACTTCCTGAGTCCAGGTAACCTTCGCACGGCGAAATGAGTGCGGTCCCAGGCCCGGGAAGTCACACTTCTCCGTTGCGGCGGCTTGATGCACAGCATCACGTACGCCTGAGTCCCACAGCGGTCGGCCGGGAGCCCGTTTCTGCTGAAACAGGTAAGAATCTGGATTGGCGCCGTCCTCAACGGCTTTGGCTCGGAGCCGGCCGATAAGATCTCCAACGCCGAGTACGCGCTTGCTCTTCTGACTCTTGGGGCGGCCCACTTCCTTCTGCCAAACCCGCTGCTGTATCCTGATCGTCCCAGCAACCAGATCCACGTGCTTCCAAGTCAGACCGAGCACTTCCGAAATCCTAGTGCCGGTTGCGATGCACATCTCGATGATAAGGCGATTCGTATGATCGAGGTGTTCGAGCACTCGGGCTGCTTCTTCGAACGAAAGGATCCGGAGTTCCCGTTGGTAAAGCTTCTTTCCGAGTTTCGCCTTGCTCACGGGACTCTTTTTGCCTTCTTCCCACAGCCCATGGCCTTCGCCGTATTTGTAGATCCGGGTCATGATAGCCCTCACGCCATGCATGGTCCACCATGAATCAAAGGTCGTGTGTAGCCAGTCTTCAACCGCTTGCGGCTGAAGTTGGTTGAGCCGGGATGGTCCCCACCGAGGGACGATGTACCGATGAAGGTAAAAGACCTCCTTCTGTCGAGTAGGCGTTGCGATTTGACCCTTTCGGCCAAGATATCCCTCCTCGTACATTCGAGCCACATCGGCGAACAGGGCGATGCCGGTGACCGCCACCTGCTGGACGGCTATCTCGGTGGTCGGCGCGTTCAACTTTGCCAAGAACTGATCCCGCTCGAACTCGGCCTGCTTCTTGGAAATGGCGCCCTCGCCCTTGCTCGGCCCGATCTCGCCGTACTTCCTCAGGGTCTTAACGGACCCGTCGGGCTGAACCTCTTCCGCCCGATACCGGTAGATCCACGGCCAACCCGGTCGATCTTTCCGCGGCTTTACTTGGGGATGTTGAACGCGTGCCTTCACGACTATGCCTCCAGCCAGCACGTGAAGGCTACCTCCAGTCGATAGCATTACTCAAGTCCCATTGGTTCAGTAAGATAGGCGGAGTTTGACGGTCGATGTAATTGGATTTCGTTTCAGCGGCGCTCTCTACCCCTGATAAAACCCGACAAACCCGACAAATCGGAACTAGTCTATTGATTCTATTGGGCAATCTCATGTCGGGTGGTCCCTCAGGAGGCTCAAAACCCGACAGGGAAACCCGACATTGCCTATTATTGACTCTCCTCACATTTCCTCCTGAAAATTGACTTCCGCATCCGGATCTTCGTCCGGTAGAATCGTGACGCGGCGGAAATGCAGCACGTTTTTGGTAGCACCCCCGATGCTGCGCCGGACCGTAAGAGTTTCGCGGCTGCTGTCAACGGAAGCGAGGAGGCCCTTTTCGTGAAGTCTCTTTCTGAGTGCTCCGAGGTAGCCAGGGCCTCACCGGAATCGCGGCCTGCTAACTGAACCTGGCGGAAGGTGGCCGTGGGCTCAAGATAAATGTCATCCCCGTCTTCCCAACCAATACAATCACCAAGCGGCCGCCCCCCGCTGCTCTCCAATCGCCACCCGCCGGAAGCCAAGTGCACCGGCGGACCGCCATTGCGCGACTCGAGATGTACGCGACCGGCTGTCAACAAAGAGCGCAACACCGCCAGGAACATCGCCGTCGGTTCGGCCGCCGCTTGGTGCTTGGCTTGGGCTGACGCAGTTTGGCGGAGTGCCTCCCAGCAATGACTGGCTAGGCGTTTTCGTTCCGTGCGGTCCAATGCGCCGCACTTCACGCTAAATTCCAGATACAGATCGAACGCAGCCTGAAGGTTGGCAATGATTTCCGGCGTCCGGGCATGGGCCATGTTCTGCGACGGTTCGTGCCGAAGTTCTGAAATCCTTCCGACAAAAGCAGCTTGGATATCTTCGTAACTGCCGGCGATCCACAGCACGAAGCCACCCATGGCTTCCGCGTAAAGTCCGGAGTACGCGTCGAGCTGACATGCCGTAAGACCGTTGGTGCCAATTGAACCCTTGGCAAGCTCCAGGATCAGCAAGCGTGCTCGGATCGAATGTCCTTTGGGAATATCTTCGCCGGTCGAAAGGATGAGACCACGCGGTGGTTTTGGTTCGCGGAGCCTGGTGGTGGAGTCCAGCCGGCCTCGACCGGCACGGTTCCCTGCGGCACGAAATACTCTGTCTGCGGCCGCGTGATAGCGAGCCACATCAGCCGCGTTACCCTGGGGCGCGAAATCATCAACGACTAAGAGAGCGTCTTTCGCTTGGAATGCCAACATTTCGATCGCATTGCCTGTTGACGACCAGGATCCCGGCAAATGCAAACGGTCCATGCGGGCACCAAAGTGCTGCTGGTGAAGTGCCGCCACCTCACTCTTGAACGCTCCGGTTTCGCCGGCCAGGTGAATAGAAAAGTCGGCTTCCCCAAACACTGCGCGGCACGTCGCGGCGAGTAATGGAAAACTGATCGACGGCGGTCCAAGCTCAATAAGCCGTAGACTGGCCCTTACCGCCGCCACCAGCGCATCCGGACCTGCGGGTAGACGCAGCTCGTAGTGGCTCAGCGCATTTGACAGCCGAACGTTGACGTCAGACGTAGCCCCGGCGGCGCCGATCGCGCCTCCTCCGTGAAGGAAGAGCCATTTACCGTCCACATGGCGCCAGCCCGTGTGTGTATAGATGCATCGGTCTTCCGCAGTAAACGAGAGCGATTGGATAGCGGTCCGCGCGTAATCCCGCTGGTTAGGATAAGTGATCGCGGCCGATCCCATCCGTTCGATGGGCCAGTCCATTTGGGCGAACTCCGGAGCTGAAACCGTGAACCCGGACGTTCGACCCATCAGCTCAGCGGTAATCTCGAACTCACGTTTCGTCTCCAGGCCATCGTCCAGCCGAATATTTGTGACAATCGACGCCCGATAATTTGCCAACTGAACTTGAGAAAGCTGCTCACCCTTTGTGGTGACGCGAAACATGCCCTCGGGTCGTGCCTGGAACTGTGGCGGAAGAACAATCTCGAGCCGGACGCCGGACACAGCTCTCTCGAACAGGTCCAGCACCCGCGCAGGTCCCCAGATAGGCAACAAGTCATCGATTCCGTTAGCGCCGCAGTCTTCGGGAAGGTTAACGAACTTCACCTCGGCGCTACGCGTGGCCAGTTCCTTGGCGATCCCCTTCCGGGCCCATTTCACACTTTCATTCGTGTGAACGTTCATATCGAACACAATGAATGCTTTTCGATCGTTCCACTCGATGCGGCTCAGATCGACGATAGGGCCCTTCACGTCGAGCCGTTCGCCGGTTGCTTCGATTCATAGTTGGCGAGCCTCCACAACGCCAACGCCTTCTTCTCACCCTCCACAATGACAATCGGTGTCTTTGAATCTGCGAGGTGCTCCAAGGTGACGCCGGGCGGAATATAAAGATGATTGCTGCCGCCTGGCGCTCCTAGATATTTCCTACGGTGTTTCATTTGACCGTTGGATCCCTGTACTACCTCAGGATGGTCGCGCCTCACTCGATAGTCGACCGGACGCGGAGTGCCTGGCCAATAGTATGAGATCAGCAAACCTTCACAGTTGCTTTTGCCTTGTGACCGATCACTTCACGGCCCTCATGATCACTAACTCGCCGGAGCATCGCCTGATCGGCAAGCGCGCACGTAATCCAAGAGCCATTAAGGTTGGCATAGTCCTCATCGCTAAGAGGACCACCCCAGGTTGGTGGGATCCGATCGTCAACCTGTGCCGCAGTCATCGACGCTCCGGAGCTAGCGGGCTATCGGGAACCTCCAGCCCAATCGCGCGGGCTATTGCCACGGTGATGGTCGCGGCCTTGGATTCGCCCGTGGCGTTCCCGGTGTTGCTCCCCACTCGAACGCGCGCTGTAATGTAAAGACCTGGTCTCCGCTCAACGTCAACGTGAATCCGGTGGCCGCGGCGTCCAACAATTTGAAGGCATCTTCCACCCTCTTGAGTGGCTGGAAATGCCACCGTGGGATCCACCCGCGCTGGCCCGTCAGAAAGCGTTCGGGAGCGACCGTCCAACCCAGAACACGCTGAGCCAGAATGGCGGGGAGCTGCTCCACAATAAATGCGGACTTGTCGGGTGCGCCCGCATCTGAGGATGGAGATTTCACCGTGCCCCCCGGTGTCGGTTGCCGAGTCCGGTTGGTCAAACTCGACATCGGTCGGAAGGCTTCGTAGGCGATCCGTTTCAGCGCGAAGTGCTGTACTGATACTTTGCTGCTCTTCAGGCTTCAACGACCCGTCGCCAAGTTCGAAGAGGCAAACTTTAAATCTGCTGACCCCGGACAATCGTGCCAGCCTGCTTTGTGATAACCCGAGGGCATTTCGTCGAGATCGAAGGTCCATGACAGCAATTGTTGCCGTTGAACCCGCACCCTGTCGTCTCGCGGGAAGTCTCGGGAGTCTCGCGGGAAAATCGGGAACTACTCGGGAAGGTCTGTCGGTTCCAATCCCAACGCCTCAGCCATAGCCCTACGGTTTTCGTCGGTGAGCGTTCGCCTGCCAGCGAGATATTCGTAGACGCCATTCTTGCCGACCCCTGCCTTTGTCGCCCACCTGCACCGCGTCCATCGTTTCTGGCCAAGAATCGGCATCACCACGGCTTGGCGAGTCTCGGCTCTTAACCTCTTGTAACTCTCTTCGTCTGGGGCCAGTCCCCTCGAGTGCTCCATACATAAGGAGACCGTGGCGAGCAATGCCTCCTCATCGCCCGGAGCATCCTTATTCAGCGAACTCTTCCGAACTTTTTCACCGGCATGAATTTCCTGCTCCGAAAACCCGGCAGTTTGTTCCCGGAGTCTGGCTTCACCAAGCCAGCCGAAAGATTGTGGAAGCTCTGCCTCGCGCGAGTTTGCTGGAGGGCGGCTGTAGCCTAGAACTTCCCCGTCGGGTTGCATTTCCTTGCCCCTATCTCCATTGGACAGCTCCGAAGTGCTTCTCGGATCATTTGCCTCCGGACGGGAAACTGCAATTTTCGCTAGAAGATGATCGGACGAGCCAAGCGGGCGGCTAATGCATTCCTCCGGAGGTCTTTTGGCAGTTGGCCGCTCAGCATGTTCCGACTTCCAGCAGTCTGATTGTTTGGTCCGGTCGTCTTCGACCGGCAGGCTAGCCGCACTTGCAGTGACGCTAATGCCATCGTACTTGCAACCGAAAGCATAGACGGTTGCGCCGAATTGTTGAGGCGTGACCTTTTCGGAAGGCACGCCGTAGGCATTGCCGGCATGAAGCCTCAGAGTCTCAATGTGGAATGCTTGCATAATGGGATATCTACTTCACTCAGGTAGCCACTACCGCTTGTGGTCACGGTTCCTGGTGGCTCGGCACTGCCATGCCATTGGAATGCCCGCGGCCGCCTGTCTCAGCCCGACTACGCGCCGCGCGACGGAGCGTGCCGCAAGAAATGGCCACTCCCGCGGCCAACCGTCCGGACGCCGCCAGCGCGAACCGAGACGTGCTCTCTCCGGACTGTCGCGCGAGCCGAGCCGTTCGAAACCACAAGATCTTGGGGTCACCTGAGTGAAGTAGATATCCCATTATTTGCATTTGTCTGTTGACGAATGAAAATCGCAACTGGTATTCAGGAGTCGTATGATCACGTCATCGCAGACGCATGGAGATCCAAACCTGGCCAATTGATCGATTAGTCCTCTATGCTCACAATCCAAGAAAGAATGATGCCGCCGTCGATCGGATGTGCGCCAGCATTGGCGAGTTCGGCTTCAAGATTCCCGTCCTCGTCCGCAGCGACGGAACCGTGGTGGACGGGCACCTCAGAATCAAGGCAGCGCGCAAGCTTGGTATCACTGAAATCCCCGTGATTCTCTGCGACGAGTGGACGCGAAGCACAGGTGAAAGCATTCCGCCTTATGGTGAACCGCTCGGTCACATGGGCCGACTGGGACGAGGAATTGCTCGCAGTGGAACTCGGCGAACTGCGGGAGTCCGATTTCGATTTGAGCCTCACGGGCTTCGGCGTTCAGGAGATCGATGCGCTCCTGGCCATAGACGATGACCGCGACGCCGACACCGTGCCGCCGGTCCCGGACACCCCGGTCAGCGGTGCCGGCGACCTGTGGATCTGTGGGAAGGCGAAAAATCCCCACCGGATCCTATGTGGCGATTCCACCAGCCCAGAGGCTGTGGCAAAGCTGCTGGGCGACCGCAAGCCACACTTGCTGGTCACTGATCCGCCCTACGGGATCGAACTCGACTCCGAATGGCGTGACCGCGCCGGGCTAAACGGTTGCGGGTCCGCCGAGTCCAGTTACATGAAAAAGAGAACCGAGGGGCACACCGAAACGACCATCTCCGGCGACACCCGGGCGGACTGGTCCGAAGCGTTCGAACTGGTGCCCAGCATCGAGGTCGGTTATATTTGGCACGCGAGTAAGTTCACCCGGGAGGTTCTCGACGGACTGCTGCGGATCGGATTCCTCCATCATCAGCAGATCATATGGGACAAGGGTCGGACGGTTCTGACGAGAACGCATTATTGGTTTCAACATGAGCCCTGCTGGTACGTCAGAAAGAAGAACGCGCCGTGGTTCGGCAAGGCTGGCGAGAACTCCACGATCTGGGCTTCGCCATCCCCGAAGTTCATTATGGGTGGCTCCGCGAAGAGAAATTCGATCATCCCACACAAAAACCCGTCGAACTCTTTCGGCGCCCGATGCTTAATCACTTGAAGCGCGGAGAACTGGTTTACGAGCCGTTCCTGGGCAGCGGCACCACATTGGCCGCCGCAGAGTTGACGGATCGCGTCTGCTACGGCATCGAACTCGATCCAAAATACGTTGATGTCGTCGTGCAACGCTGGCAGACGCTGAGCGGCAAGGAGGCAATCCTCGACGGTGACGGACGAACGTTCGCGGAAATAGCCAAAGAGCGGATCGGGGCTTTGGAATGAATCGCGCGCTGCCGCGGGGAGATAGCGGACATCGAAGCGCAGATCCGGGCGGGGAATCCGGACATCGAGGGATTGTGCCTGGCGCTATCCGACTGGTCGGCGGAACTGCGGCTGTTGCAATGAAGCTGAGGGTTGGCCGCTGTTGCGCCACATATGGCCCACGTTCGTTCTGGCGGCTCCGCCTGATCATGTGGGCCAATACTGCCGTGGCGCTGGCCAAGTGGGAAGGAGTTGAGGCCGGAAGCAGCAAAGCCCGCCACGGCAGTGCCGGGCGGGCGGGGAAGGATGGCGTTCAATGCTACTAATTGATGCGGTAGGAGCGCTCTCCACCTTCGGGTTTGAACGACTCGACGGTGTATCCCGCTTTCTTCATCGCGCCGGCCATAAACCCACGGACGGTGTGTCTCTGCCAGCCCATCTGATTCATGATCTCCGGCAACGTGGCGCCGTTCTTGCGCTGGAGCATAGCGACCACCTGGGATGTCTTGGTGCCTTCCCGCGGCGCGGCACTTTCCTGTACCTTGGCGGCCTTTTTGGCCGTGGGCGCCTTCTTGGCGGCGGTGGCCTTCTGCGTCGACTTGGCCTTCGTGGGCGCGCCCTTGGGGACCTGTGCACCACCCTTGGCCTTACGTTCCGCTTTCGGCTTCGCCGTCTCGCCCAAGCGCTGGATCTGCTCCCAGATCCGGCCAGCGGCGGCCTTAGCGTCCTTGAACTTTTTCACCGGTTTCACGCCCGGCAGGCTGTTCCAGATGGCCACCAGTCGCTCCGCCGGCCAGGTGGCGGTAAGTGCGGTCAACTCCTTCTTACTGCCGAAAGAATCAAAGGGGGTGGTAGTCGTAGCAGCGGCCTCCTCTTGTGTGGGGAATACCGTGATGTTGTTCTGTTCGTCGATGGTGAACGCTTTCATTTTCGTAAATCTCCTATTGCGGTGTGGACCGCGGCCATCACATTCATCACTCCGGTGGCGGACACAAGCAAGTCAATTCTGCAGAAATCGCAAGAGGCGATGGAACGGCGATGGGCCCTCGGCGGTAATAGCCCATGAAGGGACACGGAACAAAGTTCAGTCGCAAGATGGAGGCAGCCGTTGTCGCCCTGCTCACACAGCGGAACCTGGACGAAGCTGCTCACACCGTCGGCATCGGAACGGCTACGACTGCTGCGGTGGCAGAAGCTGCCCGAGTTCCAAACGGCGTACCGGGACGCCCGCCGAGCCGCTCACGGGCAATCAGTCGCCCGGCTTCAGCAGGCCAGCGGTGCTGCGGTCTCGACGCTGCTGAAGGTTATGTTGGACGCCAACACGCCGGCGTCTACCAAGGTCCGGGCTGCCGACAGCGTGTTGAACCACTCGGCTAAGGCAATCGAGTTGGAGGACATTGAAGTACGTGTGGATCAACTGGAGCGGGCCGCGGAAGCATCGCGGGTGGCGAGACAGAGTGAGATGTAAGGGTGTGAGATCACTTTCAACTCACGGCTGAATCGGCCGGAGGGAGAAGTAGTGATGATGCGCAGGTCGTCAATCCGGAAACGAATAGAGCGACTAGAAACGGGCTGGAAGACGCTGGCCATTACCGTAGAGCAGTCGGCCTTTATTGAGACATTGGCGGAGGATTGCGTCGAGCGCCATCTCGTGATGATCAGTCCGCCGGGTGATCAACAGTGCTTCTTTCAGGAAAGACCAGGACTTGGGCCGAAGCTCGACGATTTCGGGCAGTTCGGGATGGTTCTGCATCTTACCACTGATGAGATGAACGCTTAACCGTCAAGACTATCTATGACTAACAACCAGAGCGACGGTGGCGTTTCGTTAAAGCTGGCAAGATCGCCGACCCATCGGCGCCATTCTTTTCGAAAGTAAGGTGACAACTGAAAGAATTTCGAATTAGTCAGAAAGTGCCTCACGCGAATCAGCCGCGTCGCAGCAGGCGTTGCCTGTTCTCCACAACTGTCATGTCGGCTTGCGGCTCTTTCTCCTCCCACGCTTCCGCACATGCGGTCCGGATTCGGAGGAAAGGCGCGACGGCCTTCGCCGGCGGCATGACAACAGTGATTTCAGGTTTTTTGGACCAAAGATTGGAGGAAATAAATGAAAATAGAAAACACAGTGGTTGAGAAGTGCCGGAAGGCACTCGAACTGTGCCCGCACGAAAAGGGCACGGTAAATGTGATGTGCAGGGTGGATCGGCATTTATCGAGGTATTGGCCGAGGATTGCGTCGAGCGGCATCTCGTGATGATCAGTCCGTCGGATGGTCAGCAGTGCTGCTTTCAGGAAAGATCAGGACCTGGACCGCAGCTCGCCGATTTCGGGGAGTTCGGTTGGGTCCTTCATCTCACTACCGCCGAGATGAATCTTTGACCGTTGCGTGGCCTAAGAGTAAGCGGGTTCAATGGTCGGAAGGTCATGACAAGATTCTCTTCGGTCGAAACGCCGCAGTACGTAAAGACAGACCAAACGGTGCCGGCTGCCAGCCGGGTACGGACTGAGGACTCGGTGGGGAACATGCCGCGAAAACCATCGAGTATTCCATCCGCGGCAAAGAGAACAGGAGACTAACGATGATTAACAGCTGCAATAATCGGGTGCTCTATAAAGGCATCCTCTTCCATAGCCTGCTGGAAGCCCAGTGGGCCTCATTCTTCGACACGGCTTCGATCTCATACCAGTATCGACCGGCTCGTTTTAATCTGTCGCCAGGACTAGACCTCTGGTACGAGCCGCAGTTCTTCCTGGTTGACCATCAGAAGTGGTTTGAAGCGTTTCTGCGACTGGTTGGTTCGCAGTTGTGCCTGATTAGTTGGGGGCTGACTTTTGCGCGCCACATCCGCAGTTGCGCGCCTCCGTGGCCATCCTCCACGGACTGCTACTTGATGGCTCTCGGTCCAGTCGGTGCCCCCATCGCCGCCCCTAAGCAGGTCTAAGCGTCTTTCGCATCACTCTTCCAACGGCTTCAGGCCAAGACACGATTCGCGCCCGGCCAACTGCGGACACTTCAGCGGCGCGTGAAGGAATGGCGCACCGCGATTGCACGCCAGTTGGTACTCGGGGCCGGCGACGGCACCGAGGTCCTGGCAGACGACTACAATTCGGAACCAGGCGGCTGACTCGGAAGGGCCACCGGTGCCCGCCGCGTCCGTGACTCGGGCCGCTTGTTATGCTCAATGACGATGGCAAAAGTCGAGATCGGGCAAGAGCAACAAACCCGTTGCACCAGGTGTAGCCAGTTTGTACGAAGCTACGACATCGTCAACGTCGGTTCCCTTGAGAAAGGGTACCGGGCGCTTTGCGGCAGGTGCTTTAACACGGAAATGGCCGAGTTGGATGGGCTGGACGGGTTTGAACACTTCAACTTTGAACCTGTCCGCCTTGCCGACTGCACGGGTGAGAATCACGAATTTCATTTTCGAACACATCTGTTCGGGACGGGAGTTGCGCTGGATGCTTTCGAGCTCCGCGACGGTCACCCGGCCGGCTATCAATTTCACCTTATCGGCGACCCAGAGAAGACCTGCTGGTGCTGCTTGGGCGACTGATCGAGAAGATTGCGACGCGGTCTATCTATCAAGCACGTGAAGGACGAAGAGGACGGACTGCAGATCGCGGATCATCGAGTGGTGCGAGGCAAAATCGAGTGGGACGAATCTGTAGGCGGCGCTGTGCCGCTCCTCAGCGTCGATGGTCGTGAGATCACCTGGCAGGAGTTCGGCCGCATGTTGATGAGCTTTGAGGGCTGGCAATTCAAGCTGGAAATCCGGGACAAAAGCGAAGATCTGTGACGGGCGCTATCGCAGAGGTCTATGCCGCCGATGAAGCGTACCACGCATGTGAAGGCTACGAGATATCGAAGATGAAAGCAGCCCTCATTGCCTCCGGCCTCCGGTTTGGGGAGAAGCATGACACATCACTTCTCCGGAAGCCTGAGAAGACCAATCAATCCCACTATGCCGACTCCTAGGCACGCGCCGCAGCCCGTAAGCCCCACGATGTCTGCGCCGGTAGCATTTGGATGCGCGGCTGGCCGAGATACCGAAAGAGAAACATCATTCCCATCAGCAAGACCGCTAGACCTGCGAATCGGCTCCGTGTTTGCATGCGACCTCCTCGGGGCAGTATTCAAGCCCGGAGTTATTGTGACAGGAATGCCGCTTTCGTTTCACGCCGGCAGGAGATGCGGCCATGAGCGATATCCTCGCCCGGCTGATGGTGTGCAGCACGACATAGCCTTCGATATCTACTAGCCGCTGATGCAGCCGGTACACTTCGGGAATCCACGCCGGCAGCGGCTTCAGATGCAACCGCTGCCGAGTCTCTTCCAGAAGGCTCTCCAATGCTGCAATCGTCTCGCGCTGAATCGCTAAGGTCGCCACGTCGCCCAATGGGTCGGCACGGGTTGACAGGTCGTGGACGTAACGGCGCAGAGGCTCCGGCAGCGCATTGGATGTGCTCTACGTTTGGGAACCCAGCCAGCCCACGGGTCTCCTGGCGCCGGCGGGTCGCTAAGGGCTCACACCGCTACTCTGGTCGCCTCAATGGCGGCGTGGGCCGATGGAGTGGTTCGTTTCATTCCGGTGAACACGGCCGCGTCCCCCGTGTGGATCAATGTCATGGCCGAAGACCAGAAATTCCAGCACTTCAGGGATGCATACACTGCGAACAAGGCGGTGTTACACCGGCAAAGCCCGCGCATTACGTGCATCCAGTATGGAACTGGGGGAAGGGCGCGTTCTGCAATCAGCACGTACCCTCCTCCTTGGGTACTGGTTCAACTACAACAAGCAATTCACCGATCGAGGCCGCACGGGCGACTTGATCCTCAGCAACCGCTCCAACGCCTTTGGACGTGCCCGTTGGAAGAATCGTGCTCCCGGAGGGAAACGCCAATAACCACGCCACAGCCGGCGTCCTGGATGTCTGGACCGTACCCGCTCCACGTTAGCTGGCGGGGATTGGCTCTTTGAGCAGCGTCCTCCCAAGCCGGTCATTTCGTTCTTCCCGGATTCACGGGCCCGAGCGCAAGCGGCGGATACAGCGTCGCCGGCCCTCGATAGTGAGAGACTCCGGCAATACAAACGTTGCCGACCACAGGCCGACTTGAACGAAGCCGTTGGCGCGGCGGCCGACCGACCATCCACGACCGGCACGTAGTTGACCAGCGTTAAAGGGGAAAGGCCGCCTTCCTGCAACAGGTAGCGTTGGAACTCTCCGACGATCCTGGAATGGACAGTGTCCGGGGCCGGTGGCTTGTGCTTCACGACGCCCATCTGGCGAAGCATGGTCAGCAACCGCTCCAACGCCTTTGGATCGCCTCTGCGAACCCGCTGCTGCCGACGTCGAAGGCGCAGAAAGAGATCCACAACCTTGCTGTCCAGAACTTGGACATCAATCTGCTCTCTTTCAGCCACTGGCTGAAACCGGCGATTACTCCGATCTGCTGTCTGATGGAGTTGACAATGTAGCCCTGATCGGCAACAGCGGCCGCAAAGACGTCGAGGTATTCACTCAAAGGCCCCTGGCGCAGCCGTTCAATCGTGCTTGAGAAGGTGAAGAGTTGGTTTATCACCCTCCCAGAGTGCTAAGAAAGGGCGTGCCAAACAATGCCGCGTCACCGCAGTTCAAACGGCCGTGAATAGCGGCGCTGGCACCAACACGCGGCATAGTCCGCGAAGCGGCATAATGCGCGTTCTGTTCCTGATAAAATATGTTCCGATTTCGTTGATTTCCGGAATGAGGAGTTGGCAGGTAAGGTACGCCCTCCTCGGACAACGGCGAGTCTCCGCGGATCGGACCGAGAAGCGGATATTTCGGCATCGTTGGTTGGGTCGGGAGTGACTGCGACTCGCGTAAAGAGAGGAGATTGTAAGTGAGACGATGCCGTGGCCTCGGCAGAGCCGTAGCGATCGCGTTGGCATTTGCAATCAAGGCTGCCGCTCAGGAATACAGTTTCCGCTTTTACGGACAGGCAGAAGGACTCCAAAACCTCGTTGTGCTGTCGCTTGCTCAAGACCATGCTGGTTTCATCTGGGCTGGGACGGAAGGGGGACTTTACCGCTATGACGGCACACGGTTTCGGTTGATGGGACACGCGGAAGGGCTGCCGTGCTCCACTGAGGTCCATGGCCTGTTTGTCGCGTCCGATGGCGCGCTTTGGGCCAATACCTGTGCCAGAATCTTCCGCTTCGATGGAGAACGGTTTCTGGTTATCCAGGGTGTGGATGGGTTGCTGCGCGGCGCCCAAGTGATGGCGGAGACGGCGGGCGGGAGTATGTTGATCACAACGTCGGCCGGCCTCTATGAGGCGTCTCGCGGTAATGATGGCTCCTTCTCAACGCACGCCTATCGGCTGCCTGTGGCCCTGGCGGGCAAGCCGATGCACGGCATCCTGCGACACGGGGAACGCGTCTGGTTCGGCTGCGACCAGCAGCTATGCATGGAACAGGCCGGGCAGCTTTCCGTGTTCGGAAGGGAACGAGGATTGCCGGAAGACGCGTGGGACGGGATTCAAGTCTCGCCGGATGGGTCGGTGTGGGCGCGCAGTTCGAAGAGCGTCTACCGCCGGGCACCAGGACAGACCAGGTTCTCGCAGGAGAAGTCAGACATCGGATCCAGTGGGTTCTGGGGTGCGCTGACGTTAGGCCGGGACGGCTCCATCATGGTCCCGACCGACCAGGGATTGAAAATCTACACTCAGGTGGGTTGGAGCGTCGTAGACCGGCGGCGGGGTCTGCACAAAGAGAACACTACAGCGGTGCTGGAGGATCGTGAAGGGTCTGTGTGGGTCGGTCTGGCTGGCGGAGGCATGGCGCGGTGGCTCGGCAGAGGCATTTGGGAATCCTGGAAGAGGGACCAAGGCTTGCCGGCGGACATCATATGGAACATCAGGCGGGACAGGAAAGGAGCCCTCTGGATCGGCACCAGCTTGGGGCTAACGCGCTTGGACGGTTCAGGGCGGATCAAGACCTGGACCCAAAAGGATGGACTGGGCAGCGATAACGTCCGCTGGTTGGCCGAGACGTCCGACGGTTCCATATGGGCTGCCATGAAGCCGGGTGGCTTGGCCCGGATCGATCCTGTTTCCGGGAAGATTCGCCTCGCTGGTCCCAAGGACGGGCTCCCCTGCGATCCGGAAGACGTGTTTGTCGATCGGCATGACCGGCTTTGGCTACCAACCAAGTGCGGCCTGTTTCTCAATGAGCGGCCGTCCGTATCGAACCGCGTAATCCGCATGGAGACGCCAGATCCGTTTGGCCGTTCCGCCTGGAAAGTGATGGAAGACAGAGAGGGGACCATCTGGGTCACTAATCGTACAGCTTTGTGGAGCCTGCGAGAAGGAGAGTGGCGCCAGCAGCGCCGCACCGAGGGGCTGCTGACTGACAACCCCTATGTGATGGTTCTAGCCGGTGATGGTTCAATATGGCTGCGGCATCGGTACGACGCGGGCATTGACCGGCTGGAGGTCTCCGGAGGTCGCATTGTCCGCGCTACCGCAGTAGTGCCGGCTGATCCTAAAACGGCAGCGGCAACGGCGTTTCATGGCTTCGACTCTTTCGGCAACTTCTGGCGCGGAAGCACGAACGGCGTGGCGGTTCTGCATGGCAACACCTGGACAACGTTCACAACCGAGGACGGCTTGGTTTCGAACGATTGCGACGGGGAGGCTTTCTGGGCAGATACGGATGGCGGCGTGTGGCTGGGCACCAGCGACGGCCTGGCGCACTACCGTGCTGGAAACGGAGTGCTACCAGCACCGCTGATTGCCTATCCCAAAATCACTCGGCTGGAGATAAACGAGCAGACCCGGCTAATCCGGGCGGAGTTTTCTTCCTTGAACTACAAGGCCGAGCAGCTGGTGGGATTCGCCTACCGGCTGGGCCAGGCGCCCTGGACCGATTCGTTGGACCGCGGCATCTCCATCAGCGGGCTGGGACCCGGCGGGCATCGCCTGGAGGTACGTTGCCGGGTTCGCAATGGCCCTTTCTTTCCAGGGATCGCAGCAGCGGAGTTCCGGCTGGAACCGAAATGGAGAGAGACTTGGTGGGCTCGACTAGTAGCGATGGCGGGTCTGTTGGCGACGATCACCCTATTCGTGCGGTGGCGCCTGAGCGCCGCCGTGCAAAAGCAAGCGCAGCTGGAAGCGATCGTAGCCGCCCGCACAACGAACTTGAGCAAGGCTAACAGTTCGTTGGACGACAAAGCTCGTCAACTCCGCAGAAGCGCAGATCGCCTAAAGAATGCGGAGCGGCTTGCACACATAGGTCATTGGGACTGGGATATTAAGGCCAACCAATTATCCTGGTCCGAGGAACTGTTTCGAATTTTTGATGTGCCGCCGGATTACATACCTAGTTACGACAGCTTTCTCCAAGCGGCCTTCACCCAAGACCGCGAGCGATTGGAGCAATGGGTGAATGAGTGTCTGGCCAAGAAGAGGGGACTCTCTGTAGAGTTTCAGATTACCCGACCGGGCGGAGACCTGCGAATACTTAGCTGTACTTCCGAGGTGTCACTGGATGAGGAAGGCTTACCGGCGCGCATGTTTGGAGCCTGTCAGGATATCACCGATTCCCGGCGCGCGCAGCAGGAGGACTTTGACAGAAAGAAGTTGGAAAGCGTGGGCACACTCGCTAGTGGTATTGCTCACGATTTCAATAACCTTCTGGGTGGGGTGCTGGCTCAAGCAGAGCTAGCGCTGGCGGAGAGCTCCGCTGGGTCGCGTCCCGAAGAAGAACTGATGGCGATCCGGAATGGGGCCATCCGCGGTTCGGAAATCGTCCGTCAGTTATTAATATATGCAGGAAAAGAGATCGAAGTTTCCGGCCCGGTCGATGTATCGGGGATCGTAACGGAGATGCTCGAGCTGCTCAAGGTTTCGGTATCGAAGCGTGCAACTCTGGTAACGGATTTCGGTCAGGATCTTCCGGCAGTCCGGGCCAGCGCCCCACAGATTCGGCAGATTGTGATGAACCTCGTCACGAACGCGTCCGAGGCGATAGGGGATCGGGATGGCGTAATTCGTGTGAGCACCGGGTGCGTAACCTCAGGCCGGGCTGCGATGATCACGAAAGGTCTGGTTGAGGGATATTACCTGCGGCTAGTGGTCTCCGACACCGGCTGCGGCATGTCGCAGGAAATGCAGGCTAAGGTGGTGGATCCCTTCTTCAGCACCAAAGGAGCAGGCCACGGCCTCGGGCTTGCAGTCGTTCACGGGATCGTGCGGAGTCTCGGCGGAGCGATCCATATTACCAGCGAGCTCGGCCAGGGGACCACGTTTCAAATCTTGCTGCCTTGCGCGGAAACCGTTGCTGAAGCAACTAGCCCGATGTTCAATGGCGGCGAGTCGGCACGTTCGTCTCGGGAATTCGTCGTGTTGGTTGTGGAAGATGAAGATTTACTCCGGCAAGCTGTCGTGAGGATCTTGCGAAAGAAGGGCTTCGCGGTGCTGGAAGCTGCCGACGGAACCGCTGCCATTGATCTTATGCGCGCGAACGCGGACAAGATTGATGTGATTCTGCTGGACATGACCATCCCCGGGGCTTCCAGCTATGAAGTCGTCGCTGAAGCCGAGCATACTCGACCGAAGACAAGAGTGATTCTGACTAGCGCCTATAGCCAGGAGATGCTAACGCCTTCGGTAAAATCGTCGCAAGTCTACGGCTTTATTCGCAAGCCGTATCAACTCGCGGAACTGATGCGCATCCTTCGGAAGGCCTCTCCCTCGTAATCACACTTCAGCCAGGCAGCCGGCTTCCCGGGCAAACAAAATAGATCCTAATGACCACCGCATGAATCCAGTTATTAGCCGCGATTATCGGCATAAGTAACTATTCGGTAAGCCGCCACTGGCCAGCCGATGCGCCTAACTAGCAGCCTATTCGGCCTATCTCCGGGGTGTGTAAGTTACACAGGAATCCACTTTCCTCCTGCGTACCTCGGTGTAAGGCACAATCACGGGCGCAAGTTACCGTTGTCCGCTTCTATGGAGGTAAGGGCTAACACTTATGTGCCTGTGCCCAAGACAGGAAACATGGAAGGCCAGGCAGAAGTGCAAAAACCAGCATAGTCAAGCGAGAGTAAGGAGGTAATTAATCTGTATGTGGGAACTGCTTATAGAGTTTTGCGCTCGGATTATCGGTGGAACAAATGACTAGCGAGCTATGATGCTAACTCGAAGCATGTGAGCGTCGCGCGGAAAAAAGAATAGGTCCAATAGTTATGCAAATCACGCATTGGGCCTACGCGCGCAAGCGGCGAGAAACACATCATCGCCTTCGAGCGCGATGACGACGCCGCGCTTTTCGAACAGCTCAAGCACGTCCGCGCGGCCCTGGCGTGCGGCTTCTGCCACCGGCACAGTCCCGTTCTTATCCGTCAACAATGGGTCAGCGCCATGATCGAGGAGCCACTCGAAGTAGGGGATGGGCGTACCATGGCGGAGCGCGTAGTGCAGAGGGCGGCTGCCCCACAGCGGCCAATTGGGATCCGCGCCGTGGTCCAGGAGCCAGTGCACGCCATCATCGTCATGCCAGTTGAACTTGCGGGTGAGCATCAGGCCGATGGTGTCCTGGGTGAGCCTGCCGCTCTCGACCAGCACATGGATGGTGCGATTATCAAGCGTCTCGGGCGAATGGTAGGCGACCTCGCCGTCATTGGGATCCGCGCCGCGATCGAGTAGTAGCTTGGTCAGTTCCGAAGGGGAACATGATCTTCGGGTCCTTCTTCAACGTGACCGCCGCGCTATGGATCAAATCGAGCTTCTCTTCGCCAGAGACGCCGAATGGATCCTTCTGGAAACCGGAGATCCAGCGGTCCACGCGCCTGCTTGCAGGGGCAAGTTGTACCGGGCTGGCCTGCAGCACCGCATTGGCTTTGGTCACCACCACGGCCTCGCGCGTGATGCGTGCAATCTCTTCGGCCGAGACCAGGCGCGATGCCGCGAAGCCCCATTGCCCGCCCGCGATCACGCGCACACCGAATCCGAAGCTGGCCTGATCGGTGACGAACGGCACCTCGTCGGTTTTGGTGCCCCACGCTCTGGCGACAAGCGATAGCCGGAGAACTGCTGCCGATAGCGATTGATGCGAATATCGGCATAGTTCGCGCCCGCTTTTTCGCTTCGGCCAGTGCCACGGCACCCAGCCTTTCCAGGTCTGGATTCGGCTTGCTGGCAGCATCGGCCGGCTCGCCGAACAGCCGGTCGGCAACCAGCACGGATGCTCCCGTTACTAAAGCACTCAGGAATCGGCGCCGGGGCAGAGGTGGATATTTGGTCATGAAGCCTCCGATTCCGTTGATAGCTGCCCGGTTCCAAAATGTCGGCGGCAAACCGTGCAAATTAAATCATACCAGGACCTGCTTCTGGAACCATGGAACCGGAATGGCAGCACCCCATGACCCAGTCAAAGACTTCGGCATTCAGCCCGGCGACGTGGCGAAGCATTTCATGGCGGCGCCGAACTGCATTGCTGAGTCGTTCACGAACGCACTCTAATGCCCGAGCGGCCTTCGGCCAAGAATCCGGTGGAACTGCTGCAGGTTTTTAAATCCGAGTTGTCGGGCCACAGCATTCCTGGTCGGAACCCCGTGATCGAACAACTCGCAGGCACGATACCGGAGAATCTCTCGAAAGCATGCTTCCGGGCTCAGCCCGGTCGCGTTTTTAAACTCAGCGCCAAGTTGATGGGGGTCCCGCTGAAGCGATTCGGCAAAGTTGGTCCAATCAAAACTCAGAATGGAATTTGCGTACATGGTTTCGATGGTCCGGATGAACTGCCAGCGTGGAGGCAAGGCCCAATCCTTGCCGTCGTGGCTTCGAACCGCCTCTTTCGGCCACCGGCGCAGCACTTCTACGGAGATCTGCGTCGCCAGAGAGTCAATTACTATTTCCTTGCCAGGTTGGTTGGAAAGCAGTTCGGCGCGTACTTTTGTGCGAGTCCGTGCACACCGGGGATGCTCCAGGTGCCGAGAAAACGAGAGGTGCTTACGGTCATCCTCCCAAGGCTGGGCGAAATGCTTGCGAACTGTTGCAGGGTTCTTGCGTGCAAATCGATCGTCACACCTTCGGAAGGCTCTCCATCAATACAATAGCGGCTGGAATGCGCCGTATAGCGGTTCGTAACTAGCACCTCTCCGGGGCGCAGGCAGCTAATTACGCCGAACTGCACTGACTCGACCGAGCCGCGCGTACAGATCACGATTGACGATTCAGAATGCACGTGAATGGGATACATCACCCCGGCTGTCTAACGAAATGACTGAATGCCAAGGCCGAGGCTTCGCGTTACCTGGAAGGTGTTGTGTATCACCGAAGAACCCTTGCCCGTGCCGCCGTGGGCACCGGCGCCTCCACCGGGCCCGCAGGCGAGGCTCGACTTTCCAGGCGCGATCCCCAAAGCAGGATAGCGGTGGCGAGCCAGGCGAGAACAGCGAAGCCGATCAGAAGGTTATCCCAACTGAAGGCCGCAACCACGGCCGCAACAATGTAACGCGATAGCAGCTGCCCGATTGACCCAAACCCGTCCACCGCTCCAACCGTAATCCCCATGGTCCGCATCGAACTGGCATCTTGTGCCCCGGCTCCGACCAGCAACGAGTCCGGTCCGAAGGTGAAAAAGCCGAGCAAGGCAATGCCGAGACCTGCCGTCGCGATCCCTTTGGAACTCAGCCATCCTTGCAACAGGCATGCCGCGCCAAGGCATAGAAGCATCAGCGCCCCCGCGGGGAAGCACCGGGCTTGAAAAACCTTGTCCGAAAGATAGCCTGTAGCAAGAACGCCTGTCACTCCGGCAAGTTCAAAAATGGACGAGATATATCCAGCGCCAGCAGTCGTCACACGGGCCTCCTGAACCAGATACGCCGGCAGCCAGAACAGCAGGCTATAGCGGATCAGTTTGACGCAAAAGTAGGCGCATCCCAGACAACGCAGAGTTGCGTCGCCTAGAACCGCGCGCACCCCGCATCCGGTTTCAAGCATCTCTTTCGAAGAGTCGAGGCCATGGAAAACTACAGGGTACTTGCGCACCTGCCAGTAGAAACCGATGGCCGCAACGAACAGCAGACCAGCGGGAATGACCGTCCCGCTACGCTGCGGCGGCCACCGAAGCCAATGCAATGTTGTGACGTACGTAGTGATCATTGTCGCCAGGAAGCCGCCGGCTACGTAGTTAGTGCTCCACCAGGCCATGGTGACACCTCGGCGATCCCGGCCAAAGGAACTGCCGACCAACTTCGCAAGGCCGGGCCAACCGCTAGCTTGAGCTAGCCCGTTAATCGCCTCCAATACGAGGCTGGATTGAACCCCGGCAAAGGCTCCCATGCTTCCCATCGATACGGCCGAAACTATCATTCCAAGCGTTACCACGATGATGGGCCCGAAGCGATCGACCAAAGCGCCCATCGCAAACTGTCCCGCAGCATAAGCAACGCTAAATGCAAAGATCACGTTTGCCAAATCGATTGTGGAGAACCCCTGATCCACCAGCAGATAGGGCATGATCACGCTGAAGTTCCGGCGGCAGAGATAAAAGCACGCGTAGGCCAGCCAGGATGCCAAAAATATCCGGATTCTCCAGACTGTCCCAGGCACCGGTCATTTCTCCAAACGGATCGCTCCGGTAATATAGCCCGCGCATATTTCAGAGACATTACACCTTTGATCCGGAATGGCGGATCCGGCGGCCGGCTCAAACATTTTCCGCAATGCGGTTAATCCCGCCTTGAAGCGTTTTGTAGAACTTAGGCGCAAGCCGTACTCACTCTGTAACCTCCTCGCAACGCAGCTGTCATAGACTCCCGATCGCTGTAATGACATCTTCATTTCCTCCTCGTAGACTGTTTCCGGGGTCGCATTGCCACCCGTTTCGTCAGATTAAATCCTCGAACCGGAATTGCAGGTCGGAGTCGGATCCCGAAAACATTGGAGGGGAAGCTTGAAGACCAAAACATATTTGATGAGGGGGCTCATCGCGGCTTTTCTCGTGCTTGTTGTCGTACCTGTGGTTTCTGAGCGAATCCATGCGCAAGAACTCGCAGGCGCGATTGTCGGTACCGTTGTGGACCCATCCGGGAAGCCAATTCCGGCGGCTGCGTTGGAGGTTCGCAACGTTGCGACCCAGGTGACTCGCTCCATTGCCACGGATATGGCCGGCCTCTATGAGGCTGCCGGTTTGCTTCCCGGAGACTATCAGATCTCCGTTAAGGCAGCCGGGTTTGAGAGAAGAGTCGTAGAGAACGTCTCCGTGGCCTTCGGCGCGAGAGTAAGAGTCGATATCCCTCTTGCGATCGGGCAGGAAGCCATCAGTGTCTCCGTCACGGCCGTGCCGAGCCCGATTGAAACCGATACCGCGCGTATTAGCGAGACTCTGAACACAAAAAAGGTTCTGGATCTTCCTTACAACAACACTCTGGGCACGTTAAATCTTATCCGGTTTATGCCTGGCACTTATCCGCAGTCTGCCCCCTACGAGTACACGGGGAACGGACTGGGAAACACGGAGATCAACCAGTCGTTCGACGGAATCTCGGTGAACAACGAGAACGGCGGCTTGAGTGGCAGCTACTACTTCTCCCCGTCGCTCGACGCCGTTCAAGAGGTCTCCTATGTCGAGATGAATCAGTCGGCTGAGAATCCCTTCGCTACCACTTACTCGGTCATCACAAAATCGGGCGGGCCCTCCTACCACGGGAGTCTTTATGAATACATGACCAATAACTCCTGGAATGCTCGCAATTTCTTCGCGACCACCGCGCCCACCGGAAAGTTGAATCATCTTTTTGGCGGCACTGTATCTGGTCCGGTGATTAAGAACCGGCTGTTTTTCTTCGTGGATATCCAGCAGCAGCGAAACACTGTATTGCAGCAATACAATCTTCTGGTTCCCACGGATAAGGTTCGCGGCGGAGATTTTTCAGGCTTGGCTGCAATCCACGATCCCACCTCTGGCATTCCCTATCCAAACAATATCATACCGGCTGCTCAGATTAGCCCCACGGCGAATAAGCTCTTGGATTTCTACTATCAGCAGCCCAATACGCCTCTCAACCAGAACTTCGGATTCTTCAACCAGACTGCCAATCGCAGTCAGTCGTTACAACACTACAATTTTCGCTTCGACCAGAGGATAACGGACAAGCAGAGCCTGATGGTGCGCTTCACGCGGCAGTTGTACGACGATCACAACGGTCTTGCTCCCGCAAATCCCGCGTGGGGAGACATCGTCAGAAACGATCCGTCCTGGTTTCTCAGCGTCTCACATACTCATGCTTTGACATCGCGGCTGCTCAACGAAGCGCGGCTGGGATACAACGACAGCCCGGACGGTTCCAGTGGGCAATTGAAAGGCGGAGCGGTTGTGCAGCAACTCGGGTTGCAGGGTCTCGGATCGCTGCCGGATGTCGCTACGGTTCCCAGTTTGTCGGTGGCCGGCATCGCGACCATGACGGGTCCGCGGGTTCCGGTCCGGGATGACAAAATTTGGAACATTTCGGAGGCCGTCACATGGATTCATTCAGTCCACACCGTCAAAGCGGGGTTTCTTATCCGGCCCATGGAGCTTTACCAGCAACTGCCGGAGCCACAGAATCTGTTTGGTAGCGTGTCTTTCAACGGAGCGTTTTCCGGCATGGGCGTTTCCGATTTCCTGCTCGGGTTGCCGCAGACCACCACAACCTCGTTGCGAGCCGACAATCTGAACCGCAAGATCACTCAGTATCATTGGTTCGTTCAGGACGATATCCGCCTCACTCCGAAGCTCACGGTGAACATCGGATTACGATATGAACTGAACCCGTCGCCAAGAGAAACCAATTACGGCGAACTGTATCTCTTCGATCGCTCTAATGGGAAAATCGTCGTTCCCGGTCAAGCCCAGTTGGATTTGATCAATCCCGCGGTCAAGGCTGTATTTCCAATTGAGCTGGCCTCCACCCTGGGTTTGCCCACCAATACCCTCATTGATCAGCGAAACTGGCTCTGGTATCCGCGCGTTGGTCTGGCTTACCGGCCCTTTGGCAACGGCAACACGGTATTTCGCGCCGGGTACGGAATGTACGCAATCGATCAGGCAAATCTGTACGCGCCTACTTCTGGCTACTCGTCGGGCGGTGTATATGCATCGACGCTCTCGTTCATCAACAGCGTCAGCCCCACAGGGGCTCTGTTCCGCCTTCCCCAGATTTTTCCAGCGGGAACGTCCGGCCCGCCCATCGCCGTGGGTGCGCTCAGCCTTAACTCGCAAGATCCGCAGCGGTCAACGCCATATTCCCAACAGTGGAATATTACCGCGGAGCACATGCTAAATGGGAAGACTTCGCTGCGAGTTTCGTATGCTGGCAATAAGAGCACGCATCTTCCTGTGTTTTATAACATTAACCAGCCCGTGGCCAGTACGCTGCCGTTTGATCAATCCCGGCGGCCTTATCCGCTCTACTCTACAGTCACTTGGAATGAATTCCGGGGGAACGGCATTTATCACGGCCTCACGGCTGTATTGTCCCGGCGCTTCAGCAACGGGTTGATGTTTGACGCGACGTATTTATGGGCTCGCAACCTTGATGACGCATTTACCTATGTGGGCGGCAACATTCAGAACAGTTACAATCAACGCCCGGAGCGAGGCAATGACCCGTTTACTCCCCGGCAGCGCTTCGCGGCGCAACTGATTTGCCAAATCCCTTACGGACACGGGCGGCCGTTTGGCAGTCATACTTCACTGTTGGCCGACCGCATCCTGGGCGGATGGCAGATCAGTAGCGTGACCGTCATTCAGACTGGCACGTTCTTCACGCCAACCTACAGCGGCGCGGACCCAACCAACACAGCCACCTTTGGCGGCCGCACTCAAGTTGTCGGCGACTGGCAAATCCCCAGCGGCCAACGTATTCTACAGCGTTGGTTCAACCCGGCAGCCTTTGCGATTCCGCAAAACGGCACCTTCGGAAATGCCGGCCCGTACTCAATGCAGGGCCCTGGCCGATGGGGAGAAGACATGGGCGTCTACAAAGAGGTCTCGCTCGGAGAGAGCCGGGTCTTTCGCGTGGAGGCGACCGCGATCGACATTTTCAACCACCCCAATTTCAGTAATCCGGTCTCGGACATCACCAGCCCGGCGGTGGGACAAATCACTTCCACGAACGGCATCGAAGGAGGAAGCGGCCGCACGATTCAACTTGGCTTCCGCTTTCGGTTCTAAACCATGAAGCAGACATTCTTTTCCGGCCCGGCCGATCGGGGCAACGCCGCAGTGCAGCTTATGCTGTTAACTTTGGCTTTGGGCGTTGCGCCGGTGGCTGCCCAAACCGTTGGACACACGTCAAATGGCTATCTGCTTCCCAATGGATGGGGTCTGACCCCGCTGGGTAAAGTGATTCCGACTGGCGATCTCATCTTGAACATGACCGCAACTCCAGATGGCAAAGGCATTATTGCCATGCATGGTGGATTCACGCAGAACGGACTGGTTCTGCTTGACGCGAAGTCCGGCGACGTTCTCCAACGAGTCCCAATTTCCACCGCCTGGCTGGGGTTAGCCTGGAACTCCGCCGGGAACGTCCTGTACGTGTCTGGCGGTTCTTGTTGCCGCGATCCGGAAAAAGGAATCGCACCCGCGCCCATCTACGCTTTCAAGTATGAACGCGGCCGGCTGCTTCCGTGGCCGGAAGGCATGCTGAAGGATAGCCGGCCAGTCGATGAGACCTATTGGTCGGGCCTTGCTCACGATCCGAAACGTCACATTCTGTTCGCGGCCGACCGTAACAGCAACCAGATTGTCGTTTTCGATACGGAGTCCAAAGTCGTGCTTGCGCGCATGCCCTCCGAATCGAACCCATACGATCTGGTGGTCAGTCCCGATGGGAAAACTCTCTATGGGACAAATATCAGCAGTGACAGTGTCAGTGTTTACGACGCGCAAACGTTTCAGCTTCGCCGGGTGCTTCCCACCGGAGACAACCCCGGCGCGATGGCCCTCTCGGCCGACGGAAGGCTTTTCGTCAGTTGCTCTAACGACAATTCCGTCACGGTGCTTGATACCAGCACCGGAGACACGTTGGAGAAGATTATTACGTCTTTGTACCCTGGCGATCCCGAAGGATCGACGCCCACAGCCTTAGCTCTCGATCTGTCCAGCCACCGTCTGTTTGTCGCGAACGCCGACAACAATGACGTCGCGGTCGTCGATGTGTCTTCTACCGGTCGTAGCCGCGTTCTAGGCTTTCTGCCGACTGGATGGTATCCCTCCGCCCTTGTCTTGAATCGCGCTGGAACCAGGGTATTCATCGGAAATACGAAAGGTACTCACTCAACCGCCACCCCGAATGGTCCCGGCGCGCCCAAAAATCTGCCTAAACGGCAGTCCACCAGCGCAGACCTCAATTCGGGCTCGATCCACACGCTTACTCCCGGTGCGGTGACGGTTCTTAACATGCGAGACGCCATCCGCAACCTCGGCCAGAACACCCTGCGGGTGATGGCGAACACTCCTTATAAGCCTCGACAACTGGTGGAGGCCGGACCTGAGCCCAATAGAGCGACCATCGTTCCGCGGATTGTTGGCGTCGGTTCGCCCATCAGGCACGTCATCTACATCATAAAAGAGAACCGCACCTACGATCAGGTGTTAGGTGATTTACCTCAAGGAAACGGGGATCCAAGGCTCGCAATATTCGGACGGAAAATCACTCCGAATTTGCACAAGCTGGCCGAAGATTTTGTGCTGCTTGACAATCTGTATGTGAACGGAGAGGTCAGTACTGACGGACATCAATGGTCCACCGCGGCTTATGCGACTGACTTCGCCGAAAAATCGTGGCCGCCGTCTTATGCGCGCCGCGGAAGCGAGGAGATTGGAAACGCCGGCTTAGCGAATGTTCCAGGATCAGGTTACATCTGGGATGAGGTATTGCGAAAGGGATTGACGCTTCGTATGTACGGGGATGATTGCTGCTTTTTGGGAGGTTCCCAGGATCGCATTCGCAAATACTTCTCCACTAAGTACGGTAGTTGGAAAGCCCGGGACTATGAGAACGCAAAGACGTTTATTGACGATTTTGACCAGTTCGATAAGAACTACGACAGCCCTAAGGCAGATCAACGGCTTCCGAATTTCACCCTCATGATGCTTCCCGAAGATCACACTTACGGAACTACTCCGGGAAAGCCCACGCCGCTGGCGTGTGTCGCCAGTAACGATTACGCTTTGGGCCTGATCGTGGAGCGCGTTTCGCACAGTCGTTATTGGAAAGACACCGCGGTTCTTGTGATAGAAGATGATGCGCAAGACGGCCCTGATCACGTCGACGCGCGAAGAACCACAGGCTATGTGATCAGCCCGTATGTCCGCCGCAAAAATGTCGATCACACAATGTACACCACCAGTTCCATGCTGCGCACAATGGAGTTGCTTCTAGGCCTGCGTCCGATGAGTCAATACGACGCTGCTGCGACTCCCATGTATGAGGTGTTTAGCAGAGAAGCGGACCTGCACGGTTATGAACATGTAAACCCTCTCATCGACATCGAGGAGCGGAATGTTGCGACTACATATGGCGCAGCCGATTCCGCGGCCATGGATTTTTCCGAAGTAGACCGGATACCCATGCATCGCCTCAACGAAATTATCTGGAAAAGTATCCGCGGAGCAGATTCGATCTTTCCCGCGCCACGTAGCGTATTTACCGGGTTTTGACCGCTCAAACCACTTGTCTGTAGACAAGAAGCAGGTTTCGTTGCGAACTTTGGAGCCGGCATCCTGATAGGGTAGAATTCCATGCCGATCAACGGTAGTGTTGCAAAAACAAATTCAGGCTCTGCGCAGGAATCTGACAGGGCACCGACAGACGTGGATTTCCTGGAAGAGGATAATCGGCTAGACTGAGCGGTTTGAAGGATAGCGACTGGACACGAATCCTCGGATGGCCTGGTTACCGGGTGTACCGACAAGAAATAGACGAGAACGCAAAGACCTTGAAGCTCTGGGTGCGGCGAAAGCGCGGCAACCGCAAGCTGATGTGCTCAGGGTGCGGGCGAAAACTCGACGATGCCATGGATGTGACCGAGCGGGAGGTCCGCGATCTTCCGTGGGGCCAGTTCCGGACAACGGTGGTGATTGAGCTTTATCGTGTGAGATGTCCGGACCGGTCCAAAAACCGAGAAGGTCGACCAGTTGCCGAGTAAAGCGCCATTCAGTAAACGCTTCGAGGAGGCGGTGGGCGAGGCATGCGAGAGCGCGGCGGGACGACGTGTGGCCAAGCAGTTCGGGATCGCAGAGAGTACGGTTCGAGCCATTGACCGACGATATCTAGAACGCTGGAACGCACAACGACGCGTGCCTCCCCTCAGACAGATGGGCGTGGATGAGATCTTTTCTAGGAAAGAAAACGAAGTTCGTCACGGTCGTCAGCAATCTGGAGACGGGAGAGCCGTTGTGGTTTGGCCCGGACCGGAAGAAGGAAACGCTGGATGGATATTTTCAGGGGCACCTGAATGGCCGGCAGGGTTCTCGGATAACGGCGGCGTGCATTGACATGTGGGCGGCCTTCACGTCGAGCATTCGCGAATGGGCGCCGGACTGCGCAATCGTCTACGACAAGTTCCATGTGATGCAGCACGCCAATCGCGCTATCGATGAGGTGCGGCGAGCGGAGTTCTTCCGCAAGGGCCGTCAGGAGCGTGATCTGGTGAAGGGTAAACGATGGCTGCTGCTGACGCGATGGGTGAACCTGACCGAGTTCAAAAAGCAACAGTTGAGCGAGTTGTTCGCCATCAACCGGCGAGTGCTCAAGGCCTACCTGCTCAAGGAAAGTCTCGACCGGCTCTGGACGTATCAGTATGAAGGCGCCATGCTGCGGTACCTGAAGGGTTGGATTGCGCAACTGCGCTGGCAGCGCCTG
This sequence comes from Bryobacterales bacterium, assembly GCA_963817515.1. GTDB lineage: Bacteria > Acidobacteriota > Terriglobia > Bryobacterales > Bryobacteraceae > DATMNI01. The sequence goes on along the minus strand of CAWFPJ010000023.1, from coordinate 677,223 downwards.
GAGCCCTTTGAAAAGCTGGCCCAGATGCTACTAGACCACCTCGACGGAATCCTCAACTACTGCCGCGTCAAGGTTAAGTTCGGTGTGGTGGAGGCGATCAACGGGAACATCAAAATGCTGATCCGACGCGGACGAGGTTATCGGAATCTAGGTTACCTGCTGCTCAAGGCGCAACGCATGGCCGCGACCAAGACCGAATTCGTTGCATTCAGGAAAGTTGCATGAAATGGGGTGTTTGTCAGATTCCTGCGCAGAGCCGAAAAGGTGAACGAGTAACGGGCGGGCGAAGTCGTTTGTACAATAAGGCACGAAGACCACTTCCGATCCACCTAAGACCAGTTCCCGTGTTGATTCGGGATGCTGGATGTCATAGCAGATCTGAATGCCCACTTTGGTTTTGACGCCGTTGATGTCCACCTCCCAAACCGGGAATTCATTACCGTGGTTCACGCCGGAAGCGATCATCCAATTTTGTAGATGGACCTTGCTGTACTTACCGACGATCTCGCCGCCAGGGTTCACCAGAACCGCCGAGTTGAAAAGCTTTCCGCCGCGATTCTCGTCAATCCCGAAGATGATCCAGATCTTCAATTCCTTCGCTAGAACGGCGAATCGGTTTGTGGAGGGGCCTGGGATGGGTTCGGCCGCGTTGAGAATCTTCATTCGCTTGCCGACAATCTCTGGATCGTCCATCGAAGCGCCAGGCGGAAGAGAAACCCTGGGGTACCCTTGCACGGCTACCTCCGGGGTGCAGACGATCTTTGCCCCTCGATCCACGGCCTTACGGATCAGTTTCTCTGCCGTCTGAAGGTTGTACTCCTTGTCGAATTCCCGCCCATTCATCTGGATCAGACCGATCCGAATGATCTCGTCAGCCCTTGCGGCAACGGAAAACTGGAAGAAACAGAGAGCTGCACAGGTTGCTGCAATCATGTTCGACATTCGATGCTTCCTTTCTCGATCGAGGACTCGCCCCGGCCGCAACTTGCAGCAACTGCTCGGAACCGTGTCGAGCTACCGGGCTGCGTTCCACCCTCAAAAATCAGTTTTCAGCCTTTTCTGGTACTCTGCTTCGTCATTCACTTCTTCCCCTTTACACGATTCCGGGTTTTCACTAGCAACGCCAAAGCTGCTTTCCGCCAGTTCCGATCTCTTCAGCTGCGCCATTTTCGTTAGCTGCTTTTCCGTCCCGCCTGGAATCAGTGTGTCGCCTTTTGACTTCATCTGCAAGGCGGGTTCGCGCAATTCCTCTTCCTCGGTTGTAAGTTCAAGCCAATGCATCGCGCCGCCCCGCGAAACCCGTTCGCCATTGTTCAACGCCTCGGCTTCTTGACCGAGTAATAATCGCTCTTCTGTCCAACTGTTCCAAATCCAGACAGTCAACTTGCCGTGATCCTCGATCAGTAGTTTTCTTCTCATGCCAGCCCTCCATCACTCTTCCGTACCTGCTTTCAAACGTTCGTTCAGTGTTTCCAATCTCAATAAAGGGGCTTCAGAATCTTGAACCGCCTCACGGCTGTTCGCCAAGCTGCTTCCGACACGGACACTAAATCAGGTGTCCAAGCGCCATGGTCGCGAGGCGTGAGATCCCCTACTGCCTCGTCAACTGGAATGCGTTCCCGCCGTGTTGTGGAATTTGTCGCCGGTTGGTCGATCGACCGTGGAAAGTACATCGCACAGGAGCACGCCGTCATACGTAGAGGGCGTTCCATTATCCGTGGCCTTTACGGTGTGTTGTGGCAACTTGAAAACATCTGCCATGGTAAGCGTGGCTGTAGTGCCATTGACGCCGCTCACGCTGGTCGTGGGTGCCGCAATCTAAGGGGGGAAACGCCTTCTCAAACTTACCAATCCCCCGTCCATATAGATCCATAGCCGCTAAGAACAAGAAGACGTTCGCCGCACGATTCATAGCCGCCACCTAAGGATATTATGCCGGGGGGCCGTAGTCCCCCATCCGCCATCCGCAGGACGCCCTTCAGTTTGTAGGAAATGACGGACGAAGCTGGTGGTCTTTCAGGAAGATATTCACCAATGAATCGTCGATTTTCAGGCCGCCACTATAGTCGATCAATCCGAGCTTGCGGAATCGGTTCATGAAAAAGAAAATCGCAGACCCAACCCTTATTTCGGACTGGCTCCTCCGGTTGTTGCCATCCTTAACCGGCCTTGGCGCTTTCTGAATCGCCGAAGCGGGTCAAGCGATTGCCGTCTGCGATGTGCCAATCGCATTCCCACGCCTTGTAACCTCGATTGTACCCGGTCTGCGGCTGGATTGACTCCATCGAAGGTAGCGAATGTCGTTATCGCACCGCCAGACGTTGGGAAAGGCAGAGCCAAACAAACGCCAGAGCCCGTGAAGCGTTACTCTATTTGGATGCTTCCCTCGGAACCCTCAATTCTTCAGACCGGCTCTTCGTCAAATCAAATGCCGCAATCCCACTTCGCTCGAAGGTTGGATCTTGGCGCGCGTACGCTCTTGGGTATAGATCGGCGGCGGACGCACTCATCAAGTCCGTCTTGACCAAATCCGGACCGGTTGAGGTCGCGTACCCGGCTCTATTCTGTTATCGACACTACTTCGAATTGGAACTGAAGGCGATCGCTGCTTTGGCCATCTGGATCGCGTCGAGAAAGGCGGATGGGAACGGGGAAGATGCTTTGTCGCCCAAGGCCATGAGCGAAGCGATATTTAAGGACTTACAGCATGACTTGACGTCTCTCCTGGGCCAATGTGAGGCGACGTTTAACGCCTTCATGCCGGGTCAGAGAGACGCCTTCGTTGGATTGTCAGAATGCATCAATGAATTGTCCGCACATGACCCAAGCTCCTACTCCTTCCGGTATCCAACGGGCAAAATGCTCGACAGCGGCACTCTCCAGAACCTGAAGTGCGTGGACCTTGAACATTTTCAGAAGACAGCCGGCAAGGTGTCGATTGTTCTGATGAATCTACAGAAACAGCTTGACGAGCGGTTGGAGGACTTGAACTTTGACATCAGCGACTACTACTAATCCTACTGGAGCGTTGCGGATCTTCGGTCCCTCCGCATACCGACGAACGTTGACCTTCGCCTCGTTTGGTTGCGCGGTCCGGCCTCCCCCGCTGCACAGTTGCTCGGCTCCATCACAAGTGAAAACACGACGCCGCGGACTTGTTAGTTGCGAACCGGCACGCGCGATCCCGATTCCCCCCGACGACTTCTGGCCCTTCACCGTGTTCGACGTCCCGAAGTCGGCCCTGGAAGAAATGTAGCCTTCAATGACGATGGGAAGGCGCTTTCCTCGATGGGCGTCGATTTCCGCGATCTCGATAACGAGGGCTGGGAGGGTCTGGCGATCACGGCGCTCAGTAATCAAACCTTTCCGATTTTCCGTAATATGGTCCGTGGTCTGTTCAAGGACGTGACTTACCCGAGCCACCTGGGCATCATCAGAACTGCGCTGAGCGGCTGGAGCATGGGCATGCGGGGTAGCCTTTGGTGATTTCGATCCAGCACCTTCGGGAGGGTCTCAAGCGCGGAACGGTCGATCTGACTGCGAAGACGATCGAGGAGGCACTGAGCGTTCCTTGCCGAACCACAACGGCTCGCCGATCTCCAGAGTTGCTGACGAGGGCAAAGGTAAAGAACAGGCGCCGCAAATCGACGAAACCCGAATAAAACCATCTTGACACACTGCGTTCATTTAACCGCAAAGCGGGCTTCATATAATCGGAGGTCGGTCACACCAAAAGGCATTAGCGCACTGAGGTGCGGGAGGGAGTTGGACTATGTTGAATCGCCTTCGCCTGGCGATGGTCACGGCAGTGTTGATGGCGTGTTTCGGTGGGGTCGCGCCGGCCCAGACCGCTCGGGTTAGCGGCAAGGTCACAGACCCGGCGGGCAGTGTCGTGCCCACCGCCCTTATCACGGTGCAAAACGTCGAAACCGGCGTCAAAAGCAACGCCGAGAGCAATGCGGAAGGCTATTTTACGCTTCCGCGGCTGCGTCCCGGACCTTATCAAGTGACCGTAACCAAATTGGGCTTCAAACCGGTCGTGCAGAGCGGAATCACGCTCCTGGCTGACGACTGGTTCCGTCTGGATTTCTCCTTACAGGTTGGCGAAATCGCGCAATCGGTGGAGGTTCACGCCGACGCGACCTTGTTGCAGGTGGATTCCGCCGTGGCGGGTGGCTCCATAACCTCCCGCGAGTTTGACCGGCTCGCGCTGCTGCAGAACGGCCGTATTCGCAACCCATCGCAGTTCTATTACCTGCAACCGGGAGTGCAGGGGCTGACAAACCCCACCGGTCAGGACAATACCGCCGCCACCAACCAGGTCTCCATCAACGGCAGTCCCACCCTGAATACGGAACTGGCGATTGACGGCATGTCCGCCGGCCAGACGCGCTTCGTCGGGGACATCACCCTGGGCGCTCCCACGGTCGAGGCGGTTCAGGAATTCAAGGTGCAAAGCAGTCAAATCTCGGCCGAGTATGGACACACTGGCGCGGCGGTAGTCAATTTCGTGATCAAGTCAGGCACCAACGACCTGCACGGAAGCGCTTACGAGTACTTTCGCAACGACAAACTGGACGCCCGCAACTGGTTTGCGCCGGTCAGAGCCGTCGAACGCAACAACGAGTACGGCTTCTCGGTTGGCGGCCCTGTCTTCGTGCCGAAGGTTTACACCGGTAAGGGCCGCACCTTCTTCTTCTTCAACTATGGCGCCGCTCGCAAGCGCGGACTGACGAATCTGCAACAGGTCCGGGTGCCCACTGCGGAAGAACTCGCTGGGGATTTCAGCGGCAGCGGTCATGCGACCATTTACGATCCGCTCTCCACGGCGGTCACGTCTGCAGGGGCCATTTCCCGCGATCTGTTCCCGGGCAACAAAATTCCCGTGAGCCGTTTCGACCCTGTGGCCGTCAACGTTAACAAAAATATCCCGCCGCCAAACCTGCCGGGGGCGACCCTCAATTTCCAGGGACCCACAGGCCAACGGCTGCTCGACCCGGCTTCGTATACCACCAAAATCGACCACAACATCTCTGCCAAGCAGAAGCTCTGGGCCTCCTACATCTACACCGGCAATCTGGAAGTCGATGCCAACACTCCCTTACCCTCGCCTTACGCTGTGAACGGCGACAACTCCGAACACGAGCAGAGCCACAAGGTGCGCCTGGCCGATGATTATTTCATTCGTCCCACGCTCCTGAACGACTTCTCGTTCGGCTACAACCGCTTCTTCCAGCCGGTGACGGAGCCTACGCAGTTCGAAGGCTGGACCACCAAGCTGGGCGTCAAGGGAGTCCCTGGCGCCGGTTTCCCGATGTTCACCTTCACCAACGGCTACACCAGTTTGGCAGGCATGAATTACTCGGTGCAGGACGTTGACCAGTCCTACCTGTTGCGCGATGCCGTTACCTGGACCCGCAACAGACACGTCCTGAAGTTCGGATTCGAGATGCGGCGACAGTCCCCCAACACCCGCGGCTTCACCAACACCTCCGGCACATTCGGCTTCAGCAACCTGGAAACCGCATTGCCCTCCAATCCCGGCGCGACCGGCGACGCTTTTGCCAGTTTCCTGCTGGGCGCCGCGCACAACTCCAGCGTGAGCTATCCCTCTACCGTCGGAATCCGCCGTCCGTACTGGGGCTTCTTTGTTCAGGACGACATCAAGGTGAGCACGCGGCTCACCGTCAACATCGGGCTGCGCTATGAGATCGAGCAGGCGCCTTACGAAGCGGCGAACCGGTACAGTATCATCGACCTTGCCACTCCCAACCCCGGTGCCGGCAACCTTCCCGGAGCCCTGGTTTTCGCCGGTGACGGGACCGGCAGGCTGGGACGCCGGGCGCTCGCCCGGACCGACTTTTCCGCCATCGGCCCGCGCATCGGGTTCGCCTGGGGCCTCGATAAGCGCACAGTGATCCGCGGCGGATACGGCATCTACTATTCCAGTACGTATCTCTCGCCCAGCACAGCCGGCTTCTTCCCCAGCGCCTCCTTCATCTCGCAGGACAACGGGGTTACCCCGGCGCTCTACCTCCAGAACGGCATGCCGCCATACGTCAACACGCCCACCTTGAGTCCCACACTGCTGAACGGCCAGGGAGGCAACTACCTGGAATACACCGCCGCCGAGATGCCGCGCACTCAAAACTACAGTTTCGGGGTCCAGAGAGAACTGACGTCGAACCTGATTGTGGAAGCCCGCTACTTGGGCAATCACAACACCCGCCAGACCGCCCAGCAGTTGGTGAACATCAATCAACTTCCGCCACAGTACCTTTCGCTTGGATCTCTGCTGCTGCAGGGCGTCACCTCTCCGGCTGCGGTGGCGGCCGGCATCCCGATACCGTACCCCGGCTTCACGGGATCAGTAGCGCAGGCCTTGCGGCCCTTTCCGCAGTACACCACCCTCACCGCCGCAGTGGCCAAGGCAGGCAGTTCCAGCTACAACTCGATGACCGCCGAAGTCCGCAAGAGAATGTCCTTCGGGCTCTCTCTCAACTTCAGTTACACTTTCTCGAAGAATCTCGGCGACGCGCCAGCCTCGTCCCTCCCAGGCGGAGGCAACTTCAACACCAATATGGGGCAGGACAATTACAACCGCCAGATCGAACGTTCCATCTCCGCCATCGACGTGACGCATGCTCTCCTGCTGACGTATGCCTATGATCTTCCCTTCGGCCGGGGCCGCCATTGGGCGAGCAGCAGCGGCGTCGCAGACAAAGTGTTCGGTGGCTGGACGGTATCGGCGATTCAACGCTATCAGAGCGGAATTCCCATGGGCGTCATCATGAACAACACCCTGCCGATCTTCAATCGCGTCCTGCGGCCGAATCGTGTCCCGGGCCAACAGGCGGCCACCGGCATCAGGAACGGCGACTTCAATCCCGCCACGGATTTGATGATCAATCCGGCCGCGTTTTCCGCCCCGGCACCGTTTACTTTCGGCAATTCCGCGCCTTACATTCAGGATCTCCGCAGCTACCCGTTGCTGAACGAAGATCTGCAAATGACCAAGATCATCACGCTGCACGAACGTGCCAAGTTCGAGTTCTACGGCCAGTTTCTGAATGCGTTCAACCGGCACCGTTTCGTCGTGGGCGATACCAACTTCAGCAATACGACCTTCGGACGCGTCACCGCCGCCAGCACACCGCGATATATTCAGTTGGGCGCGCGGATCCGCTTCTAATCGTCACGGCTGCGCGGGGGAACGCGGGTGAAAAGAGGGAACTTCGTGAAGATCAATCGACGGACTGTGCTGACCGGGCTGTTGCTCATCCATCTCGGGGTGGTCAGCCCGGGCGTGGGAGCGCAGCCGGTTCCCGCCAGGGACCGCGTTGTGCTGGTGATCAGCCTCGACGGCTTTCCGGCGTGGAAACTGGAAGATCCGCGGCTACCCATCCCGACGCTGCGGCGGTTGGCCGCTGAAGGAAGCACCGCGGCGGGAATGCGGGTCTGCAATCCCACCTTCACCTGGCCCAGCCACACCACCATGGCGACCGGGGTGTGGCCGCTCCGCCATGGAGTCCTGCACAACGGCCTGCTAGTACGGGAGGGTGACAGTCAGCGCGTCCGAGAGGATGCCAAACTAAGCGGCGCCGCAATGATCCGCGTCCCCACCATCTATGACGTGGCCCATCGCGCCGGCCTCACAACGGCGCAGGTAGTCTGGCCTCTTGCCATGGATTCCGGCAGCATCACCTGGGCCTTCAACGAATTCCCCCAGCCGGACGGGAAGGTGGAACGACAGATGATCCAAAACGGGCTATTGCAACCGGCCGACCTAGACGGCTTCATGCGCAGCAGTCCCGTGTGGCGGGACCAGATCTGGACCCGAGCCGCGAGCTATATTCTGAGTCACGACAAGCCCAACCTGATGCTGGTCCACCTGCTCAACGTGGACGCCAACAATCACCGTTACGGGCCGGACGGTTGGGCAAGCTACAGCGCCTTCGCCTATCTCGACGAGTGTGTTCGCAAAGTTCTGGATGCCGCCCCGAAGGACCGGCCCGTCACGGTGCTGGTGGTTTCCGATCACGGTTTCCGCGCGGTGCAGCGAAACATCCGTCCCAACGTGGTCCTCAAAGAACACGGCTTTCTCAAAGTCCTGGATGGCAAGGTGCGCTGCGACGCCTATGCCGTTCCCGAGGGTGGAACCGCCATGGTCTACATCACCAATCCCAAAGCGGATCGTCCCGCGCTCCTCTCCCGCCTGCGCCAGGTCTTCCTCGGCACTGAAGGCGTGGATCGCGTCATTCTGCCCTCCGAGTTCCATGCTCTAGGGATGCCCACTCCGGAAGAGAACAACCAAATGGCCGACTTCGTTGTGACCGCGAAAAACGGTTATGCATTCTGGCCGCCCGACACCGACGGGCCGCCGGTCGCGGATACGACCGAGAAGGACTTGCGCGGCCATCACGCGTATCTTAACGACGATCCCAACATGAATTCCATCTTCATCGCCTCCGGCTACCGGATCCGGCACGGCACACGGTTGCCCGTCATCGACAGTGTGGACGTGGCCCCCACCCTCGCCGATCTACTCGGCATCCGCATGGGAAGCGTGGATGGAAAGGCGTTAACCGGGATTTTGCAGGAATAAAATCGCAGATATCAGGAACGGCGTTCCAGGCCGTGCCCACAACTTTGCAACGCTACCCTTAGAATTTCACGCGCGAAGAGTTTACTCTCCAGTATCACCACTCCGCAATTGAGGGCTGCGACTGAACTGGCTACGCCAATCGCTCCGGCGGTGATTCCATGGTGTTTATGGCGTTCGTGGTCTAAGTATAATCAATAACTTACGAGAACTATAGGTCGGCCGCTCTCTACCGAGTATCCTGTTTTCCACCCCGGTGGCTCCAGTCAGTGGCTCCAATAAAAGCCCTTCAAGAGACAAGCTGGGAGGCCTCCCTGGGGATGCTTCCCTGGGCCGCGCGCATCGCGCACCGGTGTCTTCGTATGGACTGCGACCCTGCATCAGCTACGGCGGACAGCGTTGTACAGAAGCACCCACAACGCCTAGGGCACATCACCTGAATGGTTCGGCTGTCGAAATCAACCACTCGAAAAGTTGCCGGCCGGCCGCACTGTGGGCACGGACCAGTTTCATCGCATATCGGTTTGAGATTTAGTTTCACACACCGCTATTCGCCATTAGCGGGTGAATCGCAAATGCGTACGGCGGGGGCGATGATAAAATCGCCAACACCCCCTTCTGGAAAAAGGTTCACGAGCGGCTCGACGCCTGGATCCAAACCGGAGTGCTGGGCCGCGCCATGTCCGACTCGGAGTGCGCACGCCGTGCCCAGAGGGCCTTGGAATACTACAACGCCGACTTAGGCGAGCAGGGCGCCATAGATTCCCTCACTATTCGCGACTTGCTGCATGATACTTTCCACTGGCTCGCTGAACAGCCGCCGCCATATGACAACCAACACCCAGTAGACGTGCTCACCGATGCCGCACACGCGGCTCTTATAGACTTCCCCGAAGGACGGCGCGAACTCGAAGCGGCGCAAGCCAGGATCAATAGAATCATCGGAGGCGGTTGACCCACGAAGCAAGGCTAGGCAGGCGGCGCAGTCGGGCCAGGATGCTGTTCGGGCTTAACGCCCGTTGGCCAGCCGGCCGCAGTATCCGATGAACGCAGCTACTTTTCTGCAGCCTACTTCGCCGCCCTACCGGTGGAGAGCGGGTGAATTGAAGTAGACGCCAAGTATAGGCTGCTTATCCATGACTGGTGGGACCACTTAGACGAATCGGTGCGAAAACGTCTCGCTCGCACCGGTTTGTTGTTTTATGAACCTACGGCAATTATATCCGGATATCATCCGGATGGTGTCGTGACAGAAGTTCCCAGCGTGCCGGACAAAATCTGCCGGCCTTTGCCAGAGCCTACAGGCGTTATTCGGATCGCTCTAATCAACGCAGGCTGTAAACTTACCCATCGCGGGAGATGTGACCATCCGTGCGTTGTTCTGATTGCCCGGCACTTTGCTAAATCGGGAAAACGCATCACCGAAGCAACGTCAGTGCAGGTATTGTACGGTCTGAATACACCAACTACGTTGATCGCCAGCGGCTCAGGCGCAAACAGCGCGCTGACAATTCCCTTCCGCTCAATGAGATCAACGATGTTGGTTTGGAATGTTTGCAAACCTAACGACAACGGCAAGAAAATTATAGAAGCACCATCGCTATCCCATCCCTTCGGTCGTGCACGACTGGCCCGACCATGCTGAAATACCACGCTCCAGAAATTATCCAGTGCTGGCAAAAAGGCGATTCAATCAGATCATACAGATCCCGGGAAAGTGTGCGATCAAAACGACACTCCCCATATTGCTTTGTTCGGTCTATCTTTTCCTGAGCCTTGGCCTAGCCTAACCTGACAGAGTCGTCATTTGCGCCGCCGAGCGGACCCGCCGGAACTTGTCGCACCCACGGCAGAACCAGAAGCTGTGTCTGTGCGCAAACCACCACCACCAGCTCGCTGGAAAAACGACCAAGACTGTTTGCCGTTTGCCGGCTGGTACCTCCTGACCGGCGTAGCCCCCCTTTACACGCCACCGGAAGCCCAGCGCGCCGCCAAGACCTCGAAACCGCCGTTTCGAAAGGAAAATTATGAGCAAAAAGCCGAATTTCGAATCCATCGTAGAACGCGCCACTAGCTAAATGTAGGTATCACATGAACACCGGAGCGCGGATTCGTGAAGCATGTCGATTGCCAGATTCCTACTAGGCGCGAGCGGCAGCCCGGCGATGCGGAAGCAGTTCGGCGACTCGCCGAAGAAGGAGCATCTATCCGGCTCCTTTGCAACGCGTGGATGGTACCGGATTGCGGGTTGCCGGGCATAAAAAGTGGCCCAAAGCTCAGACAGAAGTTTGACGGTATCGATGGCCGGCTGTTTGGCTGGAAGGCTTTCGGCCGCCGGTAGATCCAACAGTAGTTCAACGACCGTTCAACCACCGTTGAAAAATGGTTGCCCTTTGGTTGGTGATCTGGATCAACCAAACCTCAACCACCTGAATTAAGAGAGCTGGCGCCACGCAGATAAGCAGCGAACGCAGACCTCGTGGGCCACGGCCCCGTTTGCGTCTTTCCAATTATTAGTGAACACGTATGTATCGATGATACAAGCTTGCCTCGCCCAGAAGGAACCGTTCGGGTCGCACGGAGTGCCCAACAGGCTGTAGTGAGACAGGACCATCCCGAACGCCCCGAAGGGCGGCTAGCTGCGGGCCAGGCCCAGGTCTCTTGAAAGCAGCACTGTCGATCACTGCTGGGTGGTCAGCACGAGATGGCGCTCCACGCAATCCTCCCCCAATACCTCGATAAAGGCTGACCGGCCAGCGTACTTCCGCGGCCTGTTCCAGTTGGCCCACAAGTACTTCCAGATCCTCCAGCTCGATTGCCTTAGCCGAGCGGTTCAACACGCTGCCGGCAGCCCGGACCTTGGTCGCGCACGCGTGTTGGCGTCCAACATAACCTTTAGCAGCGTCGAGACCGCAGCGCCGCTGGCCTGCTGGAGCCAGGCGACTGATTGCCCATGGGCGGCACGGCGGGCTTCCCGGTAAGCCGCTTGGAACTCGACCCCCGGATTTCCACTCTCAGCTCCGCTTTCTGGCCCATAAGCGAAATTGCATTAACCACGACGAAGAACGCTAGCAGCCGAACGCACGGAGAAGGACGGACTCAATCTCTTCCGGCTCGCCGTTTAGGAGGCCATTGCAGCCCCCAGAAACCGAATGAGGGCCGGGATGTATCGAATTTCAGGGACTGATAAATTTGCTTCCCAGTTGTGGACGCTCGTTTTGTCGACGACGAGTTGTTCCGCCACATCTCGCTGGAACAATTTAAGGCCAAGGCGCTTTAACCGAATGTGATCCCCGACGGTCTTCGGCTGGACCGGAATCCGGACCACGCGACCAGTGCGGTACGACTGCGGCAGGGCGAGGGGCATCGGGCTGTCGGGTTGGTTGAAGCGATAGGTGACGGTGATCTCACTCTTCTTCACGCCGCAATCTTCGACGGTGTCCACCCGGACGCCCGACACGATGTCGCAGGCGACTGCGGCCGGAGTTCGTTATATTACGGCTAGTCGTAGCCGAAGGTGGTGGAATTTCCAAGGGCATCCCGGGTGGAGGCTAGATTGGCTTTGTTGCCAAAAGTGGCAGTGCCATCGCGTTCTTTTACAAAAAACAGATTCTCCTACTGAGAAAGGCTTATTGCGCACGGACCTGCTGGAAGAGTTCATTGAAAAGCGGCCCAAAACCAAGGACGACTGGTTCAGGAGGATTCCGCAACCAATGCGCACCGATGTCGATCCAAAGCAAGTGCGCAGTTATCTTAATCGGGTGCTAGAAATCATCGGGGAGAGTGGAACGTGAGATTCAACTGCTTTTCTGTTCCGCTGGGCCGTTAGCGACGATGTCCGACAGAAATAGCCCTCCGCGAACACCGTGTCAATCTCGCAGGCCCCTCTGCAGATCGCTTTTCAGAACTGCCACTTCAGACCGAACTGGAGAATCCGGGGGTCTTCGGCCGCGGTAATTCGGCCGTAGGTGCCGGACGTGATACTTTCCGAGCGCTTCGCGCTGAAGTTGGGATGGTTCGTCAAATTGAAGAACTCGGCCCGGAACTGAATCGTCGACTCCCGATACACCGTAAAGCTCTTCGAGAACGCCATGTTGACCTGCGCCAGTCCAGGGCCGGGGACGATATTGCGTCCGGAATTGCCGTAGGTGCCCGGCGCATTCTGGACAAACGCCGCGGTGTTGAACCACTGGAAAAGGGGATTCACGCCCGCAGGCCGGGCGATGTTGCCGACTAGGTCCGCGCGGTCCAACCCCACCCCGGAGTAGGAATTATCCTTGCCGCTGCGCACTGCGAAATAGGGACCCGATTGCAGCGTCAGCACGCCGGCCATGCTCCAGCCGCCCGCCAGCGTCTTCATCAGCAGCGGTTCCCCCGCCAGCCGCGGCAGTTGCCACAGGCCGGAAACCACCAACCTGTGCGGACGATCGAAGTCCGAAAGGCCGCGGTCGATGCTGTGGTTCCAGGGGTTGGTGAAGTCGGGCCACAGGGTGCCGCCGCCGGACCCGTAGTCAATCGACTTGGCCCACGTATAATTAGCCAGTACGCTGAAGCCCCGGCTGAAACGCTTATCGAGCGAGAGTTGCAGCGAATGGTAACTGGACCCGGAGCCGCTGTCCACCTCCTCGATGCTGGTAAAAGCGGAGTAAGGTCGGCGCGAATCCGTGTTCCCATAGGTGGACTTGCCGGGGATGTAGATGCCCGCATCCCGTTCCCAACCTTGCAGCAGGTTCGTTCCCTTCGATCCGGCATAGCCGATACGCGCCACGAAATTGGGCACGATCTCGCGCTCCACGGTCAGGTGCCAGTCCTGCAGGTAGGCGGTCTTGAACTGTGCAGGATAGGTAGAGGCAGTGAGCCCGGCGGGAAAGTCGATGGTCTTCGGCGGAGGGAAGGGCATGGGGAACGGGTTCTGGCCGAGGTACGGATTGTCGAACGGCCCTGGCGGCGGGTCCAGTTCCACCTTGGTGCCGAAGGGCGCCACGTTCTGGAAGACGTTGGCGATGGCGCTCATGGGTGACGAGTCATAGAAGATACCGTACCCGCCGCGCACGCTTGTCCGGTTGTTCCCGAAGGGGCTCCAGGCGAAGCCCACCCGCGGCGCGAAGTTGTTGATGTCGGAGTTCGTTCCGCCGCGAGGGATGCCGGAATCCCCCGGGAATACCAGGCCGAGTGGAGACTTGGGGAAGACCTGGCTCTGCTGCCCCGGACGGAAGGCGCTCACGCGGTCGCCTTTGTCCACGTAAGGGATGAACGGCTCAAACCGCAAACCCAGGTTGACCATCAAGCGCGGCGAGAGCCGGATATTGTCCTGAAAAAAGGCCGAGTAGATCGGCATATACATGTCGCCGACCTCCCCGTAGGCGCTCTGCGTCAGGCTCGACGGCAGCCCCAGAAAGAAATCGGCCACGCCGTAGCCGCTGGCGTACCCGTTGAAAGCCATGGCCGGGTCGAGTTCCCAGGCGTAGTTCTTGTACAACGACTGGTAGCGGAACTCGAAACCCATGCTCATCTCGTGCCGGCCGTGCGACCACCGCAGAATGTCCGAAAAACTGTAGGCATGCGGCTTCGTGACGTCGTGCTCGGTAGTCTCCACCGAGAACGCCCCGTCAACGCTCAGGATGAACTCGGGGAGCGGCTTGGCGCTGTAGACGTTCTTCATGCCGAGATCGGCGAAGCCCGTTTTCCACACGGGGAGGTTCTCGCTGGTGCGCACGCTTAGGGCGAACTGCGCTTGGTTCAGCAGAGTGGGACTGAACAGGTGCGTTTCGGTGACCTCGAAGTTATGGCCCGGGGTGGTGGTCAAGGGCGTGGTGGCGAACACCAGGGGGGAATCGACGGCCGCTCTCTCGTAATAGTTGTAGAGGTACCGTCCGGTAAGCGTATCCTTGGATCGGAGCTGATGGTCCACTTTCAGCACGGCCTGCCTCAGGTTGATGTTATTCGGCACGGTGTACCAAAGTAGGCCCGTGGCGGGCTCGGTAGGCAGAGGCAGCAGTTGATCGATGATGTTCTTGGTCACCGGGTTCAAGCGGCTCAGCGGTATCTGGTTACGGGCGAACGGCTGGTTGGTGGTTGGGTCGATAATCGGGGAACCGTAGGCCGAGAAGTCGCCGTTGCGCTGCGCCGCCGTGAGAACAACCTGGCTGGAGGTCGCCGGCCTCTGCACTTGCCGCGTCTCCTGGTAGGAGAAGAAGAAGAAGGTCCGACCGCGGCCGTTGTAGAGCTTCGGAATGTAGACAGGCCCCCCCAGCGATCCGCCGAACTGGTTCCGCTTGAGGCCGTCGTCCGTGCTGGCGAAAAAGTTCCTGGCGTTGAGCGCGTTATTGCGCACGAATTCGAACAGGTTGCCGTGGAGCGCATTGGTGCCGGAGCGGGTGACAGCATTCACCACGGCGCCGGCGCTGCGGCCGTATTCGGCACTGAAGTTGTTGGTCTGCACGCTGAACTCTTGCAGAGCGTCGGGGTTCGGCATGGTCAGGCTCACGTTCGTATAGGTATCGTTGTGGAACGCGCCGTCGAGCATATAGTTGACCATGTTGCTGCGAGCGCCGTTGGAGGATACCCCCGGGTTCACAATGCCGCGGGCCGAGCCGCCCTGCTGGAGACCGGAAGTATCGTTGGTGGTGTAGACGCCGGGCAGGAGAAAGATGAGTTGGTTGGCGTCCCTGCCGTTCAATGGCAGTTCCCGAATGCGGCGTTCGTCCACCACCTCCTTTAAGGTGGAGGTTTGGGTATCCACCCTGGAAGCGTTGGCGGTCACTTCAACCACGTCCGTAAGGGTGCCGACTTGCAGGCTGAAGTCGATGCGGGCCACCTGATCGACTTCCAGCGTGATTCCAGCCCGGTCGATGGGCCGGAACCCTTCCTTCTTGAGCGAAATGCGATAACTCCCCGGCGGCAAGAGCGATACCGTATAGTATCCGAGCTCATTGGAAGCGGTGTTCCGTTTGATGCCCGTGGCTTGGTTGCTTACCAAAATCTCCGCCTTTGGCACGACTGCGCCGGTAGCGTCAGTGACCAACCCGGTGATCTGGGCAGTGGTGCCCTGGGCCTGTAGAACCGAGATGCCGCCAGCCAGGCAGACCAGCAGCACGGCCACGCACACATACCTTTCGTTCACATGTCTCCCTTCAGCTCCCTGCGCCGGTATAATACATCCTCTTGGCAGCCTTGCTGCCTGGTCCGGTGGAGCGCGTCCCAGATCAGCTAGCCAACAGCTAGCCAGAAGATCGCTTCCGACTAGTGGCTTGGCTAGGAACTCTACCATGAAGGTCTTGGCCTGTAAATCCGGAGAAAGCCCGAAGAAAGCCAAAAAAGCCAAGTTCCCTCTCCGGCGGCGCGCATACGCACGGAAGAGGCGAATCTGCAACGGCTTGGCCGCGCCGGAAGGGAAGTTACGCCATCCGGGACCGCGCGGCACTGGCTTCTGCCAGCGCGAAGACCGCACCATCGGGGCCGGAGGCTATAACGAACCGTCCAGCCACTCCGGGAGCCGGACTGCCCGTTCCTGGCCGCGCACGCGGCGATTTCGCCCGTCCACAAGCTCTTGCAGCAAGACGGGCCGGGGCGCCAGAGCCGCGGTCACGTCGCCAATGTCCCCGCAATCAAGAATGCCGGGCACGATCACGTCACCAGGGACATAGGCGAAACGGTCTTCGAGCACGGACAAGAACCCTGTCAAGCCGCCTTGAACGGCGATGGCACGCACTTTGTCTTCGTAAAGAGCGGTGAGCACCGCCAGGAAGCCACCGAGCGGCTCCGCCTGGTGTTGGATCTGGGGTCCCATCGCCCAGTTGGGCGCCTCGTCGAGCAGCAGACGCGCAGGATTGGCGGACGCCGGGGAATCGCCCCACACGGCGATGCGCCGGGAATCGAGGTCCGCGCGGCTCCCCAGCCACGCCAGCACCGTACGCAGGTCCTTGAGACGCGCCCCCAACAGCGTGTTGCCGAGCATCAGTTCCGTGGCGCCCGCGGAAATCCCGGCGCTCTCCGGACCGCGCCGCGAATCGGGGGCGGTTTCGCCAGTGCCGCGCACATCCGCCAGGCAGACGGCCTTTCCGTGC
Organism: Bryobacterales bacterium; assembly: GCA_963817515.1. Classification (GTDB taxonomy): domain Bacteria; phylum Acidobacteriota; class Terriglobia; order Bryobacterales; family Bryobacteraceae; genus DATMNI01. The sequence continues at coordinate 660,555 of CAWFPJ010000023.1, read as the reverse complement.
TTCAGCAGCGCCTGAATCTCCCGCATCCGAAAGGTCAGCAGGCTTTCCTTGCCCCCCTCGGAAACCGCCACCACGACCGGCAGGCGCCGTCCTTCCGCCGCAGCGGGCCGCAGCAGCAGCACGGGCACGAGGATGCCCGGCTCCACCGTCAGGGCAAACGCTTCGACGCGCGCGTTCCAGAGGTTTCTTTGCCACTTCGGAGCCGCCTCCGGCTTCCGGTTGGGTTCGATATCCCCCAGTTTCGCGGCGTACTTCTCCCGCAGCCATACCCGCCGCGCCGCGGGAGCCATCCCGGCCAACTCCGCCCGCGCGTGCGCCAGTTGCCCTTTCGCCTCCTCCAGGGCCACTTCGTGGATGGGCCGCAGCTTCAGTTCAGCAGCCGTTTCGGGGTTCAGCGCGAGCAGTTCGGCCTCCGGGCGGCGGTCCCCGGACTCCGTGGCGGGAGTCGGAATCCCGAACCAGCGCTTCAGCTTCGGATACAGCGACTTGCGTTGGAACGGCCCTATATTGCAGCATTCCCCGGGGCCCGGAAACGAGCCGAACCCGTGCGCTTCGTCCAGGTTCCCCAACGCGCCATAGAGGCCGAACACCTGCCGGTAGCGCTTCCACGCGGGCACAACCTGAACGTTCCAGCCGAGCTCGTATGAATAGACGAAGCGGCGCGGCGCCACCGAGGCGCAGATGACCCAGGGGAAGAAACGGCCCTGAATGCTGAGCCGCAGGCAGCGCGTGGACTCCCACTCGCCCCAGCCCGGGTCCGCCAGTCCTTCCGGCCAGCGCTGCTCGCCGGACGCATGCGCCTCCGGCGACGCTTCCCCGAAATTGAACGGGACCACCGCGGCGATACGCGGGTCCAGCGCGGCGGTCACCGCGGCCGGGTCGCCTCCCGCGGCCACCGCGCCGAGCAGCACGATGCGTGCGGGATCGACGTCTTTCCGCGCCAGCAACAGGTCTACCCCCCGAATCACGTCCCAGACGATCCATTTCATGAGGCTCTCGCCGGCCAGGTACAACTGCATTCCGAGGATGTAGCGGGAGTAGTAGCCCTCGCGGTTCCACGGATAGGTGGCCAGCCGCTCGCCGTGGCCGGGCATGTCGGGGATGAGCACCGCGCATCCCGCCCGCGCCCACAGCACTCCCATGTCTTGCAACTCATCCTGCGTTCGGGGCCGGTGATGGCTGTGGATGATGACGATGCCCGGCATGGCGCGCGGCGGCCTCTCCGGCAGATACAGGTTCGCGGTCACCCACACTCCCGCGTGGCTCTGGTAGGCCAAGTCCTGCCTGCGGTAGCCCTGCCCGGAGTATTCCTTCAGCACCCGCAAGCGGAGCGGCACGCGCTCCCGAAACGCGCCCAGCGACGCGGCGAGCGCGTGAATTTTGGGGTCGCGATAGCGCTCCCAATCCTGCCGCGTCCGGACCTGCTCCCACTCGCGGCCGTCGGCCTCGAGGATTTCGCGCACGCGCCGCTCCTGCTGTTTTCGCAGCATGGACGGCAGGTCCATTTTCCTCCCCTCTTCCGACGAGAACACGCGGCCGTCCACAGCCGTTCGGGGCCTTGGCAGCGAGGAGCCCACGCTGTCGCCCAGTACTAGGCGGCGGTACCGCAGCGGGCAAATGGACGACTCACTGCGAATCACCGGCAGAACGCTCTTCTCGCGCACTTCGCCGTCCCGCCCGGGTCGCATCCGGATAAACAGCACCCGCCACGAGGACGGGATGGCGGTCTCGCCGAGCGCCTTCGCCGCCGCTTCCAGGGGGATGTCCACGCGCGCGGTCCACACCCCCGGTTCTCTCCGCACGCTCACGTGCGCACCGCTGCTCCAGGCTTCCGGATGTGCTTCCTGCAGGCTCCCGGTTTTGCCCGTGACGTCGTAGAGAGCGCCGGCGGGATTCACCCCGATCTGCACGTAGACCGAACCCGTGGTCGTCAGGTACACCTGGAAGCTGTCGTCGCGCGAAAGAGATTCGTCGTTGCGTGTTGTCCTGGCGAGCGGCGCGCCCGGCTCTGCGCAACGCACCAGCACGGCCAGCATCCGGCGGTCGTGAACGACCTTGACCCAGGCAGGGACCCGCGGCGCCAGCTCGCCGGCTTCGTCCCGCAGAAGCGGCCATGCGGGGACCTGCCGCCACGCCGCGCCGTCCCAACTGCTCGCCGCCGGGGGCAGATGGACCACGTGCCCCGCTACCATCGGACTCTCGCGGTTGCCAATCGGCGGCGGCTGGAGCACCGGCTCGCCGGGTGCGCCGCCCGCGCGCGCCGCTTCCACACGCAGGGACCACCGCGCTTCGGGGCTGGCGGGCCGGATCGCCCGAATCCGCTCGACCTCCACCGCCACGCCGCCCGCCGCCGGCAGGTTCAACTCGCGCAGGGGAAGCGCCGCTTCGACGGTCCATCCGCTCCCGTCCACGGCGGCGGCCACCAGGAATTTGCCGGCGTTCCGCTCGACGACCGGCGCCTCGCGCTCGTCCGCATACGGATAGGTCGCGTCGCTGCTGAGGACCACCGGTCCGGGCTTCTCCACCGAGTATGCCCCAAACGGGTTCACCAGCAGGATGCGGCCGCCGGCGGAGATCCGCAGGGTGTCCTGGTTCTCCCAGACCGGATTCCGTCCGGCGGAGCGCGCCGTTACGCGGCCGCCCGACTCGGGCAGCCTGGCCCCCACGTAAAGATACGCGCCCGCCACCGCCGCGCGCACCTCGCCCCCACCCCGGCCGAAGGCACGGGGCGCGGCCGCCTGCCAGAGCGATTCATTCAGGCGTCCGTCGATGACGGCCCCGGGCGCCGCGGCGGCCGCAGCCGCCAGCAGCAGTGCTGTGATCCCTGTTTTCATTCGAGTATGAAGGCGATCTTGCGCCGATTCTTCCACCTGCCGCGCGTGAAGTCGGGAAACTCCACCGGCACGCTGCGCCCGGCAATGGATTGCTCGCTGAGCGCCGATATGGCGCTCCAGGTCGCCGCATCGTAAACGTCGATGGGCGTCTGCACCTTGTTGCGCACCGCCGCGATGAACTGGTGCACGCAGAGGTAGTCCTCCCCTCCGTGCGCGTACGGCGCCGCGCGCTTGCTCATGGCCTTCCACAGCGGATGGCCGTACTTCTCGTAGTAGGGCGCGATATCCTGCCAGTGATGCGCCCTGGGGTTGGGACCGTTGCGGCCCTCGATGTAGATGCGGTCCAGGCTGCCGGCGAAAATCCCTTCCGTCCCCTCGAGCCGGATCACCATCAGCGGAATCTTCGAATCCCCCGCATCGGACTGCGGACGCGGCAGGCTCGTATCGTGCGACAGCACGACCGTGACTCCGCCCGCCGACCGGATTATGGTGGTAACCACATCTCCCAGTGCGAATTTCACGTTGGCATTGGGATGGTTTTCGCCGAAATACTTCCGGATGTAATGGTTCCTCCCGCGCGACTTACTGGCCATCGAAACGAGATACTCGAAGCGGTCGCCGCGGTTGATGTTCGTCCACCAGGCAATGGGGCCCACCGGATGCGTGGGATAGAGGTCGCCGTTGCGCCGCAGGGATTCCCGCGCGCGCCAGGACAACTCGCCGTTGCGAAGAATGCCGGAACGGATATCGTGCTCGTAGCCACCCTCGCAATGGACGATCTCGCCGAGCACTCCCTGCTCGACGAGATTGAGCGCCATCAGCGCGCCCGATCCGTAGCAATCGTTCTCCAGCAGCATGCAGGGGACGCCGGTGCGCTCGGAGGTATCGACCAGTTGCCAGCATTGGTCGAGGGTTGTGGCGGCAGGCACCTCGGTGCCGGCGTACTTGCCGGCCTTCATGGCCGCCACGGCAATGGGAGTGTGCAGTTCCCACGGCGTGGCCGTGATGACGGCATCGAGATCGCTGCGCGCGATCAGCCGCAGGTAGTCCTCCGGGCCGCGGGCGTATCCTTCCGGCTGCGGCCGTCCGGCTGCCGCAACCGCGGTAAGCACCGCGTCCAGGCGATTGGTGTTGATGTCGCAGATGGCGGAGATTTCCACGCCGGGCATGTCGAGCAGCATTTTGACGTGGGCGCTGCCGCGGTTTCCGACCCCCACCACGCCGACGCGGACGGGCTTGTCCGCCGCTGGCAGGGCGGTGGCCAATCCGGCCGTCTGAAGGAATCTCCTTCGATCTAGTTCACGCATGAACGGGTTTCCTGAGTCGGCACGCCCGGTTCCGAGGCACGCAACGCGTGGGCGGGTGCGTTCCGCCAGAAAGCGTCGCCCGGGTTGCCGTCAATAACCGGCTCGTCGGCGGGCGTAGGGAGTTGAATCGGGCTCTGCGCGGCGGCCCTCAACGCGTATGCCGCCGCAACCAACAAGAAGGTAGGTTTCATAGTCAGGGTGCTACCTGTGCCCCGATCCAGCGGGCAAGCTCGGCATCGGGGATGTTGTCCCGGATTGTCAGGTGTCCGCCAAGCGCCATGCGATACTCCCGGTTGGCCTCCTCCGGGGTCGCCGCGCGGTTGCGGCCATCCACCAGCCGCGCCAGCAGCACGCCGCGGGGCGCCAGCGCGGAAACCAGGTCCGCCGTATCCGCTGTTTCGAGGATGCCCGGAACGATGCTGTCCAGCGGCACGTAGCAGAACCGGTCGCGCAAGACCGACTGATACGACAGCAGACCTCCGCGCGCCGCCACCGCCCGCACCCCGTCCTCGTATAGAGCCGTAAGCAGCGCCAGCAGGGGCCCTGCCGGCTCGGCTTGGCGAATCGGCTGCGGCACGCCCTGTTGCTGGAAAATACTCTGGTCGAGCATCATCCCGCGCGGGTTCACACCGGCGGCCGAATCGCCCCAGACCAGCAGGCGTTTGGCGTCGAGATCAGCGCGCCCGGCCAGGTACCGCACCACGGTACGTGCGTCCTTCAAGCGCCCTCCCAGGGCAGTTTCGCCCAGCATCAACTCGGTGGCGGCGAACGAGGTCGATGAGGAGCCGCGCGCCTCGGCACGGGCGGTCTCTCCCGTGCCCCGCACGTCCGCGAGGCAGACCGCGACGCCCTGCTTCAGAATGGCCGAGAGCGCGGCGCTACGCCCCGCGAGGAAGGCCGCTTTGCCTCCCTGCCCCAAGGCCAGCACGACCGGAAGCGGCGCGGCCGCGCCTGGCGTGGGCTTGATCAGCATGAGCGGAACCTTGATCCCCGGCGCGGATTGGAGCAGCACAGCCTCTGCCGTGAAGCCGGAGGACGGCTTGGTCCAGAGCACCCGCGCAGTGCCGGGGTCGCCTGGCTCGATGCCGCCAAGTTTCTCCTTCAGGGCCGCCCGCAGGCTTGACGCGCGCTCCGCCGCAACCAGGCCGGCGCGTTTCGCCCGCCCAGCCGCCAGCCGCGCCTCGGCCAGCCCCGCCGCAAGCTCGCTCGCCGTCTTCGGACGCCGCTCGGCCGCCAACTGCGGGGTGAGGCACATCAGTTCCGCATCGGGCCGCGGGTTGTGATACTCCGCCGCGGGCACCGGCAGATCGAGCCAGCGTTTCAGAATCGGATAGAACTTCCGCCGCAAATCCGATCCCACATTTTCGACCTCTCCCGGCCCGGTGAACGGCCCGTAGCCGTCGACATAGGCTAGGTGATCCCCCTGGCCGTACAAATCGTAGACCTTTTTGTAGCGTGCCCACGCGGGCTCCTTCTCCACGTTCTCGGGCCAGCCGATCTCGAACGAGAACAGGAACGGCCGCGGCGCCCGCGCGGCGCAGATGAGCCAGGGGAAGAACTGGCCGGCGGTGCTTTGCCGCAGGCAGCGCGTGGATTCCCATTCGCCCCAGCCGGGGTCGGCCGTTTGCGGATCGTAAGGGCGCGGTCCCTGCGTGTAGTGTTCTTCCGGCCCGGCCTCTCCGAAGTTGAACGGCACCACCACCGCGATCCGGCTGTCGAGCACCCCGGCAACCGCCGCCGGATCACCGCCTCCGGCCACCGCGCCGAGCATAACGATGCGCTTCGGATCGATGTAGGGCCGTTCGAGCAGCAGGTCGATGCCGCGCATGAGGTCCCAGACGAACCACTTGAGCAGGCTCTCGCCAGCCAGGTAAAGCTGCATGCCGAGCGCATACCGCGAATAGTTGCCCTCGCGCAGCCAGGGTTGCGATTGCAGCCGCTCCCCCGCCCCGAGCAGGTCCATGACCAGCACGACGGTGCCATTGCGCGCCCACGTCATGCCCATATCCTGGAGCTCCAGCTCCGTTTTTGGATAGTGCAGGCTGTGCGCGATCACTATCGCCGGAACGCGGCCGGAAATCTTGGAGGGGATGTAAAGATTGGCTGTCACCACCAGCCCTGGACGGCTCTCGAAGATCACGTTTTCGATGGCGAATCCGTCTCCGGGATCCAGCCGTTTGGTCACCTCGGCGCGAAGCGGCGTGCGCGCGGGAAAGGGTCCCAGGGATTTCTTGAGCGCGGCGATGCGGGGGTCGCGAAACCGCGCCCAGTCCGCTACCGTGCTCACCTTCTCCCACTCGCGCCGCTCCGCCAGCGCGCCGGCCGTCACACGCGCGCGCAGGTTCGCCAGCCACATCTGGTCCGGTTTGGGATCGGCATCCGGCCACACCGCGGGCGGCAGCGCACGCAGTTCGGCCTCCAGGGCATCGCCCGGCGGCGCCGGCACGGGCTGCGCGGCCGGCTTCCACCATTCGTTGCGCGCGACCGGCGGGGCCTGCCGCTCGGCTCCCCCCGGCCGCAGCGCGTAACTGAGAAACTCATTTACACCCGGCCAGTAATACCGCAACTCCGGTGCATCGGGCCGCGGCACCCGGATGCGCTCAGCGGAAAGAAAGCCGATTTCCGCGATGCTCTCCAGCGGTATGGCGGCCTCGGCGCTCCAGCCGTCCGGACCAGCCGATGCCGAGGCCAGCACCGGGCGGCTGGGGTCTTCTTTGTTGCGAATGTATTCGGAACTGTAGGCGCCCAGCGGATTTACCGTAACCTTGATGGCGACCGCGAAGGCCTTGAACTTCACCGTCCAGACGACCTGGTCTTCGCGCGACCAGGCCGGGTTCACGCCGGTGGAGCGAGCCACCAGCCGGCCCGTTTCGGGAATACGTGCGCTCAGACACAGGTACCCGCTCCGCACCAGCGCGCGCATCTGCCCGCCTTCCGGAAACGGCGCTCCAAAGGTTGGCGTCTGCAGGGGCAGAATTGCGGCCTGCCCCCAGATTGCTTCATCCGGCACGCCGTCGATCGTCAATGGCCCGCTTGCCGCAGGCACCACCAGCCTCGGTTCGCTGGCCACGGCTGCGCCCAGCAGGGTGGCGGTTATCAGGACGAGTTTCACCATTAAGGGTCTGTTATACCACCGCCGAGCCAATTTGGGGAAATGCTTGGGGGCGCGTGGGCACGCGTGCCCGACCGCCGTCCCGGCTGCCGCGCGTGCGCTTGTTGCGCTGTCGGGAGGGACCACGATGCGCCGGCTCGCTGCGGTCGCCGGCTCATGCGTTTGGTCACGACGCTACTGCTTCTCGGCTAGCGAGCGGCCTCGTCGGCCTTCGTCGTGGCTGACGCGCCTGCTCGCGCAATTCGAGCAGGATCCCACGCGAAGACCTGAGCTGTTCGGCGCAGGGCCGTCGTGGGCTCGAGGCAGCGCCCGCCGGTGACAATTCTTGATGAATTTGATTAAAGCCATCGCCATTCCATCGCCTCTTGCGCAAATTTCTACAGGATTTGCTTGCTTGTGTCGGCAACCTGAGTGATCAATGTGATGGCCGCGGTGAACATCGCGATAGGAGATTGACGAGAATGACGACAATCACGATCGACACACAACAACATCACGGCGTTTGCCACTTACGGGGAGGCCGCTGCTATCCCTTAAACGAAGCCGGAAGCCCAGCGCGGCGCGAAGACCTCGAAACCGCCATCTTGAAAGGAACGTTATGAGCAGCAATCCGAATTTCGAGGCCATCGTAGAGCGCGCCAAGCTGGAGATCATGGGAGACGTCCAAAACGGCACCCACCCGGCGCTGGTTCAATGCTTCAGCGATCTCCATAGCTTCGCGGATGCTAATGCATACGGCGGGGGCGATGATGCAATCGCCAACACCCCCTTCTGGAAAAAGGTTCACGAGCGGCTCGACACCTGGATCCAAACCGGAGTGTTGGGCCGGGCCATGTCCGACCCGGAGTGCGCAGGCCGTGCACAGAGGGCCTTGGCATACTACAACGCCGAGCTGAGCGAACATGGCCCCATAGACTCCCTCACCATCCGCGACTTGCTACATGATACTTTGCACTGGCTCGCGGAACAGCCTCCGCCATATGACAACCAACACCCCGTAGACATGCTCACCGATGCCCTGCACTCGGCTCTTATAGACTGTCCCGAAGGACGACGCGAACTCGAAGCGGCGCAGGCCAGGATCAATAAAATCATTGGAGGTGGCTGACCCACCAAGCAAGGCCAGGCGGGGCGGCGCAGTGGGCACGAATCGGATTGTGCCCTTACTGCGCATGCGCCGTCCTGACCCGCATTTCTGGGGAGGCGGCAGACGACTGCCCTCTATATGACCGCCATCTCACTCCCATCGCGATTCGCAAGCGAGTTTGCCTGGCGAATGGCCAGACCCAGGTCTGGAGAGCCACGTTGCGCCGACCACCCAGTCTGCTCCAAGCCGCAACACTCAGACCGAAGCGCACACACCCTGCACATCACATTTACCGTGCCCTTTTCGTGCGGGCACAGTTCAAGTGCCTTCCGGCACTTCTCAACCACTGCGTTTACGATTTTCATTTATTTCCTCCAATTCTTTGGTCCCAAAAACCTGAAATCACTGCTGCCATGCCGCCGGCGAAGGCCGTCGCGCCTTTCCTCCGAATCCGGGACCGCATGTGCGGAAGCGTGGGAGGAGAAAGAGCCGCAAGCCGACATGACAGTTGTGGAGAACAGGCAACGCCTGCTGCGACGCGGCTGATTAGCGTGAGGCACTTTCTGACTAATTCGAAATTCTTTCAGTTGTCACCTTACTTTCGAAAAGAATGGCGCCGATGGGTCGGCGATCTTGCCAGCTTTAACGAAACGCCACCGTCGCTCTGGTTGTTAGTCATAGATAGTCTTGACGGTTAAGCGTTCATCTCATCAGTGGTAAGATGCAGAACCATCCCGAACTGCCCGAAATCGTCGAGCTTCGGCCCAAGTCCTGGTCTTTCCTGAAAGAAGCATTGTTGATCACCCGGCGGACTGATCATCACAAGATGCCGCTCGACGCAATCCTCGGCCAATACCTCGATAAAGGCCGACCGCTCTATCGTGACTGTCTGCTTCCAGTCTGCTTCTAATCGCTCCATTCGTTTCCGAATTGACGACCTGCGCATCATCACTACTTCTCCCTCCGGCCGATTCAGCCGTGAGTTGAAAGTGATCTCACACCCTTACATCTCACTCTGTCTCGCCACCCGCGATGCTTCCGCAGCCCGCTCCAGTTGATCCACACGTACTTCAATGTCCTCCAACTCGATTGCCTTCGCCGAGTGGTTCAACACGCTGTCGGCAGCCCGGACCTTGGTAGACGCCGGCGTGTTGGCGTCCAACATAACCTTCAATAACGTCGAGACCGCAGCACCGCTGGCCTGCTGAAGCCGGGCGACTGATTGCCCGTGAGCGGCTCGGCGGGCGTCCCGGTATGCCGTTTGGAACTCGGGCAGCTTCTGCCACCGCAGCATCGTAGCCGTTCCAATACCGGCGGTGTGAGCAGCTTCGTCCAGGTTCCGCTGCGTGAGCAGCGCCACAACGGCTGCCTCCATCTTGCGACTGAACTTTGTTCCGTGTCCCTTCATGGGCCATTACCGCCGAGGGCCCATCGCCGTTCCATCGCCTCTTGCGATTTCTGCAGAATTGACTTGCTTGTGTCCGCCACCGGAGTGATGAATGTGATGGCCGCGGTCCACACCGCGATAGGAGATTTACGAAAATGAAAACGTTCACCATCGACGAACAGAACAACATCACGGTATTCCCCACACAAGAGGAGGCCGCTGCTACGACTACCACCCCGTTTGATTCTTTCGCCAACAAGAAGGAGCTGGCCGCACTTGCTGACTCCTGGCCGGCCGAGCGGCTGGTGGCCATCTGGAACAGCCTTCCGGGCGTAAAGCCGGTGAGAGGGTTCAAGGATGTTAGGGCCGCTGCTGGCCGCTGGAGATCATGGCCGGCATGAGCTGGCAGCGCCATACCGTTCGCGGGCACATAGCCGGCGCCCTGAAGAAGGCTGGATACACCGTCGAGTCCTTCAAATCCGAAAAAGGCGAGCGCACCTACCGCATCAATCAGTAGCATTGAACGCTCTCCTTCCCGCCCGCCCGGCACAGCCGTGGCGGGCTTTTCTGCTTCCGCCCTCGACTCCTGGCAGGTTGCCAGCGTCACGGCAGCGTTGGCCCACCTGGCCCGACGTCGCCGCCAGAACGAACGTGGGCCATATGTGGCGCAACAGTGGCCAACCCTCAGCCTCATTGCAATAGCCGCAGTTCGGCCGACCAGTCGGATAGCGCCAGGCACAAACCGTCGAGATCCGGATTCCCGGCTCTGATCTGCGCTTCGATGTCCGCTATCTCCCGGCGGCAGCGCGCGATTCATTTGATGGCTCCGATCCTCACCTTGGCTACCTCGGCGAACGTCCGTCCGTCACCGTCCAGGATTGCCTCCTTGCCGCTCAGCGTCTGCCAGCGTTGCACGACAACATCGACGTACTTCGGATCGAGTTCAATGCCGTAGCAGACGCGATCCGTCAACTCCGCGGCGGCCAAGGTAGTGCCACTGCCCAGGAATGGCTCATACACCAGCTCGCCGCGCTTCAAGTGATTAAGAATCGGGCGCCGAAAAAGTTCGACGAGTTTTTGTGTGGGATGATCGAATTTCTCTTCGCCGGAGCCACCCATGATGAACTTCGGAGATGGCGAGTTCCAGATAGTCGAGTTTTCGCCGGCCTTGCCGAACCACGGCGCGTTCTTCTTTCTGACGTACCAGCAGGGCTCATGTTGAAACCAATAATGCGTTCTCGTCAGAACCGTCCGACCCTTGTCCCATATGATCTGCTGATGGTGTAGGAATCCGATCCGCAGCAGTCCGTCGAGAACCTCCCGGGTGAACTTACTCACGTGCCAAATATAACCGCACTCAATGCTGGGTACCAGTTCGAACGCTTCGGACCAGTCCGCCCGGGTGTCGCCGGAGATGGTCGTTTCGGTGTGGCCCTCTGTTCTATTTTTCATGTAACTGGACTCGGCGGGCCCGCAACCGTTTAGCCCGGCGCGGTCGCGCCATTCGGAGTCGAGTTGGATTCCGTAGGGCGGATCAGTGACCAGCAAGTGCGGTTTGCGGTTGCCCAGCAGCTTTGCCACGGCCTCTGGGCTGGTGGAATCGCCACATAGGATCCGGTGAGGATTTTTCGCATTCCCACAGATCCATAGATCGCCGGCAACGCTGACCGGCGTGTCCGGGACCGGCGGCACTGTGTCGGCGTTGAGGTCATCGTGTATGGCCAGGAGCGCATCGATCTCTTGAACGCCGAAGCCCGTGAGGCTCAAATCGAAATCGGACTCCCGCAGTTCGCCGAGTTCCACTGCGAGCAATTCCTCGTCCCAGTCGGCCCATGTGACCGAGCGGTTCACCATCAAGCGGAAGGCTTTCACCTGCGCGGCTGTCCATTCGTCACAGAGAATCACCGGCACCTCGGTGATCTCCAGTTTGCGGGCGGCTTTCAGGCGGAGATGACCGTCAATGACTTGGCCGTCGCTGCGGACGAGTACCGGACACTTAAATCCGAACTCGCGAATGCTGGCGCACATCCGATCGACAGCGGCATCATTCTTTCTTGGATTGCGAGCGTAGAGGACTAGCCGATCAATTGGCCAGGTTTGGATCTCTATGGTCTGCGGTGACGTGATCATACGACTCCTGAATACCAGTTGCGATTTTCAGTCGTCAACAGACAAATTCAAATTAGAGGCTCGAGGTCTTCCGCAAGCTTATTCGCGTGTCTTACAGTCCGGGTTGCGTTTTAGGCGAGGCGAGGCCATTCCGGGGTTCTTTGCGCGGTACATGCAATTTCGTTCAAGTAACGATGTTCTTAAGCCTGAGATTGCCGGTGGTACCCGCCTACTTCGAAAGCGGCCGTAGCCGAAACGCTGCCAAGTCTGCCCCAAAAGACTCCGCAGCAACCCTTATTTCGCGGAAATCTGCTCCAGTAAAAACCATGCACGCATGTTGGCGGGGGCGTTCCTGGCCCGTTCCAGCGTCTGGGCAGTTTGAGATACCGGCGTAGCGATGCCATATTCAAGGCTGTTATTGGAAGCAGTGACAAGACCACCGAGACGGATTTGCGTCAGTGGATTACTTACAATGACAGGGCCGCCACTGTTGCCGGGATACATCCTGGCATCGATAAGATAGACACCCTTCGGAAGTAGCTTTTGGGTTCCATCGGGTTGAGGGAGGGATATAAAAACCTCCTCCTCTTCTGTGAGGGCGACGACCCCTGTGCGGGTCATGGGTCTTTGCTCCTTCAGGGTAAAGCCGAGATCCTGGGGAAAACCAAAGATGACGATATGGTCTGGCGGCAGCGGATCATCAGCGACCTGATTATATTCATCCTTGGGGCAGGTTTTCGGACAGTAGCGGAAAGAGACGACGGAGCGATCCTTAATGCTGCTGACCCTCATGACAGCCACATCGACGGGAAATGTCTTATCGTCCCCTGAGTTCTCATGATAGATCCAGAGTGATGGCGGCAGCCTGAGTTCAAATCACATCAGTTGTTTTCCCATCGCTGGCCAGCAAGGTTGGAACGCGGGCGCGAAGATCGACTCCCAAGCTGGCCACATGGCGTGCGGTTACGACAAATGTGTTGTTCTGCTCGTCGATTACGAAAAATGCCGTCCCAACCGGCGTATATGTACCTGTGGCCAACTTGCGCTCAAGGCGGATTACCATCCTCTTGGCTTGGGCATAGAAATTCTCCTTGCTGGGGTCGGCGTTTACGGCGGCTGTTGTAAGGAGTGAAAGTGCAACGATGTTGCGAAGTACAGGAAAGTACATAAAAACCCCTTGCACTCACTATACACCATATCAGCGGAAGTCGGCTGACGAACCCATTAGTTGGGGTGTGCATCCGGGAGTTGCTATTCCATACGCAATGCCCGTACTTTCTTCCGTTCTCCGATTCCAGACCTATCACATGTGAGCCGCCAAATTTTAGCCGCCTGGGGCGCAATGACGCTCCACGATGCTGCGCTCGTCTTCGATGCGCTCTCGTACTTCGGGCCTCCCTTGTGATTGCGGACTCAGGCGGAGTCCTCTGCGCTGTGGCGCACAATTTGATATAGGCCAAACACGATCAACCCTTAAAGCGATCACCGCTACCGTCCGAAATCCAGATTCTCGGCACATCGTCCGTGGGCTTCCCAGCGGTCTGCAGACGATTTGTCGGGTTTTTGGCGCAATATTTCGGGTTCTATGTCGGGTTTTTGGGCCTACCCGACATATAATGGCCCAGCACAATCTATAACTTACGATGCATCTGTCGGGTTTGTCAGGTTTTTATAAGAGTAGAGAGGCCGGGAGAAATTGACGCCTCTGAAATAGCCGGCGACAGAGCGCAGGCCGAGGGGGGAAACGAATCCCTCAGACAGACCTATTGTGGACTCCAGTTGGACTCCAAAGGGAGGCATTCCGGAAGTTTAGTTTTGTAAGTCTATGAAAAATTTGGTCGGGCTGCCGAGATTTGAACTCGGGACCTCTTGCACCCCAAGCAAGCGCGCTAGCCAGGCTGCGCCACAGCCCGAAAATGTGGAGAACACAACGCTCATTCCGCCCTGGCCGATTGGGGTTGCCAGTTTGCGTCACCGAGCACTTATGAGTCTAACACGGCTTCTGTTTTGGCGTTCAGAACCGGAACCGGAGCGAACCCTGCAAAGATCTTGCGCCGCCGGTTTGCAGAATCGGCGAGAGGCCGCTGCCGGGGCTGCCGGTGCCCAACATAAGGTTCAGCATCGAGGTCGATTGGCCAAAAATCGGGCTGCTTAGATACTTCACCGGGTCGGCGAAATTGGCGTGGTTGAAAGCGTTGAATGCCTCCATCCTGACCTGAATCGAATGGCGCTCCCCCAATCGGAACTCGCGCCGCAGCGCCAGATCCACCTGCGACATTCCGAAACCCGTAATGGCATTCCGCCCGAGATTACCCTGTACGCCCGGAGCGGTTGTCTGAAATGCGGCCGCATTGATGAGCCTTCCGCCCGGGGCCGCGGCGTCCGCAATCCAGACCGGCTGGCCCGGCAGGAGGTTGGGGCGGAATGCGTTGGCCAGGCCCACTCCCTGGTATTCCTCGTTGTCCAACACTGAAATCGGGAAGCCGCTGCGCGCGCGAACCACTCCGTCCACCGCCCAGCCCCCTAAATAACGGGCCGCTACAGTTGGCTTCTTCGCGAATGTATAGGTCAGCCAGCCGGCCAAAGAGTGACGCAGGTCGAAATCCGAAGATGCCCGGTCGCGCGTTGCACCGGCTCCGGGCCCGGCCCACACCAGGAACGCATCGCTCGAATCGTTGTCCATCGAATGCGACCACGAATACGACATCAGCGCTTCAAAACCCTCCAGCACCCGCCTGCGGTATTGCACCTGCAGCCCCTGATAGTCCGACGAACCATTGTTGGTGGTCAGTGCCGTCACAGATGTCGGGCTGCTGCCGGGGCCGCCGAGTTCGCGGCGGATCAGGTACCGGCCGGCCGAGCCGACATAGCCCAGCGACACCACGTCCTGCGCGCTGAGGGCGTGGTCCAACGTAACATTCCATTCCACCAGCCGCGGCAGCCGCAAATCCGGCATGAAGCCGTAGCTTAGCTCGGTGGAGAACAATCCGTTGCGCCCGCTGAAGAACTGAGTGACGCTAAATGGTCCACTATTAATCAGGTCCGTCGCGATACTCAGGCTGGAGTCGTAAAACAGCCCGCCGCCCATTCGCAACACGGTGCCGCCGTTCTTTGAGAGGCGCAAGGCGGCGCCCAGGCGCGGCGCGAAGTTAAAATACGAGTTTGGCCAGAGCGGCCGGTGCAGTCCGTCAAACAGCGTGTTTGTGGAGGTATCGAGGAAAAGCGTGTTGCTGTCGGCCGGAACCGGCGCCGGGTTGAACTCCCATCGCAGCCCCGGCGTGATAGTCAGCCGCTTCGACACCTGCCACGTATCCTGCACCCACAACGAAAGCTCACTCACCTCCGTGGAGGCGTTCACCGCGGGTGACTGTCCCAGCCAGAGGTTGCGCTTGTCCGTTACTTGAGTAATGTCGTCGGCGATTACGCTCAGCGTTCCCGTGGCGTCGCGCCGGATCGGTATCATCCGCCGGTAGTCCACGCCAAACCGCAGCGCATGCGCGCCTCGATTCCAAACCGTGGATTGCACTATCTGGAACTGCCTCTGTTTGCGGTCGCCCTCGCGGCCGGTTACCACCTGGCCCACGCCGCCGATTGAAAACCGCACCAGAGAATTGCATGAAACCATGTTGCCGAACAGGAAAGACGTCAACGGCTCCAGCTCACATCCGGAAGGAACCGGGTCGCCCGTCCGGGTCCAGGTGGAATGCGCCGTGGACTGCGATTCGTTGACGCGAAAGTCCAGCGCCAGGCTGGCCGCCGGGCGAAGGTTGAGGCCCACGGTGGCGCTCTGGAATCGCAGGTCCAGGCGGTTCACCTCGGTGCTGCCAAATTCATTGGAAGAAGGCGAATCGTTATACCGCGCGAAGAGAGTTGCATTGGCCGTCAACGCATGGTCCAGCCGCGCAATCCCCGAATCCAGTTGCGACGGGCGGATGTTGCGCCCGCTCCAGGCCGCTAGTCCGTTTCCTAACTCGGGTCCGTTGGGCGCGGGAAACAGATTGAGCGCCGGCTGAAGCCATTCCGGAGCAGCCTGCCGCGTGGCCAGCGAGGGCACCGGCTGCTGCCATACGTATGGTCCGCGCAAGAGCATGTGCTGGTAAGACAAAAAGAAAAAGGTGTGGTCGCGGCGAATCGGTCCACCCAGTGATGGGGCCACATCCTGCAACCGCAGCGGAGCGCGTCCGGCGCCGGAAGTGTTCGCGAACCAGTCATTGGCGGCCAGCAGTTCATGCCGGAACCGGTAGACCACCGAGCCGTGAACGTCATTCGTGCCCGAACGGCTGACTAGCAAGACGGAGGCCCCGGGCAACCTGCCCATCTCCGAACCCTCATTGGAAGTTTGCACGCGGAGTTCATCCACCGCCTCCAGCGGCAGCACTGAATCCAGGCTGCCGAAAGCGCTCAGCGGCGGCAGCACTCCGCCGGTAGCCTGAGCGGGCAAGCCGCCGGCCGTCACGCCGGTATTGGCACTTACGCCGTCCACCGTGAAATAGTTGGCGTTGGGCCGCTGCCCGTTGGACGTGAATTGGCCGGCCTCGCCGCGGGTGGCCGGGGTTACGTTGGTTCCGGGCGCAAGCTCCAGAAGGCTCAGCAAACCTCGGCCGTTCAGGGGCAGGCGCTGCAATTCGTCGTGAGATACGCGCACCCCGATGGAGGCATCCTCCTGGCCCAGCAGGGGCGCGGTGCCCTCCACCGTGATGGTTTCTTGCACGGCTCCCACGGAGAGCGTGAAATCGACGCGCGCCGGCTGCCGGGTTTCCAGCTTCACATTGAAGCGGATCATGGTGGGGAAACCGTCCTTGCGCACCGCCACTTTATAGAAACCCGGCTGCAGGGAACTTACCACGTACTCGCCGTCCGATTGCGTCTGCGTGGTGCGTCGAAAACCAGTCTCGTCGTTCACCACTGTGACTACGGCATCGGTGACGGCGGCTTCCGAGGGATCTAAAACGCGGCCGTAGAGGTACGCGAACCGTTGTGCCGGCGCGGGAGCGCAGCAGATCAGGCAAGCGAAACAGGCTGTGATCAAGCGCCCGGCATTCATTGTTCTGCCTAATGTTACGACAGAACAGGCCGGTAGTGCTTAATGCTATTTGCCAGCGCCAACGTCGTCGTGCAGCAGAAGATGTTGGCAGCGCTCGATGCTGATATTTAACCGCGCCATTCCAGCCATGAGTTGCCGGGGCGCATCGTCCGCGGCGGGGTCGCCCGGCGCTACTCCCAGTACCACGGCCAGCAGCGCTTCCACGCGGCGTGCCGTGCTCAGCAATTCCTCTGCAGCCGGTTGCCACGCCGCTGCGCCCGGCGCTAAGAGACTCTGATCGGAGCCGCGCGCGTCAGCCAGCGGCAGTCGCACTTCGGGCGTAAGGACTGGGCCTAGGGTAGCGTCAATCCGCGCGGATTCGCGGGCGAATACGATCAGGTGTTCGCGGCCCAGGGCACGAAGGGCGCTCCGGTCACCAGTGCTCATCTGGCTCTCGGCAGCCGGTCCGAATTCCTGTGCCAGCCGACGCAGCGCGTAGGCCCGGGCCATCGCGGAATCGGTCCAATCTAATAATTGTCCGCTGAAGTGCTCGAATTGCGGACGGCCTCCCAGGCGTTCTTCAATTCGCGCCTGTAACTGTCTATGTTCGGGGCCGCCCGCATCACGAGTTGCCGGTTCCGTATGAACCGGTGTTGCACTTGCGGGGAAAGTCGCACTTGCGGGGAAAGTCGGGTCGGCGAACCGCACCACCACGTCGGGCAGCGGGTCCAGCACGGCATGAAGTTGTTCCTGGCGTTTGGAAGGAATACCAGTGCCGCTTACCAGCACCCGCCGCCCATCGCGGCTGATCTCCACCGGATCTCCCAAATCGGCGCCCACCTGATGGAGGGCTTCCACTACCTTTAATTCCGCGGAGAAACCGGCAGGCTGGTTCGCTTCGGCCTGGGTTGTAACAGGGGATGCAATAAAAGCCGGCGGCATACCAGGTTGGCGAGGCATGCCGCCGGTGGTTCCAGCTATAGTGCTTGCGGGCTGTGTTTGCTGGTCTACCAATTCCGTCATTTCCACCCAGTCCCGGTTGCGGAATTCGAAGCGCCCTGCGATGGGCTCGAAGTCGGTCATCCGTAGTGTCAGGGTGGCCGCCACAAGGTCTCCGTTCTCCGTGGCGGTCTTGATCTCGTAGGTGTTGCGCTCCGGCTCCTGCCGGTCTTCCACCTTGTTTACTGAATCCTCTTTGGCGGTAAGATGGTCGCGCCACTGGGAGTATGATCTGGCGCTCAGCGGGTCGTCCCAGTCATACCTGGCGGAGCGAAACATTTTCTCCAATTCCGGTTCCCCGGCAGCCGCCGGCTTGAGCGATCCGCTTGACCCGATCACTTTGGTCATCTGCACGGTCCGCGTCGTGATCCGGACCTTGCGCCCTGCGTGCGGCCGGATTTCCGACACCGCCACCGCCCGCTTGAGCAATGCGGCCGCCTCCACCGAAGGCGCTTCTTGCAACTGGTGGAATGCGACTCCCGCTACTACCGCCAGCACAGCCAAGGTGGCCGCGCACTTAACCAGTAAATGCGCCCTGGGGGTCCAGGTCCCGGGTATCAAAGCCCCGGGTGTCAAAGCCCCGGGGTGTCAAAGCGCGAAGCACACGCGCCGCCAGCGATCCACCTCCCAGAGCCGAGTCGATCCGGTCGAATCCCCGCGACAGGTCTTGCCACGGCTCGGGGGGCGGCGGCAGACAAGCGCCCAGAACGTTCTTGCGATACCGTACGCAATCCGCAACCGCCGCCTGCAATCCTTCCAGTTCCGTGCGGCACTGCCAGCATGCTTCCAGGTGTTCGCGAACCTGGCGGGATTTGCGCCGGGTCAGTTCGCCATCCAGGTAGCGCATCAACTGGCCGTCTTCCAGGTGGCGCATTTCCAGATTACTCATAGCGCACCTTTTTCAACCGCACCATTGCGCGGCGCAGGAATTCTCCCACGGCGGAAGCGCTGATGCCCAGCGCGGAACCGATTTCGGGATACCTCAGCCCTTCCATACGCAGAAACAGGCAGCGCCGCTGCTGTTCCGAAAGGCCTTCTACCGCGCTGTGAAACCGTGACATACGTTGGCGATCGATTAACTCACTCTCGGGTGTTTCCTGCTGCGTGGCATACCGCTGGCCCAGTTCAGGGTCGTAAAGCTCCTCGGAATTCTGGCGGGCCCTGATCTTGAGCCCCAGGTTGTGCGCCACCCGAAAGATCCAAGCTCGCGGGTTTTGAATTTCTTCTCCTTTGCGCAAAGTGGCATACAGGCGAAGAAACACCTCTTGGGCGGCCTCCTGCGCCCGTGGAGGGTGAAGGCCGAGGGTGAGCAGGTAGCGATAGACGTCATCGCGCGCCTCCTCGAACAAGCGGGCCACCTGATCCTGCAAGGTTGTGCCGGTTCGCTCCTGCCGGATTATGCCCACGAATTGTTCGCCGTGCGGAAATAATGACATCCCCTCTACACCTAAGACACCCGTGAAATGTTTTCAACTACACCTTTGCCAAGATAATTCGCTGTAGTTGGAATGTAGCACTTCAAGGTCTTTGAAATGATTAGCCGATGCCGGATTCCACAATAGGCGTTTCCATTGTTACTTTTAACAGCAGCAAATACATCCGGCGCTGCCTGGATGCCCTTCTTGCGCAGGAGGGCGTGCGCCTGGACGTGGTGGTGGTGGACAACGCCTCGGCGGACGCCACCGGCGAAATCCTGGACGGCTACCGCGGGCGGATTCGCGTCATTCGAAACGTAGATAACGTGGGTTTCGCCGCGGGCCAAAACCAGGCCATTCGCGCTACCCGCGGCCGCTGGGTGCTCACCCTCAACCCTGACCTTCTGATGGAGCCCGGCTTCCTTCGCAGCCTGATGGATGCCGGCCGGCGCGATCCGGGCGCCGGGGCGGTCTGCGGAAAGCTGCTGTCCATCGGCCCCGGCTTCGAACCTCTGCCGGAACGGCGCATCGATTCCGCGGGTATCTATTTCACCCCCGCCATGCGCCACTTCGACCGCGGCTGGCAAGAACCCGATGGCCCGGCTTTCGATCGAGCCGAATACGTCTTCGGCGCTTGCGCCGCCGCGGCGCTTTACCGGCGCCGGATGATCGACGACATTTCCGTGGGAGGCGACTTCTTCGACCCGGATTTCTTCGCCTACCGCGAGGATGCCGACGTAGCCTGGCGCGCCCAGCTGCTCGGCTGGCGATGCATTTATGTGCCCGGGGCGGTTGCCTGGCACGTGCGAACGGCCAAGCCGGGGGACCGCCGCTGCATCTCGCCCGCGATCAACATGCACTCGGTGAAGAACCGCTTCCTGATGCGCATCAAGAACGCCACGCCGGGCATATATCGCCGTTACTGGCTGCCGATGACCGTGCGCGATCTGCTGGTGGTGGGGGGGTGTCTGCTTTCCGAACCCCGCTCGCTGGCAGCCTTCTGGCACTTGGCTGCTGCGTTTCGCACCGCGTTGGAGCGGCGCCGCGAGATCATGGCGCGGCGCAAGATCGCCGATGAGGCGCTGGCCCGCTGGTTCAGCTTTGAGCCGGCAGCGGAGCCGATCGGTTTGGAGCCTGCGGCAGAGGCGGCCACCGGGCTGCTGGCGCCGGTTTAGGGCCGGGCCCAGCTGTTCGATCCACCGGCGGAAAATGGATAATTTCGCGCAAGCCCAGCCACCCAAACGGGCCCGCGCCCTTCCGTGCGGGATGCATTCATGCTACAACCAACTCAGCAAGCGGCTATTGCAAAAAGGAGACATTATGCAATATCGCAGGTCACTGAGCGTGTGGTTGGGTATGGGTTCGATCCTGTTGGGTATACTGCCGGTCTGGGCCGACACAGCAGCGGGGATGGAGGCCTTCAGGAATAAGGATTACGCCAAAGCCTTCCGCGAATGGAAAGCGGCGGCGGATGCCGGGCAGGCGGAGGCTCAGTTCGATTTGGGTCTTCTTTATGCGCAGGGGCTCGGTGTCCGGCGGGATATGACTGAAGCCGCGCGCTGGTACCGGCAGGCCGCCGAGCAGGGCAACGCCGAAGCCGAGTTTGCGTTGGGCCAAATGTACTCGCGTGGATGGGGCGTCCCGCGCGATGAGGCTGATGCTATTCGCTGGCTCCAGCTGGCGAACACACCGGACACCAATGGCCCGCCGACCGAATGGGCCATTGTGGAAGGCTACGGCATCGCGCAAGATCAAAAACTGGCCGCTCATTGGTATCAACTGGCGGCGGAAAAGGGCCACGCCGAGGCGCAATTCAACCTGGGCCGCTTATACGCCACCGGCAAAGGCGTACCGCACGATGAAGAGCAGGCTGCGCGTTGGGTTCGCGCGGCCGCAAGCCAGGGTTTCGCTCCGGCACAGGCGCGCTTGGGAATGCGCTACGCCACCGGCAGCGGCATGGCGGCAGACGACCAGCGAGCTTATTTTTGGCTGACGCTGGCCTTCCTGCATGGCGAGAAAAGCGTTGAGAAGCTTCGCACCGCCGAAGCCGCCAAACTCAAACCCGATGTGGTTGCGGCTGCCGACCAGGCCGCGCAGAATTGGAAGCCGCGAAAGGCGGCCGTCAGTCCCAAGCAGTAACGGTGGCTTCCATACCGCCCGTGAGTGCCGCATGGCCCATGCGATTCGCCTTGTCTCTGCTCGCCGTCGCCGTGATGCGCGGGCAGACCCCGCGCGATCCGGAAAAGCTGTTGGAATCCGCGCGCGCCCAACTGCAGGCCATGACGCGCCGTCTGGGTAACTATGCCTGTATTGAGACTGTGGATCGAAGATATTTTCAGCGTTCCGCGGATCATGAACTGCATCTGGAATCCACCGATCGCCTGCGGCTGGAGGTCGCGGTTTCCCAAGGGGCTGAGATTCACTCCTGGCCGGGTGCCACGCGATTCGATGCGCGCGGCGTGGACGAGATCATCAGTGGTGGTCTCATCGGAGCCGGCGCTTTCGCCACCTACCTGCTGGATGTCTTCGACAATCCGGGCGTCATTTTCAGCTATGCCGGCGAGAGTTCCACTGGCTCTCAAATGGCTCTGGAGTATCGCTACCGCGTGCCTCTCGAAGCCAGCCATTTCCACGTCAAGGTGGGCGCATCCTGGCAGCCCACGGCATACGACGGTTCGTTTTGGATCGATCCGGTTTCGCTGGACCTTCGACGCCTGACCATTCAGACCGGCCAATTGCCGCCGGCAACATCGATGTGCCAGGCCGACGCCACGCTCGATTACCACCGCGTTCACATCGGCGATGGCGACGTTCTGCTGCCGCGCCAGGGCTGGCTCCAGACGCTGATGCGCAACACGCACGTGGCTAGAAACGTAATCGGCTTCTCGGATTGCCGCGAGTATCAGGCGGCATCCCAACTGCTGTTCGATACGGGCGGCCCAGGGGAAGCGGCGTCCCCCGTGCCAACTGTGCGCGCGCCGGTGGCGTTGACCATCGGGCTGCCTCTCAAGCTGGCCCTTGACGCACCTATCGACACCGATACCGCGGCCGCCGGAGACCTGGTGTCGGCCAAAGTGGTTAAAGCCGTCCGCCGGTCCGGTTCCAGCAGCCCGCTGATTCCGGCCGGCGCCACGGTTCGTGGACGCATTACCCGCGTCGAGCACCATCTGATTCCAACGCCCTATTTCCTGATCGCCATCTCGTTCAACCGGCTGGAGCTCACGGGTATGTCATCGCCCTTCGCCGCCCGGCTGGTTCGCGATGTCGAGTTGGCCTCGCGGCTGGGCGCGGACCTGGTCGGGCGGGGCCGCGGCGTAGAGATGTGGGACGTTGGAAACTTCCTGTTTCCCACGGGCAAACCCCGTTACGTTTTGCCCGCGGGGTATGAATCACAATGGTTCACTCTGGCCACGCCGCCCAGGTAACGCGTCGGCCAACTGCGCTACTTATGATCGTGACGCCAGCGCCAGTATGCCTCTCGATCCGGCTTGCGCAAGCGCCGGTATTCCACGCGCGGATGATGCGTTTCAACGATCCAGGTGTTGAAATAAGGAGCTTCGGCATCGTTCCAGACATGGTAATCGCGGTAGTGCGGATCGTAGGTTCGGTAACTTACACTACCGGCGCAGCCTGCAAAAAATGCCGTCGCCAATAGCACGGTGCCAGCCATTTGGGCACGAACTCGCTTTGAAAATTGCACTGCTTCTTACCCCCGGATTCATAACTAGCATTTCAAGCTCCGAACACGGCATCGTCCCGTTAACAACGCACCGGTGGCTATTTCCCAGACCCCCACTTCGCCGTAAAGATATTGAACTCGTACCGCTCCTTGGCCTCGCGGTCTGAGCAGAACACCAGCGTCTTCCCGTCCGGCGAAAACTCCGGAAATGCCGTAAAGCCCCCGAAATTCGTTACCTGCTCCAGACCCGTGCCGTCCACATTAATCAGATACAACTCAAACTTCCGGCTGTCGCAGGCCTGCTTGTTGGAAGAGAAAAGAATCTTCTTTCCATCGCGCGTGAACGTGGGCGCAAAACTGGCGCATCCGAAATTCGTGATGGCGTGGGCATTCCCGCCGTCGGCGTCCGAGACCATCAACTCCATTTTCATCGGCGCCGTCAGATTGTCGGCCAGCAGAGCTTTATACCGCGTCATGGCTTCCGCGTCCTTCGGGTAGTTCGCGCGCCACACCATCTTCTTGCCGTCGCGCGAGAACGTCGCCCCGCCGTCATACCCCGTGGTCTTGGTGATCTGCTTCTTGTCCGACCCGTCGGGGCGCATGGTCCATAAATCCAGATCGCCCGAAGCCAGCGACGTATACACCACGGTTCCGGTCTTCCAGTTCACCGTCGCCTCGGCATCGTAGCCGGGTGTCTCGGTCAGCCGCTTCTCGATCTTCCCGCTGCCGGTCGCAAGGAATATGTCGTAGCCCGGGAACACACCCCAAACGTAGCCCTTGCTCCGGTCCGGCGGTGTAGGGCAGGCATCGCCGGCCAGGTGGGTCGATCCGTAGATGATGTGCTGGTTGTCGCTCAGAAAGTAGCCGCAGGTGGTAGCCCCTTTGCCCGTCGAAACCAGATGCTGATCGGTGCCATCGGCGTTCATAACGAACATCTGGTCGCACTGGTACGGAGGCCGCGTGCTCTGAAAAATCAGCCGCTTTCCGTCCGGCGACCAGTACGCCTCGGCATTCTGCCCGCCGTGCGTAAGTTGCCGGATGCCGCTCAGGTGCTCCGGTTGCGCCGCCACAACAGTCACCGCCGCGATCCACAACAAGGCCAGTTTCGTCATGAGTTTCTTCATAGTCCCCGATATTGAAAGTATACGCCGCAGTATACTGTGGAGCGTGCGCCGTGTCTGCTTCTTATGCTTCGCGTTTTCGCTATTGGCGGCGGCCCCGCCCGCGCGTTTCAGTGAACACACCATCGCTTCCGATCTGAAGGGCGGCTACCAGGTGGTGGTTGCCGACCTCAATCACGATGGCAAGCCCGATCTCATCGCCCTGGCCAGCGGCCTCACCGAGCTGGTCTGGTATGAGAACCCCGGCTGGCAGCGCCACGTGATCTCGGGCGGCCTCTCCCACATGATCAACTGCGTCGTAGTTCCCGTGAAGGGCGACCCCATCCCGGACATTGTCCTGGCCAGCGAATTCGCCAACCAGGCCAAGAACAGCATCGGCATCGTCTCCCTGCTTCACCATCGCGGCGACCCTCGCGAGCCCTGGACCGTCACCGAAATCGATCGCCTCACCACCTCGCACCGCCTGCGCACCGCCGATATCGACGGCAGCGGCAACCGCGTAGTCATCAACGCTCCGCTCACCGGCGCCAAAGCCGAGGCCCCCGACTACCGCGACCAGACGCCCCTGGTTTTCTATCGGCCCGGGAATCTGGCTGACAAGCCCATTTGGAAGCGCGAACTCATCAGCACCGAAAACAGCGGCGTGGTCCATGGCATCTACGTGGTTGACTGGGATGGCGACGGCCGCGACGAAATTCTCACCGCCAGTTTCACCGGCATCCATCTCTTCAAGTACGGCAAAGACTCGCGCTGGACTCGCACCGAAATCGCCCGGGGCGATCCGGCGGACTGGCCCAAATCGGGATCGAGCGACATCGCCGTTGGCCGTCTCGGCACCGTCCGCTTCCTGGCTGCCATCGAGCCCTGGCACGGCAACCAGGTTGCGATATATCGCCGTCGCGCCGTATCCAAAGACGATTCCAAAGATGCCAAATGGGAGCGCCAGGTCATCGACGCGTCGCTCGCCGACGGCCACACCATCCTCACCGCAGACCTCAACGGCGACGGCCGGGACGAAGTCATCGCCGGCTACCGCGGTGCCGGCCACAGCGTCTATGTGTACTCGGCTGCCGATCCGGCCGGCGACCAATGGACCCGTGAAGTGCTCGACAACGGAGCCATGGGAGCCGCCGCCTGCGCCGTCGCCGACCTCAACGCCGACGGCCGCCCCGACATCGCCTGCATCGACGCGACCAAGCTCAAATGGTATGAAAACCACTAGCGGTTAAAGCGGGCCTGCTTGGTGTACCTCTGCTTCCTCTGCGTCAATCCCGGGTGTGCCGCAACACCCCGGCCAGACCGCAAAGCCATACCTCGGTGGGTTGTATCCTCTGCGCCTGGCTCAGCGTCTCCGCGTCTCAGCGGTAAATTTGAAGCAGTTCACCCCAGATGAGCCCCACGGGGGTCGTGGTATCATCAAATTGACGTCGTCACTTCTTCCCTGAGGTAGATTCCACTTGGCTTTAGTTGAAGGTTGCAAGCACTCGCTGGAGATTTCCATCCCCGTTCCGGAGGTGGAAAGCGAGACCAACCGGGTTACCGAAGATGTGCGGAAACGCGCTAAATTGCCGGGCTTCCGGCCGGGCAAGGCGCCCGCCTCTTTGATTCGTAAACAGTTTGCCTCTGATATCCGTCAGAAGGTGCTGGAAAGCCTGATCCCAAAATTCCTGCAAAAGCAGATCGAGGCCGAGAACTTGAACGTGGTCGGAACGCCGGACGTTACCGACGTCCATTTCCACGATGGCGAGCCGCTGCGCTTCAAGGCGGAATTCGAAGTAGCGCCCGAGATTGAGTTGGGGGAGTATAAGGATGTCGAAGTGCCCTACCACGATCCAGAGGTCACTGACGAGGATCTGGCTAAGCGCATCGACGAGATCAGGGAGCAAAAGGCGGAGTACGTGAACGTCGACCCCCGTCCGGTGCAGGACGGCGATTTCGCGGTGGTGGCTCTTGAGAGCATGTCCGGCGTGGAAGGCGACCCGGTGAAGACCGAAGAGATGCAGCTGGAAATCGGCGCCAAAGATACCTTTGAAGCCTTTACCGAGAACCTGCGCGGCGTCACTCCGGGGGAAGAGAAGGAGTTTGACGTCGCCTACCCTGAGGACTATGGCTCTGCCAAGCTGGCAGGCAAGACGGTCCGGTTCCACGCCACTCTGAAGGGTATCCGGCGGAAAGAACTGCCGGAAGTAAACGATGAGTTTGCGCAGGATCTGGGGGACTATCGCACCGTGGACGAACTGCGCGAGGCTGTCCGCAAGAATATTTTCTCGCAGCGCCAGTACGAAGCGCAGCAGGCTGCCAAGAACCTGATCGTGGACAAGCTGGTGGACGTGCATAGTTTTCCGGTCCCGGAGGTCTTTGTGGAGCGGCAGATCAAGAGCCGGGTGGAGCAGAGCCTGCGGTCCATGGCGGCCGAAGGCATTGACCCGCGGTCGATCAAGCTGGATTGGGAAAAGGTGAAGGAATCGCAGCGCGAGAAGGCGTTGCGCGAGGTGAAAGCCTCCATGGTGCTATCCAAGATTTCGGAGCGCGAAGCCATTCACGCCACCCGCGACGAAGTGGACCGCGAAGTGGAGAAGATCGCCAAGCAGCAGCGCAAGCCCGTGGCGGCCATCCAGATGGAGTTTGAAAAGGACGGTACTATGGGCAGGATTGCTTCGCACATCCAGACCGACAAGACTTTGAATTTCCTCTTCGAACATGCCCGGAAGACCGCATAGGAGACTAATTCTAACTTTAGGTAACTGCTTTAGTTCATGACAGGGAACAACATGAACCCATTAGGTCCATTGCCAAGGAAAGCCGTTCAGGTGATAATAGTAACGATACCGATTGTAGTTCCCGACCACGGGGACACCGGAGAGCCGACGGTGGAAGCGGAGGAAACTGCGTGAAGCGTGCCGGATCCGATGATGCTTTACGATGTTCGTTTTGCCATAAGAGTCAGGACGTAGTTGGAAAGCTCATTTCTTCTCCAAGCGACTATCCTCGGGCCTACATCTGCGATGAGTGCATCGCTGTCTGTAACTCGATTTTAGAAGACGACAAGGTTGAGCCCCCTTCCGGAACCCCCAATAAGATCCCGAAACCCCTTGAGGTCAAAGAGTTTCTGGACCAGTACGTAATCGGGCAGGAATCCACTAAGAAGAAGCTGGCGGTGGCGGTCTACAATCACTGCAAACGTATCCACATGAACCGCATGCGGAACAGCGAGGTGGAGCTTCAGAAGTCCAACATCCTGCTGATCGGGCCCACCGGAACGGGTAAAACCCTGATGGCGCAGACCCTGGCCAAGATTCTGGACGTGCCGTTCGCCATTGTGGATGCCACCACGCTGACCGAAGCCGGTTACGTGGGCGAGGACGTGGAGAACATCATCCTGAAGCTTTTGCAGGCGGCCGATGGCGACGTGCAGAAGTGCCAGCAGGGGATAATCTACATCGACGAAATCGATAAGATCTGCCGCAAGGATGAGAACCCTTCGATTACGCGCGATGTCTCCGGTGAGGGCGTGCAGCAGGCGCTCCTGAAGATTCTGGAAGGGACGGTTGCCAATGTTCCGCCGCAGGGTGGACGGAAGCATCCCCATCAGGAATTCACGCCGGTGGATACCACCAATATCCTGTTCATTTGCGGTGGCGCGTTTGTAGGGTTGGAGAAAGTCATCGCGCGGCGCACGGGCAAGAAGTCCATGGGCTTCCTTCAGGAAGAGGAGAAAGGCCCGGTCCGCAATTCCACCATCAGCGGACGGCGGGATATCGACCTGCTTTCCCAGGCCCAGCCAATCGACCTGATCAAGTTCGGTTTCATCCCCGAGTTCATCGGGCGGCTGCCGGTGAGTGCCGTGCTTGAGGATCTGGACCGTTCGGCGTTGATCCAGATTCTGACCAAGCCCAAGAACGCCATCGTCAAGCAGTACCAGAAGCTCTTTGAATTCGAGAATGTGCGGCTGAAGTTCAGCGACGATTCATTAGACGCGATTGCCGACCTGGCCATGGAGCGCAAAGTCGGGGCGCGGGGATTGCGCATGATTCTCGAAGACCTGATGCTGGATTTGATGTACTACCTGCCTTCCTATAAGAAGGTCCGCGAATTCCAGGTCACCAAAGAGATGGTGCTGTCACAGAAAATCAGTCTTACACTATTAGAAAAGGCCGGCTAACCGAAACTTCTCGACAACCGCCGCCGCACCCGGACGATTCAGGGAAACCGGGACCAGGGGGTTTTTGAACTTTCCCCCTAGGAGAACAATGCTTACTTCGAAGGAAAAATCCGACACAAAACGTCTGCCGATGATGCCTATCCGCGACGTCGTCATCTTTCCGTACATGATGACCCCATTCGTCGTGGGAAGGGAATCCAGTGTGCGCGCTCTCGAAGAGGCGATGGCGGGCGACAAGAAGATCTTTCTTGCCACCCAGCACGACGCCTCGATCGATGAGCCCAAACCCAACGAGATTTACCACGTTGGCACAATCGTTAACATTGTCCAAAGCCTCAAACTGCCGGACGGCAATATCAAGGTGCTGGTGGAGGGCGTGGAACGCGCCAAGGTGGTATCGGTTTCCGATGAGGAAGGCTTCCTTCGGGCCACGGTGCGGACCTCCAATTACAAAGTGGAGACGGGTCAGCAGCTGGACGCGCTGATCAGCCGGGTGACCGGGCTCTTCGAGCAATACGTCAAGCTGAGCCAAAATCTGAACTACGAGACCATGATCGCCGCCATCCGTGTGGATGAGCCGGGCAAGCTGGCGGACACGGTAGGGGCCAACCTGCAGTTGACCATCGAGGAAAAGCAGGAACTGCTCGAAATCTTCGATCCCATTGACCGGCTGACTCGCGTGGCCGAGATGCTGGATATCGAAATTGAGAAGCTCAACGTGGACCGGACCATTCAGGGCCGCGTAAAGCGCCAGATGGAAAAGGCGCAAAAAGAGTACTACCTCAACGAGAAAATCAAAGCCATCCAGAAGGAACTGGGGCGCGGCGAGAAGAGCGAAATCGACGAGCTGAAAAAGCGCATTGAGACCGCCGGAATGACGCAGGATGCGCAGGAAAAGGCCATGGCGGAGTTGAAGCGGCTGGAGAACATGCCGCCTATGTCCGCGGAATCCACGGTTTCGCGCAACTACCTCGATTGGCTGCTGGCGGTGCCGTGGAAGAAGAAGTCGAAGGAAATCCGCGACCTGAAGTTTGCCGAAAAGGTGCTTGAGAGCGACCATTACGGGCTGGAGAAAATCAAGGAGCGCATCCTGGAGTTTCTGGCGGTGCGGCGGCTGGTGAAGAACCCCAAGGGTTCCATTCTCTGCTTCGTAGGCCCTCCTGGCGTGGGCAAGACTTCATTGGGCATGTCGATCGCCAAGGCAACCGGGCGCAAGTTCGTGCGCATGTCGCTCGGCGGCGTGCGTGATGAGGCCGAGATTCGCGGCCACCGGCGCACCTATATCGGAGCTTTGCCCGGGCAGGTGATCCAGATGATGAAGAAATCGGGAACCAAGAACCCGGTTTTCATGCTGGACGAAGTGGACAAGATGTCGATGGATTTCCGCGGGGATCCTTCGGCGGCACTCCTGGAAGTGCTGGACCCGGAACAGAACTTCATGTTCGTGGACCACTATCTCGACGTGGAATACGATCTGAGCCAGGTCTTCTTCATCGCCACGGCCAACGTTCTGCACACTATTCCTCCCGCTCTTCAGGATCGGATGGAAGTGATCCGGCTATCCGGCTACACAGAACTCGAGAAGATGGAGATCGCCAAGCGGTTTCTGGTCCGCAAGCAGATGGAAGCGACCGGACTGACGGCCGACCAGATCGAGATTCAGGACGACGGGGTCAACGGGCTGATTCAGTATTACAGCCGGGAAGCGGGCGTGCGCAACCTGGAGCGCGAAATCGGCAACGTCTGCCGCAAGGTGGCGCGCCAGGTGGTGAACAATCAGAACGACAAGGAAAAGCAGAAGCATCCCAAGCAGATAATCACGGGTGCGTCGCTGCCGGACCTGCTGGGGCCGTGGAGGTTCCGCGACCTGCAGACCGATAAGAAGAACGAAATCGGCGCGGCTACCGGTTTGGCGTGGACGGAAGTCGGCGGCCAGATCCTGACCGTGGAATGCACGCTGATGGAAGGCAAAGGTAAACTGACCATCACCGGCAAGCTGGGCGAAGTGATGCAGGAGTCCGCCCAGGCGGCGATGAGCTACATCCGGTCACGCGCGCTTTCCCTTGGGCTGCCGCGGGATTTCTACCGCAACCTGGATGTCCACATCCACATTCCGGAGGGCGCGATTCCGAAGGACGGCCCGTCGGCCGGCATTACGCTGGCGACCACGATCTGCAGCGCGCTCACGCGAATTCCGGTGCGCGGCGACCTGGCGATGACCGGCGAGATCACGCTGCGCGGCAAGGTGCTGCCCATCGGCGGACTCAAGGAGAAGTTGATGGCGGCGCACCGCCACGGCATCCTGGAAGCCATCATGCCGCGGGAGAACGAAAAAGACCTTCCGGACATTCCTGACGCCATCAAACAGTCGATGAAGTTGCATTTCGTGGACTCGATGGACGAAGTGCTGAAGATCGCTTTGGAAAGAGAGATCGTGGCGCTGCCGTTGCCGACGGCCCCCCTGGAAGTCCAGCCTGTGGAAGAGACGCGGGCGCATTAACAGAACCGCCACCGTAAGGCAGCGGCCATTGAAGTTCCTTGAAAGCAGAATTTGTTAACAGCTCGGGCACGCCGGAGACGTTTCCCTCCGACCGGATGCCGGAGGTCGCATTTTTGGGGAGAAGTAATGTTGGGAAATCCAGCCTGATTAATGCGCTGATTGGTCAGAAGGGACTGGCTTTCACCAGTAACACACCGGGCCGGACACAAACGATCAATTTTTACCGTATCGACGGAGCATTCTATTTCGTCGATCTACCAGGATATGGATACGCCCGGGTTCCGGCGCACTTTGCGGCGCAATGGAAGACTTTGATTGATGAGTATTTGCAGAATCGGGAGACCCTGAAGGTTTCCTGCCTGATACTGGATTCGCGCCGCGGATGGATGGAAAAAGATCTGGACCTGAAGCGGTGGCTTGAGTACCATGGCAGACCGTACCTGGTGATCGCCACTAAGACCGACAAGTTAAATCAGTCTGAACAAGAACGCGGTCTTCGCGCCATCCGCAAGGAAGGTGTGGAGCCGATGCCGTTCTCGGCCCTGAATGGCCGGGGAGTGAGGGAAATTTGGCAAGCAATAGCGAAAACAATCCAACCACGGTAGGCAACGCCCTGCCGCCGGAAAAGTCAGAAAAGCCCACCGAAAAAGCGGCTGAGAAACAGCCTGCTCCCACCCGCGAAAGCGCCTCCAACGAAGCGGAGAAACCGGAAAAGCCTGCGGAGCGGCCTGAAAAGCCGCACAGCGACCGTGCCGAGCGCGCTGCCGCCAAAGCTGCCGCAGCTGCCGCTCAGCCCCCCGTCGTCGCAGCCGCTGCTCCGCCGCCTGCCTCCCCGCCGCCTGCGGTCACCGTGCCGGCCGTCGCGGAAGCCAAGCCGGCCGAGCCGAAGCCCGCGGAACCGAAAACTGCCGAGCCGGCGGCCCCACCGCCCACCGAAGCCATGCATCCCGGCCAGCATCGCCGGAAACAGCAGGCTGCTCAAAGCGCCAAGAACGGAACCCCCACGCTTGACCTGGTGGAACTCAAGGACATGAGTATCCAGAAGCTGAACCAGGTGGCCAAGGACATGGGAATTGCCGGGGCCGCCGGTCTGCGTAAACAGGAACTGATTTTCAAGATTCTCCAGACACAGGCGGAAAAGAGCGGCTTGATCTTTTCCGAAGGCGTGCTGGAGTGCCTGCCGGACGGCTTCGGCTTTCTGCGCGCGCCGGAGTACAACTATCTGCCGGGGCCGGACGACGTTTACGTTTCGCCTTCGCAGATCCGCCGTTTCGATCTGCGCACGGGCGATACCATTTCAGGCCAGATCCGTCCGCCGAAAGAGGGCGAGCGGTACTTCGCGCTGATCAAAGTAGACGCCATCAACTTCGAGCCGCCCGAGGAAGCGCGCAACAAGATTTTCTTCGATAACCTGACGCCGCTGTATCCCCATGAGCGGCTCAAGCTCGAGACCGTGCGCGACAATTATTCGGGCCGCGTGATGGATCTGTTGACGCCCATCGGCAAGGGTCAGCGCGGGCTGATCGTTTCGCCGCCGCGCACCGGCAAGACCATGCTGCTGCAGAACATCGCCAATTCGATCACCACCAATCATGCCGAAGTGACCCTGATCGTGCTGCTGATTGACGAGCGCCCGGAAGAAGTCACCGACATGCAGCGCAGCGTCCGCGGCGAAGTGATCAGCTCCACCTTCGATGAGCCGGCCACGCGCCACGTGCAGGTGGCCGAGATGGTGATCGAGAAGGCCAAGCGGCTGGTGGAGCATAAGCGCGACGTGGTGATTCTGCTCGATTCCATCACGCGCCTGGCGCGGGCTTACAACACCATTGTGCCGCCATCGGGCAAGGTGCTCTCGGGCGGCGTGGATTCGAACGCGTTGCAGCGTCCCAAGCGCTTCTTCGGCGCGGCCAGAAACATCGAGGAAGGCGGTTCGCTGACCATCATCGCCACGGCGCTGATCGATACCGGTAGCCGCATGGACGATGTGATTTTCGAAGAATTCAAGGGCACCGGCAACATGGAAATCCACCTGGAGCGCAAGCTGGTGGACAAGCGCGTGTTCCCTGCCATCGACATCAACAAGAGCGGCACGCGCAAGGAAGAACTGCTGCTGCCCAAGGAAGAACTGAACCGCGTCTGGATTCTGCGCAAGGTGCTGAATCCGCTGTCACCAGTCGAGACCATGGAACTGCTGCTCGATAAGCTCGGGAAGACCCGGAGCAACGGCGAGTTCTTGGGATCGATGAGCGGCTAGCAGGCCGATCTTTGCCTGTTCTGAAAGTTCTATAACACCTGATCGCGGTTCGCGTCGACGATGGCCCGCGTCAACAGATCCTCCACCTGCAATCGCGTGGCCCACGACTTGAGGTAATCCCAATCAAAGGTCAAGTTGTTGGAGATGAGGCCGACAATATCACTCCATTGACGGTCCGAGACTTGTCCTCCATCGCGGTACCAGCGCAACTTGGCGAGCAGGATATCTTCGGCGGTAGCCACGGCACACGGAACTTGCGCCAATCCCAGCGGAACGAGTGTAGCCCGTTCCAATTGCCTTTGATGAAATTCTTCGGTAGCCGGAAAAATGTCGACCTTCATGACCCGCGGCATATAGATCACGTTGAAAGAACGCCCGGCTTCTATGGAAGCGCGAATCAATTCGAGATCGGCATACCAGCCCGAACCAAGCTCCGTGACAAATGCCGCCGCCTGTGGCGCTCGAATGGCGACGACCAAATCCACATCCAGGGTTGATCGCCAGACACCGCGCGCAGATGAGGCCATGGACCCGCCCACGGCATACCGTATCTTCAAACGGTCAAACGCCGCAGTGATCAGGCTGAGGGTTTCGCTCAGCGGATCCATCGTCGGAGAGTTCTTCTCCATAGACTCTGTGGAACAACTCCGCGCCTAGATTCTGCCGGGCGGAACGCAGGAAGATTTCGCGCTCGCTGGCGTGCGGATACGTCTGTCGAAGGCCCGCTTCAGCCGCCAGGCGGACGGTCCACGAAAGGTCCAGGCGCGCTGCAGCTTTTCTGCCGGCGACATCTTCCGCGTCAGGTCCATGAGAACCTTCCACGCTTCCGGTGTCGTATCCTCCGGCCTCCCGCCTACTGTCTGTTCCCCGAGCCTCACCCCTACATGATAGCTGAAGGCGGCGCCGCTTCGTTAGGATCTCCGGCATTGGCCAGCGGAATCTTAATCAGGACGAACGCAATCAGCGCCATCACCCCCACGCCTACCAGATACGAGGGCTCCCGGAACGCCGACGGCAGCGCCTTGTCCTGGAAATCGTAGACGGCCTTCACCAGGCCCGCCAGCGCCTCGCCCGCGATCAGGCCGGACGCCACCAGCACCCCCACATTCTCCGTTCGCGCCCGCTGCGGTTCGTTAAACCGGGCGCGGCGCGCGGCCGAATCGGTGATCCAGCGAACCACGCCGCCGACGAAAATTGCCGACGTGATCGAAATCGGCAAATACATCCCGATCGCCACCAGCATCGGGCTTTTCACCTTGAACATGATCATCGCGATACCCAGCAGAATGCCCGTCACCACCAGCGGCCATGCCATGTCTCCGCCCACGATGCCCTGCGCCAGTGAGGCCATCAGCCCGGCCTGCGGGGCCGAAAGCGCCTTGTCGCCAAAACCGGTGCCGCCCCGGTTGATGTTGCCCTGGTAGAGGATCATCAGGGGGAAATACATCACCAGGCTGGCCAACACTACAGCGATCAACTCCGCGATCTGAATGCTGCGCGGCGTACCGCCCAGGATGTATCCGACCTTGAAGTCCTGCAGCAGTTCGCCCGCCACCGCCGACGACACACAAACCACTGCCGCTACGCCCAGCACGGCAACCACTCCGGAGGTTCCCGAAACGCCCATCGAGACCATCAGAAGCGCTGCGATCACCAGCGTCGAAAGCGTCAATCCCGAAATCGGGTTGTTGGACGACCCGATCACCCCCACCAGGTATCCCGAAACCGTGGCGAAAAAGAAGCCCACAATCAGCATCACCACTGCCGCTGCAATGCCGCCGCTAACCAGGCCCGAAAGATACACGTAAAGCACGCACATCACCAGGAACGTGCAGCCGATCAGCGCGAACACCGTCTTCGAACTCATGTAGCGTTCGGTCCGGTTGACGGATTCCGCGGCTGGCGCGCCACCCCTCAACTCCGCAAAGGCCTTGCCCAGACCGGCAATCAGGTTCTTGCGCATGCGGAACAGCGTGTAACACGTCCCCACCATCATGCTGCCCACCGCGATCGGACGCACGATGAAGCGCCATACCGCGTTGGCCAGCGCCAGCCAGTCTTCATCCTTGGCGCCCGCCGGCAGGTACGTCTGCAGCTGCGGTCCCATGAAAAAGATCAGCAGCGGAATCAGCAGCCCCCATGCCACCACCGAGCCCGAAAAATTGAGCGCCGCCAACTCCGGCCCGATAATGTAACCCACGCCGATAAACGCCGGGCTCACCGTGGGCGCCGCGCACGACGAGACACCGCCCGCCGTCAGCACCTGCGTGCTGCCGATCGGCCCCAGGCGCAGCGTGCTGGACCCCAACCGGCCTACCCGGAAAAAGAAATCGCGATCGGGTGCAAAGAGATTGAACACACCGGCCAGATACACGGCTGCGCCGAAGCCGATGTTATAGAAGAGATATTTGGCCGCCCGCGACCCGGCTTGTCCGGCCTTGTGAATTTCCGAGGCCGCCACCGATTCGGGAAACGGCAGCTCCGGGTCTTCCACCATCACGCGGCGGATCAGGGAAACGAACAACACACCCAGCACCGAGCCCACCAGCATCAGCGACGTGGACTTCAGATATGCCGCGTCCGTAGCCAGGGCCCACATGCTGGCCCAGAAGCCCAGGCCTTTGGGAATTACCGGCGCCGGCCACACGTGCGCGATGAAGAACGCCGGCAGTGTGAACACCGCGCCCGCCGCGACCGATTCGCCGATCGACCCGGCTGTTCGCGCGATGTTCTCTTCGAGAATCGAGCCTTTGAACAGCCGCAGCACCGCCATGCCGATGACCGCGGCCGGATACGTGGCGGCAATCGTCTGGCCCGCGCGCAGGCCAAGGTAGGCGTTGGCGGCCCCCAGCACCACACACATCACCAGCCCCAGCACCATGGCGCGCCCGGTGAATTCCGGCATCTTCATGCTCTCCGGCACAAACGGCCGGTTGCGGCGCTCGCCCAGGGGAGCGCTCATGACAGTTTCGCCCTTACCTTGTCGCTCATGGTTTTTCCGTCCACGGTTTTCCCTTTCAGCCGGGCCTGCGCGGCTTTCATCACCGCGCCCATTTGCTTGATGGAAGTGGCCCCGGTTTCAGCCAGCGCCTCGGCGATCGCGGCGTCGATTTCCTCCTCGCTCGCCCCCGCCGGCAGGTAGCCTTCAAGCAGCGTCCGCTCGGCTTCTTCCTTCTCCGCCTGCTCCGTGCGGCCGGCCTTGCGGAACATCTCCGCCGCGTCGATGCGCTGCTTGATCAGCGCCTTCAACACCTGCATTTCCGCGGCTTCGTCCATCGGCTTGGGCGAATCCGCCTTCTGTTTCATGAGCGCGGACTTAAGCATTCGAAGCGCGCTTAACCGGGCTTCGCTCCGGCTCTTCATGGCCGCAACCATCTCCAGTTGCACCTGATCGATAAGGGGCATGATGTCTGCTATTCTAGAGGACTACCCCTCACGATGTACATCAAAAAACAACGTTTATTAACTCCGGGTCCTACCCCTCTCTATCCGCCTGCCCTGCACGCCATGATGGCGTCGGACATGCACCACCGCACGGAGGACTTCCGCAAGGCCTACCGGTCGTGCCTGGCTGACCTCAAAGAAGTGATGGGAACATCGGGTGACGTCCTGATGTTCGCAGCCTCGGGGACCGGCGCCATGGATGCCACAGTCTCCAACCTGTTTTCCAAGGGCGACAAGGTGATTGTCTGCTGCGCCGGGAAGTTCGGCGAGCGCTGGGCTGAGATCGCCAAGGCGTACGGATTGAATGCCAATGTGATCACCGTGCCCTACGGCGGAGTGGTGACTCCCGAACAGGTGTCGGCGGCGCTGGCCGCGGAACCGGCCACCAAGGGCGTTTTCGTGCAGGCTTCGGAGACTTCTACCGGCGCCGCGCACAACGTGGAAGCCATGGGCCGCGCCATCGCCAAGACTGAAGCCATCTTCGTGGTGGATGCCATCACTGGCCTCGGCACTATGCCGCTCGATATTGACGGTTGGGACCTGGACGTGGTGATCGGCGGCTCCCAGAAGGCCTTCATGATTCCGCCGGGGCTGGCCTTCATGTCGATCAGCCAAAAGGCCTGGAAGCTTACCGAAACGGCGACGCTGCCGCATTTTTACTTCAACCTGAAGAAGGAAAAGAAGAGCGGGGACGCGGGCGAATCCAGTTGGACGCCTGCTACCTCGCTCATTCTGGCGCTGGCCGAAGCGCTGAAATACGTGAAGCAGGTGGGCATGGACCACTTGGTGACCAACGCGCAAATGCTGGCCGAGGCTACACGGGCGGCGGCCGGAAAGCTTGGACTGGAACTGTTCGCGGCGGCGGCGCCAGGGTCGTCGGTGACCTCCATAAAGGCGCCGGCCGGCATGGATTCCAGCGTCATCGTGAAGGAATTCCGCAGCCGTTTCGGGTCCATCATCGCCAACGGCCAAGGCTCCATGAAGGGGCAGATCTTCCGCATTGCGCACCTTGGCTATTTCGATTTCTCCGATTTGTTTGCCATGATCGCCGGTTTGGAAATCATTCTCAACGCCAACGGACACTGCGTGCCCTATGGCGCCGGCGTGGCGGCGGCTCAGGAAGTCTACGTCAAAGCCGCGGTGAAAAACTCGTAAATGAACATTCTAATTGCCGAGCCTCTGGCTGCGGCCGGGATTGATTTATTCAAGTCTCAGCCCGGCTGGAACACCATCGTTTCCAATCCCAAGGAATATTCGCAGCACCTCTCCGATGCCGACGCGCTGCTGGTGCGGTCCGCCGTGCAGGTGGACAAGTCCGTGCTGGAGAAGGCGCCCAAACTGCGGGTGATCGGGCGCGCTGGAGTAGGCGTGGATAACGTCGATCTGGATGCCGCCACCGCCGCCGGCGTGCTGGTGATGAATACTCCGGGCGGTAATGCGATATCGGTGGCCGAGCACACGCTGGCCATGATGCTGGCCATGGCGCGCCACATTCCGCAAGCCAATGCTTCCACCAGCGCCGGCAAGTGGGAAAAGAAAAAATTCATGGGCAGCGAACTGCGCCGCAAGACGCTGGGCGTGGTTGGCTTGGGCAGCATCGGACGCGAAGTAGTGAGGCGCGCGCGGGCCTTTGAAATGCGGATTCTGGCCTACGATCCGTACGTCACCGCCAACCTTGCGCACGATGCCGGCGCCGAGTTGGTGACTCTCGAAGACCTCTATGCGGCGAGCGACTACATCACGCTGCACGTGGCGGCGACACCCGAAACCCAGGGGATGCTTTCGCGCGCTGCCTTCAGCCAAATGAAGAAGGGGGTGCGCATCCTCAATTGCGCGCGCGGTGAACTGCTGGATGAGGCGGCGCTGCGGGAGGCTCTTCAAAGCGGCAAGGTAGCCGGCGCGGCGCTGGATGTGTTCTCGGTGGAACCGCCGCCCGCCGACTGGCCTCTGTTCGGCCTGGACAACGTTTTCCTCACGCCGCACATCGGCGGGTCCACGGAAGAAGCGCAGGAGATTGTCGGCGTCCGTATCGCCGAACAGGTGGTGGAGTATCTCAAGAACGGCCTCGCGATCAACGCGGTGAACATGCCGGCCATGTCGCCGGAGCAGTATCGGGCGCTGAGCCCCTACGCCACCGTGGCCGACCGGCTGGGCAATTTCGCGGCGCACATTCTGTCGGGCAATCCGCACACCGTGCGGCTGAATTACTTCGGCAAGATCGCCGATAGCAATACCAGCCTGCTGCGCAACGCCGGTCTGGCGGGTATGCTGAGCCGTTCCACTTCCGGGAAGGCCAACCTGATCAATGCCAGGCAGATTGCCGAACAGCGCGGATGGAACGTGGTGGAGGGGCACGATCAGCGCTCCGGCCACACTGATTCGATTCGCCTTGAAGTGGAGACCGACAAGGGCGTGACTTCCGTGGAGGGCGCCGTGCTGCTGGATAAGCCGCGCCTGATCCAGGTGGACGGCATCTACTGCGAAGCGCCCCTGTGGGGCTTCATGATTTACATGCGGAACCTGGACGTGCCGGGCGTCATCGGATATGTGGGCACGATATTGGGGAAGAACCAGATCAACATTGCGAACTTTTCGCTGGGCCGGCGCGATGCCGCCACCGCGGACGGCGAGCCGTTGGAAGCCGTGGCGCTGGTGTCCACCGATGAGCTGGTGCCGGAGACGGTGCTGGCGCAGTTGCGCGAGAACGTGGCGGTCCGGTTCGCAAGGTCGGTGGAGTTTCGGGGATAGGCAGGTTGCCGGTTCAGCCGAAATGGCTATTGGCAATCCTTGCCAATTCTGTTACGATGGGCTCGAAGTCATACCGTCCGGAGAGAGCATTGCTATGCCCACCCGCAACGTCAATCTGACCGACGAACTCGACCGCTTCGTGCTAGCAAAGGTAGAGAGCGGACGCTTCGAAAATGCCAGCGAGGTTGTGCGCGCCGCACTGCGGACATTGGAGCGTGAGGAACAGCAACACGAAGCCAAGCTTGCCGTGCTGCGTTCGGCCATTGATGCAGGTGACGCAAGCGGCATTGCCGGGGGCAACGTATTTGCGCATGTTCGGAAGTCACTCAACCTACCGACAATGGCACGTTAGTCTGTGGCTGCCTTTCGGTTCTCGCTTCGCGCCTCCGCAGACTTGATGAGCATCGGCGCTTATACCCTTCGTACCTGGGGCGAAGACCAGGCCGTAACTTATATCGGCGAGCTTGAGGTGTGTTGCCAGATGCTTGCGGCCAACCCGACTCTAGGCCGGCCTTGCGATTATGTTCGCCCCGGCTTGCGCCGCTTGGAGCACGGCCGGCACGTCGTGTTTTACCGGCAGGAAGCCGGAGGCATTCTGGTTTCCCGTATCTTGCATCAGCGTATGTTACCCGAGAGACCGGCCATTGACGATGACGACGAACCATCGGGAAGCCGGTAGATTACGGTGAGGTTTGCCGCGTCAACCGTTCCGCTTTCACTCGCTCCGCAGCGTTTGCGCCGGGTCCATCCGCAGAATCCGCAGCGCCGGCGCCAGGCTCGCCAGCGCGGCTACCAGCAGCAGGATCGCGGCCATTGTCAGGAACGTGAGCGGGTCGGTCGGACGCACGCCCCACAGCAGGTGCTCCAGGAATCGCACGGCCACCAGCGAGAGCCCGTAGCCGGCTCCGATTCCCGCCAGGGCCAGCAGAATCCCGGGCTTCATGACGGCGGCCATTGTCTGCGGCGGTGTCGCGCCCAGCGCCAGGCGGATGCCCAGTTCGTGCGTGCGCTGCGTGATGGATTGTGAGATCAGGCCGTACAGTCCGATCGCCGCCAGCAGAAGTGCAATGCCGGCCAGGATGGAGAACAGTGCTGCCAGATAGCGCTGATCGCGCGTGTAAACGCCCTGCAGATCGTCCACGGTCTTGAGGCCTGCTATCGGTAGTTGGGAATCGATGGCGGCAATCGCCCGCTGCACCTGCGGCGTGAGGATGCCTATGGGGGCACTGGCGCGGATCACCCACTTGGGCGAAAACCAGACGTGGATCACCTTGAGAAATCCGCCGCTGGTCTGGGACGCCGGCACGTAGACTGTGGGCTCGATGGAAATTGGCCCCAGCTTTCCGCTGAGTCCGCTGTGCTGCTGCACATCTCCCACCATGCCGACAACTTCAAGAGTTGTTCCCTCAATCGCCAGATAGCGGCCTACCGCCTGGCTGCCGGCGAGCCACTTAGCGGCGAATGACTGGCTCACCACGGCCACCTTGACGCTCTGCGCCGTGTCCGAGGTCAGCAGCCCCCGGCCTGCCAGCATCGGAATCCGCAGGGTCTCAAAATATCCCGGGGTGGCGTAGACCACTTCGGTTCCGTGAGCCTTGCGGTCGTCGCCGTCCAGCATGCGGAACCCCTCGTTGAGCGGCCGTTCGTAGGGCAAAGTCAGTGCCACGCCGGCTGATTGCACACCCGGGATCTGCCGGATCTGCTCCAGAGTTTGGGTGAACAGTTTGTTGACGGCTTCACTGGTCTGATAACGCGCATCCTGGAGCGATGCCTGCGCGGCGATCACGTTATGCGTGTCGAACCCCGGAGTGAGTCCATTGAGGTAGTCCAGTGTCTTCACCAGAAGACCGGCAGAGACCAGCAGCACCAGGCTCAAGGCGACTTCGCAGGCCACCAGCACGTTACGGGACCAGTGCCGCCGGCCGCCCGACACGCCGCGTCCGGCCTCACTCAGCACTGAGCGGATATCAATGCGCGTAGTCTGGAGAGCCGGTACCAGGCCGAACACCAGGCTGGTCATCACCGCGATTCCGAGCATGGCAGCCATGACGCGGGCGTCCAATTCGATAGGATGCCAGAGTTGATTTCTTTCCGCGCCCAGGCGCTTGAGCCAGTCGATCGCGAAGGCGCCCAACCCAATGCCGGCCGCGCCGCCGCCGAGCGCGAGCACCAGGCTTTCCACCAGCAACTGACGGAGAATCACGATGCGATTGCCGCCCAGCGCCATGCGGGTGGCGATCTCGCGGCTGCGCGCGCCGGAGCGTGCCAGCAGGAGTCCGGCGATGTTTACGCAGCCGATCAGCAGAACCGTCAGAACCGCCGCCCACGCAAGCAGGAGTTCGCTCCGAATATCGCCCGTGAGGCCAGACTGGAGCGGGACAATGCGTTCTTCGAAACTGCTGATTTCACGCGGGAATCCTGGTTCATCCATGAGACCGCGGCTAATGGCCTTGAGCTGTTCGGAAGCTTCTGTCCAGTTGACACCCGCGCGCAGCCGCGCCACCACGCCATAGTTTGAGCCGCTGCCTTCGCCCGAACGCGAGGGGCGCAGAGGCGTCCAAACGTCGACCGGCGAGGTGGTGCGAAAATCGCGCGGCATGATGCCCACCACCGTGTACGGCTCACCTTTCAGATTGATTCCGCGACCCAGAACTCCGAGGTCGCCGTGGAAGACGCGCTGCCAGAAACCGTAGCTCAGCACCACCACGGGCGCTCCCCGTGGAACATCTTCCTGCCGGGTGAACTCGCGGCCGAACTGCGGAGCCACACCCAGAACATGAAAGAATCCGGCGGAGACACGCTGCTGCTGAATGTATTCCAGGCGGCCTTCGGCAGCGAAATTTGCGCCGCCGGTTCCAGAGAAGGCGGCGCAATCGAGCGCGCTTGAGCGGTCGCGGACGGCTTCAAACAAGGCGCCTGTCTGCGCGTCGGTGATGTTCTCCCTGCCGCCCTGGCGCGCAGCCGTCACCACCAGTGCCAGGCGGTCCGGTTCCGGATAAGGCGCAGGCCGCAGCAGAACCGCGTCCAGCACGCTATAGACCGCGGTATTGGCGCCGATGCAAAGTGCCAGAGTGGCCAGGACCACCAGGGTAAAGGCCGGACTCTTGCGCAACTGGCGAAACGCAAAACGAACGTCGTTCCATACAGCCATGCCGTCTATCGCCGCAATTGCGATGCCAGGACTCACGCAACAGAAGTGATTGTATTCGCAACAGCGGTATCGGTGCACACAGATCGTTGTGTCCGATTTCGGGAACGACGAAGATCGAAATCGAAACTGCCGCTTATCCTGCCCGTTCCGGCGCCTCTCCGGCATCGCCGTAAACCTCTTCCCGAATGATCCTCTCGGTGGCCTCGCTCAGATACTCGTCCAGCGCGGCCTTGAGTTCCATGTACTCGGGCCACAGTGTCCGGTCCACAAACGATCTTGGAACCCGCACCATCAGCGTGGTGTAGCGCTGCCGTTTGTAGCGGTAGGGTTCCAGGCCATACCGGCGGCACAGCGCCGCGAACAGACGCCGCTGCCAGCGGTCGGGCAGGGAGAATTGCAGCTCGATGGGCCGTTCGGTCTGCCCGAGAGCGGCCAGGGCCTGCTTCACGCGCACAATGGCGGCCGCGGCGGCATTGCGCTCGCCGGCCGTGGTGGCGCCTTCAAACAGCGCCGAGATCTTGCGCAATTTCTCGCGGAGTTCTTGTTCCGTGGTCATCCGATTCTAAGACTCTAGAGTAGTCTGGAAACCGCCGCTACAATTAGGTATGTCAAAAGTAGCGCTCTTTTTCCTGGGATTGGTTGGTATGCTGCGCGGCGAACTTCGCCCCATGACGCTGCGTCAGGCGGTGGAGATTGCGGTCAGGCAGAACCCCGATATCGCACTCGCGCGCCTTGATGAGGAGAATGCACGGCAGGCCGTGCGGGTAGCCAGGGATCCGTTTACGCCGCGCCTTACGGTGGGCAGCGGGCTGGCTTACAGCAACGGTTTCCCCATGAGCATCGAAGGTTCGGCGCCCAGCATTGTGCAGGCGCATGCCAGCCAGTACCTGTTTAACCGGCCCCAGACTTTTGCGGTGGCGCAGGCCAGGGAAGGGGTTCGCGGCGCCGGGTTCAGCGTGGCCGGCAAACGGGATGAAGTGGCTTATCGCACGGCCGAGCTCTATCTGGATGCCGAACGCGCGGTTCGCGTGGAAGAACTGGCGCGCAAGGATGCGGAGAGTCTGCAGAGGGTCCTTGAAACCGTTCAGGCCCAGGTTCGCGAGGGCCGCGCCCTGCCGCTGGCGGAAAAGCAGGCAGCGTTCCAGGTGGCGCGCGCGCGCCAGGTTGCCGAAGAGCTGGACGCCGAACGGGACACCACGGAAACCGCGCTCGCCCTGGCCCTCGGTCTTTCGGCTGACGACC
Organism: Bryobacterales bacterium; assembly: GCA_963817515.1. Lineage (GTDB taxonomy): Bacteria > Acidobacteriota > Terriglobia > Bryobacterales > Bryobacteraceae > DATMNI01. The sequence goes on along the minus strand of CAWFPJ010000023.1, from coordinate 616,981 downwards.
GTGTGCGGCCGGTGGCCGAGCAGCGGCCCGCGCCGGCGCTGCCGCAGTCCGAGGACCAAGCCATTCGGTCGGCACTCGAATCCAATAAGGATCTGCGCAAGCTGCAATCCGAAATTGCCGCCAAGGGTTTGGAAGTGCGCGGCCACAACGCCGCGCGTTTGCCGCGTGTGGACCTGGTGGCGCAGTACGGATTGTTCGCCAAGTTCAACAACTACGAACAGTACTTCAACCGGTTCCAGCGCAACAACGGACAAATCGGCCTCTCTTTCCAATTACCGCTGTTGACGGGGCCGGGTGTGGGCGCGCAGATGGCTCAGACGCAAACCGAAATCTCGCATCTGAGAATCCAGTTGACTAGCGCGCGGAACCGCGTCAGCTCGGATCTTCAGAAGTCATTCCGCGACCTGAAAAAGGCCGAGACCGCGGCCGAGGTGTCGCGATTGGATCTGGAAGTGGCGCGCGAACAGCTCTCGGTCATCCTGGCCCAGACGCAGGAAGGCCGCGCCTCCCTGCGCCTGGTGGAGGAGGCGCGGATCGTGGAGAATGACAAGTGGGTGGCCTTCTACGACGCGCAGTACGCCATGGAAAAGAGCCGCTGGAACGTGCTGCGGCTGACCGGCGATCTGGTGGCGTCGATCGAAGCGCTCCCCGTTACCACCGCCCTAAAACTGCAGCTTCGCCCCCAACTGTATATTGCGGTTGCCGCTCGCGCTGGTGATGTTGCCGAACGACGACGTGTTGATGGTCGCGGACGGATTGCTGAAGTTCGTGTGGTTGAACAAGGCGAACGTCTCGAAGCGGAACTGGAACTTGAGGCGCTCCTTGATCGGGAAGTTCTTGAACACGGAGAAATTGACGGTCTGCGAGCCCGGGCCGTAGAGCAGGTTGCGGCCGGCATTCCCATACGCGATAGTTGGTGGGCGTGATGGGATACAGATCCGCCACCGTGAAAGCGGTCGCGTCGATGCATCCGACCAGATGCCCGCGTCCGCAGTTGTCGCTCGCCGCGTGAACCAGGTCCGGCCGGTAGGTGCCGCTGGAGGCGGTGTTGGCGGTGTCGGTTCCGGTGGAGACGTTGAACGGAAAGCCGGTTTGAATCGTGACGATGCCGTTGGCCTGCCACGCGGTGAATGCGCCCTTCAACAGCGGGTTGGAGACAGCGAAGAACGGGATGTCGTAGACGAAGGTGGCCACAAGCCGGTGACGGATGTCCCAGTTGGAGTTGCCGTAATCGGCTTTCCACCAGTAGGGATTCATCGGCGTGCCTCCGCCGTTGGAGTCGGTGGTGACATCGAGCGTGTGCGACCAGGTGTAGCTGGCCAGCATCTGCAGGCCGTGCGTCATGCGCTGGCGGAAAATCACGCTCATGCTCTCGTAGTTGGCGATCTCGTCGTTGTTGATGGTGCGGATGGGGCCGAACAGCGGATTGGGCCGGCGCGAGTTGACTGAGCCCGGTCCGGGCAGAGGGGTGTTGTTGTAAAAGCTGCGGTCCAGGTGGTAGGAATGCGAGCCGAGATACTGCAGCTCGAGACCGCCGCCGCTCCACAACTGGCGTTCCAGGCCGGCGCTCCACTGATTCATGCGGGCCGTGGGCTGATTCCAGGGATCGGTCACGATCGTGCCGGCAGTGGGAGACGTCGGGCAGACGCCCGGCGGAACCAAACGGGTTGGACAAGGTGGGCGGCGTGAGTCCGGCAGACCAGGTGCAGGTAAGGATCGTGGTGTAGGGCGGATTGGTGTTCAGGAACGTATAGCTGTTGGTCTGGTTCGGGTTGTAATAGATGCCGCCGCCGGCGCGGAACACGGTCTTCTCGTTGATGCGGTAGGCGAAGCCCAGGCGGGGCGCCCAATCGTTGTGGTTGGGGGCGGTGAAGTGGAAGCCGGGCGTGCCGCCGACCAGGGCGGTCTGGTTGCGGATTCAGCTCGGTGGCGTTGCCGTTGATCGTATACGCCACCGTGGGCAGCTCATAGCGGAGGCCGTAATTGAGGGTCAGTTTGCGCGAGACCTGCCACTTGTCGAGCACGAAGAAGCCGTCGCGCCATTCGGCGACGCGTCCGCGGACTTCCGGTCCCGGCGTGGCGAAGCTTTGCGGTAGTGCCGAGAATGAAATCGGCCGGCGCATAACCGGTCAGCGTTCCGTTGAAGGTGAAAGTGCCGCGCGCGCTGTTGACGGCGGCGCGGCCGGTGGCCAGCCTGCGGAATTCCATTCCGGCCATGATGTTGTGCGCGCCGTGGCTCCAACTGATCTGTTCGGAAAGCTGACTGGTGCTGTCGTTCTGATACCAGTTGGTTCGAGCCGTTGGCTAATCCGTTGAAGCCGGTGATGTTGAAGTCCGGAATGCCGGGGTTGTTGTACGCGGAGTCTCCGGTGAAGCCCGGGATTCCCAAGTCGGTGCCGGCGGTTTTCTGGCCATTGCTGGAGAACGGGTTGACGGTCGCAGTGTTGAAGAAATTCCGGCCCACGCGGAAATCGTTCACCAGGTTCGGCGTCAGCGTGTGGGTGTAGCCGACGGTGTAGTTGGTCACGGTGGTGGGCGTGGTAGTGCCGTTGACCGGGACCGCATTGCCGCCAAACACGTTCCAATTCTGATAGTGGGCGCGCACATACAACCGGATTTTGTCGCCGATGTTCTGATCGATGCGGTCCACTGGTCTGGTTGTAGCTTTGCGGTGGTTGGCACCGGCACGGAGAAATTGCTGGCCAGGCCGGGCAGGTTGGTCGCCGGATAGTACTGCTGCAGCTTGGCGACAATCGGCGAGATGCGAGCTGCCGGGATGATATTGCCGGGGAACGGCGTGTTGCCGTTCAGCGGATCTTTGATGGCGCCGCCGGTAATGCTCGCGGTGGGTACCTGGGAGAAATTGCCGGTGAAAAAAGCGGCCGGCATTTCGGTCGATAGCGAGGTGGACTGCTGTACCAGGCGGAAGCCTTCGTAGGATGCCATGAAGAAGGTCTTGTCCTTGCCGTTGTAGATCTTCGGAATGAAAACGGGCCCATCGAACTCGACGCCGAACTGGTTCTGGCGCAGCGGCGGCTTGGACGCTGTCGGATTCGCAGGCGTAGGCAAGGTGAAGAAGTTACGGGCGTCCAGAACCTGGTTGCGGAGGAATTCCACCAGCGCGCCATGGATCTGGTTGGTACCGGACTTGGTGACCATGTTGATGTGAACGCCCATATAGGCGCCATATTGGGCCGAGTAAGTGCCGGTCTGGACCTCCACCTCCTGCACCGTTTCCACCATAGGCCGGGTGTTGGTGACGGTGATCAGATTGTTCATGATGCTGATGCCGTCGAGCGACATGCTGTTCTGGATCTCGCGCGTCCCGGCGCCGACGAAATCCTCGCCCGGCGGCATGCCGGTGAAGGACGTCTTACTTCCCAGAAGCACGCCAGGCGTAGTAACGGCGAGCTGCATCGGGTCGCGGCCGTTCAGCGGCAGCTCCGCAACACTGCGCGTGCTGATGATCTCCGAAACGGTGGCGTCGTCGGTCTTGATGGCCGTGCTGGCGGCCTCAACCGTGACCGACTGCGATATGGCGCCCACCGCCAGCGTGATGTCGGTACGGACGGTCTGGTTGATCTCGACCAGGATTCCGGTTTTCGTCACCTTCTGAAAGCCGGCAACCTCCACGCTGATGTTGTAGGTGCCAACGCGGACGAACTCAAAGCTGTAATAGCCTTGGTCCGTGGTCGTGGTGGTGTGTGTGTCCCGTGTGCCGGCCTCCACCGCGGTAACCTTGGCGTTTGGAATTGACTTGCCGCTGGTATCGCTGACTGTGCCGACCAGCGATGTAGTGGTCGCGAGTTGAGCGTACAGACTCGCGGTGAGCAGCGGAATCAGAGATACCGCTGCAAAAAGACGCTTCCTCATAATCAGACCCCCTAACTCATTCCTGTTGCACCTTGCGGGCGCACTGTTCTTGTGTGAACATAGGATACAGCAAAAAGGCCCGATTGAGAAGGATTTCTCGGGCTATCTTAACGCCAGGAAGACCAGTACTCTCAGCCTTGGATCACTCCTGCGACAAATCCCAGCACATCTTCGCTCCGGCGCGCCAGGCTGCGCAAGGTAGCGTAATCGCCCGCCATTTGGCACAACTGTAAAGCCGAAGGACAGCTCAGCGGCGTGTTGTTGTCGTCCGGGAGATAAGCGACCGAAACTTCTATGGCCTCCGCATAGCGCTTGAGCTGCACCAGCAGATCGATCAAGACCTCGGCGGCGGCGGTGTCCCCGGGCATCGCGGCCGGCGGCTCGGCTTTCTTGCGAAAGTGGGCAATAGCGGCCTCGACGTCCTGGCCGAGCAGCGCCTTCAAATACATGGCGTGATCGAGATAGGTGTCCTCAAATGGCGGATCTCCGCGAAAATGAAACATGGGGTCCAGACACAGGCCGTATTCGGCCAGTTCGAGGGCCATGCGCAGCGTCCCGGCGTCCTCAAGCTCCGGAGTAAATCGCAGAACCGAAGTCAAATGCGTGCTGTCGGTGTAACTGCTCATCCCCTCAAACAGCCACGCGCGGCCCGCGATCAGCTCAGCGATACTGTCGGTCTGGGGCGCGGCGCCTTCCGCCGAGGCGATGGTCTCTTTCAGAGCCGATGCCACCTGGCGGTGAAGCGTCCGAACCAACAGCAGCAGACAGGCCTGGCGGCTGCCGTAATCGCGGTTGTATCCGAACCACGTGATGGCGCTGCAGATGCCGCGGTGCTCCAGTAACAGCTCGAAGCCTTTCCGCGGATTGACACCTTCCTGGAAGGCAAGCTCGATCACGCGCTCCACGTTTTCGCGCTGGGTTGCGTCTTCGATGTTTAGATTCTCAATAGCGGCGGCCACCGGCGCCGTCTCGCCAATGGCCTTAAAATACGGCCACGCGCCGATGATGTCACCGCCGGCCAGACGCAGCTCTCCCGCCTCTCGCGCGGCTTCTCTTAAGGCCGTTTCGTACGCCGGACGCTGCTGGCTTTCGAGATCGAGAACCGGTTCGGTCTCGATCAGCGGAAGGCCCAGCCGGTGGCGGACCTGCATCATCCGCGCACCGAAAAGCATGCGCGCAGTCCTTTTCTTCCCGGGCTCCGCGGATCAGCCGGTCGAAGACGGCTTCAGGGCCGTCGGACCGCAGCGTTTGCTCCAACAACTCGAACTGATTTTTGTCCACTTGTGATAGGATATACCCAATCCAGAGTGGCTCTCACTCAAAGGAGGCCTACGTATGAAAAGGGGAATCGCGCTATTTACTTTTGCGTTGATCGTCTCAACTGCCGCCAACGCCGCTGAATTTGTCGGTTATGTCATCGACCAGTCCTGCGCCTCAAAGCCGGCGATGAAGGGCAACGAAGCCTGTGCGCGCAAGTGCATCAAAGGCGGCTCACCGGCGGTTCTGTTGACCGAGGACGCCAAAGTTTACAAACTGGACGACCAGACGAAAGCTGTCGAGCATGCGGGCCACAAGGTCAAGATCTCAGGAAATCTTGACGGCGACACGATCAAAGTAGAAAACATCGTGGTTGACTCGGGCTGCGTTCCCGGGCCAACTGGATGTCAGTGAGTGTGCCCGGATTGAATCCGGGCATGGCAGCCTGAAGGCCGCTCCACGGTCTTTATGCGAAGAGGTCCTTCAAAACGCGGGCGGGGGTGACGCCCACCAGCGATTCGTTGCGGCCTTCGTAAGGGAAAGTGTTCTTCTGGTAGTCGATTCCCAGCAGGTGCTGCACCGTGGCGTGAATGTCGCTGTGGCCGCACTTGAAGTCCCGGGCCGCTGAATATCCTAACTCATCGGTCTGCCCGTAGTCGAAGCCGGGCTTCAGGCCCGCGCCCGCCATCCACATGCTGAAGCCGTACGGATTGTGGTCGCGGCCGGGTTTCGAGTTCTTGGCCTCAATCGTCGGCAGCCGCCCGAATTCGCCGGACCAGACCACCAGCGTATCCTTCAACATTCCGCGCTGCTCCAGGTCGATCAGCAGCCCCGACATGCCCTGGTCGATATACTCGCACAGGCCCGGCAGCTGACCCTCAATGTTGTTGTGCGTGTCCCAGTTGCCGCCGCCGCCGCCGTATACCTGGATGAAGCGCACGTCCTTTTCCGCCAGGCGCCGCGCCATCAGGCACAGCCGCCCGAACGGGCCCCCCACCTTGGCGTCGATCCCATAGAGCTTCTTGGTAGCCTCGCTCTCCTGGTCCAGGTCCGCCACTTTCAGCGCTTCCACCTGCATGCGCGCGGCTAACTCATAGTTGGCGATGCGCGATTCCAGATCCTGATCCAGCGGATATTGGATCTTGTGCTCGCGATCCAGACCTTCCACCATGTCCAGCAGCCGCCGCTGCTGATCCAGGCTCATGTTCTCCGGCCGCTTGATGTCGAAAATCGGAGTCTTCGGATCGGCACGCATTGATGTGCCGTTGTACACCGGCGGCAGCCAGGCCGAGGAATGCGCCCGGTCGCCGATGGTCGCGCCCTGGCCCAGCGCGATATAGGCCGGCAGGTTCTGGTTCTCGGTGCCCAAGGCATAGCTCACCCATGAGCCGATGGCGGGGAATCCGGTGAAGCCGCGGCCGGTGACGAAGGTGAACTGCGCCGTGGAATGGTCGATGCGGTCCGTGGTCATGGAGCGCACGAACGTTACCTTATCCACCACCTTCTGGAAATGCGGCAGCAGGTCCGAGACCTGGCGGCCGCTCTCCCCGCAGTCGGTGAATTTCCACGGGCTGGCCATGATCTGCTGCGAGCCGTTCAGCGCCCGCCCCTTGATCTCAAACGGCGCCGGCTTGCCGTCATACTTCAGCAGCGCGGGCTTGGGATCGAACATGTCGATGGTGCTCGGCCCGCCGCCGATGTAAATGAAGATGACTCGCTTTGCCTTGGCGGCAAAATGCGGCGGCTTGGGCGTCAGATCGTACACCCGCTCTTTGGCCAGGGCCGCTTCCGCCGCAAACATCCGCTCCTGTTGCAACATGGAGTTCACTGCCATCGCTCCGAACCCGATGGCGGCATCCTGCAACGCCTGCCTACGCGTCAAAAATCTCTTCATGGCTTCTTCTCTCCCGGTACATCTTTCATACCACTCCCTTACCGTGGCTATTCGTCGGCTCGGTTAGTAACCGTACAGGAAATTGTTGGCCCCGAACATCGCCTGGATGAACAGGCGCAGGCCTTCCTGCGGATCCTTTTCCGCGGCGATCGACTGCTTGGCGATTTCCGCTTCCTTGGCGCTCGGCGGCCGGTTGTAGGCTTCGTCGAAGGCGATCTTCACCGCTTCCTCGTAATTGTTCTTTCCCTTTTCCAGCACTTCCTGCGTGAAGGCTTTGGAGGCCCGCATCACCAGCGGATTATTCATCATCGCCAGCGACTGGATCGGCAGCGACGCGCGGAACCGCTGCGGCTGGTTGTCCGACGTCATGTCCGGGCAGTCAAACGCATGCAGGAAGGCCACCGAGCGCGTCCGCGTTTGCGCCAGGTACAGGCTGCGGCGGTTGGCGCCGGAACCCTGGTTGTCTTCCAGCCACTGGCCATCCGGGCCGCGCTTAATCGGCTCCTGCTTGCCGAACATCCTCTCGTTCAACTGGCCGCTCACCTTCAGCATGGAATCGCGAATGACTTCGGCTTCCAGGCGCAGCGGCGCTTTCCGCCACAACAGCTTGTCCCCGGGATCGGCCGCCAGGTACTGCGGCACTTCCGACGAACCCTGGCGATAGACCTGGGACAGCATGATTTCCTTGGTCAGCCACTTCAGGTCCCAGTTATGCTCTTCGAAACTCACCGTCAGATAGTCCAGCAATTCCGGATGCGTGGGCTTGGCGCCCTGCGTGCCGAAATCGTCCACCGAGCGCACGATGCCTTCCCCGAAATGCCACTGCCATACCCGGTTTACGAAGACTCGCGGAACCAGCGGATTATCCGGCGACACCATCCATTTGGCCAGGGTCAGCCGGCGATTGGTGCCGTTCCATTCCGGATGCTTCAGCGGATCGGCGAATTCCAGCGGCTGCTTCGGGTTGTCCAGAACCAGCGGAATTCCCGGCTGCACTTCGGCCCCCGGAGCCAGATAATTGCCGCGCGCCAGAATGTAAGTGGGCGACGGCGTTTTCGAAATATCCCACGACGCTTCAATGTAATTGGGCGGAATCTTGGACTGGTTGCGGCGCGCATACCGCTTGGCCTGGATCTCGTCTTTCCACTTCGGCAATTCCGCGAAGCGCTTGTCCATCTCCTGGTCGGTAATGAACTCCTTGGGAGCGTTGCGGTCGACTTCCAGATCCGGATCGGCCTCGATGTCCTTGCGGATTTGCGCCCGCTTGGCTTCGTCGGAAATATCCCGGCCGCCCTTCAGTTCCGCACGGTACCGCTGATAGGTGGCTTCCAGCAGATCGTCCATCCGGCGCAACGCCTTGGCATCATTGCTGGTCACGTCTTTGATCCATGCCGACCGCGCGCCTTCGTCCATATCCAGGACTTCCCGGCTGGGCCACGGCCCGTGGTTCAGATCCGCCGGCAGCCAGTTTTCCGGATCGAATACCGGCTGATAGATGGCCATCATCTTGTAATAATCCCGCTGCAGGATGGGGTCGAACTTGTGATCATGGCAGCGCGCGCATTGCACCGTGACACCCAACAATCCCGTGAGGCTGGTCTCCATGGCCTTCTGCTGGGCATCGAAATATTTGTCCACTTCGTAGATGGTCTGGTTGTCGGTGATGTCGGCCGTGGTGCGCATGAAACCGGTGGCCGTCAACGCCTCAATCTGGTCCGGCGTGGGGATGCTCAAGTGCTTGTAGTTGACCATCTGGTCACCGGCCATCTGTTCCATGATGAACTGATTGACCGGCTTGTTTTTGTTGAAAGCATGGATCACGTAATCCCGGTATTTCCAGGAGACTTCGCGATCGCTGTCGCCGGCATCGCCCCGCGAATCCGAATAGCCCGCCACGTCCAGCCAGTGCCGGCCCCACTGTTCGCCATAATGCGGCGATGCCAGCAGGTGGTCAATGACCTTTTCCCAGGCATTGGGCGACTGGTCAGCCACAAAGGCCTTGACCTCGGCAGGCGTGGGCGGCAGGCCGATCAGATCGAAATAAGCGCGCCGGATGAGCGTGGGCCGGTCGGCCTCGGGCTGCATTTTCCAACCTTTATGTTCCAGTTGAGCCGCCACAAACGCGTCGATGGGGGTGCGGACCTGGGCTGAATTGGAAACCGCGGGGACGGGGGATTTCACGGGCTTGCGGAACGACCACCAGTTGCGGTTCTCCGGGGAAATCTTGGCGGCTTCGCGAGCCTGAATGGCAGCCTCGGTTTCGGGGGTGGCCGCCGGGAAACGCCCGTACTGGATGTAGGACTTGATGAGCTGCTTGTCGGCGACGGACAGCTTGCCGCCCTGGGGCATCTGGTCGCTTTCGATCAGCTTCCACATCAGGCTGCGCTCCGGTTTGCCCGGGGCAATCACCGGACCGCTGGAACTGCCTTCCATCATGCCGGTGAAGGAACTCAGGTCCAGTTTGGCCATTTTCTGATTCGGACCGTGACATTGGACACAATTCTTTTCGAGCACCGGCAGGATTTCAGTTTTGAACAGCGGATCCCGTTGCGCGGCGGCCGGAATGGCCAATGCGAGAAGCGATATGCAAAACGAAGCCAATCGGGTGGGCTTCAGTGCTGAAAACGCCATGGTACTTTTCCTCCTGCCCTGGGCAGAGATATGTCCTGTTGGTATAGTGGACCATTTTCGCACCAGAGTCCACAAGTTTCAAGGTGCATGTTGCGGGTTGTTACGGGCCGCAACGTTCAGAAAAAAAGCTATTTATTTCGGCAGGCCACCCGGCCTTACCCTACCAGAGGAACTTGAGGCTCATCTGGCCGATGCGTCCGGCCTTGGCGCTGGTCACCTGGCCAAAGGCGGAGCTGGTGAAACTGCCGCTCGGGTTGTTGAACTGGGCGTGTCCCAGGGCGTTGAAGAACTCGGCGCGGAACTGCAAGGCCATGCTTTCGTGCACCTTGGTGATCTTCTGCAAACCGGCGTCGAAGTTGTTGATCCCCGGCCCGTGGAAGAAGCGCTGGTTGGCGTTGCCCATGGTGCCCAGCACTTCAGAGGTAAAGGCGGTTTTATTGAAGTACTGGTGATTGGGCGAGTCTTTCACGTCCTGCGTAATCACCAGGCCGCCGATGTAATCGGGGTGATCGACGCCGCCGGCGCCGGTGAGGGAACGGTCTCCGGTCTGCGAGATGGCGATGGGGAAGCCGGTGGCAAATCGCGTAATGCCGTTCAGGCTCCAGCCTTCTGTCGCCCGTCTCAGAAACGCGCCGCCGTTCCGGTCGTAGGGCAGGCTGTAGTTATAGCTGACGACGAAGTTGTGGGTGGCGTCGAACGACGACAGAGCCCGGCTCAGGCTGAAGTTCGAGAAATTCATGGTGCTGAACGCGGAGGCGTTGTCCATGGCCTTGCTGAAGGTATAGGCCGCCAGGAAGGTGAGATTCTTGGCGCGCCGCTCGACTGTGACCTGGAGGGAATTGTAATCCGAATTGGCGTTGGTGGATTCGTAGGTATTGCTTCCGAAATCCGGTCCGAGCGGGCCGCGGGTTCCGAGGACCTGGCTGCCGTTAGGAAGCGTGAAGGTCGTATTCTCCTGGTTGGGACCGCACTGCGTAGTTCCCGGGGCCACTCCGGTTCCGCGCAGGCTCAGGCAGAGGGCGGCATTGCCCGGATTGGCTTCGTACTGGGCGAAGAGTTTGTGCCCCTCGGTGCCGACGTAAGCCACGGTCATCACCGTGCTTGAGGCGAGCTGGCGCTGGATGGAAAAGTTGAAATGCTCGGCGTAAGGGAGTTTATTGCCGGGCAGATATCCCGGCGAACCGGTGATGGGCAGAAAGACGGACCAGTCCAGATTCTTGATGGCTGCCGAGCCCGGTATGGGAAGGTTGAACGGAAAGCGTTGTGTCTGGGAAGAGCCATCGGAGAGAGTCTTGAAGGGCTGGTCGAACAGTACGGGGGATTCGCTTACCCAAAAGAGGCCGTACGGCGCATCGGCCACTTCGACGAACAGGCCGGCGTCCTGAATGGCGGTGTAGTAGATTCCGGCGGCGGCGCGGATGCTGGTTTTTCCGGGCCCGCCCAGGAGCTTGCCCAGGATGCCGCCCGAAGCGTTGGGAGACCAGGCAAAGCCCAGCCGCGGGGCAAAATTGTTGTAAGTGGTAGGCGCGAGCGTGGAGGGAATCTTTCCGCCGCCGGGCAGACCCGGGTCGCCTGGGACCAGCCAGCCTTTGGGCGCTCCGGGAAGCTGAGTGGATTGCACGCCCGGTACGATGGTCTCGATCTTGTCCTGCGTGTCATACCAGGGCATGCTGACTTCCCAGCGCAACCCATAATTCAGCGTGAAGTTAGGAGTGACGCGCCAGGAGTCCTGCGCGAACGCCGCGCCGTACTTGGTGCGCGAGTCCAGAACCTGAACCGCCGCCTGGACGTAGGAGGCCGATGCTCCGAGTAGGAAATCGGCGACGTCTTCGCCGGTCTGCGATCCATCGAACGTGAAGTTGCCGTTGGGGGCGTAGATATTGCGCTCGTTGATCTGGAGGTAGCGGAAGTCCCCGCCGAACTTGAAGGCGTGGGTTCTCCAGATCTTCGAGAAGCTGTCGGAGGCGTGCCAGGTGTTGTTGAATTGGCCGGTGGCGCTGATAACCCGGCCGAAATTGAAGTTGATCTGGCCGGATAGCGAGATGGGCGGCACGGATTGCCAGGAGTCCGGCCCGGAGTTGATGATGCCGAGGGTGCCGGGTCCGGTGACGAAGCCGAGGCTGGAGAGCGATACGGGAGAATCCGTGGGCTGGTTGGAGGTGGAAGCGACGCGGGTGAAATCGACGCGGGCTTCATTTACCGCTGAGGGACCGATGGTGAGAGTATTCGCCAGCACGCCCTGCTGAGCGCGCCTGGGGGTGGAACTGCCGAAGTTTCCAAAGGCCGCGCCGTAGGTGCCGGGAGTAAACGCGGTGGAGTCGTCAAAGTGGTAGTAGCCATACCAGTTGCCGGTCTTCTTGTTAACGAAATCGACGCGCTGCCCGGCTTTGTTGTCACTGCTGGTGCTGACCACGCTAGGCGGAATAAAGTTGTTGGCCCCATTGTTGGGAAGAGGAATGTAATTCTTGAGCAGGTTGACCGCAATCGGCGAGAACGCGCTGCTGGGAATTATACCGTTGGGGAATACGCAGTTGGTGGTGCTGGTGCAGCTGGCAGAACTGTAAGGCTCATTGGCCGTGACGGTGTAGCCCAAACGCTGCGAGAGCACCTGCGCCCAATAGGGGCCGCTGACCACTCCGCTCAAGTCACTGGGGGAGAAAATTCCGTTGCGCTGGTTGGCGCTGGGCAACTGGCTGATGCTGCCCGAGGCGCCCTGGCTCTGGCGCGTGCCCTGAAAATCGGTGAACCAGAAAAGTCTGTTCTTGAGGGCCGGCCCGCCCACGGCATAGCCGAACTGGTTGCGCTTGAGCACGGCCACGGACTGATCGAAGAAGCCGCGGGCATCCATATCGCTATTGCGGAGAAACTCGAAGGCGGAGCCATGGAAGCCGTTCGAGCCGGACTTGGTGATGGCGTTCATGATGGCGCCGCTGAAGCGGCCATACTCGGCGTCGAAGCTGTTGGTGATGAGGCGAAACTCGGCCACCGAGTCCAGATTGGGGATGACCGCGGCGCCATTGGTCCGGCCTTCGCTGACATCGCCGCCGTTGACCAGGAATGCATTCGAGGCTTCGCGCTGGCCGTTGACGGAGATGAGCCCGGTGGCCGCCGACTCGGGAGCCACACCGGCCTGGATCGACAGCAGGTCAATGTAGCTGCGGCCGTTCAGCGGCAGATTCAGGATATTCTTTTCGTCGATCACGGTGCCCAACTGGGTGTTGGTGGTCTCCACCTGGACTGCGGCGGCATTGACTTCGACGCTTTCCTGCACGCTGCCGACTTTGAGCGGGATATCCACGCGGCGCTGCTGATCGACACTCAACACGATGTTATCGGTGACGAATTTCTGGAATCCGTTGAGGGTGGCCTCCACTTTGTAGGTTCCCGCCGGAAGAGACTGGAAGCGGAACTCTCCGGCAGCGTCGGTTACGGCCTGCACGTGGAGGTTGGTTTCGGTATTGGTGGCCGAGACGTTGACCCCTACCAGAGCGGCTCCAGACGAGTCGCGGGCGTTGCCGAGAATCGTGCCGGTTACGTCCGCGCGCAACAATCCCACTGTCAAAAATGCACATGTTAAACCAAAAAAGGCCAAAAAAGATACAACTCGACTCTTCGAAACTTGCGTATGCATGTGACTACCCCTTGTGGCTGGAGTATAAGCCCGTTGACAGGGGCAGGTCAATTCAATTTAGATTGAGATTTCGTAATGTGGGGAGAGGACACTGTTTGTACAAGGCTGCCCCACAACTTCACAAGGCAGACGAAACCGTCTGCCCCACCCGTCTGCTTCACCACTTCAAAAAGCTATTGGATGGTGAAAGGCAGGACGTTGCTGGTCCCGGCCGCAGTGGTTACGGATGTATCGCGTGAGCGGCGGGCGGCGGTCCGGCTGATGCGGAAGGTGGCCGTGATGGTGGTCGAATTGACAACCACTACGTTGCTCACAGTGATGACGGTGCCCTGAACGGCAACGGTCGCCGGGGACGTGAAGTGGGTGCCGGTGAGCGTAACATTTACGGTGGCGCCGCGGGCGGCCTTGTTTGGTGTTAACGAGGCCAGGGTGGGCTTCGCGGGGAGCGGGGCCGTGACGGTGACGGTGGCGGCGCCGATGGCGGAAGGCGAAACGGTGCTGGCAGCTTGCACGGCGACGGTTCCACCGGACGGAGGCACAGCGGGGGCGGTATAGAGCCCGGTGGTGCTGACCAAGCCGACCGCGGAGTTGCCGCCGGGGGCGCCGCTGACGCTCCAGTTGACGGTCTGGGTGGAGACGTTGGTGACGGCGGCCGTGAACTGTTTCGTGGTGTTAACCGGGACGGTGGCGGCGGACGGGGTCACGCTGACGGTGACTGAGGTGGACTGCTTGGCTTGGCCGGAGTTGGGATCGACCATCAGGCCCGACACATCGACGGCTTCGAAATTGGAGCCCTGGATGGTGCCGAGGTTGTGAAGATCGTCATTGTCCCACCGGGAATCGGGCGCGCCTGAAAGGTACCAGGCGGAACCGTTATCCGCCAGCATCATGCCGTATTTCTTGAGGGCGCGGAGAATCACCTGATTGGCCGCGGAGAAGCCGGAGATGTCGAAGCCGGAGCGGAGGCGAAAGCGGGCGCCCATCGGGGGATATTGGGTGCCGGTCAGGCTGGAGGCGGAGTGGCGGGCGGGCCAGACAAAGGCGTGCTGCGTCTGGGGTACGGTGAAGCGAATGGCGTGGCTGATTTCGCCGGCGGCAATTTCGTCGTAGCGAAGGAGGCCGGGGAAGACGGGGAGGCCGGCGGCGTCGGTCGAGGTCCACCCGGAGGGGCGCAGGGCATTTGAGATCAGGTTGAAAATCGCTCCCGACCCGGCGGTCCAACTGGCGGCCTGGGGATAGGCGGCGTAGAGCTCATACAGGATGCAGTGATCGGTATCGATGGAGAGGGCGTGGCGGTCTCCGGTGCTCTGGCTGCCGCCTTCGATGGGCGCATTCAGGGGAATGGCGTAAGGGCCCGGGTCGCTTTCGCTGGCGTAGGTGAAGGCTGCGGGGTACTTGGTCTGGGTTCCGGGCACGGTTACGTAGGGGATGCCGATAGGCGCTCCGTTGTAGAGGCCAGAGCCGAAATCGGCGTGCACGGGTTTGGTGGGGCCGATGGTGGTGACCCAGGCGGCTGAACTGGTGAAGACGGGGAGTTGGTCGACCGGAGTGTTCCAGATATTGTCCGCAGGAAGGACGCTGCAATTGCCTATGGTGGGAGACTGGGCGGACGCAGAGGAAAAAGCTAAGAGAATCAATGCGATGGCGGGCGACTTCGATTGCATTAGAGCTCCTTGCTGTAAAGGTACTAGGACTACTATAGCACGTGATTTTCTGTACATTTTGGGCAGGTCTCGCGATGGCCATGCTGCGAGAGGCACCGGCGACAAGATCGCCGGCGTTACCAGGGCAAGAACCGGCGGCTTCGACCGCCGGCGTTACCGGTCAGGATGTTGACCAGGAGAGTGCTCGCGGATAGAAACAGGGGATCTGTCGACTATCAGATCTGGTGAGAAGCGGGTGGCTGAGTTGCGGGATTTGCGCAAGGTCTTCGGGGCGTAGAGTTGTGGAAGAACCTGTTTGCATGAAAACCGCTTTTGCTTTGTCCGAGGCCGATCTGGCCTTGCAATTACCGCTGAGGCAGGGCCCACGTCCCAGGAGCTGCTGGGCCTTGCCTTACGTGCAACTGGATCAGTGGCCGCCGGTAGAGATGGTCAAGGAACTTTTCAGCCAGTGCCTGGGCTTTCCCAATGTTCGAGCCAAACAGAGCCGGATGGCGTCGCCGGAGAGCCGGGCCCTCAGTTTGCCGGACGCGTTTGCCGCCGGGCCGCCTAGCGCCTTCATTGACGGCCATGAATTCTGCCATCTGCATCCACCGCCCGAAGGCAGCATACATCTGACCCTGCCGACCGATCTGCGGAAGCGCGCGGTTCATCAGGAGTGGGCCGAGCAGCATCCGGCGGCGCGATTGGGCGCTATGCCGGAGACACTGGTGATGGTTTACGCGCCGCGCAATTCCGATGAGCTGGGGATTGTTTTGAGGCTGGTGCTGGGTTCGTACCACTTTGCCGCGGGACAGGGAGAAAATGGCTAAACTAAGCGGCGTCTTTTACTTCGATTCCCGCCCCGTGCCTTATGGCGATGCGGCCTGGGTGCGCGGCGGACTGGTGGACCCGCATGCCGGGCCAACCCGCTTGCTGGGCGCCGCGGGGCTGCTGATGGGATACGCGGCTTCACGCTTCGATTCGGCTGCGGATGACGGACTAGCGGTCTCAGAAGACGATGACATTTGCGCCTGGGACGGACGATTAGATAATCGCGGGGACGTGCTGGCTCAATTGGGGCACGACGCTCCACCACGATGTTCCAACAGCGGGCTGGCGCTTCGGCTGTATCAGGCCAAGGGCTTGGACGGATGGGGCGGCCTTATCGGCGATTGGAGCCTGGCGATGTGGGATCCGGCTTCGCGCAGTGTGATGCTGGCGAGCGATTACGCCGGCGTCCGCCCATTGTATTACTGCCGGACAGCGGACTGCCTGTTGTGGGGCTCCAGCCTGTCGCACCTGGTGACGTGGAGCGGAAGGAATGAGATTGACGATGAGTACGCCGCGAGTTTTCTGACCCGGGGAAGCGCGGTGGATCGGACACCGTATCGCGGCATTTATCCGGTTCCGCCCGGCCACGCGGTTTGCGTAACGGCAAGAGGCGTTTCGACCAAGGCGTTCTGGGAACTCCCGGTCCACCGTGAGACGCGATTTGGAAACCGGGAGGGTTACGATGAGCAGTTGCGGAATCTGTTTCGAGAGGCGGTGAGCGTTCGCCTCAGGCGGGACACTCCGGTATGCGCTGAACTGAGCGGCGGACTGGATTCGTCCTCGATAGTCTGCATGGCCGACAGCATTGCGGAAGAACATTCGAACGGCGTTTCGAGGCCGATCACATTCACCTACACCCACAAGGGCTCCACCGACGAAAAATATTTCAGAGCCGTGGAACGGGGGCGCCACGCCACGGGCATACATCTTGACCTGGAAGAATATCCATTCGTGGCGTTGACGCAGGCGGGCGCTGCGGCACCGGCCTGGTGGGAACCCAGGCTGACGGAACTGGCAGGTCAATTGGCGGATATAGGGTCGGGCGTATTTCTCACGGGACAGCTAGGCGACCTGACGATGGGCAACATAGTGGACGATTCGAACCAGGCGGCGGATTATATTCACCGGGGCCAGTGGTGGCAGGCGGCCCGCGAGGCTTTTGAATGGAGCCAGGCGCTGCGGGTTCCGATCTACCCGATTCTCTGGCGGGCGCTGCGAAGCAACTACTCCGGCTGGACGCCTGCCGCGGATTTGGGCCACTCAAACGAGGTATCGGGCACGGCGCCGGCGGACTCCCTGGCTAAGGAATTTCGGAAAAGGGTTGCGGGCGCTGAAGTGGATCTGCGAAGGGGCAGCTGGCAAGAGGCCAGCCCCGGCCGGCGATGGCGGTTCCGCGCCGTGAGCGAGATGCTGGCGGCTCGAACGCTGCAAACTCCGGAAGCCTTGCAGCACATCTCGTATACACATCCGTTTGCGCATCGTCCGCTGGTGGAATTCATGTTAACCATCCCGCCCGCCGAAGTCTGCCGGCCGGGCGAACCCAGGCGGCTGATGCGGCGCGCTTTCGCTCAATTCCTGCCGGCGGCGGTCTTGCAGAGAAAGTCAAAGGCGGTCTACACGAGCGTCTACAGGAAGGCGTTGATGCCGCTGGCAACCGAGTTACTTGCGAAGCCGCGCGAGATGCGGCTGGTTGGCCTGGGATACGTGGATGGCCGGACCATTACAGAACGGCTGAGGCGGTTTGTTCAAGGCCTGGCTTGCAACGAACCGCAATTGCGACAGGTGTTGCTGTTTGAGTTTTGGTTGCGGAGTTGGAGAGGGATTGGAGGCGATTATTTACCGCGGAGACGCGGAGCCGCGGAGGACGGCGCGGAGAGAAGGCGAAGGAGTGGGGGCGCGGAGGCGATGACGGCTGGCGGCGCTCGGCTATCGGCAAATAGGCCGAATGTGTTTTAGATCAGCGCCACTGGTGGGGACCAGACTTGGAAGAACCGGCGGCTTCGACCGCCGGCGTTACCACGGCGAAGCTCAGCGAGATCGGCGAACGAGGCTTGGCGCTGCGACCAGACGATCATCCCTTTCCCTTGAAGACGAGCTCAATCTTGGTGCCTCGCCCTAGCGAGGTATCGAGGGCAAAAGACGCGCCAATGGATTTTGCGCGCTCGCGCATGCCGGCCATTCCCCAGTGGTCCTTCTTGGCAAGGGCTTCTTGCGGGTCAAAGCCTGAGCCGTCGTCCTGAACGGTCAGGCGGAGTTCTTTTTCGGAATAGGCCAGCACGGCCAGGATTTTTGAGGCCCGCGCGTGGTTCACGGAATTGGTGATGGCCTCACGGCCGATCAAATATATGTTGGCCTGTGCGTCATAGGGCAACTGCCGCACGCGGCCTTTCACCTCCAGGCGGAAGACAACCGGCGTGCCCTCGGTGAGCCGCGCGGCAATGGCGGACAAGGCTTCCGGGAGGGTGCTGTTTTCAAGCTCGGGAAGACGCATGCTGAGAATCGTAAGGCGGGCTTCCTGTAAGGTCTGATCCGCCTGATCGATGGCCCGTTCCAACCGTTGTTTGCCGGCCTCCGGAGCGGTGTCGAGCTGGCGGGCTGCCGCCTCCAACTGGAATACGACGCCGGCAAACCCCTGCAGCAAAGAATCGTGGAGCTCGCGCGTGAGGCGTGCGCGTTCCTGGGCGATCAGGCGGAAACGGGACACCACCCCGCGCACACGGAACTGGTCCACGGCCCATACGGTGGAGGCCGCTAGAGCCAAGCAGAAGGCCAGGAACCATTTGGTCTGGTAAAAATGGGGTGTCACGCGAAGCGCCAGGATGGCGCCCTTGTTGTTCCAGACGCCGTCGTTATTGGAGGCGATCACGTGGAAGCGATATTGGCGCGGCGGCAGATTGATATAAAGCACGCTGCGGTGCGTGTCGTCTTCGGTCCAATCACGATCGAGCCCGTCCAGGCGGTATTTGAAGCGGATGCGTTCCGGAGCCATCAAGCTCAAAGCGGTAAATGCGATCTCCAACCGGCTGCCCTGAAAGGCGACTCCCGAGGGAGAGTTTACGTCCAGCGGTTTGCCATCGACCGCCACCTGCTCGATCACGACCGGGGGCGGCACCAAATTGCTGCGCATGCGATCCGGGTCCACTATGGCGACGCCATCTTGCGTGCAAAGCCAGATTCTTCCGTCGTCGGATTTGATGGCACGCGGGTTGAGCATGTTGCCGCTACTGGCCAGGCGGAGGCCGTCGTTTTCGCCGACCAGTCGAAGGGTGAGACGCCTGGGAGGTGCATTCGGGGCGGGCTGGGTGGCGTCAAGGTCGGCAAGCGGCACGCGTACCAGACCGATGGTGGTGACCAGCCAGAAGGCGCCCTGGCGATCGTCTTCCACGATGCCATGCACGCCGCCTTCGGGCAAGCCGTGACGGGTTGTCCAATTGGTCCAGGCGCCGTTTCGGAATCGGCTCAAGCCGGTTCCCGTTCCGGCCCAGATGGCTCCTGTCCGGTCCTGATAGATCGCGCGAACCGGACCTTCTCCTAAACCGTCGTGCACGGTATAGACCCTGGCCGAAGTTCCGGACAGGGCAGTGATACCACCCGAGTAATACCCAATCCAAAGAACACCATCCCGATCGAATTGAAGCTGGTAGATGCCCTGGGTTCGCAAGCCGGGAATGCTCAGCGGCCGCGCGATGTTGTTGCGTACTGTGAACAGGCCCTGCGCGGCATCGGCCAGCGCGATGGCGCCAGTGCGGTCCCGGCTGATGGCGAAGACGCGTTCGAGAGGCTGGCCGCCGGCACTTCGAACCTGGATGAATCGACTACCGGTGAAATAGGCGAGTCCGCCACTTGTGCCGGCCCACAACCTGGCGCTGCCATCGGAACCCACATCGGAACCCAGGGAAAACACGGTAGTGCTCGGCAAGCCTGAATCCATCAGGAATTGGGTGATACGGCCGCCAACCAGACGGTTCAAGCCGCCGCCGGAGGTTCCGATCCAAATAGCGCCTGGATTGACGGAATAAACCGTGGTGACCAGATCGCTCGACAGGCCGTCAAGGGTACCCAGGTGCGCGACCTTGGGATCCCTGAGCCGTTCAATGCCCCTGGCGGTGCCTAACCAAATGTTGCCCTCCCGATCTTCCGTCAAAGCGTTGATCATGTCGCTCGAAAGACCGTTGCGGTGCGTGATGCGCTCAAGCCGGCCCTCCCTCAGGCGCAACAGACCTTGACCTAAAGTGGAAATCCAGATGTTGCCGTCATGATCGCGGAGCATGTCTCTGGGGAACGGAGAGGCATTGCCCAGCCGGGCAAAGATCGGTTCCAGTTTCCCGTTTGACAGGCGTAGGGTACTCTTGCTGATGTCGTCTCCGATAAGCAGTTCGCCGTCTGCATTTTCAACCAATGAGAAGACGCTGACTGGCTGGATGCTCAAACAGGCTGCCGGGCTGCCGGGCACCCAGCGGCACAATCCCCGGGGTGTTCCGATCCAAAAGTTATGCAGATGGTCTTCGAACAGGGTTCGCACTCCGGCAGCCGGCAAACCGTCGGACTGGCTATAAACCTGGAACGAACCATCGCGCTGCAGGGCTCCCACGCCGCCGCCGCCAGGCCGCTGGCCCCGCATCCACAGTCTTCCCAGATGATCCTGCATCATGGCGACGACGCTTCCGCCGAGCCAGCGATCGGCTTCCGGGTAGCCGGTGAGGCTTCCGTCCGCCAACCGGCTGACCCCCAAAGTGGTTCCAATCCAAAGCCCTTGCCCGGGGGAGGCAATCAGGAACCGGATGTCATTGCTGGGAAGTTTCTCTCCGGCGCGCGGCTCCCAACGGAAGAAGCGCATGCCATCGAACCGTATCAATCCCTTGCTGGTACCCAGCCAGAGATATCCTTCGGGGCCTTGCGCGACGGCTTGAACGGCGGGGACGTCGACACCCTCCTCATGCGTCCAACTGGTGCGAAGGTATTGCGATACGGCTAAGGCCGGATCGAGAGAGAAGAGTAACTTTCCCGAGAGGGCGAACAGTACGACTATGGGGACTGGGCGCACTTGGCTTTCCCGGCGTGTAAGTTCGACTCTAATGTACCGCAACTGGATCTCAAGGGCATTTTCCGGCTGCGCTCCCTGACGGCCGGTCGAATGGCGGCAGAAAAGAGCTATGCGGGAATCCCCCGTAAAGGCTAGAGCCAAGTTATCAGAACTCAGGTAGGAGGCAGGACGGAACTGTCGTAACTTGAACTGGTCAGTAAAGAGCCCCAGAAATGTTAAAACTTTTCCGCCGAACCGCGCAACACAATCCAGTTACAGTGTCGCCCGATTGCAGTGTATCGCTGAGCCAGGATGGCGCGGTGTTTCTGCATACTGCCAGAGGTATCGTCTACACCTCGAATGGAGTTGGAGCACGAATCTGGAAGGGGCTGCAGGATCGCCGGAGCGTAGACGAGATTAGCGCGCAGATCGGCCGCGAGTATGGCGTGCCGGACGGGCGGGTAAGGCAGGACGCAGGCCGCTTCATCGCGGAACTGGAATCTCAGGGATTTCTGTCTCGCAAGACGGATCGTTGAATATGCCGAACATGCCGGAGACAGGTCCGACTTAGTAGAGTGCTGTTACTTAGCCGTTTGCTGAAGGAGTTGTTCCGCTACGACCTGGCGATGGCGATTCTTGGCTTCCGCGGCGTCCGCCGCCCGATGCCCATCCGCGAGTTTTGCGACTCGCGCTGCAAGCGAGCCCTTGAGTCCGCGATTTGTGAGGCTGTGGGGCGCATTATCCCGTTCTACTGGAAGCCGGTAAAGTGTCTCCAACGCTCGGTTGTGACGGCGCGCGCACTGCGTGCTTACGGCATCGACGCAGACGTCGTGATCGGCTACCGGCTGGCGCCTTTCCTGAGCCATGCATGGGTGGAAGTGGGTGGAAGAATCGTGAACGATTCGCCGGTCTTTCAGCGCAGATTGCAAGTCTTGGAGCGCATTTAGCACTTACGAAGAAGCAGGAAGTTGAATAACACAAGGAGGATCGAACGTATGTATGAAAGTCCCAAGCTAAACCAAGTCGGCGATGTCCAGGATGTTGTCCTCGGCGTCGCTCCAACGGGTGACGATATTGATGCCACCTGGGTGGTGAACTTCTTCGAGTTCGCACCGGAAGAAGAATTCGACGAGGAGTAGACCGCGCGATCGGGCACCGGCCGGCAGAGCGAAGCCATCAGTTCGTTCGGCCCGGCCGGAGTTGCCTTTTAAGCCTTTTAAGCAGGAGGACAGAAACCAGATGACAAATGCTGAATGTGCGAGAGCCTCCGCGGCGCCCTTGGCAGGGCGGCATTTGAAAGGAGATGCTACCGAAGAGGGCGTCGCAAAAGCGGGGGGTTGCCTGCGGCGCTTGCGAACCAGACTGGGTCTCACCACTCGAAAGGTAGAGGAGTTTAGCCGGGAAGTGGCCGCCAGGCAGGGGAATAGCGAGTATGCGATCTCGCATGCGCGGCTGGTTCAAATCGAGAAGCAGGCATCCATACCGAGCGTCTATAAGCTGTTTACGCTCAGCTCGATCTACGGTGTGCCGATGGACGAGTTGATTGCAACTTACCTCAATCCGGACGCCGCCGCGCGGTTGCACGTCCGCATGCAGTTTCCGCAAACGCACCTGGCGCCGATGGGGGAGACCGGCGGCAAGAAGGCGATTCCGTTTCCGGTTCATTTCAACTCGACGCCGCCAGCAGCCCGAAACAACCTTGTGCCGGACATGGTTCAGGTTTGGGGGGAAGTGCCGGCGCCGCTGCTTGAATCGCTAAACCAGCCGGGATTTCACTACGGGTTCATTGGCCTCACGGACTATACGATGTATCCGCTGATTCGTCCGGGCTCGATTGTGCAGATTGACCACTCGCAGCAGAAGGTAGCCAGATCGGCGCAATACCGGACCGAGTTTGACAGGCCGGTGTATTTTCTGGAGTCACGCTCGGGTTACTTGTGTTCCTGGTGCGAGATCAGCCGCGGGCATCTTACCTCGATTCCGCACCCCCTCTCTCCATGCAGCATACAGGTCTTCGCGTATCCAAGTGAAGTGGAAATCGTGGGGCGTGTGACAGGAGTTGCAGTGCGCTTAGTCCGGGAAGACGATTCGATGGATCGCCGGAAGGCCGAGCGTGGCGCCAAGGGCCTGGGAACGATCAAGGATGCCGCGCTGCAGGCGCTGGAAGGCTTGCGGGCGACAGCGATTACAGCCGGATAATTCCGCGCCGCAGAGCCGTGGTGACGGCCTGGGTACGGTCCGAGGCGTGCAGCTTTTCCAGGATGTGTTTGACGTGCGCGTTGGCAGTAGCCTCGGAAATTGCCAGCCGGTAGGCAATCTCTTTATTGCGCAAGCCCGTGGCAACCAGTTGAAGCACTTCCGTCTCGCGCGCGGTTAGATCGGGCCGTGGAAGGTTTTCGGCAATCCTGCTGCCTACCTGGGCGGGAATGTAACGCTGGCCTTTGTGCACCGCATGTATAGCCTGGACCAGTTCCTTCCTGGCCATATCTTTGAAAAGATATCCGCGTGCTCCGGCCTCAAGCGCGCGGTAAATCTCTTCATCGCCGGCGGCGGCTGTAAGTACTATGAATGCTATGTCAGAAAAGCGGCTGCAAACGCGCCTGATGACTTCGGAACCTTCGATGTCAGGCAACAGGAGATCCATCAGAACGACAGCAGGCCGCAATTTATTGACCAAAATGATGGCTTCAGCGCCGGTTCCCGCCTCTCCGACTACCGAGATGGCGGGTTCAACCGAGAGCACCGCATTCAGGCCATCACGAACCACAGGGTGATCGTCCACGATCACTACGGTGACGGGGTTTCCTGGATTCACAAGAACCGAAGTATAGCAGGAACGCCAAAGCATGGGCCGCTTCCCAAGGTCGCGGTACTTCCTAGAGGTGCGGCCCCGTATTGAGGCACGCGAAGCCGAATAGAGCCGCTGGTCACTAAGTTGACCAACGGATACTTCTTTCAGAATTCCAAGGGCCTCACGGTTTACGATGTCTCTTTTGGAAATCGGAGTATTGGAATTCACAATGCCGCGGACAGGACATAACTCAGTAGGACGGCCCCGCCGATACATTGCGCCGGAGCGCGTCAGGGAGCTCCGAAACCAGGGGTTAAGTTTTCGGGAAATCGCCCGCAATACCGGGTTCGGTTATGGAACGGTGCGCAGGGCTTATTCCACCCTCCGGGCCGCACCAGACGTCGAAGGGTTCCAGGGCGAGACTGATAGTGAAGGTGACTTAGTCTACGGGCAAGACTCCACGGGAAAGGATGCCCCGGCTTGATCTCCGGCTTGATCTTCCCGAGAAATCGCCGCTATTCGTACAAGGTATGGCAGCAGCCAACTCTTGCGATCCGTCCCATGATGCACGGTCTAATGAACAAAACCAACCCCAATTTTCTTCGTGATGTGTTACGCGGCTACGGGTACGAGCTTGCACAAGTGAATCAAGCGATCCTGGAAATTCGCCGGCGGATTGGCGAGAGACACACGCTGACGGCCCAAGCAGTACCGGATAGACGACCGCTACCTACCAAGGTAATCAAGCGAATCGCTTCGGCGCGCAAGTGGAGACGAACAGAATACAAGAGGCGAAAACCCAATCCATCCTCAAGCCTGGTTCAATGGCTCTCCTTCGGCATCCAGCCAGCCCGGAGTCCAAGGCGGATTGCACCACACGCCTTTTTGAACCGGCAGGCGCCTCTCTAGAAATCTCCGGCCTTACTTCGCGGCCGCCTTTTGTTTCTTGTACTCAGCCCAACGTTTCTTCTGGGCCGCAGCGATTCTTTTGCGGGCCGCGGCTGACATCTTTCGCTTAGTGGGGCCGACAGCCGAAGCTCCGGCATTGGCGGTTTTCTGGCCAAGCTTCTGTCGGATGTCTGTCATTGCTTGTTGGATCTGAGTGAGTTGCGTCTGATATCCAACTAATGCAGCTTCAAGAAGAGATTGATCAGCTTTCACCGGCTCAGTCTAGCACGTAATGACTCTTAAAGTGAGCCAAAATTCAATTCGAACGTATTGAAGTAGTCCTATGTGTTCTCTTGACCGGTTAGCGATTCGCCTGGAGTGAGCCAAAACTGAATTGCGGAACCCGGTTGCGGCGCAGCGGTGAGAGAGGTACGGTAGGGGTTACTAATATGGCAACCAGCAAAACGCAGGTAACGCCCAAGCGGATCAAAGGCGGCAGTTTTCTGACGGAGGAGCGCGAACCGCAGGACATCTTCACGCCTGAGGACTTTACCGATGAACACCGGCAGATCGCCAAGACGACGGTGGAGTTTACAACCAATGAGGTGATGCCGGCCGCCCAGGAGATCGAGGCCAAGAATTTTGAAGTAACCAGGAGCTTGCTGCGCAAGGCCGGTGACTTGGGCTTGATGGGGGTGGACGTTCCGGAAGCGTACGGCGGCCTGGAGATGGACAAGGCGACGTCGGCGATTATTGCGGAGTCGATGAGCCAGCTTGGCCAGCTTCTCAGTAGCTTTCAGCGCGCACGTAGGAATCGGGACGCTGCCGATTGTGTGGTACGGGACGGTGGCGCAGAAGCAAAAGTATCTGCCCAGGCTGGCCTCGGGCGAATGGATCGGGGCGTATGCACTCTCCGAATCGTCGTCGGCTTCCGATGCCATGAATTGCCGGACGCGCGCGGTGCTGTCCGAGGATGGCCGGCACTATGTGCTGAACGGCGAAAAAATGTGGATCACGAACAGCGGCTTCGCCGACGTTTTCACGGTGTTCGCAAAGATCGACGGCGAGAAATTCTCCGCGTTTATTATTGACCGCAATACGCCCGGATTCTCGGTGGGACCGGAGGAGCACAAGCTCGGCATTCGGGGCTCATCCACTTGCCCGCTGATTCTGGCCGACTGCCAGGTGCCGGTGGAGAATCTGCTGGGCGAGCCGGGCAAAGGGCACCACATAGCATTCAATATCCTGAACATTGGACGCTTCAAGCTGGGCGCCGCCTGCGTTGGAGGAGCGCGGCACGGATTGCAGAGGGCCATTCAGTATGCCAAGGAGCGCAAGGCATTTGGAAAGGCGATATGCGAGTTCGGACTGATCCAGGAGAAGCTGGCGGAGTGCGCGGCCGGAGTTTACGCCGGTGAGAGTTTGACCTACCGAACCATCGGCATGATCGACGCGGCGCTGGCCGATCTGGATGCCCACGCAGACGGGGCTTCGCGGGAAATTCAGAAGCGCATCGAGGAGTACGCGGTGGAGTGCTCGATCTTGAAGGTCTGGGGATCGGAGATGCTCGACATGGTGGTGGATCACGTGGTTCAGATCTACGCCGGGTACGGATTCGTGGAGGAGTACCCGGCGGAACGGGCGTACCGCGATTCGCGGATTAACCGCATCTTCGAGGGTACCAATGAAATCAACCGGCTGATCATCACAGGTTGGATGATGAAGCGGGCGATGGCGGGCCAGTTACCGTTGTTGCAGGCGATCAAGCAGGTCATGGATGAGGTGATGTCCGGCCCAACCGGCGGCGAACCGCGGGAAGGGCCGCTGGCGGCCGAGTACAAACTGCTGGCCCAAGCCAAGAAGCTGACCCTGTTTGCAGCGGGCGCCGCATCGCAGAAGTACATGCAGGCCCTGGCGGACCAGCAGGAGATCATGGGCGCGCTGGCCGATTGCATCACCGAGGTCTACGCCTTGGAGAGTTGCATCCTGCGCGCCGGCAAACTGGTGGATAGCCGAGGCGAGGCTGCGGCCAGGCAGGCGATTGCGATCACGCAATATTATGCGGCGAAGGCCATGCAGACGGTGGAGTTCTCAGCGCGCAAGGTGACGGCCGCGGTGGCCGAGGGAGACATGCTGAGGACCCAGATGGCGATTCTACGCAAGCTCGCAAAACATGAGCCTGCCGACACCATTGCCCTGGGCCGCCAGATTGCGCGGCACGTGATCGAGGCGGGGCGCTATTCGCTATAGTTGGTAGTGTCACTTAATTTGCAAAGCAGACCCGGGGATGGATCGTCGTCTGAGCGCACGTCCGGCGCACTGGCCGAATGGAGCGAGATGCTTCGTCCCGAACAGATTCTGGTGGGAGAGGCCCTCGCTCCTTACCTCGTCAATTGCCTGAGCCTCACCCGGTCGGTGCTGGCCGCGCTTAAGCCCGAGGACGAAGAGAGCGTCCAGCAGATCGTCCGCATCGCGGTTCGGCATCAAGTGCGCCTTTATGCGTTTTCCACGGGTCACAACTGGGGCTACGGCACCGCGCTTCCGGTGGAAAACGATTGCGTTCTAGTGGATCTTTCGGGGATGAACCGGATCATTGAACTGGACCAGGAATTGGGGTTGATCACGCTGGAGCCGGGGGTCACCCAAGGGCAACTCTCCAGATATTTTAAGGAGTCCGGACTGGATTTCTTCGTCCCAACCACGGGCGCAGGACCGACGGTCAGCCTTTTGGGCAACGCCATGGAGCGGGGTTTCGGAATTACGCCGGAAGAGGATCATTTTGGAGCCGTGCGTTCACTGCGGGCCGTCTTGCCCGATGGCACGATATACGAGTCGTCCCTGGCCAGCCTGGGAATGCCGACTGCGCAGAGTTCCTGGAAATGGGGAATCGGGCCGTACCTCGACGGGCTATTCGCACAGGGGAATTTTGGAATTGTAACAGCGCTGACCATCGCGCTGAGGCGGCGGCCGGAACACATTGAGGTTTACGTTTTTACGATTAAAGAGGAGGCGCAACTGCCAGCGGTGGTGGGGCACTGCAGAGAGGCGCTGGACAGCTTGCGCGGCATTGCGGGCGGCATCAAACTCATGAACCACGCGCAATTCTGTCTGACGCTGGACACCTCGGAACTGGGCATGGGCCTGTCGCGGGAGTTTGCCTGGGTGGGATTCGGCGTTCTTCATTGCCGAAACTCCATGGTCCGGGCGGCGCGACGCGCGCTGAAGAAAATCTTAAAGCCGCATCTATCGCAGATTATTTTCCTGAACGAAAACCGCATCCGCCGTTTTAACGTGCTGGCGAAGTATATGCCGGGAACGCTCGGGAAAAAGCTCGCGCGCCAGGTTAAACAGGGCCGGGACATTCTGCAAATCGTACGCGGCGAGCCGCGCGCCCTGGAGCTGAGACTGGTATATAAGTATGTGCCGATTGGTCCCGGCGGTTTGAAAGATCCGATCAAGGAGGGCGTGGGCGTTATCTGGTATGCGCCCATTATTCCGCTGAAGGAAAGTCTGATCTCACAAATGATCGTAACGATTCAGACGACGCTCCGCGCTTACGGCTTCCCCGAAGCAATCTCATTGACGACGGTCAACGACCGCTGCGCGATGGGAGTGATTCCGATTATCTATAAGCGGCCTGAGGACAAGGACAACGCGCACCGGTGTTTCGAGACGCTTATGCAGGAAGGAAAGAAGGCCGGCTGCTTTCCTTACCGCATCAACATTGCCGTCATGGAGACGCTACCTCAACAGGGGCGGAGCTTCTGGCATTTGGCGGAGACCCTCAAGGCGGCGGTCGATCCACATCATCTATTCTCGCCAGGCCGCTACGGTTTGTGAAACGCCTGACGGAGCGTGAAGACAATTTGTTCCGGCAGGCGTTCGATCATCATTGTGCCGGAAATGTGGCGGAGGCGAGCCGGCTTTACCAGGAGATTCTGCGAGCCACACCCGATCACAGCGAAGTTTTATACCTGCTGGGGGTGATCGCTCATCAGGCCGGCCGACCTGCTGAAGCAGTGGAACTGGTTCGCCGGGCTCTGATTAGTGGGCCGGACCAGGGGAAGTGTTACAGCCTCTTGGGACTTGACTTGATGGCGCTCGGGATGGCGGACGAAGCGGAAGCCAGCTTCCGGCGGGCGATTGCCCTGGACGATTCCGCCGATAATTACAACAACCTGGGCGTTCTGTGCAAGAAGCAAGGGCGCCTGGAGGACGCGATTGAAGCATACCAGCAAGCCCTGGCGCGCGATTCCGGCTACACCGCCGCGCACTACAATCTAGGCAGCGTTTACCTGGCAAACGGGCAGATGGAGCCGGCCGCGGAGTGCTTTCGCCGGGCCATAGACAGCGACCCCAAGCACGCGCGCGCCCTGGCCGGCCTGGGTCAAGTGCTGCAGATATTGGCGCGAGCCGAAGATGCCGTCCCCTTTCTTAAGAGGGCTATCGTTTTGATGCCCGATGACGCAGACTTACACTGCGACTTAGGCAACGCACTGCAGACACTCCGGCAGCTTCCGGCGGCTAGTGCCGCGTATCAGCGATCGCTGCAACTCAATCCGAAATTATCTCGCGCCTGGTACTCGGCCGGGTGCGCGGAAAGCTCCCGGAAGGAATACGCGACCGCCATGGCCTGCTTCCTGCGGGCGTTGGAGATTCAGCCGGATTGGCCGGAGGCTCAGCACAATCTCGGACAGGTCTTATTCAAGCTGGGTCAGGTGGAGGAAGCGCTGGACCTGTTTCGCCAGGCGGCCCTGGGAGGCGACCCGGCGCTGCCAGAAGCGGCAATTGCCGTGATCATCCCCGGCAGTCCGGCAAGCGACAACCAAGCCATACTCGATGCACGGCGCACCTGGGCGGAACGCCAACTCCCTACAGCGCGGCCGACTGAACACTCGCCGCGCCGGGTGAAAACAGGCGACCAGCCGTGGCGCATCGGCTACATCTCTTCCTTTTTTCAGGATCACAACTGGATGAAGCCCGTCTGGGGCCTGATCAATCATCACGATCGGCGGCAATTCGAAATTCATCTCTTCTCGGATGCAGCAGCGTCCCAGATCCGGTATGGCTATCAGGTTCACCCGCAGGACCGGTTTCATGACACCACCGGAGTCTCCAACCAGACGCTTGCCCAACAGATGGAGCATGCGGGAATCGATCTGCTGGTCGACCTGAATGGCTACAGCGCGATGGAGCGGCTGCCGCTATTTACGCTGCGGCCGGCCCCGGTGGTGGTGGGCTGGTTCAACATGTATGCCACTACCGGGATCGCGAGCTACGACTACCTGATCGGTGACGACGCGGTGATTCCTCCGGAAGAGGAGAAGTTCTATTGTGAAAAGATTGTGCGCGTGCCGGGCAGCTATCTGACTTTCGAAGTGACTTATCCCGTGCCGCCTGTGGTAGACCCGCCGTTCCTGACCAAGGGAGCCATTACCTTCGGTTGCCTGGCGTCGCAATACAAGATCACCGACGAAGTGATCGGCGCATGGAGCAGGATTCTCCGGCAGGTTCCCGATAGTTCCCTGATCGTGAAGAACGGAATGCTTGGGTCGCCGGGCGCCCGGCAGTTCGTGCATAGCCTCTTCGAGCGGCATGATGTCTCCGCCCAAAGGATTCGCTTAGAAGGCCCCTCGGATCACTACCGGTTCCTTGAGACTTACGGCGAGATCGATATCGCACTGGACACTTTCCCCTACAATGGCGGCACAACTACTACGGAGGCGATCTGGCAGGGTGTCCCGGTGGTCACCTTTTCCGGAGATCGTTGGGTATCGCGAACCAGCGCCTCCATTCTGCAGGCCGCGGGCCTCGGAAAGCTGGTAGGCCAAGGACTCGAAGACTCCATATCGGGGGCGATCAGCCTGGCGAATTCCCCAGACAGTCTCGTGGACCTCAGACGACACATGCGCTCGCGGCTCAGTGACTCTGCGGTCTGCGACACGCACAGCTTCGCCCGGAATATGGAGCGGCTTTATACCGAGATGCTTATCGGCCGGCACTGAGCCGGGCCCCCGAAGCAGGCCCTCGAAGCAGGCACCCGAAGCAGGCACCCGAAGCAGGCCGCCCCGCCTACCCCACGTCTTCATTCGCCCGCCGAAGCAGGGCGCGCATGTACGCGATGCAGTACGCCGTGCCGGCACGAAGCAGTCCGCTATCGCCGGCAAGCTTCGGAACATGGTCTGGTTCCGCGGCGCCGCTGAACCGGACCTGCCGCAGCGCTTTCATCACCTGGTACATATCCATGTAGCCATCGTCGGGAAACGTCTCGACAAAGTGCGGCAGCGGTCCGGTTACATTGCGGAAATGGACCTCGAGAATTTTGCCGCGGCCGCCGAAATCGCGGATCATCTCGAAGACATTCTTGCCCATGGCGTTGCCGCCCTCAGACCATGTGCCCACGCAGAAAGTGAGCCCCCAGTTCCGGCTGTTGCCGGCGATCTGCTCGGCGCGATGGTAGCCGTCGTAGTGCGTGAACAGCTTGGCCACGCCATTCATCTTGGCCAGTGGAGGGTCGTCCGGATGCAGCGCCAGTTTGACGCCGGCTTCCTCGGCCACGGGCAGGGCGGCCTTCATGAAGTATGTGTAGTTGGCCCAGATGTCGTCCGCCGAATACTCGCGATCGAATTGCCGCTTCTCCACTTTGTTGCGGAAATCGGTCAGGTCGAACTCACGGGCGGTGTATCCGCGGTGCTGGACCATGTTGGTGGTATAGGTGTTGGCCGGATGAAAATCATAGGAAGCGACGGGAATCTCAAGCTTGCCAAGATCGCGCAGAAAACGGCAATAAGTTTCGATGTCGCGATCCCGTCCGGGTTGCCCCAGCTGGACCTTGAGCGAACGATACGAATAGTGAACGCCGGAATAGATCCGGATACCGAACTTCGCGAACCGCTGCTGCGCCGCCCGCAGCGTGTCGAAACCGATATCGCCGGCGCCATATTCCAACCTCGCCCACCGCAACCCGATTTGCTGGAGAAAGCCGAGATCATCGTCGGTGATGCGAGCGGCTTCCAGGCGATGGCACAGCTTGGCATTGCCCGGGTCGGCTTCGTCGATAGTCTTCGCGCCGCGCTGGGCAAGAAGCGGCAGGGCGCCGGCGAACAGTCCGGACTTGACAAACTTCCGGCGGCTGGAAAGCATCCGGTATTTATTAGAAACCAGGCAAGCGTACAATTGCAACGAAAATGTAGTGCGGCGAAGATATGTTCGAGAATCGTCGAATCCGTGCCATCCTTGGGTCATGCCTATATCAGCGCGAAATCAGCTCGAAGGAAAAGTTACGGAGGTGACGCTAGGCGACATTATGGCCCATGTCGTCGTAAAGATCGGAAAGAGCCAGGTGGAGAGCGTAATCACGCGGCGGAGTGCGGAAGAACTGGGCCTTAAGAAGGGAGACAAGGTTACCGTCGTCATCAAATCGACCGAGGTGATGCTCCAAAAGGACTAGGCCGCTGGCGGCGTGTGAGCACTGCTCGCTTACGTTCGCGGCTCCGATCAATTCCTCTCTGTAATCCAGGGGTCGCTCCACCGGGGATCGTGAAGTAACTCTTCGTCGGTGAGCGACCTGAGGAACTCGACCAGATCGCGCTTTTCGCCGTCCGTCAGGCGGAATGGCCGGAGGATGCGCGATTTGTTCGGGTGATTCATCTTACCGCCAGCCATATAGTGATCGAGCACTTCTTCGAGTGTGGCCAGGCTGCCGTCGTGCATGTACGGCGCCGTGAGCGCGATGTTGCGGAGTGTGGGCGCCCGGAATTTTCCGATATCGTCGGACCGCTGCGTGCGTTCATAAACACCGCGGTTGGGCGGCGCGTACGCCGATACGCCTGTGTTGAAGAAGGCGCCGCGGGGATCGTTCTGATCGCGCCGAGGATTGTTCCGGTCGCGCTGATCGGGCGATCCATCGAATCGGATGGCGCTGAAATTCCAGCCCCCGTGGCACTGAAAACATCCACCCCGCTCGCTGGAGGAAAACAGAAGCTCGCCTCGCTTGGCCGAATCCGAGATCGCCGACGAGTCACCGCCCCAGCGGTATCGGTCATAGGGGGACCTCATGGAAACGATCGTGCGTTCGAAGGCCGCAATCGCCTTGGTGACGTTCTTGAGTGTGTAGACGTCGCCTTCTTCGGGGAAGGCCTGGGGGAACAGGCGCTGGTATAGAGGATCCAGCCGCAGAGTGTTCAAGAATTCCGGCTCATGTCCCTTCAACCCGAGTTCGACCGGCGCCTCTCCCAGCATCGGCGTCAGCGCCTGCTCTTCGAGCGAATCGAGTGTAGGATTCGCCCAGGTTAACAGCGGCGCATATGCCACGTTGACGAGACTCATGCTGCTGCGCGGATGGAGCTGTCCAGTGGTGCCTTCCGCACGGGCCCGTCCATCCGTGAACGCCAGTTCCTGGCGATGGCAACTGGCGCACGATTCTCCGCCGTTCACGGATATTCGTTTGTCGTAGAACAAATAGCGGCCGAGTTCGACCTTCACGGCGCTCATCGGATTATCGGCTGGGACCGCAGGACGAGGAAAACCCTTGGGCAAATTCCATTCGAAATCGGCGCCCGCCAAACTGAAATGGGCGCCTGCCCAGCTAACCGCGATGGCGAATCCGAGGGTGACGCACTTAGGCAACCAGCGCCCCCGTCTCAGACGTGTCATACCCGGCCAGTACCTCTAACTTGCGGCGCAGTGTAGCTCGCTGCAGGACATCCAGGAAGGCCTTGACCGCCGGCAGATCCGCGGTCCGCTTGCGCATCACCAGATCGTAGCGCTCACTGTGGAGTGGAATAAAATCCAGACCAAAAGTTTGAGCCGCAGACCGCGTCGCTAGGCAAACATCGGCTTCCCGGGAAACCACACAATAAGCAGCCGCAAGGTGACCGTAGGCGACCCGGTCGTATCCCTGGACCTTCTGCGCGTCCATCCCGGCCTTTCCGAGGAGTTGATCCAACAATGCGCGGCTCCCCGAACCGGGCTCCCGATTCACAAATTTGATATTCTTCCGGCCCAGATCCTCGATCTTACGCACACTCTTCGGGTTTCCGGAGGCGATGATCAGGCCTTCCTCCCAACGCGCAAACGTGACGACGATGAAATCTTCGTTCGGAAACTGTTTGCGGATAAAAGGCAAATTGAATTCGCCGGTTTTCGGATCTTCCAGGTGCGAGCCCGCGATGTGCACCTTTCCTTCGCTGAGCCAGGTGAGGGCAAGCTTGCTCGAGGCCGCGGCGGCCACGATCTCCACCCCGCTGATCCGTTCCACCATTCGGGAAAGAAGACCGGTGGCCGGGTCGCACCCAGCTAACACCAGCCGCTTCTGGGCGGCTTCTTCCTTTGCGAACACAACCAAATCCGCACGGCCATTGGTCCGTCCGGTTCGCTTGATGATGCCATCGGCCTCCGGCATGTAATAAGGAGAGGCGCTGACCGGAACGCTGACCCAGCGCGATCCGATCTGGCAAATTCGAACCGGCTGGCCCTTCGCCGGCGATGTTGCGCTAAGCACCTCGGCAGCCAGAGATTCGGGCGTTTGCTGGGATCCCTCCTGGAGCGAGAATAGCTCGTCGACCGTCACCTCCAACTCGCGCGCCAGATTCAGCGCAACTTCGGTGTTGGGAACGTACGTTCCGGCTTCGATCGCGTAAACGGTCTGGCGGCTCACATGGACGCGGCGTGCCAGGTCCGAGGCACCTACGCCTCTGCTCTTTCGAATCTGGGCCAGCCGGTTCTCGACGCGCGTTTTCACGATGACTATTTCCTCAACTGAACGACTTCCAGCCTGGTCAACATTCGGACCGAGCGTGCTCCCGGTTTGTCCTTCGGCACGACCAGGCGGAACCGCCCCTGCGCGCCGAACAGAGGCTTGCCATTGGCGGTATCGGCCAGCAGAATTTCATTGTCGATAAAAGCAGGATCGAGTTCGCCGAGCGAGAAGACAACCTGGTAGCCGTCCTGCGCCTCGGCGAGCACATAGCCGGCAAGCGCCTTGCCGCGGAGTTCGCTCCCCTGCGGAACACCGGCCTTTTTTAATACGTCATGGAGCCAGACGCCCTCGTAGACCGTCTCCATTCCGTTGTTGGTGGTGCGCACGGTTGCGCGCGGCATTTTCGCAAGATCGTCGGCAGAGAGCGTCAGCGCCTGTTTGACCGCTCCCGTGATTTGGACGGTTGGCTGCGCGTCCTGTGCGGGCAGCAGGCCCGTGGCCAGCAGCCCCAAAACCAACGAGCGTCGTGTATCCATGACTACCTCACATTGTAGGCTGTCGGCCGGCTAGAAGTGGACTTTGACTACGAACTCGAAGTCGCGGGGATTGCCGGCACTGGCAATGGTGCCGAACGCGGCGGAGCCAAAGCTTCCGTTGGGATCGTTGAGCGGAGGCGTGTTGGAAACATTGAATGCCTCAGCCCGAAATTCCAGGTTCAGGCGCTCGCTGATGCGAAACGTCTTTCCGATCATGAGGTCGGCGTTCTGCAACCCCGGACCGCGAACCGGGTTGCGGGAGCTGGTTCCAATGACAAACTGAGGCGCGGCGGTGAAGGCCGCGGTGTTGAAGTATTTCGCTACGCTGCGACCGTCGAGCTGGTTGGGATTGCTGATCCGGTTGGGCCGCTGGACCGCGAAGCCCAGACTCGAATTGTTGTTGGTCGCCTGCGTGACAGCGACGGCGTCGCCAGTTTGCGCACGCACCAGGCCAGCGATTTGCCATCCCGCCAACTTCCAGATGCGCGGAATGTCGTAGACCCAACCCACCGCAAATGTCTGCGGAATGTCGCCGCTTGAAACATCCTTCTCCAGGTGGCGGTTGTAGGCGTCCGCGGCCCCGGTGGTGTTCAGTACGGGCCCGGTGAAGATGGTTTGCGAGAAGACGCTCGAAGCGTCGTCAAGCAGCTTGGAAAAAGTATAGGAGGCGGTAAACGTGAGTCCCCGCGAAACGCGCTTTTCGAGTTTGGCCTCGAACGCGTTGTATTTCGAATTGCCGACGTTGTCGCGGAACAGGGCCACCGTGGTGAAACGCGGGTACGGGCGCAACAACAGCTGCTGTGCCAGGGTTGCCTTTCCCAGCGAAGATGACGCGGGAATTTGTCCGAAATAGGGATTGGGCACGGTGGCCAACAGGGCTGAACCCATCGCCAGGTACTGGCTCGGCAATTGATTGATGTTGGCGTCGGGAATGCCCAGCCGCGTGTTCTTCGAGCCCAGGTAGCCGGCTTCAAAATTCAAGTTTCGGCCGAAGGTCTTCTGGACCGTGAAATTCCATTGCTGCGAGTAGCCCGATCCGTTATCGCGTTGAACTCCGAACACGCCCTGGCCCAGGCCGGAATTGGGATTCGGAGTTGTGGGTTGAACCGTGGGACCGCTGGACAGCACGAACGCCGGGTTAATGTTGTCCGGCGACTGCTGCCCCAGGGTCTGAACGAATGGAAATTGCGGAAGCGTGAACGGAGTTGTAATGCCGGACTGCTCGAAAAAGACCATTCCATAACCCGAACGCACCACCCAACTGTCGCTGACCTGGTAGGCCAAACCCAAACGCGGCCCGAAATCGCAACACTCCAGGTTGCGCGCCGTATGCGGGAAATCCAACACCTGGCTGCCCAGGTTGAAGACGGCGCCTTGATTGTGGACTTCCGTGGACGGGAAGTTGAGGGTGTAGCGCGTGCCGATGTTCAGGGTCAGGCGATTGGAAACTCTCCAATCGTCGCCTATGAAAAACTCCGCAATGTGTGCCCGCTCTTGAATAACCTGCTTCTGGATGTCGATGGTGAACGCGTTCACCTGCCCCAGCAGCAGCGACGCAATCGCGTTCCCGCCGGCGGCCGCCGAACTGTTGGTTCCGGTGGTGTTGATGGTGAACGAGCCGGTGGGGTTGGGTGGGTTGAGTACATCCAGCGCCTCGCGCCGAATGTCGACGCCGAACCTAATGGTGTGCCTGCGGCGAACTATGGAAAACGTGTCCAGGAATTCGGTAATCGAGGTGGTGAAGTTCGAATTGGCGGCGGTGGTGGGACCAATCTGTTGAAAACCACTGACGTTGAAGATAGGCAGCGCGGAGGCAAACGAGTTCGCCGGGAGTCCGGGTACGGTGATGCCGCCGTTCTGAAGCGAGGTTTGGTCCAGGCCGCGGCGTGAGTACCCGACGCGAAACTGGTTCAGCATGGTGGGCGACACCGTCAAGTTGTAATCACCGGCCAAAGCATCCCCCCGCGTGA
The DNA here is from genome assembly GCA_963817515.1 of Bryobacterales bacterium. GTDB lineage: Bacteria > Acidobacteriota > Terriglobia > Bryobacterales > Bryobacteraceae > DATMNI01. The sequence continues at coordinate 580,313 of CAWFPJ010000023.1, read as the reverse complement.
TCGCATGCCCGATCACGCCGGAGGTAAGGCTGCCGCTGCCGTCCGGCAGTGGAGTCACGGGCGTATCATCGTCGCGAAAGTAAGTGTAGCGTCCAAATACGCGGTGTTTCTCGCCGAAGTAGTGGTCGAGCCGTGTATCGAACTGGTCTTGATTATCAGGTTCGGTCGCGGTGAGCACGTAATTGTTAGCGGCCCCCGGAAGGTTCGGAACCGGATAGTGCTGCAAAACCTGAACCGCCAGTGGATCGAAGCGCGAGGTCGGGATGGTGTTGTTCGGAAACGGCACGCGGGGCGACGTTGCCGGATCGTAGATTGCCGCGGCGAAGACGCCTTGCCGCTGCGCCAGTGTAGGCACGGTGCTGAACCGCGTGGTGCCGGTGCGCAGCCGGGAGCCTTGCCAATCGACGAAGAAAAACGTCTTGTTGGTCTGGACGGGTCCGCCCAGCGTCAAACCGTATTGATTGCGGCGGAACTCGGGCTTCGGGCCCGCCTGCGCGAACAGGTTCCTGGCGTTCAACGCTTCGTTGCGAAAGAACTCGAACACACTGCCATGAAACTCATTGCTTCCGGATTTTCCAATCACCATCACAGTGCCGCCGTTTGACCTGCCATACTCGGGAGAGTATGCGTTGATGTTGAGCTTGAACTCCGCCATGCCGTCAATGATCGGATAGAACACCACCTGGCCGGGCTCCGGCTGCAGAACACTGATGCCGTCGTAGATGTATTCGTTGGTGCGCGGCCTGCTGCCGTTGATTCGCGGCAGGAACTGGCCATTGGGAAGCGCAACGCCCGGGGCCAGCGTAACTAACGGAATGAAGTTGCGTCCGTCCAGCGGGAGCGTGGATATTTTCTTTTCTTCAACGTTCAGACTCACTTCCCCACTCGCCGTTTGCAATAGGGGCGCTTCGGCGGTCACGTCAATAGACTGCGAGGGCTGTCCGACCTCAAGTTTTACATCGAGGGCGGTCCGATTTGCCAATCCCAAAGTGATGCCCGACTGACGGTGGGTTCGGAAGCCGGGCTGCTGGACAGTCAGCACGTACTGTCCGGCCGGCAACCCCAGGAGGTGATACTCGCCAAGTTCGTCGGAAACGGCGGAATACCGGACCATCGTAGCCTGGTCTTCAGCTTCAACCTGGGCCTTTGACACCGGAAGAGCCGCAGGATCTTGAATCTTGCCAAAAAGCTCGGTCCGGCCCGCCTGGCCGAAACAGAGCGTTGACGCGGAGATCAGCCCGAAAAGGAGTAATAACCGCCCCTGCATTGGTTTCAACATAGGTGTTGTGCGAGAAGAACTAAGTGATTTTAACACAACAGGCTCGATCTTGTAGCGTCCACAAGACGGCAAATGGTTAACGCGACAATATGCCCTATGACCGGCCCGCAAGCAGGATTAGACGAATGCGCCTCATTGCGTATTCGATGGCTCCTCCAAAAATGCGATTCCTCGAATGGCGTCTATGATATACAATACAGTGTAATCTACAAAAGACAATAAAAGGATGAGTGCGGCTGCGGTCTGCGATCCGAAAAACGGCGGCCTTCCGTATTTTTTGCTATCTCCTGCTGCCAAGAAAGGCGGCTCCGAGTTTGCCGCCGGAGAGGATCGTTCAGTCGCACGCCGCTGGGGCCGCTGGAGACAGCGCCGTCTCCTGTGCGCCCGCGGCGGTGAGCCGCATGTATTCGATCGCGGGAAGAATGAAGGCCTATGGCGGACCCAACAACGTGGTGTTGCGCTTTGCGAAAATGAGGCGGGAAGAATGGGAGGCCAGAGTCTGGGAATGCTTTCACGGCTGCCCGCGCTTCGTATTTTCGTGGCCCCTGGTTCAATTATTCAATCCGCATGCTGCCAAGGGCTACGCACTGCTGAAGCCCAGCGGCACGAATCGAAAGGACAAAACCAAGGATCGATGGGCAGAGCCGTTCATCGAGTGGCTGCGTTTCCGCGGGTACTTCGAGGGCAGCGCCGGCTGGTTTGCCTCCGGCGACCTCCGCCTCTATTGTCCGATTCCCGCAGACGTACCGTACGCACAGTTTATGGCAACGGTTGCTGCCTTCCGGGATCTCCGGCTTGGTGGAACTGCCGTAAAGATGGATTGCCGGGCGGTGCTTGGCCTGACGCGCCTGCTGATTGAACACGCCGAAATATACCGCCGGCCCCGCCGGTGGGTGCACGGGCTATCGGTCACTCATTATAAGGACATGGGCCAGGCGCATACGCTAATGGCAACGGAGCAGCTCGCCATCCCCGACTGGTTTGAGCTGCGCACACCGCAGCAGGCTCAATCGTGGCTTCAGACTTTGGGTGAGCATGATGTTGTCTTACGGCGGCTAACCGACAGTCATTCCGACGAATTCGCGTTGTTGAAGCAGTACCACCGTACGTTTCAGACTCGATGGCAGGAATCGATAGCGGAGTTTGTGGAATTTCTCGCAGGTTATGGAATGCTTTTATTCAAGAGACGGGCTCAAGACCACTGGGTGCTTCCACAGTTCACCGTAAATGGGGTGGCTCCCATCCTGAGCCGTGATCCGGAGCTTCGAATGCTGATGCGGAATCCAGGCCTGCTAGCCGTGGCGGCTGCGGTTCGCGGCGCAACCGTGGGAGCGCAAGCGGCTCGCCACAACGGCCGGCTGGATCATCGCGAAATTCGTTATGGGCTTCTCTCCGACATCCGCAGGGCCGGGCTGTTGGGAAGAGACGAACTGTTGGCGACGGTGTCCGCTTTCGTTTCCAGCTTCAATGTGGAAACCGCCAGGCGTCATGCGATGGGTCTTCGCGCCGCGCGGATTCAGAACGACGAGATGGAAGCCTTTGCCAAGCTCCTGGAGCGACTGCCTTCCAACGTGGCCGCCGGATCGCTGCTCTGTGGACTGGCTTCGTGCCTTCGTAGTAAGATTTCCGCGGCGGAAGTTGAACCCGAACTGGTGCGGGCAATCCCGGTATGATTCAGTCGCTGTCGCTATGCGCGGAGGTAACACTTGCGCTTCACAACCTGAATAGCGAGGGCACCGAAGGGAACCAGCAGCAGACGCGAATGGTCCACGTGATTGACGCAACCGGCAAGCGGCACTGCGTTAATGCGGTCTCCGGCGACATGTTCAAGCATATCTATGTGCGCCACCTGACCGCCATCCTGCGGGCGCGAGGCGAGCCGCTCTCAACCGGGGCGGCAGCAGGCAGTCCGGATCGCATTACCGTGGATGCGGAGTTCAAGAGCGCCATCAAAGGGAAAGGGGCTGTGGAAGTCCAGACGGAGATGCTGACGCGCTGCGCGGTGACCGATGTGGCCGGGACCTTGTTCACGGAAGGAATAACGGTCCCGAGAAAATCGTGCGCGGAGTTCGGGTGGGTGGTGGGGATACCGAACAAGGTCCATACGGAGCAGTATTTTCACGTCAAGTACGAACCGGAGCGGCGTAAGGTGGCGAGCCCGGCGCCGCGAGGCGAGGGTACCATTGCGGGCGCCCAAACGGTTTTCCATCGGCCCGCAAGTTCCGGCGTATACGCGCTGGTCTGCCACCTGGAACTCTCGAGAGTCGGCGTGAATGACGTAACCCGTGAACTCGTGGTTTCGAGCCATGCACGATTGTCGCGCCAACAAGCCGCGGTGCAGGCGTTGTTGGCTACCCTGATCAAGCCGGCGGGTGCTCAACTCAATACGCAAAGCCCTCACATTCTGGAGTGCTCGGGAGTGTTGACGTCCTCAACTTCTTACCTGCCGGCCCCCATGCTCAGCCCGCTTTCGGAACGCTACCGCCAGGACATCGATTCCATTGCCGGGACACTTAATAGCATTACTCCCGACGCTGTGCACGCCCGCTTCTTCGAGAGTTTGGCGGAGGGCGTAGCTCTGCTAGAAAAAACTTCCACGGAGCTCTGATTCCGATGGCCACGCTTGTTCTTGACGATCCTGCCTCAACTTCCCAGCCGAGTGAAGAACCGAACCCGGCGCAGGACATTCAGGACGCAGGCCGGTGGCTGGTGTTTCAGTATGCTCCAGTGTCTTTGTTTTCGTTGAAGAGTTCACGCGCCACGTCGACGGCAGGCAAGACGCTTCTGACGCCGACGCCGTACGCAGTCAAGATGGCCTTCCTTGACGCAGCATTGGGTAACGGCTTAACCGGGAATCCGGACGTCGTGGTGCAATGGTTGGCAGGAGCGAGGTTGAGGATTGGAGTGCCGCAGCATGCCTGTGTGACTGGCACCATCCAGAGCGTCCGGCAGGAGACGCGCGATGTGGAACGTAAGCGCAACCCGGATTTGCCGCTCTATCGCGCCACCATCGCCATGCGCGAGTTCGTGCACTACAGCGGAACTATTAGCCTGGCGTTCGATTTGAGAACTTGTCCACCCGAGTTGATCGCATTGCTACTTCAGGCTGCTCCGGCGATCCAGTACGTGGGCAAACGCGGAAGCTTCGTGCAATATTTGAGCGGCACCCGGCAAACGGTATTGGACCCGGCGTTCACAGAGCCAGTAGATGACGCCGGTACAAGAATGCCTGCACGGGGTCAACGGGTGGCATTGGACGACTTCGGGAGTAAGGCATCGTTCGCGGCACTGAATTCGTTTGCGCCCACCGAAGTGCGGCGCGGTGTGGATCGAAAGTTCGTCGAAACCATGGTGCCGCTGGAAGTTCACAATGCCGGGCCGGGCTTTGTGCATTATTGTGTTCCGGGCGTATACTCGGAGCACAGCCTCTGAAAAAGCCCCGAGGCGAAGGGGACTGAAATCAGTGAGGCTTTTGCCAGAACCGCGGCCTCATATCAAGGCCGCGGCGCCCTGGTTATTTTCGGCTTCACCAGCCACCTTCTCCAGCAGCATCGTTGCGAGCCTGGCGCGAGTCGCGAGCGTCTCGGGATGATTCCTGCCCAGATGCCGTATCTGGCATTCGAGAAGCTCATGTTGAACCGCCCTTGCTCGTTCGTAGTCCTGCCGGGCGACAAGAAGATCTCTCAAGGCAGCAATCGCTTGCAGGCGCAGGTCGTGGTCCCAACCGAGATGGCGGCCCACATCGCGGACGACTCTTTCGAGCAGTGGGCGGGCATGATCGAGTTCTCCGGCCTGCCAGTACGCGAATGCAATTTGGGCCATCAAACAAAGAGTCTGAGGGTGATAAGGGCCGAGCCAGCCCTCGTATGAGGCTAGGGTGGCAAGCATGCTGGGGAGTTCGGCCCGGTCAATCGGTATGGCGGAAGAAGCGGCGGTCGGCATGGCTCAAATCCAATATCTGTCAGACATGCTATTGTCTAGTGTAGCTTACGCAGTTATGTAAGCAAGACGATTGAAAAGGAGTCTATCGTATGGCCTCTGTCCTGTCATCGCCCAAGAAAAGCCCAGTCGCTGTTTCGGCGACGAAGCTCCTGATCAACAATCGCTGGATCGCAAGCGAATCCGGCAAAACGTTCGGAACGATCAATCCCTCAACCGGTGAGGAAATCTGCCAGGTTGCCGAAGCCGATGCCGCCGATGTGGAGAAGGCCGTCAAGGCCGCGCGGGCGGCATTTGAACACGGGCCGTGGCGCAAGACGCTGGCGTCAGAGCGAGGACGATTGCTGAACCGTCTGGCCGACCTGATCGAAAAGAATGCCGATGAACTTGCCCGGCTAGAATCCCTGGACAACGGCAAGCCCGTTTCCGTGGCGAAGGCTGTTGACGTTGCGGCAACGGTTGCCTGCTACCGTTATTTCGCGGGATGGGCGGACAAGGTTCAAGGCAAGACGATCCCTATTGACGGCAACTTTTTCTGCTACACCCGGCACGAACCCGTCGGCGTAGTCGGACAGATCATTCCCTGGAATTTCCCGATGCTGATGCAGGCGTGGAAGCTTGCCCCGGCGTTAGCCACCGGAAACACGGTCGTGATGAAACCGGCCGAGCAAACGCCCCTGTCGGCCCTGCGTATCGGAGAGTTGATCGTGGAAGCGGGATTTCCGGAGGGAGTCGTCAACCTGCTGCCGGGATTTGGTCCCACCGCCGGCGCTGCCATCGCCGTCATATGGATGTGGACAAGGTGGCATTCACGGGGTCGACCGAGGTCGGGCATCTGATCATGGAGGCTGCGGCGAAGTCCAATCTGAAGCGAGTCACGCTGGAACTGGGCGGAAAGAGCCCGAACATCGTATTCGCGGACACTGACCTGGATGAAGCGGTAGAAGGCGCTCACTTCGGGCTTTTCTTCAATCACGGCCAGTGCTGCTGTGCCGGATCAAGAGTGTTCGTCGAAGAGAAAATCTACGACCAGTTTGTAGAAAAAAGCGGGGCCCGCGCCAGGAAACGTACGGTTGGCGATCCGTTCGATCCTAAGACGGAACAGGGTCCGCAAGTGGATCAATCGCAATTCGACAAGGTCATGGGCTATATCGAATCGGGCCGGAGTGAGGGCGCCAAGCTTGTGTGCGGCGGAGATCGCGTTGGAGATCGCGGCTACTTCATCCAGCCGACCGTGTTCGCCGATGTTCAGGACGACATGAAGATCGCCAAAGAAGAAATCTTCGGACCGGTGATGAGCGTCATTCCCTTTAAGGACGTCGGACGAGGTGGTCACGCGGGCCAACCGCACGACCTACGGTTTGGCCGCGGCCGTTTGGACCCGTGACATCAAGAAGGCCCATTCGATCGCGAATAGCGTGCGGGCCGGTACGGTATGGGTGAACTGCTACAACGTGCTGGACCCCAGGGCCCCGTTCGGCGGCTTCAAGCAGTCCGGGATTGGCCGTGAACTGGGCGAGTATGGGCTGCAACAGTACACCGAAGTGAAGACGGTCATCGTCCAACTCTGAGGCAAGTAGCGTCCTGGTAAGATTACGACGTAGCATGCTCAAGGCCGGGAAATCGCGGCGATGGAATCTTATCCGAAGGTGTTCTCTCTTGCTAGCGGTTGCGGTGATCCTTTCGGTCCTCGCAGGGTGCCGGTCCGAGAGGCCAACCGCACAGTCAGGTGCTGCCAACCGGGAGGTTTCCGTCGCCGCTGCCGCTGATCTTAAGTTCGCCCTCGACGAGATTAGTCGCGAGTTTGGGAAGCAGAACCAAGGGATCCGGGTCAATGTCACCTACGGTTCATCCGGCAACTTTTACTCGCAGCTACAAAACCAGGCGCCTTTCGACCTGTTCCTCTCGGCAGACGTGGAGTACCCGCGAAAGCTTGCAGAACAGGGACTCAGCCTGCCCGGCACGGAGTTCTCTTACGCGGTGGGCCGGCTGGCGGTTTGGGTGCCTGCAGCTTCGCCGATCGAGATACAAAAGCTCGGTATCGATGCGCTCAAGCATCCGAGCGTGACCCACATCGCTCTAGCCAATCCGCAGCATGCACCATATGGCCGGGCGGCGGAGGCGGCGCTGCGCTCGCTGGGCGTGTATGACGCGGTGAAGTCTAAACTGGTGCTGGGTGAGAATGTGGCTCAGGCGCTGCAATTCGTACAGAGCGGAAATGCCGAGATTGGAGTTGTGGCGCTCTCTCTGGCCATCTCGCCTGCGGTGCGCGATCAGGGTCGATTCTGGGAGGTTCCTCTGGGCAGCTATCCCCGAATGGATCAAGGCGGCGTGATTCTGAAGTGGGCGAAAGATGCCGAGGCTGCCCGCTTATTTCGCGGCTTCCTCACGAAGCCCGAGGGCCGGTCAATCTTCAAGAAGTATGGCTTTATGCCAGCAGCGGAGTGACGCGGCGCTACGCCAGCACGTCCTTCAACACATTTCCCAGCACATCGGTCAGGCGGAAGTGCCGGCCTTGAAACTTATACGTCAGCCTGGTATGATCCACGCCCAGGCAGTGCAGAATGGTGGCGTGCAGATCATGGACGTCAACGGGATTGTTCACGATGTTATAGCTGAATTCGTCGGTCTCGCCGTAAGTCAGCCCGTGCTTGATCCCCCCGCCCGCCATCCAGATACTGAAGCAGCGGGGATGATGGTCGCGCCCATAGTTGTCTTCGGTCAGCGTGCCCTGAGAGTAGACGGTGCGCCCGAACTCGCCGCCCCACACGACCAGCGTATCGTCCAGCATTCCGCGCTGCTTGAGATCGGCCACCAGGGCGGCCGACGGCTGATCGGTGCCCAGGCACTGTCCGCGAATTTCGCGAGGCAGATTGTTGTGCTGATCCCATCCGCGATGGAATAGTTGGATGAAGCGTACGCCGCGCTCGGCCAGGCGACGCGCCAGAATACAGTTGGCCGCATAAGTTCCCGGCTTACGCGAGTCCGGTCCGTACATTTCAAAAATCGAAGCGGGCTCCTTCGAAAGATCCGCCAATTCCGGCACGGAGCTTTGCATCTTGAACGCCATCTCGTACTGCGCGATGCGCGTCGCAATTTCCGGGTCTTGATACTCCTTCAACTCAATGTTGTTCAGCTTGGCCAGATCGTCCAGAAAATGCCGCCGCGCCGGCGCGCCATAGCCGGAAGGATTGGAAAGATACAACACCGGATCCGCGCCCGACCGAAACTTCACTCCCTGATAGTTAGTGGGCAGAAATCCGCTGCCCCACTGCCGGTCCGCCAGCGCCTGCGAGGCCCCGCCGCCCTGCGATACCATCACCACGAAAGCCGGCAGGTCCTGGCTCTCACTCCCCAGCCCATACGAAAGCCACGCGCCAATGCTGGGCCGCCCCGCAATCTGAAATCCGGTCTGGAAGAACGTCACCGCCGGATCGTGATTGATGGCGTCGGTCCGCATCGATTTGATGAAACAAATATCGTCCGCCGCCTTGGCCGTATGCGGCAGCAACTCGCTCAGCCAGGCCCCCGACTGCCCGTACTGCGAGAACTTAAAGATCGACGGCGCCGTTGGAAATTTTGCCTGAAACGCGGTCATCCCGGTCAGGCGCTGTCCCATGCGCACCGAATCCGGCAGTTCCTCCCCGCGCACGGCGGCCAGCTTCGGCTTGTAATCGAACAGATCGAGCTGCGATGGAGCCCCATGCTGGAAAAGATAGATCACCCGCTTGGCCTTGGGCGGAAAATGCGGCAGCCCCGGAAGTCCGCCGGTTACCTTGGTATCGGCGTCAAGCAGCGACGCCAACGCGGCCGTCCCGATCCCACCGCTCGAAACATTGAAGAAGGTGCGCCGTGTCATTGCCTGGTCACCGCCTCATCCATATTCAAAAGCAAACTTGCAACCGAAGTGTAAGCCGCCAGCTCCCGTTGATCCAACCCCGGATCTGTGCGCGCCTCGCCCTGCTTCAGAAACTCCTGGATCTCGTCTTTCTTATCCGAAAAATAATCCAGATGATACTGCAGGCTCTCCTGCAAAATACTCTCCTCCGATGCCGCAGGCCTGCGCCCTGTCACCAGCCGGAAGCCATACTGCAAACGTTTATCCGCCGAACTCCCGCCCTCCTTCATCATGCGCTGCCCGATCAGCCGAGCCGCTTCGAGGAACTGCACATCGTTCATCAGGTCGAGCGCCTGCAGCGGCGTATTCGTCCGCGATTCGCGCACCACGCAGGCCTCGCGATTCGCCGAATCGAAATTCAACATCATCGGCGGCGCGATCGTCCGCTTCCAGAACGTATACAAACTGCGGCGATGCAGATCGTCCCCCTTGCTCTCCACGTAGGTCATATCCTGCATCACCAGATCCTTCCACAACCCCGCCGGCTGATACGGTTTTACCGACGGCCCTCCCAGCTTCTCGACCAATATCCCCGACGCCGCCAGTGCCTGATCGCGCACCATCTCCGCCGGCAGACGGAAGCGCGCCCCTCGCGCCAGCAGCCGGTTCTCCGGGTCGCGCTGCTGAAGTTCCGGCGACGCTTTCGAAGACTGCCGGTACGCCGCGCTGGTCACAATCAGCTTCAGCATGGCCTTCACGTCCCAGCCCGAGCGAACGAATTCCGTTGCCAGCCAATCCAGCAACTCCGGATGGCTCGGCCACTCCCCCTGCACGCCGAAATCCTCGACGGTCTTGACGATTCCAGTTCCGAAATACATCTCCCAGAACCGGTTCATGGTCACGCGCGCCATCAACGGATTGGATGGATCGGTCATCCACCTGGCAAATCCCAGCCGGTTGGATGGAGCCGAAGCCCCGCCAGGCGAGAGCACCGCGGGCACTCCGGGCTCGACTTTCTCACCCGGCTTGTCATAAGCGCCTCTGGCCAGTACGAAGGTGTCTTTTCGAACGGGCCGCTCCGCCATCACCATTACGGTTGGAAAACTGCGCTCCAGCTTGTCTTTCTCCTGCCGGAGCGCCGTCAGTCCCTTCCAGGCCTGCTGCAATTCCGGCGGCGCAATGTGCTCCAGGTAATACCAGCGAAGCTGCAGCTGTTCGATCTGGCTGCGCGCCTGCTGCGGCTTGGCCGCAATCTCTTGAACCGATTCCCCCAAAGCCAGCGAAGCAATCTCCTGCGCGTCGAGCACGCGCGAATAAATCCGCACATCGTCGATGCGGCCGCGGAATCGCCGATCCGGACCGCCGCCGCCGCCCACCCGGAACGGCTGCGAGAACGCGTTGCCGGCATTGTGGAAAGGACGATACAGCGTATCCTCTTCCACTTTGAATTCCGCCGGCTTTGCGTCGATATAAACGTGCACCCCCGCGGCCATCCGCGATCCGTCGTAAGTCACAATGAGCTGATACCAGCGCTTCGGCGCAAGCGCGTCGTTGGTCTCAAGCCGGATCGCGTCGCTCTCCCAAACGCTGGTCACGTGAACGTCCACTTTGCCGTGGTTCAGATATACGCCGTAGCCCTTGCCCTTGGCCGTATCGATCATCTTGGTGACTACGGCCCCGTTCGGCGTGTCGTCGGAGTACACCCAAGCCGAGAGCGAAAACCGGTCTTCGATATCGAAATCGCCGGCCGTTCCGGCGTCGAGATATGCCTTGCCGTCGAATGTCGCGGCATTCCCGATCCGCCCCGGTTCGAACGTCACGGTCCCTCCGGCCATCTTGGCTTCGCCTGCAGTCTCCATAGGAAACGCCGCGGTCAGGTCCGTGGACGGCGTCCAATAAACCTTTTCGGAAGGCGGTTCCCACTGGGGCTCAGTCTTGGGAAGAGCATCCTCCACCTTTTGGATTTTTCTCTCGAGAACCGCCAGTGAAGCCTGCTGATCCGCCGTGGGCGCAGGAATGAGCGGTGGTGAATTCCCATACTTCATCGCGCGCCCCAACTCCGGCACGTTGTTGAAGTAGGCGTACACCTGGTAAAACTCCTTCTGTGTGAATGGATCGTACTTGTGGTTATGGCATCGCGCGCAGCCGAGCGTTACGCCCAGAAACACTGTAGAGGTAGTCTCCACCCGATCGACCACATACTCCACCGCGTACTCTTCGGCAATAATGCCATCTTCGGTGTTCGCGCGATGATTCCGGTTGAACCCGGTCGCGATCTTCTGATCGAGCGTGGCATTGGGCAGCAGGTCGCCGGCAATCTGCTCCAGTGCAAACTGATCGAAGCGCTGATTGCGGTTAAACGCATTGATTACCCAATCCCGCCAGCGCCACATCATACGCTCGCCGTCGAACTGATAGCCGTTAGTATCGGCGTAGCGCGCCGCGTCAAGCCACCGTTCCGCCATCCGCTCACCATATCGCGGAGAGGCCAGCAGCCGGTCGACAACTTTTTCATAAGCATCCGCGGACTTGTCACTGGTGAACGCATCCATCTCGGCAAGGGTAGGCGGTAACCCGGTCAAATCGAGCGAAACCCGCCGCAGCAGCGTTTCCTTGTCACACTCGGGAGAAGGCGCCAGCCCCTCGCGTTCGAGCCGGGCCAGCACAAATGCGTCGATTGGATTGCGTACCCAGCCGGCTGTCTTAACTGCTGGAAGTTCCGGGCGCACAGGAGGAATAAAAGCCCAATGCTTCTGCCACCTGGCACCCTGTGCGATCCACGTGCGCAGCGTCTCAATCTCGCCATCGGTCAGCTTCAGGCCGGAGTACACAGGCGGCATATGCATCGCCTTGTTCTCGGCCGTGATCCGCTTAATAAGCTGGCTTGCCGCCGGGTCGCCCTCGACAATGGCGCGCCGCCCGCCGAGATCGGCCTTCGCCGCGGCTTCGCTGTCCAGCCGTAGCGGAATCTTCTTGGCGATGGCATCAGTCCCGTGGCAAGAGAGGCACTTGTCAGAAAGGATAGGCCGAATGTCGCGGTTAAACTCAACAGTCCGCTCAGCGCCGCAGAGCAGCGAAGCCGGCGCGAACAGAAAAAGCGCAAACTCACCAAACAAAAGGCCAAGACTGAACAGAAGGCCAAGACTAATGGTACGCACGGTGTCTACATCCCTTATTTGATCGCACTGTAATTATCTCACTGTATGGCGTGCGCGTGGTCAAATCGCGGGCTTTCGAAACCGGCCCGGGCGGAGCGACGTCGCAAGTATGTACCTGACAATCCCGCGTCCGGCACGCGAGATGACCCCGCGTTCGCTCAGACCAGGAGAACCGTAAGTAAATGAGAGTCTTTCCGTCCTCGGTTATCATCCGATTGGCTGCGCCGCTGGTGGCGCTGTGCCTCCTGATAGTAGGAACTGTCGCCGCCCAACAAAGCCGCATCAGCAGAGCGATCGACAATCGAGAACGCGTGACGCTGAGGGGCCATTTACATCCCAAGGCTCTGGCGGCGAACGACCAGGGGCGCGTTTCTCCGTCGATGAAGGTTTCCTATGTAACCATCATGTTTGCGCAAACCGCCAGCCAGCAAGCCGACCTCGACAAACTGCTGGCCGAGCAGCAGACGCCGGGTTCCGCGAACTATCACCGATGGCTGACGCCTGACGAATATGCGCAGCGCTTTGGCTTAAGCGATGAGGATCTGAGCAAGATCACCTCATGGGTCCAGGGGCAAGGGCTTACCGTGGCGGCTGTGGCGCGAGGGCGGAATTGGATCTCGGTCAGCGGCGCCGCAGCGCAAGTAGAGCAGGCGTTTCAGACTGAGCTTCATCACTATGTTGCAAATGGCGAAACCCACTTTGCCAACGCTACCGAACCTTCCGTGCCGGCGGCGATCGCGGGCGTTGTGAAGGCTATTCGCGGGCTGAACGATTTTCGGGCGAGGCCCGCCAAACGCGTTCCGCATGCTTCTGTGATGCCGGACTACACCTCCGGCAAGGGCAACCACTATCTGGCTCCTAATGATCTGGCCACCATCTACAACATGACGCCGCTCTATACTGCGGGCATCGATGGCACCGGGCAGTCTCTGGTGATCGCGGGACAGACCAGGGTCGATCTGACCGACATCCAGCAGTTTCGCAGCTATTTCGGCCTGGCCGCGAACGACCCTCAGACTATGCTCGTCCCCGGAGCGAAAGATCCCGGGACTATCCAGGACGACCTGGTGGAGGCGGATCTGGATCTGGAATGGTCGGGGGCGGTGGCGCGAAACGCCTCGGTCATTTATGTCTACTCAGACGACGTGATGCAGGCCGTGCAATATGCGATTGACCAGAATCTTGCGCCGGTGGTCAGCACCAGCTACGGTCTGTGCGAACTCGAAACTTCCGCGTCGGACGCTTTGACCTTCCGGTCATGGGCCAGACAGGGTAACGCCCAAGGCATCACCTGGTTTGCGGCGTCGGGTGACAGCGGCGGCGCGGACTGTAGCGACTCGCGTAATTCCGGCTTGGCCGTGGACCTTCCCGCCAGCGTGCCCGAAGTGACCGGCGTGGGCGGCACCGAGTTTCAGGAAGGCAGCGGCCAATACTGGAGCGCGACGAACGATGCCAAGCAAGCCTCCGCTTTGACCTATATTCCCGAAATGGCATGGAACGACAGCGCCGCGGATGGCTCACCCTCTGCTACCGGCGGCGGCGCCAGCGTGGTTTTCACGAAACCTGCCTGGCAAACCGGTCCGGGGGTGCCGGGCGATAACGCCCGAGATGTTCCCGATGTTTCACTATCCGGATCGGCCGATCATGACGGATACATGTTGTATAGCGGCGGGAGTCTGCAGGTTGTGGGAGGAACTTCGGTTTCGGCTCCGGCATTCTCGGGCATCGCGGCGCTGCTGAACCAATACCTGGTTTCTACGCATGTGCAGCAGGCCGCGGGATTGGGAAACATAAATCCCACGCTTTATGCGCTGGCCCAGTCCGTCCCGGCTGCTTTTCATGACGTGACGGCGGGCGACAACATTGTGACCGTGGCCTGCTCTTCGCGGTCTCGCACGTGTTCGAACAGCGCGGTGGGCTATAGCGCGGGAGTAGGCTATGACCTGGCCACGGGATTGGGCTCGGTAGACACTTACAACCTGGTCACGAAGTGGAGCGGCGGACAAAATCAAAATATCGTGGCGCCCGCTTCCACCAGCATTACGCTTCTCACAAATCTCAGCACGGTAACGTCCACTGATGTGGTGTTCCTGACCGCCACGGTGACGGGCGCGAACGGCGTCACGCCGCTGGGGTCAGTACAGTTCTCGGCCGGCGGCATGCAGCTTGGTTCGGCGCAGCTTTCGGGATCGTCCGGAACTGCCACGGCAACCCTGGCACTGAAAGGGGGCCAGCTGCCGCTGGGTTCAGCGACCATCCTGGCAGCCTATGCCGCAGCACCTTCGGCGACGGTAAGCGCGTCGGTTTCCATTGACGTCACGTCCACGGGCCCGGCTGTCGCGGGGATGCCGGCCATCACCGGTGCCTCGAATGGAGCCTCGTTCAAAGGAGTATACGCGCCGGGAATGATTCTTTCCGTATTCGGATCGCAGCTTGCGCCTTCTACAAACTCGGCCAGCAGCGCGCCGCTGCCGCTCTCGATGGCAGGCGTTGCGGTGACGGTAAATGGCGTAGCCGCGCCGCTGTATTACATCTCTGCGGGACAGTTGAACATTCAGATCCCTTACGAAACGGCTGCCAGCGCCCCAGCCACGGTCATGATTAATAATAACGGCCAGGTCACGTCCCAATCGCTCCTCATGGCGTCCGCCGCGCCTGGCATATTTACGAATGCAAACAACGCGCCGGTTCCAAGCAGCAGCGCCAGCCGCGGGCAGACCATCACGCTATTCATCACAGGCGCCGGCGCCGTCACGCCGTCGATCGCCACCGGCTCCGCTCCTTCAGCCGCAACCGCGATTTCCGATTTGCCTGTCCCGGTGCAAACCGCCAAGGTCACTGTGGGTGGCGTGCCGGCGAGCATCCAGTTCATCGGCATCCCCAACGGCCTGGTCGGCGTGACCCAGATCAACTACCAGGTTCCGAGTGGAATCGGGCTGGGCACGCAACCTGTTGCGGTCACCATAGGCGGCGTAACGAGCGCTCCGGCGAACCTGACGGTCACAAACTAAACACCGCTCGATAACAGTGCGAGGGAGCTTCGCTGCCCAACCGGCCACTGCTACCGGATGGCCTCGTACTCCTTATACGAGTCCGCTACGCGGCCAGTTTCCGCGTCACCCGGGTGAATCAATACCCGCCACCGGAACACGAGTTTTTGGCCGGCCGGCAACTTGATATGGCTCTCGTCCTGGTTGGGGTCGAACGCGTTCCGGCCGAAGGGATTCAGCGCAAACAAACCGTAGTCGCGCGCATGCCAGTAGGTGGGATGGCCGGGGTTCTGCGGGTGATCGAGCATTGCCACTCCCAGGCGCTCGCCATCCACTTCGGCCGTGTAGTCGACCCAGTTGGAACGCTTCCCCCACACCTTCGCCATGGTGGCGTTGCCGTCGGCGTTCACAATCTTCGCGCCCTTCTTCTCAGTAAAACTGTCGGCAAGGCGGATGGCGAAGGCGCCCTCTTTTGTGTCCCCCAGAGTTACGTTCACGGCTGCTGTAAGCGTGATGCGGAAATCTATGGTTCGCAGCCTGGCGTCGGAATAGAAGACCATTTCGCGGTTTTCAACCAGGAGCGTTTTGCCACTCTGATCACGCCAGTCCATGATCGCGGTGAGGGTGCCCGACCGGTCGCCGTCCTTCCACTCGGCGCTGCGCACCACGATGCGGCCCATGTTGGGGTGCTTATAAGAAGGATCGTTTTCCCAGAACTTCACGCCGTTCACATCGTCGTAGGAGAACCACAATCCGGTATGGTGCAGGTGATCGCGGCTCTCGCCGGGCACCTCTTCCATGGGGAAATGGCGCGTCACGATCTTGCCCGAGGCGGAGCGCAGCGGCGCCAGGAACGGCTTCCCATAGAGGCTGCCGTAATGGAACGTGGTAAATGGTTTGCCGTCGATGTCGACCGCAACCTGGTCGCGCGAAAAGCGCACCTGCGCCGAAACGCAGGCGCTCGCCGCAAGGCAAATCACTAGAGTGGATCGCATGGCTTTGTCTACGGAAAGTGTACCTCCGGATGCCGGTACATGGCACCAGGCACACGAGAGATAATGGCATCTATGTCTGCCAGGAATTTCGTGGGCTGGCTGCTGGTTATATCGGCCTTCGCCGCCCAGCCGCTGCCCGAGTTGCGGATTGAGCCGACGGCCGGCGGTTCGATCCTTTACATACGGAACGGCTCGGCGCAGCCTCTTACCGCGTACCTGATCGAGATGGTGGATTATCCCGGCAGCTATTATGCGCTCTGGCAGGATGAGGCGGCCGCGTCGCCGATCAGCCCCGGCGCGGAGAAGCGGATCCCGATTACGAATATGACTGTGGGTGCGGTGCCGGATTATGTGAAGATGCAGGCGGCTCTCTATGCGGACGGAAGTTCGAGCGGGATACCGGAGAAGATTGCACAATTGATCGAGCGGCGGCGCGGGCTGCTCGAAACCAACCGTGAGTTGATCCGGCGGATTGAGAAAGCGCAATCGTCGGGGACGGCCAAGGACGCCGTGATAGCTCAACTGGACCAATGGGCCGGTGGAATGCCGGCAGCGGGCAGGGGTAATCGCAACTCACAGGCGGCCATCAATCAAGCTGGCGCCCGGGGCCTGATTATGGATTCGGTGGCTCAGCTCCGTGGGCATTCTGTGGAAGAAACACTTGCCGGTCTACGCGCCTCCGAGCGCGCGCTCGTGGCCAGCAGGCCGTCGTTGTAAAGGGACCGCACCGCTATGAATAGACTGTCCGCATTTGCACGATCCGGTATTGTGCTGACCGCCGTTGCGTCAGCCATGGCGGAGACGCATGACTTAAAACTTACGCCGGCAAACGTGCATTGGGGCTATTACGACGCGCGCGTAAAGCCGGTGCTGAAGGTCGCTTCCGGAGACAGTGTTCGCGTTGAAACCATGGTTGCGGGTGGATTGGAGCGGCTGAAGCTGGCCGGCGTCCCGGATGCGGAAATCCCGGATTCCCTGAAACAGGTAGAGAAGTTGATTACCGATCGTGGCCCTGGAGTGCATCCGCTCACCGGTCCAATCTACGTGGACGGGGCCGAACCCGGGGATGTATTGGAAGTGCGCATTTCCGGATTCGAATTTCTGCATTCCTACGGAGTGACAGGATTTCGCCCTGGCGGCGGAACGCTTCCAGATGAATTCCCATACGCTCGCTTCATGCGGATCCGGATCGATCCCCAGGCGGGAACCGCGGAGTTCCGGCCCCGGCGTGAACCTCAAGCTGTCACCGTTTTGGGGCTCAATCGGTGTTGCGCCCCCTTCGGTGATACACCGTCTGTCGAGCGGGCCGCCGGGCTGGCACGGCGGCAATCTCGACAATAAGGAATTGATAGCCGGCTCCACTCTGTATTTGCCGGTCCAGGTTCCTGGCGCGTTGATTTCGATGGGAGACGGCCACGCGCTGCAGGGGGATGGCGAGGTCACCCTGACGGCGCTTGAGACTTCACTGCGGGGCACCGTTCAGATATTTGTGCGGAAGGGAAAGCGAATCCGGTGGCCCCGCGCGGAGACGCCGACTCATTTCATCACGATGGGCCTGCATCCCGACCTGAATGAGGCGGCTCGAATGGCCACCCGCGAGATGATCGAGTTCCTGGTTTCGGAAAAGGGACTAACACGCGACGAGGCCTATACCTTCTGCTCGCTGGCCGTGGATCTCCGCGTCACGCAACTTGTCGACGACACTAAAGGGATACACGCGATGCTGGCGAAGTCGATTTTCCGTTAGAGAAAAACTGATATTGTACTCGCAGAGCCCCTGGCAGGGCATTGCGCCTCTAGCGCACCGGCCTGCTCCAAAGGAGAAGTAACACACGAAGGCATCATGGCCGAACCGTTAAGCAATGCGCCAACGCACTGCTTCACGGTAAAATCAAGAATTGCCTGATTTCCTCGTAACGGTGGTGATTCCCACCCTGGCTGCGGATTCCAGGCTTCTGGAGTGTGTGGAATCCCTTGGCCGCCAGACCCGAAGCGATTTCGAAGTGGTCATCGTAGACAATAGCGGCCGGGGTTTGGTGCGCCGCAACCAGACGGGTGGCGGACATCCGGAATCGGTCCGCATTATCGAGAACCAGCGCAATGCCGGCTTCGGCCGTGCTGTGAACCAGGGTCTGCGCGCTTCGACCGCCCCCTATCTGGCTACTCTGAATGACGACGCCGTGGCCCATGAAGGCTGGCTGGATGCTCTGGTGCGCGCCCTGGAGCGCCGCCCCGATGCCGGCATGTGCGCCTCACAGGTGCGGTTTTTCGGCGAGCCGCGTCTGGATTCCGCAGGCATGCTCATAGCCCGCGACGGCAGCAGCAAGCAGCGCGGCTTCGGCAGGTCTCCCGAGGATTTCCCGGCCGCAGAAGAGGCGCTCTTGCCCAGCGGCTCGGCGGCCCTCTACCGCCGCGCCATGCTTGAACAACTGGGCGGCTTTGACGAGGATTTTTTCCTCTACTGCGAAGACACCGACCTGGGCCTGCGCGCCCGCTGGGCCGCTTGGAAATGCCTCTACGTTCCACAAGCCGTGGTGGAGCACCACTACTCGCACTCGGCGGGCCGCGCCTCTCCCGTGAAGGCCTACTACGTGGAGCGCAACCGCCTCTTCGTGCTGGCTAAGAACTTTCCCGGGCGCATGCTGCTGGCGGCGCCGTTCGTGTCGCTGGCCCGCTACATGTGGCACGCGTGGTACATTTTCAGGGGCCGGGGAAGTGCCGCGCGCTTCCGTGCCGAAGGAAATGCCGGGCCGAAAATGATCTGGTATGTGATTCGGGCGCACGCCGCCCTGTTTGTCAACGCCGGCCGCCTCTGGCGCCAGCGGCGCGAAATCCGTGCCCGCGCCCGGATTACGCCTGCCATTTTCCGTCACCTGGTCCGCAGCCATTCCATCAGCGCCAGGAGGCTGGCCGGCCTTTGACTCGCGCAACCGGTCCCGATTCGCTGCTGGTGATTGTGCCCGCCTTTAATGAGGAAGGGGCCGTCGCCTCCGTGGTGCGCTCCGTTCAGCAACACATGCCCGGCGCGGGTGTCCTGGTGATTGACGACTGCTCGCGCGATCGCACCATCGCCGTGGCCAGCGCCGCCGGCGCGCAGATTCTTCCCATGCCGCATCACCTGGGCCTGGGCGGCTGCGTGCAGGCCGGTTACAAACTGGCCTACGAACTGGGGTATGCCTACGTGATTCGTGTGGATGGCGACGGACAGCACGATCCGCGCGACATTCCCCGAATCTTCGACCGGCTACGCAGTTCGGGCTGCGACATGGTGATCGGGTCCCGCTTTGCCGCCGAGACTGGCTCCCGTACCGGCGTCATCCGCTCGCTGGGCATTAGCTTTTTCCGGGCGGTGCTGCGCCCCATTCTGGGCAAGCCGGTACACGACCCTACCTCCGGCTTCGTTGGTGTGAACCGCCGCGCCCTCGATGTATTCAGCCGCAGTTTCCCCCTGGAGTATCCCGAAATTGAAGCTCTGGTGGTGCTGCAGCGCCGCGCCTTCCGCTTTGAGGAAGTGCCCGTCACCATGCATCCCCGCACCACCGGCCGCTCATCCATTACCGCCCTGAAGTCGCTCTACTACATTGTTCACGTGCTTCTGGGAGTCTTCGTCAACGTGCTGAAATACGATCGCCGGTTCCACCGGGCCCAGCGCGAAAAGAGCCGCGGACCAATCTCCGGCGTAGGAGGAGGATAGATGGACCGCCTCTTGAACGTCACCACGGGCATGAGCATACTTCTGTTGATCCTGGTGCTCATCTCCGTCCGCCGCGCACACATCCGTGTCGAATATTCCGTAACCTGGCTGGTCGCGGCAGGCGCCATGCTGGTGCTGTCGCGCTCGCGCGCACTTCTTGAGACCTTCCGAAGTTGGACTGGCTTGCCCGATACCCCGCTGACTCTCTTCCTCTTTGCCGGTGGAGTCTTCCTGCTGATGTTTTTTCGGTTCTCGGTGATTATTTCACACCTGCGCGATGACAATATTGCCCTTGCTCAGCGTGTGGCAATACTTGAGTTCCACATCCGCCAAGGCGACCAGCCGGTCCCTTTTAGCGCCGCCCCAACCACTCATGAAACCTAAGAAGGGCGAAACCAGAGGCAAAGCCTTGCCGCAACCCGCCATGCCGCATGCCGCCATGCCGCAACCCGGCGCCCCGTCAATGTTGACGATGCCGTGGAGGCTGGGCATCGCTTTGGTTGCGCTGGTTATAGTCTTCTGGGCTTACGGACCCGCAGTGCACGGCGGCTTCCTGTTTGACGACACCTTGCAGCAGTTCGCGCGCCCGTCGGCGTCCGCGCCGCTGGCGACCTGGATCGGCCGGGTGCGCCCCGTCCTGATGTTCAGTTACTGGATCAATTCCCAGATTTCGGGTCAGGACACGTACTCATTCCATGTCTTCAACGTGCTGTTTCACTGCATCACCACGTTCCTGATTTTTCTGATCGTCCGTCGTCTGGTGGAGCAACTCACTGACCTGCCCAACCAGACCCGCGATCTCCTGGCCGCCTTCGCCGCCCTGATCTTCCTTCTTCATCCGGCTCAAACCGAATCCGTGGCGTATATTGCCGGCCGCTCCGAATCCCTCAGCGGTCTCTTCGCCGCGGCCGCTTATGCGGTGTTCCTATACCGGCCCCAGGGCGCGGTGTCCTGGATAACATCGGCGGCCGTACTGGCACTCTTCACACTGGCTGTTTTTTCCAAGGAGCAAGCCGTTGTTCTGCCGGCCCTCTTTCTGCTGACCGACCTTTGGTTGAACCCCGGCCAGGGATTTCGGACCATCCGCAGCAACTGGAGGCTCTACCTTCCTATCGCCGCCGTGGGCGTGGCGGCGGTTGCTGTCTTTTGGAAGCTCATCATGAGCATCGGCACCGGCGTTGGCGGCAGCGCCGGCTTCGGTATGAAAGATCTCACCTGGTATGAGTACCTCTTCACCCAGTTCCGCGCCATATTCGTCTATATCGGAACGTTTCTATTCCCGGTGAATCTCACACTGGACTGGGACTTTCCGATCTCCAAAACCATCTTCGACCACGGAGCCATTGCCGGCCTCGTTGTCCTGGCCGCGCTGGCCGCCGTCGCGTGGCATTTCCGCGGCCGCTTTCCCCTGGCCGCACTGGGATATTTCATTTTCCTGCTGCTTCTGTCTCCCACTTCATCCATTCTTCCTATTCGGGATCCCGTGGCTGAACGCCGCATGTATCTCCCCATGCTCGGCCTGCTGCTGATCCTGGTGGACTTTGTACGGCGTTTGAAAATCGACCGCAAGGCGCTTGCCGCTGCCGGCCTTGTGGTGCTGCTGATTAGCGCGGCGATGACTCACGCTCGCGCCGAAGTCTGGTCCGGCCCGGTCCCGCTGTGGGAAGATACCGTCCGCAAATCACCCAACAAGGCGCGCGACCATCTACAGCTTGCCCTGGCCTATTACGATCAGGGAAGCTTTGACCGCGCTGTGGCCGAATACCAAAAGGCCGCTGATCTGGCTCCGCCGGATTACAACCTGCTGCTCGATTGGGCCCTCGCCTACGACGGCCTCAACCAACCCGAGAAAGCTCTAGCCAAGCTTCAGCAGGCGGCTGCCATGGAACCCACCGCGCATGTCTATTCGCAGATGGGCATGATTTACGGTAAGGGCAGGCAGTGGAAGGAAGCTATGCGAGCCCTCGACATCGCGGAAAAGATCGATCCCAGCTTCGCCATGACGTACTACTACAAGGGCGTTGTCCACCTCTCCACCATGGACGCCACCGCCGCCGCCGCCGATTTCGCGAAAGCTCTGGCGGCGGACCCTACGCTGCAGCCGGCCCGCGAGGGACTTGCCCAAGCGCAACGAGCCCAGCGCGCGCTACGGCCCACACCCTGAGATGCGCTCCCGGCGTATCGCTTCAGATGCCATGCGCCCGCGGCGCATCGGCGTAAATGCTCTCTACCTGATTCCGGGCGGCGTGGGCGGCACCGAGATCTACCTGCGGGCGCTGCTCCAGGCGCTTTCCGAAATTGATTCCGTCAACCGGTACTTCGTCTTCACCAACCGCGAAACCGGACCCGACCTGGTGCCGGCCGCCGCAAACTTCACGCACGTCCCTCAGCCCGTGCGCGCCATTTCACGCCCCGCCCGGCTGCTATGGGAGCAGACCGCCCTGCCGCTGGCTGCCGTGCGCCTGGCGCTCGACGTGATCTTCAACCCCGGCTTCACTGCTCCCATTTTCTGCCCGTGCCCGCAGGTCACCGTCTTTCACGACCTGCAGCACAAGCGACACCCCGAATACTTCCGTTGGTTCGACCTCCCGTTCTGGGAGTTTTTCCTGTTCTGTTCGGCTCATATCTCGCACCGAATCCTCGCCGATTCCGAAGCCACCGCCGCCGATCTGCGCACCTGGTACCGCCTGCCCGAATCCAGGCTTCAGGTGGTGCCGCTGGGCGTCGACCCGGTCTTCTTCAGCCTGGCCGCGCGCCGCCGGCCCGAGCCGTTTCTGCTGGCTGTCTCTACGCTGCACCCGCACAAAAACCTGGACGGCCTGTTGCGGGCTTTCGCTGAATTCCGCCGCGCGCAACCCGAGTTCCGCCTGGTGGTGTGCGGCATCCACGGCTTCTTCAGTAACCAGTTAATGGCGCTTCGCGATTCGCTCGACCTCCGCGATGCCGTGGATTTCCCGGGCTGGATTCCACGCGCAGCGCTTCATGATCTCTACACGCGAGCCTGGGCCTTCATCTATCCATCGCTCTTCGAAGGCTTCGGCCTCCCGGTGCTGGAGGCTTTGGCTGCCGGAGTGCCGACGGCCTGTTCGGAAATCGAACCACTGTCCGGGATCGCGGCCGACGCCGCCCTCAAATTCAACCCCGCCGACCCGCACGCCATCGCCCAAGCCATGCACCGCATCACAACGGATGAACCACTGCGCCAACGCCTGGCTGCGGAAGGCCCTGAACGCGCCGCTGAATTTTCCTGGCGGGCAACTGCCGAGGGCACGTTGGCGGCGCTTGAATCTACTGATCAGATTACTTAGCGCCCCCATCAGGGACTGCGCAGAAACTTACGATAGGCTCCGTTATTGTACGTGCTCCACGGCTGAAAACCTCGCTCCCGATAGAGCTGATACGCAAAGTCGATGTTGGCCCGGCAATCCAACAAATCACGGAGGTTCAATCCGATCCGCTTCAAATGCACCGTATTGATCTGGAAATATCCCCAATCCAGCGTGCCGTCTGAATTGTAGTGGTAGATCTCGCACGCGCCCCGCGGATTCTCGGCGCGCTGAATGGCCAGGGCCACGCGACATGCCGAACCGAATTGGTTGCAGGCGTATTGCTGGTAGGCCGTCAAGCGATGGCCGAATTGATCGGCTTGAGCTTCCGTCGCGTCCTCACCCGCAGTTTTGGCAGCAATCACAAGCGGCCACTGAAAGTGGATTCTCACGGGCGACTGAAGGCTGAATGTGTATTGGTTCCGGAGGAGCAGGGAGGCGAGGACGCCGAGTGCCGCCAGCAATACAACAGCGCCCAATGCGGCGGAGACCGGCGATTGGGACGGGCCAGTCCGTTTGCGACGAGGCCGTTTCGACGGAGCCGGAAGCGCGGTCTTAGCTCGGGCGCTCATGTGGTGGCGAATCTTTGAAAACGCATCTCTTCGCCAGATTACTACAGGGCCGGCCGGAAAGTGGTTCAGACCGTCTTGGTCGCGCCGGCATCCAGGTCAATGATGGCCCCGTGCAGCAAACCGCCCTCGGGCCCAAGCACGAAGGCCGCCAGCGCTGCTACGTCGTCCGGCTCGCCGATGCGGGTCACCTTCCCGCCGCGCACGAACTCGGCTTCGGCGGCAGCCAGGTCGATGCCCTTCTCCCGCGCCAATGTTTCAAGGCGCGCCTGAAAGCGCTGCGTGCGAATGGTTCCGGGGTTGATGGTGTTGACCCGGATTCCGTCGCGCAGGCCGGTATCGGCCAGAGCCTTGGTTAGAGACAGGAGCGCGGCATTGACAGACCCGCCAACGGCGAACTGCGCGCCCGGCGTTCGCCCGCCGATTCCCGAGATGAACAGCACCGCGCCGCGCGCTTGCTTCAGGTGAGGCCACGCAGCACGCGTTAGCCGCACGGCTCCGAAGAACTTCAGGGCGAAGCCGTCAATCCAGTCATCGTCGGTGAGGGTTTCGAACTCGCCCCGGCGAGTGGCGCCGGCGTTGTTGACCACTATGTCGATGCGCCCGCTCTGCTCCATCGCGAAGGCAGCCAGGTGGGCTGGCGCCTCCGGCTGGCGCAGGTCGAGAGGCAGCACGTGCGCCTCGCCTCCGGCGGTCTGGATAGTGCAGCGCACTTCGTTGAGCGCCGCCGCATCCCGCGCGCATAGCACCACGCGTGCGCCTTCACGCGCCAGCCGCATGCTGATGGCGCGGCCAATACCGCGGCTGGCTCCGGTCACGATGGCGGTCTTGCCGGCCAGCGGCTGCGAATGGTTCATGGAATCCGATTATACGCATTCAGCAGGTGCACGCTTGTCGGAAGTTCGGTAACGCATTGCAAGACCGCTTGCTCACGCGCGCGGCTCCGATCAGAGCCACGGCCGTCAGGGAGTGTCATGTCTGGTTACGTTATTGAGGGCAAGGCCGCGCGCGACGGAAGTGAATTCATTGCCGGTCCGGATCTTGCCGGCGCCGAAGCGCGCTTCAAAAATGGCGCGGACTGCCGGCACGAACGACGAGCCGCCGGTAAGGAATACCATGTCCACGTCTTTGTTTCCGACGCCCGACGCAGCAATGAGAGAGTCGATGCAAGCCTCAATCTTCGCCAACTCTTCAGCGATCCAATTCTCGAAATCAGTTCGCTCGACGGTGGCCTGTATCTCGATGACACCGTCGGAAAACTGGAACTGAGCTACCGTGTTCTCCGACAGGTCGCGCTTCACCTTTTGCACGGAGCGATGCAGTTCGTACCCGAGATCTTCCTTGATCAGGTGGAGCAGCGCTTCAATCTTCTCGGGCTCGAATGCCTCAACTTTGCTGCTGTTCAGCATATTGATGACGCTGTTGGTGCGCAGAAAGGAGAGGTGGTGCCAGCGCTCGAGTTTGGCGTAGACCCAGTTCGGAACGGCGGGCAATATCTTGTTCATCGACCGCGCCGAAGAACCCCGCCCGAGGGCTGGGGAGACCAGGTTCCGAACGATCTGTGCATCAAACGCGTCGCCCGCGAGCCCTATTCCGCTGTTACCCAGCAGATCGGCCGGAGTTCGACCCCGCTTGCGGATGCCGGGACCGACCCGCAGCAATGAGAAGTCACTGGTTCCGCCGCCGAAATCTCCGATCAGGATCAGTTCGTCATGGTCCAGCGTGGACTCATAATAATATGCCGCCGCCACCGGCTCGAGCGTGAACTCCACGGACTCGTAACCGGCGAGTTTGAAGGCGGCCTTCAGGCGTTCTTCGGCAAACTGATTGTCCTCCTCCTTGTCGGCGCCGACGAATTGCACCGGCCGCCCTACGACCGCGGTGTGAATCTTCGCCCCAAACTGAACTTCGGCCTTTTCCCGGAGATCCCGCAGGATGCGGGCGATGAGGTCCTCAATGGTCATCCGCCTGCCGAAGACATCCGTGCTCCTGAGAGTCCGGCTGGTGAGAAATGACTTGAGCGATTGAACCAGGCGGCCCTTCGTCTCGGCGCACAGGTACTGCTCAATGGCAGTTGGGCCGCTCCAGGATTTAATCCTGTTAACACCACGGTCCTTCACCTGTTCAAGGTACAGCAAGGAGCGATAAGCATCGGTGTATCCGCCTGTAAACGGAAATCGGGCGAGATCGATTTCACCTGAGCCGGTCGCCCGTGCGATGGAGCTGTTAGTTGTGCCGAAATCAATTCCGATGGGGAGTGTGCTCATGTGGAATGGCCCGTAGGGCGGACAAACGTCATGCAATGCGGCGTCGCTTTCGCCACAATTGTTCAGGCGACTATCATCGCTCAGTGGCGCGCAGCCAGGAACTTGTCGATCTCCGCAGCCGCCTCGCCCACCACGTGCTGCAGGTTCCGGTCAAGAGATTGCACTACCTCCGTCACGCTCTTGCCTGCGACCGGTTCGTCTCGTTCCACCAGATGATCCCAGACGTTGTGGTTGGTCTTCTTGTCGATCAATTCCACCTGCAGAGAGATCCTTGTAAGAATCGACTCCTTGTCGATTTCACCGAACTCATTGAGTTTGCCGTGCACCAGGTAATCGCCGTTGGCGGAACTGCTTGCCTCGATCACGCGCTGATACTTGCCCGAGGCCCGCAGCGCCCGCACCAGCGACTTGCGGACCATTGCGCCCGGCCGCTCCGTCCAGCGATGGTATTCGTACGCTCCAGCCTCGTTCGATCCGGTCCTATAACGAATCCGGCCGTCCTGCAAGGCTTCCGGAGTGACGATGTTGCCCACCAGAAGGATGAGACCATCGGGCTGACCCTGATTTGTAGTCGGGGATACTGGCTCGATTGTGTAGTAATGAATCGGCCTTGTGGCAACGCAACCCGCGCCTACCAGGCTGCCGGCCATCACCAGGCAGATTGTAATCACGAAACGCATCGTCTGGTCCTCGCTTGTGCGGCCTTCTATCTTCGGGTCTCTCCGGGCTTGCGGTCCAACACGTTAATGCCGCGGATCAGGCTTGCCGGAGAGCGCTTCAGCGTTTCAGTCAGAATCCGGAGATTTTCGGTAGTCATGCGCAGGTTATCCAGTAAGTCATCTATGTTGGCGGAATTCTGGTCCAGAGTCTGGTTTAACTCGTTGAGCAGGACTGCCGACTTCGCCACAGTGTCCCGCAACCCCGTCACGGAGGCCCGAATGTCGGGCCGGTTCTCGGTTAGCGTGGAATCCACGTGGGCCAAAGTGTCGTTGGCGCGGGTGGTCGTGATCTTGAGGTCATTGAGCAGCGGCCCGAGTTTGCCGGTTAGTTCCTGCACATTGGTAAGGCTGGTGGCAACCTTGGGGCGCGCATCCGCCAGCAGGCCATCCAGGTTGTCCAAAGATTTCGTTACTCTAGGCTGCACGTCGGCAACCAGGTGTTCGAGATGGTTCAGCGAACTGCCGATGTTCGCGCGGTTGCGGTCGTTGAGCACATCGTTGGCGCGCGTAAGCGTAACCTGCAAACCATCCAGGTTCTGGTTCAGTTTCTGCAGCGCGGTATGCACGTCGGGCAGCATGGCCTGCACGGCGTCGCCCAATTGGGGCAGGCCGAAAGCCTCTGCCGAGAGCAGCGTCGAACCTGGCGGCGCCAGTGCCGCGTGCTCGCTGCCGGTGGAGATTTCGATGTAGTTGTCCGTCAATGGACCAAGCGTGGATATTTTGGCGACGCTGTCGGTCTTCAAGGGCGCGTCTCGATTCACCGCGAGCTCGATTTCGATACGCGTCGAGTTTCCGGGATCCACGCGAATCCGCTGGACCTTGCCCACAACCATGCCGCCGTAGCGCACCGGCGCACCAGCCTGTACTCCGCCGGCGAATTTGAAATAGGCCCGATGCGGCACGGTAGCACCGGTCAGACCTCCGGAGATCACGATCATCGTTCCGAAAAACAGGCCTCCGGCAATCAGAACAAACAGCCCCACCAGGGTTCGCTCGCGCATGGCATCCATCGTCTTACTTGATCCCTTCCGTGAACATTCGCATGTGGTCCACCTCGTCGTCCTGCGTGGAATCGGCGATGCGGTCCAGAAACTGGCGGACCCGGGGGTGCTGGCTGTTCCTCACTTCCTCGACCGGTCCCATGGCTGCAATGTTACCGCGATCAATCAAGATGATCCGGTCGGCAATCAGGAAGGCGCTGGCCAGTTCGTGGGTCACCACCACCATGCTGAGCATGTAAGCCTTTTTGAGGCTCAGGATCAGGTCGTCGATGCCAGCCGCCGTGATCGGGTCCAGGCCGGCGGACGGCTCGTCGAAGAACAGGATCTCGGGGTCGAGCGCCATGGCTCTGGCGAAAGCCGCGCGTTTCTTCATGCCTCCGCTCAATTGCGACGGGCTGTAATTCTCGAAGCCGCTCAGCCCGACCTGCTCCAGCTTGATGCGAACCATCACCTCAATCGTGCTTCGTTCGAGCGTGGTGTGTTCGAGCAGCGGCAGCGCGATATTCCCGCCTACGGTCATGGAGCCGATCAATGCGCCGCCCTGAAAGGCCAGGCCGATTCGCTTGCGGATGGCATCCATTTCGCGGGCGCCGGCCTTTGTGATGTCGACTCCCTTGATCCGCACCTCTCCGGAAGACGGCTTCTCAAGGCCTACCAAGGTCCTTAGCAGAGTGCTCTTTCCCGAGCCCGAACCGCCAATCATCACCAGCGTCTCACCATGCGGGACGTCGAACGTGAGGCCGTGCAGAACCTCGCGGTCGCCATAGCGCACCCGCAGATTGGACGCCGAAATGACCGGTTCAGCGGCGGCGGGCGGGGCCATACTTCCTATGCGCCCCCTTTGGCGATGTAGAACAATGTAGTGAAGATCAGATCGATCAGGATCACCAGCAGAATCGAAATCACGACGGCCGAAGTGGTCGAGCGTCCCACTTCTTCCGCCCCGGCGCCGGTTGAGAAGCCTTCCTGGCAGCCTACCGCGGTGATCACCATCCCGAAGACCAGGCTCTTGACTACGCCGCTGGTGACGTCGCGCAGCAGCAGGGCATCCCGCGTGGCGATCAGGTAGCCGCTGAACGTGAAGCCGCCCCCGATCACTCCAAACAGGCTGCCGCCCAGCACCCCCATCAGGCTCGCCCAGATGGCGAGACAAGGCATCATCACCGCCATCGCCAGGAATTTCGGCACCACCAGAAAAGCCACGCGGATCGAGAGCCATGGTCTCGAGCGCATCCAGTTCTTCGGTCACCCGCATGGTTCCGATCTCGGCCGCAAAGGCCGAGCCGGAGCGTCCGATCACGACGATCGCGGTCACCAAAGGCCCCAGTTCCCGCGTGATGGAAATCGCTACCAGGCTGGCCACCACCTGCATGGCACCCAGCCTCTGCAACTCGTAGGCGCCCTGGAGTGCGATGATGACGCCGATAAAGAAGGTGATCAACGAGATGATCGGGATCGCGCCGACGCCGGCGGCCATCGCCTGGTGGATGGCCCGCTGCAGCATGCGGTCGCGCTTCAAGGGCGACAGGAACAGCAGTCCGCAGCGATTTGCCGAAGATTTCCGCCAGGCCTCCGACGTACGCCACACTACGCTCGGTTGCAGCGCCCACCTCTGCCACCCACTGCCTCACGACGTCCCTAAGGCCTCTTGCTCGGTCTGAAAGACCCGGAAAATGCGGATCACATGGGTGAGACGAAAAACCTCCAGAACCGCGGGGCTCAGCCCGAACAGCACGAACTCCTTATTCAGGCGCTGCGAATCCTGGAGCACTTCGATGAGCGTCGCGATTCCGGAACTATCGATATACCGGATGGCTTGGAGATTCAGGGCCAGTTTCGCCGCGAGCGGCAAGATGTCGAACAGAGTACGGCGGAAGACCGGAGACGTCCCCAGATCCACATCCCCTTCCACTTCCACGACTTTCGCGTCTCCCACGTCACGAACGGAGATCTTCACGGCGTCTTCCTCAGCATTTTGCTCGCCACAAACCGGTTTCCCCCCGGCGACACTTCGTAGGCCACCCTGTCCATGACGTTCTTTATGATGTGAGTTCCCAGGCCGCCTGGTTGATCGCAGCCAATTTCGCGTGCACATATTTTTGACCTGTCCGGCGCGTCGCCATTATCCAACAGTATAATTTCCAGCCCGTCCGCACTCTCCCGGCATTCCAGCTCAATCAACCCGTCGGGGCGATTGTGGTAAGCGTGCCGGATGACATTGGCCAGGGCTTCGTCAAGTGCCAGCGTGATGGCCCGGCACTCGGATTCGTCCCAGCCAATCGCCTCGGCCAGAGGACCGATCGCGCCCCGCACCACGGGTAAGTATCGCGGGTCGCTCGGCATGGCGAACTTCATTTGCAGGCGCCGCGGAGTGGTAGCTCCCGAGGTTATTTCCATGGTCACACCCGCCTGGGGTGCCGTTGCAGCGCCACCACGGTTTCGTCATCGGCTGCAGGCACGGTCCCTCGAAACCGTGATATGGCCGCCAGCAGCCCTTTGCCGACGGCCTCGGCGGATTCAGCGGGTAGTTTCCGGGCCATTGAGAGTAAACGTTCCAGCCCCAGTTGTTCGCCAGATTCGTCGGAGGATTCGCTGATGCCGTCCGTGTACAGAACCAGCAGATCGTCCGGCTCCAGTTGCACCGCCGTCTGGCTGTATGAGGTTCCCTCGATCAACCCCAGCGGCAGATCGCTAATCTCTTTGCTAAGTGGCGTTGAATCGTACAAGAGGCTCCACTCCCGCGTAGCCGTACGATACCACAACGGAGGCAGGTGGCCGGCGTTCGTAAACAGCAGCTCGCCGGAATCGGAGTAGAAACTGGCCAGGAAAGCCGTGGCGAATTGGGCCCTCTGTGCGCCTTTCAGAAAGGTGTCGTTGAGTTGCCGGATCAACGTGGATTGGTCCCATTCATCCACATGCTCTCGCAGAGCGTCATGCAGGCGCACGGCCGCGGAGTTCACGATTTCCCCGTGACCGGCCACATCCGCCAGTACCACGCGGGCGATCACCCCATGACTGCAAGCCGACAGGTAATAGAGGTCCCCGCCGCGCGAAGAAGGGACCAAAGGATGGCACGACACCCAGGCCGCCAACCCCGGCAGCTCGGCAGAATACGCCGCCAAATGATTCCCGCCGCGCAGTTCCAGGCAGGCCAGGCGGCGCACTTCACCGGCACCTTCAATCATCATGGAATTCACCCTGACATATGGAGTGTTCGGGAGTCCGAAGGGATTCAAGAATCCGGCTATTTGGGGCAGCCCAATCGCCGTCAATGTTAATGTGTACTCTAAGACGACGCCCGGAATTGGCTAAATGACGATCGACGCACATCACCACCTGTGGAAGTACAGCGCGGCCGAGTACGGCTGGATCAGCCCCGACATGCGCGCCATCCGGCGGGATTTCCTCCCCCAGGATCTGGAAACGCTGATGCACCATTTCGGAATCGAAGGAACGGTAGCGGTGCAGGCACGGCAGACCCTGCAGGAGACAGCATGGCTGCTGGAAATGGCGCGGGAGCACCCCGTGATGCGCGGAGTGGTCGGCTGGGTTCCGCTTACAGAAGGGGCAGGCGTCAAGCGCCATCTGCAACGGTTCGCCCCGGATCGCAAATTGCGCGGCGTCCGCCACATCATCCATGATGAAGCGGATCCGCGCTACATCTTGCGGCCGGACTTCAATGAAGGCGTCCGCACGCTGCTCGAGTTCGGATTGCGCTACGACATTCTGATCTTCGAGAAACACCTGCCGGCCGCCATCGAATTCGCGGATCGTCATCCGAAACAGGTTTTCATCCTGGATCACATAGCCAAGCCGCGCATCAAAGATCGCATTCTGTCGCCTTGGGATAGCAATATTCGGGAGCTTGCAAAGCGGCCGAATGTCTACTGCAAACTGTCGGGAATGGTGACCGAAGCCGACCCGAAACGGTGGACGCCCGCGGACCTGCAGCCCTATATCGATGTCGTGCTCCAGGCGTTTGGACCCAGACGGCTGATGTATGGTTCCGATTGGCCTGTGATGCTGTTGGCCGGCGAATATGCCCAGTGGTATGGCGTTGTGACAAACGCGATCTCGAAGCTCTCAAAGGCGGAGCAGGATCGCATCATGGGCGGGACGGCGGTTGAAGCTTATGGGCTGTGATGAGCAACGAGGGTCGCGGCTCGGATTGGTTCCGCGCGCTGGCGCCTGCTAACGAACTCACTGCCGGCCACTAGGCGATTATTTTCTGCGCCACGACGCCGGCGACGTCGGTAAGCCGAAAATCGCGGCCCGAGTAGTTATAGGTGAGCCGCGTATGATCCAGGCCCATCAGGTGCAGCACCGTCGCGTGGAAATCGTGAATATGCATCCGGTCTTCTACCGCGAAGTAGCCGATATCGTCCGTCGCCCCGTAGATGAATCCTGGCTTGACGCCTCCACCGGCCATCCAGATGGTGTAGCCGTACGGATTGTGATCGCGCCCGAATTTCTGTCCCGGCGCCCGCGCCCGCCTGGGAGACCGGCGTGCGACCGAACTCCCCGGCCCAAATCACCAGCGTGTCTTTTAGAAGGCCGCGTGCCTACAGGTCTTTCAGCAGTCCGGCGATCGGCTTGTCCACTTCCTTGGCATTGGCCGGATGTTTTTCCAGAATATCGCTGTGCTGGTCCCACTTATAGCTGTGCGTGCACTGGATGAAACGGACGTCGCGCTCCGCCAGCCGCCGCGCGAGCAAACACTGCCAGCCGAAATCGCGCGTGACCTCTTCGTCCAGACCGTAGAGTTTCTTGGTTGCCTCGGATTCCTTCTCCACCTCGAATGCTTCCGGGGCCTGCGCCTGCATGCGGAAAGCCAGCTCGAAGGATTGTATCCGCGCTTCCAGGTTCGGATCGTTATGGCGAACCTCGGCATGGCGGCGGTTGATGCTCTGCAGCATGTCGAGCTCATATCGCTGCTGATCGGACGTGAGCTTCTTCTGCAACAGGTATTCGATCGGTTCGCCCTTGACGTCCTCCACCTTCAGGCCCGCATTGCCGATCGCGGTGCCCTGGTACGCGCCCGGCAGAAACGCGGAACCCCAGTTTTTCGAGCCGCCGTGAGAGAGCGTCGGCTTGATGGTGACGAAACCCGGCAGATTCCGGTTCTCGGTTCCCAGGCCGTACACCGTCCAGCGCCCATGCTCGGCCGGACCACGTTGCTCATGCCCGTGAACGTCTGCAGCATCGCGGCGCCATGATCCACGCCCTCGCCGCACATCGAGCGAATCACGCAGAGGTCGTCGGCGCAGGACCCGATGTGCGGGAACAGATCGCTTACCGGAATGCCGCTCTGGCCGTAGTTCTTGTAGTCCCACAGCGGCTTCACCAGCGGCCCAGCGTCGCCTTCGGCAAAGGCCAGCGGACGCTTGATCGGCAGAGGCTTGCCGTTGTCGCTGGTACAGGCGTTCCTTGGGATCGAAGCTGTCGATATGCGAGACGCCGCCGTGCATGAACAGGAAAATGACGCGCTTCGCCTTCGGCTGGAAAGTGCGGCTTCTTGGGCGCGAGCGGATCGGCCGGAGGTGCTCTCGGCCGCCGCCAGCAGATCGGCCAGACCCAGGTATCCGAATCCGCAGGCCGCCGCGCGCAATGCGCCGCGCCGGGTGATTGGCTGTTCCTGTTGAGAAGCGCCTTAGTGGATCCATGATAGCCCCTCCTCAGTCCAGATAAATGTATTCGTTCGACGCCAGCAGAATGCGGCAGAAGCTGGTCCATGCATCCGCCAGAGCCGATCCCGCGCTTCTGAAAACCTTCCACGTACGACAGGCGCGCTATCGATTTCCTGCGGCGTCGCCGGCCGGTTCAGAACCCGCAGGTAAAGGCTGCGAATACGCCCCGCCTGGTCGAGCGATGGATTGTTCAACATCTGCTTCGTCAGATTCTGCGCCCGCTCGGTCACGAAGTCGCTATTCATCATGAACAGCGCTTGCGGCGCGACGGTCGTGGCGGGGCGCTTGCTGGCGGCGGTCGTGGCGTCGCCGAAATCGAACAGGTTCAGCAGCGTCGGAAGATTGGCTCGCCGCAGCGGAATGTAGACCTCGCGGCGCTTGATCGTCTCCGGCCGAATGCTCAGACGGTCGCTGCTGTTTTCCTTGTCCGTGCCGAAGCCGCTTTGCAGCGTTCCGCCCATCGTGAGGTCGAGCGTCCCGTCGATCGCCAGCATGCCGTCGCGCATCTCCTCTACCGAAAGGCGCCGCCGCGGAAATCGCGAGAATAATCGATTCTCGGGATCGGCCTTCCACAGCCTGTTCGGCGGGCAGACTGCTCATCTGGTAGGTGTTCGACAGCAGAATCATCCGATGAATCGCCTTCACCGACCAGCCGCTTTCCACGAATTGATGGGACAGATAATTCAGCAGCTCGGGATGTGTGGCAGCTCACCCATCTTTCCGAAGTTGTCCGGAGTGCGCACCAGCCCCTCTCCGAAATGCCAATACCAGACGCGATTCACAAACACCCGCGACGTCAGCGGATGGTCCGGCTGCGTCAGCCAGTTGGCCAGCTCCAGACGTCCGCTGCCCTTGGTGATCGCAGGCTGCTGATCTCCGGCCAGAATCAGCGGAAAGCCCTTGGGGGCGTCTTCGCCGAAGGTATTGTAGTCTCCGCGAACCAGCACTTTGCCGGTGACCAGAGGAACCGTTCTCGGCGCCTTCCTCGACCGAGCAGCTCATCTCCGGTTCGGGCGGCATCTGCGCTTCCAGTTCCTTTGCTACCTTCCGCAAGCCGCCAGCTTCTCGCGCGCATCCGGCGACAGTACGGCTTCGCGCTCTTCATCGGACAAAGACAACGGTCCGCGATAGTAAACCTCGTTGAAAAACTTATCCGGCCCCTCCCGCCGCGGCGCCGGCATGTTCTGGCGGCGTCTGCGTACACGCCGCATCCGCTCCTGCTGAGCGGCCACCTGGGTACGACCCGCCTCGATACGTTTCTGATAGGACTGCGCCACAGCGGCCAATGAGCCGTCGCTCGCCGAATTCCATTCGTCCAGATAGGGCCGCAGGTCGGCCGTGGGCTCGAGAAAAGACACCCATTTCTTAAGCACGTCCGGACGAAGACCGCGTTCCTTGCTGACCAGTGCCGGGTCCGCCTTGTCGCGATAGATCCGCCGCGCGGCAATCATGTAGTCGGCCGTGCGCGGAACCAGGTCCATTATGTACTTGTCGATCTCCTGGTCCTGGAAATCGTCTGCTTCGTTCTGCTTGCCGGTCAGCGCTTCTTTCGCCTTCTCATAGCGCTCCGTCTCTTCTTTGGTGGCCAGCGGCTTAAACAACAATTTGGAAACGTGAGGGGCTGCATCTTCGAAATTCCTGGTGGCTGCCAGAATTGATACCAATGCATAGTAGTCCCGCGACAGCAGCGGGTCGAATTTGTGATCGTGGCATCGCGCACACGAGAGCGTCACTCCCAGAATTCCCTTCGATAACGTGTCGACCTGCTCGTCGTACATGTCGAACAGCAGCTTTTTCTTGTCCTGCTGTGCCAGAGCTTTCTGACCCAGAGCCAGGAAGCCGGTCGCGATCAGGCCGCGGCGGTTGATGGCACCGGGCTCGTCGGCGGGAAGCAGGTCGCCGGCGATCTGTTCGCGTACGAAGTGGTCGTAGGGAATATCTTTGTTGAAACTGTCGATGACGTAATCGCGATATTGATAGGCGTACGGATAGCGATGATCCTCGTCGTTTCCGGTGGAATCGGCGTAGCGGGCCACGTCCAGCCAGTGACGGCCCCACTGCTCGCCATAGCGCGGCGAGGCCAACAGCCGGTCGACTACCTTCTCATAGGCAGTCGCGGAGCGGTCCGCGAGAAAATTTGCGATCTCCGCCTCTGTCGGAGGCAAACCCGTCAGGTCAAATGTCACGCGGCGAAGAAGCGTGGCTTTGTCGGCGGGCGGACTCGGCTTCAGGTTCTTCTCCTCGAGCTTTGCCAGGATGAATCGATCCAGGGGAGCCTTGATCCACGCGCTATCCTTCACCGCGGGTGGAGCGACATTCGGAACCTTCTGAAAAGCCCAGAAATTTTTCTCGGCCTCGGTGAATTCCCGTTTCGGTCGAGACCCGGCCGTTGATGCGCTCTTGCCGATGTCAGTCGCGGCGGCGGTCGACCCCGGCCGGATCTTCAAGGATTGAGCGGCGCCCGGCACCGGCGCTCCAGCCTGCACCCAGATTCGCAGGTCTTCCAACTGCTCTTCTTTCAGCTTGCCATTGGGAGGCATCTTGAGCCTGCCGCCGTACTCGACGACCTGCAGCAGGAGACTCTCTTCCGGCTTTTCGAGGGAAATCAGCTTACCCGCTTCCCCGCCATACTGGACGGCGTACCGAATGCCATCGGTGGTTGAGAAGTCCAGGCCGGCGACCGTCGCCTGGGCGTTGTGGCAAACCGCGCAATTGGCCGCAAAAATCGGACGAATCTTCTTCTCGAAGAAGTCGGTCTGTTCGGCCGGCTGTGCGGAAAGAACTACACAAAAAAACAGCGACGACGACAGAACCAGCACTTTGCTCATCGGAGAACCCTTCGAGTGTTCATATTCTATCCAACCCGCAACCCCGTTGCAATGCCCATATTTACCGGTAATGGCAGATCCGCTGGCTGCAGAGCGGGCCGTAAGGAAGCCACCGTTATCACCGGCTGCTAGACTGGGATCAACAAGCGCCAGGTTCCCGTTGGCTCACGCCTCAAGCTGAATCAGCCGATCATCCCCGACTTGAGCGGAAAGTAGAATTTGATGAGTAAGTTATTAGAAGAGGCAACGTTCCGGCGCGATCTGGAACCGCTACTAGAGCGGCGGCGGCGCATGGAAGCCGCACACCACAAAGGCTCGACGGCCCACGGAAACGGCGATTTTTTGTTGTGGCATGACCGCCTGATGGCGGCGCTTCTGAAAGCCAGTCTGCACGCCACGGGACTGTACCGGCGAGGTTTCAGGAATGCGCTTCAGCCGGTTGTTCGCCATTTGCGGCTGGAGTTTGTCGACCTTCCAGCGCAATTGCAGGGTTTCCGCATTTTGCATCTCAGCGATCTACACATTGATGGAATGGACGGTCTGGCGGAAATCGTGAGCGATCTCGTTTCGAATTTGCCAGTGGATCTGTGCGTGCTGACCGGCGACTATCGTTTCGAAGTATACGGCGCCTGCAATGCCATTTATCCGCGGATGCGCCGCATCCTTGACGGCATCCGTTCCCGTCACGGTGTGGTCGGGATTCTGGGCAATCACGACTGCGCGGATATCGCGGTAGAACTGGAGCGGATGGGTGTTCGGATGCTGATCAATGAGGCCATTGAGGTGGGCTCGCCGGACTTCTGGGTGATCGGCGTAGACGACCCTCACTACTACGGCTGTGACGATCTGGCCGGCGCACTTGCGGAGGTGCCGAAGAATGCATTCAAGCTGTTGCTTGCCCATACTCCAGAGATGTTCGATGAGGCGGCCACGGCGGGCATTGGGCTGTACTTAAGCGGCCACACGCATGCCGGGCAGATCTGCCTGCCATGGATCGGCCCCCTGGTCCTCAATGCGGCCTGCCCGGGATCGTATAAATACGGCCACTGGAATCATGGCGGAATGCAGGGTTACACAACAGCCGGAGCGGGCTGCTCGCTGCTCCCCGTTCGATTTAACTGTCCCCCTGAGATCGTCACCATCGAGCTCGCGAACGCTCGACCGGTATAATGTTGCGGTGAACCCCTTTTCTCTCGAAGGTAAGACTGCCCTCATCGCCGGCGCCAGTCGCGGTATCGGGCTTGCCATCGCCCGCCAGATGGCGGCTGCCGGCGCCTACGTCATTCTGTCCGCCCGCTCCAAAGACGAGCTCGAAGCCCGCGCCGCGGAACTGAAGGGGCGCGCGGTGGTGATGGATATCGCCGACCCCGCGTCGGTGGACGCCGCGGCTGACGTCATCGGAGCGCCGGACATCCTGGTCAATGTCGCCGGCACCAATATCCGCAAGCGTTTCGAAGACTACACGCAGGAAGAATACGAGCGCATCCTGGACACCAATCTGCACGGCATCGTAAGACTCACTCAGAAGATCGGCGCCAAAATGATCGCCCGCGGCCAGGGCGGCAAAATCATCAACATCGGCAGCCTCATGTCGCTCCTGGGCCTCCCCTATCTGTCGATCTACGCCATAAGCAAGGGAGCGCTGGCGCAGTTGACCAAGGTCCTGGCCGCCGAATGGGGCCGCTACAACATCCAGGTCAATTGCGTTGCGCCGGGCTTCATCATCACGGATCTGAACCGCCAGATGTGGCAGTCGGACAAAATGCGCGAGTGGCTGAAAGGCTGCCAGGCCAATCCTAATCCGGCCTCGCCGGAAGCCGTGGCGCCTCTCGCGGTTTTTCTTGCGGGACGCGGGGCGGATTTCATTACCGGGCAGGTCATCGCCGTGGATGGCGGCTACAGCACCACGGCCGTCTGGCCCTTCGAACCCTGACAACGTCTGCGATCTCAGTCACGACAAGGCGCCTTTGCCCGCAAACCTTGCCTTCGATCCCAAACCGCGGCCAATGCGCAAGACTTCGTTCCACTTCGTCATCCGCTCACTCCTGGAAAAGGAACCCACTTTCAACTGCCCGGCTTCAGTCGCCACGGCCAGATGTGCGATGAATGCGTCCTCGGTTTCGCCGGAACGGGCCGAAACCACGGGCTTCCATCCCGCGGACTGGGTCAGGCGAATAGCATCCAATGTTTCGGTTACGGTTCCAATCTGATTCAGCTTGATCAAAACGGCGTTTGCGACATTAGCATCGATGCCCGCACGAATGCGCTCCATGTTCGTCACAAAGAGGTCGTCGCCAATGATCTGCAGCCCGGCTGGGGCCACAGACCGGAAGTGCTGCCAACCAGCCCAATCGTTGTCCGCCATCGGATCTTCGATGGACACCACATCATAGGCACGGCACCAACCAGCCAAAAGATCCGCAAACGCCTCGGAACTGAAGGATCGGTTTTCGCTGCGAAACGTGTACTTCCGCGTCCGGTCGTCATAGAGATCGCTGGCGGCAATGTCCAGTGACAGAGCAACGTCCTGCGCCTGCCCGATACCCGGCACGGTGGATCGCGGCTAAGAGAAGTTCGAAGGCCTGTTCATGGGAATCTATCTCGGGCCAGAAGCCGCCTTCGTCGGCGACTCCGCGTAGCTTGCCGCGCTCACGCAGCAGATCGGCAGTGGCCTGGTAGACGTTGTACGTAATCTCCATGGCCTGCTCATAGGTTTGCGCGCCCGTCGCCATGATCATGAAATCCTGGACGTCAATCCGCCAGTTTGCATGGGCGCCTCCTCCGATGATCTGAATCTCCGGCAACGGCAGGAGCGCGCCTTCGCCCAGATACGCATGCAGCGGCATGTGGCTGGATGCAGCCGCGGCGTAAGCATAGGCCATCGAAACCGCCAATATGGCGTTGGCCCCAAGCCGCGACTTTTGAGGCGTGCCATCCAAATCGATCATGCAGCTGTCCACGGATCTTTGGTTCAGATCGCCTCAGTCTCACCAGTTCCGGACCCAGAATAGTCTCGATGTTCCGAATGGCCGTAAACACGGACTTCCCGCGGAAGCGCAGCGGGTTGCCATCACGCAGTTCCAACGCCTCGTACCGGCCCTTCGAAGCCCCCGATGGGACTATGCCGCGGCCCCGGCTGCCATTCGCCAGTGTGACCTCTGCCTCGACAGTTGGATCCCCGCGTGAATCGTATACCTGATACGCCGCAACGGATTGGATAGTCATGTGAACCATGCCTTCGTCAACTCGGACAAGCTCGCTGACGGCCTCGCTTTGCAAACGGGCAATGGCGAATCTACGAACTCGTTCTTGTTGGCTTTCGTGCAGGTATTCCACTGGCGATTTTCCATCCACCCTGGCCAGCATCAGCATCGGCAACAGCCGCGAAACATTTGCCTCCAACACGTCTTGCCCGGAATCCGCTTCATTGCTAAAACGCGACTGGTGATAGGAAGACCAACTCAACTCCACCATAGCCTGCCATGAGCCGGCTCCGGGTCTCGCAGCGGACTTGAGGAAAAGATGGCTCAAGAGGAAGGCGATATCGAAGGCGGCGTCGCCGTACCACGCCACTTCGCAATCGAGCACAACCACTCTCTCGGGGCAGACCAGAATGTTTTTCGGGCTGAAGTCGCCATGGGTAAGAACGCTGCGCTGGGCCCGCAAGCGGGAAGCTTCGGATTCAAAAGCTTCCTTCAGTTGCGGATGGCGCCGGGCCGTGGCCAGCAGATACGGTTCGATTCGAAGCTGCTCAAAATTGGCCAGCGTCTGGAAGCGCTCACAAGCTTCCGCATCGTGAGCGGAGTGCGCGTGAATTCTTCCCAAAAGGCTGCCGGCCGCCTGTGCGATCCTCAGATCGCATCGGCCCTCCAGCATCATCTCTTTCCAGTTTTGCCAGGATGCTCCCAGGTACTCCATGCAGAAGTATCCGTGCTCCGCGCTGACGCATTTCAATTGCGGCACGCTATCCGGCGATACACCAGCGATGTAGCTGAGACAGGCCGCTTCATTGGCGTTCCGGCTGATGTCGGCGAACCACTCCTGTTCCACCTTCAGCTTTGGCAACGCTCGTTTGACGACGAACTGCCGGCCGCCGTCATTCACGAGATAGATCTCGCTTGAGACGCCACCGGAAAGCGGCGTGAGAGTTGCGGCGCGATCGCGAATCACACCATCGGAGAGCAGCAGGCGCTGCAGGTCACTGGCTGCCGCGTCGAGTTCAATTGAACGGCCGGGCGGTTCGGGGCTATTCACTCGCCTCCCGCATTCCACCCCGCTGCCATCATAATATAAGCGCAAACCGCCGGCGCTTCTACTTGAAGTTCGAATAAGGCCCGGCCCGGCTCACATCCGGTATGCTGAGCCCCTCGGTATCCCAGACAATGCGGCCGCCCCGAATTCCGAGGACGCACCGCTGCTTCCCGTCTGGCGTTTCGAACAACGCAATATCGGCGGCGCTGCCCTCCGACAGTTCGCTTCGGCCCGGTCCGGAGGTGCCAACCGCCGCAGGAGTGCCGCCGCACAGTGCCGCGGCGGCGCCTCCCTGCCTCAGAAAATATCCTTCGGCTTCAATGATCACTCGAGCATGGGCTGCCGGAATGCGGCGACCGACGCTCGCAATCTTGCCGCCGATTACGCCAACATCCAAGTCCTCATCGCGATGGTTATCCGGGTCAACCAGGTGTCCGTGCTTGATCAGAAGGTCATAGACCTTTGTGTCCGCTGTGCCGGTGGTTGGTCCCGAACGCCGCTCATACACCACCTTCCCGCCTCGCACCGTCAACACGCACTCCAGCCGCTTCGTCCCCAACCGCTTGGCGGGCCACGAATCCTTGAACGCAAACAC
Source organism: Bryobacterales bacterium (assembly GCA_963817515.1). Taxonomy (GTDB): domain Bacteria; phylum Acidobacteriota; class Terriglobia; order Bryobacterales; family Bryobacteraceae; genus DATMNI01. Next base: position 539,177 of record CAWFPJ010000023.1, on the reverse strand, counting down.
GCCGTTCTGCTCCTCAAGCACCGTAATATCCGCCACCCGCCCCACGCCAAGCGTCCCCAGCTCCGGATACCGGCCGATCTCCTTCGCCGGATTCATCGTGGACCGCACCAGCACGTCATGAAAACTCATCCCCAGCAACATCATCTTCGACATCACGTTGGGCATATCGGACTGCTGAATGTCGACTGACCCTTTATGCAAATCCGTGCTGATGGAATCCGGTACAAACCCCTGCGCCACCGCCCGCGCCGCAACTGTCCATAGAAAGCTCCCGCCGCCATGCCCGACATCGAAGAATACTCCCCGCCGCCGCGCCTCGATCATCCATGGCTGGACCTTGCCGGTGAATCGGTCGATCAGCTCGATCTGGCGGTCGTTATACATGTGCGTGTGAATGTCCCCGGGCCGCAAGTGCTCCAGTAGCTCTTCCTTCGTGGTTCGGCCCGAATTGGTGAAGATCTTGTCATCCACCATCACCGGAACGCCGGCCTTCCTGCCCGCCTCCACCGCCCGATCGATCGCGACCCATCCCGGTTTTGCAAAGTGCGCCGTCTTGATGCCCACAATCACGCCCTTGTTGCGCAGGATCGCCTCCGCAGTCTTGGCCGAATCCATGTCTTCGATGTCGCTCTCGTACGGCTCCCCCACCATGCCCTTGCCTACGATGTTGATCAGCGCGAGCACCCTCGTCTTCGAGGGTCCGATCACCGTGCGGCGGAACTCGTCGAATGTCCTCCAGCCGCTTCCACCGGCATCCACAATGGTCGTGGTGCCCGCGGGAAGCGCCGTATCATCCGGCACCAGTGATCCTTCATAGCCGAAAACGTGGGCGTGAAGATCGATCAGCCCGGGCACGACGTAGAGTCCGGAAACGTCCACCACCCTCCGCGCCTGGGTGGCCAGAATATCCGCTTTGATGGAGACAATCCGGTCGCCAGTCACCGCGACATCCATCCGCGCATCCACGCCGCTCGCGGGATCGATCACCCGCCCTCCACGCAGCACGATGTCGTACTGCTGCGCATACGCGCTCGCGATCGAGCACAGGGCAACGATAGTCAGGCGTTCAGTGGTCCGCATAGTTCAACATCATATTAGAATTATCGGGGCTCCTGCCACGTCGCCTATTCGTCCAGATTACGCCGTCGCCTCGGCCGGGTAAATTCCCAAGTCACCAGAATCGCAAGGGCTGCGATGATGCACACGAATAGAAAAACAGCAGCCAACTTGGACATACCTAGTACTTATCGGCCGGCCTGCGTTGAAAACGAGCGCCCGCATCAGAATCGAAAAACCAACCGGATGCAAAAAAAACTAGAAACTCCCGCGAAACGGCCGATAAGAATCCCAAGGAACGGTTTGGTTCCCAGATGGCAATTCCAGAGCCGGCGTGCGGGAGTACAAAATGGATAACGGCACCAGAACGCAAGTGGCACTCTTCAGTCACAATCCTTTTCTGTCAGAAGGGCTGAGTTCCGTGTTCGGCAGGTCCCCGGCCTTCGAACTGGCTACGTGGTCAAGTGATTTAGGTGAGTTTGCAGCCAGCCTCACTGACCGGAAGCCTGATATAGCCCTGTTGGACTTAGCCGCCGGGTTACCTCTGATTGCGCTACGTGATTTGCGCCGTTGCAGGACAGATGTGCAGATTGTTCTATGGGGAGATCCGACAATAGAGTTTGGGTTTCACGCAATGGAGATGGGCGTCCGTGGGATCATACCGGTTGCGACACCTATCGAGTCCTTTAACGTGGCGCTTGGTTCCATTCGTACCGGCCAGCTATCCTTCGAGAAAAAGTTTATGGAGCAACTGCTGCTTACCAAGCGAGTTTCATTGACCCGGCGGGAAGGACAACTGGTCGGCCTGGTTCCCCACGGTCTCAAGAACAAGGAGTTGGCATACGCTCTCGGAATTACGGAGGGGACGGTTAAGGTCTACCTCTCCCGGCTTTTCAAGAAACTCGGCGTCAATGATCGATTCGAGTTGGCGCTATATGCCCTCAAGAATGTGGTCAGCAACCAAAATGCCGGCGCCGATTTGGCGCATGAGCCGCGCACGCAGGACAATACGGAGCCGGAACTTCTTCCCCTACGTTCGTTCTTTCTGCCGGCCCCGGGGACCGGAACAACTCGCTTGCAGGCTTGACAGGGCCCGCAGACTCGCAGATTCGCAATCCGGCAACGCCGGGCTGGAACCTGGCCTTTGTTCCGGCCGGGTCAGAATCGCCGCGATTGCCGCCCCGTGGTCTTCCTCTAGTCGCGTTCTCCCCTGGTCCGCTGAGCCCGTGGTTTGCCGCTTATGCGGCATCCTGCTGCCACCTTCCGCCCCTCTTATCCCTTTGGATTAAATCGGCATTGCCTATCAAAGTGAGCATCGTTTTGGTACCCGTACGACCGATGAGTATTGGTATGACATCAGAGTACAAACGCCGGGAAGAGCCTTTGGAGTGCGATCCAGACAAACACCTCACGCTGTGCAGAGTCCCGGTGTTTCGTCCAGTCGCTGTCAAACTTATGCAGCTTCTTGGAAACGAAGAGGCATCCGTGCTGGAAGTCTCGCAGTTGTTGAGTTCCGATCCTGGATTCAGCGCGGAGATGCTCACCATGGCAAACTCCGCGGCGCATGGAACTTCACACCGAATCCATACCATCGAAAGGGCCGTCATTTTACTAGGCTTGGAGCGCACCAAAGGGTTGGCCACAAAGGCGGCGTTGGATGGCATGATTCGAGGTCTTGGGGCCAGTCCCACAATCCAGAACTGCTGGAGACATAGCCTGGCCACGGCAATTATCGCAAAGTGGCTGGCGCCGTTCTACCGGCTCCATCCAGACATGGTCTATACGACCGGTCTCATGCATGACGTCGGACGGCTCGGATTGCTTGCCGCTGAGCCCAAGCAGTACTCGGAATTGTTATCCAGTGTCGAGGGGACTAGTGAGGACATGCTGCTGGTGGAGCGATGGGCTTTCCGCGTCGACCACTGCGAGGCCGGTCTCTTCTTAACGAAGACGTGGGGACTGCCAGAGGAATTCTGGCGGCCTTCTTCACAACACCATGCGGCCAAAAATCCGGCAACGGATTCCAGCGTTGATATTATTCGCCTGGCATGTGAATTGGCGCACGCTCTCGGATACAAGGCAGCGCCGCTGGTTCAGACTGAGTTGCCCGAGGCATTGCTGGAGCAGATTCCCGACCTGGAACACGGGCATGCTGTCCCCGCGTTAATCACTCTGTCGCAACTTCTCGAAAGCGAGCTGGGCGATGCTTCCGGTATAAATGACGGAAGAGAACAATCTCAACGTAATCTGGTGAACTAGCAGAATCGCCAAAGAGCGAACGAACCGCTAAGAGGGATCCTTTCCGGCGGCTCATGGCGCTTTGAGGGGAAAATCCGGTGACGTAGTGCATTTGGCGGCAGCGGCCCGTGGAAGAGTTGAATGGACAATTCAGAAAGAAATCGTCATCCTATGCCCATTCGACCCAGCAAGTCCTTGAAGCGCGGATCGGGACGCAGCGGCGGCAATGGCGCTAATGTTAGGAGCGGGCCACTAGCGTCCGGATCTGCCCGGCGTTACTTTTCAGGCACTTTCGCGTCTTTAACCCATGCTGCTCGCCGACCTGCGATACGCTGTCCGCACGCTGCGAAAATCCCCCGTGTTCACCACTGCCACTGTGCTGACCATGGCGCTGACGATCGGTGCCAACACCGCCATTTTCAGCGTCGTCAACGCCGTGCTGATCCGGCCGCTGCCGTTTGCTTCGCCGGACCGCCTCATGCAGGTGGCCGAGAGGAACGATAGGCTCAACATCCCGAACTTCGCCGCCTCCGTGCTGAATTACCTTTCCTGGAAAGAGCAGAACCGCAGCTTTGAGGGGCTGGGCGCCATCGGATCGGGAATATACACGCTCACAGGCCGTGGCGACCCCGAGCAGATCAACGGTGCCACCATCAGCCCGTCACTGTTACCAATCCTGGGTATCCAGCCCGTCATAGGCCGCGGCTTTCGCGAAGGCGACGACCTGCCGGGCGCGGCGCCGGTCGCATTGATCAGCCAGGCTCTCTGGCGCCACCGTTTCGCGCGCGAACGCTCCGCCGTCGGCGCGCACATCACGCTCAATGGTATCGACCACACCGTAGTCGGCATTGCGCCGGACGGACTGCCCTTTCTCACAGCCGGGGACATCTGGACTCCGCTGATCGTCGACCCAGGCCGCGAGATCCGCCTCAACCACGTCATCACTGTCGTCGGACGCTTGCGGCCGGGTGTTACGCCGCGGCAGGCGCAGACCGAAATGGACCTGGTGGCCACGCGTGTCGGCGCGCAATTCCCGGAGGTTAGAGAGTGGGGCATCCGGCTGCTCGATTTTGCCGGAACGATCGTGCCGGGCAGCCTGCGCACCGCGCTGCTCGTGCTGCTGGGCGCCGTCGGGTTCGTGCTTCTCATCGCGTGCGCCAACGTAGCCAACCTGCTGCTCTCGCGGGCCGCATCGCGGCAAAAGGAGATCGCCGTCCGGACCGCGCTCGGCGCAAGCCGGGGGCGCATGCTCGCGCAGCTCCTGACCGAGAGCCTGCTCCTTTCGGCTGCCGGCGGCGTCGCGGGACTCCTGGCAGCGCTCTGGAGCGTTCGGATGATGAATCGCTTTCTGCCGCAGGGCCTGTTGCCGGTGCCCGAGGTTGCTGTCGATTCGTCTGTCCTCTTTTTTGCGCTTGCAGTCACACTCGCTACCGGGCTGCTCTTCGGAGTGGCCCCGGCCTGGCATGCCGCCCGCGCCGACCTCAATACCGTCCTCAAGCAGGGCAGCCGCTCATCCATCGGCGGCCAGCGCCTCATCGTGCGCAATGGCCTGGTCGCCGGAGAGCTTGCGCTGGCCACCATTCTGCTCATAGGCGCGGGACTGTTGATGCAGTCGGTGCTGCGTCTCCAGCAGGTACGGGTCGGATTCCGTCCCGAGAGGGTGCTCACCTTCCAGCTTGCGGCTCCCGCTGCCAGGTACCCCAACCAGGTCAAGCGTTGGGCGCTCTATCGCGACGCTCTGCAATCGCTGGCCGCGATCCCGGGGGTCAGCGGCGCCGCTATGTCGAGCGGCATTCCGATGGGCCAGGGCAACTACACCAGATCGCCGTTCATGCCGACCGGCGCGTCCATCCTACCCGACGGGGCGTCGGTCCCGATCGACTGGCGAATCGTGAGCCCCGGCTACTTCCGTCTGATGGGCATCCCGCTGCTGTCGGGACGCGACTTCACCGACCAGGATGGCCCCGGCGCTACCGATGTGATCGCTGTCAGCGCCGCCGCCGCGCAGAAGTTCTGGGGCAAGGAGAACCCGATCGGCAAAAAGATTCACCGCCCCACGCTCACCAGTTCGTTCACGGTAATCGGAGTCGTCGGCGACGTGCGCCACAATGCGCTTAATCAGGAATTCCCGTGCTTGTATTTTTCCGCTGCCACGCGCCTTGCACCGTTGATGGACATCGTGATCCGGACGCAGGGCCGGCCTGAATCCGTGCTCGCGTCGGCACGCACCCGCATTCACGACCTCGATCCGGAACTACCGCTTTCGAACGTCCGCACGGTTGAGGAATACGTCTACAACAACGCCGCGCAGCCGCGGCTCAACGCGGCGCTGCTCGGGGTTTTCGCAGGTGTCGCGCTGCTCATCGCGGCCATCGGTGTGTACGGTGTGCTGGCCTACTCGGTGAACCAGCGCACCCGCGAGATCGGTCTGCGCATGGCACTCGGAGCGCAGCAATCCGCCGTGCTCTTCTGGATCGCAGGCCAAGGGATGGTTGTCGCCGTCGCCGGCATCGGCATCGGTCTTGCCGGCGCGTATGCACTCAGCCGCCTGCTGGCCTCTCTGCTCTTTGACATCCAGCCGCGCGATTCCCTGACTTTCACAGCGGTCGCGGCTCTCCTGTCGGCCGTCGCTCTGGCAGCCTGCCTGGTGCCTGCGCGTCGGGCTTCGCGCGTCGATCCGATGGTCGCCCTGCGCGACGAATAGCCGCCTGGCCGGGTGTCTTCCGCGCCAGCACGACGCTGGACGACCTGGTTGATGGTCTATCGCCCAAGCTGCGGGCGGTTCACGGCATTCGAAGTGCTCGTAGAACCCACATGGTCATCGAGCAACCCGTCGCCGCAAAGCGCCATCCGGCAGCGAAATGGATATGGATTAGTGGCCTCATGTTGCTCAGCCTGCTGGCCACTGGAGTCATCGTGCTCGCCACCCATTGGCCGTTCACCCGCGATGCCCTGACCAGAGCACTGGAAGAGGCTACCGGACGGCCGGTGCAAATAGACACATTTTCTACTTCGTACTTTCCCCCTGGCTGCACTGCGGTGGGCATTCGTTTTCTCCGGCATAAGCACCCCGAAGCGACGCCCATCATTACCGTGCAGAAACTGGTTATTCAGGGCAGCTACACGGGAATGTTTAGTTCACCCAAACGCCTTTCCGCCGTGCGCGTGGTGGGTATGCATATGATCATTCCGCCCAAAACACCGGACGACGGCAAGAACACGGTCGCCCTGAATGCCGGACCCGGCGGAAAGGCGCTGGCCATTTCGAGGATCACGGCCGATGGCACGGTGCTGGAATTCATTCGAGAAAATCGAGCCGCGAAGCCGTATGTGCTCAAGATCGACCGTCTGGGCATCACGGAAGTGGGTTCCGGCGCCCCGATGTTTTATCGCGCTATCCTGACCAATACCGAACCGCCCGGTGTCATCCGCTCGGAGGGAAAGTTTGGTCCGTGGAATCCCGCCAACGTCGGAGCCACTCAAGTTTCCGGCACTTACACGTACGACAACATCGACCTAAGCCATTTCAAGAGCATCTTCGGAACGGGTCATGCGCGCGGCCAGTTCTCCGGCGCTCTCTCGCAAATCCAAACCCATGGCAGCATTGATGTCGCAGAATTCCGGGTGGAGGGCAGCAACCATGCCGTTCCCCTCGCCACTACATTCGATGCGGCTGTAAATGGCACTAATGGCGACGTGCTGCTGAACCCGGCGGTGGCACGATTCCGTCGGACCAGCATTGAGGTTCGGGGTTGGATCGCCGCACGCGAGGGGGAAGATAGCAAGAGCGCAAGCTTCGACATTGCCGTGCCAAAAGGTCGCGTAGACGATCTGCTGTACCTGTTCACGAAAGACCAACCAGGGATGAGCGGCAACGTCACGGCCTATGGGAAATTCCTGTGGCCGCCCGGCCCGCGCAAGTTCCTCGAGAAGATTCGCATAGACCTGGCGTTCGGCATAGGCGGCAGCAGCTTCACTAACGCAAATACGCAGGACAGCATCGACCGGATCAGCAAAAGTGCGCAGGGCGAAAAGAGGAAAGAGCAGAGCGAAGACCCGCGCACCATGCTCTCGCAGGTCAAGGGCAGCATTCAGGTACGCAACGGAACCGCTGCCATTTCAAACGGTATGTTTGAAGTTACCGGCGCGAATGCCGCCGTGCACGGCACATACAATCTGCTGAATACGCGGGTTGACCTTCACGGTACGCTGGATACCCTAGGCAGCCTCTCCGATACCACCTCGGGATTCAAAGCGTTGGTGCTCAAAGCAATCACGCCGCTGTTTAAAAAACGGGGCCCTACCAGAATTGTACCGTTTCAGATTACCGGCGAGTACGGCAACACTAGTGTCGGCATCGATTGGAAAAAGGATCTCGCGCGCTAAATATCCTGTCACGCCCGAAGGTTTGCCATAAGTTACCAGGCAGTCATAGCGTTTTCAAAAAGCTTCGCCAACTGCTCGCTATCGGCTGGCCGGGGAGAGAGCTTAGTCACGCGGTGCTGCGGGAGCGTCCCTTCGACCAGTGCCGGCACATCCTGCGACGTATAGCCCAAATCTCGAAGCCCGTTCGGAGTCTTCAATCGCTGCATGAACCACAGGATTCGATCGGCAAGAATGCTTCCAGCGTCTTCACGCCGGCAGTGTGAGATGTCGGCGCCGAGTGCTTCGGCAGCCTCCAGATGTCGATCCGGGGAGGCCTGCGCCGTAAAGCGAAAGACGGACGGTGCGTTCAGAATGACGGAAAATCCGTGCGGCACCAGCGGATGGTCTGTGGGATAGCCTGCCGTATAGTAGCTCTTCACTTGTCCAGACACCGGGTATGACATGCCATGTGGCAAGTGCACGCCGGCATTGCCGAAGCCCACTCCGGCGTAGCAAGCTGCCAAAAGCATATTGGAACACGCCTCGCCATCGGAAGGGTCCTCCACCGCACGGACTATGAAGCGAGAGACCATGCGCAAGGCCTGGAGAGACCAGATGTCGCTGATCGGATTTGAGCCCTGATACGCCGGCCGCAACAGTGGACGCTCGGGAAGTGGCCTTTGGGAGAACGGAAGCGCCGTGTAGGACTCAATGGCGTGGCTCAGAATGTCCAATCCGCTGGAGGCTGCCACTTGAGATGGCATTGTGCGAGTGTTGTCCGGATCCAGCAATCCCAAAGTGGGCTTCAGGCGGCGGTTGGCAATCCCGGTTTTTGCATGCAATTTGCTCAGGTCAAAGATGCTGACGCCCGTTGTCTCGCTTCCAGTTCCGGCCGTCGTCGGGATCGCTATCAACGGTTTCAGCGGCCCTGGTACCGGCAGACCCTTGCCGATTGGCGGGTTTACGTAATCCAGAAAATCAGATGGGGGAAAGGTGGTGTAAAGATTTACGGCTTTGGCGGTATCGATCGTTGATCCGCCACCGACCGCAACGATGGCCTGGAAGTGAAACCGCTCGGCGAAGGCAATTGCATCCAGAAACGATTCATCGGTAGGCTCCACGCGAACCCGATCGTACAGCCGGTATTCGATTCCTTCCGTGTCGAGCGATTCCAAGACAGTTCGGACGGGCGGTAGCCGATTCACCACTGGATCGGTGAGTACCAACGCGCTGTGGATGCCTAGATCCGCCAAATCCATGCCAACCTCCCTCGTCACGCCAGCGCCAAAGCGGACATTGGCTACCGCCATTTCAAACGCGATCTCATTGTGCATAGAGCCTGATCTTACTAAGCCGGACAGCAATCGTCGACTCCGCAATCCCGGATTTCACTTGATCAAGTGGGGCTGCCGGCTGGATCTTGGCGTCGCGGAACAATCTTTGCTAACCAAAATGTCGGCAGGGCGTCTACCCACTTACCCGACTGTTCAGGTAGAATGTCTGCCGAGATGTCAAACGACTTTTCTGACCGGATCCCGCTACTCCAAGGGACCCTCGACATGCTGGTCCTTCGCACTCTCCTGTTCGGCCCGGCTCACGGCCATGAGATCGCGAAGCATATACAGCGGACCACTGACGATTTGCTGCAAGTCGAGCACGGGTCCCTCTACCCGGCGCTCCATCGATTGGAGCGCAATGGCTGGATAGCCGGGAAATGGGAGCCAGCAGGCAAAGACATGAAACGGGAGTACAAGTACTACCGCGCTCACGGCTGCCGGCAGAAAGCAGCTCGTCAGCGAAGAATCGAAGTGGAAGCGGCTTACCGGCGCCGTCGCCAGGATTATGTGGCCCGCCGAGGAGAACTGAGATGCCCTCGTGGCGGCGCAAGAACCTGGAGACATCATCATGAAACACCTGCTTGCCTTATTGATCATGACGCCTCTGTATGCACAGACCGCGGAGCAGTTGGAGGCCCATGCTGTCTCCCTGGCAAATGTGATGTACCAGGGAAAGGCTGCCGTTCGTGTAGACGCGTTGCCCGATGCGGCGAACGGCCAGTCTTACGCAATCCTGAAGGGCAGCCGCTTTCACAATGGGACCATTGAGGTCGAATTGGCGGGAAAACCGGCGGCTAATGCAGGAACCGGTGCCCGGGGGTTCATCGGTATCGCCTTCCGATTGCAAGGCAACCGTTACGAGTACATTTACCTGCGGCCAACAAACGGCCGCGCCGATGATCAGGTGCGGCGGAATCACTCGACGCAGTACGGCGCCCAGCCCGGCTTCGATTTCGACAGGCTAAGGAAGGAATCGCCCGAGAAATACGAATCGTATGTCGATCTTGAGCCGGGAGTTTGGACAAAGTACCGGATCGTCATCGACGGAACAAGGGCCAGACTGTTTGTCCACGCGACACCCCAGCCGTGTCTCCTCGTAAACGACATGAAATTCGGTGATTCGGAAGGAGCCGTCGCACTCTGGGTAGGACCTGGCACTGAGGGCTACTTCGCAAATTTCAAAATTACGCAGTGACGCGCCGCTCCTGAACACCGGAGGCGATACGCCGGACAGGCTAAGGATATATTGTTCTCCTTCGGCAACCGGGGCCTGACGTTGACGCTCGCCGGACTCGTGATTGGATTGGTCCTGTCGGTCATCGTCGCGCAACTGATGAATACGTTGCTTTATGGCTTCCAACCCGACTACATCCCGGCGATCGCGTGGTGTCTGTCATACTTCTGTTCGTGGTAACTCTGGCATGCTTCATTCCCGCTCGCCGCGCCTCCCGCATCGATCCGATGATTGCTCTACGCCACGACTTAGGGCATCGCATTGTATAGGTAAGTGAAGCGCATCGATCAACCCCGGTGTTATTGCGGGCGAAAGTGTGGTATCAGAGAGGAATCGACTCGGAGCGGTAAAGGGTGAACCAGAAAAGAGTGAACGGTTATCCGCAGGAGTTGCCGGCGGCGAAGTTCGCGTGGCAGCGCACGCTCGCCACTTTCAACAAATACTTGGGAGGTTAGGAAGCCAATGCCTGAGTTAACCCGCCGCGGATTCGCGAGCGCAATTGCAGGAGCTGTATGCTCTGTCGGCGCACTTCACGGACAATCGGCCGAGCCTTGGGCCGGCGATTCCGTTGTCGATTGCCACCACCATCTGAGGAACACACCCGAGGCAAACATTGCGCATCTGGATGGTTGCCGGATTTCGAATGCGCTCTTCCTCACCCGAGACGTCGGCGCCGACAGGATACGGGCGATCCGCGCACAGTATCCGGGCCGCTTTCTGGGATGGTTCGCCGCCACCGACATCACCAAGCCCGGTGCGGAGGAGATTCTCACGAACGCCGTCAAGAGCGGTGCATCCGGATTCGGCGAAGTGAAATTCCACGTGGAGGCCGCTGGTCCCGAGTTGCGTCGGATGTATGCGCTCGCAGCCGAATTGAATGTCCCGATTCTGATTCACTTCCAGGAAGTTCCGCATACACCGACGGAGGGTGTGTTCGCCACCGGATTCCGGAACTTCGAAGCGATGCTTAAAGCGTATCCGAAGACCAGGTTCATCGGCCACGCGGACGCCTTCTGGGCAAACATCAGCGCGGACTATGCGAACGAAGCGGCCTACCCTACGGGGAAGATCAAGCGCGGCGGCGTAACTGACAAGCTGCTAAGCGACTACCCCAACTTATACGGCGACCTCTCCGCGAACTCGGGGAACAACGCTCTTTCTCGCGACCCGGAGTTTACGCCCGGCTTTCTTGACCGGCATCAAGACAAGTTGATCTTTGGAAGCGATTGCGCCTGTTCGGACGGCAAGGGCGGCGGCGTCTCGCAGGGGAACAACCCAACCGCGGCCCGGATGGCCGGGAAGTGTGTCGCACGAGAGACGCTGTCCCTGCTCAAACGGACCGCCTCACCGGCCGTGTTTCGAAAGCTCGCTTGGGACAACGCGCACAAGACGTATGCCTTGAAGGCCTGAAGCGCCGGGCTGTAATGGCCTGCTCCAATCAACAGGAGGTACCAATTTCATGAACTGGACGCGCCGCGGTTTTCTCAAGACTGCTCTCGCTTTACCCGCAGGTTCCTGGCTGGCAAACTACCGGGCGCTGGCCGCGCCATACGCGAAGATGGTCAAGATCACAGCCCTCAAGACGCTTCAAGTGGATAACGTCGGCGATGGCTGCCTGATCCGCATCGAAACGGATTCGGGGTTGGTCGGCTATGGCGAATCCGGAATCAACTCTAAGCTGGCGCGCGACCGCATCGAGACGATCCAGCAGACACTCATCGGGCAGGATCCACTCGCCATTGAGCGCCACTTTTACAGGATGAGTGCGCTGCAATACTCGTTTGTGGCCCACATTCCCACGATCAGCGGGATCGATATCGCGCTATGGGACCTGGCCGGAAAGATTCTCGACAAACCGCTCTATCAACTTCTCGGTGGCCCGATGCGCGCTGCGGCGCCGGTCTATTCGCACGGCAATATCGCGAACATGCTGGACGCGGGCGAATGCCGCGCCTGGGCACAGCGTGTGAAACAGGAACCAGAGGGTTTCACAGCCTTCAAATTCGGGATCGGAGTGGGTGGCGGCGGAGGCCGTGGTGGCGGCGCCGGCCGAGGAGGTGATGGCTCCGGCCGAGGTGGCGGCCGAGGTGGTGATGGTGGCGGCCGGGATCCCTTCGTGGAGACACTGGATGGTTCGATCTTTCGCAAGGTCGGCAGGGGCTACGCCAACCTGCGCGATGCGGCCGGGGAGGATATTGATTTAGCGATGCACTGCACCGGGCAGTTCGATACACGCAGCGCCATCGGCCTGTGTAAAGCGATCGAACCGGCCGATCCACTGTGGATCGAGGACCCACTCACTGTGAACTATTCGGAGGCGTGGCTGGAACTAAAACGCTCCACCCGCGTCCCGCTGCTTGCCGGCGAAAAGGTCGAACTGGTGCGCGGATTTCGTCCCTACCTGGACAATCAGGTACTCGACATGGTTCATCCGGACGTGGCCTATTCCGGCGGCATCACGGGGTGCAAGAAGATTGCAGACTACGCTGCGCTCACGCGGACGCCGGTGGGCCTGCACAGTGGACCGTGCTCCCTCATCAGGTTCTATGCCTCGGTGCACCTTTCCGGCGGGATCCAGAACTTCTTCAAAATCGAGAACGTGCTCGGCGAGTTCCGGGGATTCAAAGAGAAGATGGCAGCCGGCAAAGAACCGGTAGTCCGCAAGAGCGTCATGCAATATCCAGATCGGCCCGGGCTGGGGTTGGAGATCAACGAGGACTGGCTGCGCCAGCACATGGCGAAAGGGGAGGCTTGGTGGGGATGAGCAGAATTCCTTGAGCTATGATCGGGAATCTCCTGGTCGCACGAACTACGGCTTAACAATCCTTAACGTTACGGGACGCCACACGACGCGTAGTAATAAATGACGCGTAGTAATAAATTAGGTGAGACTGGATCCCGTTGCCGCCTCTCCATTGTGGCTGCGCCCGATACGTTCAACCGGAATGAGATGAATTGTCGATGAGAATCAACCACACGGTCCGCATATCAATCCTTATCTCGCTTTCACTGGGCCCCATTATGGCGCAGACTGCGACTTCCCGAATCGTGAGCGCCGCAAACTCTTTCCTTTCGACACTCGATGACAAGCAGCGTCAGAGCGTCTTGTTCGCATTCGACGACGAACAACAGCGCAAGCGCTGGTCGAACTTCCCGATCTCGATAGTTCCTCGGACTGGCATCAGCCTGAAAGAAATGAATCCGGGTCAGCGTTCCGCCGCGATGGCGCTGGTTTCGTCAGTGCTCAGCCCACGAGGTTTTGAGAAGGTTCAGCAAATTATGGAGGGCGACGAGATGCTCAAGGTCAACGAGGGTAACCGGCCGCAGTCCGGTAGAGGGGGTGGCGGCCCACCGCCTGGCAGAGGGGCTGACGGCCCGCCGCCTGGCAGAGCCGGTAACCGCCCGCCATTCGGTAACGGAGGCAATGGCCTGCTATTCGGCAGCGATCTCTATTTCATCTCTATCCTCGGAATGCCCTCCGAAAAGAATCCGTGGTTGTTGCAGTTTGGAGGGCACCACCTGGCCCTCAATATCACTATCGTCGGCGAGCGCGGCATTCTTACGCCAACGCTTACCGGCGCCCAACCTGCCCTGTATACACTGAACGGAAAAACCGTGCGACCGCTCGGTCAGGAGAGCGACAAGGCGGTCGCGTTGCTCAACGCCCTCGACGAGAGCCAGCGGAAACAAGCCATTCTGGGTTTCCGTTTGGCCGATCTTGTACTTGGCCCTGGGCAGGACGGGAAAACGATACAGCCTGAGGGCCTCAAGGCTTCGAATATGAACGAGAAGCAGCGCGCCATGCTCGTGGATGTCATAGCGGAGTGGGCGGGTATTGTCCACGAAAGCGCGGCGGCGGCCCGCATGGCGGAGCTCAAAGCAGACATCAACGAGACCTGGTTTGCATGGAGTGGCCCGACCACCGCTACTCCAGGAAGCAATATTACGGCGTATTATCGCATTCAGGGGCCGCATCTCGTGATCGAGTACGCGCCCCAACAGTTGGGCGGCGATCCCGCGCTGCACGTGCACACCATGTACCGCGATCCAACCAACGACTACGGCCGGAAGCTCGCTGCAAAATGAAACCCACGCTGTCGGCTGCTGCGCTCCTTCTGTTGGCCGGGACACAGGCATACACGCACAGACTCGACGAGTACCTTCAAGGCACAATTATATCGGTCGAGAAGAATCGCGTTGATGCGCAGATGACTCTGACTCCCGGAGTTATCGTATTTCCTATGCTGCTCGCGGACATCGATACGAACGGGAACGGAGTGATCTCAGAGACCGAACAGCGCGCGTACGCTGCGCGGGTACTTCACGATTTGTCGCTCACAATAGACGGGCGTCGGTTGACGCCACAGTTGCTCTCCATACGGTTTCCCCCTGTGGACGAGATGCGGGAGGGACGAGGCGAGATCCAACTCAACTTCGATGCTGTTCTGCCCAGCGGCCGTCGCGACCGAAAACTGACTCTCGAAAACCATCACCAGAGCCGGATTTCGGCCTACCAGGTGAATTGCCTCGTCCCGCGAGATCCGCATATTCGGATCTCCGCGCAAACCCGCAATTACTCTCAGTCACTTTATCAATTGGAATACAGTCAGAGCGACGTTCGATCAGTTCCAACACCTTTTCAGTTGTGGTCAGGCGGTCAGGTATGGCTGGGTGCGATCGCGCTTTTTCTATTCACCCGTCTGGTGTTCCTGCGCCGACAGAGGCACGTTCATCCCGGCGGAGGTCTCCCTGATCGTGTGGCAGACGCTTGCGGCGAGTACCGGTTAAGCCGGTGATATACTGTGACGCAGGTCCTGATTATGAGATACCCGGTTGCATGTCGCTGGACTGTGGTGTTGACCCTCTCCCTTGCGGCATGCCTCGCGGCGGCAGCCGATGTCCGGCTGATTCGTGCGGTCAAGCAGAATGATATCGAGCAAGTAAGGGTACTGCTCGCTCAGCATGTCAATGTAGATGCCGTCGAGGCGGATGGGGCCACTGCCCTATACTGGGCTGCGCAGCGCGACAATCTCGAAATCGCCGACCTTCTGATCGCGGCGGGAGCCAACGTCCGCGCAGCCACCCGGTACAACGTCACCCCTCTCTCTCTCGCCTGCCTGAACGGCAACGCGAGCCTGATCGAGCACTTGTTGAAGGCCGGGGCAGATGCGAACGCGACCTCTAACGAGGGCCAGACGCCGCTAATGACGGCTTCCCTCACTGGCAAGGTAGATGCCATCCGAGTGCTTCTGCTGCATGGCGCGAAAGTGAACGAGAGAGAACCCTACAAGGGACAGACCGCGTTGATGTGGGCGGCGTCGGAGGGAAATGCCGCCGCGGAATCACTCTTGGTCGAATTCGGGGCAGAGGTGAAAGCCAAGTCGAAGGCCGGATTCACGCCACTGCTCTTCGCCGTCCGGAACTGCCACATGGGCGCTGTCGGGGTACTTTTGGAACACGGGGCCAATGTAAACGATGTCGCCCCGGAAGGCACGAGCGCTCTCAACATGGCGGTTGTGAACGCCTACTTCGAATTGGCAGCTTTTCTTGTAGAGCACGGAGCCGATCCGAACGCCACAGACCCGCGCGGCTCGCCGTTGCATACGATTGCGTGGCTGCGCAGACCGGGATCCGATGGAGCGTTCAGTTCAGGCAACACTCCCTATGCCCCACCACTTCCGACCGGAAACATGACCGGGCTGGAATTGGCGAAAATCCTTCTGGATCATGGCGCCAATCCGAACATACGAGTCAACTGGAAGGAGAGGAGATTCGATAAGGAGGGCGGCGTCACCAACAATCCCCCCGACATTCACTTGGGAAGGCATCTGTTGAGTTATGTCGGGGCGACCGCCTTCTACATCGCCTCGAAAAACGCCGATGCCCCGTATATGAAGTTGTTGGCCGAGCATGGAGCCGACCCGAAAATTCCGACAAAGACAGGGATCACCCCGTTGATGGTGGCGGCAGGGCTGGACTACTGGGAAGGCGAAGCTCCCGGTCCGCCTAACGGTGTGACCGAAGCGGAGCGCTTGGAAGCCCTGAAACTGGCTTTGGAACTAGGCAATGACGTCAACGCCCACGCCGATTTCGGAGACTACCCGATGTTGGGAGATCCGGCGTACACTCTGCTGTACTACCCGCTGAACATCGACGATCTGCTCGACAAGGGTGTTGGCGATCCTCGTTGGAGCGGTAGCACGCCCTTGATTGCGGCCGTGGTTTCAGGCCAGCCGTCGCTCGTGCAATACCTGATTGACCACGGCGCAGATGTAAGTGCGACGAACAAGCTCGGATGGACTCCTTTGATGGTTGCCGAGGGCGTATTCTTTGGCAACGCTAAAAGGGAATTTCCGGAAGCCGCGGCGATTCTCAAGAAGTACGTCGCCTCCGCAGGCTCAACCTACCCAACACACAGATAATCGGGGTGCAGCTTACCGGTGCTGTCGCCAAGCTTTTCGTCAGGGATCCCCGCATTCGCCAGGACCGTGAGCAGCAGGTTCGTCATCGGCGTGTTCTGGGGATATTCCAGGTGGCCCCTGATCTTGAATTTGCCCCCCAACTTTCCCGCCAACAGACACGGCAGGTCAGTGTGGAGGTGCAAGTTACCGTCGCCCATGCCGCCGCCGTACACGATCAATGAGTTATCGAGCAGGGTTCCGTTGCCGTCCGGCGTGGTGCGCAACTTTTCCAGGAAATAGCCCAGCAGTTCGACGTGATGCCTGTCGATTTTGGCCTTTTTATTGGCCAACTCCGGATCGTTCCGATGGTGCGACACGGCGTGATGCTGCTCCGGAACGCCAATATTGGGGAATGTCCGTGAACTCGCCTCGCGCGCCATGATCATCGTGAACACGCGTGTCACGTCGGCGCGAAATGCGAGCGTCTGCAGGTCAAACATCAGTTTGGTGTGTTCCTCGAACGAGTCGGGAATGTCGATCGGACGGACCGGCAATTCGATCGATTGAGCACCTCGCTGTTCGGTGCTCTGAATCCTTTGCTCGATTTCGCGGACGGAATCCAGATACCCGGTCAACTTGCTGCGGTCGCCGGGGCCGAGTGTCTTGGCGAGCCTGGCGGCTTCCTGCTGAACCGAGTCCAGAATGCTGCCGGTATCCTTCATGAGCGCTGTACGGCGCGCTGCGCTGCCGCCATCCCCGAAGAGGCGCTCGAAAACGATTCGCGGATGAGACTCCGTCGGATTCGGCGTGCTCTCGTTCCGCCATGAAATGGAATTGATGTAGAAGCAATCTCCCGAGTCGCACGTGCCACCCGGCGAGAAGTCCACGGAGAGTTCTAAAGAGGGCAGTTGGGTTCCCCGTCCAATGTGGCGGGCAGCGAGTTGGTCCGCGGAGGTTGCCAACTTCACTTCGACACCGGGTCGGGTTCGGTCGTAAGCGTGAACTCCGGTCAACCATGCCGCGGAGGATCGGGGGTGGTCACCCGTGCCGTCTCCCAAGTTGTTTGCCTGCAGGTGCGCCAGACCGCTCAGCACGTTGAGATATTCTTTCACCGGCTCTAGTGGTTTCAGAATCGGCGGCAAGTCCGAAATAGGTCCGAGATGAGAGGGCTTCCACTGCTCCTGAATGAAGCCGTTCGAGACGTAGATGAATCCCAGCCGGGGAGCGGCCGCCGGTTCCGCCGACAGGGCCGGAACCATTGCATCCAGCAGAGGTAACGACACTGCCGCACCAAGTCCACGGAGAAAAGTTCGCCTCGGCACTGCCCGCTTGGTTATGAACATAACGCTTACCTCTTATTATGGACCTCCGAATCCACTGCGTGGTGCTCCGCCGCGCTCGGCTCAGCTTGTCCCTGTCTCATCTGAAACGGAACACTCTCCACGACTCCCATCACCAGGGCCGAAAAGGCGTAGTTGCTCTTAGCTGCGCCGCGAACGATTGCCCGGATGGCGGGAGCATCGAAATATTGAACATTCCGGCCGATTGCATACATCAGCAACTTCTCCGCAACTGTAGAGACAAACTCGTCGGGATGCCGGAGCAGGGCTTGTTTCAGGCCGGATATCCCATTGAGCTTTGTGCCGTCCGGTAGAACACCTGACACATCAATCGGCTTTCCGCCGTCGTTGTCCCGCCATTTGCCCACAGCATCGAAATTCTCCATCGCAAAGCCGATCGGGTCCATGCGGGCATGGCACCCGGCACAGGCGGGGTTTGCCCGGTGCTGGATCATCGCTTCGCGCATAGTAAGAGTTTTCCCGGGCGCCGAACCCTCGGTCTTCAGTGCCGGAACATTGGGTGGCGGGGGCGGCGGCGGGGATGACAGCAGGGTTTCCAGAACCCACTTACCGCGGACCACGGGTGAGGTTCGCACCGAATAGGACGTGTCCGTTAGAATGCTGCCCTGACCCAACAACCCGGCCCGTTCACTCCCTTCCGGAAGTGTGACCCGCCGGAAG
The DNA here is from genome assembly GCA_963817515.1 of Bryobacterales bacterium. Classification (GTDB taxonomy): domain Bacteria; phylum Acidobacteriota; class Terriglobia; order Bryobacterales; family Bryobacteraceae; genus DATMNI01. The sequence continues at coordinate 520,525 of CAWFPJ010000023.1, read as the reverse complement.
TAACTGCCTTCCACGTTTGGGATTCCGTAGTGCCTGGCAAGCCGTTCGTTCAAGAAGGTGTAGTTCGCCGTCAGCAACTCGAGCACAGGGCGGTTCTCGCGCAGGACGCTTCCCAGGAACAATTCTGTCTCGCGTTGAAACGCTCGACGAAGATTCTCATCGAAATCCGGGAACAGAAGCTCATCTGGCCGCTTTGCCTGAAGGTCGCGCAACTGCAGCCACTGTGCCGCGAAATTCGTGACCATCGATTCCGAACGCGGGTCTGCCAGCATCCGCCGCACCTGAGCCTCGAGGAACGCCTTGTCTTGCAACTTTCCGGCAGCCGCCGCGCTCAGCAGTTCATCATCCGGAATGCTGCTCCACAGGAAGAACGACAGGCGCGACGCCAGTTCGAGATCGGTAATCCGGTGCGGCCCCTGCGCATCCGCGCTCACCGGATCGCGTTCAATCCGAAACAGGAATTGCGGGCTGACCAGCAACCGCTCCAATGCCTCTTCAATGCCGGCCTCGAAAGACTCTTTGCGGCCTTGCTGATAAAACGGAAGCAGATCCTGAAGATCCTCGTCAGTTACCGGACGCCGGTATGCCCGCCGTGCCAAAGTGGACAAGATTCGCGTTGCGCATGGGAGTTCATCGTCGGAACCTGCGGGCCGGCACACGAAGATGCGCCGCCGCATCGGAGTGTCGCCGCTTCCTGTCGCGCGGTAAGGGCCGCTGATTGTGACCGTCGTAATGGCGGGCTGCGTACCACGGCCGCGCGTCCGGGGACGGAGAGTCTCCTCATCACGGGCGGACGTATGTTCTACAAACGTGACCCCGATTAATCTCGGACCGGCCAAAATCGGAATCCGGAACTCCAGAGGCTTGCCGCGCGAGCTGCGGCCGCCGCGGCCTCCGCCCGCCATTCCGGATTTTTCGCCTACTGTCGTCAACTGCTTCCGTTCGCCGTCCACGCTAATTTCCAGTTGATGAGTCTCATGGGCAACGCCGGCGAGTTCAACCCGGATCGCGTACTCGGCATCTAGCGGAAAGTCGCTTCGAATCGCCAGGCCGCCGCGGGTTCCGATCGGCAGATCTTCGGCGGTGCCATCCTGCGGCTGCTCGGCCGGGATGCGATATAGGTTGACCATCGCCGGATAGTTCGGATCGCCAATCGCCAGACGGCTTATCTTCCGTGCGGCCGACAAATATCGCTCCATATTCGATGGGGAAACAAACAGGAGGTCGGCAATATTGTCGAAGCCGCTGCTGCCGCTATCCGGTGGCAGCAGCACGGAATAATCCATTTCTTTCGGCGGATTGTCTAAGGCGAGCAAATCCCGGATGGCGTTCTGATACTCACTGCGCGTGAGCCGATGCAGCAGGGGCAGCTTGCCTGCATTCGGAGTTAACAGCGCGCTTCGATCCAGTTCCGTTTCAAGCCACGACGCTACCGAATCATACGTGGCCTGATTCGGTCGGGGCAAGCCGCTGGGCGGCATGGTATTAGAACGTAGCTTGCGGTCGACCTTCTCCCAGATTTCGGCGTTCTCGCCCACGTGAGCCAACGCTCCGGGGTCAAGCACGAACCCACCCGTTTTCAGCTTGGCATTGTGGCACGAAACGCAATATTTATTAAAGACCGCCGCGGCTTCGGTTGCCTGTTCAGGGACAGAGGCCCGGGGTTGGCTGAACGCAACGCCGGCCAGCAGACACCAGCTCGCCAGTGCCAGGAATCGTCCCCGCAGAGCCTGATTCTGAGAGACCGGGAGTGGGGAACTGACCACTGGATTCGCTCTATGGGACAACGACAGTATGCTACTCCAAAAGATCAATGCTGTCAATCTGATAGCCCTTTCGATCCGCAACAAAAGCATCTGCAGGCGCGGACGGCCGCAATCTTGCTTGCTTCGATTTGACGTCCCGGTTTATACTCGGTTCGATTCTGCCAAGCCGAACAGCGCCTGTTCCGCGTCGAACTTGGCGATGTTGAATCGGTTGGAGGGAGCCAGGACAAGGATATGACGAGATCAAGCACTTGGACGTGTTTGCTTTTAGTCTGTGTTTCGGTTTGGATCGCGAGGGGGCAAGGCGGAACAGCCGCAATTGCCGGGACCATAACCGACCCTTCAGGCGCGCTATTGCGTGGAGCTGAGGTCAAGCTCACCAATTTAGCGACGGGCACCAGGTGGAGCACCGTCTCTAACCAGGCGGGTATTTATGAGTTTGTGAATCTCCCGCCCGCGGACTACCAGATCGACTCCGAAGCGCCTGGCTTCAAGCACTTTGTCCGGCAGTCGGTTACAGTTCAGGTGGCACAGAATTACCGGATTGATATCGAAATGGCGGTCGGAGCCGTCTCCGAAGTGCTGGAAGTGAAGGGCGAGACGCCGCTGCTGCAGCAACAGACATCGTCCCTCGGGCAAGTCATTTCGGGGCGTTCCGTCAATGACATGCCGCTGAATGGGCGGAACGTCTACAACCTGATGAACCTGGTTCCATCCGTGGTTCCACAGGGCACCGCCGGTGGGACCTCCGTCGGGATGTTCAGCGCATCCTTGAACAACTATCAGATCAACGGCGCGTTCGCCGGCCAAAGCGCCATTACGTTGGATGGCCAACCCCTCAACACCGGGTTCTGGAACTATGCGTCCCTGATTCCGACCCAGGATTCGGTCGAAGAATTTAAAGTCCAAAGCAACAATCTCGGGCCGGAATGGGGACGCTTCGCCGGAGGGGTGATGACCCTCGTGACTAAGTCGGGGACCAACAGCCTCCATGGCGGTCTCTACGAATATCTGCGGAACAAGGTGCTGAATAGTAATCCCTTCTTCAGTAATGCCGCCGGAATTTCGCGCCCGCCGTTTACGCAAAATCAATTCGGCGGATATGCGGGCGGACCGGTCGTATTGCCTCACGTATACGATGGCCGCAACAAAACCTTCTGGTTCTTTAGCGCGGAAGGCTTTCGCCTGCGGTATGGACAGACCTATACCGACACTGTGCCTACGGCGGCACAACGAGCCGGCGATTTCTCCAACACTCGAAGTGCGAACGGCAGCCTGGTTCCGATTTACGATCCCCTATCGGTATGCGGGCAGCTGGGAAACCCGGCATGCGCCACCCCTAACAGCGATCTTCGTGTGCCGTTCCCCAATAATGTGATTCCCACAAATCGCATCAGCCCTACCGCCGCGAAGTTGACTTCCCTGGTCTGGCCCCTGCCCACTGGTCCGGGGCAGCCTTTTACGAACGTCAACAACTTCACGACGAATGCCAGCCAAGGGGGAAATCAGACCGAATTCGTAACCCGCATCGATGAAAACATCAGCGAGAAGCAGCGCGTGTTTGGACGTTATACTCATTGGACCAATCTCGACCTGCCGCCTGACCCGTTCCGCAATGGTATGTGCGTCGGATACTGTACGATTAAGTTTCAGACAGATGCCGTCGTACTCGACCATACCTATACTTTCAGCCCGACATTGATTTCGGATGTCCATGCGACCTTCAACAGGTATACCTACCTTCGCACTCCCACGCTAAGCGGGTTTGATCTGACCTCGATCGGCTGGCCGGCTTCGCTCAACCTGATTCCCGCGATTCTCCGAACGCCTCCAACCTTAGTTGTAAGCGGCGAATCTGACGATCTGATGAGCCAACAGGGGCCCGGAAGCGTGATCTTGTCTTACGATACGACTTACAACTTCTCGGCCGATCTGACCAAAATTGCGGGGCGGCATACGTTGAAGTTCGGCGGCCAATACCTGATCATCGGCCACAGTTACTACGCCACCAATACCGCCAGCGGTTCGTTCAACTTTAATGCGGCGTATACCGCAAGTTCTCCTCTGAGCGGGGCAGGCGGATATAGCATGGCTTCGTACCTGCTCGGCTATCCGGCCAGCGGTTCGGCTTCCGAGCCTGGATTCCCAAATGGCCAGCAAAGATACAAGGCTCTGTATTTCGGCGACTCGTGGCAAGCCACAAGCAAGCTTACCCTCAATTTCGGACTCCGTTATGAACTCGACGGCCCATGGTCGGAGAGATTCAACAGACTCACGTTCTGGAACTTGTCTGCGCCGAACCCATTGGCTACAACCACTGGCCTGCCGCTAACTGGTGAGACCGGTTTTGTCAACTCCGACCTGCGCTCCAGCCGCAATTCGTGGGACTTGAATCACAAGCAGTTTGCGCCTCGATTCGGGTTTGCATACAAGATTGCCAAAGACACGGTAGTACGTGGTGGCTACGGTCTCTTCTGGATTCCCGAGTTGGCCCTCGGGTCGGCCCTGCAGCCGTCCGGCGACCCCGCAAATAGCGCGAGCACTACCTTCGTGTCCACGCTGAATGGCGGTGTCACGCCGATCGGCACTTTGGACAATCCGTTTCCCAGTGGATTGCAGCAACCACTTTCGCCCACTATCGGCAACGCCGCCCTGAACCAGGCCATCCTCAACAGGGGCGGAGCCACTGACGGCAGTTCCCACGTCCGCAATGGGTACATGCAACAGTGGAACATCGACCTGCAGCGTCAGTTGCCCGGCGGATTCTTCGTGGACGCGGCATACGCCGGCGCAAAGGGCACCCGCCTTGGCTACACACAGGTAATGAATCAGCTGCCCGACACGTATTTGTCACTGGGCAGCGCTCTCCTAACGCAGGTGCCCAACCCGTTTTACGGTTCGATCCAGTCGGGCCCGCTTTCCTCTAGCACCGTTGCGGCGGAACAGTTGCTCCTACCCCATCCGCAGTATTCCACACTGAATGTTAGCGGCACGGGATACGGAACCAGCAGTTATCAATCCTTCCAGCTTAAGGTGGAAAGACACTTTGGGGACGGCGGCACCATGCTGATCAGCTACACGAACGCCAAGCTCCTGTCGGATACCGATACCGCGCTGTCCCAGACAGAGATAAGCACAGGCGGCGTAGCGGCCGTGCAGGATTGGAACAACATCAAGGGCTCCTATTCCCTGTCCAGCCAGGATACGCCACAACGTCTTGTATTTAGCTACATCGTAGATCTTCCATTTGGACACGGAAAGAAATTCCTTTCGGGAGTTCACGGGCCGTCAGGCAAGCTGATCTCGGGATGGGGCGTCAACGGGATCACGACTCTTCAGCGGGGGTTCCCGATAAAATTGACGACATCGGTGAACTCGACAAACTCCAACGGGGGCGGCTCCCGGCCGGATGTGGTATCGGGGTGCGATAAGAGCGTCCCTGGAGACGCGGAGCAGCGGCTTGCGGGATGGTTCAATACGGCTTGCTTTACGAAGCCGGCCGCATTTTCCTTCGGAACTGAATCGCGCACGGACCCAACTCTTCGGATGCAGGGAATCAATAATTTCGATTTTGCTCTGTTCAAGACGACGCAAATCACCGAAAGATACGGATTGACGTTCCGGGCCGAGGTGTTCAACCTCTTCAATACGCCGCAATTCGGACCTCCCGGACAGGCATTGGGGACGGCTCAGTTTGGCGTGATCAGTTCGCAGGTCAACAACCCGCGCCTGATTCAGCTTGGCTTACGGCTCAAGTTCTGATACGAACTGAGCTGTCGACCCATAGATGGCATTGATTGGTGCGGGTGGGCTCTGAAGGCCGCTTACAGCCGGCGGCGGATTGCGATATGCTTTCCACATCATGAAGCTCTGGATTATGGTAGTTCTCTGCGGAGCCGCCGCCGCACAGGAGGTCGCTCACCAGCATCCCACCGCGCCGCCCATCCCTCTACAACCCATTGCCCAGCACGTACGGCAACTGGAGGAGGCGCTCAACTATTTGGGCCAACCGCTCCCGGCGCCCGATCACCGGCGGATCAACGACGCCGTCGGGAACCCGGATCAGGCGGCGGCCGTGGCGCAAATCGAGTCGATTCTCGATCGGTACGCGCTGATAACCGTAGACATCAATCCGGAAAGCCGCGTGAAGGTGGAGCAGGGCGCGGCCAAACCGGAGCTGGTGGAGGCCGGCACGCGGCTCTTCCTGGTGAAGGTGGTCAACAATGGGCACGTGACGGCGCCACTCAACGTGGAGAGCCCGAATAGTGGCAACGTGTACGTGAAATCGAATTCCAGCCCCGCGCCGCCCATGCAACTGACGGCGCGCGATTCGGCGGAGCGGTGGGCGGATATCTCGTTGTCTCAGCGGCCGCCGATGAAGAAGCGCCTCTCGGGCCTCGCGCTGGAATATGCCATCCTCGAAGTCTACAGCCGCGACGCGGGCCAGCGTTCGGCGAAGCTTGGCTTCAACGTCGGGCAAGGCAGCCAGGATATCGGCTTCCGCAACGACGTAACCGTTCTCTTCACGGCCCTGCCGGCGCGCCCCATTACGCTGCGGGTGAAGGACGAGAATGGACAGCCGGGGATGGCATCATTCACCATCCGCGACCGCCTGGACCGGCTCTATCCCAATCCCGCCAAGCGACTGGCGCCAGATTTCTTCTTCCAGCCGCAGGTTTATCGCGCCGATGGAGAGACCGTGCAACTGCCCGCCGGTTACTACACGGTGCAATACAATGGCGGCCCCGAATATCTGCCGCGCACCCGCGAATTCGCGGTGGATGCATCCAGCCCGGCACAGATCGCGTTTCAGATTGACCGCTGGATCGACCCAGCGCAATACGGCTGGTATTCCGGAGATCACCACGTTCACGCCGCAGGCTGCTCGCATTATATGAACCCGACTGAGGGCGTGGAACCGAAAGACATGATCCGGCAGATTCTCGGTGAGCGCCTGAATATCGCGTCCGTGCTCACGTGGGGGCCGGACTACTACTATCAGAAGCAGTTCTTTTCCTCCAAGGACAATCCACTTTCGAAACCCGACCGGCTGATGCATTATGACCTGGAGGTTTCGGGCTTCCCATCCAGCCATGCCGGCCACATCGTGCTGCTGAATCTGAAGCAGCAGGATTATCCTGGCACCAAGAAAATCGAGGATTGGCCCACCTGGGACCTGCCCATTTTCCGCTGGGCGAAATCGCAGGGCGCAACTGTCGGGTTCGCGCACTCGGGCTGGGGCTTGCAAGTCTCAGGCAAGGATCTGCCGTCGTATGAGGTTCCGGGGTTCGACGGCATTGGCGCCAATGAGTATGTCGTCGACGTGACGCATCCGGGCGCGGTGGATTTCATTTCAGCTGTGGACACGCCCTACGTTTGGGAGTTGAACATTTGGTACCACACGCTGAACGTCGGCTTCCGGACCCGGATTGCCGGCGAGACGGATTTTCCCTGCATCTATGACGGGCGCGTGGGAATTGGCCGCACATACGCAAAGGTTCCAGGGCCGCTAAGCTATTCCGCGTGGCTCCAGGCGCTTGAAGCGGGGCACAGCTATGCGTCCGATGGCAAGTCGCACCTGATGGATTTCCGCGTCAACGGAACGGAAGTGGGTACGGGCGATCTCAAACTTGCCGGCCCCGCGACTTTGACCGCCACCGTCAAAGCCGCGGCATACCTTCCCGACGTGCCCAATGAGGCCATTCGCAACCGCCCCTACGATCAGCAGCCATACTGGGACGTGGAGCGCGCGCGCATCGGCAACACACGCACCGTACCGGTGGAGATCGTGGTGAATGGCGCGGTGGTGGCGCGTCAGACCATCGCCGCCGATGGCCAGGTGCGGGAGCTGAAGTTCGAAGTTCCGGTGAGCGAGAGCAGTTGGATTGCCGCTCGCGTGCTTCCGGCGGCTCACACTAATCCCGTATTCGCGCTGGTAGCCGGCAAGCCGGTGCGCGCGTCGCGCCAGAGCGCCGAGTGGTGCCTCAACGCGGTGAACCAGTGCTGGACGCAGAAGTCCCCGCGAATCTCAACAGCCGAAATGGCCGACGCTAAGAAGGCATACGATCACGCGCGCGAAGTGTACCGGCAACTGATAGTGGAATGCGAGCGCAAGTAGATGCTGCGCGATCCCAGCCTGATTCCGCTCTCACAGCAGCACCACAACGGGCTGGCGCTGGGCGTGCTGGTAAGGCGTTCACTCTCGGCCGATTCATCACCGGCCAACATCACGAAGGCGGCGCGGCGCGTGATAGACCGGTACGAACTGGAGCTGACGAATCATTTCGAAATCGAAGAGCAGGTGCTCTTTCCGGCTTGCGGGTCTATGCCCATCATCGATGAATTGCTGGCCGATCACCGCGCCCTCGAGGCCTTCGTGGCGGAATTGCGTACTGCCCCTTCAGCCGCGCTGCTGCTGCAGTTTTGCGACCTGCTGGCAAAGCACATCCGGCGGGAAGAGGCCGAATTATTCGAGCAGATCCAGCGCACGTTGCCGCGCGAAGTACTGGACCGGGCCGGCGCCGAAATCGATCGCCGGGCCGTGCGGATTTGCCTTTAAGCGTCGCCGTCCATCTTGCTGGTGCTACCACGCCTGCGGCGTTTGCATGCCATCCAGAATCCAAATTTCCTGCCGCGGCCGGTTCACGGTATAGACAATGCTCTTCCCATCTGAAGTCAGCGTGGCGTGCAGCTTTGGCCTGCCCGACGCAAACGGTTCCAGTCCCGGAAGATCCCGCAGTTTCTTCTCGCGCGCCGTGGCAATCTCAATTTCATAAAGCGCCGTCTGCTTCGTGCTCACCCGGTACAGCGTCTTTCCATCCCGCGACCACGCGTACGGCCCGTCGCCCGGCAGAGTTTTTGGCGCCTTTCCGTCCGGACTGAACAAGGTGAGTTTGCGATGCTCGTCATACATCGCGATCCAGTCTCCCGCCGGCGACCATGACGGAATGGTGTTGGAGGAGACCAATCCAAGGTCCACCGGCGCTTCACCGCTCCCCGGCCTCGCCTTCGAGAGCTTCAAAGAGTTGTCCACTACGCGCATATATGCGATCCACTTGCCATCCGGCGACCACGTGGGCCCAAACTCGGAATGGGCGGAGTCGGAAGTTGCGCGCACCGGCGTGGCGCCGGAAACGAAAGCCGTATAAATATGACTCTGCGAGTTGCCTTTCACCGCCATCGCCAGGCGCTGCCCGTCGGGCGAAAACACCGGCCCCATAAACAACTGCGCCGGCGCGCCATCCACAGAGAAGTTCGCCGGGGTAAACAGAGGACGGTCCCAACCCTCCGCCAGGCTGGTGATCCAGACCTCAGGCGCGCCGCGCCGGTCGGTAACGTAGACCAGTTGCTGCCCCACTGGTGAAGCGTCCGCCATCTCTTGAGTCCGCGAACTGGCCAGCAGCGTGCGCACCGGCCCTTCTCCCAGAGGTACTGCGATCACGTCCGTGTAAGAGAGGGCCGATAAATAAGCCATGCGCGAGCCGTCCGGCGAAACACTGGGCGCCACCGCCGGGCGGTCCTGAACCAATACGGGCCAGTAGCGGCCGGTGTTGGTATCGGTCATATAGATCTGGGAGTGTTGGGAAGCGGTGGAGTCCGAAAACACCCCGTAACGCGCGTCCGGCATCCACGAAAACTGCGGTGTGAACGAGAATGGAAAGCCCTGGGGAAATACCGGCCGCGCCGGACCAGCGGGCCAGGGCGCAAGGTACGCCGTCTCGCCGCGTCCGTAGAACGCAACGGCTATCAGAATTTTCTTGCCGTCCGGAGCAAAAGCAATCGCGGGGTTGTTGTAGTTCACTTCCTGCGGAAGAGGCTGCGGTTCGTACAGGTGTGGCGCCGCTTCGGGCGGGCTCGAAATCGTCAGCCGCAACCGGAACGCGTTCTCCGATAAATCCAGCATGGCCAGCGTGCGGCCATCGGGCGAAAGCGAGGCGCACAGGACGCCCGGGTGCAGCATCACGGTCTCCCCGCTACCCGCCGGAGCGCGGCACAGCCCGTACACCGCGGCCTTCTGGCATCGGAAGTACACCGAGTGCGAATCGGCCGACCAAAACGGCGGATAAGCCGAATGAGGCGATTCGTCAGTGGACGTAATGGGCACCGCCGTAGGGGCGTCCAGCGCCTGCACGTAGACTCGCACCGGCCCCAGCTCAGGCGCACCGAAGAAGGCGATGCTCTTGCCATCGGGCGACCACACGGGAACCCCTGGTTCGGTAACACGGTGGCAAATGGCGTCAATCGGTAGCGCGCCAGATCGATGGCGTGCCGGTCCCGCAGCAACTGCGCCGCGTACCATGCGGCCGCTGCGGACAGAACGCAGGCCGCGGCCACTGCCCAACGTCCCACGCGCCGCCGCGGTTTGGCGGCATCGGCGGCGCCGGGAACAGCAGGCTGTCACGCCGGAGGTTGTGCCGGTGCTCAATTCTGAGAAGTGGTCGCGAAGCTGGCCCAGCTCGCGCGCCAGATCGCGAGTGGATTCGTACCGGCCCTCGCGCTCCTTTGCCAGGCAGCGCTGCAGAATCCAGAGCAATGGCGCGGGTACCGTGCGCTCTATGGGCGGGGCTTCGTCTTCCACAATCGCCGACATGGTCTGCACCGCGCTCGGCCGCTCGAACGCCTGCTTGCCGGCCAGCATTTCATACAACACCAGCCCCAGGCTGAACTGGTCCGAGCGGTGGTCCACATGCTCCGCTCGCGCCTGCTCGGGGCTCATGTACGCCGCGGTGCCAAGCACCGAACCGGCCACCGTATGGGCCAAGGTCACAGTGGCGTTGTCCGCGGAGGCCGCTTTTGAATCCAGCCGCGCCACGCCAAAATCCAGAATCTTGGCTATGCCGTCCGGCGTGATCATCACGTTTTCCGGTTTTAGATCGCGATGTACAATGCCCGCGACGTGTGCCGCGGCCAATCCGGCCGCGATCTGCGCCGCGATGTCGACGGCCTTGCGCGGAGCTATGGCCCCGTGCTCAATGACGGCCCGCAGCGATTCGCCCGGCACCAGTTCCGCCACAATGTAAGGCGGATGCTGGTCCAGGCCCACATCATAGATCGCCATGATGTTGGGATGGTTCAGCGACGCCGCCAGCCGCGCTTCCTGTTCGAAACGCCGCCGCCGTTCAACATCCTGCGCCCATGATTCCGGCAGCACTTTAAGCGCGATCTGCCGGCCTACGCGGGTGTCGAGCGCCTTGTAGACCTCGCCCATGCCGCCCGCACCCAGTTGCCCCAGGATTTGATACGGCCCTATCGCCCCTTCCGCCATCTCCGTAGTTTAAACCTGTCAGCGGCAATGGCGGCGGACAAACTAAAGCCGCTCCGCGTCACCTGAAAAGCAACCGCACCGGCCCCAACAAACCCGAGGGCTGCGGCTGCACCAGATTCATATCTTGCGCCTGAAAGCGTTCTCCGTACTTGGCATTCAGAGCCTTGTAGTCTGGCAGCGGACCCTTCGCCAGAAGATTCACTGCCAGGTTAGCCACCACTACGCGAATCGAGTTTTCACCGCGCTTCAGCAAACCGGTGACCGCCACCTCATACGGCGCGCACCACACCGCACCAACCCGCGTGCCGTTCACGTAAACCACCGCCGCCTCACGCACCGGGCTTTCGAGCATGGCGCGCATGCCCGACGCCGGACGCGGCTCGGTCCCCTGTATCACCGGAGTGCCTTCGCCGAAGTTCAAATAGATCGGGTGCCCTGAACGAAGCAGCGCATCCGGCACCGTCACAGTCTTCTCGTAGGTCGCCTGGCCGGAATAGTATCTGGTGGCCTCATCCTCCGTCCAGGAACGAAGTTGCGGCATCACCTTCGGCGCACCTGCCAGCGTGACCCTCCAATCCCCACTCAGATCCACCGGCGGTGGCGCGGCCGCGGAGGGCATCGGGCGGCTGCCGCCCTTTTCGATCTGCTGTGAGAACACCAGCACCCGCGATTCATACGGCGCCAGGTTCAGTTCTACGCGCGCTCCGCCCTCGGCCTTTTCAACCGTCCCGGTAATCGGGTTCCACCATTCCCCTTTCATGGCGCCCTTATTCGGGATGCGAAAAATCGCCTGGCTGTGAACCGGCTGGTTGCTGGTGTTCGCCAGGAAATACAGGTCGCCGAACGGGAGTTTGCGGTGCACCACACCCACCTCAGGGGCGGTAGCAACATCCGCGGCCAGGGCCCGGTGTAGCGTCTCGCCGAGTTGCTTCTCGTCCGTCAACAGCCTTCCCTGAAATACCGCCCGCGACATCTCTTGAATGCGCGGAGTGTCGGCCTCGGCTTCCTTGAGCCCAGGCGCCAGCGACGGCAAACGCCGGGTAGCCACCACGGTACCGCCGCGGCGCATATAGTCCTCGATCTTGCGGTATGTAGCCAGCGGAATCCGCTGCACGCCGGGCAGAATCAGGATCGGGTGAGTCAGACCTTTGGCCCCGATTGCCCCGTTCATAATGGCGCCATCGTCGATGAAATCGAAGTTGTATCCGGCGTCCAGAATCTGCGGAATCAGGTTGGGTCCAAGCAGCGCACCCATCGCCTGATTGACGGAATCGCGGCCCAGTGTGAAGCCGGCGTAAGCGTCATCGGTGGGCAGGTAGATCGCCACATCGTTGGCCGGCTGCCCCTGCCGCAGCAGGTAGCTCATGCGCTGCAAATACCTGGCGATGTCAGGCATCACCAGATACCAGGGGTTGTGGTTGTTGAATACCGCCGCCGCATAAAAGCGCCACCCCGGCTCCCCTGCCTCGGGCGGTGAATACGGCCAGCCGTGGCCCACCAACTGGTTCACGCCTTGCAGGAAGTGCAGATCGGCTTCGGCCTTCATATCGAGCGGCGTGGCGCGGAACACCGGCGAATGCAGCCACGTCCAAGTCTCCGAAGAGGTTACCGGCCGGCTGTAAAGATGGCTCGCGGAAGTGGCCCACCGCGTGGAAGAGAACTGACGCCACTGGGTCCCCTCACCCTCGGGCAGATCCACCAGCGCATAGCTCGATAGCGCCACCGGCGGAATGCCGTAAGTCTGCGACCGGAACCTGGTGCCGTGCCGGTGCGCCCATTCGGTGACGGGCTTCAGGTAGCGTTCCTCGCAGAGTTCCGTGAGGGTGCGGCCCCAATCGTTGCGGATGGCCCCGGTCTTATCGCCAATATCATCGCTAATATCACGGGCCAGGGCTGGCAGGTACGGAGTAAGATCGTAACCGCGCCGCTTCTGGAACTCCACCAGGAAATCACCTGGTCCAGTCGGAACCGTAGACTTCCAGGCTGTCGCTGAAAACCGAATACGGCGGTGTCTTCGCAAGAGCTTTGAGCATGGGCTCGCCGACCACGTTCAAGTGCGTCTGGATGGCCGCCAGGTCGTAGTGATTCAGCACCCAACCTTCGCCGCCGAAGGCCGGCCGCTTCACGGTCTGCCGGGTGCGGCTGGAAATGAAGAACAAGACCACGCGGCCTTCTCCAGGCTCCGCCGGCACTTTCACGGCGCTCGAATCCATTTCGGTGATGCGCCGGATACCCTCGGCCGAAAACTGGCGGCGGTCTCCCTTTGCCAGAAATGCCGCGATGAACGCTTCTCCATCGCCCAATGCCGGCAGCGGCACCGACGCAGCATTCGCCGGCACCGGCACGTGATCCACGCGCAGCCTTCCGGACGCCAGGGCGATCGGAATGTGCGGGCCGCCGAAGGGCCACCCGCTGCCCAGCGTCAGGTCCATGCGCAGGCCTAGCTCCCGGGCCTTCGCGCCGGTGAATTGCAGGTCGTCGAGAAACTCAGGGGAGAGGTATTTCAGATTTCGAAAACCCTTGCCCGGGTCATCCAGTTCCAACGGATAAACCGGCTGAACTTCAAACCCGCCGATGCCGCCGTCTTTCATGGCGTGCATTTCGCGTTCGAGTTCCGGCTTGGTGACCGCCGGGCCGAACCACCACCAGCGCATCTGAATGCGCGCATTATCGGGCGGACGCTCGAACGCGCGCCGGAGTTGAGTCAAGTTTGCCGGTGCATCCGCCGCAAGCAGGGCGGACGCCGCTAACAACAGAGCCAGCGCGGCTCGGCCCAATCGTCTGACAGAGGTTTCACTGGATTCCATCGCTTTTCAGTATGACCGCAATGTTGAAGTAGGGGCCGCCGATCCGGTAAGGTTGAGCTGGAGCTGCACCCTGGACGTCCATCTGATTGACGGCACATACGAGTTGTTCCGGCACTACTACGCGCTGCCCTCTGCGCGGGATCAGGACGGTCGCGAGGTTGCCGCAGTGCGGGGTGTTCTTGCGTCGGTCCAGGGCATGATCCGCGGCGGCGCCACTCACGTTGCCGTTGCGACCGATCACGTCATCGAGTCATTTCGCAATGGCTTGTGGCCGGGCTACAAGACCAGCGAAGGAGTCGAACCCGAACTCCTGGCCCAGTTCAACCTGCTGGAAGAAACTCTCTCCGCGGCCGGCATCGTGGTCTGGCCCATGATCGAGTTTGAGGCGGACGATGCGCTCGCGGCCGGGGCGGCTGCCGCTGCTCTGGACCCGCGTGTGGAACGCGTGATCATATGTACGCCCGACAAGGATCTCGCCCAATGCGTGCGCGGCACCCGCGTCGTCCAGTTGAATCGCCGGACGCGCGTAACGGTCGATGAGGCCGGCGTCATCCAAAAGTTCGGCGTCTCGCCGGAGTCGATTCCCGATTACCTGGCACTGGTCGGCGACGCTGCCGACGGCTACCCCGGCTTACCCGGCTGGGGAGCGAAATCGACGGCTGCCGTTCTGGCAAAGTTCATCCACCTGGAATCCATCCCGGCCGATTGCAGCGACTGGCATGTGAACGTCGGCAGCGCCAGCGCCCTCGCACAAACGCTCTTGAGGGAGCGCGATCACGCGATGCTGTTCCGAACGCTCGCCACTCTTCGAACCGACATCGCGCTCTTTGATGACGTTGACGAACTACGATGGCACGGCCCCGAGCCCGGCTGAGGCGGCATCATGGCGGAACTGCTCCAGGTCCGGAACGTCAGCAAACATTACGGCGGCGTGTGCGCGCTCAAGAACGCTCACTTCGCGCTTCGTACCGGCGAAGTCCACGCGCTAATCGGTGAAAACGGCGCGGGCAAGACCACAATGAGCCGGGTCATCGCGGGCTCTGCCCTTCCCGACACGGCGAATATCGCCATTGACGGCCGCCCCGCTATCATCTCGAACCCTCTGGACGCGCAACGCTTGGGCATTGCCATCATCTATCAGGAGCTGGACCTCTTTCCCAACCTTACCGTCGGGGAAAATCTCGTCATTGGCAACCTTCATTTCGAGGAGCGACGGCTGGTCAGCCCGCGTCGAATCGAAAGCTTCTGCCGGCCATTCCTGGATCGCGTAGGCCTTTCGTGCCGTACTGGGGAAGTGGTCGCGGCGCTGTCCATCGGACAGAAACAACTGGTGGCGATCGCCCGCGCCCTCAGCATGAATGCGCGCATTCTCCTGATGGATGAGCCCACCAGTTCACTGTTTGACGATGCCGTGGAAAGGCTGTTCGGTCTGATCGGGGAGTTGAAGCGGGCCGGGGTTTCGATCGTTTACATCTCCCATAAAATGGATGAGATCTTCCGGATCTGCGACCGCGCCACCGTGCTGCGCGACGGGGAGACTATCGGAACTGTCGAAATCGCGGCGGCCAACACCGGCCAGATGGTGGGGACGCAGATTATCCGCATGATGGTAGGGCGCGAACTCCAGATGACGACAAGGCCTCAGCGCCGCACACCGGGTGAAGTGGTTCTCGCCGTGGAGCGTCTAACCACGGACAAACTGCGCGGCGTTTCATTCCAGCTAAGGCGCGGCGAGGTTCTGGGCGTGGCGGGCCTGGTGGGCGCGGGTCGCAGCGAATTAGGAGCCGCGCTCTTCGGCATGGACCGGATTCGCGGCGGCGCAATTCGGGCGCACGGGAGCATCGGCCTGGTGCCCGAGGACCGCAGGCTGCAAGGCCTTATGATGCGCATGAGCGTGCTAGAGAACAGCACCATCGCGGTGCTGCCGCGCATGCAAACGTTCGGGTTCATCCGCCGGCAACAGGAGCGGCATGCGCTGGAACCGCTGGCCCGCCAACTGGCGCTCCACTGCGACTCCACCGCCCAACCCGTCCATCAACTAAGCGGCGGCAACCAGCAGAAAGTGCTGCTGGCGCGATGGCTGCTGCGCGACCCGGACGTGCTGTTTCTGGACGATCCGACACGCGGCATCGACGTGGGCGCCAAACAGGATATTTACGGCATAGTCGATGAACTGGCCGCTGCCGGCAAGGGTGTGATCCTGGTAAGTTCGGAACTGCCCGAACTGCTGCGATGCTGCGACCGCATTATGGTTTTGAGCCAGGGCCGCCTGACCGCGATATATGATGCGAAGGATGCCACCCAGGAAAACATCATGACTGCGGCGACCATGCCCGATTTGCCCGAACTCCCAGAGGCCCGCTTTTGATGGCGGTGGCGCGTTGGCTGCGCGAAGCTCAAAGCGGGGCCGCTCTGCTGGGCATCGTCGCTCTGGCCATCCTCATCAGCCCCACCGCCGCGGATGGTTCCCGCATCTTTTTACAGGTTGGCAACCTGACCGATATCCTGCGGCAGATCTCTCTGATCGGTATCATTTCGCTGGCCATGACGTTCGTGATCCTCACCGGGGGCATCGACCTGAGCGTCGGCAGCATTTTGGCGCTTTCCACGGCGGTGGTGGCCATGAACCTCACGCGCGCCTGGCAGGCAGCGCCTTACCCGCGGCACATCATGCTGGCAATCGCGGCGGCGGTAGCGGTCTCGGCGCTGGCGGGTACGCTCAACGGCACCATCATCGCCGCCACGCGCATCCAGCCGTTCATCGTGACGCTCGCTTCGATGATTGGTGTGCGCGGTCTGGCCAAGTGGCTCACCGACAATCAGAACATCGACATCGGTTTCGGGCGTGACGTAGCCGCGGAATTTGCAACGCTCCTTCGCGAAAAAGCCATTGCCATCGGCGCGTATGCGGTCTGCGCGGCGCTGTTCTGGGTGGTGCTTGTGCGCACTGTGTTCGGCCGCCACGTGCGCGCCATCGGCGATAACGAAAAGGCCGCAGAGTACGCCGGCCTGCCCATCCGGCGAACCAAGATCTGGGTGTATACGCTCTCCGGTCTGCTCTCTGGCGCGGCCGGCGTGCTGTATGCAGCCGAGAACCACCAGGGCAACCCGAACGCCGGTGTAGCTTATGAACTGGATGCCATCGCCGGTGTGGTGATTGGCGGCACCCGGCTTTCGGGTGGCCGGGGATCGATTTCAGGTACGATTGTGGGAACGTTGATTATGGGCGTTCTGACCAACATGCTGCGCCTCAACAATGTCGACAGCAATGTGGAGATGATGATCAAAGCCGTGATCATCGTCCTCGCGGTTGCGGTGCAAAGGAATTCCAACTGACTCTACCGTGTTACAAAACTCATAGCCGCCGTGGAGCAGACTCTCAGTCTGCCATGTCCGGATTCATCCGGACACCAGCAGTTTGTATGTTGGTTCTTGCGGGCGCAATGCTTCTGGCGTCATGCGGCGGCGGCGCCAAAAAGCAACTGGTGGTAGCCTTCAGCCAAGCCAATAATGCGGAGCCGTACCGCGCCATGCAGAACGCCTTCATGAGTAAACTGTTCGCCCGGTATCCCGACGTGAAACTGGTGATCGCCGACGCGCAGCAGGACAACAGCAAACAGGTGGCGCAGGTGGAGACATTCATCCGCCAGAAGCCGGATCTGCTGATTGTGGCGCCTAACGAACGAGCGGCGCTTACTGCCGT
The DNA here is from genome assembly GCA_963817515.1 of Bryobacterales bacterium. Taxonomy (GTDB): domain Bacteria; phylum Acidobacteriota; class Terriglobia; order Bryobacterales; family Bryobacteraceae; genus DATMNI01. Next base: position 502,984 of record CAWFPJ010000023.1, on the reverse strand, counting down.
GATGGGGCAGGCCGTCGACGCGAAGATCCCGGTGATCTGCCTGGAACGGGACATTCTCCAGCCCAACTACACGTCGTATGTCCACAGCGATAACATGGCGATCGGCCGGCTGGCGGGGCAGTTTATCGTGGACCGGTTGGCCAAGAAGTACGGCAAGCCGAAGGGCAACGTGGCCGTCATGCGCGGGCTGCTGGGAGTTGAGGGCGAGATCAATCGCGACCGCGGCGCCCGGGAAATCTTCGACAAGTATCCGGAGATCCGCATTGTCGCCGACCCGGTCGCGGACTGGATTCAGGCCAAGGCCAAAGACCGGATGACGGAAGTGCTGCGCACCCAATCGCAGATTGACGCCGTGTATGGCCACAACGATCCCATGGCCATCGGCGCCTATCTGGCGGCCAGGGAATTGGGCCGCGATAAGGAAATGATTTTCGTGGGGGTGGATGGTTTGGGCGGACCCGCCGGAGGAATCAAGAAAGTGATGGACGGTATTCTGGCCGCGACCTTCGTGTATCCCCTATGCGTGGATAAGGCCGTTGAGATTGCGGATAAAATCCTGCACCAGCCGGGATTCAAGCCGGATAAGGACTATCTGCTGGAATCCTTGATGGTGACTCCTGAGAACGCCGCGCGGATGTATGAGCAGTTCACGGTGCCAGGGATGAACTGACTCAGCTTGAGTCTCGTGAAGTACCTACACCGGCACGCTGCCCCCATATTCAAGGCGAAATAGGTTATCTTGGAACCGTGCAGCATATCGCTGAGGACGCGCTGGAGCAATATGCGATGGGCGCCTTTCCTGAACCCGAAGCGGGGCCTCTCGAAGAGCACCTGTTGATCTGCTCAGTCTGTCAGGATCGTCTCCAAACAACGGACCACTACGTGGCCGCGATGTGTGCGGCGGCGAAGCGGGTGGTGGTGAAGAAGGCCGGCGCCGCTCCTGCCCCGGCTATCAGACAAGCTTCCGGTCGCTAGCCCAATCGCCAGCAGTGCCGCTATGATAGTCTCGTAATATCGGATGGCCGAAGGCTTCCTCAGCGCGGACGAACTGCGTCTGCTAGCGGGGCGCGTGCGCGCTAATCAGCAGATTGCGGAAGAGGAGTTGGCGCGCCTGTTCCAACCGCGGTTGTTCGCATTGATCTTGTCCCGCACACGTGACCGGGAAGCTGCGCGAGACCTGACCGCGGAGGCGCTGCTCGACGTTATTGGGGCGGTGCGGGCCGGGACCGTTTGCGATGCCGACGAACTCACGGCCTTCGTTCAGGAGACGGCACGGAATCTGGCCAATCAGTATTTACGTTCCCTCGCAACCTTACGCAAGCGTGAACATATTCTAAGCCCGATGGCGATGGATCGGATGTCGGAGATCACAAGTCCATTGGATGCGGTAGCGGCGAATCGGCAGCTGCTGGTCAGCCAGACAATTGAAACCCTTGAGGCGGCGGACCGTGCCATTCTCACCATGGCGCTGGTGGAAGGCCGCAGGCAGGGGGACATCGCGGAACGATTACGGCTCAGCCTGGAGGCGGTGCGGCAACGAAAGGCGCAATCTGTTATGAAAGCCCGGATCGCATCCCGATGACTTGCCAGGCCATACAGGCTGCCGAAATTGCCGAAAAGTACGTGCAGGGTCATTTGATCGAAGTCGAAAAGCGGGCGTTCGAACAGCACTTCTTCGGCTGCGCGGACTGCTTCGAGGAATTGCAGGTGCTTCAGGATCTGCAGGCCGAACTGGCGCGCTTTCAGAGTACCCGGGCGCGTTCGCCGGAGTCCCGAAGGAGACGTCGAAGAAAGAGTCATCGGGCGCCGCAATATGGATGGCTTGGACTGGCTGCAGCGGTGGTCGCGGCCGGTGCGGTCCTGGCTGTGGCCCTGATGCAGCGGCGCGAGGTGCAGCCGAAACCGGCAGTCGAGCCGGTTGCCGGGAAACCCACCGCGGAGCAAACAGCGCCCCCACCGCCGCAGGCCCTGGACCACGAGGCCATCGGCCTGCTGGCTCGCGTGAAACCGCCCGTATATGTGGCACCGATGCTTCGCGGAAAGGATGACGACGCGGCGCGGAAGTTCCGTCAAGCCATGGAGCTCTATGGGCGCCAGGATTACCTCCAGGCCATACCGGAACTGCGCGCGGCCGCGCCGCTGGACCCGAAGGCGCCGGAGCCGCGCTTCTATCTGGGCATTTCCGAACTGGTGCTGGGCCGGATTGACGATGCCATTTCGGACCTGCGCGAAGTAGTCGCTTTGGGCGAAACTCCCTACCTTGAAGAGGCTCACTTTTTTCTTGCCAAAGCACTGCTGGCCAAGGAGGATCTGCGCGGGGCCACCGACGAGTTGTACCGGACCATCCGGCTGGCGGGTGACCGGCTGGCAGAGGCACGGCGGATTCTGGACCAGGTCACGGAAATGCGGCCGCACTAGCGCGGGCCCGTGAAATTTTGCGGAACAAATCTCCCTTCCCGGGCGTATGGTTGGCAAGGTGACAGTATGTTTTGCGACCGTTGCGGCACGAATTTACAAGGCGTACCCGCCTTCTGCCCGGCTTGCGGCAAACCCATAGGAAGCGTACCGCTAATGCCGGTGAAGAGCCGGATTGCGGGACACACCCGGCTGCTGGGCATCTTGTGGATCGCGATTTCGGCTTACCGCTTATTGCCGGGCTTGTTCCTTTTCTCGGTCTTCCGGCATGGCAACGCATGGTTCCTGCCTCCCGAGGTTCCATTCTTCGTTCACGGCATCGTACGCACCGTGGGCAGCCTGTTTCTGGCCGGCGGCGTGCTCGGCATCGTGACCGGTTGGGGATTACTGGAGCGGCAGTCCTGGGCGCGAATGCTGGCCATTGTTCTGGGCTGCTTCAGCCTGCTTGAGATGCCGCTCGGCACCGGGCTCGGCATCTACACCCTGTGGGTTCTGCTGCCCGCGCAGTCGGAGCAGGAGTACCGGCAGATTTCCAGGGCGGCCTAATCTTAGTCTGGCCGGCCCGCTAGTTCCCGCTTACCGCGATCGTCACGCCGGGCGGGCTGCTGGCAGCGCCCGCCGTAAGCACCAGGGCCGCCGCTCCGGGGGGAAGGAGGCTGGGCACGGTTACGTTCACCTGCGTTATACCGGCTACATTGTCCGGTGCCCCGCCCACGAATTGCACTGTCGCCGCCACTCCGCCAATCGTCACGGTCACGGGTGCCAGCGGCTTCGGCGACACGCTGCCGGCTACCTGCCCGTCCACGCCCGCAGGCATAGTCAGACCCTCGCCCGTGGCGTAAAACGTCACGATGCTACCGCCCGCAGCCGGGCTTCCGGAATTGTTCGACGACCCGTCCTGATTGCGCGCCGCCGCGGCACCGCGGCCCGATCCATCGGCCGTGAAGATGCCCGGAGCCGTCGCCGCCAGCGGAACCGATACCGGAGCCGTCGAGAGTCCCTGGTACTGCACCACAATCTGCAAGTTGTTGCCGGACACGCTGTAGGGAACGACCGCGCTCACCTGCGTCGCCGAAGTGTAGATCACAGGCCCTGGAGTGCCATTGAACAGTACCGCGGTTCCGGCCAGTTGCGTGTCCACCAAACCGCTGCCGTTCGCCTGGAATTGCGTGGTCTGCGCCGGCCCCAGGCCCGCGCCGTAGATCACCAGCAGCTCTCCGGGAGCGACGGCGCCGGTCAGATTGGTGGCGGCATTGGCCACCGCCCCGATTGACCGCGTCAGCGAAATCTGCTGCAACATCCGGATCGCCTGGTTACCGGAATCGGCCACGTAGACGGTGCCGCTGGCATCCACCCAGAGTCCCCGCGGCATATTCAACTGGGCGCTGGCCGCCGAACCGCCGTCGCCGGAATAGCAGCAGGTCCCGATTCCGGCGATCGTGGTAATGATGCCCGCGGTGGAGACTTTGCGAATCCGGTTATGCCCCGTGTCTGCGATATAAAGGTTCCCCGCCCGGTCCACTGCCACGCCGCGCGGTCCGCTAAGCTGGGCACTCGTCGCCGGGCCGCCATCCCCGCCGAAGGCAGTGTTTCCATTGCCGGCCACGGTTGTAATCGTGCCCAGCGAGTCGATCTTACGCACCCGGTTGCTCCCGGTATCCGTAACGTATACGTTGCCGGCCGCGTCCACAGCCACGGCGCTGGGGTGATCCAGGCGCGCGCTGGTGGCCGGGCCGCCGTCTCCTCCAAAACCCGGAGTGCCGAAGCCCGCGATAGTGGTGATAGTGCCGTCGCTCACTTTGCGTACTACGTTGTCCGACGTATCGGCGATATAGACATTGCCGGCGGAATCAAGAGCTATCCCTTCCGGGTGATTGATGGCTGCGCGGTTTGCCGGCAAGCCGTCGCCGAAATAGCTGGCATTGCCGTTCCCGGCGTAAGTAAGAATGTTGCCGCCAGGCTGCAGTTCGCGAACGCGCGAATTCAGCGTATCCACAATGTACACATTGCCGGCCGCGTCCACTCCCACGCCTTCGGGCGAATTGAATTGAGCTCCCGCCGGCGGGCCGAAATCCACCGCGAATCCCGGCACGCCGGTCCCGGCCAAAGTGCTGATGGTTCCGCCAGGCACTATCTTGCGCACCCGGTTGTTTAAAGAATCCGCGATGTAGAGATTGCCCTGAAAGTCGATGGACAAGGCCGTCGGCGTGTTCAGTTGTGCCTCCGTGGCAGGGCCGCCGTCGCCTCCAAAATCCGCTATGCCATTGCCCGCCAGGGTGGTGAGTACTCCGTTGGTTGCCACCTTCCAGATTCTCGAGACGCCGACGGCCAGCCCGGAACCGGAGCCGAGGGAACCCTCGGCAAAATAGATCGTGCCGTTCAAATCCACCGCCACACCGGTGGGTCCGGTGAATCGCAGGTTGACCGCCTCCTGTCCCTCTTCCGGAGGCGGGCCGTTGGAACTTCCCGCCACGGTTGAGATATTGCCGTTGCTCACCATGCGGATGCGGCTGCCGCCGAAATCGGCGATGTAGAAGTTCCCGAGACGATCCACGGCCACGTCGGGCGGCAGCCCCATGCCGGCGTTAATGGCCGCGTTATTGTCCCCGGAATAGATCTCGTTGCCGCTCCCCGCCACCGTACTGATGTTTCCGCCGGCTGTCACTTTGCGTATGCGGTTATTGAAGGTGTCGGCGATGTAAAGGTTGCCCGCCGAATCCACTGCCACACCTTCGGGTGCGTTGAACGAGGCGTTGAGCGCTGCGCCTCCATCTCCCAGAAAGCCGCGTGCGGTGTTGCCCGCCACCGTGGTGATGGTCCCGCCGGCCGACACTTTGCGGATGCAGTTGTTGCCCGTGTCCGCGATGTACAGATTTCCCGTGGTGTCCACCGCCACGCCGAACGGACCGTTGAGCTGTGCGCTGGCCGCCGGTCCGGCATCGCCCGAGTAGCCCGCAATCCCTGTGCCGGCTGCCGTACCGATGGTTCCGTTGGCGGCAATCTTGCGGACCACCGAGGCGTCCCGGTCCGCCACGTAGATGTTACCTGCGGTGTCCAGCGCCAGACCAATGGGAAAGCTCAACTGCGCCGCCGTCGCCGGGCCGCCGTCACCCGAGTAGCCCGATTGTCCGTTGCCCGCGATCCGCGTCAGGGTCCCGCTGCCATCCACCTTGAAAACGGAATGCAGGCTGGCGAAATAGACATTGCCCGCGGCGTCCACCGCCACCCTTGGAGGGTCTCCAATGGAAGCCTTGGCAGCGGCCAGCGGCGTGGACGGCGGCACCCCGCCCGCGATGGTCGAGATGACGTACTGCTGGCCCCAAACCGGGTTTACGAATAAGCTGCTGAAGAAGAGACACTGGAGAGAAAGCGGAGCCCGAATCATGGTATTCCTTGACCGACGTTTCCTACACGGTGGCAAAAAACTTCCTGAATCTGACTACTGTACCATTCGCAGCCGCAGCCCCCGCAGATCCCGCAGCAGAACGTCCGGACGCAGCGCCTCCAACTCCTCCACCGGCGTAATCCCGGTTTGCACGGCGATGGCGCGAATGCCGTTCTGCCGCGCCGCCAGAATATCGGCCGGGGCATCGCCAATCAGGGAAACCGGCATGCCGGGCTCAGTCCACCCTTGCCGCCGCGCCTCCCGAATGGCCATCCGGGCCAGGCCCCCGCGGGTCCCGGCCATTTCTCCAAACGCCCCAAACCGGAAATAGTCGCGGAGCCCCGCGCGCTCCAGTTTGCGCCAGCCGATACCAGTGAGATTGCCTGTCACCAGACCGAGCAGGGCGCCGCGTCGCGTCAACCGCCGGAGCACCGGCTCCACTCCGGGGCAATGCTTTTCCGCCAGCACCGGACACACGCGCAGATAGTAGCGTTCGGCGGCCCGAAGAATTTCCGGCATTGCGTCGCGGATGGCAGCCCTGCCGGCGCCGGCGGTGCGCATCATGATGGTGAGAATATCCGGATCGAGCATGCCCTGCACCGGGATACCTTCGGTGGTGGTTTTGAGGCCCGTGACGCGCTTCACCGCGTGCACCAGCGCCTGGCGATGATGCGGCCCGGCGCGCCTCACCAAGGTGCCGTCTATATCGAAGAGAACCAGCGCGCGATAGGTCACGATGAACTGAAATCATAGCAGGGCGGCCGGTTAAGCCGGTTAGGCCAGTTAAGCTTAAGCCAGCTAGGGCCGGTTAATATAGTGTCTTGGAGATCATCATTTGAAAAAGCTGCTGCTCTTGCTGCTGGCCGTCGTAGCGGCAGTGATCGGTTGGGGCATCCTTCGCAAGAATCAGCCGCCTAAGGTTAGTTTCGCGCGAGTCAAGCGGCAGACGCTGGTGAGCGCGCTGCCCACCAACGGCAAGGTGGAGCCCTTCGAGTGGCAAGCGGTGCGCGCTGAGGCCGCTGGAATCGTGAGCCGCGTTCCGGTACAAGAGGGGCAGACAGTGGAGCAGGGAGCGGTTGTGGCCACCGTGGCCGATCCCGCGCTGCAAGCCGAGGTGGACGCAACCGAAGCCAAAGTGGCCGAGGCGCGCGCCAACGTTGCTGCGCTTGAGGCAGGGGGCAAACCGGCGGAGTTCGCAGACATCGAGAACAGCCTGGCCCGCGCCCATTTTGATCTGGAGCAGGCCCGGAAGACTTATGCTTCGCTCGGGCGGCTGGTGGAAAAGCATGCGGCCACAGCGCAGGAGGCGGACGCCGCGCGCGATAAGGTGCGGCAAATCGAGATTGAGATCGCGGGCCTCGAGAAGCGGCGCGGCGCACTGGTAGCCAAGCCGGATGTGGCCGCCGCCAAGGCCCGGCTGCAGGACGCCGAAACCGCGCTGGATCTGGCACGCCAGCATGCCGCCCAGTCCATCCTCCACGCGCCCATCGCCGGTGTGGTCTACAGCCTGGAGGTGAGGCCCGGAGCTTATGTGCAGGCGGGGGACCTTGCGGCCAATGTCGGCCGCCTGGATAAGTTGCGCATCCGCGTATACGTGGATGAACCGGAACTGGGCCGCGTAGCCGAAGGCCAGCCCGTCTCCATCACCTGGGACGCCCTGCCCGGAAAACAATGGCACGGCACCGTAGCCAAGAAGCCCACCTCTATTCAGGCGCTGGGGTCAAGGCAGGTGGGAGAAGTGATCTGCGTCATCGAAAACACCGGGCGCGAACTGATTCCCGGCACCAACGTGAACGCCGAGATCCGCACCGCCGTAGTCCAGAACGCATTGGTGATTCCTAAAGAAACGCTGCGCCACGACCAGCAGGGCGACTACGTTTTCGCGCTGCGGGGCGACGTCCTGGAGCGCCGCACGGTGAAAAAGGGCGCTGCCAGCGTTACCTCAGTGCAGGTGGCGGACGGGCTTTCGGATGGCGACGCGGTGGCGCTGCCGGCCGACATCCCGCTCAAGGCCGGCGATCGCGTGACCGCCGTTATGTAGAGCCGCGATGTAGAATAGCAGCTTCATGTCCCAAACTTCCTCTTCCGGCGCACTCGGTGGCGAGCGAAAATACGCTTGGTATCGCGAACTGAACGGCTACCACTGGTTCGTCTTGAGCGTTGCCAGCATGGGCTGGATGTTCGATACCATGGCCCAGCAACTCTTCAACCTGGCGCGCAAGCCGGCCATCCGCGAGTTGCTCGGCAGCGGCGTCTCAAACGCGGCTGTCGATAAGCAGGCTGCCTGGGCCACCGCCATTTTCATGGTGGGCTGGGCCATCGGCGGCGTCTTCTTCGGGGTTCTGGGCGACCGGTTGGGCCGCGCCAAAACCATGATGATCACCATCCTTTCCTACACCGTCTTCACGGGCCTGAGCGTCCTTTCCACCGGCGTGTGGGACTTCAATATCTACCGCTTCCTCTGCGGCCTGGGCGTGGGCGGCCAGTTCGGAATCGGTGTGGCGCTGGTGGCTGAAGTGGTGCCGTCGCGCGCGCGGCCCTACGCACTGGGGCTGGTGCAGGCTGCCTCCGCCGTGGGCAACATGATGGCGGCGGTGACCGGAATCGTCCTCGGCCAGATGGAGATGTCGGGCTCCATCACCGGAGCATGGCGTTACATGTTCCTGGCCGGCGCGGTGCCGGCGCCGCTGGCCCTGGTGGTCTTCAAGAAGTTGAAAGAACCGGAACAGTGGCTCAAGGCGCGCGGGGAAAAGAAGAAGCTGGGGTCATACGCCGAACTGTTTTCCGATCCGCGCTGGAGGAAGAATTCAATCGTCGGTTTCCTGCTGGGTTTCGCGGGAATCGTCGGGCTGTGGGGCATCGGGTTTTTCAGTTATGACCTGTTCCGTCCCGTGCTTGAAAACACCTTCCGCGCACAAGGTTTGACCGGCGCCGGCGCTGGCCGGCAAGACCACCACGTGGATCGGCGTGACCTCTCTGCTGCAGAACATCGGAGCGTTCCTCGGAATATACGCCTTCACTTATTTGACTAACTATACGGGCCGCGTAAAGGCCTTCGCCATCAGCTTTCTGGCCGCCATGGGGATGACCGCGTACACGTTCTGGAACCTGAGACAGATCAGCGATATCTTCTGGATGATCCCGCTGATGGGCTTCACGCAGCTATCTCTGTTCGGCGGCTACGCCATCTATTTCGCGGAGCTCTTCCCCACCCGCCTGCGCAGCACCGGCACCAGTTTCTGCTATAACGTAGGCCGCTTCGCAGCGGCCGCCGGGCCCTTCACCCTGGGGTACCTGACCAGCGACGTATTCGGCGGAAAACCCGAACCCATGCGCTATGCCGGCGTGGCCATGTGCCTGGTCTTCCTGGTTGGACTGGCCGCGCTGCCGTTCGCGCCGGAGACGCAAGGCAAGCCGCTGCCGGAGTGAGCGCCGCTTACCGCTTGGGCGGATGGCTCGGCGGATGAATCAGTGGAATCGCCTCGCGGCGGCCTCGGCGATAGACGCGGAAGTCATTCAAGTCCGTGGTGATCACCGGGAAATTCGGATTCAGCTCGCTCATGCGGATCAGGCAGAGATCTGCGAGATCCGGGCTTCGGTCCGCATAGCGGGCTGCCAACTCCTCCAAACGGGCGAGGTGCGCGGACATTTGAAATTCCAGCCTTACGAGCCCTTCACGAACAAATGCCAGCACCAGCGAACGTGCTGCCCATGTGAAACGCCGCTTCCGCCAAAACCGCATCGCACGTCAGCAAGGGCTCGGTCACCTGCTCCGCCAACTCCGCGGCCCAGGCATGGTGGTAGTCGTTGCGGTTGCCGAACGCAACCAGAAAACCAGTGTCGGCAATCGCCTTCACGCGCGCGAGAATCCCTTGCGCTTCGAAAGATCCGCGGGGCCGTCAATGGCGCCTGCCAGCCGGAGGAAAGGACGCTTCTCGGCGCGGCGAGCCTTCTCCAACTGTTCGCGAACGATCCAGCCCTGCGGCACGCCGGTCTTTTCGGCAGTTGTGCTGAGCCAATCGGCGAGCTCATCGGGCACGCGGACCGTGATTGTCTTACGCATTTGCTTAGAGTGTAACACAAGTGGGTGAATGACAGACAACTGTTATCATAAAAATACCCCCGCAATGATCGTGCAGGCCAATACTGTTCGTTTTGATTCTATCTCTCTCGACAACGGTGCCACGCTCGCGCCGGTGGAGGTGGCGTACGAAACTTACGGCGAGCTGAACGCGGCCAAATCCAACGCCATTCTGGTTTTGCACGCCTTCTCTGGGGACGCGCACGCGGCCGGGATCAGCCCGGAATCCGGAAAACCGGGCTGGTGGGACAACATGATCGGGCCCGGTAAGGCTTTCGACACCAACCGTTATTTCGTGATCTGCACCAACGTGCTGGGAGGATGCCGCGGCACCACAGGACCATCGTCCATCAGTCCCGCCACTGGATGTCCGTATGCTATGGCGTTCCCGGTGATCACTATCGCCGATATGGTGCGGCTCCAGAAAATGCTGATCGACTGGTTTGGGATTCCGCGGCTGCTCGCGGTGTCCGGCGGGTCGATGGGCGGAATGCAGGCTCTCGAGTGGGCGGTGGCTTACCCGCACTGCGTGGTTTCGGCGATTCCCATCGCCAGCACCAGCCGGCACAGCGCGCAGCAGATCGCATTCAACGAGGTGGGCCGGCAGGCCATTATGGCCGATCCGGACTGGAACGGCGGCAATTATTACAGCGGGCAGCCTCCCGGGCGCGGGCTCGCTGTGGCACGCATGGTGGGCCACATCACCTATATGAGCGATGACTCCATGCGCGAAAAATTCGGCCGCCGGTTGAAGGGCAAAGAGAACTTCAGCTTCGGCTTCGACGTGGATTTCGAAGTCGAGAGCTACCTGCGCTACCGGGGCAGCCAGTTCGTGGGCCGGTTCGATGCCAACTCGTATCTGTATATCACCAAGGCCATGGATTACTTCGACCTGACCAACGGGCGCGGCTCGCTGGCCGCGGTCCTCGAAAAAACCAAGGCGCGCTTTCTGGTGATCAGCTTCAGTTCGGACTGGCTGTACCCGAGTTACCAGTCGCAGGAGATGGTGCGCGCGTTGCGGTCGCGGAACTGCGACGTGGCCTATGTGGAGCTGCAATCGAATTACGGGCACGATTCGTTCCTGGTGGACGTGGCGGAGCAGACGGACCTGGTCCGCGGCTTCCTGGCCAGCACTTTCGAGAAGGTGCAATGACCGGTTCCAGCCAGAAGCAGGCCTTCGTTCGCGAACTGCTGGGGCGCAGCGATTATGCCATCATCGGCGAAATCGTGGAGCCGAAATCCAAGGTGCTGGACCTGGGCTGCGGCGAGGGCGAACTGCTGCAGTGGCTGGCCGAGAACAAGGGCGTCGATGCGCGCGGCGTGGAGATCTCCGGCGCCAAGGTGCAACGCGCCATCGCGCGCGGCGTTTCAGTATTTCAGAGCGACATTGATGAAGGGCTGGCCGATTATCCCAACCATGCGTTCGATTACGTGATTCTGAGCCAGACGCTGCAGGAGACGCGCCACCCGCGCCAGGTGCTGCGGGAAATGCTGCGCGTGGGGCGGCGCGGCATCGTGGCCTTTCCCAACTTCGGCCACTGGCGCGTGCGCCTTTCCATGCTGTTGAGCGGGCGCGCTCCCAGGACCGCTCTGTTTCCCTACGAGTGGTACGAATCGCCCAACATTCATTTCCTGACCGTGCATGATTTCGAGAATCTGGTGCACCTTGAAGGGTTGACGGTAGAGCGCCGCTACTTCCTGGCCGGGCACCGGAACGTGGAGGCGCTGCCGAACCTGACGGCCGAAGTGGCGGTCTTCCTGGTCCGTGGAGCGGGCTCTTAGCCCGCCATGCCGGCTATCGAGCCGGCAACGCCCCGACCAACACCAATTTCGGATATATTCATATTATTATCAACTGCGTCTCAACGCAGGTATAGGCTCTTATGGCGCCCGATTGACAAGAACTCTCCTTTACTTTATCATACAAAGTACTTCCAGTTGTGATGCCGTTAGGCCACTGGCTAAGGAGGTTCCTGTGAACGCCTCACCAATGAAGCAGCCGAGCGCCTTGCTTCCAATCGCAATGTCCGTAGCCGCCCTGGCTTTGGTGCTAGGGCACGTTGCAGTCTTCGGCGTCGTGCATGAAGCTGACGAGGGAACCGCAGCCCATCTCTGGCAACTTCTCATGGCTGGACAGGTGCCAGTAGTGACGTACTTCGCACTGAAATGGCTCCCGCAGGCTCCAGGACAGGCATTGCGCGTGCTCGCGCTGCAATTCGTCGCGGGTCTCGCCGCCTGCTTCCCCGTCTACTGGTTCAAGTTGTGATGGCTGGGACGGCTGACTCGAAGTTGCACACGCAGGGAGTCCGGTACGCTGGCGTCTATCCCGGGATCGACCTTGTCTACTACGGACACGACGGAGACCTGGAATACGACTGGATCGTTTCGCCTTGGGCGGATCCGCGAAGAATCCGGCTGATGTTCGACGGCGCCGATCGATTGCGGATCGACAAACAGGGCGACCTCGTCATCAAGCTGGGCAGAGACCGAATACCGGCACCGGAAGCCGGTGGTTTATCAGGAGGTCGCGGGCAAACGCGTCGAGGTCGCCGGCATGTGGACTTTGCACGGCAAGGAAGCCGGCTTTCGCATCGGCGCTTACGATCGTGCACTGCCGCTGGTCATCGATCCGGTGCTGATCTATTCGACCTATCTCGGCGGGAGCGGCCTCGACTACGCCTACGCGATCGCGGTTGATGAGGCCGGCAATACCTATGTCACCGGCAGCGCGGGCTCGGCCAATTTCCCGACTGCAGGACCCGCTGCAAAGCAGCCTGCGCGGAGCCGTCAGACGTTTTTGTGACCAAGATCAACGCCACGGGCTCCGCCAGGGTCTACTCCACTTACTTGGGCGGCGGCGGCGTGGACGAGGGCAAGGGGATCGCCGTCGACAGTCAGGGGAACGTCTATGTGACCGGAAGCGCGGGATCCTTCGACTTTCCGATGACGGGCGCGATACAGGGCACGTGGGGCGGATCGGGAGACGCCTTCCTGACCAAGCTGAACGCGACTGGTTCGGCGCTGGTGTACTCGACCTATCTCGGCGGCAACGGGATCGACTACGGCACCGCGATCGCGCTGGATCCTGCCGGCAACGCGTATGTCGTGGGAGTCACCTTCTCCACAAACTTTCCCACGGTCAATCCGTTCCAGGCCGCGAAAGGCGCCCAGCAGGACGCATTCGTCGCGAAGATCAATCCGGGCGGAACCGCGTGGGTGTACTGCCACTTACCTGGGCGGTAACGCCGTGGATGAAGGCTATGGAATCGCCGCAGATGCTACCGGGAATGCGTATGTGACCGGCTACACGGCATCGACCAATTTCCCGCTGCAGTCTCCTTTCCGGGGCTCCAACGTCTGCCAGCGTCGACGCGTTCGTCACGAAACTGAATCCGGCAGGTTCCGCGCTGGTTTATTCCACCTACCTGGGCGGTTCAGGCACGGATTATGGGACGGCCATTGCCGTGGACTCGTCGGGCAGCGCCTATGTCACGGGCATTGTCGGTTCGAACGACTTCCCCCTCGTAAACCCGATGCAGCCGAAGCTTGGGAGCGCCGGGACGACGCGTTCGTCACCAAATTCAATCCTTCCGGCGTCGGCTCTTGTGTATTCCACCTATCTGGGAGGCGGTTCGATTGACGACGCGTATGCCATCGCGATCGACCAGGCCGGAAACGCCTACGTTACAGGGCGCACCAACTCGAGCGACTTTCCTTTGACCAATCCGATTCAAACCACCCGGTTCGCATTCGACATGTTCGTCACGGAGATCAACGCGGCCGGGTCGGCCAGGTTGTTTTCGACGTTCTTGGAGGTTCGGCCGCTCAGAGGCGTCGTTGATAAACACCGCAGAACTACTTGGCACAAAGCGGACATTCTCCTTTGGCGGCGACACGACGTCTGGGATCGATTGACCAGAACCAAAGTATGTGTTAGTTTCAAGACTTCCTGAGGTGCTCGTCGTAGAGGCGAGTGAAGAGGAAAGCGGGTGCAAATCCCGCACGGTCCCGCCACTGTAAGCAGCTAGCGGCCGGCGCATGAAGCCACTGTTCTTCGGAATGGGAAGGCAGGCCGGTGTAGCCATGATCTGCAAGTCAGGAGACCTGCCTCAGGTGAATCGAACGCTATGCTTCGGGCGAAAGCAGATCGTGCAGCAAGCAACCACTCTTCGCGGGTTGTTCTCACTCCTTTCCCCTCCACATTTTCGCGTTTCCCGCTCTTACGATGCGGCGTGCGCGGCATAGCGAATTGAGGCCCGGACCTCGGCAATGATGACACTGATTCTTGGCGGCGCCAGAAGCGGAAAGTCCAGTTTGGCCCAGCGGTTGGCGGCGCCGGCCGGCCGTGTTACCTATGTGGCCACCGCGCATACCGGGGGCAGCGACCCGGAGATGTCGGCGCGCATCGAACACCATCGCGCCGCGCGGCCCGCCGCCTGGCGGACCGTCGAAGAACCTCTGGCATTGGCTGACGCGGTGGAGCGTAGTGTCAAACGGGCCGATGCGGTCCTGGTCGATTGCCTGACCATCTGGCTCAGCAACCTGTTCTTCGAGTATCGCGACGCCGCGCCCGGCCAACTGGAAGACGCTGTGCGGAACAACCTCGAACGCATCGCCGCTGCCGCCCGCCACTGCCGCATCATTCTGGTTTCGAACGAGCTCGGGTGCGGAACCGTTCCGGAAGCCGCTCTGACTCGCGAGTTCCGCGATACGCAGGGGCTCTTGAACCAGTGGGCCGCCGCGGCCGCCGATGAAGTAATCCTCACGGTCGCCGGCCTGCCGCTCTATCTGAAAACGGCGATCCGGGAAGGGGGCCCAGAGTGAACGCGCCGCGCATCGTTGTTGCCGGAACCCACAGCGGCGTGGGTAAGACTACGGTCGCAACCGGCATGATGGCTGCATTCCGCAAGCGGGGCCTACGGGTGCAAGGCTTCAAGGTTGGTCCCGACTTCATCGATCCTACTTTTCATCGCGCCGCGACGGGAAGGCCAAGCTACAACCTGGACGGTTGGATGCTATCGCGCGCCACCAATCTGGACATCTTCGCACGCGCCACGGATGACGCGGACGTCGCCGTAATCGAGGGAGTCATGGGTCTCTTCGATGGAAAGAGCGCTCCGTCGCTCTCCGGGACCACGGCGGAGATGGCGATCTGGCTTGATGCGGCCGTCGTCCTGGTGTTGGATGCGGCGGCCATGGCCGGGAGTGCGGCGGCCGTGGTGCACGGCTTCGATACTCTGGTCCCCGAACTGCCGTTATCGGCAGTGATCTGCAATCGGGTGGCGGGCATGAAGCACTACGGTTACCTGCGCGACGCAATGGTCGCGCGCTGCCGTCCAGCCCCGCTCGGATATCTTCCCCGCGATGCGGCTTACGGGTTTCCCAGCCGGCATTTGGGCCTACATCTTGCGCACGAGGCGCTTACCGGAGATCGTCTAGGCCAGCTCGCGGAATGGATTGAGGCCCATCTGGATCTGGATCGCTTGTTGGCATTGAGCGCGCGCCCAAAGCATATCGCGGCGCCGCGGCAAGCGCCTCCACCCAAGCCCAAGCACCCGCGCATCGGCATAGCCCGTGACGAGGCCTTCTGTTTTTATTATCAAGACAACCTGGACCTGCTGCATAGCCTGGGCGCCGAACTCGTTGAGTTCAGTCCCATCGCGGATCGCTCGCTGCCTCCTGGCTTGGACGGGATCTATCTCGGCGGCGGATATCCGGAACTGCACGCGCCGGCTTTGTCGGCCAACGAACCCATGCGAGCCGCCATCGCAGAATTCGCCGCCGGCGATATGCCGGTATATGCCGAGTGCGGCGGCTTCATGTACCTGACGCAGGCGATCGTCGATGCGGATGCACGGAGCTGGCCCATGACCGGAATCTTCCCTACGCGTGCCCGCATGCAACCGCGCCTGGCCAGGCTGGCCTACATCGAAGTCGAGAGCAGCGATGCGGAAGGCTGGCTGGCAGCGGGTGAGCATGCACGAGGACACGAGTTCCGCTATTCCACTATCGATCCTATGCCGGAGGCGATCGTTCGCACCTATCGGGAACCGGCGGAAGGTTATCGAGTGCGGTCCGTTCTCGGCAGCTACGTTCATCTGCACTTCCTCTCTTTGCCAAACTTCGCCGAAAGGTTTGTTCGCGCTTGTGCGCAAGCACACTTACGGAACGGCTGCGCAAACGCGCTTACGGAATCCAAATGATTAAACTTCTGCTACGTACTCTAGTCTGTCTTCCCGCTGCTGCGGCCCTGGCCTGCGCCGCGGATGTTTCGGCGCGCGTTACCGACCCTCAAAGCAGGCCGATAGCGGCTGCAACCGTCCAGTTGATTTCGAAACAAGGCGGCGACAACCGCACCCTCACCACCGATTCGGACGGCTCATGCCGCTTCCTCGGAGTGGCGCCGGGGCAGTATTTTCTCCAAGGCGACGCGGTGGGCTTCGATGCATCCGCGCCCCAGTTGGTGGACGTGAAGAACGAAGGACCAGCCCAGGTCGTGATTTCGCTGGGAGTGGAACAGGTGCATTCCAGTGTCGTCGTGACCGCTTCCGGAACGCCGCAAAGCACGGACGAAGTCTCGAAAGCGCTCACGGTGGTGGACGGCGACACCATCAACTGGCGGGCCGATCAATCTCTAGGAGATGCGTTGTTGGACGTTCCCGGGCTCCATGTAGAGCAGCTTGGCGGCCCTGGTTCCACCACTTACTTCAAGA
The DNA here is from genome assembly GCA_963817515.1 of Bryobacterales bacterium. Taxonomy (GTDB): domain Bacteria; phylum Acidobacteriota; class Terriglobia; order Bryobacterales; family Bryobacteraceae; genus DATMNI01. The sequence goes on along the minus strand of CAWFPJ010000023.1, from coordinate 486,390 downwards.
TCCGGGGACTGCGAAATGCCGATACCGCCGTCCTGATTGACGGACTCCGTCTGCGCGATGCCGCCGGTACACAGGCTGACGCATCGGGAGTCCTGCAGGATCTGGTGGTCACCAACACCAGCCAGGTAGAGGTGCTGCGCGGCGCCGGTTCTTCGCTATACGGAACTGACGCCACCGGCGGCGTGGTCAACATCGTCACTGATGGCGGCGGCGGACGGACCCGCGGCGGAGTCCAGGTGGATGGCGGCTCGCTCGGCCAGGTGCGTGGAATGGCTCATCTGGCAGGCGGCTTCGACCATGACCGCGTGCAGTATAGTTTCGGAGCCACGCACTGGAATGTGATGAGCGGTGTGGATGGCGACAGCCCGGCGCGCAACACCAGCGGGCAGGGAAAAATCAGCTGGCGGCTGTCCAGGATTGTCACGATTTCGGCTCGGATCTACACCGGCGATTCGTTCAGTTTCGTCAGGCTGACGCCGCGCAGCGTGGGCACTCTGCCGCCCGTCGGAATCGTCAACGCCGTGCCGCTCTCGTTATCCGAACAGCATCGTTACGAGGCCGGCACGCCGCTGGCGCAGCTTGTACTCGGAGCGGCAACATTTTTGCCCGCCGCCAATAACTCCGACAGCACGCGAGCCGGGCGGTTCTTTACCGGTGCGTTTGGCCTCAGCATTCGCCCGTCGGACCGGTTCGGTTTAACCGCGCAGTATCAGGACCTCACCACCACGCGCAACTACGGTGACGGGCCCGCTGGTCCAGGAAGCCAACCCGCCGGCAATTCCTTATCCAGGTATCTGGGTACAATTCAGACCGCGAATGTGCGCCTCGATTCATCCGTAGGAAAGTTCCAGCACTTTGACGCGGGTTACGAATTTGAGAATGAAAACTTTCAGAATCGCCTGCTGCCTCCGCCCCCAGCCTCCAGTTTCTTTACCGACGTCACTCAGCGCAGCAACGCCCTCTTCGCTCAAGATCAACTACGCTTCATGGATGGCCGTCTTCAACTCGCGGCGGCCTGGCGGGCCCAGTTCTTCACGCTGGACCAGCCGTATTTCCAGCCATTGAGCGGGGCGCCGTTCGCGGGACGGACTTTCGCCGCGCCGCCCACAGCCCAGACCGGCGATGCTTCGGCTTCCTACACAATCCGCCGGTCCAGCACAAAGTTTCGCACGCATGCGGGCCGGGGCTACCGCGCTCCTTCGCTCTATGAACGCTTCGGCACCTTCTACGGAGGCACCAGCTACACGCTCTACGGGGACCCAAGCCTGCGGCCCGATCGCTCCAGTTCCATCGATGGAGGAATTGACCAGTTGCTGTTCAACTCGCGGGTGCAGCTCTCGGCTACGTACTTCTACACGCGCTTAAACCAGGTGATTATCTTCGATACGTCGAGCGCCATTAATCCCGTCACCGATCCCGAGGGCCGCAGCGGAGGATATCGCAACACGGGCGGTGGGATTGCGCGCGGCGCCGAGTTCAGCGGGTCCGTGGCGGCCACCCGTTCGTTGCAATTAACCGGCGCCTACACCTACACGGACGCGCGACAGAATACGCCGGTGGTGGCCGGAGTCTGGCAAACCTATGAAACTCCGCACCATCAATACTCGATGTCGGCCACCCAGCGGTTCTCTTCACGGCTCACGGCGTTCTTCACTTATACGGGTTCATCCGATTACCTGGCATCCGTTTCGGGCAGGGCCTTCCGGTTCGATGGCCGGATGCGCGGTCAGCTGGGACTCAGCTACCGGCAGCCATTGAGCGAATTCCGTGCCATCCGTTTCTACGCTAAGTCCGATAACCTATTCAACCAGAGGTATTTTGAAAACGGATTCCTCACTCCGGGAGTTACCGTGATCGGCGGCACGCAGTTCGAGTTCTGACCCATGTGTAACAAAGTTCATTCGAGCCGGCGCTTTGATTCAAGCCATCGTGGAACAGACTCCCAGTCTGCCATGTCCGGATTCATCCGGACACGTCTTAGGGCGGTTGTGGCGTTACTCTCCGTGGCGATCTTAGCCAGCGCCGCAGAACAACCGCAGCGGATTGTCTCTTTGTCTCCGGATTTGACTGAGATACTGTATGGCGTGGGAGCATTCAATCGCGTGGTGGGTGTTTCGAACTATGATACGTATCCGCCGGAGGTAGCGAAACTCCCTCATCTTGGGGAATTGCACAGTCCGAGTCTCGAAAAACTCACAGCACTGCGGCCCGATTTGGTGATCGTCAACAATGCGCAAGCCCCGTTCCTCGAAGACACGTTAACGTCACTGGGGCTTCGCATTCTGAAAACATCCAATGGCTCGCTAAAAGAAGTGTACGCTTCTATGATCGCCATCGGACACGCGGCGGGCAATGACAGCGAAGCCCTGAAGTTGGTGGAGGCCACCCGGCAGGGGCTTGAGCGTGTCGCGCACAAGACATCCGGGCTTTCTAAATCGCGAGTCGTGCTGATTGTCGATCGAACACCAGGAACCTTGCGCGAGCTTTATACCGCCACCGATGGCAGCTTCCTCGCCGAGCTGGTCGGAATCGCCGGCGGCCGGCTTGTGGCATCTCCAGTCGCGAAGGGATACAAAAAGCTGAACAAGGAGGAACTGCTGGCCCTCGATCCCGAAATTATCCTCGACTTCATTCAGGGGCCAAAGAGCCGCTTCGCCGGCGATCCCATGGAGGCATGGCGGGAAATGCCCGAGCTGAAAGCGGTGCGCGCACGGCGCGTGTACGGCGTGAATGAGGACTTCGTGCCCCACGCCTCGCAGCGAACTGTGCAGACGGCGGAACTCTTCGCCCGCCTCATTCATCCTGAAGTGCCGTCAGGCCCAAAATGAGCGCCCAATGAGTTTCGAAGCGCGCGCTCTGGATTATGCCTACACTCCCGGGTTGCTTGTTGTGCGAAACGTCAGCTTGATAGTGCCGCCAGGATCGATGACGGCGGTGATCGGCGCCAACGGCTCCGGAAAATCCACCCTGATTCGCGTGCTGGCTGGATTGCTGCGGCCTCTCGCCGGACGGATTCTGCTGGACGGCATTTCGCTTGACGATTGGGAGCCGCGGTTGCGTGCCCGGCAAATCGCCTACGTACCGCAATCCACTTCGACGGCATTCCCGTTCCAGGTGATCGATCTGGTCCTCAGCGGACGGACGCCGCACACGCTGAGGTTTCGCTTTGAGAGCGCGCACGACGTGGAGAAAGCCATGGAGGCGCTCGAAACCGTCGGGGCCGCGCACCTCGCAGGCAGATCCTTCACCAGTCTTTCGGGAGGCGAGCGGCAGATGGTGATTCTGGCCCGCGCTCTGGCTCAGGAGCCGCGGCTTCTGTTGCTTGACGAACCTTCGTCGTCGCTCGATCTGAAGCATCGTGCGGACCTCATCCGGACATTGACCAGGTTGCGCGAGACCAGGCATCTGAGCGTAATCATGATCACGCACGACTTGCAGTTGACCGGCTCGTTTGACCAGCTTCTGGCCCTGCGCTGCGGCACAGTAGCGGCGGCTGGAACACCGGACGAAGTTCTCCAGGACCATCTGCTGCGCGAAGTCTATGGCGACCCCAACGTGCGCTCACAGCGCATGGGAGATCAAACCGTGGTTTGGGTTGACCTATGAAACCAACACCTGTGGGCGCTCGCGTCGTGAAGGCCTTGGCGATTCTGACAGTTGTCCTGATCGCGTCCATCGTAGTGGGTTTGGCGGTTGGCGCCCAACGGATCGATCCGGCCAGCCTCTTCGCCGATTCCTTTTCGCGTACGCTGTTCTTTCGCCTTCGCCTGCCCCGCGTATTGATGGGCCTGGTGATTGGCTCATCGCTCGCGGTCACTGGCGGCGCCCTGCAGGCGCTATTCCGCAACCCTCTCGCCGATCCTTATACGCTGGGCGTGTCAGGAGGCGGAGCCGTGGGCGCAAGCATCGCCATTGCGCTGGGTTGGAGCGCGCGGGTCTTCGGCATCCCACTGGTATTCGCCACTTCGTTCGTGGGCGCCATGCTGGCCGTTACGTTGGTAAGAACCATCGCCCGCACCGGAGCCGTAGTGCTTCCCGGAGCGCTCTTGCTGTCGGGCGTCGCCGTGAATCTGGTCTCTGCCGCCGGTGTACTGACCATCCAATACCTGACCGACCCCACCAGCGCGTTACGAATTCTTCGCTGGATGATCGGCAGCCTCGATGTGGTGGGGTTGGAGCCCATCCGCCGCATGCTTCTGGTACTGGTGCCGGCGTGGCTGGCGTTGCTGGCATTCTCACGGCAGCTGAATCTGCTGGCGATCGACGAAGACACTGCCGCAACGCTGGGCGTAAACATTCGCCGCTGCGAGATGACGGTGCATGCGCTGTGCGCCTTGATCGTCGGCGTGACCGTCTCTGCCGGCGGAGCCATCGGTTTTGTAGGCTTGATCGTGCCCCACGCGGTGCGGTTGATGTTCGGCGAAGACCTGCGCATCGTCCTGCCCGGCTCCCTGCTGCTGGGCGCGGCCTTCCTGATTCTGGCGGACGCACTGGCGCGGACCGTGCTTCCTTCCACCGAACTTCCCGTAGGCGCCATCACCGGTCTGCTGGGCGGTCCGGCGTTTCTGTGGCTGTTGCGCCGCCGCCAACAGTACTCGGCGATGTGAGGATCAGATGAGTAACAATAGTGGCCCGCAACGCATCGTCTGCCTGACGGAAGAAACCACCGAGACACTTTATTTGTTGGGTGAGGACGAACGCATCGTCGGCATTTCCGGTTATACCTGCCGCCCCAAAGAGGCTCGCCGGAAGCCCAAGGTTTCGGCATTCACATCGGCCAAGATCGACCAGATCCTCAAGCTGCAGCCGGATCTGGTGATCGGCTTCTCAAACCTCCAGGCGCAAATCGCGCACGACCTGATCCGTGGCGGAGTGAACGTACTCGTCTTCAACCAGCGGTCGGTGGAAGAGATCCTGGACATGATCCTTACGTTGGCGCGGATTGTCGCTGCCGAGTCTCGCGGACTGGCACTGGTCGAGCGGCTTCGATGCGATCTTACACAAATCACCGATAGCGCCCGCCAGTTTCCCCACCGGCCGCGAGTCTTCTTTGAAGAGTGGATGGACCCGCTCATCAGCGGCATCCGTTGGGTGGAAGAATTAATCGAACTCGCCGGTGGAGAAGTCGTCTTTCCCGAACTTCGCCATGAGCACGATGCCAAAAACCGAATCGTCCCTCCGGCCTCGGTTGTCGCCGAAAATCCGGAAGTGATTCTGGCTTCGTGGTGCGGGAGAAAAGTCAACAAAGATATCATCCGCGCCCGCGCAGGGTGGGCGGCCATCAAGGCTGTCGAGTCCGGCCACATCTACGAAATCAAATCCACCTACATCCTTCAGCCCGGACCGGCCTCGCTCACCGAAGGGGTGCGGCAACTGCACGCGATTCTTGCAAGCGTAGTGAACTGCCAACCCGCGGAGGGCCTGGCGCCGCTCGAGTCGCTCGATCCGGATCTGGAAGATCATAATTCAAAGAAGGGAGTACGCAGCACATGAGTATTGCCACCAAGCGCGGTGACGGAGGCCAGACTGGCCTGGCCGGGGGAATCCGGATTTCGAAGTCGCATCCGCGCGTCGAGTGTTACGGCACCATAGACGAACTGATCTCGCAGATGGGTTTCGCGCGCTCTATCTGCCATGATGCCGAAGTATGCGAACGCGTGAAGAACATCCAGCGGGAACTGTATAAGGTGGGCTCGGCCATCGCCACGCCGCCCGAATCGAAGAAGACTCCGCCCGAGATCACGCCCGCCATGGTGGATGCCCTGGAGGCCGAGGTTCATCGGATCGAAGCCGAGCCGGGCGTGCTGGCGGATTGGTCGCTACCGGGTGGTGCGCCCGACGCCGCCGCGCTCGATGTGGCGCGCACCGTGTGCCGGCGGGCGGAGCGTTTGGCGACCGGCCTGGTGGAGGCTGGAGTGATTCAGAATCCATCCATCCTGGCTTACCTCAATCGGCTCTCAGACCTGCTCTGGCTGTTCGGAAGGCTGGTGGAAGCGCGGCAGGGAGTGGATTCCGCGTTGCGCACGGAGGACCAGCCGGGGCCTCGCTGGTCGCGGGCCTGGTGATGAGTGCGATGCCGCAAGACGGCAGTTTCTCCGACGAAGAACGCCGGGGCGTCTATCGCGCCATCTACGAACGGCGCGACGTCCGCTCGCATTTCCTCCCGGAGCCGGTGCCGGACGCACGTGCTCAGCCGGATTCTGGACGCAGCGCATCATGCGCCGTCCGTCGGCTTCATGCAGCCCTGGGATTTTATAGTGATTCGAGACGCGTCCGTCCGGCAGGCCGTGTATTCGAATTTCGAGCGCGCCCGCACTCGCGCGGCGCAGCTTTACGAAGGAGAGCAGAGGAAGCTTCACGACAGCCTGAAACTGGCGGGCATCCTGGAGGCGCCGGTCAACGTCTGCGTCACCTGCGATCACCAGCGCCGCAAGGGCAGCGGACTGGGCCGCCAGACTGACCCGGCGGTGGATCTCTACTCCACCGTATGTGCGGTGCAGAATCTTTGGCTCGCGGCTCGCGCTGAATCGCTCGGCGTCGGATGGGTCAGCATTCTCGACCTGGAAGAGCTCAAGACACACTGGGAATCCCAGCCGCGCTTACGCCGGTGGCGTATTTGTGCATCGGCTACCTTTCCGAATTTCGTTCGCAGCCGGAACTTGAAGAGAAGGGGTGGGAGACGCGCGAGCATCTCGCCAACCTGATTCACTTCGACCGGTGGGGAGCCCGTGATGGAACAGGAATTGACGGGGATTTGAAATCATGAACGCCCGCGCACTCATGATCCTGGGCACGGCGTCGCACGTGGGCAAGTCGCTTCTGACCGCGGGATTGGGACGGATCTTTTCAGACGAGGGTGTCGCGTGGCGCCCTTCAAGGCGCAGAACATGTCCTTGAATTCGGCGGCTACTCCCGATGGCCGCGAGATCGGCCGGGCGCAGGCATTGCAGGCCGAAGCGTGCCGCGTGGTTCCCTGCGCTGAGATGAATCCCATCCTCATCAAGCCATCGTCGGACACGGGAGCCCAGATCGTTCTGCTGGGCCGTGTGTGGGGACAAGTCACGGCGTCGGACTACCATCAGCGCCGCGTCGAGGAATCTGTTTCCGGCTGTGCTCGAAAGCTATCGGACACTGGCGGCGCGGCACGATCTGATTCTGCTCGAAGGCGCCGGCTCGCCCGCCGAGATCAATCTCCGGAAGCACGACATCGTCAACATGCGGATGGCGCACGCTGCCGATGCGGCCTGTCTGCTGGTGGGCGATATCGATCGCGGCGGCGTCTTCGCGGCGCTGCTCGGGCACGGTCGAACTGCTTGGAGCCGGAGGACCGCGCGCGAATCCGCGGTTTCGTGATCAACAAGTTCCGCGGCGATATGGCGCTGCTGCGTCCCGGAGTGGAGATGATGGAACAGCGGCTCGGGATTCCGTGCGCCGGAGTGGTCCCGTATCTGCGCGACCTGGGGCTTGAAGAAGAGGACGGCGTGGCGATGGAAAATCGGCGCACTCCGGCACGCATCTGGCAGCAGCCGGATGAACCTGCCGCACTCGAACGTGCGCTGCGGATTGGCGTGGTGGCGCTTCCGCACATGGCGAACTTCACCGACTTTGACGCGCTCGCGATGGAGCCGTCAGTCTCACTGGCATTTCTCGAAGATCCCGCGCAAGCGGCCTTTGCCGATGTGCTCATTCTTCCCGGCAGCAAGCAGACTCTGGACGATCTCGCGTGGCTTCGCGACCGTGGATTTGCGCCAGCTCTCGCGATTTATCCAGGGATGCTGATCGGTATCTGCGGCGGGTTCCAAATGCTCGGCCTCTCGATTGAAGATCCGGCCGGTGTGGAAAGCGGCGGAGTCGGCCGCACCATGGCGGGGTTGGGGCACCTTCCGATCCGTACCATCATGCGCCAGGAGAAGACGGTGCGCCGTGCGACAGGGCAGCGCGCGGTGGACTGCGCAACCATTCAGCGGGTATGAAATTCACATGGGTGAGACGCTTGTACCAGAACGGCGCTGAACCGTTTGCGGAGATTCTGCGGGAAGGCGCAGTGTCAACCGATCGTTGACGGCGCGATGGCTTCGTCGGGACGGGTTTGGGGGACCTATGTCCACGGACTCTTCGACGACGATGCCTTCCGCCACACGTTTCTGGATGCTGCCCGCGGGGCATGCGGACTGGCGCCGGCGCGGAGCCACGCATGCGTCACGGCGGAACGCCAGGCGCGCATCGACCGCTGGGCCGATCACCTGCGACAATCGCTCGATATGGATTTGATTCGCGGCTTGGCGGCCATATGACCGCGCCGCGACTGGCTCTCGCCTATGCCTTGGATCTTGTGCTGGGCGACCCGGAATGGTTTCCTCATCCGGTCCGATGGTTCGGTTTTCTGATCCGCGTGGGGGAGCGTTGGTTGCGACCTCTCGGCCGCGGCCCCAACAGCAGAGGTGCTTGCCGGCGCGGTGCTGACGGGCTCCGTAGTGTCGATCGGTTGGGCGTCGGGGCGGCCGCAAAATGCGACATGGCAGGTGCTTGCTCGCCTGGACCGCTCTGGCGACGCGCTCCCTTCTGGACGAGGCCGGCGCCGTGATCCGCGCGCTCGAAGCGGACGATCTCGACTTGGCGCGGCAACGGCTGGCGCGCATCGTGGGCCGCGATACCGCGCGATCTCAACCCAAGCGAAATCGCGCGGGCGGTGATTGAGACGCTGGCTGAGAGCGCGTGCGACGGCATCGTGGCGCCGATGTTTTGGCTGGCGGCCGGCGGCGTTCCAGGCGCCATGGCTTACAAAGCCGTCAACACACTGGATTCGATGATCGGCCATCCGGAGCCTCCCTATCGCTATTTCGGGCGCGTCGCCGCGCGGCTGGACGATGCGGTCAACTTGATCCCCGCGCGTTTGACGGCTCTGGGGATTGTGGCTGCCGCCAAGGTTCAGGGCCTGAACGCTATAGGAGCGCGGACAATCTGGCAGCGTGATGGCGATAAGCACGCCAGCCCCAATGCCGGGCAAAGCGAAGCCGCCATGGCCGGGGCGCTCGGCGTGCGGCTGGGCGGGTGCCAGTTCCTATGACGGCCATCCGCACCAGTCGCCTCTGCTGTGCGCCGAAGGACGGCCTCCTGCGGTGCGCGATGCTCAAGCGGCCTTGTCGACTAGTGGCAATCGTGTCGGGCCTCGCGTTCGGTTTCGGGCTGCTGGTAATCTGGCGCGGAGACGCAAACCATGACTGTGCATGGCGGAGATGTCTGGCAGGCTGCCGAGGATCTGGGCATTCCGGCCCGCGAACTGCTGGACTTTAGCGCCAACATCAATCCGCGCGGACTGCCGCCCCTGGCAATGGAGCGGCTGGCACGGGATGCGTCAGACTCGCGATTGCTCAGCCTGTATCCGGACCCGTACGCGCGCCGCTTGCGCCACGCCCTGAGCGAACAGCTCGCCGTATCCGCTGAGGCGATTGCCGTCGGCCCCGGAGCAGAGGCGCTGCTGGCCCCGATTCTGCGCTGCCTTGGCGCTCAGCGCGTGCTGGTTCCGGTTCCGGCTTTCAGCGAATACCGGCGAGTATGCGCGCAGCAGGCTGCGGAGTTCGTGCCGTTTCCGCTGGACCGGCGCACGTGCTTCCGGATCCCGGTGGACGATCTATGCCGGCGCATTCAAGCCAGCTCGACTCAAGTGCCGTGCGACGTCGTGCTTCTGAATAATCCGCACAACCCTTCGGGCGCGATATTGGAGGCGCACGAAGTCCGGCGCGTGATGGATGCCACCGCGGTCCTCCGGCGCGACGCTGCTGCTCGACGAAGCGTTCATCGATTACGCTCCACACGCCTCCCTTGCGGGCGAGGCCGCAGCCCAGCCCGGTTTGATCGTGGTCCGGTCGCTCACCAAGTTCTACGGGTGCCCCGCGCTGCGCGTCGGGTATGCCGTGGCCCATCCGGAGACCGTCCGCCGCATCGCCTCGCTGCTGCCCACATGGCCCGTCACCCAACTGGCGCTCGACGCACTGGCCGAAGCGGTTGTGGACCGCGAATTTGCCGAAGCGTCCCTGCGCGAGAATGCCGTGGAGCGTGAACGGCTTTCTGAATCGCTGGCCGGATTGGGCCTTGTGGTATTTCCATCGGCTGCCAACTATCTGCTTCTCGAATTGCGCGGCGGCATGCCCGCGGCTTCGGAGTTGCGAGCGCGTTTGGCAACCCGGCATCGAATCCTGATCCGGAATTGCGATTCCTACGAAGGGCTCGCGCCGGGGCGTTACGTGCGCGTGGCGGTGCGCTCCGCGGCGGAGAATGGCCGCCTGATCGAGGCTCTGGCCGACGAATTGAGATTGCCATGAACTTACTGCAAGAGACACTCGACAGAAATCCGGCCAGTCGATCCGCAATGGATGGCGTCCGCAAGCCGGCGCCAACTGGAACTCACCAAGCCTCCGGGGAGCCTGGGGCGTCTGGAGGAGATCGCCAACCGGTGCGCCGCAATTCGAGAGAGCTTCGAGTTGACCGCCGGCCGGCCGCGCATCGTGCTCTTCGCGGCGGATCACGGCGTCTGTGCGGAAGGCGTCAGCGCGTATCCCCAAGAGGTCACGGCGCAGATGGTGTTGAACTTTCTGCGCGGCGGGCGCTGCCATCAACGCGCTGGCACGCGCGGGCGGCATCGAACTCAAGGTGGTGGATGTGGGTGTGGCAACGCCGCTCCCGCTTTCGAGCGACCTGATCAGCCGCCGCGGGGCGCCGGGCACGCGCAACTTCTGCGAGGGGCCGGCCATGACGGAAGCTGAGATGAGCGCCGCGCTCGAAACCGGCATTGAACTGGCGCGCGATTCGGCGATGGCCGGATGCGACCTTCTGGGTTTCGGTGAGATGGGCATCGGAAACACGACGGCGGCCAGCGCCATCGCGGCCGCCCTGACGCGTCATCCCGTGGAAGCTTTGGTTGGCCGCGGCGCTGGAGCCGATGACGCGTGCCTGGCCCGGAAGCGCTCAGCCATTCAGCGCGCTCTTGCCCTTCACACCGGCAACCTGGACAGTCCGCTCGGAATTCTGCGGTGCGTGGGCGGCCTCGAGATTGCGGCCATGTGCGGCTTCTGCCTGGGGGCCTCAGCCCGCCGCGTGCCGGTTGTCACCGACGGTTTCATCGCAACCGCTGCGGCCGCCCTGGCTGTGCGGCTTTGCCCGGCGTCATCCGGTTATCTCTTCGCTTCGCACCGCTCGACCGAGCCTGGGCACGCGCACCTGCTGGCGATTCTGGAACAAGATCCCCTGCTCGATCTGGGAATGCGTCTGGGCGAGGGAACGGGCGCCGCCCTGGCGATGAAGCTTATGCAAGCGGCGGTTGCGGCGTTCACCCAGATGGCAACGTTCGCAGCGGCGGGAGTCTCCAACAAGTGAAATGGTTCCTGGCGGCGATCGCATTCCTGACGCGGTTTCCCGTGGGGCGATGGGTGGCGTTCGATGCGGAAGATGTGGCGCACTCGGCCGGCTGGTTTCCGCTGATCGGAACGTTCCTCGGCGCGATTTACAGTTTGGCCGCGGTCTTGTTGAAGGGCCACTTGCCGTCGGCGGTGATCGCAGTTCTTCTGGTGCTGCTGGACGCGCTGGCGACCGGCGCGCTGCACTTCGATGGTCTGGCCGACACCGCCGATGGGTTTGGAGGAGGCAAGGATCGTGAAGACATCCTGCGCATTATGCGCGACCACGCGATTGGCAGCTTACGGCGGCGTGGCGTTGGTTGTTCTGATTGCCCTCAAGGTTGCGGCGTATGACGCGCTGCTGAGGCAGAGCGAATGGATGATGGCGTTGATTCTGACACCGGCTTTGGGGCGGTGGTCGATTCTGCTGCTGACGGCGACATTGCCTTATGCCCGGAAGGCCAGCCAGGAGGCCCATCCTACATTCGGGATGGGGAAGCGCTCGTTGTTCTGGGGGACTCTGGTGATGGCCGGGGCTCTGATCGCGGGCAGAAGCGGCCGCGCCTGGATCGCGACCGGCGTGGTGGCGGCGGTCACCGCGTGCTTCGGCTTCTATTGCCGCCGCCGGATTGCGGGCATCACGGGAGACACGCTAGGGGCAAACGTTCAGCTCTGCGAGAGCGCGGCTCTGCTGACGTTTCTATGGGTGGGGTATCCGCAATGACGCGCCTCTGGCTGATACGGCACGGCGAAGCTGCTTGGACGGGCGTCGGATGCCGGACTCTCCGAGAAAGGCCGAAGCGCAAATGGCGCGAGTGGCGGAATAGCTCAAGGCTGAACCGATCGGCGCGATCTATACCAGTCCGTTGTCGAGAGCGCTCGAGAGTGCGCGGATTATGGCTGGCGGGCTACCTGTTGAAGTGATACCGGATTTGCGCGAGATCGACTTCGGCGACTTCGAGGGACTGGCATACGATGAGATCGCCGCTCGATATCCGGACCTCTATCGGCAATGGATGGAGACGCCCACGGAGGTCCGATTTCCCAACGGAGAAATTTTCTCCGAAATGCGCGTCCGGGTTCTCAGGGCGTTTGATGCGATTCGCCGTGAACGGGCGGGCCAAACCGCGGTGATTGTCAGCCATGCCGGCGTCAACCGCATCCTGATCGCGTGGGCGCTCGAGATGCCTGACAGCTGTTTGTTTCGGCTGGGTCAGGATTACGCCGCCATGAACCTGTTAACATTTATCGGCGAACTCCCCAGCGTACAGTTGCTGAATGTCACTCCGCTGGCTTGACGATCAGTTTCAAATTAGCGGCATGCCGGCCGCCTTCGGTGATCTGGATGCTCTGGCCGGCAGTTTCGAACGGCCGCAGAAAGTCTGGATCGTAGAGGACGGCGTTAACTTCCACATCGTCCCAGGCGAAGAGTTTATAGGTTCCCGGCGCCACTCCCGCAATGGCGAAGTGGCCGTCGGGCGTGGTGCGGACGCTCTTGAAGAATGTCCGATTGCGGCGGGCGCCGGGTGGAACCAGAGTCACCAGGGCATGGTCCACCGGTTCGGATTTTTCGTTCTCAACCTTGCCATCGATCTGGCCGCCGTTGGCGCTGACCACGATTTCGAGATCGGCATTGGGGGCGCCGGAACTCAGATCGAGGCCGGATTCGGTGACGTCTTTAGTACCCCAACTGACGGATTTGAGATATAGCTCGCCGGGAACGTTGACGTTGATGTGGAAGACATCCGGCTCCACGCCGCGGAACCCAAAGGCGCCGTCCTCCATCACCGTGCCGCCGCCGTTGCGGGGACTTCGGACCACCTGGCCTTCCAGGTTGACGTGGACCTGAGTCAACTTGACCTGGGTCTCGCCTTCAATGCGGACGCGGCCGGTTACATCGGTGGGCGCTACCAGATGCACTTCCAGATTGTCGATATCGGTTCCGCCCACCTGAATCGGGATGTTGGCGGTGTAGCGCCGGTCGCCGACATTGCAGTAGCCATTCAGAAAATACGCGCCGGCAGAGATGCCGCGCATTTCGAACTTGCCATCGGCGTCGTTGATTCCGTTGCTGGTGGAGGAAGACGACGTTCCTCCATCGGTCACAATTGTCAGTCCGATGGATAAACCGGTGCCACCGGTGGGCTTGACGATGTGGCCGCTGATGGTGGCGGCGTGGGCCCGGCGAAGAGTGAAGTCAACCGAGGTCAACTGCTGGCCGGGCGTCAGTTCCAGCGGGGAAGCCCCGGAGGGGTCAGGTGAGTTCGGATAGTAGACGGCGATGAAGGAATCTTCGGGGTCGCCCGGGCCGCCAACTCCGCGCAGGCCGCGCATTGGCGTGGGGCTGACGCGAAGATAGTATTTGCCGGGCGGCAGGTTGAAGACGCGGTATTCCCCAAGGTCATTGGTTCCGGCAGTGCGGTGTTCGGTCAACTGGCGGCCGGCATTGGTGTACTGGTATGCCATGACGGCAACCGGCACCTGCTGCATGGGGTCGCCATCCTCATCGCGGATGCGGCCGGCAATTGCGGCGTAAGGTGAAAGGCGGAGTTCCAGATCGGTTTTTTGGGTGCCCGCGGCCAGCAAGATCGGTTCGCCGGGCTGGCCTGGTTTCTTGGCGCCGTACTGCTGGTTGGAATAGTTGTCGTGGCGGGCGACAAGCCGGTAGGTGCCGGGCTCGAGATCGGCGAATGCGAACTTTCCCTGGGCATCCGTGGACACTACCGCGGGCGGCGGCATCGGCTGCTGCCGGACGTTCGGGGGCCGAGGCGGCGCGACCACCGAGAGAGTCAGCCGGGCCTTGCGTACCGGTTCGCCGGTCACAAGATTTACCACTTTGCCCCGCAGAGCGCACTTGTCTTGCGGAGCCGTGGGCTGCTGCTGCGCGGACAGGAGGCCCGACAAGATCAGGATCGGCAAAACGAATCTCATGGATGCTCCCTCCAGGATATTCTTTCCTTTTTGACGAAGAAAGATACGGTAACGTTGGTAGGAGGGGGAACGAGCGTGGCTGACACCGGGCTTAAGGGGCCGTTTGAGTTGACCGATGCGGGCATCACCCGGGAGGTTGTGGAGACCTCGGCGGGAACATACGTACTGGACCGGTCGCATGATTCGGGGCCGTTTCATATCAGTTACGTGGGCCGCGCCGACACCAATCTGAGCGAGCGGTTGCGTGAGCATTTAGGAAAGTACAAGCGGTTCAAGTTCGAGTATTATTCTTCGGCAAAGGAGGCGTTTGAGAAAGAATGCGGCCTCTATCATGATTTCAATCCGCCTTCGACCATCAGCCATCCGGGCCGGCCGAGGGGTTCGGGGTGGACCTGTCCGCGCTGCAAGTTGACCGGGTAGCCACGCAAACCAACGATTCCGATTTGGGTGTATATTTGTCGTATTCCAGAATGCAGAATGGAGTTCGCACCAATACGCCCATGAGACCAACAGCTCTTGACACATCGTTCCGCTGGCTTGCCTGTGTTGTGGTGGCCGCTTCGCTGACCGCGCCACTCCGCGCTGCGGCAGACACCGAACTTAAGGATGACGCGGGAAGGGTCATTATCCGCTACGTTGTCGAACCCCCGGCTGGCATCGCGCCCGCCAACACAACCGACCCGGCCAAGCAGGTCGGATTGTTCCTCTGCTTCCCGGAGCATGACAATCCTACGGACGCCGACATTTTCCCGGCGCGCCAGGCACTGTGGAGGCTGGGGCTCCGCGACAATTACGTGCTTCTGGCCGGTGGTCCACAGGGTCAGAAATTCGGACTTGCCGACATGGAGCCGATCGAGAAGCTGGTTGCCTGGGCGAAGAAGACCTATCCGATCAATCCGCGCCGCATCTACATGTTCGGCAAGGGCGAGGGCGGGAAGATTTCGGCCGAGTTTACGATGACGCACCCGAACATCGTGACTGCCGCCATTACGCATAGCTGGGGTTTTTGGGTGATGCCTTCCGAACTGCAGGAGGCTCTCGACCCGGTGAACAGCGCACCTGAGATCTACATGAATCTTGGACTTCG
This sequence comes from Bryobacterales bacterium, assembly GCA_963817515.1. Taxonomy (GTDB): domain Bacteria; phylum Acidobacteriota; class Terriglobia; order Bryobacterales; family Bryobacteraceae; genus DATMNI01. Next base: position 470,979 of record CAWFPJ010000023.1, on the reverse strand, counting down.
GGATTTGGCGACTCACCTCACCACCGTGCGCGATACGTATCCGCGCGTGAAGGCGAAGGGGTACCACGTGATCTACCGCGAGTTCGAGGATATGGGCTCCAGAAGCTATTACCCGCTGAGCAATGACGACTCCGTGGCTTGGGCGACACGGCTGCGCAACAAGAACATCGCGCCGTCTCCGGAAGAGACGAAACTGCTGAAGGCCTTCCGCGGCAGCGCCACACCCGCCGTTACCGATGGCTACTTTCCGACTCTCGCTCTGGTGGGCGGGGCCCCCGCCGGCGCTGTCCTGCAAGAACTATTCAACTCCAAAGACGTAAACGTTCGTGCCGCGGCGGCAGAGACGTGCAGCCATGGATTGTTCGGGGAGCCCACGCTCACGGCTCTTGCCAAGATGATTGCAGATCCTTCGCCGAAGGTGCGTCAGGCGACGATTCGCGCTTTGGGGATCGCCGCCAACTGGCGCTATCAACCCGCGCAGCAGGCGCTGATCCAACTTGCCACGGACAAGGGGGTTGACCCCATAGACCGCCTCAGCGCTACCGATGCGCTGGGCCAGGCAGTGAGACTCCAGGTGAGGGGTGTCCGCCAGGATCCGCCGATTTTCCAGGCGTTGATCTCATTGCTTACGGATAAGGAAGAGCCGGTGCGCTCCACAGCATCCGCCATTCTGGCGCCGGTCTTCCAGCCCAGCGCCGCAACGCCTCCGCTGAAGGCTCCCGCGGGCGGATGGCCGCAGTGGTTGGACGAGATTACTACCAAAGAGGCTGGGTATCTGAAAGACTACGAGGTTTGCGGCTGGGGGAAAGCCAACCCGGAAACGGCCTATCCCGGCAATCGGGGTTCCCAGGAGCCAGTGGATCTTTTCTGCATGGGTGGGGCTGCCATTTTGGGCTATAACCTGGGAACCGGACAGCCGGTGCGGCCCAATCCCCAAGCCGGATTCAAGTTCACGTTTCAGGCGGCTGAACAGGGCTACGTGCCCGCGCAGGCGGCGTTGGGCATGCTTTATGCCAACGGTAAGGGCGTACAGCAGGATTACGGTGAGTCGCGGAAATGGTTTACCAAAGCGGCTGCCGGCGGGCATGTGCTGGCGGCTACCAGCGCGGCCAACGGCAGGGGCGCTCCCAGAACTACGGTATTACCGGCCGCGGTCAAGTGAGAGCCGCGCGCTAACCACCCTGCGCCGTGCCTAAAAACACAGCGGTCGCCTTGTGTAATAAGGTGTACGATAAGCAGCGTGGGCGTGGACAACGGTAATCCGCACGAGGAACTGAGGCTGCTCGACGAGCAGATCAAGTCAGCCACCGAGCTTGCCGCACTGAAGCCGATCTACTACCGGTTGAACGAAATCATCCAGGCTTTCCCTGGCGATTTCGACGTGCAGTTCACGGGAAACGATGTCAAGCAGCGCCTGGTGGCGCGCGGCACGGTGCTCAAGCAGCAGGAAATCTCCCCACCTGCGATGCCGCCTGTCGCGCCTGCGCCCGCGACGCCGGCGGCACAACCGCCTCAGCTACCCAAGCCGCCCCAGCCGCCTCGACCACCAACGCCTTTCCTGGCTACCATGGCGGTGGGGCCAAAAGCTCCAACCGAACCGCCGGTGACGCCTGCGCCGCCGCGGTTGCCGCGGTCATTCCCATTTTTCGATTCCGCTCCGCAGGATCAGCCTCCGGCATTCACTGCGACGCAAGAGAATCCGTCCCATCCGACCATCCTGCCTCCGGTTGCTCCTCCGGCACCGCCGCGCGCCACGTTCACGCGACCCACGTTCAATTGGAAGCGCGCGGCGGTGATCGGACCCATAGCTGGTCTGATGGTGGCCCTTGTCCTCCTCTTCCTGGTGGTGCGTCTAACTCGCCAGGGCAAAGGAAGCCACGCGGTGCCCATGGCAGCGGCCGTGCAGGTCGGCATTACTACCAGCCCTCCAGGCGCGTCCGTGAAGGTGGCTGCGGAACAGTCCACAGCCGGCGGCAGGCAGCAGCCTGACTGCACATCGAACTGCGAGTTGGCGCTGGCGCCCGGCATTTACCAGGTTTCCGCGTCTCTCGATGGCTTTGACCCCGCGGCCGGTGCCGTCACCGTGGCGGCTGGTCAACCGGCGGTACTCAACCTGACGCTTCAGCCGCAGGCACAATCGCTTCGCCTGTTGACCGATCTGGACCAGGGCAAGGTGGTGGTGGATGGCCGGCCGCCGGTCGAGCTGCAGGAAGGTCAGTTGGTGCTCGACAAGGTGGCTCCGGGCACGCACACCGTAAAGGTCACGGGGCGGAACGGGGACGCCTCGTTCTCAATTGAGATCGCGGCTGGGCGGCTGCCATCGATAGCCGGCCCCGTGAGCGCGCGAAATATGATCGCGGCGCTGGTGGCCAGCTACGGAAAGCAGGCGCGCATTGTGACCAACGCGGGTCCCTGGAAGCTTTCCGTCAATGGCCAGCCGCAAAGCGATGCCGGTCCGGCCGGGACGAACCTCACCAGTTTTCAACCGGGCGTGAACCAGATTGTCGTGGGTGAGGGCCGGGAACAGCACAGCATGAGCGAAAGCTTCGGCGCCGCGCCCATGCTGACCGCGTTCCTTAAAACGGATGTCAATGCGGGCACGCTGATTGTCTCGACCGGCCAGGACGACGTACGCGTGTTTCTGAACGACAAGGAGCACCGCCGGCGCACCCAGCGGGGCCAGTTGCGCATTCAGACGCTCGGCAAGGTCACGGTTCGCGTAACCAAGAGCGGATTTCAGGACGAGCCCGCGCAAACCGTCGAAGTGAAGAAAGGCGCGGAGGCGCGTCTGGAGTTCGACCTGAAACCGCAGCCGCAATTCGGTTCGCTGCAAATCCACGGAGCGATCGCCGGCGCCGAGGTTTTAATCGATCAGAAAAACGCCGGCACGGTGGGGGCCGACGGATCGTTCAACCTCAGCGCCATCCAACCGGGCGAGCACACGATCGAACTGCGGCGCGAAAAGCACGTGCCGAAGCGGCTGCAGCGATCCTTCCACGCGGGCCAGGCTGTGGTGCTGGCAGGCGCCGACATAGCATTGACTGCCGCTAACGGCGCCATCCGGCTCACACGCAACCCGGCAACCGCCACCATAACCTACCGCCGTGGGGAAGAAACAGAGTCACACGAAGCCCGCGGAAACCAGATCGAGCTGCCCCCGGGGAGCTACACATTTTCGGCGAGCGCACCGGGATTTAACGAAAGCACAACACACGTCCAACTGGCCGCCGGCGAAAACCGGGAGGTGGACTTCACGCTGCTGGCTCGTGAGCGGCCGGCCGCGGCGCCCCCACCCGTAGTCGCAAGCGGTATGGCGGAGTTCGTGGACGCACAGAGCTGGAGGAAGGATGGCGACAGTTGGGTCCACAAGGGCGGGGGATTCGTGCCCTATAAGCTGCCGCCCAAGGGCGTTTTTTCCTTCACGGTGGAACTGCTCAAAGGCGGGGGCGTATTCCGGGGCGGCCAGATCCGCTGGTGCCTGCAGTATCTCGACTCCAAGAATTACCTGCTTTACGAGATGGATCGCAAGAATTTCTGGGCTGGGGCGATCGAAAAGGGTAAGCGGGTTGAGCGAGCCAGGACGCCTCACAATCTCGGGTCACAGAAGGCGTTCACGGTTCAGATCGAGGTGACCCCGGATCGCCTGGTGCAAAGCGCGCGCGTGGGCGACGAGTGGAAGGTGCTGGATAGCCTGGTTGAACCGGGCCGCGATTTCACCCAGGGCAAGTTCGGATTTCTGGTCCAGGGGAACGACGAGATTGCGATTTCCGGTTTCAAGTTTCTGCCGAAGTGACCAAGGCTGCAGTGGTTGGGCAGCCTCTGTTGCCCAGGGTGCGCCAGTGCATGTGCGTCCGCGCACCTAAACCGCCAGCACCGACTTGACTACCTTTCCGTCCACATCGGTAAGGCGGAATTCGCGGCCCTGAAACTTATACGTGAGGCGAAGATGGTCGATGCCCAGGCACCTGAGAATGGTGGCCTGCAGATCGTGCACGTGCACCGGATCTTTGGTGATGTTGTACCCGTAGTCGTCGGTCTCACCGAGTGTGATGCCGGGCTTCACGCCGCCGCCCGACAGCCAGACGGTGAAACAACGGCCGTGGTGATCGCGGCCATAGTCCGTGGCGGTGAGACGCCCCTGGCAGTATACGGTGCGGCCGAATTCCCCGCCCCAGATCACTAGCGTGTCGTCCAGCATGCCGCGCTGCTGCAGATCCAGGATCAGCCCGGCCGAAGCCTGGTCGACGTCCTGACAGCGTTTCGGCAAGTCCCGCGGCAGATTGCCGTGGTGGTCCCAATCGCGGTGGTAGAGTTGGATGAAACGCACTCCGCGCTCGGCCAGGCGGCGGGCCAGCAGGCAGTTGGCGGCAAAGGTGCCGGGCTTGCGCGCGTCCTCGCCATACAGTTCAAAAGTGTGGGCGGGCTCCTTCGAAATGTCGGTCAACTCCGGCACCGAAGTCTGCATCCGGAAGGCCATCTCATACTGGGATACCCGCGCGGCAGTCTCGGGATCGCCGAATTCCGCGGAGGTCATCTGGTTCAACTCACCCAGCGCGTTGAGGAACTGGCGCCGGTTGTCGGCGGTAAAGCCGCGCGGGTTCGAGAGGTACAGCACCGGGTCGCCCACGGATCGGAACTTTACGCCCTGATACTGGCTGGGCATAAAGCCGTTTCCCCAAAGCCGGTCGTACAGCGGCTGGCCGCCGCCGGAATTCGAAATCATCACGCAGAAAGCCGGCAGGTCCTCGGTTTGGCACCCAATGCCGTAGGCCACCCACGCGCCCATGCTGGGCCTGCCGCCCAGGCGGAAACCGGTCTGCGCCATGGTGACGGCCGGGTCATGATTGATCTCTTCGGTGTTGACGGACTTGATGAATGTCAACCGATCGGCAATCCTGGCAGTGTGCGGCAGCAGTTCGCTGACCCACGCCCCGGATTGGCCGTGGCGCGCGAAGGCAAACTTCGAAGGGACCACGGGAAAACTGGATTGCGTGGCCGACATTCCGGTAAGCCGCTGGCTGCCGCGCACCGAATCCGGCAAGTCGGCGCCTTGAAACTCCATCAACCGCGGCTTGTAATCGAACAACTCCATCTGCGAAGGGCCGCCGGACTGGAACAGATAGATCACGCGCTTGGCCGTGGGTGGGAAGTGCGGCAGGCCGGCCAGCCCGCCATGAACCTTGCCCGCGCCGGCATCCGTGTGCAGATCTTGTCCCCGAAGCCCGCGGCCCATAAGCCCGGCCAGGGCGGCCAGACCGACGCCGGTCGAATTCACACCGAAGAAATGGCGCCTGGTTATTCCGGAGGCCATGCGTGAAGCCATACGTGATGCGCGTTCCTCAGACCCGGTCATACTCACTCCTTCGTGATGGACTCGTCGAGGTTCAACAATAAACTCGCAAGCCCGGTATACGCAGCCAACTCCACCGTATCGAAGCCGGGCCGTACAGGCGAGTCACCCTGCTTGAGAAACTCCAGCGCCCGCGCGGTGTCCTGGCGATAACTGGATTCAAACTGTTCGAGCGTTTTCAGCAGCACCGCGCGCTGCCTGGTTTCGGGCGAGTGTGCCAGAACCAGCCGGAATCCATAATCGACGCGCTGTTCCTTGCGCGGGCCGCCCTCCGCCATCATGCGTTCCGCCAGCTTCCGCGAAGCTTCCAGAAACGTGACATCATTCATCAGATCCAAAGCCTGCAGCGGCGAATTGGTGCGGTTTTCAAACACCGTGCACTGCTCGCGGTTCGGAGAATCGAAGTTCACCATGAACGGCGGCGCTACCGTGCGCTTCCAGTAGGTATACAGACTGCGCCGGTACAGCCCTTCGCCCGCGTCCTGCTTGTAGCCCCCGCCGGACAATTCCTGCCACAAACCGGGCGGCTGATAAGGCTTCACCGACGGACCACCCTGCTTGTCCACCAGCAAGCCTGCAACCGCCAGCGCCTGGTCGCGAATCATGTCCGGGCCCAAGCGGAATCGCGGGCCGCGCGCCAGCAGCCGGTTGTCAGGATCCTTCTGCAAAAGTTCAGCGGTGGTCCGCGAAGCCTGCCGGTAAGTCGCGCTCATGACGATGGTCTTCTGCATCGCCTTGACGTTCCACCCGCTGTCCATGAATTCCGTGGCCAGCCAGTCCAGCAGTTCCGGATGCACGGGCCATTCGCCTTGCGAGCCGAAATCGTCCACCGTTTTCACGATGCCGAAGCCGAAGTACGATTGCCAGAAACGGTTGACGGTGACGCGGGCGGTGAGCGGATTCGCGCGGTCCACCAGCCAGCGCGCCAGTCCCAGCCGATTGTTCGGCCAGCCTGATGGAAGCTGGGCAAAAACCTCGGGCAGGCCCGCCGTCACTTTTTCGCCGGGACTGTCGTATGCGCCGCGCTTCAACAGGAACGTGTCCCTGGGGGTTGCGCTGTCGGCCATCACCATCACGGTGGGGATGCGATCGTAGAACTGTTTGCGCTCGCTTCGCAGGGCGGCCAGTTCGCTAAAGGCATTTCGCACGTCAGGGGTGGCGGCCTGCTCCAGGTAATAAGCCGCAACCTTGGCGGACTGTCCGCGGCTGCGCTTCAGCTCGGGAATGGCCGCGATCTGGCCGATGGATTCGCGCGCGGCCAGAATCGCAGCCTCCTCCGGACCCAGCGCCCGATTGTAGATCCGAACCTCGCCGATGGCTCCGACGAATCGCAAACCGCCGCCGGCGCCAATGCGCAGCGGCGTTTTCGGATGGTGGATGGGCTCATTGTTCTGATCGAAGAGTACTCGAATTTCCTGGGGTTCGCCGTTGAGATAGACCCGCACGCCGGCGGCTTTGCGCTCCCCGTCATAGGTCGCCAGCACGTGCTGCCACTGGTTCAACGGGATCGGCTTCACGGTCTCCACGCGAATACCCAGGTCAGTCCAGCGGCGGATAATGTGCAGCCGGATCTTGCCGTCGATCAGGTAGAGGCCGTGCCCCATCCCCTCGAAGTAATCTTCGGTGTGCGAGACGATGGCGCCGTTGGCGGATTCCGGATTGATCCAGGCCGCGAAAGTGAAGGGCTCCAGGTAATCGAAGTCCGCGACCTTTCCATCGAATTCCAGAAGCCGCCGGCCGTCGAAATGACGGGCATCGGTTTTGGCCCCGTCCACGAAGACCGACCCCGTGGTGATGGACCAATCAGCGCCAGATTCCGGCGGCACATGGCTCTCCCATTGCCTTTGGGATTCGCGCAATTGCGGTCGCAGGCCATCGCAATGCTTCTCGGCTTCCGCGATCCGATGGTCCAGTTCCTCCAACTTGCGCGTCTGGTCGGGGAGCGGCGCTTTGATCCGCGGGTCTTCGTTGCCGTAATTCCAGGCGAAGCCCTGTTCGTTGGGAATCCGGTTGAAGTATGCAAAAAGCCGATAGAAATCCTTTTGCGGGATAGGGTCGTACTTGTGGTCGTGGCAGCGCGCGCAGCCCACGGTCAGCCCCATCCACAACGTGGCAGTGGTCTGCGCCCGGTCGGCCACATATTCCACGCGATACTCTTCCGGAATGATGCCGCCCTCGCCGCTGGTCCGGTGATTCCGATTGAAGCCGGTGGCGATACGCTGATCCAGGGTCGCGTTCGGAAGCAGGTCACCCGCAATCTGTTCGATGGTGAACTGGGTGTAGGGCATATTGCGATTGAATGCATCGATCACCCAATCCCGCCACCGCCACATCTCGCGCGGCCCATCCGTTTGATAGCCGTTGGTATCGCCGTAACGCGCCGCTTCCATCCAACGAAAGGCCATGCGCTCGCCATATCGCGGCGAGGCGAGCAGCCGGTCCACCACCTTTTCATAAGCGGTCGGCGAAGCATCGGCCAGAAAAGCATCCACCTCCGCCAGAGTCGGCGGAAGCCCGGTGAGGTCCAGTGTCAGGCGCCGGATCAGCGTCGCCTTGTCGGCTTCCGGCGATGGCATGCAGCCCTTCGCGTTCCAGGCGGCTCAAGATGAAATTGTCGATCGGGTTGCGCGCCCAATCCGGCTGCCGAACCACGGGGGCGGCTGGCCGCTGGGGCGGAATCAGGGACCAGAACGGCTGCCAATGTGCGCCCTGGCTCACCCAGCGGCGGATCAGATCGATTTCGCCGGGCCGCAGTTTGTCCTTCCCGGCATAGGCTGGCGGCATGCGGATGGCCGGATCGTCAGATGAGATGCGCCGCACGATCTCGCTTTTCTGCGGGTCGCCCGGCACGATGGCGAAGCGTCCCTGGGCCAAACTGATATGGGCGCCGCTTTCGATATCGAACCGCAGTTTGGTCTTGCGGTTGGCCGCATCGGGACCGTGGCAGGCAAAGCACCGGTTGGAGAGAATGGGCCGGATATCGCGATTGAATTCGATTTCCTGGCCGGAGGACGTGGCGGGAAAAAACCAGCCGCAGAGGCACAGCCAAGCGAACAGCTTCCAACAAGACGTTGCCATGTGCAGCCTGGTGCGCCCGGGGAGATTCTAACTCCCGGTCCACGGGTTTGAAGCCAATACTTCATATTATAGCGAGTAGCCGGCTTATATGCAGTACCCGCCTTATAGCAGTACCCGGCGCATTTTTGGGCATACTGAGAGGCGTCATGAAGATCGATCGCGAATATGCGCGCGACACGCTGATGCGCCTGGTCCAGATCAACTCCATCAATCCCACTCTTGCTCCTGGAGCTCCCGGCGAACGCGAGATCGCCGGGTTCATCGCGGAGTCTTTGCGATCGGCGGGCCTCGAAACCGAAATCTTCGAGCCAGCTCCCGGGCGCACCACGGTGCTGGGACGGCTGGCCGGCGCCGGCGGCGGACGCAGCCTGATGCTGAATGCCCACTGCGACACGGTGGATGTTGCCGGCATGGCCGAGCCCTTTTCGGGCACCGTTCGTAACGGCAAGCTCTATGGGCGGGGCTCCTACGACATGAAGGGAAGCCTGGCGGCGGGGATGGCGGCGGCCAAAGCGCTGGTGGACGCCGGCCTCCGCCTGAGCGGCGATCTTCTGGTGGCGGCCGTCGCCGACGAAGAGTACGGCAGCCTGGGCACCAGCGACCTGATCCAACACGTCAAGGTGGATGGCGCCATTGTGACCGAGCCTACGGCCCTCGAAGTCTGCCTGGCGCACAAGGGCTACCTATGGATCCGGGTAGAGGTGACCGGCCGCGCGGCCCACGGGAGCCGGTTCGAACTGGGCATCGACGCCAACATGAAGATGGGCCAGTTTCTGGCGCAACTCAGCCGGCTTGAGCGGGAACTGCGCGCCCGTACGCCGCACCCGCTGGTCGGTCCGCCTTCCCTGCATGCGGCAATGCTCAGCGGCGGCGCGGGGTTGAGCACCTACGCGCCGTCATCCACGGTGCAGATTGAGCGCCGCACCGTGCCCGGCGAAACCGAGGCGCAGGCCGCCGCCGAAATTCAGGCCATCGTGGATTCGCTCGAAGCCGCCGACCCGGACTTCCACGCCACCGTGCAGCCGTTCTTCAACCGCGACCCGTTCCAGGTGTCGCCCGATGCCCCCATCGTCAGAGCCGTCGACGGTGCCGCGGCGAAAGTCCTCGGCCGGCCGCCCCGCCACATTGGCGATACGCCGTGGATGGATGCGGCGCTCCTGCAGGCGGCGGGCGTTGAGACAGTGGTGTACGGGACCGCCGGCGCCGGCGCGCATTCCGACGTGGAATGGGTGGACCTGGAATCGGTGTTCCAGTTGGCGGAGATTCTGGCCGAAGCCGCAATAGACTATTGCGCATGAATTCGGCCGACCAGGCTGGAGGCCTGTCCCACAAGGACAATCTGTCCCCCAGCGGGCGTTATGTCCCAGGCTGGCTTGCGAAGACATTGCATCCAATGGTTCGACCCTGGGCCATCGGCGTGCATTTACACGCCGCATGAGGAATATGAGGAAAATGGTTGTAACCGCACTGCTTTGCGGAAGCCTGGCCATCACGGCGAGTGCCCAGAAAATCGCTCCCGACTTGAAAAACGCGAACCCGAACTCTATCGTGAATGTGATTGTCCAAAGGAAACCAGGCGCCTCGTTGCTCGACGGGCTGCTCAATGTCCTGGGAGCTAAAAAGCTGCTGGACAACCTGCTCATTGGGGCGGAGACGATTCAGGTCGCAGTGTCGGCGCTCAATCTGATTGCCGCGTCGCCCGATGTAATTTACATCAGTCCCGATCGTCCGGTGAGCATCTTGTCCGATCATTATGAATTCGCCGTCAATGCTCCAGCCGCATGGAATCTTGGGTTGAACGGTTCCGGGGTGGGGGTGGCTGTCATCGATAGCGGCATCGCGGCCAGTGCCGATCTTCGGCCAGCCGTGTACAGCGAGATCTTCAACGGTACGCGCAGGGATGGATTCGGCCACGGCACTCATGTGGCGGGGATCATCGCCGGCAACGGCGCCAGTTCCAGCGCGCCCGGTTCCACCAACAAATTCACCGGCATCGCACCGGGCGTAAACCTGGTCGATCTGCAAGTGCTCAACGAGATGGGCGCCACTACAGACTCGGTTGTGATCGCCGCCATTGCACGCGCCATTCAACTCAAAGATACCTACAACATTCGCGTCATCAATCTGTCGCTCGGCAGGCCGGTGGTTGAGAGCTACGCCATGGACCCTTTGTGTCTCGCGGTGGAGCAGGCCTGGAAGGCGGGAATCGTAGTAGTGGTGGCGGCGGGAAACTCCGGCAGGAGCGGCTACGGCACGATTCTATCGCCGGCCAACGATCCCTACGTGATTACCGTCGGCGCCATGAAGCCCATGGATTCGCCGCAGCGTTCCGACGATCAAGTTGCCAGTTATAGCTCGAAGGGTCCAACCGCGATCGACCACATCATCAAGCCGGACCTTGTGGCTCCGGGCAACCGCGTTATTTCGGTCTTGTCAACGGGATCGACGCTGGCCACAGCGGCGCCTGGGAACATCGTCAGCCCGGCGGTTTACGGACAGAGCGCCAACAGCGCACCGCATTACTTCATGATGAACGGCACCAGCATGGCCGCTCCCATGGTGAGCGCCGCAGCAGCATTGCTGCTGCAACAGGATCGGACCTTGTCGCCGGACCTGGTGAAGGCCCGCTTGATGAAGACGGCGTACAAAGCCTTCCCGTCCAGTTCCATCGCTACCGACACTACAACAGGATCCATGTACAGCAGCTTCTATGACATCTTCACGGTAGGCGCCGGCTATCTGGATATTTCCGCGGCTCTGATGAACCGCGACACGCTTGCGGGGCCGGCCCTGTCCCCTCCGGCCGCCTACGATTCCCTCGGCAACCGGGCGTCCCTGATTCCCGGGCTTCTGGCAACTTGGGCAAAGTCCGGCAACTGGGCCTCACGCACGGTCTGGGGCAATAGCGTTCTGCTGCAGAGTTCGGGCCTGCTGGGTGGCCTCACTGGGGCACTCACCGGCAACACCATCATCTGGGGATCGCCCGCGGTATGGAATGGCTTAGGCACCAGAGGTATAACCGGTGCGGCCGGCACATCGGCGATGTGGGGCGTGTCGGTGGCATGGGGAGACTCTGCCGCCTGGGGAACATCGGTGGCTTGGGGAGACTCCGTCGCCTGGGGCACGTCGGTGGCATGGGGAGACTCCGCCATGTGGGCAACCAGCACCACTGCCATGGGAGAACGTTAGGGAGGGGAGAACGCTAAGAGTGACATTGCTATCGCGGCGGCGCGATTCGGTAAATCACCGTCTGTCCGGTTCGGGCCGCCTCCTGGTAACCGGCGAACCAATCGCGCAGATCGGGAACGCTGGCGATGGCAAGGCGCGGGTTGTACGTGCCAAGGCCGTCGAGCACGAATGTGGGATGCGAGCCGGCCAATTCCAAACGGCGGGCGCTGGGCGCCTCGGTTTCCACCGGATTCGATTGCGTCAGATGCCGGTCGGCGGGAACTCCGGTGAGCGGCTGCGAATCGAGAAACATGGTGGCGGCCGGGAGCTGCGTATAGACGTAGATCTCGGGGCGGTAGCCCCACACGAAGAGCGTGTCGCCGGGTTTGGCCAGCCGGCGGATAAGCTCGGCGGCCGCGCGGCTGTCGCGGTCCATGGCGGTGTCGCGCCATTCGGGGTTGCGCAACGCGGAGAAGTAAGGAGGGCCGAAACGCGCCGCGGGAATCAGCAGCAACAGTGCGACGAGGGCACGGCAGTTGCGGCCAAGCAAGGTGAAGCCGCGCGCCGCCAGCAGAACGAAGATGGGCAGGAGCTGCAGGTAGTAGCGCGGGAAGAAGCGCAGCCCGGCGGCGACGGCGGCGAAGGATATCAGCAGCCAGCCGAGCCAGATGGCAGGGCGAACTCCGCCGTCATGCCCAGCTCCAGGCAGAACGGGATCTGTCAGACCAGTATGATTTCTACGCCATGCGAACCAACCGCTAGCGATCACCAGCGCTGCGTGGAAGCCCAGCCAGTTCAGGGTTCGAACCATACCGTTCTGTATCGGTGAATCTACAAAGGGCGCGGCGGCGTAGGCGCGGCCCCATTTCCAAACTTCGTCCCAATACGGCCCCAACGCGCCGGCGTGCCACAGCCATCCGGCCGCGACACCGCTCACTGCGGCGAAGCCGGCGGCCATCAGCGGCACTCCCGCCGGATTCCACAGTGCGCAGGCGGCCACCACGAATAGGGCTTTGGGACTGATCAGTAAAGCCACTCCGGCAACTGCGCCGCACATGAAAGGCCGGCGTCGCCAGGCCAGCCACACGGCCGCCAGATGCGGCGCCAGCATCAGCATGTCCGCGGCCAGCGGGATCACCGTGGCGGGAAAATCGAAAATCAGAAAGAACCCCATCAGGCCCGCGGCCCACAGGCCTTCGCGTTCCGTCCACAGATCGCGCGCGAACCCCCAGGCAATGCAGCAGGCCAGCAGGGCATAGAGCGCGCCGGCCAGGCGCAGCGCCCATCCGGGTTGTGCGCCGTTTTGTGCGTCAAGTGCCCAGTACAACGCGGGGGCCAAGGGCGGTTTGTCGAACCAGATGTCCCGGTAAAGAGTCTTGCCGAAATGCATCTGCCGGGCCGCGGCTAGGGGCAGCGTTTCCTCGGCCCACAGGATTTCGAGATGGCACAGCCGCGCGGCGATCAACAGCGCCGCCAGCAGCAGAAAGAATATGCGGGTCTTGCTCAAACCGTCACGGCGGATTTCGCCGGCAGCAGCCTTTGAATCACCTCTTGAATATAACAACTTGATTGGCGGGCGGATAAGGACTATAGTGGGCAAAGAAAAAGCGAAGTTATGGAGGACATTCAGGAACAGCTCGCGGCTCTTCGCCGGCGCATCGCGCAGGTGGATCGGAAGTACCAGGCGCCGGCGGAGCAGCCACGGCCCCCAAGATCGCCGGCGCCGCCAATCGGAAAGTTCATTGAAGAGCTGATGTCGGGCCAGGTGGTGAGCACCCCGCACGGCGAGCATTTCGAGACCGAGAAGGTTTGGGAGCGGCACCGCCGCCACGGCAGCGTGGATATTTCAGATCTGGCGGAACTGCCCGATGATCTGCTGCGTGCGCTCTCGGCCGGCGCCATCGCGCACGCGCACCCAACCCGCTGGGCCTTTCTCGATACCGAGACCACGGGCCTGGCCGGCGGCACTGGAACCTACGCATTTCTGATCGGCGTGGGCTCCATCGATGCGTCAGGCTTCCGCCTGCGGCAATTCTTCATGCGCGATTACGGTGAGGAAGCGTCGCTGCTCTGGCGGCTGGCGGAATATCTGGCGCCCTTCGATGTGCTGATCACCTACAACGGCAAGGCCTACGATCAGCCTTTGCTCGAAACCCGCTTCCGCATGGTGCGGGCGCGGCATCCCTTCGACCGCATGGAACACCTGGACCTGCTTTTCGGCGCCCGGCGGCTGTGGAAGCTGCGTCTCGAAAGCTGCCGGCTGGTGGATCTGGAAAACCGCGTGCTCGGAGTGGAGCGGCACGGCGACCTGCCGGGCTCGTTGATCCCATACTGCTATTTCGATTACCTGCGGTCGCGGCGGGCCATGCCCCTGGTGCCGATCTTCGACCACAACGCCACCGACATTCTTTCGCTGGCCTGCCTCACCGCCATCGTGCCCTTCGCATTCCGCACTGACGAAGGCCGCCCGACAGGCCACGGGTTGCGCCACGGCGCGGACCTGATCGGGCTGGGGCGATGGATGCTGCAGACCGAGCGGCAGGAAGAAGCCCTGAACCTGTTCAAGCGGGCTATCGAAATGGGGCTGCCCGACGATCTGCTCTTTCGGACTATGTGGGATATCGCAGCCATCGAGAAGCGGCTGGGCCGCATGGACGCCGCACTGGCGATGGTGACGGAACTGGCGGACTTGCGCAACCCGTATCGGGTGCGAGCCCTGGAGGAGTTGGCCAAGCATTACGAGCATCGCGAGCGGAATTACGCCCTGGCGCTCGAGACCATTCGCACCGCGTTGGGCTTCGAAGACTCGCCCGAAATCCGCCGCCGCGAGCAGCGTTTAAAAGCGCGAATCGACCGGCCGCGCAAGCCGCGGATGGCGCCGCGCCGTACTTCGGTGGCCGGCAGGCCGTTGCTATAGGATGCGCCCCTTAGTCTTGCTGTCGTTGTGCACCGCCACCGGGCCGTTCTCGGTGGAGACCCTTACGGCGCCGTTCGAGCCGTTCATCTGCAGCACCCGGTTGCTGCGGCTGGCATCCGTGAAAGCATTGCGGCAGAGGGCTGCGGTGCAACTGAGCGGCGAGTGGCCTGAGGTCTCCACACGCAGCCCCGATAGAAATGTGTCCGGCACGGAAATCGCCAGCGGGCCGTTGATGGTGCGGGCTTCCAGTTGAGCGCCGTTCCACGTATCGGCGGCCAGTTTGAGGGCGATGGGGCCATTCTGAGCCGTCAGGTGCACGTCCCCGCCGCTGCCGGAAAACGCAATCGGCCCGTTGGTGGTGTGGGCTTCAATATTGCCGCCGCAATTCTGAATGGCGATGGGTCCGTTAGCGGCCCGCAGTTTCATGGTGCCGCTCATATCGCGTACCGCGATGGGACCGTTCCTGGCTTCCAGATCGAGGGTCGCATCCTTGGGCGCGTGTACGATGAAGTACACCAGCCAATCGCCGGAGTCTGTGGCGGGCCCGTTGAAAGACAGGCGGCCGGCGCTGCGGGTCACGGAAATATTGCGCACCATCTGGTCGGCGGCAGCAGTGGTTTCCGCCACTGCCACCTTGCAGGTCTCCACTGAGTAATCGGGCCGGTCCCAACCACGTACGCTGATGCGGCCGTGGTCGGCGGCATTCAGTTCCAGAATGGGCGCGTCGCTTTTGCGAAGTGAAAGGCTTTCATTGGCCTGAGCGATCTGGCCGCTGCCGGATCGCACCTTCAGGCCGGCGCAGGTTTCGGCGTCGCCTTCGATATTGATGTTGAAGTCGCGGTTCCTGGCGGCGTGCGTCCGCACCGGAGTGACCAGCCAAACCACGGAAAGCGCCGCGGCTGCAATGTAATAGAGGCTATCGTTCTTCATTCACGCCATCCTGTTCACAGAGTAGACGCCCGGATTTGATAATGGTTAGCAGCCCGGTCGAATCAGACTACCGAGTATAATCATCTCGAAAGGTCCGCCCTAATGATCATTCGTCCCGAGGATGCCCTCGAGTATCACTCTTCATCTCCAGCGGGCAAGCTCTCGGTTGTCCCCACCAAGGCCTGCCGCACGCAGCGCGATCTCAGCCTGGCTTACACCCCCGGGGTGGCCGTGCCGTGCCTGGAAATCGAGCGCGATCCAAGCCTGGCTTACAAATACACCGCCAAGGGCAACCTGGTGGGCGTCATCAGCAACGGCACCGCGGTCCTTGGTCTCGGCAATATCGGGGCGCTGGCCGGCAAGCCGGTCATGGAAGGCAAGGCCGTGCTTTTCAAACGCTTCGCCGATATCGACGTCTTCGATATCGAACTGGCCACCTCCGATCCCCAGGAAATCATTCGCACCTGTCAGATTCTGGAGCCTACTTTCGGCGGCATCAACCTTGAAGACATCAAGGCTCCGGAGTGTTTCGTGATTGAGGAAGAACTGCGCAAGACCATGAAGATTCCGGTCTTCCACGACGACCAGCACGGCACCGCCATCATCTCCGGCGCCGGCCTGATCAACGCTCTCGAAATCGCCGGCAAACAAATCCAGGACATCAAAGTGGTCTTCAACGGCGCCGGCGCCAGCGCCATCTCATGCGCCGCGCACTACGTGAAACTCGGCGTGCGCCACCAGAACATTCTCATGTGCGATACCAAGGGCGTCATCTTCGAAGGCCGCACGGAGGGCATGAACGCCTACAAGGCGCGCTTTGCCGCCAAGACCGAGGCCCGGACCCTTACTGAAGCTCTGGCCGGCGCCGACGTCTTTTTTGGCCTGTCGCAAGGCGGCGCGGTTACGGTTGATATGGTGATGGGGATGGCGGCCAACCCGATCATCTTCGCGCTGGCCAACCCCGATCCCGAAATCGCCTACGATGTGGCGCTGGCCGCGCGCCCCGATGCCATTGTCGCCACCGGCCGCTCTGACTTTCCCAACCAGGTAAACAACGTTCTTGGCTTCCCCTTTATTTTCCGGGGCGCGCTGGACGTGCGCGCCACCACCATCAATGACGAGATGAAACTGGCCGCCACCCGCGCGCTGGCCGCGCTGGCCAAGGAAGACGTGCCGGATTCGGTCCTGCGCGCCTACAGCATCGACCGCCTGGAGTTCGGCCGCGAATACATCATTCCCAAACCCTTCGATCCGCGCGTGCTTATCTGTGAGGCTTCGGCGGTTGCGCAAGCCGCCATGGACAGCGGGGTGGCCCAGGTGCAAGTGGATATCAAGCAGTACCGCGAAGAACTGGAGCGGCGGCTGGGCAAGGCCAACGAGGTGATGCGCTCCATGGTCAACAAGGCGCAGAAGCAGCCTAAGCGCATCGTCTTCACCGAGGGCGAGGAAGGCAAGATTCTGCGCGCCTGCCAGATCCTGCTGGATGAGAAAATCGCGGAGCCGATCCTGCTGGGCAATGAAGCTGCCATTCGCGCCAAAGTGGCGGACATGCGTCTGAGCCTTACTGGCGTTCAGATTGTCGATCCCGGGAAATTCGCGCGCCTGGAAGAGTATACCGAAGAGTTCTACAGCCTCCGCCAGCGTAAGGGCGTTACACGCACCGAGGCTGGGCATCTCATTCTCGACCCCGTCACTTTCGGCAGCATGATGGTTCGGCTGAACGATGCCGACGCACTGATCGGCGGCTTGACCACGCACTATCCGGTTACCATCCGGCCCGCCCTGGAGGTAATCGAAGTGCGGCCGGAGTTTCGCCGCGTGGCTGGCGTTTACGTGCTGATTACGCCCAAGGGCGGCATCTATTTCCTGGCCGACGCCACCGTCAACATCGAGCCCACGTCTGAAGATCTGGCCGAAATTGCCATCATGGCGGCTGAGAAAGCCCGCCGCTTCAACCAGGAGCCGCGCGTAGCCATGCTCTCCTTCTCTAACTTCGGCAGCACGCGGCATCCCCTTTCCGCCAAGGTGCGCAGAGCGGTGGAACTGGTTCGCGAACGCGCCCCCGGCCTGATGATCGATGGTGAAATGCAGGCCGATACCGCCGTGGTTCCGCAGATAATAGAGGAAACCTATCCCTTCAGCACGCTGAAGGGCGGCGCCAACGTGCTGATCTTCCCCAACCTGGAATCCGGCAACATCGCCTACAAACTGCTGCAGCGCATCGGCGGCGCCGAACTCATCGGGCCCCTGCTCACAGGGCTGTCGCGCCCGGTGCACGTTCTGCAGCGCGGTTCTGAAGTGAACGACATCGTTCACGTGGCCGCCGTGGCTGTGGTGGACGCGCAAGAGATCGGCAAACCCTACCCCAGCCCGAGCACCGCCACAGTACAGGGTTAGAAAGCCAGGCTGGCAGGCGAAACCGTCTGCCCCACCGGATCATTCCGTCGAATTCCAATTCTTCCCGTTGAACAGCCCTTTCATCATCGCGAATACGGGCTGGGTTTTGGCTTGCTGGTTACTGTCCAACAGCTTGTAAATCGCCGCGAATGCCTTCAATTCGATCCCCGCGATCTGGGCGTCGAGCGCGGCATTGGCGTTTACCAGTTGATTGATTTCGTCCTGACTCTTTCCGCCGGCCACCGCCTCCGCGATCGCCTGCCGGCCTTTCATCAACTGATCGTGAATCGGCGTGGCCTGCTTCTGCGCGTCGTCCAGAGCGGCCTTAACTTCCTTCTTCTGGTCCTTATTCAGCTTCAATGTGTCGGAGATCCGGTCGAACCGCGTAGTGCTTGAATATCCCATGGCGGACGTATCTTGCCCGCCCTTCTTGGAACCGCCGCCCCGCTGCGCGAAAACCGGGGTGGTCAGAATGCCGGCGAGCGCGCCAATCAAGATTATTTTCAAGAACATTTCAGTTTAGCGTCCAGGTCGAAGGTGTCAGGAGCGTGATCGGAAGACCAGTCGAACGTCTCGCTTGAACTCGCCAAAACACCTGAATCATTATAATCCGCTTCAATAAACCCGCACTAAACCTCTAATTAAAAATCCAGCTGTGGCTTTTTATGTCCCTCCTGTAGTATGCTTGAGTGGTGGGGAGGAAGAAGCCGCCAAAACAGCCGGCGATCACAAAAACTGTTCATACAGAATACGTGCTGCCTCGGCCAAGGAAGGGTGCAAAGTTGAAAGAAGAAGTATGGGAGACTGAGGGCGGCCAAGTTGTGAGCTACAGTCTTGCATACATCAATCACCGGCTTTGTGGTGTGGACAATGGCAGGGTGCTTGGATACGACAACAGCCACCAGGACCACCACCGACATTTCATGGGCGCGGTAGAGCCGGTGGACTTCGCCAATTACGAGGAGTTATCCAAGCGGTTCTATGCTGAAGTATACGAATTGTGGAGAAAAGAAGATGAGCAAAAAAGCTAACACCGTCACACTGACCACTGGAACGCTTGAGGAGTACGTTGAACGATCCATTGAACGTGCCAAGAAATTGGATCGTGGCGAAAGGATAGAACCTGAACTCCGGGTGACCTTCGCAGACCCCGCCGATCTATTGCGGGTTCTTTCCGTAGAGCGCCTTCGAGTCCTTCGCACAATCCGCAGGAAGTCGAAGCCAACGATTTCGGGTCTTGCAATCATTCTCAAACGTGATCGCAAGGCCGTCAGTCGAGATGTGAAGATATTGGAGTCGTTAGGATTGTTGAGAACCCGTGATGAATCGAATCCTGGACACGGCGTGAAGACCGTTGTTGAGCCTCTTGCCGAAAAATATCATCTGATGGCGACGGTCTAAAACTCGCATCACGCCGCTAATCTCGAAATGTCTTCTTGAAGAACATGACTAGCCTCTGCCCCTGCCTCTTCCGCCGCCCACCTGCGCGCCAAACATTCCGGCCATGATTTCAAATGCCGCCGGCGCCTTGGACTGCTGGTTGGGTTTGAGCAGCGCGTACACTTTAGCCAAGGCCTTAGTCTCGATCCCCGTCATCTGGGCCGCCGCACCTGCGTATTGATCCAGCAGTTTCCTGATATCGTCCTGGCTCTTGCCCGTGATCATCGCCTCGGCGATGGTTTCCCGGCTGGTCATGATCTGTTCGCGAATTGGTCTGGATTCCTCGACCGCCGCCAGAAAGATGGTCTGCACCTGGTCTTTCTGTTCTTTATTCAGCTTGAGCTTTTCGACGATCATGTCGAGCTTGCTCTGGCGCTGCATGCGCGCCGTGCCGCCGTAACCAGTGCCGCCGGCCCCGTTCATGCCGGCGCTATCTCCCATTCCTTCGCCACCCATTCCACCGCCGCCGCGCTGGGCGAAGGCCAACGTGGAGGCAAGGGTCGCAGTCAACACCATTCTCGCGAGCATGAAATCTCCTTCAATCCCCGAAACGTTACATAGATTAAATCACGATTTCATGCATTCCGGGTCGCTGAGAATCACTCAAGAGAGTCACTCATATTTCAGCGCGACATTGGGATCTACCCGCATGGCGCGGCGCGCCGGCACGAGGCATGCCGCCAGGCCCACCGCGGCCAGCAGCACACTAACACCTGCCAGCGTCGCGGCGTCCGTGGAAGTCACACCGCTAAGCAAGCTCTTAAGCAGCCGCGACGCCGCCAGGGTTCCCGCCGCACCCAGCGCCAGGCCAGTTGCCACCAGGCTCGAACCATGACCCAACACCAGGCGCAGGATTTGCGCTTCGCCCGCGCCCAGAGCCACGCGAAGCCCGAACTCCTGCGTGCGCGCGGTGACCGTAAAAGACACCACCGCGTAAACGCCGGAGACGGCCAGCAGCACCGCGAGGCCGGCGAACAGAGCGATCAGCCATACATAGAGACGCATGTCTGCCAGCGAATCTGCAAGCACCCGCTCCATGGTTTTGACATCATAAATGACTTGGTGGGGGTTGACCTGGTGGATGGCGTCGCGTACTGCATTCGCCAGTGCTTCCGGCCGTGATTGGGCACTAACCACGAGCGACACGCCGGCATCCGATGTGGCCGCCGCATTCTGAGCGAAGCAATAGTAAATCTCGGGAGTCGCCGGAGTGTCCAGCCGGGACGTCCGCACGTCGCCGACAACGCCGACGATCGGGCCGCGATCGGTGCGGCGGCCGACGGGGTCTTCGTTGGGGAAATACTTGCGGGCCAACGCCTCGTTAATCAGGATGACCAGTTCCCCCTGAAGGGTGTCGCGTTCCGTGAAGAGGCGGCCGCTGCGGAGGGGGATGCCAAGAGCGTGAAAGTAGCCTGGGGTGACGTAGCGAAGCTCGGCTCTCGGCGGCTGCGCGGCCTGCGCAGGCCGTCCGGTAATCGAAAAGAATCCATTCCAACCCCAGTTTTGAAGCGGCAGAAACTGGATGAAGCCGGCGGAGCGCACTCCTGGTATTTCTCGCACGCGCTGCTCCAGTTGCTGCAGATATCGGCCGTAGCTTCCGGGTGCGGGATAGTCTTTCAAAGCGGCGGTCATGTGCAGGGTGAGGACGTTATCCGCCACCATTCCGGCCGGCGTATTTTGGAGACGCAGGAAGGCGCGCAGCAGAAGGCCCGCACTCACCATCAGCACGAAGGATAGGGCGATTTCCGCCACCACAAGCCCGTCGCGAAGCCGCCGCCCGCTCCAACCCGCGCGGCCGGCCCCCACCGCCTGGCTGGCTCCCGCCTGTTTCAAGGCCGTCTGCACACTGATGCGCGATGCCGCCAGAGCCGGCAGAATACCGAACGCGATGCCGCTGGCCACACTGGAGGCAAGCAGAAAAGACAGCACCCGCCAGTCGAGACCAATTTCCCATGAGCGCGGAATCTGCGAGGCACCCAGTTTTAGAACCAGGCCGGCGCCGTTCACCGCAATGAGCAGACCAGTGAGACCGCCTGCAATGCTCAGCAGAACGCTTTCGGTGAGAAATTGCTGGACCAGGCGGCCGCGGCTGGCTCCCAAAGCTGCGCGTACCGCGGTTTCATGGGTTCGCCTGGCGGCGCGCGCCAGCAAGAGGTTGGCGACGTTGGCGCAGGCGATGAGCAGGACCAGCACCACGGCGCCAAGCAGGGTGAGCAGGGAGGCGCGCATTCGCCCCACCACGATTTCAGAGAGCGGCACCAGCAGCGCGCCGCGCCCTCTGTTCGTCTCGGGATACTGCTGTTCCAAGCGCTTCGAAATCACGGACAACTGCCGGCGGGCAGCGTCCAGAGCGATGCCCGGCTTCACCCGCGCCACCGCAGCATCGACACGGTAGTTGCGGTTGGCGGCGAATTGCAGTGGCGGTTGCCAGGGAATCCATAGCTCGGTGAGCGAGGCGCGGTAGGGGAATTGAAACGATTCCGGCATCACCCCAATGACGGTATAGGGCTCGCGGTCGAGCGTGATCTTCCGGCCGATGCAGGAAGGATCGCTGCCGAAGCGCCGCTTCCACAGCCCGGCGCCCAGCACCACTACGTCCAGCGGGTCTCCCTCTTGGAAGGTTCGGCCGACGATGGGAGCAACACCCAGCATGCGGAAGAGACCGCGCTCTGCCCAGACCGTCTGAATCCTCTCCGGGTCTGGAACGTCGAGGAGGTTCTTGCTGGTATTGCCGTAAGCGATCATGGTTTCGAAGGCCGGGCTCTGCTTTCGAGACTCCTCCAGATCGCGGTACGAGACCGGCCCGACGCCGTTTCGCGCGTCAAACTGGCTCAGCTGAACCAGGCGGTCCGGATGGGCGAAGGGCAAAGGGCGCACCAGCACGCCGCTGACGATGCTGAACATCGCCGTGTTGGCCCCGATGCCCAGGGCCAGAGTGACAATGGCAACTGCGATGAAGCCGGGATTCCTGCACGCCGTTCGCAGGGCGAACCGGATGTCCTGCCGTATGCTTTCACTCCACAGCGCCATGGCACATTTTCCTTCGCGGTACAGACGGGCCGGAACCGCGGTTCGTTAACAATTTCGCCAAACCGGGCCCTTCCATTTAGAATAGAAGCATGAAGCCTGTAGCCCTAGCACTCGTACTGCTGCTACCTTGTCTGGCCCTTGGTCCGGACGTTGACAGAGCCAAAGCCGCCGGCAACCCGTCCGCTCCGGTCCGCTTCGATCTCTATAGCGACTTCCAGTGTCCGCACTGCAAGATGCTCCATGAAACCATTCTGCCCGCTATCGTCAGGGACTACGTGATGACCGGCAAAGCCTACCTTGTGAGTCACGAGTTTCCGCTGAGCGGTCACGTCTACGCCCGCGAGGCCGCCAACTACGCCACCGCGGCCGCGCGCATCGGCAAGTATCAGCAGGTGAGCGATGCCATCTTCCAGAACCAGAATTCCTGGGCCATGACCGGCAAGGTTTGGGATGTTGTGGCTGCCGCACTCCCTCCGGCCGACCAGAAGAAGGTGCAGGCGCTGGCCAAAGACGCCTCGGTGCTGGCCGAAGTGCAGCGCGATGTGGAATCCGGCACGGCCGCGCGCGTCAGCCAGACCCCCACCATGATCGTCACGCGCGGCATGAAGCAGACGCCTTGGGCGTATTGGACGGATTACAATTTGTTCAAAGGCTACGTGGACGAATTGCTGGCTAAGAAGAATTAGAAGAGACTATGAGGCTTCTCTCCGTTACACTAGCCGGCGCAATTGCGGCCCTGCTCCCGTGGCTTGCGGCTGCCGCCGATACCGATAGGGGCAAGGCTCTCGGAAACCCTGCCGCCCCCGTTCTTATCGAGATGTACAGCGACTTTCAGTGCCCGCACTGCAAGCACCTGCACGAAACTTTTCTGCCAGGGTTCATCAAGGAATACGTGGATACCGGCAAGGTCTACTTTGTGTGCCGCGAGTTTCCTCTGCCTGGATTCGGCGCCCGTTCGCGCGAGGCGGCCGCTTATGCCACCGCAGCCGCACGCGTCGGCAAGTATCAGCAAGTGGCTGACGCTCTCTTCCGCAACCAATCCTCCTGGGCCGTCAGCGGCAAGATCTGGGAAACCGTGGCCGCCATGCTGACGCCGGCGGAGCAGGCCAAGGTGCAGGCTCTGGCGAAGGACCCGGCGGTTCTGGCCGAAGTCCAGCGCGACGTGGATTCCGCCACGCAGGCCAAGGTCCCGAGCACTCCCACCTTCATCATCACGCATCGCCTGCAACAGCGACCCTGGAGTTTTTGGGACGATAACGGCGCCCTCTTCCGTGGTTACTTGAATGAGCTCCTCACAAAGTAAGGCCGTCAAAACAGTGGTGCTCATTCTCCGCATTGCGCTGGGGCTGGTATTCATTTATGCGGCGTACACCAAGCTCAGCGAATCCTGGCGCCTGTTCGCCGCTGGAATCGCATCTTACGAAGTGCTCCCCATGTGGGCGGTGCAATTGCTGGCCCGCACCCTGCCCTGGTTCGAACTGCTGGTGGGGGTGCTGCTGATTGTGGGCCGCTGGCTGCGCGTGTCCACGGTTGCGACCTCGGCCCTGCTGCTGGTGTTTTTCAGCCTGATGGTGCGCGCCTACGTCAAGGGAATGACCATCGACTGCGGCTGCTTCGGCCCGGGTGAAGCCATCTCATGGAAGACCCTGCTTCGCGATGGTGGGATGCTGGCCGGCTCCCTGTTCGTCACCGTGATGGCTTTTGTCCGTGCCCGGAACCCGCTGGGCAGCAATGCCTCAATGAACAACGCGCAGTGAACAGCGTCCGGCAGCGCGAGCTTGAGTATCACGAGAAGCTCTATTCCGGCTTTGCCCAATCTCACTTCGCCCGTCCCGCGGTCCGCGCGCTCCGCCGTCACATGGTCAGCCGCATACGCGAGCTTACTGGCGCCGGCCCACGGTCCCGCGTGCTTAGCCTGGGATGCGGAATCGGCGACACCGAACTTCTGCTGGCCCCTCATGTCGCCGAACTCACCGGTGTGGATCTCTCACCATCCGCCATTCGGCAGGCCCGCGCCGACGCCGACGCGCTGGCCATCCGCAATGTCCGCTTTGAGGAGGGCGGCATCGGCGGTGTTGCCGGAAGCCGATATGACATCGTGATCGCCATCTTCTTCCTGCACCATCTTCCCGACGACGAATTGGCGGCGCTCCCGCTACGGTTGAAAGACATCCTTACGCCCGGCGGCGTCTTCTATTCCCTGGACCCCAGCCGCCATCGCCTCTCCGGCACCATCGGCCGCCTGCTGATTCCGCATCTGATGAAGAAGTATCAGACTGCGGACGAACGCGAACTCGACCCAGTTCCCACCGCGGAATTGTTCCGACGCGCCGGACTCGGTGCCCGCGTGGAGATGTACGATTTCGGATCGTCCCCCCTGGCCGGCCTTTTCCCAGGCTGGGCAGGCGGCTACCGCATGGCCCGCGGCGTTGACGACCGCCTGCTGAGAGTGCCGTCACTGCGCAGACGCGGCAGCAACTTCGAACTGATCGTGCGCCTGTAAAAATCGCCTGTAAAACGCCGGCCGCGGCAGGTCCTGGTCAGCAGGGCCGGGTCAGCAGACATCCGCGACGCGTGTCAGCCGCGCCCCGCTGGCGCAGACTTCATCGAGCGCGCGCGCCGAGTCTTCAGCCCGCAGCGACTCCACCGCGTCGGTCACCACCGTCACCGGTTTTCCCGTCTTCAACAGGCCCCGCACCGCGTGCGCTACACAGATCTCGGTCACTACGCCGTAGACCAGGTACGAATCCGCATGGAGCCGGTGCACCACGCGCTGCAAGTTGGGCGCCGCGAAAACATCCACCGTCTGTTTCTCCACGACGATCTGCTGCGCGCCCTCGATTGCCAGTTCGCAGTCGCGATTCGGCACCACCACGCGCCGCTCCAGCAGGGTAGCTTCCGCCTTGCGTTGGCCCCACGCTCCGGCGACGCAATGGTGCGGCCAAATCTTGAACTCGGGGTCGTCCTCGGTATGCGCATCGGTGGTCGAAACCACAGGGATGCCGTGCTGCGCCGCGTAGCGGTTCAAGCGCGCGATCGCGGGCACGATCCGCTCCGCACCCGGGACATACAGCGCGCCCGAAGGGTAGAGAAAATCGAGCTGCGAATCGATATCGAAAAAGACTGCCGTCATGGCTTCAGGTTCGAGCTTGTCTGGTCGACCAGCAAGCGAAGTTCGCGGCTATAGATCACCGGCCACGGCTCCGTCACTTCTAATTCCCGCAAAGGCGCCGGCAGTTTCGCGACGAACTCAGCGGCCCGCGCCCGCGCCTGCGCCAGCGTGGGCAGCGGCTCCACCAGCTTGCCTCCCAGAATCACCGGCCGCATGCAGCGCCTCGCCCTTTCCGCATTCGCCCGAACGCGCCACCACATCGCGCGCCACATCGCGAAAGACCTGCTTGGAGCCGGGCATCGAACTCTTATCCAGGCTGTACTTGGCGGTGAACCGTTTGATGCCGCAGATTTCCACCTCCACCAGCTTGTAGATCGTCCCCATGGAAGGGGCGTCGGCCGATGTGGCAAGCTGCGTCCCCACGCCAAACGTGTCGATGGGCGCGCCGGCGTTCACCAGTTCGCGAATCCGGTATTCGTCCAGGTCGCCCGACGCCATGATCTTAGCCTGGGGCAGCCCGGCTTCGTCCAGAATGGTCCGCACCTGCCGCGAAAGCGCCAGGAAGTCGCCGCTGTCCAAACGCACGCCCCACAGGGGAGCGCCCAGTTTCGCCGCCTGCCGCGCCCCTTCGAGCGTGTCGTAAGTATCCAGCAATTGAACCGTGGCCTGGCCCAGCACCTTCTGCAGTTTCCGGAAAGCCTCCATCTGGCACGGAAACGACATAACCCACGAATGGGCCGACGTTCCCATGACCGGAATGCCATACCGGAACCCCGCCAGCGTGTTGCTGGTGCCGGCGCAGCCGCCGATGTAGGCCGCCCGCGCGCCCAGCACTCCGGCTTCCGGCGTATGCGCGCGCCGTGTTCCGAATTCCACCACCGGCCGCCCGCCGCTCACTTCCGCGCAGCGCGCCGCCTTGGACGCAATCAAGGTCTGAAAGCCAATGGCGGAGAGGAGGTACGTTTCGGGAATCTGCCCTTCGATGATGGGCGCGCGAACGGTCAGTACAGGCTCACCCGCGAACAGCGTGGTGCCCTCGGGCACGGCAAACAAGTCTCCCGTAAACCGGAAGTCGCGAAGGTAATCGAAGAAGGCCGCCGAGACGTTGCGGAATTGCTCAAGGCCACGAAGATAGTCAATCTCTTCGGCCGTGAAGCTCAGGTTCAGCAGGTAGTCCACCACCTGCGGCAGCCCTGCCGCCACTACAAAATTGCGGTTGGCCGGCAGCCGGCGGATCGTGAACTCAAAGGTAGCCATCTCAGCCGCCTTGCGGGCCTCGAAATAGCCGGCCGCCATCGTCAGCTCGTACAAGTCGGTGAGAAGACCATTCATACTGGGTTAGGGCAAGGCATGTCAGGGCAACCCAAGGGGCCCGCCCTACTTTTTCTTCGGAGGCGGCTCCTTCTTGGAAGACTCCGGGGCCGCCTCTTTCACATCGGTTGCCGCTTTCAGAAGTTCCTCGACAACTTTGCCGTCCACTTCATAGATGCCGGGTTCGTTCTCGCGTTGCGCGAAATATTGGTTCGCCAGCTTGGTAATGGTCACCTTCTCCACGCGCTTGCCGCTGTTGGACGTTACGGCGGCCGTAAATACCTCCGCTCCGCCGCCCTTCTCGACAAACTTTGTGGCCGCCAGGTCGCGCAGCTTATCGATCAGCGTCTGCACGCTGGCATTGTCCATGGTCTTGGCGCCGGCCATCCACTTGTCCCCGGTCTTGGTATAGCTGACGCCCTTGAGATCCACCTTTGAAGGATCGCTGAAGCCGAAATCGAAGAGTTTCTTATTCCGGAAATCGTCGACGCCCTTGTCCAGCCCGTCGGCCACATCGGCGGCCACCTTGTACACGCCCTCCGCTGCCGATCCCTTGGCATAGACGTTCTTGTCTTTATCCCTGTGAACATCCAACGTCTGCGTTCCGCTGGCGTCGGTCACGGTCGCGGTCGCCACTTTGGCCGCCGCTGCGAATTTCCTGGCGGCCTCATCGGCGGGGCTCGAAAGATCCATCTTGGCATCCTTCAGTTTGCCGATCAGCGTGTCCACCTGACCGCCATCGGCGCGCATCGGCCGCGGCTTCAGGATCTGCCACTCATTCTGGCCGCTCTTCCCGAATTCCACGGTCTGCCCCTTGGCCTGCAATTCCACGCGGGTCAGCTTGTCGGAATCGAACACAATCAACCGCTTGTCCCGCAGATCGTCCGGACGCTTATCCAGGCTCGATTTCGTAAAGGTGGCGATGGTGACCACCTTGGCGTCGCCCGCCAGTTTGGCATAGCTTCCCGAACCGGTGGGTGTGTCGTCGCCGATCAGCAGTTCGTCGGTCTTGCCATCCTTCTTGACTACCGAAACGTCCAGCGTGGGAGTGTCCAGCCCGTACGGTTTCAGGTCCGTGGCTTTATCCTCCACCGCTTTGTCGGTGCTGAGCGAGGAAAGCGCTGAAACCATGGCGCCGGCCGCATCCTGGTCCACCGGCAGCGCCTTCGGCTCCAGCATCTGCCACTTACCGTTTTGGCGGCGCAGGCGAAGTGTTTCCCCCGTCAGCTTCTTGATTTTGATTTCCTGAAACTGGTCGTCGGGAATCGAAAGCAGCTTGGCCGCGGTGTCGCCGGGCGTCTTGCCGGCCCCCGCCTGATTCTTATTGGACCACCAGGTAACGCCGCCCAGCACAGCCAAAAGAACAACAGCGATCAGTAGCCCCTTCGGCTTCATTCCCCTATCTCCTCTTCCACCACGTGGCCAGGCCGAAGCCTACGACGCCCAGCGGGAAGAGCACCACGCTAAGCCAGAACACCAGGTTCAGCTTCTGCGCCGTCATGTTAAGCGGCCGGTCTTCAGGCGACTTCGGACGAATCGAAATCAGGTCCTCATCCGCCGTCAGCCAGTTGATCATGTTCAGGAACATGTCCCGGTTGCCGTTGAACCGGATGAAATTGTTGCCCACCCACAGAGAGCTGCCCACCACTACGAAACGTCCCTGTGGCGGGCCGTTGTAAGTGCCGGCGGCCCCGATCAGCAGCGGCCCTTTCTTGTCCTTTTTGGGATCGAGCTTCACGCTGCCCGATTTCAGATCGGTAGTGGCGTAGCTGTTCTCTCCCGTAGAAAACAACTTCTCCACCGTGGTCTTATCGCCGTTCTTCACTTCGAGCGTGCGCGAGAGCGGGAAGGCCGTGGCCACATCCTTCATGTCGCGCACAATGGCGTGCGATTCGTAGGCCGTCACCAGCGGCACCTCCGGGCCCAGTCCGAAGACCTGCCCGATTCCGCTGGTATCGAGCGCCAGGTCCTTATTCACTGTCACGCCCCAGCTTTGCAAAACGGCTGCGAGCGTCACGTTATCGTCGGTCTGGTCCCGTCCCAGGCTGAGCGGGGGGTCAAGCATGATCAGCGCATGGCCGCCGCCCTCCACGTAAGCCTTGATGGCATCGGCTTCCGGCTGAACATAGTCGTGCTGCGGACCGGCCACTACCAGCACCGTGCAATCGGCCGGCACCGCGATTTTCCCGGTAGGTGCTGCGCCTCCCGGTGCAGCAGGCGCGGCAGGTGCAGCGGGCGCGGCTGTAAGCAGCGAAACCGTCCGGGTCTTATAGTTGTTGCGCTCGAGCGCCTCCTTCGCGGCCCCATATCCGCCGCGGCCGGTGTCATCGAGCGCATGCTCGCCGCTTCCCGAAACAAAACAAGCATTCCGCTCGCCCGATTTCAGGGACCGGATCACAGCACCGGTGACTTCTTCTTCGCTGAGGGTCTTGGCTTCCTCCTTGTGCAGCCCACTGTCCACCAGAATGGTAACGTCTCTTCGGAAGCCCGCCGATTTGGCCTGCTGCGGCTTTTTCACCGGGTCTATATAATCCACGTGCACTTTGGGCGACAAGCTGGAATAGCGGTCCAGCAGATCCCGCGCCATCCAGAAAACGCTGGGTCTCGTCAAAGTAAGTAATGTGGATATCGCGCGGCAGTTTCGAGATCACCTTGATGGTCTGGTCGGAAAGGCTGAACTGCTTGTTGGCCGTGGTGTCGATCGACTTGTCATAGCGGTTCGCCAGGAAGTTCACCCCGCCCAGAACCGCGATAATCACCAGGATGTACGTGCTGGCGTAAGCCGCGTACCTGGTCTGTCTGGATTTGAGTATGCCGGCAGCCATGTTACGACCTCCACCGCAGCGATTCCATGGATCGCGAAGTGATAAATAAAGCGAAGAAAATCATGGAGAAGTAGAACACTACGTCTTTCGAATCGAGCACGCCCTTACTGAAATTCTCAAAGTGCGTGACGATCGAAATGTAATTCACCACCTGAGCCGGCGCCGAACTGTCATAGGCCGTGAACCAGCTCAGCAGCCACAGCAGCAGGCACACAAAGAAGGTGACGCCGCCCGCGATAATCTGGTTCTTGGTGGTGGTGGAAATAAACGCGCCGATCGCCAACAGCGCACCGCCCTGCAGAATCAGACCCAGGTAGGCCACCAGCACCGGCTTCAAATCCGGCTTGCCCCAGGCGAACAACATGGCGATGTTGATCATCGACATCCCCAGCACGCACAGGTACAGCAGCATCGCGCCCAGCCATTTGCCGAGAATGATTTCGATATCTTTGATGGGCGATGTCAGCAGCAGCTCGATGGTGCCGGAACGCTTCTCTTCGGCGAAGAGCCGCATGGTGATCATGGGAATCAAAAACAGCGCTATGGTGCTGGCAAAACCCAGCAGGGGACGGATGATCGCCTCGTTCACATTCGTGGGCTGCTGTTGGCCCATCATCTGAGCCTGAAAACTGAACCTCACCATGTCGCGGGTGGCGGTGTAAAAGCCGAACCCGAAAATCAGCCCGAAGAACGCCATCAGCAGATAGGCAATGGGGGATGCGAAATAACCCTTCAACTCTTTCCGGCAAATGAGGAGAACGTTTCTCACTGCTTGCCTCCTTGGTCTTCTTTGCTTTCTTCTATTTTCTCGACGGTGGTTTTCTCGGCAGTCGTCAACTGCAGGAAGATGTCTTCCAGGCTCAGCCCAACGGCGCGCAATTCGCTCAGGTTCCAGCCCGCGTTGACCACGCTGCGCGCCACCTCAGAGCGAATGTGGCGGCCTTGCAGGCTCTCTACTTCAAACAGCAGCCGCCCGTCTTTGGAATCCTTCATCACCACGCGGCTCACGCCCGATACCTGTTCCAGCCGCTGCTGCACTTCGGTGGGGTTGGGCCGTCCATCCGAGGCTTCCACTTCGAGCGCCACCTGTTCCTGCCCGCGCAGACGGTTGGTCAGGTTGGCCACCGAATCGATGGCCACCAGCTTTCCCTGGCTGATAATGATGACCCGCTCGCACGAATGCTCCACTTCCGAAAGGATGTGGGTACTCAGAATGATGGTGTGATCGGGCGCCAGGGCCTTCAGCAGTTCGCGGATCTCGATAATCTGCTTGGGGTCCAGACCGCTGGTGGGCTCGTCCAGAATCAACACGTCCGGGTTGTGGATGATCGCCTGCGCGATCCCGACGCGCTGCCGGTAGCCCTTGGAAAGTTTGGCGATCAGCTTGTCGCGCACATCGCCGAGGGCGCAGCGACCCATCACATCATCCACGCGCCGGGCGATATCGGCCGACGGGATGCCCTTCAACTGGCCCACGAAATCGAGATATTCCTTGACCTCCATTTCGGGGTATAGTGGAGGCGTCTCGGGCAAATAGCCGATGCGTTTCTTGACCTCTTCGGGGTGTTCCAGAACGTCATAGCCGGCCACGTTGGCGGTGCCTCCGGTGGGCGGCAGGAAGCAGGTGAGAACACGCATGGTGGTTGTCTTTCCGGCGCCATTCGGCCCCAGAAAGCCAACAATTTGTCCCTTTTCAACCTCGAAGGAGATATTGTCCACAGCGACCGTGCGCGCGTATCGCTTGGTCAGACCTTCCACTTTAATCATGTTGATATGTCCCTGAACCAGTAGACGTGATAGTTCGCCATCGGGCTTCTTGAAGATGCGCTACGGCGTCAAAACATTGAGATTGAAATAATCATGATACGGACGGCATACAACGCTTGTCAATGTGGCAGAGCCGGCGGGGCGGCGCGATGCGGTGTTGACGGAACGAAGCCAATTGGGTGGCGGGAGCCCGGTACGAGCTTCCCAGAGGTATTTGCGGAACGAACCCAATTGTCCGGGTTATTCATTTGAAAATAAATGGGTTAGTTAATTGCAGGCCGGGGCGGGCATCCCGCCCAACAATCCAGGTGTGCCTGCAAGATTGCAGGCATGGCAGGCCAGGGACCTGCTCCACGGACCACGCGGCGGGGTTTTGGCTGGAATTGCTGTCGGCTGGTCATGATCCGGCCCTACAACTCAATGGTAGCAGGGGGAAAAGCTGAAATTGGATATGGGGGCCGTAAACTACTGAAAGAGCCAAGGAAGGAGGGGGGCCAAGCTTCTCCTTTTCTTTGCTCGACTCGAACAAATTTGCTACACTCCAAAAAATAGGTGTAATCCGTGTTTCAGCGGTACCTTCTTCGTCCACAGGCATCGAATAATCATCAGTGTTGAATTCAGGAGTAATCATCGTGCCGGTTAGAAGCCGAATTGTCTTAATCTCCGGAGCCTGCCTGCTTGCGCTCAGTGGTTGCAAGCAGCCGCAAGCGAAGCAGGCGGGCGGGCCTCCGGTGGTCCCCGTATCGGTCGCCAAGGCCAGCCAGGAATCGGTGCCCACAGAACTGCGGGTAGTGGGCTCGGTGGAAGCGTCTTCCATCGTACAGGTGAAGTCGCAGATCTCGGGCGAACTGGTCAAGGTGGCGTTCACCGAAGGCCAGAATGTCGCTGCGGGCGACCTGCTCTTTGAAATTGATCCCCGTCCTTATGAGGAGGCGCTGCGCCAGGCGGAGGCCAACGTGCTGCGGGACCGGGCGCAGATCAGCCAGTATGAAGCCACCCTGGCGCGAGACGCCGCGCAGGCCAGGTTCAACCAAAGCGATTCCGACCGTTATACGGAATTGCAAAAAGAGGGCCTGGCGTCCAAGTCGCAAGCCGATCAGTCGCGGAGTTCAGCCGACGTAGCCCGCGAATCTGCCCGCGCCACCCAGGCTTCGATTGAGAGCGGCAAGGCCAATCTCGCCAGCGACCAATCCGCGGTAGCCACAGCCAGACTCAACCTGAATTATTGCCAGATCCACGCGCCCATTGCCGGACGCACCGGCAACCTGCTGGTTCATGCCGGCAACCTGGTCAAGGCCAACGACGTGCCGCTGGTGGTAATTCATCAACTGAGGCCGGCGTTCGCGAATTTCAACGTGCCCGAGCAGTACCTGGCGGCCATCCGGCGCCTGAGCAACGGCCGCAAGATGCCGGTGCGCGTGTATCCGCGGGACAGTCCGGACCGCGCCGCCGATGGCTATCTCGCGGTGATTGACAACATAGTGGACGCCACCACCGGCACTATCCATCTGAAGGCAACGTTCGAAAACCGCGACGGCATGCTGTGGCCGGGCCAGTTCGTAACGGCGGTGCTGACGCTCGATACCATCCGCAACGCCACTGTAGTTCCGGCGGAGGCGGTGCAGGCCGGGCAGCAGGGCCAGATGATCTACGTGGTGAAGGCGGACAATTCGGTGGAACCTCGTATCGTGACCACGGGCCGCGCGTTCGGCCAGAAGATGGTCATCGAAAAGGGCATCGCACCCGGCGAAACGGTGGTCACCGATGGCCAGTTGCGTCTCTTCCCGGGCGCGAAAATTCAGGCGGTTGAAGCTGCCAAGGGGCTGTAAATGAATATCTCCCGAATCTTCATTGAGCGACCGGTGATGACGGTGCTGGTGGTATTCGCGATTCTGCTTTTCGGCACCATCGCGTTCCGCGCCCTGCCGGTAGCAGCGCTGCCGAGCGTGGACTATCCCACGATTCTGGTGAATGCGTCGGTGCCGGGAGCGAGTCCGGAGACCATGGCGTCGTCAGTGGCTACGCCGCTTGAGCGCGAGTTTTCCACCATCGCGGGCGTGCAGTCGATGAACTCGACCAACACGCAGGGCAACACTTCGATTACGGTTCAGTTTACGCTGGACCGGAAGATTGACGCCGCCGCGCAGGACGTTCAGGCAGCCATCGCGCGCGCCGGCGGCCGCCTGCCGACCAGCATGCCGCGCCCGCCGTCATATCAAAAGGTGAACCCGGCGGAACAGCCGGTGCTGTATCTCTCGATCGATTCCGACACGCTGCCGCTCTACACGGTTAACGAATACGCGGACACGCTGCTGGCGCAGCGCATCTCCATGGTGAACGGGGTTTCGCGCGTGCAGGTTTTCGGCGCGCAGAAATACGCGGTGCGCGTGCAGGTGGATCCCGACCAGTTGGCGGCGCACGGAATCGGCATCAATGAAGTGCAGACCGCGATTGCCACCAGCAACACGAATCTGCCCACGGGGCGCCTGGATGGCGACAGCCAGGGCTTCACGATCGAATCCAGCGGCACGCTTTCGAACG
Organism: Bryobacterales bacterium; assembly: GCA_963817515.1. GTDB lineage: Bacteria > Acidobacteriota > Terriglobia > Bryobacterales > Bryobacteraceae > DATMNI01. Next base: position 437,113 of record CAWFPJ010000023.1, on the reverse strand, counting down.
CCGAAGCTTATCGCCCGATCATTGTGGCATGGCGGCAAGGTGTGCCCGTCCGGCTGGAGCAACTCGGCAAGGTTATCGACAGCGTGGACGACAACAAGATCGCGGCCTGGTACAACAACAAGCGCGCGATGATCCTGGCGATTCAGCGGCAGCCCGGCACCAATACGGTGGAGGTGGTGGACAATGTGCGCGCCCTGATGCCGCAGTTACAGCATGAGATTCCGCCTTCGGTTCACCTCAACATTGCGTTCGACGCTTCGGAATCCATCCGCGGCTCCATTCACGACGTGGAGTTCACGCTGGTGCTGACGGTCGGCATCGTGGTGCTGGTGATTTTCCTGTTCCTGCGCAATGTTTCGGCCACGCTCATTCCAGGCGCGGCCGTGCCGTTCTCGATCGTGGGCACCTTCGCGGTGATGTACCTGTTGGGCTACAGCTTGAACAATCTTTCGCTAATGGCGCTGACGCTTTCGGTGGGCTTCGTGGTGGATGACGCCATCGTGATGCTGGAAAACATCATGCGGCACATCGAAATGGGGAAATCGCGGATGGAAGCGGCGCTGGCGGGCGCGCAGGAAATCGGCTTCACCATTCTTTCGATGACGCTGTCGCTGGTGGCGGTGTTTATCCCGGTGCTGTTCATGCAAGGCATTGTGGGTCGATTGCTGCACGAGTTTTCGGTGACGATTGTAGTGGCCATTCTCATCTCCGGTTTTGTGTCGCTCACGCTGACCCCGATGCTGGGCAGCCGCTTCATCAAATCGGAGCACGGAGTTCGGCATGGGGTTGCCTACCGTTCTTTGGAAGGCGGCTTCAATCTTCTGGCGCGCGGGTACGAATCCACTTTGCGCATCGCGCTGCGGTTCCGGCTGGTGACGCTGGCGGTTGCGGTCCTGATGCTGGTGGGCACGGTGTACCTCTTTATGACCATGCCGACGGGGTTCATCCCCAGCCAGGATAGCGGCTTCATGTTCGCCGCCATTCTGGGCCCGCAAGACATCTCGTTCGACGCCATGGCGCGCAAGGGCCACGCCGTGGGCGAGATTGTGCGCGCCCACCCGGAGATTCAGGATCTGGGCGTCTTTGTTCCCGCAGGACAGGGCGTGAACCAGGGAGTTTTCTTTGCCCGCATGAAGCCGCGCGACCAGCGCCAGTACACGGTCGATCAGATCATCGAACAACTGCGCCCCAAGGTGGCCGCCGTGCCTGGCGTGTTCGTCTTCATGCAGAACCCGCCGCCTATCACGGTGGGCGGGCAAGGCGTGGCCGCCAGCGTTTACCAGCTTACGCTGCAGAGCGCCAATCTGAAAGAGCTGTATGACTGGTCGCCTAGACTCGAGGCAAAGATGCGGCAGTTGCCGGGTTTTGTGGATGTGCGCACTGACATACAGATCGCCAGCCCGCAATTGATGGTGGATATCGACCGCGACCGGGCCCAGTCTCTGGGCGTTTCGGCGGCGCAGGTGCAGGACGCCTTCTTCAGCGCGTTCAGCCAGCGTGAGGTATCGGTGATCTATGCGCCGGCGAATCAGTATTCGGTGATTCTGGAAGTCACTCCGGAATACCAGCGCAACCCGGAGGCGCTTTCCAAGCTTTACCTGCGCGGGAGCCAGGGGAATCTGATTGCGCTCGATTCGGTGGTGAAGACCAGCCGCCAGACCGGCCCGCTGCAGATCAACCATTTCGGACAGCTGCCGGCGGTGACCATCTCCTTCAACCTGCGGCCGGGCTTTTCACTGGGCGAAGGCGCGCAGCACGTGGATGAAGGGATTCGCGAACTGCGCATGCCGCCCAGCATCAGCATCAACTACCAGGGCACCGTGAAGGAGTTCCAGAGCTCGTTCGCCAACCTGACGGTGCTGCTGGCGGTGGCGGTGCTGGTGATCTATATCGTGCTGGGCATATTGTATGAGAGCTTCATTCACCCCATCACGATTCTCTCGGGCCTGCCCTCGGCGGTCTTTGGGGCGCTGCTGACGCTAGTGCTGTTCCACAAGGAGCTGGATCTGTACGCCTTCGTCGGCATCATCATGCTGTTCGGCGTGGTGAAGAAGAACGCGATCATGATGATCGATTTCGCGGTGGACGCGCAGAAGCATGGGGCCAGCGCCTACGATTCCATCTATCAGGGCTGCCTGCTGCGCTTCCGGCCGATCATGATGACAACCGTGGCCGCGCTATTCGGCACGCTGCCGATCGCACTGGGCTATGGCGAAGGCGCCGACGCGCGGCAGCCTTTGGGCCTTGCCGTGGTGGGCGGCCTGGTGGTGAGCCAGTTCCTGACGCTGTACATCACGCCGGTGATTTACCTTTATCTGGAGCGCCTGCAGGAATGGATGCAGGGGGAGAATCGGGCGGTGGAGGGTCCCAAGATACCTGAACAGGTGCAGGTATAAGCGGGACTACGGCGGGATTAGTGCAGGCCTGGAAGGTGCCCGGAAATGTGCCTGCAAGAGTGCAGGCATGGCAGGCCTGGGGGCCCGCTCAACGGACCACTCCCTTCTGGTCGCGGCTCAAAATCGCAGAGTGTGCAGGCGCGCCCGTTAACGCGCCTGCATTCTGAGCCGCGACCGTAAGGGAGTGGTCCGTTCCCAATCTATAGTAGCCGGAAAGTTACCTGCCGGCGCTGCTTTATGCAGCTTGATCTCCACTCCCGATTTCCTTCATTTCCATCGACGTGGTTGCCGCGCAGAGTGGAAATGAGAAGACACATGTGAAGCGCACGTGACATTAGCGGAAGGTGCACCGTAAAACGCTCGCTACCCGGCGGACTGGAGAGCCTTATGCTGACTCACGGCGTCGCCGTCGGTGCTTTTCAATTCGCGAAAAACCATGGTGGACAAGACAGTTAATCCGCCAAGAACCAGGAACGCCTGGTGGATGCCGTGAATCATTTCCGATGCGCTCAAATGAAAGCGATCGGGAATGAAGAATGCGGTGGCCAGCGAGGCCGTGGCGACGCCGAAGCTGATCGACATCTGCTGCATGGTGCTGGCGATGGTACTTGCGCTGCTGGTCTGCGCCTCAACGACGTCGGCATAGACCAGCGTGTTCATGCTTGTATATTGCAGCGAACTGAAGAACCCAAAGCAGAACGCCTGCGCCACGATAAGCCAGACCGGCGTGCCCGCTCCGATGGTTCCGAAAAGCACAATGAGCAGGCCCAGGATCACGGTGTTCGAAATCAATACAGTACGGTAGCCAAAGCGGGACAGAATTCGCGGCATCGTCATCTTCAGGCTCATGGCGGCGATGGCCTGCGGCATCATGAGGAGCCCGGATTGAATCGGAGTGAACCCCAGGCCAACCTGGTATAGCAGCGGAAGGATGAATGGGATTCCGCCGATGCCAAGGCGCGTAAAGAAACTGCCGCTCACTGCCGCGCGGAATGTGCGAAGGCGAAACAGCATGAGAGGCAGCAATGGAAACGGGGTCTTCGTCGCATGCCGTCCATAGCCGGCCAGCAGCAGGATGGAAAGCGACAGCAGCCCCAGAATTTCGCGCGTGCTCAGCGTATGTTCACCGAATACCTCCAGCACATATGACAGCAGCGCGATGCCCGATCCAAAGAGGATCAGGCCGACAAGATCGAGAGGATCGGACTTTTCCCGGTAGTCCGGCAGGTGCAGATAGACCATGCACAAACCTATGAGGCCGATCGGAACGTTCACGAAAAAGATGACTCTCCAATGAAAATATCCGACGATCAGGCCACCGGCGATGGGTCCGAGCATGGGACCAATCAGACCTGGGATGGCGACGAAGCTCATGGCGCGGATGAGCTCGGATTTGGCAAACGTCCGCACCATGGTGAGCCGACCCACCGGCACCATCATGGCCCCTCCGCAGCCTTGCAGGACGCGGCACGCGACCAGCACGTGGATGTTGCTCGATATACCGCAAAGTAACGAACCCAACGTGAAGAGGCCGATGGCGGACGCGAACACCCGGCGCGTTCCGAACCGATCCGCCATCCAGCCGCTGATCGGAATGAAAACCGCGAGACTCAACGTGTAGCTGGACAGCACCGCCTTCATGCTAAGCGGGGGCACCTTAAGCGCTCCAGCGATGGCCGGCACCGCGGTGTTCAGAATGGTGGTGTCGAGCGACTCCATGAAGAACGCGACTGCGACGAGCCACGGTAGGAGCCGCTTGCTGGACGTACCCGCTTGCATCAGGTCCCGCTAGCGCCAGGCATGACTGCTGATTTCTAATCTGAAAGCGCGCAGCCAGGATGTCCGCAGTCGCACGAGATTTCTACTTCTCCGCCGGCATCTTCGCAGCGCTGGCTGCAGTACTTCTTGTCATCTGCCACGGTGCACCGGCATGCCGGATGCGCACATTTTTTCACCTCAGCGTAGCCATGAATAATTTGCCTTCCTCTCAAACCGAGTATAGGGCAAAAACCGCCAACACAACGTCGAAGAGAATGGCCAGGTGTGCTACTCGTAACGCAAAGCCACCATCGGGTCGACTCGTGTCGCCCGGCGCGCGGGGAAGTAGCAGGCGGCAAGGCCGGTTACTCCGATCACCGCAATCACAGCGCCGAAAGTGAGGGGGTCGATGCTGGAAATGCCGAATAGCTGACTGGAGATGACGTGCGCCGCCGCGAACGTCACCAGCACGCCGGTGCCGATGCCGATTGCGATCAACCGCAAGCCCATGCGAAAGACCATTCCGAGCACGTCGGAAGCGGCCGCGCCGAGCGCCATACGGACGCCGATCTCATGTGTCTGGCGCGAGACGGTATACGCGATGACGCTGTACACTCCAATGGCAATGAGCAGCAGTCCGACGCCCGCAAATACGCCGAGCAGAATGAAACCGAAGCGCGGCTGGGCGTAGACGAAGTCCTTCAGAAAATCCTCCAGGGTACCGGTGAACGTAAGCGCCACATTGCGGTCCACCGCCCAGATCTCACGGCGCACGGTGTTCACCAGACCGAGCGGATGAGTCACGGTGCGAACCAGGAGCGCGCGGTCGAATGCTCCAGTCATGGTGTAAGGGATGTACATCTCGGGTAATGCCGGATCCTGTATCCCCTGATTCCTCGTGTCGTTCACTACACCGATCACCTCGAAGACGGGGTTGTCCACCTTGCCTTCGGGAAGGCTCTCCAGCATTTTGATCCTGATGCTTCGCCCCAGCGGGTCTTCGTTGCCGAAGAAGCGATTGGCCAGCAACTGACTGATCACGGTTACGCGGCGGCCGTCATTGACATCCACTTCCGAAAGCAATCGGCCTCGCAAAACTTTGAGGCCAATGGTGGGGAAATGTCCGTCGCTGCAGAGCGTGTAGATGGCACTCCACTTCTCGGAATGGGTCTTGCCCGGAACGTCAATCTCGCTTCGGATGCCGCCGAATGGGGGGACGGTAGTGGTTGTGGTTGCCGCCGAAACGCCGGGCAGAGCCTGAAGACGAGCCAGTAATTGTCGAAAGAAACGCCGTTTGTCGGCTATGGTTTTGTATTGCCCTTTGGGCAGAGGCAGTCGCGTATACAGGATGTTGTTCGGCCGGAAGCCGAGATCCACCTGCTGCATCGCGATGAAACTCCGCATCATCAGTCCGGCGCCAGCCAGCAAAACCAGAGACAGCGCCACCTCCACGACGACCAGCGCATTGCGCAGGCGGCCACGGCGAAAGCCGCCGCTAACACCTTTGCCGGAGTCTTTGAGCGTTTCCACCAGGTTCTGCCTGGCGGTTTGCAGCGCGGGTGCCAGGCCGAAAAGCAACGCCGTGGCGATCGCCATGCCCAGGCTGAACAGCAGGACGGGAATATTCAACTGGATCATTACTTCCCGTGGGATCATGCCGTCCGGGATCAGAGCGACGATACCCTTCAGGCCGGCATAGGAAAACAGGCACCCCAGCGCGGCTCCGGCCAGGGCCAGCAGCAGACTCTCGGTCAGCAGTTGCCGGATCAATTCGCCACGCCCGGCGCCCAGCGAACCACGGATCGCCATCTCCCTTTCACGCGCGGTGGCGCGGGCCAGCAGCATATTGGCTACATTCGCGCATGAAATGAGCAGCAGCAATCCGACCGCCGCCCCAAGGGTGTAGAGCGTCTTCCGGAACGGCCCCACCAGACTATCCAGCCAGGAGACGATCTGGATGCTGAACCGGTCCGGGTAATTCGTCGGGTAAACTTTGGCCAGCCGGTGGGCCAGGATGTCGATATCGGCCTGCGCCCGCTCAATGGTGACGCCCGGCTTCAATTTGGCCTGGAAATTCCAATATTCCTCCTTCAATCCCGGGTCGGCCCGGTTCAACGCCACGGACCTCCAAAGGTCGGCTCCGAGCTTGGTGAACCGCGGCGGCATGATCCCGACCAAGGTGGTGGGGACGCTATTGAGCACAAACGTCTTGCCGACGATCGAGGGGTCCAGGTTGTAACGCTTGAACCAGAGCTTATAGCTCATCACGAAAACGGGAGGAGCGCCGGCGCGGGCGTCGTCCGGCAGCAGCGTGCGGCCCACCATTGCGGGCACGCCGAGGAAGCGGAACATGTTCGGCGTGACGGTGCCGCCGGAGAACTGCTCGGTCCCCTCGGCGGTACTCTGCATCACGTCCTGGAAAGTTCCGCCGATGACCTCCTCGAACACATGGTTCTGCGCTTCGTAGTCGAGAAACTCGGCCGTCTGAAGGTACTGCCGGCCGCCGGGGCCGCCGCGTGCGAGATCGTGAATCTGGATGGCAACCACGCGCCTGGCATCGGTGTAAGGGAATGGGTCGAGCAGGACGTTATAGATAACGCTGAAGATAGTGGTGGAAGCGCCGATACCCAGTGCCAGGGTAAGAATTGCGATGGCGGCAAAACCGGGCTGATTGCGTATCCCGCGCGCGCCGTAGCAGAGGTCCATCCAGAACCGTCGCATATCCCTCAGACGCGTTCATGGCGGATTTGTTGCCCAAAACTATAAGGAATTTCCTTGAGAAGTCCTTACAACCGTTCCAGGCGTGTGTCGGCATCGCCGAACTTCTCAAGCTTCACGCCCATCCGATCCATGATCGAGAGGTACAAACTGGACATCTTCCGATTGTCGTCGCCGGCTTGCAGGTAGTCCAGAGTGCGTCCGGTTTCGAGGGTCCCACCCAGCCCGCCGGCCAGCACAAGAGGCAATCTGGTGTTGTCGTGCTTGCGGCCAATCCACATGTTCGAGAGGAACATCAGACACGAGTTGTCGAGCACCGTGCCGTTGCCCTCAGGCATGGTGTCAAGTTTGGTGGCGAGATAGGCGAGCTGGCTGAGGTGGAAACGCGCGATGCGTTCGTAACCATCGGAATTGTTGTTGTGGGACGCGGAATGGTGCCCTTCGCGGACCTCCAGGAATGGATAGTAAAGCGCGGAAAGGTCGCGAGCCAGCAGCAGCGTTGCGACGCGCGTCTTGTCGGTCTGGAAAGCGATGGCGATGATGTCGCACATGAGGCGCGTGTGTTCGCGAAAGTCTTCCGGCAAGCCGTTGGCGGGCCGATCCATCGTAAAGACGGGGCGGTTGCGCTGCTTGGCCAGATCGTCGGCCTTGTCCTTATTCTTCCGCGTGCCATCAATGCGCTTCTCCACTTCGCGCACGCTGGTCAGATACTCATCCAGTTTGGCTTTGTCATTACCGCTGATGGCCCGGCCGAGGCTTTCGGCGTCATCCCGCACACGGTCGAGAATGCTCATGTTGCGAAGGCTGCCGCGGTTCTCAAAAAGGTTGTCGAAGGCCAGTGAGGGATAGACTTCGTTGGGGACCGGCGAGTCCGGAGTCTGCCAGGAGATGTGCGAGCTGTAGGCCATCGAGAAATTTGTCTCGTGGTATCCGGTCATCGGCTGCTCACAAGCCAGAATGATACTAGGCTGCGCGGTATCCTGGCCGATTCGATTGGCGATCATCTGATCGACCGTGATGCCGGCTTTGATGATGGCTCCCTTCTGAATGGTCGCGCCGGAGAGCAGACATCCGGTCTGCGCGGGGTGAATGCCCTGGCCGGTAGCGCGCTTATGGTAGAGGCCGTGAATTACGTTGATCTTGTGTTTCAACGGCTCAAGCGGCGCCAGGGTCTTGCTGAGCTTCATCTCGGGGCCCGAACCCTCGGCATTCCAATGGTCCTCATTCACTCCGTTCCCCATGAACAGAACCGCAAAGCGCTTGGGAAACTCGGCCGGCCCAGTGGAGTCGGCGAAAGCCGGAAAGGACTCGAGCCACGGCAAGGCCATGGTGACGCCGGCGCCGCGAAGAACCGCACGGCGGGAAATGCGATTGACGGATTTCTCGGTTCGATTGGGCATTTCATTCACCTTTCTGAGCTTGCCTGCATGGGGGCATCAGTTCGCCGCTTGTTCAGGAACTGCGGGCTGTTCACGATTATCTCAACTAAAGGAGTGAAGCGATAACCGTTCGCAATCAGCCTGGTTTGCATTTGCTCGATCACGGGTTCGTCGGAGAGCAGGAGCGACCGGCCGAGGGCGAAGGCCAGCAATTTACGGCTGAGGTTGTCGACGAATTCTTTCTGGCGATGCTCGCGGATGTAGGCTAGGATACCCGCGAAACCGTCGGCTTGGATGTTCCCGGGGAAAATCGCCTGGGCATCGACCGCCCGTCCAGCGAGGTCTTTGGTCCGCGCCTCACCGACCGGTCCGTAGCCTTCAAACGCCAGGCCGAAGGAATCGAAGCGCGCATGACACCCGGCACAGACCGGATTTTCCCGATGTTTAGCCAGCAAGTCGCGCACCGGCAGATCCGACTTAGCTTCGTCGTGCGGCAATTCGGGTACGACAGGAGGCGGAGGCGGGATCGTCTCGCCAAGCACCCGGCGCACTACCCAGTATCCACGTTTGACCGGGCTGGTACGCAAGCCTGGGGCGTTCTGCGTCAGGAATACGGACATGGGCAGCAGGCCGCCGCGTCCGTAAAGGCGCGCATCGTCCACCCGGACCCACTGATCCGCGTCGCCCACGGTCTCGGGCATCCCGTAGTGCCGGGCCAGAACCGGATTCACAAACGTGTAGTTGCCATACAGCAGATCGAGCACGGACTTATCGTTGCGGATCACGTCCTCCATGAACCGGACCGGCTCCTGGAACATTGCCTCGCGCAGCTCATTAGTGAAGCTCGGGAAGCGTTCGCGATCCACCGCGTTGTGCTCTTCGAAGCGGCGGAAATCGAGCCAGTTGCCCGCAAATTCGAGGGCCAGCCCGCGCACGCGGTCGTCCTTCAGCATCCGGTGAGCCTGCGCGAGAAGAACGTCGGGCTTTTGCAAATCGCCGGCCTCGGCATGGGACAGGAGCTCATTGTCGGGCATGCTGGACCAAAGGAAATAACTCAATCTGCTGGCCAGAGCGTAGCCGGATAGCGGCCGGGGCGGTGCCGATGCGGTGGCAGCACCGTCCGCCGCTTTGGCAGGCTTGGGCGCGGCGGCATCGTCAAGGAGATCGACGCGATAGCAGAATTTGGGCGACATCAGCACCCGGACGATGGAATCGCGCACCGCCTCTTCGTGCGTCAATCCGCCCTGGGTCCGAACCGTATGGTAAAAGGCCAGCAGATCATCGCGGTCAGGCTGTGACAGCGGCCTGCGGTAGGCGCGCGCCGCAAATTGCAGAAGGGCGTCCAGGTGGCGGGGCTCGGCTTCCACCCGCATGCGCTCCACGGACCGCAGCGTGTCATTGACCCACTGGAAGTGATAGCGGATGGCTTCACTGGCGATAGGATTGTCGCTGGCTTCGGCCTTGGCGAGATAGGCGTCGCGCAGTCCGAAAATGACCGGCGCGGCGCTTACTTCTTTATCGGATGGCCGCAGCGTACCGGACTCGCTGCCCTTGCCCTGCACTTCGCCGCTCTGGTTGAAGTAATACTGAACCCACGTGCGGGCCGTGTAATCGGCGATGAAGTCGAACTCGTTCCAGAGCCGGTTCAGCTCCTTCTGTCCCTTTTCGTCGAGGATCAATTCCATGAGCGGCGTATCGTCGCGCCAGTAACCCATCACGTTGTGATAGCCCGCGCTCAGCAGACGGCCCTTGTCTTCGGAATCGTCAGGAAAGTAGCGGCCGCGCTCCTTAATATAGAAGGCGTCCGGGAAACACGGAAGCCAGGCGCGCGAAGGCGGCTTCGTAACGCGCGCGCTCGGCGGCCGGAACCACCAGATCGGGATCGCCGGCCCGGGCCTTCTGGGTGAGGGCGGCCCAGCGGAATGCCGATTCCTGGTGAAGCCCCGGATATTTCGGAATCTCGGGAACTGCCAGGGGCGGGTCGGTATCGTTGCGCAGAGCCTTGGGGTCGGATTCGCGCCGGTGCGATGCGAAGGCGCGCAGCTTCCAGTTCATCAGGGGCTGCGATGCGGCAGGCAATCCGCGCACCACCGGGGCGGCGAACTGCATCGCGGTGTGGTTTCGGATCCGGACCACGAAATCGCGCATCTGAACGCACAGTGCGCGAACCAGGTCCGGGTGGCTTCCGGGCGCCGGCAGGGCGCGCCACATGGCGCGAAGCGTGGCGATGGGTCCAACTTCCGGTTTGGCAGTCTCGGGGTCTTTTGCCGGCTTGGGCGTTTCCTCAAGCAGCTGCCAGATCAAGGGCAGATATTTCGCGCTCAACTTCGCGTCGGCTGCGATCCCGGCCAGAGTAGCCTGGGGACTCCCGAAAAAGGATCGATAACGGAAACGCCAGGCAGCCTGGAAATAATCCGCATAGTCGGTAGGCTGTCGCTGGTAGAAATCGACGATCCGCTGAATCGCATACTTCTCGCGATCGGTTTCGACCAGCATAGGGTGCGGCGCAAAGTCGAACCCGTCGGCCGTGAGCACCATGTGATCGCCCACTTCGCGCGCGGCCTGCAAATACTTGTTGAGGAGGGCGGGCGACATGGATAGCGACTCGCCGGAGTTGTCGAAGCCGGCGGTGTTGGCAGGATCCACCGGAAATTCGCGGGTGGGCCGCATGTCGACGCCGGTAAGATCCCGAATGGTGTTGTTGTACTCGGCGTTGCTGAGGCGGCGAACCATCACAGGCCCGGGATCGCCGGCATTCTTCCGCGCCTCATTCATGCGCACGGCCTGGACCCAGTCGATCACCTCTTGACGGGCGGCGGCAGGCGGCTGCGGCGCCGGCTTCGGCGGCATCTCCTTGGCCGTAAGCTTCTCGAGCACCAGATTCCAGCGAGGATAGTCGCGGATGACGGCGGCCATTGTGGAGTACGACCGGAGATCGAACTGGGCGGCGGGCGTAGCGCCGCCATGGCATCCGATGCAATAGCTGGTAAGAAAGGGCCGCACGGTTCCCGCGAACCTGTGTTCCAAATCGGAATTGCCGGCATCGGCAGCGCCCGTCCAGGGAAGTAAGATACTTCCAACTATCAACAGCCGTGTGATCGCGAGGGCGCTACGTCGCATGGGCCTCCAGTGCGCGTAACCATCATATTATGAAACTAACAGCATTTGCATATTACGAACGGACCCCGTTTGCTTACGTTTGGCGATGAACGATCGGCTAGAATAAGATGTGGAAGAACTGGCTACAGAACCCAAACCGACCCGGTTGCTCGCCGAGGAAAGACGCCAAAAGATCCAGCAGGTGATAGAGCAGCACGGCCGGATCACAGTGGAAGAAGTAGTCGATCGGTTCCACGTCTCAGCCGTGACCGCCCGCGGAGACCTGGATGTGCTTTCGGAGCGTGGCGATCTGATACGCTCTCACGGCGGCGCCGTCCGGCAGTTAAGCCCGGTAGTAGACTATCCGCTTCGCCTCAAAGAGACGATTCACCACGCCGAGAAGGTGCGGATCGGCCAGGCGGCCGCCCAATTGCTCAAACCCAATCAAACGATTATTCTCGACTCGGGAACCACCACTGCCCAGATCGCGAGACAAATCAAGGCAACCCGGATTCAGCCGCTGACCGTTATCACGAACGCTTTGAATATCGCGTATGCGCTGGCGGAATGCGAGGGCGTTTCGCTGATCATGATCGGCGGCCTGCTGAGGCAGGCGTCCAGCTCATTCGTAGGCCCCCAAGCCGAGCGAATGCTCAAGGAGTTGCACGCCGATCACCTCTTCCTCGCGGTGGATGGCCTGGATATCGACGAGGGGTTTTCCACGCCGGATATCCTGGAGGCGCAACTGAATAACGTCATGATCAGCGCGTCCAATGAAGTTACCGTGGTGGCGGACGCCAGTAAGTTTGGGCGGCGCGGTCTCTCGCTCATTGGCGGTATCCATTGCGCACGGCGAGTGATCACGGATAATCAAGTACCGCATGAAACCGCCGCAAAGCTGCGGGACAAGGGCCTGGAAGTGATTATCGTGTGATGGCTGGATTTTTCAGTTTACAAGTTTCAAGGTGCCAAAGGCCTCAGGAACGTGGAACGAGGGTTTACCAGTAGGCTGCCAGGTAACGGATTTATGCGCCGGCCGCTCTCCCTCCGAAAGGAAGAAATTCACCCTGAGGGTATTGCCCGCGGCCGGCGAACGTGAGTCCACTGATGAGTAAGGAATCTGCATAAAGGCATACCAGGTCTTGGCGGCTTCATCCACCCGGGTGGAAACCTTGAATCCGGAGTTCCAAATCCATCCGTCTTCGTGGTGGGGCGAATCCAGGTCAATATCCAAATCCACCCACTCACTTTGCGGCGAGACTTCGAACTCCCGGTACTTGCGAATGTTCTTGAAGTCGGAACCTATGAAGACCTCCGCAACGTCCCATTTCCAGAGTTCGTTGGTCTCGGCTTTGGCATCGGGATTGGGTTTTAGATAGAACTTTTCGTAGGGACAGGTGAACAGGAAATAGAGATTGGTGCCGGTCCAGCGCGAGCGGATTTCAGTCTGATACCCGGGCACCGGGTTACCCTGGCGGTCGCTGCGCGCAACAACGACGGGAGCGTCGCGCCAAAAACCGGACTTCGGATCTGTGTCGGATTGAGCGTCGCGCGATGCCCGCTTGGAATCGATCTGGTGCGGATCTTCAGCTAACAATTGGCTGCCGCATAGAAGCGCGAATGATAATATCCATTTCATGTGACAGGCAGTTGTCTTCATGTGGCGGGTCGTCGTCGAGTTGTGCACACTCACTCCTTGGTTTTCTTTAAGCGGTCAGCCCGATGAGCCGGGCGGCGTTTCCCGCATACACTTTCCGAAGAATCTGGTCAGGAAGTCCGATACCATAAATGCGCCATCGCCCTTGCGGCGGCACGGGCGCCGGCGCGTAATCGAAATACTCGTCCTCGGATTCGAGAAAACGATAATAAATCTCATATAAGGCATCGCCAAAGGTCTGCTGCGGCGTGCTCGTTCCCGCGCTGGCATCGGTGCCGAACAGGATACGGTCCTGGTAGCGGTCGAAAAACTTGCGGCTCATGCGAGGCTGCCGTCCCAGTTCGCCGATCCGCGCGGCAATGTCAACGTTCATATTGGGATGGCTGTCGAGACACTGCGATACGTAAGACAGATCCTCCGAATCGGCCACATGCAGACAGACGAACTGTGTCCGCGGATGTTTGCGCATCACATTGCGGCGCGCTTCCTGCAAGTCGCGGTTGCTGGGAAAGTCCTTGCCGTAAAATGACCAGCTTGGATGCGCATGCAGTTCCTCCCATCGCTCGTTGAAGCGGTCGATGGGTAGAAAGAAAGCTTCTGGATCGGATATATGAATCGCGACGGGCATCTTCAATGCGGCCGCGGCCTCCCACATGGGGTCGAAGCGGGCATCGTCGATGCGAACCAGTTTACCCTCATCCCGCAGAAACAAGCCCAGGGTCTTCAGAACCTTGATGCCCTTTGCCCCGGCACGATGGGACTCCTCGATCAGATCGCCCTGATGCTTCGCGTATCCCGGTTGCGACGCCAGCGTCCAGGCCGGTTCGGTGAAGACCACAAAACGGCCGGAATGCGCGTCTTGAAGTTTGCCGACGGCTTCCTTAAGCCCCGTGCCGTAGCCGCCCGTCAGGTTGACCATCGTTCGGATATTTTTGCGGTCCATCGTGGCCAGACATCGAGCGGGTTCCATGCTGAAGCGAATGCCTTCCGCACCGGCGCTGCCACCGGCCGAAGTGATATGGGTGTGAAAATCGATCACCGGATATTTCGATCGCGGCACCGCAGTCTGCGGCACGTGGAGCATACTTTTCGGCTGGTACTGCTCGATCGGAAGCCCCTCCGCGGCGGTGCCGGTTTGCGGTTGTGGCTGCGGACGCGGTGGCGGCGCCTGCTGCGATTTGCCGGTCCAAGCCAGCGACGCGGCGGCGCCTCGCCTGATCCAATCTCTTCGATTCATAGATTCATAATACAGCCTCCCATTACGTGATAGTTCGATCGAAACTCCCTTTCCGAGCTTCTGCAGAACTATTCCTACACGCCAGTTTCCTGAGCCCGCGGGAACTGTGTTCTTAGGGATAGGCTTAATAGCAGCGGGTTTGATACGTGTCAGGTGGCGGCCCGAGAATCGACGGCACTGACACTTCAAACAGCGGCACTGATGGGAAGCCGCAGGCCTGATTTGCAACTCAACTAACTGCAGGGGAGCAGGACAGTGTCATATCTAACCGCAGTTATCGAGCCGCCTCAAAAATGGCTTTGGGCAGCGTGGCGTGCACGCCCTTGACGCCATCCACCACCTGGGTCACGTGCAGATCGACCGCCGCACTGGTAAGCATGTACGCGTCGTCGCGCGAGAGTCCGCGATCGGAGACGAGGTAGTCAATCATCTGCCTGGCCGCCTGGCGAACAGCCTCATTCAGATCTTCGTTCAGCCCCATCGTGATGATCTGGGTTGGGGTTTCCGCCCGGGGCCAGCGCAGTTTGCTGTTTTTCCGAATGCTGAAGCGAAACACTCCGGTCAGGTTGGTTTCGATGGCGGTGACGCAAACTTCCCCGTCGCCCTGCGCGGCGTGTCCATCCCCTACCGAAAAGAGGGCGCCCGGAATCTGCACGGGAATATAGATTCTGGTTCCGGCCACCAGCCACTTATTGTCCAGGTTACCGGCAAAATATCCAGGCGGACCGCTGCTGGTGCGACCTGTCGACGGGGCCACACCGAGAGTGCCGAAAAACGGCCGCACCGGGATGCGGATGCCGGGGGCGAACTCAGCCGTCTTACTCTGTTCGTCCAGACGCACCAATTTCTCCCGCAGGTAGGGAAATTCCTCCGGCAGAGCGCCGGCGCCTTTTTGGATCATCATCCACCCGTAAGGAGAGCGCAGGCGGATGTCCACAATCTCCACCTCCAGCACATCGCCCGGCATGGCGCCTTCCACGGCTATGGGCCCCGTGAGAAAGTGTGGACCAGGCCCGCGGTCCTTGACCTTGGCGTACATTTCCTTCATTTCACGGATGGGGTTGTCCGCCGCCGCTCCCAAACGCTCCAGCATTTCGGGGATTCCAACGATGGTATCGATGGTGACCAGTTCGCCGGGTTTCACGGTCAGCACCGGTTTGGCGTCCGCCGCGAAATAGCCCCATTCCACGGTGGAAGGCGACACGTGCACCACATGCTGCGCCGGCGCCGGCCGGATGCACAACGTTCCCAACAGAAAAAGGCGACTGTATTTCATATCATCCTCAAGAATATCGTAGGATTA
Organism: Bryobacterales bacterium; assembly: GCA_963817515.1. Classification (GTDB taxonomy): domain Bacteria; phylum Acidobacteriota; class Terriglobia; order Bryobacterales; family Bryobacteraceae; genus DATMNI01. The sequence goes on along the minus strand of CAWFPJ010000023.1, from coordinate 421,566 downwards.
CCACTATGCTTTACCGGTCGATGCTTCCGTCAACCTGCGACGCATTTGCCCGCACGATCCGGCTCGGCTTCGCCCTGCTGCTGGGGGCAGCACTCGGCGCGGCGGCAGCGCCCTCTGGCACTCGTGACGCTGCGATGGCTTTGCGAACGAGCTCGCTGCGGCCTCTTGTGGCTTTCGAACCCAACCTGGGGCAGGCCGGCCCATCGGTGCAGTTTTTCTCGCGTACCCTGCGCTCCAGCCTGTTTTTGATGGCGGGCGGCGAGGCGCTTCTGTGCAATCAGAACGGTAGTCTGAGGATGAGCTTGGGCGGCTCGGCGGAAAGGCCTGCGGGCGTGGGTATCAAGCCCGTGCCCGGGAGCATTCATTACCTGATCGGCAGCGATCCGAAAGAGTGGCGCACGAACCAGTCTGCTTACTCCTCGGTCAAGTTCGAGCGCGTGTATCCCGGAATCGATCTGGTTTATGGCGGCTCCGAACAACTCGAATACGATTTTCTAGTATTTCCCGGAGCCGACCCGGACGTGATCTCGCTCGAATTCTCCGGCGCCCACCGCATGCAACTGGACGACGCTGGAAACCTGGTTTTTTCTCTCGGAAGCCAGACGCTCCAGCACCGCAAACCGCGCGTCTACCAGCTTTCCGGACAGGTGCGCCATGAGGTCTCCGGCCGCTATCGGCGGCGCGGCGCGCAACGGGTTGGTTTCGAAATCGGCGCGTACGACCACACGCTTCCGCTCGTCATCGATCCGGTGGTTTCGTACGGGACGTTCCTGGGCGGCGCCGGCAACGATGGCGCGTTTTCGGTTGCGCGCGATTTCGCCGGCAATCTCTATGTGGCAGGCATCACCGCTTCCGCAGCCTTTCCGTTAACCACCGGATTTGCCCCGGGACGAACATTCTCGGGCGCCACCGACGCATTTGTGGCCAAACTCAATCCGCAAGGCACGGCCCTGGTCTACGCCACGTATCTGGGCGGAAGCGACCAGGACGCAGCCATGGCGATAGCCGTCGATGCGCAAGGCAACGCCTATCTCACCGGAGGCACGAACTCCAAAGATTTCCCCGTTACCTCCGGGGCCGCGCAGCCGCGGTTCGGGGGCACGGGGGGCAGTTCACTCCCTCCATTTACCAGTCCCGCAGGTGACGGCTTTGTGGCCAAGCTCGGCCCTTCCGGGACACTGGTTTACTCCAGCTACCTGGGAGGAACCGGGATCGACCAGGGCTATGGAATTGCCGTGGACGCATCCGGCGCCGCCTTTGTTGCCGGCGCCACCAGCTCACCGAACTTCCCGGTCACACCGGGCGTCCTGCAGCCGGCGCTTCACGGCTACTCCGACGTTTTCGTCGCGCGAATCAATCCGGCCGGCACCAGTCTCCTCTACTCGACTTATTTGGGCGGATCGCTCGAAAACTACGCGTTTGCCCTTGGTCTCGATTCCTCTGGAAATGCCTACGTCACCGGCATCACTTCTTCCGGCGACTTCCCGGTCACATCGGGTGCGTTCCAGAGCCGGCACGCGGGCGATGCCACGGGTTTCGTCGCCAAGCTCAACAGCACCGGCACGGCCCTGGCCTACTCCACTTACCTCGGAGGTAACAACGTCACTTACGCATACGGCTTGGCGGTGGATGGCTCGGGCTCTGCCTATGTTACCGGCGCGACCACCTCAACGGACTTCCCGACCACCGCCGGAACATACCAGCGGCGAGCCAAGCCGGGTGGCCAGGGCGGCGATGTCTTCGTGACCCGGTTCGCCCCGTCCGGCAACGCCCTGATGTTCTCGAGCGTCTTCGGCGGCAATGGCCCCGATTTCGGGCGCGCCATCGCCTTGGATCCGTCCGGCGATGTCTATGTCACTGGCTCCACTGGACCGTATGGAAACGGGCGAATTCTCGATTTTCCAACCACGGTCGATGCCGCTCAACGATGCGGAATCGCTAATCCCACGGCCTTTCTGGTTCGTCTCTCCGCGGGAGGCGCCGCGCTGAAATACTCCAGCTATCTTGGCGGTTCCGGAGGAGCCAGTTCGGGGGCGGCGATTGCACTCGGTCCAGAAGGCAAGGTCTACCTGGCGGGCTCGACCGGCGCAGCCGACTTCCCTACCGCCGGAAGCCCGCTGCAAGCCGCATTCGGTGGAGGCAGCCGCAGTTTTGATTCAACGAATCTCTACGCCTTCGCCGGTGATGCATTCCTCGCGCAAATGGACCTCACGATCCAATCCCCATTCACACTCATGTGCGAAGCGAATGCGGCCAGTCTGGCGCCGAACCTGGTTTCGCCGGGTGAGATCGTCAGCTTCTTCGGCTCGGGAATCGGCCCACAGACCGGCGTCGCGGCCGGCTTCGATTCCGCGGGCCGCCTGCCCACCATTCTCGCCAATACCCGGGTCCTCTTCGATGGTGCTCCGGCGCCGCTGCTGTTCGTGCGCTCCGATCAGGTGAACGCGATAACTCCGTTCGCGCTCGCAGGCAAGTCGACGACCCAGGTTCAGATCGAGTACGCGGGCGCCAGATCGCAAGTCCTCACCATCCCGGTCACAGGGGCCACCCCCGGCCTCTTCACGGTGGACTCCTCGGGCAGCGGCCAGGCTGCGGCGTTGAACGAGGATGGCTCGTACAACACGCCGTCCAACCCGGCGCGCCCCGGGTCCATCGTGGTTCTGTTCGGCACCGGCGCGGGTATTCTCGATCCGATTCCGCCAGACGGCACAGTCGTCCAGGAAACGCTGCCGCGCACGGTGCCGGCCTCGGCCTACGTTGGATCCTGCCCGGCGGAAGTGTTGTATTCGGGTAGTGCGCCGGGGCTGATCGCCGGAGCCATTCAGGTCAACTTGCGAATTCCGGAGCAGCCCCCTCCCCCCGCGCCTGCTGGAGCGACTTGCGGCCGCGGCGATGTGCCTGTTGTCCTGTTGTTTGGGAGCACCCTCAGCCAGACGACCGCCACCATCAGCCTGCGGTAGAGACGCGCCGCTTCAGGCGGGTCAACCCAGCTCTGCGAGCTAGAGATCGATCTCGACATCAACCCGCGGCTGCGAACAGCAAATCAGAACGTTGCCTTCCGCGGGCGGCTCCAGCGGGTCTGGCTGATAGTCCACCGCACCTCCAATCAATGCACTTTCACACATGTGGCAAACGCCGGTACGGCATGACCACTTCACGGAGATGTCGCAGGCTTCTGCGAGTTCAAGCAAGCTGTTGAAAGGTGAACCCCAGGGAACCGTCAGCCCGCTTCGCGTGAACGAGACCTGAGGCCCCGGACCCGGAGTTCCCGGAGGCTGGTGAGGAGGCCGCCGGGAAGAAGAGGCGATACCAGGCGTGATCGATTCACCAGGACCGAAGATCTCGGTGTGAACCCGCGTCGCGTCTACACCCCATGCCTTAAGGCCCGCCGTGAAGCCGGCAAGGAATGCAGCGGGTCCACAGAGATAGAAATCTGCGCTTCGGGGCACATCAAGTTGATCCAGCATCTGCACGTTCAGGTGTCCGGGCGAATCGTAGTCTTGACCCGGTTGATCCTCAGGCCCCGGCCTGCTGTATGCGATATAGCTCCGGCCGTGTGCGAGCGCTTTCAGAAGCCCGCGCGATTCTTGCGCAAAGGGATGATCGCTGCGGTTACGGGCGCCATGGAGCCACCAGACTTCCCGGGTAGAAGCCGCGGACGCGAGCGCATGAAGCATCGCAAGCACAGGAGTGGCTCCGATGCCGGCGCTCAACAGGACGACAGGCTCATCGCCCGGCCTCAGCGTGAAACTTCCTCTGGGCGCACTCACCTCGAGAACGTCCCCAACCTTGATTTCTTTGTGCAAGAACGTGCTGGCCATGCCATGGATTTCCTGCTTGATGCTGACGCGGTAAGCATTCCCGCCCGGTGGGCCCGACATCGAATAGTTCCGCAGGACGGGTGGGAGGTCCGGCTTGATCCGCAGCCGCAATACTAGAAACTGGCCAGGTAGCGCTGCGGGCAGCGACGACCCGTCTGCCGCCTCGAACGACAACGAAATCACGCTGGCACTTTCCCGATCCACCCTTGCGACCCGTAACGACCGGAAACCGGGCCATGCCGGTGGTGGTCCCGCAGCAGCGCTCAGGCCGGCATTGCCTACCCCGGCGGTTCCCGTTACCTCCTGATCGATCAACGCCTGCAAGGAACCTCTCCATCCCTGACTCAGCGCCGGAATTTGCAGCGACCGCTCCAATTCATCGCGAGGGTGGCCTGGCAGGTAAAGCAGGGCGTCGATGGCCGCTACGCTCATGCGCCCGGGCCCGTCCGCAACCTTCGTAATTTCGTCTCCGGCGCCTACTTCGCCTTCCTCAAGTACGCGGAAATAGAAGCCGGGCCGGTGATGAGACACGAGCAAAGCAGCCATTTTCGGCTCGTCCATTCTGATGCCTACGCGGTAGCACGTGACGCGCGGCTGCGTCACTTCGAAGAGCGCGCCGCCAATCCGATAGCGATCGCCAATGCACACCTGGTCATCAGACAAGCCGTCCACCGTGAAGTTTTCGCCAAACTGCCCGAAAGTAAAATCGCTGCGGCCGAGGTGTGCCTCCCAGTGACGATACGATTCCGTCTGGTACACCATTACCGCACGATGCTCTCCCCCGTGCCCGGCAAGATCTCCCTGGCCGTCGCCCACAACATTCAGCCGCCGGACCGTCTGTCTGCCCTGAACCGCTTGCTTCCAGATACCGGTGTGGACCGTCTCTCCCCGCCACGTGACATCACGAGGAAGACCTATGTTGACTGAAATAAGCCGTCCCATTGAACGTCCTTATTTATCGGTATGCCTGCATTCCCGCTCTGTACCGGCGCCAGGCGCTGCGTCGAAACGATGAGGGGGTGAGGATTCTCCTCAACTCCTAAGCCCGAGAGTAGCAGAGGAATGGAACGGCTTGCAGTCACGATGGGCTGCCCCACGATTGCAAACCGAAACTCCGGGACATATGATCGACTTGACACACGCGGTCAGCAGCTTGTGTCTCCCGAGGAGCAGGAATGATTTATACCAGACGAGATGTAGGGAAGATCGCCCTGGCGGCCCTTCCGGTTGCCAGGTTAGGGGCGGCGGCCAAACCGAATTCGAAATTCGGCGGCGTTCAGGTCGGTGTCATCTCGCCGTACAGCTTCCACGGAATGCCCAGCGATGCCGAATCCCTGCTGAAGGATATGGTGGAGTTGGGGATCAACGCATGTGAGTTGCAATCTCCGCCGGCGGAACAGTTCGCCGGGGCGCCGGTACAGGGCGGCCGCGGCGGACCCGCCGGTCCTGCGGCTCCGGGCCCGGGTCGCGGCCAGGCCGGTAACCGGTCCGCATTAACTCCGGAGCAGCAGGTGTTGCAGCGAAGATCGGCCGACCAAATCAAGCAATGGCGCCTCTCGGTATCCATGGACAAGTTCAAGGCCCTGCGCAAAATGTACGAAGATGCGGGGGTGCAAATCTACGCCTTCAAACTCCAACTCACTCAAGCCATGTCGGACGATGAGTATCAGTACACTTTCAACGTGGCCAAGGCGCTGGGTTGCAATCACATCACAATGGAGCTTCCTACCGATGGGAACCTGACCAGGAGGATTGGAGAATTCGCCGCCAAGGAGAAGATGATGGTGGGCTACCACGCCCATACCCAGGCCACTCCCCAACTATGGGATGAGGCCATGGCCCAGTCCGACTACAACGCCATCAATCTGGATCTCGGCCATTACACCGCAGGAACCAGCACGGATCCGATTCCTTTCGTGAAGCAGCACCACGACCGCATCACCAGTATGCATTTGAAAGACCGGAAGTATGAGACCAACGGGGGGCAAAACATGCCATGGGGGCAGGGCCAGACGCCCATCCGGGAAGTCCTTCAGCTTATGAAGAAGGATAAGTACAAGTTCCCGGCCACGATCGAGTTGGAATACGCGCCGCCCGAAGGATCGGACAGCATGAAAGAGATTGCCCGATGTCTGCAATACTGCAAGGACGCACTGGCCTGAACCTGATACGTGTCGCCGAAACGGATTTGAGAAATCCGTGGCGCGCTATTTGACGTTGGCTTTCACGATGTCGCGATGATAAACCTTGGCCTGAAAGCCGGCCTCGACCAGACTCTTGCGGATCTGTTCGGCGATCATTACTGACCGGTGTTGGCCGCCGGTGCAGCCGAACGATATCGTGAGATAGCTTTTTCCCTCTCGAATGTAATGCGGCAGGAGATACGTCAGCAGGCCGACGATCCTCTCCATGAACTCGACGGTTTGGGGAAATGAGCGGATGTACCGGGCTACCTTCGGGTCCTTGCCAGTCAGGTTCTTAAATCGCGGGATGTAATTGGGGTTGGGAAGGAAACGGACATCGAACACCAGATCGCTGTCCGGTGGAACCCCGTTTCGAAAGCCGAAACTGGCGACGTAGATCATGATGTCCGACTCGTCGCGCCGGCCGCGGAACCGCTCTCCGATGAATTCTCGGAGCTCGTGCACGGTGAACTTGGACGTGTTGATGATCAGGTCGGCCATGGCTCGAATGGGAGCCAGTTGGGAGCGCTCGGCGCGGATGCTCCGGGTGATCGACTTCCCGGTGCCCAGCGGATGCGGGCGGCGCGTTTCGCTAAAGCGGCGGACAATCGCCTGTTCGTCGGCTTCCAGGAAAATCAGACTGGCATTCACCGACTGCCGGATGCTGGCGTAGACCTTGGGAAACTCCTTCAGGCCGCCGCCCTCGCGAACATCCACCACCAGCGCCGCCGCCTGGATGCTGGTATTGTCGCGAGTCAGTTCCGCGAACTTGGGTATCAGCTCCACCGGAAGATTGTCTACCGAGTAGAAGCCAAGATCTTCCAGCGCTTTCAGAACCGAGCCCTTGCCCGAGCCGCTGAGACCGGTGATGATCACCAGTTCGGCTTTGTGGCCCGCATTCTTAGCGCGCTTGGTGGGAGGCGGGGTCTTGCGGGGCATCGCTTTTCGTATGACTCAGCGTATCACTCGGCCTTATGACTCAGCCCCATCACTCAACCCTATGATGACTCAACCTTATGACTCAATCAGGTCGTAGTTCCCGTCGCGCCTGCGAACCAACACGGAAATCCGGTCGGTTTCGGAGTCACGGTAGACCAGATAATCACGGCGGGCATCCATCTGCAAGAGCGCCTCGTCGAGTGTCATAGGTTTGCGTTTCTTAAAATGGTTGACCCGGTAAACGCGCCGTTCGATTTCGGCTTCAGGCTCGGGTTCGCTGATCTGAGGCGCCGGGCTCTCGGCCTCCACTTCCGAAGGGACCTCGTGCGGGGCCCGCTTGGCATCGCGCCACTTAGTGACGGCCTTGACGCACTGCTTCTCAAGCTTCTCGGCGGCGGCATGAATCGCGTTGAACAGATCCGCATTCGACCCCAGTCCTGCCAGTTGATGATTGTAGTAGTTGACGGTCACTTCGGCATGGTGCAGGTGCCGCTCCAGCGATAGAATCACGTGGGCTTCGCATTCGCGCCTGCCATCCAGCAGTTTGCCGATCTTCAGAAAGCGCGCCTCCAGCTTCTTCAGTTGCGCTGGAGCCAGTTCCACTTGCCTGCCGGTGTATGTGATCTTCATAGGATCTTCCTTTCAACAAGGCCATCGCATCCCCATCGATACCGGCTCTCCGTTATGAGGCGGGCCGGTCAACTACGGACGCGGCGCTGGTGGGTAGAGGGAATTTTCATGTCCTCGCGATATTTCGCCACGGTCCGCCGCGTGACGTTGATCCCTTCGCCCTGCAACAGCAGGGTAATCTGATCGTCGGTGAGAGGCTTGGCGCGGTCTTCGTCCTCAATCATCTTCTTCACTTTACGTTTCAGCAGAAGCAGCGGCGTCCCTCCGCCCATGGGGCCTTGGACGGCTTCCGAAAAGAAATAGCGGAGTTCGAAAACGCCCTGCGGCGTGTGCACATACTTGCTGGACACCGCGCGGCTCACGGTGGAAGGGTGCACGCCGACTTCCTCGGCCACTTCCTTGATCATCATGGGCTTCAGCGAATCCAGGCCCAGGCTCAGGAATTCCATCTGGCGGCGGACAATGGCCTGGCAGACCTTCATGATGGTCTGCTTCCTCTGCTCGATATTCTTCATGAGCTGGATGGCCGAAACGTACCGTTCGCGCACATAATCGCGAACCTCTTTGGTAGCGCCCTGATCGCGCTCCAGCATTTTGCGGTACTGCGCATTCAGCCGAAGCTGCGGCACATCCTCATCATTCATCTGGATGATGTAATCGTCGCCATCCTTGATGAAATAGACGTCCGGTTCCACCACGCGCGCGCCGGCGCCGGAGTAGCGCAATCCCGGGCGCGGATTGAGATGCTGGATCATGCTGACGGCGACTTCGATGTGCTCCGGCGGCCGTCCCAGAATTTTGGCGAGTTCCTTGAACTGCTTGGTTTCGAGCAGGCGCAGATGGCTGGTTATGATTTGCCAGGCCACGCCGCCGCGCCCGTTAAGGCTTTCGATCTGCAGCAGCAGGCACTCCCGCAAATCGCGGGCGCCCACCCCGGCCGGATCAAGCGCCTGCACCACGCGCAGTGCCTGGTCCACGTGTTCCGCTTTGTGTTCTCCAACCGATGTGATTTCCTCGAGCGACGTAAACAGGTAGCCGTCTTCGTCCAGGTTGCCGATGATGGACTCTGCCGCGGTTCGAACCTCATCGGAAATCAGGCTGACGCTCAACTGTGACCGCAGGTGATCGCCCAGGGTTACCGGGGCGGAGAGGAACGTCTCGAAAGAGGGCTTTTCGTTGGCCTCTGCGGCCGGCGTCTTATACCCGGGATCGAGGTAGTCATCGAAGAAGGAGCCGAAATCGATCTCATCAAACGGGTCTGTGACCGCCGGCGTATCCAGCAGCGGATCATTTGGCGCCGTGATATCGGCCTCGGCCGTCACGGCTGCGGCTGAGGCGGTCTCCTCGGCATCCGGAAAAAGATTGCCGTTGATGGCGACATCGCCCACCGACCCGTTCAAGGAATTAGCGTCGGTTAGTACGGCTGCATCCAAAAGTTGACGGTCAGCCGAGTCAGTCAGCGTTTCCGCTTCCAGCAGAGGCAGGAGTTCCTCGGGTGTGATCTCATCGCCATCCACCTCGGTGGCTTCCTCGAGGACCGGATTCTTGACGATTTCCTGGGTGATCATGTCCTTTAATTCCAGCCTGTTAAGCTGGAGGACCGTGACCATCTGGACTAGGCCAGGAGTCAGAATCTGCTTCTGCGACACCCTTAGTTGAAGTCTTGGCGACAGTAAGCTCATCCGTTTCCTATGATATCACCGCACTAATGCATTCTCCGTTACATTCAGAACGATTACGAGCATTTCAGAGGCCGTTTTTCGGCGTGCCTAGGCCTAAGATCTATCCCATTGACTTACCATCGACTTATACATAAACGCGCCTCACGCGGGCGCTGATACTGCACAAAATATTGTATGAAATGGTACCTGCTGCTCTGGCGATCTGTTGGGCATCCTGGCAGATTTCGCCTTCGCGGCCGAGCAGCGTTACGTCGTCACCGGGCCCGAGAACATCGGTGTGGCTGAGGTCGATGGTGGTCAGGTCCATTGAGATGCTACCCAGGATGGGGGTGAGCTTGCCATCGGCGATGACTTTCCCGCGGTTGGAGAGCCGGTGGAAAATGCCGTCGGCGTAGCCCGCGCCCAGAATGCCAATGCGCATGGGCCGCGGTGCGCGAAACCCGCCGCCGTAACCCACCAGCGCGCCCTCGGGAATATCTTTGACGGCCAGCAGTTTGGCCTTCCAGGTGAGGCTGGGCTTAACGTCGAGCAATTGCGTCGGACCCTCGCCGCGGGCCGGCGACACGTACCCGTACAACGCATGCCCCGCGCGCACCATGTTGTGCCAGCCCTCCGTGCGGCCGTACCCGATGGCGTTGGTGCTGGAGGTGTGGAGGTGAGCGGCATTCACGCCGGCCCGCCGCAGCTCCTCGCAGACAGTGTGAAAGTAAGCCAACTGCTCCACAGTTTGGGTGGATGTGTAGTCCGCCGCCGAGGCGAAGTGGGTCATCAGGCCTTCGAGGTGCGCGTGACGGGTTTGGGACAGGGCCGCCAGGATTTCCGAAGCCGGGGCGCGCGTTCCCAGGCGTCCCATGCCGGAATCGATCTTGAGGTGATAGCGGATCGTCCTCCCGGAACCACGCGCCAGGCCCTCCAGTTGGAGCATCTGTGGGAGCGAGTGGACGGTAGGAGTCAGATCGAACTCCAGCAGGGCATCACTCTCGTACGGCAGAAATCCGCCCATCACCAGAATGCGCGGCTGGCGGATGCCGGCGCCGCGCAGGGTCACGCCTTCCTCCACGGAACTGACTGCCAGCCAGCGCGCGCCTTCCGCCACCAGGACCCGTGAAACTTCCAGCGCGCCGTGGCCATAAGCATCCGCCTTGACTACCCCTGCCACTTCGATATGGGGACCGACCACGGAACGGACGTTGCGGAAATTGCGCGCCAGTTGCTCACGCGAGACCACCACGTAGGATCGAAAAGGAGGCGACACTGCCTCTATTTTAGTGCAGCGCCTGTTTAACTCTCCAAGAACAACGGCTTGATATGCCGGTCAAAGAGATTCTGGGTCACGTTGCGCGAAATGGATTCCTCGCACTGCTCCAACATTTTCAAATACCGGTCGCCCATCCTGGCCGCAACCTTGAAGCCGACGTGCAGTAACTGCCGTACGTTCGGATTGAACTCCGGGTCAGACTGGCGGTGCCGCAGGGCAGACGTATACTGGCTGGACGACCAGTGCAGCACTTCGTCGGGCGAGGGCAACTTGGCGTAGTCGATGTCGATCACAGCAGCATACGGCTGGCACAACTCATCGCGGTGGGCGAACGCCTGTGCGTAGACTTCCTTGGCCAGAGCCAGCCCTTCGCCGCCGGCTTCGGCCAGCCCGATCAGTTCCTCGAGCCAGGTGGTGCCGGCCGTCTTGATGTGCACTCCGGCGCCGGATTTCCGAAGCGCCCGCCGCATGGGCGCGTAGATGGAAAATTTATCGCTGCCCGAATGTACGCTCAGCTTGAGGTTTTTCGGCAGCCGGTACTGGCCGGTGGCGAATGCGATCACCGCCAGATCCTCGCCGAACTCCTTCTCGAACTGCCGCACGTCGCCCGCATAGTCCACGCCCTTGTTGAAGCGGCCGGTGAATTTTGGAGCAATGGTCTGGATCGGAATCCCTTCGCCGGCAATGGCCGCCAGAATCACCAGCAGTTCGGGAGGCGTCTGCGGTGCGTCGGTCTCATCCATCGAAACTTCGGTGATGAAGCCGCTCTCGCCCTTGCGTCCGGCAATGTGCCTGTAAATGCAGCCTGCCTGTTGCACGGCGAACAGGTACTTGCCGGCGATCGCCCTGGCCGCGTCTCGCGTAATCGCGAAAGGCTCGTCGATCCCCGGAATGCTTACGCTTCCCGTCAATTCGGGATGATGATCGAGAAAGCTTTCGACGTCTGCCGGCGCCGCGGGCTGCCCAATGGCCGAGGCCACGTCAAGGGTGTAGAAATCGCTGGCCGCGATGAAGCGGTCCACGGTTGTTAGATTGATATGGTCTGCGTCCACGTGGTACGGCAGGCGCCAACCGAGCTGCCGCACCGCTGCATCGGCGGCCGCCCGCACGCTCGAAGGATCGGAGCCCACAATCCCGTGCTCGCGATTCGACTTGTTCCAGACTGGAATCACGGTAGCGCCGCCATCGGCCGCCATCATGCAAGCCCGCAACTGCGCTTTGGCCTGATGAGCGAAGCGGTCACCCACCCCAAGGGAGTATTTTTCCAGGGTCAGCATGAGAAGAATCTCGATTATATGCCATCAGAGACACTGGGCCGATGCTCGCTTGAACCCCATCAGGCCAGACCGAGCCGGGCGGCGGTTCGCCGGCTTACTTCACGGCGCATCATGGTAAGCAGGCGCCGTATGCCGTTCGGCCAGTTGGGAAACAGGTCGATATATTGCAATTCCCGCTGGATCGACCGCGGCACCGGGCATTCGTCCAGACGCACGGGGACCACGAAGATTTCTTCCAGGGGGATGTGGCGGGCGTAGTCAAGCGCGAGGCGAATCTCGGCCTGGAAGCCGCCTTTCTTTCTGGCTGAAGTAGTGGAAAAGCAGGCTAAGAAAAAATCCGAATCCTCGACGGCGTTCTCAATGGCGAGCTGCCAGTTCTGCCCGGGCAACAATTTGCGCACGTCCATCCACGGGCTGAAGCCGGCGGCTTCGAGTGCGTCATAAAGCTGCTCGGCCACGACCCGGTCTTCCTTTGCATAGGCGACGAAAACTTGAGGCAAGAGGCGCGGTTCGAATCGCAAGCCGTTAACAGGGTCAGGGTGGAAGATACCCAATTCGTCAATTTCTATGCTCTTGCCAGCCGCCAGGCCGCGGATCACCACCTGCGCCAGTTGTTCCACCAGTTTAACCACGGCGTGGTCCCCTATCGCGTTCAAACGACACCTTCCCATCCGCGCCCCGGACGAAGCGGCCCAAACCTGGAAGCGAGGTTGGCCGTCCCTTTCTCAGGTTCGTCAGAATCCAGTGAATCACGCGGCCTAAACGGTCCGCGCCCTCGGCGTCGCTCAAACCAAATTGCCGGGCTAGTCGTTTTGCAATTTCAGCCTTGTTCATCCCAATTCCACCGTAACAGGCACGGGCATGGAACCCGGGTTTTTGCGGCCTAGATATGGTTTTAAGCTTTTGAAAAATAAGTTGTTATCGAAGCATGTAAAAGAAAAAACGTCTGTGACCGCCACATGAACTGATTTTAATTGTGCATTAAGAGACCCTTCATGTAGCGTTCGCTATCATAGCCCCAGACGAGAAAATAATCGTCAAAATCCATAAGGAGAACCAACACTAATGAAGAGATTGATGACGCTGATGCTTGCCCTGACGTTCGCTTTCGGTACCGTGGCTGTGACGTTCGCGCAGGATGCCCCCAAGAAGGAAGACACCAAGAAGGGCAAGAAAAAGGGCAAGAAGAAGGACGATACACCCAAGAAAGACGGCGGCACCCGCTAAGAGCGCTTGCTCCGATTGCAATTTGCTGTGTGAATTTGCTGGTGTGCCGCGTAAGCGCCATGAAACCTGCGCGGCACCCGGCTTCCTTTAATCCATCCTAGGTAGTTAGTCCCTCCTGCATCGTCTTTTCCTCACAGTTTTCGCAGGCGTTCCCTTTCTCACGGTTACCAGCACGGTTGCTCCGGCAAGGCATTTTGGCAGTCATTACCGGCGCTGATCTCCCAGACCACGTTGAGCATGTAACCTTCAGGAACGGTCCATCGCCGTTTTCATAGCTGCCGAAATCGGCTTTGAATCCCTAGAGGAAGACAAATGAAGGTTTTAGGAATCCTGGTTTTAGCCACACTGACCGCCCTTTGCCCCGGAGTTTTCGCCCAAGCCCCACCGGCTCAACGCTCCCAGGTTGCGGGCACGGTAACGGCAGTGGACGCTCCCAACAATCAGGTAACCCTGAAAAACGACAAGGGCGAAGTGGTTGCGATTGCGACCACCGAGAAGACCCTGGTGCTGCACATGCCGGCAGGCGAGAGCGATCCGAAGAAGGGAAACAAGATGCTCCTTTCGGCGCTCGAGCCTGGGGATAGGGTAGTAGCCATTGTCCGCCAGACCGCGCCTGACCAGAAGACGATGCAAGCCAGTTCGCTGATTGTCCGAACGAAAGCCGACCTGGCGGAGTTGCAACAGAAGGATCAGGACGATTGGAAGAAGCGAGGCACCACGGGAACCGTGACCGCGACGGACGCCACAGCCAAAACCGCCACCATCAAAGTAGGTCCGAAAACCATCACGGTTCAGTCGTCCGACAAGACGGTTTACCACCAGTACTCGCTCGATTCGGCGCGGTTCAGCGACGCCAAGACGAGCAATTTTGGCGAGATCCATGTGGGCGACCAGATGCGGGTGCTGGGCGATAAGACCGAGGACGGCAGCGTGATTAAGGCCGAAAGGATCGTTTCGGGTTCCTTCCGTCAGATTGCCGCGACCATCACAGCCATCGATGCGTCTTCGGGCGAACTCACCGTTAAGGACCTGGCCACGAAGAAGCCCCTGATCATCCGGGTGAGCGCCGATTCCACAATGAAGAAGCTGCCGGACCAGGCTGCCAGGATGCTGGCGCGCCGCTATGGCCAGGCCGCGCAAGGCGCCGGAACGGGAGCCGGACAGGGCGCGGGAGCCGGACGGGGCGATGGACAGGGTGCGGCCGGTGCAGGCGGTGGACAAGGGCGCGGCATGGGTGGCGGCCGGGGCGGCGATGTAGGCCAGATGCTGGATAACCTTCCGGCTATGCCGCTGACGGAACTCAAGGTGGGCGACGCGATCATGGTTTCCACCACACAGGGCACGGACCCGGGCCGCGTCACGGCCATCACGCTGCTGGCAGGAGTGGAACCTCTGCTCACCGCTTCGCCCAATGCGACGCGCGACATTATGAGCGGGTGGAACCTGGCGGCGGCGGCGACGCCGGGCAGTAGACAACAATGTAGAGTTTTTCAGCCTAACGAAGCATTCTCAGTCCAAACAAGAAGAGGACGTAATGGTTAATTCGCGCAGAAGTTGTTCTATAGTTCTAGCAGTCGCCCTCACAGTTTGGAGCGCGCTTGCCCAACAGACAGGCGGTACGCTTCGCGGCACGATGACGGACGATTCCGGCGCCGTGATTCCCGCGGCCACGATTACGCTTACGGGGGCCGGCACGACGAAGACAGCCCAAACGCAAGCCGATGGCACTTACGTCTTTCAGGGTCTCGCGCCCGGCCAGTATACGGTTCACGTGACATTTCCCGGTTTCGCTCCGGTGAATACGCCGGTAACCATCGCGGCCGGCGGCAGCCTGGTGGTACCCATTCAAATGAATGTCAGCGCCGAAAAGCAGGAAGTCACCGTCAAGGCCGAGGCCGGTCCCAGTATTAGCGTGGAGCCGGACAACAACGCCACGGCCCTGGTTCTGCGCGGTGAAGACCTGGCAGCGCTGCCGGACGATCCAGACGATCTGTCGGACGCGCTACAGGCGCTGGCCGGCCCCGGCGCCGGGCCCAACGGCGGCTCCATCTACATTGATGGATTCAGCGGCGGCAACCTGCCCCCCAAGGAATCCATCCGCGAGATCCGCATCAACCAGAATCCCTTCTCGGCGGAGTATGACAAGCTGGGCTTTGGCCGCATCGAGATTCTGACCAGGCCGGGCACGGACCGGTTCCGCGGCGGGATGAATTTCAACGACAGCGACGGCGTATTCAACTCGCGCAATCCGTTCGCCAACAACAAGCCGGATTTCTCAAATCGCAATTTTGGCGGCAACATCGGCGGCCCGATCAGCAAAAAGTCCTCATTCTTCCTGGACTTCACGCGGCGGCAGATCACGGACAACGCTATCGTTTATGCGCCGTTCCTGGACCCGATCAGCCTGCAGCAAACTTTGATTTCGGAGGCCGTGGTCACGCCCAATACGCGTACCAGTTTCGACGGCCGCGTGGACTATGCGCTGAGTACCAACAACACCCTGGTGGCCCGCTTCGAACAGGGGTGGAACTCGCGTGAGAATCAGGGCATAGGCGGACGCACGCTGCCGCCGCCTTACGCCAACACGGCTTACAACTCGACCGGCGATAACCAGAACCTGATGCTCACGGAGACCTCCATTATCAATCCCAAAACGGTCAACGAGACGCGCTTTCAGTACACGCGGAGCTACACGAATTCGATCGGCAACCTGCTGCCCTCATTCAGCGTTTCGGGCGCGTTCAACGCGGGCGGAGCGAACTGGGGAACCAATTACGACACGAAGGCGCATTTCGAATTGCAGAACTACACGTCGATTTCCCACGGGACGCACACCTTCCGCTTCGGCGTGCGCGCGCGCCGCGAGTCGGACCGCAGCATGTCTCCCGATGGTTTCGGCGGCTCGTTCATCTTCAACGGCGGCGTGGCGCCGGTGCTTGACGCCAACAACCAGATTGTTCCCGGCCAGACTACGACGATCCTGGCCATCGAGCAGTACCGCCGCACTCTTTTGTTCCAGCAGATGGGCTTTTCGCCGAGCCATGATCCGCCAGTACGGCGGGGGAGCTTCGCAATTCGTGATTGATGCGGGCAATCCCTACATCAGCATTATCCAGTACGACGCGGGGTTTTCGCCCAGGATGACTGGCGCGTGAAATCAAACCTGACGCTCAGCTACGGGTTGCGCTACGAAATCCAGGGCAACATTTCCGACCATAAAGATTTCGCGCCGCGCTTTGGGTTCGCGTATGCTCCCGGCAGCAGTCAAGAACGGGCGGCAGAAGACAGTGTTCCGCGGCGGCTTCGGAATATTCTACGACCGCGTGGCCGACACGCTGATCGAGCGCGCCTTCCTGCTCAACGGCACCAATCAACTCAATTACACGGTGACGAATCCGGATACGTTCCCCAACGTTCCGTCGATTGCCGGATTGAGCCCGGCGCAAAACAGCATTTACAGACTTGATCCCAGGCTGCGGCCGGACTATTTGATGCAGACCGCCATCGGCATGGAGCGCCAGTTGCCGCGCAACACAACGGTGGCCGTCACCTACACGAATACGCGCGGGCTGCACCTGTCGCAGACCGTTCCCATCAACACGCCGCTGCCGGGCACTTACGTCGTGGGCCAACCCGAGAGCGGTGTTCGACCCTACGGTTTGGCGGCCGGCAACCTTTTCGAGTATGAATCGGGCGGCATTTTGAAGCAGAACATCCTGATGTTCAATTTCAACACGCGCTTCAACAGCAAGATCTCCCTGTTCGGCAACTACAGTTTCAACCGTGCGTCGGATCTGCCCGGAACACCGTCGAACCCATACGATTTTTTGCAGGATTGGGGCCGGTCCTCGCTCGAGCGCAAGCACCGCTTCCAGTTGATCGGTTCGGTGCTGGCGCCGGCCAATATCCGGTTCAGCCCCTTCGTGACCATTCAGTCCGGATCTCCTTATGACGTCACTCTGGGGCGGGACATCTACGGCAATACCCTGACGAATGGCCGGCCTACGTTTGCGACCGGCTCTTGCCTGGTTCCGGACCAGACTCCGCTGGGAGATTTCTGCACCGATCCAAATCCCGGGGTGTTGGCAAACCTGGTGCCGCGCAATTACCTGACCAGCGCCGGCCTGATTTCGGTGAACATGCGCGTGAGCCGCACCTTCGGCTTCGGTCCTGCGCGCAGGGGTGCGGCGATGGTGGGAGATATGGGCGGCGGCCCCCCCGGTGGTGGTCCGGGCGGCGGACGCGGCGGTCCGGGCGGTGGTGGCGGCCCACGAGGCGGCGGCGCGGGTGGTCCGGGCGGTGGCGGCGGCATGCGTATGGGGGGAGGCCCGGGTGCAGGTGGACCTCGCGGCGGCAGGGGCGGCGGCGGTCCGGGTGGCGATCTCACCGAACACCGCTACAACATTACTCTTTCGCTGTCAGTCAATAACATTTTGAACCACTTCAATCCGGGCGGTTACACCGGCAATCTTAACTCACCCCAATTCGGGCAGCCTTCGAGCGTGAATACCGGCTTCGGCGGCGGCGGCGGACCGGGCGGCATGGGTCAAGGTGGCAGCACGGCTAACAACCGGCGGCTGGATATGTCGCTGCGTTTTACGTTCTGATCCGAGACTCCTCTTTTGCTTGGCGGCGGGTTTCGCGCCGGGTTGGGCCCTCTGGAGGCGCGACCCGGCGCGATTTTTTTTGGTCATCCGCATTGCGTACTCCCGCGTGGAAGTCCTACAATCTCTAGTAGGATATGGGTGATTCCACCATCCCACGGGAATCAACATATCGGTTCTCCGATGAACATATCAGTGAAAGGTGAGTACGCGTTGCAGGCGATCTTTGACCTGGCCTCGCAGCGGCCGGGCGAGCCCGTGCGAATTGCCGATATTGCCGGCCGCCAGAAAATTCCGCAGAAGTTCCTGGAGCTGATCCTAGCCAGCCTGAAACAGGCCGGTTTTGTGGAATCGCGCCGCGGCGCCGAGGGTGGATATCTGCTGGCGCGGCCGGCTGACTCTTTAACCGTGGGAGAAGTGCTGCGCTTCGTGGAGGGCCCGCAGCAGGGCAAGAACCGCTCGCGCAGGAGGCTGGAGACGCCTTTCGGCGGCATGTGGGAACGGGTGGACCAGGCGGTTTCAGACATCATCGACAAGACCAGCTTTGCCGAACTGATTCGCGGCTGGCAAGAGAAGAAGAGCAAGTACGTTTTGAACTGGGAGATCTAAAGTTGCGAGTCTACGACGATAATTCGCTCAGCATTGGCCGCACGCCGCTGGTTCGGCTGAACCGCGTGACGGAAGGAGCCAAGGCCACCATCCTGGCCAAGATTGAAGGGCGCAATCCGGCCTACTCCGTGAAGTGCCGCATCGGGGCTTCCATGGTGTGGGACGCCGAGAAGCGCGGCATTCTGAAGCCCGGCAAGGAACTCATCGAGCCCACCAGCGGCAACACCGGCATCGCGCTGGCGTTTGTGGCGGCTGCCCGCGGCTATCCCATCACCCTGACGATGCCGGAAACCATGTCCGTAGAGCGCCGGAACGTCCTGAAGGCGCTGGGTGCGAATCTGCTGCTGACCGAGGGTTCGCAGGGCATGGCGGGGTCGATCGCCAAGGCGGAGGAACTGGTGGCGTCGGAGCCGACGCGCTACGTGCTGCTGCAGCAGTTCAAGAACCCGGCGAATCCCGAGATTCACTTCCGCACGACGGGCCCGGAAATCTGGGAAGATACCGATGGCGCCGTTGACGTGCTGGTTTCCGGCATCGGCACCGGGGGCACCATTACGGGCGTCTCACGCTACATCAAGAATGACAAGGGAAAGAAGATTCTATCGGTGGGGGTGGAGCCGGTGTCAAGCCCGGTGATCACGCAGCACCTGGCGGGCCAGGCGATGCGGCCGGGGCCGCACAAGATACAGGGAATCGGCGCTGGCTTCATTCCGGATACGCTGGATCTGAAAATGGTGGATCGCATGGAACTGGTGACCAATGAGGAATCCATCGAGTATGCGCGGCGTCTGTCCAAAGAAGAAGGAATTCTGGCGGGAATTTCGTGCGGCGCCGCGGTGGCGGTAGCAGTGCGGCTAGGGAAACTACCGGAGTTCGCCGGCAAGACGATTGTCGCGGTGCTGCCCGATGCCGCCGAGCGGTATCTGAGCACTTCGCTGTTTGAAGGAATGTTCGATGAGTAACAAAAATAAAAAAGCGGGCGCGTTTGGGTGATAGGGGTGAGTGCGCCCGCTGTCGTAACGGGGATTTACCAAGTAGACGAGATAACCCAGTAACAACGTTACAGGTTGCGGGGTAATTTCATGAGTTACGAAAGAGCCATTTATTAATAGCCCTTTGGAGCTATGCGGCGCTTAATTCTATTCATGCTGGCAGTTTTCGCGGCGATGGCCCAGGATCAGCCTCCGGCTGTTCCGCCCGCTGCTCCGCCCACGGCGCCAGCGGCTGCACCTGCGACTGCACCGCCGCAGCCGATTCTGGAGAATTCCGGAAAGCCGATGCTGGTGCCATTCGAGTGTTCGGAAGAAGATATCCGTTCCGCCGGCCTGGCCTGCTCCGAGGACGATCCCTGTCAGATTTACCTGGAGTTGGCCGCCGCCGGTTCCGCTACCGCCGCCGCCACGCGGATTTTCGCCGCTGGTAATATTCATGCCGAGGCCGCCACGCTGTATGCGGTGCTGCTGGGCAGCGAAGACTCCGGGCACACCTGGCGCGAAGTACACGAGCGTATTCGCGGCGCCGGACTGGATCACATCCAGTTCATTGACGCCGAAACCGGCTTTGCCACCGGCCTATCGCTTTCGCCGCTTCCGCAGGACCCGTTCCTGCTGATCACCCGCGATGGAGGCAAGACGTGGCGCCAGAGCATGATCTTCGGCGAATCGCGAATTGGTTCCATCCAGCAGATTCTTTTCGACGATGCCAAGAGCGGCAACTTAATCATCGACCGGGGATTGGGCGGCGATGGCGACCGCTACGAACTCTACGGATCGCAGGATGGCGGCGATAGCTGGACCATCAAGCAGACCAGCGTGAAGCCGCTGCGGCTGAAGTCCGCCCCGGCGGCGGAGACGGACTGGCGCATTCGGGCCGATGCCGCGACGAAGTCATTCCACATTGAGCACCGGCAGGGCGGGCGGTGGAGCAGCGAGGCGGCGTTTGGCGTGAAGCTTGGGGTTTGCAAACCTTGATCTTGGGTTTGCAAACCTTGACCAGATTACGAAAACTGCCTTGCAAAGCGCAAAGAGGAAGACGCAAAGAACTCCAGAAAGAAACCGGCTCCCTCACGGTCGCGGCTCGGTTGGAGCTTCAGTACTCTAGTTGCCGCTGGGCCGCACCGTGATCTCTACCGGATCGCTATCCTGCGCGGTGGCCAGTGACCGCACTTCCACCACCTGCGTTCCGGCCCCCAGCGTGTTCGGCACCTGCGCCTGAATCTGTCCGCTTGAGGTGACCAGCAGCGGCACCGCGATGTCCCCAAAGGTCACGCAGGAGCCGCCCAGCACGGTGGGCGCCGGAATGGTATCCGCGGTGGCTGCGCTCGCCAGGTTCTGGCCCGTGATGGTGATGAAGGAACCGGGTTGGACTACGGCCGTCCCGTCGGCCGAATTCACGATGCCGCCGGCGCTGTTGATGGCCGGCCGCGTGTCGGTCCCGCTGGGCGCCAGAGAAATCACACTCAGCCCCGAGATCGTGATCGCATAGGCCGTGGTTCCGGCCGAGTCCACCACCATCTGCCGCGGGCTGGTGTTGAACCGCGTAGTGCCGAATACGTTCACCACCGGATTTTCCGGCGTCACTCCCGCCAGCGTCACTTCGCCCGTGGTCAGGTTGACCATCTCGAGAGTAGTCCGCGAATCGTCACGCGTGGCCACGGTGATGTTTTGCCGCACCGGTGTGGTCAGCCGCAGGAAGGTGTTGCTGTTCAGCGGAGCCACGGCCGCCACGTTGCGGTTGCCGGTGTTGACGACGGTTGCCACGGGCGGCTGCCCAGGCCCCATCGGAGGCGTGATCCCGGTAGCGCCGGGCGATGCCGAACCGCCGATGGTGGTGAGCGAAGGATTCACAATCAGCCCGTCCACCAGGAAGTAAGAACCTGCCTGGCCCGCGCCCAGCACGCCGTAATAGCCTTGAATCGGCGCCGGAATCAGCAGCCGGCTGGCCACGTACGTATCGGCCCTTGAATCGTATACGTACCCGGTGCCGCTGCCGTTGAACGTAAGGATGAATTCGTTGGCGGGCGTGGATATCATGCCGCAGTTGGGGCAGCCGGCCAGCGTTACCGGGGTAATGGAATCCGGCGGGCGCGGCAGGGCCGTGTTCCCAACTACCTTCCACTGGGTGCCGTTCGACATGAGGAATTCCAAACCGAACAGGCCCACAGCCAGCGACCGCGGATAAATCGGGTTGGAGGTCCCGCTTCGCGGCACCGGCGGAAACGTCACGCTGTCCACCACGCGGCCCAGACTCAAGTCCACGATGCTGATGGATTCGCCGCCCGTGTTCCCCACGTACAGCGTGTTTCCATCCGTGCCCAGGGCCATTTGGTGAGGCATCTGCCCCACTGGAATCGGATTCACGAAGTGCTGCTTCTGAATATCGAAAACTTCCAACTGGTTGTAGCCGGAGTTAGTGACATACAGCTTGCCGTGCGCTTCATCGAGCAGGATATCCTGCAGCCCTTCGTTGCCGCTGGTGTTGCCGGCCGTACCGCCGGGGTTGTTGTTCAGCGTAGTCTGCACCGGATACACCACGCCCCGCTGGTCCGACTGGCGGTAATTCATGTACACCCGAATAGTGTTCGGTATGTTGATGGCATCCGGCGACGAAAGCAGCACGTTGAACGGCGTTCCCTGCTGGGTGCCAGCGCCGGTCCATATATTCGTACCCGGCTGCCGCACCACGCCCGAGCGTCCGGGCTCCATGGTGAAGGTAATGGTCGAAGGCGCCAGACCGCTCGACTGCTGATACACCAGCGCGGTCCCGGTGTTGGTGGCTACGCTGTAAGTCAGCCGGCCCTTGCCCAGGTTGTTGATCTTCAGGACGCCTGTGGCCACGCCCCGATTGCAATCGTCCATCGCCAGAAAAACCTGCGTGGTTTCCGGCGCCAGAATCGGGTAGTCGTACAGGTGCGCCAGCGGCAGGTGAACCAGTCCGGAATCCGAAAGTCCCCAGGCTTCCGACCCGTCGGCCTTCATCGCCATTTTGGCGACAATGCTCTCCGGCAGATTGATTCCCAGTTGGATCGCCATGTTGGCGGCGTTATTCACCAGCAGCGTGGACGCGTTGGCCGGGGGCTGCGGCGATGTGGTGGGGGCCGTGTTGAAGGCGCTGAAGAGGGTGGCGCCATCGGGGGAAAAAACGCTGCCGCCGACATTCTGCGCCGTGTTGAAGGCGCTGCTGAACGTGAACGGCGCATTGGCGTTATTCTGCTGCGCCACGATTGCCAGCGTCGCTGTATCGTACATGGTGAAGCCGGTCATGAAGCGCGACCCGTCCGGCGACATCGAAAGCACCGAGGATGCGCCCGCCACCGTGCGGTTCCGCAAAATCACGCCCGACGCCACTTCGTAAACGAATACATACGTGCTGGCATTGGTCGGGGTGATCACTCCGACAATCAGGCTTCCATCCGGCGTCCGCAGCAACCGTCCCGTGAAAGTCAGGGTGGGCCTGCCCAGCGTGGGAGCCGGCAGCCCCACCGGGGTAGTCGGAAGAGCTGGAACCGTTACCGGCTGCAGTTGCTGTCCGGCCGTTTGCGTCCGGTCAAAAACCGCCATGGTGCCCTGCGGAACACCCGCAACCACGCCTGTGCCCACCATGCTGACCAGCGCCCGGCCATCAGCGCCCACTTCCACGCCCTGCGGCGCCGAGGGCAGCAGTACGGTCTGCACCACGCGCCCCTGAGTGAGATCGATCGCGCTGAGCGAGGTGTTCCCGCTATTGGTGACGTACAGCCAGTTGCCGTCCATTGAGATGGCCCCGGCCAGCGGCGTCTTGCCCACCGTGATGCTGCCCACCACGGTGTTCGTGGTGTAGTCGAAAATGCGAACCGTATTGGTGTTGCTGCTGATCAGGTAGAGCCGCTGCCGCTGTTCATCGAGCACGACGTCTGAAGGCGTGCCGCCCTGCAACTGAATCACATCGCCGAAGGTGGCGGCTGAGGTGGTTTGCGCCAGGGCCAAGGGCGACGCCGCTACCCACAGGCACAGCACCGCCGCGCCGAATAGAATTGCAATAACGCGAAACGAAGCCAAACGCTCAATTGAAGTCAAATAGAGACACCCTGGGTTCACGAACTTCTCCTGGAGACGCGGCGGAATAAACCTATAGTACATCTAAACCCTACCGCTGCCGAGAAGTTTCAGCTGCGAGCCGCAACATCAAACGTCGCTTCCGTGTTATATTCTTCAAAATTGAAAGTATTGGTGCGGAACCCAGCCCGCAACGCCGTTTTGGGCCAGTCCGTGGATGTGGCCGATACCAGCGCCAAGCGGCGCACCGGCCTGCTGGGGCGTCAACGGCTGGAACCGGGTGAGGGGCTGTGGATCAGCCCTTGTGAATCGGTCCATACGTTCTTCATGAAGTTCCCGATCGACCTGGTCTACATGGATAAGAGCCGAAAGGTTCGTAAGGTTAGGCATGCGGTGCCGCCCTGGAGGCTGTCCATGTGTCTGACGGCGCATTCCATTCTGGAATTTCCAGCGGGAACGGCGAAGCAGACCGGCACCATAGCGGGCGACACACTGGTGATTGAGGAAGTTGGCTAGGGTTATTGAATTGAGCAGATTAACACCAGCGCTGGCGGCACGTGTGATCCTGGTCCGGCATCCTGGTCTGGCCGATCCTGGTTTGGACCATCATGGCTTGTGCCTGCACCCGCCACACTGCAGTGGCGCGCGCTGCGGCGCCCGCCCGGCCAGCAGCCAGTCGCCCCGAACCTACGGTCTGGGACCGCCAGGTGAAGAACGCGGTGGATGCCGGCGATGGCGATTACCAGTTGCGCGTGCTCAGGGATAAAGTGGCTGCCGAGCCTGACAACATAACTGCGCGGCTGGAACTGGCCAAGGCGTACCGCGAGCGCGGCTTCCCCGATGTGGCGCTCGAAATCGGCCGCCTGGCGGCTGCGCGCTTTCCGGAATCGGGCGAAGCGCAGATTTCGCTGGTGCGGGCCCTGCGCGAGTTGAATCGGCGGAACGAAGCCACTGAAGGGCTGGAGAGTTTCCTCAAGGCCCATCCCCAAACCGCTCCCGACTATTATTCCTGGCTGGGCATTCTGCGCGATGAATCCGGCCTTTGGCCGCTCGGTGAAGCCGCCCATCGAAGGGCTGTGGAACTATCCCCCGGTGTGGATTACCTGCACAACAATCTGGGCTATAACCTGCTGATGCAAAAGAAGAACGACGAGGCTGCCCAGGAATTTCGCGCGGCCCTCAAGCTCAACCCCAATTCGACGATGGCGCGTAACAATCTGGGCATGGTTCTGGCCAACCAGAATGCGGCGGAACAGGCCATCGCCAGCTTCCAATCCACTTCCGACCCGGCTACGGCGCACAACAACCTGGCGGCGGTCTGGATGGAAAAAGGGAACTATGGCGAGGCGCGCAAGGAATTAGACATAGCTCTCAGCTATAATAGGACCCATCCAGCCGCGCTGAAGAATTTGGAATTGGTGGGTCGTCTGGATGGTAATCCCGCCACGCTTAGTTTGCAGTTGGCCGAACCATCGCGGTGGATGCGATGGAGGAGCGGCTTTCGCAGGCTCTTTGTTGGGCCATTGGACGATTCGAAGACGGACGCGGCTAAAACCGCTACCGCCCATTAATCAGAGAGGGACCATGAAAGAGTTGAAAGCATTCGCACTACAATTCATACGCGATGAACAAGGGCAGGACCTGGTCGAGTATGCCTTGATCGTGGCCGCCGTTGGGCTGGCCCTGATTACCACTGTAAACCAGCTCTCGCAGGGGATTGTCAGCCTTTACCAGAGCATCACCGGCGACCTGTCCAGCATCGGCGCCAACGGCCAGTAGGCTGGCGGGGCCAGCAGACTTACGGGGGCCAGTAGACTTGCGGGGCCACCAGACTTGCGAGGATGGTTGCGGCCCGACCTGGCGCTGGTGGCAGCCGGTGTGACGCTTTTCTATTGCCTGTTCCTGTTCGAGGGCTATCAGAAGCTGTTCCGGGATTCCGACGCCGGCTGGCATATACGAACCGGTGAGGCAATCCTCGCGACCGGCGCCCTGCCGCGCACCGACCCTTACTCATTCACCCGCGCCGGCCAACCCTGGTTCGCCTGGGAATGGGCTTCGGATGTGGCTGCCGGCTCGATCCATCGCGCGGCCGGATTGACGGGCGTGGCGTTGTTTTATGGCGCGGTAATCGCCTTCGGCGTGTGGCTTTGGTTCCGGCTCCACTGGGCGCTGCAGGGAAATTTTCTGATTGCCTGCGCGATGACCCCGCTGCTGCTATCCACCTGTAATATTCACTGGCTGGCCCGCCCCCACGTTATCAGTTGGCTGTTTCTGCTGGGCGCTGTGCTTTATGCGGAATGCGTCGAGCGGGTGGGTCTGCGCCAATTGCTGACCATTGCTGCTTTCACTGCTCTCTGGGCCAATTTTCATGCCAGCTTTTTTTTGGCGCCGGTGATTGGTTTGATCTATTGGGTCGGAGGGCAACCGGCGGCAAGGACCGCCGGCGTTACCGGACTGGCGGCTGCACAGGGCAAAGCACTGGCCCCCGTCTTTGTGGCTGCTTTGGCTCCGCTTCTTAACCCGTATGGCTACCACCTCTACACTCACGTCTTCCGCTACCTCACGGATTCCGATTTGCTTTCGCGCATCGGTGAATTTCAAAGCTTCGATTTCCATGCCGCCGGCGCGGGCCAAATTATCGCGACTGTAATTCTGGGTATGGTGGGCGGCACTTTGGCCCTGACGCACGGCCGACTGGATCATTTCCTGCTGGCCGTTCTACTTACCGCCGTGGGCCTGCGCTCCGCGCGCGGGCTGCCGCTGATCGCCCTGCTGCTGCTGCCGATTGCCAATGCCGCGATCACCCGTTCGCTTGAGCGGTGGGGAAAGCTGGCTGGTTTTTTGAACTACAGCGCCCGCTTGCGCGCCTTGGATGCTGGCATGAGCGGACTGGCCTGGGTCCCGGTGCTGCTGGTGGCTTGCCTGGCTTTGCTGCGCACTCCGGGGATTCAGGCCGCCACTGGTTTTCCGCCGGACCAGTTTCCGGTTGAGGCCTATCCGCACATCCCCGCCGATGCCCGCCTGTTTGCGCCGGATAAGTTTGGCGGATACTTGATTTACCGTTCACAAGGCACCCGAAAAGTCTTCTTCGACGGGCGCAGCGACCTTTACGGGGCCGAGTTTCTCAAACAATACGCCCGGATGACCCAGGTTCGTCCAGGCTGGCGCGAGTATTGGGACTCTTTCGGCTTTACCCATGCGCTTCTGCCGAACGATTATTCGCTGGTCCCGGCGCTCGAACAGGCAGGGTGGCGGCTGATTTATCGGGACCGAACTGCAACTTTGCTGACAAAGAGTGGAACTTAGAGATGTGCTCTGTGTTACAACTAAGCATCGGCTGGAATATAAAGGTCCAAGTGTCTGCGCAGGTCTGAATGGATCGTCAGAAGCAATTCCTTTTATTCGGCGTTGCCTGGGTGTCGGCGGCTTTGCTGGCCTGGTTCCTGTACGCTCATGCCATAGCGCCGCAGGAAGAGAAAAAGGCCACCGTGGTGGTGGCCGCTCATGACATGCCGCTCGGCACGCTGCTGCGCCAGAGCGACGTCAAGATGGTCAGGTACCCGGAGAAAGATATTCCCAAGGGAGTTCTCTTTCAGGCCAAGGACGCATGGAATAAAGTCCTCATGGTTCCGATGAACCGCAATGAGCCGGTGCTGCTCTCCAAAATTTCCGCCACCACTTCCACCGAAGGCGTCTCCGCCACCATTGAACCTGGATACCGCGCAGTGTCCGTACAGATCACCGATGTCAGCGGCGTGGCCGGGTTGATTCAGCAGAATTCCAAAGTGGACGTTCTTTTCACGCGGCCTGGTTCGATGGCTGAAGCCACCACTTCCACCATCCTGCAAAACGTCAAGGTGCTTTCCACCGGACGCCAGACGCAGACCGGCCAGGCGGTGGACCCGCGCGCGCCGAAATCGCCCGTGGTCACGCTGGTGCTTTTGCCGGGCGACGCACAGAAACTGGAACTGGCGAAGAACGAAGGCAAGATCAGTTTGTCGCTGCGCAATCCGCTGGATAGCACGCAATCGGCCGACACCGGCCCCGTCACCACCGAAGTCCTCGACCCTATGATCAGCGCGCGGACGGCCCGCGCACGGAAGGGCCGCACCACCAATGTGGCCCGGGCCAATCTGGAAGATCCCAGAGTCTGGCAGGATCTGACCGGTGAGAAGAAAGTGACGGACCCGCAGAAAGAATCGGAAGAGGCTCGCCGCAAACGAGAGGCCGAGAGGCCGCGCACGGTGGTGGATGTGTACCGCGGAGACAAGCACGTCCAGGAACTCTTCAAATGAGCCAGGCTGCAGAGAGACTGGGTTGGTTGGTGATTCTGGCGGCCGGTTGCTGGATAGCGGCCGCGCAGACTACCCGGCCTCAGATCCGCGATCTTACGCTGCTCGAAGGCCGTGGTGAGCTGCTGCAGTTCACCAGGGACATCCAGAAAGTGGCCATCTCCGAGCCTAAGGTGGCCGATGCCGTAGTGATTTCTCCGCGCGAAGTGATGGTGAATGCCAAGGGGCCCGGCCGCGCCACGCTCATCATTTGGGAAACCGATGCGGAACCGGCGCGCTACGAGATCGACGTCACCAAAGATACTTCGGAATGGGACCGCTTCCACCAGCAGATGCTGGATAGCGCCAACGGCAGCGAGATCAAGGTGACGGGCACTGGCGAAACCATCGTGCTGAGCGGACGGGTCAAGAGCGCCGAGGATTCCAAGAAACTGGCCAGCATGGCGCAGACACGCGCCAAGACAGTGATCAACCTGCTGCAAGCGCCGCCGCCCCCGGAACCGCGGCAGATCATGCTGGCTGTGAAGTTCGCCGCCATTGACCGCGTGGCGCTTTCGCAATTCGGATTCAATCTGTTCAGCCTCAACGGCAAGATGATCGGCACTACCAGCACGGAGGGGTTTCAGGCTCCGCGCTTCAGCCAGCTTCAGCAACAGAACGGCCAGGTCAACAACAATACCGTCAATTTCGCCGATCTGCTGAACCTGTTCGCCTTCCGTCCGGACCTGAATATCGGGGCCACGATCAAGGCGCTTGAGGAGAAGAACCTGCTGCAGATTCTGGCCGAGCCCAACCTGGTTTGCCTGGAGGGAAAAGACGCCAGCTTTCTGGCTGGGGGATCTTTCCCTTTCCCGACCATCACCACTACTCCGACCGGCGGCGCCACCGCACCTGTAATCACGGTGCAATTCAAACCTTTCGGCGTGAAGCTGGACTTTACGCCGACCATCACGCCGCAGGGGGCTATCGATCTTAAAGTGGCGCCCGAAGTGAGCTCGCTCGATTTTGCCAATGCGGTTACGCTGCAGGGCTTCCTGATTCCAGCGCTGAGCCAGCGCCATGCCGAGACGGAAGTGATTCTCAAGGATGGCGAGAGCTTCGCGATCGCGGGGCTGATCGACAACCGTGTGCAGGATGTGATCGACAAGCTGCCGGGCCTTGGCGATATCCCGATTCTGGGCAAACTATTTCGAAGCCATAGTACGCAAAAGTCGGCCGACGAGTTGCTGGTGGTGATCACTCCGCACTTTGTTCGTCCGTTGAGTCCCGAGGAAAAAGCTAAGCTGCCGGACATGCCGTCGGCCTTCCTGCCGACCGTGTCCGAAGACGCCAAAAAGAATAAGAAGGGCGGGAAAACGCCCCCTGCCGCTCCCGGCACGGATGCGGAGTTTGTAGGACCCCGTGGCCAGCAGATACCTAAGCAGTAAGAGCGGGGCCATGTCACTGCCGCTGCTGGTGATCATGGTGCCGGTCCTGTTCGGGATGATGGGGTTCGCGCTGGACCTGGGGCGCCTTTACCTGGTGCGCGGTGAACTCCACCAGGCTGCTAATGCCATGGCTTTATCGGCGGCCGCGCAGCTTAACGGCACGCTGTTCGCCAACACGGCCATTGTCAACGTGCTGCCGCCTCCGGTGGGCACTGGCCCCACTTATAACTACAATTTTGCGGGTCAGCCGATCGGCCAGGATACCGGCATCCTCACCAGCACGATCAACCCGCCGGCCTGCTTCTCCACCGTGGCCGCCGCCAGTTCCGGAAACGGGACTTCTGTGGATTGCAGCGACCCCTCGGCGCTGTTCGTCAACGTGACGGTTAGAGCCGATGCGCCGCTGCTGTTCTGGAGCCTGCTGCCCGGTGGAGAGCAGCGCAAGACGCCGATCATCGCGCAGGCCGTGGCCGGCATCAGCGCCCCGCTCTGCACCGCTTGCAACATTGTGCCTATCGCCATCGCGGCGCTGGACCCGACGGACACGGTCAACTTCGGTTTCGACTCGGTATTCACGACGCTCTACACGCTTTCCTATTCGTGCACCGGCACACCGGTTCCGATCAACCTTCCGGGAACCAGCAGCGGCGGGCCGGCGGGCACTGGCGACGGTGCCGTATGTGCTGCTCAACCGGTTCGACACGAATAACGCCACGCTATCGGAATCCGACCAGCTATATCAGGACGGCGCGGCCGGGATTGCGGCATCGATCAATCCAACTCCGAACGCGCTGTCGAGCAATGCCAACACGCCGTTGGCCTGTGTGAATCTTGGAGACACCGAACAAATCTGGGCCAGCGCGGTGCCGGGTCTGTGCGCGGCCGCGGCCAACCCCAGCGTGGAAGCTGCGCTCTGCGGCATCTACTCGCGCCTGGACAATCAGAATACTTCCGCGGTGTGCACCACGGCGGTGACTGATTTCGGCGCGCTTTCGCCGATCTACCAGCCGGACACCGATGCCAATGAGGCGATGACCGATCTGTATCCCGCATACGCCGGCAATGGGAGACGCCTGATGACGGTAGCGATTGTGGACGCGCTGGCCGTGAATACCGGAAGCCCTATGACAGTGCTCGGGTTCCGGCAGTTCCTGGTGGAACCCAATCAGGACGGAACCTTTTTCGACCCGTCCGACCCCAACGGCCGCGTCCCGGTGCTCTACATTGGTAATCCGGCGCCGGTGCGACAGGGCTGGTTCGATGCCCGGTACGCCAATGCCTGCGTGCAGGGTTCTTTTACAGGGCCGGGAAAGGTTGTATTGCATCAATGACACGGCGGCTCGGCGATTACAAATTGCCACGGCGGCGCGGCGGCAACATGGTGCTGGAAACGGCGATGTGGCTGCCTGTCCTGTTCCTCCTGATTGCCGGGATGATTCAGTTGGGCAAGTGGACTTATCTGGACTACTCGCTGAACAAGATTCTGTATTCGGCCGCGCGTCAGTTGGCGGTGCAGCAGGCGCTGAATTTCTGCGATCCGGCCGACCCGGGTACGCAGGCTGCGCTGACCGACGCCGTCAACGACCCGGCGACCGGCCTGCCCCTGATTTCCAATTTGACCGTGGACATGCTGCAGGTGACTACGCAATGCCTGGATGCGACAGGGGCTCCGGGGGCGTGCGATGTGAGCGGGTGCAACACTCCTGCCAGCGCGCAGCGGCCGGATTTTGTAACGGTTTCACTGGCGAACGGATATCAGATTCAGCCGAGGATTCCGTATATTCTGTTGAACCCGTTTCAACTGAGGCCCACGGTGACGGTTCCGTTTGCGGGGGGTTCGTTGTGAGACGGAACCTCGTGCCCCGCACGATTGCGGGGCATGGCAGGCCAGGGGCCCGCTCCACGGCGGGGGGCGATCCATAGTGGGGCGATCTGGGCAGGCGGTTACGGAATTTGCTCTGCTCTATGCGGGCGTCGTGCTGCCGCTGACTTTCATGGTGGTGTTCGTGGCGCAGATGCTTTGGATCTGGCACAGCGTGGTGGACTTCACTCGCGATGGCGCGCGTTACGCGGCCACACACTGCTGGCAGTCCGACGGCAGCGCCGGCAATGTGCTGCAATACATGCAAACCCACGTGCCGACGATGATCGATATGGACCAGTTTCAAACCAACCAGGCCGGCATCCAGGTGCAATACTTTGCCCAGCAGCCCGATGGCAGCCTGGCGGCGTTTGACAGCGGGGCATGTAGCAGTTGCCTGCCGGACGCGGTGAGCGTGAGCATCACGGCTTACCAGTACAGACGCTTTTCCAGTTTTTTAAGGCTTCCCGACGTGAGCATCCCGCCGTTCACTACGATGGTGCCGATGGAAAGCGGTGGGCTGCAGGACGCATCGGGGACATGCGTGCCATGAGAAGAGAGGTTAAGAACATACCGGTGGCACGACCACCGGCGCTACCAGACAAGAAACGGACCGGTGACAAGATCACCGGCGTTACCAGGGAATCATTGTGTCTAATTCCATAATGGTCGCTTCGAGCGACGAACATTTCCGCGAGATGGTTCGCGAGAGCCTGCTTAATATTCCGAACTCGAAAGTGGTTGCGGAATACCAGGAGGTGGCCGCCAACCTCTACATCCGCGTGCTGCAGGATCTGGAGCGGAACCCGACGGCCGGTCTGATTGTGGACATCTCGGGCGACCCGGAAGCGTGCATCAAGTCCATCGAAAAGGTGAAGCAGGCGGCGCCCGATCTCTTCGTGATGGCCTCCCACTTTCACGCCGAGGGCGAGACCGTGATTCAGTGCATGCGGGCCGGCGCCAATGAATTCCTGGTGCAGCCGATCAAGCGGACTGAGTTCCGCGATGCCATGGCCCGGCTGGAGCGCGCGCCGCGCCACGGCACCGTGGGGGAAAGCAAGCTGGGCAAGATTTTCACGTTCATCGGGACTAAGGGCGGGGTGGGCACAACCACGCTGGCAGTGAACTTCGCATCCGTGCTGGCGCAGCGCAAGCAATCGACCGTGGTCATCGATCTGGATTGGATCGGCAACGACGTAGCCATGCAGTTGGGCGCGGCGCCGCAGTACACCCTGATGGAAGTGGCGGAGAACCTGGAACGTATGGACCAGGCCCTGTTCGAAGGTTTCGTGACGCGCGACCCGCTGGGCTTCTTCCTGGTGGGGCCGCCCGACGCTTTGGAACAACACGGCCACTTCAGCGACCACATGTTCCGCGATTTCGCCACCTTCCTGGTGGAGAAATACGATGCCATCGTGATCGACGGGGGGCGCACGATTTCAAACGAGGTGGTGCTGGCCGCGGCGCAGGTTTCAGCGGCGATCTTCCTGGTGGTGGACCAGGAATTTCCATCCATCCGCAATGCGCAGCGCTACGTCACGTTCCTGATGCGCATGGGTTTCAACCAGGACCAGATCAAAGTGGTGGTGAACCGGTATGCGAAGAAGGTGACGGCGAACATGGCGACCATCGAACAGATCTCGCAGACGTTGAACCAGCCGGTTTTTTACGGCATTCCGAATTCGCCGGCGGTGATTGCGTCCATCAACAAAGCGCGGCCGTTTGTGGCTAACCGGGAACAGGCAGGCGACCTGGACCGCGTGTTCCGCGCTTTCGTGGATAAGGCCGCAGGCAAGAGGAAGGGCATGGCCGCGGCAGAGCAGGCAGCGGAGAAAACGGCTTAGAATGAAAAATCCTACGGAGGTTCATTTTGGGTAGCCGTGGTGTAATCCGGCCGGGCTCAGGGGCCAATCGCTGGTTCGATCTCAAGAGCCTGGTCCATGCCAAACTGGTCAACTCGCTGACTCCCGAACAGCTCAAGGACCTGAACAAGGACAGCGTGCGCGGGCAGATTGGCGCCGTGGTGGAGAAGCTCATCATCGACGAGAATCTTCCGATGACGATGGGCGAGCGCGAGAAGCTGATCGAAGAAATTCTGGATGAAGTTTTTGGGTTGGGCCCGCTGGAGGTGCTGCTCAAAGATCCGTCCATCAGCGACATCATGGTCAACGGCTTCGACAACATATACGTGGAACGGGCCGGCCGGCTGGTGGAAACCAATATCCGTTTTAAGGACAACGCGCACGTGCGCATCATCATCGAACGGATTGTGTCGGCGATCGGCCGCCGCATTGACGATTCGTCGCCGATTGTGGACGCGCGCCTGGCCGACGGTTCGCGCGTCTGCGCGGTGATTCCGCCGCTTTCGCTAATTGGCCCCGTGATCTCAATCCGCCGCTATGGCAAGAAGGTGCTGAGCACCGAGGACCTGCTCAAGAACGAAACGTTCACCACCGGGATGCTGGACTTCATGAGCGGATGCGTGGAGGCGCGGCTCAACGTGGTAATCTCCGGCGGTTCCGGTTCGGGGAAGACCACCATGCTGAATACCATGTCGCGGTTCATTCCAGAGGAAGAACGCATCGTCACGATTGAAGACACGGCGGAACTGCAACTCCAGCAGAGCCACGTGGTGCGCCTGGAGACGCGCCCGTCCAACATCGAAGGCGCCGGCGCGGTCACGCAGCGCGACCTGCTGATCAATACGCTGCGTATGCGGCCGGACCGGATCATCGTGGGTGAATCGCGGGGCCCCGAAGCGCTGGACATGCTGCAGGCCATGAACACGGGCCATGACGGGTCCATGACCACGGTGCACGCGAACGCGCCCAGGGACGCCTTTTCGCGCCTTGAAACCATGGTCATGATGGCCAGCCAGCACGTGCCGGACAAGGTGATCCGGCAGCAGCTTGCCAGCGCCATTAACGTGGTGGTGCATTGCAGCCGGCTGGCGGACGGCACCCGCAAAGTAACCGGAATCGCCGAGGTGGTGGGCGTGGAGAACGACCAGGTGGAGATGCAGGACCTGTTCATGTTCGAGCGAACGGGCATCAGCCAGCGCGGCAAAGTGCTGGGCCGTTTCCACGGCTGCGGGGTCAAGCCGGTTTTCGGGGACCGTTTGAAATCGTACGGCATTCATCTTTCGCCGGCGATTTTTTCGGAAGAGCACGAGGTGAAGGAGAAATAAATGCTCCTGTTCTTTCTGGCCGCGGGCCTGATTTTCTCGCTGGCGATCTTCGGCGCGGGCTACTATGTCTGGTCGGTGCCGGAGCAGGAAGCCGAGAGTGTGCTGAGCGCGCGGCTGCGGGAACTGCGCACCAATATCCGCAGCCGCAGCAGCCTGCAGCCGGAACTGCTGCGGCGGGAGCAGCGCGGTTCGTTCGCGGTTCTGGGCGACCTGGTGACGTGGGTGGGAATGCTGCGGCGTTTGCAGGAGATCATCCAACAGGCCAATTTGAAGTACCGGGCGGCCGATGTGTTGGGCGTCAGTGTGGCGCTGGCGGTGACCACGTTCGTGGTGCTGAGCCTTTTCGGCGGCATCTTTTTTCTGCGCCTGCTGGTGGCATTCTTAGCCGGAGTGGCCCCGGTGGTCTACATCGTAAATGTGCGCAACCGGCGGCTGAAGAAATTCGAGGAGCAACTGCCCGACGCCATCGACCTGTTTACGCGCACCATGCGCGCCGGCCACAACATCCACAGCGGCCTTGAGACCATCGCCAACGAGACCAGCGACCCGGTGAAAATGGAGTTCAAGAAGCTCATGGAGGAGTTGGGGCTGGGTTCGCAGGTGGAGCCTGCGCTGCACGGGCTGGGCAAGCGAGTGCCGCTGATCGACCTGAAGTTTTTCATCACGAGTTTGATTTTGCAGCGGCAGACCGGCGCCAACATGGTGGCGGTCTTGGAGAACCTGTCGACGCTGGTGCGCGAGCGTTTGAACATGGCGGCCAAAATGAAAGCGCACACCGCGCAGCAGCGTTTTTCGGCGGGACTGCTGTGCGCACTGCCGATTGTGGTGGGGCTGGGAT
The DNA here is from genome assembly GCA_963817515.1 of Bryobacterales bacterium. Taxonomy (GTDB): domain Bacteria; phylum Acidobacteriota; class Terriglobia; order Bryobacterales; family Bryobacteraceae; genus DATMNI01. The sequence continues at coordinate 386,698 of CAWFPJ010000023.1, read as the reverse complement.
TCTGGATTCTGAAGCCTGAGTATATCCGGCTGCTGTGGACGGATCCGGTGGGCAGCAAGTTTTTGACCTACGCCATCTGTTCGGAGATTGTCGGGATCCTGGTTATCCGCAAGATCGCCAACGTTCGGGTATAAGCACGATGCTAACGAACCTGCTCTTTTTTCTTTTGACCGGCGCCACCCTGACTCTTCTGGCGTGGACCGGCATCGAGATCTTCCGCAGCCAGGAAGACCCTCTGGGCGACCGGCTGGACGGCCTGCAATCGCAGGCCATGGTTGCCACCGCGCGCGCCACCAGGCGCAAGAACGCCGGCCGGGGACTGGACCGCTTCCTCTACCTGATCGGCATGCTTCCGGGCGGTGAGGATTGGATGAACGGCACGGAAAAACTGCTGGCCCAGGCCGGCGTGCGCCGCAAGAGTGCACTGGCGCTCTACTGCATTTTCGTGCTGCTCTTTGTGATGGCGCTGTGCGCGGGGACGATTTATTTGCAGCTTGGCAATCCCAACAACGGCATAGGTTCGCTGATCGGCGGGCTGGCGGCGGCGCTGCTTATCGGGTTCATCCTGCCTAAGCAGATTCTTTATCGCAAGGTGAAGAGCTACCGGCGGAAGCTGCAGGAGGCCCTGCCCGACACCGTGGACTTGCTGGGCATTGTGCTGGGAACGGGCATGGGCCTGGACCAGGCGATGATGCGGGTGAGCGAGGAGATGATGTACATCTATCCCGAACTGGCCAACGAATTCACCACGGTGGTGATGCAGGTGCGGGCGGGCCAGGAGCGCGGCAAGGCGTTCAACCAGTTTGTGCGCAGGACGGGGATTGAGGACATCAAATCACTTTCGGCGATGATCATCCAGAGTGAGAAGTTCGGCACCAGTCTGGGGCAGGCGCTGAAGGTGTATGCGGATGCGCTGCGCACGCGGCGCCGCCTGCGCGCGGATGCGGCGGTGGCGAAGGCGGGCATCAAGATGCTGTTCCCGATCGTGGTGTTTATTTTGCCGGTGCTGTTTGTGATCACCCTGGTGCCGGGCATGCTGAGCGTGATGAGGGATCTGAAACTGCTGGGCGCGGGACGGTAGAGCGGGGGCCTGCGGCTGAACCGGTATTTACATTGGTAGAATCCAGATTGATAGAATTCAGGAATGCGGATTGTGGTGTTCCTGATGGCCTCGATCTTCGCCTTCGGGCAGGCGAACGATTTTAGTCCTCAAAGCCCGGCATTCGCGCCGGTAGTGGACCAGCCGGGGCTGCCGCGCGTGCTGCTAATCGGTGACTCGATCTCGATCGGCTACACCGTTACCGTTCAAAAAGCCCTTGCAGGACAGGCGAACGTCCACCGCATCCCGGAAAATGGCGCGGATACGGCCAACGGTCTTAAGAAGATCGAATCATGGCTTGGTGGTTCTCACTGGGACGTCATACATTTCAATTGGGGGCTTCACGACCTGAAGGTCACTCCGGAAGGCGGGCGCCAGGTTCCAATTGAGGCGTATGAGAAGAACCTGGCGGCACTGGTGGAGCGCTTGAAGACGACGGGTGCGCAGCTCATCTGGGCTACGACGACACCTGTCCCGGAAGGCAAGCAGAACCCGGTTCGCGAGTCGTCCGACGTACCCAGGTACAACGCCGCAGCGCAGCGGCTGATGGAATCGCAAGGTATCGTCACCGATGACTTATACGCGGCAGCGCTCCCGCGCCTGTCAGAAATCCAATTACCGCTCAACGTTCACTTCAATAACGCTGGTTGGGAAGCGCTGGGGAGCAATGTGGCTGCTGCAGTCCGGGCTGCCCTGAACTCGAAGCGCTGATATCTCCACCTGGATTATCGTGAAGGAACACGACGGACGACGACACCCCGCTCATCGGGTGTGGCACGGGTAAAAGATCCACGCTCCGGAGCCAGTTTTCGAGGCGAGGCCGACTTTGTCGACGGCGGCGAGGCGGGCTTCATCGCTGTCGGCGGCACTTCCAGGAGGTATTCGTAGACTCCCCGACGCCGTTCAACCGCGTCCGGTGGGATGACGATGCGCTTCTCCAGAATCGTGCAGCCCTCGACCGTGGCGCCAACCTCGTGATCGAACCGTGAACGAATCGTTCTGGTCATTACTGCAATCTCTCGAAAAACTGAGATTAACACGATTGAAGGCTACGTTCTGAATTGGATTCCCGGTTCGGAAGGATGCGGCGTTCTGGCAGGACAGTTCACCGGGATGTGGCCGGTTTCAGGCGCTTGCTCACCGGGCTGCCGAAGGCCAGACCTTGGCGTGAAAGTTCTCGTCCACAACCAGATCCTTGGTTCCGGGCGGTAGAACCTGGAGGGACTTGAGAAATTCGATCAGCGCGTCCTGCTGGTATTCCGTTGCCGCCTGGAATGAGCGGCGCGAATTGAGAGCTTCACCCGAATGCGCCAGCACGGCCTCACGCAACGTGGTGAACCTGCCGTGATGAAAGTACGGGGGCTCATTGGCGCATCCCCACAGCCGCTTCGTCAGAAACCTGCGGTTGCCCTGGCTGAACTTCGCCGACCAAACCGTCTGGTTCATGTCCAAAGGTTCAGCCTCGGAGGGGTCGTTGGGATCGGTTATGTCATGCAGCTTGAAATCCGTGTACGCCGGCACCTCGAGCCACGGCGCATCCGGGCTCGCGGGAACCAGGCGCGGCTGCGGAAGCCAGCGGTCATTGAGATCCACGGCCAGTGTCTTGGTCTCTCCGATACGTAAATTAGTGGCTGGGTTAAACGGGTTTGGCTCAGTGAATGTCCAATTGGAGCGCCCGAGGCGCAAGGCCGGAACGTGGCAGCCGGCACAGCCGATTTTCGCGAAGACTTTTTCCCCATCGGCGACCGCCAATTCGATTTCCGGATCGTTAGGGATCACTCTTCCCGGAACGGCCATCGCAGCCTGGTATAGAGTCAGGGCCGTCACGTCGGCGCGGGTCATTTCGTTCACCACGCCGTCGCCATCGGGATCGGTATCGATGCCAAATCGTTCGGTGGTCTGGATACCGTGGTGCTGGTTCAACGCATTGTTGGTGAATTCGCGAAGCGAGACAACATTGCCGGCCTGGTGCCACGGGCGGATGATCAGCATCGGCCGCTGCACCGGGGTTGGGGCGAGAATGCTGGCGCGGGGCAGCCCGCTCACTTCGCTGACGTCCCACATTCCGTCCTTGCGCCGCGTCAGCCAGCCGAAGGAGATTCCCTTGGAGAGCAGCTGTTTGCGTTCTCCGAGCTTGAGGCTGTCGCGGACGGTCTGCAAATCCTCAGTAATCTCGCGGGCCAGCATTTCCAAATAGCCGGCGCCGAACATGCCCGTGGTGGCGCGCAAGTTGCCGACGCTCTCAAGAGTAATGGGCTGCGCCCGCTCATCAAGAGCGCCCTTGGTTGCCAGTTTGTCGGCCGGATCGAAGGTGACGAAATCGAACCGCTGGCCCAGAACGAAAACATTGGTTACGAAGTCTCCCCCGCCTCCGGGGATTCCATAGGGCTGGTTATGGCAGCCCCAGCAAGAATTGGCATCGGGACCGGAGATCCGGTTGAAGCCGCGGGTCCCGCTCAAGGGAGCGGCGGAATCGGAAATGCTCTTACCCGTGCCCTTGGTCAACGGCCTTCCGGCTCCATCCTGCGCCGTCCAGTTGGCAACGAAAAGCTTCTTCCCATACTCCAGCAAGTCGGGCACTGGAGTACGGAATTCCTCGTCGTCCTGCAGGTGCTTCGGTACAGCAAGCTCGCGGCCGATCTTGTTCGTCACGGGTTTCGGGTACGACGAGTCGGCTCCCGAAAGCAGCGATGACACAGCAAAAAGAATGAACCAGCGCATTTTCGAGTACCTCACTCAGTGAACAACGGGAGCAGTCTTCGGTGCAGGCGGAACGCTGAGCCCGACTGAAAGAGCCAGCTGCGTGGTGAAGGGCCCGCCCGGAAATACACCCGCGCCCTGACCGATCACTTGCCCATTGCGCGTTACCGTAACGCTGATCCCGCCGCGCGGCACTCCGCTCAACACAAAATTGCCTTGCGCGTCCGTGTTAGTCATCCCGATGTACTTAGGATCGCCAGACGACCTCACCGTTACCACCGCATTGGCAAAGGCCTGATTGACGGACGGAGCCGCGGCCCGAGGTTCGGGTCTGCTAGCGAACGCGCCGCCTGTGGGCGCCGCTGGAACGCCGGAGCTGCCGCTGATGACCGCGTTGTGTGGCGCGGCTGTCTGCTGCAAGGTCCGCACATTGTACCCACCGCCCGCGTTGGGCGTGAAGATGACGAAGCCGTTATCCAAATCGAACGGGTTTTGGGCCGTGAAATACTCGTAGATCGCCGTTCCCGCAGGAACGTCCACGTTGCGCTGCTGGCTGTAATCGATGGCCTGCGACGGAGAGTTCGGGCCCGGCGTCAGACCGGTGATGGTTCCGGTGGTCAAAGCGCTGATGCCCTGGTAGGCAAAGATAATGCGCCCGTCCTGGTAAAGCTGAATTTGTAGTGTGTTGGCTCCCTGTTCGAAGTAGTGGGGGTCATGAACGTAGGTCACCACGAACTGGCCCGGAATCTGGTTATTCACGAACAGACCGGGAACCGGGAAGCTATCATACCCGTTGAAGGATGGTCCCAAATCGTCGAAAAAGGCTGCGATCCTGGGAATTCCATTGAACGCCGGCAGGCTTTCCGAGTAGGTGCTGTCGGCGCCGTTAAACGTAATATATCCATTGGTCCCGACGAACGCAGTGGTGCGAGTGGTGCCGAAGAAGGAAAACGGGAAGGGCAGGGTGTACTGGAAGGAGCAGTCGTCGCACTGCGAGACCAGTGTGCCGAAGTTTGTGTTGAAGGTTGCCGGAATCAGTTGCGTCGTGCCAACGTCAGTGACGCCGCCTCGAACCGGCGGGATCGACGCTGAGGTCCCGGTCTCAGTGGGTTGATTCGCCGGAGTGAACGTGGCGGTCACAAAGATATCGCCAAATACGGTGGGCACGCTCGGAATAGAAAAGCGTCCGTTACTGCCGGTGATGCCGGTCAATCCTCCCGGGGCAGTGACGTTTGCGCCGGAGATCGGGTGATTGGCGGCGTCGGTGATCAGGCCGGTGACCACGGTGAGCGGGTCGGGTATGAGGTTAATGACCACGTTCGCCGCGGTGCCCATGTTATTCCCCAGGTCGAAGGCGCGCGCGCCCAGCGTAATCGAATTGACCCCGGTCGGGAGATTCAACGCGTATTGGTACGGCGCGACCGTGGTGGAAAAGGCCACCGCTCCGTTCACCAGGAAATCCACCCGGGCCACCGCGACGTCGTCGGTGGCGTTTACATTGACCGTGATCGGCTGGCCCTGGATCAGGACGGAATTGTTCTGCGGCGAAGTTATGACAGCCGTGGGAGGAACACCCGCCAGGTCTTGCCGTGGCTGATACTGTCCTATATAAAGACGGCTGTCCCCGGACGATCCACCCCGATCGAGATTGAAGTGTTCGGTGACCAGATACACGAAGGCCGAATCCACTGCAATGCCCATCCCGTTGTCATCCCGCTGGGTGAAGTTGAGGATCGACCGCGCCTGCAGATTGGTTGGGTCGGAAACGTCCGTGATAGGCACTCCGTTGACGAAAACCACATCCGCGCCGAAGGCGAAGGTGCCGAAAAGCGCGATATCCTGCAGAAGACCTCCGAGGCTTTGATCCGCAATGTGTGACCGGACCACGGGCGCCGTGAGAGACGTGATGTCCACCGAATTGGTGCTGGTGGTGTAATCGGCCACAAATGCCCAGGTGCCGTTCAGCGCCACCGCACGGGCGTCACCCGTGGAAGCGGTTCCCTTCACCACAGGCGCCGCCGGATTGGTCACGTCCACCAGTTTCAGTCCGGCACTGCCTAACGCCATAGCTACGAGATGGCGGCCCGGGTCAACAGCCAGTTTCCACGGCGTGCCCCCGACGGCGAGCGAGCTGATTTGAATCATCGACGTGGGATTCGACACGTTGACCAGGAGCAGCCCGGAACTACAGTTGAGGTAGGCGGTGGTGCCCTGGACAACTACCCCCAGACAGTTGCCGGTGTTGAACGATCCGCGCAATACAGGCGTAGTCGGATTGGTGACGTCAACTACGGACAAGGCACTGCTGCCGGCCACGTAGGCGGTGTGGCCCACCAGGTAAACATCAAAAGCGCTGCCGGCAAGGCTGAGTGATCCGGAGACCACGGGGGTTGTGCGGTTCGAAGACAGGCTCACCACCTGCAGGCCTGAAGCGCCGGCCGCGACAAACGCAAAGTCGCCTGACACCGCCACAGCATTGGCAAATCCCGGAATGGTGACGAAGGAGAGATCGGTGGGCGTAAAATTAGTGACCGAGCCGTGCACCGTGGAAGTAAAGCCGGAATTCGTGACGGTGATGGTGCAAGGACCGACGGACCCCGCAAACACGCGACCGTCCGGCGATCCGAAATTGCACACTCCCAGGTTGCTCGAAAGGTAATTGGTTCCGCGTGCCGTGCTTGTAAGATCGATGGTGCTGTGCCCGTCAATCAGGTGCCCGGTGACAGTGAGTTGGACGGAGGCCACGCCGCTGATCGAGTTCACGATCAAGGTGAAGTTGCCCGGCTGCACATCCATGCTGGTGATTGCGGTATGAAGGTTGACGCTGTTGGGGTCCAGAGGATTGGAGCCCGTCTGAATTTCGATTCCATCGGGAACACCGTCGCCATCAGTGTCCATGAGCAGGGGATTAGTGACGTAGTGGTGGGTATTCAACTCCACACCGTTCACCACGTGAGTACCGTGGATCTCTTCGCCATCCGATAATCCATCGCCGTCGGTATCGGGATTGTGCGGATCGGTGCCGTGCTGAAACTCCTCGAGGTTGGTCGCGCCGTCGTGGTCGGGGTCTTCGACGGGCATGGTGGGGTCATTGGGATCCAGGCCGTGGGAGATCGCCCAAGAGTCCGGAATGCCGCCATGGGAGGCGCCCACGGGTACCACTGAAAAACTGATGATGCCTTGGGTTCCCTCGAGCGTGGCCTGAAGGATAGCCACGCCGGTGGTGCTGCCGGCAGTGACTACGCCGTTCGCCGAAACCGACGCAATCGCGGCATTCGTGCTGCGATAGGTGATGCCGCTGCTGCTCGCCGTCACGTTCTGGCTGGCTGATCCGGAATAGGCGGCCGTGGCCGTAAGCTGGACGGTCTGGCCGACCGTCGCCAGATTCGTGGTAGGCGCAGTGAGGTTAAGGGAAGTGGGGATGGGAGTGGTGGGGCCGAGGGGGATTGGTGGAATGGCGTTCATCCGGTTCGGCAGAATCGTAAACAGGTTCGATTGCCCGGAAGTGGTTACTCCGGTGTTGAGGCAGCTCGCCCGTGCGCGCACCTGTCCGAAGCCGGCCGGGATGTTGGGCAGAATCCAGGTTCCGTCGGTATTGACCGGCGTATTCCGGTTCAAAACGCTGACGATGCAGTTCTGGTTCAACTGACCGTTCATGGTTGTTGCGCCGAGTATCGCGATGGCAATCAAGGGCAATCCGGGTGTTCGCGAGTTAGTTAGGAACTGCATTTTGGATAACCTCAGTCGTCACGCTTTGCAGCGTATGTTTGTATTCCTGTTAGCCATAAAGGGATCAAGCTGCAGCTAAGCACCGCACAACGCGGCTGCCCGGCTAGCTCAGCGGACAGTGGCGGGTGAAACTTTGAAATCCCTGCTCACCGCGACCCTGGTGCTTTCGCCTTTATCGTTTCTGATGTCAACCCGCCAGCCGTTACCCAGACGTTCAATCCTTTCGATTGTCAGCCGGACTGCGGGGTCGCCTGGATTCTTAGGATGAAAAAAAGTCCGTCCGACGGTTTGAGCCAAAGGCATTTCTGTGAACCACATGGCCTCGCCGGACTCGAACTTTGCCAGTTCCCCGGGCAAGGTGGCCCGAACCGCCGCCAGACCCTCTTCGGCGCTCGAAACCCGGGTCTTGGAAATACGCGACCATAGGGTTCTTCCCTCCGCTGTGAAGCACGCGATCTCATCGGGAAAGACTGAGCACCGATAGGAACCGAGGAACTCTTTCCGCGCGGATTCCGGGTCGGCGGGGCCGATACTCTTCTGGTGCGTCCACCAGAAAAGCCGGCTCTCGGGATCATACAGCGTGATAACACTCCCATCGACCAGCCGCCCATTTGGCAGTTTAGTCTGGACCTGGGTTGTAGACAGAATGCTCTTAGAGTCCGAGGCGTCTGATCGCACGGCGATTTCTCCACTGGCAGTGCGGCCTGTAGTGACCTGAGCTCCCGCACAAGAGGCCGCGGACAGTAGCAAGACGGGTATGGCTAAAAGTTTGGTTGTCATTCGGCACTCTCACGGCGTAAATGTGGCCTTGTTCAGGCCGGTTGATTTGCGGACACGGTACTGTGTGTTCGGATCTCCCGGAACATGCAGAATGTATCCGTCCAGCGCCTTGGTTTCAAAATCCGCGGCGCCGGAGTATGTCAGTCCATAAGATGGATCGTAGTAGACACCTGTATCCGGGGCTTTCACGATCGCGTGATTGATGTGCGCCTTTTCTGAGGGGGTTGGTGAGTTCTCTCCCGGCACGCCTGAACCGCTGGTCATATCGCCGTACACGCCCCCGGCGGCCGGCGCGGGAACCATCTCGTTGAAGCCGACTGTCACGAACGACCATTTATATTGCGGACTAGCCGGGAACGACGGAGTCGCCTTATAAGTCCAGTTCTTCACCAGCATTCCGCTGTCTTCAGCCGGGTCGACTACCGTTATGACGGAAGCGATCCCGTTCATCGCCAGCACGTTCTGGAAGAACTGGGCGAAAGCTCCGCACCGTGCGCCTCCTGTCGGGGTTGTCAGCAGGGCGACGATGCTGGTAGCGCATCCCGAGAACGGAGTTCCGGCCGGATAGTAGATAAACTGTCTGTTGTCCCATCCCTTTACGTTCGTCGGAGCCGTGCCGTTTCCGAAAAAAGCCCATGATTTGTTAATGGCCTGTGTATTGTTGGTGGCTCCGTCGCTAGATACGGCAAGGTGAAGCGACGTAAGATACACCGTATCTGTCGGCGCGGCAAGCGTGACGTAAACTTTGTTCGCCGTGCTTCCGTCCGCCGTGCAATTTGGACAGCTCTTGCCGTCGGCCATGTGACTCCAGTTGATCGTCATCGGATTATAGAACGTAGTACGGCTTGCCGGAAGTGGCGTGTCAGCCAGAATATCGGCGACAACAACTTCGGCAGCCGCAGGAATAGTTACGCCGGTCTTCACGAAATTACCGAGCCCTGGAATGTTTCCTTTGATGGTGACATTGGACACCGGAGACGCCGGCACCGGGTTGATGGCAAATTTCACCGTGACCCGCATGGTTTTTCCCTGGACATATCCTACAGGATTGTTGTCGGCCGGGGCGTTGGTACTAAGCCAGACCGGGTTGTTGATCGGAGTGATGCCGGTGGGTGAGACCTGGTCTTTATTGATCGACAGGTTATCGAAGAAGCTCACTTCCTTCGGCTGGAGCCCAATGTTGAATGTAACTTTGACGATTGCAGAGGTGACCGTGGCTCCGGTGGTGAGACATTTGAAAGTCACACGAACCGAAGCAATCCCAATCTTGACGCCCCGTAGTTGTGCAGCGCAGGTTGGCTGGTCCGGACACCCTGGCTGAGAAACAAACACGGCAACTGTCGGATCGTCGTTCGGATCCGCCGGATCGTCGATCACTTCCCAATTTATGTAGGTTCCGTCAAGAGGAGGAGTTCCATTGGCCGTCATCGTAACTGTTGTTCCGGCGGTTGCGGTTGACGATGCCGCAGTCAGGGTTACGCCCAGACTCCCGGCGCTGCCGGATGTATTCGGGTCGCCCCCGCAATGCCAGCCGGCTTTCAGCACTCCTACGCCCGGATCCGACGCGATCACCGAACCGTCGCTGCTCACCGTCCCCGTTCCAATAGCCACGAAAGAGGCCAGGTCGTGATCGTACGAGTACATCTCCGTGACGGCCCGCGGGGCCAAGCCGTCCACGTTGGGAATGGTGATCGCGGCCGGCGGGTTGAACGTCGTCCCCACCGGCTGAATAGTCACAATGAACCGCGGCTGCTGTCCGAAGCCGGGGACCATCGGGATCTTGTCCATATTGACCGGCGTCACCGAAACGCACCCGCTGCGCGATCCACCGGGGAAGGTCGCCGACCCCGCCGCGACCGTCAGCGCAAAGCCCGGCGCCTGCGGAATTGTTAAAGTGCCGCCGGTCGTCGGGCTCACGCACAACTGGCTTCCGGGATTCAGCAGGGGAAGATAAATCGGCAGACCTACGGTGTTGTTCTGGCCCGACACTGTGACAATGTCGTACTCCAGGGTTGGGTAATTTCCGCCGGTGGTGCCGTCGGCCATCAGCTTGAACACACCTACCGGCGCCGGTTGAATCTGAAAATACCCCTGTGCGTTGGTTGGGACCGGCGTGCCAATCTGCTGCGGGACGTTGTTGTTGTTCCCCTGCTGTGTCTGGAACAGGCGCATCGTCACGTTTGAAATCGGCACGTTGCTGTTGTTCAGAACCACGCCGCTGATTTTGGTATTTTGCGTCGGGCCGGGGACACGTCCGGTGGCAGAAAACGTAACCGGCAGTCCCGGGTTGCCCGCAAAGGTGGCCGTTACCTGGTTGTTGTTGATTCCGTCTTGCGGGCCCAGCGTTAAGACAGCTTGCACGCGCCCGTCACTGTCCGATGTCGTGGTAGACGACGGTTGGCCGCTAATGGTCCCACTACCCTGCGTGACTGTGAAAGTGACAGGCACGTTGCCGATCCGGTTGTGGCCGGCGTCGGTCACAATGGCGATGAATGGCAGCGGAAGCGCCTGGCCGATGACGCCCGACTGATCGTTGCCGGAATCCACCACGATCATCGATGCGGCCGTCGGATTCCCTGATTCGGTGAACACCGGTGTGGTCGCCACTCCGGCGGACGAAACCGTCACCATGTTATTGCCGGCGCCCGCGTGCGAGCCCAGGATAAAGTTCACCTGAGCCTGACCCTGCGCATTGGTGTTGACGGCCATCGACGGCATGCCCGGAGGCCCGCCCGCAGTGACCGTTCCATCGCTGCTGGTTACGCGGAAGACTACCGGGGTGTTGGGAATGGCCTGCCCCGACGCACTCACCAGTTGCACCACCAGGGGCGCGGCCAGGAGGGTTCGGATCGGACCAGACAGGTTATTGCCGGAAACAATCCGCAAATACGGCTGCGTGAGAGGCTGCCGGGTAACCGTAACGCTTACGGTTGCCCCGTTGCCGGCCCGGTCGCGGCCTGTCGCCTGGATGGTATTCGAACCCAGGCTCAGCGGAATATTGCTGGCAGTGTAGGTCCGGTTCACCACCGTGGCGGGGACGCCATTTACCGTCACAGTCGCCTGCTGGCTGTTGACCGTGCCCACCACGATATCGTTCACCAGGCCGGTTACTGTGACTGACGAATCGGTGGTAACCGCGTTGTTGGCCGGCGCATCGATGCTGACGTGCGGCGGCGTCGTGTCGAGAGTGACCACGCGGCTATCGGTGCTGCTGGTACCGTTGCTATTCTGGGCGACCGCGGTCAGAGTGTTCGTGCCCTCCTGCAAAGGCACCGAGGCGCTGAATGCCCCACCCGTCACTTGGGCGGCAATGCCATTGACGGTTACGTGCGCGGACGGGTCAGCCACGCTGCCATTCACCAGGGTGGGAGAAGTGTTCAAGTACGCCGAGACAGCCGGCGAAGCGATGGCGATGGCAGTCCCGGTGCCCGTGACCGTGACCGTCATGATGGGGGAAAAGGTTCGCGAGAGGCTCCCCTGAAACCCCGCCGAAACGCGGAGTGAAAGGCTTCCCGGGTTGGGCTGAAATATAGTGGTCTGCAGGGTGAAGATATGGTCGCCGGCCCTGGCGTCCCCATTGAGGCCATCATCGTGCATCGTACCCAGAGCAGTGGCTCTGCCGGCTGAATCCAGTTGCTGAAGATTCACCGTAGAAGCCACAAGAGTCGGATCTGGAATGGCGGCAGTAGCTGTAACTATCGTGCCGACACCTGCCCTTACGGAGTTAGGCGCAACATTGGTTGCGCCGATAGTGCCGGCGTGGAGCAGAGAACCAAGCAGGATTGACCCTGCTACTACACCTACAACTCGGGTCTTCATCTTGATCAACCTCGAATTAATTTGCGTGTTCCGCCGCGGCCAAGAACTATCTTGCGTTCCCGTGAAATCCGGATCGAGTGACGCCTTGAATCGGGCTTAGAATTCCTTCATCGCGGTCCCTTTCGCATCCCCTAATAGGACCGGGTGGGTAAAATATAAACAGTTTGGGAGATGGCTGTCAAGTGTTTTAACAAGAGCTTTCGGGCAATCTCGACTGTGTCACTTCAATGAATATTATTTGAAGTCAACAGTTTCGGCGGTTATCATCAGTATTGGTCCGACTTAGTTTCGGGCTACAGGACTTTAGTCCTATAGCTAGGTGTGCTCTAGCTGGATGGAGTATTTCCCCTAGTACTTATTGGTATCTCAGAAGTCTGCGTAATCGCGACTTCAGCACTGTATATATTATGTGTCAGCAAGAAGGTGTTGGGATGTTGCTATTGACTCAAGCCTTCCGTTCAGCTTAAAATCTAGACCGGTTCTGAAGAGGGGGGTCGCATGCGCCGTGCGTGTTTAGTGCTTATCGTCTTGATGACGGCCGGTGCGCAACTGCTCCGGGCTGGTATAGCGATCGATTTCGAGGGTTTTTTCGACCAAACATTGATTACGACCCAATATGCGGGCCTGGTCTTCTCGAACACCAGCATTGTGACTGCTGGCATTACTCTCAACGACGCTGAATTTCCGCCGCACGGCGGGAACAGCGCCGCAGAGGATTGTGCGACGTTCGACAGCGGCGGAAACTGCGTGGCTGGTGGACCTGTCTCGATCGACTTTACGACGCCTGTCACTAGCTTCAGCGGCTTTTTCACTTATGCCGAGATGCTCACTTTGAGAGGCGTGGACACGTTAGGCAATCCGTTGCCGGCTGTCACGTCCGCCTTTTCTGAGAATTTCGTGAGCTCCGGTAACCCTGGCAATGAACTGCTCTCAATCAGTTTTGCCGGGGGTCTCTCGGGGGTCACGATTACCGGCAGTCCCAATGGCGGGTCCTTCGTCATGGATGACCTCACTACCACCTCAGGTCCCGCAGGTCCTACAGGCCCGACCGGTCCCACAGGCCCAACTGGTCCGACTGGCCCTACAGGTCCGACTGGTCCTACAGGCGTTCCAGAGCCCTCATTCGGAGTTCTTGTGGCTGTCACCATCTTTGTATTTCTCGGCGTGTCAGCACGCATGCGCGCGGGCAGCAGGCAACGGGCAGCGCTTACCGATTAGATTTGACTTGTCGCGAGTTACCGCTCTCCTGACAGAAGGCGGAACAGATTATCGCCCAGGATCAAAGCCTGTCTGCGGGATGCCAGTTCGGCGCTGTGACTTTGGTAAGTCCACGCCAGAAATGAATGGCGCCCACTAAGCGAGGCGGGCGCCGTCACCGACACTGACTTGATAAAGGTCCTGCGATCCAGTTGCGCGCCGCTATGAGTGTCTTCTTCAGGGAATGTCTCAGTAGCTGAATTTCAAACCGAACTCGAATAGCCGAGGTTGGTTTCGTGTAGAGGTCACCTGGCCGCCGGTAGCGAGATTTTCGTTGGTACCGGGAGTGTTAAAGCTTGGCGTGTTAGTCAGGTTGTAGACCATGGCGCGGAACTCGAGATTCTTGGACTCCGTGAATTTGAAGGTCTTGTACAGAGACATGTCGAACTGGATGAGCCGGTTGTTGTACAGAATGTCCCGGCCGGAGTTGCCGTATGTATACTGCGCCGGAAGCGCAAAAGTGTCTGCCTGATTCGGGAGCAGGGAGCGGCAGGCCGGATTGGCCGAAGTGAAGTACCAGCAGTTCACATTTCCCAGAACGACTGGCTTGGCGATAGCATCCGGCATTTGCGATACCGCGGTATTGGCGCGATCGGTGCTGATGCCCACCGAGTAGGGCACACCCGATTGAAACGTGTTGATACCTTGCCACTGCCAGCCCCCGATGACGGTGTTCACTGCCCGCGGGGCCCGCGAGAAGTACTTGCGGCCATTACCGAACGGCAACTCCCAAACATAGCTGGTGACAAAATTATGCGGCACATCAAAACTGCACGGGCCCTTGTACAACCTGTCGAGATAGGCGGCGGGAGAACCGCCTTCTTCACTGCCTGGGCCGTCAAGACATTTCGAAAATGTGTAAGAGCCCAACAGCGAGAATCCGTTCGAGAACCGCTTTTCCACCTTTGACTGCAGGCTGTTGTAAGTGCTGTCTCCGCCCCAGATCAGGTACTTGATTACGCCCCACTGCGGATAGTCCCGGCGTGCCTGAACATTTCCCGGCCCAGCCTGCGGGATGTTGTACACCGACACCGATGACAGCCGGGTACTCTTATTTCCGACGTATCCAACCTCCACCGCTACATGGTTTCGAAACTCGTGCTGGAGATTAAAATTCCACGTCTGCGTGTAAGCCTGCCGGTAGCGGGTGCCGCCGGTGGTAATGGCGGGAGTCGAGTTTAGGGCCACCAGCGGGTTGCCGAGGAAGAAATTGGCCAGGTTGCGGGTGGGGGTCAGGGTGGTCGCCGTAGGTACGTCGTTATTGATCGTCTGAGTCAGTTGGAAGGGGGGCGCGTTGATCTGACCTTGTGTCTGGTTTGTATCGGGGAATATGTAGAAGATCCCGTACGCAGAGCGCACGACCCATTTATCGCTGCCGAATACCCGCCAGGCCAAGCCGACCCGCGGAGCAGGATCGCGATAATCAGGATAGCGGATGGACCATGGAAGGCCCTTTTGTTCGCTGCTCTCCAATAAAGGAAGAAACGTCGAATAAATCTGCGCTTCTCCCGGCTGCGCGGTAAGATCTGGCGAGCCGTTGACGGTAGGAATGATCAGCTTGCCCGTGGTGAAGTCGAAGGCGTTGGTCTGCCCGCGGATTCCGGCCAAAAAGGAGTTCAGCTCCCAGCGAAAACCAATGTTCAACGTCAGATTGCGCGTGATCCGGTAATCGTCCTGGCCGTAGAAAGCCCAAAAATTTCCCGTGTTGCCGTAGATCTGCAGCGGCGTGGAGCGCACCATGTTATTCGGATACCCGAGGAGGAAATCGGCAAAGGCGTCACCCGTGTTTCCAGCGCTCAGCGGGTTTTGCGTGTACTGGCCGTTGAAGGAAGCCGACCCCTGTGAACTTTGGCCGTGATAAAAAGCATGCGCCTGGTGCGAAAGCTGCGCGCCGAACTTCATCAGGTGCTTGCCATGGGCCCATGTCAATGAGGACCGGTATTGATATGTGCGGATGCGGTTGGCCTTAGGGCGATTGTCGGTATTTCCCGCGAGCGATGTATAACCGGAGAAGTTGAGTAAGGGAGCGGCAGGCAGCAGATTCGATATGCCTTCGTATCCCGTAATACCCGCCTGCTGTACAACGTTCTGTCCGTTGAATGTGCTCGCATTCAGGAGGAGGAAGTACGTTCGATAGTAGCTGAAGGTGCTTTCGGTCGTAACTGAAGGAGAGAAGATGTGCACGTAGCTCAAGCCTGCATTCTGAGACCTGCTATGCAATGGATAATAGCCCAGCGCCGGATAGCCCTGCACGTCCTGCTCCGTGTTGTCGACATAGGAGTAGCGGCTAACCAGGCTGTCTTTGGCCGTCAGGCGCGGCGAAATTTTGATGTCGAATTTGTCGGTATCGAGAGAGAGCGACGGCGAGTACACGAAGAGGCCGGGACCGTTGTTCGGCGTGGGAAACAACGGCTTGAAAAACAAGGCCTGCGGCGACATGCGGTTCGCTGGAATGCTGTTGCCGGGGAATTGAGTTCGAATGAATTGGCTCGGATTGGCAGGATTGACGACGGTGGTCAACGGATCGTAAATCGGCCGGCCGCCGCTGAAGTCGCCGTTCAACTGCTGAACGCTTGGGACGTTGGAATTCTGTGTAGTTCCCTGGCGCGTGCGCGCGCCTTCGTAGTCGGCGAAAAAGAAAATCTTGTCGTGCTTGATCGGACCGCCAATCGTGGAGCCGAACTGGTTGCGCTTCAGCGGGGGCACCGTGGGGGAAAAGAAATTTCGCGCCTGGATTTTTTCGTTGCGCAAATACTCATAAGCGCTGCCGTGAAAACTGTTGGAACCGCTCTTGAGCGCCGCGTTAATAACGGATGGCTCGGCGTACTCGGCGCTCATGCCGCCGGCCAGCACCTTGAACTCATCGATGGCATCGGTGGAGGGAGTAATGGATGTGGACCCAAGTTCGTATTCCGTAATGTCGAAACCATCCAGCAGCCAGCCGGCTGCCAGCCGCGAACTACCGCTGATGCGCAGGCCGATGCGCGATGCCCGAATGCCCGCGCCACCTGAAGCGATATCGGAGCCGCCCGGAGTGTAGACTGCTCCCGGTGTCAACTGTGCCAACTGCCAAAAGGCGCGCCCGTTCAAAGGCATGCTGGCGATGGATACGTTTTCGATTACCTGCCCCACTGAAGAGTCCTCGGTGACCAGCACCGGGGAGGATGCCTCCACCTGTATGGATTCCGCTGCCGAGCCCACCGCCAGCTTAATATCGACCCTCGCCTCCTGGTTCACTTGTAGCGTGAGACCAGTGATGGTGCTGGTCTTGAAGCCGGCCGCTTCCCCCGTTACGGTGTATTGGCCAATCGGGAGGAGTGGAATCGAATAGTCGCCCGATTCATTGGCTTGCGCCTTCTTCTCGAGTCCCGTCGCCAAATTCTTCGCGACCACGCTGGCGTTTGGTACCACCGCGCCTGTCGGATCTGTAATAGTGCCAAGTAACCGTGCCGTTGATTCCTGCCCGAACGAAAATGGCGCAAGGATCGCCCCAGCAATTAACGTGATTGCTACGAAACGCATTCGTTCCCCCTGTAGCTAGCAGACTGTGCTAGATCAATGAAAGCGTATACCATTGCCCTGATCGTTGCAAGAACCCCGGCAGCCGATGTTACAATTGAGTCGCCTCAGTATGCCCCGCCGCAGCGCCAACCGACCGGTTTCCGTTGCCCCGATAGAACGTTCGGCCCCGCCGCGCTGGCTTCGGCCGCTCTTGCTGACGCTGGCGACGATCCTGCTGCTCTCCCTGTTCACCGGTGAAATCCGTGACACCGACATCTGGCTGCATTTGAAAACCGGACAGCACTCATTGGAGACTCGCGCCCTGACTGTTCCCGATCCGTTCTCCTATACCAGCGGGATGGGCGCCGCCAAATACCCCGGCGAGGAAGTCACACGTTACTTCAACCTCACGCACGAGTGGCTGGCGCAAATCGTCATGTATCTGATCTACTCCGTGGCAGGATTCCCGGGGTTGGTTCTGGCGCGCGCGGCGATGCTCATCGTTTTTTGCGCGCTTGCCGGCTGGATGGCCTTTCGCCGCACCAGTGACTTCTACATCAGCCTGGCGGCAGCGCTTGTCTGCGCCGGCATGGCATTCCATTTTCAGCAGAGCCGGCCATTTCTGGTGACGTTCGTATTCCTTGCGGTGACGATGGCCATTTTGGAATCGCGCCGCTCAATGTGGGCGCTTCCCGCGTTGTTTCTGATTTGGTCCAACTGCCACGCGGGATTCTTCATAGGATGGCTGGTACTGGGCGCATACTGCGGCGAGGCGGTGATCGAACGCCTTCGCCATAGGCCTGTGCGAAACGAGCGCCAGTTGTGGCTGGTGGCGGTAGCTTGTTTTCTGGCCTCGGGCCTGAACCCAAATGGCTTCCGGGTAATCCAAATCCTCTTCCTGTACCGATCGAGTGGGATTCAATCGGAAAACCTGGAGTGGCAGCGCCCGGTTTTCTGGGAGCCCGGCATTTACAGTTTTGTTCTTTTCGGTTCGCTGCTGGCGCTGTTTCTTGCCCGCCGTCGCACGCGGCCAGTCGATTGGTTGCTCTACTTCGGGTTCGCTCTCCTTTCTCTAATGGCCTTGAGAAACACCATCTTCATGGGGTTGATCGGCCCGGTATTGATGGCAGCCTGTGTCCCCAAGTCTTTTGGGCCGACAGGCAAGTGGCGCGCGCTGCCGGTCATAGCAACGTTGTTGGCGACGGCTTTTCTTGTTGTAAACGACGTTGTGCCGGCGATAGCGAAAAGGAACGTGTTCGCATTGCATGCTGCCGACTGGCAGCTTCCATCGGGATCTGCCGACTTCATTCAGGCTCATCGAATTACCGGCCGGATGTTCAATAATTACGAAACCGGGGGCTACCTGGTGTGGCGGTTGTGGCCCATGCAGCGCGATTTCATCGATCCGCGAGGATTAAGCGAAGAGGTCTATGCGGATTACAAACGCATCTTGACTAATACCGATTCCGCAGGCGTGACCGCCGGTTCAGCAACCGGGCAGAGTACCCAGAAGCTCTTGCAGAAATACGGGATTCAAATCGTGGTTGCGGAGGGCTTTGACTATTTGTCAGGACAGGTTTATCCGCTGGTCATGCAACTGGCAGACGCCGGGAATGCAGAATGGAAATTGGCCTACGCGGATTCGGTGGGCGTGATTTTCATGCGCCATCCGCCGCCGGGCGCCGAGTCTCGGAATGGCATGGAAGGGCTGCTCGAAAGCCTGGAAAAACAATGCAGCCAGCATATCCAGCACGACCCCGCGCGCCCCTACTGCGCCCGCGGGCTGAGTGAGGTATACGCATTTACAGGTAATGTCGAGCAGGCCCGCCGATGGATGGAGTACTACCTGGAACATAAGACGCAGCCGGACCCCGAGGCCGAACAAACCTACCTGTCCTTGCGCGTGACGTCGCTTAATAACCTTGCGTTGTCGCTCGAATCCAAGGGGGACCTGGGGGGCGCCGAGCCGTTGTTCCGTTCCGCCCTCGCAATCGCGGAGAAAGCCCTGGGGCCGGACAATCCGGATACAGCCGGTTCACTGAACAACCTGGCGGGCTTGCTGGAATCGAAAGGCGACTATGCCGGCGCCGAGCCGCTGTACCGGCGCGCCCTGGCCATAGCCGAGAAGACTCTCGGGCCAAACCATCCGAACACGGCTATGTCACTCGAGAATCTGGCGGACTTGCTGGAAGCCGAGGGGGATGACGCGGGCGCCGAACCTTTATACCGCCGCGCCCTGTCCACCGCCGAGAAGGCCCTGGGACCGGACCATCCGACAACCCGAGAGATCCGTGAGAGCCTGGATGCCTTGCTCAAGAGGAGCGCGAAGTGAGTTCGTAATCGAACCTTCGAACTTACTCCTCTACAAGTGCTTTCAAACGGCCGATTGCCGCGTCCCATTGTTCGGAAATCTGGTTCAGGCAGCGATGCGCCATTTCCAGGCGCCGCGGCTCCAGCTCCCAAATTCGCTCGCGTCCGTGGCGGCGGTCGCGCACCAAACCTGCATCGGCCAGTGCCTGAAGATGTTTGGTGATCGCCTGACGCGTGACCTCGGCCCCGTCACTGAGCCGTGTGATCGAGAGCGGCCCGTCGGCGCAGAGCCGCGCAACAACTTTGAGGCGCGTCGTGTCACCTAGTGCGGCAAACACTGGCGCTGCCTCTGTCAACCTCGCCTCCACGGCGCTACGGCTGCGAGACATGGCGCTCAATGTTCTGCGTCTGCTGGGTCCATCCCTGGTCGTTCATCCGGAATGCTACGGCTCGGCGGTCCAGAGGAACTTGGTCGAAGCCCGACTCGACAATCGTGAGTAAGGTGCCGCCGTCTGTTTCTTCCAGCCGAAACTCCACAAGCGTCATCGGCTCATTCGAGTAGTCGACGGAGGGATCAATCGCATACGGGTGCCAGCGATAGGCGAAATACTGCTCCGGCTCAATCCGCTCTACCTGCATCTCCATGGCCAGATGCTCGTAACCAGGGTGGGTAATCTTACCGCGGATGGTGGCGCCCTCGACAAATCCACCCTCGAGTTTCACGCGGAACCACTCCCCAAACTCCTCGGAGTTGGTAATGGCGCGCCACACCCGCGAGCGCGGCGCGCGAAGAACGATCTTCTTTTCAATGCGATCTGTGTTTGTCATTTTCTATTTGCAACTTCCTGGTTGCAAATCTACCACGTTGCCGTTCTATATGCAACCTGTGGGTTGCGCTCAGACCGGGCGCGAGCTTCCGTTCGGAACGCGACCTTCGAGTATCATGGTTAGCAATCCGTATGGACAGAAGAACCTGGCTTCAACTGATCGGCATCCTCTCCACTGTAGGGGAAGCAAATTCCCAACAACGCCCGGCAGGTGCCGGCCCGGGGCAGCAGCCGCAGCAACCGATGCGCGTCACCAAGGATCAAGTGGCGGCGGCCCTGAAGCTTCTTGGCCTGGAGTTTCAGGATTCCGAAATGGAATCCATGCTGCGAAACGTCAACCAGGCGCTGGGCAATTACGAGAGCTTGCGCAAACTCGACATCCCGCTCGACACTGAGCCGGCGTTCTCATTCCGCCCAGGGCTTCCCGGCCGGCAGCCCATCAAAGGGCCGCCGCGCTTCGAAACCACTATCCCGAAATCCGGCGCTGCCAAGGCGCCTTCGAATCTCGAAGACCTGGCATTCTGGCGCGTCACGGAACTGGCGCCGCTGGTGCGGTCGCGGGCGGTTTCGTCCACCGATCTCACCAAGATGTACATCGAGCGGATGAAGAAGTATTCGCCCAAACTTTTGTGCTTGATCACTTCCACCGAAGAGCTGGCGATGGATCAGGCCGCCGCCGCCGATAGAGAGATCAAGTCGGGCCACTACCGGGGTCCGCTGCACGGCATTCCGTTTGGCGTGAAAGATCTGTTCGATACCAAAGGCATACTGACGACGTGGGGCGCCGAACCGTACCAGAACCGTGTGCCGGACAAAGACGCCACCGTGGTGGAGCGGCTGCGCAGCGCGGGCGCCGTCCTGATCGCCAAGCTTTCGATGGGCGCGCTGGCGCAGGGCGGGCTCTGGTTCAAGGGAATGACCAAGACGCCGTGGAATATCGAACAAACCTCCAGCGGGTCATCGGCAGGTTCGGCTTCCTCCACCGCGGCGGGCCTGGTGGGTTTCTCGCTGGGCACGGAAACGCTGGGTTCGATTGTGTCGCCCAGCCAGGCCTGCGGGACCGTTGGGCTGCGCCCCACCTACGGGCGCATCAGCCGTTACGGGGCCATGGCGTTGAGTTGGACCATGGACAAGATAGGGCCAATCTGCCGCGGGGTGGAAGACTGCGCCATCGTGCTGAATGCCGTCTACGGGCCCGACGGCCGTGACGTTACCGTGGGCGCCGACCCCTTCCATTGGGAACCACGACGCCCGCTCAAGAGCATGAAGATCGGAATTCTTCAAAAGGATTTCGACCGCGCCAGCGGCGACCAGAAGAGAGTCTTCGACCAGGCCCTCGCAGATCTGAAGAGAGCCGGGGTCGCCATGACGCCGTGCGAATTTACGGAAGACATCAACATGATCCGCTTCGTGCTGACTGCCGAAGCGGGCGCAGCCTTCGACGACATCACGCGCGATGGCCGCGTTCACGATCTCCGGGGGCAGGCTCCCGGCGATTGGCCGAACACCTTTCGCGCATCACGCCTGATTCCCGCGGTGGAGTACATACGGGCCCAACGCGCGCGAACCCTGCTGATCGAAAAGTTCGAAAAGTTCATGGCGGATTGGGACACCATCGTGATGCCGCCCAACTCGCTGCTCACCACTACCAACCTGACCGGCAATCCGCAGGTGGTGATGAAGTGCGGCTTCGTGAACAATATGCCGCGTTCCATTAGTTTCCTGGGCAAAATCTACGATGAGGGGTCGCCTCTGCGGGTTGCACTGGCGTACGAACAGGTGACTGAGTGGCACAAGAAGAACCCAACACTTGTGGCATGATGAACCGCAGAATATTTTTCACTACAACCGCAGCCGCTCTCGGGCCCATCTGCAACGCTCCAGCGCAGGAGCCAACCCCGATTCCCGAAGTTATTAAGAAACTCAAGCCCATGCTGGACGGTGTCCAGCCGATCACCGACGGCGAACGTCGCACGCGCATGGAGAAGGCCCGCCGGCTCATGCGCGAAAACAAATTGGGAGCCATCTTCATGGAGCCTGGCACGAGTTTGTACTATTACACCGGGAAGCGCGGCGGCGACAGCGGCTTCGGATTGGTTCTGCCGGTGCAGGGCGAACCTGTCTGGATCCCTTCTGAAACGGATGGACCCTATCGGCGAATTGCCCAGGTGCTGAAGGATCGCAGCGCGGCTACCGGACGCCTGGGCCTGGAGGAGCGCGTTCGTTTCGCCGTCTTCGATGGGCTGCGAAAACAGATGCCGGCGCTCGAGTTGGTCAGCGCCGACCCGGTAACCGTGGGCTGCCGGGTCATCAAGTCGCCCGCGGAACTTGCCCTCATGCAGCGCGCTAACGATATCACGATCGAGTGTTACAAGGCGGCGTTCGCCACCCTGCGCCTGGGAATGACGCAGCGCGAGTTGAGCGCCAATATCGCGGCAGCCTACCGCGCATTGGGCGTGCAGGGCAACGCCATGGCGATTTTCGGCAAGTACACGGCGTTTCCGCACGGCAGTATTCAGCCGCAGCAATTGCGCGATGGCGACATGGTGCTGGTGGACGATGGCTGCACGGTGGAAGGCTATCAGTCCGATATCACGCGCACCACGGTTTTCGGCCAACCAACCAAACGCCAGCGCGAGATCTGGGACCTGGAGCGCAAGGCGCAGGATGCGGCCCTGGCGGCGGCCAAACCAGGAGCCACCTGCGAATCCGTGGATGCGGCCGCCCGCAAAGTCATCACCGATTTCGGCTTCGGACCAGGATACAAGGTTCCAGGGTTGCCGCATCGGACTGGACACGGTATTGGCCTGGACGGCCACGAATGGACATACCTGGTGCGAGGCAACCAGACCAGGCTGGAGCCGGGCATGTGCTTCAGTGACGAGCCCACGGTCGCCATTTATGGTGAGTTCGGCGTGCGGCTGGAAGATTGTATGTACATCACCGAAAACGGGGCGCGCCTCTTCAGCCAGGCAGAGCCCGGCCATCGATCAGCCGTTCGGATGACACCGGCGGTCATCGCCGCCAATAGTTTCGAGGAATCATCACGATGCCGCAGCAGACCACCGAAGTTTCCCCGACAACCTACCGCCAGCGCGTTGCGAAGCTTCAGGAGGCCATGAAGGAATTCGGTCTCCAGGCCGTAGTGCTGGAGCCGGGGCCGGCCATGCAGTACCTCACCGGGGTACGCTGGGGACGCAGCGAACGCACCTTCGCGGTCGTACTCACGCAGAAGGGCGACCCGGCATACGTGCTGCCCGGCTTCGAGGAAATGCGCGCGCGTGAATTGATCCACGTCGGCAAGCGATATTCGCGTCTGGCAGGAAGACGAGAGCCCGTACCAGCGAATCGTCGAAGTGATGAAGGACCGGGGCGTTGCCGCCGGACGTGTTGGCATGGAGGAATCGGTGCGCTTCTTCGTCTTCGAGGGGGTCCGTAAAGCGGCGGCGAAGCTGGACTACGTCAGCGCGCAGCCAGTGTTGAAATCAGCGGGCGTGGACACTGCACAAGCGCGAAGGTAACCCCACTGGCGACCAGATCGCCGGCGCTACCAAGTCTAAAACCGGTAGTACAGCGCGAACTGTATCTGGCGGCGGCTGGCGAATGTGCTCGTAATCTTCCCGAATGTGCTCGAAGTGACCGTCTGATCGGCGATGATAAACGAGGGGTGATTCAAGAAGTTTGAAGCGTCCATCCGCAATTGAATGGAATGGCGTTCGTTGATCTTGGTTTCCTTCATCAAGCCGAAATCGAAAGTGGTGTCCCAGGGCCCGTCGAAGACGCGCTTGCCCAACGTGCCGATGGTTCCAGCCCCGGGCACAGTGAAGATCTGACCGGAGAAAGGCGTGCCGCCGGCCACGGCTGCCTGACCGCTCGGGTTTAGAGCTGAGGCACTCACAAAGGACGGGCCGCTGCCGGTCATGCGGAATTGGAAAACGTCCCGAAGCTGGCTCATGTCGAGCGCCGTGTTCACGGTGTTGCATTGGTTGGCCTGCAGGTTGTTATTGCGATTGAAGGTCCCAATGCTTGAGCACACCGAGAAGGGCTCCCCGGACTGGCGGTTGAAGATGCCGCTGATCAACCAGCCGGAGAGCACGAAACGGTTGATCGGCCTGAAGCTGAGCATGTGGCCATCGCCCATAGGCAGGCGGTACACAAAGTTGAACTTGGCGACGTGAGTGAGGTCAAATAGAGCTCGCGCTTTGTCCAGCTTGGGATTGCTCGAGTCAATAAAAGGCTCGTATCGTCCCACGTTGTTATTGTCGGA
This sequence comes from Bryobacterales bacterium, assembly GCA_963817515.1. GTDB lineage: Bacteria > Acidobacteriota > Terriglobia > Bryobacterales > Bryobacteraceae > DATMNI01. Next base: position 362,409 of record CAWFPJ010000023.1, on the reverse strand, counting down.
GCCGCTGACGGCGTCGGTCAGTACCTTTGAGTAAGTGTAGTTGCCCTGAATAGTAAGTCCCTTATGTTCGCGCGTACGAAACTCTAACTGTAGGCCGTTGTAAGTCGAGTTACTGTAGTTAGTCATCATGCGGAGGCTGGCAGCGAGCGGGTTGGGCATGAAGTTGATGGGCCCGTTTGCCTTTGTGGACTGGTAGTTGAAGGCCATGTCGGCCACTGCGCCCTGCTGGAGGTAGGTGCGGTTGGTGGCATTGGTGAGGGTGCCGCCACCAGGCAGTAACGGGAATACGGTAAGTAGCTGGCTGCCGGCTATATTGGCGTCATACGCCGGATTGAACACGCCGGTGGCGGAGAGGGCAAGATTACCGTTCCGCTGAGCCCGCAGGAAATCGCCAAGAAAGCCGCCGGCGTTGATGTTGATCTGGTTGAAGTCGATGGCGCGGAGTAGTTTGGTGCCGTGATTACCCACATAGCGCGCCTCCACCACAAAGCCTTTCAACTCATGCTGTATGCCGATGTTCCATTGTTGAACGTAGGGGGAGCGCAGGTTGGGGTCTGGCATGCCGAAGTTAGACGTGGTGCTCAAATTGTAATTGTCCTGGAAGGTGCGCGGGACCTTAAAGGTAGGAGTGGTGATAGCGGGCAACCCAGCGCTAACCAAACTTGCGAGCGCTGTTGGGTTGGTCACGGTCTGAGACAGCCCGGCGTTGGTATTGGCGTTGCCGGTGATGGCGGACAGGTATTCGTCGTTGACGAAATTGATGCTATAGCCGCCGCGCAAGGCGGTCTTACCGTTGCCGAACACGTCCCATGCCAGGCCAACATTAGGGGCGAAATTGTTGCGGTCAGGATGGTACAGCGACGCACCGGAACCCGAGACAAAATTGAGGGTCGCGTTCGAGAGGAGCGTGGAAACAGCGTTGTTGTCCACTAACTGCGGGAGCAGGGAGAGACCGTTCTGCTCTTGAACCGGGGAATAATACTCATAGCGCAGCCCCAGGTTTAGTGTCAGACGGCGTTGCACCTTCCAATTGTCCTGAACGTAGAACGAATAGTCATTCACTTTCCAGTGCCGGTCCTGAGTAAAACCCGGGACGAAGCCCGAAGTTCGGTTCTGCACATTAAAAGTCTGGGAGTATACGGAGACAAAGCCCGCCAGGCTGGCCAGCAAGTTGTTAGCAGCCGTTAGATCAGTGGAGCTGGCGCCTGGTAGTTGGGCGTTGGTCAGGCCAAAAGTATTGGCCGAACTAATGCCCACATTGTAAGTGGGCGTAATACCGCCATCGTTGTAGGGCTCAGTGTAGATCCTTTGCACCTGGAATCCGAACTGAATATTATGCGCACCGTGAACATAGCCGGCATTATCAGCAAAGTTATAGGTATTGGTGAAGCGGCCCTGCGCACGGAACGTGGCCACTGGGTTGCTAAACACGGTACCGCCGATAATAGCGCTTCCGAAATTTTGGCTGGTGAGAAAAAGCGACGGCGCGAGGTTGAGTCCGAAGAGGGCCTCGTTAGTGAGGGTGGGTAGCGGGTTGTAACGCCAACGCACCGACAAGAAGTTAACATTCTCGTTGTTATTGACTGGAGGAACAACCTGGTATCCAAGAGTCTGGACGTCGGGCCGGTCCAAGAGATCGCTGTTCCATGCATAAGTGGCACTGATAGTACTCTTGGGCGACATGACATAGTCGATTTTTCCGGTGACGTTGTTGCGGGTACGATTATTGCGCTGATTGAACAGAAATCCGCCGGTGTTGCGCAGCAGGGACCCCGAACTGTCGCCGGTGTTGAAGTTGTTGATCGCCGACGGGGGTGGAATCTTCGCGATGATCGCCGCCATGGTGGGATCGAGCTTCTGGCCGGCAGCCTGCAAGATGTTCACCTTTTGAACCGCCCCGCCGGCGCCCGGATAGGTGAAGATGCCCTGGGCTGCATCGGTCGTCAGGATCGTGCGCTGTTGACCCGACTGCTGTTTGAGACGGAAGGCCTCATAGTTCACATAGAAGAAAAGCTTGTCTTTCTTGATGGGGCCTCCCAGAGAGCCGCCCGCCTGGTTTTGATTCAGGAAGGAATTCGGAACCCCCGCCTGATTGTTGAACCACGTATTGGCCGCCACCGCGCTGTTGCGGTTTGACCAAAAGGCGCTGCCATGGAGCGTATTGGTCCCCGAGGGTGTGACGAAGATAATCTGCGAAGAGCCACTGCCAGCCGACGGATTGGCGTTGGAAGTGGCGATGGTGAACTCGGCGATCTGGTCGAGCAGCAGCAGGTTGGGGGAGAAATCCACGGTATTAGTGCGGATGTAATTGTCCTCAATGTTGATGCCGTCGAGCGTAACGTTGGTAAAACTGGTGCGCTGGCCGTTGATCACGCTATTGCCGCCGCGGCCCAGGGTCACCCCCGCCTGAGTGGTGACGAACCCCTGTGGGCTGCGGTTCAACATCGGCAGGTCCCGAATTTGGTTGCGCGTGACGCTGGAGGCTATTTCGGCGTTGCCGGTCTGCACGGTCTGGGCCGTGTCTGTCACTTCGACGGTTTCGGTCACGCTGCCGACTTGCAGATTGATAGCGGCCATCGCGGTCTCCTGACCCGCCGAAAGCACGACGCCGCGCTGGGTATACTTCCGGAATCCCTGCGCCGTGATCACCACTTCATAAGTGCCGGCCGCAACTCCGGTGAACGCAAACAAGCCTTCGGCCGTCGCAACAGTACTCAAGATGGCACGCGATCCACCCGGCATAAGCACATCGACGGCAGCGGATGGTACTGCCAAACCCGCAGGATCGACGACGGAGCCGCTTAGACGCGCGGTATTCTGCGCCATTGATGAGCCCGCCAATACGAGCGTTGCGATAATGAGCGCGAAAGGCAAACTCTTGTGCTGCATAACCAACCTCTTTCAATTAACACGGAGAATTGCGTGTCATTTAAATCGGGGAAATTAGATAGACCGAAGCATTATTCTTCTTTATGAACTGCATAGTAACACGATGCACCGGCTTCCGCGGACTCTGCGGGTTCGCGCTAACTGTAAGATTGTTGAATATTACGCCTGCACTCGATACTTCAGGATTAAAGTTACCATGTCTGATTTCAAATGCCTGCGCCGCGCGATAGAATGTCACCTATGACACCTTTCAGCCGGCGGCAACTCTTCCAGGCGGCAGCCGCAGCCGCTGCCTCACGCGCAGCAGGCCAAGCCCAACAAGGAACCCAGTCTCCCGCAAAGATGCGCCTTGGAATCATTCTCGGCCTTTCGGCCGACCCCCAGGCGGACATCAAGCGCGTCCATGATCTGGGCTTCCCCACTTGTCAACTGGGGGTTCGCGCCATCGATGATGGCACAGCGGCCAAACTCCGGCAGGCCCTGGACATGTACCACGTGGAGGTCACCTCCGCCGTATCGGGAGGCCCCGGCCGTGAAGTGTACGATTTCTACCAAGGACCCCAAACCATCGGGCTGGTGCCGCGCGAATTTCGCGACGCCCGCATCGCCCACATGAAAGAGGTCTCGGATTTCGCCCGCAAGGCCGGCATTCCGGCCGTGCAAACCCACTGCGGGTTCATCCCGGAGAATCCCAACGATCCGGTCTATACGGAGGCGGTGGAGGCTATCCGCACCGTGGCGGCGTACTGCAAGAAAAACGGCCAGAACTTCCGCTGCGAGACAGGCCAGGAAACGCCAATCACACTGGTGCGCACCATCCGCGACGTCGGGCTGGATAATGTCGGCGTCAATTTCGATGCGGCCAACCTCATTCTGTACGGTAAGGCCAACCCCCTGGACGCTGTGGAAATTCTGGGGCCCTACATCCAGGGCGTGCACGCCAAGGACGGCCTGTACCCGACCGATCCCAAACGTCTGGGCGTGGAGGTGGCGATCGGAGAAGGCAAGGTCAACTTTCCGATATTGATCGAGAAGCTGAAGAAACTCGGATACAAGAACCCGCTGACCATTGAGCGCGAGATTCGCGGAGAGAAGCAAACCGCCGACATTCTGGCCGCCAAAGCCTACCTTGAAAAGTTGATCGGCTGAGTCCCGTCCCCACCGGAGCCGATATCCCCTCTAGAGGGTAGTTACGTTCGAGCGGCTCTAAACATCCTTATAAGTGACTCTATTAGGAGGACAAAAACTATGACGATCAAATCCATTCTACTGGTGGGAGCGCTGGCCCTTTCCACCCTTTCTATTGCTAGCGCCAAAAGCTACGACATCACGCTCAGCTCTCCGGCCAAGGTCGGCACCGCCCAACTGGTCGCTGGCGAGTACAAGGTTACGGTTGACGGCACCAACGTCGTTTTCACGAACAGGGATACCGCGAAGCAGGTGAACACGACCGCCAAGGTTGACACCGTTGAGAAGAAATACGATGTGACCGCGGTCGATACCACCAAAAACGGCAATGACGAGCAGATCAACGCCATCGAACTGGGTGGATCCAAGACCAAGCTAGAATTCGGCATGTAATCCCGTTCAGCCTGTGATCTCAGTAAAATGGGCCACCCGGCCTGCAATGCCCGGCAATCTTGCCGGGCATTTTTTTAGTGATTGTTGAACCGATACCCCAGAATCGCCTTCACCAGCAAATGGTCTGTGGCCTGGGTGACTCCCACGCCCACGCCAAAATTGAATTCCCAGTTCTTGCCGAAGTCGACATCGACGGCCGGAATAAACTGCTGTTGTTGGTCGCGAACGGGATCAAAGCCCGTGACCGGACCCACAGCGCCGTAATATTCCATCCCCAGCGTTACTTTCTTGGTCACGTCGTAACCGAATTTGACGTTTGGCGAAAACTGGAATCCGCGGCTGGATTCCGGCCCGTGGAGTGAGCGGTCCACGGTTGGGTTGAAGGCCAGGTACAGCTTGCCGATCTTCTTGTCGACGATGGGCCGAATTTCCCAAGTCCACGTGTCCAGCGAAAAGTTGGGACGCTGCCAGCCGATTTCATTCGAAATACTGAGGCCCACAGGCAGGTGGTAGCGCTCCGGCACGGCGAATCGCGGACGAATGTGGGAGCCTACATACATCCAACTGCCGTCCGGTTGAATGCTGGTGAAGATGTAAAAGCCGGTCTCGAACCATTCGTTGAATCCGTGCGTGATTTCCACGGTTTCATGCTCCGCGTGATTGGTGGGAAGCACGCCATCCACAGTGCCCTTAGTGCCGCTCGCCGTGAAATTGCTATGCAATTCCACCATCGTGACGCCCTTCGGCACCAGGTCCGAAGCATAGACCTGCACTTCGAAATTGCCCTGGGCGCGCGCAACCGCCACGCTGCAGCTCAGGACTAGAACGGCTGCCATGAAATCACGCAAGGTCCTAACTCCCATTTTGCGATTTGAGGGCGTTATAACAGCGCCCCATAACAATGTAAAACACTGGCGGCGGCCGGCGCAGGATTTTAGCTTAGCGCTCCGCAGCGGCTTCCTTATAAATCCCCACCACCTGGAGCGCGGTCCGGGTCCAACTGAAACGCGCGGCCTGTTCGCGGCCGCGGCTGATCAGGCACGCGCGTAGTTCTTCGTCGAGCAGCACATCGCGGATACCTCGCGCGATGTCGAAGACGTTCTCCGGGTTGACCAGCACCGCGGCGTCGCCCACCACCTCGGGAAGCGAGCTTACGTTTGAAGTGACCACCGGCGTTCCACAAGCCATGGCTTCGAGCGGCGGTAATCCGAAGCCTTCGTAGCGCGAGGGAAAGACGAAAGCGGCGGCCGATTCGTAAAAGCAGCGCAGCGTGTCGAATGGCACGAAGCCCAGAAACCGGACCACGTTCTCCACGCGGCTCTTGATCACTGTCTGCCGCACCGCCGGGTGCTGCGAAATAGTGTCGCCAATAATCACCAGACGCAGATCTTTGTAAATGGGGTGCGATGCCAGTTGGTCGCGCACCACGGCAAAGGCCTCCACCAGGCGCGGGACGTTCTTGTGGCGGCGAACGTTGCCGGCGTACAACAGGAACGGATAGTTAATCTGGTATCGCTCCATAATGCGGCCCTGTTCCTGTTTGGGATCGCCGGCGCGCTGGAAAAAGCCGGCATCCGGCGCGTTGTAGACCCGGCAGATGCGTTCCGTAGGCACGCCCAGCATATTCTCTACGTCGCGCTTGGTGGACTCGGAAACCGCGATCACACGGTTGGCTCGTACCAGGCCGCGTTTGAACCGGATGCGGCGGAATTGCATTCGTATACTGGAATAATCCTCTACAAAAAGCAGGTTGGCCATGTCGTGTATGGTCACCACGTAGGGCTTAACCATGAGCATGGGAACCCGGTTCAGCGGAATGTGCACCAGGTCGGGCGAAAGGCCGCGCAGAAAAATCGGAAAGGCCATGTGATCGAGAAAACTGTGATCGCTTCGCGCGTAAACGGCGGAGTGGAAATTTTCGGGCAGGCTGGAAAGCGTGCGCACATCGGCAGGCGCGCTGACCAGCGTGTATTGGTTGGTCGTGTCGATGGTCGACAGCGCGTGAACCAGGCTTCGAATGTAGGTGCCGATTCCGAAGTCCCGGATGCGCCGGGCATCGATCACGATGTGGAGGCTCACGCTCGAACCGGATCGAGTTTCCAGGTGTAGAGCGGGAACCGGGCCGTCAGCGCATTCACTCGCTGCCTCACTCCGGCAATTGCCTGCTCATTCGAAATGTTGGTGAGGACTTCGGCGATCAGGGTGCCGACCTCGCGCATCTCGGCTTCTTTGAAACCGCGGGTGGTTACCGCCGGAGAGCCCAGGCGGATTCCGCTGGGGTTCACGGGCGGGTTGGTGTCAAACGGGATGGCATTCTTGTTCACCGTGATGCGTGCGCGGTCAAGCGCCTGCTCAGACTCCTTGCCGCGCAAACCCTTGGAGAACACGTCGAGCAGCACCACGTGGGTATCGGTTCCCCCCGAAACCACGCGGAAGCCCGCGTCCATCAGGGCTTGCGCCATGGCGCGCGCGTTGGCTACCACTTGCTTCTGATATTCCACAAACTCCGGCTGCATGGCCTCCAGAAAGCAGACTGCCTTCGCCGCCACCACGTGAACCAGGGGGCCGCCCTGAACTCCTGGAAAGACGGTTCTGTCGATGTCCTTTGCGTATTTTTCACGGGCCAGAATAATACCGGCCCGCGGGCCTCGCAGCGTCTTGTGGGTAGTGGAAGTGACGATATCGGCGTACTGTACCGGATTCGGATGGACGCCTGCGGCCACCAGGCCGGAGATGTGCGCCATGTCCACCAGGAAGATTGCGTTCACGGCATCGGCGATCTGGCGGAAGCGCGCGAAATCGATGATGCGTGGATACGCGCTGGCGCCGGCGATGATCATTTTGGGCTTGTGCTCGCGGGCCAGACGCTCCACCTCGTCGTAATCGATGCGCTCGTCTTCCTTGCGCACGTTGTATGGAACCACGTTGTAAGTCTTGCCTGAAAAATTGAGCGGATGGCCGTGCGTGAGGTGGCCGCCGTGAGCCAGATTAAGGCCCATGATGGTGTCACCGTGTGACAGCACCGCGGCGTAAGCGGCTTGGTTAGCCTGCGAGCCGGAATGAGGCTGCACGTTGACATATTCCGCGCCGAAGAGCTTCTTGGCGCGTTCGCGGGCCAGGTTCTCCACGATGTCGGTGAACTCGCAGCCGCCGTAATAGCGTTTGCCGGGATAGCCTTCGGCGTACTTGTTGGTGAAGATGCTGCCGGTGGCTTCGAGCACGGCTTCCGAAGTGAAGTTTTCGCTGGCAATCAGTTCGAGTTGCCCGTGCTGGCGCTCCAGTTCATGCCGGACGGCCTCTGCAACTTCGGGATCCACTTCGGCCAGGGGCCGCGCCATTTTCTCTGCTGGTGTCATTGAAGGTTCCTTGGTAGCGCCGAAAATTCCTTTGGTGGCGCCTGACCTGGGGATATCCCCCCGGCCGCCGGTTTTCGAACGGGAATATATCAATTTTACCATGCTAAACTTGAGTTTTCCCCCTGCACAAACCCTATGCTCTGGAGTAAGTTGTTCATCCCTACGTTGCGTGAGATCTCCGCTGAAGCGGAGGTCCCCAGCCACCAGTTGCTGCTGCGCGCGGGTTACATCCGCCAGCTTTCGGCTGGAATTTACAGCTACCTGTTTCTAGCGCAGCGCGCGCTTCTCAAGATCCAGCAGATTGTTCGCCAGGAGATGGATGCCATCGGCGGGCAGGAGATGTACCTGCCGGCGTTGAACCCGGCCGAAGTCTGGCAGGAGTCCGGCCGTTGGGACGTGATGGGCGACAACCTGTTCCGCCTGAAGGACCGGTTCGGGCGCGATCTGTGCCTGGCGATGACACACGAAGAGGTCATGACCGTGATCGCGCGCGGCGAGCTGCGCAGCTACAAGCAGCTTCCCCAGATCTGGTACCAGATCCAGACCAAGTTCCGTGACGAGCAGCGGCCCAAGTCAGGCCTGCTGCGCGTGCGGCAGTTCATCATGAAGGATTCGTACTCGTTCGACATGGATCAGGAGGGCCTGGACATGGCGTATGACAAGCACTACCAGGCATACTGCCGTATATTCGAACGCTGCGGCCTGGCGTACACGGTGGTGGAGGCGCATTCCGGCGCCATGGGCGGCAGCCAGTCGCACGAGTTCATGGTTGCCTCCGAAGCCGGTGAGGATCTGGTGGCGATATGCAAGGCCTGCGGCTATTCGGCGAATCTGGAGAAGGCCGTGGCTGTGCCCTCGCAACCGGGCGTTGCCGATCCCGAAGGCGACCTTGCGCCTGAGGAGTTTCACACGCCCGGCCGCAAAACTATTGCGGAAGTTTCGCAATTCACCAACCTGCCCGAGACCTCGCAGTTGAAGAGCCTGGTGCTGGTGGCCGATGGCAAGCCGGTGCTGGTAATGCTGCGCGGCGACCATCAACTCAGCGAAACCAAGTTTGGCGCGAAAGTGGGGGACCCTGAGTTCCGCCAGGCGAACTCCGAGGAGATTCGCGAGTGGTTCGGCGCCGAAGCTGGTTCGCTAGGACCCGTGGGCGTGAAGAACATGCAGATTCTGGTGGACCAGGCGCTGGTGGGCCGGCGCAACATGATCGCGGGCGCCAACAAGAGCGATTACCACTTGCGCAACGTGACCCTTGGGAAGGATTTTCAGGCCGAGGTGCACGACCTGCGCCAGGTGGCCGCAGGCGATGGCTGCGTCAAGTGCGGCGCTCCACTCGAGGTGATAAGAACCGTGGAAGGCGGGCACATCTTCAAACTCGGCTACAAATATTCGGAGTCGATGGGACTGCGCGTGCTGAATGCGGAGGGCAAGGAAGTGACGCCGATTATGGGGTGTTACGGCATCGGCATCGAGCGCCTTTTGTGCTGCGCCATCGAGCTGTTTCACGACAAGGACGGCATGATTCTGCCGGCGGCGATTGCGCCGTTCCAGGTAGTGGTCACGCCGGCCAACAATTCCGACGCCGCCCAGAAACAAGCCGCCACCGGGATCTACACCGGCTGCCTGGCGCTGGGATTGGACGCGCTGCTGGACGACCGTGACGAACGGCCCGGGGTGAAATTCAAGGACGCGGATTTGATCGGCGTACCTTTCCGCATCGTAGTGGGCAAAAAGCTGGGCAGCGGTATGGTGGAGTTGGTGGATCGGAAGACGAAGCAGGTTACTGATGTAAACGTTGCAGACGCAGCCGCCGCAGTAGCTGATCGATTGCGTTTGCGTTTGCCATAATATCACTATGCCGGGTTCGTTCTATCGCTTCGCCCTGGTTGCACCGATAGTCCTTTCTATCCACGCACAGCCGCAATACGTAGGTTCGGCCGCCTGCAAGACCTGCCACGCTGAGGTCTACAGCCGCTGGAGCAAGACTCGCATGGCCAACGTGGTGCTTGACCCGAAACAGCACCCCGAAGCCATCATCCCGGATCTGACTAAGCCGGACCCGCTGCTTACCTTCAACAAGAGTGACATCGCCTTTGTCTACGGCAGCAAGTGGAAGCAGCGCTACTTCAAGAAGGTGGGTGACGATTACTATCCCTTGCCTGCCCAGTGGGACGTGACGCACAAGATCTGGCGCGCGTATTTCGTGCGCGAAGGTACCGACTGGTGGGTTCCGTTCTATCCTGCCGACAGCATGAAACGGCCTACCGGGCCGCTGTGCGACGGATGCCACTCGGTCAACTACAATATCCAGAGCCATGCTGTTACAGAGTGGAATGTGGGATGCGAGAAGTGTCACGGGCCCGGCAGCGAGCACTCGCAGAAACCCTCGCAAACCAACATCGCGAACCCGGCGCGCATGGACTACGTTCACGCCAACGATACCTGTATCCAGTGCCATTCGCAGGGAAAGCCTTTGAAGAACCCGATTGAAGGCAAGTATTACGACTGGCCGGTAGGCTTCCACATGGGTAAGGACTTGAAAGACTACTGGCAACTGGAGGATCACAAACTGGGCGAAACCACGTTCACGCATTTCGCCGACGGCACCGCGCACAAGAACCGGATGCAGGGAAACGATTTCGTGACCAGCGTGATGTACACGCGCGGAGTGACCTGTTTCAGTTGCCATGACGTGCATGGGACTGCCAATAATGCGGACCTGCTGAAACCGGCCAATGTGATGTGCCTGGAATGCCACGGGCCCAAGTCGCCGAATGGGCCGCACACCGCGACGGTGGAGCAGCATACGCACCACCGCGCCGGGTCGAGCGGAAATGAATGTGTGAACTGCCACATGCCGAAAATCCAGCAGACCATTGCAGATGTAAACGTGCGCGCGCACACGTTCCGGTTTATTTCCCCGGCTGAGGGCGAGCGATTGAAAATTCCCAACGGTTGTGCGGGGTGCCATGCCGATAAGGGAGCCGCATGGGCCACGGAGGCACTGCGCGGCTGGAAGGAAATGTCCCCCTGGCGAATGTAGAACGATGCGGATGTAGAACTAGGAGGAGTGATCGTGGATAATCTTCCACGCCGACTTGGTCTTCCGCAACACTAGCGTAAATCGGCCGCTGGCATCGCCGCCGCCCGCCGCCGTGCGCTTCAGTGAGAATTTGCCAATGGCTAGCGCAAAGCCCTGGCCCAGCGGGCGCACTTCGATCTCGGAGAAGGTCAGCGTGCCCATAGCCTCAGGCGTGGGGTAACCGCGGCGGTAGCGGTCGAGAATCGCCTGCGTGCCCCCTCGCGTTACTTCCTTGCCGATGAACGTGGTTCCCGGCGAATCTTCATAATCCGATGCGAAAGCGGTGAGATCGCCGCGATTCCAAGCGGCTTCCGAATTTTTCAGCAGGGCGCGGATCTCGTCGGTCTGTGCGAACAGCATCGGCGCGCAGCAGAGTAGGAATAAGCAGCGGAGCATTGCTGCGATTATACGACCAATGCGTGAGGCGGTCTTCCTTCGGTGTTCAACTGCCGCGAAAGAGCCTTCGCGGGTTCTCTTTGATGACGGTGCAAACGGCCCCGGCGTGGATGTGTAATTTTAGCCCAATGTATTTTAATTTCAACAATTTCCCGCTATGTAAAGTTTTGTGAAGAGTGCGCCTATTTCGAAAGCTGCGGCGTCTCTGAATACGAAGCGAGATTATTTCCGATGACACCCAACCTATCCCTGATTAAAACGCTTGTTGGCAATCATACAATCCCCCGTGATGACGAATGGGAAGCCGCGCGCACGGTGCAGGAACGAATCTTTCCCGGAATGAGGCCCGCAATCGCCGGCCTCGACTACTTCGGCGACTGGCGCCCGGCCCGCGGCGTGAGCGGCGACTATCTGGACTATTTCGAAATGAGCCAGGGGAATCTCGGACTGGCAGTGGGTGATGTGTCCGGCAAGGGTCTGCCCGCCGCGCTGCTGACGTCTTCCCTGCACAGCATGGTTCGGGCTTTACGGTCCCAAGATCGCAGCTCAGGCCTTCCGGAACTGGTGCGCACCATTCACGAATTGTTCTACGAGATTTGTCCGGATAATTGCTATGCGACGCTTTTTGTCGCCCGGTACGATCCGGCGGCCGGCCGGCTTCACTATGTCAACGCCGGACACGAACCTCCTTTCGTGCTTCGCAGGAACGACAAACACTACCGGACAATCTTTTTGGAATCCGGCGGGCCGGTGATCGGAATGTTGCGCAAATCAAGTTGGCGCGAGGGCGTGGTGTCGGTCGGCCCCGGCGATTTGATGGTGGCCTATACCGACGGACTGTGTGAAACCCGGAACCGGTCGGGCGAGGAATTTGGATGGCCCCGGTTCGTCGAAATGGTCGAAGCATGCGCCGCGCAAAAATCCAGGGACATCGTGGAGGGCGTCATGCAGGCCGCGGAAACATTTGCGGCAGGGGCGCCGCAGTTCGACGATGTGACTCTGTGGGTGGGCCGCGTGGAGGATGCTGTCGCCAGCGATCCGCGATGCGAAGCTGAATGCGTTGCCGTAGCCGCTTGAGAGAACTGCCTATTTTAGGTTCTTCTCGAAGAGTGCCAGTATCCGTTTGTATTCGTCGGCCCAACTGGAGGGCTGCACGAAAGCGTGGTCTTCCACCGGGTACACCGCGAGCGACCAGTTCTCCTTGCGCAACTCAATCAGTCGCTGCACCAGGCGCACGGTGTCCTCGAACTCCACGTTGGTGTCCACCATGCCGTGGCAGATCAACAGCGCGCCCTTCAAGCCTTCGGCGAAAAAGATGGGGGACGATTTGCGGTACGCTTCGGCGTCGGCCTGCGGGGTGTTCAAAATGTTCGACGTGTAGCCGTGGTTGTAGAGCGCCCAGTCGGAAACCGGGCGGAGGGCAGCGCCCGCGGCGAATACCTCAGGTTGCGTGAACATCGCCATCAGGGTGATGAAACCGCCGTAGCTGCCGCCGAAGATGCCGATCTTTTTAGGATCCACTCCGTGCTGCGCCACCACGTATCGTGCGGCGTCCACAATGTCGTCCAGATCCTTGCCGCCCATGTGCCCGTAAACGGCGGTACGCCAGTCGCGGCCGTAGCCGGCTGAACCGCGATAGTCCACATCGATCACCAGGAAGCCGCGGTCCATCAGAACATGGTCGAACAGGTACTCGCGATAGTAGGTGGACCATTTATGGTCCGCGTTCTGCAGATAGCCGGCGCCGTGAACAAATACTACCGCCGGTCCGCCCGGTTTGAAGTTGGCTGGTTTGAAAAGGCGCGCGGGCACCGCGACGCCGTCGCGCGCCGGCACCTTGACGACGGGAACGTCCTGCCATGCGTACTGCGAAAATTCGGGCGAAGGGGATGTGGTGAGCCGCGTCTGCTCCGCCTGCGGGCGGCTTTCCTGTACATATAAATCGGGCGGTTTGTTGGTGTAGGAATAGACATCGGCCACCCAGCGCTCATCGGGCGAGTATGTGGCGATGTGCTTGCCTGGCAGCTTCGAGAGGCGTCTGAGTGCACCGCCTTCGCCGCTCATCTCGTAAAGGTGCTGGTCGAATGGTCCCTCGGCGTTGGCCGTGAGATAGAACTTCGATTTGTCTTTTGACTGGCGCGTATCCAGCACTTCCCAATTGCCCGAGGTTAGAGCGCGCGGTTCGCCGCCGTCAAAGGCCACGGCGTAGAGGTGGGAGTAGCCGGTCTTCTCGGATTGAAAGAAGACCTCGCGATCGTTCTTCATCCAGCCCAGGATGTTGGCAGTGCCCTGGGGGCCGCCCACCCAGGCATCGTCGTGGATGTCGACCAGCACGCGGGTCTTCCCCGTGGAGGGGTCAAGCGCCAGTATCCAGCGATCCTTATTATCGGCGGCGTGCGCGGAGATCACGGCTTTGGCGCCGTCCCCGGACCAGACTGGCATGCCAATCTGGACGTCGCGATCGCCCGAAGCAGGCGCAACCTTCTTCTGCCCATGCTCGGCCCATTTCACTTCGCCGGTTTCGACGTTGATGATGGCGAGGCGGGAAGCAGCCTGCGTGTCGCCCACATTGGAGCGGCCGGGAATGTCCTCGGTGTAGGCGGATTCGGTGACGTAGTTCGGAACGATGGTGTTCTTCGCGGGTGTGGTGCCAGCCTCAAAAACATTGGCGATCACGTACTTCTCGTCGGGCGTCAACTGAAGGGCGCCCACCGATTGGCGCGGCTGCAGCGTGAAGGGCTTGCGCGGATTTTCGCTCTGGCGCTTCTTGTCCTGCTCTTCGCGGAGGGCGGCGCGGTCGCGGACGGCTTCGAGCAGTTCCTTCTGTTCCTTCTTGAGGTATTCCTGGCTGTCGCTGCCGCGCGGGGGCGGGTCGCCGGCGGCGGCAGTCGGCGACGGGACGGAACCGCCGCGTCCGCCCAAGCCGCGTCCACCACCACCGGCCGGCGTAGCGGGTGCAGGCGCACCGGCGGCACGGATGTCGGTCAACTGCACCAGCATGCCGCTATCGAGCGAGATCACATACAGGTTATTGGTGCGTGTGAAGTAGATGCGCTTACCATCATGCGTGAAGTGGGGGTTCGCCTCAATGTCAGTGGTCTTGGTGAGCTGCTGGGTCTTGCCCGTCGAATTGTCATAGACGAACAGGTCGCCGGCGTTGGACCAGGTGGTGAGCCGCTTGTCTTTCGAAGTGTCGGCGAGGGCGGGGGGCAGTTGCTTGATTTCCTGGTCGGTGAGTTTGCGCAGGCCGGAGCCGTCGCGGTTCACCACGTACGTATCCAGGGGCGCAGTCTCTTTGTCGCGGTACTGTTTCCACTGGAAGTACAGCCACTGGCTGTCATAAGACCAGCGGACGGCGGTGGGTTCATACCCGACCAGTCCGGGGCCGCGCATTATGTTGTCCACCGTGAGGGCAAAGTTGCCAGCCGGCTGGGCCTGAAGGATTAGGACAAGAAGGACAAGGAGGCTGAGTTGGCGCATTTAGTGGAAATGATAGCGCAACCCAGGCAGACGAAACCGTCGTCCGCCTTCACTTCAGGGCGTCTTGAATAGCGGCGACGTTCTTGCGCGCGAACTCGGCCTGGTCCAGATCGGGATTGATGGCCAGCATTTGCTGGAAGTGGTTCAGTGCGGGGGACAGTTCGGCAATGCTGCCGGCTTTCTTGGCCCGTGTCATGAAAGCCAGGGCCAGGGTGTAGTGCGCGAAGGGATCCTTGGGATCGTAAGTCAGCGCTTTCTGGCAATCCGCGATGGCTTCATCCAACTTTGAGAGCTTCCGCTCACACTCGCACTTGCCGAAATAAGCTATGTTACGTAACTCTTTCCATATGTCCTGTTCGGCGGCGCGCTTCTTCTTGCCCAAACCAATCAGGGACCCGAGTACATAGTAATTCAACTGGCCGGCCAGTTTGCTGTTGAAATCGCTGAGCTGCAGGTACTGCTCGTATTCCGGTGAAGCTTCGGCGAACTGATTGCTGAGCCGCAGGCTGTCGGCCAGCCACAGGTGCGGCGCGGCATCCTTAGGAGCCAGCTTCATGGCCTTGCGCGCGGCGTCGATCGCCTGGGGGAAAAGCTCCTTGGACCGATAGGCCTGCGCCACCATGGTCAGGGCCTGTTCATGATTGGGCTGGCGCTGCAGTACGGTATTGAGCTGCCGGATGGATTCGTCCGTGGCGCCCACGTCCAGCAGCATGCCGCCGAAGTTGGCGCGTGCCTCCAGATAATCCGGATCGATCTCAATGGCTTTCTTGAAATACTGCTGGGCCTTCTCCTGATCGAACAGCGCGTTGTAAGTGCGGGCCAAATAGTAAGCCGCCTGGCTATAAGTGGGATCTAACTGGAAGGCCTTCTGGAATAACTCGGCAGCTTTCTTGTAGTTCTGCTCATAACCCTTCTGATAATACTTGAGGCCTTCATCCAGCAAGTCAACCGCTGCCTTATTGCGGCGCCGCGCGATCATGATCTTGATGCTGACGGTGGATTCCTGGCCGGGGTAGACGGTCTCCTGCCTGGGGCCGTCGGGCTCATAGCCCATCTTGACGCCCTTGACGGTATGCTCGCCGGGAGCCAGGCCCGGGAGCGAAACAGCCTTGCCTTTGGACAGCACGCCGATGGTATTGCCATCCACAAAAACTTCCACCCCATCCATGTTGCTCTCGAAAATCAAGGTCCCGAACTTAGGGGCGGGCGGAACGGCCGGTTTGGCATTGGAGGGCACATAGGCCAACAGCATTTCAGGATCGTAGTTAGCACGGTCGGAGGTCGGGTTCTGCTGGCCGCCGGTGTATTCGCGAACCTGTGTATGCACGTATTCGGCAAGTTCATCGGCGCTCACTACGCCATCGCCAGAAGTATCGGCGGCGCCTTCCATGCCTTGCACCACATAGTACGTGAAAACGCCATGGCCGCCTTTGAGGTCGGGACTTTCGAACGAGCGCTCGCGGGCGCGGCTGGCGGTAAGAGAGAAGAGCGACTTGTTGAGGTTGGTGAGGGTCTTGTTCAAGTTTTCGGTTTCTTCGGGTGTGATGGCGCCCGAGTGACAGGCGTCGGTGAGCAGGATTTTAGATTTGGCGTTGATCTTGCCCCCGATCACGGAGCCAAGCTGGTCCATGGGGTAGCCGGTGGTGGCCACGTTGTTCAGGTCGAAATCGTAGGGCGCCAGATAACCCTTCCCCTGGTACATGAACCCGTGGCCGGCGAAGTAGACCAGAACGCGGTCGTCATCCTTGGCGACGGAAGGCAGCCAGGAGTCGATCTCTTTGTGCAGACCGGCAAGCGTCGCCTTGTCTCCGGTCAGGATGTGGACATTCTCCGCCTTGAAATTCCCGCCCTCGGGGCTGATCAGGGCGGTGAAAATGGACTGCGCATCGCGCTCCGCAAAGTGTAGCTGGAGATTCTCGGGCAGTTTCTGATAGCGCGAGATGCCGACGATCACGGCGTAGCTGCGCGGGATAGTCACCGTCTTGGGCGCCGGTCTGCCATTCGGCGGAGGCGCCGGCGTGGGGTCGATCTTCTCGATCCTGAGATCGCGTGCCTTTTTTTCCTGAGGGTTTCCCTGGGGCGGCTGAGCTTGTGCGAATGCCAAGATCGAGCAAGATCGGCAAAGCAAGACCATGCAATAGAAGATCATCGGGATTCGTTTTAGAAGCATGGCGATCACCGGTGGGCCAGGCGGAACTCGTAGATCACCGGCCCGGAAAGCGGCACCGGGGAGGAGATCACGGCCGTGTTTTTCTGCCGCATGAAGAGCAGATCCCGTTGGCCGCGCTGGCTGGCCGCCTCAGTGAGGTTCTGGGGAATCTCCGCGTCGCGCGGCACCAGCTTGGGTCCGGCCGAAGAATCGATGCAATCGCCGCGCGCATGCAAGATGGCGTCGTCGCAGCGGGGGATCAGAACAGGAGGCGCAGCCGTTCGGGGCGGTGGCGGCGGCTGATGCGGGGCGTGGTTTCTGTAAGGCGCGCCGGGTGAAACCAGCCAGTATACGATTTCGTGGCCCGCGGGGCCGGCTATCCGGAACGCCGAAGAGGTCGCGGGCACCTGGTATTCCTTGCCCGCCGCCAGTCGGTTGTCCTGGCCGGTTTCGTCGCGGGGAAAAAGCTGTTCGTACTTGCCCGACGTGCTCTGATTCATCACGTACAGGTAGCCATCGAAGTTGGTGCGGAACTTGAAGCGGACGCGGTCGCCCTGAGCCAGCACTAAGCCCGGGTCGATGGTGTGCCACGCGTCGCCATCCAGGCGCTCCAGTATAATCTCCATGCGGTGCGCGCCCTGGGTCAGGGTGCGGGACTGGCCGAAGGCAGCCCACCCGGGATAAGCCAAGGCAAGGGCTGCGATGGCAAGCACCCGTCTGTTCATTGATGCACCACTCATTGATGCACCAGGGTCAGGTCGGCTACTACGCGGGAACTGGAACTGCCCGTGGGGTTCACCACGTAGACGGCGGTTTCCTTCTTTTCGCCGGGCGTGGCCGGCGTCACCTTCTCGATGATCAGATCGCGCCCGTAAGCGCTGCGCATACGGCCCACGGTGTCGTCGTCGATATGCAGGTTGGACGCCAGAATCATTTTCTTGGACGACGATGGCGCCGGGTCCTCGGACTTTTGCCCGCCGGCTGGTTTGGCGAGCGAATAAATCAATTTTTCAAAATCGGGCTCGGGCCGGCTCGAAAGAATAACGAAGAGTTTTTCCGAGCCTGCTGTTTCATCGAAGACCATGCGGTGTTCTTCCGAGGGCAGCGTGTAGGCATGCAGACTCTCCACACGGTTGTTGCCGTTTTCGACTTCCGGCGAGGGAAACAAGGGCTTCCACGTGCCGCTCGACCCCTGGTTGACGATGTACAGATATCCCGGACTGTTGGCCTCAACCCGCAACTGAATGCGGTCGCCGGCGTGAAAGATCGTATCGGGTGCCACTTCACCGGCCCCAACTTTCAGGATGGTGTAGCGAAGGCCGAGCGCGGGCGCGCCCGACGCTGGGATGGGCGCGGTCTGCGGCGGTGCGACAGTCTGGCTGCCCGTGCGCGGCTTTTCCTCCACCCGCGCAACCTCCACGGCCTTAGCGGGAGTTTTGTTCACCCGCGGCGATTTCGGCGCCGGCTTGGGGACATCGGCCGGGGGCGCAGCCTGGGGCAAGGCCGGCTGGACCTGGGCCGACGCATAGAACAACTCACGCGCGGTAAGCTGCTTTTTCGGAGCGGCTTGCCCCCAGGCGGTAGATGCCAGTGCGGCGGCAGCGCAGATCGAAATGAGAAATCCGGAAGTGAATGAGGTGTTTGGCATGTGTAGCGTAGGTCCTAGTAGGCCCAGTCCTCCCTCGACTACTAACGATACCACCGGCTTGGGTACAGTTGATGACGCTGCCGCGCCTCCAGCCATCCGAAACCGCCCACGCCGCCGCGAAATGCCAAGCGAGCGAGCGCAGGGAAACTAAGATTGCAGACCCTATCGCTCCCCGAGGCCAAGCTCATCCCAAACCAGCTCACTCATGCCTTCGTATGACTTGTGAATGGTACCTGTCCTACCCGCAATGGCCTGACTTATCACGTCCATCGTATTAAGTCATATACAATAGCCATATAGTGGGTGTTTTCCTGAAGGCTCAATGAAACGGCTGTGCGACCTGAAGGTAAAGATCTTTGGAGACGGCGCCGATAAAGCGGCCATCCTCGATCTCTACGCCAAGCCCTACATTCAGGGTTTCACCACCAACCCGACGCTGATGCGGAAGGCCGGCATTCGCGACTACGAATGCTTCGCCAGGGACCTTCTGGAAGCCGTACCCGATCGCCCGATTTCCTTCGAGGTCTTTGCCGATGATTTCGATGAGATGGAACGCCAGGCGCGCCGCATCGCCACGTGGGGACCCAACGTCTTTGCTAAAATCCCGATCACGAATACGCGGCGCCAAAGCTCCATTCCACTGCTGCGCCACCTGACGAATGAGGGGCTGCAGTTGAACGTGACGGCCCTGTTGCCCTGGCACCAGGTGTGCGCCGCTGCCGAGGCCATGCACGGCGGCCCGCCCTGTTATATATCGGTCTTTGCGGGCCGGATTGCGGACACCGGCGTGGACCCGGTTCCCTTAATGTCCCAGGCCGTCGAACTGCTTGCGGCGTCTCCCAACCTTCAATTGATCTGGGCCAGTCCGCGGGAATTGCTCAACATATTTCAGGCGGACGAGATTGGGTGCCACGTGATCACGGTCACCAGTGACCTGTTGCGCAAACTGGACATGGTGGGCAAAGACCTGGACGAGTTTTCGCTTGAAACTGTGCGCATGTTCCATGAGGATGCCCGGCTGTCAGGATACGAGTTGTAGCACTTCACACCGTGACCGCCGGCCGGCCGACAGTGGGCCGCAAGGCGCCCACCAGATCGATCAGCGGCTTTCCGCTGTTCTCCAGCCGCGCCAGAATTTCGGGCGAGGGCTTCTGCGCCACCAGCACGTGATCCGCCCACTGCATCATGCCATCCAGACTCCCGTCCACCAGGTTGCCGATATGCGGAATCGCATCCATGATGTAACGCTGGTTGCTGCCGTAAAGCTCGCCCACTTGGATATGCGGATCGTATACCCGCACCTTCCGGCCCTTGCCGATCAGAGTTTCCAGCAGCAGGACCACCGGGCTCTCCCGCAGATCGTCGGTGTTCTCCTTGAAGGCCAGGCCAAAGACGCCGATTTGTTCGCCTGGGAGATCGAGCGCCAGTTGGATGCCGCGGGCCAACTGCGCACTGTTTGAGGGCAATACCGATTCCAGCAGCGGCAATGTCAGGTCCAACCGCGACGCGCGGTATACCAGCGCGCGCAGGTCTTTAGGCAGGCAGGAACCCCCAAAGGCAAAGCCCGGCTTGAGATAAGCCGGCGATATGTTCAGCGCGTGATCGCGGCACAGAGTGTCCATCACTTCCGCTCCGTCAATCCCCAGCTGCCCCGCCAGCGCGCCTATCTCATTGGCAAACGAAATTTTCACGGCATGGAAAGCGTTGCAGGCGTACTTGATCAACTCGGCGGTGCCGAGCGCCACCAGCGACGGCTCTACCGGTAGACCGCTATAAATCGAAGCCACGCGTGCCACGGCTTCGGGGTTCGATCCGCCCACCACCAGGAGCGCCGGCTGCATAAAATCGCGGACGGCCGCACCCTCGCGCAGAAACTCGGGATTGGACACTACCGAGACCAGCGGAGAACCGCCCATGGCGGGCAGCACTACCTCTTCGCAAGTCCCCGGATAGACCGTGCTGCGCACTGCCACCACTAACGGTTTCGTGCGCCCCGGAAGCAGTTCGGCAATTTCCTGGGCCACGCGGCGGAGTTGGTCCAGCCCCAGGTTGCCGTTTTTTTCCGAGGGCGTGCCCACGCATATTAGCGCCACGTCGGCATCAGCCAATGCTTCGCGCAGGGAAACCGTGGCGGAAAGCCGTCCCTCGCTCACACTATTGCGCACCAGTTCTTCCAGGTCCGGCTCAAAGAAAGGCGCACGGCCGGAAAGCACGCAGTCCACCTTGAACTGGTCGCGGTCCACACCAATTACGCGATGGCCAATGTGAGATAGACAGGCGGCCGACACACATCCCACATAGCCAAGCCCAAGCACCGCAATCTGCTGGGAGTTTACAACGCTCGAAACACGGTCCACGATCCTTAGTATGCCAGTATTAGAGGCGGGGTTGCTCCATGGACCTTCATTTTGCGTTCAGGTAGTTACACCGATTGTGCTGAAATGAAATGTGCGAATCCTCAGGCGCCTGATAGTGCTCGCTCTGTTGCTGTATTTCTCAGCCTGGGCGTATCGCATCTACAGCCGGAAATATTACGTGTGGCTGCCGGGGTATTTGAAGTGGGTGTTCTCTTCGGACAAGCCGGACAAGCCAGCCGCGGCCCCGATTCACATCTTTTTCGTCTTCGTGGATCACTACGAGCCGGGCTCGAACTATCCCATGGTTGAACGGTGGCTGAATGAATACCCCAAAGTGGCCCAACGCCACCGCGACTTCTACGGCCGCCCCTTGCAGCACACATGGTTCTACCCAGGGGAGCAGCCGATTGACCGCAACATGGCAGCCCTCCAGAAACTCGTAGCGGCCGGTTATGGCGAAGCCGAACTGCACCTGCACCACGGCAACGATACTCAGGAAACCGCGAGGGTGAAATTCCAGCAGGCCATCGCCTACTTTCGCAAATTCGACTTTCTCAAGACTTCCGACGGCGGCACGCATTTCGCCTTCATTCACGGCAACTGGGGTCTGGATAACAGCCGCGGTAAAGAATTCTGTGGCGCCAATCGGGAACTGGCCATGCTGCGCGAATTGGGCTGCTTCGCCGATTTCACGTTTCCAAGCCTGTGGCAGGTATCGCAGCCGCCGTTTGTGAACGACATCTACGAGGCCACCGACGACGAGAGGCCCAAGTCTTACGATTATGGGCTGGACCTTCACGAAGGCGTGCTGCCCGAAGGCGACCTGGTGATTTTTCAGGGACCGCTGGTGATTGCCCCGGTTCTTAATCCACGCAAGCTATTCTTCAACGTGGAAGACAGCGAGATCCACGCCGCAATCCCTGTGACGCCGCGGCGCGTGGACTACTGGATGCGCGCCAACATCCACGTCAATGGCCGTCCCGACTGGCGTTTCATCAAGGTGCACACCCACGGCGCGGAGACTCCCGAAGACGCCTCTGAAACGCTGGGCCCTCACCTTGACACGGCGCTTTCCTACATGGAGAAAGCCTACAACGACGGCACGCGTTACGTGTTGCATTACGTGACGGCCCGAGAAGCTTTCAACCTGGCCCGCGCCGCCGTGGATGGCAGGCGCGGCGACCCGCGCCAATACTATAACTACGCCGTTCCGCCGTACGTGGCGGATGGACAGAGGTAAGCCCGGTAGCGCCGGCAATCTTGTTGCCGGTACTTGCCGGATGCCGAATAACCCACCGGCAACAAGATTGCCGGCGCTACCGAAAACTAAGTGACATTGGGCGGTTTCGCCTGCGAATCGAAGCTTGGTGGCCACTCCATCCGCGGGCCCTCCAACATGATCCGCTCAAAGCATCGCGAGACCTGCTCCCAGGAGAACTGAGAATTCACCATTTCCCAGGCCGCATTGGCAAGCCGGTTTCGGTCTTCGCCGTTCTCCAGGAGTTCGATGCAGCGCTCGGCGAAATCCTCCGGCCGGTCTGCGATTCGGATGTCGATTGGCGGATTTACGGTAAGGCCCTCCGCTCCTATAGTCGTCGAAACCACGGGTATCTTTGCGGCCATGGCCTCGTAGATCTTCAAGCGCGTGCCTCCACCAATGCGCAGGGGCACGATGGAAACGAGCGAACTCCAAAGGAACGGACGGATATCCGGAACCGTGCCGGTGACCCGTATGCGCGAGTCTTCCTCGGCCAGTTGGGCAACTTTCGGCGGCGGCGTGCGGCCCACAATGGCCAGGGTACATTCGGGCCGACGGCGCCGGATCAACGGAAGCACTTCGCGCACGAAGAACAGAACGCCATCCACGTTCGGAAGCCAGTCCATAGAGCCCACGAAGACCAGGTCCGAAACTTCGGCCGGGCTCGAGTCTTTCTCCTTCCCGCCACCAGGAGGCAGGAAGTATTCGATATTCACGCCAGTGGGGATTTCCGAAACGCGGGTCACTCCGAATATCCGGCGCATTACCTCGGCATCGGTGTTTGAGACCGCCACAATGTGACCGGCTGCCAGACTGACGCGGCGCTCGTATTCGAACATGCGCGCAGCCTGGAGGCCGAAATACCAGCGCCGCAACGGATCGGACGCGTGCTCCACGTGGCGTCCCCAGATCACGGTTTCCACGTTGTGCTGGAAAAAAATGGCGTGGGGCAGATCGGGAAAATAAGAGGTGGGCGCCAGGTGGTCCACCACGGCGCAATCGAATCTCTCCCTGCGGATCAGGTCTTCCAGGAAGGCCCGCATCCCCGGCGGGTTGAAGCGGCTGACCGCCAGCGGCGTAGGGGCGAACAGGCCGCGCGCGAGTTGTCCCCAGAAAGCGGCGCTGGTCTTATCGGGGACGGCGTAGCGGAACGGGTAGCTGCGGGACGAGTATTCATGTGCGCGGGCAGGGCCTTCGGGCTGGGCCGGGTTGGCGATAGCAACGTAGTGGATCTCATGCCAGCGATGCAGATGGCGCAGCATCTCCAGGGTGCGGATCTGGCCGCCCTTGGTAGTAGGGTGCATGAAATTGCTGTTTACCCAGAGGGTTTTCATAGGGCCGGGCGGGCGGCGGCCATGAGCCCTTCCCAGCGCTCTTCACGCTTCCCGGTCAGAAACATGTCGCCCCACAATTGCAGCGTCAACAGGCGCCAGATGCGGTCGGTGGCGTCTTCCAGGCCGGATCTCTGCCGTTCCAGCAGCCTGTCCAATTCAGCCGGATCGATGTAATTCGCCAGCAGGCCGTCGCGTGAGCGCAGGATGCCGAAGAGATGATCCGCGCGTGGATCCAGAAGCCACTGGCGGAGCGGCGTGGGGAATCCCATTTTCTTGCGGTAAATGATTTCCTGCGGGACCAGCCCTTCGATGGCCTTCTTGACGATGTATTTGCCTTCGGATTTACCCTTAACGTTGCGCAATTTCAAGCGCTCAGGGACGCGCGTGGAGAACTCCACGAACTCATGATCCAGAAACGGTACGCGGCTTTCAATAGAAGCGGCCATGCTCATCTGGTCCTGCTTCATGAGCAGTTCCACCAGGTAGGTTTTCTGGTCGGCATAGAGCAGGCGCCCAAGCGCCGGACCGGAAGTTTCGTCCCAATAGCGGCGAAAGTTGGCGTAGGGGGAACCGGCTGGGAGCGAAGAGAAGAGACTGCGCTGTTCGGCCAGAGAAAACGCCGAGTAAAAGTTGTCCAGGTACAGCGATTCCAGATCCTCGCCGCGTCCCACAAATGTGTGCTGCAGCTTGCGGCGGAAGCCCGCGGAAAGCAGCGGCGTGGTGGCCACCCGGCTGCGAATGGCCGTGCGCACCGCGTTGGGCAGAATGCGGTAGAGACCCAGCCAGCGCTGGTTCATGCCGTAGTGGCGGTAGCGGGCGTAACCCCCGAACATCTCGTCGCTGCCTTCGCCCGTGAGCACCACGGTAACGTGCCGGCGGGCCAGCTTCGAAACGAAATTGAGGCACACACTTGAGGGCCAGGTGATGGGCTCGTCTTCGTGCCAGATGAGGCGCGGCAGGGCATTGAAGAAATCCTCCATCCCCACAACCACCTCATGGTGTTCGGTTCCGATAGCGTGGGCCACATGCCGGGCGTAACTGAGTTCGCTGAACTCGGCTTCCTGGTAGCCGACCGCGAAGGTCTTTACGGGGCCGGAGAAGTTCCGCTTCATGATGGCCGCGATGGCGCTGGAATCAACGCCGCCGGAGAGAAACATGCCCAGCGGCACGTCGCTCATCAAGCGCATGCGCACGGTGTCTTCCAGGCGGTCGCGGCATTCGGCAATCCAGGACTCGTCGCTGCGGTCTTCGCCGCCTTCCTTGGGCGAAGCGCCGGGTTTGGGAATTTCCCAGTACTGGCGGACGGTCAGGCCCGAGGCCGCGTCCAATTCCAGGTAGTGACCGGGCATCAGCTTGCGGATATTCTTGAAGAGCGTGCGCTCCTCGCTCACGTAGCCGAACGCGAGGTATTCCGGAAGCAGCGTCTCTTCGAATGCGGCCGAGATGCCGGGGTGCTGCAGCAGCGCCTTGATTTCGGAAGCAAACGCAAACAGCCGGCCGTCCCAATAGTAGTAAAGCGGCTTCTTACCCAGGCGGTCGCGGGCGCAGAAAAGCTTGCGGGCGTTCTTGTCCCATATCGCAAAGGCGAACATGCCGCGGAAACGCTGCAGGCAGGCCGGGCCGTATTGCTCATAGGCATGCAGAATAGTTTCCGAATCCGAGCGGTTGGCGTAGCGGTGGCCGGCCTTTTCGAGTTCGGGGCGAAGGCCGGCGTGGTTGAATATCTCGCCGTTGTAAACCAGCCACAGGGACTGGTCCTCGTTAGTCATCGGCTGGTGGCCGCCCGCTACGTCGATGATGGCCAGGCGCCGGAAGCCTAGCGATGCCCACTGGTCGCGGTAATAGCCGAAATCGTCAGGGCCGCGGTGCCGGATGGAATCCGCCATGCGCTCGATGACGGATGTGGATTCAGAGGACGGATTGATGTTGACGAAACCTGTGATTCCACACATGTCGGAGGGGCCCAGCCTGTGCTGCACTCTTGAAGCAGCCTGTGTCCTCACTGTAGCATGATGACCGGCGGGTCCTATTCGTCCTGCAAAGCGCGCACCGCCTTTTCCACTGGCTCAAGCGCGGCGATTTCGACACCAAGCGGCGCCGTTTTCAGGTCGGCGAACTTGCGCGCGCTCACCATCACGCGGCTTTCGAGCGAGCCCACCGCGCTATTGTACGCTTCCACCGCGCGCTCCAGGCTTCTGCCCATGCGGTTCCAGTGGTCGCCCATGTCGGAGAGCCGCTTGAACAACTCCTTGCCCAGTGCGCTGATCTCCGCCGCGTTCTGCTCCAGCCTCTCGTGGCGCCATCCATAGGCAACCGCGCGCAGCAGGGCGATGAGCGTGGTAGGGGTGGCCAGAATGATGTTCTGGTCCACGCCGGCTTCGATCAGCGACGGGTCACTCTCAAGCGCCGCGCTGAAGAAACACTCGCCCGGCAGAAACAGGACGGCGAACTCCGGCGCCTGGTCGAACTGCTCCCAATAGGATTTGCGGCCCAGCGAGGTCATGTGGGCGCGCACCTGCCGGGCATGGTCCGCCAGGCGCGCCTTGCGGGTGAACTCGTCGGTCGCGTCAATGGCTTGCAGGTAGCCGTCAAGCGGAGTCTTGGCGTCTACTACGATGGTTTTACCGGCGGGCAGCCGGACCAGAAGATCGGGGCGCAGCCTGCCCTCTTCGCCAAACAGCGTGGTCTGGGCGAAAAAGTCGCAGTGGTCCAGCATGCCGGCCATTTCCACCACGCGCCGTAATTGGATTTCCCCCCAACGGCCGCGAGCGCTGGGTGTACGCAGTGCCGTCACCAGCTTGCCGGTTTCATTGCGAAGCTGCCCCTGGGTTTCGATCAGGCTGCGGACCTGTTCGTTGAGAGCGGCATAGGCGCCGGCGCGGGATTTTTCCAATTCCTGGATCTTGCCATCCACCTTTTCGAGCGAGGCGCGGACCGGCGTGACCAACTCGGCGATGGCCTGCTGCCGCAGCTCCAGATCGCCGCGCGCGGATTCCTGCGTTTGTGCCAGGGTGGCGCGCGCCAAATCCAGAAAGGCCTGGTTGTTGCGGGCCAGAGCGTCGGCGGAAAGCGCTTTGAAGGCATCCGAGAGTTTCTGCTGGCTCTCATCCAGAAGGGCCAGTTTTTCAATCGCCGACCGGCGCTCGGATTCGATACGGGCCTGCAGCTCCGCTTCGCGGGCAGTGAGCGTGCCCAGCGTGCTCTGCAGTTCATCGATCTTCGATTCACGTTCGCGCAGCGTAGCGGCAGCCTCCATTTTTCCGCCGCGCAAAAAGAGCCATGCCATTGCGAAACCGGCGATAAAACAGAGAACCGGCAGAATGCTTTGCATTGCTACCATTATCGCGCGCGGCGAACCAGGCGTCCCTACTTCACGCGAAACAGATAGAACCGCCCGGCATCGCCTACACGCTCCAGGCCCCACTCCGATTCATGGCCTAGCAGCAGGTTGCCGATCGGCGCGTTGCCGCCCGACCCGGTTGGCGCCAGCAGAAACCCATAGCCGGCCCGGCGCAGAGCGCGCGTGGCTTCCAGGCGCAGATCCTGCTTTGGCCGCGGCTGGGCGGCCGGGGCGTTCGACAGCAGGTGCCACTTGCCGTTCGGCGCCTGCCCGTACCACTCCATCGCAGCGTGATAGGCCGGAGCGTGCGAGATCAGCACCACGGAAGTCAACCGCTGCGCATGATCCAGATCGATTTCAAAAAACATGCCCGCCTTCACCGGCTCCCACGTGCGCCAGCGGCTGGCGATATTGCCATCCAGAGCGAGCGGCCCTTCCCATCGATTGGGCCAGGCGCTCACCGCCCATTCGGGGCTGCTAAACACGTGGTAATCGTCCAAAAAGAGCTGGACTTCGCTGATGTCGAACTCCGCGCCGTACCCCACCGGCAGCCGAAAGCGCAAGGCCACCAGCGATTCGGCGGGCCACGACGCCTTCCAGTCATATGCCGTGGCGTCGGAATATGTGGATGCCAGGCGCAGCGTATCCAGCAATTGCTCGCCCTCAGCCGATTGCCAGGTTACCGTAACATCCCGCGCAAGATAGGCGTTGGCGACGGAGAGCAGCGCCAGTGTCCGGGAATCCGGCGGGGTCGTGCCTTCGATCAACCTGGCTACGTTGTATTCTTCGAAGCTTCGCTTGCAGTAATGGTCTTCGGACTCGGTTCGCAGTGCCGCCGCCAAAGGAAAGTCGTGCAGCCGGAAGTAATAGCGGCTTTCCCAGGTGCCGATAACCAGCGGCCAGCAGAGCACCGCCTGAATCACAATGGCCGCCCAAGCCGCGGGTGCGGGCAGCGCCATGCCCAGCGCTAACGCGGCCAACGCCACGGAAGGCATCAGAAAGCGCGCCCCCGTATTGGCGAACCACGGCAGCGCCAGAATCACGGCGGCGATCCAGCAGAGGCGCCCGGACGGCTTTCGCAAAGCCAGCAGGCCAAGCGGCAAGACCAACAGGAGGGGGCCGAAGATTCCCGAAAGCCCATCGCCGAACGCCAGTTCCCACGGCACCTGCCACGGCTTGACGGAATCTTTCAGGCCATCTCTCGCACTGCCCAGGGAGCGCAGGCCGCTTGCGAGTTCCAGTTCCGTTGCGATGTGAAAAGCCGGGTTAGGGAACAGGCTGTTCATCAGCGGTGCCGCAGGGTTGCCGGTGAGCACGGTATTGCGAATCAGCCACGGCGCCATAACCAGGCATGCCGATATCGCGACCACTGCGGCGGCCCGCCGGTTGCGCTGTGCCAACACGAAGAGCACGGCAGCGGCGGCAACCAGGATTCCCGGCAGCTTGATGGTGTAACAGAAGCCGGCGAGGAGGCCCGCGAGTGGAAGGTAGCGCGCATTCAGAGTGTCACGCCACACCAGCAGCAGGTAGAAAGCCGCCAGCATGAAGAAGACACCCGCCGCATCGTTATAAGAAGAGGAGCCCGTGGCTCCCACCACTGGAGCGCTGAAGTAAAAGACCGCAGCCACCAGACAGGCGAGATCGCCCGCGCCCATTCGGCGGCCCAGGCGAAAGATCAGCGGCAACGTCGCCAGGAACAAACTGAATTCCACAAGCTTGGCGGCGGAATGGCGGCCGAACGCAAATGCCACCGTGTAGAGCATCTCCATGCCCTGCGGCACCAGGTCGTAGAAGGCGACATGGTGCGGAAAACTTCTGAGCCGCACGTATTCATACGGCAAACCCAGGTGGTACGTGATACCGTCCGCCATGGTTTCCGGTGCCAGCGCATTCACGCAATACCATACGCCGTAGGCGCCGAAGATCAGAGCGGCCGCCAGCCAAGAACGGCCAAGCGGCGATCTTGCGGGCTCTGCGAGGGGAACGCGTCGGAACCGGGTTAGAGCGGCCAGCGCCGCCAGGCCGATAGTGAGGAAGACGGCCCAGTGCGCGACGTTCAGCAGCAGGCAGAGGAATACCAGGAAACTCTCGGCCACCGCGCCCAGGGCCAGTGCGATCTCAGGCGGCGCCGGAGTCCTTCGCAACAGCACGACCCCAAGCGTGTAGGCTGTGGCCAGCGTAAAACCGGCGCCAAAAAAAATGGAAAGGAGGGCGAGCAATTCTCATGGTAGCGCCGGCGGTCTTGCCGCCGGTGGGCTTGATTTGCTGTCGCCGGCGTTACAGGAGCACGGTGTCGATGCGGCCTTCCGCTTCCCCCGGCCGAGCCAACTGCGCTGCCGGCTCGCGCAGGAACATCAGCAATTGCGCTTCCGAGCCGTCAAAGAAACCATCCAGCAGTTCGCGAACGGCCGCGCGGCGCATGGTATCGCGCGACGTCTGAGGAGAGTAGACAAAGGCCCGGCCCACTTTGCGCCGCGTCAGCTTTCCCTTGCGCACCAAGCGGTCGAGCACGGTCATGATCGTGGTGTACGCCAGCGGACGGGATTTGGCCACAATGTGCTGCACGGCCTTCACATTGCCTTCCTCCAGCGACCAGAGCGCTTTCAGGCACAACAATTCCAGTGGCGGTGGAACATCGCGCGCGGTGTTGGGCATCAGTTTTCCTGTTTGGGGCCTGCGGGCAGGAGCGCCTGTTTCAGTTTATCGGCAAAAACCGATTCCGGCGAGACAGCAAACATCGGGTGGTCCGGCTTCGACGCGGGCGCTGGCTTTGACGCGGGCTCGGGTGCCGGCGGCGAGGATGGCTCTTGCGCGGCAACCGGAACGGCCGGGGTTCCGTTGACGGGGTTCAGGTAGCGCTCCTTCTTGAGCGCCGTGCGCGAAAGCGCGTGGTTGTAGGTGGTGAAACAGCCGTCCACCTGCCGGTCGCTTTCGATCAGCGCCCGCATGCATTCCATTTTGGAATCCATATCGTCCAGATAGTGCAGCAGCAGCGCCTCGGGGAATTGCGGCAGCTTGGGCGAACCATATTCCAGCTGGCCATGGTGGCTCAGGATCATGTGTTCCACCAGGGTGCGCAGCAGCGGCGGAAAATCGGGCAAGCCGCGCAGCCGGTCGCCTACCATGCGCATAGCAATCGAAATGTGTCCGATCAACTGGCCTTCATTCGAGTAGGAAAAGCCGCGCTCGTAATTCAGCTCGTAGATCTTTCCAATGTCGTGCAGAATCACGCCCGTGATCAGCAGGTCATAATCGATGGTTGGATAGTGCGCCGCGGTCAGGCGGGCCAGTCCGCTGAGCGACAGCACATGTTCGATCAGTCCCCCCAGAAAGGCGTGATGGATCTGCTTGGCGGCGGGCGCGCGGCGGTAGCGCGTGGCCACGTCGGGGTCATCCAGTATGGCTTCCAGCAGCGCCTTCAGGTGCGGATTTCCCACGCCGGCTACGATGCCGCGCAGCTCGGCCCACATTTCGTCGGGGTCGCGTTTGGAGGAGGGGAAATAATCGGCGAACTCGATTTCGCTCTCGTCCATCCGCCGCACTTTATGTATTGTGAGCTGCGGCCGGTTATGGAAAACCTGGATCATGCCTTTGACCTTGACGAAGTCATCGCGATCGAAGCCGTCCAGCACCTCGGCGACGTTGTCCCACATCTTAGCGTCCAACTCGCCCGTGCGGTCTCCCAGAAGCAGAGAGAGGTAAAACTCGCCGGTCTTTTTCTGACGGATCTCCTTGGAGTGCACCAGGAAACTGGTTGTAATCACCCGATTCGGTTCGAGTTCGTTCACATAAGGAGATTTCATTGTTTGGGCGGAGCGGGCGGGAGCGGAACCGGCGTTTGGTCGGGCGGAGGGGCCGGTGAAGCAGCCGGTGAAGGGGTACTCGGAGCCGTCTTGGTGTTCTTCACGGTGCCGTACGGAATCACCCAGAGGAGCTTCTTCTTGCGGCTGGCGGCCACTTCTTCCTTGGTGGTGGTTTGCGGTTTTAATACGGCTACGTCTTTCCAGCGCGTGTCCTTGCCGGGCGCGGCGCCGCTATCGATGTAGCCCTCTTTGATTTCGAGAAACGCCTGCTCGCGCAGCCTGGTGAGCAGTTCGCGGACCCTGGGCTCCATTCTGGGCTGCACCATCCGGTTCTGGATGTCTTCTTTGACTTCTTCGAAAGAGGCCTGTCCGGCCGCGAAACGATCTTCCACCTTCAGGATCAGGAAGCCCTGGGGCCTCTTGAAGGGATCCGTAATATCACCCTTTTTGCCTTTGAAGACGACGTCTTCGATGGACTTGTCCATGAGGCCCTTCTTCATGGGCCCGACATATCCGCCGTTTTTGGCGGTCTCGGTTTCGTCGGAGTTGTCGCGCGCCAGGTCGCTGAACTTATCGCCCTTTTTCGCCCGGGCCACCAGGTCTTTGGCTTTCTTTTCGGCAGCGGCCACCTGCTCGGGAGTCTTGCCCTCCGTGGAAATCAGAATCTGGCTGAGGAAAACCTGCTCCTCGCGCACAAATTCGGTTTTGTGCTCATCGTAATACTTATGCATGTCGGACTCGGGAACCGAAATCCTGCGGCCCACTTCCTCACCGATCACACGCTGGGTGAGAATCTGGTCGCGCATCTGCTGTTTGAAATCCTCGAAGGTCATGCCCGTCTGCTGAGCCAGAAACTCATGGAACTTGTCCTGGTCCGAGATCTTCTGCTGCACCTGGATCTCGGCCAGCCGCCGCGTCACTTCGCCATCCACGTTAATGCTGAGGTCCTTGCCCTTTTGCACCAGGAGCAGCGTGTCGATCTTCTCGCGCAGAGCGTTGGAGGCCTCTTCTTGAACCACCTCGGTCAACCTGGCTCCGGTAATGCCCTGCCGTTTGGCCTCAGCCTCGACCTCCGTGCGCTTCTTTTCCAGATCGCCGCGCGTGATGATATCGCCGTTGACTTTGGCGGCAATCTCTTCGACCACGCGCACGTTGACGCTTGGGTTGTCGGCAGCCGAAGCAGCCGCGAGACTGGCCGCAATGAGTACTACAAACCTGCAAGACATAAGTAGACCTCCATTTTAGCAGGTACCGCGGACCCGGAGACCTGCCACCATTTGAGCTAAACCTGCAGTTGTTGCAATTTACCTGCCAGAAACTTTAATATATCGCCGGCCGCTGTCTGGCCGTCCAGCGGCAGCAGCAGAACGCCGCCGGGCGTGAACGAAGCGCCCTTGGTTTGGCTCACGATACTCATCAACCGCGACGGGTCCACACGGGTCGCATTGTGGAACTTGACGTTCAACACGGTTTGGCGCCGGTCCACGGCTTCAATGCCGATTTGTTCGGCTGTGGTTTTCAGGGCCGAATACTCCAGCAGGTTGCGCACGGCATCCGGCACTGGGCCATATCGATCCTCCAGTTCCTTTTCGGCACGGTCCCGTGCTTCGGCATCGGCCGCGTTGGCGATCTGCCGGTAGGCGCGCAAACGCTGATTCTCGTCGCCGATATAATCCGGTGGAATGCGGATGTCCAGACCCAGGTTCAGCGCCGAGTGAATCTCCGGAACCACCTCTTCGCCCTTGAGTTCGCGAACCGTCTCCTCGAGCAGCCGTACGTAGGTGTCGAAGCCCACGGAGTTGATATGGCCGTGCTGCTCGCCGCCCAGCAGATTGCCGGCGCCGCGCAGTTCGAGGTCAAGCGCCGCAATCTTGAAACCGGCACCCAGGTCGCTAAACTCTTTCAGCGCCGCCAGACGTTTGCGGGCGATCTCGGTCAGTTCGGTGTCGGGCGGCACCAGCAGGTAAGCGTAAGCCCGCCGGTTGGAACGGCCCACCCTGCCCCGCAACTGGTAAAGCTCCGCAAGGCCGTAGCGTTCGGCGTTCTCAATGAGCATGGTGTTAGCGAGAGGAATGTCGAGGCCATTTTCGATAATTGTAGTGCAAACCAGGATATCGAACTCATGGCGCATGAACTGGAGCATGGTTTTCTCCAGTGCCGTCTCACCCATCTGCCCGTGCCCCACGCCGATCCTGGCATTCGGTGAGAGCTCCTGAATCATGGCGGCGCGCGTCCAGATGGAATCGATTCGGTTGTGCAGAAAGTATACCTGGCCGCCCCGGCTTAATTCGAGTTCAACCGCCGAGCGGATCAGTTCGGGTTGGAAAGGGGCCACCACGGTGTGGATGGACAGCCGGTCCTTGGGTGGCGTCTCAATCACCGACATATCCCGAAGGCCCAATAACGACATATGTAGCGTCCGGGGGATCGGGGTGGCGCTCATACTGAGGACGTCGACGGCCTTCTTCAGATGTTTGAGCCGCTCCTTGTGCTTGACACCGAAGCGCTGCTCCTCATCCACCAGCACCAGGCCAAGGTCGCGGAATTCCACGTCCTGCGACAGAAGCCTGTGTGTGCCTATGGCGATATCCACCTTGCCCTCGGCCAGATCGGCCAGACCGGCCTTGAGCTCTTTAGGGCTGCGAAAGCGGCTAAACATCTCGACGCGAACGGGAAAAGGCTGGAAGCGGCGTTTGAAAGTTTCGAAGTGCTGGAATGCCAGAACAGTAGTGGGCGCCAGGAGCACCACCTGCTTGCCGTCGCCCAAGGCCTTGAAGGTTGCCCGCATGGCCACTTCCGTCTTGCCGTAGCCCACGTCGCCGCACAGCAGGCGGTCCATGGGCTGCTGGCTTTCCATGTCGCGTTTGATTTCGGCCATGGCGCTAAGTTGGTCCTTGGTGGCGGTGAACTCGAAAGCGTCTTCGAACTCGCGCTGCCAGTTGCTGTCGGACGAATAGCTAAAGCCCTCGGCCATTTTGCGCTGCGCGTAGAGCTTGAGAAGCTCATCCGCCATGTCGCGCATTTTGGCCTTGATTTTGGACTTGGTGCGGG
Organism: Bryobacterales bacterium; assembly: GCA_963817515.1. Lineage (GTDB taxonomy): Bacteria > Acidobacteriota > Terriglobia > Bryobacterales > Bryobacteraceae > DATMNI01. The sequence continues at coordinate 328,685 of CAWFPJ010000023.1, read as the reverse complement.
TCCAAGTGGCGCCGCCCATTCGGTCCAGCACAGGCTTGGCCTCGCCCGCGCCGCGGAAGCGCTGCACCAGGTCCATGCGGGTGAGGGGCACATAGAGCCTGGCGCCGGCGGCATATTCCAGCAGCATGTAATCGCCTTTGGCTTCGCCTTGGGCGATCTCCCGCAGTCCCAGATATTCAGCCACACCATGCTCGGCGTGCACTACGAAGTCACCAGGCTTGAGGTCGATGATGTCCGCGGAAAAGGCGGCTGCCGCGGATTTCGAGGAGGGCGCCCGCGCCACCAGTTCCGAGGTGTCGAAAAGATCTTCCGAGCCGAATACTACAAGTTTCGAATCCTGAAACGCAGTGCCATGCCGCACTTGCCCTTTGACCAGGTAGATGCTGGCGGCGGTGCCGGACATATAGGCACGTTCGGCCAGGTAGGAGGGGGTATTGTCAAACTGCTCCAGACCGAGTTGGTAAGGGATGGCGTACTCGTTGAGGATATCGGCCACCCGCTCCACTTCCCCGGTGGAAGAAGCGAAGAAGGCGACCCGGCTGCCTTGCTCCACCAGGGTCCGGGCCTCGGCGATGGCCACCTGCATGTTGCCGTGAAAAGCCATGGAGGGGCGCGTGGCGATATGCAGGCTGCGCTCGGTGTCCGACCAGGCGATGTCCAGCTCTTTGAATGAACATTGGGGACTGTTCGCGGCCTGGCGCTCCACTTCCTCCCAGCGGAAAAAGACCTTGTCCGGATCGTAGGCAACCGAGGGCTCAATTTGCTCGAGGCGCGTCCAAAAGCGGCTGGCGGCGGCATGCACCTGCTCCGGCTCATCCCAGACGATAACCGGCCGATCCAACAGGGAAAGAACCGAAGAATTACGCGGCCGGAGCATGGGGGCGATCAGTTCCCATCCCGGGAAGGCCTCGCCGGGAGGCGGCAGATCGCGGCCCGGCAGGCCGGCTTCGCGCACCAGCTCAGCGAGATCCGCCAGCAAGGCCCTGGACTTCTGGTACTCGGTGAGCGGCAGGAGCATGCAGCTCTCAACCTTGAGCACCGACCGCTGAGACTCCACATCGAAATGGCGGATGGATTCCACCTGATCGCCAAACAGGTCGATCCGGACAGGCTTGGCGGCTTCGGGCGAGAAGACGTCCAGAATTCCGCCGCGGAGCGAGTACTCGCCTATCATTTCGACTGGCTCGCGGCGTTCATAACCGATGCTTTCCAGGTGGGCGATGACTTCCTCGAGCGGCAGTTCCTCGCCCACGCGCATCTTGAGAGCCAGCTGCCGGTAGAAATCGGCGGGCTCGATACGGAGCAGCGCCGAGGCTATGGGCATGATTGTGATGGGGACCCGCTGGGTAGTCAGGCTCCACAGCCCGACGGCGCGCTGCTCACAGATGGCGGCGTGGGGCGAGAGGTTTTGCAGGGGCAGAACATCCAGAGCCGGAAGGAGTTGCGGGCCGATGCGATCTTCCGCCGCAAGCAGCGAGAAGAACGAATTGACGGCTTCGTGCAAAGCCTCCGCCTGCTTGTTGCCGTCTACTACAATTATCAGAGGACGGCCCGAGGACTGCCATAGCAGGACGGAATAGACGGCTTTGGCGGTGATGGTCAGACCTGAGAGGGATACGCTGCCGCCAGGGCCAGCCGTGGTAGCCCCAACGGTCAACTGGCGCAGGGCATCCTGGAAGCTGGGGTGGCGGCCCAGGTCCAGAAACAGGTCTCGAATCGCAGGATGGATCAAGGCTGGCTGAGAATTCTTTCTACAATATTAGTGGTAGAGCATCCGGGTTCCAGAGCGACCGTCAGAACCCTCCCGCCGGCAGCCTCCACCTCTTCGCGGCCAGCGATGAAGTGGGCCCAGTCCGCGCCTTTGATGAGGACATCTGGCGAAACGAACCCAATTAGCTCGCGCGGCGTCTCTTCGTCAAACAGGGTAACGGCATCCACTGCCTCGAGCGCCAGGGCTAATTCGGCGCGCTCGTCTTCGGGGATCAACGGACGGGACGGCCCCTTCATACGCCGCACGCCGGCGTCGGAATTCAACGCCAAAATGAGCACATCGCCCAGCGAGCGCGCCTGCTCAAGCAACCGGATGTGCCCGGGGTGCAGCAGATCGTAACAGCCGTTGGTGAACACCACTACCTTGCCCTCGCGTTTCCAGAGAGCCCGCTGCTTTAGCAGTTCCGCCCGGCTGTAGAACTGTCCCACGTGATCCCAGTGTAGCAGCCGTGGCATTGTCCTCCACGCGGGGCCTCAACGCGGGGGCTCCGAATCCCTCTTACCGAATGACGGTCCGGAGCAGAGTGCTCAGCCCGTTCCACAGAATCTGGACCCCAATGCAGACGAGGATGAACGACGACATGCGGATTATGACGTTCATAGCAGAGTCGCCGAGCGTGCGGCCTATCCGTTCGGCGAAGCGGTAACTCAGGTAGATGGACGCCGAAATCACAGCCGAGCCCAGTAACATTCCTCCGATCAGGGGCCACCGCCATTCCGAGCCTTCCGGACGGTTGGCGCCTACCGTAATCGCCACCGAAATCGAACCCGGTCCCACTGTGAGGGGAAGCGTTAACGGATAGAATGCCTGGCGGGAGTAGTCGGCCTCGTGGCACTCGCCCGGGGCACTCTTCTCGTCGGTCTCGTCATCATTTGGCTGGCGCAGGAGGGCCCAACCGGTCGAAATCACTACCAGCCCTCCCCCCACTTGCACTACGGGCAGTGAGATTCCGAAGAAGGTGAGGATGTGGGTACCGATGAAGATGGACCCCAGGATCAGGATCAACCCGTTGAGGGCGATCATCCTTGCCAGCACGGTTCGGCCCTGGCTGGACAGCCCGCGCGTTAATGACAGGAAGATAGGGGTATTGCCGATCGGGTTGACGATCGGAAACAACGCCCCGACAATCAGAAGAGTGTCCTTTATGAGAGTGCTCAGCGCCCCCGGCATCATCGCTCACTGTACACTAGTTGCCGACGTGTAAAATGGGGTCAGTATGAAAATGAGGATTGCCATATTCATCGCTTCGGCGGGCCTGGTGTTTGCGGCTGACAAGCAGACGTTCACAGGCACCATCACCGACAGCATGTGCGACAACGCCGATCACAAAGATATGAAGATGGGCTCCGACCCGAAATGCGTCGTCGAATGCGTGAAGGGCATGGGCGGGAAATACGTTCTGTATGACGGCAAGACGGCCTACGTGTTGAGCGACCAGAAGACGCCGGAGAAGTTCGCCGCCAAGAAGGTGACGGTTACGGGAACGTTGGACGAGAAGACGAAGACCATTACGGTGGCGTCGATCGTGGCCGCGAAGTAGGAGCGAAGACACCGGCGGCACGACCGCCGGCGTTACCATGCCTGAAGCTTCTGCCGTGGAGTTCTATTGCCCGGTCTGCGCTGCGCCGGTCCCCGACCCGCTGCTGTGCGGCGATTGCCATGCGCTGATCTGCCGCCGATGCGGAACTCCGCTGGAGCGCATCGACGATCTGGGTATCGGATAATTCAGGGCACCCAATTCAGGGCACCCAGGTTCTCAAAAAGCGTGCGGCCGATTGGGCGGTGATGGCTGCGGGCTCCGGCAACCACCATACCTCGCCCGGTTGGAACGCCTCTCCGCCTATTGCGCCGCGCCCTTCGAGACAAATCAAAAGCTGGCACTCCTGGGGCTCGGGCATGAAAGTGCCACCCGGCTTCATCCGCACCAACTCGGTGACGAAGTGCTTAGAGCGCACCAACTCTTCGCGGCCCTCGGCTACGGGTATGGGACGCACGGCGCCTGGATGCACGTCCAGGTCGGCAATCGGTACAGCCTTTTCGACGTGGAGCTCGCGCGGCCGCCCGTAGTCCCAGAGCCGGTAGGTCACATCGGAATTCTGCTGGATCTCGCACAGCACAATGCCGCCGCCAATGGCATGCACTGTGTGGGCCTTGACGAAGTAGGTTTCGCCCGGCTGCACCGGCATCCAGTTGAGCAGCGCTTCCACCTGGCCCGTACGCGTGGCGCGGAGGAGTTGCTCGCGGCTGACCGGCTCACGGAATCCGATGGCGATAGCGGCCCCTGGTTCCGCGTCCAAAATGTGCCACATCTCGGTCTTGCCGAGCGGGCCGTCTTCGCCGTCATCGGGATGCACCTGCACGGAAAGGCGCTCGGACGTGAAGATCAGCTTCACCAGCAGCGGAAGTTCCTGGTCGCAGAGATACCAGGCTTCGCCGATTTTTTCTTCCGGATTCGGAAACCAGGGAGCCAGCCGCGTCTTGCCCCACACCTTCGCACGCAAGGAAGGCGTGAGGCGCTGGGGGTTTGGCATTTATGAGTTCGCAACGACGAACTGGTGAAGGCGCTCGAGGCCGCGATCCAGTTCGTGCATCGAAGTGGCGTACGAGATGCGGATGTGCCGGTCAGTGCCAAAGGCTTCGCCGGGAACGACGGCTACGTGCGCGTCGGCCAGCAGGCGCTCGCATAACTGCAGCGTGCTCCCAATCCCGTTCTTGCCAATCACTACGCCCACGTTCGGATAGGCGTAGAATGCGCCCCGCGGTTCGGAGCACTTCACTCCGGGAATGGCGCGCAGGCGCTTGACCACGAAGTCGCGGCGCTGGCGATACTCGGCGAGCATGACGCCCACGGATTCCTGCGGTCCGCGCAGCGCCTCCACCGCGGCCTTCTGCGAGATCGAAGTCGGGTTGGATGTGGAGTGGCTCTGCAGCTTGGTCATGGCGCCCACAATCGACGACGGCACCAGGCCGAAGCCAATCCGCCAACCCGTCATGGCGTAAGTCTTCGAGAGCGACCCGGCCACCAGCACTGTCTCTTTCGCGCCGGGGAGCGACGCGATCGAAAATGGCTCGCTGTCATAGAGGAACTTGCAGTAGCACTCATCGGTCATCAGGTAGATGCCGCGCGCCGACGTCAACCGGAAGATCTTTTCGAACTCGCCGCGGTCCATCACCGCGCCACTCGGGTTAGAGGGCGAATTGATGATCACCAGCTTGGTGCGCGCGTTGAGGAAGGGCTCAATCATCGCGGCCGTCAGCGTGAAACCCCGGTCCTCATCCGTGTCGACGAAGACGCATTTGCCGCCGGCATAGTTGACCACGTCCTTATAAGTTACCCAGTAAGGCACCGGAATCACGACCTCATCGCCGGGGTTGATCAGCGCCTGCATGAGGTTGAAGATGACATGCTTGCCGCCCACCGTGATGAGGCATTCGGAGGGCTTGTAACTGGTGCCGAAATCCAGAGCGTGACGCTCGCAAACGGCCTTCTTCAACTCAGCGGTTCCACCGGCCGGAGTGTACTTGGTGAAGTTCTGTTCCAGCGCGCGGATGGCGGCCTGCTTGATGTTATCCGGGGTGGGAAAGTCCGGCTCACCGGCTCCGAAGTCGACTACGTCGACACCTTCGGCGCGCAGTTTTTCCGCGTCCGAAGCCACCTTCATGGTGGATGACACGCTGATGGAGGAGATACGATCGGCGATTGTGTTCACTGTTTCTTGCATAGCGGTTTGGATAGCGCCCGGTTGCACAGGCTAAGCCCCTTTAAGTTTGGATTTCGACATGCGCTGATGCATCCGCGCCTCCACGGAAGGCGGCACCAGCCCGGAAATGTTCCCGCCCAGGCCGTACACTTCTTTCACCAGCCGGGAACTGATAAACGAGTACGTTTCATTGGCCATCATGAAAACCGTTTCAATGGTCGGACGCAGCCGCCGGTTCATCAGCGCCATCTGCAACTCGTATTCGTAATCCGAAATGGCGCGGATGCCTCGCAACAGGACAGTAGCCGAGTGCGCGGCGGCGTGGTCCACCAACAACCCGTCGAACGAATCGACTTCCACGTTGGGGTAGACCTGCACTACCTCGCGGAGCATTTCGGTGCGCTCTTCCACGTCGAAGAGCGGCTGTTTGTTGTCGTTTCGCAATATGGAAACGATGAGCTTGTCAAACATCCGCGAGCCGCGCTGGATCAGATCGAGGTGGCCGTTGGTGATCGGGTCGAACGATCCTGGATAGATAGCAATTACGCTAGGCGGCTTTCGCGACAACTGGGTCACTTCACTTTCTGTAAACGGATCTTTTGATTCTAGCGGAAATGAATGCGGTCTGGGGCTGCGCCGATTACTAATCGGCGCGCAGGATAACATCCTGCCCCACAGACCTTCGGGCTACGAAGAAGCCACGCCGGCCAGCGTTTCCCAAAACTCGGGGAACGAGACGGAAGCCGCTTCTGCGCCGTCGATCACGGATTCGCCATCGGCAGCCAGAGCCGCCACGGCAAACGCCATGGCGATACGGTGATCGCCCAAGGAATCGAATCGGGCGGCGCGGAACTTCTGGCGGCCCGGAATGACCATGCCATCGGGCAGTTCTTCGGCCTCGACGCCCAGGCGGCGCAGGTTCTCCACCACGGTGCGGATGCGGTCGGTTTCTTTGACACGGAGTTCGGAGGCGTCCTTCACGGTGAGGCCTTCCTGGGTGGCGGCGCCTAACACCGCCAACACGGGAATCTCATCGATCAGGGCCGCGGTCAAGCTGCCCTGGATGGTTCCGCCGCGTAATTCGGAGTATTCGACGCTAATCTCTCCAACCAGTTCTCCATTGCGGCTTTCGAGTTCCGGGATGCGGATTTTCGCGCCCATGCCGGTGAGAAGATCGAGCAGAGCCGCGCGGGTGGGGTTCAGGCCAACTCCGCGGATGGTGAGCCGCGAACCCGGCACCAGCAGGGCGGCCACGATGAAGAAAGCGGCTGAAGAAAGGTCGGCGGGGACCATCAGCTCGCGCCCCGTCAGGCGCGGCCGGCCGGCGAGAGATATCTTGTGGCCGGCCGAACTGATATCGGCGCCGAATTCGCGCAGGGCAATTTCGGAGTGATCGCGCGAACGGACGGGCTCAGTGACGGAAGTGACGCCCTCGGCGAAGAGGCCGGCGAACAGGACGCACGTCTTTACCTGGGCGCTGGGAACGGGAAGGACGTAATCGATGGCGCGAAGTGCGGCGCCTGTGATTTCAAGCGGCGGGAATTTATCTTCATGCGCGCGGATGTGGGCGCCCATTTCCGCCAGCGGCTTCATGATGCGCTGCATGGGGCGCCGGGAGAGAGACTCATCGCCGAAGATGCGGCTGCGGAAAGGCTGCGCCGCGAGAATGCCGGAAAGCATACGGATGGTGGAGCCGGAGTTTCCGGCGTCGAGATCGGCTGCCGGCTGCCGCAGTCCCTCAAGGCCCTTGCCGCGGATCACAAACTCGGTGCCGCTGCCTTCGACGTCAATTCCGAGGGCGCGGATGCAGGCGAGCGTGGAGTGGCAATCGGCGCCAGTGGAATAGTTGAGGATACGCGTCTCGCCATCAGCGATGGCTGAGATCATGGCGTAGCGATGCGAGATGGATTTGTCGCCGGGCAGCGAAATGCTGCCGGTGATGGCTGTAGCAGGGGAGACGCGCCGTTGCATAGGGCTCAGCTTCCGATTCCGACCAGTTCCAGGAGGGCGCTGCCAACCAGTTTCATTTTGGATGCGGGCAGCCGCACCAGCGGTCCGCGCACCAATCGCTGATTGTCGATGGCCCTGAGTTGATCCATCAGCAGGTCCGATTCACGGGGAAGCCCGCCGGTGGGCGCGATGCGGATTCTCAATGGCTCCGCATCCTCAATCAGATTGGTTGTAAGAGGGATCACGTAAGTGGAGGGATGCGAAGCGTCGAGCAAGGCTTGCGATTGAATAATAAGGACCGGCCGGGTCTTGCCAGGTTCGGTGCCGTGCCGCGGGTTCAGATCGGCCAACCAGATCTCTCCCCGGTTAGGCATCCGGATCACGCTCGATGGCAGCAAATTCGGCGTTTACGCGCATGCTCTCGTCGCGCACGCGTTTGGAAACCAGCATCAGCCTTTCCGCACGTAGCTTGGCGGCTGTCCTGCGGTTCATGCGGGCAATTGCGAGGCGAATGTACTCAGCCCTCGACACCTGCAGTCTCTCCGCAATGCGACCGCTTTCGACTAGTAGTTCATCGGGCACGTTCAGGGCAATGGTGGGCATGGGATATCTCCTGGTGATATCTTAGCATGGTGGGCTGGAGGGATGTGTCGAAGGCATATCGGAATCCGTTGGCTGCGATTCCGCGCAGCTCGGCTTCGCTGAATCCGAAGTGGCTCTGCAGCCAGCCGGTACTCGCCTACCAGGGTGCAATGGAACATGGCCGGATCGTCCGTGTTGAGCACGATGGGAACGCCGGCGTCGTAGAGCCGCCGCACAGGGTGGTCTTCGATTCGCTTCACCACGCCCGTCACCAGGTTGCTCGAGATGCAGATCTCAAGCGGGATGTCATGCTCGCGGAGGTGCCGCATGAGATCCGCGTCGTGGACCGAGGCGATGCCGTGGCCGATGCGCTCGGCGCCCAATTTCAGCGCCGCCCAGACCGATTCGGGGCCCATGCTCTCGCCGGCGTGGGCAGTGAGCCGCAGGCCCGAACGCTTGGCGAATGCGAACACGTCGGTAAACCAAGCGGCCGGCCCGCGCTCTTCGCTACCGCCGATGCCGAGCGCCAAGACGCCGCGGTCCACGCGCTCCGCCGCCAGTTCGGCCACCCGCATGGTGTGCTCCACGCCGAACTGGCGCACGGCGTCCAGAATCCAGCGAACCTTTAGGGCGGAACCCTCCGCGGCATAATCCTGCGCGGCCTGGCTGATGGCATCGAAGATGGGCGCGAAATCCTGGCCCTTCCAGATCACCACGCCGGCGGCGATAATGATTTCGGCATAGCGAACATTCTGCGCGGCCAGGCGCTCCAGCAGGCGGCGCGTGATCAGCGCGTAATCCTGCGGCGTTCGCAGGCGCTTCCCGATAGCGCCGAACGCGCGCAGAAAGGCGTCAAAATCGGCATAGGAATACAGGCCGCGGAATTCCTCGACCGTAGTGGCCGGGTCCAGTTCGTGGAGAGTTTCGGGCTCCACCGAACCTTCCAGGTGCAAATGCAGCTCGGCTTTTGGAATTTCGAGGAGCAAATCGGCCATACTTGAGTCTAGGTCTCTCATGACTGGTGAAGAGATTGAAGCGATAGTTGGCGGATACCACGGCGATGCCTTCCGCATCCTGGGCCCGCACGGCATCCGCAAGAAGAACAGCAAGCCCCGTTGGGAAGTGCGCGCGTTCCTGCCGCAGGCCGAGACGGCGGTGGTCCGCACCGGCAGCCAGCGCTGCGACATGATCAAGCAGCATGCGCAAGGCTTCTTTTGCGCCGCGCTCGAAGGCGATCCGCAGTCCTACACGATCGTGGCGCGGCTGTGGGACGGCCGCGAAGTGGAGATCGACGACCCTTACCGCTTCGGTCCGCAGATTCCCGAAACCGATCTCTACCTGTACACCGAGGGCACGCTGAATGAGGCCTGGCACACGATGGGCGCGCACCTCACGGAGGCGGACGGCGTCAGCGGAGTTCGCTTCGCGGTCTGGGCGCCCAACGCCGTGTGCGTGACGCTGGCCGGCGAGTTCAACGAGTGGGACGCGCGCCGCCATCCCATGCGCCGGCGCAATGGCGGCGTCTGGGAAATCTTCATTCCCGGGCTGGGCGAGGGCGTGACATACAAGTACAACGTGCGTTCACGCTTCGCCGGCTACCAGCAGCTCAAGGCCGACCCGTACGCCTTCTACTGCGAGACGCCGCCGAAATCGGCTTCGGTGGTGTGGAACATCGGCACGTATCAGTGGCAGGACGCGCAGTGGATGGAGACGCGGCCTAAAGCGGCCGAGTGGCTGAAGGCGCCGGTCGCCGCCTATGAAGTACACCTGGAATCGTGGATGCGCGGCCCCATGGGGCAGACTCTCACCTATCGCGAGCTGGCCGTCAAACTGGTGGAATACGTGAAGCGGATGGGCTACACGCACATCGAGCTGATGCCCATCATGGAGTATCCGTTCTCGGGATCGTGGGGCTACCAGGTGATCGGCTACTTCGCGCCCACCTCGCGCTTCGGCACGCCGGACGATTTCAAGTACTTCGTCGACCGTGCCACCGCGAAGGCATCGGCGTGATTGTGGATTGGGTTCCGGCGCACTTCCCCAAGGACGCGCACGGCCTGGCGTTTTTCGACGGCACCGCGCTCTACGAACATGCCGACCCGCGCAAGGGCGAGCAGCGCGACTGGGGCACCTGGTTTTCAACTACGGCCGCAACGAGGTGCGCTCGTTCCTGATTTCGAACGCCCTGTTCTGGCTGAAGGAGTATCACATCGACGGGCTGCGCGTGGACGCGGTGGCCTCCATGCTGTACCTGGATTACTCGCGCAAGGCCGGCGAGTGGATTCCCAATCAGTACGGCGGCAACGAAAATCTGGAGGCCATCGATTTTCTGCGCCGCTTCAACGAACTGGCGCACACGGTTCCCGGCGCGTTCACGGTGGCCGAGGAATCCACCGCCTTTCCGGGCGTCTCGAAGCCGGTCTATCTCAACGGCCTGGGCTTCACCATGAAGTGGAACATGGGCTGGATGCACGACATGCTGAACTATTTCAGCAACGACCCGATCTACCGCAAGTTTCACCACAACAACATCACCTTCAGCCTGCTTTACGCCTTCACGGAGAATTTCGTGCTGCCCATCTCGCACGACGAAGTGGTGCACGGCAAGGGCTCGCTGCTGAACAAAATGCCGGGCGACGAATGGCGCCAGTTCGCCAATGTGCGCGCGTTCCTGGCCTACATGTGGGCGCATCCCGGCAAGAAACTGCTGTTCATGGGGCAGGAGATCGGCCAGCGCGAAGAGTGGAATCACGATCGCGGCGTGCGATGGGAACTGCTGGAGTTCGAACCCCACCGCAAGCTGCAGGCGCTGATGCGCGAACTGAATCGTCTTTACCGCGCCAACCCGGCGCTCTATCAGGTGGACTTCCATTACACCGGTTTCGAATGGGTGGATTTCCACGATGTGAACAACTCGATCATTGCGTTCCTGCGGCGCGCGGAAGACCCCAAGGATTTCATTCTGGTCTGCTGCAATTTCACGCCGGTGCCGCGCCAGATGTACGAGTTCGGCGTGCCCGAGGAAGGCTTCTACGAGGAGATCCTCAATACCGATTCCGAACTGTTCGGCGGGAGCAATGTGGGCAACGGCGGGTGCGTTTCGTCGCAGCCTGAGCCCATGCACGACCGCGCGCACAGCATCGCCGTGACGCTGCCGCCGCTGAGCGTGGTGGCGTTCCGAAAGCGCTGATTGGCGCCAGGAATGCCGTGATGCCCAAGTACGACGCCATCATTATTGGCGGCGGCCACAACGGGCTGGTGACCGCCGCTTACCTGGCGCGGGCCGGCCGCAAGGTGCTGGTGCTGGAGCGCCGCGAACTGGTGGGCGGTTGCGCGGTCACCGAAGAGATCTGGCCGGGCTACCGGGTTTCCACCGCCGCCTATCTCACCAGCCTGCTGCAGGAGCGCATCGTTCGCGAACTGGAACTGGAGCGCTACGGCTACCAGGTGGACGCCAAGGATCCGGCATTCTTCTCGGCATTTCCCGACGGCCGGCATTTCTTCATGTGGCAGGACCGGGCGAAGACGCTGGCGGAGATCGCCAAGTTCTCGCAGCATGACGCCGAGGTTTATCCGGCCTACGAAGATCTGATCGAGCGCATCTCGCAGGTGGTGGAAGGGCTGCTGCTCACCACGCCGCCGCAACTTTCCGCCGCGGACCGGCATGGACTTCATCGACTACCTGAAGCTGGTGGGGCGCCTGCGCGGCCTAAGCGCCCAGGGATGTGGTGGCGCTGGTCAAGATCTTCACGCAGAGCGCGGCCGATTTTCTGGACGAATGGTTCGAATCGGAAGAAGTCAAAGTGACGCTGGCGACCGACGGAGTGATCGGCGCCAATGGCGGGCCGCGGTCGCCGGGCACTGCGTACATCCTGCTGCATCACTGCATGGGCGGAGTGGCGGGGCATCGCGGGTTGTGGGGATTTGTGCGCGGCGGCATGGGCGCGGTTTCGGAGGCCATTGCGGCATCGGCGCGCGCCAAGGGCGTTACGATTCGCACCAACGCAGCCGTGGCCAAGGTGCTGGTGCGGGCGGCAAGCGGGCCGCGCGCAAGGCGTGGTGCTTGAGAGCGGCGAAGAGATTGCGGCCGGCCTGGTGGCTTCCAACCTGGACCCGAAAGCGACGTTCCTGCGCCTGCTTGACGAGCGCGACCTGGACGCCGGATTTCGTGGCCGCCATCCGCCACTATCGCATCGAAGGCACAAGCTGCAAAATCAACCTGGCGCTTAACGGGCTGCCCGAGTTCACGGCGTATCCGCCGTGACTTGTATTCAGGCGGGGCAGGCCCGCATCATCGCGCCACCATGCACATCTGCCCCAGCATCGAATACGTGGAGCGCGCCTGGGACGACGCCAAGTATGGCCGCGCGTCGGAACGCCCGCTGCTGGAGCTGACCATCCCCACCATGTACGACCCGTCTCTGGCGCCGCCCGGCAAACACATCATGGGCATCTTCCTGCAATACGCGCCCTACACGCTGCGCGAAGGCACGTGGGACGAATTGCGCGAGCCCTTTGGCGACCGCGTGATTTCACTGATCGAAGAGTACGTGCCCAACATCCGCAAGATCGTCGAGCACCGCCAGGTGCTTTCGCCGCTCGACCTGGAGCGCCGGTTCGGCATCACCGGCGGCAACATTTTCCACGGCGAGATGAGCCTGGACCAGATGTTCGTGATGCGCCCGGTGGCGGGATGGGCGCGCTACCGGACGCCGGTGCAGGGACTATTTCTGTGCGGCTCAGGCGCGCATCCGGGGGGCGGTGTGATGGGCGCGCCGGGATTCAATTGCGCGCGCGAGATGCTGAAGCGGGGATGAGGGCGCGCTCCCTCACGGTCGCGGCTCGGATCCGGCTTTCCGTCATGTTAAACCGGCACCGCCAACAGCGCCCCCCAATTCAGCCCGGCGCCGAATGCCGTGAAGACGATGGGGGCTTCGAGCGGCTGGCCGCGCTCGCGCCACCACTCCGCGGCGGCAATCAGCAGGGATGCCGACGACGTGTTGCCGTAGCGCTCCACATTGCGAAAGAACTTGTCCGGCGGAACTTCCAGGGCCTGCGCCACACGAGTGATCAGGTTGAGATTGGCCTGATGCATCAGGTACGCGCCGATTTGATCGGGCCGATAATTGTTGCGGGCCAGGAGTTCGGAAATGGCGCGCGGAATTTTCCGCGAAGCCTGCAGAATAATGGTTCGGCCATCCATGTGGAGGGGCGAATCGAGATCCAGGCTGAGGGCATCGGCAAATTGGCCGTCGCTTGCCAGCAGGGAATCGGCGATGCGCGCGAAGCCGGTTTGCGCGCTCACCAGGCAGGCGCCGGCGCCATCGCCGAAGAGAATGGCGGTGTCGCGGCCGGTGGAGTCGGTACGGACGACGCGCGACATGATCTCGGTGCCGATCACCAGCACGTTGCCGTAATCCGCGCTAGGCGCGATGCCAGCGACAGGCCGAAGAGCGAGCCGGCGCTGGCCATGGGCAGGTCGATGGCGGGCGTTCCGGCCATGCCCAGCGCTGAAGCGATAGCCGCCGCCGGACCGGGGAAGCGGCGCTCACTGGAACCGCTGGCGACAATCAGCAGACCTACTTCCTTCGCGGCTTTCGGATCGACCCAGGCCCGCGCTTTCCAGACAATCCCTGGCGGCACATACCGCCAGGCTGACCACGGTTTCTTCGGGCGCAGCAAAGCGCCGCTGTTCAATGCCGGTGGATCGCAAAATCCAGGCCGGTTCTGCGCCCACCAAGGCCGCCAGTTCCGCGTTGTCCACCACGCGGGAGGGCAGATAGCAGCCCAAGGCGCGCAGATAGGACATGTTCAGGACCTGCTCTGAATGTAGGCTTCAATGCGCTTGACCGAATCGAATTTTCGCGGCGTCAGATCGGAGTCCGGGATGCGAATCGAGAACTCCTTCTCGATCGCGGTAATCATGTCGGTCAAAGTGAACGAATCCAGCAGCCCCGATTCGAAAAGCGATTCCTCCGGTGAAGGCTCGACCGGTCTTTCCGCAATCTGCTGGATAATTTCAACGATTCTGGTTCGGTTGTTCATGTGAAATCTGGCCTAAGGTTTCGGTGCGCGTCTTCTTGAATGCGTCGTACTGCCGCATGAGATCGGCAAACAGCACATCCGCCAGACGCTGGTATCCGGCCGCTGTAAAGTGCACGTAGTCGCCTTGCGCCAGGCCGGCGTAAACCCAATCGCGCATGGCGCCCTTACCGCCCATGCGTTGGCGCGTGTCCCAAAAAGCGCAGCCGTTTTCGCGGCTGGCCTTCTGTTCGGCCTCGATGATGCGGTCGATTCCGGCACAATTCGCAGCTTGCCCTGGTAGCGCCCCCAGCGGTCGGCGGGGCCGAGCACCAGGATGGATGCCGCGGGGGCGTACTGGCGCAGCCGCTGCAGCAGTTCGGAAAACATGGCCTCGATAACTTTCGCGGCTCCAGTATGGATCGCTCGCTTCGTTGGTTCCGTAAGCCAGCACGATCAGTCCGGGATCACGACGTTGCAAGTAAGTGGCCAGCATGGATTCGGTCCCACTTCAGCATCACGGAGGCTTCGGCGCCGTTGATGCCGAGGGCCTCATACGTTACTCCGGCTTCCTTATCGGCTACCCATCCGAAAAGCCGCACGGGCCGCGCGTCGAGCGTCTTCAGCAGAAACCGGTGCGCGCCGGACGTGGTTTGGCAGCGGACGAAGCCCGGAGCCGTTTCGCCATCGGTCGAGAACTCTTGCAGGCGCTCGTCGTAATCGTAAAGCGCCAGCCGGCCGCCGCCCGGCTGCTGCAGATAGTGGATCTCCAGGCGATTGCACTCGGCCTGGAGGAAGACCGACTGGCCCGGGCGCGTGGTAGCAATGCTGACGCCGCCCAGCCCGAAGAAGCCATCGCCGGCGGCCGTGCGCAGACCGGCGGATTGCCAACCGGCGGTTCCACCACCGCGCGCATCGAATCGCCGGTAGCCGAGAAAGGATGCCCGGCCAGCGAGAAGCCGGAGCCGCCATCGCCGAAGCGCTCACGGAAATGGTCGCGCAGGCCGCCGGTCCATTCGTCGGCGGCGGTGTGGGAGTCGCCAAAGTGGATGATGTGGACCGGCATACTGGTACGTTTGAGCAGCTCGAAGACCGGCACCAGTGCGGCCGGCCGTTCAACAGGCGATTGCGCCGAATCCTCCAGATATTGCGCGACGCGTTCCAAAGCAGCGGCGCGCATGGCCGCGGTGACTTTGGGGGCCGCCCGCACCGGCGTGCGTTTTTTCTTTGTGGTTGCCGCCTGGAACGCGGAGGGCGTGATGGCCAGCGCGCACAGCAGAACGACGGCATAACGGTGCCACTGGGGGCGCGCGAGCATTACCTTAGCGTACCGCGCTGCTGGTTTGAGTTTTCACGGCCTGGCGCATTTTGAAGCGCATGAGGCCGCTGGCGATCTCCCTGGTGAACGTGACCGCGATCATTTTGCCGCCCGCGGGGTAGGGATGGATGAAATCGGCGGAGACCAGGCGCGGTTGGGCGGCATACCAGCGGGCCATGGTGCCCGCGCCGCCCATGGCCGCGAACGTGTCAAAGAAGCCGCAGCCTGTCTCCAGCGCCACACGTTTCTGAATGGCGATGATGCGCGGGATGGTGGGCATGGTTTCGATCTCGCCCGGCCCGCTGCGGTAGCCGCGATCCATCGGCCTCATCACCAGAAGCGAAGCCTCGGGCAGCGCCGCATGCAGGCGGCGGATAGCTTCGCGGAGTTCCTTCTCGTACTGCTTGTCGATAAAGGCCGGAAAGTCGGCTTCGTTGGTGCCGTAATTAACGATGACCAGATCGGGATTGCGATGCCGCAGTTCCTCAGCCCAGTGAGCCTGGTTGAACATGCGCGACAGCACGGTGATGGATGCGCCATTCAGCCCGAGGCTGTCGTACACGACGCCGGGGCCGGGCTTCTCCGCGGTCACCCCGAAGACGCGCACGCGGCCCTGTTCCACGTGAAGCTCCAACTCGGAGGCGCCCTCCGGGACTTCAAATTTGGCGAACCCGGAGCCCTTGGCGCCGGCACTGGTATCGATGCTGCCGAGCATTTTGCCGTCGGCGGTGAACGCCAGCGTGCCGCCATCGGGCTGCCGCAAGAACCAGACCTCGAAGCTGGTGTGAGGGCCGGTCTCGAGAACTATGCGGCTTTGGGCATTGCCGGAGCCCGTGAAGCTCACGCCGCCCAGGCCGAACATGCCATCGCGCGCTTCGAAGCGGCTGGCGGGCACGGATCTGCCAGCCGGAACCGGAGAGCCGCACATCCCTGTGCTGATACCAGGCCCAGGGTTTGGATACCAGGATGAAGCCGTGGCCGGCGTCGCCGAATCGCTTTTGCAGAATTGCCCGCACATCGCCGGTGATCAGGTCGGCAGTGGTGGGCGAATCGCCATAGTGGACTATGCGGGTGACCGCGCCGTGCTCGCGGCTCTCGGTGCGCCACAAGGCCTGGTAGAAGGCATCCAGGCCGTGGTTAGAATCCTCCAGCAGGGCCGACGGCACAGGGAGCGCGTCAGTGCGAATGGAAGCGAGGCCGGGCGCAAGCTCCTTGGGGCTCGGCGTTTTCGCAGAGGGCGGGGCCACGGGGATGACCGGCGCGCGCTCCGGCGTGAAGTCCACCAATTCCGCCAGTTGAGCCAGCCCGGGCGCGTGGATTGCCGGCATGAGCAGGCGGGCGCAGGCCAGCAGCAGCACCATTGTGACAATGCTCAAACCGGTTTGGAGGGGGAAGGCTTTCATGTCTCAAAACCGCGAATAGACGAAGGGCGCGCTGCCGTGCCCGGCCAGCAATTGGATGGCTACGGCCACCAGGGCCAGGGCCGCGGCATGCACGTAGAACGGAGTTGCCGCAAAGCCGTCGATAGCGCGCGCGTACCATGTCTCGCGGGCGAACAAGGCGGCCGCCGCCAGCAGCAGCACGGCGCCGAAGAGGATCGAGATATTTTCCAAACCCGGGGTTAGCGAGGCGATGCGGCCCAGGATTTGAAGCGCGTTCGAGACACTGCCGGCGCGAAAGAAAACCCAGGTAAGGCAGACGAAGTGATAGGTGCAAATCACCGCCACTGCGCGCTGCGCCGTGGCTGAGCGGCGGCCTGCGCCGGCCGCGGCTTACCTGCCAGGCGCGAGTGGCCGCCAGCGCCGTGCCATGCAGCAGGCCCCAGATGGCGAAGGTCCAGGTCAGCCCGTGCCAGAGCCCGCCCAGCAGCATGGTGATCACCAGGTTCACGTAGGGCATCACCTTGGTGCGCGCGCCGGGCAGCGAAAAATAGAGGTAATCGCGCAGCCAGTTAGAGAAGCTGATATGCCAGCGGCGCCAGAATTCGGTGACGCTGGTGGATTGATAGGGGCGGTCGAAGTTGATGGGCAACTGGATGCCGAGCAGCAGCGCGGTTCCGCGGGCGATGTCGGTGTAGCCGGAGAAATCGTAATAAAGCTGCAGCGAATAGGCGTAGACGGCGATCAGCGCTTCGGCGCCGCTATAGAGGTTGGGCGTGTCGAAGACGCGGTTGACCAGGTTTTCCGCCAGGAAGTCGGCGATGAAGGCCTTCTTGAGGAGTCCCAGGCCGATCAGGAAAAAGGCGCGGCCGCCATCGGTGCGGCTCAGCAAGGCAGGCTTTTCCAATTGGCTGATCAACTCGGTCACGCGCGTGATTGGCCCGGCTTGGAGAGTCGGAAAAAATGAGACAGCGGAGAGATAGGCCAGCAGGCTGCGGGTGCCTTCGGCATCGCGGCGGTAGAGGTCCAGCGTGTAGGTAAGCGCTTGAAAAGTGTAGAAAGAGAGCCCGAGGCGGAAGACCCAATCCCCGGTGAAGGAGCCTGCGTGCGGGTTGACCAGAGCGCCCCGGGAGCCCATGAGAAGGGTCAGGTTGACCGCGAGACTGAGCCCTACCAGCGCTCTTCGAACGCCGGCGCGGCGGAAACGCATGAGCCCGAGCCCGACGATGTAATCGACCGTGGAGCAGGCCGGGATCAGGAAAATGTAGAAGAGGCCGTAGCGGGCACAGAAGAAGTAGTTCGCCAGGAGGACGACGCCCAGGCGGGGAAGGCGCGATTGTGCGGCTGCCCAATAAAGGAAGAAGACTGCGGCGACGAAGGTGAAATAGCCGGCGCTGCCGGCTTGAAGGCCCATGAGAGAATCGAGTCGCTAAGGTTCAGACTAGCGGCTTCATGAGCTGTGGTGCAATTTACGGGCCGTGCGGGATTACTTACTGCACCACCATTGCCGTGCGCGGAAATGCGAACTTGCGGCCGATCTCGTCCACCACGTTGATCTGGCAGATATAGCGGCCGGGCGCCAGGCCCTTCAACGGGACTTGAAGCTGGACCGGCACGGCATTGGGGCGCGTGGCGGCCAGATCGCTGGCGCGCAATGGGCCGGCCTCGAAAGCCTTGACGCCTTTTTGGTTGAAAAGGCTCATGCTCACGGCAACGCGCCGGGCGCGCAGGTCGGCTGGGTCGGGCGCGGAATCGTACACGTCGAAAGAAATGTACATGCTCTGATTGCGGCGGAAAACCTTGTTGATGCTGGGGACCATCTTTTCCTGGCCCACAACCAAGGGGTTGGATACCGCCACCTTTTTAGACATGCCCTCGGCCTGGCCCACCGAGGCTTTCAGAGGTTCGCGCTGGTTGCTCCAGACAATCGAGCTGGTCTTGAGCACCGCGGAATCGGCCGCCAGATCGGGGATCACGAAACTCGTGTCGAACGTGCCCATCTTGCCGGTCTGGTTTTCGCGCACCAGAAATTTCATGCGGTACTTGCCCGGTCCCAGCGTGAACCCGGCATCGTAGAGGAAGCTGCGCTTGGAAAGCCTTTCGGCGTCGCCGGGCCCCAGTTTGATTTTGATGAAGTCGCGCACGTTGCCCACAATGGCCTTGCGCTCGTCTTGAATCTGGCCCAGGAAATCGAACTCGGTCACGCCGCCGCCGCGCTTTTCCGCCAACGCAATCACGGAGCCGGGCACCTTCACAGAGACCGGAACGAAGTATGAGGTGGGGGTGACGCGGAAATAATCCACTTCAATCGCCAGCGGCAGGTCGGTCACGGGATCGGCGGCGGTGAGGGCCTGCATCAGCTTTTGTTCTTTGTCCTGCGCGTTGAATTTGCCCCAGACCTTCTCCGCGTAATATCCGTCGCGGTGCTCCAGTTTGGCGGAGGGGTTGTTATTCAGCTTCACGGTGATGCGGCGGTACTTGCCATCTTTGGCTTCGTTGGTGGTGTAGTAGCCCAGCACGTAATAGCTGCGGTAGGACTGCTGCGCCTGCACCAGCCCCATGCGAAAGATCGTTGCTGTCCAGGAAGGATTTTCCGCCGGTGTCGGCCGCCAGCGAAACCAGCGTCTCCTGGGAATCGTTGATGGCGGCGCGCTGCGCGTTCTGCTGGTCGCCGCTGTAGATGCCGGTGCCGCGCGATGCCGCCTTGCTGGCGCCGCCGCCGGGAGGGTCGGCCATTAGGCCGCGCGCATCAATCGGAAAAATGGCCACATTCGACTTGGTGGCGGTCAGGATGGTGGCTTCCAGCTGCGCGTGGTTTTCGACGCCGGTCTTTTGCAGGCCGCTCGAAAAGTAAACCAGGGCTTTCTTTTCGGGAAGGGCCGACAGTTTCCTGGTGGCGTCTTCAATGGCCTGGAGTTTGCGGTCGGTGTTGAAGATGTTGAACTCGGTCTCGTCGGCCACGAAAGCCGCGCCGGTGTCCTCGCCGTTATCGTCGCCGGTGTCGGCGGCGCCGGCCATCTCAGCCATTTCGCCGATCGGCAGCGCCTTGATGACGTCCCGCAATTGGGTGCGGTTGCTGGTGAAATCCGTCAGCACCTGGACCGTGGACGTGTACATCATGACGGCTACCAGGTCGGCCGAAGTGATCTGCGTGTCCAGGAACTTGTTGGCGGCTTCCTGGGCGCGCAACTGCTCGGGGATAGCCATGGACGCCAGATCGAAGAACATCACCAGCAGGCGTTTGTCATGATACTGGATCTTGCCGGGCTGTTCGGTGGTGATCACCTTGCGCGGTTCTTCGGGGATGGCGTCAACGTCGTCCAGGGTCGGCGGCTTTTCGGGCGGGGCCGGATCGAGAGTGAGATTTTCGAACTCGAACACCGAGATCTTCTGCGGCCTGCCGTCTTCGAGCAGCGTGAAATCGTTAGGCTTCAGACCTTGGATCAGTTTGCCGGATTTCTCCCGGACGGTCACATCCACCACTACCAGGCTGCTGTTGGCGCTGAAGGTGGCCGGCTTGCCTGCGGGCGGCTGCTGTGCGGTCGCAACCAGCGTGGCCAATGCGGCAACCAGCGCGGCAGCGATTAGCTTCCTCATGGCTAGAAATTAAACCTCAACGTGAGGCTGACGGTTCGCGTTGCCGAAGCCGCGGTCGGCAGCCCGTAGGTGGTGGAATTCACCGTGGTCCCGATGTTGGTGATCGCCACGTGATTGAACGCGTTGTTGGCATTTAACCGCAATTGTAACTGGCGGCGGCTGTCGCCGAATCGGAAGGCCCGTCCGAAGGATGCGTTGAGGGACGTCCGGAACAGACCTGGAATGGTATCCCGCCCGGCGTCGCCGTATTGTCCGGCCGGCGGAGTAGTGAAGGCCAGCAGATTGAAATAAGGATACCCCGCGGCGTTGATCGGAACACCCGACGCCTCAGCGCGGCCGGAGCCGAATGCGCCGGTACCGCCGGTATTGGTCAGGTTGCCGGAAACGCGCGCGGTCAGCGGCGTTCCTGAAGTGGCGGTGAAGCCCCCGCTCAACATCCAGCTTTCCAGCAGCTTTCGGGACAGCCTGCCGCTGCGCAGCCAGCCGCGAGCGCCGCCCACGGGCGATGTGAGCACGTACTGCACGGTCAAACGATGCCGCTGGTCAAAGCTCGAAAGGCCGCGCTCCAGGCGCAGGTCCTGATCGTTCTGCGCCACCACGCCGCCGCCTCCGCCGAAACTGGAAGCGTTGTCGATGGATTTGGAATACGTATACAGCGCACTGGTCGAAACGCCGCGCGTGAGACGGCGCGTGAGCCGTACCTGCCCCGCATGGAAAATCGAACTGCCCTGCGAAGTTTCGTAGGTGAAGCCGGTGGCATTGCCGATCTGAAGGCGCTCGGCCGCCGTCAGCGGGGAGCCCGGAGCGGCGCGGTTCGGCTGGCGCGTGATATCGAGCGCCGTGCCTTTGGTGCCCAGATACTCCAGCTCAATGATGGTGTTCCTGGGCAGGTTTTCCTGCACGGCGAAGGTCCAGGTTTGCGCATAGCCCAGCCGGTAATTGGGATCGATGGCGTAAGTGTTGGTGATGGTCTGCGGAAGGCGCGACGGCAAATCCGTTCTGGATGGTCAGAGGATCGGAAGTGCTGGTGGTGAGCGATGCCGTCTGCACAAACGGCGGCTGCGAAGCCATCTTACTGGCGAACTGGCTGTAGGCCGAGCCGTTGTAGAAAATGCTGTAGCCGCCGCGGAAAATCAAAGGCTTCCTGGGAGAGGGCCGAAACGCAAAACCGAAGCGCGGCGAAAGATTGTTCTTGTCGGGCCGCACCAGGCTGGAGGGCAGGTCGCCGGAGTACGGAGCAATTTGCCCGGGCGTGACGACGGTTGCCGCCGTGATGGTGGAATTGAGGTCCAGGTTGGCCATGCGCCCGTAGAGTTCGGTGTACGGCGCGAAGTATTCGTAGCGCAGGCCCAGGTTGAACGTCAGGTTCGGGCGGATGCGGAAATCGTCCTGCACGTAGCCGTTAATGCTCCAACTGCGGAAGTAGTCGCTCTTCGATCCGAACTGGAGGGAACTGGATTGCGGCAGGCCCAACAGGAAATCGGCGAAATCAAAACCTGTGCCCGGCAGCGGATTGCCCTTGGAGTCGAAACCGCTGGTCAGCAGGCCGCTGAAGCTGAAAGATCCGCGCGAGTTGGCGTAGCTGAGCGGGTTCTGCTGCAGCCGGCGGTAACCCACGCCGAAAGTGAGGTTGTGCTTCCTGCGGACCAGCGTGATGGCTTCGGTGATGTTCGAGGTCTGGTTGCGGTTGACCGAAGCCGAGCCATCGGAGAGGCCGCCGAAGTTGGTGAACGAAAGGTTGGGCGGGCCATAGTTGATAGGGTCCTGCGCGGTGCCCACGATGCCGAGGGCTGCCGCCACATTGCTGCTATATGCAAAGTAGGGCAGGGCCGTGCTGATGCTGCGGCTGAAATTCCAGTTGAGGTTGCTGTTGAAACGCGGCGCGAAGCTGTGGCTCCAACCGGCCTGCGAACTGAGACCCGAGCCCTCGGAGGAATCGCGGAAGCCCAGCAGGGTGGGGCTGGTTCCGTCCTGCTTCTGATAATTGAAGTTGAAATTCAGGCGGTCTTTGCGGCTCAGCGGCTGGTTATAGCGCGCGCCGAAATTATCGCTGTGGCTCTTGGAGGCCGAGACGAACTGATAATTCTGCACCGCGAGTTGCTGGTATGAGGGCAGCGGCATGTATTTGAGCAGCGCGGTGGACGCGGGGTTGAAGCGCGCCACGGGAATCACGTTGCCCGGGAAGGGCGCGCCCGAGAGCGGATCGTAAATAGTCACCGGTCCGCTGGCCAGCACCGCCTGCGAAAAATCCCCCGCGCGTTCGGCGGCGCTCGGCATGGTAGACACGCCGTTGTACGGACTGCGGCTGCGCGCGCCCTGGTAGGTGAAGTAGAACATGCTGCGGTCGGAACTGACGATCTTGGGGATGCGCAGAGGGCCGCCGAAATTGAAGCCGAAGTTGTTTTGCGCGTAGGAAGGTTTGGCCGCGTTCTGCCCGGTCAGGGAGTAGGGCCGGGCGTCCAGCACGGAGTTGCGCGCAGTGAGGTTGACGGAGCCGTTGTAAGTAGGCCGGTCGCGCCGGCGGTTGCCGAAGGAAGAGAAGGCGCCGTTGTTGGGACCGCGCCGATTGTTGGCGGCGCCTCGTCCGCCACGCCCGCCACCGCCGCGCCCACCGCCTCCACCACCGCCGGGGCCGCCGCGTCCGCCACCACCGCCGCCGCGCCCGCCACCGGCGCCGGCGCCATCCAAGCCTGCGTTACCCAAACCTGGGTTACCTAAACCGGTGCTCCCGCCCATGCCGTCGCCGAAGCCGCTGTTGACTCCGGCGGCGCCGAAACTGTTCATTCCCATCGGGTCGCCGGCTGGAACGCCGGCGGACAAAGCCGCCATTCCCGAGAGGCCGCCGCCAGCGCCCTGGCCGAAGGCTCCCGGACCGCCGCGGCCATTCAGGCGGTTGCGCCGGATCTGTTCGTCCGCGGCCGCGGCCAGACCGCCGCTCATGCTGCCATTCACTACAAAGGATTCGCTCGAATCACCCGCGGCCAGATCGCCGAGCGGCGCATCGGCCTCCGCTGCCGCCAGTGCCTGCTCGCCCTCCTGGGTGGCCGTCACGGACATGTTTTGGAAGCCGGGCTGTTGCGGGTTGCGTCCGCCAGGCCGCTGCTGGGCGTTGGACTGTGATGGGGCCAACCCCGGACGCCGGCGTTGCGCATAAGCCGGACGCGTCGTAGTAGCAGTTCCTGGAGTGGTAGCTGGGGGAGCGGCAGTTGGGGAAGCGCCAGCCGGAGCCGCCGGCGCAGTGTCTTTTTTGGGCTCGGGCTTGGGCTCGTGAGGCCTTGGTTTGCGACGTAGGCGCCGCTGTCTGGGACGGTGCAGCGGTTACCGGCGCGGCCGCCGGCGGTGCGACCGGCTGGCCTGGACGCGGCATTTCAAGCGTCCAATCCCTGCTGACTGGTTCACGCGCCATCTCCACCCGCCCGCTCAGCGGAGCGAATCCAAACATTTCGATTTGGATATCCCACAAGCCGGGAGTCAGATCGAGCCTATACCGGCCGGACTCATCGGTATACGCGACCAGTTTCGCGCCTCCCTGGCGGGCGGTGACGGTGGCACCGGGAATAAACTGGTCCGCAGCGCGAACCGATCCGCTATGCTCGGCCGCGGCCAGCAGCCCCGCGCCCAGCATGGCATACAACAGGAGTTGTCTCACTGGAACGGTACTACTATTGTTTATTCACCAGTGAGGGCGATTAGTTCGCTTTCTTTGCCGTGAATTCCACGGGCGGCGGCGCGTTATCCAGGCCTTCCATGGTGCGCGTGAACTTGATGGAATCGCCCGAAACCTTGCCCTTATACGTGATCTTAACGGAGGTGCCGCCGAAGTCACGGACCACCACAAACGAGACGCTATCGCCGTCGACTTTACCATTGGTGATTTCGACGTCGCCGCCCCGGCCGCCATTCGCCGTACCCGTCAATTTGGCGCCGTCGGCCTTAAGGACAAAAGTGTTGGTTTGCATGTTGCCGTCACGGCCCGGGACCTCCGCGGTCCACTTGCCGGTTACGTCGGCGGCCGATGCTGCAAATGCGAAGATGCCCATAAGGGCAGTGAGTAGCAGTATTTTCATGCAGGTAAAGATGCGTTTCCGGGGTCGGAATGTTACAGGGCAGGCCGCGAATGCCTGAAGCCGCCTGCCCCGCCGGGACAGTTGTAAACTACAGGCCTTTGGAGTCCAGGAACGCGATCAGATCGACCACTCGGCACGAGTAGCCCCACTCATTGTCGTACCAGGAAACCACCTTCACCAGATTGCCATCCAGGACCTTGGTCAACTCGGAATCCACAATGGAACTGTTGGGATTATGCAGCATATCCGTGGAGACTACGGGGTCTGACGTATAGCCCAGAATGCCCTTCAGCGAGCCTTCAGAGGCGGTCTTCAACGCGGTGTTCACGGCCTCAGTGGTGGTCGGCTTTGCAAGGATGCCGACGAAATCCACCACCGAGACATTCGGAGTCGGCACGCGCATGGAATACCCGTCCAGCTTGCCCTTCAAATGCGGCAGCACCAGGCCGATGGCTTTAGCGGCGCCGGTGGTGGTAGGGATCATGTTGAGCGCGGCGGCGCGGGCGCGGCGCAGATCTTTGTGCGGGAAAATCCAGTACGTGCTGGTCATTGGTGTAGCTGTGGATCGTGGTCATCTGCCCTTTCTGCACGCCGAAAGCATCGTCCAGAACTTTGACCACGGGACCCAGGCAGTTGGTGGTGCAGGAGGCGTTCGAAATGATGTTGTGCTTAGCCGGATCGTAAGCGGCGTCATTCACGCCCAAAACCAGGGTGACGTCTTCGTTCTTCGCCGGGGCCGAGATGATGACCTTTTTCACGGTGCCGCGCAGGTGTTTCGAGGCATCCTTGGCATCGGTGAAGTGGCCCGTGGACTCAACCACGATCTGCGCGCCCACCGAACTCCAATCCAGCTGCGCGGGGTCCTTAGAGGCGAAGACTTTAATGGTTTTGCCGCCGATGGTGATGGAGTGATCGTCGTGCGTAATGGTTTCCGGCAAATGTCCGAGCACGGAATCGTACTTCAAAAGGTGGGCCAGCGTCCTGGTATCGGTAAGATCATTGACCGCGACGAATTCCACATCTTTCCGGTGCATACCCGCGCGGACGACATTCCGGCCGATGCGGCCGAAGCCGTTAATACCAACTTTTACTGCCATTGTTTCTCCTGTTTTTTAATGATGGATTGGATTAATAACTAGAATATCAGGATTCACCGCAGAGCCGCTGCGCCAACGGTCGTCAGCGCTCGTTGGCTGGAGAAACTGGGGCCGGGGGCCGGATGCCGGGGGCCAGGGAAAGGTGGCTCCGCGGTGAATGATGTTATCCCCCAGCGTGCAGCACGTCTTCGTAATACTTTTCGTACTGCGGAATGATGCGGTCCGTACAAAAGCGCTCGGTGGCATTCCACCGGCCGGCCTTCGCCATGCGGTACTGCAGATCGTCGTCCGTCAACAGTGCCGTCACTCGCGCTGCCTGCGCTTCGATATCGCCCACGGCCTCGAGATAACCATCCTCGCCATGAGTCACCAGTTCCGGCACGCCGCCCACGCGCGTAGCCACCGGCACCACGCCGCAGGCCATCGCCTCCAGGGCCACCAGGCCGAAGGATTCGAGTTCGCTCGGCATGAGCAGCGCGTGCGCCAGAGGGATCAGCCGCTCCACATGATTCTGCTTCCCCATAAACCGCACGTGCCGGTCTACTTTGAGCGTGCGCGCCAGGTGCTCGGCCGGTCCACGCTCCGGACCATCGCCCACCATCAGCAAGTGCGCGGGAACGGTCTTACGAACTTCCGCCAGGATCCGAATGCAATCCTGCACGCGCTTAACGGGACGGAAGTTGGAGAGATGAATCAGCAGCTTCTCGCCCGCGGGTGCATAGGCAGCCGCGCCGGCCTTCGTATTATCGGGATGGTACAGATCGCAGTTCACGAAATTCTTGATCACGCGGATTTCGTTGGTTACGCCGAAAATCTGCTGCGTCTCTCCGCGCAGATAGTCGCTGATGGAAGTGATGCCGTCTGATTTCTCAATGGAGAATTTGGTGATCGGAAAGTAAGAAGGGTCCACGCCTACCAGCGTGATATCGGTGCCGTGCAGCGTGGTGATGAACGGCAGCCGCCGCGTGGGCGCCATCATCTGCTGCGCCAGCATGGCCGAGATGGAATGCGGAATGGCATAGTGCACATGCAGCAAGTCCAGGTTGTAAGCGTCGGCCACTTCGAACATGCGCGATGCCAGAGCCAGGCAGTATGGCGGGTACTGGAACAAGGGGTAAGTGGAGACTTCCACTTCGTGATAATGGATGCGCGGCGTATCCGGGTCCAGGCGAATCGGGTTGGCATAGCTGATGAAATGGACCTCGTGTCCGCGGGCCGCCAATTCCATGCCGAGTTCGGTCGCCACAATCCCGCTGCCGCCATAGGTGGGATAACAGGTGATGCCGACGTTCACTTGGCCAGCGTAGCATTAACCGGCCGCAGCACACCGTAACCGATTTGCCCGTGCAGGTTCTCATCGGGCGATGCCACGTCGCCGCCGCCGAACCAGACGCGGATCGTGTCGCCTTCCACCACCACTGCCGGATCGCAGACAACCTTGGAATCCCACGCCTCGGTGCCGGCAATCACCGCGGACAGTTTGGTCCAGTGGACGCCATCGGTGGAGCGCGCCAGACCCATGCGCCGATTCTCGTGGGTATCGCGGCCGGTGTAGAGCATCCAGTAGAATCCGCGCCAATTCCAGACTGCGGGTTCGCCCAGCCCGGCCTCGTCGAATTCGCCGTCCGCGCCCAATTCGAGGATCGGGTTGGAACGTAGTTTCTGCCAACGGATGCCATCGGTGGAGCGCGCTACCCCGAGCCGCTGACGCACGCCATATGGACCGGCGCGGTCCTGCCCCAGATAGTACATGTAGAAGTATGGATCAATGCGGATCACATAAGGATCGGCCGCGCCGTATTCGTCCCAGGAAGCATACGGGCCGGGCTTGAGAACGGGCCCCGGCTCCTTGCGCCAGGCGCGGGCGTCGCCGGACCGGGCCAAGCCAACCCGCGGCCGCTCTCTTGGACCGGCGACGTACCAATACAGGAATTCCTTTTCGTTCCACAGGCCGCTGCCGTTGGCGGCGCTGTAATGGGACTCCCAGGTCTTTGGTTCCGGAGAGAGAACAATGCCCGCCGGCTGCCAGTGGCTGCCATCCGCGGAAGCCGCCAGCGCAGTGTGCCACGTGCGCCCATCGAAAACCGAGTAGAGATTCCGATACGGCATGCCGCGCGCGGCGATCACCGAAGGATTCAGGGCGTCCGAAAACTGGCCGCGCGCCAGAACCGGTTCCGCTTGGGCGTCAAAACGTAACGTCAAATTCGGATCGCCGCCGGCAACCAATGGGAGCGTGAAATCCGCGTAGCCTCCGCAGCCTGAAAGCAGAAGAGCCCAGGCCAGCGCCCACAGCCGCACTCCCTTGCCCCCGGGCCCTTGGCCACTGGTGCCAGGCTTCATTGCAGCGGAATCCGCACCTTGATGCCTACCCCGCGGCCCGGCCTTGACTCGATCAATAAATCCGCGCTCAGCGATCGCGCCCGCCGCTTCAAACTGACCGGCCCAAGACGCAGCAGTTCCAACTCTTCCAGTGAGTACGTACCAGCGAAGTTGAAGCCATGCCCGTTGTCGTCCACAGAAATCTCCAGGCCCCGGTCGGTCTTCTCCATGGCCACGGCCACGCGCGTGGCGCCTGAATGCTTCTGCACGTTGTGCAGCGCCTCGCGAAGCATCTGCAGAACTTCGGCCGTCATTTCCTGCGGCAGCCCCACCGGAGTATTGGTGCCCAGAAACGTCAAAGGAATTCCGCTCTCCTTCTGGAAGGCCTCCGCCACGCGGCGCGCCGTGGCCACCAGGTTGGCGCCGTCCACATCCACCGGCCGCATGCTGTGCAGAAAGGTTCGCAGATCGCGGATCTGGGATTGCGCCAGTGCCTGCAACTCCTTGAGGTCTTCCAGGCCGGCGTTCATATCGCGATCGAGCACCTTGCGCAGAATCTCCAGACGCATCTGCAAACTGATAAAGCTTTGCAGCGGGCCATCGTGAAAATCGGAGGCTATCCGCATCCGCTCCTGTTCCCCGGCTTTCTCCGCCGCCTTTCTGGCTTCCGCCAGTTGCTCAGTCAAGCGCACGGTTTCGGTTGTCTGGCGGCGCTTGCTCACGGCAAAGCCGCAGGCCAGCATGCCGGCCACGATCACGGTTCGCACTATCCGCTCACCGCCGTAGGGAAGCACGGTGCAGAAGATCGAGCAAATCACCACGATTATGGCTACTTCCACCGGGCCGTGAAAAACCAGCGCTTCCGTCAGCAGAAATAAAAAGTAGAAGGCGCCCAGCCACAGCAGAGTCTCGGTCAGGGAACTGGCCAGGAGCAGGAAATAGACGGTATCGCCAAAAAGAGCCAGCAGGCCCAATATGCCCGCATAGCTCTTGCCCCGCCCGGCCACAAAAATGGCATAGACAAAATAAATTACCATCAGCCCGTAGACCACCGGTGCCGAGGCTGGCTGCAGGTACAGGTAGCCCATCCCCAGGGCAACCGCGGCTAACAGGACGCGCGCCCAGGAGATGTATTGGGGCCAGGCGAATTTCGGGGGAAAGAGCACTCAGTTACTTTCGATACAAGTAGAGCGTGTGGCTGCGGCCCTCGCCGTCATCGGCGATGTTTTCCACCTTCTCCGACGCCCAGTTGCGGAATTCGAAATCGTGGGCCACTATACGCGCGCCCTTCTTCAACTGTTTGTCCAATATCGGCTGCACCTTGTTGTTGATCGAGTCGGGAAGCAGATAAACCGTAACCAGGTCGGCGGAGCTGTAGTTCTGCTTCAACAGATCGCCGTTGACGATGCGGGCATTCTTGTCGAGTCCGAGTTTCAGGATCTTATCCGTGCTCTGCTTGCAAAGATCCTTATCCAGTTCAACCCCAATTGCGTCGGCATGAAACTTCTGCGCCGCTATGATCACGATCCGGCCATCGCCCGAACCCAGATCGTACACTTTCTCGCCGGCTTTCAGACCGCCCAGCTGCAGCATTTTCGTGACGACGGTTTCCGGGGTAGGGTAGTACGGCGCGAGTTTTTCCGCATCCGCATTTTGGGCCCGCAGCGCGGCACAGCCCAAGGCCAGGAGCCAACAGAGTCTGCACATAAACTCAACCTAATCGTACCGCACCCGTGGAGCGGGCCTGGCATTCCGGCATCTCCGCAAGAACCGGACACCGGGATGCAGGGCCTAACCGAGCTAGCCGCTTTTTCCACGTGAGCCGTGGAAAACTCTGTGGAAAACTAAGGCCACGTTCAGCTCAAAAGGTCTCCATTAACGCTTTTGTCACACGCTGCACATAAGTTCAGCAAAATCCCGGTCGAAAAGTTAAACAACTTAAAATAAATTACTTAACCCAATAAATAACGGTGTTCCTGCTAACAATTCACTCATCATGCACACCTTCTGGGGTTCGATCGTACCTAAATCCACACCTTGTCCAAGGGTGCGCCCTTTTTGCACAATTCGCAATGTGCGGCATCGGCATAATACTGGGCATCCAGCTTGGCCAGGTAGTATAGCGGAAGGTTCCCGAAATCGTGGGTGTTAGGGGTCGGCTGGTAAATGATCACCGCCAACCCGACAACGGTGGCGCCGCGGGATTCCACGAGTCCTTTCAACTCCGCCAGCTTACTGCCGGTGCGCAGGATATCGTCTACCAGCACCACCTGCTCGCCGGCGTTTTGTTCCAGGAATTGGCGGAAATGCAGAGGCTCGGCGTCGTGTTCGCGCTCGGCCCAATAAACCTGCTTGGCTCGTAAAGCTTCGGTTACGCCGTACGCTACCGGAAGTCCGCCCGTCATGGGCACGACAATCGAAAGTTCCGGCACGATGGCCCGGATCTCCGAGTTCGCCCGCAAAAGGCGGCTCAGCCCCACGCTCAGCATGCGCTGATATTGGTAATAGCGCATGGCCAGGGGAACCTGGAGGTATTCGTTGGAGTGCAGGCCGCTGGGGTATTCAAAATGGCCATCGCGGAGCGCGCCGGTTTCGCGTAGAACCGCAACGACCTCCTCTTGGGTAGGAATGATGTGCATGGTTTAATCCTGCCGGACGTGGGCTTCAGGGCGAGATAATTCTTCACCGCAGAGACGCGGAGCCGCGGAGATAAGCGCAGAGAAAGACCGACCCACTGGCATGGCAATCTGCATACCTTGTGGCTTTGCGGGAATGCAGAGCTTACCACTGCGCCCGGGCCAGTCCGCAAAGCCAGGCCTCAGTTGCGCTCTCTGCGTTTTGCTCCGCGTCTCAGCGGCTCTGCGGTGAATCGACATTTCAAGCATCTAGTTGGCGCCGTGGCCGGTAAGCACTCGCGGTATCGTCCGCAAGAGAATTTTCCAATCAAGAGCCAGCGACCAATTATCAATGTACTGCATATCCAACTTCATCCAGGTCTCGAAATCCACGTTGTCGCGGCCGGAAACCGCCCAAAGGCAGGTTAGCCCCGGACGCATCCGCAAGCGCCGTCGCTGCCATCCTTTGTATTGGTCCACTTCGCTCGGGACCGCGGGGCGCGGCCCCACCAGCGACATATCCCCGCGCAGCACATTCCACAATTGCGGCCACTCGTCAATAGAGAACTTGCGCAAATAGCGGCCCACCGCCGTCAAGCGCGGGTCGGCTGGGATCTTGAACGCCGTTTCGCGCGTACTGAGATGTTCCAGCGAACTCTTAAGTTCTTCCGCATTTTGCACCATGGAGCGGAACTTGTAGAACAGGAAAAGCCGGCCATTCAAACCACAGCGCATTTGCTGGAAGACTATGGGGCCGGGCGAGGTCAACCGGATCGCGATGGCTGTCAGCGCCATGAACGGCGACAGCACCACTATGCCCGCGGCGGCGATCAGGATGTCCGTGAGCCGCTTGACCAGCAATCTGATCTCATCGTAGGGTGCGGCGGAGAACGTCAGCAGCGGCGTGGATCCGAAACGCTCGAGCGATACGGTGCTGTTGACGTGCGGGAAGAAATCCACTGCCACGCGTGTGCGTACGCCCTCTTCATCGCACAGCAGGAAGACTTCTTCCAGGTCGGCCAGGCTTTCGCTGCCCACCGCGAAGATAATCTCATCCACCACGTGCTCCCGCAGGATCGCCGGCAGATCGGCTATGGGAAGCACTTTATACGGTGCCCGAAGCTGGATCCACGCGGGGCCGCCGGCCTGCTCGGTTAAGAAACCACGCAACCGGATCCCATAGTCGGAAGATTGCTCGAGCGCCCGCGCCATCCGCACCGCCCGCTCGCCCGTACCTACTACCATTACATAATGCGGCGCCGCGAATTCCCGCCGGATTACACCTACCACACGGCCGGCCGTGAGCCGGAACAGCAACATCAACACCCAGGCATAAGCCGCAAACAGCAGCAGAAACAAGCGGCTCAAGTCCATGCGGAACAGGTACTGAAATATCACCAGGGTCAAAGCGCCGTAACAGCACTGCCGCGACACATCCAGAAGAATGATACGCGGGTGGCCAGAGTCCAGCTTTTCATAAACTTCCAGCCACAACCCCATAGCGACCCAGGCAAACAAAGCGAACGCCAGAACCAGGGCTTTCTGTTCGACCGTGAGAAAGAATAAGTGCTCGAGGTTCAGCACGGCCCGTGTCTGGTAGGCGGCTTCAAACGCTATCGCGGCCAGCGCGATGTCCGATAGACCGAACAAAACACGGGCGTTACGGTGTTTGCTGAACATCCGGACTCAAGGATATCACGCTCTGAAGCGAGCAAGCATGCCGACCATGGCAGGCAATCCTGCGGCGTACTCTTCAGTTTTTGCGGGGAACGGCCGATATAGGACGCATGACGAAGTATGCTTTGAAGTCAATCGCCGTGGTGGCGACGTGTTGCTGACGGGCGCGTTGCCTTCCCGTGCGCAGGCGCCGACGACCAGTCCCACGTCTTTCGCTTTTGCGTACCAGGTGAACAGCACGCCGTTTCCAACTCCGGCGAAACTCACGGCAACCCTGCCGAAGTCCGCCGCCGCCGGCTATACCCTGACGGTGGCCACGGCTTCAACGCCTCTGGGCTGGCTGACGGTGACGCCTGATTCCGGATCTTCGCCCCTGGCGCTGATTGTGACCGTGAACCCCACCGGTCTGAGCCCGGGAAGCTATTCCGGCACCATTACTGTCGGCACTTTCCCCGTCAGCGGTAGCACCACGATTCCCGTGACTTTCTCGATTTCGAACCCGCCCTCGGCGCTAACAGTGTCGCCGACTTTTCCAGTTCCTTCCTATTACACCCCGGCTGGCTCCGGCGCCAATGCTTCGCTGAGGTTTGACTACACAACCGGGCAAAGCGGTACGCTGCCACTCAACGAGGAACTCGACGTCGCCTCCAACGGCGGCATCATTCCGTTCAGCGTGGTGGCGGTCGCCGGCACCAAAGCAGCCGTCTGGCTGCGGATCAACGCATCCAACCAGCTGCCAAATTTACAGACCAGCGGCGTGGCGCTTTCCGGTTCTTATGTGCCAATCAATATTTCGATCGACTTCGCGGCGCTTTCTACACTCGATGTCGGTTCGTATCCCGGGACCATCACCTTCACCAACAAGACGACCAGTGCCACCACTGTTGTGAACGTCAATCTCAATGTATCGGCCGGTGCGCCGAAAGTGGATTCCATTTTCCCCGCCAGCGTGGTTGCCGGCCCGGCCACTGGCCGCGTGCCTCCAGTGATCACGATCTACGGTAATAATTTTTTCAATAACTCATCCGTGAGGCTCTCCCTGGATGGGAACGTTCCATTCCCAGACCTGCCGGCCACGTTACTCAGCCGAAAGGTCCTGCAAGCCAAGGTCGATCCCAGCTATCTCACCTCGCCGGGCACATTTACCCTAACCGTGGCCAACACCAAAACTCTTGCCGAC
This sequence comes from Bryobacterales bacterium, assembly GCA_963817515.1. Taxonomy (GTDB): domain Bacteria; phylum Acidobacteriota; class Terriglobia; order Bryobacterales; family Bryobacteraceae; genus DATMNI01. Next base: position 295,411 of record CAWFPJ010000023.1, on the reverse strand, counting down.
CCGAACCCGCACGAGGATTCGATTACGTTTACGGTAGCTGACGCGACCATACCGATGATCAGCTCCATCGTCAATTCGGCGAGCTATTTGAAGACCGCCACGCAGACCGGATCGGCTCCGAATCCGGTGCCCGCCACCGGCACCGGGACTTCAGTCTCACCTCGCGAGATCATCTCGATTTTCGGTCAGAATCTGGGTCCGGCCGATGTTACCCAGGCGCAGGCCAGCACCGGCCTCTTCCCGAATACGTACCCGTCACAGGTGACGACGGGCACTTTCCCCAATACCACCACATACCAGGCCATCTTTACGTTTGGGGTGGATCCCACATGCGTTGCCTGTGCGCCGGCTGCGTTTATCGCGGCGCCGCTGATCATGGTCTCCGGCAACCAGATCAATGCGCTGGTTCCCGTCCCGCCGGCGCCATCGGTGCTGACGTCTTCCGGTCTCAATGCCTGGGTCCAGGTTGCCGAGACCACCGCCACTGCATCCACTATCAACACTAAGTCCACAGACTGGCTTCCCGTTACCGTGGTGCCGGAGGACCCGGGTGCATTCACGTTTGGTCCGGGCCTGGGGCAGGCGGCGGTGCTCAACTATGATGCCGTGGCCGGATACTCCATCAACTCCGCGAAAAACCCGGCGCCGAAGGGATCCACCGTCAGTCTGTACGCCACCGGTATGGGCGATCTGACGGCCGGTGTAACAGTCACTGTGACCGACAGTTCCGCGACGCCGCAAAAAGATTCGAAGATCTACGGGTTTGTCGTTAGCGCCGGCCCGGCGGCGAGCGCCAGTCTGTTAATTACGCCCACATCGCCGCCGGCTGGTGTCCAAAACAGTCCATATCCGGCAAGCACGCTGCAGGCAACGGGCGGCACGCCACCGTATCAATGGAGCGTCACCTCGGGGCTTCCTGCGGGGCTGAACCTGAACTCAGCCGGGCTGTTGACCGGCACCCCCACCCTGGCCGGGCTTTACACCCTGGCCGTCAGCGTGACAGATAGCGGGTTACCTAAACTTCCGGCGGTATCTACCACCTACATCATCGCCATCGGCTCTCCAATCATTACGATTACCACTCTCGCGCTGCCCGATGGCGTAGCGTCGGCAAACTATACGTCCACGACACTGCAGGCGACATCCGGGACCGCGCCTTACCAGTGGACTGTCGTCTCGAGCCTCCCTGCGGGGCTGACCCTGAGTTTGGCTGGGATATTGAGCGGCATACCCACCAGCGCGAGTCTCTACTCGGTGACTGTCCAGGTGCAAGATAGCTCCACACCACCCGCGACAGCCATAGGACTCTACTCCTTTACAATAGGCGCTGCCGGGGGAATAGCGATTACCAGTCCACTGCTGCCCAGCGGAGTATTAAGCGCGGCCTACCCGCCGACGCCGCTCCAGACCCAGGGCGGAACATTGCCGCTGAACTGGATTGCAACGGCATTGCCGGCCGGTTTGACACTGGACACCGTAAAGGGCGTGTTGAGCGGGACGCCTACCGTCGCGGGCACAACTTCAGTCACCGTTACCGTGACCGACAGCGCCGTACCCGCGCAGATGACAACCTATACCTACTCGCTAACCGTCGCCCCGGGTGTGGCGATCACCACCGTGGGGCCGCTACCTGCCGGACAGCAGCAAAACGTTCCCTATGCGGCATTCGCCATGCAAGCGCAAGGCGGCATGCCACCCTACAAATGGACTGCCTCCGGACTGCCGCCCGGGCTGGTCCTGAATTCCAGCACCGGAGTGTTGAGCGGAGTGCCAACTGCACAGATCTACCTGCCGCTGCCGGATGGGGCCGTCGCCTTGGGCGCGGTCTACCTGGCTGACAACACCTACCGCGTGGACATAGACGGACAATCCGCGGTTACCAGTTATGCCGGAGCATCTCAGGGTTCGGTGGCAGGGCTGGTTCAAATCAATGCGATCGTGCCTCCCACGGCGCGAGCCGGGGCCGCCATTTCGCTCACCGTATCAATTGGCAGCGCGACCGGCGCACGGCGCAGCCAGCTTGGCGTTACCTTAGCCGTGAAATAGCGCTTGTTTTCGAATGTGCTGATTTGTTGGGTACAATGAGGGCGTTGTACCCGTCCGGCATACGGGCGCGCCACAATGACGCCGAAGAGCCATTTGCGGGCGAACATCCGGCTTCTCGGTTTGCTGATGCTGGCAGCCGTGACGCTGGCATACGCCAATCATTTCCAGAACGGATTTCACTTCGACGATTTTCACAGTATCGTCAATAACCCGGCTATTCGCGACCTGCGGAATTTCCCGCGCTTCTTCACCGACGCGAGCACCGTGACCGTGTTGTCCAGCAATCGCAACTGGCGTCCGCTGCTTACGGTTTCACTCGCCATCGATTACTGGCTGGCCGGCGGCGCGAAGCCGGTGTATTTCCAGGCCTCCACCTTTTGCTGGTTTCTGCTGCAACTGGTGGTAATGTTCAGCCTCTTTCGGAAGATTCTGGGCGCGGTGCGTCCGGTGTCAACGCCGGCGCCGCAGTATGCGGCCCTGTTCGCTACGGCCTGTTTTGGCCTGCATCCAGCCGTCGCCGAGACAGTGAACTACATTTGCCAGCGGGCGGAAGTCCACTCGGCTCTCGGGGTGGTCGCCAGTCTGGCGCTTTTCGCCACTCGCCCCGGCTTGAGGAAATACGGTCTGTACCTGATCCCGGGGTGTCTCGGCATCCTCGCCAAACCTCCCGCGGTGGTGTTTGCGCCGCTGCTGCTGGCCTACGTCTATCTGTTCGAAACTCAGAGCTCGCCAGCGCCATCGCTAGTCAGATCGCCGGTCACATCGCCAGTCCGGTGGTTGAAGGCGGCGCGTCTGTCGGGTCCGGCTTTCCTCGTCAGTGTGGTCGGGCTGGTGCTGCACTCCCGCATGGCCTCCAAGACATTTGTTCCGGGAATTGTTTCGGCCCACGACTACATCATTACCCAGCCCTACGTCGCGCTGCGCAGCTTTCGGACTTTTTTCCTGCCGCTTTGGCTTAGCGCGGATACTGACCTCAGTCCCATGAGCAGTCTCGCTGATCCGCGGGCCATCCTGGGTCTGGCGTTCCTGGCGGCCGTTGTGGCGGCTATTTGGGCCACCGCCGCCCGGCGCGAACTGCGGCCCATCTCATTCGGGCTAATCTGGTTTGTCCTGGGATTACTGCCCACGGCCATCTTCCCGCTGTCGGAGGTGGAAAATGACCACCGCCTCTATCTGCCGTACGTGGGGTTAAGCCTGGCTGCTACCTGGGCCGCCTGGCTGGTCACGGAGCGGTACTGGAGCAGGGGGGCGCGCGTCTTGGCCCCCGTGGCCGTGACACTCGTGCTGACACTCTTCGCCAGCGGAGTCTGGGCGCGCAACGAAGTCTGGCGTTCCGAGGAGTCGCTATGGCGCGACGTCACTCTCAAGAGCCCGGCGAATGGACGCGGCTGGATGAATTACGGTGTTGTGGCGATGACGGCGGGACGCATGCAGGAGGCTCTGATCTGTTTTCAGCGGGCCCTGCCTTTAACTCCCAACTACTCGCTCCTGGAGGTTAACCTGGGAGTGGTCAACGGAGCCATCGGCAACGCGGCCGAAGCCGATCGCCACTTCATGCGGGCGATTGCGCTTGCCCCCGAAGACCCCTCCAGTTATACCTACTATGGCCGCTGGCTGGCCCAGGCCGGCAGAAAAGGCCAGGCCATCGCCATTCTGGAACTGGCACTCACCAAGGATGGCGACCACGGAGAGGCGCCGCAGCTTCTGCAATCGCTGCTGAGCCAGGCATCGCAAGTGCCCAGTCAATCTCTTCCCTTGGGCGCCGACCCGGTGACGGGCGCGGAGGCGGCCGCGCGCCAGGAGCCTACGCCTGAGAACTATGTGAATCTCTCGCTTGTGTATCACCAGCGCCGCCGCTTCCAAGACTCCATCCGGGCGGCGCAGCAGGCCCTCCGCCTTCGCCCAAGCTATCCCGAAGCCTACAACAACATCGCCGCGGCGTATGAGGAACTGCACGATTGGGATGGTGCAATCAGGGCCGCCGGGCGTGCGCTTGAACTGAAGCCGGATTTCCAGCTCGCACGCAACAACCTGGAGTATTCGAAAAAGCAGAAAGCCCTCGGCGCCAAATAAGCCCGCTAAATAAGCCCGCCAAATAAGCCTGCTACTCCGGCAGAGCATCGCTGATCCGCCGGAACCTCAGGCTGCCGTCGGCCAGCAAATCGCGCAGTTTGCCTTCGCAGGACCGTATGCCCCAATAGTGTATAAAGTTCACCGCGCCCGAGAGCGGCAGCCGGGGCTGGTCCCGGTCGATCTCGCGCGGGTGTAAGTAAAGAATGGCCGGCCGGCCCGCTCCGTTTTCCAGGCGAATCCGGCGCCGCAGCCACCACGCCGGCCAAAGCCGCGGAAACAACCCCAGGTCGAAGCCTGCTATCCGCACCACGGGAAGCGGCAATTCCAAAACCCGCTGCTTGACGTGCTGCAACACCGGGTAGTGCGGCTCTTTGGGAAAGTCGGGAATGCCATACAGGAACGTCTTGCCGGGAAACACTGATGACGAGTAGCGAATGCCCAAACTCTCCAGCACCTGGTAATACCATTCCAGCGTTTCGCGCCGTACCGAAAAGAAGGGGGCGCGGTAACCCAGCACTCTTACGCCGGTGATCTGTTCGAGCGTATCCGAAGTAGTCCGCACGTCGGTCCGGAACCGGTCCGGCGTCATGGCGGACACACCGTCATGTCCGAATCCGTGGGAAGCGATCTCATGCCCGGCGGCTTGCAGCTTTCGAACGATGGCGGGCTTTTGCCGCGCCACGTCTCCCAGCACAAAGCATGTAGTGTGGATCTGGGTGGCCGCGCAGATCTCGATCAGCCGGTCCACCAGGGCCTCCAGGTTCGATGGCTTGGCTCGCTCGGCCGTCATGTCCACGCCGGGGTAGCTTACGTGGTACCACTCTTCAATATCCAGTGTCAGGAAGTTCGTGTTGGGAGCGATCAACGGGCTGGGCATTGGCTACAGGTTGTCCGTGTCGCTCCAGCTCACATGCCATGCCTCTTCGTCCAGAAAAGATTTCGGAGCATCGCTATTAGCCAGCCATTTCAAAATCAGTTTGAATTGAATGTTGGTTTTCACGTACCCGCCGGCGAACAGCTGCGAGCGGCGGGCGCCCGTCCGGGTAGTCATGATCGTGAGACCCGCGCTGCCGTTGTCGAAGCACAGGCTCCTCAGATCGTCATGCAGGGGTCCACAGTGGGAACGGAACTCGGGCAGGACGAGGAAATCCAGAATCGCCGTCACCGGAATTCCGTGCACCGCGGTCCTGCGCGTTACGGCAAACCCGGCCAGCACGGAACTCCGCGTGTAAACCGCCGAGACTTTGTAGTGTGCCTCCGGAGCGCTGAGCCGCCAGGCAAAAAACTCCCCCGTACGAACCATGTGGATGGAGTGCGAGCCGGCCCACTTCTCGTAGAACCGGGCGTACTCCGGCGTGGCAAAGAACTCGCCCGGATCCAGGCGGCGGCAGGTGGCGCCCGGTGCACCGGCACGAAGCGCCTTCGATCCCAGGTGATACGCCGTCGCCAGGGGACGCAGGCAGGCTCCCAACCAACCCGCTCCGCGCAGGGCCAAAACCGGCCGCGGATCGACTATCTTGCAATACACCGGAACCGGGAATGCGATCTGCCAGCCCACCTTGAAGTGGCCGGGAAACACCTCGGGACGAATCGGGAAACCCGCGCAGAACTCGATTCCGCTGTCAGCCATCGACGATAGCGCATAGCGCCCCTGGGCCGTGAAAACCCCTTTGCCGCGAGCCGCGCTCGAAGTCATTACATCGCAGGCCAGGGCGCCGTTGGCGCAGCGTTCACCCAGCCGGTATGCAAACGGCAGCGCGGCGTAATAACCCAGCATCCGTCCGTCTTCGTAAGCCGCTACTTCGAAAGCCGCCGCGTTCTTGCCGGCCGGTCCGTATTTCCACTGGTAATGAGCCTGGCTTTCGAGACTCGTGCCGGCAGTCTCCGGAAAGCAATCCTGGAAGAGGCGGTGGTATTCGTCAAAGTTGCCGCCCGCATTGAGCCGCCGGTGCGTAAGGCTCAACTGTAGAGCCCTCCATTCAGGTTATACACCTGGCCTCCGGCATAAGATCCGGCTTCTCCCAGCAGAAATGAAATCAGGCCCGCCAGGCTGTCGATGTTTCCGAAGTGCTGCGCCGGGATGGTTTGACGGATCGACTCCCGAAGCTGTTCGGGAATTGTGTGGATCATTCCGTAATCGAAGTATCCCAGAGCAATCACCGAAGCGCTGATATTGCGCGGCGCCAGTTCCCGGGCCATGGCCTTGGTGAAACCGATGATTCCGGCCTTGGCGGCACAATAGTGCGACGCTCCGGCCACTCCGGTATGCGCCACCACGCTCGATATGTTGATGATCCGCCCGCGGTTCTGTTCGCGCATCTCGGGGATGAACTGGCGGCAGGTGAGGAATGTGGTCATCAGGTTGTCACTTACCGCTTCTTCGAATTGCGCCTTGGTCATCTTCCAGGTCATCGCGTTAGAGGATGCGCCGGCCAGGTTGATCAGTCCATAGAGGGGGCCGAAGCGCTGATGAACGGTGGCTTGCAGTTGCGCTACCTCGTCTTCGTTGGTCAACTCCGCGCGTACCAGGTGGCGGCCGGGATCCATGCCGCGATTGCGAAGCAATTCCGCGATCGCCGTCTCCCTGGTCCGGTAGTGGCACACCATGTTATAGCCGCTGGAAGTCAACAGGGCTTCGGTCAATGCCAGCCCGATGCCCCCGCTGGCGCCCGTTATTAAGATGGTGTGTTCCTCGTCTTTCATCACTCCTCCTGCAAACGATTCCCGGGCGAAAAGACGAAGTCCCTCTGGATGATGAAGCTGAAAAAAAACATCAGGCTTTCGGTCCCGAGCTTGGCCGGGACTACCGGAATGTGTCCATAGGCGGTCAGGCCGCGAATCATCCCGTAGCTCAGCGTGCCGGCCACAATCGCGGAGAGCCAGAACTTCGGCAACGCCACCGAGGTTTCCACTTTGGAACGGAACACGCCTCTCTTGGCGGCTATGTAATTGAACGAACAAGCCGCCAGCCGCGCTCCCGCCATGCACACCAGCAGGTTCGAGGACAGCCATGTTAAAAGGAGCACGAAAACCAGATTGTCGATCGCCGCCGTCATCAGCGAGGTGGCGGCGAATCGCAAAAAAATAAAATAGATCCGCATGGAATCCCACAACGGGTTGAAGTGGGAGGAGCGGTTGTCATCGATATAGACCGTGGCGATGGGCACTTCAACAATGGTGCGGCCAGTGTACTTGCATTGCACCAGCATATCCAGTTCGAAGTCGTAGCCCGTGGGCCTGGCGCGCAAAAGGCTGGGAATCAGGTCCCGCGGGATCCCGCGCAGTCCGCTCTGTGTGTCGATCAGTTTCTGCCCGGTAACCGCGCGCATCACCGACCGCGTGATGGTATTTCCAAGCTTGCTGCGCAGCGGAACTGGCCCTTCGAAGCGCCGGGCGCCCAGAATCAGGCTCTTCGGCTGGGCTGAGAAGGCATCCGCCACAGCCAGGATGTCCGCCGCCGCGTGCTGGCCATCAGCGTCCGCCGTAACGGCTCCGATGGATGAGCGATAGTGACAGGCCAGGTAGTTCAGGCCGGTCTTCAGGGCCACGCCTTTGCCGAGGTTTACCAGGTGCTCCAACACCACGACATTGGGCAGCGTCCTTAGTTGGTCAAAGATAGCGGCGCATTCCGGCGGGCTACCATCATCCACCAGCACCGCAGCCCGAAAGACTCCCGCTCTTAGCAATTCAGCCACTTGTTCCGGAAGTCTTCGGCTGGGCCCATAGGCCGGAATCAGTAAGATGGGAGATTCTGGCAGGGGGGCAGTCATGAAACTGCTCGCTGTCCCGGTCATCAGCGTTCATTATACGCACGCCCCCCTTCAACTCGCGGCCCTGGAAGGTGCAGCAGAGAACATCACCGCCGTATGAATGAGATCAAAAAGGATGACGAATTGTAATAGGAAGCTGAGCTTGAGTTAGATATTCTATCTCACTGTGTGAATTCTACCGGACAACTTAAATACTCTTAAATAATAATCGCGCAGCTCTTATTAAAAGATTGAAAATCGATTAGCTTTGCTGTTAGCCTACTGCTAGTCCACTTTAAATCCGGATTCGTTGCTCCCATAAGCCACCTAGTCTGGGTCTGAGAAGTGCAGGGCTTTGGAGGAGCGCGTGCGCCATACTAAATTCTGGTATTGTCTGACAGCCTGTGCCGCCTTAGGCGGCATTCCGGTTCCTGCTTCGGCGTCTTCATTTTCGTTCGTTGGACTTCTCGGTGCCGACGACCAAGTGCAGCTTTTCCAGTTCGTGGCCGCAGGCACGAACGCCGTCATTCAGACCTGGAGCTACGCCGGTGGCACCAACGCCGCGGGTACCGTGATTCTTGCGGGCGGATTCGATCCTTATGTAGCGCTGTTTGGGCCGGACGTCATGCTCCAGGCCCCCACCACGTTGCTCGCCCAGAACAATGATGGCACCGGCGTAGCAAGCGATCCGGATACTGGCGCTGCTTTTGATTCGCTGATCGATACGGCTGTGATCCCGATCACCCTGATAGCCGGGCAGAGGTACTTCGTGGCGCTGAGTCAAAACGACAACACAGCCATCGGTCCGAACTTTGGCAACGGGTTTCTGGAAACCGGTAACCCGATGTTCACTTCGATGTTCGGCTGTGGCGCCGGTCAATTCTGCGATGTCACCGCGGCCAATCGGACGGCCGGTTGGGCGCTCGACATCACGGGCGTAGAGTCGGCGCTAGAGGGTAGTACCGTGCCCGAACCAGGAACCGCCCTGATGGTCGGCGCGGCGCTGGTTGCTCTGGGCGCCAGGCGGCGCAACTCCGCGCGGCCAAACCTATAACTGATCCAGGCTAAGACATAGCAAGGGAGCAATGATGGTCAGAGCCTACAGAAAGAATCTCTTAGTCCTGGGCGTGATCCTGGGGGCAGCCGTATTAACCCGGAGCGCCGCGTGGGCACAGTCTGTTCCGCTCATCGGAGATGCCTTTTTTTCCGGCACCGCCGCCAGCGGAATCGGGCCCACGCTCAACGTGGGTGGCCCTACTTTATTTACGGGCCTGATCCAGTTCGACTTGACCAGGCTTCCGCCCGGAACCACGGCGAGCAGCGTATCCAAGGCTACCTTGCGATTATTCGTAAGCCGGGTGGGAGCCGCGGGCTCGATCAATGTCTACAATGCTCTCGGCGCCTGGAACGAGTTAACCGTCAATACCGGCAACGCACCCTCCGCGGGTACGCTGCTGGGCGCACCCATTCCCGTGCCTGCGCCCAACACGTATATCTCGGTTGACGTGACCTTTCAGGTACAGTCGTGGATAACCAGTCCGGTCACGAACAACGGGTTCCTGATGCAGGGCTCGGGGGGCGGGTTTGCATTTATCGATAGCAAGGAGAGTGGCAGCACCAGCCACCCGGCGGTTCTCGAAGTCGACCTGTTCGGCGCCAGTGGGACGCCCGGCGCCCGAGGGCCAACTGGCCCTGCGGGATTGATCGGCGGCACAGGCGCTGCTGGAAGTTTGGGCTCCCCCGGCGGCGCCGGCGCCACTGGCCCCACCGGTCCCGTAGGATTGACCGGGCCCACAGGCTCTACTGGAAATTCGGGTGCCGCCGGCGCCACCGGCGCGACCGGCCCAACAGGGCTGATCGGGTCCACTGGGCCAACCGGCGTCACGGGGTCCGCCGGCAACACCGGCCCCACCGGGGCGACCGGGCCCACGGGGCTGGTCGGCTCCACCGGTCCAGTCGGGGCCACAGGCTCCCCGGGCAACCCTGGCGGCACCGGCCCCGCCGGCCCCCTCGGACCGACTGGATTAGCCGGAGCGACCGGCGCCACTGGCATTAACGGTGCGACCGGACCAATGGGCGTAAGGGGCCCCACCGGCGCCACCGGCCCCACTGGAATTATCGGCTTCAACGGCATCGCGGGACCCACCGGCCCCACCGGCGCCACCGGCCCGCTGGGATTCATCAATAGCTCTTTCACTTTCCACACGGGCAATTTGCCCACCAGCACTACTCTGGCGGCCGGCCAGGCGCAGATGTCCAACGATAACAACAGCACGTACCTGGTGAACGATAATCCAACCTGCACTACGCCGGGCGGCAGTTTCAGCGCCTATCCGGCGGTGGCCCTGACGCTGCCTTCTGCTGCCGGGGCCGGCGTGGGAAAAGAGATCACTCTGATCAATATCAATGTCAGCGCCTCAGGATGTTATCTCTTCGTGTATCCCCAGGCCGGAGATAAGCTTCTGTATCTGGACGAAGTCATTCCAGGGCAGAACGTACCAGGTTTCGGACCGCTCCCCGCACTGATCGTGCCGTACTACGGGCGCTTCATATCCGATGGCGTCAACTGGCGGGCGATTGACGCCCAGTAACTGGAGGAGACCAATGAGAAAACTGACATTCACCAAAACCCTCCCGCTGATTGGCTCTTGTCTCGCTCTCCTTCTTCCGGTTGCCGTTCGTGCGGAGACGGCGACCCTGGTCGGTGACGCTTACTTCAACCCGGGAAACGGCAGCAACTTCGGCAACCTCCCGACCCTCAACATCGGCGGCGCTGCCAGTTCCACGGGACTGCTGCAATTCGATGTCAGCGGCACTCCGGCCAACAGCCCAATCGCTTTTGCCCGCCTGCGGATTTTCATTAATACGGTAACCGCGGCCGGTACTTTCAGTCTTGCCACCGTGGGTCAGCCATGGTCTGAAGTGACGGTTACTGGAAATCCCGGGCCTGCGGCTGCCACCACTATCGCCGCGACTCTGCCAACGGGCACAGGTCAAACCTATGTCACCGTGGATGTCACGAGCGCGGTGCAGGCGTGGATTAACGGCGCCCCGAACAACGGGTTCATGATCGCGGCTGGTTCGGGCGGATCATTCACCATCGACAGCAAAGAAAGCGTCTCTACCAGCCACCCGGGGACTCTCGAACTGGTGCTGGTCGGGCCGCGCGGCGCGACCGGCCAGCAAGGCGCAACGGGCACTACCGGAACCACGGGCGCAACCGGCCCCACGGGTGCGACGGGCCCCGCGGGCGCCACCGGACCTACGGGCCACACCGGCTCCGCTGGTCCCACAGGGCCGACCGGCCTCACGGGATCCACAGGGTCAGCCGGCGCCACAGGCGCCACTGGGAATGCGGGCCCCACTGGCCCCACCGGGCTCACTGGGCCAACGGGTTTAGCCGGCTCGACAGGCCCTAACGGAGCCACCGGAAGCGCTGGGCCTACTGGCCCCACCGGCCTCGCGGGCGCAACGGGCGTAACCGGCCCCGCTGGGCCGACCGGTGTTGCAGGCGGCACAGGTCCCAACGGATCCACGGGGCCAACTGGATTGCAAGGTTCGGCGGGCCCGGCTGGCTTGCCCGGTTTAACCGGCGCGACCGGCGCGACCGGGAATACCGGCCTCAGTGGCACCCAGGGAGCGCCGGGCAATACCGGTGCCACTGGCGCTACCGGCCCGGTCTTCTCGAATACTTACGGTAATACCACGCTGGGGAACGGAGCCGTCATCTCGGACGCCGACACTCACCATCTTTTCTTTGTCAACAACGCCAGCAGTATAACCGTGACCCTGCCTCACGCCAACAGCGCCGGCAAATTCATCCGCATCCAGGGGACGTCTACATCCAGTTCCCCGATTAATTTTTCAGTCAACGCCAACGGTTCCGACCACATCTTTCTTCATGCGTGTAGTTGTACCGTGGCCAACCCGGTCACCACAACGGGGGCCCCTCGCGGGTTGGAGTTTATCTCCGACGGCTTAGGCAACTGGTACGTAGGCGAGACCCAGTGATGCAAGGCGGACACCATGCGAGGAGAACGAAAATGATGACTCAATCATTAGTCAGGGCCGCGCAGGTCCTGCTCGTAGCGGGAACGCTGGGAGTCCCGGCATTGTGGGCGGTGGACGCGCCGCTGGTTGGCGATACCTATATCACTTCAGCTTCGCCCGCCGCCAATTTCGGTACGGCGGCCACGGTGAATATCAGCAGCGCGAGCACCGGCCTGGTGCAGTTTGACCTCACCGCAATACCGTCTCCATCAGGTGCCATCGCCCAAGCTTACCTTCGCGTTTTTGTGAACAAGGTCAACGCCGCCGGAACGCTGGCTTTCATGCTGGTAAATCAGCCGTGGAATGAGTTGAGTGTGGCCAACAATTCCGGGCTCACCTTTGGACCTTCCTTCATCACCAGCCCGGTGGGCGTCATGGATTCCTTCGTTCTGGTGGATGTCACCGCGCAGGTTCAAAATTGGATCAACACTCCAGGCTCCAACCACGGTATCGCGATTGCCGGAACCGGCGGGGCTGACGTCCTGCTGGATAGCAAAGAGAGTTCAGCCACCAGCCATCCGGCCAGTTTGGAGCTATTGATTGTGGGCCCTGCCGGCCCCACCGGCCCTGTTGGGGTGACAGGGCCAACCGGCGTCAATGGAGCCACCGGCTCCACGGGCACGGCCGGAGCCATCGGCACAACCGGCGCCACTGGGGTCACCGGCCCGGCCGGCGCCAGTGGAGCGTCAGGGCCCACGGGGCCCACGGGAGTCGCCGGTATCACGGGGGTGACTGGACCTACAGGTCCATTGGGACATACCGGAGCCATCGGGGCGACTGGGGCCGCCGGAGTCACGGGCCCGACCGGCATCACCGGATCTACCGGCCTCAACGGGGCGGCCGGCGCCACTGGGGTTAATGGAAATACCGGGCCTACCGGGCCTAATGGACCCACCGGCCTCGCCGGATCCACAGGCGTCACCGGAGCCAATGGTGTTGCGGGGGCCGCCGGACCCACCGGCGTCACTGGCGTGACCGGGTCCACCGGGGCCGCGGGCAACCAGGGAAGTCAGGGTTTGATGGGCGCAGTCGGATCGACCGGCCCGACCGGAATTACTGGCGCGCAAGTCAACGGACCCACTGGCAACACATTCAATATGAACACCGCCGCGGCCTTGACCATTAACGATGGGAACACCAACATGTTCTTCATCGTGGACAACACCACCGGGCCGGTGACCGTGGCGCTGCCGCATGCCAACGTAGCCGGCCAGCGCCTGTTCGTGTTTGCCAAGTTCGTTCAAGTTGGCAACATCGCGAACAACGGCGAGCCTGGGGGCGCTTGCAGCGGCGGCCCGCCATGCATGCAGCTACATCTGCAGGGTGCCGCGGGCGACCATATCCTGGATCAGAATGACACTTTGCAGACCACTGCGAATTTCTTCCGTTTTGCGGAGCTGATCAGCAGCGGCAGCGGCCTTTGGTACAACGCGCGGGGCTACTAACCTGGGCACGTGGCGGGCGCAGCGTCTGCTCCGGTCCAGATATAAAAGGGCCACCTGCGTAATGGACTTGGCGGTACTGACAGTAGTAACATAAGCGCTGGAACAATACCGGTTTAATTATTAAAGGAGGAATGAATGGGATCCCCTTTTGTTGGAGAAATTCGTATGTTTGGCGGGAACTTTCCGCCTAACGGCTGGGCCATTTGCGCCGGTCAGCTAATGCCGATCTCGGAAAACGAGGTTCTTTTCCAACTTATCGGAACCACTTACGGTGGAGATGGCCAAAGTACGTTCGCCCTTCCGAATCTGATGGGCCGGGTGCCGGTGCACCAGGGTACCAATCCGCAAACGGGGAGGACTTTTGTTATTGGGGAATTGGCTGGGACGGAGAACGTAACTCTGACCATCAACCAGATTCCCGTTCACACTCATGCGCTGCAGGCCAATGCCGGGGGCGCTGGCGCATTGAGCCCCGCCGGAATGTTCATAGCGGGCGGCACGAGCGGCCCCAACTGGTTCGCCGCCAGCTCCGCCTCGGTATCGCTGGCTGCGAATGCGCTGGCGGTGCAGGGCGGCAGCCAGCCGCACGACAACATGATTCCTTTCCTGGCGATTAATTTCATCATTTCGCTGTTTGGGATCTTTCCCTCCCAGAACTAGCGCGGCGGACCCGTACCGGACATTTAAAAAAAGGAGATCTCGACTTTCATGCCAACACCATTTCTTGGTCAGATTTCAATTTTTTCCTTCAACTTCGCGCCCAGAGGCTGGGCTCAGTGCAATGGCCAACTCTTGGCGATCGCCCAGAATCAAGCGCTCTTCTCGATTCTGGGAACTACCTACGGTGGTAACGGGACAACCACTTTCGCGCTGCCCGATCTGCGCGGCCGTACGCCGGTCTACGTTGGAAACGGTATTGGTCTGGGTCAGGCCGGTGGTGAAGAAAACCATACCGTGACCGTGGCGGAAATGCCCGCTCACACCCATCCAGCGGCCGGCGGACCTTCGGCAACCCTGGTGGCCCCTAGCGGGAATCTCCCGGGATCTGCCACGTCCGCGAACTTCTATGCCGGCAGCGCCAATACTTCCATGAATCCGCAGGCGGTCACCAACATGGGTGGCAGCCAGCCGCACCCCAACATGTCACCTTATCTGGTGCTCAATGTCTGCATCGCGCTGCAGGGCATTTTCCCGTCCAGGAACTAATAAGGAGAAACGCTAGTGTCGAGTCCATTTCTTGCGGAAATACGGATGTTCGGTGGGAATTTTGCGCCCCATCAGTGGGCCAGCTGCGATGGGCAAATCCTGCCCATCTCTCAAAACACGGCGCTGTTTTCCCTCCTGGGGACGACATATGGCGGCAACGGTCAAAGCACCTTTGCCTTACCTAACTTCCAGGGTTCCGCTGCCATGGGGGCAGGACAGGGTGGTGGCCTGAGCGATCGCACCCTCGGCGAGACCGGCGGAGAACAGACAGTGGCTTTGCAACTGTCCCAGATGCCCCAGCACACCCACGGCGTACAGGCCGGGGCCGGCGGAGCCAGGGGCGGCAGCAACACGCCCGCGAACAACTTTCTTGGCAGCGGAGTGGCCGGAAGCGACAGGATTTACGCTCCATCCGGATCCAATTCGACCATGAACCCGCAAGCCGTCTCCGTCGCCGGCGGCAATAATCCGCACAACAACATGCCGCCATTCCTGTGCGTGTTTTTCATCATCGCAATGGCGGGCATTTTCCCGGCCCGGCCTTGACCGCCGCTTCACGATGCCGATCTCGTACACCACTCGCCGCATCCTTTGCTCTACCCCGGCGGACCTGGACGAAGAGCGGGAGCTCTTTCTGGCGGCCAATGCGGAGTTCTCAGAGCAAGTCGCCTTACCCAACCAGGTTCTCTTTGCAGTAGCTTCTTTCCGTGAGCCGTTTGACCCCTACGCCCATCGCCATGCGGTGCAAGGCAATCTTCGAATGGTCGATTTCTTCGTCCACGTATATGGGGACCGTGCGCCCGAACCGATCTACGAGGACTTTGTGCGTGACGCCCTGAAGTACCTCGCGGATCCAGCCAGGCCCTTGAGCAAGACCGTGGTCTTTTTCAAGTCGCCCCATAGCGACGAGACCTTACGGGGATACCATGAAGCCCTGGCCACGGACGAACGGTGCCAGGTGCGGGTATACAGCGACGCCAAGGACCTGGCGGAACAGTTTCGCGAGGTGCTCACGGAGTGGTATGCTACCGTGCCTCTGAAATCCCAGAGTGTGCCGGCACAGAGCTCGCAAACCTCCGCCTGAGCCGGAAGCCGCATGTTTGCCAGGATGACCGATCTGATACCCGCCGCCCGGCGCGGTGTCGCCGAAATCAAACACGTCACCGGCCCGGAGGAATGCTGCCAGCTTTGGGTGAACAACAAATGCGTAATGAATGCGGCGCCGGATCTCGAAATCGACCTCAACCGTCCGGTGGTCGAGGCCGCTCACGGCGATGTGCTTATTACCGGTCTCGGAATCGGCTACATTCTGGTCCCGATCCTCGCCAAACCCGAAGTCCGCAGTGTTACCGTCATCGAGATAAGCCAGGATGTGGTGGACCTGGTTTTGCCATATCTCGCGCATCCCAAGCTTACAGTGATCCTGGCGGACGCGCTCGAATGGGAGCCGGCCGGCACTTACGACACCATGTGGTTCGACATCTACCCGCACGATGAGCAGGTGGGAGCCACGCTGCTCAAGCGCTTCGCGGGCTGCCTGCGGCCGGGTGGTTGGGCCAAATCGATCTTCTGAGCCCTTGCCAGGCCGGGTATCACGGTAAGTCGGCGGCTTGCATCAATTCCCGAAGCCAGCTGTTAACGGTGCAGTCGATAACCAGGTGGACACGATCCGAAACTCCGCCGTTATAAAGACGATGCGGAAGATTGAAGTTTAAATACCAGGCTTCGCCCTCATGCATGACGATCGGGCAGCCGTTCAGAAAGAATTCCACGTGCGGATTGGTGGCCACGGGAACATGAATCCGGATCTCTCCGTCCTCGTAGCCAAGGTTGTAATCGGTATGTTCGCGGATGCGCGAACCAGCCGCCAGCCGTAGAAATCGAACCGCGCGTAACGGGCATGCCAGGCTGCGCAATACATCCGCGACATAAGGGCAGCGCTCAAGAATCGGGGTATCGGCGAAATCGTTGCGGGTAGGGTCGGGATAAATCTTGCGGGCCGCTCCGCCAAGAGAGCGAAGAGGAACCGCGCTCCAGTCGCCTTCGTAGTATTGCCGGTTGAAGTGCGGCACCCAATCCTGCGGCGTGATCCGGTCCAGGTCCTCCCGAAGCCGGTCGGCTGAAATCTCAAGCGGAAGCCGGATCACATCCTTCACGCAGCCTCCTTAGCCCTCCGTATCTCCTCCAGCTTCCGGTAGTGGGGCATGATCCACTCCTCTGCCAACCGGTGAACCTGGTCGCTGGCTTCGCGGCGCTTGCCGGCGGTATCGTTCGTAAATCGTTCGCCGGGCTTCTTGGCATTGAAGCCCGTCTCTTCCTGCATCCGTTCGATCTCTTCGGCTGAGAGGGCCACGCCGAAGTGCCGCGCAATATCTCCCCACACCGCTTCCGGCAGTTGCGAATAGTCGACCAGAATCCCGGAGCCGTCGTACAAATTGGCCGCCGCTTCAAAGAACGTTGCGATGACGCGCGCGGCGTATTCCTCCACGGGCATGGCTCCCGCCTGGTCCGGAGGGATGTTGGAGTAGTTCTCTCCGATCACTCCGGGCGTGGTGGCCGAGGAAGGTTCACGCAGGCATGCCACCAGCACTTCGAGCGGGTTGCGATATTGGATAATCCACGGAACGGCGGGAAATGCCTGCCGCACGAACGGCAACTGGAATAGAGTGCGGCCGTCGAACTTGATGAAGTAGCGCCGCTCATTTCCAGTTCGCGGTTGGCCAAGGGCGCTCACCATCCACTGGAGCCACGCGGCTCTCTGCTCGACCGGCGCCGCGGGGGCACGCAAGTGTGATCGCGCCAGTAAGTCCACCGGGCGTGGTTCAGACAGCACCAGATTGCCAGGGACGGCGGCCAGCAGCCGGGAAAGCAGCGTGGAGCCGCAATGCGATACATGATAAATGAAGCCCGAGGGCTTCAGGCCAGGGCTCCTGACCTGCCACTCGGCCAGGACCTCCAGCGGCGTCTGGTGCCGGAAGAGCGTGTTGAACGGAAGCTGGAGGGCATAGTGGATGGTCGAATCAAACATCGGGTCAATGAATGTTCCGGAGCCCAGATAGCACCAGTCCACCCAGGGCTCCGCGCCGCGCCAGTATACGCGGATCGGCAACCAGCCTTCAAGGTCCGGACAACTCATCAGTCCAGCCACCGTTCCAGCCAGGCTCTGGTGTGCATCCGTACGGCTTCTTCCAAATCCTGTTCGGAGACATCGTAACCCCGGTCACACCCCAGCGTCCTCACCATGCGGAAAAGGCTCTCCTGGTCAGTGGCTTTTTTCAGGTCCTGCTGGAGCGAGACGTCGCTCAGGACCAGTCGCCGGAGGGCCATAAAGTTTTCACTGAGCGCCACGGTACTCCGCCCGGTTGTCCCCACGATATTCCGCACGATATTCCATGGTGTAATACATCGCATCCTCGGTGGTGATGCGGAATCCGAGGCGTTGGTGAAAGCGAAGCGACCCCGGATTATCGGTTGCCACGGTAACCCGCACCGCCGCCGCGGCGCGGTCGGCTTCCGCCATGAGTTGCTGCATTAAGGTAGTGCCGAGGCCGGTTCCCCGATGATTGGGCGCCAGGGCGATGTCCACCACTATGAATTCCGCAGGTGTCCGGAAAACCCAGAACTGGCCGATCGGCGTATCGCCCGAGAGAACCACGGAGTTGTCGGAATCCGGGAACTGCGCCTCGTAGGAACCGGTGCGCGCTTCGTATTGCATGTGCATCACCATCTCAAGCTGCTCCGGGCGAAGTCCGGCTAGCTCGAATTGGCGGGCGCGCACGGACTTGAACAACTCGTAAAAAAACGGTTCGTCGCTCTTGCGGGCAGGACGCAGGCTGGTGGCACCACTCATTCGAACCGCAGCATATCATAGCATGGACTCATGGCCATTTCGCCTGAATGCCGCGTGGTGGTCTCCGTCCCCAATTTCCTCGGCGGCCAGCACTCGGCGCTGCTGGATTTCATTCTCAGCCGGGAGCGTAATTTTCACGCTGCCACGGTGGCACAAGGCTCTAGCCGCGCCATCAACGAAGCCGTGCGGCGCGCGACCATTCTCGATTCTCTAGGCGCCTTTGAAAGTTTCTTCGTCGACCGCCTCAAAGAACAACTTGCGCCTGCGCTCATTCAGCTCGGGCACGCGGAATTTGCGCTCGGCCGTATTGAGGTACAGGCCACCGCGAGCAACCACGGCGACTACTTTCGGCTGCATCAGGACGGCGGTCCCGACGCCACCCGTGAGATTTCTTTCGTGTACTTCCTGCATGCCGAGCCGCGCCGCTTTTCCGGAGGCGAGCTACGTATTTGCCAGACTCGCCTGATTGATGGCCGGCTCACCGCGGTGGACAATAGTGTGCCGCCGCAAGGAGACACGCTGGTCTTTTTCCCGAGCCGCCAGGCCCACGAAGTGCTGCCGGTTTGTGTACCGTCGCGGGCATTCGCCGACAGCCGCTTTACCGTGAACGGCTGGATCAGCCGGAAGTAAGATTTGACATTCATCCTGCCCTTCTGTAAAAGTTAAGTGGCGAAGAAAAGGAGAAGAAAAAGGTGTTTGCGTGTCTCTACGGCAGCGGCAATCTGACAGCGCTGGCATCTGAGTTTTCGCCCGTGGTGGAGCGGACCTCCGACGATACTGTGACATTCGATATCTCCGGCCTGGACCGCCTCTTCGGATTTCCCCAGGACATCGCCGCCGCCATCATTCGCCGCGCTACAGAGCTTCAGATGAATGTCCATTTCGCCGTGGCGGCAAACCCAGATGCCGCCATCTATGCCGCGCGCGGATTTCCCGGCGTCAGCATCGTTCCATATGGCGATGAAGCCAAATTTCTGGGCACGCTGCCGCTGGCGCTGTTGGCGCCCTCGCCGGAAATGCAGGAGATCCTGAACCGCTGGGGCATCCGGTGGTTTCGGGATATGGCCGCCCTGCCGCCGTTGGGAATTGCCGAGCGGCTTGGCGCTGAAGGTTTGCGGCTGCGTCAATTGGCGCGCGGCGAAATGGAACGTAAACTGGCGCCCGTCGAAGAACCCCCGGCTTTTGAGGATGCTCTTGACCTGGAATATCCGGTAGACCTCATCGAGCCGCTGGCATTTTTACTGGCGCGGTTGATCAATGGGTTGGCCACACGCTTAGCCAGTTGCGCGCTGGCCACCGACGAGCTTCGGCTGCGGCTGAAACTTGAAAACCGCGCCACCGACGAGCGAACATTACGGCTTCCCGTACCCTCGCTCGATGCCGGGGCATTTCTGAAGCTGCTGCAACTTGACCTGGAGGCAAACCCACCGCAAACACCCGTCGTTCACATCTGGATAGGTATGAACCCGGTGAAGCCGCGGGCGGCTCAGAGTGGGTTGTTCACGCCGGGAGCGCCGGAACCAGTAAAGCTGAATCTGACATTGGCGCGCATCAAGGCGATTGTCGGCGAAGGTCGCGTGGGGTCGCCGGAGCTACTCGATACGCATCGCCCCGATGCGTTCCGTATCGTCGAGTTCGGCTCGGGCAAACAGGAGAAGCAGCAGGCGGCAACGCTACGCTCAACCCGGCTTGTGCTCCGCCGGTTTCGCCCGCCGCAGACGGCGCATATATCGCTCTCGGCGGGCCATCCCAGTTTCGTGGCGGCCAAAAATATTCGCGGCAAGGTGCTGGACTATGCCGGACCATGGCGCGTGTCGGGCGATTGGTGGACTACCAATTCCTGGTCGCGTGATGAATGGGACATTGCACTCTCCGATGGTGCGCTCTATCGTATCTATCGCGAGCCGCGCGGCTGGTTTGTGGAGGGCAGTTATGACTAAAATTACATCAAGCTGAACCATCTGGCTTGAACCATCGGGCTTGAACCACCGGGTTTGAACTACCGGGCTGAACCCTCCGAGCTGAATCATGGGCGCACTGGTCTTGATCGCCGCCGTACTGCTATGTCTCTGCATCGTGCTGCCGATCGCGGCGTTCATTCGCACCAACAAGATCCGGAGTCTCGAAATGCGCCTTGCCGGTGTGGAAGCGGCGCTGCTGAGATTGATGCGGCAGTCTCCGGCAGACCACGGCACCGCGGTGGCGCCATCGCCGGTAGCGGAGGCCGCCCTACCACCACTACCTCCTCCTCTGGAACCTGTCACAGCGCCATCTGTCACGGCGCCTTCTGTCGAAGCAGCCGCCGCCGGCGATGCGACGTCCGAGCACATGGAAGCGGTGATCGGGCAGAAGTGGGTGGGATGGATCGCGGTGGCGTTGATCTTTTGCGCGGCCGCATTTTTCCTGAAATATGCGTTTGAAAACCGGTGGATCGGTGAACTGGGAAGGGTGACGCTGGGCATAGCGGTAGGGCTGGCGTTTGCCTGGGGCGGCCTCGAACGGCATCGCAAAGGCTGGCGTTATCTATCTCAGGTCTTGACCGCCGGCGGCATCACCATCCTCTATCTCTCGGTTTACGGGGCCTTTGGCTACTACCATCTGGTGGACCAGCGCAGCGCGTTTATCTTTCTGGCGGTCCTGGTGGCGGAAGCTTATCTGCTGGCGCTGGCTTACAACGCGCGGCCGGTCGCCGTGGTGGCGCTGGCGGGTGGTTTTCTGGTTCCCATCCTGCTCAGCACCGGGCGTGATCAGTATGCCGTTCTGTTTACTTACATCGGCGTGCTTGATCTGGGAATGCTGGGAGTGGTGATCGCGCGGCGATGGCGCTGGATCGGCTCGCTGGCATACGTGGGGACCCAGTGCCTGTTCTGGGCCTGGTATGCAGAACATTACCATCCCGATAAGAGGACGGCGGTGCTGGTATTTCAGGCCATCATTTTCCTGTTGTTCGTGCTGGCCGACCTGGCGCCGCATCTGGACCGGCGCGAAGCCGGATGGGAGGAGTGGATCCGGCTGGCAGTAAACCCGTTCGTCTTTTACACCACTTGCTATTTCCTGTTGAACGAAGATCATCACGCCTGGATGGCCGTGCTGGCGCTGGCGATGGCGATTGTCTATGCGGCGCTTGCCCGGGCCGCACTGGCGCTGCGCCCGTCGGACCGTCGGATGCTGCTGGTGACTGTGGGCACGGCTCTGACCTTCGTCACGCTGGCGATTCCGGTGCAGTTGGAATCCAACTGGATTACGATTGCCTGGGGCATGGAAGCTGTCGCTTTGTTGTGGGCCGGCTTCGAGACTTCCACGCCGCCGCTGCGGCTGCTTTCGGCGATTGTGTTTGCGATGGCCCTGCTGCGCTTCCTGTTTGAGGACACGACGTGGGGATACCGGGCTCCGTTCACGCCGGTGTTGAACCGGTATTTCCTGGGAATGCTGGTGCTGTCCGCCTGCCTGGGCTGCGCGGCTTTTCTTTACCGGCGCATGCCTGGTTATCTGGTGGTTGGCATGCTGGCCGCCGGAGTTTTTTGGTTGGGCTCAAGCTTTGAGGCCCACAGTTATTTCGAGGCTCAGGCGCAAGCCGTCGTGCGCAACGTGGCGGCGTCGGAGTTCGAATCGGCATCTGAGACCGCCAGGCAACTGCGATGGGGCGCACAGCTTTCGCTTTCGATGCTGTGGTCAGTCTACGCCGGATTGATGACGGCGGCAGGCTTCCGCTTGCAACTCCGGGCCTGGCGTGTGGCAGGGTTGGCGCTTTTCGGATTGACGCTGGTGAAAGTGGTTTTCCTGGACATCCCTGAGTTGCGGGAGTTTTATCGGATTATCGCTTTACTGGCGCTGGGAGTGGTCCTGCTGGTGGTGGCGTGGAAATACCAGCGAGGCCTTCGGCGGGGGCAAGCAAGATGAGACGAATAGTTCTAATGACCCTGGCGGCGGGCGCTCTTTGTGGCGCACTTCGGGCTCAGGCATTGGCGCCGGAGCCGTTGAGCGCCTGGCTCCACTACAAGGAAATCCAGTTGCCGCGCGCATCTGTGGGACCAGTGGAATTCGTTCTCGACCGCGAGGCGCTGGACGGAGCTCGCGCCGACCAGTCCGATTTGCGGCTCTATGACAGCGCCGGACGCGAGACTCCATACATGCTGCGAGTGCTGCGCGACGTGGCCATCAGCAATGCTTTTCCGGCCCGCGAGTTCAACCGCGGCGCGGATGGCGGCGCTACCCAGGTGTCACTCGATCTGGGAGAGCAGCCGCAGCAAAACAACCAGGTGGATGTGGAAACCGCGGGCAACAATTTCCGGCGGCTGGTGGATGTGCAGGGCAGCGCGGATGGCGTGCAGTGGTCCACGCTGGTTTCGGGCGCCCTCATTTTCCGGTTCACATCCGCCGGCCGGAGCGCGGAGCAGCAGGCGGTGGACTATCCCGTCAGCCGGTACCGGTATTTGCGGATACGGGTGATTCGTGATCCGCAGGTTGATCAGACGGCGCCGGAGCTGATTGGAGCACGCGTTCGGCGATCGGTGCAAATGCGCGGAGAGATGGTGCCATTCATGGCCAATCTCGAAGGGCGCGATCCGGATCGGGTGAAGGCGAGGCCGGCATCCATCTGGCGAGCCGATTTAGGCGGGCGCATCCCTATTCAGCGCGTCCTGATTATGGCGGGTGAAGGCGTGTTTTCGCGGCCGTTCCAATTGGAAGCGGTTGACAATCCCGCAGCGCCGGTCCTGCTGGCATCCGGCACCCTGGCCCGGCCTGAGAGTACCGGCGGAAGCCTGACCATCGAATTTTCAGAGCAGTTCGCGCGGCGCCTGAGGCTTACAGTGACCGACGACCGCAATGCCCCGCTATCCATTACAGGCATCACGGCGCTTGGCGCCGCGCGCCAGGTGGTGTTCGATTCGGCGGCAGTGTTGAATTCGAAAACGGCCGGTTCCGGTCCGCTGCGGCTCTACTACGGCAACCCGAAGGCTTTGGCTCCGCGCTACGATCTGGCGGTGCGATTGCCGTCGGAGTTGGGGCGCGGTCTACCGCGTGTTGCGCTTGGGCCGCAGCATGAGAATCCGACTTATCGTCCGGAGCCTAAGCCGTTTTCGGAACGCTCGCCGTGGCTGGTGTACGTGGTGTTAGGAGCGGCAGGCGCAGTTTTGGCGGCGATTCTGCTGAACCTGGTGAGAGAGAGCCAAGGGGCAAGAGAGAGTCAAGGGGCGAGAGAGAGTCAAGGGAGTAGCGATTCAAGTTTGACGCCGAAAGTTTGAAGTATCTGAGCATATCCAGGAGTTGTATGCTCATATATACCCATGAAGATCATCCGATACTCCTGTCTGTTTTTGGCGGCGGCGCTTGCGGCTTTGCCGGCGGCGCCCCAGGGTGCGAAGAAGGTTTCCTCCAAAGGCGAGTTTCTGGTGTATGCCGGTACTTACACCAGGCAAGACAGCAAGGGCATTTACGCTTTCCGCTTCCAGCCGGCGACTGGCAAATTGATCTCGATCGGCTTGGTGGCAGAGACAGAGAATCCGTCGTTCCTGGCCATCCATCCGAACCACCGGTTTCTTTACGCGGTGAACGAGATCTCGAATTATGAAGGCCAGAACGCCGGCAGCGTCAGTGCTTTTTCGATCGACCCCAAGACGGCGAAGCTGACCGCATTGAATAAGACGACCACGCGCGGCACCATCCCCGCCCACCTGGTGGTGGATAAGACCGGCAAGACTCTGGTGGTGGCAAACTACGGCAGCGGCAGTGTGGCGGCTTTCCCGTTGAACGCGGATGGCAGCGTGGGCGCGGCGTCGGCATTCTTCCAGCACTCCGGCTCAAGCACCGGCCAGCGGCAGAAGGGACCGCACGCCCACGCGGTGGTTCTGTCACCCGACAACCGCTTCGTTTTCGTGCCGGACCTGGGTCTGGATCAGGTTCTTTCGTACCGCCTGAACCCGGCCAAGAGCACCCTCGCGCCGAACGATCCGCCATTCACCAAGGTTACTCAGGGGTCGGGCCCGCGCCACTTTGCGTTTCACCCCAACGGGCGGTTTGCGTACACACTCAGTGAAATGGGATCCCTGTTGACGGTGTTCGCTTATGACCGCGCCGGCGGAAGCCTGAAAGAGCTGCAAACCATCTCCACGCTGCCGAAGGACTTTAGCGGAACCAACAATTCGGCGGAGCTGGAGATTCACCCCAACGGCAGATTTCTTTATGCCTCGAATCGCGGCCACGACAGCATCGCCGTGTTTGCGATTGACCCCAGCGCCAACACGCTCACGCTGGTAGAGCATGTTCCGACACAAGGAAAAATGCCGCGCAACTTCGCCATCGACCCGACGGGGGCTTACCTTTTGGCAGCCAACCAGAACACCAACAATATCGTGATCTTCCGTATCGACCAGAAGACCGGAAGGCTGACCCCTACTGGCGATGATATTAAGACTCCCATACCCGTCTGCCTGATCTTCATGCGGGCCAAGTAACTCTCGCTGTCCTTTCTTGCCCGGCTTTTTCTCTCGCCTCTTCCCGCTCCTTCCCCGATTGACATTGCACGGAGCGGGTAGTATAGTTCTCCGCACGTGCGCCCAATGTGGCTGTAAATTGCGCCATGTTTCGTTGCTGCACCGCGCATAAGCTTGCTCTCCCGGTTGAGGGCGTACGGACCGGAGGCAAGCACCGGAGCGGCTCGAGCACCGCAATTTGGAAAGAGGACAAATGCGTTTCTCGATGTTCTTGCGTCTTGCCGGCATCCTGGTTTTTGGCGCTGGTTTGGTCTCAGCGCAGATCGGCACTGCCACTATCGCCGGCGCCGTTACGGACCCCACGGGAGCGATTGTGCCTGAAGTTGCCGTGACAGTCACCAACGCGGAAACGAACTTCAAGTTCACGGCGCGGACCAACACAGACGGACTCTACCGTGTGCCGTCTCTGCAGCCGGGCCCCTACCGCATCACATTTCAGGCGGCTGGTTTTAAGCAGTTGGTGCGCGACGGCGTCATGCTTCGAACCGGCGACGTGCTGCCTGTCAACGCCACGCTGGAAATTGGAGCCGTGAACGAGTCGATTGCGGTCACGGGCACGGCGACATTGATCGAGACACAGACATCTTCCGCGGGCAGCGTGGTGGAAGGCCACACGCTCCAGGCTTTGCCCATGTACCAACGTTTTGTGGATGCAACTGCGATGTTCATGCCGGGCGTCTCCGTGGGGACTACCTCCGGCAGCGGCAGCGTGAACGGCTACAACATGGCGGGCCAGCGGAGCAGCGCGATCGGCTTGTTCGAGGACGGCGTCTCAGTGAACAATCCGTCGGCCGATGCGGCCTCGCTAAGAAGCGTCCAAAACTCGGTTGCCGAGGTCAAAGTTTTGACTACCGCGCTTCCGGCTGAGTACGGGCATTCGGCCGGCGGCGTGGTCAGCACAGTCAAGAAGACCGGGACCAATGAACTGCACGGCATGGGTACGTTCTACGGCCACTCGCGCATCATGCAGCAGCGCAACTTCTTCGACCTGAACTCACTCTCAACGCCGACCTTCGGGCACCCCAATGGCCTCACCGCATTCTTTCTGAATCCGGAAGCCAACATCGGCGGTCCGGTTGTGCTTCCCAAGATATACAATGGCCGCAATAAGACGTTCTTCTTTTTCGGCTGGAACAAAATAATCGAGAAGATTAGCAACTTTCAGGCCTTTGGCACAGTTCCCACGCCAGCTATGAAGAACGGGGATTTTTCCTTCGGCGGCCAGGGCGTCCCGATCTACGATCCATCCACCACGCGTCAACTTCCGGATGGCACCTGGACTCGCGATCCGTTTCCGAACAACCAGATCCCGCTCAACAAGATTAACCCGGTGGCCCAGAAGATCCTGCAGATCAATCCCTGGTCCGATCCGAACGTTCCCGGCACATTCAATTCCGCCGGGCCCACGGGCAACTTGTCGTATAACCCGCCATCGCGCACGTATTTTGACGATCTGAACGGCCGCATGGATCACCAGTTCAACCCCAGTATCAAAATCTATGGAAGCTTCACGTGGAACAAGAACAACGGGGCGGGCCGTCCGGCCAACATCCAGGTGCATGATTTCGACGGAACCAACGGCAGTGAATCACCCCAGGTGAATCAGAGCTGGTCTACCGGCGGATCGTGGATCATCAGCCCAACGCTCTTCAATGATGCCCGTTTCGGCTACTTCCGCAGATTTGGGAGGACGGTTGTGCCGTCGCAAGGAAAAGACTACGGCGCGCTTCTGGGGATCCCGAACATTTCACCGGCACTTCTCCCTTCCTTCGGCAGCGGGGATCAAAGTACTCCAGGCTCCATATACGGCCTCACAGTCAGCGGGCCCAGCCAGACTGTCCAGGAAACATTCACGCTTCGAGACGACCTGACAAAGATCATCGGGACTCATGTTTTCAAGATGGGCTACGAGTGGATGAGGTTCCGGATGAACGCCACCGCGAGCACCCAGCCCAGCGGAGCATTCTCATTCGCCGGTATGACCGCGGGCCTTCAGCCGAACGGCGTGGTGGCTCCGCGCACCGGAAACACTTTCGCGGGGTTCCTGCTGGGCCAGGTAGCCCAGGCGCAGTTCACCACACAGGTGGCGAGCTGGCTGCCGCGGTCGACGATTAGCAGCTTCTACTTTCAGGACGATTGGAAGGCGTCGCGCAACCTGACCGTGAGCTATGGAGTCCGCTACAGCAACGAGACTCCGTTCAGCACCAAGTACGGCCAGATGAGTCAGTTCGACCCGACCGCCATCGATCCGGTTTCCGGTATGCCAGGGGCGGTTGTACACCCCACCGGCTCATTGAGCAAGCGCGACAACAACAACTTCCAGCCGCGCGTTGGCCTGGCGTGGCATCCGATCGAAAAGCTGGCGATTCGCTCGGGCTTCGGTCTTTACACCGTCGATGTCAAATTCCCGACGACCCTCGGCAATTTCCAGGAGTACACGGCGCAAGCCAACTATCAACAGGCGCCCGGCAATCCGATGCCGATTTATGCGATCAACGCGATTCCCGCGCCGGCCGCATACACCATCAGGCCCAACAGCACTTCCGGGTTCGTCGGGACCAATTACTCAGCGCGCAGTCAAGACTGGTGGGACCCGAACCTCCGCAACCCCTACACCATGAACTGGGACCTGAGCACGCAATACCAGATCAGCCGCACCTACGTTCTGGAGCTTCTGTACCAGGGCTCCGCCGGCGTGGGCCTGATGGAGAACTGGAACATCAATACGTTTCCCGTGAACTATGGGGCCAACAACCCGGCCCTGCGGGCAGCGGCCTTCGCGGCGCCTCAGAACTACCTGCCCTTTCCCAATTTCGGCGCGATCAATTTCCGCTCGAACTTCGGACACAGCACGTACCACGGCGGCACGATCAGACTCGAGAGACGCTTCGCCCAGGGCCTCATCTTCCAGACGTTCTTCACTTTCTCCAAAGCCATCGACAGCCAGGATAGCGACAACTCCGGCAGCGGAGTGGCGCCCATTCAAAACCGATCGCTCGAAAAGGCGCGCGCTGGATTCGACCGCCCCAAACGGTACTTCAACAGCATTACCTACGAACTGCCGGTGGGTAAGGGAAGGCGCTTCCTGAATCGGGGCGGCTGGCTGAACACCATTATTGGCGGCTGGCAGACGGCTTGGGACATCGATTGGGAAAGCGGGGCGCCGCTGACGTTCTCATTCGCCAACAGCCCGAATAATTACTTCCCGACGTCTATCGCCGCCCAGCGGCCGGACTGCACCGGGAAGCCCGTGTTGCTGAGCAACTGGCTGGATCAGGGGCCGGCGCGCTTTAATCAACTGACCGTGAATCCGGTAGTCGACATCAATCAATTCTCCTACCCGGCGCCGTTCACTCCCGGCACTTGCGGGCGCGACATCGTGGGCGGACCGCCCAAGTTCGCCATCGACTCATCCGCGCAGAAGGTGGTGCGCTTCAACGACAGGTTCAACTTCACGGTGCGCATGGATATACACTCTGTGCAGAAGATGCTCTTCAACAGATTTAACTTCACCAACCCGACAACGGTCGTGGATTTCCTGAACCCAACCACCTTCGGCAAACTCTCCGCGGGTCCGAGTACGTCCTTGTGGGGCGGCACGCCGATTATAAATCTGGATTTTATATTGAGGTTTTAGTCCGATGGCAATCAACTTATCGAGAAACATGACTCGCCGGTCGGCGATACGCAACGCCGGGAAAGCGGCAGCCCTGGCCGGCCTGGTATTCAACGCGCGTCCGGCGTCTGCGCAGTCGATTTACGGCAAGCGGCAAGTGACTGCATTGACGCTTACCGGGGACCGCTACCACAACATCGACTACGTGCGCACAGCATTGGGGAAGACCCTGGTCAAAGATTTGGGAATATCGATCGACTTCACCGATGAACTGAGCTTGCTGACTGCTCCAAATCTGAAACCGTATAAGTTGCTGATCATGCTGCGCGACGGTATGGTTTGGCCCGGCGGCTACGAGGGACAGGGCGGCCGCGGTGCGATCGTCAGTGAACCTCCGATAAGCAAGTTCGATCAGACTCCGGTTTATTGGATCACCGCGGAACAGGGCAAGGCCGTGAAGGAGTTTGTTCAAAACGGAGGTGCGGCGCTGTTCTATCACAACGTGACTTATATCAGCCCGCACAATGAGGATTTTCGCGACGTGCTGGGGGCCGTTACACGAGAGCACCCGCCGCTTCGCCCGTTCAAAGTGAAGATCGTTAACAAGGAGCACCCCATCACTCGCGGCGTGAACGACTTCATGGTCACCGACGAACAGCACTTCGTCAAATACGAAAAAGACCCGAAATACGTTTTGATGGAGAGCGTCAACGAAGATGGCTTGACCTGGAGAGATGCAGGAGCTTCGTCGGTTGCCGGATGGGCTTATGACTATGGCAAGGGGAGGGTGTGCTATCTGGCCCCAGGCCACGTGATCACCGCTCTATGGAACCCGGAGTACGAGAAGATCCAGAAGAATGCGGTGAAGTGGTTACTGCGACAAATATAGGGCTGGATTACGATCGACCTGGACAACGCACGGATTTCGCCGCTCGAGAGTGCGAAGGTGCAGAAAGAGTATATCGATCGCGTGCTGGCGCCCATATAAGCCTGACCAGAGCCTTCATTAACCGCAGAGCCGCGGAGGCGCGGAGCAAAGCGCAGAGAGAACCTGACTCAATGTTGCGAATGTCAGGATGTGCTCTTTGCCGTAGCCGCCCCGCGGCCGAACGACTCTTTGAGGAATGCGAGCAGGTCGGCATTGACCTGGTCGGCGAGGGTGGTACACATCCCGTGGGGAGCGCCCGGGTACACTTTTAGTTGCGCGTTCTTCACGATTTTCGAGGACATCATGCCCGCGGCACCGATAGGAACGATCTGATCGGCGTCGCCGTGCAGGATCAGCGTCGGCACGTCGATCTTCTTGAGATCCTCCGTGAAGTCGGTTTCCGAGAATGCCTTGATGCAGTCGTAGGCACCTTTGATGGAGCACAGCATGCCCTGAAGCCAGAACGACTCGCGAACTCCCTCGGATACCTTCGCGCCCGGCTTGTTGTAGCCATAGAACGGCATGGAGAGATCCTTGAAGAATTGGGAGCGGTCGGCCAGAACGCCGGCCCGGATTTCGTCAAAAGCCGAAATCGGCAAACCACCGGGATTCTTTTCCGTCTTCAGCATCAGCGGCGGGACGGCGCTGATCAGTACCGCCTGCGCGACTCGCTTGGTGCCATGGCGGCCGATATACCGTGTGACTTCGCCGCCGCCTGTCGAATGCCCAACCAGGGTGGCATCTTTCAGATCGAGCATCTCTATTAGTGCAGCCAGGTCGTCGGCGTACGCATTCATCTCATTGCCGTTCCAGGGTTGGCAAGACCGGCCGTGGCCGCGCCGGTCATGAGCGATTACGCGATAGCCGTTCTGCCCGAGAAATAACATCTGCGCATCCCAGGCATCGGCGCTCAGCGGCCAACCGTGCGAAAACACTACTGGGTTTCCGGTGCCCCAGTCCTTGTAATAGATCTCCGTACCGTCGCTTGTCTTGAATGTGCTCATGGAAGTTTTCTCCTAGCAATAAATATTTTAGGCCTCAGAGAGCGAACGATGTGTCGCGTGCATGGGACTCTGCCCAGGACGGCGAGTGGTCGGCCCCTTCTTGCTCCGGAAAATCCTTATAATCCGGCGCAAGTGGCACGATACGGAGCCGAGCCGAAAAACTGTGTCCACTCCCCTGCGGTGAGATTGCGGCCCGCAAGCCGGCAGCCCATATCACGCCAGGAGTCCTGGCCGATTGTCCAAAGAATAACCCGCTTCTCACCGAGTGCGGCAAGAGCTCGACCATCTGGTTGGAAAGCCAGGCCCCACACTGTGCCTTCGTGGCCCACGAAAGGGCGGCCAACCGTCTGGCGGGTGAGAACGTCCCATAGAATTACCGCGCCGTCCGCTCCGCCAGTCGCCAGCAATGTGCCCTCCGGATTGAACGCCAGTGAAGTAACCGTGCGGTGATGGCCCGTTAAAGGCGGACCCGCCGGACGTCGATGCGCTATGTCCCAGAGGACCACTCCGTTCTTATCGTCGCGGAATGCCAGTAGCTTACCATCCGGGGTGAAGGCGGCGTCCGCATGAACCAGTTCTTTGAATTTGGCGGTTGACACGATGGGTGGCATGACGGGCGCACCGGTGCGCGAATCCCAAAGGCCCAGGCTTCCGTTCCCCGCGGAGGCCAGCAGCTTGCCGTCCGGACTGAACGCCACGCCCCAGATTCGGTCTGCCTGTTGCCGGATGGGCGCGGCGAGTGTGTGCCGGGCTCTCGTGTCCCACAGCAGCACCACGCCATCACCTCCCGCCGCCACGGTCCTTCCATCTGGGCTGAATCCGACACTCCATAGACGAAAATCTGTCTTGTCACTGCTGATAGGCTCGGCGGTTTTCGGATCGCGGACCGCAAGGCCGCCATGCCGATTCACTGATGCCAGGAGGCTGCCGTCGGCACTGAACGCAACACTTGTGGCTTCCCCCTCGTACGGCTCATGGATCGGGCGCCCGGTCGCAACGTCCCACAGAATTAATTGGCTGTAATCGTCTGTGGCCGCCAGCGTTTTGCCGTCGTGGCTGAACGCAATGCTGGAGCTTCCGAAATTGGTGCCTTCAAATACACGCCCGAGTGGTCGACCGGCAGCCACGTCCCAAATCATCAGCCGGTGGTCGCCGCTGCCCGAAATGACGGTGCGCCCATCGGGAGCAAACGCCAGGCTGAAAACGGGTTTGTTTGAGGCGGCCCACGGCTCACCAATGGCCTGCAGCTTCTCAGTGTCCCAAAGGATAATGTTTCCATCTCCGCCGCCGGACGCCAACTGCGTTCCTTCGGAATTGAAAGCGAGTGTATTTACCGGCGCGCGATGGCCGGTTAGAGCCGGACCCGTGGGGCGCAGGCCACTAGGGTCCCACATGATAATCGAGTGGTCTTCGCCTCCGGTCGCAAGCTTCTCCCCGTCGGGGCTGAACGCGATGCAGCGCACTTTCCCGGTGTGGCCCTTAAGCGGCGGAGCAAGCGCGCGACGCGTTTGAAGGTCCCAAAGAACGATGCTTTTCCAGTCTTCCCCGTCCGTTGCAAGTGTCCTCCCATTGGGACTGAAGGCAAACCTATGACCGGGCAACGGCGGCCCGAGAAGCTGGCGTGTGGAAACACTCCACAAGAAGATTTTGGCCGAAGCCTGGCCCGTCGCTTCAGTTGAGGCCGCAGCGGTTTTTCCGTCGGGACTGACTAAGACTTCGGAAATAATGGAGCGGTCGTTGAGACTCAGATGTCCGGCGGAAGACCCGCCCGGCATGTTCCAGAGGTTCACGGTCGCGCCGCTCGCCGAGGCTAGCAACCCGCCGTCCGGACTGAACGAGAGTCCGTACATCCCCTTCAGTACGGGAGTGAGTGGTTTCCGGGTGTGAGTGTCCCAGAGTCGTATCGACTGATCCCAGCTACTTGAAGCTATGATGCGCCCGTCGGGACTGTACGCGACGTCCGTAACCACATCGGAGTGTCCGGTCAGGATTCCGGCAAGGTGGGGCCGATACTGCAGCGCGCTGAGTAAGGCGCTGCGACCTTCAACGCAGTTTGCACGGCGCGAACTCTCGACCCCCAGCAGTAACGCCAGGTCGGGCTGATCATCAAGGTAAGATGTGGCTTGCCCCGCTAGTTGCCTGCAGTCTGCAAGGTTCCGGCCCTTACGCGCAAGGTATGAGGCAATACCTGTAGCGAGACTCAATCCCAACAGCGCAAGCACGCCGAGCATCACTTCGCGACGGGCCTTCCGCGATTGTCGAACGTCTTCATCGTCGAGCAACTCCCGCGATTTGCCATACAGCGGCGGCGCGATTTCAAGAATCATGCTGCGAAAACGAGGGTTTCTCAAAGACAGATTCTTTTCGCCTTTGACCCACCGCAGGTCCACGTAGAAAGGCTCTTCCTGAAATCGGCCGCGGAGCTTCGGGCTGAGCGCGGTTGTCCGGTCCCAGTCAAAATCGCGATTGCCGTCGGACCACGCGACTTCGCCGTCGGTGAGCAGGATGATTATGGTTTCCACCGAGCGGTGCTCCAACCACCAGTCGAGTTCCCGTTCTACCCAGGTGGACCGGGCGGCAGACGGGGAAGCCATCAGTAGGAAGTATTCCGACTGGTTGAGCGCCGTTTCGATGGAACGCCAGAGAGCCGGATTGGCAGACAAGCTCGACTTGTCCATGAAGAGGCGAAATGGAGCCGGCTTATACCAGGGCCTTCCGATTCTGCGCAAAGCGGATTGGAGGACGGGGGCTAGCTTGGCGTCCGCCGCATGGCTGTAGGAGATGAAGGCTTTGTAGGGCGTGACAACCTCGACCTGACAGATTCTACACCCGCGATCCGACGAATGAAAGTGATTCGTCTTCTCCGCGAACAGTCGGAGCCGGCGCCCTGGGACCCCACGCTGTGCGGCCGGCGAATGCCTGTGATAATATTATTCGCACTCTGCTTAGGAGGCTACTGATGCGGAAGGCCGCGCAGTTGTGTTTTGTGATCACGTTCGTCGGTCTGGCGCCGTCCCTTGTGCTCGCACAGAATCTGCGGACCGCTACCCTGGTCGGCACCGTAACCGATAGCGCCGGGGCCGTTGTTCCGAAGGCCGCAGTGACGGTTACAAATGTCCAAACCCAAGTGGTAACAAGGGTCTTGACTAACGAAGACGGGGCGTACTATGTTCCGTTTCTCAATCTTGGAAACTATCAGCTGTCGGTGGCAGTTCCGGGATTCAAACGATACGATCAGTCCGGCCTGGTATTGAATGCCGGCGAAACGCCTCGTATCGATGTAAGGCTTGAGGTGGGTGCCGTCTCCGAAGAGATCAAGGTCACCGCCGCGGCGCCGCTGCTCCAAACCGACACTGCCGTGGTGGGCCAGGTCTTCGACACCAAGACCGTGCATGAAATCCCAATGATGCAGGCGAAGGCCCAGAACCTCATGTACTACATGCAGGGTGCGCAGGTGAACAACGACGGCTCGTTCCACATTCTGGGGCTGCCTCCGAACCTGCTGAACTATTCGATCGACGGCGCCGCCATCAAACAGTCTGTTCGCTCGGCGATCGGCACCACAACCACGGCCATTACGCCTCCGGTGGATTCGATTGCGGAGGCGCAGGTCTGGTCGACTGGAGTTCCCGCCGAAATGGGACACACGGCGGGCGGAGCCTACAATATGGTCTTGAAAAGTGGAACCAACCAACTTCATTTTTCAGCCGAAGAGCGCTACATCAACAAGAATTGGCTCCACAGGTCTTACTTTCAGCAGGGCAGCGAAACCAGCCCGTTCGAATATCACATGTTCTTTTCCAGCCTTGGCGGACCGGTCTACATCCCGAAAGTTTACGACGGCCGCAACAAGACTTTCTTTTTCCTGTCCTACGGGCTGAACTACGATCACGAGCAGAATCCGGTGGTCACCTCCACTCCTGACGCCGGGATGCTGGCCGGTAATTTTAATTTCCCCGGCGTCGCGGCGCTGCCAATTTACGACCCCAAGAGCATCACTTGTCCAGCCGCTGCGAACGGATGCCCGAACGGTGTGGGCTACACCGCCACGCAGTTTCCGGGGAACCAGATTCCGATGAACCGCTTCGATCCGGTCACACTGAAATTCCTGGCTCAGAATCCCTACAATCTGCCCAACACTGCGGGCTTCTACAGCAATACAGGCCCGAACAACAATTACAGCCAGAACAATCACTATCTGTCCGACCGCGAGGGATACATAGGGAAAATAGATCAGCAGATTACGTCGAACCACAAGATGTTCTTCCGCTTCGCCTGGAATATGAACCGCCAGCCGATCGGCAGGGAGGCGGTCCAATACAAATGGGGGCTTATCGACAACACCGCGTTCAGTTTCGGACAGCGCGAACCCATTGACCTCCACAACGTCACCTTCGGGGATGTTTACAACTTCGGCCCAACCTTGATCAACGAGTTCCGCGTGGCGTATCAGCGGCGTGTGGACACGATCAGCCCGGCGCTCAATAACGGCGGCTGGGCCGGAATCCTTGGAATCCCGGGAGTAGGTCCGCAGACTTTTCCCGGGTTCGTTGGGGCGTCCGGGGGCAGTTCCGTGACCTGGACCGCGAATCCAAGCGGTACGTCAAATCCCAATGGAAATCTGCGCACTTTGAACGAAGACTTTGAGTTGAACGAAAACATTACGAAGGTCGTGGGGCGGCACACGTTCAAGACGGGCTATCAAATGCTCCTCACTCGCGAAAACGATATCCAGGTGTCGCAGCCATCCGGAACCTACAACTTTACGACGGCGGGAAGCGGTCTGCCGAACACGCCGAACACGGGCAATACTTTCGCCTCCTTCCTGCTCGGCTCGGTAACTTCCGCCACCTTTACGTCGTTGCTTCAGAATTACATTCCGTATTGGTGGTCTCACCAGTTCTTCGTGCAGGATGACTGGAGAGTGACGCACAAACTCACTGTGAGCCTGGGTGTGCGCTACAGCTATGAAACTCCGGCGCAGACAAAGTACGGTAACAAATCCGAATTCAATCCCAACGTGGCCGACCCGCTGACCGGCATGATGGGGGCCATTACGCATCCTAAGGGAGCGGTGTATTCCTCCGACCGGAACAACTTCACTCCGCGCGTCGGGTTGTCCTGGAATTTCAAGCCGAAGTTGGTTTTTCGCGGCTCGTTCGGAATGTTCACGCAGGATGTGATGCCGCAAATGGGGCAGGAAGAATACCTGGCTACGGCCGCCGTCCAGCAGGCGCCCGGCAATCCGTTTCCAGCGTTTTACTTATCCCAGGGGCCCGGAACGGTCAACTATCCCATCAATCCGGCAACGGGAACGGCCAACTATTTCGGTACGAACTACAGCAACCGCACCGCCACTTACATCGATCCAAGCCTGCGGAATCCCTACAGCATGACCTGGTCCGGCGGATTCGAGTATGAATTTCGCCCCAATCACCTGTTGGAGGCCACCTATCAGGGATCGGCGGGCGTCGCCCTGCAGGGAACGACGAACATCAATGTGCTGCCGCAGTCGATCTACAACTCCACGAATACGACGCTGCTGAATCAGGTCTTCTCGGCCACCCAGAACTATCTCGCCTATCCGCAGTTCGGAGCGATCACTGCCACCGGGAACTACGGCCATAGCACCTATCATTCTCTGACCACGCGGATGGAGCGGCGATTCAACTCGGGGCTCCGCTACACATTCCTGTTCACCTGGAGCAAGAACATAGCCGGAGGCGCCGGGTCCGGCTGGCAGTATTACGACTGGAACCTCACGAAGGGGATTGCGTCCACCGATATCCGGCTGCAATTCATGTCGCAGGCAACCTACGATCTTCCATTCGGAAAGAGCCGGCGTTTCATGAATCGGGGCGGCGTGCTGGACTATCTGTTGGGCGGTTGGACCCTCTTGACCATTCAGAGCCTGCGCAGCGGTTTGCCGGTGAGTTTTAGCATGGCGGGGAGTCCTAACAGATATCTTCCGGGCGAAACGCAGCCGAACATCGTCGCGGGCCAGGGTATCAACGTTCAGAATTACTCCATCGGTCCGAATTTATGGCCGCAGAATCTGCAGAATCCCTTCTTCAATATCAACGCATTCTCGTACCCGGCCGCATTCACGGGTGGCAACGCGGGCGTGAGCATCGCGCGGACCGGCGCTGTGTGGTGGCCGCAATACTCACTCTCAAAGAGCGTTGCGTTCCGGGAACGGTACAAACTAACGGTGCGCGTAGATCTCAACAACCTGCTGCCTGAAACCCGATGGCTGCAGAGCCCCAACACCACGGTGAATATCACCAGTCCGCAGACCTTCGGCAAATTCGCTCCCGCTACCGGGACCAGCTTCAGTGCCTGGTACACTCCAAGCGGGCACCTGATTGGAATCCTTCGGCTTGAGTTTTAATGCAGTAAGTTGAATAAGTGCGGTCTTGGAGGGAACGCGCCCATGACATCTCTGTCTCGCCGGGATCTGCTTCGGATGGCCGTTGCGCTGCCTGCCTCCAGTCTCTTCACCTGTTACCGGGCACAGGCGGCGCCGAATGTGAATCGGGTCAAGATCACGAACGTTCGGGCCATGGCGATCCGCAATATCGCCGGCAATTGTCTTATCCGCATCGACACCGATAGCGGGCTGACCGGCTACGGCGAGGCGGGGGCCACCGGGCCGATGGCGCGGGCGCGTATCGAAACCATGAAGGGTTTGCTGATCGGGAAGGACCCGCTGCTCATCGAGGTGCACTTCCACAATATGACCACGCTGATGCATACCTACATGGCGCACATTCCTACCATCAGCGGCATCGACATGGCACTGTGGGACCTGGCGGGGAAGATTATTGGCGCACCGGTCTCAACGCTGCTGGGCGGTCCGTTCCGCGATGCCATCCCGATGTACTCGCACGGCCTCAACTTGAACATGCTGGATAAATCCTCATGCCGCGATTGGGCGCAGCACATCAAAGAGATGCCCGAGGGTTTTACGGCTTTCAAGAACGGCATCGATACACTGCTGGGCGTGCCCGCGGCCAGGTTCGCGCCCACGCTTACCACTCAGCAACTCCGCAACGTGGCGCGCGGCTACGCCAACTGCCGCGAAGCCGTGGGTGACGACATCGATATCGCCGTGCATTGCCACAACGAGCTGGACACGCCTAGCGCGATAGCGGTGGCCAAGGCCGTGGAGCCGATGAATCCGCTGTTCATCGAAGACGCGCTCAACCCGCCGTTCTCGGAAGCCTGGATGGCGCTGCGCCGCTCCACGCGTGTGCCGCTGCTGACCGGGGAGAAACTCGAAATGGTCCGCGGATTCAAGCCGTTCCTGGATAACCAGGCCGTGGACATCATCCATCCCGATCTGGCATTCGCCGGAGGGATCACCGGGACGCGGAAGATAGCGGACTACGCAGCCCAATTCCGCATTCCGGTGGCGCTGCACAATGTCGGGTCGCTGGTGCTGACCTATGCCAACGCGCATTTCGGCGGGTCTATTCAGAATTTCTACCGGTCGGAAAGCCAGCTGGGGCGGCCCGGCCGCTACATCGAGGGAATGGCGGCAGGTAGCCCGCCCGACGTGAGAAAAGGGCTGCTCAAAGTGCCGGCGGGCCCCGGGCTCGGGCTGGATATCAATTCAGACTTCTTGAAGAAGAACCTGGCGCCGGAGGAGGAGTTCTGGGGATGAAGACTATTCGACAGGCGTTTTCGTAGCGCCTCGGTGGCGCCTCCTCGGCTTGACGGGAATCGCCCGCTTTCAGTAACATTACGGCGTCACACTCTGAAAGCAAGAGGTTCTTATGGCCGCCGTTCTCACTCGCCGCCACTTTCTGGCCGCAGCATCGTCACTGGCCTCCCTCGGTGCGGCCGGGAGTTCTATGAAGCTTTCCATCACGGTTCGCATCGCCGAGGCGCCCGGATCCAATCAGAAAACAACGATGGGTTTCGAAGAGGTCGTTGACGTTGCAAAGAAGACCGGCTATGAGGCAATCGATATGCGGGCGTCGCAAGGGGGCATCCAGACGTCAAAGGAAAAGCTCCGCGACATGCGCAAGGTGCTGGACAAATACGGGATCAAAGTCTCCTGCGTGACGGGGGATTTCGACGTGCCCTCCAACAATGACAAGGCTCCCGACGGTTTGCGAAATATTGGGCCGTACCTCGACGTGGCCGAGATCTTGGGCGCCGATTTGATCCGGATTGGCATGAAGAAGGAAGAAGACATCGCTGCCGCCCAGCGAGCGTGCGACCAGGCGCGGGAACGGAAAATCCGGCTGGGGCATGAGTCACACCAGGGAACTCTCTTTGAGACCGTGGCCGGCTCTCTCGACATTCTGAAGCGGGTGAACCGGCCTAATTTCGGGCTGATTTATGAGGCCGGCAACTGGATGGTGGCGGGACAGGATTACGGTCCGGAGACCATCCAGAAGTTCAAGCCGTGGATCATGAATGTTTTCGTTCAGAACTACCGGATCACGCCGAATGGCAAGTCAACCGTGGCCACATGGACAAAGGGCCCGGTGAAAGTCGATCTGATCGGCTCCTGGGAGCCAGGCGGAGTGGATTACCCCAAGGTATTTCGAACGCTGCACAGCATCGGCTACAACGGCTACGTCACGGCATTTGCCGCATTCAGCTCGTTCGCCACACCGCAAGAAGCGGCGGCAAAGAGCTACCAGCACCTGAAGCCTCTGACGGCTTAGAGCCTTCTGAAAAGGCCGCTGATCATCGTGAGCCGGCCGGGTCCGGCGCAGCCCCGGAATTCTTGGATAAGAATCGCCGTGAAGGAATTTGCTTGCCACGGTCATGCACCCGCCGGCGCTTCGTCAGCAGCAATTCCTGGGCATTCACCTGCTTCTTGCTGTCCGGCTTCTTTCGTGCGTAAGCGCCGGTCGGCAGCATCCGTCGGGCCTTCGCGTTGTCCGCCAGATACACGGCCAGCACTTCATCCCGAATCTGGCGAATCAACTTTTCATCTTCCAGCGGGAACAGAACCTCCACCCGGTGGTCGATATTCCGCGGCATCAGGTCGGCGCTTCCGGCATAGATCTCTTCGTCGCCGCCATTGTGAAAGTAGTAAATCCGGCTGTGTTCCAGGAATCGCCCCACCACGCTGATAACTTCGATGTTGTCGCTCACTCCCGGCAGGCCCGGCCGCAGGCAGCAGATTCCCCGCACAATCAGCTGGACCTTTACGCCGGCCTGCGAAGCCCGGTAGAGCGCATGAATCAGAGGCCCGTCCACCAGCGCATTGCACTTAAAAATGAGGTGGCCTGCGTTACCCGCCCGCGCATGTTCGATCTCGCGCTCGATCATGGCTTGGAACCTCGTCCGCAGATTCAGGGGCGCCACCAGCAGTTTCTTGTAATCGGATTT
Organism: Bryobacterales bacterium; assembly: GCA_963817515.1. Taxonomy (GTDB): domain Bacteria; phylum Acidobacteriota; class Terriglobia; order Bryobacterales; family Bryobacteraceae; genus DATMNI01. The sequence goes on along the minus strand of CAWFPJ010000023.1, from coordinate 255,596 downwards.
CGCGGAGTAGCCGGTCAGGTAATTGAATAGGTTGGTGACGTCATCTGCAATCTGTCCGTCGCAGGTGAACATGCCGATGTCGGTATACAGGTGCGCCGTGATGGCGTTGTAGTTGCCCGTGGAAAGATGAACGTAACGCACCATGCGGCCGCCTTCCCGCCGTACCACCAGCGCGATCTTGCAGTGAATCTTCAAACCCACCAGCCCATACACCACGTGCACGCCGGAGCGTTCCATGGCCCGCGCCCACTCAATGTTGCTCTCCTCGTCGAACCGGGCCTTCAACTCTACCAGCGCCGCCACCTGCTTATCCTCTTCGATGGCGTCCAGCAGCGCTTCCACCACCTTGGAATTCCGGCCCACGCGGTAGAGGCACGCTTTGATCGCCAGCGTTCCGGGATCGCGTGCTGCTGTCCGCAAAAAGTCGATCACCGGCTGGAAGGAATCGAAAGGATGATGCAGCACGATATTCTGCCGCCGGATCAACGCGAAGATGTCGTCATCCTCCAAGCCCTCCACCAGCGTCACCGGCAGTGCGGGAACAAATGGCGGGTCCTTCATTTCCGGCCGGTCCAATTGTGCCGCATCCATCAGCCGCTTGAATGAAAGCGGCCCTTTCACGCGGTAGACGTCGCTTGTTTCCACCTCCAGGTTGCTCATCAGAATTTCCAGGATATGGGGCGGCATATCCTGCGTCACCATCAGCCGGACCACGCTGCCGAACCGCCGCTGCCGAACGCCTTCCTCGATGGTCTCCAACAGGTCTTCGGCTTCCAGTTCCTTGATGGCGATGTCGGCATCGCGCGTGACGTGAAACGGGTGCGCCTCAAGCACCTCCATTCCCGGAAACAAGGATTCAAGGTTGGCCGCAACCACCTGCTCCAACCAGATCATGTCCGTCCGCTTGGGACGCGCCTTACTTGTTTTTCCGGCCGCCGCTGGTTGCAAAGGCACCAGTTGCGGCAGGGAATCCGGGACTTTGATCCGCGCGAAATGTTCGTTCTTTTCGCGGTCGCGGATCAGCACCGCCAGGTTGAGGCTCAGGTTCGAAATATGGGGAAACGGCCGTCCCGGGTCGAAAGCCAGCGGTGTGAGAACCGGAAAAATCGTCTCCGTGAAGTACTTGGATATGATCCCAAGCTGCAAGGGAGTCAGTTCCGCGTAATCGTGAATCCAGATGCCGTGTTCCCGCAACTCCAGCAGAATCGCCTGCAGGCAATGGTGCGCCTCTTTGATCAGCCGCGTCACTTCCCGCCGGATGGCCACAAGCTGCGCCCTCGGACTCATGCCGTCGTGCCCCGGATCCACCGTGCCCGAGTCCATCTGCGCCACCAGCCCGGCCACGCGAATCATAAAAAACTCGTCCAGGTTGGAACCTAGAATTGCCAGGAACTTCAGCCTGTCCAAGAGCGGATTCTTCTCGTCTTCCGCCTCCTGCAGCACGCGCCGCTGAAATGCAAGCAGAGACAACTCGCGGTTCACGTACAGTTCCGGGTCCCGTAAGTCAACGGAGTTCAAATCGCGCGGAGAAATCTCGGTCGCCATATATCGAGAGTACTATCCCCAAACCAACGGTATTGGCGTGTAAACCGGTATACCTGGTCTGAACGGTCACTTCAAGCTTGGCGGCGCGGTCGGAGCATTGCATGAAGGGAATCGTATCAGTATTTTGCAAACGGACCGTTACAAAATGGATACAAAGCGAACGAAATTGTGTTGCCGGCAAACCCAGAACTATAGCCTGGGAATAGAGAGCTATAGCCTCGGAATAAGACGGCCGGCGGGCTGAGCCGGCGCCGGATATCGCGGTATGGCAGGGGGCCGCGATTCGGATGCGTCCGACGCAGCTTGGGGTTGGGGATGTGCCTGCCGGCACAGGTCGCAGCCACAGGCCGATTCTTTGCGGTCCATTTGTCGAAGCCTCAGGAGCAGTTCGCTTTCTTTCATGTTCGCCAGTCCCTACATGTGCTGAGACGGAAGCAGTGAGGCAGGCGGCACGGCCCGCAGTCGCGGTTCCCGGCTTGCCCGGACGCGAGCCGCCTGTTTCTCGTCATTCGCCAGGATCTCTTCCAGCATCGCCGGAATCTCATAGACCGCTGCACCCCTCTTAGCGGCTGCGTTGGTCCGAAATTCCAGATATGTCTGCGGTTCCGTTAGTCGACGCACGGCCTCGCCAATCTTCGAGAAGCCGCTCACGACTATCCCCACCCGCTCCGCTTCGATCCAATCGGCGTTGAAGCGCTCATGCGCCAGCGTCCAGGCGTTACGTTCCACAATCACCGGCAGACGCATCGCCAGCGCTTCGCTGATGCTCCCCGGCCCGGGCTTGCCGATAAAAAAGTCGGCCAATGCCATGTAGTACGGAACCTCTCTGGTGAAGCCTTCGATGAACATTGGAACGCGCTGTTCCAGCGCGCGCAGTTCACGCGCCGCCTGCTGGTGTTTGCCGCACAGCATGATCAACTGGATCCCCGGTTGGGCCTGGTTCAGCGTCCGTGCGATCTTCACCATTTCCATGGAGCCCTCGCCGCCGAACATCACCAGCGCCGTGGGAACATCCGGCCGCAGCCCAAGCCGGACTCGTTCGGCCTCGCGATCCAGTTTCAACGGAGCGTGAAACCTGGGGTGCAGAATCATCCCCGAAACTCGTAGAATCCGGTTCTCCGGCATACCCACCATTCGTGCCTGCATGGCCGCGTGCTCAGATCCGCAGATCACGTGCTGATCCTGCCGCTCGATCCAGAAGTGCGGCGGATAATCCGCGAGGTCGGTGAGAATGGTGACCAACGGCGTACCCGGCCAGGCATGGTCAAGCGCCTCACGAATGGCGCGATTGTAGTGTGGAATCAGCGACACCACCAGATCGGGCCGGTTCTGTATCCAGTGCCGCTCCAGCACCTCAACCTGCTCCTTGTGGAACATTCGGATCACCAGGTGCATCAGCGGAATCAGTTGCGCTGTGCCAAGCGTCCAGCCCTTGCGCAGCATGATGTTGTAGACGTCCTGAAACTGGATGCCAGTGGTCTTCCGGATGAAATCGATTGAATCCAGCAGCTCCTGGATGCACAGCGGCCGTAAGTCCCAGGGACGCTGCTGCTGCCGTATAACCTCCGTGAGCGCGGTCGCCGCGGCACGATGGCCGCCGCCGGCATCGATGTATATGAGATCGATTTTGCGATTCATACGGTTCTCCCATACTGTTAGTAGCACTCCATCTGCTGCTGCCTGGTGACAGTTCGAAGAAGGTTTAGTCACTACCAACAACTTGTATGCGAGTCAGATTGCTTATCTCAAGAAGCGATAGCACGGCCGATGACGGAATAATCCGTCTTCGCTTTGTAATGCAACTTTCATCTGCGCGCAATAACTGTTTCGTAGTCTTGTGGTTTCCGTTTTTGCATTGACGAGCTATGGACTTTCTCGGGCAACGTGCTGACGTTGCTTGTCAGCGTGCTGCTGGGCGCTGGAATTTTCGCATTCGGTTTGAACGTGGTAATTCGTTTCGGATTGAAGTAAGCGGCGCAGACTATCGGTCGAAACCATCCAAGAAACCCCGGCCGAAAGCCATGTGGGATGAAAATATCGGGGCCACTCTGTTATCCTAGAGGTATATGCCCATAGACGATTCGCACAACACTGCGGTAGTTGTCGGCGACGATCGCGGCGCGGCTCTAAAGGATGTTTCGTCCACGCTGCAGAAGGCAGGATTTGTGGTGGTGACCGCATCGACGGGCCGGGCGGCACTGGACCGCTGCCGCGAGCAGCGTCAACCGGTGGACCTGGCGATAATCGATACGGCGGTTACTGGAATTAAAGCGCCGGAGATTGAGCAGCAGTTGCATGAAATGTATCCGAATGTCCGGATGCTATTCCTTGCCGACGAAGCCCCCGAAATCGTCGAGGAAACCGAATCGCGCGGACACCTTCGCCGGGTTTTGCGAAAACCCTACCGGCGGTCTCGATTGCTGGGACGGGTTCTCGAGATGATGCAACACCCGAAGGCTAAAGGCGCCTGAGGCAGGCAGGCCGGTCGAGCTTCAGACTCGTTCAGATTCCTCGACGCGATGCCTGACATCCACTCCCTTAATCAGGAAAACCACATCTTCCGCAATATTGGTCGCATGGTCGCCGATACGTTCCAGATTGCGGGCCACAAATATCAAATCGACCGCGGCTGAGACTACGCTCGGGTCGCGCTGCATGGTCGCCAGCAATTCCGCGTAAACGGCGTCGCGCAAGCGGTCCACCTCGTCGTCCGCCAAGAGCACCGAGCGCGCCAGCTGCTCATCCCCTTTCACAAATGCGTCCAGGCACTTGAGGAGCATGGATTGCACCAGCGAAGCCATGCTGGGAATGTCCACCATGGGCTTGACCAGCGGATGGTGCATGAGGGAGAGCGATCGTTCCGCGATATGTTGCGCCAGGTCTCCGATGCGCTCCAAATCCGTGTTAATCTTCAGGGCCGACGTCAGGAAACGCAGATCCCTGGCCACGGGTTGCCGGAGTGCCAGGAGCCGCGTCACCATGCCGTCGATTTCCATCTCCATGCTGTTGATCTTCGGCTCGTCCCGAATCACTTGCTCTGCGAGTTCCCGGTTTTGATCGATCAGGGAGCGGACGCTGTGGCTGATGGCAGACTCCACCAGTCCGGCCATCTGCAACAACTTGTTGTTCAGTTCTTCGAGTTCAACGGAAAATTGGCGCAAAAGTTATGCCTTCCTTACCGGACCGGCCGGTCCTCCGCAAATGCCGCACAGGTGGAAGCCGGCATCGGCTACCCAAATCTCCCAGTGATGTAATCTTCCGTCTCCCTGCGTGAGGGGTTTTTGAAAATTACATCCGTCTTATCGTACTCAATCAGGCGGCCCATCAGAAAAAAGCCCGTGAAATCGGCCACGCGCGCTGCCTGCTGCATGTTGTGGGTCACAATCACCATGGTGCATTGATCCTTCAGCCCGAACATGAGCTCTTCAATTTTGGCCGTGGCGATTGGATCGAGGGCCGAGCAGGGCTCATCGAGGAGAAGCACTTCAGGGTCGACGGCCAGTGCCCGCGCGATGCACAGGCGCTGCTGCTGTCCGCCGGACAGGGCATAGGCCGATTCGTGCAGCTTGTCCTTCACTTCCTCCCAAAGCGCGGCTCGCTTCAGACTTTGCTCCACCTTGTCCCGCATGTCGCCCCTGGATGCCATGCCGTTGATTCGCAGGCCATAGGCAATGTTGTCGTAGATAGACTTGGGAAACGGGTTGGGCCGCTGGAAGACCATGCCCACGCGGCGGCGCAAGTCGGTCACATCCGCCGTGCGAACGTCTTCGTTATCCAGCAGGATCTGTCCTTCCATGTGTGAATTGCGAATCGTATCGTTGATGCGATTTAGATTTCGCAGGAACGTGGATTTGCCGCAGCCGGAAGGGCCGATCAACGCCGTGATCCGGTTGGTGTGCATGTCCAGGGAGATATCGTGCAGCGCCTGGAACGTACCGTAAAAGAAATTGATGTTAATCGCTTTCAGCTTGGGGGCGGCTGCGGGAACAGGTACATGAACAGGCATCGGCAAGGAAGCCCCCTTTGTGGGCGAGTGACGTGCCCTCGAATCGGATGTATAGTCGGGTACCGTGCTCATAAGGATCCTCGTTGTTAGCCGCGTGGCACCGAAACCCCTCTTGCCAGAACCAGGCGGGCTGCGATATTTGCTACCAGGACCAGAGTAATCAGAACCAGCCCGGCGGCCCAGGCCTGACGATTCCAATCGTCATACGGAGAGGTCGCCAGTTTATAAATCATCACAGGAAGCGAGGCCGTCGGTTCTGTGAGCCCGCCCCAATACTGGTTGTTGAGGGCGGTGAAAAGAAGCGGAGCGGATTCGCCCGCGATTCGGGCCACTCCCAGGATCATGCCTGTCAGGATTCCCTTGCTTCCCGCCGGGACCGCCACGGTCGCAATCATCTGCCACTTGCTGGAGCCTAGCGCCAGCGCCCCCTCTCGCAGGGAGAGCGGGACCTCCCGCAGGAACTGTTCGGTTTGCCGCGTCACAATCGGAATGAGCATGACGCTCAGTGCAATCGAGCCCGCCAGCCCCGACTGCGTGTGCATCGGCAGCACCACCAGTGTCCAGGCCAGAATTCCGACCACAATCGAGGGCACCCCATTCAACAGGTCGGCGACATATCGCACCACCGAAGCGAACTTCTTGTCATCGTATTCCGAAAGGTAAATGCCCGCAAAGAAGCCGATGGGAATGCCGATCAGCGCAGCCAGTCCCACAATCTGCATGCTGCCCACGATGGCATTCGCCAGACCGCCGCCTTCTTCTCCCGGAGGCAGCGGCAGCTTGGTGAAGAAATTCCAATTGAGCGAGTGCAGTCCGTTGTAAAGCAGGCAGCCGAGAATCAAAAACAACACCGAGATGGTGAGGGCAGTGCAAACAGCGGTCAGCGTCAGCATCACGCTGTTGACGAGTTTACGCCATGAAAGCTTGTTCATGGTCTCCTGGAACCCTTGGATGTAGTCGCCAGAATCATCAGGCGCGCAAACCCGTTGATCACGATCGTCAGGCAGAACAGCACCAGGCCCAACTCCACCAGGGCCGCCGGATGAATCTTGCCGCCTGCCTCGCTAAATTCGTTGGCAATCACTGCCGCGATGGAATAGCCCGGCGCCAGAAGCGAGGCGTGAATGCTGGGGTCGTTCCCGATTACCATTGTGACTGCCATAGTCTCGCCCAATGCCCGCGCCAAACCGAGGAAAATCGAACCCAGGATGCCGAGTTTGGCGTATGGCACCACGATCTGCCAGGTAGCCTCCCATTTGGTAGCTCCCAACGCGAGAGCCGCCTCCCTCTGGTCCCGCGGTACAGCCAGCAGCGATTCGCGAGAAACCGATATGATGAACGGGATTGTCATGATCGCCAGGACCATGCCGGCGGTGAGAAAACCGACACCATAAGCCGGGCCTTGGAACAGCGGCAGAAATCCCAGCGTGCGTTTCAGGAATGGCTCGATATACAAACGCATCAGGGGGACCAGCGTGAAGAACGCCAGCAGACCGTAAATCACGCTGGGTATCGCCGCCAGAAGTTCGATCACAAAGGTCAGGCCGTTGGAGATACGTGCCGGCGCCAATTCCGAAAGAAATATGGCTGCACCCAAGCCGAGTGGCACCGAGATCAGCAGAGCCAGAACCGAAGTGACTACGGTTCCATAAACGAACGGCAGCGCCCCGAAATCGTCCGTGACAGGGTTCCACTTGCTGGAAAAGAGGAAGCCCCAGAGCCCCAACTTTGCTCGCGCCTCCGCTGAACCGACCATTAGTTCGTAAATCAGGAGCGCTGCCATCGCCAGGAGGCTTGCGGCAAAAACAAGAACAACCCAACGGGCGATGATATCGCCCGTCTGGGTTGGAGCCTTAACTGCCTTTACCGCCGCAGTAATCGTGGCCATATTGCTACCTGATCGGCAGCGATCCGGGCTATTGGATCGTTTCGATTTGTTTCATCTCCTTGGTCACGACCGCCTGCGGGAGCGGCGCATAGCTTAAAGCGGCGCAGTCCTTTTGACCCTCGGTCAGCACCCAGTGAAGCATCGCCTTGATCTGCGCGGCCTTGGCGGGGTCGGAAAATTTGTTGGGGATCAGCAGCCAGGTAAAGGTTGAGATGGGATAGGCATTTTTGCCGGGCGGGTCGGTGATAGAGACGCGGAAATCGTCCGGCATATTCTTAGCCGCTCCGGCCGCGGCCTCTGTTACGCTGGCTACATCGGCCTTCACGAAAGTTCCGGAGGAGTTCTTCACCTGACCGTAACCGATCTTGTTCTGAAGCGCGTAGAGGAGTTCCACATAGCTGATCGAATTCGGGTTCTGTTTGACCAGGCCGGTGACGCCTGCGCTTTGGGGTCCGCCGAGCCCTTTAGGCCAGCTTACGGACTTGGCCGCACCAACCTTGCTCTTCCATTCCGGGCTGACCTTGGCCAGGAAATCGGTCCACACAAACGTCGTACCGCTGCCGTCCGTGCGATGGACCACAACTATGTCTTCATTCGGAAGCTTCACGCCCGGGTTCTCCGCCGCGATCCGCTTGTCGCTCCATTTCGAAATCGTACCCAGGAAAATATCGGCCAGCACGGGGCCGCTGAATTTCAACTCCTGCGTCACGCCCGCAAGGTTATAGATTGGTACCACAGCGCCCAGAACCGTAGGAAAGTGAAGTATTTTTCCACTCTTCACTGCCGCCAGTTCCTGGTCGGTCATGGGCATATCGGAGGCGCCGAAATCTACGGTCCCATCGGTCACCCCTTTGACGCCGCCGCCAGACCCGTTGGCTTCGTAGTTGATCTGCACGCCTTTGTGAGCCTTGCCGAATTCACCGAACCACTTCTTGTAGATCGGATCGGGAAAAGTAGCCCCGCAAGCGTTAATTTTTTGCGCCGACGCAACCGGCGCAATCCCCACGACTAGAAGGCCCGTCAGGGCCAATGACAACCTTTTATTCATACACTTTTCACCTCAATATTGCCACTGTAATGTGACAAACCCGTTACAGAATCCTGAAATCACCCGCTACTCTACCGGCGGCGCACTGCCCGGCAGGGTGTACCGTACGTTCACGTAGATTGTGTTGTCATGGGCGGCCTTGGGAGAGTTCGCGGCCACAGCCCAGGGATTGCGCGTCAGGTACTCGTATTGGCCCATCAGATTGAGCGCGCCGTACTTAGCGTCTTTCCAGAGGGTCTGGTTGAAACCCAGGGTGATTTCCTGAACGGTGCGGTTTTGGCTGTTGGCCGAGCCCCGGTAACCATACCCCACCAGGCTGCCGTTGGCATCCACCGCAACGTTGCGGCCGATATAGATGCCGCCATAGTAGGCATACAACAGCGTGTTTTTGATGGTGGCCTCGAAACCCTCGACGAAACCGCCGGAATGAATGGGGCTCACACTCCCATCGGCGCGGACCACCAGGTCCGGAGCATTGCCGAAGAGGTAGCGGCCGCCGCCATCGCTCCAGAAGTTATTGGTAACCAGGCGGAAGTTCTTCACAATTTCGAAATTGGCATTGATCGAGCCGCCGCCGCCCACCTTGGTGGAATACTGGCCCGAACCAGGCTGCCCGGTCGTCGTGTTCCAAGTCTTGAAGGTGCGTTCTATCCCGGCGATTTCAAAGTGCACCCGGGAGTTTGGATCAAAGGCGATTTTGGCGATGATGTCCGGGTTGACGTTGGGTATGGTCTGCACGCTGGTGGCGTTGTCCAACTGCGAACCCGCCAGCCCGGTTAGGGCCGCGGGAAGCACCACGGTGGGGCCGCCGCCCGAACCGCCGATGTATTGGTTCGGATTCTCGAACGACACGCCCATCGTCACCTTTTTGTTCGGATGATAGAGAAAACGGACACCAGGCTGGCGCGTCCAGGTCAGGCCGGCCATGTAGTTCACATCGATGACCTGGCTGTAGAAGAGGTCGCCGGGAAGTGCCGAGATGCCTCTGCGATTGGGCGTCAGCATACTCCAGCTTTGGCCGGCCAGAAACTCGAACTTGTCCTTGCGAATGTCCACCCAGAACAGGCGAATGCGGGGAACAAAGGCGCCGTTGGTGACGCTGAGGGCGTTCGAGCCGCTGGTGCCGAGGAAGTCAAATTCGTTGTACCCGATGAAGTGGGCGCCTTTCCAGTTGCCGTCTACGCGGAATCCGACGCGCGAGTTCTGCGGGCTGAAACGAAATTCAGAGAGCTTGGCGGCGGGGTTATTGTTGTAGGGAATGCTGCCAAAATTGCTGCCTAAGGATCCACCGGCATCCTTGTCTTTCCACGACAATGTGAGGTCCATGAAGCCGACCGGCGTAATGGTGGTTTCGCCGATTTTGAGTTGCAACGGAGAGGGTGCCTCGGCGGGGGCCTGTGGCAGCGGCGGGTTGAATTTGGGAGTGGGGGCGGCCTCGGTTGCGGGTGGGGCAAGCATGGGCGTGGTGGAAGCCACCAGCCGGTCGGCGGGTGTGGCGTGTGGCTCCGCCTGAGCCCGGGCTGGGGTTGTCATTCCGGCCTGCTCCAGCATCTTGCGCTGCGCCGCCAGCGCAGCCAGCAACTGCTCGATCTCCTTTTGCTGTTGATCCAGCTGGGCTTTAAGTTTCGCAATATCCGCCGCTGTGGCCGCGGCGGGGGCAGGATTGGCGGCAGGCGTTGCCGGATCCGCGGCCCATGCCGGAGTAAGAAGGACTGCCGCTATGCACGACCATGCAACCATCTTTATACGTGATCTCATCGTTTTGACTATCCTCTTGGAAAGACGGTAAATAGACTTCTCTTATGGCTAGGCTTTCGTCTCTTGGCTCTCACAGCCAGTCTCGATAAAATGGCCGTGCGGACGCACACCAGAGCCTCTCCGGTAACACGCTCCGACCGTGTTACCTCTCCTTTGAAGCAGGCCGCTGCGCCACAGGCGCAATGCCGCCCTGCCAAGGGCTTTGGAGCAATAACTTTGGTGAGAACCAAGCGTTGAGAATACTAGAGGATTGTTATGTTTCGATGACTAGACGGTTAAGACTGTCCCTGTGAGGCGACGCTTTGGGCAGCGTGACTACAAAGGTAGAGCCCTTCCCAAGTTCGCTTTCCACTGCAACCGTTCCGCCCATCTGTTCCACGGCATGCTTAACGATGGAGAGGCCCAGGCCTGTGCCACCCACCTGGCGGGAGCGCGCCTTGTCCACCCGGTAGAAGCGCTCAAAGATCCGCGAGCGATCCTCGGCCGGAATTCCGAGGCCGGTATCGGAGACTCGGATCTCGATTTGATCCTGGGACCGGTCGTGCACCTGGACATGGACCTCGCCGTTCGGCTTGTTGAACTTAACCGCATTATCCAGAATGTTTATCAGGGCCTGTTCCAGGCGGAAACCGTGTTGTAAAAGTTGCAAATCCGGAATGGGGTCGGCTCGAAGCTGCACGTTCATTAAATGAGCGGCCGGTTCGACTGCCCGGATCGCGCCGCCCAGGGCATCGTTAAGCGAGATCGGGCCGGGTTGGATGTCCGGACGGCCGAACTCGAGCTCCGACAGCGTCAACAAATCCGCGGCGATATTGTTCAGCCTGACGCCGTTAGCCTGGATGATCTCAACGAACTTCCGGCGGTTGCTTTCATCCTCCAGGCCGCCTTCCAACAGCGTTTCCGCGTAGCCCCGAATGGTGGCCAGCGGCGTACGGAATTCATGCGACACATTGGCGATAAAATCCCGCTTGACGCGCTCCAGCCGTTCACTCGGCATCACATCGTGCAGGATGGCTATAGCGCCGCGTGAGGACGTGCTCGCCAGCGGAACCGCATGAACATCGAAGGAGTGCATTTCCGGCGTGGACAGATGCAACCGCTGGCGCACCGCCACACCTGAATCCACCACCTGCTTCACGATCTGGAATAGAGCCGGATCGCGGGCAATCTTGATCAACGGAACGCCCTCGGTGGGGCCATGATCGCCCACGGTCTGTATGAAGGCGTTATTACAAAATGTGACATTGAGCCTTGCATCTACTGCCAGGACGCCATCGCTCATACTGGCCAGGATGGCTTCGCGTCGGGTAAGTTCATTTCTCAGGCGGTTGACCAGTTCTTCAATTTGGGGCGCAATGCGGGAGAGCGAACGCGCCAGATCTCCGAACTCATCGTCGCTGGCAGGCAATTGCGGGCGCGGCACCCGCATGTCCAGCAAGCGTCCCGCGAAATCCGTCAGGCGATTGATGCGCCTGGTCAGCGATCGGGCCAGCAGCCACGAAACCAGGATCAACAAAGCACCTAATACTAAGGATGCCAACCGGGCCGCGCTGTTTGCCGTCGAAAAGTAGACCAGAAGGACCGATGGAACGGCGCCGGCGACAGACATCAGAAGCGCTTTCCGTGCGATCGAATTCGCCATTGAATCTGCCCAATTCTAGCACTATCCGTTTATGGCAGAACACGATTCCGGAGAAGCCGGGGAGCGGTAGAAACGTGGTGTCCCGGTGGGGTATCCACCTCAAGGAATGTGCGCCCCGGTTGGGGTAATGGTTGTTAGTAATCATACTTGTAACGGTGGCTTCCCGCTGCGTTCCCGTTCTGTTTCGTAGCATCCCTGACAAATCTCAAACCTTTGTCAGCGTTTCGAAACCGAATTGTCTAGATAATTAGTAGACATCCATCCTGGGTGGAATGGCTTTTGGAGGAGCTCGCAATGTCACGGTCGGAGGCGCACTGTTGTGCGATTGCTATTGTCGGGGGAGGCTGCAGCGGATTGTTAGTCGCGGTTCAGCTCTTCAGAAACGGATTTCGGGATCGTGTCACCGTGATCGAGCCGCGCGAGCGGTTGGGCGCCGGACTAGCCTATTCCACTTTGTTCGACCAGCATCTTCTCAACGTGCCGGTGGGAAAAATGAGCGCGATCGCACAGGAACCCACTCATTTTCTGGAGTGGCTGCGCGCCCGCCACTGGCCCGGCGCCGGCCCCCAATCGTTCGCGCCCAGGAAGTTGTATGGCGAGTACCTCAAAGATGTCCTTGACCATACCATCCGGGCCGGCGCCGGCAGTTACTTCAGCCATATTCGCGCCGAGGCAATCAGCGTCGGCGCCGCCGATGCCGGAGGTCGCCTGGCGCTCAGCGATGGGACCACGGTTCACGCGGAAAAAGTAGTGCTGGCTCTGGGCAATCCAGCTTCGTGCCCTGCTTCACATCTATCAAGGCGTGGCCTGGAAGATCACTGGCAACTCTCGCCATGGTTAGGGGATGCGTTGCGGGTACGCTTCGCCGGCGAACGGATCCTGCTTTTGGGAACCGGCCTCACCGCAGTAGACTCGGCATTGGCCTTGCATAGCCAGGAAATGCCTTGCGAGGTTTACATGCTGTCCCGCCGTGGAATTCTGCCCCAGGTTCACGATTTTCGGACCCCCGCCGCGATGCCGCCCTTTTTGTCCAACCGGAGCAGCCTTCGGCTGATGTTTCGGGAACTGCGCGCACACATCGAAGCCGCGCGCCAGGCGGATCAGTGCTGGCGGGCGATAATCGATGCCCTGCGTCCAATCTCGAACGATATTTGGCGGGAGCTTCCGGTGGCCGACCGGCGGAGATTTCTGCGCCATCTAAGGCCGTACTGGGAGCCGCATCGACATCGGATGGCTCCCGAAATTCGTGCGCGCCTGGATGGATATCGGGCCAGCGGCGCGTTGCGGGTCGCTGCCGGAAGGCTTCAAGAAGTACGTTCGTGCGGTCGTGCCAGGCGAGCCCGGATTCTGCTGAGGCAAGGCGGAGAGTGGGTATTGGATGTGGACCGCATCATCAGTTGTACGGGTATCCAGGAGAACTACACGGACAGCCCCCGGCCTCTGATCCGTTCCCTGATAGAGAACGGCCTGGCTCAGGCGAGCGATCTGGGATTCGGGTTCCGCACCGACCGGCACGGCGCCTTGTTGAATGCGCAGGCGCCGATTGGCGCGGAGGTAGGAAAAAAGACGCGGCCGTCGCCGGTTTTCTTCACCCTCGGTCCTCCCCGCCGGGGAGAGCTGATTGAAACCACCGCAGTGCCGGAAATCCGCGTTCAGGCCGAAGCGCTTGCACACCACCTGGCTGCATGCATGTCGCCGGTCCGGGCCGAAGGATAGCCTGCCGGTCTCAGACGAAGAACCCGCTCAAAGACCGAGTTCACTCAGCCCCGGATGGTCATCCGGGCGCCGGCCGATCGGCCAGCGAAACAGACGCTCGGGCTCCTGGATGCGCAGGTCATTAATGCTGGCATGGCGCCGTTTCATCAATCCTTGGGCGTCAAACTCCCAATTCTCATTGCCATAGGATCTCCACCATTGCCCTGATGCATCATGTGACTCGTAGGCAAAGCGCACGGCAATCCTGTCTTCATGAAATGCCCATAGTTCCTTGATCAGGCGATACTCCAGTTCCTTCGTCCATTTACGAGTGAGGAACGCAATGATTTCCTCCCTGCCAGTCAAGAACTCTGAGCGATTGCGCCAACGGCTATCCACCGAGTAGGCCAGCGCGACTTGTGGGGGATTTCGAGAATTCCAACCGTCTTCGGCCTTGCGCACCTTCAGGATGGCTGTCTCCCGGGTGAAGGGCGGCGCCAAATTCGCGTGTAGACTATCCGTCATTCATTTGCTCCAGGGCTTCGACATCTTCAAGCCTGGAATATTATCACAGGCGCGCTTCTAGTGGCCTGTCGCAGTGAGTTCGTTAGCAGGCGCCAGCGCGCGGAACCAATCCGAGCCGCGACCGTGAGGGAGCGATTATGCTTACGTTGTCTCTGCGACAGGCCACTAGTCAGTCACAAGCCTTTATCTCAACCAGTTCATCGTCTTACATTCAAGCTCACGCATCATCGCGCTACACTCGAAATAGAGGGCTCGAAAAAAGTGCTGAAAATTGGCTTCGTTTCGCAAATATGCCTTGTGGGGAAAAGTGGTATCCCGCGGGGCCGAATTGGCCATCGTTGCAATAATGCTCTCATTAACAAAACTCATACCTAAACCCACTTGCATTTGGAAAACTTGTAGGCTACACTCAAATTTAAGTCCTTCAATGCAACACGCATTTACAGGCCGGGCAGTTCGCTCCACCATACCCCTTACCATTCCTGTAGGCATTATTATTCTGGTCATCGTAGCCGGCCCCGCGTGAAGGCCTGAAGCAGCAAGTTTCAAGGCCATCAGCGGGGGAAATCAAACCGGCTGATGGCCTTTTTTGTTATATGGCAATTTTTTTAAGTTAGGGGAAACGACATGTCAACATCGATGAGTGACCCAAAATTGATGAGCGGCGCAAAAATGCTGCTGGAATGCCTGGCTCGTGAGGGCGTGGATTGTATCTTCGGTTACCCCGGCGGCGTCACCCTTCCCTTATACGACGCCCTCTATGAGCATCACATCCGCCACGTGCTGGTGCGTCACGAAGAGAACGCGGCCTTCGCTGCCGAAGGCTACGCGCGCGTCACCGGCAAGGTGGGCGTGTGCTGCGCCACTTCCGGCCCCGGCGCCACCAACCTGACCACCGGCCTGGTGGATGCCATGATGGATTCCATTCCCATCGTGGCCATCACCGGCCAGGTCTCAAGCAAGCTCATCGGCAGCGACGCTTTCCAGGAGGCCGACACCTTCGGCATCACGCGCCCCTGCACCAAACACAATTACCTGGTGAAGAAGCTCGAGGATCTGGCACAGGCTATTCACGAAGCCTTTTACGTGGCGCTCAGCGGCCGGCCGGGACCGGTGCTGGTGGATATTACCAAGGACGTATTCCAGGCCCAGGGCCACTATCAGCCGGTCACGTCGATTCATCTGCCGGGGTACAAGGTCTTCACCGAAGGCCACACCGGCCAGATCCGCCGCGCGGCGCAAATGATCCAGGAATCGGAGCGCCCGCTGGTCTATGCCGGCGGCGGTATTATTGCCGCGGGCGCCGCGCCGGAACTCCGCGAGTTTGTGGAGCTGACCGATGCTCCGGCCGTCAACACCCTGATGGGTCTGGGCGCGCTGCCCTCCGAACATCCCAACTTCATCAGCCTGCCGGGCATGCACGGCAGCTATGCCGCCAACATGGCGATGACCCATGCCGACCTGCTGATCGCGCTCGGCGTGCGCTTTGACGACCGCGTCACCGGCCGCCTGGCCGCCTTCGCGCCGCACGCCAAGGTGATCCACGTGGATATCGACCCGGCCGAGATCGGCAAGAATCGCGCGCCCGATGTGCCCATCGTGGGCGACGTCAAGCGCGTGCTCACCAAACTGAACAAGCTGCTGGCCGAGCCGGCATCCGTGTCCAGCCCCGCGCCCAACGCCCATCTTTCGGCCGCGCGGCGGGCCTGGTGGCGCCAGATCCGCGAATGGAAGCAGGAGCATCCTTTCCAGACTCCGGTCTCGGATACCGAGATCAAGCCGCAGCACCTCATGGTCGAAATCGACCGCATTTCCGGGGGCCAGGCGATTGTCACTTCCGACGTGGGACAGCACCAGATGTGGGCCGCGCAGCTCATTCGCTTCAATGAACCGCGCCTGTGGGTCAACTCGGGCGGCCTGGGTTCCATGGGCTTCGGCCTGCCGGCAGCCATCGGCGCACAATTCGCCCAGCCCGACAAACTGGTCTTCTGCATCGCCGGCGATGGCGGTTTCCAGATGTCCATTCCGGAGTTGGGGACCATCGCCGCCAACGGCCTGCCCATCAAGATCATCGTCATGAACAACGGCCATCTGGGAATGGTGCGGCAATGGCAGACGCTGTTCTACAACAACCGCCTGAGCGCCGTGGAACTGGAGTGCTTCCCGGATGCCCACAAACTGGCGGGCGCCTATGGCTTCAAGGGCAGGACGATTGAGAAGCCCTCGGAGCTGGTGTCTGCGCTGGAAGAGGCCGTGCGCGAGCCCGGTCCTTACCTGCTGAACGTGAAGGTCACGCAGTTTGAAAGCGTGTATCCCATGGTGCCGGCCGGCGGCGCGGTCAATGAAATGGTGCTGGGTCCGCCTGAACCGGTGGCCGTGCCCGCACAATAAAGAAGGCTTATCCATATGCTGCAAGTGATCTCTATACTGCTGGAAAATAAACCCGGCGCCATGATGCGGGTTACGGGCCTGCTGAGCCAGCGCGGGTATAACATCGAAAGCCTGACTGTCGCGCGCACGCTTGACCCGGAGATTTCCCGCATGACCATTGCGGTGGATGTAGACTCCACCCAGCGGCAGCAGGTGATCAAGCAAATGAACAAGCTGATCAACGTGCTGCAGGCCAGCGACCTGACTGAGACGCCGTCAGTGATGCGCGAACTGGTGCTGCTGCGCATCCGGACCTCGCAGGATTCGCGCACCGCGGTGCTCAAGGAAGCCGAGATCTTTGGCGGCCGCGTCGTGGATTCCTCTACCGACGGCTTTGCCATTGAAGTCACCGGCGCCCCCGAAAAACTGAGCGAGTTCATCGATGTGATGGGCAGCTACGGCGAGATTGACGTCGCCCGCTCGGGCGTGCTGGCAATCGGCCTGGAATCGAAAAAGCTACGTTTGCAGCCGCCGGTGCTAACCAAGGCCGGCAGCGCGATAGAAGAACCCGTTGTCTAAATAGAGCCGGCCTGCCGGCCTGTGTCTCTTTCTGGAGCTTATTGAATGCCGAAACGCTATTACGAAAAAGATGGAAATCTGGACTACTTGAAAGGGCGCACGGTCGCCATCATCGGATACGGAAGCCAGGGCCACGCGCATGCGTTGAACCTGCGCGATTCCGGTGTGGACGTGGTTGTCGGGCTTTACCCCGGCAGCAAGTCCTGGGCCAAGGCCGAAGCCGCCGGGCTGAAAGTCATGACCACGGCCGATGCCGCCAAGGCCGCCAACATGATCATGATCCTGGTGTCCGACCACATCCAGGGCGATCTGTACCATAAGGACATCGCGCCCCACATGACCGCGGGCAAGACCCTGATGTTCGCCCACGGCTTCAACATTCACTTCAAGCAGATCACCGCGCCGGCGGATGTGGACGTCTCCATGGTGGCGCCCAAAGCCCCCGGCCATCGCGTGCGTGAATTGTATACCGAAGGTGTGGGCGTGCCGGCTCTGGTGGCGGTGCATCAGAACCCGTCGGGCCAGGCGCTTGAGCGCGCGTTGGCCTATGCCCTGGCGCTGGGCTGCCTGAAGGCCGGCGTGATCGATACCGACTTCCGGGAAGAGACCGAGAGCGACCTCTTTGGCGAGCAGGCCGTGTTGTGCGGCGGCGCGGCCGAACTGATTCGCGCCGGTTTTGAAACCCTGGTGGAAGCCGGATACGCGCCTGAGATTGCCTACTTCGAGTGCCTGCACGAACTCAAGCTGATTGTCGACCTGATCCAGGAAGGCGGCCTCAGCTACATGCGCTATTCGGTTTCCGACACGGCCGAGTATGGCGACTATACCCGCGGGCCGCGCGTGGTCAACGAGCAGACGCGCGCCGAGATGAAAAAGATTCTGGCCGAAATCCAGTCGGGCGACTTCGCGCGGCAGTGGATCGAAGAGAATAAGTCGGGCCGCGGAAAGTTCCTGGCCATGCGTGAGGCCGCGCGCAACCAGCCCATTGAAGTGGTGGGCCGCAGCCTGCGTGAGATGATGACCTTCCTCAAAAAGAAAAAAGAAGTCGGAGTACCGGTAGGGTAGGCCTTCCGCCTGCCTTGCCCGAGGTTGAAATGAAGATCTCAACGTTCGATACCACTCTCCGCGATGGAACGCAGGGCGAGTCCATCTCTTTCTCCGTGGATGACAAACTCATCATTGCGCAGAAGCTGGATGAGCTGGGCGTCGACTATATTGAGGGCGGCTGGCCCGGCTCCAATCCCAAGGACAAAGAGTTTTTCATCCGCGCCGCCGAGCTCAAGCTCACCCACGCCAGGCTCACCGCGTTCGGCTCCACCCGCTTCGCCAAGAACCCCGTGGAAGAAGACCGCAACGTGCGTGCGCTGGTGGAGGCGGGTACGCCCGTGGTGTCGATTTTCGGCAAAACCTGGGACCTGCACGTGAAGCGCGCGCTCGGCATCACTGAAGCCGAGAACCTGGTGCTGATCTCCGAAACCGTGAAATACCTGAAGGACCACGGCAAGGAAGTGGTCTACGATGCCGAGCATTTCTTCGACGGCTATTCCGCTAATGCGGACTACGCCCTGCGCACGCTGGAAGCCGCGCACCAGGCCGGCGCCGACGTGCTGTGCCTGTGCGACACCAACGGCGGCACCATCACCGGCCGCCTGGTGGAGCTGGTTGCCGAAGTGCGAAAGCGCTTCGATGGCATCATCGGCATCCACACCCATAACGATTCCGGCGTGGCCGTGGCCAACACCATCGCCGCCGTGGAAGCCGGCGTCACGCACGTGCAGGGCTGCATGAACGGCTATGGCGAGCGCTGCGGAAACGCCAACCTGGCCTCCGTGATCGCCAACCTGGAACTCAAACTGGGCCACACTACGGTGGGGCCAGAGAAGCTGGCCAGTCTCACGTCGGTGTGCCGTTTCATCGCGGAGCTGGCCAATCTGCCGCTGGCGAATGACCAGCCTTTCGTCGGTAAGAGCGCCTTCGCTCATAAGGGCGGCGTGCACGTGAGCGCGGTCCTGAAGGACTCCGCCACCTACGAGCACATCAAACCGGAACTGGTCGGCAACCGCCAGCGCGTTCTGGTGAGCGACCTCTCGGGCCGCGGCAACATTACCTATAAGCTCAAGCAGCACGGCCTGGCCGACCGCCTGGATGAGAATGCGCGCCGCGAATTGCTGGACCGGATCAAGCAGATGGAGTACGAAGGCTACGAACTGGAGGCCGCCGAGGGCACCTTTGAGCTGCTGGTGCGCGAGGCCCTGAACCCCGGCGTGCAATTCTTCAGCGTGGACAGTTATGAAGTCTCCACGCGCGCCGGCGGCACCGGCGAGTCGCGCACCACCGCCACCGTAACTCTGCGCTCCCAGGATGGCGTCCATTCGGCCACCGCCGACGGCCACGGCCCGTTCCACGCGCTGCACGAATGCCTGCGCAAGTGTCTTTCGAAGCTCTATCCGCAGATTGCGGATGTGCGGCTGATGGACTACAAAGTGCGCGTGCTCGATTCCAAAAAGGGCACCGCCGCGAATGTGCGCGTGCTGATAGAGTGGAGCGATCATCGCAAGAGCTGGTCCACCGTGGGCGTCTCCGACAACGTCATCGAAGCCAGCTGGAGAGCGCTGGTGGATGCCATCCGCCTGGAACTGATGCGGCTGACCGAGAAGGACCATACCGTGGAAAAGGCCGTCGAAGACTACTGCTGGGGCGTGTAATGATGGGTGCAGATGGAATCACGCCGCATGTGCCCGCATTGCCGGGCATTTATCACCACCAAAGACCGGGTTTGCCCGTATTGCAATGAGACCGTAGGTCCCAAGGCCGTTGAGCGCAGCGAGGGCGGCACGTTCCTGGGCGGGCTGATTCCGCAGGCCCGGTTCGTCACCACCGTCATCCTGGTGATCAACTTCGGCCTCTACATCGCTACCGCAATCTACAGCATGCGAAGCGATAGCGGCGGCGGGGCCATGAACATTGACGGCCGCACCCTCTTCGCCTTTGGCGCCAAGTATCCTCCGGCACTGGCGGCAGGCCAATGGTGGCGCCTGGTCACGGCCGGCTTCCTGCACGGCGGTCTGATTCATATCCTGATGAATTCCTGGTCGTTCCTTACTTTGGGGTCGCTGGCGGAAGAGGCTTTCGGCGCCAGCCGGATGCTGGTGATCTATTTCTGCTCCACGGTTTTCGGCTTTTATCTCAGTTACCTGGGGAGCCCGGCTCTGTCAATTGGCGCGTCGGCTGCGATCTTCGGGTTGATCGGCGCCATGATCGCCATCAGCATCAAAGAGCCGGCGCGATACGGACACATGCGGCGCACCTTTATCGGCTGGGCGATGTTCGGCGTAGTCTACCTGTTCATGGATCTCCGCATCGACAACTACGCCCACTTCGGAGGTCTGGTGGCGGGCTTCGGAACGGCTTATCTGGCCGGAACGCCGGGGGTGGAAGGATCCTGGACGGAACGCCTGTGGCAATTCTCTTCCTGGGCCTGCATTGCGATAACAGCCGCCAGCTTCCTAAAGATGTACTTGTGGTTCAGCCAATCCGCGCAGTAACATGGAAAGCATGAGACTGCGTACATTGGCGCTGGCGCTGGCGCTCAGTTGCGGCGCCGCCACCATGGTGCAAGCGGCCGCGCACAAGCCGAAAGTCCAAAAGGCCAAGCATTTCAAGGCTAAGAAGTACAAGCAGTCCAAAGCTGCCAAGGTAAAGCCGCGCAAGGCGCCCAAGCACAAGCACGTGGCCTGACGCGGCCGGCCGGAGGCGTCGCCCTCTACACCTGCGCGCCGTAGACTGGTATGGCCGCACCCGTAATTTGAGCCGCGCCATCCGAAGCTAGAAATACCATCAACTGCGCCAGCAGGTCCGGCGAGACCCACTTCGAGCGGTCGGCAGACGGATCGGATTTCCGGTTGGCTTCAGTGTCGATCGTGCCTGGCAAGATTGCGTTGGCGGTGATCCCGAAGTCGCGGTTTTCGAGCGCCGCCGTGCGCACCAGGGAAACCAGGGCGGCCTTCGAGGCGCTGTACGCGCCGATGTTCGGAGCCGGTTCCACTCCGGCGCGGCCGGCAACCACGACTATCCTGCCGTGCTTGTTTTTGCGCATGTGCGGAATCACCGCGCTCAGCGTATAAACCGCCGCTCGCAGGTTCACATCGATCATCTGCTGCCACGTGGCATCGTCAGTTTCGTGGATGGGGCTGCCGCCGGCAAATCCGCCCGTCAAGTGCACCAGAACGTCGACTTTTTCGAACCGCTTCACCACCGCGTCCGCCAGTTTTCGGACGTCGCCGGCGTTAGTGAGATCCGCCGGAATACCAACAAACCTGGGACTCGCGAACTCCGAATCGGCAATGGTCCGCGACGAGCCAACCACCCAGCCGCCAGCCTCCAGAAACGCTTTCGTCACGTGCGTCCCCAACCCGCCCCTGGCCCCCGTGATCAACACAATCCGATCCGTCAACTGATTCATCGGCGCCTCCCATCCTACGTATGCGGAGTCCGTTTTCGGGACTGGCCGTCCCATCAACGGTCACGGCATTTGCCGCATCGTTCCATAACAGTTTAAGTCTCTTCGGCTTACCAAGTCATTCGTAAGGCATTGGGCGTGCCCATACTTTGATGAAGATGATCAAAGATTTCGCCTACGCCTGGCGGACCCTGCGCAAGAGTCCGGCCTTCACCTTGACGGCTGTGCTGACCATCGCGCTCGGCATCGGAGCCAGCACGGCAATCTTCAGCGTTGTCAATGCCGTCCTGCTGAAGCCGCTTCCCTATCCCCAACCGGAACGCCTGGCGATCCTGTGGGGCGAACTGAGGAACCGCGGGGTTTTGGATTTCCCGTTCTCGCCGCCGGATTTTAACGATGTGCGCCGTTCGGCCACTCTGCTGGAAGACATGACCGCGGTGACACCGTTCCGGACCGTGGTTTCCGGCGAAAATGCCGAGTCCGAACAAATCGCCGCGGCCGGGGTCACATCCAACTTCTTCCGGCTGCTGGGCGCCAAAGTGGCCCTGGGCCGCGATTTCAACGATACCGACTGCACGCCCCCACCGCTACCTCCGCCACCGAGACCGGGGCAGGCCGCCGCGCCACCCCTCGCTCAGCCCGTGCCTCAGCAGACTACCCTCGTGATCCTGAGCCACGAATTCTGGCAGAGGCGTTATGGCTCCGATCCACAAGTAGCAGGGCGCAGCATCAATCTTGGCGCGGGCGCGGGGCCGGCGCAGATCGTCGGCGTTCTGGCTCCTGGATTCGAGCTGCTGTTTCCACCGAAAGCCAACCTGGAGCGCGCCCCCGCGGTGTGGACCGCATTGCGCACGGATTTCCAGAACAGCAACCGCAACAACGTTTTTCTGCGCGTGATAGCCCGAATGAAGCCCGGGGTGACCGTGCGGCAGGCGCAGTCGCAACTCGACGGCATCGCAGCCGACCTGCGAAAGCGCTTTTCCATCAAGACCACGGCCGGCTTCAACATGCGCGCCGAGGGCATGCAGGATAACGTGGTGGCTGCGGTGCGGCCGGCCATCCTGGCACTGATGGGCGCGGTTACTTTCCTGCTGCTGATTGCCTGCGCCAACGTGGCCAATCTGCTGCTGCTCCGCGCCTCGGCCCGCAGCCGTGAACTGGCCGTGCGGACGGCCTTGGGCGGCAGCCGCTGGAACCTGGTCCGCCAGATGATGGCGGAAAGCCTGCTGCTCTCGGGCTGCGGTGCGCTGGCCGGCCTGCTTCTGGCGCGGCTCGGTATCGACCTGCTGATTACGCTCGGGCCGCGCGATCTGCCGCGGCTCGGTTCGATCGGCCTCGACCCGGTGGTGCTCACATTCACCATGCTAGCTGCGCTGCTGGCCGCCCTCATGTTCGGCATCACACCGGCACTCCGCGCCTCGCGGCCCGACATCATGGAGATCCTCCGCTCCACTGGACGCACCGCGGGCCTGGGTTCCGGTAAGCTCTTACGCAACGCCGTGGTGATAGCCGAAGTGGCGCTGTCGTTCGTGCTGCTGATCGGCTGCGGCCTGATGGTGCGCAGCTTCATGGCGCTGCAACAGGCCAAGCCGGGTTACGATCCGCGCGGTGTGCTTACGCTGCAGCTTCCCATCACCACCGCCCGGACCGCCGAGCAGGGCGCTGCCGTGGTGCGCGATATTCACGACCGCTTCGCGGCGCTGCCGGGGGTGACCTCAGTCACAGCGGCGACCCCGTTTCCCTTGGATGGCGGCATAGCGAACGGGCGCTGGGGCCGTGAGGAAGCCCTCACCGACCCGGCCCGGTTCAAACAGGCTAACGTGTTCACCGTGCTGCCGGGCTACTTCGAAACGCTGCGCACCAGGCTGATCGAGGGGCGCGAGTTTACCGACGCCGATAACAAGCCCAAAGTGAGACTCGTGGTCATCGACCGGCTGCTGGCCGCTAAGGCCTTCCCGCGCGAGTCCGCCGTCGGGAAGCGGCTGCTGATGCGCGTCACGACACCCGAAGCCGAGTGGTTCGAAGTGATCGGCGTGGTGGAACATCAGCGCCACGAATCGCTGGCCGCCGATGGACGCGAAGCTGCTTACTTCACCGATGGCTATAGCGGCGCGGGCGGCGTGACCCGTTGGGCTCTGCGCACCAGCGGGGACCCGGCGCGGCTGGTGGGTCCGGTGCGCGAGGAAATCGCGCGGTTGGACAAGCGCCTGGCCGTCGCCGAAGTGCAGCCCATGCAAACCTTCGTCGACCAGGCACAGGCGCAGACCCGGTTTTCGCTGGTGCTGATTGCCATCTTCGCGGCCATCGCCGCCTTGCTGGCGGCCGTCGGGTTATACGGCGTGCTGTCGAGCGCGGTACGCCAGCGGACCGCGGAGATCGGGCTGCGCATGGCGCTGGGCGCCGCTCCGGCCAGCGTGTTCAGCCTGGTGGTAGGCCATGGGCTGCGCCTCAGCGCGGCTGGCATAGGGGCAGGCCTGGTGGCGGCTTTCAGCCTCACGCGCGTGATGGGGAGCATGCTGGTGGGCGTGGCGCCGCACGACCCGATCACGTTCGCGGCGATCGCGGTACTGTTCTTTGTGATTTCGGCAATTGCCTGCTGGCTGCCGGCGCGGCGGGCCGCGGGCCTGGACCCTACGGTGGCGCTGCGAGAGGAGTGAAACCCCACCGGCGGCTAGACTACAACCGGCGGCTGACGACCGCCGGCGTTACCGACCGCCTAGCGCCGTGGTTTTGGCGCTGCCGTAGTACAAACCGTTAAACAGCAGCTTAAATGTTGCGTGCGGCTGATCGCGGAAATTGACCTCCGGGCCCAGCAGCATCACCTTGCCCTCGCCCACTGAAGCCTCCGCCACCGCCGTGCCGCCATCCAGATATTGCTGGCCCCAGGCCCAGCCGCTATCCAGAACTTCGGGACCCGAGAACCAGGCCACCGCCGACGTGTGCTTCAACTCCGCATCAGGCTCCAGCCGGAAGACCGGGCTGTTATCGAAGAACACGTCCACCTGGGACGGCATGCCGTAGGCCAGCGGATTGGTGTTGTCGATGTTGGTCCGCAGCAGCGACCCGGGGATATAGAACTTCTCGGCCGGAAGCGCGCGGTCCTTGCCATCCGGACCCTTTTCGGTGAGGTGGTTCTTCACCGGCAGCCCGAATACCTCGGCCAGGCTGGTGGAACTGCCGATGGTCACGATGGACCCGCCGGACTCCACAAACTTCTTCAACTGCGGCATGGTCTTGTCATCCGTGATGCGCCCCACCACGTTCCTGTATTCCGGCGGAGTGTTGGCCGGCTCGGGCACGAAGCCAACACCGCCGCCGCGGCCGCCTGCGCCACCGCGGCGGATGGCTCCATCGGCAAAGACCAGCACGTCGAACTTGCTCTTGAGATCGCCCGCATCGAGGGCCGGCGGATACACTACCTCGAACGGAAACTCGTACTGCTCGAACAGCCAGCGCGTCCAGCCGGAGGGCATCGAGCCGCCGAACTGGTCGTAGAGCCCGATGCGGATCGGCTTCAGTTTGAGCGCATCGCCCGAAGGCGCCTTGGCCACCGCGTGTACCGGGATGCCGGCTTCCACGGCAGCCTTTTGAAGCACCGTTCGCGCGGCCGCGGAAGCCGGCACCCAAATAGTTCCGGTGCCCAAGATCCTGGCTTACAGGCGTGAGGCCATCGGCCTTCTCGCGCCTTCAGCCAATACACGTCGGCACCGGCTTTCAGCAGCCGGTTGATAGCGATGAATGAGTTGTTGATACGGTGGCTGATCAGATAGCCCGCGGGGTTCGCGGGCCCCATGACCGAACTCGCGGGCACCGGCAGCAGTCCGTTGACCTTGGTCAGCGGAAGGTCGGGAACGGCATCGCGAAGGCGGTCGAACTGCACGCCCATCTGGTAAGCCAGGGTCCAGCCGGTGATGTCGTAGGGCCGCTTCGGCGGTCCGCCGGGGTAAGCGAAATCGTTGGGATGGTCCTGCGGCTCAAACATGTCCATCACGTGCGGCCGGAATGCCTGCGCGGTCTTGATCACGTAGGAAGCGGCGGGGTAGTTTTTGCCGGCGACCTGGAACGGCGCCGTGGCCTTCATCACGGTGATGCCGTTCTTCAACAGCGCGTTGACGAACTCGGTGGCGTTGGCGAAATCCGCCTGATCGGAGGGAATAATGTAGCCGCGCGGATCGCGCATCGTGGGGTCGTGCAGCACCGTGTTGTAGAGTTCCGCCGGGAGCGTGCGGGCGCCGATTCCGAATGCGCCGCCGCCCACAGCGTCGCCACCCGCGGCTACAGCGCCGCCTCTGCCGCCCCGTCCGCCGCGCCCGGCACCGGCGCCCGTTGGACACCCCAGCCGGACTAGCCGCCGCGGCAGCTTCCAATGCCGCGATGCGCTTGGGCGAAACCGTCCAGTAATCCCTGCTGCCCTTCTCGATCGAGTTCATGCCCATGCGCCAGATGTTGAACAGGAAGGTTTCGCGATAGCGCGACGCCAGATCCAGAATGGCGCGGTTGTTGGTGATCTCATATTCAATCGACTGCCGGTAGTGCCACACCCGGGAGCGATGGGCATGGGCCAATCGCCCTGCGGCAATTGCTTGTCGGCCACCAGCGGAATGTTCATTGGAGTGGGGCTGCCGATGATCTCCGTCAGAATCCCGAT
Source organism: Bryobacterales bacterium (assembly GCA_963817515.1). GTDB lineage: Bacteria > Acidobacteriota > Terriglobia > Bryobacterales > Bryobacteraceae > DATMNI01. The sequence continues at coordinate 229,433 of CAWFPJ010000023.1, read as the reverse complement.
CATGTTGTGGAAGTAAGTGATGGTGCGCAGGCCGCCATTCCACCACGTGGAGTAATTGGCGCCGGTGCGCATCGCGCTTCCACCCTTGCCTTCGGCCACCAGGCGGCTGTGCATGGCGGTGCCCACCAGTTCGATTCCCAGCGGCACCAGCGGATCGAAGTTGTAATTGAACGGATCGCGGAAGGGCGGCATGAAGATCACCGCGCCGGCCGGCCCGGTCTGGTGATGGTTGTACATGATCTGCGGAAACCATTCGATGAACAACTGCCGGTTCATGTTGGTGGTCTCCTTCATGTTGGACATGTAGAAGTCGCGATTATCGTCGTGCCCGATGTACTTGGCGTAAAGCCGCGGCAGGCCGTTCAGGTTGCGGTGGGTAGTTTCTTTGAGCGGCGCATTGGGATTTTCAGAGCCGCGCATGTACCAGTTGGCTACCAGTTCCTGCCCATCCGGGTTGGCCTGCACGCAGAGAATAATCACGTCGTTCAAGAACCGCAGTGTCTCAGCATCCGTGCGGCTGACCAGTTGGTAGACCGTTTCCATTAGCTGCTGCGAGCCGACTGTCTCCGAGGCATGCAGCCCGCCGTCGATCCATACCACCGCTTTGCCTTCGCGCGCCAGGGCATGAGCCTCTTCTTCGCTGACGCCTTCGGCATGCGCCAGCCTTGACGAGATCTCCTTGTAGTGGTCCAGCTTCTTAAGGTTCTCGGGCGCGCTGATGATGGCCATCCACTGGTCGCGGCCTTCTTCGGTTTTGCCGATGCTGACCAGTTTCATCCGGTCGCTCTCCGTAGCAAGTTTCTTCCAGTAGGTTTCAAGTTGCTTGTAAGTCGCCATCTGGTAATCGTCGCCAAGGTTGAATCCGAGAGCTTGTTTCGGATCGGTTACGTTTGGCGGTGTCTGCGCAGCCAGCGGCGCAGGCGAAAAGCGCAGCTGTAAGCAGGTACACATATAGCGATATAGATCGAGACTTCATGAGTCAGAGTTTACCCTGCCCTAGCCCTTTTTAGCCATGCCCCGGTGGCTCCGGCGGAACTATAATTTTGACACAGAAGCTGTGAAAAGAAGCCCAGGGGCTTCATCGGCGCAACTGGAAACACCACGAGTGTTAAACCACCCGTGTAAAACCACGGGTGTCAAATCACGGTTGCTAAACATAGTCTCGGTCAGCCTACGTATAAGGAGAGATTCGCGTGAGTAGCAAGCACACCAAGTCGCGTGTATTGGTTATCTGCGCCCTGTTTTCCACTATCGCCATCGCCCAGTCGGACTACGGTTCGATTAGCGGTTTCGCAAAAGACCCATCCGGGGCGGTAGTCCCCAAAACCAAAGTGGTGGTTACGAACGAAGCAACCGGAGAGGAACACCCGGTTAGCACAAACGACTCCGGTTACTACACCGTCCCCAATCTCGCCCCTGGTGAGTACGGCATGACGGCGCAGGCGCCGGGCTTCAAGAAGTTCGAAAGCAAACACAACAAGCTGAATGCCAACACCGCATTGTCGCTGGATGCGGTTTTTACCGTGGGCAGCCCGACGGAAACCGTTGAAGTGGTCGCCACGGCAGCGGTATTGCAGACTGACTCGGGGTCTGTGCAGGGTGAAATTACCGGCACACAAATCCAGAGCCAGGAACTCAATGGCCGCAATCCGCTGTACATGGCGCAATTGCTTCCCGGTGTGCGCGGCGGCGGCACCATGGGCGACTTCAACTTCGCCGTGGGCGGCGGTGAGCCGTTCCAGATCAACGGAGCCCGCACGCAGGACACAATCGTCACTTTTGACGGCGCGCCCTCATTGCGAACCCGTGCCAACGGCGCCGTGATCGGGGTTGCCGACGTGGATGCCGTTCAGGAAGTGCAGGTGATGACCGCCGATTATTCCGCCGAATATGGGCGCGCGGCCGGTGGCCAGATTCGCATCATCAGCAAGAGCGGCACGCGCGATTTCCACGGAAGCCTGTACGAATATTTCCGCAACTCCGACCTGAACGCCAACACCTGGTCGCGCAACCTGAGCAGCTTGACCACGAATGCCGCTCCCTTCCGCTACAACAATTTCGGCGGCACTATCGGCGGCCCCGCCTGGATTCCGAAGATGAGCAGCCGATGGCGTGACAAGCTCTTCTTCTTCGTGGCCGAAGACTGGATCCGCTATCGCCTGGTGGATACTCAAACCCAAGCGGTTCCGACGGCCTTGATGCGCAGCGGCAACTTCAGCGAACTGCTGGCGCCCAACCCCTGGTACACAGGCCGGCACCGTAGTCTACGATCCCTCAACGTGCCCCAGCGTGGGCGCCGCTTCTTGCACGCCCTTCCCCAATAACATTATCCCCACCAGCAAATTGAGCCCTAACGGCGTGGGCATTCTGAGCGCTTATCCGCAGTCCACGGCCGGCTTTCTCAGCGGAACCCAGAACTGGATGGCCACGGCCCCGCACCCGATCAATCAGCGCAAGGGCACGCTGAACATCGACCTGCAGCCTTCCGAGAAACATCACATTGCGGGCCGGCGCACGGACGCCTCTTACTTCGAATATCAGCCGTTTGACCAGGGCTCGGGTCTCACCGGAAAGTACTTCAACCGTCCCAACCAGACCAACACCGTGTCCTGGACCTGGACCGTCAGCCCGACGCTGATCAATGAAGCCCGCGCTGACCCTCAGCCTGGACGATGTTTACATTCCGGTGAATACGGCGCTGGCCGGCTTCCATCGCGATCAGTTCGGCATCAACTATCCCTACCTGATACCCGAAGGCAAGGACTTGCCGCAGAAGATCCCCACGGTGAATGTGCCCAACTTCTACAGCCTGGCCGGCGGTCCTTACCCGTCCCATTCCTCCGGGCCGATCTGGACGGGCGGAGACACGGTGACCAAAGTCTGGGGAAACCATACGTTCAAGGCCGGATTTTCCTTTGAGTATTCCGGCGAAAACGATGGCGACCAGATCAACGTGACCACCGTGCCGGGCGGCGCCAGCAACCAGAATGGCACCTTCACCTTCACCGACGGCCGCACCGGCCTGGGCGCCACCTCAGGCGTCGGCATCGCCAACCTGGCGCTCGGTCTGGCCGACAGCTATACGGAAATCGGCCCGCGCGCGCTCACCATCTGGCGCGGCGCCATGTTCGAGGAATTCGCGCAGGATTCCTGGAAGGTCACCTCCAAGCTGCACGTCGATTACGGCATTCGACGTGACTACCATTCAGGGATTCCACCCGCTGTGGGGGAACGCCGACTACTTTAACGGCGCGCTCTACAATCCGGCCCAGGCGGTGCAGGTGGATCCCAAAACCGGCAACGTCATCCTGGGCACCGGCAATGCTTACAACGGCGTGGTCATCCCCGGATTCAGCGGATTCCCAAACTCTGCCGTCGGGCGGGTTCTGGCAGCCACTCCCGCCACCGCCAACCAGTGCGACGGCGCATCCTGCAGCGGCCTGTTTGCTCCCAACCTGTCGCAGAGCTACATCAACACTTATACTCCGTTGCAGCCCCGCCTGGGCATCGCGTACCAGCTTACTCCGAAGACCGTGGTGCGCGCCGGCATCGGACGCTTCGTAACCCGCATGGGTCTGCTCGACAATGTCTTCATGGGCGGCAACTCTCCGTTCCAGCCCTTCGTGACCGTGAACAATGTGTCCGTGGATAATCCAGGGGCCTCGTTGACCAGCGGCACGGCCGCGCCGTTAACCATCACCACGCTGAACCGACAGTTGAAACCGCCGGAGGCATGGAACTGGAACGTTACAGTGCAGCGGGAACTTCCGCTGAACACCGTGCTTTCGGTGGCATATGTGTCCCACCGCGGTCTGCACGCCTGGGATGTCTACGACATCAACCAGCCTACGGCCGGCGCCCTGCAGGCCAACCCCGGAGTCAACGTAAACGCCCTGCGTCCGTACAAGGGCTTCGCCGCCATTCAGGAAGAGGAAAGCGGAGTGAATTCCACTTACAACGCGCTCCAGATTTCCTGGTCGCGCGCGTTCAAAGGCGGCTCGAGCTTCGGTTTCACTTACACGTACTCGAAGAGCATGGATGGCAGCTCTAACTATCGCGACATCGTCCCCGACACTTACAACACCAGCAACCTTTGGGGACCATCCGAATATGACACGCGGCACCTCGCGATCGTCAACTACATCTACGATCTGCCGTTCTTCAAAGGGAAGACCAACATGACCGGGAAGCTGCTGGGCGGCTGGGAGATTGCCGGGACCGCGCAGTTCCAGACGGGCGCGCCGTGCGGCATCGGCACCAATAACGACTTCGCCGGCGTCGGTGAATTCGGCAGCTTCGGCTGCGGCTCCGAAGGCCAGTTCTGGGTCCTGAACGGCACGCCGCAGATCGCTACCGGCGCCTTCGCGGGCCCGGTCACCACCGCGGCTTCGCCCAAGTATTTCACCGCCAACGCGTCGCAGCCGGCGGCCGGCGTTTTCAACCTGCAAAGCGGCGTCCGCGACTCGGTCTACCAGCCTGGCCTTCAGGATTGGAATCTCGCGCTGCTGAAATCCTTCGCGGTCAACGAGCGGAGCAGTTTCCAGTTCCGCGCCGAGGCCTACGATTTCATCAATCACCCGAACCTGAGCACCCCCAACCTCAATCCGACTTCGAGCCAGTTCGGAATGATCACCAGCAAGACCGGCCTCGCCCGCAACCTGCAACTTTCGCTGCGCTTCAGCTTCTGACGGGAAAACGATCGCAGCTTCACCACGCTCCGGGGCCGTTTCAATGGCCCCGGAGCTTTTTTTGTGTCCGCCGGAATCTGCAAAATGGATTCACGTAGCCCTAAACTCCTTCCAAAATTGGAAGATCCAGCCGTCAAGACTTGAGCTCGGAAAATCCGGCGGTCCGTGAACATGAATTCCGCAAATTCAGTTGCATCGGTCTTCTCAGGCCTATATTAAGGGGGTCGGTGAAAAACACCAACGGCTGACGGGAATTGTTAAGTGTCGTAACGGAATTGACAACGCCCCCCGAAGGCCGCAGCAATAAAGTTTTGGGGTGACTTTTTTTCAGCCTGTTTAGGGCTTTCAATTTGTCTACCGGGGAGGTTGAAGAATGAACCACGTCTGTTCCACGCGGACGATGACGCTTGCGCTCATCGTGCTGCTGTGCACCAGTATCGCAATTGCTCAAACGGACTTGGGCTCGATTTCGGGTTTCGTGAAGGACCCGAGCGGCGCCATAATTCCGAAAGCCAAAGTGACAGTCAAGAATGAATCGGGTCTGGAACGCCAGGCGCTAACTAACGATTCCGGTTACTACACCATTACCAACATCCCACCGAGCGTTTACACAATCAGCGTAGAGGTTGCCGGTTTTAAGAAATACGAAAGCCGCGCCAACAAGCTGGATGCCAGCGCGGCGTTGAGCGCGGATATTACGCTCACCGTGGGATCGGCTGTCGAAACCGTGGAAGTCAGCGCCACGGCAACCGTGCTGCAAACGGAATCGGCCTCCGTGCAGAGGAACGTCACCAGGGAACAGATCGACAGCCTGGAGATCAATGGCCGTAACCCGATCTTCATGGCTAACCTGGTTCCCGGCACACGCGGCGGCAATCTGGCGGGCCTTTCGTTCAATTTCAGCCAGGGCCCCAGTAACATCAACGGCGCCCGCACGCCGGAAAGCCTGATCACCTATGATGGCGCGCCGGCCGTACGCACACGTTCCAATGGCACCAGCCTGGGCGCGGCCGACGTGGATTCCACGCAGGAAATTCAGATTCTCACGGCGGCGTACTCGGTGGAATTCGGGCGCTCTTCCGGCGGCCAGATCCGTATCCTGACGCGCAGCGGCGGGCAACAGTTCCACGGCGCGGCTTACGACTATGTTCGCAACGATGTTTTCAACGCCAACACCTGGACGCGCAACCACACGCCGCTCCAACAATTCACGGCGCCAATTAACTACAATCAGTTCGGTTACAACATCGGCGGGCCCTTGTACATCCCGGGCAAATTCAACACGGCAAAGAGCAAGATCTTCTGGTATTGGGGCCAGGAGTGGGTGCGCTACCGCTTCACTGACATCAGCACCACCAATACGGTTCCGACGCTTCTGATGCGCCAGGGCGACTTCAGCGAGCTGCTGAATCCGGCCAACGTGTTTTACGGCAAGACCACGACGATTAATGATCCAACCACCGGCAAGCCCTTCCCGGGCAATGTGATCCCGAAAGGGCAGCTCAGCCCGAATGGCCTGGGCATCCTGAAGGCCTGGCCCGCGCCCAACCTGGGCGGGTTTATCAACGGCACCACGAACTGGTCGCTGGCCTTGAACCATCCGCAGCACCAGCGCAAGGATACGTCTGGCGGTCGATATCAACCTGATCGGACAAGCAGCGCCTCCAGTTCCGGCGCATGAATTATGCCTTCGACGAGTACCAGCCGCTCGACGGCGGCACGAACTGAAACACCGAAGTTCTTCAACCGCCCCAACCAGACCAACTCCCTGAATCACATCTGGACCATCGGCCCGACCATGGTCAATGAGTTCCTGGCAACCGTCAGCCTGGACGACGTCTACATCCCGGTGGATACGGCGCAATTTCCTGGATCGCACCACGGTCGGCCTTAACTACCCATACATCTTTCCCCAGGGAAAGCTGATCCCTAACCGTATTCCCACGGTCAATATGACCAAGTTCAACGGGCTCAGCGGGGGGCCGTACCCGTCGCACTCCTCGGGACCGATCTATGACGTTTCGGACACCTTCACCTGGGTAAAGGGCAGCCACACTCTTAAGTTCGGATTCCTCTATGAGAAGTCGGGCGAAAACGACAACGACGAAATCAACGTGAGCGCCTGCCCCACCTGCACCAACAATCAGAACGGCCAGTTCGCTTTCAGCGACACGCGGCTGAACAGCGGTTTGCCCACGACGGGTGTGGCGGCCGCTAACGCCGCGCTGGGCCTGTTCGATACTTATTCGGAACTGGGCCAGCGCGCCTATACCGTCTTCCGCGGCAGCATGTGGGAAGGGTTCGCGGGGGATAGCTGGAAGGCCTCGCAGAAGCTGCATGTCGACTACGGCGTCCGCTACTCGGTGATCGTGCCTTACAGCGCGCTCTGGCGGAACATGGCGGCGTTCGACACTAAGTACTATGACCCCAGCAAGGCCGTCACGGTAGTTGGGACCGGCCCCAATGCCGGCACCGTCGTCCTGAATTCGGGCGACCGTTATAACGGCCTGGTGATTCCCGGCACGGGCTTCCCGTCTTATGCAACCGGCCGCTTTCCCGAAGCCAGCGATCCGTCGCTCAAGTACCTGTTCCGCGGCGCTCCATCGCGTTTCTCAGACATCCAATGGAACGATTTTCAACCGCGCGCGGGTATCGCATACGAACTCAACGATAAGACGGTCATCCGCACCGGTGCCGGCCGATTCATCACTCGCCTGGGAGTGAGCGACTCGATCTTCCTTGGCGGCAACCCACCCTTTCAACCCACGGCCAACGTTACCGGCGGAAACGTGGATAACCCGGGCGGCACTTCCACCAACCTGCTTCCCTTAACAGTTACCACGCAGAGCAAGGACTTCAAGAACCCGGAGGCATGGAACTGGAATTTTACAGTTGAGAGACAGTTCTACGCGAACACGGTTCTCTCGGTGGCGTATGTGGGCCGCCGTGGCCTGCACCAGCAGCGCGAGGCCGACATCAACCAGCCGACGATTGCGACCGTTCTGGCCAACCCCGGTGTTAACCTGGACGCCCTGCGGCCGTATAAGGGTTATAACTCCATTCGCGAATCGGACAACGTGGCCAACTCGCGATACAACTCGTTCCAGTTGAGCTGGAATCGCCGCTTCACCCACGGGTTCGCGTTCGGCCTGGCGTACACGCTCTCAAAGAGTATGGACGACGGTTCGGCCCAGCGCGACATCATTCCGAACACCTACGATGCGCACAATCTTTGGGGACAGTCGGACTTCGATGTGCGGCATATCATGATCATCAATTACATCTACGAACTTCCGTTCCTGCGCAACCAGCACAACCTGGCGGCCAAAGTGCTTGGCGGGTGGCAGGTCAGCGGCATCACGCAGTTCCAGACGGGGCTGCCCTTCAGTGTCGCCAATAGCAACGACTACGCGGGCGTAGGCCAGGACGGCAGCATGCAGGGTACCGGCGCCAGCGGCCAGTTCTGGGTGATGAATGCGACTCCGGCGATCGTTCACGACATCGCCCTAAATGGCAGCAGCGACGCCAAGTACTGGTTCAAAACCACGGACTCGAACGGGAACCTGCTCTTCTCCCAGCCCGCGAAGAACACGTTCAACTCGCAGCCCGCGGGCTTCCGGAACGTACTTCACAATCCGGGCTTCCAGAACTGGAACGTGGGGCTCTTCAAGAAATTCTCATTCACGGAAAAGACCGGGATGCAATTCCGCGCTGAGGCATTCAACGTTTTCAATCACCCGAACTGGGGCAACGTCAACACCGATCCGACGAATCTTGCCACCTTCGGGAAGATCACCAGCAAGACGAACGACGTGCGAAACCTGCAGCTTTCGCTGCGCTTGTATTTCTAACCAGCCGCAGTAAAGTGAGGGGCGGGTTTTCACCTGCCCCTCAATCTTCAAACCACCCTGGGCAGTCTCTGCTTCCTGGTATTCCACTCCTCGCTGGCAAACACCCTGGGGCCCACCTGAATCATCCGCGGCAGCAACGTGAACAAAACCGCAGGAGTCCAAGGCTTGCCCTCTCGCGTTGTGTAGCCGCGGCGGTTCAACTCGTCAGCCACGTGAGAGAGCGGGCGATCTTCCACAATCATGTCCAGGGCAATGATGATGATCTGGCGTTCGGACGGGCTCTCCGTCAGGCCGGTGCAGTCGGGCGCCACCTGAAGTCCATAGGGGATCTCTTCGATCACTTGCAGCGGCGGCTCAGCGGGAGCGGCAGTGGCTGGGCGCTCCCATTCCAGGGCGATCAACTTCCAACCAGCCGCCGTGCGTTCCACGAGGTGTTCCAATGTCGGCAAACCAGCGAGCGGTTCCCGAATGCGTTCGTTCTTCGGCATGAGGCCTCCCGGGTGGAGAGGGCTTGCACGTCAAGTGCCGCGCGTAATGAATTCAGGCAGCGCAGGACGGGGGCCGGGCTCCACGGGACAGTGCCCACAACTGGGACGATGGTGTCCACGCCTGGGACAAAGACGGGCAGATCACTTGCCGCTCTGTAAGTCCTTGGCCAGGGTTTCAGCCCGCTCAGCCAGAGCGTCGGCCTGCCGGAAATCGCCGTGATTTTGGGCCTCCACGGCCTGGTCTTCGAATGACTTGATGGTGCGGACCACGCCGAGTTGTAACTTCCCAAGTTTGCGGTGCTTGGTTTGTTCCAGGATCCGGTCGATCTCGGCCTTACGGCGCAGGAAGGATTCGAGGAGACGTTTCTGTTCGGCGACCGGCACGATTTCCTGGATGGGAGGACGCTCGGGCTCCGGCTGCGGAGGTACGGGCGCCGTCTCAGTCTTCGGTGGGGCGTTCGATACGGCGGCCGGACCGGCAACGTTAGGCCGCCGCGAGGACCGGGTAACCGTGGATGTTTCCGGAACGGGCTCGGGCTGCGGCACCGTGACCAGGGCTTCGGGGTCCAAAGGCTGGGCCTTCGGCAATTCCACACTCGTCTGGGGAATGGAAAGCGGCGGCGGGGGCGGGGCAGGCGGCACGACGGCCACAGGCTTGGGTGCCGCAGGTACGGTAGCGGCGGCCTTTGGAGTGCGGCGCAATGCGCAACCCGCGAGCAATATCGCCATGCAGACTGCCAGGATGGCTTGGGTGGCTTTCGTTTTGGCGCTACGTTTCATCTGGGCGCCTTCATCTCAGACTGCGATCGGCAGGCGGATAGAAAACGTGGTACCCTTCCCCGCTTCGCTGGTGAAATCGATTGTACCATCGTGCAACTGGACAATCCGGAACGTCATGGCAAGGCCGATTCCCGATCCCTCTTTGCGTGTAGTGAAGTATAAGCGAAAGATTTTTTCGCGCAATTCCGGGGGAATCCCCGAACCGGTATCGGACACGCGAATCTCCGCGGTTTCCTCGTTAGCGGAGGATTCGAAACGCAGCCTGCCGCCCTCCGGCATGGCCTGCATGGCATTGACAACCACGTTGAGAACGGCTTGCTTTAGCAGATCGCGGTCCACCCGGACTTCCACGCCCTCGGCTTCCTGCTGGACGTCGATCTGAATTTGGGAGGCAGCTGCTTGCGGGCGCGCCAGGTCCCCGATTTCGCTGACCAATTCCTGGACCGGCACATTGCGCAGATTGAGTTCCACGGGGCGGGTGAAATCGAGAAAAGTCTTCACTACGCGATCCAGGCGCAGAATTTCGCGGGAGATGATTTCCATCTGGGGCGCGATCTCCGTGTCACCGTGCGCAAGCTTGGCGCGCGCCACCTCCACATGCAGCAGGATGGCGTTAAGCGGATTCTTAACCTCATGGGCCACGCCGCCGGAGATTCTGCTGATGGCGGCCAAACGGTCGGCGGTCTGAAGTTCGCGGCCGATTTTGCGCTGGGCCTCCGGGTCGCTCAGCCGCACCAGGAGGCCGGCACCGGGGCCAGTGGCGCCGGGAAGAGTTTCCAGGATATCGACGGAAAGCAGCACCACGCCCAGCCCCGCCGGGCTTTCACCGGGCGCGCCTGACGGCACACGCCGCTTGCGAACCGTGCGCCCTGTCTGCGATGCCTGGGCGATCAGCAGGCCGAGAGTGGCGGAGGGCGGAAAGACATCGGAGATGGTCAGGCCGGGGAGGGTGGCGCGATTCTTGCCGATGAATTTTTTAACCGACCCGAAAGCGAAGACGAGGAGGCGCTCACGGTTAAAAATAAAGACGGCGTCTTCGAGGTCCTGCATGATGCGATCGATGTTGCCGCGCAGGTCCGACACTTCGTATTGCGCGCCGCGTAAGCGCTGGCCCAGCAGACTGACTTTGGAAGCCATGACGGAGAGTTCGTCGGTGGCGGTCTTGTCGGGAGCGGCCGTTTCAGGCTCGAATTCGCCGCGGGCCACCAGATCCAGCATGTGGCCGATCTTTCCCAACGGGCGGAACGCCACAGCCGAAAACAGGAACGTAAGGATGACCGCCCCGATCACCGAAATGATTGCGATATTAGCGTTCTGTTTCAAGGTGGGGATCATTTCGTTGCGGATCAGAGAGGGAACCACGATGACCCGGAGATTGAGCAGGGGCTTGTCCGGGGTGGCGCCGACACCCAATTTATTCTCAAGCTCATAATACTGGACGTCGCTGCGCATCAGCACCTGCATCTTGGCAATCCAGCCGGTCTCTTTCACCAGTTGCCGGAAGTCGGGGTTTTGCGGGATAGCGATGACGCCCAGCCGGTTGGGCAGCGTATCGCCGATGATCTCGTTCGAGTCCGGCTCCACCAGGGCGATTTCCAGGATGGCTTTGGAAGCGGTCACAAGCTTGCGGAGTTTTTCGGTTAGCGCGGGATCGCGGACGGCATCATGCATGGAGGTGGACCGCGGCTGGCGGTTGACGGCCTCGGTAACAGCCTCAATGGCCTGGCTCTTCACCAGGTCGGCGCGGTCAAGCGTGGAATCGAATTCGATCTGCATGATGTTGCCCAGGTCCACGGCGGAGATGAGCCCGACGATAAGGGTGGCCAGCAGCACGGAGCCGAGCGTCAGCTTGGCCTGGAGGGTCATGGGTTAGGAGACGCTGAGAAGCAACTTGCCGGCCGTATGGCGGCCCTCGAGCGCGCGATGGGCGGCGGCGGCTTCGGCCAGCGGGAGCGTGCGGTCAATGCGCACCTTGAGCTTGCCGGCCGCGATCCAGTTGAGCACGTCACCCGCGCGCCAAAGCAATTCTTCGCGCGTGAGCAGATAATGGCCCAGGCTGGGGCGCGTCAGGAACAGAGAACCTTTGCCGTTGAGAAGGTTGGGGTCGAACGGGGCCACCGTGCCGCTCGATTGGCCGAAGAGCGCCAGGGTTCCGCGCGGGCGAAGGCTGTTCAGGCTCTTGTCGAAAGTGGTCTTGCCGACGGAATCGTAGACCACATGTACGCCGGGGCCGGAAGGCGCGCCATGGGTGAGGCGCTTCACTTCAGCCTCGAAATCCTGCTGGGTATAAAGGATGGCTTCGTCCACGCCGGATTCGCGCGCCACCAGAGCCTTGGCTTCGGTGGAGACGGTACCGAAGACGCGCGCGCCTAGCATTTTGGCCATCTGGACAATCAGGCCGCCGGCGCCGCCCGCAGCCGCGTGCACCAGGCAGGTGTCGCCGCTTTTGAGCGGGAAGGTGGAATGCGTGAGGTAGTGGGCCGTCATGCCCTGCAGCATGGCGGCAGCGGCGGTGGGGAAGCCGATGGAGTCGGGAATGCGGACCAGTTGCGCGGCCGGCACCACGGCATATTCGGCATAAGAACCACGCGCCATGGCGTATGCCACGCGATCGCCGGGTGCGACTTCAGTGACATCGGCCCCGATGGCCTCCACGGTTCCGGCGGCCTCACTGCCAAGGGAAATCGGGAAGTCGGCCTTGTACAGACCAGTTCGGAAATACACATCGATGAAGTTCACGCCGCTGGCTGCGATGCGGACCAGGGCCTGCCGCGGCCCTGGTTGCGGCGTGGGGATGTCCACCAATTCCATCTTTTCGGGGCCGCCGGTTTCTCTTACCTGGATGGCTTTCATAAGTCAACCTCTACGAAGGACGCGCCGGGCATGCACGGCAGTTGCATAGAGTAACAGATAGAGCAAAGTGAACGGAAAGGAAATCAGGCGGGCCAGTGTGCGCACCGCGCCGGCTCCGGCCAGACCTGAGCGGTAAAGTACAAATTGGCGGAGGGGGCGAAGGTTCTTGCGGTCGAGCCAGAAGTAATCGCCGTTCTCATTGATAATAAAAATCTTGGCGGGAATGCGGAGAGCCAGCACCCATTTCCACTTGGTCATCACGGGCTCCGCGGAGCATACGATGCCCATTAAGGAGTAGCGGTTTTGCGCCAATTCCCGGTAGAGACGGGCGCGGGCCGGGCGGCCGCGGTAATCGGCCACGCGGTAAACCCGCGTGTTCTCCGCCTGGAAACCCTTGGGGAGGGTAGCGTAGCAGGTGACCAGATCGATAAAAACCCGGTCGCCCCAGGAACTGCGAAGACCGGCGATGAGGCCTTCCAGCAGGCCGCGGCTTCCGCTTTCCACCAGGAGGATAGAAGTTACGGGGGGGAGCCGGCCGGTGTGGAAATTGCGCACTAACTTGAATATAGCGGAGTCGGTAGCGCCAGCGGCTGGAGCCGGCGTACCAGCGATAATGTAGGGGAGGGCGGCGCGCTATGAAAAAAGTGTTTCACTTCGATGCTCCACGCGAGAGGTATCAATGCGATGCGGCCATCATCTGGTGCTTCGATAACCGGTTTGAACTGGGGTTCCGAAAGTTTCTCAAGCGCGCAGGCGTGGCTTATTCCGATCCCATCAAAATTGCCGGCGGCGCCAAGTCCCTGGCCTCGCCCGACCGTGAGGGCGACCGCGAGTTTGTGCTGGAACAGATCCGCAAGTCGATGCAGCTGCATGGCACCCGGCGCGTGATCCTGATGGTGCATTCCGACTGCGGCGCTTATGGCGGACTGGCTGAGGGCTTCGGCGGCGATGCGCGCGTGGAGGCGGAGCATCATCGCGCCGAGTTGCAGCGGGCGGCGGAGAATCTGCAGAAGGCTATACCGGAGCTTGATGTAGACGCGTATTTCATGGACTTCGAAGGCGTGTGGTCCGCGGAGTTGGAATTGGTTTAGGCGCTATTGGTAGACCGCTACTGACAACACAAGGCGATTACTCATAACGTAAGGCGACAGTGGGGTCCACCGCTACCGCCCGCCGCGCTGGGATGTAGCAGGCCGCCAGCGCTACCGCAAGTCCGAGGCATGCCACCACCGCGAAGGTCGCCGGGTCTGTGGCGGTCACGCCGTAGAGCAGGTTGGACAGCAGGCGGGTAAGGGCGAACGCACCGGCCATTCCGGCAATCAGTCCGGCCAGCGCCAGACGCGCGCCCTGCGCCAGGATCATACGCAACACATCGCGCCTCTGGGCACCCAGGGCCATGCGAATCCCAATCTCCTGCACACGCTGGCCGACCGCATAGGCCATCACGCCGTAGATCCCGACGGCCGCCAGCACGATTGCCAGAGTGGCGAAGATGGCAACCAGCAGCAGTGTCATCCGCGGGCCGGCTACGGCAGACGAGGCGATCTCATCGAGCGTCTGAATCTGCGTGAGCGGGAGGTCTTTGTCGAGCACAGCCACCTCGCGCCGCACCGCTTCCACCGCATTGGCCGGGTCGCCTGACGTGCGGATGGCCAGCGCAACATCCTGGAACGCTTGCTGGGCAAGGGGAAAGTAATATGCCGGCACTGCCTGTTTGGCTCCCGGAGTATCTTTTACGTCGCCCACGACCCCGACAATCGTCCTGGTTGCTCCCCAGAGATCCAGCCGCTTGCCGACCGCCTCTTCGCCGGGGAAGTACTTGTGAGCCAGGGCCGAGTTGACCAGCACAACCTTCGGTGCATCGGCACTGTCGCGCAGGGTCAGGAAACGGCCGCTAACAAGCGGCGTGCCGATGGCGCGGAAGTAATCCGGCGAAACACCATGATAGCGGCCCATCGGCCCATCATGCGGCGGCGAGGGACGCCCGACGACATCGAAATTAGAGTTCTCATCGTACCCGGTCCAGGGCACGTCGGTACTGAGGCCGGCAGACCGCACGGTGGTTAACGATTGCACGCGCCCCACCAGATTGTCGAAGAGACGCGCTATGGCTTTCTCGTCAGCGTAACGTTTGCGGGGCAGGTGGATTTCCATGGTGATCACGCGATCCGGGTGGAAGCCCGGGTCCATGCGCTGCAGGTTGACGAAGCTGCGCATCAGCAGCCCGGCGCCGGCCAGCAGCACCAGGGCAAGAGCGATTTCGGCGCTCACCAGGACGCCGCGCAGGCTCTGGCCAATACCGCCGGAAGCGGTTCGGCTGCCCTCTTTCAATGCCGTGTTCAGATCGATCTTGAAGGCCGCCGCTATCGGCGCCAGACCGAACAAAAGGCCGGTGCAGATGGCCACCCCGGCCGTGAAGGCGAGAATCCCGGCATCCATCTGGACAGCCTGGAGGCGGGGCAGTTTTTGAGAACCCAGACTCACCAGGGCCTTCATGCCAACGGTGCCGAGCGCCAGCCCCAGGATGCCGCCGAGGGCGGCCACCACCATACTTTCGGTGAGCAACTGCCGCACCAGGCGCCCGCGCGCGGCGCCCAGGGCCGACCGCAGCGCAATCTCACGCTGGCGCCCGGTGGCGCGAGCCAGCAACAGGTTGGCTACGTTAACGCAGGCAATCAACAGTACACATCCAACCGCTCCCAGCAGCACCAATAGCGTGAGACGCGCACGCCCCACAATTTCCTCTTTCAACGTAACCAGCCTGATGTGCTGGCCCGTGTTCGTGTCCGGGTATTGTCTGGCCAACTGCGCCGCAATAACGTTCATGCCGGCTTCGGCATTTTCGAGCGGTACGCCCGGCTGCAGACGCGCGATCGCATTCAAATAGTGAGCGCCGCGCGGCATTCGTCCCGGTTCAAGAGGCATGGGCCACCACAGCTCTACGTTCTCGCCGTGCGGCAGCGAGTGGTAGTCGCCGCCCACATGCTGAATACCTGCCGGCATGACACCGGCTACCTGGTAGGGCGCTCCGGACAAGGTCAGGGTCCGGCCGATGATATTCGGGTCGCCGCCCATGCGGCGCTGCCAGAAACCATAGCTCAGGACCACGGACTTTCCGGCGCCGCCCAGTTCATCGCCGGATTGAAACGTGCGGCCTAAAATCGGCGCGAAGCCCAGGGCTTCGAAGAACCCGGCGGAAACGGCCATGGCCTTGAGGCTCTCTGGCTTGTCGCCGATTGTGAGGTCGAGATCGCGGCGGGTGTAGAGGGCGATTTGCGAAAAAACGCGATTGCGCGCGCGGAAGTCCAGGAAGTCCGCCGGGGACATCGCGAAGTCATTGAACTTGGGCCAGACGCCGAAGATGCGGACCAGGCGATCGGGTTCCGGATAGGGCAGGGGCTTGAGCAGGACACCGTCGACCACGCTGAAAATAGCGCTGTTGCCGCCAATGGCAAGCGCCAGAATGAGCACTGTGACCGCCGTGAAACCCGGGTTCTTACCGAGAGTGCGCAGAGCGTAACGAAAATCCTGCCACAGATCGTGCATCGCGGCCTCCAGTTCAGAGCTTAGACGATCGGCCATCTGCAATGGTTTGGAAATAGTGGTTGTTAAGATAAAGCATGCCAAGATAGAGCCATGCCGGCGATCGAGAAGCTCCTTACCGAACAACCTAATCCGGCGTCTGCGTCGATCGATGCGCTGCCCACCGAGGAAGTGCTGCGCATTATCAACCAGGAAGACCACCAGGTGGCGGACGCAGTGGGGCGCGAGCTGGGCTCAATCGCACGCGCTGTGGATGCCATCGTGAAGGCGTTCCAGGGCGGCGGGCGGTTGTTTTATATCGGCGCCGGGACCAGTGGCAGGCTGGGCGTGTTGGATGCTTCAGAATGCCCGCCCACGTTCAGCGTGCCGCCGCAGATGGTGCAGGGGATCATCGCGGGCGGCGAGGCGGCGTTGAGTTGCGCCACCGAAACCACTGAGGACGACCCGGCCATCGGCGTACGCGATCTCCTGGCCCGCGGATTTACGGAGCGCGACGTGCTGGTAGGAATTGCGGCCAGCGGGAGAACGCCATATGTGCTGGGAGCGGTGGCGGAAGCCAGGCGGATGGGGGCGGTGACCGTGGGGATCAGCTGTACGCCCGAATCCGAACTGGCGCGCGCGGTGGCCATTCCGATAACGCCGCTGGTGGGCCCCGAAGTGGTGGCGGGTTCCACGCGCCTGAAAGCCGGGACGGCGCAGAAACTGGTATTGAACATGCTCTCTACCGGGGCGTTCATCCGGTTGGGATACGTTTACGGCAACCTGATGGTGAATGTGCAGCCGAAGAATACCAAGCTGGTAGATCGGGCGCGGCGCATTGTGGCGCAGGCGGCCGGGGTCTCATACCAGCGCGCCGGTGAACTGCTGGCCGCGGCCGGCAACAGCGTGCGGACGGCGATCCTGATGGGCAAATCCGGTCTCGACAGGGAAGAGGCGGAGCGGCGGCTGGCAGAATCCGGCGGACGCATCGCGCAGGCTCTCGCCAAGTGAATGAGGGTTTCCGCGCCATGAAAGGGACCCATTCCTTGAAAGGTTGCAATGGATAAATTCGTGATTACAGGCGGAGCTGTCCTCAAAGGGCAGATCCACACCAACGGCTCGAAGAACTCCGCGCTGCCGGCGCTGGCCGCGGCTCTGCTCACTGATGAACCGGTGACGTTGAAACGCATTCCGCGCGTGCGCGATATCCGTACCATGCAGCGGCTCTTGGTGGATATCGGGTCGAAGGTGGAAGGCGATATCGATGGAGACGGCGAAGCTGTGCGGCTGCATACGCCGCAGATCGCCAGCCCCGAGGCGCCGTACGAGCTGGTGAAAACCATGCGCGCGTCCAGCCTGGTGCTGGGGCCGCTGGTGGCGCGATGCGGGCGGGCCCGGGTTTCGCTGCCCGGCGGATGCGCTATCGGCGCGCGGCCCATCAACCTGCACATCTTCGGGCTGGAACAACTGGGCGCGCGCATCCACCAGACCCACGGCTACATTGAAGCCGTGGCCCCAGAAGGGCTTCGCGGCGGCGTGATCCATTTTGACCGCATCACGGTTACCGGCACTGAGGATCTGATGATGGCGGCCACGCTGGCCAAAGGCGAGACCGTGCTGCGCAATGCGGCGCGCGAACCTGAGGTTGTGGACCTGGCCGAATTGCTGGTCAAGATGGGGGCCAGGATTGAGGGCGCGGGCACGTCCACCATTCGGGTGCAGGGCGTGGAGCGGCTGGGCGGCGCGGTCCACACCATCATCCCGGACCGTATCGAGGCTGGAACATTCCTGATAGCCGGAGCCATCACGGGCGGCGATCTTACGGTAGCCGATTGCAATCCGGAGCACCTGGAGGCGCTTGTGTCCAAGCTGCAACAGTCCGGCGCCGGTGTGACACAGCCCTCGCCGTCGTCACTGCGCGTGAGCGGAGGCGGCCGGCTGCGTTCGATCGACATGACCACCGAGGAGTACCCCGGTTTCGCCACTGACCTTCAGGCGCAGTACATGGCTCTGATGACGCAGGCCGAGGGGATCGCGATTGTGGTGGAAACCATTTTCGAGAACCGCTTCATGCACGCGCAGGAACTGGCGCGCATGGGCGCTAATATCCGGCTGGACGGCAAACAGGCAATTGTTGCGGGGCCGCGCGAATTGACCGGCGCCGGAGTGATTGCGTCAGACCTGCGCGCCAGCGCCTCCCTGGTGCTGGCAGCGCTGGTGGCCAGGGGCGAGACGGTGATCGACCGTGTCTACCACATCGACCGCGGCTATGAGAAAATTGAGGCGAAACTGGCCCAGGTTGGGGCCAGGATCAGGCGGGTGGAATGATGAGGAAAGCAGCAAAATGTGGAGGAGTGGAGGGGCACCGGAACTGTGGCGCATAACCCTGGATTTCTGAAGCTGGTGGACGACGCAAAGTCGCGGATCAAAGAAATCGACATCGGCGCTTATGAGAAGATGGTGGCCGCCAACGAGCCGCATGTGCTGGTGGATACTCGCGAAGATACCGAGTGGGACGCGGGCCACGTGGCCGGTGCGGTGCATCTGGGCAAGGGCGTCATTGAACGCGACATTGAGGCTAAAGTGCCGGACAAAGCGACCCGGATCATTCTCTATTGCGGCGGCGGTTTCCGTTCGGCGCTGGCTGCGGACAACCTTCAGAAGATGGGCTACACCAATGCCATTTCGCTGGATGGCGGCTGGCGGGCCCTGAAAGAATCTGGCTTGCCTGTGGTAAAGCCGACAGAAAAGTAGAAGAAGCAGATTACGCGTCCGGGTGTCCGAGTCCTAAGGCATGCGCGGCCTTCTTCATGGCGCGATCATCCGTCAGCAAGTCCCAACCGGCAATTGCCGCGGATGCCAAGAGGTGCAGGTCTATCCATCCCAAGCCAGTGCCCCACAGGCGTCGAGAGTCCAGGAGGTGGTGGACTTCACTCTCCCGCGCGAGAGGCGCCTGCGGCAGACGACTCAGATAGACCAGCACAGAGCCGCGATTCTTAAGGTTTCCAAGCGCTAATTCACCGAAGACAAACGGATGCATGCCAGCCGATTCGCCGTCTATCAACTCCACCAGCTTGACACTCGGCGAGCGGAAATGATTGGCCCATACCGACGTGTCGATCAGGGTCATCGGGCTGGCGTGGATCTCCGCCGGCGTCCAGCCTGGAAGCCGGGCATGGTGCCTCCTAACGCGGCAAGGCGCTTACCCGCTTCCCTGGATATCAGTTGACGAAGGGCCTCATGAATCAAGGCGGTTTTTTCCTGAATCTTTGTGAATTCACGAGCAGTGTGTAGAAGCTCCTCGTCCAGGTTCAAGGTGGTCCGAGTAGTCTTCATATGTATCAGTATAGACGATTGATGCATACGGGGGCAGGGACGCGGCGGATCTAATCGCTCTCGCTGGTCCGCGACCCCTCGGGAAAGCGCGTGGGCACTTTCAATTCCGTGTGGAGGCGTGAAGCCAAAGGGAAGTGGAAGATTGTGCTCGACAACGGCTGCCCCGCCTGCGGCTGCGAAAACGCCGCCAAGTGATTCACGGTAGCTGGCATGTGAAGCTGGCCGCACTGTCAATACTGCCCGTGCCCTTATATTTGGCCACCTGCGGATACGGGCAGAGCGGGCGGACGCGGTCCACTTTGCGATCGGTGCTGTGCGAGGCAAGGATGCTCTCGGGCGCTTTGCCATCCTCCACCCAACTGTCGAGGGTGCCGACTTTGTCAAAAGTGTTGGGTCCCTCTCCGCCGCCGCAATGTCCCATTCCTGGCGCCATGAAAAGGCGGACATTGCCCGACGTCTTTGAGGCGCCGCCCATGGTGTCCAACACGCTTTGGTAGTACTTGATGGTGTTGAACGGTGAGACGTTCGGATCGCTCCATCCGTGATAGATCAGCAATTTTCCGTTGTGCGCGAAAAATGGTTTCAGGTTGGGGTCGGTAGCGTTCATGACGACGTTTTCCGGATGCTCGGAACGCGGGATGTCGCGATCGAAATCAAAGGTCCGCCAGTCCCAGGCGGCATCCTTGAAAACGACGTACCTGTACTGGTCGAGGATGTTTCCATACGGCTCCGGTCCGCCGCCCATAGTGCCCCACCCCAGCTCACTGCCCGGCGCCAGGGAAGGAAACAACTCCGCTCCGGTGCGGGGATTCTTGCCGGGGCTGTAGACTTTCCTGGCGGCTTCAACTTGCGGAGCTGTGAGGCAATCCGCGCCATCCGCACCTTTGCACAACAATACCTGCGGATCGAACTTACAGAGGCTTGGGTTTTCTATCAGGCCGTCCTTGACTCCATCGCGCGCATCGCACGCAGCCAGCACTGCCCGATGTATCGCGGGATATTTCGCGGCTGGGATGAAGCTGGCGGAATCCTTCAGCAGGGCGAAAGCAATCCATAGACCGAGCGCCGTCCGATTGGCGGGAGCGCCCGCGATGATGCCGTCGAAATCGTCTGGGAATTTCTGCGCCTCCTTGAGCGCCTGCCTGCCGCCTGTGGAACAGCCATTCCAATACGACCGCGCGGGCGAGCTGCCGTAGAACGCCTGGACGATCGCCTTGGCTTTTACGGTCATCTCATGCTCGGAGCGCCACCCGAAATCGATGAGCTTCTCGGGATGCCCCAGCACGAAGCTTCCACTGCCGCCCACGTGGCCCGTATCGGTGGAGGCCGTGGCATATCCCGCCCGGACCGCTTCGGCCATGGCCGAATAGCTGATCACGCCCGCCCAGCCTCCATTGCCGACCGCCTGAAACTTCCGATTCCAGCCGGCCGCCGGGAGCCAGACTTCCACCTTGATATCGGAATCGCCGGTTGGCGTGAGCGTGGCGGCTACGCGGCAGAACTCCGGCAGATCCTTGTAGGGGTTGGCAGCTTCGGCCTTTCCTCCGGGTTGACCCGCGCGGGGCGAAAAGGTGCCCGCCGGTACCGCCTGTGCGATCGTGATCCGGGCGTCGGCCAGCGCAAGCGCGCCCAGGCTCTCGCAGGAGGCGGCCATCACAACTGCCGGGAACATGCTGCCCAGCGCCAGTGAAGCGGTAAGTCCTATTTTCACGAAACCCTCCTTGGTTCGCGATCAGAGCTCAGGTGGCTGGTCTGATCGTGGAGTCTCTGCTTGTCTTTCGCCGGCTGAACTCACCTGACGAGTCAGCTCCGCCAATATCCGCACAGCGGCGGCTTTTCCATTCTCTCCCAACTCACCCAGCGGGCCCACGCATGAAGGGCAGCCGGCGTCGCATCCACATGCCGCGATCAGTTCCTTAGTCTGTGCCAGCGCCCGCTCCGCCATCCGATACAGTGGGGCGCTCTGTCCAATTCCGCCCGGATAGTCATCGTAGAGGTATAAGTTGGGCGAAAAGCACTCGTCTCCGCTGCCCATCGCCAGCCCCAAGTCGCGTGGATCGCACATCAGCAGCAGCGATGCAACCGTGCGCAGCGCGTGTCCGATGCCGGCGACGCCACTCTCCCGTTCCGCCGCCGTCAAATCGGGGAAGCGCGCCACGAATTCCGCCGGGAAATGCAGCCAGAACGCCGTGGTGTGCATCTCCTGCTCCGGCATTGAGAGCTTACCTGAGCCCACATTCTCATTAGTGTAGAATTTGATTTTCTTGAAGCCCACGATCTTGCGGTGGATGCGCACATCGCCATGCACCTTGGCGGCGCCATCCACGGGCGCAGTCTCATGCTCCCGCAAGATCTTCACGTGCGTGTAGTCGATCGCGTCGGTGTAGTAACCACAGTCGACGCGGCGCACATAGGCCTTGCGGTTTTCATAATCGAAGCGCTCCACCTGATACTGCCGGGCCTCATGCAGATAGATAGCTTTCTCATGCAACGTCGTGAGCGCTGCTGGGAACGGTACTTCGCCGATCACCTGCGATTCGCCCGATATGTCCACCACTACGAAATTCTCGCTGCTCACGGCGCGCAGACTGACGCCATTGGCGGGGTAGCTCTCAGATGTCCAATGCCATGCGCCGGCCGATTGATGTAAGAAGCCCGTGTCTTCCAGGAAGCGGCACAACTCGCCTGTCTCGTGCGGACCGAACTTTTCGCCGGCACGCAATGGCAACTCGAAAGCCGCGCATTTCAAATGCGCCAGCAGAATCTCCAGATTGTCCGCGTTGATGTGAGCATGCTCGGGCGAGTTTCCGAAAAAATAATCCGGGTGCTCGACGATATACTGATCGAGCGGCGCGCTGGTGGCTACCAGTACCGCGACCGATGCACCCTTCCGCCGGCCCGCCCGTCCGGCACGCTGCCACGTGGATGCGATCGTCCCCGAATAGCCAGCCATGACGACGGCGTCCAGCGAGCCGATATCGATTCCAAGCTCCAGCGCATTAGTCGCCACCACCGCCCGGATCTCGCCCGCGCGCAGAGCCCGCTCGATCTGCCGCCGCTCCTTAGGTAGATATCCGCCGCGATAACCGCGCACGATGTCGGGAGCGCGGGGCCCGCCCTCCACGGCATCCTTGAGATAAGTGACCAGTATCTCGGTGGCCAGCCGGTTGTTGGCGAAGACCAGGGTCTGCTGGTCCCGCTGGATAAATTTCAGTGCGATCTGTCGTGTTTCGCCGATGTAGCTGCGGCGGATCCCCAACTGCCGGTTGACGATGGGCGGATTGTAGAAGATGAAAAACTTCTCCCCGCGCGGAGCGCCGTTCTGTTCCACCAGCTCGAAGGGCGATTCGGTCAGCGCCTCCGCCAGCTCACGCGGATTAGCTATAGTTGCCGAACAGCAGATGAAGACTGGATTAGATCCGTAGAATTCGCATATGCGCCGCAGCCGCCGCAGCAGATTCGCCATGTGGCTGCCGTAGACGCCGCGGTAGGTGTGAAGCTCGTCGATGACGACATACCGCAGACTTTCGAAGTACTGCGCCCAGCGGGTGTGGTGCGGCAGAATACCGCTGTGCAGCATGTCCGGATTCGTGAGTACGATTCCAGCCCGCTGGCGAATGGCTTTGCGCGCATCCTGCGGTGTGTCGCCATCATAGGTGAAGGCTTTGATGTCGGCGCCCATCTCTTCCACCGCGCCGTGAAGCTCATGCAACTGGTCCTCGGCCAGCGCCTTAGTGGGAAACAAATACATGGCGCGCGCGTCCGGTTCGCGTGACATCCGGTCGAGTACAGGCAGGTTATAGCAGAGCGTCTTCCCGCTGGCGGTCGGGGTCACAATGACGGTGTGGGCGCCGGCGCTTACCAGGCCGAAGGCCTGCGCCTGATGGCTGTAGAGCCTGGCAATGCCGCGGCGTGTGAGCGCGGCGTGAAGGCGTGAGTCCAGGGCGGCGGGCAGATCGCAATAGCTGCCTTCGGTGGCAGGTTCGTGACGGATGGCGCGCACAACAGACTCGGTGCGCCCAAGCTCGCTGCGGAAATGAGCGACGACGGATTCAAGTGCGGAGGTATGGGGGACAGCCGGCGGCAGCTTCATCGGTTTCGCCTTTTCTTTGCCAGAATAGCGCAAACCGGAAACGCAGGCACCTGTGTCTGGCACCTGTGTCTCTTAACGCTGGCTCAAAGTGAACCGGAGGATCGAGCCTCCCGGGTCATCTCCACCAAAGCCACCCTGGCTTCGTCCTTGTTACCAATCTCTCGCGGAAAAGCCACGCGGCGCCCATGAACTCCGTCGGCGGTCGTGAGGCGAAGATGGAATCCAAGACGGTCGACGGCCGTCATGGAAGCCTCGGTTGCAGCTTCACCTGCAAACCGGCGCGCGATCAGAAGCAGAGCATCTGGATGATCGGTATTCATGTGCCGGATGATTTCCTGGGCCGTTTCCGCCAGCGGATCGGGCCTGGCATTGGTGTATTCCTCAGTCGGCACCCAGCCCATTACACCGAAGCCGCCAATGAAGTAGACACTCGACACTTCCAGCCTGTGATATGAGAAGTCGGAATACTCCTGCCAATACTTCGCGTTCTCATAGCGGGAGAGATACAGATCGCGGACCTCCGCCGCCGGCACTTCCGCGGTAGTGCCCAGAATGGTGACGCGGGCGGCCCCCAACGGGTCGCCGGAAGAATCCGGTTGAGTGATCAGCAGGCTGGCGCGTGCGTCGTGCTGCAGGTTTTGGGTGTGCATGGCCATGCTGCTGATGAAAAGAACCGGTCGGCCAAGATCGTCAGCCGCATACGGCATCACGGAGCCGAAGGGAAAGCCCGGAAACTTGCGTGAGTGCGTGGACAGGCTGCTGATGCGGGCGACTGACACGAGTGTGCGCGCGCGCTCTGCGAGTGAGGGTTCAGGAACATCCGGAGATGTCGCGGGTCCGGGGCCGGCATGCTGGCGAGTAGACACGCCTCTATGATAGCGAAGCCTGGCCGCGCCTGGATGTAACAACCGGATGCACGCCGTTCGCATATAGACGCGCCTTTTTATGTGCAGGGTTTCTGGCCCCATAGAGCCACCAGTGAGAGCAGATATATCAAAATTACACACTTAATTGTAAGTGTACGGCCATTCTTGACTTGAAATTTTGTCGAGCGTATACTTTGAGAAAAGTTGGGAGTATTTATGATCAAACGAAACTTATGCACCTACGTTTTTGGGCTCTTGTGTATGTCACTGCCAGTGACCTCCTGGAGTCAGCAAGTTACTGCTGCGATCACCGGCAAAGTCAGCGACGCATCTGGCGCCGCGGTTGTAAACGCCAAAGTCACAGCCGCCGACACGCAACGAGGCAGCCAACTATCCACCGTCACTAACAGCGATGGCGTTTACAACCTGCCACGCTTACCTGTGGGCACCTATAACGTCAAGGTGGAGAGCCAGGGCTTTCGCACGGCAACCCGGTCCAACGTCCTGCTGCAAATGAATCAGATTGGCCGGCTGGATTTCGATCTTGAGGTCGGAGACATCAAGCAAAGCGTGGAAGTGACCAGCGCCGCGCCATTGCTTCAGACACAGTCAGTCGAACTCGGTCAGGTGATCGACGCAAACACCAACACCGAGCTCCCCCTGGCCACTCGCAACTACCTTCAGTTGACCCTGCTGGCGGCGGGGAGCATTAATCCCAATCCATCCACCTTCGAGAGTGGCGCGACCACGGGTATCAGCGGACGGCCGAATGTCAATGGCAACCGCGAACAGTCCAATAACTTTATGCTGGACGGACTGGACAACAATCAGGTTTCAGATAACAACGCCGGCTATGCGCCCGCCGTGGATTCCATTCAGGAATTCAACGAGATCACACTCACTGCTCCCGCCGAATTCGGCAACTATATGGGGGGCATCATCAGCGCAACCACCAAGTCAGGCACTAATCAATTTCATGGAAGTGCCTATGAGTTCTTCCGCAACGACCAGTTGAATGCCAACACATGGTCCAACAATTTCCTTGGGGACCAGCGCCCGGCGGTACGCTGGAATAATTTCGGCGGTACGTTCGGCGGCCCGATCAAGCACGACAAGCTCTTCTTTTTCGCCGACTACCAAGGCTCGCGCCTGGACACTCCCACCAGTACCATGACTACAACCCTAATCACGCCGGCGGAACGCCAGGGCGATTTCTCAGCGCTTCTGACGGCCGCCAAGCCGGTGGAGATCTACAATCCTTTCTCGCTCGATTCCAGCGGCAACCGGGTGCCGTTTCCGAATAATGTGGTGCCTCAATCGCTCATCAACCCGGTGACGTCCAAGATCCTCAACTCACAGTTCTATCCGCTGCCGGTGAATAATAATCTGCTTAACAATTTCCAATACGGTGTGCGCAGTGACATCAATGGCGACCAAGGGGATTTTAAGGTCGATTGGAATGCCACGGACAAAGACCGTATATGGGGGCGTTACTCGCAAAGCCGGCAGGATAACCCCACGGAAAGGACCTACGCCCTCGCATATGACAGCTTCGCCGTGTCTCCCACACACAATGGCGTACTCGACTGGACTCGAACCGTAAAGCCTTCTCTGGTCAATGAATTGCGCGTTGGCGTGAACTATGTATTCATTAACAACGGCTCGGCCTCGAACGGGCTCACTAACTTCGCTCAAACGGTGGGTATTCCCGGAGTGCCCTCCAGTTTTCTGCCTTCGATAAATCTGACCGGCGGCAATGCCTCTACTTTCGGCACCTCCGACGTGTATCAGTTGTTTGCCGACACAGTCATTCAGTTCGAAGATACTCTAATTTACACTAAGGGCACGCATACAATGCACTTCGGCTTTCAGGGCTACCGGTACCGCGTGGATACGTTCTATTCCGGAAACAACGGACGGGCCGGCACTCTCCTGTTCAACGGCTACTATACCAGCGCCAAACCCGGACAGGCCGCGGGAGTTACGAATGCCGCCGGCCTGACCGGAGGAATCGCGGAGGCCGATTTCCTGCTGGGACTTCCAGATGAGATTCAAGGCGGCGTCAACGGTGGAACGTGGGGTCAGCGCGCTAACTCTTTCGGCGCGTTTTACCAGGACGACTGGCGGGTGACCAGCCACTTAACCCTGAATCTCGGTCTTCGCTGGGAGCTACACTCGCCCTGGGGGGAAGTGGAAAACCGCCAGGCTAACTTCAACCTGAGCACTGGCGCCGAATACGTGGCCGGGCAGAGCTGCCCGTTTAACAATTGCAGCGCGTTATACAACCAGTACAACGGCATCACTAACTTCCAACCGCGTATCGGGTTCGCCTTCACGCCGGGAAGAGGCAAGACGGTGATCCGCGGCGGCTACACGCTTTCCAATTACCTGGAAGGCACAGGCACCAATCTGCGCCTGCCTCTCAACCCGCCATTTGCCGTAGAGCACGACAACGTATACACCGCGGGCCAGAACCAGGCCTTGCCAGGATCAACGCTCGACCAGGGTTTTCTGCCGTTTCTCAGTAACCCGGGGGATCAGCTCCACGGCGTCACGCTGCGAGTCTGGGATCCCAACGTCCGGCCGGCTGTTTCCAATCAGTGGAACCTGACCATCCAGCAACAGGTCACGCCCAGTATGACGGCGTCCGCCTCTTATGTGGGACAGCGCAGCACTCACCTGATGGTGCCCATGCCATACTTCCAGAAAGTGCTGAACCCGGATGGCACGGTGTCTCCCACTCAGTACCTGGCGGGGAACCCCTCGCTGCTGGCGGATATCGGACAGATTTCGGGCACGGCGTCAATCGGCAATCAGGACTACGACGCCTTGCAGGTGGTGGTCCAGAAGCGAATGAGCAACGGCTTGCAATTCTCGGCAGCTTACACTTACTCTAAGTGCATGACTAACAACCTGGGCTATTACGGCCAGGCAGGCCAGTCAGGGCAAGGTAACTACTACTACCAGAATATTTACAACGCGGCGGCGGAATGGGGGCCGTGCGACTACGATGCCACGCATAACTTCGTCAGCAATGTGGTGTACAGTCTTCCCTTCGGACGCGGTCAGGCGTTTGGCAAGAATATGAACAAGATTGTGGACGGCTTCGTCGGCGGCTGGGAGGTAGCCGGAATTCTGAGTCTCCATTCGGGCTTCCCGATGACGATTTCCGCCACAGACGTCTCCGGTACACAAAGCCGGGGAGCGCGGGCGGACTGCATTGCACCGGGCACGGTCTTCGGCCAGCAGAGTGCGCCACAGGGCGGCTATCAGTGGTTTGACCCGACGGCCTATGCGCAACCGGCTACCGGCACGTTCGGAAACTGTGGAGTCGGTACTATACGCGGACCGGGACTCCACACGTTCGACGTAAACCTCGCGAAAAACTTCCACGTTACCGAGCATCAAGTTCTGGAAGTGCGCGGGGAGTTCATCAACTTGACGAATACTCCAATTCTGAACGCTCCGACTCGGGCTATTGGTACGACGCTGGGACTTCTGCAGACCTCTCAGGGAGCGCGCAACGTGCAACTGGCACTCAAGTACCGCTTCTGACGGAAGCCGCCGGGGTCGAGCGTTCGGGCGCGGACCTGTCCACCGCGTCCGAGTAACTCGACCCCGCCACGTTATAAGTCTGCGTCCTAACTTCCGGGATGGTACTTCCGTTCGGTGTGGCCTTGCAGTTGTGAGCGATAGAAGTACACATCCCGCAAGTCGCCCGTGCTGTACCGCTTGGCCTGGTCGTTAAAGTGCGGAGACGGCGGATGGCCGCTCTCACCGCCGGCCGTCACGGCTTTGGCGCGAACACTCTCGCCGAACTCCACCACGGCGACGAAGCTGTTCCCGCTGGTGCCGTACCACTTCTTCGTCCCCGGGTACGCTCGCGCTCCGAATGAGGCCAGCGAACCCCACTGCGAGGAGGTGAAACCTACGGGAATGCTTGGTCCCGCATCGTCAAACGGCTGAACGATGTCGCCGGTAAGGCGCTGGAATCGATTGATGTCACCCCATGGCGTGTTCCAGTTTCCGAAGTCAACGGCGAGTCTCTCGGACGCCGCCGCCAGCGACTGCAGGAGTTGTTCCGCGGGCGCCTGTTCGATGGAGTCGTCAACGGAGATGCCGGGCCTTCTGCCGCCGCCTACCCGCCGCCGGATGTCTTCTCCCCAGAACGCTGCAAGCGACGTGGCGACAGACGTCGCTGACCACCGCAGATCCCACTTTCGGAGCAGAGAGATCTGCCCCGCTACTCTCGCCTTCAGAGGATCGGTGGCCGCCATCTGGTCCCAGGCCTTGATAAGGGCCGGGATCGGCTTTTCAAACCACGTCAGGTAGCTGTCGTACGCCGCGGCAATGAGCCTGTCGAGTGTAAAATCCCTGGTGTTCTGCAGAACCCTGATGGCGTGCAGTCCGCGCGCGGATTCGCCGCCGCTCTCGACATAGGCAGGATAGTCTTCCCTTTTCGGGCTGCTAAGCCCGGCCGCGGACCAGGGCCAGTTGTTCACGTTGTAGAGCCAGCCGGTTTTGGGGTTCAGCAGGTGCGGAGTCTCATCGACAGACAATAGTCCCTGCCACTCCGTCGCCGGATTACTGCCATCCACCGGCTTGGTCCAATCAAAACTCGTATCGCGCTTGGGAATGAAGTTACCATGGAAGTAAGCAATGTCGCCGTCGGCATCGGCGAAGATAGTGTTGTTCGATGAATTCGCCTGCAGTTCCATCGTCTGCCGGTATGACTTATAGTCCCTCGCCTTAGTGCGCGTGTAGGACTGCGTCAGCGCCTTCACGGGCTCCTGCATCAACCGGATGCTGACCCACTTGCCGCTGGCTTCGCGGACGATGGGCCCGTGATGGGTCCGGTAGACGGTGAATTTCTTTTCGGCCACCCTGTCGCCGGCCTTGTACGGCACCCTGATCTCTGTTGCCACCAGCGGACGTGACTCGTTTCCGTACTTGTAATAGAAGCGATCGCCCCTCTTCTCCACCGCTTCGAGATACTCATCCACGGCATCGACGCCGCTCGTGGTGTGCATCCAGCCGGCGCGGTCATTGAACCCCTGGTAGACGAAGAACTGGCCCCACGTCACTGCGCCGTAGGCGTTGAGGTCCTCATCGCTCGCCATTTGTAGTTCGGACCGGAAGAAGAAGGAGGTGTGGGGATTGATCAGCAGCAGAGCGTGGTGAGCGCTGGTATTGGAGGGCGCGATCGCGATGCCGTTTGATCCGCCAGGCTCGGCCTGGTTTGCGGACGCAGCCCGATCCTCGTCAAGCTGATCCTCGTTTAGCTGATCCTCGTCAAGTTGGTTCCCGGCCCCGGCAGGCGCCTGGCTCACACGATCTTTGCCGTAAAAGGCCTCGAGCTGGTTGAGGTTCACGCGCTCGATATCGCCGCCGATGCTCCCCTCGGTGAAGCTGAGTGCCATCCACGGCTCGAACCTCTTGATGACCCTCGGTTTCACCTCCGGGTGTCGGGAGAGATAGTAGTTCAGACCGTCGGCGAACGCATTCATCAGCGTCTTCAACCACGCCGGGCTGGCCGAGTATTGCAGCTTCAACGCGGCGGGGTCGATGAAGAGCTTCATCCGCAGGTCCTGATAGACCCGGGACTCGCCCTCGGCCTCCGCCAGGCGTCCCATCGCGTTGATGTAGTTCGTCTCCACGCGATTGAAGTCGTCCTCGGCCTGGGCGTACATGGTGCCGAAGACCGCATCGGCGTCGGTCTTTCCGAAGATGTGCGCGATGCCCCAATCGTCGCGGATGATAGTGACACTCCGGGCTTCCTGTTTCCAGCGCGCGGCTTCCGAGTCTCTGGTTGCCGCGAAGGCCACAGTGAAGAATGCGGCCGCGAGGATGAGGACCGGCAGGAGTTTGTTCTTCATGAGTCACTCCATTCTACTGCGCCTGAAGTATAACGCCGCCCTGCGGGGCTCCGCGGCTATATACTGATCTCGATATGCGTTCGCTTGGGATTTTCATGCTTGTAATTTCGGCTGCCACGGCGCAACCGCACTATGATTTGCTCTTAAAGGGCGGGCATGTGATCGATGCCAAGAACCACATCGACGATGTCCGGGACGTCGCCATTGAAGGCGGCCGCATCGCGCGCGTTGCGCAAAAGATCGATCCGTCGGAAGCGCGGAAAGTAGTAGATGTCGCGGGACTCTATGTGACCCCCGGCCTGATCGACATTCACGTCCACGTCTACAAACGCTCGAATCCGCCGGCGGGCGCGCAGGACGAATCGGTCAACCCGGATGCCTTTTCATTCCGCAGTGGCGTCACCACAGTGGTCGATGCAGGCTCATCCGGCTGGAAGGATTTCGCCGATTTCCGCGACCACATCATCCAGCGTGCGCGCACTCGCGTCCTGGCATTTCTGAATATTGTCGGTGCGGGGATGGGCACGGGCAAGGAGAATGATCCCGCGGAGATGGACGCCGAAGCCGCCGCACGGACCGCCAAAGAGAACGCGGATCTCATCGTGGGATTTAAGTCGGCGCACTACCAGGGGCCCGGCTGGCCGTCGGTCGAGAATGCCGTCAAAGCCGGGAACCTTACCGGACTGCCTGTCATGGTGGATTTCGGGCAGATCACGAAGGAGCGCAACATCGACACTCTTTTTCTGGATAAGCTTCGGCCCGGCGATATCTACACGCACTGTTTTTCAGGCCATCGCGAGGAGGCGCTTGAAAATGGAAAGCTGAATCCGGCGATGGTGGAGGGGCGAAAGCGCAAAATCATTTTCGATATCGGCTTCGGGCAGGCCAGCTTTTACTGGTATGTGGCAGTCCCAGCCTATCAAGCAGGCTTCTATCCGGATTCCATTTCAACCGACCTGCACACCAACAGTATGAATGGCGGGATGAAGAATTTGAGCAACGTGATGTCCGACATTCTGGCGTTAGGCTCGCCGATTGCGGACGTCATTCGGATGACAACCTGGGCGCCGGCGCAGGAGATCAAACGGCCGCAACTGGGAAACCTGGATGTGGGCGCTGAGGCCGATATCGCGGTGCTTCGTGTGGCGGCAGGCCATTTCGGCTTGCTGGATTCGGCGGGTGCGCGCATGCCCGCCACGCAGCGCATAATCTGCGAAACCACCCTGCGCAAGGGCCTGGTGGCCTGGGACCTGAACGGGTTGGCCAGTGAGGATTGGCAGAGTTTCCATTACCGGAAAGGGCCGTATTTCAAATCGCAGAGCGGCAAATAATTTTGGTTCACCGCAACAGTGTCCGTTCAAGAATGCTCTTGAGATCGAGGCTCAGCATATCCGCCGGGGCTCCGAGCGCTGCCGCCGTTTCGTGCGCCCGTCGTGCTTCATCCGGATGGTTGTGAGTTTTCAGCACGATCCCATACACCGCCCAGGCGGGGTACCATTCGGGCCAGCGGCTTCGAATATCGCTCAACAGACGGGCGGCGTCATCAGGCTGGCCGCTCAGCTCGAGCGTGCCCGCTTTCAGTAGCAGAATCTCCCGGTTCCCGGGCAGCAGGCGCGCCCCCTGGTCCAGAAAACGGAGGGCTTCCGGCGTCTGGTTGTTTTGCGTCAGGAAAGCGGTTGCCTGCAGGTAGAAATCGGGACGCGGAGGGGCTGAGCGGAGCGCCTCATCGATAGCCGTACGGACCTCCTCAGTCTTGTTCAGAGCGCTGAGCATTTGCGCCCGCGCCAGGTGATAATCGCCGCGGCGCGCGGATTCCGGGATGCGTTCCATCTCATGCAACGCCTGGGCGGCATCTCCGCCGCTGAATGCCGCGATCGCAAGATCCAGCTGAATGTCCGCCGCCAGTTGGATGTCAGAAGACGGAACAGCCGCCGCAGCATGTTTCAATACTTCACGCGCCAGTCCGTACTGCCGCGCTCCCAGCAGCGCGCGCCCCGCATCGGCAAGCGCGGCCGCTTCAGGTTTGAGACCGGCGATCCCGCGGGCGACTTCCGCTACCCGATCCCAATTGCCATCCTCGATCAGCAATTTCAGCCACGCCACCTGCACCGCGGCATCGCTCGGGTGATTCCGGACCTCCTTTTCCACCCGCGCCCGGTAATCGGCATGCCGCTGTTCATCGGTCAGATTCAGGTATTCGACAAAGCCGGCCGGCAGCGAACGCTGCTTTTCCGGACCCAGGTTCCGGAAGCGATCCATGACAGTTTTGGATTCGGCAGTCTTTCCGGCATCGGCTAGGGCGCGGGCGAAATGAAGTAGCGTCTTGGAATCTCCCGGCGCCAGTTCCGCGGCTCGGCGCAGAACCCGGACGGCATCGGCCGATCGATCCAGAGCCTGATAGGCCTGGCCCAGGCGATCGAGCGAGCCGGCGTCATCCGGGCGCAGTGCTGCCGCGATCTCCAGATCTTTCACGGCCGCCACCGGGTTTCCTTCCTGGTAATAGAGACTACCGCGGGCCGTTCGCGCCGGCGCGTAGTTTGGGTCAAGTGCCAGTGCCTTATCGAAATGCATGAACGCCTTCGTCATGTCGAGATTGCGTTCGGCCTGGGCCAGTTCGTAATGCCCGGCCACATCGTCCGGGTGCCGTGCGATAAACCATTCCAGGCCGGCGATCCCTTCTTCGAGTTGCCCCATTTGAGCCACCGTGTAGCTTCGTTCGCGGCGGGCATGGTCGTCGTCCGGTTTAAGTTTCATGTACCGGTCCCAGGCCGCCAGGGCGTCATCCAAAGCACCCAGTTTGGTAGCGGTCACGGCCAGCATTTCCTGAACGTCCGCCCGGCGCGGGTCGAGTTTGGCCGCCTGGGCCAGCCAGCGCACCGCCGTCTCCCATTGCTTCAAACCTTCATCGGTGCGAGCCAGCGCGTAGAGCACATCCACGTTCTGTGGCTGCTGGCGCAGCGCCGCATCCAGCACGTCGCGCGCCCGGTCGTAATGGCCGGCGTAAGTTGCCACCACGCCCAGATCGTAAAGTACGTTGAAATTCGCCGGATAAGCCTTTAGCGCGATCTCGCAGAAGGTTTCGGCCTGGCCGTACCGCCGCACGTTCATGAGCGCAGTCACGGCCGGGGAACTCAGCTTCACATCGGTCCGGGCCATTTCCGCCAACCGCGCCGACAACTTATCGCCCCCTGCAGCATCGCCGCTCAGGTACAAAGCTTCCAGGCGAAGCAGCAGCGCCTGCGGGTTCTCGCGCTGGTTCACGGGCAAGCGGTCGAGACATCGCAGTGCCTCCTGCCCATTCCTTTTCTTCAATGCCAGCCGGGCCAATTGCAGATTCGCGACAGTGTGCGACGCATCGAGCGCGATCACCCGGAGATAGACTCTGCGGGCTTCCTCTTCATTCCCGGCGATCCACAAATGCGCAGCGTAGCTAGTCAGCACGTCGGTGGAGCGCGGCGCTATGGCAACGGCGCGATTATGAAACCCGGCCGCTTCGGTGAACTTTTTCAGATTGTCGAGGGCCGCACCAAGAAGGCTCAGGGTCAATGCGTCGTCCGGATGCGCCGCAACCTCGCCGCGAAGCTGTCGTTCCGCCGACTGGAAATCGCCCCGCTGCATGGCTGCAACGGCGCCGCGCACGGCCGTGTTGTGATCCGCGCCTGCGCTGTGATCAACGCCTTGAGCCAACACAACGGCGGCGTAAATCCATGCGATCTTCAACCCTCGCGTTGCCACTCGGAACTCCCGAGGCTCAATTATATTCTGAACAATTACGCGAAGTGGCTCGTGCCGGCGCGGTCTGATTCCGAAAATGCAGGCGCGTAAGCGACGCCACGCCATCGGGATTATGACATCCGCGGCACCCAATTATATATGCTAGGAAGCGAACCCCATGGGCCGCATTCGCATCCTTCCCGACCAGGTCGCTAATAAGATCGCGGCCGGTGAGGTGGTGGAGCGGCCGGCTTCGGTGGTCAAAGAGCTGCTGGAAAACTCGTTGGATGCGGGCGCGACCGATCTGCGGGTGGAAGTGGAAGCCGGAGGGCGGCGCCTGATTCGCATCGTGGACGATGGCTGCGGGATGCTGCGCGACGATGCGCTGCTGGCCTTTGAGCGGCATGCCACCAGCAAACTGCGCGATGTGAAAGACCTGCTTTCCATCACCACGCTGGGGTTTCGCGGTGAGGCGCTGCCTTCCATCGCATCGGTCTCGCGGCTGCTGCTCGAAACCCGCGCAGCTGAGGAAACCACCGGCACGCGCATTGAGATTGCGGGCGGCAAGATGCTGCGCTGCGAAGAGGCGGCGTTGGGCGGCGGCACGGCGATCACGGTGCGCGATCTTTTTTATAATATTCCGGCCCGGCGGAAATTTCTTCGCACGGAGCCGACGGAGCTGGCGCACATTGCGTCGCTGGTGACGCACTACAGCCTGGCACATCCCGATAAGACCTTCCGGCTGGCGAGCGGTCCGGCGGAACTGCTCTACGTGACGCCCGTGGCCAGCATGAAGGAGCGGGTCTATCAGGTTTTTGGAAGCCAGGTGCTGGAAGAGTTGGTGGACATTGGGGTGCGCGAGCGCGAGTTGTTTATTCCGCCGCCCAGCGTGCCGCCGTCGCAAGCCATTGCGGCATACCGCAGCGAGGCTGGTCCCGACGATGACCCGCCGCACCGCACGTTTCGGCTGACGGGTTTCTTCTCCAGGCCGCAGGTGCAGAAGGGGAACCGGAATTCGATCTTCATTTTTGTGAACGGCCGGTTGATCCGCGACCGGCTGATGCTGCATGCGCTATCGTCGGCGTACCACAACCTGATGCCCGCGTCGTCGTATCCGTTCGCGTTGTTGTTTTTGGGAATGGATGCCGAAGAGGTGGACGTGAACGTGCACCCGTCGAAGACGGAAGTACGGTTTCGCCACGGGTCGTTCGTCCACGATTTTGTGCGGGACACGATTCGCGAGCGGCTGATGGAGAGCCGTCCGGCGCCTGCATTTTCGCAGGCTCTGCCGCGGACGCCAACGCCCGGGGCGCAACCTGAGGGGCGACCTGCAGGCCAGCCCGTGACCCACCTTCCTTATTCCGAATTCAGCCAGATGATGCAGGACGAGGCGCCGGTGGCTGCCAGTTTAATGGTGGAGGCTGCCGGTTTAATGGGGGAGGCGGCTGGACCCGCGGCTTCGGAGGCGGCGCACAGGGCGATCGATACTCTGCCGGAATTCATGCTGCGCCCACCACGCGGGCCCGACCCGCGCCTCGATTTCAGCGCACCGCCTCTCGAAATAACGCCGGGTCCGCCGCCCTCAGGCAAGCTCTCGCGGCGTCTCGACATGCACGGCGAATTTCCGGCGGATGCGATTCCGGCGCCCGAGATCTCGCTGTCGGTGCTGTCGGACCTGCGGCCGCTGGGTCAAATCCACGAGAGCTTTATTATCGCCGCGGGGCGCGATGGCTTGTGGATCATCGACCAGCATGTGGCCCATGAGCGCATTCTGTTCGAACAGGTGCTCAAGCAGCGCGCCGCCGGACGCGTGGAGATGCAGCGGCTGCTGATGCCGCTGATTCTGCAGCTCACACCCGAACAGCAGATCGACTACGCGCGCATTGCGGATGAGTTACATGCTTCGGGCTTCGAAACCGAGCCGTTCGGCAACCGGACGATCGCGGTGAAGGCCGCGCCGGCGGCTGTAGGGGCAGCCGATCTGGAACGGGTTCTCTTTGAGATCCTGGAGATTGCCGAGGGTGAGTTGCGTGGAGTGTCGCTCGACGATCTGCGGCGGAATATTTGCGCTTCCATTGCATGCCGCGCCGCCATCAAGATCAACATGCGCCTGGATGCCGCCAAGATGGAATGGCTGCTGCGCGCGCTGGCGGCGACGGATTGTCCCATGAGTTGTCCCCACGGCCGGCCCATCGCAATGCACTACGGTACGCGGGAAATCCTGAAAGCATTTCACCGGATCTAGGTACTCCGCGACACTCATGGAAGGGCAGGAGTGAAATGGCGAATTTAGAATTACCGAAAGCGATTCCCAATCCCCAATCGCTCGCGGATCTGACGGCGCTGCTGCCGGACCCGGGGTCGGACGGCTATGAGTTTTTTGAGCATAGCGGCAATCACCCGCTCGAGAAGTCCACCGATTTCCGGCAGGTAAATGCCTGGTGGACCATGGAAATGTCCTACCTCTCTTACGCCACCCAAAAGCAATTCGCGCTCGATCGGATCCATGAGGCCGGGCTGAATGGATCCGCATTCGGATTCGAGCGGCAGGATCCGCCGCACATTCTGGTGGCATACAGTCCCGATGTGATGACGGTCGCTTTTCGAGGCACACGGATCGACCAGTTCCCCGACATACTTGCGGACATTTCGTTTCTGCCCGACGTCACCGCCCAGGGGCTGGTGCACCACGGCTTTCACCAGGCGCTGGTCTCCGGCGGTGTGTGGGACCAGGCGCAAGAGTATATCTCCGGGATTGCGGGAGGCCAGGCGATCCTGTTTACAGGCCATAGTCTGGGGGCGGCGCTGGCCACGATCGCACGGCGCAATTTCCATGATCGCGCCGGGCGCCGGATGGCCCTGTATACTTTCGGGTCGCCCCGCGTGGGCGATCAATTGATCTATTGCCCCGGGTATCCAGGGCCGGCCTATCGGGTCGTCAATGACGAGGACGTTGTAACGCATGTACCTACACCGCCTCTCTACGGCCACGTCGGTACGCCCCTTAGCACCGGCGGCGAACCTCTATCCGGTAGCGTTTGGGAAGATCTCGAGCATCGGTTTTCCGGCGCCGGTGGGGCCTTGTCAGTGTTTTCCCTGGATGCAAGACGGAGAAGGCTGCAACAGTATTTTTCCGCGCAACTAGCCTTTAAACCGATAGGCGACCATGCTCCCAAAGCTTACGCCACCAAAATATGGAACGCCCTCATCGGTGCGCCCACGTCGTGACGGAAGCCTAGATGCAAGCGTTCGGGGATTTGTGCGAAGCATCACTGTTGCACTACTCGTGCCAGTTCGGGTATGATTTAAGAGTTTCGCGAGAACAAGCTTTCTGCTCCTGTGCTACCACCCGTCTGTAGGCGGGTCCGGCCGGGGGTGAGGCCCCGAGGTTCTATCGGTCACTCCGAATGGAATATGGGCCTGTCTGAAGCAGTAATCCTCGCTGTTTGCGTTCTGGTTATAAAGATTCGCGGTCCGGTATTCCCAGGGTTCATGTGCGGCTCTGGCCTTAACGGATTGCGCCACGTTTTTGTTGATTTTTCACCGCGAAGAGGAAATTCGTGCCAACGTTTAACCAACTTGTGCGTAATGGGCGGAAGCCGCCACGCTGGAAAACTTCCAGTCCCGCGCTGAATAGCTGCCCGCAGAAGCGTGGAGTTTGTACGCGAGTGTACACTTCCACCCCCAAGAAGCCGAATTCGGCGCTGCGAAAAGTGGCTCGCGTGCGGCTCACCAACGGAATCGAAGTTACCACTTATATACCCGGGGTCGGGCACAACCTGCAGGAGCACTCGATCGTGCTGATTCGCGGAGGCCGTGTGAAGGATCTCCCCGGCGTTCGTTATCACGTCATTCGCGGCGCGCTCGATACCGCCGGCGTGGCCAACCGCAAGCAGGGCAGGTCGAAGTACGGAGCGAAGCGCCCGAAGTCGTAGGGTGACGGAAGCATATGCCACGAAGAAGAAGAGCCGTTATTCGTGAAGTAGCACCGGATCCGGTCTACAACTCAACCCTGGTGGAGAAGTTCGTCAACTCCATGATGTGGGAAGGCAAGAAGAATACCGCCCAGGGAATCTTCTATGAAGCCATGGACAAACTGCGGGAGCGCACCAGCGACGATCCGCTAAAGGCCTTCAAGAAGGCCGTGGAAAACGCCAAGCCGCTGCTCGAAGTGAAGACGCGGCGAGTGGGTGGCGCCAACTACCAGGTGCCCATCGAAGTTCCGCAAAACCGGCGGACCTCCTTGGCGATGCGCTGGATCATCACCAATGCCCGCGGGCGCGCCGAGAAGGGCATGGCGGAAAAACTGGCGAACGAATTGAATGACGCCTCCAACGCGCGCGGCGGGGCGATCAAGAAGAAAGACGACGTCCACCGTATGGCCGAAGCCAACAAGGCTTTCGCGCATTATCGGTGGTAGGCAGAGATTAGAGATTAAGGTTTCATTTTATGGCTAGAAATACTCCGCTCGAAAGGATGAGGAATATCGGCATCGCCGCTCATATCGATGCCGGTAAAACCACCACCACGGAGCGGATTCTCTATTACACGGGCCGCACCCACAAACTGGGCGAGGTTCATGAGGGCACTGCCACCATGGACTGGATGGAGCAGGAACAGGAGCGCGGAATCACCATCACCTCCGCGGCCACTACCTGCGAGTGGCGTGACGTGCAGATCAACATTATCGATACCCCGGGCCACGTGGATTTCACCGCTGAAGTGGAGCGCAGCCTTCGCGTGCTGGATGGAGCGGTGGCGGTGTTCGACGCCGTGGCCGGCGTTCAGCCGCAATCGGAGACGGTGTGGCGGCAGGCGGACAAGTACTCGGTTCCGCGGATTTGCTTCATTAATAAGATGGACCGGGTAGGCGCGGATTTCTACCACTCGGTGCAGACCATTATCGACCGGCTGAAATGCCGCCCGGTGGCGATTCAGATTCCCATCGGCGCCGAAGAAAAGTTTCTAGGGCGTGGTGGATCTGGTGAAGATGAAGGCGATTGTCTGGCGCGACGAAACTCTGGGCTCGGAGTACGACGTGACCGAGATCCCGGACGACCTTAAGGAGCTGGCGAAAGAATACCGCGAGCACATGATCGAGGCGATCTCCGAGCACGATGACAAGCTGATGGACAAGTTCATCGAAGGCCAGTCGATCACCAACGATGAGATTAAGGCTGGCATTCGCAAGGCGACCATCGCGCTCAAGATTTTCCCGGTGATTTGCGGGACGGCATTCAAGAACAAGGGTGTGCAGACCATGCTGGACGCGGTGGTGGATTACCTGCCCTCGCCTCTCGATGTTCCGGCGATTGAAGGCACCGACGTCGATCATCCGGATCAGACGCTGGTCCGGCACGCATCCGACGCCGAGCCCTTTGCCGCCCTGGTGTTCAAGATCATGACCGACCCGTACGTCGGCCAACTGGCGTTTTTCCGGGTGTACTCGGGCACGCTCAAGAGCGGCGAATCGGTATACAACGTTGCCAAGGGACGCAAGGAGCGCATCGGGCGCCTGCTGCGCATGCACGCCAACAAGCGCGAAGACATTCAGGAGATTCTGGCCGGCGACATCTGCGCCGCGGTGGGTCTGAGGACGGTTTCGACGGGCGACACGATTTGCGACGACGAGCATCCGATCGTGCTCGAATCGATCGACTTCCCCATGCCTGTGATTCAGCTGGCGGTGGAACCCAAGACCAAGGCCGACCAGGAAAAGATGGGGATCGCGATTCAGAAGCTGGCCCAGGAAGACCCCACGTTCCGCGTCAATACCGATCCCGAGACCGGTCAGACGATTCTTTCCGGAATGGGCGAACTGCACCTGGAAATTATTGTGGACCGCATGATGCGGGAGTTCGGCGTGGGCGCCAATGTGGGCAAGCCGCAGGTGGCGTATCGCGAGACCATCCGCAAGAACGCCGAAGCCGAAGGCCGGCACATCAAGCAGACCGGCGGCCACGGCCAGTACGGCCACGTGAAAATTCGTGTGGAGCCCCTGCCTTCGGGCAGCGGATTCGAATTCGAAAACGACATCACCGGCGGCAGGGTGCCGAAGGAATACATCAACCCCACCGAGGTGGGCATCAAGGAAGCGCTGGAGGGTGGAATTCTGGCCGGCTATCCGATGTCCGATATCAAGGTGACCTTGTACGACGGCAGCTACCACGACGTGGATTCTTCGGAAATGGCCTTTAAGATTGCCGGTTCCATGGCGATCAAAGAAGCCGCCCGGCGAGCCAAACCGGTTTTGCTGGAGCCGATCATGGCGGTGGAAGTGGTGGTTCCGGAAGACTACATGGGCGACGTGATCGGCGATTTGTACGGGCGCCGCGGCCGCATTGAAGCCACCGAGCTGCGCGGCACCACACGCATCATCAAAGCCATGGTGCCGCTGTCGGAGATGTTCGGTTACGCGACTGAGTTGCGTTCGCGCACGCAGGGACGCGGAAGTTTCACGATGCATTTTGGCAAGTACGAGGAAGTCCCCGGCGCGCTGGCCGAGGAGATCGTCAGCAAGGTACAGGGTAAGACTACAAGATAAGGAGATTATTCTTACTTATGGGAAAAGAAAAATTCGATCGCAGTAAGCCGCACATCAACATCGGGACGATCGGTCACATCGATCACGGCAAGACTACCCTGACGGCGGCGATCACGAAAGTGCTGGCCAAGCACAATCCGAAGAACAAATTCCGGAGCTTCGATTCCATCGACAACGCGCCGGAAGAGAAGGCCCGCGGGATCACGATCGCGGTGGCGCACGTGGAGTATGAGACGGCCAAGCGGCACTACGCGCACGTGGATTGCCCGGGCCATGCCGACTACATCAAGAACATGATCACGGGGGCGGCGCAGATGGATGGCGCCATCGTGGTGGTGGCGGCGACGGACGGGCCCATGCCGCAGACGCGGGAGCACATTCTGCTGGCGCGGCAGGTAGGCGTGCCGTACATCGTGGTGGCCATGAACAAAGTGGACATGGTGGACGATGCGGAACTGCTGGACCTGGTGGAGCTGGAAGTCCGCGAATTGCTGAAGATGTATCAGTTCCCGGGCGACGACCTGCCGGTGATCCGGGTGTCGGCGCTGGGCGCGCTGAATGGTGAGCCGCAGTGGGAAAAGACGGTCGATGAGCTGATGGATGCGGTGGACAACTACATTCCGATGCCGGAGCGAGCCATCGACAAACCGTTCCTGATGCCGATTGAAGACATCTTCTCGATCCAGGGGCGCGGCACGGTGGTGACGGGGCGCATCGAGCGCGGGATCTGCAAGGTGGGCGAGGGCATGGAAATCGTGGGATTCCGCGACACCCGGCAGACGGTAGTGACGGGCGTGGAAATGTTCAAGAAGCTGTTGGACGAAGGGCGCGCCGGGGACAACGTGGGGCTGCTGCTGCGCGGAGTGGAAAAGAACGAAGTGGAGCGCGGGCAGGTGATCGCCAAGCCGGGGTCGATTACGCCGCACACGCGGTTCAAGGGCGAAGTGTACGTGCTGAGCAAGGAAGAAGGCGGGCGGCACACGCCGTTCTTCAAGGGATACCGGCCGCAGTTTTACTTCCGCACGACGGACGTGACGGGGGTGGCGGAGTTGCCGGAAGGCACGGAGATGGTGATGCCGGGGGACAACGTGAGCCTGGTAGTGGAGTTGATCACGCCGGTGGCCATGGACAAGGGGCTGCGCTTTGCGATTCGCGAAGGCGGACGCACGGTAGGAGCCGGCACGGTAACGGACATTCTGAAGTAGGGGCGGGGACATCCGATAGCGGATCAGTCACCCGGACCCGGAGCAAATAATGGCCCTGAGAGAACGTATTCGAATTCGGCTGAAGGCATACGATCATCGCGTGCTCGATCAGTCGACGACGGAGATCGTGGACACCGCGAAACGGACTGGCGCTACAGTGGCCGGTCCGATTCCTCTGCCCACGTCGCGGAGCGTCACCACGGTTTTGCGCTCGCCGCACGTGGATAAGAAGTCGCGGGAACAGTTCGAAATCCGGACGCATAAGCGGTTGCTGGATATTCTGGAACCGACCCAGCAGACGGTGGACGCGCTGATGAAGCTCGACCTGCCTGCCGGTGTGGATGTGGAAATTAAGGCGTTCGGCAAATGAAATTGCCGAACACCGGGGCCGGATGTCGGGGGCCGGGGGCCGGGATTGAGGCCGCGTTCGGGTCCCACCCGGTGGTTAAAGGTTCGAAGAGTTTTTGGGGCTTGTGGTTGGAAGCCGGCGCCGGGGTTCTCCGGGCCCCGGCCCCTGGCATCCGGCCCCCGAAGTCGAGGTTGCACATATGAG
The DNA here is from genome assembly GCA_963817515.1 of Bryobacterales bacterium. Lineage (GTDB taxonomy): Bacteria > Acidobacteriota > Terriglobia > Bryobacterales > Bryobacteraceae > DATMNI01. Next base: position 187,064 of record CAWFPJ010000023.1, on the reverse strand, counting down.
TCCAGGAATCCTTGGCAAGAAAATTGGAATGACACAGATGTTCCGCCCCGACGGCCAGGCCGTCCCGGTCACGCTGCTGAAGGCTGGTCCGTGCATGGTGGTGCAGCGCAAGACGCCCACCGCCGATGGCTACGATGCGGTGCAGTTGGGCCTGGTGGAATTCATCAAGCCGCAGCGCATCAATAAAGCCACCACCGGCCACTTGAAGAAGGCGGGAGTGGACGGCGCCAAGTTTATGCGTGAGTTTGCGCTTCGTCCCGGCGACGACGATCTGAAACCCGGCGATCAGGTGCTGGTGGATCAGTTCAAGCCGAAGGACAAAGTCGACGTCATCGGCATCAGCAAGGGCAAGGGGTTTGCGGGCGTCGTGAAGCGCCACCACTTCCGCGGCGGCGAAGGCTCGCACGGCTCCATGTTCCACCGCGCTCCGGGTTCGATTGGCGCGTCCAGTTTCCCGTCGCGCGTGGTTCCCGGTATGCGCATGGGCGGTCACATGGGCAATGCCCGGGTGACGGTGCGCAATCTGGAAGTGGTCGAAGTGGACACCGAGGACAACGTGCTGGTGCTGAAGGGCGCGGTTCCCGGACCCAATGGCGGATACGTGCTGGTCCGGAGGTCGAAGAGGTAACTGCGATGCCGACAGTGGATGTGGTGGATTTGAATAATCAGAAAGTCAGCGAGCTTGAGCTGGCTGACGAAGTCTTCGGCGCCGAAGTCAACGAAGCGCTGCTATATGAAGCGGTCCGCCATTTCCAGGCGGGCCATCGCGCCGGCACGCATAAGACTAAGGTGCGCAGCGAAGTTGCCGGGTCGGGCAAGAAGCTCTGGAAACAGAAGGGCACCGGCCGGGCGCGTGTGGGTTCGGTGCGGTCGCCCATCTGGCGACATGGCGGCACGGTGCATGGGCCGCAGCCGCGGGATTACAGCTACCGGCTGCCGCGCAAAATGCTGCTGGGCGCGCTGCGCTCGGCGCTTTCGGCCAAGGTCAGGGATGGCGAGCTGAAGGTGGTGCAGGCCTTCAGTTTCGAAGGTCCCAAGACCAAGGGCGCGATGAACGCGCTGGCCACGTCTGAAAGCCGGCCGCACGGTGCTGGTGGTGGACAACGGCGATAACCGGAACCTGGAACTGGGCGTTCGCAACCTGAAGGGCGTGACCCTGCTGGCCACGCGCGAAGTCAACCCCTACCACCTGCTGGGCCATCAGAGCGTGCTGATTTCCGAAGCCGCGGCGCGCAAGTTTTCGGAGGCACTCGCAAAATGACCCTCTATCAAGTGATCAAGCGCCCGCTGGTGACCGAGAAGGGCGTGGACAAGAAAGACACCGAGCGCACGCTGTGCTTTGAAGTTTCGGCGGCCGCCAACAAAACGCAGGTGAAGTCGGCCGTCGAGAAGCTTTTCAAGGTGAAGGTTTCGGAAGTCCGCACGGCCACTTTTCAAGGTAAGATGCGGCGGCGCGGCCGGTTCATGGGTTATCGCTCGGACTGGAAAAAGGCTTACGTGAAATTGAAGGCGGGTGAGAAAGTGCCCGACTTCGCTGAGATTTAGAGAGACCGTTTAGATGAGTCAGATTTTATTTCACCGCAGAGACGCTGAGCCGCTGAGATCACGCGGAGAAAGCAGAACTATCCCTGCCTGGTCTTCTCTGCGCCGGACTCAGCGTCTCCGCGTCTCTCCGGTAAGCATGGCTTGCCGGTCTGAGGCGAGATTTAAGGGGAACTACTAGATGCCTATTAAGACATACCGACCGACTACCCCAACCCGGCGCTTCCAAACTATTGTTTCGCGCGAAGACATCACCAAGGACCGTCCCGAGAAATCGCTGGTCGAATCCAAGAAGCGCACCGGCGGCCGTAACAGCACGGGCCGCGTGACGTCCCGCTTCATCGGCGGCGGCGCCAAGCAGGCTTACCGCGTGATCGATTTCAAGCGCGATAAGACGGGCGTTCCGGCCGTGGTGGCGGCGATCGAATACGATCCCAACCGTTCGGCGCGCATCGCCCTGTTGAATTATGCGGACGGCGAGAAGCGATACATTCTGCAGCCCGACGGTTTGAAGGTCGGGATGAAGATCATGTCCGGTCCCACCGCCGACATTCTGATCGGCAATGCCCTCCCTCTCAAAAACATTCCCGCCGGCACCCTGGTCCACAACATTGAACTGAAGCCAGGAAAGGGCGGGCAGATGACCCGTTCGGCGGGATCGCAGGCGCAGTTGGTTTCACGGGAAGGCGGCGTGGCGCTGCTGAAGCTGCCCTCGGGCGAAATCCGGCGCGTGCAGGTGGAATGCATGGCGACCGTCGGCCAGGTGGGCAATGTGGATCATGAAAATGTCTCGTACGGCAAGGCGGGGCGCACGCGGTGGATGGGCAAGATGCCGCACAATCGCGGCGTTACCATGAACCCGGTGGATCACCCGCACGGCGGCGGCGAGGGCAAGACGTCGGGCGGCCGCCACCCGGTCACTCCCTGGGGTCAGCCCACGCGCGGATTCAAGACGCGCAACAACAAGCGCACCGATAAGTGGATCGTCACGCATAAGAGCAAGAAGAGGTAAAGGAAAATGGGCAGATCCGTAAAAAAAGGGCCGTTTACCGACACCCACCTGGAAAACAAGCTGGCGGTCGCGGCCGCGGCTAACGATAAGAAAGTCATTCGCACGTGGTCGCGGCGCTCGACGATCCTTCCCGAATTCGTGGGACAGACCGTGGCCGTGCATAATGGCAAGAAGTTCATTCCGGTGTATATCACGGAGAACATGGTGGGTCACAAGCTGGGCGAGTTTTCGCCCACCCGGACTTTCAAGGGCCATTCGGTGAAGGCGGCTACGGAGAAGACTTCCAAGCCCTCCTAACGGGGCCTGTATCAGAGGATTTTTATGCAAGCCAAAGCGGAAGCCAGATATATCCGAGTCTCCCCGCAGAAAGCGCGGCTGGTCGTGGACATGATCCGCGGCAAGAAAGCGGGAGCCGCGCTGACCACCTTGCGCACCGTCAACAAGCGCATTGCGCCCACGGTGGAAAAGGTGCTGCAGTCGGCCATCGCCAACGCTACCAACAAGTCCGAGGATGTCGACGTGGACCAACTGGTTGTTTCCGAAGCCTATGTCAATGAAGGCCCGCGTATGAAGCGGGTGCGGCCCGCGCCTATGGGGCGCGCGTTTCGATATCAGCGCCGGATGGCGCATATCGTCATTAAAGTGACGGAGAAAGAAGCGTAAATGGGACAGAAAGTTCACCCCTACGGGTTCCGGCTGGGCTTCAACAAGCCCTGGCGCTCGCGCTGGTTTGCGACGCACGGATATGCCAAGCTGCTGCAGGAAGACCTGGAGCTGAAGGCCAATCTGCGCGACCGGCTGAAATCGGCCGGGGTCAGCTCGATTGAAGTCGACCGGCCTGGAAACAAGCTGCGGGTCACGATCCGCACGTCGCGGCCGGGCATCATCATCGGGCGCAAGGGCGCCGAGATCGAAAAGCTCAAGCAGGACATGGCGAAGAAGACCAAGCGTGAAGTCTTCATCGACATTCAGGAAGTTCACAAGCCGGAACTGGATGCGCAGCTGGTGTCGGAATCGATTGCGCTGCAGCTTGAAAAGCGCGTGGCGTTCCGGCGGGCCATGCGCAAGGCGGTGGATTCGGCGCTGCGCTTCGGCTGCAAGGGCATTAAGGTGCGGGTTTCCGGCCGTCTGAACGGCGCCGAAATCGCACGCAGCGAATGGTATTTGCAAGGCCAGCTTCCGCTGCACACTCTGCGCGCGGATATCGATTACGGTTTTGCCGAAGCGCACACCACTTACGGCGTGATCGGGATTAAGGCGTGGTTGTACAAGGGCGAGATTCTGGATCTTACGAAGCGCCGCGGATTGCTGCCTGAGCCCGAGCCGCGCCGTGAACCGCGCCGCCGCGACGACCGCGGGGACCGGGGTGATCGGGGAGGCGACCGCGGTGGAGACCGTCGTCCTCCGCGTGAACATCGATTTGACAGACCGGCATCAGGTCCGGCGTATGGGGCGGCCCCGCCGGCGGGTGGGGCTCCGGCTCCGGAATCGGGCCCGGCGACGCAGATGCCTCCGGCTGATCTGCCGCGTCCGGCAGCGCGTCCGGCGGCTCCCATTCTGCCGCCGCTGATGTCGCCGCAGCAGCCTTCCTGGAAACAGGAAGCACGGCCGGAACCGGCCCCTGAAGGCAGCAGCACACCCGAAACCAAGCCGGCCCCGAGCGAGACGCCGGAAGGTTCGGGCGAGAAAGAGTAAGGACTGAGGGCATACCGCCATGATGATGCCGAAGAAGGTTAAGTACAGAAAGCAACAGCGCGGGCGCATGACCGGCAAAGCGTGGCGCGGGTCGTCGATTTCTTTCGGCGAGTTCGGCCTGAAGGCGCTCGAGTGCGCGTGGATCACGGACCGGCAGATTGAAGCCGCCCGCGTGGCCATGACGCGCTCCATCAAACGTGGCGGCAAAGTCTGGATCCGGCTGTTCCCGGACAAGCCGATCACGAAGAAGCCCGCCGAAACCCGTATGGGTAAAGGTAAAGGCGCTCCTGAGCAATGGGTGGCTGTGATTCGCCCCGGGAAGATCTTGTTCGAGATGGAAGGTGTGGACCGGGCCACGGCGGCTGCCGCTATGCGCCTGGCTGCCCACAAGCTGCCCATCAAGACCAAATTCATCAGCCGGGAAGACGCGGAGTAACGGAATATGAAGGGTTTGAAAGTTCGCGATCTCGACCAAAACGAATTAAAGAATCAGTTGCAGGAAATGGATGAGCAGCTTTTTCGTCTACAGTTTCAGATGTCCATGGGACAGATGGACGGATTGAAAAAGGTCCGGATGATGAAGAAAGACCGGGCGCGCATGCACACCATCCTGCGTGAGCGGGAACTCGCCGGGGAGAAGAAGTAACATGGCCGAAACCGAAGCCGGGCAGGGGTTGAAGGAATCCAAGCGGGGCTTGAAGAATGAGAAGATCGGCGAGGTGGTCTCAACCAAGATGCAGAAGACCATCGTGGTGGAAGTGAGCCGCCGTGTGCCGCACCCGCTGTACAAACGCATTATCGGCAAGCGCAAGAAGTTCTATGCCCACGATGAGGGCGCATCGGCCAAGACGGGCGATATCGTGCGCATTGTGGAGTGCCGGCCGCTCAGCAAGCTGAAGCGATGGCAGCTGGCGGAAGTGATCCGGCGGGCAGCGCAGGTAGGTGTGGCGCCCAAAGATCTGGACGTGAAGGTATAGGGCACCGCTCCCTGAGGGTCGCGGCTCCGCAGGAGCAACGAATCGGGGGAGCGTGTTTGGCAACGGTAACAGAGCCGCGACCGTGAGGAAGCGGAGGCGGGAAAGCGGAGCTAATTTATGATTGGGATGCGAACGATTCTCGAGGTGGCCGATAACTCCGGCGCGCGCAGGCTTTCCTGCATTCTGCCGCGCGGAGGCGACCTCGGTCTCCGGGCCGGCCTGGGAGACGTGGTCACGGCCGCGGTGAAAGAAGCCGCTCCGGATTCGGCGATCAAAAAGGGAAAAGTCGTGCGCTGCGTGATCGTCCGCATGCGCAAGGAGACCCGGCGCAAAGATGGAACCTATATCCGGTTCGATTCGAACGCCGCGGTATTGATCAGCGATGTGGGCGAGCCGGTGGGGACCCGCGTGTTCGGGCCCGTCGCCAGGGAACTGCGCGAAAAGAAATTCATGAAGATCGTTTCGCTGGCACCTGAGGTAATCTGATGGCAATTGCAAAGAGAAAGCCGGCTGAGCCGGTGCGCGTGGATATCAAGAAAGAAGACACGGTCAAGGTGATCACGGGCCGCGACAAGGGAAAAACCGGCCGCGTTCTGGCCGTTAACCGGGAGACGGGCAAGCTGCTGGTGGAGCATGTGATGATGATCAAGCGCCACACGCGTCCCAACCCGGCCAAGCAGATCAAAGGCGGAATCGCGGAGCGCGAGAGTCCGATTCAGTCGTCCAACGTCATGATCGTTTGCCCGGGCTGCAACAAAGCAGTGCGCATTGCGCATCATACCGATCATGTGGCCGGTGGTAAGAGCCGCCGGACCAGGGTTTGCCGCAAGTGCGGGCAGACGCTCGACAGGAAATAGCCCTTGGCAGGGCGGCATTGCGCTCAAGGCGCCGCGGCCTGCACAGAGGGAGAGAGGCTTAAATGGCAGCACGTTTGAAAGAGCATTTTCAGAAAACGGTGGTTCCGTCGCTCACCAAGGAATTCGGCTACAAGAACGTGATGGCCGTGCCTAAGATCGATAAGATTTCGATCAACATCGGTCTCGGCGAAGCCACCCAGAACGCCAAGCTGATGGATGGCGCGGTGAATGAGCTGACGGCTATCGCGGGCCAGAAACCGATCGTGACCAAGGCGACTAAATCGATCGCCCAGTTTAAGCTGCGCGAAGGCCAGGCGATCGGCTGCATGGTGACGCTGCGCGGCGACCGCATGTACGAGTTTTTCGACCGTCTGGTGAATGTGGCGCTGCCGCGTGTGCGCGACTTCCGCGGCATTTCGAGCAAGTCGTTCGATGGCCGCGGCAACTACACCCTGGGCGTGAAGGACCAGTTGATTTTTCCCGAGATCGATTACTCCAAGGTGGAGAAAACCAAGGGAATGAACATTTGCATCACCACCACGGCCCGCACCGATGCCGAGGGCCTGGCGCTGCTGAAGCAGATGGGAATGCCGTTCCGGCAGCAGTAGAGGAGAGCGAAGAATAAAATGGCCACCACTGCCAAGATTGCCAAAGATGTCAAGCTGGAAGCGGCCCGCATGCTCGCGCGCGCGCAGTCCAAGACTCCCAAGTTTGCGTGCCGGCACCGAAACCGATGCTGGCGCTGCGGCCGTCCTCGCGCGTTTCTGCGCAAGTTCGGCATTTGCCGCCTGTGCTTCCGCCAGCTCGCCCTGAACGGCGAGATTCCAGGCGTGACCAAGGCCAGTTGGTAGTGAGTAAGGGCGTCCCGAGCTCCGGTCTCCCAGGGACTGGACAGCAGGGACGCGATATGAAGCAGGAGAAATATGACCAGCGATCCGATTGCCGACATGCTGACTCGCGTTCGTAACGCGATCCAGGCCCGCCACCCCAAGGTGGACGTGCCGGCCTCCAAGTTAAAAGCGGAAGTCGCGCGCATTCTGAAGGAAGAAGGCTACATCATCAACTTCAAGGTGGCCGAAGAAGGCGTTAAGAAGACCATCAAGATCTATCTGAAGTATGGTCCCAACAACTCGCCGGTCATCTCTGCGATTGAGCGTGTGTCGCGCCCGGGATGCCGCGTATATGTCGGGCAGACCGATATCCCGCGGGTGCTGGGCGGCATGGGAATCAACATTCTGACTACTCCGCGCGGCGTGATGACGGGGCGGGATGCTCATAAGGAGCACCTGGGCGGGGAGATCCTCTGCCGCGTTTGGTAAAGAGGCCTGGTAACGAGATATGTCAAGAATTGGCAAGAAGATTATCCCGCTGCCGAGCGGCGTAAAAATACAGGTCGGCCAGGAACTCGAAGTCACCGGTCCCAAGGGCAAGCTGTTGGTGCCGATCCCGCCGGGAATTACCTTCGAGCAGACCGACGGCAAACTGGAAGTCAAGCGCGATTCCGACGATCATGCGGCGCTGCATGGTTTGACGCGCGCGCTGGCGGCCAATGCGGTGCAAGGCGTCTCCACCGGCTTCACCCGGGAACTGGACATTGTGGGTATCGGCTACCGCGCCGACATAAAGGGCAAGATCGCGACCTTCACCCTGGGCTATTCCCATCCCATTGAGGTCATGCTGCCGGATGGCGTGGATCTCAAGATTGACAAGCAGACGCACCTGGTTCTCACCGGTTATGACCGGCAGTTGCTGGGCCAGGTGGCGGCCAACATCCGCGCGCTTCGCAAGCCGGACCCGTACAAGAACAAGGGCGTCCGTTATACTGGCGAAGCGCTGCGCAAGAAGGTCGGTAAGACCGGGGCGAGTGCCAAATGATTAATAAACCGGAAAAGAAGGAAATCCGCAATCGCATTCACCAGCGCATCCGCCGCAAGCTCAGCGGTACGCCGCAGCGGCCGCGCCTGGCTGTCTTTCGCAGCGTGGCGCACATTTACGCGCAGGTCATTGACGACACTGAAGGCAAGACAATTGTGTCGGCGTCGTCGGTGGACAAGGGCGGAAAAACCAACGGGGGCAACGTTGCGGCGGCCAAGTCCATTGGTAAGCTGGTGGCCGAGCGGGCCAAGGAAAAAGGCATCAAGAGTGTAGTCTTCGACCGCGGCGGCTATCAGTATCACGGACGCATTAAGGCGCTGGCCGATGCCGCTCGCGAAGCGGGACTGGAGTTCTAATTTTCATGGTTACAGCCAAACGCATCGATCCGAACAGCCTGAATCTCAAAGAGCAGGTGGTGGCCATCAACCGCGTCACCAAGGTGGTGAAGGGCGGCAAGAACCTCAGCTTTTCGGCGCTGGTGGTGATCGGCGATCCCTCGGCCAAGGTGGTCGGCTTCGGCGTGGGCAAGGCCAAGGAAGTGCCTTCCGCGATCCGCAAGGGAATCGAGGCCGCCAAGAAGAACCTGCGCCGGGTCAACGTGCTCGACACAACCATTCCGCACCGTGTGCTGGGCATATTCGCCAGCTCGCAGGTGCTGCTGAAGCCGGCCCCGGCCGGTACCGGCGTGATTGCCGGCGGAGCGGTGCGCGCGGTCATTTCGGCCTGTGGAATCCCCAATGTGCTGACCAAATCGATCGGCCGCCGCAACCCGCATAACGTAGTCAAGGCGACCATCGTAGCGCTGGAATTGCTGCGCGACCGGACCACCGTGGCGGAGATGCGCGGCTTAGCGGTTGAGAAACTCTAGCCGTGGAGAAACTCTAATGGAAGGCATGATCCGAATTAAACTGTTTCGCAGCCCCATCTCGACTCCCGAAAAGCACAAGCGGATCGTGAAGGGTCTGGGCCTGCGCAAGCTCAACCAGATAGTGGAGCGTCCGGATTCGCCGGTCTTCCGCGGGATGGTGAACAAGATTCCGCATCTGGTAATGGTAGTTGAATAAGAGATGGGGCCGGATGTCGGGGGCCGGGGGCCGGATGTCGGGCTCTGGCGCTGAATCGTGTGCATTCGTAGAACGATGCCCCATTTGGAGACTTATGAATCTGAGTAATTTAAAGCCGCCCGCGGGACAAACCAAGAAAGGCAAACGCATCGGCCGCGGCATGGGTTCGGGCCATGGTAAAACCTCCACGCGCGGATCCAAGGGCCAGCGCGCCGGTACCGGTTTCGGCCAGAAGCGCGGTTTTGAAGGCGGCCAGATGCCGCTGCACCGCCGGTTGCCGAAGCGCGGTTTCACTAACATTTTCAAGAAGCAGTTCGCCATCGTGAACCTCGGACGCCTGGAAAAGCTGGAGGGCGACAGCTTCAACGTGGACCATCTGGTGGCGCTCGGCGTCATCAAGAAACTGGGCGACGGGCTCAAGGTGCTTGGCACCGGCCAGTTGACCCGCAAAATTACGGTGGAAGCCCACCATTTTTCCAAGTCGGCCGTGGAGAAGATTGAGAAGGCCGGAGGATCGGCGCAGGTGATCGGCGCGGCTGCGAAATAGCGCCGGGAATCGAAGGGTATCATGAACAAGCTCTTTGAAGCGTTCGGTAACATTTTTCGCGTTCCGGATCTCCGTAAGCGGCTCCTGTTCACACTGGGGCTGCTGGCGGTGTACCGTTTGGGCGGACACATCCCCACGCCGGGCATCAACATGCAGCGGTGGTCGGAATTCTTTGGCTCCCAGTCGGGTTCGATCTTCGGCTTCTTCGACTTGTTCGCCGGCGGCAACATCCGCCGCCTGACCATTTTCGCCCTGGGCATCATGCCGTACATCACGGCGTCCATCATTCTGCAACTGCTGACGGTGGTCGTGCCCACGCTCGAAAAACTGCAGAAGGAAGGCGAACTCGGGCGCCGCAAAATCACCCAGTGGACCCGCTACCTTACCATCGTCCTTTCGGTGATCCAGTCCTTCGGCGTTTCGCAGGTGCTCACGGGCATGTCGCAGGGCATCGTGATCAACCCTGGCTTCGGTTTCGTCTTTCTCACCATCCTTTCACTCACCACCGGGACCGCCTTCATCATGTGGCTGGGCGAGCAGATCAGCGAGCGCGGCGTAGGCAACGGCATGTCCCTGATCATTTTCACCGGAATTGTGGTGGGGCTGCCCAACGCCATCTCCAACCTCTATGACCACGTCTTCCGCATTCGCGACTGGAGTCCTCTGACGCTGATCATCCTGTTGGTGATGATGGTGGCGGTGGTGGCGTTCATCGTCCTGGTGGAGCGCGGTGAGCGGCGCATTCCGGTGCAGTATGCCAAGCGCGTAGTGGGCCGGCGCGTGATGGGCGGGCAGTCTACCCACATGCCGCTCAAGGTGAATGCCGGCGGCGTGATTCCGGTGATCTTCGCTTCTTCGATTCTGTCCTTCCCCAACCTGGCGGGGCAGATCGGGTGGGTCAAGAACACTCCCTGGCTTTCGAACACCCTGAAGTCCATCCAGCACGGCGAGCCGTTGTATTACGTGCTGTTCGTGGCCGGCATCATTTTCTTCTGTTTCTTTTACGTCTCGATTATTTTCAATCCCAACGAAGCCGCCGACAACATGCGCAAGTACGGCGGCTTCATTCCGGGCATTCGTCCCGGACGGAATACGGCCGACTACATGAACACCATCCTCACCAAGATAACCGTGGTGGGCGGCCTGTACCTTTCGATTCTCTGCCTGATCCCGGACATCATGATCTCCGGGATCAAGCTGCAGCACCTGCCGCTGTTGGGAAACTGGATCGACTCGCACATGTGGCGGCCGATTCTGGATGGGCTGGGAGTCAATTTCTACTTCGGCGGTACCTCGCTGTTGATCGTGGTGGGTGTCGCCATGGATACCATCAACCAGGTGGAAGCCCAGCTCATTATGCGCCACTACGAGGGGTTCACGCCGCGCTCGGGCCGGATTCGCGGCCGCAGGAGTTCATTCTAGATTTGTGATGGCACTCGTCCTGTTTGGCTCTCCAGGTTCCGGTAAAGGCACGCAGGCGAGAATGCTCACTCACTGTCTGAGGATCCCCCATATCTCTACCGGGGACATGTTGCGGGAAGGGATTCGCCACGGTTCGAATCTGGGCAGTGCCGTGGTCGACAGCATGCACGCCGGCGCCCTGGTGCCGGACAATGTGGTGAACCTGATGGTTGAGCAGCGGCTTTCGCAGGCCGATGCGGCGGATGGATTTATCCTGGACGGTTACCCGCGCACGCTCGATCAGGCCGGCCATCTGACGGCGTGGCTGGACCAGCGCGGGATCAGCGAGGTGGTAATTCATCTCGCCGTTGATTACAATATAATTATTGCCCGTTTGACCGGACGCCGCCAGTGCCCCCGCTGCGGCACCCTGTATAACGTAGCCTCCCATCCACCGAAGGTGGATGAACTGTGCGACCTGGATGGCCAGAAGCTGGTGATCCGGGACGATGACAGCGAGGCGGTGATTCGCGGGCGTTTGGATGCATATGACCGGCAGACGCGGCCGGTGCTCGAATTTTACATGTCCGCCGGGCGCCGGATAGTTGAAGTGGATGCCAGCGACGATCCACCCGAAGAGGTTTTTCGCAGGGTTTGCCAGGCGATAGAAGTACATGATTGTTAGGAAGACCGCCGCCGAACTGGAGAAGATGCAGCGCAGCGGCCTGCTGGTCTGGCAGGTCTTGCAGAAGCTGAAGGAAATGACGGTGGAAGGGGTCAGCACGATGGACCTGGAAGTGGCCGCCGATAAAATGATTGCCGACGCCGGCGCGCGGCCAGCCTTCAAGGGCTATTACGTGCCCGCGGCGGGCGAGGCTTATAAGTTTGTGTTGTGCACCTCGGTGAACAGCGAGATCGTTCACGGAATGCCGAATGCGAAGCGGCTCCTGAAAAAGGGCGACATCGTTTCCATCGACACGGGGGTGAAGCTGGACGGTTACTATGGCGATTCGGCCATAACTGTTCCGGTGGGTGAGATCAGCCAGCAGACCAGGAAGCTGCTTGAAGTGACCCTGGAATCGCTTGAGCTGGCCATCGACCGGGTGCGGGCCGGCAACCGGCTTTTTGACGTTTGCGGAACTGTAGAGCAGCACGTCAAGTCCAACGGGTTTTCGATTGTGCGGGAGTACGTGGGCCATGGCATCGGCACGCAGCTTCATGAAGAACCGCAGGTTCCGAATTATATAGATCGCAAGAACGAGAATCCGCGGCTGAAGCCCGGCATGGTGCTGGCGGTGGAGCCGATGGTGAACGCCGGCCGGCCGGAAGCGGTGGTCTTGAAGGATAAGTGGACGGCGGTATCGAAGGACGGCTCCAACTCGGCGCACTTTGAGCACTGCATAGCGGTGACGGAGAACGGGCCCTGGGTCCTGACCAGACCGTAGGAATTGTGCAATCCGAGCCGCGACCGTTAGGGAGCGTCCGGTCGTTAAAAGGTTCGACAAGTTTTTGGGGCTTGTAGTTGGAAGCCGGCGCCGATGTTCCCCGGCCCCCGGCCCTGACATCCGGCCCCCGCAGAGGCATATGAAAGTTACGAGCATCGGTAAAAAAGATTTGCGACAAATGCAAGGTGATCCATCGCGAAGGCGTGGTGCGGGTCATCTGCTCAAACCCGAAACACAAACAGAGACAGGGATAACGAGAGAAGACTTATGGCACGTTTAGCCGGTGTGGATCTGCCAGCAACCAAGAGGGCCGAGATCGGGCTCACCTATATTTACGGCATTGGCCGTACCCGCTCCCGTTCGCTTCTGTATCGGGCGGGCATCGATTTCGACAAGAAGATTCGCGACTTGACTGAAGACGAAGTCAATCGCGTGCGTACCATCCTCGAAGAAGAGGGCGCTGTGGAGGGAGACCTTCGCAAGGAAATCTCGATGAATATCAAGCGTCACATCGAGATGGGTTCTTACCGTGGCTTGCGGCACCGCCGTGGGCTGCCGGTTCGCGGCCAGCGCACACACACCAACGCCCGCACGCGCAAGGGACCGCGCCGCGGAACGGTTGCCAACAAGAAGAAGGCCACGGGTAAGACATAAAGGTAGGGTAGGCCTCCTGGCCTGCCAACTGGATAGCACATGGCAAAAACAGCAGCAAAAACATCGGCAAAAGCGAAAGCGCCAGCCAAAGCAGGCAAGAAGAAAAGCTTCAAGAAGAAGGAAAAGCGCGTCGTCCATACGGGCGTTGTGCATATCCAGGCTACCTTCAACAACACCATCGTCACCATTACCGATCTGGAAGGGAACACGCTTTCCTGGTCGAGCGCCGGGTCGCTTGGTTTTCGCGGATCGCGCAAGGGCACGCCCTTTGCGGCCCAGCAAGCGGCCATGACCGCCGCCAACAAGGCCAGTGAAAGCGGGCTCCGTACCGTGGAAGTGCGGGTAGCCGGTCCGGGGTCGGGCCGTGAATCGGCAGTGCGTGCGCTTTCCACCGCGGGCATTGAAGTTCGCGCCATCAAAGATGTGACGCCCATCCCCCATAACGGATGCCGTCCTCCCAAGAAGCGCAGAGTATAACCCGAACCGCAGCGTATGCATCCGAGCCGCGACCGTAAGGGAGCGGTGGTATTGCAGTAAAAGTAAGCGGGACGAAGGCCAGCCATTGGCCGTAAACCGCACCTGAAGTCGAAAGGTTAAGGAGAGTAACTTGGCGAGATATATTGGCCCGGTGTGCCGGCAATGCCGGCGTGAGGGCATGAAGCTTTATCTCAAGGGCGAGCGCTGCTACAGCGAAAAGTGCGCCATTGAGAAACGTAATTTTATTCCAGGCCAGCACGGCAAGGATCGGGCAAAGAAGATCGTGGGTTACGGTCTGCAGCTTCGCGAGAAGCAAAAGGTCCGCCGTGTCTATGGCGTTCTGGAACGGCAGTTCCGCAACACCTTCGAAAAGGCGGCTCACGCCAAGGGCATCACCGGCGAGAACCTGATGTCCGCGCTGGAGCGCCGCCTGGACAGCGTTATTTACCGCATGGGCTTCGGCACCAGCCGCGCGCAGGCCCGGCAGGTGGTGCGCCACGGCCACATCGACGTCAACGGCCGCAAGTGCAATATCCCCTCGGCCCAGGTCAAAGTGGGTGACCTCATTTCGGTTCGCGAAAGCAGCAAGACCAATCCGACCATCCTGGCCGCCCGCGACGCCACTGCCCATGCGCCGGCGCCGAACTGGATCGATGTGGACCGGGAAAGTTTGAAGGGTCGCATTCAGAGCTTGCCGAAACGCGAGGACCTGGTGCAGATCCAGTTGAACGAGCAGTTGATCGTTGAACTGTACTCGAAATAGTCGAACTGTACTCGAAATAATTGAGGATTTCAATATGTTTAAAGGCTTCCAGAAACCCAAACGTTTGGTCGCCAATACCGACACCCTGACGGACCGGTATGGCATGTTTACGGCGCAGCCTTTCCAGCGCGGCTTCGGCACCACCATCGGCAATAGCCTGCGCCGCGTGTTGCTAAGCTCGATCGAAGGCGCCGCCATTACCGCGGTGCGCATCGAGGGCGTCGAGCACGAATTCAGCCCCATTCCGGGTGTGGTGGAAGACGCCACCGATATCATCCTGAACCTGAAACAGATTCCGTTCAAAATTATGGGCGAAGGAATCAAAACCGTCCGGCTGACCGTGGATCAGACCGGCGATGTGCGCAGCGGCCAGATCGAGACCGATGCCGATGTCGAAGTGCTGGACCGCGACGTCCACGTGGCTACCGTGAGCGAAGGCGGCAAGCTCTCCATCGAGATGCGCCTGAAGAGCGGCCGCGGCTACGTCAGCGCGGATAAGAACTTCGATGAGGACCTGGCGCTGGGTTACATTCCCATCGATTCGGTCCACTCACCCGTACGCAAGGTCAACTTCGCGGTGGAAGCCGCGCGGCTGGGCCAGATGACGGATTACGACAAGCTCACGCTCGGAAGTCTGGACCAACGGTGCGGTTTCCCCGCAGGACGCCATCGGCTATGCGGCCAAACTGCTCAAAGACCACATGTCCATCTTCATCAACTTCGAGGAAGTGGCCGAGCAGACCGAAGAGGTCTCCGAGCGCGGCATGGACAAGATGAACGAAGTGCTCAACCGCTCCGTGGAAGAGTTGGAGTTGAGCGTTCGTTCCTACAATTGCCTGAAGAACGCCAACATCCAGACCATCGGCGAATTGGTTCAGAAGACCGAGGCCGAGATGTTGCGCACCAAGAATTTCGGCCGCAAGTCGCTCAACGAGATCAAAGAAATTCTGGCCAACATGGGCCTCTCGCTGGGAATGCGCATCGATGCCCACGGGCGTCTGGTGGCGCCGCCGCCGCAAACCGGCGGTATGCAGGATTTCGGTCCCGAGGACGATGGCCAGCAGGAGCCGGTCGAGGAGTAGCCATGAGACACCGGTACGCTGGATACAAGCTAAAGCGGGATACTGCGGGGCGCAACTCGCTGCTGCGCAATCTGGCCACAAGCATCATTGAGGCTGAGCGCGTGGTTACTACCATTCCCAAGGCCAAGGCAGTGCAGCCGATCGTGGAGCACATGATCACGCTGGCCAAGGCGGACACGCTGCACACGCGCCGGCAGGCCGCGGCCTTTCTGCGCACTCCGGATTCCGTGAAGAAGCTGTTCGATACGCTGGGCACCCGGTTCGGGCAGCGTAACGGTGGCTACACCCGCATCGTGCGGCTAGGCCCGCGCAAGGGCGACGGCGCTGAGCAGGCGATGATTGAACTGGTCGGTTCCGAATTGGTCAAGCGCGCCGCCGATCGCGCCAAGCGCAAAGAGGACCGCCTCAAAGCGCAGCGTGAAGGCCGCAAAGACGGCGAAGACGAAGAATAGGTGCGGAGGCGCCGGCAACAAGATTGCCGGCGCTACCGAAAACCAAGCGACATTGGGTCCGCCTGCGGTTCACAACTTAAACTGAATCCCCTGTGCCAGCGGCAGCTCCGCAGACCAGTTAATGGTATTGGTCTGCCGCCGCATGTACGCCTTCCACGAATCGCTCCCGGACTCGCGCCCGCCGCCGGTGTCCTTCTCCCCTCCGAAGGCTCCGCCGATCTCGGCCCCGCTGGTTCCGATATTCACATTGGCGATGCCGCAATCGCTGCCGCGGTGGCTCAGGAACGTCTCGGCCGCAATCAGATTGGTAGTGAACATCGCCGAAGACAAACCCTGCGGCACGTCGTTGTGCCAATCGATCGCGTCGTCCAGACGGTCGAACTCCACCAGGTATAAGATCGGCGCAAAAATCTCTTCCTTCAGAATCGGCATGTCGGGCCGCGCGCGCACCAGCGTGGGCTGAACGAAGCATCCGGATACAGGGCCGGGCGCAGGGCCGTCGGCAAGGCCTCCGTACAGAATCTCGCCGCCCTGTTCGCGGATGCGCTTCAGCCCCTCCATCATGTCGTCCACTGCGCGCCGGTTGACCAGCGGGCCCATGATGGTGGTCTCCTCGAGCGGATCGCCGATCCGCACCTGCGCATAGGCGGACACCAGGGCGTCAGTGATTCGCTGCGCAATCCCGCGCTGCAGGAACAGGCGCCGCGTGGTGGTGCACCGCTGGCCCGCCGTTCCGACAGCCCCGAACAATACCGCGCGCAGCACCAGGTCCGGGTTGGCATCGTCCATCACGATGATGCCGTTGTTGCCCCCCAGTTCCAGAATCGACCGCCCCAGGCGGCCGGCGACCACTTCGGCCACGTGACGCCCCACTTCCGTCGAGCCGGTGAAGCTCACCAGCGGAATGCGCCGGTCGTGAATCAGCGTTTCGCCGATCGGCCGGCTGGGGCCGATCACCAGATTGAACACGCCCTTCAGCCCATGCCGGCTGCAGACGCGGTTGCAGATCTTTTGCACGGCGATGGCGGTGAGCGGCGTCTCCGACGAGGGCCGCCACAGCACGCAATCCCCGCACACCGCGGCAATCATTGCATTCCAGGCCCACACCGCCACCGGAAAGTTGAAGGCGCTGATCACTCCGGCGATACCCAGCGGATGCCACTGTTCATACATGCGGTGGCCCGGCCGCTCACTGTGCATGGTCAATCCGTATAACTGGCGTGAGAGACCCACGGCGAAGTCGGCGATATCGATCATCTCCTGTACTTCGCCCAAGCCTTCCGCCAGGATCTTCCCCATTTCGAGCGTCACCAGCGCGCCGAGTTCGGCCTTGTGCAAACGCAGTTCGCTGCCGATCTGGCGCACGATTTCACCGCGCTTCGGCGCCGGGATCATCCGCCATTCCACGAATGTCTCGCGGGCGCGCGCCACCACGGCTTCGTAATCCTCGAGCCCCGCGGTTTGAACCCGGGCCAGCACCTCGCCCGAGGCCGGATTTACGGATTGCAGTTCGCCGCCCGAGCCCGTGGCGATCCAGTCGCCATGGCAGGCACCGGAATTTACCGGTTCAATGTGCAGCTTTTCCAGGATTTCAGGGATGGGACTACTTGCGATACGCACAATACCATTCTAGATAAGCGAAGTGGCTGGGATTCCGGCGCGTCCTCCGATAGGGTGTGCTGGACCGCCACTACCCTACGCGAAGAAATCCCTTCCATCCCCAACCAATTGCAGGATTTGTGTGCGTGGCTGAAAGCTGTATAGGGGGCACGCGTACTGCCTGCCGCAAGAGTGGAATTCCATGAAATAGGGCTCCAATCCCGCGGCTGGCTGTATGCGGCCATTGGTTTGGATCCGGCAGCCGGACAGGCTTGCGCCCGGCTCCAGAGTCACAAAGGAACACCCAATTGTGTCCCAGGCTTTTAGTGAGCTGATAACTTCTCGCACCCAGTAGCCCCGTACTTGGCTTGTGCCTCGACAGCGACACTCACCCCTATTTTGCCTCGGTTGCCGGGTCTGAGGTCCGGCTGAGTATGTGTTTACCTTAGCTTACGGCGCGGGGAGCGGAAAGCTATCTTTCGTACAGTGCAAGCCTCTTATCAGTCGTCAGACCGATCGGCGGCCGGCGATCAAGGCGACCAGCCAGATGACCAGAAACACAAAGAACAGGATCTTCGCGATTCCGACCGCAGTTCCCGCGATACCGCCGAAGCCGAGTATCGCGGCGATGATCGCAATTACCAGAAAAACCAGAGACCAATGCAACATGTTCGTTCCTCCCGCCCTTCCATATGCACCCCCCACGCCATTGTAAGAACGCAAACAGATCCGGATTTCAACGGAACATCGCCGCGGGCCGGCGCGTAAGAGAGACCATGAACGCCAGATACCTGTCCATACTCTCCAGCACGCTGTGGTTGAGCGGGTGCGTGATGGATTCGGCACACACCAGCGCTTTGCAATATGACTCCAATACTGTGGACATGGACGCAGCCCAATCGGTCGAGGTGAATCTCCGCATGGGCGCGGGCGAACTACGTGTGACAGATGGATCGCAGAAACTGATGCGCGCGGATTTTACGTACAACGTGCCGTCCTGGAAGCCCGTAGTGCATTACGAGACTACCGGCGGCAGGGGCATTCTTAGGATCGAACAACCCGGCAGCCGCCACACTAACCTGGGCAATACAAAGTACCGGTGGGACCTTCAGCTAAACAACAAGGTCCCCATGGATTTCAGGGTGAACTTCGGAGCCGGCGATGCGCGCCTGGACCTTGGCAGTCTGGCGCTGCGCTCGGTTGAGGTGGACATGGGGGTTGGAAAGCTGCAGATGGATCTGCATGGCGCTCCCAAGCACGACTACGATGTTCGCGTTCGCGGCGGCGTGGGCGAAGCCACCATCCGGCTGCCCAGCGACATCGGCATCTGGGCCGAAGCGCAGGGCGGCATTGGCGCCATTAATGTTCGCGGCCTTCGCAAGGACGGCGGCCACTGGGAAAGCGAATCCTATGCGCGGTCCAAGGTCAAAATCAAAGTGGACGTGCAGGGCGGAATCGGCGCCGTAAATCTGATTGCCGATTAGGAAGTACCTGTCGGTTTAAGAGCGCTCTGCAGACTCTCATCGGCGTCTTCCAGGCATTCCTGGATTTCTTCGAAGTTCGGGACCTTGTTTGGATCAACCTGGTTTAAGGAGTTGGCCGCGGATTGAATTTTCAGCCGGCTGTCCGCCACCCGCTCTTTCTCGGCTCGTGTGAGTGCCATGAGTTCATCCCTCCTCGCAGTGATGGGCCTCAACGTGTGCAATCCACCGGTACTTGGCCTGATCCTTTTTCTCTTGGGCTAAGTGGAGCAGCAGATCGATACGCGCAAAGTCGGGGTCGCCGTCGATGACGGCTTGGGTTTGTTGGCTCAGCAGCATGTTCAGCTCGCGAATCGCGTTTACAAACTCGTTCAGGAGCCGGTTTTTCTCCATACAGAATCCAATCTCCGGTATTCGAACTTGATGCAATTCGCTTTCCTGGGACACAAACGCCTTCCCCACATTGGCCCGATGCAATAATATGACCGGTGTGCGAACTGTCACAGTAGCAGCTTACGGCCATGAATTTCAAATGGTTTTTGCAAGTGTCCACCGCTCATGCGCGCAGGTTTTGCGCGGTGCCGGTAGTTGTTACGCCAGGCCCGCGTAGTTCACCAGCTCAATCCCATTCCGTTCCACAGCCTGCCGGACCTCGCGCGATATAAGGGCGGCCAGTTCGTGCTCGCGGCTTTCCTTCAACCGCGTGCGCGCCGCGTGCAACGCCGGGCCGCAGCGCCCAGGATGGCACATCAGTTCGGTGCTGCCTTCGGGGATCGCCGACATCAACCGCACTAGCTCCGCGGCGCGAAAGCGGCCGGTAATCTGAAAGCCGGCGAAATGGTCGGTTGTCAGGCAACCGTGCTTCTCAAGCACGCGATGGAATCTTCGGCGCAGCAGGCTCATGGCGCCAGAGGTGAGCCGTTTCATACGCGGCACGGTTCCGCCAAGAGCGTTCAATGGAAAATCGAACGGGCGGCGCACCCAACGGATGCCGAACTCCTCGCTCAGGGTCGCCACAGCATCGAGCACCGATGGAGCCAGGTGCGTGTGCTTGTGGGTGTCCAGGTGCGTGGGCCGAATGCCCGATTCCACGATGCGCCGCACCTGCGCCTTGAGTTCATCGTAGGGGCGAATCTGCCGCGTGACCAGCGCCGTTGCCAGTTGAGGCACGGTCAAGGGAAACGGCTTCTGGGTCACCAGGGACCGGCCGCCGATCAACACCAGATGGCAGCCGATATCGAGCGCCGGCGTCTGGCGTGCCAGCTCCAGTGCGTCATCGAAGGCCGCGCCATTAGCCATCAAGGTGGTGGCGGTGAGAATGCCCAGGCGATGGGCTTCCACAATTCCTTGATTGACATCCGGCGTGAAGCCGAAATCATCGGCATTGACCACGAGCTGTTTTCGGGAATTCAAGGCTCTTTGAACTGAAACATTCTTTGAGAACTAGAATAAAGTCAGCCGGATGGTGAGGAATTTCTTCGGATTGGCCCGCATGTCCTTGGCCAGCGATTGGAATTCCCTGGTGGCGCCGTTGAGCGATTCGTAGAGTTGCGGGTTCACCAGGAACTGGCCGAGCGATCCTTGTCCGGAATTGATCTTGTCGATGGTGCCGTTCAGCCTGGCCACCAGTTCATCCAGGCGTTTGGAAAGCTGATCGTCCTTGAGCAGTTTGCCCGCGGTGCCCTTGCCGGCGTTGAGGTCGGCCACCAGGAGCTTGATCTGATCGACGGTCTGCTTAGCCTCGTCATACAGCGCGGTGTCCTTCAGGAGCTTGCCTGCCGTGCCCTGGCCCGCTTGCAGGTCCGCCATCATGGAATCAATCCGTTTGAGGGGCGCCTGCAAATCGTTGTACAGCCCGTCCTCGTACAGCAGCTTGCTGATGGTACCCTTGCCGTGCCGCACGTCGGCCAACAAACCCTGCATTTCGGACCCGATTCCGTTCAGCCGGTTGTACAATGCTTCGTCCTTGAGCAGCAGGCCGATGTTGCCTTTGCCGTTCTCCACGCCCACCAGCAGCCCGTCCAAACGGTTCACCACTCTTTGCAGCGAGTCGAATACCTGGGAGCCCGCCTTCAGGAGTTCTGGAATATCCTGTGCATCCAGGCTTTTCAACTCGGCGTTATCCTCGACATGCCGCGGGTCCACGCCCTTGGTGATATTGATGAATTTGTCGCCCAACAGGTTGGCCGCGCTGATTCCCGCCACCGAATCCACTGGAATCTGGTTCAGGTAACGGGCGAGGATTTCCATGTCGAATTCCACGGTGCGTTTGGGATCCCGGGAAGGGGTGAGAATCAATTTGTTTAGCGCGCCGATGGTGATGCCGTTGAGCCGCACTGTGGCGCCATCGGGAATACCCGAAGCGTCGTCCATGTACGTGCGCAGATGCGCCTGCTTCTGGAAAAGGCCGGTAGAACCGGTTAGCAGGAAAATCAGAACGGCCAGAATTACGAACGCGGCCAGCCCGACGATTCCAACCTTTAACTGCGACCACCGTACTTTGCTGCGATCCGGCATGAGTCTACACTCGCTGCTTTACGAACTTACTGATATAGCTGTCTTTCGATGCCTCAAGCTGGTCCTGGCCGCCTTCGAAGATCAGCCTGCCTTCCTTCAAAACCATGAAGGTGGTGCGCAGATCCCTGCCCGCCCCGTTTCGAACCGGCTCAAGAGCCCCTTGTTTCGAATTGTAGCGGAAATTGGCGATGAGATTTCCGTCCTGATACCGGTGCGTGACCACCAGGGTGGTAGTCTGGCTCACGTCGCGTTCTTTGATCAGCAGCGCCATGATGGTGTGGGCGGTAATAGGGTCGAGCCCCGCGGTGGGCGAATCGTACAGGAGCAGGGGCGGTTCCGTCACCACGGCGCGGGCGATGGCCGCGCGCCGCCGCATGCCGCCTGAGAGTTCGCTGGGGAATTTTTCCAGCGTGCCGCCCAGTTCCACGAACTCGAGCGCCTGTTGCACGCGCGGACGCACGTCAGCGGCGGGGCACTGTATGCTTAGCTGATTTTCCAGCGGGTAGGCCACGTTCTCTTCGATGGTCATAGAATCGAACAGGGCGCTCTCCTGGAACAGCATGCCGATCTTGCTGCGGACCTGAAACAGTTCACTCTCCCGCATCTTGCTGATGTCCCTGTCGAATACAAATACTTTGCCGGATTCAGGCTTCACAAGGCCCATCGCGGTCTTCAGGAGCACCGTTTTCCCGCTGCCTGCCGCCCCCAGAATCACGCGCGATTCGCCTTCGAAGGCCTCGAAGGACATGTCTGAAAGCGCCACTTCGTTATCGAAAGAGACCGTGACGTGCTCGAACCGCAGGACCGAGGGATGGGCTGGTTCGGGCATCAGGAACCGCCTTGGATTCCGACCCACCATACGAATACCTTGGTGATCAGAAAATCCAGTACGAAGATGAGGACGGTGGCCGCTACCACAGCCTGCGTGGTGGACCGGCCCACGCCTTGCGTACCGCCGGATGTCCGCAGGCCGTAAAAGCAGCCGATCAACGAAATGATCACCGCGAAGACCAGAGGTTTGAGCAGGCCCTGCACGATGTCGTTCCATTCGAGCGCCCGCCACACCGAAGACCAGTATTGCCGTCCGGTGAGATTGAGTAAGAACGCGGCAATCAGATAGCCGCCGAACATACCCACGAAATCAGAGATGATGGTCAATAGCGGCAGCATCACGGAAGTCGCCAGCAGCCGCGGCGCTACCAGTTTCTGCACGGGGTCGGTTCCCAGCGCGCGCATGGCATCGATCTGCTCGGTGACTTTCATGGAGCCGAGTTCGCTGGCGATACCCGAAGAATTGCGGCCCGCCACCATGATGCCGGTGAGCACCGGACCAAATTCACGCACCAGGGTGAGCGAAACGATCATCCCCGTTTTGCCGACCTGCCCGTAAGCGGCCAGCGCGCGCGACATCTGTAACGCCATCACGGCACCGCCGAAGAATCCGGTCAAGACCACGATGGGAAGGCTGCCCACCCCGATGCTGTCCATCTGAATGGCGACATCGTCCCAATAATGCGGGCGTCGAAAGAAGTTCCGGAAGGCTCTGCCGGTGAGGATGAAAAACTCTTGAGCGGCCAGAACAGGCTCTTTAAGGAAGTCCAACAATCGGTGGGTCCCCGAATCCCGATGCTACCATATTGGCTGAAAAGTATCGCGATGAAGGGACTTACAGACATTCCCGGCGTTCGGGTGGGTCACGTTTCGGATTATGAAGCGATCACCGGCTGCACGGCGATCCTGTGCGAACAGGGGGCCATGGGCGGCGTGGATATCCGCGGCTCGGCTTCAGGCACTCAGGAGATCGACACGCTCAACCCGGGACATGTGAGCGATCAGGTTCACGGAATCCTGCTCGCCGGCGGCAGCGCTTTCGGTCTGGAAGCCGCCGCCGGCGTGCGGCGCTACCTGGCGCATCGCGGAGTGGGTTTTGCATTTGGCGGCGAACATGTGCCGATTGTGCCGGCAGCGATTCTGTTCGATCTGGGGATCGGCAAGCCCAACGTTCATCCCAACGTCGCCATGGGTGAAGCAGCGGCGGCCGCGGCCACTACCGACGCCGTGAAAGAAGGCAGCGTGGGAGCGGGCACCGGGGCCACGGTCGGCAAGATTCTCGGCATGAAGCAATGCATGAAAGGCGGAGTCGGATCGTTCACAGTGATGCTGCCGGGCGGAGTGATGGTTGCGAGCCTGGTGGCGGTGAACGCGTTGGGCGACGTGCGCGATCCGGCTACGGCGAAGATTGTAGCGGGTGCGCGCAAGGCTGCGGACAGCAGGGAATTTGTCAACGCCACGGAGTATATGAAGAGTGGCGAATATATGCAGCGCGCCCGCACGCCGGGTGCAGGAGCGCCGAAGAATACGACGCTGGCCGTGGTGGCGACGAATGCCAGGCTAAACAAGGTGCAGGCCAACAAGCTGGCGCAATTTGCGGGTTTGGGGATGGCGCGTACCATCTATCCGGTGAATACGATGATGGATGGAGACATCGCTTTTGCACTGTCGCTGGGCGCCCTGCAGGCCGACATCAACGTGCTGGGCGTAGCGGCGGCGGAAGCGGTAGCGGAAAGCATACTGCGCGCGGTGAGGCTGGCGAAGACGCTGGGCGGCGTGCCTGGGTTAGGATAGGGCGGCTGGCTGTTGAAGGCATGCGGGCGATTACCAGGCCGAGGAGCGGGCGGCGCTGTTCAAGTTAGTCTGGAGCTGTTGAAGACGCCGGTCTTCAGCTTTTCCGCTGGCCTCGAACAGCCAGAACTGCTCAAACTCGTGCCTGCCGTGGGTAAGCGGCTCTTCCGGCAGTCCGGAGAAGGTGAGTGACTGGTCCGAGGTAGACCGCGGCTCTACGCCGAAGGTCAGAGGGCGTTGGTCCACGGGGAGATTGGAGACCGCCTCCAGCGCCAGAAGAGTAGCGGCGCGATGGTGGCCGTGCGTCTCAGCGGTGGGCAGAAGCGTGAAGATGGCGTCGTACCGCTCCCTTACCAGAAGGCTGGACAGCATGTCGCGGATGCGGGAACGATCCCAATTACCGGATTCAGCCGCCGCCGCATTGGTATCGAAGCCCGTATCCGTCTGGTCGAGGAAGTGGTGCCGTAAGCGCTGAACTTTTGAAATATACTATTGTCTATCGACGATATAGGGTATATGCAAATTTGTCAAGCGGAAACATGGCAAGACACCGGTGGCACGACCACCGGCGCTACCGGAAACGGCAGCCCAGCGCCAATTGTGCAGCAGTGCACGGAGGCCGATTAAATATTTTGTTTACTAGATCCATAGACTATAGTATGATCACAAAAGCTGTGCCACTGGCCAGCGGGAACGAAATGTCGATGGTCAAAGCTAAACTACTGATTTTAAGCATAATTTTCCCTATTCTAACGATGGCGCAGAGCGGATCGAGCACCATTTCCGGCGCTATCAAAGATGCTACCGGATCAATCGTGCCGGGAGCGAGAATTAGAGTAGTCAACGGGGAAACGGGAGCGGCACAGGCTACCGTGACCAACGACACTGGCGTATACCGCGCCGGATCCCTGGTGCCGGGCTCTTATCGGGTGGAAGTTGAAGCCGACGGCTTCCAAAAACTTGTCCGGGGACCCGTCACCCTGGAGGTGGGCCAAGTCCTGGCTTTGGACCTGATGCTTGAAGTGGGAAAAGCCAGCGAGACCGTGACAGTTACGGAGTCGGCACCGATCACCGAGTCACAGACTTCCAACGTCGGTCAGGTGGTGGATCGGCAAATGCTGGCGGGTCTGCCGCTGCCGAACCGGGCGGCATCATCGCTGGCGGCTCTGTCCCCCGGCGTGGTCATGATCGATACCGGCGCGGGCACGGCTGAGAATTATCCGGTCTTCAGTGTGGCCGGCGGACGGGCGCGCAATCAGAATTTCACTTTGGACGGGGGCAATGTGTCGAACGCCGTGGGCCTGACCCGGCCGCAGCAGCTCACCAGCCTGCCGGTGGACGCGATGCAGGAGTTCAAGGTGATCGCCAACAACTATTCGGCCGAGTATGGACATTCCACCGGCGGCATTGTGACGATGACTACCCGCTCCGGAACCAACCAGTATCACGGCAGTCTGTTTGAATCGCTGCAGAACGATGTTTTTAACGCGCGCAACTTTTTCTCGGCCAATCGGGCGCCGGTGAGATTGAACCAGTACGGCGGCAGCTTCGGCGGGCCTATTCGCAAGGACAAGACGCATTTCTTCGTGACGTGGGAGCAGACGCGCCAATTGACCAGCTTTGAGACCGCTTCCACGGTGCCGACGCTGCTCAACCGGCAGGGCGATTTCTCGGACCTGCGCAGCACCGCGGGAAAATTGATTCCGATCTACGATCCGGCGACGGGCTCCACGGCAACCACGCGCCAGCCATTCGCGGGCAACATCATTCCGGCACAGCGCTTCGACCCGGTGGCCCTCGCAGCCATGAACTATTTCCCGCTGCCGAACCGGACGGGCACCGCGACCAATGCCAACAACTTCGTCGGCGCCAGCCGGAACCAGCTCTACCGGGACATCGTGGTGGGGCGCCTGGATCACCAGTTTCGGGAGGCGGACCTGGTAACGGCCCGCTACTACATCAACGACGCCAACACCAATAACAGCGGCACCTACGGAATCCCCGCCGCCGATCCGCTGGCGGATATCACCGACGTCCGCGTACAGACCATTCTGGGTTCGTATACGCATATTTTCCGGCCGAACCTGACGAACGATTTCCGCTACACCTACCTGCGCCGCAAGTTTCTGGATACGCGCCCGGGCTTCGACGATAACCTGGCCGCGAAGATCGGCTTGACGGGCGTGACGGATGCGGCATTCCCCGCCTTCACGATTCCCGGCTACGGCGTTCCCGCGGGATACGTGGCCGGTAATGTGACGGTGCCCACCACCGGGGCGGCGCTGGGGAATCCGACCATGGTCTACCGCTTTCAGACGCCGATTGTCGACCAGCAATTCCTTGAGAATCTCTCCTGGACGCGCGGCCGGCATGCCTTTAAGTTCGGCGCCGAGTACCGCATGGGCGCGAACGACGAGATCCGCGACCGCGGCTCGGCCGGCAATTTCACCATCAGTCCGCTGATCACGGATCTGCCCGGCTCGTCCGCCACTACCGGCAACTCGCTGGCCAGCTTCCTGCTGGGTGAGGTGAACGCGGCCAGCATCCAGGTTTCCGACAAGATTCCTTCGCGCGCTTCCTACATGGCGTTTTACGTGCAAGACGACTGGCGCGTATCGGATCGCCTGACGGTCAATGCCGGCCTGCGCTATGAGGTCGAGTTCCCGCGATACGTGATAGGGAACAAGATGAATTCGTTCGATCCGCTGGCCATCAATCCGGTTTCGGGCACGCCTGGCGTGGTCACGTTCGCCGGTGTCAACGGCACACCCGAACGGGCGTTTGCCACCGACTGGAATAACCTGGGCCCGCGCCTGGGCTTCGCGTACCGCTTTCCGGGAAAGCATGAAACCGTGATCCGCGGCGGCGCCGGAATCTTCTACGGGGGAACCGTGAGCAACACCATCGGCGACGTGGCATCTCTGGGATTCTCCACCTCGGCAAGCTACTCAGTGGCGCAGGCCGAGACCCAGAGTTCGCTGGAATTGCGCAATGGATTTCCGCCCGCGGTCCGCCAGCCGCTCACGCCGGGCTTCGGTGCGGTACCGCTGGGCCAGAAGGTGAACACCGCGGTCTCGTTTTTCAATCCCAAGCAGGTGGCTCCGATTTCTTACCAGTACAACCTGGGCGTTCAGCGCGAGCTTGCCAGCAACCTGCTGGTGGAAGTCGGATACATTGCCAACGTCAGCCATCACCTGACGGCCAATGACCTCAGCCTGAACCAGGTTCCTCCGCAACTGATGACTGCGGGCGCGGCGCAACTGGTGCGGCCCTTTCCGCAGTTCAATAACGTGACCTGGATCAACCCGTCGATCGGCAATTCCACCTACCACGGCGGCTTCGTCCGTGCCGAAAAGCGTATGAGCGGCTCCTTGTCATTCCTGGCGCACTACACGTTTTCGAAGTTCATAGACGACGTGGAAGCGTCCCAGGAGTTCGGCTCCACCGGCAGCTACATGGATGCCTACAATCGCCGCCTGGACAAGGGGCTTAGCGGAAGCGACGTGCCTCAGCGGCTGGTGGTCACGCTGCTTTACGAGGTGCACAAATTCAAGGGCAACCGGCTGCTGAACTCCGTGCTGGGCGGCTGGAAAGTGGGCCTGCTGGAAACCGCGGAATCCGGCCCCACGTTCACGGTGATCACCACCGCCAACACGACCAATGCTTTTCCGGCCGGTTCCTTGCGGCCGAACCTGTTGGGTGATTCCGCGCTGCCCTCGGATCAACGCACGGTGAACCGCTGGTTCGACACATCGGTCTACGCGAATCCGGCGCCGCTGACGTTTGGGAATTCGCCGCGCTCCGGGCTGCGGGGCGCCCCCATCGTGACCACCGACGCCACTCTCGAAAAGAGCTTCTTCGTCACGGAACGCTGGAAGATCGACTTGCGGGGCGAGTTTTACAACCTGCTGAACCACGCGATCTTCAACGTGCCGGGCTTCACGTTCGGGGCGGCGGATTTCGGTGTGGTCTCAAGCGCCAGATCGCCTCGCACGGCGCAAATAGCCGCGCGTGTGAGTTTCTAAACACTCCATTTTTTTGGAAAGAATCTGTTGACGCTGTTCAAATCATCCTATACCCTATCAACATAGTCGTAAACTAGATGTTGTGGGAGCAGGAGGAGAGTTGAGCGTCATGCAATTTTCGAGATTCGGGATCCGGACACTGGCTGGATCTGTTTTGATCGCAGGGCTGTGGCTGGCCCCGGGAGCGATGCCGCTGGCGGCTCAATCGGCGTCGAGCGGGGCGGTATCCGGCCAGGTGACCGATCAATCGGGTGCCGTGATCGGCGCGGCAGCGGTTAGCCTGTCCGACGTGGCGACCAATTCCGTGCGGTCGACCACGACTAACGACGCCGGCCGCTATGAGTTCGTCAATATTCCCCCCGGGACGTATAACCTGGCGGTGAGTAAGCCCGGATTCTCTATGGCGAAGGTGGCCGCCCAAAAGGTGGAAGTCGGGCTGGCGCTGACGCTGAACATCACACTGCCGGTGGGAGCCACCGCCACGACGGTGGAAGTGACGGCCTCGGCGGGGGCCGATTTGCAGGTGTTGAACGCGACCATCGGTTCGACGATTTCGGGCGACTCTTTGTTATTGCTGCCCAACCTGAGCCAGGATGCTTCGGCGCTGGCGACGCTTCAGGTGGGGGTTGCGCCGGGCGGACAGGTTGCGGGCACGGCGGCGGATCAAAGCTCATTTCAACTGGACGGCGGCAACAACAGCGATGACATGGCGGGGAACTATTCCGCTTACACGACATCGAACGGCGGCGGACCTTCGGGCGTGGTGCCGACCCCGGTGGAGAGCGTGGAAGAATTCAAGGTAGGGATCACGAACCAGACGGCGGATTTCAACGGCGCGGCCGGGAGCCAGGTCCAGATGGTGACCAAGCGCGGGTCGAACCAATTCCACGGGTCGCTGTATGACTACTACTTCGCCACCAATGTCGGCGCGGCGAATTCCTGGAAGAACAATCACACAGCTTCAGGCTCACTGCTATATACGCCGCTGCCCAAGACGCATCGCAACCGCTTTGGCGGAACGCTGGGCGGACCCGTGCTGCCGAAGCTTTTGGGCGGCAAAACATATTTCTTCGTCAACCTGGAAGGCTACCGCTTCCCCAACGCCACCACGATTGAGAAGAGTGTGCCGACGCCGCTGCTGCGCGCCGGGGTGGTGCAGGTCCCGAATAGCGCGGGGGTTTATCAGGCGTACAACCTGAACCCATACCCCGTGACGGTGAGCGGCGTTACCTATCAGCCGGCCACGTGCGTCGGCGGTGCGTGCGACCCGCGCGGTATCGGTCTGAACCCGATCGTCAACCAGATCTGGTCGAAGTATATGCCGCTGCCCAACGATCCGCAATCCGGCGACCAGTACAACACGCAGGGATATCGATCCAACCTCAAATTGCCGCAGAGTTCGGATTTCGGCGTCCTGCGGCTGGACCACGAGTTCGGCTCACGAAATCATTTCATGGTCAGCGACCGCTACTACCGGTACACGCAACTGACATCCAACCAGGTGGATATTGGCGGCGCGCTGCCGGGTGACGTATTCGGCCAGGCGGCGGCCAGCTCACCGCGTCCGCAGAAGGCCAATTATCTGGTGGCGGGGCTGACGACGAACCTGACACCGCGATTGACGAACGACTTTCACTTCAATTTCATTCGCAACTACTGGTCCTGGTCATCGGTCGGCGGGGCGCCGCAATTGCCCGGACTGGGCGGGGCGGTGGAGATTGGCGGCGAGAGTTCCAACGCGCTGATCCCTTACAACGTGGATACTTCGGGTACGCGCCAACGCGCCTGGGACGGGCACGACCAGTCCTATCGCGACGACCTGACGCTGCTGAAGGGAAACCACCTGGTGCAGTTCGGAGGATCGTACCAGCGCAACTACGATTTCTACACACGCAACGACAACGGAATCGCGGTGGACTCCTCGCTTGTGTACCAGATCGGCAATGGATCTGGCATCAGTATGCCGTCGACTTATCTGCCAACGGGGCTGCCCGCCAGTCAGATTACCAACTGGTCCAACCTTTATGCGGAGGTGCTGGGCCTGGTATCGCAGCCGCAGGTGATGTACACGCGCGGCGGACCGAATCTGAATCTGAACCAGATCGGCGACCCGATCTCGATTCACGCGGTGGTACCCACTTATAACTTCTATGTCAGCGACAGCTGGCACGTGCGGCCAAGTTTGACCCTGACCTATGGACTTGGCTACGCCATTGAGATGCCGCCTTACGAACAGCAGGGCAAGCAGGTGCAGCTTGTGGATTCGGCGAACAATCCGCTAAGCCTGCAGCAATTCCTGCAGCAGAAGGAAAAAGCCGCGCTGGCTGGGAGCGTGTACGAGCCGACCGTCGGATTCGCCACCACGCCGAATGTTGCCGGCGGCCGCAAGTATCCGTTCGACCCGTTCTATGGCGAGTTTAGTCCGCGGCTGGCGGCGGCGTGGAACCCAAACTTCGATAGCGGCATTCTGGGTAAGCTTTTTGGCCAGGGCCACACGGTGATCCGGGGCGGCTACAGCCGCATCTACGGACGCTTGAATGGCGGCCGCGTGGTGGGAAGTCCGGTGCTGGGCGCGGGTCTGGAACAAGTGATCCAATGCATCGGTGCCAGCCGGACCGGGCAATGCGCGGGCATTGGCGGAGTGGACCCCGGCACAGCGTTTCGCATCGGCACGGATGGGCTGGTGGCGCCGCTGCCCGCGGTTACGCCAACCCTGGCGCAACCATACCTGCCGGGGGTAAACGGGAATGCCGCGGCGGGCGATGGCGCCGGTGTGGACGTGAACTTCCGGCCCGACCGTTCCGACGAATTCAATTTTACGATTCAACGCGAGCTTTCATCCAAGCTGATTCTGGAGGCGGGTTACATCGGGCGCATTATTCGCAATGAGTATAATCTGATCAATATAGACGCCGTGCCCTTTATGACCACACTGAATGGGCAAAGCTTCGCCAACGCGTTCTCGAATCTCTATCTTGGTGTAACCGGCAGCCAGCCCTTGCAGGCGCAGCCGTTTTTCGAATCGGCGCTGGGCGGCGCGGGCTCCAAGTATTGCGCAGGCTATGCCAGTTGCACGGCGGCGGTGGCGGCGCTGCAACGAACGGCCATCGTTTCGACGCAGGTCTACAATCTGTGGAGCGCGCTCAATGCGGCTCCTTCGTGGACGCTGGGCCGCACACTGTTGGCATCGCCCGGCGCTGCCGGCAGCGCGGTCAGCACGCAGCTGCAATCGTACGAACTGGCGGCGAGCAACGGGTGGGGCAACTATAATGCGGCGTTCCTTTCACTGACCGCGCGCGACTGGCACGGGATGACGGCGCGCTCCAACTTCACCTGGAGCCGCGCGATGGGCACGGGCGCTTCGGCGCAGAGCAGCAGTTCACAGACGGTGCTGGACCCGTGGGACCTGCACGCCTCCTATGGCTCGCAGCCCTTCGACATACGGTTTGTATATAACCTGGGCCTGATGTA
The DNA here is from genome assembly GCA_963817515.1 of Bryobacterales bacterium. Taxonomy (GTDB): domain Bacteria; phylum Acidobacteriota; class Terriglobia; order Bryobacterales; family Bryobacteraceae; genus DATMNI01. Next base: position 155,506 of record CAWFPJ010000023.1, on the reverse strand, counting down.
TCAGGTTCCGTTCTTCCGCAGCCAGCGCGGCCTGCTGGGACGGGTGCTGGGCGGATGGGCGATAACGCCGCTGTTCACCGCGCAAAGCGGCGCGCCGCTTGAAGTCAGCATCGGAACGGGAAGCACGCAGAATGCGCAATCGTTCGGCGAAGAATACGGCAACAGCAACACGGCCTACGAAAACGCCGTGCTGGCCGCGGCATTCACCGGCGGCAATTCGCTGCACGGGAACGTGGTGGTGGCGAGCGGCGCGGGCGTGAACGGCAACGCATCGAAGGGCGGGTCGGGGCTCAATATGTTCGCTGACCCCAATGCGGTTTACGGCGAATTCCGCCGGTTGGTTCTGGGCCTGGACGGGTCGGGCGGCGGCGCGGGCGTAATCCGCGGTTTCGCCACATGGAATCTGGATGCCACCGCATCCAAGGACATTCGAGTATCCGAGCATTTGGGCGCCACTTTGATGATTCAGGCGACCAACGTGTTGAATCATTTCCAGCCGTCCAACCCGACCATGAACATCGATAGTCCGCAAACCTGGGGCGTGATTACGGGTCAGGCGAATACACCGCGGCAGATGCAGTTCGGGCTGCGGATCCACTTCTGAGGCGATGATGAAAGTTCTTTCTGGCGTGCCTGATGCTGGCAGGCCTGGCGCATGGTCAACGGGCCTTCGTGGATCAGTATTGCGCGGGCTGCCATAACGACAAGCTGAAATCCGGGGGCCTGTCGCTGGCCAGGCTGGACCCTTCGCACCCCGGTGGTCACGCCGCGGAATGGGAAAAGGTGGTGGTCAAGCTACGCGCCGGAATGATGCCTCCGGCGGGCGCCGGACGGCCGGACGCCACGGCTGTGACTGCCTTCGTTTCCTCGCTTGAGCGCGCGCTTGATGAGGCGGCCGCAGCCAATCCCAATCCGGGGCGTCCGGCACTGCACCGGCTCAATCGCTTCGAGTACGCCAACTCCGTGCGCGATCTGCTGGATCTGGAGGTGGACCCGGCCGCTTACCTTCCGGCCGACGATATGAGCCACGGCTTCGACAACATGGCCGAAGTTCTCAACGTGTCGCCCACCCTGATGGAGGGTTACATCCGGGCCGCCGGCAAGATCAGCCGCACGGCGATTGGCGATCCGGGGATGAAGCCCATTGTCGAGACGTATCACGTGCCATCGACGCTTTCGCAGACGCGGCATATCGAAGGCGCTCCTTTCGGGACGCGCGGCGGCATTGTGGTGCGACACAATTTTCCCGCGGACGGCGAGTACATTTTCCGCATCACTCCATATTTCACGACCAACACGCTGGTGTTCGGAACCTTCGCGAAGGGCGAGCAGATTGAAGTGGCGGTGAACGGCGAACGCGTCGCTCTGCTGGATTTCAATGGCTCGATGAAGGTGGATGACGACCTGCGCACGCCGCCGATTCGCGTGCAGGCCGGGCCGCAGACGGTCTCCGCGGCGTTCATTCAGAAAACCTCTGGACCCGTGGACGATTATCTGTCGCTCTACGACCATAGCCTGGGCGATCTCTTCGCCGGGCGTACACAAGGCGTAACGGCGCTGCCCCACGTGCGCGATCTGGGCATCAATGGGCCGTACCACGCGACCGGCGTGAGCACGACCCCCAGCCGCAGCCGCATCTTCACGTGCCGGCCGGCAGCGGGCGCCGAAGAACTGCCCTGCGCCCGCCAGATTCTTTCCACGCTGGCGCGGCAGGCTTACCGCAAGCCGGTGACCGGCGCGGACATGGAAGATCTGCTGAGCGCTTTTCAGTCTGGCAAGAATGAAGGCGGCTTCGATTCCGGCGTCCGTATGGCGCTGCAGCTCATTCTGGCGAATCCACAGTTCGTGTTCCGGTTTGAGCGCGCCCCGGCCCGGACTGCGCCTGGAAAGAATTTCCGGGTCAGCGACGTGGAACTGGCATCCCGCCTTTCGTACTTTCTGTGGAGCAGCGCCCCCGATGAGCAGCTTCTGAACCTGGCTTGCGCGGGCAAGCTGGCGGACCCGGCGGTGCTGGAGCAGCAGGTGAAGCGCATGATCGCAGACCGCCGCTCGCATGCGCTGGCCACCAGTTTCGCCGGGCAGTGGCTGTATCTCCGCAACCTGGATGACGCGCAGCCGGACCTGTTCCTTTATCCCAACTTCAACCGCAACCTGCTGCAGTCGATGCGGCGGGAAACCGAGATGTTCTTCGAAAACATTCTGCGCGAAGACCGGGACGTGACGGAGATGCTTACAGCGAACTACACATTCGTGGACGAGGCGCTGGCGAAGCACTACGGCATTCCGGAGGTGGAAGGCAGCCGTTTCCGGCGGGTGACCATTGCGGACGAGAATCGCCGCGGACTATTGGGGCAGGGGAGCATTCTCACGGTTACGTCGTTCGCCAACCGCACATCGCCCGTGGTGCGCGGCAAGTGGGTACTCGATACGCTGCTGGGCGCGCCGCCGCCGAAGCCTCCTGCGAATGTGCCGCCGTTAAAGGAGAATGTAGCCGGCGCGAAGGCGTTGCCGGTACGCGCGCGCCTGGAGGAGCACCGGAGCAACCCGGCCTGCGCAGGCTGCCACACGATGATGGACCCGATCGGATTTGCGCTCGAAAACTTCGATGCTCTGGGCGCATGGCGGCGCAATGACAGCGGCTTTCCGGTGGACCCCACGGGTCAACTGGTGGACGGGACGAAGGTCAACGGGCCGGCCAGTCTTCGGCAGGCACTGGTAGCCCGCTCGGACGCTTTCGTTCGCACCTTGACCGAGAAACTGCTGACGTATGCGCTGGGCCGCGGCGCTGAATACTACGATATGCCGGCTGTGCGGGCCATCGACCGCGAGGCGGCGCGCAACGGCAACCGCTTCTCATCGGTGATTTTGGGAATTGTGAAGAGCATGCCTTTCGAGCAGCGAAGGGCGGAAGAGGACGAATAGCCCATGTTCATTACCCGTAAACATATTTCCCGGCGCACCATGCTGCGCGGTCTTGGGGTTGCCGTGGGGCTGCCACTGCTCGATTCCATGGTGCCCGCACAGACGCCGCTGCGCAAGACGGCGGCCGCAGCACGCACCCGCCTGGCCGCCATTGAGATGGTGCATGGCGCGGCCGGGAGCACCATTGAAGGAGCGGCCAAGCACTACTGGTCGCCCGAAAAGACCGGCGCGGATTTCGAATTCACGGAGACGCTCAGGCCGCTAGAGCCGTTTCGCGAGTACCTGACGATTGTCAGCGACACGGACCTGAACAACGCCGCGGCGCTTTCGCCCTCCGAAGAAGGCGCCGATCACACGCGGTCGTCCGCCGTGTTTCTGACTGCGGCCCATCCCAAGATGACAGAGGGTTCGGACATCCACCTGGGCGCCTCGATCGACCAGATCTATGCACAGAAGTTCGGGCAGGACACGCCGCTGCCATCGATCCAGCTCTGCCTGGAAAACGTGGGCTCGCTGTCGGGAGCCTGCGGTTATGGCTATAGCTGCGTTTATGCCAACACGATTAGTTGGGCGTCGCCAACGGCGCCGCTACCCATGGAGATCGACCCCCGGGTAGCCTTCGAGCAACTCTTCGGCGATGGCGGCACCCCGGCGGAGCGGGCTTCGCGCAGAAAGGCGGACGGCAGCATTCTGGATACGATCACGCGCGAAGTGGCGCGGCTCCAGAAGGACCTGGGCGCTCAGGACCGGCGCCGGCTGGGCGAATACCTGGACAACGTGCGCGAGATCGAACGGCGTATCGAGAAGATTGAGAAATACAATTCGAGCGGAGAAGCGCGGGCGCTGCCCGATGCGCCGGTGGGCGTGCCGGACTCCTTCGAAGAGCACGTGAAGTTGATGTTCGACCTGCAGGTGCTGGCCTTCATGGCCGACGTTACGCGTGTTTCGGCGTTTAAGATGGGCCGTGACGTGAGCAGCCGCGTTTACCCGGAAAGTGGCGTGAAGACGCCTTTCCATGCACTTTCGCATCACGGAGAGAATCCCGAACGGATCGCGGAGTTCGCGCGGCTGAATCGGTATCACGTGAGCAAGGTAGCGTACTTTCTGGATAAGTTGCGCAGCACGCCGGATGGCGACGGCAATTTGCTGGACCATTCGCTGGTGATGTACGGGAGCCCGATGGGGGATTCCAACGTTCACGACCACAAGCATCTGCCGCTGTTCCTGGCGGGCCATGCCAGCGGACAACTGAAGGGAAATCTGCACTACCGCGCCGCGGCGGGAACGCCGATGGCCAACGCCCTGCTCACCGTGCTGCGGAAGCTGGGAGTGGAGCAGGAACGTATTGGCGACAGCAACGGAGTGTTAGCGATCTGAGACGGAGCAGGAAATGATGTCGAGAACAATTTTGATTTGCGGATTGTGGGCGGTCTCCGCCATGGGCGCCGATCTGCGGCTGGTGGATGCCGTGCAGCAGGGCGACAACGCGGCTGTGCGCGCGCTCTTGCAGCAGAAGCTTGACGTTAACGCGGCGCAAGGCGACGGCATGACAGCGCTGCACTGGGCGGCCTTTCAAAGCGACACGGAGACGGCGCAGTTGCTGATCGCAGCCGGGGCGAACGCCAAAGCGGCTACCAGAATCGGCGGCATCACGCCGTTGTCCCTGGCATGCACGAACGGAAACGCGGCGCTCATTGAGGCTCTGCTGCGCGCCGGCGCGGACGCAAACGCGACCAGTGGAGACGGCGCCACGGCGCTGATGACCGCTGCGCTTTCAGGGAATGCAAATGCCGTAACGGTGCTGGTAAAGAATGGAGCGGACGTGAACGCCAAAGACCCGGTCAATGGGCAGACGGCCCTGATGTTCGCGGCTGGGAAAAACCGCGCCGCCGCCATTCACGCACTGTTGGAATTGGGCGCTGACGCGACGATTGAGAGCACGGTTAGGAAACTCGAAAGGCCGCGTGTGGATGAGGACGGCAATCCGCTTCCCGCACCGACGCTTTCCGCACCCACGGAGGGAGGCGCCGCCGGCGGTGGACGCGGCGGGCGTGGGGGAAGAGCCGGGGGACGGGCAGGCGGTGGGCTGGGCGGATCTGCACGCGGGGCTTCCGCCACGATTGCCGGGGGCATGACGGCGCTACTACTCGCCGCGCGCGACGGACACCTGGAGGCGGTGCGCGCACTGGTGGCGGGCGGGGCCAGTGTGAACCGGCAGGTGAACCAGGTAAGCGGCGGTGAGAAGAGCAGCCCGCTGGTAATCGCGATCTGTAACGGCCATTACGAGCTGGCGAAGTTTCTTTTGGATCGCGGCGCCGATCCGAACCTGGCCACCATCGATGGCCTGGCCGCACTTTACGCGGTGGAAGATACGGAATGGGCGCAGGTGGGCTGGGCGCCGAATCCAATCACGGTCCAGGAAAAGTTGACTTACCTGGATCTCATGAAGGCGCTGCTGGAGCATGGCGCGGATCCGAATGCCCGCCTGGCGAAGACGCTCTGGTTTCGTCCCACGTCTCACAACCAGGAGTGGGTGGATAAGAAGGGCGCGACTCCGTTCTGGCGAGCCGCGCAATCGAGCGATGTGGCCGCGATGCGGATCCTGGTGGCGGCCGGCGCGGACCCTAAGATTACTACCGACGATGGCGTGACGCCGTTGATGGCGGCTGCCGGTCTGGGCTGGGGCGCGAACGCGTCGCGCAATGTACCGGATGCCTGGCTGCCCACGGTGCGGTACTGCGTGGAGTTGGGGCTGGACGTGAATGCCAGGGACAACTATAACTACACGGCGCTGCATGGCGCGGCCTATCGCGGCGATAACGAAGTGGTGAAGTTCCTGGTAGAGCACGGCGCGAAGCTGGACGTGCGCAGCAAGAAGGGGCAGACTGTGACCGACATGGCGAACGGACCCATGGTAAACGCGCATTTGCCCATCGAACACCCGGATACGATTGCGCTGTTGCTGAAGCTGGGCGCTCCGGGGCCCGAAGTTCCGGTCGCGGCAGCTCCCCGACAAGGCCGCGGCGCGCCCGCCAACGCCGCGCCTTCCAAGTAAAGAAAGGATTGCCATGAAGACTTTGACATCGACCATCTGCCTGCTTGCCGCTTGCGCGGCGGCCGGCTACGCACAGACCAAGACCGTGGATTTCGAGCTGATGACGTGGCCCGAGCTGAAGCGCGCGATCGGGGAGCAGGGCAAAACCACCGCGCTGCTGTTCAACGGCGGCACCGAGCAGCGGGGTCCGCAAGGCGTTAGCGGTGCGCATACATTCGTCGCGCAATTGCTGGGCCGTGAAATAGCGGAGAAGCTGGGGAATGCCATCGTGGCGCCGGTGCTGCCCTATTCGGTGAACAACGCCAGCGCCGCGCTGCCCGGTACGATCGGGCTCACCGGCCCCATCTTCGCCGCAGTGAATGAGCAGGTGGCGGAGCAACTGATCGTCAACGGCTTCAAGAACGTTGTGCTCATGGGCGACCACGGCGGCGGGCAGAGGGAACTGGCGGAGGTGGCGAAGAAGCTGGACGCGAAGTATGCCGGGAAGGGGATTCGCGTGGTGTACTGCGCCGATGTGTACGCCAAGGCCGGCACGGATATTAATCAGTGGCTGACCAAGCACGATCTTCCCGTGGGCTCGCACGCCTCTATTAAGGACACCTCGGAGCTGTGGTACCTTGGCGGTGACAAGGGATGGATTCGCAAGGACCAGATCGCAACGGCGGTGAGCGACGCCGGTCACAAGAACGGTATCAGCGGCGACGCGCGCCGCTCTTCGCCAGAGATTGGCAAAGTGGTATCGGACATAAAGGTGGATAACGCGGTGGCACAGATTCGCCAGTTGCTGGACGCTCCGGCGCCGGCAACGGGACAATGATCCGGCCGGTCGAAGCCGCACCGCAACCCGCACCGCCGTCCGTACAGGCGCCTTACGCATCGGCCGGCACGCGACGGAAGATTATCGCCTTGGGCGCCTCACTGGCGTTTCTTTCTTTCCTGGATCGCGCCGCAGTCAGCCAGGCGGCGCCTTACATCGTTCGCGAACTGCACCTGTCACCGGCGCAGATGGGCCTCATTTTTTCGGCGTTCGGCCTCACCTATGCCGCGTGCGAAATACCAAGCGGCTGGCTCTGCGACCGCTACGGCGCACGGAAACTACTGACGCGCGTGGTGTTGTTGTGGTCGTTCTTTACGGCGGCTACCGGATGGGCCTGGAGTTTCCCTTCGATGGTGGTGACGCGGCTCCTGTTCGGCGTTGGCGAATCGGGCTGCTTCCCGGGCCTGGCGCGTGTATTTCGCACGTGGCTACCGCCGATGCAGCGAAATTCGGCGGAAGGAATCAAAGCCGCGGCGGCCCGCTGGGGTGCTGCCGTCACACCGGTGCTGATGGCGGGGCTTTATGCCTACTGGGGCTGGCGCCAGGTGTTTCTGTTGTTCGGCGCGGTGGGCGTGGTCTGGGCCGCCGTGTTCTGGTGGTGGTACCGCGATCGGCCGGCCAATCAGATGGCGAATCAAACGGACAATCAACCGGGCACTCCATCAGGCAACCGGTCGCATGCGGAATTGCATGGGCTGTCCTGGCGGAAGCTGGTGCGCTCGCGTAGTGTGTGGGCGTTGGGTATCCAGTGGTTCTGCCATTACTATGGCTTCTACTTTTACATCACCTGGCTGCCGCAGTATCTCTATCAGGCGCGGGGGCTGAGCCTGCGCAACGGGTCGCTGGCGGCCGGTCTGCCGCTGTTCTCGGCGGGGTTGGGCAGTCTGTTCGCCGGTTGGGCGCTCTCCGTTCTGACTCGCAAAATAGGCACCGCGCGCGCTCGAAAGCTGCTTGGCTACGCGGCATATGGAGGCGCGGCTGCCCTACTGATGGCGTTCACCGGCATCCGCGATCCACTTCTGGCTATGGCGGCGATGAGCCTTTCCAGCTTCGCCGCGGAATTCAGCGGCCCTATCTCCTGGACGACCGCCATGGATATTGGCGGCGACCGCGTGGGGACAGTGAGCGGCTTCATGAATATGTTGGGGCACTTCGGCGGCAGTGTCGCGCCGGCGGTCACGGGCTTCCTGCTCATGGTAAGCAGCAACGCATGGAACGTGGCGTTCTACTGCTCGGCGCTGATCTATGCTGCCGGGGCGCTCTGCTGGCTGGTGATCGATCCGGTGACGCCAGGCGATTTCGATGAGACAGTGCATCCACTTAGTAAGTGCCCTTCGACTTAGTAAGTTTTGTGGGAGTGAGTGTTAGTTGGGTCAGCTTTAAATAAATTTCTAGATTTTTGTTGACTGTCAGTTTCGGATCATGATATTGTCTATCAAGTTGATGGATAATTATTTTGTAGTCATCGCAGACCCGCCTCCTGCATGGCGCGGGTCGAGCGAATTCCGCTGTTGTTGCTGCCGTTAGACTGTCGCTAATATCCGGGCTACGCTTGCCCGAACCTCCAATTCCATTTGAATCGCGCGGACTCCATGCTGCGAAGTCCTGGTCCTAGAGACAGGCGTGGTTCGTTGAAATCTCCACGAGGAATGAACATGCAGATAGCGGGTATTCCATATAGCACGTCTACCAGGGCATTTTCGCTTTTGTTGCTGGCCTGGATCTTCCTGGCCGGGACCGACGGTCAGGCACAGACATCCGCCGGCGGGAGCATCCGGGGCCGCGTGGCCGATCCGACCGGCTCCGTTGTGGCGGCCGCGGTGGTGGTGGCACGCAGCCCCAATGTCGCTGGAGCCTTCCATGCTGCGACAGACGCGGAAGGCAACTATCGGCTGCTGGACCTTCCGCCAGCCAATGACTACACGCTAACGGCGGAGAAGGCAGGCTTCTCGAAGTTCGAGCGCAAGAGCGTAATTGTGCGCGCCGGTCTGAACATCGCGATGGATATCGATCTTATCGTCGGCAATGTCAATCAGACGGTCGAGGTGTCGGCGGGCGACACGCCGCTGCTTGAGACTGTGAGCGCGGAGCAGGCCATCGATATCAGCGGTGAGATAGTCCGCAACCTTCCGCTGACCGGACGCCGCGAATGGTCGGACACGCTGCAATTGACGCCGGGCATTCTCAGCGCTTCTACGGATGCGTACGGCGGGCAGGTGTACTTCGTGCGCGGCAGTGAGAACGAAAACCACGCCGTGCTGCTTGATGGGGCGGATATCGGCAGCTTTCAGCAGAACTGGCCATCGAACTACATAGCCATGAGTACCGAAGCGCTGGGCGATATCCAGATAAAAACGGGCGCCACCGATGCCTCGTCACCGAGCGCCATGGGCATGGTGATCAATATGGCGACGCCCACCGGTGGGAACGCTTTCCATGGAGCTGCCGCGCTGTTGGTTTCTCCCCGCAGTTGGAATGCGAATAACACGCCGGGCGGTATCAGCGCAGTGTCGGAATCATTGCAGCCGGATTTTTCATTCAGCGGCCCAATCAAGAAGAACAAGGCATGGTTTTTCGCCTCGGGCCGTTACATCGACCGCAACGACGGTATCAGCCGCACCAACACCCAACTCACCCGTCTATTGATGGCCGATCCGGAGTTCAAGCCCTTCGACAACCAGGCTCGCGGGTTTATTTATGCCGGCAACTCCACCGTGCAGCTGTCTGAGAAGCACAGACTTTTCGCACTGGTGCAATACGATAGCCGCACGCAGGGAGGAAACAGCGAGACTTATGCCGGTAACTTCGCCACTAACCAGTATGGCGGGGGAACCTATGCGCTGCGGCTCAGCTCCACCTGGACCACCAGGCTGACGTCGCGCTTTCTGTTGTCGTATAACAACAAGGGCAGCAATGACAGCCTGGCGGCGATTGGCGGCGTCGGCAGGCTGCCTTCGATCAACGTCTATCTCGGCACAAATCTTTCGGCGGGCAAACTGGTGGGCAACACCAACCTCGCCACCCTGAACAATCTGGGCTCGCGCAGTGTCAGCCCGGCTCACAAGCCGACGATCAGCGGCGATGTGACTTATTACATTGCAAAGGCGGCCGGATCGCACGAAATCCAGACGGGCTACTATCTCCAGCCAAAGGCCGCTACCAAGTCGACGACGTACTATGCCAATGGCGGCGGTTTCAACTCCGAGGACGACGTGCTGCGGGATCCAAAGAATCCTGCCGCCGGCATGATCCCGTTCCATCGCCATTATGTGGATGCCACCAATGGATTGGTCACCAGTTATATCGGCGCCAACGACTACGCATATTACTTCCAGGATCGCTGGCGGCCCGTCGCGCGCCTGACCGTTACCGCGGGCCTGCGGGCTGACTGGGTGTCGAGCCAGGACTGGCTGTTCCACGTCACCACGTCGCATGCCTGGAACTATGCGCCGCGCGTGGGCGGCACCTACTCGTTGACGAAGGACCATAAGAACATCGTTCGCGCCAACTGGGGACGCGTTACCGATATCCCTAACGCGAGCTACTTCGGCAACGCCGGCACCAGCACGGCGGCGCAGCGCGACGAGTATGACCTTGATCTCAACGGCAGCTTCGAAACCGTATTCACCACCCCCGCCACGTCCGCGGTTGCCACCAACCGCAGCATCGACCCCAAGCGGCATCAGGGTTACGTGCAGGAGTGGGTTGCCGGTTACCGGCGGCAACTGCCGGCAGCTTTCACTTTTGACGCCAGCTACATCACGCGCGACTACAAGGACCGTCCGGCCCAGGTGGATATCAACCAGATCTATAACGGCAATGTATGGGCCGGCCTGGTGGACCCTACCCAGAACAACGTATACCTGATCACCAACAATAAGTGGAACTGGTTCGTCTATCAAGGCATTGAGTTCACGGCGACGAAGCAGTCCGCGAAACTCCAGTTCATCAGTACGTATACGCTGGCTTACGAACACATCGCGGGTACATGGCAGCCGGACGATCCGGCTTTGTTTATTCAGCCGGGGGCCTTTGCCAACGATGCCGGCATCGGTACAGTGCGCGGTAACACTACCAGCAGTTACACGTCAGACACACGCAACCGGAGCTGGCAGCACCACCAATGGCGCACCGGGCTGACATGGGCGGCGCCGTGGAGAGTTCGAGTCTCGAATACATTTACTATGCAGTCCGGTATCCCTTCCGGACCAATCACTACCAACCTGGCGGCATCCGACCCGCAATACGGACCGGCGACCATGGTGATCGACGGCCGCACTGTCTCCAATCCCCTGGCCACCACTTACCGCTTCGTCTACGGGAACCGGGGGGACGGACAGTTATGGACGCCATGGCTGACCACATGGAACACGCGCCTGGGGCGGAGTTTCGCTCTGAGCGAAGGTACCTCCGTAGAGGTGGCGGTGGATGTTTTCAACATCACCAATCGCGGCGCCGGCCAACAGCCTCTCAGCAATGCCAATCAGATCAACAGCGCAAACTACGGCGGGTTCCAGAACATACAGACTCCTCGCGCAGCCCAAGTCTCGGCGCGCTGGCGCTTCTAAATCAAAGTCAATTGGAAAGGTATACTCCTCTTTAAGCTTATGAAACTCAAACTGAGCCTTGCGGCAACTATCATTGCAGGAAGCATCTTCGCGCAGGCGCCGGAATACGGACCCGCGAAAGGAACACTGGTGATCCAGGGTGGAGGCTCCGACGTGGGCACCGGGATCTTCGAGACCTTCATCAATCGGGCCGGCGGACTGGGCGCGAAGATTGTTGTGATCCCTACCGCGGGCGGCAACAAGACGTCGGATGGAAGCATCCGCGTGTACAAGGAGGAGCAAGTGCTTGCCTCGTGGAAGAAGCGGGGAGTCACGAACGTGGTGATGCTGCACACTCACGACCCGAAAGTTGCCGATACCGAGGAGTTCGCCAAGATCTTACGCGACGCAAACGGCGTCTGGTTTGACGGGGGACGGCAGTGGAATATTGTGGACTCCTATGCCAACACGTTGACCTTTCGGGAATTTCACAAGGTATTAGAGCGCGGCGGCGTCATCGGCGGCAGTTCGGCGGGCGCCACAATTCAAGGCGACTATCTGGTTCGCGGAGCCATCGCCGGTTCCGAGATTGTCATGACACCGGAACCGGAACACGAACACGGCTTCGCCTTCCTCCGCAAGGTTGCGATTGATCAGCACATCAATACTCGCAACCGATGGGACGATATTATTCCGGTTATCAAGAAGTATCCCAATCTACTTGGAATCGGCCTGTCCGAAGGCACCGCGATCGTGGTGACTGGAGATCGGTTTGAAGTGATCGGAAAGTGGAAGGTTGCCATCCACGATAATACTCACGTCTATCAGCCATGGGAAAAGCCCTACTATGTGCTTTCGGCAGGCGACGTGTACAACATGAAGACGCGCACCATCGAAAAACATGGAACCGGAGTTTTGGTTCCGCCTGTGCTCATACCGGCGAAGTAGGCCGAGGGGCCGGCTTCTACTTGCGATACTTTGCGATATCGCAACCTTTGGCGGCGCAGAACGTTTCGGCGTCGCCGATATATTGGGTCCAGTCCGAAGCGATTCCTTTGCGCGCACTGTCGAGATCCATCCCCAACAAGACCTTGATCGCGAGGTAGGATTCAATCTGGTCTTTGATGGCTTTGTAGTCCTTGCCGTTAGGGGCTTGACCGCATTGGGGCCAAATATTGTCGAGCGTATCCGCGCCTCCCATTTCGAGAGGCACAAGATGATCGAGCTCGCACGATGAATTCTGCTTGATGCTATAAGCCTTATAAGTGGTCTTCTTCATCGCGCCGTCGGTGATACAGTCACGGACACATCGGGTTGTGAATTTCTTGTTACCAAATACCGCCGCGGTCACGGTCGAATTGTACGCGCCGGGCGTGCAGGTTGGATCGGGAAGGGGATAGCCATTTCCGGCTTTGTGAGTGCTGCATGGGCCACCCGTTTTGGCGGTACCCAGACTCGTTGTTTGCTGAGAGTTCACGCCCGGCACCGGACACGTCGTGCAGACGGCACTCTTAGCCAACACCGGCAATCGCGGGTAGATCGAGGCACAGAAAAACAGAGCCACGGCAAGAGGGGCTCGATAAATCGGCTGCATACGTTAACTCCTTCCAGGGGCATGCAACTCGTCGGCGAGGAGGCCGCTGTCTTGGGTCCGAACATCTGTAAAGTAGTAATTTTATATCAAAGCCGTAGAGTTGAGCGAAGCTTGCCTGGGAGCGCCTAACGTCCGGAGAGGTAGGTCTGTGCGTGCGTTACCTGGGCGAGGGCCGGATCGGCATCCTTCCAGGCCGCCAGAAAGTCCGCGTACTCCTTGGCGGCAGCCTGGGGATCGCCGGCCTTTTCGCTGCACATCGCAATACCGTAGAGCGCCAGACCAGACCGCGGCCGCTCTCCAAGCGCCCGTTGATAAGCGGTTCGCGCACCTGCCCAATCGCCGACAGCCATCATCGCCGCCGCTTCCGTCTCGCCAACCGGCCGAATGTAGTTTGGCGGCTCATGATAGCCCAAAGCTTTCTCCGCCTGCGCTGCCTGCGCAAACAGGCTTTTCGCCTCGGCGGCCTGTCCTTGGGCCGTCAGCAGCGAGGCCCGCAGTTCCAGCGACATGACAGACAGACTGCTCAACAGCGGTTGCGGCAGTGCATCGGCCATCAGTTGCAGCTTTGGCGGACCCGGAGGCTTAGTGTTTGCGGCCATGGTTGGCATTGCGGATGGGTTCTTCGACATCTGAGACTTCCGCCACAGCTCGGCATCGAATCGGACTGACGACTCCTCCGCCTTCGCGAGAACGCGGGCTTCAACGGCTTGCATGCCCTCGGCAAAGCCGGCAAGTTGGCGCGCAAGAAAGGCAAGGTTAGGCTGCCCGGCGGCCGGTGCGCTCGCCTTCGATAGTTCGGAAACCTGCGCCCAATCGGCCGTTCGAAGCGCCACCGGCAAGCGGGGATCGAGCCGCGAAATCGAATCCCGCGCCGAATTAATGTAAAGCGTGGACTCCAGTTCGCCACGCGCCCCGGTGAGCTTCGACGGAGAGCGCCGTCGCCTCTTTCAGTTTGCCTTCCTCCATCAGGTTGGCGATCGCATACATCAGGTTGTGGACGTAATTCCAATCGTTGTCGGGCTGAACATGCTGATCCCGCATGTAGCGCTCGTCCACCTGCATGGACGCCGCAAACGCTTGTTCCGCCCGCGCGTAATCGCCCATGCGAAAGAAGATGTGGCCCGGCATGTGGACCATGTGCCCCGAGGCAGGCGCCAGGCTGGCCAGAATCTCCGCGCTATGCAGTGCCTGCTCAGGGTGCGGACTAGCCTCCAGCGCATGGATGTAATAGTGATTCGCTGCCGAATCATCAGGATGCTCTTTGAAAATGGACTCCAGGATTTCCAGCTCTTCCTTGCCGCCGATCTTCACGGCCAGGAAAATCCGCGCCTGAGTGTCTTTCGGATTCTCTTTTACGAGCTTGCGCAAGAACGCCAATTCCTGCGCGAAGGCCGCACCCCTCCCGGCGTTCTTCGCGGCGGCATTTTCGTAGCGGCGCTCGCCTCGATGTAAAGGCGTTCGCGCTTGCTGGCGTGGCCCTTGAGACTGACGGCAGTGGACAGCGCCGGACCGGCGTAGCCCTGAGCCGTGCCGTGGTAGAAACCCTCCGCCTTATATAGTCCCCAGTAACACATGGCGCATTGCGGATCCACGCGAACGGCTTGCTCAAACGCACGAGCCGACTCATAATCCCAAAAATCGTGGAGCAGGTTCAATCCCTGATCGAACCACATTTGCGCTTCGGGCGTGGCCGTGATCTGGATGTGGGCGTTCCCAATGCCGGTCATCTTCCGCGGCGCGGGCAATTCGCCGGGAGGCGTCTGATCCTGGGTACCCATCGTGTGGCCGGACATATTCATCTGCGCCCATGCCAGGCGCGGCTGTGATACTGCCAGACAAACGGTCAACCAACAGAGAGCGCTCAACCTCGGTGGACAGAATGCAAGCCCCGGACTTGTAGTCATAACCGCGCCTTTTCATCTTACTGATTTCAGCCGCCTGTGGTGTTATCGCAGAGCCCTTGGCGGGGCGCATTGCGCCTCTGGGGCAGCGACACTGAGGCGCAAGAAACGATTACTGCGCAGGGACAGGTTGAGCTTTCGATCGATGCCATCATGAACGAGTCCGCACGAATGAGCGATCGATCTGCGAGATTTTGGCAGTTCCCGCCATTCCCATGACGGCGGCCAATTCCGCCCGCAAGACTTCGACGACTCGCACCACGCCGGCCTGTCCGAATGCAGCGAGTCCCCACAGGTACGGACGCCCGATGCCCACCGCCGACGCCCCCAGGGCGAGCGCCTTAAACATATCGGTGCCACGACGGAATCCTCCATCCACCAGGACTGGGATCTTGCCGTTGGCCGCCGCTACGCATTCCGGCAGAGCCTCGATAGTGGCCCCCACCTGGTCCAGTTGGCGCCCGCCATGGTTCGATACGATCACGCCCGAAAGGCCGTGTTTGACGGCGCGCTCGGTATCCTCGGCGGTCATGATGCCTTTTGCGACCACTGGAATCTTGCTGACTTCCCGCATTTGCTGCAGCGTGTCCCAGGTCGGCGTAGGAAAGCGCCGCGGCAGGGGCAGGTCGCCCGCCGTCCATAGCACATCATCGGGATCGTAAAGCAACTCGCCCTTGGCATTGCGCGGGACGCCTCGCATCTGGCACCAACTCCGCACCAGGCCGTTATGCATGCTGCGTTCGCGGTGCGACACGACGTAAATGTCCACCGTGACGGAGATCGCCGAACAGCCCTCGTCCTCGAGCCGCTTCGCGAATTCCGCCATCTGGCTCTTGTTGCGGAACTCGGCTGCGGTCGTGTACTGCCACCAAACCTTGGGCCCTTTGCCGGACGCGAGTACATCGCTGATGCCCCCGTTCGTAATCATCATGGCATTGGCGGAGCCCGCGGCCAGCGCCGTCTCCTGTTCTCCGTTGGGAACGAAGCAGTTCTTGCCGCCAGTTACGGAAAGATAGAAAGGTTGCGGCAGAGAATTGCCGAACAGAGAGATCGAGGCGTTGATGGACGCGACGTCGTTGAGGAGGAAGTGAGGGCGGATGATCAAGTTGTCGAATCGGCTGCGGTTGGCCCGTAACGACGCCTCATCGTCGGAGCCCTCGTCCAGATAATCCCACGCGACAGGGTCGAGCTTGGCCTTTGCCCGCTTCGCGAAGTCAAACACGTTCACCTGTTTGAGCAAGTCGGTCAGTTCGCTGTATTTCTTATCGGCGCGCAGCAGCGGGGAGGCGGCCAGGAACTGAGAAAACCGGAGCAGGGCTTGGCGTCGGTTCATGTCCAGTTCAACCTATCACAGTCGAGAATCGAGATCAATGATAGATCATCGTTTTCTGCTCCCTTTGATCTCAACGTGCCTGAAGAACGAGTTGGAACAGGTGTAAAACTGTTCGCCCCGCCGCTCCACGACTCCCTCAGACAGGGAATTTTCAACGGCCTATCGAGGTAATTCAAAGTGCGGCTCGTCACTTACGACGCCGCTGATGGAGGCATTTTATGGACAAATTCAAGTGGTTGATCATAGTGCTGGCGACGGCGGCTAACTTATTCGGCCAGGTGGAACCGCATGCCGGGCAGTGGAAGACCTGGGTAATTCCCTCAGGCGGCGTCTGGCGTTTGCCGGCTCCGCCGGATGCTGCTGTTACGGCTGTCGAGAGTCAGTGGGTCAAGCAATGCGTGGCGGATCGCAATCAGGCGGTGCTGGCGCAAATTCATTTCTGGGATTCCGGCGCTCCCGGCTATCGCTGGATGCAGCTGGCGCAGCAGTTGGCGGTGAGCGAAGGTCTTCCCGCACCAATGCAAACACGAGCGCTCTCTTTGGTTGCGGCAGCGATCTATGATTCGACGGTCGCCGCTTGGGATTCGAAATACACCTACATGCGGCAGCACCCGAGCGAGATCGATCCCAGCTTGACCACGGTGGTGAACCCGACGGCGAGCCCGTCGTACCCATCCGAACACGCTGTGACGGCAGGAGCAGCCGCCGCCGTGCTGGCGTATCTCTTCCCGGATCAGGCATCGTCCGTCACCGCTATGGCCGATCAAGCGGGACAGTCCCGCATTTTCGCCGGCGTGGCGTTCCCAAGCGATGTGACCAGCGGCATGGACCTGGGGAATCAGGTAGGTCAAGCGGTGATCGCATATGCGAAGGCGGACGGTTCCGGTCAGACGTTCACCGGATCGTATCCGGCTGCGCCAGGAGTATGGAGCAGTCCCAACCCGGTCAGCCCGCTGGCGGGCACATGGCGACCGTGGGCACTCACCGGCGGCAACCAGTTCCGTCCCGCCGCTCCACCGGCATTCGGTTCGAATGACGCCAACGCCCAATACACCGCCGACAAGAATCTGCAGCGCACCAACGCGACCAACCATCTGGCCTGGTTTTGGCAGCCCGGATTCTTCCAACCCTGGCTGCAGGAAGTGGAGACCGAGATCTTTCAAAATCACCTGGATAACAATGCGCCGCGGGCAGCGCGCGTCTACGCATTGCAGGCCATCGCGCAGCACGACGCCACCATCGCCTGCTGGGACGCCAAATACACGTTTCTCGAGCTGCGGCCATCCCAGGCCGATCCCACGATCACGCCGGTGTTCGCCATTCCACAGCATCCAGGGTATCCTTCGGGCCACGCCTGCGCGTCCGGCGCCTCGGCAGCGGTGATGTCATACTTGTTTCCAACGGATGCCACAACGTTGAATGGCATGGCGACAGATGCGGGTTTGTCAACCTTCGACGCGCTCATTCATACACAGCTCGATGTCAGTGTCGGATTGACCCTGGGCGGGCAAGTGGGCCAGCAAACGGTCGCGCGCGCCCAGGCCGACGGCGCGAACTAATGACGTAACAAGGCCAATCGAGGTCCGGCCGTCTAAGTAAGCAAATGGAGCATGCGGGCAGGCTGCAAACAACTGGTACGACTTGGATCACAACCCGGCCCCTTCCAGTAAATGATTGAGCGCATCGTATTCGTACCTGTCCGCAAGATCCTTCAATGCGTTTGAGGCCACAACACGCCGCGTGGATGTACGCTCAAGAAGAGGTATCTGATGCGACCAAACGAGTGGGAGGGATATGCCCGGTCGGCATTGCGCGTGGTTGCCGGGTTGCTGTTTGTACTGCACGGTCTTCAGAAGGTGTTCGGGATGTTTGGAGGCATAGGCGGACATGGCGCTACGCCGCCTATGTGGTCTGAGCTTTGGGTGGCCGGATTGCTGGAGACGGCTGGCGGCGTGCCGATCGTTCTGGGCCTGTTCACCAGGCCGATCGCATTCCTGCTATGCGGTGAGATGGCCGTCGCCTATTTTCGCGCGCATTTCCCGCACGCGTTCTGGCCGATTCAGAATGGCGGCGAACCGGCGGTCTTATACTGCTTCATTTTCCTCTACTTTTTTGCTGCAGGACCCGGCCCCATCAGCCTTGACCACGTGTTCCGCCGCACGTCTTGACCGCGGCTGACCGCACCATTGACGAGGCTCAACGTCTAATACATGAAGAGGCTAAAAAAGGAAATCGTATACCACGCGAGCACCAGGACACCAGCCGTTACGAGAATCCGTCCGCTAAGCCGCGCTGCATTTCGGAGCCTCTTAGAAGACGGTATGGCATCCGCCGATGGAGCCAGGGCGATATAGCGTGGACCGGGTCCTGCGCCCGGTTGGCTGGCGAGGGAAGGCCTGTTTGCAGTTTCGACAATTGGTTGAAGGCTGCTCATAGATTTCTTCTCCTTCGCTGATCGGCATTTCATGCGCTTTCTTTAGTGCTGGCCGTTACCCAGGCACCATTTCAGCTTGATCCAACTGAGGAGCCAGCGAAAGGCCCACCAGTACGGGATAGGTAACGAGGTTAACCGCCTAAGGTAACTGAGGTTAGCCGTAATATCGGGATCACAAATGGCGATTTGGGCAGGGTAGGGTTCTGCCGAGAGTGCCATACTCTTGCCTACTCACTTAAGTTAGGACGTACTATTTGGGGGATTTCACGGCTTTCGTTTCCGAGCGATCATCGTCTAGAATGGCGACAGATCGATCCTCCCACGCTCGCAAGTTGTTGCTGGACTTTTCCGGCGCCTGGCGACGAGTCCCCCTGAATGCTCCGAGCGTCAAACTCCTGGTTCTTGCCGGATTGCTATCTTCAAGTCTCCGGCCCGCGGCCCTGGCGGTTCGGGTGGTGGGGACTACTAATACGCAAGCGGTGTTGTCTTACACTGCGCCGGACGCGAATGCTTGTGTTATCAAGGTTTCCGAAAATAGCTCACTATCTCCGTTGGTCCACGATGTTGATCCCACGCTGTTTCCCGGAACCAACCTTGATAGCCGGACCGGAACCGTCATAAGCGGCACTTCCAGAATTGTTGTAGCGGGCAAACGGGTAACCGAAAAAGGCGCGGATGGAAGATTTTATTCCCGGGCCCTGCAAACCTACACCACGCACTACTACCAACTTACTTGTGGCTCGAGCGTAGCAACGGGAACCTTTCAAACCGCCAACATTGCTTTAGGAAACACTTACGCAGACGTGCCGCAAGTGGACTCCGCCACGGGACAGGCCATAGTGCCCACGTTTCCTGATGATCGGACTACGCCGGTTATAGACCCCCAGACTGGAGCACTGGTCAAGAGGCTGTGGCTGCCCCAGGATACGTCCTTCCATGCTATTCCATATCTCAATTCCGGTGGTCAAACCCGCATGTGCGGCTATCACCTTGTCGGACCAGGACCAGGTTATTTGTGCTATTTTCCAGCCTATGACGGCGTAGTATATTACATTATTCCCACAACCGGGGAGGTCCGGTTTTTAGGTGAGCTATGGATCTCGGGGGGAAGCGATTTTCCGGGGGGCGGAACAACTGGTGTGAGTTTACCCTCGCTGGCAGTTGATGCCAACGACAGCCGCATTCTTTATGCTGCGATCCCTGACACCGCGGGACAGGGTATCATCGTCAAGGGCACTTATACCGGGGACTATTCGGCCAAGCCGGGAGCCGCCCGGGCCTCCTTCACTTGGGAGAATTTCACACCAGGACCCCAATATTACCCTGGCAAGCTGATCAAAGCTTTTGATCCAACTTTTGATCCCGCGAAATTCTTCTGCAGCGTCAATGCAGGCGGTTTAAATCCGTCCAATGGGCATAGCTACGCGCTCCTACAGTGCAACCGTGCTACTCAAAATTCCTACGGCTGGGTGGCCGCGATGGATATGGGAAACGGACTGCCCATGGACCGTTGCGGTTCGGCCCCGGCCCAGTGCCCTCACATCGTGGGCGCGATCAATCTTGTAAAAAATCCGCAATCGCGCTGGTGTGGCGTTCACAATGCGAAGATAATACCCGACACACCGGTCATTAATTTGGACTTCCACGGTCTGACTGGCACAGGTGTAGGTGCAGGACCTTATCAGGTAAAACTCACACGGTCGATTGGCCCGGGAGATACCACGATTTCGGTGTCGGGCGAGCCCTTGAGTCCGGATCCTGTTGAACCCTATCTTATGGATGCCGCGGTAGGGGATGTTTTTATTCTTCAAGGTCCTACCCCGGAGTATATTAGTATCGTTGCCAAGAACAGTTCCACCTCCTGGGTGGTGAAGCGAGCTTTTGTGGCGCCGCAATTATGGACCGCCCAGTCCTGGCCGGCGGGCACGACACTCAGCGCCGATTGCGAAAATCAAGTGAATCAGATACCGGGGCTGGCCGGCAGTTGGCTTGAGGCGTACTGGAAATTCTTAGAGGATCCGCGCGGCACCACCGGGGGCTATCTCTTGGATCGATATTTTGCCGGCAATCATGGCGATTATCAAACCAACCTGCGGGTAGCGGGAGGTTTTCAGGGGGTTCAGGGCCCGCTTCTTAGCACCATCAATACTCCACTTACCTTTAGCATCTCGCCACATCCGACGTTCGCCGGCGTTCGGGCTTTTGCCGACGGCAATAGTTATTCGGATTATCCAAGCTACCAGCAGGCCAACGCTCCCCCGCAGGAGCAAAACTGGTTTCTGGCTACGCGTGAGTTTCTTGGAGGAGGGAATGCTTTTTCCGCTGACCAGGGAGCTCAGCTTATTTCGGGGCAGCTCTATAAGTATGCCTTCGCCACATGGTGGGGAACAAACGGGCTTCACCGCAAACAGATGGCGACGATCGCTGCTTCAGGTGGGTACAATTTAACCGATATCAGCGGGCCCGGAAGAATCTTGTCCGACACCCCCGCGGATTCTTACAAGTATTGTGCGGCGCAAGTGGCGGGGGAATGCCATGGCGGATCCCAGCCCGGCGATGTGTATGTCAATGCGCCCAATGTCAGAAACCTAACCTGCACCGGCGGGAATGGCTCCCCTAATCCAGGGAATCTGGATCTCTGCGTCGCGGATATGTCTCCCGACGGCCACAGCGCTTACCAGTACGGCTTAGTGCCTAATTCCGAAGGAGTAACTGGCGGGACTTGGGGAGCCGGCTATAGCCGCCGAATCACCAGCGGCTTCAGTGGCATCAAGGGGGAGGCGCCTCTTTTCAAACCGCTTCCGGATGGAACCTGGGCTTTCTTCGATATTTATGGGTTTATGTTGTCTTCGGACCCGGCTGTCGCGCCCGGTCTGGTGATGGTCAAAATGCCTCCCTTTGTTAAGTCGGATGCTGTCAACAGAACCACCTTTCTCTCTACGCCTCTGACAGTCACTCCCCCCACGGGCCAAGGCATTGTTTCGGTGGGAGTAGAGTTTGGATATGGCGAGCAGGGTTTGCCGGGACAATATTTTTGCACGTCACGCCGGGAAGCTTGTTTGGCTACTACTTCAAGCGTTCAAGAGTCCAACCCTTTTAACTATGAACAAACCGACACCTACACACGCATGCCGTGCGGCACTTCTTGTACCATAGCCTTGCCTGTTCTACCGGGACACGTGGCTTACTATCAGGTCAAGTATTACAGTGCCGCAGGAGCTGTTGTTGCTTTAGGCGACAAGGGGGTGACGGCTGAAACCGCCACCAGCGGGACAGGCGGCACACCGACCACGCCGCCTATTACATTGCCGCCGGCCCCGCCGAATCCTCCTGCCAATCCGAAATTCGGTAATCCGACCACCAGTTCGCTGGTGCTGAGCTGGACTGCTGCGGCCGGGCCGGCGGCCGCCGGTTACCGGCTGGATGTCGCCACGGATGCCTTGTTCACAGCGCTGATGACCGGCTACCAAAACAAGGACATCGGAAATGTAACCACCACATTAGTGGCAGGATTATCTGCCGGAACCACTTACTTTGCCCGGCTTAGATCCTACGATGGATCGGCCAAGGTATCCACTAACAGCGCGAGCGTCCAGGGGACCACCGCTGCTGGAAGCGCAGTAACTTCGTTGATCCGGGTTAACTGCGGGGGGCCTGCATATACGGACGCTTCCGGCCAGGTCTGGAGCGCCGACACGGGGTTCACCGGCGGCAGTGCCTTCGGCTCCAACTCTTCAGTGTCCGGGCCTGAACAGCCGCCTACTGTATACCAGAGTGTCCGATGGGGAAACTTCCTCTATCAATTTACGGTGCCTAACGGTCTCTACAACGTGAAACTGAAATTTGCCGAGCTCTTTTTGACCACAGCGGGGACCCGAATCACGCGGATCACGATTAACGGAAGTGTTGTCGACCCGGCTTTTGACATCATCGCCGCGGCCGGCGGGCCGAATATCGAAGTGAACCGCGTTTATCCGATCACGGTGACAGGCGGCCAGATTACAATCCAGCTCGGCAACGTAAAATACGGACCGATCCTGAATGGCATTGAGATTCTGGCCAGTGGGACCGTTCCGAGCCCGGCGGTGATATCAGGAACGCAATCCTCCGGGGTGGCTTCATCCTCCGCCGTAATTAGCTGGACCACTGACATTCCTTCCGACAGTCAGGTCGACTATGGTATCACTACTGCTTACGGTCTTTCGACTCCGTTGAATCCCACTCCGGTCACCAGTCACCAGGTGAACCTGGCGGGACTGACAGCCGGCAGTTTGTACCACTACCGGGTTAAGAGCAGGGGGGCTGGCACGGCTCTGGCCACTTCCGGCGATTTCACATTGACTACCTTGAGTTCCGCGCCCGCCGGCGCGGGAAGCGCAGGAACTTCGCTGATCCGCGTTAACTGCGGCGGACCGGCATATACGGACGCGTCCGGCCAGGTCTGGAAAGCCGACACGGGGTTCACCGGCGGTAGCGTCTTGGGCTCCAACTCTTCAGTGTCCGGGCCTGAGCAGCCGCCTACTGTATACCAGAGCGTCCGATGGGGAAACTTCCTCTACCAATTTACGGTGGCTAACGGTCTCTACAACGTGAAACTGAAATTTGCCGAGCTCTTTTTGACCACGGCGGGCACCCGAATCACGCGGATCACGATTAACGGAACTGTTGTCGACCCGGCTTTTGACATCATCGCCGCGGCCGGCGGGCCGAATATTGAAGTGAACCGCGTCTATCCGATCACGGTGACCGGCGGCCAGATCACGATCCAGCTCGGCAACGTAAAATACGGACCGATCCTGAATGGCATCGAGATTCTTCAATAGCTCTTTTAGGCGCCAGACTCAACGGCGGGCAGATATCGATTCAGGAGACGGACCAGATCAGAGCGTTGAAAAGGCTTTGCCAGATAGTCGTTCATCCCCGCCTGGATACAACGTTCGCGGTCGCCAGGCAGGGCATTGGCCGTCATGGCGATTATCACCAGCTCATCGCCTAGCTTGGATCGAATCAACCGGGATGCCTCAAAGCCGTCCATTTCCGGCATCTGACAGTCCATAAAGATAATCCGGAAACGTTGTTGCTCAGCAAGCTCCACTGCTTCCCGGCCGTTCTGAGCGAGAGTTACTCCGCACCCAAGACGCGTTAGCATGCTGATGGCCAGTTTCTGATTGACGCGGTTGTCTTCGGCCAGCAGAATGTGCGCGTCGAAGAGACGATTGGCGGCAATCGGCTCTGTGACCTCATTTGCCTGAGCCACGGGCACAGCCTGCGGCAGTTCCACGAGGAAGGAGAAAGTCGAACCCCGGCCTGGTTCGCTCTCCACAGAGATGGATCCACCCATCATGGTTGCCAGGCGTTGACAAATGGCCAGCCCAAGCCCGCTACCGGCGAATCGTCTGCTGGCCGCGGAGTTGATTTGAACGAAATCCTGGAACAATTGCGGGATGCGATCCTGCGGAATGCCGATTCCGGTATCGCGCACCGCGATCGTCAGACTGCAACGTCCGTCAGGCTTCTGGCGCCCGCTGATCTCGATCGTTACCTGCCCTTGTAGGGTGAACTTCAGGGCGTTTCCAGCCAGATTGAAGACAATTTGCCGGATGCGCATCTCGTCGCCTTCGAAATATTCCGGAAGGCCCGAGGCGTAAGAAAGCGATAGTGCGATTTCCTGAATGCTTGCCTGCGCATCCAGAAGCCGGGTCACTTCGGTAGCGGTTTGCCGAAGAGAGAACGGCGCCACATGC
Organism: Bryobacterales bacterium; assembly: GCA_963817515.1. Lineage (GTDB taxonomy): Bacteria > Acidobacteriota > Terriglobia > Bryobacterales > Bryobacteraceae > DATMNI01. Next base: position 131,159 of record CAWFPJ010000023.1, on the reverse strand, counting down.
AGATGCATACGCCCGGCGCCCATCTTGGAAAGGTCCAGGATATCGTTCAGCAATGCCAGCAGAGAGCGGCTCGAGTTGCGCGCCGTATCCAGGTAGTCGTTCTGCTGTGCGCTCAAACCGGTTTCCGACAACAACTCGAGCGTACCCAGAACGCCATGCATCGGAGTGCGGATTTCGTGGCTCATGGTGGCCAGGAAATCGGCCTTCGCCACAGCGGCATTTTCGGCCGCGTGCATGGCTTCGGACAGTTCAGCCGTCCGTTGTTCCACGCGGCGTTCGAGTTTTGCCGTTTCCCGGCGAAGCAGCGTCGTGCGCCACCGATAGATTGCGGCGATCCCCGATCCAATGAAAAGCGCCGAGAAGAGCCCGAATATGGGGGTCTGCCACCAGGGTGTTTCCACGACGAATTGCAAGCGCGTGGGGTGAGAGCTTTTGCCGTTATTGGGGGTTGTCGCGAGTACTTCGAGGGAGTAGGAGCCGGCTGGAAGGTTCAGAAGCTGGAGGTCTCGACCGGTGCAGGCGCGCCAGTCATCCAACAATCCTACTACGCGGTATTCAAAATGGGTATCGATTTCGTCTAAGAACGAGAGAGCTGAGAACCGCATCGTCACGTCACGATGGCGATAAGGCACCACAAAGGGATGTCTCGAGTCCTTTGTACGCCCGTCCACGACGACCTTTGTTACTAATGCCTGGGGAGCAGCGGATGCACTGGTGTCGAGATCCGGCTGATAGTGCGCAAGCCCCCGGCTGGTGCCGAACCAGAGAGCGTGACGCGAATCCGCAAAAAACGCATTGCTGTTCAGGTCTGTCCAAATGAGTCCGTTGGCGGTTCCGTAGTGCCGCCATCGCCCTCCCGCCAGCCGATCGATTCCGGAATCGGTCCCTGCCCAAAGATTATTTCGGGCGTCGGTGCCCAGCGTGTAGATGTAGTTTGAGCGAACCTCGTTCTGCTCACTGAGATGTTTGATCTCGACCCCACCGCCGGGCACGAGGCGAATCTGTGAAACACCCAGCGGCTTTCGGTATGCCACGTAGAAATTGCCCACTTGATCCGCGACGACTTGATTCACATCATCATCGAGAAGACCCTGGGCCTGGCCGATATTGCTCCAAGTACTATTCCGACTGATCCACAGACCCCGGTGTGTGCCCGTCAGCAGTTCCCGGTGAGGGCCTATGGCAATCGTTCCGGGATGCTCGCCCGGCGGTAGTCCGTCCACGTGCAGCGGTTCGAAGTGGATTCGTCGTTCAGTAGCGTTTCCAAAATACACTCCGTCCCCGCTCGTCAGCCACAAAATTCCGCTGCTATCCAGCGCCAGGCGGCTGACGCTTCGCGAGTGCAAGCCAGATTCTTCGCCAATCGGATCGCAATGCTCGGAAGCGAGATTGCAATGAAATAAGCCATGATGCTGGGTGCCGACCCATAGATCGTTGGCTTCGCCGACCGCCATTGAGCGAACAACGTCTCCAAACCGAAAGCGGTTGCGAGCAGGTGCCTGCATTGCCTGGCCGCCTTGCGTCATTTTCATAATGCCGGTGTTGCTGCCCACCCAGATGTCGCCGGAATGATCTTCTGCTATGGACCAGATGGCGTCGTCTTCCAGCCACGCCGGTGCTGTCCAGTTTTCCCAGGCGCCGAAGCCCAGCCAGCGAGCCACTCCGCCGCCATTGGTCCCGATCCACGGAGATCCCTCGCGATCTACAAAGAAGCTGGACACTGAGTCCATCGGCAAGCCGCTTTTAGTACCGAGAACTTTCCAGCCGTTTCGATCGCGTATCGCCAGGCCCTTAACAGTAGGAATCGCGACATTTCCGTTTCGCTGGAGTGCTAGCGCGCCGAACTCCGCCGTCGGCAAACGATCCGCGTGAAATCGTTTCTCCCCTTTCGGCAGGCTGATCAACCGGGTCGCACTTCGAGCCCAAAGCCGCCCCTCGCCGTCAGAGAGTATCGCGTCCCAAATATCGTTCGGAACGCCCGCAGAAGAGCCAAATCGAGTCGATACCCCGGACTTGCGCTCATACTGGAAAAGGCTGCCGCCGCTTCCGAACCAAATGGAACCGTCAGCACCGAACGAAACAGCCGAAATGGTCGCGTGTGGCGCAAAGCCAGCGAAAACCGCTTTCGGAGAGCCTCGCCGGTACGAAGAAGACTCAATGCTAACAAGTCCTGTTTTGGTCGCAACCCAAAGCGCATCCGTGGCAGGGTCGACTGCCAGCGAACTCTGGCTCTCCAATGTTACTGCCTCGGCGAAATGGACTGCTTCAAACGTGTGCTCCCGAAATACTGCAAGACCGGTCGCAGTGCCAGCCCAGACGCTGCCATCCGGCGTGACTGCCAGCGACACGATCTGAGATTGAAGAAACCCGTGCTCCGCTCCCATGCGTTCAAACCGGTCTCCGTCGTAACGGTACAGGCCATTGAGAGTTCCGGCCCAGACATATCCGTCATGATCCTGAATCATGGACAGAACCGCGAGGTTGCGGAGACCATCTTCGGTCCCGTACACACGGAACTTGTAGATTTGGGCGGAGGCGATCGAAACCGTGAGAAACAGTGCGAGCGCGCAGCACCTCCCGGTCAGAGATAACCACAAACGCGGACCTGTACCGTTGCACTCCATTTCATCGGAGCTCACTAGCACTGGCATCAGTTATCGGCGGACTCCCCTGAGACCATTTACCTTAGCAGGCTGCTAGCTTAGCTGGGGGCAGGGCAGCAGAGGCAGAGGGTGCGATTTTCCCGGCCTGGGACCCCATTTCTTCCGGAGGGCGAACATTACGTGTCGGCAGCAGGTCGGCGGCAGCGCCATCGAGGCGTCGAAGAGAAATGACCGGCGAATACACCTTGGTCACGCCTGAGCGGCAGAACGAGCTAACGCGACGTATTCAGCACAAACTGGCTGCAGCGGGAAAGTCGATCCCTGCCAGCGATATGATTTAGAAGGGCAGGACAGGTGGCGACCATTTGAGACGTCGGCCGCAGCAGATGAGCGGATGAACTGGTGGGTCACTGATACGGACCGACGCAAAGACCGCGGCGTTCGCCCTGATGGAGCACAAGGAGCACACGAACATGAAGCCAAAGAACACCATCTGCCTCTGGTTCGACAAAGACGCGCATGAGGCGGCGCGCTTCTACGCCGTCACCTTTCCGGATAGTAAAGTAACCGCTGTTTACGAGGCTCCCGGTGACTATCCGGGCGGCAAGAAGGGCGATGTGCTGACGGTGGAGTTCACCGTCCTGGGCATTCCCTGTCTCGGTCTCAACGGCGGCCCGGCGTTCAGGCACACCGAGGCCTTTTCCTTCCAGATCGCGACGGAGAATCAGGAAGAGACGGACCGTTACTGGAACGCGATCGTCGGCAATGGCGGCACGGAAAGCGCGTGCGGCTGGTGCAAGGACCGCTGGGGCCTCTCCTGGCAGATCACCCCGCGCGCGCTAACCGATGCGCTTGCGGCTGGTGGCGGTGAGGCAAAGCGTGCCTTCGAGGCGATGATGACGATGAAGAAGATCGACATCGCCGCCATCGAGGCAGCGCGGCGAGACTGACGTGAACACGCCGACACGTCCTTATTCATTCTGGATCACGCACGATCCGGAAGCGATCCACGCGGATGTATCACGCCCGTTGCTGAGATGTTCAGGCAACTGGCCATTCCGCCGAACACATTAGGATTCCATCGCAGCTTACGACCAAGGAATGCCGTAACGTGCGCCTAGCTCCAGCCGGTTGAGGAAGTGCCGGTTGTCATGGAGCGTATCCAACATCGCATGCGAGTCAATGATCGAGCACTATCCAAGCGGGAGCGTGGTCGCTTGCGTTTTCCTCTCCGCGAACCCATCGGTCTACGCCCCCGTGCACGAGTCGGTCGGACACTGTTGGAGAGAGAAGGAAATGATCCAGCCGCATCCCCTTGTCTAAAGGCCACCGATTGCGCTCGTAGTCCCAGAACGTCCAGAGCGGCCCCTCGGGTTGCAGTTTTCGCAGGGCGTCCGTCCAGCCCTGAGCTAGCAGGCGACCATACGCCTGGCGGCTCTGAGGTTGAATCAACGCGTTCTTATCGAGAGATCGCGTTGGATAGATGTCCTGCACAGTCGGTACGACGTTGTAATCGCCGGCCAATACGACAGGCACGCCGGCCTTCATAAGTTCCTCGCCGTGCTCGATTAAGCGTTGGAACCAGGCCAATTTGTAATCGAACTTCGGACCCGGTTGAGGATTTCCGTTCGGCAGGTAGATGGAAGCGATCAGCACACCATTTACCGCCGCTTCGATATAGCGTGCCTGGCTATCCTTAGGATTCCCAGGCAAGCTGGATCGCGTCAGCACCGGGTTGCATTCCCGCGTAAGGATCGCGACGCCGTTCCAGGAACGTTCGCCTAGCCAGACTCCGCCATAGCCGAGGTCACGAAGGGTACTTGCCGGAAATGCCCGCTGCTCTACTTTGAGCTCCTGGAGGCAAACGACGTCGGGCTGCGCCTTTTCGAGCCACGCCGTGAGATTATGCAGACGCTTGTCGATGTTGTTGATGTTAAAAGTGGCGATCTTCAATGGCCCGGCCTCCTCGATAAGTAGTCAATGAGGGCGTTCCGAGATTGTTCGGGCCGTCGCATGGAGGATCATGGTCTGTCCGACCGCCAATCGACCGATGCGAGTGACCGTGCCGTAGATTCCCGCGTTGTTCTGGTTCGCACGAACGACCGCTTTCAGCACTTCTGGCGCAGGACTTGCTGAGTCGGGATCAAGATTCACCATCGAGCAGCGAACGTCGCGCATCGTGACGGTGATGGCGGGGGCGTCGTCCCCCTCGCCGAATGAGAGCACACCGCCCACCCACTCGTCCTCCTGGAAAGGAACCGATCGCAGTAAACGAACGACAACATTCGGGCGAAATCGTCGCACGTCCGGGCTCTGCCCTGCGAGTCGTGCGATTTCGCGCACCGTATCGGAGGCGATCACGGAGATGCTCGCTTCATCGAAGATGCCATGATTCAACTGCATCATCTGCACGGGAGCCCCGTACCGACGTCCGACCTCCGTGGCCAAGTCCTCCCCGAAGACAGGCGTCTCTTCGCCATCCGGCGTGCGAATATGCGTAGGAAGGTCTCCCTCAGCACCGCCTTCACGGCGCTGTGGAGTAAACAGGAGCAGGTCGGGAAGCTTGCCTGCTGTTAGCCACGGGAACCCGCTGCGGTCATCCATCCGCCGGAATGCCAGGCGTCTGTCTCCGTCGAGGCCGTGCCAGCCCAGCTGAGCGACCTCGAGTCGTTCGCCGCCCATGGACTTCACGGGATACCGGAAGATCGCCTCCACATGTCCGATTTCTACAGGCATGCTCGATCCGAGTCGGTCCAAGCAGGCTGTCCGAAGCCGACCCCCATCAATCCGAGGACCATCGGAACTAGCAGCAGTCGTCGCACAGTCTCTACCTTCCTATCTTTCCCACGCTTGCGCCGATCTCAAGTGAGGAAATGTCACAATCGCATAGTTAAACACACTTGCAGGTTTGGCCGTGGACAAGGAGGGGAATCTGTACATCGCGGATGCCGGCAACTATCGTTTCGGCCTGTATCAACCACTGCGCCGTTTTCGACGGGTAGTGTGCCGCGAAGGGTACAATCTGTCGTAGGCATGCGTGCAGGATTCCTGGAAGCGCTGGGCGGTGAAGCCGGTTGCAAGCGGCTATCGGCGGAATTTTACGCGCGTGTTGGCAAGGACCCGGTTCTGCATCCGCTATTCCCAGGCAAGAGCCTTAGGTGCGCCATCGAAGAGTTCGCCGCTTTCCTCATTCAATTCCTGGGTGGCGATGAAGAGCAAACCCAGTATCGATGGTGGCTGAGCTTGCGCGAATCACACGCGCGTTTCCGGATTGGCCCCACCGAGCGGAGCGCTTGGTTGAAGCATATGGGGGCGACGCTCGAAGCGGCTCCGCTCGATGAGGGGACGCGAAATGCACTACGTCAATTCTTCTTGCATAGTTCCGCTTATGTCGTAGGTAAGGAGGCTGCCGAGCCGGAGCATGAGGAACTAGCCGCGCGTTGGGGCGAGCAGCGCGTTTTGGATGACGTCATAGGCGCAATTGCTTCCGGCCATGACCATGAAGCCCTCGCTCTGGCACCGCAAGTAGCCGCCCGTCCGTCGGCGTTCGTTGGACTGCTGGCGCGGATGATTCACTCCGGCCGCGCCGGGTTGATTCGCTTTGTGATCGATGCCGTTGAGAGTGAGCCCTCCCTCGCGACGCGGCGTTTTTCCGGCAGAACACTCTTGCATTTCGCATCCGGCGCAGGTTGCTTCGAGGTGGTAGCGTTGCTGCTGCGGCTGGGCACGGACCCAAACATGCAGGACCGCGGCGGACATACACCGCTCTACTGCGTGGCGAACGAATGCGCATCAGAGACAGGCCCGGAGGTACTCCGGATGCTGGTGCGAGCCGGTGCGGACGTGAACGCGTGTGGCGGCGTCACCAGGGCGACTGCGCTGCATATGGCGGCCAGGCGAGGCTACGTGGAAATTGCGCGGGCGTTGCTCGATTGCGGTGCGGCAGTTGAAGCACGGGATAGCAAAGGTGATACGCCCCTACAACGCGCCATCAATTGCCGTCGGGATAGAGTCTCGCAGTTGTTGGTGGAGCGGGGGGCCGCTGCAACTGCCAGGCTTAGATCGTCTCGATAACTCGCGATATGTCGCGCAGCGTTTACCGACGCATGACGTGCTGGCCCGCGCTCGACTGGCCGTCGGGGTGGCTTCCTCTATGTGAGAGGTCGACTCCACGGCACCGGTCTCTAGAGATGGCATGAGGCGACGCTGCCTCGTCTGATTCCTCGGATTTGCCGACCATTTATTTTAGTGCGGTCGTCAAGTGTTGTTGCTGTAATAGTGCCGTGGAGATCGGGAAGCATGACGCAAGGGCGACAACGTTTACCAGACGCCCGGAAGGAGTCGACTGCGAGTCCGCTGGGCAAATTCCGAATAGCCGGGCAATTCCAAGCAAAGCAAGCGATCCTCCAGCATGGTGCGCACGACTGTCAAGATAATACTGACAGCAGCGGGAATCCATGCCCAACGAGATGCAAGCATAAGCGGCGTAGCAATGTTCAAGAGAATATTACCTAAGTTCCCTGGGTGGCGTATTCGCTTATAAGGACCAGCTTCAACCACCCTATGTCCCCGGTCCGCCTGGAGGCGAACGGTTGGCGCATAGAAGCGATTCACCGCCATTGCTCCGTGCGTCAGAGCCGCTCCTCCAATTGCCAACAGGTAACCAAAGAGCACTTCGTACCTGGCGGAATGCCCTTGTCCACCAGTTCGGTCTCGCCTGTTTTGACGCCATCGTCATCTACCTCGTAGCCGCCGAACAGCGGTTGGCCACGGAATTCACGAGCGGCCGGAGCGTCCTTCATACCCGGGCCTTGATCCCCAACACCACGCATTCCACCGCCAGCCGCCGCGGTCCGGGCGCCACGCCCTCCAACCTGCTATTTACTGCTGAAAAGCCGCTGACTGCGGAGCAGCTCAAGGCCGAGTTGATCCGCATGGTGAAGCAGAGGAACCTGGAATACGGCATTCTGGTGCGGCGTATGAGCAACCCGCAGTTGGCAGTGTCTCTGGCGCGCAGTCGCGTCATCATGTTCAGCTCTTCGAACGGTCCTGGCAGTATTACGGTCGAACCCCTTCTGGAAGCCTTCAAAGTATTCCCCGACGGCCACGAGGAACAGGTCCGTAATTTGAATGTCACGGGTCTAACCATGGGAGACTTCCGCAACATCATCGCGGTTTCGGAGCCCTCGTCGGTCTACAGCGCTCCGGTACGGATTACCAGCCGCACCCCGTTTGCTGCGATCGCGTTCTTACAGCCCGGGGGGCCGAGTGTGGTCTCTGCTGCGGTGCCTTCGATGCTATTCGAGGACATGAGTTTGCAGCGGCCCAGCGGGGACATCCCGAACCTGCCGTTCAGTACTCATCCATTCTTTGATCGGTAGAGGCCCGCGAATTGACGATTCCGAGTGGGTGCAGAAGACAGTCGACAGCCCATCCTCCGGGTTGTGTCACCAACCGGAATTTCGACCAGCTGTGAGGATGCTCGTTCGTGATAGCCAGGTTGTGTCCCTGATGTCCGGAATCAGCCTGGTTTTTCGAATTTAAGGGTGAGGCCGTTCAGCGGCCGAAACAGAACTTAGAGGAGAAAGAAATGTCTTACACAATTAGCGGACAGTTACACGGGACCGATTACGGTGATGCTTATACGGTCACCCGGTCGGCGGATACCTACAACTACGAGTTGACACCTTCCGGAGGCGGCAGAGCGTCGTTCAAAGTGGAGTGGTATCAACCTCATTTCCCCGATCTGCCGAAGGGCACGAATGAAGGGTGGGCAACGATCGAGGAGAAGTCAAAAGTCGCCAGCGGGGCTACGTTGTCTGGAGCATTCACGGTACCAAAGACACTCAATGGGCCGAATTCAAGCGTTAGTTCCACGGAAATCCGCTTGACCTTCAGCCGCGAGTTCTTGTCGGAGAAAGTGGACTACAAACTGGTCTACGATCCGGCGTGACCTGTGTGCTCTCCGGAGCGCGCCGATGCCTGAGGCGCGCCCCGGATTGGTTTGCCAGCAAGAATCTCGTGGCGAAGCTTCAGCAGCGCGAGATAGGCGGGTGAGCCCGTGCGAAGATGTCTGCCCAAAATCTCGCACGAACGTTGCATGATTTGTTCGGCATCCTGTTGGCGGCCGGCGCGAGCTTCCATAACCGCGAGTTTCTTGAGGCTCAATCCTTCTAACAAGGATGAAGTACCGAATAGAGTGACCGTGTCACCGATGGCCTCTTTTGCCAGAGGGATGGCGGCTTCGGGATTGCCGGATGCCCCTAGTGCCTGGGCATACGCAATCCGGGCCTTGATCACATTAGGATGGGTAGCACTATTCGCGTAGGTCGCCAAACCTCGTGCCCACGCCTGCTGAGCGGTTTGCAAAGCCCGTTGATTATTGCCGGCACTGAGGTAGGCGTAGGACAGGTCGACGAGGCCGAGGACCGATTGATTATGATGCACACCGAGCCGCGATTCTGCGATTTGCAGCGCTGCTTCCGCTGAAGAGAGCCCTTTGGCCGCATCACCTTCTTCGACGGCTACCATACTGCGAATGCGCCATGCACCTGCGTGGTCTTCGGGAAGAGCGGAGCCGAAACGGGCCATGTCATCGAGAAGGCTCTCTACCTCGCCGCGAACCATTCTGGTCTCTCCGCGGTACAGCTCAACCCACAATTTACAGAGCCGTGAGCGCAAGCGATCGGAATCCTGCTGTGGAAGTTGCAGCGCGCTGTGCATGGCGTTGTCAATCGCGGCCTCGGCGGCAATGGTGTCTTGCTGGCTGAGCAGACTCATGCCGAGAATGTTCAGGACTTGTACCCGAGTTCTGAGATCGGCTGCGGGCAGCGCTGCGAGCTTTCGCTGGGCATGCTTGAGCACGTCGAGGGCTGAAAGAGGTTTGCCGTCGCCCCAATAGGAATGAGCATCGAAGAGCATGGAGAGGACGATTGCCTTGGCCTCCTCCGCGTTGCGCTTTTGGATACGGACCAGATGCGCCTGCCAGACGATAAGAATCGATGCAATGAGGAGGACACTGAGTAGGGCGGCAACGGTCAGGAAAGCGGCGCGGTGGCGGCGAGCGCACATACGAGCGCGATACCACCAGCTATCCGGTTGCGCCAGCACCGGCCTACGCTCCAAGTAGCGCTGAATATCTTCTTTGAAAGCATCGACGGACCGGTAGCGATTCTCGGGACTGGCTTTCAGCGCCATAAGAACCACGTTGTCCAAGTCGCCCTTGAGCGTTCGACTTGCCTGTTTGTCCGAACTTACCGCGCTCGGCGGCAGCGGGCCGGGCATCTCAGAGGGACGGGAGATGGCATGGGGCGCCAGCTTGTACGGCCTGGATCCGGTGAGCAGTTCGTAAAGAACCACACCAAGCGAATAGACATCGGAACTGACGGTCAGCGTCAAGCCCGCAATCTGTTCCGGCGAAGCATATTGCAGAGTGAGGGCGCGGCCCTCTGCCACCGTGAGGTCAGAGTCTTCGGTCCGTCCACCCTCCAGTAACTTCGCGATGCCGAAATCGAGAACGTACACCGTGCCATCGGCGGTGACCAGGATATTCGAAGGCTTGAGATCCCGATGCAGAACGAGGGAATGATGAGCGAAGGAGATGGCGCCGGCGAGCTGCAAGAAGAGTTCCAGCCGCTGGCGGATGGACAGGGCGTGCCGGCAGCAGTAATCAAAGATGGACTCGCCATCGACAAATTCCAGAACGAGAAAGGGCTTACCGTCGGAGGTAGTTCCCGCGTCAAGAAGTCGCGCGATGTTCGGATGGCTTAAGCAATCGAGAATTTCCCGTTCTCGTGCAAGCCTTTGGCAAAACTGACTGTTGCTAAAGCCGATTTTAGGCAACTTCACAGCAACGGGCCTACCTAATAAGCCATCTGCGCGTTGCGCCAGCCAGACTTCCGCCATTCCGCCCTCGCCGATTTTTTGCAGCAGGCGCCAGACGCCCACCACGCGCGCGGGAATCGGCGGGGGTTCGATTAATACTGAATCGCCGGCCAAGAGCGCCCGCAGCAACGTCTTCAGATCGTTGTGTTGGGAGGCCAGATTGGCAAGCCAAGCGCTCCGTTCGGCGTCGGGCAGATCGAGTGCTTCGTCCAGGAGGGGACTCAGCGCATGCCACTTGGCTGCCAGACTGGATGATAACGCCACAGCTTAACCACGCAAGGCTTGAGCCAGGAGCAGCCTGGCCTTATCCCAATCCCGCCGCACGGTGCGTCCGGTGACGCCAAGCGCGGCACCAATTTCGGCGTCGGTCATGCCGTGAAAGAAGCGCAGTTCGACGACCCTCGCCAGCCGTTTGTCTACGCGCTCCAGTTCTGCGAGTGCTTGTCTTATCGCGGTTGCTTTGTCGCGCTGTGGGTCGGGTGTGGCGGCAACACCGGTTTCAAGTTGCACTTGCACGGAATTTCCGCCATGTATTTCGGCGTTGCGCCGTCGTATGGATTCGACGACGATATGGTGCATGATGCGCGGGGCAAACCGTAGGAGAGCGCGGCCTCCTGCCTCATAGCCGTGGTTCGATTCAGCAGCGCGAATGAATGACTCGTGCACCAGGGCGGTGGTGTCCAGAACGGAGTCGCTGCCATAGCGCAATTGCGCCCGCGCGATGCGGCGCAGCGCCGGATAATTCGAAGTGTGAATGCCTTCCGTCACTGAAGTTTAGTGAGGGCACTGCCAACAACGTTACAACCGAAGGGCGATGAAGGTGGTTACTTCGAGCTCGCGGTGGCGGGCCCTGGCGGCCTACTCGCCCTGGACAGGCGGCAGGCCGGCCAGAGCCATGGCAATCTCCTCGTCGGGATACTCGTAGTTCTGCAGTTTGCCGGCCGTGTAATCGATGTAGGCCTGCATGTCGAAGTGGCCGTGACCGCAGAGATTGAACAGGATGGTGCGCGAGACACCCTCCTGCTTGCACTTGAGCGCTTCTGCCAGCGCACCGGCCACGGCGTGATTTGCCTCAGGTGCGGGGATGATGCCCTCGGCGCGGGCAAACCCGACGCCCGCAGCGAAGGCGTCCAGCTGCCGGATGTTCATCGCTTCAATTGCGCCGATGTCGAGCAGGTGGCTGACCAGCGGCGCCATGCCATGATCACGCAGGCCAGCCGGCGTCATTCCAGGTTGTCGTGCTCGTACGCGGTCCGCGAGCAGCAGGGGGCGGTGGTCGCTGCGCTCACTGTCCGGGGATGGCGTAAACCGGAACCGCGATGGACGCCGTGTTCCCCACCTGAACAGCGGCGGTGAACCGGAAAGCGCTTGGCAACGCGCCTGCTCCCAAAGCCGGTACTGTCGTATCTACCCGCAGAAGATCGATCACCGCGCCCGGAACAGCAGCAGCGTATGCAGGGGTTATCGACTGCTGACCGATAATCGGCACAAAAAGAGAGGGCAGGTCATAAGTGAAATCCACCAACACCGGCAACACTGGCGCGGGAGGTGGTGATGGCGCAATCGTCCCGTCCGGCAGTCCTGGATTCAGCATTCCGGCTCCGCTTACCAGAAATGTTACTAGCGCTCCTGCCGCAGCGGGGTTCCGTTCGGAATTAACGCTGCCATCCGGGTTCAGCACCGCGAATATGACCGGCTGCGCAGCGACCACCCGCAAGGGCCCGGTCTGGGATGTTCCCAAGCTCGTCGTAATCGTCAAGTTCACCTGTTGGGCTTCTGCGATCTCATAAGGCACGAGCGCGTTGATTTGCCCGTCCGCGGCGTAGAGTAGCGGCGCCGGCACACCATTGATCGAAACCTGCGTCCCCCCAATCAAAGTACCCACCATGCCGCTCGAACCCGCTTGCGCTCTGGCGCCAGTGCCGGGTCCCAGGCCTGTTCCGTAGATGCTCAGGAACTCGCCTGGAGCCACTGCTTCCGTCACCACGTTCGCGGCTGAATCCGCCACGCCCAGCACGGAGACGCCGGTCGGCGCGCCGCGCGGCAGCCGCAGTGCAAATCCGTTCGTCAAGTTGAGTCCCGCTGCCTGCGATGGCCCGGTTGCGGTCAGACTGCCGTCCGGATTCAACACCAGGTCCTGGCCGGCCACGCCGTTCGACAGCAGCTCGGAAAACAATACGCTCGAGCCATCCGGCGTGAGTTCTGCAATCAACGAGCCGCCCAAATTGAGTGACTGTGGTGGCAGGGGCACGCTCGTCCGGTCGGACACCGATGCCGTGAACCAGATATTGCCCTGCGCGTCGAGTCTCGGCGCAGACACACTGTTCTCCATCCCGTAGTAAGTCGAGAACAGCAGGCGGGAGCCGGTCGAATCCACTTTCGCCACGAACCCATCGGTGGATCCCGCTGCTTGGCTTTGGGGACTCGCGAACTGAGGTCGCAGAGCCCCGGCCGTCACCGGCAGGCTTGGCGCGTTGGTGCTGCCCGTGATCACCACGTTGCCGCCGGCATCCAGGGCCACTCCACTTACAATCATGTTGTCGTATCCGGTTGCCACCGGTGCTCCCAACAGGGTGGACCATATCAGGCCCGAGCCTTTAGCATTCAACCGAGTGATAAAAACATTGCCGTCGTTGGTTTGTCCCTGGTATTGCGTCTGATAAGCGCCTGGGGTCCCCGGGAAATCGGTGGTTTGCGTCACGCCGCCGGCCGTCACCACGCCATTAGCATCTACGGCCAACGCCGTAACCGTGCTGCTGGGCGGGAAGCCGCATGCTCCCGGGGGCAACCGCTGCCCGCCGAGCAAGGTGGAATATACCAGTGTGTAGGGCGGCGTTCCCTGGCTCGCGGGCGTGACCTTAGTGACGAAGCCGTAAGGTGGAGCGCTGCTCCATGTGCAGCCGGTAGCCGGCGGCGCCGTCCCGAACCGGCTCATAAACGAACCCTCCGTCAGGGGAAAATCCGATTGGAATGTGTATCCGCCGAGGTATAAATTGCCGCTCGAATCAAACGTAATTGCGTTGATGTTCGTGTATCCGTGGGGATCAGTCCCGCCAAACGATCCGCTGTACAGCAAATGCGTGCCAGTGCTATCGAGTTCGGCGATCAGACCTACTATCGGAGGATACGATACGGCCAAGCCGGATAATGTCCGGCCCACTATCCACAGATTCCCTTGAGGGTCCACCGCCGCGGCGGACGCAGTGGTGTCAGGGCCAGGCTGAAAGATGAATTGCGACACGACGTTGCCGCCCGAGTCCATCTTCGCCACGGAAATCGTGGACGGAGCCGAGCCAACCTTCGTTGGTCCACCGGAGACGACGAAGTTGCTCCCTTGTCCGTCCGGGGCTATGCAGCAAGGGCTGAATGCTAAGGTGGACAGCGTGGTTTGCGCGCGAACACCAGGGAGCCAGAGCGTTAGCAGCAGTGATAGTCCAAAAAGCAAGGTTGAGGTACTACTACCGCAGCATGCCTGCATCTCCTCCCGAATTGTACGCTGGCCGCACCCATCGGCCAGTCTCACCAAGCCAGGGACTGTGCGCCTCCGCACGGTTGTCAGGACACGCTGTCACTTCCTCCCACTTGAGATTAAAATGGGGCCCGGCTGTCACCGCTGCACTGGCCCCATCACATAGACCGGAAGTCGTTCGTTGAAGCCATACGTACCAGTGGACTCGATCCGCACGGTTCTGCCTCCGGCCTGAAACTCCAACACGTGACCGTCGAAACGCCCCGCTGGCGGCGGGACCCTGCCTTCAAACGCACTGCGACGCAAACCCACCAGATACTTCCCCTCCCCGGGTATCCGTACCCACACGCCGACGCCTGATCCGCCGAATTCAACATCGCTTCGTAATTCTCCATCCACGTAGATGCTTGGATTCGACTTGCGAAAAGCGAGCACAATATGTCCGACCCATACATCGGTGATCCAGTTTATGGCGCTATTATGCAACCGGGAAATCTCATCTCCGAGGTTCTCCAGCGTCCCTCCCCCGCTCTGCGCCGCGCCGATCGCGAGCATACAAACCACCACCATAGCCGCCGCCCAGCGCAGTGGTCTGCCCCAGCGCAGCGCGTCCCGTCGCAGCGGCCTGTCAATACTGAGCCGCTCACGCCGCGGAAATTCCGCGAGCACCCGCGCCCGCAATCCCCGCGATGGCCGTGGCGTCTTCCACCGATTCAACACTTGATCCAGTTCGTCATCGTTCATGGCAATCTCCCCGCGTACTCCGCGAGCACTTCCCTCAGCGCGCCGCGCGCCCTCTGTAATCGCGATTTCACCGCGCCCTCTTCAATCCCCACCACGTCCGCGATCTCTGCCAACGGCATCTGCTCGTAGTGCGCCAGAATCAGAACTTCGCGCTGCGTTTCCGGCAATGCGAGCACCGCCCGCGACACTAAGCTCTCCAATTCCCCGCGCAGTGCTTCACTCTCCGGCGACCGCAAATCGGGCGCCGTCTCCACCTCCGCCGTCGCATCTTCACGAGACCGAAGCCGCTTCGACGCTTGATTGCGCACCGCCCCGAACAGATACGTCCGTACTGGCGTGCGCCGCGCGTCGAATCCGCAATCGGCGCGCAATAGGCCGACGAAGCACTCCTGCACGATGTCCTCCGCGTCCGCCGCCGACCCCGTCAGCCGGTACGCAAATCGGAACAACGGCACGTGGTGCTCGTCGTAGGCCCTTGTGAACTCTCCAAATTCCATCGTTTGGTTTCGCCCTCGTACCGCGGGAATGAAAGAATGCCAATCCGATCCGCGACCGTTAGGAAGCGTTCACGCACCCTCTGAACAGTATTACCACCGGACTCCGAAAGGAATCGCAATAACCAGCCTGCAGGGGGACGGCGAAACTACCGGCAACCCTCTTAGGCGTTGGCGACTATCTTAATGCTGCGGACTCTTTCTGGGCTGCAATGAAGATTGGGACATCCTTGTCCGCATCCTTCCACTTTGCGAAGAAATCCTGATAGGCAGTTTTTGCCTTGGTCTTATCTCCTGCCAAAAACATCGCCCTTCCAAGTTGCAAGTGCGCCAAGGAGCCGATGGGGTCGCTCACCACAATACTGCGGCCATCGATAATTTTCTGGAATTCCGCAGCGGCTTCGGGGCCTTGGTGCGCGGCCAGAAAAGCCAGACCACGCACATAAATCGGATAGAAGTTTCCGATAAACATGGGAGCGCCGGAGGGCGGGGTGCCCCGCTCATAGCCGTTGAAGCGCCGCCACCTTTTGAGTCGTCATTCAGCGCGAGAAGCGCGCGGATCTGCGGCAGGTAAATGAATTAGACTGCTGAATCCTCCGGGAAGCGCGCAACGCGGCAAGCACCTGACGATCAGTTTCCACGCGAGCAGGTCTGCACATAGACGAACAAAAGGAGAACATGATAAGCTACCCTTCGGTGAAAAGCTGCCGGGTTTCGTTCGGGGATTTTGAAGGTATCGAGCATGCCGCCTAACTCGAGAGAGTTCGCGCCGCCCCCAGTGTTCGGGGCTGCCGGCGGCTAAAGGTTTCGTGTGAGCGAGGAAGCACAATGAGCGCGACGCGGGTTCGAGTATCTGAGTTGGTCAAGGAACTCATAGGCGATGGAAAGGTGGTCCGCTCCCCACGCCCTGACTCCATCAAATCGAAACTTGAGCGCGGGCGCCTGCGAAAGGCCGGTTCAAATCGTAGGAAGGAGGGCCTCGTGGAAGCCAAGGCGTTCCAAAAGCAATTCGTTTCAACAGCCCGGCGAGCACGCTGGGAGAAAGCCATCGACCAACTCATGGCAGCTATGCAGAATCCTCTCTTACCTTGACCGAAGAAGTGGCGTCCTGACACGGCCCGCTTATCCACTACATCGGCCAGATTCGGCGTACTCCAGGAACACGAAGGCACAATCCAGTAGCCCCGGCGCTCGACTCTGGGCGCGACTGCTGCGGGTGCTGATCCGCGGAGATCCGCACGTTCATGATGCACGCGAAATTATTTCTTCACCGCATCTACTGCCCGGGATTCTATGGGCTTGTTCTTGTCTTCGTACCGCGAATGACGGTTCAATGCCGATACCAGCCCCTGCGCTTCGGCTGGCGCCTTTCGCTGGGTGAGCAGAATGTCCTTGCTAACCAGCTTGGTACCGTATAGTTCCTGATTCACATCTTCGTCGCCACGCAGTGTTGCGCCCTGGAGGGCAACACCAGCAAAGAGCCCTTTGGATCGGGACCATGAAAGAATTTCTGCCGAAAGTTGCACGTCGGTGTTAGCCGCCGTTGACCGTCCAACGGGACCCGCGGCGACGGTAGCTTCCCCACCAAGAGTGAACTTGTCTTCCATCAACCTTCTCATTCCGCGCTCATTCATCACCAGCATGATGACATCGGTGCTCGAAGCTCCAATCTGGAAACCGAAACTGCCACCCTCCACCCGAATAGCAGCCGGCGCGCCCCAGCCGGCGTGTTCGCGCCTGCAAATTGCATACCCGCGGCCGAACTTTCCCCCGATGCCAAAGGCGGCCTGCTTCAGACCAGGTACGATGACAATGCAGTGAGCCTTTTCTAGCAGATCCTCGGGAATACCTTTATCCGGAGTGGCCATTATCTCGCTAAAAACCTGAGTCGCGTCTTTCATTCGCTCCTGCGGCGAATCCGCGGCATGAGCCAGAAAGGCGCACAAACAAACTGATGACAACAACCCAAACTTACTCATAAGTAATCTCCCCAGGCATGGACTGAGCAATTCTCCTGCCAAGCTTTGCGCTTTTCCGGAATGCCCCGTATCAGCTTTATCGCACGAAATATCCGAGGCGATCCACCGGCACATGCACGAGGCCTGCAACCCCACCGGCACTTGTGGCACGCCTCGTAGGCGAACGGAAGCTGATAGCAGGGGTTTCGGCTTATCCATGCGCTCACGCGAATCGCTCCATATCCACGATGAACTTCTCGATAGTCCCGCGACGGCAGCGCACGCACGACCCCAATCCCCGCAGAGTACTTTATCATACACCTTACCTTGAGCCATGCCCGTCGTTGGGGGCGCACCCCTTCCACGGAATCACATTGGCCCCATGGCTCATGGCAGTACCGACCTGGTAGTTATGGGTCTGGTTAGCCAGCACAGGTATGTGCCAAGGTTAGGCTAAATGAGCGAAGCCAAGTACGACGTTGACGCAGATATCACACTGGAAAGCCTGGATCCTCCGACGCAGCAAGGCAGGAAGTTGCGGTGGAGTGGTGAGGGGGATGCGGGGCGTGTCCCGGCGCTGGGTGAAACAGTGCGCTCTGGATCCGGGTCAAAAGGTGTCGTCGCGGGGTACTTTCAGGCGTACGGGTCTGTTGGAGTGCAGATTCTGCTAGCTCCTGACGGCAATGAACCAGTCCGCCTGTTTGGAGCAGAAATCGACGCGATGAAGGCTTCGCCCGTAACCTTGGGCAAGTAGCTTTGTGTGACAGCAGGGCCTCAGTCAGACCCGTGCGTTGTGAACTCGTGGTGCTCGATTCCATAGGCGGTCTCGGTTCCGTTGCTTCGGACAACCACGCCAGATGCGATCAGCCGCACCTGGACACCAAGGTCGTGCAGGAAAGGCCAATCGATGGACACCGCAACTCTCATTCCAACTAGTAGCGGTCTGTCCGAGGTGAAACGCAGCCCCGAGGTGCTCAAGTCTATAATGCGGCCCGAACCAGTGTGCACCGGCACACGGCCGTCCAAGACGGTGTAGCGAACCTCGAGGGCGAGTGGGAATCGCGCGCGGCCTCGGCGCTCCCGCTGATCATTCGGCAATCGCATCTGAAATTCCTTCGAGCGCTCCATAAACATAATTGTCGGTGCACGGCTGGCCTGCGGAACAGTACTGTAGCGGTGGTTAGCGTACCGAGGCCGGTACCATCGGCGCCATGCTCTTCTCATCAGATCCGCGGGCTGGCGATGCTGGGATAACTCGCGGGAGTGATCTCAAGTGCCAAATACCAGCGAGCCTCACGTCGCGAGAACAGCAGGTGGCGCGTTTTGCCGATGCACCGGTTCCTTCGGTCCGTTGTTTTGGCCTATACTTGGCGTGATGTAAATAGACAATGGCGCGGCCAAGGCACGCGCCTACAGTAGTTTCTTGAGGAGAGTCTGTATGAAAACGTGGGCCTTGTTGTTCCTGGCATCCGCGTGGTACTTGGGGATGAATGAAGCATAGAGAAATCATCACGTCGAAAAGCGGCTCATCGAGTCTACGAGCGCCTATAAATCATTGAAATTATGGAGCGGGAGACGGGACTCGACGTCGACGACCGAGCATCCGGCCACAGTCCTTAGCTGGGCCGTGGATTGAACTGGGAACAGAGCGCGAAAGTCTTCTCCAGATGCTCGATGAAGATGCGTACTTTCGCGGACAGCCGGCGGCCAGCAGGTCGAACCGCAAGGATCGGCACAGCTCGTTCATAGGGAGTCAGAAGACGTATGACAGTACCTTCTCTGAGTTCTGCTGCGAAGAGCCAAGCTGGCGCTTGGGCAATCCCCAGATGTTCAAGGACACCCATGCGCATCTGTTCAATATCGCTGGTTCGAAAGACTCCTGTGGGGGTAACACGCTTTGCGTCTTGGTCCGAGCCGAAGCTCCACGGTTGTACCGAACCCCGCTCGACAAAAACGACACATCGAAAGCGGTTGAGATCGTCCGGCGATCCCGGCGCGCCGTGTCGTGTGAGGTACTGAGGAGTGGCGACGAGAATAACCATCGTCTGCGCGAATCTTCGTGCAACGAGAGTGGAGTCTGGAAGATCACCTGAGTGAATCGCCAAATCGAAGCCGTCCTCGATAATCGTCGTCGGGCTCTCCGATGCCGCCATCTCAACTGCCATGTCGGGGTAGGCATCAAAAAACGATGGCAGTTTTGACACCATGTGGAGGCGGGCAAATGTCGGAGGAACGGTCACACGAATGAGGCCTTTCGGTGCAGTTTGGCCGCGGCCAATTCGTGAAGTCGCGTTTTCGAAGTCGTCGAGAATGCGCAAAGCAGACTCGTAAAAGTCGCGACCTGGATCAGTCAGCGCAATCGCGCGAGAGGTGCGGTGAATCAGTTCTGTGCCGAGCTCGTCTTCAAGGGCGGAGATCTGCTTGCTGACGGCAGGTTGACCAATTCCACGTTCCTTTGCGACAGCGGAGAAACTCCCTTTTTCAACCACTCGGACGAAAATCTGCATTGCATCGAATTTATCCACACCGACCTCCGTATTCCTCTATGGAATGGATGCTATGCAAGGAATAGCGATTCACCCGCTTCACTGGCAAACGTTACGAAAAAACAAGCGAAAGAGAGTTCCTCTTCTGCGTTGGCCAGTCTGCTGCTGTCGGGCGTGCTGGGCGCAAGCGTGAGATCGCGGTGCGAACTGGAATGGGCGCCACACGTTCCGCACTGATTCGTCAATTGCTTATGCATTCTTATTGGGAATAGCCGGTATTCCTTAGAGTGACAAATCTGCCTGCAATGCTGACACATCAAGATAGCAGGCAATTGAATCAGTGGCGTGGTGAATCGTCACAAAAACCGTAGGAGATCACAATGTCTAAATTAACCGAAAAAGTGGCACTCGTTACAGGCGGCTCGCGCGGCATTGGAGCTGCAATCGCGAAACGTCTCGCCGCGGATGGAGCGAACGTGGCCATCACATACGCGAAGGACTCCAGCGCGGCTTCCGCCGTAGTCAAAGCGATTGAACACAACGGGGGAAAGGCCGTCGCGATCCAGGCGGACGCTGCCGACGTCGAAGCTGTCAAGAGCGCGGTCGAAAAGACGGTCGCTACGTTCGGACGACTGGATGTGCTTGTCAACAATGCCGGCACAGCCGTTCCGAAAACGTTCGAGGAAACTACGCTGGAGGAGATGGATCGCGTGATCAACATCAACGTCCGCGGCATACTGGCCACGACGCAGGCGGCGCTAAAGCACATGAAGAGCGGCGGTCGCATCATCATGATCGGCTCGGCCGTCGGCGAGCGTGTGCTGGTTCCGGGGCTGGTAGCCTACTCGGCCACGAAGGGAGCCGTAAAGATCTTTACTCAAGCGTTGTCCAGAGAACTCGGGAGCCGAGGTATCACGGTCAACAACGTCCAGCCGGGTCCGATAGATACGGATTTGAATCCCGCGGCGGGCGATTGGGCGGTCCCTCAGAAGGCCGCCACATCGCTCGACCGCTATGGGCATGTTGATGAGATCGCCGCGATGGTCGCGTTCGTTGCCGGTCCGGAATCTTCCTACATTACCGGGTCGAATCTTACCGTTGATGGAGGAATGAATGCCTGACCTGCACAGCTTCCAAAACAAGGAGGTAGTAACCATGAGTTCACCCGTTGTTTTGATTACAGGCGCACTGACCGGCATTGGTCGCGCAGCCGCAGTCGTCTCTGCGCAAGAAGGATCCCATGTTGTTGTGTCCGGTCGTCGAGATAAAGAAGGACGAGCGTTAGCTGCCGAGCTGCAAGGGCTCGGAGCAGCGGCCATTTTCGTTCGTACTGACGTCCGCAACGAAGATGACGTGCGGGATTTGGTGGATAGGAGCGTCGCGCGCTTTGGTCGCCTGGATGCTGCTGTCAATTGCGCTGGAACTTGCCATCAGCAAAAACTTGCAACCGGAGACTGCCTCCGGTAATCAAGATATGCGGAGACTATCTCAAGCGATGCTTCCGTTGTTGCGAAAGGCTTCATCCGCGAACATAGTAAATGTATCGAGCGGACTCGGATCGCTGACCAAGAGCGGCGATCCAGCATGGACCCATGTTGCCGCGAAGTTTCTCGGTTACGCGGCATCGAAGGCAGCTCTCAACATGCTCACTGTACAACTCGCCTACGAGCTGCGCGACACCTCGATCAAAGTGAATTCAGTCGACCCAGGCTACACGGCAACCGATCTCAATCAACATCGCGGAGTGCAGACCATCCCTGAAGGTGCGGCGGGGATCATTCGCCTGGCGTTGCTCGCTGATGATGGTCCCACCGGGACCTTCTCAAACGCTCAAGGAATCATTCCCTGGTAAAAGTACAAACAAGGAGGAAATTATGAGCAACGAAAACTATAAAACAGCAATCATCACCGGCGGAAGCCGCGGACTCGGCCGCAACACGGCGGTCAATCTGACTCGCCGTGGTGTGGATGTCATCTTCACGTATCATTCGAATGCGGCCGAGGCGCAGAGCCTGGTACGCGAGGCAGAAGCGATCGGGAGGAAAGCCGCGGCATTTCAACTCGACGCTGGAAGTATCAGCTCGTTCGATGGCTTTGTGGACGACGTACGCAACACATTGCGAAGTTGGGGACGCGAACGGTTCGATTACCTGGTGAACAATGCCGGGGCTTCCCTGCACAAGCCGTTCGATCAAACAACGGAAGCCGAATTCGATCAGATCGTCAACGTGCATTTCAAAGGCGTTTATTTCTTCACCCAGAAACTGCTCCCGCTAATCAGGGATGGCGGCCGGATCGTCAATATCTCGTCGGGGCTGGCGCGCGTCAGCATCCCCGGCACTTCCGCATATGGAGCGGCAAAGGGAGCAATCGAAGTGTTCACCCGATACCTGGCCAAAGAACTTGGACCGCGCGGGATTACAGCCAACGTGGTTGCCCCGGGAGCGATCCAGACCGATTTCAGCGGCGGCATGGTCCGCGACAATCCGGAAATCAACAAGCGCGTCGCGGAGATGACCGCGCTGGGACGCGCTGGCGTATCTGATGATATTGGACCGATGATCGCTGCACTGCTTTCAGATGACAATCGCTGGGTAAATGGGCAGCGCATCGAGGTGTCAGGCGGGATGTCGCTGTAAAGGTCCTCCGCCTTCAGCTATGTTTCACGCCGTCATTCCAGTAGTTTGGGTGCGGCCCGCAGTGTGGAACCGTGGCGAAGGCAGCTTAGACCTGTGCGAAGCCGCCATCCACGCTTCGTATCCCAGAAAATCCTGGCGATACTCTGTCGGGCTAATTCCACAGACACCACGAAAGACCTGCGCAAAGTGCTGCTGGGTCTTGAAGCCACAGGCTACGGCCACGTCCAATACTCGCGCATCAGGAGCACGCAGCATCGCCTTAGCACGCTCAAGCCTTTGGGCGCAGAACAAATTGATGCGGGGTCTCGCCCGTTGACTTGCGAAACATCCGCGCGAAATGAGCCGTGCTCAATCCCACCGATTGCGCCATCTCCGTGGAGTGAACCCCTCGGCTGAGACACGGAAATTAGGGACTGGTTACCATTTTTGCAACCTCTCGTCCAGCACAGAAAAACGTGAACAGACTGCAGTATCTGAGTTCTTCGGGCCAAACAATATCGCCCAGCAGCGGCTCTGTGTTGCCGAGGAAAGTGGAAAGGAACCGGTATGGCTTATCAAGGCGTGAACCCATCGAACGGAGAGCTGCTGCGCACCTTCGACGAACACACCGATCAACAGATGGAAGAGATGCTTGTAACCGCTGAGCAGACATTTCGTGAGGTTTGGTCCAGGAAACCCATCCGCGAAAGGGCAAAGGTGGTCGGCAAGGCCGCTTCGCTGATGCTCGATCAGAAGGAGAAGTTTGCGCGACTCGCGACGCTCGAGATGGGGAAGCGGATCGCCGAGAGCCGGGGAGAGGTGGAACTTAGCGCCTCGATCCTCCAATATTACGCCGACCATGCAGAGACGTTTCTGGCAACTCGCCCGCTCAATTCGATCGCCGGCGATGCGTACATCGAATATTCCCCGCTCGGAGTGCTAGTCGGCGTGCAGCCGTGGAACTATCCCTATTACCAACTTGCGCGCTTCGCCGCCCCGCATCTCACCTCGGGAAACGTGATGCTGGTGAAGCATGCCCCCGGTGTGCCGCAGTGCGCAGTCGCGTTTGAACAGCTTCTGATCGAGGCGGGCGCGCCACGCGGCGCGTATACAAATGTATTTCTTTCCAACGACCAGGTCGCGAAGCTCATCGACGATCCACGCACCAGAGGAGTTGCATTGACGGGTTCTGAGCGGGCAGGCGAATCTCTTGCATCGCGTGCCGGCAAGAATCTGAAGAAATCGACAATGGAACTGGGCGGAAGCGATGCGTTCATCGTCCTGGAAGACTATGACTTGGAGGACGCGGTGAAGATGGCCGTCGTGGGACGGATCGGCAATGCCGGACAAACCTGCATCGGCGCGAAACGATTCATTTTCGTCGGACCCAGGCTTAACGAGTTCCTCAGGATGTTTCGCGCCGCGCTGGAGTCGCTCAAAATCGGCGACCCCTTCGATGAGACCGTGACGCTTGGGCCCCTCTCGTCAGAAGCAGCCCTTACCCTCCTGTTAAAGCAGGTGAATGATGCGGTTGCTCACGGCGCGAAGATCTTGACCGGAGGTAAGCGAGTGAACCGCAAGGGCTCGTTCATGCAGCCGACCATTCTTACCGATGTATTAGGGCTGTCGGCAGCAACCAGGAACGTCTTCAAATGGCTGCCAAGGCGATTCTCGCGCGACTGGAGGCGGCCAAAAGCCCAGCGTTTCTGCTCGATCTGGACGCCGACCGTTTCGGCGTCCTCGGCCAGATAGAGCGACTGGCGAAAAAACTGGAAATGCCAGTGGCTGTATTGAACACCTGCAAGTCGGCCTTCGACGAGACATCGCCTCTATTCGCCGGTGTCTATTTAGGGGTTGCCAGTTCGCCCGCGACCCGAACCGCTGTTGAGAAGAGCGATTGTCTTCTCACCGTGGGGCTGCGCCGCCTCGATTCAACATCCGCGTTCTTCACCGACGCGATTCCCACGAGCGCAGTTCATCTCAATGCCCGGTCAATCAATCTCGGCCTCGAGAATTATCAAGCTGTTAATCTTCGGGAGCTACTCGAGAAACTGATCGATTGTTCGGCACCCGCCTTAAGAAGAAACATACTGAACACGGCGCAGCCCGCGGCTGGCACCGTGAAGCCGGCTCAGGAGTCGCTAACACAGGCGCACTACTGGAAGGCTCTCGAGAAATTCCTTCGCCCAGGCGACGTCATCCTGGCCGAAGACGGAACGTCCAACTCTGGCGCGACGGATATGAGACTTCCGGCGGGCTGCTCATTCGTCACGCAAGCCGTCTGGGGCAGCATCGGCTTTACAGTGGGGGCTTTGCTCGGCACCTTATGCGCCGCTCCCGAACGCCGGCACATCTTATTTGTCGGTGACGGCTCCTTTCAGTTGACCGCGCAGGAATTGTCCACCATTCTGCGCCATGATTTCAAACCGTTCATCTTTCTCATCAACAACGGCGGTTACACGATCGAGCGAGCAATTCTAGGCAAGAATGCACGATACAATGACGTCGCGAATTGGAGGTACGCCGAGCTGGCTTCCGTTTTCTGCCGCGAAAGCACGGCCGAGTGTTTTACGGTCGCAACAGTGGAGGAACTTCAGCGCGTTCTGGATGCCCCTCACAAAGGGCTGGTATTCGTGGAGGCGCTTATGGACAAAGACGACTCGCCGGAGTCTCTGATTCGAGGCGGACATGCTTTCGCGGATTCCGACTTCGGCCCCACCGGGCCCCAGTTTGTTCCGAATGCCAATATACCTTTACCCAGATCCTAACACCGACAATTATGACCGAAGAAACCGGCCGGCGACGGTTCAGACATTCGGCTGTTCACGGGTTTTCTTGTCAATGGTGCGACCTTCGAATCCCCAGAACCTCTGAGACGGCAATTGTATCTCGGACCTTCGGCTCGGGATCTCGGGCACCTGGCTTGAGAGTTTTCACCGAGGCTTCACGCCAGGCTGAGAATCTTGTCCAGGCCGCGAGAGATCTTGTTGATCTTGTCGGGATCGTTCGGATCGCGGCCAATTTCCGGCGAAACGAAGCCGTTGTATCCGACTTTGACGAGCGCGGCCATGACGGCCGGCCAGTCGATGTCGCCTTCGCCGAGATCGACGTAGCGGCCCGCCTCGCCGCGGGCGCCAAACTTGTAGTCCTTCACGTGCAGGCGCTTGATGCGCGGTCCCAGCGTCAGAATCCAGTCCTCGGGGAAGCCGAATTGCACGATGTTGCCCACGTCGAAGTGCGCCTGCAGGTAAGGCGAATGGAACACGTCGATAAAGTCGCGCATGTCCCTGGGGCTCACCAGGAATTTGTTCCCCACCTCTTCCGGCGTCAGGATCACTTTTTTCTCGGCGGCATAAGGGATGATCTTGGGCAACTCCGCGCTGAGCCGGTCCCAGGTTTCCATGTAGCCGGTCTGGAGCTTGCGCCCCCCCAATCCTCCCGGCACCAGCAGGATGGCGCCGCAATTCAGCCAGGAGGCAATGTCGATGGCCCCGTGGAGCGTTTCGATGTGCCGCGCCCGCACCGCCGGGTCCGGGCTGTTCAACGGATTACGGCTCTCCGGCTGCGAGGCCCAAACGCTGGCGATCTGGATGCCCGCCGCATGGGCGGCATCGCCCATGCGCTTGACGTCGTCCGGAGACGACTCCATCGGAATCTCCTGCCCCAGCCGCATCTCGATGGCGTCGAAGCCGGCGCTCTTGGCTTGCCGGAATTTATCGGCGGGCGGGAGGTCGTTGGGAAAAATGATGGAGCAGATGCTCTTGGTGAAACGGGATGACGCGGCGGCCGCGGGCAGAGCGGCGTTTGCCGCGGTGACCGCCGAAGCGAGGAAGGTTCTACGATTCATGGTCCAAGCGTAACCGATCCGGAACCTGTCCGGGGCACCGTCAAGAAGTCGATCGACACCATGGTCTTGACGTGATTTGCAAGGAAGGTCCTTCAGGCTTGCGCAGGCGGTTTCCTCGTGCGTACGATTTACTTGCGCACGCTGGTCTCACTGAAGGATCTCCACCTGGCGCGTTCTACGAGGGCTGCGACATTCGGCCTGATGATCATAATGACCCGCGGCAAAGATCGATCGTGTGAGAGCACCCAAGAAGTTCACCAGATCAGGCTATCGCTCACCTTGGCAATGAGGCCCGTACGAACTTCTCTAGATCGGCGTGATACTTGTCCGCCGAGGGACGGTCGATGTAGACCATGTGGCCCGCCTCGTAGTAGCCCAGGGAAATGTTGTTCTTCTTGATGTCGTCCGAGACCTTCAGGTGGGCGAGAGTCCACTCCACGGGGTAGAAGGGGCAGGCGAAATCGTAATAGCCAAATCCCACGAAGAGATGCATGTGCGGATTCTTGGCGAACCCGTTCTCCAGATTGACTACCGTATTGTACTCGCCGGACCACGGTGGCGCGTTCCCCGAGACGTAATAGAGGTTGTCATTCCTATAGTTGAGTTCGTTGCGGACGTAGGCCTCAAAGGCGGTGAGGAAACAGTTCTCGATGTTGGAATTGCTGTAATCGAAGCTCGTATTGTTGGCGCCCGCATCCATTTGGTAGCCTGCAAAGCGCGAATCCAGGCGTGACGTCATCAGGTGCCGGTCGCGCAGCAGTTCCGTGCTAAAGGGCCCCAGTGGCACACGAAGGTCGAGGGAATCGATAAAGGTCTTGGAGAGGCCCGTGTATCGCGCCATGTTAGCCAGTACCTTCTCGCGCTGGGCTTGCGTCGTACGGGCACCGTCGAACAGATACTCCAGGTATTCGCCCGAGGCAAATTCGCGCGCCTCCTTCGCAATCTGTTCCACCGTGAGCTTCTGCAGATCCGGCGCCAGTTTCTTGTGAAAATGCGCGGTCATGATCTCGGTGGGAAGGGTGCTGAGCTGGCGTTGTTCGCCCGCGGCAGCGTTGGAATCGATCACCGCCGAGAGCAGCATCACGCCGTTAATCGGAATGTCCCGATCCGTCAGGTAACCGGCCAGCCCTGCCGCGCGCGTGGTGCCGTAGCTTTCGCCGCCGACAAAGAGCGGCGAGCCCCAGAGGTTGTATTCGTTCAGGAAGCTTCGAATGAATTCGCCAAATGCGGCCAGATCGTTCTCCACGCCCCCAAAGTAAGGGCCATAACCGGGCTTGTCCGGCCGGCTGAACCCCGTGCCCATAGCGTCGATGAAAACCAGATCGCCGGTGTCCAGCAGGCAGTTGGGATTGTCGACGTAGGTGTACGGCGGAGGCGTCGCCAGGCCGTTCGGCTGCATCTTCACCATTTTGGGACCGAAGGCGCCCATGTGGAGCCAGATGGTGGCCGCACCGGGTCCGCCATTGAACAGAAACCAGACCGGCCGCTTGGATTTATCGTTGGTGCCGTTCTTGGAATAGTAGGTGTAGAACAGATGCCCTTGGGATACACCGGTGGTGGCGTGGCGGATGGGTATGAATCCAACCCGGGCCGTGTACTGAATGGTCTCATTGTGCAGCGTAATCTGATGCTGCGTCGCGATTGGCTGTGCCGGGTAGCTGATGGGCTGCATCTCGTCCAGGCTGTAATTGAACCGATAGAAGCCGTTGGTGCCGCCTACAGCGCCGCGTCCGGGGCCCTGTGCGAGAGCTTCCACACCCGTGGCGGCGATCAGGATGACGAAAATGGAAAGCGCGTATTGGAATCGCAAGTAAACTCTCATGGCATTGCTCCCTGGTTGCGCTGCCTATTTGCGCGCCGGTGAGATGGCTTCGTTGACGAACCTGGCCAGGTCGGTGTGAAGTTTGCCCAGCGCCCTGTTATCGGCGTAGGTCATCTGCCCGGCCTCGAAATGACTGACGGTGATGTTGTGGGCGCGAACCTCCGGCGACACGTTGAGATGTGCCAGAGTAAACTCGGCCGCATAGAACGGGGAATTGAGATCGAAGTAGTTGACGCATACCAAGAGACGCAGGTTCGGGTTGCGGGCGAACGCGCCGGCCAGCGTCACGTCGTCGTTCCCCGTGGAGGCGAACGCGCCAACGCCGCCGCTCGAAAGGTAGAAGATTCCGTTGCTGTTGCCGTTGAAGGCGAGTTCGCCCCGCAGGTAAGCCTCGTAGGCCGCCTGGAAGCCGCCAGCACGATTGTACAGAGCGTAATCGATCGGCGTGCTCACGGCGCCGCCACCGCGCCCGCCGCTCGCGGGCGGCATGAAGCCGCTCACCCGCGCATCCGAGCTAGCCAGTCCACGGTGCTGGTCGTGCATCAGCTCGGCGCTAAACCGGTCCAGGGTGATACGCAAATTGTTATTTACGAGGAAGGCCTTGGAGAGCCCGGTCAGCCGCGACAGGTTGGCGATTACCTTGGTGCGTTCGTCCGGCGACATGCGGTCGCCCTTATAGAGCGCGTGCAGATACTCCCGCGACGCAAACTGGCGTGCCTGTCCGGAGATCTGCTCGGCACTCATGGCGCTCAATTCCGGTGACAGTTTCTTGTGGTGCCAGGCAGCCATGATCAGGCTCGGCAGCAACGTGATGTATTGCGCGTCGCCGGCGAGAGAATCGGCGCTCATCGTCATCGATAGCAGGACCACGCCATGAACGGGGATCTGGTGCTCCTTGAGATAGGCGGCCAAACCCGCCACCCGCGCCGTGCCAAAATCCTCTCCCGCCAGGAAGAGCGGTGAATTCCGGCGACTGTTCGTATTGATGAAACTGCGTACGAACTCTCCCAATGAAGCGATGTCGGCGGCCGTATTCCAAAAACTCGGGGCGCGGCCCGGTTGGTCGGCGCGGCTAAATGCGGTGCCCACGGGATTTACAAAAACCAGATCCGCCTGCCCGAGCAGAGTATGCGGATTGTCCTCCCAACCATAGGGCGGCAGCCCGGCGGTACCGTCATTCGCCCACTTCATGCGCTTCGGGCCCAAACCGCCAAACTCCTGCCAGGTGGTTGCCACACCCGGCGCGCCACCCAGGAAAAACAATAGCGGACGCGCCGAGGCGTCGGTTGCGCCATCTTTGGCGTAGCAGGTGTAAAACAGATGAGCTTCGGATTGTCCGGTAGTCGCGTTGCGCAGGGGCAGGTAGCCGGCCCGGGCCGTGTAGGCGAACGCTCCCCCATTGAGCGATAGCTTCTGGTGAGTTTCGGCGGGCTGAGCATCGGGAATCGCCGGTCCGGAGACGGCCGTCGTATCGTAGTTGAAAAACCCGGTGGCTGCGCCGCCTGCGTCTCCGGCGCGTCCGGCCCGGCCAGTCGCGCCGGCAGGTGCAGTTGCGGGTGTGGGCGCCTGTTGCGCCGAGGCGGCGGCCCGGCCCGCCCGCCCGTTGCCGCCCTGGCTCCAGGCGGTGATCGATGCCCCGAGCGTAATCGCCAACAGGATTCGTCCGTTGCATATGGATAGCATTACGAGTCGCTCCTGGCCCGATTCCACTCAACCTTAATTCGGGCATTAAAATATGCCGACGGGAAACCAGTTTACAGGAGCCCCAGTGCCACTACCAACCATATTGAGAATACCTTTTCCCGTTTGGCCCTCAGTCTCTCGGCGGCGGTTGGCAGTGACAGCGTAGAGTGCCAGCCGTTTGGTAAGTGCCGGTATTTCGGTACCGGGCCAGGCGGGCTCACCCCCTGCCTTGGAGGTAGGCTGATGCGTTTCAATCACTTCCCTGGGGTTTTGCAGTTGGCGCAGCGCTTGCTCTTTCATGTTTGGGCATGAGCAACCTGGGTTTAGAGGCGGCGCCGTCCAACAGAATTGGGACGATGTCCGTAAACCAATGATGAGAATTCAAGTGAAAGAATTCGACGACCAGTTGATACTGCAAGTCGAAGGGCGATTGGCCGGGGCCTTTGTGCCCGAGCTCGAAAACTGCTGGCAGGCTGCTCGCGCGAACCAGCCGAACCGGAAGATCTCGGTTGACCTGAAGGGCGTCACTTGCGTCGACCGGGCCGGCCGGCACCTGCTGCTGTTGATGCACGGCAATGGCGTCGGATTCCTCCGGGCGGGCCTCGCTATTCAAGACATTCTCGAACAGGTTATGGAGCCGCCGGAATGCCAACACTAACGCGATGCCGCACCGGTTTCAACCAAGGCGAATTGTGGCTCGACGCCGAAACTGTTGCGGTCGTGCGTAAGTCCCGAGACTTAGTCGATAACCTTTCTATATTCATGAACCGCGCCGATGTTACTCGGGATAACAGGCCGGCGCTGAACAGTGCGGAGGGGTAGATGCAGAGCTGGCTTCGCAGGCATCGTGTGGTTGCCGCGCTGCTTTGGGCTGCCGTTACTTTGGCGGCCACCGTGGGCGGCCTTCTTATTTACTACCTCGACTCATGGCTCACTCTGCCTCTCCCCTGAGCCTTTCCCCTAAAGCCTATCCCCATTCATCACACTGTCCCTCTAGCCTGGCTTGACCACTTACTTGCGCGCGGCGGCTCCATAAACACAGCCGCTACCGTGAGAGAGCGGCGGCGGTGCCGGGATGCCGGCATTCGCCAGATTTTCGGCAGGCAGATCCACGCTGTCGAGTGACTCAGTGGTTGGTAAGTGGTGTTTTTCTGTGAAGGCAATTATTCCATTGCATTTGGCCTGTTAGTTGCCTTCATAGGTCGCGGGGTTAGCGAGCGGCCTACAAAGGTCGCGGCAACCCACTTCAAGGAATAGGGAGTTAAAATAATGTTCAGGACAACTAGTTTCGCGACGATTCTCTTGGGAGGACTGCTGGTAGCGCTGCCGGGTTTTTCCCAGGAAGTCGGCCGGTCCGAGGTCACCGTTCAGGCCTTCGGGAGCTTCGTGAGCAGTACGACCGACAACGGAGTGCAGCAGGGCGCTACCAATAGCGGTGGCGTGTTGGGCAGCTATCGTTTCTTCTTCTCGAAAAGCCACGGCGTGGAAGTGAATTACGGTTATTCGCTCAACACGCAGACTTATGGATTGGCGGCCGGCCCGCTGGGAGTGAAGTCAAACCAGCATGAAGTGACCGCGGCTTATGTCTATCGCCATGCTCTGCGGCACTTCACGCCGTTCGTTGAAGCCGGCGTCGGCGGCCTGGTGTTCGATCCGAAAGATTCGCCCGGCGCCACGACACAGGCCCGAGCTGCGTTCGTGTACGGCGGTGGAGCCGACTTCAGCATCACCAAACGCATCTTCCTTCGGGCCGAGTATCGCGGCTTGGTGTACAACAGTCCGACTTTCGACCTGGCCCCGGCGGTCGGCACGGATCGCGTAACCCACCGCGCCGAGCCTTCCATCGGATTTGGCTACAGGTTTTAAGTGAACCTGCTCAGGAGGCCGAGCCATTGCCCGCAAGCAGGGCGGGCGATTGCTCGGCGCTC
This sequence comes from Bryobacterales bacterium, assembly GCA_963817515.1. Taxonomy (GTDB): domain Bacteria; phylum Acidobacteriota; class Terriglobia; order Bryobacterales; family Bryobacteraceae; genus DATMNI01. Next base: position 99,623 of record CAWFPJ010000023.1, on the reverse strand, counting down.
CATTACGGTCAGTGGTGAAGTCCATGAAACTAATTTGATTCAGGCACATAGAACGTTCGCGCAGCTGGCTCCGGGAATGCTGCTCGGAAACGATTTCCGGTTTGTGCATCGTCGCAGGGCGCTCTTGCATCAACTGGGAAGAGGGGACGATGGTAGCAACTCCGAGTATCTACAAGCCCTCGATTTCTGGGCCGCCGTCAGGGTTCTTGTTGTCCGAACGTTACGAAGCGTTGATCCGCGTATCCCAGGCGATTGGCGCGCACCGCGAACCTAAAGAGCTCTTCCGCGCCATGGCGACGGAACTGCGCAGCGTCGTGCAGTTTGACGGCATCGTGGTCGCACAGTACGACGAAGCGTCCAATGAAATCCTGTGGAGCGCCTGCGAAGTCTGCAGCCATCAGGGTCCTGTTTCGCCGCCCGACATTCCCGCCGACGAAACCATCACCAAGTGGGTCTATGAACGCCAGGAGCCGCTGGTGATTCCCTCGCTTAACCAGGAAACCCGCTTCCCACGCATGATTGCATTTCTCACGGAGAAGGGATTTCAATCGCTATGCGCTCTTCCCCTGACCACTGTCCACCGGCGCATTGGCAGCATCGCCGTCGCCAGCAAGAGTGCCGATTCCTACTCTGAGGAAGAGGTGCGTTTTCTCTCGCTGGTTGCCGACCAGGCGGCCCTGGCCATCGACGATGCGCTGAATTTCCAGGCCTCCCAAGCCGCGCAGACCGCGCTCCAGCGCAAGAACGAGCGTCTGAAACTGCTTCTCGAGGTGAACAACTCCATCGTTTCAAACCTGGAGCTGCGTGGACTTCTGAGGGCCATCTCGGCCAGCCTTCGTTCAGTCATGCAGTGTGATGGTGTAGGCGTTGCTTTGCCGGACTCCGACAGCGGGCACTTGCGGGTCTATGCCTTTGATTTCCCCAAAAGCAAGGGGCTCATTCGCGAGGAGATACTGATTCCCGCCAATGAAGATTCGCCTGGTGCCCGGGCGTTTCGAACCGGCCAGCCGGTAAGTGTCCTGTGCTGCGGGCCGGATCGCATCGACCCATTGGCGGAAGCCGAAGGACTGCAGTCGCTGTGTCACGTCCCGCTCATCAGCCGAAACCGAACTCTGGGTCTGTTGAGCCTTGCCCGATTGGCCCCGGTTCCGTTTTCACCGCGGGACCTGGATTTTCTGAGTCTGGTTGCCAACCAGGTGGCGATCGCCGTAGAGAACGCCCTTGCATATCAGGAAATCGCCGAGTTGAAGGACCGGCTGGCGCAGGAAAACGTTTACCTGGAAGATGAAATCCGCAGCGAGTTGAACTTCGAGGAGATTGTCGGCCGAAGCCCGGCGCTGCGCAGTGTGCTGAAGGAGATTGAGACCGTAGCGCCGACCGATTCCACAGTGCTGATCTACGGCGAGACGGGAACCGGGAAGGAGCTGATCGCACGCGCGATCCACAATCTGAGCGCTCGCGGCAAAAGTTCTTTCGTCAAGCTGAATTGCGCTGCGATCCCCACTGGGTTGCTTGAGAGCGAGATGTTCGGGCATGAAAAGGGCGCCTTCACGGGCGCCGTCGCCCAGCGCATCGGACGCTTTGAACTGGCCAGTCGCGGGACGGTGTTTCTGGACGAAATCGGGGAGATCCCGCTGGAACTGCAGCCAAAGCTGCTTCGCGTCTTGCAGGAACGGGAATTTGAACGGCTAGGAAGCTCACGCACGCTGCGCACGGACGCGCGCCTGATCGCGGCGACAAATCGCGATCTGGGGGCTATGGTGGAGGACCAGAAGTTTCGCGCCGATCTTTTCTACCGCTTAAATGTTTTTCCGGTGGAAGTTCCCCCGCTGCGGGCGCGCCCGGACGATATCCCGCTTCTGGTCCGCCACTTTGTTCAGCAGTTCGCGCGCCGCATGAGCAGGACGGTGGATACCATTCCTACCGAAACCATGAACGTCCTCATGCGCTACCACTGGCCGGGGAACATTCGCGAACTTCAAAACCTGGTGGAGCGCGCCGTGATCCTGTCGACCGGCCCGATCTTGAAGGTGCCTCTGAACGACTTGCAGGCTCAGCCCGGGCCAGCCGCCGCCAGGAAAATCGAGACCCTGGAAGAGTCCGAGCGCCGGCAGATCCTGGAGGCGCTCGAAGCTTCGGACTGGGTGATCAGCGGGCCCAATGGCGCCGCTGCGCCTCTGGGATTGAAGCGGAGTACGCTGCAGAATCGCATGGAAAAGCTGGGGATTCGCCGGGCACGTGCGGCGGCGGCGCCGTCCCAGCGCTCGCGATGAAATGCGAAGTTTACGCCGCTTAATGCGGTAGTGAAGCCTCGCTGAAACGGCGGCTCTCCAGACTACAAAGACTCTCCGCCGATCGGGCCTTACGGCTTGACACAAGCCACCCAATTCATTATAATGACTGTGTGGTCATAAAAATGACTGATCAGTCAATCCCCCCTCGCAAGACGCGCAAGGAGCTGCTTTCCGAGTGGCGTCATCATGAGGTGATTGAAGCCGCTTGCCGTATCTTCGCCCGCCTGGGGTATGCGGCCACCAATGTCGAGGACATTGCCAAAGAGGCGGGAATGGCCAAGGGAACCATCTATCTCTACTTCAAATCGAAAGAGGAAGTGTTCACTGCCGTTCTGGCGCGCGATCTGGAGATCCTGACCAACAAGACTATCGAAGGCATGTCGGCGGTAGCCACTTTTGCCGAACGGCTGACCGTCTACCTGAACCTGCGCCGTGCCTATATGGAGCACAATCAGGACTTTCTCCGGGTTTACTTTGCGGAATTCAGCCGGTGCGGTTCGCGAGCGGTCCTCATTTCGGAAGTCATCGACAAGCTCTTCTGGCGCGGGTTCGAGTTCATGCGCCAATGTCTGGAAGAGGCGATTGCGCGAAAGGAAATCCGTCCGGTCGCGGTGGAATCAGCCGCGTTTGCGATTTTCGATCTGTCCCGCGGTTTTGCGGAGCGCCACCTGCGAGGCTGGTCCCATCTGAGCGTGGAAGAGGATCTGGCCTTCACTCATTCGTTGATCCTGACTGGACTGCAAAATTCATGATTCTCAGACCCAAGCGTTTTCTGGTTCCGGCTCTCGCAATCGTGCTACCGCTCAGCGCCCAGTTTGGCCCATCACCCGGCGGAAGCTCGAGTACGCGCGCGGTGCAACTTCCGCTTTCAGGCGCCGCGCAGGGCAGCTCCGTCAGCATCGGCCAAAGTACCTCCGGCGGAGCGGCATCGGGCAGCGTGAATACGCTCAACAGCACGCTGCAGGTGCAGGGTAACGTGCAAGGCAGCGTATCTGGCGGCGATACTCTGACTCCAGAACCCCTGGCGCTCACTCTTTCGCAGGCGGTGGCGCGCGGACTCAAATATAACTTGAGCGCAGTGGTTTCAAGCGCTTCACAGCGTGAAGCGAATGCCGCCAGGCTCAACGCGAGGGCGCAATTGCTGCCGGATCTCAACGGCGACTTACGAGAGACCGTTCAACAGACCAACCTGGTGGCCGCGGGCCTGCGTTTTCCGTCGTTCCCAACCGGCCCTGGTCAGCCTGCGTTTAGTTTCCCGAGCATCGTCGGGCCGTTTAATTATTTCGACATGCGCGCCAGCCTGTCCCAATCCATCGTGGATATGACGCGGCTTCACAACTACCGCTCCAGTCAGGAGAGCGCGCGCAGCGCCGGGCTCACGGCGCTCGATAGCCGTGAGCTGATCATCCTGGCGGTAACCGGCGCCTACCTGGAATTGATCGCAAGGCAAAGCCGTGTGGATACAGCGCGCGCGCAGATTGCGACTGCGCAGACCGCATACTCACAGGCTGTGGACCGCAATAAGAGCGGACTGAGCGCCCACATCGATGTGAATCGCAGCCAGGTGGAATTGCAGACCCAGCAACAGCGGCTCAATTCGCTGCTGAACGATCTGGCCAAAGACCGGATCTCGTTCGCCAGGCTGATCGGGCTGCCGCAGGCGCAGCCTGTCTCGCTTACCGACAGGCAGCCCTTTAACCCACAGGACAAGATATCGAGCCCGGACGAATTGGTCCGGCTGGCATGGGACCAGCGGCCGGATATACGCGCCGCCGGTGCGGAGATTCGCGCTGGGGAAGAAGCCAGGCGTGCAGCCGCCTCGGAGCGATTGCCGTCGCTTTCCCTGGCCGCGGATTACGGCGTCATCGGCCTCAATCCCGCGCAGTCGCATGGCACCTTCAGCGTCACCGGAACCCTGCATGTTCCCATCTTCCGCAGCGGCCGGATCGAGGCCGATGTGGAACAGGCCAATGCCGCGCTGGCCGTCCGGCGGGCGGAACTGGAAAACATGAAGGGGCGCGCCGAGCAGGAGGTGCGCAATGCGCTGCTGGATGTTAATACCGCATCTGACCAGATTACCCTGGCCGAATCCAACCGGCATCTGGCGGCAGAGACCGTCGAACAGGCAGGCGACCGCTTCCGCGCGGGTCTAGCCGACACGGTGGAGTTAGTGCAGGCGCAGGAGTCCCTGGCCAGCGCGGAGCAGGACTACATCAGCGCCATGTATTCCTACCAGTTGGCCCGTGCGTGGCTTGCCCGAGCCACGGGTGCAGCCGGGCAGAACATTCATCCATAGGAGCCCAGAACCACCATGGCAAACCTTACCGACGTTGTCGAAGATGGTAAACGCACTCCGGAAGCGGGTGCGGCCACCTCCGCGCCACCCGCCAGCCAGGCGAACACCGCGCCGCCAAAACCCCGCCGGTCGCCTTTTCGGATCGTCATTATTTTGGTGGTGCTCGCCGCGGCGGCGGCCGGCGCGACCCTGTGGTGGATTGATTCCGGTAAGTACGAGACCACCGATGACGCACAGGTGAACGCGCACCTGAGCGCGATCAGCGCCCGGATTCCCGGCACCGTCACGGCGGTCTACGTGGAAGAGAATCAGTTCGTCAAGGCCGGTCAACTGATCGCTGAACTCGATCCACGGGATTATCAGAACGCGCTCGACCAGGCACGAAACCAGATGCTGCAGGCGGAGGCCCAGGTGCGCGCCAGCGACCCCAACGTGCCGATCACCGAAACTTCGAATGTGGCAAGCATATCCAGCGCCGAAGCCGACATGGCCAATTCCGAAGCCGCTGTTTCGGCCGCGGAGCGCGACTATGAAGCGGCCCAGGCCGACTTGCGCCAGGCCGGAGCCAACGCCGCCAAGGCCGAAGCGGATGTGGCCCGCTACCAGCCGCTGGTGGCCAAGGACGAAGTGCCGCGGGAACAATATGAGCAGGTGGTGGCCACCGCCAAAGCGCAAACCGCACTGGTGGATTCCCGGCGCGCTTCCGCAGCGGCGGCTCGCAAAACCGTGGACCAACGCAACGCCGTGCTGACCCAGACACAGGTTCGTCTGCGGGAGGCAAGGGAGAACGCGCCGCGCCAGGTGGCCATCCGGCGCGCCGATATCGTGACGCGGCAGGCCAGCGTCCGGACTAATGAGACCCAGGTGGCCAAGGCTCAACTGGATCTCTCTTACACCAAAGTGTTCGCCCCGGTTTCGGGCATCGTTTCGCGGCGCACCGTGGAAGTGGGACAGCACCTGAACGCCGGTCAGCAGATGGTGCAGATTGCCCAGATTGAAGACCTCTGGGTTACCGCCAATTTTAAAGAGACTCAGCTTCGCCGCATGCGCCCCGGACAGCGCGTAGCCGTTCACGTGGACGCGTTCAAGCAAGATCTGAACGGCCGCGTGGAAAGTCTACCTGCCTCCACAGGCGCCATCACCAGCCTGCTGCCGCCCGAAAACGCCACCGGCAATTTCGTGAAAGTAGTGCAGCGCCTGCCTGTCCGCATACGATTTGAGCCGGGTCAGGCCGGTCTCGACCGCCTGCGCCCCGGCATGTCGGTGGATCCCGAGGTTCGGGTGGAATAACAGTGGCAAATTCTCCAACAACATCGGCCCAGACACCTGTGACTCAGGAGGAGTGGCGGCCCTCGCACAATCACTGGTTAGTGGCTCTGACGGTCACGCTCGCCACGTTTATGGAGGTGCTGGACACCTCCATCGCCAACGTCGCTCTACCGCATATTGCCGGTAACCTGGGAGCGAGCCAGGACGAATCGACGTGGGTTCTTACCAGCTACCTGGTTTCAAACGCGGTCGTCCTGCCCATCAGCGCGTGGCTCGCGACGCGCTTCGGCCGCAAGCGTTTCTACATGTCGTCGGTGGCGCTGTTTACCATCAGCTCTTGCTTGTGCGGCCTGGCTCCCAGCCTGGGCCTGTTGATATTCTTCCGGATCTTGCAGGGCGCCGGCGGCGGTGGGCTCGTCCCCAGCGAACAAGCCATTCTGGCCGACACGTTTCCCGCCCACCAACGCGGCCTGGGCTTCGCCGTCTATGGCATGGCGGTGGTGCTTGCGCCTGCCATCGGCCCCACGGTCGGCGGCTGGATTACCGACAACTACAGTTGGCACTGGATCTTCTTCATTAATGTCCCCATCGGCATTCTTTCGCTCTTTCTCACGCATCGAATGGTGGAAGATCCGCCCTACCTGAAGCGCGCACAATCGCAGTCCAGGCAGGCGGGGTCGGGCATCGATTACATCGGGTTCGCCCTCATTGCCGTGGGCATCGGCGCCCTTCAGCTGGTTCTCGATAAGGGCCAGGAATCGGACTGGTTCGCCTCCGGATTGATTACCGGTGCATCGATTTTCGCTGCGGTTACGCTGATCGCCTGGGCCATTTGGGAGTGGCACCATGAAAATCCGATTGTCAACGTGCGCCTCTTCCGCGGCCGCAACTTCGCCACTGCCATGCTGTTTACATTCGTACTCGGCATGGTCCTGAACGGCACCACGGTGCTGCTGCCCCAGTTTCTGCAATCGCTGCTGGGTTATAGCGCTACCACGGCCGGTGAAGCGCTGGCTGGAGGCGGCTTCATCATGCTGGTGATGATGCCGGTCGCGGGTTTTCTGGTGTCGCGAGTAGACCCGCGCGTGATGATGGGCTTCGGCTTTGCGGTGACTTCGGCCGCGCTCTATTCGATGGCCATGCACCTGAACCCCGGAATGGATTTTCGTACGGCCTTCACGGTGCGCACCTTCCAGACGGCGGGCCTGGCATTCATCTTCCTGCCCTCAACTTCGCTGGCTTACGTCGGCATACCCAGGGAGCAGAATAATCAGGTCTCCGGCATGAACGCGTTTGTCCGGAATATCGGCGGCAGTATCGGGATCGCCCTGCTCAGCACCGTGCTCACACGAGTGGTGCAGCAGAATCAGAGTACGCTGGTGCGTCATACGCATGCGGGCAATCCGGCGTTCGATAATCTGTTGGGCGGCATCAGCCAGGCTCTGCAGAATGCCGGCATGGAAGCCACCGCCGCCACCCAACAGGCCTACGCCCGCGTTATGGGAATGGTGCAATTGCAGGCCTCCACGCTGGCCTATGTGAAGGTGATCACGCTGATGGCGATTGTGGTAGGCTGCCTGGTTCCTCTACCCATGATCATGCGCAGGCCGCCCAAGAGTAAATCGACGAGTGACATTGCCGTGCACTAGCCCCGGGTATTGCGTCTGGCCCCGGGATCATGCTCAAGCGATCATGTGGCGATCATGTAGCGATGACGCGCTCGACGCGGCGCAGGATCTCCGATTTGGGCTGCGCGCCGATGATGCGGTCCACTTCCCGGCCGCCCTTGAACACCAGAAGGGCCGGAATGCTCTGAATCTGGAAGCGCGCCGCGGTCACGGGGTTCTCATCCACGTTGAGCTTAGCCACCCGCATGCGGCCGGCAAACTCGGCGGCCAACTGTTCCACCACGGGCCCGACTTGCCGGCAAGGCCCGCACCAGGGGGCCCACATATCGACCAGGACCGGCAGCGGCGAGCGTTCCACCTCATCCGCAAAGTTGGCGTCGGTAACCCCAACTGGCGCAGGGCGCGCGCTCAGCGGCTTCTTGCAGCGCCCGCAAATTGGTGCGAGCCCGGCCTCAATCTTCTCCTGGGGCACCCGGTTCGTCGCGCCGCAATAACTGCAACGAATCAATTGCGGTTCCATGATGGTTCCTAGCATATCGTCTTCCGGCTGGCTTATCCATTTATCAGATGCCGCGCGTTGAAGTTCGACTCTGCTAAGAGGCGCCTCAATTCTTCGCCTTATTGCCGGCCGGGCTTTCCAGCGCACGCATGATCTCTGCGTGGACGGCCGCTCGATCCGGCATTCCGCTCTGCCGGTAGGCTCGAATCAGCAGATAGTGAATCGCCGCGTCCGTCACAACTCCCTCCGACAATCCGAGCGCGGTCTCGCCCTCCGCGGCCGCCTGCGCCGCATCGCCCTTTTGCAGAAGCAGCCGCGCGAATTCGAAGTGCACGTCGCGCGAATTCGGCGATAGCTTCAAGGCCTGGCGGATCCAGCGCTCGCATTCCTCCAGGCGGCTCAGTAGAAGAAGGAGTCTTGCGCCGGGCAACAAGGTCTCCGTATGCAGTTCGCCCGCGGAGCGGTCCAGTCTGACAGCCTCTTCGTAGAGAGACAATGCCTCCGCCGGCTGGCCGAGACTCTCGAGAGTGAGCCCCAGATACAGGGCCGCGCGCGGATCGGTAGGACTTAGTTGACGGGCCTTTCGGAGGCGCGGCAAGGCCTGTACCAGGTCGTTTTCCAGATACGCCTCAAGCCCATAAAGGAATTGGGCATACGGCGCCTTGGGGTCGATCGCCAGCGCCTGCTCCAGGCATTGCCGCGCCACGTCGAGGCGGTAGGCGGCCATGGCCAATTTGGCTTTCAACGTCAGAGCCGGGACGAGTTTCGGATCCAGGCGCAGAGCTTCTTCGGTGGCCGCGAGCGCCTCGGGAAGCTTCTTTGCCACGAAGAGCGCGTTGGCTCTTTCGTAAGCGGCATAACCCGGAGAGGGCGCCGCGGCGCCACACAGGACCAGCGCGCAGCACAGAATAGCGATCGCGCAATTGCAGGTGGTCATGGGTTGACCTCTTCGGCGACATCGACGATGCGGTCGGCTGCGACGTTCGCGATTTGTTGGACGCCTCCGCCAGGCCAGCGGATCTCAATTTTCTCCGCCACTCGATTCGTGCCCAGTCCGAAACGGACCAAAGCTTCGCTCGAACAGGCGTACCCAACGGTCGTGGTGGCGTGGTTGTACAGGTCGCGGCCATCCGGCAAATGCACATGCACAACGGCGCCAAGCCCCTGGCGATTGGAGCGCCGGCCGCGCAGACGGATGGCCAGCCAGTGCGATTCGCCGCCCGTGACGTTGCGGAACAGTTTCGCCGGACCGTTCACCACGGTGACGACGGCGTCGACGCGGCCGTCATTGTCAAAATCGGCGAACGCCACGCCGCGATGCATGGCCGCCGGCTGAAAGTCCGGCCCGGCCGCATTCGAGACGTCCTCAAACCGCTTGCCCTCGACATTGCGAAAGACACGATTCGGCAGTGCCGAATCGCGCCCCAGGTAACGATCCAATTGCGAAAGATGCGAAAGGGCGAAGAACAGGTCTTTCCAACCGTCGTTGTCGAAGTCGTACATGCCCAGGCTCCAGCCGGTGAACTGGCGCGTGCCCATCAGCAGGCCGGTGCGCTGCGCATAATCTTCAAAGCCCCGGGCGCCGCCGAGATTGCGGAACAGAAGAAACGAGTCATTGAGGATTCCGGACACCACCAGGTCCGGCTTTCCATCGTTATCGAAATCCCGAAAGTCGCCGCCCATCCCGGCGATCGCGAAGCCGTCTTCGCGCAGCGCCACGCCGGCTTCGAGTCCGATCTCCTGGAAGGTTCCGTCGCCCTGATTGCGAAACAGGAAATTGCGCACCGAATCGTTCGCCACAAAAATATCGGTTAGCCCATCGCCGTCGATATCCGCGAAGGCGACTCCCATCCCCTTGCCGATGTGGCGTCCGATTCCCGATGCTAACGAGACATCGGTAAAGGTGCCGTCGTGGTTGTTGTGGAAGAGTTGGCCGGGCAGGCCCTGATAGGCCTTCGGATGACAGTAGAACTGCCTTTCGGGCGTGCCGCAGCGAGGCTCCGCGCCGGCGTCCCAGACGACGTAATTCGAGATGAACAGGTCCAGCCAGCCATCGTTGTCGTAGTCCAGCCAGCCGGCCGATACGGCCCACATGTTCCCATACCTGGCATCCGTTCCGGCCACGCCGGCGTGGGCGGTGACGTCGGCGAAGCGGCCGTTTCCGAGGTTGCGGTAGAGAATATTGCGCTTCACTCCGGCGACGAAGATATCGGCGTAGCCATCGTTGTCGAAATCGCCGATCGAGACCGCCGTCGAATAGCCCTCTCCGGCCAGGCCGGCCTCGGCGGTGACGTCGGTAAACGTCATGTCGCAGTTGTTACGAAACAGGCGGTTGTAGAATTCCGGGCCGGTCTTGCGGAGACTTGGAATGGCCGCGCCGTTGGTGAAGAAAATGTCCGTGCAGCCGTCGTTGTTATAGTCGAGAACGGCCACGCCGCCGCCGGTCAGTTCGATCTGGTGGAACTGGCCGGTGGCGCCGTTGCGCAATTCGAATCGCAGGCCGGACCTGGCGGCGACTTCCTGGAAGCTAATGGACGGCGGCCTGACGGCGGGACCCGCAGCGCCGCTGAGCAGCAACACCAAGGCTATGAGGCGCGGCAAGCCTTCAACATACGCCAAGCCGCGCCTCGCTGCAAGCTTCAGAAATCGAGCTTTAGAAATCGATCCGTGCCACAATTTGACCGGTTCGGGGTGTCGGCAAAGAAGAGCTCACGCTGTTCGCCGAGATCCCCGTATAGTTGAGATACCCGAAACCGCCCGTCAGCAATCCCTGATTCGAGCGCGTGGGGGGATTCTGCGGACTGCCGGTGCTGGGATTCGGGAGCGACAGCAACTGGTTGAACAGATTGAAGAACTCCGCCCGGATGCTGAACGATACCTTTTCGCGAATCCGGAACGCCTTGCCGAGGCCGGCGGAAACGATCGGCCGCCGCTGCCCGCGGAAGTCGTCGTAGTAGACGATATTGCTGCCCGGAACGCCCGCCGCCTGATTTTGCCAGGCCGCGGGATTCAGAACAGTCTGCTGGGTCGGGTCGATGCAATTGCAGTTGATATTTGTCAGATACAGCGGCTGGCCTGGAACCCGGACCATCCTCGTGGCCCCTGTGGACAGATAACTGCCGATAGAGTTGCTCGATGTCGGCGATTGCAGCAAATCGCCGCTCTGAATGGTATCGAGAGTGGTAACTCTCCAATCGCTCAGAATGGCCCTGGCAATACGGCTTCGCTTGACGGGGCCGAGGGCCGGTATGGTGTAATCCACGCTGAGACTGAACAGGTGAGGATAATCGTTCACCGCCAGACCCTTGAAGCTGCCCCGGTCGTAAATGCTGCCGGCATTCGTGGTGGAGTCGAGAGTCTTTGAGAAAGTGTAAGTCAGACTCGCCGTGAGGCCGTGCGAAAAGCGCTTGATCACCTTGGTCTGTAAAGCGTCATACCAGGAATCGCCCAGCGGCGCCTGGTATTGAGCAATGCTGCTGTATTGCGGAAATGGGCGCAGGCTTTGGAGCACCGAGGCTGTGGACGGAAAACCCGGATACGGCGCTGTGAACCCGGCGGCAATGGCGGCGGGAGAACCGATGGTAGCGCTGAGCAGCGCACGGGTGTTGGCATTGGTGAGGTCGCCGAGCCCGTACTTCGCGAGTGTCGCCGGGCTGACCGCATCGTAGTTAATCAGGTTGCCGATGGTCGCATTGTAGAAACCCTGGGAGCTGCCATTGGCTACCCAAACCGCATGATTGCCCACGAAAGCCGCTTCCACGACCAGGTCCCTCATGACCTCGCGCTGCAGCGAGATGTTCCATTGATTTACCCGGGAAGGCCGTCCGCTGTTTCGATCCACCTGGGCGGGAGCGCTCTGGATGCCGCCGCCGGGAACCACGTTCAAGCCGGGATCATAGGCCGCCCCGAAAAGAGCAGTCTGATTGAAAACCAGCGGCTGGGTAAGAAACCCGGCTCCGACGCCGTTGCCGGGTGACGGAACGGTAACCGTGTTAAAGCCCATGCTGGAAGCGGAAGGATCCGTCAACAAGGGAACCAGAGGGCCGTAGCTTAAACCCCACCCGCCGCGGATGACCGTTTTAGCATTGATCTGGTACGCCGCGCCAAACCTGGGGGCAATGGCGTACGGGTAGTAGGGAGCGAACTGGCAGCTGCAGCGGCCCGCTCCGGATCCTTCATACGCCACCCCGCCGAGTAGGCCGCCGGCGTTCGGATTAGGAGTGGTCGGACTGAAGCTGGCGATGCGGTCATGCAGTTCCTGGATCGGCTGCTGAAGATCCCAGCGCAGACCGTAATCCAGAGTGAGCTTCTTGGTCAGCTTCCAGCTATCCTGGACAAACAACGCCCACGAAGTCCGGCGGTAGAACAGCGCCTGCCCATTGCCGGCGGAAAGGCTGTCGTAATCGCCGAGCAGAAAGCTGGCCCATGCGGAGCCGATACCTGTTCCTGTGGGAAGCACCTGCCCATAGAGCGGCTGAGAAGTCTCGGAGCCGCTGAAGCCGTAATTAGGCGACAGATTGGTTTTCGATGAGTAGTTGGTAGTGTCGTACTTGTACTCAACGCCGATCTTGTAGGTATGGTTCTGGTGCACCCAGCTCAGGGTGGGAAGCCCCGACAGCCTCCTGCCGATGAACAGGTTGCGGCTGCCCGGTCCAAAGCTGGGGGTCATGCCGCCATAGACGTTGTCGCCGATGCCGCCGATGCGGGGGAATCCGGTGCCGGGAGAGCCCACAATTCCGAGTTGGGTATTGTCATAGTTGGCGCTCACCGGCGGGACGGTATCGGGATTCCTGTGTTGCTGGTAGCCTGCGCCAAAATGCAAAAGCAGCGTGGGCGAGATGGTGTAATCGGAGTTCAAACGGACCAACTGGCTGCGAATCGCCTGGATCCGAACCTGTGACAGAACCTGCGGCAAACCGTCAACCCCGTTCGACTTGGTAGTGCTCTGGGATTCAAGAAATGCGGAGACTTTGAATTTGCTGCCGAAGTTCTGGTCGACCTTGAGGGAGGGAAGCTGCTGAAGTTTATAGAAGTCGCCCGTCTCCGCGAAATTGTTGACGAACAGGTCGTTACCGATATTGGGCTTCGGGAACTGCGCCATGATCTTGGCCGCGACCGGGTCAATACGGCTCTGCGGGATGACGTTGTTCGGGAAGACCTGGAGCACGCGCCGCCCGCTTGAATCGATCACCGCGGATGCCGGATCGTAGATGGCGTTTTGGATGATCGCTCTGCCCGCAAAGTCAGTCCCCAGGTTCCGGTTGCCGGTCACCAGGAGGTTGTTGCTCAGGTTGCCCGTCAGATATTCGGCGTTCGGCACCGTGGTGATGCCGTTATACAGCGCTTCGCGGTCGCGATATCTCTCCAGATTGAAAAAGAAGAAAGTCTTGTTTTTTCCGTTATAGAGTTTTGGGATTATCACCGGGCCACCGATCGTACCGCCGTAATCGGCCAGGTGTTTCACCACCTTTTGATGATGCCCGGTGCCGTCGTCGGTGAACGGAATGCCGGCGTTGAGGGCAGTGTTCTCGATATAGCTGTAGGCGCTGCCGTGGAATTGGTTGGTGCCGCTCTTCGATGAAAAGTTATAAATACCGCCGCCGCCAACTCCACCGTACTCAGCCGTCAGGTTCGAGGTTTGGAGGGTGAACTGTTCAATGGCTTCCACCGACGGTTGGATCTCGTCGGAAACCTGCGTAGAATACGGATCGTCAGACTGCTGGCCTTCGAACACGACTTTGAAATTAGCCGAGCCTCCATTGATAGAGATGTTGTTCCAGCCGTTGAAATAGGCGCCAGGCGTCATTTGGATGAAGGATAGTGGATTCCGGATGGCGCCGGCGCCGATGCCGAAGTTGATGGGAAGCTCCGCGATCTGGTTGCCCCCGACCGTCATGGACTGCTCGGCGCTCTCGGTCTTCAGCAGGGTCGATTCCGAGTCTACTGTGACTGATTGCGTAGCCGAACCAACCGTGAGCACCACATCAACACGGGTGGTGACGGCGAGCTGGACCTGTATATTGGTCTGTTCGTATTTGCTGAAACCCGCCCGCTCAACTGCGAGGGTATACGTGCCTACCGGCAATTGCAGCAGCGAGTAGTTGCCGGTTCCAGTGGTGACGGTGTCGGACCTGGCACCCGTCTCCGTATTGATGAGGACCACCTGGACGCCCGGGACCAGGGCCCCTGCGGCGTCCGAAACCGTTCCCGTAATGGCGCCGCGGTTGCTTTGGCCAAACAACGAACACGACAAAAGGAAAACGGCGAGTTGAAACTGAACTTTCACGAGTAACCTCCACTTAACTAAGTGACCTGCGACCCTGCAGGCTGAAATTTCCCCGTGAAATTACTGCCCCACCCGCAGTAATTATACATCGATGCTTACCGGAACATTGGCCGGCTCAAAAAAGGCTGTCTATTCGAATACGCAGAACGACTGTTGGCGCTGGACTGCTGCCACTCCGGCAGAATCGCCTTTTGCGCGCAGTGCGATTTGCAAGTTGGCGCCGGCCTCGGCCAGACACGGGTTCCGCTTCAAGGCCTCACGCCAGAGCGCGATGGCCTGGTCCAAGGAGCCGCTGGAACCGTACAAGCGTCCCAGGTTGACGAGTGCAACCACGGCGTTCGGGTCCTGACGCAGGGCTGCCTGATAGAGAGACACAGCGCGGCCGGGGTTGCCGGCGCGCTCCTGGAGATCGGCGAGCCGAACCTGCACCTCGGCATCCTGGGGCGCGGCGGTAAGCAGACGGATGGCTTCGGCTTGTTGACGGCGGTCGCCTGTGCGGACGCCCGCTTCGGCATACGCCAGGCCCAACTCGCGGTCTCCAGCGTCAGCGGCCGAGAAGCCGCGGAGGTTCCACGAGACGGCGGGCTGAGCGCGACCGCGGCCGGGAGTTCGCGGGATGCTGTGGTCCGTGAAGACGCCGTGGCCGGCATCGGCGGCGGAGCTCTTGGGCATGTGGCAGCCGCTGCAATCGGGGCCGCGGACACACTGGGAGGCATGGTGACAGGTGAGACACTTGGCGCGAAACCACGCGGCGCGTTCGGATGCGGTAGGCACGGAGTGTGGGTCGTGACACGTGCCGCACCACAAGCGGTCGCCCGCAGACCGCTTGCAGGCGCTCTCGGCAAGCTTCTCGACGTGGCTATTGACCTGGAAGTCGCCGGGCGCCGTGGGAACGAGGAAGGCGACGAAATCGGACAAGAGGTCGCCTGGCCTATAGTCTGTCAATTGGCGGCCCGCGCGGGCAACACGCGACTGGCCGGTGAGATGGCACTGGGCACAGACGGCATCGCGGCGCGCCGGTGCGAGCGAAGCCGGGTTCGCCATTTTGGCCTTGCCGTCGATGTGCGACGAACCGGGCCCGTGGCAGCGCTCACAGGTAACGCCATCATGGTCAAAGGGCGGATCGGCATAGGCATTTTGCGTGCCTTCGCGCGAGTGCGTCTGGCTGGCGTGACAGAAGAGGCACGACGGCTCAATCGGCCGGTTCCAGCGGGATGCGGAATCGGACGCGTAGCCCGGTGAAACATCCCAGGAGCCGGTTTGCGCATACCACGTGACAGGCGCCTCAAACAGGAATCCGTCGCGGGCGTAGCCAAAGCTGCGGCCGGCAACGCCAGATCCGATGTAGTAGCTGAGTTGGCGCTGGTCTCGCTTCTCACCTTTGAAAAGGCGGACAAGGCCATTGACGTCGATCTCATAGCGAACCTGGGAAGGGGCGTGCCGAAGAGAGCCCGGAGTCAATCGGGGCAGAGTGCGGCCGCTACTTACGGCCATGGGGGTGACGCTGTAGCTGCGGTAAATCTCGGCGTGGCAACCGGAGCAAGCATGGTTCCCGACAAACAACGCAGGGATGGCGAAGAGCAGCATCATAGATGCCAGTTAAATGGCAGCGCCGGCGGTCGAATTCAGCCGCCGTCACCATGTACTTTACGGTGTTTGGGCGGATGCCGGCAACCGAGCGGTGCCGTTCCGAAACTTGTCAGAGCAGCCGCAACGGGGAGTGGCGGTCACGCGAAGGCGAGGGAGGCCGTGGTTAAGACGCCGTCAAGGACACGCTGAAGCTCGGCGGGTTGAATCGGCTTCGTGAGGTAGGCATCCATGCCGGCGGCCAGACAAGAATCCCGGTCACCGCTCATTGCATGCGCGGTCAGGGCAACAATGGGAAGCCGGGATTTGCCCGCCTGCTCCTGTTTTCGAAACGCACGGGTTGCCTGCAGACCGTCCATTTCGGGCATTCGAACGTCCATAAGGACCAAGTCCACCGTCTCGCGCGCAAGAATCGCGAGCGCTTGCCGGCCGTCCGACGCCGGGATCACGATGTGGCCTTTTTTCCCGAGCAGGTGTTGCGCCAGGCGACGGTTGACCACGTTATCCTCAGCCAGCAGAATGCGGAGCGGGCGGGCTGCGATTGACTCGGCGGTTTTCAGCGAAGCCTTTGCCGGTCGAGTGCTTTTCCCTAATGCAAGATTCACTGTGAAATGGAAGGCGCTGCCCTCAATGCGGTCGCCCGAGCCAGTCGCCAGCCATGGGCTTTCCACCCAGATCCGTCCTCCCATAAGTTCCACCAGTTTGGCGGCGATCGTCAAACCCAGGCCCATTCCCCCAAACTGTCGCGACATGGAAGCATCACCCTGCTCAAAGGGCTCAAAGATCAGGGCCTGCTTTTCCGCAAGAATTCCGGCGCCCGTATCGCCCACCATGAAGTGCAGGCACGGTGCCGCACCGATTTCGCTTTCCACCCAGACGCGAGTCCAGACCTTTCCAGCGCAAGTGAATTTCACGGCGTTGCCCACCAGGTTGACCAGGATTTGACGCAGCCTGGCTTCGTCGCCCACGAGCCATGGGGGAACGCCGGGAGCAATTTCACAGGTCAGGTCCAAACCCTTTTGTTGGGCGTCGCAGGATACTACCTTCATCACTTCCGAAATGCACGCGTCCAGTTCGAAATTGACGGGAAGCAATTCCATTTCCCCGGCTTCCGCCTTGGAGAAATCCAGAACATCGTTGAGGACCCTTAAAAGCGTGTCGGCTGAACTCCGCACGATTTCCAGGTATTCCCGCTGTTCCGTCTGGAGAGTCGTGCCCAGCGCCAGTTCGGTCATGCCAATGATGCCGCTCATGGGCGTGCGAATTTCGTGGCTCACGTTGGCCAGGACTTCGGTTATGGGGCGGCTGGATGATTCGGCCTGCCACCTGGTTCCCTGGAGTGCCGTAATCAGTTGTCCACAGTGGATGCCGGCACGGCCGGAGGACAGAGTCGTCATTCATATCTCCTATAAAACGTCACAATGGCCAACGATTGAAAAGCGCAGCCGGCGAAAAGTGTTTGCGGCAGCTTAGCCGGGCGAAGGCCGCGACTCCAGCCGGCGCACCGGGAGCAAGAATTCGTATGATTTTCATTGGCTGTATTTACAGTCTGCTAAGTACCCTTGTACACTGACACGCCCAGCGCGCGCGTTCAAGGTTGCCAAGGGTGGCTAACCTATCCTCGATTATTCACGCTAGGCCTAACTAAGCATTAGCTTTAACTATAAAGTGGAAGACGGGTTGGATGAGAGTTCCGGTACCCGTCATCCGGTCTCCGTTACCTGGATCAACCCAACTGGATCAACCCAACTGGACAGGTAAGGTGTGTTCGGACGCTGCCGCCAGATCTGCTGACGGTGAACCGGAGGATTCGTCTTCGATTCGTTGCGGGGCAAGCCATTTCCGCAGAGCTTCGAACATTTCGTCACGCCTGACAGGTTTGGAGATGTAGTCGTCCATGCCCGCGTCGATGCACAATTGCCGGGAACCTTCCATGGCTTTGGCGGTCATGGCGACGATTGCGACCCGGCGTCCAGCCTGTTCCCGGCTCCGAATCTCCCGGCAAGCTGCGTAACCGTCCAGTTCAGGCATCTGGCAGTCCATAAAGATCAAGTCGTAAGGATTCGTTTCAAACATTTGGACGGCCTCGCGACCGTTCGCCGCTACGTCCGGCCGGATCCCCAGCTTTCCTAACATCAGGATGGCAACCTTTTGATTAACCGGATTGTCTTCGGCGACCAGAACGCGCACCGTTCGCCCTGCAAACTCGTTCAACTTAGAATTGCCAGCCACGGCTCCACGTTTGGATGGGGAACGAACCACATGCGTGATTCCCAGCTTCTTGGACCAGGCGGTGGAAAGCGCAAACAATAATTGCGACTGCCGCACCGGTTTGACCAGGGATACATCCACGCGAGCGTCCTCTGTGCGCTTGAGTTCGCCCCGGCCTATCGACGTCAGCAGAATGACCACGGTATCCCGGACGGCCGGATCGGCCTTAATGGCTCCGGCCACCTCGACCCCGTCCATTCCCGGCATTTGGTGGTCCAGGAGCACGAAGTGGTAGGGGTCGCCGCTTTCCTTGGCCGCTCGAAGAGCGACCAGTACCATCTCGCCGGAACTGAGGCTTCCGCTGCGCATCCCCCAACCGGTGATCTGTTCGTGAAGCACGCGCCGATTGACCTCGCTATCGTCCACGATCAAGGCTCGCAACTGTCGCAGGTCGGCGACGGGAAGAGGCGCGTCTTGAGGGTGCGAATCGAGTTCCAGCGGCAAGGCGAACCAGAATGTGGAGCCTTCGCCAAGGCTGCTACGGACTCCGATCGTGCCTCCCATCAGCTCCGCGAGCTGTTTCGAAATCGCCAGCCCCAGTCCCGTGCCTCCGTACTTCCTCGTGGTCGAACTGTCGGCCTGGCTGAACTTGTGAAACAACGCGCCAATTTTATCCTCGGGAACTCCACACCCCGTATCGCAAACGGAGACTCGCATGCGTGCCGACCGCGCGTCCTCGATCTCGCACTCGACCTGGATCACAATGTTACCAAGCGCGGTGAACTTCACGGCATTGCCGACGAGGTTCGTCACCACCTGGCGGATTCTTCCGGCATCTCCAATAAAGTGGCGTGGCAGATGGGATGCGTATTGGAGAACCACATCCAGTTTCTTCTCTTCAGCTTTGGGAGCCAGCATTTCACAGACATCCTCCATGACCAGACGGAGGTCGAAGGCTATAGGCTCAATCGTCAGCTTGCCGGCTTCGATCTTGGAGAAATCCAGAATATCGTTGATGACGGTGAGCAGCGCCTCTCCCGAGGCACGCACCGTCTCCGCAAAGTTCCGCTGTTCGGCGGTGAGGTCTGTATCCAGCAGCAGATCCGTCATGCCAATCACACCGTTCATTGGCGTTCGGATCTCGTGGCTCATGTTGGCCAGGAAGTCGGACTTGGCGCGGCTGGCCACTTCGGCCGCATCCCTGGCTCTCTCCAGTTCCTTGCGGGCGTGGCTACGCTCGGTCACATCGCGGAATCCCCATACGCGTCCCACGCTCTTCCCTTTTACGCGCTGTGGTTCGGAGTGGCGCTCGACCATGCGGCCATCCTTGAATTCGAGCACGTCGTCACTTTGAGTCAGGTTATCGTTATTGAGTTCATGGACCCTGGCCAGGAAGGCGCCTGGATTTTTCAACTGCAGGCTCACTGCGCGGAGGATTGCTGCTTCGTCCGTGGTGAGCCGAAGGGATTCGGGAATCCGGCAGATTTCGATGAACTTTTGGTTGCAGTTGACAACCTTTAGCTCCGAGTTCAGCACCAGGATGCCATCCCCAGTGGATTCCAGAGCGGCGCGGAGGGTCTCGGCCTTCTCCTCGACGCGGTAACGCAAGACGGCCACCCACAGCGACCCGAACAGTATTACACCAACCAGCAAGGCCAGCAATCCGAAAAAGTGCTGCCCGGTCCACCACGACGCCTGTTGAAGAACCACGATGTCGCCGGCCGAGCGCAGCAGAACTCCAAATGAAGTGGGATGCCGGTATTCGTCCGTCTCCACCGACCATACGCCCAGGATTTGCAGCTGGCTGCCATCGCGGATGGAACGTAACTGATCGGTAACGGCATTCTCCGGCAGCCGGGCGGTGAAAGTGAAAGTGCCGAGTTGCAAAGTGAAGATCCGCCGTTTTCCGCGCACGAAATGGTCCAGCAGACGGCCGTTGATTTTGACAAGTTCGGCGTCGTGGTCGCCGGATAAGCCGACCGCAGCCGTGAGATTCAACGGCGCGGGCAGGCTGCGTCGACCGATTTTTCGGAAACCGCCATCCTCAAGAACCGGCGCGTAGCGCCCGGCGGTGGGAAAGCCAATTGCATCCACCATGTCGCCGGGTTCGAC
This sequence comes from Bryobacterales bacterium, assembly GCA_963817515.1. GTDB lineage: Bacteria > Acidobacteriota > Terriglobia > Bryobacterales > Bryobacteraceae > DATMNI01. The sequence continues at coordinate 79,441 of CAWFPJ010000023.1, read as the reverse complement.
ACCTGTCGCCTGTCCGGTCTGAACCATTAATCCGCCGGAGGCATCTTGGATGAAGATCGAGTAGCCCGGGTCGCGCCAGGTGACGACACCCTGCACTCGCATGCGCCGCCCAGAGACTTGGGCGCTGGTGAACTGCATCAAGCTGTTGACCGGAAGGATGGAAAGAGCGTAGGGGTCCCCGGGTGACGGCTGATCTACAGTGACCTGGTCAACGCTCGGGGCGAAGATCTGGATACCGACGAGCTGCCTTCGATCGTTAAACAGAGTGCCGCACGCGCCGCGAACCGTAACCGCGGAGTCAACCAGGTAACCGTAATCCTTATTCTGTCGAAAATCTCTGATTCTGACTTTCAGCTTGTTGCTGCCGGACGCGATTCCGAGCACCAATTGGAGCGGACCCTTGCGCATGTCCGGAGGCAGCCGGTCCTCAAGGGCCACCGAATGGACAATCCCATGAACTTCGCTCCACTGGCTGTCTTCCTGCCCCGTCAGCAGATCCCGCACGCTTTTCCGGCTGGGTGCGGGCAAAGCAGCGCGCCCAAGGACACGGATTCTGGCGTGTTCGATGGAAGGGGCGAAGTCACCTGGAGTGGTGTTGCCATCTACTTCAACCACGCTGCCAGCGGTGATCTGCAAATCCGACTGCTCTATCCAAACAAAAATCCCCGCGGTTCGGTCTTGAAAAAACGTTACCTGGTATTCCGGCGCGCGGTACGTGATTACGCCCTTGAGATGAATGGGGTATCGCTGCGCGGCTTGCGCTAAGGTAAGCGCGCGTACCTGGGCCACGGTGGTCAGCAGATGCGGTTGGTTGTCAGAAGACGGCGCGGCGGCCGGCGCGCATACGGCCACGAGCGCCACCAGGATCGAAATCCGGCTAACGGAGCTCATAGTTGGCAGGCGAAGTGGATTGGAAATCGGTCTAGGCGCCACAATCAAGGTTTTTCGAATCAGCCGGCCGGCCTGGGCCGACGTTCCACTCGGCTGACATTCCACTCGGGATACGTTCAGAGGTCGGTCCGGGATTTCAGCGGGACGCCCTTGCTCATCACTGCCCTTTTGACTTCCGCATCCGCCGCGGTTTTGTTAATGCCGTGATGGGTGCGCCGGCCTTCCCCTCACGGACGGCGGCGGCATTCAGTTGTTCAGCTGCTATCTCGCTCATCATGATCTTCACCAGCCGCCCTTTGTGGTTTGATGCGAAGTCCATGTAGGCGGAGAGATGGAAGCTGGCGAGGTTCAACATGCGGGCATTGAGTTCTTCGCATGCATTGTCTGCCAGGTTCCTAAGGCGCATCCGCGCCGTTTCGAAATCACTGTCGAATGGATCCAACTGCTTCTCTTCCATCACTCCCCTTCGGCGGCCCTCTGTTTCGATCACGGTACCGCCAGCCCGCCCGCTGCCATTCTGGCAGAGGGGCCTCATCGATCTAACACTCCCTTTAGTAAACCGTCCGGCTCGCTTGTGCTCTTCCCCACATTTCACGGGCTTCATGTTCCTTCACGTTACCTAGCCCTCAAGCAAGCTAACGTTGCTAGGCTACCCCACCGGCGGTACTCTTGCGTAATGCGACCCCTTCGGTATTCCATCAACGTCACATTGGACGGGTGCTGCGATCATCGTGCAATGTTCGCGGACGAAGACTTGCATCGTCACGCGGTCGAGAACCTCGACCAGGCCGATGCCCTCCTCTTTGGCCGGGTGACTTACGAAATGATGGAGGCAGCGTTTCGGCCGCCGGCGCGGACGGGAGCGAGGCCTGATTGGATGGAACCCTTCGCCCGGACGATCGACGCGGCAAAGAAGTACGTCGTGTCGAGCACCCTGGACCGGGTCGATTGGAACGCGGAGCTCGTGCGCGGGGATCTGGGGAAGGCCGTTCAGCAGCTCAAGCGGGAGTCGGGTAAGGGACTGTTCGTGGGAGGCGTGAAGCTCCCGCTGGCGTTGGCGGAGCTGGGATTGATCGATGAGTACGAGTTCGTGGTGCAGCCCAGGCTAGCGGGCCACGGGCCGACGTTGTTCGCGGGGCTATCGAAGCGTGTCGACTTGAAGCTCGTGAGCCGGCTGGAGTTCGCCTCGGGGGCGGTGGCGATGCGGTATGAGCCGAGATGATAGCCATTGGGCTTGTTAAGCCGAGTCGCTCCGGCCCTCCTGACGAATGTATGTCCTGTCTCTCTCCTGGAACTGGCAACCGCATTGCGCGGGTCGTTGACCGAACTCGCGTTGTGATCGCAGCCCGCGTTCCGCTTACCATCGACAGCCCCGAATACAGCGCGTATTCGAGGCAATTAGCCCAGTTCCAAACGCGGGGAACTGCTCGCGTGGTAACCGATCTGGAGACCCGCTGCCTCAAGTGAATCGACTACTTCTCGTACAGGCTCTCAAATTGCGACAGTTCTATTGACGAGATGTCGGAAACTGCCCAAAACGTCATTGATCCATGGTTCCAGTGGAGGGCAACGTACCCATTTCGAGCGAACGGGGGCTCCGTCTTTGCTATCGAAGCTGTCGGCCACGTGAATACGTTGATGATGTGTTGGCGCCGTTTGTAGACGAGCGCCGCAACCGGCCTGTCCATTAAGTATTCAAGCCGGCCGCCAATCAGCGGGAAGCCTTGAGAGCCGAAATCCTTCACTTCCGGTGAAAAGTCCAGCTTGCCGTTGAACCATGGCTTGACTGTGTGCTGATCGGAGGAAGGTACATCCAGCAGGTGTGTGCCGATCAGAGAGCGGATATGATCGGAAAGGATGTTTTCGGCAAGCGGGTCAGCCTCGGGTGTCGGGCGTGAAGACGGGCGCATGTTCCAGGAGACCGAGACCGCGAGCAAAACCGTCGCGGCAATCGCCAGCCATCGCCAGGGTGGGCGGCCCCCCGCTGGCTGGGCATCATCCGCGGCCGCCTGACGCAAAGCCTTTCGGATCGCTTGCTGTAATTGCGGCGGCGCCGTGTAATATGGCGCGATGGACCGGATATTCGCCTTCTGTGCGCGGAATCGCGAGTACGCTTCCGAGCAAGAGCGGCAGCCGGAAAGATGCTCCTCGATGGAGGCAACGCGGCCTGGATCCGACTCTTCATCCAGGTACGCTTCGATCAAATCACGAGAGCAGTTCATCTGTAAAACTCCTTACCTCGGCTTTTGGCGCATTCCTCCAGGCGTTTGCGCGCTCTGGATAGTCTCGACATAACGGTGCCTGGGGGCACGCCGGCAACCTCGGCTATTTGCCGGTATGACATCTCCTCAAGTTCGCGCATCACAAGAATCTCGCGGAATGGCTCCGGCAGCCCCTCGATGCAACTCCGCAAAATCTGCCGGTTGCCAGCCTCAACCAGCGCCTCCTCGGCGTTCGGCTGTTTGACGCTCGGCGAATGCGCTGCTTCGTCGAAAACCACCACCGTGGACTTGCGCATTTCGCGCCGCTGAAATGTGAAGCACGTATTTCGCACAACTTCGAGCAGCCACGACTTGCCATCCCCGCCTCTGTAGCTGTCAAAAAATCGAAAAGCGCGCAGATAGGATTCCTGAACAACATCCTGCGCATCGTGGTCATTCCGGGTCATCCATCGCGCCAGGTTAAAAGCTGAGTTTAAATGCGGAAGAATGGTCTCTTCAAAGAGCCGCAGTCTAGATTCCCGGCTGGTGACCGTCTTCATCGGACCCGAACTCTCTGCGAAAGAGGCTTGGCCATCGCAGGCATCTCCATTCCTATTGGTGGCATGATGCCCGTTCTGCTGCTTCGCTGTTAGTGCTGAATCCTTGAACTTAAACATAGATATGCCCGCTCCCAAACTCAGCGGCTCTTTAAATACGTGATCAGATTGTCAACTTCCTTCGCCGAGAAGATCCGCTCATACGCGGGCATTCCATCGCCGCCATTCATGATCTTGCGCCGTATACTTCGTTCGTTTGCGGGTGTACCGTTGGCCAGTTTGTGTTTATGAAACAGCCCCTTGAGCGAGGGCCCCACTCTCTTTTCGCTGGTATCCACACTGTGGCACCCGCTGCATTGTTGGAACAGCCGCTCTCCATTGGAGGCGGCACGTACACGTTCTGCCTGGCTCGCAGCCAGTCCGCCGGCAGTGACAAGTGTTACAGCTGCCACCAGAGTTCGTATCGGGATCATCAGCGGCCATCCATATCCAGTTGACCGGGATAGCAGGGGAAATATTCCCGGTTCAATTCGACGTCAACTCTCGAAAAGCACAAACGTCAGGGAATAAACCGCGCCGTATTCGAGTCTGGAACTCCGGAACGCACCACACCGAATTTACGCGAGGTACACTTGTCCAAAATAATCACTCACAACCACAACAACGATGGCGTTGACCGCCGCGGTTTCTTGAACTGCATGGCTTGGGCCGGCTCCGGCGTTCTCTGGACGCTCGCCGGCGGAACTCTGACTTCAGAAGCGTTTGGCCAGGAGAAGATGAAAGAGGCGAAGGGAGAGCTCCATTTCGTCCAGATCAGCGACAGCCACATGGGCTTCAATAAGCCCGCGAATGCCGACGTCACGGCCACCCTGCAGGCGACGATCGACAAGATCAATGGACTCCCGCAGCAGCCTGACTTCATCATCCATACGGGGGATTTGAGTCATACGTCTAAACCTGCCGAATTCGATACCCTCGATCAAGTGCTGAAAGGCGCCAAACCGAAGCAAGTCTTCTTTGTCCCTGGCGAGCACGATACGTCCATTGACGACGGCAAGATGTACCTGGAGCGCTACGGTAAGCAAGCGAAAGGGCGCGGCTGGTACAGCTTCAACCATAAGGACGTCCACTTCGTCGGCCTGTCCAATGTCGCTGCACTCGAAGGCCTTGGTAAGCTCGGCCCGGAGCAGATCCAGTGGCTCGAGGCGGACCTTAAGAGCCAGCCCGCCAGCCGCCCTGTCGTGGTGTTTGCCCACATTCCGCTGTGGTCGGTTTATCCGGACTGGGGTTGGGGGACAGAAGACAGCGCCCAGGCACTTGGATATCTCAAACGGTTTGGATCGGTCACGGTGCTCAATGGGCATATCCATCAGGTGATGCAAAAGGTAGAGGGCAACGTCACATTCCACACGGCCATGTCAACGGCCTTTCCGCAACCCGCGCCGGGCACAGCCAAGGGACCGGGCCCAATGAAAGTAGCGGACGACAAACTGCACAGCGTCCTCGGCATCACCGACGTAAAGTCAGTCATGAAGCCGCACAGCCTCGCTGTGGTGGACTCGACCCTGGCAGCAGAATAATCTCCTCGAACCGCGGGCTGACCGTACTGTCAAAACAAAGGATCCGAGAATGCTACTGAATTGGAGCGGCGGAAGCGCGTCCCGCTGGAGCGGCCGCCTGCTGGAGCCGGAGTGGTTGGAGTGTGCCGGGCCGGCCGATGCGGATCGCAATCTGTGCGAACTGGCCCGTATCAATCGGTGGTTCGGCGGGCATCGAGCCTTGCTTCGGATGATGAAGGACCTGGTAGATCCGGCGGAGCATTTCTCCGTGCTGGACGTGGGCGCCGGTTCCGGAGATATGGGCAAGTGTCTCACCTGCCACTATCGGAACGCAAAAGTGGTCTCGCTCGACCATCGGCCAGTACACCTGCGAAACGCCCCTTCACCGCGGGTGGTAGCGGATGCGCTCCGGCTTCCATTCGCAAAGCATGCCTTCGATTTTGTGCTTTGCTCGTCGGTATTGCATCATTTCCCCGACTGCCAAGTGGTCGACATGATCTCCACGCTGCGCCATTTCGCGCGGCGGGCATTGCTCTTGCTGGATCTGGAACGCCATCCTCTTGCCTACCATTTTCTCCCCCTGACACGGAGAATCCTTGGATGGGGGCCTTTGACGGTCCATGATGGGTCGGCCTCAGTTGCCGCGGCGTTCCGGCTGGAGGAACTTGTCTCTCTCGCTCGGGCCGCGGGCGCCGAGGTAGCCATCGGCCGAAGGCACCGGCGGTGGTTTCGCGTGTCCGTGGTGGTTCCCGCTGGTTCACCAAATTCCGGGGACCGGCAGATGGCTTCGGTAGCAAATGATTCCTATTTGGCGCTCCGCTAAATTTGCGGAATACTTGGCACGTAATCGGTAGATATATCGAACGCAGTTGTAATGCGGCAGGAGGTTGATTGTGAAGCGAAGAACTGAAGGACGTCAGCGGCTGATCGTGATATCGAGCCGCAATTCTATGCGACCTGTCTTGGGCGCCGAGGCGGCAGTTCCGAAGTTTGGGCGCCTTCTCTCCATAGCCGCCCGGCCGCGCAGCCGAAGAACTCCGGAGAACGAACTCCCTCCGGCGGCCTGACCACTCGGCCACGCTGCTTACGTCCTCGAACCTGTCCGCCACCCGGATTGTTTTTATTTTACGAATCTTGTAAGGGCTTGTCCGCCGGGGCTTTCACCGCTCCGGCGCCACCGGACAGCTTTTCGGCCTTGCGTTTCGAGGAATCTAGTTATGCCCTCTTTTACGGATCCACGTCTATGCAGCCATTGCTTTGTGCGGTGCCCTAGAGATCTCTTTGGACGATGCACCCACTGCGGTGCGAGGCAGTTACTAGACCAGTCCATTCCTTCGCTTGACGCCCCGGCTCCGTCCCCCCGCACTCTCGACGCTAACCAAGCTGAACGCTCACCTCGCTGACCCGCCGGGTCTTCGCCCGGCTGCAGGAACCGCGGGGCTCTTCTCTTCTGTCTTGGATGAAGTTTAGCCGGACCGGGCGCTCACGCGTCCAACTTTATTCTACCCTCGGCCCGCCCTACGCACGTGAGCACAAACCCCTGCGCCCGCGATTCGGAATCGAGTCCGGCCTCCGCGTCCATTCGTACGTTGCCCGCCAGCAGCTTCGTCTTGCAAGTCCCACATTGCCCCTGCCGGCAGGAGAACGGAATGGCCACTCCAGTCTCCTCTGCCGCCTCCTGTGCCAGTGTCGTGTAGGGGATGTCGCGCTCGTACTGGTCGAACTTGCCCGCCGCGAAAAGTCCACGCGGAGGCACGAGCGCCTTGTGCCGTTCGTTCACGACGGAGGATTTGCCGACTCCGGAGTAACCGGATACGAGCACGACTTCCGGCGTACCGCGCGCCACGACCCGGTCGAAGGCCGTAAGCAGGGTTTCGATCTCAGGCTCCCGCCCATAGAGTTTCTCCGGTATGAGTAGCCGGTCTGACGAATCGTGCGCGCCCAGTGGAAACAGATCGATCCGATGCAGTGAATCCCATTCCGTCAGGCAGCGCCGAAGATCGGCCTCGAGGCAGCGAACGTCCCGTGGGCTTTCCGCCTCCATCCTCCATGACCTCCGGAATCCTGTGGGGACAATCTACGCAGGTGCCGAACTGTTAATGACGCTCGACAAATGCGCCAAACCAGGTGAAACACCTCGCCGCGAATATGCACCGCGCAGTCGCCCGTATGAGGGAATTCCTGACAGACCTCACCAACGTGACTTGTGGAAAAAGATCAAAACCTGAGATCTGCGATATCCGCGAAATCATTGCTGCGGCATCGGAGGCCGCAGTGGCCGCTATGGATAATCCGAGAGTTCAGATCTTGCTCAATGTGCCAAGGCAGATAAAGTTGCCGCTGGCGCGCTCACGTATGAACCTGATGTTCTTTAACTTGATTACGAACGCTCATGAAGCGATGCAGGGCTGCGGAAAGGTGCGCATTGGGGCCACGAGAAACCGCGATTACGTGCTGGTTGCAATAGAAGACACGGGGCCCGGACTTCCGCACGAGATTCGCGATAAGGTATTCGAAGCGTTCGTAACCGGCGGCAAAGAGAATGGGTTGGGGCTTGGGCTAGCGTTCTGCCGCCGGGCTGTTTTCGACCACGGTGGTGATATGTGGAGTGAGCTCGCGGCTGGAGCGCACTTTGTTATCCGCCTACCACTAAACGAAGGAAGATGTTTATAAATCCAGCTCCTATGAATTAAGGTCTCAACAGCTCGGGCGAAGAGCTCAGTCATAGGAAGCGTTCGGGTTCACATTCGGTTGATCCATGATAGAGCCTGTTAACTCGATTAAAAGTGGGATCTCGAAAAGGCTTGGCTGCGTTGCGCTCAAGGCGGCTGGGAAAGCTTCCGGGCCTCGCGCATCGAGAATAAAGATGAATGAAACGCAAACGAGAGTTGCCGACGAACTCACAAATAGTGACGGTCCGACGTTCGCTAAGTTGATGATCATGGCGTAACGCGAGCTAGGTCTTCGACCGCTTAAAGGAATTCCTTTTATAGCCAAACTTGCGGCGGGCGGTTTTACGGTCGAACTTCCAGTGGATCTTGACTCGATCACGGTTCATCCGCCGGTTCCAGAACTTCGCCTCCCGGCGGAGATTCTTAAGAGTGGGAATTCGTCGCTTGCCCAGACATTGCCGCGAGAAGATCCCGATTTCGATTTCTGCTTGATTAAGCCAGCTTCCATGGCTGGGCGTGTAATGTATGGTGAAGCAACTCCAGACTTCCGCGGCCATTTCGGCTCCGAACACCTTGGTCAATGATTTCCGCGTGTGGATATTGAGGTTGTCCGTCACCAAGTGAATTGTCTTGGCGGCCGGATAGGCCAAAGCCAGAGCGACCGCCACCCGAGCGAACTCAAAGCCAGAACGGTCCGGCGTGGGGAACGTAAAATGACGGCCCGCCTTCGGCTCCACGGCGCAAAAGACATTGGCTGTGCCACAACGTTCGTATTCGTTATCGCGCCTCGCTTCCCGCCCCGGTTTCGCCGCCGAGGCGGCACGAACATCGGCGTGCAGCGTGACCGGCTTTTCGTCCAGGCAGACCACCGGTTCTTGCGGATCATATGGTCGCTCGTACACCTCCAGCACATCTTCCATCTTGGCGATATAGTCGTCATCGAGATCGGCGACTACCCACATTTTTTTCCCGCCACGGCTTCAGGTCGTGGCTCAGTAAGAGAATGCGAATGGTTTCTCTTCCCACGCGGGGCACCAGTTTGCGTTTCACGGCTTCCTCGGCCACCAGGCGCACCGTCCAACGAGCGCGGCCTTCCGGCGGACTGCTGCAGACCATGGCAATCAGTCGCTGTTTCTGGCTGTCATCCAGCACTTCCGCCGCTCCGGGCCGTTGTCTCTCATAGAGCGCCCGCTCTAAGCCCCCTTCCTGATACCGATGGCCAACCTTCCGAATGGCCTGAGGGGTAAGCGGAATACTGCCGGAAATTCGCGGCGCGCTGGTGCCCTTGGCCAGTTGCAACAGCGCCAAGGCACGAAGAACGACTCGGACTTGTTGTACTCCGCCGGCAAGCAACCGTTGGAGTGCCTTCTGGTCTTTAGCGGCGACTTCGATGCGCAGAGAAGCACGAGCCATGCCCTAAGTATGCGCCAAAACAATTCTACATAAAAATGGTTTATTAGAATCTCTTTAGGCAGTCAGAGACCTAGGGGCGTTCATCAGCGCGGTGACAGAGTCGTTCGGTTCCGAGCAGGTTAGACTTCCAGCAGATGACTGTCTGGATGAGTTGGTGCTAATGGAGACCCTGCCTGGATTGACAAGTCGCGATTGGCGATCAATTACAATCGCAGCGTCCGCGCGACTCGCATTTCGGATTAACGCCTCATCGCATTCAGATTGACATCTGAACAGGTCAGCAGTGACGGCTCCCGGTCTTTGAAACGGCTCCAGAACTTAACACAAGGAACTGGAGATATGTTACTCGATTCGCCGTAGTTACCCAATGTTGTGTGCTGGCGTCCTGTCGAGCAGGCCAAACTGAAAGCACAGGAGTCTGAAGTTGACAATATCGCCCTCGTCCACGGTGCCCGGGCCGACGGTTCTGTGTCGAGGGACGCTTACGGCAACCTGTTTTACGGAGAGTACGACGTTGAGGCGCGCGTGCTTATCTTTGTCAATGCCAGACACAACTCGCCGTTTGATCCTGCTCCAGGAAGGAGATCGAGCCCGACTCTCGAACAACGCTGGAGTCGAGGATCAAGAGCCCGGGGATCAACAGGCATCGGTATAAGTATGCGTAGAGGTCGCGTTCACAAGGAGAACCTCCGAAGGAGACAGATTCGATATGCCAAGTGTAACGGTGGTCTTGTCCGAGTCTCTTGAAGCAGTGTTAAAACAGGCTGCGGCATCAAACGGGCGCTCAATCGAAAGTGTCGTCAATACGGCACTCAGCCAATATCTTGCATGGAAGGATAATTCCGGACCAAACGCCTCCATTCGAATCGGGGATATCAAACTTGACTCGGTGCGCCGTCGCGTGCGCAAGAATTCCGCTCTGGTTCGTCTAACGCCGACCGAATTTGACCTTCTTCACTATCTGATGCTGCACGCCGGTTTGGCGATGGCTCACTCTCGAATTCTTAGAGCTGTCTGGGGGCTAGAGTACGGCAATGAACTCGAGTATTTGCGAACCTACGTCCGGCAACTCAGAAAGAAACTAGAAGACGATTCCGCAGAACCAAAGTACCTTCTCACTGACGCCTGTTATGGTTACCGCTTCAGGGACGTGACCGTGGACACTCAATAGTCTACACACCAAGACCGGCTTAGACGCGTTATGGTCCCGAACCGCGCCAGTGCGAACGGTCTCGGAACCGAGTCTCGTAGCGACAATAGCACAACAGGGAACCAGGACGGAAATACTCAATATGCCGAAGCAGACGGAACCACAGGATACGACCGAGAGCGGGATACATGTCACGCTTAGCCGCGCCTGAACAAGGACCGTGCCGGCCTCCGTCGATTGAAAAGACATGCGTGGATCCCAGCAGCATGGCTTACAAGGTGTTGGGAGGCGGATGGCAATGAGAGCCGCAGATTTTCCCCGCCAGGGAACCTGTCGATGTCTTCCGAGCCACCTAGCGAGACATGCCGCTCGCGATAACCGAAATTCAAACTAGCATTTTCGTTGATTTAGTACGCCTTACGCCTAATCATCGAGGCCCCCGCTTGTTGATCGGATCGCCTCGCGAAGCCATACGTGACGAGGATCGGTGTTTTGTCGTTGATGCCACGCCATTAAGAAGTGAAACGCGTGTAATTCCTGTGGCGCCTTTACCAGACGTAACCTGCGATCCCGCTTGACCACGGATGACATGCCACTGGTTAAAGTCAGCACCAGTTCTGTGCCCGGGAGGCATTGCAGGGCCACGCCGAAGTACGGCACGCGAACACAGGAGTTGCGTTTCGCGCCAATAGCCGCCAATTGCTTGTCCGGAATGGTCTGCACGCCGGCGTAAGTTCCGACAACGATGTGGTACGCCGACAGGTATTGTTTAAGCGATAGCGAGTCGCCAAAGCCGCTGTCGTGGGCAACGGCGCAAATCCAATCCTCGCGATAGAGCCTTTCCGACTGAAAGTGCGACGGCAGGAGCCCGTCATCAATGTGGAGAACAAGATCCAGCTGCCCGTGTTCCACCAGCTCCGCGATGCCGCTCTGCCACGGGTGGAACTCAAAATTCACCTGATAGCGCCCGTCCGCATATTCGCGGCATAAGCGCGGCAGACACAACCGTGCAAACGTTGTCAGGGCCAGAAATGCGGAAGTGGCTCTTCTCCAGTACCGGATCGAACGCAGTGGGAGCGACGAGACGTTCCATCTTCGGTAGCAGCCCCTCAAGCTCATCGAGAATCTTGCGGCCTCGCAGCGTGAGCTCGAAGCCATGTCGGCGACCTGACCAGAAGGTCATCCTGAAACAGGGTGCGCGCGCGCTGGAGCGCCCGGCTGACAGCGGGCTGGCTCAGCAATAGCCGTGACGCCGCCGCCGTGACGCTCTTCTCCTCCGCAATTGCGGCAAACGTAATCAGAAGGTTCAAATCGACCTGGCGCAGTTTCTCTAGACGCATGGTCATCATGTCCATTATGCATGATCCGCATACGAGACTGGCGGCATCTTTGACTGTGTAGGCAGAAAGAGTGCACAAGGAGGGTTCAGTGGAACAAGGAAACGGTTTACATAACAAGCGGGTGGTCATCTTGGGAGGTTCCTCCGGAATCGGTTTGGCGGTCGCTGAGCAAGCGGCATCACAAGGGGCCAAGCTCGTTATCGCCTCAAGCAACGCGGAACGAGTTCAGAAAGCCATTGAATCGTTGGGCGGAAACGCGCAAGGGCACACGCTTGACCTCTCGGACGAACAGGCCGTCGAAACTCTCTTTGCGAAGCTCGGTGCTTTCGACCACCTGGTTTTCACCGCTGGCGATAGCCTCCATTTGCAGAACCTTGCCGACACAGATCTTAAACAGGCCAGGCGTGCGTTCGAGTTGCGCTACTGGGCGGCGCTGGCTGCTGTTAAATACGCAAGCAAGAGTATTCGCAAAGGTGGCTCTATCGTGCTCACCACCGGAGTGGCCGGGCAGCGTCCGCATAAAGGATGGGTTGTTGCCGCGAGTGTCTGCGGAACAATCGAGGCCTTGACGCGCGCCCTTGCCCTCGAGTTGGCCCCGATACGCGTAAATGCGGTGTCTCCTGGAGTGGTTCGGACGAACCTCTGGCAGAACATGACTGCACCAGAACGGGAACGCCTGTATGAAAGCGTGGGCAACAATCTTCCAGTTGGCCGGGTTGGCGAAGCCCGTGATATAGCGCAAGCCTATCTGTTTTTGATGCAGGAAGAATTCAGCACTGGCCAGACCCTGGTAGTCGATGGTGGAACGGTGCTGGTCTGACAAGCGCCAGTGCTGCCCGCGTTACGCCAATCGATTGAAATAACACTCGTAATGCCGCACATCAGAAAGGAACATTGAGATGAGTTTGAATCATGGAAAACAATCAGCAGTAGATTTCGCGGAGCGCGTTCGTGGGAACCAGCGGAAGCTCAGGGACGGTCTAAGGTCGCAGTACGACTTCATCGTCTGTGGGTCAGGTTCCTCCGGATCAGTAGTTGCGCGCCGCCTGGCCGAAAATCCCGACGTCAGCGTGCTCTTGCTCGAAGCAGGCGGCAGCGACGAGGTGCCAAGCGTGACAGAAGCGGCTCGCTGGTTTGAAAACCTCGGGAGCGAGCGCGATTGGAACTTTGTGGATCAACCCAATCCACACCTCAAAGGACGTTCCATGCCGCTAGCAGCCCGTGTCTAAAGTAGCTCGATTTTCAGATCTATAGGTAGAATGTCTACCCATGCGCGAGCCGATGCGCCTGATGCGGCAGTTCGTCGGAGTTCGCCCACCATGGCTCCCAGACGCTTTCCAGGACCCTTATGAGCGCCAGAATCGCAAAAATAGCTTCGACGGATTGATCATGGGCTGCTCTGGGCTTGCCCGCTCCATACATTGACCGCATCAACAGGGCGAGATTGCATGCCGCCGCCTGGACCAGCAGTTTCTTATGGACATTCTCAATGCCCCGGACGTAGAGCCGGTCCATGCCGCCGGTATCGAACTGATGCGCGAAGTTGCGTTCGATCTTCTCACCCCGCTGCCGCTGCATCCGCTTGCCTCGCTCTCCCCGGATGCGCCGCCGGTTCCCATACACCGCTTCCTTTTCGGCCTGCTTGCCTTCCCAGTTGCGCCTTCCCCGATCCGGTTCCGCGATGTAAGTCCGCACTCCCAGTTCGCTCAATCCAACGGCAACCTCATTGCTGTGATATCCCTTGTCCGCCACTACTTCCTCGACTCCACCGGGATGCACTTGATAGTTGCCTTCCGGTGGTTCGGCCGTAACCAGTTCCGCCACCGCCGCACCGGCTTCAATCACCGTCGCTTCCACCGTTGCCGTGTCGGCGGCGGCGCCACCATGCGTGGTGACCGCGACGATCGCTCCGGTCTCCATATCCACCGCATTCTCCGCTTTGTACGCCAGCGCCGTGCGTCCATCTTTCAGCTTCGTGATCTCCGCATCGCCGTCGCTCGGGCTCTCCCAGTCTTCGTTGGAAGTCTTCTTCTTGCGCTTGCGGTCCATGCGCCGCAACGCCGCCGCGTCCTTGGCGTCCACCCCTTCGGCTTCGGCCAACCGCTTCAGATATTCGTTGTAGCTCTCGCCCGTGTCGCGCCTGACGATCGACTTCATTGCCGCATTCGCTTCCAGCGTGGTCGAATCCACCCCGATGGTCTTGCCTTTGATCAGTCCGCCCTGCGCCAGTCGTTCCAGCACCCAGGTGAAGATCCGTTGATGGGTCTCTCCATCGATCAGCCGCCTGGTCCGCGAAATCGTCACATGGTCTGGCGTGTTCTCGTCCAGTCCAATGGAGAGAAACTGCCGCAGCGTGAGCGAATCGGCCAGACGCCACGCAATGCCGCGCTCGCTATCGAGTCCTTCGAAGAACCCGATCATCATGATGCGAAAGTACAGTCCCGGCGCCAGCGACGGACGTCCCAGTTTGGCGTGGTAAAAGCCCGCGCAACTGCTCCTCGCAGAAGCGGTCAAAGCCGGCCTTGTCGAGAACCTCATTCAGACGGCTGTAGAAAGGATGTCCGGGAGCCGCCGGCAACTCACTTCCGTACCACAACGGCTCCTGCCGCTCCCTCCTCTTCCGCGTGCCCATCGCCATAACCCAATCTTAAAGTCAAAACATTTTCAGGTAAAGATGTATGGGCAAGGTGCTTGGCGGGGGATCGAGCATCAATGTGATGGGTTGGGCACGCGGACATAAGAACGATTGGGATTTCTTCGCATCCGAGTCCGGCGACACGGCATGGAACTATGAGTCCGTACTCAATATCTATCGCCGGATGGAAGACTGGCAGGGAGCACCAGACCCCACGCGTCGTGGAACCGGCGGGTTGGTTTTCGTGCAGTCCGCGCCTGACCCGAATCCAATCGCTCCGGCTATGGTGGACGCAGCGCGTTCCATCGGGATGCCAACTTTCGATAGCAACAATGGACGAATGATGGAAGGCGGAGGCGGAGCCTCGATTATCGATGTGCGCGTACGCGATGGAAAGCGCCTATCCGTCTTTCGAAGTTATGTCTTCCCCTACATGGACCGGCCGAACCTGACTGTGCTCACGCACGCATTGGTTACCAGGCTTACCTTAGAGGGAAAGCGAGCCACTGGTGTGGAGATCGCTTTTGACGGAAAAATCCAACGCATCACCGCTGGACTCGAGGTTGTCCTGTCGTTGGGCGCGATGCACACGCCAAAGGTGTTGATGCTTTCCGGCATTGGCGATCAGGCTGAGCTAAAACGTCTGGGCATACCGGTCGTCCAGCATGTTCCAGGTGTGGGACAGAACTTTCAGGATCATTTTGCTTTCGGCTGTGTCTGGGAGTATCAGCAACCGCTCGCTCCTCGCAACAATGGAGCTGAGGCAACGTTCTTCTGGAAGAGCAATCCTGGTCTTGACACTCCGGATTTGCAGACCTGTCAGATTGAAGTACCCGTCTGCAGTGCCGAGACAGGCGCCAAGTTTAATCCACCGCCGGCTTCCTGGACAATGTATGGAGGTGTCGTGCGGCCGAAAAGTCGCGGTCAGATTCGCTTGACGGGACCCAACCCTGACGACCCTATACAGATCGAGTCCAATACGATGTCCCACCCGGACGACCTGAAGGCCGCAGTAGCGTGCGTGGAACTTTGTCGCGAGATTGGCAATTCGGCTGCGCTTCGACCCTTCACAAAACGCGAAGTCATGCCTGGCAACCTGAGAGGAGCTGCACTGGAAGACTTCATTCGCGATGAGGCCTCCACTTACCACCATCAGACGTGTACCGCGAAAATGGGGCGCGATTCGATGTCGGTGGTAGACGGTCAACTGAAGGTCTATGGGATCGAAAACCTTCGCATTGCAGACGGCTCGATCATGCCGCGCGTGCCCACCGGCAATGCCATGGCTACCTGCATCATCATCGGCGAACGTGCCGCGGAAGCCTTGCGGAACGAGCACAGGTTAGAGACATCGTCGGTGTCGCGTTCTGCGCTCACTGGAGCAAAGTCTGATCTCTGAAGAATCGCGAATGAAAGAGGTATCAATCATGGAAATCGCTACGAGGAACAAATTTTGTGCGATCGCAAATGCACCGCTCCCATCTATACCCCATCCCAATCGCGAGCAAGCGCTAAAAAGGGCTCGTCTGACCGCGGGGTTTCCGAATATAGTGAACGGCCAAAGAATCGACTCTTCCAGGCCGATAAAGATCTCCGATCCTGTGACTGGAGAAGAACTTGCAAGCGTGACCGACACCCAGAAAGATGGTCTCGACCAGGCGGTCCAGGCTGCAAAGGCAGCGTTTCCCCTTTGGAGCAGCAAGACCTGGAACGAGCGAAGGGATCTTCTTGCAAATGCCATGGAAGAGCTCAAAGCTCATACCGATGAGCTTTGCACGATCCTAACAGCGGAAAACGGCCGGCCTTATAGCATGGCGCAATTCGAGATCACATGGATTCTCGAGACCTATGTCCCGGCGTTACTTCAGATGGAACTGCCAGATTCGACATGGAATGAAACCGGTGTCGGACAGATCACGAAACGTTATGTTCCACTGGGTGTTGTCGCCGCGATCAGTCCGTGGAATCTTCCGTTCTTGCTGTCATTCACAAAAGTGCTCCCAGCTCTGCTGGCCGGCAACACCGTTGTCCTGAAGCCTGCGGTCTTTACCCCTCTTACGGTACTTCGAGCCGCCGACTACATTCGTGAGATCCTTCCGCCCGGCGTTTTGAATGTGATCAGCGGAGGGGATGACCTTGGCCCCTGGATGACGTCCCACCCGGACTTCCAGAAGGTCTCCTTCACAGGATCTTCGGAAACCGGATGCAAGGTCTTCGCATCCGCCGCTCCAACCCTGAAACACCTGACCCTTGAGCTAGGCGGGAACGATCCCGGTATTGTCCTTCCGGATGCCGATCCTCAGGCAATCGCCGAGTACCTGTTTCGAAGCATGTTCGCACTCAGTGGCCAGGGGTGTGTCACCCTCAAACGCCTTTTCGTGCACGAGAGCATCTATCAAGCTCTTACGGAAGCACTCATATCCTGTGCTCAACATCAGAAACTCGGCGATGGGTTTGATCCCGAGACCACCCTGGGCCCTATACAGAACCGCCCCCAGTTCGCTCGCATGCAAACAACATGGGAAGAGATTCAAGAGGCGAAGGCTCCGATCCTCTATCAAGGGGAAGTTCCATCGGAGGGTGCCGGCCTGTTTTTTCCCGTCACCCTCCTGGACAATCCGCCTGCGGAAGCGGCTTACGTAATCCGAGAAAACTTTGGACCATTGCGGGCCGTTATCAAGTACAAGGACCTCGACGAAGCCGTCCGGCTGGCCAACGGGACCCCATATGGCCTTGGAGCCTCCGTGTGGGGTACAGATCCTGAGTCACTGGACGCCGTTGCACGTCGGCTTGATGCCGGGATGGTTTGGATCAATCAACACCTCAATCTCCATCCCAACATTCCATTCAGCGGTCATAAGAATTCAGGGATTGGCATTGAATTCGGCGAAGATGGGCTCAAAGAATTCTGCAATGTGCAGGTCATTGCGAACAGACGATAGGCGATAAAGCTGGTTCTGCAGTCGCAGAACCAGGATCCCGGCGGAAGCAGTCGGCCGGCCGCCCCGATCGTCTGCCTCTGTGGCCGGGCAAAGTGCCGAAATCACGCGGTCGGTCATTCAGTGGAGCGCAACGCGTGGGCGAACCGCTTCTCAGTGGAAAGAACATGAAAGGAAGATTGACATGAGTGAAATTGCAATTGAAATGGCAGCTTCAGAACAGGTGGTTTTACCTGTCCTGACACGCCTAAACCACGGAAACATCGACGACGCCATCGCTCGTTTTGCCGAAGAATTCACGTTCAAAGACCGCGGGATCGGATTGGAGTTCAAAGACAAAGGGCGGTTGACTGAATTCTTCCAGAAGACGCGGGAATACTTCCCGGACTCTTCTTTGCAGGTTGACTCAATTCTTGTGAGCCTCGATCACGTGGTCAGCGAATGGACGCTCCACACCAGCGTGACGGAGCCCTTCTACGGGGCATTGTCTCGAAAGGTTCAAATCTTGCTGCACGGAGTGTCCGTCGTTCGGACCAAGAACGGGGAAATTACCGAATGGTCCGACTACTACGATGGACTGACCTCACGGCGCACGGCTCTAGCTGCGCATTTTACGGATTGGGGCGAGCTCTAAGCGCTAACACAGCTAGCCTCCGAGTACCCCGATCGGCCCCCCTCTGAACTCTTGCAGCGACGCCGGGTGTCGCTGCGGAGCGTTCGAGAAACCCTGCAGGGTACGACGCCAAGTCCGTGTCACGGATGATAAGCTGACCGCTTCATGGCGAGTCGGAATCCATCCCAATACGGTAGGTTCCGGATTATAGGACTCGACCCTGGCGCGATTTGGCGCAGCATGTCGATGTTCTATCTTTCCGTCGGATCATCGATCTTGTATGCGGTCCAGGAAATACCACCGTCCGCCATCGGGAGACTGGAAGGCAAGACAGCCGTCGCTACGGACGGTACAGCGTTATCGACTATGCTGTAGAACTCCCATCTCTACCGGACGAGAGCGCCATCCCCGCTTCGCGGATCGCATGCCGCAGCCATATGTGCGCCGCATCGGTGTTCATGCGCGGATGCCAGGCCATCAGGTAATTGAACCTTCCAAGCACTTCTGGCGGCTCCAGAACTCTGAGGGACAGATTGTTCGATTCGAACCTCGCGATGCGGGTCGGGACGGTCGCGAGTAAATGCGTGCCCGGTACGCAGCGGACAGCGGCGGTGAAATAGGGAACGCAGATCGGACATCGCCGCTTCGCGCCGATTCCCGCCAGTCGCTTATCGGGTAGAGTCTGCAACTCGTCCCAGATTCCTACGCCGACGTGTTCCGCCGCAAGATACTGCTTGAGCGTGAGCGCCCGTGGATATTTGCTCTCTTTCGCCGCGACGCATGAGTAGCTGTCGTCAAAAATCATTTCGCTGGCAAAGCGAGACGGAAGATATCCGTCGTCGGCATTGAGCATCAAATCGAGCCGGCCTTTTTCGATTGCCTCGAACGTCTGATCGCCGAAGGAAACGAACTCAATTGAGACCTTATCCGCTTTCGGCAGAACCATCCGGCAGATGAGAGGACACAGTACGTGGGAGGCATGATCGGTCACAGCTATCCGAAATGTCGCCTCTTCCTGTCGCGGATCGAATTCTTCTCCGCTCAGGAGCCGGTCCAGACGTGGCAGGATCGTCGACAACTCCTGCAGGAGACGCCTTCCTTTGGGCGTGGGTTCGTAGCCGGATGGCGCCCGTACCAGCAAGTCGTCGTGGAACATTTCCCTTAGGCGCTGCAGGGCGCGGCTGACGGCCGGTTGGCTCAAAAGCAGGCGGGATGCTGCGCGGGTGACGTTCCGCTCCTCCGCAAGTGCGGCAAATACGATGAGGAGGTTGAGGTCGGCCTGCCGGAGATGCGTGATGCGCATGATCGATATCGATATTATGCATTGGATTTATTTCCGTAAGAAGCCCATAGTGAATTCGTGAGCCGGGTGGATGACAGAAGGGCCGGTATCAGACGAAAGGAGAAACGGTTTATGGCAAAGACAGCGCTCGTGACGGGCGCCTCTGGTGGAATCGGAGGCTCGATCGCAAAACGACTGGCTAAAGATGGATTTTCGGTGGTCGTGAACTACGCGGGAAAACCGGCCCCAGCACAAGCAGTTGTCGCAGATCTCAAGGCTGCAGGCGGACAGGGCATCGCTGTGCAAGCAGATGTGGCAAATGCCGAAGACGTGGAGCGGCTTTTCAAAGAGTCGATGGACGCTTTCGGCAGACCCGACGTGGTGGTTCACTGTGCGGGCATCATGCCGCTCTTTCCGATTGCCAGCGGAGACGTGGCCGCCTTCGACAAGGTGATCGCGACCAACTTGCGCGGAA
Source organism: Bryobacterales bacterium (assembly GCA_963817515.1). Lineage (GTDB taxonomy): Bacteria > Acidobacteriota > Terriglobia > Bryobacterales > Bryobacteraceae > DATMNI01. The sequence continues at coordinate 59,714 of CAWFPJ010000023.1, read as the reverse complement.
CCTTCCTGGTATTCGCGCAGGCGGCACAACATGTTCCTGATGGCGGGCGCATCATGGCTTTCTCCAGCAGCGTTCTCGCCAGGTCCTTCCCGACTTACGGTGCCTACATCGCTTCCAAGGCGGGAGTCGAGGGCCTGGTTCACGTGCTTGCCAACGAACTGCGTGGCAGAAACATCACGGTCAATGCGGTGGCGCCGGGCCAGGTGCGAACGGAGCTGTTCCTGAAGGGCAAGAGCGACGCACTGATCGACGAATTAAGGAAGATGAATCCGCTGGAACGGCTCGGCGAGCCTGAGGACTTCGCGAGGGTGGTTTCCTTCCTGGCAGGGCCCGAGGGCGGCTGGATCAATTCGCAGGTGCTGCGGGTAAACGGCGGGTTCGCGTACTGAGGCGAGGAGCAAAGGAGAATCCCAATGAAACAAGTGATCGTGGTGACAGGCGCATCCAGCGGTTTTGGCGCTCTGGCAGCTCGCGCCCTGGCCGATGCGGGACACACTGTGTACGCCAGTATGCGCGAAACAACGGGCCGCAATGCCGTTCAGGTGAAAGCCGTCCAGGAATTTGCGACGACGCATAAGGCGGACTTGCGCGCCATCGAACTCGATGTCGCATCGCAGGAATCCGTGGATTCCGCGGTACGGAAAATCGTCGAAGAGAATGGGCGGTTGGACGTGATCGTTCACAACGCCGGGCATATGGTCTTCGGTCCGGCAGAGGCGTTCACGCCCGAGCAGTTTGCGGAACTATACGATGTGAACGTCCTGAGCACACAGCGGGTCAACCGCGCTGCGCTGCCGCAACTGCGAAAGCAAGGCCGCGGTCTGCTGGTCTGGGTGTCGAGCAGCAGCGTGGCCGGAGGTACGCCGCCTTACCTTTCGCCTTACTTTGCTGCCAAGGCCGGCATGGACGCGTTGGCCGTACTATACGCGCGCGAACTGGCGCTGTGGGGCATCGAAACCTCAATCATTGTGCCGGGAGCGTTTACCAAGGGCACCAACCACTTCGCGCATGCCGGCGTGCCCGCCGACAAACAGCGTCTAGCGGAGTACGAAGCAGGACCTTATAAAGGCTATGGCAAGAAAATCCAGGAGGCCTTCGCCGCTATCGTGCCCGACGATGCCGATGTTAGCGCGGTTGCGGAAGCCATCGCGAAGGTTGTCGATGCGCCATTTGGCAAGCGCCCGTTTCGCGTGCACATCGATCCGACGCAGGACGGAGCCGAGGTAGCCTTCGGAGTCATCGACCGCGTTCGGACCGAGATGCTCCACCGGGTCCGGCTCGATGAGTTGCTCACCCCGGTTAAGACATAGCCCGAGCACCGGAATCGGTGGTTGCATTTAACCCGGAATGGTGATCGGAGTCATCCCAGAAGGCCGGGCGGCGTTGACACCCGTCTGCGGTCGTACGGCAGCACGCGGCTTTTGGCTCCGAGCCGGAACTACCCCCACGCTGCAGTCATCGGAAAACCGGCTGAAGCGACCCGCGGTCAGCCTAGCCGTTTATGTAGAAATTCGCTTGTCCGCCCGTTGGCGAGCGCTGCCGCCACGGCATTGTAGTGCGTCCCATTATGCCGAGCGAAGGCGTGATGCTGCCCCGGATAACTGTAGATCGTCACATTCGGTTTGTTGGCAAGCGCCGTCTTGATCTCAGCTTGCGCAGCCTTGGAAATGAACTCGTCCTCCTCGGTCCGGATTGATCAACCGGTCTGCAATTGCCACCATGTACCAACTGGGTTTCGACTTCCAGGTCGGAGTCGTAACGGCGGAGGTGAACGAGTCGGCGGAGATCAAAACCTGCGATTCAGCTATGAACGCCGCCTTAGCCTCAGGAAGGTCCGCCGCGAAGTCGGCATGGAAAACTGCCGGGTCAATGTAGAAGTAGCCATCGTCGGTAGGCTTGATCCCCGTGCTGGCCGGCGGTAAGGCTTGCTCTATCGTGGCGCAGCTCTCCCCAGTGTCCGGCGCGAATGCGGCAATATAGACAAGCGCCGCAACCTTCGGATGATTGCCGGCTTCAGTGATGACTGCCCCGCCGTAGCTGTGGCCCACCAGAACCACCGGCCCGGACTGCCGGTCGATCACGGCCTTTGTAAACTTCACGATCCGCTCGGACCGTCTGATTTCAAATACGAACGCCTTCGCGCCAATCCGCTCCTACCGACGTCGCCTTCGTTGGTGTCGAGGCCATACTGGGCGCGATTACTCTGTGTCCCTCCACCTGAAGCGCAGGGATTACCTTGTTAAAGCACGAGCCATCGGCCCGCATTTCGTAACAGAACACAACTCTCGGGTTGATCTTTTTAGATGCGTTGAATCTCCCCGGCGACACGGTGCATAGGACTGTGTTGCACGATGTTAGATCAAAGCTCTAGAAGGCGTATTGGACAATCGCGCCAGTTGTTATTTGTGATCGTCGGAACCGAGGAAGGCTAATCAGCGAGAACCGATTGGAAGGACGCCATTTCCGCGGGCTGTCCCGTCGAACTCTGGACTGGGATGCTCAACGTTGTTTCGAGAGTTATGCTTGGGTACGTAGCAGCATTGCGGAGGAGTTGGTATGCTCCAGAAGGGCACGGCAAAGAAGGTCTCGATTTACGTCAATGAGGACACGCAGCACCACTTCGTTTCCCTGTGTGATTCCATCCTGACGTTCCTACTTCACAAAGGAGTATCCGGCGCCACCGCCACGCGCGCGATGGCCGGTTTCGGCGCCCACCAGGTGATGCACACCACCAAAATCGAGATCCTCACCGAGCACCTGCCGATCCGCATCGAATTCATCGAATCCGCCGAGAAAGTCGATGAGCTCATGCCCACCCTCTATGACATGGTGAACGATGGAGTCATCGAAATCCAGGATACGAATGTTGTCAAGGTCGCCAACAAGGAACACCAGGCGCCGCTTAAGGGGCCCCATACGGAGATGAGAGGCGCAGCTCGAATGATGCGTATCTACATGGGCGAGTCAGACAAGTGGCAGGATGAATCCCTTTATGAAGCCGTCGTCAAGCGTTTGCGCCTGATGGACATAGCCGGTGCAACGGTGTACCGGGGTATTCTCGGATACGGAGTAAAGGGCCACACCCACAAGAGTCGGCACCTTCCGTTCTCCCGCGATCTGCCGATCATGATTTCGGTCGTGGATTCGGAGGAGAAGCTGGCCAAGGCCATAAACGAGATCGAATTGATGATGCAGGACGGAATCATCGTCCTTTCCGATGTGGATGTGATCCGCCTCGTTCACAGCCGCCCGGCACCGGAGTCTTCGCATGCGAACGGTTAAGAAAGCCAAACTCCTCCGCCTGTATTTTGGCGAAAGCGACCAGCACAACGGGAAACCGCTGTACGAAGCGATCGTCAATCGCTGCAAGGAACTGCAGATCGCCGGCGCCACGGTATTTCGCGGTCTTGAAGGGTATGGTGAAACGGCGGAAATCCATCGCCACCACCTCATCAAGAAGGATCAGCCCATTGTCCTCACCATCGTGGATACGGAGGAGAACCTGGCGCGGCTGATTCCCGAGGTTGAGGAGATGATGGACACCGGCATGATCGCCACGTCGGACGTGGACTACATGCGCATTGAAAAACCGCCAACACCCGAGCCTAAATCGAATTAGCATCCCCGCGCTCACCAGTTGCACACATTAAGAATATGCCTGCTCAATTGAACAAGTTCAGCTCCCGAATCACCCAACCGAAATCCCAGGGCGCCTCACCAGCCACGCTGCAAGCGGGTCTTCCCGTTGCGAACAAACTGTTGAACGGCAAGTCCCAAATCACGTTGCCCAGCGCGCCGACGCCGCACCACACGATCCCCACGATCTGAATCACCATGCGGCCCATATAGGGCCGCGACAGAATCAGCTGATGCCCTGAGTAACCCGAGCCCGGCGTGAGCCCGAACACGCGCGCGTGATATGCGCCCGCACGCCCCTCGAAGCGCCCGAATGGAACCTGAACGTTTGTCACTGCGCAGACTGAGCTCTGCGCGGTCGCGTACGAATACTTGAGCGTGGTGACCTGCCTACTCTTTCGATCGAGCGTTCCTTGCCGAACCACAACGGCTCGCCGGTCTCCAGAGTTGCTGACGAGGGCAAAGGAAAAGAACAGGCGCCGCAAATCGACGAAACCCGAATAAAACCATCTTGATACACTGCATTCATTTAAACCGCAAAGCGGGCTTCATATAATCAGAGGTCGGTCACACCAAAAGGCAGTAGCGCACTGAAGTGCGGGAGGGAGTTGGACTATGTTGAATCGCCTTCGCCTGGCGATGGTCACGGCAATGTTGATGGCGTGTTTCGGTGGGGTCGCGCCGGCCCAGACTGCTCGGGTTAGCGGCAAGGTCACAGACCCGGCGGGCAGCGTCGTGCCCACTGCTGTTATCACGGTGCAAAACGTCGAAACCGGAGTCAAAAGCAACGCCGAGAGCAATGCGGAAGGCTATTTTACGCTTCCGCGGCTGCGTCCCGGACCTTATCAAGTGACCGTAACCAAATTGGGATTCAAACCGGTCGTGCAGAGCGGAATCACGCTCCTGGCTGACGACTGGTTTCGTCTGGATTTCTCCTTACAGGTTGGCGAAATCGCGCAATCGGTGGAGGTTCACGCCGACGCGACCTTGTTGCAGGTGGATTCCGCCGTGGCGGGTGGCTCCATAACCCCCCGCGAGTTTGACCGCCTCGCGCTGCTGCAGAACGGCCGTATTCGCAACCCATCGCAGTTCTATTACCTGCAACCGGGAGTGCAGGGGCTGACAACCCCCACCGGTCAGGACAATACCGCCGCCACCAACCAGGTCTCCATCAACGGCAGTCCCACCCTGAATACGGAACTGGCGATTGACGGCATGTCCGCCGGCCAGGCGCGCTTCGTCGGGGACATCACCCTGGGCGCTCCCACGGTCGAGGCGGTTCAGGAATTCAAGGTGCAAAGCAGTCAAATCTCGGCCGAGTATGGACACACCGGCGCCGCGGTAGTCAATTTCGTGATCAAGTCAGGCACCAACGACCTGCACGGAAGCGCTTACGAGTACTTTCGCAACGACAAACTGGACGCCCGTAACTGGTTCGCGCCGGTCAGAGCCGTCGAACGCAACAACGAGTACGGCTTCTCGGTTGGCGGCCCTGTCTTCGTGCCGAAGGTTTACAACGGTAAGGGCCGTACCTTCTTCTTCTTCAACTATGGCGCCGCTCGCAAGCGCGGACTGACGAATCTGCAACAGGTCCGGGTGCCCACTGCGGAAGAACTCGCTGGGGATTTCAGCGGCAGCGGTCATGCGGCCATTTACGATCCGCTCTCCACGGCGGTCACGTCCGCAGGGGCCATTTCGCGCGATCTGTTCCCGGGCAACAAAATTCCAGTGAGCCGTTTCGACCCGGTGGCCGTCAACGTCAACAAGAATATCCCGCCGCCAAATCTGCCGGGGGCGACCCTCAATTTCCAGGGACCCACAGGCCAACGGCTGCTCGACCCGGCTTCGTATACCACCAAAATCGACCACAATATCTCTGCCAAGCAGAAGCTCTGGGCCTCCTACATCTACACCGGCAATCTGGAAGTCGATGCCAACACCCCCTTACCCTCGCCTTACGCTGTGAACGGCGACAACTCCGAACACGAACAGAGCCACAAAGTGCGTCTGGCCGATGATTATTTCATTCGCCCCACGCTCCTAAACGACTTCTCGTTCGGCTACAACCGCTTCTTCCAGCCGGTGACGGAGCCTACGCAGTTCGAAGGCTGGACCACCAAGCTGGGCGTGAAGGGAGTCCCTGGCGCCGGTTTCCCGATGTTCACCTTCACCAACGGGTACATCAGTTTGGCAGGCATGAATTACTCGGTGCAGGACGTTGACCAGTCCTACCTGTTGCGTGATGCCGTTACCTGGACCCGCAACAGGCACGTCCTGAAGTTCGGATTCGAGATGCGGCGACAGTCCCCCAACACCCGTGGCTTCACCAATACCTCTGGCACATTCGGCTTCAGCAACCTGGAAACTGCGTTGCCCTCCAATCCCGGCGCGACCGGCGACGCTTTTGCCAGTTTCCTGCTGGGCGCCGCGCACAACTCCAGCGTGAGCTATCCCTCTACCGTCGGAATCCGCCGTCCGTACTGGGGCTTCTTTGTTCAGGACGACATCAAGGTGAGCACGCGGCTCACCGTCAACATCGGGCTGCGCTATGAGATCGAGCAGGCGCCTTACGAAGCGGCGAACCGGTACAGTATCATCGACCTTGCCACCCCAACTCCGGTGCCGGCAACCTTCCCGGAGCCCTGGTTTCGCCGGTGACGGGACCGGCAGGCTGGGACGCCGGGCGCTCGCCCGGACCGACTTTTCCGCCATCGGCCCGCGCATCGGGTTCGCCTGGGGCCTCGATAAGCGCACAGTGATCCGCGGCGGATACGGCATCTACTATTCCAGTACGTATCTCTCGCCCAGCACAGCCGGCTTCTTCCCCAGCGCCTCCTTCATCTCGCAGGACAACGGGGTTACCCCGGCGCTCTACCTCCAGAACGGCATGCCGCCATACGTCAACACGCCCACCTTGAGTCTCACACTACTGAACGGCCAGGGAGGCAACTACCTGGAATACACCGCCGCCGAGATGCCGCGTACTCAAAACTACAGTTTCGGGGTCCAGAGGGAACTGACGTCGAACCTGATTGCGGAAGCCCGCTACTTGGGCAATCACAACACCCGCCAGACCGCCCAGCAGTTGGTGAACATCAATCAACTTCCGCCACAGTACCTTTCGCTTGGATCTCTGCTGCTGCAGGGCGTCACCTCTCCGGCTGCGGTGGCGGCCGGCATCCCGATACCGTACCCCGGCTTCACGGGATCAGTAGCGCAGGCCTTGCGGCCCTTTCCGCAGTACACCACCCTCACCGCCGCAGTGGCCAAGGCAGGCAGTTCCAGCTACAACTCGATGACCGCCGAAGTCCGCAAGAGAATGTTTTTCGGGCTCTCTCTCAACTTCAGTTACACTTTCTCGAAGAATCTCGGCGACGCGCCAGCCTCGTCCCTCCCGGGCGGAGGCAACTTCAACACCAATATGGGGCAGGACAATTACAACCGCCAGATCGAACGTTCCATCTCCGCCATCGACGTGACGCATGCTCTCCTGCTGACGTATGCCTATGATCTTCCCTTCGGCCGGGGACGCCATTGGGCGAGCAGCAGCGGCGTCGCAGACAAAGTGTTCGGTGGCTGGACGGTATCGGCGATTCAACGCTATCAGAGCGGAATTCCCATGGGCGTCCTCATGAACAACACCCTGCCGATCTTCAATCGCGTCCTGCGGCCGAATCGTGTCCCGGGCCAACAGGCGGCCACCGGCATCAGGAACGGCGACTTCAATCCCGCCACGGATTTGATGATCAATCCGGCCGCGTTTTCCGTCCCGGCACCGTTTACTTTCGGCAATTCCGCGCCCTACATTCAGGATCTCCGCAGCTACCCGTTGCTGAACGAAGATCTGCAAATGACCAAGATCATCACGCTGCACGAACGTGCCACGTTCGAGTTCTACGGCCAGTTTCTGAATGCGTTCAACCGGCACCGTTTCGTCGTGGGCGATACCAACTTCAGCAATACGACCTTCGGACGCGTCACCGCCGCCAGCACACCGCGATATATTCAGTTGGGCGCGCGGATCCGCTTCTAATCGTCACGGCTGCGCGGGGGAACGCGGGTGAAAAGAGGGAACTTCGTGAAGATCAATCGACGGACTGTGCTGACCGGGCTGTTGCTCATCCATCTCGGGGTAGTCAGCCCGGGCGTGGGAGCACAGCCGGTTCCCGCCAGGAACCGCGTCGTGCTCGTGATCAGCCTCGACGGTTTTCCGGCGTGGAAACTGGAAGATCCGCGGCTGCCCATCCCGACGCTGCGGCGGTTGGCCGCTGAAGGAAGCATCGCGGCAGGAATGCGGGTCTGCAATCCCACCTTCACCTGGCCCAGCCACACCACCATGGCGACCGGGGTGTGGCCGCTCCGCCATGGAGTCCTGCACAACGGCCTGCTGGTACGGGAGGGTGACAGCCAGCGCGTCCGAGAGGATGCCAAACTAAGCGGCGCCGCAATGATCCGCGTTCCCACCATCTATGACGTGGCCCACCACGCCGGCCTCACAACGGCGCAAGTAGTCTGGCCTCTTGCCATGGATTCCGGCAGCATAACCTGGGCCTTCAACGAATTCCCCCAGCCGGACGGGAAGGTGGAACGACAGATGATCCAAAACGGGCTATTGCAACCGGCCGACCTGGACGGCTTCATGCGCAGCAGTCCCGTGTGGCGGGACCAGATCTGGACCCGGGCCGCGAGCTATGTTCTGAGTCACGACAAGCCCAACCTGATGCTGGTCCATCTGCTCAACGTGGACGCCAACAATCACCGTTACGGGCCGGACGGTTGGGCAAGCTACAGCGCCTTCGCCTATCTCGACGAGTGTGTTCGCAAAGTTCTGGATGCCGCCCCGAAGGACCGGCCCGTCACGGTGCTGGTGGTTTCCGATCACGGTTTCCGCGCGGTGCAGCGAAACATCCGTCCCAACGTGGTCCTCAAAGAGCACGGCTTTCTCAAAGTCCTGGATGGCAAGGTGCGCTGCGACGCCTATGCCGTTCCCGAGGGTGGAACCGCCATGGTCTACATCACCAATCCCAAAGCGGAGCGTCCCGCGCTCCTCTCCCGCCTGCGCCAGGTCTTCCTCGGCACTGAAGGCGTGGATCGCGTCATTCTGCCCTCCGAGTTCCATGCTCTGGGGATGCCCACCCCGGAAGAGAACAACCAGATGGCCGACTTCGTTGTGACCGCGAAAAACGGTTATGCATTCTGGCCGCCCGACACCGACGGGCCGCCGGTCGCGGATACGACTGAGAAGGACCTGCGCGGCCATCACGCGTATCTTAACAACGATCCCAACATGAATTCCATCTTCATCGCCTCCGGCTACCGGATCCGGCACGGCACACGGTTGCCCGTCATCGACAGTGTGGACGTGGCGCCCACCATCGCCGATCTACTCGGCATCCGCATGGAAAGCGTGGATGGAAAGGCGTTAACCGGGATTTTGCAGGAATAAAATCGCAGATACCAGGACGGCGTTCCAGGCCGTGCCCACAACTTTGCAACACTACCCTTAGAATTTCACGCGCGAAGAGTTTACTCCTGTATCACCACTCCGCAATTGAGGGCTGCGACTGAACTGGCACAAAAGATCAAGCGAAAAGAGCTTGGTTCCTAAGGCATATTCAGCTCTCGGGATGTGCACCGGCCTGGACACCGGAACTGGTTAGACAAGCGATAGAGATCCTCGCCGATTCTGACGAGTACGTAGAGCGTGCGGAAAGTGCCGTCACGACTATGAAAAAGTCGCACGCGACGTTCGGGCGTCGACCGCCATTCGAGTTTATCAGTGACCCACAGATTTCTCCAACGACGCAGAAAGGCTCGTCTGGGGAATCGCCACCGTCTTGGGACCGCCGCGCTTGGTGCGATTACCGTCGATCACGCCTTCGCCAACGATGGCGATGTCGTGGACGTTTTCCGCAGTGATCAGGCCGTAGTGAACGTGTTGGTGAAATGCTGGCCGAGAAGTTGTTCCAGCGCATCTCAGGGAATGCCCGCCGGCTGTCACGCTCGATACCGAAATGGTCATACGAGACTCGTGCGTCCGGCTGGAAAGAATGAAATTGAAATTGGCGGTGAAATCATGATTGGATGCTCGTCGGAGACGAAACGCTGGCCAAACGCGGCGGACCTGGCCAACCGCTATGCCAGCGCCAGCGGCGCGCCGAGTATCATTGCCGCAAACTCGACCGATCCGGCACCCGAGGACCTGGCCAATGTCGATTGCCCGCCGGCATTGGTCACGATCCGCAAAAAGCAATCCTAGAAGACGCGCCCGGAGCCCATTAGTCCGGATCTCAGCACCGCGCTGGAGACCTGCGTGGCCCGGCCTGCCAAGGAGTATTCCACCAAACCAGGCGCGGCACTGTTCCTGACCAGCAATGGAAGTCGCCTCGAGCTGTCGTATGGTCAATTTTTCCGAAGCATCTGAAAATCCAGCGCTTCGCGGACGGACAAACCCAAGAATTGACCAGTCGGAGATCTCCCGTAACAACACGTCAACCTGACGGAGATTGGGCTCTTAACGTCAGGTTAAGGCCGAGTCGCGTGGGTCGGAGCAGCCTGTTGGCTCAATGCGATTGAGTTTTTTGACCATTCGGGAATTTCTTGAGAACCGAATTGGCCTTCGAGACCACGGATAGCACGCGAGGTCATTCTGTCTGCGGCCCCGGCATGGGCCGAAATACGGTCATGCAATTCCACCAACTGGGACGCCGTTTCCCAGAAGCGAACGTCGCCCGCCCCATCTATCGAGGGTTGGTCTTATGCTATCAATTGGTTGCGGAGGTCCCGGCGGGCCGTCGCTTGCAAATGTTCAGAGATATAGGATTCATATGAACGACCTTCGTCTGGCCGTACGCACGCTCTCGAAGAGCCCGGGACTGGCCGCCACTGCGGCGCTCACCTTTGCACTCGGAATCGGGGCAAACACGGCGATTTCTAGCGTTATCTATGCGGCCGGGCAGATCCGCGAGTTGGCGACAAGTCGTCAACGTGGACTGTCGAATGCTCCAAACTAACGTTAGCGGCTACAAATGGCCGGATCGCACCTACAGGCTCGAATAACAATCAAGCGTGGGCTCTTGGCCCAAGTTGTTGCTTCTTGCTGGGCGAGCTCTTATGATCGCTGCGGTATCGGCCCGGAGGCCGCCCAAATTCACGTTTGAATGCGCGACTGAAGGCAGCCTCCGATTCGTATCCGACGTCGGCCGCGATTTCCGCGACGCCTCGCGATGTCGTTTCGAGCGACCGCGCGGCCAATTGAAGCCTCCAGCGGGTCAAATACGTCATCGGTGGCTCGGCGAGATATCGAGTAAAGCGCTCCACTAGAGCGGACCGGGAGACGCCCACCTGGTCTGCGAGATCCGCGATCGTCCACGGATGGGAAATGCGGGAATGCAGCAATCCAAGGCTCTTCCCCACGATGGAATCGCGCGATCCCGCGAGCCACCCCACTTGTTGTTCGGGCAAGCAGGCAATGTAACGCCGCAAGGTGTCGACGAACAGCGCCTCCGAGAGTTTGGCAAGCATGGCGTCGCTGCCGACGCGTCCCGAAGCTGCTTCTTCGACCAGGTGCAGGATGGAATTCTCAAGCCAGTGCCCGGAGCGATCCGTTCGGATGTTGACCTTAAAGATGGACGGCAGCCCGCTGAGTATCGGCCGGCTCAGGTACGGGTCGCACGTCATGTACCCGCAAACAAATCGCGAAACATCGCCGCCGCCGCCGGCCCGCAACGTACTCAAGTCACGCGATTTCATTTTTTCGCTAATCCCGTAATCGGGAAATGGGGCGGTTGCCCCCTTCACGCTGCTCATGTCGTGCGGATCGCCATGGGGAAAGATAACGACATCTCCGGGCTTCAGCTCGACGGATTGTCCATCCGGTAAACGCACGAGAGCTCCGCCTTCGATGACGAGATGGTAAAGAATCAGGTGTGCCGCCCCCGGCGCGACTATGGCTGCCGTGGCGTTCGATGCGGGGGCCGAAAAACCCCATGGAGCGGAAAATTCAGCGCTGAAGAATAAAGCGCCGTTCAGTTTGACTCCGCTCAGAATCTCGGAGAATGCATCCATTCGGACCTCCGGACTGTCTGCAAAGTTTCCAGACCATTCTGCAAAGGAATCAGCATCCGCAAGCCGTTCGAGCAAATCATGGCGACGCTCGGGCATGGTCCTTTCAGTAGGCGCACTGCACAATTATAGACACGAAGGGACTCCCGGAGATTCGCAGACCGGTGAGTCACAGAGAGAAAAGGAGCTGTTATGAACTCTAATCAAGCGTTGTGGGAAAAGGGCGACTTTACACAGATTGCAGCATTGATGCGCCAATCTGGAGCAGAAGTCGTTCAGTCTCTCGGAGTAACGACTCCGATGCGGGCTCTGGACCTGGGGTGCGGAGATGGCACTACGGCGGTTCCTCTCGCCCAGCTCGGGGCTGAAGTGGTGGGAATCGACATAGCCAGGAATCTGGTTGAAGCCGGGAAGAAACGAGCGGCGGAGGCGGGCCTCCTCCAACTGGAATTTCAGGAGGGAGATGCGCGCAACTTGCAGGGGGTCGACGATCAGTCGTTCGATATGACCCTATCCATATTCGGCGCCATGTTTGCTCCCAACCCCTTCGACGTAGCCAGGGAGATGGTGCGGGTCACAAAACCCGGCGGCCGAATTGTGATGGGCAACTGGATTCCCGATGATTCCACATTCGTGTCGCAGCTACTGAAAATCAGCTCAGCGTATACTCCTCCCCCTCCGGAAGGATTTGTCAGTCCCATGACTTGGGGCGTGGATACTCACGTCACCGAGCGTTTTGGCCAGGCAGGAGTCCCCAGGAAGAACATTTCCATGGTCAAGGACACGTATCACTTCATTTCGCCCGACAAAAGCCCATTCCATGTCATCGAATCGTTCCGGCGATTCTATGGCCCGACGATGAACGCTTTCGAAGCGGCTGAAAAGAGCGGAAAAGAGGAGGAACTCCACAACCAACTCCTGGAACTCGCGAAGGCGCAGAACAAGGACACGAACGGCGGCACTTCGATCCCCGCTACATTCCTGCGAGTAACTGTCAGCCTTTGAGGATGATGAACATGAAGACCGAAAGAATGGAACAAGTCACCGCCGCTCAATTTCCGGAGCCAGGAGCAAAGATGAACGGTAGATCCGAGACCCTCGCCGCCCGCGTCTGAGGCCGGCGCAACCGCCCTGGCTGAATTGGCCGCCACGCTCACCGAAACAGAGTGGCAGACGCGCCTCCCCAAGGATGGACGGAAGATCGGCGTCGTGGTGCATCATGTTGCCAGCGTCTATCCGATCGAGATCCACCTTGCGAGTTTGCTCGCAGCCGGCCAGCCAGTCGCCGGTGTTACCTGGGACGTCGTCGATACGATGAACCGGGACCACGCGAAAGAGAATGACGGCGCCGAAAAGGAAGCCACGCTCGCCTTGCTGGCAGCCAACAGTGCAGCCGCGGCCGCGGCAATCCGTGCTTTCAGCGATGAGGAGCTGGATCGCGCCGCGCCAGTATCGCTCAACAGCGATGCACCGCTCACCTGCCAGTTCATGCTGGAGGACCATGCCGTACGCCACAGTTACCATCATCTTGCCCGGATCCGGGCGGCGCTTGGCCGTTAGTAATCGACGCGGGTGACGGCAATTGGAAAGACACCATGGCGAACATCAAGACCATTCTCGATCGCAATGCGAAAGCGCTTGAGTTGCGCCCAATCATCGGCCAAGGCACGGCAGTAACCAAAGTGCGCCTCACCGAGGGACTGGCATGCGAGATCGAAGAGGGGGCCTGGAAGCTGAAGGCGGACATGTCCGAGAAATCCGGCGGCGCCAATACGGGGCCGAATCCGGGTGTTCTTGGACGCGCTTCACTCGGTAGCTGTCTTGCCATCGGGTATGCCATGTGGGCCGCGCGCCGCGGTGTCGCGATTCGCTCCCTCGCCGTCGAAGTGCAGGCGGACTACGATACCCGGGCGGAATACGGGCTGAGCGGGGTAAGGCCCGGCTACCGTCAAGTGCGCTGTATCGTGAACGTGGAAAGCGACGCGCCGGAAGAGGATGTGCGGCGCGTTCTAGACGAAGCGAATGCCGCCAGCTCCTATCTCCACGTTTGGCAAGATCCGCAGGACGTGCGCATTGACATTCACGTGAAGGGCGCGGAGTAACCGTGGACGCGAAGCTGCAGAGACGCATTCAGCGGTACGGCTGGGACAAGGCCGCTGCGGACTACGAAGGATATTGGGGGAAGCAAATCGAGCCTGCCCAGCGACGGCTGCTCGAAATGGCCGCGCTTCGACCCGGTGAACGAGTGTTGGATATCGCCTGTGGCACGGGGTTGATCACTTTTCCGGCTGCGATATCGGTAGGTCCACACGGGGCGGTTGTGGGAACGGACATCTCCGGGAAGATGGTGGAAAGAGGCCGCGAGGAATCCGCAAAGCTTGGTCTCGCGAACGTCACGTTTCAGCGGGCCGACGCGGAGACGCTGGATTTTCCGGAGAGTAGTTTCGATGCAGTCTTGTGCTCACTCGGCCTCATGTACCTGCCTGAACCGATCGACGCCTTACGACTGGTTCGCCGGGTGCTAAAGCCGGGGGGCCGCCTCGCCGTAACCATTTGGGGACGGCGCGACCGTTGCGGCTGGGCAGGGATATTTCCGGTGGTTGACGATCGTGTGAAATCGGAGGTCTGCCCCATGTTCTTCCACCTGGGAACGGGAGACAATTTGCGGACGGCGCTGGAGATGGCCGGCTTTTCGGATATCCAGGTAGACCGGATCGTGAAGCCTCTCGACTACGCCTCGGCCGAAGACGCGCTAGGGGCGGCGTTCGCCGGCGGGCCGGTCGCGCTGGCTTACGCGCACTTTGACGACGATACCCGCGAGGAAGCACACGCGGAATATCTGAAAACAATCCAGCCATACCGCCGCGGGGAGGGCTATTCAATACCCGGCGAGTTTGTGGTGGCGCTCGCGCGGAAGTAGTGTGGCGCATCTTCCGAGGTAATCTGCCTCACAACCGCTCCCGGACGGCCGGGACACCGCTCGCAGCGCAACACTAGCCCAGGCAAAATTCCAGACAAAAAGCACAGAGGAGTTTTCCAATGAGATGGCAACCTGATCCAACGTTTTATCCCTCGCCTAAGATGGCGATGGAAGCGCCGGCTGAGAAGCTGGCATATATTGCGATGTTGAACCCCAGTCCGAATGACGGCCCGGATGCGATCGGAGTGGTCGACGTCGACGCCGCGTCAAAATCGTACGGCAAGATGGTGGGCCGCGTGGACATGCCCAACGCGGGCGACGAGCTTCACCATTTCGGCTGGAATGCCTGCAGTTCCTGCCTGTGCCCCTATTCGCCGCATCCCCACATGGAGCGACGCTACCTGGTGGTGCCGGGCCTGCGGTCGTCACGGATTCATATCCTCGACACGAAGCCGGATCCGAAGAATCCAAAGATGGTGAAAGTGATCGAACCGGAGACGGTCATGAACCGGACCGGATACAGCCGCCCTCACACGGTTCACTGCGGGCCGGAAGGCATTTACATGAATGCGCTGGGTTCGCCGGACGGAGAAGGGCCGGGCGGCGTATTCGTACTGGACGGCGAGACTTTCGACGTTCGGGGACGCTGGGAGATGGACCGGGGCCCTCAGTACCTGGCATATGATTTCGCCTGGCATCTGGGCCACGATGCGATGATCACCAGCGAATGGGGCACCCCGAATATGTTTGAAGACGGCCTGAGTCCGGAACTTCTGCTCGGCGGCAAGTATGGCCACCAGATTCACGTCTGGGACCTGCAGAAGCGCAAGCACAAACAGGCGCTAGACCTGGGAGCCGAACAGCAACTTGTCTTTGAACTCCGGCCGGCGAGAAATCCGACGAAAGCGTACGGCTTTGTGGGAGTAGTGATCTCGCTGAAGGATCTATCCTCATCGATCTGGATCTGGTACAAGGACGGTCGCGCAGAGAACGCGGAATGGAAGGCCCAAAAGGTGATCGAGATTCCCGCGGAGCCGGCTGATCCGGAATTGCTGCCTCCCATGCTGAAAGGCTTTGGGGCGGTCGCGCCGCTGGTCACCGACATCAACCTGTCGCTCGATGATAAGTATCTCTACGTTTCATGCTGGGGCTCGGGCGAATTTCGCCAGTACGACGTGAGCGATCCGTTCCACCCGAAGTTGAACAGCAAGATTGCGATGGGCGGCATCGTGCGCCGTGCGGCGCATCCTTCGAATCCGGGCGTGCCTCTGAATGGCGGTCCGCAGATGGTCGAACTGAGCCGGGATGGCCGGCGCGTTTACGTGACAAATTCTCTGTATGCCGCGGTGGACAAACAGTTCTATCCGGACGGCATCAACGGCTGGATGATGAAGATCGACGTGGATCCGGCCACCGGCGAGATGCGCGTGGATCCGCGGTTCTTTCCGCACTTTGACGGCATGCGGCCACATCAGACACGACTGGAGGGCGGCGACGCTTCCTCCGACTCGTACTGCTACGCATAAGGAGCCACGACCTATGGAAACGACATTCACTTCCTGGCTTACGTTGGCGGGATTGGGGGCCTTTCACGGCCTCAATCCCGGCATGGGTTGGCTCTTTGCCGTCGCGCTCGGGATGCAGGAAGGCAAACGGAGCGCCGTGTGGCGGGCGCTGATTCCGCTGACTCTGGGGCACGTGCTCGCGATTGCCGCGGCCATCGGAGTCGCCATGATTGCGGGCGCCGCGCTGTCGCCCGCCATGTTGCGCTGGCCCGTGGCGGTCCTGCTCGCGGCCCTCGGTATCCGGCAATTGTACCGGCACCTGCATCCGCGCTGGGCGGCCATGCGGGTAGGTATGGGTGGACTGACTCTCTGGTCTTTTCTTATGGCCTCGGCACACGGCGCGGGCCTGATGGTACTGCCGGTGTTCCTGTCGATGACGGCTGTGGCCGGAGGTCCGTCCTGCCACGCACGGGGCGCTTCGACGCAAGCCCTTGCAGGTGCGACGGCCACGCTGGTGCACGGTGCAGGGTACCTGGGCGTGACCGCGCTAGCCGCATGGGTCGTGGTGGATCGCTTCGGGCTGGGGCTCTTGCGGAAGGCCTGGATCAACCTGGATGTAGTCTGGGCGGCGGCACTGATTCTCACCGGGTGCCTGACTTTGTTGGTTTGAGACTGCCATGCAAGAACCTGGGGATTTCGTGCGCGACACCAGTCACTTCGCCATTCCGGATGGCAGCGGCGACCGGTTTTCCGGATACGCGGTAATCGGACAGCCGTTCTCTTCGGGCCACGTTCTTGCGCTCCGGTGCTTTGAAGCGTCTTCGCTTGGGACGGCGTATACGTCGGTATGGCATCGCGATCCGAATGGGCGTTGGACCTTCCATCAGAACGTGCCGCCGGAGCAGTCCTGCCCCCGTTACTTCGGCGCGGCTATCACCGAGAATACGACGCAAGCGATCCGAATCGAGTGGACGGACCGGCGCCGGTTTCGCGTTACGGTAGACGCTCCGGGCGAGATCGTCTGGGAGATCGCGGCTTGCGCCGACGCTGGCAACCAGGATGATGAACACGGCCGCGAGCACAATGCCTTCCTCGTGGTGGGGGAATCGGAAGGTGCTCTCCGTAATGGAGACCGCGGCACGATGGATACTGGGAACCGGCGAGATGAAACTGACCGGCTGCACGCCGAACGGTCAGGTGTTCACGGCGGCGCCGCGATTGATCTGGTCGATTGCGGAGAGCCGGGCGACGATACGAGGGGTAGATGCGGGCACACCCGCTTCGCTTCCGAAGCAGGCCAGGCTGGGCGATTTCTGTATACCGCAGCGCGGAATTTTCGCTATCGTCACCTCAGTCATGGAAGGATAGCGGAACCAAGCTGCCAATATATGCCTTGACACGTATATGCTCAATGGAGTATATAAAGAGAGTGGAATCTGTGTTCGAAATCATTGCGGAGCCGAACCGCCGCGCGATACTGAGCCTTCTGGTCTCGTCGCAACAGTCGGTCGGGGAGATCGAGCGTCAACTTCGTATGCCGCAGCCGACCGTGTCGAAGCACCTGCGAGTGCTGCGCGAGGCCGGTTTCGTGGAATCCACGGTGGACGCACAGCGCCGTCTCTACCGGCTGAAACCCGAACCACTTCAGGAGGTGGATGCCTGGCTGGCTCCGTTCCGCCGGTTCTGGTCCGCTCACGTAGATGCGCTCGAACGCCACCTCGACCGATGGATGAATCCACACCAACGAAAAAGAAGACAAGGAGAAGAAGATGACCGATCGCGAGCAGTACACACCGGGTCCGGCCAGCGGGGCGCAGGTACAAAAGGACGGAGAGAAGTGGACGCTCATTCTCGTCCGAGACCTCCGTCACCCGCCGGCGACGGTGTGGCAGGCGCTGACCGATCCTGCGCACCTGTCCGAATGGGCACCCTTCGACGCCGATCGGAACCTGGCCGTCCGTGGGGCCGGTGAAGCTCTCGACGGTCGGGACGCCGACGCCGCAGGTCTCCGAGACCACCGTGAAGCGGGCCGAGGCGCCGAGGCTGCTCGAGTACAGCTGGGGTGGCGACGACCTCCGGTGGGAACTCGAGCCGCTCGGCAGCGGCACGCGCCTCACGCTCTGGCACAACATCGATCGCCGCTTCATCTCGTGGGGCGCCGCGGGCTGGCACATCTGCTTCGACGTGCTTGAGCGGCTGCTCGCGGGTGAGCCGATTGGACGCATCGTCGGCGCCGAGGCCATGAAGTTCGACGGCTGGCAGCGATTGACCGCCGAGTACGCAAAGCAGTTCGGCATTGAGACCCCAGATTGGCAACCCAACGCCCCGAAACATTGAAGAGTGAGAGGAGGAAGAACCCCATGGAATCGACCCTGCAGAAGCCGGCCTTCGTCGCCGCCAAGACCACGCCCAAAGCCACGACCATCGTCTATTGGATCGTCACCGCGCTCTTCTGCCTGCAGATGAGCTTCACCGCCTACGCGCAACTGCGCCTGCCGCAGGTGGCGGAGGCGTTCACCCACCTCGGCTTCCCCGCCTACTTCCGGGTGGAGCTCTCATGGGCCAAACTCCTCGGCGTGGTGCTGTTGCTTGCGCCGGTGCCGGCGCGGCTCAAGGAGTGGGCCTACGCCGGCTTCGCCATCAACCTGGCCTCGGCGCTCATCGCCCATCTCTCGGTGGGCGATGGCCCGGAGGCGTGGGGCTTTGCGGCGGGCACCGGCGTGCTCTGGGGGCTCTCGTACTTCTTCTGGCGACGCCTGGAGGCCACGCGGGCGAGCGCGTGACCGCGAGAAATCGAACGCAGCTTAAAATAAGTGCGAGATTGGAGCCATACATGAAAAGATCCGTCCCAGTGGAATCTGCCTCTGCATTCATCGACGAGAAGATCAAGGAACTTGGGGACTGGCGCGGGAAGATGCTCGCGAAAGTGCGCGCAATCATACACGAGGCAGACCCTGAGATCGTCGAAGAGTGGAAGTGGATGGGGACTCCCGTCTGGTCCCACGGCGGCATCGTCTGCACGGGAGAGACGTACAAGAAGGTCGTCAAGATGACATTTGCCAAGGGAGCTGCGTTGAAGGACCCTTCGGGTCTATTCAACTCCAGCCTCGACGGGAATGTCAGGCGCGCCATCGACATCCACGAAGGCGAAAAGGTCGATGAGGCGGCCTTGAAGAATCTCATCCGCGCCGCAGTGGCGCTCAATCTCGAGGGCAAGAGCAAGCCGAAGCCCCGGCGAGCGAGCAGCAAGCGAGTCGACTAAGTTCATCGGTCTTGATTGCGGGGAGTCTGCTATCGCCATTTGCGGCCGTAGCCGTCACAATGGAAGATATGATCTCTTGCCGCAATTTGACGCGCCGCTTCGGGGAATTCACCGCGGTCAACGGACTTAATCTGGAAGTGGCCGCGGGAGGAATCTGCGCGTTCCTGGGGCCCAACGGGGCGGGGAAGTCCACGACGGTCAAAATGATGACCGGCCTGCTGGCGCCTACGTCGGGCGAAGTGACGGTGTGCGGGTTGAATGCGGCGGCCAATCCGCTGGAGTTGAAAAGGCGCATCGGAGTGCTGCCGGAAGATCTCGGCTTGTTCGACGATCTCACGGTGGAAGAGCACCTGCTGCTGACCGGCGATATCTACGGCGTGCCGCGGGAGGAGACGCGGGCGCGCACCTCGCAACTGCTGCACGCGCTGAGCCTGGAGCACGGGCGGCGCACGTTCGCGGTCTCGTGCTCTCACGGTATGCGTAAGAAGACGGCGTTCGCCATGGCGCTATTGCCGAACCCCGCGGTGCTGTTCCTGGATGAACCGTTCGAGGCGATCGACCCGGTGACGGCGAAGATCATGCGCGACCTGCTGCAATCGGTATCGCGGCACGGAGTGACGGTGTTCCTGACCTCGCACATACTCTCCATGGTGGAACGCATCGCGCACCAGATTGTGATGATCCGCAAGGGCACCAAAGTTTGGGATTCCCCGGTGACCGAATTGCCGCAATCGCTGGAGGATCACTATTTCGATCTGGTGGAGACGCCCGTGGTAGAGGAGTTGGAATGGCTCGGGCCCGCGCGATCCTAGGCGCGCTGGCGCTTGCGTATCGCCGGGACTGGACGGCGTTCCAATCGCTGGCGGGCAATAATTTCTTCCTGATCACGGCGTTCCTGCTGCGCACGGCGGGGATCTTTGTGTACCTGATCATGGGGCTGGTGGTGCTGTTTCCGCTGAGCACGGATCCACTGCGCAAGATTCCGGCTTCGCGCCTGGCGCTGTGGCCGTTGGACCGGCGCGACCGCTGGATTCTGCGGCTGGCCAGTCCGTGGATCAATCCGCTGACGTGGGGGTTGGCCGCGCTGGCGGTGTGGGGCGCGGGGCGCACGGTGTCGGTGGGACTGTGGGCATTGATTGCGGGAGTGTTTGCCGGCACGTTCGTGATTTCGGCCCTGCCCCTGCCAAGTGGCAACGGCATGTTCCGGCGCGTGCCGCAGTTTCCCGGGCCGCTGAATCAACTGGTGCGCAAGAATCTGCGAGAGATCCTCGCCACCCTGGATTTTTACACGGCGCTGATTCTGAGTCTGGCCGTGATGGGGTACCGCATCTTCGGGCCGGCCTTACCGCCGGAAGCGTTCATGGCGATGACGGTGCTGGTGGTGGGCGCGATGTCGAGCTACGCGCAGTGTCTGTTCGGGCTGGACGGAGAAGGCGGGCTCTCGCGCTACCGTTTGCTGCCGGTGCGCGGATGGCAACTGCTGCTGGCCAAGGACGTGGCGTTCCTCTCGGTGGTGATTCCGCTGACGCTGCCGCTGGCGGTGCTGCCGGGAATCGGCGCGGCGCTGGTGGCGCTGGCAGTGGGACACGCGCCGGCGGTGGAGCATCCGCGGACGCAAACGCGCTGGCGGTTCTCTAGCGGCGGCGGGCTGGGCAACGGGGTGATTCAACTGGTCGCACTGGCCATGACTGCTTCGGGCATCTACTTGACCAGCGTTTGGTTTCTGGCCGTCGCGGTGGCGGCGTGGGCAGTGTCGCTGTGGTGGTACGGACGCGATGTGGAGCGCGTGCTGAGTTAGTCAGAGGGGATCTCGGGATAACCAGTATAGCTTCCGAGTGGCGCCAGAGCAGCGATGATATAGTTGTTCCCATGTTGGTCATCCGTAAGGAACAAATGGATGTTTTTCGCGCACAACGAGTAGTGCGGTTCGAAGTTGTCAAGCTAGCGGATCTCGCCTCGCGTTTTCCATCCTGGCATGCGCGGATGGGAGAGGAGCAGGCCCTGCGCATGATTCGCGCCGGGATCGGCAAAGCTCACGGCTTCGGTATTACGGAAGCCAATGATTTGAGTACGTTCATAGATTTGATGGTTCGCTTTGGCGAAGAGTTCGACAGCCTGGAGAGCATATCATGGGAGGCCGAAGCCCTCCGTGATGAGGGCGTCCCCAACGACAGCCGCGTGGAGTTGCTGCTGGAACGGCTCGGCTTAGCGCCTGGATTTGGTGAACAGGAGGGCACGCATGTTTCCTGATGGTGACGACATTAACGATCCAGTAGTTAAATGCCCGTACCTCATGTCCGGGCAACTGTTGATTGAGGTTGTCAAGTACCGGGCTGCAACGCCAAATGCGCCGAAAAAGCCGCTCGGCGGAGTGAAAGGCACCGTTACAGGTGCAACCAAAAAGGTCCCTCAGCTCACTACCAAAGGCGGCGACGGGCGGGCGACCTCGGGCAAACTCACGACCGGATCGCATACCGTCACGCTCGAATTCACCGACAAGATGAAGGAGACCCTGGATCTGGACAACGCCATTACGACCCGCTCAAAGGACGTTAAGAAGCGTAAGACGACGCCCTTTGTTTTCCAGATTCCCTACAACTGGGTCGAGTACGAGGTGAAATACGAAAACGACACTTGGGCTCCAGGCTTTCAGCTTGTTTTCCGGCGCAAGAAGAAAACGCCGCTCGGACTGGAGGCGAGCTGGACAGTGATGCTAGAAGGCAAATCGGTGGAGGCCACTGCAAAAGAGGAAGAGGTTCCCGCCGGCAAGTATCAGCTGGAGCTCAAACTCCTCTTCGCGCCGAAATGGTCGGCGGACCGTGTGGTTGCCGACGATGCGATTGACCTGGTAGCCTCTGCATCTGGATTTGATGTGGGAGCAGCCGGTACAATCGAGATCCTAGACGCCAGCGATTACACTACGGTGGTCCATACATTGAATCCCCAGGTCGCAAACGACCTCGGCGAAAGCGTGCTGAAAAGTTCCTGGACTCCGGCGAAGGGACAATTCACAAACCTCAAGGGCGGCAGCGTTGTGTTCCGCGCCAAGATCGGACCGTACCTGTGCGTCAGCGATCCGCGGCCCGTGTTCTACAAGGAACCGCTCGAACTCAAGGACGACGCGGGCAAAAAACTGACTGCCAAAGTTAAGCTTCGCTTTTCGGGAGGGCACACGGCGGAGGAGGATGTGGCGGGAGGCAAGGCCGACGTGTTGTGGCCCTGGGCGCAGAAACTGACACGAATCGACCTGCCTGAGCATAAGGGCAAGCGCTTTGAACTCGATTCCGATGGCGTTTCCACACGCACGCTTTCGATGGCGAACTAATGGCACATAAAGCCGAAGGAGATCACAACACTACCCTCACGGTGAAGGTCAAGCCCGCGCTGCGCGTGGCATGGAACCGTGCACGCGCCTGGCACGGCGACAAAGTCACTATTGTCGTGCGGACCGATATCGTGAAGAATGGGGCCAAGCTGAAGCTCGAAATCTCACCCAAGGGTAGCGTCGTCATCGACACCATCTCGGGCGAGACAATTCAGGAGAACAAAAAGGACAAGGAATACACCATAGACTGGAAAGCCAAAACGCTTCCGGCGGACATTGCGGAGTATATTGTGAAGGCCACGCTGGAGGAATTTGCAATTTCAGCGGAGTCGAAGCCGCTCCTGGTGGACCTGAAGCCTCCGGCCTTTTCCTGCTGATCGTCAGCCGTATATCATCGCCATCAGTAGCGCGATCGGGTGGTAGTGGAACACGGTCGTGCTACCCGGCAGAACGCCCGCGGGCGCTACCTCGCTCCACCATCGGTATTCGTTCATTTTGTCGCCCAGGGCGTTACGTTCGGGGTCTTTCATGAATCCCAGGGACGTCGAAGATGTTAGCGCCGCCTTCCAATCCATGGCCCAACCGTTCGGACACTTCAGCACCGCGCTGCGGAGGCCCTCCTGGTGGGCGTCGGTTTCCGAGGCGCGAACATCCTCATCGAGGAGCACTTTGTCGGCCGGCTCTTGGATCAGTTTTTTGGCCACAAGCACTTTGACCAGTTCCTTGGGATCCACAGCCTTCGCGGCATCGGCGACGGAAAGCTCCTCCCATCCGGCGCCCGTGATAAACATCTCTTCGGCGAAGGTTTCCAGGTGCAGGAAGGTGCCCAGCGACTTGAGCGAATCGTCCGTAGGCGCCGATCCTACACTGCCGATCAGTTCGCCGCCGCAAACCTTGATGGGATTTTGCAAGCCGATGATCGCGTGGCTTCCGATCTTCCCGGCAAGCGAGGTATCCTTCGGCACCAGCTTCGAGATTTCCTTGCCGTCGAGCTTGGTGAGAGCGTAGGTGTCGGCTGGGCTGGTGAGTTTCACGACCTTGGCATCATCGGGCCATTCGTCATCGATGGACTTCGCCCCGACTTCGGCGCCGGTCGCTTCCCTCAACTCACCCACAGCCAATCCCCCCGAGTGTTGCAAGCGATCCTTGCCATCCACATTCTTCTTGACGAATAGCGGGGCCGGCGTCACTGGTTCGATGTGGTCTTTCGTAAGCAGCAGGAGCTGCTTCCGCCAGCGCACGGGAGAATCGGCCAGGGCTTCAGCCGCGTCCAGATGCATGTACAGGCTGTAGTAAGTCTTGAACGCCGGACTGCTACTCGTGGGGCCGGATTGGCGGGCCGGCGCCCACTTGTGCCGCAGCAGCACGAAATTGCGCGAGCCAAACGTTTTAGCGTTGTCCGCTTCGCCTACACGGCAGCCCACCACCTCGCCATCGGCGATAGCGAAGACCTCCTGGTCCTTCGGGACGGAGAGGTGCACTCCGCCATGCGCCGTGCGCGACACTCCCATCGGGAACCATCCACCCTTGGCCTGCTCGATATTGTTGTAGTACAGATTAGTCGGCGCGGTAGCCGGATCCTTGCCCTTGCCAAGGTCCACCGGAAGCGAGAATCCCAGAATGTACTGATACAACGGGTGTTGGCTATCGAAGAAGGTCTTGACATACTCTTCCTCCTTCTTGCGGTCGCGCCGCCGGACCGTGTTCACGTGTACGGACCAGGGAGTTATCGGGAGCGCAGCTTCTTTAGTCTGCTCGGCTACGGCAGTCCGGTCGGGCTCAATGCATCGCACTTGAAACCCGCATTTTGAGACCGCGAGGTCGCGGACGCCACCGCAGCGGGCGCAGGGCGCGGTCTTGGGGTCCTTTCCGATGTCGGTACACGGCGTTGGGTCGGCAATGTAGAATTCGATCGCCTTCCCGAAATGAAATGTCAGGCGACGATGATGCCAACGGGTCTGGTCAGTGTGATGGTAGTTGTCTTCCCAGCAGCGGTACCCGGAGCTGATCTTGATCCTTTTCAGGTCGGCGCGATGAAGCAAGCCTCGCACCGCCCATAGCACGGCTAAGTCGACCCCCGGGTATTCCTCCATGTCGTAGAGGTCCAGCTTCTCGCCATCGAGGGCCGTCCCGTCGGCCTGTTTCTTGCCCTTGGTGAGGTATTCTCCTGCAAAGCGGGCTTTGCCGAACCCGTCGCACTTGCCGTTACTATCGTGCTTTGTGCAACGGCAGAGAATGGCGCCGTCGTTATCGCCGCGCACGCAGGGA
The DNA here is from genome assembly GCA_963817515.1 of Bryobacterales bacterium. Classification (GTDB taxonomy): domain Bacteria; phylum Acidobacteriota; class Terriglobia; order Bryobacterales; family Bryobacteraceae; genus DATMNI01. The sequence goes on along the minus strand of CAWFPJ010000023.1, from coordinate 34,734 downwards.
CACTTCAACAAGTGAACGAATACGCCGTGCCGGGCGCTCTCGGTGTCAATATGGCGGAAGGTCTCACCATCGACCATGCCGGTGATCTTCAGATCGTGCGCCTTCTGGAACCGCATCACCGCGTCGCGCGTCCGCGAATCGTACTTGCCGCTGACGATCACCGGCTCCATGATGTTACCGATGCTGTCGTTGTCGGAGCCAGAACCCCAAGCCATGAGTTTGATCTGGAGATGCCACACATCGAGCCCGGAACAGGGCGGATTCATCTGAAGCGGGCGTGTGCCGTAGTCTGGAAAATCAGTAGGGCGAGCCATCTTTAATGTACGTGGCCGGACTGCACGGCGTGATAGATCAATCCCTCAGACGTAAAAGCGGAAATTGTAGTGCTCTCATTGACAGCGCCAACGTGCGGAAAGACCAGTCGCTCTAAGCCTTGGGGCGAGATTTGCCGGATACCCTCGGCGAGGGTACCGCCGAAGAGGCGGCCGGCGGCATCGGTGAGCGCGATGGCCACCTCCTGACCGGCCGGTTCTATCGAGATAGCGGACGGCATGGCGGCTTGGCCGGTTTGATCCTTCGGCCAATTTGGGAACGGTTTCGGTTCTTCCGCCGCTGCCTCCGCCCGCAGCGGAACGCGCACCAGCGTGATCTGGTCGAGTTTCCCACGCTGGGCCTCCAGCACCAGAAATGTCGGAGTGGCGCCGAAGCGCATGTCGGCCACAACAGCAAGCACAACGTTCTCGGTATTTCGGACGCGCTCGGCGGGAAGCAACTCGTTCCCCGCCTCGTCCACTACGATTCTGTAAAGCGATGAATGACTGCCGTCATCTCCCGACACGAGCAGCACGATTGGATGTCGCATGCCGAACAGGCAGGCGGAATGTTGGGGACGGACCGGCAATGGCAGGCTCCAGGTCTGTGCTTTTTCGCCGGTCTGGTCGACTACGGCGCCGGCGAGGGCGGGAGCACCCGCGCGCCCTGTCCCGGTAGCCAGGAAAATAGCACGGCCGCGGTCCGGGAATCGTGGAACCGGGGTGGAATCGGTGACGGGCAAGGCAATCGGTCCGCTACGCCACTCGGCCTGGGTCATATTGTGGCGGATCAGTTCCACCTCGGATGCGGAGACCGCGGCAACCCATCCCGTCCAATCCGATGAGCCCTCGGGAGGGATTTCGCCAATCGCGATTCGCGTCCCCGTGGGGTATTCTCCCAAAACGCGCGCACCCATATGCAAACCCACGTGGCTAGACATGCCGGAGAGCCGCGCCAGCAGCCGCGGAGTGCCACCCTGCCCGGCCGCGAGCCACGCCAGAATTGTACTGGTGCGCTGCGACGATTCAAAGCCGAGGGCAGCCGTGAACACTTTCGCCGGCACGATGGAAAATGGCAGCCTGGGAGACGTTATTGGACCCCCGCCGGGCGTGGGACGATGCGTCACCTCCACAGCGTAACTACCGGGAGAGAGTGGGTGCGCGTAGCTCCACAGGTTAACGAAGGTGGCGTCTTCGCCGCCTGGCGCCAGCGCGACCATCTGCGGGCCTGGTTGTTGAATAGTGGCACCATCCCCAGTCATCCGGTCGATGGCTTCGCGTTCCGTATATTGCCCGATCACCTTGCCGCCAGAATCCAGAAGGTGGATGGCGGGAGTATCGAGATTCCCGGACAGCGAGACCAGGCTGGCTGGAGCTGAACCGGTATTGCGCAGGGTAATATCGAACGCGGCTTCCTGTTCGGGCAAGAAGCTCCTGGCCGATTGGCCCCGTGGCTTGATGGTCAGGGTGGCGCTGGGTGTCATATTTAGATTTCTCCGGCCCGGCTGAGTACACGCGTTCTGCCCCCAAAGGGACAGCAACCCGCCACAGAATGCACGTCGGTTCAAGATTGATCTCGCATCAGAACAGGTCCGGATGCTTCCATGCGCACGGCAGAACATCCTCCTTCCACCCGCGCAATTTCAGGGCGCACTTGGCGCACGGCGTGCTTGGGCTCAGTCCGGGGCCGAATTGGATGCATCCGGTTCCAGTCGGAGTAAGGGGAACGATGGAACTCGGGGCTGGCAGCGTAGCAGGCACTGTACCCGGCCAGCCGGTATCGGCCGTGCCGCCGGTTCCCACCGCGGTTGTGGGTTTCACGATGAATCCCGTGGGAAAGTTGTAACTCATGTAGCAGTCCGGAAGCGTCAGGTCGTGGTGTTTCCAACCAAAATTGTTAGCCACAAAGTGCACCAGGTTGGTAGAGTGGCCCATTTCATGGGCAAACAGCGAATCGGAGTGCGTGCCCGTCTTAAACACCGACTGTCCATCGCCGATACATGTGCCTTCCCAACTCATGCCTGAGGTCGAATTCTGCCCCGAGTTCCAAACTGGTTTGTCATGCAGTTCCGGCCAGCGGACCACGTTCATTTTCTTGGGTGGTGTCGTCTTGGGAGTGATCGTCGATGCGTCCAGCACCTTCAGCACGTTCTTCTTTGCCTCACCGTACACCCAGTTGAAGTACTTGTTGGCATTGTCGGTGTAGACGGCTAATGCGCTCACACCGCTATTGAGGGTCGCATCGCCAACAGTCGCAAGAGGAGTTTCGTGAGTCGTAATCGCGGCTTTCACTGCGTCTCCAGCGTCCTTCGACGGAGTGCCACTCGCGAGCGTTGCGATCTTATTGGCAGCCACATTACGCCGGTTCGCAGGGAAACCCGGCGGCAACTGGATTCGATAGTGATCGTACTGCCCCATAAAATTCTTAACGTTGCTGACACTGCCGATCGCAACCCTACCTTTGTCTGAGGTTGGCCTCGCATTGTCGTGTGCGGTGATGTAGTCGGTCAGATTGATGTCCTGATGGACGGAACCGGATGACGCAGCTTTCATCGTCCATTCGTTGAAGAAAGACTCCTGCATCGAGTTGATGCCGGATACGCTCATGTTGACACCATCGGCATGATAGGCCGGGGCGGTCGGCTCGGCGGTACTGCCGACTCCACTAGGCAGACCCCCTTGCCCTGTAGTGTGCAGGCGTAACGATTTCAATATTCGGATCCAGCGCCAGACGGTCAGGTCGCCGGTCTTGCCTTCCCACTTGGGTTTCTCCTCGGATACGCAGCCCAGGTTGCGATCGAAAGGGCACCGGTCGATGAAGCCCTTCAGCTCGTAGGAGTCGCCGGCAATGAAAGACGGAGAAAACACCACGCCAGCCAACCCACGCTTCCCGTCTCCCGCTTTCTGAATCGCCGTTACTTCCACTCGTTCCTGCTTGTCGGCATCTACCGTATCGGGTTTGAGGTTCACCAGGTCGGCAGCCTTCCAGGGAAAGTCCGACGCCCGGCCAATAACCGGTTCGGACCCGGTCCCGGCGGCATAATCTTTCAGAAAAAGATTATTGGCTTCCTTTCCCCGAATGCCGCCGTAGTGCAGGGGGCAGTTTACTCCAGGCGGATAGGCATCCCATTTCCCCACTGCGTCACTTCCACCACTGGTATCCTTCCGGACGATCCATATAATATCTTTCTGCTTGGCGAACTTCGGACGCAGCTTGATGGTGTGGTCGTCAACTTCCTTATAGTCTTTCCGTCCCTTGGTCAGATCGTCATCGCTGGTGGTGGATTGCAGCTTGGTCCGGTTCAGGTATACCGTCAGTTCCGACGCTCCCTTCTTGTACTTCATCGTGTCATCGAAAGAGGAGATGTTGATGGTCTCGGTATCGTCAACCGTCACCTCAATGCGCGCCTGCCAGAATCCGAAGACAGGGCTATTGGCGGGAGTGCCGCCGCTGCCGCTGTTTTTCGGCAAGTCGTGGGTGCCGTGCTTTACTTTGAACGCCGCGTTCTTCCAGTAGGTGGCCAGGTTGCCGCCACCTTCGAAGAGCGAGCTTCGATAGTAGTCCTGCGCGACGATATCGATCTTGAGCGGCCCGATTCCCTCCTTCACCCAAAGCCCTTTCTTCTCAGTATCGGTGTTGTTGGCGCTATCCCGGCTGCGGAGACGGACCTCGTATTCCACCGGGATCTGTGGCCTTGAATAAACGCCCTGGTCGATCGTCCACTTGGTGGCCCCGCCGGAGTAGGCATCTCCGATTGCGACACCTCCCTGATTGAGGCTGTCGCTGTTCTGGTTGTGCCGCGCCATGGGGATCCGAAGCCGGCCATGCTCGCCTTCTTTCGGAAGGCGGCCCTTCGCGGCATAACTGCCATTCGTGTTGCGCGGCTCAACCAGCAGCACGTCGTCGAACTTGTACTCCTCGTCGGTAGCGGATTCGGTAAGAGAGGATTGCACACGAATCCACAGACTTTCGACGAGCACTTCGAAAGCGGCCTCCGCGGCGGTGGCTTTGCTCAAGCCGTCCTCATACGGCTTCTCCACGGAAGCGGTATCGGGGCCGATGACGACGCGGAAACGATAGGGTGCGAACTCTGGAGTAAGGTACTCACCGTTTAGAACGCCGGCGTTTGCCTTTCCGTCCCAGGTCTTCCACTCCTTGGTTCCATTCGCTGGAGTGAAGGTCTCCGTGTAGAGCGGAAGGTTGGACGGATAGCGCTCGCCCCAGATTTCGATGCGGCCCCTCTTCGCGACCGATTCGGTGTCGGTGACTTTCCAGGTAACTTCGATCTTCTCCGTCTTCGGAACGAAAGCGGTATCGATCTTCGTGATCTCGACCTTGTACCCGGACACCTCGGCTTCCGGAGACTCAACGGTTTCGAGCACGGCGCGATGACCGTTGGCGGGCGTAGGCTTCTCCCGCAGCAGCGCGTCGAACTTCAGCTTCGGGGTGTGCGGCAGGTTGGGCACCACCCATACCGCTTCTGCTTTACCCGCCGCGCTCGAAACCACGTCGAACAGATCGTCGCCTGTGCGGATGCGGAACTCGACGTGCTGGGAGCCTTTTATTTTGGGGGCCTCGACAGTGAGTTTGGCCTTCTGGCCGGGCTTCAATTTGCCAGCCGGCCATTTCGGATTCTGAAATGGTGAGGTCTGAACTACAATTTTCGCCATGCGAGAATCTAAATATATCAAATAGCCTGACCCTAGAATCCCAAGTTGAGAAACAATCTTGGCAGATAACAATCTTGGGAGATAACGTTTTGTAGCACTCTGCCCTGGAATTTGCCGAGAATCGAATTTCGGTCCGGTGTCAGCACTTGTCTTCCGCGGTGGAAGGGGATATTTCTACTTAGCGCTGACACTGTAACGGCATAGGCTTGCGGTGGATGTTTCCCGTGTGTACTATGACTGCAACCGAGTCATGTCGTAATGGAGGGTTCCACCATGCATCCGTCGAAACCTCATCTCGTTCTGGCCGTAGCGCTCTGCCAGTTTCTGGCGACTACCGCCGTCTACGCGCAAATCTCAAACGCTTCGATTAACGGAACCGTCCGTGACGCTACCGGCGCCGTTGTGCCGGAAACCGTGATCCTGTTGCGGAACACGGCCACCGGTGTGGAATCCCGGACGATCACGAACGACCAAGGCATCTACATCATCCTGAACATCCTTCCGGGAAACTACACGCTGGAAGGCAGTAAGCCCGGGTTCAGCACAAACAGGATCGAGCCTTTCAACCTGGTGGTGAACCAGCGATCGGTTTTCGACTTCGCGCTGGCCGTCGGCAAGGTGCAGGATTCCATCAGCGTGGAGGCCACCGGTGTGCAGTTGCAGAGCGCGACCGCCGAGTTGGGGAGCGTGCTGACGAGGCAGCAGGTGGTGGACCTGCCGGCCGGCAGGAACATACAGAACCTGATGCGGCTGACGCCCGGCGTGACGGCGATCGGCACCGGGCAATCGAGCATCCCGTCGGTGAACGGCCAGATCAACCGCAGCAGCATGTACATGCTGGATGGCGTGAACAACCAGGCCACGTTCTTCAGCAACCTGGCGGTGAACCCCATCATGGAGACGATCGAGGAGTTCAAGGTCCAGTCCCACAACGACTCGGCCGAGGTGGGCGGGGTGATGGGCGGCGTGATCAACACCACCACCAAATCGGGCACCAACGAACTGCACGGCAACGTCTACGATGTCGAGCAGAACGACGCCTTTAATGCGCGCAACACCTTCCTGGCTTCGGTGGCCCCGTTCAAGGGCCACACGTTCGGCGGCACCGTGGGCGGGCCGGTCAAGATCCCCAAACTCTACAATGGGAAAAACAAGACCTTCTTCTTTGGCGGATACCAGAGGTATTACAGCGTTGGCCCGGCTTTGAGCACTTTGCGCGTGCCCACGCCTGCCAACCTGAAGGGCGATCTGAGCGACTGGCCGCAGCAGATCTACGACCCGTTCTCGACTCGCGCCAACCCGGACGGGTCGGGTACATTCCTCCGCGATCCCTTCCCCGGCAATATCATCCCCACTACCCGCCTGAACCCCGGCATGGTGTACTTCGCGCAGACGGTGCTGCCGCCGATCGAGCCCACCGGCATCGCCAACCAAAACGCCTGGAACCGGACCAGAGTGCAGAACTGGCAGCACAGCGTGAACGGCCGCGTCGACCACCGCTTTAGCGACAAGGATTCGATCTGGGTGCGTTATACAGGGTTCTTCAACCCGGGCGCAGGGGCCGCGAGCCTGCCGACGCAGGCGAGGATCTCGAATGGCCGCGCGCACAACCTGGCCGGGAACTGGGTACACACCTTCGGTCCCGGGGCGGTATTCCAATACCAGTTCGGCCGCGTGTATCAGTGGACCGCGTCGTGGGATCACTACCGTTCCCTGCCTTCGGATTTCGCCAGCAAGGTAGGATACTCGGCGAACGTAATCACCACGTACGTGGACGGCAACACCTACTATCCCGGCTTCAACCCTCCGGCTTCTTCAGCAGCCAGGAGCAGTGGAACGTGAGCCGCACGGGAGACAGCTGGCACCACCGCATGGGCTTCTCCAAACTGGTTGGCTCGCACATGTTGAAGATTGGCGCCGAGTATAACCGGGTGCAGTGGTATTACGAGAATGGTATCACCAGCATCGGCTTTGCGAACGCCCAGACGGCCGACCCGCTTCGTCTCGGCACGCACCGGCAGTCCGCTGGCTTCGTTCCTGCTGAATGTTCCGGACGGCGCCACCCGCCGCGACATCATCGAGACGATGCCCTGGTGGGGAGGCGTGGTCGGTTTCTACTTGCAGGACTCCTGGAAAATAACTAGCCGGTTGACCGTCAATATGGGCCTGCGTTATGACCGCACCTTCATCCCGACGGCGGGAACCGACGACCACAGCAACAACTTTGCCGGCGACATGAACTACCTGAACGGAACGTACATCCTGCAAAGGGCGGCGCCGGCCTGTGGTTCGGGCGTTACGAAGGGCGGCTGCATCCCGACACCGGCCGGCGCGCCCGCCGGCTGGCTGCCGGCGAACGTGGTGGTCGCCGACGGCGGCAAGGTCTGGCACGATACGACCAAGAACTTCCAGCCGCGGCTCGGCTTTGCATATCGCTTGGGAGCGAACACCGTCATCCGCGCTTCTTCCGGGATATTCTTCGATAACTATTCCGGCGTCACCCAGATCGCGCGCAACTTCATCGGCACGTATCCGGCGTTGGGCTGGCAATCCGCAGCCAATCTGAACTATCCGAGCACTGCCGCGCCACTGCCGACGATCTCCGGTTTCAACCCGCTGCCTTCGGCGACCCTGCCGGTGGCCGATCCATTCAGCCAGAGCACTTATGCCGGCGATCCCAACTGGAAGAACGCGTACTCGATCCAGTGGAACTTCGGCTTCCAGCACGAGCTGGCCCAGGGCTTCCTGGTGTCGGTGAACTACGTCGGTTCGGGGAGCCGGCGGACGGACATAGGCGGGCGTTATGGCACGTCGCTTTATCCCGGCCCCGGACGGTGGCAGGATCGGGCTCCGTTCCCGTACATGAATATCCCTTCGTCGTTCGACCGCAGTTGGGGCACCGCCAGTTATCACGGGCTGCAAACGTCGCTAGAGCGTCGCTGGTCGAAGGGTTTGGCGTTCACTGCGTCGTATACCTGGTCCAGGACGATGGACCCGGGGTCTTCCGGCTTCTTCGGTGTGGAAGGCAACTCGATCCAGAACCCGTATAACATGAGGGCCGACCGTAGCGTTGCGAGTTACGACGTTCCCCACAACCTGGTGCTGAGCTGGGTGTACGATCTGCCTTTTGGCAAGAGCAAGGCCCTGCATACGGGCAACAGGGTAGTGGACTACGCGATCGGTAACTGGCAGGTCAACGGGTTGGCGGACATACGTTCCGGCCAGCCGGTAAATGTCACGATTGCGGGCGACATCGCCAACACCGGGCAACAACGGGGAGCGTCCCAACCTGGTCGGCGATTGGCACGTGGATAATTCGACGCCTTCCCGGTGGTTCGCCAAGGAGGCTTTCGCGGCTCCGGCGGCGTTCACCTTCGGCAACGTCGGACGGAATGTTCTGCGTTCCGACGGTGTGCACCGGGTGGATATGTCAGTGTTCCGGAACTTCCGCTTCAAGGAGCGCTACATGGCTCAGTTGCGCGTGGAGGGGTACAACGTGCTGAACGTGGTTACGTATAGCGCGCCAGTGGCTGAGTTCACCAATGCGAATTTCGGCAGGGTGACGAGCGCACAGGCGCCGCGGTCGCTGCAAATCGGCGCGCGGTTGTATTTCTAGACGGGGGTGGACCTACCGCGCACGGGCGCTGGTGGATTCGGCAAGTAGATTCTCCACCAGTCGCGTGACTTCACGTTTGGTTTGGGTGTAGAACTCGCCGCTGGCGCGTCCGGCGAAGCCGGCGTGAACACCGCGTACCTTGCCGTCGCGGTCCAGGAAGAATGTCGTCGGCCAGGAATTCAGGTTCTCGGCTTGCGGAAACTTTTCGGCGAGTTGGCCGGGCTCGCCGGGGACGAGCACGGTGTAGTCGATATCGTACTGTTTGATGAAGGCGCGCAGACGGGCGAGCGTCTTCAACTGGTCCGCCTCCTCGAAGGAAAGGGCGACGACTTCGAGTCCCTGTTGACGGTACTGGCGGTAGAGTTCCTCGAGGAATGGCGCTTCATCATGGCAGTTGGGGCACCAGCTGCCGGAGATGGCGAGCACTACCACTTTGCCGCGGAAGCGCGCGTCGGCGAGCGATACGGTACGTCCCGCCAGATCGGGGAAGGCCAAGGCGAGCGGCGCGGAAGGGTCTTTCACGCCGGTGTGATGGAAGGGGTCGGTGGGTTCGCCGAGTCCCTGGGCGCGTGCCGAGGCCGGTCTCAATGCGGTGAGTTGCGTGCGGCCATTCTGCACGATTTTCAGCGAGCCATCGGCGGCGGGCGTGATTTCGAGCAGGTTGGGACGCGCGCCGGAGAAGTGACTGAGCACGAACTTGCCGTCGCGCCAGGCGCCGGTGAGGGCACCGGTGTCGCCATCCACGCGAAGGATGACAGCAGAGATTTCGGCGCCGTTCTGCCGGACGATGAAGCGCCATGCGGATTCGCCTTTCGGACTCTGCGTGGGGATCTCCCAGAGTCCATCGATGTTGGGGGCGCTGGCGGCGGAGTTTACAGGCGATGGGGAAGCGCGGTGGGCGCGGAACGGGTACCAGCGTCCCTCGCGGCCGTAACGGCCTTCCAAGCCGGTCTCGGTGCCGTTTTCGGTAACGGCGGCTTCGAGGCGGTTGGCGTACTGATCGAAGTTGAGACGGAGCGAGTCTCGCTCGAGCTGTCCGCTGGTGGACGGCACGCGCTCGTCGCCATTGAAGAAGCTGGCCTTCACGGCGGCGGCGCTGGCGGAAAACTCCATGCGGAAGGGGATTTCAGTGCCGTTGACGTTGACGGTGCAATCCCACATTCCTGTGAGGGATTGCGCGCCCAGAGCTGCGCTGAAGAGAACGGAAGCAGTGAGGAATTTTGCGATCGGCATATTCATCTCCAAGGGGCGCGTCAAAGCGCCGCGACCTGATGTGCCGCCGGAGTCAGGCGGGCGGCAAATTCGCCGGCGCGGCGTTCCGCGTCGTGGCCGCTGGCTTCAAACAGCCAGAACTGCTCCAACTGGTGTTTGCCGGAATCGGTCTGAAAGAGGCCCTGCGACTTGTGTTCAGCGATAAACCAGTTGACGACGATTTGGTAATTCAGGGCGTTGCGATAGCCGAAGTGGGAATCACGGTCGAAGACGAACGAAGGCCGCTCGCCGCGGGTGCGGGAGAGCGGCTGGCCGGGCATTCCACGGAAAAGTTCGGTGGGCGCGGCCGCGGCGCAAGGGTCGGCGGCCAATAGAAGGGGGCGTCGATCTTCGGGCAGGCTGGCGGCGGCTTCCAGCGCGAGCAGAGTGGCGGCGCGATGGTGTCCGTGAGTTTCGGGTGTGGGCAACAGGGTAAAGATGGCGTCGTAGTGCTCGCGGTGCAGCAGGCCGGTCAGGAAGCCTAGGACGGCGGCGTGATCCCAATTGCTGGTGGGAGCGTTGGCGGCGTCGGTGGCGAAGCCGGAATCGCGCTGATCGAGAAAGTAGTGGCGGCGGATGCCGAGCACTTTGCCGGCGGCCAGGGTTTCCTTTCGGCGTATGGCGGGCAGGCGGCTGCGGCCCTGGCTTTCGCCGGTCAGCCCGACACCGTAGACGGCTTCGGCCAGCGCCGAATAGCGGTAGCCGGCCTCGCCGTTGGTGATGACGACGTGATCGGCGGTCCAGCCGAGCTCGCGGGTCAGGCGGTAGGTGGTGGCGGCGACGGCGTATTCGTCGTCCGGATGGGCGGCCACAATCAGCAGCTTGGGTCGCGTATTGGCCGACGCGAGCGATTTGGCCATGAGGGCCTCAGGCACGGTCAGCAGAAAGGACTGGCGCGTAATTGTGCGAGTCGATGCCTGGTTCATTGAGCGGTTCATTGAGCACCCCCCGCGGCACTTCCCGCGAGGTCGATAATTTCGCGGGCGATCTCGCGCATCGGCTGGCGGCGCTGCCGGCTGGTGCGGCGCAGGTGCAGGTAGGCCTCTTCTTCCGTCCACTGGTAGCTGACCTGGAGAAGGCCTTTGGCGCGGTCGAAGAGTTTGCGGTCGGCCAGCTTGCGCGAGAGAGCTTCGACTTCGGATTCGAGCTTGACCCGCGCGGTGGCGTGGGACAACAGGGCTCCGAGGGGCAGGCTCAGGCTGCGCAGGAAGGCAGACTCTCGCGGCTGGTAGGCGGCCGGAGCGAGGCGGCAGATGTTGACGATGCCCACGACTTCGCCGCTATGGAGCAGGGGAACGGAAGCCGCGGCCTGGAAGCGATTGCGCAAAAACTCGGGGAAGCGTTCGAAGCGCCAATCCGACCAGGCATCGCGATCCAGCAGCACCGCGTTGAGATTCTCGCGATGCCAGGCGGCGGCCTGCGACCGAAGTTCGACATCGAAGGTCTCGATATCGGACGGGGGACGGCCGGTCCAGGTGAGGAGTTCCAGGCCGTCGGGATCCCGATCCAGGCGGTAGAGGTAAGCGCCCTGCGAATTGGTTTGGGCAAGGCTGAGTTCGAGCAGCGGATGGATGGAGGTTCTTGTCTGTCCCGACAGACCAGGCCGGTAAACTACGTTCAATGAAGGGAAATTCGCTGTTGTCGCCATATCAATCTCCTTAGGTTTTTGGGAAAACGAAAAAACGGAGTTGGTTAGAGGCAACAACAACAACAGGAGTTCAAAGCGACGCGGCTTTTATTTCGATTGGCTTTGATATACTCCATATACTCTATCAAGAATAGGATGATTGCGAGAACTTGTCAATAGATCAAAAGCTCAAGCGGGCGGCTAATTGTACGATGCGGCCCGGACGGGCGCTGGTGACGAGACCGAAATCCGCTGCTCCGAAGGTTGCGCCAGGGACATTGAAATTGGCGTGGTTCAGGATGTTGTAGAACTCGCCGCGCAGATCGAAATTGATCTTCTCCTTGAGGCGAATGGATTTTTCCAGCGTGACATCGGTGGTGACGAGCGGCGCGCCGCGCAGGCCCGAGCGGGGCGAATTGCCGAAGGTGAACTGCGCGGGAGCGGCGAACGCGGAGGTGTCGAACCAATGCGCGATGCTGCGCTGATCGCCAGAGAGCGCGGCGTCGTGCAGCAGGTTGGGACGCAGCGAGCCGGCAGGGAAAGCATTGGTGGTATTGGCGGTGGTGATCACGGTGAACGGCGCGCCGGATTCGGCGGTCTCGAGCACGCCGAGTTTCCAGCCGCCCAGCGTGTTTTTCAGAATGCGATTGCCGCGCAGCGGGGGAAGCTCATAGAGCAGCGTGAGCACGAGGTGATGCGGCACGTCGCTGCCGCTAAGGCCCTTATCGAGCCGGCGATTGTAGGCGTCCATGTAGCTGCCCGTGACACCGTATTCATTGGCCGATTCCACATCGTCGATGAACTTCGAGAAGGTGTAGTGCGCCAGGAAAGAGAAGCTGCCGCCGAAGCGTTTTTCGGCGCGGAGAAAGCCGCCGTGGTAGGTGGAATTGCCGATCGAAGGATTAATCCAGGTGACGTTGCTGAATTGCGGAAAGGGCCGGCGCGCCTGCGCGTTGCCGGGTCCCATGAGTTGCGGGGCTACCTGGTCGAGGCTGAGATCGTTGGCCGTCAGGTGGTGGCTGATATTGGCGAGGTACCCGGCCTCTACCAGCAGGCCGCTCGAGATTTCGCGCTGCACGTTGAAGTTGTACTGATACGAAATGGGGGCGATTTGTTTGGGATTGAAGTATGCCACCGCCGTGTTGGGAGTCTGTCCGGGGGCGACGGCGCCGAATGCGGCGGTCAGCGGGGGCCGGCTGACCGCGGGGAAACCATCGCGCAGGCGCAGCGCGCTCTGCAATTCGGCGGGTGACGCCACATAACTGGCGGACGTGGAAAAGCCGAGCGAGGCCACATCGCCGATGGTGTTGCTGACGGTGGGTCCGTAGAAGAGGCCGCCGCCGCCGCGAATCACGGTGTCGTGTTTGCCCGGGATGCGATAGGCGAAGCCCACGCGCGGTCCGAAGTTATTGGTGTCGGTGGCAAAGGCGCGCTCGGGCACGCCGTTGACGCCGGCGAAGGTGACCACGCCGGGAGTGCCGGAGACCGGGTTGATCGCGGTGGGGTCGAACGAGTTCATCTTGTTGCCGACGACCCGGCGGGGCAGTTCCGCCTCCCAACGCAGGCCGAGATTGACGGTCAGGCGATTGCTGATGCGCCAATCGTCTTGCGCGTAGAACGCGAGGTAAGAGGCGCGCGACGGAATCTTGTCGGAGACCTGCACGCTGGCGGAGCTGACTTCGCCGAGCAGGAAACTGGCGAGCGCGTTGCCGGTGCCGGAAACGCCGGGGAGGTCCGTGATCAGCGGACTGATGGCGAAATTGCCGGCCGATCCGCGGTCGCGGATTTCGTCGTTGGCGCCGGCGCGGAATTCCGTGCCGAACTTCCAGGCGTGCTTGCCGTGATTCCAGGAGAGCGAATCGAGAATCTGGCGGTCGAGGATGGGCGTCTGAAAGCGGTAGACCGCGGTGGCGTTGCCGAGCGTGGCATAGCCGGGGATGGTGAAGGCCGGGAAGGCGGCGTCACTCACGCCCTTGAGCCCGAGGGAATTGGCCAGATTGTCGCCGTAGCCCGGCCGCGAATCCAGGAACTTGCGGCGCAGGTAGGTGACGCGCAGTTCGTTCACCAGGTCGGGGCGGAAGATGTGCGTGTGGGCTCCCAGCATGCTTTGCACGCGGACGTCGGTGAGATCGCCGTTGGGGTCGGACGCGGGAATGCCGTAGGTGCCGGAATTATTGGTGCTGCTGTTGTTGATGTAGTAGCGCGCGGTGAACAGGTCGGCGGGGCGGAACTGATGATCCAGGCGCCCTACGACGATGTCGCGATTGAGGCGATTGGCGCTCGAGCCGACGAAATTGTTGGCGTTGGTGGAGCTTCCCGCGCGGTTGGCGACGGGAAAGTAGTTTAAAGCTGCCAGGGCGACCGGGTCGAAACGGGCGAGCGGGATTTGGTTGCCGGGGAAGGGCGAGCGCGTGGTGCCCGACGGTGGTGGCGGGATCGTAGATCAGCACCGGCTTACCGGCGCTGCTGCGCAGATCGGAGAAATCGCCGGCGCGGTTGAGCGCGGTCGGCACGGTGGAGGTGGCGGTATCGCTGGTCAACTGGCCGGTGCGTTCCCAGGTGACGAAGAAGAAGGTCTTTTCCTTGCGGATGGGGCCGCCGAAGGATGCGCCGTACTGGTTGAGGCGGATGGGCGGGCGCGTGGCGGCGAAGAAGTTGCGAGCGTTGAAGACGTTGTTCTGGAGCGACTCGAACAGGCTGCCGTGATATTGCGCGGTTCCGGAACGCGTGGACATGGTGATCACGCCGCCGGTGGAGTGTCCGAACTCCGCCGAGTAGTTGTTGGCGATGACGCGGAACTCCTGCATGGCGTCTACCGGCAGGCTGGTGAGCTGCTGCGGGCGGGTAAGGCCCACGGCGTTGGATACGTTGCCGCCATCCAGGGTGAAATTCTGATTGCGCGCGCGCCCACCGGCCACGCTGAAGACGGGGTAGTTCTCGGCAGTTCCCGAGCCGCTATCGATCATCACCACGCCGGGCGCCAGGGCGGCCAGCGACGACGCGGCGCGGTTGGGCAGCGGCAGTCCGGCCAGCATCTGGCGGTTTACCGCCTGGGCGATGTTGGAGGACTGCGAGTCGGTGACCGGCGCCGACTCCACGACGTTGACCGTGGCGCTCTGCTGGCCGACCTGGAGCGTCAGGTCGAGCGCCAGGGTCTGGCTGACCTGCAAGGTGAGCGGGCCGCGCGTCAGGTGGTCGAACCCGACGGCGTCGGCCTCGATGCGGTAGCTGCCGGGGACCAGGGCTCCGGCGCGGTAGAGTCCCGCAGAGTTAGTAACGGTATCGAACTGGACGCCCGTTTCCACGTTGGTAATCTTGACGCGGGCCTGGGGGATGGCGGCGTCGCTGGCGTCCTTGATGCTGCCGGAAATCGTGCTGTTTCCGCTCTGTGCGAGAGCGAGCGAGGTGGAGAAGGCGATCAGGAGCACACTACCAAAGCGCATACTATACTTCATTGATAGAGTATGGGATGATTTCGGGCGTCCTGTCAAGAGAAATTGGATTCACGTGCCCGCGACGTTTTCAGAAAGGCCACGACGAACAGGATTCCAAGCACCAGATCGGGCATGATAACCACTGCTTGGGCGGCAGACAGGCGCCCCTGGGCGTAGAGCACACTAAGGGTGAGCACGTAGCTGAATTTTTCGAACATCGCCGCGAGCATCATCGGGCGAAAGCGAAACGGGTCGCTCGCGATCACCAAAAAGGCGGCCTGCCAGGCAAGTCCAACACCGACGAAACCGTAGTAAAAGTCGGGGTGGGTAATCGCCGGCGGGTATTGGGCGCCGATCCGGTCGAACATGAAATACAAGGGCGTCAATACGAGGACGCCCCACAGACCTGCTATCAGAAACACATTTCTTGCAAATTTCAAATTAGCCTCCGTAGCTTTGAGATGCGTGCGATTCGGCGTGGGCTTCCCGGAAGCCTGCCCCGGTTTTCACCGGATCGGATAGGCGTTGACTTTATCCGGCCAACGGATATATAGTTTGACGCAGCAATTTAATTTCAGGGTGGGCGGGCTGCGGGCAGTCCGATCCAGAGGGGACTTTTCCATGTTGAAACGCATTCTGCTTTCCATCTGTGTCTGTGCGGCACTCGCAGCCGCGCTGAACGCCCAGACCGGAGTCGCCCAGATTCAGGGCACGATCACGGACTCGAGCGGCGCGGTGATCCCAAACGCCGCCGTGACGCTGGAACATATTCAGACGGAAAATAAATTTCAGACCACAAGCAATACGGCGGGATTCTATGTGTTTCCGTCCCTGCAAACCGGCGAGTACCGGCTGGAAGTGACCGTCCCCGGCATGCAGAAGTGGCAGGGCAACGCGACCCTGGCAGCCGGTCAGCGCGCGGTGATCGATTCCACTCTCACGGTGGCGAGATCCGCCGAGCAGATTACGGTCGCCGGCGATGTCACGCCGCTGCTCTCCACCACCAGCCCCACCGTGGCCACGATTGTGGAGCGCGCGCGCATCGAGCAGCTGCCGCTCAATGGCCGCAGTATACAGACCCTGCTGCAGATTGCCGTTCCGGGTTTGGAGGGCAGTTCGAGCCAGCCCAAGGTCTACGGGCTGCGCGATTCGGCCATGGACCTGGTGCAGGATGGCGTGAACCTGCAGGACCGCAATACGGGCGCCATACAATCGCGTCCGCCCGGTCTCGACACGATACAGGAATTCCGCGTGGAGACGGCCGTGTCGAGCGCCAAGCTGAACCGGCCGGCGAGCGCGATCATGATCACGCGGAGCGGCACCAACGAACTGCATGGCTCGGCTTTCCTGACCGGCCGCAACAGCGGCTTCGGCGTGGCGCGTCAGCGGCAGGACACATTCACCAAGGCCCCGCACCTGGTACGCAACGAGTTTGGCGCGTCGCTGGGCGGCCCCGTGTTCCTCCCCAAGATTTATCACGGAAAGAATCGGACCTTCTTTTTGCTGCCTGGGAGGAGATGCGCAACCGGCAGGCCAGCACGACCACCTCGGCTGTCTGGACAGACGCCATGCGGCAGGGCGATTTCAACGGCCTGATCGACGGGCAGAACCGGCGCATTACGCTGTACGACCCGTGGTCGGTGGGCGCCGGGCCCACTTATTCCAAGACTCCGTACATCAACAATCAACTGCCGATGAGCCGGCTGTCGCCGATCGCGAAATATATGTTCGGCGTGACTCCGTCGGCCGACCAACAATCTCAGCCCGCTGGTGGGCAGCAATTTTACGGGGCTTCAGCCAACCAATATCGACCAGAGGACGTTGACCTTCCGCGGCGACCACCGCGTCAGCGATCACGACCTGGTGTTTGGCCGTTTCTCGCGCGGCACCAACGATCAGATGAACCGGCGCGCGTTCTCCACCGGCGGATTCCCGATCACCACCGACAATCTCTACAATCGCGAGACCTACTATGAGCTCTCGAACACCACCATGGGCTCCTGGACGCATACCTTCACGCCTACGCTGTTTGTGGAGAACGTGGTCACGTTGTCGCTGATCGACTGGCAGTACAGCCTGAACCAGCCGAGCGCGCAGCAGAACATTTCGGCGCTGTTCGGCACGCCGAATCCGTTCAATGCCAACGGCGCGCCTTATATCAACAATGCCGACTACCAGGCCGTGAGCATTAACGGCATCGTGCCGCGCAGCCAGTACACGAAGGTATTCAGCGGCGAGCAGAACTACTCGTGGAACCACGGGCAGCACCAGCTCGAATTCGGCTGGCGGTACCGGCAGGAGATCCTGGACACGCTGCCTGACGCGCCGGAGCAATCGATTCTGTCGTATGCGAGTAATGCCACGGCGATCTACAATCCGTCCACGGGCACGGCGTTCGGCGCACAGGCGCTGACCGGCGACAACGGCGCCAATTTCTTCCTGGGCATTGCCGATTCCTACGTGCAGCAGCGGCGGCCGCAGAATTTCAATATGAAGGGGAAGGACGAGGCGGCGTATATACAGGACAACTGGAAGATTCGCCGCGACCTGACGATTAATGCGGGTTTGCGCTGGCAATATCTGGGACCTTATCTCGACAGCAAGGGCATGACGGCGGCGTGGGATTTCCCGAGCAAGAGCCTGGTGCGGTCCGTGACCACCCAGCAGTTGATCGACAGCGGCTACACTACCAAGCCGATTGCCGACGGCTACACCGATATAGGCGTCAAGTACATCACGCCGGAACAGGCTCACCTGCCGCACGACCTGATTCGAACCAGCAAGCGCGATTTCACGCCGCGCCTGGGCTTTGCCTACAACCCGCATTTCGGCAAGCGCAGCCTGGTAGTGCGCGGCGGCTACGGCATGTATTACTTCCCGATTCCGGCGCGAACCTTCAGCGAACTACGCTTTAATCCGCCGATGACCGGCACCTACCGCTTGAGCTGGAACGACTCCGCCTATACGGTGGACGCACTGCCCAACGCACTGTTGCGATATGCCCCGGATGTGATTACCGGCGTGAATTCCACCAATGCGATCCGCATCGCGCCTCCGGCGCCCGGCATACAGATGACGGCGCTGAATCCGGACCTGCCTACCGCGAAGGCGCACGAGTTCAATTTCACCATCGAGCATGAGGTGGTCAAGGACACCGTGGTGCGCGCCGGCTTCATCGGCACGGCGGGACGCAATCTCGAAATGATGGAGTTGTTCAATCGCAACCCGGTGAGCAATTACGTATGGTATGCGACCACCGGCCTTGCGCTGCCGACCGGAAAGTATGCCAATACCGCGCGACGCGCCTACGACCAGACGGTGCTGGGCGACATCCGCGTGTACAGCAAATTCGGCTATTCGAACTTTTCGGGCATCCAGCTCGAAGCAGAGCGGCGTCTCAGCAAGGGGCTGGCGTTCCAGTTCTTCTACGTGCTGAGTAATTCCATGTCAACCGGAGCTACGCCGTCGCAGGGCGGCGACTTCACGCAGAATGCTATCGACCAGCCCGACCGCTTCATGCCCGGAGCTTACCCTTCGAGCGTGGCGGACCGCACGCGCTTCTACCGCTACTCGCGCGATGCCGATGTACCGAAGCACCACATACGCTTCAATTACCTGTACGACCTGCCGCTTGGACGCGGCAAGAAGTTCGCCGGGAATATCGGTTCAAAACTGGATCGCGTCGTGGGCGGCTGGCAGATCGCGGGGTACGGAACCTCCAACAGCCGCTATTTCGCCCTGCCAAATACCAACTGGGGCGCGGTTGGAAAGCTGGAAGTGTACGGCAAGCAGTACCCGATCGAAGACTGCCGCGGCGGCGCCTGCTTCTCGGGTTACATGTATTACAACGGCTACCTTCCGGCCACGGTGATTGCCAACAGCAGCGGAAGCTGCGTGGCCAGCGCGACGGCGTGCGTCAAAGGGATTCCTTCCAGCTACGCGCCGGTGGTGAATAACATCAACCCGGCGGTTGCCAACGGCCTGGTGGACGCCAACTTTAACAACACCAACAATGTGACAGTGAAGCTTAAGGACGGCACCAACCAGCTTGTGGCTTACGACACGGGTCTGAATCCGCTGCGAAATCAATACGTGAACGGGCCCTGGATCACCAATCTCTCGGCCAGCGTGTACAAGAGCGTGGCCATCACGGAGCGCGTACGCCTGCGCATCAACGTGGACGCGTTCAACGTGCTGAACCAGCCGGGCATCGGGACGCCGAGCACGGAGGGCATCATCAGCCTGCGCAACTCGGCGCAGGGCGCGCGTACGATGCAATACACGGCCAGGCTGACCTGGTAATCACAACCAGCGAATCACAACCAGCGGAATCGCTTGAGCGCCCAGAGCAGCACGGACGGTAGCCCCCACCATCACGCAGAATACGACGGCGAGGCCATAGGGAGACTCGGTCCCGGGCAATCCTTTCACGTTCATTCCGTAGATGCCGGACACCACCAGGGCGGGCAGCGCGACCGTGCCCAGGACGGTCAACACTTTCATCACCTGATTGGTGCGGTTGGCCACGCTGGAAAGGTAAACGTCGAGCGCTCCGGTGAGCAGGTCACGTAGCATTTCCACGGTGTCCAGATTGCGCGCCACGTGGTCGTAGACATCGCGCAGGAAGGGCCACATGTCGCGGCTGATGTAAGGCGACTCGGTGCGCTGCAGGTGGCTGGCAACGTCGCGGGTGTTCACCAGAACGCGGCGCAGCATAATCAGGTTGCGCTTGGACGAGAAGATCTCGGCTAGCGTCTGCGGGGTGGGGGCCTCCAGCGCCTGATCTTCGAGCGTGTCGATACCCTCGCTGTAGTGGTCCAATACCGGCAGGTAGGTGTCCACCGTGTGGTCGAGGATGCGGTAGTAGATCTGGTCGGCACGTGGATTGGTTTCGGATGCCTTGGTGACCTGTTCCAGCAGATTGCGCATCTCCGGGCAATCGTCTTCCACCACGGTGATGACGAAATCCGAGCCGACGAAGATATCGAGGTCAGCGGTTAGCAGCGCGCCTTCCGGGTCCAGGCGGACGCCTTTCATGACGGTGAAGATGTACCCGGGGTCTTCTTCGATCTTGGCGCTTTGGTTGCGGTGGCGGCAATCCTCGATGTGGAGCGGGTGCAGGTGATAGCGCTCCGCCAGGCGATCGAGTTCCTGGCTGTTGGGGTCGAAGATTTTATGCCATTCCATCTATTGACAGCATAGACTGGCGGCCGGCAGGATGCGGCACTTCCGGTCAGTGCACAATGGAGACGTGCGCCTCGTCCAGCGTGTAGCCCTCGTCGCGGGCCGTCTGGATGGCTAGGGACCGGAGTGCCGGGTCGTCGGCGTCCGGCGGGGTCTTCGCGCACTGGCGCCGGATTACTTCGGCGCCCACCTGGATCACCACCTGCCAATGCTTCTTTTCCGGATTCCACTCGACTTTGGCTGAGCCTGTCTGTGTCATCATGATGCTCCAACCACAGATTACACGGGAAATTCGCCAAAGGGAAGGGTTCGCGGCGTTCAAGCCGGCGTCCCTGGTTGAATCCAGCACTTCCCTCACCTTGATTGCCAGAGACTTGGGGGAAAACGGTTTCGCCAGATAAGCCGCCTCCGTGATCTTCCGATCCAGCAGGGCGCGCTCGTTGTAACCGGACATGAAAACCACCCCCAATCCCGGACGCAGCGGTTTGATCCTGTCCGCCAGTTCGGGACCCATCATTCCGGGCATCACCATATCCGTCAGCAGCAGGTGAATCGGTCCGGCGTAGTTGGCGGAATGCAGCAGCGCCGCGTCCGGGTCGGCGGCTTCCAGAATATGGTATCCGTGGCTTTGCAGCACCCTTACCGTCATCTTCCGAAGCTGATCCTGGTCTTCCACCACCAGGATCGTCTCCGTGCCATGCACGCGTGGGGGTCGCCTGTGCCGCCTCTTTTGCCGCCGCCGCCTGCGGCTCAATCCGAGGCAGGTAGATCTGGAAGTTCGTACCCTGACCCGGCTGACTGTATACCCAAATCGATCCGCCGCACTGCTTGACGATACCGTACACCGTCGCCAGGCCCAAACCCGTGCCTTCCCCCGCCTTTTTGGTGGTAAAGAACGGTTCGAAGAGGTGTGATATCACTTCCTTTGTCATGCCGATGCCCGTGTCAGTGACCTTCAGTTGCACGTAGCGTCCCGCCTGTACCTCCGCATGCGGGCCGCTGAAACCTTCCTCGAGATCGAGGTTCGTGGTCTCGATCAGCAGCGTGCCGCCGTTGGGCATTGCGTCGCGTGCGTTGACCGCCAGGTTCATCAGGATCTGGTGCATCTGCCCGGGGTCGGCCAGCACAGATCCCAGGCAAGGGCTGAGAACAGATTCCAGCCGGATATCTTCCCCGATTATCCTGCTCAGCATCTTCGCCACTTCAAGGATGATGTCGTTCAGGTTCACTTCCTTCGCCTGAACAACTTGTTTCCGGCTCAGCACCAGCAATTGCCCGCTCAGCGCGGCGGCCCGTTCGCCGGCGGTTCTGATTTCGGCGACAAGCTCAGTCGAGGCGTTGTCTGGAGTCAATTCGCCGAGGAGCATGTCGCAATACCCATTGATCACCGTGAGGAGGTTGTTGAAATCGTGCGCCACGCCGCCCGCGAGCCGGCCAACCGACTCCAGCTTCTGCGCCTGCAACAACCGGCCCTCCACTTCCAGGCGCTCGGTGACGTCGCGCGTCACTCCCAGGAATTCGCTGACCTGGCCTTGCTGATTCCGCAACAATGTGATCGCCACTTCGGTGCGCGCCAGCGACCCATCCTTGCGCACTTGGTCGATTTGATGAACTTGTGTTCGCGGGGGCGCGTCATTGGCTGCAGACGCCGCCATCACATCCGCGAGGCGGGTGGTGGCGTATTCACGGAATTCCGGGGTAAGCGTAACCACCATATCTTTCCCCAGAAGCTCTTCAGGGGAATATCCGAGCAGGTTTTGCAGCGACGGACTGATATAGGTGTACTGGCCGGAGCCTGCATCCACCAGCCAGATCACGTCTGCCGTATTCTCCGAGATCAGCCGATAGCGTTCCTCGCTGGCCCGAAGCGCCGCCTCAGCCCGCTTGCGTTCGGTGATGTCCGTGCTGGAACCGCGATATCCTACGAGTTCGCCTCGGTAGTTGAGATTTGGGATGCCATTAGTGGATACCCAGACGATCCGGCCATCCTTAGTGCGCACCGCGTTTTCGAAATCAAGGAAAGGCTTGCCGCTTGCAAGGATGTCGAGTGCGGCCGCCCTGAACGCCTCTCGTCCTTCGTCGGGATGAATATCGCCGAAATGCTTCTTGCCGATCAATTCCTGGGGCGGATAACCAAAGACCGCCTCTGATACGTGGCTGACATAGGTGTACAATCCCCCGGCATCGACTTCCCAGATGATCGTGCGGCTTTGATCGGCGACCAAGATGGTAACGGTGGTTCGCCTCCTCGGCGGCGATCAGCGCGAGTCTCAACGACTCTTCCGCCTGCTTGCGTTCCTGCCGGATATGCGCTTCCCGGACTTCGCGCTCGACAGCGGGCGCCAAGCGTGCCAGGTGGTCCTTGATCAAGTAGTCGTGCGCGCCCGACCGCATCATTCCGACGGCAACATCTTCGCCCATGGTGCCGGAAACTACGATGAACGGAAGGTCCAGTCCGGTATCGTGCAGCGTTGCGAGTGCTTCGGGAGCGTCAAATCCCGGCAGATGATAGTCGGCAATGACCACGTCCCAAGTCTTGCCGGCCAGAGCGGCGCGCATGGCGGCGGAATCCTCTACCCGCTCGGCCCGCACGTCGTAACCCAGCCTTCTCCAAAAGGCGGACGATCAGCGCGGCATCGCTTTCGGAATCCTCGACCTGTAAAACACGCAGTATTTCGCTCATGTCGCCACTCACTTCACGGCCGGCGGCTGCTCATTCAGCACCAGCCAGTACAAACCAAGCTGCTCGATACAATGGGCGAACTGCTTGAAGTCCACCGGTTTTCGAATGTAGCTGTTGACACCGAGATCGTATCCCGCCGCGAGGTCCTGTTCCTCCTTGGATGACGTCAGGATGACAACGGGCATCCGCCTGGTTCGGGCGTCGGCCCGAATCCGGCGAAGCACCTCAAGCCCGGATAATTCTGGGAAGGTTCAGATCGAGCAAGGCGAGGGCGGGCAGTTCGGAAGCGCCTTCCGGCGCCAAAGGTATTCCAACGCCGCCTCACCATCCTCGGCGACCACCATATCGTTGGCAATCCGGCTCTTTTCGAGCGCCCGCCTGGTGAGTTCCACATCGCTGGGATTATCTTCGATCAATAAAATTACCTTGTTGGAATTCATGCTGTTTCTCCGAGTGTGAAAAGGAACTTTGCGCCCCGTTCCGATCTGGGCTTCGGCCCACACTTTACCGCCATGACGATGGATTACTCGCTGCACAATTGCCAGGCCGATGCCTGTGCCCGGGAACTCGGACGTTTTGTGCAGGCGCTGAAAAGCGCGGAATAGCTTGTCCTGCGTACGCCATGTCAAATCCCACTCCGTCGTCGCGAACATAGAAGCACAGGCCGCCATTGTAACTGGTTTGGCCGAATTCGATTCGCGCCTGCGCGCGCGGCCCCGTAAACTTCACCGCATTCGACAGCAGGTTGGTCAACGCGATCTCGAGGAGCCGGGCGTCGCCCACCCCAGTCAGCCCCGGTTCGATAACGAATTCGATCTGGCGGCCAGGATTTTCCTCGGCCAACCGGGCGGC
Organism: Bryobacterales bacterium; assembly: GCA_963817515.1. Taxonomy (GTDB): domain Bacteria; phylum Acidobacteriota; class Terriglobia; order Bryobacterales; family Bryobacteraceae; genus DATMNI01. Next base: position 11,105 of record CAWFPJ010000023.1, on the reverse strand, counting down.
GATACTGTGCGCCATTGCCGTAAGATCGACGGGTGCGAACTGCATCTCGGAGCGGGTAACGCGCGAAAGGTGCAACAGGTCGTCAATCAGCAATCCCATGCGCTGCGTTTCGGAGCGCACCCGGTCCAGGTACCCGAGCGCCCGGGCGTCAAGCTGACCGGCATAATCCTCGGCAAGAGCCAGGCTCCAGCCATCGATGCCGCGCAGCGGCGCTCGCAGATCGTGTGAGACCGAATAGGCAAAAGCTTCCAGTTCCCGATTTGCCGTTTCGAGTTGCGCGGTTCGTTCGCGAACGCGCCTTTCCAAGCCTGCATTGAGCTGACGGATTTGATACTCCGCCTGCTTCTGCTTCGTCAAGTCCTGTACGAAAGCCACGCGCGATACGGTCTCCTCATTCTGAATCACGGTCAGGTCGATTCGCACGGGAAAGCAGGACCCGTCTTTCCGCTGATGCTCAGACTCAAAGCTGATGTGCCCGTCCCGGTCGGCCATGGTAACGGAGTCTCGCATGGCGGCCTGGGCGTGCGTCGGGAAGAGCCTGTTGATAGGACAACCTGACAGCTCAGATACGGTGTAGCCGCGCTCCCGGGCGAACGATTCATTCACCGTCTGGAAGGTTCCGGCAGCAGAGTCGCTCAGGGCAATCGCCAGTTCGGCCTGCTCGAATACGCGCTGCCAGCGGCGTGCGACCGCTTCCGCCGCCCGGCGCTCGGTGATATCGATATTGACGCCGATCAACCGCAATGGCTTGCCCGCCTCGTCCTTGAAGAGCCAGGCTCTTCCTGCGAGCCACCGCACCGTTCCGTCCGGCCACACCACACGCCACTCGGCTTCGAACCTGCCCGTCTCCATGGCCAGTTGAACCTGGCGCACGGCTTCCGCCCGGTCAGCCGGGATGCACCAGTTCCTCCCAAGACTTTTGGCTCCCCGCGAACTCACCCGGCTTGAGGCCGTACATCGCTTCCAGTTCCGGAGTCCAGGTATTGTACCGCCGGTTTGAATATTCCACTCGAACGTGCCTACCAGGGCGACCTGCTGCGCCAACCGGAGCCGTGCCTCACTTTCGCGCAGCGCCTGCTCCGACCGCTTTTGTTGGGTGATCTCCTCGGAAAAGAGCGTGATGCCGCCGATTTCCCCGTCGGTCCTATGCCACGGCTGAATCTCCCACCGGATCCACTGTTCGCTGCCGTCTGACCGCTGGAATAGCTCCCCGGGATTGCGCTCGACCGCCCCCGCGAGACATCGCCGGTGAACGTCGCGCCAATGCTTCGGAATTTCCGGGAAGACATCGTAATGACTGCGACCCAGCAGCTCCTGGTCGCCAAGGCCGAAGTCGTCCCGGAAACGCTTGCTCGCCGCCAGGTATCGCATCTCGCGGTCGAACATGGCGATGGCTACCGGCGCAAACTCCGCGAAACGTCGCAGATCCTGCTCGCGCGCTCGCATGGCCTCTTCGACGCGCCTGCGAGCCGTGATATCCAGCACGATGCCGACGAAGCGCGCCGGACGGCCTTTGCCATCCCGTAGCGGCCGTCCTCGAGACAACAGCCAGCGCACCGTGCCGTCGCGATCGCACACGCGGAACTCGACATTCAGCTCCGTTCCGTTGCGGGCTGCCGTCCGCCACGACCTTTTCCGCGTCGGCACGGTCTTCCGGATGCACGATTTCGCGCCAGAGATCGTAGGATGAGGTGCGGCTGTGCGGCTCCGACCATACAATTTCCACAATTCCTCGGACCACACAGTTTTCGTTGGTCCCGATGTCCCATTCCCAACGTCCGGCGCTTGCGGCATCCAGGGCCAGCCGTAAGCGCTCCTCGCTCTCGCTCACCGCCTGGCGGGCGCTCTCGCGATCGCGGCTATCCCGCTCGATGACTGCGCCGGCAATCACCAGCAACACCACAAGGCTGCCGCTGCCCAACTCCAGGACCCAGCGCGTTCGGACGTTTTGCGCGTCGGCCGCCGCAGTCCGTTTCGCCAGCAGAAGCCGGTCCCCTTCTTCCATGGCGCGCAGCACGGCGCGGCATTCGTCCATGATCCGCTTGCCCTCGCCGGTGCGAACCACGGCCAATGCAGCGTCCATTCCCTCGCCGGCGCAGAGCGCATGGTTTTCTGGAGTTCCTGAAACTTCTCCTCCACCAGGCGATCGACGGTGTCGAGCGTTGCCTGTTGGGCCGTGTCGCCCGCGGTCAACTGGCGCAGGGTCTGCCGAATTGACTGCTGTTCCCGGAGCGCGGAGTCGAAGGGCTCGCGGTAGCTTTCATCCCCCGTCAGCAGGTACCCGCGCTGCCCGGTTTCGGCGTCCTGCAGATTCGACAACAGCGCCCGGGTTGCGCTGATGACCTGGTATGAGTGCGTCACCCACTGTTGACGGTCTCTCTCGCTGGCGAAATCGTCATACAACAACCGCGTAAAGATTGTCAGCACGAGTAAGGCGCTGACCGAACAAGATAGTCCGCCGTAGAAACGACCGATCGCGTGTCCGTCTCCTTGCGGCGTACGACTGTAGGCGCCGGTTGGCCAATCAGCAGGCTGACGCCCGCGCCCGCAGCAGCCAGCACCGCCAAACTCCCGACATTGGACTGGGTTGTAATGGCAAAAGAGAAATGGGGTTCAACGAAGAAGTACCAGGCCGTGACCACGCTGAGGGCGGAGGCAAGCAGGCCAGGGCCGGTCCCGCCGAATCGTGACGCCGCTACGACGGCGAGGATAAACGCCAACAGCACATGTTCCGTGCCGACGAACGGATCGAGGGCCAGCCGAACAGCCGCTGCAACCACCACGGAAAGGACCGCTGCGCCGTAGCGCCAAAGCCTGGAGGATTCGGTGCCGGGCGAACCGTCGGCGACACTCACGCAGTTAGAACCTCACTCGCAACGGCCGGAATGATCCACAACGGGAGACCGGCACTCATCGCAGGGCCGATTCCAGCCATCGGCTCAGTCGGGCAAAAGCGAATGCCTTTACGCCCGCTCAGTTACAGGACTAGACCACCTTATCGTAATTCATGATACTCGCGTTTTTAGCCGTGTTTCCCTAAGCCAATCCGGACCGCACCAGCAGCGCGTTCGGGTCCGGATCCCGGCCCATGAAGTGGCGATACAATTCCGCCGGATCTTCGCTGTCGCCCCGCGACAGAATTTCGCCGCGGAATTCGCGCGCCGATCTCGCGGCTGAAAATGCCGCCATCGCGGAAACGCGTGAAGGCGTCGGCCTCCAGCACCTCCGCCCATTTGTACGAGTAATAGCCGGCGCCGTAACCCACCGGAGCGGCGAACAGGTGCGTGAAGGCCGCGATCATGGCATGTTCGGCGGGCAGCGGCGCGGGACTGAACTCCTGCAGCAGGCGGCGCGAGTAAGCCACGGGATCGCCATCGCGCGCCGGCATCGTAGCGCACGTGCAGCAGCAGATCGATGAAGCCGAAGCCCACTTGCCGCATCTGCGCGTTGGCGGCGCGGAAGGTGCGGGCCCGCTTCATCTTCTGAAACAGCTCGTCGGGAATCGGCGCGCCGGTCTCGTAGTGGCGCGCGAACAGGTCCAGCGCCTGCGCGCTCCCAGCACCAGTTCTCCATGATCTGCGAAGGCAGTTCGACGAAATCCCAGGCGACGTTGGTGCCGGCCAGCGAGCGGATCTCCACCCGGCTCAGCAGGTGGTGCAACAGGTGGCCGAACTCGTGGAAGATCGTCTCCACCTCGCGATGCGTGAGCAGCGCCGGCTTGCCGCCCACCGGCGGCGTGAGATTGCCGCAGATCAATCCCAGGTGCGGCTGGAAGCCATCGCCGGCCGGACCGCCGGTGATCAGCCCGTCCATCCAGGCGCCGCCGCGCTTGTTCTCGCGCGGATACCAGTCGGCATAGAATCCGCCCACGAAGACGCCTTCCTCATCGCGGACATTGTAATACTGCACCTCGGGATCCCAGGCCGGCACGCCGTTCCTCTTCCACGCGGATGCCGTACAGGCGGTGTACGAGTTCGAACAGGCCGCCGACCACGCGCTCCATCGGGAAGTAGGGGCGCAGCGCTTCCTCGTCGAAATCGTAGAGCGCGGTGCGCTGCTTCTCGGCGTAGTAGGCGACGTCCCACGGCGCCAGCTCGGGCGCGCCGGCCCTTCCAGGCTGCGGCGGAACTCGAACAGCTCCCGATTCTCCTGCTGGAAGCGGCGGCGCAGTCTTGCCCTTGAGATCCTCCAGGAAGGCCAGGGCGCGGTCGCCGGTGTGCGCCATGCGATCTTCCAGCACCAGGTCGGCGAAATTGGCGAAGCCCAGCAGGGCGGCCTTCTCGCGGCGCAATTCCAGGATGCGCGTGATCAGCGGCCGGTTATCGCGCTCGCCGGTGGCGCCGCGCACGGCGAAGGCCTCGTACACCTTGCGGCGGATCGCGCGTCGTCCAGGTAGGTCATCACCGCGAAGTAATCCGGCGCCTGCAGCGTGAAGCGCCAGCCTTCCAGTCCCTTGCGCTGCGGCGCTCTCGCGCGCGCTGGCGATGGCGGTAGGCGGCAGTCCGGCCAGTTCGGCTTCATTCGGTGAGCACCAGTTCGAAGGCGTTGGTGGAGTCCAGAACGTTCTCCGCGAACTTGGTGGTGATCTGCGTCAGCTCGACGTCGATCTCCTCCAGGCGCTTCTTGCCGGCGGGATCCAGATCGGCGCCGTGGCGGCGGAAGGTGTCGACGGTCTTGTGCAGGAAGCGGCGGCGCGTGCCGGTGAGTTGTGCGGCGTCGGGGCTGGCGGCGTAGGCCTTGATGTTACTCCATAGGCCGGCATCCAGCGGAATGCCCGAATAGAAGGCGCTGACCTCGGGCTGCGCGGCGTTGAAAGCGGCGCGCAACTCCGGGTAGGTGGCCACGCTTTCCAGGTGGCGCACCACGCCCATGGTCCAATCGAGCGGCTCCGTAAGCTGGTCCAGCGCGTGCATCGTGTTGTCGTAGGTGGGCTCGGCGATCGGGGGCGGCCAGCGCGGCGAGGCCGGCACGGGCCTGGCGCAGCAGTTCGGTGACGGCGGGTTCCACGTGCTCCGCGCGGATGCGGTCGAACGGAATTCGGAACTCGACGTGCAAAAGAGGGTTGGTATCGCTGGTACTCGGCATTACCTTTAAGCGTAACAGGTGGCTCGTACCCGGTACGGCGGTGGCGTGACAAAAACCACAAAACGGTTACTATGTAGACAGATGGGTTTTAATTCGAACGGGGTGCTGTCCCGGATTCCCGCCGAGCAGCGGCTCAATGTATTTGCACTGGTCATCTACATACCCGATCCGTTGGGGCGTTTTCTGGACGATCTTCGCCGGGAATTAGTGCCGGGCTGCAACCCGCACGCACATGTCAGCGTACTGCCGCCGCGCCCGCTGGCCGTCGATTGGCAGGTGGCGAGCGAGCAGGTCAGGGTGTGCGCCGGCAACTGGGCGCCGTTCGACATCGTACTGGAACGAATCTGCATCTTCCCCGTGACGAACGTGATTTACGTCGCAGTTGGGCCAGGGCGCGGAGGAAATGTTCCGTTTTCACGCAGCCATGAATTCGGAGGCGCTGGAATTCGACGAGCCATTCGCCTATCACCCCCACATCACCCTGGCGCAGGAAATTCCGCCGGGCGAGGTGGCGGCTGTCAACCGGAGGGCGCAGGAGCTCTGGGATGCTTATGATGGGCCGCGCAGCTTCCGCGCCGAGCGCACCGCTTTCGTGCAGAATACGCTGGGCAACTGCTGGATCGACCTGGCCGAAGTCTTCCCTGGGCGCAGTGACCGTTTAAGCGCGTTCAGGCCACGAACCGTGAGGGAGCGCGCCTTGTCCTCCGCTGCAACTATCTGAGACTTAATTCCCGATTCGTCCACTAAACTATCAAAACGTTCCAGCCGATAATTCGTGTGAGCTGTGGAAATTACTCTGGCGGTTTGTGATCCCGAACCGGTCGCCATGGAGGGCTTGCGTTGCCTCCTGGAATCGATTGATGGTCCGCGCGTGGTCGCGGTGGAAACCAACGTGGAAAATGCCGTGGCGGCGGTGCGCGAACTCCAGCCCTCGATTCTGGTGGTGGACAAAGCCTTCGGCGCACATACCGTGACCGATTGGGTGCGCCTGCTGAGCACCGCGGACAAACCGACCGCGGTGATCGTGTGGGGCACGCCGATGAGCGAGTCCGAGGCGCTGCGCTTTCTGCAGGCCGGCGCGGCCGGCGTGATCCGCAAGACTGCTTCCCTGGCCGACCTTGCGGCTTGTCTCCGCGCGGTGGCGGCGGGAGCAAACCTGGATGGAGAACGAAGTCGCCCGCGATGCGCGCATGCCCCTGCGCACAGGACGTTCCGCTCTGACCCCGCGCGAAGTGCAAGTGATGGACCTGGTGGAGCGCGGGTACAAGAACAAAGAGATCGGCCAGAGCCTGGGAATCCGCACCGGAACGGTCAAGATCCACCTGAAACACATCTTCGAAAAGACCGGAATCCGCGGACGCTACGGACTTGCGCTCTCCGGGCTGAAGCACAAAGGGCTGCTGGCGGCGGTCCTGGTGTAGGCTCGGCGCAGGCGGAGCGAATCCGCTAAACTGCGTTCATGACGGACGATCTGCTGGCTGGCGCGCTGGCGCAGGCGGAGAGATCCGAACCGGCGGTTCGCGCGGCCGCCCTGCTGCGAATCGCCCGTGTCAGACCGCCTTTGACCCTGCTCAGGCGCGCCTCACGTTCCAACGGGCGCTCGATGAAACCCGGCGGATTTCCGGCCGCGATGGTGAATTTCTTCTCGAACAGGCCCAATTGCTGGCTGCGGCAGTGGCGCCAGACCTTCTGCCCGAGATGCCGGCCGCGACTCATGGCCCGCGGCGATTCCTGTCGGAGAGGCTTGGCAGGATCATGCTCGAGCACGAACGCGGGGACGCGGCGTACGACTATGTGATCCGCTACGACGAGCCTTCCAGCTTTCCATTCTCGGTCGCATCCAGTTTGATGCAGTGGTTCGGCGACGACGAACGGAGGCGGGCGGTATTCCGTCGCGCAATGGAGGCGTGGCGAGCCGCGCCGGAGCACCGGTTTGGTCCCGCTTCCTCACGGTATTCCAGTCGGGATGGAAGATACTGCCCGAAGAAGAGGCGCGGGAAGCTGCGCGGGAAATTGTCCGCGTAACCCTGAGCCAGCCGAATGGCCGATCACCGCCACGTATGACCAGGATCGAACGGTAACGATCACCTCGGGTCGGGTGCACACCATCTTTACGATCCTCCATATTCTGCGGCAGTCTCGACGCGCCGCTGGTGGAATCACTGATCGGTGAGCATGAGGAACTCGCCGCGGCCGCGCGCCGTTTTCCCAACGGCATGGAATCGGTGATGGAAGAGGCGAAACGTCGGCAGCCCAGCGTGGGCGGACTCGTGGGCTACGGAATGGCCGGATACCCGCGGGATTTCCCGTACATGAAGTCGCTCCTTCAGGCATCGCGAGGACGGAGACTTTCTCCCTTCGATCGAGCATGCGCTCGAACAATACCGCAAGGACGCTTCACCGGAGAACCCGAACCAGGCCCCGCGGGAGTTTTGGCCTTCCACCTGCCGTTTCCGCGGCATCCTCTACTCGCGCCGGAAAACGCTTGGGCCGCGACGGCGCGGTTTATCTCGACCGCATTCCCGATGACGATCTACGCCTTTTTGCTCAGATCGAGTTCTCCGCCGCCCTGGCCGGATTGCCCGAATTGCAGGGCACTCAGCGCGAGTATCACCCCAGAATCAATACACCGGCCTCGTGACGGTCGACAGGTCGGCCGACTGTCGCTTCGCCGGCCCGTACCGTGACTTTGACGGCCTGGCCGAGGAGCGCTTCATCCACCGCCGACACGGGGCCGTTGCCGGCGAAGGCCAGCGCATAATACTCTCCCGGGCGCACCGCGCGTATCTCGTAATGCCCGATGGAATCGCAGGGTCCGGACTTGGAGAATCCCGCCCTTCGCCGGGCCGGATCGCTCGGAACCAACAGCACTCCGCCAGAAGTGCAGTTCTTCGCCCTGCCGCCTACTGAGCCGCCGTCAGTACGGTACACCACGCTGATCGCGACATCGGAGGAGACTCTCCACGTCCTGCATCGCCAGATCCGCGCCGCCAACGCGGACCTCATCCAGGTAATAGGGCGGCGGGGGCGCTTGCATCAGCGGCGCCAGCCGGTACACGCCGGGGTAGGCATCCTGCATGATGAAATCGCCCTTGGTATCCGGGTTGGCCATTATGCCGCCGATCAACCCAAGATCGCCTGGGATGCGTGTGCGGCCTACGCGCAGGGAAAGAATGAACGGACCCGCCCTCGGAGCAGGCGCGTCCTTCGGCACTTCCATGATCACTTTGCCCCGCATCATTATCGGCGCGACCAGACGAAGTTTCACGTCCTCCAGGTCGTGCCGCGTGACTTCAATCGAATCCGCCGCCCGCAGTTTCACGGAGCCCTTCTGCGTTTCGGCCAGGCAGCGCCATTCGCCTTCCGCCACCGCCAGAAACTCGAATGTGCCATCGGCCTTCGATTCCACGGTAGCGGAGCGAAGCACCTCGCCCAGAGCAATCCGCACCTTCGGCGCAGCAGTGCCGTCGGGGTTGAGCACCATTCCGCGAACCGCATGTGCAGGGACTGCCAGCAGCTTCAGTTCGATATCCAAAGTCTGGCCACCGGGCAAGCACCACGATCTTCGATGCGCCTTCCGGATCTGCCACGCCGGGATAGTAAGTCCGCTTCCACGCCAGCACGGGACCGTCCGGTTCCGGCTCGGGCGGCTTCAAATCCGGCGGCGGAAGCACGGAAAGTCCATAGGTGCCGGGCATCAGTTGCACCTCGAACTTTCCATGGGCGTCCGTATTCCCCGTAAAGCGCCATTTCCAAAGGGGACTCACTCAACTGGCCGCCGCCTCCGCCACCCCAGGAAGTTCGCAGGTAGGTGCGGCCATTGGCCACCATCCCCACGCCGGTCAGCTGCACGCGCGCATTGGCCACGTCGTTGCCCTTGCCGTCCACCACGCGTCCAGAGATCCGGGACCACGGCATCAGCCGCGCCTCCAGCTTCACCGGGCTCTCCGCGGTCACGTGAAACACCCGGTAATCCGACGGGCCGGCCGTCAACCAATAGTCAGGCGACTGGTAGCGTGCCGCGTAATCGCCTTCCCTGACGCTATCGATGCGGAAGCGGCCTCCGCCATCCGTGGTGGTTTCATAAAACGCCGTCGCGCCCTTGAGCAGCTCCACTTTGACGCCACCCACGCCGGCACCGGTCGCAGCGTCGAATACACTGCCCTCCACCGTCTGCGCGGCGGCGCAAGCCACCAGCAGGGCGAAGAGGCAAAAAAGCTTCATCACTCCGCTAAGACTGGAATGGGAACCGCCGGGTTACGGCGGGCCGACGCCCGTCTATCACTTTCGGCGGCGATGAAGAATGTCGGGCAGGAACTCCCGCACGACATTGAAGGCGGCGGTAGAGGCGAACGAGACTCCCGCATTCTTCGCAATGTTGCCGGGGCCTTTCCATGAGTCCGGACCCCAGGCGCTAGAGATCGCGCTGGCGCCGATCACTCCCGCGGTACCGGAATACGAAAAGGAAACGCTGCCATCCGAATGACGGGCGGTGAATGTGCTGACCAGCGCATGCCGGGTGCGGGGCCAGACGCCGGACTGCCGCGACGCAAAGTATCGAGTGTCCTCACCCAGGGCCAGCGACCCGCCATAAGTGATCGTCTGGCGGATGCCGTTGTAGGCCAGGTTGCTGCCGAAGCGTTTGCCGAAGGCTCCCCACCCCTGGCCCCACTCTTTCGGCGTGTTCATCCACTGCTCGATCGCCGCGCCGGCGGCCTCTCCCAGCAGTGGCACCGGCCCCAAGGTGCTCATCACGAACTCGCCGAAACGCTCCCGGCGGGGAGTCTCGCCGGCCGGCACGGGCCCAACCATGTCAAGGACGACATCCAATGCGTCGGAACGCCCCGTCTACCACGCAAAGCCGGCAATTAGCTCAAACAAAGTATGCGTGATCAACATCTACGGGAGGACCAGCCTGGCCTTCTTCTGTTCCACTGCGTGGACCAGTTGGACAAACCGCCATGCACGCCTCTGGAAAAAACGTCAACTGACAAGAAATATCCCATACGCACCTTCTGCTCGTGTTCCTGGCTGGAGAGACGCCGTCCTCTGGTATTAACAAAGTCGCTTTCGGCAAGGCTGTCCGTTACATCCAGGAGTTGCGAAGAGTTGGGATGGAAACCGACGACTTTAAACCGGATGAGCTCCGTCTGGCTGGGCCAAGATTTTCTGGATCGCTACATGCTCTGAAGGTAGCCCTGCTGGAGCTAGGAAACCCGGCATTGGGCAGTGAGGAACCACCTCACGATCTGCCAGAGACGATACGAATTGTCAGTGGAGCAACCAATCGGAGTGCCATTCAAGAATTTTGCGGAGAAGGATAAACTGCTGCTTGCGGGCAACATCTGGACCCGCAAGGCTTTTGGGGGTGTGGCTCATTATACCCGGAACCTTGCTTAGCGAGATTTTCTTCCGAAGCTCAGGGAGCCTTCTTCTTAGTTGAACCAGCGGCCCGATAGACCGTCCCAAGGCCGAGCTTCAGAAACGCCGAGATATCGCGCCAGGAACGGCCCTGCGGCGCGGAGCTGAAGTACCCTAGCAGAGTCGACAACTAGCCGTGGGCGGCCGATTCTCTTGCCCTTAGCCTTGGCGTTGCGAAGACCGGCTCTCACCCGTTCCTGAATTAGCGCCCGCTCAAATTCGGCCATTGCGCCGATGATCTGAAACATCAGTCGGCCGGATGGCGTGCTCAAATCCAGGCTGTCGCGCAGACTGATGAATGCGATTCCATATGCGCTCAAGTCGGCAAGAGAATTGACCAAATGTTTGAGACTGCGCCCGAATCGGTCAATCTTCCAAACCAGTACAGCGTCGAATCTGCACCGCTGCGCCTCAGACATCAGGCGATTGAGTGCCGGTCGGGACTCCTTGGAGCCCGAGACGCCTTGATCGACATACTCCTCGTGAATGCTCAAACCGCGGCGAGTGGCATACTCCCTCAATTCTGAAAGCTGCATTTCGGGATCCTGCTGGCCGTGGAGAGTGGATACGCGCGCATAAAGAGCCACGCGTCGTAATTT